>NZ_PJCH01000009.1 GCF_002943565.1 Hyphococcus luteus | reverse complement strand
CGGGATAGGCCCCGAGCGGCTGATGCGCGGAAAGCATGTCGTTATAAGCGGTGACGATGGCGATGTTCGGCCCGCCGCCTTTCGCAAGCGCGCGTTTTTCATCGGCCCCGCAGGCCGCGGCGGCGTGCGCAAGGTTTCCACACGATACGTGCGAGCGATGCGGGCCTTCCGAGGCGGCCGCGCGCATCTGTTTCAGATACGCCTCGCGCGTCTTCCGGCTTTTCTCGCGCACGCGGTCCGTCACCCGCGCCAGAACGTCATTCAGTTTCGCCACAGAAACTCCTTCGCCAAGCCCTTCACGGGGCCCAGCATACAGACAAATCGGGCCGCATGCGGATAATCGCGCGAACAGGCATGTCTTCGACCGGCCCGGCTTTTAACGCCTGCTCGAATACGCTTCGCTTTTCCACGCCCGTCATCAATAAACAGATATAATGCGCTTCGCTAACCGCGCCGAGTGTCAGCGTCATGCGATCGAGATGCTCTCCGGTCACGGCGCTTTTTTGCGCTTTCACCGCCGCAAGGCGCACGCCGCCGGCGTCAAGCGCACGACCGAGGCCCTGCGCATGAGGAAACCACGACGCCGTATGCCCGTCCGGCCCCATGCCGAGCACGACCACATCGAAAGATCCTTTCACTGTTTCATAGCGGGCTTCCGCCGCGGCCAAGCCTTCCGCCGGGGTCGGCGCATCGGACCACATCCCCACAAAGCGAACATCCGCGGCCCTGTTTTGTTGCAGCTTGGCGCACACGAAACTTTCATTCGAGCCCTCTTCGCCCGGCGCGACCCAGCGTTCATCCACCAAGGCCGCCGTCACGTTCGCCCAATCGAGATCGCGTTTCGACAAAGCCTCGTAAAGGCCCGCCGGCGTCGACCCGCCGGAAAGCGCCATCGCCGCCCCGCCCCGCTCTTCGAGCGCCCGGCGCAAGCGGTCTGCAACATCACCGGCAAGTTGCTCCGCCATGTCATCGCGCGAGGCAAAGTCGATCCGTTTCACCTCAGACGCCCTCGAACCATTCGCGCCCGTCCCGGTCGAGCATCATCGCCGCCTGAGCCGGGCCTTCCGTTCCGGCAGCGTATGCGTAAGCCGGCGTGCCGTCGGCCTCCCACGCCTCAAGAATGCCGTCGACCCAGCGCCACGCCGCCTCGACTTCGTCGCGCCGCATGAAAAGCGCGAGATCGCCGCGCACCACCGCCATCAAGAGCCGCTCATAAGCGTCCGGATAGCGCGCCTTGAATGCGTCGGCGTAAGAAAGGTTCAACGGCACATAGCGAAGACGCATGCCGCCCGGCCCGGGATCCTTGGTCACCAGCAACAACCGCACGCCCTCATCGGGCTGCAACCGGATGACCATGCGCGTCGGCGGCAAGGGCCCGCCGTCATTGATGAGCGCGTGGGCGACTTCCTTGAACTGAATGATAATCTCCGAACGCCGGTCTTTCATGCGTTTGCCGGTGCGCAGGTAAATCGGCATGCCCTTCCAGCGCCAGTTGTCGATATTGGCTTTGATGGCGACGAAGGTTTCGGTCGTGCTTTCAGCGCCCAACTCTTCGGCGTAACCCGGCGCCACTTCGCTGTCCGCGGCGCCCTTGCCGTACTGGCCGCGCACCGTTGTCTGGCGCGCATTGTCTTTCGTGATCGGCCGCAGCGCGCGCAACACCTTGATCTTTTCATCGCGCAGCGTGTCCGGCGAAAGGTCGAGCGGCGGCTCCATGGCGACGAGACATAAAAGCTGCAACAGATGGTTCTGCACCATGTCGCGCAGAGCCCCGGCCTTGTCGTAATAGCTGGCCCGCCCGCCCGCGCCGATGGATTCAGCCACCGTGATCTCGATATGATCGATGGCGTTGGCGTTCCACACCGGCTCGAAGAGCGAGTTCATGAAACGCAGCACGATCAGGTTCTGCACCGTCTCCTTGCCCAGATAATGATCGATGCGGAAAATCGACTCTTCCTCGAAGACCGCGCCCACCGCCTCGTTGATGGCGTGCGCGCTTTGAAGATCCGTGCCGATGGGCTTTTCAAGAACGATGCGCGCGCCGGGCGACTTCAATCCCGCCGCATCGATATTGGCGCTGACGGCGCCGTAAAGGCCGGGCGCGAGCGCGAGATAAAACACCCGCTGCTTGTCTTCTCCGCCGGAGAGCAGGTCTTTCAGCCGGGCCCAGCCCTCGCCGCCCTCTTTGACCGCGTCAAGCTCCGCATAATAAAGCTGGCTTGCGAAAGCCGCCCATTCGCTGTCGTCGATGATCTCATCGGGATGGAATTTGCGGAAACTTTCGATCGCCAGCTTGCGGAACGCGTCATCATCCATGGCCGTGCGCGATACGCCGACGATTTTCGATTCCGCCGGAATCTGGTTGTCGCGCCAGCGGTGAAACAACGCCGGAATGAGCTTGCGCAAAGACAGATCGCCCGCCGCCCCGAACACAACAAGATCGAAAGCGGTCACCGGAATGAAGTGCGAACGCTCCAAGGCAATATCAGTTTTCTCTTTCACTTACTTAGGACCCAAATCTGTAGATTTCTAAACTGGCTCAGTTCTTCGAAAAGCTGCTTCTATTGCGTATAAAAGTCAAACAGGCTTTTACCTTCTGGCATATGACTGCAGGCGCCGGCGAAACCGTTTAAGGGAAAGGCCTCCGGAACACTATAGTAATGACCGGATCAATCCATATCCGACATGGCCCGGCCAGCCCGCATCAACCATCACAGGCATGAGCCGGCGATCTATTCGAAGTATTGTCGAGTTCAGCGCAAGAACAACGCTGCTGTCGTTAGCGAATATAACGAAAATATCAGAGAATCTTAAACTTCGAATGAAGCGCCGGCGCCCCTTAGCCGCGGTCCCAGAGACAATCGCCTCAACTTGGGCGCATGACCTGTGCAGACCGCGACCAATGTCGGCGATAGCCCGCACCCTTGCGACAGTCGGAATCAAAACCAGCCTGAAAAGCTGCTGCGTAGATATTTTTAGTTCCGGCTTGAATTGGGCTCCATGCCGGACATTCGTTTCCCCACGCATTCGCAATGGCGCTATGAAGCCTTTGCGCCCGGCGATAATTGAGTTCGCTTTCAAACAGACCCGTGACCGCCGCCGCTGAATGTTCGCCTATGCTCGCGCCGTTGCTCTTGTTGGAATGGCCGGTGGCTTACTGATTTGTTCAATTCAATTAATATGAGTAATGATATTGTTTTCCGATAGGTTTTTATTCATCACTCACAAGACTATAGAGCCCTCATCATGAACGCGCGGCGGATAACCGATCCATGGACATCACCGGACGTCACGCGATGGCCCACCTTGAAGGGCAGCGCCCCGCTTCCGGTTAGCCTGGCCTACTTACGCCACGCATTTGTTGCAGACATCGCTAGCCTAAACGCCCGAGAAGCGCGTTGCCGTCTTCAGGCTGCGCGGCGCGCCGCCGGCGGGCCCGGGCGTTTGGATGCGGGGCCTGTCAAAGCGCGCAAACAAAGAAGACCAACAGGACGCGCAAGACATCCGCAAAGATCGCCTTGCAAATCCGCCGTGAAACTGAAAGCCGGAAATCCTCCAGCCGGGTGACGCAATATCGTGCGGCGCTTCATCTTTGTCGATCATCACGAATTTGACGGCTCAGTCATAAGCAGACAGGACGCCCAACCAGCGAACAGCGATTTCCGCCGCCACACTCGATAGCAGCCGGTTCTTTGAGACTGCCGACACCGCCGCTGACCGTGACTCCGCCCCGCCAGATGGCCGACAAGCGAACAACAGGAAGAGCCTTTCTCACGGACAAGGTTGGAGCAAGCCGCGGAAATGAGCCTGAATTTAACGGAATAGGAAAAGCGGTCGGAGCCAAGTAATTGATTTACTGGCGCGAGTGACGGGACTTGAACCCGCGACCTCCGGCGTGACAGGCCGGCGCTCTAACCAAACTGAGCTACACCCGCAAAGCTTGCCCGCAAGACATGCGCCGACGGTCAAGACGGGGCGGTTTAAGTCAGCCGCACGGCCCCGTCAAGCCGGAAATGCAAGTCTGCACGGGGGTTTCATCGCCGCCCCTTAAGCGGCGGAGAGGCTCGCCGGAATTTCCACAGAAACGGCGCCGGCGGGGCCCATAAAAAAGCGCGAGAGCCCTGACCGGCCCTCGCGCCCTTTGATCGCATGAAGTGAAGCGCCGGCGCTTTAAGCGCGGGCGGATTTGCGCTTTTTGCGGCCGAAGAAACCGACGCCCGCAAGCCCCGACAGGAAGATCGGCAGCGCCGCCGGCAGCGGCACTTCCGAGACGCCCTCGTCGCCCGTCACCTGCACCGCATAGCCGGTCGCGCCGCCATGATCTTCGCGCAGGACCTGAAGGAAGTGAGAGCCCGCCGTCAGATTGCCGATATTCAAGATCAGCTCACCCAGAGACGCGCCGCCGGGATGCAGCTCGCCGCCGAGATAAACGCCGTCGAGCCAGACGAAGATGCCGTTGTCGACGCCGAAATTGGCGACGACATTGCTGAGGCCGGTCGCGCCCGCGTCGATTTCATAGATGATCGCAGTTTCGGTTTCGACCGCCCAGGTCGAGGGAATCGCTTCCGGCGCCGCGCCCCAAGTCCCGCCTGGAGAGGACGGCGTCGAGAGCCACGCGCCGAGGGCGGCGGCCGCCGCGCTCAGATCCGGCTCCGGCGCGGGATCGATGTTCGGATCGTCAGACGTGCCGGCGTCCGGGAAAAGCGCCGACGTGCCGTTAAGGCTGCCGCCGATGCCGTCATTGTAATAACCTGCAGTCGAATTATCGATCAGCGTGATCGCCGCCGACGCCTGTGACATCGCTGCGATCGAAAAAAGACCTGCCGTCGCCAGAGCGGCGGTTGCCTTCGTCAAGTTGCGCATAAGAACAAGTCCCCCTTAATTTAAACGCGCCTCCGCCTTGGAGGCCGCCGCAGATCGGCGTGCATTAACCATACGCCAAATGCTGCAGCGCGTCGAGCCGATTTAAAGGAAGATCCCCATCATGAGCGCGCCCGCCCCCGCTTCCCATTTCGACGGCCCTCACGGTCGTCTCGCTTTTCGCCGCCGGTCCGGCGCGTCAGCCGGCGAACCCGGCATTGTCTGGCTCGGCGGCTTTCGCTCCGACATGCTCGGGACCAAGGCCGAGTTCCTCTACCAGTGGGCGGCGGATCGGGGCCGTCCATTCCTGCGCTTTGATTATTCCGGCCATGGCGAATCCGACGGCGCCTTCGAGGACGGATCGATCGGCGCGTGGTTCGAGGACGCCCTGGCGGCCTTCGATAATCTGACCGAAGGCCCGCAAATTCTCGTCGGCTCCTCCATGGGCGGCTGGATCGCCGCGCTGTTGGCGCTGAAGCGGCCGGAGCGCGTCGCCGCCATCGTCTTCATCGCCCCGGCCCCGGATTTCACCGAAAGGCTGATGTGGCCGTCTTTCACCGAGGAGCAGCGCCGGACGATCATGGAGGAAGGGCGCCTCGAGCAGCCTTCCGATTATTCCGACGAGCCGGAAGTGATCACGGCGAAGCTGATCGAGGACGGGCGCAAACATCTCCTCATGACCGGCTCTGTGCCCATTCGCGTTCCCGTGCGCATCCTGCAGGGCATGCGCGACGACGCCGTGCCTTACGCCCACGCCCTCGCCTTCGCCGAGATGCTGGAGAGCGCTGATGTGGAGATCTTGATGACGCCCCATGGCGACCACCGGCTCTCGACCGAGGCCGATCTCGAGCGCCTCGCCGCCGTGCTTTCTTCTCTTTAGCCTTCTCCATTCGCCGCAGCCCGGTTTCGGTTCGTCGCAGAATCCCGCCGCAAGCCTTGAAACGCCTTGCGACAAGTGTCGCAAAGAGGTAGGATGGCCACAAATGTCGCAGGGGGCGTCTGCGCGTCCCCGCATCAGTGCTGGACGCCGTCATGACCGACCTTAAAGGGACCGACCCGACCAAACCGGAACTCGCCATCCTGAAACTCCTGTGGCGCTCGAAAGAGATGAACGCGCGGGAAATCCACCGCGATATCGAACAGGATTTCGGCTGGTCCTACTCCACCGTGCGCACGGTTCTCGAACGCATGGCGGACAAGGGGCTGATTTCCAAAACCCCGGCGGACGGCGTCAACATTTACGAACCCCAGGTCGGCAAGGTCGCGCTTTTGTCGCGCATGATCGCCGATTTTTCCAAACGCGTTCTCGAACTCGACACGACGCCCGCAGCGGCGTTTTTCGCCGATTCGAAACTCCTCAGCGAAGACGAAATCGAAGAACTCGAAGACGTCCTCAGAAAAACGGAGAAGGAACAATGAGCGCCTTGATCGAACCGTTTTTCTACTGCCTTCTGGCGTCGATAGTTTGGGCACCGATCATTTTCATCGCCGCCGCGCAAATCGCAGGCCCGGCGAAAAGCCCCGCCGGCGCCCGGCCCCTGGCCGGGCTTGTCTGGCCGGCGGCGCTCGTCCTCGCAGCCCTGCCCGTTCTCATCGCGCCGGTCGCCGCCGCGTTCGGCTTCTCCTTACGCGCGCCCGCGCCCCTGCCCCCGATGGCGGAGATCGCCACGCCCGCTACTATGATCCAGCCGGCGCTTGATGAAACCGTTATTTATACGAGACCCGCGGCGCCGTCCCTCGCGGATATCCTGCGCCTTGCAGCGGTCATTTATTTCTACAGCTTTGTGATGTTTTTCATCCTGGCGGCGGTGCGCCATGTCTGGTTCGCCTATCGCCTCAACTACGCCCTGCCGGCGGACGAACCGAAGCTTGTCGATGCGCTCGAAGGCTGGCGCAAGCGCATCGGCGTCAAACGCGCCCCGCGTTACGTGTTCTCTCATATCGTTTCAAGCGTTTGCGTTTACGGCTATTTCCGCCCGGTCGTCGTCATGCCTTACAATCTTCTCGACCGGGTTTCGATCGAAGATGCGGCGCTCATGGGGGCGCATGAAATGGCGCATGTGAAGCGCGGCGACGTGGCCCTCTTTGCGCTTTGCTCGGTTGTGAAGGCGGTTTTCTGGTTTAACCCGTTCATGCACCGCATCTGCGCGCGCGCAACGCTCGCCGCGGAGCAAGGCGCCGATGCGCTGGTGCTGGCGCGCGGCGTCGACCGGCGCCAATACGCCCAATGTTTCGTGCAGGGCCTGCGTCTCGCCGCCGGCGCGCGCAATGGTTTCGCCGGCGAACTCATTCCGTCCTTCACGCCGTTCGACAAACGCTCGCGCCGCGAACGTCTCGACGCCATCCTGACGGGCGCGCCGGAAAAACCGCTTTTGAGCGCCGCCGGCAAACTCGGCCTCGCCGCCAGCGCCGCGGCCGCCGCAGGGCTCGCCTTCGCCCAGGCCGCCTTCGCGGTCTCGCCGCCCGAACCGCGCCAGGCGCTGACCGTTGCGCCGGTCGACGGCGAGATCACGGCGAAATTCGGCGTAAAGAGAAAACTTTTCGGGGAAGAGCTCCCCGCCCATAACGGCGTCGACGTCAAAGCCGCGCGCGGCGAACCGGTGCGCGCCGCCGGCGACGGCAAAGTGATCGACGCCACCGACCGCTATCACGGCAAGGACTCCTGGGGCAAAGTCGTCGTCATCGATCACGGCCACGGCCTCGTCACCCGCTATGCGCATCTCGATAGCTATGTGGTGCGCAAAGGCGAGCGCATCGACGCCGGAGACGTCATCGGCGCCGTGGGCTCCACCGGCAAGACAACCGGCCCGCATCTTCACTTTGAAGTCATCGCCGATGGCGAAATGGTGGACCCCATGCCGGTCCTCGCGCCGACTGCCGCGCCGCGCCCGCTGATGCCGTCCGCTCCGGAAGCGAACGCGCCCTCCGCGCCCGCAGCGCCGCTGAAACCGGAAGCGCAAACCAGGAGAACCCGCAGCGTCATGCTGTCGCCGGTCGGCGAATATCGACTCGAAATCGATGGCGAAAACGGCGCCGACATCGAGTTTGACGAGAAGAAAACCCGCAAGCTGGCCGACAAACTGGCGCGCCTTGAAGAGCGCATGTTTGAACAGTTCGGGAAGGTCGACGCCTTCAAGGATCTCGAAGGCATGACGTTCCGTTTCAATGATTTTGAGCTTGACGGTTTCGACGGCGCCGATGAACTGACTGACATGCTCAACGGCAAAACGCTGAACCTGAAAGACGTTGCCGATCTGGAAATCTCTTTTCCGGACATGACGCGCGCCTTCGCCGAAGCGCGTCTCAGCGAAGAGGAGATGGAAGACATTCGCCGCCAGCGCGAAGACGCCATAGCAAGCGCCGCCGACGCGATCGAGCTGGCGCGCGAGCGTCTGGCCGATACGCGCGAAGCGCGCCGTGACGCTGCGCAGGAAAGGCGCGAGGCCGCGCGCGACCGCGCCGAAGCCAGAAAAGAAATGGAGCGCGACTTGCGCGAGGCCCGCCGTGAACATGAAGCTGACATGAAAGCCTTCAAGCGCGAAGTCGCACGCGCGCGCGCTGAGGCGGAGCGCGAAATAGAACGCGCTTATAGCGAAGAAGAAATGCTCGCCCGGCGCGAAGACGCGATCCGCGACGTCAAGGCCGATCTTGAGCGTGAACTCGCGGAAATCGAACAGCGCCGCAAGGAAATCAAGAAGGCTGCGAAAGACGCCGCCAAGCGTTAACGGCCCTTAAAGAATCCGCCGCCTGAAACCCTATCGCTTCACCGCATCTCTCAGGCGCTTTGTCGATAAGCGGATGCGCCGGCCTTTAAAAAAGGCGAGATTATCAGGAAAAACCGCAGGCCTTTGTAAAGGCTGCGCAGCTCGTCCGCGCGATCATCCGACGCCGACAGACAGGACGATGCTTTCCGGAGGAGCTTGCACAATGGGTCTGACCCGGCTTTGCCTGAAAAACCCCGCTGCGGCTGCGGTCGTGCTCGCCCTCATTACACTGCTCGGCGCGCTCTCGATTTCGCAATTGCCGGTGCAGCTTTTCCCGGCGATCGAACGCCCGCAAATCGGGATATGGACCGGCTGGCGCGCCGCCTCGCCGCGCGAAGTCGAAAGCGAAATCACCGAACCTATCGAACGCGAATTGCGCGGCATGCCCGGCGTCACCGTCATGCAATCCTGGTCGAACCAGGGCGGCGCGTGGATCTCGCTCGAATTCGCCCTCGGCACAGACATGGACAAAGCGTTCTCCGAAGTGAACGCGCGCATGCAGCAGGTGCGCGGCCTGCCCGCCGATGCGGACCGTCCGCGCATCAATAACGGCGGCGGCGGGGACGCCGGCGAAACCCTTATTTACCTGTTCCTGCAACGCCTGCCCGGCGCCGACAATCCCGATATGAAGCTGGGCGATTTCGCCGAACAGCGCATCCTGCCCGAACTTGAAGCCGTGCCCGGCGTCGCCAGCGTCGACATTCAGGCCAATGACGGCGAGCGCATTCTGAAAATAGAATTCGATCCCTTTCTCGCCGCACAACTTGGCGTATCGCTCGACGAAATCGCGCAGAACGTCAATCGCTCCACCGACGTCACCGGCGGCTCGGTCGATATCGGGCGGCGCAACTACACCATGCGGTTTGAGGGCCGTTTCACCGCGGATCAGCTCAGCGAAACCATCCTCGCCTGGCGCGACGGCGCCCCGGTGCGGCTTGGCGATATCGCCGACATCTCCGTCGCCGTGGACCGGCGCAACGAAGAAATCGTCTATCAGAACGGCAACCCGGCGATCGGCATGCGCGTCATGCGCCAGCCCGGCGCCAACACGCTGGAAGCGATCGACGCGCTAACGGCTGTCGTTGACGATTTGAACGCCGGCCTGCTTGCGGAAATGGGCTACTCGATCCAGAAAAGCTTCGACCCGTCGGTCTTTATCAAACGCGCCATTTCGCTTTTGACCGGCAACCTTCTCCTTGGCGTCATGCTTGCGGTCGCCGCCTTGTGGCTGTTCCTGCGCCGCGCCGCGGCCACGCTGGTCATCGCCGCGGCGATCCCGATCTGCCTGATGGCGACGCTTGTGGTGCTCAATCTCTTCGGGCGCTCCATCAATGTGATTTCGCTGGCCGGCCTCGCCTTCGCCACGGGCATGGTGCTGGACGCCGCCATCGTCGTGCTCGAAAATTTCGTGCGCCTGCGCGAGGAAGGCCGCTCACCTTACGAAGCCGCCGAAGCGGCGGTCGGCCAGGTCTTCGGCGCGCTCTTCGCCTCGACGGTGACCACCGTGGCGATCTTTATTCCGATCATGTTCTTCGAGGATGTCGAGGGCCAGCTTTTCGCCGACCTCGCGCTCACCATCGCCATCGCCGTCTCGTTCAGCCTCATTGTCGCCGTGACGCTGTTGCCCACCGGCGCGCGGTTTTTCGTGAAAGGCAAAGCCGCCAAAGAGACGGCGAAGGGAGACCGTCCGCTCTTCGCGCAGCGTCTCGCCGACGCCATCATCCGCCTCACCGCCACCAATAAGCGCCGCCTCGCCATTATCGGATCGCTGACGGCGCTGCCGGTTCTCATCGTTTATCTTCTTTTCCCGCAACTGAATTACCTGCCGCCAGTGAAACGCGACGCCGTCGACGCTTTCATCAGCTTTCCGTCCGGCGCCAGCCCGGACATGGTCCGCACCGAATTCGCCGACGTCGTTGTCGAAAGAATGCAGCCCTATATGGACGGCGAGAAGGAGCCGGCGCTGCGCAATTACTATCTTTTCGCCGGCAATAATGGCGGCAATATCGGCGTCAGGATTCTCGACCAGTCCCGCATCGGCGAGATGGTCGACATTGTGAACAACGAAATTCTGGCGGGCTTTCCGGACACCCGCGCCTTCGGCGCCCAGGGCGATCTTTTCGGCAATTTCGGCGGCCAGGGCTCGATCAACCTGCAGCTCCAGGCGGCGGATTACGCTGCGCTGACGGAAGCGGTGCCCGACGCCATGGGCGTCATTCAGTCGGCCCTGCCGGGCGCGCAGGTCTGGCCCAATCCCGACCCGCAAGTTGTGACGCCGGAATTGCGCCTTGTCCCGAATGACCGGCGCATCGCCGAAGTCGGTCTCACCCGCGACGCCGTCGCCCGCGCCGTGCGTTCGCTCGGCGACGGCCAATGGCTCGGCGAGTTTTTCCACGAAGACGGACGCATCGACGTCATCTTGCAGGCGAAAGACTGGTCGGAGCCCGAATATCTCGACTCGACACCCATTGCGACGCCCTCGGGCGTCGTGGTGCCGCTCGGCGAGCTCGTCACCGTCACGCGCAGCGTCGGCCCGCAGCAGATCCGCCGGCTCGATGCGCGGCGCACGATTTCGCTGGGCATCACGCCGCCGGAAGGCATGGCGCTCGGCCCCGCCGTCGATGCGCTGAAAAAGAATGCGCAAAAGCAGCTCTACGAAATCCTGCCGCCGGGCTCTTCCATCAAATGGGGCGGCGATGCGGATTCGCTGGCGCGGGCGGTCAACAATCTCGGCGCCAACTTTTTCCTCGCCATCTTCATTCTCTTTCTCATCATGGCGGCGCTCTTCAAGTCGGTGAAAGACGCAGGGCTCGTCATCGTCACCCTGCCCATGGCGGCGGTCGGCGGCGTTCTCGCCATCCGCGCCCTCGATCTCGTCAAGACGACGCCGCTCGACCTTCTCGGCATGATCGGCTTCATCATCCTGCTCGGCCTCGTGGTGAACAACGCCATCCTCCTGATGGCGCAGACCCGCGCCTCGGAAAGAGACGGCCGGTCCCGCACGGAAGCGGTGCGCGAAGCGCTGACCCTGCGCATCCGGCCGATCTTCATGTCAACCTCGACGACGCTGATGGGCATGCTGCCGCTGGTGCTCGCGCCCGGCGCCGGCAGCCTCATCTATCGCGGCCTCGCCACCGTCATTGTCGGCGGCATGGCGGTCTCCACCCTTTTCACCCTCGTCCTCTTGCCGGCGCTGATGCAGCTCGGCGCGGAACGCGCGGCCCCCGAAACGCGCGGCCTCGCCCTGCAACCAGCGGAATAAAGGAGCTTTATTCATGAACCGGAAATTGATTTTCGCAGGCGGCGCCGGACTGGCGCTGATCGCAGCGGCAAGCGGCGCCTATCTTTACGGCGGCCATGTGGGCGCTGGCGGCGAGGACGAAAGCGCCGCCGCGGCAGCCCAGCAAGGCCCGCCGCCGGCCCCGGTCGTCGTCGCCAAAGCGGAAACGAGAAACCTCGCGCCGCGCGCCGAAACGCCGGGCGCCGTCGTCTCGACGCGCGACAGCCGCGTCGCCGCCGCGACATCCGGCAAGATCGAGTGGGTCGCCGAGGTCGGCGCTGAAGTCGAAGAAGGCGACGTCATCGCCCGGCTCGAACAGGCGGATGCAAAATTCACGCGCGACGACACGGCGGCGCAGGTGCGGCGTCTGCGCGCCCGCGCCGATTATCTCGACAGTTTCTACCAGCGTTTCGTCGGCCTCGAAGAAGCGGGCGAATCCGAAGCCTCCATGGATGAAATGCGGTCGAACCGGGACGAGGCGATCCAGGCGCTGCGTCAGGCTGAAGTCGCGCTTGAGCGCGCCGAGATCAATCTCAAGCGCACCGAAGTAAAAGCGCCTTTCGCCGGCCGCGTGGTCTCTCAGGAAGCGCAGGCCGGCGAATACGCCAATCCGGGCACGGAGCTTATCCGCCTTGTGGACACGCATCACCTGGAAGTGACGGCGCGCGCGCCAGCAGGCCTCACCCGCAATATCCAGCCGGGCGACAGGATAAGAGTCGCCAACGGCGCCGAAACGCTCGACGCGACCTTGCGCGCCGTCGTGCCCGTCGGGGACGAGCGCTCGCGCATGCTCGAAATCCGCCTCGAACTGCCCGAAACCAACTGGTATATCGGCTCAGCCGTGCGCGTGAACCTGCCGTCGGACGCGGCGCGACGGGTGACGGCGGCGCCGCGCGACGCGCTGGTGTTAAGGGCCGACCGGATCAGCGTTTACGTCGTCGGCGAAGACAAGATCGCGCGGCGCGTCGATGTCGAGCTTGGCGCGGCGGAAGGCGGCTATATCGAAGTGATCGGCGATATCGCGCCCGGAGACGACGTCGTCATTCGCGGCGGAGAGCGCCTGCGCGACGGCCAACCGGTCGTGCTGTCCAGCACAACGGCAAGCCCCTCTGCGTGAGCTGGCGGCGCTCGCGCGCCTGCGACAGATTAGTCGCGCACACAAAACGGGAACGGGACGGCGTATTTCCGTGCGCGCAGATCGCGCCGGCGGGAAAGCCGCCGCACGCTGCGCAGATGCTCTGCGCTGCATTTTAAACCGTTTATCCATGATGCGGCCATGAATTGCGGCGAAGGCTGCAGCGCCTCCCTCGCGCAACTCCGGGCTCAGGCGGCCTATCGAATATTCCAATATTCGTAATTAAGAATATTAACTTGAATTCTCCGTCTCGCACGACGATAACTAAAACAGACTAAACAGCATTTATGCGTTGAAATCAGCTCCGCCTTAAAGGCGGTTGCCATAAGAAAGGAAAAGACAATGGCGCTCAGAATTGGCGACACAGCTCCGGATTTTAAAATTGAAACGACCCAAGGCGAAATTAGCCTGCATGATTGGGCGGGCGATTCATGGGTGTTCTTTTTCAGTCACCCGGCCGACTTCACGCCGGTCTGCACGACGGAAATGGGCCGCACGTCGCAGCTTGCTGATGAGTTCGCCAAACGCAACGTGAAGCCTCTTGGGCTGTCAACGGACACTGTCGAAGAACACAACAAGTGGATCCTCGACGTCAACGACACGCAGAAGACCAATCTACAATTTCCGATCGTCGCCGATCCGGACCTCAAAATCGCAAAGCTCTATGAGATGATCCATCCGTCGGAAAGCGACACGCAGGCGGTCCGCTCCGTCTACATCATCGACCCGAACAAAAAGATCCGGCTAATGATAACCTATCCCATGAGCGTCGGCCGCAATTTCGACGAGATCCTGCGGGTGATCGACGCGCTTCAAACCAGCGACGCCAACAAGATCGCGACGCCGGCGGACTGGACGCCCGGAGACAAGGTGATTATCCCGCCCTCCATCAGCAACGAAGACGCGAAAGGCATGTTCCCGCAAGGCTGGGACGAACTGCGCCCTTACCTGCGCCTGACCAAGGTCTAACGCTTCAGAAAACGCAAGGGCTGCTGCGGCGGCCCTTGCAATTCGCGCAACCGATTTTCCGTCAGTCCTTTTCGCCGAAGCGGTCCTGCACCATCTTGACGATGGCGTCGACGGCTTCCTCAGCCTGCGGACCGGTCGCTGAAATTTCGAGCTTGGCGCCTTTGCTGGCGAGCAGCATCAACAGATCGAGCTGCGAGTCCGCAAGCGCGACGCGCTCATTGTTGCGCACCGTGACTTCCGCGTCGTAGGATTTGGCGAGCGCCGACAGGTAGCGCGACGGGCGGATGTGAAGGCCGAGCTTGTTGCAGACCTCGACGGTCGCGGTCACCGGCTCTTCCTTGTCTTCAGACACGTTTAATCCGCCGCCTCGCCCGAAAGCACCCAGGACGCAACATTGATGTATTTGCGCCCCGCCTCATGCGCGGCCTTCACGGCTTCGGCGAGATCGTCCTCGCCGCGGGCGGACGCCAGCTTGATCAGCATCGGCAGATTGACGCCCGCGACCACCTCGGCGTTCGCTTTTTCCATGACGGAAATCGCGAGGTTCGACGGCGTGCCGCCGAACATGTCCGTGAGGATGATCACGCCTTCGCCAGTGTCGACGGCCTTCGCCGCCTCGAGAATATCCTGCCGGCGCTTTTCCATATCGTCGTCGGGACCGATGGAGACGGCTTTCACCTGCTCCTGCGGTCCGACGACATGTTCAGCGGCGGAAAGGAACTCTTCCGCAAGGCGCCCATGGGTGACGACAACAAGACCGATCATTCTTTTCGCATCCAACTCCTTATGCGCGCCAGTATGGTGCTGGTTTGTTCAACGATGTCTAGGAAAAAACGACGTTTACCGGCCCGGAAGCTCTACAATAAAGCGCGCGCCCTTGCGCTCGCCTTCCGGGCAGTCAGGATCGACCAGGCGGTTTTCGGCGTAAATCCGACCGCCGTGGGAGTTAACAATTTGCCGGGAAATCGCAAGGCCGAGCCCGGAATTATTGCCGAAGGCCGACCCTTGAGGCCGCTTGGTGTAAAAACGGTTGAAAATCGAATCGAGATTGTCCGGCGGGATGCCCGGCCCGTCATCCTCGACGATAATGCGGGCGAGCCCGTTGCGCGCCGTCGCCGGCTCGAGCCGCACGCGCACTTCGCCGCCCTCCGGGCTGAAAGAACGCGCATTATCGATGAGATTGCGGATCACCTGGCTCAGCGCCGTGGGATTGCCGAGCATATAGGCGGGCTGCATGGGCTCGTCGAAAACGACGCGCACGTCGCCATCCTTGGCCGTGTCTGCATAAGTGGCGACGATATCCTTGATCAGCTTGCCGAGATCGATCGCCTCGCGGCTCTCGCGCGCCAGCTCCGCGTCGAGACGCGAGGCGTTTGAAATGTCGGTGATCAGCCGGTCCATGCGCGCCACGTCTTTCTGGATGACGGCGAGCAGTTTCGCCTGCTGCTCCGGCGTCTTGGCGATCTTCAGGGTCTCGGCGGCGCTGCGGATCGAAGTCAGCGGGTTTTTCAATTCGTGGGAGACATCGGCGGCGAAACTTTCAATGGCGTCGATGCGCGCATAGATCGCCTGAGTCATGGATTTCAGGGACCCGGAAAGCTCGCCGATTTCGTCCTTGCGGTTGGTGAAATCGGGAATGCGCGCGCGCCCCGCCGCGGCGATGCCTTCGCGCACCTTGTCGGACGCAATCGCCAGTTGACGAATCGGCTGCGCGATCATGGTCGTCAGGAGAAGCGACGACAGGATCGCCGCCGCCACCGCCCACCCGAAAAACGGAAGGATAGAAAGACGCGCCTCTTCCACAAGCGTGTCGATGCCGCCGCTTTCCGCGGTCACGATGCCGTAGATCGCCTGCACGCGGCGGATCGGCACCGAGACGGAGGCGACAAGCTCGCCCTCCTCGTCTAGGCGCACGGAGGCGGCGCCGCGTTCGGCGGCGAAAGGCGAAGAAGCGAGCGCGGCGTTCAACTCGTCCTCGAGGGACCGGCGCGCCGCTTCGGCGCGATAATCGCGGGAGAAAAACCGCGACAGCCGGCGCCAGATTCCCTCTTCCTCCAGCACTTCCATCAAAGCGCCGCCCTCGTCGAGAGGCGGCAGGCTCTGAGCGACGATTTCGTCCTCGCGCAAGACGACGTCTTCGATGAGCAGCGCATTGGCGTTGGAAACCGGCGGGTCCTGAAAGGTCTGCGGGGCGTTGAAGATCCGCACCCGGCCTTCGAAACTGTCCCAGACGCGGTTGAAAACCTCGCGCACGTCGCGCTGACTTAGAGAGAGCGCGCAAACGGCTTCGCCTTCCTGGCTTTGGATGTCGGCGGCCTCCACCGGCTGGCAAGTGGTTTCGTCGATCGCCACCTGCGCGAGAACATCGGCGATGATCTGCGCCTGGGCGCGCACCCCTTCGAGTTTCGCCTGGATGAGGCCGTCGCGATACTGCGTCAGCGCGAAGGAGCCGAGAAGGAGAATGACAAGGCCGATAAGATTGGCGAGGACAATGGTCAGCGTCAGCCGCGACACCGCCATCGGCGCGCGTCTTCGCCGCGCGATCCCGCCCTCTTCACTCATGCTTTATGAGGCGTCCTTATATTTGTAGCCGACGCCGTATAATGTTTCGATGGAATCGAACTCCTTGTCGACCTGACGGAATTTCTTCCGCACCCGTTTGATGTGGCTGTCGATGGTGCGGTCGTCCACATAGACCTGATCGTCATAGGCCGCATCCATCAGCGCGTCGCGGCTTTTGACGAAACCGGGCCGCTGCGCCAGCGCTTCAAGGATAAGGAATTCCGTCACCGTCAAAACGACCGGCTGGCCTTTCCAGGTGCAGGCGTGGCGCATGGGATCGAGCGTCAGCTCGCCCCGGCGCATGATTTTCTTTTCTTCCTCTTCCGTCGGCGTTTCGCCCGCCTGGTTGCGGCGCAGAACCGCCTTCACCCGTTCGAGCAGGAGGCGCTGGGAAAAAGGCTTCTTGACGTAATCGTCCGCGCCCATGGTGAGGCCTAAAACCTCGTCGATCTCCTCGTCCTTCGAGGTCAGGAAGATCAGCGGCAGGCTGGAGTTCTGGCGGATGCGGCGCAGAAGCTCCATGCCGTCCATGGTCGGCATCTTGATGTCGGAGACCACCATGTCCGGCGGCGTGGCGTTGATAAACTCGAGCGCCGCCGCGCCGTCTTCGAACGTTTTCACCTTATGGCCTTCCGCCTCGAGCGCGATGGACACCGAGGTCAGGATGTTTTCGTCATCATCGACGAGCGCGATAGTCGCCATCTTTCTTCAATCCCCTTGTGAATTCAGCACCTTACTAGATACGCCCGCAGGCGTATAGAAGGCGCGGGCAAGGCGTTTTTGTGTCCGGCGGCGGTTTTTCGGCCTAATCCTGGCCCGCCGCGGCGTCGATGAAGCCCGCCAGCGCCACATCCCGCTCGGAAAGCCCGCCGGCGTCATGGGTCGTCAGCGTGATCTCGACCCGATTATAGACATTGAACCATTCGGGGTGATGATCGGCCTTTTCCGCGGCCAGCGCCACCCGGCACATAAAGCCCCACGCCTCGTTGAAATCGTCAAAGGCGAAGCTCTTTTTCACTGCATCCCGGTCCTCGACCGGGGCCCAGCCGGGACGGTCCTTCAGGAACGCCGCCCGCGCCTCAGGGCTCAGTTTTTCGACCATTCGGGGCCTCCGTTTGCTGGCGTCCCTGCAGGATTTAGGGACGGCAGGGCTCTTTGTCATGCCTTGTTCGCCCCGGGCAAGTCATGGCTGCCTGGAGCGCAATTGACAATCATTATCAGGAAAGCTAGCCGGAGTGATAATCACTCGCAATTGCTGCACCCCTTTCACCTCGTGAGTCCCAGAGAGCCATGTCCAAAAATAGCCTGCGCTGCGTCATCGCCCCCCTCGCCGCCGTCACCGCCCTCGCCTCCTCGGCGGGCGCTGAGGACGCGCCGCTTGTTCAGGTGGCGGCCATCGACGAAATCACCGTGTTCGGCGCCGCCGGCGGGCTCGACGAAGTGCCGGGGGCGATCACCTATCTCGATGCGGAAGAGCTGGCGAAACAGTCCTACACCGACATCCTGCGCACCCTGCGCCGCTCGCCGGGCGTCAATATTCAGGAAGAGGACGGCTACGGCCTCAGGCCCAATATCGGTCTGCGCGGTTCGGGCTCCGACCGGTCGGCGCGCATCATGGTGATGGAGGACGGCGTTCCTATCGCCCCGGCTCCTTACGCAGCGCCTTCCGCCTATTATTTCCCCTATACGGGCCGCATCAACGCTATCGAAATCACCAAGGGCACGGGCGCCGTCAAATACGGACCGCGCACGACCGGCGGCGCGATCAATCTTTATTCAACGCCGATCCCGGATGAATTCGCCGCAGAGGCGCAACTCTATTTCGGCTCCGATGACGGCCGGCGTCTTCACGCATGGACGGGCGGGCGCGGCGATCTCGGCCCATTCGAAGCCGGCTTTCTTGTCGAAACCTTCCAATATGAAACCGATGGCTTTAAGCGCCTCGACGCCGGCGGGGACACCGGCTTCGACATTTCCGATTATGTCGTGAAAGCGGGCCTCTATACAAAAGACGGCGCCGCTGTGCCGCAAAGCCTCGAGTTCAAATATCAGCGTTCGGATGAAACCTCGAACGAGACCTATCTCGGCCTCACGCGCGCTGACTTTTCGGCCAATCCGCGCCGGCGCTATAACGGCTCGCAGAAAGACCAGTTCAACAGCGATCACGAAACCTTCCAACTCAGCTATTATGCAGAGTTCACGCCCGGCCTGACGCTTGACATCATCGCCTACCGGACCGAATTCGCCCGCGACTGGTTCAAGCTGGAGCGGGTCCTCGGCGTGTCCACCTCCGCCATTCTCGCCGACCCCGTCCTTTATGCGGCGGAATTTGAAAACATCCTCGCCCGGCCGGGCTTCACCGGCCCAGACGGCGCCCTCGAAATCCGCCACAATGCACGCGATTATTACGCCAATGGCGTGCAGGGCATTCTCACCTACAAAGCCGCCACCGGCGAGCTCAACCACACATTAGAGGCAAGCCTCAGATGGCACGAAGACGAAGTGGACCGGTTCCAGAATTTCGAATTTTTCCGGGCCGAGAACGCAGAACTTCTGCGCACCAGCGTCGGCGCGCCAGGCTCTGACTCAAACCGGGTGGAAACCGGCGAAGCGCTGGCGGTTTTTCTGCAGGACAATATCGACTGGGGACGCCTGCATGCGACGATCGGCGTTCGCATCGAAGACATCGACCTGACGCGTCTCGATTACGGGCGCTTGGATCCCGAACGGACAGGCGTTGACCTTTCAATTCGCGAAAATTCACTGACAGCTGTGACGCCCGCTTTCGGGATTGTCTATGACGTCACGGACGCGCTTTCGGTCCTCGGCGGCGTCTATCGCGGTTTCGCCCCGCCCTCGCCCGGCAATTCCACATCCAGCGAGGAGAAATCCACCAACTGGGAAGCGGGGCTGCGCTGGGCGCAAAACGGCGTGAGCTTCGAAGCCATCGGCTTCTTCAACGATTATGAAAACCTGCTTGGCACCTGCACCGCCTCCACCGGCGGCGGCTGCGCCATCGGCGATCAATTCGACGGTGGCGACGTGGATGTATACGGGCTTGAACTTACAGTAGGCGCCGACGCGGCGGCCTGGACCGGCGCGCCCTTCGCACTGCCGCTTTCCGCCATTTACACCTACACCCATGGCGAGTTTCAGACCGCGTTTTCGTCAGGTTACGAACCATGGAGCGATGTCAGCGTCGGAGACGAATTGCCTTATCTCGCCGATCATCAATTGTTTCTGACCGCCGGCGTCGAAGGCGACCGCTGGGGCGGCGAACTCGCCATGCTTTATCAGTCGGAACGCAGGACCGTCGCCGGACAGGGCCCCATCGCTGATGGCGAAAAACTCGACGCGCATACGGTCTTTGACCTGTCGGCCTATGTCAGGGTGTTCGACGGCGTCAGCCTGCGCGGCAAGATCGAAAATCTGTTCGACGAAGACTATATCGCCGCACACCAGCCTGCGGGCCTGCGCCCCGGCTTGCCGCGCACCTTCTGGATCGGTCTCGCCCTATCGCTTTAAAGCCGGGTCCAGCGTTTCGCGCATGACGGCCGCAGCTTCAACCTCTTCTTCGGTGAAATGAACCGACCGGAGATCGCCGTCGGCGAAGATCTCCCATTGCGAGCGCACGCCCTCCGGGCGGGCGGCGAAATTGCCGTAAGGCAGGATCGCCCGGGCGGACGGCGTCTCGCCGAACTCGATCGCCGCCACATAGGTGGTGCCGCCGATGAGTTCGAATTCGCCGTCCTCGCCGGGCGCGATCCAGCCGACGCGGAAGGCCCCCATATCGCCGGGCGCGACGCCGACCGGAATATCGACGCCGTCTCGCCGCACCCGCGCCAGCGCGCTCCAGGGAATATCGAGCGCGCCATACGTCTCTTCCATCATGGTCGCCGCCTTTTTGAGCGCCGCGACGGCCGCCTCTTTGTCTGCGATCCCGGCGGCCCAGGTCTCAGGATGATCGAAGGACCAGGGCGCGGCGTAAAAGCCGGGGCCGGGTTTGGCTTCCTGGAGCCAGAAGAAAAACAGGGCCGCGCCTTTGCTCTTCGGATCGACATGACGGTCCCAGGCTTCGAGGGTGGCGGCGGCCCGGTCCATCAGGGTCGAGCCGTCTTCGCGCGCGGCGGCGATGAGATCGGGCAGCACGCTGTCGGGCAGCGTCAGCCGCGTTGTCTGGCTGTAGTCGATCAACTCCTCATAGGTGATGCTGTCGTCGCCCATGAGCATTTCCAGGCCGTTTTGCGGCCGGCTCCTCATTAAGGGCTGAACGAAATCGGCAGGGTAATCGGAAGGGTCGAGAACCGGCGGCAAGGTGCTTGTCCAGGGCGGCTCGTTGGAGTTCTGCAAAAAGCCCGAGGGCGGATTGAAGTATTGCGGCAGTTTTTCAAACTGCACATAGCCTTGCCAGCGCAGATCAGGGTCGGCGCCGTCAAGCCGGCCGCTCCAGAGTTTCGCATCGCCCTTCTTGCGCTTCGGCGCAAGCGCATTGAAGAGGTAATAGATGTTGCCTGCATCGTCCGCATAGATCGTATTGAACATCGGCATTTGCTGTTGCGCCATGGCGGCGCGGAACTCATCAAGCGTCGAGGCTTCCGCCATCGCCCAATATTGACCGCCAAGGTCGAGATGCGCCGGCTCAAAGCCCGCAATGCGCATCACATAGGCCTTGTCGTCCGTAATCCGGAACACGGGGCCGGCGCTGGTGCGGCGCGTGACGATATCGCGCGTCTCCATCGCGCCCTCCGGTCCCCGCACTTTCAGCGAGACCTTTTCCTCGTCAAAGGGTTTGACGCCGTCCATATCGCGATAGCCGCCGTCGACCACATCGAACACGTAAGCATCGGCGCCGTCATAGGTGTTCACCGTATGGGTCCAGCCGAGATGTTCGTTGAAGGCGATGGCGAGAAACGGATTGGCGATCAACGCGACGCCGTAAGCATCGGTCTCGGGCGTTTTGACGTGCATTTCAAAAAACAAGAACAGATCGCTCCAGGGAAGATGCGGATTGGCGAGCAGCATGGCGTCGCCATTTGCAGAGCGCGAAGGCGCGACCGCCCAGGCGTTCGAGCCGGGCGTTTCTTCCTTGTCGCTCCCCTCGTCATCGTCTTTGCGCGGCGGCGCCAGCGCGCCGAAGTCGCCCCGGGTGACGAAGGTGATGTGAATGGCGCGCAACATATGGCCGAGGACGTCGGTCGGCTTCACCGGCAAAACCCGCTTCGCCTCTTCACTGATCGCATCGCCATGTTCTGCGGCGTAATCGTTCACGCCTTTCGCGAAAGCGTTGAGACGCGCTTTTGCTTCGGGCGTTTGCGCCTCGTAAGCGGCGTCGAGCATTTGCGGGCCGCCCAGCGTCCACATCAGCGCGTCGCTTTCGAAATATTGCTCGCCCCAATATTCCGCCGCGCGGCCGCGCCCCTGACCCAAAAGCGTCAGGACGAGATCCGGGCGTCCGCGCATCTGCGCCCAGCCGATGCCGTAAGACGCCGCCTCCACGCTGCCGGCGTCGATATGGGGCACGCCCCATTCGTCCCATGCAATTGCGAGCGAAGACTCGGCGGCCTCGTTCGCAGCCTGATCGGACCGTCCGCAGGCTGCGAGCGCGCAAGCAACGGCGACGATAAAAATTCGTTTGAACATGAGGCCTCCCAAGCGGCGTATTACCAGCGCGCCGATGGGGCGCTTCTTTTTCGTTTTAAAGCGTAAGCCGGTCAAAGGAAAAGGGCCGCTTGCAGTCAAGCGGCCCTTCATCCCTTTCGGGATCGCGATTTCGTCAGCCAACAGGCCTCGAGATCTCGATAAATCCGGCGGTCAAACGGCGTTCGAAGGCTGCTCCGAGACGCGCTCTTTCCACAAAGACCTCACTGGCTTCCTGAAATCACTCGACATCGGACCACCTCCTTTCGTTTGTTGAACCTAACCTGAAGCATGAAGCGCATCGCCGCAAATTGCAAGGGCCGAAAGGTTAACATTCCGGCTCCGGGAAGCGGCGCGCAAAGGGGCGGCCACGCCGCCTTTTCGCCATAAAATCCGTATAAGGACTACCCCCGCCCGAAAAAGCGCGGCCGTTTTTAGCGGCGGCCGCGCCTTCGCTCCACCGCGCTTATTGCGCCGCGTTCACCAGCATCGGGGCGACATAAGGCGCCCAGACCGTCGAATAGGCGATCACGAGAAAAATCCCGACCGGGCAAACCCAGCGAATGAGAAAGCGCCAGCGCTTAAACCAGACTTCGGACTGAAAGCCGATGGCCTCGCGCGCCGTCGAGGTTGAAACGATCCAGCCGGCGAAGACCGCCGTGATGAATCCGGCGATGGGAAGAATGAGGTCTGTCGTGGCGCTCAGGAAATCGAGAAGCACCATGCCTTTGAACAGCTTCATCTCGCCAAGCGGCTGCCATGTGTTCCAGAAGGTCGACTGGTCTTCGCCGTTAAGGCCCGTTTTCGGCACCTGGCTCAGCGCGTTGAGAACGCCGATGGCGAAAGCGGCGAGCCCCAGCCCGCCTGCGGAAAGAATCCGGTTATCGGCTTTCGATTGCTCATCCACCCATTTCGTCGAGGTCTCCAGAAGCGCGATCGAAGACGTGATCGCCGCAAAGAACGCCAGCAGGAAGAAAGCGAGTCCGAAAAGCCCGCCCACCGGCATGCCGTGAAAAGCCAGCGGCAGCGTCTGGAACATCAGCGTCGGACCGCCGCCCGGCGCCAGCCCCATGGCGAAGACGATCGGAAAGATGGCGAGCCCGGCGACGATGCCGACGCCCGTATCGGCGATGGCGACGAGACGCGCCGACCGCGGCAGCTTCTGATCCTCGCGCATGTAAGCGCCATAGGTGATCATCAGCGCGGAGCCGAGCCCGATGGAAAAGAACGCCTGGCCAAGCGCCGCCGAAATCACCGAGCCGTCCTGCAGGCCGTGCAGAAGGCCGCGGCGGACGGCGCCGTCGGCGAGCTCGGTGTCGTAAAGACGCACGCCGAGGAGGAAGTTCAACCCCTGACTGCTGTCGCCGGTCGCGAGGGCATAAATCAGGAGCACGATCAGCAGGACGAAAAAGGCCGGCATCAGATAGGTGACCGCCGTTTCGATGCCGCCTTTGATGCCGCGCATGACGATGAACACGGTGAGCGTCATAAACAGGGCGTGATAAATAATCATCCGAACGGGATCGTTGAGGAGCTCGCCCAGCTTGGCGCTCACCTGCTCGGCCGTGAGGCTTTCAAAAGCCGGCGCGATAATCCCTGCCAGCCCGTGCGCGCCGATGGAGGTGACGAGCCCGCCCCCGATCATCACCACATAGGCGAGAACCCAGCCGGCGATGACCGAATAAAAGGTTAAGATGATGAAGGCCCCGAGCATCCCAGTCCAGGACTGCAGCGCCCACAGCGGCGAGCGGCCCTCGGCTTTGGCGATCTTGACGACGCTGCCCACCACGGACATGCCGCCCCGCCGGCCGATAAAGAGTTCGGCCACCAGCACCGGCAGGCCGATCAGCGCGACGCAGATAATGTAAAAGACGACGAATGCGCCCCCGCCATTCTCCCCGGCGACATAAGGAAAGCGCCAGAGATTGCCGAGGCCGACGGAAGAGCCGATGGCCGCCATGATAAAGGCGGCCCGGGAGGACCAATGGGCGCCTTCGCCCGCAGTGCCTTGCATAGGATTACCCCTCAAAAACTTGATCGCCAAACTGGCGCATTCCGCGATTTTAGACAAATTTTTACGTTTGTTAGCAAATATTGCTCAAGCCTACCGCCGTAGAACGCTAGGAAAAACGGGGCGCAGCGCACTGCTGGGCCTTATTCGGGGACCGGGACATTGACTGAACCGCAGACAGTTGAGTCAGGGCATCTTCAGGTGGATCAGGTTAACAGCCTGGTGTCCGCCGCCGGCGTCGACGGCGCGCGGGCGATTCTCGACGCCTTCCAGCGCTCCACAAACGATCTTCTCGCCTCTTTGACGGAAGGCGTGCGGGGCGGCGCCCTCGACGACGCCAGCCGCGACGCCCATGCGGTGAAGGGCTCGGCGGCGAATGTGGGGGCGCAAACCCTGTCCGAAACCGCCGCGTTGATCGAAAAAGCCTGCAAGGCCGGCGACGCCGCCGCTGCGGCGGGCATGCTGGCCGAGGCGCAATCGATGTTCGATCTTTTCTGCGTGCATTTCGAAGCGCATCTCGAGCAGTTCTAAGCCCGCTCCAGGGCCCAGCCCGAAAATTCAGCCCCAAAATTCAGTCCGACCATCAGCCGAGCGAATCGCCGGACCGGTACATGTCCTGATCGCGATGGACATGGGCGCTCATCACAAAGCCGAAGCCGGCCATAATGGTCAACATGACTGTCCCGCCATAGGACACCAGCGGCAAGGGCACGCCCACCACCGGCGCAAGCCCCATCACCATGCCGGTGTTGATGAGGACATAGAGCGTGAAGGTCGCGACGACGCCGATCGTCGTCAGCCGCGCGAAATGCAGCTTTGTGGACATGGCGATGGAAAGCCCGGTGAAGATGATCGCCAGATAGACGAGCAGGAGCCCGATGGCGCCGACAAAACCGAACTCCTCCCCGAAGATGGTGAAGATGAAATCGGTCTGCATCTCCGGCAGGAATTTCAGCTGGCTCTGGGTGCCTTCCATGAAGCCCTTGCCGTCAAGCCCGCCGGAGCCGAGCGCGATTTTCGACTGCAGCAGGTGATAGCCCTGCCCCAGGGGATCGCGCTCGGGATCGAGGAAGGTCAAGATCCGGTTCACCTGATATTCTTTGAGGATGTCGAAGCGATAGGCGCCGTAGGCGGCGGCGACGCCGCCGAGAACGCCCGCAAGGCCGATCCGCCAGGAAAGACCCGCAACGAAAATGATGATCGCGCCGGTCGCCCCCAACAAAAGCGCGGTGCCGAGATCGGGCTGGATGAAAATCAGGCCCACCGGCGCGCCGACCATCAGCACCGGCGGAATGAGATAAAGAATGTGCGAAACCTGCTCCGCCCTGAGGCCGTGATAGTAGCGCGCAAGCCCCAGCACCAATCCGATCTTCATGGCTTCGGAGGGCTGGAACTGCAGACCGCCGAATTCGATCCAGCGCCGCGCGCCCATATTCACTTCGCCGATGAACGGCGTCAGCGCCAGCGCGATCAGCGCGGCGAAATAAATCGGATAGGCGAGCGCCATCCAATAGCGGATCGGCACCATGGCGATGCCGACCATCAGGCCGAGCGCCGCCACGTACCGCATGCCGTGCTTTAACGCCCAGGGCTCCCAATTGCCTTCCGCAACGGAATAGAGCGTGACGACGCCGGCGCCGGCGATCATCGTCAAGAGGATGATCAACGGCCAGTGAAGCCTCGAGAGTTTGTCTCTCACGCCGCGGCGCCGTCCGGGAAGAATGATCGAGGACATCGGATCAGCTCTCCCTCGGGCTCGGCGCGCGCGCCAGGGTGCGCGGATCGAGCGGCGTGCGCGAAGCGGGATCTTTCTCCGCCACGGCCTTCATGATGTCGCGCGCTTTCGGCCCCGCGGCGCGCGATCCGCCGATCCCGTGTTCGACGACGACAGAGCAGGCGTAACGCGGATTTTCATAAGGCATGTAAGACACAAACAAGGCGTGGTCGCGCCGCGCCCAGGGCAGGTCTTCTGGCTTGTCGAGACCGCGGGCGCGGTCTTCCGCCGTAATCTGATACACCTGACTGGTGCCCGTCTTGCCAGCCATCTGCCAGTCCGGATCTTCGATGCGCGAACGCGCCGCCGTTCCCCATTCATTGGTGACGGCGTTCATGCCGGCGTGCACGACGGAGAGATAATCGTGATCGACATCGATCGGCGCCGCCTCCGGCGCGGGCAGGACGAGATCGCCCACCGCGCGCACAAGCCGCGGGCGCACGGCGCGGCCCGTGGCGACACGCGCCGCCATCACCGCAAGCTGCAGGGGCGTCGATGTCACATAGCCCTGGCCGATGATGCAGGACAGCGTTTCGCCCTGAAACCAGGGCTGCTGCGCCGGATTGCCGGCGAAATATTGCTTTTTCCAGTCGCGGTCGGGAATGACTCCGCGTTGCTGGCCGGAAATGCCGAGTTCGTAAGTCTGGCCGAGGCCGAAATCGCGCGCCGTTTCCGCAAGAAGGTCGATGTCCAGCGTTTTGGCGATTTCGTAAAAATAGACGTCGCATGAATGCTTGATCGCGCCCTTCATGTCGAGCGTGCCGTGGCCGCCGCGTTTCCAGCAATGGAAATAGCGGTTGCCGTACCACACGCGGCCCGGGCAATAGGCGGTCTCGCTCGGTTTCATCCCGGCCCGTTGCGCCGCAATGGCCGAGATCACCTTGAATGTCGAGCCCGGCGGATAAACGCCGGAAAGCGGCTTGTTCAAAAGCGGTTTGTACGGACTTTCATTGAGCTCCTTCCAGAGCTGCGGATCGATGCCGACATTGAAATCGTTCGGATTGAAGGCCGGCGTCGAAGCGAGCACCAGAATGTCGCCGGTGACGACGTCGATAACGACCGCCGCGGCGCTTTGCGGTTCGTCCGGCATGCGCTCGCCCGGCACGGACAGAACCTTCATGGCGTGCGCCTGCAAGTCCGAATCGATGGTCAGCGCCAGCGTCTTGCCCTGAACCGGCGGCACCGCGCTGTCGACCATTTCCTCGATCACGCGGCCATGAGCGTTGATCTTGACGTTCATCGCGCCGGCGGCGCCGCGCAGTTCTTTTTCGTAAGTGCGTTCAAGCCCTTCCCGGCCGACCTTGAAGCCGGGCTGGCGCAGGAGGATGCGCTCGTCGTCGCTTTCCTGCGCGGCGAGGTCGCGCTCGGTCACGGCGCCCACATAGCCGATGACGAAAGCCGCTTCGGCGCCATGCGGATAATCGCGGGTCTCGCCCACATCGGGCAGAACGCCGGCGAGATGCGGCAATTCGAAATTGATCTTTGAAAAATCTTCCCAGGACAAATTGTCGGCGATCTGCACCGGCGTGAAGGCGCCGCGCCGGCGAATCTCGCGCATGATGCGCGCGCGCTTGTCTTCGCTGACGGGCGTGATCTTTGAAATTTTGTCGAGCGCCGCATCAACGTCGCGCGCCTGTTCGGGCACGAGAAGAATGCGGAAATTCTTGCGGTTGGACGCCAGCGGTTCGCCGAAGCGGTCGACGATCTCGCCCCTCAAGGGCGTCAGAATGCGTTTGTTGAACTGGTTGTTCTGCGCAAGGTCGCGATATTTCTGATGCTCCGCGATCTGCAGCTGATAAAGCCGCGCGCCAATGCCCGCGAAAAACAGGCTGACGCCGCCGCCGAGAAGCACCGTCCTGCGGCTGACGATTTCCTGGCGTTCGGGATCGTGAGCGTTGACGCTGACCATCCTCTACGCCTCCACCAGAACGCGGCGGTGCAGCTCGCCGAAAGCGATGCCGAAAAGCGGGTAAATAAGGACCGTCGCCGCAAACTGCAGCAGGAGGTGACGCACGGGCAACAAAACGCCGGACATGAGGCTCATTACAAGCCACAGGATAAGCCCCGCGCCGGCGGAAGCCAATGCAAAACCGAGCCAGACGACCTTCTGCTCGCGCCCGAGGAAATAGGCGCGCTGCGACATCACGATATACTGCGTGACAAGGTAAACGGCGGGCCACAGGCCTAAAGGACCGCCGGTTAACAGGTCCTGTAAAAGACCGATCATGAAAACGCTCAAAGGCGGCAGATAGTCCGGTCCGTAAACCGACCAGAAAAAGACGATCACGAGCGGCAGGATCGGCGTCGGCGCGACGCCTTCAAACAGACGAATGGGCGCGGCGAGAACGAGAACGCCGAGAACGCCGAGCAGGGTCGGCGCGGCTGCTTTAAAGAGCCGGAACAAGGTCTCCGCGCGATACCCCATGGCCTAGCCCTCCGCCGGGGTCTGGCGCCCGTCTTCCTGCGCGGCCTCGGAGGTTTCGTCAGTCTCCGCGGTCGCGCCGTCCGCCGTCACATGATCGATCGCCGGGAACGCATAGTTTATGACGCGCACCATGCGGGTGCGCGCGTAATTGGCGTAAAGGTCGACCGTAATCCCGCCGCGGGTTTCGCCCTTAACCGTGCCCACGGGGAGCCCCCGCGGCAGCGCGCCGCCCGCGCCCGAGGTCAGGACGCGCTGATCGGGTTCCGCCTCCACATCGTCTGCGCTCGCGGTGAAGCTGATCACCGGGTTGGAGCGGGTGTTGCCGACGAGAATGCCTTCGACATCGGCGCCTTCGATATAGACCGGAATGCGGCTTTGAATGTCGGTGAGAAGAAGCACGCGCGACGCGTTGCCGCCCGCCTCGACGATGCGGCCCACAAGGCCGGCGTCGTTCACCACCGCCTGGCCGACCTCGACATTATTGGCGCGGCCGGCGTTGACGATCATCGAGCGCGCGAACGCGTCGTTCGCTTCGCCGATGACGAAAGCGCTGATCGGCTGGGCTTCCGGCGGCGCGGCGTAATTTTGCAGCGCTTCATAGGTGGCGACGGTCTCGCGCAGTTCGAGCGCTTCGTTCATCCACTGGCGCAGTTCGGCGTTTTCTTCGCGCAGCGCCTTGTTCTGCTCCATCACGTTGAAATAGTCGCCGACCGAGCCCATGACGCCGTTGACGTAAGCGACAGGCCCCGCGATCAGCGACAGGACCGGCGACGCCGCGTCCATGACGCCTTCGCGCGCCTTTTTGAAAACCGACGCCTGCGCCGAATAAAGGCTGGAGAGCAAGAGCAGAACGGAGACGAGAATGAGCAAGACAAGGGTGAACCGGGAATGCGCCCTGCGTCCCAGCCCTTCCCGTCTGTCCTGACCCAGATAATCCATGCTTTGCGAACGGTACCGTATTCTACTTTGACGACGCCTTCGTTCGCTCAATCCAAGACGCCAGCGCCTTTAGATCGCGGACGAAAGAACGCCGCGCATTGCTTTCGTGTTTTCCAGCGCCGCGCCCGTGCCGAGCGCCACGCAGGAAAGCGGGTCGTCGGCGACGGAAACCGGCAGGCCGGTCTCATCGCGCAACACCTGATCGAGATTCTTGAGGAGCGCGCCGCCTCCCGTCAACATGATTCCGGTGTCGACGATATCGGCGGCGAGTTCCGGCGGCGTCGCTTCGAGGGCGACTTTCACCGCCTCGATGATCGAGCTTACCGGCTCCGCCAGGGCTTCTGCAACTTGCGCTTCGCCGATTCTGACCTCTTTCGGGACGCCGTGCATCAGATCGCGGCCTTTGATTTGAATTGTCGTGCCCGAGCCTTCGGTCGGGATCATGGCCGAGCCAACCTCTTTCTTGATCCGCTCCGCCGAGGCTTCGCCGATCAGGAGGTTGTACATGCGGCGGATATAGCCGACGACCGCGTCGTCCATCTTGTCGCCGCCGACGCGCACCGAGCGCGAATAGACAATGCCGCCGAGCGACAGGACCGCGACTTCCGTGGTGCCGCCGCCGATATCGACCACCATGGAGCCGGTGGGTTCGGTCACCGGAAGCCCGGCGCCGATCGCGGCGGCCATGGGCTCTTCGATGAGTTCGACCTTGCGGGCGCCGGCGCTGAGCGCCGATTCCTGAATGGCGCGGCGTTCGACAGCCGTGGCGCCGGAGGGCACGCAAACCACGATGCGCGGGCTCGCGAAAGAGCGGCGGTTGTGAACTTTCTTGATGAAATGCTTGATCATCGCCTCGGCGACTTCGAAATCGGCGATGACGCCGTCGCGCATGGGCCGGATCGCCTCGATTTCGCCGGGCGTCCTGCCCAGCATTTCCTTGGCTTCGTTGCCGACGGCGCGCACGATTTTCCGTCCGCCGCGCGATTCAATGGCGACGACCGACGGCTCGTTGAGGACGATCCCCCGGCCTTTGACGTAAACAAGCGTGTTGGCCGTGCCGAGGTCGATGGCCATATCCGCGGAAAGCATGCCGAACAGTGTGGATAGCATTGGGCTGGTCCTATGCGTGGGTGCTGAATGTCACCGACGGTCTTATCCTTAATGCGTTCCTAAATCGTCAACAAAGCCCCGATTTCCGCCTTTTTTGCGGGGCCCTGCAGCATGCGCGGATTCACGCATTAACAGGATTCTCAAGGAGGCGACGGCTTTCTTAATAAACATTTTCACGTCTCCGGAGGCGGCGATAGAGCCAGCGCATGAGCAGAAGAAAGCCCAGCCAGCCGACGATCACCAGGGCGATAAGGCCGAGATTGCGCGGATCGCGGCTTGTGAAGAATGCGAGCACGCTGTCCATTTCCGTCTGAAGCGCATTCGGATCGGGAAAGAGCGCGGACAGGACGGCGATAAAGGCGATTTTCGGGACGATGCCGATCCCCGTCCCGGTCCAGAATTTCCACATGGGGATATGGGCCGCGCCCGCCGCGGCGTTGACCACGATGAAGGGCGCGGACGGCACCACGCGCACAAGGCCCGAGGCGAGAATGCCGTGGCGGCCGATGAAATCCATGGTGCGCTGCACCCTTTCCGCCCCGAAGCGGCGCACCCAACGCCCGCCCAGAAAATGCCCCAGGCCGAAAGTCAGACTGGCGCTCGCCATAGTCGCGATCCAGGAATAAATCGCCCCGTTTCTCGGCCCGAAAACGATCACCGTCGCGGTGATGAGACCAATCTGGGGAAAACCCGTCAGGGCGAGAAACATGAAGATCGACACCACGCCGACCACCGCCCAGCGCGATTCCGCCGCCTCCATGACCAGTTGGCGCAGCTGGCCGTCTTCGTTGAGATCGAGCCATTGCTGGCCGAACACCAGCATCAGCACCACAAAGACGAGGAGGATCACGGAAACCGCCAGCGAGGTCATCGCCTTGGCGTCCATGGAGGTTAAAAAGCGCCCTAAACGGCGCAGGAACTCGACCATACCCTCGCGGTCCCGCTTACGCTGACCCGGCTGTCGCGCTTGTCCGCTGCGATCGCCGTCCGGCGCGCCCGGCTCTTCCGGCCCGGCGCTCAATTGTCCCCGAATAGACCGCCGTCCACCCCCTGGCCGGTCCGATATGCTGCGTGATTTAATAACGTCCGGTCCCCCTAAATGCAATCAGGACGAGCGCCCCTGACCGGCGGCGCGCCACGCCTCAGGGCTTTTTCTCCGCCTCCGGCGCAGGGTTTGTGTTGCCGATATCCGCTACGAATTTCCAGTCGCCGTCCGCTGTCTTGCGCCAGACGGAGACATATTTGCCGTGCTGCTCGACCGGACCGGCATCGCCCTCGGCCGTGTAGACGAAGCGCCCCCAGGTAAAGCCGAAATCGCCGCTCCCGGACGCCATGCCTTCAACCGGCGCCCAGCTTAAATGCGCGCCATCCGGCCATGCTGAAAATCGTTCGATGAGGGCGTCGCGACCGGCATAGGGCTGGACGCCTTCGGGAAACATCCGCACGTCTTCGGCGGCGTAAGCCGCGAACGCCGCCGGGACGCCTTCCGCCTTGGCCATGTCGGCGAAAGCGCGGTCGGCCGCCATCATGTCCTCGACAGGCCCCGCCAGCGCCGGACTGGCGGCGCAGAGCGCGATAAACGCAAAGCCGAAAGCAAATCTTTTCATCGGTTCGATCTCCCATTTCGCATGCAAGCGCGCCCACAGGAGACATCATGGGCCTATCCGGCCCCGGCCGCCAGCCGTTTCCGGATTGCGGCGACAGCGGCCTCGGCGGTTTCGGCGCGCGGCCAGTAAGACGCCTGATTGCGGAACCAGGTGAGCTGGCGCTTGGCGTAGCGCCGCGTGTTCTGCTGCAACAGCGCCAGCGCCTCATCCCGATTGAGCTCGCCTTTCAGGAGCCCGGCGATCTCGGCGACGCCGAGCGCCTTCATCACCGGCAGGGCAGGATCGAGGCCGCGCCCGATCAGCGCGCGCGCCTCTTCGATGGCGCCCTCCTCCAGCATCGCCGCCGCCCGGGCGTCGCAACGCGCATAGAGAACGTCGCGCGGCGGCTCGATGACGATGCGCGCATCGACGCCCTCAATCAGCGGAACCGGCGCTTGCATCTGAAAATGAGAGATCGGCTTGCCCGTTGCGGCGAAAACCTCCCAGGCGCGTTTCAAACGCTGGGCGTCGCCTTCCGGCAGCCGCGCCATGGCCGGGTCCTGCGCGACGACTTCTTCCCGGAACGCCGCCGAACCCAGGTCTCGCCAGCGCGCCTCTGCTTTCTCGCGGATTTCCGGCGGCGCTTCCGGGATGGGCGACAGGCCCTCTTCAAGGGCGCGGAAATAAAGCCCGGTGCCGCCGGCGACGATCGCCGTTCCGCCCTCCTGGCTGATTTCGTCAATCGCCGCAGCGGCGAGCCGCGCCCAGCGCCCGGCGGAACAGCGCTCGGCGCCGTCGAGCACGCCATAGAGCCGGTGCGCCGCCGCGCGCTCGTCCTCAGCGCCGGGCCGCGCCGTCAAAATCCGCAAATCGCGATAAACCTGCATGGCGTCGGCGTTGACGATGGTTGCGCCCGGGGTCCCGCCCAGCGCTTCGGCGAGCGCCAGCGCCGCCGACGACTTGCCCGAGGCGGTCGGCCCTGCAATAAGGACGGTCCTCGCCCGTTTCATGGAGTCGTCCGTACCCGTATGACTTTTGTCATTTCCGTTATCGCCAATCCGGCAAACCCGACCATTACCCCGCCGCTTCTCGACCGCCTGGCCGAAACGGTCAAGGGCGGCGCGCCCGTGACGCTGTCGGAAGGCGCCGCTTACGACATATACGTTCCGGACCTGCCCGAAAATACGGGCGACATCTTCGCCATCGGCCGCGAGGAAAGGGTCGACGTCAATATCGTGCCCGAGCGCAGCCGGCGCAAGAAGCTCCTGATCGCCGACATGGATTCCACGATCATCCAGCAGGAATGCATCGATGAGATCGCGGAATACGCCGGCAAACGCGACGAGATTTCGGCCATCACCGAAAAGGCGATGCGCGGCGAGCTGGATTTCGAAGGCGCGCTCCGGGAGCGCGTCGCCATGCTGAAAGGCCTTTCCGAAAGCGTTCTTCAGGAGACGTTCGACAAGCGCATCACGCTGACGCCGGGCGCGGAAACCCTCGTCAAAACCATGAACGAGGCGGGCGCGGCGACGGCGCTTGTCTCCGGCGGCTTCACCTTTTTCACGTCCCGCGTCGCGGTCGCCGCCGGGTTCCGGCACAATCAGGCCAATGAGCTCCTGGTGAAGGACGGCGAACTCTCGGGCGAGGTGCGCGAACCCATTCTCGGACGCGCCGCAAAAGAGGAAGCGCTGGTGCGCCTGGCGGAAGAAAACGAGATCGATCTCGCCGAAACCATGGCGGTCGGCGACGGCGCCAACGATCTTTCCATGCTGGACCGGTCAGGGCTCGGCGTCGCCTTTCACGCCAAGCCGGCCGTGGCCAAGGCCGCCCGGGCGCGCATCCATTACGGCGACCTCACGGCCCTTTTATACCTGCAAGGGCTGAAGGACGAAGAGTTCGTACGCTGACGAATTACGGCCTTAAAGATTCGTAGAACAGAAGATCGCCGCGCTGGACGTAGATCTGCACCGGCCCGCTGTTGAGATTTTTAAGCTTGCCGAGCTTGTCCACCGCCGCGGAAGGCCGCGTCACGCGCTCCCAGCCGATTTCGAGAATGACGTCGCCCGGCTGCAAAACGATCGCCGCGTCGCTTTCCGGATCGACAGCCGTCACCACGACACCCTGAATAGTCGCCGGCAGACCGTAGGCCTGACGGATTTCCTCGGTCGGCTCCTGCAGCGTCAGCCCCGAGCCCTTGGCCGCATTCGCCGGCAGAACGCCGCCGGCATTCGCCGCCGCCAGCATGCGCGTTTCGCGCCGGTCGATGCGCACCTGAACGGTCATGCGCCGTCCGTCGCGCAGGATTTCCATAGGCACGGTGGCGCCGATGGGCGTGTCGGCGACCTCGCGCGTGAGATCGCGCACGCTCGCTATGTCGCGGCGATTGAATTGGAGGATCACGTCATTGGGCTCAAGCCCGGCGTCGGCGGCGGGACTGTTCGGACGCACCACGGTGACGACCGCGCCTTTGGGCGCGCGCAAATCGAGCGTCGCCGCAAGCTCCGGCGTGACATCGTCAATTGAGACGCCGAGCCAGCCGCGCCGGGTTTCGCCATATTCCAGCAATTGCGTCACGACCGTCTCGGCGAGATCGGCGGGCACGGCGAAACCGACGCCCACGGAGCCGCCAGTCTGGGAATAAATCGCGGTGTTCACGCCGACGACCTTGCCCTGAAGGTCAAACAAAGGACCGCCGGAATTGCCGCGATTAATGGCGGCGTCGGTCTGAATGTAATCGTCATACTGGCCGGAATTGATGTCGCGGTTGCGCGCAGAGACGATGCCGACCGTCACCGTGCCGCCAAGACCGAAAGGATTGCCGATGGCGATCACCCAGTCGCCGACGCGCGCCGCATCGGAATCGCCGAAATTCACATAAGGAAACTTGCCGCCGCCTTCGATCTGCAAAACCGCAAGATCGGTTTCGCGGTCCCGGCCTTTCAAACTCGCGGACAACTCGCGCCCGTCATGCAGCGTCACGGTGATTTCGTCGGCGTTGTCGATGACGTGGTTGTTGGTGACCACGATCCCCGAGGCGTCGATGATGAAGCCGGAGCCGAGGGACACGGCGGGCCGGTCGAATTTGCGTTGCAGCGGCGCCAGCTCGCCGCTCGCCTTGCCGGCGCGCGAACGCTGGGCGGATGAAATGTTCACCACCGCAGGCGTCAGATTCTCTGCAAGATCGGCGAAGCTTTCCGGCGCGCCGCGCGCCGCCGCCGCTTCGATCCCGGACGCGGCAAGCGCGCCCGCTGCGGTCAACCCCGCCAAAAGCCCCCGAAACGCACTCTTGAACGTACCCTTGCGCGCCATAACCGCCTCTATTTTCCCCGAGACAAAACCCTTATCGCAAACAGGTTAACGCAAAGCCGCCCGCCCGCAAACGGTTAGGCGAAACGGCGCGCCTGGGCTCGCCTGCAGGGGCCGGCGCCTTACTGGCGCTGGCCCTGCAAGTTATTGAAGTACCGGAAGAATTCGCTGTTCGGCGAAAGCAGGATTGTGGTTTCGCCGTTCTGCAGCGCCTCTTCATAAGCAAGAAGAGACCGGTAAAAGGCGAAAAATTCGGGATCCTTGCCGTAAGCGGCGGCGAAAATGGCGTTCCGCTCCGCATCGGCCTCGCCGCGAATGGTCTGCGCCTGTTCTTCGGCCTTGGCCTTGATTTCGATCACCTGACGGTCCGCCTGGGCGCGGATCTGGTTCGCCCGCTCGTTGCCTTCGGAGCGATATTGCTGGGCGAGCTGACGGCGCTCGGCGATCATCCGCTGGAACACCGCTTCGGAGTTGGTTTGCGGCAGATCGGCCCTGCGGATTTTGACGTCGATGATTTCAACGCCGAGAGGACGGGCCGAGGTCGTCAACTCTTCCTGAATCTGCGCCATCAATTCGCTGCGCCGTTCGGAAACGATTTCATCCACCGTGACCGAGCCGAGCTCCGCGCGGATCGCATCCTCGAGAATCGAGCCGAGACGGCGTTCGCCGCGCTCTTCATTGCTGACGCGTTGATAAAAGAGCAACGGGTCGGTGATTTTGTAGCGCGCAAAAGCGTCGACGATAAGACGCTCCTGGTTGCGGGCGATAATTTCCGTCGGCTCCTGATCGAGATTGCGGTTGCGCTGGTCAATGAACCGCACATTCTCGATGAAGGGGGCTTTAAACCGCAGCCCCGCCTCCGTGTACTGATTTTTCGGTTCGCCGAAGCGGAACACCAGCGCCGAACGCGTTTCCGGCACGATGAACGCCGAATTGAAAAGAACGAAAAGCAGGATGGCGGCGGCGACGCCAATGAGGGAAAGTGGTAGCTTGCTCATTAGTTGCTCCCTCCTTGTTGTTGCTGGCGGCGCACCTGATCAAGGGGCAGATAGGGCACGACGCCGGAACCGGCGCCCTCCTCCACGATGATCTTGTCCATGTCGCCCAAGACGCGCTCGACGGTTTCCAGATACATGCGCTGGCGCGTGACTTCGGGCGCCTGCGCATATTCGGCATATATCTCGTTGAAACGCGCGGCCTGACCGCGGGCGTCCGCGGTGCGTTCGGCCGCATAGGCGCCCGCTTCCTCCAAGATGCGCTGCGCCTGGCCGCGCGCTTCCGGCACGACCTGGTTGGTGTATTGGCGCGCCTGCTGGATCACCGTCGCCTGGTTCTGTTCGGCCGCCTGCACGTCGCGGAACGCTTCGTTGACCTCATCGGTCGGCGGCTCGGCAAGCGTGAGGTTGACGCGGCTGATCTCGATCCCCGCCTCATAGGCGTCGAGCGCGGTCTGCATGAGCTCCCCGCTCTCCTGCGCAACTTCGGCGCGGCCGTCGGTCTGAACATAATCGAGCGTGTTGCGGCCGACGACTTCGCGCATGGCGGCCTCGCTGATCATGCGGACAAGAATTTCGGGATTGTCGATGTTGAAAAGATATTTTGCGACGCCGGGCAACTCGTCGCCCTCTTCGGCCACGCGCCCGGATTTGATTTTCCATTGCACGACGAAGGCGACGTCGACAATGTTTTTGTCTCCGGTGAGCATCAGACCTTCCGGCATGGCCCCGCCGCGCCGCGCCGGCGTCGCCGGAATCGACATTTCATTCTGGGTTTCGACCGGCGCCTTGCGCACATTCTGGATCGGCGTGGGCAGATGCCAATGCAGCCCCGGCCCGGTGACGTTCTGAAATTTTCCGAAGGTCGTCACGACCGCGAGCTCTTTGGTGTCGACCTGATAAAAGCCGCTGATCATCCAGAGCGCGACAAGCGCGCCGGCAATCAGCCCGCCGGTGGCGCGGGTGAACTGAAAGCCCCCGCCGCCGCGACCGCCGCCGCCGCCGCGGGGAAAGGCGCGTTTCAGGCGCTGGCGCGACGCCTGAAGCAGGTCTTCAAGGTCGGGGGGCTCGCCGCCGCCGCGTCCGCCGCCATTGTTGGGGCCGCCATTGCCTCGGGGCGGCTGGCCCCAGGGGCCGCGGCCGCCGCCGCGATTGCCGGAATTGTCTTGCCAGGGCATTGAAGCCTCTCTCTCGTGAAAATTTTACGCCGCGCGCATTTGTCTGACGCATGCGCCGGTGGAAGAACCTTGCTGGGCCCGTATATATGTTACCGAATCCGCCGGGCGCAACGCGCCTGCGACGCTTTTTTGAAGGATTTCAAAGGCCAAAAGTGACCGACACCCTGATCATGCGCGTCCGAGCGGCGCTTTCCGCCATCAAGGACCCGGCGAGCGGGCGCAATATCGTCGCTTCCGGCGCTGTGCGCGGGCTTTCCGCCGACGAGGACGGCGTCGTGCGCTTCACCCTGGAAGTCCCGGATGGGGACAGGGAGAAGGCGGAAGGCATGCTCGAGGCGGCGAAAAAGGCGGCCGGCGCGGTTTCCGGCGTCGCGCGGGTGAGCGCCGTCGCCACGGCTCACAGCGCAGCCGGGACCGCCGGGGCTCCTTCCACCAGCCCAGCGGGCGGGCGCCATTCCCCGCAGAACACGCAGAGCGCCCATGAGAACCCCTTTGGCCTCAAAAAGGACAAGCCCCGGATCGAGGCCGCAGGCGAAGCGCTCGACGGCGTCAAATCCGTGGTCGTCATCGCTTCGGGCAAAGGCGGGGTCGGCAAATCGACCATCGCCGCCAATCTCGCCGTGGCGCTGGCGAAACAGGGGCTCAAGGTCGGGCTCCTCGACGCCGACATTTACGGGCCGTCCGTGCCCACTCTCTTCGGGATCACTGAAAAGCCGGCGATGCGCGACAACAAGATCGTGCCGCACGAGGCTTATGGCGTGAAGCTGATGTCGATCGGCTTTCTCATCGACCCGGAACAGGCGGTCGCCTGGCGCGGACCCATGGTGATGGGCGCGGTGCGCCAGCTGATCAGCGACGTCGACTGGGGCGATCTCGACATCCTCCTCATCGACACGCCGCCGGGCACCGGCGACACGCATATTTCGCTGATCCAGACCAAGCGCCTGTCGGGCGCGGTGATCGTCTCGACGCCGCAGGAAATGGCGCTCGCCGACATGCGCCGGGGCGTGCACCTGTTCCGCCAGACCGAAACGCCGGTGATCGGCGTCATCGAGAACATGGCGTGGCTCGAAACCCCCGACGGAACGCGGCAATATCTCTTCGGCGAAAGCGGCGCGCGCAAGGCGGCCGAGGCGCTCGGCGCGCCATTCCTCGGCGCGGCGCCGCTTTATCCCGATTTGCGCGAAGCCTCGGACGAAGGCCTGCCGCTCGCTGCGGGAGACCATCCGTCTGCGGAGGTTTTCGGCGCGCTCGCTGAAAAAATCGCGGACGCCGCCCTGAAGAACGATTAGTTCGTCGCCGGATCGGCGCTTGTGTGATCGTGCACGATCCGCCAGGCGCCGCCGTCGCGGCGCATCACCAGCGAAAAGACGCCGCTTGAACTTGCGTCGCTGCCGGCGAGATTGAAACGCCCCGTCGCCACGGCGACGTCGTCGGTGACCATCTTCACATCGATATTATCGAAAGAAAGCCGGCCCAAACCTTCGCCGCCGCCATAGCGTTCGCGATAGCGCTTCAACGTCGCATCCCAGCCCTTGGTGATATTGACGCCGGAAACGAATTTCAGATTGTCGCTTTTCCAGTAGCCGTCCATGAAGCCGTTGAGGTCGCCCTCGTTCCAGGCGGCGGCCTGCGCCATGAGGCTCGCGCGAATGACCTCGCGCGGCGTGCGCAGTTGTTTGTCGGCGTTCGCCGTTTTCTCAGGCGCTTTTTTCTCCGGCTGGGCGGCGGGCGCCGGCTCCGCCGCTGCGGCTTTTTCCGGCGCGGGGTCTTCCGCCGCCGGCGCCGCTGCGGCGGTCTGAGTCACGGGCGTCGCCGCTTTCGGCTCTTCGGGGGCGGCGCCGGTGAGACGGCCCATGGAATCGGGCTGCGCCTCGCCCGGCGTCGTTTCTGCCTGGCTCGCCACAAGCTGGGCCGGTTCGCCGGACGTATTTTCAAGTCCCGGCTGGGCCAAGATCTGGTTCATTTCCTCTTCAAGCGCTTCGGCCTCTTCGCCTTCCTTTTCATTTATGGCGACGAGCGCCGGCTCTTTTTGCTCCGCCGTCATGGGCGCGGGCGACGGAGCCTGCGCCGTTTCGTCGGAGCCGGTTTGTGCTTCAGGAGCGGGCGCGGCAGGCGCCGGCTCGGCCGCACGCGCTGAAGCCGGCTGCACCGGGGTCGCCGGGCGCTTGCTCTCAACGACGTAGTCCGATGAAGGCGCAGCCGCCGTGTCCGCGCGCAGGGCCGGCGCCGGCCCCGAACAGGAGAAACCGGCCGAAGCCAGATTATCGACGAGCTCCTTGGCTTTTTGGGCGCAGAACGCGTCGGAATTGTCGGCGTGATAGGGAACCGAAACATTGTCGGGTCCGCGCGTATAGCGAACGTCGCAGCTTTCGCCGACCTCGCCGGGCGCGATCACTTCGATAATACGCGAATCGCCGCCGCGCGCGCAGGTCGTTTTATTTTCCGCGCCTTGCGCCGCGCCGGCCGCAAAAAACGCCGCGCTGAGCGCAATGATTGAAACCGCCCGTTTCATGATCCCCTCCTCCGTCCTCTCTTCTTGGAAGCGCCGTTTCAGGCGCCGGCGAAAGCTTAACGCAAAAAGCCGCGCCGGCAGGGGCCGTAAGCGCTTGAATGATTAATTTACGCCCCAATCCTTAAACGCCGGGTCGCCAAAATCCCTAAAAATCAGCGCTCTTTGGCCGGGATTCGGCCCTTGCGGTCGAGAATGAAAAATTCGCAAGCATGCTCGTTCCTGTCGTTTTTCGGGCATCCGCCCATGCGGGTCTCCGCCCATTCGCCCGAATCAAGCGCGGGGAACACGACATCGCCTTCGACCTCCGCATCGACGCGCGTCAGGTAAATGCGCTCGGTCTGGCGAAGCAGCTGGGAGAAGATATCCGCCCCGCCGATAATGCTGATCTCGTCAGCGGCGCCTTCGACCGCCGCAATCCGCGCAAGCCTGAGGGCGCCGTCGAGGCTGCGCGCGAGGAAGACGCCTTCCGCGAGGAAATCCGGCGAGCGCGTCACCACGATATTGTCGCGGCCCGGCAGCGCCTTGCCGATGGATTCAAAAGTCTTGCGGCCCATGATCATGGGCTTTCCCAGCGTCGCCGATTTGAACCATTTTAGATCGTCGGAAATCCGCCAGGGCAGCGCGTTGTCGGACCCGATGACGCCGTTGCGCGCCATGGCCACCACCATGGCGAGACGCGCGTTCATGACGCCGCCCCTGCAAGATCGCTGAGCGCGTCGCCCGTCAGGCGATAGACAGTCCATTCATCCATGGGCGCGGCGCCGAGGGATTTGTAAAACGCAATGGACGGCGCGTTCCAGTCGAGAACCGACCATTCAAGGCGCCCGCAATCGTTCTCGACGGCGATGCGCGCCAGTTCGGCGAGGAGCGCCTTGCCCGCCCCGGCGCCGCGGCGATCCTCTTTCACATAGAGGTCTTCGAGATAAATCCCGTGCTTACCGAGAAAGGTCGAGTAATTGAAAAAATACAGCGCGAAGCCGACCGGCGCGCCGTCCTCTTCGGCGATCAGCGCAAAGGCTTTCGGATTGTCGCAGAAGAGCGTGCGAGTCAGATGGTCCGGCGTCGCAACGGCCTCATGGGAAAGTTTTTCATAAGCCGCGAGCTCCCGGATAAAGCCGAGAATAAGCGCTTCGTCGCCTTTGACCGCGTTTCTGATGGAAATGCTCATACCGCCACCGGCGCCTTGATATGGGGCTGTGCCTCATAGTCTTCAAAAGCGATGTCTTCGAAGGCGAAGCCGAAAATGTCTTTGACATTTGGATTAAGAACCAGCTTCGGCAGCTTGCCGGGCTTTCTTGTCAGCTGCTCGCGCGCCTGGTCCTCATGGTTCGCATAAAGATGCGCGTCGCCGAGCGTATGGACGAACTCGCCGGGTTCGAGATTGCAAACTTGCGCGACCATCGCCGTCAGCAAAGCGTAAGAGGCGATGTTGAACGGCACGCCGAGAAAAACATCGCCGGAGCGCTGATAAAGCTGGCAGGAGAGCCGCCCGTCCGCGACGAAAAACTGGAACAGGCAGTGACAGGGCGCCAGCGCCATGCGCTCGAGATCGGCGGGATTCCAGGCGCTCACCACCAGCCGGCGCGAGGCCGGATTGGTTTTAATCTCATCGACGACCCAGCTGATCTGGTCGATGGCGCGCCCGTCCGGCGCCGCCCAGGAGCGCCATTGCCGTCCGTAGACGGGGCCGAGATCGCCCTTCTCATCCGCCCATTCATCCCAGATCGAAACGCCGTGTTCTTTCAAATAGGCGATATTGGTGTCGCCGGCGAGAAACCACAATAATTCGTACACGACGGATTTCACATGCAGCTTCTTGGTGGTGAGGAGCGGAAAGCCGTCGGCGAGATCGAAGCGCATCTGATGGCCGAAGACGGCGCGCGTGCCGACCCCGGTGCGGTCGAGGCGACTGTCGCCCGCCTCCAGAACGCGGGCCAGCAATTCCAGATATTGTTTCATGGCCGTTACCTTCCCGGACAGGATTAGGCGCGTTTCGGGCGATTCGCGCCAGCCGTTTCCGCGAAAGTTTTCCCCATGGCGCGCCAGGCGAGGCGGCGGTTTCGCCGCGCCTCCTCCAAGCGTGCGGGGGCTGAGCCTGCCGCCCCGGCGCCGCTTAGGCGGCCGGCTCGACCGCCTTTTCCTGCTTGTCGATCATGTGAATCTTGCGGTTGGGGCCGTTATAGTCTTCGACCCCTTGGGCGATGGCGTAGCAGGCGAGCCGCACCGAGCGCGGGATCTTCACCTTCTCGCCGTCGCGCTCGCCCTTTTCGTAATACTGGATCATCCGGCGCTTCAGGCCGAGCAGGTTCGCTGCATCCTTTTGGGACAGACCCAGCGTTTTGCGCCACTTCTTGAAATCGCCTGATTCCATCGCCTTCGCCCCGAAGCTCGAGCCCCCGCTCGCTCCTAGCGCACATAATGCATGGATATTACAGAATCTTGACATTTCAGCGCTTTTTCGCGGCTTAAAGCCCGCGCTCTTTAAATTTTCACCCGTCGCGCCTATATTCGAAGGGCCCGCGCAAGCGGGCTATGGCGATAAATGACCCGTGCAATAACCGTATCGGACCCGGGGGCGGTACCCGGCGGCTCCACCAAAACCCCTCTCTCGCGGGAGGCTTTGACGGGGCCGAAATAGGATCGACGAGCGTCTAAAGACGGTGTTTTCGCCCGGTTTGCCTCCGTTATTTGGCTAAAACTGAATAGTTGCCAACGACAACTACTCGGAAGAACTCGCTCTCGCTGCATAACGCGGCTGAGCAGTTCGCTTGACTGAAGTCCTGACGCCCTTCCAAGCGTCAGGCGGGGCCCCCCGGCGCCTGGCAACAGAAGCCGGGGACTTTATTTTTTCCATTCCGCAGCAAAGACGATGCGCCTGACGAAAGCCGGCCTTCTGGCCTCTTGGGCGCAAGCCCGCTACAACTGCGCCAGAAATGGAGACCAGAAGGGCGGACCCCAAGTGAGTGAAGACGTCGAACTCGATTACAACGAGCTCTTTCAGGAGGCCCAGAAAAAGGCCTACCGCTTTCTCATGCGCGACGTTTTAGAGATCGTTGCAGAGCTCGGCGACGCCCCGGGCGAGCATCATTTCTTCATCGAATTCGCCACCGGCGCGCCGGGGGTGGTGATCCCTGACCATCTCAAGGAACAATATCCCGAGCGCATGACCATTGTCCTGCAGCATCAGTTCGAGGGCCTCACCGTCGACGACGACAAGCTGGGCGTGACGCTGTGGTTCAAGGGCAAGGAGGCGCGGCTTGAAGTGCCCTTCAACGCCGTCACCCAGTTCGCCGATCCGAGCGCCCAGTTCGGCGTCAGTTTCGATGCGGCCGCGCCGGTGGAAGAAACGGAAGGCTCAGAACCCGAAGCCGCCGCCGAAGCCGCTGAGGGCGAAGAGGACGGCGCGCCCGAAGAGCACAAGGGCGAAGGCGCGGATATCGTCAGTCTCGATTCCTTCCGGAAGAAATAAGCGCCAGGCGGCCGGCGCCGCGCTTGCCTTGGGGGCGGTCGCGGTTTTAAACCCGGCCCCGAACGATCTTCCCTTCCTTCCGCTCCCGCCGAAAGACCTTGCCCCATGTCCAAGACCCGCACCGAATCCGACAGCTTCGGAAAGCTCAAAGTCCCCGCCGACAAATATTACGGCGCGCAATCGGCGCGCTCGCTGATTAACTTTCCCATCGGCGAAGAGACCATGCCGGCGCCGCTCATCCGCGCCCTCGGCGTCGTCAAGCTTTCCGCCGCGCGCACCAACATGAAGCTGAAATCGATCCCGGCGAAAACCGGCAAGGCGATCGAGAAAGCCGCCCTGGAAGTCGCCGAAGGCAAGCTCAACGACCATTTTCCGCTGTCGGTCTGGCAGACGGGCTCGGGCACCCAGTCGAACATGAATGCGAACGAAGTGATCGCCAACCGCGCCATCGAAATTCTCGGCGGCGAAATCGGCTCGAAAGACCCCGTGCATCCGAACGACCATGTCAATATGAGCCAGTCGTCCAACGACACCTTTCCGACCGCGATGCACATCGCAGCGGCCGAAGAGATCAATCACACGCTGATCCCCGCGCTCGAACATCTGCAAGGCGCCCTCGCCGCGAAACAGAAAGCCTTCGCCAAGATCATCAAGATCGGCCGCACGCACTTACAGGACGCGACGCCGGTGACGCTCGGCCAGGAATTTTCCGGTTATGCGGCCATGGTGAAAAACGGGATCAAGCGCGCCAAGGGCGTGTTGCCGTCGCTCTATGCGCTGGCGCAGGGCGGCACGGCGGTGGGCACCGGCGTCAATTCGAAAAAGGAATTCGCCAAGACCTTCGCCGGAGAAGTCGCGTCCTATACGAAGCTTCCTTTCGTCACCGCGCCCAACAAGTTCGAAGCGCTGGCCACACACGACGCCATGGTGGAAGCCCACGGCGCCTTGAACGAAATCGCGGTGAGCCTCTTCAAGATCGCCAACGACATCCGGCTTCTGGGCTCCGGCCCGCGCTCGGGGCTTGGCGAAATCGCCCTGCCGGAGAACGAGCCCGGCTCCTCGATCATGCCGGGCAAGGTGAACCCGACCCAGTGCGAGGCCATGACCATGGTCTGCGCGCAGGTGATGGGCAACAACACGACGGTGAGCTTCGCCGGCAGCCAGGGCCATTTCGAGCTCAATGTGTTCAAGCCCGTCATCGCCTATGACACGCTGCAATCGATCCGTCTGCTCGCCGACGCGTCCGTCTCCTTCACCAACAAATGCGTCGCCGGCATCGAGGCGAATGAAGAGCGCATCAAGTCGCTGATGCAGCAGTCCTTAATGCTGGTGACGGCGCTCGCCCCGGAAATCGGCTATGACAACGCCACCAAGATCGCCAAGACGGCGCACAAAAACGGGACAACCTTAAGGGAAGAAGCGGTCAATCTCGGCTTTGTTACGCCTGAGGATTACGACCGCATTGTCCGGCCGGAAAACATGATCGGCCCGAAATAAGGCGCGATTCCAGCGGGTTGCCCGTCGCCCCGCAGCGCCCAGGCGTACCGGCCCGGCTGGACCGGTTCTTGCCTTAAGCCCCGGAGAGGCTTTTTCTCGCCTGACGCATTTTGGGACAAGGACGCTAATCTCATGGCCGACAAACCTTCCGACAGCCAGCTCCGGCTTCTGCTCGCGCAGTTCCTGTTCGCGCATAATGTGGACATCGAAACGCTTTACAATGCGCTCGGCGCGGATCTTTCCGCCGCCGACCCCGAAGCGGTCTCCCATATGGCGGGCATCATTGACGGCGTGACCCTCGCCACGGCGAAGATCCGCGCCCACGGCATCGACAACTGGGCCAAGAGCTAGGCCGCACTTTCTTTTCACTTGCAGTTTGAGCCCAAACCGGTTTCCTCACTTCGTTGAGGGAGCCGGTTTTTTTAGCCATGCGCAAGCGATCGATCACGCTGAAAGGCCACCGCACCAGCATCGCGCTCGAAGCCGAATTCTGGGACGCACTCGACGCCTTCGCCGAAGCGGACAAGCGCACCCTGCCCGCTCTGATCAATTCCATCGACAGGGACCGCCTCAAACGGTCGCCGCCGCCGGGGCTCGCCTCGGCGATCCGGGTGTATGTCTTGAAGCGCCTTCAGGCGGGAGAGTAAGCGCCTTTATTGCGGCCTTTAGTGGGAAAATCCGCATGCCGGGCAGGCGGGCGCCGTTCATGATAACACGGAAATAAAAGGCGTGGATAAGTCCGCACGGGTTTTCCGGCGGGGGTAATATGCACTCGATTGTCATCCCGGGCGCGCTGCAGCATGCCAATGCTGCTGCGCAGACCTGGGACCCATTGGCGTTTGCAAAGCGCCGTGTCGTGGGTCCCGCATCTGCGCAGCAATATTTCATATTGCAGCGCGTGCGGGATGACAGCGAGAATGGTGCGAGAAAGCCCGTGGAACAATTTACGCAAATGGCGCCAAACTCGGCTGAAAGCCTTGAAAGACGCCGTTTAAAGAAAAAAGAAAATCCGCTTTATGCAAAATGTTTCACGGGCGGCGCGGCGCTAACTCGCCGCGTGGGACGCGACATTGAGCGAGGGGCGGCCGAGCACGATCTGCGCATAGCTGCGCGTCACTTCGTCCGCATAACCGCGCATCATCGGACGCACCTGGTCGAATTTGTGGACGCCCGCGGCGCGCGCGATGAGCGAGCCGAAGCGGCGGCGCACCGGCGCGCGCAAGGGATCGCTCCAGCCGGAAAGCGCGCGCACAAGCTGCAAGCGCGCCCAGAACGCCCGCGCATTGGCGAGCGCCTGCGCCGTTTCTTCGGGCAGGAGACCGGAGCGGGCCATGGCTTCAAGGGCTTCGCCCGGCGCCTTTTCCTGCACGAAGGGATGGGCCGAGGCGTGCTTGTAGATCAGCGTCGAAACGACCAGCTCAACATCGGCGCGCCCGCCCTCGAGACGGTCGATGTCCCAATCGGACGAGGCTTTTTCGCGGCGCATGCGCTGGGCGCGGGCGCGGTCGAGATCGCGGAAGAGAATGTCGGCGCGGCGCGCGCCGGCGACAGCCCCGCGCAGCGCTTCACGCGCGCATTCAGCCGCCGCGTCTTCGCCTGCAACCACCCGGCCGCGGGCGAGCATGATCTGTTCGTGAGCCACGGCCTCGGACTGCACATAGGTCTTGAAGGCCGCGACTTCAGGCGCGATCGGTCCGCCAACGCCGCCGGGACGGTGGGTCGCGTCAGGCGTAATTGCAAAGACGCCTTCGCCGAGCTCGCCCAACGCTTCGAGATAGCGGTGAACGAAAGCCTCGCCCGCATCGCCGGTTTGCGCGCTGGAAATGAAGCCGACATGCGTGGCGGCGCCGGGCAGATGCGGGCCGTCGGATTCAAAGACATGCATGGCGATCTTGCCGGCGGCGGTTTTTTCCGCGCCGGGCGCCGTCTGGCGCACGATGTCGAAGACATTTTTCAGGGTGCGGACATGAATGTCCTCAAACGCCTCCACGGCGGCGTCGAAGCCGCTGGCGCCCGTGGCCGCGCTATAGGCGATGCGCGCCATCAGATCGCGGCGCCATTCGGAAAGGTCGGCGAGCGCCGTTTTGCCTTTCGCCGGCGGCGGCGTGAAACGGCTCAGCCATTCCTTGCCGCTTTGCGGCGTTTCGGCGCCGGGCGCCTCGAAGAAAAATTCCGCCGCGTCCGCCGACTGAACGAGCGGCGCCACCGCTGCGCCGAAGGACCCGAAAGCGTCCACCAGCCCGTCGCGCTGCGGCGCGTCTTCGCCGACAAGCGCAAAAACGTCATGGCCCTCGCCGGCGACGGTGAGAAGCTCATCGAACAGGCGCACAGCATCATTGGGGTGCTGCGTCTCGCCAAAAGCGGTGAGCAGCCCCGGCGCGCAGGCCGAAAAGCGTTTTTCGCCGGCGCGGCCTTCGGCCCGCTCAGCCCAATTGTCGACGGCGGCGGAAAGGCTCGCGCCATTCAAGAAACCGAGGTCTTCGAGCTTATCGGCGTCGCCTTCGTCGGTCTCGGCGGCGCCCCGGTAAAGCGCGATTTCCGCCTGCGGGCCGGATGCGAAGCGGCGCAGCGTATTCGCGGCGTCGGTGCGCGCGCCCTGTATCGCCGCGTCGAGATCCTTGTAGTCGCAATAGCCGCAAAGCAGCGCCAGCGCGCGCTGTTCGTCCTCGCGCTCAACGCCGGAGACCGCCGCGCCTTTCATCATCTGCAGGCGCGAAACGGCGATATGAGCGAGCTCGTTTCCAGAAACCAGACGGCGCGCCACATCTTTCGCGAGCGTGCGGGAGCTGGCCGCCGTTTCGAAAATCTCCCGCGCCGACGACGTGCGAAACACCGGACGCAGCCCGCCGATCGCGAGACGGCACAGACCGGCGACGCGGCGGAAAGGCCCGCGCGGATCATTGTCGGTCTCTTCGACGAAATTCCGCAGCGCTTCAACGGCGATGGGATTGTCCGTCCACACCATTTGTTCGATGTCTTCGAGAAAGGCGCCGCCCGCCGTGCGGTCGCCCGCGACGATGCGGGCCGACCCAAGCCACATCTTCAACGCATCCGCCTGCGGCCCGCCCGCCGTCGCCTTGACGCGCGCGACGCTGTCGGCGTAGCCGGCGCCGCCGACGCCGGAGCCAAGCGGCGTTTTCAGCGCATAAAGCAGATATTCCCCGGGCTTGCCTTCGAAGGCTTCGCGGATTTCGGCGCCGATGCGCACGAAAATCCGGTCGGCCCCGCGCGCCGTCGGGCCGCCAAAAGCCTTTTCGTCATAGAGGATGATCATGTCGAGCGGCCCGTAGGGCGATAGGTCTTCATGAGCGAAGTCGCTGCCGGCGACGACGAAAACGCCTTTCAGGAAATTGTCGGAATCCTCGACCGTCAGTTCGCCGCGTTTCACCGCCGCGCGCACCAGCCAGCGCAGGCCCGTCTCGACCATGCGCTCGGCGAAATCGACCCGCGCCGCGGTCGCATCCGCAACGCTCCACTGACCGCTCATCTCGGCGATGGCGATCGCCACATCGACACGGTTCTTCAAAGGGGCGAGCGCGGCGTGCAGGGCGTCCGGCCCGCCAACGCCGCGATCGAGCGCTGTCAGATCGCGCGCCGCCTCGGCGAGCACCGGCGAGGCGCCGTCGATCAGCGCGGTCGCCGCCGCATCGGGATGAGTCATGCAAAGTTCAGCGAGACGGCGGGTCGCGCCGAAGACCCGCAGCATCAAAAGCCGGCGGTCGGGCTGGTCCAGCGGCGCGCCGGGATCGCCGCCCATGGCCTCGGCCACCGCCCGGCGCCAGCGCTCAAGCGCCGCCGGCGCCCGTGCGGGATCGATTTTGTCGGCCGTGTTGCTGCATGCTGCTTGCGTCGTCGGCGCCGCCATAGCCTTCCCCGTGCCCAAAAGCTGATAGACTTCAGATCATGCCAAGGCAGGGTGAATGCGACGTTAAGCCATTCATGACATTTAGACTCCGCTGGAAATGCTGATATGAACGCTGTTCCTTAACCTTTCGGCCTGTCATGACGCGGAACGTCGCCCGCATCCTTATCGCCCTGCGCAAGCTGCGCCGCTGGCTGCAGAAGCTCGAAGTCCTGCGCGTGTGGATATGCGCGGTGCTGATCGGCGCCGCCGCCGCTTACGGGGTCATCGGCTTTCGTTACGCCATCGACGCCGTGGCGCAACTCTCCTTCGGCGAGACCGAAGCCAGCATGCTCAGCGGCGCTGTTTCCTTAAGCCATTGGCGGGCCTGGGCCGCGCCGGTGATCGGCGGACTTGCGGTGTCGGCAATCCTTTATCTCGCCGACCGGTTTCAGTGGCTCGCCGACGGGCGCGCGCAAGGGGTCGCCGAAGTGATCGAGGCCCGGGCGGTGGCCGGCGGGCATGTCTCCATGCGGACCGGACTCGCCGCCGCCGCCGTCTCCATCATCTCCCTCGGCGCGGGCGCCAGCGCCGGCCGCGAAGGCCCGGCCGTCCATCTCGGCGCGACCATCGCCTCGCGGATCAACCGCAGGCTCGGCTTCGACGCCAAACAAAGGCGCGCGCTGTTGGGCTGCGGCGCGGCGGCGGCGGTGTCGGCGAGCTTCAACGCGCCGATTGCAGGGGTTCTCTTCGCGCTTGAGGTCATTCTCGGCAATTATGCGCTCTCCGTCTTCGGACCGATCGCCGCGGCGAGCGTTTCCGCCGCCATCGTCACGCGCATTCACCTCGGCGATTTCCCGGCCTTTACGCCGCCGGATTACGGCGTCGCTGCGACAATCGACGTGCCGCTCGCCGCCCTCTTAGGCATTGTCTGCGGCCTTGTCGCTTCCGGGTTTCTTCTGTTTACGGAGAAATTGACCGTCGATCTGCGCGAGATCGCCCAGCGCCACAATATTTCCTATTTGCTGTTGCCCCCCATCGGCGGCGTCATTGTCGGTTTTATCGGGATCTTCTATCCGGAAGTCTTCGGCGTCGGCTATGAGGCGGTGACAAAGGCGCTCAACGGGGAATACGCGTTTCACCTTTTGATCTTGCTTGTTTTGATGAAAGGCGCGGCGACCGCCGTCACGCTATCCTGCCGCTTCGGCGGCGGGGTCTTTTCGCCCGGCCTCGTCATCGGCGCCTTCGCCGGCGCCGCTTTCGGCGCAGGCCTTACCGAGCTTTTTCCCGGCGTCACTGCAAACCCGGCCTATTACGCCATGGTCGGCATGGGCGCAGTGAGCGGCGCCATTCTCGGCGCGCCGATTTCTACGACGCTGATCGTTTTCGAACTCACCGGCGAATACGGCATCACCATTTCGCTGATGGTCGCCGTCGCCATCGCCACGCTGATCACGCAAGCGCTCTGCGGAAAATCCTTTTTCCACTGGCAGCTGTCGCGGCGCGGCTACGACCTTTCCGAAGGCCCGCAAGGCATCATTTTAAAAACCATCAGGGTGCGCGAAGTGATGGAGAAAATGCCGCCGGGCTCGCCTCTGCCATCCGAAGCCGAACGGCTCGAAACGCGCCAGTCGCTGGGCGAAGCCCTCGCCAAGCTGAACGAAGCCGAAGAACACGGCCTGCCTGTGGTCGACGCGGAAGACCGCGAACAAGTGGTCGGCTATCTCTCCCGCGTCAAAGCGCTCGCCGCCTATAACAGGGCGCTGATCGAAGACAATATCGAACACCACACCTGATCCCCTCAGTAATGCGCGAACGCCATCGCGGCGAACAAGCGCAACCGTTTGCGCGCCGGGAACGCCTTGCCGCCGCATACGAGATAAGACGGCGTCAGCGAAAGATGCAGCAAGGCGGGCGATGCTTCCGGCGGCGCGTCAGACAGCGCCGGAGCGGTGTCCTTATAGAGCGCCTTTGCGCGCGCATGGGCTTCGGCCGCAAGGTTGGGCGCGACGCCGCCGCCTTCCCGCGCCAGCGCAAAAGCCGTTCCGGCGCCGGCCGCGGCGCGGGCCAGCGCCGCATCGCCGCCCGCAAGCTTCGCCGCCAGCGCGTCGAAACCGCCTTCCGCAGCCTTCAGCCAGCTTTCGAGCGATGCAAGCGATGAAAATCCCTCGCCGTAAAGGGGGCGGGCCGCCGCGTCGAGTATCGCCTCTATATCCGGAGCATAAACCGGCGCCGCCAAGCCCGATTCGGCGAGCGCCTCGACCACGGGATGGGCCCGGGGGGTTTTGCCGTCCCTGATCTCGTCCAGCGCCTCGCGCCACCATTGCAGCCTGATTTCGCCGAGCGGCGGCTCGCTGACCGCCGAAGGGATGCGGCGCAATTCGATCTGGAAAGCGCACAGCGTCATGAGCGCCGGACGCAAGGGCGGTGCGGCATATTGTGACGCAAGCCAGCGATCCTCGTCGCCGCCCCGAACCAGATCGGAACAATAGGCGTCGGATTGTGTTCGTGAAGCGGTCATAGAGGCGCGTGATAACAGAAACGCCGGGAGTAAAGAAAGCTGGCGGTGCGCGTTCAAGGACCGTTGAAAATACAATCTTGAAAAGTTTATCCGCAAGGCTTGCCGTGCTTCAATCGGCGCTTATTTTGGACCCGAGGCAAGAAGAGGCGTATTAATGGCTATCGAACTACCGGACCTACCCTACAGCATGAGCGCGCTGTCGCCGCATATCTCGAAAAAGACGCTCGAATTCCATCATGACAAGCATCACGCAGCTTATGTCGACAAGACGAACGCCGCGATTAAAGGAACGGCGCTTGACGATGCTTCAATTGAAGAAATTGTCAAAGCGGCTGCGGAGAAAGGCGATCAGGGCCTCTTCAACAACGCCGCGCAGACCTGGAATCACACTTTCTACTGGAACTCCATGGCGCCGAAAGGCGGCGGCAAACCGAAAGGCGACATCGCCGCGGCGATCGACGACGCTTTTGGCGGCTATGACGGCTTTAAGGACGCTTTCTCCGACGCCGGCGCCACGCAATTCGGCTCCGGCTGGGCCTGGCTCGTCGCGAAAGACGGCAAGCTCGAAGTCAGAAAAACCCTGAACGCCGAAACGCCGCTGACTGAAGCGGGCGTCACGCCGCTCCTCACCATGGATGTGTGGGAGCACGCCTATTATCTCGATTATCAAAACAAGCGCCCCGATTACATCGCGACGTTCCTCGACAAGCTCGTCAACTGGGATTTCGCGAACGAGAATCTGTCCAAGGCTTAAAAGCCTGAGCATGCCCAAATGAAAAAGCCGCCGGTTTTTCCGGCGGCTTTTTCATTTCTATCATCCGAGAAGAACGCTCCGGCTAAGCTCCGGCCGGAACGGCTTTCGACCAGTCGCGTTTCACATCCGTCGCCAACAGGAAGGGCGAGGCGACGAAGATCGATGAATAGGTGCCGATGACGACGCCCCAGATCATGGCGAGCGTAAAGCCGCGCAAAACTTCGCCGCCGAAAACCGCAAGCGCGGCAAGCGCAAGCATGGTGGTGCCGGACGTCATGATCGTGCGGCTCAGCGTGTCGTTGATCGAAAGGTCGATAAGCTCCGACAGGGGCTTTTGCTTGAACTTGCGCAAATTCTCTCGCACGCGGTCGTAAACGACGACGGTGTCGTTCATGGAGTAGCCCACAATGGTCAGGATCGCGGCGATAATGGCGAGATTGAACTCAAGCCGCGTCACGGCGAACATGCCGAGCGTGATGATCACGTCATGAACAAGCGCGATGATCGCGCCCATGGAAAACTGCCACTCAAAACGCAGCCAGATATAGATCAGCATCATGCCGATGGCGAGCGCGATGGCGAGCGCGCCTTTCTGAATGAGTTCGCCGGAGACGGTCGGCCCGACGACTTCCCGCTTGCGGAACTCGATGTCGTCGCCGAGCAAGGCCTGAAGCGCGTCCGAAGCCGTCGCCAGCGCTTGCTGCTGCGCCCGTTCGGCGGCGCCGTCGCCGTCGGCGCCGTCAACCTGCTGTTGCGCAATCCGCACGAGCACGGCCTTGTCCGTGCCGGCGAAATCCTGGATCTCCTGAACGTCGATGCTGCCGAGACCGAGATCGTTCATGGCTGTGCGCACTTCGCCGATATCGATCGGCTCCTCATCGGCGACCTCGATGGTGACGCCGCCGCGGAAGTCGACGCCAAAATTAAAGCCCAGTGTAAAAACAGCGCCCAGCGACGCAACGACCAGGAGCGCCGAAAAGGCCAGCGCCGCATAACGCATGCGCGTGAAACCGATATGAGTCTGGTCCGGGATTAATTTAAGCAGCATCGCTTCGACCTTTAGAGTTTCAGTTCTTTCGGCCGCTTCGCCAAAAGATAAGCGCCGGCGAAAAGCCGCGTCAGCACGTAAGCGGTGAAAACGGAGGTGACGACGCCCACGGCCAGCGTGATCGCAAAGCCGCGCACCGGTCCGGCGCCAAGCTGGAACATGATCAGCGCGGCGAGGAAAGTGGTGATGTTGGCGTCGATGATGGCCGAGCGCGCCTTGTCATAGCCGACCTCCGCCGCCTTGATCGGCGGTTTGCCGGCGAGCATTTCTTCGCGAATGCGCTCAAAGATGAGGACGTTGGCGTCGACCGCCATGCCGATGGTCAGGACGATGCCGGCGATGCCCGGCAGAGTGAGGGTCGAGCCCATTAGCGACAACAGGCCGGCGATCAAAATGACATTGGCGATCAGCGCCATATCGGCGTAGACGCCGAAACGGCCATAGCTCAAAATCATATAAATGATCACCGCGGCGAACCCGATGATCAGCGCCTTGGCGCCGGCCTCGACCGAATCCTGGCCGAGCTGGGCGCCGACGGAGCGCTGTTCGATGGTTTCAAGTTCGGCCGGCAGCGCGCCGGAGCGGATCAAGAGCGCAGTCTGCGCTGCTTCCTGCGCCGTAAAATCGCCGGTGATGCGGCCCGACCCGTTGGGGATCGGCGTCTGGATCGTCGGCGCCGAAATGATTTCATTGTCGAGCACGATGGCGAACACCGCGCCGACATTGTTGGTGGTGTAATCGCGGAAACGCCGCGCCCCGCGATTGTCAAACTGGAAATTGATCTGAAAAGCGCCGCCATCACTATTCGGGCTGGCGGAAGCCGTGTTCACCATGTCGCCGGTAATTTCAGGATCTTCGACCAGCACCAGCCCCGGCCCGCCAGTTCCTGCAAGATCGGCGAAAGGCACAAGGATCCGGCCCGGCGGCAGAAGACCCGCCGCCGCGTCGGCGAGGCTCACCGTCTGATCGACGCGGTGAAAGGTCAGCTGGCCGGTGCGGTTGATCAGTCTTTTCAAGGCTTCGGGGTCGTTATCGCCGGGCACCTGAACGACGATACGGTCGACGCCCTGGGGCGCAATCAGAACTTCCTTATTGCCGGCGGGATCGATCCGGCGGCGGACGACCTCAATGGAGTCGCGCACCGCCTCGTCTGAATAAAAGCGTTGCGCCTCCGGCGTCATCTCAACCTCGATGCGCCCCCCGTCCGCCGTCACGGTGTAGCTGCGCATCCCGAGCCCCAGCGCGCCGCCAACCCCGCCGCGGGTCAAGTCGCGCACGCGCTTTTCCGCTTCTTCCGCTTCTGCAGGATCGGCGATCAACAGTGAAATCACGCCGGCCTCGTCGTCATAGGAAAGGCTTTCAATCGAAATCCGGTCGCGGTTCGCCGTGCGGTTTGGACGCATCTCCCGGCGAATGTCGCCCATGGTCGCACGCATCCGGTCGTCAATCACCTTTTTCGTGTCGACGCTGAGGAGAAGGTGCGAGCCGCCCTGAAGATCAAGGCCGAGATTGATCGTTCCTTTCGGCATGAAACCCGGCAAGGCGTTGCGCGTTTCTTCGGAAAGCAGGTTCGGCGCCGCAAACAGCGCGCCGAGCAATACCAGCAACGCGACGCCGGCGGTTTGAAATTTCGAAAACTGAAGCATGGGGTGAGCCCGGCTGCTGCGCGCGGAGCGCGCCTGTTTTTATTTTTTGTCTTTTTTGTCTTCGTCGTTGGCTGGCGGCTGCGGCTTGGTGCGCACGTCAGTGAGAGTCGACTTGACGACTTTCACGGTCACATTGTCAGCGAGCTCGACCATGACCTCCTCGCCTTCAAGCACTTTCGTCACTTTGCCGACAATGCCGCCGGCGGTGACGACCACATCGCCGCGGCGGACATTGGAAACCATTTCCTGATGCTTTTTGCGCGCATTCATTTGCGGCCGGATCAGCAGGAAATAGAAGATGAGAAACATCGCCACGATCGGAAAAAGCGATGTGAAAATGCTTTGCGGGCCACCAGCCGTTTCGGCGGCCTGCGCGTAAGCGGGCGAAATAAACATCGGCAGAAAACTCCCTCGGGAAGCGAAGGCCGGAATGCGAGGAAGATGAGCTGCTTAGCCCGCCCCGCCCGGCGGCAAGTCCGCGGGATATATAGCGATCCACAGTGCGGTTGCAATGCGCCGGGCGAGAAGGCTTCAGGCGGCGATGCCTTTGCGCCACGCCTGACCGCCGGCTCACAGGGGCGCGGGGACTCGTTCCGCCGCTCAAAGGGCGGGCGGAGGCACAAGGGCGCGTCCACACAACCTCCGCCGCACCGGGCTTTATCTCTTTCCCGCCTCTTGAGCCGCCTTTCCCCTTTTCGGGACCGATCCCGTCCAGCCCAAACCGACCGTCCAAATGTGAGTAAGCGCTCACTTGACTAACCTTCCATTCCAGCTTATACGTGAGTGAACGCTCACACCCAGCACGCGCCAGGCCGCCGGGCCCGGCCTGCGGGCTGAAAGACGGAGACGGCGACAATGCTGACGGAAAAGACGGAACAAAGCGGCGTCACCGCCGCCCCGGGAACCACCAAGGCGCGGATCGAACGGGCGGCGCTGAGCCTGTTTTGCGCGCGCGGCGTGGACGCCGTGACGACGCGGGAGATCGCCGCGGCGAGCGGCGTTTCCGAAGGGGCGCTCTACCGCCACTACCCGAGCAAGGATGCGCTGAGCCAGGCCATGTTCTTTGCAATCCACAAGCGCCTTGCCGAGGAGGTCGAAGCCGCCGCCGCGGAGGCCGCGAAGATCGAAGACAAGGCCCGCGCCATTGTCGCCGCCTATGTCCGCATCGCCGACGAAGACTGGACGCTGTTTTCCTATCACCTGCTGACGACGCACCGCTTTCTTCCCTATGCGGACAAGTCTGAAAGTCCGAAAAGCGGCAACCCCGTCGCCATCGTCGAAGGCGTCATTATGGACGCCGTAAAACACGGCGAACTGCCGCAAGGCGACGCCGCCCTGAAGACCGCCGCGGCCCTCGGCGTCGTCCTGCAAACGGCGCTTCATAAAATCTACGGCCGGGTGAAAGGCGCGCTTGGCGCGCATGAAGAGGCCCTCGCCCGCGCCGTTATCGCCGTTTTGAAATCCTGAGAGGTTTGTCATGATTTCCTTGTTACGCTCTTTCCTGTTTCAGGCCGCCTACTGGCTGACCTCGATCTTCTTCGCGCTCGGCGCGATTCCGCTCTTGCTGATCCCCAACCGCAAGCCGCTGATGTTCTGGACCCTCGGCTATACGCGGACCATGTGTTTGTGGATGCGCGTAATCGCCGGCATTCGCATTCGCGTCGCCGGCAAGGAAAAACTGCCCGACGGGCCCTGCATCATCGCCGCCAAACACCAGAGCTGGGGCGACGGCTTTTTGATGTTCTCCCAGTTTTTCGATCTCGCTTTCGTCACCGGCGACCATCTCGAGAATTTTCCGCTGGTCGGCGGCATCCTCAAGAAGATGGGCGCGATCGTGGTGGACAATTGCGGCGGCGCTTATGCGAGAGCGCGCCTCGTCGATAACGATCTTGAAAGGGCGCGGACGCAAAATCGCCGCATCCTGATCTACCCGGAAGGCCATCTCGCGCCGGTGGGGCGTCAATATCGCTATAAAAAAGGCGTCTATCATATGTATGAAGCCTATGGCTGCGCCGTGGCGCCGGTCGCCACCAATCTCGGCCTTCGCTGGCCGCAACAAAGCTGGCGCCTGCGCCCCGGCGAAGCGGTGATCGAATTTCTTGACCCGATCGAGCCGGGCCTGAACAAGGAGACTTTCATGGCCCGGCTTGAAACCGCTGTCGAAGCGCGCTCCATTGCGCTGCTGGGCGAGGAGACGCCCGAAGGCGTCGAAATCGGCGCCCTCCTCCCCGATCCGCGGAGCCAGGCCAGTTGAGCGCCCCTGACACAACAAAACCGTCGAAAACGCCGCTGTTTTTCCGGCGGCGCTTCCTGCCCATGTGGACGGCGCTCTCCTTCGGCGCTTTCGCAGACAACACCCTGCGTCAGGCGCTCCTCATCGGCATCCCCGCGGGCGTCATTTCCGTGCCGTTTTTCCCCGACCCGGACGACGCCATCCCGCTCATCGGCGCGCTTTTGCCGGCGGCGATCCTCATTTTTTCCTCTGTATCCGGACAATTGGCGGACAAATACGAAACCTCGCTGATGTTCCGGCGCACGAAAACCACCGAACTCGTGCTCATGCTGACGGCGGGGGCGGCCTTCGCTTTCGGCTGGGGCGGGCTCGCCATCGCCATGCTGTTCGCCATGGGCGCGCAATCGGCCTTTTTCTCGCCGGTGCGCGTCGCGGCCATGCCGAAATATCTCGCCATGGACGAGCTGGTGCGCGGCAACGGGTTTTGCAATGCGGGCGTCTTCACATTCATTCTCCTCGGCTATGTTTTCGGCGGAACGCTGATCGCCGCGCCGGGCGGCGGCGCCCTTGTCGGCGCGACTCTCGTGCTTGCCTCCTTGACCGGCCTTGCCGCCGCATGGTTCGCGCCTTACGCCGCCGCCAATGCGCCGGATCTGAAACTGAGTTTCAACGGCTTTAAACAAACCGCGCTCATGTTCCGCCATGCCTTTGAAGCCCGCGGCGTTGCGCCGCCGCTTCTCGGCGCCGCCTGTTTCTATTTTCTCTCCACGGCCATCACCGTCGTCATTCCGCTTTACGGGCGGGACGCGCTTCATGCGACGCCGCTGGTCTGGGCGGCGCTTAACGGCTTTTTCGCGATTGGCGCGGGAACCGGCGCGGTAACGGCGGCGAGCTTTGCGAAAGCGCGCTCCGGGCTCGGCGCATCCGCCTTCGCCATCACCGCAGCAGGCGTTTCCTGCATCGCAATCTATATCGTGACGCCGTTCGCTGCGGGAACGCCGGCGGCGCCCATGACGTTGCAGGGACTTTTTTCCTCCGCAGGCGGCGGCGTGCTGGTCGGCGTGCTCATTCTCACCTCCGGTCTCGCCGGCGTTTACATCGCCCCCCTGCAGGCGGCGATGCAGCGCCGGGCGCCGCGCGAGACGCGCGCGCGCATCATGGCCGCCGCCGCCTTCACCTACGCCGCCTTCGCCATCCCTGGCTCTTTGTCGGTGCTCGCCATCACCCGCACCAACGCCGATCCGAGCCTCGCCTTCATCGCTGCGGGGATCACCATGCTCGCCATCGGCGCCGTCATGCTCTATCGCCGGAAAACCCTCCCCGAAGGGCTTTATGACGAAATGCTCGGCGCGCCGGCAGGCGCCGCGGCGCACAGGCCGTAACACAGCCGCGCCGCCGCTTTCCCCGTCCGGGGCCCCGTGATATTCATCTTCTCTTAACCTTCCCGCCGGACCGGACGTTTTTTCGGGCCGCCGCCGGGAACTGAACGGCGGAAGCGCCTGTTTTCCGGAGCCTTTGGCGCATCCGGTTAACGGGACGGCAAGGACGGGACGGTATTTTCCACAGCCTATGGAACTGACCTTCGCCATTATTGCGATCTGCCTCGTCTTCGGATTCATCGCCGCGCTCGCCTCATTCCGGCCCGGCCTCATCCCGGAGATCGGCTCGAGCCTCAGGCAGACGGAAACGGTGAAGAAGTTCTCGCCGAAAAACACCCTGTTCATTATCGGCCCCGGCGCCAATCACCCCGCCTGCAAGATGCAGCGCAGGCTTTTGAAGCCCGCCATCGCGGCGCTGATCCGCGAGGAGGTCTCGGTGATGGAGGTCTATGGCGAGGCGACGCCGCGCCAGAACGGAGAGCCCATGGACTGGCTCGATCCGGCGCTGTTGCGCCATGCGCTGAACGCCGAAGGCGGATTTTTCGTCATCTATGTGGACGAGGAGGGCAAGACGCTGTTCCGCAGCGAGGCGCCCGTGGTGACCTCGGACATTCTCCGCCGCGCGCGCCTCGACATCGACGCGCCGTCGCGCAGCGGCGCGTCGCGCAAAAACGCCATTCTGAAAAAACTCCGCGCCGCCTGAAGCTTCCCTTCCCGGCGCTGCATTTTGCCCGCGCGCCGTGGAACAATTTGCGTAAACCGGATTCCCTTTTTCTTTTAAACGGCGTCTTTCCTGGCTTTCAGCCGAATTTGGCGCCATTTGCGTAAATTGTTCCACGGGGATGCATCCTGTATTTTGCGATCCGCCCTTCTTCGACTCCCCACGCTTGAAGCGTGGGGTCCAGAGGCCGCCAGCAAGCTCCGGCGTAAAAGATGGACGCCACGCTTGAAGCGTGACGAGTCGCAAGAAGAGAATTTGACCTTCTATCGCCGGTTCTGCGAACACGGCTTCGGGCCTTCACGGGGCCACATGCATAATACCCCCGCGGGAAAACCCGTGGATACTTATCCACGCCTTTTACTTCCGTGCTATCATGAACGGCGCCCGCCTGCTCCGGATGCGCAGAACTGCGCGCGCGAGGCGGAGAAGGCTAGGATTTCCTCGGCCGGCCGATGGAGTAATAATCGATCCCGGCTTCCGCCATTTCATCGGGACGATAGATGTTCCTGAGATCGACCATGACCGGCGCCTTCATCAGCGACTTCACCCGTTCAAGATCGAGCGCCCGGAATTCGTCCCATTCGGTGACGATGACGACGACGTCGGCGCCGTCGAGCGTCTTGTAAGGCCCGTCCACATATTCGACGTCTTTTAACAGCCCTTCCGCCTCGCGCATGCCGACGGGATCGAAGGCGCGGACATGCGCGCCCGCCGCCTGCAGCGCCGGCACGATGTCGAGCGAAGGCGCGTCGCGCATATCGTCCGTATTCGGTTTAAATGTCAGACCGAGAACGGCCGCCGTCTTGCCTTCCAGCGCGCCGCCGCAAGCCTCGATGACGCGGGCCGCCATCTTCTTCTTTCGGGCGTCGTTAATCTCGACCACCGCCTCGACGATCTTGGTCGGCGAGTGATGGACCTGCGCCGTGCGCACCAGCGCGAGCGTGTCTTTGGGAAAGCACGAGCCGCCATAGCCCGGCCCCGCATGCAGGAACTTCGGACCGATCCGCCCGTCCAGCCCGATGCCGCGGGCCACTTCCTGAACATTGGCGCCGACTTTTTCGCAAAGATCGGCCATCTCGTTGATGAAAGTGATCTTGGTGGCGAGAAAGGCGTTGGAGGCGTATTTGATAAGCTCCGACGTCGCCCGGTTGGTGAAGACGATCGGCGTTTCGTTGAGATAAAGCGGCCGGTAAAGCTCGCGCATGATTTTTTGCGCGCGCTCGTCCTCGGCGCCGACAATGACGCGGTCGGGACGCTTGAAATCCTCGATCGCCGCCCCTTCGCGCAAGAACTCCGGATTGGAGACGACGGAGAAATCGGCGTCCGGGCGCGCCCTGCGGATGATCTCCTCAACCTCCGTCCCGGTCCCCACCGGCACGGTCGATTTGGTGACGACGACCGTATAGCCGTCCATCACTTCGGCGATTTCCTCAGCCGCCTTATGGACATAGGAAAGATCGGCGAAGCCGTCGCCGCGGCGCGACGGCGTGCCGACCGCGATGAAAACGGCGTCGGCTTTCGGCGTCGACGCGGCGGGATCGAGACTGAAGGAAAGGCGCCCGGCCTTCACATTTTCCGCAACCAGCGCCTCTAGGCCCGGTTCGTAAATCGGGATCTCGCCCTTTTCGAGCTTTTCGATTTTCGAGCGGTCCTTGTCGACGCAAACGACCTCATGGCCGAAATCCGCGAAACAGGCGCCGGAAACAAGCCCGACATAACCGGTGCCGATCATGGTGACGCGCATGGCCGAAATCCTACTGGTAAAATCTCGCGCCTTAAACGGCCCTTCGGCGATAAAGCGCACCGCAAAGACGCATTGCTCTTGGCCCCGCGTCTTAAACGGCGTTTTGCGGAAAAACCACTGCTTTGACGGTCAAAAACAGGATTTTTATATCAAACCAGGGTGACCAGTTATCGACATAGGCGAGGTCGTAGCGCACCCGGTCCTCCATCTGCTCGTTTTCGGAGGTCTCGCCGCGATAGCCGTTCACCTGAGCCCAGCCGGTGATGCCGGGCTTCACCTTGTGGCGGCCGGAATAGTTCTCGATGGCGCGCGCATATTGGTGGTTGTGGGCGAGCGCATGGGGGCGCGGGCCCACAAGCGACATCTCGCCCTTGATGACGTTGAACAGCTGCGGCAGCTCGTCGAGGCTGTAACGCCGCAGGAAACCGCCGAGCGGCGTGATGCGCGCGTCGCCGGCCTTGGCCTGCGTGATCACGTCGCCGTCCTCGGCGACGGTCATGGTGCGGAACTTATACACCTTGAAGACGGCGTTGTTGAAACCGTGGCGCTTTTGCGCAAACAGGATCGGCCCTTTGCCCTGCAGCTTGATGGCGACGGCGATTGCGAGCATCACCGGGGACAAGGCGATCAGCGCAAGCGAGCCCAGGAGGTAATCTTCGAGCGTCTTGATGACGCTGCCCCAGCCTTCGAGCGGGCGCCGGTAAAGCGACAAGACCCGGACGCCGCCGACGCGGGAGATGGCGCCCCCGAGATGGTCGAGCCAGTGAATGTTCGGACAAATGGCGATGGAGACCGGCAGGATCGACAGGCGGCGCACCAGCATCTGCATTTCTTCGGTTGACGCGCGCGGCGTCGCGATGACGACATCGTCGATTTCGCCATGGCGCGCGGCGTGCACGAGATCGTTGAGATCGCCTTTGATGGCGACCCCTTCGCCGACGCCGTCGCCGGCGTCGGCGAGACCGGCGGCGTAAATGCCGTCGACAATGAGCCCCGCAGGCGAGGCTTTTGCATGTTCGGTGAATTTCACCCCGAGCGCCGTCGCGCCGACCACCGCCACGCGGCGCGCAAAGACGCCGCCGTCGCGGCTCATCTTGCGCACGAAGGCGTTCGCCGACAGGCGCACGGCGATCACCGACGACACCGCCGTCACCGACCAGGCGCCGAGCCAGGCGCGCGAGAAATTCTCCGAAATTTTCAGGGCGAATCCGAAAGCCAGAAGTCCGAGCAGGACGAGCGCCCAGCGCGAAACGATGGCGCGGGCCGGATGCTCGGCGCCGGCGGCCTGATCGAAATCGTAATAGCCGTCGCGGCGCATCAGCGCCGTCAGCCCCGTCGCGCCCATTATGCCGGCGGCGGCGTAGTACTGAATGTCGAATTCCGAGCCCAGGTAAAAGACATGATAGACATAGGCGACGAGCACCGCCGTCAGGATGACGACGATAAAATCGACGAACTGCACAATGTCGCCGAACAGCGCGCGCGCCATCGGACCGCGATGGCGAACCCCGTCGCCGGAAAAATTGTCGGCATTGTCAGCGCCGCTGCTGAGGCCCTGCTCCCCCATTCCAGTCTTCGCTCCCAGTCCTCTCAGGCCAGTCCCCAAGGGGCCCTCCTCCGGCTACAGACGGCGCGGAATGAAGCGGCCCGATGTTTGAATGTCAATTAAACAAGAATAGGACTAATTTACGTCAAAAAGGTTACCTGTGCCATGTCGAAACAGTTTGCGTCTTTCTACGTGAGCTGGCGGGACGCCAAGGTGCGCCCGATCGGCCTTTTCGCCGATGAGCGCGATTATGGCCGGGCCGCCGCCGCCGCGCTTCAAACGCGCCTAAACCAGCTCGCCGACGAAGGCTGGATCATCCAGGACGTCCTCGCCGCGCCGGGCCTGACCCCGCGCCAGACCGCCGCCTTCACCATTGTCGCCTTCCGCTGACCCTCCATAGGACGCATATCCGCCTCTAACGCCTCCGGCATAGCGGAAGTTCCCTTCCCTCCCGACAGGGCGGCGCCCGCGTCTGCATTAACAAAGCGAAAGAAACTTCCAGCGCCCATCCGCTCATTCCGGCGATTTGCATTTTCGGCGCAGACCGTGGCAAATCGCCGTTTTGCTTTCCCCCGCCCTTGCCGCCATGGAGCCCTAATGAGCGATCACCATTTTACAGACGAAGCGCTGACCGAAACGCTTTGCGCCCTCGCCCTCAAGGCCGGCGCCGCAGCGATGGAGGTCTACGCCCGCGATTTCGAAACGCAGACCAAGGCGGACGCCTCCCCCGTCACAGAAGCCGACGAGCTTGGCGAAAAAATCATTCTCGACGGGCTTGCGGCGTTCGCGCCGGAGATCCCGGTGCTGGCGGAGGAAAGCGCCTCGGCGGGCAAGATTCCCGACCCGCTGGGCGATGTGTTTTTCCTCGTCGATCCCCTCGACGGCACCAAGGAATTCGTCAAAAAAACCGGCGAGTTTACGGTCAACATCGCGCTTATCGAACACGGCCGGCCGGTTTTCGGCGTCGTCTACGCCCCGGCGGCGAACCGGCTTTATTTCGGCGGACGGGACGGCGCCTGGAAAGGCGAAGTGACCGATTATGTCATCAGCGCACGCGACATCATCCGTGTCCGGACGGCGCCTGAGGAAGGGCTCGTCGCCGTCGCCAGCCGCTCGCACCGCTCGCCTGAGACCGACGCCTATCTTGAAACGCTGAAGGTCAGCGACTTCACCGCCGCCGGCTCGTCGCTGAAATTCTGTCTTGTGGCGGAAGGCGCGGCGGACGTCTATCCGCGTTTCGGGCGCACCATGGAATGGGACACCGGCGCGGGCCAGGCCGTGCTCGAGGCGGCGGGCGGGCGCGTGCTCACCCATCCCGAAGGCGAGCCGCTGACTTACGGCAAGAAGGCGCGCGGCTTCGACAATCCGCATTTCATCGCCTGGGGCGCGCGCTAACGGTAATCGGTCGCTGTCGACGGAAACAGGCCCGCCGGGGCCGGCGCGTCGCGGCGCACCCAGATTTCCCAGAGCGCCGTGCGTTCGACCATCTTGAACTGCGTATAGAGCATCGCTTCGGCGCGGCCTTTGGCTTCCGTGGTTTTCGGATCCATCTCAAGACGCGGCACGAAGACGACGCTCGCCTCATTTGCGGCGGCGGGGCCGTCCGCCCGGCAGTCGCGTTCTTCCGCCAGCACGCAGGCCGTGTCGGCGCCGGTGAGGAAAGCCACATCGAGGCCTTCCGCCGCAATGACGCGCGCGCGCGCCGCCGCCTCGAGCAGCATCGCCGACTGGTCCACCGGCGTCAGGGCGAAAAACGCCCGCGCTTCGGGCGTCGAGAAGCGCCCTTCCTCCACCCATTTCGCAATGGTCGGCCCCCCCGGCTGGACCAGCGCAAGCTCGCTGCGGATGTTTTCCGGCGCCTCTTTCGCGGCCCGGTGCTGCAGGGAGAATTGCCCCGCCGCATGAACGGCGACGGCGCCGGTCCAGAACAGGGTGAGCGCTGCGGCGGTGAGCGCCGTCGCCACGCTCGCCCGGTCATGCTCGCGAAACAGCCCATCGTAAAACGGCGAGGAAACGGAAAAACACGCAAGCGCCGCGGCGAATGCAAAGACCGGCAGCGCGCTGGCGCCGGCGAGTTTCGCGGCGATCAGCCCGGCGACCATCAGCGCCGCAGACGCCGCCCAGTTTTTCCAATGGGCGCCGCCGCCGAAGACGGCGCTTGAAAGAATGACGATCAGCGCGCCATAGGCGGCGCCGCCAAGCCCCACGGCGCTTTCTCCGCCCTTGAACAGCGCATGCAACTCGAGCGCGCCCGGCGCGGCGCCCGCGCGGGCGAGATTAACGCCCGGCGCCATGACTTCCATGAGCCCGGCGGCGAACGCAAAGCCGATGAGCGCGCCGGCGTAGCGCCAGAGGCCTGCGCGGCCGGTGAGAAACGGACACGCCGACAGGAGAATGAATCCGATGAGCGCAAAAGCCGGATGAAGCAGCCACAGGGCGGCGAGCATGAGCCCGGCAAGCGCGCCTTCAAATCGCGCGCGCCCCGGACTGTCGTCGGCGGACGCCGTCAGGAAGCAAAGACCGCAGACAATAAACAGGGCGAGACCGAACTCCGGCGCGCCGGAAAAAGGCGCGGCTATGAAACCGGCGAGCGCAGCTGTTGCGAGTGTCACGAAAACCGCCGGAAAGCGCGTGATGGCGATAAAAGCAAAGGCATAGGCAACGAGCGCTGCGCCAATGGCTTTCGCAACGAGATGCACGCGGCCCGGCGCGTCCACAAAAATATCCGCCGCCATCAACAGCAAAAGATGAAACGGCGCGTCCTGCGCGGCGAGATCGGCTTCGCCCGCCATGACCGCCCGCGCCTCGGCGATGGGGCCGATCATGTCCACGGTCGGCGACAGGCTAAGCAGCGCCGGCGACAACAGGGCCGCCGCCACAAACAGGGACGCCGCGCCGACGGACCACAGAAAAACCCAGCCCGGCTGGCGCCATGAAAAAAGGCGCATGGCCATGGACCGCGCTCTCGGCGCTCCCGCGCGCCATGCAAATTCAGGCTCGATCGTCTCCCCGGCGGCGGTTGTATTCATTTGAGACACCTTTGCTGCCCTCCCGCTGGGCGCGGCCTGCAGGAGACCGGACGCCGGGAAGGACATTGCAAGCGGCCTGCCGATCGCTCGCCTTAAACGGGAATTTCGGAAAAAGAAGGCCCGATTCCGGCTTTGCCCCGCCGGCGGCGCTGCTATGGTCCGGGAGCTGGCTCGAATGGCGGCAAAACCGGCGGAACCAAATGGACAGACGCCCGGAAGCCGCGATAGTCATGCCTCGCCGATCCCGCTTCTTAACGAATGAGCGCCGGAAGCGTATCGGTTTGCTGAAAGGAACGTCTGATGTTCGGCTCCCGCAGCCCTTTGCAACTCAGCCGGGTTAGGCGCTGACGAATGCGCACCCTCTTTCACATGCCCCTCGATCCGGCCTCGCGGGCGATCCGTTTCGCCATGGCGGAAAAAGGACTGCCGGCGCAGCTCGTGGAAAAGCGGCCCTGGGCGGATGAGGACGGAACGCTCGCCGCGGCGAACCCGGCGGGCGCGGTGCCGGTGCTGATCGACGAGCCGCCCACGGGGGGCGAAATCGCCGTCTCGCCCGCAAGCGCCATCATCGAATATCTGGAAGAAGCTTATGAGAGCGGGCCGCTGCTGCCGGCGACGTCGGCGGGGCGGGCGGAGGCGCGCCGGCTTAGCGCCTGGTTTCTCGACAAGTTCGAAGCGGAAGTCAGCGTCTTCACCCTGCGCGAGCGGGTGGACAAAAGGCTGATGCGCCGCGGCCAGCCCGATTACGAACTCCTGAAAGCCGGCGCCGACGCCCTCGCCTGGCATCTCGACTACGCGGCCTGGCTGCTCGACCAGCGTCACTGGCTCGCCGGCGAAAAGATGACCATCGCCGACATCGCCGCCGCCGCGCAATTGTCGGCGCTCGACTATATCGACTTCGTGCCCTGGGAGAAATTTCCGCCGGTGAAGGACTGGTATGCGCGGCTGAAGTCGCGCCCGGCCATGCGCCCGATCCTGCGCGACCGCATCGACGGCCTGCCGCCGCCGGCTCATTACGACAATCCGGATTTTTAATGACAAAGACGGCGGACGATATCGCCGCCCGCATTCGCGCGCTGGCGGGCGAATGCGGGTTTGACGCTGTCGGCTTTACGCCGGCGGCGCTGCCGGACAGTTTTCGCGAAAGGCTGATGCGTTTTCTGGCGCTCGGACGCCATGGCGAGATGGGCTGGCTCGAAGCGCGGGCCGGCGAACGCGCGCATCCGCAGTCTCTCTGGAAAGACGCGAAGTCCGTGATCATGCTCGGCATGAATTACGGGCCGGACCACGACCCGATGGCGGCGCTCGAACAAAAATCCAGCGGCGTTCTTTCCGTTTACGCCCATAACCGCGATTATCACGACCTCGTCAAAAAACGCCTGAAGCGCGCCGCCCGCGCGCTCGCCGAAGAAACCGGCGCGGAGGTCAAGGTCTTTGTCGATACGGCGCCGGTGATGGAAAAACCGCTTGCCGCGCGCGCCGGGATCGGCTGGCAGGGAAAGCACACCAATCTCGTTTCCCGCGAGTTCGGATCATGGCTGTTTCTCGGCGCGATTTTCACGACGCTGGAGCTCGCCCCCGACGAGGCCGAACGCGATCATTGCGGCACCTGCCGCAACTGCCTCGACATCTGTCCGACAAACGCGTTCCCCGCGCCCTATCAGCTCGATGCGACGCGCTGCATTTCTTATCTCACGATCGAGCATCAAGGCCCGATCCCGCGCGAGTTGAGGAAGGCCATGGGCAACCGCATCTATGGCTGCGACGATTGCCTCGCTGTTTGTCCGTGGAACAAATTCGCGCAAAGGGCCCGCGAAAGCGCGTTTCACGCGAGGGAAGATTTAAGCCGGCCCTTGTTGAGCGAGCTCGCCGGCCTCGACGACGCGGCGTTCCGGACGAAATTCTCCGGCTCGCCGGTGAAACGCACGGGCCGCAACCGCTTTGTGCGCAATGTGCTGATCGCGATCGGCAATTCCGGCGATGAACGCCTCTCCGATTGCGCGGAGACGCTCATTGAGGATGAAAGTCCGCTGGTGCGCGGTGCTGCGGTCTGGGCGCTCGCGCAATTACGCCCCGGTGATATTGAAGACTTGCGCGCGCGTTATCACGCGCAGGAAGACGACGCGGAAGTCAGGGCCGAATGGGAAGCCGCCGGTTAGACTTCGATGGTGACGTGGCCCTTGTCGAACTGGCCATTATTGTCTTCAACCCAGTACCAGAATTCGTCCGTGCCTGAAAAATTCGGATCCGGCGCATAGGTCACCGTGTTGTCGTCGTTCAAAAACACCTGACCATGGGTCGGCTGAACGATGCCGTCGACTCTTGTCGTGTCGCCGTCGGGATCGAAGTCGTTCGCCAGGACGTCGATGATAACGCTTTCTTCAACGCCGGGCGCAGTGGCGGAATCGTCGACAGCCACAGGCGCGTTGCTGTTGCGGTCGAGAACGCCATGATACTCCGGGGCCACGTCAAACACATTGGGACCTTTCTCCCATGTGACGAAATGCGAGATTTTGTCGGCCTCGCCGGTGACGCGGTCAACGAAATACTGCTCGATTTGCGTGACGATCCGGCCATCGGAAAGCGTCCAGTAGCCTTCGGCGGCCACCGCGCCCCGAACCGCCAGAAGATTGATATATTCCGGATCCCAAGTGGGAGAGATCGGCCCTTCGCCGAGACTGTCCGTTTTCGTTCCGCTCAGAACAAAAGAGTCTGCGCCCGGGTCCGGCACGCCCCAGATGCCGTCATAATCCGGATCGATGAGAAGGTCGCCCGTGCGCAAATCACTGCTGGACAGCAGCCTGTCGTGCGCCGGGTCGAAAGTCGGCATGTCCTCGCCATTGTTCTTTAAATCAAGATCAACGAAGACATAGTCCCAGTTATTGTCAAATGTCGGATCCAGCCCCGTGGTGTTCTTGTTGTAATAGATGCCTTCTTGGAAGCCGTCCACGGTCGCGCCGTTCACCACGGTGCTGAACACCGAATTCGCGTATTCAATGCCCCTAAAACCGAGCACGCCGCCGCCCGCGCCCGTCGAGCCGACGACATCGATATTTTCCAGCGTATAGTGCGCCGTATATTGCAGCTCGACGCCGGTCTCGACTTCCCAACCGGTGAAATCCTTAATGATTGACCGGTCGTCGTGATACTGCTTGGAGTTCGATTTGACGACCTGCAGGCCGAGATTGACGGCGATCGCCTCGTTCCCCTCGAACTGCGAAATCGACGGCAGCGCAATGTCTACTTTATCCCAATAGTGCATCGTCTCCGGAAAATCCGCATTCACACTGTCGATGGGAATCGTCTGGCCGGCGCCGCGGGTCATGTAGACAAAGCCCTGGCCGCCGGGCGAGCCCGCCGCGACATTGTCGAGCGCGTCCACGAGGCGGCCCTGAAACCAGAAATTTACGCCGGAGCGGCCAAGGTCGAACGCCACAACATCCTCAAACCATTTCGGCGCCGCCGCCGTGCCGACCGTCCTGATGGATATGTTGTGGACCCAACGGCCGATCTCATTGCCGGTTTCAGCGACAAACCCGGCGCCCCAGGTATCGTAGGCCGCATTGTCGGCGAGAATCGCATTTGAGTCATGGTGCACGTAGCCCCAGCCCGGCGAGCCCCAGACGGAGTTGCCGACAAGCATTGCAGGGTTTTCGGGATCGTCGACGCCCAGATGGTGCAAATGCAGCGAATAGCGGGCCTTGACGTTGGAATCGCTTTCGACCGTGTCGAGATCTTCGACATCGAATGCCCGGTGCGATTTGTCTGTCCGGCCAAGGTCCAGAAACTCCGCATAGCGAACGTCGATATCATCCGACATCATCAGCATGACATGGCCCCGCTGATAGACCGGAAGATCATCTGCGTTTTCGGTTTGAACGCGCACATTGCGCGTGTAATTCGCCACATAGGCCTTGAGGTCGGAACGCGCGCCTTCATGATCGAATTCGAGCGGACGGTCGAAATTCACCACATTGCCGCTGATGCTGGTGATAATCAGCTCTTCGTCTTCTGTCTCGTTAATCATCGCCTCGTTAGGATCCTGCCCGATTGTCTCGGTCAGATGCGTGCCGGTCAGCACCAGCTTGTCGCCGACCCGCCATCCTTCCGGAACGCTTTCCAGGGTGAGCGACGTGTCGCCGGCCATCGGATCCGCCGCCACTTTAAGAAACGTATCCTTGTACGCGCCGTGGATTTCGACATCGCCGTTGGTGATCACGCCGCGTGAGACAAGCGTGGGATCCCATTCGACATCGATCGGCCCGTTATCCGCGATTTGAATGATCGTCTGAACATTCGGGCTCACCGGATTGTCCTGCGTGCCGATCGTCAAGCGTCCGACTTGGCTCACGACCAGCGTGTCCACCTCCATAAAGGTGTCCTCATCAGTCGCAAAATCCAGCGCGCCATCGACGCGAACCGTAAACAGCGAAACCGGGCTTTCGCCGTCATAGAGCACTTCAATACCCTCGGGGATGAGGACCTTCGCCCCTTCGCCGGGAATTTCGCCGTCCGCCCAGGTGTTGGGATCGAACCATGAGCCGTTGTTGACGGCGACATGAGTCGCCTCGCTGATCGGCACCAGCTCCATGACGGCCATGTGCATGCCATGCGCGGCGTGATCCATGCCGTCTTGATCCATGGCGCCGACATGAAGCTCGACGCCTGCCTGGCTGAGATTGCCGTTGCTGTCGCGCACTTCGTAGAAGAAATTCGCGACGCCTTCATAGCCGGAGTCCGGCGTAAACCGGACAAGCCCGTCAATCAGATGGACTTCGCCATGGCTCGCGCCAAAGACGCGAACGATCTCCAGCGTCGCGTCTTGAGGTTTCTGGTCATTGGCGAACAAGTCGTCAGGCGAGATGAGAATGTCGCTGTTCAAATCGGAATGATACCCTGCGTCGTTCACGGCCTGAACCGTCGCCGGCGGGGCAGTCGGCGCAGTCGGCGCCGTCGGGGCGTCCTGGGCGTCCGGAGCGGGCGGCGGCGCCCCTTCCTGATCGGCAAGCGCGCCGCCTTCATCGCCAAGCGTCAGGCAGCCTTCCGTCGCCAGCAAGGGCGCCAGGAGCGCGGCCTGGGAGAGCCGCTGCTTTACGCCGGATTTGCCGCGGGAGCGACCGCGCTTTTTCGCGCCGGGCAGCAGCCCCTTGTTGGCGGCTTCCACAAGATCCGTGAAATCACCTGCGAAACGGGAATTCCGGGCGTATGCATCGAAACTCATAACGGTCCCATATAAAAACTGACGCAACCAGAAGGAAAACGTAGCGGAGGGCCCGCAAAAGATTCATTGACGGTTTTGTTAGAATTAAATCCGACTTGGCTAATTTACTGGCCTATGGCGGATGTTACGCAGAGTTAATCGCTAACGGGCGGAACTCGATATTTCGTTTCTCAAATGACGAAAACGCGCCGAATTCGTAAACAAACGTTTCTTTCCGGTTAATCCCGCCCGCTTAACCCCGCCAGGGACGACCGGCCCGAAGACGCATAATGTGCGCAAGAGTCCGTTTATCCGTTTTCACCGCCCGAATCACCGCGCGTCGGCGTCCATGACTTCGCACTTTTGCGCCCATGCGATCCGAATACGGATGCTTTTGACGCAAGAAGCGCAAAAAGCCCGCCCAATGATTCGGGCGGCAACGCGTCGCGTCCGTAACGCCGCCAGCCGGCGACGACCGCCGCCGCCGCGATGACAAGCGCGCAAAGCGCGAGTGCGAAAAGCATCCATGCGCCAACAAACAATCCCGCCAGAAAACCAAACAACACAAGCATCGTCAGCGCAGCCGCAAACACCGTCAGCGGCGGCACCATCAGATCGACGGCGGCGCCGATCTGGGAAGGCCGGCCTTTAAAGACGCCTTCGAGCAACGCCGCCAGCCCCGCGCGCGCCGAATAGCGCATGGACCCGATGGACCAGCGCGCAGCCTGCCGCGTCAGCGCCGCATCGTCTGTCGGAAACTCGCTGACGACAAGCGCGTCCGCAACCAGCATCGGCGGCGCGCCTTTGCGAATCAGCGCCATGGTCAGCGCCAGGTCTTCAACGATTTCACCGGAAGCAAGTTGAAGATCGGCGAGCGCCGGCCATGGCGCGGCGAACCCGGCGCCGGTGAAACGCGTGACGTTGAACAGACGCTGCAGTCCGCGCATGCGGGCGTTGTTCATGAAGGCCCAGGCGAATTCCGACGCCTGAAGACGCGGGCCCGCGCCGGCCGGCGCCGTCATCAGATAAAGCGCCTGCGCCGGCCGGCCGGAGGCCTGCGCCGCCGCCGCCACGCGCTGCAGCGCCCCCGGCGCGAACTGACAGTCAGCATCGCTGAAAACGACGATCGCCGGCGGCGCGCGCCGCAAATGATCGAGCGCGAATTGCAACGCATAGCCCTTGCCGCGCCGCGACGGATCGTTGCGTTCGATGACGTCGACTCCGGCGGCGCGCGCAATATCGGCGGTCTGGTCGGCGCAATTGTCGGCGACCACGAGAATGCGGTCGCCCTCGCGCACGCAGCCGCGCACATTCTCCAGCACCGGCGCAATGGTTCCGGCTTCGTTGTGGGCGGGAATGACCACGACAAAGGGCGGCGCCGGCGCATCCGCGCGCTCTTCATCGCGCGCGCTCAAGGCCGCGGCGATTTCAAGCGCAAGAAAAATCGAAAACGCCAGCCCCGCCAGGACAAGCGGCGTCAGCAAGAGATAGACAAGCAGGGTCATCGCGCCGGACGATCGCCGCCGAACCAGAAACGCAAAACGCCGAGCGCTTCGGGAATCCGGCCGAGCACGGCGCCGAAGGCGCCGCCCCAGGAAGAAAGCCTGAACGGCCCGCGCACAAGAAGACTCGCGAGAATTTTCAGTCCGTATATGCCGGCGCCGGCGGCGAGCACGCCGGCGGCCACCAGCGGGGCCTGCATCATCGGCGCAAGCTTCGAGGCCACCAGCGCGCCAAGACCGGCGGAAGCGAGAATGAAAAGCGGAAAGACAAGGCCCCAGATAATCGCGTTCAGGGTCTGGCCGACGCCGTGCCGCTCCGGCGGGCCGCCATGCAGCGACATGGCGTAGGCGTTGTCGAAGCCGCGCAAGACCGAACGGCCCCACCAGCCGCGCCGGCGGCGCTGCGCATTGATGGCCATGTCCGCCTCAAGCCGCCAGATATGGGAGCCGCGGCGGCGCTGACGGATGCAAAGATCGTCGACCTCGCAAGACAACAGATCGCCGCGAAAACCGCCGGCGGCCTCAAACGCATCGGCGCGCACAAAAGCGCCGCCGCCGGCGACAGAGACGATTTCGCCCGCCGCATCGCGCAGGCGCTGTTCAGCGAGCGTCGGAAAAGAGAACAATTCGCCCTTGCTGTTGCGCATGCGCCCGTCAATGACGGCGACCTCGGGCCGGCGCTGCATGAAATTTTCCGCCGCGCTCAGCCAATCCGGATCGAGCGCCGCGCCGGCTTCGATAAACTGCACATAAGAAAGATCCGGCGCGATCTTTTTCAATTGTCTGTAGCCGGCGTTTTTCGCCCGTCCGCCGGTCTGCAGCCCCTTGCCCGGTTCGACGATTTCGGCGCCCGCTTTCCTGGCTTGCGCGATCGCTTCGTTCATCGCCGTCATGGGGACAAACACCACCGGCCGCCCGTCCCCTACGGAGCGAATGGAGGCTTCGGGCGACACGCGCGGATCGGCGCCGACGATCACGACGCCGGTGACGGGCGGCTCTTGCAGGGCCGGTTCAGGCGCAATTTCGTAAGCTTCTTCCTGGCGGGGAGCCGGCTCACGTTCCGGCGCTCCATAAGCGTCCGCTTCGTGCGCCGGCTCATAGGCGGGCGCGGACGGCGCATGCGCGTCAGGCGGGGAAAGATCGCTGCCCGCCGGCATCAACCGCGCCCGCACATCGGCGCGCACGCCGGCGCGCTGCTCCGCCGCCGCGCCGGGAGAAACACGGTTGCCTTCGTCCGGGCCGGGAGCATACGCAGGCCCCGCCGCCTCGTAAGCCGCGCGATTTTGCTCGCCGACAAAAGCGTCCGGCCCTTCTCCGTCATCCTCATCCGAAGAGATCGGCCCCACGCCCGGCTCATTGGCGGCGATGCCGAAGACGCCGTAAGCTTTTTTATCGCGCACGACGCTGCGGATCGTCTCCACGCCGACGACGAGGTCCTCTGCGGAAAATGCATAAACGAGCGCCGTGTCGGCGATAATGTTGATGACGCGCGGAACGCCGCGCGATTGCTCCGCAATCAGGTCAATAGCGCGCTCGGTGAAAACCCGGCGGCGGCAGCCGGCGATCGACAACCGCGTTTCGATATAAGAGTGGACTTCTTCGCGGCTCAGCGGCGTTAAGTGAAAATCCGAGCCGATGCGCTGCGCCAGCTGCAACAGCTCAGGCCGGTTGAGAACGTCTTTCAATTCCGGCTGGCCGACCAGGATCAACTGTAAAAGCTGGTCCTTGCCGGCGTTGATGTTGGAAAGGAGTCTCAACTCCTCCAGCATGTCCATCGACAGGTTCTGCGCCTCGTCGATGATCAGGACGACGCGTTTGCCCTTGGCGTATTCGCCGATGAAAAAGCTCTGGAGCTGGGAGAAGAGCGCCACGTGATTGTCGTCGCTGAAGGGCTGCCCGAACCCCATCAGCACCCAGCTCAAAAGGTCGCCCCGCCCTTCCTGAATATTGGAGAGCAGCGTCACCGTATGGGTGTCGGACAGCTGATCGAGCAGCCGGTGGATCAGCGTGGTCTTGCCGCAGCCGACCTCGCCGGTGATGACGGAAATCCCGGCATAGTTCAGAACGCCGTATTCCAGCATCGCATAGGCGAGCCTGTGGGTCCGCCCCCAATACAGGAAGGACGGATCCGGCTGTATGGAAAACGGTTTTTCCGCTAGGCCGAAAAACTGCTCGTACATTCGTTCAACGCATCCAATCGGCGCCAGCGGCGCTGCATCGTAAACGGACGACTACGCGTCTCGCGCCGCTACAGGCGGTCTAGCAGCGTCCGCACTTCGTTGACAAATGCGAAATCCTCTCCGCTGACGGAAAGCGCTTTTTCCAGCGTGGCTTTCGCAGCGGCTTCATCGCCCGAAGCGGCCTGGGCGGCGCCCAGATGATAAAGGATCTCGCCATTGTTCTCAGCGCCCGCCGCCGCTTCTTTAAGATATTGAAGCGCCTTGTCATATTCGCCGGCGCGGTAATAAGCCCAGCCGACGGTGTCGCGAAAATACGGATTGCCGAGATTTTCGATCACTTTGGCGACTTCCAGCGCGCGGGCGACGCTTTTCTCGTCCTGACGCAGATCGCTCGACAGGCTGACGAAATTGTTCGCGATAATCCGGTCGTTCGGACGGACCTTGATCAGCTCCGAATAAAGGTCGAGCGCCTCCTCGCGCCTGCCTTGCGACAGCAGAACATCCGCCTTGTAAACCTTGAGCGCGTCGTTGTCGGGCGCCGCGGCAAGACCGCGTTCGATCAGCGCCGCCGCCTTGTCCTGCTGGCCGCGGCTGAGATAGGTCCGGTACAGAATTTCATAGGCCTGCGCGCGGTCGGGACTGGCTTGGGTCGCTTTCACCAGAGTCGATTCGGCGTCTTCCATCTGGCCTTTCTCGCTATAAACGCGCGCAAGAAGAATGAGCGCCGGGTAGTTGTCCGGCTCATTCTCAAGCATCCGCTCGAGCATGGCTTCGGCTTCGTCCGTGCGGTCCTGGCGAATATAGGCGTTGACGAGCGCCGCCAGGGGCTGCGTATCGAGCGGCCTTTGGGCCTGGCGCTCATTCAGCGTTTCAATGACGCTGTCATAATCTTCGAGCCCCACATAGGCGGCGGCCTTGACATTGGACCCGAGCGCGCTGTCGCCGCCAGCGCGTTCGATCATTTCGCCCACTTCCTCGGCGCCGCGCCAGTCCTGACGCGCAAGCCGGATCGAGGCGAGCAGCTTCATGTTTTCGACATCATCCTCATGCGCGGCGAGCGAATCCAGAAGCACCTCCTCGGCGCGGTCCGCATCCTTCTGGCGCAGAAGGAATTTGGCGAAATGGTTCGCCACATTCGGGTCGCGATTGCTGTTTTCAAAAGACTTGGCGAGTTCGGCCCGGGCGAAGCTGGCGTTGCCCTGCGCTTCGAAAGCGGCGGACATCAGGACATTCGCCTGATACGTATCGGGGCTGTTGTCGAGAACCGTGCGCAAATCCACGATCGCCTGATCGTACTCTTCCGCTTCGATCTCGAACGCGGCCCTGCGCAACAGCGCCTGGGTGTTGCGGTCGTCAGCAGCGAGAATTTCATCCGTAAGCGCGTGCGCGGCCTCCTTGTCGCCGGAGTTCATAAGCGTCCCGGCAAGCTTGTTTTTGGCGCGAAGCGAAATGTCGATATCGTCGCTGCCGGCAAGCTCGTCTAAGAGGTCATTCGCTTTTTCAGGCGTGTCTTCGCCCAGATAGTAATCAACGAGCGCGAATTTGAGATCCACATTGTCCGGGTCCGCCTCAACATAGCTTTTCAGTTTCGCTTCGGCGGCGGCGTTCCCCTCACCCGCCTTGATCACGCGAACGACATCCATCTTCACAGCGAGATTGCCGGGCTCTTTCTCGACCACGGCTTCAAGTTGTTTGCGCGCCGCCTCATATTCTCCAAGGCGGATCAATTCGCCCGCGTAAACACGGCGATACGCCGTTTGTTCCGGGAAGAGCTCGATCATGCGGGCATAGGCCTCGCGCACGTCATCTGTGCGGTCGAGGCTCTGGAGAACATAGATGCGCAGGAGCTGCAGCATCGCCAGCTGGGGATCGATGTCGAGCGCCTTGTCGAGTTCGGCGAGCGCCTCTTCCTTTTCATTCTTCGTCATATGATCGGTGACGATCACCGTCACCGCTTCAGGATTGGCGGGATCCCGCCCCAGCACTTGGCGGGCGAGTTCGACCGCGCTGGCGTTGTCGCCGATTTTCAACAGGACGCCCGCTTTCAACGCCATGGCGTCGAGATTGTCGGGCTCGAGCTCCAGGGCTTTCTCGGCTTCCTCAAGCGCCGCCGTTTCGTCGCTGCCGAGAAGATAAATCTTGCCGATCTTCACACGCGCATCGACCTGGTTCGGATCGAGACGCAAGACGCGCTGCAGATAGCTGAACATGCCTTGAAAATCCTGCCGCTGCTCGGCGATCTCTGCGAGACCGAGCAGCGCCGGGACGTTTTCCTCGTCGATTTTCAGCACATTTTGATACTGGATATAGGCCTTGGTCAGCTCGCCGTTTTCGAAAAATTCGGCGGCTTCGTTGGAATAGCGCTCGACCTTCTGCTCCGGCGACGCGCAGGCCGCCGACATCGCCAGGAGAGACACGGCGGCCAGCCGCGAAACGCGCCAAGGACGCGCGTTTTTCACTGCGCGCATGAAATGTTTTGCTGATGCCGTCATGTTCTCCACCCTTTTCTTCAAGAACCGTTGATGTGCCACTAATGGGCTCCCGTTACAATGAAATCCTGTTTCAAACCGCCGCCTTGCGGGCCGTCGCGGCGTCCGCGCCGGAGACGTCCGCGGCCTGCGCGGGCGCATAGCGCATGCGGTTGGCGGCGAGGAGCGCCGCCACATTCCGGTTTGCGCCGGAAATGCGGATTTGGGCGCCGGCGCGTCCGAGATGCTTTTCCAGCATCAAAAGCTGGCCGAGAAAGGCGCGATCGACCCGGCCGGCGCCGCTGAAATCGAGCCGCACGGACTTGCCGCGCGCGGCCGCGGCGCGGAACGCCTCGCGCACGGGAGCGAGATTTCGATGGCCCAGATCGCCGGAGAGCCGGATGATCGTTTCCGCCGGCGCGGCTTCGAGATCAGCGCCGGCTTCGCCAGCCGCGTCCAGCCGCCTGCGGCCGAGCTGCGGGGCCAGCCCGGTCAGGACGAGACGGGCGAGACCGAGACCGTCTTTATAGTACCGCTTCCAAAGGGAAGGCTCTTCCTTGATCCGCCAGGCCCATTCGAGACCGGCCCTGGCGACCCATTGCGGCGCGCGGGCGACGCCGCCGGCAGTGAAATCGACAACGGCGCCGAGATGAGACATCACCGGCGCGGTCAGCCGGCCCTGATTACGGTCGATCCAGGCCTGGCCTTTGGCGGCGCCGAGCGCGACCACGATGAAATCCGCCTCCGCCGCATTGATTTCGTCGATCACGGCGTCCGAACTCATGGCGTCAACATCGCCGAACCCGGGATTGAGCCAGCCGACGGCCTCAAGACCGCCGCGTTCGCGGTTGAGGGCCTCGGCCGCCGCTTCGGCCGCGCCGTCGCGCCCGCCGAAGAAAAAGACTTTAAGACGCCGGCCTGCAAAACCCGGGCGGCGGCGCAGCGCTTCGAAAAGATCGGAACCGGCGACGCGCGACGGCACGGGCACGCCGAGGAGCTTCGCCATCATCACCAGCGGAGCGCCGTCGACGAGGGAAAGATCGGCGTTCAGGATTTCGCGCCGGGCGGCCGGATCGGCGGCGGCGCGGACCAGAAAATTCACATTCGGCGTCACGAAAGAGAGCTTGCGGCCGGTGCGCGCCGCATCGTCAATCTCGGCCATGGCGCGGGTGATGTCGGCGGCGTCGACGGCCAGCCCCATGAGGCACCACACGTCCCGGTCGAAATCGTCCCGGCGCAGCGGCGCAACCGCCCCTGCGTCCCGCAGCGTGTCACGCTGGGGCTCCTGAGGGGCGAGAGGGTCGGTCATGCTCATTAAAATGCCGCTTTCCATCGTTAACCAGTTAAGGGCGTCTCAGTTCGGAACCGGGAAGGCGGTAAACCACGCTGAACCGCTTTCCCATAGGCTCCTCTCAGCAAAGCGCAGGCCAGATTCACGTCTTGCGTGTTCTTAAGGCTTTATTTACCCCACGAGCTCCCGAAAAGCCTAACCCCGGCGGACGAACCGAGCTCCATGCGGGCAGCCGTCCCCGCGCCGCGCTGCAGCAAGCGCCGCGCCCGGCGCCCGGCGGAAATTTTCGCACGAAAATCGGTTAAGGTTAAAGCCCCGGCCCATTCCTAACAGACCCACGCCAATTTTATCCTTTGAGGCCTTTACTTCCCCGCCGCCAGCCGCAAATGATCTGCGGCGCCGTTTTTGCTCATACGCTGCAAACCGGCTAATCCGCGCATGGGAGAACGCGGAAGGCGCGCCTCAAACAAACACCGCCTTTTCAAATCAGCAGGAAACATCCGTCCGATATGTCAGACAGCAATACCGGCGCAGGCCCCTCCAACACAGGCTTCACCGTACGCCCGATCCATGTCCTCGCCGTGGTCGGGGCCGTCACCGTCTTCGCCTTTTGGGGCGGCATCGAAAACCTGTTCAAACGCTGGGGCGAACAGCAGGAGCTGAGCCACGGCTATTTCCTGCCGCTGATTTCGGCCTGGATGATCTGGGCGCGGCGCGACGCGCTGCGCGGCAGCCTCGGCAAGCCCGCGCTCCTCGGCCTCGCCGGCGTCGCCATCTCCGCAATCGTGCTTGTCCTGTCAGAGTTGACCGTTACCTCGCTGATGATCTTTCAGCACCTTGCAATGATCCTTCTGTTTTCCTCGCTGGCGCTCGGGCTTGGGGGATGGCGCATTTTCTGGCTGACGCTTTTGCCCATCGGCTTCATGCTGTTCATGGTGCCGCCGCCTTACTGGGTGATCACCGTCCTGTCGCAGCAATTCCAGCTCTGGTCGTCGCAGCTCGGCGTCGCGATGATCGATTTTCTCGGCATTCCCGTTTTCCTTTCCGGCAACATTATCGATCTCGGCGATTACAAGCTGCAGGTGGCGGAAGCCTGTTCGGGCCTTCGCTATCTGTTTCCGTTTTTGAGCCTCGGCTTCCTCGCCGCCTATCTGTTCCAGGCGCCGTTATGGCAGCGGGCGATCGTGTTCCTGTCGACAATCCCCATCACCATCTTGATGAACAGTTTCCGGATCGCAGTGACGGGCGTTCTCGTCCAGCGCTTCGGAACCGAACATGCGGAAGGCTTCATTCACATGTTTGAAGGCTGGGTGGTTTTCATCCTGTGCCTCGCGCTTCTGTTCGGGATTATCGCCATTCTGGCGCGGATTTCCGGCAAAAAACCATTCACCGAGTTGCTTGGCCTGCCCGACATCGAGGCCCGGCCGGCTGCTGACAAATGGACAAAAGACCGCTTCATGCTGCATGCGGGGATTTCCATCGCGCTCATCGCGGCGGCGGGCGCCTATGTTCATTTCGGCATTTCCAACATCCTGCGCATTCCCGACCGGACCGATCTCGCCGGCCTGCCTTACGAACTCGAAGGCTGGCGGAGCGACGTGCAGCATGTCGACAGCGCCACCGTCGACGTCCTCGGCGCGGACGATTACATCATCACCAATCTCACCAGCCCCGAAGACGAACGGTTCAACCTTTATATCGCCTATCTGGACATGCAGCGGCACGGGCATAGCTGGCATTCGCCGCGGCAGTGCATCCCCGGCGGGGGCTGGCAGATCGTCGATCACCAAGTCGAGGAGGCCACGCTCTCCGACGGCTCGACTTTCCACTACAACCGCATCGTCATTGAAAACCGCGGCGCGCGCCAGCTTCTCTATTACTGGTACGACCAGCGCAGCCGCCGGATCGCCAACGAATTCGTCATGAAGACCCTTCTGATCTTCGACGCCGTGCGCTTGCGCCGCACCGACGGGGCGATGATCCGCATCATGACGCCGGTCTCCCAGGGCGAGGCGCTCGAGAATGCAGACGTGCGTCTTCAGGGTTTCATGAACACGCTGGACCCGCTGCTCGATCCTTACATTCCGCCCGAAGATGCGCCGACGACGCGGTCCTTCGATCCGAACGAGTACGAATAGGCCGCCAAACCGGGCGCAGCCTTCGCCGCCCCGAGGGGGGGGGGAAACGGGCGCCCGCCGACGGCGAAAATCAATCGCCCGGGCGCCTTATTTTCGGGGCTATCCTGCTCTAAACTCTTGGCCTGCGCCGGAAATCCCGGATTCGCACCTTTTTTGGACGCCCCTTGCGAAAACGGCGCAGGTCTTGCAACTGGAGGGGGTCGGCGCCATCGGGCGTAACGGAACTCGAAAGACGGCCGCGGCCAAGGCGGACGCCGTCCCGGAAAGATACGGCGTCGGAAACGGATATTGAGACCTATGGGTGACGAATTTTCAATCGAAGACGCGCTGATCATCCTGCAGCGGCGCTTTCTGTCTTTCCTCTTGCCGGTTCTGGTCCTCGCGCCTTTGGGGATCATCGCCGTCATGCTGCTGCCGGCGAAATACACCGCGCAAGGCACGATCCTCGTGGAGTCTCAACAAATCCCCACCGACCTGGTCCGCTCGACGGTCAACGCCTATGCGCAGGAGCGGATTTCGACGATCCGCCAGCGGGTCATGACCCGCAACCGCCTGCTTGAGGTTGCGGACGAATACGATCTTTTTCCGCGCTCGCTCGGCCTGTCGGAAAGCGAGCGCGCGGCCCTGATGCGCGAAAGGCTGAAAGTCAACGTGATCACCGCCGCGGGCCGGAACAACCGCGACGGCACTATCGCCTTTACGGTCTCCTATACGGACACCAGCGCGCGCAACGCATATCTGGTCGCCAACAAGTTCATGACGCTGTTCCTCAATGAGGATGTGCGCTCGCGCACCGCCGGCGCCTCCAACACCACGGAATTTTTTGAAAGAGAAGCCAATCGGCTGCGCAACGCAGTCGCTGACATGGAAACCCGGGTCGCCGAGTACAAACAGAAGAACAGCGACGCGCTGCCGGAACATCTGAACATGCATCTCAGCATGCTCGAACGCGCGCGCAGCGACCTCAACGCCGCCAAGACGTCGATTTCCCAGCTCGAGGAAGAGCGCCGTTTTCTGGAAACGCAGCTGATCAGCGGCGCCAGCGGCGACAACAGCGTGACGGCGGAGCTCGCACGTCTCGAGTCGGAGCTGGCGCGCCTTAGAGCCACCTATCGCGACAACTACCCGGAAGTCGTGGCGAAACGCGAAGAGATTGCCTCGATCAAGGCGCGCATGGCGCCGAGCGCCGAGATCCAGCGGCTGCGCGACGGGCTCGCCGCCGCCGAAGACAAACTGACCGCAGCTGAAAATGCGAACCCGGCCGATCCGGAAGCGGTCGCCGCCGCGGAAACAGAGGTCGAGGCCGCGCGCAACGCGCTGAGCGACCGCATTTCAAAAGAAACCCGCAAAGGCGCCTCTGACATTTCCGGCGTTCAGATCGAAGGCCGCATCGCCGTCATCGACAACCGCATCAGAATGTTGAACAAACAGATCGACGAGTTGCTGAAGCAGATCGCCGATCTCGAACAGCGCGTCTCGCGCACGCCGGAAGTCGAACGCGGCATAGCCAATCTCAACCGCGATTACGATAATCTGTTCTCGGAATACCAGGAAGTGCTGGCGAAACAGCAGGATGCTCAGCTCGCGGAAAATCTTGAGGAAAACCGACAGGCGGAGAAATTCTCCATCCTCGAACCGGCGCTGCAGCCGGACAAGCCCTCAAGTCCCGATCGCGGAAAGCTGACTGTCCTCGCGCTCTTCGCCGCGCTCGCCGCCGGCGGCGGCGCGGCGCTCGGCATGGAGCTGTTGCAGGCGAAACTGCGCGGACGCACGCACCTGGCCGGCATAATCGAAGCGCAGCCGATCGCCGTCATTCCCTATATTCACAGCGAGGCGGACAACAAGAACACGCTCTGGCGGCGGTTTATCGGCGGCGCCGCCGGCAAGCTGTTCCGCCGGACGAAGCTGGCGCCGCAGGAGCCGGAGCCGGCGCTATGAAGACTTTGAAAATGGAATTGGGTTAAGGCGTCCTCATGGATCGTATTCGCAACGCGGTCACCCGCGCCCGTCAGAAAAGAGAAGGCCATCGCGCCGAAGCGCCCGCCGTCGACGCGCCTGTCGCCGCGGCGCAGCCGGCGGCCGCCCAGCAGGCCGCCGCTAAACAGACCGCCGCCAAACAGGCCGGCGCCGCCGTGCAGGCGGCGCGCGCGGCCAGGGGGCCCTCGCCTCATGGCGACGATCTCGGCCTCGCCAGGGTCGAATGCGACTTTGAGCATTTCGCCCGCAACCGCATCATCGCCAACGAACAGGATCCCGTCCTGAACGCCTATCGCGTTCTGCGCACCCGCGTCTTGCAGAAGATGGACGCGGAAGGCTGGAAGACTATGGCGGTCGTGTCGCCGGGGGCTGGCGCCGGCAAGACCGTGACGGCGATCAATCTGGCGATCGCGCTCAGCAGCAAGGCCGGGTCGCGCGCCACGCTGATCGATCTCGATTTCTACCGGCCGAGCATCGCCCGCTATCTCGGCATCAGGAATTTCCCTTCAGTGCTCGATTTCTTCGAGGGCAAGTGCGGATTCCGCGACGTCGCCGTCCGGCCCGGCCTTTCCGACATCGTGCTGGCGGCCAATGAACGCGTGACCCGCCGGGGCGCCGAACATCTGACCTCGGCCCGGGCGGACGAGATGATCGAGACGGCCGTCAATGATTTCGGTTCGCGCACGGTGATCTTCGACATGTCGCCGCTTCTTGGCTGCGACGACACCCTCGCCTTCCTGCCGAAGGTCGATTGCGTTCTCCTGGTCGCGGCCAGCGGCGACACGCGGGTTCATGAGCTGAAAGAAGCCAACCGCATTCTCGCCAAATCCAACATTATCGGCACGGTCCTGAACAAGTCCCCGTCCGCCTTCATGCCGAACCAGTATTATTAAAAGCTGCGGGCGGTCTTTCTTCGTCCGCCCGCCCCCGACCGCTCCGGCCCACGCCGCATGTTGCTCAAAAGCTGCAAACCGCAGCGATCTTCAGCTATATCGCTTGAAGCGCTGCGGTATACTTCCCAGTATAGGCGCGCGTGAAGACTTTCTTCACGGATAAGCTTTTTAACCTCCTGTTATCCCTCTTTTACGCAAGAGCCGGCGCCATGAATGTCCCTCAATCCGTCAAGCTTGCCGGCGTCTTCGTCGTCCTGATCGTCCTTTATTTTCTGGTCAAAGGCCTTTTCGGCGGCGCTCCCGCCTCTTCCGAAGACGCCGGGGCCGCCGCGCCGGACGACTTCACCGTTATTTATCAGACCGTGACGCCGCAGGACTGGCGCGACGAGGTGATCGTGCGCGGGCGCACCGAAGCCGACCGCAAGGTGATCGTGCGCGCCGAAACCAGCGGCGCTGTCGCTGAAACGCCGGCCGAACTCGGCGCGCTCGTCTCCAAAGGCGACATTCTTTGCCGCCTCAATGTGGACGCCCGCCAGGCCCAGCTCGCCGAGGCGCGCGCCTCCCTCGCCAAAGCGAAACTCGACTACGACGCAGCGGTGAAGCTGAACGAAGACGGCTTCCGGTCCGAGACCGCCGTTGCACAGGCAAGAGCAATGCGCGACCAGGCGGCGGCGCAGCTCGAGCGCGCGCGGAACGAACTACAAAAGACCGACATCAAGGCGCCGTTCGACGGGGTTTTCGACAAACGTCATGTGGAGCTCGGCGATTTCATGAATGTGGGCGATCCGTGCGCCACCGTCATTCAGCGTTCGCCCTTTCTCGTCGTCGGCGCCGTGTCCGAACGCGACGTCGCAAAAATCAAGAAAGGCGACCGCGGCCGCGCCCGCCTCGCCACCGGCGAAACCATTGACGGCGTCGTGCGCTTCGTGGCGACGAGCGCCGAGCCGGCGACCCGCACATTCGACGTGGAGCTTGAAGTCCCGAACGAGGACGGGCTCTTGCGCGACGGCGTCACCGCGGAATTCACGGTTTTCGCCGAGGAGCGCAGCGCCCATCGCGTGCCGCGCGCGGCGCTCGTTCTCAATGACGGCGGCGATATCGGCTTGAGAACCCTCGATGAGGAGAATATCGTCGGCTTCGAGCCGGTGCGGCTGATCGGCGAAACGCCGTCCGGCGTCTGGGTCGCCGGTCTTTCCGGCGACGCGCGGGTCATCACCGGCGGCCAGCTTTACGTGAATGAAGGCCAGAAAGTCGCCGCCGTCGAAGCAGACGAGGCTGATTCATGACCTCGATCATCGACGCCGCTTTTGCGCGCACCCGCGTCGTCATGACGGCGCTGGTCGTCATGGTGTTCTTCGGTCTCGTCGCCTATCAGACCATTCCGCGCGAGGGCGATCCCGACGTGCCCGTGCCGTTCGTGGGCGTCACCATTCCCCTGCCCGGCGTTTCGCCCGAAGACGGCGAGCGCCTGTTGTTGCGGCCGACCGAACTCGAACTGCAAAACGTCGAAGGCCTGAAACAGATGGACGCCTTCGCCTATGACAGCGCGGCGCAGTTCATCCTGGAGTTTCAGCCGACCGTCGACATCGATCAGGCTGTGCTTGACGTGCGCGAGGCCGTCGACCGCGCCAAGTCCGAATTCCCGAGCGACGCTGAAGAACCGATCATTCAGGAATTCAACGCCCAGACCCAGTTCCCAATCCTGACCACCGTGATTTACGGCGACGCGCCCGAACGCGCGCTGTTGCAGATCGCCCAGCGTCTCGAAGACAAGCTCGAGAGCATTTCCGGCGTTCTTGAAGCGCGACTCACCGGCGCGCGCGACGAACTTCTCGAAGTCATCGTCGACCCGGAGGTGCTCGAATCCTACGGCCTGACCGAACTCGAAGTCCTGAACGCCGTCACCTCGAACAACCAGCTCGTCACCGCCGGTTCGGTCGATGTCGGCGACGGGCGGTTCACGGTGAAAGCGCCGGGCCTCGTGCGCAACGCCCGGGATCTCGCCGACACGCCCGTGCGCGTCAGCGGCGAAAACGTCCTCACCATCGGCGACGTCGCCTCCGTGCGCCGCACCTTCAAGGACCGCGAGGGCTACGCCATCTTCAACGGCGATCTCGCCATCGGCGTCGAAATTTCCAAGCGCTCGGGCTTCAATATCGTCGAGACCATCGAGGAGGCGCGGCGCGTCATCGAGGAAGACGCGAAAACCTGGCCCGCGACCATCCATTACGAATTCATCAGCGACCAGTCGACTTTCGTCAAAGACAGCCTCGAAGGCCTCACCGCCTCGGTGATGACGGCGATCCTCCTGGTGATGATCGTCGTCGTCGCCGCGCTCGGCCTCCGGTCGGCGCTGATGGTCGGCATCGCCATCCCGTCGACCTTCCTCATGGGGTTCCTGCTCCTCGCGGTCTCCGGCTACACGCTCAACATGATGGTGATGTTCGGCCTCATCCTGGCGGTCGGCATGCTGGTCGACGGCGCCATCGTCATCGTCGAATACGCCGACCGGCGCATGGCCGAGGGGGCGCCGCGGCGCGAAGCCTATCTCGAAGCCTCGAAACGCATGTTCTGGCCGGTCATCACCTCGACGGCGACGACGCTGGCCGCCTTCGTGCCGTTCCTGTTCTGGAAGGACACGGTGGGCCAGTTCATGAAATTTCTGCCGCTCACCCTGATCTTCATCCTCCTCTCCTCGCTCCTGGTGGCGCTCATCTTCCTGCCGGTGATCGGCACGCTGTTCGCCATTCCCGACTGGGCGAAAAAGAAATTCAAGATCAAGGGCAAAACCGAAAAGCCGGAAAAGAAATACGAGGTCGATGAAATCGACCCGACGACCCTCGACGGCCCTATCGCAACTTACGCCAAAGTGCTGAAACAACTCGTGCGGCGCCCTTTGATGGTCGCCGCCGCGGCCGTGGGCGTGGTGGTCGTGTGCATCTCGTCCTTCATCGCCGCCGCTCCGGAAGTCGAATTTTTCATCCGCAATGACGACGACCAGATCAATGTCCTCGTTCTGGCGCGGGGCAATCTCTCGGCGGAGCAGAAAATCGACATTGTCGAGGATGTCGCCGCCCGCGTCGAAGATCACCCGGCGATCAAGCACATCTATATTCAGACCGGGCCGGAGCTCGCCCGCGGCAATGACACGCCGGTGGAGACCATCGGCCAGGTCGGCGTCACGCTGGTGGACTACACCCAACGCGAGCACTCCTACACCGTGCTCGACGAGTTGCGCGAGCGCGTGCGGGGCGTGCCCGGCGTTCATGTAGAGGTGCGCCAGCGCGCGCCCGGCCCCGATGTGGGCAAGGACGCGCAGGTGGAGATTTCCTCGCCCGACTTCGAGGCCATGGTCGCCGCTGCAAAGAAGACGCGGGACTTTGTCGACAACGCCGTCATCGAGATCGACGGCCAGGACGTGCCGGCTTACATGGACCAGGAAGACACGCTGCCGCTGCCCGGCATCGAATGGGAGGTCGAAATCGACCGCGCCCGCGCCGGACGTTACGGCCTTTCGGTGCAGCAGGCGGGCGCCGTTCTGCAATTCGTTACCGACGGCCTTCTCGTCGACAAATACCGCCCCCAGGACGCCGACGACGAAGTCGACATTCGCGTGCGCTATCCGGAAGAGAACCGCAATCTATTCGCCCTCGACCAGGTGCGCGTGCAGACGCCGCAAGGCTCCGTGCCGCTGTCGAATTTCGTCACGGTCGCGCCGAAGCCCCAAGTCGACCGGATCACGCGGCGCGACGGCGCGCGCATTATCGAGGTCAAGGCGAACGGCAACACCAATGTCGAAGGCCATGCGGTGAGCCAGGACCGCGCCATCGATCTCTTGAAAGACTGGCTCGAGACCGGCGCCCTCGGACCGGACGTCACCTGGGTGATGCGCGGCGCCGACGAGGAAACCGCCGCCGCGGCGAGTTTTTTCCAGAACGCCATGCTCGCCGCGCTGTTCATGATCGCAATGATCCTGCTCCTCGAATTCAACAGTTTCTATCACGCCGCGCTGACCTTGAGCGCGGTCATCCTGTCGGTTTTCGGCGTGCTTTTATCCATCGCGATCACCGGCCAGTATATCTCCGTCATCATGACAGGCACCGGCATCGTGGCGCTCGCCGGGATCGTGGTGAACAACAACATCGTCCTGATCGACACGTATCAATATTTGAGGCGCAAAGGGCTTGGCGTCGAAGACGCCGTCGTCAGGACGGCGGCGCAGCGCATTCGCCCGGTGCTCCTGACCACCGCCACGACCATTCTCGGGCTGTTGCCCATGGTGTTCGAGATCAGCGTCGATTTCGGCGCAGGCACGATCACCCACGGCTCAACCACCTCCGACTGGTGGGTGCTGCTCTCCTCGGCCGTGGTCTACGGCCTCGCCTTTTCGACCGTGCTGACGCTGATCCTGACGCCGGTGATGCTCGCGGCGCCGACCGTATTGCGCAACCGCCTGCCGGGCGCAATCGGCTGGATGAACCGCAAGCTTCCTTTCAAAAAACGCGGCGCGGCAGAACCCGATGAACAGCGCCAGATAGAAAGCGATGTTCCGCGCGCGGCGGAATAAGCCGGCCCGGGAACTTATAGCCGGTCATTCCGTTTGCAGACTGAAAGCGGGCATTCTCCTGCGATATCCTGAAGGTCTCGAAAGGACCGGCGCGGCGCGCATCACATTCAGATTATAATGATCTCTATATTCGGAAATAATCGCCGTTTGGGCTTGATCCACAGCGCGCCTTGTTGCCTTGTCGCCGCCGACCAGCAGACCTGACCCTGAGGGAGCCAATATGACTTCAAACTCAAGCTCGGTGGGATTTGGCGCGCAAATCCGTCAATCGCCCTATTTCGATGCGACGCTGCGGTGGGGCGCCAAGGGGTTCTCCGTTTATAATCACATGTACATACCCCGCAGTTTCGGCGATCCGGTTGAGAATTTCTGGAATCTCGTCGAACGCGCCATTCTCTGCGACGTCGCGGCCGAACGTCAGGTCGAGATCACCGGCCCCGACGCGGCGGCCTTCGTCCAGTTGCTGACGCCGCGCAATCTTTCCAAATGCAAGGTCGGTCAGTGCAAATATGTTCTGCTGACCAGTCAGGAAGGCGGGATCATCAACGATCCCGTGCTGCTCCGCCTCGGCGAAAATCATTTCTGGCTTTCTCTCGCGGACAGCGACGGGTTGCTCTGGGCCAAAGGCGTCGCGGCCTATGCGGGAATGAATGTGGACATCCGCGAGCCTGACGTCTCCCCGCTGCAATTGCAGGGGCCGCGCTCTCTCGACATCATGAAGGCCCTGTTCGGCGACGACATCGAGACGCTCAAATATTACTGGCTGATCGAGACGGAGCTCGACGGCATTCCTCTCGTCGTGTCGCGCACCGGCTGGTCGAGCGAACGCGGTTACGAGATCTATCTCAGGGATCACCGCATGGGCGACCGGCTTTGGGAGATAATCATGGCCGCCGGAGAACCTTTCGGCCTCAAGCCCGGCCACACCTCGACGATCCGGCGGATCGAAGGCGCCATGCTGTCCTATCACGCCGACATGGACATCGACGCCAATCCCTTCGAGCTCGGCCTCGACCGCCTCGTCGATCTGGAAATGGAGGCGCCCTTCATCGGCAAGGACGCCTTGAAAGCGATCAAGGCCAGGGGCGTTTCGAGACTTTTCGTCGGGTTTGAAATCGACGGCCCGCCGCTGGCCGGACCCAATGACAAACACTGGCCTTTAACGGCGAAGGACGAAACGGTCGGCCATATCACCTCGGCCGTCTATTCGCCCCGTCTGGAAAAGAACATCGCCTTGGGGCTGGTCGACATCAGCCACAGCACGAAAGGCGCTGAATTGACGACGGCGTGCGAAGCGGGCGAGCGTAAAGCGACCGTCGTCGAAAAACCGTTTTACGACCCCAAGAAAAAACTTGCGAGCGCTTAACCGCGAGGCGGCCTAGTTCGCCTCTTCTTCCTCCGCAGGCGCGTCTTGCGTTTCCTCCTCCTCGGCGCCCGGCACGTCGAAAATCTGGCCGGGATAGATCAGGTCCGGATTGCGGATCTGCGCCGCATTCGCCGCGTAGATGATCGTATATTGCGCGCCCTCGCCATAGGCGCTGCGCGCAATGCGCCACAGGCTGTTGCCGGGCTGGACGACGACCCTGCCATCGCGAATATCGATTTGATCGGGGCGTTCGCGCTGGAACGGCAGCTCGATCGCATATTCCGGCCGGCCGTCCTGATCGAGCTGGATCACCAGCAACTGATAGACCCCGGGCTCGATCTGCACTTCGGGAGCGAGCGTCCAGCGCCCGTCCTCGTCTGCGGGCGTGCGGCCGATCAGCTGGCGGTTGATGTAAAGTTCGACGACGCGATTGGGCGTGGCGCGGCCGGAAAAGATCACCGCGCCGGTGTCGTCATAGTCGATGACGTCTAGCGACAGGGGCCCGAGCCCTTCCGGGCGTTCGCTCGGCTCCTGCAGGACTTCCGTCGCCCCGCCCGGCGTCGTTCTGAGGACCAGCGGGAGGTCGCCTTCGCGTTCCGGCACATAAATGACGATCGTCTCTTCGGAACGGACGATGACGCCGTCTTCGGTTTCCATGGAGAGGCTGAGCTCCACGGGCCCCGCGTCGAGCGGCGTGTCCGTCGCCACCGCCCAGGTTCCATCAGGCTCGGCGGGGAGTTTCGCAAGCTCTTCATCATTGGCGTAGATGGTGACTTCCGAGCCGGGCTTGGCGCGGCCGGCGATGACGGCGTAGCCCGAGCGGTCGACCCGCACGATGTCGAAACTCGGGAGCGCCGCTTCGGCGGGCTCTTCTTCGGCGGGCTCTTGCGCATCGGGTTCGGCCGGCGCGGCGGTTTCCTGCGTCGGGCTTTCTTCTTCGATGATCTTAAATCGTTCGGCGGCCTTCCAGCCGATAAAACCGAGGACAATCAGTAACAGGATTATGATGACGATGCGCACGAGAACAGGCTCCTTAACGCTTCTTAGGATGTCTCGAATACACTTTACCCATATGGAAATCCGCGTACAATGCCACCCCAACAACAAGAAACGTGTAAGGCCATGAAATCATTATGTGTTTACTGCGGCTCGCGGCCCGGAAACGATCCCGCCTTTAAAGAAGCCGCCATATCGGTAGGACAGGAAGCAGCCCGACGCGGCTGCCGTATCGTCTATGGGGGCGGAAAACTCGGCCTCATGGGCGCGACCGCCGGCGCAGCGCGCGATTCAGGCGGCAAGGTTTTCGGCGTCATCCCCGATTTTCTCGTAGAACTCGAAGGCGTGCTCGAAGGCGTCGATCATAAGATCGTCGACAACATGCATGAGCGCAAAATGCTGATGTATGAGGAGTCGGACGCTTTTCTCACCCTGCCCGGCGGCATCGGCACGCTGGAAGAACTTGTCGAGGTTCTGTCCTGGGCGCGGCTCGGCCTTCACAAGAAGCCGATCATCGTCCTCGACATCAACGGCTTCTGGTCGCCGCTGCGCGAGCTGATCAAGCACTTCGTGGAAAAAGAGCTCGCCGACAAGCTGCTGGTCGACGATCTGATCTTCGTCGACAATGTCGAAGCGGTGTTCGACACGGCGGAAAAACGCATGCTGCGCGCCCGCGCGTAAGTCTTTACAGAGCCTGAGGCCAAACCCGCATCATCATCTCTTCATCCTGAGGAGCCCAATCGTCTTCGTCCTTCGAGACGCGCGCATTGCATGCGCGCCCTCAGGATGAAGACGATTGGGCGTCTCGAAGCTTGTCCTCGGGCCGGCCTTTGGCCGGACCCGGGGGGGGGGGGGGGGACGATGATGCGGGTTTGGCGTTAGGCTCTTCAGGCGCGCTCGCCGTTCAGGCGGGCGCGGGCTTTCTCCGATCCGATCAGCGGAAACAGCGCGGCCATTTCCGGCCCGCGCTGGCGGCCCGTGAGGGCAAGGCGCAAGGGCATGAAAAGGGCCTTGCCTTTGGCGCCGGTTTTTTCCTTCACGGCGTTGGTGAACGCCGTCCAGCTGTCCGTATCCAGTTGATCGGGCACCAGCGCCGCGGCGGCTTTGGCGAAGTCCTGATCCTCAATCACCGGATCGACCGCGCCGTCGACCACTTCGATCCACGCGGCGGCGTCTTTCAGGCGCGTGATATTCCCTTTCACCGCTTCCCAAAGCGCTTCGGAAACGCCGATTTTTTCGAGCCGGTCCGCGACTTTATCGTAAGGCGTCTCGTGCAGGATCTTGGCGTTCAATGCCTCGAGCTCGGCCATGTCGAAGCGCGCCGGCGCGCGGCCGACGCGGTCGAAGTCGAAGCTTTCCGCGAGCGCCTGAAGATCGGGCTGCGGCAGCACCGGATCGGCGGTGCCGAGTTTCGCAAGCAGGCTGGTGATCGCCGCGGGTTCGAGACCGTCCTCGCGCATCGCCTCGATCGAGAGCGAGCCGAGCCGTTTCGACAGGCCCTCGCCGTCTGCGCCGACCAGCAGCGAGTGATGGGCGAATTGCGGCGGCTCGCCGCCCAGCGCTTTCATCAGCTCGATCTGCACGCCCGTATTGGTGACGTGATCCTCGCCGCGCATCACATGGGTGATCTTGGAATCGATATCGTCGACGCAGCTCGGCAGCGTATAAAGATACATGCCGTCTTCGCGGATCAGCACCGGATCGGAAACGCTCGCCGTGTCCACCGTGGTCTCGCCGCGGATGAGGTCGTCCCATTTGACAACGCCCTGGGAGAGCTTGAAGCGCCAGTGCGGCTTCCGGCCTTCCGCTTCATACGCGGCGATCTGATCGTCCGTCAGGGCCAGCGCCGCGCGGTCGTAAACCGGCGGCAGGCCGCGGGCGCGCTGGATCTTGCGCTTGCGGTCGAGCTCTTCGGCGCTCTCGTAACAGGGATAAAGGAGCTCCGCCGCCTTCAGCTTCTCCACCGCCGCGTCATAGCGGTCGAAACGCGCGGACTGGCTGAAGGTCTCGTCATAATCGAGCCCCAGCCAGGCGAGATCGGCGCGGATGCCGTCCTCGAAGGCCTTGGTCGAGCGCTCGAGATCGGTGTCGTCGATCCGGAGGACGAAAATCCCGCCGGATTTGCGGGCGAAAAGCCAGTTCCAGAGGGCGGCGCGCACATTGCCCACATGGATTTTTCCGGTGGGGGACGGCGCAAAGCGGACTTTGACGGTCATGGGTGTTCCAGCTGTCGAAAAGCGACGCCTTAACCCTTCCCCGAACGCCGGTCAAACGGGCTGCCGGAGGCCCCCGCGGCGTTGAGGCGGCTGGCCTCCTTCTTGAAACGGAGAGGGCGAAACACCCAATGCCGCTGCAAGGAGTTAATAAAGTGTTGCGCCTTAAAACAGTTTTCGCCGGTCTGGCCGGCCTCGCCGCCGCCATCGCCCTGCCCGCCGCCGCCAATGCGGCGACCGTCTCGATCCGGGACAATCCGGACAATGGCGGCTCGGTCTTCGCCACCGGGCTCGGCCGCTCCATCTCAATCCAGCATGACGGGTCGAACCGCAATGTTCAGGCGGGGGCCTTCTCCCTGCAGCATGACGAAAATGGCGGCTGGACCGATTTCGTCACTTTCTGCCTTCAGCTTTCGGAATATCTCTCCCTGCCGAAAGATCACGAGCGCGTCGCGGGCGGCGACTATTTCGGCTCTTCGGACGACCTCGAAGCCCTGGGCGTCCTCTATGGCGATCTCATGACCGCCGATTTCGCCCTCAAAAATGCGAACACCGCCGCCGCCGCCCAGGCCATCGTCTGGGAAATCGTCGAAGACGGCGCGACCTCCTTCGATCTCGCCGCCGGCGACTTCAAACTTTTCACCTCTGACGTGCTTTCCGAAGCGCAAAGCCTTTGGGCGCTGATCATCTCCGGCGATTATCTCGCCAGTGCGGTCGACGTCTTCCATGCGCGCGGCACCCAGGACCTTCTCACCTCGGCCGTGCCGATCCCGGGCGCCCTGCCGCTGCTTCTTTCCGGCATTGCCGGTCTCGGCTTTGCAAGCCGCAAACAGCGCAGCCGCGTCTGAACAAAGTCATCGTGGGGGATGAGAAGGCCGGGTTCGCCCGGCCTTTTCTTTTTTATCCGGCGTGTGTTTGAAGAAACCCGTCGAGTTCTTCGAAAAAGCGCGGCTCCGAAGCGCGAGTCGCATGAATGCGGTGGGAGGCGCCCTCGACCAGGACAATCCGGGCGCCGGGATTCGCCGCAACGAAGCGCTTTTCATGTCCGGCCAGAATCGCTGCGCCTAACGCGGGATCGGCACGCAACAAAAAGGTCGGAACTTTAAGCGGCTTACTCGGGTCGAAACTTTCAAACTGCGCTGTCGAGCGCGCAGCCTCCCAACAGGCCGGGTCCTGACGCATATAACCGGACGCTGCGCTCAAGAGATGCCGCGGGCTTGTATGGTCGCTGCGCGGTCCGCCCAACGCCGTCGGCATCGTCCTAGTCCATTCAAGATAGCGGTCGAAAGCGGCGCCGGTCAGTTTTGCCTCCTCCAAGAAGGCATGGATCGCCGCGAAGGCTTTCGCAGGGCCGGAATTTTCGAAATCATCCCGATCGTCCATAAAATAGGGCGGGTCTTCTAAAAAGAGCGCCTTCAAAAACCGGTGCGGTTCATGCCCAAGATAAGCAGCGGCGACGGCGCCCAGCGAATGACCGGCAACGATCGTTGGTCTACGGATAAAATCGAGCATCGCCGCAGCGTCCGAAGCGTAATCCTCCACAAAATAAGAGCCCGCGCGGTCCGAATGGCCGTGCCCGCGAAAATCGAGCGTCCAGACATGAAAGCGGTCTTCATAACGGCGCGCCGCCTCCTCCCAGGTGTCGCGCGAGCCGGCGATGCCGTGAAGAAAGAGGATGTCCGGCGCGCCTTCCGGCCCGTAAACAGAGGCGGTGAGATCAAGGCCGTCGTTTTTAACAGTGATGTCGGTCATGGGCTTCCATCTTAAAAGCATTCTATTTTTAAAAGCGGACCGGATAGCGGTCAAACCGGGAGCGCAATAAGCGCGCTTTGATTTCTCTTGAGAATAAAACCATGGCGCGCCGAAATGGCGTTTGAAAAGGCTTTTCCCGCCCCGCGGCAATGGTCAAAAAACCCTCACAATTCTAAAACAAAACCGTCATCACAGTCTGATTAATGCCCCACATCAGTGTTCCTTTAAAAGGTGGGGTATGTTCAAGAAACTTTCTGTCATCGCGCTCGCGCTCATTGTCAGCGCGGCGGCGCAAGCTTATGCGCAAGCTGAAACACAAAGCGGCGATACGATTATCGTCACCGGCACGCGCGCAGAAGGGCGCACGGCGTTCGACAGTCTCGCGCCGGTCGACGTGATTTCCGACGACGCGCTCGATCTCACCGCGTCCGATGAAATCATGGACTCGCTCGCCCAACTGGCGCCGTCCTTCAATGTGCAGCGCCTGCCCATGAATGACGGCCTCATCTTCGTGCGGCCCGCCCGTTTGCGCAATCTTTCGCCGGACCACACGCTAGTTCTGGTCAACGGCAAGCGCCGCCACCGCTCGGCTCTTCTCGGCTCGAACGGCGCACAGGCGCCGGACCTGGCGCAGATCCCGTCTTTCGCGGTGAAACGCATCGAAGTCCTGCGCGACGGCGCCTCGGCGCAATACGGCTCGGACGCCATCGCCGGCGTCATCAACATCATTCTCGACGACGAACCGGGCCTCAGCGCCTTCGGCCAGTACGGGCAATATTACGAGAATGACGGCGACCAGTACCGTGCAGGCGTCCAAGGCGGTCTCGCCGGCGATTACGGATTTTTGAACGCCACCTTCGAGTTTTCCGACTCCGCGCGCACCTCGCGCACGCGCCAGCGCCAGGACGCCATCGATCTTCAGGCGGCCAATCCCGATCTCGACGTGCCGAACCCGGTGCAGAACTGGGGCCAGCCCGAACGCACCTCTTACCGCTTCGCCGTCAACAGCGCCTTCGACGCAGGCGTGACCGAGCTTTACGCCTTCGGGACTTACGGCTGGGGCACGGGCGTATCGGACTTCAACTGGCGCAACCCGACGACCACGAGCGCCTTCAACCCGAGCGCAGCGTTCCCTGGTTTCGATCTCAATGACATCTATCCGACCGGCTTCACGCCGCAATTCGGCCAGGACGACGAAGACTATTCCATCGCCGGGGGCTTGCGCGGCAATGGCGACGGCCCGTTCAGCTATGATGTGAGCGCAGGCTACGGCCGCAACGAAATTGACTACTTCATCTACGACACCATTAACGCCTCGCTCGGCCCCGACAGCCCGACATCGTTCGATCCGGGCAATCTCGTTCAGCGCGAATTCAACGTGAATGTCGATTTCGGTTATGAATGGGATTCCGGTTTTTTCGCAGAACCCGTCAACATCGCCTGGGGCGGCGAACGCCGCGAAGAAACCTATGAAATCGTCGCCGGCGATCCGGCCTCCTACGCCATCGGAGCGGGCGCGGCGGACGGCCTTCCTTCCGGCTCCAACGGCTTCCCCGGCTACTCCGAAGCGCAGGCCGGCGAATTCGATCAGACAAGCTACGCCGGTTACATCGACGTCGAAATCCCGGTGACGGCGTTCTGGACGCTGGGTCTTGCCGGGCGTTACGAAGATTTCAGCGAATATGGCGACTCCCTCGACGGGAAAATCTCCACGCGTTTTGAAATCACGCCGTCTTTCGCGCTCAGGGCCACCGCCTCCACCGGCTTTCGCGCGCCGACCCCGGGCCAGCTCTTCTCAGAGCGCACCTCGCAAGGGCTCGATACGGTGACGCTCAACATCTTCACCGCCGGCCGCTTCAGCCCGCTCGGCCCCGTCGCCGAAGTCATCAATGCGCGTCCGGATGCAAATATCCGCTCGCTCGACGCTGAAGAGTCGGAAAACTATACGATCGGCCTCGCCTGGAGCGAGGGCGGCTTCACCGCGACGGTCGATCTTTACCAGATCAACATTTCCGACCGCTTCGGCACCTCGCAAACCTTCAACCCGACGCCGGAAGAACAGGCTGAATTCGTCGCCCTCGGCGTGCCCGGCGGCGAAGGCATCACGCGCGTCAATTTCTTCCAGAACGATTTCGACACCCGCACCCGCGGCGTCGATGTCGTCGCCTCTTACGCGATGCAGGCCGGTCCGGGCGATCTCACCCTCACCGGCGCTTACAACTACAACTCGACGAAAGTCACCGACGGCGATCTCGCCGCGAATGAGACGACCCGGGTGCGCTTCGAGGAAGTGCTGCCGAACCATACGGCGACGGCGTCTGCGTCTTATGCGCTGGGCGCGCTCGAGCTCTTCGCCCGCGCGCGTTATTACGGGGGATGGACGGACTATTCGTTCAACGCCGACGGCGACATCTTCCAGGCGTTTGGCGGCGAGACATTCCTCGATCTCGCGGCGACCTATCGGTTCACGGATCAGCTTTCGATCCGGGCGGGCGCGGAAAACGTCTTCGACAATTATCCGGACGAAGCGGAGTTCCAGGCCAATCGCGGCCTCATCTATTCGCGCAACGCGCCTTACGACACCGATGGCGGCTTCTATTATGTTCGGCTCGACGTGAAACTGTGATAGCTTCACAAGCATGAAAGCATCACGACGCACAGTATTGAAAGGCGCCGCCGCGCTGGCGGCGCCTTCTTTCATTTCGGCGGCGCGCGCGAATAAGGGCGCCGTTGAGGACGAAGCCTATTGGCGCGAGGTCGCAAAGGCCTATGACGTCAAGAAAGACATCGTCAATCTCGAAAACGGCAATTGGGGCGTCATGGCGCGCCCGGTGACTGAGCGCTATTTCGAAAACCTGAAAAAGGTCAATCACGATAATTCCTATTACGCCCGCCGCGCCTATGGCGACGACTATCGCGCCATTCACGCCGAGCTCGCTTCCTTTCTCGGCGCGGGCGAAGACGAAATCGCGCTGACGCGCGGCGCCACCGAAGCCTTGAAAGCGCTGATCACACGCTACAACCGCTTAAAACCCGGCGACGCGGTGATGTACGCCGATCTCGATTACGGCTCCATGCAGGCGATGATGGACTGGCGCGCCGCTCAAAGCGGCTGCGCGGTCGTCAAGGTCTCGATCCCCGAGCCGTCGACCCATGACGGGCTCGTCGCCTTCTACAAAAAAGCGCTTGCGGACAATCCGTCGGTGAAGCTTCTCCTTCTCACCCATATCAGTCACCGCACGGGGCTCGCGATCCCGGTGAAGAAGATCGTCGCCGAAGCGAGAAAGGCGGGAGTCGACTGCATCGTCGATGCGGCCCATTCATGGGGACAGATGAATTTCACGGCGGACGATCTCGGCGCCGATTTCGTCGGCTACAATCTCCATAAATGGATCGGCGCGCCCATCGGCGTCGGCCTCGCCTATATCAAAAAAGGCCGCCTTAACGCCATCGATCCCGATCCGGGCGCGGGCGACTGGGAGCAGACCCGCATATCGGGCCGCATTCATACCGGCACGTCGGATTTCGCCGCTGTCCTGACCCTGCCCGAGGCTTTGAAATTCGGCCTTGAGATCGGCCCGGCGCTGAAAGCCGAACGCCTCGCTTATCTGCGCAATCTCTGGGTCGAGGCGGCGCGCGGCCTGCCCGACCTTCAGATTTTAACGCCGGACGATCCGCGCCTTCATGCGGGCATCACCTCGTTCCGGCTTGAGGGCAAAACCTCCGTCGAAGACAATGTCGCGCTGGTCGAGCGCCTGCTCTCGGAGTTCAACATCTTCACCGTCCACCGCGACGGCGTCGCCGCCGGGACTTGCGTGCGCGTAACGCCGACGCTTTACAACACGCCTCAGGATTCGCTTGCGCTGGCGAAGGCGTTGAAGACGATGGCGAGTTAGTCTTCTACCTTGAGTATCCGATTGTGATGCCCAGTTGAAAGCTGTGTTAGATATTGCTCTTCGGAATATAGATCATTTTTGTAACCAGGCACGGGTTTATAAGGCTCCCAGCCTTGCCACTCATGGTAGATCGTCATGGCTTCTGACCAAGATGCTGCAAAGAATTCGAATTGCAATTCATCTTCAGGTGCGACTTTAGCTCGCAATTCATCATGTTCACGGCTCGCTATGTTGCAAGACCACTCCAATCTATCGGGGCTAGCCCAAACCTGATGCTTTAGTTTAGGCAAAGCACACCTTTAAGGTTACATAGACTCTCACCGGTCCCGCCACCCGTTCGTAATCGGATAGCGCCGGTCGCGGCCGAAATTGACGCTGGCGACTTTCGGGCCCGGCGGCGCCTGGCGGCGTTTATATTCCGCGACATAAAGAAGATGCTCGACGCGGCGCACATCCTTTTCGTCATAGCCCTTGGCGACGATGTCTTTCACCGCCATTTCCTTTTCGACCAGCATTTCCAGGATCGGATCGAGCACCTCGTATGCGGGGAGCGAGTCTTCGTCCTTCTGGTCTTCGCGTAATTCCGCCGAAGGGGGCTTGGTGATGATCCGCTCGGGGATCACCTCTCCTTTCGGACCTTTCAGGTCGGCCGCGTGATGGGCGTTGCGCCAGCGGCAGAGCGCGAACACCTCGAGCTTGTAGAGATCTTTCAGCGGATTGAAGCCGCCATTCATGTCGCCATAGAGCGTCGCATAGCCGACGGACATTTCCGACTTGTTGCCGGTGGTCAACACCATGTCGCCGAACTTGTTCGACAGCGCCATGAGGATGACGCCTCGGAGGCGCGACTGGATGTTTTCTTCCGTCACATCTTTCTGCAAATTGCCGAAGGTCGGCGCCAGCATCTTGTCGAAAGCCTCGACGCCCGGCTCGATGCCAATTGAGCGATAGGTCACGCCGAGCGCCTTGGCGCAGCTTTCCGCATCCTCAAGGCTTTCCTTGGACGTATAGCGCGAAGGCATCATCACGCAGTGAACGGCCTCCGCGCCCAGCGCATCCACCGCGATGGCGGCGGTGAGCGCGGAATCGACGCCGCCGGAAAGCCCGATGACGACGCCCTTGAAGCGGTTCTTGGTCACATAATCGCGCACGGCCATGGTCACCGCGCGATAGACCATCTCTTCGCCGCCGACCCAGTCCGCTTCCGGCCCTTCGACGCAGGCCCATCCGGCGGCGTCTTTTTTCCAGCGCGTAATCGCTGTCGTCTCTTCAAATTGCGGCGCGCGATATTGAACGACGCCCGCCGAGTCCATGACGAAGGCCGCGCCCTCGAACAAGACCTCGTCCTGGCCCGCGAGCTGATTGACGAAGATGAGCGGCTTGTCGGTCGCCGCGACCCGGGCGCGCGCGGCCATCGTGCGTTCTTCAAGCGCGGTTTTGCGAAAGGGCGAGCCGTGGGGGACGATGAACATCTCCGCGCCTTTCGCGGCGAGGGCTTCCGCGGCGCCGGGCAGCCACATGTCCTCGCAGATCATGAGGCCGAGCTTGACGCCCTTGAACTCGGTCGGTTCGGGATAATGCTCCGCCGGCGTGAAGACGCGCGGCTCATCGAAGACGCCGTAATTCGGGAGCCGCACCTTGAAGCGCTTCGCCGCGATCTTTCCGTCGCTGAGAAGAAAGGCGCCGTTGTAAAGCGCGTCGCCCTCTTTCCAGGGCGCGCCGACGATCATCGCCGGGCCGCCATCTGCGGTTTCCGCGGCGAGCCGTTCCACCGCGTGCATGCAGGCGCGCTGGAAGGAGGGTTTCAGAACAAGGTCCTCGGGCGGATAGCCGGCGACCACCAGTTCGCAATAGATGACGAGATCGGCGCCCTCCTCCGCCGCCTGGCCCCGCGCCGTCAGGATGCGGTCCACATTGCCGTCGATATCGCCCACCACGGGGGCGATCTGGGCGATGGCGATGGAAAGGCTCTCTGTCATATCCCGCATTTATGCTCTTTTTGAGCAAATGTGAAGCGCCGCACGATTGCGGCTCATTCCGCCGCCTCTTCAATAGCGTGCATATCCTCGTCCGACAGCCCGAAATGATGGCCGATTTCATGGACCAGCACATGGGTCACGAGCTCCTCAAGGCCGATCCCCTCCTCCGCGGCTTCCGCGAGGATCGCCCGGCGGTAAAGATGGACATGGCTCGGCGCCGCATCCTCAGCCTCGCCGAACGGCACGCCCTCGAACAGCCCGGAGAGCTCAAGCGGATCGGAGATGCCCATCTCGCGCAGGATTTCCGGCTCCGGCTCTTCGGCGACGTGGATCACCACATTGCCGCAAAGCGCGCGAAACGCCGCCGGCAGGCGCTGATAAGCGGCGCGGGCCAGCGCATCGAAACGCTCAAGATCGGGCGCCGTCACGACGCCTCAGGGCTGCCGACCGCGTAATAGATGTCTTTCAACAACGGCGCGACCGCCTCCATGGCCGACCGGCCGCGGGTGAGGCCGGTCCTCACCACCACCATGCGCTTGTCGGGGATGATGAAAACATATTGGCCCTCATGGCCGGAGAAGAAATACATCTCTTCGGGAACGCCCGGAAAAAAGCGCGGGCGGGTTTCGCCCGCTTTGTTGAGCCAGAATTGCGCCCCATACTGATGATCCGACGCCGCCGCCGGCGCGCTCACATACTCCGCCCAGCCTTCGGGTAATAAACGCTCGCCGTCCCAGACGCCGTTTTGCAGATAAAGCTGACCCAGCCGCGCCCAGTCGCGCGCCGTCGCATAGACGAAAGAAGAGCCGATAAAGGTCCCTGAGGCGTCAGGCTCGAGGATAACGCTCGATGCGCCGATGGGCTCGAGGATCGCCTCGCGCGCAAACTCATGAAGCTCCAAGCCTTCATCCGCCAGGACCTCGCGCAGCGTGCGCGCAATGAGATTGGCTGTGCCGCTCGAATAATACCAGACCTCGCCCGGCACATGGTCGACGGGCATGCGCGCGGCGAAACCGCCGGCGTCGCCTTTTTCGAACAACATGCGGCTCACATCGGAGCGGACCTTGTCATAGTCCTCATCGAAGGCGAGGCCCGACTGCATGCGCAGGAGATCGTTCCAGGTGATTTTCGATTTCTCCGCATCGCCTTCCCATTCGGGCACCGGCGCGGGATCGTCGACATCGAGGTAACCCCGCTTCACCGCCGCGCCGACCAGAGTCGCGGTGACGCTTTTCGCCATGGACCAGGACAGGAAACGCGTCGCCGCGTCAAAGCCGTCGGCGTAACGCTCATCCACGATCTTTCCGTCCACCGCGACAAGCACCGCGCGATGGTTCGCCTCGTTGTTTTCGAACGCTTGCGTCAGCGCGAAATCGAGCGCCCCATAATCGACGCGGGGGATCGCCTTGCCGGAAACCGGCGGCGCTTCCGGCCAGGGCTCAGCGGCGAACCCCGCCGGCGCGGGCGGCAAGGGCGCGACCCGGCCGGCGTTCGCAAGCGTGCAGCCATAGCCCTCGCGATAGATCGCCCGGGCGCGCCCCAGACCGAACGGCCCGCGGGCGCGGACGGTTTTCGCGTCGGCGTCATATTTGACCCTGATCTGTTTCATGACATCCGGCATGCCTTTAAATTCGCCGGTGAGGACGACGCCGGCGTCGCGCCCTGCGACAAAAACTTCCGAACAGGCGGTCTTGGCCTTGTAACCGGCGCCGATGCGGGCCAGCCGGTCCGCCTGCACCCCGGCGTAGACAAGCCCCAGGGCGGCGGCCGCGCCGACGCCCGTGAGAATTTTGTGTTGAATTTTCCATTCAGTCATGGGGCCGGAGCTTAGCCGACGCCGCTGCGACGGCATAGCGCCGAAAACATCCGTTTTCGGCGCCGCCTTCATGTGGACGCCCCCCGGCTTTTGCGCTACTGCGAGGCGCAAATTCGGAGGCCTTTCATGAAGAAAATTCGCAAGGATGCGGCCGAAGCCCTGGACGGGCTCTTGTTCGACGGCATGACGATCATGGCGGGCGGATTCGGCCTTTGCGGGATCCCTGAAAATCTCATTCTCGCCCTGCGCGATTCAGGCGTCAAAGATCTGACGATCATTTCGAACAACGCCGGGGTCGACGATTTCGGGCTCGGCCTCCTGCTCCACACCCGCCAGATCAAGAAAATGGTCTCGTCTTATGTGGGCGAGAACAAGGAGTTCGAACGGCAATATCTGTCGGGCGAGCTCGAACTTGAATTCAACCCGCAAGGCACCCTCGCCGAGCGCTGCCGCGCCGGGGGGGCGGGCATCCCCGCCTTCTACACCAAGACCGGCGTCGGCACGCTGATCGCCGAGGGCAAGGAGCACAAGGAGTTCAACGGCGAGACCTATATCATGGAAACCGGCCTCGTCGCCGATCTTTCCATCGTCAAGGCCTGGAAGGCTGACCCGGAAGGCAATCTCCTTTACCGCAAGACCGCCCGGAACTTTAACCCGATGATGGCGACCGCCGGAAAGGCCACCGTCGCCGAAGTCGAAGAGATCGTATCGCTGGGCGATTTAGATCCGGACTGCATCCACACGCCGGGCATTTTCGTGCAGCGCCTTATCAAGGGCGACCATGAAAAACGCGTGGAACAAAGAACCGTCCGTCAGCGGGAGAATGCATAGTGGCTTGGGATAGAAACCAGATGGCCGAACGCGCGGCCAAAGAGCTTGAAGACGGTTTTTACGTCAATCTCGGCATTGGCATTCCGACGCTCGTCGCGAACTATATCGGCGAAGACATCGACGTGACGCTGCAGTCGGAAAACGGCATGCTCGGCATGGGGCCGTTTCCTTATGAGGACGAAGTCGACCCCGACCTCATTAACGCCGGCAAGCAGACCATCACCGAATTGCGCCGCACGTCGTATTTCTCAAGCGCCGACTCGTTCGGCATGATCCGCGGCGGGCATATCGACCTCTCGGTTCTCGGCGCCATGGAAGTCTCGGAAAAAGGCGATCTCGCCAACTGGATGATCCCGGGCAAGATGGTCAAAGGCATGGGCGGCGCCATGGACCTCGTCGCCGGCGTCAAGCGCGTCGTCGTCGTCATGGATCACGCGTCGAAATCGGGCGCGCCGAAGCTCTTGCATGAATGCGCGCTGCCGCTCACCGGCAAGCAAGTCGTCGATATGGTCATCACCAATCTCGGCGTCTTCGAGATCGAACGCGGCAAAGGCATGAAGCTTATCGAGCTTGCGCCGGAGGTCACTGTCGATGAGGTGAAATCTCTCACCGAAGCGGATTTCGAAGTCGCAGTCTGACGTTTGCCTAGAAAGACGCGGCGAGCGGCGTGACCGTTTCCGCGTCTTCATGCGCTTCCTTGTGAACGATGCAGCGCAGGAGGTGGCCGAGCGCTTTCTGGTCGCCGCTCATTTTCATCCGCGATTTCACTTCGTCGAGCGTCAGCTCCATCCGGAAAGCCTGCATGATCGTGGCGACATCGGAAATGATCGTCGCCACGGCGGGGCCGTCAGCGCCCCGGCGCACGGTCATCTGCCCGTTCATGTTGTAGATCGTGTAAGGAAACTCATCGATGATAATGTGGGCGACATAGTTGTTGTCGGGCTCCGGGCAATAGGCGGCGAAAATCTCGATCGCCAGCGCCACGGAATCGGGCTGCAGATTGTCCGTATAAATACATTCCCGCGCCGGCGAGGATTCCGGCCGCTCCATGAAGTAAAGGATCGACCATTTCATCAGGGTGCGCACGGAAGGGCGCAGCGCCTCGCCGGTGTCGGTGAGCCGGTAGCGCCCGCGCGCATCGCCCGAGGAGACGGCGTCCACAAGCCCGGCCTCTTCGAGCTCCTTCAGCCGCTTCGACAGGAGGTTCGCCCCGATCCCGGGCAAGCCCGCCTGCAGATCGCCGAAACGCTGCGGCCCTAAAAACAGCTCCCTCAGGATGAGAAGCGTCCAGCGCTCGCCCAGCAAATCCAGCGCATGGGCCAGAATGCAGTCCTGATTGTATGTGCGCGCCATTCGGCGTCCTCCCAGCCTTTAAAGAGGCAGTTTTTCTAACCCTACTATAAGCGTCACGTAATTGCCGTGCATATAACAAAATCGTGCGCTAGGTATAGAATATACTTGCAACTTCATTTTTATATAGTAATATCCATCATGTTTTCAATCGGCGAATAAAAATATATGCGCTGCGCCGGGCGCCTGAAAAGGAGAAACCCTATGCGTAACAAAGTGATAGCCGGCCTCGTCCTCAGCGCAGCCGCCCTCGCCGCGGCCCCTGCGGGCGCCGCCAACTGGACCGAAAAAGTCGGCATCTGCGCCGCCGCCGCGGAAGCGGAAGGCCTCGTGACCGCCGGCGCCTATCGCGCGAAATTCGTCAACGGCTCCGGCGCGGCGACCAAAACCGTCGCCATCGAGCTGATCCCCGACGCCGGCGAGGCCATCACCGCCGTGTGCAAGATCCGCCGCGGCGAAGTCACCGAATTCACGGTCAAGGCCTGAAACCAGGCTCTTAAAGACCGCGAAGACCCCGCGGCGGAAGGCGTTCCCTTGTATCCACCCGTCCGCCGCCGCGGATAACGACCCCTAAATTAACCCTGAAAACTGGCGCCCTTGTACACGGGCGCCGTTTTTTTATCCGGCGCTCTCCAACGCAGGCGCCGCCGGCGCGGCCGGTTGCGTGTTGCGGGGGCGGACCCTGCGGGCTAAAGGGTGGCGCGTACGGAGTTTTTTAGACGATGACAGACTGGACGCCTCAAAGCTGGCGCAAGAAAAACGCGCTTCACATCCCGACGGACTATCCCGATCCGGACGCCCTCGCCGCCGTGGAAGCGGAGCTCGCAAATTACCCGCCGCTGGTTTTCGCCGGCGAAGCGCGGACCTTGCGCGAGTCGCTGGCGAAGGTCTCGCGGGGCGAGGCGTTTCTTCTGCAGGGCGGCGATTGCGCCGAAAGCTTCAAGGAGTTCCACCCGAACAATATCCGCGACACGTTCCGCGTCCTGTTGCAGATGGCGGTGATCCTCACCTTCGGCGCGTCCATGCCGGTGATCAAGGTGGGGCGTATCGCCGGCCAGTTCGCCAAACCGCGCTCTTCGCCTGTCGAAACCATCGAGGGCGAGACCCTGCCGAGCTATCGCGGCGACAATATCAACTCCATGGAGTTCACGCCGGAAGGCCGCGCGCCGGACCCGCAGCGGCTCCTGCGCGCCTATGGCCAGGCGGCCGCGACGCTGAACCTCCTGCGCGCTTTCGCCTATGGCGGCTATGCGGATCTCAGAAACGTGCAGAAGTGGAATCTCGAATTCGTCACCGGCAACCCCCAGGAAGACCGCTACCGCGCCATCGCCGACAAGATCTCGGAAGCCATGGCTTTCATGGACGCCATCGGCATTGACGGCTCGAGCGTGCGCGCCATCCACGAAACCGATTTCTTCACCAGCCATGAAGCCCTGCTGCTCGGTTTCGAAAGCGCCATGACGCGCGTCGATTCCACCACCGACAAATGGTACGACACCTCGGCCCATATGGTCTGGATCGGCGACCGCACGCGCCAGCCCGACGGCGCCCATGTGGAGTTCTGCCGCGGCATTGAAAATCCGATCGGCATGAAATGCGGGCCCAGCCTGGAGCCGGACGAGCTTCTGGAACTGCTCGACATTCTAAATCCGAATAACGAGGCGGGGCGCATCGTGCTGATCGCCCGCTTCGGCGCGGACAAAGTCGAGGAAGGACTGCCGAGGCTCCTCCAGGCGGTGAAGCGGGAAGGCCGCAACGTCGTCTGGTCGAGCGATCCGATGCACGGCAACATCATGAAGACCGACAATGGCTACAAGACCCGGCGCGTCGACGCGATCCTGTCCGAAGTCGGCTCCTTCTTCGACGTCTGCAGGGCGGAGGGCGCCAATCCCGGCGGCGTGCATTTCGAGATGACCGGCCAGAATGTCACCGAGTGCCTCGGCGGGTCGCGGGAGATCTCCGAGGCGGACCTTCACTCGCGCTACCACACTCATTGCGACCCCCGGCTGAACGCCAGCCAGGCGCTGGATCTGGCCTTTATTCTGGCCGACCGTTTCAAGGCCAAACGCGCCGGCGGGGCCTGACGACCCGCCGCCGGTGATATTTTTGTAATAAAATTCAGATTTCCGCTTGGAGAAACAGGTGGAAATATAGTGTGATTGTCCTAATAGTTTGCAGAAGGTTTTTCTTTAGAGAACGCAGGCTAGAATAGGTTTTTTCGGGGGCGGCATCTCAGGGGGGCCGTTCCTGCCGGTGTGGGGCGCAACTGGCGGAGTGCATATTGTGACAAAGCCCATTCGAGTCGGCGTTGCTGGCGCCGGCGTTTTCGGCGGCCACCACAGCGCAAAAATCGCGGCGCACGATCAGGCGTCGCTTGCCGGCGTTTTTGACGTCGACCCGGCCCGCGCCGAGGCCATGGCCGACCGCTTCAAGGTTTCCTGCTTCACCGATTACGCCGCGCTCATCGAGGCTGTCGACGCGATCATCGTCGCCGCGCCCGCAAGCGTCCATTACGATCTCGCCTATGAAGCGCTGGCCGCCGGCCGGCACGTCTTCATCGAAAAACCGATTGCGCTCGAAACCGCCGACGCCGACGCCCTGATCCTCCTGGCGCGCGGCAATGGCGCCGTTTTGCAGATCGGCCATCAGGAACGCTATGTCGCCGAAGCGGCGGGCCTTCTTTCCATCGGCAAGTCGCCGGTCAAAATCGACTGCGTGCGCCGCACCGGCGCCTCCGGACGCTGCGAAGATGTTTCCGTCGTGCTCGATCTCATGGTGCACGACCTCGATCTCGTCCGTAAGCTGACGAATGCGGATATTGAAAGCGTGACGGCGAACGGCGACGCGCATGATGCGAAAGCCGAGCTGACGCTGACCAACGGCGCGCTCGTGAACCTTGAGGCGAGCCGCCGGGCCGATGCGCCCGAACGGCGCATGACGCTGGTCTATGACGACGGGATCATCGAGTTCGATTTCGTCAACCGCACGGCCGCCAACACGACCGGCGCGGCCCTTCACGCCGATTTCGACGCGGACGAAGCGCCGCCGGCCTTCCGCGATCCGCTCGGCTTCGGCGCAAGCGCCTTTATCGACGCCGTTATGCACCTGCGAGAGCCCATCGTCACCGGCGAAGACGGACGCGACGCCCTCGACTGGGCGCGGCGCATCGAGAACGCAGCGGGGATCGGACTTGCGGAAGAATTCGAAACAACGGAAAGATTGCGGGCATGAACAGCGTCGTGAACCTTTCCATCGCGGGCAAATCTCCTGTCGGGGAGATTTCCTTCATTGACCTCAAAGCCCAACAGCAGCGCATTCGCCCGGCGATTGAAAAGCGCCTCAACAAGGTTCTCGATCATGGCCGCTACATCGCCGGCCCGGAGATTGACGAGCTTGAAGAACAGCTCGCCGAACGCACCGGCGCCACGACGGTCATCGCCTGCGCCAGCGGCACGGCGGCGCTGATCATTCCGCTCCTCGCCCGCGGCGTCGGACCGGGCGACGCGGTGTTCGCGCCGGCTTTCACCTACAACGCCACGGCGAACGCCATCCTTCTCGCCGGCGCCACGCCGGTCTTCGTCGATATCGACCCCAACACATTCAATATCGATCCGGCGGATCTCGAACGGCGCATCGCCGCCGTGCGCGCCGAAGGCAAGCTTAAGCCGCGCGCGGTGATCCCTGTCGACCTGTTCGGCTCTCCGGCGGATTATCGCACGATCACCGCAATCGCCGCCCGTGAAGAGCTGTTTCTTCTGTCCGACGGCGCGCAGAGCTTCGGCGGCGAACTTGACGGGCAGGAAGTCGGCGCGCTCGCGCCGGCCACCGCCTCCAGCTTCTTTCCGGGCAAGGCGCTCGGCGCTTATGGCGACGCCGGCGCCATCTTCAGCCGGAACTCTCTCGATAAGGAGCGCTGGGCCTCGATCCGCTGGCACGGCACGGACGAAACCCGCAAGGAATCGGTGCGCGTCGGCTTCAACGGCCGCATGGACAGTTTTCAGGCGGCGGTGCTCCTGGAAAAACTCTCGATCTTCGATGAAGAGCGCGCCGCGCGCCGGCGCATCGCCGCCGAATATGACGCGCGTCTTTCGGAAGTCGCAAAACCCCAGGCGCATATCGCCGGCGCGCAGTCAGGCTGCGCTTATTACTCCTTGTGCGTCGACAATCGCGACCAGATGGTGGCGAGGCTGAAAAAACTCGGCATTCCGACGGCGATTTACTACACCACGCCGCTGCATCTGATGCCGGCTTTCGCGGATTATGCGCCGGTGAACGGGCTTCCGGTGACGGAGCAGACAGCCTCGGAGATCTTCTCCCTGCCCATGCACCCTTATCTCACGCCGGATCAGGTCGACTTCATCTGCGAGGCGGTCGTCGAATCCGCGGCGCCGGCCGACTAGAGCCTTGCTTCGTCGCGGCTTCGAGGCGCAGAACCGCACGCGCATCTGTTGAGAACGCGCTAGCGCGCTTTTTCCTTATCGCTGGTTATGTAGCGCTGGTGCAGGAGATGCTGGCCGGCTTCAGGCCCTGCATCGATTTGCGCCAACAGGCGTTCGCGGTCGAGCTTTCTGAATTGCTGAATGTAATCTTCTATGACGCCGCCATCGAAGCCCATGCGCGACAACGCCTCGCGCGCCATCAAGATGCTCGATTCCAGCGTTTCGCGAACGATCACGTCGGGCCCGAGCTTGCGCAACTCGATTTCATGCAGCCGGTCATGGGCGCAGGCGATGATCGTGGCGTTAGGCAGCTTTTCGCGCAGGATCGTCACCGCCCGGTTCACCGAAGCCGGGTCGTCCATGCACAAAACGATCGCGCGCGCATCGGCGGCGCCGGCGTTCATCAGCATGTCGAGCCGGGCGCCGTCGCCGTAATAGACCTTGAAGCCGAGCCGTTCGGCGTTGCGGATGTGGCCGGGATTGCGGTCGATGGCGACAATCTCGACGCCTGAATTCATCAGCACCTGGGAGACGATCTGGCCCATGCGCCCGAAACCGACAATCAGCGCATGATCGCGCCCGCCATCGGGTTCTTCGAGGCCGTCCGCGCTTTCGCCGGGCTCGCGCGCCATCCTCGCCGCCATCATCGCCATGGGCGGCGTCATCATCATCGACAGGGTGACGATGGCCGACATGACGCTCGCCTGACCGTTCGTGAACAGCGCCGCGCCGACCCCGAGCGTAAAGACGACGAAGGAGAATTCTCCGCCTTGCGACAGCGTCGCCGCGGTTTTGAGAGCTTTTGCATGGGGCGCGCGCATGAGCCGCGCCAGCCCGTAAAGAATAGCCGATTTCACCGCGACAAGCCCGACGGCGCCGCCGATCACCACCGGCCAGTATTTGACGATGAGCGTCAGGTCGAGGCGCATGCCGATGGAGATGAAGAAGAGGCCGAGCAGCAGTCCGCGAAACGGTTCGATGTCAGTCTCGATCTGATGCTTGAAGGAGGATTCGGCGAGCAAGACGCCGGCGAGAAACGCGCCCAGCGCCATGGAAAGTCCGGCCCAGCCGACCGCGAGCGAAACAAGCGCCACGATGAAAAGCGCCGTCGCCGCAAACGCCTCGCGCGAGCCGGCCGAGGCGACCATGAGAAACAGCCGGTCGAGGCCGAACTTGCCGATCAGGATGATGGCCCCAACCACGCTTGCGGCCCTGGCGAGGGCGGGCCAGTCGATCCCCTCCCCGCCGGCGCCGGCGATGATCGGCACCGCGGCGAGCAGCGGAATGACGGCGAGATCCTGGAACAGGAGCACCGAAAAGGACTGGCGGCCATGGCCTGTCGACAGCTCGCCGCGATCCTTCATCCATTGCAGGGCGAAGGCGGTCGAGGAAAAGGCCAGTGAAAAGCCGGCGATGGCGGCGGCGGGCGCAGGCATCACGCCCGCTGTCACGAAGATGAAAGCGATGGCGCCGCCGGTCACGGCCATCTGCGCGAGGCCGAGGCCGAAAATCTGCTTGCGCATGGACCACAGCCGCGACAGCGACAATTCGAGCCCGATGACGAAGAGGAAAAGAACGACGCCGAGCTCGGCGATGTGAAACACGCCTTCGGGCTGGTGCAGGAGATTGAGGCCGGAGGGGCCGACGGCGACGCCGGCGGCGAGATAACCAAGGATCGATCCGAGCTTTAAACGGTTGAAAACCGGAACAGCGACAGCCGCAGCGCCAAGATAAGTTGCAGCCTGTATGAGAAAGTCGCTTTCCGCCGCCGCCATAGACCCGTTTCACATCCTTTCGTTAGACATTGTTTCCGCTAGACGATGCTTTCGTTAGATGACGCCCTTCAGCTCATCGAGGCCGAGCGCGAGATTGACGTTCTGGATCGCCTGCACCGCCGCGCCCTTGAGGAGGTTGTCCTCGGCTGCGACGATGACCGCGTGCCCGCCGTCCGCGCTGACTGCAAAACCGCCGATGATCACGCCCTTGCGGCCTGTACCATCCTTAAGTTCAGGCGCGGCGTTGCGCAAGGCGATAAGCGGCTCATCGCGGTATTTTTCCTCGAAAAGCGCCATTAAATCGCCTTCGGAAATTTTCTCCGCAAGCGGAATATGTGCGGTGACGAGGATGCCGCGGAAGGCGGGGTGGACATGCGGAGTGAAGCGGATCTTGGTTCCGAGATGGCGCGTCGCCTCGCGTTCGTGATTATGGCCGGTCAACGCGTAAGACATGAGGTTGTCTTTAAGCCGTTCGGGATCGTTTTTCGGGGACGGCTTGGTCCCGGCGCCGGAATAGCCGGAGACGCCGAAGACCGACGGAACGCCGCCGAGCTTCGGCAGAAGCGGCGCGACAGCAAGCTGCAGCGCCGTCGCGTAACAACCGGGATTGGCGATGCGGGACTTGCCGGCGATGTTCGCCCGGTTGAGCTCCGGCAGGCCGTATGCCCAGGCGTCGTTAAACCGGTAATCCGCAGACAGATCGACAATGATGCGGCCCGGCGCATGGCGCTCGATCTCGGCCACATAGTCGCCCGCGGCGCCGTCGGGCGCGGCGAGGATGACCACGTCGGCCCGGCGCTTAGCGACTTCTTCGGGGTTTAGCGCCTCGAAGACGCATTCGTCCTTGTCTTCCGGCGCGATGTCGGCGACCGGCCGGCCGGCGAATTCCCGGCTCACCGCATAGGCGAGCATCAGTTCCGGATGGCCGGCGATCAGACGGATAAGCTCGCGGCCCGTATGCCCCCGAGCGCCCACGAGACCGACAAGAAAGGGCGTCGTCATGATGCGTCATCCCCCACAAAGGACGCCGGCATGGCGGCGACCCGCTCGGCGATGCGGGCGATCCGGGACCAGTCCTGTTCGCCTTTCCAGAAAACCGTCCACGGCCCCGCTTTCACCGAGCCGTCGGCATTGTCGTGATAAAAGGCGTTGAAGCCGTTATTCGTGCGCGAGCGCCAGAAGAACGCCGGGTTTTCCTTCACAAAGCCGCGCCAGACCGTGCGCGACAGACCTTCGCCGCGGGCGTCGTCCACCACCGCGAATTTATCGAGATAGATGAAGTCGTCGATTTTGCTGAGGATCGCCCCCGCGCGATAGCTCGCCGACATGTGGACCTCGTGGATGTCGAGGCCGTCCCACCATGAGTCTTTCAGCTTGCGGCCGAAAGCGTTTTCGACGAGCGCCTCGGTGCGTGCGCGGTCGAGTTCGGCCTTGTCCGTCACCGTCCTGATGGTCTCGCCCATCCTGACCAGCGTGCCCGAGCCGCCATGGGTGAAGAGCTCGCGGATCAGCCCTTGCGGCGTCGTAATCGAAACGGATGTCGAAAGCGGCGAGGCTTCGAGGAGGCGCTTGATCTCGTTCAGCTTCAGGCGCATGCCGCCTTCGACCCAGCTCGCATTCATCAGCTTGTCGAAATCGGACGCAAGGTTGATCGAATGCATGACTTGCCCATGCTTGTCCAAAAGCCCGCCGACGCCGGTCAAAAAGACGATCTTCATGGGCTGCAGCGCCTCGACGAGGGCGCGGGTCGCGCTATCGCCGTTGACATTGACGAACTGGCCGCCCGGCGCGATGCCGAGACAGGTGAGGATCGGCATGGCGCCGGAGCGCACCACGGAATTGATCAGCCCCTGACGGATCGTCGACGGCTCGCCGACGAAACCGAATTTCTCCCGGTCGATATAATCCGCCTCGATGACGCCGGCGATAAGGCCCTCGGCCTCGACGCCCTGACGGCGCACGGCCTCCACGAGCTTGATGTTCTCGCCGATGAAGACGTCCCGGGCGACGTCGAGCGTGTCGGCGTCGGTGACCCGAAGCCCGTCATGTTTTTTGGATTCAACGCCCCGCGCCGCGAGCGCCGCATCGAGCTGCGGCCCGCCGCCATGAAGCACGATGGGCGTCAGCCCCACCGTATGGAGGAAGGCGAGCGCCGAAGCGGTCTCCTCGAGCTGTTCGGAGAGGATCGCGCCGCCGATCTTGATGACCGCGAATCGCGACTGGTCGACCTCGGAGAAGCGCTGGAGATAAGCGCGAATCTCCTTGCCGTCGCTCATATTGGAGAGCAACTGGACGATGGTCTGGCGCGTGAAGGCGGTCTGGGTCATTGGCTTTGCACGGATTACGAATATTGGCGTTTTCCTGCGCAGATAAACGCCGCTTGTAAAGGGCCGGGCCCCGGCTGGGCCCGATTTTTCCTTGGATTACGGGGCGCTAGAGCGGTTTCGACAGAATCTGTCCATAAGGGAGAAACCCTGACTTCCCGTAAAAGCGCCGGGCGCGCCCGTTCCCCTCGAGGACATTGAGGCGCATCTCGGAGAGGCCGAGGGCCCGGAAGCGGGCCTCGCTCCGGGCGAGGAGCGCGCCGGCGAGGCCTCCCCCACGCGCTTGCGGCGCGACGAATATATCCGTGAGGAAACCGAAACGACGGTGCTCAGGCAGGACATAGGCGCCCTCTTCCGTCTCCACGAGGCCGATGGCGAAACCGAGCGCTTCGCCGTCACGCCGCCCGATCAGCGCGAAGCCGCCCTGCTCTTTCACGCAAGTCATCAGATAACGGACATGCTCGAGCGCCGCTGCGTCCGTGACATCGCGGTTCGGAACGAGTTCATTCTCCGCTTCATTGAGGCCGCGCATCATCGCCGCGAGCGCGGGCTCGTCTTCGGGGGATGCGTCGGCGATGGTGATGTTCATACAAAACCGGTTCTTGCGGCGCTCATTCCTTCACCCTTCGAGACGGCGCTTCGCGCCTCCTCAGGATGAAGGAATGGGAGCCTGCAGAATATCTGAAATCTTCCCGACTTGTTATCTTCTATTTCACGGCATCGGAAAAACCAGCGAAATCTCCTTCATCCCAAGCCCGGCCGAGAATATGCTTCGAGATGCAAAAAATCCTTCATCCTGAGGAGGGCCTTCAGGCCCGTCTCGAAGGACATGAAGGATTTTTTGCGCCTCAGGATGAAGGAAATTTCTTTTCCATCTTGGACGGACGCACGCCCCGCTTTGACAGCTTCTGAAGGCCACCCCAATCTCCCCGGATGAGCGCCTCTTTTTTGGCCCGGCTCCACCCCTTGATTTGCCGTTCGAAAGCGACGGCTGCGTCATAACGCGAAAACCATTCCGACCAGACAAGCGCCACCGGCAACCGTTTGGACGTGTAGCTGTTAGAATATTGCCTGTTGTTATGCTCAGAGATGCGCGTTTCGAGATCGTCCCCCTGATATTTGCCGACATAATATGAACCGTCGGCGCATCGCAGCATGTAAACCCAGACGGTGACCTGTTCCATGCCCGTCCATGCCTCTTAACTCGAAATCCCTTCGTCCTTCGAGACGCCCAGCCCCTTCATCCTGAGGAGGTGCGAAGCACCGTCTCGAAGGGTAAGGGGCTGGGCTCCTCAGGATGAAGGGATTTTCTGCGCTGCCGCATACGCCTGCAACGCTTCCCATAAATCTTTATGGCGAACATTCAGACCCACAGCAGTAATGCACAGCCCATCAATACCGAGAAGTTTGTTTGGCGCCCGCGACCACTTAGCCGCTTTCGTCATCGACAGGCTCTGTTCAAGTTCAGGCCTTACAGTAAACACGATGAACTTATTATTACGCATCCTGACCTCTGAAATGCGCTGAATATCGGACCATGCAATAAGCTCATGGGCAATTCTGAAATCACGCACGCCCGCCTCGCTTAGTGAAAGAACGGCCCCCTGCGAAGTCGCCAGTCTCCAGATGATCAACCCCAAACATGCGCCAAAAAACACCACTCCGATCACACCAATCAGAACAGGAGAGTCTTCCCAATTCAGACCAAACAATCTTGGCGCAGCCACCATCAGGCTTGCCACTGCCATAATGAAGCCGAGGACAGCCAGCCAAGTTAATTGAAATTTTGAATAGGAAAATTCCACTTATCCGCCTACCGGATTCGTTGTGTCACCCCGCCAGCGCCTTCATGATCGCCTTTTGAACGTGCAGGCGGTTTTCCGCTTCCTCATAGGCGATGCAATTGGCGCTGTCGAAAACGCCGTCGGTCATCTTCACATTGCGGCGCATCGGGAGGCAGTGGGAGACGAGCGCGTTGTCGGTCTTCGCCATCTTTTCTTCGTCGACGATGAAATGGCGATAGAGATCGCGGATCGGTTTTTCCTCTTGCCAGTTTCCGAAATAGGGAATGGCGCCCCAGCTTTTCGCATAGACGACTTCCGCGCCGTCATAGGCTTCGTTAATGTCATGGGTGACATGGATTTTGCGGCCGTTTGCTTTCGCGTCATGGGCCGCCTGATTCATGTAGCGAATGTCGAGGATATATTCCTCGGTCGGCGTCAGAAGCGTCACGTCCATGCCGAACTTGGCGGCGATCATCAGCGCGGAATTCGCGACCGCGGTGTTCAAGGGCTTTGGATGATAGGTCCAGGTGAGGACGAATTTCTTGCCGTCCAGCGCCCCGCGGCCGTCTTTTTCGAACCGCTCCTGCAGCGCCATGACATGCGCCATCTCCTGACAGGGATGGGTGATGGTCTCCATATTGATGACCGGCACGTCGGCGTATTTGGCGAAGGCGGTGAGGATCTTGTCCTTGCGGTCCTCCTGCCAGTCCTGGAATTTCGGAAAGGCGCGGATGCCGATCATGTCGCAATAGCGCGAGAGGACCTTGACGGCCTCCTTCACATGCTCTTCCGCCTCGCCGTCCATGACGACGCCGTCCTCGAATTCGAGCGGCCACATGCCCCCCGACGGCGAGAGAACCACCGCATGGCCGCCGAGCTGGTGCGCGCCCACATCGAAGGAGGTGCGCGTCCTCAGGGAATTATTGAGGAAGAGGAGCGCCACGGTCTTGCCTTTCAGCGCCTCGCCATAAGGAGAGGCCTTCATCGCCCGGGCGTCGTCGATCAGGGCTTGCAGGTCGGGGCGGGTCCAGTCCGCGGTGTTCAGGAAATGTTTCATCAGGGCTGTTTAACGGCCGGATCGGCCAATTCCAAGCCGCCTCCCGCCAAGCGCCCGCTTTCGCTGGGGAAAATCCTGCTATCGGAAGGGCGCGATTCAGAGGTGACAGTTTCGAGCGAAACAGAATAGTTTCCAAAACGTTAACTCGTAAACCGATTGGCGGCGCGGCCGCCGCAATGGTAGTTTTTTGCGTCCCCGAAAACCCGGCCCCCGCGGGCATGCCCCCGCCGGCGCCTGCCCTGGACTCTGGATGGCGGCTTCTTGATGGCGGAAGAACATCGGCAAATGGACGGCGAAAAGCTGGCGGCGCGCATTGACGCGCTCTCGCCCCGCCGTCTCGCCATTCTGACGGGGGCCTTTCTGATCGCGCTGTCGGCGCTGTTCATTTTCGAAATGAACGAGAAGGCCAAGCTCCGCCAGACCGAAACCGAGCTCAGGCTGGCGCAGGCGGCGAGCGACGGCGCGGCGGCCTTGAACATCGCCATCATGACCGGCTCGCCGGTGCGCGAGACCATGGAGAGCCTCCGGCCCGGCGGCTACACGGCGCAGTTCCATCTTTCTTCGTCCGGCGACATTCTGACGGCGGACGGGCGCACCGATCTCATCGACATTCCCGCCGGCGCCATTCGCGCGCTCGATATTGACGGCGAAACCCGCGCCCGGCTCGACCTGCCCGGCGGCGATGTCGCGCTGTCCTGGCGCCGTCTCGATAATGGCGACGCATTTCTTGTCGCCGCGCCGGCGCGCGACATGTTCGACCGCTCGCGGGTCTGGGTGCTTTACGCCGTCATCATGGGCGCGATCACCCTCGTCATCGCCTCGCTCATGGCCGCCTTCATCCGCCAATCGCGCGCGGCGCAAAGCGCGGCCCATGCGCTTTCGACGCTGACCGATTTCAACGCGGCGCTGTCGGGCGGGCGCTGCTCGCCCTGGTTCTACGACAAGAAGGACCGCACGGTGCATTTGACCAAGGCGTTCCTGCAGCCGCTGGGGCTTTCCTCGCGCGACCGCAAATTCACCATGCGCGAGATTTCCGCGCTGGTGCATCCGCAGGATCTGCGCACTGCGCTGGCCGTCATTTCCGGCGAGCCGTCGGGCGTCGCGGAAGGCGTCGTGCGCGTGCGCGAGCCCGGCGGCGGCTGGTCGCGCAGCTATTTCCGCACCGCGCCGGACGCGACGCGGTTTTCCCGCGCCGGCGTCGCCTTCGATCTCGTGGGCGCGCCGCATCTCGCCCCAGGCGCGGCGATCGCCGAGACGAGATTGCGCGACGCCATCGAGAGCATTCCCGAAGCCTTCGTGTTGTGGGACGCCCATGGCAAGCTCGCCATCTGGAACAAGCGCTTTGCGGCGATTTTCAAAATTTCCGCGAAAGTTTTAAAGCCCGGCCTTGAGATCGACGACGTCGTCACCTGCGCCGGCGTTGCGGGCGACGTGCTCGCCGCGCATTTCGGCCCGCTTGAAGACAAGCAGGAAGAAAATGTCGAGGTCGCCCTGCCCGGCACGCGCTGGGCGCATGTCTCGCGCCGCCGCACGGCCGAAGGCGGCTATGTGGTGGTCGCCACCAATGTCACGGACCTCAAACGCCGCGCCTGGGCGCAGAAGAAAAAAGAACGCGAGCTTCAGCACACGGTCGAGGATCTCGAAAAATCGCGCAAGGAGCTCTCCGAAGCCCTGCGCAAATACGAATACGAAAAATACCGCGCCGAGGAGGCAAGCCGCTCGAAGTCGGAATTCCTCGCCAATATGAGCCATGAACTGAGAACGCCCCTGAACGCCATCAACGGTTTTTCCGAACTCATGCAGTCGGAGCTTTACGGGCCGCTCGGCGACGACAAGTACAAGGAATATGTCACCGACATTCTCTCGAGCGGGCGCCACCTCCTCGAACTCATCGACGACATTCTCGACATGTCGAAGATCGAGGCCGGCCGGCTGAAGCTCGAACCCGGGCGCATCGAGCTTGAGAAAATCCTCAATGAATGCGTGCGCCTTGTGGCGAAACGCGCCGCCGACGCCGGCGTCAAACTCACCGCCTCCATCGGCCACGCCCCGGCGGTCTGGGCCGATCAGCGCGCGGTGAAACAGGTCGTTTTGAACGTCCTCTCAAACGCCTTGAAATTCACGCCCAAAGGCGGGGAAGTGACGCTCACCGCCGAGGCCGATCTCGACGGCGTCACGGTGATCGTCGCGGATTCGGGAACCGGCATCGAGCGCTCGAAACTCATAAAGCTCGGCGCGCCTTTCGAGCTTTCCGACAGCCAGTTCGCGCGCTCCGGCGGCGGATCGGGCATTGGCCTCGCGCTTTCGAAAGCGCTGATGGACATGCAAGGCGGCATCCTGGCGCTGGCCTCGCAGCCCGGCAAGGGCACCGTCGCCTGCGCCACCTTCCCGCGCCGCAAGGAGGCGAAAGTCCGCCTGCCGCAATTCGTGCGCAAGGAAGCCCACGTCCTCACCGGCCGCGACAAAGCCCCGGCCCAGATCGTCGCGACGCAAGCCGCGGAGTAAGCCTCAGAGCGCCATCAGGGTCGCAATCACCCGCCGGGCCGAGCGCGGGACGGATGTTTGCCGGGCGCCCTTGCGCAAGTCTCCGAGTTTGTCCGCATCGAGATAAATCCCGCGGACAATCACCGCATCCGGGTTTTCGACAAGGCTGACATTCTCTAAAGGATCGCCGCCCACAAGGATGAGGTTTGCGCGAAAGCCGGGCGCGATCTGGCCCGTCTTTTCAAAACCGAGTGCGCCCGCCGCATTGACGGTCGCGGTCTCAAGCGCCTCATAAGGCGTCAGTCCCGCCTCGACCAGCAGTTCAAGCTCGCGCGTCAGGGCCGAGCCCGGAATATTGGTGAAGATGCCGGCGTCCGTCCCGGCGACCAGCGTCACGCCCGCCTCATGCAGCATCTTTGTCGCTTTGAGGTGAAAGGCGCGATGCGGCAGGCCGTACTCCGTCACGTCGCGGCTCGACCAGAAATCGTAGGCCCCCGCATCGATCATGCGCAGGACCGGGTTGACGGTTTCCGCGTCCGGGCGGTTCAGATAGTCGCCCTTCGATTGCGCGACGCGCATCAGATTGTCATGGGCGATGAGGGTCGGCGTCACCGCGTCGCCTGACGCCGCGATCTTTTCAGCCAGCGCGCGCATTTTTTCTTCGTCGAGATCGTCGCGAAGCCCGTGCCAGACGATCGATTCCACATGTTCGATGGTCTGGAGCCCGCGTCCCAGCGACTCCTCGAACGCAATGCTGAATGGCTTTTCATAAGGCATGCCTTCTTCGCGCGCGCCCTCGGGCGTATGGCCGGTCACTTTCATGCCGCGCTTTTGCGCCTCGTCGAGCACGGCTTCGTATGGCGCGCGATAAAAGTTCGAATAGACCTTGATGAGGCGATAGCCGTCTTCATATTGTTCGGCGACGGCGGCGCGCGCCTCTTCCGCGGTTACGACAAGCAGGTGGTTCGCCTGTGCGTTGGCGCCGGGACTGTTGAGAATCGGCCCCGTCGTAATCATGTCAGGCCCGAGCATGCGTCCCGCCTCGATGCGCTCGATCAGCGGCAGGTGGAACGGCATGCCCGACATGTTCCGGACGCCGGTCACGCCGTGGGCGAGATAACCCGCAAGCTCCGCCTCGTCCCAGATATGGACATGCGCATCGATCAGCCCGGGCATGAGCGTTCGCCCCGCGCCGTCGATGCGCACCGCATCATCCGCCGCTTCGAGCGAGCCCGCCGGACCGACGGCTTCAATGAGGCCGCTCCTTACAAGGACGGAGCGGTTTTCTTCAGCCTGCGGCGCGCCCGGCGCCATGGAGACGAGTCGCACATTGTCGATGAGAATGGCGGGCGCAGCGCGCATCGGTTTCAGCGCGGACGGATAGCCCGTCATGGCGAAACCGAGCCAGACCGCCGCCGCCGCGACAATGAAACCAAGCCCCAGCCCGACGCGCCGCCAATTCATCGTTTTTTCCTTCTCTCAGGGGATTGCTCCGTCCCCGCCCGATAACCAATGATAAGATGTAGGATGGCGCATGCCGATTTGGAAGGTGGCGCCACGGCTAACAGCATAAAGGCTTTTCCCATGCGGGGCGGGCCGCATAACAAAAACCGCAAAACGACCCATAAGGAGGCAACCCATGGCCAAGATCGTCGGCGGCATCGCCACCTCGCACACGCCCACCATCTCCTTCGCGCTCGACGCGAAAAAGCATGACGACCCCGTCTGGGCGCCGATCTTCAAGGGATACGAGCCGGTGCAGGACTGGCTCGCCGAGAAAAAGCCGGACGTCCTGTTCTACATCTTCAACGACCACATGACGTCGTTTTTCATCGACCAGTATCCGCATTTCGCGCTCGGCGTCGGCGATGAATTTCCGCCTGCGGATGAAGGCGGCGGCCCGCGCGGCATCCCCGCCATCAAGGGCGACCCGAAACTCGCCGAACATATCGCCAACGGCCTCGTCGCCGATGAGTTCGACATTTCGACCTTCCAGAACAAGGGGCTCGACCATGGCTGTTTCTCGCCGCTGTCGCTGCTCCTGCCCGATCACAAGGACGGCTGGCCTTTAAAGCTCATCCCGTTCCAGATCGGCGTGTTGCAGTTCCCGGCGCCGACCATGCGCCGCTGCTACAAGATCGGCCGGGCGATCCGCCGCGCAATCCAGCACTATCCCGAAGACATCAAGGTGGCGATCGCCGGCACCGGCGGGCTTTCCCACCAGGTTCACGGCGAGCGCTGCGGCTTCAACAACACCGAATGGGACATGGAGTTCATGGAGCGCCTCGAGAAGGACCCGGAAGGCCTTCTCGACATGACACATGCAGAACTCGCCGAGCTCGGCGGGCTTGAAGGCGCGGAAATCGTCATGTGGATGATCATGCGCGGCGCGCTCTCGAAAGACGTGGAGACGACGCACAAGGCCTATTACCTGCCCTCCATGTGCGCCATCGCGAATATGGTGCTCGAAGAACGCTCCGAGGATAAACCGGAAGAATCCGACGAGGCCTATCTCGCCCGCATCCACCGCCAGACGGCGGGCGTCGAAAAACTCGACGGCACCTATCCCTTCACCATCGGGCGCGGGGTGCAGGCGTTCCGGCTCAACAATTTCCTGCACAGCCTCGTCGATCCCGAACACCGCAAGCTGTTCCTCGAAGACGAGGAAGCAAGCTTTGAAAAGGCCGGGCTTACGGAAGAAGAACGCCGCCTCGTGCGCGAGCGCGACTGGCAGGGCCTCATCCATTACGGCGTGATCTTCTTCATGCTGGAAAAGCTCGGCGCCGTCGTCGGCACGTCGAACCTGCATATCTATGCGGCGATGCGCGGCCAGACGCTCGAAGATTTTCAGAAAACCCGCAACGCGCAGATCATGTATTCGGTCGCGGGCACCGATGAAGGCAAGACCGACTGGGACAAGCCGGCGGCGGAGTAATCCGCCGGCTTAGTTTTCTTCAGGCGGCGGCGGCATGCCGCCGTCTTTTTCCGGCCCGAAATCTTCGCGGCGGTGTTTGACCCGCTCTTTCCAGCGCTTGCGCCGTTCCGCGCGCTTTTCATTAGCCGCGTCGATCAGCGCCTTGCGCTCTTCGGCCGGCAGCGCTTCGAAAACGCCGATAAAGGCGTCGATGAAAGCTTTCTGCTGACGGTCCTCGACGGCGCGGATTTCTTCAAGCTTGGCGTCAATTGCAGCGCCGTCCCATTCCTCTGCGCTCATCAAGCCGGAAAGATCACCGCGCAATTGATGCATCTTGCGGTACTCCTCGCGCATTTGCGGCAACTGCGCGCGGAAACTCTCGCGAAACTGCTGGCGCAGTTCGGGCGACAATTCCTCCGCATAGCGCATGATTTTCAGCGGATCCTCGAAACCGCCGCGCGGCCTGTGCCCTTCGGAATGCGGCGGCGGGCCGGCATGACGCCCCGCGATCATCCGCCCCGAGAGATGGCCGAGCGCAAAGACATTCAGCCCCAGGGAAATAAACAACAGCGCGCCGAGCGCGATCGCTACTCCGCGTCCCATTCAAGCTCTCCATCTTCATTAAGCGTCGCCACGGACAGATCGTTCACATAGGCGAGCGCTTCATATTCCGGCGTCAAGGGTTCCTGCGCCGAGGCGCTCATGATCCCTGTGGCGAGCCCGAGCGCGCCGAAGCCCGCAAGCGCGCCGGCGGGCAATAACCGCATGCCGGGCGCAAGCGTGCGCAAAAAGTCGAACACCCCCGCGGGCGTTTTCGGCGCTTCATAGCCGGCCATGATGCGGTTCGTGAGGTCTTCGCTCATGCGCGGCGCCGAGGCGGCGTTCAAAAAGCCGTCGAGGAACTCTTCCTCGGCAAGAATGCCAGCGGCCTCGTCCGTATCGAGAAGATCGCCCAGCTCTTCGCGCGAAGACGCAGGCCAGCGGGCGGGATCCGCGCCATAGGCTTCCGCTGCGCGCCGCAGCGTCTCGAGCCGGTCAGTTGATTTGCGCATAACCGCCATCGTCCATCTTCCCCAGCAAATGCTCGCGCATGGGCGCAAGACTTTCTTTCAAGGCGCGCCGCCCGCGCGCCAGCAGCGATTCCAGCGCATCGACGCTGATCTCCATGATCTCCGCGGCTTCGATATTGCTCAGTTCCTGATAATGGCAGAGCGTGATCGCCAGCCTCTGCCGCTCGGGCAGCTTTTCGAGCGCCGCATCAATCGCAAAACGCCGCTCCGCCGCAAAAACGGTCTGGTCCTGCCGGTCGGCGGGATCGGCTGTTTCCGGCGCCGCCTCTTCCGGCGCTTCGCGCTTCTTTTTGCGCAGCTGGTCGAGGCAGTAGTTCATCGCCACCCGGTAAAGCCAGGTTTGGAATTTCGCGCCCTGCGGCTTCCACTTCGCCGCGTTCCGCCACAGGCGCAAAAAAGTCTCCTGCGCCGCGTCTTCGGCGGCGGGTTTGGAGCCAAGCATCCTGTAACAGGCGGCGTAGATCATCTGCGTATGTCTTTCCACAAGCCGCGCGGCGGCGGTTCGATCACCCGCCCCTGCGCGCCTGACCAGCGCTTCATCGCTATCTTCATCCTGTTTCAACAAAGCGCCGGTCTATTCTCAGCGCCGGTCCCGCGAAGAAAACGCCGCGAGACCGGAAAGGGTCGGAACGATTAGTTCCAGCTTAGTCCTTGTCGCCGCCGCGGAAACGACGTCCGTGACCGCGATGATGGCGGCGGCGCATTTCATCTTCGCTCAAAACGCCGTCGCCGTCTTTATCCATGCGGTCGAAACGTTCCTGCGCGGCGTTCATATATTCCGTGCGGTCGACGACGCCGTCGCCATTCTCGTCCGGATTGCGCTTTTCACGCCATTCGGCGCGCCTAGCCTCGTGGAAGGCTTTCATCTCTTCCTTGGTGACCGCGCCGTCGCCGTCGGCGTCCGCCTGTTCAATAAAGGCGGCGTGCTTCTTCGACATTTCTTCGGCCGTGAGCTTGCCGTCGCCATTGACGTCCATGCGGTCAAAACCGCGACCATACCCTTGGCCGGGGCCCTTTCCGCCTTCCGCCGCCATCGCGCCCGCCGCCATCAGGGCGGCGCCCGCGGCGGCCATGGTTCCAAGCATCAATTTCGTCTTCATGAGGATTCCTCTCTCGCTAGCCGTCCCAGCAAGTCTTGAACGGCTCAGCGGCGGAAATCCGTCGAATTTCCCTGAACCCCGGCGAAGACCCGGGCGAGCGCGCTTTCCGCGGTTTCGAAAAGTTTCGCCGGAACCCGGCCTTCCGCCGGGCCGGCGACAGAAATTTCGTAGTTGTTTCCGTGGCTTGCCGCATCGATATCGGCGAAGGCGATGATCCTTTTGCGGGCCGGGGACCAGGCGCAGCTGGTGATCCGCCCGACAGGCTTGCCGTCCTGGAGAACCGCCGCGCCGGCCATGGACTGCTCGTCGTCGATGGAAAGCGAGATCAGCCGCCGGCGCGGCTTGCCGGCGAGCGCGCGCAGGGCCCGGCGGCCGTTGAACCAGCCCCGGTCGAGGGGGGCAAGATGCGCAAGACCAAGCTCTTCCGGCGTCCTCGGGCTCGCCCCCGGTTTCCCGGCGGGGGTGAAATCGAGGCCGGGACGAGGGCCCCCCGCTTCCAGCCTTAAGATTTCGAGTGCGTCGAGCCCGATGGGCGCGCCGGCGCCGCGGCGCATGATCCGCTCCCAGATGGTGAGCGCTTCTTCTTTCGGAAAAATGAGCTCCACCCCCGGCATGGCGCCGAACTGGATCGGCCGGGCCGCGGTTTCGACCCCGCGCAATATGCCCGACGCGGCCAGGGTTTCGCTCGCCGATTTCAGCCCGGCGGCGGCGAGAACGCCTGCGGTCTGCGGCCCGAACACGCCGAGCGCGGCCACCTGTCCGGAGATGTCTTCGGCGGCGACATCGAGCCCGCGTGCGCCGAGCGCAATATGGCGGGCGTGCGGCGTCGGCAAGGTGAGCAGGAAAAGATCTTCGGACAGCCGCGAGACTTCGGCGAGATCGATCACATGCCCCTGATCGTCGAGCATCAGGCCGCGGGCGCTTTCGCCCACCTGCAAACTCACCGCCGGCGCGGTCGTCAGGCGCCCGAGAAACGCCGCCGCTTCGCGCCCGCGCACGGCGTACCGCGCCAGGGCCCCAAGATCGGCGAGCGCCGCGGCGCTCTTGGCGGTTTCATATTCTCCGCTGACGGAGGAATAGATCCGCGCCGTGGTCCAGCCATTGACGGAGGTCCATAAATTCGCCTCGCTCGCCGAGGCGACGGCGGCGTAAAGCGGCGTCGGGCGCGGCGCGTCGGCGAAGAAATCTTCGGCGGGGAAAATCACGCCGCCCCCTTTCTATAGGCGCGCAAGGCGGCGCGCGCGGCGGCCCGGCCCGAAGCGCAGGACAGCCCGGCGCCGATCTGCGCTTCCGGCCCGCAGAAATAAAAGCCGCCGATCCCGCCGGAGCCCGTCACCGCCGAAGACAGCGCCCATTGCCGCAGCACGTCGGGCTTTGCGGCGTAGGCTGCGGGATTTGCTTTCGCCGCGGCGGCCTCGTCGGCGGCGAGCCTTAAATCATCCGCCTCGATGCGCCCGGAGAACCCGGCGGCGAACATTTCGATGGAATCGAGAATGGCGGTGCGGATCGCTTCGCGGCGCGCCGCATCCGGTTCGGCGTCGAAAGGCAGGGGATGAGCCATCACCGAGATTAGCTGGCGCTTGTCGAGCGCGGCGCCTTCGTCAAGCGCTGTCGGGAACACCGCCTCGACGATCAGGCGTTCGGGCACGCGGCCGGCGCGCGCCTCAATGAAAGCCTTCGTCAGCGCTTCGGGCGACGGCGCATAGACAAGCCGGCGCATCATGTTGCGGCGGGTGGCGTCGTCCTGGGCGACGCCTTTCAGGACGATCTGCATGCGCGCGCTGGAAATTTCGGGCTTGCGCGCCGTCAGCGCCCGCTGCAGGCCGATATCGAGCAACCCGGCGCCGATCATCTTGAGATAAGCCTGATCGGCGTCGATGGCGGCGACGACGATCGGCGCGCGCAGTTGCCCGCCGTCGGCGAGGGTGACGCCGCCCACCTTGTCGCCTTCGATCAGGATCGACTTCACCGGCGTCGCCGCGCGGACATCGACCTTTGCGGCTTGCGCAGCGCGGCGCAGCGCCGCAATCACCGAAACGGCGCCGCCCTTGGGATAGGCCGCAGCCCCTTGCAACCCCGCCGCCTCGCCGGCGTAACGGCGCAGCAATGAAAGGAAGCTGAACGGCTCGCCTGGCGCCGCGGCGGAGCGGAACGCCGTTTCCGCCAGCAACAGCGCCCGCAAGGGCCCGTCGCCGAAGCGATTGCGCAAAATCTCGTCAGCGCTCGAAAGAAGATACTGGCGCAGGCGCGCCGCCATTTCCGGCGCGGCGCCGGAGAGCGCCTTTTCGAGCTTGCGCTGCTGATCGCCGGCGGCAGGAAAAGCGAAGGGCCGGAAAGCCGGTCTTAAGAAGGCCGACATTTCAAGAACCTCGCCCATGAAGGCTTCGAGCGCTTCGCAATCGTCGTCATTGTCGAGCGACAGAAGCGCCGCCTGCGCAAGATCGCCGTCAAAACGCAACACATTGCCGCTTTCGAAAAAATACGTCGTGTCGAGACGGCGCGCGGCGAATTCGAGGCCATGGCGATAAAGATCGAGCTCGGCGATGACCTCCGGGTCGAGCACCGTGACGAGATGTTCCCCGTCGACGCCGTCGACGCCGGAGGCGATTTCGCGCGCGGCGATGCGCCCGCCGATTTCCGGTCCCGCGCCGACGAGCACCGTATGCAGGCCCGCCTTGCCGAGATAGGCGGCGGCGGCCAGTCCCTCCGCGCCGGCGCCGATGACAATGGCGTCGATGCCGCCTTCGATGAGGTGCGCGCTCGTCTTCGACTTTTCGCGCCCGTCTTTGTCGCCAATGGGATTTTTCTGATTACTCATCGCCCGTCATCACCCGATCAATGAGTTTCACAGCCGCGCCGATCGCATCGTGGCGGCGCGACTGCACGATGACGCGATCGCAACCGGCGAAGGGCGAGGGCCCGGCCGGCGGCGCGGCGACTTCGGCTTCGAAGCGGCGGATATGGCTGGCGAAACCCGGCATGCGGCTCGACAACCTTTCCCTGATGAGCGCCGCGGCGGCCTGGCGGTCCTGTCCGGTCCAGCCGCGCCATTCGCCGTCTTCGTAAAACGCCGCCGGCATATAGGACGAGCGCGCAATCAGCTCGCCATTGGGCGCGAATTCGAACTCAACCGGCAATTGCTCGTAAAGCCGTCCCTCGACCGCCGCGTCGCGGGCCTTCTGCAGATCTTCCGCGCTGTCGATGATCTCATAAAGCGCTTTCACGTCGCCGCCGGGCGGCTCGATGCCGTCGGCGAGACGGAAACGCATGGAAAAGAGCGCATGCCGCGCATAGCCTAAACCGTTCATGGCGCCGCCGCCGGTTCCCGCCGCCGCCGCGGCGTCGGGGGTGGCGAAGAAAACATGCTTCACCTTGATCCGGGCGTCATTGGCGAAGGTCACGGTCAGTTGTTTTCCGGAAGCCGGCTCGACACCGGTGATTTTCTCCGCCGTGAATTCAACGCCCGCATCCTGACACACCCGCTCAAGAACGGCGCGCAGGGAAGGTCCCTCCTTCGGCGTTCTCACGCGCCAGGCGTCGGCTTCGATATATTCCGCAAGCGCCGAAGCCGATCCGGCTTCGCGCGGCCCCGACCCGGCGAGGCTCAAAGCATGCGCCGCCACATGGGCCTTCAACCGGGGATCGGTGAAATAGTCGTCAAGCAGGTCCGCACACGGACCGAAAAGCCGCGCCGCCTTGTCGAGCAGTTGCGGATCGGCCAGGAGCGCGGCGAACTGCCGGCCGCCGGGCGCTTCGCCGCAGTAAAGCGCGTTGGTGAGGTATTCCTCTTCGCAAAGCGCGGCCATGTCCTCCAGGAAATCCCGCCAGACGAAATGATCCTCGCTTTCCGCCGCCTCGAGGGCGTCGGCGGTCTCGCGCGCGCTGGCGTAGCTCGTCACCGGCCCGCCTTCCTTCAGAAGCGTCACCCGGGCGCTGACGGGCTCCAGCGTCAGGTCGTAATCCTGAAGATCGAGCCGGCGCCAGACGAAATTGGGCACGGCGGAGGTCGCCGCCGGGGAGCGTTTTTTCCGCTCGGACGGGCGATGAACCGCAATGCGCGCGCCCGCCTTCGCCGCCGCGCCGGCGGCCGCAAGGCTCGCTTCGTCATCGCCGATGACCAGAAAGTCGAAAGATCCGTTCATAGCCCGCGCGGTTTATCCCGTATTCATCTGCCCGTTTACTTTTGACGGGCGCGCCGTTCGCCGACAATCTTGGTAAACAGCGCGGCGGTCTGCGCCTCATGGCGCAGCAAGTTTCGTTCCGCCGCGTCGATGGTTTGTTCTCCGCATACGGACGCCATTCTGACGCATAAGGCCTCCCCCGCCTTTTCCGGCGTAAACACGCCGCCGGTGGCCGCCCGGCTCACCTGCAAGACCGCCTCAAACAGGCGATGCGCGGATATTAACGTTTCCGCCTCTTCCTGCGCCAGTTCGCCCTCTTTCGCAAACCAGACGAGGGCCTTGGCGACGCTTCGGGGCGCGCGGCCTTTTGCACCGGCGCGCAGCGCGAGATACTGGCAAATGAAAGCGATGTCCGTCAGCCCGCCGACGATGTTTTTAACGTCCCAGGGACCGGCGCCCGGTTTCGCTTCGTCAAGGCGCGCGCGCATGGCGGCGACATCGCCGGGAAGCGTTTCAGGGTCGCGCGCACGCGCAACGATTGCGTCTATCTCCGCCGAAACCGCGTCGGCGAGCTTGCCCGCCGGGCCGATGACCCGCGCCTTGACCATCGCCATCGCCTCCCAGGTCCAGGCCTCTTCGGCGTAATAACGCCGGAAGGCGGCGAGGCTCACCGCCGCGGGGCCCGCCTTGCCCGAAGGCCTGAGCTGCATGTCGACCTCGTAAAGCGCCCCCTCCTCGGTGGCGGCGGACAGGGCCGTCACCGCCCGGCGCACGAGCCGGGTGAAATAGTCGACGGCGCCGAGCGGACGGGCGCCGTCCGACTGGGCGTCTTGAGGCGCGTCGTAAATGAACATGAGATCGATGTCGGAGGTCGCCGTCATCTCGCCCGCGCCGAGACGCCCGAGCCCCACCGTGACGAAGTCGCCGTCGACGGCGCCGTGCTGAGCCTCCATCTCCGCCAGCGCTGCGGCGAGAAGCGCGCGGATCGAGGCGTCGGCGATGGCGGTGAAATGGCGCGAGGCGTCCTCAGGAGAAAGAATCCCCACGGCAAGCTGCGCGGTGATCTGAAAGTTCTGTTCGCCGGCCCAGCGGCGCGCCGCATTGAGCGCCGCCTCGTAATCCGGCGCCGCCTCGACGACGGTCTTGCAGGCGTGTTCGTAACTTTCCGGAAGCGGCGGCGGCTCGGACCAGCGATTGTCGAGAAGGCGTTCGACAAGATTGAGATGTTTCGAAAACTGACGCCCGAGATAAGGCGAAATCGTCATGATGCGGATCAGCGTATCGAAAACGTCGAGATTGTTGAGAAGAAGCGAAAACACCTGCACGCCCGCAGGCAGGCGCGCCAGGAAATCCTCGAAGGCGAAAAAGGCCTCGTCCGGATCGCCGGCTTTCGACAGCGCTTCGAGCAGCGGCGGCACGAGTTTCGTCAACAGCGTGCGGGCGCGTTCGGTGCGCGTGGCGCGCAAGGTCCCCTTGTGCCAGCGCATGATCGCGGCGCTCACATCCGGCGCGCGTTTAAAGCCCAGCTTTTCAAGCGTTTCGAGCGTCGCCGGATGCAGCTCAACGCCGGTGAAAACCAGCGGCCCGAGGCGGCTCTCCGGCGTCTCGTCAGCTTCGAAGAGGCCGTCATAATGGGCGCTGACCCGTTCCAGCGTCGCCAGCAGTTTTTTGCGAAAAGCCTCGGCGTTCTCAGCGCCGGCGAAGAGCGCAACGCGTTTTATGTCTTCGGCCTCTCGCGGAATGCGATGGGTCTGTTCGTCATTCACCATCTGCAGACGATGCTCTACATGGCGAAGATAGCGATAAGCCTCGCTCAATTCGTCGCGCGCCGCCTCGGTAATCGCTTCCGCTTCGGCGAGCGCTTCCAATGCGTCGAGCGTGGCGCGCATGCGCAAGGCGGGGGTCTTGCCGCCAAGGATGAGCTGCTGTGTCTGGGCGTAAAATTCGATTTCGCGAATGCCGCCGCGCCCGAGTTTGACGTCATGACCTTCGAAGGCGATGTCGCCGCCGCCTTTCGCCGAATGCATCTGGCGCTTGACCGCATGCACGTCCTCGATGGCGGCGTAGTCGAAAAACTTGCGCCAGATGAACGGCCGCAGGGTTTTCAGAAAATTCTCGCCGAGCGCGATGTCGCCGGCGGCCGGACGCGCCTTGATGAAGGCCATGCGCTCCCAGTTCTGGCCGAAAGCCTCGTAATAGGATTCCGCCGAGGTCACCGAAATCGCCAGCGCCGTGACGCCGGGATCGGGACGCAAGCGCAGATCGGTGCGAAAGACATAGCCGTCCGCCGTCTGCATCTGCATCATGTTGACGACGTCGCGGGTGACCGCGACGGCGTGTTTTTGCGCCTCATGCCGGTCCTCATGCCCCATGCGGCTAGGGTCGAAGAGAACGACGAGGTCGATGTCGCTCGAATAGTTGAGCTCATAGGCGCCGTGCTTGCCCATGGCGAAAAAGACCAGGCCGAGGCTTGTCTCCAGCGGCGAACGCGCAATCGCACAAGCGAGCGCGCCTTTGAGCGCCGCGTCTGCGAAACGCGACAGCGCCTCGGTCGTCTCCATGACGCTCCAGGCGCCGCCGATATCGGCGAGCGCGATGAGAAGCGCCGCATCCTGTTTTGCTTCGCGCAGCGCCTTCATCTGCGCGTCCATGCCGTCGGCTTCCGCAACGCTTTCGGCCCGGGCGAGAATGTCTTTCAGCGTCTCGTGCGGGGGCGCGGCGAACATGGCCGCAAGCCCGTCCTTGCGCCCCAGGGCGAGGCGGCGGAGATAAGGCGAGGCGCCGGCGACGCCCTTCAGAAGCGCGCGCGCCGGTTCCGGCAGAGCGGCGAAGCCGCCATCGAGGCTTTCAATGAATTGCGCCGCCGCCTCCGCGTTATAGACGGCGGGAGCGGAAACGATGCTTTCGGCAAGGCTTTTCATTGCGTGTAAAATGGGCGGGCGCGGGAGTGAAATCCAGCAAAAATATGAGCCGGTTTCAGCAGCCGGCCGCTTCCTTCAGGGCCGAAGACGGGCGGAAGCGCAGGGACTTCGACGCCTTGATGGTCATTTCCTCGCCGGTCCGGGGATTGCGGCCCTTTCGCGCCGGGCGTTTGGAGATGGTGAACGTGCCGAAGGTGCCGATGGTGTATTTTCCCTCCTTGCGGGCGCGCCGCAGGCCGTTTTCGATTTCGCCGAAAACCAGCTCCACCATGCGTTTGGCTTCCGCATTGGTGAGGTCGCCGGCGTCGGCGACATGGGCGATGAAGTCCGCTTTGCTCATCTATCTCATCCTCTCTTGCGCATCCCGCGATCATCGCGAAAGGGCGCAACTTATGGTTCATCATCATCTGTGAATGCGGCGCGTTGTATGAAAATTCGGACAAGCTTCGCAAGGTCCGTCAATCCGAAGGCGGAAAGGTCATGACGACGCCGAGGCCGCAGCCCTGGTCGTTTTCATGTTTTATTCCGTCCGTCAGTTCGATTGTCGCGCCGTGCGCGCGCGCAATTGCGGAGACGAGCGAAAGGCCAAGCCCCGACCCCGGCGTCGACCGGCTCGCTTCAAGACGCACGAAGCGCTCGAAGATCCGTTCGCGGTCTTCCGGCGCGACGCCCGGGCCGTTGTCGGCGACGGAAAACACCGCGCCGCCGTTTTTGGCGCGCCCGACCTTCAAGACGATGCGCGTGCCGCCCTCGGCGTATTTCAGCGCATTGTCGAGGAAGTTCGCCACCGCCTGGGAGACAAGCTCGCGCGAGCCTTTCACCAGCGGCGTCGGCGCAGTGACAAGCTCAAGCTCGAAGCCGGCGTCCTGGGCCGCCGGTTCGTAAAGCTCGGCCATTTCCTCGGCGATGGCGACAATATCGATCGGCTTCAAGGCGCCGGCGCCCTCGCCCGACTGAATGCGCGCAATGGAAAGCAGCGCATTGAACGTCGCCAGCAGTTTTTCCGAATCATCGATGGTGGCGCGCAGGGCTGCGTCTTTCGCCGCGTCATCGCCTTCGAGCGCATTGGTGAGCCGGTTCCGGATGCGCGTTAAAGGCGAGCGCAGGTCATGGGCGATATTGTCGGAAACATCGCGCATGCCGGCCATCAGGCGCTCGATCTGATCGAGCATGGAATTGAGGTTGGCGCTGAGGTCGTCGAGTTCGTCGCCGGAGCCGGTGAGCGGAATGCGCTGGGAGAGATCGCCGCCGCGGATCGCGCGCGCCGTCTTGTTGACCACCTCGACCCGGCCGAGAAGCGTGCGCGAAAACACAAGGCCGATGACGACGCCGAGCGCCACAGTGACGAGCGCGGCGCGGGTGATCACCGCCTGGGTGCGGCTGCGCAGATATTCGCGGCTCGCAATGTCGCGGGCGACGACGACGAGGAAGGACTGTTCGGCCTCGGGCGAGGCGCGAAACCGCATCATCTTGCCGCGCGCTTCGCGCTGCTGCACGCCGACCTCGCGGCCCGCCGCGTCGACCAACGGTTTTTCGAATTTGAAATTGAAAAAATCGCCTTCCGCCTGCAACGCTTCGGGCGGAAGCGCGGTGAGATTGCCGGCGAGGACGGCGCCCGAGGGCGCGCCGATCAGCATGTAGATCGCATCATCGGACCAGGCGGTGCGCTGGCGGATGACGCGGGTCAGCATGCCCGATCCGCTGGTGGAGAACAGCTCGGCGAGAACGCCGATCTCGGTGTCGATGACCCGGTCCGTTTCTTTCGCCGCGTCGCCGAAAGTCGCAGTGTAAAGATAAGCGCCCAGAAGCGCCACCGCGCCGGCGAAAAGCACGACATAGATCAGCGTGAAGCGGAACGATGTCGTGCGTAAAAGGCGCAGCATGGAGCGCGCCTATTCGTTGTCGTCGGACAAGCGGTAGCCCGCGCCGCGGATGGTTTTCAAAAGCGGCTTGTCGAAGTCCTTGTCGATCTTGGCGCGCAAACGCGAGATGTGAACGTCGATCACATTGGTCTGCGGATCGAAATGATACTCCCAGACATTTTCGAGGAGCATGGTGCGCGTCACCACCTGGCCCGCATGGCGCATCAGATATTCAAGCAGGCGAAACTCGCGCGGCTGCAGATCGATCTTGCGCTCGGCGCGGCGCACGGCGCGCGTCAAGACGTCGAGTTCGAGATCGCCGACCGTGAAGCGCGTCGTTACTTCCGACGGGCTTGAGGCGCGCCGGCGGCCCATGGCCTCGATGCGCGCGAGGAGTTCGGGAAAGGCGTAAGGCTTGACCAGATAATCGTCGCCGCCGGCCTTGAGACCCGACACGCGGTCGTCGACCTCGCCGAGCGCGGAGAGAAACAGGGCCGGCGTCTCGTCGCCCTCGTCGCGGCGATTCGCGAGCAGCGCCAGCCCGTCCATTTTCGGCAGCATGCGGTCGATCACATAGGCGTCGTAACCGCCCGAGGACGCCATATTGAGCCCGGATTCGCCGTCCAGCGCGTGGTCCACCACATGCCCGGCCTCACGCAAGCCCTTGGCCGCATAGGCCGCCGCTTCCGCATCGTCTTCAACCAGAAGGATTCGCATATCGTCACCTTAGCCGAGTTTAGCGTTGTTCTGCAAAAAACTTCGCGCCCGCTCATCCGCCGGACCGGCCGGGGATCGCGGGCGCGCAGAAAGCAGCTATTGACTGTCGAGCGACAGCGCCCCGAACTGGCGGTTGGCGCCGAACTGCATGCGCAGGAGGACGGCGTCCTTGCCGGATTTCTTGGCGTTTTTGATCTTGCCGCGAAGATCGTCGCCATTGCGGATTTCCTCGCCGTCGACCTGCAGGATCACGACGCCGGGCTGGAGCCCGGCGCTTTCGGCCGGACTGCCGGGACGGACCGCTGTCACCACGACGCCGTCGACATCGTCGGGCACGCGGAACTGCTGGCGCAGCGCATCGTTCAGATTCGCAACGCGCACGCCCACATCGGCGGCGAGGCTGTCATTGTCATTGGACGGAACGTCGTTTTCCGCAACCTGCGCAGCTTCATCGCGCTGGCCGAGCTTGACCGTCATATTGCGGATCTTGCCGTCGCGCTGAACGCGCAGTTCAACCTTTTCGCCCGGCGAGAAGGACGCGACGCGGCGCGAAAGCTCGTTCGCCGTCTCCACATCTTCGCCGTCGAGACCGAGAATGACGTCGCCGTCCTCAAGACCGGCCTTTTGCGCCGGCGTGCCGTCGATGACGTCGGCGACGAGAACGCCGCCCGGTTCTTTGAGGCCGATGGCAGCGGCGATTTCGGTCGTGACTTCCTGAAGCTGAATGCCGAGCCAGCCGCGGGTGACCGCGCCGTTCCGGATAAGCTGCGCCACGGTTTCCTTGGCGACGCGGGCGGGGATCGCAAAGCCGATGCCGACGCTGCCGCCATTGGGGGAAAAAATCGCCGTATTAACGCCGACGACGCGGCCCTTGAGATCGAAGGTCGGCCCGCCGGAATTGCCGCGGTTGATGGGCGCGTCGATCTGCAGGAAGTCGACATATTGATTGGCGCGGTTCTGGCCGCCGATGGCGGAGACAATGCCGCTCGTCACCGTGCCGCCGAGACCGAACGGGTTGCCCACCGCGACGACCCAGTCGCCGACGCGCAAATTTACGTCGTCGGCGAATTCAACAAAAGCCTGCTCCTCGCGGGGCTTCACTTTAAGCACGGCGAGATCCGTCAGCGGATCGGTGCCGACCACTTCGGCGTCCACTTCATCGCCATTGGCGAGGCGGACTTTCACGATGTCGGCGTCTTCGACAACGTGGTTGTTGGTGACGATATGGCCTTCCTTGTCGATGAAAAAGCCGGAGCCCTGCGCCTCCATGCGGCGCACGCCGCCGTCGAAATCATCGGAGCCCTGATCGTCCGGAAACCCGAAACGAAACTGAAACAGGTCTTCGATTTGCGGCGGCACGCCGCGGCGCGTCTCCACCTCGCGCTCCACAAGAACGCTGACCACGGCGGGGCTTACGCGCTCGACGAGATCGGCGAAGGAGAGCGTGCCGTCGGCGGCGAGCGGCGGCGCCATGAGGCGCGGCGCCTGGGCCTGCGCTGCTGAAAATCCGAAACTGGCGGCGGTCAGCGCGCTCGCCGCGATCCCGGCGGCGACGATCGCGGCCAGACGGGTTTTTGATTTTGTCTTGTACTGTGTCGACAACTTCATGATCCTTCTTCAGCCTTCAATGAGAAAGCGCCCCATCGCTTGACCATAATGTAATTAAGTATGGCGAGAGCTAAGCAAAAGCGTCCCAGTCGCATTAAATATTGTTAAAACTTTGAAACAAGACGGGAATTCACCGTCACGCCGCGCGTGAGAAGACGGTGAACCGGACATTTGTCGGCGATTTCGAGGAGGCGCGCCTTTTGCTCGTCATCAAGATCGCCGCTGACAGCCAGCTCTTTTTCGAATTCGCCCGGCGTATGGGATTCCTGTTTTTCGCCCCGGCGAATGCGGATTTCCGCCGATTGCACGTCCCAGCCCTTGCGCCGCGCATACATCTTAATGGTCATGACGCCGCAGGCGGCGAGCGCGCCTTCCACGGTGCGGGTCGGATTGGGGCCGAGATCATGGCCGCCTTCTTCTTCGCTCGCATCGATCGTCATGGGATAGCCGTCAATGGACAGCGCCACCGCCAAAGGCTCGCCCGGGACGGTTTGCGCGAGCGCGCCGCCGGCAAAGGGCGGCGCGGCGTAGGATGACGCAGCGTCTTGCGTCTCCGCCGGTTCCGCATCCTCCATAGGCGCGCCGATATAGCGCCCGGCCCAGGCGGCGAGCACGCCAGCCGCGTAGCGCGCGTCTTCGGGTTTCGAAAGAAGATGATCGGCGTCGTCGAGACTGATGAAGCTTTTTGGGTGCTTCGCCGCCGCGAAAATCTTCGCAGCGTTTTCGATGCCGACGGTTTTATCGAGCGGCGCGTGCATGATAAGGAGCGGCTTTTTCAAATTCTCCGCCGCCGCGGTGACGTCCTGGTTTTCAAGGTCGACGAGAAACTGTTTCTTGATGGTGAAGGGCCGGCCGGCGAGATCGACCGTCGCGAAGCCCTTCTCTTCGATTTCGTCGCGATGTTCGGAAATCTGCTTCACTACATGACCGGCGTCGGCGGGGGCGCCGATGGTGGCGACGCCTTTGACTTCGGGAATGCGCGACGCCGCGACGATCGCCGCGGCGCCGCCCAGCGAATGGCCGATGAGGATCGACGGCGCCTCATAAGTTTCGCGCAGGAAATCCGCCGCCGCGACAAGGTCGTCCACATTAGAGGAGAAATTGGTGTTGGCGAATTCGCCTTCGGACGCGCCGAGCCCGGTGAAATCGAACCGCATCACCGCGAAGCCTTTAGCGCGCAGGGCCCTTGCGATTTCGCGGGCCGCCTTGATGTCCTTGGTGCAGGAAAAACAGTGCGCGAAAAGCGCATAAGCGTGCGGGCGCTCGGGCAGTTCAAGCGCCGCAGCGAGGGTTTCGCCCCCGGCGGATTTGAATTCGGTCTTTTTTGTTTCACCGGTCATAATTTTTCTCAAAGCTTTTCAGTCTTCCTCTTCCCCCGCTTGCGGGAGAAGCGCCCCCGAAGGGGGCGATGGGGGTCTTGTCTGCCCCTTCCGTCCGCTTCGCGGCTGCCTCCCCCATGAATGGGGGAGGCAGCGCTGCGGAGTCTTTATGCCTAAACCGTCACCGCCGCAGCGGCGGCGCGATCACGGATCAGGCCGATCTCGTCACTTTTCAGCAAGGGCGAAACCACCGACAGCGTCTGTTCGAGAAGATGTTTGGCGGCGGCGCGTTCGCCGCCCTCCGCGGCGCGGATTTCCGCCACGAGATCGTTGGCGTAGACCCGCGCCTTTTCGGTCGCTTCTTCGAGCACTTTCTGGGCGAGGCCCGGATCGGCGCCGAGACGGCGCGCCTCCGCCGGGGCGTCGGACAACAACCCCACCGCGGCGTGCGCGTCGTCGATCACGTCCGGCGCCAGCGCTTTCGAAATGTCGGGACGCGGCGAGACCAGCCGGCTCGACCCGCCCGCCTTGCGCACCGGCAGGGCGGCGCGAAGCGCCGTCAGAGCCTGCTCCACAAAGCGCGCATGGGCCTCGCCGGCGATGTCGCGGCAGGCCTCGATGCGGTTCAAAAAGACATTGTCCCCGGCTCTGGCGGCCTGGCGCGACAGGCCTTCGGCGTAATCGGTGAACCAGGAAAGCCGCGCCGCCGCTGTCTTGGCGTTAAGCTCTTGCGTTCCCGCCCGTTCGAGGGCGCGGGCCATGTTTTCAAGGTCTTCGAACAGGCTTTCGGGCAGCGCCATCACCGTGTCGCGCGCGCCCGCCAGCCGCTCGTCGGCGCTTTGCGCGAGATGGTAATAAACCCCGAGCGCGCGCCACGGCGCCTCGAGCCGGCCCTTCAGCGCCAGCAACAGATAAGCGCCCGTCGCCGGAGACTGTTCGTAAGCGGATAAAAAGAGCTGGCGCAGATCGTAATACTGCTCTTCGGTGAGCGAAGGCGAAGACGACGGCACGACGACGCGAAGCGTGCGCAGGGCTTCCGCGCCTTCCAGCAGCAATCGGATTTCCTCGAAATCGGCGTAAGCCGCTTCGCCGCCGAGGTCTTCCACAAGCTCCCGGCGCGCCGCATCGCTTTCCCTGACCCGCGCGGCGAGCCGGCCGAGCCCGGCTTCGGCGGCGAGAAACATCGCCCGTTCGAGGGGCTTCACATCGCCTTCCCCCGCATACGCATCGTCGAGCGCGGCGGCGGCCATGGCGGTTTCGGTGAGCGCCGGATCGGTCATCATCACCCGCCAGAGCGGGTCGAGCGTGGTGCGCGCGATCTGGGCCCGGCGTTTCTTGCCGGTGCGCAAAGTGACGAAGAAATCCTCAAACGGATCGAAGAAAGTGCGCTTGGCGCTGGGACGGCGGACAGGCGGCGAGCCGCGCTCGATCAGCTTGCGGCGCAAATCCCCAAGAATGGCGTCATGGGGAATGTCTTTTCCGCCTGCGGCCCGGTCCGCCTCGAGGGCGCTGAAAAGCTTCAGCGCGGCCGCGACGGGCAGCTCGCCCAGAAACGCAGACAGGCGCTCTCTTTTCCGCGGAGACAGGGTCATGGCGCTTAATCAGGTCCCAAGGCAGTGATCGTCTTTACTCGTACGGTTTCGGGCTTGGCCAGTCAAACAAACCCCGAAGCTTAAGCGCCGGCGAAATCCTTGCGGCTTTTCTCCGCGCCCTTCCAGCTTTTGACGAATTCCTCAAGATCGGCGTCGCCGCCTTCGGGCAGGATGATCTTAAGCTTCACATATTGATCGCCCGCGCCGCCGGACCGTTTCGGCGCGCCCCGGCCCTTGAGCCGCAAGACCGTGCCCGAGCTCGAATATTTCGGCACATTGACGGTGACGTCGCCGGCGATGGTCGGCGCGGTGATCTTGCCGCCGAGGACCGCTTCTTTCAGCGTGATCGGCGTTTCGATATAGATGTCGTCGCCCTTGCGCTCGAAGAGCGGATGGGGCTTGACCTTCACTTCCACATAAACGTCGCCGGCGCCGCCGGGACCGCGCTCGCCCTGGCCTTTAAGGCGCAGGGTCTGGCCGTCCTCGAACCCGGGGGGAATCGAAAGGTCGAGGGTCTTGCCGTCGGGCATGGTGACGCGCTTTTTCGCGCCGTTCACGGCGTCGAGGAAATCGACCTCGAGACGATATCTGACGTCGCGTCCGCGCATCTGGCTTGCGCCGCCGCCATGGGCGCGCCCGGCGCCGCGCGCGCCGAAAATATCGGAGAAGATGTCGGAGAGATCCTCGAACGAGGCGCCCGCGCCCGGCCCGCCGCCGGGACCGGCCCCGGCCTGGCTGTAGCCGCCGCGCCCGCCGGTCGCTTCGCGCTGGGTCCATTGGTGGAAGGGGTTGGGCCGCTCGCGGCCCTCATCGTCGATCTCGCCGCGGTCGTATTTCTTGCGCGTATCCGGGTCGCCGATGATGTCGAAGGCGGCGGAGACCTCCTTGAACTTGTCCTCGGCCTTCTTGTCGTCCGGATTGCGGTCAGGATGGTATTTCTTGGCGAGCTGGCGGAAGGCGGAGCGGATTTCCGCGTCCGTCGCCTTCGGGCTCAAGCCCAGCACAATGTAAGGATTGCGCGCCACGTCCCGTCTAATCCCTTGTTAAAACCCTACAAAAAAGGCGCCCGCCCGGTTCGGGCGGAAGGCCCATTCGCCATAGAGATAGGTGATTTTCCCCCGAAATGAAGAGTTTAGGGTTAATTTTCCCGGGGGAATTTGAGGGATGGGGAACTGGCTGCGCCCCCAGACAGCCCGCTTCCCTCATCGGGGTTTGACTGGAAGCGATAAATTGTTGTTTCCTTTTCATCTAATGAAGAAATGAAAGAGACGAATTTGCAAGACCAGCAGGATAAAGAGGAAGAAAAGCAGGGCGTTCTCAGTTACGCACTCGCGGCTTTTACTCTTTACACCATAGCCAAACCGCTCTTCGAGGTCGGCACGGACGCCTCACGCCCGGCGCCACTCCTGGATGTCGTGGTCTTTATCATCGTCGCCATCGCCGGCGTTGTTTTCATCGCAGTCCTAATCGGTCTCTTGGCCGGAAAGGAAATTGACGATGAAGAAGCCATAGAAAACCCGAGTTGGTCATTGCGCGCAAAATTTGCATTCGCTGTTCTTTTGGGGATGGCTGCAATGTTTGGGATTCTTTTCACCTACATGTTCTGGCTGACCGGATAGAGCAATTGAAACAATGAATAGAAAAATACTGACACTTGCCGCATGGGTCGGGCTGATCGGAATGCTCATGTGGACTGGCATGTCCAGTTCCGTTTTCGAAAGCCGGTTGCTCAACTTTTCCTATGAAATCGGCGCATCCATCCTAGCGATTGCTCTAGTACTATTTTTCTTTTTTGCAGCTACAAAGCTCTTCCCAAATTCCAGGGGCCTTTCGTCTATCGCCATTCTTGTACTTTGTATTTTGGTAGGCGTCTTTGCGAAATTTTTACTGGACAATCAGATGCACGCAAAAGCGCCTACCCTCAAACAATCAAGCCACACCGGGTCGCAGGTGGCAATTTGAGTTTTCGTAGCTTTTAGCCAAGTCTAACAATTCATCGCCCAGCCTTTCATGTTGAGCCTTCAAGCGCTCTATTTCCCGCTCTAAACGACGGGCCTCGCTAAAAGCGGACCTTGCGCTTAGAGCATTAGCTCCCGCTGAGAGAGCCCCTCCAACGAATGGCGCCAAATCCAGCAAATCTCTTCTGGTAAATTTTCCAAGCTGCAATCTTCGTAACTTAGTAAGGCCTCGCGCGGCGCTTCCTAACGCGCTGCCAAGCGCAATAAGAGCCGAAAGTAAAGCCGCATTTCGCACATCCCTAGCCTGATCTTCCAAGCGATTAACCTCACGTTGCATATCAACAATGCGATCGTGTATGTGGTCGAATCCGATTTTCTTACGATCGAATTCGGCTCGCAAATCACTGCAATAAGACTTTGCTTCTAGCACATTTTCTTCTCTGTAAGCCGCGGTCGCATTCATCACCGCCTCCGCGAGGCTGGCGCCGCTGAAATGGTTTTGTTTTGGCATGGTTTCAAACTCCTTTACTATTTTGGTCTTGCTGATTGCTTTTCAATTCGCGATTCCCCACGCTTTAAGCGTGGATCCAGATTCCCGTCCCGATGTTTCATGCAATACGAACTGGAAGCTGATCCGGCGAACGTCGGAGATAGACTCCACGGGCAAGCCGTGGAGAGTCGCCTGTGGCAGCGTATGCATCATACGATGCAATCACTGCGCGATCACCGGCGACCCAGACGCCTCCGCCCCCTCCCCGACGGCGTCGGAAAGCTGCGCGACGGCGAAGGTCAGGGTTTCGCCGGGATCGGGCGATCCGAAATCGGCCAGAATGTCGGCGGCGGCGTAAACGTATTCCGGCGAAGCGGTCTCCGCCGTGCGCACCGGGGTTTCGCCGTCATAGATCGCGACGCGATAGCTTTCAGTCAGTTCGCTTAAGGGAACCTCGCCCTCCCAGGCGTCGCCGCCGGCCCGCGTCCTTCTGATCCAGGAGAGGCGGATGTCGCCGCCTTCCCATCTCGCGCGCAGATGCACCGGCGACAAGGGAAGGAGGCCACGGGCGGTCAGTGTCAAATCCCGCGCGGTGAAATTCTCCGTATCGGGAAGATCGCTTTCGGGCCCCGCCTGCCATTCGAAGGAAAGTCCGCGCAGGCTCGCGCTGAACGAGGCTTGCGTCACCGCGGCATTGAGGAAGACGAACCGCGCCCCGGCGGATGCGCCCGAGAGCGCCTCGCGCTCCGTGCCCGCCTGTCCGCGCAGCAATCCCGTCAGGCGCCAGAGATTGGCGCCGATCAGCTCGGCGGTCTCGAACTGGCAGACCTCCCAGCTTCCCTCGTCGGATTTGACGGCGAAGGCGTTGGCGCCGGCGAAGAGGTCTTCTTCCTGCTTCGAGGATAGCGTTCCGTAGGAAAGCCGCACGTCGACACTGCGCCAGATGCGCCGTCCCGACCCGGCAGGCGGCAGCGCGGTTTCGAGCCGGCCCATGACGGCCCGCGCCGGCGCCAGTCCGGCCAGCGCCGGCGCGCCGCCCGAACTGCGATAGAGCGCCACGCCGCCGGGCCACGGGTCGGAAAACGCCGCCAGCCACGGCGCCGCCGGATCTTGCGTCTCGCGGATCAGCGGCAGGTCCATCAATTCCCAGACGGGCGCGGAATAGACGATCACCGCGCCGGGCGCCGCGAAGGACGCGGGCGTCGTCGGCGCGTCGTAAACAGCGGGAGCCACGCGCACCAGCGAACAGTCGCGCGACACCCCGTCCTCGATTTCGAGAATGCGGTAACGCCGCTCCGTTCCGAGATCGCTCACCACCACCGCGTCGCCGGGCTCCGCGGCCAGCGCGGACGGCGGCAGGGAAAATTCGAGGCTCTCGCGCATCACCCAGGCGTCCGCGAGGATGGATCGCGCCCGCGCCTCCGCTTCGGCCACGGGGATCACCGCGGCGACATCCGCCCCCGCTTCGCGTTTCGGCCCGGCGCCCGGATCGCGCGCCTCGGCGACGGCGGCGGCGAAGTCTTCGGCCTCGTCGAAAAAGCCGAGCCGGAAGGCGGCGGGCAGATCCGCCTCCTGCGCCAGCGCCAGGGAAAAGGCGCCCCCGTCCCGCGCCGCCAGCGAGGCGGCCTCGAGCGTCAAAACCGGCTCGCCATGGCGCGGCTGAAAGCGCAGCGCGCCGCCCGTCTCGACGATGTCGAACTGATAAACATCCGCCAGCGGATCGATCGTCTCGCGCGCGGACAGAGGCCGGTCGACCACATAGCCGGTGACGACGCCTTCGAGGCGGTCGGTCTCCACATTGGAAAAGCCCGCCTCGCCCGCCAGCGCCTTCACGAGAAGGCCCAGCGGCGCCCGGCCAAGCCGCCCGTTCAGCCAGTGGCCCTTCTCCCAGTTCGCCGTATCGCCCCAGACATCCGCGCGGGCGGGAAAATCCGGGAAAGGCCGCGCGTCAAAGGCGTAGACATAGCGCCGGTCGGCATCGACCATGGGGCCGCCATAAACGGAAGAGACCGGATTGTTGGCGGACTTGCCCCAGAACGCGGCCTGCGCCTCCAGAAACCGGCGCTGGGCCATGTCGTCGCGATAGCCGCTGGAAAAATGCGGCAAGGCGCTTTCCGTGCTTTTCGCGTCGACGAAGACATTGGGCTGATTGGCCCCCTTGTCGACGGCGGGACAACCCGTTTCCGTGAAATAAAACGGCTTCGACTCCGGAACCCAGGCGGTTGGAGACGCCTCGCGCACGCCGCCGGGGCGGTTATGATGCGCGTTCGACCACCAGCTCCAGAAATCCTTGGCGCGAAACACCCAGTCCTCGCCATAGGCGCCGTCGCTGATCGGCGTTCTGACCTGCGCCTCGCGGTCTTCATCGCTCGCATAATACCAGTCGTAACGCTCGCCGCCTTTGATGTTCGCTTGCAGATAATCGGGATCGTACTGGCTTTTGGCGCCGGCGAGCGCGTCCGCATGCGCAAAGCCGTCGCGCCAGTCAGCGACGGGGAGATAATTGTCAACGCCGATAAAGTCGATGTCATGATCCGCCCAGAGCGCGTCCAGGTGAAAGAAAACGTCGCCGGAGCCGTCGCCCGGCTGATGGCCGAAATATTCCGACCAGTCGGCGCCGTAGGAAATCTTTGTGGACGGGCCCAGAATGCTGCGCACTTCGCCGGCGAGCGCGATCATCTGCGCAACCGCCGGGTAAGTGTCGGCGTCATCGCGCGTCGTCGTGACCCCGACGAGTTCCGAGCCCAGCAAAAACGCATCGACCCCGCCGGCCAGCGCACAGAGTTTGGCGTAATGCAGGATAAAGCGCCGGAAGGACCATTCATTCGATCCCGAATAGACGACCTCGTCGCCCGAGATGGAAAAGTCCGAGGCGTCCGCATCGCCGAAAAAAGTCGAAATGACCGCAGTCGCGCCTGCGGTCTTGTCCGCCGCCCCCGCATCGATGCGGCCGCGCCAGGGATAGCCCGCCGCGTCCATCAAAATGAACGGATGGAACATCACCTTGAGGCCTTTGGCTTTCAGCGCCGCGATCGCTTCCACGACCGAGCGGTCCGCCGGCGTGCCGCCATAAGCGGCGGCGCCGTCGACGGTGGAGATGAGATGCGCATCATCGCGCGCGACGCCGCCCGCCTTCCACGCATAAGGCGCGGTTTCCTTGTCCGCCGTCTCGACGCCGGGCCGGATCGCGCAGGAAGCGGCGTTGACGGAGGTTCCGAACCAGGCGGCTCTCAGCGAGACGTGTTCCAGATTGGGCGCCGCGTCGGCAAGCGCCTCGAGCGACGCGGCGAAATCCGTGACGCCCTGATTGTTGTGGACGTTCTCCGAGGCCGTGACCCCTTCCTCGATAAGGCGCGCGACGGCGCTCGTTCCGTAAACGAACTCGCCGGAGGCCGGGATCATGGAGACAGCGGTCAGCTTGTTTTCCAGCGCGTTCTCATCGGCGCTTTTGAGGCTCTTTTCGATCTCGAAGGAAAGCTGCGGAATGCGGTTGCCGAAATCTTTGAGCGGCAGATCCTCGAAGACGATATAGGCGAGGCCGCGAAATGCCGGCGCCTCGCCCTCCACCGCGTCGATCAGCGCATCGGGCGTCTGCGTTTCCTCGCCGCGATAAAGGCGCACATTGTGTTTCGACAGATCGAACGGCTTGCCGTCGGCCCAGACGCGGCCTACCCGGTCGATGACGCCTTCGCACAGGCCCACCGCAAAAGAGATGGAATAGAGATACTCCGTGTAGGTTGTTTGCGCCGCGGGCCGTCCGCCCTTGCCGCCGGAGCTTTCGGTCGATTGCGAGGCCGTTTCCTTGAAATTCGCCGCCCAGATCAATTGCCCGGCGACGCGCGCGCGGCCATAGACGCGCAGGATCGGCGCGCCTTCCTGGCTCGCCTGCACCTGAAAACTTTCAAGGCGCGGACCTTCCACCTTGCGCTTGCGCGGTCCGAAGACCAGCCGGTCGGCATACCCCGCCGCGTAAGACGCGGCGGTCGTCGCCACAGTGCGCGCCAGAAAGGCGCCGACGCCGCTTTTGACGGCGGCGCCGGCGCCGGTCTGCGCGGCGGTGAGGAGGAGTTGGGCCATGATTTACGCTCCGTCGATGCAGGCTCCGAACCATTCCCTCTCCCCCTTGGGGAGAGGACCAGGGTGAGGGGGAAAGAGTCTTTCAATTTGCGCGCGCCCATCCCCCTCGCCCGAAATCGCCAGCGCGATTCCGACCTCTCCCCGACGGCGAGAGGTGAAGACAAAGGTCCGTGCACGCTTCATTCTTCAATTCCCGGAAATTCGAATACGCCGGCGATGCGCTGGCGCCACCAGCGGCCGAGCCAGCTTTCGACGACCGCGCGGCCCGCATAGGCGTGGATGAAAGCGTTGGGCGATGTCGCGATGCCGCAGTGTTTTGCAGGCCCGTTGGCCGCGACGCGAAAGATCACGACATCGCCCGCTGCGATGTCGCGCGTTTTTTTCTCCACGAGATTGCGGCGCGCGGCGGAGAGCAGCGGTTCGTTTTTACTGCGCTCGTTCCAATCGGGCGTATAAGGCGGCGGCGTTTCAGGCTCCTCCCCGTGTAGATCGCGCCACACCCCGCGCACAAGGCCGAGACAGTCGCAGCCCGCGCCCTTCGCGCTCGCCTGATGCACGTAAGGCGTGCCGATCCAGCCTGCGGCGGCGGCGAGGATGCGGGGGCGGGTCACGACAACGGAAGAAGAAACCGGAACGGAAGCGCTCATGCGGCGCCCCTCCCATTCCGCATGGCTTTGCGTCCAAACTCTATTTCGACTAGATTGCGGCAATCGACCGGGCTGGAGGGGACCGCAACGCCATGATCGAAAAACGCTTGCAAAGCCGCGCATTCAAAGCGTTCATCGTGGTCGGACTGATTGCGATCATCGCCGCTAAAATAGCCCTCGAATACATGGAAAACCCTGCGGACTTTTGGACCAGAAAAGCGGTTGAATGGGGTGACGCTTTTATCGTCACCGCCTATGGCCTCATCTGCGCGGCCCTGACCTACGGCGCCTGGATAGGCCTTTCCCGGCTTCTCGGCGGCAGGCCCTTGATCAAATCGCTCGCGGTGATTGCGCTGATATTCCTTTTCGTCTTCTTGTTCTTTCCGCTGTTCATGCCGCTGGAAGGATAAGCGCGTCCTGAAGCCGCCGGCGCATATAATAGCATTCATCTCAACTTGCCTCCGTCATTCTTCTCTCCCTTCAGCGGATAGGAAATCGCGAAGTCGTTGCCGGGCATGAAGGGCTGGCCGCGAAAATTGATCGCGTTGGAAAATTTTTCGCGGCAAGTTTGAAAGCGCTTGTCGCAGCCCGCCGTCGCGGTGAAGCTATCGCCGATTTCGATCGCCGCGCCCGCGGGCAGCCACAAGGCGACGGCGCCGTTTTGCGTCTGCGTTTTCACATGCGCCGATAGCCCGGCATTGGCGCCGGTTTCCCAAGTCAAAAGCCCGTGGGCGAACCAGCCGTCTTCAAAAGAAGAAAAGCCGTCGGCGATGAAACTTTGGGCGTCTTTCAGCGCCGTCACTTCGCCCGCCGTCTTAAACGCCGGGTCGTCAAGGTCGACGCCACATTTCGCGCTGCCGAGATTAACGTCGCAGGCCCGCTGATAGACGCGGCCCACGGGCTGATCGAGCGTGTGCGACAATCCTCTGAGTTCCGCGCGGAAGGCCGCGCCCTCGCGTTTCACTTCGCCGATGACGCCTTTCTTCAGCAAGACGCGCTGCGAAACCGCCGCCCAATTGACGCGAAAGATTTCGACTTGCGCCCCGTCATAGCGCCCGGCGGCGAGGTCTTCGCCCGACAGGGCCGAAGCCGCGAGCGCGCCCTCAATGTCAGCATTGTCGACGGCGAGATCGGCGGAGGACGACAGCGCCGAGCCGGTCGCGCCCGTCTCGGGCAGGAAGTCGGTTCCGTCAAAGGAGAGCGCGCGGTCGTGATCGGTGAAACCGAGAACGAGCCCGTCGCGACGCGTCACGCGCCAGCAAGTCGCGAGCGTCGTCGCGCCGGTTTCGAGATGCGTCTGGAGATCGGGATCAAGCGCGCGCATCAGAGCCCGACCGAAAATCTTTCAACGCACCCAGCCTTTAGACGGTCAGACGTGCGTTGGCTGAGCACCGATGCATATCGGGCTCTGCTTCTTAAGTGTGAGAGCCCGAGGGGTATCGTGTTTTGGTAAACTGACATCTGACTATCTCTCATCTGTGGGGGTGGCGAAATCGAATTCAGGCTCTCAGACCAGCACCTCAATCAGGGGAATGGAGGGAATGTCCCCCGCCTCGAAGGCCGCGAGATTGATGCGAAGCTCGTCCGTGTCGAAACGCACGGGACAATCGAACAGGAACCCGGCGGTGACCGAAAGCCCGGCGCCGGGCGGCGAGGCGAAGGCGACGACGCCGCTTGTTTCATCGATGGTGAAATCGGCGCCTTCGGTCAGCTCGGCGCCGTCCACCGCGACGCGCGCCGACCCTGCGACGGGTTTCTTGACGGACCGGACATAACTCGCGCCGCCGGAGACATAGCGTTTCACAAGTTGGAACCCGGTTTCGCTGCCGTCGCCGGCTCCGATCAGTTGATCGTCCGGCGCAGGCGCCGCCGCTAACGGACAGCTTTTGAAATCGAACGGGTCGCGGAAACGGAAGCCGTAAAGCCGCCCGCAACGCGCTTCGAAAAAGGCGATGATCTCTTCGATGTCGGCGATCGATTTGACGCCGTAACCGGCGTTGAACGACCGGCGCGAGCCGGCCCATGGGGAGTTGCGCTCCTCATGGCCGGAAACGAGCGCGACAATGTCGGTCTTGCGCGTCGGCCCGCCTTCGGAATTCAGCGCGATGTCGACGGGAAATAAAACTTCGTGGAAAGACATGGGTTGTTACTCAACTGTTGCGGCGCCTACCTCCCCCTTGAGGGGAGGTCGAAATCTTCGATTTCGGGAGGGGGGTGAAGAGGCGCAACGTTCCGTCCAACGCTCATTGCGTCGCAGGGCCTTCCCCCGCCCAAAACTGCTTTGCAGTTTTGACCTCCCCTCAAGGGGGAGGTGAGATATGGAATTTGCGCCGAGCACAACCATCACAGATTCCGCTGCCCCCGCCCGACCGCGCGCGCCAAAGCGGCGGCGAGTTGGGTTTCTGAGCGTTTGAAACTTTGAACATCCGCAACGCCTGGAAGCGAAATGTTCACGGTCATGCCGGACGCGCCCAAGGGCCGGACATTGCCGGCGCCGGACGGCGTGAAAAGCTCCGGTCCGCGCTCGCCGACAAGGTAAGACTGGCGCGGCGTGACAAACCCGCCATTGGCTCTTCCCCCGCCGAAGACATTGCCCAGCGCATTGGAGACGAGATTGTGCACCGGCTGTCGCACCAGGCTGTTGATGGCGAAGCGGCGCAAATCCTTCAGCAAAGCGCCGGTCAGTTTCTTGAAGGAAAGCTCGCCGCGCTCCGCCGCGCGGGCGAGATTGGACTGGATCGAATGCGCCGCCGTCGCAAAGGCTTCGTCGATGAGCGCGGCGGCGGGTGCGATGCGCTCGCGCGCGAGCTTTTCGATTTCCGCCGCGCCTTCTTCGATGTCCGCGGTGTTGACCGTGACGTTCACATGCTCAGGCATCGCCGCCTCCATGGGTTTTCATAAGCGCCGACAGCGCGTCGCGGGTCATCGCCTGCGGCGCCGCCGCGTCGAGAAGCGCGCGCCATTCCGCGGCCGACAGCGTCCAGAAATCCGCCGGCGATAAACCGAGCCGCAAAACCGCGAAGGCGAACATCATGCGCCATGCGTCCCGCCCTCCCCCGGCAATTCCCCCGCTTGGGACTTTCCCGGCGTTTCGTCTCCCGACAGCGCCTCAAAGGCCTGTGCAATGGCGCGCGAGGCTTCGGCCAGGTCGATGTCGCTCGCTTTCAAGGCTTCGAGGGTGAGCCCCGCCCCGCCGCCCGTTAAAAGCGCGTGGAGAACAAGCACGATGTCGGAAATGCGGGGGCTTTTCAGGCGCTCCTGCAGGGCGGAAAGGTCGCCGCCGAAGCGCTCCTCCATATCCGCGAGCGCGCCGAGGGTGAGGCGCAAGGTCTTTTCCTCGCCATTGATTTTTATGGATACGTCTCCGCGGGGGTGGGTCATGACGGCCTCCCCAACTGGCAGGATATTCCTCCTCCCCCGCTTGCGGGGGAGGTGTCCCGAAGGGGCGGAGGGGGTAAAGCCCCAAATATCCAAGTCGGCAAGCCGGCGAGAACACCCCCATCCCCGGCTTCGCCGGTACTTCCCCCGTGCGCGAATGCGCACAAATCATAGAGTCGCGCCGTTCGGCGCGGGGCGGGGGAAGAGAGAAATTGCAACAAGCGCTCACCCATGCCTCACCCCTCCGCCGTGAAGGAAAGCGCGCCGGCGCTCTCGAGCGCCAGCGACATGGAGGCCTCGCGGTCATGCTCTCCGGCGTAATCGAGATTAGCGATGAGGAAGGCGCCTTCGATGGTTCCGAAACCCGGCACGATCACCCGCCAGTTGCGCGCCTCATTAGAAAAGAAGACGCTGCGCGCTTCCGCCGCCGCTGCGTCGTTGAGGAAGACCCCGGCGCCGGAAACCGACGCCTGGCGGACACCGGCGCCCGCGAGCAGTTCGCGCCAGCCGCCTGAAGATTGCGAATGGGTGACGTCGACGGTTTGCGCGTTCAGGGACAGCGACTTGGTGCGCAGGCCGCCGATAACCGAGAAGCTTTCCGGCGTTTCGCCGTCGCCGAGTTTCAGAAGCAAGTCTTTGCCTTTTTGAGCGGGCATGTTTCAGTTTCCTTTTAGCAAGCCGAGCGCAAGCTCATCCCGGCTCTTCATCCTGAGGAGCTCAAAATCCTTCGTCCTTCGAGACACGCGCATTTCATGCGCGCCCTCAGGATGAAGGATTTTGAGCGTCTCGAAGAACGCCGGGATGAGCGGGATTAAAGGTCGGCGCGTCATTTTCACTGCGCCATCGTCACGGCGCGAAAGCGCGCGACGCCCTGATAAATCTCACCGTCAAGGCGCCTGAAGGCGTCGGCGAAAACGAAACGGATATTGACGAGGTCGTGGCCGGAAAGCGTCAGCGCCGCCTCGTGCAAAGCGTCGTAAACCGCGCAGAGAATGCGCTTCACCTCGCGCCGCCCGGCGTAGCGGGAAAAGGCGTAGAGTTTGAGGTCGTGCTCGAGCGCGCCGTCGACGCCCTTGTAATCGCTCGCCCGCGCCTCGCCGATGGTGAGATAGGGAAAGAGCGCCGCCGGCGGCGGGTCGTCGAAAATCCGCGCGGGATCGCCGATCTCGCTCTTCAAGGCGGCGTCGGCGCGGAGCGCCTGATAGACGGCCTTCTGCAATTCCCACTGGGCGTTTGTCATGACAGAATCTCCTCGCAAATCAGCGTCAGGCGTTTTTCGCGTCCGTCACCGCTCTCGATACTGACGGTTTCGTAGGTCTCGCCGGCGAAAACGAGCCGCGTTCCAAGCGCGATGTCGGCGCGGAAGCGGATGGTCGCGGCGATGCGTTTCAAACGGTTCTCGCGGTCGCCGGCGAAATCGCGGGTGGAGGAAAGCCGCTCCACATCCGCCCAGAGTTCGGGACCGGGCATGTAAGCGATGCTGGCGCCGCCCGCCTCGTCCTCGGTGCGTTCGGGCGTTAAAAGTTCGATCTTGTGACGAAGGGCCCCGATCACAGCCGCGCCTCCTTATAAGGCGCGATCAGCGCGTCGACGCTGCGCGGCACGGCATAGATGCGCGTCTCGCCCGCCGCCTCGCGGGTTTCGAAAAAGAAGGCGGCAAGCGTCAGCACCGCCTGTTTCAGGGGCGCCGGGACCGCGCCGGCGTCTTCATAGCCGGCGGTGAAATCGACATGCACGCCGCCGACCTTCGGAACCGGCAAGGGCCAGGGCCCGGCGGGGCGGATGCGCGCGCCCGCTCCGAGAACCGCATCGTAAAGCGATGGCGACACGGTCCGCGGATCGCCGTCGCCGTCGATCACCGAAACGGCGTCGATGGCGGAAACCGGGGAGAGCGGCAGGAACAGCGTCTCCTCCGGCGCCGCATCGAGCGTCAAACGCCATTGCTGCGGCATCAGCGCCAGGCCGCCGCGCGCTTCTATAGCGCGCACCGCCGCCACCAGCATGCCGGTTACCAGCGCATCTTCATCGTCGCTCGTGACGCGCAAATGCGCTTTCAGTTCGGCCAGGGTCACCGGCTCCGCCGCCGGCGGGGAAAGAAGAGTGAGGGACATTACGTGGGCTCGTCCGTTGTTGTTTCAGGTGCGTTTTTCGGGTGAGGGGGAAGGCGACTCTCAATGCGTCACCTTCGCTCCCCCTCACCCTGCCCTCTCCCCAAAGGGGAGAGGGTGGCGTCGCTCTTGGGTCTTACGACGCGAATTTCAGGAACTTGATGGCCTCGAAATCCTGGACGCCGCCGCCGACGCGCTTGGTCGTGTAGAAGAGGACGTAAGGCTTGGCGGAATAGGGATCGCGCAACACGCGCACGCCGACCCGGTCGACGATCAGATAAGCGCGGCGGAAATCGCCGAAGGCGATGGAGTGCGTGTCGGAGTCGATATCCGGCATGTCCTCGGCTTCGGTCACCGGATAACCCATAAGGCGCGCGGGCTCGCCCGGCTCCGCATTGGGCTGCCAGAGATAATTGCCTTCGGAGTCCTTGAACTTGCGAAGCGCGCCGACGACCGAGCGGTTCATGAGGAAGCGCCCGTTGGCGCGATAGGCCTGTTTGGGCAGATAGATGAGGTCCAAGAGTTTGTCCGACGGGTTCGACGCGGGGAAAGCGCCGTCGGCGCCGGTGGCGATAAAGCCGAGCTCGTCCGGGTCTTTCGATGCGTCCGCAGCGATGTCGTAGGTCAGAATGCCCTTCGGCGCCGTGGTTCCGTTGCCGGCAATGAAGGCGGCGGATTCCTGCACGGCGAATTCCGTCTGCACCTCGTCGGCGAGCCATTGCTCGATATCGACGATGGAATCGTCAAGCAGCGTCTGCGAGGCCGCCGGCATGGCGTAAAGCTCCATAGTCGGGAAATCGAGCGCGGTGAGCGTCGGCGCCGTCGTCGCACTATCGCGCGCGGTCGTTTCCGCAACCCAGCCCGCGACCGTGTCGCCGTTGGAAACGGGCTTCCTGAAGACATTGCCGCCGATTTCGCGCACGCTGGCGATCTGGCGGATGGGCGAGATGTCTTTCACCGCCGCATTGATCATGCGCTCGACTTCATTGGGCGCGAGATAGCCGCCCTCCTCGCCGGCGCCCGTGTTCACGGATTTCGCCTCCAGCGCCGCAGCGGCGGTCGCATCGCCGACGCGCATATAGCGCATGAAGGCGGCTTTTCGTTCATCGGGTTCGGCGCGCGCGGGCGCCGGTCCGATCTCAGGGCGCTGGGTTTTCAGCGCCAGGCGGTCGACGGCGGCTTTCTGTTCGGTGACCGCATCATTGATGCGCTCGACCTTTTCGGCGAGCACCACATCGTCGCGGCTTTTCTCCTCGAGCGCGCCGAGGCGTTCGTCATTGGCGTCCTTGAACGCTTCGAAGGCGGTGAGAAATTCACGCATGGCGCCGCGCAGTTCGGCGTTCGGCGCGTCGGCTTTGGTTTCGATACTCATTTACTCATACTCCTTAGGGGGACAGCTTCTTGTTAGTGAGAAAGCTTCTGGGCCGCGGCGGTCAGCGTTTGCGCAAAAAGACGGGCGCCCGCCCCTTGCATGGGGGACGATGGGGCGGGCGCCCGCCAGGTTCGCGTCTCTTGCGCGGCAAGGGAGGGGGAAACGCGAACCGGTTCTTTGAAAATTTTTGCGACAGCGGCGGGATCGAATTCGGGGCGCGCGGGACCGACGCGCGTCACCCGCGCCGCGCGCGCCATCGGGAACGTAACGACGGAGACTTCCCAGAGATCGGCCTCGAGAATGCGCCGCCCGGTTTTGGCGCGCGAGGCGCGCAAAGTCTGATAGCCGATGGAAAGCCCGTCGAGGGCGCCGCCTTCGAGCAGCGCATGCACTTCCAGCGCGCGCGGGCTCGACAGGATCAGCTCGCCCTTGACGAAAAGCCCGTAGGAATCTTCGCGCACAAACGTCCAGCGGCCGATGGGCGCTTCGGCGGCGTGACTGTAAAGCATGGCGGGCTTCGGCTTTTTCTTCAGCGAGTTTGCAAAGGCGCCGGGCGCCACGATGTCGCCATTCAAATCCGCGACATTGAAGATTGAGGCGTAGCCTTCGATTTCGGCGATCAGGGGTTCGGTCATAACTTATCTCCCCTAAGCCCGCTCATCCCGGCGCAGGCCGGGATCTCCCATAATGAAAGCACAGGGTCTGCCTTCACGAGACCCCGGCCTGCGCCGGGGTGAGCGGTAAAAATAACAACCATCACTCGCCCTCCCCTTTCGCATCGAGCTTGTCTTCAATCCTCACCAGCGCCGCGGATATGAACCGCGCCTGTTCTTCCAATCGCGCCGTGCGCTCGATGATTTCACGATTGTCGTCGGCGCGGCGTTCGAGCTGCGCCAGGCGTTCCGACGCGGCGCCGGCCCAGACGAGCCCGAGCCCCGACTGCACGATGACGGCGGCGCCGATGGCGACGGTGACGCGCAGCTCCATGGGTTTGTCGAGGGGGCTTTTGGGGAAGGAAACGCTATGCATCGCTTTCCTCCATCGGAGAAAGTCCGAGCGCCGCCCGCTTTTCATCATCGGTGAGAAACTCCGCGCGGGAGACGCGCGCCCAGAGCGCGTCGCGTTCGGCGGACAGCGCGTCGATTTCGCTTGTCTGGCAGACGACTTTCGCCTCGGGCCAGACCGGCGCGATCCAGTTGGTGAGCGCCGCAGCGGTCTTTTTCACCAGCGGCAGCACCGTCTGTTTCCAGAAGGCGAGATTGGCTTCCTTGTAATTAGAATAGGTGTTGTCGCCGGGAATGCCGAGCAGCATGGGCGGCACGCCGAAGGCCAGCGCGATCTCGCGCGCGGCAGCGTTTTTCGCCTCAATGAAATCCATATCGGCGGGCGTTAAAGACATGGAGCGCCATTCGAGCCCGCCATCGAGCACCAGGGGCCGGCCCGCATTGGCCGAGCCCTGATAGGCGTCTTCCAGCTCCGACTTCAGCCGGTCGAATTGTTCGCTGGTGAGATTTTCCGCGCCTTCCGGGCCCTTATAGACGAGCGCGCCGGAAGGCCGGGCGGCGTTGTCGAGGAGCGACTTGTTCCAGGCCGAGGCCGCATTGTGAAGATCGACGCAGGCGCTCGCAGCTTCGAGCGGCGAGAGCCCGTAATGATCATTAGACGGATGAAACAGCTTCAAATGCAGGATCGGCGAGAGCGAGCCGTCGTCGGGTTTCCTGAACGTCACAGAACGCCCGGCGACGGAATAATCGTAGGCGTCCGCCCATCCCGACTTGCCGGGCCGCGCCTTCATGCGGTCGGGGCGCAGCGCGTAAAGCTCGCGCGGGGAGCCGTCGAGGGCAACCGCCTCGAGATAGGCGTTGCCTGCGGTCTGGAGGAAGCCGTAGAAACTTTCGAAAAGTTCGGCGCCCGACTGTTCCGGGTTGGGTTTGGCGAGCAGCGAAAGCAAGGGATGCTCGGTCATCACGGCGCCCGCCTCCGTGACGCGCAACGGCGCGGAGGCCGCCGCTTCCGCCACGAGACGCACGCAGCGATAGGCGATGACATTGCGCTCGTACCCGGCGCGCGCCAGTGAGGCGTAATCGCGCGGCGTCCATTGCGGCGCGCCGAGACGATGCAGCGCGATCAACGCTTTCGCGGCGGAGGCTTTGGCTTCAGGCGGTTTGTTCGGGAAGAAGGGGAGTTTCATGACTGCCCCCCATCCCCGGCTTCGCCGGTACTTCCCCCGCAGGCGGGGGAAGAGGAAACAAGCATCAAGCTCAGAGCTTCTCCTCCCCCGTTTACGGGGGAGGTGTCTGCGCAGCAGACGGAGGGGGTGTTTTGCAACATCAACAACTCCTAACTCAACTTTTTCACGCCCGGCGCCGGGGCGCGGCGGGACAGCATCAGATCGGTGATCGCCCAGACGAGGGCGTCGAGGCGGTCGGGGCTTTTGCCTCCTTCGCCCGTATAGGTCGCCATCTGGTCTTCGAGTTTCGGGAAGGCGCCGGCGTGGCGCACGCGCCCCTGTTCATAGAGCGCGGCGACGGGTTCGGCGCGCAGGCGTTTCCCGCGCGTCGCATGAACGCCGCGCACGGGCGCGGTCGGATCGACCTGCGCGATCACGGCTTTCGCCATGTCGCCGCCCTGGTTCACCTCGACGACGATACGGTCGGCGGAAAATTCGCGATAGGCGGCGGCGGTTTTCTCCGCCCACTGACGGGGGGAGAGCCCCGCCGCCGACCAGTCCGCGATGACGAAAGCGGTCCCAACCTCGCCGCAAAAAGCGACGCCGGCGACGACGATGCCGCATTCGTCCGCGTTCTCGCCGGCCGTCGCGGGGGGATCGACGGCGACGACGATTCTGTCGAGATCGGGCGCGGCGGAAATCCGCGCCGCCTCGATGAGATTCCAGGTCCAGAGCGCGCCGGCGACATCGTCGACGATCTCGCCCATGAGCTCCTGGCGCCCGAGCGCCGTGCCCTCATAAAGCGCGGCGATCTCCGTAAAGAACGCATCCGACAAATGCGCACGGTTGTCGTAAGTCGAGGCGCGCGTCAGTTTCGTCGTCGGCGCGGCGACAAGGCGTTTCAGCAAGCCGGTCGGGCGCGGCGTCGTCGTCGCGATCTGGCGCGGACGGTCGCCCAGGCGCAGCGCAAGCTGCAGGTTCGACCAGGTTTCCTCCGCATAGCGCCATTTCGCCAGCTCATCGCTCCACGCCGCCGTAAACTGATAGCCGCGAATGCCGTCCGGGTCCTCGGCGGAAAAAGCGTAGGCGACGGCGCCGCCCGGCCAGACAAGGCGCCGGCGCGAAGCTTCGTAAACCGGCGCCGATCCCGGGGGCGAGACGGCGCGGATGCCGGAGGGACCTTCGATCATGACTTCCCTCGCATCGGCGTAACTTTCCGCGACGAGGGCGATGGCAGGGGGCGCGACGGCGCCCCGCCCGGCATTGTCGTTCGCCTTGCCGGAAACGAGGGCGCGCACCCATTCCGCGCCGGCGCGGGTTTTCCCCGCGCCGCGCCCGCCGAGAATGAGCCAGGTCGTCCAGTCGCCTGCAGGTTCGCGTTGATGCTCATGCGCGTTCTCCCGCCAGAGCTTTTCCGCCATCTGCGCCGCGAGCGCGCGCAGGACTTCCGCTTTGAGGCGCAGCGTCCGCGCTTCCCGCTCCAGCGTCTTCGCGCTCGATGCGGTCGACGGTTTCAGAGACCCGCCGGTATGCGGCTTCGATGTCTTCTTCCGTGAAGTCGGCTCCGCCGGCGTCTTTCTCATGCGCATCCCGTTCCTTTGCTTCTTCGCCTTTCATGCGGCCGGCGCTCTCGGCCGAGCTCATCAGCGTGCGCAAGGCGCGCGCGCCGCGATCGAACGCGTCTTCGTCGTCGCCGCCGCCCGCGAGCAGGCTCTCGGCGCGCCGGTGCGCGAGTTCGAGAATGTTTGCGCAGAGCGCGCCCATATCCCGCCGCGGTTTTGAATTTTCAGTTTCGTTCGACATGGGAGGCATTATGGGGCCGTCCCGGAACACGTGGATAACTACGCACCGAATGCGGGATTCATGGAAGAATTCATCAGATATGATGAATTTTTACGCCCGCGATTCGCCTTATTGGGGTGCGATTTTTGATCTTCGCGGCGCGATCGCCTAGGGTGCTTTCAAAGCGAGCTTGAAACGAAAAGGACTCCGTTTTGCCGAAGCCAAAAACGCCCGAAATCAAGACCATCATGCTTCCCGTGGACATGCGCCACAAGGAACAATCGGCCGATGCGATCGCCATGGCGGCGCAGCTGACGAAAAGTTTCGGCGCGGACTTTTACGTGATGACCGCCGCGCACCCGCTCGGCGACGAGATCACCGAATTTCCCGAGCATCACAAGCCGGAGTTCGAAAAATACATCCAGGAGATGGCCAGCGCGCACGGCGTCTCCATCACCGCGCTGTTCCGCCATCATCAATCGGCGGAGAAAATGATCCTCGAGGCGGCGGAAGAGATAAAAGCCGACCTTATCGTCATGCACACGCACGACCCCAAGATCACCGACCACCTGTTCGGCTCGCACGCCAGCCATATCGCATTGCATGCGAGCTGTTCGGTGATGGTGGTGCGTTAGCGCGACCTTGTAATCCGCTCTTCCAGCAAGTCGTCGGTGATTTCGAGTTCGTTTTCCGGAATGAGATCGGGCGAGACGGCGATACCCGCGCGCTCCACGGATTTTTTATCGCCGGTGCGCAAGGGATGCCATTTCGGCAGGCCCTTTCCCTCCGCGAGGCGGCGATAGGCGCAAGACGGCGGCATCCATTTCAGCGCCCCGACATTGTCCGGCGTTAATTGCACGCAGTCCTTCACCCGCTCCAGCCGGTTGGCGTAATCGGTGCAGCGGCGCTTGGCGATATCGAAGAGCTGGCAGGCGATGTCGGTTTCGAACACCTCGTCCGTCTCTTCATTGTGTAAGACATAGATGCAGCAGCGCCCGCAGCCGTCGCAGAGCGATTCCCACTCTTTGTCCGTCATCTCGGAGAGTTTCTTGGTCTTCCAGAAAGGCTTGTCGCGCGTCATGGCGCGCCTTTTAACGGATTGCGGGCCTCATGGCCATGACGGGACCATGATGGGCTTTGCCCGGGCGCGCAGGGCGGATTAAGCTCTCCTCAAAGGGAGGGAGCGCCTTATGATCCGGTATCTCAAAATCATTCTCGTCGTTTTCGTCGGCCTGCAGGGCCTCATCTATTTCATCGCGAATGCGGTGAATTTCGAATACGCGCTTGCAGCCGTGGGCGCGGTCCTGTCTCAACAAGACAGTCCCGCTTATCAGAACCTGATCGCGCCGCCGATCGTCAATCCGCTTCTGGTCAAACTGGCGCTCGTCACGATCATGACCGGAGAGCTTTTCGTGGGCGTGCTTTCGTTCATCGGCGCCTTCAACATGCTCGGCGCGGCGGGAAAACCGGCGCATGATTTCGAAGCCGCAAAAAAATTCGCGATCCTCGGCTGCGGCATGGCGCTGATCGTCTGGTTCGGCGGCTTCACGGTGATCGGCGCCGCGCTTTTCCAGATGTGGCAGGGACAGGTCGGCGTCTCATCCTTTGAAGGCGCGCACATGTATCTCATGCCCAGCGGCATTGTCATGCTGTTCGTCGCGATGAAGGACGATTGATGAAAAGCAATATTTTTCTTGTTTGGTTTTTTTTACTCGCAGCGCTGAACGCTTGCGCAACGCCCGTAAAAAACGGAACCGATACGGCTTACGATTCGTGGGCTGCACAACTCTATCCAAATGATTATGCAAGACTGCGTGACTTTTTTCACCTTCATAAGAAAGAAATCGGTTTCACCGAAGGCGTCACAATTCTTGCGCTGCCAACATTTCATTCTCTTATCGGCATTGAAATCGTGCACAAGGTCAGGGTGGCGGAGCATGAGCTTAACTCCATAGACCGCCCGAAATACTGGATGAATATATCCATTTACGACCCGAAGCTTCAGGCGGCGGAAAAAATTGGCGATGTCCAAAAATACATCACGCGTCTTGATAAATACGAAATGCCTTTGACGCCGGAGCAATACCGGACCCTTGTGAACAAGATAGAAGAAGAAAGCGGCATTCTGCTGCTGCCGGAAGACGCCCTTCCGGCTTTTGGCTGTACTGATGGGATAACTGTGTTCGCGGATATACGCACGGCCTCGATACAGCGTTTCGAAGGACGCCATGTTTGCGATGATGGTTTTGAAGCCCTGAAAACCGCCGCTGAGATCGTTTTTACATTCGCGGAAAAAGATATTCCTGAATTGGAATCGCGTCTGAACGAGATCAGAGAGTATTATTGGCCGGGCTTCACCCGATAAGCGCAGCGCCGCGCGCCGGCGAGGATATGTTCTTCGCGCTCCACCGAGACATTGTCGCCGAGGACGTCGGAAAACACCTGAAGCTCGCCCGCGCAGAGCCCGGTGCAGGCTTTAGCCGCCGAACAGATCGGGCAGTGGTTTTCCACCAATAGCCAGTCGCGCCCGTCGCGTTTCGCCTCGGCCATATAGCCTTCGTCCGAGCGCGCTTTGGCGAGGCGCTTCACGCGCTCGCCCAGCGTCTTCGCGCTATCGAGTTTGTCGCCATAGGCCGCGCGCTGCATGTCGCCATGGCGCTTGATGAATTTTTTCAGACCTTCGGCGCCGAACAGCTCTTCGACCGAATTGATCATCTCCACGGCGAGCGCCTGATGCGCGTCGGGAAAGATTTGCGCCGACGCATCCGTCAGCGACCAGTATTTCAAGGGACGCCCGCGCCCCTGCGGCTCTGAGCGCGCGGCGACGAGGCCCTCCTCTTCCAGCGCGTAAAGCTGCAGCCGCGCCGCCATGGGCGTGACGCCCAGCGCCGAGCCGATGGTCGAGGCGCACAACTCCCCTTCCCGCTTCAGCATGTCGAGAATGGCGCGCCGCGTCGCCCCCGCTCCGCCGCCGGCCTGGGCCGGCGCGGCTGCTTTGCGGTTTCTTGTCGGCGTATCGGTTTTCTTGATGGCGCGCTTCGATATTTTGCTCATGGCTTCTTTTTAAAAGTTCTTGCTTTCGAAAACAAGGGCTATTATCGAAAGGGTATTCTTTCATAAATAAGGGAGGCCGTTATGGCTGTAAGAGAGACGAAAGAAGACCCGAAAGCCCCGCCCCAGAACGCGCCAAGAATCGAGCATGTGAACCTTTTCGTCACCGAGCTCGATTTGACCGCGCGTTTCCTGATGAGCGCCTTTCCCCATTGGCGCGTGCGCGGGGAAGGCGGCGGGGACTGGTATGGCGCGCCGCGCCGCTGGGCCCATATCGGCGATGACGACAATTACCTGACCTTGAACGAGTTCAACCTTCCGAAGGCGATGCGCGGGCGCCATCGCGATCTGCAAAGCGCCGAACCGGGCCTTGCCCATATCGGCTTTGAAGTGACGAATCTCGACACGGTCGTGGAGCGCCTCGCCGACGCCGGTTACGAGCCCGCCAAGCTCGGCGAAGACCACCCGCACCGGCGCAATCTCTATTACATAAACGAGGAAGGGCTTGAATTCGAATTCGTCGAATATTCGAGCGCCGTTCCGTCCGAAAAAAATCTTTATCAATAGGAGGCGACGATGAAGACCGTGAAAGCCTGGAACGAAGGCGGCGAGTATGTGGAATATCTGCGCCGCGTGCTTGAACGCAAACGCTGAAAGAAAAGCGCCATGAACAGCCTTTTCATTCTCGGCTCCTCGCGCGGGGACGGGCAGACCGCCCGCCTCGCCCGGGAAGTCTTCCGCCATCTCGGATTCGAAGAGAGCGCAGACGCCGAGTTCGTCGATCTCGGCGCCCTTGACATCGGGCCGTACGATTACGAATACCGCAATCGCGGCGACGATTTCCTGCCCGTGGCGCAGAAGATGGTCCGTTCCCGGACCATTGTGTTCGCAAGCCCCCTCTACTGGTATTCCATGAGCGGTCAGATGAAGATTTTTTTCGACCGACTCACGGACCTCACCGACCCGCCTTTGAAGCCGCTTGGCAAGGCGCTCGCCGGCAAGACCATGTTCGCGCTCGGCACGGGTGGCAATCCCGAGCCCCCGGATTCGTTCGTCCATCCTTTCGAGGACACGGCGGGCTATTTCCACATGGACTGGGGCGGGTTTTTCTATGCGAAAGGCGCCGATGCGCTTGAGCCGCAAACGCAAGACGCGGCGAAAGACTTTGCGGCCCGCATCGCAGCCGTCGCGGCGCCGCTTCCCGCCTGCACCGCCTGACGGTTCGGGCGTGGAGCGCGAACATCGCCACTCCCGAACATTGCCAATCCCTAACATTGCAACCGGGCGGACCGAGGGCTATGGTTCCGAAACAAAGTATCCGTACGCGGTTGGGGAGAGCATGCGTCGGTTGTTTATGACATTTTTTCCAAAAAGGCCGGCCTTCTGAGCCGCGCCCTTTTTCATTAGGACGTGCGCTGAACATTAGCGCCGGTCTATCAAGCCTCTCCTTTTCCGCGCACCTCACGGGGGACGTCTCCTTTTGCGGCGTCCAAAGCAGAAAGCTTGAGCGCAAATCTGCGCCTCAAAAGAGGAGAGTGATGATGTCAGACCAGCCTCGCAATGCTTCCGGCGCCATGTCACGGCGGGAATTGCTGCAATATTACAGCGCGCTCACCGCGTGCCTGGCGCCCGCCGGCTTCGCCGGCGCCGCCCGCGCCGCGCCGCGCGATGCGCCCAGC
>NZ_PJCH01000008.1 GCF_002943565.1 Hyphococcus luteus | reverse complement strand
GTAAGCGACGCCCGGACCCCACCTGTTCTTGACGGTCGGCGTGGGCCATCATTGTCTCATTGATGAATTTCCGCTTTGAGGCATTTGATTTTGACCAGTGATAGAACGCATTCCGACCATGAGCGGAATCCCGAACGTGACCATCGCCGCCGCGCGCGGCGTGAAGATTTTGTTGAGGTCGTTGTGGATGATGACGCCGGCGACCAGCCGCGGGGCGAAGATCGTTATCGTTCGGGGCGTGCGCGCCGTTTTGACCGTGATAACAGCTCGCCGATTGAGATAGAGGTCGGCGGGGCGACGGTGCGGGTTCTCCCGCGGACGGACCGGGTGCTGTTGAATATCGTGCTCGATGCGCTGCGCGGGCGGCGCTGACCAGCCCATGATCAACGGACATGCGCCGAAGCGCTTTTATCTCTATGCGAAGCCGGTCGACTTCCGCAAAGGCCATCAGGGCCTGTCGGTGATCGTCCAGGAAATCACCAAGATTGATCTGTTCTCCGGCGCGGCGTTCATCTTCCGGCCGAAAAACGCACACGCGGTGAAGATTTTGACCTGGGACAGCTCCGGGCTCGTGCTTGTGCATAAAAAGATCGAAGACCGGTCGTTTCGCTGGCCGCCGATTAATGACGGCGTGATGTCGCTGTCGCCGGTTCAGTTCAGCGCGCTTGTGGAAGGCATTGACTGGAGAAAAGTGCATACGGCGCGCCGAACGAGAAAGCCTAAAATTATCGCTTGAGTTTATCAAAAACTTGTTGGGAAAGAAAGCGAAACAGCGCACATTAATGTGCATGGATTTTCGCCTTGATCAGCTTCCTGACGATGCAGATGCGCTGAAGGCGATCATCGCTGCGCTGACGGTCGAAGCGCAGGCCGAAAAGGAAAAACTCACATCGGAAATCGCCGATCGCGACTGCAGCCTTGCGGAACGCGACGAAGAGATCGCCGGCCTGAAACATCGCGTCCAGTCACTGCAGGAATTAAACGACCGGCTCGACCATCATGTGCGGGTCCTCAATCGCGCCCAATATGGACGGCGTTCCGAAAAGCTCGACGCCGATCAGCTGGCGCTGCTGCTTGAAGACACCGCACAGGCGATCGGCGAAATCCAACAGGCGCAGGAAGCGTTTGAGCCGGCGCTCGCCGAAAAGCGGGCGCGCAAGGCCAATCTCGGCGCCTTGCCGGCGAGCCTGCCTCGTGAAGACCAGGTCATCGAGCCGGTAGCGAACGTCTGCGCCGATTGCGGCTGCGCCCTGCACGTCATCGGCGAAGACGTCTCCGAGCGGCTCGACATCGTGCCGCAAAGGCTGCGAGTGATCCGCACCCGCCGCCCGCGCTATGGCTGCCGCAAATGCGAGAACGCGCTGGTCCAGGCGCCGGCGGCGCCGCATATCATCAGAAGCGGCCTGCCGACGGAGCGGTTGATCGCTAATGTGGTGGTCTCAAAGTTCGGCGATTATCTTCCCGCCTACAGGCAAGCCGATATTTTTGCGAGGAGCGGCGTCGATCTTGACCGGTCGACGCTGTGCAACTGGATCGGGCGCGCGGCTTATGAAGTGCAGCCCGTCTATGATCGCCTCGTTATGGACATCAAGCAGTCCGAGCCGCTCTTTTGCGACGAAACGCCGATGCCGGTGCTTGCGCCCGGCAATGGCGAGGTGAAGAAAGGCCAGCTTTGGGCGCTGGCGCGCGATCCGCGGCCTTACGCTGGCGATGAGCCGCCTGCAGTCGCCTATTTTTATAAGCCGGGCCGCTGCAAGGGGAGCGCGGCTGAAGTGCTCGAAGGCGTGAGCGGCGCCGTGCAGGTCGACGGGCTTAGTTCTTACAAGGCGGTCGCCAACGACACTCAAAAGAACAGCCCTATCGCGCTGTCATTTTGCATGGCGCATTTGCGCCGCCGGTTCTTCGACGAGATCAAGGACGGATACGGATCGATCGCCAAGGAAGCGGTCCAGAAAATAGCCAGGATCTATGAGGTCGAAGACCCGATACGCGGCAAGCCGCCAAATCACCGGCGCGATGTGCGACAGGAAAAGGCCAAGCCCCTGATGGAAGAGTTCCATAAATGGCTGAAGGCGCAAAGCGAGATTCTGTCCCAGCGTTCAACGCTGATGGAGGATATCAATTACGCCTTCAATCATTGGGAAGGCCTGATGCGCTATCTCGATGACGGCAGGCTCGAAATCGACTCGAATTTTGTCGAGCGTTCGATTCGTCCGATTGCAATATTGCGCAAAAACAGCCTGTTCGCCGGCAACGCCGAGGGCGCTCACAGCTGGGCCCGGTTCGCCTCGCTCCTGACAACGTGCAAACTCAATGATGTCAATCCGGAAGACTATCTCACCGACATCTTCACCAAAATCGCCAACGGCTGGCCGCAGGCCCGCATCGACGAACTCTTGCCGTTCGCATACGCTGCAAAATAATTTACAATGTCAAAGAGCCAAGCGCGCAGATCATAGCACGCGTCAATCACCGCGTAACCGTGGGGTCCGCGCACCGCTTACGAGCTCACCTCCCGCACCATCCTCGAATGGCCATTGAAGACCACTTGACCGGCTGCGTCGTTAAGCTGAATGATTCGGCATCTCAATGCACACAATTCCATCGATAACTTGCACGGGATATGTCGTCAGAGGTTTTGAACACGGCAAATTCACCGCCTCTCCGGTTTTAATTGAAAAAGAACCACCATGGAACGGACATTCTATCTCGTCTCCATCCTGAAAACCCTCGGTGAGATCTGCATCTCCATGCGTGCAAGTACGGTCAGTAACGTATATTTCGTCATTGATGCGATAAACCGCAAGCGGGGGAATATTATCTAACTCAACTGACACAGGAACTCCCTCAACGACTTCCGACTCCGCACACAAACGCAACATTGTCTTCATTTTTTATCCTTTTGATCTCGCGAACTTTTTTTGCACACCTCCACACGTTTCACTGTTCTGGCAATTCCGAGCAGGCTGCTCTTGGCGTCTTATTTCTTGCGCATTCTCACCGAGCGGTGCCAACTTCACTCTCAGATCGGAACGTGGATAAATGCAGCAGGCAAGCGCGTAGTTTTCTAGTTCGTCCGCAGCAGAAACTTTCGCACGACTCATTTTTGCTCGCACAACCTCGCCGTTGAGAATTTTTACCCGACAGACCCCGCATCCGCCCCTTCGGCAGCCTATCGGAATCTCTTTGCGCCCCGCCCGCTCCAAGGCGAATAACACGTTAGAGTCAGCCGGACATGCGAAAGGGGATGCATCCTCCACACGAATCTGAAACGTCGCGGAGCTCTCCATTTCCACCGCATAATTACCAGTCATTCGAAGTATTATTTCCATTTGTGCCGACCAGTGTCCGTCGCCTAAGTTGAACGATGGTGCTGAACTCACGTCAGCACAGATGTGAAGCGGGCGTGAACTTCCTTTTCATAATAGAATATGGCTTTCCCCAACTGATCCACCGTCCATTCCCGAACGGGATTGTCAGGATAGTGTTGATAACCTCCAGCAAAACATTCATTGCGGTTCCCTGACGGGTCGAAAAAGTAGACCGTTTGACCGCGCGTAATTCCATGACGGGTCGGCCCAATATCAAGTGAAATATTCCGCTGAGCGATCAAATCGCACGCATGCCCCACATCATTCCATGACTCCACAAGGAAAGAAGCATGATGTAGTTTCGCGTCAACGGGGCCTGCCAAGAATGCGATATCATGCGCCTTGTTTGAGCAGGTAAGAAAAATAGCGACGGGATTTCCTTCGGGATCAATTGCACGCTCAGTGACGACAAAATCGAGAGCTTTTTCGAAAATTTCCGCAGAAGCCGCAATATCCACGCCCAGAACGGCACAGTGGTCGAATCGTGAGATGCGCATGCCACGCGGCTCTTCCCGCCAGATGTCCGGATTTTTCGTCATTGGTCCGTTATCGGATAGCTCCATCTCCGCATAAAGATCTATCACGTGACCGGTGGGAACCGAAAAACGAACGCGTCGCCCAACGCCGCAATGCTCGCCAGCGGCTATATCGTCTGTTTTGACCCCCATTTCATTCAAGCGTTTAGCGAAATCGGCCAGAGCGGCGTCGCTAATGATCTTGAACCCAAGAACATCAAGCCCTGGCTCTTCCGCTTGTCTGAGCACGACTGAATGCCGGTCGAATTCGTCATACGCTCTCAAATAAGCAAAATCATCTTTTTGCCTCACGAGGTCCAACCCCAGATTATCGCGGTAATGAACAATAGCTTCGTCAAGGTCCATAACGCGAATCTGAACGAAACCGGGCCTCAAAACTCCTGTTACGGCCATTTCAATTCTCCTTTTTCCGGCCTGTATCATCGACCACGGCAAACCTTAGCGCCGGACATTGCGCTGGCGTACTCAACCAAACGGCTTCAACTATATTGCCGACCTGCAGTCTATCGCTACCGTCCACCACGGAAACGATCCGAGGCCCTTCCTCAAGTGCAATTATCGCAACGTTGTAAGGCGGCGTCTCGTTCTCGCTGAATGCTCGGTGGTAAACCACAAAGCTGTGAACCATACCACGTCCCGACGCTTTTATGGCCGTTAACTCGCCGGACCAGCACTCCGAGCAGAACAGTGCGCCTGGGGAAAGAACAATGCCGCATGCGTTACATTTCTTTATCCGCAACTCGCTCCGGGCGATTCCATCCCAGAAGGAAATATCCTTATCATCACGAAATGCATCTTTTTTAGTCAACGGGTCTTCTCCGGACTCAGAATTAGGCATGCATGATAATCCATTCGCCCGCCCTGCGCCGTGACGAGCGACCACCCATTTTTTTCAACCTGCCGATCACCGGCGCGACTGGCAGCCTGGAGATAACCTTCTGAGACCTGCGTCATGCCCTGGAGATAATATCCAGAAAGTTGACCGCCACCGGTATTAACCGGCAAACGCCCACCTGGCGCCAAGGCGCCATCCGCAACAAAATCCTTGCCCTCCCCGCGCCCGCAGAACCCATAGCCCTCAAGGCCAAGCAACGTGGTTACCGTAAATGCATCATAGATTTGGGCATGATCAATATCACGCGCGGAAACTCCCGCCATTTGATAGGCTTTTTCCGCCGCGACCGAGGCCGGGGTTTCGGTCTCGTTTTCGTAATCGGCATAGGCGAGATAGCCGCGGTGTGCTTGGCCCATGCCCCAGATATAGGCTGCGCCATTTTGTTCACCGCCTTCGCCGTCCGGGGCAGAAACGATGACGGCGCCGGCGCCGTTCACCGGAAACGCACAGTCAAACATACGCAGCGGATCGGCGATCATTTTAGAATTAAGATAGTCGCCCATTGACATCGGTTTGGTCAGGAAGGCAAGCGGACTGCGCTGCGCCCATTGACGCGCCGTGATCGCTACTTCTCCGAACGTCTCGGCGCCAGCCCCGAATAGCTCCATATAGCGCCGCATTGCCAGACCGTAGGCGCCCACTGCGCCGTAAAGACCGTACTGGCGCTCCCAACCAGAAACATTCGTCAACGACAAATCTATAGCATAGGCATCGCCTCCTCTGCGCTTTGGCAAAATCGGCGTATCGGCAAAAACGCAAACAACATTTTTCGCCATCCCATGCGCGACTGCCATCGCCGCATACTGGATCATCTGAACGCCGCATGCCGCTTGCGATGCGAGGACGTTGCCAAACGTCAGGCTGCGAAATCCAAGATCGTCAAACAGCCGCAATGGCAGGTCATCTGACGGGTTCGTATCGCTCCGGTTGATTAGAACGCCATCAATATCCCCTTTTCGGAGACCAGCGTCCGCTACAGCCGCGATGATCGCCTGGCATGCCAATTCTTTTTGCGATCTCCGATATTCGCGCGACATCTCGCCGAAACCGAGGCCGCAAATCTTTGCGATCGGCTTCCTTGTTTTTATTCTCTTCGGTGCCATTGCAATTCGGCTGATTATATCGATTTATTAATGCTTCACTCAAAAAAATTAGGAGTTAAATCAAAAAAGCCAGCGCCGGCACTGCTTCATTGGAGTTGATAAGGTTAACGCGCTTTCGGGAGATTTTCAGACCTCCGTCGACGCGGCGCAAAACATGCTCCGTCCTTCCTATCCACCAATGCAGGTCCTTAGTTGATTGAATCTGCAATTCGCCAAGCATGAACGCTGAGCAAACTTTATATTCGTTATCAGTTAAGCGCTCCACTTCAATGTTCGAGATTAACCGCGTCATTGGCGACGGCGGCACTTGAGCATGCCGAACGCCCGTCTTTAGCATACGAATTCTTGTAGATACACGCGAACGATTGTCGTAAAGAAGTGAGAGTTGAGATTCCGGATCCGGATCATCGCGATTGATAGGAACCCAATACTCCATATCATCAGTCAACAGGCTTTCCCATTCATCATACTGAGCATTATCTGCAAATCGAGCCTCCCGGAATAAGAGCTCGCAGACATCTCGATATTCCTCATCGGTAACCATAATCTACCTCGTATCCAAACTGCTATAATTCAGATGTATCCGTGACTTTTGCCGGCGGGCGCAGGCTAGGCAGTCATTACTTCCCTGTACCGGCTCCAGAACGCACGATTAGTGACTTCGTCGGTTACATGCGATTCCATCAAACCCATGCCGTCTTTGTTCTCCCGACCCATGCCCCTTCGAAGGTCAATCTCCATGGGTACTCCCTCGAATGCCGCTTGCTGTCGCTCGGTGATCACACCGTCGTCCGGAAGAAAAAACGACGAAGGGCCTAAAGCAGCCTCGCAAAGTCGGATTATGCGTGTGTTCATCTCGTCGGAGACACCCTCAAGGAGCATCGGCGTGTGGCGCTGCACGGTTTCGCCAACTTGGTCGACTTCGTAATAGACGATATTGGTTTCTGCTAAAAACAGGTTGGGAAAGATTAAAGCGTGCGGCGGCCCATCGTGAATGATTCGCGACGCCCGATTGTCGCCATAAGCCTCGCGAAGCTGGTCGCAATACTTAATTGCGAATGGCTTCATGGGCTTTTTATCGCTGTAACCAAGCCACTCTAGGTCGCTTGAAAACCCCGCCGCGAGAAACAGTTCCGAATGCCCGTTGCCCCAATCGACAGCCGTTGTCTTCAGCTCGTCCTCGCCGGCCAAGACCGCTTCATTATAGCGCGACTCGATAGAACGAGCGAGCGAAGCGTGAACATAATTCACATGGTAGCCGTCAATATTGTTTTCGCATTGAAGTTTCCAGTTGGTTTTGTACAGAAATTTCGCCCAGCCCGCATTTAATCGGATCTCTCCCACTGGAGAACACTCTACCGCGCGATCAATCAGGCTCGCGCCCTCGCCAAGATAATCCCTAAAATTGATCGGGTTTGGGTTTAATGTTGCGAAGATAAAGCCCCTGTAATTTCCGACAGTCGCCTTTGGCAGACATTTGTGATCGAGACCTCTCGAACCAGCTCCATAAGGAACCGACTTTAAATCTCCATCCAGTCCGAACACCCAACCGTGGTACCAACAGGTAATTGCGCCGCGGACATTTCCTTTTTCTTCTTGACACAGAAGAGTGCCGCGATGCGTGCATTTGTTCGATATAACATTCACTTCGCCGTCGCGATTACGGACAACAAGATATGGTTCCCTGCCGATGCTGCGCCGAACGTAATCGCCGGGTTTCGGCACCTCCGATTCATGCGCGACGAAACTCCAACCTTCATGAAAAATCTTCTTTATCTCGTCTTCGAAAATTCTTTCGTCGTTGTATACACGGCTGTTAATAATTCCATTATTAACAATCGTTGAATAGTCAATCGCGCTTTGAGCTGTCATCGCAATTTCCTTTCGCGCTTCCTCGCCAATATCCCGAGGTCATTTAAACTGACCGACGCCACTCTCCGCCAAACTAATGCCTGTGCGCAATGTTATTGGCGTGCCTGAGCGATGGTTCGAAACATCTTTTCGCTATCGAGCACACCCAATTTCCTTGACGCCGTCACCCTCAAAGCCATAGACATCATAGGGCTTGGCAAGAGTAAACAACTGTGTCGAAGATAAATGATATCGCCGCATTAAATATCAGAGGGTTGGACCTCAACCTCTTGAGAGTTTTCGACGCTGTCATGCGTATGGGTAACGTGTCACGGGCCGCTGAAGAACTTGGCGTGACGCAGTCGTCGGCCAGCGGGCAGCTCGGAAAGCTCCGCGACACTCTGGGCGATCCCCTTTTTGTGCGCGAAAGCCACGGAGTGGCACCAACGCCGTTTTCGGAGAGTCTATATCCCTACATCCGCGACGCGCTTGATACGATCGAGCGAGGCCTGAAAGATGTCCGAGAATTTGATCCTTATACGGATAAGCGCACGTTCACAATTATCATGACGGACATTGGGGAGACGACAATACTTCCGTCGATCATTCGCGCTTTTTCACGCTTCGGTCCGTCAATATCGTTTCGGGCAATTAATCTCCCGACTCATGAAACGCCAGACGCTCTGAAAAGCGGCCTTGCGGAACTCGCCATCGCATACATGCCTTATCTGGATGTAGGATTCTTTCAGCGCAAGCTTTTTTCGACGGATTACATCTGCCTGGCGCGGAAGGACCATCCCGAGAGAGCCGAAGGCGTTTCAATGGCGGCGTTCAAAGGAGCCGGTCACGTTGTCGCGGAGGCGCGAGGCACAGGCCATTTCTACCTACTTGAACAGAATTTCGAAGCACTCGGCATCGAGCGCAAGATAAAAGTCCGAGTGCCCAATTTCATGTCTATCCCTCACATCGTTTCCAATACGGATTTGCTGGCGACAGTGCCGCGCGCGTTCGGCGTCGCCCTAAAGGACGGCCCGGCCGGCGTTCGCGGCTACGAGCATCCAATAAAGTTGCCGTCAATCGAAGTAAAAATGCTTTGGCATGAGCGGTTTCATAAAGACCCTGCGCACCGATGGTTGCGGGAGCAAATTTTCTCCATCGTTCAGGATATTCAGTGGGAAGAAGGCGTAGAGAAGTTCATGAGGGCCGACAAAAACAACCAGGTACGGCGACACCGCTTGAAGAATGCGGCCCGGGAGAGGGACAAAAGAACTTAGATGGCGACGAGGATTGAAAAAACAGGTCGGGCCGCTATCGTTACGGGATCGTCGCGCGGCATTGGAAACGCCATCGCAAATCAGCTGGCGAGCGCAGGCTACAACGTGATGATTTCTTCCAGGCGCGCCGCCGCCTGCGAAGCCGCCGCCAATCAGATAAACAAGGCGCAAGGCCGAGTTGTCGCGGTTCCATTCGAGGCCGATATTGCTGAAAAACAGGCGTTGCAAAACCTCGTAGAGGCCGCAGTCGCAGCCTTCGGACGTCTCGACTGTCTCGTCTGCAATGCCGCCTCGTCGCCCTATTTTGGTCCGCTGCGCGACGCTCCCGACAAGGACTTCGAGGCGCTGCTAAAAAGTAACATTCTCTCTGCGCACTGGCTCACCCGTTCATCGGCCCCGCATATGGAGCGTATCGGCGGCGGCTCGATCATCTACATCGCTTCAATTGGCGGAATGCGCGCCTATGATAACATTGGCGCCTATTCCGTGTCCAAAGCGGCGATGCTCCAGTTGGCGCGAAACTACGCTCGTGAACTGGGCCCAAGCAATATCAGAGTCAATGCAATTTCGCCTGGCGTGATCGAAACCGATTTTTCGAAGTCGACGATCGCCAATCCAAAACTAAAGGCCGCTTTTGAACGTGAAACTTTTGTCGGACGCCTTGGCCTGCCTGAGGACATCGCGCCGATGGTGGTGTTTCTCGCTAGCCCAGGCTCTTCTTTTTTGACTGGTCAAAATATCATTATTGATGGCGGTGCATCGGTTTAACTCCCGCAATTCGCAATTATGGCCGGGTGGTATTTGCTGCGCCGCAGCGAATATTCCTCAAGCACCAGGATGCCGTCATACGCGCGGTCATGTTCCAGCCCGTCAGACGATATGTCCGTCCAATGGTATTCATCTTATAGATATCAGTTATTTTGATTAACGCCTTGAGAAATTAATGTCATCCGAACCACCATCCAGCGCACGCGAACAATATAATTCAAGCAGGCCTCTGGGAGGATACGATGGCAAATCGGTATATGGACATTAGCGTGCATCGTCGACGCTTGGGACTTGCTTTGGCCGGGTCAATTTTCGCTTACAATGCGGGGATCAGCCTCACGCCAGCGCACGCACAAGCGACAGACGCACTCCGTGATTCGATCGTTGTTACGGCGACAAAGAAATCGGAAGCCGAGGACGTGCAAGATGTGCCGCTTGCAGTAACCGCGTACGGCGAAACGCAGTTGGACGCCTATTTCGTCAAGGACATATCAGATATTAGTTTCAGCCAACCGAATGTGACTTTGGAGAACATCAATTCTGTCGGCGGCGCCCTGAACTTCTCAATTCGCGGCCTGGGATCAAATAGCTCGATTCCGTCAATCGATCCTGCGGTCGGTGTGTTTGTCGACGGCGTGTATCTCGGCATTACGACAGGCGCGACATTCGACACTTTCGACCTTGAGGGCATAGAAATCCTTCGCGGGCCTCAGGGCGTATTGTTTGGCCGCAACGTGACCGGCGGCGCTGTGTTGATCAATACGAAGCGCCCTTCAGACGAATTCGAAATCAAAGCGAAAGCCCAATGGGAAACAGGCCTCAACCAAATTTACCAGGCAGCCATTTCCGGACCGGTCATTCCCGGCGTGTTGAATGCGAAAATTTCTGGCATGTTCAATGACGACCAGGGCTGGTTCACCAATCTCGCCACTGGAGAGAAGTTTAACCCAGGCCAGTCATTTTCAATCCGGCCTTCAATAGAGCTGACGCTCGGCGATTCCTTCGATCTTTACGTCCGCTATGAACATGGCGAAACGGAAGACGGCCATGGCGTTGGACAAAATCGTGCGCTTTACGATCGCGACACATTCGATCTTGAAATCGGCAATCCGGGTTTCCTGAACCAGGAATGGGACATGGTGACCGCCGAAGCAAATCTGGATGTCGCTTTCGGCGATGGCACGATCACCAATATCTTCGGATGGCGCAGATTCGATTCCCGTTCAATTTTCGACCCGGACAGCACCGCCGTCGATTATTTCAAATTTGGCGAATACACTGAGCAAGATCAAATCAGTAACGAACTGCGATTTGCTGGAACGTTTGCCGACGTCGTCGAGCTGACTCTCGGGCTTTACTATTTCAGTCAGGACGTTCTTTATGAGGAAGTCCGGTTTCTTTTTCAGGACCCGATACTTGCGCCGGGACAAGCAATGGGAACGATCCCGGGGCCCCTTTCGTTTTACGGCGGCGGAATCCAGGATCATCAGACCTATGGCGTATTCGGCCAAGTCGATGTCGCCCTAACGCCGAGCCTGTCCCTTCTTTTAGGGTTGCGGTATTCCTATGAGGAAAAGAGCGTCGACATCGCAACGATCGTACCGGGGCCGCCGTCGCCGAATGATTTCGATATCCCTCCGGGCGCGTGCAACCTCCCGGCGGGAGATTGCCTATTCAACGTCAACGCCGATCCCGCCTTCGATCCCGAAGAAGACTTCTCTGCTTTAAGCCCAAAGATTGGTTTCCAGTGGAATTTTCATGAGGATGCGCAAACGTATTTTCACTGGTCGCGCGGCAATCGGTCGGGCGGTTACAATCTGCGCAACACATCGCCTGTGGCCCTGCCCGGCCCGTTCGATCAGGAAACAATCGATGCGTTCGAATTGGGTCTGAAGGCGCAAACCCTCTCGGGCCGCGCCACCGTGAACGCTGCGGTCTACTGGAATGCCGTAGAGGACATGCAACGCGAAGTTATTTTCCCCGATCCTGTCAGCGGTCTGATCCAGATCATCGCAAACACTGCGGACGCACGCATTCGTGGATTTGAAATCGACGGACAGTTCTTCATTACAGATAACTTCGTTCTTACCGGATTTGCCGGTCACACGGACGCGAAATACACCGAGGTGCTGTTTGATATCACCCAGGACGGGTCGGTTGATGACGTTGATCTTAATCTGGAACTGCCTCGCGCACCGAAGTGGACGTACGGTGTGGGCGCTATCATGGATCTTCCGGTAAGCGACATTGGCAATGCGACGGCGCGAATGAACTTTAATCATCGTGATAGATCATACTATTCGGATAACAATGTCGGCGTTCTGAGCCCCGGGGATATTTTGAGCGCCTCCATAAGCTTTTCTCCAAATAATGAGAATATTCGCTTCTCTGTATACGGCAAGAATCTGCTTAACGACGTGACGGAAGGTTCTGAAAATCCGCTTGCGTTCCCGCCGGGCCAGCTAGGCACCTATGCTGGTTTAAACAAGGGGCGCGTGATCGGAGGCGAAGTATTGGTTTCTTTCTAGAATAGTCAGTCGCGCCGATTTCTCTGGATTATTTTCATGCCGCTGCTCAGTAAGCGACATCGCGGGTGGCTGCCGCTCAACTACGGAAATGCGAATGCTACGAGATAATTTACGCCGATGCGCAGAACATTACCCGGATAAGATCGCCTATTATCAGGGCGAACGCACCATTACATGGTCGGAGATATATCGCCGGTCCCTCGCCCTGGCCGGCGCTCTTCAGGCGCGCGGCGTCAAACCGGGCGACCGCGTTGCTATTCTGGCTAAAGAGTGCATCGAGATATATGAGCACTTCTTCGCCTGCATGATTATAGGCGCAGTCCGCGTGGGCGTAAACTGGCGGTACAGTGCGCGTGAAATGCTCCACGTCCTCAAAAACAGCGGCGTCACGGTCTGTGTCGTGCAGGACAAGTGCTGGCCGTTGATCGAGTCTCGCAGCGACGAGTTGACTGCATTGTCCATTGACGTCATCGGGCTCGGCGACGATCATGGCTTCGACGTGGATTACGAGTTCCTTATTGAAAATGCGCCGGATTTCACGACGACTGAGTTCGCCGAAAACGCGCCTCTTTTGCACACATACACATCCGGCGCCACGGCGCATCCCAAAGCCGTCATCCTGTCTCATAAGGCAATCCTTACTGAAATCACTTACGCGCCGCACTATTACGGCATATCCGCGAACGACCGATATTACATGCCTGCGCAATCGGCGTGGGTCGCCGTTGCCGGCGGCATATTTGGCCTTGCTGCCGGTTCAGGAACAATTATTCCGACGGATGTTTTCGACGTTGCAAGTTGCGTTGAGGACATCAACAGGCACAAAGCTACGGTTGCGCTGCTTGTTCCAGCAATGATACCGACGGTGCTCGATTATCTTCAGGAAAACGACCTCGCGCTCCCTTCTCTGCGAACGATTGCTTATGGATCTGCCCCGGCGGCGCCGACGTTAATCCGGCGAACTGTCGATACCCTGGGCGTCAATCTCGTTCAACTTTACGGGATGACAGAGTGCGTCGCCTGGGCATGCTTTCTCCAACCGGACGACCATAAAAGGGCCCTCGCCGGCGAGGAACACATTTTGCGTTCGTCTGGCCGGTTTGCGGCGTTCGTCGACTACAAAATCTGCAACGACAAAGGCGAGGCGCTTCCCACGGGCGAGGCGGGCGTTATCTACCTCAAAAGCGATACGATCATGAGCGGCTACCTCAACCAGCCGGAAGAAACGGCGGACGTGTTGAACGCCGATGGCTGGTTGAAAACAAACGACATTGGACGCGTTGACGAGAACGGATATGTATATCTTCTTGACCGCCGTAACTTTCTTATCAACACTGGCGGCGTAAATGTCTTTCCCGCGCAGATTGAGGCGGTGCTCGCGGAAAATGAAATTGTTGCTGAATCGTCCGTCGTTGGCGTTCCCCATCCGCGCTGGGGCGAAGCCGTTGTCGCCGCTGTTGTATTGCGAAAGGGGATTCAATTCGGCAATGCGGAATGTATCGAGAAACTGAACGCCCATTGTTTAAAAAACCTCAGCAAGCAGGAATGCCCGAAATACTTTACGTTCATGGATGAATTGCCGCGCACCATCACTGGCAAATTGCAAAAACGCGATCTCAAAACATATATTTCCGACAATGTCGCGTTGCCTTGGAATGAATAATTCCGCTACAGAGTCGCTGTAGGAGCTCTGACTTGATGTTGATTGCCTTCACCCTAGACGCGTTACGACTTCTTGCGATGAATTTGTTGCAGATTGGGCATTCCTGGTGGGATAGACGGAACCCTCGCCGATGACGCATGATCAGGAAGAGAGCAAATTAGAAACCATCGCCATTACCTCATTTGACGGGTGCACGCTCGTCGCCAACCAATTCGGCTGGGCGGATAACGGCGCGATCATTCTTTCGCCCGGCGGGGGTCAAACGCGGCACGCTTGGTCAGCCGCCGCGTCCGCCTTCGCCAGAGAAGGTTATTTTGTTCTCTGCGCCGATCTGCGCGGACACGGAGACAGCGACCGCGCGCCGGACAGGACCTATTCCTATACTGATTATGCCCGGGACGCGCTCGTTCTCAGCGACTGGGTGGAAGGCCGAATCGGGGTCAAGCCGCATTTTATCGGCGCATCGCTTGGCGGCGTTGCCGCGCTCGTGGCTGCGGGCAAAATCCGTCAGGAAGCGTTTGCTTCCCTTACCCTGGTCGACGTCGCCCCGAAAATCAGCGAGCATGGGTTTGGATCAATTCGAAACTTTATGCTCGAAAGCGCAAGACGCGGATTTGAAAACGTAAGCGAAGCCGCCGCATTCCTTTCGACACACTTCCCGCGACCAAACACGGAAACCCGCTCGCCAAGCGGTTCCGGCGGGCTCCAAAAAAATTTGCGTCAAGGTGAAGACGGGCGTTGGCGTTGGCATTGGGATCCGGCTTTTGTCGAAACGCTTTATCTTGAGCCCGAAGAATTTGAGCGCGAACTGACTGAAGCGGCGACGAATCTGATAATTCCCGTTCATTTCATGCGCGGCGGTGAAAGCGAACTTGTCACGCAAGAGGCCGCGAGGCATTTCTGCAATATTGCGCCTCATATCCATTATACGGAGATAAAAGGCGCGCGGCACATGGTGACAGGCGATCAGAATGACATTTTTCTCGAAGCAGCGCTTGACTATCTTACCCGTCCGAACCTTGACCGCGCCCGCGCCGAAAAGTAATTAGCGCTTCCTTCAAACGCCGGGCAGCCCGAATATTCCAATACCGCTTACATTTTCGTGTGGAAAGCCGCCGAGATTATGGGTCAACCCTAGCACCGGATTGCTCAATTGCCGCTCGCCGGCCCTGCCGAGCAATTGCGTATAAATTTCATACGCCATCCGCAGCCCCGAAGCGCCGATCGGATGACCAAAACACTTCAATCCGCCGTCAACCTGGCATGGAATACCTCCGTCACGGTCGTAAAAACCGTCCAGCACATCGGCGGGCGCAGACCCCTCTTCTGAAAGGAAAAGATCTTCCATGGTCACAAGCTCTGTGATGGAAAAACAATCATGCACCTCGATCAGGCTGAGCGCGTCGCGCGGACTTTCAATGCCTGCTTCAGAATATGCGCGTTTGGCGGCGCTGCGCGTCGTGATGATGGTGGCCCCGTCCCACGAAGAATGCGAGGCCTCAACCCCATTCGACACAGCAAGCTGCAGCGCCTTGACCATTACGGTTTCCTGCTTTTTTCCAAGGCTTGCCGCCACGTCTGGCGTTGTGACAATTGCACAGGCTGCGCCGTCGCTGACTCCACAGCAATCAAAAAGCCCAAGTGGCGCGGCGATCATCGGCGCTTTCATGATTGTGTCGATATCAACCCGCCGGCGAAGATGCGCCTTCGGATTGACTGCGCCATTCTCGTGGCTTTTCCATGAAACATGGGCCATGGCGCGTTTCAGGTCGGCGGCGTTGACCTGGTGCTTTGCGCCATAGGCAGCAGCAAGCTGCGCAAAACCGCCGGGCGCGCTCATGGACGGCGCAAACAGGCTCGCGCGCGGTCCAAAATCGAATTCAGGCAAACCGCCAAAACCGGTATCCTTCAGTTTTTCAACGCCAATCGCCAGCGCAATGCGCGCGGCGCCCGACGCGACAGCATAGACAGCGCCGCGCAACGCCTCCGTTCCGGTGGCGCAGGCGTTCTCCACTCTCGTCACTGGTATATTTTGCAACCGCAAAGCGACCGATGCCGGCGTCGCCGTCGGCCCCATGCCGAGTTCCGGCATGGCATGACCAAGCCACGCCGCATCAATCTCGCTCGTTTCAATCCCGGCGTCCGCCCTGGCCTCGATGAAGGCTTCAAGCATAAGGTCCTGCGCGTCGCAATCGAAGCGCTCGCCAAACTTGCTGCACCCCATGCCGATGATGGCGACCTTATCGCGAATCCCGCTTGTCACTTTTTCTCTCCATTGTACGGCGTGACGCAGGTCCTTGCCTTCCAGCTATAGCGATGATACTTTCGATACGGATCGAAATCTTGAATGCGGTAGACCATACTTACTTCGCTGCCGACTGGCGGTTCATCCAGAGCGCTGGTAAAGTTCATGATCATGCGTGCACCGCTTTCGAATTCCACCATGCCGTAACGGTTCGGCGGATTGCGCGAAAATCCGAGCCAGTCCGTCGTGACCGTTTTTACTATCGCCGATTCCTGCGCCAGCGCGTGGTCCGTTTGCTCACCTTCATGGCCGCAATTCGGATTGACACAATTTTTAGCTTTCGGAAACTGAACCGTTCCACATTTTTCGCACTTTCCGGCGATTAGCCGTGCAACTTCATTAGCATGGCGATAGGCGGCGCTGAGGGCAGTTTTTCGGTCGGTTTCCGCTCGCGGCCCGAAGTCCGGATCCAATTGTCCATTGAAGGACAAATACCGGATGAACGGCAAATCAATCTGATGATCGCTTTGGGCCAGAGCGCGAACGCCGTGCCGAACGCCAACCGATTCGATCAAGGGCGTTGTTTCCAACACCATGGCTTCGCAGCCCTGGCCGAAACCCGCTATGAGAATTTTCTCGCCGGCGCCGGCGGCGCAAAGCGTATCGGCAAGCATAAGAAGAGGGTGGGCGGCGCCGGCTTCTCCCATAACATCCTGAAAGTCGTCGCGCACGGCGTCATCGCGAATGTCGATTGCTTTCGCCAGTCCCGCCGCAACGCCTCGGATTGTTGAGGAAAAAATGAAATGGTCGATATCCTCAGCAGAAATGCCTGCCGCTTCCATTACGCTAGTGAGGACCGGCGGTGCGATTTTTCGATACCCCTCGTCCCGAATCCACCGCTCCTCCCAGCCATATTCATATGCCTCATTCGCGCGGCGATAATGATCGACGAAATCTACCGTTGAAACCTTATGCGCTACGACGCGCGCGATGACGTTTTCATTTCCAAACAAGAATGCCGCCGCTGCGTCAGCGCTTGTCATCTCTACTAAGCTGCCAGGCCGTCCACGCCGACGGTCGGCGGCGACGCACAAAACCTGGCGCGACGCGCCGTCAACCGCGCACAGACGTTCCGCGACACGAAATGCAGACACGCCGGCGCGCTGCGTACTGGCAATATCAACTGCCTGAACGGAGTCGGACAAGCCGGCGGCAGGGGCGACAACGGAAGCATTTAACCGATCGGTAAACGGAAACGTGGTCGAAGCGGCGACAATGGCGGATATCTCGCCGAGCGCTTGCGCATCATTGCAATGACGCACAGCCTCAACCGCCATCGTAATCACATCCTCGTCAAAATCGCAGATCGCGCGAACGCCGCTCCCGTACGCGTTCAACGCCGGATTAATCCATCCGACTTCATTCGCCAGCGCTTTTCGCTGCAAGCGCATTGACGGAATGTAGACCCCGAAGGAGGTGATTCCCGTAGTTTCGTCACCTTTAACCATAATCGTAGTCCATACTCCGATGCATCTTGCAAGCGCCGCCTGCTAAGCGGCGCCGACAACAATATCAATTTCGCCAGTCGCCACCACCACGTCATCTTGGCGCGTTGCCGCAAGCGCGCAAGTCAAGATCGTTGCACCGTCACGCGATTGCTTATCCGTTACCTTGCCGGTGCAAACAAGATTGTCACCCACATTTGTCATGGTCCGGAACTGGGTTTTAATCCGGCGAACGGCACCCGCCGGCGCATACTCAGTTCCGATTTTTGCAAGATATCCCATAACGAACATTCCGTGCACAATGACGTCGGGCAGTCCCGCCTTGTGTTTTGCAAAGTCGATATCGGTATGAATCGGATTGAGATCCGACGAACCCGCTGCATATAAGGCAATGGCGTGGCGCGAGATCGGACCCGTTTGAAGAGCGGGCAGCGTATCGCCTACCTTTAACGATCCGAGTTTCTGCGTCTGCTCATTCATTTTGTTGCATCCTAAATCAGCGGTTCCGGATGACGAAGGTGCACCGATCGATGCCGGCAAATCGGCCCTTTTCATCGTGATACTGAATTTCTGTAACGACGAACTCAAGCGCGCCATCCTTCTTATCGAAAATGTCGACGACTTTCTTCACGCCTCGCAAGATTTCACCGGCGCATAGGGCGCGTTCCAGAATGAACTCCTGCTCGCCATGCAACAATTTCGCCAGATCGATGCCGAGTTTGTCGAAAAGACCGTAGGTCAGATCGTCCCGCGTGCCAAGGCGAATCAAATAGGTCGGCAGAGCAACAATGGACGAGTAGCCCTCAGCACGCGCGACGGACTCGTCGCTATAGATGGAGTTTTTCTCGCCGAGCGCCTTGGCGAACAGCTCCATCTGTCCCTTTTCGAGAGTGGCGTCGAATGGCTCCATTTCGAAGCCGATGAACGAACGATCGATCATAATTATGCGCCGTCGTTATCGTGCAGCGACGGCCGCACCCATGGCTTCGCCGAATGGCGCAAACGCCTCGGCGATATTCCGTGGATGTGTCGCATCGGAAAAATCTGAAATCGCATCAATATTTTTGGCGATATCGTCAGGCGTTATCTCTCCTTTGAGAGCGGCGCCGCGGCTTCGTTCCCATCGCAGCTTGCCAAACCAGCCGGCGCCCGCTTCGAAAAGCCCTCCTGACTGCGAGCTTTCCTCGCTGCAAAGATAACCGACCAACGGACTGACATATTCCGGGCGCAATGCGGCGGTCTGTTCCCTGCTGATAACGGTGTCAGTGAGCCGCGACGCGGCGGCGGGCGCAACCGTATTGACGAGAATGTTCCGCTTTTGCCCCTCGATCGCTAGGGCTTGCGTCATGCCATGCAGCGCCAATTTCGCGGAACTATAATTGACCTGTCCGAAATTCCCGTAAATGCCGGCCGCAGACGCAGTATTCACGATCCGTCCAAAGTTCTGTTCGCGCAAAAGCGGCCATGCCGCCCGGTTGACCATGAAGGCGCCATTTAAATGCACGTTGATTATATCAAACCAGTCGCTTTCGCTCATTTTATGAAATGATGTATCGCGCAGGAAACCGGCGTTGTTTACCACGATGTCAATGCGCCCAAACGCATCCATAGCGGTCTCCACGAGACGCGCACCATCCTCAACAGAGTCGGCGTTTGCCACCGCTTCGCCACCTAAACTCTTAATCTCATCAACTACTGCGTCGGCGGGCGACTTGTCCGCGCCTTCGCCCTTTGCGGTCGTGCCGTAATCATTGACAACGACACGCGCGCCAAGCCTGGCGAACATCAGCGCGTGCGACTTTCCCAGACCATTGCCAGCGCCAGTGATCAGTACGACTTTTCCTTCAAACGACACGAAGTTCAATCTCCTAAATTTTACCTAAGCGACCGGCGCCGCGAAGCAGGTTCGCGACGCAAGGTCTTGCTTTTAGCTTTCTTCTTAAGCTTCGACTGCCTACAACGCCACCTTTACGGAAGCTCCCAATACGCGCCCCTTGTTTAAGGGCGAATGACTGCCGTTCGTGGACCCTGGCGGGAACGGCGTCTGTGAGTCCGAACCCTCCGTATTCTCATCGAGCATATTATCTCCGTAAATCGTGAAGCGCACCCCGCCGCTATTTGTCGTGAACGACAAGGATGCATCCAGCATATCCGCACCACTCAGGATTCCGCGATTATTGTCTGTAAACGCCTGACTGTCGCGATGATTGAAATTAGCGCGCGCCGTCAAAAATCCCGCGCTGCCAATGTCATGGTCATAAACGAATCCCAAATTGTAAGTCAGCTCGGGAACGCGGGGAATCGCAAGCGCCAGATCGGCCTGATCTACCACCCCGTCACCGCTGATATCAAAGAGTAGGTCGGTATACTCTGCATCTAGGTGGCCGACTGATGCGTTCAGAACCAGCCCTTCCACAGGCGAATATTGCGCTTCAAATTCAAACCCGAATATTTCCGCATCCGCAGTATTGGTGATGATCTGAATCGTCCCCAGAACCGGGTCTGACAAGAGCACCTCGCGTTGCATATCGGAAATGTTGGTATGAAATATCGCGGCATTGAATATTGCACCGGGTAGCGGCTCCGACTTGAAGCCGAGTTCGAAGCTGTCTATCTGCTCCTCATCAATCGGACCGGGGGACGCCGTCGGAACGGTGTTGCGCAAGTTGTAACCGCCGGACCTAAAACCGCGGCTCCAGTGGCCATAAAGGCGGGCATTATCCGCCAGCGAATACCTTAAGCCGATCTTCGGAGACAGATTGCTCCAGTCCTCCTCGGAATCGAATGTAGGATCAGCGTTCAGATTGAAAACGCAATCGTTTGCATGGATATTGCAGGCTCCGGCGGGTATGGTCCACAAATCCGGCGAGGCAGGCCCTGGCACGATCGTTGCCAACTGCGCTGACTTTTCCTCGCGGCTCCATCGCAAACCAAGGTCCAGCGTCAAGGCGGAAGTAAGTTCAATAGCGGCTTGACCAAACACGCCGAGGACCTGATGGTCCTGGGTTCCACCGCCGTAAAAGGAAAACGGTCCGGGCACTGCCCCGACTGCCTGCGCCGGAGCGAGGCTTGGATCCTGGAACAAAAAGCGCGTTTCCTGATACTTCAGTTCCTGATCGAACCAGAACCCCCCAAGCGTGAAATTGATGCGATCAAAGAACCGGCCTGAATATCGAAGTTCGTTGCTAAACTGTTCCTGCTCGGTGATTTCCCCGAAAAGCAACAGATTCAAGGTTGTGGCGTCAAAATCGCTTTGCGATGCTGAGCTATATTGACGCCAGCCAAAGATATTCGTGATCACGCCATCGCCGAATGGGACGTCGATATTGGCCTCCGCGCTCACCTGGTCCCATTCATGGTCCATGAAACCGGGTTCGTCCGTCGTTACGCGGCCGGTACCCCGCTCGAACAGGGCTCTGTTCTGCGCGATCGTACCATCGCCCTCGGATTCGCCGTGCTCATAGCGCAGGATAAACTCGGCATTGTCGCCAGGCGTGAATTCGATGACCGGGCGGACGACGATCGTTTCGACTTCGCCAAGTTTAGAACCATCCAGATCATTCGTCCAATATCCTTCGTCATTTTTGTAATAGGCGGCGATTTTCGCCTTCAAAACGCCCGGAACAATTGGGCCGGAGACGGACGCCTGGTACACTTGGTTCAAGCCGGTTTCCCACGAGCCCTGCGCGCTTGCCTCGAACTCATCCGTCGGGCGTTTCGTCCGGATTAACACCGCGCCGCCCGTAACATTGCGGCCGAAAAGAACCCCTTGCGGGCCCCGCAAGATTTCAACGGCTTCCAGATCAAACGTATCGAAGAGCAAACCGGCGGTCGTGCCGAGATAAACCCCATCGACAAAAACGCCTACCGTAGGGTCAATCGAAGGAATTGAGCTGTTTATGCCCAAACCGCGGATGGAGAAATTCGCCGTCCCTTGTATGGATCCGACATCTTCCAGAGATACATTGGGCTGGCTGTAACTAAGCGTTTCGAGATCGCTCACCCGCAACGCTTCAAGCTGTTCTGCGCCATACGCTGAAATCGAAATTGGCGCTTCTTGTTCTGCGACGCCTCCGGCCTGCTTTGTAGCCGTGACGATGATTTGATCCGTCAATGCGTCCGAAGCGCGTTGCGCATGCGCCGTCGCCGCGAACGCGATTGTCGAAACCGATACCGACGTCAGAAACAGCGCCGCATTTTTATTATGCCAAGACATGACTACCCTCCCGATTATCTTTTTTCTTTGCGCGCTTCGCTGGGTCACCGCTCTTTTTTACAATTGCGGCGATGGCAGCATCGCACTTTGTTGCGCCGCACAATGATAATTAATCACAATACGGCGCCCCTCAATAACAATGCGCATATCAAGCAGCAGAGGAATATACCTTTACCGATAGGTGATATCAGGTTTTCGTATATCCAATTTGTCTGTGAGTAACTATCAATGAGTCCGTACCCAGCTTGAAGAAGATAGACTGCAATGGGAGAAACGATGGTGAACAACAGCATGCTGGACGGTCCACGAGGAACACTCAATAGAATTGCGGAATCGCAAAGGTTGATGGTCCACGGCCAGGATGTCGCCTGGATGCTGGACCGCTGGGCGGCGCGAACCCCCAATAAAACATTCCTCATTTGGGAACCATTCGACGGTGATCCAAAACGCTGGACATATATGGGGATGAAGGAAGACGCCGACCGGTTTGCCGCGGCGCTTCTTGAACGTGGCATATCGTCAGGCGACAGATTGCTGGTTCACATGGAAAACTGCCCGGAGTTCCTAATAACGATTTTCGCCTGCGCAAGAATCGGCGTCGTCGCCGTGACAACAAACACCCGATCCGTTGCGCGCGATATTGAATATTATGTCGATGCGGCCGACATTACCGCCGCAATCACCCAGCCCGCATTTGCGTCGATGATCGCTGATTCGGCGCCCGGCCTGAACTTCATAATTGTCACCGAGGATGATTCTGGTGCCGCTACGCCTGAATTTAACTCCTCTGATTACATCCCGTTTGACGCCTGCCTGTCACCGCGGCCAGCGCCGCCGAGACGTGCGCCGGACGCCAGCGCCGATTTTCTCATTCAATTCACATCCGGCACGACATCGCGACCGAAACCAGTGCTACTCACCCACGGAAACTTTATCTGGGGCGCACAAATGAATGCGCGTAATTTTCTTGTTTCAAGCGAAGATACAGCCCTTGTTTTTTCTCCCCTCTTCCACATCAACGCCGTTTCATACTCCACCATGACAACCTTATGGGTTGGCGGTACGATCGTACTGCAACCGCGCCTTTCCGTTTCCCGCTTTTGGGACGTATCAATACGGAATAAATGCACGTGGACGTTTGTGATTCCATTTTTAGTTTATCCGCTGTTGCAGCGCGAATCGCCGACAAATCATCACTACCGCTTTTGGATGATTGGTGGCTACTCGACGCCGCTCCGCAAAAAATTTGGCATTGACGTTGTTTGCGCTTGGGGCATGACTGAAACGATCACGCAAGGCATAATTTCAAACTTTCACCAGCCGCCTCCCGAGGGATCCATCGGCCGGGCGGCGCCATGCTACGATATCGAGGTGCGCGACGAAAAAGGTAATCCGGTCGGACCGGGCGAACAGGGAACGCTTTTTGTTCGGGGCGTTCCCGGCGTCTCTCTGTTTAAGGAGTATTTCAACGACTCGGAAGCAACCCGCGACGTTGTTGATGAGGAAGGCTGGCTCAAAACCGGCGACATGATATCAATCGACCAAGAAGGTTATCTCTATTTCCTGGGACGCGACAAAGACATGCTGAAAGTCGGCGCGGAGAACGTCGCATCGTCGGAGATCGAAACTGTTATCATGAAAACCGGGCTCGTCGAAGAATGCGCCGTTGTCGGCCGCAAACATTATATGCTTGACGAAGTGCCGGTTGTTTTTGTTATCGCAAAACCTGGCGATCAGGATGATATTCGCGATGGAATCATCGCCGCATGCAAGCGAGATCTAGCGGACTTCAAAGTCGTTAAGGAAGTCATTTTCGTTGACGATTTTCCGCGTGCAACCCTCGATAAGATCGTCAAACCGAAACTGCGCAAGCAGTTGACGCCTATCGGGCCAGACAACGATTACTGCAAATAACACTGGACGCTAAGGGTTGCACCATCCCTTCGGACAATTTAAACTTAAGGCTGACAACATGCGTCACTTCACCGATGAGCAAGTATCATTTCGCTCTTCCTTCCGTCGCTTTCTCGAACGGGAAGTAGCGCCCAACATGGAATCGTATCGACACGATGGCATCGTGGATCGCGAAGTTTACCGCAAGGCGGGCGAGAACGGCTTCCTTCTGATCTGGGCTGATGAGGACTTTGGCGGCGTCGGCGATTCAGATTTCCGCTATGAACAAATCATTATGGAGGAAGTGGCGCGCGCGGACTGTGGTGAATGGTTTCCGACGCTGCACAGCCGAATGGTCGGGCCATATCTGAAACGGTTTGGATCGCCGGAACAGCAAAAGCGTTTCCTGCCGAAATGCGTTTCCGGCGAATCCATTCTGGCCATCGCCATGACCGAGCCGGATGCCGGAAGCGATTTGTCAGGGATACGCAGCACCATTGACGACAAGGGCGACCATTTCCTACTCAATGGGTCCAAGATCTATATCTCGAACGGGATCAACGCCGATCTCGTTATTGTGGCGGCAAAATTGGGCGACGCTGACGATCGCCACTCCATGGCGCTGCTCTGCGTGGAGCGTGGCATGGAAGGTTTTCGGCGCGGCCGAAACCTCGAAAAAATGGGACTCGTCGCCCAGGACACGGCCGAGCTTTTTTTTGACAATGTGAAAGTGCCGAAAGAAAATGTTCTGGGAGATCCGACAAAAGGATTTCACTATCTGATGCAGGGTCTGGTGGAGGAACGCCTGATCGGGTCCGTCAGCTATATGTGTAACGCACACCGGGCTTTTGACCTGACAAGAAATTATGTGATGGACCGCAAGGCGTTCGGCAAACGCATTGCAGACATGCAAAATACGCAATTCAAGCTCGCCGAATTGCATGCCCAGCTACAGGCGGTTCAATGCTATCTCGACAATTGTGTTGCGAAGCACAATGCCGGCGAATTATCGCCACCAGAAGCTGCAGCGCTGAAGCTGGTGACCAGTGAACTCGAGTGGCGGGTCGTCGACGAAGGGGTCCAGCTACACGGCGGCGCCGGCTACATGCGCGAGTTTGAAATCTGCCGTCGGTTTACAGACGCCCGCATCAACAGAATTCTTGCGGGCAGTTCTGAAATCATGAAGCTGATTATTGGGCGCGATATTTTTTCCGAGAATTATAAACCGTTCCTCGCCTGACATCGCGGCGCCGGCATGCTCGTTGAAAGGCGCCTCCCGTTACGATTGAACTGCGGCTCCGCTTTCTATCAGTCTGTTAATTTCTTCATCCGAAACGCCCCACGCCGACAGAACGGACCGAGTGTCTGCGCCGAGGATGCGCGGCCCGTGATTAATCGCGCCCGGCGTGCGCGAAAAACGCGGCGCTGGCGACGGTTGAACAAGATCATCCGTGCGCGCAAACGTGCCGCGATGCGCATTGTGCGGTGCACCCGGCGCTTCGGCGAGCGTATGGACTGCCGCAAAACAAGCCTCGGCGCCCTCGAACGCCTGCTCCCACTCCGCGCGCGTTCGCGTGGCGAAAATCGCGTCCAGCCGATCAATCATCTCCGGCCAGTTGGCGGGATTATTAGGCGATGCAAACAGTGCTTCGTCGGACAGACCAAGCACGCCGATAAAGTTGAAATAGAATTTCGGTTCTATGGCACCGACGCACACGAATCTGTCGTCGCTTGTCTTGTATACCCGATAGAACGGCGCGCCCCCGTCGACAAGGTTCGCCTCGCGCCGGTCACGCCATAGACCGGCGTTGAACATTGAGTAAGTGAGCGCCATGTTCACCGCTGCACCGTCGATCATGGCCGCATCGACAATCTGACCCTTACCGGACCGGTTTGCTTCAAACAGCGCACAGACGAGGCCGAAGGCTAGCAACATGCCCCCGCCAGCGAAGTCGCCAACCAGATTTAACGGCGGAACCGGGCGTTCCGCAGGGCCCGTAGCATGCAAGGCGCCCGTCAGCGCGATGTAATTGATGTCGTGTCCGGCTGTCTGGGCGAGCGGCCCGTCCTGACCCCAACCGGTAATTCGACCATAGACGAGCGCTTCATTCGCCGCCATACATTGCGAAGGTCCAAGTCCGAGCCGTTCCATAACGCCGGGCCGGAACCCTTCAATTAGTCCGTCCGCGCGCCGGCACAAATCGAGAATGACATCGACCGCCGCTGAATTTTTAAGATCAAGCGCGACCGAACGTCGGTTACGATTCAATATGTTCTTGTCATAATCAAGCGGAGGGGATTCATCGCTGGCTTGCGTGCGATCGATGCGGATCACCTCGGCGCCCATATCAGCCAGCATCATGGCGCAGAAAGGCCCCGGAGCAAGACTTGCAATCTCGATAATTCGGACGCCCTTCAAAGGCCCGGATACACCCTCGTCTACAGCCATTTGCAGCCCCTATTTGTCCATTTTGCGCAATTTGCAAAGAATTCTTACGCCATAGTTTATTCACGCAGCTTGAAGACGCCCAATTTTCTATCCGTTTCGGGCGGGGGGTTTGAAGAGGGGCGCGGCGGGGTCTGCGAGCGTTTTCAGATCGCACGCGCCGCCGGTCGCGACGAGGCGGCGGCCTTGGGCGTAGTCGCGGGTGGCGTTGACGCAGTCGAGGGCGATGACGCGGCCGTCTTTCAGATAGACGACGGAGAAGGACCGACTGTCGGGATCGCCGCGCAGCACCGCCGCGTCATGGCCGGTCGAAAGACCGGCGGTCTGCAGTTTTAGATCATACTGATCGGACCAGAACCAGGGAACCGCGTCATAGGGCTTTGGATCGCCGGCGATCGACGCGGCGGCGGCCGACGCCTGATCATGAGCGTTCTGCACCGATTCAAGGCGGATGACCGCGCCGCCGGCATAGCGGTTGGCGTGGGCGGCGCAATCGCCGGCGGCGTAGATGTCCGGCAGGCTGGTGCGGCAAAATTCATCGACCTTCACCCCGCCGAGCGCGCCCTCGGCGCCGGCCGCGATCAGCGGCTCGACGTCCGGGGCGATGCCGATCCCGACGATCACGAGGTCCGCCGGCAGCGCCTCGCCGCCGGCGAGGCAGACCCCGGCGGGGCGCCCGCCCTTCTCGACGATCGCTTCAATCTCTGCGCCGAGCCGGATGTCGACGCCCCGGCCGCGATGCTCGCGCTCATAAAAGGCCGACAGATCGGGTCCCGCCACCCGCGACAGCAGCCGCTCCTGGGCTTCAAGCACGCAGACGCGCTTGCCCATGCCGACCAGCACCGACGCCGCTTCGAGACCGATATACCCGCCGCCTATGATGACAATGTCCTTTGCGCCGTCGAGCCCGGCGCGGATCGCATCCACATCCGCACGCGTACGGATGACATGGATTCCGGCGAGGTCGCCGCCGGGCGCAGGCAGCCGCCGCGGCGTTCCGCCCGCCGCCCAGATCATCTTGCCGTAACTAATCCTCTCGCCATTCTCGCAGCGCGCTTCATGAGCCGCAGGATCGACCGCCACAATCTTCCGCCCCGGGAGGCAATCGATATTCAGCTCAGCCCACGCCTCCTTCGGGCGCATTATCATGCGCTCAAACGGCTCCCCGCCGGCGAGATAGGTCTTGGATAGGGGCGGACGCTCATAGGGAGGATCAGCCTCCGCCCCCGCCAGCGCAACCGCGCCGGCATATCCAAGCTTGCGCAGCATCAACGCCGCCTGCGCCCCGGCATGGCCAGCGCCGATGATCAAAACGTCGATCATTGTCTTTTCCACTTAAGTCGTTAGATCCTTTTACACAATCGAATATGCGAGAAGTTCATTTACACTTTGCACCAACGCACCGATATCTTGGCAACATTCATCATACCCTGTTGATTTGGCGTTGCCCGACGCCCACATAGTTTGACAAGGGTCGGATCAGCTTGTTGTTGGCGAGTTGCTCCATCACATGGGCCGCCCATCCTGTGATCCGGCTCATAACGAAAATCGGCGTGAACATCGGAATTTCAAAACCCATGAGATAATAGGCCGGTCCCGCCGGGAAATCGAGATTCGGGTAGATGCCCTTTTCCGCCACCATGGTGTCGTCAAGTATGCGGCTCATCTCCCAATAGTTTTTAGCCTCCGCGGTTCCGATCACATCGACCATTTTCTTGAAGGCTTCGGTCATGGTCGGCACCCGGCTGTCGCCGGACCTGTACACACGGTGACCGAAGCCCATTATCTTCTTCTTGGTGGCGAGCGCGTCGAGCATCCAGGCTTTCGCCGCCTCGGGCGATCCCACCTCTTTCAGCATATGCATCACCGCCTCGTTGGCGCCGCCATGAAGCGGGCCCTTCAAGGAGCCGATGGCGCCAGTGACCGCCGAGTAAATGTCAGAAGTCGATGACGCGATGGTGCGCGCCGTGAAGGTCGAGGCGTTGAAGGAGTGTTCGGCATAGAGCGTCATCGAAATTTCAAAACATTTGATGACCTCGGACGCCGGAATCTTTCCGAAGCACATATGAAAGAAATTTTCGGAAAAGGCGAGATCTTTCTTTGGGGCGATCGGCTCCTTGCCGTTCCTGAAACGGAAATCCGCAGCGACGATTTCGGGGATGCGCGCATACATGCGGATGGATTTTTCCATCAGCCCTTCGGGCGAAGAATCCTCCGTCGTTTCGTCTTCCTGACCGAGAAAGGACAAGGCCGTGCGCAGCGTGTCCATGGGATGCGCTTTCTTGTTGAACTTCTCCATCACAGTAAGAAGGTCCCCGGAAATCCCGCGTTCTTTTTTTTCGACGGTGTTGAACGCCTCGAACTGCGCGGCGTTCGGCAGCTCGCCGTTCCATATGAGATAGGCGACTTCCTCGAACCGGCATTGCGCCGCAAGATCCTGAACCTTGTAGCCGCGATAGGTCAGCGAATTGATCTCCGGCATCACTTTCGAAATCGCCGTATCGTCCGCAAGCACCCCTGCAAGGCCGTAACTGACATTAACCATATTACTCATTTCCGCTGGGATAACTCGAACCTCATTTTCCCAGTTTACCGACTGGATGAGCTGATGTGGCGCAGTGTGGATGAATTATCGCAACTCGCGCCTCCGCTTGAGAACTTAGGATAAATGTATTTTAGGGCGTTTCTAAACAATTGAACGTGCTCCATCTCACTGCGCTCATGTACGACAAGAGAGTAGTTGAAATAAGTCAACGTGCTGTCACTCCCGCACGAGGAAATCCGACACCAGGAGATTGAACCGGTCCTTGTGCTCGATCTGGGTCCAGTGGCCGCATTTGCCGAACAGGTGGACTTCGGACGTCTTGATCAGATCGAACAGGCGCAGGCTGTTGCTCATGGGCAGGACGCGGTCCTCCCGCCCATGCAGAATCAGCGTCGGACAGGCGATTTTCGCAATCTCGTCTTCCGGCGTCGCAAGCGCCGTGATGTGCTGTTGGCGCGGCGCCGGGAACATGGCGCTGAAGGCCTCATGAAAGCCCGGCTGGATGCTCGCCCGGTAGCGCATTTCGGCAAGCTCGTCGGAGACGAGCGAGTTGTCATAGGCGAAAATGTCGAGCATCTTGCGCATCGCCTCTACCGACGGTTCATAGCCCCATACCTTGTCGAGCGCTTCGGTCAGTTCGAATTCAAGACCGGCCGCGCCCATCAGCACCATGCGCCGGATGCGGTCGGGATGATGCACGGCCATGGAGAGCGCGAGCGCGCCGCCGAAGGAGTTGCCGATGATGTCGAATTCCCGAAGATCGAGGGCGTCAGCGAAGTCCATCAAATGACCGCGCCAGCGCTCCATCGTATAAACGCCGTCCGCCGGCCGTTCGGTGTAGCCGAAACCCAGCATGTCCGGCGCGATCGCGCGCATGCTTTCCGAAAGCGCCGGCAGATTGAGACGCCAATTCGCCCAGGCCGTAACGCCGGGGCCCGAACCGTGAATCAGGATCACCGGACGCCCCTCGCCCAAGTCATGATAATTGGTTTTGACGCCGCCGGCGTCGACGGACTTGCCGATTTCTGGATTGTCGCTCATTTTTCTATCCTTTTCCGTCGCCGCCGCACTCAGCCCTTGCGCGTTCTTCGGCTTTCGACACGCCTGCGGCGGCAAAATGTTCAGGCGGCACCTCGCGGATGATCACGCGCACAGACTGTATTGGCGCGTCGATCGCACGGACCGCCGCATCGGTCAGCTCCCGGATCAACGCAGCCTTCTTTTCCCGGCTGCGTCCTTCCAGCATGGTCACCTCTATGATCGGCACCGCCTCACGCCTCCACTGTGATGGAAACGCCGCCGAGATGCTGGACCTCGAGGCTGAGTGTTTCCCCGACGCTCGCGGGATGCGCCGCCGTCGCTCCGCCGGCCATGACGATATGACCAGGCTCCAGCGCCTCGCCCCATTCCGCCGTCATGCGCGCGGCGGCGACGAGCGAGCGCACAGGATGGCCGAGGATCGCTGCGGACGAGCCGATCTCTTTAGGCCGTCCGTTGACGGACAGCACCATGCCGAGATTGGAACAGTCGATCTGCGCAGACCGCCACGCGCCAATAACGAGGCCCGCAGACGAGGTATTGTCGGCGATCACGTCCGGCAGGGCGAACTTGAAATTCTCATAGCGGCTGTCGATCACCTCCAGCGCCGGCGCTATCGCCTCAACCGCCGACATCGCCTCCAGCGCGGAAACCTTTCCCGACAGGCGCTTCTTCAGAAGGAATACGATTTCCGGCTCAAGACGCGGATGCACGAAAGCCGACTTCTTCAGGCCCCCGCCTTCCTCCAGCAGCATGGCGTCGGTAAGCCGGCCCCAGGCCGCCTCGTTTACGCCGACCTGGACCATCTTGGCCCTGCTTGTCAGCCCCATCTTGACGCCGATGCGTTTTTCGCCCCGGGCGATCCGCCGCGCCACCGACAGGGCCTGGATCGCATAAGCATCCGAAACCGATAAATTAGGATGGTCTTTCGTCAACTGCGGGATCGCCCGCGCTTCGCGCTGCGCCTCGTCAACGACGACCGCCAGCTCCTCAAGCCCCGCCATTTACGCCGCCCCCGCCCGGTCGCGCTCTTTCAGGATATCGAGCGCGACATCAACGATCATGTCCTCCTGGCCGCCGACCATGCCGCGCCGTCCTAGCTCGACCAGGATTTCGCGCACATCGACGCCGTATTCTTCGGCGGCTTTCTCCGCATGGCGAAGGAAGCTCGAATAAACGCCGGCGTAACCGAGCATCAAGGTCTCCCGGTCGACCCTCACCGGGCGGTCCTGAAGCGGCCGCACAAGATCTTCCGCCGCGTCCATCAGCTTGAACACGTCGCAGCCAGTGTTCCAGCCCTTGCGGTCGGCCGCCGCGACGAACACTTCCAGCGGCGCGTTGCCCGCCCCCGCGCCCATACCGGCCAGTGACGCATCCACCCGCCGGGCCCCCTTCTGCACCGCGACGATCGAATTGGCGACGCCGAGCGAGAGATTGTGATGGGCGTGCACGCCGCGCTCGGTCTCGTCTTTCAGCACCTTATTGTAGGCGTCGAAACGTGCGGCATAACCGTCCATGTCGAGGGCGCCGCCGGAATCGGTCACATAAACGCATTGCGCGCCGTAACTTTCCATCAGCAACGCCTGTTCGGCGAGCTTTTCCGGCTCGACCATATGGCTCATCATCAAAAAGCCGACCGTATCCATGCCGAGATCGCGCGCCGCGCCGATATGCTGGCGGGCGACGTCGGCTTCCGTGCAATGGGTCGCAACCCGCACCGAGCGCACGCCGAGACCGTAAGCCCGCTTCAAATCGGTGATCGTACAGATGCCCGGCAGGATCAGCGTCGTCACCACGGCCCGGTCGACAGCGTCGGCCACGGCCTCGATCCACTCCCAGTCCGTATGGGCGCCAAACCCGTAATTGAAGCTCGATCCGCGAATGCCGTCGCCATGGGCGATCTCGATCGCGTCGACCCCCGCCTCGTCCAGCGCCCTGGCGATCTTCGCCACATGACCGACGCCATATAGATGACGGATCGCATGCATGCCGTCGCGCAGGGTCACGTCCTGCACATAGATTTTTTCCTTCGTCGGATCCTTGATCAGTCCGCTCACGCCGCCGCCTCCGCCAGGTGTTTCACCATGCGTTCGCCGATGGTCAGTCCCGCCGAGGTCATGATATCGAGATTGCCCGCATAGGCCGGCAGGTAATGGGCCGCCCCCTCCACTTCCAGGAACACCGTCACCTTAACGCCCTCATATTCTCCGAGCTCGGGTATTTTCAGTTTGCGATTGCCGCCGAAACGCTCAAACTGCACTTTCTGTTTCAGCCGGTAGCCGGGGACATAGTCCTGGACCGCCGCCACCATGTCCTTGACCGACTTCTCGATCGCTTTTTCTTCGCCGCCCACGGAGAATGCGTAAACCGTGTCGCGCATGATCAGCGGCGGCTCGGCCGGATTGAGGATGATAATCGCCTTGCCATGCTCGGCGCCGCCTAGCACTTCAACGCCCTTCGCCGTCGTCTCGGTGAACTCGTCTATATTCGCCCGCGTGCCCGGCCCCGCCGACTTCGAGGCGACCGACGCCACGATCTCCGCATAGGGAACGCGCTCTGACACCCGCCGCACCGCATGGACGATCGGGATCGTCGCCTGACCGCCACAGGTCACCATATTAACGTTTTGCTTGTCGAGATGTTCCTCGGCATTGACCACCGGGATGCAATATGGACCAATCGCCGCCGGCGTCAGGTCCACCATCCGCTTGCCGTCGCGCTTGCAAAGCTCGTTGTGATAATGGTGGGCTTTCGCCGAGGTCGCATCGAACACCACTTCGATATCTTTCCACACAGGCATTCTGACGAGACCGTCCATGCCCTCATGAGTCGCCGCAACGCCCAGTCTCCCCGCCCGCGCCAGACCGTCCGAGTCCGGATCAATGCCCACCATGGCGCCCATCTCCAGGACATCCGACGTCCGCATCACCTTGATCATCAGATCCGTGCCGATATTGCCCGACCCGACAATCGCGCATTTCACCTTGCCCGCCATTCAACTCGCCTTTCCCGTCATTCCGTAAAAAACGCCGTCACGGAACCGAGCCCGTTGACCCGCGCCATCACCGCATCGCCCGCTTCGACCCCCGCCATCGGACCGAGCGCGCCCGTCAGCACAATATCGCCCTTGCCAAGGGGGCGGCCCTCCCTCGCCATGACCTTGGCCAGCCACACACACGCCGTCACCGGACTGCCCAAACACGCCACGCCGGCCCCGACCGAGATCGGCTCGCCGCGCCGCTCCATCACCATCCCGCACAGGCGCAAATCGATCTCCGACAGACGCCGCGGCGCGTCGCCAAGCACGAACACCCCGCTCGAAGCGTTGTCGGCGATCGTGTCGTGAATGCGGATATCCCAGCCTCTCACCCGGCTGCCGACGATCTCGATCGCCGCCACCGCATAATCAACCGACGCCACGATATCCGCCGATGTCAGCGTTTCCGCATTGAGATCGTCGCCCATGATGAAGGCGATCTCCGCCTCTACCTTCGGCTGCATAACCGCTGTCACAGAGATCTCCGTCCCGAGCGGCATGGCCATGTCGTCGAACAGCATCCCGTAATCGGGCTGATCGACGCCGAGCTGGGCCTGCACCGCTTTCGCCGTCAGCCCGGTCTTGCGGCCAACGAGCCGGCGCCCCTCGCCGAGCCGGCGCTCCGTGTTGATCTCCTGAACGCGGTACGCCGCTTCAATCCCGAGCCCCCCAATCAAATCGCGCACCGGCGCGCAAGGCTCGCCCGACCTGGACGCCTCCCACAACCGGTCCGCCGCAGTCCATATGCTGTCCGTCATCAAAAAAGCCTGTTCACAACTTCACGCAGATATTCTCAAGTTCAGTGTAAAATTCGAGCGAATGCACGCCGCCCTCACGGCCGACGCCGGACGCCTTGGCGCCGCCAAAAGGCGTGCGCAGGTCCCGCAGGAACCAGCTGTTCACCCAGCAGACGCCTACATCAAGTTGTCGCGCTACGCGGTGTGCGCGCGCAAGATTATCAGTCCACAAAGAAGCGGCAAGGCCGTAATAAGTGTTATTGGCGCGCGCGATAACCTCGTCCTCTTCGTCAAAAGGCAGGAGCGCACAACAGGGACCGAAAATCTCCTCCACGACGACCCGAGATTCATCGGCAAGCTCCGTCCAGATGGTCGGTTCGATAAAAAACCCGTTCTTCTCCGAGCCGCTCATCGCCGGCACGCCGCCGCCGGTGACGACCGTCGCGCCCTCCTCCGCCGCCAGCTTGTAATAGGACAGCACTTTTTCCCGGTGTTCAGCGCTGATCAGCGGCCCGAGGCTCACACCCTCGCCAAAAGGTCCGCCGATTTTCAGTTTTTCCGCACCCGCCCTCAGCCGCGCCGCAAACTCATTGAAAACGGGACGCTCCACATAAACACGCTCTGTGCCAAGACAGACCTGCCCGCAATTCGCGAAGACCGACCGCATCGTTCCCTCGATCGCTTTGTCCAGATCGGCGTCCGCGAAGACAATCGCCGGGTTCTTGCCGCCCAGCTCCAGCGAAACGGGCCGCACGCCTGTTCCCGCCGCTTTCATGATCGCCTCGCCGGTGCGCGTCTCTCCGGTGAACGTGACGCCGTCGACGCCTGGATGGGAAGTCAATAACTCCCCCGCCGAACCCGGCCCGAACCCGTGAACGACGTTATATACGCCCTTCGGCACGCCCGCCTTGTTCATCACCTCGCCAAGCAGCGTCGCGGTCGCCGGCGTTTCCTCCGACGGCTTGACAACGACCGTGTTCCCGCAGGCCAGCGCCGGACCCACCTTCCATGTCATCAACAAGAGCGGAAAATTCCACGGACATATAACCGCAATCACGCCGCGTGGCTTGCGAAGAGAATAATTGATCGCGCCCGCGCCGTCCGGCGTCGCCATCTCGAACACCTCGCCCGAAACCGTCCGGATAGTATCGGCGAACATCTTGAAATTCGCTGCGCCGCGAGGAATATCGATATGGCGAGCCAGCGACCTTGGTTTGCCGGTGTCGATGATCTCGGCTTCCAGAAAATCGTCAAAGCGCGCGTTGATTTCGTCCGCCACTGATATAAGAAGATCGGTGCGGTCGGCAATGCTCAACGCCCCCCACGGGCCGGTGAGCGCCGATCTCGCCGCCGACACCGCCGCATCCACTTCCGTTTCGCCTGCTTCGTGAGCGACGGCGTAAATCTCGCCTGTCGCCGGCGCCGCCACCGGAAACGTCTTCCCCGATGCGCTCGGCCGATAGGCCCCGTCGATGAAATGAAAAAATTCCCGGCGCTCAGACATAAGACACGACCTTATTCCTTTTCCTCACGATATGTCCGCCAGATGCGATTCTATCGCTGCGATGCCGGCTTTAGCGCATTCAATGTCCTCGTCCTCGGAACCGCCGGATACGCCAATCGCGCCGATGATCTCGCCTTCAAACTTAATCGGGACGCCGCCCCCGAAAAGCGCCGCGCCCGAAAGCGATCGCAGGCCCTGAAGAACCGCATCATTGTCTTTCACCATCGCATAGAGCGCGCCCGACTCCATTCGGAAACCCGCCGCCGTCGCCGCCTTGTTTATCGCTATTTCCGTAGAGAGAATAAATGCGTCCGCCGACCGAAGAAACGCCGTCAGCCGAGCTGATCCATCAACCACCGCCGCCGCAACCGGCGCGCCAATCCGCGACCCATGCGCTACAGCCGCCTCAACAGCAATATGCGCCGCGCCACAAGAAATCTCGCGGCGGGTTTTCATGATTATATTGCTCATAATCAAATCAGCGCATCACGTATATACCGACGTGAAGGAATCGTGCGCTTCACCCGTATGATAGAAAATCCCGCGCCACAGGTTTTCTTCCGTCCAGGTGATCGGCGGCATATCCGGCTGGGCGAGATAACCGAGCCCCGCGAATGTTTCATTCCGGTTTCCTGACGGATCAAAGAAATAAATCGTTTCTCCGCGTGTAATGCCATGACGCGTAGGCGTAACATCTATTTTCACCCTATTCTTCGCCATCACATCGGCGGCCTTGAGCACGTCAGACCACCCGTCGAGAAAAAATGAGGCGTGATGAATGCCGCAGGTCGGGGCCGGAAGAAATGCAATATCGTGCGGCGTCGATGTGCGGAAAAGAAACGCTACCGCCTGTATATCCGCATCCGGGCCGACGAGCACCTGTTCGCTAAGATAAAATCCCAGCGCTTCGCGCAATAAGCGGCAGTTGTCAGCAACTGTATTGACCCCTTTTTCCGGGTCGAAAGGACATTGAAGCGCTACGTGATCAAGCCAGTGGGCTCCCGCCCCTTTCAATCCGTCAGGCCATGGGTCAGGATTCTGGTCGCCGACCGCCTTGCCGACACGTTCTTTATCCGCATACAGATACATTTCATGACCGCTAGGAAGCGAGAAACGCAACGATCTGCCGCAAAAAGGCAAATGGCTCGCGGGCTCCAGCAAAGCGTCAACCCCATGCTCCGCCAGACGATCCTTGAACAAATCGAGATCGGAATCGTATTCAACCTTATACGCGACGTGATTCATGCCTGCCCTGTCCGACGGCGAAAGCATCACGCTGTACTTGTCCCATTCGTCCCAGCCTTTGAGATAGAATGCGCCGGAATCGTCGCTTCCCTGAACGAGCAGACCGAGCACATCCCTATAATGCCTCAGCGCCGCATCCATATCCATAACGCGAAGGTTCACGTGACCAATTCGCATAACGCCCATAGCTTCACCTTTCGCGTCTGCCAGCTGTTCTCAGATCAGCCCGTATTTCCTGAGAGGCCTGTCCAACCTTTCAAGCGGTTCTATTGTCAATGGCGAGAGCGGCAACGCCCTGCAGGCAAGATAAATATTGTCCCGCTCTTCCGCCTCACTTATCTTCGCGCGGCTCATGGAATCCGCCCTGACCTGACCTTCCACAACTCGGATCTTGCAAACCCCGCAGCCGCCGCCATGGCAGCCGGACGGAATGCCTTTAACGCCTAGTTGCATCATCGCTTTCAATATCGGCTGTTCAGCGGGACAAAAAAACTCCGAGCCAACCGTCAACAACTCAATCCGATATCCCGACATTCTCAATCCTCCGACTACGCACCGATAACAATCGCGCGTGACTTAATTCCATGTGGGGCCGACCTAGATTCGCATAAGTTCCCTATAGTGCTGCCAAAAACCAATAATCGCCCCTTCTGTGATAAGGTGATCTGCACTTTCCGCTTTTCCGCCACCCATTGCGATGAACGAGCTGTCGCCGCTTCCGTGGGTAATCGCCCTGTTAACGAGTTCAACAGCCTCTCCATCTTCCATAGAAATTAACCCGCCGGGGCCGATCAAATTATTTTGCTTGATCCGAATTCTTCGCATTTCATCATCGTCGTCTTCATATCCAAACATTGTCCAGACAAGTTCAAATTCGTTTGGCGAATATGTTACAATTTGGCGCACCGCAAGGGTATTTGAAATTTGCTGAACGACAAGGTTGGGAAAGATCGAAAGGATGACAAGTGAAATATCATCATCAAAATCGCGCTTTCCTTTTAGAAGCGATGGATCCTGCAGCACAAACTTTGAGTTAAACGATCGTTGGTCGCTGTAAGCGTCCTCATCGTCATCTTCTGATGACGTTCCCTGACTTGCGACAAGCAACGAATGCCGCCCCAATTCATCCATAACGCAACTGCCAACCTGTGTAGAGCGATAAAGTCCGAAAGTCGCATGAAACAGATGGAGTAAGCTTGCATGATAGGGATCGCGTACATTTTCAGCGTACAGCTTCCAGTTGCCGTGGATTCGCTGCCGCTCATCGCCAAGCACCTCGATTTCTCTATTAAAGATTCTCTTTATCGCGCCGACCATACGAGCGCCCAGGTACTTTTCCAGATCCGGCGTATCTGATCGGAAAGTAGCAAAAATAAGCCCATTGACTATTTGTACGCGTATCTTTTTTAGACCGTGTTCAGCCATCGAGAAATCGCTGGGCATCCCCCCTTTCCCGCGCATCCCCCGCCTAAAAGGTACACTCGTCAAGTTTCCGTCGAGATCGTATGCCCATGAGTGATACACGCACTCAAGATAAGAGGTGTTGCCGCGCAGTTTCCGACAAACAGCAGCCCCCCGATGCGCGCACCGATTGACAAGCACATTCACGCCGCCTTCGCCATTGCGGATAACAATAACCGGAACATCGCCGATAAAGGTGGACTTAAAGTCTCCTCGATTCGGAATTTCCGCTTCCAGCGCAACAAAGGACCACGAGGGCCCACGAAAAATATTCTTTTGCTCTTCTCGATAAATGTTCTCGTCCATGAACACGCTATATGGCACACGGTACCCACCCTCGGAATCATCAGGCCAATTGATGCCGTTATCATTGAATCCACTTTTGGCGCCAATCATTGTTATGCACTCCATTAAATTGGGGTCACGATCTGGGTACGAATGCTATTGGTATCGAAAATCACGATTCGCTCCACGAACTTCAGCTGGCCGTCAATTCTCACCAGCCTGTCCTGATAACGGCCAGCGCTGAAAATGTGAGATATGCCGCTTTGAAGCGTCGATATCACCAGATAGTTAGTCTGCGTGGCTATTTCGTTTTCACTTTTCGAAAGAATTAATGGTATGCTGATAATATGTCGATACATATGCTCTGCAAAAATATTTGCCTCACGCAATGACACAATTCGATCAACGAGCATGTTTTTGCTGTCGCATTCCATGGCTGAAATTGGCAGCTTGCGATCATGGTTTTCCCTTGATTGGATCTTATAAAAACACTGTTCGACAAAAAACTCCGGCCATTTTTCAAGTCTATCATTGTCAATACAGGCAGCGTATTGCGAAAATAACAATGAAATTTCCGCCTGTAATTGCGCATCAGATTCAAAAGTCATTTTCATCAACTCTCTGTGCTCTGGCTCGCCTGATAAATACCTGGCCATTTTCCAATATAGGTTCATACGTGGGGATACGCTCTGAACAGGGGAGGGAGACAGGCTCACCAGACCGAATACAGAAGGCGCCGCCATGCAGCGGGCACTCGATTACATCCCCCTCCTGGTATCCGTCACTCAAAAGAGCGTTGCCATGCGTGCAAAGATTACCAGTAACGAAAACCTCGTTGGCGACCCGGAAAACCGCCAGAGCAATAAATCCGACCGGATTCACCGCGCAAGGAAACCCCTCGGCTACATCATCGACCGAACAGAGTCGTATTTTGTCCTCCATAAAGAACGTCCTCGTCCATGCATCGAGAGCAGCATTTAACCCGAGTTATCGGGTAAAATGCTGCTTTTTTCGCTGGCTCGAGTTTAGCATTGTATGTTTTCTATTGTCAAATGCATTGTCTAGTGGGGAATTCAAGGTGGGCGACCAGTCTGCGGAAAAGCCTCGCTGAAACACTCGACCGATGACTCGATGTTTGCGTTGGATCGACAGGAGGTTTCATGCGCGGACGGGTTAACGTTCAGGGCGGGATGAGGTCCTACATGATGAGTTCTTATATTTCGCCGGAGAGCCGGATTCCGGCGGGTCATCTGCGACCTGCGCTGGGCCGACTTGACATGTTCTCGTCCCCGTGAAGAGTGGTTTGCGATCCGCGCCGCCTCGCTCTGTGACGACCCGTCATAGACCGTCGCCAGCGCCAGCAACCGCTGGGCCTGCGAAGCGTCCTTCGTTCGCCGCGCGAGACGCCGCAGCGCATTCCCATCAAGATCATCCCGAAGACCAACCGCATGCCGTCCCAGGAAGAACCTCCATCGTTCACCATTTTGAATCGGCATTCACGAGCGACGTGAAGCCCGAATGGGCCACGATCAATGCTAATTGTGTCATAAGGGTCTTGCGCGGCGTGGCCGGCTTGTGATTTTTTTCTGGCACCGCTGGCATGGAGAGGCACCGATGTGGGCTATGGCGAATTGCGGACGTTACGACCGCAGCAAGCGTCGCTATCCGAGCGATCCGACGGACGAGGAATGGGCGATCGACGAGCCGATGATTCCGGCCGCCAAGACGTACTTGTATTGAAACAATCAATGATACTTGACAACAAGAATAATTCGGAACGACGCGGCATCCAATCAATCGAAAGAGGCCTTGAGATCATTCAGGCTTTGCAGAAATCCGACGGCCCCATGTCGCTAAAAAACTTGGCAGCCGCTTCGAGACTTCCAGCGAGTAATTGCCATCGATATTGCGTTAGTTTTGTTAAGATGGGGTATTTGAAGCAAGATGCTCGTTCCGGTCATTACGATTTAGGCTATCGTTTGCTGGAAGCCGGATTAGCCGTAATGCGCCGGACTGATGCCATCTCGATTGCTTCCGAATCTCTTGAAAATCTGGTGGAAGAAACGGGCCAAACCGGCCTGCTCTCAATCTGGTGTGAACGAGGACCAACGATAATCCGCTGGATCGCTGGCAGCGCAGCAGTGAGGACGTCTATCACGACAGGGTCCTTATTGCCGCTTACAACTTCGGCTACGGGACAAGTGTTCCTTTCTTATCTCCCGCAACATGAAACGAAACTTCTGCTAGACGCAGAAGAAAAACAACTTGCGGACTACAAACAACTCTGCGAAAAAATTCGCAAGGCTGGGGTCGCCCGAGTTTCAGGTACGCACATACCCGGTTTGAGCGCCGCTGCGGCCCCCATTCTTGATACATTTGGCGTAGCAACATCCGCCTTGACAATAATTGCCGCAAGGAAAGCGGTAACTGCCGAAACTGTAGACCTGCTGATTCAGTATGCGCGTCACGCTTCCTGGAAATTGGGTTGGAGTGATAAAATAGAACAGTCGCTCGACCGTCCCCCTCGTCCGTGAGATTCTCGATTTTTCATGAGTTTTCCTCAATTACGTCGTCCTCATGTAGTTCGGTGCCAGCACCGAACGCACGAGATTGATCAGGGCGGCGATGACGCCCAAAACAGCTGCCAAAATTCGACGCAAAAAAGCCTTCAGCCACGCGGCGATACGTTTGAAGTTGTAGCCGGCGGCGGCGGCGAGGTATCCATCCGGTGAGTACCGCGGGGGCGCCGAGATGGGAACGCGTTGAAGGGAGCAACGTTGAATTTTGCGGAACATATCGCAACTGTGGACGGCGCTGAGGACAGGTTGGGGGAGGCCGGCCGCGCACGCTGATAGCGCAGCGTACGCCGGCGGGGCGCGCGATCGTGTTTACTGTAATACGGGTACGGAAGGTTCAGGCGGCTTGAGCGGCTTCAGCGTCGCGGCGCCAGTTCCAC
>NZ_PJCH01000007.1 GCF_002943565.1 Hyphococcus luteus | reverse complement strand
GTAAGCGACGCCCGGACCCCACCTGTTCTTGACGGTCGGCGTGGGCCATCATTGTCTCATTGATGAATTTCCGCTTTGAGGCATTTGATTTTGACCAGTGATAGAACGCATTCCGACCATGAGCGGAATCCCGAACGTGACCATCGCCGCCGCGCGCGGCGTGAAGATTTTGTTGAGGTCGTTGTGGATGATGACGCCGGCGACCAGCCGCGGGGCGAAGATCGTTATCGTTCGGGGCGTGCGCGCCGTTTTGACCGTGATAACAGCTCGCCGATTGAGATAGAGGTCGGCGGGGCGACGGTGCGGGTTCTCCCGCGGACGGACCGGGTGCTGTTGAATATCGTGCTCGATGCGCTGCGCGGGCGGCGCTGACCAGCCCATGATCAACGGACATGCGCCGAAGCGCTTTTATCTCTATGCGAAGCCGGTCGACTTCCGCAAAGGCCATCAGGGCCTGTCGGTGATCGTCCAGGAAATCACCAAGATTGATCTGTTCTCCGGCGCGGCGTTCATCTTCCGGCCGAAAAACGCACACGCGGTGAAGATTTTGACCTGGGACAGCTCCGGGCTCGTGCTTGTGCATAAAAAGATCGAAGACCGGTCGTTTCGCTGGCCGCCGATTAATGACGGCGTGATGTCGCTGTCGCCGGTTCAGTTCAGCGCGCTTGTGGAAGGCATTGACTGGAGAAAAGTGCATACGGCGCGCCGAACGAGAAAGCCTAAAATTATCGCTTGAGTTTATCAAAAACTTGTTGGGAAAGAAAGCGAAACAGCGCACATTAATGTGCATGGATTTTCGCCTTGATCAGCTTCCTGACGATGCAGATGCGCTGAAGGCGATCATCGCTGCGCTGACGGTCGAAGCGCAGGCCGAAAAGGAAAAACTCACATCGGAAATCGCCGATCGCGACTGCAGCCTTGCGGAACGCGACGAAGAGATCGCCGGCCTGAAACATCGCGTCCAGTCACTGCAGGAATTAAACGACCGGCTCGACCATCATGTGCGGGTCCTCAATCGCGCCCAATATGGACGGCGTTCCGAAAAGCTCGACGCCGATCAGCTGGCGCTGCTGCTTGAAGACACCGCACAGGCGATCGGCGAAATCCAACAGGCGCAGGAAGCGTTTGAGCCGGCGCTCGCCGAAAAGCGGGCGCGCAAGGCCAATCTCGGCGCCTTGCCGGCGAGCCTGCCTCGTGAAGACCAGGTCATCGAGCCGGTAGCGAACGTCTGCGCCGATTGCGGCTGCGCCCTGCACGTCATCGGCGAAGACGTCTCCGAGCGGCTCGACATCGTGCCGCAAAGGCTGCGAGTGATCCGCACCCGCCGCCCGCGCTATGGCTGCCGCAAATGCGAGAACGCGCTGGTCCAGGCGCCGGCGGCGCCGCATATCATCAGAAGCGGCCTGCCGACGGAGCGGTTGATCGCTAATGTGGTGGTCTCAAAGTTCGGCGATTATCTTCCCGCCTACAGGCAAGCCGATATTTTTGCGAGGAGCGGCGTCGATCTTGACCGGTCGACGCTGTGCAACTGGATCGGGCGCGCGGCTTATGAAGTGCAGCCCGTCTATGATCGCCTCGTTATGGACATCAAGCAGTCCGAGCCGCTCTTTTGCGACGAAACGCCGATGCCGGTGCTTGCGCCCGGCAATGGCGAGGTGAAGAAAGGCCAGCTTTGGGCGCTGGCGCGCGATCCGCGGCCTTACGCTGGCGATGAGCCGCCTGCAGTCGCCTATTTTTATAAGCCGGGCCGCTGCAAGGGGAGCGCGGCTGAAGTGCTCGAAGGCGTGAGCGGCGCCGTGCAGGTCGACGGGCTTAGTTCTTACAAGGCGGTCGCCAACGACACTCAAAAGAACAGCCCTATCGCGCTGTCATTTTGCATGGCGCATTTGCGCCGCCGGTTCTTCGACGAGATCAAGGACGGATACGGATCGATCGCCAAGGAAGCGGTCCAGAAAATAGCCAGGATCTATGAGGTCGAAGACCCGATACGCGGCAAGCCGCCAAATCACCGGCGCGATGTGCGACAGGAAAAGGCCAAGCCCCTGATGGAAGAGTTCCATAAATGGCTGAAGGCGCAAAGCGAGATTCTGTCCCAGCGTTCAACGCTGATGGAGGATATCAATTACGCCTTCAATCATTGGGAAGGCCTGATGCGCTATCTCGATGACGGCAGGCTCGAAATCGACTCGAATTTTGTCGAGCGTTCGATTCGTCCGATTGCAATATTGCGCAAAAACAGCCTGTTCGCCGGCAACGCCGAGGGCGCTCACAGCTGGGCCCGGTTCGCCTCGCTCCTGACAACGTGCAAACTCAATGATGTCAATCCGGAAGACTATCTCACCGACATCTTCACCAAAATCGCCAACGGCTGGCCGCAGGCCCGCATCGACGAACTCTTGCCGTTCGCATACGCTGCAAAATAATTTACAATGTCAAAGAGCCAAGCGCGCAGATCATAGCACGCGTCAATCACCGCGTAACCGTGGGGTCCGCGCACCGCTTACATTGGGCGCTCATCTTCCAAAATTTTAGCCAGCGGCCTGAAGCCACCATTTATGTCAAGGAACAGATGACCTTTAGTGACATTGACGTCATTGAAAGATAAAACTGCTTCACTTTCTCCACGGTATACAGCTTCCACCCTGCAAGGTACGAGATCACCGCGCCCCGCATCTTCTTTGGCGTCAAATGCGAAAATTTCATCCCCTGGAACAACTTTTTCAATAGGAACCTTCTTCCCATTAGCCAGAAGGATTTGGGTTCCCGCAAGAAAACAACTTGCATAGTTGGGGGGTAATTCTCCTCTAATGGCTGTATCACCACCAGAATAACTTGAGGCATATTGAAGCTCAGCTGTTTGGGCTCCATCCAGACCGTCAAAACTATTTGTGACATTGAATCTGTCGCCATCATTTAAGGATGCTATCCAGTTTTCCGCGTCATCCTCTGAATCAAACAAAAGCGCGCGTGCATCTCCAAAGGGCGCTACATATGCTCTGTTTCCAGAATCGTCAGTTATAACCACCATAAAGGCGGACGACCCGTCTACTTTGAGATAACTTTGGATGCTAAAATCGACAGGAAATAAATTATCTGAGTCAACAGGATCTTGACTCGCCTCTTCATATTGCTCATCCCAAGCGGCCTCTGCCGCGTCAAAAACCACTGGATCGGTCCACGCGATGAGCGCCCTTACAGCGTCAATGTCTTGGTTTCCAAAGATGTCTGGGTAATCCGACTGTAACCTCTCGGCCTCATCGCGAGACATGAGCCAGGCACCAAGCTCTGCCTGCTCTTCTTCCGTTGCAAAATCGAGAGTCTTCCCTGCGATCAACACCTTTTCGCCGAATCTCACTATCCGACCGGAAGGCAGGACAACTGTAGTAAATTTAACCGCTGCCTCAGCAAGCACTATAAGGTTGTCGACGCTAAGCCCTAGGACATTTTTTTGTACTTTGCTCGCTGCGTTTGACAGATCGCCAAAGACTTCCCGCGGACAGTTCAAAAGGTCATCTGTACTATCTTCCAAAGTGATTATTTTATCATAGCAGTCTGACATTTACGTGCTCCGCGATCAAAAATTATTCAGCTCAATTCTACATGCCCAAGCCTATTCTTTGCGTATTGGTTTAATGAAGTTTGTTAGGTGTGACTTCCGGATTTTGTTGGAAGCATTAGCGCATTCAACTTTTCCGTACACACCGGGAGCGCTAAATTTAAAACTCGCCTCATATCGAGCGGCATAAATTTCTCCTGTTTTCAAATTATAAATTTCTTCACCAGAACGACGGACTTCATTGTCTTGTATCGTTCGGCGCACACCAAACGTAGATTGAAACTTATCTACCTCCCGCACGCCTATACAATATCTATCTAGAGCTTGCGATAGTTCGCTCCGGGGCATTGGCCCTATCCCAGCGTCTAATTGCTTCTTGCGCATGCGGTCAAAAAGATGGCAGTTATGATGACCGTGTGGATATCTCTCAAGTCTGAATCTTCCATTCGCTGGCGAAAACGAGTAATTATTCACTGTCTCTACATTGCTTTTTCGGTTGATAGCGAGTTCTACATAATCAAACTCGCCCAAGAGTAATCCATCAATGCATTTGCTGCGGCAAGTGCCGGTTACCCCATCCAGATAACTATGCACATAGAGCGGCGTAATGTCCTCGTCCCCGACCAGTGACGCGCAAAATGAGGACAATTCTGCCATCCAGTCGACATCCTCTGGGACGAGCCCCCCATCACTGTAATGAAATAGCTGAGCATTCGCACAACCAGCTAAAATGATAATTAGAATCAACCCAAATTTTATGCTCTTAATAAGAATCCTCATCCCCCGATCTCCCGTTCCGTGCGATTGCCCGTCGCGGGGTCGGTGACGTGGAATTTGAATTTCCTCTGCCCAAAGACGTTCTGAACGAGATCGGCGAGCATGGCCTCGACAAGCTTGTTTTCGGGCGTCGCCTGCGGCGCGACGAGATCGACGAGCCAGAGGCGGTCGCCGGATTTCCACTCCTGGGGCCTGAGCCGCGCGCCCTGGCCCGCTTCGACCTGCGCCTTGAACCGCGCCTCCGCCTCTTCGGAAAACTGCGCCCAGAGCGCGAAACCGACGGGCTGTTTCTCGCCGTGAAAAACCCGGAACTGCTCCAATAAAATCGCCGGCATGACCAGCCATTCGAGATCGCCGATGGCGAAATGCTTGTGCGTCGGCGATTGCGACATGAGCCAGGTGATTTCGCCGAGCATGTGAGAGACGGTGGGCTTGGCCGCGCCCGAGGCGCTGGCGGTTTTTTCCCTGTCGATGGCGCCGGCGCCGTTTGCGCCCGCCTCGCCTTCGCCTGAAACCGCTGTTTGCGACATGCCGGACCCTGCTCCCTTACCGCCGTTCCCGTTATTCTTCCCGGGACTTTTGGGGCCGCCTGCCGGCGGCCCGCCCGATTTCTTGTCATCACTCATCGTCACGTCTCCTCATTGCGGAAATTTGCACAAAGAGGATGCGTTCCCCGCGCACCGCACGCAAGCGCGCACCCTGCACATGGGCAAAACTCAACCGTCCGCGCACAAAGGCGCGCTTTGTTTCCTTATTTTTGAAACAACGCCAGCGCGACCCAGCGGGTCACGCCGCCCACACACAACAAACGCAACAAATGAGACACAACACCGGCAATATCGGGAAAAGCTGATTACGCTGCAAAGAAGCCTTTGCGCGCGCCGCATTTATTACGGCGCCGGCGCGTGAGCTTCACTTTCTCAGCGAAGTAACTCTCTTTCTCCCACACAACTATGCTTAAACCTTAACCGCGCTCATTCTGATGTAAACAATAAAATTACAATATTTTTATTTCACCGCTCGCGCAGGGCTTCGTCCCGGTACCGCAATAAAGGCGACAACAGAAATTCGATGATGCGGCGCGTGCCCGTTTTGATTTCCACAGTGGACGCCATGCCGGGAGACAAGGCGATGTCGCGACCGTCAATGCGAATCGTCTGGCGCGCGAGCTTTACGCGCCCCTGATAAACGAGACCAAGATTTTCATCCTGGATCGCGTCGTTCGAAATATCTTCGAGAACGCCGTCGATAACGCCGTATTTGGTGAAGGGAAAAGCTTCCAGCTTGACCTCGACGGCATCGCCCTCTTCGACAAAACCGATGTCCTTGTTCAGGATCATCGCGTCGACAACAAGCTCGCCTTCGCCCGGCACGACAACCAGCAAGGGATCAGCTGGCTTGACCACGGCGCCGACCGTATAGACGGAAAGCTGTTGAACGACGCCGTCGACGGGCGCTTTCAAACTTTGAAGATCGCGCCTCAGATCGGCCTTGTTGAGGTCCTCCCGTGCGAGCCGCGCCCGGGCTTCGGCTTCGGCGAGCTCAGCAAGAACGGTTTTTCGAAACTCTTCACGCAGCTGATCCAGCTCGCGATTGGCCGCTTCAATAGAGGCCTCAGCTTTGCGGCGCTGATCGCCGGCGATTTGCAGATCCTTTTCCATCGAGACCTGTCTTTCCTTGACCTCGAGGACCATCAGCCGCGCCGCATAGCCCTGTTCGAGCAGCTCTTCGCGCGCCGTCACCTGCTCGCGCACCATGGGCAGCGTTTCGCGCAACTTTGAAATCTGGCTGTCAATCACGGCGAGGTCGGCTGTGCGTTCATCGCGTTGTTTGATCAGCGCCGCCTGGCGCGCTTTATATTCAGCGATTTGCGCGTCTATCAGCGCGCGCTGCCGCGCCGCCACGGCGGGATCGACGCCGTCGTCAGCGAAGCGGGGTTCGCCGCCAAGAATGAACGCCAGCAAGGCTTCGCCGCGCGCCAGATCAATCTCTGCAATCCCCAGCTGCTCGCGGGCCTGCACCTGCTCCGCCGCCGCGTTCGTCGGATCGAAATCAATAAGCACGTCCCCCGCAGCGACACGGTCGCCATCGGTCACATAGACGGCGCGCACGACGCCTACATCCGGCGCCTGAATGACTTTTACACGCTCGCGCGGCAAGATTTTGCCGGCGGCGGTCGCCACAACGTCCACCCGGCCGAACACAGCCCATAAAACCGCGATCGTAAAAAACGCCATGATCGTCCATAAAATGGCGCGCCCGATCGGCGATGGCGGCTTTTCCATAATTTCAAGAGCGGCGGGAAGAAAAGCATGTTCTTTATGGCGCCGGCGCGATTTACGGTTTTCGTTTTCTTCGCGCCAGGCGGCTTTCAGCACCGTCCAATGCTTTGACAATGCTGAGAACATCACTCCGCCGCTCCGGCCAGGCCCATTTGCTTACGCCACAACCGTGCATAAATCCCGTCTCGCTCGAGCAAGGCTTGATGACTGCCCTCCTCGACGATTTCGCCTTTATCGAGCGCGATAATACGGTCGGCCTGGCGTATGGCGGACAGCCGGTGCGCAATGATCATAACAGTCCGCCCGCGGGCCATCACTTTCAGATTATTTTGAATTATTTCTTCGCTTTCGGCGTCCAGCGCGCTCGTCGCCTCATCGAAAACCAGAATGCGCGGATTGGTCAGCAGCGCTCTGGCGATAGCGATCCGCTGGCGCTGGCCGCCGGACAAATTGCCGCCGCGCTCGTCAATTTGCGTGTCATAGCCTTCGGAAAGCTGCAGAATAAAATCATGAGCGCCGGCAAGCTGCGCCGCCGCCATAACCGAATTCATATCGCGCGCCGGATCAGATAAAGCGATATTCTCACGGACCGGGCGTTTAAACAGAATATTCTCTTGAAGAACGACGCCAATCTGCCGCCGCAGCCAGGCCGGATCCGCCAGGGTCAGGTCAATGCCGTCGATAAGCACCCGCCCGCTCTCAGGCACATACATGCGCTGAACCAGTTTCGCGAGCGTCGACTTGCCGGAGCCCGAAGGGCCGACAATCCCAAGAATTTCGCCGGGCTGCAGCGAAAAATTCACCCGCCTCAACACTTCCGGCCCGTCGGGACGATATCGGAACGTGACTTGTTCAAACCGGATATCCCCTTTGATCTCGCCAAGATTGGTTCTGTTCGGATTATGAGAGGGTTCCGCCGGCGTGTTTAAAACATCGCCGAGGCGTGCAACAGAGATACGCATTTGCTGAAAATCCTGCCACAATTGGGCGAGGCGCAAAATGGGCATTGCAACCCGCCCCGCGAGCATGTTGAACGCAACGAGCTGACCGATGGTGATGTCGCCGTTAATGGCCAGCTTTGCACCAAAATATAGAGTCGCCGCTATAGTCAGCTTGTTGACAAGCTGTACAGACTGGCTGCCCCAATTGCCAAGCATGTTTGCGCTGAACGAGGACCCCACATAACCCGCCAGCTTTTCCTCCCACTGGCGCTTCATCTGCGGTTCAACCGCCATGGCCTTCAGCGTCTCGACGCCCACAACGCTCTCTACAAGGAAGGCCTGATTTTCCGCGCCGCGCTTGAATTTCTCGTCAAGCCGCGCGCGCAAAGGCGGCGTGATGAACACGCTGATCAAAATATAAAAAGGCAATGACGCCGCGACGATCAACGTCAAGAACGGCGAATAAAGATACATGACGGCGAAAAAGACGACGGTGAAAAAAAGATCGAGAATCAGCGTGACGGACGATGACGTCAGAAAATCCCGAATATTTTCCAGTTCGCGGACCCGCGCCACGGAATGGCCGACCGGCCTCGATTCAAAGTAAGAAAGCGGAAGCCGCAACAAATGATCGAACAGGCGCGAGCCAAGCTCGACATCGACGCGGTTCGTCGTATGTGAAAACACATAAGTGCGAAGCGCGCCCATCAGCACTTCAAAGACAGAGACGACGGCGAGGCCGAGCAGCATGACATCAAGCGTCGTCAGGCCTTTATGGACCAGCACCTTGTCAATGACGACCTGGAAGAAAAGCGGCGTAATAAGGCCGAACAGTTGCAGAAAAAACGACGCCGCCAGCACGTCGCCCAAAAGGCCGCGATATTTGACCAACGCGGGAATAAACCAGGAAACATCAAAAGCGCGTTCGTCGCCCGCCAGCTTGGACCGCGTCGTCACCAGCAGGAGTTCGCCGGACCAGCGCGCTTCGAAATCGGACAGAGCCAACGTCGCAGGCTTGCCTTCAGCCGGATCCTGAACGAGCACCCGGTCCTCGCCATATTTCCCCAAGATAAAATATCCGCCGTGCCGCCAGCGACCGATCGCAGGAAGAGGATAATCCGCAAGATCTTGTCCGGTCTTAAGGCGCGTCACCTTGGAGCGCGCGCCGAGCCGTTTTGCGAGGCGTGCAAGATCGCCCGGCTCGGGAGAGGCCGCCTCGGCGCCAAGCTGGTGCTTCAACTGAGCCGGCTCGGCGGCGATCTGCAAAAATTTCAGGATCAGCGCAAGGCAGACGAGACCTGAATCATCGCCCGGTCCCGCTTCCTCAGTATTGACCGAATCCAATAGCCCGCCCTCGTTTTTATTATCTATACTTTGAACGTGAACCGTTGACCGGACGAAAGTCAATATATCGATCGAGCAGGCATGAAAGCCATTGAAAAGAAAAAAGAAGGGCGCTTCTCCAATTAAGAGCAGCCGTTCCCGGCGATCGCCACTATCCGTTTCTGCGCGCCGCCCTCATTGGACGCAGCTCTAAAAAAGAAAAAGGCGAGCCAAGGCCCGCCTTTTCCGGATATTCCCGTAAGGATTAGAAATCGAGGCGAATGCCCACGCGGATCTTGTAGACCGACTGGGACAGGTTCGCGAAGGAGGCCGGCTGCTCGCTGAAGGACTCATACCGGTAAAGACAGTCGCCTTCGCTGACGCAGACGGTCGCCGGATCATTGCCGGTCAGCGCCGTTGCGCCGTCAATGCCGTTCATGGCGACATCGTCGGCGCTTACAAGATCGGCGATAACAACGCCTTGCGTGTCGAAGCCCGGCGCATCGTAACGCGTACCCCATTTGTCGTTGATGAGGTTCGCCACGTTGAAGATGTCGACGACAAGCTTCAAACGGTTTTCGTCAAGACGATCCCAACCGAAATTGGCGAACGGCAGATCCTGCTGGAAGCGGAAGCTCCAAAGCTGGTTCCACTGACCCCGGCGAGAGTTTTTGCCGATGATCGCTCCCTGCTCGTAGCCTTGCTCATTGACGAAAGATTCGAACGCGCCGCCGTCAAAGCCGGAGGCGAAGACAACGCCGGCGTCCGACGACATGCCGCCCGACATGGCCGGGATGTAAAGCAGGTCGTTGTCATACGGCGATTCAAAGTTGCCGGCGCGGCCGAACAGCGGGTTCGATGAGGAAACGTTGAACACGTAGCTGAACGGATCGCCCGACTGAATGGAGCCGAACAGATCGAGGCGGGTGATCAGGTCGCCGAAGAAATTATTCTCGTAACCAAGATTGATGTTGAAGGCGTGCTTGGTTTCGAACGGCGCCGTGCCAACTTCCGGGTTGTTCCGGTCAAAGGTCACGAGCGAACGCCAGTTGGAAACAGCGCGAGACGACGTGCCCGGCGTCACGCTGTCGACGTCCTGATAAGCGTAGGAAGCGTCGAAATTAAAGCCGTTTTCATACTGCTTGGCCAACGCCACCGAGAAGATGTGGCTGCGGCCGCCGCTGACATTACCAAGCTCGACGGCGTTATCGACGCCAATTTCCTGCAGGTTGGCGTAGATCGGCCGGCCGTCGGGCGCAACGCCCTGAGCAAGGCCCAGCTCGGTTTGCGCAAGGTTCCGCCAGACAAAGTCGTCTTTGATCTTCGAATAGAGATACTGAACCGTGATCTGGTAATCCGTGCCGAGATTGATCGAACCGAAATCGAGATCGAAGCCCTGAGTAAGACGGACGGAGCCCTTCCATTGCGAAGGAATCTTAAAGTCAGGTGAGATCGTGTCAATGAAAGTCGGCGTCGTCGGATCAGAGTTAGCGACTTCGTTGATCAGGCTCGACGGGATCATGCCAGGCGTCACACCATCAAAAGTGCCGCTGACAGAAAATATCTGCGGCTGGAACGCGTTTGAAACCCAAACTTGCGGGTTGCCGCCGGAAAAGAGGCCGAAACCGCCCGAAATCGTCGTCCGGTCGAACGGCTCATAGTTGAAGCCGAAACGCGGCTGAATAATGTCGACGCCATCCAGATTGTCTGTGTTGGTGCGGCCATAGGCAGCCATGAAGTCTGCACGCGCCGGCGGCTCATCGCTCTGGAAGAAGCGCTCGTAACGAACGCCCACATTGAAAGCAAAGTTTGGCGTAAACTGCCACTCATCCTGAACGAAGAGGCTCATCTTGCTGTAGCCCCAAGTCGCTGCAGCGTCGTTTTTGTCATTCGTGATGACGTTGCGGTACGCCACATCAACGCCCGTGTTGTTGTCGAGCTCATCAAGGCTTTCGTAAATGAATGTGCCGTTCGAGTCGGACAGGAATAGGTTGCGAAGCTCGTAATTCTCGTACTCCCCGCCGAATGTCGTGACGTGATCTTGCCACTCATAATTGCCCGAAGCAAAAATCTGCAGGCGGTTGTCGTCGAATTCGTTGCCATGACGGAAACGGTCGCAGCCTGCGACAAACGTCTGGTCGCCGAACACCACCGGATCGATCAAGCCGGCAAAAGCCGGATCCATGGCGACGTCCGCGCCTTCAAGCTGAAGCTGGATTTCGCTGAAATCACTTCCAGCACGGCAATTCTGACCGCGGACATTGTCTTTATAGCCGACGCGAAGCGCAGTCGAGAAATTGTCCGTCCAGTCAGAGTAGATGCCCCCCGAATACGTGTCGAGATCCTGAGGCGTATCGTACCAGGCCGAGGTGAAGCTCGTCGACGAAACGGACGTGCCGGTCTCGCGGGTGCGCTGATAGCTTGCTTCGAGACGGTGGTCTTCGTTGATATTCCAGTCGATTTTGCCAAGGAACCGCTTCGTGCTGGTTGGCAAGGATGTGGAACCCGGACGACCGCCAGGGTTAAAGTTGGTGCCATCCTGAATGCGATCATTCAACGTGCTGTAGAATGTCGTCGGATCGAGGATGCCGTTTTGAGCATCCGTGCCGGCGAAGTTCGCAGGAGACGCTGATTTGAAGTTTTCGTAGCTGGCGAAAAAGAACAGCTTGTCTTTGATGACAGGGCCGCCGAGGCTGAGACCCCATTCACGCTCCTTAAATTCAGAAGCGGGAACTAGCGTGCCGTCAGAAATCTCGCCGAGGAAGTTCTGGCCGGAACGGAACCAGTAGCCCGAACCGTGAAACTCATTCGTGCCCGATTTCGTCACGACGTTGATCAGGCCGCCCTGGAAACCGCTTGATTCAACATCATAGCTCGACGCCACAACAGAGGCGGATTCGATTGAATCCAGCGAAATCGGCGAGCGCGCCGTCGGATAGATGGACGAAGACAGGCCGAAATCGTCGCCCTGCAGCACGCCGTCAAGCGCCAAGGCGTTGTAGCGCGGGTTCACGCCGGCAATGGAGATTTCGCCTGTGCCGGAGCCGCGATTGACGAGCGGATCGCGCACAAGCGTGTCGACGACGTCGCGGGTAACGGAAGGCTGGTTGGCGATGTCAGAAGCGTCGAAGGCGGAACCGGCGCCGTTGTTAAGATCGATCGACGGCGCGCGAGTGCCAAGAACGATGATTTCGTCAGACGTCGCCAAGCGCCGCAAGTCGATGACGACGCGTTGGGCGCTGCCCGGCTCGAGATAAACGCCCTCGACAACTTCCGGCTCAAAGCCCGGGGCGCTGACAGTAAGCGTGTAGGGGCCGCCGACGCGCAGGCCGCTTTCGAAGAAGGTGCCGTTCGCGGAGGTCGTCGCCGAAGAGGCGGTGCCCGACGGCGCGTGAACGATTGACACAGTTGCACCTGACAGCGGCGAACCGTCTGCAGAGATAACCGTGCCGCGAATGCTGGCGTCAGTCTGCTGCGCATGCGCCGGCGTCGGCGCGACGACCGTCGTGAAGGCGGTCGTAATCGCAATCGCCGCCACGCCGGCGGAGAGCGTTTTCATTAGCTTCATGTTGATATTCCCCAAGCTGAATCTGCTGCACTGCTGCTTTAGTGTGCAGCGCGAAATACGCGACAGGCCTTAGGTAAACTAGATGACAATTGCGTGACAACGACAGCTTGTTCTTCTAAATCTTTTGTGACGTCTGAAGCGGTTTATTGAAAACGCAATCTTGTGGAAAATAACATCAAGATTCACGCGCGCTTAGCGCGTGAGCGTTATGGCGTAACAGCATTTTCCGCTAAGCCCCGGCGAATTTTACAGCAAGAGTGTGGACCGGGCGCCACAGCTTCGCGCGCTACATGCGCTCCGGCGCCGAAAATCCGAGCAGGGAAAGAATGAGATCGAGCTGGCCGCCGACGGCGGACGCCAGCGCAAGGCGCGAGGCGCGCAGTTTCGCATCCCCCTCATCGACGATCCGGCAGGCGGCGTAGAACTTCGAAAAGGTCTGGGCGAGCGTGAAGGCGTGGTCGCAGAGAAGATGCGGCAGGCGCTTGGCGTAAGCATCGCGCAGCGCATCGGCGAACCCGAGCAGCACCAGCGCCAAGTCGACCTCTTCCGGCGCGGCGAGCATGGCGGGCCCCGCCTCGCCCGCGCCTGCCGTCTTCGCCTTGGCGATGACCGAGCGCACCCGCACGCTGGCGTATAGAAGATAAGGCCCGGTCTTGCCTTCAAACGCCATGAAGCGGTCGAGATCGAAAATATAATCGCTGGTGCGCGGATTGGAGAGATCGGCGAATTTCAAGGCCGCGACGCCCACTTGGCGCGCCACTTCCCGGGTCTCCGCTTCGCCATAGCCTTCCGCAAAGCCGTTCTCTTCAAGGCGCTCGCGGGCTTTGTCCGTCACCGTTTCGATCAGGTCCCTGAGCTTCAGCGTGCCGCCGGCGCGGGTCTTGAACGGCTTGCCGTCCTTGCCGTTCATGGTCCCGAACCAGAGATGCTCGAGCCGCGCCTCGTCGAAATAGCCGGCCTTGGCGACGGCCCGGAACACTTGTTCGAAGTGCAGCCGCTGGCGCGCGTCCACCACATAGAGGATGCGGTCGGGGTCGAGCGCGCGCTTGCGGTCGACAATGGTGGCGATGTCCGTCGCGTGATAGCCCACCGCCCCTTCGGAATTGAGGAAGATGATCGGCGGCATCTCTTTGTTGTCGTCCTCGCGGGCGACGCGGATGATCTCAGCGCCGTCCGATTCCTCGAGAACGCCGCGCTTTTTAAGGTCCTCCGTCAGCTCCGGGATCAGGGGATCGGCGTCCGCCTCGCCTTTCCAGAGATCGAACTCGACCTCGAGATCGGCGTAGTCTTTTTTCATGGCGTTGACGGAAAGCGTCACGAAATGGCGCCACAGGGCGACATAGCCGGGCCGGCCAGCCTGCAGCGCCTTGGTCGCCTTGCGGGCGAGGTCGGCGCGGGCCGGGTCGTCTTTGCACGCCGCCGAAGCCGCGGGATACATTTCCTCAAGATCGGAAAGACTTATGGGCGGCTCTTCAGGAAACGGCCCTTCCGCCTGGGGGTCGAAATAAACGAGGTCCGGCTGGCGCAGTTCGAGCTCGGAGATGAGCTGGCCCATCTGCAGGCCCCAGTCGCCGAGATGCACGTCGCCGGTCACGTCGTCGCCGGCGAACCGCATGATCCGTTTCAGACTCTCGCCGATGATCCCGGCGCGCAGATGGCCCACATGCAAGGGCTTGGCGACATTCGGCCCGCCATAATCGATGACGATCTTTTCGGGCGTTTCTTTTTCCCAGCCGCCGAACCGGCCGTCGGCGCCGAGCGCGTCGATGCGGGCCGCGAGGAAATCCGGCGTCAGCTTGAGATTGATGAAGCCCGGCCCGGCGACCGTGACTTCGGAAAATTCCGGGCGCGCGGACAGTCTATCGGCGACGGCGCCCGCAATCTCGCGCGGATTCTTCTTCGCTGCTTTCGCGGCGGCGAGCGCGCCGTTGCACTGGAACTGGGCGAGATCAGGCCGGTCGGCGGCTTTCACCGCGCCCAGCCCTGCGTCCAGCCCTTCGGCGGCGAAGGCTTCGCCGGCGATGGCCGACAATTCGTCTTTCAGGGTCATTTCAGATCGGGAAACTTCAGGCTCTTGCCGGAGCGGTTGAAGATCGCCTGTTTCGGCGTCACCGAAAAGCCGACAATGATTTCAAAATTGAGGCCGGAGATGTTTTCGCCCGCGCGCGGAATCTCCACCTTGTCGATATCGACCTGCTCCACCTGGATCGGCTCGTCCTCGCTGAATTTGACAGGGATCTGGAATTCCTTCTTGGCGATCACCTCGGAGTCCTTGCGGGTGACGGCGACGAAATAGGTAAACAGCTTTTCATCCTCTTCGCCCTTCGGCCCGCGCCCGAAAGCAAGGTCCATAGTGATGCCCGCCTCGATCGGTTCGTCGGCGTAATACCGGCAGGTGGAGGTCACATCGACCATCTCGCCTGAATAGGCGATGTTATCCGCGCTCTCTTCCCCGTCGAACTCGATGAACCGGGAAGCTTCGTTCAGGATCAGGATGTTGGGACAGGGGGCCGGATTGGCTTCCCGGGCGGCGCGCGCTTTCTTGGAGCTGGCGCACCCCGTCAGCGCGGCGGCGGCTGCGGCGAAAAGCGCTGTCGCGAGGAGTTTTTTCATCGGCCCGAACCCTTATATTTATTCCACAAATTCGCCTTGGGGCCGCCTTTCCGGCGCCCGGACTGGACGGTAGTCCGGAGTTCGCCGCGGCGGCGCCCAAACGAGGGCAGCCTCTCGTAGCGTCTCGCCGCCGGGGGCGCAATCACCGAATCGGCGTCCCCCTGAAGAGAAGGCCCGCGCCGGATGCGGCGTCAAACCCGCGGAAAATTAGGGCCCGCGGAAAGTTAGGGGCATGGAAACGAAATGGCCGCTAGAAAGGCCCATGAGGAGCGCAGCTGACATGACAGCTCCAAAACCGCCCGTCGCGGTGCGTCTTGCGAGTCCGCGCGGCTTTTGCGCCGGCGTGGAGCGCGCGATTCGCACCGTCGAAGACACGCTCGCCGCCTATGGCGCGCCGGTCTATGTGCGCCACGAGATCGTTCACAACAATCATGTGGTCGCCCGCCTCTCGGCCATGGGCGCGGTTTTCGTCGAAAATCTCGAGGACGTTCCCGCCGACCGGCCTGTCGTCTTCTCCGCCCATGGCGCGCCGAAAGCGGCCCATGACCAGGCGTCGGCCCGCAAGCTCGTCAAAATCGACGCCACCTGCCCGCTGGTCCTCAAAGTCCATTCGCAAACCCGCCGCCATATCGCCGCCGGCCGCAAGGTCATTCTCATCGGCCATCGCGGCCATCCGGAAGTCGTCGGCACGATGGGCCAGGCGCCGGAAGGCTCGGTCATCCTGGTTGAAAGCATTGCGGACGTGGCCGCCCTGCCGGACGCCAAAGGGCCCCTCGCCTATGCGACGCAGACGACTCTCTCCGTCGACGAGACCCGCGACATTCTCGCCGCGCTCAAGGAGCGCTTTCCGCAAATCGCCGGACCGGCGAAAGAAGACATCTGTTACGCCACCTCGAACCGGCAGCAGGCGGTGAAAGCGAGCGCGGCGGGGACCGACCTCTTCATCGTCATCGGCTCGCCGACCTCATCGAATTCCGTGCGGCTCGTGGAGACGGCGCGCGCCGCCGGCGCGAAAGACGCCGTGCTTTTGGAAGACGCCGAAGCCGCGGACTGGGCGCGTATCGCCAAGGCGCGCGTGATCGGGCTTTCCGCCGGCGCCTCGGCGCCGGAAACGCTTGTCGAGGAGTTCTTGACCGCGCTGGCGGCGCGCCGCACGGTGCGCGTCGAAACCGTTGAGACCGCGCGCGAGACGATCACTTTCAAATCTCCGCTGCGGCTCGCCAGCTAGGACCAAACCAGCAGGAATTGCACATGATCGAAGTCTTTACCGACGGCGCCTGCCTCGGCAATCCGGGGCCCGGCGGCTGGGGTGTTTTGATTATTGAAGACGGCGCCCGCCGGGAGCTGAACGGCGGCGAAGAGGCGACGACCAACAACCGCATGGAGATGTTCGCGGCCATCCGCGCGCTCGAGGAAACGCCGAAGGGCGCGAGCGTCGTCATCCACACCGACAGCCAGTATGTGAAGAACGGCATCACCGGCTGGATCAAGGGCTGGAAGCGCAATGGCTGGAAGAACGCGGCGAAAAAGCCGGTGAAGAACCGCGATCTCTGGGAAAGGCTCGACGCGCTCGCCGAGGAACGCGATGTCGACTGGCGCTGGGTGAAGGGCCATGACGGCCACCCGGAAAACGAACGCGCCGACGCGCTCGCCTGTCAGGCGGCGCAGGCTTTCGCCTGATCCTTCGAGACGCCCGAACGCCTCTTCATCCTGAGGGCGCGCATGAAATGCGCGCGGACTCGAAGGACGAAGAGACGTTCAGGCTCCTCAGGATGAAGATCGAATATTAAAGCTGGCCGAGCATGTGTTCGGCGCTGGAGACGTCAAAAGCGCCGGGCGCTTCGACATTCAGTTCTTTGACGACGCCATTGTCGATGACGGCGGAAAAACGCTGCGAGCGCTCGCCCATGCCGAAACCCGTGCCGTCCATGACAAGGCCGAGGGCGCGGGCGAAATCGCCATTGCCGTCCGCCAGCATGACGACTTTGTCGCCGGTCTTTTGATCCTCGCCCCAGGCATTCATCACGAAAGCGTCGTTCACCGACATGCAGACGATCTTGTCGACGCCTTTCGATTTAAACTCATCCGCTTTTTCAACGAAGCCCGGCAGGTGTTTCGCCGAACAGGTCGGCGTGAATGCACCGGGTACGGAGAATAGCGCTACTTTGCCCGAGCCCAAGAGCTCGCCGGTCTGCGCCGCCTGCGGGCCTTCGCCCGTGGCCACCATGACTTTCACGTCCGGAATTTTGTCGCCGACAGCAATGGTCACGTTCAATTCTCCTTTGTCATTGCTTCTGCGGGGCTTTTAGGCGTCCAAAGGCGCGCCGTCCACCGTCAAACGCGGCCTCTTGCATCGGCGCGGGGCGAGTCCTACTTTTTCCTCTATGGAAGAAACGGATGCGCCGCCTCCCCCGCCGGCTGGCGATACGCTTGCAGGCCAGATGCTGATCGCCATGCCCAATATGGGCGACCCGCGCTTTGACCGCTCGGTGATCTTCCTTTGCGCCCATGACGAGGAGCACGCCATGGGCGTCATCGTCAACAAGCCGCTTGACGACGTGGCTTTGTCCGAACTTTTAGAGCAGCTTGAAATCGCGCCGCAGGACGATGCGGACGAAACGCCCGTGTTTTTCGGCGGCCCGGTGCAGACCGAACGCGGCCTTGTCCTTCACACGCTCGATTACGAGATCGATGCGACGCTTGCGCTCGGCGACGGGCTCGGCCTTACGGCAAGCCGCGACATTCTCATCGACATCGCCGGCAAGGAGCCTAAGAACGCAGCTCCGCGGCGCTGCCTTCTCGCCATCGGTCATGCGGGCTGGGGCGCGGGCCAGCTTGAAAAAGAAATCGCGATGAACGCCTGGATCCATTGCGAGCCGGACGAAGACATCATCTTTAACGGCGCCAAAGAAGATATCTGGAAGCGCGCGCTGGAAAAACTCGGCGTGACGAGCGCCATGCTGTCGACGGAATGGGCGTCGGCGCGCGACGAAGACAAGCCTTTGAATTAGGGCCTTTGAATTAGAGCGGCCAGAGCTAAATCCGCATAGATAGAAAATATTTCTCCGTTCCTTCCCGCGACAGCGGGAATCCAATGCAGGCCGCATCAAATAACGAATTTTTCTGGATCCCCGCTTTCGCGGGGATGAGCGGAATCCGGAAGCCTCGTCGCAGAAACGGAACTGTCAAATCCTAACGCAGATCCTGCGCGCCGCCCCAGAAGCGCCAGCGACGGTGCTTGCGCTCCATCGCGTCTTCTTCGGCGAAATCAGCCTCGTCGCCTTCCGGCTTGCCGCCGGCTTCGGCCCCGACGTCCGCATCCGCCCCCGCATCCGCCATGGCAAGCGCCCGCTTTTCTTCAGCGGGCGCCGCTGCGGTTTCTTCCGGTTCCGACGCGGTGAAGCGCTGGTTTTCCGCCGGCGCTTCCTCCTCAGGCGCACCGGCCGACGCTGTCGCCGGCGCGGGCGCGGTTTCGCTCATCACCGGCCTGCCGAAGGCGAAGCCCTGACCGAAGGCGCACCCCATTTTGCGCGCTTTCGCCGAATCCGCTTTCGATTCAACACCCTCGATAATGACCTTGAGCCCGAGCTCCTTGCCGAGCGACGCCAGCGACGCGACGATTTTCGCGCCGTCGCCATCGGTTTCGAGATCGTTGGTGAAGGACTTGTCGATCTTGAGATAATCGAAATCATATTTCCTGAGGTTCGACAGACAGGTAAAGCCTGCGCCGAAATCGTCGAAAGCGAGCGCCACGCCCGAGGCCTTCAGTTTACGGAACACGTCAAAGGCGAGCGTCGCGTCGCTTACCGCATCGGCTTCTGTAAGCTCGAGCACCAGCGCGTTGTCCGGCAGGTCGTATTTCGCCACCGTCTCGCGCACTTTCTCAAGGAACCCCTCTTCGCGGATCTGCCCCCAGGACACGTTCATCGCGACGAACAGGTCGCGTCGTTTTTCTTTTTCAAGGGCGTCGGCAAGAAACACCGCCGCCTGATCGAGCATGGTCGCAGCGAGCGCCCCGCCTTCGCCAATCCGTTCGGCGGCCTTGACGAAACGCTCCGGGCCTTCTTCGGCGCCTTCTTCCTGACCGCGCCAGCGGGCGAGCGCCTCATAGCCCGAGACCTTGCCGTCCTCGAGCGAAACGATGGGCTGGAAGGCGGCGGCGATGTCGCCATTGGCGAGCGCCGCGGAAAGCTTGGACGTCATGGGATCGGCGGCGGCCGGCGGCACGATCGCCGACTCGGTCGCATATTTAAGCCGCGCCTCGTTGATCGGGCTGCCCGCCAGCGGCTCGACAAAGGCGACCAGTCTTTCGATCTCGCCCGAGCCCTCGTCCGCCGCGCGGGCGCCGCGCATGCGCATCATGCGCCCGTCGAACAATTTGAGGCAAACGTCGAACGGACCGTCCACCGGCGCCAGCAATTCGGAATCGAAGCGCGCCGCATCGTCGGCGTGAATGAAATTGCGCAACGCCTCCGGCGTGAACGGCGCATCGGAGTCGGCGCCGAGCAGCGCCGGAAGCGAGTCCGTCTGGTCGATGGCTTCGGGCGACCAGTCCCAGATCGCGACCCCGGAATAATCGAGCACCCGGGCGATCTGGCTGTCGAGCACGATCTCGGCGCGTTCGCGCGCGGACTTGACCTCTTTGTGGCGCGACGGCGCGTCATGGCTTGTGCGCACGCCGAAATCGATGCTGCGCGGCTCGATCGCCTGCGAAAGGCCGGTTTCCGTGAGCGCGATCATGCTCGCCGCCAGAATGCCGAGCGTGAAGAGCCCGTGCGACGCAAAAGCCATGACGCCGCCTTCCGCCGAGCCGAAAAGACCGAGCAGCGGCGCCGCTGCAGCAAGCACAACGCCCGGCAGAACCAGACGCGCGCCGGAGTCGCCGCGCAAGGCCTGGGTCAAAGACAAGAGCACCGCAAAGCCGCCGACGCCGATCAGCGCCCAGCGCATCATCGGCGCGAGATCGATGCGCTCGAAGAAATTGATGATCCCCATGCCGCCGATGACGAGCGCGGCCGTAAACATCACTCCGCCCAAAAGCGGGTTGTATCGCGCCGCGCCGATGGAGGCTGAGAGAAATACGATGGCGGCCGCCGCGAACAGCGCCTGCATCATCACCGTTGCTTCGCCGGGAAGCGCCGACAAAAAGCCGAGCCGTGAAAATTCGAGTCCGCCTGCAGCCATCACCATTAAGAGGGCGCAAACTGCAAGGCCGCTTCTTCGGATCGCCGCATAGCCTGCAAGAAAGGCCATCGCCACGATAAAGGCGCCCGCTACGGCGCCGCGCAACAATTCAGCTTGAGCCAGTCCCGAGAACCCGTCCGCCAAGCCAAACACTCCTACTGCCACCATGTATTAACCCCGAACCCCTCAACGCTTGCCCTAAGACCGCATGAAAACGGCCTTTTTTGAGCGGCTCCCCCGGACTGGACTGCAAAAGCCCCGCCCTCGCGCGACTAACAGCCGCGCATTCGCCCTGTGTCATCTTCACGCGGCTATGAATTTATCGCAAGAGCCGGGCCGGAATTCGGAACGAATTTTTGACTTGACGGGCCCGATCTAGGACTCAGCGTCCTTGTTTTTGCGGCAATCCGCGGCGGTCAGCGCATAGATGACGTGATCGCGCCAGGCGCCGTTGATCATCAGATAATCCCGGGCGAGGCCTTCACGCAGAAAACCGCAACGCTCCAGCAGTTTTTGCGATGCAATATTCCCCGGCTGGCACGCCGCCGTCAGACGGTTAAGCTCAATCGCATCAAAGGCGTGGGCGGCGATGGCCTTGACCGCCGCCGTCCCGTAGCCGCGCTGCGCATAAGGCGCGCCCACCCAATAGCCGAGCAAAGCCGAGCGCGAAGCGCCATAGCGGATATTGCTCAGCGTTGCGCCGCCGATGAGCGCATGGTCGCCGATCCGGAAGGCGAGAAGATAAAGACCGCCGCCGCGCCGCCGGTCCCGGTCGTAAAGGCGCAGACGCCGTTTGAACGCAGAAAGGCTCGCCTGCTCCGGCGTCCAGGCCTCTTCCCATTCGGTCAGATGCGCCCGGCTCTCATCGCGAAGCGCCGCCCAGGCGGGATAATCGGTCAGGACCGCCGCGCGCAGCATCACCGGCTCCTGGACGAGCACCGGATTAAAGGCCGGGTTGGAGGGCGCATTGGCGAACAGCATCGCCGCCTTATAGCGCGATTAAGGGCGATGCAAAAATCGGATTTAGAAGCCGTGTCTCAGTTTGCCTTCGCCCTTCGAGACAGCCCCGCCCCTCAGGATGAAGGCAAACTGAGACACGACCGATTTAGGAAAACTTCAAAGCCGCCTCGACCGGGCCGATTTTGCACGGGCCGACAATGGAGACGGCGCATGGGCCTTTGAGGGCCCGGTCCGCGCAGCGCTGCATGTCCTCGACCGTGATCGCGTCGATGCGCGCGAGGATGTCATCGGCGTCCATCAGCGCGCCATAGGTGAAAAGCTGGCCCGCCGCCGCCTCGATGCGGTTCGCCGGGCTTTCAAGGCCGAGCATCAGGGACGACCGCAACAGCGCCTTGCCGCGCGCGACTTCTTCCACGCCCATGGCGCCTGCTGTCGCCGCCATTTCATCGCGGATGATTGTCGCCGCCTCGGCGATGTGTTTGGCTTCCGCATTCACATAGGCGCCGAGAAGCCCTGCATTCTCAAACCCGTCGGCGAAGGCGTAAACCGAATAGGCGAGCCCGCGCTCCTCGCGAATTTTCTGGAACAGCCGCGAGGACATGCCGCCGCCGAGAACATCCGCATAAAGACGGGTTGCGAAAAAGTCCTCATGGGCCGAGGGAACGCCCGGAAAGGCGACGGCGAGATGAGTCTGTTCGATTTTGCGCTTGTCGTGGAGAAGCCCGCCGATGAAATGCGGGTCTTCGCGCGCGCCGCTCTCGCCTTCAGCGCTGAACCCGCCGAACCAGTCTTCGGCGAGTTTTAAAAGCGCGCCTTCGTCCACCCCGCCGGCGGCGGCGAGGATCATGTCGTCCGGGCGATAACAGCGGGCCATGAAACCGCGCAGGGAGTCACGGGTCTGGGCGCGCACGCTGTCCGGCGTGCCGAGGATCGGCCGGCCCAGAGGATGCGTCCCCCAGGCCGCTTCGGTGAGTTTTTCGAAAACCACGTCGTCGGGCGTGTCCGCCGCCTCGCCGATTTCCTGCACCACGACTTCGCGCTCGCGCGCCAGTTCCTCTTCGTCGAACAAAGGGTTCGCGAGAATGTCGGAAAGGATGTCGGCGCCGAGCGCCAGATCGTCTTTTAAGACGCGCGCGTAATAGCCGGTGCGCTGGTGGCTTGTGGCGGCGTTCAGATAGCCGCCGACCCCTTCGATCTCTTCGGCGATGGCGAGCGCCGAACGCCGCCCGGTGCCCTTGAACGCCATATGTTCGAGAAGATGCGCAATCCCGTATTCGCCCTGGCGCTCATCGACGGAGCCGGCGCGCACCCAGACGCCAAGCGCCGCGGTTTTAAGCTCCGGCATGGGATCGGCGACGACGCGCACGCCGTTCGGCAGGGTGTGTAAGGAAACCATTGAGGTCAGGTTCCGAACGCGCTGCGCATGAGCGCCTTCACGGCGTCCGGTTCGGCGGGCGCATGCTCCATCTTTTCCGGACGCTCGAAGAGATCGGCGTAAGCGGCGGGCAGCGCCGGCGTCTGTCCCGTCGCTTCTTTCACCGCTTCAGGGAATTTCGCCGGATGCGCCGTCGACAGCGTGACGATCTTGCCTTCAAGCGCGCCCATCTGGCGAAGCCGGCGCGCCGCGGCGCGGCCCACCGCCGTATGCGGATCGATGAGCGCGCCGGTTTCTTCGTAATGGCGTTTGATCTCCGCGAGGGTCTCTTCCATGGAAACGGCGTCGGAAACGAAATCGTCGCGGATCGCGGCGAGCGTTTCCTCGTCGAGCTTCATGGCTCTCGCCTTTGCGAAGTCTTCCATCGCCGCCCTGAGCGCTTTTGCGTCGCGATGTTTCGCCTCGAACAAGAGCCGCTCGAAATTACTGGCGACCTGAATGTCCATGGAGGGCGACGCGGTCGGCTTCACCGCGCCCGGCGTGTAATCGCCCTGCGCGATGGCGCGATGGAGAATGTCGTTGGCGTTGGCGGCGACGCCGAGCTTGACGATGGGAAGCCCCATGCGTTTCGCTGCATAGCCCGCGAAGACATCGCCGAAATTGCCCGTAGGCACGACGAAATTCACCGCCTCGCCGCTTTCGGCGAGCCGCGCCCATGCGGTGAAATAATAAACCGTCTGCGCCGCCAGCCGCGCCCAGTTGATCGAGTTGACGCCGGACAGCCGCACGCCGCGCGAGAAAGCTTCATCGGCGAAAAGCGTTTTCACGATCGCCTGGCAGTCGTCGAAGGAGCCTTTGACCGCGACATTCATCACATTGGGCGCGATGACCGAGGTCATCATGCGCTGCTGCACGGCGCTGACGCGGCCTTCGGGGAAAAGGACGGCGACATTGACCCGCAAACAGGATTTCAACGCCTCGATCGCCGCCGAGCCCGTATCGCCGGACGTCGCCACAATAATCGTCCGGCGCTCATCACGGCGTTCGAGCGCCGCATCGTAAAGACGCCCGAGGATTTGCATCGCAAAATCCTTGAAGGCGAGCGTCGGCCCGTGAAACAGCTCGAGCATGTAGTCTTCACCGCCGAGCGGAACGACCGGCGCGACGTCTTTGTCCGCGAATGTCGCATAAGCCTCCGCCGTCATCTTTGCGATGTCGGCCTTGTCGAAACTCTCGCCGGCAAAATGCGACAGGATTTCCGCCGCGGCTTCGGCGTAAGGCAGGGAGCCGATAGCCCGCGCCTCCTGAACCGAAAAGACCGGCCAGCCTTCGGGCATGTAAAGCCCGCCATCCGGCGCCAGGCCGGCGAGGAGCGCGCCTTCGAAATCGACGGCGGGGGCGGCCCCGCGGGTGGAGACGTATTTCATGGGCGCTCTATTGCTTATTCCGAGGCGGCAGGCAAATCGCAATAGAGGAATTTTCGCTCGTAAAGCGCGCCGATGAGCAGCTTGCCGCCAAGCCGCGCGGCGACCGTCGCCGCCGATTGCTGCTCGCCGCCATCCCGGTAAACGGTCGAGACCGCCCCGTCCGGCGCGACCCGGAGCACTTCGGAGGGCGCGGTCGCCTCCGCATTTCTTTTCAGGCGCGGCAACAGGAGCGGCTTCGGCAGGGCGGCGACCCAGAGCGCGCCTTGCCCGTCGAAGCTGAGATTGTCCGGCGCGGCGTCGAGCGGGATCGTCTCCGCCAGCGTCAGCTTGCCGTTCGCGCTGTTGCGCTCGAAGACCTTCACCCTCTTGGCGGCGCTTTCCGCCGCATAGAGCTTGCTCCCATCCGGCGACAGGGCGAGCCCGTTGGCGAAACGCAGCTTGTCCGCAACGACGCTCCATTGCGGGCCGTCCACATAGAAGATTTCGCCGAGATCGGACGCCGTCAAAAAGTGAAACCCGGCGAGCGGCGAGTTGCGCCCGGGGCGCAGATCGTTGCTGACGTAAAAGCGCCTCGGGCCCGCCGCGGCGACGCTGTTGGGGCTTAAGATCCGCCGCTCGGCGAATGTTTCGAGATGCGCGAGATCGCCGTCTTCTTCAACGCTGTAAAGCTCGATAGAAGGCCCCGCCTCGTTCACCACAAAGAGCCGGCGCGTTTCGCCGTCCTCGTAATAGCTGATCCCCAGAGGCCGGAAGTCGGCGGGAACGCCGCCGGTGCGGTCGCGCCAGGCCGTCTCGGCCAGCGGATCGTTCAGATCGAAAAGGTGGATCGCCCCGCGCGCGCCGTCCGCCCGGCGGTCGAGGGAGGAGATGAAAGCGAGCCTTCTTTTGGCGTCGATTTCGATGTCTTCGGGCCCGGCGATGCCCCGGACCGGCTGACAGCGCGCCAGCGTCACCGGCTCGATGGCGGCGAACTGGTTAAAAGCGGCGAGGCGCCAGGCGGCCGCGCCGCCCAGAATGAGAAGAACAGCCAGCAAAAACAACAGGAAACGCATGATACAGGGGCGAGCTCAAGAGGATTTCAGGACGGTCGGCGGCGGCCCGAAATCATAACATTGCACCTGCGAAGGCGCTAGATTGCGATTCTCCTAATTCCAGGGCTTGCGAAGCGCTGCGCCCCCGCGTATATGGCCCCGCTCCAAGCCGAAAAAACAACAGATTTGCGCCCCGCGCGAAGGACCGCCGTCATGAAGAAAGACATCCATCCGACTTATCATACGATCAAGGTCGTCATGACCGACGGTTCGACCTTCGAAACCCGCTCGACCTATGGCGAAGAAGGCGCGACCATCAATCTCGACATCGACCCGCTGTCGCATCCGGCCTGGACCGGCGGCCCGCAGCGCGTCGGCGAGCGCGGCCGCGTGTCGAAATTCAACCAGAAATTCGGCTCTTTCGGCCTGAAGAAGTAAGGCGTCTGACGCCGCGCATCCCGGCCCCCGGGTTCGGCCAAAGGCCGGCCCGAGGATAAACTCCAGCCGGGATCTCCATCCAAAAGCTCAAAATAAATTGAACAAGGTCCCGGCTTTCGCCGGGATGAGCGGGCGTGTGTTTACCGCCCGCCGAAAGCTTTCAAGAGCGCGCGCTGCTGGGCGGCGGCGTCGTTCTTTTCGACAGGCGCGGCCTCGCCGGTGAAGAGTTCGGCGTCGAGACGGCTGATGCGGTTGTAAAGCTGGTGCGCGGCGTCGATCAGGGCCACAAGGCGCTCGGGCAGGCCTTCTGATTTGAATTTCACCGAAGCGGCTTCGCCCGGAATGAGCCGGTATTTGTCGTCGCTCGCCTCGCCCAGCACCATCTCGCCTTCGCGCACGGCCCTCAGAACCAGGAGCCAGGAGGCGATCTGCATGAGCTGCGTCGTCAGGCGCATGGAGGCGCCGGCGTAAGAGAGCGCCGTTTCGCGCGGAAGCTCTTTAGAGGCGTCGCGCCCCTCGCCGTCTAGGTAATTGGCGGTCTCTTCAACCAGCGCCATGCCCTCGCGGAACGTCCGTGCAAAGAGCTCCGACTGAACGAAATTTTCGGCGCCTTTCGCCTCTTCCCCCGTCCCGTCTTCTGTGATGTCTTCGATACCCATTATTTTCATTCTTCCGCTTCCTGTCAGGATGCCGCCCCTCAGGGCTGCTGACAAGCCGGTCATTGGCCTTGCCTTGAGATATCCCCCGGCTCATGCCCAAAAGGGCACGGAGCAGCCCGGAATCAGCAATGCCCATGCCATCGCCGGATCGGACAACCAGAAAGCGAGCCGGCGCAAGCGAATTCGTTCTGGGCGTCGACGGATGCCGCGCCGGCTGGATCGTCGCGCGCCTTAACCTTTCCGGCATGAGCGCGAACGGGTTCATTGCGATGTCTTTTGCAGAGATTTTAAACGGCGCCGGGGCGCAAGCGGCGATGATCATGGTCGACATGCCCATCGGGCTTGCAGACAGCGGCAGGCGCGCCTGCGAGGGACTGGCGCGGCGAAGGCTCAAACCGGGGCGCACATCGAGCGTCTTCACCCCGCCGCGCCGCCCGATGCTGAATTTTGACGCCTATGAAGAGGCCAATGCGTGGGGAAAGCGGCAGGAGGCGAAAGGCGGGCTCTCCAAACAGGCCTGGATGATCGCGCCGAAAATCCGCGAGGTCGACGCCGCCATTACGCCCGCCGATCAGGCGCGGCTCGGCGAGGCTCATCCGGAAGTCGCATTCGCCCGGCTGAATGACGGCCGCCCCTGCGCGCACGCAAAGCGCAGACAGGAAGGCGAAGAGGAGCGGCTGGCTTTGCTGACGCGCGCCGGGTTTTCGGATGCAGAAGATATCTATCAGGCGCTGCGCAAGGAGCACGGCGCCAAGGCCGTGAAACGCGACGACGTCTACGACGCCTGCGCGCTGGCGCTGACGGCCAAAGCCCGGCTTGAGGGAAAGGCCGTGCATCTTAGCGACGGCGCCCGCGACGCGCGCGGTCTTGTCATGGAAATCTGGGGCTGAGCCGCGCGCCTATTGGCCGGTCTTGAGGCGGCGATAGATAATCGCCTGCAAGGAGAACTGCACGCCGAAAATGAAGATCTGGTAGGCGAAGCTGGCGGCGAATTCGATAGCGCCGAAGAGCTTGCCGATCACCGCGGCCGAGCCGCCGAGACCGGTCATCACGCCCAGAAAGCTCATGGTCAGCCAATAGACGATCGTCATCACCAGCATGGCCATGAAGAAGAGGACATAAACCCCGAAGATCGACCAGGCGTGCCCGAAGGTCATGCGGAAGGCGCCGAACAGAAGAAGCCGGTTTTCCGACGCCGAGCCGGGGGCGAAAGGCGCAAGCTTGACATTGATATAGATCAGCGCCGGCAAGGCGAACATAAAGCCTAAAAAGAACAGGCCGATCGGCGCCAGCCGCTGCGCCTCTTCCAGCGAAGGCTGATAGGACGAGTCTTGTGACGAGGCCTCGACCATGGCGAAGAAATCGGGCCACGCAGCGAAGAAATCGCCGATCCCGTGACCGTTCAGCGCCAGCATCAGCAATGAAACGGCGCTGATGACGACATAGTTGATCCCATTCAAGATCAGCATGGCGAAGAAAACGCGCAAAGCCGGTCCGTCAAGCCGCAGATGCGCGACGCCGGAGCGTTCTTCCCCGAGCGCCACGAGCCGGTAAATGGACGCCGCGAAACCGCTATAGAGAAACAGCGCGATTACGCCGACGCCGATCCATGTCAGCGCCGCCATCGGCATCGACAACCGGAAAGCCTCCTGGAAGTCGGAGAGCGCCGGATCCTGCACCCCCTCCAGCGCCTTCAACGCCTCCATATCGAAGACGAGATTCGTCGCGCCAAAGGCGAGCAGCATGACCATGACGACCGGCAGCCAGGCGAACCGGAACACCGTCGTCCAGCGGTAAAAGCCGAACTGAAAGGCCTCGTTAAGAATGTCTCCGGCCCTGATGCGTTCCGACACGCGTCTCTCCGCCTGTGTTTGCCTAAGGTTTAATGCCCGGCTTCGCTTTCCCGGTAAAGCCGCCCGTAAAGCCCCGCCGTGACGCCGAAAGAAAAGAACGCCCAGACAATATTCACCAGAATTTTGATGATGTTCCAGACCCAGACGAAAAACGGCATCACCCACTCCGCCGTCACCCCGGAATTGACCAGTTTCGTCGAGACCGCCGTGGCCGAGGCGAGAACCTGCAGGCTCCGCAACACCAGCGGCAGGAGAACCGCGTTGAGGACAACCGCCTGCACGACAAAAAGCAAAAGCCCGATCAGCGTCAGGATGACGGCGAGACGCAAGATGTTCCAACCGCGGGTGACGCTGAAAACGCCGCCAAGCGCCATGGATTTGCGACAGACGACGACGCCCGGATACGCGAAGAGCCGCAGGCTGATATAGTTCATCACGAAAAAGGAGACGACCCCGAAGAACAACACCCGCGCCGACGGCGCCTGCATGGTGAAATTAAGGCTTTTGAGAACGCCGGTCATGTTGAGATTGGCGGCGTCGAACAGGCTCGAAACATAGCCGAGAAACCCGACATTCTCACGAAACCGGCTCAACATCAGTTCTGCAAAAAAGAAATAGGCGCCGGCGAGCAGCAAAACGGCGACGGCAAAAGTCGTCAGCGCGCGCAGCACCGCATTGCCCGGCTCCGGCGCATTGGGACGGTTTTCCGGCGCAAAGTGAAAGAACAGGAACAGCCAGAACAGAATGGCGAGCGGCGCGGCGGCGGCGAGCGGTATGATGCGGTTGTAGATCCATGACTGCCCGCTCTCAGCCACAGCATCGCCGACCGTCGTAATCTCGATCGTGTGCAGGCTTTCCGGGTTTGGAAAGCTTGCCATCGTCTGGGACAGCGCGGCGGCGATATATTTCAGCGTATAGAAAGTCGTCAGCGCCACCGGGCCGAACACCAGGACAGCGACAAAAAGCAGGCTGAAAAGGCTGGCGGCGAGGAAGCGTAACTCGCCGTCGCCGAATGGCGCATGAACGATCCCCGGCGCCGGCTTTTCGCCGAGCCCCGCATAACGGATCAGGGGCGCGATGATCGAGGCGGTGAGAATGCCCTGCGCCAGAAGGCTCGCCAGCGTGATCGTCCACATGGCGCCGGGATTGTTCTGAAAGCCGCGCGCGGCGTACCGGCCGACTTGTTGCTGCGCGCTGGCGAAAGACGGAATATCGGCGAAGGTGATGACCTGCCCGGCGATCACCGAGGCCATGGCGAACACCGCCGCCATGCTGGCGATCATCGACAGAAGGACCGGCAGCCAGGCGACCCGGGCGATCGTCTCCATCCGGCGTCCGCCGAAATGAAGCGACTCCCCCACAACGGAAAAAATACGCAATCCCATCAAACCCCTCGCGGCCGTCTGGCGCAGCCATCGTCCTCAGGCTAGCCGGAATGCGGGCTGCGCGCCACAGGAAGACGGCAAATAAGGCCGCCTCAGGAGAAGATGTTGCGCCGCGCGCTGGCTCAGGTAGAAGCGCGGACCATGAGTGAAAACGGCGTCATCCATATCATCGGCGCGGGGCTCGCAGGCTCGGAAGCCGCCTGGCAGGCGGCCGGGAGCGGCGCCCGCGTCATCCTTCATGAAATGCGGCCCGTGCGGGGAACCGAAGCGCACCAGACCGGCGGTTTCGCCGAGCTCGTCTGTTCCAACTCCTTCCGCTCCGACGATGCAACGCAGAACGCCGTGGGTCTTCTCCATGAGGAGATGCGCCGGGCGGGCTCTTTGATCATGCGCGAGGCGGACGCCAACAAAGTGCCCGCCGGCGGGGCGCTCGCCGTCGACCGCGACGCCTTTTCCGCGGGCGTCACCGCCGCGCTCGAGGCCCATCCCAATATCGAGATCCGGCGCGAAGCGATCGAAACCCTGCCGCCCGAAGACTGGGAGAATGTCATCGTCGCCACGGGGCCGCTCACCGCCGCGCCGCTCGCCGAAGCGATCCGCGCACTCACCGGCGAAGAGTCCCTCGCCTTTTTCGACGCCATCGCGCCGATCATCTACAAAGAGACGATCGATTTCGACATCGCCTGGATGCAGTCGCGTTACGACAAGAAGGGTCCCCATGCTCAGGAAACGGGCGGCGACGGCGCCGATTACATCAACTGTCCCTTCGATGAAGATCAGTATGCGGCTTTTCTGAACGCGGTCCTCGAAGGCGAGAAAACCGAGTTCAAGGACTGGGAGAAATCGACGCCCTATTTCGAAGGCTGCCTGCCCATCGAAGTGATGGCCGAACGCGGGCCAGACACGCTGCGCTACGGGCCCATGAAGCCTGTGGGGCTCACCGACCCGCGCACCGGCAAACGCCCTTACGCGGTCGTGCAGTTGCGCCAGGACAATGCGCTCGGCACGCTCTACAACATGGTGGGCTTCCAGACGAAGCTGAAATACGGCGCCCAGACCGACATTTTCCGGATGATCCCCGGCCTTGAAAAAGCGGAGTTCGCGCGGCTCGGCGGCATCCACCGCAACACCTTTTTGAATTCGCCGAAGCTGCTCGACGCTTCCTTGCGGCTGAAAGCCCGGCCCGCTTTACGCTTCGCCGGTCAGATCACCGGGGTCGAGGGCTATCTGGAAAGCGCAGCCATCGGCCTCCTCGCCGGGCGCTTCGCCACCGCCGAGGCGAAAGGCGCGGCCCCGGCTGCGCCGCCGCCGACGACGGCGCTGGGCGCGCTCATCGGTCACATCACCGGCGGGCATGTCTCCGACAACCATGGCAAGAACTTTCAGCCCATGAATGTCAATTTCGGCCTCTTTCCCGAGATCGAGATCCCGCGCACCGATTCGCAGGGCCGGCGCATCAAAGGCAAGGAAAAGGGCTTTGCGCGGAAGCGGGCGCTCGCATCCAGAGCTCTATCAGAGCTTGGACCATGGCTTGAAAAACCGTCCGTAGCCACTGAATAAATTAGACTTTTTGTTGAAAAGCCTGGACCTTGTCCCAGGAGTGGGCCGCGACGGGTTGCCCCGCCGCGGCCCCCCCGACGTGCAGCAGGGGGAGAACACCGCACAGCCGGGAAACCGGAACGCCTATGATTGCAGCCGCACCGGGCGGCTTGTCTAGTGCGTCAAAACCTGTTTAGGTCATATGACCTAGACCAACGCGATTTACGGGGGAGTAATGGCGTCGTCAACTGATCACAGCGCAAATGATGAAAAAAGTCAGAATGCTTCCGCGCAATCATTATCGGCTGAAACCGAAAAGGCCCTCGCCGCGATTCTGACCCATCTCAGCGAGTTGCAGCGCGCGCGCCCGACAGTGCAGATCTGCGACGGCAAGACCGGCCGGACCAAAACCACCATCGACAAGATTTTAAAGGCCGCCAATCTGGTCTTCACCCGCAACGGCCATGGCGGGCTTTCGCTCAGGAAAGTCGCCGAGGAAGCAGGCATCGCGGTCGGCAACCTCACCTATCACTTCCCGACCAAGCATGCCCTTCTCGACGCCATGATGCGCGAGGCGCTCGCCGATTACGTGGAGGCGCATCTCGCGCAGTTTCAGGCGGACGAGGATGAACCGCTCGACATCCTTCTCAATGTTGTCGAGTTCTATGTGCGCAATGCGCGCGAAAGCCATCAGTTTTTCTACCAGCTTTGGGGCTTCGCCGGCTCAAGCGAGGAAGCGCGCGAAATGGTGCGCGGGCTTTACCGCCCTATCGGCCGCTTCGTTTACTATCTCGTGCGCGCCGCCAATCCGAAACTCACCGACAGCGAAGTGCGCCAGGCCGTGTTGCAGATTTTCAGCCTCGAAGAAGGCTACAAGCTGTTCATCGGCATGGGGCCCGACACCGCGCCGGCGATCCAGAACGCGGAGAACGACATCCGCGACCTCACCTTGCGGATCATCCGCGCGGCGTAAAGCTCACAACTTCGCGCGTGCGCGGCGTTATGGCTTGAACGCCGCCGCGGTTGCGGCCACTTTCGATGGATGAGCGCCATTTCCATCGTCATCGAACCACGCACCCGCGATCTCGGCGGTTTCACCGTCGGGCGCGTCCTCCCCTACGCCAAACGGCGCACGGTCGGCCCCTTCATCTTTTTCGACGAAATGGGCCCCGCCGACTTCGCGCCCGGAACCGGCATCGACGTGCGCCCGCACCCGCATATCGGGCTCGCCACCGTCACCTATCTTTTCGATGGCGAGTTGCGCCACCGCGACAGTCTCGGCTTCGATCAGGTGATCCGGCCGGGCGATGTCAACTGGATGATCGCCGGGCGCGGCATCGTCCATTCCGAAAGGACGGACGACGAACCGCGCGAAAAAGGCCAGACCATGCACGGCATTCAGAGCTGGTTCGCGCTTCCCGAAGCGCACGAAGAAACCGCGCCGGAATTTCATCATCACCCGAAAGAGACCCTGCCGGTGATCGAGCGCGAAGGGCTTTCCATGCGCCTCATCGCCGGCTCGGCCTTCGGCGAAACCTCCCCGGCGAAAACTTTTTCGCCGATGTTTTATCTCGGGGTGGAAGCCGAGAAAGACGCCGCCATCCCCCTGCCCGACGATTATGAGGAGCGCGCGCTTTACATCCTCGCCGGCGCCGTCGAGATCGACGGCGAAACATATGAACGCGGGCGCCTGATCGTGTTCGAACCGGGCGCCGCGCCGGAAATCACGGCGAACGAGGCGTCGAAACTGATGCTGCTCGGCGGCGCTTACCTCGGTGAACGCCATATCTGGTGGAACCTCGTCTCTTCCAGCGAGACCCGCATCCAAAAAGCAAAAGCCGACTGGACCGCCTCGGCCGCCGGCGGCTTCAAGGGAACGGTCTTCACCCTGCCCCCGGACGAGACGGAGCATATTCCGCTGCCGGCGGATTGATTTTTTCCACTCATCCCGGCCCGAGGACAAACGCCGACCAGGGTGAGCGGATTACGACGCGGCTATACGTAATCGACTCCCCACGGTCGAGCCGTGGCGAGTCGCTGTCAGGTCTCAATCCGCCAGCGCCGCCCTCACCCGCGCCGCAACCTCCTCCACCGTTCCCGTCGCGTCGATGCGCGTCCAGCCTTGCCCAAGGCTTTCCGGTTCGCGCTGGGCTTTTGCGACTTCGGCGCCGGCGTCGGAGGCGTCGCCTTCGCGGCCCCCGATGCGTTCAAGGCGCACCGCCAAAGGCGCGTCGAGCCAGAAGCCTGCGACGGGCGTATGGGCTAATGAAGCCGCCGCTTCGCGCATTTGCTTTTCCTGAAAGGTCGCGTCGATGATGACGCTGGCGCCCGCGTCGAACGCCGCCGCGGCGTGGGCGAAGAGATCGTCATAGACTTTGGCCCGCGCTTCAGGCGCGTAAGCGTCCTTCTCCATCTTCTCTTCCGGCGCCTTGTCGCGGGCGCGCTTGCGCAAAACATCGGTGCGCAGCCAGCGCGCGCCCGCCGGCCCCGTCATTGTCCCCGCAAGCTTCTTTGCGACCGCCGATTTGCCGGCGCCGGAAAGCCCGCCAATGGCGACGGCGCGGGGATGCGTATGATGCAGCAAATCGAAAGCGAGACGGCGGTATTCGTCCGCCTCTTCGAAATGCTCCGCCTCCACCGCCACGGCCATGCGCACGGTCGCGCGCAACGCCATGAAAAACGGCAGCAGTTCAAGCGCCGCTTCCTCCTCGCGCGCCGCATCCCAATAGCGGTTCATGACGAGGTTTGCGCCTTCCTTCATGCCGATCCGGCGCAAATCCATGAGAAGGAAAGCAAGATCGTAAAGCACGTCATTGGTCGCGAGCCGCTCGTCGAATTCGAGCGCGTCGAACAAGGTCGGTTCGCCCTCGAACAGGCACATATTGCGCAAATGAAGATCGCCATGGCCGCGCCGCACTTTCCCTTCGCGCCGCCGCCGCTCGATCAGCGGGTCTGCATGGGCGAGCGCCGCATCGAGCGCGTCGTAAAGCGACGGATCGCCCACATGCAGCCCAAGACGGTCCGCGCCGTCGGTTTCCGTTTCGCGCAGCTCACGCACAATCGCGCGATAATCGGCGGCGTGGCCGGTCGTCAGCACGGGCTCGAGGGCGCCGTGAGCTTCGGCGATCGCATCCGCCGTCTTTTCCAGAAGCGCCGGCGTCAGGCGCCCGGCCTTGGCGAGTTCGTCGAATTGCATGGACTGGTCGAAGCGCTTCATCTCGATCACCCAGTCGAGGGGATCGCCCTTCCCGCCGATGCGGTAACGCCCGCCCTCAAGCGCGACCACGGACTTCACGCCGACATACATGGCGCCGGCCATGCGCCGGTTCACGTCGAGTTCGGCGAGACAGCCTTGATGACGTTTTTCAAGGGTCGAAAAATCGACAAAGGGCAATTTCACCGCGCGTTTCATTTTGTAAGCGCGGGTCTTCGTCAAGAAGACATGGCTCAGATGCGTGTCGATGCGCGGCGCGGCGAGCGCCACATCCTCGACGCGGCCCGTGTCAAACGCAGCGAGGAGATCGGCCTGCGCGGCAGCGTCCGGCGTTCTTTCCTTTCCCTCATTCGACGTCGCCATAGGCTCATCGCTCCTCAAAAAATGGCGGCCTGCCGTCCTTATCGTTAACACAGCCGCGTTAGGTTTTCAGAAACCTTTGAGACGGGCGGCTGGCGCGCTCCATAAAATCTTTCCGGATAAATTGGCGCAATTTTTAACACAGGCGCCGACACTGCGGTCAGGGCGGAACAATGCGGCGTGTCATGGGCTGAATGCACGCAATCGAGTCGCGAGGGAAATTGACATGTCTGAGAGCCAAGTCTCAACCGGCAATCAAGAAATAACCTGGTTCTGGGAAGAGGTGGAAGCCGACGTCAGAGAGACCCTGACGCCCCAGCAGCGCGTCGCGATTGAAAACGCAGTCAAAAATTCGTCTTCGCACGCGCAACCCGCCGATGTGCGGCTTTATCTCGGAAAATATTTCGTCAGGATCATCGCCGGCAAAGAACGCCGCAATAAAAAACGTCTGAAACAGGACCTTAAAGACAATCCGGTGTTCGCCCGCAAGAACACCCCCGTCATCGTCTTTTACTGGATCGTGATGTTTCTGGCGACGCTCTATATTCTGGGCGCCACGAGCAAAGTCATCATGCATTATTACTTTATGTGACGGACTTGCGGGAGCCGGAACAGGCTAGAACTTGAACAGCTTCTCCGCTTCCGAGCGCGTGTCGCCGCGGCCCTTCAGCTCTTCTTCGCAACGCGTGACTTCCGCCTTGAGGGCGTCGATGCGGTCTTCGAGATCGCCGGCGGATAGGGCGTAAAGATCCTGCTTCGCCAGATATGACAGGGTCATGTCCGGTTTTTCGCTGAGCGGTTCGTCGTCCATGGCGGGCCTCCCTTATGCGGCTCGGGGACGGACTTTGCGAAATCATGGCGCTTAAGGCAAGAATGGAAGAAAATCGGTCGTATCTCAGTTTGCCTTCATCCTGAGGAGCGGGGCTATATCGAAGGGCGAAAGCAAACGGAGACACGACCTGAAACTTGTGAGCGAGCCCAATGACCAAAGCCATCCCCACCGCCATGCAGGCCATCGTGATCACCGAGCCCGGCGGTCCGGAGGTCCTGCAATTAATGGAATGCCCGGTTCCGGAGCCGAAGGGCAATGAAGTTCTGATTCGCGTCGCCGCGGCGGGGGTGAACCGGCCTGAAGTCTTGCAGCGCAAAGGGCTCTATCCGCCGCCGCCGGGCGCTTCCGACTTGCCCGGCCTTGAATGCGCGGGCGAGATCGCCGCTGTCGGCGAAGACGTTAAAAACTGGAAACCCGGCGACAAGGTCTGCGCGCTCCTCACCGGCGGCGGTTATGCGCAATACGCGCTCGCCGACGCAGGCTCCGTCCTGCCGGTTCCGGGCGGGCTTTCAATGGAGGAAGCGGCGGCGCTTCCCGAAACAATCTTCACGGTCTGGGCCAACGCCTTCGACGACGCACAGTTGAAGGCCGGCGAAACCCTCCTCCTGCACGGCGGCACGAGCGGCATCGGCATGACCGCCATCGGCCTCGCCAAGGCGATCGGCGCGAAAGCCGTCGTCACCTGCGGCACGAAAGACAAATGCGACGCGGCTAAACGGCTCGGCGCCGATGCGGCGTATCTTTATGACGAAGACAAATGGGACGAGGCCGTCAAGGAAAGCGGCGGCGCCGATGTCGTCCTCGACATAGCGGGCGGCGATTTCGTGGCGCGCAATCTCTCCTGCCTCAATTTCGGCGGACGCCATGTCTCCATCGCGCCCCTGCGCGGGGTGGAGGCGACGATCAACATCTTCACGATCATGCGGAACCGGCTGCGGCTTTCCGGCTCGACCATGAAATCCCGGCCTTTCGCGGAAAAAGCCCGCCTCGCTGCGGATATCAGGGCGACGGTCTGGCCGCTCATCGAAAGCGGGGCCTTCCGCCCGGTCCTCGATAAAATTTTCCCGCTGGCCGAGGCCGCAGACGCCCACGCCCGCATGGAATCAGGGGCCCATACGGGCAAAATCGTCCTCAGGGTCCCCTAATCGCCGATCTCTCCTTGGCGAATACGGCCAAAGCGTCTATATAGCCCGCCAATCGCGTTCAGGCGCGTCGCTTTCCCCGAAAATCCGGCGGTTAGCGCGGCTTCCCGGAAGGGGGGCCGCCCCGTAAGCTTTTCGGGCCGACCCATTGGAGACATGACATGGCCGACCGTCCGCTGATGCCGATCGCAACCGCCGTCTGGCTGATCGACAACACCTCCTTGAGCTTCGACCAGATCGCCGATTTCTGCGGCCTTCACCCCTTGCAGGTGAAAGGCATCGCCGACGGCGACGTGGCGGCGGGCGTGCGCGGCATCGACCCGATCACCAACCACCAGCTCTCGCGCGAGGAAATCGAAAAAGGCGAAGCCGACGACGCCTACAAGCTGAAACTGTCACGGCCGAAAACCGTCGTCGCGGAAAGACCGCGCAAAGGCCCGCGCTACACCCCGGTCTCGAAGCGCCAGAACCGCCCGGACGCCATCGCCTGGATGGTGCGCAATCATCCGGAAATCTCCGACGCGCAAATCGCGAAACTCCTCGGCACCACGAAAACCACCATCCAGTCCGTGCGCGACCGCACCCACTGGAACTCGGCCAACCTGGAGCCGCGCGATCCTGTGGGCCTCGGGCTGTGCACCCAGATCGATCTCGACGCCGTGGTCAGAAAAGCCGCGGCGAAACGCGCCAAGATGATGAAAGACCAGCCGCAGCCGGAAGCCGGCCCGTCGCTCGAACCGACGCAGGATCAGGCCCCGGCCGCGCCGGAAACGGAAGAGGAAGAAAAGAAAATCGACCTCGAGCGGGTGTTCGCCGATTTCGGCGGCGGCGAGGACGAGAGCGGAGACGAAAACAAGGAATAAGGCCGGGCTTTGCGCCGCCTCACGTCTTTTTCTTCTTCGCGCCGCCGCCATGCGCGGCGAGTTTGCCGCCATCCACATAAAGCGTCTGGCCGGTGACATAGGACGCCGCGTCGCTGGCGAGGAAGAAGACAACCTCCGCCACTTCGTCCGGATCGCCGATGCGTTTCAACGGCGTCGCCTCGCGCTCCCGGTCGCGCTCGCTTTCCTCCATGTCGCCCTTGATGGCGCCGACGCCGACGAGATTGGCGCGCACCCCGTAAGGCGACATGGCGATGGCGACAGCCTTGGTGAGCTGATGCAGCCCGCCCTGCGAGGCCGCGAAAGCAACCTGCTCGGCGGCGGCCGTCACCGCCTGCACCGAGCCGATATTGACGATGGCGCCGGAGACCCGCTCGCCCCCTTCTTCATCGAGGCGCTTGGCGAATTGCTTCGCGACCGCCTGATTCATGAGAAAGGCGCCGCGAAGATTGGCCGCCACCACGCGATCGAAATCGTCTTCGCTGGTTTCAAGGAACGGCGCGGTGAAATGCGCCATCACCGTATGGGCGAGCACGTCGATCCGCCCATATGCGTCGAGCGCTTCGGCGATGATGTTGTGAACGTGAAGCCGTTTCGTCACTTCGGCGTGAACGAAGGCGGCCTCGCCGCCGGCGCCGTTGATTTCATCGGCGAATTTCTGGCCGGCTTCTTCATTCGGGTCCGCCAGCAACAGCAGGTCGCCATTGGCGGCGAAACGCCGGGCGCAGGCCGCGCCGACGCCGTGCGCCGCATCGGTGACGATTACAGTGCGTGAAGGCATGTCATCACTTTCTCAAAAACCAAGCGGCGCACTTATAAGTGCGCCGCCGCCGCATGCAAGATGTCCGGGGCAGATCGCGCCGGCTCGCATATTATCGTTTGTCGGTCAGGCCAGGCTTTTCGTTCAACTGGCCAATTTGTTCTGTGTTCGGAGTTCCTCAAGCTGGTCCTTGATTTTCAACTTCTGACGTTTCAGCTCCACCACGCGCAGTTCATCATAGCCCGGAGATTTGGTTTCGGCGTTAATCGTCGCCTCCAGCTCCTGGTGCCGCTTGTTGAGCGTTTCCATGTGAGCCTTAATCGCCATAATTGGCCTCCTTTTCTGGGGTGGTTATACGCCTTATCTAAACACGGAAAACCGGGTTTTGTCACGGATTCTTCATCGGACGAAAGCGGTCGTTTTTGTTGGCGGTCTGTTCACCATTGGTTTATGAATGGGGGTCCAAGATATTGAGTTCGCTATGAAAACGACCCGCAAAATAGTTATCGGCGTGACCGGCGCTTCGGGCGCCGTCTACGCCCGGCGGGCGCTTGAAGCCCTCAGCGAGACGGATGTGGAAACGCATCTCGTCCTCAGCCGCGCGAGCGAAATGACGATTCGCTACGAGCTGGGTCAATCCGCCGCCGATTTCGCCGAACTCGCCGACTATCGCTATGCTGTCGGCGATGTCGGCGCGCCGATTTCCTCCGGCTCGTTCAAAACAATCGGCATGCTGATTACACCCTGCTCGGTGCGCACCATGTCGGAGATCGCGACCGGCGTGACGGCGTCTCTCTTGACGCGCGCCGCCGACGTGACGCTGAAAGAACAGCGCAAACTCGTTCTCATGGCGCGCGAAACGCCATTTCATCTCGGCCATTTGCGCACCATGACGGCGCTCGCCGAAATGGGCGCGGTCATCGCGCCGCCGCTCCCCGCTTTTTACGCCGAACCGCAAAGCGTCGGCGAGCTTGTGGACCAGTCGGTCGGCCGCGTCCTCGACCTCTTCGACATCGAAACGCCGCTCGTCAAACGCTGGGGCGAAGACCTTGAAAAAGGAAAGCGCCCGAAATGAGCAAAGTCATATGAGCAAAGTCCGGGGCAACGCCTTCTGGCAATGGTCGAACGACGCCTATGAGATGCCAGGCGCCAAGAACCGCCTCATCTACATGCAGGACGATTTCGGCTTCGACGTGAATCTAACGCTGTGGTGCTGCTGGCGGGCAAGCGAAGGCGAAACCCTCGGCAAGGACGCCCTAAAGGAAGCCGAGAAGGCGGTGAGCGACTGGTCGGAAGGCGTGATCGAACCGTTGCGCGAGGCGCGGCGCAACGCAAAAGACGGCCCGCCCGGGCTTTACGAACAGATCAAAGCGGCCGAGCTCGAAGCCGAACATCGCGAACAGGACATTCTCTACGGGCTTTCGCGCCCCGGAACGCCGATCGGCCGCGAAGACATGCTTGACGCCGCCAGAAACAATCTCGCTCTTTACGCAAGTCTCATCGACGCGCCGCGCCGAAGCGGCTTCACCACGACGCTGCTTCGCGATCTGGCGGACCATATTTTCCCCGCCTCCTCCGCGGGCAAAAGCTGAGCAGAACAGGAACGGGCATGAGCCAGGGCGAGCCGCCGGAAAACGGGCCGGACAAGAAGACGGAACAGGACGACGCCGCAAAGCAGCGCGCAAAGCTCGACGCCTTGCTCTTGTCGGGAGAACGCTTTTGCGCGCGCGGTTTCGCCGCGAAGGACAATGATTTCGACGGCGCCAATGACGAGGCGCTCGCCATCCGCCTTGCGACGCTCGAACAGGAGCACCGCGATCTCGACGCGGCGATCACCTCGCTTGAGATCAACTCGCCCTACGAACGCCTGACGATTGCGCGGCTGAAAAAGAAAAAACTGGCGCTGAAAGACCTCATTCAGGAGGTCAAGGATTCCATGCTGCCGGATATTATCGCCTAACCGTCGCCCTTGCGCGATTTTTGTTCGTACATCGCCGAATCGGCGCGGGCCATGGCTTCGTCGGCGGAAAGCCCTTTGGCGATTTCCACGACGCCGCAGGAAATATGCGCGGTGAAATCTCCATCCTTCCATGGCGTCGGATTTGCGGCGACGGCCTGGCTCAGCTGTTGCGCCTTCATCTCCGCCGTCGACTGATCGGCCTGGGTCAAGATCACGCCGAATTCGTCGCCGCCGAGCCGTCCCACCGCGTCCGACTGGCGCACATTCGCCGAAAGCACGGCGGCGACATGCGCGAGCGCCGCATCCCCCGCTCCGTGCCCCTTGGCGTCATTGATCTTTTTGAGATCGTTGAGGTCGACGAAAATCAGGCTCGCCTTCATCCCGTAACGGTCGATCAGGCCGAGCGTGCGGTCGAGCTCGCGCACAAAGGCGCGGCGGTTGAAAATATCGAGCATGGGATCGCTGTCGGCGAGCCGTTCAAGTTCGGTGATGCGCTCCTGCGACCAGGAGAGCTGATCCCTGAGGCTCTGCACCTCCTGCATCAGCGAGACCAGCGTCTCGCGCACCCGCGGCGTCAGATCCGCCTCGGGAATGCCGGCGAGCGTAATCTGATCGGCGGGCGCCGCGCTGCTGTTCGCGGCGGCCTGCGCCGGCGCCCCCGCGCCGCGTTTGCGGTCGATTCGGGCGCTGCTCGCAGATTTTGGCGAGTCGCCAATCTTCATAACACCCTCCAAAGCGCAAGCCGCGGCGGATCGACAGAAATCCGCTCCCGCTTGCGATTCCCCCCTCATGCTTAACGCGCTTGGCCCTTCCTCGCCAGTAAGCGCGATTCGTGCGCATCAGCGCAAATTCCCGCCATTAGCCTAGCGATGAAAGTGTTAACCCCCCGTGTCGCTTCGGCGCAGGGACCGCTCGTTTCGCCGAAAGACCGTCGCACCCCCCTTGTGACAAACGTCGCCGAAGCCCAGTTTCAAAAGGCGGATAAGGCCGCGCTGAGAAGTCCCCTTCAACGCGCAGCCTGCTCCCGCGTCCGGTGAGAGGAGGCGTCGGCTCTCGCGCCCCCGTCTTAGGCTGGCGTCTCCTCGTCCGGACCGGCTGTCGCTTGCGCCCCCGTTTTCCCCTGCTATAAGCGCCGCTTCCCGGAACCGGAGGCTGCCATGAGCGGCGCGCAAAACTCATCTCCCCTTGTCGGCGTCATCATGGGCTCGCGCTCGGACTGGCCGGTGATGGCCAAGGCCTGCGAAATGCTGGATGCGCTCGGCGTTGCTTACGAAACGAAAGTGGTCTCCGCCCACCGCACCCCGAAACGGCTTTACGACTATGCCTCGGGCGCGAAAGCGCGCGGGCTCAAAGTCATCATCGCCGGGGCCGGCGGCGCGGCGCATCTGCCCGGCATGACGGCGTCCATGACGCCGCTCCCCCTCATCGGCGTGCCGATCCAGTCGAAGGCGCTGAAAGGTCTCGACAGCCTTCTTTCCATCGTCCAGATGCCGGCGGGCGTGCCCGTTGCGACGGTGGCGATCGGCGAAGCCGGCGCGGCGAACGCCGGCCTTCTCGCGGCGGCGATGCTCGCGACAAGCGATGACAAGCTCGCCGAAAGGCTCGACAAATGGCGCGCGGCCCAGACGGACGCCGTCGCTGAAAGCGTGGAAGATTAGGCGTGATCGTCGAACCGAACGGCGTCATCGGCATATTGGGCGGCGGCCAGCTTGGGCGGATGCTGGCGACCGCAGCGGCGGAGATCGGCCTAAAAACCCATATTCTGTGTCCGGACGATCACGCGCCCGCTTATGACGTTTCGTCGGCGCATACGGTCGCCGGTTATCTCGACGAATACGCCCTCGCCAAGTTCGCCAAATCCGTCGACGTCATCACTTATGAATTCGAAAACGTGCCGGTGGAAGCGGTCGAATTTCTCAACAATCTCGGCGCCGTGGTGCGCCCCGGCGCAAAGGCCCTCGAAACCGCGCAGGACCGGCTCGTCGAAAAAGAATTCGCGCGCGGCATCGGCGCTGAGACCGCCGCCTTTCACCCCGTCGACGATCTCGATTCCCTGAAAGCGGGGCTCGAAAAAGTCAGCCGTCCGGCGATCCTTAAAACCCGCCGCCTCGGCTATGACGGCAAGGGCCAGACCCGCATCACGACGCAAGACAGCGATCTGTCGGGCGCTTATGAAAAAGCGATCGAATTCGCCTGGGACGAAGTCGGCGCCGCGCCCTCGATCCTCGAAGGCTTCGTGCCGTTCACGCGCGAGATTTCCATCATCGGCGCGCGCGGGGAGAACGGCGAGATCAAACTCTACGATCCGGCGGAGAACGTCCACAAGGGCGGCATCCTGAGAACCTCGAGCGTTCCCGCCGCCGTCAGCGAAGCAACGGCCGAAAAGGCGCGCGCCGTGACGCGCAAGATGCTCGAAGCGCTCGATTATGTGGGCGTCATCGGCGTCGAGTTTTTCGTCCTCGAAAACGGCGACGTCATCGTCAACGAATACGCCCCGCGCGTTCACAATTCCGGTCACTGGACTGAGGACGGATGCGCCGTCTCGCAATTCGAACAGCATATCCGCGCCGTCGCCGGCTGGCCGCTCGGCGATCCGGCGCGCCATTCCGATGCGGTGATGGAAAATCTCATTGGCGACGATGTGAAATCATGGCGCGCCCTCGCAGGCGAGCCGCAGACTTGCGTCCATCTTTACGGCAAGCGCGAAGCAAGACCCGGCCGCAAGATGGGGCATGTGACGCGCATTACGAAAAAAAGCTGACGCAGCTTGCCGGCGCATTCGACGCCACACTCTGGACAAATTTTTCACGCAATCTGAACAGGACTGGGTTGGAGGGCGTCGAGACGCGCAAGACGCAAAGGCTTGTGCGAGGAAGGCAGCCGCGTCATGCCCGCCGTCGATCCCATCCCGTTCTATCCGACGCCGTCGCCTGCAAGAAAAGGCGCCTCGCCTTATCCGCGCGGCGCCGATGCGCTGCGGCGCTTCATTCAGGGCGCGGGCGCGGTGTTTCTCGTCTTTCTCGGCGCCAACACCATGACCGGCGCCAAGGCGGACCCCGCCATTCCAGCCGAGCCCGTCGCTTATGATTTTTCGTCCGTCGAAGGCTTATTGCAGACCATGACGGCGAGCCAGATCGCCGGCCCGGCGCAGATCAGCGCCGCCCTGTTCCTGTTCTTCGCGGCGGGCCAGAGCGCGGCGCGGTTTTTAGGGCTCGGCGCCGCCGCCCTCGCCATCTTTCTTTACATGCAAGGCGTGACCGTGCCGGACGTCATGAATTTCAGCGGACAGGTGGCGCGCCATGCGGGCGATGCGATCAACGCCCTGATGGCGGCCCGCGCGCAGTAAGCCGGAACGGCGATCCTCAAGAACAAAGTCTTGCGTCTATGCGGGCGAGGCTTATCTAACCTTCCCTGATCGCGCGCAACGGAGACTGACCCCATGGCCCATCACAAACGCAAAGGACCGAAATCCTCGCGCGCGGGCTGTCTGTTGTGCAAGCCGCATAAGCGACAGGGCGCGCCGGTGAATATTCGCGAAACCTTCAGCACCCTGCGCAAGCGCAAAATCGCCGGCGAAAAAATCGCCGAAGCGGTGGCGCGATCCAAGACGCTTCGCTAAAAGCCTTCATCCTGAGGAGCAAGAAATCCCTTCGTCCTTCGAGATGTTCGCTTCGCTCACCCTCAGGATGAAGGGATTTCTTGCTCCTCAGGATGAAGGCGCGGATCGACAACAACCAAACCGTCCTAGGCTTTCCCCGGCGTCCATCCCGGCGGGTCGCTCGCGGGGAAGCTTTCGTCGAGCGCTTCGTCGACTTCCTCTTCGTCCCAGGTCTCGTCGTCGCCCGCTTCTTGGCGGCCGCCCGGATATCTGAGCTTCGCCAGCCATTCGAGGGGTTTGGCCGGGTCGATATTCAGCTCCCGGAGTTTTCCCTTGGCTTTTTCGATCTGCATGACGTTCTCGATGCGCGCATCGAGGAAAGCCTTGGTCGAGGCTTCGTCTTCGCTGTCGTCTCCGAGCCAGTGGGCGAGCGTCGACAGCCAGACGCCGGTCAAAATCCCGCGTTTCGAATAGAAATTGAAATCCGCCGACTTGTCGCCGAGCCCGCGCCAGATCGCGTCCGCCGTCTTCCAGGCGAGCTCCGCGCCAAGGGGCCCGTGAACCGGCAGCGCCAGCGTCGCCGCGGCGCGCCGCGCCGCTTCCTTGTGAGGCCTCAGCGCGGCCAGCCGGGCCTCGACGGCGAAGGCGACTTTTTCGCGGATTTTCAGCCCGCCGAAGCCAGGGCCGGTCATTTTCGCCGCCATTTGCGCGTCCGCCTCCATGGACCAGGCCTTCAGCGCGTCCGCCGCCCCGCGGGGGAAAGCGGCGGCGACAACCGACGGGCCCTGCCCGGCGTCTTTCGCGGCGGCGGCGAGCGCCGCATCGGTCCAGCCCTCGAAGGCCGCGCGGGAGAGCATCGCCTTCAGGATCGCGCGCGCCTCGGCGTCGAAACCGCCGGCATTCTCGCCATTTTCCGGGTTTTCGGCGGATTTGCGGGGCTCTGGCATGGGGGCGGCCTCCTTTAAAGGCGGGGAACGGGGCCTATGTAGACAATCCATAGGGGTTTTGGTATAGGCCCGCATCCCCTGCCCCCTGCAGGAAACAGGCGGGATCAGGGTTGGCTCGTTTTACGTGCGTCGCGGCAGCCCCCGTGGCGCTTTTGTTTTCAAAGGAGGCGAAAGGCTTTGGTCCAGATTTTTGTCCGCGACAATAATGTCGAGCAAGCCCTTAAGGCGCTGAAAAAGAAGATGCAGCGCGAAGGGACGTTCCGGGAAATGAAGCGCCGGAAATTCTACGAAAAGCCGTCCGAGAAGAAGGCCCGCCAAAAGGCGGAGGCCGTCCGCCGCGCCCGCAAGCTGGTGCGCAAGCGCCTGCAGCGCGAAGGCGCGCTCTAAGCGTTTTGTAAGCTTTGCGGATGCTGTTGTTTTCCGGCTTTTGAGGCATACTCGCCCCCGATAACCGGAAATCTTCTCAGGAGCTTTTTATGCGCATCCTCGCCCTTCTTCTCGCTTGCGGGCTCTTTCTTTCAGCCTGCGAAACCATCAAGGGCGTCGGCCGGGATGTGGAAAACGCCGGCGAAGCCATTGACGACGCGCTGGACGATTAACGCGCCTCAACCATAAAAGACCGACGAGCCGGCCGCCCTCTCCCGCGCGCCGGCTTCTTGCTGTGTGCTGTGGCTCCGGCGCCGCACCGGCGCCCTTTGCGGAGAATCGCTCTTCGAATCAGGGAAATATCGACAAAATCGCCCCATTCTCGCCGGATTGCCCCTTAGCTTTGACTGGCGCCGGGCGTCGCCCCGGCTAGACTAGGCGGGAACAGTAAGACAGAATCGCTGTTAAGCGTGCGGGATGGGATCTGCCATGCGGGGACTGATGCTCTTGAAGACCGGATCGAAACAAGCCGCCTTTGTCAGCGCGGCGGCGCTCATGGCGGCCCTATTCGCGGCGGGGGGGGCGCCCGCGGCGGCGCAGGAGCAGATTGACGATCCCCAGCTCAGCCCCATGCTGTTCGGCCCGACGCAGAAGGAAAAGCGCGACAAGCTGCGCCAGGACCGCAAGGAGGCGGAAGAAGCGGCGATCCTCACCGCCGAACAGGAGCGCGACGCCAACCGCCTCGACGAACCGAAAGTCCGTCCGCTGATCTTCGGCGAAAAAGGCTTTGAAGAGGAAGAAGACCCGGTGGGCGGGCGCATCACGCTGGGCGAGGAAGACGACAATCGCGGCTTTTTCGGCTCCCTGAACTTTCTCATTCCAGAAGAGACCAATCTCTCCATCGGCATCGGCCCGATCTACGAGCCGGATTATTTCGGCTCCAACGATTACGAGTTCAACGCCGACCCGCAGGTCTATGTGAAATTCAAGAACTTCGTCTTTCTCGACGATGACGGCGCCGATTTCGCGCTGTTCGGTTTTTCCCGGTTCCGCGCAGGCCCCTCCATCAAGATCCGCGCGCGGCGCGACCAGGACGACAATCCGGCGCTCGACGGCCTCGGCGATGTGGGGACGACCTTCGAAATGGGCGGCTTCGTCGCCACCACGTTCCTCGACCGGTTCGCCTTCAAGGCGAAAGCGCGCCACGCCATCAAGACCGGCCATCACGGCGCCGCCGTCGACGGCTATCTGACCGCGCTGCTTTTCCGCGCCGGACGCTTTTCCCTCGCCGCAGGCGGCCAGGCCACCTGGATCGACGACAATTTCGCCGACGCCTATTTCTCCATCACCCCGGAACAATCGGCGCGGTCGGGCGGACGGCTTCCCGTCTATGAAGTCGATTCCGGCTTTCGCGATGTGGGCGGATCGGTCAACGCCTATATCAATATCGGCGACCGCTGGTCCCTGAACCCTTACGCAACCTATCAATATATCTTCCGCGATTATGCGCGAACGCCGATCATCGCCGACTATGGCAGCCGCCACCAATTCGCCTTCGGCTTCCACCTGATGCGCGAATTCACCTTCGGCGCATCGGGCGAGTAAGCGCTTAAACCCCATGAAAAAAAGCGGCGCTTAAAAGCGCCGCTTTTTATTTGGGATCTGCCGCCGGTTATTCCGGCTTCTTGAACTTCAAGGTCATCCGGTCGCTTTCGCCGATCTCGGCCGCCTCCGTGCTGTCATTCGACGGCGGCAGGCGCCAGACAATGTCGTCTTCGGTGGGCCGGTCGTTCGGGTTGGCGTTGATCTCGCTCGCCTCGACGAGCTCGAAGCCGGCGTCCTCGAAGACCGAGACCACCTGGGACTGCTTCAGGTAACCGGCGTTGCCCACGGCCCAGTCATCGGAATTTTCTTCCGGGGCGCGGTGCTGCACGACGCCGACAATCCCGCCGGGCTTTAACACGGCGTTGATGTCGGCGAGCGCAACTTCCCAGTAAGCGCCGTCATCGATGCGGTTGAAATGGTGCGCCGCGCGCATCATCATGACGACGTCCGCCGTCCCTTCAAGCTCTGCCGGCATGGAGCCGATCAGGAAGGCGGCGGCATTCGCGCCGTCTTCGCCGGCGAGTTCGTCGACCGCGGCGACATAGTCTTGCGGGAATGTTCTGCGGCTCTCGAGAAACTCTTCGCCCGAATAATCGCCGCCGAATTTCGCCCACATCTCTACCGGGTATTCAGCGCCGATCAGGGTCCCGTCCGATCCGAGATAAGGAACGAGAATTTTGCCGTACCAGCCCGGCTGGCCCGGCAGGATGTCGACCACGGTCATGCCCGGCTCGACGCCGAAGAACTCGAGCGTTTCTTTCGGGTGGCGGTATTGATAACGCGCTTTGACGTCGTCGGGCTCGGCGGCGAGAACGGCGTCGAGTTTTTCCGACGCGGACATTTCAGGCGCGGCGGCCTCCATCTCGTCCGTCGGCGTCATTGTTTCTTCGTTCATGGTTTCGTCGGCGGGCGCGCTGTCTTCCGCTCCGGTCGGCGTTTCCTGCGAACATGCTGCAAGTGCGAGCGCGGCTGCGCCCAGCATCAGATATTTCATGGAACTTCCCCTTTTTAACCCTAAGCGTGGCAATCTATCAGCGCCCGTTCGCGCCGCCTATGGACCTCACGCAAATGTGGGCGCCGCTATGGGGCGATTGCACTGACCTTTCCTCATTGTAAACATCCCTCTGCTGGCTTTTAAAGGAGACGCAAGATGGACCGGCTCACCGGCGGCTGCCTGTGCGGCGATATCCGATTTGAGGCGTCGGGCGCGCCGTACAGGGTCGGGCTTTGCCACTGCCTCGACTGCCGCAAACATCACGGCGCGCTTTTTCACGCCTCCGCCATCTTCCCGGCAAGTGCGGTGACGGTCGAGGGCGAAACGCGCGACTATGAAGGACGGCATTTCTGTCCCCGCTGCGGCTCGTCCGTTTTCTCGCGCAGCGCAGACGAAATCGAATTGCATCTCGGTTCGTTTGACGCCCCGGATCGGTTCAAGCCGACTTACGAACTGTGGACCATCCGGCGCGAATCCTGGCTGCCAGCATCCCCCCTTGCGAAACGATATGACCGCGACCGCGATGAAACGAACCGCTATGAGGAATAAGCTTTTCTAGAACGCCTTGACGATGTCCTCGCACATTTTCTTGGCGTCGCCGAACAGCATCATGGTGTTGTCGCGGAAGAAGAGCTCGTTCTGAACGCCGGCGTAACCTGACGCCATGGAGCGCTTGACGAACAGCACCGTGCCGGCGTCTTCGACATTCAAAACCGGCATGCCGTAAATCGGCGAGGTCTTGTCGGTCTTCGCCGACGGGTTCGTGACGTCATTGGCGCCGATGACGAAGGCAACGTCGGCGGTGCGAAATTCCGAATTGATGTCTTCGAGCTCGAAGACCTCGTCATAAGGCACCTGCGCCTCGGCGAGGAGCACGTTCATATGCCCCGGCATCCGTCCCGCCACGGGGTGAATGGCGTATTTCACCTCGACGCCTTCGGATTTCAGCAAGTCCGCCATCTCGCGCAGCGCGTGCTGCGCCTGCGCCACCGCCATGCCGTAGCCGGGGACGATGATCACCTTGTTGGCGTTCTTCATGACGAAGGCCGCGTCGTCCGCCGAGCCCTGTTTCACCGGCCGGTCGTCCTCGCCGCCAATAGCCGCCGCCGCATCGTCGCCGCCAAAGCCGCCGAGAATGACCGAGACGAAGGAGCGGTTCATGCCCTTGCACATGATGTAGGAAAGGATCGCGCCCGACGAGCCGACCAGCGCGCCGGTGATGATCAGCGCCATGTTCTCGAGCGTGAAGCCGATGCCCGCCGCCGCCCAGCCGGAATAGGAATTGAGCATGGAGACGACCACCGGCATGTCGGCGCCGCCAATGGGGATGATCAACAGGAAGCCGAGCACGAAGGCGGCGAGCGTCAACAGGAAGAAGGTCGTCGCCGACTGCTCGCCCGTCATCAGCATGCCGATGAAGAGGAGGATCAGCAGCCCCAGCCCGAGATTGATGGGATGACGCATGGGCAGCATGATCGGCTTGCCCGACATGTTGCCGTTGAGCTTGGCGAAGGCGATGATCGAGCCGGAAAAGGTGATCGCGCCGATGGCGACGCCGAGCGACATTTCGAGCGCCGAGCCCGCATGGATATGGCCCGGCTCGCCGATATTGAAAGCGACCGGCGCCAGGAACGCCGCCCAGGCGATCAAGACCGCCGCGAGGCCGACCAGCGAGTGGAACGCCGCCACAAGCTGCGGCATCGCGGTCATGGGGATCTTGCGGGCGATATAAGCGCCCGGCGCCGCGCCGGCGGCGATGGCGACGAGCACGAAGAACCAGGTGCCGATGCCTTTATCCTCGAGCACGAAAAGCGTCGTCACGACGGCGATGGCCATGCCGATCATGCCGAAGCGGTTGCCCTGGCGCGCCGTCTCCGGGTTCGACAGCCCCCTCAGCGCGAGGATGAAGAGAATGCCGGCGGCGACATAGAGGATCGCTGGTAAGTTATCGGCCATTCGAAAACGCCTCTGCAAAAGAAGCCTTCATCCTGAGGAGCCCAATGCCCTTCGCCCTTCGAGACGCCGCTCCGCGGCTCCTCAAGATGAAGGGCATTGGGCGTCTCGAAGGACGAAGGCGTGTATTTTCAACAAACGGCGACATCGTCTACCGCTCTTTCTTCTTATACATGGCGAGCATGCGCTGGGTGACGAGGAACCCGCCGAATATGTTGACGCTGGCGAGCGCCACGGCGACGAAGCCGAAAAATTTCGGCCAGAAGCTCATCACCGAGTCCGAAAGGTCCGCGCCGAGCGCGATCAGCGCGCCGACGATCACGACCGAGGAAATCGCGTTGGTGACCGACATCAAGGGCGTGTGCAGCGCCGGGGTCACCGACCAGACGACGTAATAGCCGACAAAAATCGCGAGGATGAAAATCGTCGCGAGGAACACAAAATCGGAAATCGGGCTCGACGCCGCGATGATCGCGAGCTGGTCGGCGATGTCGCGCGCCTGGTCGGCCGCGGCCTGCGCCGCATCGGCGTTACCGGTCGCATTCGCCGCCGCCGCTTCCGCGGCCTTGGCGGCCTCTTCGGCGGCCTTCGCGGCTTCCTCGACCTGTTCTTTCTTGTCCTGCATGGCCTTATCGCTCCGTTTAAGGGGCGCTCCTTCAGGGATTAATCTTCTTCGCCGTCCGTTTCATCGGGCGTATCGGCGCCCGCGCCTTTCGGCGGCGTTTCCTCGGCCGGCGCTTCCGGCTCCGGCGTTGTTTCCGGCGCCGCTTCTGCGGCCTCGAAAGCCGGATGCACGATCTTGCCGCCGCGTGTCAGCGTCACCGCCTTGATGATGGCGTCTTCGGGGTCGGCCTTCATCGATTTCGTTTCCTTGTCGAAAAACGCGGCGATGAAATTGTAGATATTGCGGGCGTAAAGGCTCGACGCGTCGGCGGCGAGACGGCCCGGCACGTTCTTGAAGCCGAGAATGGTGATCCCGCCGGTCTCGATCGCCTCGCCCGGGCGCGACAGCTCCACATTGCCGCCGGCCTCGACCGCGAGATCGACAATCACCGAGCCCGGCTTCATGGAATTCACCATGTCCGCGGAAACGAGCCGCGGCGCCGGGCGGCCGGGGATCAGCGCTGTCGTAACGACGATATCCTGCTTGGCGATATGGTCGGCGACGAAGTCCGCCTGGCGCTTTTGAAAGTCTTCCGACATCTCCTTGGCGTAACCGCCTTCGGTTTCGGCCTCTTTCATCGCCTCTTCATCGACGGTGACAAAAGTCGCGCCGAGGCTTTCCACCTGCTCCTTGGCGGCGAAGCGCACGTCGGTCGCCGACACAATGGCGCCCAGGCGCCGTGCGGTCGCAATCGCCTGAAGCCCCGCAACGCCGGCGCCCATGACGAAGACTTTCGCCGCCGCGATGGTGCCCGCCGCGGTCATCATCATCGGCAGGGCGCGGCCGTAATAGGCCGCCGCATCGATCACCGCCTTGTAGCCGGCGAGGTTCGATTGCGAGGACAGGACGTCCATGGACTGCGCGCGGGTGATGCGCGGCATCAGCTCCATAGCCATGGCGTCGACGCCAAGGCGCGCATAGGAAGCGACGCTGTCAGGATCGTTATAGGCGGACAGGATGGCGATCAGCTTCACGCCGCGACCGAAGACCCGGAGCTCCTCGCTCGACGGCGCCAGCACTTTGAGGATGGCGTCCGCGCCCTGGGCCGCATCGGCGGCGCTGGGGCTGATGCTCGCGCCCGCCGCGGCGTAATCGGCGTCGGGGAACCGCGCCGCATCGCCGGCGCCGGCCTGAACCGAGACGCTCGCGCCGAGGCTGATGAACTTTTTGACGGTCTCAGGCGTCGCGGCGACCCGCGTCTCGCCGGACCGCGTTTCTTTCAATACGGCTAATTTCATCGGGCCTCCAGCGGGGACCGCTGCGCTAATGGGGGTGTGAGAAGAATAGTTTCACGACGATATGCGCGAGGACATAGACGATGACGCCCATAAGGATGGCCATCAGAACGCCGGACCGCGTGACTAGCCCCGTAAAGAACATGGCGAGCGCCATGGAGAAAGGCACGCCGATCTCGGTGGCCGCCCCCATAATGGCGTCGTAGGACTTCTTATGCTCTTCAGCGTCGTGCGCGTGCTCAACGGCTTCGTCAGTCATTTAAAACCCCTTCCGTTTTTTCCAGTCTTTTGGCGGAATTCAAGGGTTTGGGCAAGTCTTCTCAAGCATCCCGTTCTCACCTTCCGGAAGCCCCGCCCCGCCTAGACTCCGAACCGCACGGGCCAGGCCGACAAGAGCGTCCGCAGCGCCGAAACGAAGGCCAGCGGCTGGTCCATCATCAGATGGTGATAGGCGTCCGGAATGACGACGAAAGGCGAGCGCCCCCGCGCCTGTTCTTCAAGGTGCGCAATGCCGTCGCCCTGCCCGAACATGGATTTTTCCCCATAAATGAAGGCGAGCGGGCAGCGCGCGGCGCGCAGGAGATCGCGCTCGAAATGGATCTCGAAACCGGCCCGGTCGCCGGGGTCGAATTTCCAGGTCCAACCCTCGCCGCCTTCTTCCGGCTTCGCCCGGCGCAGGCCCTCGCGGGCGATATAGTCAACTAAATAAAGGTTTTCCGCCGGCTGGTTGGGAAGCAGCCTGAAGCGCGCGATCATCTCTTCCATACTGTCGTAGAAATGGGCCTTGCGCTTGTCGGCGGCTTTTTCCCCAGGCTTGTCGGGTTTGACGACATTATAGCCCTCATGGGGGTCGGGCACGCCCAGCGGCGAATCCACCACCACCGCGCCACCGAGCTTCTCGCCCTCGCGCTCCACCGCCGCGAGGGTCACCCAGCCGCCGAAGGAATGGCCGACGACGATGGGCCGGCCCCGGCTGGCGAGCCCCGCCTCCTCGATCACCGCGAAAACCTCGTCCACGTAAAGATCGAGGGAATATTTGTCCCGCCAGTCCGAGTCGCCCATCCCTGAGAGATCGAGCGCCGCGACCCGGCGATTGGCTGCGAAAAACGGCGCGAACGGCCGCCACCAGTTACGGTGCGCCCGGCCGCCATGAACGAAGAGGAGCCCGCGCCGATCCGGCTCGCCCCAGGCGGAAAAGCGGATGCGCGCGCCGCCCACCGTCACCGCGCCTTCCTCGGACGGAGCTGCGACGGCCTTTTCGAACCAGCCGGGCGCGGGCGGCTTTTCGCCCTTGAGATGCTCAAGCGGGCGGATCAGGTCTTTGGGCTTTTTATCGGCTTTTTTCTCGGACATCGGGCGGCGGACTTTCTATGACGCTTCTCGATAACCGATCCGGCCGCACAGGCAAAGGGATTGATGCGGCGCACGCGTCCACCTCCCCCTTGAGGGGAGGTCGAAACTGCGCAGCAGTTTCGGGAGGGGGTGCGCGGGCGGGCAAATCAGAACCTGACGGACACCATGTTATCCCCCACCCAAAAACGCTTCGCGTTTTTGACCTCCCCTCAAGGGGGAGGTGGAAATCCGGCCGGTTGCCCGTCATGGTAAACAACTAATTAATCCGTAAACAAATCATTATCGCAAAGCGCTGCAAAGACGTACCGGAATGACACGGATTAAGCCCATTTTTACTCCCTTACGCCATTTTGCCGGACCTATATTACTTTTCAGAAGGGTCCGCCTCCAATGGTGAAAACGATTCTGATCGTCGATGATGATCCCACCCAGCGCCGGCTGATGCGCGCCGTGTGCGAAAAAGCGGGATATCCGGTGCTGCAGGCGGCGAACGGCGAAAGCGCGCTGTCCCTGCTGCAAAGCCAGCAGGGCGCGGATGTGGCGCTGATCATGCTCGACTTGCGCATGCCCGGCCTTGGCGGCATGGAAACCCTGAAACGCGCGAAATCCTTCCGCGAGGATTTGCCGGTGATCGTTCTGACCGCGCAAGGCGGCATCGACACCGTGGTCGAGGCGATGCAGTCGGGCGCCGCGGACTTTTTCGTCAAACCCGCCTCGCCCGAGCGCGTCATCGTCTCGATCAAGAACGCGCTCAACCTGACGACCCTCAAGGGCGAGGTCTCGCGCCTGAAACGCAAGCATGAAGGCGCCATGGGGTTCAAGGATCTCATCGGCGATTCAACCGCGCTGCGCCATGTCATGCGCCTCGGCGAGCGCGCCGCGTCTTCCAACATCCCGATCCTCATCACCGGCGAAAGCGGCACCGGCAAGGAAATGGTGGCGCGCGCCATTCAGGGCTCGTCCGACCGGTCGGGCCGTCCGTTCATTACGGTGAACTGCGGCGCGATCCCCGAGAACCTCGTCGAGAGCATTCTCTTCGGCCATGAAAAAGGCTCTTTCACCGGCGCCAGCGCCAAACATATCGGCAAGTTCCAGGAAGCCGACACCGGCACCATCTTTCTCGACGAAGTGGGCGAATTGCCCGCCGACATGCAGGTGAAGCTGCTGCGCGTGTTGCAGGAAGGCGAAGTCGATCCCATCGGTTCGAAACGTCCCGTGAAGGTCGATGTGCGCGTCATTTCCGCGACCAACCGCGACCTCGCCGAAGAGGTGAAGGCGGGCCGGTTCCGCGAAGACCTGTTCTACCGCCTCAATGTCTTTCCTATCGAAATTCCGTCGCTGCGCGACCGGCCGGAAGACATTCCCGCGCTCATCGATCATTTCATCGAGCGTTACAACGCCGAAGAGCGCCGCGACGTGCGCGGCGTCCGTCACGAAGTGATGGAAGTCCTTTGCGCGTTCAAATGGCCGGGCAATGTGCGCCAGCTTGAAAACAGCATTTTTCGCGCCGTCGTGCTCGCGGAGAACGCCTATCTTTCCGCCGACGATTTCCCGCATCTCGCCGATGAATTCAAAGCCGCCGGCATCGAGACCGGCCCGCCTCTGGTTTCGGATTCCCAAGATGACGGCGAGGAAAGCGCGCCTCAGCCGCGCACAGCCAAAGCGTCTGGCGCGGCGCCGGCCGAGCAAAGCGGCGGCGACGCGCCGGTGGCGGTCTTCGATCGCGACGGCCATCTGCGCTCGCTGCAGGAAATCGAGAAAGACCTTATCGAACTCGCCATCGAAACCTATGAAGGCAAGATGTCGGAAGTCGCGCGCCGCCTCGGCATGGGCCGCTCCACGCTCTACCGCAAACTGCGCGAGCACGATCTCGAGATTAAGCGGGCGAGTTAGGCCCTTTCAGCCTTCAATCCTTCGAGACGCAAAAACCTCTTCATCCTGAGGGACTCCGCTTCGCGGAGTCGTCTCGAAGGACGAAGAGGTTTTTGCTCCTCAGGATGAAGACGCGCCTGAGCCTATTCCCCTTCTTTCGAAAGCCGCGCCTTGGTGCGGCCCTCGTGGGCGCGCGCCGAGGCCGGGTCGTCCGGCCAGTCGTGTTTCGGATAACGCGCGCGCATGTCTTTCGCCATGTCGCGATAACCGCCTTTCCAGAACCCGGGAAGGTCTTTCGTGACGGCGACGGGCCGTCCGGCGGGCGATAAAAGATGCAGCGTGACGGGCGCGCCCTTTCCCACTGTGGGATGCGCCGCGCTCCCGAAAAACTCCTGCACCCGCGCCGACGCCGACGGGGCGCCTTCCGATACATAATCGATTTCGATGCGCCGTCCGCTCGGGATTTCAATGAAACGCGGCGCAAACTTATCGAAAGCGGCGCGCTGCTCCCATGGAAGGCGCGACAGCAGCGCCTCCCTCACCGCATCGTCTTTCGGCGCATCAAGGCTCGGCGGATCGCCCAGCAGCGGCGCCAGCCATTCCTCCGCCGCCTCCAGCAGCGCGTCATCATCCGCTGACGGAAGATCGAGCCCGCAACGCTTCGCGAATTCCATGCGCGCTTGAACCATGCGCAGCGACGCGTTCGCCGACAGAAGATCGAACCCATATTCGCGCAAGGCGGCGATCAGCGCTTTTCGCGCCGTTTCCCCGCGCGGGCGCGCCAGCGGCGTTTCGGACAGCACGATGGCGCCCAGCGCGCGCACCCGCCGCGCCTTCAGCGTCTTGGTTGCAGGGTCATAGTCCGCGCGCTCTTCCTCGACGACGCCGCCGAGCTCCAGCGCCTCCGCCTCGCTCAACGGCGCGGCGAGCGTGATGCGCTGGGTCTTCGCCGACCCCGTCAGTCCGACGACGGCGAGCCAGGGCTCGCCCGCGAGCGCGTCGGCTTCATCGAGCCGCGCCTCGCGTCCAATGGCGAGAAGATAACGCCCGCGTAGACCCGGCCTCGCCCGCGCGATCATGCCCGGGGTCGCGGCGGCGACGATGCGCCCGGCGTCTTTCACGTCGCCTCGCTCCTTCGCGCCGCCGGCCCAGCGCGCGGCCTGCGCCTTCAAGACCTTCGCGCGGGGCGACCCGTCCCGGCGGAACCGCACGAGGCGGTCGCGAATATCCGTGGACGGACCGCCGAGCCCCGGCTCGCTCGCCAGCGCCGCAATCTCCGCGGCGAGACTGCGCTCCCGCCCCGCCTCGGCGCCGGCCACCATGGCCGCGAGCGGCGCCGCCATGGGAAGGCGCGCCATCTCGCGCCCGCGCGGGGTCAGCGCCCCGGTCTCGTCAACAGCGCCGAGCGCGCGCAATTGTTCGACCGCGCCCGCGTAACGCGCCTTCGGCGGGGCGTCGATAAATTGGAGCCGCGCGGGATCGCGCTCGCCCCATTCGGCGAGCGCCAAAGCCAGCCCCGAAAGATCGCTCATGACGATTTCCGGATCGCCGTGGGCCTTGAGCCCGCGCGTCGCCGCTTCGTCCCATAAACGGTAACATACCCCCGGTCCGAGGCGCCCGGCGCGACCGCGCCGCTGGTCGACGCTGGCGAGCGAGGCCCGCCGCGTGACGAGTTCGCTGGCGCCCGACGCCGGATCGAACTGCGCCATGCGGGCAAGCCCCGCATCGATGACCGTCGAGACGCCCTCGATGGTGAGCGCGCTTTCGGCGATGTCCGTGGCGATGACCACCTTGCGCTTGCCCGCGGGCGCGGGCGAAACGGCGCGGTCCTGCTCCGCCGGCGAAAGCGCGCCGTAAAGCGGCGCGACCATGACGTCGCCAGGCAAGTCTTCAAGGCGCTCCGCCGTGCGCAGGATTTCGCCGCGACCGGGGAGGAAGACGAGCACCGATCCTTCCTGCTCTTTCAGCGCGCGGCGAACGGCGGAAGCGGCCTGCGCGTCGATGCGGTCCCGCCCCTTGCCGAGATAGATCGTCTGCACCGGATATTGGCGGCCTTCGCTTTCAATCGCCGGCGCATCGAGCGCGCGCGCCATGCGCGCCACATCGAGCGTTGCGGACATGACGACAAGGCGCAAATCCTCGCGCAGCGCCTCTTGCGCGTCGAGCGCCAGCACAAGACCGAGGTCCGCGCTAAGCGAGCGTTCGTGAAATTCGTCGAACAGCACCGCGCCAATGCGCGACAGCTCCGGATCGTCGAGAATGCGCCGGGTGAACAAGCCGTCGGTGACGACCTCTATGCGCGTCGCGTTCGAGACGCGCCGGTCGACCCGCGTCGACAGGCCGACAGCGCCGCCAACCTTCTCGCCCAGCGCCGCGGCCATGCGCTCGGCCGCCATGCGCGCGGCGATGCGGCGCGGTTCGAGAAGCAGGATGCGCCGGCCTTCAAGCCAGGGCGCGTCCAGAAGTTTTAAAGGAAGCCGGGTCGACTTGCCCGCGCCCGGCGGCGCGGCGAGCACCAGCCGGCTGTGCGTTTCCAGCGCCGACAGGATTTGCGGCGTGACCGCGTCGATGGGAAGCGCCGTCATGGCGAAAACTCTCTAAAAGCTTTCACCTGATAGCGCCCGCGGCCGGCGAAATGAAGCCGCGCGCGAAAGCCTTAGGCCTCGCCGATGGCGGAGAGATAAAGATCGAGCAGCGCTTCCTGCTCCTGGCGGTCGGCCTTTTCCATTTTGCGGATCTTCACCACCTGGCGCAGCGTCTTGACGTCATAGCCCTCGCCCTTGGCTTCGGCGTAAACTTCCTTGATGTCGTTCATCACCGCGGCCTTGTCTTCCTCTAGCCGCTCGACCCGCTCGATGAAAGAGCGCAGCCGGTCCGCTGCAATGGTTGTCGCGCCTTCAACGCTCGCCGATCCGTCCGCCACTGGTTCGCTCCTTCGGGGTCTAAAATATTCATCCGGACACGGACGATAGCGTCCGCCACGCCGGGAACCCAAAGGAATAGAAACGCTCGCACGAAAGGCCAAGCGCGAACCGCGTCAGTGTGGAAAACTAAATCGCTTGACGCGAGGGGCTTTCGGGAAAAGCCCTAGATCTCCTGGCCGTCGATTTCCCGGCGCAGCATGCGCGCCTGGCGGCGGGCGTAGTCGTCATGGGGATTCCATTCGAGCGCCTTCTGGAACATCTCATAGGCGTCGCGGCGCTCCCCGCCGGCGAGGAGAAGTTCGGCGAGCGTCGTCCTGACCTCGAACTGGCGCGGCTCGAGCTCGAGGACTTTCGAGAAATCCTCGATCGCGCCCGCCCGGTTCTCCGCGGCGAGCCGCACCGTGCCCCGCAGCGCATAGCCTTGGGCGAAATTCGGGGCGAGGCCGACAATATGGTCGAGCAGCGCCAGGGACAGGTCGAAAGCGCCGTTATTGGCGGCGAGATTGGCCCGCTCATAAAGAAGATCGACGGTGTCGCTCTGGGAATCCGACCAGATTTCGATGATCCGGGCCGTGTTTTCCTCCGCCCGGCGCGCATCGCCCACCCGGAGCTCCTCGAACAGCTGATCGAGACGCGGGTCAGTCTGATCCGCAAACGCCGGGCTTGCGGTCATCAGGACCAATACAGCCATGCAAAAAGGCTTCCGCATGAGCGAAAGCCTAATCGGTAAACCCTTAAAAACCAAGGAATTCTCGCGTGAAGGCGCGTGAAAAGCCCTTAAGCCTGCTTCGCTTTGAAGCGGCGCTGGGTCTTGTTGATCACATAGACGCGGCCCTTGCGGCGCACCACGCGGCAGTCTTTATGCCGGTTTTTCAAGGACTTGAGCGACGAACGGACTTTCATGACGATCAGCCTTTCCGGGCTTTCGAGTGAATTCAGAGCGCCGGGAGATAGCCAGCCCGGACGGGGATGTCAACAAGGCGCGGCCATGCCTGAGGCCCTTTTCCGGCCGACTCACCGCGTCGTTGAGCCAGGTCAAACATTCCCCTGTCCGGCGCGTTAAGAATATCACCTGCAATCACTGCGGGAGACAGGCCATGGATGCGGCCCTCAAACAGCAGATCATTGATATTCTCAAGGATCACCGGACCATGACCGTCGCCACCTTGCGGCCCGACGGCTGGCCCCAGGCGACCACCGTCGGCTACGCCCATGACGGGCTGACGCTCTATTTCCTGTGCGGGAAGGACAGCCAGAAAGCGGCCAATCTCGCTGAGGACGACCGCGTCTCCGTCACCATCGACCGCGATACGGACCAGGTGATGGACATCAAGGGGCTTTCCATGGCGGCGCATGCAACGCGCATCGCCGATCCCGCCGAAGGGCGAAAGGCGATCAAGCTTTTGTTCTCGCGCTATCCCGAACAGAAAAACATTCCGTTCGAGGCGCCGTCAGCGGAAGACGTCGCCCTCTTCCGCCTCGAGCCGGTGGTGATTTCGGTGCTCGATTACTCAAAAGGCTTCGCGCACACCGATCTCGTGACGCTCTAGCCCCTCGCCGCCGGCGCGCGCTTCCAGACCCGAACGATCCGGCCGCGCGCGATTTTCCACACTGTCAAAGAGCCCGCCCCCGCACGCTTTCGCATCGGGAACGCGGGCGCCGTCAGGACCTCATGGCTGATTTCATGCGGGGGATGATGTTTCGCCCGCCTCTCGCTTCGGTCTCAGTCCGGCGCAGGGAGAAGAATAAGGCCGAATGAAAAGACGTGGATAACTACGCACCGGAAGCGGGATTCCGGCAAGAATTCATCAGATGTGATGAATTTTGAGACGTGCGATTCTCGTTATTGGGGTGGAATAAAATAGCAAGCCCCGCTCATTCCCGCGAAAGCGGGAATCCATGAAGCAGGCGACGGGCCCTTTCTGGGTCCCCGCTCTCGCGGGGATGAGCGGGAAAATTTTACGCCCGCGCCAGCGCGCCGCCTGCGACATCCGGCGCGAGGTTTTCGTATCCGATGGGATAAACGCCGTCGGCGCCCATGACCCAGGCGACGGGACTGGAGAAGAGCGGCGCATAAGCCGCGTCGAGAATGTTGAGCCCGCCCGTATAGGCGCCCATAGCCGGCATGATCATCCGCGTCTCGCTCGCCGCGAAACAGCGCCGGCGCAAGGTGCGGCCTTCGCTGACGACGCGGGCGCAGGGGTGGAGATGACCGGCGATCTCGCCGGGGCGCGCCCGTTCCGACGGTTCATGCACGAAAGTCAGCGCGCCGATCTGCGCCGTCGCTTCGCAAGGCGCGGCGAACCGCGCGGGCGGTTCGGGATCGTGATTGCCGAGCACCCAGAGCCAGTCCGTCTCGCGCATCAGCGAGACGAGCGTTTGCGCATCGTCCTCGTTCATGCGTGTTTCGGCTTCTTCATCGTGAAAGGCGTCGCCGAGAGAAATCACGCGCTTGGGCTGGTATTGCCTGATCAGCGAGGCAAGCCGCAGCAATGTCGTGCGCGTGTCGTAAGGCGGCAGCATGACGCCGCGCGCCGCAAAGCTCGATCCCTTTTCGAAATGAAGGTCCGAAACGATCAGCGTCTCCTCACGCGCCCAATAGGCCGCGCCGAGGGGGTCGGGGGTCAGGGCTTCGCCATTGATAAGGATCGCGTGCATGGCTTCTTCTTAGCGCATTTGCAGAAAATCGGAAGCTAGGACCGCAACACATAGACTACGCCGGGCAGCCCCAGAAGAACGAAGGCCGCAATCAGCAATATGATAAATATCCATGCGATTCGGCTTTTCGTTTGTGCAGTAGCATTTTTCAGAGCGGACGGCGCCTTCGCCTCAATAAGCCCGCCAAAAGCGCCGAAGAGAAAACCTATAACGGGCAAAACGATGATCACTTTAGGAAAAACCGGGTGATGCGCGATCCACTTCAATCCTGAAACGAAGTTGAATGGCTCGTAACCATAAATCAAGCATGCCGTGACATAAGCCCCTAAAGCCAGCAGGATCTGAAAGGCGAGCAGAATTATCGCCCATTGAAATCCTGACGAAAGGTTCACATTTTTCATTCGCTCTTCAATCATCTCAGCCAATAAAGAAGGGCAAAAATAACGGGCATAGTGCAAGCTACATATAACAATACGGCTGGAAGGCTTTGCCAGAAAGCATCCCATTTCGATTTATAAACAGGAACAAATGGCGTCGCCGTAATGAAGGCGATAGGCAGCCAGAACCAATTTCTTTTAGCGGGATAGACTTCATCATCGACGACGCCGGCGCGTCCCGCATTTTTCTCCGCGTCGAGATCCATGAGCGCGGCCTTCGCCTCATCAGCCAAAGCGTCCGTTAAGAAAAGTCCATAACCGCCCAGCGCAACGCGCAAATGCGGCGCCACCGCCAAATGGTGTTCATTCTGTACGAAAGTCTCGATTCCGCAGGATCGCAAATAGCCCCTGGCGCAATAGGCCTCTTCGGGGTCATAGAAACGTGCGATTTCGACAAGCCGTCCCATGCGGACAGCCTAGCATGAAATGCGCAATTGCAAACGGCTTGACGCTTTTATTGCGCCCCGCCCATCGCCGTTGCAATCAACTCGTCCGATGCGGCTTTCAGCATTTCCTCCGACGCCGATTTCGCGACGCCCTCGCGGCCGATCTCGAGCATCACCGGCACGGCGAGCGGCGAGACTTGGGTCAAAGGCGAGGCGACCACCCTTCCCTTCGCGCGCGTTAAGACCGATTGCAGACGCGCAATATCCATAAAGCCGCCCGCCGCATCGTCCCACGCCGCGCGCAGGAGAAGATGATCGGGCTCATGCTCGCGCAGGACATTGTAAATGAGGTCGGCGGAGAAAGAGACCTGCCGTCCCGTCTTTTCCTGTCCCGGATATTTCTTTTCAATGAGTCCGGCGATGGTGGCGCAATTGCGGAAAGTGCGTTTCATCACGGTCGCTTCCGCCGTCCACGCTTCCAAGTCGTCGCCAAGCATGTCTTCGTCGAAGAGCGCGGCCATGTCGACATCTGACATATCCTGACGCGACCAGACGGAGAGCGCATATTCCGTCGGCACGAAGCCGATGGGCTGCTTGCCGAGGCGCTCAAGACGGCGCGTTGCGAGCATGCCCAAGGTCTGATGGGCGAGCCAGCCCTCGAACGGATAACAGACGAGAAAGAAGCGCCCGTGATAAGGAAAGGTTTCCACCAAGAGTTCGTCCGGTTTCGGGATGAGCGCCACTTCGCGCTGTTTTTCTAGCCAGTCGCGCACCTGATCGGGATAGGCTTTCCAGTCGTCCACATTGTAAAGCATGTGGCGCACGCGGTCCGCGAGATAGGTCGACCACGGATATTTATTGCCGCCCCAGCTCGGCAGGCGCGGCGACTCTGCGCTGGTGCGGGTGACGACGGCGTCATTGCCGTCGATGCGTTCGAGCCGCAGGACCTCGCCCGCGAAATAAAAGGCGTCGCCGATATTGATGGTTTCGAAAAACCATTCCTCAATCGTGCCGAGCTTGCGCCCCGGCCTTTTCGGGCCTTTCGAGCTCGCCAAGCGAATGTTGATTTCCGCCGCTTCGGTGATCGTCCCCACATTCATCTTGTATTGCTGGATGGCGAGCTTGTCGCGGACGCGATACGTCCCCTCTGTCGTCTTCACGATGCGGCGGTAACGGTCGTAACGCTTCAGCGCGTAGCCGCCTGTGGCGACAAACTCCACCGCATCGTCGAAATCCTTGCGCGGGAGATCGGCGTAAGGCGATGCTGTGCGGATTTCTTCATAAAGATCGTCGGCGCGGAAAGGCTCGGCGCAGGCCATGCCGAGAATGTGCTGGGCGAGCACGTCGAGCGTTCCTTTGCGCGGCGGGTCGCCGTCGAGCGCGCCTTCCTCGATCGCCTGTTTGGCGGCGATGCATTCCAAGACCTCCATGCGGTTCGCGGGCGCGAGCAGCGCGGCGGAGGGTTCGTTCATGCGGTGATTGGCGCGCCCGATCCGTTGCGTCAGACGGCTTGCGCCCTTCGGCGCGCCCATCTGGATCACGAGGTCCACATCGCCCCAGTCGATGCCAAGATCGAGGGTCGAGGTGCACACCACCGCGCGCAGCTCTCCGCGCGTCATCGCGGCCTCGACCTTGCGCCGCCGGTCAACTTCGAGGGAGCCGTGATGGAGCGCGATCGGGAGATTGTCGTCGTTCAGCTTCCAGAGCGAGGCGAAAGTAATCTCGGCCTGCGACCGCGTATTGACGAACACCAGCGTCAGTTTCGCGGCTTTGATGCGCTCATAGACTTCCTGAAAAGCGTGCCGGCCCGTGTGGCCCGCCCAGGGGATGCGCTCTTCGGACATCAAGACATCGACCTGCGGTTTCGCGCCGGATTTGCCGCGAATGAGCTTCGCGGATTTGACGCCGTCTTTGTGTTGGGGCGTCAGATAATCGATCAGCGGTTTCGCATCGGGCACCGTCGCCGACAGGCCTGCGAACCGAATCTCCGGCGCCAGCGCGCGCAGCCGCGCCAAAGCCAGCGACAGGAGATGCCCGCGCTTGTTCGGGATCAGCGCATGCAACTCATCGAGAATGACGCGCTTCAGCCCGCTGAAATAGTCCCGCGCATCCGGCGAGGCGAGCAGGATCGACAAGCTCTCCGGCGTCGTCATCAAAATGTCGGGCGGACGGAACTTCTGACGTTGCCGGCGCGCCGCCGGCGTGTCGCCCGTGCGGGTTTCGATGGAGACGCCGAGCTCTATTTCCGCGACCGGCGCTCCCACATTACGGGCGACATCCACGGCGAGCGCCTTCAAAGGCGAGATGTAAAGCGTATGGAGCTTGCCCTTTTCCGCCGCCGGGCGTTCGTCGAGCTCGACGAGGCTCGGCAGGAAACCGGCCAGCGTCTTGCCCCCGCCGGTGGGCGCGATCAGGAGAAAGGAAAGCCCTTCCCGGTCCGCCGCGAGACAGTCAAGCTGATGCGCGCGCGCCTGCCAGCCGCGCGAAGCGAACCACTCGGCGAATTTGGGCGGCAAGGGCCCTTGCGATGCGGATGTCTTTGACGGCACGCCCGCCAATATAGGGGCTCAGCGCGCCGCGTCACGGGGCTGTCTATTGGCCGATATGGCTGTCCACAAACCCGCCGAGCGCGCGCAAGGTCTCCAGCCGCATCTCGCTGGTCGAGAGCCAGTGGTCGCCGCCTTTGACTTTGACAAGCTCCACATCCTTGTCCGCGCCTTTAAGCGCGCCTTCCATGATCCGGCTCTGACGGTAGGGAACCACGGTGTCGTCATTGCCATGGATCAGGAGGACCGGCGCCTTGAACGCCTCGGCGTGATTGGCCGGCGAAATATCCTCCAGCCGGTCGCGCTCCTTGTTCACATCGCCGATGACCTTGGTCCAGTAATCTACGACCCAGCTGCGCCTGCCCCGTTCAAGGCCTTCGTCAAAAATCATCCGCGGCAGGTCGGTCACCGGCGCAAAGGCGGCGACGCATTGATAAAGATCCGGCGTGAAGGCCCCGCCCGCCAGCGCCGCATACCCGCCATAGCTGGCGCCAACAATGCACATCCTTTCCGGATCGGCGACGCCCGCCTTGATCGCGGCGTCGGCGGCGTCGGTCACGTCATGCTGCATGACGCCGCGGCCCCATTGCCCGTGTCCGGCTTCTTTAAAAGACTCTCCAAAGCCCCATGACCCGCGGAAATTCGGCTGCACCACCGCATAGCCCCGGCTGGCGAAATATTGCGCCAGCCAGTCAAAGCCCACGCTGTCGTAAGAGGCCGGACCGCCATGGGGCAGGATGACGGTTGGATAGCCGCCCTTCACCGCGCCGCCGGGCGGCAGGGTCAGGATGCTGGATATCTGGACGCCGTCGCGCGCCTTGAATTTCATGATGTTGACGGAACCGACCTGATCCGCGCCGAGCCCCTCATAGATAGAACCCGCGTGCGAGATCTGATGCTGTGAAGGCCGGTAGAGATAATAGGCCGGCGGCGCCGCGCCGCCTTCGACCCGAAGAACCATGGTTTCGAAGTCATCCGTCCAGTCGGTAAGCCTGACAGAGGCGTCCGGAAAAGTCGCCTGCGCCGAGGCGATCTGCCTCTCCAGCGCCGGATCGAAGAACTCGTAACTCGGCTTCAACCCGGAATACCGCACGCCGTAAACGACGCGGTTGAAATCCGACAGGACGCTCTCCACCTCGGCGTCAGGCCTGGCATACAAACGCTCTGAAAATTTACCGTTTGGAGTTAGCGCTACGAGAGCATCCCGGTCCGTATCCGCCAGGGTGACATCGACGATAAGCGCGGAGCCGTCCGGCTTAACGCCAACCAGCGACTTGTCAGGGATAGCGGTTTCTTCCTCATAGATCTTGACGGGCCGACCATTCACGTAAAAGAAAATTGAATAGAGGTTCGCCTTGTCATCGAATTCTTCACGAGCGACGACATTCCCGTTTTCGTCGACGATCCAGTCGCGTGTATGATAAGTTCCGCTTTCGCTGCTGACAGAAACGCCGGATTCTAATCTGACCTTGAGAAGATCAAGGTCTGGATTTGGAAGCCCGATAAACGCAGGCATGAAAACATAGTCCTCGTCTTTCATACGACCTACGATATATCCAAGTCCGGTTTGACCGGGATGCAGCTCATCCTCATAGCGCAGTAGTTCTTTGACTTCGTCCGTCTCGACATTCCAGGAAAAAGCCGTCGTGAATTCATATTCGCTACGATATCCGGGTTTGTACTCCGTCTCCGAAACAAAAAGGATCACATAGTCTTCTGACACGAAATAAATATCGTGCGCCTTGATGTCGGAGGTGTTTACGCCGCCGATCATCTCATTTTTCTTGAAATCGAAGGCGGCGGCGTATTCGCGCTCGCCGTCGTCGCGCAAAAACACGACCCGCTCGCCGCTGGGCGAGATCGCCAGAGACCGAATGCTCGGCAGATTTCCGTAAATCTCAAGCGACGGCGGTTCAGCCGCCTCAGCCGGCATAACTGAAAAAGAAAAGACCGCCGCTAATAGTAATAAAATGCGCCCCAACACTACATGCCCCTCATGTTTTTACAGCATAGTCACGACATCGCGCATGTCATGTCAACCTTGGAAAACCTTGCGCCCAACGTCTTGTTCTTTTCCGGCGATAGAAAAGCCGGCGCCTGAGGGCGCCATTCTCCGCAACAGACTTTAAGGGGAGATCGGCGCCGCCGCCTCATCGCCGATATGGCTGTCCACGAAGTCGCCGAGCGCGCGCAAGGTCTCAAGCCGCATCTCGCTGGTGGTAAGCCAGTGATCGCCGCCTTTGACCTTGACGAGCTCCACATCCTTGTCGGCCCGTTCCAGCGCGCCCTTCATGATGCGGCTCTGGCGGTAGGGAACCACGGTGTCGTCATTGCCGTGAATCAGGAGGACCGGCGCCTTGAACGCCTCGGCGTGATTGGATGGCGACATATCCTCCAGCCGGTCGCGCTCTTCGCGCACATCGCCGATGACCTTGGTCCAATAGCTGACAACCCAGCTGTCTTTGCCGCTGTCCCGGCGTTCAGTAAAAATCATCTGCGGCAGGTCGGCGACCGGCGCGATCGCGGCGACGCATTTGTAAAGCTCAGGCGTAAAGGCGCCGCCAGCCAGCGCCGCATAGCCGCCATAGCTGGAGCCGACAATGCACATCCTTTCCGGATCGGCGACGCCCGCCTTGACGGCGGCCTCGGCGGCGTCGGTCACGTCATGCTGCATGACGCCGCGGCCCCATTCCCCATGCCCGGCTTCCTCGAATGCGCGTCCGAAACCGCTGGAGCCGCGGAAATTGGGTTGAATGACCGCATAGCCGCGGCTGGCGAAAAACTGCGCCTTCCAGTCGAAGCCAACCGCGTCATAAGCGGCGGGCCCGCCATGGGGCATGATAATCGTCGGATATCCGCCTTTCACGGCGCCGCTTGGCGGCAAGGTCAGAATGCTGGAAATCTGCTCGCCGTCACGCGCCTCGAATTTCATTATTTTCACTGAACCGAGCTGATCTTCGCTGATTCCCTTATAGACGGCGCCGGCGCGGCTCATGCGGCGCTCGCCCGGTCTGTACAGATAGTAAACCGGCGGCGCGGCGGCGCCCTCCACCCGAATGATCATGGTTTCAAAATCATCCGTCCAGTCGGTGAGCCAGACGGAGGCCTCCGGGAAGGTCGCCTGAGCCGAGGCGAGCGCGTCTTCCAGCGCCGGGTCGAAAAACTCGTAGCTCGGTTTCAATCCGGAATAGCGCACGCCATAGACAACGCGATTGAGGTCGGTCAGCACATTCCCCACATCCGCGTCGGATCTGGAAAACAAGGGCTCCGAGAACTTGCCGTCCGGCGTCAGCGCCAGGAGCGCCTGCCGGTCTGTTTCTTCAAGAGTGACGGCAACGATGAGCGCGGACCTGTCCGGCTTCACGCCAAGCAGCGATATGTTTGGGAGTTCAGTCTTTTCCTCGTATATTTTTTGCGGCTTTCCATCCTTGTAAAACCAGATCGAATATATGTCCGATTTATCATCGAAGTCTTCGCGTGCAATGACAGCTCCGTTCAGATCGACAATCCAGTCCCGCGTATAATCGTATCCTCGCTCTTGAGTGCGTGCGGAACCGCTGCTCAATTTGACTCTCAGAAGATCGTAATCAGGCTCGGATCCGCGACTGCCCATATAAGCGGGCATGAACACATAGTCCTCATCCGCGCCCCTCAGCCGTCCGACAATGCGTCCAAGACCTGACTGCGCGGGGAACAGGTCATCTTCATAACGCAGCAATTGTTTGATCTCGCCCGTCACAAGGTTCCAGGAAAACGCCGCGGAATATTCGAACTCGCCCCGAAACCCGTACATGCGTTCAGTTTGTGAAACGCGCAGTATCGCATAGTCGTCGGATATGAAAAAAACGCCGCGCGCCTTAATATTGGAAGTATCCGCTGCGGCGATAAGCTCATTTTTTGTGAAATCAAAGACGGCGGCGTATTCCTGTTCGCCTTCATGGCGCAGAAAGACAATCCGCTCGCCGCTGGGCGAAATCGCCAGCGAGCGGATGCTCGGCAGGCTTCCGTAAACTTCAAGCGGTGGCGGTTCAGCCGCCTCAGCCGGCGCAACTGAAAAAGAAAAAACCGCTGCAAATAGAAATAAAATGCGCCCCAACACTACACGCCCCCTCGCCTTTTACAGCATAGTCACGGTATCGCGCATGTCATGTCAACCTTGGAAAACGGCGCGCTCCTTGTCTTTTCTTTTCCCGCAAAAAAAGCCGGCGCCCGAGGGCGCCGGCTTCCCGCGCAAGGACGGCGTTGCTGCTACGCCGTTGCGGCGGATGGTGCGCCTTGCGGCGCGTCCGCGTCCCCCTGCTGCGACGTGACTTCCGCAACCGCGGCGCGCAACGCCTCGATGCGGGTCGGGTATGCCGTGTCCGCCGGCAGGCAGTGATCGGCGTTGAGGCCCGCGAGAACCTCGCGCACCTTGTCGTTCATGCCGGTGACATAGACGGTCTTGTGGGCCTGGCGCGCGTCGCAGGCGATGGTCTCGACCGCGCGCGCGGCGGAAACGTCGAGGAACGGCACGCGGTGAAAGTCGAGCACGATGGCGCTCGCATGCTCTTTCACGCGCTCGCGCACATGATGGCCGAGATCGGCGGCGGCGCCGAAGCTTAAAGGCCCGCCGAAGTCGAACAGCATCACCTTGTTTTTCGCCCGCTCCAGAAGCTCGCGCTCTTCATCAGTCGCAAGCGCCGGATCGCCGGCGCGGAAATGGGCGAGCTGGTCGTCGGCCATTTTCTTGACGAAGGCGAGCGCGGCGAGGACGACGCCCACCGCCACCGCGGTGATGAGGTCCACAAAGACCGTGAGGCCGAGCACCAGCGCCATCAGCGCAAGGTCCCAGCGCGGGCCTTTATGGGCGCGTTTCAGATAGGCGATGTCGACAATGTCATAGCCGACCTTGACGAGAATGCCCGCCAGCACCGCATGGGGGATTTGCGACGCGAGCGGCGACAGGCTGATCACCACGGCGAGCAGCAAAAGCGCATGCAGCATGCCGGAAATCTTCGTCGACCCGCCGGTGCGGATATTGACCACCGTGCGCATGGTCGCGCCGGCGCCGGGGATCGCCCCGAAAAACCCGGCGACGGTGTTGCCGACGCCTTGCCCGATCAGTTCGCGGTCGGAATTGTGGCGCGTGCGGGTCATGTTGTCGGCGACGAGCGAGGTTAAGAGCGAGTCGATGGCGCCGAGCACAGCGAGGATGAACGCCGCTTCGAGGACGATCAGGAAGCTGTCCTGCGTGAAGGCCGGCACGACGAAGGACGGCAGGCCCGTCGGAATGTCTCCGAGAATGGGCGCGCCTTTGATGACGAGGCTCATCAAGGTGCCGATGACAAGCGCGGCGAGCGCGCCGGGCACGTATTTCGCCCAGGCTTTAGGCCAGGTGAAAATGATCGCGAGCGTCGCGGCGCCGATCGAGAGCGCGGCGAAGTTCGGGTCCATGACGGCGCCCGGAATGGCGGTGAGCGCCGGAATGGTGCCGCCGCCATCAGGCTCGTGGCCGAACAGCCGCGACAATTGCAGGGCGATGATGATGCAGCCGATGCCGCTCATGAAGCCGGAAATCACCGGATAGGGCACCAGCCTGATATACTGGCCGAGCCGGAACACGCCGAACAGGATCTGGATGACCCCGGCGAGCACGACGGCGGCGAACACCAGCGCCGGATTGTCGCTCAGCGTTGCGTAAACGCCGGCGAAAACCACCACCATGGGCCCCGTGGGGCCCGACACTTGCGCGCCCGTGCCGCCGAAAAGGGCGGCGAAAAAGCCCACAAAGATGGCGCCCCAGAGCCCGGCGATGGGCCCGGCGCCAGACGCCTCGCCGAAAGCGAGCGCGAGGGGAAGCGCGACGACGCCGGCGGTGAGGCCGCCGAAAACGTCGCCGCGAAGGTTAGATAGGTCAAAAAAAGCCGTGCGCTTCAGGGAAGCGTCATTCGTCGCCATGATCAGTCTCCGGAATGTAAAGGGGGTGAGGCGTTACGCGGCGCAGCCGCCGGTCGCCAGCTTCGCCATCTCCGCGGCGTAGCGCACGTCGACGGGCAGGAACTTGTCCTGTTTCTCGTCATACGCGGTCACGTCGCCGGTCTTGATGTCGTAAACCCAGCCGTGAAGCTGGATGTCGCCGCTGGCAAGGCGCATCGCCACTTTCGGATGGGTTTTCAGGTGCTGCAATTGCAGGATGACATTCTGCTCGAGCAGCATATGCATGCGCTCTTCGTCGCTTTTGTCCTTGCCAAGCGCCTTGACGACTTCCACCGCCGCAACCGAATAGCCGAGCCATTCCTTCACATGCGGCAGCCCGTCGAGCGCATCCGGGTTCATGGCGCCTTTCATGGCGCCGCATTCGGTGTGGCCGCAAATGACGACATGCGGCACTTTCAGCGCGGCGACGGCGAATTCGATGGACGCCGTGATGCCGCCCGTATGGCTCGTATGCGGGGGAACGATATTGCCCGCATTGCGGACGATGAACATGTCGCCGGGTTCGGTCTGGGTGATCATCGCGGTTTCCACGCGGGAGTCCGAACAGGCGATGAACAGCGCTTCGGGCTCCTGGCCCTTGGCGAGACGTTCGAAGAGGTCTTTCTTGCTCGGATAGACCTCGTTTTGAAAACGAACGACGCCGGCGGCGAAACGGGGCATTGATTTTTTCTCCATCATGGGGTTGCGGCCTTCGCCGACGCCGACCACAGGCGCCGCGCTTGTTTGATGCTGGACTTGGCCGGGCCCGCCATGCGGCCCTCGACAAAATCCAGCCCGTCAACGATCCATCCGGCGATTTCCGGCTGGATCAGATGGTAGAAATGATGACGCCCGTCGCGCCGCTCCTCCACGAGGCGATGCGCACGCAACAGGCTTAGATGCTGGGACACGCGCGCGCCCGGAAGCGCGAGCGTTTCGGCGAGCGTGTTCACGTCTTTCTCGCCGGTCCGAAGCTCCTCGATCAGCCGGATGCGGTCCGGATGAGCGATGACCTTGAAGATCTCGGCCAGTTCTTTGGCGACGTATTGACGGCCCGGCATCTCATTTCTCCCATCCGCGCGGCGTGCAGGAAGCAAAGGACGATAACACATTTTCACCCTGCCTGTCGCGCGCCTGCATATCTGCAAATTTTTGAAGATATGCAGATAGGCAGCCATTTGGGGCTCTGGCCGGCGGTTTCAAGGGGGGCGGCGCCGATTTTCGACAAAAAAACGGCGGGGCCCCGCCCCGCCGCCTTTGCCCGCTGTCCGTCCCCGTCCGGAGACGGGAAGGAAAGCCCCTCAGAGGTTCTGCGCGCCGACCATGCAAAACAGCATGGGAATCGACAGGACCGTGTTGGTCCTCGAGAACAGCATCGCGGTCCTTCCCGCCTTCGCTTTCGCATCGGCCGCGAGATCGGGATGCTTGTCGCCGATGTTGAGCGCCTTGATCTGGTTCGGCCAGATGATGAACCAGACGTTGAACCACATGATCGCGCCGAGCCACATGCCGACCCCGATCAGGGTCGTGCGCATGACGCCGTTCCCGGCGAGCCCCAGGGTCACCGCCTCGACGATGTAATCGTTGAGCGCCGCCAGGACGAGGCCCGTCACGATGGTCGACATGGCGCCCCAGCGGAACCACCACAGCGCGGCGGGCGCGATGTGTTTGCCGATCGCCGGTTTCTGCTCGTCCGGAATGGACGGCATCACCGGGATCTGCACGAAGTTGAAATACCACAAGAGCCCGATCCACATCACGCCGGACAGGACATGCAGCCAGCGGAAAAAGAACCGCCAGAAAACGGCGTCGATCGCGCCGCCCATGGAGAGATAAATCGCCAGCACAACCGCCGCGAGCACGAAGCCCGTAATGATCGCGTTGCGCAAATTCGTCAGTAAGATCGTCATCAGCCCGTCTCCCGTGTTTTTGTTTATTCGACTACGCAACTGACACGCTTGCTCAATCAGACCCCGTCCATTCGCTGGAACGTCCCTGATTCCAATATATTAGAGCGCAAACCGGGGACGGCGCGCAATATTGAAGAGGCGGGCGTCAGGACGGACCTGTCCTAATCTTTAAAAGGATGGTTTTCATCAAAGCCCCGGGAAGCCTATACTCCGCCTGCAGACGAGCTCAGGTGGGGAGCTGGTTGATGAGGGGCATTGTTTTTCTGGCCGCGCTTGCCCTCTTCGCAAGTGCGGAATCAGCAACGTCAGGGGCTGCGGCTCTTGCGCCGTTAAAGCTCGGCCAAAAAAAATCCGGCGATACGCTGACCGATCAGGCGCATGTGCTCTGGCCGCAATTCGAAAAGACCGCCGCCGCCCTCGACCACGGCCTGTCAAGAGCGCAAGCCGACCAGGACGCCCGCCTGACGCGCTCAGAACTGAAAGCCATGATCATGCTGCGCCTGCGCCTGCGCGAAATGGCGGGACGGCGCGCGCTTGACCGCGAAGAGCTCGCGGTCGTTCTGAAGGAAATCGAAAAAGCGCAAAAGATGACGCGCAAAGACCGGCTTGCAGACGCCTTTTCTTCATTCCATCAGCAGGCCGATGAAATCAGCGTCATGCTCAACAAAATTCTGAACACCATGGATAAGACCGACACGGCGCTTCTTGTGAAAAACAGCGCCTGACCGCCTCCCCGCGCTCAGTCTTCGAGTTTCACGCCGCCCACATAGATGGTTCCCCCGCCATGACGGGCGATGCGGCCTTCGGCGCTGTCGAGATGAACCTCGGCGGATCCGTAAAGGGTCAGATCCGGCTGGACCGCCGCGCCGCGGAAAAAGACGCCGCCCGAGCCGTCGATAAAGGCGCGCAGCCTGTCGGCCCGCCCGCCCTTGACGGCGAGCGCGCCCGAGCCGGCGATGCGCGCCGTCACCGGGCCGTCCATATGCGCCGCGCGCACGAGCCCCGAGCCCGCGATCGAGACGTCGAGCATGCCCTCGATGTCGCCGAGCACCACGTCGCCGGGCCCGGCAATATCCACATCGACCATGGCCGCGTCGCCGGCCCGCACATCCGCGTCGCCGGACACGTCGATCTCGAGCCCGCCCTTCACATTGCCCATGACAAGGCGCGAGCCGTGAACGACGCCGATCGCCGCCTCTTCAAGATCGCCGGTTTCGCCATAGACGTAACAGGCGTCGAGATTGAGCGCCCCCGCCAGGCGCTCCATGGCGAGCCGAATGCGCGCGTCGATAAACTCGACGTCGCCTTCGTAAGGCATCAGCACTTCGATGGTCGGATAATCGGCGAAGAACCCTTCATCGACGGGCGCGCCCGTCGTCAGTTCACGGCCCTCGCGCGGCTTGAAAGTGCGGGTGATGCGCCGGTTGCAGCAATCGTCCGCGTCGTCCTCTTTCCACTTTTCGCCGGTGACGACGAGAACGCCGTCCTCCTCTTTCAAGATCACCGGCGCATATGTCTTGCCCTGGCGGATGGCGATGTCGACCTCGTCGCCGCTGGTCGTCTTGATGTCCACGGTCCCGGTAAAGTCCCGGAATGAGACAGCGTTGAGTTCATAGGTCTCGGCCTGGGCCGCGCCGCCGGCGCTCAAGAAAAACGCCGCCGCCAGCGCCGATTTCAATCGAAGTTCCGTCATCATCGTCACGTCCTCGCCCTTCGCCGCCCCTCGCCGTGAAGGCTTAACCTTTGCGGGCCCTCATAATGGAGCAATTTCCGCGCCGTTCCGCCCAAATGAGGCGGCTTTCATTCACAAGCCGCCCGCAGCGGCTTATAGCTCGCCCTCATGTGGGACCGGCTTTTCACCAATGTCACGCTCGCCTCTATGGCGGGACCTCAAGCTTACGGGCTTGTCGAGGAGGCGGCGGTCGCCGTTCAGGACGGGCTGATCGCTTACGCCGGGCCCATGGCGGGCCTGCCCGGCGGCGCGGCCCGGGAGACGACGGATGCCAAGGGCGCGCTGATGACGCCCGGCCTCATCGACTGCCACACCCATCTCGTCTACGCCGGGAACCGCGCGGGCGAGTTCGAGGCGCGGCTTCTCGGCAAATCCTATGAAGAGATCGCGAAAGCGGGCGGCGGCATTCTCTCGACCGTCAAGGCGACGCGCGACGCGAGCGAAGACGCGCTTGTCGAAGCGTCCCTGCCCCGCCTCGACGCGATGATCGGCGAAGGCCTGACGACCGTCGAAATCAAATCCGGCTACGGACTAACCCTTGAGGACGAGTTGAAAATGCTGCGCGCCGCGCGCCGGCTCGGAACGGAACGGCCCGTGCACGTGAAAACGACGCTGCTGGCCGCCCACGCCCTGCCGCCGGAATTCAAGGACCGGTCGGACGACTACATCGCTCATGTCTGCGACGCGATCATGCCCGCGGCGAAAGAAGAAGGTCTCGCCGACGCTGTGGACGGGTTCTGCGAAGGCGTCGGCTTTTCGCCGGCGCAAATCGACCGCGTCTTCGAAAAGGCGGGCGAACTCGGCCTGCCGGTAAAGCTGCATGCGGAACAGCTTTCCGATCTCGGCGGGGCCGTTCTGGCGGCGCGGCGCGGCGCGCACTCCGCCGACCACCTCGAATATTTAAAGCCCGAAGACGCGGGAAAGCTCGCTGAAGCCGGGACCGTCGCCGTGCTCCTGCCCGGCGCATTCTATTTCCTGCGCGAGACGAAACTCCCGCCGGTCGCCGCGCTTCGCCAGGCGGGCGCACCCATTGCGCTCGCCACCGACTGCAATCCGGGCACCTCGCCCATGACGTCGCTGCTGCTCGCCATGAATATGGGCTGCACCTTCTTCCGCCTGACGCCCGAAGAGGCGCTCGCCGGCGTCACCTGCAATGCAGCAAAGGCGCTCGGATTGGACGATGCAGGGGTCATCGAGACCGGAAAACGGGCCGATCTCAGCCTCTGGCGCGCCCGCCGCCCGGCCGAATTAGCCTATGGAATCGGCGTTAATCCCCTGATTGAACGGATCTTCGCCAGTTAGCCCTCCGATCACGGCGCTTTGACAGCCGAGCCTGTGGCGCATGGCGCCTCTTGCGCCTATTTGCCATTGCATTCCGCCGCGCGGCGCTGGATAAATATGGCCGTTTTGTGACATCATCGATTGATGGCGACAAAGGCGAGCCGCAAGGGGCGAAGGCCGCACTTTGGAACGCCTGCCGGCGCGCGGCAGGGCTCGAAAGAAATGGTTAACCGGTTCAGGCGGAAGGTCCCTCCCCTGACCATTTTGAGTGCTGAACATGTCGACCGCGTCGATGATCATAAACGCCAAAAGCAGCCGCAACGCCATGCTGGCCGACGATCTGCTTTACGTCTCGAAGCGCCACCAAAACATCCGCCCTTATGTACTGGAGCGCATCGAGGATCTCGACATCGCCCTGGACGATATTGAGAAGGGCGATTCCAACACGCTTATCCTCGCCGGCGGCGACGGCACCATGCAGGCGGCGATCACCAGCTCCATCAACCGGCGCCGCTTTCAAAATCATCCGAACTATGTGGCGCTCCCCTGCGGCATGACCAATGTCATCGCCAATGACTGCGGATTGCAGGGGCCGCCTGCGACATCGCTCGACAATTTTCTCTGGCGGCGCGGCCGCGGCGAGATTTCCCGCGTCGAACGCCCGCTCATCGGCATGCAGCTTTCCGAACGCCAGGACCCGATTTACGGTTTCTTCCTCGGCGCCGGCCTGTTTCACACCGCCGTTCAGTTCAGCCGCCAGAGCGTGCAAAAGGTCGGCGCGAAACGCTCGCTCGCCCTCGCCCTTTCCGTAGGCGGCTATATTCTGAAAACCGCGTTCGACAACGCCAAAGACCCGGCCCCGCTGCAGGCGCAAATACGCGATCGGAATGGCGTGCTGCAAAAGCAGGACCTGACAATCTTTCTGACGACGACGCTCAACCGTCTTTCCGCCGGCATCTTTCCCTTCTGGGGCGAAGGCGAAGCGCCGATGAATGTGATGACGATCGCTTATCCGCGGAAGAAACTCCTGATCGCGGCGATGACGGCCCTGCGCGGCAAGTCGAGGCCCTGGTTCCCGGAGGCCGGCTATCACAGCTGGAAGAGCGAAGAGATCCGCATGCGTTTCGACGGGCCGCTGGTGTTCGACGGCGAAATCTTCCACCCGACGCCGGGCGAAGACTTGATCCTCAAAGTCTCTCAAAAAGCCGCTTTCCTCATTTGATGGACGCCGCCCTTTCGAAAGACCCTGCGCAGAAGCGCGCGCTTGAGGTCTTGCGCGCGCGCATCCGCGCCGTTTCCGCGCCGCCGCTCAGCGAAGCGGCGCAGATCCTCGTCGACGCGCTCGGTGAAAAATATCCGGGCGGCGCCATTGTCTTTTACGGATCCGGCGCCAGCGTTTCGAAAACGGACGACCCGGCGAATGTCATTTTCGATTTCTATGTCATCGGCGAAACCTATGAGACGCTTTATTCATCGCCGGCGCTTCGGCTTGCGAACCGGCTCCTGCCGCCCAATGTCTTTTATTTCGAGACGCCTTCCTCTTTCGGCACGCTGCGCGCGAAAGTCGCCGTCCTGACGCTTGCGCATTTTGAAAAACTCGCCGGCGAAAAGACATTCCATTCCTATTTCTGGGGCCGTTTCGCCCAGCCCTGCCGCATTCACGGCGCTGACGAAGCCATGACCGCGCGGCTCGAAACCGCCCTCGCCGAGGCGATCGCAATGTTTTGCAGGCAGTCGGCGGGATTGATGTCCGGCGCCTTCACGCCGCGCGCGCTCTGGCTCGCCGGGCTCGCCGCTTCTTACAAGGCCGAGCTCCGCGCCGAAGACGAGACCCGGGCGGGCAAGCTTCTCGACAGCTATGGCGACTGGGCGGAAACCGTTACCGCGCCCGCCTTGACGCTCGCCGGGCTTTCCAATTCCGTCGCGGACGGAAAGATCACGCTCGATGCGCCGCCGCCTTCTTCGGCTTTCGCCTGGCGCGCGCGCGCCGTTCAGGGGGCGTTCCTGTCCGTGGCGCGGCTACTCAAAGGAACGCAGACTTTCAAAGGCGGGATCGATTACATCGCCTGGAAGATCAAGCGTCATTCCGGCATAGACATCGGCGTCACCGAATGGGAGCGCAGGCACCCCCTGCTGGGCGCGCCCGGCGCGGCGCTCCGCTATTATCGGCTGCGCGCGAAACGAAAAGGCGCCTGAGATGCCGGTTCTCAATGCGGACGATGTCGCTCTTCATTACAAGACCGCCGGGGACGGTCCGCCGCTGCTTCTCATTCCGGGGCTCGCCAGCGATCACGCCAGCTGGGGGCCGGTCGCGCCGCTGCTCTCCAAGAACTTCGCCCTGATCACGCCGGACAATCGCGGCGCCGGGCAGACGAAAACAACCGGGCCCGTCACCATCGAAGCGATGGCCCGCGATTACATCGCCCTTCTCGATCATCTGAACATCGCACAAGCCCATGTGCTCGGTCATTCCATGGGCGGCGTCATCGCCATGGCGCTAACCCACATGGCGCCGGAGCGCGTCGACAGGCTCGTCCTCGCCGCAAGCTGCGCGAAACGGCCGGCGCGGGCGATCTCCGTCGTCGATACGATCCTCGCCCTGCGCGAGGCGGGCGTTTCCGACGAGCTTTGGCTGCGCTCGTTTTTTCACTGGCTGTTCCGGCCGGACTTCTTCGACAACAAGAACGCCGTCGACGCGTCCATCGCGCTCGCCATGGCCTACCCTCATGCGCAAAGCGCGGAAAACATGCGCCGCCAGATCGACGCCATTCGCGCCTATGATTCAAGCGCCCTGCCCGCAAAGATCGACAAGGACATGCTGATCCTCACCGGCGCACACGATCTGATGTTCGCGCCCGCGGAAGTTGCGGAGAGTTTTGCGGACGCCCGCCATGCGGAACACCGCACGCTGGCCGGCGCCGCGCATTCCCTGCACTGGGACCGACCGGCGGACTTCGCCTGCAACGTGATCGCGTTTTTATGCGCCGATTGATCATTGAGTTTTTGTCACAAAACCGATAAGAAAGCCGCCGCTTGCGCAACCGCAGGCGCACTGCGCCGCCGAGTAAAACGGCGATCCTCATTTAAGGGCGCAGGGCGCGGCGGGAGCGTCCGTATGGCGAGTAAAACGCCTGGCGGCGGACGGTCGGCGCGACACCATTGGAGACGGCGGGACCCGAGTAAAACGGGGCGCGCCGGGCTTCGCCAATGTGAGTCGGAAACGCCCAATGAAAAAAACAGTTTTTTTGGCCGTCCTTATGGGCGGCGCGTCCCCTTTCGCCGCCATCGCTCAAGACGCCGCAAAAGACGAAATCATCGTCACCGCCCAGCGCCGCGAACAATCCCCGCAGGATGTAGGGGTCGCCCTCAACGTTTTTTCCGGCGCGGAGCTCGTCGCGCAAGGCGTCGACACGGTGAACAGGCTTGAGAACATCTCGCCCGGTCTTGAAATCGAAAATCAGTTCGGTTCGGGCCAGCCAAGCTTTTCCATTCGCGGCGTCGGCTTTCGCGATTACGCCACCAACAACGCGCCCACAGTCGGCGTTTATGTGGACGATGTCGCCTATCCGATCCCGGTGATGACGCAAGGCGTTCTCTATGACGTCGAGCGCGTGGAAGTCCTCCGCGGGCCGCAAGGGACGCTCTACGGGCGCAACACCACCGGCGGCGCCATCAAAGTGATCAGCACTATGCCGACGGATGACTTCGCCGCGGGCGCGACCCTTGAAGGCGGACGTTTCGGGCGCGTCGACGCGGAAGCTTTCGTCTCCGGCCCCGTCAACGAAAATATCCGCATGCGGCTTTCCGGCGCGACCGCGCAGGGCGGCGCCTGGCAGGTCAATCGCGAGACCGGCGAGAAAATCGGCGATGTGGAACAATATGCGCTGCGCGGTCTTGTCGCCGCCGACCTCGCCCCGGATGTGGAGGTTCTCTTCAACCTGCATGGCTTCATCGACACATCCGACGGGCTCGGGCTGCAGCTTTTCAATGACAGCCTGCTCGACGGCTCGATGGCTCATACGAGTCGCCAGACCTCCTACGGCTCGTCCGCGGCCTTCGAGACGCTGACCGGCATCGCGACGAACCAGCATCCTTTCCGCAACAATGAAGGCTGGGGAACGAGCCTTACCCTGAACGCCGGTTTAGGCGATGCCCAGCTCACTTATATCGGCGCCTATGAAGTGCTGAACCGCAAGGAGTACAACGATTTCGATGCCCTTACCGTAGGCGGCGCCGGCGTTTATTTCGAGTCGAGCGCCGACGTGATGTCGCACGAGCTCAGGCTTTCCGGCGAAACGAACCGGCTCAACTGGGTCGGCGGGCTTTATTACTCGCAAGAAGACTTGAACGAACTTTACCAGTCGGATTTCGTCGCGAGCTTCGGGCCCGGCTTTGCAGTCTCGACGCCTTACCGGCAAAAGGTGCGCACCATGGCCGCCTATATCCATGGCGATTATGCGCTGACCGATCTCGTTTCGGTGATTGCGGGCCTGCGTTACGAAGACGAAACCCGCAAGCTGCGCGATCTCGGCACCTTTTCCCTCGGCACGGGGCCGTTGAATTTCGCCAACGGGACCGTCGACGGCGCGCGCGAAAACCGCGATCTCAACTCAGACAATCTCTCCGGCAAGATCGGCGTCGATATCACGCCGGCGGAAAACGTGCTCCTCTATGCGCATTTCTCGCGCGGCGTGAAATCCGGCGGCTTCACCGCCTACAACACGCTCAACCCCAATGCGCTGACGCCCTTCCGCCCGGAAAAGCTGAACGCTTTCGAAATCGGTTTCAAAACGTCCTTCGGCGACATCGTGCAGCTGAACGGCGCCGGATTTTATTACGACTATAAGGACCAGCAGGTGCAGTCGGCGATCTTCGATGACGCCACCGGCGCCATCGTCGGGCGCATCGTCAACGCCGACAGCGAAATCTGGGGCGGCGAACTCGAAGCGATCCTCGCCCCGGCGCCGTGGCTGACGCTCGGCCAGTCGCTCGGCTACAAGACCGGCGAATTCACGTCCTTCACCGATCTCGACACGGGCGCCACCGGCGCCTCCGGCATGGCGGTTTATGTGGACCGGTCGGGCGAGGATCTCGGCTTTCCGAATGTCAGCTATCAGGGCTTTATCGAGGCCGAAACGCCGGTCGCAAAGGGCTGGTCGGCGCGCGCGCGCTTCGATTATGCCTATCGCGACACGCTCTCCCTGCCGCTCCTCGGCCCGGCTTACGCGGTCGACGATTATTGGCTCGCCAATGCGCAGCTCGCGGTCGGTCCCGATGACGGACGCTGGGAGCTCGCCGTCTGGGGACGGAACATTTTCAACACGGATTATGACGAGACCCGCAATTTCTTCATCGGGCCGGGCGGCATTGCGGACGTCGCCGCGCCGGGCATGCCGGCGACCTATGGCGCGCGGGTGAGCGTTCGGTATTGACGGATGCGATTCCCCACGGCTTGACCGTGGGGTCCATCGCTTGCGCAACCCATCCTTACATGAAGAAAGCCGGACCCCACACTCAAAGCGTGGGGAGTCGCTCTTTTTAATCCAGATATCCCGGCAGGCGCGGCAGCGCTTCGTAGTCGTCCATGACATGCTGGATGACGACGCGGGCGTTCATGTCCGCCGCGATCTGCTCGAAGCGGTCCATGGATGAAAGCGTGTCTTCGACGCTGGTGTTGAATTTCGGCACGAGGCGTTTTTCGCGCGACTCCTGCAAATGATAGAGATCGCCCGACAGCAGCACAGGCCCCTCATTGTCGAGCTGCAGAAGAAGCGACACATGCCCCGGCGTATGGCCGGGCATGGCGAGGATCTTCACCTTGCCGTCGCCGAAGACGTCATAATCGCCGTCATACTCCACCGTTTCGGCGCCTTCCAGCGCGCTGTAAAGAGGGAAAAGCTGTTCGTCTTCGCGCGCCTCGTCGCGGAACATGAAATCGCGCTCGTCCTTGTCGATGATCAGCGTCGCGCCGGCGAAGCGGTTTGAATCGCCGATATGATCGAAATGCGAATGCGACGGCGCGAAATAATCCACATCCTCGGCCGTCAGGCCGATTTCCGCGAGCTGGCTCTCGATGGTCTTCGGCAGAGTGACGCCGAACGGACCTGACGTGATCCCCTCCTCGCCCGCCTCATGAATGCTCGCCGGAACGCCTGCATCCCAGAGGAGATCGCCCTTGGGATGACGGATAAGGAAGCACATGACCGCCGCATCATTGGTCCGCCCGTCATATTCATGGCCTTGCGTGAAGAGCGAGAGATCCTTCATCTCGATGCGTCCGCAATCGAAAGCGTAAAGACGCAGATGATCGACATTCCCCGCTGCGGCGGCGTCCTCGGCCGCCGGTTCGGCCGGCTTTTCCCCTTGCGAACAAGCCCCCATGAAAGAGGCCGCCAGCGCCAGAACGCCCAAGCCTGAAAGATTCCTCATTCCCGCCCTCCGTTAAGGTTTTATCGTCTTCTGCCTATCAGCGTTCCCGGCGGCTGAAAACGGAAAATCCGGGAGCGCCGCCGCGGGGTTCCTGAAACGGCGCAACTCGCGGTAGACTGGGCGAAAACGACGAAGTCCGAGCGCCAGATCGAAAGCGCCAAAGGGAGAGCGCATGAGCGAGTTTGAACCGCCATACATCCTGGCGATAGACCAGGGCACGACATCGAGCCGGGCGATTGTCTTTGACAGCGCCGGCGCGATTGTCGCCGTTTCGCAGGCTGAGTTTCCCCAGCACTACCCCCAGGACGGCTGGGTCGAACACGACCCGGAAGACATCTGGAAGACGACGCTCGAGACCGCGCGCAAAGCCTTTTTAACGGCGGAAAAGTCCGGCGAGGTCGTCGCCGTGGGCGTCACCAATCAGCGCGAAACGACGATCGTCTGGGACCGGGAGACCGGCGCGCCCGTTTACAACGCCATTGTCTGGCAGGACCGGCGCACGGGCGAGGTCTGCGAACGCTTGCGTGAAGAGGGCGCGGAGCCTCATATCGCCGCGCGCACCGGGCTCATTCTCGACCCCTATTTTTCCGCGACGAAGGCGGCATGGATTCTCGACACTGTCGACGACGCCAGGGCGCGCGCGGAGGCCGGCGAGCTCGCCTTCGGCACGGTGGATAGCTTCCTCATCTGGCGGCTCACCGGCGGCAAGACCCATGCGACCGATGCGACCAACGCCTGCCGCACTTCGCTTTACAATATTCACGAAAATCAATGGGACGACGCGCTGCTCGAGAAATTCCGCGTGCCGAGGGATATTCTGCCCGATGTGCGCGACTGCGCCGACGATTACGGCATGACGGACCCGGAATTGTTCGGCCGCGCGCTGCCGATCTGCGGCGTCGCCGGCGACCAGCAGGCGGCGGCCTTCGGCCAGGCCTGTTTTGCGCCCGGCGACATCAAGAGCACTTACGGCACGGGCTGTTTCGTGCTCATTAATACCGGCGACAAGCCCCTCGCCTCGCAAAACAAGCTGCTTTCGACCATCGCCTATCGCCTCGACGGCGAGACGACCTATTCCCTCGAAGGCTCGATCTTCATCGCTGGCGCGGCGGTGCAATGGCTGCGCGACGAATTGCAGATCATCAAGGACGCCGCCGAAACCGCGGCGCTCGCCGAAAGCATCGAAACCAATAACGGCGTCTATCTCGTCCCCGCCTTCACCGGGCTCGGCGCGCCGCACTGGGCCCCGGACGCCCGGGCGCTGATCACGGGACTGACGCGCGGCGCGGGCCGCGCGGAAATCGCCCGCGCCGCGCTTGAAAGCGTCGTCTATCAGACGGCGGACCTGATGACCGCCATCGCGCGCGACGGCGCGGATGCGAAAACCCTGCGCGTCGACGGCGGCATGGTCGCCAATGACTGGCTGATGCAGTTTCTCGCCGATATTCTGGGCCTTCCCGTCGAGCGGCCGAAAATTCTCGAAACAACGGCGCTTGGCGCGGCCTATCTCGCCGGGCTCAAGGCCGGGATTTTTCAGGATACTGAGGAGATCGCCGAGCGCTGGCGGCTCGATGCGCGCTTCCAGCCGGCCATGGCGCCGGAGCAGCGCGCGCGCAATCTCGCCGGCTGGGCCGACGCGCTCCGACGCACGCTTGTTTAGATTACCGGAAAGCCGCCAATGCGTTTTATCCTGGCCTTGTTTTTTCTCGCCATGACCGCCTGCGCGTCGACGCAAAAGGCGCCCCCACAACAAAAGGCGGGCGGCGTTGAGCCGATCGTCATCGGCGAAAGCCGCCATATTGAATCGGCGCATCTCGGCGCGACGCGCACCTATAATGTCTGGCTGCCGCCATCCTATGAACAAGGCGATGCGCGCTATCCGGTGCTTTATGTCATCGACGGCGGACTTCAGCAGGATTTCCATCACATTTCCGGCCTCGCCCAGCTTTCGACAATCACCGGCATGTTTCGTGACATCATTGTCGTCGGCGTCGAAACTGTGGACCGCCAATCCGAACTGACCCCGCCCTCATCCGATCCCCGCGATATTGCGGAGTTCTCGACGCACGGCCACGTTGCGAACTTCCGCGCCTTCCTGCGCGAGGAAGTCATGCCCGATGTCGCGGCCCATTACAGAACGAGCGGCGAGAATGCGCTGATCGGGGAAAGCCTCGCCGGACTTTTCATCATGGAGACGTTCCTGAACGAGCCGGATGCCGCCGACGCCTATATCGCCATTTCGCCAAGCCTGTGGTGGGACAAGGCGAGCCTCGCCGAAAGCGCGAACGCGAAACTGCGCGCTTTTCCGCAGGCGGAACGCAAACTCTATCTCGCCCTCGCCAGCGAAGGCGGGCTGATGCGAAGCGGCGTTCTTGATGTCGTCAAAGCACTGCAGAAAGAAAAGGTCTCCGGCCTTGACTGGACTTTTTCAGACAGGCCCGATCTTGATCATTCGACGATCTACCATCGCGAGGCGCTCGAGGCCCTGCTTTGGGTTTTTCCCAGGGAAAAGACGCCTTCCGGCGAATAAGAATTTTTCAGCGCAGGTTCGCTTAAGTCTCGATCCGGATTTTCGGCGCGCCTTGCGTCACGGCCCCGATCACCGTTGCGGCGCCGTGTCCATGATCGCGGAACGCCGCCAGCACCCCATCCGCCGCTTCCGGCGCGCAGGAAACGAGGAGGCCGCCAGAGGTCTGCGGATCGGCGAGCATGTCGCGGGAGGTTTCCGCCCAGTCAGGCGGCGCCTCGACCCACTCCTTCACGCTTTCCCAATTGCGCCCGCTGGCGCCGGTCTTGACGCCGCCCGCGAGCAGCTCGCGCGCCATGGCGAAAACCGGCACGGCGGCTTCTTCGACCACCGCCGTGACGCCGCTCGCCCGGCAGATTTCGCTCAAATGGCCGAGGAGGCCGAAGCCGGTCACGTCGGTCATGGCGTGCACGCCGTCGATCTCGGCGATGTCGCCGCCCGGCCGGTTCAGAAGGGTCGTCGAGGCGATCATTTCCTCATAGCCTTCCGGCGGCAGGATTTCCTGTTTCAGCGCGGCGCTGAAAACCCCGATCCCGAGCGGCTTGCCAAGAATGAGGACGTCGCCGGGCTTCGCCCCGTTGTTCTTGAGGATGCGGTTCGGATGGACGAGGCCCATGGCGGCGAGGCCGTAAATCGGCTCGGCGGAATCGATGGAATGGCCGCCGGCGACCGGCGCGCCTGCGGCCTCGGCGACGGCGCGCCCGCCGTCGAGAATGCGCTTGATGGTCTCGCCCTCCATCTTGCCGATGGGCATGCCGACAATGGCGAGGCAAAAGGCCGGCCGGCCGCCCATGGCGTAAACGTCGGAAAGCGCGTTGGTCGCCGCAATCCGCCCGAACTCGAAGGGGTCGTCGACGATCGGCATGAAGAAATCGGTGGTGGCGATCAGCGCCGCCTCATTGGAGATCTTGTAAACCGCGGCGTCGTCGCTGGTCGCCGCATCGACGAGCAGCGCTTCATGGGGCCCGCCCGTCGCCAGATCGCCCAGGATCTCCCGCAAAACATTCGGGGCGATCTTGCAGCCGCACCCCCCTCCATGTGCGAGAGAAGTCAGGCGAGGCTCGGCTGTCATTCTATTCTCCTTGCGACCGGTGTAGGAAACTCTACTACACGCCTTCCCCCCTCGCGCAAGCGATATTAACGGACGAGCATGATTGAGCAAATTCGAGATATCGGGCCGGAAACGCTTGCCCGCTTTGACGCGATTATCGACGCGCGCGCGCCGTCTGAGTTCGCCGAAGATCATTTGCCCGGCGCCGTCAACTTGCCTGTCCTCGATGACGCCGAACGGGCCGAAGTCGGGACCCTCTACAAGACGCGATCACGTTTTGAGGCCCGGCGCGTCGGCGCGGCTTATGTCGCGCGCAACCTCGCCCGGCATCTGGAAACGGCGCTCGCCGGCAGGGAAAACGACTTCCACCCGCTGCTTTATTGCTGGCGCGGCGGCATGCGCTCCAACGCCATGGCGACGGTGTTCAGCCAGGTGGGCTGGCGCTGCGGCCTCCTCGAAGGCGGCTACAAAACCTGGCGGCGGGCGGTCGTCGCCGAGCTTCGCGATAACGAAGCGCCCTTGCCAATTGTGCTGATCGACGGTCAGACGGGCACGGCGAAGTCTGACATCCTGCGCGCGGCCGCGGCGAAGGGCGTTCAAGTTCTCGATCTCGAAGCCTGCGCCAGTCATCGCGGCTCTGTCTTCGGCGGCTTCGCCGATGCTCCGCAGCCGGAACAAAAACATTTTGAAACACTGCTTTACGATGATGTGCGCCGGTTCGATCTGTCAAAACCTATCCTTGTGGAAGCGGAATCGAACCGCATCGGCCGCTGTGAAATTCCGCAACGGCTCTGGAAAGCGATGCTGGCGGCACCGCGCATCGTCATCGAGGCCAACCCTCAAATCCGCGCGCCTTATCTCCTCACCGCCTATGGCGACATCATCGGCGACGGCGCGGCGGTGAAGGCGGCGGTCGAGCGGCTGAAACCGTTTCATCCCAAAGACGAGATCGCCGAATGGCGCGCCATGGCGGAAACGGGCCAATGGCGCCGCCTCGCCGAAGCGCTGATGCGCGAGCATTACGATCCCGCCTATGAACGCAGCCGCAAGCGCGGGCGCGCCGGAAAGCCCCTCGCCCGTTATCGTCTGGACGCCCTCGACAGCGCGACATTCGAACGGGTTGCGCACGACATCGCTTCCGCCCTAGACCACCGGGCGATAAGCAAGGATCGCCCAGCGATCTAGTTTTCAGTGGTCGCGCCGGTTCGCGAAAAACCGGATCCCACTTTTTCGCCCGGCGCTCTGGCGAGCCCGGCAAACAAGGAACTTGATGATGGCCGCTCCTGACCTCACCGGCAAAACCGCCCTCGTCACCGGCGCCTCGCGCGGCATCGGGCGTTCGATCGCCCTGGCGCTCGCCAAGGCCGGGGCGCATGTCCTGGCGCTGGCGAGAACGCCCGGCGCGCTCGAAGAGCTCGATGACGAGATCAAGGCGGCGGGCGGCGCAGCTTCGCTGATCCCCATGGACCTCGTCGAAGGGGACGGGATCGAACGCCTCGCCGGCGCCCTGATGGAGCGGTTCGACGCGCTCGACATTCTCGTCCTCAACGCCGGCTCCCTCGGCGAACTGGCGCCGATTCCCGACATCGACCCCAAGGTCTGGAATCACACGCTCGACCTTAATGTGACGGCCAACTGGCGGCTTCTGCGCGCCCTCGACCCCATGCTCCGCAAGTCGGCGGATGCGCGGGTGATCGGGCTGTCCTCGCGCGTCGGCGGCGAAGCGCCGAAACCGTACTGGGGAATCTATGGGGTGACGAAAGCCGCCTCCGACATGCTGCTGAAAACCTATGCCGAAGAAATGGCGAAGACCAACGTGCATGTCTCGCTCATCGCGCCCGGCGCCATGCGCACCGACATGCGCAAACTCGCCATGCCGGGCGAGGATCCTGAGACCCTTCCGCATCCTGACGAGCTCATTCCCCTCGTCCATCACCTGCTGACACGCAAAGAGCGCGAGCCTTTGCGGGTTTCATTCAAAGAGTGGCGCGAAGAGAACGGCTAACCCTTGCTCTTCGCATAAGGATTGTCCGGTTTTTTGAGAATGAGCCGGACCGGCACCGCCTTGATGTCGAAGGCCTCGCGAATGCCGTTGACGAGATAGCGCTTGTAAGCGGCGGGCAAATCCTCCGCGCGGGTGCATTGCGCCACGAAAGTCGGCGGGCGCGTTTTGGTCTGGGCGATATAACGGATCTTGATGCGCTGGCCGGAAACGGCGGGCGGCGCGTGACGCTGCACCGCTTCCTGCAGCCATTCGTTGAGCTCCGGCGTTTTCACCCGCGCGTTCCAGTCGATATAGACCTGCACCACCGCCGGCATGAGCCGGCGGATGCCGCCGCCCGTCAGCGCGGACAAGGTCACGATGGGAAGGCCCGGCGCCTGGGGGAGAAGGCGCGCCGCCATCTCCCTTATTTCGCGGATCTTCGCGTCTTTCTCTTCGATGAGATCCCATTTGTTGACGGCGATGACGAGCGCACGGCCCTCGCGCAAGGCGAGATCGGCGATCTGCAGATCCTGTTTGTCGAAAGGATGCTCCGCATCGAGCAACAGCACGGCGACTTCCGCAAACTTAATGGCGCGCAAGGCGTCGGCGACCGACAGCTTTTCAAGCTTCGACTGCACTCTCGACTTGCGGCGCATGCCCGCCGTGTCGAACAGCTTCACCGGCCAGTCGCGGTCCTTGCCGCGCCAGACCCATTCGACGGAAATCGAATCTCTTGTGATCCCCGCCTCGGGCCCGGTGAGCAGGCGTTCTTCGCCGATAAGCCGGTTGACGAGCGTCGATTTGCCGGCGTTCGGCCGGCCGATGATCGCCACGCGCAGCGGTTTTAAAGGATTGTCCCATTCCGCCGCTTCGTCGGCCTCTTCTTCTTCGCCTTCCGCTTCGGCGATGAACGGCTCCAGCGCGTTATAAAGTTCGCCCATCCCCTCGCCATGTTCGGCGGAGATCGCGATGGGCTCGCCAACGCCAAGCGCATAGGCGTCGTAAAACCCGGCCTCGCCCGCAGAGCCTTCGGCCTTGTTGGCGAGCAGGATCACCGGCTTGCCGCTCTCGCGCAAAAGGCCGGCGAAAGTTTTGTCGAGCGGCGTGACGCCCGCGCGCGCGTCGATGAGCAGGAGACAGGCATCCGCTTCCATGACAGCCGCATCGGTCTGCTTTCTCATGCGTCCTTCGAGGGCGGCTTCCGGCGCTTCTTCAAGGCCCGGCGTGTCGATGATGGTGAAAGAAAGATCGCCGAGCGCCCCCTCGCCCTCGCGGCGGTCGCGGGTGACCCCCGGCGTATCGTCCACAAGCGCAAGACGCTTTCCCGCGAGCCGGTTGAACAGCGTCGACTTGCCGACATTGGGCCGGCCAACGAGAGCGATTTTCACCGGCATGGACTTTACCCAAGCGCCGCCACGACGCCCTAGCGTATGGCGATCAGCTTGCCCTTTTCCGTCAGGACAAAGATTTTCTCACCGGCCACGACGGGCGCGACGACCGACCCGCCGTCGATGTCCGTGGTTTCAATAATCTCGCCGGTCGCCGGATTGACCCGCACAAGCTCTTCCTCGGTTGAAACCAGAACAAGGCTGTCGCCGGCGAAGACGGGCCCCGCCCAGGAAATGCGGCCCTTTTTCTTTTTCTCGTTCTTGTACTGGCGCAACTGAGTCAGCCAGACAATGCCGCCGTCATTGCGGGTCACGCACAAAAGTTCGCCCTCAATGGTGACGATATAAATGAAGTCGCCGGCGACCCACGGCATTTGCAGGCTCGCCACCGGTTTTTCCCAGACCGCCTGGCCGGAGCGGATGTCAATGGCGGAGAACCGCCCGCCATGGCTCACCACATAGACAAGGCCGCGGTCGATGACCGGACTGCCGGCGATGTCGTTGAGCGAAGAGAGCGCCGTCAGGCGCGATTCCCGCGACAAGGTCTTGTTCCAGACCGAGCGGCCATTGTCGGCGATGAAGGCGACAAGCTCGCCGGAGGAAAACGGCGCCACGACAAGATCGCCGGCGGCGGCCGGGCTTGACGAAGACAGGAAGCGCGCCGATTCTTCAAAGGACTGATACGCCCAGTCGCGTTCGCCGGTTTCCTGATTGAGCGCCAGAAACTCGTTGGTGATGGTCGAAAGATAGACCCTGCCGCGATAGGCTGTCGGCGGGGTTCTGACCGGCGCATCGGTTTTCACGCGCCATAACTCCTCGCCGGTCTGGGCGTCGAGCGCCGCGACGAACCCGAAGCCTGAGGTGACGAAGAGCCGCCCCTGCTCGTAAGCGACGCCGCCGCCGAAGCCGATCTCCGCCGGGTCGGAGCCGCGCATCAGCAGGAAGTCGCGAAGACGGAATTTCTCTTTGAGGTCCGGCGTCAGCTCCGTGCGCCAGACGAGATCGCCGCTTTCCACATCGAAACTCGACACATGCGCATCGGCGTCAATCACGAAAACGCGGTCGTCGACAACGATGGGCGGCGAGGTCAGACGCGCGCGGCGGGGCGAGGCGTCGCCCACATCGGACCGCCACAGCGTCTTCATTTCGAGCGGCGCGGCGAGATGGTGCAAGGTGTGGTCGGCTTCCCCGCCCGGCTGCGTCCAGGAGGAATTGACGTAAGGCGGCGGCGTGTCGACCGTCATGTTCGAATAGCGCGGATCGGGAGAAAGCTCGCGCTCCAGCGCCAGAATCGAGATCCGGTCCTCTTCGTCCGGCGCGTTCGGATCGTCCTTTTCCTTCCCGCTGAACAGATTGGTGACCGGGTTGGAGCCGCAGCCGGCGAGAAAGACGAAGACGGAGGCGGCGATGACGCTGCGCCAGAGCGGGGAAAGCTTCATGATCTACTCTTCGTGACTTGGATCGTCTGGGTCGTCTGCGGCGGCGCCCGATTCGCTGTCTTCCGCCGCGTCTTCCGGCGCATCCCCGGTCGCCGTCGTTTCAGCCGGCGCCGACGCGCCGTCATCAGCGCCGACAGAGCTCATCACATCTTCAAGCCGCGTCTCGCCGAAAATATTGACGCCGGCTTTCGCTTCTTCGGCAAGCTGGGCGAATTCCGTCGCGCGCTCGCGCACGCCTTCGGGCGCGCTCATATCGAGGGCCAGTTCATTAAACGCAACGACGGCGCTTTCGTAATCTTTTTCATTGAGCGCGGCGACGCCGAGAATTTCCCGCGCGTGATAGCTGTAGGGGCCGTCTTCTTCGGCGAGACCGCCAAGATCGCTCATCACCGCGTCGCGCCCGTCATTGAGCGACAAAAGCGCGGCGCGCAGCTGCGCAAATTCGCGGAGCCGGCGCGGCGCGTCGCCATTGGCGACCTCGCGGTAAAGCTCGACGGCTTTAAGCCGTTCGCCCCCCGCAGCATAGGAATTCGCCTGGCGCAGCGTGGCGAGCGCGCCATAGCCGCCGCCTTCCTCCGCCACCTTGTCGAGCGCCGCCCGGCCGGCGACCGGATCTTCGGCGAGAAGGTCCACAGCGGCGCTTAATTCAAGAGCCTGTTCTTCGGCCTGCTGCGTCTTCATATGCGACCAGAATTGCCATCCGGCGACGCCAACGACCAGCAAGGCGGCCCCGACGATCAGCGCCGGCCCGTTTTTCTGGAAAAACGCCCATTGGCGCTCTTCGTCGAGCGCCTCGTCTACTTCTCTTAATACGCTGTCTTCGTTGGCCACCGATTTATCCCTGCCGCTTTCCCGGTCCGCTTCTCCCTGACCGGAAACCCTTATTCCGGAGCGGGCCGGTTCTAACGGCCTTTGAGGCCAGAGGCAACGCGAGCCCTTTGAGGGGCTCGGGAGCGGCGGTCAGGCGAGGTTCGCGCCGGAAGACGGCTTTTTTAAGCCAGGAGCCTTCAGGCGGCCGCCCGCAGGCCTTTTCGGAGGGCTTCGATGGTCATGTCGATCTCCGCCCGGCCCATGGTCAGGATCGGCGCGACGGCGAGATGGTCGCCATTGGCGCGCACGGCGACGCCCTCCTCATAGGTTTTGAGAAAGACTTCGCCGCCCCGGGCGCCCGGCGCGCCGTCCTTCGCCGCGACGGTCACCCCGGCGGCGAGGCCGACATTGCGGATGTCGATGACATTGGGCTCGTCCTTGAGGGAATGCACGCCTTCCTCGAAATAGGGGGCGAGCGCCTGCGTGTTTTCATAAACGCCCTCAGTCCTGAAGACCTCCTGCGCGGCGAGCGAGGCCGCCGCCGCCAGCGGGTGGCCGGAATAGGTGTAACCATGGAAAAACTCGACGCCCGCCGGCATCTCTTCCATGAACACATCGTAGATCTGTTTCCTGACGATCGCGGCGCCCATGGGAACCGAGCCGTTATTGATCGCCTTGGCGACGGTGACGATGTCGGGCTCGACGCCGTAATGGGTCGCGGCGTTCGGCGCGGCCATGCGCCCGAAGCCGGAGATCACCTCGTCGACGATCAACAGAATGCCGTGTTTCTTCGTCACCTCGCGCAGGCGCTTCAGATAATTTTTCGGCGGAATGAAAACCCCGCCCGACCCCGCGAAAGGTTCGACGATCACCGCCGCAATAGTCGAAGCGTCATGCAGCGCGATGATCTCCTCGAGCTGTTGCATGTAAGGCTCCACATCGGCGTCGGGTTCGCCGCGCGTGAAGCTTTGCCTTTGCGAGTCGTAAGGAAAACTCAGATGATCGACGCCCGGCAGGAGGCTGCCGAAAAATTTGCGGTTGTTGACCATGCCGCCGACGCTGATGCCGCCGAAACCGACGCCGTGATAGCCGTTGACGCGGCCGATGAGGCGGGTGCGCGTTCCCTCTCCACGCAAGCGCTGATAGGCGATGGCGATCTTGAGCGCCGTATCCGCCGCTTCAGACCCTGAATTGACGAAGAAAACATGATCGAGGTCGCCGGGGAACTGGCCGGCGATGACATTGGCGAGCTCGAAGACTTTCGGATGACCGAAATTGAACGCGTTCGAATAGTCGAGTTCGTCGACCTGGGCCTTGATCGCTTCGGAGATTTTCGGATGGCGGTGCCCGAGATTGCAGCACCACAGCCCCGAAAAGGAATCGAGGATCTTCCGCCCGTCGCTCGTCTTATAATAAAACCCTTCGGCGCTTTCATAAATGCGCGGGGAAGCCTTGAACGCCTTGTTGGGCGTGAACGGCATCCAATAGGACTGAAGCCAGTCATTGCGGGGCGGTTGGGTTTCGCTGGTCATAACCTTCTTCTCTTCATCATCCGTTGTTTACACCTCCCCTTGCAAAGGGGAGGCCGGAATTCTCGGCAGAGAATTCCGGGTGGGGATCATCGCGAACCGACGCCTTTCAGGGAGGGGCCGATCCCCTCCCTAATCCTCCCCTTTTCAAGGGGAGAGAATTTGATCGCGCAACAAAACAAAATCGTATTCTAGTCTCTCAACTGCATCCAGACGGTCTTCAGTTCGGTGTATTTGTCGAGCGCATGCAGCGAGCGGTCGCGGCCGAAGCCGGATTGTTTAAAGCCGCCGAAGGGCGTCGTGATGTCGCTGCCGTCCCAGCAATTGACCCAGACATTGCCCGCGCGCAAGGTCCGCGCGGCGCGATGGGCGGTGTTGACATTGCTGGTCCAGATGCCCGCCGCAAGCCCGTAAATCGTGTCATTGGCGATCGTCATGGCCTCATCGAAATCGCCAAAGCCGATGGCGGAAATGACGGGGCCGAATATTTCTTCGCGCGCGATGGTCATCTTGTTGTCGACGCCGGAAAAGATGGTGGGCTCCACGTAAAACCCGCCGCTTTGTCCCAACGCGCGCTCGCCGCCGCAGACGAGTTGCGCACCCTCCTCGTTCCCTTTGCGGATATAGCCGAGCACCGTGTTCATCTGCGTCTCGTCCACAAGCGCGCCGAATTTCGTGTCCGGATCGAGGGGATCGCCGGGCGCGAGATCCTTCGCCACGGCGGCGACTTTTTTGAGAAACGCGTCCTTGATCGAGTTCTGAACCAGAAGACGCGTGCCCGCCGTGCAGACCTGGCCTTGATCGTAAAAAACCGCCCAGGCGGCCGCATCCGCCGCGGCGTCGAAATCGGGGCAGTCCTCCATGACGATCTGCGGGCTCTTGCCGCCGCATTCCAGCGCAACGCGTTTGAGGTTCGATTGCGCGGCGTAGCCCATGATGAGCTTGCCCACCGCCGTCGAGCCGGTGAAGACGATCCCGTCCACATCCATGTGGAGCGCCAGCGCCTTGCCCGCCTTTGCGCCCTCGCCGGGCACGACATTGAGGACGCCGTCGGGAAGCCCGGCCTCCGCGGCGAGCGCCGCCGCGCGCAGCATGGAAAGGCTCGCCTGCTCCGCCGGCTTCATGACGACGGAGTTGCCGGTCGCCAGCGCCGGCGCGAATTTCCACGACGCCATCAGAAGCGGGAAATTCCACGGCGTGACGGCGCCGATGACGCCCAGCGGCTCGCGCACGATCATGGAGACGGCGTCATGGGGCGACGGGCCGAGCTCGTCATTCACCTTGTCGATGGCTTCGGCGTAATAGCGCACGGTCTGGACGACGAGCGGAATATCGGCGCTTTTCGTGTTCGCAATGGGCTTGCCCATGTCGAGGGTTTCGAGCAGCGCCAGTTCTTCCGCGTGCGCTTCAAGCTTGTCGGCGAAAGCGAAAAGGATTTTCTTCTTCTCGCGCGGCGCCATCTTGCGCCAATGGCCGGCTTCGAAGCTCGCCCGCGCCGCGGCGACAGCCGTCTCAATGTCGCCCGCATCGCAGGCCGCAAGGCGCGCAATTTCACTGCCGTCGATAGGCGTGACGCAAGGCAGGGTTTGGCCGCTTTGCGCGGGACGGAATTCCCCATTTATGAACGCGTCACCGCGCAAGGAAACTGTCTCAAGCGCCGCAGCGACCGATTTCGAGAATGTCATAACACACCAGTTTTTTTTCGAACACTAACGCCGCACGATCCGTCAAAGAAGTTTGCCGGCTTCTCGTTTTTCGGCGTTTTCTTCCTGCCAGGAGAGCATGTTCATCTCAATGAAGAAGAACGCAACCAGCCACAAAAACGCGTCCCATGCATCCCAGGGTTCGCCGAGCATCCACCAGTAAAAGGCGCAGACAAACAGCGCTCCGTAAAGCAAAAGCTTCGCCGATTTATAAGCGAAAAAGAATTTCGTGCCGAACAGCTTCGAGGACTGCAGATAGACCTCAAGTTCAAGAACCGCAACGATAACCACCCAGACGCTGGCGTTGAGAACATCGGTCCAGGCAAGACGGCTGATATTGGACAAGTTCTCCGGCGTCGCGAAGAGATTGGCTTCGGGATGGAAGAACGCGCCGTCGCGAAGCAATGCGCAATTTTCCGCCGTGAGCGGCACATATTCATCGAGGGAGAGCGCAAAGCTGACATCGCCGCCGATCAGCGTGCATGGATCGGCGCCCGCATAGGGTTCAAAACCGAGCGGGATCCATAGCGTCGCGACATAACCGTAAAGCGCGTAAAGAATGATCGCAAAACAGACGACGGTGACAATGTTCATCGTCCATTCCGCCCAGGCCTTGATGTGATCGGGCAGGACGAAAGTCTCAAGCTCCAGCAGTAAAAGCAGCACCAGCCAGGCGGCGGTGTCGATGGAATCCGTATAGGCGACGATGACGTCGCGCAGCCCCACGCCGCCATCATAGGTGACGGAACTGCCCGCGAAATTTTCAAGAAAAAAGTGGCCGGTGTTGATCGCCAGCAGCGCATAGACCAGATATTTAAAGGCCTGAAAGAGCGCGCCGGTTTTAATGATCATAGCCAGTCCGAATAAGCGCGCCGGCCGAACCGCCGGCCGGCGCGGGTTTTATCGATCAGTCTCGCCCGGGCGTCAGCCGCCGAATTCGTAGCTCAGCAAAACGCCGAAGGTGCGCGGACGGCTCGGGCCGAAATAGTGGGCGGGAATGAAGTTCCCGCCTTCCGAAACGCCGTCATAATAGAGTTCGTTCGCGACGTTCTCCACATAACCGATGACGCTCCAGCCGGCGTCCGACGCATAGCCAAGGCGCAGCGACAGATCCACGTAAGCATCGTTGACCGCATAATCCGGCTTTAGAAGACCGCCATAGGTCTTGGTCTGGCCGAAGGCTTCCGCAGAGGCCTTGATGGCGCCTTCTGCAACCGGATAGTTGAACCGCAACGCCGCCGAAGCGGAGAATTTCGGCACATAACCGAGCGAAGTTCCTTCGCAGGCGAGCGTGCCGTCGCAAAGCGGTTCGGCGTTGGTGACGTCGGTGTCCGCATAAGCGCCGGCGAAATAAAGGTCGAAATACTCGCCGAGATCGGTGTTGGTGGAGGCTTCAAAGCCCCAGCCTTTCACCTTGCCGACATTGTCGACGAGAATGCCGCCGCCCGTGCCGGGCACGTTCACCTGCAGGTCTTTGTACTGATAATAATAGACATTGGCGTCGACGCGGGTCGCGCCGCCAAAGAGCGAGCCTTTAACGCCCGCCTCATAGGACCAGACCTTTTCCGGATCGAATGCGTTGGGCGAAGCGTCTGCATTGGTAAGGCCGAGGCAGTCGGTGCTGAACGGGCCGCAATAAGTCACGCTCGACGGCGAAATGAAGAAGCTGCCGAAGCCGCCCGATTTAAAGCCGCGCGTGGCGCTGGCGAAGACCGTCCACTCGTCGCTCGGGCGGTAGCGTGCAATGAAACGCGGCGTGAAGGCGTCCCAGCTCTGCTTGTCTTCCAGCGGCTCCGCCGTCGTGAAGCCGACCCCGAAATAAGGTCCGAGATCGCTCGTCACCGGCGGCGCGCTGATGGCGAATTTCTTGATGTCCTTCGAATAGCGCACGCCGACGCCGATATCGAATTGATCGGTAATCGCCAGCGTCGCATCCACATAGGCCGCCCAGCCGTGATAGCGCCCGCGAACGGCGTTGCTTTCAACGAGGCCCTCCGGGGTCGGCGTGAACGAGTAATAGTAATAAGCGAAATAATCGGAGCAGGAGTTGATGCCGTAATAGCTCCAGTAGAATTGGCACATTACCTCTTCATCGGCGGCCTGGGTGAAGAGAACGTCGATCTCTTCATTGTAGAAGCTCGCGCCCGCATACCAGGAAAGCGGCCCGTCGGTGTCGGAGACGACACGCAGTTCCTGCTCGAAATAATTGCCGGACTGATCCTGGGCGTAGGCGTTGATGCCGAGCGGCGTGCCGTCGAAATCCTCGGCGTAATAATAGTCATGATCCTTAAAGCCGGTGAGCGAGGTGATGACCGCGCCGCCGAGATCGTAAGTCAGCTCAAGGCCGAGACTCAAAATCTCGGAGTCGTCCGCCTCGCCTAGCTGCAGGTCGCTGTCGATGTCGCGTCCGTTCCCGTCCACGGAAACGCCGAAAATATCCACCAGCGTTTCATAGCCGGGACCGCCTTCGGTCGCCCGATAGACCGAGCCTGACTGCTTGCGGTCTTCATATTCGGCGGTGAAAAACGCCTCGAACGGCCCGTCGCTGTAAAGCGCGGAAAAGCGCCCGGCGTATTTTTCCGGCTCGATCAGCGGGTCGTGGTCCGGGAAGTAAGCATTGTCCACATAGCCGTCTTCGTGCCCGCCATAAAGCGCGAGACGCACGGCGAAAACGTCGGACAAGGGCATGTTGATCGCGCCTTCGCCGAAGAAACGGTTGCGCTCGGCGACGTCGGCTTCGATATAGCCGCTGACGCCGTCGAAATTCGGCCGCGCCGTATGAACGCTGATGGCGCCGCCGATGGCGTTGCGCCCGAACAGGAAGCCTTGCGGCCCGCGCAACACTTCCGCGCGCTCCATATCGTAAAGGCTCGTCACCACTGCGCCGTTGCGGCCCTGATAGAGACCGTTCTTGAAAAGACCGATCGAAGGATCGCCGCCGGCGCCGAAATCATTGGTGAGAATGCCGCGCATCGACAGCGTGTCGATGAAGCTGTCGGCGGAGTTGCCCGTCACGCCCGGCGTATACCGGACAAGATCCTTCACGTCGTCGAGATTGACCTCGCGAGTGAAGTCGCCGGAGAGCGCCGTGATCGCCAGCGGCACGTCCTGAATGGATTCGTCGCGTTTCTGGGCGGTGACGATGATGACATCGTCCTGCGCCAGCGCCGCGCCGGAAGCGAACATCGCCGCCGCCGAACAGCCGGCCAGCAAGATGCTTTTATGAAGTCCTGTCGGTCTCATTTTAAGGCCCCTCCTGATGGCGCCCGGAGGCGCGAAACGGCGCGGATAAGCGCCGCGATCCCGATCGCAAATTCGTAACAATAAAGCCGGATTCTCACAACTGAGCGAACAGTTTCGCGATCCCAAATGATGCATTTTTCGCTGCGGCGCGGCGAAAATATCACGCCCGTAGAATGCCGGTTAAAAAATTTTACAAGTAAAAACAAGAAATTACTAACCTCGCCCTCTTGATGCGCGCATTCCAGCTGCGACGGCTGACTCGCCAACATTGTGATCACACTTCTTTCGCATCCGCAAGGCCGCGTACGCCAGCCGCCGCCAATTCGGCGTGCATCGGGGCGAGCTCCGCCTGGTACCGCCGCCAGCGCCCGACCGACCGGCTGTGCGGTTTTTCGCGCACCTGAACGGCGCTGGCGGTCGCCACCGCCCCCTTTTGTTCATGGAAGGAAAGACATTGATCCTCCCAGCCGAGCCCCAGAAAGTCGATGAGCCGGCGCGCATTCGGTTCGGTGTCTGCGACCGTCTCTTCATAGGAAATGTCGAGGAACTTCTGCGGAAAGAGCGCGCGCCAATGATCCATGAGTTTTAGATAGCGCGCATGATGGCGCGCCATCTCAAGCTGGTCGTAGGAGTGAAAATAAGCTTCGGCGAAAAGCTGTTTGAAGCTCGCAAAGCAGCTGTCCATGGGATTGCGCGTTAAGTGAACGATGCGCGCATTCGGCAAGGCGGCGAGAATGAGCGGGATATGAAAATAATTGCCCGGCAGCTTGTCGACAAAGCGCGGCGCGCCTTTCCTCATCACGGCCGAGGCGCGCAGATATTCCTTGCCGAGCGCCGCCGCATCCACATGCGCCGACGCCGCAATCGCTTCGGGCGCCCAGCGATCCGCAAAGGCGCCTTCGGAAAGGCGGCGCACCGAAAGGCCGAATTGCTGCAGCTCCCCCGCGGATTCGACCATGGAGTGGCTCGTGATGATGCGTTCGATCAGGGTCGTGCCGGTGCGCGGCTGGCCGACGACGAAAATCGGCGACGGATCGTCATGGCCTTCGCGTTTTTCGCCCGCCCATTCGCCCGTAAAGGCCGATTTTAACGCATCGAAACGCGCTTCGTCGGCCTTTTCATCGTAATCGAGCGTCGCGCGTTTGGCTTTCGCGCCCGCATCGAACGCGGCGAACGCCTTCGCCCATTGCTCGCAGTCTTCATATTCCTTGCCGGCGCCGTAAGCGAGGAAAGCGCGGGAATGCGCGTCCTTCACAGCGCCCGCCTTTTCCATCAGCATGTCCGCGCGCGATGGGTCTTCAGCCTTTTTGACGGACGACAACAGCCATTGCGCCTGGGCGATGTCTTCATTGTCCTTGAGCAGCGCCGTCAGCGTGTCTTCCGCCGCCTGCGTCTCGCCGAGAAAGGTGAGCGCCGTAGCAAGATTGACTTTGTAGACGGGCCGGTCGGGCGCTTTGTCGATGGCGCGTTGATACCAGTCTTTCGCCGCGGCCTGATCGCCGAGGGAAGACGAAACCATGCCGACGAGATCCGCGACCGCCGCGTCTCCGTCAAAAGCGGCTTTGGCTTTTTCGAGCGTCTGTTCGGCCCGGCCCGGCTGACCGAGGCGCATGAAGATCTGCGCCAGTTGCGCCCAGGCGGCGGCGTGATCCGGCTTGATCTTCGTCACCGAGCCGAAGGCGCTGACCGCTGTCTTGTAGTCTTGCATGTCGACGGCGACGAGGCCGACAAGAAAATGCGCCTCCGGATTGGCGCGGTCCATGGAAAGCGCGCGGCGGCAGGCGTCCGCCGCCTTTTTCGGCTCGCCGGCGTTCAGCGCCGCGAATCCCTCCTGCAGCGCCGCGGCGATATCGGCCCGCGCCCCTGTCCCCGGCCCCCTCATCGGGCCTTTTCCTGCGGCGTCATGACAAAATCGGGCCTTTGCACTTGTGATCACACCTTGCGGGCGGCATCATAGGCGTCATGATGCAGAATTTGCGGAGCGAGGAAAGCCTCGCCCTGACGAAGTTGAACCGGGGCAATATCCATGAAACGTCACTTTCTCAAGCTGAGCGCCGCCGCGCTTCTCACCTTCGCCGCCGCTTGCGGCGGTCAGGAAACAGCCCCGGAAGGAACCGCCGCTCCATCCGCAGACAGAATTTTCACTAACGGCCGAATCTACACCGCCGATTCCGACCGCAATTTCGTCGAGGCGTTCGCCGTCAACGGCGATGAAATCCTCGCCGCCGGCTCTCCCGAAGACCTCGAGGCGTTCGCGAGCCCCGACACGCAAACCATCGACCTTGGCGGCCGCCTCGTCCTGCCCGGCCTTCATGACGCGCATATCCATCCGATCAGCGCCATGCCGGTGCCGGTCTGCACCCTCGAAAACGCGCCCCTGACGCTCGCCGAGATCGCCGATTACGCCGCCGAGTGCACAGCGCAGCCGGACATGGCCGAGGACGACTGGCTTGTGGTCATGGCGTGGAACTTCGCCGCCGGCAACCAGCCGGGCGAACGCTTCCAGACCATGCGCGAGGCGCTCGACTATGTCTCGGCGGAAAAGCCGGTGATCCTGCGCGGCAGCGACGGCCATCATTATGCGGTGAACTCCATCGCGCTCGCCCGCGCCCAAAACGCCGACGGCGATGTCGTCGGCTTTTCAAAAGAAACGCTTGAGACCGACTTTACGGAGCTCGCGCCCTATATCGGCGTCGATGAAACCGGCGAACCGAACGGACGGCTCACCGAGTCTTACGCGCTCGGCGCCATCGGCGCGGGCAGTCTTCTCGAAGCCGGCATGGAAAAACGCCGGGCCTCGCCGGAGCTGTTGATGGAGGTCACCCTCCCCCGCGGCATCACCGCGTTCATGGACGCCGCCGCCGACCCGGACAGTCTCGATATTTACGACGCGCTTCTCGACAAAGGCGAATTCCACGCCCGGGCGCGTCTGTCGTTATATTTCGACCCGAGCGCCTATGCCGACGAAAACGGCGACGTCGATTACGAAACGCTGCTTGGAAAAGCGAAAGCCATTCGCGCAAAATATGAGGACAATCCGCTCATCGAAGCGGACTTCCTGAAGCTTTTCGCAGACGGCGTGCTTGAAGGCGATCCCCTTTCCGACCCGCCAATGGCGCCCAACGCCGCGCTGTCGCGCGATTATCTGCAGCCGATCTATGAATGGGACGAGCAAGCCCAATGGGTGAAGGTGACGGGCTATGTGGATACGGACAGCGACCTTTGCGCGGAAACGCGCGCAAAAATCGCCGACGGCGAGATCCCTGACGTCGCGGCCTTCAAAGCCGAGCACGGGTTTCATCCGTTACAATGCGTGACGTCGAACGGCGTTCTTCAGCACCCGGAAGACATGATCATGGATTATGTCCGCGAGGGCGATGCGGCCGGTTTCACCTGGCACATCCATGCGATCGGAGACCGGGCCATCAAAACCGCGCTTGACGCCCTCGAAGCGGCGACGGCTGCGAACGGCACGCACCACCGGCACATCATCACGCATCTTCAGCTCGTCCGGCCGGAAGATCAGGCCCGCTTTGCAAAGGACGACATCTACGCCTCGTTCACCTTCGCCTGGGCGTCTTCCGACAAACAATACGACACCACGGTCATTCCCTTCATCGACCGCGCCGACGGCCCGAACGGGGTTTATGACCCGGACGGCTATTATTACCAGAACGCCTATCCGGCGAAGGCGATCCAGGATGCGGGCGGGACCATTATCGCCGGCTCCGACGCGCCGGTGGACACCATCGACCCGCGCCCCTTCGTCAACATCGAAGGCGCCGTCAATCGCGCGATTTTCGGCCCGCCGCCGCTCAACCTCGATGAAGCGATCTCGATCTACGACGCGGTCGACGCCTATACGATTAATGCGGCGCAAGCGATGCATCAGGCGGATGTCGCCGGCTCTCTCGAGCCCGGCAAAAAGGCCGATTTCGTCATCATCGATCAGGATATTTTCGCGCTTGCCGAAAACGGCGAAGCCGACAGGATCAGCGAGACGAAAGTGCTTGAAACCTGGTTCGGCGGCGAGAAGGTCTATTCGTTCGAAGAATAGCCCCGGGCGATATTGGTCATGCCCTGCTTGATGTCGTCGCGAATGGCGGTTTCAAGCTTGGCCCTGTCGCCCGCGCGCAGGGCCTCCACGACCTCCTTGTGCTGGTCGTCTTCGAGCGCCGCCGTGCCGAGCCGCCCGATGACGACCCGCATGAAGGGACCGGTCTGCAGCCAAAGGCTTTCCACAAGCCCCAGATAGACCGGCGCCCTCGCCGCTTCGTAAAGCGCGAAATGAAACTCGCTGTTGAGCCGCGCATAGGCGGCGCTGTCGCCCTGCTCGATCGCCCTGTCGAGGGTTTCGTCGATGCTGAGAAGCTTCGCTGCAAGCTTTTCCCGGGCGCCCTCATCATCGCCCAGCGCCGTCAAAGCGCGCGCCGCCAGCGCCGGTTCGAGCGCCAGGCGCGCGTCGCAAAGCTCGCTCAGCTTTCGAGGAGTCATATGCGCCACGGCGACCCGCCTTGTTGGGGTGAACTCAAGCGCGCCGAGGGCGGCGAGCTGGCGGATCGCTTCGCGCGCCGGCATGGCGCTGACGCCGAATTCCGCCGCGAGCGAGCGCACCGACAGCGCCCGCCCCGGCTCCAGCTGGCCGGACATGATCGCCCGGCGCAGGCGCTCATAGACCGCCTCGTGAACGGCGGCCCCGCGCCCGCCGGCGTCGCCTTTCGGCGCGCCGTCCGCCACGATTCGCAATGGCGCCTTTGCAGCTGTCACCGGATCCGTTTCTCCCTCGTGATCTCGTGTTCATCAGACCATAGGGCCTCACCCTCCAAATGAAAGGCAAAATTGAGTAAACCAAATTAGAGGTCTCCGCTTTACGGGGCTTGCGGAAATGAAAAGGCGGCCGTATTTTGTGATCACGTTTTGACCGCCCGCGCCCTTTCGTCTTTCATTAGGCCGGTTTTTGGTAGACTGGTTGGCGCAAGATCGCCGTCTTTCCGCTCCCACGCCCCGCTTATGTCGATTTGGGGGCTAGCCGATCGGGGCCCGGACCGGACGGTCAGGAAAAACAACAGCAGGCGTTTCGCGCCGGCCCAAGGGGCCTCGCGCCAACGCTCAAGGTGATTTATGGAGCTTAACGATCTCAAGGAATGGATGCGCGAGCGCCGCATCGGCGACGTCTCCTGTCTGACGCCGGACATGAGCGGCAACGCCCGCGGCAAAAACATGCTGCCGGGCCTGTTCCTTTCAAGCCTTGAAAACAAGAGCCTTCGCATTCCCGAAGGCACCTATACGATCTCCGTTCACGGCGAGATGATCTATAACGATCACGTGCCGGGTACGGAGCGCGACCTCGTGCTCGCGCCGGATCTCGACACCATCCATCTTGCGCCCTGGAACACGGATGCGACGGCGGCGGTGATCTGCGACGCTTTCACCGATCAGGGCGCGCCGTTCAACATGGCCCCGCGCCAGGTGCTGCGCAATGTGGTGGAGCTTTATCACCAGAAAGGCTGGACGCCGATCGTCGGGCCGGAAGTCGAATTTTATCTCATCGCGCGCTTCAACGACGTGGTGCTGGAGCCGCGCGCGCCCGACGGCGCCTCAGGGCTTCGCGAATTCGGCCAGCATGTCTATTCCCTCGACGCCATCGACGAGTTCGACAAGCTGTTCGAGGAGCTCTACCAGTTCTGCGACATCCAGCATATCGATCTGGAAACGCTGATCCATGAAGACGGCCCCTGCCAGTTCGAGGTGAACATCCGCCATGGCGAGGCGATGAAGGTCGCCGACCAGCTCTTCCTGTTCAAACGCCTCGCGCGCCAGGTCGCCAAACGCCACGGCATGTTCGTCACCTTCATGGCGAAACCCTATGCGGACGAAAGCGGCTCCTCGATCCACCTTCACCAGAGCGTCGTCGACCGCAAGACCGGCAAGAACATCTTCGCCGACAAGGACGGGGAAGATTCAGCGATCTTCCGCCATTTCATCGGCGGACTGCAGGCGCATCTGCCCGCCGCGATGCCGCTTTTCGCGCCCTACACCAACTCCTTCAACCGTTTCGAAGCCTATATGAGCGCGCCCACCAACACCCATTGGGGGCGCGAAAACCGCACGGTGGGCTTGCGCGTGCCGTCGAGCGGGCCCGAAGCGCGGCGCGTCGAAAACCGCATCTCCGGCGCGGACATCAACCCTTATCTCGCCATCGCCGCCTCGCTCGTCTGCGGGTACGCCGGCATGGTCGACAAGATCGAACCGCGCGCGGAATATGTCGGCCAGGGCTATGACGACAGCGACAGCCCGCTGCCCGCGACGCTCACCGAAAGCATCGAAACCTTTTCCGAATCCGACGCCTTGAAAAAATACCTCGGCGAAGGCTTCGTCGACACCTACGCCGCAATCAAGCATTCCGAATTCGAACACCGCTCCAGCGTCCTCTCTCCCTGGGACGTGCGTTATCTGATGGTCAATGTGTAAACAATGAAAACCAATCTCGACATTAAGGCGCTCGACAGCGCGCACCACCTCCACCCGTTCACCACGCATCACGAATTGCGCGAACAGGGCCCCCGCGTCATCACTCACGCCGACGGCGTTTACATCTATGACGAGGACGAAAACCAGATCATCGACGGCATGGCGGGGCTGTGGTGCGTCAATATCGGCTATGGCCGCCAGGAGCTTGTGGACGTCGCCGCCGAGACGATGAAGACCTTGAGCTATTACAATCTCTTTTTCCAGACGACGACGCCTTATGTGGCGAAGCTCGCCGATCTCATCGCGGAAAAAACCCCCGAAGGCCTCGACCAGATCACTTTCGGCAGTTCCGGCTCGGAAGCGGTCGACACCGCGATCAAGCTGATCTGGTATTACTGGAATCTCGAAGGAAAGCCCGAAAAGAAAGCCATCATCAGCCGCGAGCGCGCCTATCACGGCTCGACCGTCGCCGGCGCCAGCATGTCCGGCCTGCCCTTCATGCAGGGGATTTTCGACCTTCCCCTGCCGCGCTTCCATCATGCAGGCCCGCCGCCGCATTATTATGAATACGCGAAGGACGGCGAGAGCGAACACGACTTCGCCATGCGCTGCGCCAAGGCGGTCGAAGACAAGATCCTCGAGCTCGGGCCTGAAAATGTCGCGGCCTTTGCGGGCGAGCCGGTCATGGGCGCCGGCGGGTTGATGCTCCCGCCCGAGGGCTATTGGCAGGAGATCGAGCGCATCTGCCGCAAATACGACGTTCTTCTTTGGTCGGACGAAGTAATCTGCGGCTTCGGGCGCACCGGCGAGTGGTTCGGCTGCCAGACTTACGGGTTCACGCCGGACATCATGACCATGGCGAAAGGCGTCACCAGCGGATATGTGCCGCTGTCCGCCACAGCACTCAACAAGCGCATGGCCGATCCCATCATCAACGCCGATACGGAAATGGCCCACGGCTTCACCTATTCCGGCCATCCGGTGGCCTGCGCCGTCGCCATCCGCAATATCGAATTGCTCGATGAACTCGGGCTTGTGGGCGAGCGCGGCGCGGAAATCTCGCGCTATTTCCAGGACAAGCTGAAAACCCTCGACGATCATCCGCTGGTGGGCGAGACGCGCGGCGTCGGGCTTCTCGGCGCGCTCGAAATCGTCAAGAACAAGGAAACGAAAGAGCGTTTCGACCCCGCCGGGTCTGCAGGGCTTGCCTGCCGCAATCATTGCTTCCAGTCCGGCGTCGTCATGCGCGCCGTGGGCGACGCCATGTTCCTGTGCCCGCCGCTCGTCATTTCCGAATCCGAAATCGACGAAATGTTCGCGCGCATCCGTAAAGCGCTCGACCTGACGGCGAAAGAACTGGACGCTTGAGCGACGCATGGCGGATGAGGAAAGACATAAAAGCCTTGAGAAGATGAAGGCGCGCGCGGAGGAATTGTTCGCCGCGACGCCGGATCTCAAATTCGTCGATGTCTTTCTCTCCGACCTCAACGGCGTCTTGCGCGGCAAGCGCCTCCCCGCCTCGGCGGCCATGAAACTGTTCAAGGGCGGCTTGCGCATGCCGCGCTCGCTCATCGGCGTCGATGTCTGGGGCAATGACGTGATGGAGAACGGTCTCGTTCTCGAGACTGGCGATGTGGACGGGCTTTGTTTTCCCGTCGGCGCGGGGCTTCTTCCCTGCCCCTGGACGGCGGAGCCGGCCGCGCAGATCATGCTGATGATGGGCGACGAAAACGGCGAAGCCTTTCACGCCGATCCCCGGCAAGTGCTGATCGACATGAAAGCCCGCCTCGCGGCGCGCGGCCTTCACCCCGTCGCGGCAATGGAGCTCGAATTCTATCTCCTCTCCCCTGACATGGACGAGCTTGGCCGGCCCCTGACGCCGGCCTCTCCCACGACAGGCCGGCGCATCGGCGATGCGCGCATGTACGCCATGTCAGAACTCGATGCGTATGGGCCGTTTTTCAATGATCTTTACGCGGCCTGCGACGCGCAAGGCATTCCTCTCGGCGCGGCGATCGTCGAAGGCGGCGCCGGACAGTTCGAAGTCAATCTCATGCACCAGCCGGACGTTGTCGCCGCCGCCGACCAGGCGGTCCTCTTTCGGCGCGCGGTGAAAGGCGTCGCCGCCAAACACGGGCTGATCGCCAGCTTCATGGCGAAACCCTTCGGCGATCTCGCGGGCAACGGCCTCCATGTTCACATGAGCATGCTGAACGGCAAGGGCGAGAATGTTTTCGCCGGCGCGGGTGACAAAGATTCGGCGCTTCTCGGTCAAGCGGTTGCGGGGCTCCTCGCTGCAACGCCCGAGGCGATGATTTTTCTCGCCCCCCATTTAAATTCTTATCGCCGGTTTCAGGATGCGAGCCACGCCCCCACCTCGCTCACCTGGGGCTATGAAAACCGCACAACAGCGATCCGCGTTCCGAACGACTCCGCCGCCAACCGCCGTTTCGAGTTCCGCATCGCCGGCGCCGACGCCAATCCTTATCTTCTGATGGCGGCGCTTCTCGCCGGCGTTTCCCACGGGCTTGAAAACAAGCTGGCGCCGCCGCCGGAAACGCAAGGCAACGCCTATGAATCCGGCGCGGAAAAAGTTCCAACCTCCTGGGACGGCGCGCTCGAGACTTTCTTGCAAGGGAAAATCCTGGCGCCTGCTTTCGGCGATCTTTTCACGCAAGTTTATGGCGCGCTCAAACGTCAGGAAATCATGAAAGCCAATGAGCGCGTCACCGATTTCGAATATGATTCCTATCTTCAGGCGTTTTGATCCTTCCCATGCAGATAAGACAACAGCACGCCCCCTCCTATTACGCCGCCAGCGCCACCCCCGCGCCGGAACGGCCCGCGCTCGATGAGGACATCGAGGCCGACATCGTCATTGTCGGCGGCGGCTTCACCGGCGTCGCCTCGGCATTATCGCTCGCCGAACGCGGCCATTCCGTCGTTCTTCTCGAAGCCAATCGCATCGGCTGGGGCGCGTCGGGACGCAATGGCGGACAATGCCTTGGCGGCTGGTCCGGCGAAGGCGAACTCGTCAAACAGGCGGGGCCCAAGGCCGAGGAATTTCTCTGGAACACGCGCTATCTCGGCAATGACATCGTCGAGGCGCGCATCCAGAAATACGACATCAAATGCGATTATGTGCGCGGCGCGGCGACCGTCGCCCTGAACGCCCGCCAGATGAAAGCGCTCGAAGAGGAATACGCCGACTACGCCGAACATGGACTGGACGAGGTCGTGGAGCTGGCGGACGGACCGGCTTTGCGCAAACACGTCGTCACGGACGCTTATGTGGGCGGGCTCATCGATCATCGCGGCGCGCATTGTCACCCGCTCAATCTCGTCATTGGCGAAGCGGCGGCGGCGGAGAAAAACGGCGTCAAGATTTTTGAAGGAACGCACGTCACGAAGATCGAGCACGGGCCCGCACCGGTCGTTCACACGGACCGCGGCAAGGTTACGGCGAAATATGCGATCCTTGCGGGCAACGCCTATCACGCGCTCGAAAAGCAAAAGCTTTCAGGCTACATGCTGCCGGCGAAAACCTATATCATCGCCACCGAACCGTTGAGCGATGCGCTTGTGCAAGAGCTGCTCCCCACCAATCTGGCTGTTTGCGACGCCAACTGGGTGCTCGACTATTTCCGCCTCACCGGCGACAAGCGGCTTCTTTTCGGCGGGCGCTGCAGCTATTCCAATCGCGACATCGACGACATCGAAGGCTCGATGACGCCCAGCATGCGCCGGGTATTTCCTCAGCTGAAAAAAACAAGGGTCGATTTTTCATGGGGCGGCGTGATAGGAATCCCTTTGAACCGCGTGCCGCTGATCGGCAAAGTCAGCGATAACGTCTTTTATGCGCAAGGCTATGCCGGGCATGGCGTTAATTGCGGGCATATTGTCGGCGAAATGTTCGCCGACGCCATTCGCGGCAAGGAAACTGGCGTCGATCTTTTCGACGCGACGAAACATTTCCGCGTGCCGGCCGCGGATGCGATCGGCGGCCCCATGCTCGCGCTGGGCATGAGCTGGTATCGCATGCGGGACGCGCTGGGCATTTAGAGCGCGGATAAGCCGGCGATTATCATTTCTGTACGGATCTATTTGATCGCACAGATGTGATCTCAAAGCCGCCGCTCTCGCAACTGCAAAAAAGACCTCTCCGGAGCCGCCCTGCCGGGGCGATTCAGTTTGCGCCGGCCCGGAAAAGCGGGCACGATGCCCTAAGGAAAATTGAGGTTGCGATGGACGGATCAGCGGCGCCCGGCGTGAGCCCGCCTTCACGAGAATTCTCCACAAATCAGTTTCAATTGCTGGCGGCTTCGCTGCGTCAGGATGTTGATGCGCGGCTGGCGGAGCTCCTGCCTTTCAAACCGGACGAGCCGGGACTGAAAGGCGCCATCGCTCATGGGGCCTTTTCCCCCGGCAAACGCCTGCGCCCGATCATGACCATGCTCGCCTGCCGCCAATGCGGCGGCGACGCCGCGGAGGCGCTGGACGCCGCCTGCGCCGTTGAAATGATCCACGCCGCCTCGCTGATCGTCGACGATCTGCCTTGCATGGATGACGCGCATTTGAGACGCAACGGGCTCGCCACCCATGTGGCCTATGGCGAAGGCGTCGGCATTCTCGCTTCCATCGCGCTCGTCAACGAAGCCTTTCGCACGCTGGCGAAAATGGACGGCGTCGATCCGCAAAAACGGCTTATCGCAACGGAAAAACTCGCCGACGCCATCGGCGTTGACGGCCTCGCCGGCGGACAGGAAAGCGATCTCGCCCGCAACGGCGCCGCGCCGGAGGGCGGCATGCGCGCCATCGAACAAAGCCATCTGGAAAAAACAGGCGCCCTGTTCTCCGCCGCCGCCGGCATCGGCGCGGTCATCGCCGGGGCGCGCACGATAGAGATCGACGCTATGGAGCAGTTCGGCTCGGCGCTTGGCCTCGCCTATCAGACCTTCGACGACGTCATCGACGCCGAATGCGATGAAAGTCAGACCGGCAAGGATTCCGGCAAGGATGAAAACCGCACCACCGTCGTCACCTTGATGGGCGCGCGCAAGGCGAATATGACCGCAAGCCATTGGATCGGCGAAGCCGTTGCGGCTGCGGCCCGCGTCGATTGCGGCGCCGGCGCGCCGCTCGCCGATCTCGCCCGCGCCGTCGAAGAGAAATTCAAGGCGCTGACCAGAAAAAGCTGACGCGCATTATGGACGCCCTCGCCTTCATCGCAGTTCTCATTGGCTTCATCCTCCTGATGGAGGCGGTCGCCTGGATCACACATAAATATGTAATGCACGGATTTTTGTGGTCCCTGCACAAATCCCATCATGAACCGCGCAAAGGAACGTTCGAGAAGAACGACTGGTTCGCGGTGTTCTTCGCTATCCCCTCTATGATTTTAATGTATTTCGGCGTGCACGGAACGCCCCTGGCGCTCGCAGCGGGGCTCGGCATTCTCGGCTATGGGCTCATCTATTTCTTCTTTCACGACATTCTCGTCCACCGGCGGATCGATTTCGGCCTCAGGCCCAAAAAGGGCTATCTCGCGCGCGTCGTGCAGGCGCACCGGCTGCATCACGCCGTCGAGGGCAAGCATGGCTGCGTTTCCTTCGGCTTTATCTTCGCGCCCTCGCCGCAAAGATTGAAAACGATGCTCGCCGCCACCCAGGACAAGACCATGCGCGCCCCGGCGAAGGCTTGATGAAATGACCGATCATCCCCGCGCAGGCGGGGATCCGGCCCATCTGCGTTGATTTCAATATCTGGGTTCCCGCTTTCGCGGGAAAGAGCGGATACGAGTCAGCTTCTCGCAGGCCTTGTCCACAAATCGCCGCGAGGACTTAAGGCGCGCCCGCGCAAACACACCGCCTGCCCGCCGCTCGCCGCGACGCCCAAGGCGGCAAGCCACAGCTTTCTCGGATTGGAGATGACCGTGCGCCTGTCCCAGGCGGCGGGGCCCAGTCTTTCCACCTTGCGGCCGATTTCGCGATAGACATTGCGCGCGGCGAGCACCGCGGCGGCGGCGCGCAAAGGCAGGCGCCGCGCGCCTTGGCTGGAGGAGGCGTAATAGCGGTCGGCTTCGGCAAGCACTTTCGCGACGACAGAGGCAATCGCGTTGCGGTTCGACGGATCGCGCAACGCCTCCGGCGTTCCCGGCACGTCCGCCTGCGCCAGCCAGTCCCGGGGGAGATAGACCCGCCCGCCCTCTGCGTCGTCGACCACATCGCGGCAGATATTGGTGAGCTGAAAGGCGAGCCCGAGATCGCAGGCGCGGTCGAGCGTTCCATTGTCGTTCGCATCGACGCCCATGACGATAGCCATCATCACGCCGACAACCCCGGCGACGCCGTAACAATACTCCATCAGCTCATCGAGGGTTTCGTATGTGCGCCCCTCGGCGTCATGGGCGAAACCGTCTAGCAAATCCATGGGATAGGCTTCGGGGACGCCCCGGCGCGCAGCGACGCCCATAAAACCGTCAAAGGCGGGAACCCCGGTATGCTCGCCATTCAAGGCCATGCGCGTCTGCGCGCGCAACAGCTCCAGCCGGTTCTGCATGTCCTCTTTAGAAAGCCCTGCATCCGGCGCGTCGCCGCCCAGCGTCTGCCCGTCGATCACATCGTCGCAATGGCGGCACCAAGCGTAAAGCATGTGCACATCGGCCTGCATCGCCTTGCCGAAAAGAAGCGAGGCGAGCGCGAAGCTTTTCGAGCCTTTCGCAATGCTCTCGGCGCCGTGTTCGGCGAGGCTCGCCTGCGTGTCGGCGACGGCTGTCATCTATTCCGCGACTTTCAAAGCAGGGGCCAGGTCTTCAAGCATCAAACCCGCCGTCGCCTTCGCCGAGCCGACAACGCCCGGCACGCCGGCGCCCGGATGCGTTCCCGCGCCTGCAAAATAGAGATTGGGAATCTTGTCGTCGCGGTTATGAGTGCGGAAATAGGCCGACTGCGTCAGGATCGGTTCGATGGAAAAGGCCGAGCCCGCATGGGCGTTAAGTTCGGTCTCGAAATCCGCCGGCGTGAAAATGTGGCTCGTCACGAGATCCTCGCGCAGGCCGGGGATGTAGCGCTTTTCGAGATAGTCGAAAATCCGGTCGCGATATTTCGGCCCTTCCACTGACCAGTCGATCTTCGCTTTTTCGAGATTGGGCACCGGCGCCAGCGCGTAAAAGGCGGAGCAGCCTTCCGGCGCCAGCGCGGGATCGGTCTTGGTCGGCATGTGCAGATAGAGCGAGAAATCATCCGGCAGGTCGGGCCCTGAGAAAATCTCCGAGATCAATTCACGATAGCGCGGCCCGAACAGGATCGAATGATGCGCCAGATGATCGTGTTTTTTCTTGAGACCGAAATAGGCGACGAAGAGCGAGTTTGAAAAACGTTTGCCCTTGAGCGACCGGCCCATAGACGCGCCGCGCGCATCCTTGCCGAGCAGCTTGTCGTAAGTGTGGACAATGTCGGCGTTCGAGGCGACGGCGTCGAAACGCTCGCGCCGCCCGTCTTCGAGCACCACCTCGTCGATGAGCCCGTCTTTCGTCGTCAGCTCCGCCACGGGGGCGTTGAGGTAAATCTCGCCGCCGAGATCGGTGAAAAACCGCGCCAGCCCGGAGACCAGCGCGCCGGTGCCGCCGCGCGGAAACCAAACGCCCCATTTGCGCTCCAGCGCATGAATGAGCGCATAGATGGACGAGGTCTTGAACGGATCGCCGCCGACGAGCAGCGTGTGAAAGCTGAAGGCCTGGCGCAGCTGCGGGTCCTTGATGAAATCGGACAGCCGCCCGTAAACGCTGCGGAAGCTTTGCAGCTGCGTCAGCTGCGGCGCAACGCGGATCATCGACCAGAAATTGAGGAACGGCACGGCGCCGAGCTTCACATAGCCTTCCTCGAACACCTTTTCGGAGAATTCATAAAAGCGTTTATAGCCTTCGAGGTCTTCCGGGTTCTTCTCCTCGATCTGTTTGTAGAGCCGCTCTTCGTCGCTGCAATAATCGAACGTATAGCCGTCCTCCCAGCAGAGCCGGTAGAACGGGTCCACATTGATGAGCTCCACATAATCGGACAGCTTTCTTCCGGTGAGCGCGAAGAGTTCTTCCAGCGCCGACGGGTCGGTGATGACGGTCGGTCCCGCGTCGAAGGTGAATCCGTCTTTTTTATAAACGTAAGCGCGCCCGCCGGGCATGTCGCGCTTTTCAAAAAGCTTGGTCTCAATCCCCGCCGATTGCAGCCTGATCGCAAGCGCCAGCCCGCCGAATCCGGCGCCGATCACCGCCGCTTTTTTGACTTCGCTCATCTCTTCCTATCCGTTTCCCATCACGCTTTCTTCGCGCATGACGCCCGCCGCCTTCACGACCGGCACCGGCGGCTTGCCCATCAGAATACGCGCCTTGTCCGCAAATCCCGAGCGCCCCGCATAGAACCGTTCAATGAGCGGTTCGGGCATTTTGTAAAACCGTTGAAGCACACGATAGCGCTTTTCGGGCGACGCTGCGAGAAACAGCATGCGCGTCAGGAAGCGGTAATAGCTGCGTTCGCGCCAGGCCCGCGTCGAATGGCCTCTGGTCACATTATAGAGAGCAGGCGCGGAAAGGTCGTCCTGCCCTGCGATTTCAAGCGCCAGCGCGACGGCGTCCGGCAGGGAGTAGCCGGTCAGCGGATGAAACAGCCCCGCGCGCATGCCGCCGCGCGCGAGCGGCCCCTCGACGCCTTGTTGCGGCGCGTCCCAGAAGGCGTCGATGTCGCCGCCAAGCGCGATGGGCAACACGCCCTCTTCCTCGCGGATGACCTCTTCAATGCGCCAGCCTTGCGCCGCTGCGTAATCGGCGATCTCCTTGCGGAAGACATCGACCGGCAGACCAGGACCGTCCGCATAGCGCGTATCCTCGATCAGCAATGTGCGCTCGTCGAAAGGCAGCACATAGATAAAACGGTATCCGTCAATTTGCGGCACGGTTGCATCCATGATGACCGGCGCGTCGAACCCGTGCGGGGCAGCGAGCCGCAATTCCTGGCCGACGAATTTTTGAAAACCCAGTTTCAGATGCGGCGAGGCTGCCGCACCGCGGCAGTCGAGCACGGCGCGGGCGCGGATGGTTTCTCCGGATTTCAAGGTCACGCTTTCCGGCGACGCTTTGTCGACAGGCGCTTCGAGACGCACGGCGGCGCCAAGCATCTCCATCAGCACGTCATGAAAACGCGACGAAGCGATGGAATTGTAGCCGGTGGAAAGGCGGCGCTCATAAGCCGGGAATTTTACCTGCTGCGCGGGCCATTTGTAGCTGATCAGCGGTTCGATCAGGGCCATGCCCTCACGCGTGAGGTCCGTATCGTGAAACGACCAGGTGTGCTCGCCGCCAAGGCGCGGCCCCGCCTCGATCAGCGCTACAGAGAGATCCGGCTTGCGGCGGTGGAGCGCCAGCGCCGCAAGACCGCCCGCCAGCCCGCCGCCCAATATCGCCAGATCAATGTCGCTCATGCCGCTTTTCGCGTCCTTTCATTCCATGACAGTGTAGCGGAATTTCGCTAGAAGTCGCTGATGAATTGGGTTTCCGAGATCAGCCCTGGCGAACTGGCGTTCACCTATTCCGCGCTCACCGCGATCATCTGGGCGCGTTATTTCGCGGTCGCCGGGCTGTTCTACTGGCTCTTATGGGGGCGCCCGGAAGAGAAAGTGCGCGCCACAAAGCTGTCGCCCGTGCGGCCGACGCGGAAAATCGTTTCCTTCGAAATCCAGATGTCGCTTCTGTCGTCGCTGATTTACGCCGCGCCGGGCGCGATCGTCATCGAGGCGTTCAAGCATGGCGGCACGGCGATTTATACGGAGATGAACGGGATCGGCGACTGGCTGTGGATTCCGGTTTCGGCCTTTATCTATCTTGCGATCCATGATGCTTATTTCTACTGGTCGCATCGGGCGATGCATCACCCGAAGCTTTTCCGCGCTATGCACCTTGCTCATCACCGCTCGCGCCATCCGACGCCCTGGGCGGGCTTTTCCTTTCATCCCTGGGAATCGCTGATCAGCGCCTGGCCGCTGCCGCTCGCGACATTCTTTATCCCGATCCATGTGGGCACGGTTTTCTTTTTGCTGATTTTCATGACCGTCGTCAGCATTACCAATCATGCGGGCTGGGAAATCCTGCCGCGCCGGATGACTCACGGGACTTTCGGACGGCATGTCATCTCCGCCACCCATCACGACGTGCATCACACCGATTACAGCGCCAATTACGGGCTCTATTTCCGGTTCTGGGACAAGCTGATGAAAACCGACAAAGGGTTCGGCAAGCGGACGGCGACCTAAGCCGCCCCGCCGGCGAATTTCACCAGCGCGGCGATGCGTTTTTCGATGGGCGGATGAGTGGCGAAAACGCCGGCGAAGGGGTGGGAATTGTCCACCATCATCTGCTGGATGTCGTTCGGGGCGTCGACCGTCGAGTGGCCGGAAATCTTCTTCAGGGCCGAGATCATGGCGTCGGGATTGCGGGTCAGCTCCGCCGCGCCGGCGTCGGCGAGATATTCGCGCTTTTGCGACAGGGAAAAGCGGATGACGAGCGCCAGCACATAGGCGATGACGATCATGGCGATGGCGATGAGGATCAGAACGCCGCCGCCGCGGCTGTCCCCGCTCCTTGAGCGCGTATGCCCGCCGATCCGGACGCCGCGATAGAACATGGAGCGGAAAACGAGTTCGCCGAAGAACGAAAAGACGCCGACGAAAATCACCGCGATGATCAGGAGCCGCACATCCTTGTTCATAATATGCGTCAGTTCATGGGCGAGCACGGCCTCAAGCTCGTCCTTGTCGAGCGTTTCGATCAGCCCGCGCGTCACCGTCACCTTGTAGCTTTTCTCCGAAAGCCCGCTCGCAAAGGCGTTCAAGGCCGGGGTCTCGATGATGTTGAGCGTCGGCATGGTCAGCCCGCGCGAGACGCAGAGATTTTCAAGCAGGTTGTAAAGCTCCGGCGCCTCTTTGCGCGTCAGGCCGCGCGCGCCCACCGACATCTCGATGATCGACTGATAGGAAAACCAGGCGATGGCGAACCAGAGCGCCGCGCCTAAAAACGCGAACGGCCAGAGCCGGCGCAAATGATCGAGGGCGAGGACCATGCCCTGCCCCACATTATCGATGGGCTGGGTCAGTCCCACATAACCGACCGACAGCCCATACATTAGCAAAAGCAACAGAACCGGAAACCCCGCCATGAGGACGACGGATTTCAGATTGTTGTTCCAGATATGGGTCTGAAGGCCGAAAGCGCCCATCAGACTTCTCCTTCCCCATAATACATATGCAGCGTTCCCCAAACTACTGGTGGATCATCATGCGGGCGCAATCTCATATTTTCAGCTAAGTGTTCGTCGAATTCTTCAAATCTCTCTGTATCGCAAAGCTGTTGAATATCTTCCACCGAAAGGACATGCAGCCCGATTTCACTAAACGATTTTCTAATTAACGTCTTAACCTCATCTTCTTTGCTGGCCAAAATACCGACCCACCCTACTGCCCCGTGTATATCCGGAGGCAGAATATTTTGTATGTCGGATGACTTCGCTGCACGAATAAAATCAACAAGAGCGATGTGCCATTCACCGCATAATTTGACCTCGGGATCCAAGGATCACCCCTCCCCAAAAGCGAAACGCGCCGCCGCCGCGGCATGCAGCCCGGTCGTGTCGAACACCGGAATATCGCAATGGTCCTGCGCGAGGATCATGCAGAGCTCGGTGCAGCCGAGGATGACGCCGTCCGGTTTGTGGCGGTCGATGATGGCGAGGAGCTCGTCACGCGAGGAATCGTAAACATTGCCAAGCACCAGTTCGTCGAGAATGACGCGCCCGATGAGCGCCTGTTCTTCCTCCGTCGGAACCAGCACTTGGCCGTCATAGCGCTTGGCGAGTTCGCTCCGGTAATGCGCCTCGCCCATCACCACGGGCGTGCCGAGAAGCAGCGGACGCTTGGCGCCTTTTGCTTTCATTTCTTCCGCGAGCACATCCAGCATATGAATGAGCGGAAGGCGCGTTTCGCGGGCCACCGCGTCGGCGGCGACATGGGTGGTGTTCGAACAGATGACGAGCGCCTCGACGCCGGCGCTTTCCAGATGTTTCGCACCCTTCACGACTTGCCGGTTAAACGCCTCCCAGTCGCGATTGTCGTAATGCTCGATCATCACGCCGTAATCGAGCGCGTAGAACATAAGATTGGCGGAATGGAGCGGCCCCAGCCGCGCCCGCGCCGCCTCAGTGAGGAGGCGGTAATAGATGACGGTCGCTTCCGGGCTGACGCCGCCGATGAGGCCTAAGAGTTTCATGACGAAGCTCCTTGCGGCGCGCGGCGCATGGAAAGCAGCGGCGGCGCGCCCGCTGGCAGGGGCAAAGGCGCCGTGACCCTAAACCCGAGCCGTTCGTAAAGCGGCGTATTTTTCGGGTTGGAGTTTTCGAGATAGGCGATCGCCCCCTCCTCGTCCGCGCGCTTCAACCCTTCGCGCAACAGCGCGCCGCCAAGCCCTTGCCCTTGCGCGCCCGGCGTCACGCCGACGGCGAAGAGATAATAATGCGGCTCTTGCGGGTGATGTTTCTCAAGGACCCCTGCAATTTTCAACGCGCGGGCGACGGCGCCGAAGCCGCCATGCCGGACCGACGCAAGGGCGATCCTCAGTTCATTGAGCGGCGGCAGGCTCAAGGCTGCACCGGCGGGAAGCCAGAGCGTCGCGGCCCTTCCGCCTCCAACGCCGCCGTCTGCGATATGCCCGAAGCCGTGTTTCAAATAGACCCCGCGGGCGAGTTCATGAAAAATCGTGCGAAAAGCGCTGTTCCCGCCGAATGTCCAGCTCATCACCGGGTCGGCGGCGAAAGCCGCGGCGAGTATGTCCGCCGCCGCGCCCGCATCGTCCATCCCGGCGGCGCGCAGCGCGGGCCGCTCCGGCGACATGATTAGAACTTCACTTCCGGCGCCGCTTCAACTTGCGCTCGGCTGGCTTCTGGAATTTCAAAGAATTCTTTCTTGGTGAAACCGCCGAGCGGCGCCACGAAATTGCCGGGGATCTGCTGGATCGCCGTGTTGAACTCCTGCACCGCATTGTTGAAGAAGCGCCGCGCCGCGGCGATCTTGTTTTCAACATCGGAAAGCTCGCTTTGAAGCTCCAGGAAGTTCGTATTGGCCTTGAGATCGGGATAAGCTTCGGCGAGGGCGAAAAGCCGTCCGAGCGCGGCGCCGAGGACGCCTTCCGCGGCGCCCTGTTCCGCCGGACCATGCGCGGCCTGCGCATTGTTGCGCGCTTCGATGACAGCGTTCAGGGTTTCCTTTTCATGCGTGGCGTAGCCCTTCACCGTCTCCACGAGATTCGGGATCAGGTCATGGCGCTGCTTTAACTGCACGTCCACGTCGGCGAAGGCCTGCTCCGTGCGCTGAGAAAGCGCGACGATGCGGTTGTAGATCGTGATGACGAAAACAACGACAACGACGATAAGGCCGAGAAATATGAGAATGCCGGACATGGCGTCTCCTTTTTGGATGTGAGGCGGCTTTCAGGCAAAATCGGGCTTTTCCCGCCGCGCGCCGGAATTTTCCTGTCAGTTTAGGGGGTTCGCCCGCCCCCCGCAATCCGCGAGACTCCTAGGCGGAAGGGATCAGCCAAAAGTTAACCGCCGCATGTGCATTGCTCCATCCCGTTTGCCTGGCAGGCTCTTACGGACGAGGCGAGATTTTCCGCATAGCGGCGATAGCGCGCATTGCCCTTGTCGATGAACACTTCAAGCGCCGAATCAAGATGCGCGAGCGAGACGTCGAAGGCGCCCGGATCGTTTTTCAGGACCCCCAGATTGCACTGAAGTTCGCCGAGATTGAGCTCCACCTCCGCCCAGTTCTCCGGCAGGGTCTCGCGCCGGTAAACGCGCTGCGCCGCGATGAAATCGGCTACGGCGCCGGAAAGCCCATCGGCGTCGCCCTCCATCTGCGCGAGGATCGCCGTCGCCGCGGCGAGATTGTTCTGGGTCATGGCCCAGTCGATCGCCGTATTGTCAGGAGAAAGGCGCGCTACGGCGTCAGCGCATCTTTTCTTTGCTTCACGAACCTGCGCCGCCGCTTCTCCGCCGAGGCGGGCGCCATGCTGGTAAAGCGCCAGGCAGATATTCTGCTGGGTGATCGCCCAGTCGAGCGGCCGGCGGTCGGGATCGAGCGCATCGAGCGCGCCTTTAAGATCGGAAAGCCCCTTGTCGAAATAATCCGAGGACGCATCGCCTTCGCTCAGTTCGCCCAAGCGCAGATAAACGACGCCGAGATTGCGACGCGCGGTGAGCTGTTGCTGCGGCGCCGGCGGACCATCCTCCAATACCAAAAGGAGCCCTTTTTCAGCCGCACGCAATTCGCCCAGCGCCGCGTCGCGGGTCTCGGCGTAATAATGAAGGCGAATGTGAGACGACGCCTTGTTGACCTGCAGCGCCGCCCAGTCTCTCGGGAAACGCGCTCTCGGGCGCACGGCGAGCCCTGCCTCGCATGCTTCGAGCGCATCGCGATAATGGTCCGCCTTGGCGTCGTAATCGCCGAGCAGGCGCAAATCGTAACAAAGCTGCATGTTGATCGCGGCCCAGCGCTGCGGATCGATTTCAGGATTGACCGAGCGCGCAAGATTGCGCTGACTGACGACCGCCGCGCGCAGCCAGTCGGCGGAGGATTTGTAAGACTGCATCGCCGCGTCGCGTAAATCCGCGAGCGCCGCGTCGCCGGGCGCAACGAGCTCAAGCGCGAAGCGCTTCACATCGGCGAGCGCCTCGCTGGGCAGTCCGATGGGCACGCGCAGTTCGATATTGTCTTCTTCGACTTTCAAAGGACGTCCCGACACCTCCAGCGCTTGGGGCGAGACGTCGCGGCGGGTGGTGATGAAACGCACGATGATGTCATCGCCGTCAAGCTCGCCCCAGAGCATCACATGCCCGCCCGCGCGGCCGAGTTTCTTTCGTCCCTTCTCGCGAATCTCGGCGAGCTTGCGCCGGAGGTCGCCGGGGCCGGTCCAGCGCGGGCGCGCGCAGGTCGCAATCACCGACGTATAAGGCGCGAGATTGCGGTCATTGGCGAGGCTTGCGGCGAGATATTGCTGGGCGCGGTTTTCGGGATCGCCGGCGAAGCGGGCGACGACGATCCCCAAGGTTCCCTCTTCCACCGCCGGGCGCGCCACCGCTTCGCGCAAGCCGCATAACGGCCCTGAAGGCCGGACCGCCAGCGACGCGCCCAGGAGGAGAAATGCAAAGACCAGCGAAAAAATCGCCAGCGTCTGAAGCCGTTCGATGCGCGAAAGCCGCGCTGCGGTTTCCGATCCGGCGGCCGCCCAGCCCTCGTTCGCCGCCGCCGGCGCCTCGGAGCGGTCCGCAGATGCGTCCGGCTCTTCAAGATAGAGCGTCTGCGCCTCGACGCCGAGGCCGCGGGCGACGCGCTCCAACGTCTGGGGGTCGACGGGAAGCTCGCGGAAGACCTTGCTGACGAGATCCTTCGGCGCCGCGTCCAGCTCTTCAAGATCGGCGATTCGTTCGGCGAGCGCGGCCTGGGTCTTGCGCTCGAGATCGCTTGCTCCGAGCGCCTGCTCAAGCTTGATGCGCGAGGCGCGCACGCCCCTTCGCTTGGTCCGGGGAAGCTGATCTTCCGATTCGGCCATCGCTCGTCCGAAACCCCTCTTCTCGCCCCCGGACTTTTCGCCCCCGCACTTTCGCAAAGACCAGGCCGCCAGCGCGCCGGAAAACTAGCGTTAATAGCGCTAAGTGTCTATTTCCGCCGATTTCGCTCGACGCTTTTTTCTCCGCATTTTCATATCCCTAGCTCTGGCGCGCCCGCTCAAGGGACGCCGCCGGAGAAAAGCGGCCGGCCCCTTTAAGGGCGGCCCGGATATCAAAGGAGATAGAAAATGCAGCATCCCCCTCGCCGGATTTTGCCGTACCTCATCGCGGCGTTCGCCGCCGCAGGCCTGTCCGGCTGCGGGGGCGAGAAGTCATCCGATTCATCCAGACCATCCTCATCGAGCGAAGACAGATGGCTCGACGCCTGGGGCCCGGAACAGATGTATCTCGCCCAGATCAAAATGGAGGCGATCGACGCCGGCGAAAACCCGAACGCCGCCGACCAGAGCTGTGAAGCCAAGCTCGAACTGGCCGAAGAATCCTTGAGCGACACCAGCAATGTCGGGACCGTCGTTCAGTTGATGTACAAGACCTGCGCCGATGCGGGTCTCAAATTCCAGAACGAGGTCCGGTGCGAAGCCGACCGGCTGCAGGTGCTGTGCCGGTAAGGCAGGCGCGAAACGGCTTCAGCAACAATCCATGAGAATTAGACCCCATTCGGAGAAAACCGATGAAGAAGATTGGCGACGGCATTGCAATATTTAAGAAATACAGCCTTTTTGAGGTAACCGGTGAGGTCGAGAGCGAGACCACGCGCGCCGAGACGGAAGTGCGCGGCGAAATTCCTTCCAACCAGGGCCCCTTTGCGGGCCGCATTTCTTCGAAAACCACGCGTTACCAAACCATCTATCTGAAAGACGACGATGGCGGGCAGTACGCTGTCAATCTCGTCGATTTCGTCATCCCCTGCCGCGAGGGACACAAGCTTGTGGTCCGCGGCGCCGACAAGAACCTGTGGTTCGACGTCACCAACGAAAACACCGGCGAGGCTTATGAAGACGGGTCCGGCCTCGCCAAATACGCCTTTCCCGATCTTGTGGTCTTCGGCGGCGCGGGCGTCGTCGCCGCGCTCGTCTTGCTCATGATCATGATGAGCGAGGGCGGTTTCGGCGAAAAGCTTTTCTTCGGCGTTCTCGGCGGCGGGGTTTCCGGCGCGGTCGTCTTCGGCCTTCTCTGGGTGCCGGGCCGCATCGTCGCCTCGATGCGCGCCGCCCAGATCAAGGCCAAACTGAAACAGGTCGTCGGCGCCTATCGGCCTCACTGACAGGCCTCGCGGCGCGGGCCCTACTGCGCCGTAATGCCGCCGTCGATCTTGAATTCGGAGGCGGTGATGTAACGCGACTCGTCGGCGGCGAGATAAAGGATACAGTAGCCCACGTCTTCCGGTTCGGCGAGGCGGCGCCACGGGATCTGCTGGACGAGGCGTTTTTCGCCTTCGTCCCCGCCGCCGCCCAGTTCGATCAGCGGATCGATGATCGGCGTGCGGGTGAAGACGGGATGCACGGAGTTGCAGCGGATGTCGTAGCCCGACCGCGCGCAGTGGAGCGCAATGGATTTGGTCATCATCCAGACCGCCGCTTTCGCCGTGTTGTAAGCGATCATATTGCCGTCGGCGATCAGGCCGGCGACCGATGAGATATTGATGATCGACCCCGGCTGCGAGCGCTTAAGGTAAGGCATCGCCAATTGGGTTCCGGTGAAAATGGAATCGACGTCGATCGCCTGGGTGCGCCGCCAGTTCTCCTCCGTCTCGGTCTCGATGCTGCCGAAGGTTCCGACGCCGGCGTTGTTGATGAGCGTGTCGATCCCGCCCATCGCTTCGGACGCAGCTTCGAGCGCCGCCGTCCAGTCGTCACGGTTCGTTACGTCATGTTCGATGGACGACGCCGCGCCGGCATGTTTCTCATTGATAGCGGCGGCGGTCGCTTCCGCGCCATCGCCGTTGATATCGGTCAGAAAGACTTTCGCCCCTTCGTCGGTCAGCATGCGCGCGAAACAGGCGCCCAGCCCTTGCGCCCCGCCGGTAATCACAACCTTTTTGCCGCTGACGCGTCCCATAAGCCGTCTCCTCTGATTTCCCACTTTTGGGACACCCTAGCCCAGCGCAGGAGAAACCGCAGGCGGCAAATGCAGCTCTGGAGCGGCATTCCTGCTGGCGGCGTCATGCCGCAATGCGTCTTCGCCGCCGGCGTCATATATTCGGTTTATGGAATACGCTGACGCAGACAAACCTGCTTCCGCGCCGCCCGAAGGCGGCGCCAAGGGACTCGACTGGCGGCTTGTGCGGTTTTTGCTGACGCATCTCATCATCGGCACGGTGAGCGGCTGGATTTTCGTCGCCGCCCTCATCTGGTTCGACATTGGCGGGCTCGGCTCGCTGGTGACGGGCTCTTCCGTCGGGCCGATGGCGGTCATCATGTTGATGATCGTGATGATGATCACCTGGGGCGCCGGCTCCATGGGCACGGCGGTCTTCCTCCTGCCGCGCAAGGAAGAGGACGACGACAAGGGCAAGCCCATGCCGCTGTTTCCTTTGCGCTTGCAGCCTGCCCGGGCGAATGCGCCGCGCCGGCGTTAATTCAGATTTATTTCGACGGCGCCGTCAGGAGATAAAGGCCGAGCCCGCCATAGACGCTGGCCGACAGCGCCTTCATGCCTTTTTGCGCGCGCGGATCTTCAACAAACCTGGCGCGCAGGGCGCCCGCCGCGGCGGCGACCGCGATAAGAACGCAAGTTCCGGTGAAACTGAAAATCGCGCCGAGGACGAAGATCTGAAAGGCGGGGCTTCCCGCCTCCGGCTGAACGAAGCCGGGCAGGAAAGCCAGAAAGAAAAGACCGACTTTCGGATTGAGCAGATTGGTGAGCATGCCGGCGCGAAACGCCTTCAAGCCGCCGCCCGCCCCACTCATCTCCGGCGGCGCTTTCTTTTCCATGATGACGCGCACCGCAAGATAAAGAAGATAAAGCCCGCCCGCGATCTTGATGATCGTCAGCGCGTGATCCGACGCCGCTAGGAGCGCGGCGAGCCCCGCCGCCGCGGCGACCGCCCAGCCCAGCGCCCCGGCGCCGACGCCGAGCGCGGCGGCGATCCCGGCGCGGGTTCCGCCCCGCGCCGACGAGGCCAGCGTGAACGCCATGTCCGGCCCGGGCGTGATGTTGAGAAGAAGCGCGCCGCTTAAGAACAACGCAAAAGCCGTTCCCTCGATCATGGCCTTGCCTCCTCAGCGGATGAGCGCCGGCGCTTATTCGCCTTTTTGAAGCTGCTGGACCGCCTCGGCGAGGAAATCGGTCATCTGGCGACGAATCTGATGGTCCGACTGATCGACCCCGGCGGCGTCGAAATCCGCCCGGATCTTCCGGAACACATCGTCGTCGCCCGCCTCTTCGAAATCGGCTTTGATGACTTCCTTGACGTAGCTTTCGGCATCAGCCCCGGTCTTGCCCATGAGGTCGGCCGCCCAAAGCCCTAAGAGCTTGTTCCGGCGCGCTTCAGCCTTGAAGCGAAGCTCCGCGTCATGGGCGAATTTCTTCTCGAACTTGTCTTCGCGATCATCGAAGGTCGTCATCGGGTGCCTCTCCAAACTCGTAATGAAAACGGGCCTTTGCAAGGGTACTTAATGCCGGTTTGGGCGCGGCGCAATGTAAAGCGGAAAATTGTCGGGCCCGTCTCCGGCAAGGGGCTTTTCATCGCCCGCGGGGGAGCGTAAACCCCCGCTTCTCCCGCCGCGCCAGCCGTGCTAGCCAAAACGGGAGGGCCCGCAGCCCGCAAATGGCGCGACCCGGCCCTTGAAATAGCCCGCCCTGCGCCGATCTATCCGCCCGCAAGGCGCTGAAAGGATTAATAAAATGGCTCGCCGCAAACAAATCTACGAAGGCAAGGCGAAAATCCTGTTCGAAGGGCCGGAGCCCGGCACGATCATCCAGTATTTCAAGGACGACGCCACCGCCTTCAACAACCAGAAAAAAGCGGTGCTGGAAGGCAAGGGCGTCCTCAACAACCGGATTTCCGAATTCATCATGACCGGGCTCGAGCGCATCGGCGTTCCGACCCATTTCATCAAGCGCCTCAATATGCGCGAGCAGCTCGTGCGCCATGTGGAAATCGTGCCGCTCGAAGTGGTGGTGCGCAATTACGCCGCCGGCAGCATCTCGAAGCGCCTCGGCATCGAGGAAGGCACGGCCCTGCCCCGCTCGGTCATCGAATTCTATTTCAAGAGCGACGAGCTTGGCGACCCTCTCGTTTCCGAAGAGCACATCACCGCCTTCAACTGGGCCAACCCCCAGGAAATCGACGACATGATGGCGCAAGCGCTCCGGGTGAACGATTTCCTGTCGGGCCTGTTCGCCGGCGCCGGCATCAAGCTCGTCGATTTCAAGATCGAGTTCGGCCGGCAATATGAAGGGGACATGATGCGCCTCATCGTCGCCGACGAGATCAGCCCCGATTCATGCCGGCTGTGGGACATGGAAACCGGCCACATCATGGACAAGGACCGTTTCCGCAAGGATCTCGGCGAGGTCACCGACGCCTATCGGGAAGTGGCGCGCCGCCTCGGCATTTTGCGCGAGAACGAAAGCTCCGGCCAGTCGGGCCCGGTGCTGGTCTCCGACAACGAAAAATAAGTTCGCAGCGGAAAATCCGGACCTGTTAGGGAAATATAAGGCGGGGGCTGCCACTTTGCGGCCACGACGCCCGCCCCACCTAACTGTGGTCAATCAAGTCTTGAACTAATCGTTAAAAATCACCCCTGTTTGCGAACGCCCCGGCAAGCTTTCTGGGGATAACCTTAAGCCGTTATGGCTTATGTAGGATCAGCACAGGGTTCCGGGCGCGCCACGGCTGGCGCGGTTACGCCCGTGCGCGCTGCAGCGGCTGACCGTAAAGCCCCCGATCCGCTCAATCCTGAAGAATCGGCCCCCAGAGAAAACAAGCCGGCAGGGTCCGCCGAGACCGATTCGAAAAGAACGACGGATCGCGAGACGCCGAAACAGCCCGCCAGCGACCCGCACGCGGAAGCGGCTGCGCGCCGCGCCGCCCAAAACAGCCCTGCCGACACAGGCCCCGAGCCGCTGACGCCGCCAGAGAAACGCGCCGAAGACATCAAGGCGCTGAAAAAACTCGAATCACAGGCGCTCTATTCCGGTCCGCCGACCATCCGCGAGCGCGCCGTCGCCCAGCTTGCGCACGCCTTTCTCATCCGCGAAGAGGCCGCCCTGCGCGCCCACGAGCTTGAAGAATCCTGGAAAGAAAGTCAGCGTCAGGACGCCGCGCGCTTCCTCGCCGCCCAGGCCGCCGCCGCTTACCGCCAGCTTGACGGCTTTTCCGGCGCGCCGTCTGACGCCGCGCTCATTCACTGACCTTCCGGCGCTCGAGCGCCCGCCTTTCCGGCCCCCTCGCATTGCGCGCTTTCCCGGCCCGGTGTATCAGCCCCGTTGACGGCTTAGACCAGCGGGCGAAGGGCTCATGAAAGCGAAAATCACCATCACGCTCAAAAACGGCGTTCTCGATCCGCAAGGCGCGGCCATTGAAAGCGCGCTCGCCGGGCTCGGCTTTGCAGGCGCGGAAGATGTGCGTCAGGGCAAGGTGATCGAGATGAAGCTCGCCGAGACCGACGAGGCCGCCGCCCGGGCCAAAGCCGAAGACATGTGCAAAAAACTGCTCGCCAATCCGGTGATGGAGAACTACTCCATCGAAATTCTCGCCTGAGGGCGGTCAAACGACATCATGGTCAAACTCGCCGCCAAGCCCGATCCGGTCGATATCGACCTTCACCAATCGGCGCTGGTGGTCGTCGACATGCAGAACGCCTTCGCGTCGAAAGGCGGGATGCTCGACCTCGCCGGTCATGACATTTCGAAGGCGGCGGCGGTCGTCGACATCAACAAAAAGCTGATCGAAACGGCGCGCAAAGCGGGCGTCAAAGTCGTCTATCTTCAGGTCGGCTACAAGCCGGACCTCTCGGACGCCGGCGGCCCGCGCTCGCCGAACTATCACAAGGAGCTTTCCTTGCGCACCATGCGCGCGCGGCCCGAGCTTGAAGGCAAGCTTTTGATCCACGACACATGGGACTGGGAGATCGTCGACGACCTAAAGCCGCAGCCGGGCGATATCGTCATCCGCAAGTCCCGTTACAGCGGCTTCGCCGGCACGACCCTCGACAACGATCTGCGCGCCTTGAATATCCGAACGCTCTTCTTCACCGGCATCGCCACCAATGTCTGCGTGGAAAGCACGGCGCGCGACGCCTATTTCCAGGAATACTGGCCCGTCATGGTGGAAGACGCCATGAACCATGCGGGACCCGACTTCGTCCGCGATGCGACCCTCTGGAATTTTGAAAACGTCTTCGGCTGGGTGACCGATTCGGACAATCTCATCGCCGCCTTTGAAAACAAGACCAACCAGTGATGGACCTGTCATGAAAACCGCTGTCATCGTCTTTCCCGCCTCCAACTGCGATCGCGACATCGCCGTCGCGCTCGAACAGGCGACCGGAACCAAGCCGGCGATGGTCTGGCATGGCGACACGGATTTGCCGGATGCGGATTTCTACGCCCTGCCCGGCGGCTTTTCCTATGGCGACTATTTGCGCGCCGGCGCCATGGCGGCGAAATCGCCGATCATGCAGGCGGTGATCGACAAGGCGAAAGCCGGCGCGCCGGTGATCGGCGTATGCAACGGGTTCCAGGTCCTGTGCGAGACGGGGCTCCTCCCCGGCGCCCTGATGCGCAACGCCGGGCTCGATTTCGTCTGCCGCACGGTGACGCTCAAGATCGAGAACAACCAGTCGATCTTCACCCGCGGCTTCGAAAAAGGCGCCTATGTGAATTTTCCGGTCGCCCATCATGACGGCAATTACTACGCCGACGACGAAACCCTCGACCGGCTCGAAGGCGAAGGCCGCGTCGCGCTGCGCTATGTGGACAACCCGAACGGCTCGGCCCGCGACATCGCCGGACTGATCAACGATTCCGGCAATGTCATGGGGCTGATGCCGCACCCGGAACGGGTGATCTCTCCCCTCCTCGGCGGAACCGACGGCGCGGCGTTTTTCAAGGGGCTGATCGAGGCGGTTTCCTAGCCCCAAACCGCCGGACGGCGGCCCGCCCAGGGCTTCGCTTCTTCGAGTTCATAGGCGAGCGCGAGCAGCCGGTCTTCCCGGCCCAAGGGCGCGCCAAACATGGCTCCGACGGGAAGCCCGTCCGGCGACATGGACAGCGGCAGAGAGATCGCCGGCGCGCCGGTGACGTTATAGAGCACCGTATACTGAACATAGTCCGTCAGACGCTGCATCAGCGTTTCGTAATCGAGCGTCGCGCCGAGATAACCGATCTCCGGCGGCGGCGCCGTCACCACCGGCGACAGAACGAGATCGTAAGTCTCGTGAAACGCCGCCATGCGCGCCGCCACGGCCTGAAGCCGCTCGATGGCGCCGGGAAAGTCCGCCTCTTCGCGCTCGAAACGGTCCGCAAGCCCGATGGTGAAGGGTTCGAAGGCGAGCCCGTTGCGCGGCAAATGAAAAGTCTTTTCCCACATGGCGACGGTCGCATGCGCGAACGCCGCCCAGTAAAGCGTGAAATCTTCGGAGAGGCCGTCATCCACGGGCAAGGAAGCTTCCTCCACATGGTGGCCGAGATCCGCGCAAAGCGCAGCGGCGTCTTCTGCCGCCTGCTTCACCGCCGGGTCGGGCGCCCGGCCGGCGAGACCCTGCGTCGTCACGGCGATGCGCAGGCGCTCCTTGCCGGGCGCCGTAACGAGCGGCAAAGGCGCGAGCCCGCTTTCGCTCGAAGGCAGCGCCAGCGTCGCGGCGACCGCCGCCGTATCGCGCACCGTGCGCGTCTGAACGCCGTGAACGGCGAGCGAAATCGGGCCCACCGCATCTTCCGGCCGCGCCATCGGATTGCGCCCCCGCGAAACTTTCAGCCCCACATTGCCACAGCAGGAGGCCGGAATGCGGATCGAACCGCCGCCGTCGCTGGCGTGCGCGATGGGGACGACGCCGCTCGCGACGAGAGCCGCCGCGCCGCCCGAAGAGCCGCCCGTCGAATGCTCCGTATTCCACGGATTGCGTGTTTGGCCGGTTGCGATGGATTCGGTCGTGGCGGAAAGGCCGAATTCCGGCGTCGCCGACTTGCCGAGGCTGACGACGCCCATCCCCAAAAACGCATCGATGAGCGGCGTCTGTTCCTTGCCCTTGTAGAAGGGGAAAGCGCGGCTGCCGAACCGGGTGGTTACGCCCGTAACGTCGTCGAGATCCTTGACGAAAGTCGGCACGCCCGCCCAAAGACCGGCATTGGCTCCCTTGGCCGCCGCCTCTTTCCGCGCGCGCCGGAAGGTTTTGGTGACGATGGCGTTGATCTGCGGATCGACGCGCTCGGCCCGCGCGATCGCCGCCTCGACGGCTTCGGTTGGTCCAAGCTCGCCCGATTTGAGTCGCGCCGCCGTCTCCACGCCGTCGAGTTCGGCGAGGTCGTTCGAGGCCGCCTGATCGGGCCGCGAACACGCGCCCGCCGCCGTTAAGAGCATGGCGGCGTAACCGCCGGACTGCATCAGGTTCCGCCGCGTCAGTGACATGCAAAGCTTCCTTTTATTCCCGGCCCGTTTCCGGCATCATCGGATGCTGTAAGGGGCCGCGCCCAAAATCAAGAACGAGACGCAGGACGCAAAAGGGAGACGTCATGAAGAAGCTCATATTCGCAAGCGCAGCAATGCTGATGCTCGCCGCATGCGGCGAGAAACAGGAGGCTGCGCCGGCCGGCGACGCCTCTTATCAGGAAACCCTGATGGCGGCGCTTCTCGACGCCGAGCCCGGCGACGTCATCGAGATCCCCGAAGGCCGTTTCGCCTTCGACCGCTCTTTGAGCCTCACCGTCGACGGCGTCACGATCAAGGGCGCCGGCATGGATAAGACGGTTCTGAGTTTCGCCGGACAGATTGCCGGCGCCGAGGGCCTCCTCGTCACCGCGAGCGATTTCACCATTGAAGACCTCACCATCGAGGACACTATCGGCGACGCGCTCAAAATCACCGAAGGCGAGAACATCGTCATCCGCCGGGTGCGGACCGAATGGACGGGCGAGCCGAAAACCGAAAACGGCGCCTACGGCATCTATCCCGTGCAGGTCAAAAACCTGCTGATGGAGGAATCCGTCGCCATTGGCGCTTCGGACGCCGGGCTTTATATCGGCCAGTCGCAGAACGTCGTCATCCGCAACAACCGCGCGGAATACAATGTCGCCGGCATCGAAATCGAGAACACCTTCGACGCCGACGTTTACGGCAATGTCGCGACCAACAACACCGGCGGCATTCTCGTCTTCAACATGCCGAACCTCAAACAGCCCGGCGCACGCACCCGCGTTTATGACAACGAGATTTACGAGAACAACACGAAAAATTTCGGCCTTGAGGGCACCGCCGTCGCCTCCGTCCCGGCGGGCTCCGGCGTCGTCATCAACGCCAATGACGAAGTCGAGATCTTCAACAACGACATTCGCGACAACAAGACGGCGAACGTCATTGTCGCCAGCATCTTTTCTTCCGGCCTCTCCACCGATGGCATGGAGGCGGATTTCGATCCCTATCCGGACGGCATCTACGTCTACGGCAATCGTTTCGAAGGCGGCGGCGGCAATCCCGACGGACTTGAGCTTAAGGCGCTGAAAGTCGCGGTCGCCGGTTTGGGCAGCCTGCCCGACGTCCTGTGGGACGGCTATGTGGATCCGGCGCTATCCGGCCCCAAAGAGGTTTTGTGCGTGCAGAACGGCGAAGCGAAAGTCCTTAATGTGGATGCGCCCAACGACAACAAGAGCCCGAAAGTCGAAGACGGCGCGGCCCATGACTGCGCTTTTGACAAGCTGCCCCCGGTTGAACTCAAAGGACCCCTCGCCGGCTTATGATTTCAAAGTTTGCCGCTGTTGCGTTGATCGGTTTCTCGCTCGCCGCCTGTTCGCAAGAAACGGCGCCGACCTATCACGCCGAAGACAATCCGGAGCATTTGAGCGACTGGGGCATGATCGCGGCGAAGGACGGCGCGCTTCGTTTAAGCGAGGGCGTGACGCCTTACGATCTCGCTACGCCGCTGTTTTCCGATTACGCGCTGAAACTCAGGACGGTCTGGACGCCGGGGGGAAAACCCGCGGTCTACAATCCCGACGACGCTTTCGATTTTCCGGTCGGGACGGTGATCACCAAAACGTTTTATTTTCCGGTTTCGGAAAACGACTGGACCGGCGATATCCTGATCGGGAAAGAGCGCAGCCTCAATGACGGCCCAAAAGGCAAAAGCTTGGCGCTCGATCATCTGCATCTCGTGGAGACTCGCATCCTCGTCCATCGCGAAGATGGCTGGGATGCGCTCCCTTATGTCTGGAACGAGGCGCAGACCGAGGCCGTATTAAAACGCACCGGCGCGGTCGTTCCCATGACGCTCCACCGGGATGACGGGCGCATGGAGCCCTTTTCCTATCTCGTGCCAAACGCCAACCAATGCGCCGGCTGTCACGCCGACAATGCGACGACGAAAGAGATCAAGCCCATCGGTCCCAAGGCGCGACACCTCAACAAGCCGTCGAGCTTCGCGCCCGGCTTCAACCAGCTCGATCACTGGCTGGCGAAGGGCCTTCTTGCCGGCGAGATCGAGGCGCCGGCGCCGCGCAATGTCGACTGGACTGATGAAACCGCGCCGCTCGACGCCCGCGCGCGCGCCTATCTCGACGCCAATTGCAGCCATTGCCACAATCCGGACGGGCCTGCGGACACCTCCGGCCTAAATCTGGAACCCGACGCCTCCGGCCCCGCCATGGGCAAGTGCAAAGCGCCCATCGCAGCGGGCCGCGGCACCGGCGGGCGGCCCTATGACATCGTCCCCGGCCGGCCCGATCTTTCCATCACCGTCTTCCGCATGGAAACGACCGACCCCGGCGCCATGATGCCTGAGCTCGGCCGCGCCGTGAGGCATGAGGAAGGCGTCGAATTGGTTTCGAAATGGATTGCGCAGATGGAAGGCGGTTGCAGTTAAGCGCCCGCCATCATCTTCCGTACCCGCCCCATCGCCATCATCGGGAAATAGTGGCGGTAGAGATTATAGTTGATCATGAAGGCGCGGGAGAGTTCGGGGCCCTGCTTTAACCGCTCCTGCAATTGCGGATCGGTGAGCTTGATGTGCTGGCCGACGCCGTAGCCCGGGAACCCTGTGCCGGTATATTCCGGCTCTTCCCAGGCGCCGTCCTTCTGGCGCTCGATCAGGAACTGGACGCCGTCGGCGATGGCGCGTTCGTCCTCGGCGCGCCCCACGGCGGCGAGGCCCATCAGCGCCCAGGCGGTCTGCGAGGCGGTCGACTTGCCCCGGCCCATCTGTTTGACGTCCATATAGGAGGCGCAAGACTCGCCCCATCCGCCATCCTCGTTCTGATGCAGGATCAGCCAGTCTGACGCCTTCTTGATATAATGCTGCGTCATGTCCTCGCCGATGGCTTCGAGCGCCGGCAGGACCGCGCCCGTGCCGTAAACATAATTGACGCCCCAGCGGCCGAACCAGGCGCCGTCCGCCTCCTGCTCGGTCTTGATGTAATCGAGCGCGCGGAGCATGACCGGATGGTCTTTCCGGATCCCGAGCTTGCCGAAGGCTTCGATGATATGCGCGGTGACGTCCACCGAAGGCGGGTCGAGCGCTTCGCCGAAATCGCAGAACGGAATCTTGGTCAGGATCTGCTTGTCATTATCCTTGTCGAAAGCGCCCCAGCCGCCGTTTTTGCATTGCATGCCGATGAGCCATTCAACGCCTTTTTCGATGGCCTCTTCAATGCCCTTGTCTTTCCATTTCGGATCGTTGCGGAAGGGCGCGAGCGCGATCAGCGCCACCGCCGTATCGTCTGTGTCCGGATAGTAATAGTTTTTATATTCGAAAGCCCAGCCGCCGGGCTCGAGCTTCGGACATTTGACGCTCCAGTCGCCCTTGCGCAGGACTTGCTGCGAAAGGAGCCAATCGAGCGCCTTTTCGACTTCCTTTTCGTGGCGCTCGCTAAGATCGCAGTCTTCCAGCGCCAGCAAGGTCAGTTCGGTGTCCCAGACAGGGCTGGTTGAGGCTTGTATCCATGTCGCCTCGCCTTGATCGACGCGCCAGCGCGGATCGTCGAGCGCGCCAAGCCCTTTCGCAACGACCGAATGATCGTGCGCATAACCTTCATTGTAGAGCGCCATCAAGGAATAGATCCATGGCGGCTGGATCCCGCCCCAGACGCCATCGGCGTCCTGATGCTTGATGATCCATTCGAGCGCGCGAGAGATGGCGCCCTTGCGCAAAAGGCCGATCCCCGCCGTCTGACCGAAACTTTGCAGCGCATGCAGAATTTTATCCGCCGTCAGGAAAAATGCTTCAGCGAAGCCGGCGCCCGGCTTTTCGGGATAGGCGTAATTATATTTCTCGCGCCCTTCCGGAAAAAGCTCATCGAGCCGGCGTTCCGCCGGCAAAGGCCGCGACGGCCGGCGCGCGGAAAGAACCGCGATGGGCATCAGAGTCGCGCGCGCCCATTGCGCGAAATTGTAGATCGAAAACACGAACCAGTTCGGAAAGAAGATCACTTCCGGCGGCAGGTTCGGGGTCTTCTTCCACGGCCACTCGCCGATCAGCGCCAGCCAGTAGCGCGTGAAAACGCGGATGTTTTTTAGCCCGCCTTTGGAGAGAATCCATTCGCGCGCGCGGACCATATGGGCTGCGTCCTTGTCGTCGCCCATGGAGCGCAGCGCCGCATAAGCCTCGACCGTCGTGTTGATGTCGCCGGCGGGCGCCCCGTAATAAATTTCCCACGAGCCGTCTTGGCGCTGCGTTTCGCGCAGGGATGCGGCGAGACGCGGGCGCAGATGATGGTCCTCAAGCTCCATGAACCACAGAGCGAGAATCCACTGCGCCTCCATGCAGGCGTTGGATTCGAGCCGGCCGACCCAGTAGCCCTCCGGTTTCTGCCGCGGCGCTAACCAGTCCGCCGCCGCCTCGATCGAGGCCGTAAGCTGGCGGTCGAAATTGGAGCGCTTGTCCGCGCCGGCTTCCTTTTCGTCGAACATGACCTAACCCCTTGACGCACCGGGTTCTTAGCGCGCCATGAGCGACCGCGCCAGACCTTGACGCCGTCTTCCGCCATCCCCTGAAAAACGCGCGCGCCGGCCCCTTGAAAACCAATATATATCATTTATGTTATATGATAAGTATAGGATGAAAGTGATGGCGAAACCACTGCCCATAGAGGACCTTAAGGACAATGCTGAAGACGTTTCGGCGCTCCTCAAGACTCTCTCGCACGCCAACCGCCTGATGATCGCCTGCGCCCTCACCGAAGGCGAGAAAAATGTCAGCGAGATCGCGGCGGAGGTCGACGCGCCGCAGCCGCATCTTTCCCGCGATCTCGGCCGGCTGCGCGCGGCCGGACTCGTCAAGGCCCGGCGGGAATCGAAAAACGTCTACTATTCGCTGGCGGATGACCGATTACCCAGCCTCGTAGGCGCGCTGTGCGCCGCTTTCGGTCCGAAATCAAAACAACCCCGGAAAGGAGACCGGTCATGAAACCCGTCGTCAAAACCTTCTTCGATGAACCAACCTCGACCGCAAGTCACGTCGTTGTCGATCCCGCCACGAAAAAATGCGCCATCATCGATTCCGTGCTCGATTACGACCCGGCCTCAGGGCGCACGATGACGAAATCCGCTGACGAGATCATCGCTTACGTCAAGGAGAACGGTCTTGACGTCGAGTGGATTCTCGAAACCCACGTCCACGCCGACCACCTCACCGCCGCGCCCTATCTCAAGGAAAAACTCGGCGGCAAGATGGCGATCGGAAACAAGATCGATGTGGTGCAGTCGACCTTCGCGAAGATTTTCAACGCCGAAAGCGCGTTCAAACGCGACGGCAGTCAGTTCGACCGGCTCTTCGCCGACGGCGATAGGTTCAAACTCGGCGAGATCGACGCTCATGTCATCCACACGCCGGGCCACACCCCTGCCTGCACGACCATCGTGATCGGCGATGCGGGCTTTGTCGGCGACACGCTCTTCATGCCCGATTACGGCACGGCGCGCTGCGACTTCCCGGGCGGGGACGCCGCAACCCTTTACCGCTCCATCCAGAAGATCTTCGCCCTGCCCGGCGACACGCGCCTCTTCATGTGTCACGACTACAAGGCGGAAGGCCGGGACGACTATGCCTGGGAGACAACCGTCGCCGAAGAGCGGGAGAAAAACATCCATGTTCATGAAGGCGTCAGCGAAGAGGAGTTCGTGAAAATGCGCGAAGCGCGCGACAAGACGCTCGCCATGCCGCGGCTGATCCTACCCTCGGTTCAGGTCAATATGCGCGCCGGCGACATGCCGCCGGCGGAAGACAACGGCGTTTCCTATCTCAAAATGCCGGTGAATCAGTTCTGATTGCAGAAAAGCAAAAAGGCGCGCCCATATGCTGAGCCGCTATCTTCCCATCCTGCGCTGGGGCCGGCGTTATACGCCGGCCCTTTTCGCCGACGACGCGCTCGCCGCGCTGATCGTCACCATCATGCTGATCCCGCAATCGCTCGCCTATGCGCTGATTGCAGGTCTGCCGCCGGAAGTCGGCCTTTACGCCTCCATGGCGCCGCTCCTCGCCTATGCGGTTTTCGGCACGAGCAACACGCTCGCCGTCGGACCGGTAGCGGTTGTCTCCTTGATGACCGCCAGCGCGGTCGGCCGTCTCGTCGAGGCCGGCGGGCCGGATTACATCATGGCCGCGGCGGCGCTCGCCCTCATCACCGGGGTCATGCTGCTGGCGCTGGGCGTCTTGCGGCTCGGTTTCCTCGCCAATTTCTTAAGCCACCCGATCATCGCCGGGTTCATCACCGCATCGGGCGTTCTGATCGCGGCGAGCCAGATGAAGCATGTGCTCGGCGTTTCCGCCCATGGCGACACGCTCGTCGAAATCGGCGAAAGCCTTGGCGCGCATCTCGGTCAAACCAATCCCGTAACCCTCGCGATTGGCGCCGGTTCAATTTTATTCCTGTTCCTGACGCGCGCTTTTCTGCAAAAGCTGCTGCACGCGGCCGGCCTCTCAGAACGGCTCGCCGCCTCCATCGCCAAGGCGGGACCGCTCCTCGCCGTCATCGGCGCCACGGCGATTGTCGCCGGGTTCGGTCTTGAGGCGAAAGGCGTCGCCATTGTCGGCGACATTCCCCGCGGCCTGCCGCCGGTCGCCGTTCCCGATTTCGACGCGGCGCTATGGCGCGAACTGGCGGGCGCCGCATTCCTCATCACCATCATCGGTTATGTGGAATCGGTGTCCGTGGCGCAGACTCTTGCGGCGAAACGGCGCGAGCGCATCGACCTCGATCAGGAGCTCGTCGGGCTCGGCGCCTCGAACATTGCAGCGGGCGTCACCGGCGGCTTTCCGGTCACCGGCGGCTTCGCGCGCTCGGTCGTGAATTTCGACGCCGGCGCCCGAACGCCCGCCGCCGGCGCCTTCACCGCTGCCGGCATTGCGCTGGCCGCGCTCTTCCTAACGCCGTTTCTTTATTATCTGCCCCAGGCGACACTCGCCGCGACCATCATCGTCGCCGTCCTGTCGCTGATCAATATCGGCGCGATCCGGCGCACATGGGCGTATTCGAAAAGCGATTTCGCCGCGATGATGATCACCATTTTCGGCGTCTTCCTGTTCGGCGTCGAAGTCGGCGTCACGGCAGGCGTCGCGCTCTCCATCCTTCTGCTTCTTTTCCGCGCCTCGAAGCCCCATTGCGCCATTGTCGGCCAGGTGCCGGGCACGGAGCATTTCCGCAACATCAACCGGCATGACGTCATCACAAGCCCAAGCGTCGCCGCCCTGCGTATTGACGGCAATCTCTTCTTCGCCAATGCGCGTTTCCTGGAGGACAAACTCTTGGGGCTCGCCGCGGACGCGCCGGAGCTTAGACATATCGTCCTGATGTGTTCGGCCGTGAACGAAATCGACGCCAGCGCGCTCGAAAGCCTCGAGGCGATCAATGAAAGGCTGAAACAGGCCGGCGTTGTTTTTCATCTATCGGAGGTGAAAGGTCCGGTCATGGACCGGTTGAAACACTCGCATTTCCTCGAGCGCCTGACCGGCCGCGTGTTCCTCAGCCAGTTCGACGCCATGCACGCGCTTGCCCCGGAGACATTCAAACTCGTCAATGGCGCGCCTTCGCATCAATCCGCCGACGTGCTAAAATAAATAGTATGACGAGTGAAAACTTCTTCACCGCCTTGCATGCGGCCTATCGCGATGCGCTTGACAAGCCTTTCCTGACCCTTCCCGACGGGCGCAGCCTGTCCTATGGCGAGATGGATGCGCGCTCGGCGCAGATGGCCGGCGCCCTGCGCGCCCTCGGCGCCAGTCCCGGCGACCGTATTGTCATGCAAGTCGACAAATCGCCGAAAAATATCGCGCTCTATCTCGGCGCCATGCGGGCCGGACTTGTCTATGTGCCGCTCAACACCGCTTATACTGCCGAAGAAGTCCGTTATTTTCTCGAAGATGCGGCGCCGAAAATTTTCGTCTGCACTCGGGAAAGCCACGACCAATTGGCGCATGTCGCAAAGGAAGCGGGCGTCGACCATGTGCTGACGCTTACGGCCGACGGCGCGGGAACGCTCTGCGATGCGGCCTTCGCTGCAAAGCCGGACGAAACCATCGTCCCGCGCGCGGAAACCGATCTCGCTGTCATCCTTTACACATCCGGCACCACGGGGCGCTCCAAGGGGGCGATGCTCACGCATGAAAATCTCGCCTCCAACGCGGCGACCCTGAACGCGCTTTGGGAGTTTTCAGAAACAGACGTGTTGCTGCATGCGCTGCCGATTTTTCATATTCACGGGCTTTTCGTGGCGCTGCATACGGCGATGCTCAGCGCCTGCGAAATCCTGTTCCTGCCGAAATTCGATGTCGGCGACGTCCGCAAGGCCCTGCCGCGCGCCAGCGTGATAATGGGCGTGCCCACTTTTTACACGCGCCTGCTCGCGGAAAAGGATTTCGGCAAGGGCGACACGGCGCATATGCGGCTTTTCATATCCGGTTCGGCGCCGCTGACCATTGAAGCGTTCAACACGTTCGAGGAGCGAACCGGCCATCGCATTCTTGAACGCTACGGCATGTCGGAAGCGGGCATGATCGCGTCAAATCCGCTCGATGGCGAGCGCATCGCCGGCACGGTCGGTTACGCCTTGCCCGGCATTAACGTGCGCATCGCCGGCGAGGCCGGCGCGCCCGGCGAAGTGGAAGTCAAAGGCCCGAATATCTGCGCCGGCTACTGGAAGAAGCCCGACAAGACGCAAGAGGCGTTCACCGAAGACGGCTGGTTTCGAACAGGCGATGTGGGAATGCTGAGCGACGACGGGCGCCTGTCGCTTGTGGGACGCGAAAAAGACCTCATCATCGCCGGCGGCTTTAACATCTACCCCATCGAAATCGAACAGATTCTCGATGCGGTCGCGGGCGTCGCCGAAAGCGCGGTCGTCGGCGTTCCCCATGCCGATATGGGCGAAGGCGTCGTCGCGGCGCTGGTGGCCGACGGCGCCGCGCCAGATGAAGACATGCTCGCCGCCGCCCTCTCGCCGCTCGCGAAATTCAAACGCCCGCGCAAATTCTACTGGCTCGACGCCCTGCCCCGCAACACGATGGGCAAGGTGCAAAAACAGGCGCTACGCGAACGGTTCAAAGACGCTTTTACGAACGGTTGAAGACGTCGCGGTGAAAAATGAGTGTTTCATCGCCGTGATAGTCAGCGCGCGCCGCTTCGCGGAAGCCGCATTTTTCCGCGACTCGTATCGAGGCGAGGTTTTCCGGGCTGATGATGCAGGACATGGTATCTTCACTCAAATGCTGGTCGCCCCAGGCGACGACGGCGCGCGCCGCCTCGCTCGCATAACCCTTGCCATGCGCCGAGGGCGCCAGCGCATAACCCAGCTCCGGCATGCCCTTGATCGACGGCGTCAGATCACGCTTGAAATCGGCGAGCCCGATCTCGCCGATCACGGCGCCGGAGTCGCGCTCGACCAGCACCCAATAGCCGTAGCCGAGATGCGCCCATAACCCTGCATTGCGCAGGAATTTCATCCAGACCTCTTCTTCGGCCCGGGGTTTGCCGCCGATGAGACGGGTGACGTCCGGGTCGCTCCACATCTTAAGAATGGCCGGAAAATCCTCGAGCCTGTGCTCGCGCAAAATGAGCCGCGCCGTTTCGAGAATCGGAATGGAAAACGCCGTCACGCCGTCTATTCCGCTTTCGTTTCCGCAATATAGTCGTCGATTTCGTCACGAAGAATGTCGAGCGGCAGACCGCCTTTGTCGAGCACTGCATCGTGAAAGTCGCGAATGTCGAATTTGTCGCCCAGCTCGCGCTCGGCTTTCTCCCGCAGCTCCCACAGCGTCAACTCGCCCATCTTGTAAGCGAGCGCCTGCCCTGGCCAGGCGATATAGCGGTCGACTTCGGTTTGCACATTATGCAGCGACAGGGCGGTGTTGTCGGCGAGATAATCCATCGCCTGCTGGCGGGTCCAGCCTTTCGCATGAAGCCCCGTATCGATGACGAGACGGCAGGCGCGCCACATCTCCATGGAAAGCCGGCCGAAATCGTCATAAGGGGTTTGATAAACGCCCATCTCCACGCCGAGCTTTTCGGAATAAAGCCCCCAGCCCTCGCCAAAGGCGTGCGGATAAAACTGCTTGCGGAATTCCGGCGCATCTTCGACTTCAAGCGCCAGCGCATTTTGCAGATGGTGGCCGGGCACCGCTTCATGCAGGGTCAGCGCCGTCATTTCATAAAAAGGCCGTTTGTCGAGGGCGTATGTGTTCACCCAATATTGCCCGCCGCGGGTTCCGCCCGGCGGCGCTGATACATAACGCCCGCTCGTATAGTTCGGCGCGATTTCCGCCGGCACCGGCTCCACCGAATAAGGCTGACGCGGCAGTTTGCCGAAATAGCCCGGCAGGCGCCCGTCAATATCCTTGGCGATCCAGGCCGCGCGCTCCAGAAGCGCCTCCGGCGTTTTCGGATAGAATTGCTTGTCCGTGCGCAGGAAGTCGACGAACTCATCGAACGTGCCGTCGAAACCGGTCTCCTCGATGACGGCGTTCATCTCCTTGCGGATGCGCGCCACTTCCTTAAGGCCGAGCGCATGAATGCTTTCGGGCGTCGCGTCATCGAGCGTCGTGAAATAGCGCACCAGGTCGCGATAATAGTCGCGTCCGTTCGGCAGGTCATAGGCGCCGAGGGTGTCGCGCGCGCCCGGCATATATTCGTCGCGCATGAAATCCACGAGACGCGCGAAAGCGGGAATGACCTCGTCTTCAAGCACGGCCTTGCCTTCCTGGCGCAGGGCCGACTGGCGCCGCGACGAGATCGCAGACGGCATCGCCTTGAATGGCGCGTAATAGGGATGCGCCGCCGCATTGTCTTTCACCTGCGCCTCGAAGGACGGCATGATGTAAGGCAGGATCTCCTTCGGCTGGGTGAAGCCGTCGGCGAGGCCCTGGCGCATGTTCTCGATATTCTGATCGATATAGGCCGGCAAAGCCTTCAGCCGCGCAATGTAGTTTTCATAATCCGTTTCCGTGCGGAAGGGGGCCGCGCTCACGACATAGCCGAAATTGGTGTGAAACCCCGTATCGGCGAGAAAGGGAATGCGCCAGCTGTCATAAGCGGCGAGCGTAATGTCGTGCTTTAGAATAAACGCCAGAAGATCGGCGCTGAGCGCGTGATTCTCATCGACCGCGCTAAGATCGATCGCTTCGAGCCGGGCCAGAAACGCTTCGGCCTCTTCGCGGCGGCGGGCATAGTCGGATGGCGCGACGCCCGGGATCTTGTCGTCATAGCCGGAAACGCCCGACTGCGTCGCCGCAAACGGGTTTTCCTCCATCTCGTTCGCCCAGTAGTCGTCGAAAAGCGCATCGAGATCCTCGGCGGGCCCCGCCAAAGCGGCGCCCGGCAAAATTGCGACGCCGACGAAGATCGTCGCCGCGGCGGCCAGCGCTTTCAACATAGATATCTCCCTGCCTGATCTGCCCTGCATCCCCTTATTTTTCTTATCACGCGCCGCCACGCATCCAAAATACCGCTTTTTTTGAGGAACGCTCCCGCGCCGCGCCTGTTCTTTTCAAGGCAGACACCATCACTGAAGCCATCGGGAAGCGCGGGGCAACCCTATGAAATACTTTAGCTATGGCCGCACCCAGTCGACCCCGGCCAGCGCGCCGGGCAAAGACGGAAGCGAAAACGCCGGAGAAGCCGTGAAAGAGACGGCGGACGGCGTTGATTCGTTTTTCGACAAGCTCGGCCCGCGTCTTCAGGAGGGCTGGGACTGGATTCAGGCCAACGGATCGGACTTCGCCCTCGCGGTCGGCGCCTGGATCGCCGTCTTCCTCGTCTTGCGCATCGCCCGGGCGGTGATCGCCGGTTTCATCAAGCGCAAGAAAAAAGGATATTACGATCCAGCCAATGTGGTGTCCCGCCTCGTCACCAAGACAAGCTCGATCTTCCTGCTTGTCGTCGCGGCGGCGCTGGTCATGCCGTTTTTCCCGATCATTCCCGAAGGCTGGGGCGGTTATGCGCGCACCCTCGCCGTCATCATCGGCATTATTCAGCTCGCCGCCTGGGCGCGCGAACTCCTGACCGCAGGAATTGTCGGATACGCCGACACAGCGTCCGCACAGTCCGGCGTGCTCACCAACGCCATCAACCTCATCAAAACCCTGGTGACGATCGCCGTCTGGTCCATCGCCTTTTTGATGATCCTGTCCAATCTCAATATCGAGATCACGGCGCTCATCGCCGGCCTCGGCGTTGGCGGCATCGCCGTCGGCCTCGCCGCCCAGTCGATTTTCAAGGACCTCTTTTCCTCTTTCGCCATCGTTTTCGACCAGCCCTTTGTGCGCGGCGACTTCATCAGTTTCGATCAGGGAGACTATTGGGGCGACGTCGAAAAGATCGGCATGAAAACGACGCGCATCCGCTCGCTTTCCGGCGAAGAGATCGTCATCGCCAATTCGCAATTGCTGGACAAGGAAATCCGCAATTACCGGCGCATGGACGAACGGCGCGCGCGCATCACCCTTGGCGTTCTCTACCAGACGCCCCACGAAAAGCTGAAAAAAATACCGCAGCTCGTGGAAAAGGCGGTCGAAAACGTCGACAAGGCCCGGTTCGAGCGTTCGCATTTGAAAGAATACGCCGACAGCTCGATCAATTTCGAATCCGTCTTCTGGATCGAGGATCGCGCCTACATGACCTATATGGATGTCAATCACGAAGTGCTCTTGAACATCCACAAGGCCTTCGAGGATGAAGGCATCGACTTCGCCTATCCGACCCGGACGCTGCATGTGGAAAGCCTGCCGCCGGAAGAGCCGAGGAAAGAAAACGGCGGCAAGGCCGGTTAGTCATCATCAAGGATCGCAGCGATGTGATGTCGTTTGAATTGGCAGGCGCTGGGCTTCGTCCTAGGACTTTCAGACAAAGGCGTCGGAATACGCCCTTGCCAGTCCGGGAGCCAGCCATGGTCAAACGCTTCGTCATCGCTTTCGCCGCCTTCTTTCTTGCCGCCACAACGGCAAGCGCCGCTTTTGCGAAAGATCCGGTTTATACGGGTCTTTTTTCAAACAACGCCGTAGACGGCTATGACGCCGTCGCCTATTTCACCGAAGGAAAGCCGGTGAAGGGCGAAAAGACCTTCTCGATGGAATATAAAGGCGCGGAATGGCGCTTCGCTTCCGCCGATAATCTCGCCGCCTTCAAAGCCGAACCGGAAAAATACGCGCCCCAATTCGGCGGCTATTGCGCCTGGGCGGTTTCGCAAGACTACACCGCCCGCGGCAATCCGGAGAACTGGACGATTTACGAAGGCAAGCTTTATCTCAACTATAATGACGAGATCCAGAAACGCTGGGAAGCGGACATTCCCGGCCTAGTCGCCGCCGGCGAGGAAAACTGGCCGGGCGTTCTCGACAAATAAACTTAGAGCCCAAACGAATATTCACCAAAGCCATGCAAATGAGGGTTTGTCAGACGTTCGTCAGCCGGAAAGCGATGCGTCTCGGGCCCTACTCTTTAGAAGAATTAAGGGCCTGCCGGCGTACCGTGCTGCGGCTAGCTGACGTCTGATCATCGTAATTTTGCTGCATTGCCGGATTTTCGTTCAGGCTCTTAAGACGCCGGCGCATCTTCTTCCTGTAGAGCAATGAGCTTGAATTCGCCTTGGGCGACAAGATTGCGCACTTCGCCCGTCACTTCGCGTTGCGCCGTTTCGCCGTCGGTTTCTGAGGGCGTTTCCATTTCGGCGAGTTCTTCCTTGTACTGTTCGACCATGCGTTTGGAGATATTGCCGAACAGAAACTCTACTGTTTCAGGCGCATTGGTCTCGCCATATTTGATGGCTTTCAAAAGCACTTCGCGATCGAGATCGCGCAGGAGCGCCGTGGCGCCCGCCGCCGGCATGCGCGCATGCAGCTCTTCGAAAGTGAGGATCGCTTTCCTGACGGCCGCGCCGATTTCGGGATCGGCTTCTTTAAAGTGATCGAGCAGCGCATCGCGTTTCGCGCCCGGCAGGTAATTGATGATCTCGCCCACTTTCGCGCCGGCGTTGTTTTTGGGTTTCGGCCCGTCGCCGTCTTCCCCCTCTTCTTCATCGGCGCCGCCTGAAGATTTCAAAAGCTCCTCTTCCAGCACATTGGCGATCGCCTCCAGCGCTTCGCCCGAAGGCGGCTGTTTGCGGGCGAGTTCAAGAAGGACGGCCTTGGCGTAATCGCCTTCGGCAAGGTCAAGGACGCTTGCGGTTTTCTCATGAGACAGTTTGGAGATGATGGCGGCGGCGACCGGCATGCGCTGCGCCTGGATATAATCCGCAAGCTCCTGATCTTCGATCTTTTCGATCCGCGGCCAGACGGCGGAGTCTCCGCCTCCGCCCATATCCGAAAGAATGCGCTCCGCCCGCTCCTCCTGCGCCATCAGCGCGAGGACGCGGCGCGTCTCGTCCGGCCCGCCGGCGAGATTGTTGTCTTCCTGGCCGACCTCGGCGATGAATTCCTCGGCCACCGCCTGCAAGAGTTGCGGCGAAACGGATTTCAGTTCGGAAAACGCTTTCGCAAAAACGCGCAGCTCGGCGTCGGACATCTCCTCGACAATCGCCGCAGCGGCTTCCGCGCTCAAAGACGCAAGCACGATCGCCGCCTTATGCGCCTTCGTGAACCAGTTCTCATAGCGCATCTCGCCGCGCGTCAGCTCCTGTTTGCCTCCGCGCATGTCCGCTTTTTGCAGCGCCGTCGACATTACGAATACCCTCTTACAAGCGCGCCGGAAACGGCGACCCATCCATTCGTCAACACAAAGAACGCCACCTTGAAAGGCAGCGACACGATCGCCGGCGGCACCATCATCATGCCCATGGCCATCAGGATCGACGCGACCAGAAGGTCGATCACCAGAAACGGCAGAAGCACGATAAAGCCGATTTCAAAGGCCCGCTGAATCTCCGACAGAACGAAAGCCGGCACCAGCATGGACAGCGGCGTCGCGCCGTCCGCGGCCTGCGCCGTCTCGATCGGCCGCGCATCCATCAGAATGTCGACGGCGCCCGGATCGACCCGCGCCTCCATAAACATCCGGAACGGCTCCATGGTGAGCGCAAAAGCCGACGCCTCGCTGATCGTCCCGTCCAGAAGCGGCTGAATACCGGCGCTCCAGGCGTCCTTGAACACAGGCTCCATGACAAAATAGGTGAGAAAGATCGCAACGCTGACGATCAGCATATTGGGCGGCGCCTGCTGCAGGCCCACGCCCTGGCGCAGGATCGACAGAACGATCAGCATGAAAGGCAGACAGGTGACCATCATCGCGATGCCGGGCGCAAGGCTCAGCACCGTGACCATGAGGAACATCTGGATGATGCGCTTTGAAAACCCGCCTTCGGCGACTGTTTGAGCGGTCTCGCGAAGCGGATCGGCCGCTTGCCCAAGCGTTTGCGCCGCCGCCGGCTCGGCGATGAAAATCACCGCCGCCGCAAGCGCCAACGCCAAAAACGCCTTTACGCGTCTCATGCCCCTCTCGCCCTTCCCGACCTAACCGCCGATGCCGCAGATCTCGAGCATCTTCACGCCGATGCCATTCTCATTATCGGTGGCTTCCACAAGCTCGCCCTTTGCGATCAAACGGTCGCCCACAAAAATATCCACCGGGTCCTCGATCAGTTGTTCAAGGTCGATGACCGTGTCCTTGGTCATCGCCAGCAATTGCTGAATGGTGATCTTGGCCGAGCCGATAGACACCATGATGCGCACCGGCAGCTCGAGGATGTTGCGGTTTCCGGCGCCGCCGTCGCCGCCGGCGAGAACATCGGCGATGATTTCCTCATCGCTTGCGTCTTCAACGGCCGTCACTTCATTTTTTTCTTCACTCATCGCTCGTCTCCTCAAGCGGCGCGGCCTCTTCTTCCAGCGCGCGCATTACCTCTTCGATCAACCCGTCCGGATCGTGAAACAGGCCGCCGTCTTTCCATTTCGCATCGATCATGGCGGGCGCGCAGCTCTCGTCGCGGATCAGCGTCACTTCCGGCGCTGAAGCCAGAACGCGGCTCTCCTTGTCAGGAAGATGCGCCGCCAGCGTCGGATGCACCCGCAAGACAAGATCGGACTTTCCTTGCACAACGCGTTCTTCGATCAGCTGCATGATGTCAGCGAGCGACGAACGCCGCGCCAGCGTCGGCGCCGCTGCAGCGAAGAGCCGCGTAATGAGCGTGAGACACTCGCTGCGATAGCGCGCATCCATCTCGGCGAGCATCTCGCCGGTCTTTTTCGCGAAATCCTCGTGCCAGGCTTCCTGCTCTTCGAGCTGCGCCAGAAACTCCCGGGAGGCGGCATCGAAACCAGCCTTATAGCCTTCGGAATTGACGTCGACAGACGGGCCGTCGCCGCCATGACGGCGCCCCGGCAGGGATGGAATGCGCACCGACTTCGCCTCGGCGTCTTCAGAAAAGTTGAAGGAGCTTGCCGCCATTTACGCCGCCCGTTCCGTGTCGCCGAGCCATTCTTTCAGCAGCGTGGCCGTCGCTTCCTTGTCGGATGAGCTGAAATCGCGCAACTCTTCAAGCGGCGAGCGGGCGACGTCGCCAGCCGGCTGCAATTCGGCCGGTTCGGCGGTGAGCAGCGCGGGCGTTTCAGACGATCCCGCAATATCCTGAGTCAGAACCGGCTTCAGGACAAACATGCCGAGCACGATGACGACAATCGCCGGAATGACGATCTGCAGGATCGACATCACATTCTGCTGCGCCCAGAGCATGATCCCGCCGGTTTCCTCCGGCGTCTCCACCGCTTCGAATTCGTGGAACGGCATCGATTTCACGGTGACGATGTCGCCGCGCGCCTCGTCATAGCCGACGGCGGCGGTCACAAGCTCGCGGATCGATTCAAGCTCCGCATCGCTGCGGGGCGCCGGTTCGGCACCGTCGGCGCCCGGCGCGTTATTGACCAGCACCGCCACATGCACGCGGGAAATCGCGCCGGGCAGTTTTTCGCGCTGACGGTTCACTTCGGAAATGTCGAAGCGGGTTTGTTCGTTGGTTTCGCTGCGCGACGAGCTCGATTGCGACGTCTGGCCGCCGGCGTCGCCGTCCGGCAGATTGCTGGCGACCGACACGGCCCCCGACGCGCCGCCCTGATCGGATTCCTGCATTTCGGTGGTTTCGCGGCCCATCATCACCCGGCTTTCCGGATCGAGAATACGCTCGGAGACCGTTTCGTGCTCGCGGTCGATATCGAGAGAAACCGTCACCCGGGCGTTGCCGGGACCGACCCGCGCTTCAAGAAGATCCATGAGATTGGCTTCCAGGCGGCGTTCGCGGTCGAGACTGTCGCCTTCGGCCTGAACCACGGGATCGCCGGCGCCGGGCTTTAAGACGACGCCATTGACGCTGTCGATGATCGCCACCTGCTCGGGCTCCATATCCGGCACGGCGAGCGCCAGAAGATACCGCATAGCCGTCGCATGTTGCAGGTCGAGCCGGCCGCGGCTCATGGTGATGGTCGCCGAGGCGCTCGGCGGCCTGCGCCGCCGGGCGAATGAGGACGATTTCGGAACCGCAATGTGCACGCGGGCCGATTTCACGCCCGGCGTCGCCAGCAGCGTGCGGGCGAGCTCGCCTTCTTTGGCGCGCCAATAGGCGGCGTCAAACATTTCCGAAGTCGTTGCAAAGCCGTTTAATTCGTCAAGGAGCTCAAACCCCGGCTGGCCCTGCTGCGGCAGGCCCTGACGGGCGAGCGCCATGCGCAAGCTGTCGCGGCGGTTTTCAGGCACATAGATCGCCTCCCCGCGCACTTCCGCCTCGACATCCATCGCCTCGAGCGCGCCGAGAACGTCGCCCGCCGCAGACGCGTCGAGACCGCCATAAAGAAAAGCCATGCGCGGCTTCGTCGCCATATTCATGACGGCGGAAAAAACGATCAGCGTCGCCACCAAAACGCCGACCAGGATCGCCTTCCTTGAAAGCGACATTTCGTTCCAGACAGAAGCAAGTTTAAACATACAAAAGCCCCGAAGGATGACCGCGAGGAGCGGCGCATACCTGAAATTTCATGGTTAATTTCCGGGGGTATGATTAATTTAGGGTTTACGTTTGGCTGTCTATGGTGCGTTTCGAAATCAACAGGTGCGCTGCGTCGTGTCCAACGAAACGCCAAAAGAGTCCGAAGCCGAAAACAGCGCCGAGGACGCCGAAGCCGAAGAGACGCCCAAGGCCAAAACCCTGGGGCTAATCCCGATGATCGCCGCCGGCGTTGTCGCCGCAGGCGTTGCGGGCGGCGCGGCGTTTGTGCTGACGCCCGGCGCCGAAGAAGAAAACGCCGCCTGCATTGAAGCCGCCGGCGGTCATGGCGGCGATGAACACGGCGCCGAAAGCAACGAACAAGATGCAGCCGCGCTTGCGGAATGCGAAGAACAAAAACTCGCCAGCAAAGAAAAGAAGAAAAAAGCCGGCAAAAGTCATGGCGGCGGACATGGCGGTCAAGGCGGCGAGAACGCCAAAAGCGATATAAAACCACTCGGCGAAATACAGCATTCGCAACACGCCACATTCGTCGTGATGGATCCGATGGTCGTGTCGATCTCACCGATCGGGCGTTCCAAGCATTTAAAGATTTCACTGGTTCTTGAGACCGATGACGACGGTGCCGAGCAGCTTCTCGAAAACGGTTTTTACGTTCAGGACGTGCTCAATACGTTTCTGCGCTCGATCGGCAGCGAGGTGCTTGAAGATCCTGCAGCCATGTCGCGCCTGCGCGCGCAAATTCTCCGGCGCGTGCGCGCCATCGTTCCGGACGCCAATGTTCAGAACGTTCTCATCACTGAATTCGTCTTAACCTGAGGGGCCTTCGAAATGGAGATGATCATTGATTTTATGTTGCTCGCCGCATCCGGCGCCGCGACATTTTACTGTTTCATCCTCAGCCGCAAACTGGAAGCGCTGAAGAACACCGAAAAAGGCCTCGGCGCGACAATCGCGACCATGTCGCATACGGTCGACCAGGCGCGCTCCACCGTGACCATGGCGAAGGAATCGAGCGCGGAAAGCATCAGCGAGCTGACCCCGCTGATCGAGGAAACCAAAGACATCCTGCCGCAGCTGACGGAAATGATCGACGTCATTTCCGAACTGGCTGAAATCGCCATCCGCGACGTCAATGAGGCGTCCGGGAAAGCCGGCGCCGAGCTCGACGCGCGCCTCGCCAAGGCGAAAGCCCTGCAGGAGCGCCTCGACGAGCAGATCGATTTCTTCCTTGTGGACGGTCCGGATCCGGACGGCCCGGGAACGCGCGCGCCATCCGGCAAGCCAACCGGTGACAATGTCTCCTATCTCGACATTGACGAAGACGAGACGCCGGCGGCCGCCAAGGCGAAAGCGAAATCCGCAACCAAGGTGACGGCCGCGCTCATGAAAGCCCGCAATCAGCGCAAAATGAAAAAAATCGCCGGGTAAATCATGAAAACCAGAGCGTTGTTAGTCCTGGGCGTCGTTTTCTTCGCCTCCTTTATCGGCCGCATCGCCGTGCTCGCGTCGGAAGCGACGGGCAAGGCGTCGCCCGGCGTAGAGCAAGGCGACGCCGTCGGCGCCTGTGTCGACGGCGAGCTTGCATCGGCCGTCAAGGACCGGATGTATTCGCTCGACCGCCGCGAGACCGCCATCGCCGACCGCGAGGCCGAACTCAAAACCTATGAAGCGCAGATCGACAAGCGTCTCGCCGAACTTGAGGAGGCCAATGGCGCGCTTCAGGACAAGATCGAGACAGTCAAAGAGTCGCGTAATGAAGACATCGCCAAACTCGCGGCCATCTATGAAGGCATGAAACCGGACCAGGCCGGCAAAATCATCAATGAGATGGACTCGAAATTCGCCGCAGGCCTGTTGTCCGCCATGAACAACGAACAGGCCGCCCGGGTCGTCGCCAGCATGGACTCCGAAAAGGCCTATCTCGTCAGCGTCATCCTCGCCAATCGCTCGCAGCAGCTCGCGCAATAATAACGCGGGGTTTCAGCGAAGATTAACTTCTCCATGGAATACATGGTTAAGCGAGAAGTTAAATTTGCAAACACTCACTGCGGGCTTTTATGGGACCTATCCTCGGCATTGTCATTACGCTCGGCATGGTGTTCGGCGGCTATCTCATGGCTGGCGGCAAGATGGAGATCATTCTCCATTCCCTCCCCTATGAGCTTATGATCATCGGCGGCGCCGCCGCCGGCGCCTTCGTCGTCAGCAACGACTTCGGCACCATAATGCATGTGGGCGGCGATATGATGAAGGCGCTCACCGGCCCGAAGTGGAAGAAGAAGGATTACCAGGACCTTCTCTGCCTGATGTACGAGCTTCTGCGCGTCGCCAAGGAAAGCCCGGTGCAGGCGGAAGCCCATATCGAGAATCCTGCGGAATCGACAATCTTCCAGCGCTATCCGAAAATCGCCAAGGATCACGACGCGACCGACATCATCTGCGATACGATCCGCTCCATCCTGATGAATTTCGATAATCCGCATCAGGTGGAAGACCTTCTGGAAAAACAGCTTGACGCCATGCACCACGAAAGCCTGCATGGCGGTCATGCGCTGACCAATATCGCCGACGCCCTGCCCGCGCTCGGCATCGTCGCCGCGGTGCTCGGCGTCATTAAAACCATGGCGTCGATCGACAAGCCGCCGGAAGTCCTCGGTCAGATGATCGGCGGCGCGCTGGTCGGCACTTTTCTCGGCGTTTTCCTCGCCTATTCTCTCGTCGGCCCGTTTGCGAACCGCATCCTTGAGGTCAACGAACAGGAACAGCGTTTTTACAAGCTCATTCGCGAATGCATCGTCGCGCATCTTCAGATGCACACGCCGCAGATGTGCGTCGAAGTGGCGCGCCGGAATATTCCGGGCCATGACCGCCCCGGTTTTTCCGACATCGACGAAGCCTTGAAACAATTGAAAAAGGAGGCCGCTTGATGAGGCGCGCGCTCCTCGCCCTGCTTCTCCTTCTCGTCCCCGCCGCAGCGCATGCGGCGGGCGAAACCTTGTCCGTGCGGGCGGGCGAGCATGGCGACTATTCGCGTCTGGTCATTCCCAACGCCCCGACGGACTGGCGCATCGCCACATCGGACCGAAAAATCGAGATCACTTTTCCCAAAGGCTACGATTTCGAACTCTCCGATATTATCGACAAGCGCAAGGCGCACCGCGTTCTCAATGCGCGCGTTCTCGATATGGGCGAAACGCGCGCGCTCATTCTGTCGCTCACCTGCGACTGCCCCGTGCGCACCTCGAAAGGCGCTGGAAACTCCATCGTCATCGATATTTTCAACAAAGCGCCCGCAACGCTTGCGGAGAAAGAAACCGATCCGCAGCCGGAAATTTCCGAGGCCGCCAAGAACAGCGAGCAAGCGACGCCGGAATCCATGCGCGCCGCCCGCGACCGCATGATCGCGCTTCTCGCCGAAGCGCGCAGCCAGGGCGTCGTGCAGCTCAAAATAGACAAGGAAGACGAAACCGAAGCCCCTGCGGAAGAAACGCCGGCCCCCTCCCCGCAAGCCGCGACGCCCGTCACCAAAGCGTCCCATGCGCCGGAGACGTTTGACGCGCCTCACGCCGACGGCGCCCCTGAACCGCTGATCGCGGCCGATCTGCGTGAAGAGCATATCCAGCAGGCCGTTCTTTGCGCCGATCCCACGCTGTTCAACGAGCCGCAAGACGATGAAGGCGAGTTCGACTTTTCCGCCATCACCAATCTGCGCCAGAGATACGAACTGGCGCTTGACGATGAAGAACGCCGGGACCTCGCCGCCACGCTTTCGCTCGCTTATATCCATATCGGTTTCTTCGAAGAAGCCAGCGCCGTCGCAAGCCCGCTCGCCCGGGACGGCGATGCGACTATGGCGGTCGCCGGCGCCCTCGCTGACATTGCGGCGGGATCGAAATCGCGCGCCAGCCGCCAGCTCGCGCCCTATCGCGATTGCGGCCCGTTTTTCGAAATGGCCTATGCGGCGGCGGCGCGGATTGACGATGACAATGTCGTTCCCATGCAGGAAAAACATCTCGCCGCGCTTCGGCCCGTCACACAGGCCCTGCGCGCGCCGCTTGCCGAAAATCTCGGCCTCAACGCCATCGAGCATGGCGACATGCTTGTCGCGAAGGAATTCTACAAAATCGCGAAAGCCGCGCGCGGATCTGAAGGCAGTCCGGCGCTGGTGATCATGGAAAACACGTTCGCTGCGCAGTCGGGCGAAACCACACAGGAAGAAGACAGCCAGGACGCGGCGGAAACGCCGCAAACCGGCCATGGCGCATCGCCGGCCGCAAGGGAAGAGCTGAAAAACATCGCGCAAAATCCCGGCCCCATGCAGGCGCGCGCGCTCGCCCTCCTCGCCGAGGATTATCAAGAGCGCGCCGACGCCGCCTATGAAGGCCTTCTTGACGACATCGCCTCTCAGACATCGCGCAAGAGCGCCTCGCTTTCCGAAGCACGCGCCTCTTTCGCCGGCGCCAAGGCGCTCATCAGCGCGGGCCGCCTGCGCGAGGGCGTGACGGTCCTGAACGCGGCGGCGGACTCCGCGCCCGCTGCGCGCGAGGCAAGCCGGGCGCTCGCCCGTTCGTTCATTCTGAATGCGCTCATGGAAGATGACGAAACGCGCCTTGAGGCCGTGGCGGCGTTTTTCCAGAACCGCGATTTCCTAGCGATTTCCGGCGACGGCGATCTCAATATCGCCGTCGCGCGCGAACTCGCCGCCTATGGCGCGAACGCGCTTGTGGACGAAGCGCTCGCCGGCGTCCCTGCGTCCTGGCGCGCCCAGGCCGACGCCATGAAGGCGCTTTCCCATCTTAACAGCGGCGACGCCCAGGGCGCGCTCGATATTGCGGCGCACGGCCGGTTAAGCCCGGAACTCGGCGTCGTCGCCGTGAAGGCCCATGAACGCAATCATGACCGCGCCGGCGCTGTCGCCGCGATCAAGTCGGCCATGCGCGGCGGCGCGGCGGATACGGAATTCGCCAACGCCGCCTGGCGCGCCGGGGATTGGCCGCTGACGACGCAAGCTTTCGAAAAGGCGCCGAAAAAACAACGCAACGCCGACGCCGCCGCCCGCGCCGCCCTCGCCGCCTTGAATGCCGGCGCCGGCGATCTGCCGCTTTCCGTGCGCGAAACCCTCGCCAGGAATCCAGACGCGCTCGCCGCCCTCGCCCACATGTTCAACGCCGCGCCGGCGGTGAATGTCCGCGCCATCGACCTTTTGTCGGATTTCACGCAGGGCGTCGCGAAAGAAAAGAACTTCATGGAAACCGGTCTTGCAAGGATCGACCTCGACGCCGGAGGAGAAGGACGATGAGCAACACGGTTTACGCCGCGCTTTCGAAGCAGGCGGGCTTGTCGAAAGAACTCAACAGCGTTGCGAACAATATCGCCAACGCCAGCACCGCCGGCTATCGCCGGGAAGGCATGCTGTTTTCCGAATATGTCCGCGCGCTGGGTCCGCAGGACCGCAGCATCTCCCAGGCCAATGTGGGCGGTCATTATTTTGACGCAACGCCCGGCGCGGTCACTCAGACCGGCGGCATGTTCGACGTCGCCATCGACGGCGAAGGCTATTTCCTCGTGGAGACGCCGTTTGGCGAGCGCCTGACCCGGCAGGGAAGCTTCATGCTCAATGCGGAAGGCCAGCTTGTGACGTCCGCCGGCCACCGCGTCCTCGGCGACGGCGGCTCGCCCATCGCGATCCCGCCGGAAGCGACAAGCATCACCATCGCCCAGGACGGCTCCATCGCCGCCGACGGCGCACCCATCGGCAAGCTCGGTCTTGTGACGGTCGAGCCCACCGCCCTCGCCCGCGAAGGCGCCAATCTTTTGCGCGCCGAAGAAGAATACCGCGAAGTGGAATTCCCGAAGCTCCGCCAGGGCTTCATTGAAGAATCGAACGTCAACACCGTGCTTGAAGTCTCGCGTCTCATCGAAGTGCAGCGCGCCTACGAAATGGGCCAGCAGCTTTTGAAAGACGAAGACGAGCGGATTTCGAAAACCGTTGACGCGATGAGACGCCGTTAAGGGCGCAAGAACAAGAAGGAGGCTACATCATGCAGGCTCTAAGAATCGCCGCGACAGGCATGGACGCGCAGCAGAAGCGCGTTGAAACCGTGTCCAACAATATCGCGAATATGAGCACCACCGCCTATGACACGCGGCGCGCGGAATTCGCCGACCTCCACTATCAACAGCTTCGCGCGCCCGGCGCGATTTCCTCTTCCACCGGCCTGATTGCGCCGGCCGGCATCGAGCTCGGCCTCGGCGTCCGGACGTCGGCGATCTCGGTCAACCACACGCAAGGCTCGCTGCGCCAGACCGGCGGCGATCTCGACCTCGCCATCGAAGGACGCGGCTGGTTCGAGGTGACGCTTCCCTCGGGCGACCCCGCCTACACCCGCGACGGCGCGTTCAAGAAGACCGGCGAAGGGCTGATCGTCAATTCCGAAGGCTATCCGCTCGCCGGCGACATCACCATTCCGCAGGATGCGCGCTCGATCACCATCAACGCCAATGGCGAGGTCTACGCCTATTTCGACGGCGAGACCGAAGGCCAGCAGGTCGGCGCCCTGCAGACAACGATTTTCGTCAACGAAAAAGGCCTCGAAGCCATGGGCGGCAACATGTTCCGGGAAACGCAGGCCTCGGGCGCGCCGATCCCAGGCGAACCCGGCCTCGACGGGCGCGGCGCCATCCGCCAGGGCTTCCTTGAGGAAAGCTCAGTGGACGTCGTCGCGCAGATCGCCGACCTGATCGAAGCCCAGCGCGGCTATGAGTTGAACTCAAAAGTGATTTCCGCCGCCGACCAGATGCTCGGCTCCACAACGCAGCTCCGGTAACATCATGAAACGCGCTCTATTCACCACCGCCGTTCTTTTCGCCGCCATCGCGCCCGGCGCCGCGCAGGATCTCGCCGCGCTGGCGCCGACGCCGCAAAACGTCGCGAACAGCGCCAAGGGCGACATCCCCATGTCCTCGGTGATGCCGGTAAAACAAAAGCCGGCCGTCGTCAAAGCCGCGCATAATTTGCGCGCCGGAACCGTGCTTCACGCCTCCGACCTCATCGCCGAAGGAGAGGACGCAGATGCGCTCGACCTCTTTGTCGGCATGGAGCTGAAGCGCGCCCTCTATAAAGGCGTCAAACTGTCTCCGAACGATGTGGGGCTCCCGACAGCGGTACAGCGCAACGCCATCGTCACGCTTGAATTCGTGCGCGGGCCTTTGATGATCACCACCGAAGGCCGGGCGCTCGACGCCGGCGCGGTCGGCGAAGCCGTCCGCGTCATGAACCTTAATTCGAAAACCATTCTCACCGCGGTCATCACCGGCCCCAACAAGGCGGTTGCCAAATGAACAGAAAACTCCTTCTTCTAACCCTGCCGGTCATGGCGGCGACAAGCGGATGCATGTCGCGCCTCGACCATATGTTCACGCCGCCGCCCATGTCTCCGGTCGGAGACGTGCGCGGCGATCCGATGCCGCCGCCGGACCCGCGGCGCTATAACGTGCCGCCGAAACCGGTTCAAAAGACGGAGGCGAAAATCACCACCGCCTCGCTCTGGCGCTCTGGCCCCTCGTCGCTCTTCGGCGACCGCCGCGCGCGCACCAAAGGCGACATCGTCACTGTTGTCATCGAAATGGACGATGAGGCGGAGATCAAGAACTCGACGAGCCGCTCGCGCAGCTCCAATGACGACATGGCTGTGTCGAACTTCTTCGGCCTCAATTCTCTCGCCGAAGACGTCTTGCCGCGCGGCGCGACGCTCGATCCTGCGATCGGCGCAAACTCGTCGACCACGTCATCCGGCGACGGCCAGATCAAGCGTGAAGAAAAGATCACCCTGCGCGTTGCGGCGACCGTGACCGACGAATTGCCGAACGGCCACCTCGCCATCGCCGGCAGCCAGGAGATCCGCGTCAATTACGAGCTGCGCGAACTCCTCGTCGCCGGGATCATCCGGCCGGAGGACATCGCGCGCAACAACACCATCACCTATGACAAGATCGCCGACGCGCGCATCTCCTATGGCGGACGCGGACAGATATCCGATCTGCAGCGGGCGCGCTACGGCCAGCAGGTGATCGACCTCATTTCGCCCTTCTAAGAGGAGCTCTCCCCCCGTGCTTCAGAAACTGCTTCCCGTCATCCTTATAGCAGTCGCCGGCGTCGCCGGCGGCGGGGGCGGCTATTTCGCCAAGACGATGATGTCGGGAAAGACCTCCGCCTCCGGAGAAGACGGCGCTCATGGCGAGGCGGATGACGGCCATGGCGAGAAAAAAGCCAAAAAAGGCGGTCATGGCGGCGGCCATGGCGAGGAAGACGCCACAAGCACCACCTATATGAAATTCAGCCGCCAGTTCGTCGTTCCCGTCGTTCATAACGGCAGGCCGAAATCCATGGTCATCCTCGACATCAATATCGAGGTCGACAGCAGCGAAAGCGAGGGCGTTTACGCGCTCGAACCGCGTCTCAGGGACGCCTTTCTGGCCCGGCTGATGGCTCTTTCCGGCGAAGGCATGCTGCCGCAGATGCTGGAGGACATGGACAAGCTCGAATACACCAAGATGGCGCTGCTCGAAGAAAGCCGCAAAATCATGGGCGACGCGGCGCTGGACGTTTTGATCCTCGATCTCGGCATCCAGAATTACTGATCTTGTTTCAACGTAAAATTCGGGAACAAAAAAACGCCGCCCTAAAAGGCGGCGTTTGCGATTCATCTGTTCGCAGCTTCCGCTTATTCTTTTTGGCCGAGACCGGCGACCTGATCGGGCTCAAGATCGACGCCGCCTTCGAGAATGATCGACGGTTCATCGCCTTCAAGGCGCACTTCGCGAACGCCGCCGAATGTGTTGGCGATTTCTTCGCCAATCACCTTGCCGTCCTCGTCATAGTAAAGCGCAGTCACGGCGTAAACGCCCGGCGCCGCGGATTCATCGTCGACCACGCCATTCCAGCTCTGAACCATCGCTCCGTTGACCGTATCGAAGCGCGTGACTTCTTGGCCTGCGGGATCGGTGATAACGGCTTCGACGCGGCTTGCTTCGCTAAGACCGGACAACCGGTATTCCACCGGGTTCGTCCCGTCGAAATAGGCCGGTGCGTCTATCGCTTCGGCTTTTTTACCGATCCAGCCGGCATATTTTTCGATGCCGTCGGCGACCATGGCCGAAGCGATGTTATCGAGCTTGGTGTTGGCGTTGACCAGCTGCTCGACGGAGCTGAACTGGGCGAGCTGGGCGACAAATTCGGTGGAGTCCGCCGGATTGAGCGGGTCCTGATTGCGCAGCTGCGCCGTCAAGAGCTTCAGGAAGTTCTGGAAGTCCGCCGCATTGAGCGCCGGATTGCTCTCCCCTTCCTTTGCGCCTGCGGCCGCTGTCGCGCCGCTGCTTTGCTGCGGCTGGGTAAACGGCGAAACGGTTGGCGTTGCCTGCATGATGATGCGTCTCCCTTGGGTTTTGACGCCTAGAACCGGCGGTCGAGACGGCCGAGCGCGACTTGCGGCGCCGGGCCGGAAGCGGCCGCCATCGTTTCCTCTTCTTCAGCGAGGCGGAAACTCTGAGAATGGCCATTGGCCTCATCAGCCGGGTTTTCCCAGGTCCCTTGATCGGTAAATTGAAGGTCAAGACCGGCGAAGCCCTGATCCTCCAGCGCGCGCTGGAAAACGTCCGCATGACGGCGCATGAGATCGAGCGTGTCCGGCGTATCGGCGGAAACAACCGCCCGCACCATTTCGGCGCCGTCGCGGTCAAAATGGATGGTCACGCGGCCAAGCTCCGGCGGGTCGAGCCGCACTTCAAGCCGGCCGTCGCTATGACGGGCGGCCACCGCCGCAACGATCTGGTCGCGCACGGGATTAAGATGGGCGGGCCGGTCGGAAGCCGCAGAAGTCGTTTCGAGGCGCGTGGTGGCCAGCCGGTCGAACTCGGGACCGCCCTCGTCACGGGTCACGGCGGAATAGCTCAAGGCCTCCGGCGAGGCATGTTCTGCGATCGCCGCCGCCGCATTCGCATGGGGATTCGCCGCGAAACCCGGCGTTTTCAGATGTTGGTCCGAAATCAACAGCTGGCCCGGCGCGTTGTCGCTCTTGCTTTTCCGCGTATCAAGAGACGCGTCAATCTCCGACGCGGGCTCTTCAGTTGAAGGCGTCCCGGCGTCTGCGGCCTCAGCCGCATTCGCCAAGGCCAGCGCCGGGGTTTTCTGTTGCGTCTGCGCTCCTGCATTCACAATCGCCGTTTGCGTCTCAGTCCCCGCTTTGCCGGCGGCGCTTTCGACGCCGCGATCATTGGCTGCGGAATGGCCTTCGGCCTGTCCGCCTTCCTTTGCGAAAGCAGAAACGAGCAACTGGGGGCCCGTCTGGGTTTCAAGCGGCCCCGCCGGCGCATCAGCGCCAGCGAAAGCATCCGCGGAAGCCTCGGGATGAGAGACCAGCCCCGGCGCAAGCACGCCCTCTTCGGTTAAAGCGAGAGAGCCGCTCTTCGCGGATGACGCGGCGTCATCCTTTGGCGCAAAATCCAGACTGACCGAGGCGCCTGCAAACGGCGTCTGCGCGCCGAGCGGATTGGCCGCATCGTCTCTGCTCTCCGGCTCCGTCATTAACAGACCTTCAATAAAGGAAAAGAAACCCTGACCGCCCTTCTCGGCGTCGCCCGGAGTGTTCGCGAAAAGCGCATTGGCGCCGGAGGATTTATCGCCTGCCGGCTTGCCGCCGAAAAGCGCCGTTAAAATTGAAAGCGGAGCGTTTTCCATAAAGCTTTCTTACATTTGATAACTTATTTTTTAGTTACGCGGCCTAGTTTGTCTAAAATTTTTCCAATCCGGAGCGTCCTGATGGACATCGCCAATCTCTCGCTCGCATTGAATTCGGCGGCCGCCGGCAAGGCCCGCCAAGCGCCCGATTCGAACGCCGAACAGACAAAGGCTGAAAAAGAAAAAGCCTTGCGCAAGACCGCGCAGGAGTTCGAAGCCGTTTTCATTTCCGAAATGCTGTCGCACGCCGGTTTCGACAAGGCCGTCTCGCAAGACGCCGGTTTCGGCGGCGAAGCCTTCTCAGGCATGCTGGTTGAAAGCTACGCCGAAGATCTCGCCGAAAAAGGCGGCTTCGGCCTCGCCGACCAGATTTACCGTCAGCTGAAAGGTCAGCTCAAGTGAAAAGCCAGCTCGACAAACTGAAAGCAATCATCGCGAACCTGAAAACGGTGACCGAGCAGGAAGAAACGTTCATCGGCAAGCGGGCTTTCGACCAGATCGCAGCGCTGACGACGCAAAAGGAATCACTGCTCGCTGAATTCGATGAAATCGCGCGCGAACTCGACGCCTCCGAGCTCAGTGAACAACTGGTTGCCGAACTCGATGCAATTCGTCAGAAAGCCGAGGAAAACGCCGCCATCCTGAAAGCGACGGCGCAAGGCGTGCGCGAAGCGCGCGCGCGGTTGAAGAAGATACGCGAAGCCGAATTCAACACCGGCGCATACAGCGCCGACGGCGCCGCGCTGCGGAACCCGAACGCGTCAACAATTGCAGCCAAGGCGTAATTTTAACTTCGCGGAAAGCATACTTCTTAAAGGCATATTATTCCGCAATTCATATAACTTATTTTACGCAACCACGTGGTTGCCGCGGACATGCTTAAACGGCCTGCCGCGAGCTAAAACGGCTCATAAATTCCTGCAAAATCTATTTGCGGGACTCCCGACAACTCCTTTGCGAGGTCGGACCGTTAAAAATAACGATCCAACACGGAGTCTCAATCATGACGAATAGTCTTCTCACCAACACATCCGCGATGGTGGCGCTTCAGAACCTGCGCACGGTCAACAAAGGCCTCAATATGGTTCAAGAGCAAATCTCGACCGGTAAAAAGGTCTCGACCGCCAAGGACAATGCGGCGATCTTCGCGATCTCCACCGTCATGCAGTCGGACGTGAAAGGCTTTGAAGCCATCAACCAGTCTCTCAACCTCGGCAGCGCGGCTGTGGGCGTTGCCCGCGGCGCGGCTGAAAAAGTGTCTGAACTGCTCGTTGACATGAAAGGTCTCATCGTTGCGGCTCAGGAAGACAACGTCGACCGTACGAAAATTCAGACGGATATTGCACAGCTTCGCGACCAGATCGACGGCATCGTCGATGCGGCGCAGTTCAACGGTCTGAACTTCCTCAAAGGCACGGATTCGACCGACTTCCTGGCCTCGCTTGACCGCGATTCCAGCGGCAACGTGACGGCGAGCGCCATCACGGTCGATTCCTTCAGCCTCGAAACGACGGCTGGAACGGCCGTTGATTCCAGCCTCGGCGCCGGCGCGTCCGGCGTGAACGGCAACCAGAACAGCGCCGCTCAGCTCGTCGCCAACGGCAACGACTTCGCTCTCGACATCGACCAGAACTATGACCCTTCCGCGGGCGGCGATGTCTGGGAAGTCCGCATTGACGGCCGCAAATTCACCTACACCGCCCAGGTCGGCGACGACCTTAACGATGTGGGCACGGGGCTGAACAACCTGCTGACCGACGCGGGCTACACCACCACTCTTACGGCCGGCACCGCCGGTTCAGCCGACGTTCAGCTCGATATCACCAACGACACCGGCGGCACCGTCGCCTACGAAGTCAATGTGACGGACGGCACCGGCGGCGGGCTTGCCAACCTGAACACTCTTGACGTTTCGACCTCCGCTGGCGCCGCCGATGCGCTCGTCAAAATCGAGGGCCTCATTCAGGAATCGGTCGACGCTTCGGCTGAATTCGGTTCCGCCCAAAAGCGGATCGAAATTCAGAACGAGTTCGTCTCGAACCTGACGGACTCGCTGAAAACCGGCATCGGCGCCCTGACCGACGCTGACCTGGAAGCGGCTTCGGCCCGCCTGCAGTCCCTGCAGGTCCAGCAGCAGCTGGGCATTCAGGCGCTCTCGATCGC
>NZ_PJCH01000006.1 GCF_002943565.1 Hyphococcus luteus | reverse complement strand
GAAGAAGAAACGGTATCCTACGAGATTGTGGACCGAGTGGCGTGGGTGAAATTCAATCGCCCTGAGAAGCGCAACTGCATGAGCCCGAAGCTGAACCGGCAGATGCTGCGGGTGATCGAAAAGCTCGAATTCGACGACAATGTGGGCGTTCTGGTGCTGACCGGCGAGGGGACGGCGTGGTCGGCGGGCATGGACCTGAAAGAATATTTCCGGGAAACCGAAGCGCTCGGTCTTCAGGGCACGCGGCATGCGCAGCGCGAAGCCTATGCCTGGTGGAAGCGGCTCAGATGGTACCAAAAGCCGACCATCGCCATGGTCAACGGCTGGTGTTTCGGCGGCGGCTACGGCCCGCTCTTCGCCTGCGACCTCGCTTACGCCTCGGAAGACGCCCAGTTCGGCCTTTCCGAAATCAACTGGGGCATTCTGCCCGGCGGCGGCGCGACCAAGGTGGCGCAGGTTCTGATGCCCTTCCGCAAGGCGATGTATCACGCCATGCTGGGCGAGAACCTCACCGGCAGGGAAGCCGAGGAGGCGGGGCTCGTCAATGAAGCGCTGCCGGCGGACAAGCTGAAAGCGCGCGTCGGCGAAGTCGCCAACAAGCTGCTCGAGAAGAACCCCTGGGCGCTGAAAGCCACCAAGGACGCGATGCGCCGGGTCGGCGAGATGACCTACGAGAATGCCGAGGATTACCTGATCCGCGCGCAGGAGGCGCTCAATTTCTTCGACAATGAAGCGCGCAAGGAAGGCATGCGGCAGTTCCTTGACGACAAAACCTACAAGCCCGGCCTTGGCGCCTATGATCTGTCGAAACAGAAAAAGTAAGGCTGAATAGGTAAGAAGGTGCTATCATGTCGGTCTGCGCGGACGATCTGGGATTGCAGGCGAGGTTGCGCCCCGGCAAGCTCGCGGTGGCCGATCTGGCTTCCGGACGGCGCTGGACCTATGGGGAGCTCGATATTGCGGTCGCCAGATGCGCCGGCGCGCTTGCTGCGCGCGGCGTGGGCGTTGGCGCGCGCGTCGCCGCGTTGTCGAAAAACCGGGCGGAGCTTGTCATGCTCCATCTCGCCTGCGCCCGGCTCGGGGCTATCTACGTCCCCTTGAACTGGCGGCTGGCCGTCGAGGAAATTAACGGCCTCCTTGAAGATGCGGATCCGGCGCTGTTTATTTTCGAAAAGGAGTTTGACTCGGTTTCGTTCGGCGGCGTCAGCATAGGCATGGACGCCCTCGCCGAGGAAATTGAAAAGGCGAAGCCGCGTGCGCCGGCGCCGATCGATAGAGAAAAGCCGTCGCTTATTCTCTTCACTTCCGGCACGTCAGGTCGGCCTAAAGGCGCGCTCCTTAGCGAACGCAATCTCGCCGAGACCGCCATTAATTTTTCGATGCTCGGTGAAGTGACCGAACGCAGCGTCTTTTTGTGCGACTCGCCGATGTTCCACATAATCGGTCTTGTCACCAATGTACGGCCCGTTCTGTTGCGCGGCGGGTCCTTGTTGATTTCCGACGCGTTCATTCCGGACCGCACGCTGGAGCGGCTCGCCGATCCGGCGCTTAAGGCGACGCATTATTTCTGCGTGCCGCAAATGGCGTCTATGCTGCGCAACGACCCCAGTTACGATCCGGAGAAACTGCGCGGCCTGACCGCGATTTTTACTGGCGGCGCGCCGCATCCGGCAGCGAATATCCGCGCATGGCTGAAGGACGGGATTTCGATTGTCGACGGTTTCGGCATGAGCGAGGCCGGCACGGTGTTCGGCATGCCTGTCGATCGGAAAATCATTGACCGTTATGCCGGTTCGGCGGGGCTTGCGACGCCGCGCGTCCAGTCGCGTATTGTCGATGCGGATGGCAAGGACGTTGCGACTGGGGAGCCGGGCGAGCTTTTGCTCAAGGGCGACAATATCGCTGCGGGATACTGGCGGCGAGAGCAAGAGACGAAAGACGCGTTCGATGAAGACGGCTGGTTCAAGACCGGCGACATCGCGCGCGTTAATGAGGAAGGTTTTCATTGGCTCGTCGACCGCCGCAAGGATATGTTTATCTCGGGAGGCGAAAACGTCTATCCGGCTGAGATCGAAGCTGTCGTCGCAGAGATTTCCCAGGTGAAGGAGTGCGCCATGGTCGGCGTGCCGCACGAGAAGTGGGGCGAAGCGGGACATCTCTTTTGGGCCGGGCATGAGAATGTCGATCTTTCTCACGACGACATCCGCGCCGCCCTGAACGATAAGGTCGCGCGTTACAAATTGCCGAAACATTATTCGCGCATCGCTGAATTGCCGCGCAACGGCGCCGGCAAAGTTTTAAAAAACGTGCTGCGCGACATGGCGCGGCAGGAGAAACCTTCCTAACGGCCTTGTTTTTTGCGGCTCTTCTCCCGGTATTCGCGCGGGGTAAGACCCGTCATGCGTTTGAAAAAGCGTGAGAAATAAGCTGGGTCCTGAAAGCCGAGGTCGATCGCAATCTGTGCGGCGCTCGCCTCCGTGAAATGGAGATTGCGCTGTGCTTCCAGTAAAAGCCGGGCATTGATAAGCGCCGCGGGGGACTGGCCGGCGAGACGCCGGCAGGCGCGCGCCAGACGGGACTGGCTGACGCCGAGGGCGCTGGCGTAGGCAACGACGCTCAAATGTTCGCGGAAGCGTTGATTGATGAGATCGCGATAGGCGGCGAGCAGGCCCGTCGCCTGGGAAGCGTCTGCATCATCGCTTTTTCCCTGTCGCGCCTCGCGCATGAGCAAGATCAACAGAGCATTTGTCAAACTGTCCAGCATGGCGCTGCGCGCCTGGCGCATATGGGCGAATTCATCGTGAAGGCGTCTGAAAAAAACGCCGCTCTCTTCGCTATGGGGCGGCTTCAGGTCCAGCTTTGTCACATGAAAACCATTGCGCACGAGAAGCTTTCTCGCCTGCGCAAATGTCTGCGTTTCAAGCAGCCTGGTTTCGATCGACAGCACCCAGCCGATCGTGTCTGTTTCGAACTCAAAACCGTGCACGACGCCGTTCGGAATGGACAGGACGCTGTGATCGCCAAGACGCATGTAGCCGTTTTCGACCGTCGCTTCGGCGCGGCCTTTTTCAATATGAATGAACTGCCACAAATCGGCGTGGGCGTGAGGCGTGATGGTCCAGTCGTAAAGCCGCGCGCGCGCTTTGATGTCCTCGATATGAATATGTTCAAGGCCGGTTTGCCCCGGCGCCTCGCCATAAAGGGCGAAGGTCTCCGGCGCCTGGCCGGCGCCAAGGGCGTTGGAGCGACGGTTTTCCGCAAGCATGACTGAAAAGTACAATCAAAGGGCTGGAATGTCCATTTATAGTCAGGTTTGTCGACCATAATATGCAAACTTAGAAGCGCCGCGACAGGCGCGGCCGCATGCGGGAGGATATATGAGAACGCAGGTCGCCATCATCGGATCGGGACCGTCGGGATTGATGCTCGGCCATCTCTTGCGCCAGGCGGGCGTGGATGCGGTCATTATCGAACGTCAGTCCTCCGAGCATGTTCTTTCGCGCATTCGCGCCGGCGTTCTCGAAACCGTCACGACGGACATTCTCGAAGACCTCGATATTGCGGAGCGGATGCGCGCCGAAGGTCTTCCTCATGACGGGTTTAATCTCGCCGATGGGGAGCGCCTTATCCGCATCGACATAAAGGCGCTCACCGGCAAACAGGTCATGGTCTATGGCCAGACCGAAGTGACAAAAGACCTGATCGATGCGGCGCCGTCGCGCGGGCTCGAGATCGTCTGGGAAGCTGACGACGTTGCGCTCCATGATTTTGAAAGCGACGCGCCTTATGTGACTTACAGGAAAGACGGCGCCGAACATCGCGTCGATGCGCGGTTTATCGCCGGTTGCGACGGATTTCACGGCCCATCACGCAAGGCGATCCCTGAGGCGGTGGGAAAAGGGTTTGAAAAGGTTTACCCTTTTGGCTGGCTCGGAATCTTATCGGATGTGCCGCCTTGCAATCACGAGCTGATTTACGCCAATCACGAAAACGGTTTTGCGCTTGCCTCCATGCGGTCGATGACCCGCAGTCGTTATTATATTCAGGTCCCGCTTAGCGATAAATTAGAGGACTGGCCGGACGAGAAACTGTGGGATGAGTTGTGCCGGCGTCTGCCTCCGGAAGGCGCCGCGAATGTGACGCGCGGACCGGCGCTCGAAAAATCCATCGCGCCATTGCGCTCTTATGTATTCGAGCCCATGCGGCACGGCTCTTTGTTTCTGGCCGGCGACGCGGCGCATATTGTCCCGCCTACGGGCGCCAAGGGCTTGAACCTCGCCGCTTCGGATGTGCGCTATCTGTCCCAGGCGCTGATCGCCTGGTTTGAAAAGAACGATGGCGACGCGCTCGCCGCTTATTCGGACAAGGCGCTTGCCCGGGTCTGGAAGTCGGAGCGTTTTTCATGGCAGCTCACCATGCTCATGCACCGGTTCCCGGAGGACGGCCCCTTTGACCGGCGCATCCAGATTGCCGAGCTTGATTATGTCGCGACTTCGGAAACCGCCCGCCGGGCGATCGCGGAAAATTATGTGGGATTGCCTTTATAGTATTGTTATTATTGTATAATATCTATGCCGACCGGGTTCTTTCAGGCGCCGCCGGAAACAAAGACTGGGAATTTTCGGTCGGAATAGGCGGATTCTTTGCGATTTCGCCTCTTACTATGAAGAGGGCGTGTTTCGCCCAAGTGCGTTTTTAAAGGGCCCGCACGAGCCGCGCCGGCAATTGCGAGACGCTGTGACGTGAGTGACAGGAATGAAAATCCGCGTACCGGGCAGGGCGCGCTCGCCAGCGCGTTCATGCGCTATCGCGAAAGCCTGCGCCGTTATATTGCGCGCCTTGCGATCCGGCCGGAGGATGTTGAAGATATTCTGCAGGACACCTTCGTCAGCGTGCATCGCCTAGAAGATGCGGAGAGCATCCGGTCGCCCAAGTTTTATCTTTACGCCGTGGCGCGCCACACGGCGTTTCGCGAGTTGAAGCGGCAAGCCGCGAGGGTTGCTGAGTCGATAGATGAGGCGATTGAAACCGGAAACGAACCCGCCGCCGACATCGCCCCACTGGACGAGGCTTTCGAGGCGCGGGAGCATTTCAGGACGCTGACGGATGTTGTCGCCGATTTGCCGCCCCAATGCCGCCGGGTGTTCGTTCTGCGCAAAGTGTTTGGGTTTTCTCACAAGGAGATTTCCGCGACGATGGGGATTTCCATCAGCACGATTGAGAAATATCTGGCCCGCGCCATGGTGCGCTGCCACCAGGATCACCGTCTCAATGAATTTCGCGGCAAGGAGCAAAGCGGCGTCGCGCCGGCTTCTGCGCCGCTGCCGACAAAAATCATGAACGAGTAAAGTCATGACTTCAGTCATCAAAATCGTGGACAGGCAGACAGTGGACGCTATCGCCGCGGCCTGGCTTGCTCAGCTCGACGGAGGAGATTTGTCTCCGGCTGACATGGCCGCATTCCGCGAATGGCTCAACCGCAGCCCGGAACACCGTGAGACGCTGATCCGCATGGCGCGGGTGTGGTCCGGTCTCGATACGGTCATTGACGCGCGTCTTGAAAAAGTTCTGGCTGTCGCTGAGGCGGATGACGCCGAAAAACCGGCGGGCCTGATGCCGGCTTTGGCGCGCCTTTATCCCGTGCGGGCGTCGCTGGCCGCCGCCGCATCGTTGTTCATGGTCGTCTTCGGCGTATTCTTCGTTGCGGCCGATCCGTTTGGTTTTTCTGCGGCGCCGGACAAAGCCGTCTATGCGTCCGCGGTCGGCGAGCAGAAAGAAATGCATCTCGAGGACGGCACAATTGTGCGGCTCAATACGGGCAGCTCTCTTGAGGTCGATTATTCGCCAGAAGAAAGGTCGGTTCGCCTGCTTGAGGGCGAGGCCTGGTTCGACGTCGCCCACAACGCCAAGCGCCCGTTTGTGGTTTACGCCGGCGACGGCGCCGTGCGGGCCGTCGGCACCTCCTTCGCTGTCAGAAAGCGGGAAAACGTCGTTGACGTGACGGTTACATCCGGCCGGGTTGTCCTCTCGAATCTGAAGCGCGAAGAGAATGTGGAGCCTTCGCCCTATCCGCTGGCCACGCTCGAAGCGGGACACCAGGCGTCTTTCGACGAGCGCGTGGAGTCTGTAGATAGCCTCGATACGGAAGAGCTGGACCGCAAGCTTGCCTGGCGCGACGGCTATTTGCGCTTTAACGGCCAGCCATTGTCGGAAGTCGTTGACGAAATCAGCCGGTATACGACCGTCACCATCGTCATTGAGGATCCGACTCTCCAGAATCTCAGAATTGGCGGTTATTTCCAAACCGGCGACGTCAACACCATGTTGGACATCCTGCATCAGTCGTTCGGCGTGGAACACGAATGGAAAGGGGAGGAGCAGGTCATTTTGGCGGCGGCGAAATAGGCGCTGAAAAAAACACCAAAAAATCCGGCATCCGAGTGGCGGTTTTTTGTTTGCAGGCGCTCTAACATTATGGGCCAGGCAATCGTTGCGCGAGACGGCGAGTCCGGGTCAAGGTAGGAAACGCATTTGAGGGGCATAAGAGACAGCGGCTTTGCAGCTTTGGTCGTTTTTGCTTCGGTGGTCCAGCCGCCGGCGGCGTTGGCGCGTGATGAATCGCGCCAGCAGGAAACGCTACACCGCTTCGACATTGAAAAAACCAACGCTGCTGTGGCGTTGAACATGCTCGCAGAACAGGCGGGCGCCCCGATTTTGTTTCCCTACGACCGCGTCAGGTCTCTTGAGGCCAACGCCATCAAAGGCGAACTGACGCTTGAAGACGCGCTTCCGGCCCTGCTTGCCGGCACCGGGTTGCGCGGATCGGTTAACGAACGAGGGGCGATCATCGTTTCGTTCGCGAAGGACAAAACGCAGGAGGATCAAAGCGTGTCAAAAAAATCATCATTTCTGGTCACCGTGTCGGCTCTGGCCGCATCGGCGTTCCTGCCACAAGGGGCAAGCGCCCAGGAAGACGGGGGAACCGCGGCGTCGAATGTCGACACAATCACGGTTACGGCGCGCCGCCGGGAGGAAAATCTCCAGGATACGCCGGTTTCGATTTCGGCGTTTTCCGAAGAGTCTCTTGAACGTCAGCAGATCGAGGGCACTGAAGACCTCGACATGATTACGCCGAACCTGCAGTTCACGAGTTACGGCCCGCTGACCGGCAATAACTCCGCGGCGCAGGTCTTTATCCGCGGCATCGGCCAGACGGACGCGACCTCTGCAGTCGATCCGGGCGTCGGCATTTACATGGACGACGTCTATCTCGGACGGGCCGTCGGCGGCGCCATGGAGTTTCGCGACATCGCCAATGTCCAGGTCTTGCGCGGGCCGCAGGGCACGCTCTTCGGCCGCAACACGATCGGCGGCGCTGTTTTGTTGACGACGAAGGACCCCGGCGACGAGTTCGGCGGCGAGCTGAAAGCGCGCACCGGCACGGACGATCTCATTCAGGTTTTCGGCGGTCTCGATCTTCCGATTTCGGATACGCTCGGGGCCCGCATATCCGGCGGGCTTAAAAAGCGGGACGGGTACGTCACCCGTTCGGTGGACGGTCTCGATCTGGGCGACGACAATACCTACAATCTCAATGCGAAAATCCGCTGGGAGCCGACATCGGATTTCTCCCTTATTCTCAAAGGCGATTACGCGCATGAGGACGAGAACGGCTCGCCCTTCGTCTTCACCGACATCAATACCTCGGCCGTTTTCCCGATCGCGGTCAGCGTGGGGGCCGGCTGTCCGGGCGCGGTGTTCCCGCCGCCTTTGCCGGTGCCGAATATCGACGATCCGCGTTGCGCCAACGATTTCTATAACCAGGGCGAATTCACCAATGGCGGCAATGCGCCGGTGACGAGCACGCTCGAAAGCTGGGGCGTTTCGGGGCATGCGAGCTGGGATGTCAGCGATGTTTTAACCCTGAAGTCGATCACCTCCTACCGCACTCTCGAATGGAAAGGCCTGCGCGACGCAGACAATACGCCGTTCAACATTCTCACCACCAATCTTGAAAGCGAAAGCAAACAGTTCAGCGAGGAATTGCAGGCGCTGTTCGATTTCGGATCGGTAAGCGGCGTCGTCGGCGGCTATTACTTTGACGAAAACACCGACGACTTTACGCGCGTCCTGTTCTCGCCGCCGATTGCGCCGGTGCTGGCGGGCGGTCCCGGCGTGCTCGACGTGCAGCTCGTTGATCTCGGCACCAAGAGCTTCGCTTTCTTCACGCAATGGACATGGGACGTCACCGACCGGCTGGGCGTCAGCGGCGGCATCCGTTACACGGATGAAGAAAAGTCCATGCAGGCGACGATATACAACGCCGGCGTGCAGCCGATCGATTTCATGCCGACGATGCTGCCGAGCACTGTAACCACAGAAGGCGGCTCGCTGTTTATCTTCCCCGACAAATATACCGAAGACTTCTCGTCGGTGATCGGCTCGGCCTCGCTGCAATATCGCTGGAGTGACAATTTCCTGACCTATTTCAGCTGGTCCCAGGGGTTCAAGAGCGGCGGCTTCAACGAACGGTACAATGCGCCGACAGTCGATCTTTCGATAGGCATTGAAAACAACCAGCCGATCTCTTTCGACGAAGAAACGGCGAATACTTACGAGGTTGGTTTCAAATCGGATTTCGGCGGCGTCTTCCGGCTCAATGCGTCGGGCTTCCGCACCAAGTATGACGATATCCAGTTGATCTACCGCCTTGGCATCGTGCCGCTCCTCTTTAATGCGGGCACGGCGACGATTTCCGGCTTCGAAGCGGAATTCACCTATGCGCCGAACCGCGACTTCATTGTCGACGGCAGCGTGGGGCACCTGCGTGACAAGTTCAAGGACATCATTTCGGTGCCGCTGACCACAGCGACAGTCGGTCCCGACAATTCCTTGCCCTTCACGCCGTCCTGGACCGGTCACATCGGCGCATCCTACACGCTGCGTCCGACTAGCGAACTGGAGCTGTCTCCGCGCGTCAACCTCGCCATCACCGGTTCGCAGTTCTTCGACGCCGCGAACACGGTCGAGGTGGCGCAAAATGATACGACGGTCGTGCTCAATACGTCGATCAAGCTCGCGCAGCCCGACGCCGGATGGGCGCTTGTCGTCGGCCTGAACAACGCAACCGACGAGCTTTACCCGGTGGCGGGCAACGCGTCGCTGTCGACGTCGACGGGCTACGCAGAAAACATCTACGCCCGGCCCCGCAACTGGTTCGTGGAACTGAGCTACGATTTCTGAGATTTCCCTTCCTTGATCTCGGAAAATAGCGGCCGCCCGTTTTCGGGCGGCCGCGTTCTTTTTGGGCGGCCGCGTCCGAACCCGGCATCCCTTAAAGAATCGGAAGAGGGGCGCTCTTCTTGATTGTCTCCATGACAAAAGTCGTTCTCATGTCCTGAACGCCAGGGAGCCTGAGGATGTATTCCTGGGCGATCTCCGAATAGTGGTGCATGTCCTTTGCGACGACACGCAACAGGAAATCAAATTGTCCCGCAGTAATGAAACATTCCACAATCCAGGGGTTGGCGAGCACAGCCTTCCTGAATTGCGGAGTAAAATCCTTTCCGGTGACCCGAGGCACTTTGACTTCAACAAACGCAACAGCGCCAATGCCTATTTTCGATGCGTCAAGCATGGCTGTGTAGCGCTCAATGACGCCTGTCTCTTCAAGCTGCTTAACTTTTCGAAGGCATGGGCTCGGCGCTACGCCAATCTCCTCCGCCAACGACACATTTGTCATCCGGCCGTCTATCTGGAGCAATTCCAGGATTTTTCGATCCGACTTATTCAGGGTCATAAAATCTCCAAAATGGCGACTAATTTTATATTAAATGACCCATAACTTGTCCATTTAGTATATAAAAGCAGAAAATGACCTGAAATATATTGTATTCTGCCCTCTTAGGATATGCGCCAAGGCAAGCATTAATCGCTGCTTTTCGCTGAGAGGGAAAAAACAATGATCAAAATTAGCGGCGATGGCTTATCGCTCGAGCAAATTTCCAAAGTCGTTCAAGGCGAGCGCGTTGAACTTGCCGATGACCCGGCCGTCACGGCGCGCATTGAGGCGTCATGTTTGCGACTTGAAGAAGCGATAAAAGCGGGTGAGCCGATCTATGGCGTTTCAACGCTTTATGGCGGCATGGCCGATCAGTCGGTTCCGCCTGAGAGAATGTCGGAACTGCAGCATATCGCCTTGTGGCATCATAAGACCGCAACCGGGCCAAGGCTTGCGCGCGAGGATGTTCGGGCCGCAATGCTTTTACGGGCCAACACGCTTGCCAAAGGCTATTCCGCAGTTCGGCGCGAACTCATCGAACGATATCTGACATTCCTCAATAACAACGTGTCCCCGCACACTTTCAAAAGAGGGTCGATCGGCGCAAGCGGGGATTTGGTGCCGCTATCCTATATCGGCGCGTCGGTCGTGGGGCTCGGCCCTGCCTTTATGGTCGATTTTGACGGGGAGGATATTGATTGTATTTCCGCCCTCGAACGTCTCGGCATGAAGCCGCTCAAGCTTCTTCCGAAAGAGGGACTGGCGCTCAACAACGGCACGACGGCGTCTACAGGCGTGGCCGCCAATAATCTCGATCGCGCATGCAACGTGACGGCGCTTGCCTTTGGCGTCCAGGCTTTGCTGTTTCAGGCGCTATTAGCGACGGATCATAGCTTTCACCCGACTATTCATCACGTAAAGCCCCATCCCGGTCAGGTCTTTGTCGCGGCCGAATTTCGGACGCTGCTGAAAGACAGCAAGCTTATCCGCGGAGAAGCCGTCGGCAATCGCGGCCACCGGAAGGGCAAGCTTATTCAGGACCGCTATTCTATGCGCTGTTTGCCGCAATATACTGGCCCGATCATCGATGGTTTGGCGAATGCGGCAAAACAGATAACGACTGAAGCCAACACAGCAAATGACAACCCTCTGATCGATCCCGATACGGGTGAAATCTATCACACCGGAAATTTCCTGGCGCAATATACCGCGGTCGCGATGGATGATTTGCGGTTGCACCTTGCCATGCTTATCAAACATCTGGATGTGCAAATCGCCATGCTTGTGACGCCTGAATTTAATCAGGGATTGGCGGCCTCGCTGGTTGGAAACCAAGAGCATGGGTTAAATATCGGCCTGAAATCTCTTCAGGTGCAGTGCAATTCAATCGCGCCTCTTGTGCAGTTCAATGCCCGTTCGATGGCTGACTTGTATCCCACTCACGCGGAGCAATTTAATCAGAACATCAACAGTCAGGCGATGAATGCGTCAAACCTTGCCCGCGACTCCATCGAGTTGTGCGAACACTTCCTGGCCTGCGCATTGGTGTTCGCCGTGCAGGCGGTGGAGCTGCGTTCGAAGGCTGCAGGGTCGACCTACGATGCGACCGGCGTCCTTTCGACCGCCACCCAGCCGCTTTATGTCGCCGCCCGAACAATCGCCCAGGGCCCTCCCGATCATGAAGAATGTCTCGTCTGGGACGACATGGACAGTCCGATTGAGGACCGTGTCGCCAGGTTGTTGAAGGACATTGCGAATTCAGGCGATTTGGTCAGCGCCGTCCGGGAAACCCGTGACCGTATCGCCAGCCGGATGGTGTGACGGTGGCCGTCTTCGATCGGCTAGAGCAGCTTCCGGACGACCCGATCCTGGGCCTGAACGAGCTTATTTCCTCAGACCCGCGCAGTGAAAAATTGAATCTCGGGGTTGGCGTTTATGTCAATGATGACGGCATAACCCCCGTCATGGAGGCCGTTCGTCTTGCAGAGCGCAGGATCCATGAAGAGCAGGTTAGCAAAGCCTATCTGTCGCCTCGAGGCAGGGCGGAGTTCATAAATCCGTTAGGCGAACGCATTTTCTCGAACGATCTTTGGATTCGGCGACGGGATCGGATTGCCGGATTACAGACAGCCGGTTGCGTTGCTGCGCTCAGGCTTGGAGCGGAGGTGCTGGGCGCGTCCGGCATTCGCGAGATATGGGTGAGCGAGCCGACCTGGCCGATTCATGCGCCGATATTTGAGGCGGCCGGGCTCAAGGTCCGGCGATATCCATATTATAAGACGGGCGAGACGGGCGTGTTATGGGACGACATGATCGCCAAATTGTCCGGTATCGGCCCCTCCGACGCAGTATTGCTTCATGGGTGCTGCCATAATCCCAGCGGTTCGGATTTGTCTTTAGAGCAGTGGAGAATGCTTTCGGATCATCTCAAAAAAAGAGGGAGCATTCCATTTATCGACGTCGCCTATGCCGGCCTCGGAGAAGCGCTAGATAACGATCTTGCAGGACTGCGGTTATTGACGGAATTGGTCGATGAAGCTGTCGTAGCCGTGTCCTGTTCTAAAAGTTTCGGCCTTTATCGTGAAAGGACAGGCGCTCTTTATTTTTCGGGCGGCAGTAAGCGTAATGTTTCCGCAGCCCTCTCAAACGCTCTTAATCTGGCGCGAACAAGCTATTCGATGCCGCCTGATCATGGGGGCGCGGTTGTCGCGAAAATTCTCTCGGACCACGAACTTGAAGCATTGTGGCGGGCCGAACTGAAGCGTATGTGCGAAAAGCTTAATGGATGCCGGGCTCAACTGGCAGAGCTCGCGGAAGAAAACGGACTGAACTGGGGCTTTATCCGTGAGCAGAAAGGAATGTTCTCGCTTCTTCCGATTACGCCCGCGCAAACCAAAAAATTGAGAGAGGAACACGCAATTTATATGCCGAGTAACGGCCGGATAAATATTGCCGGATTGTCGAATGCCGGCTGCCGCCATCTCATTCATAGCGTAGTCGCGATCACCGATTGAGGGCCTCAAAGTTTGCCGAAGGAGGCCGCGGCCGAAATCGACTTCGCTATCTGAGAATGGCGCCATGCTTGCTTTCTTGAGTCTAAGCGGGCTATGGGCCTGCGCCTCGCCAGCAGACTTTCCTTCGCTGCCCTATGGCCGTGGCGAGGTCATCTCCTTCCGCTATAGCCCCCATTTCATTCGCTATTCCCTTTATTCTGTGAAGCCATGACATTTTGCGGCCACAACGGTTCGATGAAGCTGGCAAGCTGATATATTGGATCGTTGTGCGTCGCGGTCGGTAATGTCCGGTTGTGTCGGTTCCTGTCCGGCGTGTCAGGAGTAAATGGTTAAGAGCGTCCGTTACGGTCTCAAAGAAGGATTGCCGGGCGCTGTTCGCTTAAGTGATAAAAAGCACATGGCAGGGAGGGGCCCAATGACTACCGCCGTCTTATTTAGAGATCGTCAAAAAATCTGTCGCATGCTGATGGCTGCGTCCTCAGTTGCAGCATTGTCGCTTACGGGCGCGGCGTTTGCGGCCGATGAAATCGTCGTCACCGCCCAGTTTAGAGAGCAGAGCCTCCAGGACACGCCCATCGCCATTACTGCGGTGACCGGCGAAGAAATCGAGACCAAGGCGCTGAGTGATATTTCCGATATCGCCGCCGCAGCGCCAAACGTGACGATATCGAAGGCTGCGGCGAGCTTTAACGGTGTTGCGGCGTACATCCGGGGCGTTGGCCAATATGATCCGAACTTTGCGCTCGAACCAGGCGTTGGGATGTATATTGACGATATATATCACGGCGTCATGGTCGGATCGCTGTTCGACCTTCTCGACCTTGACCGTGTTGAAATTCTTCGCGGGCCGCAGGGCACGCTCGCCGGCAAGAACTCCATTGGCGGCGCTATCAAGCTTTTTTCGCGCAAGCCCGAAGGCGATAATTCAGGCTATATTTCCGCGACCTATGGCAGCTACGATCGCATCGAGGTCCGCGGGGCCTATGATGTTAAAATAACCGATAACGCCTTCTTCCGGATGTCCGCATTCTCCAAGCGCCGCGACGGTCATGTTAAGCGGCTGGATTTTCGCTGCGACCGGCCTTCCGAAGTGCTGCCTTCTGATACATTTCCGAATCAGGTGACGCCCGATGGATGTAAAATCGGCACCTTGGGCGGCGTGAAGTCCTGGGGATTGCGCGGCGCGCTTCGGTTGACGCCGCATGAGGATCTGGAAGTCAATATCTTCGCTTCGATCGTTCGCGATGACTCGGAAAGTCCGGGGCTTGAACAGTTCGCAGCGCTGGACCCGCGGTTTCTTCCAAATCGCGACTATACTTATTACGGCACCTACACATCCATTCCGGGTTTTTCGACAGAGCCGTTGATGACCACGCATATGGAATCAATCGGCGGTCAGATCGATTGGGAAATCAGCGACAATCTGAAAATCACGTCGATTACTGGCTATGAAAATATTGAAGCGGTTTCGACAGTCGACCTGGACGGCGGCCCCACAGGCGAATTGCTGACCTATAACACGACGCCCTATCATCAGGTAACGCAAGAACTGCGGCTCAATGGCGAGTTCGGCGAGGGGTTGGTCGAGTGGACATTAGGCGGATTTTACTTTGACAGCCTGGGCAATGTCGCCGGCAGGGTCTACTCGTTTCCTGCCCTTAACTGGTTACAGGACGACCCCGTCAGCAACAACAGTAAGTCGGTTTTTGCGCATGCAATCCTTCACCCGGTTTCCGAGATGAGTCTTATCGGCGGCATTCGTTACACTGACGATAAAAAGACCTATATGTTCTCCCGGATTAATCCGGATACCGGGCTGCCTGCGGATGTCGTCGGCGTTCTCGAAGGGGTTGGCGGAACTTATACCGGAGATTCTGTCGATTATCGCGTGGGCCTTGATTATCGTTTTTCGGATGGATTGATGGCTTATGCCCAGTTCTCCACGGGCTATAAGGGCGGGGGCATTAACCCGCGTCCCTTCATACCTACGCAGGTCGTGCCGTTCTCGTCAGAGCAGGTCAATGCATACGAAGTTGGTTTCAAAAGCGACTTCGCGGACGGGGCGGTGCGGCTCAATGTGGCCGCGTTCTTCAACAAGTATGATGACATCATTCTGATCGATACAAACGGTTATCCCGGCGGGCCAACCGACCCGGGCTGGTTCCCGCTTTCGGCGGTGCCGTTTAATGCAGGCAAGGCGGATATCAAAGGCGTTGAGGCGGAAACGACAGTCGAACCGGCGCCGGGGCTCACCCTTCAAGGTTCAATCAGCTATCTGGATTTTGAATATAAGAGCCTTGATCCGAACGCTACAGCTTCAGGCATATCGTCCGATTTCGTATCGCCATTTACGCCCGAGTGGCAATGGTCCGTAAACGCCTCTTATGAATTTGCGCTGTCGAGCGGCGCAACGATAACGCCGCAGTTTTATGCCGAATATCAAAGCAGTATTTATACTGACGCAGTTAATGCTCCGTCAAACTTTATCGAAGGCAGAACGACTGCAAACGCCAACATCGCGTTCCGCACCGCAGATGAGGGCTGGACAGCTATTTTAGGCGTCACCAATATCGCGGACAAACATTACTACACAAACGCCTTTGACCTTCTGAATATCAACGGCACGGCCTCCAAAGTGGTTGCCAGACCGAGAGAGTTTTTCATCAAGGTCCGTAAGAACTTTTAGCCGCAACCGGTTTATCTCCTGACGCAAGGCAGCCGCGCCTTGTCCAAAAGACAAGGCGCGGCGTTTTAAAAGGCGGCCGCTAAGGCCGCTTTTCTTTTGAAGAGCGGCGCTTGGGATTCGCTTTTGTTTCGTTCTATATGGCGCTCTATCGGGAGTTACTTTGCGGCTTGCGGCGGGAGGGCGGATCTCGCCACGAATTCTGCAAAGGCCGACATATCTTTTTCTTCTTCCAGCGCCATTATGCGTTCCACGATTTCTTGCGCTGTTGTTTTCGGCGTCCTTCCGGTGAACGCTGCCTGTTGATGAAATTTGTCTTGCACATCATTGGCGGTAAACGGCGAGCGCGAGGGATGGCGCCATGGAACGCCGGAATGCATTGCGGAATTTTTCTGACCGGTGTTCAATCGGATGGTGACTTCCAATTCCTTGCTTTCTTCCGCAGCGGGAAGGAGCTCAATCTTTTGCAGCATGGCGGCAACATCTGGAGAATGAATTGCCGATTCGGAGTAATGTTCCTGTTTTATGGGACCGCGCAGGACGGCGCTGGCGATCTGGTAACGGATGCTGAAATTTGCGCGCGTATGATCGTCACGCGCCGGCGCAAAAGGCAAAGCCAAAGCCGTGCCGAGAATGAAAGCGGGCATGCGCACGCTGATCGCTTCTATCTCATCGGGAGCGAATTGCTTTTCGCCGCATGCATCGAGGGCGCATTCATGTATGGCCTGGGTCGCGGCGCAGGAGGGATAGGGTTTAAAATATTCCTCGCCGTAATAGGTTTCGCCAAGTCCTTTGGTAAGGATCGAAGGGTTTATGCAGCCCGTCGTGAACTGTCCGAAAAAGCCATAGGGTGCGAGAAGCGCATCGCCCATGGCCGGCCATGCGCCCGTAGACGCCAGCTGGGCGGCGAAGATTCCGTTTTTGGCCGCCAGCCCGCCAACCAGTTTCCAGGATTGAACGCCGTCCCAGACAGACTGGGTGGTCCCGGAAATCATATCCACCGCATGCCCCATAGCGTCGCGCGTTTGCCGGGCGTCAAGGCGCATCAGTTTCGCCGCGATCGCCGCCGCCGGGACGGCGGTGAAGATCGACGAGGCGTCCCATCCTGCGCCGAGGTCGAGCCCCGACGCCGCCAGGGTCCGCGCCGCGATATCGTCGCCAATAATGAGTGCGGCGAGAAAGTCCCGCCCCGACAAAGCATGCTCGTCCGCCAGGGCGAGAGCGGTCATGCAGGTGGTCGGGGAGTTGTGCGAGCCAATAACGGCGCCGTCGACGACGACCGTCATGACTTCAAAATCATATGACCGGGAGATGACCGCATTCGCTAATGCGGCATCGCCGCTGGAAAGCCTCGCGCCAAAACCGATGACCGACGCCCGGGGCGCCGAGCCGGCAAGGTCAAGGCTGCGCACCAGCGCATCGTTTCCCTCTCCGTTTACGCCGCCGATCGCGCAGCCGACAAGGTCAAGAACTCTCAGCTTGGCTTTTGCAACGTCTTCCCCGGGGATGTCCTCAAAGCGGCGTCGCGCAACATGATTGGCGATCGCGGCGGTCTCCGCCGGATTGTCGGCGCTCGCGCCGCCTCTGTCTTCCTTGTATTTGAAATCGACTTTGGAACTCTGGGAATTCGCCCCCTGGCCTTTGTTTCGGTTTTCGAGCTTAGACCGATCCGAGCTATTCATCGATGCCTCCAAATATTTCCACAATTAGCGGCGCTCTCGGCCAAAATGGGCGTTTGCAGCCATAGCGACGGTCGTTCTGCACTCTTTTACTGGCTAGCATGTCTATGAAATCCCGTCACAGGAGACCGATATACCAAATGAAGATGCGGCTATAAGAGACTCCTATGATGGCGGTATTAGGGTGAAAGATTATCAATTGCGCAAGATCCGATGGTCGCCGGGTTCGTTGAGAGCCGGATATGAGATTGGGAAATAAATGAAATTTGTCCGCTATGAATTCAATGGACAGATCTCGTTCGGCGTTGTGCGCGGAGATGCGATTGTCTCACTTGAACCATTGATTGGCGAGCTGACATTGGAGGACGTCATCGCGGACTGGGCTAACCGCCGGGGACCGGTTGCGCGCTATGTTGATGAAAATATGGCGACGGATAAACTCTCAGATGTCCGTCTTCTCGCTCCGATCGCGGACCCGCCCAAGATCGTCGGCATCGGCGCCAATTACCCCCGGTTTGGCGGCGGCGATCTCGAGACATCGTCTCCGGTGCTTTTTCTGAAGCCGAAATCGTCGATCGCCGGTCCCTTCGACCCGATTATTTTACCGCCCGAAGCGCCCAGCGTGATCGGCGAGGTCGAGCTGGCGATTGTGATCGGCAAGCCGGGCCATCGGATAGCGCCTTCTCAGGCTGTCGAGCATATATTCGGGTTTATGACCGCCAATGACGTGACGGCGCCGGAAATTTTGCTCGGCGAGAGTCATAAGCACGCCCTATTGCTTCAACAGGCGAGAGGGAAAGGATTCCCGGGATTTTGCCCCACAGGGCCCTGGATTGAAACTATCGACGCCGCATCGTTTCCGCCGGCATTCAGGCTTGAGCAGCGCATTGGCGATGATCTCGAAATCGAAGGGAACACCGCCGACATGGTGGTCGGCGTTTCAGAACTGGTTGCAGACATAAGTTGCGCCTTCGGGCTGCAGGAAAACGACATCATATTGACAGGCTCTCCGCCGCCGCTCGGCGGCAAGCGCATTCCGTTGCGTGCGGGAGATATCTTGCGGACGGATATAGACGGCGTCGGATCGCTGGCGAATCCGATCGTGCGGCTCTAACGCTTTACGGCTTTATGGAATAGCGCCTGTCGAGAATTTTAAACGTTGCGAGATTTGGTTCGCGTATCGGTCCGATATTTTCGCCAAGCTCCATAACCATGGAAGTATCGGAGGAAAACGCAGGCCATGTTGGAAGGCTTGCTCCGTTGGGGTCGCCGGTCTTGGCGAAATTCACCCAGTAAGACGCCATCATATCCGAAAACCGGCGGTCTGCTGCCTGCCATGGCCAATCGCGAACGGAGAGATTGTCGAGGGCGTAGACAATCTCGGAGCCGTGCCAAGCGCCGAGGTCGGGCGTTGCGCGCTGTTCGAGATAGCGGTTCGGAGGGACAGGGGAAGGCCGGGTGAAGCGGTAGACATAGACAGGCGCCGTTCCGGTCGAATTCTGCAATCTGGCCCAGAGGTTCATAGGATATTGGGCCATGGCGATTGTGAACAGACGGCGTGACGAGGCGCGGGCCTCATCGTTGGAGACGGCCGGGTAGAGCTCTAAGAGGTCGTCGCGTTGTTCCCCGAAGAATGCGGTCAGCATTGAAAAATAGCTTTCGGCGGTGACGGTCGGATCCGTCTGGTTCTCATCCCGGTTGGAGCCGATCAGCAAAGGCACGTCGTTTTGTTTCGCATTTCGGTAAATTGAGGCCGAGCTGGCCGGCAAGACCCATCCGTCGATATTCGGCTCGAAAGCGCCGGGCGCGGCGCCCGCCGCCTGAACGATTGTGGCGGCATCCATCGCGCGCAGTTCTTTTATGGAACGGGCGCCCAGCTTGTCTGCAAGGGCGACGCCTTTGGCTTCGGCTTCCCGGAGCGGCTTCGAAGAAAGCATGCCCATGACTGCGCCGGTTTCGCCGATCCCTTTGTGAAACAGGCCGGTCGCCAGCGGCGAAGCGGTCAGAAGGTTTAAAGACATGGACCCGGCCGACTGCCCGATCACCGTCACATTGCCGGGATCGCCGCCGAATGCGGCGATATTGCGCCTCACCCAGTCCAGCGCGGCGATCTGATCGAGGATGCCGTAATTGCCGGAAGCCTTGTGCGCCGATTCCGCGGAAAGTTCAGGATGCGCCATGAAGCCCAGCGCGCCGATCCTGTAATTAACGCTCACGAAAACAACGCCGCGTTGCGCAAGTGCGGCGCCGTCATAGGCGGGCGCGGCGCTTGAGCCCTGCATGAAGCCGCCGCCATAAAGCCAGACCATCACAGGACGGCGCGCAGAGCTCGAAAGATCGCCGGTCCAGATGTTCAGATAGAGGCAGTCCTCGCTTTGTTCGTGAGGAAAGGCGTAAGCGATGCTGTCTTCATGTGTGGGAACTTGCGGGCAGGCCGGGGGCAGGCGGTCGGCGGCCAGCGTTCGATCGTCCCAGCGGGGCGCGGCTTGCGGCGGGCGCCAGCGCAGCGGCCCGACCGGCGGCGCGGCATAGGGAATGGAGCCAAAAAGGCTCACTCCAGGTTTTGAAGCGGCGGTTCCTTCTATCAGACCCGCTTCCGTCTTTACGGTTGGAGCGCCCGGAGGCTCGGCCGCGGCGCCATACGGAGAAAACGCGAGCGCCAGTGCGGCGAGACGGAAAATCATGCGGCGCTCAAGGAGGCGATTATTGAGTCGGAGGTTGAACATGGCCTGTGTCAATCGATGGATGCGCCCGTTCGGTTTGGAACCCATAAGAGATTTACGATCATGCCGGCCAGTAAAACGGCGACCGGCCAGCTTGCGCCCAAAAGGACGCCGCCCTTATCGGTGAGCGCAAGAGAGACGGCGGGGGCGAGGCCGCCGACGATTCCGCCGATTGAAAATGCGAAGGCGACAGATGTCATGCGTTGCGCCGCCGGGAAAATTTCCGGAACCGTCGAGAACGCGGCGCCGACAATCAGCGATGTGGGGATCTGCAGGCCGATGATGATCAGCAAGCTCGCGATCTGGCTTTCATACGTTGTGAGCAGGGCGTAAAAGAGCGGAATATAGGTCAACACGCCTATGGCCATGCCGGCGACCAGAATTTTTTGTCTTCCGAACCGGTCCGATAAAGCGCCGGCGATGACTGTCATCGGGATCGCGGTGAGACACCCGGCGGCGATGAGCAGGTTTGACATGGCCGGGTCGGCGGCGGTCTTGGTTTGCAGAAAATACAGCGCCAACATGGAGCCCGTAACGCCAGACGTAATCTGCGGCGAACAGACGCCCGCCGCCACCACCAGTATGGACTTGATTGAAGTCCAATCCCCAAGCACCTGCCGCAAGGGCGCCGGAGCCATTTTCCCCTTCTTCGCGAGATTCTTGAAAACCGGCGATTCGCGAAGTTTGCTTCGCAGCACAAGCGATACGGCCAGCAAAATGATGGCGAACAGGAATGGAATGCGCCAGCCCCAGCGTTCAAAGCTGTCGGCATCCATGATCGCCTGTGTCAGGGAAACCGCCAGCAGCGCCATCACCATCGCCGTGCTCGCCATGGAAGCAAGCCATCCGCTGTAATATCCGCGCTTGTGCGGCGGAGAGTGTTCGACGACATAGGTCGAGGCCGCGGCGTATTCCCCTCCGACAGCCAGGCCTTGTCCTATGCGCAAGATGACAAGAATGACCGGCGCGGCGAGTCCGAGCGTTGCATAACCCGGCAAAAGGCCGACTCCGATCGTCGCAAAGCTCATCAGGAAAAGCGTTGCGAGGAATATCTTGCGGCGCCCCAGCCGATCACCGAGCGCGCCGAAAACGATCCCGCCCAGCGGACGGAAAATAAACGCGACCCCCATGGAGGATACAGCCAGCAAGACGGCGACTGTGGGATTTTCTGGCGGAAAGAAGTTCATCGACAGGTAGATCGCGAGCGTCGCGTAAATGCTGAAGTCATAATATTCCATGACGGCGCCGGCGCAGGCTCCCATGACCGCACGGTGAATAGGGGTTTCGGCCGTGTCGGCTTCCGAGGGGCCAGCGCTCGGCGCCGCGCCCGTTTCTTCTACTGTGATATTACGCATCGCAGGACCGCTTATGGATGAAAACTCTTTGTCCGGTCTCTCCGGCGATCAATGATGTTCGAGCGCCAGCGAGCGCATTCCGCCGTTTCGTTTTGCGGGCGCGACCTGTGACGGCGCAGCTTCGGCGCATGTCCTTTTTTGAATTGGCCTTCCGTGTGTCCATTTTCCCCGCCACCATATATTTCTTGTTTTCAATGCTTTGAGGAACCTGCCTTGCACTCGCGCCCGCGCCCGCAAAGTACCAAGTCGCGATAGGGCCATGCTCGGCAAGCATGCCCCATTTATGCGGCCGAACCCGAGGTCTCGACTAGCTTGGCATGCTGCCATGACCCATCGTTCAGGGCTGTTCCGATCAGTTTTTCGATCAGTCTTGCGACTGCGCTCGCAGCGGCCGACTGCGGCCGGTCGTTCGAGCTGCACAGCGCGATTCTGCGCAGCAGGGGGACGCCTTTGATCCGCCTGAAATCGATCTGGCCGCTTTCTATTTCCGGCTGGACGAAAGACCAGGGAAGGACGCAGCATCCCAGCCCATCGGCGATCAGCGCTTTGAGCGCTTCGCCATCCACCATGGCCACAATATCGATCTGATCGCCGTATTCGCCAAGGAGGTTCACCACCATCTGACCGCTGGCGAAGGTCGTGCTGCTTGGAAACACGAACGGGATGCGGACCAGTTCATCGAGTGGAATTTCGTCGTCGCGCTCGCTGAACACAGAGGGGGCCGCAACTACGAAAAGCTCTTCCTCCAGCACTAGCTGCACCGCAACATTATGTATGCTTTCATCGTAAACGATGAGTGCGAGATCAAGCATGCCTTCGCTCAGGGCCCGGTATAATTCCATGCTTTGCCCGGCGCTTGCGGCAAGCCGAATATTGGGGAAAAGCTGCATGGTTTCTTTCGCCAAAGGCCTGGAAATCAGGCGCGTGAGGCTGTCCTGACAGCCAAGCCGAACATCGCCGGCGGGATTCTCCGCGGATGACCGCACAGCTTGGGGGATGGCCGACATTTCCCGCAGGACGCGCTGTGACGCCTGATAAAGCACCATTCCTTCTTCGGTGGCCTGAACGCCGAAGGCTCCCCGATGGAGAAGCTGCACGCCCAGCTCCACCTCCAGACTGGATATGCGTTTGCTGAGCGCCGGCTGGGCGATATTGCATATGCGAGAGGCTTTGGTGATGCTTCCCGCATCCACCACCGCCACGAAATAGTGCAGCTGAAGCAAATCGATTCTGGGGCGCGGCATATTCAACATTTGTATGCAACGTTACCCTTTTTCGAGCGCCGTACAAGGCCCGCCTCAGGCGCGGACGCCGCCGGCAAAAGCGGCGCCCGATCGCTCCCTGCGAACTGGTCGGACGCCTAGAAGGCGGCGGCGCGCCTTGCCTATCTCTTGTTGCGATGGCCCTGTCGCCAATGACTATTTCTCGCCAGTCAATCCCATGTGGCAAGCGCTTGAAAAGACGATTCCAAACGTCGGGATCGGCGTATGCGCTGCGAGAAGAGTGACATGGTGGAAGAGATGCTTGACGCTCCGGTGACGGGGCCATCGCTGTGGACGGCAGCGGATTTCCATGGCGGGGATTTGATGTTTGAGCTGAATGATAAAGACTTGAAAGAGCTCGATCAGGCTCTGGACGGCGTAAAGCGTCGCGGATTAAGCCTTGGCGAATTTGGCGCCGAAGAGTTTCCGCTCCCTGGTCTTCAGGGAAAGCTGGCGGAAGTGCGTCACGATGTTACGGCCGGAAAAGGGTTTGCGCTGATCCGCGGGATTCGTGTTGATGAATACGACATTGAAGATCTTGAAATGATCTATTGGGGGATTGGCGCCTATCTCGGAACCGGGCTTGGTCAGAATGCAAATGGCGATTTGCTTACCCATGTGACGTTTCACGACCTTGATCCGTCAAATCCGAATGTTCGCGGATATCAGGACCGTCGCCATCAAGAGCCGCACAATGATCTTGCGGACATGGTCGGATTGCTTTGCGTCCGTAAGGCAAAGTCAGGCGGGGCGAGTTCGATTGTGAACATGACGGCCGTTTACAATGAGTTCCTCAAGCGTCGTCCCGATTTGCTGCCTATTATGTATCGCGGATTTCATCTCGATTATCGGGGAGAAGGGGCGGACCCCAAGAGCACAACGCCCTACACCGTTCCTATATTCGCACGCCAAGAGGGGCGGCTGAGCTGTTTTTACGGCCGGAGAGGCATTGATGGCGCTTTTGAGAAAAGGGGCCAGGAGCCGTCAATACACGAGCGTGAGGCGCTTGCGCTTATAGACGAACTCATCATGACGCCCGATTTCCGTCTGGATATGGACCTGCAGCCGGGCGATATTCAAATCGTCAATAATTATTCCGTGCTTCACGCGCGTACAGCGTATGAAGATTACGAGGATCCCTCGCAGTGGCGTCTTCTGTTGAGGCTGTGGTTGAACACGCCGGCTGCCAAGCCACCGGAGAGTATCGCCCGTTTCACGCGCAGGGGCTTTGAGGATGTGGCGCAGCGCGGCTGATTAACCTAAGGTTCCAATAAAAACAGGGCTCTCGCGCAAAGAGTAAAAGGATTAAGCTGTGGATCTACAATTAGAGGGCAAGACCGCCTTGATCACGGGCGGCGGCACTGGCATCGGTTACGGCATTGCAGAGGCGCTCATTCAGGAAGGCGCCCGTGTTGTAATTCTCGGCAGGCGCGAGCAGGTTTTGCGCGAGGCGGCCGGACGTCTGGCGGAATTCGCCGAATTCGAACCGGAAATAATGGTTCATGATCTGACCGCCCCCGATGCGGGCAAGGCGATTGCGGCGGAGGCGCTCGATCGGTTCGGTCATATAGATATTTTGGTCAACAATGCCGGCACGTCGGAAGTGTTGGGCGTCGGGGGCGCCGAGGACCGTTGGCAACACGCTTATGCGTTGCGCGTGATTGCGCCGCGCCAACTGGCCGAAGCTTTGCTGCCGGAAATGCGCGCCCGCAAGTTCGGTCGCATTATCAATATCGGCGGCACTTTCGAAGTGCAGAGCATTATCAATTCTGCGAGCGTTATGAACGCCGCCCGCACCGTCTATTCAAAAAGCTTGTCCCATGAAGTCGCAAGGGACGGAATCACCGTCAATACGGTGGGGCCGGGCGTAATCATCAGTGAGCAAATCGATAAGATATTCCCGACAAAAGAAGCGCGGGAGGAATATTGTAATCGCAACATTCCTGTGGGCTATTTTGGAGAGCCCCAGGATCTTGCCGTGATGGTTACGTTTCTTGCATCGCCGATCGCCAGATATATTACGGGCGAGGTCATCGCTGTGGACGGCGGCAGCCATAGATTCGCTTTTTAGGCATGAGGCGTTCCTGTTTTCGCGGTGTTTGGCCGCCCGGTGAGTTGCGCCGCAGGACAGGCTTTGTGGCGCCGGCGCAAAGCCGTGAGAATGCGGGAAGACAATGTCTGAGGCATATCAGGGAAAACAAATAGAGATCGGCGGTTTGCTGGATGCGCCTGGCGCTTGGAACAGGCGCAAGCTGGCTCCAGTGCTGCTGGGTTTGCTGATGCTGTTCGACTCCTGGGACGGCGTGATGATCGCCTTTGTCATGCCAACCCTGTCTCAGGAATGGAATCTCGATCCCGTAGCCATGGGATGGCTGATGTCCAGCGGCTATGCGGGCCAGCTTGTCGGGGCGCTCGTATTGGGGGCCTTTGCCGAGCGCTGGGGACGCAAGCCGGTCTATAGCATCGCTGTTGCGATCATGTGCGTTTTCAGTCTCGCTTGCGCATTGACGCACTCACCCCAACAACTGGCGGCATTACGCTTCATACAAGGACTTGCGATTGGCGGCGCCGTTCCGGTTTGCGCGAGCTATATAAATGAAATCGCCCCAACACAAACGCGCGGACGGTTTTTTTCCGTCTTTCAGTTTCTGATGATCAGCGGCTATGGCGCGGCGGCCGTGTCGAGTTCTTTCATTATCGAACACTTCGGCTGGCGGATGATGTTCCTCCTCGGCGCTGCGCCGCTGCTCGTTCTGCCGTTCAGCCTGGCGCTGTTGCCGGAGTCGCCGCGCTGGCTTGCCCGCATGGGGCGCTTCGAGGCAGCGGTGAGAGCAATTCTGCAACTGGGCGGGCCGCGCGATTCGAAACTGTGCGACCACGGAGCGCTCGATGAGGCGCCGCTTCAAAGCGAAGCGCAGAAAGCGCGGCTGAGCGAGATCTTTTCCAGCGGCGTGCGGGCCCCGCTCGGCGTTATGGTTTCGCTCTGGTTCCTTACTTCTCTTGTAAACTACGGACTCGTCAATTGGGTTCCTTCGATCTATGTGAGCGAATTTCATATTCCGGTTCCGCAAGCTCTGCGTTTCAGTGCGATATCTATGGTTCTGGTGCTGTTTATTCCGATGCTTCTAGGCGTGGTTATGGACAAGGTTGGACGCAGGCCCCTCGCGATTGCGGGAACGCTGGCCGGCGGTCTTGTGCTGCTGAGTTTGATGTTGGTGGAATCGAATGTGCCGTTGCTGGTGACCTTGGTCGTCCTTGGACATACCGGCATCGGCATCGGCACGATTATCCTGTGGCCCTATTCGGCTGAAGTGTTTCCAACGCGGGTGCGGGCTTTGGCGCTCGGCATCTGCAGTTCATCGGCGCGCACAGCATCGATGCTGACGCCCCTTATGGTCGGCGGGCTTATTGCGAAGACAGGGTCGGTCAATCCAGTCTTCGCCTTATTCGGCGCGCTTGGCGTTCTCGTCTCGGCGATATGGTTTTTCGCAACACGAGAAACGAAAGGCGTGCGCGTCGACGAGGTCGCGTAAGCTCTTCTTATTGCGCTGCTTTTTCGCTATCGAGGATGTTATAGTCTTCGCCAGGCCGTTCAATTCCTTCGAAGTCACTATCGGCTGAAGCGTCGCTGACGATAACGCGTCTCTTAATGCGCCATTCGCCGTCTGTTCTCCGCACAAGGAGGTCGTATTCACGTCCATGCTTGAACAGGCGCGGCGGGCCTGTAACTGTTTCGGCCAGCACCCCCGTGAAATAGAGTTTCGCCGTCGCCGTATCCCCCATTACATCAATCGACAGGTTGTTCAGAAGCATATGAAACGACCCTTTAAGGCGCGGGCTCGTTTTGGCGACGGCGTCCTGGTAGTCGAAAATGGCCGCGCGGCCCCGATATTCTGTTCCGTTTATCTCAAGGACGGCGTCTTCAAGGTAATAATCGGCATAGTTTGTCGAGCTCGCTGTCTCCACATTCTCGTAAAGGCCGGTAATCAGTTCGTTGATCTCCATTCGGTCAAGGAGAATCTGCTGTTTGGCGGAGGGAATTTGCGCACAGGCCGGTGGAGCAATTGCTGCAATGAGGCATGCAAATGTAGTAAAGATGTGGGAAGGGGCGCGAAATGCATATAGGCCCATCGTCAACTCCTCAGCGGGCCGGGTCGATAGCGTCGATGAAAAACGGATTCGGGTCCTTGTCCGCCATGCTCGGATCCATGCGATACTCAGCCTTGGGATTTACGGCCCAGATACGCCCATTGGCGCTGGTGACGCCGGACCATCCCTGGCCCGTCTTCAAGGGCGTAATGATCGCCTGGTCGCTGGAAATTTCAACTTCGGAGATGCGTCCGCCTGCTTCCGCCTGCAAGAACTTCATATCGCCGAGCGCGCGCAGTCCATCCGGCCTGTTGAGGGGCGACGACGGCGCCAGTTCGGAGATGGCGCCGGCTGCGCCATCTGTTTGGACGGGAATACGGAAGAATTTTCCGCTGGTGAAAGTGTTCATATAAAGCGCGCCATCGCTGCCGACAGCAATTCCGTTAACGCCGCGAAGGCGTTCATCGGCGGCCCACACTTCCAGCTTTGCGCCGCCGGACGTGAGCCTGAGCACGCGGCCATTCATTGTTTCGGAGACGTAAACCGTTCCCGATGCGCCGACGGCGATATCGTTGCAAAGCGCCTTCGCGCCGCCAGGCAATGGGTATTTCGCTTTTGTCGCACCAGTGCTTAAGTTGAAGGCGTATAAGGCGGATAGAGCGTCGGCGCCTTCGGGCGGCGCGCCGGCTGCGATAGAGCAGGCGTAAAGCGTGCTGGAATTCTCGTCGGCAAAGACGCCAAGCAGCTCCATGGCGCCGCTTTCCTCCGAAGAAATCCAGACAGTAGCGACCTCTTCGCCTCGTTGGACGCGATAAACGGATCCATCGCCGGCGCTGCCGATATAAAGATCGCCGTCGGCGTTTGACGTAATGCTCTCCGGGAACACATCCGGATTCTCAAATGCAATACGGTCGATATCCGCGACCTTTCCAGAGCAGGCTGAGAGCGCCAGAAGCGCCAGCACACCCAGGGGACGCGGCAAACGATAATTATTCATCATACGGAATTTTGTTTCAGGCATCTTGCACGACCGTGCGGACAAGCTGGCGCGCTTCCTTGCGTTCTTTGAAACGGCACGCCCTATGGAGTGTTGAACGGTTGTCCCAAATAACGAAATCGCCCAGCGACCAGACATGCCGGTACCGGAATTCCGGCAGCGTCGCTTTCTCCCTGAGATAAGTTAAGAGCGACCGGCCTTCTGGCAAAGACATGCCTTCGATATGGGAGCAGTGGGAAGGCACATTGAGAACCTTGCGGCCGGATCCCGGGTGGATGTCCACGATCGGCCGGGACTGCGTGCCGTATTCGCTGACAAAACCGCCGCCATCGGGGCGTGTCGCGCCCATGGCTTCCATGACGACCGTCGGGCTGTGGACGCCCATGAGGTCTTTTATTTCTTCCTTGTCCTCATCAGAAAGCGCGTCATAAGAGCTCGCCACGTCGGCGAACTCAGTATCGCCGCCCGATTCAGGAACCTTGACGGCGGACAAAGTGGTGTAACGCGCGCGGATTGGACGGAATGTGCTGTCGGAGTGCCAGAGCTGGTTTGCAAACGTGAAAAGGCGGCGAACGTCGGATTCTTCAAGCAATCCTTTTCCTTGCGCCAGATTCGATATTTCCGAAACGCGTCCGTCGACATATTGCAGATTTTCACGGAGCTTGCGGAAGCTCGGGCTTCCTTCATCGGAATTTTCCAATGGGCCCAGCTGCTCGCTCACTGAAATTTGCTGATCGGGCGTGAGGTTCTGATCCGGCATGACGACGACGCCGTAACGATCAAGCGCGCCGATGAGAGCGTCGAGATCGCGCGCCGAGAGCGGGCTTGATGCGTCAATACCGCGGATCTCTGCTGCGAAAGTGGATGCGACCTGGTTAATTTCGAGCGTTCCCAATTTCCAGCCCTTTCCTAAATATTCCCGGCGCCTGACAACGCGTCGGCTTTTCATGTCTTTGAGCTTGCAGCCATGCGTTCGTATATCCCCTGAAATCGCGGCGTCTCAGAGAACGGCGTCAGCCGCCATCTTGCCGATGGGCGCACAGCAGGCAGTCGCTGGACAATGCCATGGCGTTTTTATCGCGAAAACCGGTTAAGTAGATAACGGGCAATCGTGCGTCGCTATGGCCCCCCGGCCAAATCAGTATTCCCGCTTTTTGGCTCGCTTATGTGAGTGCTTGATGTGTGACGGAGATGATTGTGCGGGAGCGAAGAGTCGGTGATCGCAGGTGTCTGTATTGGGGCCGATAGAATTTGAGTCTCAGACCGGATTTGGTCACAAGAAGGAAAGCGGAGCGGCCTGAGGGGGCCGTCAAAGGCCCGGGAAGCGGTCCCGCACGAATAGGGAGCGAGTGAAACTGATGTCTATTTTCAATTCGCGGTCCGGTTTTGCCGCATTCAAACCGGTCGCAGCATTTCTCTTTCTTGTGTCTGTTTTGTCTGGATGCGGCGAATCGCAGAACGCGTCCGCTCCCCAGGAGGTGCCGGCGGCGGTCGAAGAGGAAACTGACTTCGACCCCAATAAAGCTCCGGATGCTGATTGGCTGTCGCATGGTCGAACATATTCAGAAAAGCGGTTCACCCCGCTTGCGCAGATTGATGCGGGCAATGTCGCCGATCTCGGCCTTGCTTGGTACGCCGACCTGGCCTCGCCGGGTGAGATAGAATCGACGCCGCTGATTGCGGACGGGATAATTTATACGACAGGCACGTTCGGCGTCGTCTATGCGATTGACGGCCGCAGCGGAGAACAGTTGTGGCGGTACGATCCGGGCGCGCAGATGCGCGGCGAGAAATTTGCGACATGGGGACGAAACCGCGGCGTCGCCATGTGGCGAGACAAGATTTACGTCGGCGCCGCCGATGGACGTCTGATCGCTCTCGACGCCAAATCCGGCGATCCGGTATGGAGCGTGCAGACCTTCGATCCCTCGCAGCCATATTCGATAACAGGCGCGCCGCGCGTCTTCGACGGACGCGTCGTCATCGGACAGGGCGGCGGCGACAAGGCCACGCGCGGCTTTGCGTCGGCTTATGACGCGGAAAGCGGAGAATTGTTGTGGCGCTTTTGGATTGTGCCCGGCGATCCGTCCAAAGGGTTCGAATCCAAAGCCATGGAAATGGCCGCCGAAACCTGGAACGGAGAATGGTGGAAATATGGCGGCGGCGGCAATCCTTGGAACGCATTCGCCTACGACCCCGAGTTGGGCCTCATTTATATCGGCACTGGAAATGGCGGACCGTGGGGGCGCAATGCGCGCAGTCCCGGCGGCGGCGACAATCTGTTTATCTCCAGCATCGTCGCCGTTAAAGCCGATACAGGCGAATATGTGTGGCATTATCAAACGACGCCAGGCGACCAGTGGGATTACACAGCGACACAGGATATGATTCTGGCGACTTTGCCGATCAATGGTGAAGAACGCCGCGTCATTATGCAGGCGCCGAAAAACGGCTTTTTCTATGTCCTCGACAGGGAAACCGGAGAATTTCTGTCCGCTGAGCCCTATGTGCCGGTCACATGGGCGAGCCATATCGATCCTGAGACCGGACGGCCCGTGGAGCATCCGCGCGCTCGCGGCGGCGACGGCTTTTTCGATCTCTCACCCTCATGGCTGGGCGGACACAGCTGGCAGCCCATGTCGTTCAATCCGGACCTGGACTACGCCTTCATTCCGTTCATAGAAGCCTCGATGAAATACGATGAGACGCCGGTCGGTGAATGGGAATTCGATCCCAATGCAGGAATGGACACGTCGGTGCGCATCGGTCTTCCTGAGAATATGAAAGGCGGCATTCTTGCCTGGGACGCCGTCAACCAGCGCGAAGTCTGGCGCCATCATGCGCCCGACGGCGTTGCGGGCGGCACGATGACCACGGCCGGCGGGCTTGTTTTCCAGGGAACGGGAGACGGTTATCTGGTCGCCTATGATGCAAAGAGCGGCGAAGAGTTGTGGCGGGGTGAAGCCGGCAACGGTGTGATTGGGGGGCCGGCTTCTTACGAAATCGATGGCGAACAATATGTCGTTGTCACGTCCGGAATCGGCGGCGCCTATGTCAACATGGCGGCGTTCGATGCTCAAGAATTCGGCTGGAAATATGGCGAAGGACGCCGCGTCTTGGCGTTCAAGCTGAACGGGGACGCAAGTCTGCCGGAACGCGCCGACCCGCCGGCGCCTGAGGCGTCGCCGCCTGATCCGATGAAACTCACCGGCGATGAACTTTATGATCGCGGCTCGCTAATCTACCACACCTATTGCGTGGAATGTCATGGACCTTCTGCGGTCGGCGCCGGCGGTTACCCGGACCTGCGCAGGACGCAGATGCTTGATTCGCTCGAACTGGTCGTGCGCGAAGGAGCGCTCGTGCCGAACGGCATGCCGAATTTCGCCGACCGCATTTCCCCTGAAGATCTGGAAGCCCTGCGCGCCTATCTTCGCGAGCGCAGCCTGCTTGAGGAATAGGGCCTCTGGCCCTCGAAGGAGTAATAGTGATGACCAATCATTTCGCCGTTATCGTGCAGCGCGGAGCCTCATGGGACCAGGCTGCGCCCTCTTCCGAGCAGCCTGATTATGAAGAGCATTCCGCAATATGGCGAAAACTCGAATCCGACGGATTTGTCGCCATGGCCGGTTTGATGAAAGACAGTATGGAAGTGCTTTTCATCATTCGCGCGGACAGCATTGAAGAGGTGAAGAAACGCATCGGCGAAGACCCCTGGCAAAAAGACGGTCTGGCGAAAATCGTCCGTGTGGAGCCGATAGATATTCGTTTCGGCGCGCCGTCGGCCCCCCGGTGACGCAGAGTCAAAGACTGGCCGCGGCTATAAAGCTACGCCTTGCAACATGTGCGGGTTGTGAGGCTGTAGCGGCGCTGCCCGACTGAGTTTGTGGGAGATATTGCGCTGGATATCGTAAATGTCTTCAACGCGGGTCGCTAATAGCAGCCAGAATAATTTCTCATTTTCTATTGTGGCGCGGCCCGCTTGCCGGCTCCGCCGATGCAATGCCTGCCTTGCAGTTGGCCCGCCGCGACTCGGTTCGCGGAGCAAAAAACGCTGTAAGTTCAATAACAAAGATATTGTCGCAACGCAGCATAACCTGTTGCTCTTGCAGGGTAAATTCTTCCGTGATACAAGGTAAGTAAATAGATACTTACATAACGGGAGGGAATCCATGACGGCATCAAAGAAAGAGGCGGCAGGGCTGTTGCGTTCGCATGCGGCGGCGAAGGGACGGGTTTTTCCGCGTCGCGGGAGAAATATGAAGAAATTGCTGGGCGGAACGTGTCTTTCACTGGTGGCCGGAATTCCGGCTGCCGCCTATGCGCAAGGGGCGGGCGAAGACCGCATTGTCGTAACAGCAGAGCGGCGCGAACAAAATATCCAGGATGTGCCGATCGCCGTCACCGTGCTCACGGCGGAAGATTTCGCCAAGCGGGCGATCGACGACATTGAAGATATTCAGCAAGCTGCGCCTTCCATCGCGGTGACGACGATTTCACGCTCCACTTTCATCAACATTCGCGGTGTAGGGCTGGCTCGCACGGCGCCGTCGTCGGTGCCTGGGGTCGCCTACTATATCGACGGTCAGTTGATCCCGCATGAACAATTCATCCGGCACAGCTTTTTCGATATTGCATCCATGGAAGTTCTGCGTGGGCCGCAAGGCACGCTGACCGGGCAAAACTCGACCGGGGGGGCGATTTATGTGCGCACGCCTGAGCCCGATTTTGACGAGTTTTCAGGCTCTCTTGATGTCAATGTTGGCAATTACGATCGCTATCGCATCGTTGGCGCGGCGAACATGCCTATGAGCCAAAACGCTGCTCTGCGGCTTGCCGTGGTGCATGAAGAGCGCGGAAGTTTTACGGAGAACCTGGGGCCAAGCGGGAGCGAACCTGGCTCGTTCAATCAGGAGGGCGTTCGTGCGAACTTTGCTTTCCGTGACGACAGCGAGCGGCTCAGATTGAATGCTCGATTCGAATATTTTGACTATGACTCCGATAACGCCGCAATCAAAAACCGGAACGATATGGTGTCTTCCGATCCGTATGTTATCCAGGAGGACGGTCGCTCGTTCCTGACACACGAAGGATATCGTCTTTCGGGCGAGCTGCGCTATGAATTGTCCGATACGGTGGAATTCAGAGCGTTGACCTCATGGCAGGACGGCGAAGCGCGTGACCAGTCGGATGGCGACAGGACAACGACGGCGTTGCCGATTCCAATGGGATTGCCTGCATCGCGCGGCAACCGCGCATTATATCCCGGCCGCGTCGCGTTTTCCGGAACGGATACGCAAACGCTGATCAACGAAGTCAATTTCATTTCGACTCATGATGGGCCGTTTCAATGGGTTGTCGGCGGCTTTATGATGGAGGAAGAGCGCCCAACTTTTGTGTTCCGGGACAATCACCATGTCGATGATTATTACGACCGGGATTCTGATATCCGGATTATTGTCAACAGTTCTTCTTATTCTCTGTTCGGGCAGGGGACATACTCCCTTACAGAGAAATTGGATTTTACGCTTGGCGCGCGCTATAGCTGGGATAGTCAGGATATCGAGCGGGTTGCATTCCCGCGTCCGCTTGGACCAGGCGAAGTAACATCCGATTCCGATTCGAAGGAATGGACGGGCAAGGTGAGCCTGAACTATCACGCAACGGATGACTTGCTTCTCTATGTAAGCGCTTCAAAAGGTTACAAAGCCGGCGGCATCAACCTGACGCCCGGCACTCCCGAAGTCGATCCTGAAAAGAACTTTGTTTATGAAGGCGGTGCAAAGCTTACCGCTCTTGACGGACAACTGCGAGTTAACGGCGCCGTGTTCTATTCAGATTACACGGACATCCAGTTTTCCGGCAATGATCCTGCGTCCGGGCTTCCGATTCAGCAGAATGCCGCGAGCGCGGAGTCTTATGGCGCTGAGTTGGAGATATTCGGCCAATTCGGCGATCTGGGCTTAAACTTCGGCGCGGGATACCTCCATAGCGAGTTTGCCGATGACGCCTGCCTTACAAATGAGGATAATCCTGCCGGATCTCCGCTCTGTCCGCTTGCAGGAGACGACTTTGTTTCGCAAGGAGATGTATTGCCATTTGCGCCGGAATGGACCGTCAATGCAGGCCTCGAATATGCAATCGCGTTGGGGCGCGAGGTCACGATGACGCCTCGCGCTCAGGTAGGCTACACAAGCTTGGCTTATACGACGCCTTTTCCGAATCCGAACACCATTCTCGACCCGCGCACTATAGTCGACTTGCGGCTGTCATTTGACTTCAGTGATCGGTATACGGTCGAGGGTTATGTCACGAATGTGTTTGACGAACTGTATGTCGCCTCTCAGGCGTCGGATTCTTCAAGCTTTGACGGCGGCATTGTTTACGGAGCGCCCCGGCAGTTCGGCGTACGCGCAGTCGCTAACTTTTAACGTAACGCCCCTGCCTTTTTCGAATGCAAGGCAGGGGCGATTTTCTGCCCTGGCTATCCTTCCTTGACGAACATGGCGGGCAATGAATAGGTAAGGGAATGTTTACTTATAAGGTATGGCGAGCAACCGCCTTAAGGAGAGTCGCCGCGTGACATTTAAGCTTGCGGATTATGAATTCGGTTCGTTGAGGACGCCCGAGGAGCTGGCGATCATAAGGGCCTGCGAAGAGACGTTTATCGCATTTTGTGACTTCATGGATATGGGCGAGGTCGAAAAGGCCATGTCGCTGCATGTTGAAGATGTTGTGCTTTACGATGCGGGACGCTCCGAACCCATGACGGGGCGGGCGCTGATGTTAGAGCGTATGAAAAAAGTGCGCTTCAGTTATCCCGGTCGGCGAACTCTGCATACCCCGACCAATTTTCGTTTTCATCAGGTGAATGGCAGCGAAGCGGAGTGTCGCGTCGTCATCTCGCTTTATGACCTTGTGAAGATGCCGGAAGGAAAGGGAATCGGCCGTTACAGCACCGAGTTGCTGGGATATGCGGCCGAGGAGGTGCGGTTTGTGCCGGAGAACGGATTCTGGCGTTTTCATACTCGCAAAGTGCAGTTCCTGGCTGGAATGAAGCAGCTTCCGAACGGAACAATGCCGGGTGATCTGCCATGGAACGAGTGAGCGCCTCCGATGAATTGCCGCCGGCGTCAGGTCCTCTTCGCGGTGTAAAAGTGTTAGATTTAGGCGTCGTAATCGCCGGGCCCCTGGTCGGGTGTTATTTCGGCGATCTGGGCGCGGACGTCGTCAAGGTTGAGCGGCCGGGAGGCGATCCGTCCCGCGCAACAGGCAGGCAAGCAAAAGGCGCCAGCCTGATATGGAAGTATGTGGGGCGCAATAAACGCACGCTGGCCATTGACTTCGCATCGGAGGAAGGCCGTGAAACGGTTCTCGACCTCGTTCGTGAAGCGGACATCGTTATTGAAAATTTCAGGCCGGGCACATTGGAGAAATGGGGGCTTGGTTGGGATGATTTGCGTAAGGTCAATCCTGGATTGATCATGGTGCGAATCAGCGGTTTCGGTCAGGAAGGCCCTTATCGAAAAAGGCCCGGTTTCGGCACGATCGCAGAATCAATGGCCGGGTTCACCGGGTTGAATGGGTGGCCGGATGGACCGCCGACTCTATCGCCTATAGCGCTTGCAGACACCTACGCGGCCATGGCGGCCAGTATTTCGGCGCTGGCTGCGCTGCATCGCCGTCATGTCAGCGGCGAAGGCGAGTTAATCGACGTCAGCTTGATAGAGCCGCTGTTCAGTTGCCTCAGTCCGCAGTTCATCGACTATTCGGTATTTGGCGTGGAGCCCAAACGGGCGGGCAGCAGGCTGGAGTTCGCATCGCCCAGGGGCGCCTATGAATGCAAAGACGGCAAGTGGTTCGCGATATCAGGGGCCACGCCGGTTACCGCGCAACGCATTTTTGAAGCTACGGGCAATTCTGAATTCGCCTCGGATCCGCGTTTCTCAACAAACGCGGCGCGTATGGAAAATGCAGAACTCATCGACAAAATCATTCAAGAGTGGGCGTCGACAATCACGCGAGATGAAGCACTGGAGAAGCTGAACGAAACAGGCGCGCCTGTGGGGCCGGTTTACACAATGCAGGACATAATCGACGACGAGCATTTCAAGATGCGCCCGATTTATGTGGATGTTGACGACCCCGAACTCGGTCAGGTGCGGATGCCGAATGTATTTGCGAAGCTCGCCAATAATCCAGGGAGCATCCGGTTTGCAGGGCGCCAGGTAGATGCGGATCGCGAAAGCATATTGCGCGAATGGCTTGGCGAAAAGTTTGATTCTGGAAACAAAGCGGCGAAAGCGGAATGATGGGCGGAGAAACCTTGCTGGACAAGATTTGGCGTGACCATGTCATCCGGGATTTTGGCGATAATACCTATCTTTTGCATGTCGATCGCGCCTTTCTGCATGAACTTGCAGCGGTAGCGTTCGAAAGCTTGAAGAATGCGCGGCGGCCGATTTTGAGTCCGGAATTGACGTTCGCCACGGTCGATCACCTGCTCGACACGACTCCGGGGCGTGGAGACGATACGATCATTCCGAATGGAAAAGACTTCATCCAAAAATTACGGGCCGGCGCCCGTGAAACAGGAATTTCCTTTTTCGATATTGATACGGCGGAGCAGGGTATCGTCCACGTCATTGCGCCTGAGCAGGCGGTCGCCCTTCCGGGAACGGTCTTTGTGTGCTGCGACAGTCATACGAGCACGATCGGGGGGCTGGGCGCGCTCGCTTGGGGCATTGGGACCACGGACATCGAGCATGTGATGGCGACCGGCGGCATTGTGCAGACGAAGCCGCAGACCATGCGCGTCAATTTTACCGGCGCTTTGCCTCGCGGACTGACCGCCAAGGACCTTATTTTGCACCTTATTGGTGAAATATCTGCAGATGGCGGCAATGGCTACGCCATAGAATATGCCGGGCCGGTAATTGAACAGCTTGGTGTTGAGGAGCGCCTCAGCATCTGCAACATGTCGATCGAGCTCTCGGCGCGCCTTGGATTGATCGCGCCGGACGACGTTACCTATGAATATCTAGCGGGACGGCCATATGCGCCAAAGGGAGCCCAATGGGACATGGCGCTTTCCTATTGGCGCAGCCTGCCAAGCGATCCCTCAGCGCAGTATGATCGCGTAATCGATATCGATTGTTCAGTGCTGACGCCGCAGGTCACATGGGGCACAAGCCCTGAACATGTAATCGGATTCCATGACCACGTGCCCGATCCTTCGCAAGCAGAAACGAAGCGCGAGCAGGCTTCGATGAGTCGGGCGCTTGACTATATGGAGTTAAAGCCGGGCATGCGTATTGCGGGGTTGCCGATAAACGCCGCATTCATCGGTAGCTGCACCAATAGCCGCCTTTCTGATCTGCGCGCGGCCGCGAAAGTTCTGGAAGGCCGTAAGATCGCCGAAGGCGTCATGGCGATTTGCAGCCCCGGTTCGGCGCAAACCAAGCGGCTGGCGGAAGCGGAAGGCATTGACAGGATTTTCAAAGACGCAGGTTTTGAATGGAGAGAGTCCGGCTGTTCATTGTGCATGAGTGGCGGGGCGGGCGGAGAGCGATTTCCGGATCATGCGCGCGTCGTCTCTTCGACCAATAGGAATTTTGAACATCGGCAAGGACGAAACGTTAAATCACATCTTGCAAGCCCAGAGACTGTGGCGGCGTCAGCCGTGGCGGGGCGCATCGCTATTGCGGAGCATCAGTAATGGAACGCAAGCCATTTCGGAAATTGACGGAAATTGCAGCGCCGCTGCGCCGGCTTAATGTTGATACGGATGCGATAATTCCTGGCGCCCAACTTCTCAAGGTAACGAAGGGCGGTTTTGGACAGGGTCTGTTTTATAACTGGCGCTATAAGGAAAATGGAGAAGAAGAGCCCGATTTTATTCTTAATAAAGCACCCTACCAGCATGCAAAGATTCTGCTTGCGGGACATAATTTCGCCTGTGGCAGCTCACGCGAAGTCGCCGTCTGGGCGCTGCGCGATTACGGCTTTCGATGTGTCATTGCGCCCAGTTTTGGGAATATTTTCTATTCCAATGCGCTCAAGAACGGTTTCCTTCCGGTAGTTATCGCTGAAGACGATGTGGAGCGAATTTCCGACGAAGTGGAGGCCTCGCAGGGCGCCGGCAAAGTGACCGTCGATCTGGAAAAATGCCGTGTCGTGAGCCCGGGAGGATGCGAATATGCTTTCGAGGTGCCTGAAAATTATCGCCAGGCGATGCTTGACGCGCTTGACCCGATAGCGGCCACTTTGCGCTTTAAAGACGACATTATCGCTTTTCAGAACAGGGATCGTGATCGCCGCAGTTGGGCGTATTTCGGACCACGGAAAATCGATGATGACTCTTTCAATATGGGTGACGTTTAACAATGCCGGACCGAACAATACATGAAGCGTTGAAAGTTGAAGATCCGCTTATCGTTCCTATCGCTCATGACGCGCTTTCGGCACGGTTGATTGAGAAAGCAGGATTTCACGTCTACAGCATTGGCGGATTCGCTTTGGCAGGGGTTAGGCATGCGCTGCCTGATGTCGGCGTCCTGAGTTTTGGCGAGTTCGTTAATGGCGTGTGCGACATTATGGGGGGCTCCTCGCTTCCAGTCATAGTCGATGGCGATGATGGTTATGGAGACGTGAAAAACGTTACAAGAACGGTGCAGAGCTATGAAGCTATGGGCGTCGCCGGACTGGTTCTGGAAGATCAGACCAACCCAAAGCGCTGTGGGCATATGGATGGGAAGTCCGTTGTTCCCTTGGACGTGGCGACAAGAAAGCTGGAAGCTGCGCTTGCGGCGCGCCGCAGCTCGGATTTCTTTATTGTGGGCCGAACGGATGCGCGGTCTGTAACGGGACTTGATGATGCGATTACGCGTGCGCGCCGGTTCGCTGATGTTGGCGTTGACGCCGTGATTGTTGAAGCTCCGCAAAGCGTTGAAGAGCTCAAACGCGTCGGCGGCGAAATCGATTGCATTCAATTCGCCAATATGGCCGAAGCCGGGCGGACGCCGATCCTTCCCCCCAAGGATCTGAAAGATATGGGCTTTTCTATTATTGTTTATCCCGGCACCTTGTTGCTGCGGGTTGTAAAAACTGTCTGTGATGCTCTTGACGATCTGCGTCAAGGAACACTTGAACTGCCCGAAGGGACAAAGAATTTTGCCGAGCTGACTGAATTATTCGAATTGTCGAAGTGGCGCGATATAGACGATAAGTTTGGCGGAGGGGAAAGATAAAAGTGGCTACCGCTAAACGCATATTGATGATTGGCGGGGGCGGCCCCACGGGTCCGCTGATCGTTGACGCGCTTCTTGCTGAAGGTCACGATGTCACGGTTCTGAACACCGGCCGTCATCCGGTTGAATTCGCCGCGCCGGTCGAACGCATCAAGGCGGATCCGAATTTCCTGGAACCTTTGGAGGAGGCGTTGAAGGGGCGTTATTTTGACGTCGCCATAGCGCAATATGGGCGCCTGCGGCTTGTAGCGCAGGCCTTAACCGGGCATGTGGAACATGTCATCGCCATTGCAGGCATGTTTTATCCGGGGTGGATCGATCCGGCGGCGACCGTCCGCCCATCCTCTGAAAGCGGTGAAAAACGCGATTGGACGATGGCTTATCTTGATGAAGCGCGCGCCATGCCGGAAGATATGCCCTTGGACCCCGTTGGCAAATTCGGCGCGCGTGTCGTGGAAACGGACACGGCAATCCGCTGGGCGCATCAACATGGGGCGTTTGACGCAACGATCTTGCGTTACCCGCGCGTATACGGTCCCCGCCAGCCTGGCGCTGCAGAGTGGAGCATTATTCGCAGGCTTTTGGACGGGCGACGGCGCATCATCGTCCCTGAGGGCGGCTTTCTTGTGCAAAGTGTTCTCTATGTAGAAAATGCCGCGCGAATTGTGCTTGCCGCCATTCGCGACCGCTCGGCGTCAGCCGGGCAGATTTTCAATTGTGCGGATGACGAGCCTCTCAGTTTGCGCAAATGGGTCAGAAGCATCGCAGCGGTTTTGGGGCTTGAGAAAGAAGTGGAGATGGTTTCAGCGCCAGCGGCGCTTGCCAAGCCGGCTTGGCCATATGCACGCTTTCCGCTCACGACAGGCCACCATATTCTCGATACATCAAATTTGTCGCGCCTCGCTTATAGTTCAACGCCTTTCGCTTATGGCATTCAGCGAACCGTTGAATGGTATCTTGCAAATCCAAAAGAGCGCGGCGCTGCTGTCGAAGCGCAGCTGCGCGATTCTTTCCGCTATGACCTGGAGGACAGAATTTTCTCTATTCTTGACCGGGCAAAACTTGATATTGAAGCCATTGAGTTTCCAGAGTTCGATATGGCGCATCCTTATGCGCATCCGAAGAGGTCTTAGGGCTGAGAATTAAATGGCCAGTAAACGCAAAGCAAAGCCAAAAAAAACTGCTGCAAAAAAGAAGCGCGGAAAACGTGAAACAAACAGCCGCGATCGTATCTTGAACGCAGCCATGCAAGAGTTTTCTGCTTACGGATATTCTGGTGCGCGGATCGACAGGATAACACGCAATGCGGAAGCCAATCCCCGCATGCTTTACCATTTTTTCGAGTCCAAGCGCGGGCTTCTTGATGCTGTACTAAGTGAAATATTCAAACGTCGTCTGACTGAAATGGCGGAAACGCCGCACAGTATTTATTCGCTTTTGGAGCTTTACTTCGATGGCTTTGCAGCAGACCGTCATCGCGTGCGTCTTCTCGAATGGGAAGCGTTGGAAGCGAAATTACGCAAAGACGATTCTGATCTGACTAATTTCGACGACAGGCGCGATGTAGTGGCTAAGCGCGTGAAAATAATTTCTGACCTTCAAAGCGAAGGAAAACTGCCGAATGGCATAGATGCGGATTTGCTGTACCTGATTTTCGTCGCTCTCACCATTTATCCAATGAGTTATCCGCAGTCTGTCATGATTACGACCGGGGAAGATGCTTTTTCCGAGCGGTTTCGGGCCCGTTACCGCGCCGCACTTTTGAAGCTGGCTTTGCTTTTGGATACCGCAACCCGGGAAGAAAAAAGAGACAACAAATAAAGCCGCCAGCGCGTGAAGGCGTCACGCGCTCAGGCATGACGATTGTCGATTTAAATCGAACAATACAACTATGTCACGGGGTTGGATGGATGACAGATAACCATTTAAAGAATGCCGGCTCACAGAGCGGGTGGACGCCGTCTAATATCTATACGCTTATTCTCCTTACGCTAATTTATGCAATAAATACTGTTGACCGAAATTTGCTTGGACTTCTTATTCCGCTCATTAAAGGCGACCTCAATCTTTCGGACACTACAATTGGGTTGTTATCCGGGTTTGCTTTTGCCGCATTTTATGCAACTGCAGCGCTCCCTATTGCGTCGCTGGCGGACAGATGGAACCGTAGGAACATCATTGCAGCGGGCTTGGCGTTTTGGAGCGTCATGACGTTGTGTCATGGTCTTGTTCGCAATGCTTGGCAGTTGGCGTTGACCCGCTTCCTCCTCGGCGCTGGCGAAGCTTCCAGCGTTGCGCCGTCTAATTCCATTATCGCTGATCTTTTCAATTCAGAGCAACGGCCTGCCGCGCTTGGCTTTCTGGCGGCGTCGACATCAATTGGCGTACTGATTGCGTTTCCTGTGCTCGGTTTTGTCAGCGAGGAATATGGATGGCGAGTGAGTTTTATAGCGGCTGGCGCGCCGGGGATTGCGCTGGCGCTTATATTGTTTTTGACGGTGCGTGAACCGAAACGCATTGCGGATGCGTCCCATTCTGGATCGACTTCGCCGGTTGCGCTTGGCGAGGCGCTGACCCGCTTGGCGTCAAAACCGGCGTATGTTTTTGCGGTCGCAGCAGGGACGCTAATCAGTCTTAACATGGCCGTGATGCATACTTGGGTGCCGACATTTTTGTCACGCGTTCATGACCTCAGTCAGACTGAAATTGGAAGCTTTATTGGCGTTTTGCGTGGAGGCGGCGGTATTATTGGGGGGCTTGGCGGCGGCTGGTTGGCGACTTACCTGGGTCGGAAGGATCCGCGTTGGCGTTATCGTGTGCCCGCCTTTGCGATGTTGCTTATCGCTCCCGCGCAACTTCTTTTGATATTCGGCGGCGACTCGCTCTGGAAGGTCGGGTTGGCGCTTGAGACGCTTCTGGTGATGGCGCAGATCGGGCCGTTATTTGCGCTCCTTTTGGCGTCGTCGGACGAGCGCACACGTGCAGTAGCGATCGCCACCTTTTTGTTTGTCTCTAATATCATTGGTCAAGGCGGCGGACCCGTTATTTCCGGATTGGTGAGCGACGTCCTGACGCCTGCTTACGGCAATGAAGCTATTCGCTATGCGATGCTAATCTCGGTAGTGGTTGCGCTTGTCGCCGGCCTTTTTACGCTGATCGCTGGCAAGCTTCTCAAGGCGCCGCCGCCGCCAGTATTCCATTTGCAACGCTAATGCCGCAGCGTTTGCGAGCGTTACGCACGCCGGCCGCACCCGACCCAACTTATCGTGTTGCGACCCGCGGGAATGACGCGACGGCTATACGATTAATTTGTTGATCGAGATTGGCGCCAATTTAAAGGCGCTAATAACGATCGGAATAATTTCCCTTTTTGACATCATGGCTGTAGCTGTCTTCCGGATAAGGAAGCATCGTTGCATCCCATTCTTGATACGCAGTCTTCAGTTGCGCGAAGCGTTCGGGTTCTTTGTCTTTCAGATCGGCCCGCTCGCGCTCATCTTCCGCAAGGTTGAACAGATGTTCGAAACCGCCGATTTTTAGATATTTCCAGTCTCCATCGCGGATCGCGGATTGTTCGTTCGCCTTGAACCGCCAACACAGTTTGCGCTCGACGGCTGGCGCTTGCCCGGTGAGTTGGTCGAGGAGATTCTCGCCGTCGGAAGGAAAGCCAGGATCTTGTTGCGCGCCCGCCGCGGCGAGCAGGGTGGGCATCCAGTCCATCGACGTGATAACCTGTTCAGAGCGCCGGTTTTTCTTGATGTGACCCGGCCAGCGAACGATCCCCGGCACGCGTATCCCGCCCTCCAGAAGTTCGCCTTTGACGCCGACAAACGGCCAGACATCTGAATAACGCTCGCCGCCATTGTCGCTGGTGAATACGACGATGGTGTTTTGATCGAGGCCGGCGCGCTTCAATGCGTGCAGGACTCTTTCGATGTTTGCGTCCATGCTTTTGACCATGGATGCGAAGATGCGGATATTTCCGCCATCTTCATGATTCAAATCGGTCAGTGTTTCCGAAACTTGTTCATCATTCGGGCCGATCCAAGGCCAGTGCGGGGAAGTGAAGTGGAGACTGACGAAAAACGGCGTGTCCGACTTCGCTGAGTCTTCTATGATGTTGATCGCACGGTCGGCGAGCAAGTCCGTAAGGTAGCCTTCATCCAACGCAGGCGCGTCCTGGTCGATCAGCACAGTTTGTTCGGCGTAGTTTTCACTTACGGTGTTGTCCGGGGAGTGCCTGAAATAATCCGTACCCCCGCCATATATGCCGTAAAAACTGTCATAGCCGCTTTTGAGCGGGCCGTATTCAGGCGGCGCTCCCATATGCCATTTTCCGATAAGCGCAGTTTTGTAACCGGACTTTTTCAGGAGAGACGGAAGCGTCGGATGATCGGGCGGAAGCCCCAGATTGCGTCCTCCCGGCTCTTGCAGCCCGAATGGAAGGCGATACTGGTAACGTCCCGTAATAAGAGCGGTCCTCGTGGCCGAACACACCGCAGAGTTCGCGTAGGTCTGCATAAGCTGCAGGCCGTCCGATGCCAGCGCATCGATCGCCGGCGTTTCGAAATCCGTTCTGCCGTAACAGCTCAGGTCAGCGTAACCGAGATCGTCAGCCATGATGAATAGAATATTCGGCTTTTCTCCGCCTTGTTGTTTGGCGTTTGCGGCGGGGCTGATCGAAGCCGCCCCGATCGCAGCGCCGCCGGCGAGTACGGCGCGTCGGTTCCAGTTATGCATGCTAAACTCCATTAGTATCTGTCGCTGTAATTGCCCATCGTCACATCATGACTGAAGGTTGAAGCTTCATAGGGCAGCATCGTTTCGTTCCAGGCTTCGTAGTCGGCTTTGAGGCTGGCGAAGATATCGAGATTTCGTTCCTTGAGGTCTGCGCGCTCACGCTCGTCTTCCTTCAGATTAAACAAATGTTCGGCGCCGCCGATGCTGAGATATTTCCAGTTGTCTGATCGCAGAGCGGCCTGATCGTTCGCCTTAAAACGCCAGTAGAGCTTTCGCGAGCGGGTCGACCCGTTCTGAAACTCAGGCAATAGATTGACGCCGTCCGGCGGGTATGCCGGATCGGGAGACGCGTCCGCAGCGGACAGCAATACCGGCATCCAGTCCATTGACGTGACGATCTGGTCTGAAACGCTTTCCTTTTTTATTCGTCCCGGCCAGCGGATAAGACCCGGCACGCGGATGCCGCCTTCCAGCACCTCTCCTTTGACGCCGACAAAAGGCCATGAATCGGAAAAACGTTCGCCGCCATTGTCGCTTGTGAAGACCACGATCGTATCGCGATGCAGCCCCGCCTTGCGCAATGATTGCAGGACCCGGCCAATATTAGCATCGAGGTTTTTAACCATACGGGCGTATGTGGCGATGCTGCCGCCATCGAAATGGAAAAGGTTTGAGAGATTTTCCGATACTTCTTCGTCATCGGGCCCTTCCCAGGGCCAGTGCGGCGCCGTGAAATGCAGGCTGATGAAAAACGGCTTGCGGTGCTTATGGGCGGTTTCTATTTCCAGAACGGCCCGATCGGCGAGAAGATCGGTCATGTATCCCTCGTCCAAGGACGGTTCATCCTGATCCGTTAGAACGCCGTCGTTGCGCGACGCCGTTTCCGGCGCGTGCTGAAAATAATCGCCTCCTCCATAGACGCCGTAAAATCTGTCATAGCCGCTTTTCAGTGGTCCATAGTCCGGCGGCGATCCCAGATGCCATTTCCCGATGAGCGTAGTGCGATATCCAGCATCGCGAAGCAGCGAAGGAAGCGTTGGATGATCTGCGGGCAATCCTGCGCCGGACTTTCCCGGGCTGGGTTCTTCCAGTCCGAAAGGAAGCCGATATTGGTATCTGCCTGTAATGAGCGCAAGGCGCGTTGCCGAACATACCGGCGAGTTCGAGTAGCAGTCCGTGAGACGCAATCCGTCTTCGGCTAAGGCGTCTAATACTGGCGTTTCGAAATCCCTGCGGCCATAACAACTCAAATCCGCATAACCGAGATCGTCGGCCATGATGAACAGGATGTTCGGTTTGTCTTGTTTGGAACCCGCGGATGCGCCAAACGGAGCAAAAGAAGTCGTGGCGGCGGTTGCAGCCGCAACATTCAAGACCTTGCGGCGGTCCCATCTTGGCATCTTGCGCCCTCCCGTCGATTTTTTTCGTTCCTCTACTTTTGTAGAGAATCGGGGCGCGGTCAAGAGGCGATCGTTTTTATTATATTTGCATCGAGCGGCAGGTCTTCTTGCATCTTGTCGGTATCTGCGATGATCTTACGGATTACATTTTCATAGTATTCGATAGTGCGGTCGCGGCCGAAAACGGCGTTGGGCACGAGCACAAACGTCATGAAGCTGCCGCGCCTGAAATCGCCATACTCGGCGGCCGCGTGACGCGGATTTTTAGCTCCCAACAGACGGAACATTTTTTCATCGAGATCGAATATAGGCTGCATTGTTCGGCGCTGTGCTTCCATCAGCGACTTGTCGCGAATCGCCATGATGAAAAACTCGACCCGCGCAAGATTTCGATAGAGCGGAGGCGAGCTAATATATTGCTTATATGTTTCGAATTCTGTTTCCGCAAAATCGCTAAGTTTGACCTGTTTTTTTGAGGCGGCCTTTTGGAAGACGGTCTCGTAGCGTTTTCGATGCCGTTCGAGCGTTAGTGCGTTCAACCGTTCAAGGCCGGCGGCGATCAGATCGTCCTTGCGGCGGAAATAATAAGATGTCGAACCGTCGGGCAGGCGCAAAAAACGGTCTATTTCACGATGGGTAAGACCGCGGGCGCCGGCGCGACCAAGCACCTCAATAACAGCATCCGCGATCAGTTCCTGCCTCGATCGTTTCGCACGGGGCTTCTTCACGGAGGGTTTTTTGGTGGTTTTTTTTCGCCGACTGGTTCGCGTTGTTTTTGTGGAGGCGTTCATGGTCGCAGACATTTAGGTCAATCTATTGCGGTGCACAACCATGATCGCTTTCCAGAGCGTCCGTTCATCCGTGTCCGCATTTAAATTTGCACCTTTGCCTTGGGCTGTCTTGTGCGCCGCAGCAAATGCGCTCGATCATTACGGACCGAACATATGGTTATACAAAATCGACTAATCATATTGACAGCTGTGAAAAAGTCTGTTCGATTCCAGGCCATCTACAGAAGTAGAGGCGCGCTAGAAAAATCAGCGTCGCGTTGGGAGGGATCAGGAAATGCAAGGCTCAAATCATTACAGGACGCTGCGTTCGCAGCGCCGGCTATCTTTGTTATTGGGATCGGCATCGGCGGTTTCGATAATTGCTTTAACGCCAGTCTACGCTCAGGACGACGAAAGCGACGAGAACCGGGACGTAGTGACGGTGACGGGGACCCGCATCCAAGGCATCGACCCGGTCGGCTCGGAAGTTCTTACTGTCGGCGGCGATGACATCGCAAAGAGCCGCTATTCCAGCACTGCGGACCTTTTGCGCAAAGTTCCACAAGTGCTCTCATTCGGGGGCAATGAAGGGCGTGCGGGCGGCGCCGGCTTTCAAGGCGACGTTGTTAACGTTTCTTACGCCAACAGCCCCAACCTTCGCGGTCTTGGCACTGCGGCGACATTGAGTCTTGTGAACGGCCACCGCACGCCGGCGGTCGGCCCCAACAGCGACATCTTCGAACCGGACACGGTGCCGTCAATCGCCCTGTCGCAAATTCAGATCGTCGCCGACGGCGCCTCCGCCATATATGGTTCGGACGCTGTTACCGGCGTGATGAACTATATTATGCGCGAACCTTTTGACGGCGCGCAGGTTTCGGGCCGCGTAGGATTCGCGGACGACCACATGGACTGGAAAGCCGCGGTGATGCTCGGCAAGACTTGGGACACTGGCGGGATCATGGTCGCCTATGAGCACATCGATCGCGAAGCGCTCGCCGCGTCTGACCGGCCAAAACTTTATAATGACGATTTCTCGGAATATGGCGGGGACGGACTATCGCTCGCCACCGCGCCGGGCAATATCCTGACGCCGTCGGGCTACATGGGCATTCCTGCGGGCTCGTCGACGACGCTGACTCTGTCCGATCTTTTGGCGTCGCCGAATACGCAATCACGCTGGACGAATACCGATGCATTGCCGGCGATCGATTCCAACAGCTTTGTCGCAAAGTTCAATCAAGAGCTGGCGCCCGGGTTTGAGCTTTACGGCGACGGCATATTTTATCGCCGCAATATTACGATCCGGCAAACCCCCTATGACACCTTGGCAGGACCGCTCGTCGTTCCCGTGACGAACCCTTACCACCCGTGCAACAACGGCGGATCGGCTAATGGAATCACTTGTCCCGATCCGGTCACCGTTCAGTATAATTTCTTTGGCGACCTCGGTCCGCACTTGCGCGACGGTTATGAGCAGACCTGGAACGGCACGGCCGGTTTCCGGTTTGACCTTCCTATGCCGGACTGGACGGGTGATGTTTACTTCAGCTACGGCAAAGCGAAGAACAGCGTCAGAACGGATGATGGCGGCACTGCCCGCGGCACTCTTCCCAATGTTCTGGCAGGGGACTTCGGCGCCATTCCCGCCTTCAACCCGTTTTGCGACGGCACGCCGGGATGCAATGATCAGGCGACGCTCGATTATCTCGACTCATGGAGCACGACCAATTACTGGTTCAAACGCAAAATGGTGTCGGGAAGTTTCACCGGTCCTCTCTTCTCGATCACCGGCGGCGATGTCAGACTTGCGATCGGCGGCGAGCACTATCGGGACAGATTCGACTCGTTCAACATTTCCGGCGCCAGTCAGGTTGTGACGGAGGGCGTGCATTCGCTTAACGGCCGCAATGTCTCGGCCGCGTTCGGCGAACTATATGTCCCGCTTGTCGGCGACGCCAATTCGATGCCGGGCATTGTCAGTCTCGAGCTGACCGCGGCGGGCCGCTATGAAAACTATAGCGACTTTGGCGACTCTCTAAATCCGAAATTCGGCGTCAACTGGGAGCCGTTTGAAGACTTTGTCATCCACGCCAGCTTCGGCAAGTCGTTTCGCGCGCCTGTGCTCTCGTCTAATAACCCGAACGCGCAAGCCGGCACATATACGAGATTTCCTATCGACACCATGCTCATCGATCCCTCGCTTGGATATATGGGCGCGCCCGGTTTTACGACGCCGACCTACATCATTGGCGGCAACGGAACGCTTGGGCCTGAAAAAGCCAAGACCTATTCTGCCGGTTTCGAGTGGACGCCGTCCGATGTCGACGGCCTGACGCTTTCGATGAACTATTATCGTATCGATTACACAGGCAAGATCGACTACCCCGCTTTCAATGTGGGGCCGCTTGCGGCGCTCAACACGCCGTCGCTTTCTCCCTTTGTCTTTTTGAATCCGGGCGCCTTTTCTACGTCGACTTTGTCCCAAGCGGAGTTCGATGCGCTCATAGACGCCCTCAACAACGGAACGGCCCAGCCGGCTTTCTCTCCTTACGATACGGTTGATCGTCTGACTATCGGGCCTGCGCCGTCGCCCGGACCGGGCGGCACAATTGCCATCATCGACGCCCGCCGGAACAATATCGGCGTGGTCAAAACAAGCGGTCTTGACTTTACTGCGTACTATAACTTTGCAGCGCAGAATATTGACTGGACCGTGGGCGCGGTTGCGACTTATGTGCTCAAATATGATGAAGCGATCGCCCCCGGAGCGCCCATCGAAGACCGTGTGAATTACTTCGGCGGCCCGTTAAAATTCGCCGCGCGCGGCGAAGTGACGGCCGATCTTGGAGAGGTTCAGACCTCTCTCTATCTGAATTTCGCCAACGCCTATCATATCGAACGCCGTTTCATTCCAGCTGCGGCGCCGGACGAGTATCTGGACATAGACGCCTTTGCGACTCTGGATTTCAGCATCACCTATTCACCGGATGCGACGGGACTGCTCAACGGGCTCGATATGACTTTCTCCGTTGAGAATGTATTCGACTCCGATCCGCCGCTTGTGTTGAATGCAACGGGCGGAGCGAACTTCCCGGGATTGCAATACGACAATTCCCGCAACAGTCCGCTGGGACGGGTTCTCTCCATCCAGATCAGCAAGGCGTTCTAAATTATCACCCAGAGCCCGGTTGCGTCTTTATCAGAACCGGTTCTATCAACTGAAAGCCGGCGCTAACTGCGCCGGCTTTTTTTATGCGCAGGCAGCGCACAGAGAGTGCTGATTTGGACAAGCCGCACCTATCAGGGCTGGCGGCCTTCGGGCGTGCGGCGCCAGGCGAAATAGTCGTCGAGGATATCGTAGCGTTCATAGGAGGGCAGCGCGCCGGCATGAGGGCCGTTTTCAAGAATCATCACCTGGGGCTCATTTTCGGAGAATTGCGGCCAATGAGGCAGCTCGCCGTCGTTGGGATCGAGAGTCTTGACGAAGTTTGTCCAATAATCGGCCATTGCGTCGGAAAGCGCGGCGTCCTCCGGACGCCAGGGAATCTCCGGATAGACCTCGAGATGATCGAAGACATAAGGCATTTCCGCAGCGTGAGGAGCGCCTTTTACGTTGGCGAACGGATGATCTTCCGGGTAGGGCGGGCGTTGCGCGAAATAATACATGTAAATGGGTTTCGTCCCGGTGCGGCTTTGGAGTTTCGCCCAGGAAAGCGTGTGCCAGCCGAACATGACGTCGGTTGCAAGGTCGCGGGAGGCCTGCGTGGCGTCGTCGGGTTCGGCGGCGTAGGCCTCGAGCAGCGTTTCGGCATAAGGGCCAAAACGGTCGCGAGTCGCCTTTTCATATTCAGCTGGCGTCACCTGGCCGCCCCACATTGAAGCTTCGTCGGAGTTGAAGCCGATCAGCGCGGCGACATCGTTATATTCGCCTTGTTCGTAGAGCTCGTATTGGTCGCCTAGAATGACATAGCCGTCGAGAACTGGCCAGCTGAGCCGCATTTCTGGAAACGGGGCGTCGGGTGAGGGCAACGACGCAGCAAGGATATCCGCCGCAGGCACCGTGCGCATTTCAGCGATATCCGCCGCATTCAGTTTCTCGGCAAATTCGATACCGATGGCTTCGGCCTGGTCGAGGCGCTGGACATTTTCTCCGGGAAGGGGCGGTGAATGTGTGGGGCCGAAAGAGCCGCCGCTTTGAGAAATCGCGCCGCGGAAAAGCCCTTCCGCGAGGGGGGAGGTTGAAAGCATGGAAACCGAAATCGCGCCGGCGGATTCGCCGAAAATCGTCACTTTGTCCGGATCTCCGCCGAAATTCTCGATATTGTCCTGCACCCATTTCAGTGCTGCGATCTGATCGAGCAGACCGTAATTGCCGGAGACTTCTTGCGGAGACTCCGCGCTTAAAGCGGGATGAGCGAGAAAGCCGAATGGACCGACGCGATAGCCCATGGATACGACAACAACGCCGCGCGCAGCAAGTTCATCGCCATTCTGCACGGGATTTGACGTTGCGCCGGCCGCAAAGCCGCCGCCATAAATCCAGGCCATGACAGGCAGCCTTTCATCGGCGGATGCCGCTGGCGTCCATATATTAAGATAAAGACAGTCCTCGCTCGTATTGTGTTCGGGCGCTTCCAGATATTGGGCGTTTTGGTAACAGCTGGGCGCAAAACTTTTAGCTTCGCGCAAGCCGTCCCAGTTTTCCGGCGGTTCGGGCGGGCGCCAGCGCAAGTCGTCGACCGGCGGGGCTGCGAACGGAATGCCGAGAAAAATCGAAAGCGGGCTTTCGCGCACGCCTTCCACATGACCGTGTGTAGTGACGCCTATGGGGTCGGCAGATGCGAGATCTTGCTCGGGAGGCTCTTGCGGTTGGCTGCAACTTGCTGCGGCAAGCAGGAACAGCGCGGCGAAAGAAAGATAGAGATGGCCCCCGCCATGTACTCCTTTGACAAACATCAGCGACATGGAAGCCTCCCATTTATATGCGCCCCTTGGTCAGGGCAGGTCTTTTTGACTTATGTAACGGATTTCTTTCGCCTTCAGCTTTTCGCGAAGGTTGAACAGATCGAGGCTTTTCTCGCCGGCGCAAAGACGCCGGCGCATTTGCGCTTCTTTTTTCTCGCGCGCCTCAGAAAGGTTGGCGATTTCATCGACCCGATCGATATCGACAATGCAAACGCCGTCGTCATCGGCGATAACGACGTCGCCAGGCTTGACGAGGGCGCCGGCGCATACGATCGGCATATTGACCGCGCCAAGGGTCTCTTTGACGGTGCCTTGCGCAGATATGCATTTTGACCAGACCGGAAATGCTATTTCCTTCAATTCCGCCGTGTCGCGCACGCCGGCGTTGATAATCAAAGCTTTAACCCCATGAGCGATAAGCGAGCGCGCGAGCAATTCGCCGAAATATCCGTCGTCGCAATCGGAGGAGGGAGAGACGACAAGAATATCGCCGGGAGCGCATTCCTCAATCGCCACATGGATCATCCAATTGTCGCAAGGCGGCACCGTCACCGTCACCGCCGGGCCTGCGATTCGCGTTCCCGAATAAACCGGCCTCATATAGGGGGCCATCAGGCCGGTGCGGCCCTGCGCCTCATGAATAGTGGCTACCCCGAAGCGGCCGATTCGCTCTATCTGGGCGGGGGCCGGCCGGCGAATATTCTGCACGACAATGCTCATGCGGGGTTAATCCGCCTTGGCGTCGAGCACGATATGGCCGACAGCGGTGTTGGAAGCGGGCACATGATAAAACCGGTGCAATTCTTTTACGCGTTGAGGCAGGGCGCCGCGCATAATCAGCCACATGATGAGCTCTATGCCTTCTGACCCGGCTTCCGTCACATATTCCAGACGGGAGATGTCGGCCACTTCTTCCGGATTATCGGCCAGACGGGCGAGAAAATTCTGATCCCATTCCTGGTTGATGAGGCCGGCTCGTGCGCCTTGCAACTGGTGGCTCATTCCTCCGGTTCCCCAAACCTGGACATTAAGATCCTGGTCAAAGGCGGCGACCGCGCGGCCGATCGCCTTGCCAAGCTCATAACATCGGCGCCCGCTGGGCGTCGGATAGACTATGACGTTGACGGCGACAGGAATGACCATGCACGGCCAGGAGTCGTTGACGCCGCGCTTGCCGAACATCATGGAGAGAGGCGCCGTCAGGCCGTGGTCCACATCCAGTTCATTGGCGATTGTGATGTCGAAATCGTCTTCGATCACCGATTGCGCAATATGCCAGGCAAGATCCGGACACCCTATGACATCGGGTATCTGTCGCGGTCCATATCCTTCGTCTGCAGGCTTAAAGCTCTCGCCGGCGCCGATGACGAAAGTCGGGATAAGACTCATATCGAAAGCGACGCCGTGGTCGTTATAGACGAGAATAACGACGTCTGGCTTTTCTCTCTCGATCCATTTGCGCGAAAATTCGTAGCCGTCAATGATAGGCTTCCAGGCTGGCTCCTGCGTTTTGTCCGTATCGATGGCGCGCGCGATCAGGGGAACGTGGGATGTGCCAACGCCGGCTGTAATTCTCGCCATCGTTCAGTCTCCGGTGTTTTTTTCTTTGGCGGGCGCGCGCCCTCCATCATTCATCATTTGGATATAGTCCTCTTCCGTCATGCCGCACATTTGCGCGCAAACATGCGTAAATTTGAGGCCGTCGGAGGAGAAAATTTTTGCAAGATAATAAACATTGCCGCCCAGCGCGATCATGCGGTTGTAATCCCTGTCGAGAACCGCTTGTTTTTGTTCTTCGGTTAGTTTCCACTCATCAAGATAGGCGCGCTCATTGGCTCGAAAGCGCTGACGGTTTTCATCTTTCAAGAGCGAGGCGCAGACCTGGTTAAGGTGGTACCCCTTGCGGGCCAGCGTAGAGTCGAACACTGTCGTGCCGGGCACATTTCTGTATTTTCTTTCAAGGTCCACAGGGGCGGCCTTTCTCGCTCTAGTCCTCGGGCGCAATGGTTACATGGAGCCCGCTGAGCGCGTCATTAAAAACTATCTGGCAGGAAAGACGCGAATTTTCGCGCCGATGAAAACTGCTTTCGAGGAGGCTGTCTTCGTCATCGCTCATCGGCGGCAGGTCGTATTCATCGGTTTTGTCGACATAGACATGGCAGGTGGCGCAGGAGAGACAGCCCCCGCAAATGGCTTCAAGCTCGTCTACGCCAGCGGCCCGCACCGCCTCCATTACGGACTGTCCGACTTGGGCCTCCACAGTCCGGGTCGAGCCGTCGCGTAAAGTTACTGATATTTCGCTCATTTTCCTTGTCACGTTTCCAGGCTGCGAAGGGTAGCGGCGCCGGAGGTAGGGGTCAACAGATAGTATACCAATATTGTATTCGATTTTGCGGGGTGCTATGAGCGCTGAAAAGCCATTATCTGACCGCCCGCTGCGGGTTGCGCTCTCCGCGTCTGAACCTGTGGCATTCAGCGCGAGCGGCTATGGACCTGCTCCGGCGCGGCAGGCGCGCGGCTTTCGACCCTGTTGAGGAGACACGTCACTGATGAATGAGGCGGGTGAGAGCCTGAGCGGCGTGTCGGCGGAGGATGCAACGGGAAAGGGCGGCCTTTTCAAAAAGACGCTTGCGATCGCTATCCCCTCATTCATGACGCAACTCGACGGTGCAATGTTTATCGCCGCCCTACCGCCCATTGCGCGCGCGCTTGGCGTGACGCCTATGGAGCTCAGCTTTGGCGTTACGGCGTTTTACATTGCGCATGCGATTTTGCTTCCCGCCTGCGGTTGGCTGATTGACCGCATCGGAGCGAAGACCGGATGTCTTTTCGCCCTTGCGGCTTTTGCCCTCTTTTCCGCATTGACGGCTCTGTCGTCGTCATTGGCGATCTTCGTCATCTGCCGTTTCCTTCAAGGCGGCGCGGCTGCTTTGATGTTGATCAGCGCAAGAAACATTCTCCTGGCGGTTACAGACGATTCGAACCGCCTCAACGCCATGACCTGGGTGAGCATGCCCATGCTGCTGGCGCCGACGCTTGGCCCGCCGCTGGGCGGCATAATTGTGACCTGGTTCAATTGGCGTGCTATATTTCTGGTCAATATTCCCGTGGCTATCCTTGCGGCGGCGATGATCGCTATCCTGCTGCCGTCGGTCCGGTCGGGTTTGCTGCGCCGCTTTGACTGGGCCGGTTTCCTGCTGGTCGGCGGGTCCCTTATATGCCTTATTTCGGCGCTTGGGATGGTGAGCAACGAGGCGCCATTCTATCGGTTGTTTGCAGGTCTTCTCACGGTCGGTACAGTGCTTGGCGTCGCCGCCTACCGGCATTGCGAGCGGACGGAACACCCTATTTTCGACTTTTCTGTTTTCCGCACGCCGACATTTCGCATGAGCACCATAGGCAGCGGTCTTGGCGCCCGGATTGCATTCAGGGGGCTCTCCTTTGTTCTCATCATCATGCTTCAGTTGGGGCTCGGCATCAGCGTCCTTAAGGCTGCATTCATTGTCTTGGCGGTGGACGCCGGCGATCTTGTAACCAAACCGTTCGTCTCGCCGGCGATTAAAAGAATTGGCTATCGTAACGCGCTTTTCGCCACTTCGTTTATCGGCGCCGGGGGGCTTCTGTTTATTGCAATAGGGGCGGGCAATCAGCCTATTGCGCTGTTGATATGCGTTCTCGTTGTAATCGGCGCGGCGCGCGGCATCCTGTTTAGCGGCACAACCGGCCTGACCTATGTCGATATTAGGCGGGAGCAGCATAATATGAGCTCTGTTGTTTCAGCGACGAGTTTGCAGCTCGGCAACGCGCTGGCCGTGGCGTTCGTCAGCATTATACTTTTGATCGCCGGCGCTGTGACAGGGCGCGCGGGCGCCGACCCGGGACTTGCCGAAACCAAAATCGCAATACTGGCTCTCGGCATCGTCGCCGCGATTTCGGCGATCGGTTTCAGGAGCCTGCCGAAGACGGTTACGGTTGGGAGGCCCGATGTGGCTTCTTTGAAATAAGGTCGCCGCCGTCTTCGGGTTTAAGGGTGGCGAAGATTGCGACCGAACCGCTTACGAGCAGGGCGATGGTGACAAAAGGCAGAACGAAAGCGCTTGCGTCCGGTTCAGCGCCAGGAGACGCCAGGCCAAGAACAAGCGCTGCGATGGAAATGCCGATCGCCATTGAGATGCGTTGCGCCACCGATGAGATCGACGTCGCCGAACCGAGCTCTGTGCTGTCCAGGCCGGAAAAGTTGAGGGCGGCCAGCGTCGACAATTGCACGGAATGAAACAAACCTAAGACAAAAAGGTAAGTTGCAATCAGATATATTGGCGTCGCTGGGCTGAGCAACAATACGCCAAGCAGCATGAGAATCAAAATTACGCTGTTGACGACGAGCGTGCGCTTGACGCCTGCGTAATTTATCAATCTGTCGATTATGAGGCGCGTGGCCATCTGACCGAGGGCCAGTACGCCGAGCAATAACCCTGCCTCGAAGGGGCTGGCTCCGAATCCGAGCTGGAACAGCAGGGGGAACAGGAAAAGAATGGCGCCGAGCGCAAGCCGTGAAAACGCGCCGCCAAAGACGGCGGCGGAAAAAGAGCGGTGACGGAATACTTTGAGATCGAAAATTGGCGCAACTGTGCGGCTCAGATGGTGGAATAATGTCAGTGCGGCGATGATGAAGATTCCGAATGCGGCTGCCGCAACATAAGTCAGTTCTTGTTCATTTGCGGTGACTTCAAGCGCTGTCTGGAGGGCGGCGAGCATAATTCCCGCTAAAATGAAGCCTTTGAAATCGAAGCGTTGCGCATGCAGCGCTTTGAATTTTTCAATCAGCGAATAGCCGAGCGCGAAAACCAGCGCGCCGATAGGCAGGTTTATGAGAAAGATCCAGCGCCAGCTAAAGTGCGTTGTAATGAATCCGCCGACCACTGGCCCTAGCATCGGCCCCATCAGTCCCGGAATGACCATGTAGCTCATGGCGCGGACCAGTTCATCGCGCGGGAAACTGCGCGCCAGGAGAAGCCGGCCGACCGGCGTCATCATGGCGCCGCCGGCGCCTTGCATGCACCGACCAGCAGTCATGACCTCCAGCGAGCCGCTGATTGCGCAAATCAGAGAGCCCAGCGTGAAAATTGCGATCGAACAAAGGAAGATATGGCGGGCGTCGTACCTGTCCGTCATCCAGCCGCTTGCCGGCAAGAACACCGACAGGCTGAGAAGGTAGGATGTCATCAAGACACCGAGTTCGGTCGCGGAACGGTCGATTGAGTTTGCGATTTGCGGCAGGGAAGTTGCGACAATCGTTGTGTCGAGCCCCTCCATGAAAAAGGCGGCGCCGACGATGAAGGCCAGCGCATAGGACGGAGGCTGAGACGGCGTTTCATCAGCAGACGACTTGCGAGCGGTCTCGCCCGGCGCGCGGGTGCGAGACGGTGGTCTGTCCTGCATATGAAACACTCTTAAATTTGTTTAGCGCATATAATCTAACAATCTTGCGTTTTGTTCAATGCTAATCCATACTTTTCAACATGACCGGCGAAGGCTGGCGAGAGGGGTCGCGCAAAGACGCGGCAAAGCGGAGGGAAATCGCTAATGGGCCGGCTTGCGCATCCTGCGAAGTATGTTGTGGTCGCCGCTCAGGGCTTTTTCGGTGGACATTCGCTCTTTTCAGGGCTGAATTATTTTTTTCAATGGCTCCCGTCGCCGCAGGTGACGCATCCGCTCGCCGGTCCTTTCATCGATTCGATGACGGCCATGGGCCTGTTCGACGTCATCAAGGGCGTTGAAGCGCTTGTCGGCGCGCTATTGCTTTTAAATATTCTGACGCCGGTCGCCTTGCTCATGGAACTGCCGATCAGCATATCGATTTTTTACACGAGCGTGATTGTCGTCCATTCCGAGCGCTCGCTTTTTACCGGAACCCGCGAGCTCGTTCTCAATCTGTTTCTCATTGCGGCCTATTTCGGGTTTTACAAAGGCCTGTTGAAACTGCGTCCCGAGATGCGTCCATTGTGGCGCTGGGGAGCGCGCGAACCCATGACGGGTTCGCCTGGGCAGGGTTAGGACGCGCGTGATGCAGGACTATCGAATTTATTATGACTTGATCCCGATCGCGGCGATGATCATCGCCGTTATAGTCGCTGTTATGCGGGATTTGACCAGAAAAGACAGGCCGGCCGACAAGACGGCGCAACAAGAATCCGGAGAAGGTCATGAATAAGTTGTTTGGCCCGCAATTTCAGCATTACGCAATTATCTTCGTGCGTTATTTCTTTGGCGGTTTCAATCTGATGTCAGGGCTCAACTATTATGTGCGCTTCTGGCCCTGGCCGACACTGCCGCCTTCGCCGAGCGCGACCTATATCGATGTCACAATCACGCTGGGGCTGTTCGATGTGGCGAAGATCATTGAAATGATTGCGGGCCTGATGTTGATCTGCAATATCGGCGTTCCTATCGCATTAATATTGCTGTTTCCGGTCACGGTCACGGTTTTCATTCTCAACGCATTTCATTCGCCATTGCCGCATATTATGGCTTCGGGCACGCGCAACATGATTTTTCACCTGATCCTGTTTGCGGCATATTCGGGCTATTTTCTCCCGCTTCTGAAGATTCGTGCGAACCCGTCGCCGATCTGGCGAAATTTTCCATACATAAAAAAATATTTTTAGGAGGAACTGATGGATTGGAGTCTTTTCGCATTCGCGTTTGATGGACATGTCGACCATCACAGCATTAACCCGCTCGAAATGACCAACTATGAGCGCTTTGGATATATATGCGGTTTCGTAGCCGTGATTGTCGCGATTATCTGGGATCGGCTGAAGAAACGAAAAGCGGACGCCGCGCCGGAAACGGAAACGCTTTACACACCGGCGACGCGTAAGAGTTTGTCGGCTGAAGCTGGTGAGAAAAAGTAAGCGCGGCGAAAGAAGCCGTTTCAGCTTCAGCGACGCGCCGACATGCCTGCAAAAGTGACAACCTGTTCGGCCATGATATCGAGTTGGGTTTTCACCTGTTCGTCGACTATGGTCTTGGCTTCGTCGAATACCGGAAGCGACGTGTTCACCGCAACCGCCATTGGCGTCGGCCAGCCGCGCAGAGAATGTGTGATGGCGCGGAGGGTGGCCAACGTGCTGCCTGTCGCTTGCCAGCCGCCGGCGGCGGCGATAAGCCCGACAGCGCGGCCTTCGAAATAAGGCGCCTCGTCCTTATACATGTCCTGCACGTAATCGATGGCGTTTTTGATCAGGCCGGACACCGTGCCGTGATAACATGGAGAACAAAGAATTATCCCATTTGCAGCGCGCAAGGCTTCAATCATCCGTTTGGCCTTGTCTGTACGTTCATCATTGAATGGCGCGTAAATCGGCAGATCGAGATCGCCGCCCGTGAAGATGGACGTGTTTGCGCCACGCTCGGCGCACCGCTCAAGCGCATAGCGCAGGAGGCGCTCGCTTGAGCTTCCCTCGTTCAGGGCGCCGCCCAGTCCCACGACATGAATCTCGCCATGGGGGGCGTCGTCTTCCACAAGTCCCCCGAAAAAATCCTGAACGCCCATATGCCTGAGAAGGGGATTGTCGCTTGCCATGCGGTAAAACTCCGTTCTGTGATCTGCCGGTTAACGCCGGCCGGTGCGCAGCGCATATCCGGCGGCGTCGCCAAGTCCGGCCAAGGCGCGGCCATAGGCCGGCATTGCAATTTCGCGATTAAAAGCAAAATGCTGTGCGGCCGAATTGACGTCGCGCCAGATGCGCTGGATCTGCGCGCCGTCATAAATCGCGCGGCCGCCGGAAATTTCGAACATGCTTGTCGCGGCGCGGCGCGCGGTCTGCGCCGCCCACGACCAGTCTCGCGGAAAGCGCGCGCGATCTTCTTCGGAAATGTCGGATCGCGAAACGGCTGCATCAATCAGTGCAACGTCTGCGAGGACGAGGGTCATTGCGGCGTCGGTTTCGGCCGCCGCCTCGCCGATGCGTGCGAGCTTGCTCGAATGATGCGCAATTGCGAGCTCATCGGCATTGGAAAGGTCTGCCGCAGCTTCGCGGGCGGCGTTTTTTACAGCGCTGCGAGCCATGCCGATCGGCGCGCCGATGATTGAAAAGGGAGCGATGTCGGAAAAGGGCAGTTTGTAAACGCCCCGCTCATGCAAGGCTGCGCCCGGCGCGGTTCCCTTCAGCATATCTTCCAGGCGGCAGGTGCGCCATTGAGGAATAAACGCCTCGGCGATGCGAATTGAGCGGCTGCCCGTGCCGCGCATTCCTGCCGTGCGCCAGTCATCGATTATTTCAATGTCGGATCTCGGGATGTTGAAGAAGTAAGGCTCGAGACCGCCGTCTGGTTTACGAACGGCGTTGCCGACAATCACCCAGTCTGCGAAGTCGATGCCGGAACAAAATCTTCCCTCGCCCTCTGTCAGCCGGAAGCCGTCATTCGTTTTTTCCACCTGTCCGTTGAGGCGAAAGACGGTTGCGGCAAGAGCGCCGTTTGCGCCAAAGACTTCTTCTTGCGCCTTTAGCGGAAACAAATTGAGCATCCAGCTGTGTCCGGCGAGCACGCCGTAGATCCAGCCCGTAGATCCGCAATATTCGGAAAGCTGAGCCGTGACCCGGACAAGGTCGGCGAAACCGAGTTCCGCCCCGCCAAACGTCTTCGGAACGACAATGCTGAAAAGACCGAGCGCGTTGAGTTTATCCACGATCTCGGCGCTAACTTTGCGCTCGCGCTCTGCAACAGGCGCGTAGTCTTCAATCTCGTCTTTGAGGATGCGCGCCCGCTCCAAGGCTTCTTCGCCTGTTGACGGCGGCGCCAGAGGCGCGGTTTGCTTGGCCGTCGATTTTGACATGTGCGCTCCATTCCTCCCCAGGCTGGCCCGGTTTTCTTTGCCGCCCAGCCGGCTGCCGAGCCGCGGCTTTTCGCCTGCAGAACGGCGATTGACCGCGCTGCATAAATTGTTATACAAAATAGTATCCAATAATTTGGCGCAATACAAGATTAAGTCGGCGGAGCGTCCCGGGAGGGCCGGAAATTCATGATCATAGACTGCCACGGGCATGTCAGCGCGCCCGCAGATTTGTGGGTCTACAAATCGCTGTTGTTATCCCATCGCGGAGAGCACGGACGGAAGTTTCCCGAGATTTCCGATGAGGAACTGCTGCGCTACGCCAACAAGAAGGAGATGGCGCCCTGCGGCCATCTTGACATGCTCGATCGTGTGGGAACGAAGCTGCAGCTGCTCTCGCCGCGCCCGTTTCAGATGATGCACTCGGAAAAACCGGGCAAGCTCGTTCACTGGTTTACTGAAGAATCCAACAATATTATCGCCCGGCAGGTTGAGCTCATGCCGGACCGCTTTATTGGCGTCGCGGGGCTGCCTCAGGTCGCTGGAGATCCGGTCGAGGTCGTGCTCCCCGAACTCGAGCGCGCTGTGGTTAAGCTTGGCTTCAAGGGCTGTCTTCTCAATCCTGATCCGTTTGAGAATTCGGGCGTGGAACCGCCGCCGCTCGGCGACCGTTATTGGTATCCGCTATATGAGAAGCTTTGCGAACTTGACGTGCCGGCGCATATTCACTCGGCCGGATCGCGTTCCGAACGCGCTCCTTATACGCTGAATTTCCTCCTTGAAGAGACAATGGCCGTCTATGGCCTTCTGGTGTCGGACGTATTCAAAGACTTTCCAGACCTCAAAATAGTCGTCAGCCATGGCGGCGGCGCTATTCCTTTTCATGTGGGCCGCTTCAGAGCGTCCGCAATCCGCAGAGGCGGCGATTTCATCGAAGAAATGCGCAATCTCTATTATGACACCGTGCTTTATTCGGAAGAGGCGTTGCGCCTTTTGATCAAGACAGTGGGTGCGGACCGTTGCCTTTTCGGCGCGGAATGTCCGGGCGTCGGTTCTGCGGTCGATCCTGACACGGGCGTGACGCTCGATGACATCGCTCCGTTTATCAAGGGTTTCGAATGGCTGAGTGAGGAAGAGAAAACGATGATCTTTTCCGGCAACGCCAAAAAAGTGTTTAAGTTGGATATTTGATCGGAGCGAAGGCATGGCGGAACAAGCGGAGTTGCTCTCCCGGCTGCGCGCGCTCGATTGCTGCGCCCTGTCCGACGCGCTCGACAAGCTGGGCTTGAAAGGCGCCGTCACGCATCTGCCGCAGCAATCCGGCGCAGGGCGAATTGCGGGGAGGGCGGTCACCTTCAAGGTGGCGCCAGGTGAGCCGCCGCCGGGGCCCGTGCGCCATCTCGGCACGCAGGCGATTGAAGCCGCCGGCCCCGACAACGTTATTGTTGTCGAACAGCGCAGCGGCGTCGAAGCCGGATGCTGGGGCGGGCTTTTAACGCTCGGGGCCAAGAGCCGCGGCGTTGCTGGCGTGGTCGCGGACGGGCCCGTTCGCGATATCGACGAGGCGCGGGCTTGCCAATTTCCGATTTTCACCAATCGGACAACCAGTTTTACGGCGCGCGGCCGCGTCGTCGAAAAAACCTTCAATGAACCGATTAAGATCGGCGATGTGGAGGTCGCTCCGGGCGATTACGTTGCCGCAGACAACAGTGCGGTGATTGTTATCAAACCGGATAACATTTTGCGCGTTGTCGAAGCGGCGGAAGCGATCGCGGCGCGCGAACGGGCCATGGCGAAAGCGATCGGCGAGGGGAAATCGATCTCGGCGGTGCTTGGCGGCGATTACGAGCACATGCTGGCGAAGGAATAGCGAAATGGCGGAAGACGTGAATGTCAAACGCGCGGCGGAATACGATACGGCGACCCTGAGCGACGCGCTCGACCGGCTCGGCATTGTCGGTCAGTGCTACAAGATTGCCGGGCGTTCCGATGCGTTTCAGATGACCGGGCGCGCGTTCACCATGATTTGCGGACCTGCGTCGACGCCGCCCGGCACGGTCGGCGATTATATTGACGATGTGCCGGCCGGCGAGGTTGTGGTCATTGATAATGGCGGCCGCGAAGATGCGACCATCTGGGGCGATATCCTGACTGAAATCGCTCACCGGCGCGGAATCGCCGGCACGGTGATCGACGGCGTCAGTCGGGACGTCGCGCTTTGCCGCAAGCTTGGATATCCGGTGTTCAGCCGCGGCCACTGGATGCGCACGGGCAAGGATCGCGTACAGGTCGAGGAAATGGGACGCCCTGTGAATATCGGCGGCGCGCGCGTGGCCCCGGGCGACATCATGCGCGGCGACGCCGACGGCGTTATCGTCATCCCGCGCAGCCACGAGAACCGGATTTTGGATATTGCAGCGGAAATCGCCGCGGCCGAAGACAGCATCCGCGAAGCGGCGCGCAGCGGCATGCGCCTCGATGAGGCGCGCCGCCAGCACCGTTATCATTCTTTGCAGACACGCAAAGATTGAGCGGGCTTGTTTGACGAGAGGGAGGAGTACGCCCATGCCGCATTTTCTCGTGGAATATGAGGAGCTCGGAAATCCCGAGGCGCGGGAGGAGAAACGCGCCGACCACATCGCCTACCGCAAGGGGCTTGGCGAGAAGATGCCTCTGGCCGGGCCGCTGCTCGACGATCAGGGAGATCCGAATGGCAGCGTAGTGATCCTTGAGGCGGAAAACCTGAAGGACGCCAGTGACTTGGCTGCGTCCGACCCATTCGTGGGACATGGCGTGCTGCGCCTGGTCAGTGTTCGTCCCTTCCGGATTGCGGCAATGAAGCCGCCAGCAGCGCGATGAGAGAATCTGTTCAATTTTCTAACAACAGTGTAATACGGTCCGATATCCAAATATCGATTGAGGGCCACTTGCAGGAAATGGAAGAATTAACCGTCGCTGTCCCCGTGAAGATCGCGGACAGGCTGCGGGGGATGATCGCCCGGGGCGCGCTCCCGGCGGGACTGAGGCTCGGACAAAAAGAGCTTGCCGAACAATTCAACGCAAGCCGGGTGCCCGTTCGAGAGGCCCTGAAGCTTCTTAGTTCGGAAGGCATCGTCGATCACGATCCCAATCGCGGGTTCTTTGTCGCGCGTCTGTCGAGCGACGAAGCGCGCCAGCTTTTCCGCATGCGCGATCTGATCGAAGACGAACTCCTGACGACGATCGAGTGGCCGACTAAGGCGCAACTGAATGTTCTGCGCGCGCATGCGGCGCGCCTCGAGAAGCTTCTGGACGAAGGCGACCGTCTGTCCTGGTGGGATGAACACCGGCGCATACACGAAGAAATTTTCAATTTGTCGCCGAACAAGATCATCGTCAATGAAGCGATGCGATTATGGACGTTGACGGACCGCTTTCGGGCGATCCTTCCAATGCCGCGCAGAGAGAGCGCAGAGCGTAATATCGTCAACAAACATAATCTGGTTGAAGCTCTGGCTCAAAAAGACAGGGAAAAACTGCTGGCCGTGCGCCGGGAGCGGCGCCATGCTTTTCAGGAGCTGGTGCTCGAAACTCTCGAATATCGCAGCCTATAAATCGATCTCCCCGTCGAATGAGGCAAGCGCCTGGCGCAGCACTCCCGCCGCAGCGATCGGCTGGGGGTTGAGGCCGATCAGGTCATGGGCCTGATGCACAGCCTTTTGCAGGGCTGCGAGATCCCGCCGGGCTTGGCTGTCGCGGCGCTTTTCCTCGGCGCGCGCGCCTATGATTCGCCAGATTTGGTCGAGCTCGGCCTCGCGGTAAATGAAGTGCTCTTCCGACCGGGACGCGCGGATTCGCTCGGTCATTGCCTCAAGCGTCCGCCGGGAGACGGCCTCAATGTCGCAGATATCGTCCAGATCCATGGATTGCCCTTTTTTCGGCTGGAGTTTAATGTCTAACACATATAGAATACTATTTTGACTAACAATAGAGGAGTCTGGCCATGCTTTCACGCGAAGAAAACGAGCTTCTGGTGCGCGTTGGCCCCGGCACGCCCATGGGAGAACTGATGCGCCGCTTCTGGCTGCCGGCGCTCCTCGAAAGCGAACTTCCTGAAAGGGACGGCAAGCCGGTTCGGGTCCGGCTGCTCGGGGAAAACCTGGTGGCGTTTCGCGACACTGAAGGGCGGATCGGTCTGCTCGACGAACACTGCCCCCATCGGCGGGCGTCGCTCGCGCTTGCGGTTAATGAAGAATGCGGGCTGCGCTGTCTCTATCACGGCTGGAAATTCGACGTGAACGGACAATGCGTCGACACGCCAACGGAGCCGGAGGGATCGGGATTGGCGAAGCGCATGCGCGTGACATCCTATCCGGTGCATGTCGCCGGCGGGATGGTCTGGACCTATATGGGGCCGGCGGAGGAAAAGCCGGTCTTTCCCGAGTTTCCCTGGTTGTCCATGGAAGAAGGGCATGCCGAACCTTTCAAGTTGATGGAAGACTGCAATTACGCCCAGGCGGTGGAAGGAACGGTCGACTCCGCGCATGCGGGCGTGCTGCACCGCTCAAGTCCTTGGACCCATGAAGCAAAATATCCGCACGAAAAAGATCTCCGGCCGAAGCTCGAAGTGGAAATGACGAATTACGGTTTGCGTTATTGCGCCGTCAGATCGCTGAATGAGGAGATGTCTCATGCGCGGGTGACGCAGGTGGTGCTGCCATTCTGGACTTTCATCCCGCCCGATGGCGGGAATGCCCCTGAATTCCGGCGCGAACGGCGGCTAGTCAACGCCTTTGTGCCGCGCGACGACTATTCGACCTGGCACATTCAGTGGTTTTTTGACGAGAAGTATAAAATCGACCGCGAGCATCGCAATGAAGAGGGTGGGCACTGGCACGACGAGAACTTCCGCAAGCTTGTTAATAAGGACAACTGGTATAAACAGGACCGGGACATGATGAAAACTGAAAATCTCTCGGGCATTGTGGGCGTCGTTACTCAGGACCATGCGGTTAGCGAAACGCAGGGGCCGATTCTTGATCGCACCAAAGAACATCTTGGCCGGTCGGATATGGCGGTCGTCGCCTGGCGGCGGGCGGTGATGCGCGCGGCGGCGGCGCTGCAGGAAGGCGAAAAGCCGAAAGCAGCTACTGCGCATATCGACTGGTCGCAAGTGACAGCCGAAACCTTCACATTCCCCAAAACATCTGAGTGGAAAAAAGAATTGCCGCTGCCGAATGAATTTCGCGCCGACATTTCAAGCGCCGCCTGACCGCGGATGATTGTTGACGCGCATTGCCATGTTTCGACCCGCTGGTATGAGCCGGTCGAAACGCTGCTCTTTCAGATGGATCGTTGCGGCGTCGATAAGGCCGTGCTTGTGCAGCTTCTCGGCGCCGTCGAAAATGATGATATGATGAGCGCCTGCGCCGCACATCCCGACCGATTCCGCTTTGTGGCGGCGATCGACCCGGAATGCGACGATCCCCGGGGGGCAATGGAAAAAGCGGCCGATGCGGGTGCGGCCGGCCTGCGTTTTCGGCCCGGATTTCGCGCTGCGAAAGGAGATTCGCTCGGCCCATGGCGTGCGGCGGAAGAATTCGGCATGGCCGTCAGTTGCGTCTCTCCTGCGGCGCAGTTCGTGGACGGTTCGCTTGAGGAAGCGGCCCGGGCCTGTCCCCATCTTATGATCGTGCTTGAGCATCTTGGCGGGCTCGCCAGACCTGATGTCGGCGACCGTGACGCCATGATGCAGAAAGTGCTGGCGCTTTCTGCGCTTCCCAATGTTCTTCTGAAAGTTCCGGGCCTCGGTCAGCTTGCGCCGAGGCGCAAGTCATTCGATCAGGGCGATGAGCACCCTCTCGAACTCGATGGCGTGCACAGCATTCTGGAAAGAACGCGCGCCGCCTTCGGCGACGAAAGACTACTGTGGGGAAGCGACTTTCCGCCGGTCGCGGCGCGTGAAGGCTATGCGCAGGCGCTTGAATGGGCGCAGAATGCGTGGCGCGAAATCGGCGCCGATTCCAGTGCGATCTTCGGCGGAAACGCGATTCGCGTTTTCGGTTTTCCAGCGTGAAAAGCTCAGCGCATGGCGGTGTCGGCGGAGGCGTCCCCCAAAACCGAAATCAGCAGGTTTTCTACGCGGTCCCGGTCTGCGTGGTACTTGCTCAACAGTGCCGAGCGATCACGGCGTTCTAGGGCGTCCACCAGCGCGCGTTCGGGACTTCCGCTTTTATCACCGGGAAGGACGGCGCGATAGCGGTCGGTGAGCGACCATAATCGCAGCGCCTCGCGCAGCAGCACTTTTTCCGGCGACAATTCAAAAATCGAGCGCCGCAATTGTTCAAGCGCCGCCGCCCAGCCAAGCCGGTCGCGCATATCGGCGAGACGGTCAAGCTCTTCAAAGCCGCGGCGGAAATCTTTGAGTTCCTCGTCCGTCGGCCAGCGCACGCCGGCGAGCAGCTCGGCCTCGATCCAGCGGCGTAGCCGGTAGAGCTGCTTGGCTTCGTCGAGCGACAGTTTGCTAACGAAATATCCGCGATTGTGATCGTGCTGGAGAAGATCTTCTGCTGCGAGTTGCTTCAACGCTTCGCGGACCGGCACCTTGCTCATGCCGAATCGCTTTGCGAGTTCCGCCTGTCCCAGATGCTCGCCCGGCGCCAATGCGCCTCGAATGATCATGGAGCGCAATGTGTCGACGATTTTGTTCGGTGAGGTCTTGGCCGTCATAGGTTTGAAAGTCCAAATTTAGCGTTTTCTATTATGGAGTTGTTCTAAGCCTTTTTCCAAGGGCTGACCGTCACGTGAATAGCGTTGTCAACATGGCGGCCTGCAGTGGCCAGCACTGCTTTGTGGACATCTTCAAGGCCGTAGTCGTGAGAACATAAAAGTTCGACCGGCCACCGACCGGAGGCGGCTAATTTAAGGGCTGATTCGACTGCGCGGTAACTGTGGCCGCGCGGCGCTTTGACAGTGAGATAGCGCTTTTTGATTTCGCCGATCGGTGCCGATTGCCCGAGGCCGTTGAGGCTGAGCCAGGCCCCCTTTGCCGAAAGCGCGATGGCCTGCTCCGCGATTTCGCCCGACGGGTCGCCGGTCGTGTCGACCACCACATCGACTCCGCGCCCGCCCGTGGCCTTCATGACCGCCTTTGACAAATCCTCTTCTTCGGTATTGACGGCTATATCGGCGCCGAGTTTCAGACTGACGTCGAGACGCGCGCGGTCGCGGGTCAGCCCGGCGATGATGACGGTTTGCGCGCCTGCGGCTTTTGCGGCAAGGGCGCAACCAAGTCCCTGCTGTCCGGGACCGAAGACAAGAACATGGCTGCCGAACTTTGCGCCGCCGTCCAGCACCGCCCATTGGACGCCGTTGCCGAGAGGAATAGCGAGCGTGGCGACGCGCGCATTCATGCCGTCGGGAACCCTATGAATGACGGCGTTTGGCGCAAGATACATGTATTCGGCGAAACCGCCCCAGAGATGCGGGGCGATATCGGCGTTGCAGGTGCCGTAGCGGACCGTGTTGAATCTGTCCTTCACGTTGAAAAAATCGGCTTCCATGCAAAGGCGGAAATCGCCCTGCAGGCACCATTCACAGCGCCAGCAGGGAAGATATTCATGCAAGGCGATGCGATCGCCTTTCTTAAGGCCCCAGCGTTTGGCGGCGATTTCGCCCAGCTCTTCGACTGCGCCCACATTTTCGTGCCCCATAATGCAGGGGGCCGTATTCGGCTTGCGGTACATTTCCGGATCGCTGCCACCAACGCCGGCGCATTCGACCTTCAGCAGCCCTGCGCCGGGCGGTATTTCCGGGCGTTCGAATTCGCGAATCTCGCATGTCTCGATGTCAGTTTTGACGCTCGCGCGCACCGGGCTTTTCATTTCAGCCTCTTTCTCCCCAGGATGCGGGCCCACGGTTGGCGCGTCTTTACGCTGAGACGTCCGGGCAACCCTAAGTTTATATGCCTGCAGGTCTTTTCAACTTGGAATTGTTTTGACGCCGCATTCGAATATTATACTCTTTTGTATAGATATAATGTCTCGGAGATGGCTTTGTGTCAAAGTCGCAATCATCAGCCTCTATTAAAATGACTAACGAAAATGTAGAATATTATGCAGAATTTCAATTCCGCGACAGAGGCGCAGACAATGCACATCATCGACAGCCACGCGCATGTGGTTTCCGACGAGCCCGACCGGTTTCCGGCTGTTTCCGAAGCTTATCGTGCGGCGCTTCAGGCCGAGGACGGGCCCATGACATGGCGCCGTCTGCTCGGGGAAATGGATGACGTTCATGTTGCGCGGTCTTTGATCGTTCAAAGGACCCAATATTACCGCTTCGATAATAGCTATCTCCTTGAATCAGCTTCACTTTCAGGCGGGCGCTTGGTTCCTGTCTGCGCCGTGGACGGGCGCAGCGAGGGGGCTGGCGCAATGGTGCGCGCCCTCGCCAGGGAAGGCGCGGCCGGCTTCAGGCTGATGGCGAAAATAGGCGAGGAAAGCTTCGACTGGGTCGCCGGGCCGACGGCCGAGAAGGTCTGGCGGGCCTGCGCGGATCATGGGTTGCCGCTTTGCGTTCACTTCTTTCCCTGGAATCGCGAGGCGGGAATACCGCTTATGCTGGAGATGCTTGAGGGCGTGCGCGGCCTGCCCGTGGTGGTGGATCATCTCGCGAATGGAGCAATCGAACTGGAAGGCGAGGGGGGCGTCGATGATCTTGTCAGAGCTATGGCGGATTATGACGAGATTTACTTGAAATTCACCACTATTCCGCTGGGGCGCCTCAAAAGCGAGGGCATTCCGGCGGGCGAGATTTTGGCGAATTTCGCGACTCTTTTTGGCTGCGAGCGGCTGATGTGGGGATCGGATATCTCTCAATCGCCTGGCGCTTATGGGGACATGGTGGGACTCGCCCTCGAAGCGACGGCCGCCTTCAGCGTGGAGGAGCGCGCCCTTATGCTCGGCGGCGCGGCGTCTGCGGTGTATTGTCTTTGAGGCGGTGCGGCGAGATTCAATTCTTGAAGTGGTATACCAAATTGTCTAACAAGTTTGGGTGAGGACAGAGCGTCGATAGGGTAACGGACAGTGACCTTTCTCAAGAATTGCTGGTATGCGGCGGCCTATTCCTCGGAAGTTGAGGACAAGCCTTTCGGTAGAATGCTGCTCGGCGCGCCGGTGGCGATTTATCGAAAGACAGACGGTTCTCCCGCGGCGCTTCACGACCGCTGCCCCCATCGCTGTGCGCCGCTTTCGAGAGGCGCGGCCCATGGCGACAATATCGAGTGTCCCTATCACGGGCTGAAATTCTCGCCGGACGGCGCTTGCGTCTATAATCCGCACTACGATGAAATTCCGCGCGCAGCGCAGGTGCGCAGTTTTCCTGCGATAGAAAAATACGGATTCATCTGGATCTGGCCGGGAGCGCCGGAAAATGCGGACGAGTCGTTGCTGCCCGATTTCGGGTTTCTAACACGTTCGGATTATTCGACCGTTTCCGGGTATCTGCGCGTGGAGGCGAACTACCAGCTTATTGTCGACAACCTTCTCGACCTAAGTCACGCCGCCTATCTGCATCCTGATTTTGTCGTGCCGGGCATGTCCACGGAAGCTCGCCTTCGGGGGACCGAGGCTGAACTGGTGCGCGACGAGCGAAGCATTACTGCAAAAAGGATCCGCCGGGCCCAGCCCCCAAACGGACCCACGCGCAATATATTCGGCTTCGATGATGAACGCATGGATTCGCGCTCGCATATGCAATGGTTTCCGCCATCCCTGTTGAATTTCGATCTCGGCGCCGTGCGCACGGGCGAACCGGAAGAGACCGGTCTTTGCATCCCTGCAGTTCACGCGATTACGCCTGAAACGGAAACAACCAGCCATTATTTCTTCGCCCAAGCGCGCAATGTAAAGCTTGACGATCCGAAAGTGGACGAGGCGCTCCTCAACATGCTCGATACGGCCTTCCGCACGCAGGATGAGCCGATGATTGAAGCTCAACAGCAGGTTCTATTGACGAGCGATTCCAATGAGGAACTCGATCGTCTCCTGTTACGAACGGATGCGGCGCCGATCGCCGTGCGCAGAATGCTGTCTAAACTCATAGCGGAAGAACAGTCCTCGGCGGATTGAACCCTGCCGGTTGGGCGCCGCCGGAAGAGGCCGGCCTCATGCTGTATCACGCGGCGATATGCATCAGAGACGTTGAGAGAAGCGCCCGCTTTTATGACAGCGTGCTCGGCGTTATTGGCATGCGCCGGGTTTGGGATCTCACGCCGGATGCTGTCGGCTATGGAATCGGACGGGCCGAGTTCTGGATACAAACGCCGGCGCATCAGAAATCCGGAAATTATTCCCAACATTGTCATTACGCTTTCGCATGCCCTGACAGGGATACGCTGAAACGCTTGTTCGAGGCTGCGATGGAAGCGGGTGCGAAAAGCGAGGCCGAACCGGCGCTCGTGCCGGAAATCCGCGCCGATTATTTCGGCGCCATGTTTCAGGATCTGGACGGCAACAAGGTGGAGATTCTGGTCTATCGCGAGCCGGAACACAGTGAGGATTTCAGCAACAGACGGAAGGATGACTTATGACGGATTCAGCGAACGACGCCGGGCCCTCCTTATCCCGGCGCGTATTTGCAGCCGCGCCGATCGCCGCCGGTGCGGCGGGGCTGTTTGGCGCGTCGCAAGAGGCGAGCGCGGCCGGGGCTGTAAAACTGAGCGCCGGAGACCGCTTGGAGATCATGGAGCTTCTCAGCCGCTACGCCTGGGCTTATGATTGCAATGACCCTGAAGCGGCGGCCGCCGCTTTCACGCCGGACGGCTCCATCGAAGCGTTTGGGCAAATCACCAAAGGGCGTGAGGCGATTGTTAAGCTGATTGAGAGCGTATACGAAATTCGCGGGGATAAAATCTGGACCCACCTCATCGATCACTATGTGTTCCAGCCCACGAAGGAAGGCTGCCGGGTTTTTTGCTATTGGACACAGGTCGAGAAAATTGCGCCGAACGAAAACGGCAACATTCGCGCGACCGGCTATTATGTCACCGATTGCGTGCAGCATGACGGCGCCTGGCTGATCGAGCGGCGCGCCATCGTTCCTTGGGATGGAAGCAAGCTTCCCTGGTGAAACGGGAAGCCTACTTGATATAGCCCCGTTCGCGATAATAGCGTTCCGCTCCAGGATGCAGGGGCACTCCCTGATTCTTGAAGACGGCGCGCGGCTCCAGTGAATACCGGCGAATCAGCCAAATAAGATCGCCGCGGGCCTCGTCAATGGCTTTCGCGATATCGTAAGCGGCGCCGTCCGGCGTATCGGCCCGGGCGAAAAACGCTTCTCCGTTGCGGCCAACGGTCTCGATTTCACGATCAACGCCCCGGAGAAGCCCCCATTTCACGGTCACGTGCTGATAGTCATCTTGGGCGGCCAGGTCTTCCAGCAGCGCGTCCGGAAGTTGCAGAAAGACGAGATCGTGAGCATAGCTGAGATTCGTCCAGTGGACGCTTTCAAGATTCTGCGCGGGGCTGGCGAGGTCGTCAATGATGACGTCAAATTCGGTATCCGCATCCGCTCCCATGCCGAGATTTATTGATCCGCCCCATTTCTCCACATTTTCTCTGGTCAGGCCGTAATAGGCGAGCACTTCGTTCGCGCCCTGTCCGAATGCGAGAATTTTCACTGGCGTTTTGTTTTTGCGAATGTCGTCAAGGCTGGCGATGTCGCTGTCGGGATGCACGGCGGCCAAAAGAAAAGTCGGGTCTTCAATGCGAGCGATGAGACGCAGATTTTCATAAGGTCCGTCTTTAGCGTAAACGCCACGGCCGTGATAAGCGTCTGCGAGCATGCCGCTTGCCGTTATGCCGAAATCCACCGGAGCGTCGAAACGCGTTTTCGTGCCGTGTTCCAGATCGCTTTCCTGCAGCGCAGGCGGGGCGCCGGCTTCGGAGACGAGGCGCGGCGCCCGGTCGCGATTGCAGTTGCGGCACAAAACGATGTCGTAGCCATAGCCGGCCATCGCTTCTTTCAGGAACTCGCCGAGTTCGCCCCATGGACAGCCTTGGGGGCAAGCCGCAGCAAAAACCGGGCGTTTATTCGCCCAGCCAGTGTCGCCGACTTCAATCGTTTCGCCGACGGGGCCGCCGCTTTGTTCCGCCATGACGGGCGCTGCGAACAACAGACAGGCGGCGGCGATAAGGTTTTGAGCGCGGATCATTCTCCCCTCCAAATTATTATACAATTTGTTTAGTCAATATATCGTATTTTTAGCTGCAAGGCGAGATCGGAGCCCGATTTCGCTTGATCACGGCCTTAAACCACGCCGGGCCTGTTGTTTTTGAGTAAGAACACGGCGCCGGCGGATATTGCGAGGCACGCCGTCATGACCAGGAGCGCCGGGCGCGCGGTGTTGTCGAACAGGGCGCCTGAGGCGAATGCTGCGGCCGTTCCGCAAAAGAACGAAGCGCCGCCCAGGAGCGCCGAGGCCGAGCCCGCGCGCTCAGGATCCACGGACAGCGCGCCGGCGGTGACATTGCCCTGTATCATGCCGACTAAAGTGGTGGTTGCGAAAAAACAGGCAAGCACGACCCAAAGCGCATGCGCGCCGAAAAGGGACGCCATGCAAAGCACGCCCGCGAGCACGGCGCCGGCGAGCCCCATTTTCTTCAAAAGCCAGTCTGCGCGCCGGTGTTTGAGCAATATGCGGTTGATCTGACTGCCGGCGACAAGGCCGGCGGCATTTGCGGCGAAAGCAAAACCGAATTCGATCGGCGTAAGGGCGAAAAGGCCGGACAGAACCGGCGAACTTGCTGCGATATATGCGAACATGGCAGCGAGGTTCATGCCGGTCGCGACGAGGTAGGATCGAAATCCCGGTATCTTCAGTAAGGCTGCGTAAGCTTTGAAAGGGTTTTCGCTGCGCGCGCGACTGCGGGTTGCTTCCGATCGCGTTTCGGGCAGCATCAAGAAAACCGCCAGCGCTAGACCCGCGCCAAAGGCGGAAAGCAGAAAGAAGACGATCCGCCATCCGGAAGCGGCGACGAGAAAGCCGCCGAAAAGCGGGCCGAGCACCGGCGCGGCGCCGGCGACAAGCGCGAGCAGTGAGAAAAAGCGCGCCGCTTCCTGATGATCGAAACAGTCGCGGATCACGGCCCGGATAATCACCATGCAAGCGCAACCCCCAAGCGCCTGCGCGAACCGTGCGCCAATCATTACGCCGATAGCCGGGGCCAATGCGCAGGCGAGAGAGGCGGCCGTATAGACCGCAAGGCCAAGAATCAGCACCGGGCGGCGGCCTAAACGGTCGGAAGCGGGCCCATAGGCGAATTGACCGAAAGCAAGTCCGGCGAGATAGATGGCGACAGTGGCCTGCGCCGCTTCCGCGCTTGCATCGAACTCCGCGGCCATGTGGTCGAGGCCGGGCAAATATAGATCGATCGACAGCGGCGCGACCGCCATCAGCCCGGCGAGCAACGCCGTCAGTTTTTGCCTGCTTGCAAGGCCGGGTGCGAATGCGGACGTCACGGCGTCCTTTTGTGCGCGAAGCGTCTAGCGCCGTTCGTTATCTGCTGCGCTGTTTTTATCAGGACGTTTTGAGGATCCGGCTATTTTGAACAGCACGATCGCGGCGACAGCCATGACCACAATCAACGGCGACCATTTTGCGGCTGAGATGGCGAAGTGAGCGAGTGCATGCGTTGCGCCTTCGGCGTGTTCATGTCCGCCATGGGCGTAAACCGCGGCGGGCGCAATTGATGCAAACAAGGTCGCCAGGATTGTTTTGAGGTTCATTTGTTTCTCCATCGTAGAAAGGCTTTTTGTTACGCATCCCATGGGGCGGCGCGAATGATCGCCTTTGTTTCAAGATAAGATTCGAGGCTGTAAACGCCGAACTGGCGTCCGTTGCCTGAGCGCCCATAGCCGCCAAAAGGGGCCCGGAAGTCAATGGGCGGATAGTTTATGGATACATATCCCGCCCTCAATCGCGCGGCGACGCGGGCGGCGCGTTGCGCGTCGGAAGACTGAACGTAACCGGTTAGCCCGAACGGCGTGCCGTTTGCGATGGCGACCGCTTCATCGTCATCTTCATAAGGTATAATGCACAGAACCGGCCCGAAGATTTCTTCCTGTGCGATTGTCATGGTCGGCTCCACGTCGGTGAATATGACCGGTTTTATGAAGAAGCCTTTATCCAGGCCGCCGGGCCTCTGTCCGCCGGCGGCGCGCCGCGCGCCTTCTTTCTCGCCGGCGGCGATCATGGCCAGAACGCGCTGATATTGCGGGCGGTTGGCGAGCGGGCCGAGCTCAGTGCCTTCGTTCAGGGGATCGCCGACCACAAGCGCCTGCGCAGCGCTGACAGCGATTTCAACGATGTCCTTGTAAAACCGCCGCGGCGCAAGCATGCGGCTGGGCGCGCCGCAGGTCTGGCCGCTATGAAACATCATTGCAGCGACGCCCGTCTTGACCGCCGCTTCGATGTCCGCATCGTCGAGAATGATATTGGCGCCTTTGCCGCCAAGCTCTTGATGAACGCGTTTGATCGTGGGCGCGGCGGCTTGCGCGGCCGCGCCGCCGCCGGCGGCGGAGCCCGTGAAGGAGATCATATCCACATCGGGGTGCGCGCTCAGCGCAGCCCCGGCGGCGGCGTTTCCGAATACCAGATTGAAGACGCCGTCGGGCAGACCGGCTTCGGCGATCGCTTCGGCGACGAGACGCGCAGAGAAAGGCGCGTGCTCGCTCGGTTTTGCAATAACAACGCAGCCGGCGGCGAAAGCAGGCGCGGTTTTGCAGATGAGCTGGCTTGCGGGCGCGTTCCAGGGCGTGATGGCGCCGCTGACGCCAACCGGATCGCGAAGGATTTTACAGCCGCCTTCTATCGTCTCAAAATCGAAGGCGTCGAGAACCTCAAGCGCAATTTCCATGTGCCTCATCGCCATGGCGGCTTGTTGACGGGCGAGACGGAGAGGCGCGCCCATCTCTTGCGTCAGCGCTTGCGCAATCGCTTCTGATTTTTTCTCATAAGCCTGCAAAATGCGCTCGATATAGGCGCAGCGTTCGGCGCGTGTCGTTTGCGACCAGCCGGGAAATGCAGCTTTGGCGGCTGCGACGGCGTCGTCGATATCGCTCTTGGCGCCGAGGGCAACGGACCCGAATTCTTCTTCCGTTGCCGGATTGACGACAGGAAACTGCGTGTCGCCTTTAGACGCACGCCATGCGCCATTGATGAAATGCCTGTCAGCCTGCTTCATAACGCAATGTTTCGTTCAGGTTTTGAGTCGAAAAGCGTCGCCGTCCCGGACGATGCGTCCGGCCGTGGGCTCGGCGAAATGAGTGCCAAGCACCAGTACAGGCTTGCCGGCAAGTTCGGCGAAAACGCGGCGGCGCGTATCGGTGGATTGCGACTTGTCGCTGTCGAAATTGGTGGCCCATTCGGGGTGGGCGAGCTGGCATGGATGATGCGCCATGTCGCCGGTAATGAAGGCGCGCTCGTTCTTCGATTCGAGTTCGACGCTCACATGGCCCGGCGTGTGCCCGGGCGTCGAAACAAGTCGGGCTTCCTCGCAAATTTTGTGATCGGTCTCGACAAGATCGACAAGGCCGGCCTCGAAGACGGGGCGTACGGAATCGTCGAAAACAAGTTGGTGCAGTTGGTCGAATTCCTGATCGCGCCAGAAATCGAATTCAGTCCTGCCCATAAGATAGCGCGCCTTCGGAAAGGTCGGGACCCAGCGCCCGTCGACGAGACGCGTGTTCCAGCCCACATGATCTATGTGTAGATGCGTGCACAGGACGACATCGATATCCTCGGGTGAGAATCCTGCGGCGGCAAGGTTTTCCAGAAACGGCGTCTTCAACTTGTCCATAGGCCCGCCGCCGCGGTCTTTGTCGGAACCGATGCAAGTGTCGACCATGATCGTGACGGAAGGCGTTTCCACGACGAAGGCGTGGAAACTCATTTTGATGTTCCCCTCCTCATCGGCGAAATTCGGACGCAGCCAGTCAATAGCCGCGACCGCTTCGCGGGTGGCGTCGGGCATCAAAAAAGCGCCGTCGGCATGGGGCTCTTCCATATCGACGATGCGGGTTACCGTGATGTCGCCAATGCGCCATTTCAGCATGGGCGCTCATCCTCCTGCGAAAGACGCCGCAGTTTGAAGATTGTCTTACTAAAATGCATACATTCTGGTATAAACCATGAAAAGAAGAATGCAATCCCCGTAATTCTGGCGGGCGGTGAAGGGAAGGAAATTGGCGGATTACGACTATATTGTGATCGGAGCCGGTTCGGCGGGGTGTGTTTTGGCGAACCGCCTGTCCGCAGACCCGTCAATCCGGGTTTTGCTGCTTGAGGCCGGCGGACCTGACAACCATCCGCTCATGGCCATGCCGCTCGCATTCTTGAAGGTAATGAAAGAGCGCGCTTACAACTGGAACTACGAGAGCGAACCCGAACCTTTCGCGGATGATCGGCGAGTGATGCTGCCGCGAGGCAAAACGCTCGGCGGCACGTCATCCATAAATGGCATGGTGTATTCGCGCGGGCACCCGGACGATTACAATGAATGGGCCGATCTCGGACTTTCCGGCTGGGACTTTGAAAGCGTCCTGCCGTATTTTCTGCGTTCGGAGCGCAACTGGCGCGGGGAGGGGGCGCATCACGGCGGGGACGGCCCGCTTGCCGTCTCGAAGATGCGGTCTGACGATGAAATTTTTCCGCGCGTCATGTCGACCGCGCGCGCGCTTGGCTACGATGTTCTCGACGACCATCATGGAGACATTGCGGAAGGATTCGCGCCTGCGGAGTTCACTGTTGACAAGGGACGCAGAGCCTCAACATCAGCGGCTTTTCTGCGCCCTGTGCTTAGTCGGCCGAATCTTACTGTGAAGACGCGCGCGCTGACGCGGCGTATTCTTATCGAAAAATGCGAAGCCGTCGCTGTTGAGTATGAGCATGGCGGCAAAGTCGAGACAGCCCGGGCTGAAGCCGAGATCATTCTGTGCGCCGGCAGCTTTAACTCCCCGCAACTGCTCCTGCTGTCCGGGGTCGGCCCGGCTGACGAATTGCATGAGGCCGGGGTTGCGCCGGTGCATGATCTGCCCGGGGTCGGCCGCAACCTTCAGGAGCATCCGATAACCAGCGTAGGTTATTCGCTGACCCGCCCTGTAGGGTTTGAATCACGCCTTCGCTTCGACCGGCTTGCGCTGACGACCGCGCAGTGGATGTTTTCCCGTTCCGGCGACGCCGTGCAGCTTCCCATTACAGGCATGGGCTTCATGCGCACGAAGAATGGACTCAACCGCCCCGACATCAAGGCTAATTTTTATCCAACCGGAATCGATTCGCGCATCTGGATGCCGCCCTTCCGCAAAGGCATCGGTCATGTCATGTCGGCCATGGCGGTAATGCTTCATCCTGAAAGCCGGGGCTGGGTGAAGCTTCGTTCGGCCGATCCAAAAGCGCCGCCGCGAATAAGACTTAATCTATTGGAGGCGCCCGAGGACCGCGCCGTTCTTCGCCGCGCCGTGCGCCGTCTGCGGGAATTCTTCCGGACGCCGCCCATATCGGAACTGATCGGCGAAGAATTGTGGCCGGGCCCCGGCATTGAAACTGACGAAGCGCTCGACGCCCTTCACCGCCGCACTGTCGTCACAGCGCATCATTCCGCCGGCGCGTGCGCTATGGGCGTCGGCCCCGATGCGGTGACGGATGCGCGCTTGCGCGTGCGCGGCATAGCGAAACTGCGGGTTGCTGATGCTTCGGTTATGCCGCGGGTTGTTGGCGGCAACACCAATGCGCCGGTCATCATGATCGCGGAAAAAGCGGCGCAATTGATTTTGGACGACAGGAACGGCGTTCAGAACGCGCCTGAGCGCTACAGCCAATATAACAGAAAAGACGCAATCAGGGAGTTGAGCTAATGACGCAAACGCAAGATCGTATTCTCGCCACGCATGTGGGCAGCCTTGTCCGGCCGGAAGGGCTGGTGAAATATCTGCGCGCCATCGAGGATGGCGCTGACTATAACAAAAGCGCCTACGAAACCTGCTTGAAAGACAGCATCGCAGACGTCGTGCGCAAACAGGCTGACGCTGGTATCGACGTCGTAAGCGACGGCGAATATGGCAAGGGCGTCAACTGGGCGTTCTATATTCATCGCCGCATGACCGGCATCCGCCAGCGTGAAATGACGCCGGAAGAGGAAAAAGATCCGATGCTGAGCCCGCTGGGCGGACCCGACAGGGAGTCGTTTGCGGACTTTTATGCAGAGTACGACAATGTGGGATTTACGCGCCGCCGCCGCATGAGGGTGATATGCGACGAGCCATTGAAATACACCGGCTATGATCAGGTGCGGCGCGACATCGACAATTTAAAAGCCGCTGCCGGTGCAGCGAATGTCGAAGGCGCTTTTTTGCCATGTGTCGCCCCTGCGAGTGCTCTTCCCAACGTCAAGGACGAATATTACGGGACTGAAGAGAAGTTCTTGTTCGCGCTCGCGGAGGTTCTTCGCGAAGAGTACAAGGCCGTCGTCGATGCAGGGCTTAGCGTGCAGATCGATGATGCGTTCATGACGACTCAGTTTGAGCGCATGGTGCCGCCTAAGTCGGTCAAGGAATATCAGCGTTGGGCGCAGATGCGTATTGATGCGCTGAATCATGCGCTGGAAGGCATACCAACGGAAAAAACCCGGTATCATATATGCTGGGGCAGCTGGAACGGCCCGCATATGTTCGATGTGCCTTTCGAATATCTGGTTGATCTCGTGCTGACCCTCAATGTCGGACACTATCTTTTTGAATCGGCCAATCCGCGTCATGAGCATGAATGGCGGATATGGGAGTCCCGCAAGCCCGCGCCCGGCCGCAAGCTTGTTCCCGGCGTCGTAAGTCACGCGACCAATGTCGTCGAGCACCCGCAGCTTGTCGCGGACCGTCTCTCCCGGCTTGCAAGGCTCGTTGGCCGTGAGAATGTCATGGCCGGGACGGATTGTGGCTTCGCACAGAGTCCGTTTTTACGTCGCGTGCATCCGAGCATCCAGTGGGCGAAACTGAAAATGCTCTCCGAAGGAGCGCGGCTTGCCAGCGATGAGTTATGGGGTCGGAGCCGGTCTGCAAGCTAGATGAAGGAAAGCGGCATGCGTTACAAGCTCCTGGGCCGAACCGGATTGCGCGTCAGCGAGGCTGCGCTTGGGACCGCAACTTTTGGAACGGCCTGGGGCTGGGGCGCTGAAGAAAAAGAAGCGCGCAAGATTTTCAACCGCTATGCAGAAGCCGGCGGCAATTTTCTGGATTGCGCCGACGGCTACCAGAACTCGGAATCGGAAAGCCTCATCGGCGGCTTTCTTGAGACCGACCGCGATCATTTTGTGGTCAGCACAAAGTATGGCGGCGGCCCGGGGCGCACGCATTCCGTCTCGAAGACCGGCGCAAGCCGCAAAAACATGCTCCGTTCGCTGGAGAAAAGCCTCCGGCGTCTGCGGACCGACAGGGTCGATATATTCCAGGTTCATTTCGACGACGGCGTTACGCCGGTTGAGGAGATCTTGCGGGGCTTCGAGGATGTCGTGTCGGCGGGAAAAGCGCTCTATGCAGGGTTTTCCAACTTCCCGGCCTGGCGCATCGCGCGCGCCGCGACGCTGGCCGAGGCGACGCATGGGCCGTCAGTTGCATGCATTCAAGCGGAATACAGTCTCGCAGAGCGGTCCATTGAGCGTGAATTGTTGCCTATGGCGGAAGGGCTGGAAATAGGGGTTATGGCCTGGGCGGCCCTCGGGGGAGGACTGTTAAGTGGAAAATATCGAAAACAGGAAAACGCTGACAGCCGCATGAGCAAGGGGGGAGGGCGCGTCCTTAAAGAGGCCGGACCGCGCGAGACGGCCATTCTTGATGCGGTGGAGGCTGTCGCGAAGGAGACCGGCGCAAGCGCGGCGCAAGTTGCGCTCGGCTGGGTTCGCGCGCAGAACGCAAAGCGCAAGGCGTCGATTATTCCGATTATCGGCGCCAGAACGCTTGAACAGCTTGAAGAAAATCTTGCCGCCTTTGCAATGACGCTCGACGAGACGCATGTCCAGCGCCTCGATGCGGCGAGCGCAATTGTGCTTGGCTATCCCCATGATTGGCTTGCGAGCGATCTCGTGCGCAATCTGGGATCCGCCGGCCATGCGGATGAAATTGACGAACCCGGCTATCCTGTCGCATAAAGCGCTATGCGGGTTGGCGGAGACCCGCCTGTTCAAGCAGCGGCAGGACATCCTTGATGAAGCCGCGCACATCCCGCTGATAGTCAATGAAGGTCATCACGGTTCCGTCGAAGCCTGCGTCAGAGAACGCTTTGAGCTTCTCGGCGATCTCCTCGGGCGAGCCGATCATATGCGCGCCGCCGAAACCGGCGAGGGCGCGGTGTTGAATCTCTTTAAGGATTTCCGGCGGCGTGGTTTCCGGTGACGGAATGAGAGAAGGCGGCAAGCCTTTCAGCGCGTCGAAATCGCCGTAATCATGAATGGCGTGACGATAAAATTCATTCGCTTCCTTTGTCGTGGGCCGGCATATGATCCAGGCGCTTGTCCAGACTTCGAATTCTCGGCCGAACTCCTCGCGTCCAATGCGGCGGAGTTCGGCGACGCGGGACCGGGTTTCGTCGAAGTCTTTTTCAAGAACATCCTGAAAGGCTAGATCGGCGTATTGCGCGGCGAAGCGCATGCCGTCCGGCGAGCGGCCGGCGTTCATGATCGGCGGATGCGGACGCGCGATCGGAAGCGGTTTTGAAATTGCTCCCGCCGCCTTGAAATAGGCGCCCTCAAAATCGAATGGTTTCTCTTCCGTCCACAGGCGCCGCACGATCTCCACCCATTCGCGCGCATAGTCGTAGCGGGCGTCCGCGCTCATCACCGGAGAGCCAAACATGGCGAACTCAGCCGGGTTCCACCCGCAAACGACATTGAGGCCGAAACGCCCGCCGGAAATGTGATCGATGGTGGCGCATTGTTTGGCGGCGACGATTGGGTGGATGACCGGCGCATGGACCGTCGCAAAGACATTGATGCGTTTTGTCGAGGCGGCCAGCCCCGCCGCCCATGTCAGGGTTTCATAGTTTTTACCCTGAAAATCCGTTTTTCCGCCGAGTCCTTTCCAGCGTCCGAGCGGAATAAGCGCATCGAGGCCGCCTTCGTCGGCGGCGCGCGCCACATCGAGCACATTGTCCCATGAAAGTTGATACCGCTCAGGCGCAGTCGTCGCTGTAAAACCGCCGTCAAGATTGAATGCGAAGACCCCGAGTTTCAGCTTCTTGTTCTGCGTCATAAACCGGATCCCGTTTTATCAGCCGATTGCGTTCTTCAGAAAATCGACAAGACGCGACCAGTGATGTTCGCTCGCCGCCTTGTCATAAGAAGCGTCTTCGATCGCGAATCCATGATATGTCCCATCATAGATTTCAGTTTCCGCTTCCAAGCCTGCTGCGGCGAGCCGCTCTTTAAGGGATGTGATCGCCTCCGGCTTCATGAACGGGTCCGTTTCGGCGCAACCGAAATAAAAAGTTGCTTTGGGTTTTTTCTCCGCAACAAGGCGGTCCGGACTGTCAGGCGCATCCGTGGACAGATGGCCTCCATGAAAACTTGCAACCGCGCCGATTTCGGCGGGATAGGCGGCGGCGGTCCACATCGCCATGGCGCCGCTCATGCAATAGCCGACGCATCCAAGCGCGGTGTTTTTGACGCCGGAATGCGCGCGCAGCGCACCGATATAAGCGCCGGCGTCGCGCTCTAGCAGGTCCCGGTTCAGGGTGCTGGCGATATTGAGGAGGCGTCCGAAATCGACGGAGCGGTGTACGGATAGCGGAGGATTGAACGGTTCGGCGACGCGATAAAACAGATTTGGAAGGAGAACTGCAAAACCGGCGTTTGCGAGCCGTTCCGCCATGCGCTTGAATGCGGGGCGCACGCCCATAATATCTGTATAAAGAATGACGCCGGGGCTTTGATTTTTGTTTTTCGGCAAAAACAGAAAAGCATCCGCTTCCCCATCTCCCGTGTCGATGAGAATTTTTTCGCCGCCGCTGAGATCCACCGGTTGCGGTTTTTCAAACGACATGCCAAGCCCCAGAGACTGTCCGCCGTCGACGACGACTTCCGTCCCGGTGATGTAAGAGGCCTCGTCAGAGGCAAGGAAAACGGCGAGCGGCGCGACGTCTTCCGGTTCGCCGACGCGTCCGAGCGGCGAAGTTTCAATCTGTTTGTGCAGATTGGTGAACGGGTCATCCATCATTTCGCCGAGGCCGCCTGCGCGGATGAGGCCGGGGCTGATTGTATTGACCCGAATGCCGAAGGGGCCGCCCTCGAGCGCCATATGAACGGTGAGCGCATGCACGCCGGCCTTCGCGGCGCCATGGGCGGACATGGGCATGTCATTGCCGCGGCGTGCGATGATCGAGCCGGTGTTGATGATCGAGCCGCCGTTTTTCATCAGATAAGGCCAGGCCGCCTGGGTAACGAAAAAGATGAGGTCTAGCTCATTGCGGATAGTGAAATTCCATGTCTCCGTCCGCATTGAGGGAAAAGGGCCGACGCGGCCATGCGAGGCATTGTTGTAAAGAATGTCGATGCGTCCGGCGCGTTTTGCCGTTTCCTTGACCCATGCGGCCGCTTCTTTCTCGATAGAAAGATCGACAGGCGCGGCTGAGTTGATTTCGCATCCCGCCTCGCGGGCGAGATCGACGGTTTTATCTGCGCCGGCCTGATCGATATCGCAGCCGAAAACGCGCGCGCCTTCCTTTGCAAAGAGCAGCGCTGCAGCGCGTCCCTGGCCGCTGGCGATGCCGGTGATCAGCGCTGTTTTTCCATCCAGCCTGCCCATCGGATCAATTCCGTTCGAGAGCGGGCGTCTTTGCAAAGAGCGGCGTCCCGCCAGGTTCGCGATTAGGCGGAATTTGGCGTGATACGAAGGCCGCTGCAGTGACGGAGATCATCGTTGAGACGGCGATCAGGACGAAATACCCCGTCGATCCGCCAGCAGTGAGGGCGATCGTTCCGGCGAAAGAGCTTGCGACCGCGCCGAGGCGGCCAAGACCAGCGGCGGCGCCGACACCCGTCGCTTTAACCGTAGGCGGATAAATTGTCGCCGCAAGCGTGTAGACCAGGTTGTGCAGGCCTGCGGAAAACACGCCCATAACGACAAGCGCGATTGCAGGAACAAGAAGGCCTGCCCTGGGATCGAGCGGGAGAATGGCGAGCAGGAGCGCGCTCAAGACGCCGCCAACGCCGATAATATAGCTTATGTTCCGTGTGCCTATCGAGATAATGATCCACCCGGAAAAGACGCCCCCAATGCAGCCGCCAAGATTGTAGGCGGTCATGCCGGCGCTGGTCTGGGCCAAGTTAAATCCACGCTCGGAAAGCATGGTGGGAACCCAGCTGAAGACCGCATAAGCGCCAAGCAGGCAGAAGAAAAAGGCAATCCAGAGGGCCAGCGTGTCGCGCCGGATGCCGGCGCCGAAGAGCTCTTTGACCGAAGCGGAAGCGGTCGTCGCTTCTTCGTCAATCAGTTCAGCATCGTCTGCAATTTCGTATTTGCAGCGTCTTAAAACAGTCAGCAACTCTTTTCGGCGGTCTTTACATCGTGAGAGAAAGCGCGGTGATTCCGGCAACGCGGCGAAGAGAAGCGCGCTGACGCCCATTGAAAGGGCGCCCGCAATTAAAAATAATCCCTTCCATCCGAGCACAGGCAGGACGAAAGACCCGAGCACGCCCGATAAAAATCCGCCGACAGGAATAAAAACCATGCCGAGAGCAATCGCGATCGGACGGCGTTTCGCCGGCGTGAATTCCGAAACCAGCGCTGCGCCATTGGGAATCGCGGCGCCTAGGGCAAGGCCGTCAATGAAACGAATCCACATTAACTGGTGCGTATTCACTGCCAGTGTCGCAACCAGAGTCGCTGCGCCGAAGACGGCAATGCTGAGAATGAGGCCGAACCGGCGCCCGAATCGGTCGCCTAAAGCGCCGCCGCACACCGCGCCGATGCCGACGCCAGCCATGCTCAGCGCGGCCACTTTTGCGAAGGCGTCGCGCTGCTCTCCCCAATCGGCAATCAGTGCAGGGATCGCCAAGCCAAGCACGTGATTGGCCAGTCCGTCGACTATGAAGGCGAGCGCCGCCAGCGCCACGATGAGTTTCTGGTAGCCGGCCCAATCTCCATCGTCGATCAAGGCCGCAATATTGACGGCGGGCGGTGTATTGGCGTCGCTCATGTGGTGAATCTTCCTCCCGAGACCGGTTTGGCTTTGTTTTTCAGGTCCGAAGGCAAGAGTGCATACAAAATTGTATAAAAGCAACTCACCGACTTTTCCGGCGAAAGACAGTCTAAATAGTTGAAAATTAAACATATTTCCGCATTTCAGCGTGCGCCGAGCCACTTGACGGCGGGAAAAATAATATGCAAAAGAGTATCCGATTTTGAGATGAGCGGTTGCCAAAGGCTCCGCGCAAGAGGGAGGCGGCGATAGTGGGCGTTAATCAAGAGGCTGTCTTGAAGAAAAATGCCGCCGTTGGTCCCGCGCCCGAGGCCGGCGTCGATGAAGAAAGCATTTTGCGGGATGTGGCGGCGCTCATGCCGGCGATTCGAGAACGCGCGGCGGAGGTCGACAAAAATCGGCGGGTTGCATCGGAAACCATCGACGAACTCAAACAAGCCTCACTCTTTGCGCTCATGACTCCGCGGGCCTATGGCGGCATGGAAAAAGGCTTCGCCCCTCTGGTAGAGGTTACGCGTGCGCTTTCTTCTGCTTGCGGCTCGACTGGCTGGGTTTACGGGGTTCTTGCCGGGCATAACTGGATGGTCGCACTGTTTCCGCAACAGGCGCAGGACGAGGTCTTTTCCGTAGATCAGTCTCTTACCGCTTCGGTATTTCGTTTGTCAGGCGAGGTTACAGTCGAACAAGATGGCTATCGCTTGAAGAACGGAGAGGGACGATTTTGCAGCGGCGTGGATTTCGCGGATTGGGTTGTCGTCGGTTGTGCTGTCAAGCGGGACGATGACGTTCTTGAACCCCGTTACTTCCTGATTCCCATGAGCGAAGTTGAGGTTGTCGATGACTGGCACACTGCCGGGATGCGCGGCACGGGAAGCAGATCCATACGAATAAAAGACGCGTTTATTCCTGAATACCGGACGGTTCTTTCGGCCGATATCATGAAAGGCACGACGCCCGGCGCAGAGATTCACAAAGAGACCGCGGTTTATTCAGCGCCGTTTCCCGTCGCGCTTCCGTTTTCTTTAATCGGCGCGCCATTGGGCATGGCTGCAGGCGCGCTCGAGGTTTCTCTCGAAGGCTTAAAAAAGAAGTTCGGGGCAATGGATCCCGATCAGGCGGGTGAAAGCGGGTCTTTATTTGCGCGATTGGCTGAATGCTCGACAGATATCGAAGCGGCGACGACGCTTATTTTGGCCGATGCGCGTAAACTCGATAACGCCTCCGACATGAGCATTCTGACACCGCTGGAACGCGCGCGCATGCAGCGCAACCTTGCTTACGCAGCTCAAAAGGCTCGCTACGCGACGACAAAGCTTTTTGAATCAGCCGGCGGCTCTGGGATTTACGACGGGTCGCCCATCCAACGCTTCTGGCGCGATGCAAACTCGTCGACCGCTCATACCGCCTTCGGTTGGGATCAGGCGGCAAGCGGTTATGGCCGTATTGCGCTTGATTTGCCGCCAAGCCGCTTTTCGGGCTTGCGCCGGTAAGGCTTGCGGCGCTGCATCTGTATGTATGAATGCTTTCGCGTCATGCGAAGGCTATCTGACTTTTTGCGCAAATATTCAGCCTACGGCCTTCTTTCTTAATGACAGCCGAGGGATGTGAAAACGCCACACCTCTTCAAAAAATACATATCGGCTAAAATTTATGTAGCTAAGATAGTATACCAATATAGCATACAATAATATGATGCTCCGCATAATCCGCAATAAAGCGGGCAATATGGGTGAGGGAATGCATCATGACAAAGAAGGCAGAAAAGAGAATCGCCGTTTCTAGCTGTCGGCCAGGCATGTTGGGAATGACGGTGTCGGCAATCGCGCTGGCGTTTGCTGCGCCAGCTATTGCACAGGACGAGGAAGTCGAAGACGAACTCGTCGTAACCGGAACGCGCATTCAGGGAATCGATCCCGTCGGGTCGAATGTTCAGGCTATAGGCCAGGAGGATATCGACAATGTCGGTCTGACAAGTTCCGCCGATCTGCTGCGCAAATCACCGCAGGTGCTGTCATTCGCGGGAACGGAAAACCGCGCCGGCGGACGTGAAGTCCAGGGTGAGACGCTCAATACGACATATACAAATTCGCCGAATTTGCGCGGTCTTGGCACCGCGGCGACGCTCAGTCTGGTCAACAATCACCGGGTCCCGCCGATGGGGCCGAACATGCAGGTTTTCGACTCTGCGACGATTCCGTTGATTGCGATGGAGCGCATCGAAATTTTCGCCGACGGCGCATCAGCAATCTACGGGTCCGATGCAATCGCCGGCGTGGTCAACTATATCATGCGCAAACCTTTTGACGGCGCGGAAATCAAGTCCGGTTTCGGATTTGTCGATGGCGCGCAGCGCTGGGATATCAGCGGCGTCTTTGGCCAGGAATGGGATACGGGCGGCTTTATGGTGGCGGCCGAGCACCTTCACCGCGATCATCTGGAAGCCACGCAACGCCCGGACCTTTATAGCGACGACTTCTCGTCCTATGGCGGAGCGCCGTCCTCAACATTCGCCATTCCCGGGAACGTTGTCGTCGGAAACGATATTTACGGCATTCCGTCGGGCGGCGGCGGCGATGTCAATCTCTCGGATCTGTCGACAAGCGTGAATCGCACGAATATCTGGCTCGAAGCAGATGCAAGTCCTGAAATCGATCAGGACAATGTCGTGTTCAACTTCTATCAGCAATTGTTTGAGGGGGTCGAACTTTTCGGCGACGGTTTCTATTCCAACCGCGAGTTCGAGATCGATCAGACCGGTCGCGTCGGGCAGACCATGACTGTCCCGGACACCAACCCTTATAGTCCCTGCAACGCTGCAAATGCGCCTTTCACGAACCCTTACGGGATCATGTGCTCCGGCGCGCTGACGGTGCAGTATAATTATGTGCAGGATTTCGGGGGAGATCGCCGGTTCGGCTATGAAGAAGTCTATAATGGCGTATTTGGTCTGCGTTTCAGCCTGCCCCATGAATGGAGCGGAGAGTTTTTCGGCGCGAAAGGGCATTCCGAAAACCGTTCGAACAATGACACGTTGATCCGCGGTTCGCGGCTTGCAGAGGTCCTGGCGGGGTCTGTAGGCTCCGTTCCGGCGTTCAACCCTTTCTGCGACGGCACGCCCGGATGCAACAGCCCCGAAACTCTTTCCTATATTCAGGGCTTTAATGAAACCGGTTTCGAATTCGACCGCACCCATTTTTCGGCGAATTTAGGCGGCCCCATTTTTTCCGTGCCCGGCGGCGATGTCAGCATCGCAGTTGGCGGCGAATATTATAAAGACGTGTTCGTCAATATCGTCACTGGCAATACGCGCGGACCGGAATCGACAACTCTTACGCCCAGCCCGGCGCGCAAGGTCAAGGCAGCCTTCGGCGAGTTGTACTTGCCCGTGGTTGGTTCCGGCAACGCAATGCCGATGGTCCAGTCGCTTAACATCTCCGCGGCTGTGCGCTTTGAAGATTATAATGACTTCGGCAGCACGACGAATCCGAAAATCGGGGTGGACTGGGTCCCGGTTGAAGGGGTGAAGATTCGCGGCAGCTATGGGACGTCTTTCCGCGCGCCCAGCCTCGCTGACAATAACCCGGCCTCCACAGCGGCGTTGTTGCCGCGCGTCGCCGCGGGCTCCACCATTACGGATGCGAGTTATACCGGCGGCGCAGGTTCCCAACCGGTGACTTACATTGTCGGCGGGAACAGCGCTCTCGGGCCGGAAACGGCGCGCACATGGTCTCTTGGAATTGAGTGGACGCCGCCATCGGTCGAAGGGCTTACGGTCGATCTCACTTACTACAATGTGAAATATGAGGGCAAAGTCGATTTCCCCGCCTTCAACGCCGGCGCTTCGGCTGCGCTCAGCGATCCGGGCTATGACGCCTTTGTGCTTCGGAATCCGCGATTCTTCTCTTCGTCGAAAGTTTCCATGGCGGAATTCGACGCCGTCCTCGCCGCGCTTGCGGCGGCGGCGCCGGTGCCGGAGGTTTCGGGCCTTTTCACTCAATATGAAACGGCGTTCCGGCTTCCGCTTCCCGGGTCGAGCGATCCGAATACGGTGATCGCCGTAATCGATGGCCGCCGGAACAATGTCGGCGTTGTGAAGACAGACGGTCTCGACTTCTCAGCGCGCTATAATCTTGATACGGACTTTGGCGGCTTGCGTTTCGGCGCGCTTGCAACCTATGTTTTGAACTATGAGGAAGCAGCGACGCCATTCCTTCCTCTGTCAGAGCAAGTCAATAATTTCGGTTATCCGCTGAATTTCAGGGGACGTTTGGAAGCTGGCGCCGATATGGGGCGGTTCTCCGGCACTGTCTTCCTCAACTACACGAATTCTTATGAAATAGAATCGAAGTTCAGCGCCGTGCCGTCGGCTACGGACATCGACTCTTATACGACTGTCGATCTGTCGCTGGTTTATCGTACAGAGGACATGTTCGACTGGGCGCCGGCGAACGACATCACGTTTGTTTTCGCTGTGCAGAATGTCTTCGACCAGGATCCTCCATTGGTGCTGAACAACACTTCGCCTGGTGTCCTGTTCGATCCTTCCTATGGCAGCGCTCTCGGGCGGCTGGTCACTTTTCAGCTCAGAAAAGCATTCTGAGTTGAGTGGTTGCAATCGGCTGCCGGGAAGTCGGCGGGAGATTGCACCTTCCTTGACTTGCCCTGCGGGTCCGCCCGCAGGGCTTTTTTTTGGATTCTGATGGATTTCCAATGAAATCCGCTGTTATCCGCCTTTCAAAATAGTATCCAATTGTGTTAGTCAAAACAGAGATAAATTGGAGGTGGACGATGATTGCCTGCCTGTCGCCGAATGGCCAGAATCAGACCGAGGGCGTCGAGCCCGTAGACAAGCTTTTCGTTGGCACGTTGCGCGGCGTTCATGCCTTGCTGCGCGATGCAAGCGGAGAGTGGCGCGCTGAGGCGCGCGGACTTGAAGACCGCCATATCAGTTCGCTGCTTTACGACGAGGGCTCTGGGCTGATGTTCGCCGGGATCCATGGACGCGGCGAGGAAGGCGGAATCTTTGTCAGTGAGGATGAAGGGCGAAGCTGGACGCCGCGTTTCTCAGGCATTGATAAGACTCACGTATATTCTCTCGCATCCGAGCAGCGCGACGGCGAGACAATTCTTTATGCAGGGGTTGAACCGCCCGCCCTTTATCGCAGCCGCGATCTCGGTGAAAGCTGGGAAGAGTTGTCGGCGCTGAACAAAGTGCCGGGCACAGAAAAGTGGACGTTTCCGCCGCCGCCGCATATCGCACATGTTAAATGCATGACATTAAACCCTGCTGAGCCGGGCTGCATCTATGCGTTGGTCGAGCAGGGCGCGCTATTGAAATCTGAAGACGACGGCAAGAGCTGGCGCGAACTCGATGCATACGCCTCTGAGGATGACAGCTTTTATCGGGATGTTCACCGTGTGGCGGTTGCGCGCTCCGATAAGAACCGAATTCACTTATCTACCGGAGACGGCCTCTATTACACGGAGGATGGCGGCAAGACATGGGAGCATCAGCAAAAGCGTACGGATCGCGTCGGCTATCCGGACCCGCTTTTCCTGGACCCGCGTGACGACGACACGGTTTATTTGGGCGGCGCCGGCGATGCGCCCGAAACCTGGCGCGTCGAAGGCGGCGCCTTTCCCGGCTTCATTGTCAGCCATGATCGCGGCCGCACATGGGCGGAACAAATGAACGGCCTGCCTGATCCGATCGAGGGCAATATAGAAGCTATGGCGATGCATTCTTCGCCAAAGGGGCTCGCCTTTTATGCGGGCACAGCGGTCGGCGAAGTATTCGGAACCGAAGATGGCGGCGAGAACTGGGCCCGGATCGCAAGCGGTTTGCCGCCGGTTTCGAAAGCGCGGCATTATCGTCATTTTCTTTCTGCGGAAGAGAAAAAAAGGATTGAAGAAGAAGCCAAAGCGGAGCGGCGGGCGGAGGGGCTTGCCGACAAGGAATACAAAACCAATGCCTGAAAAATACAGGCGGGCGGTGCGCAATGCCGCATGATGCGCCATGGGAGCATTATCACGATCTCGGAGATCCGTTAGCATCGCCCGGCGATACAATCAGTCTGACGACAGTCGGTTTCGACATCGGTTCGTCCACATCGCAGCTTGCGTTTTCAGGCATAACGCTGGTCCGTGAAGATGCGCATTACGTGGTTGCCGAGCGCAAGCTGCTGCATGAATCCAAAGTCATACTCACGCCATATTCCGCGCCCGGCGTGATCGACAGTAAAGCCCTTGGCGCGTTTATCGATGAAGAATACGCAAACGCAGAGATAGAACCGGGCGACGTAGACAGCGGCGCCGTGATTTTGACGGGCCTTGCGCTTGCCTCGCAGAATGCACGGCCAATTGCAGACGCTGTCGCCGATGATTCCGGAAAATTCGTCGCTGTTTCGGCCGGCGATCTTCTCGAGACGCGGCTCTCCGCCGCCGGAGTCGGCGCCGCGGCGGTTTCCGCCGGAATGGAGGGGGTCCTCGCGCATATCGATGTCGGCGGCGGCACGACAAAAATTTCTGTTTGGCGTAACGGCGAGCTTATCGGTCTTTGCGCCCTTGATGTCGGCGCGCGGGTCGTAAAAACGGATGAAAAAGGCGTCATTGTCCAGATCGAAGAACCGGCTCGCAAAGTGCGCGAAGACCTCGATCTCGATCTTTGGGAGGGAGAACCTCTAAAGCCGGAGATCGCCGAGCGAATCGCGGGCGCTTTGGCCCGCAATGTGCTGCGTTACGTCAATATTCTTGAAGAACCGCCGCGCGGCCAATCCCTTTTGCGCACAGATCCGCTTTATGAAGAGGGGGCTGCGCCGCATATCGACGCTGTTCTGTTTGCCGGCGGCGTTTCGGAATATATATATGGCCGTGAGACCCGCACATTCGGCGATCTCGGGCTTTTGTTAGGCCAGGCCCTGCGCCGTGAGGTCGATAAAACAGACGTGGAGCTCGTTCCGTTCGATCGGGGAATTCGCGCGACAGTGCTCGGCGTTGCGCAGCACAGCGTACAGCTTACCGGCAATACGATTTTTGTCTCAGATCCAAGTCTGCTTCCGATTCGCAATGCGCCCATTCTGAGACCGAAATTCGATCTCGGCGATGACGCTATCGACGGCGAAGGTTTCAAAAAGTCGATCGCTGATGCGCTTCCCTTGTTAGAGGGAGGCGCGGCGACAACATGTCCGGGCGTGGCCTTTGCCTGGCGGGGCCCGGCGACCTATAGCCGTCTTGGCGATGCAGCCTTAGCTGTCCACGATGCATTGTCGCCCCGGCTCAGAGAAGGTTCGCCATTTCTGGTTGTCATCGACGGCGATGTCGCCGGCGTTTTTGGAGCGCGGCTTAGCGAAATCGCCGGAAACGCGCGAGGCGTCGTGTGCTTGGATGGCGTCCACGTTCATGAATTCGATCACATCGATGCAGGCGAATTGCTTCCCGCGAGCGGAGCGCTGCCTGTTGTCATCAAGTCGTTGCTTTTCGCAAGTTCGGTAAAACAGCAGGCCCATTCTCATGACTGATATGAAACTCGAAAGTTATAAAGCGCCGAAAGGCGAAGAAAACGCCGGACTGAAACGCTGGGAGCGGCAAAAGACCGGGTATGAAATTTTCATGCAGGAAGAAGGGATACCCGTCTTCCGGGGCATTGGCGTGCGCGACACGCGAGAGCTGGAGCTCGGCGACTGGCCGCGGCGCGGCGCGCGCGGCCAATTTCTCTATCTCGACGGGCTCGAAGGCTCTAAAGGCATGTATGTGATGGAAATTCCGCCCGCCAAATCGACGGAGCCGGAAAAACATCTCTATCATGAATTTTTCATTGTCGTAGAAGGGCGGGGGACTGTCGAAATCTGGAGCGACGAAAAAACGGGATATCGCCACAATTTCGAGTGGCAGCCGGGCTCGATGTTCCGCATTCCACCCAATGTCAATTACAGATTGATCAATTCGACAAACAAGCGCGCGCTTTTTATCGCGGCGAACAATGCGCCGGGCATGTTCAACATGTTTCGGGACCGCGAGTTCATTTTCAACAACGATCATCCGTTTCCGCAATTCTTCGGCGGAAAGGGGTTTTACGATGCAAATGAACAGCTTGTCGCCACCCCCTACAACAAACGCGCGGCGATCCGGGCGAACTTCTTCCCGGACATAATCAACTGCGAGTTGCCTCTCGATAATCAGCGTGCGCCCGGATACCGGCGCATCACGCCTATGTGGCACGGTTTCGAGAACGAACAGACCGGTTTTGTCGCCCAATATCCGATCGGGCGCTATTCTATGGCGCACTACCATGAATCCGGCGCCGTACTCGTATGTCTCGACGGCGAAGGCTACACCTATAATTGGCCGCGCGAATATGGCTTCACGCCATGGAAGGACGGCAATGAAGATCAGGTGCGCATCATTGAATATGTGAATGGCGGCCTCGTCGCCGCGGCGCCCGGCGGCGGCCAATGGTTTCACCAGCATTTCGGCGTCGGCTCAAAACCCTTGCGCTTGTGCAATTTCTGGGGCGGACCAAACGCTGTGCCGAATGAATATCTTAACCGGGAAACCGGCGTAAGCGCGCTCGCAACGACGCGCGAGGGCGGGCAGTCTATCGATTATCGGGACGAGGATCCTTTTGTGCGCGAGGAATTCGAACGGCGCTTGGCTGAAGCGGGCGTCGCATCGACCATGCCGCCGGAGATTTATACCCATGGAGCGCCACAGGCGGATCCGAATGCATCCTGACCAAGGTGGGAGAACAAAATGCAATATGCGGTGTTGGCTTGCCGGTTGATCTTCGGCGCCTGGTTTGTCTTCAATGGCCTGCTTTACTGGTTCGCCGATCACATGCCCATGGGGCATCATCCGGTGCCGATCCAGCTTATGGAGGCATTGCTGGTCAGCGATCTTCTTCTCATCGTAAAAATTATTGAAGTCGCAACTGGCCTGATGCTGCTTGCAAATGTGTTCACGCCGTTGGCGCTTGTCGTCGCCTTTCCCGTAACACTGGTCATCGCCTATAACGATCTCGTTCTTGAATGGCCGTTGACCCGCCCGCTCATTGGCGGCGGGCTGACGCTCCTTATTCACGTATTTTTGTTGTTCGCATATCTTCGGTTCTATGCGCCAATGCTTGTCTTTCGAGCGCAGCCGGGCCCGCCAATCGTCAAATAGGCTTGCCTCGACAGAGGCCCTATTTGACGTGATCGTCGAGCCAGTCGGCGATGACCCCAGCGACGGCGTCGCTGTTCTTTTCGCTCATCATCACATGGCTGTTGCCGTGAACGCCGACGGAGCCGAGGGGAATGTGAACCGCGTTCACGCCTGCGTCCTGCAGGAATTCGGCGGTGCAATGATCATATTGCGCATGATAGGAGGCCTCGCCCGTCACGATGAGAACGGGAACGTCCTTGAGATTGGGAAGCGTGCGCTGTTCTCCCGCCATCGGCCAGCAGCCGATAAGGTCTTCGTCTGCCGGCGCCAGTCTTTCAACCGGCGCAATCTCGGCCGGATCGTCGACGGGCGGATCGAAGGTGAGCGGCGCGTAGGTGGGGCCGTAAGGCCGGGCGATGTCTTCCAGATCGGAACCGGGCAGCGCGTTTACAAAGGGCGGTCCGTTGGGCTCGACCGCCACCACGGCCTTGACAAGTTCGGGGCGCGCATCGGCGATAAGCCAGCCAAAAGTGCCTGACCTGGAATGCGTGACAATGATCGCGGGCCCGATCTTCTCGAGCAGTTTTGCTGTTTCCTTTTGAACCAGCTTGTCCGTGCGCGCGACCACTTCCAGGGGCGGCGGCACGTTGCCTGGTCGCAGGGCCTCGACGGTCGGCACGCCGCGGGAAACAAAAGCTTCGAAAATAGGGTCTCCCCGTTTTCCCGTTCCCGGAAACTGCGTGTGTTTCGAGGCTTGCGGCCAGAGGGGCGTTTCTTCTGTGTTCGTGAACATTCTCTCGGCGGCTTCAGGATTATGCGGCGTGATAATCAACTCCGGGTCGACAAGGCTGTTATAGCCGGAGCGGCCGATCATCGGCGCGTCGGTAATGTAAACGGCGTAGCCTTTTCGCAGGAAATATTCGCGCCAGCCCTCGCGCCCGTCCGGCGTCATGCCCCAATAGGCGCCGGTGCTACCGCCGCCATGATAAAAGACGACAGGATAGGGATGTTTTTTCTTCGCCGGAATCTGGAATTCAACATACATCCGATCCGCGATGACCTTGCCGACCTCCGTGTCGTATTCTTGTCCGCTAGTATAGAAATAGCCCTGTTTTTCGATAACGAGCGGCCCTTCGCCAGCCGAGGCGGAGGAGGCGGTTAAGGCAAGTATGAGGGAAATCAGGAAATTCGTACGAGGCATAAAATTTCTCCCGTGCAGTTTTCAACAGGACTCATCTTGAGGCCGCAGCTTCCGGTTTCACGCTTTTATTGATTGTGAGACAGACGATTGACGCGCCCAGAGAGAACAGGGCGGCGACGGTGATCGAGTAACGAATGGCGGCGGCGCCCATTGACGGCGCCAGCATGTCGTTAAGCACGCCGACGATTAGTGGTCCTGTCGTAAGGCCCAATAAATGGACAACGAGAAGCAAGAGCGCTGTGGCGACGGCGCGCGTTCGCGCGTCGGAAGTCATCAGGCACAGCGCGAACATCGGGCCGACCTGCGCCGAACCGAAAAATGTTTCCAGCGCCATGCCGACCTTCCATCCGACGCCCGAGACGGCGTAAAGCATTCCAAGATCCGACATGAGAAGCAGAATCATGAAGAGCGCCGGCGTCCAGACAAGCCACCGCTCGTCTCGTTGGGCGAGTTTCGTCGTGAGAAAGCCCCCGGAAATGGCTCCGAGGATGCCGGCGGGCCCTCTGATGAACCCGATATAGGCGCCGATGTCCTGTGGATTGAGCTCATGAATGCGCGCCAGGAAGGTGGGGATCCATGTTTGCACGCCCGCCAGCGATACGCCGACAAGCATGGAGGAAAGCACAACGAGCACATAACTGCGCGTGCTCAGGAGACGTTTCATCGTGGAAATGAAGTCTGCTGGCGCCGTTTCCGGCGGTTTTTCTTTATCGGTGGCGCCGCGTTCAGGCTCTTTGACAGTGAAGAAAAAGATCAGGGCCAAGAGGATGCCGGGCGCGCCGGCTGCAATGAACGCCATGCGCCAACCATGATGATGCGCGATCCAGCCAATGATCGGGAAACTGAATAGTATGCCGAGCGCATTTGCCGTTTGTAAAACAGACAACGCCAGTGTGCGGCGCGTTTTGTCGAAAAGATCGCTTACCATGGAGTTTGACGGAGCGATGCCCGCCGCCTCGCCGGCGCCGAGCAGAAAACGCGACAACGCCATCTGGATGGCGTTTTGGACAAGGCCTGTGCAGATTGTGGCGATGCTCCAGATCGTGAAGCCGATCGCGATAATATTGCGGCGGCTCCAGCGATCCGCCAGCCAGGCGACGGGAAGACCGGCGAAGGTGTAAAACAGCGCAAAAACAAGGCCCGACATCAAGCCGAGCATTGTGTCGGACATGTTCATGTCCGCTTGAATAAGAGGCATCAGCAGACCGAATATGTTCCGGTCAGCCGTATTGAAGCCGTAGATGATGGTGAGAAAGGCGAGAGTGTATGCCGACCGCAGGGTCCACGCGCCGCTTTCGGGCCGGTTCTTCGCCTCGCTTTGCGCTGTCGCCACGTCGATCTTTCTTCGCCGGTAAGGCGCCCGCCCTGTCCGGGCCCGTGCGCCGCCATCAACGCCCGGCGCCGCCGGGCAGCCAAACTTCAAGCTCAGAGAAGAATGAGTGCGCTCCGTCCCCGACGCTTTTTGCGTTCTTGATGGGCGGATGCGCTGCTTTCCTCCGCCGTTAAAATAGAATACTATTTTGAATACAATTTCAAGAGAAAATCAGGCTGCGGTGCTTATTGCAGGCGTAAGAGTTTAAGGCTGCTCCAGGGTATAAGCCATTCATTGACCATGCCGGCGATCCAGATCGCGTTTATCCCGGCGAGAACAAGCGCCGGCGCCCCCAATACGATCAGAGCTGCGCGTTTTCCGCCAGCATTCTTGCCTGCAGCGGTTGTTGCGTTGAGCTGATGTGCGGGCGTTGCGCGAAAACTCATCATCGGGCTGTAGTAATTCCAGAATGCGAGCATGAGGAAGGCGTGAATAAATAGCACGCAAGCGCCGCCGAAAATCACGTCAAGCAATTCGGTCGCTAGATATTTCCAGGTTACGGCGCCGGTGAAATATTGCACAAAGGCGTCGAGAATGAAGGCGTCTAGCAGAAAAGTCATGATCGCCACCGGCGCCGCGACAGCAAGCGCCAGCGGCACGAACCGGTTAGCGAGCAACGCCGCGCCTGCCATGATTTCAACAACTTTCGTCATCTGGAACATCCAGCCGGTATTGATCATCTCCGCTACGACCTGATGCTTGATCGGCATCGCAGGTCCATTGATTGACGGCATGGGCAGGAATCCGAAAAACCAGTTCAGTCCGCTTAGCAGATATGTCAATCCGAGAAATATCCGCCCAAGGAGTATTATAGAGTCCAGAATTTTGTCGGAAGTTACGCGCATTTTCCGCCCCTCGAGATTTGTGCGCCGGACGGCTTGGCAGAACCGGCGGCTTTATTATAGGATACTAAAATGTATAACAATCTTGCTGCTTTGCGCAACGGGGAAAAGATTCGCGATCTTGAGACTGGATGCATCGCGAAAGAGATTACGAAATGGGATGTTACGTCATTATCGGCGTCGGGCAGGCAGGCGCACAGGGCGCAGCCTCCCTGAGGCAGGCTGGATATGACGGCGAGATTGTCATGCTCGGCGCAGAGCCGGTTCGCCCTTACCAGCCCCGCCGCTTTCAAAGGCCTTCCTCAAAGGCGAATTGATGGAAGACAGGCTTTATCTGCGGCCTCCCGACTTCTTCGAAAAACATGGCGTCCAGTTACGCTTGGGGAAACAGCGACGCGAATCGATCGCAGCGCCAAAGTCGTTCATACGGATAGGGGCGCTACAATCGCCTATGACAGGCTGCTGATTGAAACGGGCGCACCGCCAAAGCGCCTGCAGGCGCCGGAGGTGCAAAGTGCTGGAAGTTCTATCTGCGCACTTTAACGGATTCCGTCGCGCTCCGGGCCATCCTGAGCGTGACAGGCCGCATCATTATTGTCGATGGCGGCGAAAGGCGCGCCGATCCCGACCGATCCTTTTTTCGATATTACGCAGTGCTGTAATCTGTGTCATTTTAGTGCGGAAGCGAGGATGGTTTTATGAGACGGGAAGATTTCGAAGACTACATCAAAGCTTTCAACAACGCCGACTTTGAGGGTTTTGCAAAATATTACGCTGATAATGTCGAATTCGTTTTGGGCGGCCGAATGCGGCTATCGGGCCGCCAGGCTGTTGTGGATTTTTACAGGGAAGTCAAAGCTCATATCGATGAGCATCTGGAAATCATAGATCTGCTTGTTGCGCCGGACGGGTTCGCCATGCACAGCCGCACCACCTTTAAAACAGTTAAAGACTGGCCGGGTTTCGAATTGTGGTCAACTAAAGCGGGGGATGTCCGCAAAATCGAAAGCATCATTCTTTATCGTTTAGAAGACGGGTTTTTCAAAAGCATCAAGTCAGCCCGTTTCGCCCAGCTCAGTTGACGCCTTGCGAAGCGCTATCGTCCTTCTCGGGGCTATAAAAATCCTCACGGAGCGTTCGTGAAGCCAGGTAATAAAAAAGACTTGCGACGAAAAACACACACACCGCCACCATCAATGCACGCTTGATGCCGAGACTTGTCGCCACATGACAAGCCGAGACGAGCGCATGATCGCTCAAATCCCTCGCGACGCCGCCGGGACAGTCAACCGCAAAGTCGCCGTTATAGGCAATGGCGGACATGACGTCGCTGACAAACCCGATGAAGGTCGGCCCAAGGCCGGAGCCGACAAGCGTATAGAGCATGGCGAATATGGCGATGCCGGTCGCTCGCATGCGCGGATTGAGAAGATTTTGTATCATCCCCGAAGTCGGCGCGTAGAAAATCATGAGAAAGGAACCGGCAAGGATTAAAAGCCCGGTCGCCGCCGTTATGTTTTGGGTGTTAAAAGCGACAAAATATATTAGCGGCGCCATAGAGAGCCCGATCGCGCCGCCCCATGCCGGCCATCTTGCGTCGCGCCGCGCCAGCCAGTCCGTGCCGAATGATCCAACGAGCAAGCCAATCGTGAGAAAGGTTGCTGAGATCATGCCGTAGTAGGCCGCAGTTTCGCGCACATCCATATCGTGCACGCGCGCCAGAAAAACCGCCAGAAATTGAGAGATCGAAGTATTGCCGAAACCCGCCATGGCGCCGCCGGCGATGATGAACATGAGGGCCGGTTTTGCCCGGAGCGCTTTCAGAAAGGCAGGAAAGTCCGGCGCCGGCGTTTTCTTTGTGCTCCCGCTGTCCATGAGACCCCGAGCCGGTTCTTTCAGCAATAAGACAACGAGCAGCGCGGTCACGAGTCCAGGAACGCCCAGCACGAAAAAAGCGTGCCGCCAGCTCGCGATCTCGGCGACATGGCCACCGATAAGAGCGCCGGTCAGAATTCCGGCCGGCGTGCCGAGCATGATCAGCCCCATGGTCGAGGCGCGACGGCTGCGGGGAAACCGATCGCCCACGAGCGAGTTTGCGGCGGGCAAAAAACCGGCCTCGCCGATGCCGACGCCAATGCGGCCCACGGCCAGTTGGATAAAGCCCTGCGCGAAACCACACCATAAGGTCGCCACGGACCAGAACGCCGTACAGGCTGAAATGATTTTCAGTCTTGAGGCGTGTTCGGCAAAGCGAGCGAGAGGCAGGCCGAGAAGCGCGTATAAAAAGGCGAATGCAAGACCTTGCAGCAATCCAAGTTGAAAATCAGAAAGCCGAAGCTCGACCTTTATGGTTTGCGCCAGGACTGCAAAGACGGCGCGGTCAGCAAAGTCGAACAGGCAGACGACAAACATCAATACGACAAAGCGCAGCTGGTATGATGCTTTTTGCTCTCCAGCGGATGCAGATTCCTGTGTCAGGGCGGCCTCCTGAGTGTTGAGTAATCAGCAGCTGATGGAATAGCGGATGAAAGCTGAATCCGAACTTAGCCAAGCATGCCGGTTTCGTCTCAGGAACCGAATTCGCCATTTTTGCGGGCGCATTCATCGCCGCTCACTCATCTGTTGCGCGAGCCATATCGCCTTCATAGCTTGCCGCGGCCAGCCAGAAGCACAAGCCGGAAAGGACGGGCGTGACCGCAATGATCAATAGAGAATAGCGAACGGCGAGCTTGCCGAGTTGGGGCTCAAGCATGTCGTTCAGCACGCCGACGATAAGCGGTCCCGCCGCCTGGCCCAGGAGGCTTGCGCAAAAGACGAGCACGGCGATCGCGAGCGCTCTCATGCGAATGCGGGCGACATTCATGGCCGCCGCAAAAATCGGGCCCTGGTGTATGAGCGTGAAAAAACTCGTCGCGGCGAATCCAAGGAGCCATAAGGCTTTCGGGTCGCCGAGCAGGAACAGCGCTTCCGCTGGTCCGGCCAGAATACAGGCGATGGCCGGTATTTTTATGCGCCAGCTGACATAACGGGGATTGAGCCGGTCGATCATGACGCCGCCGAGAAGGACGCCCAATGCGCCGAGGATCCCCCTGACAGGCCCGATGGAGGCGGCGACTTCCGCCATGCTCATATCATGCACGCGCGACAGAAATGTCGGGGTCCATGCGCCGGCCGCGAAGACATTCGCCCCCATGAATGTCGCGCCGGCGAGAATGAAAACATAGCTGCGGGTCTTGAAGAGATATCGCAGGCTGGCGGCGATATTTTCAGGGAGCTTTCTGGTTGGAGCGGTCTCGGTCGCGCCGCGTTCAGGCTCCTTGACGGTCAGAAAAAACACCAACGCGAATAAAACGCCGGGCACTCCGGCGCAGATAAACATGGCGCGCCAGCCATGATGCTCAGCGATCCATCCCGCGAGCGGAAACAAAACGACGAAAGCGATTGAGCTTGCAAGGCCGAAGATCGCGAGCGCCAGGGGACGCCTTTCCGCGCGGAATGTGTCGGAGAGGATGGAGTTTGAAGGCGCCAGACCGGTCGCTTCCCCGGCGCCCATTAAAAATCGCGTAAGCGCCAGTTGCCAGATATTCGCCACGAACCCCGTCAGCACCGTCATGGCGCTCCAGAACGCAAATCCGATGGCGATGATGTTTCTGCGATTCCAGCGGTCCGCCGCCCAGGCGATGGGGACGCCGAGAATGGAATAGAAGAGAACAAAGGCGAGACCGGAAACAAGCCCGAGCTGCGCATCGGTCACGTGCATTTCCGCCTTGATCAGAGGCAGCGCCAGACCCAGGATCGATCGGTCGAGATAGTTGAACACCGAAATCAGACACAGGAAAACGAGCGTATAAACGGCGTTCGGCGACCAGTCTCCGGCGCCCTGGCGCTTTGCATTTGCCGTTTCGCTCATAGCCTTGAGGCTCTCGTTTCTTTGCAGGTGATGAATTCAAGAAGCGCCGGTTGCCCGTTTTCAATGGCGGCGATCGCGCGTGCGATGGCCGGTTTTATCTCCTCCGGCTCGCTCACCCGTTCCCCATAACCGCCAAGGGCGCGGGCGAAAGCGGCGTAATCGCCTGATATATCCGTTGAACGGAATCTTTCAGTTGCAACCGGCATCTGATCCAGTTCGATCGCCATGGCGCTGTTGTTGAGCAAGATGGAAAGGATCGGCAGCTTTTCGCGTACGGCGGTCTCAAAATCCATGCCTGTAAATCCGATGGCGGCGTCGCCCCAGACATTGACGCACAATTTGTCGGGACAGGCGATCTTTGCGCCCATGGCAAGGCCCAGGCCATAGCCAAGTTGGGTGGACTTGCCCCAACCGATATAGGTCATCGGCTTTGTCGTTTTCCAGAAAGGAGAAAGCTGGTCGCGCGGACTGCCCGCATCATGCGTAATGATCGTCTCGCCGACATCGACGGCGCTCTGCAGATCCCACAGCACGCGGTAAGGCGACAACGGCGTCTCGTCTGAGGTAAGAAGTGGAAGCCAGTCACGCATCCATTCTTTCTCGACCGCCGCGATTTTTTCAGCCGTACGCGATATCTCGCGCTTGCCTTCAATCAGTCCGGCGCAGGCGTCGCGCAGCATGGCGAGTGTCAACTTGGCGTCCCCGGTCAGCGCCAACTCGCAAATGACGGATTTGTTCAAGTCGGCTGCGTCGAGGGTTGCGTGAATGACGCGTTTGCCTTCCGGCATTCTCACGCCGAACGCCGTTTCGGAAAAGCTGCATCCGATCCCTAAAATCACGTCTGCATCATCCAGAAATCGGCGCAATTGCCCCGGCGTCGCCGCGCCGCCCGCCCCAAGCGCAAGGGGGTGGCGCTCGTTAAATGCGCTTTTGCCTTCAAGGCTGGTGCTCACGGGCGCAGCCAGGAGTTCGGCGAGCGCCTGTAATTCGTCATACGCTTCCGCCCAGTGAACGCCTTGTCCGGCATAGATGACGGGGCGTTCGGCGCCGACGAGGGTTCGCGCAGCTTCACGCACGGCGTCGGGATCGGGCCCGGAGCGTGTCCTTGGAACAGGACGGTATCCGACGGGCTCGGCGGTTTGCGCATTGAGCAAGTCCGAAGGCATCTCAACGAGGACGGGCCGCAGCCGGCCATTGCGCAACTGTGTAAAAGCGCGCCGCATGACGTTCTCAATTTCTGCGGCGTCCGTGATGGGCTCTGCGTGTTTCGTCACATCGCGCATGGAAAGAGAGGCGTTGTAATTGTCCGGCACATAGGCGAGGCGGCGCGCATAGCCTTGCGGCAGGACCAGCACCGGTACTGATTCAGAATAGGCTTGCGCAACGCCCCCATAGGCGTTTTCCGTTCCGGGGCCGTGCTGCATGGCGAAAACTCCCATGCGTTTGCCGCGCGTCAGTCGCGAGAGCGCATCCGCCATGTGGAGGCCGGTGCGTTCCTGGCGGACGATGACAGGTCTGATCCCTGCGCTGGCCGCTTCTTCAAGGACCGCATTGCGCGGATAGCCGAAGATAACGTCCACGCCCTCGCGCTTGAGGATTTGCGCAATTGCGGCGCTCATTTTCATCGTGAATTACTTTGCCGGCGGAAAATCGGAAGGACCGAGAGGACGCTCACCCTTTAATGTCGTGCGAATGAGATGGCGCCGCTCATATTTGAAGTCATGGACGCCGCGATGCAATAGGAAACGGTTGTCCCAGACAATCAGCGTGTCTTTCTTCCACCGGACACGGCAATGATAATGAAGCCGTTGCGCGAGGCTTTGCAGGTAGTTGAGCAAAGCCCGGCTTTCTTCCTCGCTCCAGCCGACAAACCGCTGGAAATAGGCCGTATTGGCGAAGAGGGCTTTTCGACCCGTGCGCGGGTGAACGCGCACGGCGGGATGAATATTTTCAAGTTCGTCTTCCTGAAAGTCATGCGACTCGCGCAGGCGAAGCCGCTTTTCCGGCGGAAGCTTTTCGTTATTGGCCCATATATGCTTTCCCGAATAGACGATCTGCAGCCCGTCAACCAGTTCCTTCATGCCGTCGGAAAGGTTTTCATAGACCAGATAGGCGTTCGAGAACGCTGTATCGCCGCCGAATTTCGGAACGGCGAGGGCGCGCATGACGATGCCGAGCGGCGGGCGCAGCAGAAACGGGCTGTCGGTGTGAAAATTCTCGAATGACGGAACGACGTTTTCCGGCTCGTCGGCTTCTCTGCGAACCTCTTGCATGTCGCGATGGCCGTCATAAGTCGGCGCCTGCGGTATTTCGGTGATTTCGCCGAAATGAAGGGAGAAGGCCTTATGCTGTTCGGGCGTCAGGTCCTGATCCCGGAAGACGATGACAAGGAAATGCTCGAAGGCCAGCAAAATCTCCTCGAGCGTTTCGGGCGGGAGCGGATTGCGAAGATCGACTCCCGAAATCTCTGCGCCGCAAGCGCCGCTGATCGGTTCGACGCCGATATGCTTGAACTCAGGGATAGGCAGTCCTGCAACAATGGTTCGGTCGTCGGTGCTCATTGATGTCCCATAGGTGCTTGCGGTGACGGACAATTCTTTCTCCTTGGTTTTTCGGAGTCGCGCCGGAGACGAGCGGGAAGGGCGCCCGCCTCCGGCGTTCAGGCGCGTCTAGAAATTACGGCGCAGTGTCACGGCGAATGTGCGCGGCATGCCGGGACGCCCCTGAATTGAGTTGGTCGAGCCCCGGTTGTCGAAAATATCCGTGTAGTAGAGCTCGTCGGTCAGGTTTTTGGCTTCGAGCGAGATGCGCCAGGCTTCGCTCGGATCCGTATAGGTCAGGCGCGCATTCACGAGCGTGCGCGAGCCAATGTGGCCGAAAATATCCTCTGCGCCTGTGGCCGCATCCACATTGTTGGCGTTGCGGTGATAGTCATCTTCGAAGTTGACATCGACGCGCGGCGTGAGGGTGCCGAACCCGGCGACGAAAAACTCGTACTGTGCGCCGATGCTCCACTGAATGTCCTGGATATACTGACCGTTGTCTTCCAGTCCGATGCCGGAATTCGCGGCGGCGTCGGAAATGGAATCATATTCAAAGTCGAGATGGGCGAGCGATGCGTCGATCATCAGCCCGTCCACGGGGCGCAGGGCGAGTTCGGCTTCAAAGCCTTTCACCGTCGCCTCGCCCGCATTCAAGGGCAGGGCGCAAGGCGACGGCGGCGCGCCGGGGAGCGGACAGAAAGCGGTGGTGACGAGAATATCGTCATATTTGTTGACGAAGCCGGCCGCATTCAGGGTGACGCGATTGTCCATGAAACTCGACTTGAAGCCGATTTCATAGGCGTTCAGCGTTTCCGGATCATGCGGCAGGGCCTGCGCCGGGAAGAATGGACGCGGATTAATGCCGCCGCCCTTAAATCCTGTCGAGAACTGGGCGTAAGTCATCAGCCCGTCAATCCAGCGATACTGAACGACAGCGCGGTAATCCACACGGTCGCCTTTGAATTCGCCGACAAGATCATTGATCCCCGCCAATTGCCAGGGCACTGCGCCGTCTGCGCCCGGCGTCATCAGGATCGGGTTCGCCGAGCCGTTTAAGGCGGCGTCGGAGCCGAGAATCCCGAAACGGCCATATTCGAAAGTCTTTTCCTGATCTGTATAACGGATGCCGCCGATAATGTTCAGCCTGTCCGTGACCGCGAGATCGGCGTTTGCGAAGACCGCCTTTGTTTTCGCCGGAATGACGTTCACTTCGGTAAAGTTGAACGGCACCAGGGTGACGCGCGAGGCGTTGCGGCTTTCCTTGTCGAAATAAAAGCCGCCGACCGTCAAATTCAAGACATCGTTGAAATTGGCGTTGAACCGGATCTCCTGGCTGAACTGCTCGTTGAAGACGCGGTTCGACACGGCCGTCGGCGTGAAGGGCGAGCCGTCGCCGGAAGAATAGGTGCCGTCATATTCGCGATAACCCGTGATCGAAATGACGTTCAGCCAGTCCGTGAGATCCACCTGGATGTTGGCTGAAATGCCCCAGCTGTCATTCGAGGCCTGAAGCGGCGCCTGCCATGGAGCGCTGCCGTCGCGCGGATCGACATCGGTATAGTTCTCATAGCTGATATAGGGGCTGTCGCTGAACGGATCGAGGGCGAAATTTCCGTATGGAGAATATGCGATATAGGGCGACCCCATGGCCGTGCCATACGGTTCTCCGTTCAGGAAATAGGCGGGCGCGCCGCCCGATCCCGCGACAATGGTTCCTGGATCCGACCCCTGGCCGACAAACAGCAGGGTCGAGGGGCCCACCTCGCTGTCGTCTTCGGTGATGTCGGCGACGATGTCGGCGGAAATCCGGTCCGTTGGCTCCCAGCGCACGGCGACGCGGCCAGCAAGATAGCTCTTGCCGCCTTCTGTGCCGATCTGGCAATCGTCGGCCGTGGTCAACACGCTCGGAATGTTCGAGCCCGGATGGGTGCAGGCGTAATCGTAGCGCTTGATGAACCCATCGCTGCGTGCGCCCGTGCCTGAGAAGCGCACAAACAGCTCGTCTTCGATGATTGAAAAGTCCTGTGCGGCGCGCAGTTCGAGCCGGTTATAGCTTCCATATGTCAGCTGCGCGAAACCTTGTCCTTCGCCTGCCGGTTTTTTCGAATAAAGCCGGATGGCGCCGCCGATCGAGTTCTGACCGGCAAGCGTGCCCTGCGGCCCGCGCAGGATCTCGACGCGGTCGAGGTCAATCAGTTCAATGAGCGATCCATGCAGAGTCGGGAAATAAACGTCGTCGATATAAATGCCGACGCCCGGTTCAAGGGCGAATGTCGAATCGCGCTGTCCGACGCCGCGGATATAAGCGACAACCGCCGGCCCGTAAGGGGCTGCGGCGGGCCGCAAGGTCACGTTCGGCGCAGTCTGTCCGACATCGGACAGATCCGTATACCCACGCGCGTCAATCATGTCGGCGTTAAGAGCGGTGATTGCGAGCGGCGTATCCTGAAGGTTTTGTTCGCGGAACTGGGCTGTGACGATAATGGTGTCCCGGCCAGAACTCTCCGCGGCCTCATCTTGGGCGAGCGATGCTTGACTGGCAAAGCTGAATCCGGCCGTCAGCGCCAGCAGCGATGCGGCGGATGAGACCCTCTTTTTGAATGCAATAGTGTTCACGGCGTTTCCCCTGGCTGCTGATTAACAGTTTTGAGCGTCTCTTTTGGACGGTTGAGGCCATCATATGTTGAGAAGTCAACAAATCAAGAAAGTTCGTATAGCGGGATAAACAATTCCACTATACGGAATTTCAGCCAGTGGGTTAGGCTCAGGAGGTGGTTGAAAATTCGATGAGTTTTGTCAGCTCGATGGCCGATTCGCGCACCGCAGCAGACATATTATCCAGGTCGTGCCGGGCCCGCCGAACCGCCGGCATGGTTAGGCCGATACATCCGACGATTTCTCTGTTCGGCAAAAAGACGGGCGCCGAAACGCCGGCGACATCATTATTGGAATCTGAATAGACAGCGCATTTATCACGCCGGATGTCTTCGAGCTCTTCCAGGATCACATCATTCGCAGGCAAAGGCTGGCCGCTTAGCGGACCGACGGATGCGTTAGCGAGGACAATGCGAATATCGTCATCGGAAAGGTAGGCGAGGATGCTTTTCCCGATAGAGCCCCAGGGCAGTTCCAGCTCCATACCGACTTCCATCGCGTGGCGAAGGGGATGCGATGTCAGGATTGTATCTATTATCGTTGCAGTACGGTGCGCGCGGTTATAAGCGGCCAATACGGCTGTTTCGTCATAAGCGCGCCATAAACGCTCGAGGAATGGCCGGCTCAAAGTCACCAGATCGAATCGTGAGCGTATAATCCAGGCGATGTGATAGAGGTCCGGACCGGCTCTGTAGATTTGTTGTTCGCCGCGTTCGGCCAGACCTGACTGAACGAGAGTCTGCAAGAGACGATGTACTGAACTCGAAGGAAGCGAGAGTTCCGAGGCGATGTCTTTCAGCTTCATGCCGCTTTGATGACGCGCCAGAAGTTTCAGGATCGCCATTGAACGGGAGACAGAGCCTTTGTGTTCAAACATCGTGTTCCAATGATGACTATGCTAGGGTTTCTTATAATAAGACAACACTGAAAATGCCGCCAAGCTCCCTTAGTGACCGACGGTGCTGCCTCTGGATTTGCGCGAGTAATGCTGAAACTTGCCAGCCCAAAACGCAATTGGCGGGGGAGTTTCTTTCTACACTATTGAGCGCCAGATTTTCGAGTGTGGGTCACCCAAGCTGGGCGAGCGGCGGCTTGCTTCAGTCGAGAAAAGCGGACATGACCTAGCTGTCGTGAAATATGTCCGCCGGTGATTTCGAGCCTCAAGGGGGGCTATTGTGTCTACGGCGTATGAATTTTACTTGTGCGATCACCGCGTGAGCGTCTAATACCTTCCGCCAGTTCCCCGTTTTGAGTCGCTGACGGTTCGGTGGGCTTTGATAATCGAAGCATCGATGAAGACCAGGCTGTCTTCGCATTCTTCTGCAAGCGCATCGAAAATGCCGTTCCAGACGCCGCGTTCGTCCCATCGCACATAACGATTATAAACCGTCGTTCGAGGACCATAGCGCGCCGGCAAATCCCGGCATGGCGCGTCGGTGCGCAGAATATAGAAGATGTCGTTCAAGGTCTCGCGACCGTTTTGCGCTGCGGACCGCTGCTCTGTTCCGGCAAAAGCGGTTCGACTACCGTCCATTCTTCATCCGACGAATCAAAACGCGCCATACCCGACTCCCTTTCGGGAATTCCTGAATCACGCTTTGCACAAATAATCAGCCTGCTAAATTGGGTTCACACCCTAGTAATGGTAAGACTGCCCTGTTTCTCTGGACCGCCGGCATGACTGACGGACTAGAAGTCCGCCAGTAGCATCCGAAAACTGATGGGTCGAAATCCATTTTGTGTAGCAAATTTAGCGAAAATGCTCCGCCACACCAATGAGAATTGAAAAATATTCAATATTTTCAATATATTAATGGGTGATGGGGTGGCGGAGAGAGAGTCCGCGCTCCGTTAAACTCGGAGCGCACAACCAATTGAAAATAAAGAAAAAAATCTTTGAGTGTGTAGCGGAATGTGTAGCAAAATGTGTAGCAAAAAATCGGCCGCATTAGCGGATTTCTGGAGCGCCCGTTCTCGAAGCAGCAACGTCTACGCGATTCGCCTTTTTATAGGCCTCGCTACGAATATTTCGCGTCGTCAAGGTCCGGAATATCGGCGTCGCCGACCCAGCAAGGTTTAAGACGCCGCTACTACGGTTCTCGCAGCAATTCTAACGAATGTTGCCTATCAGCTTACCGAGCTTGGAGAGAAAAAATCGGCTGCTCCACAGTTCCAGCGATTTCAGTTCTTCCGGCCGCAGGAATCGACGGACGTCATCCTTCGCATCGTTCCAGTTTATCGCTTCAATCGCCCTCGTCAGTTCGCGCTCCAGCCATTCTTTGTCGACTGAAAGTCCGTCCTCCCCGGCCCAGGGACCGAATTGCACAAGCGCCGATTGGAGGTGCGGCAGATTTGGGGTCAAGCTTTTGGAAACGTACCAAGAGAAATCGTACCAATCACGCCCTTTCAAAAACCCCCGGCACAACAATGCGTGGATTTTTAGGGCAAAATTAGAAGGCAGATCCTGATGGCGCACTTCATAGTCGGTCGGGAAGTCCAGATATGTCCACGCATCGCCCGAGTGTGCCGGCGGTTCGACGTCAATCTCCAGCTTGATATTGATTTTCTTATCGGGGTGTCGATCAGCAAACGCCAGCTCTAGCTGGCCTGCTACCGACGTGTCCTTGATAACGGCCGCCCTTATACGCTTATCCATTTCGCCTTTGGGCTTAGCTTCCGGCTTGATGCCAAACGTCTCAAACGTCTCCATCAGATTCGCGAGATAAGGCGACCAGTCAAAGCCTGGGTTCGGTTCCAGCAGCATGAAGTCTAGGTCTTCGGAAAAGCGCGGCAGGCCGTGCAATATCCGCAGGCTGGTTCCACCCTGGAACACGGCCTTGTCGAAAAAGTCAGCCTTCCAGAGACCGTAGAGGGCGACCTCCTGCAGAATTTCCTTGGTCGCGTTTTCTTCTTCCAGTCGATTGGTCGCCCCGTAGGCGCGAAGCTTTTCTCGGATCAGGTCAATCATACACCACGCCTTTTCACACCTTGCCCGCAGATTTCAGCGCCATCACGTCTGCTTCCAGGGCTTGCAGGAAGTTCCGTGCCTTCTGGTGCTTGTAGACGTGACGTAGTCTCGAAAAGTCCGGCTTCCGTAAAGCCTGCAGATGGCTTTGCTCGATGCGCAGGCCTTGCTCCAGCCAGCTCATTCCTTGCCATTCGACCTTTCTGAACGCCACAAGATCCATCAAAGCGCGTAAGGGCTGGGCCACAAGCGCAACCGATGGGCCGAGTTGGATCCGGTCGACGGATTCCAGAAAGCCGTATCGCTCCACCGCGATGGTATGGAAGCTGAAATGACCGAACTGATCAGTCGTGAGCTCAATCGCTTTCGGCTTCGGGGTTACGCTCGCGGTTGAGTACACCGCTTCAGGAATCCAGGAGTGGTAGGAGAGCGCCGATTCAAACGTGACGTAGCTCCCCGGTTGGAGCGCTTGAGCCACGATAAACGGGTGCAATCCTGTCGCTTGCTTTCCGCCGAGCACATAGAGGCCGCGTTTGATCCGTACGAGCGACCGCTGCTTCAGCGCACGGTTCACAAGACCGTAGCGCCGAGCAGCGCCGCCGCCTACGATGCGCGCCAATTGCTTTTCCGAGATCAGCCGATCCCCGAAGCCAGCCTCTTCCAGTGCTTGAACCAGTTTGTTCATAAATATCCCGATACTTCCAAAAAATGAAAGTTTCAAGAAATTTCTGATGTGAGATCGACGTAGAGGCAGGTCCGGAGTCGTCTAAACTAGGCCGCTAAGAACCCCCCGGTTATGGACGAAATGAGCAAAATTTACCACAATATCTAGTATTGAAGCGTTTGAGGCTTGACGCTGCCGCCATAATTTTTTATCTCACTGACATCAAAAAGGAATGGCAGTGCAATGATTGATATGTGGGAGTTCTCGAACCAAGGCGTGCTTTCGGGGGCGATCGAAGGGCGAAATGCCTTTCTGTCGATACTCGGCGAATGCTCGACTCCCCCGAATTCTCCGCGGCCGCTCGTTTTGAATTTTGGCCGCATCGAGCTGGCGACAGCGAGTTTCCTCCGGGAATGCGTGTTTGGCCTCAAAGACCACATGCGCGCGCGGCGCTCGACCTGGTACCCAGTGCTGGCGAACGTCCCGAGTGTCGTCGAAGATGAGCTTGCCATCCTCACCCAAGCTGGCAAGGACGCGTTGATCCTGTGCACTTGCGATCCCGCCGGTGTCATTTCCAATCCGCGCCTGTTTGGCGATCTCGATCCGAAACACCAACGCACATTCGAAATGGTGGCGGAGCGCGGCGAAGCCGACGCGGGTTCGCTTGCGGACGCTTACGGGCGCACAGAGCAGCTTCAGAACACAACGGCATGGAACAACCGGCTTCGCACGCTCGCCGACAGGGGCGTGTTGATGGAGCTTACGAAAGGACGGGCAAAAATTTACCGGCCCGCATGGTGATAGGATGGGTGTTGAGCTTAAGAAGGCCGCGCAAAAAACATTTAAGAAGCATACCGACACCGCTCTGCGGGACGTCGTCAACGGCGATCTCTTCGATCACTCACCTGCGGCGTGTCCGCGACGGTTCCTCGGCAACCCGACAAACGCAAGTTCCCTGAGCGCTGGCGACGATGTGAAACTCGAGTTCGATGGTGATGCGCTGATCGGCACCCGAGGCATCACCAAAGTCCTTGAAGCAAACAACCCACCTCCCGATGTTGTCGAATATGTCCGTCAGCGGAGCGGTTTGGCCCCGGGGACCATCGCAAATGTAAATCCATTGTCTGGCACGGTAGAGATCGACTTATGTTGAAGGACACACTCGGCAATCGCGACAAAAACAGGACCGCTCTGCGCGACCTCGCCCACAACCCTTACCGACGCTCCACCAATCTGTTTTGCCAAGGATGCGCTGACTTCAATCGTTGCGGCGGCATCGCTGCGAAAGAAGGCGCCGGGTATTGCTACAATCACTGCTGCGGCGGCAAGCCAGATTGCGAGACGGTTTGCCGGCAAAATCCGAATTTTGATGCGCAGATCCGCGAAATCGGCGGGTTTGATTTTGGCAACATTCCGCACTCGGCTCCCTTGCGGGCTCCGGCGCTTCGAGGCGCCGCGCCACTGATTTTGCATGGCAAGCGGAGAACGGGGCTGTTGATCGCGCCGATCGTCGCAATAAAGCTACGTGATCTCGTAAATTTGCGGACGGGTACGCTCAAGTACGCAGACCGTTCAGCCCTTGCGAGCGCATTCAAGATAAGAGCAGATTCTCACCTCGTCATCACCGGCATCGAACAAGAGCATTTTGTCGAGCCTTGGTGGAGCCTCGGTCGAAAAGCCCGGGCGCCTCTTCTCAAGGAAATTGCGGCTATGGGGATCGCTCTGGTCACTCCCCCCAATTTCAGTCTTTTCAATGATGTCCCGAGGACAAGCAACTTTAGCGCCTTGAAGCGCATCGGGATGGTGCAAGCGGAATTCAACGTCGCTGGCATTCCTTGCTCGCTGCATCCGCATATACGCAATGAAACAGATTCCGCTCGTTGGGTGGCGTATGTTGCCGAACGACCGGAAATAAAGTCGATCGCATACGAATTTTCGACGGGTGCTGGGAGGTATCCGGTCAAGGATATGCACATCGAGCATCTGACGCGCCTCGCCCAACAATCCGGCCGTCCGCTGGACCTTGTTATTCGCGGCGACCAGCGCATTTTGCCGATACTTCGCGGCGTCTATCGAAACGTACTCTATATCGATACGAATGCGTTCATGAAGACCATGCATCGGCAATCGGCAATTCGATCAGGGAACGCCGGATTGGATTGGGTGTCTCAAAGAACGCCGGAAGGAGCTCACCTCGACGATTTGCTCCAACACAATGTCGATGAAGTGACATTCGCAACCCGTCACCATTTGGCGCGCGCGGCCTGATTGAAGTGACGCAAGAACCCATTGAACTTGACTTCAAGTCACTTGACGATTTGGCGCTTGGAGTCGCGCTCAATCGCGTGTCCTCATACAGTCTGCCTGAAATTTCTTTAAATCGTCTAGGGCCTATCATTGAAGGTCTTTCGGTTTCAGAGAACTGGCAGTCTCCATTGTGGGAGCGCCCCAGCCTGAAAAGCGGACGCTTTTCAGGGCTTGTGAACGACACAATCAATGGGAAGACCCGTACACAGATGTCGGGCGCGCCTTTGGGATGGATATGTGCCGATCAGATTTTCAATAACGGCGGTTGGACGGGGTTTCAGATTCGGATTTCTGCCGCGATGAATGCCGGCGGCTTTGACACAAGGACCAAAAACGGTGTTGTCGCAATGTTAGGCGAGTTTCGCTCGAATATCGCAGAACACGCAGGTTCATTTGCTGGCAGCGTTGTCGCATTCTGCATGGACGATTCTATCCTCGAAGTCGTCGTCGCAGATCGCGGACGGGGTGTTCTCCAAAGCTTGCGCGACAATCCAAAATTTGCTGATCTCGACGATGCCGGACAGGCGTTGCGGCTGGCCGTATCCGAGGGAGTGTCCAGACATGCCGATTCCTGTCGCGGTCACGGATTCACGCCGTTGTTCAAAGGGCTGGCGAACCGCTTCTCCCATATTCGCCTTCGATCCGGTAACCATGCATTAGAAGTGTTCCAAACAAGCGAAGAAAAGCCGATGGAACGGATTTCTCAAAAGGCGGAGAATCCTGGCCTCTTCGTCTATGCTCGCTTCGATAGATCCAAGCCAATTGCTTAATAGCGTTGCTTCCGATCGCTCCATCTCTGCGGGTATTGAGCGCGCATAAGCTATATGAGGCATATGCGAGGCGGGTACATACTGCGAATATCAAAAGTCTGGAGCTTTCTAAATGCGTGGTTTGAAGTACGACTCCGGTAACGCGACTTTCTTCGCCACCTGATCGATAAAATGATCAAACCGCCGCTTGCCAAGCGCATGCGCGGCATCTCTTTCGCCGTCGGACGGCGGCTCGGTACGGGTCAGCCAGTACAGGACGTAGTGGCAGAAAGCCTCGAAGGTGAACGATACCTCCCGTTCGATTGCAGACTGGCGCAAGTCGAAGGCGTCTAGGCGTTTGAGAAGGCGCGCCTCCAGCGTGGCTTTCGAGTCCGGATTGAACCAGGCGCGCAACGCCTGCTCAACGATACGCGCCCGTGACACGCCTGATCTATCGGCCTCTTCACAGAGCTGTGCATAAAGATTTGTCGGAAGCCGGACGTGAACGCGCGCTTTCGTCATGGCGCATCAGAAATCCGGCAGAAAATCAGAATCGCCCTGATCGAGCCCGGCGGCGCGCCGGACGGCGTCGAAATGCTTGTCGCCCACGGGGTCGGCCGGCTCGTCCGCTTCTAACTCCGGCGTTGGCTCGGGCGTGCGATGCGGCGTGGCGGGGTCGAGCGGCTGCTCCGGCTCCTGAACAAGTTTGCATTCCGGGCCGTTCCTCATCCCCTGGCCGTCAGGACCGCTGTCATCATCTGGTCCTTTGGCGCCGGTCCAGACTGGCGGTTCGCCATCGTCTTCGCGTGGCTGGCTCGGCGCTTCGGGCAGGACGCGGCTCGTGAAGTTCCGGTCTTCGTAATAGCGCAGCTTCTTGGCGCGAACGGGCGGCGAACCGGAAGCAAGAACAATCTCGTCTTCCGGAGGGAGCTGCATTACCTCGCCGGGCGTGATGAGAGCGCGCTGGGTTTCCTGGCGCGACACCATCATATGGCTGAGCCACGGCGCCAGCCGGTGGCCGGTGAAGTTCTTCTGCGCGCGCAATTCGGTGGTCGTGCCAATGGCGTCAGAAACGCGCTTTGCGGTGCGTTCGTCATTGGTGGCGAAAGCGACGCGCACATGGCAATTATCGAGGATCGAATTGTTCGGCCCGTATGCTTTTTCGATCTGGTTTAGGGACTGCGCGATCAGGAAGGACCGGATGCCATAGCCTGCCATGAAGGCGAGGGCGCTTTCAAAGAAATCGAGCCGGCCGAGCGCCGGAAACTCATCCAGCATCAACAGTAATTTCCGGTGCGACGGTCCCGGCAACTCCTCGGTGAGGCGCCGGCCGATCTGATTAAGGATGAGGCGCATCAACGGTTTTGTGCGCGAGAGGTCCGACGGCGGCACGACGAGATAGAGCGAAACCGGCTGTTTCGCCGTCATCAGATCCTCAATCCGCCAGTCAGACCGGCTGGTGACGTCGGCGATGACCGGATCGCGATAGAGCGATAGGAAGCTCATGGCGGTGGAGAGCACGCCGGAGCGTTCGTTTTCGGACTTGTTGAGGAGTTCGCGCGCCGCCTGAGCGACGATAGGGTGGACGCCGGCGGCGCCGAGATGCGGCGTCGTCATCATGGCGCGCAAGGTGGCGGCGAAAGTCCGGTCCGGATCCGACAGGAGCCGTGCGCATCCGGCGAGCGTCGTGTCCTTTTCGGCGTAGAGCACATGCAAGATGACGCCGACCAGCAGCGAGTGTCCGGTCTTCTCCCAATGGTTCCGGCGTTCGAGTGAGCCTTCCGGATCGACGAGAATGTCAGCGATGTTCTGAACATCGCGGACCTCCCGTTCGCCGCGCCGGACGGCCATCAACGGATTGTAGCGGGAGCTGTTCCGGTCTGTCGGATCGAAGCGGATACAGCGTGAGAACGTGGCGCGCCAGCCGGAGGTCAGCTCCCAGTTTTCCCCCTTGATGTCATGAACCACGGTGCTGCCCGTCCAGGAAAGAAGCGTCGGCACGACAAGCCCCACCCCCTTGCCCGACCGCGTCGGCGCGAACGCCATAACGTGCTCCGGCCCGCCATGCCGGAGATAGCGGCCTTCCCATTGGCCTAGAAAGACGCCGTTGTCGTCGAACAATCCGCCTTTCCGGATATCCGATGCTGTCGCCCAGCGCGCCGAGCCATAGGTGGTGACATTCTGCTCATGCCGGCTGCGCAGGATCGAGCCGATGATTGCGGCCAGAATGCCCAGTCCTGCGCCGCTGATCGTGATCAGCCCGCCGCGCGCGAAGACGTTCGGCGCATAGGCATCATACGCGTACCACCACTGGAACAATCTCCAGGGTTTGTAGACCGGATAGCCGGACAGCTCGAACCAGGGCGCGCCAAGCACCGCCTGATACTGAAGCGCCTCCGCAGTCAGTTGCGTTGCGATCCAGAGGGCGCCGATGATCAGCGCGAAGACGATGAAGATCTGGCCGATGAGAATGCGTGTTCCGGTCATAAGTCGCTCCTGAAGTCTGGTTGCGGGCTTCAGAAGGGTCGCGCCTGCGCGCGCGCGAGCCTAGTTGGACGGGAGGCAATTTCCGGCAATGGCGGACAATGCGGCGGCAATCTGCAACATATCGTGGCCGCCTGCTATGACGCGCATGACCGCCGCTTGAGCCGATGCATGTGAAAACGCAAAGCGAGCAATTTTGCATGAAGGCGCGATAGCTTGTCGCAAGCGGACTGCGCTGCGTTTGCCGCGCATTCCCCGAATGCGCCTGAAGGTGCGATTCAGGTTTTCTGCTTGCTTCCCGCTTTTGGTGCGGTCCTTTTTGGAGAACGCTCTTGCGCTTTGGCGCGCACGTCGAAAGGCAACCAATAGCGTGTGCTTCTACCGCCTCCGGTGACGATCAGGGCTTTCATTTCCGCCAATGCCTGGAGGTCGCGTGTCGCGGACGGTTTGGACGTCTTCGCGATGGAAACATATTTATTCGCGCTCATGCCGCCTTCAAAGCCTTTGGGGCCTTCGTCCAGCATGCGGCGGATAACGCGCGTCTGGCGCTTATTGAGCTTGTCCTTGAACATATCGAAGAACTTCACCTTTTGAAGCGTGAAGTCGATCTGCTCTTCAGCATCCTGTTGCGCCTGGAGGCAGACGCTCAGGAAGTATCTGATCCAGTCTGTCGTTTCATTCGTTCGCTGAGCCGATTTCAGCGCATCATAATAGGCGTTCCGGTCCGACTCGATGGCTTTGGAGAGGCTGAGCAGGACCGGCCGCCCGAGTCCTTGCGACAAAGCCTTTTCCGAGATCGTTCGTCCAATGCGGCCGTTTCCGTCTTCAAACGGATGAACGCTTTCAAAATAAAGATGTGCAAGGGCGGATCGTATCGGCGCCTGTTTGATTGGCTTATCGCCGCCCGGCGCCGTCGCGTTGAACCAATCGACGAACCGGGCCATCATTTTCGGCACGTCTGCAGATGGCGGGGCCTCATAATGGACCGTCTCACGTCCGATCGCGCCGGAAACGACCTGCATCGGCTCTTCATGCGTTCGCCAGGCGCCAGCAGAGATTCTGCGATTTCCACGCATCAACATCCGGTGCCAATCAAAGAGCATGCCTTCTGTGAGCGGCGAGGCGAATTCTCGTCTTACAGCAACCATCAGCTCGGCCACGCCGGCCGCGCGGGCGTCACGCGCCGGCGGCGCATCGGTCAGGCCGAGATTGCGCCGGATGGATGACATCACATCGGCGCGGCTAAGATACTCGCCTTCGATCTCGGATGTCTTTATGGCCTCCGAAACCATCACCTCGATGAGCGTCTCGACTTGCGTCCCCTCCGGCAAAGCCTCAAGAACGCCGCTGACACGTCCGACGCGCCCTTCGAACGCCGTCAATTCATCGAGAAACGCCGAGATGTCGTAGGTGAACTTGGTCCAATCCGGTTGCTGCCAATTATAGGTCATGAGCTGATTAGAACACACATTCGGCTCAATATCACGTAAAAACTGAGCCGAATGTTGTGATTATTCGGCTCAGTTCGCGAACATGGCCGCTCGACGCTCAGCGGGACAAGCCGCGCTGCCGCTCCGGCCCTATCGTCCAGCCGATGCCGCGGGCTGTGCATTCAATGGTCATGTCCCGCCCGATCTGACGCCCGAGGCTGTTGCGCCACGGGACCATGACGAAGGCTTTCTCATTGCCGATGATCGCCATCCTGCCTTGCGCCAGATTGACATGGCCCTCTAGCCGTCCGCCGAAGCGGTCGCCGATCTGCATCGAAACCGCCTGACGTCCCGAGGCGGACGCCTGCCGCGCCTCCGCATCCTGAAGCTCGGTGCGGCGCAGCTCGGCGCGCTGGCTTTCAGAGAGGCTGTCGGAGCCCGGCGCCAGCAGGCCTTCGCGGCGCAGGTAGGCGAGGCGCGCGGCGCGCTGCGTTGCGAGACCCGGATGGTTGGCGGCGCGACTGTCGAGCCAGGTGTCGGCCGTAAGGTCCGCCTGCCGGTCGAGCGACATCCAGGAAAGGGTTCTGAGCCTCAAGCCGCGCGCGCGTTGCTCCTCATAGGCCGACGCCCGTTCAAGGAAGTCTTCTGGCAACTTCCAGGCGCCATCGGCGGTGCGCTCGACAAGGCTTGCCCGCCGCAAGGCTTCGAGCCTGCGCTTGTGCGCCAGCCGATACTCGTTTGTGGAGCCCGGATCGGCTTCTGCATGCAGGGACTCCGACCATATGCCGCCATTGCGTTCCGCGATCTCTGCAATTGTCCTGTCGGCCCCGCGTGGTTCGGGTTTGCTGCGACTCACTTCGACCACGGCGCCGGCGGGCGGCGCATTCGCCTGGTCGATGGCGGCGGCCGGCACATGCCAGGCGCGGCCGTCGAAGTCCTCGACCAGCAGAAACCGCGTATCGCGCAATTCATCTTCGGGGCCGCTGGCGAGGACGACGCCGATCAGCGGCGCGGCGTCCGCCGCCAGGGTCTCTGCGTAGCGGAACTCTCTGCGCTGTCCGTGCTGGCGCGCGAGCGTCCGGATGATGTCGCCGCACCGCCCCATGTCACGAAGCGTTTCGGACCATCCTGTTTTCATCGTCCACTCGTCCGGTCCGGCGGGCCCGGCGAGGCGCAGCGTTTTGAGATGGCTGAGGCGCGCCAGCGCGAGATGACGATTGAACCGGTCTGCTTGCGTTTGCGCGCGCGCGACGACGATCCTTCCATCGCTCATGGCGCGCTCCAGTTCCCGGTCGATGCTCGTGAACCGATCCTTGCCGATTTCGCTGTGACGCGCGCGCAGGATTTCAAGATAGCGGCGAGGGCCGAGTCGCCCGGTGACGATGTCCTCGGCCGCCTCCCGGAGCCCGTGCATGAGATAGTCTCTGGCGATCACCACATCCTTCATGCGCGCATCCCTGCCGCGGACGACAATATGCGTATGAGGATGGCCTGTATTATGGTGATCGACGGCGATCCAGTCGAGCCGGCGTCCCGTATCTTTCTCCACCTGCGCCATGAACTCCCGGATCGCGGGTTTGAGATCGCCGAGCGCCGCGCCGTCCTCGGGCGAAACGATGATGCGGAATTGATGGCGGTCCTGTTCGCTGCGCTCCAGGAATTTTTTCGGATCGAGACCTTCGCGTTCGCGGTCATAAAGACGCCCGCCTTCTCCGTCGCGATCGACGCCGTCGCGCCGCAGATAACCGACATGGGCGCGGTAGAGGCCGGGACCGGTTTTTCCGGCGCGGGCGATATGCACTTTGACGACGACGCGGCGCAGGCGCTGGCGGGCGAGATGCCGGCTGGTGCGCGCCCGTGTTCTCGCCGCGCCGCCGGCGCCGTAGCGCTTGCCCGTGAACGCCCCTTTCGTTCCCGACTTTTTGAGCCGCGCGACGGCGCGCCTGAGCTGGGTCTGCACGCGCTTGCCGCCGGCCTTGCCGACATCCCGGATGCGTCCCAGACGCGGCGTAAAGTCGTCCGGGCCCGTCATGTCTCGAAAATCGGCGCATGGCGCCACCTGGTTCCAACAAATACAAGGTCGTGCCGGAAAAAGTGGCGCCGCAACCCTGTGCCACAGGCGCCAGAAAATAGATGTGCAGACAAGGCGCTGCCCATGGGGTGGCGCCACAGCTTTAATCTCGCCCTACCGGGTCCGCTTTCCCGCCGCTTGCCGGTCGTTGCAGCGCCTTGCATGAGCTTGCCGCCCTGTCAGTCCGAAAGAATGAAAAGGGGAACGGCGACTCCGTCCACATCGTTGATATGGGTCGCGCCGAAATACCGTCCGTCGAGCGAGCGCGGATGTTCGTTCAATAAAAAGATTTCGTTTTCCCGGAGAGTAATGCATCCGCGCCAGACGGGCATTTTCTGGCCGACTTGATCGGCGCCAAGCGCCGTCGCGACACGTATTCCGTCGATGAAAATGTCGAGATCGTCGCGGCAGATTTCAGCGCCGGGAAGGGCCGCGACGCATTTCAGGAGCGGCCAGTTTTCTCCGATATAGCCTCGATTGAACGCCCATCTCGCCGCCTCGCTTTTGGCCGACACCGCGACGAGGCGGCCAGGGGCGACGGGTTCGCCGCTTAGCCGATAAAGCCCGATGGGCGCCGAGCCGGTGCGGTTCCAGATCAACCAATCGGTCTTTTGGAGGATGAGGCCTCCGCCCGCCATCGCAATGCCGGCGAGCGCGGCGGCGATCGGCGCCCGTTTCATTTGTCGGGTCCGGCGCGCTGGGAGGTGGACTTGAATCTGTCTCGCCGGGACCATCTGATGAGGCTGCGCTTCGTATAAAAAACGCGCGATCCGTGCTTGCGGTAAATCGGTCCGCGCCCTTCGCATCGATAATGGTTGAGCGTCGTTTTTCCCATGCGAAGCAGCTTTGCGGCCTCTTCGACGGTGAAAAGAGCGTCGAGGTCGTCATCATTGTCGAGCGTCGGATTTTTGTCTTCGCCCTTGCCGTTCCGCTTGTCCGTCATTTCATCAACTCCAGTGAACTGTTGGAAAGCGATGGAGCTGAAGCGACCGGGCGCGCCAGCGCTTATGCTTCGCCGGGCTTCAGAAAAGGAATGTTCGCCGTCCGCGTTTCTTAAGGTTCGCAACGCCCCATCTCGCTCTTTCGGGGACCATGCGAGCGATTGTGCAGGCTGGCGCGCGGGGCTGGCAGGTTCGATTTCGCGCGCGCCGAAACCGAACCGCTCCGGCGGCGGCTTAAAGGAGCCTGCGATAGCCGGATGTCATGAGCGCGAGGCCTTTATCGACCAGTCTCTTGGTGCGCTGCTTATAGGAATGGATCCCGTTTTCCCAATCGTCTTTCACGACTTCCGCTCCGTAGATCGCTTCGGCGATCTGTCTTCGCGAGAGTCGGGCAAGCGCGCCATCGAGCGCGATGAGGGCGTCCCGAAGTTTTTGAGGGCTTGCGCCGCGCGGGGGTGTTCTTCTTGTCGCGAGACCGCGGCACACCCGTCCGAATTCTTTCAGATGGCGCAGGCTTTCCGCCGCCAGCTGATCGGCGCCCAGCGTCAAGGAAAAGAGCGCCGATTGCGGGATGAGCGCGCCGTCGCCGTTAAGGGCGATCTGCGCCATATAGCCGGTCGCCCGGATGACGAGCTTGTCGCGACGCCCGGGAGCGACAAGGAAGATTTTTTCGCCGGGAAGGTCGGTCCAGTGAAAACGCCTTGCGCCGTTTATCCCGGACATTTCCGCATCGATCGCCGCCTCGAAGCGCGCCGACATCGTCTCCGGCAGCCAGAACGGCGCCGCGTCGAATGCGGAAAGCGACGGGTCCGGAATGAAATGCAGGCCGAAATGTTCGGCGACATGGCAACGCTGGGTGAGGCGGTAGATTGTCGAGCCGTCGGCGCGTGTTGCAGCGCGGGCGATAACGGCGCCTGCGCGCCGGCGCGCGAAGCGCAGGGCCGGATCGCGGCGCTTGAACTCCCACGCCCAGCCGGAGCAGGGGAGCGACAAGAGCCGGTCATAGGCGTCCGCCTTGAAGCGACAGGGCCCCCGCATGGCGTCAACTCCCCTGTTCGAAACGGGCGAGAAGAATGCGGTTCGCATGCCCGGCGACCCGCGGGAATCGCCCTTTAATCCGCCTAAAGACCGTTCAAGTTTCAGGCCAAACTGGCTTTTCTTAACGATAAAAACCGCCCGGACCCTGCGGGGTCCGGGCGATCCCGGCAGTGAGCGGACGAGCGCCTAGTCTCTGGCGTTCCAGAGGATGACGTGGCGTCCGTCAGCGTCTTTGACGGGCGCGAGGTTCGCATAGATCCTGCGGCCGAACGCCGGGTCCGCGAGGGTCAGCGATACATAGGCCCGCCCCGAAGATTTGGCCGTTCTGATCCAGCCGCCGCCGATATCGGCGCCCCGGCGACCGGCATAGACCCGGTAATCGGGTTGTGCGTCGGTTTCCTTTTCCGCGTTCTTCACGATGCGGATCGGCGCCGTGAGGCTCATCAGGGCGAGCGTGCCTTCAAAGCCGGTCTCCGTTTCGTTCACATATCCAAGTGCGTTGGCCATTTTCATATCTCCGTTTGGTTTCATCTCCGGGGCCCCATGCCCCGTCGACGCCGGACCGCAAGGACCGGGCGGCGGCGGCGTCGAACCCTCGAAGAAAATCAAACAAAGACTCGATGGGCGAAGCGTCAGCGGAGCACCGGACCGCGCGAAAAATTTGTATCGCGAGGAAGGCGGCGAAGCTGCCGGGGAAATTTATTGCGCGGTCCGGTTTTGACGGCGCCGTCCCCGGTCCAGGTCCATCAAGGCGCGACGGGACATGGGGCGCGGGTATGATACGCGCCAATGGAGAGGAAAGTCCGGCGCCGCTGTGCGTTATGTGAACCGGGGTCTAGCGTCGAAGATCACAGGCCCGGCGGGATTTGGGCATTTTCGCGTTGGTGAAGCTGCGTCGCGACAAGGAAAACCGCCCGGCCGAAACCGGGCGGTCCTCACGCCGCCGGTCCGGAGGCGCGACACCGGCGGCGGTGATCCGGTCAGGCGGCCTCTTTCGCCGGGGCGGGCGCGTCGCTCGCCTCGAAGAGGCTCGCGATCCGGTCCCATTGATCGGCGGGCGGCGATCCCGCTCCGTCTATGAGGCGGCGGGGCGGCGTCTGCATCCATGCGGGGAGCCAAGCGCTCTGCGCCTCGTCGTCGCTGAGCTTGAGCCGGTCGCGGATGACGGCTTTTTGCGCGTTCGCCGTATCGGTTAGGACGGCCTTCGCGGCGGTCTCGCCCGCGATATGGCAAACCATGGCGTTGATGGCGCGTTTGTCGCGCAGGAGGTCGAAAAAGGCCTCGTCCGGCTTCCACCAGTCGCCAAGCTTGGCGCCCGTCACATGGAGCGCCGCCTCCACGGCGGCGGAACCTGCGTCCAGGGTTTCGGCCATGACGATGGCGGCGACGCTTTCAACCTCATCGCCGGTCATCTTCATGAGCGCCGCGAAGAATGCGCAAAGGCGCCAGTCGTCGCCATTGGGATCGACGCCTTCGAAGGCGAGCCCATATTCCGAAAAGAGGTCCGCGACGGCGACGCGGCGCTCCTCGACGCTTGCGGCGGCCGCGCCGGTTTCGACGCTTTCGCGCGTCGCCTCCTTGCCCGTGCGGCATTGATGAGGGCGCAGCTGCCAGAGCGGCGATCCCGCGAGAGCGTGGGCGATCATCAGCCGCAGGGCGACGCCGGGGGAGGCGACAAGTTCGGCGCGCGCCGCCGCATGGCGATGCAGCGCTACATACTCCGCGACGGGCGCCGACATTTCCGGGCGAATGGGCGCCGGGCCGCTCGATTCCCCAGTGTCCGCGCCGTTTAATTTGCGCGCTTCAGCGCCGGTCACATAGCCCTCGTGAAACGTCACGCTTCCGTCATGGCGGATTTCAACGAAGACGCGTCCGCCTTTGGTGCGCGGGCGCTTTTCGTAATCCCACGAATGAAAGAACGCGCCGCGCTCCATGATGGTCACGTCGCGCCAGCCTTTTTCGCGACAGGCGTCGAGGCGCTCTGATATCGCGCGGGACTGCGCTTCCCAGAAGGCGTCGGCGGACGCGAAGACCCCGAAATCGCCAAACAGGTCGCTCGCGATCTCGCCCTTATAGTCCGCGAGATCGAACAGCGCCTTGTCGGTGGTGATCGCCGCGCCGCCCGCGATCCACGCCCGGCACTGGCGGCCCATGGGCGCGCGTTCGTTTTCGCCCTGCCAGAGGCGCAGCCATTCTTCCTGTTGCGCCTTCGAGCCAAGGGTGAGCGCGCGGATGGTCGATGCGTCGATCTCGTCGGCGGCATAAAGCTTGCGGATGCCGGGGGCGAGACCGCCAAGCGCTAAAATGCGTTTCACGTCGCGTTCATCGACGCCGAAATAGTCTGCAATCTCCGGCGCGCCGCGGCCCTTTTTGGCGAGGCTGGCGAACGCTTCATATTGCTGCATCTCGCTCGGCGTTTCGACCCCGACATTTTCGATGATCGAGGCTTCGAGAGCGGCGGCGTCATCGTCCGGCTGCATGATGACGCAGGGCGCCTCCTGCAGCGTTTGCGTTTCCTTTTGCTTGCGCTTGAGCGCAAAGAGACGGCGGCGCCCGGCGACGACGCCCCAGCTTTCGCCTTCACGGCGGACAAGCATCGGTTTCAGGACGCCGGATTTCAAAACGGACGGGTAGATGTCGTCGATTTCGGGCGCCTTGCGTCCGTGGCGCATATTGAGTTTCGAGACGTGCATCTCGTCGATGGGCAGATATTTGAGCGGTCTCTTGCTCATGGGTCGGCCTCCTTCGGTTGGTTGGCGGAAAAATGAAACCGGCGCGCGGCGTCAGCCGCGCGCCGCCGTTTGGATATGTCCGGCGCACAGACGCGCGAGCGTTGCGTGCGCTTCGGTTAAAGCTTCGGGAAGCAGCTCATTTGCGACGTCTGTGAGATAGGAGTTGTCGGCGCCGGGGTAATTCGCCTCGACGCCCCACAGGGTCGCGGCGTGCTCGCAAAGGGTGACGCCTTCGCGCGAGACAGAAAGCACGATCCCGCAATAGAACCATTCGTCCTCGCGCCATGCGGCCATGATGGTTTCGGCTTTCGTGCGCGCCTCGGCGAGACGCTGGCGCCAGTTGGGACCGGGACCGATGAATCCCGGATCGCCGATATATTCGGATGGCCAGAAGCCGTCCTGGCGCTCGTCCGGCGCGTCGGGACTGTCGTCGCGAAGGATGCGGGCGGCGATATCGAAGCCGTCAACCTCGCAAGTGATGGCGTCGCCTTCGCAGACAAAGACGCCGAATTTTTCGGTGAAGGTCATGGCGGTCACCGCGCCCAGAAAATGTGGACTTCCTCGAAGCCCGTTTCGATGGTGAAGACGTCCCCATTGAGTTCAATGTCGCGGCCCATGGCCTCATAGTCGATATAGAGGGCGAGGCTATCGGGAATGGTGACGCCCGTCTGCTCGGTGAAGTCGTAAGCGAAATCCTCAAGGCTTTTATATTCGCCTGCATAGTCTTCGAAGGCGGCGCGCGCCTCGTCGAGATCGCCGCAGAAATGCGCGACGAGTTTCCCGCCGAGCGCGCCATGCTCCTCGATAAATGCGGCCAGGTCGCAGACCTGATCGAACCCCGCATATTCGGAAATTTCGGCGCCTTCGAATCCTTCATAATCGTGGATCGCCCATTCCTCGGCGTCCGGCTCCGGGCTCGCCGACAGCATGGCGGCGACTTGCGCCCGGATTTCGTCCGGGTCCGTCACATCGATCCAGCGTCCGTGGAGGACGCCCGCATTGTAGCTTGCAAGACAGGCCACGTAGATGCGCGGGACATGGTCCCGCGCATGGGGCGCCGGGTTCTCCGCTGGCGTTCCCGTTTCCGTTTCTTCGCACATCATTCGCCTCCATCTCCTCCCGCACCAGTTTCCCCGGCAGGCGGGGGTGGGCGGCGGAAGGGAGGGGCGGCGCGAGGGCGTCAGCCGGGCGGGCAAGGGGCTCCAGGTAGGAGGCTTCAAGACATTCAAAGAAAAAAGATCCCGGCCCCTTGCGCGGCCGGCGCCCTCGCGCAGAACCGCCCGCCGCCCACCCCCGACTGCCTGGGGAAACGAATCGAAAGAATGCCGGCGCGCTTTTGCGCGCCGTCCGTATCCGGACCAAGGGTCCGGCCGCGCCAGGGATCGTCACCGGACGGCGAAGACGGCCCAATAAGAATTATTGTGGCGGCTTCGGGCGGGCCGATGGCTTATCGGCCGCCTAGAGCCCGGCGGCGCCCTGGCGGCGGGCGCCCAGTTCCAGCACGGCCTTCAGGGACTGACGGGCCTTTTCGTCCTCAACGCGCGAGAGAAGTTCGAGAAGGATCTGGGGCAGGGTGACCACATGGCCGGCGCAAAACCGGATGCGTTCGTGAAAGACGGCTTCGCGCTGCGGATCGGCCGATCGCACCTGATCGGCGCAAATATAGACGTCATAGCCTTCGAGCAGCATGGTGAGCGCGATCTGCGTGACCGCGCCTTCGAGCAGCGTTCCGAAGAGGATGAGCGACCGGCGTTTCAGGTCTGCAAATTTCGCCATCAGACCGCTATCGACGACAAAGTCGCTTTCAAGACGCAGATCAAGCAGCGGGGCGGAGATGGCGCCGGCGAGGTCGGCCGCCAGCGACCATTGCACCGGCCCGCCGGTCACCGCGAGATCGCGGGCGAGGCGTTCTTCTATGAGGATGACGGCGCAATGCCGCGCGACAAGCATGGGTTCTCCCGCCATTCCAAACGCTCCTGTTGCTGGTCGTTATGTTCTACGGCTCAACGATCACCGGCTCTGCGACTTGTATTCGGACGGCGTGACGCCGACGAAACGCCGGAAGGTTTCCGAAAAATGCCCGTGGCTCGAAAAGCCGAGCGCGTGCGCCACTGTCGTCACCGTTGCTTGGGACTTCGCGAGAAGGTCGCACGCCCTCGCCATGCGGCGCTCGAGCAAATAACGGTGCGGCGCGACGCCCGCCGATGTCCTAAAGGCGCTCGCGAAATGATGAGCGCTCAATCCGGAAACGCCAGCGAGATCATCAAGCGTCACCTCCTCGCCGAGATGGGCTTCGATATACTCCACGACATCGCGCAAGCGGCGCGCGTCGAGACCGGTTCCGCGCGTCCGGGGAGGCTTCGCGCCGGCGTAGTTGCGCAGGAGGTGGACAGCGAGAAAGACCCCGAGAGATTCGAGATAGAGCGGGCCCGACCAGCCGCCGAATTCAAGTTCGAGCCGCAGCTTTGCGATGATCGCATCGATCTCCGGATCGCGCAGGCCGCAGCGAAAGGCGATTTCATGATGTCCGCGAACCCCGGTCTCAGTGCGTCGTTTTCCGATGAAGCCGCCCTCGAACGCGACCGCGAGGATCGTCGGGCGCGCGGCCCAGCGGCAGCAACAGGGGCGACCGGGCGGCGCGATGAGCGCCGAGTTCGGCAGGAGCGGCGCGCTGGTGAGACCGCCGCCGGCGCGCCATTCGAAGTCGAAGGCGCCGCTTTCGACGACCGCGATTGTCAGCTGCGCGGCGCCGAGTTCGACGCCGTCATTGGCGGCGAGACGGCCGCGGCTTAGATGGACGCCCCCAGCGGCGAGGCGGAAGGCGGCCGCGTATCCGGAAGGCGCGTCCGCGTCCGTAAAGTCGACGAGCTCACCCGGCCGCCAGGGATGCGCCGCCTTCATCGCGGACTCCGTCGGATGTTTGAACGGGTGAGGCGCCGGCGCCGAGGCCGGCGTAATATTGGCGCATAAGCTCATGATGCTCCTCCTTCAGCGCATCGGTGAACGGGAGATGGTCCGGGAGCGGATCATCGCCGAGCAGCAGGCTCGGACACTGGCCTTCATAATTGCCGAGGCTCGGAAGATGCTGCCGGTAGCCCACAAGCGCTGCGATCTCGGGCGGGAATTCCCGCGCAACCGGCGGCGGATAGGCGAGCCACTGGTTCTCCCAGGGTTTGAGCCAGCCGAGGCAATAGGAAACGATGAGCCCGCGCCGGGGCGCCGCGCTGCGATTGGCGCCGCCCGAATGAAGGGTGGAGCCGAGAAAGAAACAGGCCGAGCCGCGCGGCATCACCGCCGGTACGGCCTCTTCCTCGGGAAGCATCGCGTCCTGGTCGCCGAGATGGCTTTTCGGCCAAAGGCGCGTCGCGCCGTTTTCGGCGGTGAAGTCGTCTAGCGCCCACATGACGTTGACCATATAGTGCATGGCGCCTTTCGGGCCCGCCCACATGTCCTGATCGCGATGGGGAACCTGCACGGGCGCGCCGGGGTGAATCTCGATCGCTTGCGTCAGATTGAGCTGCAGACACTGACACCAGTCGCCGAGGACGCGCTCTACAAGATTCATGACGGCCGGATGCAAGGCTATGCCTTGCGCGGCGCGCGAGCGCTTCAGGACGGCGCCGAAACGTTTCGTCTCGCCGCCATAGAAGAGGCCGTCGCCGAACGGCGCCGCTGTAAAATGCGGATCGAGTTCAGCGCAGAGCCTGTCGATCGCTTCCGCGTCGAGAAGACGTGGAACGATGAGATACCCGTCGGAAAGAAGCGCCTGCGTTAAGGCGTCTGTCTCGACATTCAAACTGGCCTTGGCGACTGATGCGGCGGTAATCATCGGAGCGGCTCCCAAAATTCAGGCTGCAAGGTCGGACTGGCTCAGAGTGAGGCGCGGCGCGTCGCGCGGACATCGCCAGCCTTCGTCAAGCAGGGCGCGGGTGTTCTCCTCCATGTGGATCTGAACGGCGCCGGCGGCGGCGCCATCGACGGCCTGCGGCAAGCCAAGCGGCGTGCAGCGCCATCCGGCGGACAGGAGCTCGGAAAGAAACGCCATATGGCAGACGGCGGTGTAGCTGGCGACGCCGGCGAGCGCCGCATAATCGATGATCCCGCGCGCCAGAATGTTGCGCGCCGCGATGCGGGTCTTCTTACGCAATGGGAGGCAGAGGCGGGTGATTTCGAGAATATCGCCGCCCCGCGGGACCTCGCCTTCGCAGAGGTCGGAGAAGAGGGTGTCGAGAAGATGCGGCCGGTCGGTGCGCAAGAGGCGCACGGAAGCGACATGGCAGCCGACGTCATCACAGAGCACCAGATAGGTCGCGTTGTCATCGTCGAACGCGTCACGCTCTTCGCCGTTATCGTGGGCGAGGCGCCAGCCGAAAATATCGACAAACATACGCTTGCGGTCGCGATGCATGGATCGCAGGAATTCGGGAAACGCGTCGCGATTGCGCCGGTCGATGAGAAAAAGCATGAAGTCCTCCACGTAGCTTCCCGTGGAGGATTCACCAACAGGCCCACAGCCGTCACTGTGCCGATCGGCACATTGACGGGTTCACCGAAGCGCGTCGACGACCCCGATATGGCCTTCGAAGAGGGCGCGCATCACGACCTGCATGCGGCTTCCGACTTCGTAATGGGCGCGCGCGTCCTCGATATGGCGTTTCACGGTGCCTTGCGAGATGCCGAGGATCGCGCCGATCTCCCAGTCGGATTTGCCTTTCGCGGCGAAGAGCACGCATTCGAGCTGGCGCTGGGTCAAGGGCCCTTTCGGCGGGCGCCTGGCTTGCGGAAACGCGTTCAGCACCATGGCGCGCGCGGCCTGGAAGGCGAAGCCGCCGACGAGCTGCGCCATTTTGAGATTGTCGCGCGGCAGCGCGCGTCCTGTCGCCATGGCGAAATTGCAGCTGCCGTTAGCCTCGCCGGGGACGTTGGCGGGAACGGTGAAGCCTTCGTCGATGCCGGCCTTGACGGTGCGCTCGCGGATTCGCCGGTGGGCGTCGGTCATGGGGATGAGCGCGGGAATGTCGGACCAGGCGAAGCCCATATTGGTGCGATGGCTGGCGAGCAGGACAGGATCGTTGGCGACGATGTTGTCGGCGATATATTGTTCGATCCAGCGTTCGGGATAGGTGCCGAGCGCGACAAGTTCGCCCTCCTCCATATGGGTCAGCGCCTCGCTGTATCCGCTCAAATCCACATGATGCATCAGCGCGAAATAGTCGAAGCCCATGTCCTTGGTCACGGCGTCGAGCAACCGGTTGAGGTCCGACGGTGCGCGCAGTGATTGAGCTTCATCGACAAACGCCTGGACGGCGCGGAGACGGGGCATCGTTCGGCGGGCCCTTTCCAAAGATTTCGAAACCGCCGCCAGGCGCTTCCTGGCTTGGCGGTTGGCGTTTTGAATGGATGCAAGAATTTCCGGCGATCTTTATTGTCACATAATCGTAACAATCACCGGTAGAATCTGAAAGCGTAATTAAATACTAAAGGTTAACTTTATCATTTGGAGACACACTGAACTCAGCGCCAGCGCATCGCGCCGGCGCGGTGCAAACGCGCGGCAAACGCGCGGTGAATACGCCTTGCGCCGCTGTCTGACGCACCGGCGCCGGCGCGAGACATGCAAAGCGAACAACACCGACGCAGGATGGCCGGTCGAATCTCGATAACTGAAAGCGTATACAGGAGTCTCACGGAGCGCGTGTCGTCCGGCGCGTTTGCACCGGGCGCGCGGATCGACGTCAACGAGATCGCGGCGGCCGACAGCGTCAGCCCGACGCCGGTGCGAAACGCGCTCAACCGGCTTGTGGGCGCCGGGCTGCTCGTCTCACACTCGAATGAAGGGTTTTTCGCGCCGCTCATTACGGAACAGGGTCTGCGCCATCTCTATGACGCCCATGGCGCGCTGATCGATCTCGCCGTCGCCCGCGCCGCGGGCGCGCGCTCGCCCCCGAAGCCGCGCCCGATCGAAGCGGAAGACAGGGACGCGAGCATCGAGCAGCGCACGGCGGCGGCGTTTAACGCCGTCATGGCGCTCTCCTCAAATGACCGGCTTTGCGCCGCGCTGTCAGATATCGCGCTTCGCCTGAGGGTGTTCCGTCTGCACGAAGACGAGGCGATCGCAAACCGGCAGGCCGAATTGCGGCGCATCGAGAACGCGTACATGGTGGCCGACTTCCCGGAGCTCGCCCACCGCGCCGGCGCCTATCACCGCCGTCGCATCCGCCTCGCGTCGCAGATCCTCGCCGCCGCGCATACGAGCCCCTGAAACATCCTGTACGGACAATATTTCCGAAGAATTTTCCGGGCGAACGCCAACCGCTTGAATCGCCGTCACAATAGTCTGACGATTATCTCAGGATTGCTTAGGGATAGCAGCGCCGCGCGCCTAGACTCCTCCCCGCCATGATCCCCATGGCGCAACCGAAAGGAGAGAAGTCATGAAACAGATCGAAACACACGAAGACGACATCATCGATCTCGGCGTCGCCAGCGAGGTCACGAAGGGAATTCCGTCCCATGTGACCCAAGAGGCGTTCCTGCAACGTCAGCCGGTTGACGAACTTTCGGCCGACTAAGCGTTCGCGTACCGGGCGCGGCGCGCGGGCGCCCGGATGTCGCTCATGCAGAGTGAAAACATGGAATACCGATTCCGTTCCGATCTCGCATATTGCTATGTCGATGCACGGCCGGTCTTTCTGGACGTCCGCGAGGATCGATACTTCATGCTTCAGGACGTGCTGGAAGCCGCATTCAAGGCTTTCATTGCCGGCGACGAGGTTTCGCCCGATCTTCTCGGTCGCCTCTCCCATGCGGAAATTCTCGAGCCGGGAGACGGAATAGACGGCGTTCCCTCGCCGCCAGCGATCATCTCGCCACAACAAAGCACGCTTGAAAACACGCAGGTTCACCGGCGTAGCGGCGCGTTGGCTACGATGAAAGCGATGACCTGCCTGTGCCGCAGCGGTCCGCGGCTTCGGCGGAATGGATTTGCGCGAAGCATTGCCCAGCTTCGCCAAAGAAAGGGAGATCTCGCCGGGCGAGGCCCGTTCTGTCAGGCGGTCGTTGAATCGCGAGCGGCGGATTTTCAAGCGGCGCGGTGCTTATTTCCGGCGCCGCAAAACTGCCTTCCCGATTCGCTAGCGCTGCTAGACTTTCTTTTCGGCGACGGCATCATCGCCGATCTGGTGATTGGCGTTCGGATGAACCCCTATGGCGCTCACTGCTGGGTGCAATCGAAAGACATTTTACTCAACGAGACCATCGACTACGCCGAGTCGTTCACGCCGATTCTCGTCGTATGAACCCGGACCGGTTTCTTGCGCTGATTTCCTGCAGCGAAACGCCCCGGTCCCAGTTTGACGCGATCATCAGCGCAGGACGGCGTCACGGACTCGAGCCAGCGTTGCTGCGAGGCCGGCTTTGCGTGCTTGTTCATGAAGATGCGGCCTCCAAAGCAGCCGATGACGGCGCAGGGCTTATCGTCGGCGCATCATTTCCTCGAAGCCGCATCGGCCGCATAGCTGGCGCGGCATCCGGCGGGCCCAGCCGCAGCGTCTTTTTCTCGGACATGTGGGGAGGTTTCGTCGCGTTCCGCATCGACGATCGGCAACAATCGATCGACGTGACGCGCGACCCCTCAGGCATGGCGCCATGCCTCGTTGCGAGACAGGGCGGCGCAATCTGGCTGTTTTCAGACCTTGAAACAGCAATCGCCGCTGGCCTCTCGGTTCCGGCGATGGATTGGACGGCGCTCGGGCGATATCTTGCATTTCCGCATGTTCCCACACAGGAGACATGCCTCGCGGGGGTCGAAAAGGTTCTTCCGGGCATGCGGCTGCGGATTTCGCGCGATGGGTCTATGTCGCAGATATGCGCATGGAGCCCCTGGGCCTATACAAGGAACGACAGCCGCATTCGCCGCTATGACGACGCGGTTCGATTGCTGCGGGCTGAAGTCTTGAGCTCGGTCGGCGCCTGGGCGGCGCGCTCCTCGCATATCATGCTCGAGCTTTCGGGCGGCCTCGATTCCTCCATCATCGCGGCATGCCTGCGCGACCTCGGCGCCTCCTTTTCCTGCGTCACATTCGCGACCGACGATCCAGCGGGCGACGAACGGCGCCAGGCCGGACTGGTCGCGTCAGCGTTGGGCGCGCGATTGCACGAGGTAAAGCTCGACGCCGCCGGCGCGTCGCTGGCGCCTCGTTCGCGCCAGCGCACGCCGGCTCCGCAGGCGATCTCCTGGCGGGCGATGATCGATAGCGGTGTCAGAGGCGCAATCGACGAGGCGGGCGCGGACATGCTCTTTTCCGGCGGCGGAGGAGATAATGTATTCTGCTATTTGACGACCGCCGCCCCCGCCGCTGATGCGTTGCGCGCTTTCGGACCCGGGCCTTGTTTTGCGCGCGCGGCGAGGGATGTCGCAACGCTGCACAGAGCGAGCGTTTGGCGGGCGGCGCGCTACGCCTTGCGCAAGGTCTATTGGGCGAAACCGAAGCTGTGGCCTCGCAACATTGCATTTCTGATGCCCGGCGTTGCCCCCGCTTCGCCGCCTGCGCATCTCTGGTTCACGGAAAATACCGGCGCGCCGCCCGGCAAGCTGGAGCATACGGCGTCGATCGCAAGCGCCGTCAGCGTCAGCGACGGCGGCGAACGCGACCTTGATGTGCAGGTCTGTTATCCGCTGCTCAGCCGCCCTTTAATCGAGCTTTGCCTCGGCATTCCCTCATGGATGTGGGTCAGCGGCGGAAGGAACCGCGCCGTCGCGCGCGACGCATTCTCCAACCTCCTTCCGGCGGAAACGATTGCACGGCGAACCAAAGGCGACCTCACGGGGCTGATCGCCGGGATCTATCGAGAGCACAAGTCCGAGATCGAGGCGCTCCTGATGGAGGGACGGCTCGCGCGCGAGGGCATTCTCGACCGGGAAGCGGTGTTCGCGTGCATGCGACAAGCGGGCCCGTTCCCCGACGCGAGTTTCACGCAGCTCGTCACGCTCGCCGGCGTCGAATACTGGATTCAATCGTTCGGCGCATGAGCCGGCTTGTCGTCGCCGGAGCGGGCTTCGCCCGGTTCTGCGCGTTCTCTTAGCTTTCGCCAGCGCTCGAATTGCGCCGGGCGAGCGCCGCCCGCTTCTTCTCCGAGGAGCCAGAACCGGAACCAGTCGAGATTTCGCTGATAGGCGGCGAGCCGGTGGCGCGGCTGAAACGTGTAATGGGGTTCATGCGGGAAGACGTGAACTTCGGTGGGCGCGCCAGATTCGATCAGCGGCACGAAATATTCGAGCGCAACGAGATACTCTTGCTCCGGGATCTGCATCAGCAGAGGAAATCGCAGACGGTCGAGATTGTGGCTTGGCGAAATCCGGCGCCACTGCTCCGGCGTTGCATCGGGCGCGGCAAGCTCCCAAATGCTCGACAGCGGTCCCTTAAAGGCTTCGCCCATCAGGGCGCGTTGCCAGTAGTAAGTCTCGGTAACATCAGGTGTCGCGAGCGAGGCGGCGGCGATGAGGTCGGAGTGATAGGCGACCCACATCGCTACGGATGCGCCGAAGCTGAAACCGCCGATGCCGACGCGGGCGGGATCGATGCCGCGAGCGGCAAGCACATCGATTGCGGCATCGATGCCGGCCAAGGCGGTATCATATTCTTTTACGACCGGGCCGCCGGCGTCCGGGGACGGATAAGCGCTGATGCACAACACCGCGACGCCAGCTTCCGCGAGATAGGTCAGCGGCCATTCATCGCCGGGCCCGCCGCGCAAATAGCCCTGGCAGGCATAGTACAGGATGAACAATGGCGAAGGCCGCGTCTCGCCGGCGGCTGCAGGGATGAAGTATCCGGTGAACTCGCGATCCTGGCTGTCCCGCCATTGCATCAACTCTGCACGCGGCGCCGACAAACGGATGAAGTCGCGATTGGGCGCAGCGATGACGCGCGCCTCGCCGCTGTCGAGATCGACTTGTTCGATGCGGGGCGGTGTGTTCGCGTCCGCGGAGACGCAGAACGCATACCGGTCGCCGACGCCGCAGCCGATGCCAACACCGATGACGCGCCCGCTATGCAGGAGCCCTGGCGCTTCGCGGACGGTGCGAACCGAATTGCGGTCGATATTCCAGCTAAGGACGGTCATGGCGTCGCCGCGATCGCGGTCGCGGGTCGCGAAGATGACTTCGTGGCGCAAGCCGCGCCACGAGACCCAGGCGATCGGCCGCGCGCATTCAGACGCGGAGCATATGATTTCCTTGTCGTCAATGCGCGCATGAAGCGTGCGTTCTCCTTCGTCCTTGCTCCGCCAAACCGCCCGGCCGTCCTCTGTGACATGCATGTGCTCCGAGCGGCCCGGCGCGCCATCGAGCGTCGGACCCTCGGTATTCTTCCGGAAAGCCGCGGCTTCCTTGTCTCGCGCTTTGCGCACGCGGCCCGTTCGGATATCGACGACTTTGATTTGCGTCGGACGATCGCCCAGCAAGGTGGTCACATTCATCCACTTGCCGAGATAGCGCTGCGTTGCGAGGCGCCCGTGATGGAATCCGGAGCGGAAGAGGCCCTGGCCGAGGGGCACGGTCCCGTCGATCAGGATGCCGGAATAATATTCGTCAAGTTCGGCTTGCTCGATTTCGGCCCGGGTCGCGCCGACCTCGAAGGCGAGGTTTCCGTCCGGGAGCACGTCGAAGGCGATGACGTCCGCAGGATCGTCCGTGAGGCGTTTGGCTGTTCCGGTTACGGATGCCCGCCACAGCTGGACCTCGCCGTCATGGAGCGCGCGAAAATACAACCATCCGGAATCGCTCGACCATTGCGGCCATTCGCCGAGCGCCCAGCCGCTGGTGAAGATCGGCGCGCCGCCATCCGCGACGCGTTTCGGTGATGCGCCGCCGTCAAGACGATAGATGAACCACTCCGAGCTGTAGGCGTTTTCCTCGACCGACGCACGTTCCGCGCGGTAGGCCGCATAGCGTCCGTCCGGCGAGATCGAAACGCCCGTAAAGTCCGTTATTTCGACGAGAGCTCGGAGGCCTTCGTCTTCTGCATGGGCCGACATGCGGCCTGTGAGCGCGAGCGCTGCGGCGAAGGCGAATACGGCGCAGCGGCCGACATTCATTTGAATGCTCACCATTCTCGGAATCCTTGTTTAGAATGTGTAGCGAAGCGTCGCGGCGACGAACCGTCCGACCGGCGATGTATTTGCGCTGTCGAAGAACATACCTGGAAAGGCGACGCCGCCGCCCGCGGCGAAAGGCGGGTCCTGATCAAGCGCGTTTATGACCGAGAGAGAGGCTTCCAGTCCGTCAAGCGCAGTGGCGACCGATCCGAGCCGGTATTGGAGCGTGATGTCGAGCGTCGTCCATGAGGCGATCTCGGCCGGGGGCGCCGCGACATTGTCAGTCGATCCTGCGACATGGTTGAGGATCGCATTCGTTGTGAAGCTGTCGTCGATTTCCCAGCTGGCGCCGGCGCGCCCGCGAAACTTCGCTGGCTGGAAGATGAAGCCGGACTGCCGCGTCAGGGGAAGGGTTGGTATTGTTTGCGTGTCGATCATCAGCCAGCTGAAATCGCCGAAAAACACGATGTCGCCGGGCGCGAAGCGGAACGAGACGTCCGCGCCGCGCACCTGTTGTGCGCTGGCGTTTACGAATCCGGAATTGACGATGGCGAGGACTGCATCCGGATCATAGGGCATCCCAGAAATGTTGTAGACTTGGTCGGCGGCGCCGATGATCGCCGATTGCGCCGTAGACGATGGGTCACGGTCGATGAACGGAGCGTTAGCGGGATCGGACAGCGCGGATCCGAGATTGACGATCGGGCTGACGATCCGGTCTTCGAAGTCGATGTCGAACCAGGTGAACGACAGATCGAACGCCGGCATGAAGTGCGGCGTCCAGTCGAAACCGGCGGTCCAGGATGTGGCGCGCTCCGGCTCAAGCTCTGGATTGCCGCTGAAACTGAGAAGTGCAAGGCCTGGATTGACGGAGCCGAGATTGGGCGCGCTCCAGACCGTCACCACATGGTCGGCGAGCAAATGGTCGAAGCGCGGCGCCCGGAACGACTTTCCCCAGGTTGCTCTCACGGTGAGATCGGGAACAGGCGCGTAGCGGAGGCCGAGTTTCGGCGTTGTCGCCGCGCCGAAGCCGCTGTGATCCTCGACGCGGACAGCGACATTGAGGTCGAGCCGGTTCAGTCCTGGCCGGTCGTCGGACGGAGACACAAGCGGGGCGGAGGCCTCGGCGAAAAGGAATGCAACGTTGCGCGTTCCGCTGCGCAGCGTTCCGCCGAGATCAGAGTCGAGCGTTTCTTCGCGATAGCCGCCGCCGACGGCCGCCCGAAAGTCCCCGGACGGAAGGCGGGCGACTTTCCCTTCTGTCGATGCGCCGATGGTCCAGGCTGTGTTCTTCGAGTCGGCGTCGAATTCGCCGCCGAAATTATCGGTGGTTGCGCTGTCGCGCGTGCTACGCGCCGCCGAACCTTCGACCTGCGCGGTCCAATCCTCCGACAGGTCGAACGTCACGCGCGGGGCGATGAGAAACGATTCCGTGTCGATGGCTTTGGCATCGGCGAAGCCGCCGGCGCCGTATTCGGTCGTGCGGCTGGTGCGCCGGTTGGTGTAGAGGCCGATGACGTCGACTTCGGCGAAACTCGAAAGTTCTTGATTGCCGGACATGAAGCCCGACCATTGACGGTTCGCCGGCAACAGGGAGTTGAACGGTCCGGCGGTTTCGGAAAATTCCCGCTCGCCGGCGAAGATCGGGTTCTGTTTCAGATAATCGGCGCCGACAAGCAGCGAGCCGCCCTGCCAGCGCGTTCCCGCAGCGGCGCTGTAGGCTTGTTCGAAGCCGCCGCCTTGCGTTGCGCCGCCGGCGCGGGCGCGCAGCTCGGCGCCTTCATAATCGTCGGCGACGATGAAGTTGACGACGCCGGCGACGGCGTCGGCGCCGTAGAGCGCTGATGAGCCGTCGAGCAGCACGTCGACGCGATCGAGCGCTGCGAGCGGGATCGCGGACACATCTGTGGTTTCGCCGCCGCCGATGGGCGCCAGCCGTCGGCCATTGACGAGGATGAGCGTCGCGTCGGGCCCCATGCCGCGCAGATTGACGGTTGAATCGCCGCCGAGCCCCGAATTGGTGTTCACCGTCGTCGGCTGGACGGTAGGGTTGATGCCGCCTCTGAACGTCTGGGGCAGCGCGCGCAGCAGCTCGCCGGTCTGCGACTGTCCTGAGAGCTCGATGTCCCGGCGGGTAATCGTGTGGACCGGCGCCGCCGGCTGCGCCCCGCGAATGCGCGTGCCGGTGACGACGACTTCATCTGTGTCGCCCGACGCGCCGCGCTGTTCGTTCCGTTCCGCTTCCGGCTGCGCCGAGGCGAGGCGCTCTGCGACTGCGCTTGTCCCTTGCTCCGCCATCGCGAAGCGCGTTTGCGGGCGATCCGTTTGAAGCGACGCCGGCTGAAGCCGCGGCGTGACGACAAGCGTCTTGTCGTTACGGATTTTGTAGGTAAGGGTGCTTGGCGACAGCAAACGCTCCAGCGCCTCGAAACTGGTGTATGACCCGATGAGCGCCCGGCTTTGAACGCCGGCGGCGAGATCATCCTGTATCAAAATCACGTAATTCGACTGTTCCGACCACGCGATGAGCGCCTCCGTCAGCGGCTGCGCCGGAATATTCCACTCGATCTTGACGCTCTCGCCGCGCACAAGAGCTTGCGTGTCGGAACGCGCGGCTTCAGCCGCGCAACTCATGGCCAGGACCGACACGGACGCGGCCATTACGGTTTTCATTTTCTTGTGCATTGACACCCCTCCTGATATCCGGCGTGTCGCGCGCGGGACGTTGCGTCCCGACGCGGCTTGCCGTTCCCAGTGAGGCTGTCGTCGCCAGCGGCGAAAACCTGACAGGGGTTCAGACTTTTTTTGAAAGCAGCAGGCGACAGGCGCTGTGCGACACATGTCCGGCGAGAGTTCGACGAAGTTCGGAAGCCAAAAACGATTGGCGGCAAACTTCAGAAAATCAATTGGTCGTCCGGGCCGCCGGCCGCAGAACGATCCGGTCCTTTCGCGACCGGTCGACATCGAGCGGAAGAATGTCGGGCAGGCCGTCGATCATCGCGTCGATCTGATCGGTGCGAAGCGAGGCGACGAGGGGCAAGTCGAGGAGGCTGTCGTCGGCGACGACGATTGAAACATCCGAATAGCGGTTCGCATCGGCGATGAATTCGCGCAAGGGCGCGCCCCTGTAGACAAGGCGGCCGGCGCGCCATGAGGCGATGGAAGAGGGCGGCGCGTCGACGACATCGGAAAGGCCCTCGCCGCTCGCCGGCGCCGCGACTTCCTCTCCGGCGGAAAGCCGCGCCCCGGCGGCGCTTGCGTCAGCATTGTTCCGCAGCCGGCGCACTTCCACATGGCCTTCCGCGACGGAGACGGTGACGCCCGCCGCCCCCTGGCGGACATTGAACTTCGTGCCGGTGACGCGGATTTCCGCGTCGCCGGAGGAAACGAAGAACGCGCGCGCATCGTCCGCGCGAACCTCAAAGAACGCCTCGCCTGTTTCGAGATAGACGCGCCTTTCGGCACCGGAATAGGCGACTTTGATTTTGCTTTTGGGCGCAAGCTCTGCGGCGCTGCCGTCCGGAAGGGCTATCTCGGCGGTTTCGGCGATGCGGGTCGCATGCACACCGGGCAAGAGCCAGGCGGGCTCAGTGTAAAGGATGGCGGGAAGCAGGAGCGCCAGCGCAAGGCAAGCGGCGAGGGCGACGTAGACGACGGACCGGCGAGACGGCGCCGCACCGTCCCATCCTCCAACGGAAAATTTCCCTTTCACGGGCCGCCCGAAGTCCGGCGCAGCCGCCAATTCCCGCAAATCATCGAGCTCGCCGACAGCGTCCCAGACGTCGCACGCCTGATCGTAGGCGGCGGCGTGGCGGGGATCGGCGCGGCGCCAGTCCTCGAAGGCGCGACGGTCTTCGGGCGTCGCGGCGCCGCCCTTGAGCCGCCAGAACCATCGCGTCGCCTCGTCGAAGACGGCGCTGTCAGCGTTTTCGGGAGCCGCGCCCATTCAGGTCTTCCGCATCTTGGTTCGCCGGCGCATCATCGAAGATCTTCAGCATTTCCTTCTTGCAGTCGCGCATGGCGCGCGAGACGTGTTTGCTCACGGCGTCGGGCTTCATGCCGAGCCGCTCGGCGATCTCACTTTCGGTCAATTCCTGAAAGCGCGCCAGCATAAACACCTGCCGACGTTTCACCGGCATCGCGGCGATGATGGCGCGCAGCCGGTTCAGCTGGTCGCGCCGGATCGCTTCGTCTTCGGGGCAGGGCGCTTCCTGTCCGTTCGCAGCGAGGGGATCGGCCTTGAACCGTTCGGCGCGCTCTTCCTGCGCGTGTTCCTTGCGATAATAGTCTGCGAGCTGATTGCGGGCTGCGCGAAAAAGGTACTGGCGGACATTGCGGACGGCATCGAGTGAGGGCCGCGCCGCGAGGGCCGCGAACACCGTGTGAGCGATGTCGGAGGCGACGGACTTTTCAGGGAGCCTGTTGCTGAGGAAGGAGACGAGGGGCCCGTGATAGGAGCGATAGGCGTCCTCAAGGTCGAACGCGTCCGGCGCCGCAGAAGAGGCGGAAGGAAGGCCGTCGTCAGCGGGCATCGGTCCCTCCGGCGCCGGCGCGGCCGGCTTTCCGCGACGCGTTCCCATCCGCCGCCAGCCGCCTGACGATCTGGCGCACGGACGCGCGCAAGGAGGCGTTCTCGATCGCCTGATAGCTCCGGATAAGGTCAATCAGCTCGGACTTCCGCGACGCCGCCGAGCGCGGCCCGGCGTTGAGGGGAACGAGCAGGACCGGGCTCTTCGGGTTTTTCGAGCTTGCGCGCCGAGACCCGGTGTCTAGGCCTTCGTAAAGCGCCCCGATCTCCACGCCGAGGCTTTCCGCAGCGCGAAATGCGGTGGACGCCGCCATGCGGTCCCTGCCGCTTTCGTATTTCTGGATCTGCTGAAGACTGACGCCCAGCCGACGACCTAGCTCGGTCTGGTTCAGTCCGCGAGCCTGCCGCAACTCTTGAAGGTTCGTGCCAAGCACCACGTCGTGTTTAGCCGACTTCAAAGCCAGCATTGCTTGGCTTCGGGCGTTACTGATTGCGACGATGAGGCCCTCCAGCCCAGGAAATGTGCAGCATATGCATTTATCAAATGTGGACTATAGACCGTGGATTAATAATCTACAAAATATTCATTTCAGGGCATGGGGTCGCGCCAACTCATCGCTCGAAATGTTCGAGAAATCAGACTCTTGAGAAAGCTTTCCCAAGAGGGATTGGCGCTTGAAGCTGAAATTGACCGGGCTTACGTAAGCAAGATCGAGCGTTCTCGGTGCAATCCCACCGTTGATGTATTAGATAAACTTGCTGCAGCCCTTTCGGTGAAGACTGTTCGTTTGTTCGACGAGAAGCAGCTACATCCGAAACCACCACAACTGCCTCGCGGCCGACGTATGAAAAGATTGAGCAAAACCAAGCGCACACGCAGTTCATTGCGATAGTGTGTGCAGCCCGATGCTAATTTTTATCCGGGCACCAAAGTGCCCTGTAGTTCAAATGTAGACTATAAACCGTGGATTAATACGCCACAAAAACCTGTCGTGGGCATATGGGCTCACGTCAACTCATTGCGAGGAATATACGAGCAATCAGGCTCTCAAATCGCATTTCGCAGGAAGAGTTGGCGTTGGGAGCGGAAATTGATCGCGCCTATGTAAGTGGCTTGGAGCGCGGTCTCAGAAATCCGACAGTTGACCTCCTAGATCGGCTGGCTGAAGCTTTGTCCGTTAAGACGATAGATTTTTTTGCTGACGCAATGATAACACCTAAACCTAAGGCACTTCCGCGAGGGCGGCGTCAGAAAACCAAGTCACGCGGTCGACCAATCGAATAACAAGTAGTTTTAACTAGCGCGCTTCTCGGAGAGCATTTGAATAAATGGGTCATGGTTCCTGCGGCATGCCGCTACATGATCCATAAGCTCTTGCTTGGATGGCGGGAATATTTCAATCGTTCCCACTTTTTCATTTTTGGGCGTCCAACTCAAAATCCCCGCGTCAGCAACACGCTGGAGTTCGGTTTTAAAATCTTTATGCTGATGGATTTCTGGTGAGAAAAATTCGTAAAACGGCGCTGTTTTCTGGACAGATAATGTTGTGGGGTTCAATTTGAAACAGCCACTTTCGGAATGATGCATCATGCCGTTTTGCAGCGCCAGCTGAACAATTGTTTTTCGCAATCTTTGTCCCTTGCCTGAGCCGGGCTGGAGTAAGGCGGGGCTGCGATTGAATCCCACCATGAGCGAGAAGAAATAGGGATTCACCATGTAATACCAGTTCCGAAACTCCATGCTGATCGGGCTTTCTTCGTCGGCCCATTCAAACGAACGACGATCCACCCAGTAGTCGGCTGTCCTTCGGCAGGACTCCGGGAGTACATTCATTAGTCGACGCTTAAAGAGCGCCGGCTCTATGGCGCAGCGCACAGAACCAATGGAAGACTTAAGTTCATGCCAATTGCCAAACCCTTGGGCGTGCGCAAGCGCATTCTGGCAATGGCTCAGTGGAAAGATGATCGAACACTCAAAGAGCGTTTTGTTGAGCTGCTTGGCTCGGCGTTTTGCGCCAGCGTATGTGGAAAACATGACATTCCTTTTCCAAAACGGCCAACTTGAAACGCGCTGCTCGCTTCAGACGGCCGATGAAAAAGGACGGTCTCTGAGGTGAAATTACCGTTGGATCAAAAATCCTTTGCCAAGGCAGCGGCCACGCCCACGGGAAGACGAACACGATTAGTATCCCTGATTCTCAAATTTTCAAAGCTTGATGTTTCCACATGGCAAGTTCGTTGGGCGAAGAGCTTCAAAAGCCAGTAAAAGAGCGAAAAGCGGCAGACTTAAATCAGACCGAACTCGCGAAAGCGCTAGCTCAATACCAGTCATTTGTCGCAAGAGTGGAAAGCGGCGAGCGCCGAGTAGACGTCATCGAATTCCCCGACATCGCCAACGCCAACGCCATAGGTTTTGACCCGAAGGCTGCTATCAAAAAGATTTGCCGCCAAATGACAGTCGGGCCTATTGCCTGAGTTCTAGCCGGAATGTCGCCTCTGCGCGCAAAACCGGACATAAGAAATCTAGATCAGATCGATCTGAATTGTGCAAATGCGGACCTCGTTATTGCCTCCGGCGAGCTCAAAAATAGAGCCGCTTACGACGCAACTGCTTTTAGTCATCGTGCTGCGATGGGCGACGTCCCTACGAGAACCATTGCACTATTTCCCGCTTTGGTCACATCGCGACCGCGCCTGCACCGAATAATTCCTCTATTTTTGCCTGAGCTCCAGCACCAAGATCGACGACGATTAGCTTGTCCTTGGCTCTGGAGCAGCAGACATAGAGCAGGTTGCGCGTGCGTTTTTCCCGGCTTTGGCTGGTATCGGTTCCGGCTAGGAATTTACCGAATGAGTATTGGTTCCAGTTCGCGCCTGCGTCATCCAGGATCACAATTACATTCTTAAACTCGTCTCCCTTCACGCCATGCTTGGTGGAAAATGGCATACTATTTTTAAGAACTGCTCGGTAGCGGGTGACCTCAACATAGGGCACAGCCAGTAGCAGGCTCATGAAGGCTTGGTGTTCTGCTTCGGGGGAGCCCGGATCGGCTGGAGCGACCGGCCCCGCAACGGCGCTTTCGAGATCATCCAATAGAGTGACCAACTGCGCTTTGCGCAAATGCTTCAGCACTGCCTCAATGGTGCCGCCGGAGTCGATAAGAGCGAGCAATTCATCGAGGGCTGCTTTGACGCGGGCTTTCTCAGCCGCCCCCGCGATCGGAATTGGTCGTTTCTTCAGACCGCTAATGGTGCGCCCCACTCTTCCTTCTCGCCAAGCCAAAATGAAGGGTTCTACCCTGTTGACGAAGAAAGATGCGATCGGGTCTTCGCCACTCTGAAATCTGTCTCGGGTAAAGCCGCCTTGGCTGTTATATGCGGCCCACAGCGCGGAATAACCAGCTTTGCGGGCGATAAGGCGGTGTGTGAGGAATAACACCTTCAACTCGCCCTCGATGTCCCAACCAAACGCATTACGAGCTTTTTGCACGGCCAGAGCTGACAAATCGGCATCGGGATCAACGCCAACCAAGCTGACATACACCGCAGCGCCCGGCAGATTGGCACCTGCGGGTTGTTGCTGTATATCCGTACGGATTTTGTTGAGCAGTTCGATCACCGCCTTCGAACAGCGATAATTCTCTTCCTTTTTGATCGGAACGAGAAGCGCTTGCTGATCGGCTGTAAGCTCGCCGACACCGCCTTGATAAATGCTCTGCATCTTGTCGCCGAAAAAGCCGATTAGGGGCGGTTGATCCGTTTTTAACAGGTGATCCAAAAGCGTTTCTACGACGAGCGGATCTGTGTCCTGATATTCGTCAACGAAAATAAACGGGAACCGGGCAGCGACGACCTTGGACAGCAAGGGATGATCACGGAACATGATGTACGCTACGCCCAGAAGGTCATCATGAAATATGCGTCCTTCCAAAAAGTTCGCCCCTCGATCAGAGTAGATGATCGTCGGCGCTGTCTTCAGCGCGGCCTCAAGCTCAATCTGATTCTGCTTTCTCCGGCTTGTTGCTGGCAGGCTGTCATTGAATGCTAATAGGGCGGCCTTCAGCTCTTTCTGAAACGACTTAATCGAGGCCCAAAGGAAGTCGTGAATTGTCGATACGACAAACAAGGGATCGTGCTCAGTGCGCTCGACGATCTCGTTCTTTGCAACATTCGTGAAAGTGATGCAGGCAACTTGCTGTCCTTCGCCTATAACACTCGTTCGGTCAGGGCCGCGTATGAAGTCTAGCGCGCCAATAAGCGAGGATGTCTTTCCCGATCCCGCCCCGGCGTCGATCAGAAAGCTCTGCCGCGTCTTGAGGCATTCCAATATTTTTTCGTCAGCTTCGGTCATTATCTTGCCGGATGTTCTGCCAGCCATTTAAGGCCTTGCTGAATATAGAGAGGGATGACCCATCCCGGTGAGTTGATAAGATCGAGTGCGAAATCGACTTTTGCCAGCTTGGCACTCAGCGTCCACGCCTCAGCCACGATTCCAGCATCAACCGCCTTTTTGATAGCGGCTTTTGTAGTGCTGAGTTTGGCGTGGTTCGCCGTCAACCAAGGGACGTTGGCATAAATGAACGCCTCTTCAAAAGACCTACCGCATTGCCCGTTCTGACTGACCTGATAGGCGATGCGGATGCAGCCTTGCGTCTTTTCCGCGTCGTTGCAGGCCATCAATTCGTCGATATTTGCCTTCGCGGGAATCCAGCTCCGGAGGCAAACATTGCTAGTGCCTTTGCCTTCCGCGACCGGACACTTCTCATTGTTGTCATCCACGGAATCGAGGTCGGTGATGATCAGGCTAGGGATGCCGAGAAATTCGATGATCGGCTTAAATTTGTGCGCATAGGCCCCGCCGACCTCAGAGATACTGATATACTGACTGCTCAGCGTCTCACAGCCCGCTACTTTCGCTTGCTCTTCTATCATCATTGGAAGCAGCAATCGTTCCACCTGCCCTTCGATAAAGATGGCCTTGTCCGCAAAAAATAGATCGCAGTGCGTTAATCGAATGTAGCGGCGCAGGAAGCCGAGAAGATCAGGATCGTTTTCGGGCAAGGGCAGCTTTGACAGGTCCTGCATAATGACTTGACGGCCGACGCGCCTGAAATACCTCACCGGCTCAAACTCAGAATGGGCGATCATGTGAGATGAATGGGTGGACATCAGAACCTGCGCGGTGGTGCCCCCGTCCGTTTCCAGAGCTTTTGAGATTTCGCTGATGAAAACGGTCTGCATCTGCGGGTGCAGGTGAGCTTCGGGTTCCTCGATCCCAATGATATGCACTCGCGGCTTGTCGCCCTGGGTCGCTTCGATTGCAGCTCGGAACGATTCAAACTGGAGAACGATATAGATCAGATTTTTATAACCAAGCCCGTTATACTTTTCGGGAAGCTCGAACTCTTCCATCACGCCACCTTTTCCGGCGTGTTCGCTGGCGTAATATATCCGCGCGTTGTCACGGTAGATTGTCTCCGCGCTCAATTCAGCGCGTACTCTTAGGTCCGGCGCTTTTTGACCGGGCGGATATCCAAAACTTTGAAGGCGCGTCGTAAGACGTCCGAAGGCCTTGCCGTACTTATCCGTCAGATCGTCCGCACTTTGCGTAAGAGCATCTTCGATTGCCTGATACCCCGCAGCATCATCTAACTGATAGAAGCGTTGATAATGATCGTGTAGGAGTTTTGAGAGCTTTGCCGAGCGGATTCCCTCATCGTCATCGACGTGCCGCTGAGCGGGTACGATGTCGATGCGCAGTAGAGATTTCAACAAACCGCCGTCATCGAGTTTTTCGACCTCTTTTCCGTCTAGCGAAACCTTGAAGAATATTCGTTTGAAGTGATCCCGGAAGGTGTCCTTAAGATATTCACATAGCGATAGGTCTTTGCGGGGCCGTGCCTCAAACTCATCAAGAAGATTCTTTGCGTTCTCGAGCGTATAGTCGATTCTCATCCGCACTTTGCTTGTGCCTGGAGTTAGGTCCATCAGAAGTTGGGTCGCAGCCACAAGGTCGGCCTGGTCCTCGTCATAGGCAAAAGTCAGATCGAGCCGCATACGCGGCGCAAATCGTTTTAATATTGCGGTCCTCTTCTCAGGGTCGCCTTCTGCCGCGAGGAGAACTTCGATGCGCCTCAGATCGCGATGCCGAAGCTGCGAGAGGTCGTGAAAGGATATCTTTGGTGTCTCGTTCGCAAAGCCGATAAAGAGCTGAAGCGCCTCCATGACGGAGGTTTTCCCGCTGTTATTGGGCCCAACGAAGATGGTTGTCGTCTTGTCCTGGGCAAGGTCGATTGAAACCCGCCGCAGTAATCTGAAGTTACGAATGCTTACGTTCTCAAGGCGCATTTTGTTTCGACCCTTAATGCTTGGGCAGGTTGGCGCTGTGACTGTAGAGCTATACTATAAATAGTCGAAAATCTGAATATTGAATCCAGCCAATATTGCTGGTTATCACAAATTGGTCGTCTTGATAGGACCAGTTGGAATCGCCAATTGAGGTGGCCAGTTAAAATTGCCGATCGGTAGCTTCGGGATCTGCTTCTGGCTTTTTACTCACAAAAGCGTACTTCGGCCATCTCGCTTGTATTCAGGGCTCGGCGCACTCACGTCCGATGAGAGGATTCTCGGGAATTGATTGTGTGTTGATTTGCTATTGGTTTGGCTCCCTGAAAACAGGAGCCATTTATGTCCATTACCAACACAGAACCAGACAAAACTCCATGGAACAAAGGAAAACTTATTGGGCAAAAAGCGCCGCTCAAACCGCCAGAGGTGTGGGCAATTCGGGTCCGACTTGAGCTTGCCAATAATAGGCGCGACCTCGCGCTGTTTAACTTGGCTGTCGACAGCAAGTTGCGAGGATGCGATCTTTTGCGAATTCGGGTTTCAGATATGCGAACCGGCGGTGAAATCCACAGGCGGGCCAAGACCCTCCAAAGCAAGACAGGAAATCCGGTTCAATTCGAAGTCACATAGTGCACGCGCAATGCAATTGAAGAGTGGTGCAGGTTCAAACAATTACAACCACATGATTGGCTCTTTCCGAGCAGAAAAGATCGAAATAGGCATTTGACAACTCGGCAATATGCGCGATTGGTAGAACGATGGATCAGATCGATTGATTTGCCCCGGTCATCTTACGCTACTCACTCTATGCGACGGACGAAAGCTACACTGATTTACCGGAAGACCGGAAACCTGAGAGCCGTCCAATTACTATTGGGGCATACAAAGATTGACAGTACGGTTAGGTATCTTGGGGTAGAAGTCGAAGATGCATTGGCGCTTGCTGAGAGCATAGAGCTTTAAGCTTGAATGGGGAGCCGTGCGTAAACCGGACATCAGGGAGACGGGCGAGGCGGTATAATTATATTCTAAAGCTGACAAATCAGACTTGGAGCTAAAGGTGGTGCAAGGTCTTAAAGGAAGCCGGTTCGACGACTTGAGGATTTAGTTTTCCGCCCATATCTGTCTCTCCAAGCATTTTCAAATGGGCGCTCATGGAATTATTCACCAACCGCGAAATCGCGGTGATTTTTTGGACTTCGGCAGGTGCGCTGTGGGTATCGTCCCAGGCAGCATTCCGAAGTTTCTTCATTGCATCCGCCAAACATGTGTTCTCGAAGCGGTTGGCGCCGGTTTTCGCGACGACTGCGGCCTACATCGGGTTGCTTGTTTATGGATTATCGGCGCTCGGCGTGTGGAATTGGAGCCACTTAAAAGCGACGCTCTTCTGGGCGGTTTTTGTCGGCATAGTCGAATTGTTTCGGATGCCGACAAGAGCTGGCGAATTCGTCAGGTTTCGCCAGCTTTTCATAGATCAACTCAAAGTTCTCGTGATCGTTGAATTTCTTGTTGGTTATACATCGTTTCCATTGTTGATTGAGATGATGCTGGTGCCGGCGCTGTTTTTTCTCATGCTCATGCAATCGGTTGCGGAAGGAAAAGAAGAATTGCGGACGCCCTATAATGTCCTGACAACAACCCTCGCTTTTGTTGTCATCGTCTATTTGGGATTCGCCGTTCGTCAGGTGGTCGGCAATTTTAACGAGTTCGCGACGATTGCGACATTCGTCGATTTCGCATTGCCTGGCGTCTTAACCATTCTGTTTCTGCCTTACCTCTTTCTGTTATCGTTATATTCAATCTATGAGAGCGATTTTTCGGTGCTGCGCATCGCAATCAAGGATGATGGCGTTCGTCGATTTGCGCAATTAACGGCGATTTTGACATTCGGGGCTAATGTTGAGCTGCTGCACCGTTGGCGACGCGACGTGATGATCGGCAAACCAAAGTCAAAGGACGACGTGCGGAGGATTACGCGGGAGGTTCTTCGTCGGCGCCGAAATGAGAACACCCGCCGATACTATGCGCCGGGAGAGGGTTGGGACCCTTACGTCGCCAAGGGTTTTCTCGCTGAACTCGGCGTGAAGACCGATGATTATCACTGCTTCCATGAAACGCCCAATGAATGGTGCGCGTCAGCGACAATCGGCGAACCAGGAGAGGGGTACACCGGAAACTACTTTTCCTACTATGTCGATGGCGAGGAATATGTTGCGAATGTTTTGAAATTCAATGTCAGCGTTTTCGATGAGCAGGATGTTGACGAAACCATGAAGAAATATCTGGCGTTTGCGAACATGCTTACAGAAAAAGCGCTGGGCTGTCCGTTGTCGAATGCGTTGATTGAGAGCATTGTCAAGCGGCGCAATCATACGGAAGAACTGGCCGGCCATATCGTCGCTATTGATGTATACGAGTATATCAAGTCGGTCGGGGGCTTTGAGGTCAAACTCACAATCAGCGCCAAGACGCCGGAACTCGCTGTCACGTCGGAATAATTGGTCTACGGCCATTCTTCTGAAGCGGGCTTTGGCGAGTTTTATGTCGCTCCGGATATAAAGCCGGACCTTATACTCGTCGGCGCTCTAGTTGTGCGCGCGCCTCATCCGGACCGACCTCGCCCGTCCGGCGGACCGGCCCGCGATTATGGCACGCTTGCCGTCAGTTGATGCAGAAATTTTCACGGCCGCATGGTTGAAGCGTTTCGGTTTGTATAGGCAGGGTATCGCTAAAGCGTCGTCGCGGTCGATTCTTTGCTCAACGTCGTATCGATTTCTTGTTTCGCGTGGCGAAATCACGCAGATTCGACGCCGAGTAATTGTTAGGACACCGCCGTTTGCGAAATCAAATTGCGATATGGATCGGCGTGGTGGCGACTGCATTGTTTGGCCTAATCGGGCCCAAAATAACGGACGCAATCCCCGAGCGCCATACGGCGCCGTTACTTGTGGCCGCGTTAGTTCTGGCACTCGTTACCGGCTTATTGAGATTCAGGCAGGCGAACCAAGCCCACAATTCAAAACATCTGCAAATCAACGCCGCCTCACAGGAGCTTCTGAAACATTGGTCAGACCATGAGCTCGCGGCCTATGACAATGCGCCTGTGAAACCGGTCGATGCGGCGCTGCAAGCGCTGGAGGATTTTGCGTTGGATGAGAAGGTGAAGGTTTTTGAACAAGTCGCCGAGGAGAGATTACGGAAGATTTCTCCTGCGCGTTATCGACAACTTAAAGGAACCAATCCCGCATATTTTCCACAAAGCGTATTCTTTTTGAGGCAACAATTGGGACCGGCTTGGCGGAAACATGTAGGCCGAACTTTCATCAAACGATTGTTGGCGCGCGTCGGCATACAGTAATCTCGCAAATCCCCGATATAGGCGCTGGCGGCAACTGGCGCTGTTTTTGGTTAACGCGCAATAGGTCGGAGGCGTCCGCCTCGCAGTGGCGAAACGGGTCGTGGACGCCTATGTAACGTGATCGGGAATCACATAACCCTCGATCTTGCAATGATTGACCGACGCGTCCGCCTTGTAGAGCCTCAATCGCCCGACGGAAGAGCTGGCGAGGAGGCGCGCAATCGCCTGTCCGCCTATGAAAACCAGCCCAATCTTGTGCTGCTTGGCGATCCCGGCGCCGGGAAAACCTGGTCCTTCAAGGAACTTGCCCGGCAAACCGGCGGGCAATATGTCACGTGCCGATCCTTCCTGAACTTGCCGCTCAGTGAGCTATCGGACGTCCTTTTTATCGACGGTCTTGACGAACAACGCGCCGGCCCCGCCGACGACGCCATTGTCGATCGCATTGTTCAAAGGCTGTTTGAGCGCGGCCCACGGGTCGTCCGTATTTCCTGCCGTAGTCGCGATTGGTTGGGGGAAACGGACCTAGCCGCCTTCAAAGATTTTTTTGATCGCGCTGGCGGTTTTGCCGTTGTTGCCCTGGAGAAAGTTACCCAAGCGGAACAAGTTGAAATTCTTTGCACTGATGGCGCGTCCGAAGCTGAGGCGCAAGACCTTATCGCGGAAGCCAAATCCCGCGATCTTGAGAGTTTCCTTGAAAATCCGCGCAAGCTCTTGATGTTGTGGCGAGTTGTTTCTGCAGGTGAATGGCCGGCCACGATCTACGAGCTCTTTGATAGCGCCACGCGGCTTGAATTACAGGAAGAGAACGCCGCCCACGCGCGCAAAGAGGGCGGCCGTTTTACGGCCAATGAGTTGAAATTGACGGCCGGCGCAATCTGCGCCGCGCGCCTCATCGCCGACATCGAAGGAGTGTCATTATCTGCCAAAAGTCAGACGACGGGCTTTCCAAGCTATAGGGCTCTCGACTATCTCGATCTCGAGAGAGTTGAAGCGGCGCTTAAGCGTCCGCTGTTTAAAGCGGCCGCGACCCCTGAATGCGTCGACTACGATCACCGCACGAGCGCCGAGTTTTTGGCGGCGTTTTGGTTGGCAGACCAGATTCGCAGCGGTCTCCCAATCGGGCGCGTCCGTGCGCTTCTTGGAACCGACGGACATCCGTCGTCGGAACTTCGCGGTTTGCACGCCTGGATGCCACTGGCGCTTCCGGAACATGCGGAAACTTTCATATACGCCGATCCGCTTGGCGTCCTCGAATATGGCGATGCGGCGTCGCTGCCGCCAAAGGCGCAGCTGACCCTCCTCAATGCGATTGCGGCGATCGCCAACGACAATCCATGGTTTCTATCATTTGACCGCAGCAGCGCAAAGCTCGCCAGCCTCGTCCAAGAAGACAGCATTGCGCAGCTATGCGCGATTTTGAATGACCCGGATGCACCGCGGGACTTGCGCAGACTGGCGCTCGAGGCGTTTGACGCCGCGAAGCCTTGCGACGCCGCGTTCGAAACACTTGGCACAGTTCTGAAAAACGAAGCCCTTCATAAGAGCGATCGCGCCATTGCGCTGCGCGTGTTGTGCGCTTTTGGAGAAAAGGGTGAAAACTTTGTGGTCAGCGAAGCGTCCCGTCTCGCCGGCGACGAAGAAAGCGTTCTGTATCTGAGAACAGAAGCACTCGATCATTGTTACACGAAAGGCTTCGGCCCGGCCGATGTCGTCACCCTAGTCCGCGAATATTTGGAAAGCCGGCATGACGGCGCGGTGGGCGTTTTATGGAGTCTATGTGACCGTCTGCCAGTGGGCGATATTCCGGAAATTCTCGATGATATTGTCGATGTCGTTCCTGAAAGGTTTGGCGCCGATATCAACGCCGCCGTTTGGGACGCTGCATCATTTATCGGTAAAATGATTGACCGCGTCGCCAGAGAAACGCCGTCGGTGATTTCTGCGACACGCGTTGTCCGGTGGATGCAGCTCCGCGCGCGACTTGAACGGTTTAGCGTCGGGCGCAGTGAAGGCTCGTTCATCGAATTGTTGAAAGGCGCGCCGAGACTGGTGGAACCAGCGTTCGACTTGTTGGTCGATCAACCGGAATTCGCCGAAGAGAAAGGGCGGCGCTTTCGACTGTTCAGTGAAATCATTGCGCCGATTGCATCCGCTGAGACGATTGCCGGTTGGTGCATAAAGCGTTTGAAAATGGAAAGCGACCCGCGCCGAAGAGAGTTTGTCCTACAAACCGGCCTTCAATACTGCCTGCCGGACTCTTGCGCCGGCCAGCAAAACTTCGAAACGCTCTATGAAATCGGCGATAACGATCCCACGCTAAAAAATTTCATGGATGCCTATCTCGTGTGCGATCTTGACGATTGGCAATTCGAGCGCCGTGACAAAATGGCGGCGCGCCGCCGGGAACAACATGAAAATCGCGAAAAACTGCGTGCTGATTTTGTCGCCAAACGCGAGGCCATACGCACAGGCCAAGCGACGGGTGACCTCGCGTTCGCCGCCCGCGTCTATCTCGATCAGTTCAGTGATCTCGATCATGACGCCGAACCGACCGCGCGGCTCGCATCGTTTCTTGGGGATGAGAACGCCGCCGCCGTTTTGGAGGGGTTTGCAGCATTTTGCGCGTCCGGCGTCCCGCCCACTGTCGATGAGATTTTGAGCAAACATAGAGAAGGAAAGTATCTGCTGTTATGGCAAGTGTTCGTCGCCCGTGTCGACGTGCAATTGCGTAATGGCGTTTCGCTCGCCGGGGTTTCGTCGGATATCGCCGCCGCCGTTCTGGCTTTCGATGTGCTTAATTTAACGAGCGAACGACTGAAACGAAACAGCGCAGTTGACGTGTCGTTTCGAAAATCCGTCCGTCAGGCTTTTCCTGAGGTGAGCGCGGGGACTTACCGCCGATTGGTTGAATATGATCTGGAACGCGGCAAAGACCCCATTACCGCGCTTTATGAATATTTGGACGAGCCTTCATTCCAGCAATGGCGCCGCGAGGCGTTGTTGCCGATCATCGATAAGTATCCGGAAATGAATGCGGCGACGCTGCGGCTATTGTTGCGAGCGGCGCTTTGCGAACACGCACTGCATGACGCACTTGCAAGCCGCGCTCTCGCGGCGACAGATGGTGATACGCCGGACCCGGAAAAACGCTGGCTTTGGCGCGCAACAGCCTATCTCTTGCAGCCGGAGGAAATGCGCGCGTCCATCAAGAGCGCTATCGCTAAAGATCGCAATGTCTTTTGGGTATTGCGTAATTTTCTCGGCCTACAAGATCGCACTCCCTATGGCCGATGGCCATTGTCGGTCGATGAATTGCGATTCCTCATTGCGACAGTTGGTGCTCAATGGCCGCCCGTCGATCACCCTTCCGGCGGTTGGTCCGGTGACACAAACCCGTGGGACGCGTATGAATGCGTGCGTGGCCTGATCGATCGGCTTTCGGCAGAAACGGAGGCCGACGCGACGCAAGCGCTTAAATCCCTGATTGCCGACGAGGCACTGGCGGAATATCGCGACTATTTGAAAAACGCCTTGGCCCGGCATCTGGTCGCGCGCCGGGAGGCGGAATATGACCGTCCGGATTGGGAGCGAACCCTCGCGACGTTGTCCAATCAAGCGCCCGCGAATGCTGCGGATTTGCACGCGCTTGTGGTGGACCATTTACGTGATGTCGCGAAAGAGATCGACGGCAATAACGTTGATATCTATAAGCAGTTCTGGAATGAAAAATCCCGCGGCCAAATTGACGTACCGAAAAGTGAGGACAGTTGCCGCGATGTTTTTGTAAATCTTCTTAGGCGGCGCCTCGCGCCGTTCGGGCTTTCGGTTGAGCCTGAGGGCCACATGTCCGCAAATAAGCGTGTTGATATCGCCGTGTCGCGCCCGGGCCTTAAAATGGTGATCGAAGTTAAGCTTTCTCATTCGGCCGATCTGTGGACGGCAATGTCCACCCAGCTTGATCATCTATATACGCGCGACCCGGAAACCAAGGGGTTTGGCGTGTTGCTCGTATTCTGGCACGGCGCGGATTTAGGAAAGAAATCCACGACCCATCCGAGTACCGGGACGAAAGCGAAATCGGCTAGCGAGCTTGAAGACCAGCTGAATGAACAAAATTCAAATGCACAATTATCACGTTTAAGAGCGATTGTAGTCAATGTATCTGGTGCGCGATAATATAACAATAACCATGCAAGAACACCTGGTTCGCAAGAATAAGTTTCGCCATTTCTCGTGGCCTTATCAAATTTTCAGCCTGCACCACTAATGTCCGCTTCTCTAATCGGCGGGTCCAGTCAAGCTCCAAATTTAGTTTTCCGCGGTTTCGTATTCACTTGGGTCACGCTTCTCTCCGCAGTCTGTTCGCTTCGTAAGATGAAAAGCGGCTGCATGCATGTGCCGGATTGGTTTGTGGAGAGCCTCGCTTTGAGTCGCGCTTATTATAAGGCGCAGCAGACATAATCGGCTTCATCCACCAACCTCGTCCAAGTGAGGACGATCCCGATGGAACGGGGTGAGGTTTTAGATCATGCAGTTACCTCCGTAGCGTTCCATCGGAAGTCTGTCCCGGCAACCCACATGCGATGCAGGATGACCGCGAGTTTGCGGGCAAGCGCGACGGTTGCTCTACGTCGACCTTTGCTACGCATCAATTTCATAGCCCATGACTTGAGCCTCGATGGATTGCGTGACCGTGTCAGCAGTGAGTTTGCCGCCGAATAAAGATTAGCTCGAACGCCTTCATCTCCCGCGCGGGATATTCGGCCATGATTGTCCATCTCGCCGGATTGAAAGCGTCTTGGCGTAAGCCCGAAGTGTGCGCCAACATTGCGGGAGGATTTAAACCGCGTCGGGTCATCGATAGCCGCCTTAAAGCTCAGCGCCGTAATTTCGCCAACGCCCGGCGCCGTCATGAGACGGGTGCAAACGGGGTCTTTTCGTGCGTACGTCTTTACTCGTCGATCCAGTTCCACAAAGATGACCAGCAATGTTTCATGAGCATCAAGCACCGGCAACAACGCATGTGACAAGCCTTCGTCAGCTTCGATGATGGGCCGCACCTGCTTGGCGAAGTTGTACCGCTTTATCGCCTTCGGCAATCGAATGCCGAAGGCCTTGAACAGACCACGGATTTCGTTTTCCAGATCCAGGCATTTGCGAAGGATTGTTTTTCTGCTGGTGAGAAGCGCTCGTTCACAATGGCTGGAACGGCTTTTCATGTGAACCGGATTGTACCAGCCGGACCGGACGACTTGCGCAATGCCGCGCGCATCATTTTTGTCAGTCTTGTTACGCATGGCGGACAGAGCGGCGCTCACCTGGCGCGCCTCCATGCAAACAACTTCAAAACCCTCAGCGACCAGCCCGTGGAATAGATGCTGGCTCATTGTGCCGGCTTCAAAACCAATCATTTCGACGGGCTTGCCAAAATCACGAATGCAATCAGCGACGTCTTTAATTTCGCATGGCAACGCTCGTTCGAGAGCAATCTTGCCGTCGGCGTCAATGACGCAAAGCGCCAGTGAACGCAGCGCAACATCCAATCCAACGTAGTATTTCATCTTCATCTCCCATCTTGCAGGTCAAAAACTGACCTTGCCACAGGAGCCTGACCGCTGGGCGCCAAGCCCGATTACTCATGCTTTG
>NZ_PJCH01000005.1 GCF_002943565.1 Hyphococcus luteus | reverse complement strand
CTTACTTTTTCTGTTTCGACAGATCATAGGCGCCAAGGCCGGGCTTGTAGGTTTTGTCGTCAAGGAACTGCCGCATGCCTTCCTTGCGCGCTTCATTGTCGAAGAAATTGAGCGCCTCCTGCGCGCGGATCAGGTAATCCTCGGCATTCTCGTAGGTCATCTCGCCGACCCGGCGCATCGCGTCCTTGGTGGCTTTCAGCGCCCAGGGGTTCTTCTCGAGCAGCTTGTTGGCGACTTCGCCGACGCGCGCTTTCAGCTTGTCCGCCGGCAGCGCTTCATTGACGAGCCCCGCCTCCTCGGCTTCCCTGCCGGTGAGGTTCTCGCCCAGCATGGCGTGATACATCGCCTTGCGGAAGGGCATCAGAACCTGCGCCACCTTGGTCGCGCCGCCGCCGGGCAGAATGCCCCAGTTGATTTCGGAAAGGCCGAACTGGGCGTCTTCCGAGGCGTAAGCGAGGTCGCAGGCGAAGAGCGGGCCGTAGCCGCCGCCGAAACACCAGCCGTTGACCATGGCGATGGTCGGCTTTTGGTACCATCTGAGCCGCTTCCACCAGGCATAGGCTTCGCGCTGCGCATGCCGCGTGCCCTGAAGACCGAGCGCTTCGGTTTCCCGGAAATATTCTTTCAGGTCCATGCCCGCCGACCACGCCGTCCCCTCGCCGGTCAGCACCAGAACGCCCACATTGTCGTCGAATTCGAGCTTTTCGATCACCCGCAGCATCTGCCGGTTCAGCTTCGGGCTCATGCAGTTGCGCTTCTCAGGGCGATTGAATTTCACCCACGCCACTCGGTCCACAATCTCGTAGGATACCGTTTCTTCTTCCGTGCGTTCGCTCACGCGCGTTCTCCTCACTTCTACAAGCAGTTAAATCGGATAATGGCCGGGCTCGGTTTCCACCGTGATCCAGCGCAACTCGGTAAAGCTGTCGACCCCGGCCCTGCCGCCAAAACGCCCATAGCCGGAAGCGCCCACGCCGCCGAACGGCATCTGCGCCTCGTCATGCACGGTCGGGCCGTTCACATGACAAATGCCTGAATGAACCTGCCGCGCGACTTTTAAGCCGCGCGCGGAATCGCGCGTGAAAACGGCGGCGGAGAGCCCATACTCGCTGTCATTGGCGAGCCGGATGGCGTCGGCCTCGTCTTTCGCGCGGATCACGCCTACAACCGGGCCGAAACTTTCGTCGCGATAAATTTTCATGTCTGCGGTGACGCCGTCGACGACGGTCGCCGGCATGAGCACGCTGTCCGCCGTCCCGCCGGTCAGGATTTTTGCGCCTTTCGAGGCGGCGTCATCGATCAGCGCGTTGACGTTCTGAACGGTTTTCTTGTCGACCACGGCCCCAAGCGGCGTCTTGCCCTCTCGCGGATCGCCGGTCGCCAGCGACTTCGCTTTCTCAGTGAATTTCCTGGCGAATTCGTCGGCCACGGCGTCGACGACGATAATCCGTTCCGTCGACATGCAGATCTGCCCCTGATTCATGAAGGCGCCGAACGCCGCAGCTTTGACCGCCTCGTCGAGATCGGCGTCTTCGAGCACGATCAGCGGCGCCTTGCCGCCGAGCTCCAGAAGCACAGGCTTTAAATGCTCCGCCGCACGCTTGGCGATGATCTTGCCCACCGCCGTCGAGCCCGTAAAATTGATGCGCTTCACCGCCGGGTGATCGATCAGCGCGCCAACGACCTCGCCCGCGTCTTCCGGCGCATTGGTGACGATATTCACCGCGCCTTCGGGGAAGCCCGCCTCTTCGAACGCCTCAACGATCAATTCATGGGTGCGCGGACAGCTTTCGGATGCTTTCAATATCACGCTGTTGCCGCAGGCGAGCGGCACGGCGATGGCCCTGACGCCCAGAATGATCGGCGCGTTCCAGGGCGCGATGCCCAGAATGACGCCAACAGGTTCTTTCAGCGCCATCGCGAGACAGCCGGGCTTGTCGGACGGAATAACCTCGCCGCCGATCTGCGTGGTGATCGCCGCCGCCTCGCGGATCATGCCCGCCGCCAGCATCAGGTTAAACCGCGCCCAGCCTTCGGTCGCGCCGATCTCGCCCATCATCGCCTGAACGAAATCATCGGCTTTCGCCTCAAGAGCATCGGCGGCTTTCATGAGGACGGCGCGGCGCGCATTGGGGCCTAGGGCCGACCACACGGAAAAGGCCGCCGACGCACGCTCCGCGATCGCGGGAATATCGCCCGACTTCATGGCGATCGCCTTGCTCGCCGTCTCTCCCGTTAGAGGATTTTTGCGCTCGAATTCCATCTTGTCCTCCCGATGAATATATTGCTATTATTCATAGCATTCTTGTTCGCCCCAGACAATAGTCCTACCCCTTGAGGCCCATGGGAGATTTGACGGAAACCGCCCTGAAAGACCCGCTTGAATGCTTTCTCGGCTATCAACTCCGGCGGGTTTCAGCCGCGTCCATGGCGCAGCTGACCAACTCCCTTGCAAGGGAAAACTTCTCGCCGGTCGCCGCAACGGTCCTCTTGATGATCAAAGCCAATCCTGGGGAGACGCAGGCGCGCATCGGCCGGGCGCTTGCAATCAAACGCGCCAACATTGCGCCGCTAATTGCGAAACTTGAAAACGAGGGCCTTGTCACCAAGACGGCAAGCGACGGCCGCTCCTACGGTCTCATTTGCACGGCGCAAGGCAAAGCGACCGCCAGGCGGATCAAAAAGATCATGGCGGACCATGAGGAATGCGCCTTCAATACGCTCCGCCCCGACGAACAGGATCGGCTTTTACGCCTGCTCGCCAAGGCCAGGCGTCAGATCGCAGGCGAACGGGACAGCTGACCGCCAAGACGATTGACCGCCAAAAGGATCGGGTTGCCGAGGGTCGGATCAAAAACCGCCTTGCGAAGACGCCGGTTCTCTTTCTCCAGCGCTTTCAGGCGGCGCGCCCGGCCAACGCCCAAGCCATTGAAAAATAATTGAAATCCGGTTCCGGCCATGCCTTCGCCGGAAAGCGCCTCTGGCAAACGCCCAGCCCGCTTTATCCCGCTTGACGAGACCCGTCCCCCGGGCTAGAGACCCGCTTCTTCTTAACAACCGGGCGGCAGAAACCGGGGCGAAAAAGGACACTGAGGCTGGAACAGACGCCTCACGGAGTCGGATATGTACGCAGTCGTGAAGACTGGCGGTAAGCAATACCGCGTTTCCAAAGACGATATTGTGAAAGTCGAGCGCCTGCCCGGCGAGGCCGGCGACGTGGTCACGCTCGACGAGGTTTTGATGGTCGGCGACGGCGGCGATGTGACCGTCGGCGCGCCGAAAGTCGACGGCGCTTCTGTGGCCGCCGAAATCCTCGAGCAAAAGCGCGACCGGAAGATCATCGTCTTCAAAAAGCGCCGCCGCCAGAATTACCGCCGCAAAGCCGGCCACCGCCAGCATCTGACGGTCCTCAAAGTGACCGACATCCTGACCGGCGGCGCCAAGCCGAAACCGGCGGCGAAGAAAGCGGCCAAAAAGGAAGAGCCGAAAGAGGCCCCGAAAACCGCCGCGCCGAGCGAAGGCGCGGACGATCTGAAACAGCTTTCCGGCGTCGGCCCGGTGCTGGAGAAAAAGCTGCACGAAGCGGGCGTGACGTCTTTCGCGCAGATCGCCGGCTGGACCGAAAAAGACATTGCGGATATGGATGAGAAACTCGCCTTTCACGGCCGCATCGAGCGCGAAGGCTGGGTTGAACAGGCGAAGAAACTCGCCAAAGGCGAATAGGAGTAGACAATGGCGCATAAAAAAGCAGGCGGTTCCTCGCGCAATGGACGCGACTCGGCGGGCCGGCGTCTCGGCGTGAAAAAGTTCGGCGGCGAAGGCGTCGTTCCGGGCAATATCATCGTGCGTCAGCGCGGCACCAAATATCATCCCGGCGACAATGTCGGCATGGGCAAGGACCACACGCTGTTCGCCCTTTCCGGCGGACGCGTCGCCTTTGCGCAAAAGCGCGGCGGCAAGAACTACGTCTCCATTATTCCGGCCGACAATTAATCGCGCCGTCCGCGGCGCCCGGGGCGCCGCAAAATGAGGGTTTTGGAAAAAGGGCGCCCCCTGCGGCGCCCTTTTTCTTTTCGCCGTTTTTCCTTTTGTCCGAGGCGCGTCATGACTCTCATCCACACCAGACGATTTCTCCTGCGTCCCATCGAAGAAATCGACGCGCCCGTTTTCGCGCGGCTCTGCAATGACGAGCAGATCGCCCGCAACACTTCGCGCATTCCGCACCCCTACACGCTCGAAGACGCGGAAGGCTTCACCGCGGCGATCTCCCAGGCCTTTGCGCTGGGAAAAGAGTTCGCCTTCGCGGTTTGCGACAATGGCGAGCTCATCGCCTGCTGCGGCGTCACCCGGATCACCATCGAGCTTTACGAGCTCGGCTACTGGGTCTCGGCCCCGGCGCGCGGCTGCGGCGTCGCGACGGAGGCCGCGCGCGCCGTCTCGCATTTCGCCTTTGCAGAGCGTAGCGCCGAAAAACTCCTTGCCGGTCATTTCACCGACAATCCCGCCTCGGGCCGCGTTCTTGAAAAGACGGGCTTTCGCAAAACCGGCGAGACGCGCAAACAGTTTTCGCTCGGCCGTGGCGGCGAAGCGGAGTCGGCGCGCATGGCGATGATGCGCGAGGACTTCGCGCCGCCGCCTGACGTGACATTCGCCTGAAACGGGCGCGCCCCTTGAAAACGCGCAAGCGTGAAACATTTCAACGCAAACCGACGTCTCGATCTCTTTTTTTGGCCTGGCTGCTGGCTTTCAGAAGAGTTTGGCGCCATTTGCGTAAAATGTTCCACGCGATTTTCTGCTCCTTCGCTTCCCTGTCATCCCGGGGCGGCGTCACGGGATCTCGCACCATGCGCGGCGACACTCTTCGCCCTGAGGCGCTGATTGTCCTCGCCCTTCGCGACGCGTTCACTTCGTGAACGCCCTCAGGATGAAGACAATCAGCGCGCCGCAGCGCGTGCAGAATGACATCCAAGAGCATAACCCCGCTGCGAAACCCGTGGATAACTACGCACCGAAAGCGGGATTCCGGGCGTTTTTCGCGTCTTGCGGAAAAGGCTGCGTTTGGCCCTCAACCTTTGCGGGCGCGGATGTTAGCCTCGCCCGCGAAAGCCGCCGGAGCGATCCATGACGACCATCAGCGAATTCATCGTCCGCAAAGACAAGCTATCCGAGGGGCGGGTCGAGACCCGCGAGGCCCCGGCGCTAAAAGACGGCGAGGTCTTGGCGAAAATCGACCGCTTCGCGCTGACCGCCAACAACGTCACCTATGGCGTCGTTGGCGAGCGCATCGGCTATTGGAAATTCTTTCCCGTTGCGAAAGAAGGCGACGGGATCATCCCGGTCTGGGGCTTTGCCGACGTCGTCGAGTCGAACAATCCGGAGGTTCCCGTCGGCGAACGTCTTTACGGTTATTTTCCCATGGCGAGCCATCTCGTCATGAAACCGGAAAAGGCGAGCGAAACGCGCCTCTTCGACGGGGCGGCGCATCGGGCGGGCCTGCCGCCGGTCTATAATTCCTATGCGCGCGTCAAAGCCGAGCCCGGCTATAATCGCGAGATGGACGACGACCGCATGGTGCTCTTCCCGCTCTATGCGACCTCCTTTTGCCTCTACGATTTCATGAAGGACAAGGGCTGGTTCGGCGCCGAGCAGGCGATCATCGCGAGCGCGTCCTCGAAAACCGCGATCGGAACCGCTTACGCCATCGCCGGAGACAAGTCGGCGCCGCGCCTTGTGGGTCTGACGTCGGCGCGCAACAAACCGGCGGTGGAAAAGCTGAAACTTTACGCCGACGTTTTCACTTATGACGAGATCGAAAAGATCGACGCTTCCAGACCCGCCCTCATCATCGACATGTCCGGCAATGGCGAGGTCCTGGGACGGCTCCACAAACATCTCGGCGACAACATGAAATTCACCTCGAATGTGGGCGTCACCCATTACGAGCAGAACGCCATGGGCCCGGACTTCATCGCCGAGCGCAGCGAGATGTTTTTCGCCCCCGGCCATATTCAAAAACGCGCCGAGGAATGGGGCCCCGGCGGTTTCGAAAAACAGGCTTTCGCCTTCTGGAAAGAAGCCGCGATCAAATCGCACGACTGGCTGATCATCCGGCGCGAAAACGGCTCTGAAGCGGTCGCACGCGCCTGGAAACAGCTCTGCGCCGGCGAGACGCCCGCCGACGCCGCCTGGGTCGTCGGGTTTTAGCGCCGGCCCTGACGCCGTCCGCCAATATTACTTTTTCGAATTTATTGTGCGGCGCACAACATCCTGTAAAGATTTGCTGCGAGCCTGAAGGCTCAAGCTTAGCAGGAGCCAGGCTTTATGAGCATGCGCGAGACCATCAACAGCTGGCTTCACGGCTCCGGCCCGGCGCGGCGCCTCAAGCTCGCTTATCTCCGGGCGGCGCGCGAATTCGACCGGCGGACCGTAAAGCCGGCGACGCTCAATCTCGCGCTGCAGGGCGGCGGCGTGCTCGGCGCTTTCACCTGGGGCGTCCTTGACCGTTTGAGCCATGAACGCGCTCTCGACGTGAAAGCCATCACCGGCGCCTCGGCAGGCGCGCTCAACGCCGCGCTTTTCATTTCCGGCTTCGTCACCGGCGGCGCGTCCGGCGCGCGCCATGCGCTAAAAAGCTTCTGGACCGACATCGCCGATGCGTCGTCGTTTTCGACTTTCATGTTTTCACCCATGCTGATGAGCGCGCAATCGGATATGTGGCGCCAGGCGATGACCAATCCCGGCGCCATGAGCGTCAATCCCTTGCGCTCAGCCCTCGCCAAGAACGTCGACATCGACGCCCTGCGCTCGGCCGAAGCCCCGGCGCTGTTCGTGTCGGCGACCCATGTGAAGACGGCGCAGGCGCGCATCTTTACGAATGCGGACATCACCATCGACGCGCTTCTCGCTTCGGCCTGCCTGCCCAATCTTCACCCGACGGTGTGGATCGACGGCGAGCCTTACTGGGACGGCGGCTTTTCCGCCAATCCGGCGCTGGAGCCGCTGGCGCGCATCGACGCCGACAGGACGCTTCTGGTGCGCCTCATCGAATCCGGCGCCGAAGGCCTGCCGAAAAGCGGCGCGGAGGTTGACGCCTATATGAAGAACCTCCTCTTCAACCGCTCGCTCGACGAGGAGCTGGCGCGGCTTCAGGACGACCATCCGCAGATGCGCGATCTCGATGTCATCGCGCTTAGCGAATACGAAACCAAGGTGCAGATTTCGAGCCGGCCGACGCCGTCCCTCATCCGCTCCCTGCATGAAAAAGGGCGCGCCGCCGCGGAAGATTATCTCGAAAATATCCGCCGCGCCGCGGGGCCCGGCGACGGCGAAGCGCCGCAGGATCCGGTTTCCGTGACGGCTTGAAACCCTTCCCTTTAGAAAGGGTTCAGCGTGTAGCCCTGGTTTTGCAGAACGCTGTGAACCGTCATCGCGGAGATGGCCATTTCAACGCCGGGCAGCAGGTCTTCCTTCGTGACGCCGTAATAAGCGGCGCTCTGGCCGCAGACGATGACGCGCACGTTCTTTTCCATCAGCGCCGCCAGCAACGGCGCATTGGCGTTTTCGCCGCCCATAGCCTCGGCGTAATGCGCATCCCCGGTCAGGTCCTGCACCGCCTTGCCGTGCACTACGATGGCGAGGGCGATGTTCTCTTCAGGAACGCCCGCCCGCGCATGCATGTTGAAAAAGCGCGCCGCCGTCACCAGCGTCTTATTCAACTGGCCCGGCGCGGCGCCCTTGTTCGTGTCGTAGACGATCTTGAATTCGGTCCCTTCCGGAATTTCGAAATCCGCATCCACATCCGCGACGGGACCGAAATCCTCGAACACCGGCCCTTTGGAAAAGGCCGAAAAGTCCGCCTGCGCCGGCGACAGCGCCGCAGACGCGGCGGCGAGCAGGGCGCAAAGCCCGAACAGTTTTTTCATGAATTCCAGTCCCGTTGCCTGTAAGCGCCAGGCTGGCCCCAAAACTGGTCTCCCAGGACGCAACCGGCTTATAATCCGCATCAAGGAGTATAGGCCCATGTCCGAACCGCTCGTCAAATCCCATATGGAAAACGGCGTCGCCAACGTGACGCTGAACCGGCCGGATGCGCTCAACGCCTTCACGCCCGACCTGCTGAAGGCGCTGATCGCCGCGCTGAAAGAGGCCGAAGCAAAGGCGCGCGTGATCGTGCTCTGCGGCGCGGGCCGCGCCTTTTCCGCCGGCGTCGATCTGAAATTGCTGCAGGGGGCGACCTTTGAAAACGGCAAGGTCGACGACATTTTCGACAATGTCTCCTTCGCCGCCATCGACGCCATCCGCCATGCGTCAGCGCCGGTCATCGCCAAGGTGCACGGGTTTTGTTTCACGGGCGCGCTTGAGCTGGCGCTGCACGCCGATTTCATCCTGACGACGGCGGAGACGAAATTCGGCGACACCCATGCGAAATGGGGTTTGCGGCCGAGCTGGGGCATGAGCCAGAATCTCGCGCGCGCGGTCGGCGTCAGAAGGGCCCGGGAGCTTTCCTTCACCGCCGCAAGCTTCACCGGGGCCGAGGCCGAGCGCTGGGGGCTCGCCAACGCCGCCTTCCCGGACAAGGAAACGCTCGACGCCGAAACCGCGAAACGCGCCGCCGCCATCGCGGCGGCCAGTCCCGGCGCCGTCGCGGCCTATAAGGACCTTTACCGGCTCGCCGAGGAAAACCCCGCCCTGGAGACAGCGCTCGCAGAAGAACAGCGGCGCGATTACCCCGAGATCACCGACACGGCGGCGCGGCTGAAAGGATTTTCCAAATGACCGATCCGGACCGGCCGCGTCTTCTCATCGACATTGTCGCCGATCCCGTCTGCCCCTGGTGTTATGTGGGCCTGAAATCCTTTGAGCTGGCGAAAGACCGCCTCAAGGACGAATTTATCGTCCTGCCGCGCATCCGCGCCTACCAGCTCAATCCCGACACGCCCGCAGACGGCGTCGACCGGCGCGAATTTTATGCGAAGAAATTTCCCGATGAGGCCAAGCGCGCGGAAATGGCCCACCAGTTGAAAGCCGCGGCGCTGGGCGCCGGTTTCGCCTTCGATCCGTCCCTGCCGACGCATCTGCCCAACACGCTGAAGGCCCATCAGCTGATCCGCCTCGCTCATTTCGACGGGGCGCAGGAGCGCCTCGCGCTGATGCTTTACGCCGCTTATTGGGACAAGAACGCCGATATCGGCGACGACGAGACGCTCGTTAAGATCGCCGGGGAAGCCGGCCTCGACCGCGACAACGCCCTCGCCGACCTTCAAAACCCGAAAAGCGCCGGCGAGGTCAAAGCGGAGGCCGACGCCTTTCGCCAGGCGGGGGTGACCGGCGTGCCCACTTTCATCGTTAACGAACGCACCGGCTTTTCCGGCGCCCTGCCCCCGGCGCGGCTCGCGGATGCGCTGCGTCAGGCGGCGCGCGCGACGCGCGCCCAGTAAGCGCCGCGCGGACGGCATGAAAATCGCAAAGACGCCGGTCATGAAAAGAACCGCTCTTTGCATCCTGTTTTTTTTCGCCGCCTGCGTCTCTCCAGCAACAGCGGAGATCGCCGCAAACTCAGCGCCTGCCCTCAAACGCGCTGTCCTAAAAGCGCGCAAGGGCGAAACAATCGTGATCGCATCCGGGCGTTACGACCTAACCGACCTGAAACTCCCGCGGGACGTGACGCTGAAGGGCGAGGGCGAAGTGGTTTTCCATTCCAGCCGCCCGACGGAAAAGGGGATCTTAAACCCGCTCTGGGACACATCGCTCCGTGTCGAGAATATCCGCTTCGAGGGCGCGCGGTCGCCGGACCTCAACGGCGCCGGCATCCGCCATGACGGCCTTCATCTCACCGTCGTCAATTGCGTCTTTGAAGACAATGAAGACGGCATTCTCGCCACCGGCCAGGCAAAGGGCGTGATCACGATCACCGGGTCGGCGTTCATCGACAACGGTTATGGCGACGGCTATTCGCACGCGATTTACGTCGCAGATGGTCAAGAACTTGACATTCGCGCCAGCAAATTCATTGGCACGCGCATCGGCCATCACGTCAAATCCCTCGCCGCGGTGACGCGCATCGTTAATTCGAGTTTCGACGACGCCGACGGCAAAACCAGCTATTCCGTGGACGCGTCGCGCGGCGGGCGCGTCCTAATTCAAGGAAACAGCTTTATTCAGGCCGCAAACGGCGACAATTCCACGCTTATCAATTATGATCAGACGCGGGGCGGAACCGCCGATGCGCTGGTTATAACCGGCAACCGGATCGTCAACCGCAACCGCAACGGGCGGTTGTTGCGCAACGAGACGGGGGTAGTCCCGGTAATTGAAGGCAATGACGTGCGCAACCAGGCGGGCGGGCGCCTTAATACTGATTAAATTATAACATTTGTATTTTTCGCGATGCGCACCCAGCGCACGCAACACAACTTGACGGCGAGCCGCCTCTGTATTCAAATCTATTTGCGACTTTGTTTTGACTGACCTTCACGACCCCGCCCCTTCCGGGAAGACTGGCCGTTACGTTAGATCCCAAGACATGGTTGCCGACCCAAGCCCCTCGCTAAAACGCAGTATGCGGACAAGCAGGGGGAAGACGCCATGATAGGAGATCGAAGAATGGCTACAGGCGCTGTCAAATGGTTCAACGCCACAAAAGGATACGGATTTATCGCCCCTGACGACGGCGGCAAAGACGTGTTTGTTCACATATCCGCCGTCAAACAAGCTGGCATGCCCGATCTGCAGGAAGGCCAGAAAATCGAGTACGAACTTGTGGAGCAGCGGGGGAAAACATCCGCTGGCAATTTGAAGGCGGTCTGACGCCCCGCCTTTTCATGCATTTCAACCGCCGCGCGGCTGCTGCGCCCGCGGCGGTTTTTCTACGCCTCATAGTTCCTTATACTGAATAGCTGACTTCGCTTACGCCGACGCTCGGGGGCCGCCCAGGCGCCGCGCCGATTCGCCCGCGCCGCCCGCCGGACAGGCAGCCCGCCCCATCGGCGCCGCGAGCAAAGCAAGCTGGCGAGAGATGTGAAAATGGCGGTCCCGAAAGGATTCGAACCTTTGGCCTCTGCCTTCGGAGCTGGTTCATTGCCCTATCCGAATTACGCGATAGGGCACGCCAGAGTGCGATAACCACCTGAAACTTATTGATTTTTAGAATCCGCTCTCCGAAATCCCTATCCGAGAATACGCCCGAATTTGCCGCCAAGTGCTTACGTGGTGCTTACGCGAAGTCGGGTCCGGCAGGGACTGGAACCATGGCGAAGATCACCAAGCGGGTCGTCGATACGGCTGAAACAGGCACTAAAGATTACGTCATTTGGGATGATGAACTCCCTGGCTTTGGTCTACGCGTCTTCGCATCCGGGAAGAGAAGCTATGTGATTCAGTATCGATCAAGAGGACGTTCGCGTCGCTATACGATAGGTCTGCATGGCGTATGGACTCCGGAGACCGCGCGTCGTGAAGCGAAAGCGCAACTTGGCCGGGTCGCTCATGGTGACGACCCCGCCGAAGAACGGGAAGAAGACCGGAAGGCGCTTACCATCAAGCAGCTCTGCGAGCAGTACATCGCCGACATGGAAGCTGGCCTCATCTTAGGGAAAGGCGGCCGGCCGAAGAAGGAGACCACCATTGCCACCGATGTCGGCCGTATCCGCAGGCACATCATTCCTCTTCTTGGGACACGACGTGTGCGGGACATCACAAAGCCGGACATGAACAACCTGATGAAAGACATCATTGCCGGTAAGACGCGCGTGACCATGAAAACCGAAAAGCTCCGTGGCAAGGCCATCGTTCGCGGCGGCCGCGGCACCGCGATCCGGACCATGGGCCTGCTCGGTGGCATTTTCTCTTATGCCGTCGAGGCTGGCGTGATTGAGCACAACCCGACGCATGGTCTCCGCAAACCGAAATATCAGGTCCGTGACCGAAGGCTCAGCGAAGCCGAGTATCGGGTTCTAGGCGGCATTCTTCGCGAGGCGCGGGAGAGCGACCACTACCGCATACACGCCGATATCCTCAGGCTGATCGCGCTGACTGGCTGCCGTCGCGGAGAAATCGTAAATCTCAAATGGAGCGAGGTCGATCTTGAGGGTAGCTGCCTGCGGCTGATCGATAGCAAGGAGGGATCTTCCGTCCGTCCTGTCGGATTGCCTGTTGTCGAGTATCTCGAAGACGAACGGAAGCGGCGGGCAGGCACGTATGTCTTTCCCGGCAAGGGCTTGGACAACGCCGTCGGGAACTTCCCACAGAGTTGGAAGAAGATGTTCAAGGACACGCCGCTTTGGGACGTGACACCTCATGTCCTGCGGCACAGTTTCGCGAGCATCGCGAACGACTTGGGGTTCACTGAGATCACGATCGCCGCCCTAATTGGTCACGCCAAAGGGTCGGTCACGAGCAAGTACGTCCACACGCTCGATTCCACATTGATCATGGCTGCGGACACGGTGTCTGGCTACGTGAAGGCGCTACTCGAAGGGGTCGAGTTCAGGCGGAACACTTATACGCTGGATCGGCAATCCCGTCAGAGCGCTATCAATGAAATGTTGAACGAAAGCCATCCATCCACTTAATCGCCACTCATTTTCACGACCCTCGGCAGCCTAGATTCTAAAGGAAAAGAGCCATCACTACTCCGCACCTGATAGCGGAGCGATGTCGACTGGCTTGTGCGAAACCGAGAGAAAGTAAGAGACTGAGACGGCTACTTTGCGAGGGATGCTCCGCAAGCGAGAACGCTCCCAAACCCATCCTCTTCGTGGACAACGCAGCCCTGCAAATTACCACGCTGTCGTCGACTTAATGCAAAAAGAATTTCTCCCGCCAACGTCAGATTTACGACATCACCCGCACCAAATGGCAATTCGGCATCCTCAAGCCTTTTCTTCCAACTCAATGCAAAAGATGCCCCTTGGCTTCGATCGCCTTTGGTCGTTCGAAAGTTGCGAACAGGGTCGGCCTTCGCGCATACAACAACACAATCCCAAGAGATCGAGTTGTCACGCTTGTGCAATCTTGACCCATTCTCACCGTACAAAGGAAACACCGAAACGGGTTGAAACCCTGCGCGAGCCAGCGCTGTCCCGATTGCTTTCCAACCTCGTCCGTCCAAGTTCTGATAGGTGAACACGAAGCGTCCGTCCGGCTTCATTTTTCGCCGCAACTCTTCGAAAATCTGTCCCAAATGACGAACGAATCGTTCTGCGCGATCCTTCGTATTGGCGGGAGCGGCTAGCTGTCCACTTGGGAAGCGATCTATGCTGTTTCCGTCGATGAGCCCGAACCGATGCATCCAAGGCGCAAAGAAGTGACCAAGCTCGGAATATGCAATGTAATCAAGATAAGGCGGATCTGTAAGAACGAGATCGATCGAACCATCATCAACGGCCGGCATAGACTTAGAGTCTCGACATGCGATCTCACTGCGCCCTGTATGGTAGGCTATTGGCTCGTCATAAAGCACACTTGACGCTACGCGGTGCTCTCTGAAGGCAGCACCAGCGCGCTGAACCGATCTGACCGCATTAGGGAACGTTCCTCGGCCATTTCTATTCAGCCATGGGTTCAGCTCAACCGGACGCGAAATATGGCGATATGCCCTGATCGAGAAGAGTGGTGTCAGGCGACGCCAGTCTCCGGCATACGCGCACATCATGTTATTGGTCTTGAGATGATCGGAAAATGCAACGGAGAAGGCTCCGCGTATATCTCTTGGCAACGCATCAATTTCTTCACTCAATGCAACTAAATGCAGCTTTTGCCGAGCATTGAAAAGTTCCGTATAGTCGACATATCCGTAAGATAGTAGACGGTCATCAGCGCGTTCTGACTTAGGTATTGGAGACCGAGGCAGCGCGTCGGCTTTCGCCGCGAGTCTACTTGCGAGCGCAGCTTCAGCCTTCTTGAAGAGGTTCAAATCGTACGCAGTCGCAGTCCGAAGCGACCGTTCTGCCATTGGCGTGACACGCTCATCATTGCTCGGCAGACTTTCCACAGCGAACAGCCGAAAATTGGGTTTTCCTTCCCTTCGCGCTATATCAATCAAAGGTTCTGAATGTCCGCAGGCTGGGCACACTGCCGCGCCATAGCGTTGATGCGCTCCGCTCGGATCCGTCACCGCACCACATGAACACGTAACTTGGTCCGCATCGCCATCGGCTTCGATCAATCGGCTACAGGAAGAACAAGCTACCCACTGACGCTTCGTTGCTTCTGTCCGCGCCAAACGAAACCGAGGGTGAGCATCGAATTCAGTTCCGCATTCTCCGCAACTGACAGTTTGTACCCAGAATGCATGCAGGAGGGTCTCGTCTACGCCATCCTCGGATTGCGTCAGATAATACTTTCCGACTTCATCGAGCACATTGAGCTCGAGCTTTTTAAGAGCATCTGACAGATCTGGCAAAGTGCCGAGCTCTGCCTGGAAAGCCGAAATTGCCGCCGCAACCGGCTCAACATCAAAACCGATCGCATGGGCACCCAGTCGTTGCGCTTCCAGCAACATGACGCCGCCACCGCAAAACGGATCCAATACGCGCAGATCTTCAAATCCGGTGCCTGAATAAAACGTCTTCCAAAAATCCTCACCAGCTCGTGTTCCAAAACCAGCGAGCAGGCCTCTCGCTGTCACAGCCAATCGTCGCGCGAACCACTTATGGGCTTGATACTCTGCACGAGGACGAACACCTTCTTTCATGGCGATACGCGCCAATTGTTCAACTGGAAGCGCACAGGCGTCTAGAAGAGAAGTTTTGGTGAGAGCACCTGTCATCGGGTCTTCACCATACATATGCCCAGACCCGGCAATTCAATTTCGTGCCCAGTTGATAGATGACCGTCCACAAAGTGTTTTAGTAAACGGGATTCTTCGAGCACCTCGCGATCGCGCGGAAGATAATCCACTAGTGGGCGACTCAGCACCGCCACGAATTTCGACCGAGCGCGGGAAACAGTCACGTTGAATCGGTTGAGACTGTATAGGAACTCTTCTTCGGAAGCGATTTGGTCGGCATCACCGAGCCCAAAGCTAGCGAGAACAACTTCCTTCTCCTGACCCTGAAATCGCTCCACTGTATCGATGCTTGAAAAAAGAAGCTCTCTGTCAAACTCGGGTGGAAGCGCACGGTCTAAAAGCTCAAAGACCGCCGATTGCTGCGCGCGGTGAGGCGTAACGATTCCCAACCCCTCGACTAAGAAGGCGTCAGGATCGAACTCTGTCCCGGCCCCTTCGTTTTGATCAATCATACCGGCGCGCCATAAAGACACCGCCAAACCGGCGATAAGATTGGCTTCAGCATCGTTGCGCTGGCTGGAATACTCATCCTCATGAATAATGGCTGCCAGCGGCTGTGCAGGTTCGAGTATGCGAGCGAATTCGCTGGTGAAGGACAAATCAGTCGGCCAACCCAAAGGGGCTACTGGACCGATCGGTCGCGCCAATTGCACGCGTCGCTGCGCCGTTTGGGGGCTCGCTTGAAGCTCTGGCCCGTAACCAGCCTCGCGCACGAACTCAATAATTTCGCTGTTGGACCGAAAGCTCGTGTCCAGCATGACAGGCTCGATTCCGGGACGTCCTTCCAATATGCGATAGTGACGGAAGAAATCATATACTGAACCTAGCAGATGCTCCAATCCTATCGGAGGAGCCACCGGGTGAATTGGCGGCATTTGTTTGTCATCGCCAACGACCGTCAACCTCGCATCCCTGGCCAGCTTGCTAAAGCCGACAATGGCATGTGCGATGTCGAGTTGGGACGCTTCATCAATGACCATCACGTCGAATAGCTCTTGGCACAATGCATCCCCGCCTAGATTGTGAAGCTGATCGACCGTTGTGGCGACGACCGTAATTCCATCGCCTTCCAGAGCACCAATCAGCTCTTGAGCTTCGACGCTCAAACCGCCTTCTTCCGCCTTCACTCTCACCACATGGTTTTGCAGTTCGGTGTCGACTTGAGGATTAGGTGTGCTGGATAGTCGGGCAAATGTCACATTGTCCGATATGCCAAGCGTTTCGAACACTTCAGGCAGCTTTTTGGCGATATTATCGATCGATACCCACGTAAAACCCGTGATGGCGATACGCAGCTTTTGGCCGCGGTCTCTGGCATCCTGAAGTAAACCGGCAACATAGGCTGTCACCGTCGCGCTCTTCCCCGTTCCCGGAGGCCCCCACCAAACGGACAGCCGTCGCGAGCTTGCCGTTCGAATGGCTTGCCTTTGCGCGTCTGTCAGATCCGAGCGGAACGTCAACGCTCCCGCAACGATAGCGTTAGCACTGTGACTATCCAAGTCAGTGACAGCAAGTCGTTCTGCGTTCCATATAAAGTCTGCTGCGGGTGTGTGAGGCGCGCGGCGCGGGTTTCCTTGTCTGACCCGAGCGACCGATAGAGCCGGGAAAAGTGGTGTATCAGCCGCAATCTGTGGGAATCGAATTCCCGTTGGGTCAGAAAGCGTCTTTTTCAACTTACCCGTAAAGGCATCCATCGAAATCGGGTCGAGTATGGCGAAGTCACTCGCCATTCCATCTATGTCAAAATCGATATGTGCGCCCCGTATCGCTGATGCCAAAAGATCAGAAGGTTGTAGTGCAATGAGACGGCCGCTCCTCGATATCTTCAGAACCGAAACCGTAAGATCCTCCCTGACCAACCGGCGCCATTCCCATGGCCGAATCGGGTTTTGACGCTCCAGGCCGGTCCGGCTCTTGAACTGTGCAGTAGTCAGGTTTTGAAGTAGGCCAAGCTCACGCTCCGGCAGGAGCGACCATGTGTACTCTCCATCCTTGATCTTAGCGTCTCGCGAGCGCTCGGACATTTCGAAAACAAGCGTCTCATGGTTTGCACCGCGAACGTTGAGTTGCTCCAATGCTGCCCGTCGCTCCTCGCCCTCCAAGCGCCGTGTCGCTCTCAAGCTCGCATAACGCGCCTCTCGCTCATGCGGAGGCATCGCCATCAGTAGCTCAATCTCCATCCTCTGCACCGCCGCCATAAGTCGGGCATGCTGATAGATGATTTCCTCGTCATCCCCCGTGCCAGTCATTCGGCGTAAGGGCGTGAAGACGGAATCAACGAGCGGGGCGTCTGCGCTCAGCGTGTCTCGCAACTCAATTGCGAGCTGCATCGCCACATAGAGGACGGCAGACAGCTTAGTACGAACGACCCGGCGCACCTGCTCTTGGTGTTGTTGGAAGTCTTGATTTCGAAACGGAGCCGACCGCTCCCAGATCTCGTGTCCCCGTTCCGATGGGATCTGATCCGACAACGGGTCCTTGTAGAAATCGCTGACCCGATACTCCCATGTCGAACCGTCGTCACGCTCTCGCCCCTCTGAGTCGAGTGTGTTGGCCAACTCGACAAGACCGTAGTGATGCGGGATCGGTGCAGACAGCAAACTGTTGACGGCATTCGCGACGATGGTGACCGGCGATGATCGCCCAACATAGTCTGGTGAGTCCATCGACTGCTCTGCCGGAAACAGCCACGACATAACGCTCACGTCTTCGTCACCCATTCTCACAGGTGCCTGCAAACGATCCAAGTGGCGCCCTGTAACCCTGCGCAAATGCTCATAGGTAAGCCGGTCCCAAAGATAGAACTGCAGGCTCACGTCCGTTTTGTCAGGGGCTCCGTTTTGCTGATAGCCTTCTAGAATGGCGGCTTTCGCCCTCTGAATATCGGCCAGCAAGAATTCAAGTAGCTGCGTATAGATCGCGCCTTCGGTTTCAACTGATCGCTCCATGACAAGGAGTTCTCGGCTAAACGGGTCGCGACGCTCCCGGCTCCAACCTTGGCCATCTGGTCGTTGTCCCGTCGGAACGCCATAGGATATGCGATACCCGAAGGCGAACGTCAGTCCGCTTCCAATATCGAAGTCCGCCGACATTGCGATCCGAATATCTGCGAATCTCGGAAGCGTTCCACTGGTTCCCGAACGATCTGGAATCTCTGCATCGCCGCCTACGTTCAGCCTCTCCGCCCGGCTTTTGAACACCGTGCGTTTTGCCTTCAGTGCCTGGTGCGTCTCATAGGCAGGGCTGCCTGCTGGAAGCGCCGCTAGATGCGGAACGTTAGTGACATTGTGTTCAACCAGTTTTCCTCGCGCCCCACGGGTCACACCTGCAACGCGGCTGAGGTGTTCTTCACGTTCTGCAGATTGCCAGCAGTAGCGTTCATCGATCTGTTCGCGATTTCCCCAAGCGTATCCGAGATAGTCACAGCCGCCACACTTTTGGTCGACATGCCAGTCGAGACTGCACCAATCCTCCGGCTCAATCACCGCGGGAAGGTCAACCTTCAAGAACCTACGTACGCGCCCCAGTACGACTTCTGGGGGCATTGTCTCTAGGTCTTCCTCAAGAGCCTGAAAATACAGCGCCAAATTCCGGTCAAACACCAAGTTCCGTCGATCAGTCTCCTCTTGCTCATGGAGGCACGATGCTTCGTGTTTTCCAGGCCAAATCGCTGCATTAGCTAGAACAACGAAATCGTCGGCCCAACCGGTGTCGACAAGCCACCCCGCGAGCGTCATGCTGTAATAGGCGAGTTCGGAAAAATGCGCTGGACTAGCTTCTCCGGAAATCTTGATATCAATGATCCGAAGGCCGAGCCGTTCATCCTCGCCGCTGAGAGTCTCAATGGCTCCATCTGGCCCAATAACGCGTCTAACCTCACCATTTGTTGGAGCAATATGGATGATGTCAGGCCTGACCTTGGCCAAGGCGACGAGCGGCTCCGCCCCACCACACAGGGCAGTTAGATCATGCGCTGCTATGAACGTTGGCGTAACAGAAAACTCTGCCTCCAAGAGGAAGCCATTTTCCGGAGCATTCTCCAAAATGGACTCGAGATCGAGCGTTCGATAAGCTTCCGAAGTCCCAGGGACCGCTCCATCGTCGGAGTTTGCAATCGCAAGCTCCGGAAACGACATCTGAAGCTCTGCATATTTCTGGTGCTCGTAATCCCGTCCTTGCTGGGTGATTAGGGCCAGACCTGGCCTCGCGGCATCCTTCTCTGGCGCGTTTGCCGCAGCCCTTGCTTCCCGGCCAGCGTACAAATCAAGCCGCAAGCGGCGTTTGCATCCGGTTCGGATGTATTGAGAGATGACGCGTTTACCGAGCCTATACACTGTGAGTCCCTTTAAGGCTTTTATCTGCCACTGGCTTTATCTGCCTTCGCGGACAGCTTGCTTTGTTCCTGAATCACTTTTTATCTTTCTATCCACAATGCATTCTATGGTGCATCTCCCTCTGAGATCGATTTTTATTTTTCCAGATTTGCACCGGCAGAACTACGGCAAACCTCTATAGTTCAATTCCTCCTCTAAAGCCGCTTCCACACGTGCCTCCAGCGAAGATGCGGTTTCCCCATTTGGAGCCGGTTTGAGATGCGCCGCGATCTTAGAGAATCTCCTGTGTGTTTCGCGTCTCGCCCATTTGGCAGACCGCATCTGCATCGCATAAGCGGCCATCTCGGCACTGCTGTAGCCGCGCCGGATGCACCGGTTCATATAGGCTAGGCCCGGGCTAGCTTCGACGGGTTCGTCTTTCTCAACGCTGACAATGCGGAGATATATCTGGTACGGGGCAGACAGCACGTGTGCCAGGTCAGGCACTACTCGGATTACAAATTTTCGAGCGCTTGTGCTGCGCTTGAGATCGCGTGACTTTTGTGAAAGCACCTTCTGAATATCCAGAAGCGCTGCACCATTCATCCATTCCTCAAGCGCCGATCGCAACAAAGGTACGGCCAACTTCGCCCGCTCCACATTTGTTCCCAAACTCTTGAAGTCTTTTCCTAGCAGATACTCGATGCTCTCAAACTTCAGGAGCCGGAACATCTCGTCAGGATGTGTTTGTAGCCACTCAAGCATCCACTCGCACCAGTCCTTTACTGTCGTGTTCGCGTCGAAGCCGCTCTCCACAACATCCTTCGCAAGCTTCGCCAAAACGTCTTCCGGCATGCCGAGCATAGACGCCAGATCACGCAAAGGCTGACGCTCCACGGCTGACTGACCTTCCTCGTTGTTCAAGAGCGCCAAAGCCGAAGCGGTTCTACTAGCAACCCAGTCTTTGTTGTCGGCCTGCTTTTTGCGAAATGCTGCGAAGCTGCGTGCGAGGCCAAGGCGCACATCCTTGACGCCGTTCTCACCTTCACTCGTTTCAGCAAGGCGAGCGACCACGTACTTTTCAAGGTCGCCGACGTCCGATGCTTTGTCGTGAATTCGGTCCATCAACGCAGTAAAAGGATCGTCTAGTACCAAGCATTGATCGGATTGACCAAATATATCCCGTAGACGCGACCATCGGTTGCCAATCTTGTTTTCCTTATCGTTGAGGCCAACGACCTTTCCAGGGATCACCAACACAATCCCAGTCGCGCTCTCACCGGCGCGACCAGCTCGGCCAGCCGCGTTGAGTAAGTCCTCGGGGTCTAGAATGTCTCTGCGACCTGCATCTGCATTATACTGACTGTCTTCGGCAATAATGACCAGTTCCGCTGGCAAGTTCATGCCTTGACCGAGCGTCGGCGTCGCGGCGAGGACGGACAAGGCCCCTTTGCGCTTGTAGAGAGACTCCGCTAATTGCCTTTCTTCGGGCAGCAATTGCCCATGATGAGTTGCGGCCTGAACCGCGAGCTTCCCTTCGTTGAGCTCCAGATAGAGCTGGTCGGCATCGCCAAGCTCATCAATAGCGATATCGAGCAAGCGCTTCTCCGCCTCGGTCAGTTCAACGCTGCATTGACCAAGCGCGGCGGCTGTCTTGTCGGCGATCGACACAGCGTTGGGAATTGACTGTGAGAAAACTAAAGTCCTGATCCCAGTTTCGGCGGCCGCTGCCGCGATCGATGCAGCGACGACGCCGGAATTCGGGGTAAGGCCCCAATTGGTGTTGACCGCCAGTGGCAACGGATCTGAGAATAGTGGTACAAGCGCATAGTCGCTCCGAAGCTGTGACGCCCATGTCTGCTTAACGCTGAAAAATCCGCTCGGCAGTGCGGTCATCTCTCGCTTAAGCGCGGCAGGAGCACCTCCGCTTGGCTTGTTGCGACGCCCTTTACGAAGTTGCTTCTCTAACTCTCGAATACGGGCAATGTCATAGACGACGCAGCCGCGGAGTTGGCGCGTTGGCTTCCAGGCATCATCCAATGCCAGCGCATCGCGGCCTGTCAGGTCCGCAAGCCATAAACTGATTTCGTCCGTATTTTTCATCATGGCTGACAGAAGGACGAGGTCGGCCTCCGGCGCGACGCGGACAAATCCCAAAATGCAAAGCATGCCGTCGATCGCGCGTCGATCCGCTCCATCATCCGGGTGAATCAAGTGGCACTCGTCAAAGATGAGAAGCCCGACGTCCGCAAACCTCTCTGGCTCCATATGGGTCAGCAACAGACATGCCTCAGGCGTCATCACCATAATGTCGGGCAACTCATCCTCGCCGCTTGAAAAGCCGAACTCATCGACGCGCTCACCTTGGACACTGGCCGTTGGAAACGCCTCGCGCAGATCTCGCGCAGTTTGGTCAACAAGCGCATGGGTTGGTGCGAGGAAAACTGCTTTCCGTCCGGAGAGAAGCACCGAGTGTATCTTGAGCTGCGCGGTAGTCGATTTTCCGGCACCTGTCGGGAACCCGATTGCGGAGGAGGTGCCATTTTCGAGGTATCCGCGCTCGGTCGCTTCTTTATGGTTGCGCCAAAGATACGGTCGCGTTTTCGCAACGCCTTTCATGGCGATCTGCCACCGATTTGGCGGGACGCCGCTTGGCGGCGGTAAGTTCACAACCGCACCTTCCAGCAGCGCCGAGCCAGCCGCGATCAAAAGACTGGCGAGATGAAAGGGCCCGGGAAAGACCACCAGCGTACCATGGTGAAGTTCGTCGATTTCTTCATCGGCTCCAGGCGCCGCCAACGCTTTCACTTCCGCAAAGACTGCAATTGGATCTGCCATGCCCCGAATCCGTCGTCCTTGAAGCGCAAATGCCAACGCACGAACTCCGCGCAAAAGGCGATAGTAGAGCGCTGCATTCGCGCGCTCAGCGCCTGATCCCGTGACCACAGATGACATTGAAACACGCGTACGATCCGCAATTTGCCCCACCTGTCCGCGCGCAAGCCAGATTAGGTGAAGGATAAGTTCGGACTGCAGCCGTGAGTCCCTTGGGCGCCGTATTGCGCGCGCGACTTCGGACGCGTCAGCGGATGCTTCCGCCACTAAGAACAGCAGCATCGCAGAAATGTCTGGGCTGATGCCATTGGCGCCGAGGAAAGCGTTAGGTCGGGTATCGGCCGACAGGGCGGTAGCTTGATAGACCAACTGGTACGCTGTGGCTGCTACAAAGCCTGCCGCAGCTTTATTTTCACGCCTTGGATCGATAGAAACCAAAGCCTCGTAGGACTGCGCAAGCCGCTTTGCAAAGTTGATCGTTACGTTCAGCCCGTCTGGCTCTTCGACCCCTTGTCGAAGCAACACCCGAGCTGACACAATTTCGGCGAAGGCTCGGGACAGTTCATCCGGCAAACTCTCTCTATCCAGATCAGGAAGTTCTGGTGCTGATCGGATCAGCGCGGCTGTATCTGGATCATACATCGGCCAGTCCTTCGGCTTCGGATACAATCGCTGCAGACTTCTCCGCAATCGAAGCTATCCACAGCCGGATGTCATCAAGCGGAAGGGTCTCAGCTCGACGGCGGTCGACACCCCCTGACACGACGTCTTCGTATCCCTTAAACAACCGCTTTCGTCCCTTAGCGGTGGCGTAAGCCCCGCCAACGGTCACCGCGACCCTGAAGGAGCGCTTATCGCTCCACAAAATATCAGCGACGGTTTTATCAAGCTCAGGATCACCCGATCTCTCCAGCAGGGCAGCTACGGTTGCCACCAGCTCATTGTCGCGCGCGCCAGTTTCGAATTCCGCAAACTCAGGCCAAACTGCTCCTTTGATTTTTTGCCTAGCGTGCTCTGTAGCCTTTTCTTCACAGATCACCACGCGCGCCACATCATCATCGTCGAACTCAACGATCAGACCATCAAGCCCTTTGTCCGCCTTTATCATCTGTGGAGCGCGAATGAGCGCATCAGCGTCCTGACGATGCGCTGCGATCCACGAAATCACCTGAAAAACCCATCCGTCCCTATGGTATGGGTCCACGCCTTCTTCCACCGTTAGCAAGGCTTTTGCACCTGCAAATCCACCGGTTGGATAGCCTGCAGGCAGTGCATCAGTGGCCTTTAGGATGCGTTCGACACCACGCGATTGACCGAGCGCAACTCGGGCTATCATCTCGGCTAAAGCATCCTCATCATCGACTATCCAGGTCGACCCGTACCAACAGCCTTCCTTGTTAATCGGAGTAAAGGAAATCGGCACCGTCAGGCCTCCATGCCGATATGAGTCAGATTAACTATCAAGGCTCAGTGCCTCTTCTACTGCCGTGTGCTCAAAGGCGTCGGCGTAGCTCTGCGCATCCGCTGCAGAGCAACCTTCATCTCGCAAGGCTCGTTTCCAGTTGTTGGCGAGCGTCTCGGCCATCTGAAATGCCTGCTGCCTAGCATCGGTGAGTGTAAGGTCGAAGAACTCGCATGCCTCCAGCGCGATTTCGAGCGACGCGTCGAAAGAGCCCCCCTGCATGATGCCGGTCTCCAGCACTCTGTGTCGTGACGGCGAGGGGTTGATGTCGAAAGCCGGTGACAGCCGCCACCGATCCCCACCGGCATAGATGAAGCCGTGGTTCTTCAGATGGTCGTCCTTGTTGGAGACGAGGATCGTGAAGACAATTCGTCGCCAGAGTTCATGTAGATCGTCGACCGGCTTGCTCGAAATCTGACGGATCACGTCTGCGATGTCCGTGTAGAACCCGCCTTCGTCGCTGTCCCAGTCGAGCGCGGTACGCGCCGAAATAAACGGGATCCGCGTGTTACCGCGGCGATCGAACCGTCGGATCAACGCGATCGGGCTGTCGCTATCGCGCATCTCGAGTTTTGCTTCGGCGACCCGCAAGCCGCATTTCGCCGCTAGCTTCAGCGTGGCGACCTCGACGCGCTCGACCGGCTTGGTGTCCTGGGCGGACGTGAACTTGGCGATCCACAGATGTCCGTCGCCTTCGACATTGGCCTTCGGACGAGCGCCGCCGAGCGATCCGGCGACGCCGGCCAGATCGCGCGCTTCTTCCTCTGCGCCACCGGGATCGCGCTCGAAGCGGTGGGCGAGCATGCGCAGGCGATCCAGTTCGACCAGTCTTGGAATCGGTGGCGTCAGATCGGACAGCGGCTCCATATCCTCTCCGAGAAAGCGTAGTGCGCCCTGCCGGGTGCGGTCGTCGGACAGCACCAGATAGTCGAACTCGCTGAGACCGCCGCCCAACGCCTTGGTCATCAGTGCACGCCCCCATGAGTCCGGTGCGGCGTCGGAGAAACATCCGGGCAGCGCCGAACGACGGTCACCGCGGCCCGCGCTGAAATGACCGCCCTCACGCAGAGGCAGGCCGGGAGAGAGCGCGAAGCGATCGGGCGCCGCCAACCACTCGGCGGCATATTCAAATTGCGAATGCTGGCGGCGGCCGTCAGTCTCGAACCGCAATCGCCCGACAATCCGCTTGCCTTCGCCAAGGGCGACGATCGCTTCGGGCATCAGAAACCGACCCCTTCATCATCGTCGCTGGCCGGAAGGGCAGTTTTTTCCTTGCCCGATCCAGCGGGCTTGGCCCCTCGCTTCCGGTCAATCCGCTTAGGCAACGCCTCTCTGTCAAGCAGCAGTCCGGTATCGTCGGAGCCCGGATCGAGGAACTCCGAAATCCGATCGATCTCGCCGAGCACCAGGCAGGCCATGGCCAGCGTGCCGATGCTGACGCCGTCGTCTCCCTTTTCCAGTCGGATGACGGTTCTCTCGGACACACCGATCCGTTCGGCGAATCCCTTCACGGAGATCCGACGCTTCAAACGAGCCGTCTTGATGTTTGCTCCCAGCGCCTCCAAGGCTCGACGCGCATTGAGAGAACTTACCTTAACTGCCATATTCGGCCGCCAATTCCATATAAACTGCCATATATGGCGTTTAGCATATCCGTCGTGGCGTTGCAATGGTTGGTCAGTGGCACGCCCGGCGCCTTATCCGGAGAGACTCTTGTCCGAAATCTGTAGGCAGATTTCGGACGGGGTTTGGCTACAGGCATGCCCGTATTTTGAGTTCCGGCTGCCGCAGAATTTCCTGTGCTGTGAGGAATCCGCAGGTTCCTGCGCGCCCGGATCGCGACGGTGCAACGATATAAATCCTCGCACTTCAGCATTCAGGCTGTGAGGTTTCGTATCGAGTTGGCAATCTGGTCGGGTGGCCTTCGAGTAGCCCGCTGCTCCTGCATGCACGCGAGAATAGTGAGTTGAGGCCACGTGGGTAGCGTGACCAATCCTCTGCCCCTGGTGGCAAGAGTAAGGGAAATCTCACAGGCCAGACGAAGCACCGGCCCGGCCGCATAGATCGCTCCATGGTGAGGCTCCCCCCGGCTGATTGGGAGCCAATGGGACGCCGATTGGAAGTGTGAGTGACAATCTAGATGATGGGGAGGGGAAAGCCTTCCCCTGCGTCCGAGCGCGGGTCTCGGCCTACCCCTTCTGCGGGGAGACCCCGCAACGCCCCCAGAGAGTGAGAGTTCGGCGGCTTTCGCCGTGACGGGTTTGGAGGTCGAGAGAGAGGCTCCCGGCCGGCCCGCCCACGGAGATTGACCCATGACCAACTTTGAAACCCTGGACGGCCGGCGCGACGCGAGCGGCGGTTACAATGTCGATATCTCGCGCGGAGAGCGGATCGGCCGCGTCTCCTCGGAATGGTTTTCCCGGCCGGATGACGAGCGCTATCTGTCCCTGTCGGAGCTCTATGCATCGGTGAAAGGCCGCGCCGAGCGCAGCCGCACACGGACGGTCGAGAGCGCGGCGATCCGCGTCGAAGCCCATCGCGACGATCCGGAAAACCTGGCGCTCATCCTGCCCGAAGCCGACGCGCCGGTCGCGCCGACCCATTGGAGCTTCGGCCAGCTCGCCAGCCTGGTCAGCGCGCCGGCGGCCTATCTGCGCCAGCTCCCGGCGCCGCTTGCGGGCATCAACCTGCAATACGGGCTCACCTCGCACCGAGCCGAGCAGATCAAGACGCTGGAAACCGAAGACGGGCGCACGGAACTGCGCGCCGTCACCGGCCCGGATTATGGCCGCATCTACGACCACGAACTCGTGGCGGCCGTGCAGAAGATCGCGGGGAACGGAACTGGCGATACGCGCTGGAAAGTGCCCGGCACGCTCGATTGGTCGAGCGGCGTCTACAACCCGATGGTCGACATCACCAAGGACACGACCACGCTCTACGCCTCCGACCGAGACGTCTTCCTCTTCCTGGTCGACGACATGAACCCGATTGAGGCGGGCAAGCTGCCCGACGGATCGCCCGATCTCTATTTCCGGGGCTTCTATTGCTGGAACTCGGAGGTCGGCGCGAAGACGCTCGGCATCGCCAGTTTCTATCTGCGCGCCGTCTGCCAGAACCGCAATCTCTGGGGCGTTGAGGACTTCCAGGAAATCAGCATCCGCCATTCCAAATACGCCGCCAACCGCTTCGCACACGAGGCGGCGCCGGCGCTGACCCGCTTCGCAGATTCCTCGCCACGACCCTTCGTCGAAGGCATTCGAGCAGCGCGCGAGCGGATCGTCGCGCGTAGTGACGACGACCGCACCGACTTCCTGCGCAAGCGCGGCTTCTCCAAGGCGGAGACGGCCAGGATCGTCGAAACGGTGTTGGCCGAGGAAGGCCGGCCGCCCGAGTCCGTGTTCGACTTCGTGCAGGGCATCACCGCCGTCGCCCGGTCGAAGCCGCAGCAGGACGCCCGGCTCGAAATGGAGGGCAAGGCGAAGAAGCTTCTGGAGCGCGCAGCGTAGCTGCGGCCAGCGCTCGGCCTTTCCGGTCCGTCGCTTCCTCAAGAGGAAGAGGCGGGCCGGGTTTTTCGTGACGGGTTTGGAGGTCGAGAGAGAGGCTTTCGGCCAGCCCGTCGCGGAGAACTGACATGACCAAGTCTCAGAAAATCACCCTCAGCGCCTCGCGCGACATCCCCTTCAACAAGCTGGTGCTGAGCCAGTCCAATGTCCGCCGCGTCAAGGCCGGCGTCTCGATCGAGGAGCTCGCCGAGGACATCGCCCGGCGCACGCTCCTGTCGCCACTGCGGCCGAGTGACCGGGAGCCAAGCCCCCCAACGGCTCCCGCAGCCGCCCCTGGAGCCCGCCCACTGTGGCGGGCTCCTTCTTTTTTGCTCTCAGCATGGAGGCGCAAATGAACAGCGCTGCATCCGAAATCGCACGACGGCTCGGCCGCGAGGCGGAGGCCGTTTGTCGCCACTACCTCTCCAACGGCCGCAAGCAGGGCCGATACTGGATCGTCGGCGACATCGAAAACACGCCCGGTCGCAGTCTGTATGTTCGCCTGACGGGACCAGCCCACGGTCCGGGCGCCGCCGGGAAATGGACCGACGCCGCCACGGGCGAGCATGGCGATCTGCTAGATCTGATCGCCGGCGCCCGGCAACTTCACACCTTCGGCGAGACGCTTGATGAAGCAAGGATCTTCCTGAGCCTCCCACGACCTGAACCGCCAACTCGCGAACGCGTGGTCGCACCCACCGGATCACCGGAGGCTGCACGGCGCCTCTTCGCCATGGGAAGACCGGTCGATGGAACGCTCGCCGAGCGCTATCTCCATCGGCGCGGTCTTTCCGGGATTGGCGACGCGCCAGCGCTGCGATTTCATCCGTGCTGCTACTATTGGCGAGAAGGTCAGCTCAAGGACTCTCCACCGGAGACCTGGCCTGCATTGCTCGCCAAGGTCACGGACTTGAACGGCAATCTCACCGGCGTTCACCGCACATGGCTCGATCCGGCGACGGCTCGCAAGGCGCCCCTCGATCCATCACGCAAGGCGATGGGGAATCTGCTCGGCCATGGCGTGCGGATAGGAACCGTGACCGACATCGTCGCCGTTGGCGAAGGGTTGGAAAGCACGCTCTCCGTGCGCATGGCGTTGCCCAACATGCCCGTCGTATCCGCGTTGTCGGCCAATCATCTCGCCGCGCTGATCCTGCCGACCGGGCTTCAGCGTCTTTACATCGCAGCCGACGCCGACGAAGCAGGCGACGTGGCCACCGCCAATCTGATCGAACGCGCAGGAGCCGTTGGTGTCGAAACAATCCGGCTTTTTTCTCTTGGCGGCGACTTCAACGAAGACCTCCGCAAGCTCGGACGGGACGACCTAAGGACGCATCTGGGTCAGCAACTGGCCGAGCCCGATTTATTGCGGTTGCTTTCCTGAAAGGAGACAAAGGGCAAAGGGGCCAATTCGACTGACTCGCGCCCTAAACCGCCAGTCGCATGTTAATCGACACAGTTCGGTCGAAATATGCGGGACCGGATCACAAGCAAGCCGCCAGCACCAACACCCCCATCAACGTGATCAGCGGCCAGCCAATATGTTTGCCGCGTGTGAGGAGCCCATCAAGAAGTCCTGCGGCGAGATGGAAAAAGCCAATTCCAAAAAGTAGCGGCCGATGGAATATCTCGCCTTGCGCGGAGAGCGCCAAATAGGCCGCGACCAATATCCACAACGCGCTTGTCCAATGCCATGCAAAGCGCATCACCTGTTTGGCTAAAGGCCTGACCATTACGCCATGGTCTGAATTGATCACCGGCGCGATCAACCTCTTTTCACCGAAGTACGAATGGACCGAAGCGGTAACCACACACAATACCGCCGCAGCAAGCAGCAATGCATCATCCATACTGAGATTTCCTCGTCATCTGTGCGCACAGGCGGGACGGTATTGCGAAGCCGCGCGCAAATCCATGTGACACGATGCTGGCTCTCTCGCCTTGCAGCAAATTCACGCCATCGGTACGGCCATTCGCTGAATGGCGGTGGTGGGTGCAACACCTCGACGACTGAGCAGGCCAATTGGCGCCCTCGTCCGTGTCGTCACGATCTCTCCCTATTCGAGAGCGTCGCCTTCGGCCTTCCGAGAGGAGCGAGACGGAGCGGAGACTGGTCGGGCCGGCAACGGCTGCGGCGACACTCTTTTCCGCCGCCGGGCATAGAGGCCCGGCTTTGCATCGCGAAGCAAAAGAGCGCCGCCTCCGCCGTCCTCCGCCTCTGGCTCCGGCCGCCGTGACCGGCGGTGCAGTCCCGGCCAGCCCCCGCTTTCCCGTCGCTCGGGAAGGCCGCGAGAGGCGCGGCCTCACGCCGAACAGGAGACGATCCCATGACCGCCGAGACCACCGAACCAATGGCCAGCTCCGCAACCGCGGCCGTACTCGAAGAATTGCAGCTTTATGGCTATCGGCCTTTCGCCGACGAACCCGACCCGAGACCCTTGCCTGAAGCCGACGCCCTCCAGGGAGCAATCGCCGACATCTTCGACGCGCTCGCCGCCACGCTGGAAGACACGCGTCTCGAACCGGATCTCGAAGACCTGCTCTGGTCCATGACCAACCTGTTTCATCGCACGGCCGCCCGCGTCGACCGCGACCTTGACGACAACGAGCAGGCCCAGAAGCGCTCGCAGCGGGAACAGGACGGCTCGGAATTTCGCTCGGTCGAACTCGAAGCTCTGACGGCGCAGGGGGGCACGCTGATCGAACGGCGCAACGCCTACGAGCTCATGCGCGATATCGCCGCCGATCACTTCGAAACCTATATCGGTCAGACCTGGCGACCGCACTCTGGATCACGGATCAGTCACCGCACGCTGACCGCGGCCATGATCGACAGCCGCGACTATCTCTCGGCGAAGCGGCGCGCGGAGATCGAACCCCTCCTGCCAAGCGGACCACGGGTTGCGTTCTCCGGCGGACTGGACGTCACCGACCATCGGGCGATCTGGGATGCGCTGGACCGTGTGAAGGCCAAGCACGCCGACATGGTGCTCCTGCATGGCGGCTCGACCAAAGGCGCCGAGAAGATCGCCGCCTGCTGGGCGGATAACCGCAAATGCCAGCAGATCGTCTTCAAGCCGGACTGGAAGCGCCACGGCAAGGCGGCGCCGTTCAAGCGCAACGACGCACTTCTTGAGGCGATGCCCATCGGCCTCATCCTCTTTGCAGGCTCCGGGATCACTGACAATCTCGCCGACAAGGCCAAGAAACTCGGCGTCCCGCTCTTCGATTTCAGGCCGAAGAAAAACACGGCGCAGGCAGCGTGATGCACACACCACGTCCTCGATGCGCGCCGGAAGTATCCGGCGCGCGCCGCATTGTGATGTCCTTTGGAACGCCTCGTGGTGGAGGCGTTCCCTATGCAAGGTGATTGTTTGGACGCTATTTCAGCTAACTTACAGTTGCACGGCGTCGAATACGGTCTCTTCTTCCACCACGAACATAGGTGAGTTTTCAAGGTCGATGAAGTTAAGTTCGTCCTCCCGCAAGGCTTCAAGAGCTGCTCTCGAAGCAGGATCATTTGCGACCTCAACGAGATCGTTGAGAGACGCGAACCAAGCTTGACCGATGCCATCGAACTTGGTTGGACCGTTCCGCTGTTGGCGGAGAACCTCGCTCACAGTTTCCTCGTTAGCGTTGGACTGGACATAGCGCAATATTCGCAGCTCCTCCCTCAGGCGTGTGATAAGCGGGGCGTGAACATTCTTCCAGTGATGTTCGAAGTCTTTCCGATTGAGACCGGGTTTGCGGCGAATACACATGATTGTCTTGATCATAACGAGGGGATCCTTTCAGGAAGATATGCTGCGAAGAGCTTTGCGACGGCGGAAATGTTCTCTGAGCGCCAAGTGTCGGCTTCTTCAAAAACGTTGCGCGTAGTTTGAGCCAAAGGTGATGGAGCGTTAGCTGCCTCGGCCACTGCGGCCAGATAGCCGAGGTCCTTGAGGACAAGGGAGATTGGAAAGAGAGGCGCATAGTCGCCAGCCGCGATCTGCCGTGTTGTTGCGGCAACGATCGGACTCATCACCGGCGTATCCTCCAACAATGCTCTGATCGTGTGGAGAGGGAGACCTGCTCGAGCAAAAAAACCAAGTGTCTCGGCCGTCGAAGCGACCTGGCAGGCAAGCATGCCGTTTACGGCCAGCTTAACTTTGGTCGCCACTGGTGGCGTTCCAACATGGTGTACGACGCGTCCTATAGACCGCAACAACGGGGTGACTTCGTTAACGTCATAGAAGTCACCGCCAGCGAAGAACGCAAGCATGCCGGCTTCTGCTTGCGGCAAGGAGCCGGATACAGGAGCCTCGACAAACCGCCAGCTTTTGCGCGCTACTTCTTCAGCCAACGCTTCTATGCGTCCGACCGAAAGCGTACTGCACTCAACTGCAATGGTCTCGGCTGAAAGCCCAGCACCTATTCCATCCGGCCCCGACCATACGGCATGCGAGGCCTCGTCACCTTCAACCATGACCAGTACAAATGCCGCTTGCTGCGCGGCTTCACTAGGAGATGACGCGAGCCGCGCACCCAACGCGACGAGTGGTTCTGCTCGCGCCGCCGTCCTGTTCCAGACTGTAAGGGAAAACCCTGCCTGGAGAAGCCGCGTCGCCATTCGGCTTCCCATGGCGCCGGTTCCGATGAGCGCTACGGATGAAACCGCCTTTTCCTGCATTTTGCTCGCTCCCTCGCTGCACAAAATGCATTCTCGCCCAGTTGATGGGCCCGTCGCGATAACCTTTCAGGTAATGGCGCATTATACAGCTGTGTTAGAGTGTCGAAGGTGAGTGGAGGCTCCAGAGGGAACACTGCATTGGACAGTAGAAAGAAAAATCGGTTATCCATGACGCTGGGAGGGCTGCTGCGTCATTGGCGAGCCGTGGCGCAGATGAGCCAGCTTGACCTCGCGCTGGAGCTCGGCGCCTCTGCCCGACATCTGAGTTTCCTGGAAAGCGACAAGGCGCGACCGAGTGAAACCATGCTGCATGCCATTTCAGAGGTGCTCGACGTTCCGCTTTCGGAACGCAACACGTTGCGCCTTGCTGCGAGTTTCAGGCCGCGCCCCGACGCCGGTCCTTCACGTCCGGAAGACCGTGGCCGCATTCGCCAGGTGATCGATCAGGTCAAGCGGGCGCATCAGGACGTCCCTCTGCTGGTCAAGGATCAAATATGGGACATTATCGATGCGAATGAAGCAGCACGAATGCTGCTTTCCCAAGCCACGGGCCGGGACCTGCTCGCAGGAGATAGCTACGTAAATGTGCTTGAACTCATATTCACACCCGGCATCTTGCGCGAGCGCTTGACGAATTGGGAAGACGTCGCCGACGCGACCGTATGCCATGTACACCACGAAATCGGCATGGCCATGGACAATCCAGCATTTCAAGCGGTGCTGGACCGCGTGGCCTTGATGCCTGGTTTTCCCGAACGGTGGGCCAATCCCCGGAAGGGGGACATCTATTCGACACGCTACATTTTCGATTTCGGGGGAGGCAGGCGAAGCTTCGATTCAATTCTTATCTCATTAGGCGCCCCCTACGAAGCGGTGCTAAACGGCATTCGTTTCGACACATTTCATGCAGTATCTGTATAGGCGAAAAACTGCATGCCCAACAGCTCAAACCGCTGATCGAGTTACACTCGACGCATTGGTGTCACTAAGCTGGTTGATCAAAACTTGGTTCCCCTTGCAGTTGTAGCCAGATTTCTGCGCTAACGGGAAAGACGGATCTGTGCCCTATCGCCCGCTGTACTCTAGTCCTGCCCATTGCAAAGTCGGCATTCCGTTCGAACCGATTTCAAAGTCTCATCGTCTCAAGTCTATGCAGGCACCTCTCGGACGTTACCTGTAGCGGCCAGCATTGTCCTTTGCTCATCACCCACGCCCGACACGGCCTCTCATGGACTGATCTGGCCGGGATCGGCTGACGCCTCGACCGCCTAGGCCGCAACGGCGGAGACGGACTTTCTTCCCCTGGGCTGCGCCCATTCCTCGCGGACCAAGAAACTCCGTCTCCGCCGTCCTTCGCATGCGCTGCGGGTCCTCCGGACTGCGTCGGCGGTCGCCCCGGCCTTGTCGATCGCCATCGAGGCCGCGACGGGCGCGGGCTCGAAAGCCAAAAGGAGAACTGACATGGCCACCATCGGAACCTTCAAGAAGTCTGCCAACGAGTACGTCGGCGAGATCGTCACCCTCAGCGTTCAGGCGAAAAATGTAAGGATCATCCCGGAAGAGGATCATGCGAATGACAACGCCCCCAGCCACCGCGTCTTTGTCGGCCGCGCCGAGATCGGCGCCGCCTGGTCCAAGCGCTCGAACGAGGGTCGCGACTATCTGAGCCTCAAGCTCGACGATCCGAGCTTCACCGCCCCGATCTACGCCAACCTTTTCGACGACACGGTCATCGAAGGCGAAGAGAGCTACAGCCTCATCTGGTCGCGGTCACGTCGCCAGAACGGCGATTGACGCCCCCCGGTAGCCCCTCCCGGACTAGCCGGGAGGGGCAGCCATCATGCCTTTCGGCTCTTTCGCTGATCGTCCAGAAGCGCCGCCGGTTTGACGTTAAGGGCCTCGGCCACGTGCCAGAGCGTGATGATAGTGACGTTCTGCTGACCCCGCTCCATCGCGCTAATATGCGCGCGATCGACGCCCATCTTGTCCGCCAAAGCAGCTTGGCTGAGGCCAGCTTTTTCCCGAAAAAACTGTAGGTTCGCGCCAAATACTTCCCGAATATCCATCCGCCAGTAACATGCGGATCGCGTATTTTAATGCGACGTACTATAATACGCGGAACTGAGGCGGGCCCGCCAGCTCTGCCGCAGACGGATCTGGAATTTTCAACCGACCGGCGCTTGCGTCGATTATGGTTTCCGGTTCATTAAATAAGAGCGCCAGCCCCGTAAGGACACCGATGCCCGCCACCCAGATCATGATCGCTGACGCTCCACCGAACGACGCGGCCGTGACCGTCTATGACCGTGATCACTTCGCGCTTTACATGCGGCTTCTCGACGCGAATGACGCGGGAGCATCGCTGGAAGAAGTGTCGTCGCTTCTGCTCGGCATTGATGCGGATGAGGAACCGGAACGCGCCCGCCGTGTCCATGACAGTCACCTGTCACGCGCTCGCTGGATGACCGAGCAAGGTTATCGAGACCTGCTGAAAAACGGCCTTCCCACGGGTTGAAGAGTGCTCTGATGCGTCCAACGCATCACACGATGCCTGCGGCCATACTATGCAACCGCAGATTTATTTCGAAACATCCCAAACAACTGACGCCGCTCCACATTTCGGCGCGTGATTGGGAGGAGTTCGCCATGCCGACCGACTGGCGCGACGATCACCAGTACGATCATTTCGATGATCTCGGCATATCCGGACTGGCCTGGGAATGCCTTCGACGAAACCTGCACTATCGCAAGGACTATGACCTGATGCGGGAGGGCGGCAGCGCTCCAGCCGACTGGGGGTTGCGATTTCCTTGCAGATCCAAAGCTCAATGCGCTCAACGCACCGATCTACTGGCTCCCATCCGCAGCGCCTGCCGTGGTCCAACTCATCGCCGTTCTGCCGGACATCGGCCTGACCGCATCCATACCTCCCGAGAGCATCGCGGACCGCAAGATCGACGCCGAGGGACTGTCATGGGTTCGGCTGAAGGAAGGCGTCAATCTTGTCGGCGATCAGGTCGGTGATCGGCCCGTTGGCCTCCTGCTGCCATTCGATGCCGACTGGCCCACTAGGCTCGCTGCAGCTGATCAACTGTATCACCAAATCATCGACCGCGATGCCGATCCGCCAATCACACGGCAGCGACGCGACCGCCTGAAACGCGCCTTGCGAACCATCGACGGACGCCAAAGCGGCGCAACCTATCGCGCAGTCGCGACGGCCTTTTTCGGCACCGACCGCGTCGCCGCAGAACCGTGGAAGACCAGCTCACTCAAAGCACAAATCGCAAGACTTGCCGCCTACGGTCGCATGATGATTGATCAGGGGTATAGAAATCTGTTGCGCGGCAAGTAGTCATCAGACCCCGCAAAGATTGCTATCTTTTCCCTGCGGCAGTCGTAGAGAGGGAAAACATGACCAGAAACCGTTGGGAAGATGATCCTGCCGCAATCGCCGAAGCAGAGCGTTTCTATAGTTTTGTGGGGCAATACGTAATCTCGTTTCAATGGCTGGAAGGGCAGATCGATCAAATTTTTCTGCTCGCGCGCGGCCATGACAAATGGAACGAAACCCACCATTGGCTCGCTGGGCTCAGGAATGTCGACAAGGTCAATGCGTTCCGCGACCTAGTGCAGGCTGACGAACCCTTCGATCGCATTCAGATTGACGGCTGGTATGAACACTTCGAGCAAGTGGTCAATCGTTTACATACAGAGCGCAAGCGGCGAAACGGCATCCTCCACTCACAGTTCTTGTTCGATTTCTTGGCAATCGGACAGCCCATCATGCGGTCTGACGTCCGTCGTCGGGGATACGATGTAGATTTCACGCAGGAAGATCTCTCGCAGGCACGGTGCGACGAGATCATGGGCGAGCTCGCAAAGCTCGCTGTTGATCTGAATTTCGTCTGTGTGCAGCTTCGTCACGTCTACAGACCAAGCTGATCTCTAGAATACACGTCAGTCTGACATCTCGCACGACCGATCTCCGTCCTTTGGAACACCACCCAACCGCGTCGGGAATGTGCATGTGCTGATGACGGTATGGGGTGACGTTTTCGCCGCGCTCTGATCGTCATCCCTCCCGGCGCGCATCTTACGCTTTTCTCGTCTCCGACGGTCCCGCGCTTCCCGCAGCGGGATGGCCTAACCGGAGACGCGACCCATGCCCGATCCCAATGCCGGACTTCCTCCTCGCTATTTGAGAACGCCTGAAGCGGCCCGTTTTCTCGGCCTTTCGGGGCGGACGCTTGAAAAACACCGCACCTACGGCACGGGGCCGCGCTACTCGAAAATCGGCGGGCGTGTCGTCTACGCGATCGAGGATTTGCAAGCCTGGGTTAGCCGGGGAGAGAAGAACTCGACCTCGGACGACACCGGCGATGAAGTTCTGCCCGCCAAGCGTCATGCAGCGATCTCACCCGCCTATGCACGGAAGGCCGGCTCATGAGCGGCGGCGCCACTGTCGAGCTCGTCTGGATCGAGAAGCAGGTCGAGTACTGGATTCGCTTCGGCCGGATCGTCCAAACAACAATCCAGAGTCGCGCCCGCAGCATCGTCAGCTTCGACCCCGACGCCGTCTTCGCCTTCGTCCGCTGGCAGGCGAATGACTTCGGAACGACGGAAAGCCGGATCGACATCCTGCGCGCGCGCCGAGCCGGTGAGCCCTATGCGACCGTGCCGCATGTGATGCCCGGCGGCGAAAGTCTGCTGCGCCAGTCCGGCTGGCCTAGGGTCGAACGGGTTCTTCAGTTCGCCGATGTGATCGAAGCGCTCGGCATCGACCCGGCTGACGCCGCGCCGGACTATTGGCGCCACGTTCACAACAGGCTGTCTGCAGGCCTGGAGCCGCGCGGCTACACAGCTGTTCAACATCGCGCCTGGCTCCTGCGCCAAACCTGTCCGCCCGCTCCAAAGACAGTGCACGCCACATCGGCGGGGAGCGCGTCATGACCCGGTTCGGATACGTCATGACGACCTATTTCTCCGTGCTCGCGATCGGCGGACTGGCCTTCGTCCATGTGAGCCCAAAGCTGATCTGGAACGCGTCCGCGAGCGCGCCCATTGGACTCTACGCCGTCGCGTCGGACGACGATCTTGCCGTAGGCGATCTGGTCGTCGTCGATCCGCCGAAGTCGCTTGCGATCTATCTCGACGAGCGTGGCTACCTGCCCGAAGGCGTGCCGCTCCTCAAGCATATCGCTGCGCTTCCAGGACAGCGTGTCTGCCGCAATGGCGCCGCCGTCACTGTCGACGACATCTCCCTGGCGCAGGCTAGGCCGAGCGACCGCTTCGGACGCGACCTGCCCGTTTGGCGGGGCTGCCACATCGTCGCCAGCACAGAGCTCTTCCTCCTGAATCCCAGCCATCCCGACAGTCTCGATGGTCGCTATTTCGGCGCACTCCCGGCGGACGCCGTGATCGGGCGCGCCGTTCCGATCCTCACCGATGAAGACGGAGACGGCCGGTATGTCTGGCGCGCCGATAACGACGCCGACGCTCCCGAAAATTCTTCCGACCGCAAATGAAAGGAACTGCCCCATGGCTCAGATCGGTCAATTCACCTGCACGGAATCTGGCTTCACCGGACGCCTTCACACGCTCATTCTCTACCGAGAACTCACGCTCGTTCCTGCAACGCCGTCAGACAGCGAAAACGCACCCGACTATCGCATCCATCACGGCGATGAAGACGGACCGGAAATCGGCGCCGGCTGGAAACGCACCGGCGAGAAAGCCGGCGAATACATCTCTTTGCAGATCGACGACCCGACCTTTGCGTTTCCGATCCGCGCCAATCTTTTCAAGACCGACGCCGAGGACGGACATTGGGCGCTCCTTTGGAATCGCCCCGCAAAGCGCGCCGAGAAACGCGATGAGCGCGGCTAGACCGTCTCGGCGCTGCGCGATTATGGCGAAGTTCCTCCTCTGCGGTCTGCTCTCCTGCGCGGTTGTCTCTCACGCCGTATCAGCAGAAACGGCGTCCTCCAGGACGGAACACGGCGGGAATTCCTATGCTGCCTATATCGCCGAGGCTGCGCAGCGCTTCGGCGTCCCGGCGCATTGGATCCTCGCTGTCATGCGCAAGGAAAGCGCCGGAGACGTGCGCGCCGTGAGTCCTGAGAAAGGCGCGATGGGACTGATGCAGATCATGCCCCGCACATGGGATGAGCTGCGCGCGCGTTACGGTCTGGGGCGCGATCCGTTCGATCCTCGCGACAACATTCTGGCGGGCGCCGCTTATCTCCGTGAACTGCATGACCGCTTCGGATCGCCGGGCTTCCTCGCCGCCTACAATGCGGGACCGACACGCTATGTCGAGCATCTAGCTACAGGCCGACCGTTGCCCCGAGAAACCCGCGATTATGTTGCGGCGCTGGCGCCGCTCATCGGCGCATCGGTTGCAGCGGAACGGCATGAACAGAGTGCGCTTCTGACCGTGGATTGGCGCGCGGCGCCACTCTTCACCGCGCATAATGATGGACAATCGGTTGCTGACGAAACGCACCCAGGCAGCGGCGCCGACGTTTATCCACCGCACACATCAGGCTCCTCTGACAGCCTTTTCCCGCCACACGGAACCGGGGATCAGCGATGACCGCGCTGATCGCACTCTCGCGCAGTCCGTCGCGCGATGGCGGGTTTCCGGGAGGCAGGACGGGGACGGAAGGCGCAACAACAACGGGAGGGCGAGATAAAAGGCGCGGCACCGATGCCCGCTATGCCGTTGTTGTTGTTGGGTATTTCGCCCGCCGCGATCATAGGCACAGTGCCATCTCACCGCCCAACCCACTGTTTTTATGCGGATTTTACCGTGCCGCGTGCTTTCAAGCGGGCGCTTTGTCATGAGCGACCGCGACAATGACATGCGCATCCGGCCCGGCCGCATCCGCAACAAGGGGACAAACGTCCGCAAGGCGCAAAGCTTCGTCGGCCAGGTCATGGGCGCGGCCCGCAAGGCCGGACACACCGGATACAAGCTGGGCGGTTCGAAGGGACGCGGGCGCGGATCGCAATTCGGCCGGGGCCGCTTCGCCGGCGCAGCGCGCGGACTGTCACGCACCCAGCGGCGCGTCGTCATCAAGGCGCGCGTCGTCCGTCATCGTGGCGCACGTTTCCGTTCCGCCCCGCTCGCCAAACACATCGCCTATCTCAAGCGTGAGGGTGTGACCCGCGACGGGCGTGATGCGGGCATGTTCAACGCCGAAGCGGACAGCGTCGATGATCGCGCCTTCGCCGAACGCTGCGAAGAGGACCGGCATCATTTCCGCTTCATCGTCTCGCCTGAAGACGCCGACCGCCTCGAAGACCTGCGCGCCTACACACGCGACCTGTTGAGCCAGGCTGAGCGCGATCTCGGCACGAAGCTTGACTGGATCGGCGTCGATCATTGGAACACCGACAATCCGCACATCCATGTTCTCGTGCGGGGCCGAGCCGATGACGGCAAGGACCTCGTCATCGCCCGCGACTATATCAGCCGAGGGTTCCGCAGCCGCGCCGAGCAATTGGTCGAACTGCAGCTCGGGCCGCGCACCGAGCAGGAGATCGCATCCGGGCTTCAGGCGGAGGTGAAAGCCGAACGCTGGACGGGTCTTGACCGCGCGCTCCAGGGGCTCGCCGATGACGGCGCCGGGGTTGCTGATCTGCGTCCCGGCTCGCCGGAGCCGCGCGATCCAGAACTACGCAAATTGCTGATCGGCCGCGCGCAGACGCTCGAACGGCTCGGCCTCGCCGACAAGCTCGCCCCCGCCGTGTGGTCGCTGAAGCCCGGCGCCCAACAGACGTTGCGCGAACTTTCCATCCGGGGCGACATCATCAAGACCATGCATCGCGCCATGGCGGGCGGACCTGATCGCGCGCAAGCGGACTTCGCCATTGAAGACACGCCTCACGCCCCGGTGCTGGGAAGACTCGTCGAACGTGGCCTCCATGACGAGCTGAGCGGTGAAGCCTATGCCGTGATCGACGCGGTGGACGGCCGCGTCCATCATCTGCGCTTCAACGATCTCGACGCCACGGGCGACACGCCCGAAGGCGGCATTGTCGAAACGCGGGCCTGGCGCTCGAACGATGGCGGCCGTCAGCGTTTGGCCCTCGTCGGCCGCTCCGACCTCAATCTCGAAACCCAGATCGGCGCGGATGGCGCGACCTGGCTCGACCGGCTGCAACTCGCCCGGACCAAAGCGCCGCTCAGCAAGGGCGGCTTCGGCGCTGAAGTTAGCGAAGCGCTCGACCGGCGCGCCGATCATCTTGTCGCAGAAGGGCTCGCGACCAGAAATGGTCGGCGCGTCACCTTCGCCCGCAATCTCCTGAAGACGTTGCGCGACCGAGACCTCGACACGGCGGCGGCGGCTATCGAAGCCGAGACCGGCTTGCCTCGCCGCAAGCCTGCCGATGGTGACCGCATCTCCGGCACCTATCGCCGGCGGCTCGATCTCGCCTCGGGTCGCTTCGCCATCGTCGATGACGGTCTCGGCTTCGAACTCGTCCCGTGGAAGCCCCAGCTCGAACGTCACCTCAGCCAAACCGTAACGGGAACGATGACGCCCGGTGGCGGGATCGACTGGAGCCTTGGCCGCAAGCGTGGGCTCGGCATCTGAGCATTGCCCCGGAAGGAAAAAACATGCCGATCAAGACGCAGACAACACAGGCCACCAAGATCCTCTGGGGCCAGATCATCATTGTCTCGCTCGTTGTGGTCGGTTTCATCTGGGCCGCGACACAGTGGACCGCATGGCGGCTCGGCTTCCAGCCTCAGCTCGGCGCGCCGGCGACGGACATTCTCGGATGGCCGATCTATCCGCCCTGGAGCTTCTTCGTCTGGTGGTATTTCTACGACGCCTATGCGCCGCGTGTGTTCGTCGAAGGCGCGATCATTGCCGGCAGCGGCGGGATCGCCGCGATCGGTGTCGCGATTTTCCTCTCTGTCCTCCGGGCTCGCGAGGCGCGCGACGTGACGACCTATGGTTCAGCTCGATGGGCGGAGCGGAAGGACGTTGAGTCCTCCGGACTGCTCGCTGCGGACGGCGTCGTGCTTGGCCGCTTCGAAAATCACTACCTCCGGCACGACGGGCCGGAGCATGTGCTCTGCTTCGCCCCAACCCGCAGCGGTAAGGGCGTCGGCCTCGTCGTGCCGAGTCTCCTGACCTGGCCGGGCTCGGCCATCGTCCATGATATCAAGGGCGAGAACTGGCAGCTCACGGCCGGATGGCGGGCGCGGTTCACCCGCACCATCCTGTTCGATCCGACCGACACGAAGAGCGCGGCTTACAATCCACTGCTCGAAGTCCGGCGCGGCGACAGCGAAGTGCGAGACGTCCAGAACGTCGCCGACATCCTTGTCGATCCCGAAGGCCTGCTCGAACGCCGGAACCATTGGGAGACGACCAGCCATTCTCTGCTCGTCGGCGCGATCCTGCATGTGCTCTACGCCGAGGCCGACAAAACGCTCGCCGGCGTCGCCGCCTTCCTCTCTGATCCGGGCCGGCCGATCGAGGCGACGCTCGCGGCGATGATGCGCACACCGCATCTGGGCGACCGGCCGCACCCCGTCGTGGCGCAGGCGGCGCGCGAGCTCCTGAACAAGTCGGAGAACGAACGCTCTGGCGTCCTGTCCACGGCGATGAGTTTTCTGGGCCTCTATCGCGATCCCGTCGTCGCCAGGGTCACGAGCCGCTGCGACTGGCGGATCAAGGATCTGGTCTCAGGCGCGCGGCCGACCACGCTCTATCTCGTCGTGCCGCCCTCCGACATCAGCCGCACCAAGCCGCTCGTCCGGCTCGTGCTCAACCAGATCGGGCGCAGGCTGACAGAAGAGTTGAACGCCAACCGCAAGCGCCATCGCCTGTTGCTCATGCTCGACGAGTTTCCGGCGCTCGGGCGTCTCGATTTCTTCGAGAGCCAGCTCGCCTTCATGGCGGGCTATGGTCTGAAAGCCTTCCTGATCGCGCAATCCCTCAATCAGATCGAGAAGGCTTACGGCCAGAACAACGCCATCCTCGACAACTGTCATGTCCGGGTGAGCTTCGCGACGAATGACGAACGCACTGCCAAGCGCGTGTCCGACGCGCTCGGCACTGCGACCGAGATGCGGGCGATGAAGAACTATGCCGGACACAGATTGTCACCCTGGCTCGGCCATCTCATGGTCTCCCGGCAGGAGACCGCGCGGCCCCTAATGACGCCCGGCGAGATCATGCAATTGCCGCCGGATGATGAAATCGTACTCGTCTCCGGCGCACCGCCGATCCGGGGAAAGAAGGCGCGCTACTATGCCGATCCGCAGCTCAAGACACGCATCCTCTCAGCGCCCGACCTGATTGCTGAAGCAACACCACCGAACCCAACGACGACGGACGATTGGAGCGGCCGAGCGCCCATCGCGGCGCCCAAACCCCGGAAGAAGAAGTCCGGCGAAGCAGGCGAAGACGCCGATGGGGGAATTCGCCGCGAGCCTGAATTGCCCGAGCATGAAGATATCGCGCCGGAACCGGCACAGTCGGCACGTGAGGAGTTCGCGAGCCTCGATGACGAGCCGGATGACGACGCGCAGCGCGCTCGCCAGATGCAGGGCCGATTCCGCAGCATCGCCCGGCAGGCCTCGCTTGATCCCGATGACGGCATCGATCTTTGAGGTTCACCATGAAGAAAGATCGGCTCAATGTGTATTTCGATCCGTCGCTATCACCGGAACTCGACGCGTTGGCGGCGCGGCACAAGATATCCAAGTCCCAGATCGTCGAGGCGGCGCTGGCCTCCTATCTCTCGCCGGACGCTGCCGATCAGCGCGAGGCCGCTATTACTCGACGTCTCGATAGGCTGACCCGCGGCGTCGAAAGGCTCGAACGCGACGTGACCATCGGCAACGAAGCGATAGCATTGTTCGTCCGGTTCTGGCTCACGACGACGCCACCACTGCCAGATACGATGCGCGATGCCGCGCAGGCGAAAGGCCGCGAGCGGTATGAAGGCTTTGTGGAGACGCTTGGAAGGCGGTTGGCGAAGGGGAGCTCATTTGCCAAAGAAGTGTCGCAAGATTTCAAACCGAAAGAGTAAACCTCCAGCCTGTTTCCCAGGTATTTTAGGCTGAACTGTCCCGGCCGATTTTCGCTTTTCCCTGCCGTTGCGCGCCGTAGTACTACTACGCCGTAAATACTGTTGCCGATGAGCCTTTAACGGTCTTCTTGATCGACCCCGTACTCAAACGCGGGGCCGCCAATGTCCGTCCAAACATTCAAAGCCGAAGCGCTCGCCCGTGGCGCTCGCATGCTCAGAACCGCTCTGGGGACCGACGTCGCCGCATGGCTCGAAGACCCTGCGGTTGTCGAGGTCATGCTCAATCCCGACGGGCGGCTTTGGGTCGACCGGCTGAGCGAAGGTCTCGCCGACACGTGCGAAAAGCTTTCCGCCGCTGACGGCGAGCGCATCGTCCGTTTGGTCGCGCACCATGTCGGCGCGGAGGTTCATGCGGGATCCCCGCGCGTGTCCGCAGAGCTGCCGGGAACGGGGGAGCGGTTCGAGGGATTGCTGCCGCCTGTCGCCGCCGCGCCGGTCTTCGCGATCCGCAAGCCCGCCGTCGCGGTCTTCACGCTCGAAGACTATTCTGCCGCCGGGATCATGCCGGAAACAGCGGCAACGACATTGCGCGAAGCCATTGCGTCGCGCGCCAATATCCTCGTCGCCGGCGGCACCTCGACCGGTAAGACTACGCTCACCAATGCCCTGCTGGCGGAAGTCGCCAAATCCTCCGACCGCGTCGTTCTGATCGAGGACACACGCGAACTCCAATGCTTGACGCCGAACCTTGTCGCTCTGCGGACCAAGGATGGCGTGGCGTCACTCTCCGATCTCGTTCGTTCCTCGCTGCGCCTGCGACCTGACCGCATTCCCATCGGCGAGGTGCGCGGCGCTGAGGCGCTCGATCTCCTCAAAGCCTGGGGCACCGGCCATCCCGGCGGGATCGGCACCATCCATGCCGGTTCAGCGCTCGGCGCGCTGCGCCGCCTCGAACAACTCATCCAGGAAGCCGTCGTCACCGTGCCCCGCGCGATGATCGCCGAGACGATCGACCTGATCGCCGTTCTGTCGGGACGCGGATCAGCGCGTCGGCTTTCCGAGCTCGCTCGCGTGGAAAGACTCGATGCGACCGGGGACTACCAGATCCAACCACTTCTTCACCCCCGCACAGGAGACCATCCATGACCAAAACCACCATCCTCTATCCGCGCTGGCCATTCTACGCGATGGCCCTCGCATTTAGCCTTCTGCTCGTCGCGCCCGCCCACGCGGCCGGCTCGGGTATGCCCTGGGAGGCGCCGCTCCAGTCGATCCTGGAATCCATCGAAGGGCCGGTCGCCAAGATCGTCGCGGTGATCATCATCATCGTTACGGGACTGACCCTCGCCTTCGGCGACACCTCTGGCGGCTTTCGCCGCCTCGTGCAAATCGTCTTCGGCCTCTCCATCGCCTTCGCGGCGTCGAGCTTCTTCCTGTCCTTCTTCTCGTTCGGCGGTGGAGCGCTGATCTGATGCGGGACGAGGCCGACATTCCGGGCTTTTACGCGCCCGTACACCGCGCCTTGGTCGAACCGATCCTGCTGGGCGGCGCGCCCCGCACAGTCGCCATCGCCAACGGCACGCTCGCAGCGGCCGTCGGACTCGGGCTCAGGCTTTGGGCAGTCGGGATCGCGCTCTGGCTTGTCGGCCATCTCCTCGCGGTCTGGGCCGCAAAACGCGACGCCCAGATCGTCGATGTCGCGCGCCGGCACCTTCGTTTCCCAACCTGGTTCGGAGTCTGAGCGATGATGCGCCTCGCTGAATACCGCTCCAAATCCTCGCTCCTCGCCGACTTCCTGCCGTGGGCGGCGCTCGTCGCGCCCGGCGTCGTCCTCAACAAGGACGGCAGTCTGCAACGCACAGCACGGTTTCGGGGGCCTGACCTCGACTCCGCGACACCGTCGGAACTCGTCGCCGTGTCCGGCCGGCTCAACAACGCACTCCGCCGACTCGGATCGGGCTGGGCGATATTCGTCGAGGCGCAACGCCTGCCGGCGCGCGACTATCCTCTCTCGCGTTTTCCCGATCCCGTGTCCGCGCTCGTCGATGCGGAGCGGCGGGCTCAGTTCGAGGAGGCGTCGAGTCATTTCGAAAGCAGCTATTTCCTGACCTTCGTCTGGATGCCCCCGGCGGACGACGCCAGCCGCGCCGGTCGGTGGCTCTACGAGGACGCACCCGACAAGGGCCTCAACCCGCAGGAGCACATCGCGAGCTTTGCGGCGCGGACGGATCGTCTGCTCGATCTCTTCGACGGCTTCATGCCGGAAACGGCCTGGCTCTCCGACGAGGAAACGCTGACCTATCTGCATTCCACAATCTCGACACGCCGACAGCGCGTGCGCGTGCCAGAAACGCCGATGCACCTCGACGCGCTCCTGGCCGATAGCGCGCTTGTCGGCGGATTGGCGCCGAGTTTGGGCGGGGCGCATCTGCGCAGCCTCTCCATCATCGGATTCCCCACTGCCACCTGGCCAGGACTGCTGGATGAGCTCAACAGCCAACCCTTCGAATATCGCTGGGTCACGCGCGCTATCTGCCTCGACAAGACCGACGCCACCAAGCTGCTGACGCGCATTCGTCGGCAATGGTTCGCCAAGCGCAAATCCATAGCCGCGATTCTGAAAGAGGTGATGACCAATGAGGCGTCGACGCTGCTCGATAGCGACGCGGCGAACAAGGCCGCCGACGCCGATGAGGCATTGCAGGAACTCGGCGCCGACATGGCGGGCGCCGCCTACATCACCGCTACGCTGACCGTCTGGGATGAGGACGAAGCCGTCGCGGACGCCAAGCTAAAGGCGGCCGAAAAGGTCATTCAGGGTCGTGACTTCACCTGCATGCCCGAGACTTTGAACGCCATCGAGGCCTGGCTTGGCTCGTTGCCTGGCCATCTCTACGCCAATGTCCGTCAACCGCCGGTCTCCACGCTCAATCTCGTCCACATGATCCCGATCTCGGCGGTCTGGGCAGGACCGGCGCGCAACGATCATCTGAACGGTCCGCCGCTCTTTTATGCGGAGACAGAAGGCTCGACCCCGTTCCGCTTCTCACCCCATGTCGGCGATGTCGGACACACGCTGGTCGTCGGTCCGACCGGCTCGGGCAAATCCGTGTTGCTGGCGTTGATGGCGCTGCAATTTCGTCGCTACGAGCGCAGCCAGGTCTTCGCCTTTGACTTCGGCGGCTCGATCCGCTGTGCGACCGTCGCCTGTGGCGGCGACTGGCAGGATCTCGCCGGCGCGCTCTCGGATGACGAAGCCGCCGTCCAGCTTCAGCCGCTGCGCAACATCGTTGATGTCGGCGAACGCGCGTGGGCGCAGGACTGGTTGTCCGGCCTGATCGCGCGCGAAGGCGTAACCATCGATCCGGTCGCGCGGGATCATCTTTGGTCGGCGCTGACCTCGCTCGCCTCGGCGCCCGTCGCAGAACGAACGCTCACGGGGCTATCCGTCCTGTTGCAGTCGACCGAACTCAAACAGGCGCTGGCGCCATTCTGTCTTGGCGGCCCCTTCGGGCGTTTGCTCGACGCCGAAACAGAAGAACTCGGAACAGCCGACTTCCAGGCCTTCGAGACAGAAGGACTGATCGGATCGGCGGCAGCGCCCGCCGTGCTCGCCTATCTGTTCCATCGGATTGAGGATCGCCTCGACGGACGCCCCAGCCTCATCATCGTCGATGAAGGCTGGCTCGCGCTCGATGACGGGACGTTTGGCGGCCAGCTCCGCGAATGGCTGAAGACTCTAAGGAAGAAGAACGCGTCCGTCCTCTTCGCCACGCAGTCGCTCGCCGACATTGACAATTCCACAATCGCGCCGGCCATCATCGAGAGCTGCCCGACGCGGATTTTCCTGCCGAACGAGCGCGCCTTCGAGCCGCAGATCGCCGGCATCTATCGTCGCTTCGGCCTCAATGAACGCCAGATCGAGATCGTCGCGCGGGCCATGCCGAAGCGCGATTATTACTGCCAGTCGCGGCGCGGCAATCGACTCTTCTCGCTCGATCTCGGCGAGGTCGCGCTCGCCTTCACCGCCGCATCGTCGGAGACCGATCACGCCGCCATCACCGATATCCTCGCCGAACACGGACGAGACGGTTTCGCCGCAGCCTGGCTCGCCCGTCGCGGTCTCGATTGGGCCGTCGAACTGCTCGGCCAAGCACCTGATCCGATCCCATCCCCTCAAACCACGGAGACGACTCATGCGTAAGAAACTCGCCGCCCTCATGCTGACCGGAGCCATCGCTTTAGCGCCGATGCAACCGGCCTATGCGCTGTTCGGCGTCGGCGACGTCGTCATCGATCCGACCAACCTCGCGCAGAATATTCTGACCGCCGCGCGCACCCTCGAAATGATCAACAATCAGATCACGCAGCTTCAGAACGAAGCGCAGATGTTGATCAACCAGGGACGCAACCTCGCAAACCTGCCGCACTCATCGCTGGCGCGTCTGCGGTCGATCATGCAGCAGACGGAAGATCTGTTGGGCGAAGCGCAACGCGTTGGATACGTCGTCTCCGAAATCGAACGCGTCTTCACAGAACAATATGGAGACGCCGCAGCAACGGGCGATTTCGCCGCCATGAACGCCAATGCCGAGGCGCGCTGGCGGACCTCGGTTGCTGGCTATGAAGACGCATTGAAGGTCCAGGCCGGCGTCGTCGGCAACATTGAAGCGACGCGCACGGAACTGAGCACTCTCGTCTCGCAAAGCCAGGGTGCGGTCGGCGCCTTGCAGGCAGCGCAGGCCGGCAATCAACTTCTCGCATTGCAAAGCCAACAGATGACGGACCTTACCGCCGCCATCGCCGCGCAGAACCGCGCGGACGCGCTGGACGCGGCTCGGCGAGCCTCCGCTGAAGCGCAGGGGCGCGAAAACCTCAATCGCTTCCTCGACTACGGGTCCGGCTACACGCCAACCGCCGTCACCATGTTCCGGTAAGTTCCGTGCGCAGATCTCCCGACCAAATCATCAGGCTCGTCGCTATCTCCCTGGGCGGGCTCGCTGCGCTCTTCGCCGCGGTTGAACTGGCGAACACGGTCACTTCGGAAACGCCATCGGTTCCGCCCGTGACCGACGAACCGTTGCAGGCTGAGCTTTCTCGCTGCCGGACGCTGACGCCGGAAGAGCTGGAAACCGACACGACGTGCCGCGCCGCCTGGGCAGAGCAGCGCCGCCGATTTCTCGGGCTTCCCGGCGACGATCCCGAGAAGGAGTAGGATATGGGCGGCGTTGGCGTCATTGACCGGTTCCTGCAGGTCTTCACCTCCTACATCGACAGCGGCTTCGGCCTGCTCGGCGGCGACGTCGCCTTCCTGGCAACGACCCTGATCGTCATCGACGTGACGCTCGCTGCGCTCTTCTGGGCCTGGGGCGCCGACGACGACATTCTCGCCCGGCTCATCAAGAAAACGCTCTTCGTCGGCGTCTTCGCCTACATCATCGGCAACTGGAACGCGCTCGCCCGCATCGTTTTCGAAAGCTTCGCCGGGCTCGGCCTCATCGCTTCGGGCGGCAGCCTCAGCCCCGGCGAACTGCTTCAGCCCGGCCGCATCGCCGAGATCGGCCTTGAGGCGGGCCGTCCAATTCTCACATCGATTTCCGATCTGATGGGCTTTGTCTCTTTCTTCGAGAATTTCCTCCAGATCATCATTCTGTTGTTCGCCTGGCTGGTCGTTCTCCTGTCCTTCTTCATCCTTGCGATTCAGCTCTTCGTCACGCTGATCGAGTTCAAGCTCGCCACGCTGGCCGGCTTCATCCTCGTGCCCTTCGGCCTCTTCAACAAAACCGCCTTCATGGCCGAGCGGGTGCTCGGGCTGGTGATCTCGTCCGGCGTCAAGGTGCTGGTGCTCGCCGTGATCGTCGGCATCGGCTCGACCATCTTTGGCGAGTTCACCGCTGGGTTCACGGGCGAGCCGACCATAGAAGACGCCATGGCCATCGTTCTGGCCGCGCTTTCAATGCTGGCGCTCGGCATCTTCGGTCCGGGCATCGCCAACGGCATCGTCTCGGGCGGACCGCAACTAGGCGCAGGCGCTGCGGTTGGCGCAGGCCTCGCCGCCGGCGGGCTCGCTGTCGGCGGGGTCGCCGGCGCCCGGATGGCCGTGGGAGCGGCCGGCGCAGGAGCGCGCGGCGCGGCGGCAGTCGCTGGCGGCGCCTCGACCGCCTACAGCATGGGAAACGCCGCTGCTGGCGGCGGCGCTTCCGGTGTCGCCGCCGGTCTCGCCAGCGTCGGAAAAGCCGGCGTCGGCGCGGCAACGAACCCGCTTCGCCGTTCCATGAGCGAAAGCTACCGCTCCGGCTCAAGCGCCGCCTTCGAAGCGACCGGCGGCAGGTTCAGCAACAGCCCCGACGTCTCGCCCTCAGCTAGTGACGGACCGCCAGCCTGGGCGCGCCGCATGAAACAACAACAAACCCTTCACCACGGCGCCGCCGTCGCCGCTCATGCCGTTCGCTCCGGCGACCATGGCGGCGGCGGGACCGCTGTCAGCCTTTCGGAGAAATCATGATGTTCCGTCGCCCGAGCGTTCGCTATTCCAAGACCCCCGAGCCCATCACGCCCTATCAGAAAGCCGCGCAGGTCTGGGACGAGCGCATCGGGTCCGCCCGCGTGCAGGCCAGGAACTGGCGGCTGATGGCGTTCGGGTCGTTGCTGCTCTCAGGCGGCCTCAGCGCCGCTCTGGTCTGGCAGTCCACACAAGGGACGATCACGCCCTATGTTGTCGAGGTTGACAGGCTCGGCGCGGCGCAAGCCGTGGCGCCCGCCACCGCGGACTTCCGTCCAACCGATCCGCAGATCGCTTATCACCTCTCGCGTTTCATTGAGAATGTGCGCCAGATTCCCGCCGATCCGATCGTGCTGCGCCAGAACTGGCTGCACGCTTACGACTTCACGACCGACAAGGGCGCGCTGACGCTCAACGACTACGCCCGGGTGAACGATCCCTTCGCCAAGGTCGGCGACACGCAGATCTCGGTCGAAGTCTCCAGCGTTATCCGCGCCTCCGAGAGCAGCTTCCGCATCGCCTGGATCGAGCGCCGCTACGCCAACGGACAACTCGCCGCGACGGAACGCTGGACCGCCATTCTCACCATCGTTCTGCAACAGCCGCGCGATGCCGAGCGCCTGCGCAAAAACCCGCTCGGTATCTTCGTCAACGCCATCAACTGGTCCCGGGAGTCCGCCCAATGATAAAAACACTTCGCCTGAACAGTGCCTCCATGACGGTGCTTCTCGCCGCGACCGCGCTCTCGGGATGCTCGACATTCAAGCCGCCTGAGATCGCTTACGACACCCCTCCGATCGAAGCGACGCTTCTTCCTGAACCGGAGCGTCCGGTACGGATCGTCGAGCGCACCAGTCCCTTGCCGCTGCCCGGTCAACTCAAGCCGATCAATGGGGGAGACCGGGCGCCGGAATCTGCCGATCCCGCCGAACGGGTGAACGAAGCGAACGCCGCTGCCCGGATGGAGCCGGTACGCGACGGCTTCATCAACGCCGTACAACTCTATCCCTATAACGAGGGTGCGCTCTATCAGGTTTACGCATCGCCGGGGCAGATCACCGATATCGCCCTGCAGCCCGGAGAGAGCCTAGTTGGCTCCGGGTCGATCGCGGCCGGCGACACGGCGCGCTGGATCATCGGTGACACCCAGAGCGGTGCAGGCGACAGCCAGCGGATCCACATCCTGGTCAAACCGACGCGACCGGATCTTCAGACCAACCTCGTCATCAATACGGATCGGCGGACCTATCATCTCGAACTGAGAGCGAACCCGTCCGCCTACATGGCGTCCGTCTCCTGGACCTATGCCGAAGACGCCTTGATCGCGCTCAGGCGGCGCAACGCCGAGGCGGAAGCAGCCTTCCCGATCGGACGCGACGTGGCGCTCGACTCCTTGAGCTTCCGCTACCGGATCGAGGGCGACCGCGCGCCCTGGCGGCCGCTTCGCGCCTTCGACGATGGGCGGCAGGTCTTCATCGAGTTCCCGCGCGGGATCGGTCAGGGGGAAATGCCGCCGCTCTTCGTCATCGGACCGGAAGGCGAAGGCCAGCTCGTCAACTACCGTATCGCCCGCAACTACATGATCGTCGATCGGCTTTTCGCCGCCGCCGAACTGCGTCTCGGTGACAGGCAGAAACGTGTGCGGATCGTCCGTACCGACGGGGTGAGCCGCAACGCCCCTACCGCGTCACGTCCTCGCGCCGTGGGGCCGCGCAAATGAGCGAGGATAGAGAACCCCGTGAGGACAAAAGGATCGCCGCCTCCTTGCGGCTGCGCGCCGATCCGCCAAGGGTCATGCGTCTCTCACGTCGCACGCTGACGGTTCTTGGCGCGGCCAGCGGACTCGGTCTCGGCGCCATCCTGATTGTGGCTCTGCAAGATCGCAAACCGGCCGATGGACCGACGGAGCTCTATTCGACCGAGCGCATCCAGGCAGCCGAAGGTCTGTCGCGCCTTCCGACCGACTATACACGCATACCTCGACTTGGACCGCCACTGCCCGGTGAGCTCGGGCGGCCGATCCTGTCAGCTCAACAACGCGGTCAGCCTGTGCCGGCGGTCGTCACTGCGCCTGCCGTCGATCCTGACGAACAGCGCCGGTTGCAAGAATTGGAGGCCGCCCGGCTCAGTCGCCTTTTCGCCGAAGCCAAGACCTCCACCAGCGGACCCCAGCAAAATTCGACCGCAGTTTCTCCGACACCATCCGGCGCCGGATCATTCTTTCCCGCGAGTGCAACCGGCGTCACGCCAGACGCCACGGACAGACAGGAAGCCTTCCTCGACGAACCCGTTGAGCGCCGAACGACCGCCGCGGATCGACTCGTCGACCCTCCAAGCCCTTATGTCGTGCAAGCCGGAGCGGTCGTTCCGGCGGCCCTCGTGACCGGCCTGCGATCCGATCTTCCCGGCCAGATCACCGCGCAGGTGACGTCCAATGTCTATGACAGCCCGACCGGACGGTTCCTGCTGATCCCCCAAGGGGCGCGCCTCATCGGTGAATACGACAGCCGCGTCGCTTTCGGGCAAAGCCGCGTGCTGCTGGCCTGGACACGGTTGATCCTGCCCAATGGGCGCTCCATCGTTCTCGAACGCCAGCCCGGCGCCGACGAAGCGGGCTATGCCGGGCTGGAAGACGGCGTCAACAACCACTGGGGTCGGCTATTCATGGCGGCTGGGCTCGCCACCGTCCTGAACATCGGTGTGGAACTGGGCGCCGATGACGACGACGACATCGCCCGTGCCATTCGTGAGGGAACCCAGGACACAATCGGGCGCGCCGGGGACGAGATCGTCCGCCGTCAGATTTCCATCCCGCCGACCTTGACGATTCGCCCCGGTTTTCCGGTCCGCGTCATGGTCACGCGCGACCTCATCCTCGAACCCTATCGGAATTGATCCATGAGCAAACTAAAACTGGGCGCTATCCCAGACAACAAACCTGTCAAGCTGAGCATTGAATTGCCAGCAGACGTGCATCGCGATCTTGTCGCCTATGCTGATGTGCTGGCCTGCGAGACTGGGCAGAAGAACGAAGCCGGAAAGCTTATCGCGCCTATGTTGGCGCGGTTCATGGCCACGGATCGCGGTTTTGCGAAACTTCGGAAAGAGAGGAGGCAGCCCCCTTCGCATGAACCCGCGCCAAACTCAAAAAACGCCTGAGCGCCGGATTGTCATTCTCGGGTCGCCAAACCAAGGAGAACGGTATGCGCTCGTCTGCCTCACCAATCCGAACAAATGTCACATTCGGATATGAGACTCCGCGCCAATGATCGGCGATGAGGCTGATACCGAGCCCAAGTCCAACTAAGGTCATGATTCCTTCGTGTCCGAGCCGGTGCCATTGCAAACTGACGGGTTTGCCAAGATCGGATATTCGGCGGTGGATGTAGTCGTGGATGTCCTGACCGGCCTCGCGTTTGCTGACGAGATAAGTTTCGTCTTCGACATCGGTCCAGGTAAGCTGCGTCTTCACGGCCAAATGCGAATTGGACGGCACAGCAAGATAAGTTCTTTCCTCGTCGAGGACCATCGTGTCACCGATTGCTAGAGAATTGGTCCCTGTGGCGATGAAGACGTCGATCTCACGATGATTCAGCAAGCTGAGAAGTTCGCCGCGCTCTGCCTCAGTAAAGCTCAGGTGGACGTCCGGGTGACCAAGCAAAAACTCTTCGATGACGCATCGAAGAGTTCCTCTTGATAACGAGGCGATTAGTCCGATCCGCAACTCTCCGGTTTTGGCTTCCCCCACACTGCGCGCCATGTCCCATGCTGCACTCAGGTCATTCAAGATGCCACGCGCTCGTCCCACAAATACACGTCCCGCAAGGGTCAGCCTCGCTCCACTCCGACGCCGTTCGAACAGCGAAACCCCAATCCTGTCCTCCACTCGAGCCACCCGACGGGAAATAGCAGGTTGACCAATGCCAAGTCGAAGGGCCGACTTGCGGAAGCTGCCTGTTTCCGCGACGGTCTCAATCGCTTTGAGGTCCAAAACAGAGAGGCATTGCATTCGAGTTCTCAGGTCCTAGAAATTTCGGCGGCGCTTGCTCCTAATCTCGATCACCACGGAAGGCCGCAGGAACAATTCGGGTATCTCGCAACCTCGAAAAAGAGACTATGGCTTAACTTGGGACTCCAACCCGGCAGTTGCGCGATGCCTACCTTCATTCGTCCGCATGAGCGAAGATAGGTATGAGTTCCGCCGAAGTAGAAATGCGCGCAGCAGAGATGGATAGTCCTCGCCAACGGCCTTCTCAACGCTATCTCTGCTACAGAGCGCTTGCCTCCAACGGTCGATCTTGGGAAGGTCGGTTAGGATGCCGAAGGCGCCAATCTCTTCGAACACGTTGAAATACCGGAAGACCGGGCCGAATACGACATCGACGAGACTGAACCTGTCGCCGGCAAAGTAAGGTCCTGCTTCAAGTTCTGCTTCCACCCGTCTGAACTTCTCATGCAGAACCGCAATTTTCGCGTCGAATACTCCCTCGTCGGATGCCGAATAGAAGCCCGCGATGTCGTTGAGGACGGCTGAGCCGAACTCCATCCAAGCCCTGTGGCGTGCCCGTTCGAGGGCGTCATGGGGATGGAGCGGATTGGGTTGTGTCTCTTCTAGATATTCGAGGATCACCGCAGATTCGAAGATCGGGACCTCGCCCTTCAGTAGCACCGGCGTCTTGCCCAAAGGCGACACTGCGAGGAACCAGTCAGGCTTGTTCGCGAGGTCAATGTAAGTCCGCTCAAACCTGACCTTTTTCTCCGCAAGCGAGATCGCCGCGCGCTGAACGTATGGGCAAAGCGTGTGACTGATCAAATGCAGGCTCATGGTGTCTCTCCCCAGACGTACAGCAGTTCCTCACCCTCGATCCTTGTTGGCGGTAACATTAGGTGGGTACCCGCTCCCGCCGGCGCCGGGCCGTCGAGCCTTTGTCCATTGGTCGTGTCGAACCGCGCGCCTTGCCACGGGCAGACGAACGCTCCATCCTTGCACTCCAGCGGTCCCCCGAGGTGAAGGCACGCGTTTGCTGATGCGCAGATCCGGACATCCACGCGCCAGACCTGGACCTCCCGGCCAAAGTCCGGGAAGACCCGCGCCCTCTCCTTCCGGCGGCACGTCGCCGGTCTTGCAGAAGGGAATTTCATGATTCAACCGTTCCTTTCCCGGTGTGTCCAATCCAGTTAGGCGTGACAGAGGGACTGAGCGCGAACCGGCCGTCACCCAGAAGCCCTTGCGCAACGGCGAGCAAAGTCAGGTAGGCCGGATACTCCCAGCCACCGTTCTCGTACCCAAACATCCAGCCATTGCCGAAATGAGCCCATGTCGCCCCTGCGAGAATGGGCACGGTCGCTAGCGCGACCCACCGCGTCTGTACACCGAGGACCAGAAGGACGCCGGCAACCGCCTCTGTGGCGAAAATTACGTAAGCGAGCCAGCCGGGCAGCCCAATTGAAACGAAGAATTGGGCTGTGCCGGCCAGTGTGAAGATGAAGAGCTTCAGGAGCAGGCTGTGGGCTAGGAACATGATCCCGAGCGCCACGCGGAGCAGGAAAGCGCCGGTCTGGTTGAGTTGGTGCTGTGACATGGACACACTCCGTTGATAGATGCAATTGCATTCACTTTAAGCATGATCACCGCGCGCCGTCAAGGTTGATGCAATTGCATCGATATGGCATGATTAGTTTATGAGTGAACCTAATAGAGCGACCCAAGCTGCCTGGGCGGCTTTGATATCAACCAGCCGCAAGCTGCTGGAAGCGGTTGAGGCTGCCCTCAAATCGGCCGGACATCCGCCGCTTTCATGGTATGATGCATTACTTGAACTTGAGAAGGCAGGCCCAGAAGGCCTGCGCCCGTTTGAACTCAAGAACCGACTTCTGCTGCCTCAATACGGCACGTCGAGACTGTTGGACCGCATGGTGAAGGCAGGATTGGTGGAGCGGCAGGATTGTGAGGGCGACGGCCGCGGGCAGATCGTCGTTATATCAGAACAGGGGCGATCCATCCGGCGGGCTATGTGGCCCATCTATGCCCGGGTCCTATCCGACGCAATCGGATCGAAGTTGACAACTAAAGAAGCAATGAAGCTTACGAGGTTACTGTCGGCGCTATAGCTGCGGCATTCGGCTTCGTTGGATCGTCCGGAAGTCAACGTCATTTCGAAAGCCGCATTCACGGCTTCCCTTGATCCTACACACGTTCGAACTGGGAAATGTCCCCTAGAATGATTGGCAATCCAACCATTGGCGTTAGAAACCTCCTCGCCAACGTTCGGTCACATTGCGGCGAGCCGTTTCGTAGTTAGCCCCGATAGAAAACTAAGTCTTTGCAATTCGACGGAAAATGGCGCACCCGACAGGATTCGAACCTGTGGCCTTCGCCTTCGGAGGGCGACGCTCTATCCAGCTGAGCTACGGGTGCATACCGTTCGCGAGATGCTTACGCCATGCTTACGCGAGATTTTCATCGGGCTAAAGAGCGAACCCGACATTCTCTCAAACCGTTGTTTAGTCACTTCTTTCTTCCAACACCACCAGCAATCGCCACACTTGACATCCGCCTTCGGAGGGCAGCGCTCTATCCAGCTGAGCTACGGGACCCGCTCAAGGTTCCGGGGTTTACGCGATTGGGCTCTCCCGGGCAAGCAGGAGAAGGGCGAGCGCCTCCGAATCCGCTCAAAAAATCCGCGCCCGCAAGGCCCTGGCCGCCGGGTTTCGCGGGGCCCGAATTCCGCCCTCTTGATGCGGCAGGATGAAGGCGCCAGATAGGCCAAGCGCCGATTTTCCGGGGCGGCCTCCCGCGCTCATCACCGGCGCGGTCATCACCAGCGAAGCCATGAAAGGCCCGCCGTCATGAAGTTTTTTATCGCCGCCGCAACCGCCCTGACCATGGGCCTCGGCCCGCTTGCCGGGGCCGCCGGAGAGACGCCGGAAACGAAGGAAAACATCCTCGAAGTCGAGACCGCGGCGCCGGCCATGTGGCGGGTCCGCGACGCCGATTCCGATTACATCCTGTTCGGCACCTTCCACATTCTGCCGCCCGGCCTCGACTGGCGCCGGGAGGCGCTCAACGAAGCCTTCGCCGAGGCGGATGTGGTTTATTTCGAAGTCGAAGCCGACACACGCGACGCCGAAGCCAAGACCCTCAACACCATCATGACGCAAGGCTTCAACAAGGCCGGCGTGACGCTTTCCGGCATGCTTGAAAAGAAGGACGCGCAAAAACTGCGCGAAATCGCCAGCGAAGTGAACCTGCCTTTCGCCGCCATCGACACCATGCGCCCGTGGAACGCTTTTTTGAGTTTAAGCGTGCAGTTCATCATCGATCAGGGTTTCGACCCGAGCCACGGCGCCGACAGCGTTTTGACGAAGGAAGCCAAGGCCGCCGGTAAGGAGGTGCGGTTTTTCGAAACCATCGAGGAACAGCTCGCGCTTTTTACGACGCTCGATCCCGAAACCGAAAAGAACCTTCTCATTCTCACCATCCGCGACTGGGATAAACAGGCCGCCGCCTTTGACGATCTGTTCCGCGCCTGGGCGCAAGCCGATGTCGATCTTATCGACACGGACATGAATGAAGACATGCGCGAGAAAGCGCCGGCGGTTTACGAAAGGCTGATCGCCGAGCGCAACCGCAACTGGGCGGAGCAGCTCGACGCGGTCCTCAAAGCCGAGAGCGGCAAGGGCTTTGTGGCCGTCGGCGCCGGCCATCTCGTCGGCGGCAAAGACTCGGTGCCGGCGCTGCTGAAAGAGATGGGGTATGAGGTGACGCGCTATGGCGCTGAAGCGGCGAACGACAACTAAAAGTCGCGCGCCGCCAACCCCGCTCATCCCCGCCAGACGAGAAAGAGCGTATGATTTTTTACCTATCTATATAATGCGATGTGGAAATGTTTAAATTGAATCCGATTACGAAGATATTTTTGAGCGTTCTATTTCTTACCGTCAGCGTATCAACTTTTTTATTATTGCTTGATTCATATATTTTTCCCGGCATAGCTGACCCATTAAAAGATATCCCCCCGCAGCTATTTGGATTTATATTTTTTGGTACATGCATTGTTGCACTCGCTTATTATGAATACGAGCGAAAAAACAGCGATGATTGATAAAACCCTGCACGCTTCAAGACTTGTCTATCTTGAGTTGCCGGGAGAGCAGTGATTTGTCCGCTGAGAGCTGAAAAACTGGCGCTTAAACGTCGAGCGCGGCGGAAAGCGCGTTGTCCTGAATGAACTCCCGGCGCGGCTCGACGATGTCGCCCATGAGACGCGAGAAGATGCTGTCGGCGTCGTCGGCTTCCTTGATCTTCACCTGCAAGAGGACGCGCGCATTTTCATCGAGCGTCGTCTCCCAGAGCTGGTCCGGGTTCATCTCGCCAAGACCTTTGTAGCGCTGCACGGCGACGCCCTTTTCGCCGGCGGTCCAGGCCGCGCGCAACAGGCTGTTCGGGCCCGTGACGGTCGCGCGCTGGTCCTTGCGCATCCACTTCGCGGGCTTGCCAAAAACGTCGGCGAGCTCTTCCATGCCGGCCTGCACCTTTTTGGCGTCCGCCGACATCAAAAGATCGCGGGGCAGCGGATGGGTCTCTTTGACGCCGCGCAATTCGCGCTCGAACACATACCCGCCCTCGCCGTCCGGCCGGCCTTCCCAGCCGCGCTCGAACTCCTCGGCGACCATGTCGAGGCGCGCCGCCACCTTGTCGGCGAGCGCTTGCGCCGCCTCGCCGTCCGGCGCTTCGGAAAGGGCGCGGGCGAGCGCCGCCTGCACGATGATGTCGCGATTAAAGCGCAAGGGGAATTCGTCGATGGCGTTGCGCACCTTGCGGGCTTTCGCCACCAGCTCGGCGAGATCCGGCCCGGCGACAGTCTCGCCATTGTCGAGCGCCAGCGAGGCCTCGGTGATGCCTTCCGCATAAAGATGATCGGCCAGCGCCTTTTCGTCGAGCAGATATTGCTCGGACTTGCCGCGCGAGACCTTGAAGAGCGGCGGCTGGGCGATATAGAGATGGCCGCGCCGGATGATCTCCGGCATCTGCCGGAAAAAGAAGGTCAACAAAAGCGTCCTGATATGCGCGCCGTCGACATCGGCGTCGGTCATGATGACGATCTTGTGGTAGCGCAGCTTGTCCGGATTGAAATCGTCGCGGCCGATGCCGGTGCCGAGCGCGGTGATGAGCGTGCCGATCTCCTGGCTCGAGAGCATCTTGTCGAAGCGCGCGCGCTCTACGTTCAAGATCTTGCCGCGCAGGGGCAGAACCGCCTGGTTTTCGCGGCTGCGCGCCTGTTTGGCGGAGCCGCCGGCCGAGTCGCCCTCGACGATGAAAAGCTCGGAATGGGCCGGATCGCGCTCCTGACAGTCCGCGAGCTTGCCCGGCAGCGAGGCGACGTCGAGCGCCGATTTGCGCCGTGTCAGTTCGCGCGCCTTGCGCGCGGCTTCGCGCGCCGCGGCGGCTTCGGCGATTTTGTGAACGACGCGCTTCGCCTGGCCCGGGTTCTCCTCGAACCATTCGCCGAGCTTTTCCGCGACCGCGCTTTCAACGATGGGCCTCACTTCCGAGGAAACCAGCTTGTCTTTCGTCTGCGAGGAGAATTTCGGATCGGGCACTTTGACGGAGAGGACGCAGGTCAGCCCCTCACGCGCATCGTCGCCCGTCACCGTCACCTTTTCCCTTTTGGCGACGCCGGAGCTTTGCACATAGCCGTTGATAATGCGGGTCAGCGCCGCGCGAAAGCCCGCCATATGCGTGCCGCCGTCGCGTTGGGGAATGTTGTTGGTGAAGCACAGGACTTTCTCGTGGTAGCTTTCGTTCCACCACATGGAGACGTCGACCGTGACCCCTTCCTTTTCGAGCGTGAAGGAGATCGGTTTTTCGATCAGCGGCGCCTTGGCGTCGTCGAGATAGCGCACGAACGCCTCGAGCCCGCCCTCATAATGCATCTCCTCGACGCGCTTTTCCACATGACGGTCGTCGATGAGCCGGATCGAAACGCCGGAATTCAGGAACGCGAGCTCGCGCAGGCGGTGTTCGAGCGTGTCGAAATCGAATTCCGTCCCGGTGAAAATTTCATCCGACGGCAGAAAGGTGACTTCCGTGCCGGTTTTGATGGCGTCGCCGACGATCTCGAGATCGCCTTCGGGCTCGCCCATCTTGAAGCGCATGAAGTGTTCTTTGCCGTTGCGGCGGATCCTGAGTTCAAGCCATTCCGAGAGGGCGTTGACGACGGAAACGCCGACGCCGTGAAGCCCGCCGGAGACCTTGTAGGAATTCTGGTCGAACTTCCCGCCCGCATGGAGCTGGGTCATGATCACCTGCGCGGCGGAAACGCCCTCGCCTTCATGAATGTCCGTGGGGACGCCGCGGCCGTTGTCAGTCACCGTAACGGAGCCGTTCTCGTTGAGGATCACCTCGACGGTGTCGCAATAGCCGGCGAGCGCTTCGTCGATGGCGTTGTCGACGACTTCATAGACCATGTGATGCAGGCCCGACCCGTCATCGGTGTCGCCGATATACATGCCCGGGCGCTTGCGCACCGCATCGAGGCCTTTCAAGACCTTGATGGATCCGGCGCCGTAATCGTCGCCGCCGCCTGCGGATTGAGGTTCGTCTGAGGGTGTGGTCGCGGCGTTTTCCGCCATGGTCGTTTCTTTCTTTATGACGTCAATTGGGTTTCATGAACCGCGCCGCCCGACACGTCGAAATGCTGGGCGCGCGGGCCCCAGGCCTCGAACAGGGACTTGTCCGTTCCCGTCATGAAGGCCTGGAAGCCGAGATCGTCGAGGATCGAGAACAGCGCGGCGCGCCGTCCTTCGTCGAGATGGGCGGCGATTTCATCGAGCAGCAGGATGAGCGGCGCATTCGGGTCAGAGAGGCTGAGCGCGCGGGCGTTGGCGAGAACAAGGCCGATCAGCAGCGCCTTCTGCTCGCCGGTGGAGCACAATTTCGCCGGCCGGCCTTTCTCGCGATGGGTCACGAGAAGATCGCTGCGATGCGGTCCGGAAAGCGCGCGCCCCGCTTCCGCGTCGCGGCGGCGCCCGGCGCGCAAGCCTTCAGCGAAGTCCGCCTCGACCGTCTCGCGCGCCGCAGCGGCGAGCGCGGTTTCAAGCGCGCCGTCGAGCGCGATATCCGCGCACGGGAAAACGCTTTCTTCGGATGCAACTTCCGCCGCGGCAAGACGCGAGACCATGGCCCGGCGCGCCGCGGCGATGGCGACGCCCGCCTCGGCCATCTGTTTTTCAACCGCCCCAAGCCAGCCCTCGTCGCGCCCGCCCTCTTCGAGAAGGCGCTGGCGCTGGCGCATGGCCTGTTCATAGCCGGTGGAGCGTTTGCCATGAGCGGGATCGTGGGCGAGCGTCATGCGGTCGAGAAAACGCCGGCGCTCGCCGGCGCCCTCCATGAACAAACGGTCCTGCGCCGGGGTCAGCCACATAAAGCGCAAATGTTCGGCGAGCGCGCCCGGCCCCGACGCGTCCGCGTCATCGATGCGGCAGATGCGCCGCGATGGGTTGGCCGCCGCCGCGCCGACGCCGAAGCGGCGTTCGTCTTCGCCGTCATCGACCCGCGCCGACACGGCCCAGCCGCCGGCGCCGCCGATGCGCGGCAATTCATCGAGCTTGGCGCCGCGCACGCCGCGGCCCGGACCGAGCAAGGAGATCGCTTCGAGGATGTTGGTCTTGCCTGCGCCGTTGGCGCCGGAAATCGCCGCCGGCCGGCCGTCGAAACCGATCTCGGCGCGGGGGTAGGAGCGAAAGTCGGTGACCGTGAGCCGCGTGATGCGCGCGCGCCTCGCCGCCCCCGCATCCTCCTGCGTTTCAGTCTCCCACTGTGTGACCGCCGCTTCGCTCAACATCAAACCCTTAGCGGCATGAGGACGTAAAGCGCGTTCTCATCCTCTTCATCGAGAATGACCGTGGGCGAGGACGGATCGGCGAGCCGGAAGGTCGCGGTTTCGCCGTCGACCTGCTGTGCGACATCGAGGAGATAACGCGCATTAAAACCGATCTCCAAAGCATCGCCGCCATAATCGACGGACAACTCTTCAAGCGCCGAGCCCGCTTCCGGATTGTTGACGGTGAGGCGCAGACGATCCGCTTCCAGCGCCAGTTTCACCGAACGCGTGCGGTCCGCCGAGACGGTGGAGACGCGATCGACGGCCTGCGAGAAATCTTTGGTTTCGACGCGCAGGACGTTCGGATTGTTTTTCGGAATGACGCGTTCGTAATCGGGGAACGAGCCGTCGATGAGTTTCGACGTCATGTAGCCGGCGCCGAAGCCGAAGCGGATTTTCGCCGGCGACACGGAAATCTCGACATTTTCCTCCGCGTCTTCCAGCAAACGGCCAAGCTCGGCGATCGCCTTGCGCGGCACGATCACGCCGGGCATCGACGCCGCGCCGTCCGGCAAGGGCGCGTCAATGCGCGCCAGCCGGTGGCCGTCCGTCGCCGCCGCGCGCAGGGCCGGCGCGTCGCCGTCCGTATGCGCGTGCAAATAAACGCCGTTCAGATAATAGCGCGTTTCCTCCTGCGACATCGCAAAACGCGCCTTGCCGAGAAGGCGGCGCAGATCGGCGGTCGGCATGGAGAATTTGGTTTCCAGATCGTCGGTCGTCAGCGACGGGAAATCGTCGTCCGGCAGAACCGCAAGCGCGAATTGCGAACGGCCCGACGAGACCTGCAGCCGGCCTTCCTCCGCCGACAGTTCAAGACGCACCTGCGCGCCGTCGGGCAGGCGCTTGACGATTTCGAAAAGCGTCAGCGCCGACACCGTGGTCGCGCCCTTTTCGGCGACATCGGCCGGCGCCTCTTCGGAGATTTCGATGTCGAGGTCGGTCGCCGTCAGGGTCAGCGCGCCGCCGTCGGCCTGCAAAAGCACATTGGAGAGGATCGGGATCGTATTGCGCCGCTCGACAACGCTCTGCACATGCCCCAGCGCTTTCGATAGGGCTGACCGTTCAATCGTGACTTTCATATGCGGAATGCTCTCTCGAAATGGTCTTTGGCGAAGAAAAACCGCCCGCCGCCGCTAGTGTGAAGCCTCCCGGTCCGGCGCTTCAGCGCGCCGTCGGCGAGGGCGCGTAAGGGACGAATCGAAGGGCGAAAAATCCTCGCCGAGTATAGCCGAAAAAGCCCCGAAAAGGCTAGCGCCGGCGCGCATTTCGCGCGCCGGCGCCGGGCCGGTATAGGGCTGTTTTCAAAGCGGTTTTCGCGCGCCTTCAAGACGCGGAAAATTAGTCCTCAAGAGCCTCGCGAATCCGCTTGACGCCGTCCTGAAACGCCTTGTCGCGCTCAATCAGGGCTTGCGCCCGGCGATAGGACGACATGACCGTCGTATGATCGCGCTTCAAGGCCTTGCCGATGCGCGGAAAGGACTCTTTCAAGACCTCGCGGGCGCACCAGACCACCGCGTGACGGGCCCGCACGATGCGCTGGGGCTGGGAGCGGCCGGTCATGTCCTCAAGCTTGAGGCCGAAGGCTTCGGCCCCCGCGGCGATGGCGTCTTCGATGGTGGCCGCCCGGCGGCGGTCGTCGAGCCGGGATTTCAGAACCGATTTCGCCTCGTCGAGGTCGACCACGATCTCCTCCGCGCCATACATCAGGAGAAGCTGGTTCAAGGCGCCGATGGTCTCGCGCATGGACTGGGTGAAGGTCCGGGCGATGAACGCGAGCGCGTCTTCGGAAACGGTGCAGGCGGCCGGGCTCTGCTCGAGGCGTTTTTTCAGAACCGCCATGCGCAGGGTTTCGTCGCCCGGATGGACCGGGGCGCAAATGCCGCCCGCAAGCCGGTCGGCGAGACGCTGGTTGAGGCCCGCCTCGGCGAGTTTGGCGGGCGGCAGTTCTCCGGCGATGACAACCTGTTTGCCGCTGTCGAGCGCTGCGTCAATCACGATCAATAACTCCTCCTGTGTCCGATTTTTGCCATTCAAGAAATGGATGTCGTCAAAAGCGAGAAAATTATGGGCGAGCAGCGTCTTGTGCAGCGCCGACGTCGCATTGGACCATACCGCGCTGACGCAAGCGTTCGAAAGATTGTTGTAGGTGACGTACCCGGCGGCGCCGCGCTCGGCCTCTTCAAGCCAGGCGTGGGCGATCGCCTGTAAAAGGTGCGTCTTGCCGACGCCGGACGGCCCGTAAACATAGATGAGCTCGCGCGCGCGGCCTTCCGAAAGGGCTTCCTGCGCGGCCGCCCAGGCGATGCGGTTCGATGCGTCGACGGCGAAAGAAGAGAAGGTGCGCCGCGGATCGAGGGGCGTCGCCAGATCCTCAAAAGCCGCGTCCTTGTCTTTCGTTTCTTTCGGCCCGCGCAAACCCGCCGCCGGCGCCGCTGCGTTTTCCGCTTTCGCCGCGCGCTGTTCTTCCTGCGCGTCTATGCGCGCCGCATGGGCGCTGAGCGCGTTTTTCAGCACCGTCAGCTGCATCTTCCGGAACGGCCCGACTTCCTTCAGCCAGGTCTCTTTCAGCACCGGAAAGAACCGATGGTCGAGCATGTCGCGCTTGGCCTCAGACCCGGTCGACAGCGTCACGCAGTCTTCGCTGTATTCTTCAAGCCCGAGATCCTTGAACCAGGACGTGTATTTCGCATCGCCGACGCGCGTGCGCAGCGCCGCATGATACCGCTTGAATAGTTCCGACTGTGTCTCCCGCCCGCTCATATCGTTTTCGCTTTTCATGTTTGAAACCGCCCAAAATTGAAGTCAAATCCCCACGGAACGCGCGTTTCCGAACAAACGGAAATCGTGCGCCTTGATTTTCTTTAACTTGGTTGTTGTCGCGTTGGTGATTGCCGACTTAACGCGCCGGCGCAAGCATATTAGGTTAGAGGAGAAGCCCGCTCGCTTCCATAAATGCAAGATGTAAAAATGCTAATGGAAGAGAGCCGCCGCTTTTCATTCTAATTGTCCCCGACTTTTTAAAGTCACACAGCGTGTCTACGCGGCAACCGCTCGTTGAGAGTCGAAACGGCCGACCAAAAACACAAGATCAAAACTGAAACTGATTGCGCGGAAATTCGTCCGCACCCGTCATAATTGACTTTAACCAGCATAGATAATCTTAAGGATGAGCGTCAAGCTTTGATTCGCCTCTACGGCGTTTTTTGTGTCATTTTTTTTGCAAGCGTAAACGGCGCTGAACGCCAATAAAAATCACGCTTACAACAAAAACAAATCGTTACGGAACTATGCGTACGAAACGTGCTAAGCGCAATTGATGCTCATGCATGGCGTGCGCAATTCGCATCTTAAAAAACTGCAAAAAAACAAACGCGCCCGCAAAGATTTGCGCGCGCGCCGAACGAAAAACAAAATGTGTCGCGCAGGATAATTTTACGCAGCAAGCGCTTTAATGCGCGCAGAAAGACGAGACAGTTTTCGCGCAACCGTCTTTTGGTGAAACACGCCATTGCCGGCGGCGCGATGCAATTCCGGCTGCGCGCTTTTAAACGCAGCTTCCGCAGCCGCCTTGTCGCCGGCCGAAATCGCTTCCTCCACTTTGCGCAGGAAACTGCGCACGCGTGAGCGGCGCGATTTGTTCACGGCGGTGCGGCGCGCAATCTTGCGAACCATCTTCTTAGCGGAAGCTGTATTAGCCATATTTCGTCACTCGAATTTTGGGAGCCGCCGGGCGGCGCGAGCGGCGGTGTATAGACCTCCCCCGCATGGGCGTCAACACGTCGTGGGGCCTTATTTTCCGCCGAAATTCAGCGCTGGCAAGACGGGCAGAAAAAGGTCGACCGGCCGGACTGGACAAGCCGGCGCACAGGAGTGTCGCATTGGCGACATTGCTCGCCTTCCCGGTCGTAAACGTCGAAACGATGCTGGAAATAGCCGAGCGCCCCGTCGGCTGCGGCGAAATCCCTTAATGACGATCCTCCCGCCTCGATGGCGTCGTTCAAAACGGCGACAATCTCGCCATAAAGCCGGTCGGAGCGCTTGCCGGCCACCGAGGCGGCCTTGCGCCGGGGCGATATCCCGGCCCGGAACAGCGCCTCGCAGACATAGATGTTGCCGAGCCCGGCCACCACCCGCTGATCGAGAAGCGCCGCCTTGATCGGCGCCGCCTTGGCCTTAAGCGCCGCTTTCAGGACCGCCGGGGAAAAGCCGTTGCTTAAGGGCTCCGGCCCCATCCCCTTGAAATGACGGCAGGTTTCAAGCGCGCCCGGCGCGGCGATGTCCATGAAACCGAAGCGGCGGGGATCGTTGTAGGTCACCCGGGCGGGGCGGGCCCCTTCCATCCGGAACAGGACATGATCGTGTTTCGGATTGCACGCCTGCGCCAGCGCGAAGCCGCCCGGGCGAAACCGGCCGGTTTCCTCTATGGCGAAGCGGCCCGACATGCCCAGATGCATGATCAGGCTCTCGCCCGAAGACAGATGCGCAATCAGATACTTGCCGCGACGATCGAGACTGTCGACGCGCCGGCCGGTTAACCGCGCTGCGAAATCGGACGGCAGGGGAAACCGCAAATCCGGACGCCGGACCTCTATGTCCGCAATGACCGCGCCCTCCATCACGGGCGCCAGGCCGCGGCGGACGGTTTCGACTTCGGGAAGTTCGGGCATGGCGGCGGCCGTTGGGCGGGGGGTGAAGCGCGATGTGCGCCAGCTCTTTACCCTCCGGGCCCGGCCGCCACAACGCCCTCAAGCGGCGGCCGACATGGACGGCTCCCAAACCTCCACCCGGTTGCGTCCCGCCTTCTTGGCCGCATACATCGCCTTGTCGGCGCGCTCGATCGCCTGTTCCACGGAAATATCGGGATCGAGCAGGGCGAGGCCGAATGACGCTGTAATCTGATAGGATTGGCCGTCGGAAGCGGTGAACTGCAGCGCTTCGATATCGGCGCGCAAACGCTCAAGCAGGGCGTGCGCCTCCTCGAGATTCGCGCCGGGTTCGCAAATCAGAAATTCTTCGCCGCCATAACGGAAAAACAAATCATATGGCCGCATGCCGCTCATCACCAGCTTTGCGACTTTGGCGATCACCTCATCGCCTGAGGCATGGCCGTAGACGTCATTGACGCGCTTGAAATTATCGAAGTCCATCATGGCGAGCGCGCATGAATGGATGCCGCGTTTGACGAGCGCTTGTTGTTCGCGAAGCCGGGTCAGCATTCCGGCGCGGTTCGCCGCGCCGCTCAACGGGTCGATATTATAGACGCTGTCTTCAAGCTCGCGCTTGGCGGTCAGGATTTCCAGGCGCATCTGGTTGAGAGAATTCATAAAGCGCTCATAGAGATCGAGCGGCACTTTCCCGTGTGTCGCCATAGCGGCTAGCATGTCGGTGGTTAATTGATGCATGCGTTCATGCGCGTCTACGATTTCTTTGAAGGAGGGATGCTTTGAAATCAGCGCCGCGCCGGCGCCGTAAAGCCACTGGCCGAACCGGCAATGCCGGTACGACTCGTCCGCCACATCGCGTTCGTCGGGCGGCAGCGCGCAAATCAGAGTGCGATTGAGCTCTTCGCTCCATTGCTGGTGATTGAACAACGCCTGATCGAGTTCGCTCAGCGCCTTGCGCATATCGTCCTGAGACATGCCCGGAAACGGCATAAACACCATCCTGGTTGCGGCTGTTTCTGAGACACGGTCCTATAGGCCAGCATTTAAATTCTTATTAAAAGGCGCGTTTCGCTTGCGAAACGGGGGCTGAAAAGGCGGGCGCGCCCTGAGACGGCTTGCGCGAGTTGGTGATTTTTTAACCATGTTCGCCTGCGCAAGGCGCGCCCGCTTTTTCTTCAAAAAAAACGCCCCCGCGGTCGACGCGGGGGCGCTGGAACGAACGGCAATTGCTTGGCGCTTAATCGTCCTTGTTCGCGTCTTTCAACGCGGCGCCGAGAATGTCGCCGAGCGAGGCGCCGGAATCCGCAGACCCAAACTGCTCCACGGCCTGCTTTTCTTCCGCCACTTCGCGCGCCTTGATCGACACGTTGATGCGGCGCGTCTTGGAGTCGATCGCGGTGACGCGGGCGTCGACCTTGTCGCCGACCGCAAAGCGTTCGGGACGCTGTTCGCCGCGGTCTTTCGACAGATCCGATTTGCGGATGAAGGCTTTCGGGCCTTCCTCGCTGCCGATCTGAACTTCGATGCCGCCATTTTCGATGGCGGTGACGGTGCAGGTCACGTCCGAACCGCGCGAGATGCCGCCAATGGCGTCCATGGGGTCGGAGCCGACCTGTTTGACGCCGAGCGAAATGCGTTCCTTTTCGGGATCGACGTCAAGAACCTTGGCCTGAATGACCTGGCCTTTCTGATAGTCCTTGATCGCGTCTTCGCCCGACCGGTTCCAGTCGAGATCGGAAAGGTGGACCATGCCGTCCATCTCTTCGTTGAGACCGACGAACAGACCGAATTCGGTGATGTTCTTGATCTCGCCTTCGATGATCGAGCCAATGGGATGTTCTTCGGCGAAACGCTCCCACGGATTGTCGGCGCATTGTTTGAGACCGAGCGAGATGCGGCGCTTCTGCTCGTCGACTTCGAGCACCATCACTTCGACTTCCTGCGAGGTCGAAACGATCTTGCCGGGGTGAACGTTCTTCTTCACCCAGCTCATTTCGGAAACGTGGACGAGGCCTTCGATGCCGTCTTCGAGTTCCACGAACGCGCCGTAATCGGTGATGTTCGTGACTTTGCCCTTGAACTTCGCGCCGATCGGATATTTCGCGGCGACGCCTTCCCACGGATCCGGCGTCAGCTGCTTAATGCCGAGCGAGATGCGGTGGGTTTCCGGATTGATCTTGATGATCTTCACGCGCACCGTGTCGTTGACATTGAGCACTTCCGACGGATGGTTGACGCGGCTCCAGGACATGTCGGTGACGTGCAGAAGGCCGTCAACGCCCGGCGCCAGTTCGACGAACGCGCCGTATTCGGTGATGTTCTTCACAACGCCTTCGCGCTCATCGCCCTCATTGAGCTCCTTGACGACTTCCTGACGCTGTTCGGCGCGGTCTTCTTCAAGGATGGCGCGGCGCGAGACGACGATGTTGCCGCGGCGCTTGTCCATTTTCAAAATGCGGAAAGGCTGCGGAATGTTCATCAACGGACCGGCGTCGCGCACGGGACGAATGTCGACCTGAGAGCCTGGCAGGAACGCCACGGCGCCGCCGAGATCCACGGTGAAGCCGCCTTTGACGCGATTGAAAATCTCGCCGTCGACGCGGTCGTTTTTCTCGAAGATTTTTTCGAGACGGTCCCAGGCTTCTTCGCGGCGCGCTTTTTCGCGGCTGATCACCGCTTCGCCCTGCGCGTTCTCGACGCGCTCGATGAAGACTTCGACAGTGTCGCCGACGGAAAGGTCGGCCGGCTTGCCGGGCTGGGAGAATTCTTTCAAGGGGACGCGCCCCTCGGTTTTCAAACCGACATCGATGACGGCGACGTCTTTTTCGATGGCGGTGATTTTGCCTTTGACGACCGTATCTTCAAAATCCTGGCGGTCGACGAGGGAGGCTTCGAGCATTTCCGCGAAATCGTCGCGGGACGGGTTAAGGGTTTCGGACATAAGGTAAAACGTGTCTCCAGTTTCAGCTTTTCAATGCCTGCCGGTTTATCCGGCGGTCTTTCCGGGCAAGTTGGGCGCCCCCGGACAATTGAGCCGAGTTAAAGTTATGGCGGCGCGAATGCCGGATAGACGGACACAAAAACACGTTTTCTGAAATTTTGTCGGCGGGGGCTGAAACTCAGCCGCAGCGCCGGAAAACGCCGTCAATCACGCGGCGCGCCGCCGCGAAGGCCGCGTCTATAGACAAATGAGTCGTATCTAGCAACTCCGCATCCGGGGCCGCCGCCATGGGCGCGTCGTCGCGCGCCGCATCCCGCGCGTCCCGGTCCAGAAGGTCCTGATAAATCTCGGTTTCCTGGAGCCCCGGCCGGGAGGCGACAAGCTCCAGCCAGCGCCGGTGGGCGCGGGTTTCAGGGCTCGCCGTGACGAAGAATTTCACCGTGGCGTCGGGGCAGACGACGGTGCCGATGTCGCGCCCGTCGAGCACCGCCCCGGCGGCGCTTCTGGGCGGGCTCCCGGCGAAGCGGCGCTGGAAATCGAGCAGGGCCGCCCGGACCGCGCTGTTGGCCGCGACAACGCTCGCCGCCGCCCCCACCTCCTTGGTGCGGATATCGGCGCCGGCGATCTTGTCCACCGCGTAATCGCGGGCCGCCGCGGCGGCGGTTTCGGGATCCGCCGGGTCGCCGCCCGCATCGAGGACCACCCAGGCGACGCCGCGATAGAGCGTGCCGGTGTCGAGATGGGCAAAGCCGTAATGATCCGAAATAAGGCGCGCCAGCGTTCCCTTGCCGGAAGCGGCGGGTCCGTCGAGAGCAATCACGAAAGAGGCGGTCATGGCGGCTCGTCTTAACGTTTAGGACGGTGAAAGAAAAGCGCCGCTCAGGCGCCGCCGCCGGAAAAACTCGCGACAGACTGCAGCAGCGCGCCGACGAGGCGGCGCTCCTCCTCGGTCAGTTCCGGACGCCAGATGGAAAACAGAAGAATGATCCGCGTCTCGTCGCTGTCGTTCCAGGCTTCATGCTCGATCGTGTCGTTGAAGATGCAAAGCTCGCCCTTGCGCCAGTGATGGACGTCCGCGCCGACTCGCAATCCACACTGGCCGGGCATAACGAGCGGCAAGTGACAGATGAGACGGGTGTTCAAAAAGCCCGTATGCGGATCGATCCGCGTGCCGGGCTTTAACCGTGAAAACAACGCCATCGGGCCGCGTCCGTCGACGCGGTCGAGCGGCGCCGCATCGAGCGCCGCCATCGTTTTCGGAAAACGGGCGGCCGCTTCCTCGCGAACGCCTTCGCGCCAGAGATAAAGCGCGCTCCAATCCTTGTTGTTCAAAAGGCGATGGGCGCGCTGGGGCCGGTCCGTTTCGCCTTTGACATAAGCCTCAAACGCCGCCTCGTCATTCATCGCCGCGGACAGCTCGGCGGCGATGTCGTCGCTTGCCGCTTCGATCGTCGCCGTCCAGTCGAACTCGGCCGGATCGTAAAAGCCCCGCGCCGGCAGGCCATCGAAATAAAAAACCCGCGGCTCTTCCGGGTAGCGCTCGCGCTTGCCAGCGAGAATTTCGACGGAGTCGCGAAAGCGCTTGCTTGACGCCGCTTCATCGAAACCGGCGTCTTTCAGTCGCGTCTTCAGATGCGCCAGCATGGCGTCTGCAGCCTTGTCAGCTTCGGCCTTGGCGCGGCGCACTTCGCCCGCAACCTGCGGCGGCAGCCGGTCAATGGGCCCCGCCGCCCGCACCGCTTCATCGTAAAAACTCGCCGCCGCGCGCGTGTCGTTTTGCGCCGCGTAAATATCGGCCTTGGCGATCAGCGCCTGAACATGGCCGCGTTCGCGCGTAAGGATCTGATCGACCGCCGCATGGGCTTTTTCAAAATCTCCGAGCGCACGCGACGCAAGCGCCATCCCGTACCAGACCTGCCCGTCGGCGGCGCCGGCGCTGATCAGCTGCGCGAAGGCCTCAGCCGCGGCGCGGGCGTCGTTGCCGCGCATCGCTTCGCCCGCCTGTTGCTTCAGCATTGTGATCTGTTGCGACGTCAAACTCATTGTCACGCCGCACCCATCTCGGCGCCGATCGACGTCATGAGATCGAAAAAGTCGGGAAAGCTGGTGGCGATCATCGAGGCGTCGTCGATCTCCACCGGCTTTTCGCTGGCGAGCCCGGCGACGAGAAAGCTCATGGCGATGCGATGATCGTGATGGGTCTTCACCATGGCGCCGCCTTTCAAGGGCTGGCCCTGCCCGCGCACGCGCAGCCAGTCGGGCCCGCTCGCCGCGTCGCCGCCATTGGCGGCGAGGCCCGCCTCGACGCAGGCGATGCGGTCGCTTTCCTTGACCCTCAATTCCTCAAGGCCGGTCATCATGGTCTCGCCATGGGCGTGCGCCGCGACCACAGCGAGGATCGGATATTCGTCGATCATCGACGGCGCGCGGTCGGCCGGCACCTCGACGCCGCGCAAGACGGAATGGCGCGCGCGAATGTCGGCGACCGGTTCGCCGTTTTCGACCCGCGTGTTTTCAAAAGAGATGTCCGCGCCCATCTCGCGCAGGGTTTCGTAAAAGCCCGCGCGCAACGGATTAACGAGGACGCCTTTGATCGTGACGTCCGAATTGGGAACGATCAGCGCCGCCGCCACAGGAAACGCCGCGGAGGACGGATCGCCCGGCACGACAATGTCGCAGGAGACAAGCGCCTGGCCGCCGGCGATCTCGATAAAGCGCCCGCCTTCGCCGTCCGGCTGCGTCGCCAGGTCGACCCCGAAGGCCGACAGCATGCGCTCCGTATGGTCCCGGCAGAGCTCCGGCTCGTGAATGCGGGTGACGCCCTCGGCCCCGAGCGCGGCGAGCAGGATCGCCGATTTCACCTGCGCCGACGGGGCCGCCAGCTTCACATCGACAGCCTTCAGCCCGCCATTGGCCTCTATGGTCACCGGCAGGCGGCCGTTTTCGTCGCTCGTTTCAAGCCCCATCATGCGCAAGGGTTCGAGCACCCGGCCCATGGGCCGCGCGCGCAGAGAAACGTCGCCGTCAAAGGTCGCCGCAACGCCTGCGCCGGCAACCGCGCCCATAATCAGCCGGACGCCGGTGCCGGAATTGCCGAGATAGAGCGCGCGTTCGGGGCTCCGCCAGGGCGCGCCCGTCACCCGCCATACGCTCCCGCCCCCTGGCCCGCCCCCTGTGCCGTCGCGCTCTGCCTCAGCGCCGAGAGCGCGCATGGCGGCGGCCGTTCTCAGGACGTCGTCCGCCTCGAGGAGGCCCGTGGTGCGGGTCTCGCCGCCTGAGAGCGCGCCCAGAATGAGCGCCCGGTGGGAAATCGACTTGTCCCCCGGCGCGGACGCCGCCCCGCTCAAGGGCCCCGAACGGCGCGCCTCGACGCGTCCTGTCGCGAGACGGGCCGGTTTCGCCTGGGGTGCGGTCATTTTCTAGGCTCTCCTGAAGCGCCGCCGGAAAACGGGCGCAATCCTTTTGACAGCCGCCCCTGCCCGTGGCAACAGGGCGGCTTTCATCAGACATTTCCCTACGGATGACCATCCATGACCAAACCTGAACTCGGCGTGAAACGCGATTGCCCTGAATGCGGGGTGCGCTTTTACGACCTCAACAAAGAGCCCGCGCATTGTCCCAAATGCGGCCACGAATTCGTCCCGGAAGCGCTGTTGAAGCCGCGCCGGCCCCGCAAGGAAGATGAAGAAGAGGACAAGACGACGGAGGCCAAGCCCACCGAGAAGGAAACCTCGCTCGAAAACGCCGAGAAGGAAAAACGCGCGCCCAAGTCGAACCGCCGGCCGGCCCTCGATGACGATAGCGACGACGAGGAGGACGAGGACGACGAACTGGCGGGCATCGGCGATATCGGCGTCGATCTCGACGACGACGACGATGAGAGCGACAATAGCGGCCTGCTCGACGACGATGACGACGACGACGTCACCGGCATCGTCAAAAAAGGCGGCGACGACGAAGACTAAGAGCCCGGCTCAAAACTTGGCCGCACCTTCAGGGGCGGGATCGGCGGATGTCAGCCGGCCGCGAACCCCATGCTTCACAGGCTCTTGATTCTTAAATATTAAGAGCCGTCGTCGCATCGGGTCGCCGACAGGAACGTCTGATCATCCGATTTCCGGAATGCGTGAAGGATTTTTGGTCAGGCTCTAAGACAGCCTTCATTTTCGTCTTGCATCGGCGCAGCGGCGTGGCTAGGTTCCGCCGCTCTTAAAGGGCCGAGGGCCCGGCAAGAACCCTCCGCGAGCGCTCCCCAAAGCGCTCCAGGACCAAGGACGGGGCTATAGCTCAGTTGGGAGAGCGCTTGCATGGCATGCAAGAGGTCGTCGGTTCGATTCCGACTAGCTCCACCATTTTTCATATCTCACGACAGTTCGCTTCGCTCACGTCTCCGATGGGGCGACCTGACCGGTCGGCGCGCAGTCGCGCTTACGAACCCTGCGGGTTCGACATTTCATCATGCGGCACTCCGATCTTATCGTTCGCGACAGCTCGTTTCGCCCTCTCACCCGTTAAGGGCCAGAGACGCCTGCATCGCCGCCGTCATGCGCGTTGATCGCGTCGAGGAAGGCGGCGCCGTAGCGCTCGAGCTTGGTCTCGCCGACGCCGGCGAGACCGGCGAGGTCGGACGGCGCGCGCGGACGCAGGCGCGCCATTTCCCGCAGCGTCTTGTCGTGAAAGATCACATAAGGCGGCACGTTCTGCGCTTTCGCAAGCTCAAGCCGCTTGCGGCGCAGCTCTTCGAAAAGGGCCGCGTCGGCGGGCGCCAGATCGGCGGCGGCCTCGCCCTGTTTGCCCTGTTTCGCGCCTTTCCCCCGTTTCGGTTTTTTCAGTACACGGAGATTAAGCGGCGGCTTGTCGCGCAGAAAGTCCCGCCCCTTGGGCGCGATAGAAAGACCGCCATGGCCGGCGACATCCGCCGTGACGAGCCCTTGCGCGATGAGCTGGCGCATGATCGAGCGCCAGCTCGCGCGACCATGCTCCTTGCCGATGCCGAAAGTGGAGACGCTGTCATGGCCGAGGCGTTCGATGCGCTCGTCCGCCTCGCCCAGCAGCACGGAAATCACATGCGCCTGGCCGAACCGCTCGCCCGTGCGATAGATGCACGACAAAAGCTTTTGCGCCGCCAGAGCGCCGTCGAAGGTCTCGGGCGGATCGAGGCAGATATCGCAATTGCCGCAAGGACCGCTGTCGTCGCCGAAATAATCGAGCAGCACGCGCCGGCGGCACCCGCAGGTTTCGGCGAAGCCTAAAAGCGCTTCGAGCTTGGCGTGCTCCATGCGCTTGCGGGCGTCGGGCGCATCCGACTCGTCGATAAACATGCGCCGCAGCGAAATGTCCCGCGCGCCGTAGAACATCAGCGCCTCGGCGGGCAGCCCGTCGCGCCCGGCCCGTCCGGTCTCCTGATAATAAGCTTCAATGCTCGACGGCAGGTCCGCATGCACCACGAACCGCACATCCGGCTTGTCGATCCCCATGCCGAAGGCGATGGTGGCGACCATGACGACGCCGGGCTCAAGCTGGAAACGCCGCTGGTTCGCCTCGCGGGTCTTCATCTCCATGCCGGCGTGATAAGCGAGCGCCGTGAAGCCATGGGCGTTGAGGGTCTCGGCGACCTCTTCGGTCTTGCGTTTGCTGAGGCAATAGACGATGCCGCTTTCGCCTTTGCGGGCGTTCAGAAACTGCAGCATCTGCCGGGTCGTGTCGCGCTTTTCGGCGACGCTGTAGCGGATATTCGGCCGGTCGAAGCCGGCGACGAAGCTGTTTTCCTCCCCGATCTTCAGGTGCGAGACGATTTCGGCGCGCGTCGGCGCGTCGGCCGTGGCGGTGAGCGCAATCCGCGGCGTCTCGGGGAAGAGATCGACGAGACAGTCGAGCGCGCGATATTCGGGACGAAAATCATGCCCCCATTGGGAGAGACAATGCGCCTCGTCGATGGCGATGAGGGAAAGGGGCGCGCCTTTCAGCCGGTTAAGGGTTCCGGGCCTCAGCAGCGTCTCCGGCGCCATATAGAGAAGATCGAGCGCGCCGCTCTCGAGATCCCGCCAGACCTGCTCGCGCTCCGCGCCGGCGAGCCGTGAATTGAGCGCGGCGGCCCTGACGCCCGCCTGGGCGAGCGCCGTCACCTGGTCGTCCATCAGCGCGATCAGGGGCGAAACGACGAGCCCCGCGCCGTTCCGGCACAAGGCGGGAATTTGATAGCACAGCGACTTTCCCCCGCCCGTGGGCATGACTACGAAGGCGTGCGCGCCGGCTACGACATGCGCAATAATCTCCGCCTGACGCCCCCGGAAAGAGTCATAGCCATAGACGGCGTTAAGGAAGTGCAGCGGATCGGCGGGCATGTCGCGCCTATGCAACGGGAAGAGACTGAACGGGACGGAACAGGATGGGACGGGGCGAAACCTGTCGCACAGGGCGATGGAAAGCAAGGACGCGCGTCCGGCTTTCAGCCGCCGCGTCAATCTTTAACCTTATTTTCCGGTCATCTCCGCTTTAAACGCCGCTGCGCCGTGTTAGACACGTGATGCGGGAGGCGCGGCGGCGCGTTTCTTGCTGCGCCGCGGGGGAAATCCGCGCGAGACAGACGCAAGAGGGAGACAAAGCCATGAGGCTTATGGTTACCGGCGGCGCCGGCTTTATCGGCTCGGCCGTGGTGCGCCAGGCGATCGCCGACGGCGATGAGGTGTTGAACGTCGACAAGCTCACCTACGCCGCCAATCCGGACAATGTCGCCATGGTCGCCGACGATCCGCGCTACCGCTTCGCCCAGGAAGACATCTGCGACTTTCCGGCGATGGCGCGACTCATCGCCGAGTTCAAACCGGATGCGGTCATGAACCTCGCCGCCGAGACCCATGTGGACCGCTCCATCGACGGGCCCGGCGCTTTCATCCAGACCAATATCGTCGGAACCTATGCGCTGCTCGAGGCGGCTCGCGGCTATGTGGAAAGCGGCGACGCGCCGGAAACCTTTCGCTTCCATCACATTTCCACCGACGAAGTTTACGGATCGCTGGGACCTACCGGCGAGTTCACAGAAACCTCGCCCTATCAGCCGAACTCCCCCTACTCCGCCGCCAAAGCCTCATCGGACATGCTGGCGCGCGCCTGGCGCGAGACCTTCAACCTGCCGGTCGTCGTCACCAATTGCTCGAACAATTACGGGCCGTACCAGTTTCCCGAAAAACTCATCCCCGTGGTCATCATCAACGCCCTCGAAGGAAAAGACATCCCGATCTACGGCAAGGGCGACCAGATCCGCGACTGGCTGCATGTGGAGGATCACGCGCAGGCGCTCTTGCTCGTGGCGCGCGCAGGCAAGCCCGGCGAGACCTACAATGTCGGCGGGCGCGCGGAGCGGACCAATCTCGACCTCGTCAAGACGATCTGCAAGGTGCTCGACGAAGAACTGAAAGACTCAGCGCACGCGCCCCATGACAGCCTCATCAAATTCGTCGCCGACCGGCCGGGCCATGACAAGCGCTACGCCATCAATTGCGACAAGATCGGCCGGGAGCTCGGCTGGACCCCGGCGCATTCCATCGAAGAAGGCATGCGCGACACGGTGAAATGGTATCTCGACAATCGCGACTGGTGGGAAAAGATCCGCCAGGGCGGCTTCGACACCTCAAAACGCCAGGGCCTGAAATCGGCCTGAGCGATACGCCCCGCAAAGAAGACGACACAGAAAGCGAAGACGCATCATGCGCATGCTGGTTTTCGGCAAGAACGGTCAAGTCGCCCGAGCCTTGCAGGCCGCCGGCGGAGAGACGGTGACGGCGCTCGGCCGCGACAAGGCGGACCTGATGCACCCCGGCGCGGCGCGCGAGGCCATCGCCGCGCACAAGCCCGATCTCGTCATCAACGCCGCCGCCTACACCGCCGTCGACAAGGCCGAAGAAGAGGAAGCCGCCGCCCGGCGCCTTAACGCCGGCGCGCCGGCGGAAATGGCCGAAGCCGCGCAGGCGGCCGGCGTTCCGTTTATTCACCTCTCGACCGACTACGTCTTCGACGGAAAAGCCGAAGACCGCATCGCCGAAGACGAAGAGACCGCGCCGCTCAACATTTACGGCGCGACGAAACGCGAAGGCGAAATCGCCGTCGGCGCCGCGCACGGCCAGGCGGTGATTCTCAGAACCTCCTGGGTGTTTTCCGAATATGGCGGCAATTTCGTCAAAACCATGCTGCGCCTTTCCGAAAGCCGCGACGCATTATCCATCGTCGCCGACCAGATCGGCGGGCCGACCGAGGCGGGCGACATCGCCAAGGCGCTTCTCGCAATCGCCGGCAAAAAACACCGCGGCGCGCCCGGCGCCGGGATCTATCATTTCCAGGGCGCCCCGGCGGTCAGCTGGGCGGACTTCGCCGAGAAAATTTTCGACATCGCCGGGCGCGCCGTAAAGGTTTCGCACATCAAAACCGAGGATTATCCGACGCCGGCGGCGCGGCCGCGCTACACCGTGCTCGATTGCGCGAAGATCGAACGCGAATTCGGGATCGGCCAGCCGGACTGGCGCGAAAGCCTGCGCCGCGTCATCGATGCGTTGAATACAGAAGGACAGACGTCATGAAGGGGATCATTCTCGCCGGCGGATCGGGGACGCGGCTTTATCCGGTGACGCGCGGCGTTTCGAAACAGCTGACGCCGATCTACGACAAGCCGATGATCTATTACCCTTTAAGCGTCCTGATGCTGGCGGGGATCCGGGACATTCTCATCATCACGACGCCGGAAGACCGCGCCTCGTTCGAGCGCCTGCTCGGCGACGGCTCGGAATGGGGCGTGAAGATCAGCTATGAAGTCCAGCCCTCGCCGGACGGACTCGCGCAAGCCTTCATCATCGGCGAAGACTTCATCGCAGGCGACAAATGCGCGCTCGTTCTCGGCGACAACATCTTTTACGGCCACGGCCTCACCGATCATCTGCGCAAGGCCGCGGCGCTCGATAAAGGCGCCGTCATTTTCGCCTATCAGGTGACCGACCCCGAACGCTACGGCGTCGTCGAATTCAACGATAGCGGCGAGGTTGTCTCCATCGAGGAAAAACCGGCGAAGCCAAAATCGAATTTCGCCGCGACGGGACTTTATTTCTACGACGAGACCGTGGTGGAGCGCGCGAAAAACGTGAAGCCCTCAGCCCGCGGCGAGCTTGAAATCACCACGCTCAACGAGATGTATATGAAAGACGGCCAGCTCAGCGCCGAGATGCTCGGCCGCGGCTTCGCCTGGCTCGACACCGGCACCCATGAATCGCTGCTCGAAGCGTCGCATTTCGTCCAGACCATCGAAACCAGGCAGGGGCTTAAAGTGGCCTGTCCTGAAGAAATTGCCTATCGCGCCGGCTTCATCGACCGCGATCAGTTAAAAACCCTCGCCGAGCCTTTGAAGAAAAATCAGTACGGGCAGTATCTCCTGCGCCTCGCCGGCGAGTAGATCTTTTCTCCCTGCCGGCGCTTTCTGAACGCAACGCTCGCTTAGCCTTCATCCTGAGGAGCAAAAATCTCTTCGTCCTTCGAGACGCCTCCGCTTCGCGGAGCCCCTCAGGATGAAGAGATTTTTGCGTCTCGAAGGATCAAAGGCGATATTGCACCGCCCTACTTTTTCTTTGAATGAATCCCGCATTCGGTTTTCGCCTGGCCGGCCCAGCGCCCGGAGCGGGCGTCGTTTTCGTCGACGACTTTCGACGTGCAGGGCATGCAGCCGATGGAATGATAGCCCTGTTTGACGAGCGGATGCTCGGGCAGTTTGTGCGCGGAGAAGTAATCGGCGATGTCGGCGCGAGTCCAGTTCGCCAGCGGGTTCAGCTTAAAGGACGACCCGTCATGCTCGACGGTCTCCATTTCCTTGCGAAACTCGGTCTGGTGGCGCTTTCGCCCCGTGGCCCAGCAGTCAAAGCCTTTCAGGGCGCGCGTCAGCGGCTCGGCCTTTCTCAAGCGGCAGCATTCGTCGGGATCCTTCATGGACAGGACCCCTTGCGGGTCGTCGCGTTCAAGGTCGCGCTTTCTGGGGCCGATCACCCGCACGTCCTCGAGCCCCAGATGATGCTGCAGGCGCGAGCGGTACCGCACCGTCTCGCCGAAGAGCTTGTTGGTGTCGAGGAACAGCACCGGAATCGACGGATCGGCCGACGCCATCAGGTGCAAAAGCACGGCCGATTCGGCCCCGAAAGAGGAAACGAAGGCGATCCGGCCCGGAAACGCCTCCCCGGCCGCATGGGCGATGATCGCCGCCGCGCCCCAGCCCCGATAAAGGCTGTTGAGGCTCTCCGCTTTGTCTTCAATCGCCGTCAAGCAAGGCTTCCTGTCATCCGGGCGCAAACCATTCGCTGCGCCGCAAAAGGCTAGCGGCGCGCGGCGCGCGGCGTCAATCGCCGCCCGGCCCAAAACCGGCGCGAAATGGCACGCGCAGGGGTTGCGCAAAACGCCCCCGGGGCTCTAAGACGGCTCGATTAAGCGCTGCAAGCCGGGGCGCGAAGCGGTGCGGGATATCTGGAATTGGGAAGCGATATGAAGATCCTGGTGATTGGGGGAGATGGTTTCTGCGGCTGGCCGACGGCGCTGCATCTGTCGAATATCGGCCATGATGTGGTGATTGTGGACAATCTCTCGCGCCGCAAGATCGACATCGAGCTCGAAGTGGAGTCCTTGACCCCGATCAAACCGGTCTCGACGCGGCTCGCCGCGTGGGAGGAGGTCTCCGGCCGGCGCATTATGTTCGAGCATATCGACGTGGCGCGGAACTATTCGCGGCTGTTGAACCTGATCAAGGATTTCGAACCGGACGCCATCGTCCATTTCGCGGAACAGCGCGCCGCGCCCTATTCGATGAAGTCGTCCTATCACAAGCGCTACACGGTGGATAACAACCTGAACGCCACCAACAACATCCTCGCCGCGATCGTCGAGTCGGGTGTCGACGCGCACCTCGTCCATCTCGGCACCATGGGCGTTTACGGCTACGGCACGGCGGGCATGAAAATCCCGGAAGGCTATCTGCCGATCAAGATCGAAACCGACGAAGGCAAGGAGATCCGCCAGGAGATTCTCTATCCGGCCAATCCGGGCTCGATTTATCACATGACCAAGACCCAGGATCAGCTCCTGTTCGCTTTCTACAACAAGAATGACGGGCTCAAAGTCACCGATCTGCATCAGGGCATTGTCTGGGGCACGCAGACGGAAGAAACGAAAAAGGACGAGCGCCTGATCAACCGTTTCGATTATGACGGCGATTACGGCACGGTCCTCAACCGCTTCCTCATGCAGGCGGCTGTCGGCTTTCCCATGACGGTGCACGGCACGGGCGGGCAGACGCGCGCCTTCATCCATATTCAGGACACGGTGAAGTGCATCGAACTCGCCATCGAGAACCCGCCGCAGCATGGCGAACGGGTGCGGATCCTGAACCAGATGACCGAGACCCACCGGGTGCGCGAGCTCGCCCAGCTGATCGAGAAAAAGACCGGCGCGCAAATCGAATATGTGAACAATCCACGCAAGGAAGACGCCGAGAACGACCTTCATGTCGAAAACCAGCGGCTCTTGGGGTTAGGTCTCGATCCGATCACGCTTGAGGACGGCCTTCTCGAGGAAGTCACGGAAATCGCCAGGAAATACGCCCATCGCTGCGACAAGACCAAGATCCCGTGCGTCTCCTACTGGACCTCGGAGCAGCAGGGCAAAGCGGGCGCTTAAACCGCTTCAGCGCCCGCCGGCATACTGTCTGAAATAGGAAAGCGTCTCTTCGTAAGGCGTCGAGGCGGCCTTGCGCCAGTCATGAACGCTGTCGCGGTTCAAGAGCGCGCCTTCGGGCGAAACGATCAAGACGGTCGGGGTGCCGTAAAGCTCCATGACGCCGAAGCGGGCGGCGACGTCGAGATTGCGGTCCCGGTAGCCGGTGTCGACCCAGACCAACTCATAGCCTTGCGCAATCACTTCGGAGAGTTCCGGCCTTTCGAATTGCGCCGCGAGCCCGCGGCTGTCGTGACACCAATTGGCGCCGAGCACCAACAAAACATTCCGCCTGCTGACCTTTGCGGCCTGAAGCGCCGCATCCACATCCATCATGGCGTTGCGGTCCGCCTCGAAAGGGCGCGGATCGCCATCATCGTTGTCGCCGGACGCAAACGCCGCCCCGGCGACATCGCCCGTCACGCCCGCCGTCGTCTTCACCGCCGTCTTGCCGACCCCTGCGGCGGCGCCCGTCGCGGTTTTCGCAACGGCGCACCCCGATATGAAGACCGCGGCGGCGAGGGCGAGAAACAGGCGCGTTTTCATTGTCATGCCTTCTTCACCGCCCGCCGAAATAGGCCTTGAGGCGGCGCGAGGCTTCCTCAAGCACGTCGGGGCGTTTGCAGAAGCAAAAGCGGGCGTAATAACGCGGCGCCCCTGTCTGGGAGGGATGATAAAAGGCGGAAATCGGCACCGCCGCGACTTTCGCCTTTTCCGTAATCTCTTTGCAGAACGCTGTGTCATCATCCCGCCCGACAGACCGGATGTCGACGGTGATGAAATAAGTCCCCTCGCAAGCAAGCGTTTCAAAACCGGCGGCGGCGAGCCCCGAAGCGAAGAGATCGCGTTTTCCTTGCATGTCCGCGGCGAAATTTTCGAAATAATCGTCGCCGAGATTGAGCCCCGCGGCGACCGCCGTCTCGATCGCGCCGGGCGATGTATAGGCGAGATGCGTATGCGCCTTCATCAGCGCGGTGATGAGCGGCGCCGACGCCGTCACGTATCCGATGCGAAAGCCGGTGAGCGAAAAACTCTTGCCGGCCGAGCCGATGCGGATCGCGCGCTCGCGCATGCCGGGCAGCGTCATCAGCGGGACATGACGTTCGCCGTCGAAGACAAGCCTTTCATAGACTTCGTCGCAAACGACATAGAGATCGTGACGGCGCGCCGCGTCGGCGACGATCTCGAGCTCCGCCATGCTCATCACCTTGCCCAGCGGATTATGCGGCGTGTTGATGACGATGAGTTTCGTTTTCGCCGTGATCGCCGCTTCAAGAGCCTTTGCGTCGAGCCGCCATGACGGCGGCTCCAGATCGACAAAGCGGATAACCCCGCCCGCCGCCTCGATCTGCGGCGCGTAGCTTTCATAAAACGGCGCCAGGAGAACCGCCTCGTCGCCGGGAACCAGCAATCCCTGAAACGCCGCAGCGAGCCCTTCCGTCGCGCCGGAGACGACCAGGGTTTCGCTCATGGGATCGATGTCGAGGCCGTAAAAGCGCTTGTTGTCGCGCGCCACCGCTTCGCGCAACTCCGGCGTGCCTTCGACCGGCACATACTGGTTCGGCCCGTCGATGATCGCCTGCGCCGCCGCCTCCCGGATCGCCAGGGGCCCGTCCTCGTCGGGAAAACCCTGGCCGAGATTGATGGCCCCAACCTTGCGCGCAAGCTTCGACATGGTCGGAAAGATCGATTCGGCGCGATCGGAATAAACAGGATTAAAGGACCGGGTCATGCCCCCTCTCTAGCAAGACAGGAGCGTCCGGTCATCCTCCGAGAGCAAGCCCGGCTCGACATAAACGCGCAGAAATGACATCTGAGCCCGAAGAAAGCGCGAGAAAAGCATGGCCGACATTCTCAATGTCATCATCCCGGTCTTTTTCATCATCGCCTGCGGCTATGGCGCAGCGAAGATCAGCCTGATCGCCCGCGAGGGCGCGAAGGGACTCAACGACTTCGTTCTGTATTTCTGCGTGCCGCCGCTTTTGTTCCGCACCATGCAGAAGGTCGACATCACCCATTCGGCGACCGGCGTGTGGAGCGCCTATTATTCCGCCGCGGCGATCATCTGGCTGATCGTTCTCATCGGCGCGAACCGCGTCAAAGGTCTCGGCGACGCGGGCGGATCGGCGACCGCCTTCGCCGCGACCTTCGGCAATCTCGGCATGATGGGCCTTTCCATCGCCTATCTCGCCTATGGCGAAGAGGGCCTCATCATCGCCGCGCTGATCATCGCCGTGCATGCGGCGAGCCATTGGTTTTTCGGCACGCTGTGGTCGGAGCTGGCGAACCGCAGGCGCGACGTCAATCTCCTCAAGACCACCGGCGGCGTCCTCGTTTCGCTCGCCAAAAATCCCGTGGTGCTGGCGCTCGCAGCGGGCGCGGTCTGGAACGCCGGCGGCTGGACCATGCCGGTGATCGGCCAACGCATCATCGATCTCGGCGGCGACGCGGCGATCCCGACGGGGCTGTTCGCGCTGGGTCTCGCGGTCGCCGCCTATCCCCTGCGCGGCAATATCGCCGGGGTCGCGACCATCATGGCGCTTAAAATGGCGGTGTTTCCGCTGATCGCCTGGATGCTGGCGGCGTTCATTTTTCACCTGCCTCCGCGTGAGACGGCGCTCGTCACGATCTTCGCCGCACTGCCGACGGGCATGAACCCTTATCTCTTCGCCGTGAAAGAGAACGCCAGCGTCGCCGCCGTCTCGGGCGCGATCGCCGCGGGCGTCATTCTTTCCGCGGCAACGATCCCGCTGGTTCTCTGGCTGGTCTCGGCGCAATAACGCCGAAAAGAAAACCGGCGCTGCGCGAAACGCCGCACAACGCCGGTTCAATCGTTAGAGAAAACGCGCAGAGCGATTAGTGCTGCGGGTCTTCCTCCATTTCATCTTCCATGTCGTCGGCGGCGTCTTCCATGGCGTCGCCCGCGTCTTCGGCCGCTTCCTCAGCGCCTTCCTTCACATCCTCGGCTGCGCCTTGCATGGCGTCGCCCGCATCGTCCACAGCGTCTTCGACATCGTCGCCGACTTCATCTGCGGCGTCTTCCATATCGTCGGCCGCGTCTTCCATCTGGTCTTCGGCGCTGTCATCGCCGCAGGCGACGAGGCCCGTCGCGGCGAGACCGAAGGCTGCGCTCAACAAAAATTGCTTCCTGTTCATAGTCAAATCCCCTTGGGTTAAAAACACAGTCACGCTAACAATCCGCGCGCGAATGAGTTCGCTTGCGAAATTTTCTATTTAATTCAATACTTTGCCCGATCATCCCCTTTGCTCATGCTTTGGCCAGGGCCTGATCGAGATCGGCGATGATATCATCGGCGTTTTCGATGCCGATGGAAAGGCGCACCACGTCCGGCCCGGCGCCGGCGGCGGTCTTCTGTTCGTCCGTCAGCTGACGGTGCGTTGTCGAGGCCGGATGGATGATCAGGCTTTTCGCATCGCCGATATTGGCGAGATGGCTGAACAGCTTCACATTTTTCACGACTTCGACGCCGGCCGCATAGCCGCCCTTGACGCCGAAGGTGAAAACCGAGCCCGCGCCCTTGGGCGAGAGTTTTTTCATCAGCTTATGGGCCGGATGGCTTTCCAGCCCCGCATAAGCGACCCAGTCGACCTTGTCGTGGGCTTCGAGGTGCTGCGCGACCTTCAAAGCGTTTTCGCAATGGCGCTCCATGCGCAGGGAAAGCGTTTCGATCCCCTGCAGGAGCATGAAGGAGTTGAACGGCGAGATCGCCGGCCCCAGCGCGCGAAGCCCCAGGACGCGGCAGGCGATGGCGAAGGCCATGGGCCCGAAGGTCTTGTAGAATTCCATGCCGTGATAATCGGGATTGGGCTCCACGAGATGTTTGAATCGCGCATCGGCCGACCAGTCGAAATTGCCGCCGTCGACAATCACCCCGCCCATGGAGGTGCCGTGGCCGCCGAGAAACTTGGTCAGCGAATGAACGACAATATTCGCGCCGAGCTCGAAGGGCCGCACGAGATAAGGCGTCGCCATGGTGTTGTCGACGATCAGCGGCACGCCGGCCTCTTTCGCAACAGCCGCAATGGCGGCGATATCCGTCGGCGCGCCCGCGGGGTTGGCGAAGCTTTCGATGAAGATCGCTTTCGTCTTCGGGCCCACGGCCTTTTTGAAGCTTTCCGGGTCCGCGCCGTCGGCCCAGTCCACCTCCCAGCCGAACCGCTTGAAGGCGTGATCGAACTGGTTGACTGAGCCGCCATAAAGCTGGCGCGCCGCGACGTAACGGTCGCCGGGCTCTAAAAGCGTGTGCAGCACCACAAGCTGCGCCGCATGGCCCGACGCGACGGCGAGCGCCGCCGAGCCGCCCTCGAGCGCGGCGACGCGCTGTTCGAGAACGTCCGTGGTCGGATTCATGATCCGCGTATAGACATTGCCGAACTCTTCGAGGTTAAAGAGCCGCGCCGCCTGGTCCACATCGTCGAAAACGTAAGAGGTCGTCTGATAGATCGGCGTCGCCCGCGATTTCGTCGTCGGATCGGGCGCGGCGCCGGCGTGCAGCTGCGCGGTTTCGAATTTGTAGCTCGGCGTTTCGTCGGTCATGGGTTTCTTCCCTTTGGGCGCTTCGAATGAGACGCCTCTTTACCGCGGATGGCGGCGCGGCGGTAGGGCGCCGCGGGGACCGTCAACCCGATTCTTGCGGGGGACCGCCCTTCCCTATCCCGCGCGAAACGGCTAGCCCTTGGCGATGCCCGCTTCCATGCTTCCCGTCATCGCCATTCTCTTCGTCGCCGGCATCCTGCAGGGCGGCGTCGGGTTCGGCTATGCGCTGGTCGCCATGCCGGCGCTGGCGCTGATGATGGACGCGCCCTCGGCGGCGGCGCTGGTGGCGCTCACCGGCATCTCCTTGAGCACCGTGATGCTGATCCAGAACCGCAAAGGCCTTCACATCGGCGAGGCGGCGGGGCTCATCGCGGCGGCGGCGGCGGGCGTGCCGCTGGGCGTCTTCCTCCTCGCGCACGCGCCGCGCGGGCCGCTCCTCATCGCGCTCGGCCTCATCATCATCGCCTTCAGCCTTTATTCGCTGGCGCGCCCGGCGGCGATCGAGATCAGGGACCGGCGCTGGCGTTTCGCCGCGGGGTTCGCCGGCGGCGTCCTCGGCGGCGCCTACAACATTCCCGGCCCGCCGATCATCTTTTACGGCGCCATGCGGCGCTGGCCGCCCGAGCGTTTCCTCGCGGTGACGCAGGCCTTCTTCCTGCCCGTCACGGTGATGGTTGCGGCGGGCCACGCCGCCGCCGGCTTCTGGAGCCGCGAGATCCTGCTCCTCTGCGCCGCAAGCATCCCCGCCGTTATCGCCGCCAGCTTCATCGGCAAGCGCCTCACGGCAGACATTTCGGCCGACCGGATGGGAAAGGCGGTCTACGGATTATGCCTGGTGCTGGGCGCGGTGATTGTGGCGACGAACCTTGCTTAAGGGCCGAAGCCAACAACCATGCTTCCTTCCTCCCCCGCTTGCGGGGGAGGTGGCCCGAAGGGCCGGAGGGGGTTAGCCTCAACCCCATGCCCATCCGCAAACCGCACAAACGCGCGCGCAATTTGCGCAAGACCATGCCCGAAGCGGAACGGCGGCTATGGGTTCGCTTGCGCAACAGGCAGCTTGGCGATTTCCGTTTCCGCCGCCAGCACTCAATCGGCCCTTACATCGCCGACTTCGCCTGCATTGAAGCGATGCTCGTGATCGAATGCGACGGCGAGCAGCATGGCTTCGATGCGTTCCGCGCCCATGACGCAAAGCGCGACGCCTTTCTGGAGAGCGAAGGCTGGACCGTGCTGCGGTTCTGGAACCGCGAAATCCACGACAATATGGACGGCGTTCTCGAAACCATCCACGACGCCGCGCGGAAGTCGGTTTTATTTTTGAGATCGAAGCCTGACGAGAGCGGCGACGAAAACTAAGCCCTCAAGGGCCTCTCTTCCTCCCCCATGACAATGGGGGAGGTGTCAGACCGGGCGCGAGCCCGGGATGACGGAGGGGGTTTCGCAAAACCACCCGAATGCTCCCCGCCTCACCCCCATCCCCCGCTTCGCGGGTACTTCCCCCGTAAACGGGGGAAGAGGAGCTTGCTCTGATCTTTAGCAGAAGCGCCCTCCTCCCCCGCTTGCGGGGGAGGTGTCCGCGCAGCGGACGGAGGGGGTTTCGCCAAAGCCGTACAAAACCGGTTTATCGCTCCACCGCCTCACCCCCATCCCCGCCCCGGATCAAGTCCGGGGCGGTACTTCCCCCGCTCAAGCGGGGGAAGAGGGTGTTTGCCGCTGCTTTATGCACTCAGTGACATAGCGATGGCCTCAGCTGACCTCGCAACAAAAAACCGCCGGACGCGATGGCGCGACCGGCGGCTTGAAAAAGTTTTTGAAAAGAGCGGCGCGTTACGCTGCTTTTTTCAGCGCTTTTTTTGCTTTTTTCAGTTTGGATTCCTGGCGCGCAATGCGTTTCTTGCGCGACTTGATCTCTTTTTTGAGGGCTTTGACTTTGCTCTTCTTCGCCATTTGAATGGACTCCTTACTTTTCTTTGTCCTCGTGCTTGCGCACAAACTCCTTCATGAACCCGCGCAGCTCTCTGGCCGCGCTAGTGTCCAGCTCTTCGCAAAGCGCAACGAAACGGTCGCGCATCTCCCGGTTCAGCCGGATGACAAGCTGGCTGTCTTTCTTGTTTTTCTTTTCGCGTTTTTCTGCAGCCGGCTTTTTGAGGGCCTCTTTTCTGGAGGACCCTTTTTTCACCACCCCTTTTTTCGGGGTCTTGCCGCCATCCTTCTTGTCATCCGCCATGGGACCGGCGCCATTTCGTTATCACTTCGATAGACAATGTATATACATATGAATCACGGAACACAAGAGGGCCCGCGTAAAATTTTGTAGGGGCGGATGAGTAGGCCCGCAAAGACGGTCTACGGATTGTATCTCTTTGTTGGGGTTAGTAATCCTAGCGATGAGTTTTAGGCAATCAATCAACCGTATCTGATAATATGATTATTGCGCCAAGAGCTTCTCAGACAATTCGTTTCGGACTCGCCGAGATCCTAAATCTGTAAGACGATAAACATTTTCGTCTAACACAATCTGGCGAAATTCCTTACTCATCAACTTTTTAAGAGTTGTCGTGACTGAAGCAGGAGCAGCCAAAACAATTTTGCCAACATCTCGACGGGACATTCCGTTCTCACCAGCAAAATGCAATATCAACAAAACTTCCTCTTCGACTCTTAAGTCTGTACGCTGCACAAGTGTGACGGATCCAAAAACACCAATTGCAGGCACATCGAATTGGAGCAACTCTCTAATTGCTTTTGCAACAGCCTCTCTATCGCCGGACCAGAAGACTCTAAGCGTATCATTCATACACCAACGCACCATTTCTATCACAAACTTTGAATCCATATGGTTTGGCGTATAATTAAGGGAAATATGAACTGCCCCCCTTTGGCTTCGAAACTTATATAAAGTTCGCAATACCCTTGCCATGTGCAATGCATCTTGCCTTGGTTGAATGGTATGAGTAACCTGATCGTTCTCGATGTACTTCAAACATTCGTTGAAATCTTTTCCCCGATTCAAATTTTTTGAATCTGCATGATACCATATACGGGCAAGTGTTTCTGCAAATTGCCCGCCATCTAACTGAGATGGTTCCCAATCACGCTGAATAAACCGACGTTCCGACGATATGAACTCATCCACCAACTGGGTGGCAAGAAGATGATCCATAGGTGGCGAAATTTGGCTTATTAAAGCCTTTTTTTCTATAAGTCCCATAATACTGAAATATCAGAGTTTCAATTCGTCAGACCCCAATGCTTCTTCAACCAAAGCCTGCGCATTTTTATTCCCTGCATCGGTAAGATACCAGGTAACTGGATTTTTTGTCGGATCGTCCGCAACCGGTGATGGTGACTTCTTTTTTGCACTACCTAAGTCACGGCTGACGTTAGATGCTCGTATAGTTCCGAACTGTTTAAAATATAAATTGAATACGCCAGCCAACTCACCGGCTGAAAACTCATCTCTGCCTACCTCTTGCTTCAAGACATACAAAAGCCAGAGAACTTTTTTCGTAACATTCCAATCCTGCTTGGGATTGCCATACTTAGAGCTATCGTGACGGTATTCAATTTTCGGAGCCTCAGCCGCCTCTCCAGAACTAGCCACCCGGCGCTTCCTCGACTGCTTTCTTTTTGGCTTTTCATCAACATCTTGATGAGCCTGCCCCGGCGAAGCTACTTGCTCCACCTTGCCTTCAATTATACCTTCGATGGGAGGCAACATGCCTGCAAGCTGTCTTCCTAATTGTTCATTGATGACAGCTGCGTCTTCACGACTTCCCTCTAATTCAAGCTCAAATCCTTGGATTTTCATTTTTACTTTGAATTTTGACATTTTGTTCTGCACCTATTTCAGCAATGTATATACACGCCCCACAGCAATATAAGAACAAAACGCAAACACGCAACCGTTACAAAGTAACGAAAGCAGGCATCTCAGGCTTAAATCACAACCCCTTATTCGCTTTCGTCACAGCCTCTTCTTCGAGATAGAGCTCCGAGCCCATTTCCTTATATTTCTCGCTCATTTCGGCCATGCCCTGTTCGGAGAGTTTTTCGAGGTCTTTTTTCTCGTTGTCGCTCATCCCGGCCGCATAGTCGCGGACCTCGGCCGTGATCTTCATGGAGCAGAATTTCGGCCCGCACATGGAGCAGAAATGGGCGACCTTGTGCGCTTCCTTGGGCAATGTCTGGTCGTGGAAGTCGCGCGCGGTCTCCGGGTCGAGGGAGAGATTGAACTGATCCTCCCAGCGGAATTCGAAGCGCGCGCGGCTGAGCGCGTCGTCGCGCAGTTGCGCCGCCGGGTGGCCCTTGGCGAGGTCCGCGGCGTGCGCCGCGAGCTTGTAGGTGACGACGCCGACCTTGACGTCGTCGCGGTCGGGGAGCCCCAGATGCTCCTTCGGCGTCACATAGCAAAGCATCGCCGTGCCGAACCAGCCGATCATCGCCGCGCCGATGCCGGACGTGATGTGGTCGTAGCCGGGCGCAATGTCGGTCGTCAGCGGCCCAAGGGTGTAGAACGGCGCCTCGCCGCAGGTCTTCAATTGCTTGTCCATGTTGACCTTGATCTTGTGCATGGGGACGTGACCCGGCCCCTCGATCATCACCTGGCAACCATGGTCCCAGGCGATTTTCGTCAGCTCCCCGAGGGTCTCTAACTCCGCGAACTGCGCCTTGTCGTTGGCGTCCGCGACCGAACCGGGGCGCAGCCCGTCGCCCAGCGAGAAGGAGACGTCATAGCGGCGCATGATCTCGCAGATCTCTTCGAAATGCGTGTAGAGGAACGACTCGCGGTGATGGGCGAGGCACCATTTCGCCATGATCGACCCGCCGCGCGAAACAATACCGGTAACCCGGTCGGCGGTGAGGTGAATGAAGGGCAGGCGCACGCCGGCGTGGATGGTGAAATAATCGACGCCCTGCTCGGCCTGCTCGATCAGCGTGTCGCGATAGACCTCCCAGCTTAAATCCTCCGCGACGCCGTTCACCTTCTCCAGCGCCTGATAGATCGGCACCGTGCCAATGGGCACCGGCGAGTTGCGGATGATCCATTCGCGGGTGTTGTGAATGTTGCGGCCCGTCGACAGGTCCATGACATTGTCCGCGCCCCAGCGCGTCGCCCAGACCATCTTATCGACCTCCTCCTCGACGGACGACGCGACGGCGGAGTTGCCGATATTGGCGTTGATCTTCACCAGGAAATTGCGGCCGATGATCTGCGGCTCGAGCTCCGGATGGTTGATGTTGGACGGGATGATGGCGCGCCCGCGCGCGATTTCCGAGCGCACGAATTCCGGCGTGATGAAGGGCGGGATCTCCGCGCCGAAGCTTTCGCCCTCGGCGACGCGCCGCTCCGCGTCTTCCAGCATTTGCTTGCGGCCGAGATTTTCGCGGATCGCGACGAATTCCATTTCGGCGGTGACGACGCCCGCCTTGGCGAATTCATATTGCGTGACGGGGCCTTCGCCCGTGCCGCGCAAGGGGCGATTGCGGACCGGGAATTCGCGGGCGAGATGCTTGCCGCTGGCGCCGCCATTATCCTCCGGCTTCACCTCGCGGCCGTCATATTCCTCGATATTGTTTCCGTGTTCGCCCGCGCGCTTTTTGATCCACGCCGTGCGCGTGCGGGCGAGGCCCTTTTCAACGTCGATGGAAACCTCCGGATCGGTATAGGGGCCCGACGTGTCATAGACCGGCAAGGGCGGCTCGTTCGCCGAGGGGTGCAGGTCGATCTCGCGCACGGGCACGCGGATGTCCTTGTACTGATCGCCCGCAACGTAAGTCTTGCGGCTCGACGGCAAGGGGCCGGTCGTGACTTCCGGAGTTTTGAATTCGGATTGGGGGATATGCTTGTTCATTAGACTTGCTCCATGCGCGATTGCGCGACTGCACTGAGGATTGTCGCCTCAGTAACCTGCGGATTTTCGATATTCGAGAATGAGTTTGCCGGGATTTGATACAAACTCATTATGCGGGACAGAAGATTGGGATCGGTAGGAAAAAGCTTTATGATGCCTATCCTTTTCCCACCGCTTCGCTCGACCACAAAGATATTCTTCAAGGGAATGCTCGATGCCTTCGACACGGGAAAATGGCTTTTTATGATTGCGCGCTTGTCAGTCAACGCAAATGACTTCCGGCGGCTTGATAGGGCCCAAAGGATTGCAGCGGAAACAACAGTCACGAAAATAACAGCAATCATTATCAAGCTCGTATAGACATCTGATATTGGCGTTTCTTGTGTGAGCTTTTCCCCATTGACCGTGAAGTTCACGCTTTCAAATATAGACATGTCGCCAGTCAGCGCCGCTTGCGCGAGCGGGGCGGCCACCACGCAAATCAAAACGACCGCAAACAATCCGTAACAGAGCGCAATTCGCGACACTCTTTGCGGCCTTCCCGTCCAAAGCACATGCTCGTCTGGCAGCAAAACATCCTTCAAGTCATCCTCAGCCGTCATGACGCTCAAAGCCCCGCCCGGCCGGTGAAGCCGAGCGCCAGGAAGACGGCGCCGAGGAGGATGGTGAAGACGGAAAAGGCGCGGACCGCGCCGGGGCGCACGAATTTGACCGCCCATCTCAAGAGCGGGTCCGGATAAGCGACGAGGACGATCCCCTCGATCGCCGCGGCCCAGCCGATCAACGTCACGGCGATGGCCAGCGGATCGGTCCAGATGTTGTGCGCCATGATGAGCGCCGCGCCGAGGACGAAAACGAAGACGCCGGAGATAAAGGTGAGCGCCGGCCGCGCGATAAATTCATCGAGGATCGCCGCCCAGCGGGTGCGGCTGATGAAGCCCGACAGCCCGCCGGCGATGAAATAAAAGCCCATCGCCTTCGCGAGCGACAGGGTCAGCACGGTGGATGTGGTGATCATAAGCGCCTCCGTCCCTACGCCGGTGTTAACCGATCAGGTTCAAAGGGTGCCCCTGTGCCGTTTCCTCCCGGAAGAGGAAAAACAAGGTCTCAGCCGGTGCCGCCGGCGCCCCTCGGAATGTGGTCGCTTTCTAGCAAATCGGCGGGTGTCCATCAAGGAAAGCCACGCACAGTGAAGCCAGGGGTGAAACCCGCCGTTTTCAGGCGTTCTCGCCCTTGATCTTCTCCACCAGCGCGGGGTCGTTCAGCTCGATCCAGATCGCATTGGCCGCGGCGACGATCTCGCGCTTTTCATCGAGCAGCACCGAGGACGAGAAATGCTTGCGCCCGTCCTCGCCGGTCCGCCAGGCCGCGGCGATGAGGCGCTCGCCGGGCTTCGGGCGGCGGCGAATCTCCGCCGTCATGCGCCCAAGCAGGGTCATGCGCTCGCCGACCCGCAAAGCATAAGCCGTGGGGCAGTCGAGCGCCGCCCATAAAAATTCAGGACGCACAAGCCCGTCTTCGCCGGCGAGGTCGGCCGCGGGCGTCCAGAAATCGGCGTTGACGGGACTGTCCGGCGCGGGACCGGAAAAAATCCTGAGGCCGTCGCCGGGGGCGCGGCGGTCGCCGCAAACGAAACAATAAGGAATGATGTGCCGGCCCGTGACCGTCTCCACAAAGGCGTCATGGGCCGCGGCGACAGCGGCGTCATCGGGGATCGCCGGCGGGTCGACGCTCACCTCGCCCGGCTCGGCGACAGCGATCAGCGTCTCGCCCGCGATCGCTTCGACTTTCCCGCCTTCGCCCACGCGCAATTCAATGGGCGTTTCGAGGGGCGGCGGCGCCTTCAGGGTCACGGACGCCGGCCCGTCTATCGCTTGCGCAAAAAGCCCCGCCGAATAGCCGCCATTCCCGGAGCTTTTCGGCCCGCAGAACCGCTTGTCGATACGCACGGTTTTGATCGCATCCGTCACGGGTCTTTCCTTCGCCGCCTATTCGAAGCTCGGCGCGTCTTCGCGGGTGAGGCGGTAGATGATCAGCGCGGCGCGCGCCGTCGCCGCCTTGACGGAGGGAATATCGAGCCATTCGTCGGGCGTGTGGCCCGCGCCGCCTTCCGGGCCGAGCCCGTCCATGGAGGCGGGCGCATGCGGCGCGGCGAAGGAGATGTCCGCGGCGCCGCGTTTTGACGGATCGTTGCCTTTCAAAGGGCCCTGGCCCAGATCCTCGCTCACATCGGAGACAAGGGCGAGCAGCGCCATATTGCCGTCCGTGGGACTCATGGCCGGATAGCTGTCCTCGAACGCAAACTCCGCGCCGGTTTCCGGAAGGTGTTCGGCGGCGATTTCGCGCATCTTTTCGCGCGCCGCTTCTTTTTGTTCTTCTGAAATGAAACGAAGGCCGCCGTCGACCACGACCTTTTGCGCGACGACATTGGTCTTGCCGAAGGCGCTCCCGCGCGTCGCCTCCTTGTCGTATTTCACATCCGTGCCGCCGACGACGACGCCGGGATTGAAGGTGAGATATTCTTCCTCCGCGAGCGCTTCATAGATGTCGTTCAGAATGCGTCCCATTTCGAAGATTGCGCCGGCGCCGACCTCTTCGGAAAAGATGCGGCTCGAATGCGCGCGCACGCCGGTCGTCGTCAGCGTCCAGCCGGAAGCGCCGCGGCGCGAGGTGACGACTTCGCCTTCCGCGCCGCCTTCGAAATTGAGCGCGACATCGACGCGCTTCGCCGCCTTGATGAGGTCCTTGCGGGAGATATCGATGGGCTTGCCGCTCATCTCTTCGTCGCCGGTCATGAGCACGGTGACGCCGGCGCCGTCCAGAAGGTCGAGATCGTCGAGCGCTTTCAGCGCATAGAGAAGGACGATGTCGCCGCCCTTCATATCGACGACGCCCGGCCCTTTGGCGACGTCGCCGTCGCGGCTCCATTCGAGGAAGTCGCCGTCTTTGGCGAAGACCGTGTCGAGATGGCCGATAAGGAGCAGCTTCGCGCCTTGATCGCCCTTTTTGACAGCCTCGAAATGGCCCGCCCGGTTCACCTTGTCCTGCTCGATCCACTTCACCTTGAAGCCGAGCGCCTCGAAAGGCCCGGCGAAGGCGTGGCCAACCGCGCGCACGCCCTCATGATTCATGGTGCCGGAATTGATGTTCACCACCTCTTCGAGAAAGGCGATGGAGTCGCCGAAATTCGCCTCCACCCGGGCGACGATCGCGGCTTCCTCTTCGGTGAGCGCGGGCGGCGTTGCGGCGGGCTCGGCCTGCGCGAAAGCGGCGGCGGGGGAGAGAACAAGACAAAGGATCAGACTAAGAGCGGGGACGATCTGTTTCACGGGAAGGACGACTCCTTTGTTGCCGGCGCCGCCAGCATGCCGGTTTCGACGCGAATTGCAAAGCCGCGCTCTTTTCTTATGAGCGCGGATGACGGCTCATCCGCGCATTCGGCGCATAAGCGCCGGCGCGCAGTCGTGCTTGCCGCACGGGGCGGGCCCTTTGCGGTTCTTAGTCCGCCCAGAGCCCGCGCGTCTTGTGCCAGTCCTCGATGCTGTCTTGCGGATAATGATCAAACGCCTGATCGTCCGGGCCGATTTCGGGCCGCACCCAATTCGCCTTGTCTTTGAGCAGACAATGCACCAGCGAAGGCGGCTCGGGCAGATCCGTGTCGATGGCCGAAGCGTGCGGATGAACGAGCTCCGGCCAGGTCGGATCGTAAAGCCACAACGCGGTTCCACAGGCTTTGCAGAAATTGCGCTCGCCGGAACTTGTCTCGCGCCGCCCGCCGCGATCGATCACGGCGCGATAAACGCCTAAATTTTCTTCACCCTCGATTTTCAGCGTGCCGGCGATGGCGGCGAGATTGATGGCGTAGCCGCCCCCGCCCGCGGTCTTGCGGCAAATACTGCAATAACAGCGCTGATAGGGAACCGGCGTATGGCTGTCGACGGTGAAGGTGACGGCGCCGCAGCGGCAGCCGCCTTTGAGCGTCAAGGGCATGTCGGACCTCCTCTGGCGTTCAGTCTTCTTTTGCAACGGCGCCGACAATCGGCCCCATCGCGGCGCCCGGATCGTTGCGGTCAAGCTCCGGCGCGTAAAGCCGCGAGATCGTTCCGTCGAGATAGAGCGCGTTCGGCGTTTTCAATGCGTCGCGAAAGAACAGCGCGAAATGGTGAAACCGGACCGGACTGTCGGAGAGGACGAATATAACCTCGCCTTTTTCCGTCACGCCGACGCCGTTGCGGCGTTTGAGCGAATCCGAATCGGGCAGAAAACGCGGATGAAGCTTGCCGTCGATGACCAGCATGGGCCCCGATTGCGTGGCGTATGCAATATTCCGCTCCTCCGTGAACGGGGGAGGAAAACGCTTCACGAACGCTTCGGTCTCCAAAACGCCCGCCGCGCCGGCCTCTGTGATGAAAAACACGCCGTTCGGTTTTAAGTGAAAATTGCCGGGGCCGTCATTGTCGTTGAGCGGCGCGGCCTCTTCGCCCTCTTCCACATAAAGCCCCACGGGCCGCCTGTCCGCATGATACATGCCGGCGTTCATGGCGAAGACCAGGCGTTCGCCCTTCGCCGCCAGCGCGTCCCTGACGAAATTGAAGTGGCCGTAGGGCTCGCTTTCCGCGTCATTCAGGAACAGACGAACGCCGCCCGCCTGCGGACCGAAACGGCAAACAATATAATCAATGTCTTTGCGCGCCCTCTCGACGCAATGCGGGGCGCGCTCTTGCGCAAAGGCGGCGCCCGCCGCCGCTTGCATCAGGGCGCACCCAATCGCCATCGTCTTCCAAATCATCAGGCCGGCCCCATGCATTCTCCAGGGAATCCGTTATAACAGCCTCAAGCCGCCGCGCGGTAGCCCGCGGCGCGAAAGGGTCGAAGCCGCAGCGGACGCGCCATGCACGCCGATCTCGCCACATTCGATATCGCCGTCATTATTGTCTATTTTGCGGCGGTTCTGGCGCACGGCTTCTGGTCCGGACGGCGCGAGCGCAACGCCGACGATTATTTCCTGGCCGGACGCTCCCTCGCCTGGCCGCTGATCGGCGCCTCGCTTTACGCCTCCAACATGTCGGGTGCGAGTTTCGTGGGGCTGATCGGCGCGTCTTACGAATACGGGCTCGTCGTTTTCAATTATGAATGGACCGCCGCGGCGGTGCTGATTTTCTTTGCGCTTTTCATGGCGCCGGTATTCCTGCGCGCGAAACTTTTCACCGTGCCAGAATATCTGAAAACCCGCTTTGACGAGCGCACCTGCCGGCTTTACGCCGCCTTCACGCTGTTCACGCTGATGTTCATCGACATCGCCGGGGCGCTGTTCGCCGGCGGGCTCGTCATCTCCATGTTCATCCCGGCGCTTTCCCTTTGGGGCGCGGCGGCGCTGATTGCGCTTCTCGCCGGCGTCTATACGGTGGCGGGCGGGCTTCGCGCGGTCGTCGTCACCGACGCGGTGCAGGCCGCGCTGATGATCGTCGGCTCTCTCGTCATTCTCTGGGCGGGGCTGGGCGCCGTCGGCGGCTGGGACGCCTTGTTCGCAGAACTCGACGCGAGCCGCACGCAGATGATCAAGCCTGCAAGCGACGACTTTCTCCCCTGGACGGGGCTTTTCGGCGTCTTGCTGCTCGGCTTTTATTACTGGACCCTCAACCAGTATTTCGTGCAGCGCGTTCTCGCCGCGCGGGACTTGAAAGCCGCGCGGCGGGGCGCCCTCTTCGGCGGCTTTTTGAAGCTGCCGAACCTTTTCTTCATGATGCTCCCGGGGCTCATCGCCTTCGTTCTGTTTCCGGCGCTCGACCGCCCCGATCTCGCCTTCCCGACGTTGATCGTCGAGCTGTTGCCGGCGGGGCTCAAAGGCCTCATCGTCACCGCGCTGATCGCCGCCATCATGTCGAGCCTCGACAGCGCGTTCAACGCCGGCGCCTCCATCGTCACCATGGATTTCGTCAAACCGGCGCGCCCCGAAACAGGCGATCATACGCTTTTATGGATCGGGCGCGCGGTCACCGGCGCCATGATGATTTTCGGCATGGGCGTCGTGCCGCTGGTGGAGCGTTTCGGCTCGCTCTTTTCCTATTTCCAGTCGACGCTCGCCTATATCACGCCGGCGGTCGTCGCGACCTTCATGGGCGGGCTTTTCGTTTCGCGGGTGAGCGCCCGCGCCGCCTTCTGGACGCTCCTCATCATGATCCCTACGGGACTTGCCCTCTTTGTCGCAAAAGAAGTCACCGGTCTCTGGGCGGCGGCCGGCGGACCGGATATTCACTTCACCATCATGGCGGGGCTGTTGTTCCTCGCCGCTTGCGCCTTGCTCGCCGGCCTTAGCGTGCGCTGGCGCGGACCGGCGGCGAAAGCGCATACGCATTTTCGCCTGCCCGATCTTGCCCATGACCATGACGAGGGCTCAATGCGCAAATGGCGTCACGATTATCGCTGGCAGGCGCTGGGGCTCGCGCTCCTGACCATCGCGCTGATTTTCTATTTCCGGTGACGGAAAGCAGCCGCAACAACTTCTGCATCGTTGCGGTCAAAACAGACGGCGCAACCGTCAAAACAAATCCGACTAACGGGCCGGTCTCCTCATCGCCGCTTAAGCTTTCAGGCCCAGCGATGAGGAAATCGACGTCAGGCTCAGCCAACGCTGCATGTCAAATGCAGGGTTTTCCAAGTCTTTCGCGGTTCCGTTCCTGCGCCGGCATGACCCGGTTCAGGTTCAAAGGGTCTTTCTCAGTCCCAATTGCCCTGGCTCCCTGGCGCGTATTGCTCGTTGCTCCCCCAAGGATCCCTTAAAGGGCAAACGAGTTGCGCGTCGCACGAGCCGTCGTCCATTGGCGACAGGCGGGACGCCCCTCGGAACGGCTTTTATCGTGCCTCAAAAGGCGAAAAAGCGCAAGCAAAATCGCCCGTCATGGACGATTGTCAACGCGTCCCGAACTGGGTTTTGGCGGCCGCAACCCCCGTATCAAATCTGGAAACTTCGTATAAGGAACAATTAATCGGCCGGCTTGCTGACCGCCGCAACGGCGAGCGCCTGGGCGAGCGCGGCGCGCATGGCGGATTTCGAATAATCGATGGTCAGCATATCGATAACCTCGCCCGTATCCCGGTCCACAAGCAAGGTGAAGCCGGTCGCGCCTTTAAAGCGCGGATAGATTTCCGCCAACCCTTCGGCGCGCGCCTTCTCCGCAATGTCGTCACGCTGGCCGAAGGTGAAATCGAGCTCGACGAATTTCACAGGCTTGTCGGCGAAATCGGGGATCACTTTCGCCAGCCGCGGCTCAAGGATCTTGCAGGACGAGCACCAGGCCGACGAAAAGGTGGCGGCGACCAGTTCCGGCTCGCGGTCGAGCCCGTATTCGGCGCCGGTCGCGGCCGTCCGCCCCGAAAGAGCGAAAAACAGCGCGCCGGCGGCAAGAACGGCCGGGAAAATGAAAGTTTTGACCTTGTTCATGACGCGCATCATAGGCGGCGCGCATGGAGAGCGCCAGATGGTTCGCCTCACGAGCGCGGGAGCTTGCGCGCCTGCGCGGGGCGCGAAAAGATGGCTGAAGGGGATAGTCATCAAGGAGTTTCGACCATGATCGCACGGCGCCAGTTTCTGACCGCGGCGGCGCTGACGCCCGCCCTTGCTTCCTTTCCCGCGCGCGCCGCAGACGATCATGCGCGTCCCTTCGACGCGCCTTACGCGCCGGTCCTGTCTCAGCCCTCCCGCGAGATCCGCACCGTCGTCGGCCTTCGCCCCTATCGGCCGAGCGGTTTCCGGCTGGAGCATGAAAAATTCGGCCGGCGCGACGTCATCCATAATTACGGCCATGGCGGCTGTGGCGTGACGCTGTCATGGGGCTGCGCGCAGCTCGCGGTCGAGCTCGCCGCAAGCATCGACCGGAAACGCGCCGCCGTCATCGGCGCCGGGGTCAATGGATTGACGACGGCGCTCCTGCTTTTGCGCCGCGGTTATGAGGTGAGCGTCTATGGCGCGGCCCTGCCGCCTTATACGACGTCCAATATCGCCGGCGCCTATTGGCATCCGACGACCCTCTATGACGGGCGCGACGCGATCAGCGACAACTTCGCCCGGCAGTTCGTGCGCGCGGCGCGGATCGCCCAGCGTAAGTTTCAGCATCTCGCAAACGACCCGGCTTACGGCGTTTATTACATGCGTTATCTCGGCCTTCGCGAAGAGCCGCCCTTGAAAGAACGCACGCCCTATCTCGAAGGCGACGATCTTTATGCGGGGCTCGCCGTCGAAACCGCGCCGGAAAAATATTTCGGCTATGGTTATGTGGAGCGCCACCACGCCATCATGATTGACCCGGATATTTATCTGCGCGCGCTGATGCGCGCTGTCGAAAACGCCGGCGGGCGCATCGTGCGGAAAAGTTTCGAAACCGCCGGCGATGTTTTCGACCTGAAGGAGAAACTCATCTTCAACTGCACCGGGCTCGGCGCGAAGGCGCTGTTCGGCGATGAGGCAATGGAACCAGCGCGCGGACAGCTAACCATGCTCCTGCCGCAGCCGGAAGTCGATTACGGCTATGTGAGCGCGTCGCCGGAAACCGGGCTTCTCTATATGTTTCCGCGCAAAAGCTCGATCCTGCTCGGCGGGTCGGTGGATCACGGAGACTGGTCGCTGGAGCCGCGCGAGACGGAACGCCTCAGAATGCTCGCCGGCCACGCGCAAGTCGCCCAGCGCATCGTGGAAAGCCAAAAATCCTGACAATCAATCCTGATACGGATCTTTCATCAGAATGACGTCGTCGCGTTCGGGACTGGTGGAGACAAGCGCCACCGGCGTTTCGATGAGCTCCTCGATGCGGCGGACATATTTTACGGCTTCGGCCGGCAAATCGGCCCAGCTCCGCGCCTTTTCGGTGGAGCCTTTCCAGCCTTCCATGGTCTCGTAGACGGGCTCGGTCGCCGCTTGAATATGGGCGCCGGCGGGCAGGTAATCGTATTCCTCGCCGTTAATGCGATAGCCGACGCAGACCTTGATCTCGTCGAACCCGTCGAGCACGTCGAGTTTCGTCAGCGCAATGCCGTCGACGCCGGAGACTTTCAGGGACTGGCGCACGAGGCAGGCGTCGAACCAGCCGCAACGGCGCTGGCGCCCCGTCACCGTGCCGAATTCATGGCCGCGCTCGCCGAGGCGCTTGCCGGTGTCGTCGTGAAGTTCGGTGGGGAACGGCCCTTCGCCGACCCGCGTCGTATACGCCTTGACGATGCCCAGCACATAATGAACCGCGCGGGGCCCGAGGCCGGAGCCCGTCGCCGCCTGGCCCGCCACCGTGTTGGACGAGGTGACGTAAGGATAAGTGCCGTGATCGACGTCAAGCAAGACGCCTTGGGCGCCCTCGAAGAGAATGCGCTTGCCGGCCTTGTGCGCGGCGTCAAGCTCGCGCCAGACCGGCCTGGCGAATGGCGCGACCTTGGGCGCCAGCGCGCTTAACTGTTCGAAGAGCGCATCTGCATCCACATCCTCGACGCCGAAGCCGCGGCGCAGGGCGTTGTGATGAACGAGCAGGTTCTCGATCTTCGCCTTGAGGCTCGACAGGTCCGCAAGGTCGATGACGCGCAAGCCCCGGCGCCCGGCCTTGTCTTCATAAGCCGGGCCGATGCCGCGCTTGGTGGTGCCGATCTTGACGCCGGTCGCCGCGCCTTCGCGCAGGGCGTCGAGCTCCTGATGCACAGGCAGGATCAGCGTCGCGTTTTCCGCGATCATCAGCGTCTCAGGGCTGACCTCTACGCCTTGCGCGCGGATGCGGTCGATTTCGGCGAGCAGCGCGAAGGGATCGACGACGACGCCGGAGCCGATGACGCCGACGCAGCCCTTGCGCACAACGCCGGACGGCAGCAGCGACAGCTTGTAGACCGCCCCGTCGATGACCAGCGTATGGCCGGCGTTATGGCCGCCCTGGAAGCGCACCACCACATCGGCCCGCGCCGACAACCAGTCGACAATCTTGCCCTTGCCCTCGTCGCCCCATTGCGCGCCGACGACCGCGACATCCGCCATTCAAGCCTCCAAAATCGGGTAATTGCGGGCGCACCATAAGGCCTTTCAAGGCCCGGTCAATGCAACCCGCAAACCGGTCATTTCGGAACGGCCGGCGGCTTAAAACGCCAGCGCCGTCGCCTGGGTCACATGCGGGAGGGCGCGGACCTTTTCGAGCAGGTCGTCCGAAATCGGTTCGTCCACCGCCACGAGCGCGATGGCGCCGCCGCCGGAGTCCTCCCGGCCGAGATTGAAGGTGCCGATATTCATGCCCGCCTCGCCGAGCGCGCGCCCGAGAGCGCCGATAAAGCCCGGCTTGTCCTCATTGGTGGTGTAGAGCATGTGCGGCGAGAAAGACGCCTCCATGTCGACGCCCTTGATCTCGACAATGCGCGGCGCGCCGCCGAAGAGCGTGCCGGACACGGTGCGGGTCTGGGTTTCCGAGGTGATCTTGAGGCGGATGATGCTGTCGTAAGCGTCGGCGTCGTCGCGCACCGTCTCGGCGATGGAAACGCCGCGTTCGCGGGCGATCACCGGCGCATTGACGATGTTCACTTCCGACAGCATCGGCTTCAGAACGCCCGCCACAGCCGACGCGGTAAGCGGCTTCAGATTGAGTTCGGAAATGTCGCCTTCGTAAATCACCTCGATCTTTTTCAGCCCGGTGCGCGTCAGCTGGCCGGCGAAGGCGCCGAGCTTTTCGGCAAGCGCGATAAAGGGCTTCAGCCGCGGCGCCTCTTCGGCGGTCACCGACGGCGAGTTCAGGGAGTTCGAAACCGCGCCGCGCACAAGATAATCGGCCATCTGTTCGGCGATCTGGATCGCGACATTTTCCTGAGCCTCCTTGGTCGAGGCGCCGAGATGCGGCGTCGCCACGACTTTCGGATTGCCGAAAAGCGGGTGGTCGGTCGCGGGCTCGGTTTCGAAAACGTCGAGCGCCGCCCCGGCGATATGGCCTTCGTCGAGCATGTCTTTCAGGGCCTCTTCGTCGAGGAGGCCGCCGCGGGCGCAGTTGATGACGAAGGCGCCTTTCTTGAGCTTGGAGAGATTGTTGCGGCTCAGGATGTTGCGCGTCTGGTCGGTCAGGGGCGTGTGCACCGTGACGATGTCGGCGCGCGAAAGCAGCGTGTCGAGATCGGCCTTTTCAACGCCGAGCTTGATGGCGCGTTCTTCGGTGAGGAAGGGGTCGTAAGCGACGACGCGCATTTTCAGCCCGACGGCGCGGTCGGCGACGATGGAGCCGATATTGCCGCAGCCGATGACGCCGAGGGTCTTGCCGTAGACTTCCGTTCCCATGAAGGCCGATTTTTCCCACTTGCCCTGATGGGTGGAGGCGTTGGCCTGCGGGATAAGGCGGACCATGGAAAACATCATGGCGATGGCGTGCTCGGCGGTCGTGATGGCGTTGCCGTAAGGCGTGTTCATGACGACGACGCCCGCCGCGGTCGCGGCCGGGATGTCGATATTATCGACGCCGATGCCGGCGCGGCCGATAACTTTCAGCTTCTTGCCGGCCTCGATCACCGGCGCCATCGCCTTGGTGGCGGAGCGCACCGCGAGACCGTCATAGTCGCCGATGACGGAAAGCAACTTTTCCTTGTCCTTGCCGAGCGTCGGTTCATAGTCGACATCGACGCCGCGCTCCTTGAAAACGCGGACAGCCGTTTCGCTCAATTTATCGGATACGAGAACTTTGGGCATGGGGTTTTTTTCCTTTTTCACCCGCTCATCCCGGCGAAAGCCGGGATCTTCTCATACGAGAACACATGGGCGCCGGCCTCGCGCCGGCATGAGCGGGTTTAATCTGTTAACTGAGGGATTTCTTGGCTTCGGCGAAGGCCCAGTCGAGCCAGGGGCCGAGCGCCTTGATGTCAGCGGTCTCGACCGTGGCGCCGCACCAGATGCGAAGCCCCGGCGGCGCGTCGCGATAGCCGCCGATGTCGTAGGCCGCGCCTTCGGCGTCGAGCAGCTTTTCCATGGATTTCACGAAAGCGCGCTGTTCCGCCTCGTCGAGCCTGGCGATGTCGGGATCGACGATCTTCAGACAGACCGAGGTGTTGGAGCGGATCGCCGGGTCGGCGCACAGATGATCGAGCCAGTCCGCGCTTTCGACGAAATCGCCGAGCGCCGCGGCGTTTGCGTCGGCGCGGGCGCAAAGCGCCTTGAGCCCGCCGAGGCTTTCGGCCCATTTCAGCGCATCGAGATAATCCTCGACGCAGAGCATGGACGGCGTGTTGATGGTCGCGCCTTCGAAGATGCCTTCATTCAATTTGCCGGCCTTGGTGAGGCGGAAGATTTTCGGCAGCGGCCAGTCGGGCTTGTAGGTTTCAAGCCGTTCGACGGCGCGCGGGGAAAGGATCAGGACGCCATGGGCGCCTTCGCCGCCCAGCACTTTCTGCCAGGAATAAGTGACCACATCGAGCTTCGGCCAGTCGAGCTGTTGCGCGAAAACGCCTGAGGTCGCGTCGCAAATCGCGAGCCCTTCACGCTTGTCGCTGATCCAGTCGGCGCCGGGAACGCGCACGCCGGAGGTGGTGCCGTTCCAGGTGAAGACGACGTCATGCTTCGGATCGACGGCGGCGAGATCGGCGATTTCGCCATACGGCGCCTTCAACATGCGCGCATCGAGTTTCAGCTGTTTCACCGCATCGGTGACCCAGCCTTCGCCGAAACTTTCCCAGGCGAGCATGTCGACGGGGCGTTCGCCCAGCATCGACCACATGGCCATTTCCATGGCGCCGGTGTCCGACGCCGGCACAATGCCGATGCGGTAATCGTCCGGCACGCCGAGCAGCGCGCGGGTGCGCGCAATCGCTTCCTGAAGACGGGCTTTGCCGATCTTCGAACGGTGCGAGCGGCCGAGGGTGTCTGTTTGCAGGTTTTCCGCAGACCATCCGGGGCGCTTGGCGCAAGGGCCGGACGAAAAAGTAGCGCGCTGCGGGCGCGCAGACGGTTTCTGAGTCATGTTTTTACTCCCATCCTCTCAGATGGGTCGCGCCTCGTTGGGGAGGCGTGGCCCACGCATGGCATTGCATGGATGGGGCGCCGGCGTCAAATGGTAATATTTTACACCATGAAGAGGTTTTCTCTCTTGCGGGAAACCAGGAGGCCCGATAGCGCGGATCGTGAATGAACGGTAAACGCGCAATCCTTAAAACAGCGGGCCCCAAAGAAGCGGGCCTTTTCGACTGGACGCTGCTCGCCCTCATCGTCGCTTTCGGCGGTTCGTCCTTCGCTTTTATCAGGAAGGCGGTCGAGACCATGCCGCCCGCCGCCGTGGCTTCGGGGCGGCTATGGGTCGCGGCTGTCGTCGTTTACGCAATCTGCCGCGCGGGCGGACGGCGCCTGCCGCCCTTTTTTATCCGTAGCGGGAACAACTGGCGGGTGCGCCGGTCCTGGATCTGGATGATCGCCGTCGGCGCGAGCGGCAATGTTCTGCCATTTTATCTTTTTCCCTGGGCGCAACAGCATGTGGAGAGCGGGCTTGCGGGCGTTTACATGGCCTTCATGCCGATCTGGACCATCGCGCTCGCTTATTTCTTCGCAAACGAACATTTAAGCGGGCGCAAGCTCGCCGGATTCGCCCTCGGCTTTCTCGGCGTCCTCGTGCTGATGGGGCCCGAAGCGCTGAAGGGCGCCCTGACCAGCAGCTTTTGGGCGCAGACGGGGCTTTTGCTCGCGACCTTCCTTTATGGCGTCTCGGCGGTTTTATCGCGGCGCGCGCCGCCCATCGCCCCCCGCGTCTTCGCCTCGGGCATGCTGATCGTCGCGGCGATCCTCTCGGTTCCGGCGCTCTTTCTCGCCGATCTTCACCGCGAAGACTGGGCGCTATCGAGCCTCGGCAGCATCGTTTTTCTCGGCGTCTTCCCGACAGGCCTTAACGGGGTCCTGATCATCATGCTGATCCGGCGCGCCGGGGCGGGCTTCATGGCGCTGTCCAATTACATCACCCCGCTCTGGGCCGTGGCGGTCGGCGCTCTCGCCTATCATGAGCGGCTCGATGCACGCGTATTCCTCGCCCTTGCGATCATTCTCGCCGGCGTCGCCGTCACCCAGCGCGGGCCGTTCAGCAAAAAACGCGAACAAGGCCTCGAAGCAGGCGACGGCATCGCTGGCGAGCTTGAGCCGGTGATTGAAAAGGCGGACGCCAAAAGAACTCAAATGAAGATCTGACCTTTTTGCATGAAAACCGCGTCGCCGCCGATGCGCACCGACTGAACAGCGCCCCCTTCGACAGCGACGCTCGCCCGGATGCGGCTCGGCCGGCCCATTTCGAAGCCCTGTTCGATCACCCAGCGATGAACGCCGTCCGGGACAGTCTGGCTACGGACGATTTGCCCCGGAAAGCCCGCCGCGGCGCTGCCCGTCGCCGGGTCTTCCATGATGCCGGCGTCCGGCGCAAACATGCGCGCATGATAGTCGGCGTCCGCCGCCTCGCCGCCTTCGGCGTAAAGATAAACGCCGACCACATCCTCAAGCCCCAGCGCCGCCCAGGCCGCCGTGTTCGGCGTCGCCCGCCGGACCGCCTCCAGGGGCGCGCAGACATAAAGATAATCGACCCCGGCGCCGCAGAGGCGCGGCGCCTTCGCGCCCTGAAGGATCGCATCCGCCGGCAGGGAGAGCGCTGCCGCGATGTCTTCTATCCCCGGCGCCGCGCCGGTTTCCGCCGGCAGATTGGGATTTTCGAATTCGGCGAAGCCGCCTTCTTCCGAGGCATCCACCTCGACCGGAAAAACGCCGGTATTGAGCTCCAGCCTGACCTTGCCTTTCAGCCCCCGGGCGCGCGCGACCGCAATCGCCGTTCCGACGGTCGGATGGCCTGCGAAAGGCATTTCATAGCCCAGCGTGAAAATGCGAACTCTTGCCGTGTTATCGGGGTTTTCCGGCGGCAGGACGAACGTCGTTTCGGAGAGATTGAACTCACGCGTAATGGTCTGCATCTGCTCAGTGGAAAGACCGCGCGCATCCATCACCGCCGCAAGCTGATTGCCGGCGAATTTCTTGTCCGTGAAAACGTCGAGCGTGACAAAATCATAAGCGGTCATGAGCGCGGTCTCCTTTTCCTTGTTATCCGCACCCATATCGCCGGGGGCGGCGCCCCCGGCAAACGAAAAATCATCGCTGAAAGATTAGAAAGCCTCAACAGGCTAGATATTGCCGCACAAAGCTTCCTGCACGCCCATGGGCGTGCGCGACGAGGACCGGCCATTGCCCGAAAAATCGAACCCCACGCCGTGCACGGCGACCGTGTTCGGACCGCGTATGGTTCCCGTGGTCGGCTCCACATCGAACAAAATGACCTGACCCGTCCGCGGATCGGCGCGGTCATAGGACTTCTCGACGACGGTCGCCGGCTGGCCGGAAAATGTGTCGCTCCTGACCGTGGCGTCGGCGGGCTCCACATTGCTGATCGAGCCGCCCGTCACGACAGCGCGGGCCAGGCTGACGCCGCCGCTGTCGCCGACGGTCAGCATCAGGCGCGCCGGAAAATCCCGGCGCATGACATAAACATTCACGCCGAGGTCGGTCTGCGCGCCGCAGGTCAGGTCCACCGACAGCACTTCGTCCGCCTCCGTGCTGGCGATAATCTCGTTGCCGTCCCGCGGCACGCTGATCTTTACAGTTGGCGGCTGGGAATCATCGCCTGGAATCGTCGTCTCGCAAGCCGCGATCATCGCGGCGGCGCAACTCGTCAACAAAACATGCTTGAAGGTCATTCGCGTTTCTCCCCAGATTGCGAAGCCCCAAGCCTATCACTGGCAAAATGGCGCGTCCAAATTTTCGCCAAGCCGCTGGGATTTATGGCTTTATCGTATGGGCGTGATTGAGCGGCCCATGACCGCCGCCATATCCCGGGGCCGTTTCGATGGCCTTGTGCGTATAATCGACAGCGCGTTTGACGGCGGCGGGCAGCGCCATGCCCTGCGCCAGGCCCGTCGCAATCGCCGAGGCGAGCGTGCAACCCGTACCGTGCGTAGACGTCGTTTCGATGCGGCGGTTGGAATAGATGCGCTCGCCGCCTTCAAGCACGAGCGCGTCTTCCACCGTTTCGCCCGCCTTGTGTCCGCCCGTCACCAGCGCCGCGCCGGCGCCGGCGCGGCGCAACGCCCTGCCCGCCTCGATCATGTCGTCCTGCGTTTCAACGGTCTGACCGGTCAGCGCCGCCGCTTCATCCGTATTCGGCGTAACGACGAAAGAAAGCGGCAGGAGACGGTCACGGATAAACGCCGCGACGCCGTCTTTGGCGAGCGCGTCGCCGCTGGTCGCGACCAGCACCGGATCGAGGATGACGGGAACGGAAGGATGTTTTTTTAAGGCGTTTTCGATGACTTGCGCGGTTTCCACATCCCCGATCATGCCGATCTTGATGGCGTCGGCGCCGATATCCGTCATTACCGCCTCGATCTGCGCGGCGACGATTTCCGGCGCGACGCCATGCACGGCGGAAACGCCTTTGGTGTTCTGCACGGTGAGCGCGGCGATCGCCGTCGCCGCATAGCCGCCAAGCGCCGTCACGGTCTTGATGTCGGCCTGGATGCCGGCGCCGCCCGAAGGGTCCGATCCGGCGATGATAAGGACGCGGCCTTTCATAAACCTTCCCAATGTCGCCTTACGGTTTTCAAACATGCGCCCGAATTGCGCAATAGAGGCTACCGGGACGAACGCGAGAGAGACCATTTCATGAGCAATATGCTGATTTCAACCGGCCTTGTCTCTTGCCTGGCGGCGCTCGCCGTCCAGCTGTTTCCGGACGCCGCCTTCCGGCTCGGGGCCGATCCGGCGGCGTCCTGGCTGGTTTTCGGCTTCGGAATTTTCCTGATTGTGGCGGGGGGCCGTAACCTCCACGGGCGGACGGCGCGCGAAATAAGCCGATTGACAAGCCCCGCCGCCGGGCCTATTTGCGCGAGCATGGGTGAAGGCCCCCGCCGCTCGCGAGCGTTATAGCTTTTGGTGAAGTCCTTCGATTTTTTGCTTGGTTCAGCCCGCTTTCAAAGCCTGCGGACCGATGGCAATGCGAGCCCCATCAGTGATTTCCGCATGGCGAAAGACGAGGCTTGCCATGACCGATCCCTCTTTGCCGTCTCTGGACGCGCTCAAACGACAGGCGAAACGCCTGCGCGCCGGCCTTGATGAAGACGGCGATTTTCTCACCCACAGCGAAAGCCTGGAGCTGATCGCGAAGCAATATGGTTTCCGCGACTGGAACACGTTGCATGCGGCGGTCGGCAACCGGCCGCCTTTAAAGCGGTTCCAACTGGGCTCGCGCGTCAAAGGCCGCTATCTCGGCCAGACCTTCACCGGCGAGATCGTCGCGCTCCGAACCATGGCCGGCGACCATCTGCGCGTCATCATCAATTTCGACGAACCGGTGGATGTCGTCACCTTCGACAGCTTTTCCGCCTATCGCAGCCGGGTTTCGGCGATCATCAACCAAGAAGGCGTCACGGCGGAGAAAACCTCCGACGGCGCGGCGCAGCTGACGATGGAGGCGGTGTGATGACGCACGACAACAGCGAAACGCTCCGCCGTTTCATCGAGACGGTCTGGAATCGCGGCGACCTTTCAAATCTCGGCGACTTTGTCGGCGAGAGCTATGAAATCCGCCACGATCCGGGCGACCCCTGGGACGGAAAAACGCTGACCCGCGAAGGCTTTGCAGAGCGCGTGCGCGTCTCGCGCGCGCCCTGCCCGGACCAGGCCTTCGCCAGCGTCGACATGTTCGACGGCGGCGACAGGATCGCGATGACCTGGACCTGGCGGGCGACGCATCTGGGCGAAATCGCCGGCTTCGCCCCCACCGGCAAAACCATCAAGATGTCGGGCGCCACCGTTTATTTTTTCAAGGATGGAAAAATCTGCGGCCATTGGCAGATCGCCGACCGGCTTTCGGTTTTTCGCCAGCTTTCCGCGAGCGGATAAAGCGTCTTACGACGCTTTTTTAAACTGGACGTCGGTCAGCGACGCGGTCGAGCCGGTATTGTCGACAAGCCCGAGCTGCAAGGGCTCGCCCGTGCGCCGGCTGATGATGCCGGCGGCGCCCTTTTCCGTGAGGACATGTTTCTGGCCCCATTGCATCAGCGCCATCAGCGGCAAGGCGAGATCGACGCCTTTCTGGGTCAGCACATATTGGTGGCGCGTACGCTGGCCCTCTTGCTTATAGGCGCGCCGGCGCAACACCCCGCGCTCCACGAGCCGCTTCAGCCGGTTGGACAGAACCGTGCGCGGCATGCCGAGCGAGGTCTGCAGGTCATCGAACCGCGTGACGCCGTAAAGCGCGGAGCGGATGATGAGCAGCGTCCAGCGGTCGCCGACAACGTCGATCGCCGCGGCGAGCCCGCAATGCGCCAGCGGCGGCGCGCCGTCATGCGCGTCTGCGCTGTCTTTCGACTCTCCATTCGCAAAACCCATGAAAAGTTAATAAGACGATTTGCACAGCTTGCGCAATCGCCCCCCCGTCTCGCCCCGCCGCCCGCCTTCGCCCGCTCGCGCCGTTCACAAAGAGTTGCGCGGCGGACGGGACCATGGCGGCTTTTGGACCTGAAATCGCGCCAATCTCGCCCCATTCCGCCGCCATCTTGAGGCTTACCGGCATCCGGCTGGGGCAAGCACGGAGAGCGACATGAAAAAATTTCTGAAACCGTTGATCGCCGGCGGGCTCGCCATTTCGGCGTTGGGCTTCGGGGCGGCTTCGGCCGCGCACAGGCCCGATCCCTGCCGGATCGACCACGACCACCGCAGCCACGCCGCGAATTATTACAACTATTATGCGGCGGACAAATATTACCGCGCCGGCGCGTATCGGCCGTCGGGCGTCACTTTCTCGATCCGCTTTGGCGATCACGATTACGACCGCCGCAGCCGTCATCACGACCGCTATGACCGTTACGACGATCGCGGCCGCCGCAACGGTTATCGCGGCGCGCATCGCGGCCGGGGCGGCGGACGCCTCGTCAACCGCGAGGTTTACGATACGCGCTATCGCGCCCGCATCGTCTTGAGCGAACGGGTGGTCCGCACCCGCCGCGGCCCGCGCCTTATCTGCACCGTCGACGCGCGCGGACCCCAAGCCCGTTATGTGCCGAACCGGCGCCTGCACCGGATCGCGCGCCGGGAATGTTCGCGCCGGGCCGACATCCGCGTTCTCACCTAAACAGGGGCGCGCGCTGAAGCGCCTGGAGCCCGCCGGCATGCGTATCTTGCCGGCGGGCTTTTATATGCCCGCAACAGCGTCCGCCGCCGCTTCCTTCAAAAGCCGCAAGGGCGCATTCGCTTTCGTCAGGACGCGCAGGCCGAAATAAACGGCGATCAGGCTCGCCGCTTTTTCCTCGCACGCTTTTGGATCGCGTTTATAGCGCGGCGCATCGGCGAGCCCCGCCCGGAAGATCTTTTCAATGCGGCGCATGGCGGCGGCGACCCGCTCCGTCGTCTCCTTATCCTGCTGGCCCTGGTCGGCGGCTGCATTGCACAGAAAGCAACCCGACCGCTCGCCTTTCGCAGCCAGCCCTAAAACGCCGTCAAAAAGTCTGCGGAACCGCTCTTGCGCCGTTCCCTCGCCGGTCAGCACGGCTTCGGTTTCGGCCGCCGCAATTTCCTCATAACGCACGAGCGCGGCGAGATACATCGCCCGCTTGTCCGGAAAGACGCGATAAAGGCTCTGTTTGTTCAGCCCGGTCTCCGCCTCGATGTCCTGCATCGAGGCGCCTTCAAAGCCCTCGCGCCAGAAGACGCCCATCATCGCGTCCAGCGCCTCGTCAATGTCGAACTCCCGCAAACGCGCCATCGACCGATCCTCTCACGCTATCGTTACCGAATAGTCCGGTTTCAATTATTGACCAAACGGTCCGTAATTACATATGGAGCAGGCGTCCGGGCGACAAGACCGGGGGCAAGAGAACAAAACCCAACCGATTGCAACAAACCAGGAGAAACCCGATGTCCCGCCTTACCCAGATTTCAGACAACGCCGCTTCCGCCGACGCCGCCAATCTCTTCACCGCCATCAAGTCGAAAGTCGGCATGGTTCCGAATCTTTACCGCGTCATGGCGCATGAGCCGGCCGTGCTCGCCGCCGCGCTCAATTTCAATGACACGCTCGGCGAAGGCTCGTTCACCCCGGAAACCCGCGAGGCGCTGGCGCTCGCCGTCGCCGGCGCAAACGCCTGCGATTACTGCGCTTCGGCTCACTCGGCGATTTCAAAAAGCATCAAAGTGGACGAGGCGGAAATCGCCGCGCGCCTTCAAGGCCGGTCGTCCGATCCCAAACTGAATGCGATTCTCAAATTCGCCGTCGCCGTCGTGGACAAGCGCGGCCTCGTCTCGGACGCGGATCTTTCCGACGCCCGCAATGCAGGGCTCAGCGAAGGCGAGATCGTGGAAACCGTCGCGGTCGCGGTCGCCAATATTCTCACCAATTACATCAATCACGTCGCTCAAACGGATATCGATTTCCCCGTGGTGCGCACGCAGGAAGCTGCGTAACCTGGGGGCGTGGAAACGGCCGGGCTCCCCGCGCCCGGCCGTTTTTTCAGATTCGGGGAGCTTAAGCCGCCGCTTCGACAGCGGCGCAGATATCGTCCACCACCGCCTGCACAAGCGGGCCGTTTTCGCCCTCGCCCATGACCCGGATTAAAGGTTCGGTGCCGGATTTGCGGATGACGAGACGGCCTTTCTCGCCGAATTTGTCCTCGCCCGCCTTGATCGCAAGCTTGACCCCTTCGGCCTCCAGAGGATCGCCGCCCTTATACCGGACATTCTTGAGGATTTGCGGGAACGGGTCGAAACAATTGCAGACCTCGCTGACCTTGCGGCCTTCGGCGACCACCACGGCAAGGACCTGCAGCGCCGTGACGAGCCCATCGCCCGTCGTGCCGTAATCGGACAGGACCACATGGCCCGACGGCTCGCCGCCGACATTGGCGCCGCTCGCGCGCATCTCCTCGACGACGTAACGGTCGCCGACTTTGGTGCGCCTCAAGGACAAGCCCTGGCCTTCGAGAAATTTATGGAGGCCCATATTGGCCATCACGGTGGAGACGACGCCGCCGCCTTTCAGATCGCCGCTCTTGTTCCAGGCGCGCGCGATCAGCGCCAGGATCTGGTCGCCGTCCACAAGCCGGCCCCGTTCATCCGCAATGATGACCCGGTCCGCGTCGCCGTCGAGCGCAATGCCGATATCGGCGCGATATTCGAGCACCGCCTCCTGCATTTTCTTCGGCGCCGTCGATCCCACATTCTGGTTGATGTTAAAGCCGTTGGGTTCGACCCCGATCTCCTTCACTTCCGCGCCGAGCTCCCAGAGCACGGTGGGCGCGACCTTGTAACCGGCGCCGTTCGCGCAATCGATGACGACGCGCACGCCGTCGAGCGAGCAGCGCCGCGGGAAAGCGGCCTTTGCAAATTCGATATAACGCGCGCGCGCATCGTCGACGCGTTTCACCCGGCCGAGATCGGCCGAGCCCGCAAGCCCCGCATCGGGGCCTTCCTTCATCAGCCGCTCGATTTCGAGCTCGGTTTCGTCGGAAAGCTTGAACCCGTCGGGCCCGAAAAATTTAACGCCGTTGTCTTCATAAGGATTGTGCGAGGCGGAGATCATCACCCCGAGATCGGCGCGCAGGGACCGCGTCAGCATCGCCATGGCCGGCGTCGGCAAAGGCCCCAGCAAAAACACATCCATGCCCGAAGCGGCGAAACCGGCCGTCAGCGCCGGCTCGATCATATAGCCGGACAGGCGCGTGTCCTTGCCGATCACCACGCGATGGCGGTGCGCGCCGTTTTTGAACACCCGCCCCACGGCGAGGCCGAGCGCCAGGATGTTGTCCGGCGTCATCGCGCCCGCATTGGCGAGGCCGCGCACGCCGTCCGTTCCGAAAATTTCCCGCTTGCCGGTCATCTGGTCGTCGCCCCGCATGGGCCATGAGCTCCCTGGTCTTCGCCCCGATCCTAGCATAAGGGCTTGATCAATGCCTTAACGGGAAAATTGAGGATTTTCTATGGCGTTAGCGACGGTTAACGCCTGCCTTGTGGCGGCGGCGTCATGCACCCGGAAAATGGAGACGCCCTGACGCAGCCCCGCCAGCGCCGCCGCCAGCGAGCCGCCGAGACGGCTCTCGGCGGGGCTCTTCCTGTCGAGGGCGGCGATGAAGCGCTTCCTCGACGCGCCGAGGAGGACCGGCCGGCCGAGCGCGCAGAACCGATCCAGATTGCCGAGCAGGAGAAGATTGTGCTCGAGCGTCTTGCCGAACCCGATCCCCGGATCGGTAATGATGCGGCGCTCGTCTATGCCGGCCTTGACGCAAGCCTCGATGCGGGCCGCGAGATAGGCGTAAACCTCCTCCACCACATCGTCATAGTACGGATCTTTCTGCATGGTTTTCGGATCGCCCTGCGCGTGCATCAAAACAACGTCGCAGGAGAGCGCCGCCGCGGTTTCAAGACTGTCCGGCGCGAAAGAAAGCGCCGTGACATCGTTCCAGATCGACGCGCCGGCCTGCACCGCCGCTTTGGCGACATCCGGCTTTCGCGTGTCGATGGAAATGACGGCGTCCGCGCCTTCGCGGACCAGCCCTTCGATCACCGGAACGGTTCTGGCGATTTCATCCTCGACGGCGACGAGATCGGCGCCGGGCCGCGTCGACTCCCCGCCAATGTCGAGAATGTCGGCGCCTTCTTCCGCAAGCTTCAGCCCGTGCGCGAGCGCGGCTTGCGCGTCGAGAAACTGTCCGCCATCCGAAAAGGAGTCCGGCGTCGCATTAACGACGCCCATGATCCGCCAGGCCTTCATCGCCTCTCCTTTCAACACGGCGCGATTAAACGCCGTTTCGCCGCACCGCTTGATGCGGTTTTATGGGCTTTCCGCTAAGCTCCCGCAATGGCGAGCCTTTTAAAACCTAGCGGCGTTGACGCCCCGGATCATGCGCTGGGCCAGTACCGCGCGTGGAAAATTGCGGACGGGCCTGAAGCACCCGCCGATCTCGCCTGGATCAGCGCCGCCGGCGCCGGCGCGCCCTGCGCGCACCGGCTTCTCCCCCATGGCGAGCCGAGCCTTGCACTCTTGCGCCGGCGAACCCTTGACGGCGAGGTCAGCGAATTGCGGGTCGTTGTCTGCGGCCCCTATTACAAGGCGAAGCAGTATCGCCCTTCGCCGCGGGAAGAGCTCATCGCCGTCCGGTTAAAGCCGGAAGTCTCCGCCGCCCTCTTCGGGATCGCGCCTGCCGATTATTCGAATGCCGCTATTGCAAACGCGCCTCCGGTCCTGACGGACGCCTGCGCGCGCACGCTGCGGCTTGGCGAAACCGCCGATGCTTTTTCCGTCCTCGATGCGCTGAAAGACGATGTGCAGCGCTTCACGCAAGGACGCGCCTTTAAGAACGGACCCGAAAGCAGGGCCGCCGAAACAATGCGCAAGACGGAGGGGCGGATTCGCCTGCGCGAGATTGCAGGCGCGCTCGGGGTCAGCGAGCGCCATTTGCGCCGCCGCTTCGCCGATCATGTCGGCTGCGCGCCCAAGGCTTACGCCCGTTATTTGCAGATCACCGCCGCCGCGCTCGCCGCCGAAAGACATGCGGCGCCCGACTGGGCGAACATCGCCGCCGGCGCCGGTTTTCACGACCAGGCGCACATGATCAACGCCTTCAAAGCGGAAACCGGGCTGACCCCCACGGCGTTTCACGCCGAACGGCGCGCCCTGCTTTAACCCGGCCTTGTCCGCTTTTTGCAATACCGCGCCCGCGCAATAGGCCAAGCTGGCTTCCCACCTTCATGCGGAGCCAGCAATGCGATTAACGCCTGCAACTCTTTTCCTCTCCCTGACGCCTGTCTGCGCATGCGCGCAAAGCGGAAGCGCGCCGGAAACCCTCGATTTCGACGGCAAGACCTGGCGCGTGACCGCCCAGGAAGCCCGCGCCGAAACGTATAATGGCCGCGAGATTCTTGTCCTTAAAGGCGGGCGCGTCTGGCTCGACGACATTGCGTTCAAGGACGGCGTCATCGAATTCGACGCCGCTTACGACGAGGTTCAGGGCTTTATCGGCCCTCTCTGGCGCGCCGAAAGCGACCGGCGTTTCGAAGAAATCTATTTCCGCTCTCACCTCAATGAAAAGCCCGATGCGGTGCAGTACACGCCCGTCGAAAACGGCAATTCCGCCTGGCAGATTTTCTCCGATGAAAACGCCATCGCGCCCGTGTCGCAAAATTACGATGACTGGAACCATGTGAAAGTCGTCGTCAAAGGCGACAAGGCGGATTTCTATTTCAACGGCGATGAGCCCGCCCTGCATGTGCCGGACCTCAAAACCGATGTGAAATCCGGCTATGTGGGCTTGCGCGTCACGGGGGCCGCAACCGTCCGGTTTTCGAACATCGTCTTCCGCCCCTTGCGCAAAGGCGAAAAGATCGTCGGCGAAGCGAAAGAAACGGCCCCCTTGCCGGAAGGGCTGATCAAAAAATGGTCCGTTTCGTCGGTCTTTCCCGAAGCGGAAATCGCCGATGCGCTGACGCTGCGCCCTTCCGCCGGCGCCGACCTTTCCTGGGCGCCGCTCGCGGTCGAAACCAACGGAATCGCTAATATCTCAAGACTGCACGAACGGCTGCCGGGCGCCGATTCAACGGTCTTTATTCGCCTCACCATCAATTCCGATGCGGCGCAGATGAAAGAACTGCGCTTCGGTTATTCCGACCGTGTACGGATTTATCTCAACGGCAAGCGCGTTTATTTCGGCGACGCCGGCTGGGCGGTGCGCGATTACCGCTTTCTCGGCACGGTCGGCTTTTTCGACATCGCCGGTCTTGATCTTAAACAGGGCGACAATGAACTGATGATCGCCGTGTCGGAAACCTTCGGCGGCTGGGCCTTTGCGGGCGCGATCGCAGACCAAAACGGCATCGGCTTTTAAAAGAATAGCCGCCGGCGCATACGCGCTGGCGGCTATGAAAGGCGGCGTCCGCACCCCCAAGCGCGGACGCCGTTCTATTTTATCGGCTAGGCCCCTTGCGGGCTCGGCTCCATGCCGCCGGTTCCGTCGTCGTCTTTCTTTTTGCCGCCGGCGGGGGCGCCGGTGTTCGGCACCGATGAGGGCGGCGTGTGATCTTTCGGATCGTAAGGGTCTTCGCGGACAATGGTTTCGCCATTAAGGAGCTTTTGAATCTCCTCGCCGGTCAGCGTTTCAAACTCGAGCAGCGCCTGCGCCAGCCGCTCCCAGTCATCGCGGCGGTCGGTCAGCACCTGTCTCGCCTTTTCATAGCCTTCGGTGACGAAACGCTTGATTTCGTCCTCGATGAGCTTCGCCGTCTCGGTGGAGATCGACTTGTTCCGCGCAATCGACTGGCCGAGGAAAACCTCGCCCTCGTCTTCGGAATAGGCGATGGGGCCGAGTTTTTCGGAAAGGCCGTATTGGGTGACCATGGCGCGCGCGATTTTGGTCGCATGATCGATGTCGGAGGAGGCGCCGGAAGTCACTTTCTCCCGGCCGAATTTCAGCTCTTCGGCGACGCGCCCGCCCATGGCCATGGCGATGCGCGCGGTCATCTGCTGCAGGGTCATGGAATAGCGGTCGCGTTCGGGCAGCGACTGCACCATGCCGAGCGCCCGGCCGCGAGGAATGATGGTGGCCTTGTGCACGGGGTCGTTGCCCTCAACACAGATCGACACCATGGCGTGGCCCGCCTCGTGATAGGCGGTGAGCTTTTTCTCGTCCTCGGTCATCACCATGGAGCGGCGCTCCGCGCCCATCATGACCTTGTCCTTGGAATCGTCGAATTCCTTCGCCGTGACGAAGCGTTTGCCGCGCCGCGCGGCGAGGAGCGCCGCCTCATTGACGAGATTGGCGAGATCGGCGCCGGAGAAACCCGGCGTGCCGCGCGCGATAGTGCGGATGTTCACATCGGGCGCCAGCGGGACTTTCTTGGCGTGGACGTTCAGGATTTTTTCGCGGCCCGCCACATCCGGGTTCGGCACCACGACCTGACGGTCGAAGCGGCCCGGACGCAACAGCGCCGGATCGAGCACGTCGGGACGGTTGGTGGCGGCGATGAGAATGATGCCTTCATTCGCCTCGAAACCGTCCATCTCGACGAGAAGCTGGTTCAGGGTCTGCTCGCGTTCGTCATTGCCGCCGCCGAGCCCGGCGCCGCGGTGACGGCCCACCGCATCGATCTCGTCGATGAAGATGATGCAGGGCGCGTTCTTTTTCGCCTGATCGAACATGTCGCGCACGCGGCTCGCGCCGACGCCGACAAACATTTCGACAAAGTCGGAGCCCGAGATGGTGAAGAACGGCACGTTCGCTTCGCCGGCGATGGCGCGGGCGAGCAGCGTCTTGCCGGTGCCCGGCGGGCCCACAAGCAGCGCGCCTTTCGGGATCTTGCCGCCGAGGCGCTGGAACTTCATCGGGTCTTTCAGATATTCGACGATTTCCTCGAGCTCTTCTTTCGCCTCGTCGATGCCGGCGACATCATCGAAAGTGACGCGGCCCTGACGCTCGGTCAAAAGCTTCGCCTTGGACTTGCCGAAGCCCATGGCCTTGCCGCCCGCGCCTTGCATCTGACGCATGATGAACAGGAAGAAGGCGAGGAAGATTAAAAGCGGCAGAATATTGATCAGAAGCGAGAGCAGGAGCGGCAGCTCTTCTTCTTTCTGGATTTCGGTGTCGACGCCCGCCGCATCGAGCTTGTCGGCGATGGTGATCTGGCCGTCTTCGGGGATGGTGGTGACATAGGCGCTGCCGTCGGCGAGCTCGCCGGTGACCTCGCCCTTGGACACCGCGGCGGTGCTGATGCCGCCAGCGTCCACCCGCTGGATGAAATCCGAATATTTAAGCTGGGTCTGTTGCGGGCCGGGGGTCGAAAACTCGAACAATTGCAGGGCCACCACGAAAAAGACGATGACAAGGCCCCAGATAAGTAGATTGCGTCCGTTCATTCGATCCCGTTCCTTTCGTCGCCCGCCCTTCCGGCGGCGCGCCGATCCGCACTGAATTAGAGCTTATTAGATAGGCGTTAAGAAATGCCAGCGCCATGATAAATGGCGCAAAACCCGCCAAATCTAATAAAACCTAACAATTCCGCCCATATAGCGTTCCTTGGCCAGCGACGTTGCGGCGGCGCCCGCCGTCTTTGGCCCTTTGCCCATAAATGGGAGCGACGGCGCGCCAATCAATACGCCGCGCTGATAAAGCCCCGGCAGGGCGGAGAGCCCTTCCGCCGGCCCCCTGAAAAGCCCCGCCCGGGCCCCGAGAAATTCCGGCGCCGCTGTGCCGAGGGGCGCGATTTCGAGCCCTTCAGACTCTCCCCGGACCGAGATGATGAAACGGCGGTCCCATAAGAGCGCGCCTTCAAGCGGTTCGGGCGACGCCGCAGCCTGGCCGGCGCGGCCGAGGAGCGCCGCCGGCTCTCTCAAGAACCAGAGCCGGCCCTTAAAAAGACGGATGAGCGCGCCGCCAAGCGCGCCCCCGCCCGTCTCGGCGGCGTTCTCCACCGCGTCTGCGGCGGCCTCCTCATCGGGCGCAAACTCGCCGCCGCCCGCCGCATGAATGAGCCGCCGGGCGAGACCGGCGGACCCGGGCGCATCACCCCGCCAGCGATCGAGCGAGACGCCGCCCCAGCCGTAAAAACAGCCGCCGAAACGATCGAAGAGCGCGTCTTCCTCGCCCGCCAGCCGGTCTGCGGCTTTCGCGGCTTTTGCGGCCGTCTCTGCAAGCGCGGCCCCCGTCAACAGATCCTGTTCGCCAAGCGCCGCCAAGACCGCGCGCACGCGCACCCGCTCGAAGGTTGGGTCCAGATTAGACGGGTCGTCGACAAAGTCCTGTCCGATAGCCCCAAGCCATTGCGTGATGTTTTCGCGCGAAAAAGAAAGCAGCGGGCGCAACAGGCGGATCGGCGCGCCGGCGCCGCTCGCCGCGAGGGTTTCTTCGCGCATGGCGGCGAGACCGTTTGTCCCCGCGCCCCGGGAAAGCCGCATGAAAAGCGTTTCCGCTTGATCGTCCAACGTGTGCGCCGTCACCAGCGCTTCGCAGCCGTCCGCCTGCGCCGCCTCGATCATGAGGCGATAGCGCGCCTTGCGCGCCGCCGCCTGAACGCCGCTTGCGGGCTTGTCGCCCGTCCATTTTAAAATGCGATGCGCGGCGCCGGCTGCGCGCGCCCAGCCGGCGGCTTGTTGCGCTTCCCGCCCCGCTTCGGCCCGCAGCCCGTGATCGACCGTATAGGCGAAAAGCGCGAGCCCTTTGCGCCGCGCATAGTCCGCGCAAAGCTGCAAAAGCGCGACGGAATCGCGCCCGCCCGACAGGGCGAGCGCCAGTTTTTTCGGGGGGACCAGCGCATCGAGCCGCGCGGCGAAAGCCTCCGGCGTCAGCGCGTTCTGCGTCGCCAATTACTTGCAGTCGATGCGCGCCATTTCGAGATTGGCGCGCTGCAGGACCGGCGAAGATGCATTCGGATGTTTCGACTTCATGGTCTTGAACACCGTGCAGGCTTCCTTGGTCTTATCGAGCCGCGCGAAAGCCGTGCCGAGCTTCAGATAGGCTTCGGCCGAACGCGGGTCGTTCGGATAATTGCGGATATGGGCGATGAAGGCGTCGGCGGCGGCCGCGTTTTCACCCAGCGCCAGATGAATTTCACCGAGGCGGAATTGCGCATCCGCCGTACGCGGATGATTGGGGAACGCCTCCACATACATGGTGAAGGCCGCTTTGGCGCGGGCGTAGTCGCCGGCGAGCAGGAAGCTGGAGGCGTAATCGAACGCCGCATTGGGATCGAGCGGCAGCGAGACGTCGTCCGGCGCCGCCTGTTCAGACGATTGCGCGATCTGTTTGCCGATGGGGTCCTCGCCGCCTTCTTCAGCATCCGAACCGGGCACGAGCGACACAGGCCCCCCGCCGGGACCGCTCGCCCCGGCGCCGCTGTAATCGCCTGGCGGCGTATAATTGGCGTCGCCCGCAAGAACCGCGCTCACCGCATCGAGGCGCTGATTGGCGAGATCGAGCCTGTAGCTCAACTCTTCGACCTGGCCGGTCAGTTGCTGGATCTGCCGCTCGAGCTGGGAGATTTTCACCGTGGTCTGCGATTGCGCCGCCAGCGCCTGCTCGGCCGCAGCAAGGCGCGCCTGCAGATCGCGAATGTCGTCTTTCGTGCCGGCGCTCGCGGGCCCGGCGACGAAAAGCGCGGCGCAGAGCGCCAGCAGCCCAGTTTTTAAACCAGCTCCGATCGAAGTCATGATCTTACCTCAAACCCAAAACAGCAGCGTATTCACTATGCCACGAAAACAAGGCGAAAAAACGTTTCTGCGGCCAAATTACAAAAAGAAAGGCGCGCCGGCGTAACGGCGCGCCCCCATTTCTTCGCCTGACGGCGCCGCCAACGCGCTTACGCGCCGGTGGACGTGATCGTCGTCGTGGCGTTCCGGTTCAGCGACCAGGCCGCTTCCGTCGACCGCGGGTCGATCGGGCGTTCCTTGCCGTAGGACACCGTGGTGATGCGCGCGGCGTCGACGCCGAGGCTCACGAGATAGGATTTTGCGGCTTCGGCCCGGCGGGCGCCGAGCGCGAGGTTGTATTCGCGGGTGCCGCGTTCGTCGCAATTGCCGGCGACGAGAATACGGGTTTCCGGATATTCTTTCAGCCAGGCCGCCTGCTTGGCGAGCGTCGACTGCGCTTCCGGCGTCAGGGTGTACTGATCAAACGCGAAAAACACGCGATGACCGGCGGACTGTTCGAGATCGGCCTGGGTGCCCGGAACCGGGCCCGAGGGGCCGGTGTCGACCATGGTGTCGGCGCTATCGGTCGTGTCGACGTCAGGTCCAGTCGATGCACAGGCGGAAATCAGCGCCAGCGAGGCGAAAATTCCAGCCACTTTCAAAAATTTGTTCATTCTTCAGCTCCACTTCCCCAGTCACCGGTTTCAACCGCTGGGCTTTTTGATCCGGCCCGGCGAGCGCGCCCCCGCCCCTAAGCCACATTTCACACAATGCCGCACGCTATTGTGGCGCATACTTGCAACGGAAGGTTTAAGTCCCCCGCATTACAATTCAGTGTCGGTCAAAGGATAAAATTTAACCAACATCTGAATCGTAGCGAGACCCGCGCCAGCAATCAAGAACGCCCGTTCCGGCGCGAAAATGAATTTTCGGTTACGATTGACCAGAAAAACCTCCCGATTCGAACGAGTTAAGGCAAAAGCGGCGACCAGGCGGGGTCCGATGCGTCGCCGGGCGTTTTGATCCGTCTGAGATTTCTGCCGGTCAGATCAACCGACCAGAGCTGGGTTTGCCCGCCCGAGCCGTCGCGCCGGGTCGGCGTCTGGCGATAGAACATGATGACCCGGCCATTGGGCGACCAGGTCGGCCCTTCCTCCAGATAGCTTTCCGTCAGGAGACGTTCGCCCGATCCGTCGGGGCGGATGACGCCGATATAAAAGCGCCCGTTATATTGCCGCGTGAAAGCGATGAGATCGCCGCGCGGCGACCAGACCGGCGTCTGATAGCGGCCTTGGCCGAAGGTGATGCGCTTCTGGTTCGTGCCGTTGGCGTTCATCGTATAGATCTGCTGGGTGCCGCCGCGGTCCGAGGTAAAGGCGACGCGCCTTCCGTCCGGCGACATGGTCGGCGAGACGTCGATCGCCGGATTGTCGGTGAGGCGCGTTAAGCGCCGCGTCGACAGATCCATGATGAAGATGTCGGAATTGCCGTTCCGCTCCATCGACATCAAAACTTCGCGCCCGTCCGGCGAGAAACGCGGCGCGAAGGTCATGCCGCGGAAATTGCCGAGCTGTTCCTGTTCGCCGGTTTCGATGTTGAAGAGATAAACCTGGCCCGGCCGGTTGTCGAAAAGGGCCATATAGGTGATCTGCTGCTGCGTCGGCGAAAAGCGCGGCGTCAGCACCTGATAGTTGAGCCCGTCGGTCAGGGGAATCGGATTGGCGCCGTCCTGATCCATGATCATCAGGCGCTTCACGCGATTCTCCTTCGGCCCGGTCTCATGCACGAAAACGACGCGCGTATCGAAATAGCCGCTCTCGCCGGTGAGCGTTTTATAAACGAAATCCGCAACCTTGTGCGCGGCGCGCCGCCAGTTGTCGGCGGGCGTTTTAAAAGCGACGGCGCCGAGCTGTTCGTCGGAATAGACGTCCCAGACGCGGGTCGAAACCTGGATGCGTCCGTCGGAGAGCTCCTGCACCTCGCCGACGATCAGAACCTGCGCCTTGATCAGGCGCCAGTCGGCGAAACGCGGGCGTTCATTGACGCTTTCGGGTTTCTGGATATAGGCGCGCTGGTCGATCACCTGGAACAGGCCCGACCGGTCGAGATCGTTCATGATGACGCCGGTGATGTCGCGCCCGAGCCCCATGGTCTGATCGTCCGCGCCGATGAAATCCGGCGCCGCGACGGGCATCGGATCGACATTGCCTTGCGTGATGTCGATGGTCGCGCGCTGCGCGAAAGCCGGCGAGACAAAGACCCCGACGGCGATCAGGAGGATGGTCAAAAACTTTTTCATATCGCTGCTCTCTTTCAGGCCCCCTGAAAACTGTTCGCCCAAATTTTGTTCAACGCGCATTTCGACGAAAACCCGCTTTACACGTTTCCGGCATGCGCGTCAGCGCCCAACCATGTCGGATGGACTGAAATTAAAGCGGAATTCCTTCCACGTCTCGTAACGCTCCGGCGGCAGAAAATCATAAGGCGCGCATTTGACCACCGCGCTCACCGCCTCGCGCTGCGCCACCCGCCAGAAGCGATTTCCCGATAGATTGATTTGCAGCTCGTTCACCACCCTCGGAGGCGAGGAGAGCGTGCCGTCGCGGTTCAATTCAAAATCGATGACGACGAGAAGCCTTTCGGGCTCCGGCGCGCCGATGATCGCGCTCGCATTCCAGCACCCGGCCATGGCCGCTTTCAGCTTGGCTTCGTCGCTGGCGGTGAGACGGTCGCCGGCGCCGATGGCCGGGCGCGCCTTGTCCGCCTGTTCCGTCGTCTGCGAGGGCGCTTCGCGCGATTGCTGCGCCTGCTCGGTCTCGCGCTCCTTGTCGATCAGTTTCGACAGGGCGTCGAGATCAAGCTCGTCGTTTTTGGGCTCCGGCTTCACGCTCGGCGTTTCCTTAGGCGGCTCGGGTTTAGGCTCCGGCTCAGGCTTTACCGGCTCGGGTTCGGGCTCCGGCTCCTCTGCGACCGGCTCCGGCTCAGGTTCCGGTTCGGAGACCGGCTCGGAAGCCTCCTCCGCCGGGGCCGGCTCGTCTTCCTCAACAGGTTCGGGCAGATCCGGTTCCGGCTCTTCTTCCTCGACGGGTTCGGGCGCGGCGGCCGGCACGCTGGTTTTGAGATCGAGCTCAGCCTCCTCGATAAGCTCGAGGGGAATGTAAGGCTCCGGCGCCACATCGGGCAGCTTGCGCAAGGACGGCAGCCAGACAAGCCCGCCAAAAATAATGGCGAGGTGAAACAGCACCGATGCGAAGAGGCCAAAACGCATGAACCTTACGGGCCCTGATTACAAAACGTCCGTATGCGTTATTCCATTTCCGGATCGGTTACGAGACCGATGCGGCGGAACCCCGCGGCGTTGATGCGGCCCATGACGCGGACAATATCGCCATAGGCGCGGTTCTGGTCGCCGCGAATGAAAATGCGCTGGTCGTAGCCGGCCGTCGCCACCGCCTCGAGATGCGCGACGAGGTTTTCGTATTCCACCGGCGTTTCCTGCACATAGATCACGCCGTCGGCGGAGATGGTCACCGTCAGGGGCTCGCCCTGGTCCTGGATCGGGTTGGCCGACGTTTCGGGAAGATCGACGGCGACGCCGACAGTCAGCAAGGGCGCGGCGACCATGAAAACGATAAGCAGCACGAGCATGACGTCGACAAGCGGCGTCACATTGATTTCCGCCATGGGCTTTGTATGGCCGGGGCGATGGCGCCCGCCGCCGGTGTTGAGATTGACGGCCATCAGCGCGCCCTCTCGTCAAGCTGGCGCGACAGGATCGTGGAGAATTCGTCGGCGAAGCCTTGCAGGCGCACGGCGAAGGAATTGAGGGCTGCGGAATACCGGTTGTAACCCACCACCGCCGGGATCGCGGCGAGAAGGCCAAGCGCCGTGGCGAACAGCGCCTCGGCGATGCCGGGCGCGACGACGGCGAGGTTCGTGTCTTTGGTGAGCGCGATCGCCTGAAAAGCGTTCATGATGCCCCAGACCGTGCCGAGCAGGCCGACAAACGGCGCCGCCGAGCCGACCGTGGCGAGAACGCCGAGATCCTTTTCCGCCTTTTCCAGTTCGCGCGAAACGGAAACGTTCAAAATCTTGTCGAGCCGATCGCGCGCGCCGACGACGAGACTGTCGGTGCGGCCGGTCGATTTCGTCTGGCCCCATTCCTCCATGGCGGCGGCGAAGACCCGCGCCATGGGATGATCCTGCTTGTCGCGGATCTTGCGGTAAAGCTCGTCGAGCGGCTTGCCGGACCAGAACTGGTCTTCGAACTTGTTCGATTTCGACTTGATGCGGCTGAAGGTGATCGACTTGTTGAAGATCACCGCCCATGACCAGACCGAGGCGATGACGAGAATGCCCATCACCGTTTTCACCACCGGGTCCGCGCGCAGGAACAGGCTCCAGAGGCTGAAATCGCCCCCTACTCCGGCTGCAGCGCTTACGACTTCTGTTTCCATTGCTTACCTTATCCCTCAAGCCGCCCGCTTCACTGAGCGGGACATACAGAATTCTCCGCCGCTTTCCCCATTAAGTCCCGGGAAATCGGCGCAAACCGCCCTCTTACGCGTTCGCCCCGCGCCGGGCCTCGAGCATCCTGACATTCAGGATGCTCTATATTCAACATTTGGGCGTTTTGAGACGGAAAACCGGCAAACGCAGCTTTCCTTCAAAACGCCCAGGCCATGGTTAACATCGAACGCCTTTACATTTAATCCCCTTATGGCCGGAATTTGGGCGATTGCAGGGCCGGCGAACGCCCGCAAGACGGCGATTTCCAAAGTTTAATGACGGTTAATGCCCTTCGAGACGCAAAAATCCTTCATCCTGAGGGCGCGCCTGAAAGGCGCGCGTCACGAAGGACGAAGGATTTTTGCTCCTCAGGATGAAGGCTTCGCACCCTTCTGGGTCAAGTTGGTCGCTATATCCGCGGGCAGGCGCCGGGGCTTGCCCTCAAGGGACATGCACGCCGCTTCAACCTCCGCGCGCGCCAGGAGGGTTTCCTCCCGCCAGATTTCCTGCGCCAGGATCATGCGCGCGCCCTTGGCCGAGACGAACCGGGTGCGGACCTCAAGCATATCGTCGATCTTCGCCGGGACGAGCCATTCGGTGGTCATCTTCTTTACGGCGAAGGCGAGCGGCTCTTCGCGCGCCAAAAGCTCGGAATGATGAACGCCGCATTCGCGCAAAGCCTCCGTGCGCCCGCGCTCGAAGAATTTGAGATAGGCAGCATGATAGACGACGCCGGAGAAATCCGTGTCCTCGTAATAGATGCGGATCGGCAGGGTGAAGACCTTGTCGCTCATGGGCCGATCATGCTGGCGCCCGCCCCCGCAAGGCAAGACATCCTTTCAGGACCGGCGCATCAGCGTCCGGTGGAATAGATCAGCATATTGTCAAGAAGGGTGGTTGCGCCCTGGCCGCTGAGCCAGACCATGGCGACCATGCCGAGCGTGAACATTGTCCAGACGGCGCCGAAGATCATCAAAAACTTGATCGACTGGTTGACCCCGAAGGAGAGGACGGCCTGGTCGGGATTGGCCGGGTTGTAGCGCACCGCGACCTGGCTCCCCACGGGCAGCGCGTCGTGAATGTCTTGATGAAAACCGCGGCTCGACGAGGCCGCATAGCCGAAAACGATTTTCTCGCCCGTGCGTTCATAGCTGTCGGCATTATAAGTGTACTCGACTTTCGCCTGATAGGTGTCGCCGTCGCTGTCGGAATTCACCTTGAAGTCCGACGCGGTGATGGTCCCCGGCGTCGTCGGCCAGTGCTCGGCCTGCTGCGACATGTGCAGCGAATGCAGGCCGAAGCCCAGAATGCCGACGCCGACCGCCAGAAACAGCCCGAAAAAAAGGGTCAGAAAAACCGATCCGCCCATGTGTTTGCGCCTCCCCTGATGGCCCCGTCAGGGTACGGCGCAATGGTCACCAGATGATGACCAAACTTAATCAACTTCCCGCCCCCCCGCTCATCCCGGCGTCCTTCGAGACGCAAGAAATCCTTCATCCTGAGGGTTCGCGCAGCGAACGTCCCGAAGGACGAAGGATTTCTTGCTCCTCAGGCTGAAGGGCGGGGATGAGCGGGATTAGTCGAACAGGCTGGAAGAAGACTCCTTCGGCGCAGGGAGCCCGAGATGCGTCCAGGCGCTGACGGAGAGAACGCGCCCGCGCGGGGTGCGCTGGATAAGGCCCTGCTGCAACAGGAAGGGTTCGACCACATCCTCGACGGCGTCGCGCGCTTCCGCCAAGGCCGCCGCGATGGTCTCGACGCCCACCGGGCCGCCGCCGAAATGCTCCGCAATCAGACGAAGATAGCGACGGTCGAGCGGGTCGAGGCCGAGCTTGTCGATCTCGAGGCGTTTCAAGGCCTTGTCGGCGACAATGGCGTCAATCACGCCGGCGCCTTCGACCGTCGCCACATCGCGCACCCGGCGCAGGAGGCGCCCGGCGACGCGGGGCGTGCCTCGCGCGCGTCTTGCAATTTCCCCGGCGCCGTCGGCGGACATTTCCGCGTTCAACAGAGACGCCCCGCGCGAGACGATATGAGCGAGGTCTTTTTCCGAATAGAAATCGAGGCGCACAGGGATTCCGAACCGGTCGAGCAAAGGCTTGGCGAGGAGCCCTGAGCGCGTCGTCGCGCCGATCAGGGTGAAGCGCGGCAACTCGATGCGGACCGAGCGCGCCGCGGGCCCCTCGCCGATGATGAGATCGAGGGCGAAGTCTTCCATCGCCGGATAAAGCACTTCCTCGACCGCGGGCGAGAGGCGGTGAATCTCGTCGATGAAGAGCACGTCGCCAGCTTCCAAGTTGGTGAGGAGCGCGGCGAGATCGCCGGGCTTGGTGATCGCCGGGCCCGAGGTGGCGCGGAAATTCACTTCGAGTTCATTGGCGACGATCTGCGCCAGCGTCGTCTTGCCGAGACCCGGCGGCCCGTGAAAGAGAACATGGTCGAGCGCTTCGGCGCGCGCACGGGCCGCTTGCACGAAAACGCGTAAGTTATCCTTGGCGCTCGGCTGGCCCACAAAATCGTCGAGCTTCTTGGGGCGCAGCGCCGCATCGGCGTCTTCGCCTTTGCGCTCGCCGTCGATCAGCCGGTCATTATCGTAAGCGGGTTCAGCCATTATTTTCGCTGCCGGTTAGCGCCGAATCATTATCTCTCCCCCTCGGGGAGAGGTCGAAATCTTTGATTTCGGGCGAGGGGGAAGAGATGTCGCCGTTGTTTTCCAATTTCACCATCTCTTCCCCCTCACCCTACCCCTCTCCCCGATGGGGAGAGGGAACTTGTTTATATTTTCCGGCCCAATCCTCACGCCGCGGCCAGTTCTTTGAGCGCCGCCTTGATCAGCGCTTCGACGCCGGGACTGTCCATGCTTTCCGCCGCGCGGGCGACGGCTTTGCGCGCCTCGACGCCGTCATAGCCGAGATTGGCGAGCGCCGAGACCGCGTCGGCTTTCGCCGCCAGAACGGGATCGGACGGCGCGGCCTCCGCCGCCTTTTTACGCGCCGCGAGGGAATAGACCTCGCCGGTCGCGCCGGCGAGCGCGCCCGCCTTCGACTGCAATTCGGTGACGATGCGCTGGGCGAGTTTCTTGCCGACGCCGTGGGCGCGGGCGACCGCGGTCACGTCTTCCGCCGTCACCGCGTCGTATAGCTCAGACGGCGCCAGGACCTGCAACACGGCGAGCGCATGGCGCGCGCCGACGCCTTGCACGCTCTGCAACAGCCGGAACGCCTGACGCTCATTCTCCGACGGAAAACCGTAGAGCCGGATCATGTCCTCGCGCACCAGGGTTTCGATGGAGACAACCTTCTCCTCGCCCGGCGCCAAATTCTGCAAAACGCGCGGGCTCGCGTAAATCTCGTAGCCGACGCCATTGACGTCGATCAGCGCCGTCTCTTCCGTGACCGTGACGACCAAACCCTTCAGCCTGCCGATCATTTAAGACGCCTCCAATTTTCGCATGCCATAATGATGCGCGTGACAGATCGCGACCGCGAGCGCGTCCGCCTCGTCGCTCGCCAGCTCCCCGCATTTCGGCAACAGCACTTTCACCATGGCCGCGACCTGGGCCTTGTCCGCATGGCCCTTGCCGACCACCGATTTCTTCACCGAATTCGCGGCGTATTCAGCGACCGCAAGCCCCGCCTGCCCCGGCGCCAGGAGCGCGACGCCGCGCGCCTGGCCCAGAACCAGCGCGTCGCGGGGCGAGGCGTTGACGAATGTCTCCTCCACCGCCGCCTCGCCCGGATCGTAGTCCGCGATGACGGCTTGCAGGCCCTCGAAGATGACGCTGAGCTTTTCGGCGTGCGCCGCGCCCTTTTTGGGACGAATGACGCCGGAAGCCACATAAGAAAGCCGCGCGCCGGCCATGTCGACGACGCCCCAGCCGGTGGCCGCCGAGCCCGGATCGACGCCCAATATGCGAATCACTGCGCTCATAGCCGGACCATAACGGGGTTCGGAACAAAAGGGGAATGCTCTTTCCCCAAGAGTCTCAATTCTCTTTCCTGCCGAAGCCGAAAAGCCCGCCGCCTTTGCGGCGCTCGAGATCTTTGCGCAGGGCTTTCGCCTGCTGCATCAGGGCGGGGTCCACCGGCGCGGGCGACGCGATCAGCGCGTCGAGCTGAGCGATGGCGGCGTCAATGTCGACGTCGCGCCCGTCGCCTTCCGCCAGCGCCACGGCGTAAAGGAACATGCCTTGGCTGTCGCCCGCCTTCGCCGCGCGTTCGAACCAGTCGGCGGGCGCGCCCTCGGCCTCGGCGCCGTCATGGATGAGAAGGCCGAGCCCGACCATGGCCGGAGCGAAACCGGCCTCGGCCGCCTCGCGCATGCGCGCCGCCGCCTTGTCGATATCCGGGGGGCCGAGCGAACCCGACTGCAGCAAGAGCCCGAGATTGTAGCTCGCCACCGCATCGCCCGCGTCGGCGGCCTTTTCGAACCAGTCCGCCGCGGTCCGGTAATCGCGCGCGACGCCGTCGCCGGAAAGATAGGCGATGGCGAGATTGCGCGCCGCTTCCGGTTCGCCCGCCTCCGCCGCTTCGCGAAAGAGTTCGATGGCGCGCGCCTTGTCTTTTTCCACGCCGTCGCCTTCGGCGTGCATGACGCCGAGACGCAACTTTGCGCGGGCATGACCCTGGCGCGCGGCGAGCTTGTACCAGCCCGCCGCCGTTTCCGCATTGCGCTCGACGCCTTCGGCGAACATGGCGAGCTCGCCCAGCGCGAACTGCGCGTCCGGCTGCCCGGCGCGCGCGGCTTTCGTATAAAGATCCACCGCATGCTGAAGATCGCGCTCGACCCCGAGCCCGTTTTCGTAAATGTAAGCAAGAATGGCGTCGCCGTCGGCGTTCCCGGCTTCGGAAAGCTTTTGCGCTTCCCTGAACGCCTCTTCATGACGCCCGTCCATAAGAGCAGCGTAAGCCGCGCCCGCGCGCTCATCCTGCGCAAAGGCGGGAGCGGCGGCGAAGACAAGGCAGAAAATTATCGCAAAACGGGCGATCATCGGCGCCGGTTTACGCGGTTTCGTCCGGCAAGCCTAGCGCCCCTCCGCTAAGCGGGGTTACTGAACGGCGTCGAAAGCGATATTCGCGCCTTCGAGAAACGCCGCCGCAAAGCAGATCAGGATGATCGCCGCGGCGCAGCCCGCCATGATCCATTGAGGTTTCATATCTTGCGCGCGAAACCTCCCCGGCCTCGCGCCTCCACACCTTGCCCGGCGGGAAGTCACGCAAGATCTGTTCCAAAAGGGGTCAAGCGCTTATTTTACGCGCATTCTAAACGGAAAACCGCTCACACTTTTCCTGAATGCGCGGCGGAGATCGCCTTTTCGAAGGCTTTGACCGCCGCGGCGGGGCCTTCTTCATGCGCCCAAACCGCATTTGAGACGGCGAGAAAGTCCGCGCCGGCGCGCACCAGGGGCCCGCAATTTTCCGGCGTGATCCCGCCGATCGCCACGGACGGCAGGGTCGTCGCGAAAGCCCACCATTCAAGCAGCGCAGGCTCGGCCTTGGTCGGCGCTTCCTTCGTCTTGGTCGGATAAAAAGCGCCGAAGGCGACATAGTCCGCCCCCGCCTCGCCGGCGAGAAGCGCCAGATGTTTCGAATTATGACAGGTGACGCCCACGGTCGCGTCGTCGCCGAGCGCCGCGCGCGCCTTTTCGCAGCTCGCATCCCCTTGTCCCACATGAACGCCGTCGGCGCCGGATTTCAGCGCCAGGTCGGGCCGGTCATTGATGAGGAAAGCCGCGTCATGTCTTTGCGCGATCGGCAAAAGCGCTTCGGCCGCCGCCAGCACGTCGTCGTCGCCCACAGCCTCGCCTTCAAGCGTTTTCAGCCGCAGCTGCACGCAGGCGATGTCGCCGGCGCCGAGCGCGCTTTCGAATTCGCCGCAAAACCGCCCGAGATCGGCGATTTGCGGCGGCGTCATGAGATAGAGGCGGCAATCGTGAGGCATGAGGCGCTATATAGGAAAGCACACATGCGCTGCAAAGAGATTACGCCGATTGCAGGGCCGCGCGCTCGCGCGCCGCTTTTTCGCGCTCCGTCTGCGTCTGTTCGACTTTCGGCTTCAAAAGACCATAGCGCACATCGGCCGGAATAGCGTTATAGACTGCCGGCTCCGCAATATTGAGCCGCGCCCGCGCCTCAGCGAGAGGCAGCGCCAGCAATTCCTCGACATCGTGGGCCAAAATCCATTCGGTCTTCTTCGCGTTGCGGCCCGCTTCCCTCAACGCCTTGATAGTCGGGACCGACCAGTCATCGAGCTTCACCGCAAGACCGCCGATGAGGACAATCAGGCGGAAGCCCGGATTTTTCGTCTGCTGACGCGTGAAGACGAGATTGCAAAGCTCGCCCAGCGCGTCGCGGCCATAGCCTGAGAGCACATGCCAGAGATCGTGATTGACCTGGAGATGCATGAAGAGGCGCATCAGCTCGGCGAATTCGGGATAGGCGTCGTAATCGATGTCGGCTTCTTCCGCCGCGGCGCGCAGGCCCTCGGGCGTCAGGTTCTCGCCTTCCATGAAAGAGAGATAGCGCCTCGCCAGCGTGCCTTCGGGATACGCGCGAAGGCGCTCGCGGTCGCCGAGCGCTTCCTCGAGCTTCACCGGCTCGGTCACCACGCGACGGCCATAGGCCGTATCGGTGAAACGCTTGAAAAGCCGCTTCGAGGAATCGCCCGACAGCGCCTGCACGATTTCGAACACCTGGCGCGTGTCTTCCTTGTTGCGGATCAGCCGCAGGACGGAGGCAAAAGCGTGGAAAGGACGCACCGGCTCCGACGGCGGCGTCGGAAACCCGTTGATCCAGACATAGTCCTCCGGCGGGACTTCCTTTTTCGGCGGTTTTTCCGCTTCTGCAGCTTCCATCATGGGGCCTGTCCAAATCGCGTTACAAGATAGCGTTACACTGACCAGTTTACCTTTGATGAATGTCGTCTCATCAAAGGCGAATTGCAAGAGGCGCCGTCATGGAATTTCCGTGAGGCGGGGCCCAGACCCCTGGGCCAGCAGCGCCGTCTTTCGGGCCGCTCTTGCCATTTCCGCGAACATGCTGAAAGATGTGTGCAGTGCAATGTTGCACTTGTACATAGTGACTTAGGGGGAACTTAGTCATGAAACTAAAGACGTTCGCCGTCGGCCTTGTGGCCGCGGTTTTTTCGCATGGCGCAGCGCAAGCGGCGCCTGTGTCCTTCACCAAACTCACCGGCGTGACCGGCGATCCGGGCGCCGCCCAGACCGCCGTCTTCAAGGCCGATCTGTCTACGGCCGGCCTTGCAAGCTTTTCGGCGCTGTCGATTTCCGACAGCGGCGTTATCGGCGGGTCTTCGCCCGGCGAATTTTCCGGCTTCGATCTCGACGCCGTCATCATCTCGGCGACAAACTGCGCTTCGGCCGCCTGCGTCGCCGCGTTGACGTCGGATGTGGTGTTCAACTACGCCGCTTCGATATTCACGCCCGGCACGCAGCTCGCGCCGACCGATCCGAAGCTCTACGGCACGGACGGCACAGGCTCTAATGTGGACAATGCGACGGCGACGCTCGGCTCATTTGACGGCTACAGCTCGACAATAACGCCCGACGGTTTTTTGAGCCTCGGCGTGAACGGCAGCATCGGCTTTAACTTCATGAGCGCCATCGCCGCCGCATCGCCGCTTTATCTTTATATCGGCGAAGTCGGCGACAATGGCGAACTCGCCGAAGGCGGCATCCAAATTTTTGAAGATCCGATTTCGGAAGTGCCGCTTCCGGCGGCCTTGCCCTTGTTCCTGATGGGCGCGGGCGCGCTCGGCTTTCACGGCCGCCGCAAACGCAAAACCGCGTAAGCGGGCGAAACAAAAGCCAAAACGAAAACGGCGCCCTTGAGGCGCCGTTTTTTTCGCATTGATCAGGCCGCGTTTTCGAGGCCGTCAGACCAGTCGCCGAGCTGGGCGAGGCCGTTCATCTTGGCCCGGTGAAGGAACGCCGCCTGCGCCGCCGGGACATTCGCCTCATTGCCGCTCCAGGCTTTCAAGGGCGCGGCCTGCAGCGCGCGGCCATAGGAGAAGGAGAGCGCCCAGGGAATTGCATTCTTGTACTCCGCATTCATGGCGTTCAGATGCGCCGTCGCCTCCTGATCGGACTGGCCGCCGGACAGAAAAACAATGCCCGGCAGCGCGGCCGGCACAGCGGCGCGGAAACATTTGACGGTTTTTTCGGCGACTTCCGCAACGCCCGCCTGCGTTTCGCACTGCTTGCCGGAGATCACCATATTGGGTTTGAGGATCGTTCCCTCGAGCGCGACGCGCTGTTCATAGAGTTCGGCGAACAGGCTCTTGAGCGTGTATTCGGTCACCTCATAACAGCGGTCGATGTCGTGATCGCCGTCCATCAACACTTCTGGCTCGACGATGGGGACGATGTTCGCTTCCTGGCAAAGCGCGGCGTAGCGCGCCAGCGCGTGCGTGTTGGCGTGAATGCAATAAGGGCTCGGAATGCGATGATTACCTTCGCCGCCGATATCGATCACCGCGCGCCATTTCGCAAAACGGGCGCCGAGATCGTAATAGTCCTTCAAGCGCTCGCGCAGGCCATCGAGGCCTTCGGTGACTTTCTCGCCCGGCGCGGCGGCGAGGTCTTTTGCGCCCTTGTCCACTTTAACGCCCGGAATCGAGCCCGCATCCTGAATGAGTTTGACGAGCGGCGTTCCGTCTTTTGCATTCTGGCGGATGGTCTCGTCATAAAGAATGACGCCGGAGATGTAATTCTCCATGGCCTCGTTCGTGCGGAACAGCATCTCGCGATAATCGCGGCGATTGTCTTCCGTCGATTCCACATTGATGGAATCGAAGCGCTTCTTGATCGTGCCGGTGCTTTCGTCCGCGGCGAGAATGCCTTTGCCTGGCAGGACCATGGCGTTGGCGATCTTGTTCAATTCTACCAGGCTCATCGGATCTCCCCTTGATTGCTCTCTCGGGCGCGGCGCAAGGCGCCGCGGCCGCGGCGCAAGTCTAGCGGGGATCGATCCGGCGCAAAACCGCCCCCCGCCTCAGCCGGCCCGGGAGGCTTCGAAAATGCTGTCGATCGCCGCCGCCAGCTTGGCGTTGAATTCCTCGTCGCTCTGCTGCGCCGACAGGCCCTCGGTCAACGCGCGCGAAAAGCTGGCGATCATGCCGGTGTTCTGCGCCAGTTTCTCATTGGCTTCCTCGCGGGAATAGCCGCCGGAGAGCGCCACGACGCGCATGATGCGCGGATCGTCAATGAGCGGCTTATAAAGGTTCGCCTTGGTCGGCAGGGTCAGCTTCAACATCACCTGTTTGCCGGCGGGGATGTCGTCCAGATGCTTGGTGATTTCCGCGAGCAGAATGTCTTCGGCTTCCGCCTTGTCGGCAATCGAAATCGTCACTTCCGGCTCGAGAATCGGGACGAGCCCGTGCGACAGGATCTGTTTGCCGACCTCGAACTGCTGATCGACGATCGCAGCAATGCCTTTCGGGTCCGCGGCGTCGATGACCGAGCGCATTTTCGTGCCGAAAATTCCTTTTTTAACGGCACGCTCCAACAGCGCGTCGAGGTCGGGCATGGGCTTCATCAGCTTCACGCCGTCTTTTTCTTCCGCAAGCCCTTTGTCGACTTTCAGGAACGGCACGACGCCGCATTTTTCCCACAAATATTGCGCCGTCGGGACGCCGTCGATGTCGCCGTCCATGGTGCGCTCGAAGAGAATGGCGCCCATCACCTTGTCGCCTGAGAAAGCCGGCGATTTGATGATCTGCGCGCGCATCTTATGAATGAGGCCGAACATTTCCTCGTCATTCGACCATTGGCTGTCATCGACGCCGTAAAGTTTCAGCGCTTTCGGCGTCGAGCCGCCCGATTGGTCGAGGGCCGCGATAAACCCGTCTTTGTTTGCGGCCTGATCGGCCATCTTTTCTTGCGTCATCTCTCTCTCCGAACTCGAAAAATTCCCAAAGCGCTCAGCGCCGGCTACTCTTCCAACGCCGCGACCCCGGGCAGGGTTTTGCCTTCCAGCCATTCAAGAAACGCGCCGCCGGCGGTCGAAACATAAGTGAAATCGTCTTCGACCCCGGCTGCGGCGAGCGCCGCGACCGTGTCGCCGCCGCCGGCCACCGCGACAAGGCCGTCATCCTTGACGCGCTTGGCGGCGAAGCGCGCCGCTTCGACCGTCGCCGTGTCGAAGGGCTTGATCTCGAAAGCGCCGAGCGGCCCGTTCCAGACCAGCGTCTTGGCGCTTTCGATCTTGTCCGCGATGCGATCGACCGTGTCGGGGCCGAGATCGAGGATCATGTCGTCGGCGGCGACGGCGTCGGCCGCCTTGACCTCCCGGTCCGCGCCTTCCTTGAATTCTTTCGCGACGACGACATCGAGGGGCAGGACGATCTCGCAGCCCTTGGCTTTCGCCTGCTCCATGATCTCGCGCGCCGTCGAGACGAGGTCCGGCTCGCAGAGCGACTTGCCGACGCTGATCCCCTTCGCAAAGAGAAACGTATTCGCCATGCCGCCGCCGACGGCGAGGATGTCCGCCCGGCCGACAAGGTTCAACAAAAGCTCGATCTTGGTCGAGACTTTCGCCCCGCCGACCACCGCCATCATCGGGCGCACCGGCTCGGACAAGGCGGCTTTCAGATAATCGAGTTCGCGCTCCATGGCCCGGCCCGCCGCCGAGGGAAGGAGATGCGCGATCCCTTCGGTCGAGGCGTGGGCGCGATGCGCGGCGGAAAAGGCGTCGTTCACATAAGCGTCGCCGTTTTCGGCGAGGGCTTTTGCAAAGTCCGGATCGTTCTTCTCTTCGCCCGCGTGAAAGCGGGTGTTCTCGAACACCGCCACGTCGCCGTCGAGCATTTTCTTGACGGTTTTCTTCGCTTCCTCGCCGATGCAGTCGGCGGCGAACTCAACCGGGCCGCCCAAGAATTTCTCAAGCGCCTTGGCGACCGGCTTTAACGACATTTCCGGCGCGACCTGGCCTTTCGGACGGCCGAAATGGGAAAGAAGGATGACCTTCGCGCCCTTTTTCGAAAGCTCGTTGATGGTCGGCAGGGCGCGCTCGATGCGGGTCGCGTCGGTCACCTCTCCGTCTTTCATAGGCACGTTGAAATCGACGCGCACAAGAACGCGTTTTCCGGCGACGTCGAGATCGTCAAGAGTGCGATGCGCCATTCGGGTCAGTCCTCGTCTTTATCATCCGCACAGGAAACAAACGTCACGGGATCACCGCCATTGCGGGAAACGCGCAGGCGCTCTGCGTCGAGATCGACATCGAAGGTCTCCATCATGGTCTCCCCCTCGCCCGCGCAGCGCATTTCAAGGCGCCAGCCGCCGTCTGTTCCCTCCTCGGAGGAGAGAATATCGCATGTGTTTTCATAGCCCAGAAACCGGGTCTCAGTGAACTCCACCGGCCCCGGCTCGCCCGGCGCAGCCTCACACCAATCCGGCTGCGCCGCCCAGACGCCGATATAGAGAGGCTCGGCGTTCTCGCCGATCAGGACGTCGCCTTCTTCGGTCGCTTCGGGTTCTTCAACGACGATTTTCTCGTTGCACGCCGCCGCGCCGAAAAGCGCGAGAGGAACAAGACATTTTGCGTGCTTTGAAAGGAAGGTCATCGCCGGTCTCCGCTGAAAAACCGCCCCTGAAAGAACGAGGTTCCAGCGGTTTCAGTTCCCTTTAAATGTGACGCGCCATTTCAAGCGCCGTGTCGGTCATGCGCGTCGAGAAGCCCCACTCATTGTCGTACCAGGTGAGGATGCGCACGAGCTTGCCTTCGAGAATCTGCGTCTGGTTCAGCGCAAAGGTCGAGGAATGCGGGTCGTGGTTGAAATCCGAGGAGACGAGCGGCTTGTCGGTGCAGCCGAGCACGCCCCTGAGCTTGCCGTTCGCCGCTTCGATGATGGCGTTGTTGACCTCTTCGACGCTCGTGTCCCTCTTCGGCGTGAAGACGAGATCGACGACGGAGACATTGGCCGTCGGCACACGGATCGACGAGCCGTCGAGTTTGCCGTTGAGATCAGGCAGGACGAGGCCCACCGCTTTCGCCGCGCCCGTCGAGGTCGGGATCATGTTCATCGCCGCGGCGCGGGCGCGGTAGAGATCCTTGTGCATGGTGTCGAGGGTCGGCTGGTCGCCGGTATAAGAGTGGATCGTCGTCATATAGCCGCGTTCGATGCCGACCGCGTCATTGAGGACCTTCGCCACGGGCGCGAGGCAGTTCGTGGTGCAGGACGCGTTGGAGACGACATGGTCCTGGCCCGTCAGCGAGCCGTGATTGACGCCGAAAACGATGGTCTTGTCGGCGCCGGACGCCGGCGCGGAAACGAGAACGCGCTTGGCGCCCGCGTCGAGATGCATCGCCGCTTTTTCGCGCGACGCGAAAAGTCCCGTGCATTCATAAACGATGTCGACGCCGAGCTCGCCCCAGGGCAGCTTCGACGGATCGCGTTCGGCGAACACCTTGATGGGGCCGATCCCCACATCGATGGTGTCGTTGCGGACTTTCACTTCATGCGGGAACTTGCCGTGGATCGAATCGTACTGGACGAGATGGGCGTTGGTCTCCACCGGCCCCAGATCGTTGATCGCGACAATGTCAACGCCCTTGCGTCCGGTCTCGACGATCGAGCGGAGCGCGAGGCGTCCGATCCGTCCAAAGCCGTTGATTGCAATCTTGAGCGCCATTTTTCGTTTCTCCTAACTGATCAAGCGTTTTGCTTTCGCCGCGACCGCCGCGGGTGTGATGCCGAAATGTTCGTATAGATCGTTGATCGGCGCCGAGGCGCCGAAACCGGTCATGCCGACAAAGCCGTCCTTACGCCGCAGGAAAACGTCCCAGCCCTGGCGAATGGCCGCTTCGATCCCGATGCGCGGCGCCTTGCCGAGAATTTCTTTTTGATAGCTTTCCGGCTGCATGGAAAAGAGTTCGAAACACGGCGCGGACACGACCCGGGCTTTGATCCCGTCTTTTGCAAGCGCCTCGCGCGCCTTCAGCGCCAGCGAAACTTCCGACCCTGACGCGATCAGGGTCACGTCGTTTGCATCCTTGCCGGCGATCACATAAGCGCCTTTGGCCGAAAGATTTTCATCGGACGGTTTGAGACGCGCCTGCTCAAGCCCCTGGCGGGTGAGCGCGACGACCGACGGCGTTGCGATGGTTTTCAGCGCCATTTCCCAGCATTCGGCGGTCTCGACGCCGTCGCAGGGACGGTAGACATTCAAATTCGGAATGGCGCGCAGAGCCGCGAGATGTTCGACCGGCTGGTGGGTCGGCCCGTCTTCGCCGAGACCGATGGAATCGTGCGTCATCACATAGACGACGCGCACGCCCATCAGCGCCGACAGGCGGATCGCCGGGCGGCAGTAATCGGTGAAGACGAGAAAGGTGCCGCCATAGGGAACGACGCCGCCATGCAGCGCCATGCCGTTCATGGCCGCGGCCATGCCGTGCTCGCGAATGCCGTAATAGACATACCGTCCGGCGTAATTCTCCGCAGACAGAACGTCGATATTCTTGGTCTTGGTGTTGTTGGAGCCGGTGAGGTCCGCCGACCCGCCGACCGTGTCGACCACAACCTCGTTGACCACATCGAGCACCAGCTCGGATGCCTTGCGCGTCGCGAGCTTTTGCGGCGTTTCCACGAGCGAGGCGTTGTATTTCGCGATCGCCTTGTTGAGCGCGCCGGCGTAATCGCCCGCCATAGCGGTCTTGAAGGCCTCGCAATGCGCGTCTTTGGCGACGCGCGCCTCCCAGGCCGCGCGGGTCTCGGCGCCGCGCGCGCCCGCCGCGCGCCATTTGGCGAGAAGCTCTTCGGGGATTTCGAACGGGGCGTAAGGCCAGTCGAGCGCCTGGCGCGCGCCTTCGATTTCGCCTTCGCCCAGGGGCGCGCCATGCACGCCGGCGGTGCCGGCCTTGGTGGGCGCGCCATAGCCGATGGTGGTGCGGCAGGCGATCAGCGTCGGCCGCTCGGACGCTTTGGCCTTTTCGATCGCCGCGGAAATCGCCGCCGGATCGTGGCCGTCGACGCGCGTCGTCGCCCAGCCGCTCGCCGCAAAGCGCGCAAGCTGATCGGTCGAATCGGAAAGCGAAATCGGCCCGTCGATGGAGATGTTGTTGTCGTCCCACAGGACAGTCAGCTTACGGAGCTTCAAATGCCCGGCGAGCGCAATCGCCTCCTGGCTGATCCCTTCCATGAGACAGCCGTCGCCGGCGATCGCATAAGTGCGGTGATCGACGACGTCGTCGCCGAACCGGGCGTTGAGATGCGCTTCGGCGAGCGCCATGCCGACGGCGTTGGCGAGCCCCTGCCCCAGGGGGCCGGTCGTCGTTTCGACAGCCGGCGCATGGCCGTATTCCGGGTGGCCCGCGGTTTTGCTGCCGAGCTGGCGGAAATTCTTGATCTCCTCCAGCGTCATCCCTTCATAGCCCAAAAGATAGGCGAGGGAATAAAGCAGCATGGAGCCGTGGCCGGCGGAAAGCACGAAGCGGTCGCGGTCCGGCCAGTCGGGATTGCCTGCGTCGAATTTCAGGTGTTCGGCGAACAGGGTCGTCGCCACATCGGCCATGCCCATGGGCATGCCCGGATGTCCGGATTTGGCTTTTTCGACTGCGTCCATCGCCAGAGCGCGGATCGCATTCGCCATCTGTGGAAAATCAGCCCGATCTGGGCCGGCGCCGGTCATGCGGGAAACCCCCATTTGTCTCGAAAAGCGTAGAATTTCGGGGGCTTCATGCATCGCGGGCGTGCGGGGGTCAAGGCTCGCCGGTGAAGAGCTTTGGGCCCGGCTGGACAGAATCAGCGCCGAGGGCCAAATTGGCCCTGCTTTCAGCGGGTGAACGGAAAAAATCGGCCATGACAGTGCTCGAAAAAGCGGTGCAAAATCTCGCCGAGGCGATCGAAGCCCTCGAATCGCGGCTCGACGTCAAGTTGGATGAGGCGGCGCTCACCGAAGAATCGATGACGGCCGCCCGGCGCCAGGCGCTGGCCGCCCGCAAGCAGACCGACAACGCCGCCCGCGGCGTCGCCGCGGCGATCAGCGACCTCAAGGCGATTCTCGCCGAGGACGAGAAGAAAGGCGGTGACACATGAGCCAGGTTGAAATCCGCGTGAACGACCGGGAATACCGCGTCACCTGCGAGGCGGGCCAGGAAGAGCGCCTGCAGCAGCTTGCGGCGTTTCTCGACAAGCGGGCCTCTGCGATGGCTGCGGAGCTGCCCGACGTGTCCGATGCGCGGCTGATGCTTTTATCCGCGCTGACCATCTGCGACGAGCTTTTCGAAGCCCGCGAGCAGCTTGAGGATATGGACGGCGCCGGCGAGGCGCTCGATCCCGACACCATGGGCGGAGCGAGCCGCGCCGTCGAAGCGGCCGCCAAGCGCGTCAACGACATCGCGTCGAAGCTCGATAACTGATCTTCAACTGACCGCTGGAATCGGCTGCGCTCTATCTTCGTCGAGATAGCGCGCCTGCGTCGGCTTCAATCCTTTATCGAGATCGATCAGCAGGGGATTGCCGGTGGGGATCTCCACATGGACGATGTCCTCATCGGCGACGTTGAAGAGGATTTTGACGAGCGCGCGCAGGGAATTGCCGTGCGCGGCGATGATCAGCGAGTCGCCGGCTTTAAGGTGCGGCGCGATTTCTTTTTCGTAATAGGGCTGAACCCGCTCGAGGGTGAGCTTGAGGGACTCCGTCGCCGGCACGTCGCAGCCATAAAGCTTGTAGCGGGGATCGTTCGAAAGATCGAACTCGCTGCCCGGCTCCATGGGCGGCGGCGGCACATCATAGCTGCGCCGCCAGATTTTCACCTGGTCCTCGCCGTGTTTCTCGGCGGTCTCGGCCTTGTTGAGCCCGGTGAGCCCGCCATAATGGCGCTCATTCAATTGCCAGGCCCGGGTCACCGGCAGCCACATGCGGTCCATCTCGTCGAGGGCGATCCAGAGCGTGCGGATCGCGCGCTTTTGCACCGAGGTGTAGCAGGCGGAAAATTCGGCGCCTGTGTCCCTTAAGAGATCGCCGGCCTTTTTCGCTTCGGCGATCCCTTTTTCCGTCAGGTCCACATCGACCCAGCCGGTGAAGCGGTTTTCGAGGTTCCACTGGCTTTGCCCGTGACGGATCAAGGCGAGGCGGGTCATGTCTGTCTCCTAAAAACTAGAGTCGGGCGTCCTCATAAAAGCTCCGACGCCCGTTGGCTAGGCATGGGGTTGCGCCTACATAGGAGCGGCAACAGGCGGACCTTAAAAATGACAAAAAAACCGACAGTCGCGCTCGCCCTGCATGGCGGCGCCGGCGCCCGCAAGGGCCGCGACTATTCAAAAGCCGAGGCGCATCTTCTCGAGCTCGCCGGGCGCGGCGAGGCGCTGCTCCAGGACGGCGCGCCGGCGGTCGACGTCGTCGAGACGCTGGTCGAAGCCATGGAGACGTCGGGCCTTTATATCGCCGGCAAAGGCGCCCCCCCGAACCGGGCGGGCTACGCCGAGCTCGACGCCTCGATCATGGCGAGCGAAAGCGGCAGTCTCGCCCGCAAGGCAGGCTCCGTCGCGGCGGTGAAGCACCTGAAATCCCCGATCAGGGCCGCGCGCGCGGTGATGGATGCGACGCCGCATGTGATGCTCGCCGGGCGCGGCGCGGAGAATTTCTGCAGCCGCCAAGGCCTCGCCTTCGTCGAAAACCCGGAAAGCTATTACGTCGTGCCCGTGGGCGTCGAACCGGAAGAAATGACCCAGGCCGAGCTCGGCCACGGCACGGTCGGCGCCGTCGCCCTCGATGCGGCGGGCCGCATTGCGGCGGCGACCTCCACCGGCGGGGTCTTCGGCAAGCTCGAAGGACGGGTCGGCGACACGCCGCTGATCGGATCGGGAACCTGGGCCGACGAATTTGTCGGCGCGTCCTGCACCGGGCTCGGGGAATATTTCATTCTCGCCGGCGGCGCGCAGGATGTCGCAAGCCGCGTACGCTATCAGGGCGCCGATCTTCAGACCGCCGCTTCAGGATTGATCAAGGACGTCGCCAAGCTCGGCGGCGACGGCGGCGTCATCGCCGTCTCGAACGAAGGCGAGGTCGCTTTCGCCTGGAATTCCGAAGGCATGAAGCGCGCCGGCTTCGGACCCAATCAGGCTCTCTTCGCCGCTACGTTTTAAACGCCGGAAACCTTGCCGGCGCAAGGCGGATAAAGACGAGTGAATTTGCGCGCGCCGCATGCGGTTGCTATGCTTTCCATCGGAATATGGTGGGAGAATTCCGATGAATGTATTTAAACTGGCGCTGTTCAGCGTCCTTAGTTTCTTAATGTGTCAAAGCGCCGCCAATGCGGCGACCCTTTCACTCGACACCTTTGTCACGGATGTTCAAATCACCAGCGGCGATGGCGTTCTGAATACAGACGATATTGCACTGGTCGGCGACATGCTGGTCTTTGAATTTGACATTCCGGACGGCCTGTTCACGGTGGAGCCGAACGGCCTCGACCTTCCGGGCATGCATTTTTCTGTCAACGGCCTGAATTTCACCGGCGTCAACCCTCGCTTCAATTGGTCGCCCACAGAGTTCACAACGACCTCTATCCTTGACGGATCCGGCAGCATCAGCGCCGGGGGCAATATCTATACGCTTTCAGACGCTTGCTGCTCGACCTTGGGCATGTTCGACGGCCCCGGGGATTCTGACATCAGCCTCGCGGTTGAACTGATCGACTATCTTTTGGTTGTCGATACGATCAACGGCGTCATTACAGGCAATCTGATAAGCTCTGCGGGCGGCGAGGTCGATTTTTCGATCGCCTATGACTGGGCGCCCCCGGACATGACGCCCGTGCCGCTGCCGGGCGCAGGCCTATTGATGCTCGGCGGCTTGCTTTTCGGCGGACGATTCTTGCGCTTCCGCAAACTGAGCCAGCCGAAACTTGCGGCCCAGGTTTAACGCTTGAACTTAACGTGCGAGCTCGCTTCGTTTCAGAAGCGAGCCGTCAATTTGTCTTATTCGACGATCTTGAGATCACGCCAGACGAGGCGGTGATCGGAGCTCTCCACCGGATAGCCGGGCCCGACGAGATCGTAATGGGGCTCATCGGACGCCGGCCAGAAGACGCCGGAGGCTTCTTCCTTGAAGCCCGCTTTTGAAAACAAGACATAATCGAGATGAAGATTGCCGACGCCGGTTTCGGGATCGTCGGCAAAATCGGCGGTGTCTTCGGCTGGGTCGCCTTTGTGGGTTTCATTGACGCCGCCCTGAAGCGCGGCCTGTTCGGCGCCGCCTTCGCTTTTCGGAAACGACGCGCCGGCGATCAAGGGCGATGACAACAATTGCCCGACAGCGCCCGGAACCGCTCCGGCGTCGTGCGGATCGGCGTTCAAATCGCCCATGATGACGAAGCGCTCCCCGGCGGGAAGCCCGCCGGATGCGCCCGCATCGTCGTAAATGTAGTCCGCGCCTTCAATATAATCCGCCCAGAGACGGATTTCGTCGTGATTGCGCTTGCCGTTGCGGTCTTCCTCGCCGTCGAAGCTCGGCGGCGTCGGATGACTCGCCAGCACATGCACGCGCGCGCCGTCGACGATCACCGGAATGTCCGCGTGGGTTTTTGACGAAAGCCGGAAATCCTCAAGCGCCTCGGCGCTGTACCAGTCTTCGGGCTCAGGCGTCGCCGGATCGTCAGGCAGCATGGCGCCCGGCATGTCTTTCCACAGGAATGCCTGAAACGTTCGAACGCCCGCTTCATCGATGGGATATTTCGACAAGAGGACAAAAGCGTACTGACCGGGAAAGGCGCCATAGCCGAAGGCGTCGCCGCCATAGGCGCGCGCGCCGGGTTCGACCGTCACAACGCCGTCGCGATCGAGGTCATGGCCGGAAGGGACCCCCGTATTCGACGACGCGAGATAGGCGTAAGGATAAACCGCCGGCGCGGCGCCGTTCCAGCCGCGTTCGAGATAATTCTCCTGGAAGAGGCGCAGCGCCTCGCCGCGCTCGTCGTAATCGAACTCGCTGAGGAGAAGGATGTCAGGCGCGGCGCGCTGGATGATCTCGGCGACCTTCTGCGCCTGAATATTGTCCGGCGCTCTCAGATCCGCGATCAGCCCGCCCTCTTCCGGCCGGTTGAGATAGGCGTTGAAGGCGGCGAAGCGCGCCACGGGGGCCGCGGCGGTCTTTTCCGGCGCTGGCGCGGCTTCGTTTCCGCAAGCCGCGAGCAGAATGAACGCTATCATCGCCGCTGGGAATCTCAACGCCCGCCTCCCCCGCAATACCCGGTCAGGCGGTTTCTTTGCCTTGCATCCGCGTCAAATGCAACTCACCGTCGGCGGGGTTGCGAGGTCAGTCATTTTGATTCGAAGCGCCGTCGTCGCCGAGCACTTCATCGACGATATAAATCGGCCGGCGCTTCACTTCGACAAAGAGCCGCGAGATATATTCGCCGAGCACGCCCACGGAGATCATCTGCACGCTGCCGAAGAAAAGGATAAGCACCACCAGGGAGGCGTAGCCCGGGACATCAACGCCGGTGAACACTGTCCGTATAATGATGAAAGACGCATAGAGAAACGATAAAAAGGCGACAACCGCGCCGATATAGCTCCACACCCGCAAAGGGGCCGTTGAGAAACTGACAAAGCCGTCAAGCGCGAAATTCCAGAGCTTCCAAAAATTGAACTTGGTTTCGCCTGCGGCGCGCGCCGGACGCGCATAGGGAACGGCGACGGAGGAAAAGCCGGCCCAGACGAACAAGCCCTTCATGAAGCGCGAGCGTTCGGGGAGCGTTTTGATCACCTCAACGACGCGCCGGTCCATGAGGCGGAAATCGCCGGTGTTTTCCGGGATATTGACAACGGAAATCCGGTTGAAAAGCCGGTAAAACCCTTCCGCCGTCATGCGCTTGGCCGCCGTATCCGCGCCGCGGTCCTCGCGCTTGCCATAAACCACGTCGACGCCCTCGCGCCATTTGGCGACGAAATCGCGGATCAGCTCTGGCGGGTCCTGCAAATCGGTGTCGATGACGACAACCGCATCGCCTTTCGCATGATCGAGCCCGGCGGTGAGCGCGGCTTCCTTGCCGAAATTGCGCGAGAAAATCACGACCTTCACATGGCTGTTTTCCCCCGCCAGCTTTTCAAGCTTTGCGCGCGTGTCGTCGGTCGAACCGTCATCGACAAAGACAAGCTCATAATCGAAATTGGCGCCGTCGAGAACCGGCGCAATTTCCATCATGAAAGGCCCGAGCGCATCCGCCTCGTTATAACAGGGGGCGATAATGGAAATCAGCGGACGCGCAGGCCGGGGCCGCGCCCTTGGCGCCGTCCCTGCCGCTTCCTCAATCCTGTCGATCGCGCCGTCGCTCATGGCCTTCGCCCGAGGTTAACCATCCTTCGCGCGACCATCGCCCGGAGGCGTTAACAATCAAGTAACGCCTGAAACAAAGCGCCGATTCGCGAAAAGGCCGAACGGTCAGCGGACTCGGCCGTCTGAAGCCGCTTCAATCGGGCTTCGGGCGGCTAAACGAGCAAGCCGACGATTTCCCGGACCTCCCGGACGATGGGATCGGCGACAGCCGAGGCTTTTTCCGCGCCTGAGCGCAGGACGCCCTGTAAATGGCCGGGATCGGCCTCGAGCCGACGCAGCTCCGCGCCGATGGGGGCGATCTTCTCGACAACCAGCTCGGCGAGGGCCGGCTTGAAGACCCCGAAACCCTGGCCGCCGAATTCGGAAAGCACCTGCGCCTCCGACTTGCCGGAAAGCGCGGCATAGATGCCGACGAGATTCTTCGCCTCGGGACGGTTTTCGAGACCATCCGGTTCGGAAGGCAGCGCGTCCGGATCCGACTTCGCCTTCTTGATCTTTTTGGCGATCGCGTCGGCTTCGTCGGTCAGAAACACGCAGGCGTTATCCGATGGATCCGATTTCGACATTTTCTTCTCGCCATCACGCAAGGACATGATGCGCGCGCCGGGCCCCTTGATCAGCGGTTCCGGCAGCGGAAAGAAATCCGGCTTATCGAAGTCGTGATTGAACTTGCCGGCGATATCCCGGGACAATTCCAGATGCTGCTTCTGGTCTTCGCCCACGGGCACATGGGTCGCCTTATAGGCGAGAATGTCCGCCGCCTGCAGCACCGGATAGGTGTAGAGCCCGACCGAGGCGCGCTCGGAATTTTTGCCGGCCTTGTCCTTGAACTGGGTCATGCGGTCGAGCCAGCCGAGCCGGGCGACGCAATTGAATATCCAGGCGAGTTCCGCATGAGCGTGCGCGCCCGACTGGTGAAACACCACGGCCTGTTCCGGATCGATGCCGGCGGCGAGATAAGCGGCGGCGATGTGAAACGTCTGTTCCCGGAGTTTTTCCGGTTCCTGCCAGACGGTGATCGCATGCATGTCGACGACGCAGTAATAGCATTCATATTGATGCTGCAATTCGACGAATTTGCGGATCGCGCCGAGATAATTGCCGAGATGCATCCCGCCCGATGGCTGAATGCCCGAAAAAACGCGCATGGGACCCTGGTAACCGCTCATATCAAAAACTCGTTTGTCTTCTTTGATCGCCGGCCTTACTTGCCGGCCGCGCCGGTCTTGTAGTCGCCGGGGCGCGCGGCGCCAAGCGCCAGGGCGAGCGCGCCGTAAAGAACAAGCCCCGCCCCCACAAGCGCGGCGACCGCCAGCCATTCCCGTCCCCACAGAAACGCTGAGATCGCCTCCGTCTGCGGCAGGGCCCAGAGGAGAAAAGCCGCAAGCCCCGCGACAGAAAGGAGAATGCGGGCGAAACGGGCCATGAGCTTGGCGCTGGGACGGAAGAGATGCAGCCGGTAAAGGCGCTGGGCGAGAAGCGTCACCTGCAGCCAGGCGGCGAAGGACGTGGCGCCCGCAACGGCGAGAAATCCGAAGAAAGGGAAAAGCGCAAGGGAGAGCCCCGTGTTCACGGCGATGGCGATGAGCGCGTATTTCATGGGCGTCTTCGTGTCTTCCCGCGCGAAATAGGCCGGCGCGAAAATCTTCAGCCAGACAAAGGCCGGCAGCCCGGCTCCGAAAATAGCGAGCGCCGCGCCGGTCATGGCGACGTCTTCCTGCGTAAAGGCCGAACGTCTTACGCCGACAAGCGACAGGGCGTCGCCGGCGAGCCCGCGGAAAAGCGCGTCGCAGATCGCCTCGCCCATGATGACAAACGCGGCGGCGGCGGGGATCGCGAGCAATGCGGAAAGCTCCAGCGCGCGATTGAGCGCGCGCGCCGCGCCCTTTTCGTCGCCCGACTTCACCCGCGCCGACAGCATGGGCAAAAGAACGACGCCCAGCGCAATGCCGATCACGGCGAGCGGCAATTGATAAAGCTGGTCGGCGTTCATCAGCCAGGAGACGGCGCCCTGCTCCTGGCTGGCGATATTGGTGCCGACGATGAGATTGATCTGCAAGGCCCCGGCGCTGATGAAGCCCGGCGCGCCGAGCGCAAAGAGCCGCTTCATGGCGGGCGTCAGGCGCGGCGTTTTGAGTTTTAAAAGATAGCCTTGCCGCCAGGCGCCGAGAAGCAGCAGCATGAATTGCGCAAGCCCCCCCGCCGCGACGCCCCACGCGACGGCGAGCCCCGAGATTTCGGTCTCGGCGTCGGCGTAAAGGAGGAGCGCGCCGATCATGAACACGTTGAGCGCGATCGGCGCCGCGGCCGACGCCGCAAAGCGGCTTAGGGAATTCAGAACGCCGCTGTAAAGTCCGACCAGCGACATCAGCATCAGATAGGGAAACATGATGCGCGTATAGAGCGTCGTCAGCTGGAACTTGTCCGGATTGTCCTCAAAGCCCGAGGCGATCAGATATACGAAAAGCGGCGCGGCGATTTCAACGAGCGCCGTCAGGATCGTCAGTATAAAGATAAGCCCGGCCAGCACTTCTTCGGCGAAGGCTTTCGCCTCCGCCTCGCCGCCATCGGTGCGCCGGCCCTGAAACATCGGAATGAAGGCGGCGTGAAAAGCGCCTTCGGCGAACAGGCGCCGGAACATGTTGGGCAGGCGGAACGCCGCCCAGAAGGCGTCGGCCACAGGGTTGCCGCCGGCGCCGATGATCCCCGCCATCAGGATCTGGCGCGCGAATCCCAAAACGCGGCTCGCCATGGTCATGCCGCTCACGGTCGCAAGGGATTTGAATATATTGCCGCTCATGGAGATTTTCGCGCTTTAAAGAGCCCCGATAGCCCTGTTCAGTCGTCGGAGCCAGCCGCCAACACCTCGCCAAGCGCTTTTTTGATGCGCGCCAGCGCGGCGGCGTCTTCGAGCTTCCGCCCGTCCTTCGTCTGAAGGTAAAATGCGTCGACGGCGCGTTCTCCATATGTCGCAATATGGGCTGATGTGATGGTCGCGCCTTCGCGCGCCAGCGCCCGGGTCAGCTCGTAAAGAAGCCCGGGCCGGTCAAGCCCTTCGGCCTCCACCACCGCCGCCTCTTCGGAGGCTTCCCGCTCGATCCGCACTTCGGATTTAACCGAGAAAATCTCCCGCCGGTCGCCGAGACGCCGCCGCAGTTCCGGCGGCCTGTCGGGCGGCGCGGCGGCGGCCGTAAACAAGGCTTCGTGAAGCCGCTTGCCCTGCTCCATGTCTTCAACCGGCACGCCGTCCGGCGACTGGACAATGAAAATATCGATCGCCTTGCCGTCATCCGTGGTGAGCGCCTGCACGGTCCTGACGCTCATGCCGGTCGAGGCGACGGCGCCGGCGAGATCGGAAAGCAGCCCCGCCCGGTCGTCGGTGTAGACAATGGCCTCGAGATCGCCGTCGCGCGGCGTCACGACGACGGCGCTGTTCGCCGCGTCTTTTTCCGCCGCGCGGGCGAGCGTCGCAAACCGCACGATGATGTCCGGATCGAGCGAGCGCATCATGGAATCGTCGAGGCGGTCCAAAAACGCCGTCTTTTCCTTTTCGCTCCAGCCGGAAAGCCGTTCCTTCGCCTCCTTGCGCACATGTTTCGCACGGTCATTGAGACTTTTGCCGAGCGCTTCCTCGCCATGGTCGAACCAAAGGGCCGCAGCGTCATAAAGCTCGGCGAGACGCAGCCGGGTCATCTCGTCCCAGGACTGAAAACCGACGACGCGCAAATGACAGACCGACAGGACAAGCATCATGTCGAGCCGCGCGCGCGAACCCACCGATTGCGCGAAAGCGGAAATCGCACGGGGTTCGGTGATGTTGCGCCGTTCCGCCGTCCGCACGAGCATCAGATGGCGGGCCGCCGCCCAGCCGGCGAGCGCCGCCTCTTCATCATTGAGGCCCAGACGCTTGGTCACGCGAATAACCAGCTTTTCGCAGGCGTCGACGGAGCTTTCTTTTAAGGACCAGCGCGCTTCATGGAGAAGAACCCCGTAATAATAGAGCAGCGGATTTTGCGCATTGCTGACGATCACCGAGGCGATCGGATGCTCTTCCTCGATTTCGCAACGGTGAATTTGTCTTAAGAGGCCGACGCAACGCAGCACATGTTCGTCGATGGTGAAGCGGCGATAGAGCCCGTAATCGATGCGCCCGACAATCGATCCGAAAGCGGGAATGTATTTTCCCAAAAGCCCCGTCTCGGTCATGATGCGCAGGACCCGCACCGAGTCTTCGCTGTCCGTCAGAATGCCGGCGAAAAGCCTGGCGACGACCGGGTCGCGGCGCACCGGCGTCGTGACGTTCGGAACCTGCTCGGTGACGATGGCGAGCGCATCGGGGTGGAAGTCGATTTTCGGCTGCTTGCCGTAAGCCCGGAAAAGCCGGAAAAGATCGCGCGGCTGGCGGCGCGCCTTGGCCGCGCTTTCAAAATCGAGACGGCCGTTATTGATGCGCAAATTCGGCTTGCCCGGCGCCTCGTCCTCCTGCAGCGCGCGCGGCAGGAAGCGCGGCAGGCGCGGCAGGCGCTTGGCCTTCTCCTCTTCGAGGCGCGCGCAGAGAATGCGCGTCAGGCGGCCAACCTCGACCGCATTGACAAAATAATGCTTCATCAGCCGTTCGGCGGCGGTCATGTTCTTGCGGTCGGCATAGCCGAGGCGTTCGGCGATTTCCGGCTGCACGTCAAAAGTGAGTTTTTCGTCGGCGCGCCCGCGCAGATCGTGCAGATGGACGCGCACCGACCACAAAAACCGCTTAGCTTTCAAAAGCGCCTGGCGTTCCGCCTTGCCGACAATTCTTTCGGCCTCTTTCGCATCGTTCAGGATGTCGCCATAGGCGTAGCGGTAAATCCAGCGGATCGTCTGAACGTCCCGGAGGCCCCCCTTCGCCTCTTTGATGTCGGGCTCGACCAGATAGCGGGTTTCGAAAAATTTCGCCTGACGCTCATTTTGCTCTTCGAGCTTGGCTGCGACGAATTCCGGCACGGTCTTGCGCCGCAGCTTGTCGAAACCGGCGTGAAATTCGTCATAGACGTCCCTGGCCCCGCACAGGAACCGCGCATCGAGATAAGCCGTCCGCGCGACAATGTCGCTCTTGGCGAACTCCACGGCGCTCGCCGGCGTATGCGCGCCATAGCCGAGCTTCACGCCGGAATCCCACAAGGGATAAAGCAGGCGGTTCAACGTGTCGCGCAGGGTCTTTTCGACCTGCGGGCGGTGCAGGAAAAGGAGATCGATATCCGAATAGGGGGCCAGTTCGGAGCGGCCATAGCCGCCGACGGCGCAGACGGCGATGTCTTTGCCGACGCCCTCTTTCGAGAGCGCGAAAAGCGTGCGGACGATGTCGTCGACGCCTTTGGCGAGACGCGCCGCAATGCGGTCGCCGCGCACAACTTCGCGCAAGGTGCGCCGGCGCAAATCGACAAAGGCGTGTTTTAAAACCTTGCCGGTCGCGCCATGGGCCTGGCCTGCGCGTTCGGCCGCCATGGCGGCGGCGATCTGCTCTTCGAGGGAATCGCCGGAGAGAAAGGATGTGTCGCCGGGGGGCGTTGGCTCTGCTGTCACTGGAGAAAGGGCTTAAAGAACCGGGCTGCGCTAGGGTGCGCATTGTCGCGCGCCGGGCCCATGATTTCAACTGGCCCCGCCTGAGACAATCTTGCGTAATTTTAAAAATGTCAGCCCTGAAGCTGCGCCAGCCGCTTGAGGACAATCGCCGCGCCCATATGGCCGTTTTCAGCCGCAACCGCGCACCAGCGCCGGGCCGCGTCCGGGTCTTTGGCCTCGCGCCCGAGCGCATTCAGCTCGCAAAGCCGGTAGGCGGCCTCTCCCGCCTTGGGAAAACGCGCCGGCTCGGCCGAGGCGGCGACTTCGAGCCATTTCGTCATGCCGGCTTCGGAAACCTCGACGCCGTCGCCCATTTCGAAGCGTTTCGCGAGACGCCAGGCGACGACCGGATCGCCCTCTTCGGCGCGCGCCTCTTCTATGGCGATCATATCGTCAAGCGAGGGGCTGTGGGCGAGGTGTTTGCGGCGGAGATTTTCTAGCCGGATGAGCGCGGCGTAATCGCCGGCGAGGGCCGCCTCTTTCAACAGCGCAACGCCCTTGAAGAGGTCCGCCTCCCGGCCTTTCGGCGTTTCGCCGTCGAGCATGATATAGGCGAGGTAGCGCTTGGCTTTAATCGCGCCGTCCTCCGACGCCGCCGCAAGCAGGGGCCAGGCCGTCTCGACATCGCCGGCGCGGTAAGCCGCGATCCCGTCAGTTAGTCCGGATGCGGAGGGTTGCGCCGAAGCGCCGCCGGCAAACACAAGAGAAAGCGCCGCCGCGAAGCTGACCAAAATCCGGTTTTTCATGCCGAAGCCCTTGCCGAAATGCGGGCGCGGAACGCCGCTTGTTGGCGCGGGCTATAGCTCATCCAACATGGATTTCAACCGGTAAAGCGCATCCAGCGCATCTTTTGGCGAAAGGGAATCGGGATCGAGCGCATCCAGTGCGTTTACGATGACAGTTTCATGACGAACGCCGTCTTGCGTGACATTTTCATGACAGTCTTCGCTGTCCGATGGGGCGTCTTGAGCGGCGGCGAAGAGCGGCAATTCGCTGACGGCGCCGCCCGCGCTTCCGCGCGCTTCGAGCATTTTCAAAACCGCTTCGGCGCGTTTCACCGCTTTTGGAGGAAGTCCCGCAAGCCGCGCCACCGCCACGCCGTAGGACCGGTCCGCCGGACCCGATGCGACTTCATGCAAAAAGACGACGTCGCCTTTCCACTCGCGCACCTTCATCGACACATTGACGAGCCGCGCAAGCTTTTCCGCGAGCGCCGTCAGTTCGTGATAATGGGTTGCGAAGAGACCGCGGCAGCGATTGACGTCATGGAGATGTTCGACCGCCGCCCAGGCGATGGACATGCCGTCGAAGGTCGACGTGCCGCGCCCGATTTCATCGAGCACCACAAGCGAGCGGTCGCTCGCCTGATTGAGGATCGCCGCGGTTTCGACCATTTCCACCATGAAGGTCGAGCGGCCGCCGGCGAGATCGTCCGAGGCGCCGACGCGCGAAAAGACGCGGTCGATGACGCCGATGCGCGCGGCGTCGGCCGGGACATAGAGCCCCGCCTGGGCGAGAATGGCGATCAGCGCGTTCTGGCGCAGAAAAGTCGATTTGCCGGCCATATTGGGGCCGGTGACGAGCCAGAGCTTCGTTTCTTCGTCGCCGCCGAGATCGCAGTCATTGGCGATAAAGGCCTCGCTCGCCGCGCGTTCGACCACCGGATGACGCCCGGCCTTGATGTCGAAAGCGAAGCTGTCGTCGAGATGCGGACGGACATAGCGCTGGTCTAAGGCGAGCACGGCGCCGGCCGCCGCGATGTCGATTTCCGCCAGCGCCGCAGCGACCGCAGCAATGGCGTCCCGCCGGCCCAGCACCGCGGCGCATAAATCATCGAACAGCTCAAGCTCGCGGGCAAGCGATTCGTCGCGCGCGCGGGTGATCTTGGCGTCGAGATCGGCAAGTTCCGTCGTCGTAAACCGCACGGCGCTCGCCAGGGTCTGGCGGTGAATGAAGGTTTCGTTCAGGGGCGCCGTCATCAGCTTGTCGCCCTGCGAGGGCGGCGTCTCGACGAAATAGCCGAGCACATTGTTGTGTTTGATTTTGAGCGTCTTGACGCCGGCGAGCTCTTTATATTGCGACTCGAGTCCGGCGATGACGCGGCGCGATTCATCTCTCAGCATACGGACAGAATCGAGCCCTTCGTCATAGCCTTTGGCGATGAAGCCGCCGTCGCGGGCGAGCATGGGAAGCTCTGGCGCCAAAGCCTCGCGCAACATGGTGATGAGCGCGGAAAAGCCTTCGCCCCGCCGGTCCTCAAGCGCCTCGCCGGCGCGGTTCAAGGCGTCGGGCAATCCTTCGCCTTCCGTTAAAGCCCCTGAAATTTCGCGCGCGCGGATGAGCGCATCGCGAAGGCTCGCGAGATCGCGCGGGCCCCCACGGCCTGTCGCCAGCCGCGACAAAGCGCGCGCGGCGTCCGGCGTTTCTTTCAGGCTTGCGCGGATTTTTTCGCAAAGATCGCGCTCATTTTCGAAAAAACCGACGGCGTCATGGCGCGCGGCAATGGCGTTGATATCGGTGAGCGGCGCAGACACGCGCGCGGCGAGCGCCCTTGCGCCCGCGCCCGTCACCGTGCGGTCGACGGCCCAGAGAAGCGAGCCTTTGCGCGCGCCGGTTTGCGTCTGCAACAGCTCCAGCGATGCGCGCGTCGCCGCGTCGATCACCATCGCATCGGAAATCGCCGAGCGCCGGGGCGGGTCGAGCGCGGGCAGGCGCCCGGCCTGGGTCAGGGTCACATAGCTTAAAAGCGCGCCCAACGCCCCGCATTCAGCGCGCGAGAACGCGCCAAACCCGTCGAGGGAGGCGACCTCATAGGTCTCCATGATGCGCCGCTGGCCGGCGGCGGAATCGAACAGATGCGCCGCCTGGGGAGTCAGCGTCATCGCATTGGCGCGCGCCATCACCGCCTCGCGCCACGGGCTTCCTTCATCGAGATCAGGCAGCACCAGTTCTTTCGGCGCAATCGCGGCGAGATCGGCGGCAATGCGATCGAGACCCGTTTCGCGCACCGATAATTCGCCCGTCGACACGTCGACCCAGGCGAGCGCCGCCTCGGCGCCGTCGCGCAATAAAGAGAGCGCGGCGAGAAAATTATTCGAGCGCGCGTCGAGCAGCGCATCTTCGACAATCGTGCCCGGCGTCACCGTTCTGATGATTTCGCGTTTGACAACGGACTTCGAACCGCGCTTCTTCGCCTCTTCCGGCTTTTCCATCTGCTCGCAGATGGCGACTTTATGACCGGCGCGAATAAGCCTCGCCAGATAGGATTCATAAGCGTGAAACGGCACGCCGCACATGGGAATGTCTTCGCCGCCATGCTGGCCGCGTTTCGTAAGCGCGATATCGAGAACGCCCGCCGCCGTCACCGCATCGTCGAAAAACAACTCGTAAAAGTCGCCCATGCGATAAAACAACAACGCATCCCCCGCCTGTTCTTTAATGGCGAGATACTGCATCATCATCGGCGTCGGCTGGGCGGCCGTTTTCATACTATGCTGTTACCCTTCGTTCTCTTTTCCGGCCGTCCTTTTTCAAACAATAAGCCGTCCGGCGGAAATCTTTCGCCCTTTGTGCAACTTAAGAATTGATCTTTCCGCGAAAACGGTAAGGATGAGCGGTTCGTGAGCGTACCCTTTATGTCGATAAATCACATCACCCGAACTGAAATCAATATCGGCGCCCGCGCGGCGCCCCTGATCGCGCGCGTCAATCGCCGCGCCAAACGGTTGATTTTGAAGGTTGACGCCGTAACTGGGGAAATTCATGTGACGGCGCCGTCGAAACGCGCCCTGCCCGAAGCCATCCGCTTCGCCCATGAACGCATCGATTGGATTACAAGCCAGCTCGCCGACGATTTGCGCGGAAAGCCGTTTCAGGCGGGCATGTCCATTCCATTTCAGGGTGCCGACCATGTCATCATCCATGATGAAAATCTGCGCGCAGCGGCGCGGCTCGATAATGAGCTTTTTCCCGCGATTCGCGTCGGCGGCCGCGCGGAACATTTAAACCGCCGGGTCACCGACTGGCTGAAACGCGAAGCCAGAAAACGCCTCACCGACCGCGCCGATTATTATTGCAGCGAACTCGGCAAAAAGCGCCGCGCCATTCGCATTCGCGACACCAAAACGCGCTGGGGCTCCTGCACGTCGGATGGCGACATGTCGTTTTGCTGGCGGCTGATCATGGCGCCGCCGGAAATCCTAAATTATGTCGCCGCGCATGAATGCGCGCATCTTATCCATCTGGATCATTCGCCGGCGTTCTGGCGCGTGGTGCGCGAGCTTGGCGTCGACGCGCGCGGCGCCGCGCGCTGGCTCGGCGATCACGGACCTTCGCTGTTCACCTACGGCGTCGTTTCAGAAAAATAGACTGAAGCGTGATCAGGAAAAGCAGAAACCGGTTCTCCGGTTCGATCACGCGACCATCAAGACTCCGGAGCAGGGTCCTGTTCAAGCGAAAAGGAGTCCTGTTTTAACCGCTGGCGTCGAGCAGACTGGCGATCGGGTCGCCCTCGGTTTCGCGCTTGCGGACATAAGGCGGCGGCAGGGCGCGCGACAGCATTTCCTTCCAGATGACCGCCGGCGCGCGGCCGCCGGTGACGCCTTTCATGGGCGCATTGTCGTCGCGCCCGACCCAGACGACACCCACGAGGCCCCCGGCGTGACCGGCGAACCAGGCGTCTCGGCTGTCCTGCGAGGTGCCGGTCTTGCCGGCAACGGGGTAGCCGGGAATGCGCGCGCCGCGGCCCGTGCCCCATTCGGCGACGCTCATCAGCATGTCGTTCGCCTGCGCAATCGCGTATGACGGCGCGGCTTCGCCTATGATGGAGCCCTTGCGGCGGTAAACGAGATCGCCGTCAGTCGTTTCGATGCGGTCGATCACATGAGGTTCGACGCGAAAGCCGCCATTAGCAAATGGCGCATAAGCGCCGGCGAGATCCATAGGCGAGATTTCATCGACGCCGAGCGCCAGGGCGGGGCCGAGATTGAGGTCGCCAGGCCAGCCCATGGCCTTCGCCGTTTCGCGCACATGGGCGCGGCCGGTTCTTTCCTGCACGCGCACCGCGGCGCTGTTCAAGGACCGGGCGAGCGCTTCGCGCAAGGTGACCTCGCCGTAAAACTTGTCGTGATAGTTGCCGGGGGCCCAGTCGCCGACCTTCACCGGCGCGTCGAGCACTTTGTCGTCCGGCGTTTGCCCTTGCTCCAGCGCGGCGAGATAGACGAAAGGCTTGAAGGCCGACCCCGGCTGGCGGCGCGCCTGAGTCGCGCGGTTATATTGGCTCTTTGCATAATCGCGCCCGCCAATCATCGCCCGCACAGCGCCTTCGCCGTCGAGAATGACCGCCGCGGCCTCCGTTTCGGAAAGACCTTCGCCCGCCAGCGCAAAGCCGGCGACAAGGCCGGTCTCCGCCGCTTCCTGCACTTTCGGGTCGAAAGTCGTGCGCACCACGAAATCGGCGTCGATTCCGGCGGCGAGCGGGCGCATCTCTTTCATCACATAGTCGACGAAATAGGGTGCGGCCTCAAAGCGCGGCGCGGCGAGCAGGATGGGCTTGCGGATCGCGCGATCGGCTTCTTTGCGGGACAGGAAGCCGGCTTCGACCATCTGTTCGACGACAAGGCGGCCGCGCTTGCCGGCGTCTTCCGGGTTCGATGTCGGCGCATACCGCGACGGCGCCTTCAAAAGCCCCGCCAGCACCGCCGCCTCGCCCACATTCAGATGACGCGCCGACTTGCCGAAATAGCGGTGGCTCGCCGCATCGACGCCATAAGCGCCGGCGCCGAAATAAACCCGATTGAGATAAAGCGTCAGAATTTCATCCTTGCGGAATTTGCGCTCCAGCCAGAAGGCGAGCATCAATTCCTGGATTTTGCGCTTCATGGTCCGGTCGCTCGACAGGAACACGTTCTTGGCAAGCTGCTGGGTGATGGTGGAGCCGCCCTGGCGCACCTCACCTTCATTCGCGTTGACGATCAGCGCCCGGACGATTGACACCGGATTGGCGCCGAAATGGTGATAGAAATTTCTGTCCTCGACAGCGAGCACCGCTTCGGGCACGTGATCCGGCAATTCCGAAAGCCTGACGGGCGCGCCCTGCGCGCTCCCGCGCATCATGATCGGCGTGCCGTCGGCGGCGAGCAGCGTGATCCGCGGCGCGTCGCCCTCGCGCCACAACGCCCCCGTATCCGGCAAGTCGCTGGCGAAATAAGCGAACAGCGCCGCAAGGCCGATCAGCCCGGTGAGCGCGAACACGCCGAGCTCCGACGCCGCCCGGGCGAAAGGCGCAAAGGCCTCTCCCCTTGTCTTCCGCCTGCGCGTGCGGCGCGCGCGACGGCGCCCGCCCGCCGCGGAACGGCGGGCGCGCAGCGGGGAGGCCTTGCGGGCCTTGGTCTTCTTTCGCGTGGTCTTGCGGCGGGCCATAAGCTCCATGCTTCGAACTTCGTGGTTAACGAGGCGTAAATGACGCAAATCCTTGGCGCGCCTGACATTTCACTCGCCCAGAAAAGGCGCCATACTGTTGAACCGGCGGCTGCGCCGCCGGAAATGGCCGAAAACGCGGGGCGGGGACGCGCCGAAAAGAAACGGGGACGAAGCTATGCCGGAAGCGGCGACGGTCGTGGAAACGGGGCCAGACGAAAAAACCGAGGCGATTGTCGCGGCGGCGCGCAAGATGTTTTTAACGCTCGGATTCGACGGCGCGAGCATGGATCAGATCGCGCTCACCGCCGGGGTCTCGAAGCGCACGGTCTATAACCGCTTCCGCTCCAAGGAAGAACTCTTCGGCGCCGCCATCACCGAAACCTGCAAGACGTTCCTGCCGGTCAATGTCGACGAAATCGAGCTCACCCTGCCGCCGGACGACCTGGTGCGCGCCTTGAGCCGGCAATTCGTAAAAGGCGTCCTTGATCCGGAGGCCCTGTCGCTGCGCCGGATCGCCGCCTTCGAAGCGGGGCGCAATCCCGCTATCGGCAAGATGTATCTCGAACGCGGCGCGGAATGGATGGTGGCGCAATGCGCGCCCATCCTCGAACGGCTTGCAAAGCGCGGCTTCGTCAAGATCGATGACGCGGCGGACGCGATCTGGCGCCTTGGCGCGCTGATTACCGAACCGCTTTACACGCGCGTCCTGCTTGGCGATCCGCCGGCGGATCTCGACGCCGCCATCGACGCCCAGATCGAAAACGGCGTCGAAGCCTTCAAGAAAATCTACGCGCCGGAATAAGCCGGCGCTGCAGAGCTGAAATTTCGCGCAAAAGAAAACCGGCGCAGCGTGACGCTGCGCCGGCTCTGAAATTCACCTGAAAGCCTTTCGCCTTCGCTTACTCGAAGGAGATCGTAACGTCCGAACGGCGGTTCAGCGGCTCGCGCACGCCATCCGGCGTCGGCTTGGCGAGGTTGGTTTCGCCGTAAGCTTCAAGCGTGATGCGGTCGGCCGGAACGCCGTTGGCGATCAGCGCGTCGCGCACCGTGCGGGCGCGGCGTTCGGAAAGCGCCTGGTTGTAAGCGGAGCTGCCCGACGTGTCGGTGTTGCCCGCGACGACAACGGTTTCGATGTCGTTTTCAAGGGCGCGCGCCGCGGCTTCCTGAACGAGGGTCGAGGCCTGCGGCGTCAGGTTCGACTTGTCATAGTCGAAATAGACGGTGAAATCGATGGGTTCGAGATCGGCCGCGGTGTCTTCCATCGGCTGCGGCGGACACGCCGCAGAGACCGGCACGCTGGAGCCGTCCCAGCAGTCTTTATATTCGACCGGCGCCGGGGCCGGTTCGCTCGCGCCGAAATTCCAGCGCAGACCGGCGAACAGGGTATGCGATTGGGTGGCGACGTCGACGCCGGCCGGCGCGCCGTTGATGGTCGCGGTGTAGGTTTCCTTGAGCGTGTCGAAGTAACGATAGGACAGGTCGAGGGCGAGGCCTTCGGCGAGATCCACCGCAACGCCGGCGATGCCCTGATAGGCGACAGCGCCCTTGCTGCCGCCATAAGAGATGCTCAGCGGCGAGGTCGGCGCGCCCGGATTGACGGAGCCCGTCACGTCCGGATCCACGAAAGCGACGCCGACGCCGGCGCCCAGATACGGCGTGAACGCGCTTTGCGTTTCGAAATCAAAGAGCCCATTGGCCATGATCGCCATGGTTTTGTAATCGCCGCTTATCGAGCCGGACGGCCAGCCGCTGAAATTCGGGGCGAGGGGATCGATCTGGTCGATGTCATTGGAACGGTAAGAGAATTCGAGCTCCGTACGGAACGGGCCGGCATAGTCATAACCGAGCGCGGCGTAAACGCCGATGCCGAGGTCCATGTCCGCGGAGCTGTCAAAGACGACCGGCCCGGGGTTCAAGACGCTGTCATTGCTGACATCGTTCTCGTAGCCCATGTAATTAAGGCCGGCGCCGATCGCGCCGTAAAGACCTTCATAAGCGTGCGCGGCCGGCGCGAAGACCATGGCCGAGGCAGCCGCTAGCAGAGTCGTCTTGAGTTTCATTGTTCCCCTCCTCAGGTGGACAGAACGATTGCCGCACCCGCGAAGATCGGGGCGGCTTTCGGTGAATTTCACGCATTCCGTAGCGGGTTTAGCGCCCGAAATATAGCCTAACTCTCACGAATTTCTCCAAAAGGATTAATAACGGATTAACGCTGTTGCATCAACGCATCTCCACCCGCAAGCTGGCCGAATTTGCGGGCTAACGCCCGTCGCGGGGCGTAAGTTCCAAGACGGGCTGAAAATAACCGGAGTCGTCCATGCGCGCGCCGATAGCTGTCTTTTTCTTAATGATTTCAGGCCCTCTCGCCGCCGCCGAAGGGGACAACGCCGCACGCCTCGCCCGCCTTCAGGGCCAAGTGTCCGCTGACCGCATTGAAGCCGATATCGAGCGTCTTGTCGGTTTCGGCACCCGGCATACGCTGTCCGTGACGGACTCCGAGACCCGCGGAATCGGCGCCGCCCGGCGCTGGGTCAAGTCGGAATTCGAGAAGATCTCGTCCGAATGCGGCGGCTGCCTCGAGGTCATCACGGTGAGCGATTTCGTCGAGGGCGAGGAGCGCATCCCCGAGCGCACCGAAGTCGTGAATGTCGTGGCGGTCCAGCGCGGCCGGCTCGACCCCGACCGCATCGTAATGATGAGCGGCGACATCGACAGCCGCGTCTCCGATCCGCTCGACGCAACCTCCGACAGCCCCGGCGCCAATGACAACGCCTCGGGGCTGGCCGGCGTTCTCGAGGCCGCAAGGGTGCTTTCCAAGGAGAAATTCGCCGGCACCATCGTCTATGCGGGCCTTTCCGGCGAAGAGCAGGGATTGTTCGGCGGCAAGATTCTCGCCCGCTACGCGCTCGATCATGGCTGGCGCGTCAAGGCGGTGCTCAACAACGACATGATCGGCAATATCGAAGGTCTCGACGGGGTGATCGACAATTCCACCGCCCGCGTCTTTTCCGAAGGCGTGCGCGCGACGGAAACGCCGGAAGAGGCGAAGACCCGGCGCTTCACCGGCGGCGAAGTCGACAGCCCGTCGCGCAACCTCGCCCGGCATATCGATCAGCTTGCGGACGACTTCATTCCCAATCTCGATGTGATGATGGTCTATCGCCTCGACCGTTTCGGCCGCGGCGGTCATCACCGACCCTTTAACGCGGTCGGGATCCCGGGCGTCAGGATCATGGAGACCCATGAGAATTACACACGCCAGCATCAGGATTTGCGCACAGAAGGCGGGATCGCCTATGGCGACGTGATCGAAGGCGTCAATTTCGATTACGCGCGCAAGCTGACATCCCTCAATGTGGTCGCGCTCGCCGCCATGGCGTCCGCGCCGCCTTTCCCGGCGAATGTCGAGATCGAAGGCGCCGTCAAACCCTCGACAACCTTGAAATGGACGCGTCCCGAAGGCAAAGCCGCGCGCAATCTCGAAGGCTATCGCATCCACTGGCGCCTTACCGACGCGCCGCAATGGACGCACAGCGTCGACGTCGGCGATGTCGAAGAGTTCACGCTCGAAAACACCGTCATCGACAATTATTTCTTCGGCGTCTCCTCGCTTTCGAAGGACGGCGCGGAAAGCCCGGTGGTGTTTCCGGGCGCGGCCGGGAGCTTTGGCGACTGACGATTATTTCGCATGCGCACAATATGCGCGGGGCTGCGCGATAAGCCCCGCATCCGCGCAACTTAACTGCGAAAGACGCGCAAATGCGCGTGTCTGTGCGGCGAGGCGGCGTTAATCTTTATTCTGGCCATATGAATTTCCCTCGGTTAGGCTCGCCGCGGGGAAACCGATTCAAAACGTGGGGTGTTCCAATGAAAGCTATCCTCTGGATTATTCTTTTGCTGCTGGCGGTCGTCGGCGTGGCGTCGATTGTCGATTATTTCGGTTGGTATGACGTGCCGATGATCGACGTGGCGCCTGAAGCCGCCGCCGAAGCGCCTGCCGAATAAGGCCGGCGCAAAACTTTTTCCCGACGCCCCGGAACAGTCCCCCGTCATGGGTTGCGCTGTTCCGGGGCGTTTTCTATGAAAGCCGCTGACGGTGCTCCCGCATATGGGAGAGAATAGGGAACGCGGTGTAAATCCGCGGCTGTGCCCGCAACTGTAAGCGGCCAGGCGCCCGCTACGAAGCCACTGGAAGCTCTTGAGCTCCGGGAAGGCAGGCGGCGCCGACCATCCGCAAGCCAGGAGACCTGCCGTCCGCGTCGTCTCTCGTCCGGCCGGGATCAGCCATGGCGAGCGGAACCTCCGTCAGGGCGACATCCAACCTTAAAGGAGAGTCGCCATGACTGCATTTTCCCCGCGCGCTTTGCGCAACACCATCACGCCCGCAATCGCCAGCGCCCTTGCCTGCGCAACGTCGCCCGCACTCGCCGAAGACGAAATCATCGTTTCCGTCTTGCGCGCGCCGACGCCCCTGTCGGAAACCGGATCGTCCGTATCCGTTATAACCGCCGAAGAGATCATCGACCGGCAATATGTCTTCGCCGCCGACGCGCTGCGCGATGCGGCGGGCGTCGCGATTGCGCAAAACGGCGGCGCCGGCGGCGCTTCGAGCGCGCGCATTCGCGGCGCCTCGAGCGGCCAGACGCTAATCGTCATTGACGGCGTTGTCGCCAACGACCCGTCGGCGCCGCAAGGGGGCTTCAACTTCGCCAATCTCGACGCTTCGACAGTCGAACGCATCGAAGTTCTGCGAGGCCCCCAATCCCTGCTTTACGGCGCCGACGCCATCGGCGGCGTCATCTCCGTCACAACAAAGCATGAAGGAACCGAAGGCTTCCTCGAAGGCGGCTCCTTCGGAACTGCGCGCGCCGGCCTCGCCGCCGGCTTTGAAAACGAAGACTTCTATGGCCGCCTCTCTTTAAGCGGCGTCACCACGGACGGCGTCTCCCGCGCCGACGCAGGAACCGAAAAAGACGGCTATCGCGCCGGAACCGCAACGCTGTCCGCCGGCGCGGAGCTTGCCGAGCACTGGCGCGGCGAGATTGCCTTGCGCACCACCCATTCGCGCGCCAAGATCGACGGCTTCCCGCCGCCAGCTTACACGCTCGGCGACACCGAAGAAATCGAACGCACGGAAGATTATCTCGCGAGCGGCAGGCTTTTGCAGTCCTTCACGAATTTCGATGGCGCGCTGACCCTCGCCTATAACGCCATCGACCGGCGCAACACCGATAACGGCGTTGAGACCTATTCTGCGAAGGGCGGGCGCCTGACCGTCGATTATCTCGCCGACATCGCCTTGAGCGACAATCTGCGCCTCCTCGCCGGCGCCGAGGCGGAACGCACAAGCGCCGAGGTTTCCGGCGTCGATGAAAGCGCGAAAGCCGGCGCCGTTTTCGCCGCCGTCGAGGTAAAACCGGTCGAGGCCGTGACGCTTTCGGTCGGCGGACGGCGCGACGAGTTCTCGAATTTCAAAGGCGCAACCACCGCGCGCGCCTCCGCCGTCTGGCGCGTCGACGAGACATGGCGCCTGCGCGCAAGCTGGGGCGAGGGCTTCCGCGCGCCAAGCCTGTTCGAACTTAATTACGATCAGTTCGGAGCCACGCCCAATCCGAACCTTCGCCCGGAAAAAGCCAACGGCTTCGATATCGGCGTTGAAAAGCTGTTCGGAGATGACGGGCGCCAGCGCCTTGCGGTGACCTTCTTCCGCACGCGCGTTGAAGACCAGATCGATTTCGATCTCATCCAGTATGGCTATTACAATATCGATAAAACCCGCGCGCGCGGCGTCGAGGTCGAGGGAAATTTCGCGCTGTCCCCGCGCCTTTCCGCCGATCTGACCTACAGCTTCACGGACGCTGTCGATCTTTCAACGGATGCGCAGCTTCTGCGCCAGCCGAAGCATAAAGGAACGGCGGTCGTCACCTATAAGCCGGCGGACAAGCTGTCCCTTTCCGCCAGCGTCATCGTCAATGGCCGCGAAAACGACAGCCCGGCGCCGAATGACGGGTTTGTCCGTCTCGATCTGCGCGGCGCCTATCAGCTGACGGATGCGCTGGAGCTTTACGGCCGCGTGGAAAATGCAACCGATGCGGCGTATCAGGATGTCTCCGGCTATGGCGAGCCGGGGCTTGCCGCCTATGGCGGCGTCAGGGTGCGGCTGTGATCCGGCTGACGGTCCTTCTACTGGCGCTCGCCGCCGCCTTTCCGGCGGCGGCGAAGCCCCGCGCCGTCTCCCTCGATTACTGCACCGACCAGTATCTCTTGAAACTTGCCGATAAAGACCAGGTCCTCGCCGTCTCGCGCGGCGCGGACAAGGATTATTCTCATCTCAGAGCCGAGGCGGTGAACCGCAAACAAATCCGTCCGTCCCGCGAAGAAGTTTTCGCGCTGGCGCCCGATCTTGTCCTGCGCCAGTGGGGCGGCGGCGCCAATGCGGAGAAAAATTTCACCGCCTTTGGCGCGCGCGTCGTCTCCCTTGGCTACCCGGAAGATTTCGAAGGCGTCAAAGACAATATCCGTCTTGTCGCCGATGCGCTCGGCCAAGAGCCCCGCGGCGAAGCGCTGATCGGCGAAATGGAGGCGCGGCTCGACGCGCTGGCACGCACATCCGACTCAAAAAAGCGCGCGCTTTATGTGACGCCCGGCGGCGTCACCGCCGGCGCCCACACCATGATCGACGCAATGATCCGCGCGGCGGGGCTCGTCAATGTTGCGGCGGAGGAAGGAGAATCCTACTGGCCGGCCCTGCCCGCCGAGGAGGTTCTGCTGGCGCCGCCGGATTTCATTGTCGGCGGGTTTTTCGTCTCCCGCGATGAAGACATCAATCACTGGTCGGCGGCGCGCCACCCCGCCTTGAAGCGTCTTCTCGAGAAAACGCCTTCCGTGCAATTGCCGGCGGACCTTGTAAGCTGCGCCGCCTGGTTCTCCGTCGATGCGGCGGAAATGATCGCGAAAGGCGCTGAATGATGCGCGCGCTTTCCCTCAACGCCATATTGGCGGGCGCCAGCGTGCTGCTGGTCCTCCTGTCGCTGTTTATCGGCCCGGCGGCGATCGCGCCCGGCGACGCGCTCGCCGCGCTTTTCACCGATCAGGGCGCCGTCTCCGCGATTATCCGCGAAATCCGCCTGCCGCGCGCGCTCGCCGCCTTTCTCGCCGGCGCCTGTCTCGGCGCGGCGGGGGCGGGCCTCCAAGGGCTTTTGCGCAACCCGCTGGCCGATCCGGGCGTGCTCGGGGTCTCCGCCGCCGCGGCGCTCGGCGCCGTCATCGCCATCTATTTCAATCTCGCCGCGCTCGCTTTCTGGGCGGCGCCGATGATGGCGATCCTCTTTGCGCTCGGCGCGACGGCGGCGCTTTACGCGCTGGGCGCGGGGCGCGTCACCACTGCACGGCTCATCCTTATCGGCGTCGGGCTGTCGTCGTTTTGCGGCGCGCTGATCTCGCTCGCCATGAATCTCTCGCCGAACCCTTTCGCGCTCTCCGATCTCATCAACTGGCTGTTCGGCACAGTGGCGAACCGGAGCTTTCACGATCTCGCCCTCGCCGCGCCTTTCGCCCTGCTCGGCTTCATCATGATCGTCGCCTCGGCGCCGGGCCTTCTCGCCCTGACGCTGGGCGAGGAAACCGCCGACAGTCTCGGCGCCGATCTCAAACGCACGCGCGCGCTTGTCATTATCGGCGCGGCGTTCCTGGTAGGCGCCAGCGTCGCCACCGCCGGCGCCATCGGCTTTGTGGGCATTGTCGCGCCGCATCTCGTACGCGCCTTCGCCGGACAGAACCCGGCGCGGCTGCTTTTGCCATCGGCGTTGATGGGCGGCGTCATGCTCGCCGGCGCCGACATCGTCATCCGCCTCCTGCCTTTCGATCAGGAGCTGAAGCTCGGCGTCGCGGCGGCGCTGATCGGCGCGCCCGGCTTCGTCTGGGTTGCGGCGACGACGAAAAGGATCGCCTCATGATCCTCGAGCTCGATCATATCTCGGTCTCCCTCAAAGGCCGGCGCATCCTCAATGATATTTCCATGAGCGCGCGCGAAGGCGAGTTCATCGGCCTTATCGGCCCCAATGGCGCAGGCAAATCGACGCTGCTTAGAACCGCCGCCGGGCTTTTGCCGGTCGAGGCCGGAACGCGGCGGCTCGCCGGCGCGGCGATGGAGACGCTCTCGCCGCGCGAACGGGCGCGCGCGCTTTCCTATCTGCCGCAGACGCGCCCGCTTTACTGGGCCATGCCCGTGCGCAGTCTTGTGGCGCTGGGGCGTTTCGCCTGGGGCAATCCGCTAACGGAGGATGCGCGCGACGCTGAAGCCGTGGACTGCGCGCTCGCCGCCTGCGGCGCCGGCCATCTCGCCGACCGTCCGGCGAGCGAGCTTTCCGGGGGCGAGCTGTCGCGCGTGCATCTCGCCCGCGCGCTTGCGGGCGAAACGCCGCTGCTTCTCGCCGACGAACCCGCCGCCGCGCTCGATCCCGCGCATCAGCTATCGGTGATGCAATTGCTGCGCGCCAAGGCGGAAGAAGGCAAAGCCGTCATCGCCGCGCTGCACGATCTGACGCTGGCGGCGCGCTACTGCACACGCATCGTGATGGTGCATGAGGGCGGCGTCGCCGCGGACGGCGCGCCGAAAGACGTTTTGACGGACGATCAGTTGCAGCAGGTTTTCAGAATCCGTGCGCGGTTCGATGCGGAAGGCGGCCTCGCCATTCACGCGCTCGAAAATTAATTTGCGCCCGCGCTTTTTTCCTTGCGCCAATAGACTTCGGGAATGTTCTGACGCTTCGCTTCCGCCCGCGCGGCGATAAACAGAACATCCGACAGGCGATTGAGATATTGAAGTCCGAGCGAGGCTTCCGGCGCCGTGCGATGAAACGCCGCCATGGCCCGCTCCGCCCGTCGGCAGACCGCCCGCGCCACATGGGCAAAAGCGATGACCGGCGCGCCGGCGGGCAGAATGAACTCTTTCAACGGCGGCAGCTCTTCGTTCAACGCCGCCGCCGCCTCTTCGAGACGCGCCAGGTGGTCGTCCGACAAAACCGGCGCGCCCGGAAAGGACAGCGCTCCGCCGAGATCGAACAGATCGTGCTGCACCCCGGTCAGAAGATCGGCGAGCGCGCCTTTTTCAAGATGGGCGATGACGACGCCGATATGGGAGTTGAGTTCGTCCACCTCGCCGATCAATGCGATGCGCGCATCGTCCTTTTTAAGGCGGGTTCCGTCGGCGAGCGAGGTTTCGCCCTTGTCGCCGCCGCGGGTGACGATTTTATTGAGCCTGTCTGACATGGGTCTCAGCCTATAAGAAAACGCCCGGCGGTTCGACCGCCGGGCGCTTCACAAGATGGAATGAAATCAGCTTTTTGTGGGCGGATGGACGCCCGGCCCCATGGGCTCGCCGATCTCCCGCTCGCCGGCGAGGGGGTGTTCTTCGTCTTTCAGCGTCTTCAGATGCATCAGCCAGTTGATCGCCGGCGAAACGACGATCAGGCCGATGCCGACCCAGACGGCGAGCCAGCCCACATTGGAGTAGACGTCGAGCACCACGGGCTCGCCGTCAGGCCCCACGGCCGCCGTCGCCTGGGCGATGAGCGCTGCAACCGCATTGCCGGCGCCGGAAGCGAGGAACCAGGTCCCCATGATAAGGCCCACCATGGACCGCGTGGAAAGCCGCGTCATGGCCGAGAGGCCCACCGGCGACAGGCAAAGCTCGCCGGTGGTGTGCAACAGGTAAATCAGGAAGATGAAGATGACCGGCGTCAGACCGGCGTTGCTGGTGGCGCCCCAGACGAGCACGAGGAAGCCAAGCCCGAGCTGAATGACGCCGAGCCCGAATTTCTGCGGCGCCGTCGGTTCAAGTCCGCGCTTGCCGAGATAAACCCACAACATGGCGAAGACCGGACCGAGCAGAATGATGTAGATCGCATTGATCGACTGGAACACCGAGGTCACGATCTCTTGGCCGAAGATGGTGCGGTCCACCTGGTCGCGGGTGAAGATGTTCAAGGACGAGCCGGTCTGTTCGAAGAGCGCCCAGAAAAGAACCTGTATCGAAATCAGGAAAACGGCGGCGAAAATGCGGTCGCGCGCATGGGGTTCCAGGGTGAAGACGGAGCGATACAGAATATAAGCCACTGTCAGCGCGCCGGCAATCATCAGGAGCACATTCACCGTGTCCTGATCGCGCACCACCCACCAGACGAAAATCGTCATGGCCAGCGTGCCGACATAGATGAGCCATTCGGTGGAAAGGCCTGCAAACCGTTTTTTCTTCAACAGCTCCAGATCGGGCGACTCGCCTGCGCCTTTGAGAAGCGGCCTGCCGATGACGAAGACGACAAGACCGGCGAGCATGCCGATGCCCGCAAGGCCGAAACCGTATTTCCAGCCGAAGGTTTCGCCGAGATAGCCAGCGAGCAGCGCGCCGAAGGCGGCGCCGAGATTGATGCCAACGTAAAACAGCGTGAAAGCGCCGTCGCGGCGTGTGTCGGTCTTCGGATAAAGTTCGCCGACAATGGTGGAGATATTCGCTTTCAGGAAACCGACGCCCATGATGATGAGCGCGAGCGAGAGATAGAAGATGTTGATGATGGTCGCATCGGGCGATCCGCCGGGCGCCACGGGCTCGCCTTCCACCGCCATGCCGAGATGCCCCATCACAAGAAGGACGGCGCCGACCTGCACGGCACGCCGCTGTCCGAGATAGCGGTCGGCGAGAACCCCGCCGATCACCGGCAGGATGTAAACGAGCGTCGTATAGGCGCCGTAAAGGCCGTAAGCGGCGCGCTCCCCGAAAAGAAAATGCTGGGTCAGATAAAGAACCAGCAGGGCGCGCATGCCGTAATAGGAAAAGCGCTCCCACATTTCGGCGAAGAACAGAATGAACAGCCCTTTCGGATGATTGCGCATCTGAAAAAGCGTCATCAAAAGGCCAATAAGCGCGATGCCGCCCAGGACCAGATAAAACATATATGAACTCCCTCTAGCGGCGACCCGGCAAGGCGCCGCGTTCGATTCTCACCCCCGGCGCCCAGTTCGGACGCGCACGATTAGCGCGCACCTTAGGCTGAAAATGCTCAAGGAATCCAGCGTTTAGGATGAGTTTCAGCCGGATGCGCGCAGGCTCGTGATCCGCTGCGCGAGGGCGGCGCCTCCATGTTCGCCTTTCGTACGAGTTTTGACGAGGGCCGGGCGCGCGCCCGCTATTCCTTCGACTTCAGCCTGAAGGCGCGAAACAGCCCGATGGCGGAAATCAACAGCCAGAACATTTCGATGACGAAGGAAGCCGCGTTGAAGGTGTTCGACAGGGAATAAAGAATGAGCAGCGAGCCGAGGCCGTTCAGCCCCGGATAGAGCGGACGGCGCACCTCCATCCGCCCGACTTGCGAGAGAAAATAGGTGCCGACGACAAGCGCGACGCCAGCGAAGCCGATAAAATCCGGGAGGGTCAAATGCATGGCGCCTGTTTAGAGTATTCCGCAGGCAAGCGCGAGGCCGGTTCAGAATGCGCGCATGGCGAGGAGACCGACGCCGAGACACCCCGCCAGGGCGAGCGTCATGACAAGACCGTCGCGGGCGGTGATGGCGACGCCGAACAGCACCACGGTCCAGGCCGGCGCCGCGACCGCGAAGGGGACGGCGTCAAAGGGAATCATCAAAACGCCGAGCACGGTGACGAAGATCGCCGCCGCCCGGCGCATCGCTTCGCTTGCGGCCCAGGTCCAGCGCTCGGTGATGAGATGGTCGAGAAAGCGCAGCGGCTTGTCCATTTTCTGGCGCACGTCCCGCAGCTTTTCTTCGGAAACGGACCGCTTCAATGCAACGTTCGGCAGCCAGGGGTGTTTCAGCCCGAAGGTCATCTGCAGCGCGAGAATGGCGATGACGACGCCGACGACCGCCGCGGCCCCGGGCACGACGGCGAGCGGCGTGCCGCCGACAAACCCAAGAATGATGAAGAGCGGCCCGTAGCTGCGGTCGCCCCAGGCGAGGAGCAGCGCGCGCAACGAGACCCGGCCGTCTTCGGACCGGGCGATGGCGTCGTCGATGATCTCTTCCAGCGGCGCGACGCCGTCTCCGATATCAGCGGATTTTGCGGTTTCGGACATAGCAGCCCAACACTGGCGGACCCGGCCCGTTCCGGCAAGACCGGAGACAATGAGACAGGGAAGGCCCGCCCCGTCAGGCCTGCATGGTCCAGCCTTCAACGCCCATGGCCGCCTGGCGCACGGCTTCCGAGCGCGTCGGATGGGCGTGACAGGTGCGGGCGATGTCTTCGGAGGCGCCGCCGAACTCCATGACGCTCACCGCTTCGGCGATGAGCTCGCCCGCCTCGACGCCGATGATATGAACGCCGAGCACCTTGTCGGTTTCCGCGTCGGCGAGGACTTTCACAAAACCGTCGGTTTCATGATTGGTCTTGGCGCGCGAGTTCGCCATGAACGGAAACTTGCCGGTCTTGTATTTGACGCCCGCTTCTTTCAGCTGCTCTTCGGTTTTGCCGACGGCGGCGACTTCCGGATAGGTGTAAACAACGCTCGGCACGGTGTCGTAATTCACATGCCCCGCCTTGCCGGCGATCAGTTCGATGCAGGCCGTGCCGTCGTCCTCGGCCTTGTGCGCGAGCATTGGCCCCGTGATGCAATCGCCGAGGGCCCATATGCCTTTGACATTGGTCTGAAAATGATCGGTTTCGATGAAGCCGCGCTTGTCGGTTTTGACGCCGACGGTTTCGAGCCCCAGCCCGTCCGTGTGCGGACGCCGTCCAATGGCGACCAGCACCGCATCGCAGTCGATCGTCTCCGCCTCGCCGCCCTTGGCCGGTTCAACGGACAGTTTCACTTTGGTCTTCAGTTTTTCAGCGCCGGTCACTTTTGAGGAGAGTTTGAACGCGACGCCCTGCTTTTTGAGGATGCGCTGGAACTGTTTCGAGACCTCGCCGTCCATGGTCGGCAGAATCTTGTCGAGGAACTCGACCACGGTCACCTTCGCGCCGAGCCGGCGCCAGACGCTCCCGAGCTCAAGCCCGATGACGCCGCCGCCGATGACGACGAGATGTTTCGGCACGGGCGAAAGCGCCAGCGCGCCGGTGGAAGAGACGATCTGCTCTTCGTCGATCTCGACGCCCGGCAGGGGCGTGACTTCCGAGCCCGTGGCGATGACGATGTTTTTCGTATCAAGTTCTTTATCGCCGTCAGGACCGGAGACGAGGACGCGCCCAGCGGAAAGAATTTCCCCGGCGCCGTAAAACACCTCGACCTTGTTCTTTTTCATCAGGAATTCGACGCCCTTGGTGAGGCCTTCAACGGCGTCGTCTTTCTGTTTCAGCATCTGGACGAGATCGACTTTGAGGCCGGTGGCCTTGATGCCGAGCCCGTCGAAATCCTTCTCTGCAATCTCATATAGCTGCGAGGCGTGGAGCAGCGCTTTCGAAGGGATGCAGCCCACATTGAGGCAGGTGCCGCCCAGTTTCTTGTTGTCACGCTTTTCGATGATCGCGGTTTTCAGGCCGAGCTGGCCGGCGCGGATCGCCGCATTATAGCCGCCGGGCCCGGCGCCGATGATGACGACGTCGTATGTGTCAGTCATAAGAGTTCCTTGAAATCAGGCAGCAGCGTCGCCGCGCCGTTATAGATCAAGCAGCAGGCGCTGCGGGTCTTCGAGATTTTCCTTGACGCGCACGAGGAAGGTGACGGCGCCTTTGCCGTCGACGATGCGGTGATCGTAGGACATGGCGAGATACATCATCGGGCGGATGACAACCTCGCCGTTGCGGGCCACCGGGCGCTCCTCGATGCGATGCATGCCGAGAATGCCCGATTGCGGCTGGTTCAAGATCGGCGTCGACAGGAGCGAGCCGTAAACCCCGCCATTCGAGATCGTGAAGGTGCCGCCCTGCATGTCTTCGAGCTTCAAATCGCCCGAGCGGGCCTTGCGGCCATAATCGGCGATCTCAAGTTCGATCTCCGCCATGGATTTCAGATCCGCATCGCGCAGCACCGGCACGACGAGGCCCTTGTCGGAGCCCACCGCAACGCCGATGTCATAATGGTTCTTGTAGATGATGTCGGTTCCGTCGATCTCGGCGTTGACGTCCGGCACCTCTTTCAGCGCATGGACGCAAGCTTTTACGAAGAAGGACATGAAACCGAGCTTGATGCCGTGCTTCTTGTCGAAAAGATCCTTGTACTGATTGCGTAGCTCCATCACCGCCGTCATGTCGACGTCGTTGAACGTGGTCAGCATCGCCGCCGTGTCCTGCGCCTCTTTCAGGCGCCGGGCGATGGTCTGGCGCAGGCGGGACATTTTCACCCGCTCTTCGCGCGGCCCCAAATCGCGCGGGGTCTGCGGCGCGCGCGTCTCAGCGGGTTTCGCCTGTTGCGGCTTGGCTTTGGCTTTCAAGGCGTCGGCCTTGGTGACGCGCCCGTCCTTGCCGGTGCCTTCAATCGCGGAAGGGTCGAGGCCGCGCTCGGCGACGACGCGGCGCGGCGCCGGCGACAATTCAGCGGAAGCGCGTTTGCGGTCGCCTTCCATAACGCTCTCGCCGGATGCGGCGACTTCGCGCGGACTCGGCCGGTTTTCGCCCGAGCCTGAAACTTCGGCGGCGCCCGCTGCGCCATTACCCCCGCCATTGGCTTTCGCCGGCGCCTCGCCGGTGACGATCACCGCGAGAACGGCGCCGACTTCGACCGTGTCGCCTTCCTGGGCGCGAATTTCCTTCAAAGTTCCCGAAGCCGGGGACGGCACGTCCATGGCCGCCTTGTCGGTTTCGAGGCTCACAAGCGGCTCGTCGAGCGTGACGGCGTCGCCTTCCTTTTTCAGCCATTCGCCGACATCGGCTTCGCTGACGCTCTCGCCCGAAGCCGGCACTTTCACTTCGACCTCTTCGCCCTCGTGAGACGGCGCCGGCTTTTTTGGCTGCGGCTTTTTCGGCGCCGCAGCGGCGCCTTCCTCGATGGCGCCGAGAAGCGCGTCCACTTCCACCGTGTCGCCCTCTTTCGCGGAGACCGACGTGAGAACGCCGTCCGCCGGGGCCGGCACCTCCACCGAGACCTTGTCGGTTTCAAGCTCGACAATCGGCTCGTCGGCGAAGACTTCATCGCCTTCGTTCTTCATCCATTTCGCAATCGTCGCCTCGGTGACGGATTCGCCGAGCGTCGGAACGCGGATTTCGGTGGCCATGTCTTTCTCCAACTGCGCTAAAGCGTCAGCGCGTCATTCAAAAATTCTTCGAGTTCCTGCTTGTGCCGGATCATCAGGCCCGTGGCGGGCGAAGCGGCGGCGGCGCGGCCCGCATAGCGCGGGCGTTTGTGCTTGGCGTCGATCTGCTGGAGCGTCCATTCGATATTCGGCTCCATGAAGAACCAGGCGCCCATGTTTTTCGGCTCTTCCTGGCACCAGACCATCTCGGCGTTGCGGAAGCGCTGCAGCTCGTTGATGAGCGACATCGCCGGGAACGGATAGAACTGCTCCACGCGCAGAAGATAGACATTGTCCAGCCCGCGCTTTTCGCGCTCTTCGAGAAGGTCGTAATAGACCTTGCCGGAACAGATGACGACGCGCTTGATTTTCGAGTCGGCGACCAGCTTCACGGTCGAGCCCGGCCGGTATTCCGCATCGTCCCAGAGAACGCGATGGAAGGAGGAGCCGGGCCCCATCTCATCGAGCGAAGAGACGCATTTCTTGTGACGCAGCAGCGATTTCGGCGTCATCAGGATGAGTGGCTTGCGGAAATTGCGGCGCATCTGGCGGCGCAGAATATGGAAATAGTTCGCCGGGGTGGTGCAGTTCGCGACCTGCATGTTGTCTTGCGCACAAAGCTGCAGGAAGCGCTCGAGCCGCGCCGAGGAGTGCTCCGGGCCCTGACCTTCATAGCCGTGCGGCAATAGAAGCACGAGCCCGCACATCCTGAGCCATTTGCGCTCGCCCGAAGAAATGAACTGGTCGATGATCACCTGCGCGCCATTAGCGAAGTCGCCGAACTGGCCTTCCCAGAGCACCAGGAATTTCGGATTGGCCAGCGAATAACCGTATTCGAAGCCCATCACCGCAAATTCGGAGAGGTTCGAATCATGCGCCTCGAAGGTCGCTTCGGCGCCGTCGAGATGGTTGAGCGGCGTGAAGGTTTTCTCCGTCTCCTGATCGATGAAGACCGCATGGCGCTGGGAGAAGGTGCCGCGGCGCGAATCCTGACCGGACAGGCGCACGCCAAAGCCTTCTTTGACGAGCGAGCCGAAGGCAAGCGCTTCCGCCGTCGCCCAGTCGATCCCGTCGCCGGCGTCGAACATTTTCTTTTTATGGTCGAGGATGCGGGCGAGCGTCTTGTGGATATTGAAAGTCTTGGGATAGCGGGTGAGCGACGCGCCGATGTCTTTCAGCTCTTCGATCTCGATCGCCGTATCGCCGCGGCGATCATCGTCCACCGGCGGCACGAAGCCGGACCAGGCCCCGTCGAGCCAGTCGGCCTTGTTCGGCTTGAAGCTTTCCGCGGCGGCGAATTCGCTGTCGAGGAATTCCCGGAATTTCGTCTTTTCCGCTTCGACATCTTCTTCGCTGAGAATGCCTTCGGCGACCATGCGCTTGGCGTAAACCGCCTGGGTCGTCTCCAGCTTGCGGATCTTCTTGTACATCTTCGGCTGGGTGAAGCCGGGTTCGTCGCCTTCATTATGGCCGAAACGGCGATAGCAGAACATGTCGATGACGACGTCGGCGGCGAATTTCTGGCGGAACTCGGTCGCGACTTTCGCGGCGTAGACCACCGCCTCCGGATCGTCGCCGTTCACATGGAAAATCGGCGCCTCGACCATTTTCGCCACATCCGACGGATAAGGCGAAGAGCGCGAAAATTTCGGGCTCGTCGTAAAACCGATCTGGTTGTTGACGATGAAATGAACGGTGCCGCCAGCGCGATAGCCGCGAAGCCCCGAGAGACCGAAACACTCCGCGACGACGCCCTGGCCGGCGAAAGCCGCGTCGCCGTGCAGCAAAAGCGGCAGCACATGGGTGCGCGGCTGGTCGAGATCGGGCGCTTCGATACGGTCCTGTTTGGAGCGCGCCTTGCCGAGGACGACCGGGTTCACCGCCTCGAGGTGAGACGGGTTCGCGGTGAGCGACAAGTGCACCTTGTTGCCGTCGAACTCCCGGTCGGAGGAGGCGCCGAGGTGATATTTGACGTCGCCGGAGCCCGCGACATCGTCCGGCGTCACCGAGCCGCCCTGAAATTCATGGAAAATATGGTGATAGGGCTTGCCCATCACCGCCGCGAGAACATTGAGGCGCCCGCGATGCGGCATGCCGATGACGATCTCTTTAACGCCGAGCGCGCCGCCGCGTTTGATGATCTGCTCAAGCGCCGGGACCATGGCTTCGCCGCCGTCGATCCCGAAACGCTTGGTCCCGGTATATTTGGTGTGCAGGAACTGCTCGAAGCCTTCCGCCTCCACCAGCTTGTTGTAGATGGCGCGCTTGCCTTGCTTGGTGAAAGTGATGTCCTTGTCGGGGCCTTCGATGCGCTGCTGCAGCCAGGCTTTCTGCTCCGGGTCGGTGATGTGCATGAACTCGACCGCGAAAGTGCCGCAATAGGTCCGCTGCAGGATGCCGAGGATCTCGCGCAGGGTCGCCGTTTCAAGGCCGAGGACGTAGTCGATATAGATCGGCCGGTCCATGTCGGCGTCGGTGAAGCCGAGAGAGGCCGGATCGAGTTCGGGATGGACCGTCTTGTTCTGAAGCCCCAGGGGATCGAGATCGGCGATGAGATGGCCGCGAATGCGATAGGCGCGGATCAGCATCAGCGCGCGAAGCGAGTCTTTGGTGGCCTGATGGACATCGCCGCCCGGCGCCGCCGCCGGATTGACCCGGGCGCGCTCTTCGATTTTCGCCTTTAGCTGGGTTTCAAGCGCTGACCAGTCGCTGTCGAGCGCCGCCGTCAGCTCGCCATTGACCTTGGGCGGCCAGTCCTTGCGGGCCCAGCTCGGCCCTTCGAAGGCCGGCGCGGCGTCGTTCTCGCTTTCAAAAAAAGCGCGCCATTCCGGACTTACCGAGGACGGATTATCAGCGTAACGGGCGTAAAGCGCTTCGAGATATTGCGCATTGGACCCCGAAAGAACCGTTTCATTTTCCGGCTTTCCTGCCGCCGGAGATGCGGGAGCGTTCCCGTCTTTGGCCATGACCCTATCCGTCTTTTCGTCTTTGTGACGATAGCTCCCCTAGATACGCCAACTTTCGCGCGTTTCAATCTCTATCGGTCCCGCCCTTTAACGATAAAATCATTTATTTTTTGAGAACTTCGAGGAGCGTCCGGCCCATCGCGGCCGGCGTGGGCGAAACCGCGACGCCGGCCGATTTCATCGCCTCGATTTTCGCCGCCGCCGTGTCGTCCGCGCCCGAGACAAGGGCCCCGGCGTGCCCCATGCGCCGGCCCGGCGGCGCCGTGACCCCCGCGATGAAGCCCACTGTCGGCTTTTTGATCTTGTGGCCGGCCAGGAATTTGGCCGCGTCGGCCTCCGCCGAGCCGCCGATCTCGCCGATCATGATGATCGAGTGGGTCTCGTCATCGTGAAGGAACATATCGAGGACTTCGATGAAATCCGTGCCTTTGACCGGGTCGCCGCCAATGCCGACGCAGGTCGACTGACCTAAACCGGCGGCGGTCGTTTGATGCACGGCCTCATAGGTGAGCGTGCCGGAGCGGGAAATGACGCCCACATGGCCCTTGCGGTGGATATGGCCGGGCATGATCCCGATCTTGCACTCGTCCGGGGTGATGACGCCGGGGCAGTTGGGCCCAACGAGCCGGGTCTTCGAGCCGTCGAGGGCGCGCTTGACCTTCACCATGTCGAGCACCGGAATGCCCTCGGTGATGCAGATGGCGAGGGGGATTTCGGCTGCGATCGCCTCGAGGATCGAATCCGCGGCGAAGGGGGGCGGCACATAGATCACCGAGGCGTCGGCCCCGGTCTTCTCACGCGCCTCGGCGACCGTGTCGAACACCGGCAGGGTCTGGCCTTTTGCGGGCTCGCCCGCCTCCCAGACCGATCCGCCCTTTCCGGGGGTGACGCCGCCGACCATTTTGGTGCCGTAGGCGATCGCCTGTTCGGTGTGGAAGGTGCCGGTCTTGCCGGTGAGGCCCTGGCAGATAACCTTGGTGTTCTTGTCGATAAGAATGGACATGGATGCTCCGGCGAGCTCTTGAGGCTTGAACCGGGCCGGGTTTAACCGCGCCTTTGTCGCACCGCAACAGTAAAGGCCGCTTAAAAGCAAGCCCTGTTCTCAATTGTGCTCAATGGCGCTCGCCGGCGGGCCGGAGGCGCCGGCTGGCCTGCTGCGGCGGCCTGCCGCATGGGAGCGGTCCCTTCGCCACCAAACTGTCATGAAACGGTCGCGCCGGCGCAACAATCCCCTGCGAAAGAGAGCGCGCTGAAAGCTCATGCTTTATAGCCCCTCCCAACTTGAAGCCGCGCGGGCCCCCGCGCGGCTTTTTTCTTTTCAGGCCCTCCCCGCGCGCGCCGTCACAGTTCCGGCAGGTCGGTCCGGGTGCGCGCGGAGACATGCTCGCCGGTGTTCAGCGCGCCAGCGCTTTCGATCAGCATGATCCAGCATTCTTCCTCAGCGACGGGCATGTGCTCAACGCCCGCCGGCACGGTGATGAAGTCCCCCTCCTCCATCGCCACATCCCATTGTTCGTCTTTGGCGCGAAAGCGCATGGTGAAGCCGCCTTTGACGACGAAGAAGGCTTCTTCGACGCCGTCATGGCGATGCCACTCGAACGCGCCGTCGATTTTGGCGAGACGCACCTCCTGTCCGTTGACGCGCGCGGCGATATGCGGCGACCACGTCTCGTCGATGCGATCGAAGGCGGCGGGAATATTGATCTTTTTCACAGTCATGGCGTCACCATCAGTTGATCATAAACCGTCGCTGAAATGCGCGGAGCCGGCCGGAACGAAGGGCCGCCCGCCCCTGTTGTTTTCACGTCACCATCATCAAGGAGGATCAGTATGCCGACAGGAACCGGACATACAACCGCCATTCGCGCCTCGCGCGTCATCGGCACGCCTGTCTACAACACGGCGGGCGACCAGATCGGCGAAGTGGAAGACGTCATGCTCGACAAGACGACGAACAACATCATGTTCGGCGTCGTCGGTTTCGGCGGCTTTCTCGGCGTCGGAGAAAAATATCACCCGATTCCCTGGGCGAGCCTCAATTTCGAAAAGGACAAGGGCGGCTATGTCGTGCCTTACACCAAGGAACAGCTCGAACAGGCGCCGAAGGACTCGCTCCACGAGCTGACGGAAAATGACGGCCTGGGCGCGCGCGACGCCGCCTATGACTATTACAAGGCCGAACGCTATTGGTAAGCGGCGGGCCTGAAGGCGCCCCCCGGACGTTAAGGCGCAGGCGCTTAGACGCGGCGAAAGCAGGTTCTATTTGTGATGCCGCCTCTCCAGCGCCTGCAGCAATTCCACCAGTTCAGCGCGCACGTCAGGATCTTCGATGCCGGGGTCGGGCATCGTGGACCCCGGAATGACAGAATCCGGATCGTCAATAAACGCCGCCAGCCGCTTTTCATCCCAAACGCCCCCGGCGGCGCGCATGGCGCTGCTATATCCCGTCCAAGAGGTTCCCCCCGGCCTCGCCCCGGCGACAGCCCCCAAAGGCGGACCCGCGCGATTTTCGTCAGGGCGCAGGGAATGGCAGGTGATGCATGCATCGAGCGCGCCCGAAACTTTATTGCGCAAGGTTTCCGACATCGACGCCTCGGCAAGGTAATCCTGCACAAACAGCGCCGTTGCGTCCATTCCGGAAGGCGTCAGAAAGACCAGATAGTGATCGTCCGTCCACAGGATGATGCGTCCGTCCGTATGCTGGAGGGCGTACCGGATGCGCTGGCCCACAGGAATGATTTCAATAAACTCGACATGGTCCCCGCTGGTGTGAATGCGGTAAAGATTGCCGCTGCTGAGACTCGCCATCAGCATGTCGCCGTCCCACGCCTCATGAAAATTCTCGATCTGCGTCAAGCTCGAGATCGCAACCGACGGCAGCCAGGCGTAAACGGGCGGAATGAACGCATCATGGCGCCCGATATGAGAAGTGAGCGGCCAGGGCAGACCTGAATATTTCGTGCCCAGCGTTTCCAGCGGCCAGCCATAATTGCCGCCGTCCACAATAAGATTAAGCTCGTCGCCGCCGCGCATGCCGTGTTCGACGGTCCATAGACGGCCTGATTTATCGACAAGAACGCCCTGCGGGTTGCGCACGCCGCTCGCCATGTTTCTCGCTGCGCCGGAGGAAAGGTTGATTTCAACGATCTTGCCGTAATTGTTGTCGGGATCCTGCGCGAGGGCTTCAGGCCCATAGACGCCGTCCCAGTGATAATCGCCGCTCCCAAGATAGATGATGTCCGGCGCCTTAAAGGCGATCCGCCCGCCGGCCACAAGGCCTTCGACGGCGCGGAACTTTTCTTTCGGCGGCAAGCAGGGCTTCGCGCGGAAAACAACACTCCAATCACTGGCGCTTGCGCGCACCTCGTCAATCGACCGGACAGACTGATCAATATCAAGAACCGCGACAGCGTTGCGGTAGCACGCATTATCCTCGTCCCACTCGCTGTAGGATAACGCCAGCCCCCGCCTTTCCGGGGATTGAAAATGCAGAATGTCGTTGAAACGAAAATAATTAACGGTGTGCTGCAAATCGCTGAGCGGCCCTTCGGCGGCGGCCTTGTAGGCGGCGTAACCATTGTCAGGCGCTTCAATCGCCGCAGGCTTGATGTCGTCAGCGCCGCGGACAACGAAAATGTCTCCCTCCTGCGTGACGAGCAGCGCCGCATCGCCGAACGAGGTCATGCCGCCTCCCCAGCCCTGATCGTCGACCGGCACGGAGGCGATCTCGACATCAAGGTCGAAGAAAATCGTGGGAAGTCTTTTTAGCGACGTTGCCCAGTCTTGCTTTGCAGCTTCTTCGGCCGCTCTTGCGAACCGGACGCCGAAAAGTTTGTATTCGCCTCTCTGCGCTGTTTCGAAGGGACCGATTTCATACCGGCCGATAGCGTAACCGGTATAGAATGTAGCGAGACCGCAAATCCCCGCCAGCATGGCAAGTCCCGCCAGACACGCCGGAATGAAGTATCGCGACTTACGAAGTCTGTGCAAAAACTCGAGTTTCACCAAGCCCTCCCGGCGGCGCGGACCGCGCTCTCTCCCGCGCCATTTAGACAGTTGAAAATCACCTGCGTCAAACCGATTCTCGCGCCGCCAAAGCCAGCTGGCGATCAGTTTTTTAGAATGCCGCACAGCTAGCCGCGCGTCGGCGCGGTCTTTTCAAAGGCGAGAACCTTTTCCACGAAATCGTCCGGTAGCGGAGATTTTTCCTGGCTTTTCGGATCGGCGTGCACATAGACGAGCTTGCCGGTCGTCAACAATTCGTCGTTGCGAAAAATCGCCGTTTCGACCGTCATTGAGGTGCGCCCGAGTTTCACGCAGCGCGCGCCGATTTCGAGCATGTCGTCGAACTTCGCCGAGCCTTTGTAATCGGCCTCCGCATGGACGGTGAAAAAGTCCATGAACTTGTCGCCCTGAAAGCCCGCCGCGCGCAGCCATTCCGTCATGGCGACGTCGAAATAGAGAAAATAATTGACGTTGAAGACGATGCCCTGCGCGTCGCATTCGGCCCAGCGCACGCGCAAGGGGTGGAGGAGGGTGAAACTATTTTTCAAGGCTTTCACCACCTGGCAACAAGAGAAAATACGCATCCAGCATAACCACCAAAGGAATAATCATAGCATCGCGTTCGGGCGTGGTCACTTTCATTACAACCGCAGAGGCCTTCTTACGGCTATCGAAAAATTGTTTCTGAAAATGAACCGCGCCTTTTGAATTGTTTTTAAAGGTCGCGCGAACATCCGATATTAGGACATGATCGTTATGTATGAGTTGGTGCAGCGCTTGCTTTAGATTTAAGGCACAAGCTCCCCTAGCAAAGTCACCTTCAAACTCTAAAGCGCAGCATAAATTATTATCGTTTGGCGCTGATTTCAGCTCCAACCGTCGCCTACAGTGGACAGCAAATCGTACTGCTGTAGAAAGCGTATGCGCACCCCTATGCCCTTGAAAATTACGTCCTTCAGGATGAGGCAACGCACATCCCAAAAGATTTATCGCCTCGCCAAAGGCGGCTTGGCCCTCATAGCGTTCTAGCGCATCAGCTGTGGAGCTTCGCGCTTTACTCATATCTACCCCTGCACCGCTTCGACAACCTTCTTCGCCGCATCTTCGAGATCGTCGGCGGGGGTGATCTTGAGGCCGGAATTGGCGAGGATTTCCTTGCCCTTCTCCACATTGGTGCCTTCAAGGCGCACGACCAGCGGGTCTTCGAGGCCGACTTCCTTCACCGCCGCGACGATGCCTTCGGCGATGATGTCGCAGCGCATGATGCCGCCGAAAATATTGACGAGAATGCCTTTGACGCCGGGATCGGTGGTGATGATTTTGAAGGCTTCGGTGACTTTCTCCTTGGTCGCGCCGCCGCCCACATCGAGAAAGTTCGCAGGCTCCGCGCCGTAATGCTTGATGATGTCCATGGTCGCCATGGCGAGACCGGCGCCGTTGACCATGCAGCCGATATTGCCGTCGAGCTTCACATAGGAAAGATCGTATTCGGAAGCCTTCACTTCCATCGGGTCTTCTTCGGAAATGTCGCGAAGCTCGAGAATGTCTTCATGGCGGAAGAGCGCATTCGGGTCGAAGCCCATCTTGGCGTCGAGCACCAGAAGATCGCCGCCCTTGGTGACGATCAGCGGGTTGATCTCGAGAAGGCTCGCATCCTTTTCAACGAACGCCTTGTAGAGCGCCGGGATGAGGCGCCCGCATTGTTTCGCCGCAGCGCCTTTCAGGCCCAGCGCCTGGGCGATGCGCCGCGCGTGATGGGGCATGCAGCCGGTCGCCGGATCGATCCCTACCGTGACGATCTTCTCCGGCGTTTCCTCGGCCACTTCCTCGATATTCATGCCGCCTTCGGTGGAGGCGATGAACGCGATGCGGCCCGTGCCGCGGTCGACGAGCGCCGAGAGATAAAGCTCGGTCTCGATGTCCGAGCCGTTCTCGATATAGATCGTATTGACCTGCTTGCCGGTCTCGCCGGTTTGTTTGGTGACAAGCGTCGCGCCGAGCATTTCCTTGGCGAATTTCGCCGCTTCCGCCGGCGACTTCGCAAGGCGCACGCCGCCGCCCTCGCCCGCTTCAGGCTCCTTGAACTTGCCCTTGCCGCGCCCGCCCGCATGGATCTGAGCCTTCACCACATAGACCGGGCCGGGCAGCGCGTTCGCCGCGGCTTCCGCCTCCTGCGCCCTGGTGACCACGCGGCCGTCGGAGACGGGCGCGCCGAAGCTTTTAAGGACCTGTTTTGCCTGATATTCGTGGATATTCATCTTGCGGCTCCGAAAAGCGGGGAAGGAATGGCGGTCTCCCGCCTTATACCCTGCCGCTTCTGCGACGCAACATGGCGTAGGGCCCGGGAAAGTTCACAGCGCGTTGCGGATGCCCCTGAGAGCCCAACCGAAAAGTCAAAAAATGCATTCCTGCCTGATGGTCAGACGTCTGCGGGCCCGGACCCGATGCCCGTCAGGCGCTCATTCTTAAGACTGAAGAGCCTGAGGCGCATCGGTTCCTGGCGAGCGAACGTCTGATTACGCCCCCTCCCGGGATCTTGATGCATTTTCGCTCAGGCTCTGAGAGGACAGCGCTGGCGCCCCTCGTCGTCGAAATTCTCCGGCGCGAGCCAGACTTCGAAAGCAGCTTTTGCCTGCGGCCACTCCCCGTCGATGATGGAAAACCACGCCGTGTCCCTGTTGCGCCCCTTCACCACCAGGTCCTGGCGAAAGACGCCCTCGAAGGAAAAGCCGAGCCGGCGGGCGGCGCGTTTCGACGCCTCATTGGCGTTGTCGCATTTCCACTCGTAACGGCGATAACCAAGATCGTCGAAGACATGTTTCGCCATCAGATACATGGCCTCCGTGGCGGCGGGCGTTTTCTGCAGCTTTTTCGAAAACACGACGCAGCCGACTTCCGCCGAACCCGCCTCGGGACGGATGCGCATATAGCTCGCCATGCCGAGCGGCGCGCCGGTCTGCGCATCGCGGAAAAGATGGGTCAGCCAGCCGCCCTTTTTCCCGGCGGCGGCCATGGCGGCGCCGAGCGCCGCCGTGCTCTTAAAAGGGCCGAAGGGAATGTAAGTCCAAAGATCGTCATTTCCCGGCCCGCCAAGGACGGAAAACAGCGCCTCCGCCGCTTCGGGGAAGATCGCCGGCTCGATCGCGACAAAGCGTCCCCGCCTTTGCGGCAGCGCCGGCGGCGGCCGTTCAGACCAGTCGAGTTCGCTATTCATGCCATGATCAGTTGTGTTTTGATATCGACGCGGCTCTTTGCGGCGCCCATAGTTCGCTGCGAAAAAGAGGAGCATCGCCCATGATTATCGTTTCCGGCAAGGCCCAATTGTCTCCCGGCGGCCTTGCAAAGGTGCAAAAGGAGATGGAGACCGTCGTCACCGCGACGCGGCAAGAGGACGGCTGCATCGGCTATTCCTTCGGCGCGGACGTCATGGAGCCGGACACGCTCATCGTCCTTGAATACTGGAAGGACTGGGCGGCGCTCGACGCCCATGTGAAGCAGCCCCATATGGGCGCATGGTTCGCAAAGCTTGGCGAGATCGGCGTCGTCTCCCAGGAAATCCGTTTCATCGAAGCGGGCGAAGAACGCAACCTGATGGGCTGATGCATTTATGATTGTCGTTTCGGGGCGGATTGTCGTCAAAGAGGGCGCGCTTAAAAAACTGCGCCCCGTCATGCAGGCTATGCTCGCCGCGAGCCGCGCCGAGCCCGGCTGCATCGAATATCATTACGGCCCTGACCTTTCAGACCCTGACGCTTTTCTGGTGCTGGAAAAATGGGAAAGCTGGGAAACGCTGGAAGCGCATTTCGAAAAGCCGCACTTGAAAGCCTGGCGCGCGGCGCTCGCCGGCGCGGGACTTGTCAGCCGCACCATGTGGGCCGCCGACGAACGCGAGCTGAAAGAAGTTTAAGCTAGAGCTGCTTTAAAAGATCGGCGGCGAAGACCGAGAGCGTGTCGTCGCGCGCGCCCATGACGACGATGCGGTCGCCGGGCTCCGCCAGCTTCAACAGTTTCGCGCCGCAATCTTCGCGCGTCGCAAGCGCTTGCGCGGTCCGCCCCGCGGCGCTGACGCCTTCCGCGATGTCTTTGCTCGACACCGACCGGTCCGTGGTGCCGCCGAAATAGACGGGCTCGGGCATCAGCAGAACATCGTCGGGCGCGAGCTGCAACGCAAAGGTTTCGATGAATTCCTTTTTCATAAGCCGCAACGGCCCGAAGCCGTGGGGCTGGAACATGACGAGCAGCCGCCCCGGAAATTCGTGCAGGGTTTTCAGGCTCGCCGTGATCTTGTCCGGGTTGTGACCGAAATCGTCGATCAGTGTAACGCCATTGGCCTCGCCGACATATTCGAGCCGGCGTTTGACGCCTTCGAATGTTCCAAGCCCGGCGGCGGTTTCGGTCAGCGAAAGACCGCAGGCGCGCGACGCCGCAATGGCCGCCAGCGCGTTCGACACGTTGTGCCGACCGGGCATTTTCAGCACGACGCGCACATGGCCGTTTTCATCGTGAACATCGAAGGAAACGCCGAAAGGCTCCGGCTCGATATTGTCGGCGTAAAAATCCGCCTTTTTGTCGGTAAGCGAATAGGTGAGCGCGCCGGCCTCGCGTGAGGCGGCGAGCCGCGCCGTCTCGTCATTGTCGAGATTGAGCACCGCCGTCTCCGCATGACCGATGAAATCGCCGAACAGCTTACGCAGCTCGTCCATGGATTTATGATCGAGCGCAACATTATTCAGCACAGCAATCTTTGGGCGAAACATGGCGATGGAGCCGTCGCTCTCATCGACCTCCGAGACGAAAGCCTCGCCCTCGCCTACCACCGCGCTCGCAAAGAGCGCATCGGGTTTGACGAAATTCTTCATCACGGCGCCGTTCATCACCGTGGGGGATTTCCTGGCGTGATGCAGAATCCAACCGATCATGCCCGTCGTGGTCGACTTGCCGCTGGTGCCGGCGACGCCGATGGGGCATTCGGATTCATTGAAGAGTTCCGCCAGCAGTTCCGCGCGCGACACTCGCGCCGCGCCCGCCGCCTTCGCCGCGACCACATCGGGCACTGTCTCCTCCACCGCCGCGGAGGCGACAAGGGTCTGCGAGGGCCGGTTGACGCCGGAGCCGTCCTGGGGGTGGAGCGCGATGCCGAGCGAGCGCAGATAATCGAATTTCGCGCCGGTCCGGCCCTGATCGAGGGCCCGGTCAGAGCCCTCCACATGGGTGCCGCGCGCGGCGACGATCATGGCCAACGGCAGCATGCCCGACCCGCCGATTCCGCAGAAGAAATAGTCTTTCGCATCAGTCATCACGGGGCCGTCCTAGCGAAAATTAAGAAATAAACAGTTGCCATGGGCTAGTTTGGGCCAAGAAGCCCGTTTCGCCCTCTTTCATCAAGCGTGTGCCTCATGAAATTGACCGGATTTTGGCCAGCCTTGCCCCCGATGCTTAGCGCGCTCATCGCGGCGCTCATGCTCGCCGGATGCGCGCCCGCCGGCGAAAATAAGATTACGCTGAATGTGAAGGTGACAGCCCATGCGCTCGCGGACGGCGTACCTCATGAAGGCTCAAGCGTTCTCGAGATCAAGCTGCGCCGCACGCCGAATTCCCTTTCCGGCATGGCTATGAGCATGAAGCTGAAAGGCGAAGCGGTGATCCTCGATATGGGGCGAGACCGGACCGCCTATTTTCTGCTGAAGGACTATGTTCACGACATCCTGAATGGATACGACGTTGCGCCTTCAGCAGGCAGCGTTGACGAGACATCGTTTGACAAATTGCAGGCCGCATCCGGCGTCATCGATGTGCCGCGCAAACAATACCCCAAAATCGCCGCCTTTAAGGACGAAACGGACCCTGCGACAGTGTATGAAGTCGATCCGGACGATTTCGCCGACGCGTTCGGGCCGGGCGTTGAACTGACGGGCCTTACGCTTGAATTGGTGGATGAACCGATGACGGAAAAGATCGCGCAAAGGTTAGCTTGGCTAGAGCCGGCACGCGGCGGACGCTTAGTACCGATTGAGGGCAATCGGATCGCGACGAAAGATGCGAGCTTTGGGCAACTGACAAAACAATCTGATTTTATTACTTTGAGATTGGAATGATAAAATCTGCCAAACATATCGCTCTTGTCTGCCCCGGCGGACCCGTGACGCGCGAGCTGGCGGAAAAGACCGCCTCTATCGCCGCGGCGCGCTTTGGCGATTCAGTGAAACTCCACTTCCACGACCAGTGTTTTTCCGCCGCCGGGCATTTCGCCGGAAGCGACGCCGAGCGCTCAGCCGCGTTTCTGGAGGTCGCCAACGATCCGCGCTATGACGCCGTTTGGTTCGCGCGCGGCGGCTATGGCGCCTGCCGCTTCGACGAAGCGCTTTTCGCGAAGCTGAACGATCACGCCCGAAAGAAAACCTATCTCGGCTATTCCGACAACGGGATGCTCTTGGCGCGTCTCTATAATGACGGGATCGGCCGCCCTGTGCATGGCCCCATCCCGGCGGACTTGCCCCGCGAAGGCGGCGAAGAGGCGATTGCGCGCGCCCTCGCCTTTCTCGTCGAAGGCGACGCGTCGGGCGTCGAACCGACGGCGAGATCCGGCAAAAAATGCGCGGCCTTCAACATCACCATTCTCGCGCATCTTTCCGGCACGGACTGGATGCCGGATTTATCCGGCCACATCGTCATGCTCGAGGATGTGGGCGAATATCTCTATCGCACCGACCGGGCGCTGTTCTCCATCATGGGCGATAAAAACGTGCATAACGCGGAAGGGATCATGCTCGGGCGGCTCAGCGATATTCCCGAAAACGACCGGCCCTTCGGCGCAAGCGAAGAAGAGGTCATAAAATACTGGTGCGCGCGCGCCGGCGTTCCCTATCTCGGCCGCGCCGATATCGGCCATGACGGGCAAAACAAGATCGTGCCTTTCGGCGCGGCCCCTGTTTCCTAGAGCCCGAACGAATATTCACTAAAACAATGCAGACGAGGGTTTGTCAGACGTTCGTCAGCCGGAAAACGATGCGTCTCAGCCTCTCACATGAAAGAAGAAGAGCCTGACGGCGTATCGTGCTGCGGCTGGCTGACGTCCGGTCATCTTAATTTTTGCTCCATTGCTGGATTTTCGGTCAGGCTCTTAGAAAACGAAAAGAACAACCCCGCCGGCCGCGATGATCGCCGCAAGGGCCATCGCGACGGGGGTTCCCGCGCGCGCCCCGCCAATGGCCCAGGCCATGCCGCCTTTGACGACAATGTTCGAGGCGACCGCCGCCATTACCGCAAGCGCCGCCGGATCAACGCCGACAGCCCCGGACGCGGCCTGCCGTCCGGCGGTCAGGGTGAGCGCGTCCACATCGGCCAGCCCTGAAATGAGCGCCACAACGACCAGCCCCGCATTGCCGAACTCATCGGCGCTGAACCCCGCGGCGAGGGAGATGACGGCGAGGAGCGCGGCGAAAACAAGCGCCGGACGGATCTCCATGGGGTTGCCGATCTCGAGCGGCGTCTCAGCTTCCCTCGATGCGTTCCGGCCGCGCCAGAGATAAAGCGCCGCAGCCGCGCCGACCGCAGCCCCGGCGAGAAGCGCAGGCCACAACGTCGCCAGCACGGCCCTCGAAATCGCCGCCGTCAGCACGCCGACGCGAATCAGCATCATCACATTCGCGGCAATGATTCCCGCCGCCACAGCGCGCCCCTCCGCCCCTTCCTTGGCGAAACGCGACAAGGAAAGCGTCGTCGCCGTGGACGAAGCGAGGCCCCCGGCGAGCCCCGTCAGAAGAACGCCCCGGCCTTCGCCAAGAAACTTGATGAGCCAATAGCCGAGGAAAGACAGGCCGCTGATGAACACCACCATCAGCCAGATCGTGCGCGGATTGAGAGCGCCGTAAGGGCCGAAATCCTGATCCGGCAGAATCGGCAAAATGATGACCGAAATCGCCAGCAGACGCAGAGCCGCGTGCAATTCCCCCTCGCTGAGCGCCGACGCCACGCGCTGAACGCGCGCCTTCATGCTGAGGATGATCGCTGTCGCCACCCCGCCGATCGCCGCCTCGACAACAAGCTCGCGCGTCGCCGCCAGGCCGAGAAGAAAGGTTACGAAAAGAGCGATTTCCGTGGTTCCCCCGGCGCCCGGTTTTTCCCGCGCCATCGCCCAATAAGCCACGGCGGTCAGGACGGCGATCGACGCAAGAAGGACCGAAGGCAGGAGCAGGCTGCCGTCAAGCAGCCCGGCAAGAGCGCCCGAGAGCGCAGTCAGGGAAAAGGTCCGGGCGCCGGCGAAGCTGCGCTCGCGCGCCTCTATGCGATGGGCGTGCTCGCGCTCGAAACCGATGAGAAAACCGATGGCCAGCGCAACCGCGAGATGAATGAGATCGCTCAATGAAATGTCGGCGGCGAGGTCGGGCATGACGGCTCCTTTGAGGGCAAGGAACACGCAATATAACCTGACTGATCCCGCAGCGATATTTTTTCGCTGGAAATCCCGGCCGGGACCGCGCAAAAGCCCACGAGCCTTAAATGACCCACCTCAAAGGCCGGGACCTTCGGACGGGTTGACATCATCGCCTCAACATCGTTTTTCGCGCCCCGTTAACTGGAGCACCTCTAATGGAAGTCAACGTCGCGGTTGTCGGCGCCACCGGCAATGTCGGCCAGGAAATGCTGGCCATTCTCGAAGAACGCCTGTTTCCGGCGAAGGAAGTCTTCGCCCTCGCTTCGCGCCAGTCTGTTGGCCGCGAGGTTTCCTATGGCGAGCGAACGTTGAAGTGCCAGGACCTCGAGCAATTCGATTTCTCGAAAGTCGACATCGCGCTGTTCGCCGCGGGCGGCGCGGTCGCCAAGGAATGGGCGCCGAAAGCCGCCGCCGCGGGCGCCATCGTCATCGACAACTCGTCGCATTTCCGCATGGACCCGGACGTGCCGCTGATCGTGCCCGAAGTGAACGCCGACGCCGTCGCCGGCGCGCGCAAGAAAAACATCATCGCCAATCCGAACTGTTCCACGGCGCAGCTCGTCGTGGCGCTGAAGCCTTTGCACGACGCGGCGACCATCAAGCGCGTGGTCGTGTCGACCTATCAGTCGACTTCGGGCGGCGGCAAGGAGGCCATGGACGAGCTTTTCAATCAGACGAAAGGCATTTTCGTCAATGACGAGCCGACCCCGTCGAAATTCACCAAGCAGATCGCCTTCAACGTCATCCCGCATATCGACGTCTTCATGGAAGACGGCTTCACCAAAGAAGAGTGGAAGATGACGGCGGAGACCAAAAAGATCCTCGACAAGAAGATCAAGCTCACGGCGACCTGCGTGCGCGTGCCGGTTTTCGTCGGTCATGCCGAGGCGGTGAATGTGGAGTTCGAAAAACCGCTTTCCGACGACGAAGCCCGCGAGATCCTGCGCGAAGCGCCGGGCATTCTCGTCGTCGACAAGCGGGAAGACGGCGGCTATGTGACGCCGGTCGAATGCGTCGGGGATTTCGCCACTTTCATCAGCCGCATTCGCGTCGATCCGACGGTGGACAACGGCCTCGCCTTCTGGTGCGTCTCCGACAATCTCAGAAAAGGCGCGGCCCTCAACGCCGTGCAGATCGCCGAACTCCTCCTCAATCGCGGCATCGTGCAAGACGCGGCCTGAACTGCAGGCGAAACGCCGAACTGGACGGGCGAAAGCCCGTCCTGCTAGGCTCGGCCCATGCGCCTCATCGCAATCTTTTTGGCGGCTTTGTTCCTTGCCGGCGCCGCTTCTGCTCAGGCGCCGCCAGGCTACGAGAAAATCTATGACGAACCGACGACGGTGAATCTCGCCGGACGGCCGGTCATCGCGGACATCGCGTTCCATGCCGACAGGGCGGCGACGCGGCGCGGCGATTTAAAACTGGCGCTCGTCACCGACGTCACCGAATTCGTGACGCAGACCGAAGACGATCTCAAAAACTGGATCGCCGCGCGCCGCAATACATGCGGAGAACGCTGGAAGTCCGGCCCGCCGCGCATCGGCTTTCCCGAAAGCGCCATCCGCTTCGGCATCTATCTCGAAATCGAATACTGGTCCTGCGGACTGCGCGGCCAGGGCGCGCCGACCCGGCTCGCCCAGGAAACCGGCAGCGTCGACGTCACGCTCATCCCTTACATCGAAAACGGAAAGCTGCAGGCGCGGCTCGGCGTTTTCGATCTTTCCGAACAGACGGGCCTCTCGAAATATTTACCGCTCGAATTCGTCGTGCGCCGCGCGCTCGAGCAGGAGCTGGCAAAACTCAACGACAATCCGAAATTCTATCGCGCGCCGCAGCCGCTTGCGGGCGAAGGCTTCGTCTATGAGGATATTTCCGCCGCGCAAACAAAGGACGGACGCATCGTCATCACCGCGCTTTACCGCGCCAATGGCGACGGTTCGACTTTCGACCGCATCGTCCGGAAGCTGCGCGCCGACGGCGTCACCCAATAGAAATCCTATCCCGCCTGATACGATAAATACTGAGCCGCGGGCTTGCATGCCAAGGGATGACGCCGCATAGGCTGATCGCAAGTTCCGGGCGGACAGGGCCGGCGCAGACCTCTACCCCCGTCATCCGCAACAGCTCAGAGTTTTTATGTCAGGCGCAAACGGACAGAACGCAGGCGACAGCGCGGTGAGGCTCGGCCTCATCTGCGGCGTCTTCGCCTATGGTCTATGGGGCATGCTGCCGATCTATCTGAAAGCGCTTGGCGGCGTCGATCCGATAGAAATCGTCGGCCACCGCATTTTGTGGTCCGTGCCTTTCGGCGCGCTCATTCTCACCTTGCGCAAGCAATGGCGCGAAACGTTCAGGGCCTTCGCCTCGTCGCGCGTTGTCCTGCTGCTTGGGTTTTCCGCCGCCGTCATCGCCGCCAACTGGCTCTTATATGTCTGGGCCGTCGCCCATGAGCGCGTCCTGCAGGCGAGCCTCGGCTATTACATCAATCCCTTAATGTTCGTCGCGGCGGGCGTGATCGTTCTCAAGGAAAAACTGAACCGCGCGCAGCGCATCGCCGTCGCGCTCGCTGCTGTCGGCGTTTCGGTCTTGACCTTCGGCGCCGGGGTTTTTCCGTGGGTGTCTTTGCTGCTCGCGATTTCGTTCACGACATACGGTTATGTGCGCAAGATGCTCGATGTCGGGGGCATGCCGGGGCTTTTTATCGAGACCGCGCTCTTGTCGCCCTTCGCGCTTTTGTTTCTCGTGTGGTTTTCGAAAACCAGCGGCCTCGCTTTCGGCCAGGGCGACATCGGCATGGATGTCCTGCTCATCCTCGCGGGGCCCGTCACGGTCGTGCCGCTCGTCCTGTTTGCGCTCGCGGCGAGACGGCTGCGTTTTTCGACCCTGGGGTTCCTGCAATATATCGGCCCGACCGGTCAGTTCATTCTCGGGCTTTATTACGGCGAAGAGTTTACAGCGTATCACGCGGTCTGTTTCGGGCTCATCTGGACGGCGCTCGCCGTCTTCAGCCTCGACGCCGTACGGGAGAACCGGAAGCTGCGGCGCGCGGCCGCGGCTACCCCACCCGCTTCAGCGTACCCGAAAAGCTCATAAGAACATTCCCCTTGGCGCTGACGGTCCCGCGCGCAAACATCAGCTTGCGGCCCGCCTTCACCATTTCGCCGGTCGCCTCGATAAACTCGCCGACAGGGCCCGCCCCGACGAATTCCGCATTCAGCGTCACGGTGACGCCTCTGAAAAGACCGACCTCGCGCCGGCAAATATCCCACAGCGCCATGTCGGCGAGCGTTAAAAGCGCGCCGCCATGGACGATGCCGCCGAGATTGGCGTGATGCGGTTCGGAGAAGAAGCCGACGCCGGGCGCGCCGCCCTCCTCCCGGAAGAAAAACGGGCCCGCATGGCCGCTGAACGTTTCGTTGTGGGATTGCAGCGTCCAGCCGTCCGGCGCGGCCTTTCTCGCGGGTTTGTTTTCGCTCTTGCTCATCATCCCTGCTTAGCCGATTGCGCCGCCATGCAAAACGCTTTCGCGCAAGAGGCGCTGTGAATTCTCCTTGCGCGCATGCCGGACGGCGGCGAAGCTCAACCCATGACGGATTTTCCCGACCCGACACTGATCGAGGCTGGCGATGCGAGCCTTGCCGTCTATGAGGCTGACGGCGACCCGGGCCGCAAGCGCCCGCCCGTTCTCTTCGTTCATGGCTGGCCGGAAATCGCCTATGCCTGGAAAAACCAGATCGGCGCCTTCGCCGAGGCCGGCTTTCGCGCCATCGCCTTGGATCTGAAAGGCTTCGGGCGTTCCGACGCGCCGGAAGATCCGGCCCTTTACGATGCGCTTCACATGACCGGCGATTTCTGCGCCCTGATGGACGTCCTGGAGATCGAGAAGGCCATATTCTGCGGTCATGACTGGGGCGGCGCCCTGGTCTGGTCCATGGGCCAGCTTCATCCCGGCAAAACTGCGGGGATCATCGGCCTTTGCACGCCTCTTCGCCCGCGCCCGCCGGCCGCCCCGCTCTCCATTTTCGAGCAGCGCTTCGGCCCGAAGCATTATATCGTCCAGTTCCAGGAGCCGGAGACGCCGGAACGGCTCTTCGAGACGGATCCCGAGCGCTTTTTCCGGTTGATGTTTCGCCGTCCCGCGCCGCGCGACCGCTGGCCCGACCTCACGCCGCAGATTTACGACCTGCCCGGACGATTTCGCGACGCGCCTGCGCCGGAACAAGGCTTGCTGATTTCACAAGACGATCTTGACGTTTATGTCGAAACTTACACGCGCAGCGGCTTTCACGGCGGGATCAATCTTTACCGCAATATCGACGCCAACTGGCGCGCCATGGAAGGGCGCGATGAAACCGTCGGCGCGCCGTCTTTGTGGATCGGCGCCGAGCTCGACATGTTCCTGCCGCCGGAAAGCGCCGAGGGCATGGAGACGCTCGTTCCCAATCTCGAAAAACACATCATCGAGGGCTGCGGCCACTGGATGATGTGGGAGAAACCGACAGAGGCGAACGCGCTCATGCTCGACTGGCTGATGCGCCGCTTTTCAATTTAATTTAAGCGAGTTTCCCGTCGGACTTTGAGATAAAATCCGACTGTCGGTCTAATTTTTCGGTCATCCGCGCCTGCCACGCTTGCCTCACGATGAGGTGATGCGGAGGGAAAAAATGGGCTTTATTCTGACGATTCTGGCCGTAAGTCTGGCGTTCTGGGCGACGCCCGCCGCCGCCGGGGAGCGGCTCCGTCATGAAACGTCTTTCCGGGCCGAACCCAAACCCGTCACAAGCTTTACGCTGGCTGAGCGGAATATAGAGCTGCTCGCCGTGACGCGGCGGGCCCGCGCCGACACGGCCCGCAGGCGGGCCCATCTCGACAATTGCGCGACCATGGCGAAAGTCATGCCGGGCTATCCCCAGCCGGCTTTCGTCAGCCTCGATATTCGTCTCAATTTTTAATCAAAGACAAGTATAGACCGCATCGAGCAGTCGCACCGCGCGCGGATCGCCCACGAGAGAAGGCGACATTTTATTCATCACATAAGCAGCGGTGAGATTGTTTTCCGGATCGACGACAATGCAGGAACCGCCGAAACCGGCATGACCGAAGGCGTTTTCATTAGGCCCGAAATGGCGGTTGATGTTGCGCATTAAGCCCGCCGCCCACGACAGATGAAACGGCAGGACGAGATCGTCGCCGCGAATGCGCTCGGCGAGCGCGGCGTCTATCGCCTCTCTTGAAAGACACGGGTCGCCGTCTGTCCAATTCCCGCTATTAGCAAAGGGATGAACGATTTTCGCCAGCGAGCGAGCATCGGCGTGCATGTTCGAGGCGGGCAGTTCCGCCGCCATCCAGTCTTCGCGGGCGACTTTCGCCGGCGCCGACCAGGGCTTCAGAAAAGCTGCCTGCTTGAACTCGTTTATGGTCCCGAGGTCCGGGGCCTTCGGCGGTTTCGGCATATAGGCGGCGCGCGCCATTTGGTCCGCCCGCATGCCACAAAAAATTTGCAGCCCATCCGAGGCCTCATATCCCTCGATATGTTGGCCGACGCTTTTCCCGGTCACCCGGCGCAACAATTCGCCTGCCATAAAGCCAACGGTCTGCGGGTGATAACCGTTCGCCGTCCCCGGCTCCCAGAGCGGCGCCATGACCGCAAGCTTGGCGCAGATCGCATCCCAGTCGAGCCATGTCTCGGGCGACATTTCTTCGGGAAAGCCGCAAAGGCCCGCCTGATGCGACAGCATTTGCGCGACGGTAATGTCTTCTTTCCCCTCGGCGGCGAAGTCCGACCAGTATTGCGCGACCGGCGCGTCATAATCGAGAAGCCCGTCCGAGACGGCGCGCGCCATTAAAAAACTCAGCACCGCCTTGCCGCTGGAATAGATGCAGGCGAGCGTATCCTCCGTCCACGGCGTTTCTTTCACCTTGTCGGAAAATCCGCCACGAATATCGACGACCGTTTCCCCGTCAATGACCACGGCGAAACAAGCGCCGAGCTCGAGCCCTTCTTCGAAATTCTTCTCGAACGCTTCGCCGACGGCGGAAAAGCCGTCTCTTACAAATCCGGATGACCTCATGAGACGTTTTGGACCCGATAACTATTCAAAGGCGCAGGCGACGCCGGACGCAGCAATGGCGGCGGCGGCGCGGGCGTTGTCGATGCCGAGCATCGCATCGAGAACGCCGCCAGCGCTTCCGGCCGCATTCAATTCGCCGACAAAATCCGCGACCGCTTTCATATTGTCCCGGTCGAGCCGTTCGTCGAGCTCATGCGCCATGCACTCGGCCTTGTTCTCCGACAGCCCCAGTTCGACGAAACGGTTTTCGATGCGCACGCGCGGCGACAGGGTGGCGCAGGCCGCAACGCCAAGCGCCGCAAAAACAAGACTTATCTTTTTCATGGCTCCCCTCCTTTGAGGTCTGAAAAGGCTAGTCCGATTGCGTTCCGCCGTCCACGCGCTTCAGCCCAAGCTTGTCGAGCCGCCAGACAAGGGAATCGAGCCGGTCTTGCCCGAAAAACGGCTCGCCGTCGAGCACCATCAAGGGAACACCCCAATGATGCGTAAGTTGCCCAGTTTCATTCGCCTCTATCGTTGCAGCGATTTCATCTTTGCGAGCGCGCGCGAAGGCTTCGAGTTCCGCAAGATCGAGCCCCGCCTGCGCCGCCGCCGCGTCGAGCGCCGCATCGTCCGACCATGGCTTGCCGGTCCAGACGCGCGCCGAAACCGCTTTGGCGAAATCGAGCCCCTTGCCTTTTTCACACGCCGCAAGCCCGAGCGCCATCAGGCGGTCCATCAGGGGCTGGTCCGCCGCGACCCGCCCCGTGGCCATGTCCATGTCGATGGGGTCGGGCTGCGGCAGGCCGAAGGGCAGCCCCAGCCGCTCCGCTTCGCGCGGAAAATCGCGCATCAAATATGGCACGAACTGCTTTCGCCCGCGCTCGAAAAAATCGGGCTCGCGCATGGCGAGCGGGCGCACCGGGCGGAACTTCGTCTCGATGTCGTAGGTCCCGGCGATATGGCAAAGCCGGTCAATCGCGAGATAGGAATAGGGACTGCGGAAAGACCAGTAGATATCCAGCACCGCCATATTGAATTTCCTCGCCCCCAGGCCTATTTCCGCCGCCTATTTACGCTCGCCTGTTTTATATCCGGCGTCGTTGCACCATCACCGCCGCCTCGCTATCGCGTCAAGCGCTCCGAACAGGAGACGACCCAGGAGAAGACCATGGCCCGCACGCTCCGCCTCGCCGTCCTGCAAGCCGCCTTCGGCGACGACATGGCCGCGAACATTGCGACCGTCGAAAAACTGACGCGCGACGCAGCGAAAGACGGCGCGCAAGTGATTTTGCCGCCGGAACTCTTTCAGGGACCTTATTTCTGCAAGACCGAGGACACAGGCCATTTCCAGACTGCTTATCCTTGGCGCGAACACCCGGTGGTGACGGCGCTGGCGCCGCTGGCGAAAGAGCTCGGCGTCGTGCTGCCGTTGTCGATCTTCGAGCGCGACGGGCAGGAATATTACAACAGCCTCGTCACCGTTGACGCCGACGGCGAGCTCCTCGGCCTTTACCGCAAGAGCCACATTCCCGACGGGCCCGGTTACGAAGAGAAATTCTACTTCCGCCCCGGCGACACCGGCTTCAAAGTCTGGAACACGAAATTCGGACGCCTCGGCGTCGGCGTCTGCTGGGACCAATGGTTTCCTGAAGCCGCGCGCGCGATGATGCTCATGGGCGCGGAAGTTCTGTTCTACCCCACCGCCATCGGATCGGAGCCGGAGAACCCGTCTCTCGACACGCGGGAGCGCTGGCGGCGCGCCATGACCGGCCACGCGGTTTCCAATGTCGTTCCGGTCGCCGCGGCGAACCGCATCGGCGACGAAGACGGACAAATCTTTTACGGCTCGTCTTTCATTGTCGACGATGGCGGCGATTTTCTGGCCGACATGTCGCGCAAGGAAGAAGGTTTTGCGGCGGCGACGGTCGACCTTGACGAGATGGACGAGCATCGCGCGAGCTGGGGCTTTTTCCGCGACCGCCGCCCGGAGCTTTACGGGCGGCTGACCGGCGGACGTTAGGCGTTTCTTTTTTGCTGAAGCCGCGCCGCGTCTTCGGGCTCGAGCTTCCAGGCCGCTTCATCGATATCGAGATCGGGATAATCCGCCGGATCGAAGACCGGCGTCAGGCCTTTTTTGCGCTGCCCGTCGAAGTCGCGCATGACGCGCAGGCCGATGGGGAACAGAAGAACCAGCGCAAAGAGATTGACGAGCGCCAAGAGCCCCATGGCCGCATCCGCGAAACCGAAAGCGGCGCTTAAGTCGAGATTGGCGCCGACCAGCACGAAACCGAGCGTGGCGATGCGGAAGACCGTGAAGACCATGCGGCTTTCATGGGTGAAAAAGTCGAGCGCGTTCTCGCCCAGAAAATAATTGTACATGATCGAGGAGAAGACGAAGAGCAAAAGCGCCGTCGCCACGAACTCGTCCGCCCAGCCGCCCACATGCGCCGCCAGCGCCGTCTGGGTGAGAATAACGCCGTCGACATCCGGATTGGAAAGATCGACGCCGGACAAAAGAATGATGGAAGCCGTGCAGGTGCAAATGATGATCGTGTCGATAAAGACCGAAAACGCCTGCACCACGCCCTGCTGCGCGGGATGGGGCACATAGGCGACGGCGGCGACATTGGGCGCCGAGCCGAGTCCGGCTTCGTTCGAGAACAACCCGCGGCGAATGCCTTGCGTCAGCGCCGCGCCGACGCCGCCGGCCACGGCTTCGTTAAAACCGAAAGCGCTTTCGACAATCGTCAAAAGCGCATGCGGCACGTCCGCAATGCGCGTCGCCAGAATGAACAGAACGAGGAGAATGTAACTCAACGCCATCACCGGCACGATAAATTCGACGACGCTGGTGATGCGTTTGACGCCGCCGAAAATAACGAGCCCTACGAACACCGCAAGAACGACGCCGACAATGCGCGCGTCAACGCCGAAGGCGCCGCTCACCGAGGTGGAGACCGCGTAGCTTTGCAATACGTTGAAGGCGAAACCGAAAGCGACAAGGAGCAGGACCGAATAAACGCCCGCCAGCACCGGCGCGACAGGCCCGAGCCGTTTTTTCAATCCGTGCTGAATGTAAAAAGCCGGGCCGCCGCGGAAATCGCCGGACGGCTCCTTGCGTTTGAAAAGCTGCGCGAGCGAGCACTCGAAAAAACTCGTCGCCATGCCCACCAGCCCCACAAGCCACATCCAGAAAACGGCGCCGGGTCCGCCCAGCGTGATTGCGACCGCAACCCCCGCGATATTGCCGGCGCCGACGCGCCCCGCCACCGAAAGGGCGAGCGCCTGAAAGGAGGATGGGTGATCGGTCTTGTGTTTAAAAGCCTGGCCGAAAATCGCGAACATTTCCGCGAAATGGCGGGCCTGCACGAAACGGGAGCGAAAGGTGAACCACAACCCGACCGGGATGAGGACGAAAATCAGGACCTTGCCCCAGAGCAAGGCGTTAAGCCATTCGATCATGTCTCTCGCTGGACTTGTCTTCAGCAAAAGGCGGAAGACATCTGTCTAACGAAGACCGGCCGAAATGTCGAATTTCGCCAGGAGCGCTAGTCTTTTTTGACGAAAGTGACGGCGAAAAGCGGCTCGCCCTCGAACATGTCCTTGGGCGCTTCCATGCCGTCGATCATCTTGAAGACGCGCGGCGTGATCGAGCCTTCCATGCGATAGCCCTTTTCCGCCATCTTGCCGCGATGGAACTCAAGCGCCGCCGCCGTGAATTCGCGGGCGAGAATGGTGATGCGTTCAGGATCGTTGGACATGCCGGACCTTCATTATTTGTAAACTGTAAGCGCCTGTTTTCGCCGGGTATAAACCTGTTGCGGCGCAGCGCAACCTAGGGCGCCCAAATGGGGGTTGTCCATATTGAGGGGCAGGCCTACTTCCCCGCGCCCTGGCGTTTACGATTTGCCATAAAAGCCGCCTTATGCTCCGCAGGCGCAACCCCAAGAGAGCCGCATGTATAGAGTTACGCCGTTGTTTTTCAGAGCTTTCTCACTGGTCTTGGCGGCCCTGTCGGGCGCTGCGCTCAGCGCCTGTTCGAGCGGGGGAAACAGCGACAGCTCGCCCATGCAGCCTCCCGCGGCCAGCACGCCGCCGACGCCGACGACAACGACTGAAAACTTCATTACGGCGGAATACCGGCGCCAGGCCGCGCTGGAGCAGATCAACGTCATCCCCGCCTATGAAGAAGGAACGCTCGGCAACGGCGCCATCGTCTCCATTATCGACACGGGCATAGACACCGACCATCCGGAATTCGCCGGCCGCATTCATCCGCAAAGCGCCGATCTCGTCATCGCGGGCGTGGTGTCGCCCGGCGACGAACGGCCAGGCGGGCCGGACCTCAACGACGACGACGATCACGGCACGCCCGTCGCCAGCATCATCGGCGCGGCGAAAAACGATGTCGGCGCCCATGGCGTCGCGCCGGAAGCGACGCTCCTTGTGTTCCGCGTCGACGACGAAGGCGATGACGAATTATCCCTGCTCGGCGCCGCCATTTCGGAAGCCGTGGACCGCACGGTCAATATCGGCGCCGACGTGGTGAACATGTCCTTCGGATCGAACGAAACCAGCGCCCGCGACGACTTCCGAAATATCGTCGCTTTCCTCAAAGATAACGACGTCGTCACGGTGCTCGCCGCCGGCAATGACGGCGACGCCGATCCCGATGACTCGGCGCTCGGCGCGTTCGACGTTTCCGGCGCGCCGGCGGCGATCATCGCCGGCTCCGTCGATTCCTCGAATGTCATTTCGGATTTTTCAAACCGCGCCGGCGAAGGCGCCGATATCTATCTGGTCGCGCCGGGCGAGCTGTTGAGCGGCGTCTATCCTGGCGCTGCGGCGGACGAAGTCCGTGTTTTTTCCGGCACCAGCGCGTCAACGCCGGTGATTTCCGGCGCGGTCGCCCTGATCCGCGCGCTCTGGCCCAATCTCACCGCCGAAGAAGCGGTCGATATTCTCCTGACGTCCGCCACCGATCTCGGCGCGCCGGGCACGGACCCGGTCTATGGCCGCGGCCTTTTGAATGTCGGCGCCGCAGTAAGTCCTATGGGCGGCGTTTCAACATCCAGCATAACGGGATCGGAAGTCGATCCGGCGGCGCTCGGCGCAACGCTTTCAGGCGCATACGGATCATCCTTTTCCGGCCTTGGCGACATTGTCGTGCTCGATTCCTATAACCGCGATTTCCGCCTCTCGCTTGACGGGCTGGTCAGCCGATCAGGACCGGCGCGGTTCGATCTTGAAGGCCGCTACAGCCCGTTCAACGATCACCGCTACTCATCGATGGCGCTTGGAGACGGCTGGTCCATGCGCATGCGCCTTACCGCGCGCGACCGGTCCGCTTCCTCGCTTCTCAACAACCAGATGGCCTTTGCGAAAGGCGCCGACCCGAACGCCGACATGTACGACCGGACGCTCGGTTTCGCCGTTTCCGGCGAGATCGCCGGGGCGCGCCTCTTCACGGCCCAGGGCTTTTCAGCGGCCGCCGTCGACCGCATGAGCAATCCAACACACGCGACGCCGTTTTTGAGCGACAGCGCGTTTTCGGACGCCTTCCTGCCGCGCGGAACCGACGCCGTCACCGCGCTGACGCGCTTTCAGGCGACGAAAAAGATCAGCATCGACGTTCTGATGACGCGGGGGCAAGACCGCGACTCGCAAGCGGAAAGGCTCCGGCTTGCACAGGGGCTTCCCCTCGACAAGCCGGATATTTTCGTCCTGCGCAGCGGCGTCAATCTCGCGCTCGGGCGCGGCGTTTTACGTTTCGAACAGGGATTGCGCCGGGAAAAGGGCGCGGTTTTCAACGCCCGTTTCGGCGATGGCGATGGCGCCGCCACCGCCTACGCCGCCATCGAAGGCGCATGGCCGCTCAGCGCCCTCTGGCGCCTGCAGGGGCGTTTCGCCGCCGGGCTCACCTTCGCGGACGCCTATGGCTTCGACGCCTTTGCTGCGGACGCGCCGACGCTGAAAACGACCCAGTTTTCCGCCGCGGTGAGCCGCGCAAAACTCTTTTCGGATGCAGACGCGCTGTGGCTCGGCGTCAGCCAGCCTTTGCAGATCGAGGCGGGCGCCATAGAGCTGATGCTGCCCACCGGCTTCGATCAGAAAACAGAAACGCTCATCTTCACGCCGGTCAGCGCGTCGCTGGCGCCGCAAGGCCGCCGGCTCGATTTCGAAGCAGGCTACCGGCTCATCGCCGGGCCTTTGGGCGCCGTCGACATCAATGTCCTTCACCAGACTTTCGGCGGATACGGCCTATCCCCCGAAACGACGGCGCTGATCCGCAGCCGGTTCGACTTCTAGGCGTTTCCCCGCCAGGCGCGGAACCAGCCGATGAATTTCGGAATGCCTTCTTCAAGCGGCGTCGTCGGCGCAAAGCCGTAATCGGCGGCGATGGCGGAAATATCCGCACAGGTCCTCGCGACGTCGCCCGGCGCCATATCCTCGTAGATTTTCTCGGCCCTTTGGCCGATCGCGTCTTCCAGCACTTCGATGAACCGCTCCAGTTTCACCGGCCGGTTGTTGCCGATATTGTAAAGCTTGTGCGGCGCGCCTGGCGCCGGTTTCATCGGGTCGAGCGCCGTTGCAACGACGCCGGCGACGATGTCGTCGATATAGGTGAAATCGCGCTCGAGACGCCCATGGTTGAAAACCCGGATCGGCTCGCCTCTCATGATCTTGTCCGAAAAAGACCAGTAGGCCATGTCGGGCCGCCCCCAGGGGCCGTAGACGGTGAAAAACCGCAGGCCGATCTGGGGAATGCCATAGAGCCTTGCATAAGCTTCGCTCATCATCTCGTCGGCGCGTTTGGTCGCCGCATAAAGCGAGACCGGATGATCGACAGGATCGCTTTCCGAAAAAGGCGTCTTTTCATTGGCGCCGTATACGGAGCTTGAAGACGCGTAGACGAGCCGCTGCAGGTTGTTTGCATGGCGCGCCAGCTCCAATACCGAAAGATGACCGGTAAGATTGGACGATGCGTAAGCGAAAGGGTTTTCGAGCGAATAGCGAACGCCCGCCTGCGCCGCGAGATGGATGATAACATCGGCGCCCATGGCGCCCGGAATTTTCTTCAGCGCTTCATGATCGGCGATGTCGGCTTCATGGAAATGAAAACCCTGATGGGCGCCGATCTCTTGAAGGCGCGCTTTTTTCAACACCGGGTCGTAATAATCGTTGAGATTATCGGCGCCGATGACTTCGACGCCTTTTTCGAGGAGCGCTTTGGCGACGTAAAAACCGATAAAGCCCGCCGCGCCGGTGACGAAAACCTTCTTCGGCGCGCTCACAGGAGGTCCTCCCGGCCGCGGCGTTTCAATTCTTCAACCAGCTTTTTAACGTCCTGGGCATGTGTCTTGCGCGCCACCAGCACCGCATCGCCGGTCGCCACGATGATGAGATCCTCGACGCCTATGGCGCCGATCACCGGCCCGTCGGAGCGCGCCGTCACATTGCGGCACGCCTCGAACATGTGGCCCGCGCTGTCGGGATCGGACGCCGCTTCGGTCCAGCTGCCGATATCGTTCCAGCCCACATCGACCGGCGCGACGACGGCGGCCTGGTCGGTTTTTTCCATCACCGCATAGTCGATGGAATCGCTCGGAATTTTCGAGAACACCTCTTCATCCAGAAGAAGGCCGCCGTCCTGCGACTGAGCCTCGGAAAGCGCCGCGCCGGCGCCTTTCAGAATGGACGGCGCATGCGCTTCGAGCGCTGAAATCATCGCCTGCGGACTGAACAGGAAAATGCCGGCGTTCCAGTAATAGCCGCCCGCATCGAGATAGGTTTGCGCGGTTTTTCCATCGGGCTTTTCCTTGAATGCCTGAACGCGGAAAACCTCTTCGCCGATTTCCTCCGCAGCCTGAATATAGCCGTATCCCGTGTGAGCGTGCGTCGGCTTGATGCCGAAGGTGACGATTCGCCCCGCCGCCGCGGCTTTTGCGCCGCGCGCCGCCGCCCGGCGAAAACCGACGGCGTCTTCGATATGATGATCCGCCGGCGCCAGGAGGATCAGCGCATCCGGCGCGGCGCGCGCCGTCCAAAGGGCTGCGACGGCGGCGACCGCCGCCGTATTCCGCGGACAAGGCTCGAGAATGGTTTGCGCCGGCGCAATCCCGACGGCGCCCAGCTGCTCCGCAACGAGCCCTCCGTGACCGCGTCCGGCGATCACCAGCGGCGGCGCGAAGACGTCCCCGTCATCGGAAAGGCGCTGCGCCGTTTCCTGAAACAGCGACGTGTCGCCCGCCAGATTGAGGAACTGTTTCGGCCGCGCCTTGCGCGAAAGCGGCCAGAGCCGCGTGCCCGCGCCGCCCGACATAATCACCGGCTGGATTTTCATCCCGCCTCTCCCATACTCAAAACCGCGTCCGCTTCGGCGACCGCCTCGTAGAGATGATAGAGGATGCTAGCGGGCGTGTCTTTGGCGACGGGACGCCCTTCGGCGTCGAATTCGTCGACCCACAGGCCCGGCGTCTCCACCGCCAGATAGGTCATGAAGAGATTGTCGGCGAGCGCGGCGGCCTCTTGGCGCCGGCCGAGAACAAGCGCGGCGCGAAAGCCTTCGGTCTGGGGCCAGAGCCGTTTCGCGCCGTGAACCCCGCCCGTCAGCGGCGATTTGTTGTCGAAGAAACCGAAAAAGCCCGGATCGGCGCCGAGGGCGAGGGCGCGCGCGTAAAGCTTTTCTCTGACGCTGCCGCTGTCCGCGCCGGCGGTCCGGTCATGGGTCCGATCATGGGCGCGGTCATAAGCGCGCAGGAGCCAGACCCATTCCAGCATGTGCCCGGGCTCGACCGGCTGATCCTTGTCCTGAAGACGCCAGTCTTCATCGAAAAATTCGCGGATGACGCCTTTTTCCGCACCATAAAAAACGCGCGCAAAGAGCTCGCGAATCTGTCCGGCGCGGGCGAGGAATTCCTCGCGGCCCGTCACGCGATAAAGCGCCAGGAACGCCTCGAACAGATGCATGTGCGGGTTTTGCCGGCGCGGCAGTTCGCCTTGGTCGCTTTCGCGCCAGCCGCCCTGCGGCGCAGCGAGTTCGCTGTCGAGAAACGCGATGGTCTTGTCCGCAAGCTTTAATGCGCGTTCGTCCTGCGCCGCTTCCCAGCGCGAGGCGCAGGCGAGCAGCAGAAAAGCCTGATCGTAAAGATCGCGGCGGTCGTCGATGACGGCCCCCTCGTCATCGAGACGATGGACGCAGCCGCGCGCGCCGTGATCGGGACAGGCGCGCGAGAGGAAATGCTCGAAGCCTTCCGCCGCCAGCGCTTCGGCGCCGTTACGCCAGCCGCGAAGACTCGCTTGCGAGAATGTATGGATCTGGCGCGCCTGGGTGCGCACCCGGCGGGGCCGGCCCGTAAAGGGACGCCCGTCGAAATGCAGCGCCTCGTAAAATCCGCCGCCCGCCTCGTCATAGCCTTCCGCCGCCCAGAGCGGCAGCGCGTCCTGCACGAACCAGTCGCGAAGGCGCGCCAAGGACGCTTCCGGCGCCGTCCGGGATGTCGAGCTCTGGGTCATCACCGCCGCAGCTTAGCACCCGCAACCTTGCAGGTGTCTTACCTTCGGCGACACCGCTTAAAGGGCCCCGCCGGCTTTGTGAACATCGCCCAGAGGCTCAGGCGTTAGCCGTTTCGTTGCGGCGGGCCATCATCTGGTCGAAATTCGACCACACGCCGTCATCGCCGTGCCATTCGCCGCGGGTCGCCGCTTTGGAATATTCCGTGGCCCGGGCCTCGAAGAAATTGGCGTGCTCGACGCCGTTGAGGATTTCCGTCAGCCAGGGCAACGGGTGCTTCTCGACGCCGTAAAGCTTCGGCAGCTCAAGCTGGCCGAGACGCCAGTCGGCGATATAGCGGATGTAGTTCTTGATGTCCTGCGCATTCATGCCCTGCACCGGGCCCATCTCGAAGGCAAGATCGATGAACTTGTCCTCAAGCCCCACCACCGTCTCGCAGCATTCGATGATGTCGTCGGCGACCTGCTTCGTGACGCAGCCGGTCTCGCGCGCAAAGGCGTGATACATTCTGATCATGCCCTCGCAGTGCAGCGACTCATCGCGAATCGACCAGGTGACGATCTGGCCCATGCCTTTCATCTTGTTGAAGCGCGGGAAGTTCATCAGCATGGCGAAGGACGCGAAAAGCTGAAGCCCTTCGGTGAAGGCGCCGAACATGGCGAGCGTGCGCGCAATGTCTTCGTGACTGTCGACGCCGAAACGCTGCATATAGTCATGTTTGTCGGCCATTTCCTTGTACTGAAGAAACGCCGTGAACTCCGAATCCGGCATGCCGATCGTCTCGAGCAGCAGCGCATAAGCGGCCACATGGATCGTCTCCATATTGGAGAAGGCCGACAGCATCATCTTCACTTCGGTGGGTTTGAAGACGCGGGAATAGCGCTCCATGTAATTGTCGTTCACCTCGATGTCCGACTGGGTGAAGAAGCGGAAAATCTGCGTCAGGAGATTGCGCTCGCCGTCGTCGAGCTTGTTCGCCCAGTCCTTGCAGTCCTCGCCCAAAGGCACCTCTTCGGGCATCCAGTGGACCTGCTGCTGCTTCTTCCAGAAATCGTAGGCCCACGGATAGCGGAACGGCTTGTAGGCGTAGGACGGGGTCATGAGGCCCGGCAGATCGGCGGAGATTTCATGCGGCGAAGAGGAAGCGTCAGCCATTTTTCGAAGGTCCTGCAATGAGCATGGGGTGGACGGGATGTTGCCTATATCTTGTGATTTGTTTTGAGGCATATCGCAAGATGATGTGGGTTCTTGTTTTCAAATAGCCTTCCCCAAAGGCTGGGGATTGTTTTGGGGACGACACGGGGAAATTTTCCACCGCGTGATTTCAAGAGGAATTCCGGGGGCGATTCCGCCCGGCTTGCAATCGCCAACGGGCTGGGCTTGATGGGGGAAAATCTGCAAGAGAGGCCCCGATGGACGTCCACAGTCTTGAAATTCCTGAAGTAAAGGTCATCACGCCACGGCGCTTTTCCGACGACCGGGGATTCTTTTCCGAGACCTACAACGCCCGCGCCTTCAAAGAGGCCGGGATCGACGTTGATTTCGTCCAGGACAACCACTCCTATTCGGCGCAAAAAGGCACGTTGCGCGGCCTCCATTACCAGGCGCCGCCCCACGCCCAGTCGAAACTGGTGCGGGTCTTGCGCGGCTCGATCATCGACGTCGCCGTCGACGCCCGCAAAGCCTCGCCCACTTTCGGCCAATGGGTGAAGGCCGAGCTCTCCGCCGAAAACGGCAGGCAGATCTTCGTGCCCAGAGGCTTCCTCCACGGCTTCGTCACGCTCGAGCCCGATACGGAGGTCGCCTACAAGGTCGACGCCTTTTACGACGGCGCCAGCGACGGCTCGGTCAGATGGAACGATCCGGCCCTCGCCATCGATTGGGGCTTTGAAGAAAGCGAGGTCTCGCTTTCGGCTAAGGACGCCGGAGCGCCGGGCTGGGCCGACTTCACATCGCCTTTTTAAAGGCGGCTAACGGCGCGCCTCATGAGCGGCGCAGATGCCGGTCAAGCGCGCCGAATCCGCCCTCCAGCCGGCCGCTCCCGTCCGCGCCGACCTCGAAGGCGGCGGTTTCGAAAAACCCCGACAGATAGCGCACGGTTTCTTCTTCTTTCGGATTGCCGTCCGCGCGCCCGATCGCTTCAAGCGCGGCGGCGACCTGCGTCTTGTCTTCGCAAAAATAAGTGCAGGCATGATATTCACTGCGCCCGGTGCTGACGACCGGCTTGCCGTACAAAAGCGCCTCAAAACCAACGCCGGAATTCGCCACACAAACTGCCTTCGCCCCGGCAAGCAGCTTTTGGATCGGCTCATCCGTAACGATAATCTTGTGCTCGCCAGCCAGGCGAGCGAGCAGCTCCCTGGTAAACGGCGTGCGATCGTAAGGGTGGCGCTTGGCGACGACTTTTGTGGCGGAGCCCGCATAATAATCCGCCGCGATCTCCAGCAATCGCCAGGATTGCAGCGCCTGCCAGCGTTGCGAGGAATCGTCGAGCACCTGCAAGGGAACGAAGACATAGTCTTCGGGCGCGTCAAAGCCTTGCGTTTCCTCAGACGGCGCAGGCCTGTATTTGGTCATGTCGGATGACTGGTAGCGCTCGCGCATCCTCGCGACGAGATCGCGATTGACCGGCCTATCGGCAAAACGCGCGTCGCCGGCGGCCGACGCGCCGCTATAGCCTTTCGCATCGAAGAAAAAGACGCCGCGCAGGCTCGATTCTTTGTAATGCAGCATCTCCGGCCGGTCCGCCGCATAGGTGTGATAGGAAACGACGCGGAAAGGCGGCAGGTCGACCGCCGACAAATCGCGCGTAAACGGCGCGGGCAGGACAACGGCGCCGGCGCCGCTGGCGAGGATGCGCCGGGCCGTCAGCTTGAACGCCTCGCGGATCAGCTTTTCATTCTCGCCCGCGGCCCGCCAGAGCGCATCGTCCGGCATGAAGAGAATTGCGTCGTCCGGCATAGCGGGCCGCTTCGCGAAGGCCTCGCCCTCAAGCGTGATGCTGGTGAAGGCCTCAGCGGAAACGGCATTGTCGCCGGCGACGGCGGAAAAAATCTCCCAGCCGGGATCGATGGCCGGCGCCGGCGAGGCTTGTGCGATTGGCCGGTTGTAGCGCGCGATCTGCGCCCAGGGCGCGCCGGCGGCGAAGGCGATATTGCGCAGGCGCGTCATGTCCGGCGCGGAGAGCCGTTCGGGCGCGCAAGCCGGGTCGGCGAGGATCTTTTCGTAAGCCGGCCGAAAATTGTCGATCGCCGGCATCGCCCTGAGGGCCTGATGGACGGCTCGCAGATAGAAAAGGCCGCTTGTCTTTTCGAGATGGCGCGCCGCCGCCTCGAAATCGCAATGCAGATAACTGTCGAGATAGTCGAGCTCGCTGAGGTCGAGCCCCGCCGCCGCGCTCGCTGCGCGCAAATCCTCGCCGCGCCCGGCGCGACTCACGTCTTTTGCAGCGCGCAGGGAAATATCGCCGCTCGTCACATGGGGCAAAAGCCAGTTCGTCACCGGCGATTCGCTGGGGATGCGCCCTTCCGGATAACCGTGGCGGACCCAGTGCCACAGACACCGCAAGGCGCCGAAATCGCATTCGGGATTGACCCGCTTGTAGTCTTCGGCGTCGAAAAGCCCCGAGGCCTTGACGCGCAGCATCGCCGGCAGGTTCCGAAGCGCGGCGGAAAGATGGTCGGCGTAGCGGGAGAGGGATGCGGCGCCCATGCCTTTCGCCCCGCCGTCAGGAGGCCGCCGCAGTGATCTCGTGGAGCTGCTTCAGCGTCGTCAAAAGCGGTTTCGCCGTCTCGATGGCGAGGCAGGACGGCCCGTCGCAAAGCGCCTTGTCGGGATCGGTGTGGAATTCGAGGAAGACGCCGTCGGCGCCGGCGGCCACCGCCGATCTGGCGATCACCGCCACGCCCTCGCGCCGCCCACCGGTGGACGCGCCGGCGGTGCGCGGATCGGCGCCGGGCAATTGCACCGCATGGGTGGCGTCGATGGTCACCGGGGTCCCCAGCTTTTTCATCTCGCCAATGCCCAGCATGTCGACGACGAGATTGTTGTAGCCGAAGCTCGCGCCGCGCTCGCACAGGATCACGCGCTCTGTCTTTGTCACCTCGCCGATTTTCGAGACGATGTTTTTGCAATCCCAAGGCGCCAGGAACTGCGCCTTTTTCACCTGGATCAGCTTGTCCTTCGCCTCCGCCGCCTCGGCGACGGCGCGCACGAGATCTGTCTGGCGGCACAGAAAGGCGGGGATCTGGATTAGGTCCGCAATCTCGGCGACGCGCGCCGCCTGATCCGGTTCGTGAATGTCGGTGCAGACCGGAACGCCGAGTTTTTCCTTGACCGCGGCGAGCTGCTCAAGGCCCTGATCGAGGCCGGGCCCGCGATAGGATTTGATCGACGAGCGGTTCGCCTTGTCGAAGCTCGCCTTGAACATGTAAGGCAGGCCGAGCGCGGCGCAGCTTTCTTTGAGCGCGCTCCCGATCGTCAGGGCGAGATCGAGGTCTTCGAGCACATTGATGCCGGCGATCACCGCGAGCGGCGCGCCGGGGCCGATGGACCAGCCATATTCTTTCAAGGTCAACAAGACGGGACTCCTGTGAGGATTGGAGGCGTTGCGGGGCTCGGGCGGGCGCCGCCCCATGCTTGCCAAGAGACCTATCTGATTGGCCATGGGGAATCAATTTGGCGCGGCCCGCCGCAAGTCTGGCCATGAGGGCTGCGATCCCCTAACAGGAAGTGGCTGAGGCCGCTTCCCAAAGGACGATTTCGCGATGTCTGTTCTTATTGTCGTGCCCGCGCGATACGGCTCGACGCGCTTTCCCGGCAAACCCCTGGCGAAAATCGCCGGGCGGACCATGCTGGATCGCGTGGCGGCCCGCGCCCGCGCCGCCGCCTGCGCCATCGAAGAGGCCGGCATCGACAAGGCGGCCTATGCGGTCGCCACCGACGATCAACGCATCATGGATCATTGCAACAAAACCGGCATCCCTGCGGTGATGACCGATCCGGCGCTGGCCAGCGGGTCCGACCGGGCGCTGGCCGCCGCCAATGCGATGCAGACCCGCCCCGACATCGTTGTCAATCTACAGGGCGACGCCCCCTTCACGCCGGTCGGCCACATAACGGCGGTGATCCGCGCCCTCGAAGAGAGCGACGCCGATGCGGCGACGCCCTGCATCCAGCTCGACTGGAGGGGACTCGACGCCTTGCGCAAGGCGAAGGAGACGACGCCCTTCAGCGGCACCACCTGCCTCATCGGGCCGGACGGGAACGCGCTGTGGTTTTCGAAATCGATCCAGCCGGCGATGCGCAAGGAGGCGGCGCTGCGCGAGCAAAGCGAAACATCGCCCGTCTATCGCCATATCGGCCTTTACGGCTTCCGCTACGCCGCCCTGAAAAAGTTCACGGAGCTTCCCCCTTCGCGCTACGAAGAACTCGAGGGCCTGGAGCAACTGCGTCTTCTGGAAAACGGCATGACCATCCGCTGCGTGCTTGTGGACGCGCCGGCGGTGTCTTCGAGCGGCGTCGACACGGCCGAAGATCTGGCGCGGGTCGAAGCGCTGATTGCGGCCCATGGCGATCCGGATGCGGAGTATTTCGCCGATGCCTGACCTCGTCATCCTGCGCCACGGCAACACTTTCGACAAAGGCGACGCGGTCTTGCGCGTAGGCGCGGGCACGGACCTGCCGCTCTCTGGCTCGGGACGCGAGCAGGCGGACGCGGTCGGGCGCGCGCTCGCCGAACGGTTCGGCGGGTTCTCCCGCATTTTCGCCGCGCCTTTGAAGCGCACCATGGAGACCGCAAGGCGGGTTTGCGCCGCGCAAGACGCGCCGCCCGCCATCGAGACGGAAGAAAGCCTCACCGAAATCCATTACGGACCGGACGAAGGCAAGCCCGAGGAAGAGGTCGTCGCGCGCATCGGCGCCGACGCTTTGGCCGCATGGGAGGAAAGCGCCGCGCCGCCGCCCGGCTGGCGGGTCGATCCGGCGGCGCTGACGGGAAGCTGGCGGGCGTTTTTCGAAAAGCTCGCGGGCGGGCCGGGACCGGTTCTCGCCGTCACCTCCAATGGCGTCGCGCGTTTCGCGCTCGCCGCGGCCGATGAAAAAGACGGCGATTTCCCGCAAAAACTCAAAACCGCCGCTTACGGCGTCGTGCGGATCGGACCCGGCGGCGGCGCGCGCGTCGTCGCCTGGAACCTCAGAAATTAGGCTGCTCCCGCACGAGACGAATCCGGCGCGTCGATAAGGACTTTGCCATTCCGTCAGATTCGATAAATAAGCTTCACCGCGCCTGCCGGCGCCTTTGATTGGAACGAACGATGAGACAGACGGCGTTCAGCACGGAAAGCAACAAATTCGAGGCTGCGCTCGCAGATATTTCGCAGAGCGTTTCCGAGGCGAATCTATGGATATCGCTGGCGCTCGAGGATATTCGCAATTCTTACCGGCGCTCTTATCTCGGGCTTGTCTGGGTTCTAGTGTCCTTCGCCGTGTTTCTCGGCATCAAGGTCCTTATCTTTCTGCCGCTGGGCGGAGGAGACGTGCGGTCCTTCGCTCCTTATGTGGCGCTCGGTTTTCTCGCCTGGAGCTTCATCGCCTCAGCCGTCGGCGAAGGGTGTTCGGCCGTCACCGGCGCGCAGAACTGGATCAAGGGCGGCCGCATCCCCTATTTTGTTTTCTTTTTTAAAACCGTAACGCGGGTTTCCATCATTACGCTCCTCAACTCGCTGGTGGTGATTGTAACCTTGATCGCCAGCGGCGTCCGGCTGACGCCCGCAGCGTTTTTCCTCTTCCCCGCCAGCCTCCTGTTTCTCATCAACGGCCTGTGGGCGGTGATGCTGTTGTCGATGCTCTCCGCGCGGTTTCGCGATTTGAGTCACCTTGTTTCCACCATCATGCGGATGATGTTTTTCCTGACGCCGATTTTCTGGCATCCCGACCGCATGGGCGAACTGGCCAAGTACCTGATGTACAATCCCTTCGCCCACTTCCTGTTCATCTTTCGCGATCCGGTGCTCTATGGAACGATTCCGTTCGACAGCCTGTCCGTCGTCCTCGCCATCACCGCCGCGGGATCATTGACGGCGTTCCTGTTTTTCGCTTATGCGCGCGCCAAAATCGCTTTCTGGGTTTGAGTAATGGCGCGCATCCTTCTTGAGAACGTTACGGTCGCCTATCCTTTGCTGGGCCGCACGCCCGGCGGAACGCCGGCCAACACGCGCAAGCCCGGATCGAATGTCGTCACCCAAAAGGGCCGCAGCAGCGTCGTCGCTTTTTCCGATCTGTCGCTCGATCTGCGCGACGGCGACCGGCTGGGGCTTGTGGGGCGCAACGGCTCAGGCAAGTCGACGCTCCTGCGCGTCATGGCGGGCGTCTACGAGCCGTCGCTCGGCCGGGTTTCCGTTTCGGGCAACATCGCCTCGCTCTTCAATGTCGGCATCGGCATGCAGCGCGAAGCGACGGGCCGGCGCAATATCGAACTGATGGGGCTCGCCGCCGGACGCTCCTTGCGCGAGATCCGCGCGAAGGCCGACGAGATCGCCGACTTCGCAGAACTCGGCCCGTTTATCGATTTGCCGGTGCGCACCTATTCGAGCGGCATGGCGATGCGGCTGAAATTCGCCTGCGGCACAGCGTTCACGCCGGAAATCCTGCTGATGGACGAATGGCTCGGCGCCGGCGACACGGAATTTCGGAGAAAAGCGCGGGAAAGAATGCGCGAATTGGTGGACCAGGCCGGCATTCTCGTGCTCGCGACCCATAATCACAAACTCATCCAGAGCGAATGCAACAAGGTGTTGTGGCTCAATCGCGGGCGGGTCCGCGCGCTGGGACCGCCTGAAGAGGTCCTCGCCAAGCTCGAGCGGCGCGAACCCAAGCTCATTGACTGACCCGGCGCGCCTGCCTAGGTTTTATCCCATTGATTTGCATTGCTGAATTGTTGGCGCCGGGCCTTCATTCCAATTCATTGCATGAGCAGAAGCTGTTTGCTCGATGATGTCGGGCGCGTTTGTATGACCCAGGGAACGAGTTGACTGTGCAGCCAACCATTTTCGCCATTCCGAATTCGGATCTTGTCTTCATCGCCATGCCGAAAGCCGGCAACAGCTCCATCCTGGCGGCCTTGTCGGTATTCCTGACGGAAGAAGACTTGCGCAAGGCTGATGCTACGGAAAAAGATTCCGTACAGAAGAAATTTCTGCCAAACGTCATCCGGAATTATGACAAGAGCGAGCTGATCACGCCGCGCACCTTCACCTTCACGATCGTCCGCAACCCTTGGGACCGCGTCGTCTCGCATTACTCCGACAAGGTGGCGAGCAAGACCATGCATAAGAGGCTGCAGAAATTCCCGGCCTTTCGCCACAAGATGCCGTTCGAGGAATATGTCGCAGCGCTGGACTCGAACTGGGACGAAATTCGCGACGTGCATGTCATGCCGCAGACGAAACTATGCTTCTCTCCGCGCGGCCGGTTCATGCCGGATTTCATCATGCGCCTCGAACGCATCGAGGAGGATTTCGAATTATTGAAAGCGCTTGTTAAACAGCGCTACGACAAGGACATCGAACTCCGTCATGTGAACCGCTCGCGGCGAAAAGACTATATGTCTTATTACAACGCCGCTGACCGGCGCACGGTGGCGCAGTTATACGGGGAAGACATCCGCTTTTTCGGCTACTCCTTCGACGAGTAAGCGCCCCTTACGCGTCCGCCTCCATGTAAAGCGACATCTCGTAATCGGTGCGGTCGAAATAGCGCGGATCGCGCAGGACCGGCGCGGCGCTTTGCAGATAGCCCGAGCGGCGGATGTTTTTGAAACCGGCCTTTTCCATGGCGCGCCGCAGCTTGTCCTCGTTGAACCAGTTCACATGGGCGCCGACTTTGGCGTTGACTTCGCGCGAGGAGAGTTTCGACGCCTCGGTGAGGCAGGCGTAAAGATCGTCGAACTGTTCGATGAATTCGACGCACTGCGCCGGCTTCAGGGAAGTCGGGTTTCCAGGCGCGGTCAGCAGGCTGAAGGACTCCAGGAAGAACTTGGCGCAGACGCGCTTCTTCTCTTGTTCGGTGAGCGCCATGATGTCTTTTTTCAGCCGCTGTGTCTTCACCTGCAGATAGTGAAAGAAAAACAGCCAATCCCGGCGCGCATAGGCGCCGACATAAAGATCGGCGTCCGGGCAGACGAGCCGCACGGTTCCACCCGGCTCCAGCAGGCGCTTGACCTCGCTCAAGTAAAACGCCGCGTCGTCCTCGAACATGTGTTCTATGACATGGCTCGAATAGACGATCTTGAAAAAACCGTCCTTTTCGTCCAGCGGCTTTCCCGAATAGGCGTCCCAGTAATAGTCGGTCGACGTCTGTTCGACGCCGCGCCGCTTTTCGGTCCAGGCGGCGTTGTCGTCGCCATATTTTTTGTCGGCGAGACGCCAGTGCGGATGCTTGAAAGAGCCCGGGCCGATATTCAAAAACGGCCGGCGCGCCAATTCCTCCTCAGCATAAAGCATCTGATAGCAGTTTTCGAAAAACCCTTTGCTCAGCCGGTTGGAGACCGCCTGACGCGCGGAGGAAAGGAGAACTCTCTCCATCTGCTCGGGCGAGTTCTTGATCTGCTCGACCTTGTTGCGGCTCAGCTCTTCGAATCCGCGCGGGCCGTCGATCTTCATGTTGTCCTCATTTCCGGCCATAAGGCTATCCCGAAACAAATCGCGGCTCAGCGCACGCCTGCTATGCGTCCAAGTCCCACGAGCAGCGGATTGCTGAAGTTGCGGAACAGCTCACGCGGCGCATCCTTATATAACCGCCGCTGATAATCCGTGAAGCGGTCTTTGAGCAGCGCATAAGCGATTTTCAGGACCAGACGCGACAGGAAAGGCTGATGCTCCAGCGTATCGTCGCCGGCGAGAAAACCCGCGCCCGCCGGCGCAGGCGGCTCTGCGAACGCCGCCGCGCCTGCGCGCCAATAGGAGTTTTTCGGATTCGCGCCGCCCTTTGCGTCAGGGGCTAGGAGATAGCGGCCCACCGAACCGCTGAACGCATCGTCGAGCCGGCGCCCCATGAAAATGCGCGCGTCTTCAGGACGGGGACGGTTCACAAAAGCGCTGAGGAACGCCGTCGTCAGATCCGGGCGCAGCTCCATGTCGGCGACCAGCGGACCGAATTGCGCACAAACATCGTCGACAAATTTGAGCGCCCCTTCCTGCAACGGCGCCACGGCGGCGATCCGGTCGGCGTCCTCTTGCCGGTCTTTGAAGACGGGGCGAAAGGCGCCGTCCTCCCCTTTTTCAACCCGCACGACGCTCGGCGTGATGTCGCACAGCATGTCTTCAAGCAGCAGGCGGTAGTTCAAAATCGGCATAGAGACGGGATTGGCGCAAAATTCCGCAAAATAGCCATGCAGGTTTTGCCCTTGCACAGACCATTTATGCGCGCTCGACAAGGTGGCGAAATAATAGCCGCGCAAGGGCGTCTCGAGAAGGCGGCCGAGCGCGCCCTGCATGTTGCCGCTCCAGCCAATATCGACAAGCGCCGTCTCCTGCGGATTGTCAAATCCGTTCTCGGTCAAATATTCCAGATAGAGTTTACGCTCTTCGGCCGCGTTCTCCAGAATTTCGTCGGACAAGGCGGCGCAGATTTTGTAAAGCTTCGCCTTGTAATCGGGCAGTGTGCGAATCATTGCCTCGGCCGAGCTGACGCCCGCCTCGCGAAGCACCGCCGGCGTCAGGGCGCTCGCGGGCGCGCCGAAACGGCCCTCCATCAGGGCGGCCACGGTGGCGTTGACGTCAATCGTCTGATTTAAAAGCTCCGTGATGTCCTGGCGCGTCGCAAGATTGGCGATGCGGATGGCGCGGCGCGAGCCGTAAAGATAATTCGAGCCAACGCCCGTCGGCGCGACCGCCTGAAGCCTGTCGAACGCCTTTTTCATGATCAGGCCTTCGCGCGACAGAAAATGCAGCATGCGGACATCATGCTGCGCCGATTGCCTGCGCAGCCATTGCGAGAAGCCGAGCAGCATCGGCCCGATGCAAGCGTAGCCCATAGCCCAGGGGTCGCCGTTAAAGGCGGAGTCTTCTTCGCTCGCGCGCCCTTCGCCGAAAAGCCTGCAGGCGACCGTGCCGACGATGGCGCTGCGGTCGGCTTCGGCGATGGCGCCTCTTTTCGCGTAAGCGCTTGCGAGAAAATCGTTCTGGCGAAAATGCTCTATGCTTTTTGGGAGGTGGAGCGTTTCAAGCCCGGCTTCCTTGGCCGGGGTGATGTCGGTTTTCACCGTATCGCCCACATGAAGAATTTTGCCGGGCTCAAGTCCCGTCTCTTTCGCGATATGTTTGAACAAAGTGCCGTGTTTCTTGGTCGCGCCAAGCGATGACGACAAATAGAGCGTTTCAAAGTCGCCAAACCCGCATTTGTCGAGGATGCGCCGGATGCAGGTTTCGGGCAGATACATGTCGCTCGTCACGCAGATCCGCGGGCCTGCTTTTTTCGCCGCCTCCCATAGCTTTTGGCCGACCGGACGGGGCGCGCAGAAATCGACTTCAATCTCGACTTCTTCTTTGTAAAACGCGTCCAACAGCGAATCAGGAACGCCTGTTTCCTCCTGCAGGCAGCGATAGATGTCCCGGAGCTCGATTTCCTCGCCGGTCGCAAGACTGCGCGCCTGCAACTCCGCATCGAGGCGTTTTTGCGCGAACTCGAAAGGAACCGCGAAGCCTTTTTGCCGAAGCCGCATCTCCAGAAACGCATAGAGGTCCGCCGGCGCTTCGATGTTGCGGAAAATCAGCGTGTCGAAAAGATCGAAGGAGACAAGCGCGATGTCGGCGGCGGCGAGCGCTTCGGCAAGCTGCGCATCGGGGCTTTGCGCGGCGGGCGCCGCCGCCCCGGCGCCGGGCGCCAGCCTGCGGACGGGCAACTCGTCTTCACGAAACGCGCCCATGACCGTGTCAAAATAATCAGGATCGATGGACCGGTAGCTGACAAGCCGCTCCGCCGGCGGCGCGTGGCGCCGGGCGTGCAGCTCTTCGAGCAGCGCCGCAAGGAAGGCTTTGTCCTCCGTCACCAGGCGCGCCAGCGGCTGCAGCTTGTCAAGCACATTGGAAAGAACGCCGAGCCGCTGGTCGGTCCTGTTCAACCTGGATTCGTCCAGCACAGCCAAGTGCGTGTCCTTGAAAACCCTGATCGGCAGGTCCCAGGCAAGCGCCTGAACCGACAACGCCGTGGTCGCGGCGACGATCTCATCGACTTCCTGCAACAGATATTGCGACGCGGAGGGCAGCTTTTCGAGTTCGAAGTCGTAACAGGCGTTCGGGAATTTTTCTTTGATATGCCTATAGAATTCGGGCGTGATCGGCTTATCGGAATAGAGCCGCGAGATGTATTGCGTGATAAGCACCGCGTTTTCCGCAGGCAAGCGCGACAGCGCGTCGAGGCAATATTCCGCCTGCGAATGATAGCCGGTCTCTTCCTGAAAAGCGTAATGGCCGGAGATCTGCAGAGGCAGGAGCGTCGTCTTGCGCCCGGCCCGGGCGTCTTCAAACTCCCGGCTGAGGCGCGCCGGATAGTTGCTGTAAAGCGCGCGGCAGGCGGCTGCGAATTGCGCGCCCGGCCCCGCCTCGTCAGCGCCCGTTCCGGCGAAATCCTCAGCACACCGGTTGATCGTGCCGGTGCGGTAAAGACCGTTCGGATCGAAGGTGACGAGATGCGGATAGGGCGCGCGCGAAAAGGCGCCCGGCATCTGGTGGACGATCAGCGCGTCCGGATAAAGCGTCTTCAGATACGGCGCCGGGGTCTCCCACAAAAGGACGATGTCGACCGCTTCGGGCAGCCGCCCCTCGAGCCACCGGGCGAGCCCGCGAGACAGCTCGGACGCCTCGCCGTCGCGATAAAGCGCGCGCGAGGGGTCCTCCCAGGCGCCGACGGCGCCGATCGCCTCGATGGCGGGCAGCGGCGCCAGCTTGACCCGCGGGCTAACCGCGCCGAGCTCATACTGATAAATATCCGGGAAAGCGGCGGTGACGTCCCAGCCCGCTTCGGCGAGCGTGTTCGCCTGCGCCAGCAAATGTTTCTTGAATGCGTTGCTGAAGAAAAAAAGATCGCCGCCCTGCCCGACCCATGGCGGCGTCCAGACAAGAACTCTCATTTGCGAAACCCGCCAGGCATTCAGAGCACTCCCACCGACAGGCAGTCATGCACATGCAGAAGACCGAGCGGACGGCGGTTTTCGTCGACGATGAAAACGGCGGTGATCTTGCGCCCGGAGAGAAGCGCCAGCGCTTCGGCGGCGAGGCTCGTCTCGCGCACCACCTGCGGATCCGCCGTCATGATGTCCTTGACCTGCGCGTCTTTTAACGAACGGCTGAAATGGCGGCGCAAATCGCCGTCCGTCACCATGCCGATGAGCGCGCCGTCGTCATCGACGACGCCGGTGCAGCCGAACCCCATCTTAGAAATGACGTCCACAGCATGCGCGACCGTATCGGCCGGCCGGCACAGCGGCATGTCGGTGTGATGCATCAGTTCGGTCACATGTTTCAGCGCCGCGCCGAGCTTGCCGCCCGGGTGAAACTGATGGAAATCGTTGGCGGTGAAGCCTTTGCGCCGCAGGATCGTCACCGCGAGCGCATCGCCGAGCGCCATCGTCATGGTCGTCGACGTCGTCGGCGCGCCGGTAATCGCACAGGCTTCGCGCGCGCCGGGCAGAATGAGCGCGATATCCGCGGCCCGCGCCAGGGTCGATTGCGCGCCGGCCGTCATGGCGATCAACGGAATGTCGAAGCGCCCCGCATAGCCGATGATGTCGCCGAGTTCGGCGGTCTCGCCGGAATTGGAGAGGGCGAGCACAACGTCGCCGGCGCCGATCATGCCGAGATCGCCGTGGCTCGCCTCCCCGGGATGCACGAAAGCCGCGGGCGCGCCGGTGGAGGCGAGCGTCGCGGCGATTTTCCGGGCGACATGGCCGGATTTGCCCATGCCGGTGACGATCACGCGGCCCGTATTGCGCAGCAGGAGCTCGGTCGCGCTGTCAAAGGCGGCGGCGAAGGCTCCCTTGCGGTCGGCCAGCACCGCCCGCAGGGCCTCAAGGCCGTCGATTTCCGTGGCAATGATGTCGAGACCGAATTCGATATTCTCGTGATCGCCGCTGCTGTTGTTCATATGCCTTACGCTTCACCAAAACCGCGTTATCGCTCGGGTCTTTAATCAAAATTCGATATTCATGACAATTCCGGGGACCGCGCCTGCGCCCCGTAAAAAAGGCGCGAAACCGGTCTCCGGCTTACAGAAATCCCGCCCTTCCCGCTAGGGGCGCAGGACCAAAAGATCAGGCGGCGCCGAGAAAGTCTGGAGCTTGTCCGGCAAGTCTTCGAACCAGGCGGGATCGCTTTCATAGCCGAATTCGAGCAGCAGGTCTCCGGCGGCCTCGTTGAAGATCCTTCCGTCTTCCCGGGTGAAATAGTCGACCCAGCCGCGCGCCACGCCGCGCCGCGTCGCGGAGGAAACCCGGCTGGCGTCGCCTTCGCCCTTGCCGCCCGACATGGATTTAAAGGAGGAGGCTTCAAGGCAGGCTTCGATGACGGCGTCGTCGCTGCCGACGCCGAGAAAATCGAAATAATTCCGCAAAACCGCGCCGAGATCGATCTTCATGTCTTCATAGGAGAAGACATGGGTCGCCAGCGGGCGAAAGATGCGGATGGCCTTGACCCAGCGCCCGGCATATTCGGCGATCTCCTCGTCCGTGAACAGACGAAAGACGTCGACCTCCTCCTTCGCTACAAACCGCTTGAAACGCGCGCTTTCGGTGTCGATGGCGCCGCTTGCCCTATGCGCCTTGGTCAGCCAGTCGAACAGGAAGCTGACGGCGATGTCGCGCCCGTCCCGCACGAGATATGCGCATTTGGCGTCCGGAAAGACGGATTTGATTCTTTCTGCAACGTCCTCGCGCTCCACGGGGGTCATCTTGTCCACCACGACGGAGGCGCCCGTCTTGTCGGCGATATAGCCGGCGAGGCCGCCCGTGATGATGCGGGTCAGGTCGCGCTCATAATCGCCCCTCTCCACCCCGGCGGCCGCCAGATTGAGCGGCGGCCAGGCCGCCTCGAGATAGCTGTCGAGGCAGCTTCTTTTGCGAAACCGCTGCGAGTTTTGCGAAACCGCTGCGAGCCGTCCGGCATCAGATCCTTGACCACGTCGAACTGGCCACCAAACAGCTTGAACTCCGTGCAGCAGACGGCCGGATGCCGGGAGACCGCCCTCTGAAACCAGGCGGTCCCCGCGCGTGGCCGCGCAGACGGCCGAAACGGGGGCCGGACTCCGGTTCCGGCGCCCCTCCCCCACGGGAACAGCCCGGCGGGTAGCCAAAATGCGATTCTTCATCTAACCGTGAGCGCAAGCAACCAGCCGGATCAGATTTCTGCGCGTACGGGGAATGGCGAATGAATACCGAAAGGCCGGACAAGCCCGAGACGCTTGCGCTTAAATTAATCAAAAAATCAAAAGCATTCGTACTAAGAAGCTATAACAAGCTCTTACAACGGGTAAGAGCGAAACCTCACGCTCAAAAAGGCAAGGCCGACAACAAGCAATATCCCTACAATATCGTGTCGAAGATTGACTATTGGGACGATAGGGGGATTTCGTTCGACAGCAGCTTTTTACCGTCGAAAGCCCACTCCGCCCTGCTCGTGCAGCGCCGCGAACCGCTGACAAAAGACGAAATTCAATTACAGCGGCTTATCCAAGCAAATGAGCCAAGAAGCTATTCTCTAACCGGACAGCATTTATATCGCATACAACTTCGAGACGAACCGAAACCGATAGCAAGCACCAAACGGGAGCCGACACGCTTCCTTCAACGGTTCCATAAAGAATCTTTGGAATTCCTCCAAAACTTCAAATATATAATTTCTATCAATCAGCGCTTCCCCCTAACCGAAACTCTTAGAAGCATTTCCGCATACGGCATCGTCATCAGCATTTACACAGATGACTTTTCAACAGAACAAATTACCTTCGACCCATCCTTTTCGGATATCATAATCGCGCCGGAAATAGACATATTTAATGCAGGGCGCCGGCCTATTCGGCGATTTGTCAAGGCGGCCACGCCAATGGCGGCTTATTTGGCGCTGGTGGATACGCTCGCCGAATTTGCGCCGAAAGATTTCAACATACTCGCCCCCATTCACGGTCCTCCGCTTTCTCCGGAAGAAAAACTCGATCCTGACAATCCAGAAAATCACGATATCGCACTCATCCTGAGCTGCGACCCTGAATCAGCTCCCGCCTGTGACGGCGCATTTCGCGATTACTTGCGGGACATCTCCAAATCAGTGTCGAATATTCTCTGCACGGAACAACAAATATATCGCTACAGCAATCTAATTCAGGGATTTCCCAATACGATTGCAGACTTTCTGGAAATTGCACTGCTCGACGGCGCGCGGATAGACGTTCGGTATGAAAACGATAATTCACATATCTAAAACCCCACTCGTTGGCGCCCCCGCGCGTCTCAGCGCTGCAATCCGGGACCATCTCGATTGCCACTCGCTTCATTTTTTTGAAAATGACTATCCCGAACCGCTGACTAATTTTTTTACAAGCACAAGCCTTCACATCGATTACGACAACCCCGCGCTAATGCTCTTGTTTGACGAGGCCATTCGATCGGCTGACATTATCCATATCCATAATCAGTGTTCCTTTGCGACGGAACAACGGATTTTGGACCTGCGTCCGACTGCAAAGTTTATATATCACGTACACTCCCCGCTTCGTGAAGGCCCGCTCTATTTCCGACGGATGGACGATTTCCGCTTCGACTGGTCAGCATTTTTTGTTGTCGGCCAGATATGGCCGCGCCTCTATCCTGAAGCTATGCCGATGCCGAACCTTATTCCGATTTCGCCCCCCGACTCCCCCGCCTCTATTGGTGAATGCTTGAAGGTGCTGTACAGCCCAAGCCATCGCAGAGACGGTCGGTGGGGAACAAAGGTGTCGCCAGCGCTCGATGAAGCATTATCCAAAATTGAAGCGCAGGGACTGGCGGAAATATATGATCTCAAAAGCCCAATTCTGCCATACCAGCTCGGCGAACTCAGAAAGCGCATGAACATTACGATTGACGAAATAACAACAGGCGGCTTCCATCAGATTTCCCTTGAAGGACTGCTCTGCGGAAATGTCGTGATCAACGGAAGCGACGAATTTTCCATTCAGGTGATGCGGGGCTGGACAAAAACCAAAAAGCGCCCGCCTTTTGTGATCATGAATGAAGCAAATGTTGAAAAAGCGCTTTCAGAGCTATTGGAGAACCACGCCCGCCTGGCTGAAATAGCGGAAGCATCACTCGCCTATAGCAAAGAATTCCTGCCGCCAGCGAAACTGATTCAGCGTTATGACGAAGCATATCGGGCCATCCGCTAAAGATTTTCACAATCTCCACAAAGGTGTTGCGGCCTGGATCGTTTCGTCCGGCCCGAGCATAAAGCCGCTCGACCTGTCGTTGATTGCAAATGGCGTCGGCCTGTTCGTCAATGGAGCCGTCCGGCTTTTGAATGAAACCAATTGCGCGTCGCAGTATTTCGTCACGTCTGACGAAAGGTTTTTATCCAGCCCGGAGAATCAGGCGCTCACATCCGCTCAGCTCGACAAGGACATACCACGCATTGTCCGCGACAAATGTCGCCCGATCGACGTTTATCAAGAGCGCTTACGGACTTTATATGTTTACAGCCTGGGCCGGAACGGCTTTTCAACCGATTTGGCGAATGGTTATTTTTTCGGCTGCACGTCAACGATGCTCGCGGTGCAATTCGCCTTTTGGTGCGGATGCGATCCGGTTATCATGCTTGGAACCGATTTATCGTATATTTTCGAAAATAAGCGGTTTTATGACGAAGAGAAGCCACAGCCCGTTGACAAGATGCTGAATGTGCAATTGTGGAATATCGCCAACGCCGCCCGGGTTTTTAAAAAGAACTCAAGGCGGTTGCTTTCATGCAGCGAAAAATCGCTTATCCGGCCTTATGTCGACTATATGCCTTTCGAAGATGCAATCAAGAAATACGCGAACTAGGAGACAACGTATGCCGGACATAGTGCCTGAATGGAAAGATCGCGGCCTCTTGGCGGAAAGCGATCATGACCTTCTCCAATTCCGAAGCGCGATGGAGTTTATCGAAAAGATACAATTTGACGGCATCAGCACGATCGCAGATACGGGATCGGGTCCGGGGCATCAAGCGTTCGTCTTTTCGCAGCTTGGCCTTGACGTTACCTGCATCGATTACCTTAAACCCGCTTACGACCTGAAGTGGATGAAACCGGACGATGTCGGCGACGCCGTCTTTGATGCAGTTTGGTCCCACCACTGCCTTGAACATATTCCCGATCCGATCGGTGCTCTCATTTCTTGGCGGAAGATGCTCTGCGAGAACGGGACCTTGTTTCTGACCGTTCCGGAAATCGGCCTCACCATGTCGTCGGGCCACATAACCAGCTTCAATTTGCCGCTCCTAGTTTATATTCTCGCCGTTGCAGGTTTCGACACTTCGACAAAGTGTTTTACTAAATCACGGTCTCACCTTCGTGCGTTAGTGCGCAAAGCAGCAAACTATGCGCCCGAAGAAGAGGGTCGCATCACCAGCATGTCAAAACTTGCCGAAAGGGACGTTTTTCCCCCGTCTGTAGTTAACGCAATCAAGAAGACGGGCCGCTTCACCGCCAAGGACATTAGCCTTGACTGGTTTGGGGAGAAAAGCCATCCCAACCTCCTTGCGGAAGAAGCCTATTCCTTTGTGGTTTCAAACCTGTGGCGCAAAATTTAGCTTCACGCATTTAGAACAATCTATAAAATGGCCTGTCGCTGGTGCGGGTACGTGCAAAGCTCACTCTCCAGAGAGTTCTCCACGCGCAAATGCGGCAGACGGTTTGTTAAAGGCGCTTTAGGAGGAACTGAGGATGACAGAGCGAGCCGCGCCGCTTTCCGAACCGACATGCATTCTCCATATAGGCGTTCACAAAACCGGCTCCAGTTCCTGGCAGGTGCTAACCGTCGAACAACGCGATTTGTTAGCTGAACAGTATGGAATTTATTGTTCAAGCAAATGGCCAAATTATACGCCCCCGCTCAGATCGCTTTTTCAGTCTCATCCGGAAAAATATTTGGGCAATATCATACGAGGAGCCAACACGCCGGAACTTGCCAAGAAACAGAATGAGTCATACTTGGCCGACCTTTGGCAGGATTTAGAGGCGGCCCAAGGCATGCATTTCATGATCTCGGCGGAAGGGTTGTCGGCCCTTCGGGCAGACGAGGTCAAAAAATTTAAAGAACTGTTGAATAGACAATACTCCAAATATCTGGTCATCGCCTACCTCAGGCATCCCCTTGACTGGGCGTCCAGCGGGGCGCAGCAAAGCCTGACCGGCGGAAAAACTTTGCAAGATATTCACAATGCTCCTCCCCTGGTTTCTTATGAAAAGAGGATCGCGCCTTGGTTAGAAACATTCGGACATGATGCGCTCATTTTGCGGGATTTCGGACTCGCCGCGAAAGAAAGAGGCAGCATCGTTGGCGATATTTGCCGCCTGCTGAACATCGATGAAGAGATATACGCCTTTCAGCAGAAAAAATCGAACGAGAGCATGTCCTATGTCGCGGCCGCTCTCTTGAGCAAATTGAACGAGGTCCGTCCCTACATGAAAGAAGGAGCCGTCGCCCCAAACCGTTCAATCAACGATTACAGCACCTTCAAGAAGATCAAGGGAAGCCGCTTTTCGCTGCCCGACGATTTAAAGGAAACAATGCAGGAAGCGATTTCGACCGATCTGGCGTGGCTGAAGAACGAGTTCAATTTCGAGTTCGCCCCAGTCGCGCCAAGGGAAGACCCCCCTCTTGCGCTCGAGCCTAAAACCATAGAATCGCTCGCGCTTCTTGTGTCCGACCTCACTAATGAAAGTCAGGCCCATCTTGTTCGGGCACTGCATGCAGAAGCGCTTGTCGAGGCGAAAGATAACCCCGATCTCGCTCTCAAAAAACTTCGCCACGCACTTCGCCTTAATCCGTACAATGAAGAACTGCAAAGCGCACTAAAAAGCATCAAGGAAAAAACCGGGTAATCCGCCGGTCACGTGAGGCAGTCCCCTCCTCGTCAATTTCCCAAAAAGAGCCCCCAACGCCAAATTCACACGATACTGGAGAGGGCAATATCACGAGACCGATTTAAAAATAGGTAATTCAAAACACCCGCCGGAAGTTCGCCGCGCCATTCGAATGGATCAACCGTATTAGTTTCCTCGTGAATGGAATAACATTCATAGTTGCGCTCGGCGAACCAAGTGAAGACCTCTCCTTCTTTCACCTCCGAGGGCAAAACCTCGCATAGCACCGACGGCTTGTCCCGCTCAATCACATGCGCGCCCCCTCGCAAAGCGGCTATTTCATGGCCTTCAATATCGACTTTCATCAGATCAACAGCCGCATCGCGAAACTGCTCGTCAATCGTGGTGATGAAAATAGGCTTCTTGCTTGCGGTGCTGGGAAGATTGTGCCGCATCTCAATTGAAGATCCGCTGGATAGCGTCTGCGGACCGAATCGCAGATTGATTTCAGTCCAGCCCGCATTGTCAGATATGCCCAAGGCGCGCGCATCAATATTTTTAACACCATTAGTGAATGCGTTCAGCAAGAGGCGGGCATAGATATAATCAATCGGCTCGAAAGCAATGATTTCAGCGGAAGGGTTAGATAGCGCTGCTACGATTGAATAGACACCAACGTGCCCGCCGATATCGGCGATTTTAGCACTGCGTTTAGAAAGATTAGACCATACATTCAGCGAGCAAGGCTCATATTCATAATCTTTCAGCCAGAAAAAATGCAGAGCCGTCAGCTCGTCATTATTGCAGAAGAGCGCAAACTCTACGCCCCCAGCCTTACAAGTTACGAACCCCCTGTATGGATACTTATGACGCAATTCGAGCATATCTTTTGTGGTTGTGGGCGTGACATTCTTTCGCTCCCGCATAGCAGCATCGTTGGCCAGAAGTATTTTTTCATTTGTCGTCATAAGGCACCATTTTGATATTCCAGCACCGCTACACTAATTGCCTCTTTGCTGCAAAAACTAATGCACTGTCGGCGCTATAGGCAATCAATGCCGGTTTGTTCACAGGCATCCTAATCTGCTTATGCTGTTTTAGCGCACGCGCAAGCCATGTTGATCCGGTCCGTGATGATCCTATAAAGAAAAACATTCGAATTATAATGCCTTCAGTTCAGTCGATGATAGCTGCGCTCACTCCAGACGGTGAGAACAGTGCAGGATCATGACTTATCGCTCATTTGCGCCAGCCAATCAACGCCAGCCTGGAGCGGCTATGCTATTCGCTGGACCGAATGGAAAGCGTGATCGCCGGATCCCTGCCCGATGAACGCACGAAAGATCCGACAGTGAGCTATGAAAAGCTCGTGCGCGATGTCGAAACCATCAAGCCGAAAACGGACGCGTAAGGCGGCCGCTGTATCGGCGGACGCATCATCGGCGCTGCAACGGCCCAAACGCGGCCTAGGCTCTCTCGCATGCAAGATTGCCGCAAACCGCCGCGCCGGGCGTGAAATTGCCTCTGGGCGCGGCGCGCGATAAAGGACTCCCATGGCGCCGCACATCTCGGTCATCATCGTCAATTACAATTCGGGCGCGCGCCTTCGGCGCTGCGTCGACTGTCTGAAGGCGCAAGATTTTCGGGATTTCGAAACCATCGTCATCGACAACGCGTCCTCGGACGGCTCGGCGGCTTTCGCGCGCGACGACGGCGCAGTGACGCTGATCGAGGCGGGCGGCAATCTCGGCTTTGCGGCGGGAAACAATCTCGCCGCCAAAAGCGCCCAAGGCGAATGGCTCGCCTTTTTAAACCCGGACGCTTACGCCGAACCGGACTGGCTTTCGGAATTTCTCGCCGCCGCGGCGCGTCATCCGGAAATCGACGCCTTCGGCTCGACCCAGCTCGACGCGGCCCGCCCGGATCGCATCGACGGCGCCGGCGACGCCTATCACGCTTTCGGCGTTTCCTGGCGCGGCTGTTACGCCTGGCCGAAAGACAAACTGCCGCCGGAAGGCGAATGCTTCGCGCCCTGCGGCGCGGCGGCGTTCTACCGCAAAGCAACGTTCGACAGGCTCGGCGGTTTTGAAGAACGGTTCTTCTGCTACGCCGAAGACGCCGATCTCGGCTTCAAACTGCGCCTTTCCGGCGGCGGCGCCATGCAGGCGCCCAAAGCTGTCGTGCTTCACGAAGGATCGGGCGTCACCGGCAAGGAAAGCGACTTCACGCTCTACCACGGCCACCGCAACCGGGTCTGGACTTACGTCCTCAACATGCCCTTGCCGCTGCTCGTCCTGACGGCGCCGTTTCACCTGCTCCTCAATCTCTACCTGCTCGGCCGGTTCACGGTTTCCGGCGGCGCGGGCTCGTATTTGCGCGCCATGAAGGACGCCGCCAAAGGCCTGCCGGAGATATGGGAGCGGCGAAAAGCGCGCCAGCGCGCCCGCGAAGCGAGCGTCGCAGACATTGCGCGCGCCCTCACCTGGTCGCCATTGAAAATGATGCGCCGGGAGGCGGACATCCGCACCCGCCTCAAAACCCGCTAGGCTTACTTGTCCCGCAGGGCCTTTTGGGAAACCACATTCATCGGCTTGACGATATAAGCGAGCACCGACCGCTTGCCGTTCAGCACCGCCACTTCGGCCGCCATGCCGGGCAATATCTGCAGATCGCCGCGATTGCTTTTGATTTTTTCCGCCGTGGTCCGCACAGTGATATTGTAAAACCGTTCGCCGGTTTTTTCGTCCTCGATGGCGTCGGGGCTGATATTTTCGATGACCCCGTCGAGCTGCCCGTAAACGGAAGAATCATAAGCGCTGATCGAAACCCGCGCCTCCTGTCCGATATGCAGAAAGCCGATATCGGAAGGCTTGATCTTCGCCTCGACGAGCAGCGTGTCCTCGCTCGGCACCAACTCGACAATGGTTTCGCCGGGCGAAACGACGCCGCCGATAGTGGAAACGAGAACCCGGTTGACGACGCCCGCGACCGGCGCGCGCACATCGGTGCGCGCCACCTTGTCCCGAAGCGCCGGCAATTCGCCTTTCAGGTCTTCAAGATCGCCCTTGGTCTCATTAAGCTCGTCCGCCGCCTTTGCGGCGAAGGTCTTGCGGATGCGCTGGACCTCGCCTTCCGCCTCGCCGATCTCAAGCTGGATGCGCCTGACGGCGATTTCCGCGCGCTGCATTTCGCCCCGCGCGGACGCATCGCGCTGGCGGGCGCGCAACAACTCGACCTGCGGCTCAATGCCCTTGCCGACGAGCGTTTCCATGATCTTGTGCTCTTCCGCCGCGAGGGCCGCCGCTTCCTTGGCGGTCTCATATGACACGCGGGCGTCCTCGAGCGCGCGTTTGCGCTGGTCGAGTTTTTTCTCTTCGATCTCCAGCGACGCGTCGAGCTCGGCCGCCCGCGCCTCGTAAAGCTGGCGCTCATTCGCGACGGCCTGGGGCGCCGCCTTGACGAGCGCTTCGGGAAATTCGAGCGGCTCCATGGCCGCTTCGGCTTCGAGCCGCGCGATCTTCGCCGAAAGGGCGTTATAACCGTCCTGGCCCTGCGCGAATTTGACGTTCATCTGCGTCGGGTCGAGTTTGACGAGGATGTCGCCCGCCTCAACCTTGTCGCCTGCGGAGACCAGGATATCTTCGACGATCCCGCCCTCGAGATATTGCAGCTCTTGCAACTGGTTCGAGGTGACGACCCAGCCCTGCCCCCGCGTCACGCGGTCGAGCTTGGCGAGCGAAGCCCAGGTCAGCGTCACAATGACGAAGGCCGCAATGAGATAAAGGAGATATTGCGCCGCCTTGGCCGGTTCGATCGGCATCTCGTCGTCGACATCGATGGGGGCCATCTCGCGTCCGGTCATGACTTAAGCGGCCCTCGTGTCGGAAGACGGAACAAGCTTCGGATTGCCGATGCGGCGCGTCTTCAATTCACGCGCCGAAGCCATGGCGCGCATCACCGTGTCGCGCGGCCCGTCCACAAGAATGCGCCCTTTGTCCAGCACGATGATGCGGTCGACAAGCCGGACCATGGACATGCGGTGGGTGACGACGAGCAGCGTCTTGCCTTGCGTGGCTTTTTCGAGCCGCGAGATGAGCGCGGCTTCGGCCTGCGCGTCGAGGGAGCTTGAAGGCTCGTCCATGAGCAGGATCGACGGTTTCGGCGCAAGCGCGCGGGCGAGCGCGATGGCCTGGCGCTGGCCGCCGGAAAGGCCCTCGCCGCGTTCGGCGAGCCGCTGGTCGTAGCCGCCCGCCGTGGCGCCCACGAATTCATGAACGCCGGCGATGCTCGCGGCTTCGAGAATGTCTTCGTCGGACACGCCTTCAAGGCCGAGGGCGATGTTCTCGCGGATCGAGCCGGAGAAGAGGCAGACGTCCTGCAACACGGCGCCGATATTGGCGCGCAGATCCGCAGGACGAAGCTGGCGCACATCGGTGTCGTCTACGAGGACGGAGCCTTCCGTCGGCTGATAAACGCCGGTGATCTGGCGCACGATCGTGCTCTTGCCGGACCCGTTCTTGCCGAGAATGGCGACGCGCTCTCCGGGTTCAATCGTGAACGAGATTTCGTCGAGCGCCTTTGTGGTCGTTCCCGGATACGTGAAATTGACGTCGCGGAATTCGATTTTGCCTTTAAGCTCCGGCCGGGCGAGATATTCGCGGCCCGCTTCGGTCTCGCTCTGCGACGTCATCAGATGGTTGAGCGACTTGTAGGAGGCCATGGCGCCGCTGACGCGGCTCAACAGCGACGCCACCTGGCCGAGCGGGGCCATGGCGCGCCCGGTGAGGATCACGCTGGCGATGAGCGCGCCGGTGGTGATCTCCTGACCGGCGACAAGAAAAACCCCGATGACGACCACGCCGACCTGGCTCGCCTGCTGGGCGAAACCGGAGGCGTTGACCGCAAACTGGTTCAGGAAACGGCCGATGGCGGAAATCTTGGCGTGGCGCGCAACGCCCGAACGCCAGCGCGCGCGCATCAGCCCTTCGGCCTTCACCGACTTGATCGTCTCGAGCCCGCCCAGGGTTTCGATCAGCACCGCATTCTTGTGATGGCCTTCCGCCATCGCCTCTTGCGTGCGTTTCATGATCAGCGGCTGGATGAGGACACCGGAAATGATCGCGCCGAGAACGCCGATGAGCGGCACCAGCGCGATGGGCCCGCCAACGAGGGCGATGGCGCCGATGAAAAGGAATATGAAAGGAAGATCGACGATCGCGACGAGGGTCGCGGAAGAGAAGAAATCCCTGAGATTGTCGAATTCCTTGACGAGACCGGCGATCTGGCCGGTGGCGCCGCGGCGCGCATCGAGCCGCATCGCCATCAAATTGTCGAAAACGCTGGCGCCCACGGTCGCGTCGAGCCGCTGGCCGGCGATGTCGATGAAATAGCCGCGCAGGGACTTTAAGAGGAAATCGAAAACATGCGCGAGGATGACGCCGATGGTGAGCGCGATCAGCGATTCAATCGCCTGGTTCGGCAGAACGCGGTCATAGACCGTCATGATGAAGAATGACGAGACGAGGCCAAGCAGATTGACGATGGTCGCCGCCAGAATGGTCTGGCCGTAGATTTTCGCATTATCGCGCAGCGGCCCGAAAAGCCAGTGCGAGGTCGGCGCGAGATCTTTCAGGAAGGACGGTTTTTTCATTGCGCCGCTCCCAATCGCTCGTCCCCATACTCGGTCTGCGGCGAGAACAGGCCGATGAGGTCGCCGGTCTGCTCCATCAGGGCGTAGCCGGCCATGTCGCTGCTCGAGAGCGCAATGACATAATCGACGCCCGCCTCGAAATAATCGCTTTCCGCCTGCAGAACGTCGATGAGATCGCCTCTGGAATATTTGTACCGTTCGAGCACAAGCTCGCGCGTAATGTCATGCGCGACAAGCGCTTCACCAAGCGCGGCGAGGCGCTCGTCGGCGCCGCGCACCCGCTCGAAGGCCATGGCCGCTTCGCGCGCCACGTCCTGGCGCTTTTGTTCTTCGTTGAAGCGTTCGCGTTTGGCGCGCGAGCGGGCGATGGCGATGTCCGCAGCGCGGGCGCCGCCGCCGAAAATATCGTAATTGACGGTGACGCCGGCCCGCACGTCGAAATCATCGCCGGTTTGGAAAACATCGTATTTCACCGCATCAACCGAGAGGCGCACCTCAGGCAGGCGCGCGGCGCGCGCCGCCTTGAAATCCGCCTTGCGCGCATCGGCGCGGGCCTCGGCCGCGGCGACTTCCGGGTTGCTCTCGAGGGCCTCGGCCACGCTTTCATTGCGGTTTGACAGCGCCGGCTCCGCAATCGCCGGGCGGCGCAGCTGTTCCGGGGCTTCGCCGAAAAACTCCTCATACCGGATTTCGGCAAGGCGCATGCTTTCGCGGATCTCGGCAAGGCGCGCGCGGGCGGCGGCGAGACGCGCCCTGGCGCGGGTGATGTCCGCCTTCGATCCGGCGCCCAGCCGCTCGCGCTCTTTCACGTCTTCAAGGATTTTTTCCTGGCGGCTGATGAAGCTCTTGCTGAACGCGGTCAGCGCCTGATGGGCGGCGACATCGTAATAGGCGGTCAAGACCGCCATGGCGAGGTCATTGATCTGTGTGCTGAGCGCATTTTTATATTCGGCGCTGGTGGCGCGGGCGCTGCGAATGCGGTTGATCGCAGCGCCGCCGTCGAAGATGAGCTGAGAAGCGGAAACACCGGCGGTGAACTGTTCTCGCGGGCGCAGCGATTCAACGACATTGTTCGTATTCGCATCGAAACTGCGCGAGACGGCGTAATCGCCGCGAAACTGCGCGGACAGCTGCGGATAAAGGCTGGAGCGCGCCTGGCGGCGAAGCGCGCTTGCTTCGTCGAGATTGCTCGCCTGCGCATGATAGGCCGGCTGACGGCCGATGGCGCGCTTGATGGCGGCGGCGAAATCCGCCGGCGCATATCGCGTCGACACAAGATACCCCGCCGCGCCGAGCGCCTTGACGAGACTCTGGTCGGCGTCCCGGCGCCGGACGGGCGCCTGCCGGGAAACTTCCTCGTTCACCGGCTCGACCATGTCTTCGGGATAGAGGGAGCCGTAATATTTCGGATCTGCAGGCGTCGCCGCGGCGGTCGGGGCGGCGGCCGCCCAGAACGCAGCGCCACTCAACAAGATCGCCTGAAGCCTGAACATCGAACGCACCCGCGACTTTACGTCAACCGCTCCCCCGGAAAAGACAGCGATCGCGTTAAGGTTAACTAAAACCTGAAATAGGGCGAGATCACTGAGAAAGGCTTAACCGGCGGTTTTTCTGCACGAGCGAAGATATGATGGGAAATGAAAGTTTCTTAAAATTCCAAGCCTCAGGATTTAAATAGTTTTTAGGCAATTTCCCAAGGCCGGGAAGAGGCTCTGCAGGCGGAAAACCCCGAAAAATCGGCATTTCTTCGCTTCCGAAACGAATCAGCGCCGCCGCGCCCTAGAAATTTGGGATGATCCCGGCGGCGATCAGCGCTTCGACGCCGGCGTAGCAGGCGAATCCGATCGCCGCCCCTGCAGCGGCGGCCCCCAGAATGAACGTCTCCTCCTTGAGGCGCAGGAGACCGAAGCGCTTCAACTGCCAGAGCAGATAAGGAACCGCCGAGAGTTCCGCGAGACACAAGGCGGCGACCAGCGCCAGCGGCCCCGCCAGGATATAAGCAGCGAACCCCGCAAGCATGATCCAGCAAAGACGGATCATATTGGCGTGGAGAGCGACCCTGACAAACCCTTTCGTCACCACCGCCTGTTGCACTGGCTCGCCGTAAAGCTGTCCGAGCAGCCGGAGGCACAAAAGCGAGAGATAAAGTCCCGCTCCGAGATATTGGTCATTATAGAGAATGCGCACCAGCAATTCCCCACCGCCAAGAAGGCCGCCAACGCCGAAGGCCAAAAGCAGGACGATGTTCCGTTTGGCGTCGTAATAGACGTCTTTGGCGGTTTCCGGGTTTTCGCGATTAGCCGCGGCAAACCGCGGCATGAAAACCCGTATGACATATTCGCTGATCAGCCCCCCCGCCGCCATGGCGAGCGTTGAGGCGATCGTGAATTTTCCGAGCTCGGCGATGGGAAAATACCGGGCCATGACGACGGTGTTCGCCTGGGTCATCAAAATCGTGATCATGCTGGCGGGAATGATAATCCGCCAGAACTTCCACAAATCGCGCACATGCTCCGGATCGAGCCGGAACCGTATAGGCGGCCCTTTCAGCAGAGTATAGCTGGCGATAAGGACAAAGACGGAGCTGACCAACATGGCGATGACAATCGCCCAGTAAGTGCGCAGGAAATACGCCGCCACGATGGTGGTGAGCATCATAGTGAGGAATTTTGCAAAGTCGATCGCCGTCAGCCTGATAACGCCGCGATTGCGTTCGGTAAGATTGATGGAAAGGCTGCACAAACCATCCAGAAGAAAGGGGAATGCGCAAACACGGATCGCAAGCGTAACCTCCGGTGAATTATAAAGATCGGCAAAAATTCCGGCGCCGAAAAACATGATCGCAAAAAGAATCGAATTGCGGATCAGGCGAACGGTCCAGACCGTCTGCATAGCTTCGTCGCCGCCGTTTTCGTGCCGAATCACATAGGAGCGCAGCCCCATATCCGAGACCATGCCCAAGATGTAAGCGATGGAATTGACGATGCCGATGACGCCATAGGCCTCGGGCGCAAGCAGGCGCGTCACGATGAGGCTGCTGCCGACGCGCAGCGCCATGCGCGTTACGTGCGACGCAATCAAGACTTGCGACCCGTCCCCAAGCGCCGGCCGGATGCGGGCGGCGAATGTGCGAAAACTAGAAACGGCGAACAAATCTCGCTCCATAGGGAACCGGCTTGGCCTCTGCATCGCGCAGCGGCGGCGCTTTTATATTTGACTCGCCTGGCTCAAGCGGGGGCGCTTCACCGGCGCCGCTCTTTGACAGTCCGGCAGCGTTTCGCTCTGCGGAGGCCATATTCGCATGCGCGACAACAAGAGCCAGAATGAGATAACCGTAATTCGGAAGCTGGTTGACCAAGCTGATCGTGGCGATAAGCGCCAGGTAACTGACTTGCAGCGCGAGCAGAAAAGCCTGTCCCCGCCGCAAGTCCTGTTGCACAGGATCGGCAACGCGCATTTCAGGCATCAGGCTTAGCTCCTTCAGCCCGCGCTTCATCGCCAGGTAATTCACTCCCAGAAAGACGCCAAGTCCCACAAGTCCATAGAAAAGAACGATAAAGACATATCCGTTCACCAGATCGATAATGCCTTCGCCCTGTCGCAAATGCTGAAAACTCGGCAATTCATAAATAGCGCTCGACCCGAAAAGAGGACGAACCTTAACCTGCTCCACGCTGGTGCGGATCAGCTCGGCCCTGTAACTGAACGTGCCGTATTCGTCATTCAAGAGGCTGCTTCCGCTGAAGATCAGGAAGAAACCGGCCAGAATCATAATAACGCCTGTGGCGTAATAAAGCTTGCGCATGACGGCGCCGCCGTGAAGGAAAACGAAATACGTAACAACGCATAAAATAGCAGCAAGCCAGCCGCCGCGCGCGCCTGTGGCGAAAGCAGTGAAGGCGAAAATAGCGGCGGCGCCAAAAAAGAAAGGCGCCGGCATCAATTTCCGGGCGCGCGCGCGCAGCGCCAGCAAGAACCCTCCGGCGCATGTGAAGGCGAGCAATGCCGGCATCATCGTCGCGCCAACGCGGAGAAATCCGTTCCTGTAATCGAAATAATCCTTGCCGCTGCCATAATCGGCGAGCGCCGCATAATAATTCCACGACCGCAGCGCGCTGATCGCGCCAATCATGGCCATTATAAGGAAAGATGCAAACAATGCCGACAGCGCATGGTTCATGTCTTCTTTCGTTTTCAGCGTGCGGCTGACAGCAACAAAAGGCATGTAAATCAGGAGGAATTGGTAGGTGACCATTCGCATCATGCTGGTAAAGGGAAGGTCGCGTATCGACATCACCCCGGTCAGCAGGGTGAAAAACAACAAGAGGCGCTCTATGTTTCTATTCTCACGCGGCGCCTTTTCGAACATCGCCCGCACAAAGACCGGACCGAGCAGAACGAGCGTCGCAAGCCTTATGTGATCAAGCGAGATAAGAAAATTCAGTCCCGGAAACGGAACCTTGTATGTCATGCTGACGGGAAGCGCCGCCAGGACGCCGAGATAAAGGATAACGGCGCCGCGCGGGCTTGCGGCGCCCGCAATCGCAAGCACAAACCCAAGCGCGACGAAAATCAATGACCGCTCCGGCAGGTTAAACGCAATCGCGGCCGCGATCACCCAAACGGCGCCGATGGCGGCGGTCATGCCGCGGTCTTCCCGGTTCGCCATAATCAACGCGAAGGAAGCAGCGATCCCCGTGAATATGACGGCGACGATGGTGAAGCTCATGCGCGCGCCCTCTTCCGGCGTTGCGCCGTCTCAAGAACATGCTGATAAAAATCGAGAGCACCGGCGGCGACAGCCGCCGGCGCGAACATGCGTTCCGCCGTCCGCCGCCCGGCCGCGCCGATGCGGGCGGCGAATTCCGGCTCTGCGAGACAGCGCTCAAGCTGCACACGCAATCCGTCCGCATCGCCGGGCGGGGCGAACAGCGCCTCTTCATCATGGGTCAGGTATTCCGTAAGGCTCGCCGTTGCGCTGGTGACGACCGGCGCGCCCAGCGCCAAAGCCTCGGCAACGGCATAGGAAAACGTTTCAAACAAGGATGCGGACAGGCTGACGAGCGCCTTGCGGCGCAGGGCCGGGATTTCTTCATGCGGCACGCGCCCAAGAAACTCGATTTGCGAGCGCGCTTTTTCCGACAGGTTCGCCCGCGCAAAGTCTGCAAAATTCTGCGGCGCCCCGTCCGGCCCGGCGACGCCGTGATCGGCGCCGGCCAAGGTGAGGCGCGCATCGGGAAAACGCGCAAGCAACGCATCGAACGCTTTCAACGCAAGATCGCCGCCCTTCAGCGAGTCAAAGCGCCCGACAAACAGGATTTTGTTGCGCTCGCAGCCGTCAAGGGTCCAGGTCTCGCCCGAAGGCGGAATATCCACGGGATTGGGAAAAGCGGCGCTCGCCTGAAAGGTCAGCCCGTAACGCGCCGCCACCGCGTCGCGCAGCGCTTTTGAAGGAAAAGAAGCGGCGTCGACGGCGGCGTAAGCCTGCCCCTCCTCCTGGATGCGCCTGGCGTCGCGGCTGTCATGCGGCGGCTGCTTGACCAGGAAATGCGGTCCGTGGGAGCGGATGACGACCGATGCCGAGGTAGCGCCGACCGCAGCCAGAGGGATGCCGAAACTCTCTTCCGTTTCGAGAATATCGATCGGCTTCTGGCGATGGAGCTCGGCGAGCGCGTGGGCCACTCGAGCTTGCGCATAGCCGTAATCGAAAAAACGGCTGTCGAGTGCGCCCTTGATGCGGCTCAATTGCTTGTCGACGAAACCGCGCGCCGGCTTGGGCACGGCAAAAACGCCCGGATCGCGAAGCTCTTCCAGCGGCCGCATCGCCAGGACGACGCATTCATGGCCCTCAGCCTCAAGCGCGCGGCGCATTGCATCGACATAGGTCGCAATGCCGTTTTGCGCCAGAGAAACGGGCCAGAGAGGCGTCAGGAAGGCAATTCGCATGGGGTTTGACGGGCCAGGGTTTTACGAGAGCTAACACATGAGGGCGCGATATTGGCGGCTTTTGCGAAAGGATTTGTTAAAGCGCCGGCGGCGTCCGCGCCGGGCGCTCAGCCGCGCCGCCATACGCCCCGCGCTGAAACGGGTCAAGCCCTTGAAAAGTTTCTGGATTTTCTTTTCTCAAGCGGGCCGGCGCGATGAAACGCCGCCGCCTGGATGGTACCGCCTCCCCGGTTCGAACGGGGGACCTCTTGATCCACAATCAAGCGCTCTAACCTACTGAGCTAAGGCGGCCCTTTTCGAGAGGCGCGGAACCTACGCGCGGGCGGGCGCTATTTCAAGCGGGCCCTGACCGGATTTTGGGCCGGATTTCGGGCCGGATTTTGCGCGCGGGGCGCAAGGCGTTCATGAACCCGAGCGGATCAGCTGGATTTCGCGTTTCAACTGCGCGATGCGGGTCGCGTCCGAGGGGTGAGTCGACATGAATTCCGGCGGCGCGCCGTTTTTCTGGGCCGACATTTTCTGCCAGAAGCGCACGGCTTCATCCATGTCGTAGCCGGCCCGGGCCATGTAGCGCAGCCCGAATTTATCGGCTTCGAGCTCGTGCTTGCGCGAAAAGGGCAAAAGCACGCCATATTGCGCCCCGAGCCCGAGCGCCTGAAGCGCAGTCGTGCCGACCTGGCTGTCGCCGACAAGCGCGCCGCCAGCGCTGAGCGCCGTTTGCGCCGCCGCCGTCTGGCTGTAGCGCTCGCCCGAATGGTTGAATTTCACATGCGCCACTTCATGGCCGAGAACCGCCGCGATTTGCGAGTCATTGTCCATGAGATCGAGAATGCCGGTATAGATGCCGATCTTGCCGCCCGGCAGCGCAAACGCGTTGATCTGATCCGACTTGAAAACCTCGACTTCCCACTCCGCCGGATTCTCGCCGGCCGCCCGGATGATCTTGGGTGCGACCCGATTGACCCGGTTCAGATATTTCGGATCGCTGGTGGTCGGCTCCTGCTTTTTCAAATCGGTCCAGGCCGAGCTTGCGAGCTGGGCCATCTGGCCCTGGGAAACGAACAGAAGCTGGTTGCGTCCGAGCGTCTCGTTATAAGCGCAGGCGCCGGCGGCCAGAACGCCGAGCACAACGAGGCCGCGCTTCAGCACAGCCGGAAAAGAGTGAAACAGGGTTTTCATCGGACGCATCCTCCCGCCAGTTCAATGAATTGACAATGATCATAGGCCAAGGCCGCCGCCGCCTCAACGCGAACGCCAAAAGAACAGCCATGGGGGACAACAGCCCTATCAGGGCTCGAGTTCGCAGTCCCAATAGAGAAAATCCTGCCAGCTTTCATGCAGGTAGTGGGGCGGAAAGGCCCGCCCGCGCTCATTGAGCTCGAACATGCTCGGCCGCTTCGGCGCGCGGTCCGGGAACATTTTCGCCTCGCGCGGGGTGCGTCCGCCCTTTTTGATGTTGCAGCCCGAACAGGCCGCGACAATGTTTTCCCAGGTGGTGCGCCCGCCCTGCGAGCGCGGAATGACGTGATCGAAGGTTAAATGATCGCGCGCATTCGAGCCGCAATACTGGCAGGTGAAGCTGTCGCGCAGGAACACGTTGAAGCGCGTAAAGGCCGGCGCGCGCGAATGGCTGACATAATTCCGGAGCGAGACCACCGAAGGCAGGCGCATTTCGAACTTGGCCGAATGCACCTTGGTGTCATATTGCGCGACCACGTCGACGCGGTCGAGAAACACCGCTTTCAGCGTGTCCTGCCATGACCAGAGCGATAAAGGAAAATAGCTTAAGGGACGAAAATCCGCATTCAGAACAAGAGCGGGGCAGGCGTCGGGGGATTTAAGCGCAGCAGACATCAGCGCTGCTCCCGCGAAGCGGAAAGGTCAAACCGAAAATGTCGACTCGAACTCTTGAAAGCGGGAACTCCCCTGCTGTCGGATTAGTTTAAACGTTTCGGCGTGCTTATGCCTATATATGATTCTGCATGACAGAAGTTTGACGATTATCGGGATATTTTCGCAACAGTCTATAAAAACATTTAAATCGGCGCGCGCCCGCGCAGATGGGCGTAATAAGTCCAGAGAATATGCGCAGCAAGGCCGCGATAGGGCCGCCATTTTTGCGCACGGGAATCGAGAAATTTCATGTCCGGCTCGGGGCCCCGGCGCCTTGCGGCGCGATAGGCGCCGAGCAGCGCCACGTCGCCGGGCGGCCAGATGTCGACCCGGCCTTCGCAGAAAAGAAGATAGATCGCCGCCGTCCAGGGGCCGATCCCCTTGATTTCCTGCAGCGCTGCGGCCGCTTCCTCGTCACTCATTTCAGCGAGTTTCTCCTCGCTGATCCCGCCAGAGCGCCAATGGCCGGCAAGCGCCGTCACATAACGCGCCTTCGGCGTCGAAAGACCGAAACCGCGAAGCCCTTCTTCGCCATGATGGAGGGCGTGGTCAGGATCGGACGGGTCCATCCCCGCCTGGCATCGCGCCCAGATCGCCTGCGCGCTCGGCACGGAAACCTGCTGTTCGACAATGATGCGGAAGAGCGCCTCGAACCCGCCGGGACGGCGGCGGATATGCGGCTCGCCGATGGCGTCGAGGGCGCGGGCGAGACAGGCGTCTTTTTTCGCGAGCGTCGCACAAGCCTCGGCGGTGTCGCCGAAAACGTCGAGGCGATCCTTATTCGCAAGCACCTCCTTCATCCTGAGGAGCGTTTGGCATTGCAAAGCAATGGCGAACGCGTCTCGAAGGATCGGCGGCAGGCGTTGCATTCGCGGCCGATCCTTCGAGACGCAGACCGCAAACTTTCGTTTGCGATCTGCTCCTCAGGATGAAGATGTTTCTGTTTTGCAGCCGTCTTCAGTATTTGCACTCTTCGTACAGCTTCTTCGCGTCGCCATCGAGATCCTTGAGGAAATGCTCGGCCGTATACTCGCCCATAGTGACGCCGCTTTTGGCGATCTTCACGAGCGGGTCGAGATAGGTGGTCTCGTCTTCTTTCAGATTGCCCATGCGCGCGCGTTTCCTTAAGCCTTCGCGGGAAATCTCAAGGACTTCCAGCGCCACGTCCTGCACGGTGCGGCCGCCGACTTTCGCCTGCAACCCGAATCTTGCGGCGTCGTCGCGCAGCGCTTCGCGTTGTTCGCGGCTCCAGCCCTTCGCCACATCCCAGGCGGCGGCGAGCGCGTCGTCGTCATAAAGAAGCCCGACCCAGAACGCCGGCAGGGCGCAGATGCGCGCCCAGGGCCCGCCATCCGCGCCGCGCATTTCAAGGAAAGTTTTAAGCCGCACCTCCGGAAAGGCCGTGGACAGATGATCTTCCCAGTCTTCCATAGTGGGAACTTCGCCCGGCAGGGCCGGCAGCTTGCCCGCGAGGAAGTCGCGGAAAGACTGCCCCGCCGCATCGATGAATTTATTGTTCCGGCGCACGAAATACATCGGCACGTCGAGCATGTAATCGCGATAGCGCTCGAAGCCGAACCCGTCCTCGAAAACGAAATTCAACAGCCCGGTGCGGTCCGCGTCGGTGTCGGTCCAGATATGCGCGCGATAGGACGCGTAGCCGGAGGGCTTTCCTTCATAGAGCCCGGAATTGGCGAAGAGCGCCGTCGCGATCGGCTGCAGCGCCAGCGACGTCTTGAACTTCATCGCCATGTCGGCTTCCGACGCGAAATCGAGATTGACCTGCACGGTGCAGGTCCGGTGCATCATGTCGAGACCGAGCGAACCCACCTTCGGCATGTAATTGCGCATGATGGTGTAGCGCGCCTTCGGCATTTTCGGCATTTCCTCGCGCGTCCATGTGGGCGTGAAGCCCATGCCGAGAAACGCGACGCCCATGGGATCGCAGACTTTTTTCACCGCTTCGAGATGACGGTGCACCTCGTCGCAGGTGAGGTGAATATTTTCCAAGGGCGCGCCCGAAAGTTCGAACTGCCCGCCGGGTTCGAGCGAAACGCTCGCCCCCTCGCCCTTGAGCCCGATAGGATTGTCGCCCTCGCGCAGGATGTCCCAGCCGGTTTCCGCGGCGAGCGCTTCGAGGATCGCGCGGATGCCGGTCTCGCCTTCGTAAGGAACGGGGTCGAGGCTGGTGCGGCAGAAGACGAATTTCTCGTGCTCCGTGCCGATGCGCCACCGGTCTTTGGGTTTGCAGCCGCTCGCAAGATGCGCCGTCAGCTGGTCAAGCGATTCAATCTTCGGCGACTGGCCGGTCTGTTCCGCAGCAGTGGTCACGTCTCTCTCCGGCCCGTCTTTCTTGCGTACAACACTTTGCCGAGTTTCCGCTCTATCCCGCGAAGGGCGATCCGCCAAGCCTTAAACCCATCACGCTATTGCGACGTTAAGACCGGCGCCAGTCGCCAAGCGCCGCCTGCCACAGGACGAGCGCGGCGATCGCCGCCGTATCGGCGCGCAATATGCGCGGGCCCAAGGTGGCGGCGGTCACATATGACTTCGCTCTCAGTTCACGGCGTTCGCCGGGAGAAAAGCCGCCTTCGGGTCCGGTGAGAATGGCCCATGGCTCAACGCCGCCGTCAGTTTTGCTATCGATGCTCTTTAGCACATCTAACACCGGTTCGGCGCGGCCTTCGCGCCCGCCCCATTCTTTTTCTTCCTCGTCGCCCGCCTCGTCGCAGAAAAGAAGCCGGCGGTCTTCGGTCCAGGTTTTAAGGAGCGCGGCGAATTTGATCGGTTCGCCTACGGAAGGAACATTGAGACGCCCGCACTGCTCCGCCGCCTCCGTCGCGATCGCCTGCAGCCGGGCGATATTGAGTTTCGGCGCAATGGTGCGCTCGGTGATGACGGGGACGAGACGCGCGGCCCCGACCTCCACCGCTTTTTGAACGATGGTCTCGAGCGGGCCCCGTTTCACCGGGGCGAAATAAAGCACGAGATCCGGCTCGGCTTCCTGGTCGCGCGTCTGTTCTCCCACCTGCGCCGCGCCGGTCTTCTTTTTGAGCTCGACGATCCGCGCGGCGAACTCCCCGTCCTCGCCATTGAACAGGCGCAGCTCGTCGCCCTCCTGACGGCGCAGGACGTTTTTGAGATAATGGACCTGCTCCGCCGTCAGCGGCGCAGGCAGCCCTGAATGCAACGGGCCGTCGATGTAAAGACGCGGGATCATCTCTTCTTATCTCTTCGTCTCCGTTCATCCCCACGAAAGCGGGGATCCATAAAAGTTTGCCGCTAACAGCTATGGATTCCCGCTTGCGCGGGAATAAGCGGCTGGGGTTAGCTGCTCCATGTTTCTGAAAGGTCTTCCCAATCAGGGTTTTCTCTCTCAATCAGATTAATCTTCCAGTTGCGGCTCCATTTCTTCATCGACCTTTCGCGGATGAAGGCGCTCTCGCGCGTATCGTGCATTTCATACCAGACCAGTTGGTTGACGTCATATTTCGCCGTGAAGCCTTTAAGCACTTTCTCTTTGCGCTCCCATATCCTTTTTTCCAGATCGTCGGTCATGCCGATATAGAGCGTGCCGTATTTCTTGCTGGCTAATATATAGACATAAAAAGCCATGCTCCCTCCGATCATTCCCCCGCTGGCGGGAATCCATGATAGGACTTCCATGACGGCAGACCATGATGGATCCCCGCCTTCGCGGGGATGAGCGGCGGAAATACCGGAGCCTGGATAAATCGCCGTTTTGCATCCCCGCCTTTCCGGCGCTAAACCGCAAGCCATGACCAGCCCCGCCCCCTCCGCTGCGACACCCGACGCCGTTCCCGGCAATTGGGTGGCGCGCGCGCCGGCTTTCGCTCAGCCCTATCTCAGGCTGATGCGCGCCGACCGGCCGGTGGGAACCTGGCTTTTGCTCATTCCCTGTTTCTGGGGCCTCGCGCTCGCCGCCGCGGGCGGTTACGCCGGATTTCATCTTCTCTGGTACGCCGTCCTGATGAGCATCGGCGCCTATGCGATGCGCGGGGCGGGCTGCGCCTATAACGACATCGTCGACCGCGACTTTGACGCGAAAGTAGAGCGCACGGCGGCGCGCCCCATCCCCGCCGGACAGATCAGCGTGAAACAGGCCTGGGCCTTTCTCGTCTTTCTGTCTTTCATCGGTCTTGCGGTGCTGTTGCAGTTCAATCGTGTCGCGATCTTCGTGGGGCTCGGCTCGCTGGCGCTTGTCGCCGCCTATCCTTTCATGAAGCGCATCACCTGGTGGCCGCAGGCCTGGCTCGGCCTGACCTTCAACTGGGGCGCGCTTGTCGGCTACGCCGCCGCGGCGGGCAAGCTCGACGCCGCCGCTTTCGCGCTCTACGCCGCCGGGCTTTTCTGGACGCTCTTTTACGACACGATCTACGCCCACCAGGACACGGAGGACGACGCGCTGATCGGCGTCAAATCGACGGCGCTCAGGCTCGGCGAGAAGACCAAACCCGCGCTCGGCTTTTTCTTCGCCATGACGCTGGTTTTCTTCGCGCTCGCCGGAACGCTCATCCATGCGCACTGGATCTATTATCTGGCGCTCGGCCCCGGCGCGGCGCATTTCGTCTGGCAATTGAAGCATCTCGACATTCACGACAATCACGTCTGCTTGACCCTGTTTAAGTCGAACCGGGACGCCGGCCTGTTGCTGCTTCTCTCGCCGCTTTGTGAACTCGGCCTTAGTTCTTTTTGACTCCCGATAGCGTTAGATAAACGGCGTTGATTTCGATGGGCGAAATGAGGAGCATCCCATGGCCGCACTGACGCGCCGACATCTGACGCTCGGCATTCTCGGCGCAGCCGCCGGCTGCGGCGTCCAGACACAAGGAACAGCAATGGCCAAAGACCCCGATCCCGCCACCATCCCCGACTACGACAAATGGCAATTGTCGAATGCGGAATGGAAAGAGCGCCTGTCGCCCGAAGCCTATGCGGTGTTGCGCAAGGAAGCGACGGAGCGCGCCGGCTCGAGCCCTCTCGACAATGAAAAGCGCGAGGGAATTTTCGCCTGCGCCGGCTGCGGCTACGACCTTTTCAAATCCGAGCATAAATTCGACAGCGGCACCGGCTGGCCGTCTTTCTGGGATTACATTCCCGGCGCGCTCGGCACCAAGACCGATCTGAAACTTATCCTTCCGCGCACCGAATATCATTGCGCGCGCTGCGGCGGCCATCAGGGCCATGTTTTCAAGGACGGGCCGGAGCCAACGGGGCTCAGATATTGCAACAACGGCGTGGCGCTCACGTTCAAGCCTGCCTGACGTCATAGTCTCTCTGGCGCTTTCGTGCGCTGATTGAGCTCTTCGATCAGCACCGCCTGAATTTCCACGGTCTCCACGAGACGCTGTATCCATTCGCCGCTGGAAAGGCCGTTTTCCGGATCGTACGCCGCTTCGTTCGGCAGGCTTGAGAGATGGCGCTTTTCGCGCCAGTGCCTTGCATAGCCGTCGAGCGTCAGAGGATCATAAGGCGTGCCGGCGCGGGCGGCGAATTTACGCAAAGGCGCGTGCAGGCGAGGCTCTACCCGTTCGGGACTGACGATTTTGTCTGGCGTCTCTTCCACGCCGCGCTTGTCGATTTCGGCGGGCACGCGCCGGTCGGGAACTTTGGCGTCCCATTTCGCCAAATCGACGGCGCCGTCGAGCGCCTGATCGAAAACATAGCAGGAGAGCAGCGCGTTATCGTCATAGACGGCCTCGGCGTTCACCGTGCCCGTTCCTTTGTCGCCGCCGGTCGGGTTGCCGAAAAGCGCGCCGCCGCCATCCACATGAAACAGCGCGTCGGGCGAACTTTCCCCGACGCCTACCTTGCCGTCGGTTTTCAATCGGGCGACTTCGTTATTATCGCATAGAATGCGCACGGCGTGGGAGGACGCGCTTCCCATATAAACCGCGCCCACGCTTGCCGCGCCCACGACAATTTTCGAGCCGATGTCGGTATTTTCGAGCGAAAACGCCGAAGACCCGTTTCTTTTGGTGTGCAGAATTGATGAAGGGCTGCCTCCCAGACCGACAAAGCCATTATCCTTGTCGATGACGATCGCTTCATAGCTTGTCGAAAAATTGTCAGGACTGACCTTGATGTGAAAATCATCGTCGCCGGTGAGACCGAATTCCGCGCGTCCGGAAAAATTCGTCTGGAACAGATGCGAGGCGGTGTCGCCCGCCGATGCTTTGTTGACCTTCACCTGCGCGTCGCCGGAGCCGGGCGTCACGTCGTCATGACTGAACAGCACCGCGTCGGATTTCACGCTGAGCCGGTTGGTCGCATCGGCGCTCGTATTGATTCCGAATTTCGCCGCGATTTCCGAAGCCCCGCCGCCGGACACCGCGCCCCAGGCGCCGCCGTCATAAATGACGAATTCGCCGTCATCGCCGACCCAGACGCGCATGCCTTCGAAGGGCGCGATCCGCGTCCAGGCGCCGTCCTGCCAGGCGGCGACATCGCCCGCGTCAAAGTTATCCCACGCATCGCCGCTGGCGTCCCCCGGCAGGATATAGGCGTCGCCTTCCGCCGGAGACGCCGGCTCCGCCGTTTCGGTCCGTGAGCGGACCGCCGCCTGGACGAGCGCGTCGAGCCGGCGCAGGGCCTCATTCACGGTCACATGTTTTTGCGCCTGACTGGGCGCCACATAGGAAAAGGAAAGGCGGGGCGATTGTTCCATGCGTGCGGGGCTCCGGGCTTCGCGAAATTCAACTGCCGCGCATGATACGGCCGTCCCGAAACCCGTGGATAACTACGCACCGAATGCGGGATTCCGGGAAGAATTCATCACATAGGATGTAATTTCGCGAGGCCGGCTCAACTTATTGGGGCGGTAAATGTTGCGTCCCCAGAGGAACCGCCTATACCCGCCGAAAGCCGGAAAGGAGACCAAGATGCAAGACGGATCGACAGCAACCCAAACCGCCGAACCCAGCCTCACCATGGCGATGACATTCCTGCAGGGGCTGGCCGAGAAAGCCGCCGCCTTTCTGCCGAGCGTCCTCGGCGCGCTGGTGGTTCTCGTCGTCGGCCTGTGGATCGCCGGCCGGATCAAAAAGATTTCCGCCAACGCCATGAAGCGCACCGGCCGGATCGACGAAACGCTCGCCGGCTTTTTGTCGAGCCTCATCCATTACGGCCTGATCGCCCTCGTCCTGATCACGACGCTCGGCGTTTTCGGCGTTCCGACGACAAGCTTCGCCGCCATTATCGGCGCCGCCGGCCTCGCCGTCGGTTTCGCCCTGCAGGGAACGCTCGGCCATGTGGCCTCGGGCGTGATGATGCTGGGCTTTCGGCCTTTCGATGTGGGCGATTATGTGGAGGCGGCCGGCGTTGCGGGCACCGTGAAGCATATCGGCCTTTTCACGACGGAAATGGCGACGCCCGACAACAAGAAAATCATTGTGCCGAACGGCAAGATTTTCGATGACATCATCACCAATTACGCCGGCTATGATACGCGCCGCGTGGATCTGGTTTTCGGCATTTCCTACGGCGACGATATCGACAAAGCGATCGCGCTCATCAAATCGGAACTGGAAAAAGAAGATCGCGTCAAAGTCGATCCGGCGCCGGTCATCGAAGTGGATAATCTCGGCGATTCTTCCGTGGACATTATATGCCGTCCCTGGGTGGACCGCGCCGACTATTTCGGCGTCAAATGGGCGCTGACCAAGGCGGTGAAACAGCGCTTCGACGCCGAAGGCGTTTCGATCCCCTTCCCCTGCCGCAGCATTTATATGGAAAAAGACGCGGCCTGAGGCCTTTTCCCGGCCAAAAGATGAATAGTTTCTTTCGGCCGACCCCCCTCATTTAGATGGAATACAAATAAAAATTCACCCTTATTTGGGTGGTTCTTTCCGCGCATTTTTATGCGCATGTCCGTATGCAGAAAACTGCATGCGAATTCTGAACATGATTTGAATTTGACATGCGGGGTTCGTCAAACCGTTGTGTGAAAGCGCTTTGCCTGCTCATGCGCAAGGCAAGGCCGCATAAAGGGGAAACCTCATGTCAAAATCCAAATCTCTTATCAGCGCGTTTGCGCTGTCAGCCAGTCTCGGCCTTCTTGCGCCCGCCTGTTCGTCTGACGGCGCCGTTCGCGTCGGCGCCATCGGTCCCGCCGGCCCGGCCGGCGCAACGGGCGCGACAGGCGAAGACGGCGCAGATGGCGCAAGCGGCGCAGATGGCGCGTCCGGCGCGGCCGGCGCGGCCGGAACCGACGGCGCAAGCGGAGCGGACGGCCAGGACGGCAATTTCAACGTCGGCGACGCCGGCGCGTTGTCTTTCGGAGGCCTCGTCGGACCCAATGGCGTCGGCGGCACAGGGCTGCTCGCCAACACCGGCGATCTCGACAACACCAACGAAACCACGTCCGCGCTTCTCACCCAGACGGGCGAAGAGCTCAGCAGCTCATCGGTTTTCCTGGCAAGCGTCGTTGACGAGACGGTTCCAGGCGGCGCGCCGCTGACCGGAACCGTGCTCGGCGTCCTTGACGACACCGGACAGACGCTTGTTCAAACCGCCAATGGCGACGCTTATCTTGTCGACGGCCTTCTCGCCGCGCCGGGCGACACAATCACCGCCGCCATTGGCGGCGCAACGCCGATTGGCGATCAGGATACGGAAAGCCTGATCGCCCTCAGCGGCTTTTCCGACGGCCAGGCGGAAGGCAGCCTGCTCACGCTGGGTGGCGGCAGCGACGGCGAACTTGCGGCGGCGGAGGCCGGCGGGCTTCTCGATACGGCAACGGAAACGCTCAACCTTGAGACGCTCAACCTCAGCGAAACGCTGAACGGCGCCCTGCCCGATCAGGACTTCGTCTCCATCAGCGACGATTCGAGTCTTGGCCTGACCATCGGCGACGGCCTGCCGGTCGACAGCGATGTCGCCATCGTCGACACGGCGAGCGGAATCGTTAACGGCGCGGACGGCGTCGACGGTCTGACCGGCGCGCTCGATCCGGCGCTGGCCGGCGACGATGTGACGGGCGCGCTTGAACCGGTTCTCGCCGGCGGCGATGCGGCCGGCGTTCTGGAGCCCGTGCTTTCCGGCGGCGACAGCCTGACGGGCGCGCTCGACCCCGTGCTCGACGGAACCGGCGACGCTACAGGAGCGTTGGACCCTGTGCTCAGCGGCGATACGGGCGATCTGGCCGGGGCGCTCGATCCCGTTCTCGAGCCTGTCGCCGGCGAGGACGGCGTTCTCGGCGACACGCTGGATGGCGTCACGGGCGAAGACGGCCTTCTCGGCGGTCTTCTGGGCGGCGGCGAATAAGCCGCCCTCCCGGCGGCGGCGCAGCCTCCCCAATGCGCCGCCGCCCCTTTTTCATCATTGTGAGCTCGCCTCATGCGTTCCGGTTTTTTCCTGATACGGAGGATTTGCCTTCTCTGTACGGCCGTCGCCGCTTCTTTCGCCGCCGCTCTTGCGGCGGAAGAGCGGCTGGCGCCCGGCGAAATCGCAGAGGAAGGCGGTGCGGCTGAGAGCAAGCCGCAGGCCGTCCGGCCGTTTCTCATTCGCGGCCTGCGCTTCGAGGGAACGGAGGTTCCCGCCAATGTCGCCGACGCCGCCCGCCCTTTCATCGGGCGCATGGCGACGAAAGAAACGCTGGACGAACTCTCCGCGGCGATGAGCAAAGCCTACAAAGAGTCGGACGTCGCCTTCTTCACCCTGGCCGTTCCAAACCAGAGCTTTAAAAACGGCGTCGTGCGGGTGCGCGTCGCCGAAGGGCGCATCGGCAAGGTTCGCTTCGTCGGCGAAACCGAGGGTCGCAAACACAAGATGATCACCGCCTATGCGGAGCGGCTGCAAAGCCCCGGCCCCGCAAGCCGGGCGCAGCTGGAACGCGCCTTTTCCCTCGCCCGCGACATTCCCGGCCTCACGGTCGAGCCCGTCCTGCGCTATGGCGACGAACCCGGCGAACTCGCCATTGACATGAAGCTCGACTACAAGCGCCCGACGGTGAGTTTCGGCTTCAACAACCGCACGACGCGGCTCGTCGAGGACGGCCAGTTCACCGCGGTCGGCAAGGCCTATCGCCTGTTGCGCGACGGCGACATGACGACGTTGCGTCTCGGCGCCTCGGTGGATTTCAAGGACAGCCTGCAAGCCGGGCTTTCCCATTCGACGCCGGTCGGGCGCAACGGCGTCCGGGCCGAAGCGCGCGCGACGGTGCTGCGCTCAAGACCGGCGGGAACCGGCATCGAAGGCGATGCGGAGCTTTACAGCGCCGCGCTCACGGCGCCGCTCATCCGCTCCTTCAAACGCAACATGCTGTTGCGCGCCTCGTTCGATGCGGTGAACAGCGACAATGCGGCGTTCGGATCCCTGATCGCAACGGAAGAAACGCGGGCCCTGCGCCTTTCCCTCGCTTTTTCGGACCGGCCCGGGCGGTTTTCCTATCGCGTGAAGCTCGAAGGCGCGCAAGGGATCGATGTCGCCGGCGCGAACGTCACCGAACGGATCGGCGATGAAAATTATTTCAAGCTTAAAGGCGACGTTTCGCTGGCGCGGCGTTTCGGCGACGGTTTTTATCTGCGCCTCAAGAGCGCTGGGCAATGGACCGGAGACGCGCTGCCCGCCAATGAACGCTTTTCCCTCGGCGGCCCGCGTTTCGGACGCGCCTTCAAAAATTCGTTGATCAACGCCGACCGCGGCTACGCTTTTCTTCTCGAACCGGCCTGGCGGCCGATCGGCGGCGGCGATTTTTCGAAAAGCGAAATCTACGCCTTCGCCGATTATGCGCAGGCGGATGTTTTCTCAAGGCTCAGCGGCGCGAACCGGACCTATGACATCGGCTCTTACGGCGCAGGGCTTCGCGCCGCTTTCAAAGACAAAGGCGTCCTTGAGCTTGAAGCCTCCCATCCTTACGACCAGCCGGTTCCGGGCTACGGCCAGGACTGGCGGTTTTCCATCGGCTGGCGCCTCGACTGGCGGCCTTAAGCGCGCGCCGCATGCGCGGGTTGTTGAATGCATTCCCGTTCGCGCCTAGATTATCCGTCCGGCGAGGGGCGCCGCGAGCGGGAGCAGACGATGACCAAGCAAGACAGTTTGAAGGAGCGGCTGACGCGCGGCGGAACAGGCCGCACGATTATAAAGCTCGTCATCGCCTCGATCATTGTCGGCGCCGTTTTCTCTTTTCTCGGCATTGGCGTGCGCGAGTTCTGGAGCGGCGTTTTCGAGAATGTGAAGGACGCCGTCGGCATGCTCGGCGAAAGCTTCGGCGAGATCGCGCTGACGGTCCTCACCTATCTTCTCATCGGCGCCGGGATCGTCGTGCCGATCTGGCTCGTCATGCGGCTGTTGTCGTCGCGCAAATAGACGCCAATTTCGGCCGCCTTAAGCTTAAAAGACGGATGCGGACGAATTAGTCTTCCCGCTTGAACGGCACGCGGGCGACGACTTCGCTTTTCGCGAGATCGTAAATCACCACCTCGGCGCCGTCGGGCCCGTCGAGACGCACGGCGAGACGGTCGCCGTCAAGCGCGATGGCCCCGGGCGCCGCGCCCGCCGGGATCGCGATTCCGGCCGGAAGCGGTTGCGAAACGGGTGTCGCCGCAACGCTCTCCGCCGCCGGCGCTTCCGTCTGCGTCCCTTCGGCGCCGCGGGGTTTGCCGAACACCGCAATGATCGCCGCAACGACGACCAGAAACACCGCCGGCATGGCGAGGATGACGATCCACAGATTGCGCGCGCCGATGGACTGGGCGAGCCCGCCGAAACCGGGGTCCGGCTGCGTTTCCTGCTGGCTGTTTTCCTGTTCGCTCACGGGAAAAAATCGCTCCTGATCCTGGCTCTTACGCCCGCCGGGCTGGCGGGCCGGGCGCAAGCCCGCTACACCGCCCTCTCTATGACCGCAGACGACGAAACCCTCAAGCCCGGCGAACCCTTAAAGCCGGATGAAACCGGCGCCTATGCGTTTGCCGTAAACGCGGATGCCGCCGGCGCGCGCCTCGATAAATGGCTGTCGGACAATATCGCCGAGTTGACGCGCACGCGCCTGAAAGCCCTCATAGAGGAAGGCGCGCTCGAAAAGGGCGGCGAGGTTTTCACCGATCCCTCCTGGAAGCTGCGCGAGGGCGAGCGCTACCGCCTCGTCCCGCCGCCGCTGGTCGAACCCGCCCCGAAGCCGGAGGCGATCCCTCTCGATGTCGTTTACCAGGATGACGATCTCATCGTCGTCAACAAGCCGGCGGGCATGGTCGTCCATCCCGCGCCCGGCGCCTGGACCGGCACCCTCGTCAACGCGCTCCTACATCATTGCGGCGACAGTCTTTCCGGCATTGGCGGCGCGCGCCGGCCGGGCGTCGTCCACCGCATCGACAAGGACACGTCGGGGCTTCTGGTTGTCGCCAAACACGACGCCGCGCATCAGGGCTTGTCGGCGCTTTTCTCCGCCCATGACATCGAGCGCGTTTACGAGGCGATCGCCGTCGGCGCGCCGCGGCCCGGCGTTGGAACCATTGACGCGCCCATCGCCCGCAAGCCCCAGGACCGCACGAAAATGACCGTGGTCGACACGATGGTCTGGGACGATGAAGCGGATGACTATGTGCCCAAACATGGCGGGCGCCATGCGGTCACCCATTACAAGGTGATTGAAACCTTCGGGCGGACGCGCGCGAAACTGAAAGGCGACGCCCTCGCCTCGCTGATCGAATGCACGCTGGAAACCGGCAGGACGCACCAGATCCGCGTGCATCTCAGCCATATCGGCTGTCCGCTGATCGGCGATCAGTCTTACGGGCGCGGGCCCGGCCTTTCCGGGTTGAAACCGGGCGACCCGGCCGCCGACTGCGCCATCGAGACGCTCCGCAACTTCAAGCGCCAGGCGCTCCACGCGAAGGTGCTGGGCTTCAAACACCCGATTACCGGCGAGGCCATGCGCTTCGAGCGCGCGGGCCCGGAGGATTTTCAAACATTGCTTGCCGCTTTAAGAGCCTTATAACGGGCGCGGGGCATGAGGAACGGAGCCGGACTGTGGGCGCTAAGGCCAGCATCATGTTTGCACCCCTTTTAAGTCTTGTAACCGTCTGTTGCGCGCAGATCGCCGAACCGGACGATGTTTCCGCCGCGACCGCAGCCATGAGCCCCTGGGCGGCGCAGGCCCTCGCCTCCGACTTCGACCATGTCGCCGCCGAAGGCCTAGACCCCGCCGGTTATGATCTTTCAGCCTTAAGGACCGATCTTGAAGACGGAAATTTCGCCGCCGCGGAACATGCTGCTGCGGCGCTGTTTCGCCAAGCCGCGAAAGACATCAGCATAGGGATTATCCCGCCGGAAGAAAGAACGCGCTGGCGCATCCCCGGCCCCGAGATTGACAACGACGCCATCGACCGGGCGGAAGAGCGCGCCGCGCGCAGTCTTGACTTTGCGGGCGCGTTCGCCCGGCTCGCGCCGGACCATGCGCAATATCGCGCGCTGAAGGCGGCGCTCGATAAAACGCCGCCTGCCGACGCCGAAAGAAAAGCGCGCATCAAACTCAACATGGAGCGCTGGCGCTGGATGCCGCGTGATCTCGGGCCCGATTATATTCTCGTCAACGCGCCCGCTTACGAACTGACGGTCGTCCGCGATGGCGAAATCGTCGACCGCCGGAAAGTGATCGTCGGAACGAAGGCGCTGCCGACGCCGCAATTCGCCGCGACCGTCACGGGCGTCGCCTTCAACCCCACCTGGTTCGTGCCGGCGAGCATCGTCGCCGAAAGCGTCGGCGCGCTTTTAAAAAACGACCCCGACGCGGCGAAAGCCAAAGGCTATTATCTGGGCGAAGACGGCAATGTCAGACAGAAACCGGGCCCGGCGAACGCGCTCGGACAAATGAAGCTCCTGATGCCGAACCCCTATTCGGTTTTCCTGCACGACACGCCCGGCAAGACAGCGTTCGAGAAAGATGCGCGCGCCTTGAGCCATGGCTGCATCCGGGTCGAGGACGCCGTCGATTTCGCCCGCGGGCTCGTCAAGGGCGTGCTCGACGACGAGGCTGTCGACGAGATCCTCGCCTCGAAAACGCCGACCGAAGTCGCGCTTGAAAAGCCGATGCCTGTTTACGTGGTTTATTTCACCGCGGTCGCGGCGGCGGACGGGACGGCGACCTTCTATCCGGACATATACGGGCTCGACGCCGAGCTTCTGCCGGCCTTCGGCGCGGACGCCCCGCCGCCTTCTGAAAATAATCAGGCCATGATCGACGCCTGTCCGGGCGCCGCGCCGGCGGCGCGTTAGAATTTGCCGGCGTAGAGAAGACGTCCTTCGCCGAGCCGCGCCATCACTTCCTGGCGGTCCTTTTCGCTGAAAGCGAAACAACCTTCGCTGCGGCCGAGCTTGCCGTATTTGTCGATCATGTCCGGCGCCGCATACCAGGCGGCGTGGACGACAATGGCGCGCCTTCTGGCGTTCGAATTTTCCGGGTCGAGCCCGTCGAGCCGCATCGAGGGCCCGTGCTTGCCGACATAGTTCGCGCCGGTGCGATAGGCGCCGCCGGAGGAGGCGTTCGATCCGATTTTATTGGAAAAACGTTGCAGCCAGCCTGTGTGGCCAGGGTCCGAACCGCGTCCATGCGAAACGAGATAAGACGACACCTCGCCGCTGATCATATCCACAAGGTAAAAGCGCGGACGCCAGGACGGCGCGGCGTAATCGACAACGCCGACCCGGTCGGTCAGCGAAATGCGGCCCGCATTCTGCGCCACAAGCCGTTGCGCGAACGCGGCGAATTCTTTCCCCGACGGCGCCGCTTTCGCGGCGGCCGGCATTGCGCCAAGCCCCCCGACCGCGGCCAGAACCGCTGCGCCGCCCGTCATCAATGTCCGGCGATCAATCGTCAAAATCCGCCCTTTTATCGCTACCCTATATATTTAGGGATGGACCAGGATCCGTTCAATTCGCCGCGACAAGGCGTCCCGTCACGCGAAATTGACTGGTCATCGGCCGCATTTTGGCCGAAAATCCGTGTTATTCCAACAAGATAGAAAGCGGCCCCTTGGGGCTCGCGCATGGTGTCCCTATATGAGGATAGCAAGCGCCCGAAAAGAGGCGCCTCTTGGGGACTTCCTGACCGCGACAGCCTCAATCGGACCTGTTATTTGAGACGCGCCCTGTTGTGTCTGACGATGCTTTAGACCGGGCGTACTGGAGAGATGCGCTATGAGCAATGCTTTAACCACCACGCCAGGCGCGCTGACGCCGGAAGGCAGTCTGTCGCGCTACCTCGCCGAAATCCGCAAATTCCCGATGCTGGAAAAGGACGAGGAATACATGCTGGCGAAACGCTTCGCCGAGCATGAAGACGCGGACGCCGCGCAGAAGCTGATCACCTCTCACCTGCGGCTCGTCGCCAAGATCGCCATGGGCTATCGCGGCTACGGCCTGCCCATCGGCGAAGTGATTTCCGAAGGCAATGTGGGCCTGATGCAGGCGGTCAAGCGCTTCGACCCGGACAAGGGCTTCCGTCTCGCCACCTATGCCATGTGGTGGATCCGCGCCTCGATCCAGGAATATATCCTGCGCTCGTGGAGCCTCGTGAAAATCGGCACCACCGCGGCGCAGAAAAAGCTCTTCTTCAACCTCCGGAAACTCAAGGGCCAGATCGACGCCGTGGACGAAGGCGATCTGAACGCCGAACAGGTCGAGCATATCGCCACCAAGCTCGGCGTCACCAATGACGACGTCATCTCCATGAACCGGCGCATGTCGGGCGGGGAGGCCTCGCTCAACGCGCCCATGGGCAAAGACGCCGAGGGCGGCGGCGAATGGCAGGACTGGCTGGTGGACGAAAACGCCGTCAATCCGGAAGCCAAACTCGCCAATGAAGACGAGTACGACATGCGCATGGGACTGCTTGAACAGGCGCTTGCGACGCTGAACGAGCGTGAGCAGCACATTCTCACCGAGCGGCGCCTCAAGGACGATCCTTCGACCCTGGAAGAGCTGTCTCAGGAATACGGCGTCTCCCGCGAGCGTGTGCGCCAGATTGAGGTGCGGGCGTTCGAAAAACTGCAAAAGGCGATGAAGCGCATGGACAAGGACGCCCGCCAGCAAACGGCGGACGCGGCCGAAGCGCTTTAACGGCTTTCCCGTTTAAACGGCCGGTCTCAGTTCGGCGGCGCGCCCTCTTCCGGGTCCGGACGCTGGGGGCGCATATGCGCCTCCTGCTCGATTTCCGAGTCGATTTCGGCGCCCACCAGAAACACGAAAGCCGACACCCAGAACCACATCAGCAACACGACCACGGCGCCGATGGAGCCGTAAGTCTCGTTGTAGTTGGCGAAATTCTGGACGTAGACGGAGAACAGCACCGAAGCGACGATCCATAAGATCACCGCCGCGCCGGCGCCGGGGCTCAGCCATTGCCAGCCCGGGCTTTGCCGGGCGGGCGCGAATTTATAAAGCGCGGCGATGCCGAACCAGCCGCCGACAAACAGGATCGGCCAGCGCGCATAGCCGATGACCGGTTCAAGAAACGAATTGAGCCCGACGAGCCCGAACAGGATCGGCAGGACCGCGACCGCCGCCAGCGCCGTGATGAAGCCCACGGCCACGGCGAAAGTCATGGCGTAAGCCTGAACGTTGAACCATAAAAAGCCGCGCGTTTCCTGTTCGTTGTAGACGATGTTGAGCGCCTGCATGATCGCCTTGAGCGCGCGCGAGGCGCTGAAGATCGTGAGGCCAAGAGAAAAGATCAGCGCCGCGCCGACCGCGCCGTCATCGCTTCGCGCCACTTCCGCCGCCTGGGCGCGCAGCGCGCGCGCCACCTCGGCGGGCAGGATCGCGGAAAAGCTTGAAATCTCTTCGGAGATGGTCGCGGGATCGGCAAAAAGCCCCCAGAGCGAGACCACTGCGGCGAGCCCCGGAAAAATCGCAAGCAGAGCGTAAAAGGCGATCCCCGCCGCGGTGAGCCCCAGGCGGTCATTGTTGATCTGCGAGACGACCCGTCCCGGCAGGCGCTTCCAGTGACGCGCCTGAAGCCTCAGAAAGGCGAGCCTTGGATAGTTTTCGCTCTGGCTGGAGACCTCTTTCCCCATAGGCCGCAAACAGTAGCGCGCAACGATAGTTTCCGCGAGCGGGATCAATCTTTTTTGTCGTCTTCGGCGGCTTCATGCTCGTCGAGACGGCGCCGGGCGCGGTCTTCTTCCGCCTTCGACGTTTTCTTTTCCGCTTTCGTCCGCCCGAATTTGGCGCGGTTTTCTTCCGCCTGCTTTTCCTTTTCGGCGCGGGACTTCTTTTTGCGGAAATTATTGAGGTTGACGACCTTCGTCACAGCCCGATTTCCTCGCAGATTTTCTTGCCAAGTTGTTCTTTCAACTGCTTGCCCGGCACTTCTTCCACTGTGTCTTTCGCCAGCTTGCCGAGCTGGAACGGTCCGTAGGCGGTGCGAATGAGCCGGTTCACCTGAAGCCCGAGATGGCGCATGAGGTTCCGCACTTCGCGGTTCTTGCCTTCATTGATCGACAAGGTGATCCAGACATTGCCGCCCTGCGTCTGGTCGAGCGTCGCGCGCACGGGCCCGTATTGAACGCCGTCAATCTCCACGCCGTCTTTCAAACTGTCGAGCTGGCTTTGCGTCACCTTGCCAAAGGCGCGCACGCGATAGCGCCGGGTCCAGCCCGTGGACGGCAGTTCGAGCCGCCGGGCGAGCGCACCGGAATTGGTCAACAGCAAAAGCCCTTCGGTCGTGAGGTCGAGACGCCCCACGGAGATGACCCGCGGCAGGCGGCCCTGGAGCGCCTCGAATACCGTCGGTCTTCCTTGCGGATCTTTATGCGTGGTCACCAGCCCGTCCGGCTTGTGATAGCGCCACAGGCGCGGGGCGTCCGGCTTGCCGACCCGGGTTCCATCGACGCGGACCTCCATCTCCGGCGTCACCTTAAAGGCTGGCGTCGTTAAAATCTTGCCGTCGACCGTGACGATGCCCTGCTCAATGAGCTTTTCAGCGTCCCGGCGCGAGGCGACGCCGGCGCGCGCGAGAAATTTCGCAATGCGTTCGCCCTCGCCCCCGAGCTTTCCTTCGCCGCTCTTTTCCGCCATCGTTAAACAGTCCTTAAAATCACCGGCCTTTGATAGAAGCCGCAAAACAAGGCGATAGCATAATGGATCTCAAAGAGGAAAAGGCGATTGGCGGCGATCCGGGCGCCCATTGGTATTATATCGCCAAAGGCCGCGCGCTCCACGGCCTTCTCGGCCGCAAAACGGGCGCCGCGCTCCTCGATGTGGGCGCCGGCTCCGGGGTTTTCTCCAAAATGCTGGTCGCCGACGGCTTTGCCGACAGCGCGGTTTGCGTCGATCCCAATTACGAAGACGAATTTCTCGGCCGGCGCGCGACGGACAATATTTCCTATGTCCGGTGTGTCGACAAGGTCGAAGCCGATACGGTCCTGATGATCGACGTCATCGAGCATGTGGACGACGATGTCGCGCTGATGCGCGACTACGCCGACAAAGCCGCGCCGGGAACGCGATTCCTCATCTCGGTCCCGGCTTTCCAGTTTCTCTGGTCCTCCCATGACGAGTTTCTCGAGCATCGCCGCCGCTACACCCTGGAGAGCCTGAAACGCGCCGTGGAAGCGGCGGGGCTGGCGCCGGTCAAAATGCGTTATTTCTTCGGCCTCCTTTTTCCCGCCGTCGCCGCCATGCGCCTGGCGGAGAAAAAGCCGGACGGCCCGGCGCAGGCGAGCCAGTTGAAGCCCGCGCCCGACTGGCTCAACAGCGCGCTCATCGCCGTGCACGATGTGGAGCGCCTGACGCTCTTCCCCTTTAACCGCCTCGCCGGCGTCTCGGCTTTCTGCCTTGCGGAAAAGCCGGAAGCCGCCGCAGCGCTGGCGCAACCGAAAGCGGCGGCGTAAAAGCCTTTTCCGTGAGCGACGATCAGACATTCATGGCCCGCGCGCTCGACGAGGCGCGCCAAGCTGGCGAAGCCGGCGAAGCGCCTATCGGCGCGGTGCTTGTCAGCGCTGCAGGCGAAATCCTCGCCGCGGCGGGCAATGCGCCGATCGCGTCGCACGACCCCACGGGCCATGCGGAAATCCGGACCTTGCGCAAAGCCGCCGCCAGAACCAGCAATTACCGCCTTCCCGAGACGACGCTTTATGTGACGCTTGAGCCCTGCGCCATGTGCGCCGGCGCGATCTCCATCGCGCGCGTCAAACGGCTCGTGATTGCGGCAAGCGATCCGAAAGGCGGCGCCGTCTGGCACGGGCCGAAATACTTCGAACAGCCCACCTGCCACTGGCGCCCGGAAGTCGCCGAAGGGCCCTTCGGCGACGAAGCCGGCGACATGCTGCGCGCCTTTTTCAAGGCGCGCCGCTAAACCCCGCCTAGCTCCTGACTTCGCCGTAAAGCATGCAGTGATCGGAATGCTTGGCGATCCAGTTTTTCCTGGCGGCCGTCGTTGCTTCATCGACCCAACCCGAAACTTCGACCTCCGCAGTCCCGAACTTTTTGAACTTTAAATGGTCGGCGGCGAGCACATGGTCGAGATTGGACGGCTGCCAGTTCGACTTGCCGTTCCACCATGTCGCTTCATAGCTCTTCGCCAGTCGCCGCATGCCGTTCACTGATGCGGTGAGCCGGTTGTCGATATAATCGAGCTCCTTCGCGCCGTCGATATCCAAATCGTTGTTATAGGCCGCGCTCATGCCCATGGTGTTGAGATCGCCGAGCGCGATGAAATTCGCCTTTTTGTCTCCATCCAGGCTTCTTTCAATCTTGCGTTTCAGACTGCAGACATGTTGCAGCATGTCGTCGCGCAAACCCCAGTCGCGCGGGTCGGCGAAACTTTTAAGGTGGAGGAACAGGAAACTGTAAACCTCGTCATTCTTGGTGATGGTTGCGAGCGCCCCGGGCCGCAAGGTGGGCGTTTTCGATTGCAGTTCGTTGCGCTGGGTGACGAAGCTCGAAAGGCTGTTGCGCACGCCCACAAGAATCTCCACGACGCTTTCGCTTTCGGTGATGGAGATATTGTAGTTCGGCATTTTTTCCTGCATGGCCGCGAAAACCGCTTTGCCCTTCACTTCGTAAAGCGCAAAGACGTCCGGCTTCTTCGCCGCAATCGCCTCGACCACAAGCTCGACGCGGGACTGGCTGTTGCTGAAATGCTCCACATTCCAAGACAGAAAAGACAGGATTTTGGCCATAGTCGCTCTCCCCATTGGTTATGGCGGAACCGACTATATCCCGTTCGCCCGGGGCCGCCAGCGGCGCGCTCTTTGCCGCGCCCCCCGCACTGCACGCCGCGCTTTTCTTTCCTTTAGCTTTTCCCCAAGATGCGCCGCAAAAGAAGGAGCCTCCCCGATGGATTTCGCCTATTCCGACCGCTGCAAGGATTACCTGAAACGCGTTTCCGATTTCATGGACGCCCACGTCTATGAAGGAAACGAAATCTACGAACGTCAGCATGCGGAATTCGGCCCCGGCGAAGGCCGCTGGAAAGTCCCGCCGATCATCGAAGAGCTGAAAGACAAGGCGAAGGCGGAAGGCCTGTGGAATTTGTTCCACCCCGATCCGAAATGGGGCCCCGGCCTATCCAACGCCGATTATGCGCCGCTCGCCGAACAGATGGGGCGCTGTCACATCGCGCCGGAGGTGTTCAACTGCGCGGCGCCGGACACCGGCAATATGGAAGTGCTGATGAAATACGGCTCGCCGGAGCAGCAAGAGCAATGGCTGGTCCCGCTCCTCGACGGGAAAATCCGCTCCGCTTTTCTCATGACCGAGCCCGCCGTCGCCTCCTCCGACGCCACCAATATCGAAACCGAGATCACCCGCGACGGCGACCATTATGTCATCAACGGGCGCAAATGGTGGTCGTCGGGCGCGGGCGATCCGCGCTGCAAGATCTTTATCGTCATGGGCAAGACCGACAAGAGCGCCGAGCGCCATGTGCAACAATCGCAAATTCTCGTCCCCGCCGACGCGCCGGGCGTTAAAATCCTGCGACACCTGCCGGTCTTCGGTTATGACGACGCGCCCCATGGACATATGGAGGTCGAGCTCGATAATGTGCGCGTGCCGAAAGAGAACCTTATTCTCGGCGAGGGGCGCGGTTTCGAAATCGCGCAAGGACGCCTCGGACCGGGCCGCATTCATCACTGCATGCGCACCATCGGCGCGGCGGAAGTCGCGCTCGAGAAAATGGTGAAACGGCTTTTGACGCGTGAGGCTTTCGGCAAGCCGATTTTCAAACATTCGATCTGGGAGCAGCGGGTCGCCGAAGCGCGCATCGACATCGAAATGGCGCGCCTCTTAACGCTGAAGGCCGCCTGGATGATGGACACCGTCGGCAACAAGGTCGCGCAAGGGGAAATCGCCATGATCAAGGTCGCCGCGCCGCGCATGGCGCTGAAAGTCATCGACGACGCGATCCAGGCCCATGGCGGGGCGGGCGTCACCACCGATTTCGGCCTTGCGCAGATTTATTCCGGCATCCGCACCCTGCGCCTCGCCGACGGTCCCGACGAAGTCCATTGCCGCGCGATCTCAAGGCTCGAATTCAAGAAACATTCGAACGCGGCGCGGTAACGGCAAAAGCAAGAGCGATTGCGGCAGCTTTGAAAAGCCGATAAGCCGCCGCCCATGCCCGCCTTTTTTCGCAATCCTCTCGGCCGCCACACATCCGGTCTGGCGCTCGCCGCCGGCGGGGCGGCGCTGTTCTCCCTGAAGGGCGTTGCGATGAAGATCGCCTTCTCGCTCGGCGCCGGCGTCGAACAGATGATGACCTTGCGCATGGGGATCGCCCTGCCGTTCTTTCTCATCATCGGCTGGCGGTCGGCGAAGCGCCGGGAGGTAAAACCCACAAAGCGGCTGATCGCGATCTCCGCCGCGCTCGGGGTCCTCAGCTATTATCTGTGCACCTGGCTCGACTTTACGGGGCTCAAATTCATTTCCGCACAGCTCGAAAGACTGATCCTGTTTCTTTATCCGACCGTCGTCGCGCTCTTCGCCTGGATCGCTTATGGCGACCGGGTGACCTGGCGCCATGCGGTCGCGCTGATCCTGTCCTATGGCGGGGTGACGCTGCTGGCCTTGCGGGAATTCGACTTGGGCGGAAGCGACGCCATGCTCGGCGCCGGAATCGTTTTCGCCACCGCCGTCCTCTTCGCCTTCTACGTGACGGCGAGCAAACCGGTCATCGGGAAACTCGGCTCGCCGCTGTTCATCAGCATCGCGATGAGCGCCGCAACCGTTCCCATCGTCATTCACAGCATTGTCATTTCGGCTTTTGAAACGGCGCCGCTGTCCCCGGCGATTCTTGCGACGGGGCTCTTTCTCGCCATCCCCTGCACGGTCCTCCCCGCGCTGATGATCGCCGAAGCCATCGCCCGCATCGGCCCGGGCCTGACCAGCGCCACCGGCGGGATCGGTCCCGCCGCCACGGCGCTCGCCGCCGCGCTCATTCTCAACGAACCGTTCGGGCTCACCCATGCGCTAGCGCTCGTGCTGACGGTTTCGGGCGTCATGCTGCTTTCCAACCCGAAAGCCAGCACGCGAGCCGCCAACGCCGCCTGACGGCGCCGCGACTGCGCCCTCACTGCGTTTGAGCGTAGGCTTTGCCGCAACATGTGCTAGAGACAAAGAAAAAAGGGAGGCCCCGCCATGACAATGCTCACCCCCGTGCTTGCACTGATCGTCTGGACCCTGATCGTCTGGATCTGGATGTATGCGACCCGCATCCCCGCCATGCAGAAAGCGAAAATCGACCCGCAGGACGCCATTCATCCGGGCTCGCTCTCGACGCTGCCCTCTGAGGCGCGCGTCGTCGCCGACAATTACAATCATCTCCACGAACAGCCGACGCTGTTTTACGCGCTCGCGATCTATTCCTTTCTCGTCGGCGTCGGCGATCCGCTGAATGTCTGGCTCGCCTGGGGCTATGTGGCCGCGCGCGTCGCCCATTCCCTGGCGCAGATCGTCATCAAGAAAGTGCCCTTGCGCTTTTTCATTTTCGCCGCCGGGTCGGTGATTTTGATGATCATCGCGGCGCGCAATGTGATCGCTCTGTTGGCGGTTTAGTCGGCCGCGTCTTCCATTTCCCCCGGAATGACGGGGGCAAAGCCTGAAGGCGAGAAGCACAACTGATATTTTGCATCTCGCCGAAATCGCCTACACTCGTCTTCCTGCGGCCCCGTAAGAGAAAAAGGAGACGCGTCCCATGTTCGATTTCGACCCCACGGGCGGATGGCTGGCGCTGGCGGCGGTCGCTTATGTCGCCTTCATGATCGGCCGGATGAGCGCCGCCAAAGGCGAAACCGCCGGCGAGCGCGAGATGCGGCGCATGCAGGAAGAACAGGCGGCGGAAGACGCCTTCGCCTCCCTCTCCCCGTCGGTTCAGGCCGATGTGGACCAATTATTGGCGGAAAAGAAAATCATCGAAGCCGTCAAAGTGATCCGCGAGAACACAGGCAAGGGCCTGAAAGAATCCAAAGACGTGGTCGACCAGCGCCGCAAGCAGTTCGCGTCGTGACACATCCTGACCGCAAAGGCGCGCCGGCGATGGGAAACCTTCCATGATCTCCCCCGCTCATATGCGGCTCATGGCGGCCTACAATGAATGGCAGAACCGCAGCCTCTATGACGCCGCCGCAACATTAAGCGATGCGGAGCGCCGGGAAGGCCGCGGCGCTTTTTTCGGCTCCATCCACGGCAGCTTGAACCATGTGCTCTGGGGCGACCGCATGTGGCTCAGCCGCTTTACACCGTCCGAGGCGCCGGATGCAGGCATCAAGGAATCGGCCTCCCTTTTTGAAGACTGGGACATCCTGCGCGCCGAACGCGACAAGACGGACGCGCACATCCTCGCCTGGGCGGACGCCATGACCGGGGCCGAAATCGAAGGCGGCCTCACCTGGTTTTCCGGCGCGGCGAACCGCGAGATCACTTTGCCGCGCTGGGTTCTGATCACCCATTTCTTCAATCACCAGACCCATCACCGGGGACAGGTTCACGCCATGCTGACCGCCGCCGGCGCAAAGCCGGACGACACGGACATTCCCTTCATGCCGAATCTGGACGCCGTGCTTAATCGCGGGTGACGAGCCACAGCCGTCCGCCGAGGGACAGCGCCGCGGCGACAAGACTGGCGAGAAGGCCCCACCACACGCCGATGGAGGCGAGCGGCGTTCCAAGCCCGAGCCACGCCGCGATGGGAAACCCGATCAGCCAATAGCTGATTCCCGTCAGGATCATCGGTATGCGGACGTCCTTAAGGCCGCGCAAAGCCTGCCCCGCCGCCACCTGGATTGCGTCAAAAAGGGCGAACGCCGCAGCGATCGGCAGGAAAGACGCGACCAGCGCCAACACCGCCGCGTTGTTCGCATCGCCCGGCTCCAGATAAAATCCGGCGACCCCCATGGGCCAGAGCATCACCGGCACGGCGACGAGCATGATCGCGCCGATGCTGCACAAGACCGCCATAGCCGCCGCGCGCCGCACGCCGGCCCTGTCTTTCGCGCCTTCCATCAGCCCCACGCGCACGCCGCCTGCCATGGACAAGCCCAAAGGCATCATGAAAGCGAGCGCGGCGACATTAAGCGCCACCTGATAGGCGGCCATTTCATTGACGCCGATGCGCCCCATCAAAAACACCGCGGCGTTGAACAGCATCGCCTCGAAACCGATGGTGATGGAGATCGGCCAGCCGAGACGCGCAACTTCGGCGAATCGCGGCCAGTCGGAGCGCTGGAAATTATGGAACAGCTCGAACCGTTTCGCACGCTTTTCCCAGGAGATGTAAGCGACGAGCGCAAAAAAGCCGATGGCGTGAGACAGCGACGAGGCGATCCCCGCGCCCACCAGCTCAAGCCGCGGGAACCCCCAATTGCCGTAGATCAGGAGATAGTTGAGAAGCGCGTTCAGCAGCGTCGTCAGGATGATGACATAAAGCGGCGCCCGCGCGCGCTCGATGGCGGCGAGAAAATTCCTCAGGACGATGACGCCGAGCGCGAAAGGAAGGCCCGGCACCAGCGCCAGCACATAAGGCTCGGCGAGCGCCGCCACATGCGCCGGCTGGCCGGTCATCAGCGCGAATTCTTCCGCGAACAAATAAATCAGCGACAGGATGGGCGCGCCGATCCCCACGAGCCACAGCCCCATGCGCACCGAGCGGCGCACGTCGCGCGTTTCTTCCGCGTCGGCGCCGAGCGCCTGGGAGACCATGGGCGAGACCGCCATGGCCGGCCCCATGCCGGCGACATAAAGAACATAGAACATGACGAGGCCGAGCGCCGCGGCGGCGAGCGGCTCGGGCCCGAGCTGGCCGATCATCACCACGTCGACGGTGTTGATGGAAAACTGGACGAGCTGCGTCAGGCCCATCGGCAAGCCGATAGCCATGAGCGCGAAAAACTCGCGCCGCCAGGGCCCTTGCGACGGGGCCGGCGCCAAAGTTTCGTTCATCGTCATTTGAATGCCGTTACTATGCGCGTCGGGGCGCGCGAAGCGTCTTTAGCGGGTCCTGCGCAACGGCGAAAGGCTTGCCGGCGCGCTTCGCCGTAAAGGTTGCAAAAAGGTCACCCTTTTAAATACGGCGCGACCTTTTTCGCGCCGTCGCGGTTTACGCCAAGGCAATCGAAACGCCCGTCGCTCAGCATGCTCTGCGCAGCGGCGAGCGTCCCATAAGCGTTCCAGGCGAGCCCGCCGCCGATGGAAAGCCGCGCCGCGCCCGCTTGCGCGAACTCTTCCACGCTATGCTGGGTCAGCGCGCCGAGAATAAGCACATTCACCGGCTTCGAAACGCCTTTGCAGACGGCGCGCACCGCCGCCATGTCGGGAAGGCCCGGCGCATAAAGAACGTCGGCGCCGGCCTCGGCGAAGGCGTTCAAGCGCGCGATCACCTTGTCGATCTCGCCAACGCCGTAGAGAAACGCTTCGGCGCGCGCGGTGAGGACGAAATCGCGATCGCCGGCGCGCGCGGCCTCGCTCGCAGCGGCGACGCGCTCCACGGCCCGGGCCTCGTCGAAAACGGGTTCGTCCTTATCGCCGGTCGAATCCTCAATGGAGCCGCCGGCGAGACCGGTCATCATCGCCTCGCGCACGGTCGCGGCCGCGGCTTCAGGCGAGACGCCGAAGCCGTTTTCAAGATCCGCCGATACGGGAACGCCGACAGCGTCCGCAATCGCGGCGCCATGGCTTATCGCTTCCTCTCGCGTGACGCCATAATCGCGCCGGCCGAGCGTCATCGCAAAACCGGAGCTCGTCGTCGCCAGCGCCTTGAAACCCAAGCCTTCAAGAATGCGCGCAGAGCCGGCGTCCCATGGGTTCGGGATGACGAAAGGCGCGCCGGGTTTATGAAGGGCGCGAAAGGCGGCGGTTTTGGCGTCGGTCATGATCGAATTCCGTTGTCTCTTGGTCAGTATGGTTTCAGCGGCGCATGGGGCCCGGAAGCAAGCTTCAGAAAAATACGGTCTTCACGCGTGATGAACCGCTCGGCTTTCGCGAAATCGTAATTCTCCCTGCCAAGCGGATGTTCGGCAAGACGCTGTTTATACTGCTCGTATGCAGCAAGCGAGGGAAGCGTGTACACGCCGTAAGCGGTCGTTGCCGAGCCCTCATGAGGCGTGAAGTAACCGATCAGGTCGGCCCCGCATTGCGGGATCGCCTGCCCCCAGTTTCGAGCGTAGGTTTCAAACGCATCTTTCCTGAAGGGGTCGATTTCGTATTTGATGAAACAGGTGATCATGAAACAGGCCTTTCCTTCTCGCCGGCGCTGACGCTACCGGCGGACAAGGCGCGCACCACCCGATTCTTGCGGTTTCGACGCCGGGAATATCGGCTTCAAATCGGCGTGAGAACGCCGATTTTTCCCGGAGGGATTGGTGTTTTTTGCGCCTGCACAGTAGATTTTGGATGCGTCACATACGGACCGGTCTGCGGCGCCCCTCTTTGAGGGCGGAATTTCTTAGCAAATTCAGCAGACTAGCCTGATTTTCGCCGCCGCATGAAAGACCGGGCATCGGCGACGGAACGTAAGGGTTCATACGTTAGTCTGTATTAGACCTGTCGCCATGAGCGGCCGGAAGGCCGGTTGGGAGAGAGTTCGACCATGAAATTGCCTGGCTCGCTTGTCGCCGGCGCTCTTGCCGGCCTCGTCATCGGCGCGGGCGCGACCGCCGTCGTCCTGACGATGCGCGGCGGCGCCCCGGACGCCTCCATGGCCGGTCCCGGGGGCCCGGGCGGCGGACGCGGCGGCTTCATGCCCGCCGTCAGCATGGTCGCGGCCGAAGAAGCCTCGGTCGGGCGCACGCTCGACGTTATCGGCGAAGGCCGGGCGCTGAAAAGCGTCGCTTTGACGTCGGAGGCGACCGGCAATGTCGTCGAAGTGAATATCGCGCCGGGCGCAAAAGTATCCGAAGGCGACGTCTTGTTGCGGCTCGACGAACGCCAGCAGCGCATCGCGCTCGAACGCGCCAGGGCGCAATATCCGATCGCCAAGGAAAACGCCGAGCGTTACGCCGATCTGAAAGAGACCGAAGCCGCCTCCGCGCTCGAGGCCGAGGCCGCCTATAATGAATACAAGACCATCGAAGCCGATCTGCGCGCCGCGCAATACGCCCTTCAGCAGCGCGCCATCCGCGCGCCTTTCGACGGGGTCATCGGCCTTACGGAAATCGAAGCGGGCGATTATCTAAGGGCCGGCGACCAGGTGACGACCCTCGACGACACCTCCTCCATCGTCGTTGAGTTCGCCATTCCCCAGGAAGCCGCCCGCGCTGTCGAAATCGGCCAGAAAGTCACGGCCGGGCTCGCCTCCTCCGGCGGCGGGACCCATGAAGGCCGGGTCACCGCCATCGACAGCCGCGTCAATCCGGAAACGCGCACGCTGAAGATCGAGGCGACCTTCGATAATGAAGACGGCGCCATGCTGCCGGGCGCGGTTTTCGCAGTCTCCACCACGAGCAAGGGCGAACCGGCGGTTTCCGTTCCCGGCCTCGCCATTCAATGGGACCGCAACGGCCCTTATGTCTGGAAGCGCGGCGAGGACGGCCGCGCCGAGCGCGCCGACGTCTCTATCATTCAGCGTACGGATAATATCGTTCTCGTCAGGGGCGCCGTCGAGCCCGGCGACATGATCGTCTGGGAAGGCTCCGACCGGGTGCGCGCGGGCTTCCCGTTGCCCGGCGACGCATCGCAGGAAGACGCCCGCGAAGGCGCCGCCGCCGTCGGCGCCAGCGGGACCGGCGCTGCGGCCGGCGGCGGAGGCGATTAATCCCGCCATGAGCAAAAAGCCCGCCGACCCCGTCACCAACGCCGGCTTTGTCGGCATCTTCATTCAGCGCCCGATCCTCGCCGCCGTTGTGTCGATGCTCATCGTGATCGCCGGGCTCGCCGCGATCAATGGCATTGAAGTGCGCGAATTGCCGGATGTGGACCGGCCCGTCGTCTCTATCCGCACGACTTACCCAGGCGCCACGCCGGAATCGATCGACGCGGAAGTGACGGCCATCCTCGAAGGCGCCGTTTCCCAGGTGGACGGCGTCAAATCTATCTCTTCGTCTTCAAGTTTCGCGCGCAGCCGCATCACCGCCGAATTTTCTTCGAATGTCGACGTCAATCTCGCCGCGACGGACGTGAAAAACGCCGTATCCGGCATTATCGACGAACTCCCTGAGGACATCGAAGACCCGCAGGTCATCAAGGCCGACACCGACGCCTCGCCCATCCTGCGCCTTTCCGTCGCCGCGAAAAACATGGACCCCGGCGATCTCGCCGATCTTGTGGACGACGTCATCGTGCCGCGCCTGCAAGGGGTGGAAGGGGTCGCCCAGGCCGACGCCTATGGCGTGAAGAACCGCCTTATCCGCGTGCGCGTCATGCCGGTCTCCCTCGCCGCGCGCGGCTTTACGGTGGTCGATGTGGCGAATGTCCTGCGCAGCGCGACCTTGAGCGCGCCCAGCGGGCGCCTGCGCAATGACGCCCAGCGATTGCTCATTCGCGCGGAATCCTCGGCCAAAACGCCCGAAGAGGTGGGCGAACTGCGTCTAGACGACGAAACGCGCCTGTCCGACGTCGCTGTCGTGGAATGGGGCTATGAAGACGAAACCACCACGGCGCGCGTCAACGGCGTGTCGGGCATCGGCATCGGCATTGTCCGTCAGGCGCAATCCAATACGGTGAAAGTCTCGCAGGATGTGCGCGCCGCCGTCGACGAATTGAACCGGTCTTTGCCCCCGAATGTGTCCGTCGACGTCACGATCGACGATTCCATCTTCATCAACGCCGCCATCAGAGAAGTTTTCCGCAGCCTGCTTCTCGCCACCGGCATCGTCGTCATCGTCATCTTCCTGTTCCTGCGGTCCTTGCGCGCGACGCTGATCCCGGCGGTGACCATTCCGGTCTCGCTTCTCGGCACCATCGCCGCGTTGTGGCTCGCCGGTTTTTCCATCAACATCATCACGCTGCTCGCCCTCGTCATGGCGACCGGCCTTGTGGTCGACGACGCCATCGTCGTCACCGAAAACATCCAGCGCTGGCGCGGCATGGGCGCAGGCAAACGCGCCGCGGCGGTGCTCGGCACCCGCGAGATCGTCTTCGCCGTGCTCGCCACCACGGCGACGCTGGTCGCCGTCTTCATTCCCATCTCCTTCCTGCCTGGCCAGGCGGGCAAGCTGTTTTCCGAATTCGGCTTCGTCCTCGCTTTCGCCGTCATGGTCTCGTCTTTCGTGGCGTTGACCTTGTGTCCGGTGTTGACGGTGAAGCTCGGCCGCGAATTCCGTGAAGAGATGGCCCTTGCCGACAGCGACGATCCCGCCGAGCGGCCGCAAAAACCGAAAGGCCCGCTCGCCGCGATTTACGGGCCGGCCCTGCGGTTATGCCTCGACCGGCCGGTCATTCCCGCCCTTCTCTCCGTCCTGTTTGCGGCGGGCGCCTTCACCGCCTTCAACCTGACGCCGCGCGAACTGACCCCGGATGAGGACCGCGGCCGCATCTTCATGATGGTGCGGGCCCAGGAAGGCGCCAGTTTCGATTATCTCGACTCCAAGGTTCTCGAAATCGAACGACGCCTCAGACCTTATGTGGAGACCGGCGAAGCGCCTTTCATGATGTCCATGAACGGCGTGCGCGGCGGCGATTTTTCGTTCCTGCTCCTGCGGCTCAACGACTGGTCGGAACGCGACAAGACGCAACAGGAATACCAGGCCGAAATCCGTCAGCTTCTCGGCGATATTCCGGGCGTGATGGCGTTTTTGAGAGGTGGCAATTCGCTCAATATCCGCGGCGGCGGACAGGGGCTGCAATTCGCGGTCGCCGGCGATGATTACGACGCTGCGGGGGAAACCGCCGAAGCGCTCGCCGGGCGTTTGCAACAAAGCCCGCTCTTCACCGACGCCCGTCTCGATTTCGAAACCTCGCAGCCGCAGGTCTCCATCGATATCGATCGCGAGGCGGCGGCGGCGCTGGGCGTGCCCGTCAACGCCATCACGACGACCGTCCAGGCCATGGCCGACGAATTTCGCGCCGCGCAGGTTTTCATCGGCGACGACGCCCTCGACATCATGGTGTCGTCCGGCGGCGCCCCGGTGAACGATCCCATCGATCTCGCCAATCTTTACGTGCGCACGGCGACGGGCGATTTCGTGCCCCTGTCCTCGGTCGCCTCCATCCGCGAAGAAGCCGTCGCAGCCAATCTCTCGCGCGAACAGCGCCGGCGCGCCGTGCCGGTTTCCGCCAATCTCGCCGACGGCGCGCGCATCGGCGAGGCGGTCCGCGAATTGCGCCGGATCGCGCCGGAGGTCCTCACCGGATCGCAATCCATCACCCTGCTCGGCGAAGCGAAAGTCCTGCAGGAATCCAACAGAACGACGCTTCTCGTCTTCGGCTTCGCCGCGATTATCGTGTTCCTGGTGCTCGCCGCGCAGTTCGAAAGTTTCGTCAGCTCCCTGATCATCATGGTGACGGTGCCTTTCGGGCTTGCAGCGGCGATTTACGCGATTCTTCTCACCGGCGGGTCGATCAACTATTTCAGCCAGATCGGGCTCGTCCTGCTGATCGGCATCATGGCGAAAAACGGCATTCTCATCGTCGAATTCGCCAACCAGCTGCGCGACCGGGGCATGAGCGTGCGCGACGCCATCGAAAACGCCGCCATGACGCGCCTGCGGCCCGTCCTGATGACGGCGCTCTCGACGCTCCTGGCGAGCCTTCCCCTGATCACCGGATCGGGCGCCGGGTCGGAAGCGCGCGCGGCGCTCGGCTGGGTGATTTTCGGCGGGCTCGGCTTCGCCGCCGTCTTCACGCTGTTCCTGACGCCGGTCTCGTTCCTGCTCTTCGCCCGGCTTTCCAAGCCGCGGGCGGCGGAAGGCGCGAAAGTGGAGGAAGAACTGGCGAAAGCCTCCGCCCTGCGCTAGCGGATAAAAGCATCCTTTAAGAGAACGAAACACCCATGCGCATTATCGGCGGCAAGTTCAGCGGCAGGCGCCTTGCGGCGCCGAAGGGACAAACATCGCGCCCCACGGCGGACCGCACCCGCGAAGCGCTGTTCAACATTCTTTCGTCCCGCGAGGATGTGGACTTCGACGGCGCGCGCATCATCGATCTGTTCGCCGGCTCCGGCGCGCTCGGCTTTGAAGCCATGTCGCGCGGCGGCGCCTGGTGCCTTTTCGTGGAGACGGATGCGGGCGCGCGCGGCGCCATTCGCGACAATGCGGAAAGCTTGTCCTTATTCGGCGTCACGCGCATTCACCGGCGCTCGGCTGCGGATCTCGGCCCCAAGCCTGCCGGCGTCGGCCCGCCCTTCACCCTCGCCTTCCTCGACCCGCCCTATGGCAAGGGGCTCGCTGAACCGGCCCTGAAGGCGCTGCATGAAGGAGGCTGGCTGGCGCCCGGCGCCGTCGCGGTCGTCGAACAGGGCAAGGACGAGGTCCCGGCGCAAATGCAAGGCTTCATCGAAGACGATCGGCGCCAATATGGCGCCGCGCAGATCGGCGTTTATCGGCATGCGGGCTAAACCAGGCTTGGCGGTCATAGCCTTAACGAAACCTGAACAGGCAGGCTTGCATTAACCACGCCTTTTTCTCGGTTAAGGCCGGTTTAACTTCAGATGCTTACTGTCGAAACGGTTGCGTGATTTAGGGGAACCCCATGTTCACGATTTTCGACATCTATTCGCTGGTGCTTTTGCTGGTTTCCATGGGCCTGTTCGTCAAACGCTATATGACGCAGGATCCGCCGGTTTATCCATATCTCATCATCGCCTGCACCTGCCTTGTCGCGAACTGGCTGGGCGAAGCGGGCGGCGGCGTTTTCGCCCTCGGACTGCTTATCGCCGCATCCTTTTCTTTCCTTGGCTGCCTGCTTTATCCGAGCTGGCGCTCCATGAACGACGATCCCAAGAAATCCGCGGCCAAGCGCAGCGAAAACACCGCAGGCTGATCCCTTTACGAAGCCCGTTCAGAGGCTTATTTGTGGCGGGCTGCCCGGCCCGTCAGGACGACATTCCCCGGGGCTTATCACTTAGAACGGGAGCTGCCTCTGACTGGGACCGTGGTCCCTATCACCGCGGCGCCCACCTGGTCCTTTGGGTCCAGGGCGAATAAAAGTCCGACGGCCAGGGCGGCGCCTTATTTTCAAAAAAGCGGAGAGCCGCTTTCATGCTGCCGCCCATCGCCTCTTTCCCGAGCCCGAAAAAAATCCTGCGCGAGCGCATGAAAGGCGAACGCCGCGCCGCGGCGAAAGCCCGGCCCGACGCCGGCGTCCATGCGGCGGCCAATTTCATGAGCGCCATCGAACGCCCGGAAGGGACGGTCGTTTCGGTTTATTTCCCAATGCGCGAGGAACTCGACACCGAACCTTTGGTCGCCGCTCTCGTCGAAGAGGAAACGGCGGTGGCACTTCCCGTGGTCGAGAAGAAAAAGGCGCCGCTCGTCTTTCGCGCCTATCAGCCGGGCGACGATCTCGTCGACGGCTCTTACGGCGAGCTCGTTCCGGTTGAAACCGCGCCCGCCGTGACGCCCACCATCCTCGTCATCCCGCTTCTCGCCTTCACGCCAGAGGGCGGCCGGCTCGGCTATGGCGGCGGCTATTACGACCGGACGCTTGAGGCTTTGCGCCAGTCCGGCGCCCCGCTCGCCGTCGGCTACGCCTTCGGGGCGCAGGAAGTTGACGCGCTCCCCCTCTCGCCCCTAGATCAGCCGCTGGACTGGATCGTCACCGAGCGCGGCGCGACCCGGTGTTCAGGGTAGTCACGGAGCGTTTTCCGGAAAAGTGGAGACCGGTTTTCCGCAGAAAACGCGACCATTAAAAAAGCGAGGCGCGTTTTGCGGATTGCGGTTTTCGGCGACATCATGGGCAGGAGCGGGCGCAATGCGCTGCTCGACCGGCTGCCGGGCCTGAAAAAGAAGCTCGCCCTCGATTTCATCGTCGTCAATGTGGAGAACGCCGCCGGCGGGTTCGGCGTCACCGGCGATATCGCCGAGGCGGTGCTCGAGGCCGGCGCCGATGTCTTGACCACGGGCAATCACGCTTACGACCAGCGTGACGAAATCGACATTTTCGACCGTGAGGACCGCTTGCTTCGCCCCCTCAATTTCGCGCCGAGCAATCCGGGCCGCGGCAGCGGCGTTTTCGAAGCGAAAAACGGCGCCAGCGTTCTGGTGGCGCATGCGCAAGGCCAGATCGGCATGCATCCGAGCGACGATCCTTTCGCCGCCATGGAGCGCGAACTTGCCGGCGCCGTCCTTGGTAAAGACGTGGATGCGATCGTCGTCGATTTTCACGCCGAAGCGACCTCCGAGAAATGCGCCATGGGTCATTTCCTCGACGGACGCGCGAGCCTTGTCGTCGGGACGCACACTCATATTCCGACCGCGGACGATCAGATCCTGCCGCGCGGCACCGGCTATATCACTGATCTCGGCATGTGCGGCGATTATGACAGCATCATCGGCATGGAAAAATCGGAGCCCCTGCGCCGCTTCATCACTAAAATGAACGCCGGACGCTTCGCCCCGGCAAACGGCGAAGCGACGATCTGCGGCGTCATGGTCGAAACCGATCCGGCGACGGGGCTCGCCAAAACCATCGAACCGATCCGCGTCGACGGCCGGTTGCGCCGGGCGATGCCGGCCTGACGTAAGGCGCCAGGCTTTGCGCCTTACGCCGTCGGGGCGAAAATCACGTTCCAGACCACGAGCATCAATGCGAAATAGGCGAGCGCCAGCGCGAACGCCGTATGGTGAAGCTTGCGCCAGACGCGCCAGCCCGATCCGCTCCAGGCCGGCCACAGGCTGACCAGCCCGGCGATCGCAACCGCAAAGACGCCGAGCGCGACGAGACGCAGAATAACGATCGACGCCGGCGGATAGGAAAGCAACATCGCGGCGTCCGCATTCGCCATTTGCACCGCCATCCAGACGAACGCGCCGGCGAGCGCAAAAACGAGGCCTGCGGCGACGATCGCGCCCAGGCCGACAAGCGCGCCCGCCCGCGTCTTCAAGGCGCCGCGGCCCTGCCGCCGCCATGCGCCGGCGACGGTCGTGACGCTGAATAAAAGCGCGAGGCCGAAGGCGAGATTGAGCAATAGCGGATTGGTCGCAAAGCCGACCCGTTCATAGGAGTGAACGCCCCAGCTTCCGGTAAAATGCGTGACGCGGCCCTTTTCGTCGCGGCCGAAAACGAGGCGTGCGCCATGGCGGTTTTCGAAGGTGTCCGCCGCGCCCTTGACCGGCGCATAATGGAAAGTCTTTCCCTCTATGCTGACGGTCAGTCCGCCTTTCGCCGGCGCGACCTCGGCCGTACTGTCCGTGGCGAAGAGTTTTTCGAACCGCGAAAAGGAGCGCCGGTTGTCGAGATAGGCTCCCGCGAACCCTTCGGCCTTGTCCGCAAAGCCCGGATCGTCATGAGCGAAGTCCGGCGGGGCGTCCAGAACATGATCGATAACGAGCCAGGGAAGATCGCTCACGAGCGTGCGGTCCATGGTTCCGCTTTGCGAGACGAAAACGCCGATCCCGAACTGGGGAACCATGGTCATATCGGTGTAATAGGAAGAGGTGGCGCCGCCATGGCCGAAACTGACGACGTCCCGGTAATGCCGGGTCATGAAGCCGTGAGCGAGATCGGCGCCCGCCGGCCGGTCGTCAAAGGCTCGCGTCCACATGAAATCATGGGTTTGCGGGCGCATCAGTTTTGCGCCGTTATATTCCCCACGCCCCATATGCAAGAGCATCCATTGCGCCATGTCGTTTGCGGTCGAGGCCATGGCGCCCGCCGGCGCGTAAGGCCCGATCTCCATATAGTCCGCAGGCGCATAGTCGCCGGCCTTGAGCTCATATGCCTTCGCCAGCGCCGCGCGCGTCTCGTCATTCATCAGCGCCGGCCCCTTGAGCGTCGTATGCGTCATCGAGAGCGGCGTCAGGATTTCATCCTGCAGGAACTTTTCATAAGGAACGCCCGACACGTCCTCGACGATCTTGGCGGCGAGCGCCGCGCCCCAATTAGAGTAAGACGTGCGCGTTCCCGGCGGATAGACGCGCTTCGGCATCTGCTCGGCCAGCACATCCGTCAGGGATTTATCCGTCGTGTCGGGCACGGTGAAAACTTCGAGCGTATCTTCGAAACCGGCGCGATGCGCCATCAGGTCGTTCATGGTGACCGGCGCATCGAAAGCCTCCGGGATCTGCATGCCCTTGAGATAACGGTTCACGTCCTCGTCGAGATCGATGAGCCCGCGCTCATAGAGCATCATCACCGCCGTCCAGGTGAACGTCTTGGAGACCGACCCGATGCGGAAGAGCGAGCGTGTTCCGCTTGCGGGCGCGCCCGTTTCCACATCGGCGTCTCCATAGGCCTTGGCGAACAGAATGCGCCCGTCCCGGACGACGCTCACGGCGACAGCCGGCGCGTCGTGCTCGCGCCGGTGGGCCGCGACGACGCCGTCCACATAAGATTCAAGCACCGCCTCCTCGCGGGTCGGCTCGAAAGGATCGAGCTCGACCGTGGCGACCGGGGTCGAGGGCGCGGCGTCCGGCGACGGAACCTGCGCGGACGCCGCTCCGGCGAAGACGGCGATGACAAACGCGACAACCAAGGAAAGGCGCATTCTTTTTCTCCCTTAGAGGAAAACTCTAACAGAGAATGCGCGTTTCCCAAACCGGACGCGGGGATTTACGCCCGATTATCCAGCTGCGCGCGCACCGACCGCCGCCCGAGCCCGGTGATCCGGTAAGGACCGCCATTGGAAGAGGCGATGAGCCGGCGCCGTTTCAGCTTTTTGAAGACGTCGAGCGTGCAGTCCGCCAGCGTCCAGCCTTCGGGACTGGCGCAATTGATCTCGACGATTTTTCCTCTGTCGTCTTTGTCAAACAGAATGGCGCCGCCACGCGCCAACACATGCAACGTGCGTTGCTCCGCTTTTGAAATGTTCATGGATAGAGAGTCCGAATAACAGGCTAAACCGGGCGCAATGAAAGAAAGCCGCACAATATGCGTCAGCCTCTGCACTTTGTGCGTCGGCTTCGTTTCATAAACGCCGTTAAAACGGTTTAGCGGGTGACAAGCTCGGACATAATTTCTCCAAGCCGTCTATTTAGTGCGCCGCATCCCTCGTGACAAGCCCTCAAGATCGCGAGGAAGGATTGTCATCAAGCCGTAATCGTTCTGAGACATTCGTGTCAGGAAATCGCCCTAGGGTCCGCCGCATCATCCGGACAAGGATGATCTTCGCGCGGCCGCTTCATTCGAATGTCCGCGCATAAGCACACCGCTCGCCCCGGCAAGGGAGAGCGGTTCTCCATTCGTCCTGACCCAAGGGGCGACGCGTGAGGACGGTGTGGATGCGAACGCTGACGCGGCGTTCGTCATGGCGTCCGCATGCGCGGCGGCCCCTTTCATTTTGAAAGCTGAGGAAATCTGCTGATGTCGCAATCAAACAGTGAATCGCCGTCCCTCGACCGCCGCAATCTTTTAAAAGGCGCGTCGGCCGTTGGCGCCGCCGGTCTCGCCTTTTCGGCGCTGTCGTCCGCCGACGCCCATGGCCGCCGCAGAGGCCGCCGCTGGGACTTCTCGCCGGACTACGGCCCGGTTTCGCCGAAAGAAGACCTCGTCACCGGTCTTAAACTGCTCGCCCTGCCGGAAGGCTTTGAATACATGTCCTTCGGCTGGACCGGCCAGGTCATGGATGACGGCCGTCCGACGCCGACCGATCATGACGGCATGGCGGTCTGCGCGAAATTCGGCCATCACATCGCGCTTGTGCGCAACCATGAACTGTCGACCGGCGAAAGCACGCCGTGCCAGGTTCCCGGCGGCGTTTACAACCCGAACGAATATGGCGGCACGACGAACCTCGTCTTCGATCTTCGCCGCGGCCGTTTCGTGCGCCATTACACCAGCCTCGGCGGCACCATCCGCAATTGCGCGGGCGGGCGCACGCCGTGGAACTCCTGGCTCTCCTGCGAAGAAACCTTCCATAGCTGGAACGACCGCGCGGACGGTTTCAACCATGGCTACATCTTCGACGTGCCGGCTTTCGGAACCTCCAACGGCCAGCCGATCAAGGCCGCCGGCCGCTTCTCGCACGAAGCCGTCGCCGTCGATCCGTGGACGGGCGTCGTCTACGAGACCGAAGACGCCGGCACGTCCGCGTTCTACAAATATGTGCAGCCGGGCGCCCATGACGCGTCCTGCGGCTGGGGCCGCGGCTATGGTCACGGTCATGGCCGCGGTCATTTCGGCTGGGGCGGCTGGGGCGGATGGCGCCAGCGCGGCCCCTTGCGCGACGGCGGCGAGCTTTTCGCCATGGTCATCGAGGGCGAGCCCCGCAAGGACCTTCGCCTCGGCTATCAGCCGGGCGATACGTTCAAGGTGAGCTGGCAGAAAGTCGAAGACCCGGAAGGCAAGGAAGGCCGGGCTTTCGACTCTGCGCCGGATGCGGCGATCATCGCCCGCGGCGAAGGCTGCTGGGAAGACGGCGGCAAGATCTATTTTGTCTCGACCAGCGGCGGCGCCGCCGGCCTCGGCCAGGTGTGGGTCTATGATCCGCGCCAGGAAACGGTCAGCCTCGTTTATGAATCGGCTGACCGCGAAGACGTCGACGGTCCGGACAACATCGCCATCTCCCCGCGCGGCGGCATCGTTCTGTGCGAGGACGGCGGCTCCAATCCGAAGCGTCTCATCGGGCTGACCACCGAAGGCGACATCTTCCCGTTCGCGGAAAACATCATCGACCTGAAAGACGGCGACATCGACAAGATCGACGCCTTCTTCCCGGGCGCCAAAGCCAACTTCTGGGACAATCCGGTCGGCAACTACTCCAGCCGGGAATGGTGCGGCGCGACCTTCCATGACGACTGGCTGTTCGCCAACGTCCAGTCGCCGGGCGTCACCTTCGCCATTCGCGGGCCCTGGCGCAAAGGCGCGCTCTAACCCCCGCGCTGCATGGATCGTTTCCGGTCCATGCGGCGCCGGCAAACGCGGATGAAGCGTCATCCGCGCATTAACTAAGCCGTTTGACCGTCAGTAGAGTTGCGCAGCCTGTTGGGCCGGCGGGGGGAGCCGGCCCTTTTTTCATACGAAAGAACGCCCCCCGGAGCGGCGCGCAGCCCCGGTTTTCCCTGGCCGGCGTTCATTGCACGCGGAAAACCTTGCATTCCCGGCCTTTAAAGCGCATATGGTGGATATGCCATGATTGAAGGCCGTCTATTAGGCCGCGGAAGCAAGCTTCTTATTCTCCTCCAAACATCGGCAGCCAATCCGCGCTCGGAACATTTCCGGGCGCTTCAGCCTGTTTGAAAGGAATAACGACATGGCGACTGGAACAGTGAAATGGTACAACTCCCAAAAAGGTTTCGGCTTTATCGAGCCTGATGATGGCGGCAAGGACGTGTTCGTCCATGCGACCGCCCTTGAGGCCGCCGGCATCCGCGGTCTGGATGACGGCCAGAAAGTCAGCTTCGAAACGCAAACTGAGCGCGGCAAAATCTCCGCAGGCCAGCTTAGCGTCAAAAGCTAACCCCTACCCGGCATAGAGCGCATTCAGCGCTCTATGCCTCCTCAACCCCGGAAAAAAAGACGTCTCATGGCCAAGCCCCTGACAAGTCAATCGGTTGCTTTCCGGCGCGCCAGGCAAGAGCGGGCGCAAGCTGAGGCGCTTGGCGAGTTTGACGCACAAGCCGAACGCAAACGCGAACGAACCAGAAAATTACGCAAGCTGCGCATTGAAAACGATGCGGCGGCGGCGGCGCACTTCAAGAAGTGGCGCGACCGGCATTCCTCATCCGGCGAATAATCTTTAGCGGCGCCAAGCGCTTTAAGCGGTTTGACCGGCCCTCAATCTTGCGCACACACAGAAAACTGGCTTCGCGCCGGCTTTTTTGCGCCCCCCGCATTCTATTTACAGACCGCCGCTAACCGGCCCTTGCGCCAATCATCTGGCGCATCATGCTTTCATGCATAAGCCGCTGCTGCATGGCGTCGGCGTTCAGCGCCTCGCCTTTGTCATGGACTTTCAAAAATTCGAGAAACCGTTCGATCGATTCTGTCGGATCTTCGAAGCGGCGCGCCATGGCAAGCTGGTCCTGCGTCAGATCCACAAGATTGACGCGCTGATGCGGATCGTAGTCGCCGCCGGCCAAACCGGCGAGATGCGACCGAAAGCCGGCGCCGCGCGAGGACAGCATCAAAAGATTTTCATCGAAGGGGTGGCCCGCCGCTTTCAGCTCGTCCACAAGCTGGTCGATCTCGGCGGGCGTGATGTTTGTGAGATCGTAAGTCGCCATCACCGCGGCGATGGGATCGGCTTCCTCTTCCATCTCCAGAAAAAAGTCCGCGCCGTTCGTTCCGTCCGTGTTCTGTTTTGATTGAAGCGCAGCGACGCCGGCATAGGAAGAGACATTCGTGACCTGCATGGAGACCCCAACGGCTTTGGTTGATTTTCATTCACCATAAGCCGCGAGGGTTTAAAATTCGTCTAAAGGCGGCGCCGTTTCATCGCACGTAACTGGCGCCGTTAATGTCGAACGTGGCGCCGGTCGCCGACGGGCACGCTCCCGACGCGCAGAAGACGATCATCGCCGCGACTTCTTCCGGCGAAGCGACGCGGCCCAGCGGAATATCCTTCACCGCATTCTTGCGGTTTTCGATGTCCTGCGGCGCCATGCGCGTTTCGACCCAGCCGGGCGCAATGGCGTAGAACAGCATGTTCTCCCCGGAAAAGGCGCGCGCAAAGGTCTTGGTCATAGCGAGGACAGCCCCCTTCGACGCCGCATAGGCCGCATGGTCCGGCCCGTCGCCGCGATGGCCGGCGCGGCTCGCCACATTAACGACGATCCCGCCGCCCTTCTCCCGGAAATGATGAATGGCGGCGCGGCAGATGTCCGCCGGCGCCTGAACGTTGACGGCCATGGTCTGCGCCCAGCCTTCGGCCCAGCCCTCATCGCTGCCGTCGATGGGCGAAGGGATGAAAATCCCCGCATTATTGACCACCGCGTCGAGCCGGCCCGCCGCCGCGATGGCCTGGGCCATGAGCCGCGCGCCCGCGCCGGGGGCCGACAAATCCTCGAACAGCATCTCGCCGCCGGCCGCGGCCTTGGCCTTTTCCGCGGCCTCGCTCGGCCCCGAGGCGTGAAGGAGGACTTTCGCCCCCGCCTCGCCGGCGGCCTTCGCCGCCGCCGCGCCGATCCCCCGCGAGGCCCCCGTCACCAGCACTGTTTTTCCGTCCAGATTCCCGGTTGGGCCGCCCATAAATCCTCCACACTTGAATTTTTGCGAGCCCGCGCCATAACGGGCGGAAAATCAACCCCTTTTCAGCCAATGAGGACCCCCATGGCCGGGCACAGCAAATGGGCGAACATTCAGCACCGCAAAGGCCGCCAGGACGCCAAGCGGTCGAAAATGTTCTCCAAACTATCGAAAGAGATCACCGTCGCCGCGAAAATGGGCGCGCCCGACCCCGAATTTAACCCGCGCCTTCGCCTCGCCATCCAGGCGGCGAAAGCCCAGTCCATGCCCAAGGACAATATCGACCGGGCGATCAAGAAATCGACCAGCGCCGACGAAGCCAATTTCGAGGAAATCCGTTACGAAGGTTTCGGGCCCGCCGGCGTCGGCGTCATCGTCGAGGCGCTGACCGACAACCGCAACCGCGCCGCGAGCGACATCCGCGCGATCTTTTCCAAGAATGGCGGCAATATGGGCGAGACGGGCTCGGTCTCCTTCATGTTCGATCTCGTCGGCTATATTGAATACCCGGCGGCCAAGGCCTCGGAAGAGGAAATGCTGGAAGCGGCCATCGAAGCCGGCGCCGAGGACGTTCAGTCTTCGGAAGAAAGCCACGAAATCTATTGCGCCTTCGACCAGCTCGCCGAAGTGAGCGCGGCGCTCGAAGAAAAGTTCGGGGAGGCGACATCCGCCAAACCCTTCTGGCGCCCGCAGAACACCATCGACATCGAAGGCGACAAGGCGGCGACCCTGATGAAGCTGATCGACGCGCTGGAAGACAATGACGACGTCCAGAACGTCTACGCCAATTTCGAGATCTCCGATGAGGAGATGGAGCGGCTGGCGAGCTGACGCCGCCATCCGCCGGATCAAGGCGAAACGTCCCGCCCCTCTCAGGCAAATATCGCGCGCCCCGCGCGATATGTTCGACGGCCGTGGCAGATACCGCCAAATAAAATCCGCCTCTTGATAGCCGCCGCGAGCTTTGGTTCTAAAGCGTTTTGAAGGAAAAGTGGTTCACCGGTTTTCCGTCTCAAAACGCGTAAATAAAGAATCTAGAGAATCCTGATGACTCGCATGAACATTAGGATGCTCGAAGACTTTCGAAAGCTGCGTCGCGTCATTGCGCCGTCCACGCATCAGCGGCGAATTCAGGGGACAGTATGCGCCGACAGATATTTTGGCTCACCGCCTTTGCCGCGCTTTGCGCCAACGGGCCGGCAGGCGCTGCACAGGACACAAGCGTTCGGCGGTCTTCGGACCGCAATTTCGCGAATTTCACGCCATGCGTTCAGGCCGTGCGCATCGCCCATGAAGACGCGCCCGTCATCGACGGCGATTTGTCCGACCCGGTCTGGCGCCGGGCGCAGCCGATTACGGAATTTTACCAGGTCGACCCGGTGGAGGGCGCCGCGCCGACGGAGCCCACCAAGGCCTATGTTCTTTTTGACGAGCGCAACCTTTATATCGGCATCTATAATTACGACAGCGAGCCGGAGCTGATCCGCCGCTCGCAAATGCAGCGCGATTTCATCCTGCGCGACGACGACGCCGTGCGCGTCTATCTCGACACTTTCGGCTCCTTTCGCGACGCCTATTTCTTCGGCGTCAACGCCAATGGCGCGCGCGCCGACGCGCTGATCGAAAACAACAGCAACTATCAAAATCAGTGGAACACGATCTGGCGCGCCGAATCCCGTCTCGCCGACGACGGCTGGATGACGGAAATCGTCATTCCTTTTCAGTCCATTTCCTTCGACCCTAACCTCGAAGAATGGAACATGCAGATCGTCCGCAATATCCGGCGCAAGAACGAGGAAATCCGCTGGTCGAATATCGACCGCAGTCGCGGACGCATCGACATGACCAATCCGGGCCGCCTCGCCGGCGTGCGCGACGTCGAAAGCGGGATCGGCCTTGAACTCCAGGCTTATGTGACCGGGGCCGCCGCCTATGACTGGCGAACCGCCGATAAGGATTACGATTTCAATCCGAGCGGCAACGCCTTTTACAAGATTACGCCGTCGCTGACCGGCTCGCTCACCGTCAATACGGATTTTTCCGACACCCAACTCGACGACCGCCAGGTCAATACGGGACGCTTTTCGCTGTTCTTTCCCGAGACCCGCGATTTCTTCTTGCAGGACGCGCAGGTTTTCGAATTCGGCGGGCGGATATTCCAGGATCTCGTCAACGGCATGCCGTTCTTCTCCCGCAATATCGGCATTGTCGACGGCCAGCCCGTCGACCTCCTCGCCGGCGCGAAACTAAGCGGCAAGCTCGGCCCCGCCAATATCGGCGCGATTTCGGCGCGCACGAGCGCGTCGGAGGCGATCGGCGTCGACGGCCAGTTCCTGTCGTCGGCGCGTTTGTCCGTGCCCGTTCTTTCCGCCTCGAAACTCGGGCTCGTTTTCACCCATGGCGATCCCACCGGCGAAGACGAGAGCACCGTCGCCGGCGCCGACTTCCAGTTCAAAAAACTCAATCTCTTCGGCGACGGGACCCTTTTCGCCGACACCGCCTACACGCACAGCTTCACCGGCGGCGAGAGCGACCACATGCTCGCCCATGAAACCGCCTATCGCAGCCAGACCTGGAACGGAACCTTCCGCTTCCGCGACATCGGCGCGGATTACGCGCCGAAGCTCGGCTTCGTGAACCGCACCGACATCCGACGGTACAACGCCAATGGCTGGCGAAAATACCGGCCTTCGGGCGGCTTCATTCGCGAAGCCGAGACCGGCGGCTTTGCAAACATCATCACCGACCGCAACGGGCGCACGCTCGACCGGTTTTTTGGCGCCTGGATGGGCGGCTCCAACAATCCCGGGGACGAGCTCTGGCTGCGCTACGAAAATGGCTTCGTCGACATCGTCGACCCGTTTTCCATTGCGGGCGAGGTTCCGGTTGCGCCGGGCGACTATCGCTGGAGCCAGTACGAGGTCGAGGCCTCGGCCACCAACGCCCGCATGGTCGGGGCGGAAGTCGAGGCGCGCTGGGGCGGCATCTATGACGGCGATTATCTGAACATCCGCAGCGAACTCAGCCTGCGCCCGAGCCGGTATTTCGAACTTGCGGCGGGATATGAATATTCCGATTTCGACCTGCCCTCGGGCGAGATCGGCGTTCATATCGCCTCGGTCAATTCGACCATCGCGTTCACCCCCGACATGACCATCAAGACGGAAATCCAGTACGACAATATTTCCGAGGCCTTCACCTTTTTCTCCCGCTTCAGCTGGGAGCCGATGCCGGAGCGGGAAATCTTCCTGTCCATCGGCCATACGGCGCTGATCGAGCGCACGGATTTCCCGCGCGATTTCACCTCCCGGCGCTCCAGCCTCGCTCTGCGGCTCGGCCACACCTTCCGGATGTAGCCCCGGGCTTCTTTGCCGTCCTTGCCAGTCCGGCTCGCGGCTGGTAAAGGCGCGCCTTCCCTGACAACCAAGGCCCGAAAAACAAGACCGAAGGCAAGGCGACCCCATGAAAATCAACGGCAACGAAATCCGTCCCGGCAATGTCATCGAACATCAGGGGGGCCTGTGGGCCGCGGTCAAGGTGAACGCGGTGAAGCCCGGCAAGGGCCCTGCCTATGCCCAGGTCGAACTCAAAAACCTCGAAGACGGACGCAAGCTGAACGAACGCTTCCGCGCCGCCGAGACGATCGAGCGCGTGCGCCTTGAGCAGAAAGACCACACCTATCTTTACGCCGAAGGCGACATGCTGGTGTTCATGGATTCTGAAAGCTATGAGCAGATCTCGATCCCCAAAGACATGATCGGCGAGCGCGTGGCGTTCCTTCAGGACGGCATGGCCGTGGTTGTCGAAAGCCATGAAGGCCGCCCCATCGGCGTGCAGCTTCCCGAACAGGTGACGCTGGAGGTGGTGGAAACCGAACCGACGGTGAAAGGTCAGACCGCGTCGTCCTCCTACAAGCCCGCCATCGCCGACAATGGGCTGAGGATCATGATCCCGCCTTACATGACTGTCGGCGAGAAGATCGTCGTCAACACCGAAACGATGGAATATGTGAAGCGCGCCGACTAGCGCTCGCCTGTTACAACAACGTCCACTGTTTGAAGACGATCGCCCACGCCGCGATGACGGCGTTCGCCGCCATATGCGCGGCGACGGCGCCCGCAAGCTTGCCGGAGCGATACATGGCGACGGCGAAAACCGCGCCCGCGAATGCGCCGGCGAGCCAGCGCTCATGGAGAAGCGCGAACAGGCCTGAGCTGATGAGAAAGGCCTTCCACGCAAAAGCGTTTTCCGCGACGGTTTCGAATTTCTCGGCGATCAGCTTGCGGTGCACATAGCCGCGAAAGGCGAGCTCTTCGGCCAGCGGCACAAGCAGCACCGTCCCGAGAAGCCGCATGGCGAGCCACAGGACGAGCGCCGCCGGCGGCAACCCGGCGAGCCACAGCCCCAGCGCGCTTTCCTCCTTGAGGCCCGGATCGGTTGCGATCCATAAGGCGCCCACAACCACTCCCCATAGGACAGGCTCAACGCCGACGCGCCAGTCCATCGCCTTATAGACGCGCCAGAACGCAAAGAGCGCAAGCAGCAGCGCCGCGACGCGCATGCCATAGACCCAGTAATGGCCTTCGGCGGAAAAGGCCGAACCGAGGATTGTCGCCGCGGTCATGGCGAGAAACGGCGCGAGCAGGGCCGCCGCCAGTTTCACGGCGGGCGAAACGCTCGCCTCCTCTCGCCCATCCAGCCGGTGGAAAAAGGAAAGCCGGTGCGTCGCCGCCATGATCGCAATCGTCACCACAAGGAACATCATCCAGCCGGCCTGGCTGTGAAATCCGGTGATCGCAATTTCCGGCGAGACATGGGCGCCGAGGCTGACCAGCATGGCGATCCGCACGCAGTTCAAAACCCAGATCGCCGCGACGCCAATAGGCAGCACGAGGAATACATTGGGAAACTTCAATGAGCGCCGGAACACCCAGAAGTAAATCATCAAAAACGTGACGACGAGGCCGATGCCTTCATAGCCGGAACAGGCCGATGCGATATTGACCTTAAAGCCGCTCACGCCGATGACGCGGCTCTCGGGAACCGTCGCGACATCGCTTTCATAAAGCCGCAGGATCGCCGCGGAAAAATGAAAGGTTGCGTCGGACAAAAGGCTCCAGGACTGGCGCGACAGAACCGCCGCCGCCTCGATCATCATCGCGGCGAAACCGGCGAGCGCGAGGCGCGCGCGTTCGCGGTCGAGGAAACCGCGCCAGAAAGAAAGCGGCGCGGCGGCGAGCGCCAGCGCGCCATAGGCGGCGACCGCGGCGGCGCTCCACAAAGCAAAAAGCCCCCATGGCGGGCCGTTCGCATCGCCGTCATAACGATTGAAGACAAGCGTCGCCGCGGCGAGCCCCGTAATCAGGGCAAGGTTAACGATAAGCGGCAGACGCCATGAATGCGTCCCGGCCGAGGCCGCCCATTCGCGCCAGGCCTCAAGGCGCTGCGGCGTAAACAAAAGCGCCAGCGCAGCCAGGAAGAACAGCGTGAACGGCACCGCTTCGCGCATCACCATATGCGCCTCGCGCCAGGCCGGCGCCGCGCTGATCGCCGTCGGATTGTAAAGAAAAGCGACGAAGGGGAGCTCGAGAACGGCGAGACAGCCAAGAAAACCCGCGCGCCAGACAAGCGGCCCTGGCCTCCGTCCCGCACCCGGACTCTCGTTTTCTGCTGCCGGCGTCTGCTTCATGCCTCTCCTCGCCCCGGCCTTAAGGTTCCTCCACCGGCGGCCAGGGTCAATGGCAAGCAAGCTTTGCGCCGCGTGCCTCTGAATTCCAGGCATGAAAAAACCGGCCCCGAAGGCCGGCTTTTCCTTCCGGCGAAAAGGCCGGTTATTTTTTCATCTTCTCGCGAAGGATCGCGCCGATCCCCACGAGCAGTGCAATTGCCGCAACGCCTGCGCCGGCGTCCATTTCAGGAACAGCGTAGTTGCTGCCCGCGAAAGCCGGCGTCGCCATCAAGGTTACGGCGGCGGTCAAAAGTGCATGTTTCATAGGTATTACCCCCTCTTTCAGTTACAAAGATCGATCGGTTATTTACGGCGGCCGCGTTCGCGAATGAGCGCGGCGGCGCCCGCAAGAAGCGCAATGGCGGCGAACCCGGCGCCGATATCCATCTCAGGAACACGCAACGGTTCGGCCGCAAGCACCGGAGATGCGGTCAACGCAAACATTGCAGTCATCACAATACGTTTCATAGCAATCGCCCTCTCTTCAGCAGCAAAAATATGCGGACAGTTACTTCCGGCGGCTGCGTTCGCGAATGAGCGCAGCAGCGCCTGCAAGAAGCGCGATGGCGGCGAACCCGGCGCCGACATCCATTTCCGGCACGGAATTCGGCGATGTCGCCAGCGCCGGTTGCGCCAAGAGGATCATGCCCCCGACCAATGCAGTAAGTCTCATCGTCCGCTCTCCCTTCGTCCCGTAGACAGGAAAGGGTAAATCGGACCGTAACCTTACACAAGAGCGTGCAGCCGCAGGCTGCGCCGCTGCAGCGCACCGCACGCCCTGCGCGCATAAGCGCCCGGGATTCCTCGCGCTGGCGGACGGCTTGCATGGAGGCGCGCAATTCCCGAAACTCCCTCAAGAGGAAAAAACCATGGAATTCGTCAAGGGGCTCGGCGGCGTTTACTACCTCCTTATCGTCCTTGCAGCGGCGGTCGCGATCGAGTGCGCGCTGCCATGGCGCAAGGGCCTCAAGATCAATCTGGCGCGCTGGCTGCGCAACGCCTCCATGACGGTCTATGGGACGATCCTTTTGAGCGCCATCCCCGCGATCGCCGCCTTTGGCGCTGCAACGGCGGCGGAGGCGAACGGCGTCGGACTGATGAACCAGCTCGGGCTTCCGTTTTCCGCCAGGCTCATCATTTCGGTCCTCGCGCTCGACCTAATGGCCTACGGACAGCACCGCATGCTGCATCAATGGTATGTCCTGTGGCGTACGCACCGGGCCCATCACACCGATATTAATATCGATGTCAGCACTTCCCTGCGCTTTCACCCCTTTGAGACGCTGTTCCGGGCGATGATCGAAGTCGCCGTCGTTTTCGCGCTCGGCGTCCCGCCGGAAGGCATCTTGCTGATCTATCTCATCCACGTCATTGCGAACGCCTTCACCCACGCCAATGTCGCGCTGCCGCGCAAAGCCGATATCATCCTGTCACGGATCATCACGACGCCGGCCGTGCATCGCCAGCACCATTCCACAGACCTTTCCAGGCAATGTTCGAATTTCGGCACGGCCTTTACGATCTGGGACCAGATGTTCGGCACGTTTTCCGGGCCGGAAAATCTGCGCGAGGACGAGCGCTTCGGGGTCGAGGGGCCGGAAGCGATGAAGGCCGACACCTTCGGCAATCTGGTCTTCGATCCTTTCAGAAAGCCCAAAGGCGCGGGCGTCCCGCGCCCGCCCGCCCCCGACATGCCGGCGGCGAAAGACGCCGCGGCGGACAAAGCTCTCTAGTCGTTCATCTCGCGATAAAGATGGCGCATCCCTGTGGAGAGAACCGCCGGATAGATGCTGGCGTGGGTCTCGTCTTCGAAGACGCGCGTTTCCATGACGAGATTGGGATCGTCGCGGGCTTTGAGCGCCGCGGCGAAAGCGTTCAAATCATCGACCATCATGTATAGCCCCGCCTGGTTCTCCCAGGCGCCGACGCCCATATAGACATATGTTTTGCGCTTGAACGGGCGGGCCTTTTCCGCCGCCTTGATCATCATTTTCTCATTATACCAGAGCGACGGGCTGACCAGGATATAGCGCTTGAAAAGCGCCGGCTTTTCCAAAAGCAGATACGCGCCGAAAAGCCCGCCATAGGAATGGCCGATGAAAACGCGTTCCTCCTCGTCAATGCGATAGCGCGCGCCAAGCAACGGAAGAATTTCTTTTTCAATGACCGCCGCAAAAGCCGGCCCGCCGCCGGAGAATTTTTGATAGGCCGGGCCGTATCCGCCCTTGTCCGCATGCGCCGGCGTGTAGTCCCGCGTCCGGTTCAGACGATAGGCGTGCTTGTCGTCCGGGTCATAGGCGTAGCCGATGGAGACGACGATCATCTCCGGCGCCTGTCCGTTGTGGCTGGCGAGCCGCGCGATCTGGTTCGAGGCGATGGCGAACTGGTAATCGGCATCGAGCGTGACGAGCAGCGGATAGGGTTTATCCGATGACGGATAGCCTTTCGGAAGGCTGACATAGAGCTCGTAATCGACGCCGTTTGTTTTCGCGGTGAATGGAATGACCTGCGAATGCGGCAGCACATAAGGCCGGCCGACCTGGACTTCCGCCAATGCCGACGGCGCGGCGGCGAACCCAAGAAGAAAGATCAATAAAAACAGACGCATAAGCTACTCCTGGCAAATACGCTACATATGTAGCAGATTCGCAAAACAGGATAAACCGCCACGGGCCGTTTAGAACTTTAGCGACTGGCTTGTCCTCTCTTTTACCGCTGCGCCGATACCATCCGCGCCCGACCAGAAGCGGATTGGCGAGGGTCCTCATGCAAAAACATCTGCAACTTTTCGCGGCGGCGCTGGCGGCCATCGCCGCGCCGGGCGCCGCCATGGCGCAAACGACGGGCATATCCGTCGGCCCCTCCGCCGGCACCGATGGGATCGGCGCGGACGCATTTTACAAGATCAGCCCGTTCGTCGCCGCGCGGGCCGGCTTCCGCTACGCCGATATCTCGATTTCCAAAACCATCGACGATGTGCGTTACGATCTCGATTTCGGTTTTACGGGCGGGCTGGCGGCGCTCGACATTCATCCGTTTGCGAATGGATTCCGGGTTTCGGGCGGCGCTTATTTCTCCGGCCGCAATGTGGATCTTGGCGCGACGCCTGCGCGGCCTGTCGAGATCGGCGACCGGACTTATACGCCGGCGGAAGTCGGCGTTCTGACGGGCTCTTCGGACTGGAACAACGCCGCGCCGTTTCTCGGGCTCGGCTTCAATAACGGGCTTAACGCCGTCAAGCGCTTCGGCTTTCAGGCGATGCTCGGCGCCGCCTATATCGGCGATCCGGACGTGACGCTCGAAGCAACCGGCGGGCTCCTCGCCAGCGATCCGACCTTTCAGGCCGATCTCGATAAAGAAGAGCAAAGGCTCGCCGACGACCTCGACGATTTCCCGTTCCATCCGATCTTAAGTCTTGGATTTACGGTGCGGTTTTAGGACACTGCAGCTGTTTGAGTTCCAATGCGACTGCAATCGAACACGGCGACCTAAATATTTCTGTCGCTTGACAGACCTTTAAGCCCACGCTTTGTTTTACCATCAAACTTGTTCGTCAAAGAACAACAGCGCGGGGGCGTGTGGGGCATGTCATTTCAAAGAAAAATTTTTCTGAGTATTTTGGCCATTTCGGTCATCCTTCTATTTGTATGCGGCTATGTCGGCCTTTTCGAACTGGTGCCGCTTTTGCGGGAGAAAATCCAAAATAATGACGAGACCTTCCTGCAATTGGCGGGCGATGCCGGCGTATTCTACAGTTTCCTTATCGGAGTGCCCCTATCTGTGATCGTCGCGTTAGCCGCAGCGGTCATCGGCGGCGAGATTACGGAAAGGCAGGGCGATATCGACACGCTCCGCTTCGCAGAAGAAAAGGTCGAGGGAGCACTCGAAGTCTTCCTGCGCATCTTAAATACATTGCATGCGACTTTTCTGACCGGCAACGTTGTCAGCGATGTTATCTACTCTTTGGTTTCTTCCAAGATACACCAGATTGAAGACGAAGATGGCAATTTCGATCTCGACGGCTTAATTGAATTAACTGAGGAGCAGTTCAGCAAACCCAGAGAATCGCTTTGCGACGAATTGGAAAAGCTTCAAGCAGCCATCGGCCAGTCCAAGAAAGATCTCTATGCGCCAATCATTTTGCAACAAAGCCTTAAACGGTCGAATAATGACGAGACCGGCCTCACCTATATCCGCAAAAACCTGCCTCAGAACCATGGCGTCGAAAAAGGCCTGCTCGAGCCGGATCTGTATCAGATCGGCCACTTATTGAGCGCTTGGGCGTCCGACATAACCGCAATTGATGCAATTGAGGCGCTAACATTGATGCCTGACACGTATAGAAGCAGCGACTATATTGGCATGATGCTGCAAAGGAAGCAGTATGTTCCGACATCCGGAACAGCCGAAAAATTGGGCCCGGATCATGTGACGGATGTATTTTATAACTTCGGCGCCGCATGGATTATGCAGGCTTATCGCGCGCTGCCAAAAAATGACGATGTCAGCAGTATCTTTCGCGAAATCCTGAAAGGACGCTCGCACATCGCCATGCGCCTTCTGGATGCGGTCAGTCCAGATGTCGGGCGTCTCGAAAGCCGGGAGTGGCTGGAAAACATGGAAGCAGCGCTTACAGAACGCGACAACTATATTATCTTACGCTTGGAAGACGGTTCGACTAAGGCGTACGTCCCCAAGCTGCATGGATCTCTCGCCTCGCTTAGCTTGTCGCAGGCCTGATAGGAAGGACTCATCATGTTTGGACGGCGTAAATTTTCAGAGCCTCCGAGGAACGGAAAAGGCGTTGCAAGCCTGAAAGAATTGCGGACCCTGGCCGAAAAGCTTGGCTCTTTCGAAGCGGCCATGGAGGCCGCTAAAATCGACGTGCAGGACTATATTCGCCTTCGCGCGCAAGCAGGCGAGTGGCGCGATGTCGTCGACCGCCTTGACGAATACAAGGCGAGCCAAAACGCGCGCAAGCGAAACCGTCCCTATCAGGGCTGATCCACATGAAAATGCCGATCAACTGTCGATTTTCAACGCTTTAATAAACGCTTCCTGAGGGATTTCGACGCGGCCGAACTGGCGCATCTTTTTCTTTCCCTCTTTTTGCTTTTCCAGAAGTTTGCGTTTGCGCGTCGCGTCGCCGCCATAGCATTTCGCGGTGACGTCCTTCCTCAAGGCCGCGATGGTTTCGCGCGCGATGACGCGCCCGCCGATCGCCGCCTGCACCGGAATTTTGAACTGGTGGCGGGGGATCAAATCTTTCAGCTTTTCGCACATGGCGCGCCCGCGCGCTTCGGCCTTGTCGCGGTGAACGATGATCGAAAGCGCGTCCACCGGTTCTTCATTGACGAGGATCTGCATCTTCACGAGGCTTTCGGCGCGATGATCGATCAGCTGATAATCGAAGCTCGCATAACCTTTCGAGATCGATTTCAGGCGATCATAGAAGTCGAACACAACCTCGTTCAAAGGCAGCTCATAAACCACCATGGCGCGGCTGCCCGCATAGGTGAGGTCTTTCTGGACGCCCCGGCGCTCCTCGCAGAGCTTCAGGATGCCGCCGAGATATTCGTCCGGCGCCATGATCGTCGCCTTGATCCACGGCTCCTCGATATGGTCGATCCGGACCGGGTCCGGCATGTCCGCCGGGTTGTGAAGCTCGATCTTCTCGCCGTCCGTGAGGAAGATATCGTAGACGACGCTCGGCGCCGTGGTGATGAGGTCAAGATTGAATTCGCGCTCAAGGCGCTCGCGGATGATTTCGAGATGCAAGAGCCCCAGAAAACCGCAGCGGAAGCCGAAACCGAGCGCGGCGGAAGTCTCCATCTCATATTCAAAGCTTGAATCGTTCAAGCGCAACCTGCCCATGGCCTCGCGCAGATCTTCGAAATCCGCCGCATCGACTGGAAAGATGCCGCAGAAAACAACGGGCACGGAAGGTTTGAAGCCCGGCAGGGCCTTCTCGCAGGGCCGCTTTTCCTCGGTGATGGTGTCGCCCACCGCCGTTTCGGCGACTTCCTTGATGGAGGCGGTGAAATAGCCGATCTCGCCGGGGCCGAGTTCGTCGACGGGGGTTTTCTTCGGCGTCGACACGCCCACCTGTTCCAGCGTGTAAGTCGCCTTCGCGCCCATCATGCGGATGCGCATGCCCTTTTTCATGACGCCGTCATAGATGCGCACGAGAACGACGACGCCGAGATAAGGATCGTACCAGCTGTCGACGAGCAGCGCCTTCAACGGCGCCGTCTCGTCGCCCTTCGGGGCGGGCAGGCGCGCAATGATCGCTTCGAGGACGTCCGGCACGCCCATGCCGGTCTTGGCGGAGATTTCGATCGCGTCCGAGGCGTCAATGCCAATCACGTCCTCGATCTGCGCCTTCACCCGGTCCGGATCGGCGGCGGGCAGGTCGATCTTGTTCAAGACCGGCACGATTTCGAGATCGACGTCGATCGCCTGATAGACATTGGCGAGCGTCTGGGCCTCGACGCCCTGGCTTGCATCCACCACGAGGAGCGCGCCCTCGCAGGCGTAGAGCGAGCGCGAGACCTCATAGGTGAAATCCACATGGCCCGGCGTGTCGATGAGATTGAGGATATAGGTCTCGCCGTCCTTGGCCTCGTATTTCAGCCGCACGGTCTGGGCCTTGATGGTGATCCCGCGCTCACGCTCCAGCTCCATGGAATCGAGCACCTGCTCTTTCATCTCGCGCACGGTCAGCCCGCCGGTCACCTGGATCAGGCGGTCGGCCAGCGTCGACTTGCCATGGTCGATATGGGCGACGATGGAGAAATTGCGGATGTTTTTGAGCGGGGTCATGGGGCTTGAGGGGAATGGCGGCTACAGGAAACGGGCAAACGAGCGAGGCATATAGACGGCCCCAGCCCCGGCGACAATGGCCCAGGGACAATGGGCGGGGCGCACTGGACGCGGGGAAGGCGGGCCTCAAAAAAGACCCGGCCGCCGATTGCTCGGGGCCGGGCCTCTTCTCACTGGGTGGGGTAGTTCGGTGTCGTTTTAAGCGCGCGCCTTTAACAAATCGCGAATTTCCTCGAGCAGCACCTGCTCCTTCGGGGGCGCGACCGGCGCGGCGGCGGGGTCTTCTTCGGCTTTCTTCTTGAGGCTGTTCATGCCTTTGACCAAGAGAAAAACGGCCCAGGCGACAATCAGGAAGGAAATCACATTGTTGATGAAAAGACCGATATTCATGGTCACGGCTTCCGCATCCGCCGTCGCTTCTTTCAGCGTGATGACGATGCTGGAAAAATCGATGCCGCCAAGGAGGAGCCCGATGGGCGGCATGACGACGTCGTTGACGAGCGATTTGACGATGGTGCCGAAAGCCCCGCCAATGATGATGCCGACGGCCATGTCGACGACATTGCCCTTGACCGCGAACTCCTGAAATTCCTTGATCATGCCCATAGAAGCCTCCCTCCTGACGGGCGCTCCGCTTGTTCCGGGCCGCGCCCGGCGCGTTTTCCCCCCGCGCCGAATCATGCATTTCGGATGCTTAGTCTGATTTGCGGGTCCGGGCAAAGTGGAAAAGCCCGCGCACAGCGGCTGGGGAAAGCTTGGCGCGCGTCAGTAGACCTTCATGATGTCCGACAAAGGCTTCTTGATCAGCGCATGATCGGGCACTTGCGCATCGGGCGCCGGATGGCCCGCGACGATCAGAAGATAAGGTTTCTCCGTAGCCGGACGACCGAGCTTTTCATTCAGGAAACTCATGGGGTTTGGCGTGTGGGTTAAGACCGCCAGCCCCGCATGATGAAGCGCGGCGATGAGAAAACCGCAGGCGATGCCGACGCTCTCATGGATATAATAGTTTTTCTTGTCCATGCCGGCTTCGACGCCGCCGCGGCGCTGGGCGAAGACGGCGATGAGCCAGGGCGCGGTTTCCAAAAACGGCTTCTCGGCGTCGGTGCCGATAGGTTCGAGCGCTTCGAGCCATTCCTCCCCGGCGCGGCCCGCATAAAAGGCGCGCTCTTCTTCTTCCGCGGCGAGACGAATGTCGCGCTTTAACGCAGGATCGCCCACAAGACCGAAGAACCAGGGCTGGTGATTGGCGCCGGACGGCGCGCGCCCCGCCGTTGCGATACAGGCCTCCATCACCGCGCGCGGCACGGGGCGGTCTGAAAACGCGCGCACCGTATGGCGACGTTTCATGTCTTCGAAAAACGCCGCGGCGCGTTCGCGCATTTCATCGTCCGAGCGTTCGATATGATCGCCGAGCGCGGAGAGGGCGGTGAATTTTGTTTCAGCCATCAATCCTCGTCTGAATATCGGTCATGAGCGTCTTTAACATCCGCGCGTTTGCCGAAAACCGCGTCCGCCAAGCATCAGAACGGCGAAGACCGCCGTTGCAATAAGGCTGTGCTTCATCATTGCTCCTCCCTTGAACATTGCCGAAACTATAGACGCTGACGCGCCCCGCGCAATGAAACCCCGCGAGCCCCTGAATGCCCAAACCCGTCGATTTCTGGTTCGATTTCGCCTCGACTTACGCGTATCTCGCCGCCGCGCATCTGGAAGAGGCCGCTGCTGCGCGCGGGATCGAGACGCGCTGGCGCCCGATCCTGTTGGGGCCGATCTTCGCTTTGCATGGCTGGGACACCTCGCCTTTCGTCGTCTATCCCCTCAAGGGCCGTTATATGTGGCGCGATGTCGAACGCCGCGCCGCGAAGCTGGGCCGCCCGTTCCGGCGGCCCGATGCAAACGACCCCCGCGAGTTTCCGCAGCACACGGTGCTCGCCGCACGCATGGCGCTGATCGCGCTTGACGGCCCCTACGGCAAAGAGTTCTGCCGGCGCGTCTTCTTCGCCGAATTCGAAGAGGGGCGGGATATCTCGGACCCGGCGGTCTTAAGCGCCATCGCCCGCGGCGCCGGCCTGCCGGCCGATCTCGCGGACAAGGCGACAACGCCGGACAACAAGGCCCGCCTGCGCGCGCAAGTGGAAGCCGCGAAGGAACTCGGGATTTTCGGCGCGCCGAGCTTCACCGTCGGGGAGGAATTGTTCTGGGGCGAAGACCGGATCGACGATGCGCTGGAATGGGCGCTTGACGAACAGGCCTGCTAGCGCCGCCCGAATAAGCGCTCGATATCCGCGAGCTTCAGTTCCACATAGGTGGGCCGGCCGTGATTGCACTGGCCGGAATGGGGCGTCGCCTCCATCTGGCGCAGGAGCGCGTTCATCTCCTCGCCTGTCATGCGCCGCCCGGAGCGGATCGAACCATGACAGGCCATGGAGGAGCAGACTTCTTCAAGGCGTTCTTTCAGAGCGAGGCTTTCGCCGAGCGAAGAAAGATCGTCGGCGAGCGACTGGACGAGCCCCTTGATGTCAACCTCGCCGAGCATGGCGGGAGTTTCGCGCACCATCACCGCATCCTCGCCGAAGCGCTCCATGACGAGGCCGAGCGATGCGAACTCTTCCAGACGCGGCGCCAGCCGGTCTACTTCGTCCGTAGTCAGATCGACGACTTCCGGCAGCAGCAGCCCCTGGCTCGCAACCTTGCCGCCGTCCAATGCGGCTTTCATCTTTTCATAAACGAGGCGCTCATGGGCGGCGTGCTGATCGACAATGACGAGCCCATCCTCCGTCTGCGCGACCACATAGGTTTCGTGAAGCTGCGCGCGCGCCGCGCCTAAAGGATGGCTTTGCTGCGGCGCTTCGGACCTTCCGGTTTCCATGCGCGCGCTCGGCGCGCCTACATCGTCAAAACCGCCGTCAAAATCGCGCACGCGGTCATAGAGACCTTCCGCGGCGTCAGCGAGCGCAGACGGGTCAGGCCGGTAAGGGTTCGCCGGAGCCTGCGGACGGTAGCCCGACCGCATGGGCGTCACCGGCCCGGAAGATTGCGGCGTCATCTTGCCGAGCGCGTAGGAACTCACCGTGGTCGAAGCGCGATGGCCCGCCTCGGCGAGCGCATGGCGCAGCGCGCCCACCAAAAGCCCGCGCACGCCGCCGGCGTCGCGAAACCTGACTTCGGTCTTGGCGGGATGCACATTGACGTCGACCATTTCGGCGGGAAGGTCGAGAAATAGCGCCACCGCCGGATGACGGTCGCGGGCGAGAAAGTCGGCATAGGCGCCGCGCACCGCCCCGACGATCAGCTTGTCGCGCACCGGCCGTCCGTTCACGAACAAAAACTGCTTGTCGGGCAGGCCGCGATTGTAGGTCGGGAGGCCAGCGAAGCCCGACACCCTGGCCTCGTCGCGCTCGGCGTTGATGGCGAGCGCATTGTCGCCGAATTCGCGGCCCATGATCGCCGCCAGCCTTTTCAGGCGCCCGTCTTCGCCCGGCGCTTCGGCGGCGAGATTCAGCATTTTGCGCCCGCCCGAGACAAGCGTGAACGCAACGTCGTGGCGCGCCATGGCGAGCCGGCGCACGGTCTCGCCGATCGCCGTCGTCTCCGCCTGATCGGATTTCAGGAATTTCAAGCGCGCCGGCGTCGCGTAAAAAAGATCGCGCACTTCGATGCGGGTTCCATGGCCGCCGAAGGCGGCCGGCGCCGGTCCGGACAAGGCGCCGCCTTCAACCGACAGCGTCCAGGCGTCGGCGCCGCCCTTCTCTGTTTTTGGGCGCGACGTAATCGACAGCCGCGCAACGGCGCCGATCGACGGCAGCGCCTCGCCGCGAAACCCCATGGTCGCAATGTTCATGAGGTCGTAATCGCCGTCGGCGCCAGGCGCGAGTTTCGAGGTCGCATGACGCTCCACCGCAAGCGCCAGGTCTTCCGGCCCCATGCCGCAGCCGTCGTCGGTGACGCAGATGCGCGACTTGCCGCCATGCTCGATCTCGATGTCGATGCGCGTCGCGCCGGCGTCGATTGCGTTTTCAACGATTTCTTTGACGACCGCCGCCGGGCGTTCGATCACCTCGCCCGCCGCAATGCGGTTCACCGCCCCGGGGGGCAGGCGTTGAATGTGAGTGGTTTCGGCCGAGGCCTGATGCGCGCGATTCGCCATGCCCGATTATGGCAAGATGCAAAGCCGCCGCAAACCGCGCCGAAAAACCGGTTTTGCACAGGATCGTGACACCGATTTTCGTTGCGCAGGCGGCTTTTCCCCCGGTAAATTAGCTGGCCCGCCGCCGCATGATCAGGAGCGGCCAAAATCAGTAGAGACGGGAGTAATCGAAAGGGGGGCGCTGCAGAGCCAAACTGAACATATTCAGGGGGATCAGGCCTTGCGCGACCATATAGACGCCTTCATTCGCGACACGCTCGCTATTAACGATACGGGCGCGCTGACGCGGTATTTTGTCGATTTCGTCGCCCCCTTCGGTTTCGACCTGGTCGCCTATCATTATCTCGCGGAAGGCTTCAAACGGGTCTCGCGCGAAAAAGGCTTTCGCATTTCGCGATTTCCGGAAGGCTATATCAGCCATTATCTTTCTACGAACAGCTTCGACTTCGATCCCTTGATGGAGGAAGCGCGCAAGCGCGGCGTTCCGTTTTTCTGGAGCGAGGTCGAGGCGAGTCCCGAGCTTTCGGAGAAAGAAAGAGAGTTCTTCGCGGCCGGACGACGATTCGGCGTTCGCGACGGCGTCGCGATTCCGGTTTTCGCCCGCCCCGGCGACATCGCCTATTTCGGCCTCGGCTCGACCGCGACGGATCCGGATTTTTCCAAGGCGGAGATGCTCGAGCTACAGGCGATCTGCCAGCAGATGCATCTGCGGTACAACGAACTGACGGAGCGTGCGCAAACGCCGAAGCTCTCAAAACGCGAAACCCAGGTCCTGGAGCTCATCGCCCAAGGCAAATCCAACGCCTTGATGGGCAAGGCGCTGGGGGTCTCCCCCAACACCATCGACACCCTCGTGCGGCGCTGTTTCGAGAAACTCGGGGTTTCCTCCCGGGTCGAGGCGGCGCTCGCCGCCGTCGCCATGGGCCTTATCCTGCCATAATTTAAGAAAATGGGGGTTGTCCCGCGATCGCGGGACAGACATAGAAAAAATATTCATCTATTGGCCCGAGACATTCTCGAAAATCATAGTTTTTCGACCAGGATCCAACCATGCTTGGCACTCTGTCTATGTCCGCCCTCGCCGCGGCGGCCGCCGAATGCGCTGATCGTGATAGCGTTATCGCCCTTCTCGGCGAATTGCTTGCGGACTGCGGCGCGAAATACGCCATGGTTTACCGTTTCGACCGCGGCCTTCAGTCCGCCGCGGACGAGTGGACGCCGCTCTATGTGAGCTTCCCGGCCGAAATCACCGACTATTACCGCAAAAGCCGCTATGTCATGGACGACAATCTGGCCCGGGCGGCGTTCGGCTCCTACGCGCCCGTGCGCCTCTCGGACATCGTCGACGGCTTCGAGATATCCCCGGCGAGACAGGGGCTGCACGCTCTTTTCAGGCAATATGGGATCGAGGACATGCTGGGCATGCATGTCTGCGACCGGCCGGGACGGCTGGTTTACATCGCTCTCGCCTATGACCGGCTTCTGGGTGACGTCTCGGAGTTCGAAGGGCGGCGGCTGCGCGCGCTCCTCGAAATGTTCATGCGCCAGGCGGGCGCGCTCCTCGACGACGAGCCTGGCCGCGCGCTGTCGCCGAAAGAGCAGGACGTCCTTGGCTATCTCGCCGCGGGCGCCGGCAACAAGGAAATCGCCCGGGAGCTCGGAATTTCGCTGAGCACGGTGAACACGCTGGTCCATCGCTGCTACGAAAAACTCGGCGCGCACAACCGAACGGAAGCCGCAATCGCCGCGGCCCGCGCCGGCTTTTCCATGGTCGCCTGACCATTTCCGCTAATTATTCGCCAATAGGCTGAGATAATGACGGGCGAGATGCGTCATTTTGCGCATTTATGCTGCATTGCACTATCATTTTCCGTTACTATATAGGTCATGCGTCCTAAAAATGTCGGTCATCCACGTGACAGACAGGACCGGGGCCCCAGCCTATGACCACGCGCTCAGCTTGGAAAATCGTGGAAGGGAGAACACGCGATGCCTGTCGCAAGCTTGCAGCGGGCTGTTTCAGAGATTGAGGCGAAAGCCGCTCAACGGCCTGACGCCCAGGAAGACCATCTCGAAAAGCTCTTCAACCTGTTTCGCCAGATCGACGCGGTTCTCGCCGATTGCGCCGGCGAGGAAGGCGATGCGAAGGCCGCCGGCCTGATCGAGGCGCAGACCGTCGTCATCCGCACGGCCGCCGTTATTCACGCGCGCTGCAAGCGCGACCTTCTCTACAAGCTCGCCTTCTGGCGCTGGGACGCGCCGGACCTCGACAGACCGGTCGAGGAGATGAGCCGCAGCGACGCGATCCTTTATTCCGCCTTTCGCGACCTCGCCAAAACGCTGGGCGACGAAACCGTTCTCAAAGACTTCGATAAGGCAAACTGACGCTTAACGGGAATTTTCTTTCTCCCCCGTCCCGGGAAGCATCGATGTCTTACGAGGGAGCGCGGCCTCTTCGGAGGCCGCGTTTCTCGTTTTAGAGCGCCGGGCGAAAAAGTGGAATCCGGTTTTTCGCTCATCCGGCGCGACCGCTAAAAAACGAGATCATCGGCGATCCTTACTTATCGCCCGATGATCTAGGCCCCTTCAAAGAAAAACGCGGCCCCTGAAAGAGCCGCGTTTTTTACGCCGGAATTTCGAACTGCAATCAGAAGACGCCAGGCAGGCCGAGCGATTTCGACTGCTCGATTTTGACATGGCCTTCCTCGCCGATCACCGCCTTGATGGATTTTTCGCGGGCGGCCATCCACTCGTCGGGATTGTCGACGCGCAAGGGCGCGGCGGAATCGTCGACTTTGCCGTCGATGAATTTCCAGAACAGGATCTGGTTGGCGAGGCTGCGGTCCTTGTCGCCGCGCCCGCCATTTTCCGCATCGAGAAGCTGGCGGATCGACGGATCGGCGCCGAGGGCGTTCGCCTTTCTGAGGAGCAGCTGCTCGCCTTGCGACGGCGGCGCGGCGGAAGCGTCGCCGAGCAAGACCTGCTGCGCGCGCTCCGAGGGCGATAATTCCTGCGGCCGGGTCTCGCCGGGGCGCGGCGGGCGGAGGCCGTAATCGGGCGGCACCACCAGCGGCGCCTTCGTCGTAATCGCGAATTCGTCGGGGGCGTTCTTGCCGCCGCCCAGCGCCTTGCCGATGCCGCAGCCGCTTGTCGCGAGCCCCATCAGGGCCATGGCGCAGACAAAGCGCAACGCAGAACCTTTATTCATGCCGTAAACTCCAGACCTCTTTTGGCGCCCACCCGGTAGATTGGCGCGCACTATAGACATGGGCGACGCCTCGCGCAAAGGCGCAAAACCCGTCAGCCCGTCTGCTTCTCCTCACGGCCCGACCGCCAGGCGTCATAGAGGAGAAAGGCGATCCCCACATTGATCGCCGCATCGGCCACATTGAAGACCCACGGGAAGTAAAGCCCCGAAAAATCGAGAAAATCGACCACATAGCCGTAAGCGAGCCGGTCATAGAGATTGCCCAGCGCCCCGCCGATGATGAAAGCGACCGCAACCGCCGCAAAAGGCCGCCGGATCCGCCCCAGCCACCAGCCGAGCCCTAAAGAGACGCCGATGGCGATGATCGCGAGCGGCCAGCGCGCGCCGTGCAGCATGCCGAAGCTCGCCCCGCGGTTCTCGACATAGGTGAGATCGAAAATGCCGGAAATCTCGATCTTGCCGAGGTCGGGCAGATTCACCCCGTGAAGAATCCAGAACTTTGTCGCCTGATCAAGCGCGATGACCAGCGCCGCGCCCGCAAGCCCGTACCAGAACAGCTTGTTGGCGCGGGCCTCAGACCACCAGTTCTTCATCAGCGCGACGACATCGGCCGGTTTCATGCGCCGGCCTTTGCATCAACCGCCTCCACCGCATCGATGCAGCGTTCGCACAGATCCGGATGAGACTCATGGACGCCCACTTCCGGCAGGATGCGCCAGCAGCGCGCGCATTTCTCGCCTTCGGCTTCGACGGGCTCCACCGCAACGGCGCCGCTTTCGCCTTCGAGGCGGAACGCGGTTTCCGGGGCCGGGTCGCCGGTAAGGCTCGCGCCGGAGGTGATGAAGAGCTCCGCCGCGTCGAGGCCGTGATAGGCCTTCAGCAAATCGGCGTCGGCGACATGCACGATGGGCGCGGCCTCGAGGCTGGCGCCGATGCGTTTTTCCCGGCGCTCCACTTCAAGCGCGCCCGTCACCACGCGGCGCACCTCGCGGATCTTTTTCCATTTGGCGCCGAGCGCGTCGTCGCGCCAGCCCTTGGGCGTTTCCGGGAACAGCGCCAGATGCACCGATCCGTCTTCGGATGGATAGCGCGTCAGCCACGCCTCTTCCGCAGTGAAAACGCAGATGGGGCTGAGCCAGAGGACGAGCCGGTCGAAGACTTCGGCCATCACCGTGCGCGCGGCGCGGCGGCGCTTGTCGCCGGGCGCGTCGCAGTAAAGCGAGTCCTTCCTCACATCGAGATAGAAGGCCGACAGCTCCAGCGAAGCGAAGTCGAAAATTTTGCGCCAGACGCCCTTGAAGTCGAACTTGTCGTAGCCCTCGCGCACTTCCTCATCAAGAACCGCGAGGCGATGAAGGATGTAGCGCTCAAGCTCCGGCATCTCAGCCGCGTCGAGCCGTTCGGCGTCTTCAAAACCGTTGAGGGCGCCGAGGAGATAACGCAGCGTGTTGCGCAAGCGCCGGTAGGAATCGACAGCCGAGCCGATGATCTCTTTGGAGATGCGCAAATCGTCCGTGTAATCGGAGCTCGCCACCCAGATGCGGATGATCTCCGCGCCATATTGCTTGATGACCTCGTCGGGCGCCATGACATTGCCCAGCGACTTCGACATCTTGCGGCCCTCGCCGTCGACCACGAAACCGTTGGTGACGACATGATCGTAAGGCGCGCGCCCGCGCGTGCCGCAGGCCTCGAGGAGCGAAGACTGGAACCAGCCGCGATGCTGGTCCGAGCCTTCGCAATAAACGTCCGCCGGCCATTTGAGGTCTTCGCGCTCTTCGAGGCAGAAAGCGTGGGTGGAGCCGGAATCGAACCAGACGTCGAGAATATCCTCGACCTTCTCATAATCGCCGGCCTTGTAGTCGGCGCCGAGGAAGTCCTGGCTGTCGGTTTCGAACCAGGCGTCGGCGCCGCCTGTGGTGATGGCGTCGGTGATGCGCTTGTTGACCGCCTCGTCGACCAGCACCTCGCCCGTCTCCTTATGGACGAAGATGGTGATCGGCACGCCCCAGGCGCGCTGGCGCGAGATCAGCCAGTCGGGCCGGCCTTCCACCATGGAGCGGATGCGGTTGCGTCCCGCCGCGGGCGTGAAGCCGGTCGCGTCGATGGCGGCGAGCGCGTTTTCGCGCAAGGTTTTCCCGTTCGCCGTCGGTTTGTCGAGCGCGATGAACCATTGCGGCGTGTTGCGGAAGATCACCGGCGCTTTCGAGCGCCATGAATGGGGATAGGAGTGGGTCAGCCGCCCGCGCGCCAGGAGTTTGCCGTGCGCGATGAGCTGGTCGATCACCGCCTTGTTGGCGCCGCCGTCCTTGCCCTTTTTCTTGCCCTCGATCACGAGCACCTGCTCGCCGGTGAAGCCGGGCGCTTCTTCGGTGAAGGCGCCGAACTCATCCACCGTATGCGGAATTTCCTTTTGCGTCCCGAAAGCGGAAACCCAGGCGATATAGTCTTCCTGACCGTGGCCGGGCGCGGTGTGAACGAAGCCCGTCCCCGCCTCGTCGGTGACGTGATCGCCCGCGAGGAGCGGCACGTCGAACTCGTAGCCGCCGGAAAAGCCTTTCAAAGGGTGGTCGCAGTGCATCGAACGCAGTTGCTGTGCTGACAATTCTGCAACACGTTCCCACTTAGCAATAAGGCCCGCTTCTCGAACACTCTCGGCCAAAGCATCTGCAACAACAAACCGCTCACCTGGCTTAGCCCAAGGTTCGAAATCGAGATCAGCTTGCATCTCGACGACTTTATAAACGCTATAGCTCAGCTTAGGGCCAAAACAGATCGCTCTATTGCCAGGAATAGTCCAAGGGGTTGTTGTCCAGATTACCACATTGAGTGGATCATCTGGGTTGCTTACCAGATCCCAATTTGTTGGTTCGTCTCCTTCCCGAAGAATTACGGAGTTCACCGGAAACTTCACCCAGATCGTCGTCGACTGGTGGTCGTGATATTCGATCTCGGCTTCGGCGAGCGCGGTCTGTTCCACCGGCGACCACATCACCGGTTTCGAGCCGCGATAGAGAAGCCCGAGTTCGGCGAACTTTAAAAGCTCGCCGGCGATCTTCGCCTCCGAAGCGAAAGCCATCGTGGTGTACGGATTGTCCCAGTCGCCTTCGGGGCCGAGGCGCTTGAATTCCTCGCGCTGGATATCGAGCCATTTCTGGGCGTAGTCGCGGCAAGCCTTGCGGAATTCCGCCGTGGGCACGTCGCGTTTCTTGCGGCCCTTTTCGGCGAATTCGCGCTCCACCTGCCATTCGATGGGCAGGCCGTGACAATCCCAGCCGGGCACGAAATTGGCGTCGTAGCCGGCCATCTGTTTCGAGCGCACGATGAGGTCTTTCAGGACCTTGGTGAGCGCCGTGCCCATATGGATATGGCCGTTGGCGTAGGGCGGGCCGTCATGGAGAATGAATTTCTCGCGGCCCTTCGCGTCCGCACGCAAGCGCTCATACATGCCGAGCTTCGCCCAGCGCTCGAGCCATTGCGGTTCGCGCTTCGGCAGCCCCGCGCGCATGGGAAATTCGGTTTCGGGGAGGAACAGCGTGTCCTTGTAGTCGCGCCCCTCAGAAGCGGCGCCTTTCGATGCGCCGTTTTTCGATGCATCTGGCATCGTCAAATCTCTCTTCAAAAACTGGTCGTCGAGGGTTCAGGAAGGCCCGGTCCCGGGCGCCTTTGTCAAGCCTTGAAAGGCGTGAGGCGGCGTCTCAGCCGAGAGGAGCCGGTTCGGGAGCTGGCGCGCGCCGCGCCGCGATAATGAGGATGCTCTTGGGCATGGCCGCCCTCTTATCAGGGGGATGCGGCCCCGTCACGGGGAAAAGGGCCGTTCAGGCCCTTGTCGACGCATATACCGAATAAGCGGGTTCACCCCCCTCCCGAAAGCGCTGGCGCACTTTCGACCTCCCCTCAAGGGGGGGGTAGGGCATTGAGCTTGCGACGAGATCACCTCCCCCTGGAGGGGAGGTCAAAACCGCTTGGCGGTTTTGGGTGGGGGGAGCCCCGCAGTTAAATCAGCTCCATCCTGTAGACGCGGCTTTCGCTGGCCTCGCAGGACATGGCCCGGGCCCACTGGTCCCGGCCGCGCTGGGCGGTGACCGTCGCCGTCATCATCAGGGCGCCGCCGCGATCCTCCACGGTCTCGGGCCGGTAAGGGGCGGTCACCACAAAGCCGCGCTCGCCCAGCGCCCGGCGGGCGTGATCGAGACAGGTCCGATAGGCCGCGCTCGCCGAGATCGCGCGCGGCGCGCGGTCATAAGCGCCCGAGCCCGGGGTCCGATAAACCGGGCCGCGCGCCGCCGGTTCGCCGCCGGCGAGGCCGCTGTCGTCATAAGCCTCGTCTTCGTAAGGCTCGTCCGCATAAGGCTCCTCGCCGTAATAGGCGTCGTCTTCGTAAGACTCGTACCGGCTCCCGTCATAACGGCCGGCGGCGTAACCCCGGTCATAGGCGCGGGCGCGGGCCTGGCTGTCGTAATAGCGGTCGCGGTAGTAGCGGTCTTCGTAATAGCGGTCGCGGGCGTTCGCCTCGGCAAGTTCATTCAAAATGATGGCGCCGCCGACGACGCCGAGCGCGATGGCCGCCGCCTTGCCGCCGCCGCCCCGGTGATGATGGCGGCGATAGTTGTAATGGTGGCCGTGATGGCGCTTGTAATAGCCATGCCCGTAATGGCCGCCGCCGGCGAAAGCCGGGGCCGTCACGCCCATCGCCATGGCGGACGCCGCCGCACAAAGGCTGAGTTTTTTCACCAAAGAGAGCCTGGCCATGGAACGCCTCCAACACGGGGCCCCCGCGCCTTTGGCCCGGCCCGGGGGAACTGATCCAGCATGCATTTTTCGAGCCTATTGTGTCGAGAATGAGGCGGTCCCGCCCTTCCCGGCGGCACGATTTCGCGAGGGAAATTAACCTAATAACGACTTCGCGCGGACGCAGTCCTCGGCGATCTGGGCCTTCAAGGCGTCGAGCCCGTCGAATTTCTGTTCGTCGCGCAGGAAGGCGATGAAGGCGACTTCCATCTCCTTGCCGTAAAGATCGCCGTCGAAATCGAAGAGATAGGTTTCAAGCAAGGGCGCCTCCGAGCCGACGGTGGGCCGGCGGCCGAAATTGGCGACCGCATTATAAGTTTCGCCGTCGACGCTCGCGCGCACGGCGTAAACGCCCTTGCGCGGTTCGATCAACTCGCCCAGCGTCATGTTCGCCGTCGGAAAGCCGATGGTGCGCCCGACCTTGGCGCCTTCGGCCACTGCGCCGACGACCGACCAGGGTCGGCCGAGCATGGTTGCGGCCTTTTCCACCTCGCCGCTTTGAAGCGCCGCGCGCACGGCGCTGGAGCCGAATTTCTCCGTCTGCGGACTCTCTTTAAGGACATCGATAAGCCTCGCCTCAAGGCCCGCCGCTTCGCTCAAGCGCTTCAGCGCCGCGCCGTCGCCAGCCCGGTCCTTGCCGAAGCGGAAATCGGCGCCGGCGACGACGCCTTTCAGGCCGAGCCGGTCTTTCAACACGTCCTTGACGAATTCCGCCGGCGACATGGAGGCCAGCGTCCGGTCGAAAGTCACCGAATAAATCGCCTCGGCCCCGGCCTCGCGCAAAAGCCTGTCCCGCTGCGACGGCGCGGTCAGGAGAAAAGGCGGGTCGCCGGGCCGGAAAAAGCGCCGCGGATGCGGCTCGAACAAAACGACGCCCGGCGCCGCGCCATGGGCGCGCGCAAACGCCGCCGTTTCTTTCAACAAATATTGGTGGCCGAGATGGACCCCGTCGAAATTGCCCATGGCGGCAATGACTGGGGCAGCAATGACGTTCGATGCGCTCACCATTGCAGCGCTCCCGCGACAGCCGCCGCTTTCAGCCCCGCCTTCGCCAATTGCGCCGAGACCGCCGCCGCGTCCTTGTCGCCTTCGTGAACGCCGCCCTCCCCGGCGATCAGGAGCGCGTCGAAGCCGTGATTATTGGCGCCCAGAATGTCGGTCTTGAGGCCGTCGCCCACGGCGAGAATGCGCGCGCGCGGCGTCGGTCCCCGCTTCGTCTCGATCTCTTTCAACGCCAAGTCGTAAACCGGCCAGTGCGGCTTGCCGCCATAGATCACCTCGCCGCCCATATCCTTATAAAGCTCGCCAATGGCGCCGGCGCACCACATCATCCGCCCGCCCCAGTTCACGATAATGTCCGGATTGGCGCAGACCATGGGCAGGCGCCGTTCCGCCGCACGGCCTAAGAGATCGCGATAGGCCTCCGGCTCTTCGTTCTCTTCGTCGTTAAGGCCGGTGCAGATGATGAAGGCGGCCTCTTCGAGCGGCCGGAAATCGATCTCAAGCCCCTCATAGAGGGGATCGTCCATGGCCGGGCCGATGCGCAAAGCCGGCTCGGGCAGATGCGCCTTGATGGCGGCGCGGGTCGCATCCCCCGACGTCACGACCGCGTCATAAGCGCCGCGCGGCAGGCCGAGCCGGTCAAGCTGGGCCGGGATGATCGAAGACGGGCGCGGCGCGTTGGTGAGGATCACCACAGGGCCCCTCGTTTCGCGAAACCGGGTCATCGCCTCGCCGGCGCCCGGAAACAGATTGACGCCGTCATGAATGACGCCCCACGCATCGCACAAAAGCGCGTCATAGCGCTCTGCGATCTCGCTCAAGGATTGAATGACCGGAACATCGCTCATAAGGCCCATGGCCGATAAGGCCGATGGGTCTGGCGGTCAAGCGAGAGGCGCCGCCGCCTCGCCGCTATATCAGGAGGCCGCGGCAAAGCTCGGCAGCGCCGGCTCCGGTTCCTTTCCGGGATCGGCCGAGCCGACATAGTCCGCCGCAAAACGCGGCGCGCCGAACAACGCGCCCTGACCGTAGTCGATCCCCAGGCTCAGGATTTCCGGCATCTGGGTTTCATATTCGACTTTTTCGACAATGAGGTCGATGTCGTTCTCTCTGAGCGCCGTTTTGAACGCCTTGATCCGGGCGCGGCCCACATCGCCCTTGGCGCTTTCGGCCAGGAGAAGCGAGCCCGGCGCCTTCACGAAGCGGAAATTGCGCTCGCGAAGCGCCGCCCAGTTGAGATCGAAACGGCGGATATGATCGACGGAAAACGCAAAGCCGCGATCGGCGACCGCTTTCATATTCTTTTTCACCCGATCATGCATCATTTCGACCGCCGGATAGGTGAATTCGAACACCAGCCGCTGGGCGAGGTCGTGATTGGCGTCAAGGTAGTCCGTGAACCGCGTAAAGAAATCCTGGTCGAAAATCGTCGCCGGAGAAATGTTGCAGAACATGCGATACTGGGCGCTTTCCGGCCCGAGCTGGCGCAGGGACTGCACCGCGCGCAACAAGATCATATTGTCGACGACGCCGATGCGGTTCGCGCGTTCGGCGGCGTCAATATAATCGGAAGGCCTTAAAACCCCGCCGTCAGCGCGGCGCAGACGGGAAAACGCTTCAAAGCAGCGGGTCTTGCGCTGGGGCAGACTGACAATCGGCTGCAGATAAAGATCGATGCGGTCGTTTTCGATGGCGTCCTTGACCTCATCGAGAATGACGGCGTCGTCCTTGCCGACATTTTCAACCGGCTCGAATTTGAGCGACGGCGGCGCCTTGGCGTGAGACGGGCTGAATTTTTTGACAAGCCCGCGCAACAGTTCGAGTTCCTGCTGAGCGTTTGATAGCGCGAAGCCGGCGCGCGCATGCAAAATCAGCGATACGACAAGCGCGGCGGCGAGCCAGATTTCAAAATCGGGACGAAAGCCGGACCTGATGGTCGCCAGCACAAGAAACGCGCCCGCAATGCCGGCGCAGAACAGGACCGCCGCGCAATATCGCGAACTTTTCTGGCGTAAATTCATGGACGCGCCCCGTCTTTCCTTCTGTGCTGCGCCGCTTTTCCGTCGCGCGCCTGACATCAACAGTTTTAGGAAAACACTCTAAAAAAGCACTTAACTTTGTTGGCATCGTCCAGAACGGACCACGTTCCAAAACGGGACATGAAAAAACCGCCGGGCGTTTCCGCCCGGCGGTTCGATGACCGGAATTAAGGCCGGTTTTAGCTATTGAACGCGCTGTCCACCGGATCGATGACGATCTCGACGCGACGGTTGGCGGCGCGGCCGGCTTCCGTCGAATTGTCTGCAATCGGATGCATTTCGCCATAGCCGACCGCCTGCAGCCGCGCCGGGGCGACGCCCTGGCCGGCGAGATAAGTCGCAACGGACGACGCCCGTTTCTTGGAAAGCTCCATATTGTAAGCTTCCGAACCGGTGGAGTCGGCGTGGCCGTAAACGCTGACCGTCGTCTTGTCGAACTCTTTCAGCACGATCGCCACGGAATTGAGGGTTTCGTAAAAGCCGGGATTGATGTCCGACTGGTTCACCGGAAAGGTGATGTCGGAAGGCATGTTGAGAATGATGTTGTCGCCCTGGCGCGTTACGGAAACGCCGCTCGCGGCGAGCCGTTCGCGCAGCTTGGCCTGCTGGCGGTCCTGATAGACGCCGATGCCGACGCCCGTGGCCGCGCCGACGCCGGCGCCAATGATCGCGCCTTTCTTGGCGTCCCCGGCGATGGCGCCGATAACCGCGCCCGCCGCCGCGCCCGCGCCCGCGCCCGCGGCGCCCGAGGTCACCGTGCGGCTCGCGCGTTTCTCGCCGGTGTAAGGATTGGTGGTGCAGCCGACCGCAAAAATGGCGGCCGCCGCAAGGATAAGCATTTTCCGCATTGCTGAAGCTCCTTTCAGGCGTTGCAATGTCATTGTCCGGTCCGGCAGGAGCGCTCCCCCCGGAAAGCGGCTTCTTTCGGCGTGAATATGGGCCGATTGAAGGCGCCGAAGCATTAAAAACATGTAATTGCGGCGGAAGTTTCACACCGGTCCCGCCCGCCGGTCACAACCGCGTCAGCGCCAACGCCGGAAGCCGCATGGCCTCTCCCTCTTGACGCTTCGCCTCTCCGCTCCTAAATCGCCGCTAGCACTCTCTTCATGTGAGTGCCAGCAGGCGCTCCAAGCCTGCTTTTTTCAGATTAACCCGTTGTTTTTGTTCAAAAACACGACCCAGGGAGACGTAGACCATGGCTTTTCGGCCTCTCCATGACCGCGTGCTGGTCCGCCGCATCGAAGAAGACCAGAAAACCTCCGGCGGCATCATCATTCCCGACACCGCCAAGGAAAAACCCCAGCAAGGCGAAGTGGTCGCCGTCGGCGCCGGCGCGCGCGGCGACGACAACGAACTGATCCCGCTCGACGTCAAGACCGGCGACAAAATCCTGTTCGGCAAATGGTCGGGCTCGGAAGTGAAGATCGACGGCGAGGATCTCCTGATCATGAAAGAGTCGGACATCCTCGGGATCATCGACTAGCCCCCATCAGCACAAGTATTTTTAAGGAGAAGCAACAATGGCTGCCAAGGAAGTCAAATTCGACGTCGAGGCGCGCGATAAAATGCTGCGCGGCGTCGACATTCTCGCCAATGCGGTGAAAGTGACGCTCGGCCCCAAAGGCCGCAATGTCGTCATCGAAAAATCGTTCGGCGCCCCGCGCACGACGAAAGACGGCGTCACCGTGGCGAAAGAAATCGAGCTTGAAGACAAGTTCGAAAACATGGGCGCCCAGATGGTGCGCGAAGTGGCGTCGAAAACCAACGACGAAGCCGGCGACGGCACCACCACCGCAACCGTTCTCGCCCAGGCGATCGTCAAGGAAGGCGCGAAAGCCGTCGCCGCCGGCATGAATCCGATGGACCTGAAGCGCGGCGTCGATCTCGCCGTCACCAAGGTCGTCGAGGAAATCCGCGCCCGCGCGACCAAGATCGCCTCGTCCGACGAAATCGCCCAGGTCGGCACGATTTCCGCCAATGGCGAAAAAGAAATCGGCGAAATGATCGCGAAAGCGATGGACAAAGTCGGCAATGAAGGCGTCATCACGGTTGAGGAAGCGAAAACCGCCGAAACCGAACTCGACGTCGTCGAAGGCATGCAGTTCGACCGCGGCTATCTTTCGCCTTACTTCATCACCAACGCCGACAAGATGGTGGCGGAGCTTGAAGATCCGTACATCCTGCTGCACGAGAAAAAACTCTCGAACCTGCAATCCATGCTGCCGCTTCTTGAGTCAGTGGTGCAGTCTTCGCGTCCGCTCCTCATCATTGCGGAAGACGTCGAAGGCGAAGCGCTCGCGACCCTCGTGGTCAACAAGCTGCGCGGCGGCCTGAAAATCGCTGCGGTGAAAGCGCCGGGCTTCGGCGACCGCCGCAAGGCGATGCTCGAAGACATCGCGATCCTCACCGGCGGCCAGGTCATCTCTGAAGACTTGGGCATTAAACTGGAGAACGTCACGCTCGACATGCTCGGCACGGCGAAGAAAGTCACGATCAACAAAGACGACACCACGATCGTCGACGGCGCCGGCGAGAAAGCCGATATCGAAGCGCGCACCTCGCAGATCCGCAAGCAGATCGAGGACACGACCTCCGATTACGACCGTGAAAAACTGCAGGAACGTCTGGCGAAACTCGCCGGCGGCGTTGCGGTGATCAAGGTCGGCGGCGCGACGGAAATCGAAGTAAAAGAGCGCAAGGACCGCGTCGACGACGCCCTCAACGCGACCCGCGCGGCCGTCGAAGAAGGCATCGTCCCCGGCGGCGGCACCGCGCTCCTCTATGCGGCGAAAGTGCTCGAAGGCCTCAAGGGCGAAAACCCCGACCAGGCCGCCGGCATCAACATCGTGCGCAAGGCGCTTGAGTCGCCGATCCGCCAGATCGTCCACAATGCGGGCGGCGAAGGCTCGATCGTCATCGGCAAGCTGCTTGAACAGACCGACTTCAAGTTCGGCTTCAACGCCCAGACCGACGAATATGGCGACCTCATCGCCACCGGCATCGTCGACCCGGCCAAAGTCGTTCGCACGGCCCTTCAGGATGCGGCTTCCGTGGCCGGCCTCCTCATCACGACGGAGGCGATGGTCGCAGAAGCGCCAAAAAAAGAGGGCGCCGCGGGCGGCGGCGGCGGAATGCCTGACATGGGCGGAATGGGCGGAATGGGCGGCATGATGTAAGCCCGGCTCCCAAAGCCTATCAGCCTAAAGAAAGGGCGGCTCTGTCGAGCCGCCCTTTTTCTTTTGCGCAGCTTTGTCCGGCCCGGCTTGCGTCCGCCTCAGGACTTAGGCAAAAGGCGGGAAGAGGAGCCCTCCATGCTCGCCAGCATCTTGCCCGCCTTCACGACCGCGTTCGTGACGCTGTTCATCGTCATCGATCCGATCCTGGTGACGCCGATTTTCGCGTCGCTGACGAAGGGCGAGTTGCCGCGCGAGCGCTTGCGCATCGCGGTCATGGCCGCGCTTTATTCCGTCGCCATCCTTTTGTTCTTCGGTCTCGCCGGCAACGCGCTCCTGCACCATCTGGGCGTCAGCTTCGCCGCCTTCCGCGCCGCCATGGGCATTATCCTGTTCATCATGGGCTTCCGGATGTTCTTCGATCCGGACGGCGAAACGGAAGCGAAAACGCCGGGTCCGAGGGCCTCCGCGCGCGACAGCATCGCTTTCTTCCCCTTGTCGATCCCGATGCTCGCCGGCCCCGGCGCCATCGCCACGGTCATGCTCCTGATGGGCCCCGGCGCGACGCTCGATCACAAGCTGGCGGCGCTTGTCGCCATGATCCTTGTGCTGATCATTGCGGTCGTCACCATGGGCTTCGCCAGCCGCATCGGCGACGTTCTGGGGCGCACCGGCATGAACGCCATCACCCGCATTCTCGGCATGTTGCTGATGGCGCTGTCGACGCAATATGTGTTCGACGGCGTGCGGGTCGGCATCCTGGAACAGGCGGCGGCCGCCGGCTAAGCGTCAGCGCGGGCTCGCCCCGTATTCCACCGTGCCGCCGCTCTTGTAAGAGCCGGAGCCGTCGCCCGTGCACACAAAGCGCGTCACGCGCGGGGCTTCGCCGTTGCGGCATTGGGTTTCGATTTCGGAAAGCCCGCGGTCGCAGGCGCGCGCCACGCCGGCGCCTTCCGGCCAATGGTCGAAGCTCGACCAGTCAATCGAGACGCTGAACCGGATGCCGCAGAGCTGTTGGGTGTAGCCCGCCTGGTCTTCAAGCATGCGCTCTTCGGCCTGTTGCGCCCGGATCTGTTTCAACGACTGGGCGGTCAACGCGGGGCTCGCCGCGCCGGCGAGCATGGCGCCCGCGGCAAAGACGCAAACCGCCCTCGCGGCGGCGAGCTTCGGGTTGGGCGCGGGTCTCATCATCCGGTCAATCTTCACCTTCAATGCGGCTGTTTTAAGACCGAAACTCTGCGAAATTCATAACAACCGGCCAAAAGACGCAAGGACCGGGTCAGAGCGTCTGCTCAAGATAGTGGGCCACCTTGGCCGATGAAGGGCGCCCCTTGATGTCCAGAGTCGGGACATAGAGGATTTCCAGCACCGAGCCGTTAAGCGCCACGCCGGGCGCCGCCCCCGGCAGGAAGGCGACGCGCTTGATCCGCTCGGCGATGATGCGCGCGCCGATGGGATCGTCCGCCACTTCGGCGAGGCCCTTCGCGGCGGTCAGCACCGCATCGGCGAGCACCGCCGCATTCGGATCGGCGGCGCGCCGGCCCGCGCCCACATCGAAATGGATCGCCGCGCCGACAATCGCGCTCACCTGCGCCGACGCGCTCTGCGCCCGGCGCATCGCCGCATCGTAGTTTTGGGGCGCCAGCGTCAACGGCTCGTCGTCGCCGAAGGATTTGGACGCGGCGATGCCTTGGGCCTCGCCCGGCCAGAACACGGTGGCGCCGCCATAGGCCGCGATCCGCAGCAGGGTCTCGCCCTCTTGGGTTTTGTAGATGACGTCGCCGCGCGGGCCTCTTGTCGCTGTCAGCAGGTGAATTTCCGGCGACGGCGCCGAGCCGTCGAGCGCGCAGTCGATGCGCGCGTCTTCCGGCGAACACAGAAAACGCACCCTGGCCGTGCGCCCGCGCTCTTCGAACAGAAAGGCGCGATCGTCGCTGGTCAGCACATAGCGCTCCACCCCATGCCCCGCCTGATCCTCAAGACTGCGCGCGCGGCGCTTGCCCACAAGCGCGGAAAACGGATTGTCAGAGGTCTGAGCAAGGGAAAGACGCGACGGCTGTTCCGTCCCCTTTTCTTGAGCGTGCGCAAAGCCGCCCGCCGCCAGCGCAGCGAGCGCAAAGACTGCAAGCCGTCCCCGGAAGGAACGGATCAAAGGACGCTCCCGAAACATAATCCTGCGCATCCTATAGAGCGATTTTGGTGAAAAAAGGGCCCCGGAACGGGTTTTCCCGCGCCGGAGCCCTTTTGATTTCAGGCGTCCGCCCAATCAGGCGGCGATATACTGGCCGCCATTGGCGGTCAGCACCGCGCCGGTGATGAAACCCGACTGATCGTCGGCGAGGAAGGCGACGCAATGGCCGATTTCCTCCGGCTTGCCGAGGCGGCCCACCGGCACTTGCGCGACAATCGACTGCAGGACTTTCTCGTCCATGGCCGCCACCATGTCCGTCGCAATATAGCCCGGCGCGACCGCATTCACCGTGACGCCCTTGCGCGCGCCTTCCTGGGCCAGCGCCCGGGTGAAGCCGATCATGCCGGCTTTCGCCGCGGAGTAATTGGCCTGGCCCATCTGGCCTTTCTGACCGTTGATCGAAGAGATGTTGATGATCCGGCCGAAACCGCGTTCGCGCATCCCCGGAAACACCTGGTGGGCCATGTTGAAAACGCTATCGAGATCGGCGCGCATCACCTGCGACCACTGATCCGGCGTCATCTTGTGGAACATGGCGTCCCGGGTGACGCCGGCGTTGTTGACGAGAATGTCGATGGGCCCGAGTTCGGCCTCGATTTCCGCCACGCCGCTCTTGCAGGCGTCGTAATCGCCCACATCCCATTTAAAGACGTGGATGCCGGTCTCTTCCTTGAACTTCGCGGCTGCTTCGTCATTGCCCGCATACGTCGCGGCGACCTTGCAGCCCTTGTCCTTCAGCGCGATGCAAATCGCATGGCCGATGCCGCGCGTGCCGCCGGTAACGATCGCCGTCCTTGCCATTTTGTTTCTCCCTCTTGTTTTTCACCGCGTCCTTCGCCTGAAGCGCGTCAGCGCTCGACGCAAAGCGCGACGCCCATGCCGCCGCCGATGCACAGCGTCGCAAGACCCTTCGACTTGCCCGAGCGTTTCAGCTCGTAAAGCAGCGTCGTCAGGATGCGCGCGCCGGAGGCGCCGATCGGATGGCCGATGGCAATGGCGCCGCCATTGACGTTGACCTTCTCCGGATCCCAGCCGAGCTCCTTGCCGACCGCAAGGGACTGCGCCGCGAAGGCTTCGTTGGCCTCGATCAGATCCACATCGTCGAGGCTCCAGCCGGCTTTTTCAAGAGCAAGCCGCGTGGCCGGCGCCGGGCCGATGCCCATGATCGAGGGATCGACGCCGCAATGGGCCCAGGAGGCGATGCGCGCCAGCGGTTCAAGGCCGCGCTTGTCAGCCTCGGCTTCCGACATGACGACAAGCGCCGCCGCGCCGTCATTGATGCCCGACGCATTCGCCGCCGTCACCGAACCGCCGTCGCGCTTGAAGGCGGGCTTCAGCCCTGCAATGCCCTCAACGGTCACGCCTTCGCGGATATATTCGTCTTCCTCGAAGACGACCTCGCCCTTGCGGGTCTTGATCGTCACCGGCGTGATTTCGTCCTTGAACTTGCCGGCTTTCTTCGCCGCCTCCGCCTTGTTCTGGCTCGCAACCGCGAAGGCGTCCTGGTCCTCGCGGGTGATCTGGTATTTCTCGGCGAGATTCTCCGCGGTCACGCCCATGTGATAGTCGTTGAACACGTCCCACAGACCGTCGGTGATCATGGTGTCGGCGAAATTCTTGGGGCCCATTTTCACGCCGTCGCGCAAATGCGCCGCATGGGGCGCGAGCGACATGTTCTCATGCCCGCCGGCGACCGCTGTGACCGCGTCGCCAAGACGCACCGCCTGCGCGGCCATGGCCACGGCCCGCAGCCCGGAGCCGCAGACCTGGTTGACGGTCATGGCCGGCTTTTCCTGAGGGATCCCGGCGCCGATGGAAGCCTGGCGCGCGGTGTTCTGGCCCTGGCCGGCCTGGAGGACGTGGCCCATAAGGGTTTCGTCCACATCCCCGCCCGCGAGCCCGGCCCGCTCGAGGGCCGCCGCAATGACGGTTTCTCCTAGTTTCGCCGCCGGAACGGCCGCCAATCCGCCGCCGAAAGACCCGACGCCTGTTCGCGCCGCCGAAACGATGACTGCCCCGCTCATAGAGCCTCCTGACCTCGATTTTATGCGCCGGAAAGCCCGTCAATCTGCGTCGCAGCGTCTTCCCGGGCGCGAAGGGTAAACAATCTCAAAGACTTACCGCGTGGAAAACTTATCCTTAACGCGTATGAAAATCTTCATTTCATGGTATAGCAGGATTAGCAAGCGCACAAAATCTGCGCTGCAGCGCCGCAGTTCTTCGGCGGCGCCGCAAAGGCGCGGGAGGGAAGAGCTATATGACTGAAAAGACCAAGGGCCGCTCCAAGACCGACGGCGACGCCGTCGTCATCAAGAAATACGCGAACCGGCGTCTCTACAACACCGCAACCTCGTCCTATGTGACGCTCGATTTTCTCGCCGACATGGTGAAACAGGGCGAGGACTTCGTCGTCTTTGACGCCAAGTCCGGCGACGACATTACGCGGTCCGTCCTCACCCAGATCATTTTCGAGGAAGAGAGCAAGGGGCAAAATCTTTTGCCAATCCAGTTCCTCCGTCAGCTGATCAAATTTTACGGCGATAGCTTACAGACATTCGTGCCGTCCTATCTCGAAATGAGCATGGATGCGTTTTCGCGCAATCAGGAAGAAATGCGCTCGCGCATGCGCGACGCCTTCGGCGGCGCGCCGGGCTATGCGATGTTCGAAGAAAGCGTCCGGAAGAACATGGAGCTTTACGAGCAGGCGATGAAAATGTTCTCGCCGCTCGGGCCGTCTTATTCGCCGCAGCGCACGACGCCGGCGCCAAAGCCCGGCGACGAGGCGAAAGAAGACCCCAATATCGATGCGTTGAAGTCGCAGGTCGAAGCGCTGCAGCGCAAGCTCGACAAGCTCGAAGGCGGAAACGAGTAACGGCGAAGCCGCGGCTTCCGGATTTTTACGACTGGCCGCGTTCGGTCCGCTGAGGCGGATCGTTCGGCGCGCCGTCGGGCAGCCAGTCCGGATTGGTTTCCGGCTTGCCGAGCAAAAACCCTTGCAGGTAATCGACGCCGAGCCCTTTCAGAAGCATGGCGTCGGCTTCGTTGTCGACCCATTCCGCCACGGTCTGCATGCCGAAATTGCGGGCGAGATCGAGAAGCGTCCTGACGAAAAGCTGGTTTTCGCGGGATGAGGAAACGCCCGTGACGAAAGACCCGTCGATCTTCAAAATGTCGATGTCCATCGCTTTCAAGTTGCGGAAGGACGTGTAACCGGCGCCGAAATCGTCGATGCCGAAGGAGCAGCCAAGCTTTTTGATCTCGGAAACGAACTCAATCGAGGCGTCGATGGCGTCGATTACCTGGGTTTCGGTGAGTTCCACCGTAATGCGCCGCGCGAGCTCCTGATTGGAGCGCAAAAGCGCGATATAGCCTTCCGCCCAGACGAAATCCTTCACCGTCTCCATGGAGATGTTCACATTGAGATGGATGTTCGGGCAGATGGCGAGCGTGTTAAGCGCCAACTCAAGCACGCGCCGGTCGAGAAGATGAACGAGGCCGAGACGCTCCGCAGCCGGAATGAATTCCGGCGCCGGGATGTTCTGGCCGTCATCGCCGCGCATGCGGATGAGGCATTCGAATTTTTTCGGCGCCTCGTCGAGATCGGCGACGATCGGCTGGAAAGCGAGCCGCACCCGGCGCTCGTTGAGCGCGGTCAGGATGACGTCCGACATATGCGTGTTGCGGCGACGCTGGGAAATGACGTCGGTCTTGTCGGTGAAGGCCGCCCAGCTCGACTTGCCGATGCGCTTGGCCGCATCGAGCGCGGCCTCCGCCCGGGTCATGGCGATGTTGGACGCGTCCGCCTGCTCGGGCAGGCTGACCGCGCCGAGACATACGGACGCGGCGACGGCGCCGCCCTTGGTTTCGATGACGCTCTCGCGCACGACGTTCAAGAGCCGCACGCAGATCTGGCGCATATAGTCGGCGTCGCTTTCCGCGATGATGATGCCGAATTTGGTGCCGGCGACGCGGCCGATCCTGTCCTCGGGGCCGAGCACGCTCGCAAGCCGCGCGCCGACTTCGGCGATCACCTTGTCGGCGGCTTCGAAACCGAAATCGGCGTTGACGGCGCCGAGATCGTCGATGCCCACCATCAGGTAAGCCCCGGTCCCGTCTTTGGAGACGAGATCGGCGATGGTTTCTTCAAGCGCTTTCCTGAGATGCGCGCGGTTGAGATGACCGGTCAGCTCGTCATTGACGGCGAGCCAGGAAAGCTGCTCTTCGCGGCGCTTGCGGCTTTCAATGGAGCGGATGATGCTGATGAGGCGCCGGCCCGGACCGTAGCCGATCCAGCCGCCGCGTTCCTCGACCCAATGGCCGGCGCCGTCGGCGCGCTTTAAACGGTATTCGCAGGAATAGCTGGCGCGGGCGCCGGCGAAGGCGGCGGCGCGGGCTTCGTCCTCTTCCCCTTCGATGCAGGCGGAGAAAGCGTCGACGCTCGCCGCAACCTCGCCGGGGGCGACGCCGAAAATGCGCGCGGCCGCTTCTTCGTCGGACCATTTGAGGCCGCCCGCCTCCGGATCGAATTCGAACATGGTCTGAAGGCCGCCGGCGTTGTCGCCCGCCTCGGCGATTGTGGAAACGCCGCGCGCCGAAACGCCGGCGGCGCCGGTCTCGCCGGTTACGGTTTCCCGCCCGTGTTTCAAGGAGAACGCCTTCGCGCTGTCAGCCATCAAACCCACTCACATGTTTAGGTCACGACATTAGCCGCAAAGCCGTAAATAAAATTTGAAGCGTGAAGCGCATAAATACTGGCATGCAAAGGAGGATTCTGGCGCGGAACTTGCCCCTTTCAGGGCCGTGAAACGAATTCTTAACCTTCCGGCCCGCGCAGACGCCGCCAGACCGCCCTTTCACGCGCCGGTCCCGACGGAACAGGCGCGCCGCCTCGAACCCGCGATTAAAGCCCGCCGGACATCCCCGCAGCCCTCAAATCCGGCCTTTGCCGACGCGCGCAGAGCTTACGGCCAGACGAAAGCGCTTGCGGCCCAGACCGGACCGCAAGCGCTCGATATTTATCTTTAAAGAGCTGGCGCGGACGCTTCAGCCGGGCCTCTTCACCTCAATCGAGGCGTGACGCCAGCTAACCGGAAAGACCGCCGCCCACGGCGAGGTCGCGCCGCGCCGTCACCGTGGTGACGATGAAGCCCGCCATGAAGTCGAGGAACGTCATGGTCATGAACAGGAAAAACACCGAATTGCCGAAGCCTTTCACGATGATGAAGAGCAGCAGCGAGGCGATGAACACGACCACGGACAGCGCGTGGTTCATGATCGATTCCGATCCGGTCTTGGTCGAGCGCAAAAGCTCAACGAACAAAAGCCCCATGCTGACCAGCAGGAAAATATCGCCGGCGCTCACGATCCATACCTCGCCGGACACCATGGTCAGCTCAAGAATGGTCGAGTCATACCAGAGCGCGCCCGCCGCGCCGGTCAGCGCCAGGACCGCATAAACAACCAGGCTAATCGCCAGCAATGGAAACATCTGATACATGGACATTGTGTTCCTTCCTCACGCCGCCCCCCATGGCCGGATCGGCCCGGCGGCCCCAATTTCGGGTAAGCTTAACACGGGCGCGCGCTCGCGCCAAAACGGAAATCCGGCCCCGATTTCAAGCGCATTCCTTACGCCTCTTCGGTGATTTCCCCCGGCGGCTTCGCCCGCGCCCTTAACCACATCACGCCCATCAGATCGCGCACGGCGACCAGCGCCCGGCCGAAATTGGTGTATTTTGATCGCCCATGCGCCCGGGCCCGGTGAGAGACCGGCGCGAAGGCGACGCCGAAGCCCTCGCGCGCCATCAGCGCAGGCAGGTAGCGGTGCATGTGGTCGAAATAGGGAAGGCGCAAAAACGCATCCCGCCGGAAAACCTTGAGGCCGCAGCCCGTATCCGCCGAGCCGTCGTTCAACAGCTTTTTGCGGATCGCATTGGCGGCGCGCGAGGCGGCCTTCTTCGCCGCCGAGTCCTGGCGCCCCCGCCTTTCCCCGGCGACCATGGCGAGACCGCCGTTCGATTCCATGAGCTGGCGGTAAAGCGCGGGAATATCCGCCGGATCGTTCTGGCCGTCGCCGTCGAGCATGGCGATGACGGCGCCCCTCGCGGCGAGGACCCCGGTCCTGACGGCGCGGCTCTGCCCGGCGTTTTTTTCGTGGCGCAAGATGCGCAATTGCGGCAGGCCGGCGCGCGCGGCTTTCAAGACTTTCAGCGTGTCATCGCTCGAGGCGTCGTCGACGAGGATGATCTCGTGATCGACATCCGCCAGCGCGGCGGCGATTTCGGCCGCAAGCGCGCCCGCCCCGCCCGCCTCATTATGCATGGGCGCGACGACGCTGATCGAGGGCGTGAGAGAGGGCGCATCGCTCATGACCAACGCTCATAAACGATAGCGCCGCGAGGGTCACCACTGCTTCCGCACAGACGAGACAAGACTCGCGGATGGCGTTACGCTCCGCCGCCATGAGGGGTCTTTCACACCATCCGGCGCGACGCCGGGGGCTCGCATGACGGCGGGCGCGCCTTTGACATGGCGCTTTTGCCTGCTGTGCGTCGCGGCCTTCGCCGCCTTCACCGCTTTTGCGGGGCTCTTCGCCCTGCCGCCGCTCGACCGCGACGAAGCGCGCTTCGCGCAGGCGACGGCGCAGATGATCGAGAGCGGCGACTATGTCGCGATCCGCTTTCAGGGCCGGGAGCGAAACAAAAAGCCGGCCGGCGTCTACTGGCTGCAGGCGGCGAGCGTCAAGGCGTTTTCGAACGTCGAGGCCCGCGAGATCTGGGCTTATCGCATCCCGTCGATGATCGGGGTCGTCATCGCCGCGATCTTCACCTTCCTCGCCGGCGCGCGCGCCTTTGACGCGCGCACGGGGCTTCTCGCCGGACTGCTCCTCGCCAGCGCGCCCGTCGTGGCGGCGGAAGCCACCATCGCCAAGACCGACGGCGTGCTTTTAGGGCTTGTCGCCATGGCCCAATACGCTTTTCTCACGATTTTCGGCGCGGTTCAGGAAGGACGAAAGCCGGGCTGGCCTGCAGCGCTCCTTTTCTGGACCGCGCAGGGCGCCGCCGCGCTCGTCAAAGGCCCGATCGCGCCAATGATCTCCCTCGTCACGGGGCTCGGCGTCGCCGGCGGCAAATGGCGGTTCAACTGGCTCGCCGCCATGCGGCCCGTTTCCGGCTTTCTCCTCTTTATACTGATGGTCCTGCCCTGGGGCCTCGCCATCTGGCAGGCGACGGACGGCCGGTTCTTTACGCAAGCCGTCGGCGGCGACATGCTGGGCAAGATCGGCGACGCGCAGGAAGGCCATAATGGCCCGCCGGGCTATCACACGCTTCTTATCTGGCCTTTGTTCTGGCCCGCGGCGGCGCTGATCCTGCCCGGCCTCTTGCAGAGCTGGCGCGCGCGGACGGACTGGCGCCAATGTTTCCTGCTCGCCTGGGCGATTCCCGCCTGGATCGTTTTCGAGATCGCCGCAACGAAATTACCGCATTACGTGATGCCGCTTTATCCGGCGCTTGCGATCATGGCGGCGCGGGCGGCGGTGTCGGGCGTTCCCGATGGCTGGGTTCGCAAGGCGAGCGCGCTCCTTTACGCCGGCGTCGGACTTGCGGCGGCGGCGCTGATTGCGCTCCCGCCGCTCGCTTTTAGCGGCGCAGGCCCGGCGGCGCTGTATTTCGCCGCCGCCGCCATAACCGCCATCGCCGCCCTTCTCATCGCCGTCCTGTTCTGGCGCGGGCGCGCCGTCAAAGGCGCCGTCGCCGCCTCTCTGCTTGCTTCGCTTTACGCCTGGACGCTGCTCGGCGCCGTCCTGCCCGGGCTGACGCAACTCACCATCGCCCCGCGCCTGTCGGCGGCGCTCGAGCTCGCCGACAGGCATCCGATCCATGACGGCCGCGCGCCCGTCGCCATCACCGGCTATGCCGAACCCTCCGCCGTGTTCCTTCTCGGCACGCAAACGGCGCTTACGGACCCGCAAGACGCCGCCAGGCGCCTCCTTTCCGGCGCGGCGAGCGCGGCGGTCGTCGAAGCGCGCGAAGACGCGGCCTTCAAAGCAGCGCTTGACGGCGCGCCCGTGACGGCGCTTGCGGTCATAGACGGGCTCAACTACTCCAACGGCGATCAAGCGACCCTAACCATCTACGCGCTCGCGCCCGCAAAGATGTCCGGAGACTCATGACGACTGACGGACAAACCCGGTTCCAGTGGACGAAAACGTTCTGGATCGCCGCCGCCGCGATTCTGGCGCTGCGCATTGTGACGCTGATCGTCACGCCGTTAGGGCTGGGTCCCGACGAGACGCAATACTGGGTCTGGTCGCGCAATTTCGACTTCGGCTATTTTTCCAAACCGCCGGCCATCGCCTGGGCCATCGCGCTCACCACCGGCCTTTTCGGCAACGCCGACTGGGCGGCGAGACTGTCGGCGCCGTTGTTTCATGTCGGCTCAGCGGCGTTTTTATTCCTGACGGCGAAACGATTGTTCGGCGAGCGGGCGGCCTTCTGGGCGGGCCTCGGCTGGCTTTTGATGCCTGGCGTCATCCTTTCTTCTTTCATCATCGCGACGGATGCGCCGCTCCTCTTTTTCTGGTCGGCGGCGCTTTTCTTTCTCGTGCGGATTACACAGGCCGAGAAAACGAGCGCGCCCGATTTCGCCGGGCTCGGCGCGATGATCGGCCTCGGCATGATGTCGAAATATGCCATGATCTATTTTCCCGTCGCGCTGGTTCTGATGCTCGCCCTGCCGGGTGTTCGCCGCCGCCTTTTAAAGCCGCATCTTGTTCTGACCGCCCTTATCGCCGCCGCGCTTTTCCTGCCGAACCTCGTCTGGAATGCGGCGAACGATTTTCAGACCGTCTCGCACACCGCCGCCAACGCCGATTGGGACGACGAGCTTTTCAAGCCGCTTTCCCTGCTGGAATTTCTCGGCGGGCAGTTCGCGGTTTTCGGCGTTATTTTCTTCGCTGCGTTCCTCTATATCTGCACACGATGGCGCCGCCTCAACGAACGGCAAATCATGCTGCTCATCGTGACGCTGACGCCGCTCATCATCGTCGCCGGGCAGGCTTTTCTCTCGCGCGCCCACGCCAACTGGGCGGCGACCGCCTATCCGGCCGCGACGCTTCTCGTCACGGAATTTCTGCTGGAGCGCAAGCAAGACGTCTGGGTGAAAGCGAACGCGGCGCTCCATGCGGCTTTGTTCGCCGGTTTCACCGCCGCCGTCATGGCGCCCGGCCTGATCGACGGGCTGGGGCTTTCCCGCGCGGTCAAGGACCTGCGCGGCTGGGAGGCGCAGACCGACGCCGTCATGGCCTATGCCCCGGGTTATGACGCCGTCGTCATCGACGACCGCTATCTCATGGGCGAGATGCTCTATCACCAGCCGAAGAGTCCGATCGCCTTCGCCGCCTTAAGCCCGACGCCGGCCATCGACACTTATTATGAAATCACCATGCCTTTCGACCCGCAGCGCATGAAGCGCGTTCTTTTCGTGACGACCCGGAATGACGATGCGCATGTGAATTACCGCTTTCACGACATCAAACGCCTCGGAACCGTCGATGACGGGACCGGCAATGAAAAACGGCGCTATGCGGTTTATGAACTCTCCGGCTATTTCGGACCGGGCGCGGATAAAGCCGCGAATTAGCGCTCCGAGCGGCGCCGGCCGAGCGCCAGCGCGCGGGAAAGCCCGCGCCGTCCGGCTTTCAGGGAAAACCGCGCCATGCGCAGCGCCTTGGCGATGGCGCGCTTGACGAACAGAACGCCGAACATCGCCCAGAGCGCGCCGTCCACAAGCCAGAGGAAAGGTTTCGGATAGGCGTTCTCGAAATGCGTGTGGAAATAACGGATGATCCCGGCGGTCTTGCGCGCCTCGATCTTTACAGGGTTCGCCCGGCTGGAACTTTTATAATGGGTGACCGCCACATGCGGATTGAACCAGACCTTGCCGCCGGCCTTGGCGAAACGCAGGCAGAAATCGACGTCTTCGACATGCAGGAAATAGCGCTCGTCCATGCCGCCGACCGCCTCATAGTCGCCGCGCGGCAGAAACATCACGGCGCCGGACAGCGTCGGCGTCTCGCCCATTTTTTCCGGACATTCGTCCGTATGCATATTAAAGCGTTGGAAATAAGGGTGCTGCGGGGCGAGCCGGTAAAGCTTCGTCGCCTCGACGAAAGCGCGCCACGGCGTCAGGACGCGCCGGCGCGAGCCCTGCTGTTCGATCCCGTCGGGCCCCACAAGCTTGGCGCCCATGAGCCAGGGGCGTTCGAGCGTCGAGGCGTCGTCAAGCAACTGTCCTAAGCCGTTTTCGGGCATCACCGCGTCGGGATTGAAAATCAGGAGATAGTCGCCGCCTGCCGCCTTCGCGCCGAGATTGCAGCCGGCGGCGAAGCCGACATTGCCATGGCCGGAAATGACGCGGACGGGCGCGCCTCCTCCTTCAACCGCCTTTTCCACTTCGCCGGGAAAGTTGCCGTTGTCGACGAGAATGACCTCCGCCGTCTCAGGCTGGGCGCGCAAGGAGGCGACCGCGCGCGCCAGGAGCGGACCGGTGAAATAGCTGACCACAATCGCCGAGACGCAAGGCGTCTGCGCGGCGTCGGACCCTGCCCGCGCGTTCATCGTTTCTCCAGCGAATGAGCGAGCGCGACCCCGGACGCCGCAAGCGCCATCGCGGCGAGGCGCCAGACCTGCCACAGGCTGCCTTCAACGAGGATCGAGACGATGATGGCGACAAAAGCGCCGGCCGCAGCCGCGCTCACCGCCTTCGACAATTGCGCGCGCAACAGCGCCGCAAGACAGAAATAAAGAAACAGCGCCGTCGCCGCGACGCCCGGCAGGCCGAGTTCGAGCCAGATCTGCAGGAAAACATTATGCGGGTGAATGGGAATGACGGAGAGCGCCGGCGCCGCGCCCGGCACCTCGACCAGAGGCGCTGTGTCATTCCATATCCGCGCATAATCGGCGCCGCACCCGGCGGGCAGGCAGGAAAGCGACTCGAGCCCCGTCGCATGCCAGATCGCCAGCCGGTGCAGGGAAGAGGACGCCGCCGCCAGCGCGTCCGGCGCCATCGACGCTTGCGCGCGGGCGTAAATCGCATCGACGGGGATCATCGCCGCCATGAACGGCGCGGCCAGCAACAGGGCGATCGCGCCCCACCCGGTCAGGCGCAACGCCGTGCGCGGGGCGGGAAGCGCGATGACGACGGCGACGAAGCCGGCGCTCAAGGCCGCGACATTGGCGAGAACGTCATTGCTCACCGCCGCGGCGACGCCGAGCGCCAGCACGAAAAGCGCCGCTTTGCGCGACCACAGCCGCACCGCAATGGCCGCCGCGGGAAAGAGCGACGGGGCGAGCGCAGTGACGCCGCGCCCGAGCGCGATGATGTCGCGTCCGCTGTTATTCTCATAAGGCGGCAAGGCGCGGCGCAGGAACCCATCCGTCACGCCCTCAAAGGCGAGAATGATCATGCCCCCGGCGATCGCCAGCAAAAAGGCGCGGCCCAAGCGCCACGCCCATATGCGCGACAGATTGAGCGAGAACCACACAATGCTGCCGCCGACCAGCGCCGGCGCCAGCACGTATAAAAACAGATCGTATTGATGTTTCGGCGACCAGAACGCGGAGAGGAAAATCCAGAAACACAAAAACAACAGCGCGACGAAACTCGCGAAACGCGGATCGGAAAGCGACGGGTTGTCGAAAAGCTTGCCGAAGGCGCCTTGCCAGAAATCGCCCCGGGCGAAGGCGGGAAGGCTCGCGAGCAACAGCCAAGGCGCGACGCCGCGATGACCGAACACCGCCGTCAACGGCAAGAGGAAAAACAGCGCATAAAACCAGCGCCGGCTCGCCTTGTCCCGTGTCTCGCGCCAGCTTGAGGCCATCTGAAAAGGCTAGGCGCGTTTCAGGTCCGGCGCCAGCGCCTCGCGCGCCAGCCTCGACGCCGCCTCGTCGAGAGACAGCGTTTCCTGATCCTTCGAGCCGAGGCGGCGCAGGGACACCGCCTTTTCTTCCGCCTCCTTGGCGCCGACCACTGCGATCACCGGGATTTTCGCGTGGGAATGTTCGCGCACCTTGTAGTTGATTTTCTCCGACCGGATGTCGAGATCGACGCGCAGCCCCGCGGCGGAAAGGGCGTCCGCAACCTCTTTCGCATACTCGTCCGCCGCCGAGGTGATGGTGGTCACCACCGCCTGCACCGGCGACAGCCAGAGCGGCAGGCGGCCCGCATAATGTTCGATCAGGAGACCGATAAAGCGCTCGAACGTGCCGAAGACCGCGCGATGCAGCATCACCGGGCGCTGGCGCGCGCCGGCCTCGTCCACATAAGTCGCATCGAGCCGTTCGGGCAGCACATAATCGAGCTGGAAGGTGCCCGCCTGCCAGGTGCGCCCGATGGCGTCGGTCAGGTGAAACTCGAGCTTCGGCCCGTAAAAGGCGCCCTCGCCCTCGGCATATTCGAACTCGAGCCCGGCGGCCGTCAGCGCGTCGGCGAGGGCTTTTTCCGCGCGGTCCCAGGTCGCGTCGTCGCCGGCGCGCATTTCCGGACGGGTCGCCAGCTTATAGGCGATGTCGGTCATCCCCATGTCTTCATAGACGCGGGAGAAGAGATCGAGAAAACGCCGGGTCTCGTCGGTGATCTGATCTTCACGGCAGAAGATATGCGCGTCGTCCTGGGTCATCTGGCGCACGCGCATGAGCCCGTGCAGCGCGCCATGCGCCTCGTTGCGGTGACAGCAGCCGAACTCCGCCATGCGGATCGGCAGGTCGCGATAGGATTTGATGCCCTGCTTGAAGATCTGCACATGCGCCGGACAGTTCATGGGCTTCAAGGCCATGAGATCGGCTTTGCCGGAGAGCACCGGCGCTTCTTCATCCGTAGACGGAATTTCGTCCGGCACCACGAACATGTTCTCGCGGAATTTCGCCCAGTGGCCCGACTGCTCCCAGAAAACGGAGTCGAGAATCTGCGGGGTCTTCACCTCGTCATAACCGTCGGCGTCGAGCTGGCGGCGGATATACGCCTCGAGCTGGCGCCAGACGAGATAGCCTTTGGGATGCCAGAAAACGGAGCCTTGCGCCTCCTGCTGGAAATGGAAGAGGTCCATTTCGCGCCCGAGCTTTCTGTGGTCGCGCTTTTCCGCCTCTTCGAGCCGGTGGAGATAAGCCTTCAGTTCTTTGTCATTCAGCCATGCGGTGCCGTAAATCCGGTGCAGCATGGGATTGCGGTGATCGCCGCGCCAATAGGCGCCCGCGACCTTCATCAGCTTGAAGGCCTTGCCGATATGGCGGGTCGAGGGAAGATGCGGGCCGCGGCAGAGATCGTGCCAGTCGCCGTGGAAGTAGATTTTGACGTCTTCGTCCTGGGGCAGATCGGCGATGATCTCGGCTTTGTATTTTTCGCCGATTTCTTTGAAATGTTTGATCGCCTCGTCGCGGTCCCAGACTTCCTTGCGGGTCGCCCGGTCCTCGTCGACGATCTGCATCATGCGCTTTTCGATGGCGGCGAGATCGTCGGTGGAGAACGGCTCGTCGCGGGCGAAGTCGTAATAGAACCCGTCCTCGATGGTCGGCCCGATGGTGACCTGCGTGCCCGGATAAAGCTCCTGCACGGCCTGGGCGAGCAGGTGGGCGGCGTCATGGCGCACAAGCTCGAGCGCGTCCGGATGATCGCGGGTGACGATCTCGACTGTCGCGTCATGGTCGATGGTCCCGAAAAGGTCCGAGACGACGCCGTCGACCTTCGCCGCCAGCGCCTTTTTGGCGAGCGATTTCGAGATGTTCTCGGCGATCAGGGTTCCCGTCACCGGTCCGTCGAACTGGCGGACAGACCCGTCGGGAAGAGTAATGGCGACCATGGCTTTCAGACTTCGTTAGTTGAGGCGTTCAAGGAGCGCGCCGGCAAGGCGCGCCGCCGCATCCGGGGAATAGGTGAAAAACAGTTCCGGCTCAATGAGTTCGACTTCCATAAGCCGCATCTCCCCGTCAAGCGTCACGGCGTCGATGCGCGCATAGAGCGGATCGCCGGAAACCATGGCGAGAAGGCGATGCGCCTCTGCGACAGCCCAATCCGGCGGATCGGCCAGGGCGGCCGCGCCGCCATGGTCGGCCTGGCAGCGAATATCGCCCGATTTCGGGCGCTTGGTCACCGCATGGGTGAACGCGCGCCCGGCAAAAATGAAAGAGGTCTCCCCGGCGGTCGTGATTTCCGGGACGAGGGCCTGAACGAGGCCGGGCATGGCCATTTTCGCCGCCGCCGCGGCGAGACCCGCCGCATCCTCTCGCCGGACGACGGAGAGCCCGCTTGCCGTCGCGCCGAACTCGGGTTTCACGACCGCTTCCGCGAGCCCCAGCGCGTCCATCGCCGCCGCGATGGCGTCCGGGTCGGGCTCGACCGCCATGGTCGGCGGCAGGGGCGCGCCTTTGCCGGCAAGGTCCAGAAGGTAGCGCTTCGACATATTGGCGCGCATCATCGCCGGCGGGTTGAAGACATTGGGGCGGCCTTCCAGCCGCGCCAGCCAGTCCGCAAAGGCGTCCGGCGTCTTCTGATAGTCCCAGGTCGAGCGGATGACGACAGCGTCGGCGGCCACGAACGCGTCCTGCGGCCCGTTCCAGGGCGCGGCGGCGACCGCGAAGCCGCGCGCGCCGAGCGCCGCCGCGAGCACCCGATCGCTTTCCTGAAGCGCCGGTTCGGCGGCGCAGGTTGCAAAGACAATCATTTGCATCTGACGTAGTTTGAAGCTCGAGTGATTGAGACGGCGCGGACCGCGCCCTTCTTAGGCCGGATTGAAAGGGAAGGAAAACCCATGACGAAACGCATCACAGGTCTTGCGGCGGCGCTGTGCGCCCTGGCGGGCATGAGCGCTGCAGCGGCGCAAGAGGCCTCCCTTGACGATCTCGCCTTTCTCGAAGGCCACTGGCGCGGCGGCCGAGAGGGGCTTGTCTTCGAGGAAATCTGGTCCGCCGCGGAAGGCGGCGTCATGACCGGCATGGCGCGCGGCGTCTCCACAGGCGAAGACAGCGCCCTGCGCGTCCTCGAATATATCGTCATTTCCGAAGAAGCGGACGGCGTCGCCTATCGCTTCAAACATTTCGGCGCCGACTATTCGACCTGGGAGGAAAACGGCCCGATCGTCATGGCGCTGACCGAACTCGGCGAAAACGACATAACCTTCAGCGCCGACCCGCCGTCGGAGAGCGTCAAATCCATCCGCTACTGGATGCCTGACGCCGACACGCTGCAGGCGGACATCGTCCTCGTGCAGGACGGCGAAGAAGGCGGCTTCTCGCTAACATTTGAGCGCGCGGAGAAATAACGCACCGCCACGCCCTGTTTTTCATCTGGCCCTGCTTGTGTTCCCCGTCACAGGGAGCCGGGAAATCTCCCTTTAAAAGCCCCAATTGCGTCACCTTTGGCGACGAGATTCAATCTCGTCAGCGGCGAACAGGAAAAGCGCCGCTCTCGATCAACAGGGGGAACACCATGATCAAACAAGCACTCGCTGCGGGCGCCGCAGCCTTCATCACCATCACATCCGCATATGCCGGCATGCCGCTGAACCAGTGGACCGGCGCTTACGAGAAAAACACCGACGGGCTTCACAGCCTGTCGATTACGAATAATGGCGGAGCCTTAGAGATTTCCGTCAAAGGCGAATGCACGCCAAACCCGTGCGATTGGGGATCGGCGCCGGCTGTCGCCTTCGCCGACAGCGCGGGCGGCGATCCCGCCTCGAACACCGAGGCGATCACCGCCGTTTACAATCAGAGCTTTGCGACCAAAACCATCGTGCTCGACGGGCGCGCCGGGAACACATTGCGCGCGCATATCTATACGCATTTCACCGATAATAGCGGGCGCAGCGATTATGTCGCCCATGTCTCGCTGAAGAAAAAAATGCTGATCGCGCGGCCTCTGCCCGGCGGGCCGATCATCGCCCGGCCCTTAAAGCCGTTTAAGGAAGACTGCATCTCCTTCAACCCGGACGCCGTTTCCGTTGCAAAAAAGAACGGCAGCTGGAAACTGGTCCAGGGCTCCATGTGGATGCTCGATGCAGGGTCCAAGAAATCGGAAATGAACCGCGCCAAGACCATCGTCCAGCATTACGGAATGAACAAGCAGTGCTTTGTCGGCCGTCCCGACGCCTCGCTTGAATACTGGCTTGCGGGCAACGCTGCGCCTTCAGGCGGTCTTGCCGGAGAGGACTGCGTTTCGATCAACCCGAACGGGTTATCCGTCAAAAATTCCGGCGGCCATTTCACCATCGTTTCGAACGGCAATCACTACGCCTTCACCGCGCCGAGCCAGGAAGAAGCCGAAACGGTCATCAAGGCGATCAAATATTACGGCTTTACGAAGTCCTGCTTTGTCGGCCGGCCCGATCCGTCCATGCGCTATCTGCGCAAGTAACGGACTAATCTTCTGTAGACGGAGCAATGTGCGAACATTGCTCCGTTTTCTTTTGCGGCCCCATCCTCTCCGTCCACGCCCAGTCGCCGAGCCTCCAGAAACGCCAGCCGACCTGCGGCGCGTCATCGGGAACCGGATCGAAACCGTGGGAGCCGAAAGGATGGCAGCGGCTGAACCGCGACAGGCTGAGCCAGAAGGCGCGGCCGAAACGATGTTTGCGAAAGGCTTCGGCGGCGTATTGCGAACAGCTCGGCGCATGCCGGCAGCGGACGCCGAGCGCATAGAGAAACGGCGACAGGCTCCGCCGGTAAAGCCAGATGGCGCCGAGAGCCGCCCGGCCCGCCAGTCCTGATTTCGCGCTGTTCATGTCTTTTCAATGCCGGGACGGCGCGCCGCCCTCAAGCTTTTCCTTGCAATCCGCCGCCAGCGCGTTAGGCAGGCGGCTTCGATTTCCACAAGGTTTAGCCCCCGTCTTTTAACCCAGTCAGGCGCGCGCTCCCATGTCCCGCATCAAAGCCCGTTTCGACAAGCTGAAGGCCGAGAACCGCGCCGCCTTCATCCCCTTCATCATGGCCGGGGATCCGGACGGGGCCCTCTCGCTCGAGCTTCTCAAAAAACTTCCCGGCGCCGGGGCGGATCTGATCGAGCTCGGGGTCGCCTTCACCGACCCCATGGCGGACGGCCCGTCGATCGCCGCCGCGGGCCAGCGCGCCCTCAAATCCGGGCAAACCTTGCGCAAAACCCTTGAAATAGTTCGCTCATTTCGGGCCGAAGACGATGAGACCCCGATCATCCTGATGGGCTATTACAACCCGTTCTATTCCTACGGGCCGGAGAAATTCGTCGCCGACGCCAAGGAAGCCGGGGTCGACGGCCTCATCATCGTCGATTTGCCGCCGGAAGAGGACGCCGAGCTGTGCCTCCCCGCGCGCGCCGCCGGCCTCGATTTCATCCGCCTCGCGACCCCGACGACGGACGATGAGCGCCTGCCGGCGGTCGTCAGAAACACCTCCGGTTTCGTTTATTACGTCTCTGTCGCCGGCATCACCGGCAAGGCGGCGGGCCAGACAGAGACCGTCAAAGGCGCCCTCGCGCGCCTCAGAACCGCATCGGGCTTGCCAGCCGCGGTCGGTTTCGGCATCAAAACAGGCGAGAAAGCGCGGGAATTCGCCGCTTTTGCGGACGCCGTAGTGGTTGGCTCCGCGCTTGTGGACGAATTTGCTAAAGCCCTTGAAGCAAACCCCGGCGAGTCTAATAATGCCGTTAACGCGGTTTTGAGGCTGGCGCAGGAAATATCGGGGGCGATCCGCGCCGCGCGCGTGTAAGCGTAGACGGTCCAGAACCACGGATACTGTAGCAGGCAAGTAGAAAGCGCTGTCGGATATGAGCTGGCTCTCCAACATCCCTCCGGGCATAAAGAACATCTTCAAACCCAAGGACGACAGCTCCGATACGCTGTGGAGCAAATGTCCGGGCTGCGGCGAGATGATATTCCAGCGCGACCTCGATGCGGCGCATCAGGTCTGCCCGTCCTGCGACCATCATCTCGCGCTCGCGCCGTCGGAACGTCTGGCGCTCCTCTACGATGACGGCGCCTATGAAGAGATCGAGTTGCCCGACCCGGTCACCGACCCTTTAAAATTCCGCGACGAGAAAAAATATGCGGACCGGCTGAAAGAAAACCGCCGCAAGACCGGCCAGCAGGACGCCATGCGCGCCGCATACGGAACGGTTGACGGCGTCGGCGTCGTGGCGGCGATCCAGAATTTCAAATTCATGGGCGGCTCCATGGGCATGGCGCTCGGCGAAGCGATGCTGAAAGCCGCCGAGGTCGCGGTCGAAAAACGCGCGCCTCTGGTCGTCTTCGCCGCCTCCGGCGGCGCGCGCATGCAGGAAGGCATTCTCTCCCTGATGCAAATGCCGCGCACCACCATCGCCGTGCAGATGGTGAAGGAGGCGGGCCTTCCTTACATCGTCTTTCTCACCAATCCGACGACGGGCGGCGTCACCGCGTCTTACGCCATGCTGGGCGATGTCAATCTCGCCGAACCGGGCGCGCTGATCGGCTTTGCAGGCCCCCGCGTCATCGAACAGACGATCCGCGAGAAACTGCCTGAGGGTTTCCAGCGCGCCGAATTCCTCCTGGAAAAAGGCATGGTCGACATGGTGGTCAGCCGCGCCGACATGAAATCCACCCTGTCGAAGCTTATCCGCCTCCTGATCAAGGAGCGCCGTCAGGCCGCCGCCGCGCTGCCCGCCGCCGCCGATACGCATAAGCCCGAGGCCGCCCCGAACGCAAACAAGAAACCGGCGGCGAAGACCAAAGACGCCAAGAAGGCGCCGCCGCTCGACAAGGCCGCGGAATAGGCGCAACACTCCCCTCATCTTGGACAAAGGAAGACGCGCGTGAGCGACGTTGAAACCGTGCTCGCGGAAATCGCGAACCGCCGCCCGATTGTTATCGATTTATCGCTCGACCGCATCAAACGGGCGCTCGCGCGTCTCGGCGATCCGCAAAAGAAACTGCCGCCGTTTTTCCATGTGGCGGGCACCAACGGCAAAGGCTCGACCGTCGCTTTCCTGCGCGCAATTTTAGACGCCGCCGGCAAGTCGGTTCACGTCTACACCTCGCCGCATCTCGTCAGGTTCAACGAGCGCATCCTCGTCGCCGGAAAAGAAATCTCCGACGACGCGCTGATCGATGCGCTGAAACGCGTCGACGCGGCCATGGGCGAGGACATGCTCACCTATTTCGAAACGACGACCTGCGCGGCGTTCCTCGCCTTCGCCGAAACGAAAGCGGATTACGCCGTCATCGAAGTGGGCTTAGGCGGGCGTCTCGACGCCACCAATGTCATGGAAGCGCCACTCGCCGCTATCGTCACGCCCGTCGATCTCGATCATCAGGCGTTTCTGGGCGACACGCTGCTCGAAGTCGCCGGCGAAAAAGCGGGCATTTTCCGCCGCGGCGCACCGGCGGTGATTTCCCCGCAAGGCCCGGACGCCATGGCGGCGCTGCAATCGCACGCACAGAAAATCGGCGCCGACATCCACGCCTATGGCGAACAATGGAGCGTTCATTCCGAGCACGGACGGCTTATCTATCAGGACGATGACGGGCTGTGCGATCTCGACCCGCCCCGCCTGCCCGGCGCGCACCAGATCGAAAACGCCGGCACGACCGTCGCCGCCATCCGCGCGGCGGACCTGAAACTCGACAATGCAACGCTTTCGAAAGGGCTCGTGAACGCAAGCTGGCCGGCGCGCATGCAGCGCCTGACCAGGGGCCCGCTCATCGATCTGGCGCGCGGCGCGCTCGGCGAAGAGCCGGAAGTCTGGCTCGACGGCGGGCACAACCCTCATGCAGGCCGCGCCATTTCGGCGCTGATGGCCGATCTCGAGGCGCGCAGTCCGAAACCGCTCGTGATGATTTCCGGGATGCAGGCAAACAAGGACGCCGCGGGCTATTTCGCGCCCTTCGCCGGGCTCGCCCGCAAGGTGTTCTGCGTCGCCGCCGATCATGACGGCGTCCTCGCGCCAAAAGAGGTCGCCGCCGCGGCGAAGAAAGGCGGGCTGACGGTGGAGCCGTGCGCCTCTCTTGAAGAGGCCATGAAAAAGGCCTGCTCGGAAACGCAAAACGAGCCGCCGAGATTGCTCATCAGCGGCTCGCTCTATCTGGCGGGCGAGATCCTAAGCGAGAACGGTTAAGAGCCCGACCAAAACATTTTGAACAGACCGAGAAGTATGATGGTCAGACGTCCGCTTGCCGGGAAACGATGCGGCTCGGGCTCTTCTCTTTTGAACTTTAGAGCCGCCAACGCATCGATTCGCTGACAGGAACGTCTGATTATTCAAATCCCGGGAAGCTTGAAGAGTTTCCGATCAGGCTCTAGGCGGCGGCTTCTTTCAGCACTTCCTCGACCCAGGCCGCGAGCTGGCTTTTCGGCGCGGCGCCGACGCGGGTCGCGACATGTTCGCCGCCGGAGAAAATCATCAGGGTCGGAATGCCGCGCACGCCGTATTTGCCCGGCGTTTCCGGATTCTCGTCGATATTGACCTTGGCGACGGTGAGCTTGCCTTCATATTCCTGGGCGATCTCGTCGAGCGCCGGCGCGATCTGCTTGCAGGGGCCGCACCATTCCGCCCAGAAATCAATCAATACGGTCTCGCCGCTATCGAGAACATCGGCGGCGAAGCTGGCGTCGGTGACGGTTTTGGTAGCCATGAAGCATACTCCTGAATGCTGTTTCCCCGAAGATAGCGCGCGGGGGCCCTGTTTCAACCCGCAAGTTTTAAACGCGCAAAAGCGTGATCGAGCATTTCGGCCGGTATGTCCATGAGTCTTGCGTCATAGGTCCAGAGCAAGGCGCAGACGATCTCACGACCCGGATAGATTTCCTGCAATAGCGCGCGATAGGCCGCAAGCTGAGCGATATAGGCGGGGTCGGCGTCTTCGGCGCGCGCCGGCGGCGGGCGATTGGTTTTGTAATCCACAACCAGAACGCGCGCGTCGCTGACCGCGAGCCGGTCGATTTGCCCGTTCAGCATAAAGCTTTCCGGCGCGCCGCTGGGCCGGCCCGCAATCGGCGTTTCGGCCATGGAGCCCGGCGCGAACACGTCCGCGAATTGCGGATCGCTCAGCACACGCATCACTTCCTCGCGCCAGCGCGCGCGTTCGTCTTCGGCGATCTCCGGCGCGAGCCTTTCGAGCAGACGGTCCGCCGCCGCCTCGCGCGCCGCCGGCGCGACATCGGGCAATAGCTCCAGAAGCCGGTGCAAGGTGCGCCCGCGGAAATATCTATCGCCGCCAGCAACCGGCGAATAGGCCGCGCCTTGGGCTTCGCCGCGCCATTCGTTTTCTTCCTCGCCTTCGAGTTTCGACGGCGCGAAGCGCAGGGGCGGCGCTTCCTTCGGCGCTTCTTTATAAAGCCATGGCGGCGCGCCGGCGGCGGCGGGCGCTGCAGCGTGATCTTCTTTTTCAACCGGCGCTGTCTGGGGACAGGAAAGCCGCAAGGCGGGCTCGGTTCCGCCGTTCCAGAAGGGCTCTTCGCCGGCCTCGACGCCGCCCAGCCGCCCGAACGCATCGATCGCCAGCGAATGCCAGGACTTGACGCCTGTGGCTTTCGCCTGCGGATCGCTCTTGTTGCCCTGTTCGACGCCGCAAATGTATAGCCGATCGCGCGCGCGCGTCGCGGCGACGTAAAATAGGCGCCGGTATTCCTCGAAGGCAAGGCGCGTTTTCTCCGCCCGCGCGGTTTCGGTGAGCATGGCGTCGCCCGCTTTCGACCAGGCGAGGAGCGACAGGTTTTCCGGCAGGCCCGCCTCGCGCGGCGGCGGCAAAAGCGGGCCGATGGTTTTCAAATCCACGTCGCGATGGGCGTCGAGCAGGAACACGATGTCCGCCTCCAGCCCCTTGGCGCCGTGCACCGTCATCACACGGACGGATGTGTTTTCGCGCTCCATTTCGCGCTTGATGTCGCCCGAGGCCGCTTCGAACCAGGCGACGAATTCGCGAAGACTGCGCGGGGCGCCGTTTTCGAAATCGAGCGTCTGACGCAACAGTTCGGCAATGGCGTCCGACGAGGCTTCGCCGAGCCGCGCGAAGAACCGTTTGCGTCCGGAAGGCGAACCGGTTTCGAGAATGTGCGAGAAGAACGCATAGGGCCCTTGCGCGCGCGCCAGGGCCCGCGCTTCGGCGATTTCATCCGCCGCTTTTTTCCAGTGGTTTCTTTCGCCGGCGCGTTCGCGCAAGGAAGACCACAGGGACTGATTTTTCCCGCGCTCAAAACCGAGTGGAAAGAGATCGGCGTCGTCGTCGAAACCGAAAAGCGGGCTTTTGAGGATTTCCGCGAGCGAAAGATCGTCATCCTGCGACAGGGCGAACCGCGCATAGGAGAGCAAATCCTCCACCGCCGGGTCCTCGGCGAGCTTCAGCCGGTCGGGCCCCGCCACGGGGACGCCCGCCGCGGAGAGGCGCTGGATGACGTCGCGGAAAAGCGCGCCCCGGCTTTGCACCAGGATCATGACGTCGCCGGGGCGGATCGGGCGTTCGCGCGATTCCAGATGCTCCTTGCGGTCGAGCCAGCCCTTGACGGTCGCCGCCACGCGGTCGCACAGGACCCGCACCGGATGATCGGCTTCAGGCGCGTCCACCGGCGCGTCCCAGGGGTTGACCGCCAGCTTGTCCGGGCGCGGCGTCAGCGGCCAGAGTTCGACCAGCCCCGCGACGCCTTCGCGGCAGACGCCGTGGAGAAGATCGCCCTCTTCGCCCAGTCCCTCCGCCGCGTCGCGGTCGGCGAAGGCCGCATCCACGAAGGACAGCACCGGCTCGGTCGTGCGGAAGGAAAGGGTCAGCGGAATGTTGGCGTAGGCCGTGACTTTCGCCAGCCGTTCGCCGAGATCGTGCTCCTTTTCCTTGAAGAGGCTGACATCGGCGCCCTGAAAGGAATAGATCGACTGCTTCATGTCGCCGACGGCGAAAAAGCTGCGCAGATCGTCGCGCGCGCCGGCGCCGGAGAAATAGTCTGTAAACAGATTTTCAACCACCGCCCATTGGCCGGGCGAGGTGTCCTGCGCCTCGTCGATCAATATGTGATCGATGCCATAGTCGAGCTTGTACATGATCCATTGCGCTTCGACACGCCGGAAAAGACTGTCCGCGCGGGCGATCAAATCGTCGAAATCGAGCATCGCCCGCGCCGCTTTCGTTTCGGCGTAGCGGGCGCGCAACGCGCCGGCGAGACGGTTCAAGGCCAGCGTATCTTCGTAAATCGCCTGGGCCCGAAGCGCCTGAACCTCGTCGAAAACGAGCTCTTTCAGCGTGTTCACATAAGGCCCGACCCAGGGATCGTGCTTGTCCGTCGCTTTCGAGGCGATGCGGTCCACGGTCTTCGACTGGTCGGCCACCAGAAAGGTTTTGACGAGCGCGTCCCAGCGCTCCTCATCATTGGCCGCCGTGAAAAACGCCGACAGGCGTTTCGCCGCCGCCTGGGGCTGCTTGCCTTCCGCGGCGAGCCCGTCATGGGCGCGGCGCAGATCGTCGACGGAAATCTCGCCCAAGAATTTGCGCTTGATGGTCCCTGGCGTCTCGTTCGGATTGACGGCGAGCGCCTTCGCCAGCATCGCCGCGGCCTCTTCCAGATCGTCCGGCGTCTTCGAGGCGGAGATCAGCAGCGCGCGCAGATCCTGCTCGTTGCGTTTAAGCGACAGAAGATCGAAATCGGCGGCGAGCGCCGCGTCCTCGCGCGCCTTCGCGGCGAGCCAGTCGAGCGCGTCATTCAGGAGCGCCATGGCCTGCGCGTCCTCGGCGACGACAAAGCCCGGCGGCGCGCCCGCCTCGATCGGGAAACGGCGCAAGACGCTTTCGCAGAAAGAGTGAATGGTCTGGATCTTCAGCCCGCCCGGCGTTTCCAGCGCGCGCGCGAACAGCCGGCGCGCATGGGCGAGATCGTCGGCGGATTTCTCCGTCGCTTCTTTTCCTTCCAGTTCTTTGAGCGCCTCAACCAGCTCCTCGTCGCTGGCGAGCGCCCATGCGCCGAGCACCTCGAAAAGCCGCTCGGCCATTTCCGCCGCCGCAGCCTTGGTGAAGGTGATGCACAGAATCTTTTCCGGCGGCGATCCGGCGAGGAGGAGCCGCGCCACGCGGTTGGTCAGAACGCGCGTCTTGCCCGAGCCTGCATTGGCCATGACGAAAACGGAGCGGGCCGGATCCGCCGCTGTGCGCTGGTTGTTGGTGGTTTCTTCAAGAGGGGTCATTCGCTCTCCCCGCTTCCATTTGGGCCGCTTTCGCCTTGCGCGCTGCGTTCGCGCCGGCGCGCCAGGTGATCGTAATCGCCATACTCGTTCATGAATTGCGGGCGCGGCTGGGAGGGATAAGCCTGATCGGCGTTGGCGAAATGGCCGAAGAGTTTCATGAGCCCGTCCCGCGCCTCGGCGATGTGATCCGCCGCCTCATCGCCTTCGGCGCCGGCGAATTTCTCATTCGCCTTGCGGGAGACGACGCGCACATATTCAAAACCCGCGACCCGCGCCGGACCCAGCGCCTCAAAGCCGCCCGCCTCGACGATCATCCCGGTCAGCGGCAATTGCGGGCTGAAGGCCTGCGCCTGTTTAAGGCTCGGCGGGGCGCCGGTCTTGTAATCGACAATGAAGGCCGAGCCGTCTTCGAGACGGTCAATGCGGTCGGCGCGCGCCGTCAGCTCGTATTCGGCGCCGGCGATATCGATTGTCGTTGTCCCCTTGTCCTCTGTCACCGCAGGCGCGCCTTGCGCCCGCCGGGCCGCGTCCCAGTCCGCGAGAAAATCGAACGCCGCCGCCGCCCGGGCGCGCCAGAAGGCTTCGTGGCTGGCGTCGAGGCCATGCGCTGGCGCGTGTTCTTCATACAAAGCGGCGAGACGCGCAATCGCCGCCTCGCGCGAGGATGGCGGCGCTTCCTTCGCATAATCTTCCAGCACTTTGTGAAAGAGATTGCCGAGATGGCGCTGGTCGAAATCCTCGCCCAGAGGGTCGAGTTTTCTGATCCGCAGTATTTTCTGCGCATAGATCGAATAGGGATCGCGCAGCAGTTTTTCCACCTGCGTCACCGACAGCGAGGCCGGCCGCGCCGCGACCGGGGGTTTGGGATGCGGCGCGCCGATCTGCGTGATGGTCTCCGGCCGGTCCAGGAGCGCCGCGAGCGCGCAGGCGCCATGCGTTTCCTCGACATCCTTCAAAAGATCGGCGCCTTTCAGGATGTTCTTCAGGCGGACGATCCAGCGCGAAGGTTTGGTGGGTTTGCCCGCCGCGCGGCCCGCGCGCGTTAAAACCACCTCCGGCGCGGCGGCGAGCTGCGCGAAATCATGCGCGGCGAGGCCGATGCGCCGCTCCGGCGAGGGAAGGCCCAAGTCTTTCCGCATGGGCCGCGACAGAAACGGATCGATGGCGGCGTCGCGCGGCCAGACGCCTTCATTGAGCCCCCCGAGAATGACGAGATCGGCGCTTTGAAGCCGCGCTTCGAGGGGCCCGAGAACCGAGAGGCGCGGATGGGCCGGGGCGCGGCGGCGCACCGCGCCCCCGGCGATGAGTCGCGCGAAAATGTCGGCATATTCGTTTGCGGCGTCATGAACGATGAGGGGCAGCCCCGTCCGCAATTGCGCCATCAGGGCGGCGCCCGCCTCGCCGTCTTCACCGCGCCAGAGCCGCTCGGCGCCGGTCTCCTCAGCGCCGGCGCTTAACGCTTCCGCGGCTTTCAGATGCGCCTCAAAACGCTCGGCGAAACTCGCTTCCGCAGGGGGCCAGTCCGCCGCGACGCGCTCCAGGAGGTCGATGATCGCCGAAACATCTTCGGAAAGTTTCTTCTCCGCTTCGAGCTTCGCCCTGACGCCGTCGAAACCGTTTTGCGGGCGCAGCCCGCGCAGGCCGAGATCGATGCGCCGCGCCGCCTTGTGACGGCCCGCTTCATCGAGCCCGCCGCCGAAGCGGGGATGATCGGTCATCGCCGTCAGCTTCACCGGGTCCGTCGGATCGCACAGCCAGGCCGCGACGAGGCGCAGATAAACGCCGCAAGGCGTATTGGCGAAAGGCGCGCCGGCGGAATCGTCGACCTGAACGCCCCAGCGGCGCATCTTCATGGAGACGCGGCGGGCGAGATCGCGGTCCGGCGTCACCAGCATCGCCGTCAACTCCGGCGTTTCGATCGCCTCGCGGAATTTAAGCGCGATGACGCTCGCCTCCTCGTCTTCGTCGCGCGCTTCGATCAGCGATAATCCGTGCAAAGCGGATTTGATTTCCGGACCCGCCGCCTTCGCGTCTTCCGCCCATTGGCGCCAGTCATCGGAGGCGCCGGCGGGCCGCAAGGCGACGGTGACGAGCCCCGCGCGGGCGCCCGGCGTTTCGCTGCCGGGCCAGGGTTTCACGTCCTCGCGGGAAATCTCCAGCGCCTCGGTCAGCGCTTTCAGCCCGCTCTGGGGATGGGGCTCGTCCACCGCCTCCCAGACATGGGCGCTGGCAGCGAGATCGAGACCGGGCAGAACGACGCAGCCGCACTTAAAGCCGGCGACCAGCTTCATCAGCCGCGCCACCGCCGGGGTCGAGCCGGTAGTCCCGGCGATGATCACCGGCTTTTGCGGCGGCTCGGCCTCCCAGCGTTTTCTTTGCGCGTCGATCAAGGCGATGCGCCGCGCCGCCGGATCGCTCAACCCTTCAGCGGCGAGATGGGCGGGCCAGAGCTGCGTGACGATTTCGAGAAATTCGAGCGAGTCCCGCCAGTGTTTCGCGAGATGATCCGGCGTCAAGCCTTGCAGCGCCGCGGGATCAATTTCCTCTGTGTAAAGAGAATCCAGAAGCCGCCCGAGCTCGTCGGCGGCGGCGATGGCGCCGGCCCAGTGACGCTGGCCGTCGAAATAATTCTTTTCCTTTTCCGCGATCAGCCGCGCCAGCAAGAGACGCCGTTCCGCAGACGGAACCGGCGGCGCCAGCGCCAGTTCGTCCTCAAGCGCGGCGGCGACATCCTCGCCGTCGAGGGCGAATTCGTCTTCGTCGATATCGCCGAGGGTCTTGATATGCGGCGTCAGCGCGGCGTCCGCGCCCGACGCCTCGAGAAAGGCGGCGGCGAGCGCCCGCGCCGCGCGCCGGGTCGGCAGATAGACGGTCGCCTCGGGCGCCACGAAGCCGGCGGCTTTAATCGAGGCCGTCAGCTCTCCCGCAAGATCGGCGAGAAAGGGCCGGCCGGAGGCGATGGAGAAAATCCGGGGCCCGGGCGCCGTGAAAACCCCGCCCGCCATTACAGAAACGGTCCGGCGAGGCGCGCTTCGGCGGCGGCGAGGCCCGCCGCATCGCCTACATGCAGCCACTCGCCGCCATAGACCGCGCCGAACAGCCGGCCCCGCTCGGCGGCCTTGTCCCACAGGACCCGCGTCGAGAACGGTCCCTCCGGCCCTTCGTCGATGAGCGACGGGGCAATAATCTGCAGCCCGGTGAAGACGTAAGGCGCGGTTTCGCCCGCGCGCAAAGAGATCTGCCCGTCTTCGGAACGGTCGAAATCCCCGCTTCCGTCATACCCGCTGGTGCGGTCGATGGGCACGAGCAACAACAGCGCATCCATCGCCGCATCGTTCCATTCATTCGCGAGCAGGGCGCAGGCTTCCGTTCCGCCGCCGTCGATCATGATCGCATCGGTGTTGGTGCAATAAACCGGCTCGTCACCTAAGAGGCCCCGCGCCTTCTTAAGACCGCCGCCGGTTTCGAGGATAAGATCACGCTCGTCGGAAATGACGATTTCCGGCGCAGGGCGGCCTTCCACATGACGTTCGACCTTGTCGGCGAGATAATGAACATTGACCACCGCGCGCTCGACGCCGGCGCGCGCGAAACGGTCGAGCGCGTAATCCATCAGCGCCTTGCCGTCGACATCGATCAAAGGCTTCGGCGTCGCGTCGGTCAAAGGCCGCATGCGTGTGCCGAGCCCGGCGGCGAGCACCATCGCCGTTTTGGGAACGCTGTTCGATCCCTCGCTCATGAGACGAGATCCGGCAGGTGCTTGGCGAAGAAGGCGCGCAAGGGCGCGAGCTCGGGACGGGCGAGATCGCGGGCGAAATGCGCTTCCACGCGGGGCAGCAGATCGAGATAGCGGGGCTTTTTATCGCGTTTCGCCAGCCGCGCGAAAATGCCGAGAATCTTGGCGTTGCGCTGCGCCGCAAGAATTGCGTAATCGCGCATGAAAGCCTCCCGATCGGCATTCGAAATCGAAAGATAACAGACGATCATCGCCTCGGCGAGTTCCAGGTCGACATCGCGGCGCGCATCTTCGAGGAGCGAGACGACGTCATAGGCCGCATGGCCGAAGAGCGCGTCCTGAAAATCGATGATCCCGACCTGTTCGACGCCCGACCTGTCCGGCAGCCATAAGAGGTTTTCCGCATGATAATCGCGCAGGACAAAAGCATGCGGCGCGGAGAGCCCGGCGAGCGTCGCGCGCCAGATGTCGAAATACTCCGCAGTCAGACTTTCTTCAGCGGGGGCGCCTTTCTTGAGCGGCCAATACCAGTCGATGAGGAGCGCGGCTTCGGCCTCCATGGCGAGCGCGTCATAATCGAGCATTCGATAGCCGGCGCCGGACGGTTTCGACGGCGCCTGCCGGTGCAGCGCGGCGAGCGCATCGATGGCGGCGCGGTAAAGCCTTTCCTCCTCGACGCGCCCGACGACCCGCGCGAAAAGATCGTCGCCGAGGTCCTCGATCAGCGCGAGGCCCGCCGAGGCGTCCGCGGCGTAGACGTCCGGCGCGGAAAGACCCGCCGCGCGCAGGGCTTCGGAGAGAGCCGTGAAAGCGTTGAGATTCGGCCCGGCGAGCCGCGCCATGGCGTTGTAGCCAAGCGCGCGCCGCGCGGCCTCGTCGGCGTCCGGCGGACAGGCCGGGGCTTCTGCGCCGGGCGGCGCGATCATCAACACCGCCGGCCGGCCGTCGAGCATGAGGCGCTGATAGCTGCGCGTCGAGGCGTCGCCCGCCAGCGGCGCGGCCTCGGCCTCGGCCCAGCCGGCTTTTTCCAGGAACGCCCGGCGCGCTTCATCTCTGTCTTCGGTTTTTGTCATCGGGTTCATTCTTTACGCGATTCCCGCCTTTTTGAGGCGCGCGCCCCAGGCGTCGTTTCCCTCCATCACGGCCCGCCGCCCGGCGCCGGCGATCTCGAGCCGCACGGTCAGCGCCCCGGCGGGGAGAAGCCCTTCCGCGCGCTGCGGCCATTCGACCAGCGCCGCCCCACCGTCAAGCGCCTCTTCAAGTCCCAGCTCATAGACCTCTTCCGGTTTTTCGAGCCGGTAAAGATCGAAATGCCAGAGCGCAAAATCCGGGCCTTCATAGGTCTCCACAAGGGTGAAAGTGGGGCTCGGCGCGCCTGTAACGCCCGTCAGCGCCGCGATCAGGGCGCGGGCGAGGGTCGATTTCCCGGCGCCGAGATCGCCTTCGAGCCTGACGACGTCGCCGGCGGCGAGAACCCGCGCCAGCCTTTCCCCCAGCGCCTTTGTCGCCGCTTCGTCCGGAAGATCTATGGTCTCAAGCGCCATGAGGCTCCCTGCGTCATCTCGGGGTCTTTGGGCAAAAAAGGGTTGCCCTCACGCCCTGATCGCTTACATCGACAGCTTCGTTTTGCAATCCAGTCACGAGCCCCGAGCCTCCATGCCCAAAATCACCTATATTGAACAGAACGGAACCGAACATGTCGTTGACGCCGAGACCGGCGTCTCGGTGATGGAGGCGGCGATCAAGAACATGGTGCCGGGGATCGACGCCGATTGCGGCGGGGCCTGCGCCTGCGCCACCTGCCATGTCTATGTGGACGAGGCCTGGCGGGAAAAAACCGGCAAGCCGGAGGCGATGGAGGAATCCATGCTCGATTTCGCCTATGAGCCGAAGGAAAATTCGCGCCTTTCCTGCCAGATCACGGTGACCGACGCGCTCGACGGCCTCGTCGTGCGCCTGCCCGAATTCCAGGGCTAAACCTTCCCCCGTTAACGCATTTAATCTTGACGCTCGCGCTTTTCGCGGGATTCAATGAACAAATGCAGAACGTCTTTCCGTTGCCCGATCCCGCCCGAAACGCCGCCAGCGAGGACCTGGCGAGGCCGGACCGCACCGTCGCGCTGACCCGCGGGGTCACGCGCCTGTTCATCGATCTCGGCCTGTCGCCCCTTTGCGAATTCCGCCTCGCCAATGGCCGGCGCGCCGACGTCGCGGGGCTCGACCGGCGCGGCAAGCTCGTCATCGCCGAAGTGAAATCCTGCCGCGCCGATTTCGAGGTCGATCAGAAATGGCCCGATTATCTCGCTTTCTGCGATCAGTTCTATTTCGCCGTGGACCCGGATTTTCCGCGCGCGCTCCTGCCCGAAAGCGAAGGGCTGATCGTCGCCGACGATTACGGCGCGGCCATCGCGCGGGCCGCGGAAGACCGCCCCTTGAACGCCGCGCGGCGCAAGGCGGTGACCTTGCGCTTCGCAAGACAGGCGGCGGCGAAGGCCCTCTCCGCCCCGGTCCTTCCGTAAGCGGATTATTGCGGCCCTCTATTGCGGGGTAAGGCGCAGGATCTTGCCGGCTTTTTCCGCGCCGGTGTTACTCTGTTCCGTCGCCAGATAAATCGCGCCGTCCGGGCCAACCGCCACATCGCGAACGCGCTCGCCGCGGTCGAGCAGATAGCGCTCTTCGCCGGCCGGCTCCTCGCCCTCCATGATGACGCGATGGAGCGCGCGCCCGGCCATGGCGCCGACCAGAAGATCGCCGTTCCAGGCGGGAAAAAGATCGCCGCGATAAACCGCCAGCCCCGAGGGGCCGATGGACGGCGTCCAGTATTTCACCGGCTGGGTCGTGCCCTCATATTCCGTGAAGGGCGTGATTTTCGCGCCGTTATAATCGATGCCGTAGGTCGCCAGCGGCCAGCCGTAATTATTGCCGGCTTCGATAATGTTGATCTCGTCGCCGCCGCGCGCGCCATGTTCGTGCTCCCACAAAACGCCGCGCTCGGCGTCGTAGGCGAAGCCCTGCGCATTGCGGTGGCCCTTGGTGAACAGCTCCGGGCGCTCGCCGTCGCCGAAGGTGGGATTGTCCTCCGGGATCGACCCGTCTTCGTTCAGACGAATGACGGCGCCGTAGCTCGTCGACATGTCCTGGGCTTTCTCTTTGTATTTCGAGCCCTCGCCGATGGTCATGTAAAGCTTGCCGTCGCCGCCCCAGACCATGCGCGCGCCGAAATGGTGGCCGGTGTCTTTGGGCGGCTTGGCGTCGTAAAGAACTTCGAGATCGGACAGCGACGATCCGTCGAAAACGGCGCGGGCGATGCGCGTCCCGTTCGCGTCGCGCGTGCCGTGCGCGTAGCTGAGATAAAGAACGCCGTTTTCTTCAAAGTCCGGATGCAGAAGAATGTCGAAGAGCCCGCCCTGGTTCCAGACCAGCACCTCAGGCGCGCCCGCAACCGGCTCCGGCAGAAGCGCGCCGTCGCGAATGAGGCGCAGGCGCCCTTCGCGCTCGGCCACCAGCAGCGCGCCGTCAGGCAGGAAGGCGATGGACCAGGGATTGACGAGACCGTCCGCCAGCACCTCCACATCGAGAGCCGTCTCGCCCGCCGGGGCCGGCTCGGCGAGGGTTTCCTGCAGTTCGGGATCGCCGCCGCCCTTGGCGTCGGAGGCCGCGCCGCCGCCGGAACAGGCCGCCATCAACGCCGCGCAGGCGCCAAGCGCCGCAAATCGGGAGAATTTCGTCTCGGACAAGCTCGCCATGGTCACGCCCTTTCATATGGCATAAGACATCGCCGTCATGGGTAGGCGGCCCGGGCATATGACGTCAATATGGATGTCAGGGGACGCGGGCGCCGCATAACAAGGGAAAATCCCGGTTCTGGAGAGAGACCAATGAAAATCGCCAACACGATCTTCGCTTATGTGCTCGCCGTCGCCGTCACCTATGTGCTGTCGGTCGCCTTTTACACCCAGCAGGTCATCGCGAAGATGGCGGCGATCGGCGCGGTCTATTCCCCGCAGCAGAAAATCGACACCTTTGTGCAGAATTTTTTAGGGCTCGCCTTTCGCGATCAGCCCTCCCTGGGGATGATGCTCGCCGTCGCCCTCGCCATCGGCTTCGCCGTCGGCTTTGTCGTCAAACGGATTATAAAGCCGCTGGCGCCCGTCGCTTATCCGGTCGCCGGCGCGGCGGCGGTCGTCGCGCTGCTTGTTTATATTGAAGGATCGGTGGCGGGCGGCGGCGCCGGGGTCATCGGCGGCGCCCGCGACGCTGTGGGGCTCTCTTTGCAGGGGCTCGCCGGATTTCTCGGCGGCGCGGCTTTCGCTTTCAAACGCCCGCGGTAAAACCCTCCCTCATGCAAGACGATCTCGCCAGCCTCATTCGCCATACCGCCGCGCGCGTGCGCGGCCGCGATTTCATGTGGGCGGCGGGGATCAGCGCCGGGGTCGGCGCGGCGCTGACGCTCGCCGGGATCGCCGACTGGCGCATCGCGCTGCTCGCCTGGATCGCCTTTATGGCGGCGCTCGCCGTGCGCTACCGGTTTTCCTCGGGCAGCGTCTGGGCGGCGCCGGTGCAGCGCATCGTCGAAACCGAACTCAATGCGCAGAAATCCGAGATGGCGCATCTCAGGATGGCGCAAGGGGTGGCCCGCGCCCTGCCCGAACCGCTGTTCATCCTGGATTCGCAAGGCATCGTCGAACACGCCAATCCGGCGGCGCTTGAGCTTGTGGGCTTGACGGAAGTCGCCGGGCGCCACTTCGCCTCCGTATTGCGCGCGCCCAATGTCTTCGAGGCGGCGGAAGCGGTGCTTTCAACCCACGAGCCGCAAAGCGTTGAATTCACGACGACCGGCGGCGTTGAGCGCACCTGCCGCGCCTATGTGACGCCGATCGATTCCGGCGACGGGGCGACAGCGCCGCCGCGCGCCCTCGTCTTTATCCGCGACCTCACCAGCGAGCGGCGCGTGGAGCAGATGCGCGCGGACTTCATCGCCAGCGCCAGCCACGAGCTCAGAACCCCGCTCGCCTCCATGCTCGGCTTCATCGAAACCCTGCGCGGCCACGCCAAGGACGACCCGGAAGCGCGGGAGAAATTCCTGTCCACCATGCAGGCCCAGGCCGAACGCATGCAGCGCCTTGTCGCCGACCTGATGTCGCTGTCGCGCATCGAACTCAACGAACATGTGCCGCCGCGCCAGAGCATCGATCTCGCCGAAATCGCCGAAGACGTCATCGACAGCCTTGCGCCCCTGTTCGAAGCCGCCGGCGCGATTGTCGATTTTACGAAGGACACGGACGAACCGGCGACGATCCGCGCCGAGCGCGACGAAATCTTTCAGGCGATCCAGAACCTCATCGACAACGGGGTGAAATATGGCGGCGAGCCCGCCATGGTGAAAATCCGCGTCGGCCGCGGCGCCGCGCCGACGCCGTTCACCGACGGCCCGCCCGCCCACCGGTCGGGCGACAGCGCCGAACAGGTGGCCGCCCGGCTCGGCGTCGATGTGGAGGATCTCGTCTATGTTCAGGTGCGCGATTTCGGACCGGGCATCGAGCGCGCCGACCTGCCGCGCCTCACTGAGCGGTTCTACCGGGTGAATGTGGAGCGCAGCCGCAAGAGCGGCGGCACGGGGCTTGGCCTCGCCATCGTCAAGCACATCATGAACCGCCATAAGGGCGGCTTTCAGATCGAAAGCCGGCTCGCCGGCGGCGCCGCCTTTACCTGCTATTTTCAGCGCGCCCCTTGACTTCCGGCGCAGGGAAAAAATATTAAAGAGCTAAGGGCGCAAAAAATGCGCCTTATCTTTTTGCCTGACAAGAATATGTCATAAAAAATGGGCAAGTAAGCGATCCCTTGACCCCGCCATCGCGGAGAAAGCCGACCCATGGCGACCCTTTCGCCACAATCATCCCATCAGGAGCGTCTCGATCTCGAGACGTCGCTGTCGCGCATGGCCGCCCAGGTGGAAAACCAGCTCGCCAACGCCGTGACCGCGTTCGAGCGCCGCGACCTCGCCGCCGCCGAGAAGGTGATCGAGGGCGACGAGCGCATTGACGCGCTCGACCATGCGATCGAGGCCAAGGTGATGGAGCTCCTGCAAAAGGGTCCTCTGCCGGAAGACGCGCTGCGCGAGGTGATGACCGTCTCGAAGCTCGCCGGCGAGCTCGAGCGGGTCGGCGACCTCGCCAAAAACGTCTCCAAGCGCACCCTCGTCGTCAGCCGCGAAGCGCCGGCCCGCCCCACCTCGGGCGTGGCGCGCATGGGCCGGGCGAGCCTCAGGCAGTTTTCCGACATCCTCAACGCCTATGCGGCGCGCAACCTCTCCGCCGCCATCGCGGTGTGGAGCGGGGACGACGATCTCGACCAGCTTTACAATTCGGTTTTCGAGGAAATCCTCGTGGCGATGATGCACGACTCCTCGAACATCAACGCCTGCACCCATCTTGTCTTTACGGCCAAGAATTTCGAGCGGGTGGGCGACCATGCCACCAACATCGCCGAAGCGCTGCATTTCCTGCTGACCGGCTCGCGCATCATCGAGAACCGGCCGAAGGGGGACAAGACCTCGACAACCGTGGTTTCGCCGCCTAAGCAGTCCGGATCGGCTGCAGGCTAGCGGCTGGAAACTAACGGACGAACGAGATGCCTGAGACCAAGGTTCTGATCGTCGAGGACGAGGACGCCCTCTCCACCATCCTCGAATACAACCTCGCCAAGGAGAAATTCGAGGTCGCCATCGCCACGGACGGCGAGGAAGGGCTTTTGAAGGTCGAGGAGTTCGGCCCCGACATCATCATTCTCGACTGGATGCTGCCCAAGGTCTCCGGCATCGAGGTTTGCCGGCGCATCCGCTCCAAGCCGGAAACCCGCAACATTCCCATCATCATGCTGACCGCCCGCTCCGAAGAGGCGGACCGCATCAGGGGGCTTGAAACCGGCGCCGACGACTATCTCACCAAGCCTTTTTCCACCGCCGAGCTGATCGCACGCCTCAAAGCCATCCTGCGCCGCATCCGCCCGGGGCTCGCCGACGACATTGTCGAACATGGCGACATCTCCATCGACCGCGTCTCCCACAAGGTGACGCGCGGCGGCAAGGAGATCCATCTCGGGCCTACGGAATTCCGCCTGCTCGATCATCTGATGCAGCATCCCGGGCGCGTGTTTTCCCGCGAGCAGCTGTTGAACGCGGTCTGGGGATCGGACGTTTTTGTCGAGGTCAGGACGGTCGACGTGCATATCGGCCGCCTCAGGAAAGCCCTTAATAAATACAAGCAGGGCGATGCGATCCGCACAGTGCGCTCCGCCGGCTACGCCCTCGACGTCAAATAATCCCAATAAAAAACCCGCCATAAGGCGGGTTTTTCAATCTGGCCTGGCGGCGCGCCTTGCGGCGCAACTTATCCCGCTGCGCGGCGTGTTTTTATCCCGCAGCGCGGCGCTGGGCGATCTGGGCGGCCGGGCGGCGCGCCGGCTCGCGCTCGCGGCGCTGCGGCGGCTGGAAAGCAAGGCGCGCATGATGGGCGCAGTAGGATTTGCCCATGGCCGAGGGCTGGCCGCAGAAATGGAAGTCGTCTTTAGCCGGATCGCCAATGGGCCATTTGCACATATTGTTCTTGATGGTCGACACGGTGGTCAGATCGCCCGAGTCGAGCACCACGGCGCTGATCGACTCCGGCTCGGGGATCACCGTCTTGTATTCCTGGCGCGCCGGTTTCGCGACCGGCGCTTCTTCCTGGCGCGGCTGGGAAGCGCCGCAGCCGCGCTGCGGCTTGGCCGGCGTCGCCCGGCCCGAAAGCCCGAGGCGGTGGACCTTGCCGATCACCGCATTGCGGGTCACCCCGCCCATCTTGTTGGCGATCTGCGCCGCCGATAGGCCCTCGGCCCATAAAGTCTTCAAAAGTTCTACCCGCTCATCCGTCCAAGCCATGTCGCCCGTCTCCTCGCTTTTTTCCGGATTGCGCTTGCCTGCGCTGGCCAAAATCTCAATATTTGGTATCGTAAGTGTGCGCCGTCCCTTATGCGCCTAAATATAGTATCGAATAAGGACGGAAACACAACATGGCGCCTTAACAAATTTTTGCCCACCATATGTTGATAACTGCCCCGGCGCGCACAAGCTGTTGACTTGACGGGCGCCGGATGAGGCGCGAGACATCTTTCGCAACGCAAAAAAGATGAATTCCCATGACCCTAGCCCAGCCTGAAAGCGAGACCGCGCGCGCCCCCGCCGAGACGCGCTACGCCTTTGGCGTGCGGCGTTTCGGCGCCGTGAACTGGCTCGGCCTGTGGACGCTTTACGTCAAGGAAGTGCGCCGCTTTTTAAAAGTGGTGACGCAGACCGTGGTGGCGCCGGTGATTTCGACGCTGCTTTTCCTCGTCGTTTTCACGCAGGCCTTCGGCGGCGTCCGGCCGGACGTCAACGGCGTGCCGTTTGTTGAGTTTCTTGCGCCGGGCCTCACCATGATGGCGATCCTGACGAACTCCTTCACCAATTCCTCGTCGTCGATCATGATCTCGAAAGTGCAGGGCTCGATCGTCGACGTCCTGATGCCGCCATTGTCCGCAGGCGAACTGACCATCGCTTTCATCGCCGGCGCCGCGACCCGCGGGCTCCTGGTCGGCGCCGTCACGGCCGTCACCTGCGCCGCTTACATGGCGCTCTACGGCGCGCCCATGGCGGTCGAGTCCCTTTGGCCGATCCTTTATTACGCTATCGCCGCATCGGTGATTTTCGCCGCCGTCGGCGTCATCGGCGGCATCTGGGCGGAGAAATTCGACCAGATGGCGGCGATCACCAATTTCGTCATCACGCCGCTGACCTTTCTGTCGGGCACGTTTTATTCCGTCGCCAACCTGCCGGAGCCGTTCCGGACCATCAGCCATTACAACCCGGTCTATTATCTGATCGACGGCTTCCGTTCGGGCTTCACCGGCGTCGCCGAAGCGCCGCTCGCCGCCTCCATCGCCGCCACGGTGGGGATTTCCGCCCTGATTTCTTTCGCCGCCTATCTCCTGATCCGCTCAGGCTACAATATCAAGGATTAGGCGCCGCGCCTTCGCGGCCCGCCCGGAAAGCCGAACCGTCATGGACGACGTCATTGTCCCGTTCCAGATCGCCGACACCGCCGTCAGGGGCCGCATTGTCCGCCTCTCCGGCGCCATCGACGAGATTTTGTCCGCACACCGATTTCCCGATCCGGTGTCGGCGCTGCTGGGCGAGGCGATTGCGCTGACGGCGATGATGGGCGCGTCCCTGAAATTCGACGGCAAGCTGATTTTCCAGGCGCAAGGCGACGGACCGGCCTCGATGATCGTCGCCGACTATTCCACCGGCGGGGCGCTCAGAGGCACGGCCAAGACGCAAGACGGCGATTTGCCCCGGGGCCTCAAAGCGCTTGTCGGCAAGGGCGCCATCGTCATGACCATCGATCAGGGCCCGGACATGGAGCGCTATCAGGGCGTCACGCCCATCGAAGGCGAAAGCCTCGCCGAAGCGGCGGTCGCCTATTTCATGCAGTCCGAACAGATCCCCACCATCGTCAAGCTCGCCGTCGGGCGCATCCAGGCGCCGGGCGAGGAAGAGCGCTGGCGCGCCGGCGGGCTGATGGCCCAGTTCGTTCCCCATGAAGGCGGAACCCGCGAACGCGGCGAAGCGGCGCTTCTTTCGGGCGAAGACGGCGAAACCTGGGAGCGCGCCCGCGCCTTTATCGAAACGACGCAGGACGACGAGCTTCTCGACCCGGCGATCAGCGCCGAAACCCTGCTCTACCGCCTCTTCCACGAAGACGGCGTCAGGGTGTTCGAGCCGCAGCCCCTGCGCGCCGAATGCTCGTGCAACCGGGAGAAGATCGAGGCGGTGCTTTCGCGCTACAGCGAAGACGATTTAAGCGATATGGTGGAGGACGGCGAAATCACCGTGACCTGCGAGTTTTGCCGCAAGGCTTACAAATTCACGCCGGAAGGCGCGCCCGCCGGCTAAGCCGAAGCCGGGAGGCGCGCGGCCGGAAAAGCGAGCCGAGATGAAAAAGAAAGAGTACAAGAAAGAGCTCGAAGACCTCGAATTCGAGCTCGCCAAGCTGCAGGAAACCGTGGCGCGCAAGGGCCTTAAGATCGCGGTGATCTTCGAAGGCCGCGACGCCGCCGGCAAGGGCGGCGCCATCAAGACCATCATGCACCGCATGAATGCGCGCATCTGGCGGGTCGTCGCCCTGCCGAAGCCTTCCGACCGCGAAAGCACGCAATGGTATTTCGAACGCTATGTGAAGCACCTGCCCTCGGGCGGGGAGATCACGCTGTTCGACCGCTCCTGGTACAACCGCGCCGTCATCGAACCGGTCATGGGGTTTTGCACCCAAGAGGAATACGGCCTCTTCATGCGCGAGGTCCCGCAATTCGAAAAAATGCTGGTCGACAGCGGAATCATCCTGATCAAGTTCTGGATTCACGTCTCGCAGGAGGAGCAGGAAGAGCGCTTTCAGGACCGCGCCTGCGATCCGCGCAAGCGCTGGAAGCTTTCGCCCATAGACCTTAAAGGCCGCGAGCGCTGGATCGAGGCGACGCAATATCGCGACCAGATGTTCACGCTGACCAGCACCAAAGACGCGCCCTGGCTCGTGGTCGACGGCGACGACAAGGAAAAGGCGCGGCTCAACATCATCCGCGCGATCCTCGACCGCGTGCCGTATGAGTTCAACAAGGACGCTTTCGACCCGATCGAGCTGCCCGAGCGCCCGAAAATCGAAGACACCGATTATGACGAGCCGGAACTCGAAGAGCTCAATCTCGTCACCGATTACTACAAGGATTAAGGCGCAAGGCTTATTTTTCCTTCGCCGCGCGCTCCCACATTTTCACGTCTCTCAGCCATCGTCCGTATCCGGACATGACCGCAAGCGCCAGCCCGTAAATCCCGCCGCGGAAATATTGCTGCAGAAAGTATTTCTTGGCGACGTAAAACGGCATGCCGAAGAGAATGCGCAAGGCGAGATAAGGCTTCGATTTCAAGGGCAACGCCTCGGCGCGCACGGACGAATTGCGGTTGAGCTTCGCCATGAACTGCTCGGCGCCGGTGAAGGCGTGATGCAGGATCGGTTCCGAAAGCCGCCCGACCGCGACCCCCGCCGGGATGTCGAACTGGTCCCAGGCCTTGTGGTCCGGGGCCCTGACCGTGCGGCGGTCATAGAGCTTGTGGCGGGTCTGCAGCCCGAAATCGCGCCAGGGCGCGCCAACCGGCGGCGCCAGCGCCAGCATGGTGCGGTAGATTTTGAACGGCGGCTCGCCGCCGGCGAAAAGGCTCCTGATTTCCGCCGCCAGCGCCGGCGTGACAATCTCATCCGCATCGAGATCGAGGAGCCAGTCGTTCCGGCAGGCCTCTTCGCCAGCGCGCTTTTGACCGCCATTGCCGAGCCATGCCTGCTCGATCACCTTGCCCCCCGCTTCGACTGCAATCTCGCGCGTCGCGTCCGTCGAACCTGAATCGACCACCACGACCTCGTCCGCGATCTGCAGCGCGGCGCGCACCACATCGCCGATCATCCGCGCCTCGTTGAGCGTGCGGATATAGGCGGAAATCGGCAAAGACGAATCAGACGCGGTCATGGCGTCAGGCATAGAAGAAAACGCGAGCCCCGCAAACAGGGCGCTGGCGGCCGGCGGGCTTATTCGCCTTCCGTCAGATATTCCGCGCGCGCTTTTACGGCCGTATCGGGAAAATCGGTGAAAACGCCGTCGACGCCAGCGCGGAAAAACAACTCATATTCATTGTTGATTTTCGCCTTTTCAAACCCAGCTTCAAGGGAGTCGGCGCTGGGTGCGGATTTCTCTAATTTTTCTCGCGGCGCGCCTTTGCCTTTCTGAACAGGAGTCGTCATCAACATGATTGACACGCCGACATTATCGTTTGCGACGTCGTTTCGGAATGTCCATGGATGAACCATGAGTCCGAGTGCATGCGCGTCCGTAACAAAAGTCGTTGTTTCGTTTAAATGCGGTAGAATTATATTTTTCGACGGCCCCACCGCGTCCGCATAGTCCGCAATCTCCGTAAACGGAATATTTGGTCCGGCGCCTAGCGTTTCCTCATAGACAAGCTGAACGAGTTTTGCGTCCGTCTTGCCCTTAAGGCGTTTCAAGATCTCCGGCTCGAAAGACTGGATGAAGACCGGCCCCGCCGCGAAACCGTCGAGCGCGGCGAGCAAAGGCTGTTCGAAATCCATGCCGGTGGACGCAAAGTAACCGGGATGCTTGGTCTCGGGATAAACGCCCACGGGCCGTCCGGTTTGCTCCGCGCGCCGGGAGGCAAGCGCCAGGATTTCCTCGAAAGTCGGGATTTCATATCGTCCGTCGAACTCCTTCGAGCGGCCCGGGAAAGGCTGCACGGCGCTTAAGGTTTTGAGCTCCGCAAGGGTGAAATCCTCCACCCACCAGTCGTCGCGGGGGCTGTCGTTTGGATCGGCGTTCGGCTTTTTGCGGTCGGCGAATTCGGGATGATCGGCGACATCCGTCGTCGTGGAAAGGTAGCGGTCATGGCGCGCGACCAGGACTCCGTCTTTCGTAAAAACGAGATCGGGCTCGATCACGTCCGCGCCCTGCTCGATGGCGAGATCGTAAGCGGCGAGCGTATGTTCGGGCCGATAAGCGCTGGCGCCGCGATGGGCGATGATCAGCGGCGGCTTTCCATTCAGCGTATTCCATCCGGTCGGCGCCATGGTTGTTTTATGAACCCCGCCGCAAGCGGCGGCAAGGATCGCCAAAGCCAGCGCAAAAGAACGAAAAACAGCTTTCATCACCCGCCCCCGATCACTCCTGCACGGTCCTTTATAGACCGGAAACGATTGGAAAGCGCGTCTGTGACCCCCTGATGACAAAAAGCGCCGCGAACTCTCGCTCGCGGCGCTTTGTTTTCAGATTACGCGAGACCGGCTTAAGCGGTCTTGCGCCGGCGCTGTGCGAAGCCGAACCCGGCAAGGCCGGTCAAGAGGAGCGGCAGCGCGCCCGGGACCGGAACCGGCGAGGCTTCGACCCGAAGCGTGAAATTGCTGAAATCCACGATGTCGGCGAGCGAAATCGCATAGTTCACATTGAGATTGGCGAGATCCTCGATCACATCCGAAAACAGCGTCACGTTGAAAGCCGCCTGAAGGTCCGCAAAGCTGTCGAACAGCACCGGGTTTGCGAGCGTATAGGCGACGTCGAATTGATCGAGGCCGCGGCGCTGCTCCCATTTGCCGTCTTCGTTCAGCCAGGCCAGGAGGAGCGGGTCTTTCGTGGGATCGAATTCCCAGAACGCGCCCGTCGGCACGTCATCCTGCGACATCCAGCTGCCGAAAATATCGCCGTAAGGGCCGTAAAGGCCGTTGCTGCTCAGCATGTCTTCGCCGAAGGTCATGTTGAGGCCGGTGCGTTCCGACGCGAAAAAGCCGTCCAGCGTGAAATTCGGATTGGTCGACGCGTCGCCAAACAGGCCGAACGGAAACTGGCTCGAGGCGTTCAGATCGTTCGGGCCGAATTCGAAGCTTGACGAAAACGCAAGCCCGTCATCGGCGCCGGAGGCGACGAAATCATCGCCGACGCCAAAGCCCAGCGAGACCTTGAAGTTGCTGATCGCCTCGCCGGTGAGATTCACCAGCCGGTGATAGACCTGATAGGGAGAGCCGGGCGCGGCGCTGTCGGCGTCCGGATCGACATTGAAGACGAAATCGATCGGCCCGAAGCCGGTGATCTGGTTTTTGAACCGCTTGCCACTCTGGAACGGGCTGTCGCAAGTGGCGTCGCTCGACGCCATGACGCAGCCGGCCGTCGTCTGGCCGCCCGAGTTGAAATCGCCGTTCACCACCTTAAGGCCCGGCGTGTTCGCCTCCGGCGCGGCGTAAACGACCTGGCCATAGGTCGATGCGGACCCGACGCCGCCGGTCACATCGGCGTCATAGACGACGCTGGCGCCGGTCTCGCCGTCTGCGGCGGTCGGGCCGACGACGACATTATCGGTGTTCCAGCCTGTGATGGTTGCGGCGTTCGCCGCCCCCGCGGCGAGGATTGACAAAAAAGACGCGCCAAGGAGGACGCGCCCGAAAACTGACTTAGACACTGAACAGACTCCACAACTCAGGTTACAAACAACACCGTCCCCCCACGGCTCTCAGCGCGGCAACGGCTCTGTGCGCGGTAAACGCATCAGTGTCGCAACGCTAAAAATGTTGCGGCGCGCGGGCAATCTGAATTCATGGTTAAGTGTGCGCAGAGTCAGAGGCAAAAGAACGCACTCGCCGCCTTTAGCGTGTGTTGCATTTGGTAAATGCACGCGAACGATTCCTACAAACGCAGCAGGGTTGGACACGGCTGTGAAAAATCGCTTCCGGGTTGTGCGAACGCCCGTTTGCTTCACGCGCCGAATAAGCGCCGCGGCGCCGGCCAGACACTGCGCACTTGTTGCGGCTTTAAACTATCGCCGGGGCGGCTTGCGCCGGCCGTCGGGCGAAGCGCCAAAATCGCCGGTCCGACGCTCTGCGCCGTCTTCGTCCTCGCGCGCCATAGGCTCGAATTCGGCCATGGTGATTTTCCTGAAAGACGCCGCTTCGCGTTTCGCCTGCGCGCGCGCCTCCGGCGACAGGACCGCATCCAGATGACTGCTGACGAGTTGCGGCGTATCGGCCAGCCCGTAGACATTCCGCACGCCATTATCCCCATAGACGATCGCCCACATCATCGCCTTTTCGGGATCGGGCGCCACATGAGACGCCGCATAGGCGGGCGCGCCGCTCAGGATTTCCGCAAGCTTGCCCTGCGCGCGCGGATTGCCGGCCCAGGCGGCGCGGGAAAGCCAGAACAACGCCTCCTGACGGAAGAGCCCCGTTTCCGCATCGCTTTCGCCCTGCATTTCAAGAAGACAGGCGCCGAGTTCATATTGCGCGACGTCATGGCCGGCGCCGTGACTCGCAACGATGCGGTAAACCGGCGCCGCCCTGGCGCATCCCTCCCGCGCCTGAAAGTCGCGCGCTTTCGCCAGAAGCGCCGTAGGCTGATTGACGCCCACAGGGCCGGCGGCAAGCCCTCCTTGAGGGCCGCCGCGCGGCCCGCCCCCGGCGCAAGCGGCGAGAGACGCGGCGCAAACCAAAACCAGAAGCCGGGAGGAAGAGAGCATTTTCATGAAAGCCTCGTTGCTGAGCGCAAAGACGCGCCGGTTTTAAACGCCTCGCCAGCGCTGTTCCGTCGGAAAAAATAATACGCCGCACCGCGACGGAATAAACCCGCCTTTCGCGTTTTATATTTGTCTGAGGGCGGCGCACCGTTGATTGCGCCCAGCCCCTCAAGCGCCGTCCGGACGTCCTTCCCGGCGCTTCCGCCGCGGGCGTCATCCGCCCCTTTGACGCCTGAAAAGGCGGGAGCGCCGCCCTCCTTTTAAAAAAGAAAACCCGGGCGCGGCGCGCCCGGGCTCAGGAAAGACTTGTTTTGGCGCGGCGCCTTACTGGCCGGCCTGCGCCGCTTCTTCGGCTTCCATATAGGCGTCGAGATCGTCCTCGACTTCAGCGACCACTTCCTTGTTCTCGGGCGGAACCTTGGAGATCGTCTCCATCATGGCTTTCGCCTGCATGATCTGCTCTTTCATCTGCGGCGGCATCTGTTCGAGCATGGCCGGGTCCATGGCCTCCATCTGCGCCATCGCCCCCGGATTTTCCTTTTCCATCTTGCGCGCGAAATAAGCGACCATCACCTGATCGCCCGTCACGCCCCATTCCTCGGCGCTGAAACCGTGCGGCTTCACGGCTGATTTCAACTCCGAATACTCATCCGGATACTTGGCTTTCAACGCCGTCACCGATTTCGAATAAGGCGCGAAAGGCTCGCCGGCTTTCGGCTGCATATCCAGCTGCAGTTGTTCGGCCTTGCCTTCCGCCTCAAGCCGGTCGCCAAGGGCCTTCACCGAATGAAGGCTCTCGACAAAGCGCTGGGCCGCATCGACCGTCAGCGCGTCGGCGGCGACGGCGTGTGAAACGAAAAGAAAAAACGATCCCGCAACGAACGCGGCTTTTTTGAGCATGTCAGAACTCCCCTCATGAGTGAAACTTACGGCCTGAAAGTAAACATGAATCGCGGCGCGCGCCATGGGGCCCGCATTGCATCTTTTTAAGATTGCGGGCCCTGAAAGGCTCAGATTTCGTCAATGCCGGGCTTTTTGCGGGCCGCGAGGGTTTTGGCGCGGCGGCGTTTTTCCTCGACGCGCTTTTTCTTCTGGTTGGCCGAGACCCTGGTCCTGACGCGCTTTTTCGGCGGCGTCGCGGCGCGCTCGATCAGCGCGGCGAGACGGGCGCGCGCATCCTCTCGATTGCGCTCCTGCGTCCGGAAGCGCTTCGCCTCGATAATAAGCTCGCCGTCGGCGGTCATGCGCCGGCCGGCGATGGCTTTGAGCCGTGCTTTTACATCGTCCGGGAGCGAGGGCGAATTTTTCACCTGGAAGCGAAGCTGCACCGCGCTCGCGACCTTGTTGACGTTCTGCCCGCCGGGCCCGGAGGCGCGGATGAAGGTCTCCACAAGCTCCCAGTCGGGAATCGTTATGTCGCCGATGGAAATCGCCATCAGGCTTGAATACACTTCAGGCCGATGAACGAAAACTGATTTTGAGGATAAACGTCATGACCGAGATTTCCCCGGAGCTGCAGGACAAGCTCGACGCCGCCGCCTTCCGGCGCCTCGTTTCGCATCTTCAAAACCGCACCGACGTGCAGAATATCGACCTCATGATCCTCGCCGATTTCTGCCGCAACTGCCTCGGCGACTGGTGGAGAGAAGCCGCCGAAGCCGAAGGCCTTTCCCTCACCAAGGAAGAAGCCCGCGAACGCGTCTACGGCATGCCTTACTCGGAGTGGAAATCGAAATATCAGAAGGAAGCGACGCCGGAACAGATGGCGGCGTTTGAGGCGCGGCGGAAGGGGAGGGCTTAGCTGCCACACTCAAAATCGGTTGCTATACTGAATTTAATTCAGCCGGTTTATTATCTCATCAACAGGTTTAATTTTTGGCTTCATACCAAAATACCAAACTGGAATAGCTATTGCAAAAACCAGCGCAACCGCCAAGAGATTAATCCACCAATCTCCGTATTCTTCTTCTTTCATTTGATAGAATGAAAAAAGCAATGAAAGCGCTAGCGCGCCGAAAAACACGAGACTCATAATTTTATTTTGCCGGATCCCTATATGAACTTTCGCATCTCTATATACGGCCTGATAGTTAAACAGAATGTCGGAAATAGATTTCTTGAGCAGAGAATACTTCTCGCCGCCAAGCCCAAAGACAGACATATCTAAACGTATTTGTCGCTCATCACTTGATGCAAGATCAAAGGAGATCACGTGCAGAAAAGGATACATTGCCTTTTCGTGTTTAAAATAAATATCTTTTATATCAGTATACAGAATTGTTTCTGTTTTGTCGGCGCGCTGAAATATAATTGCTTCCGGCGTATATTCGATGCGAGTAACAGGGCCGAATAGACCACGCTTCCATTCAAGAGTTCCAGACGGCATTTATCCCCCCTAGACAGCACCCATCCGCTCTTTCCTCGCCTCGCTCGCACGTTTCTTGACGCTTTCGGACTTTAATTGTCCGCAGGCGGCGAAGATGTCCCGGCCGCGGGGCGTGCGGATCGGCGAGGCGTAGCCGGCGCGCGAGAGAATGTCGGCGAAGCCTTCGATGCGCTCCCAGCTTGAGCACTCGTAAGGCGCGCCGGGCCACGGGTTGAACGGGATCAGGTTGATCTTGGCGGGAACGCCCTTTAGGAGCCGCACCAGTTCGCGCGCTTCGGCGTCAGAGTCGTTGACGTCTTTCAGCATCACATATTCGAAGGTGATGCGCCGCGCATTGCCGACGCCCGGATAATTCCGGCAGGCCTCCATCAGCTCGGCGATGGGGTATTTCCTGTTGATCGGCACCAGTTCGTTGCGCAGGGGATCGTTGGTCGCGTGGAGCGAGATCGCCAGCATGGCGGCGGTTTCCTCGCCGAGGCGATGCATCTCCGGCACCACGCCCGAGGTCGACACCGTGATGCGCCGGCGCGAGAGGGAAATCCCGTCGCCGTCGGAAATGACGTCGATCGCCTTCGCGACATTATCAAGATTATAGAGCGGCTCGCCCATGCCCATGAAGACAATGTTGGAGAGGCGCCGGTCTTCCTTGCCCGAGGGCCATTCCTCGAGATCGTCCTTGACCGCCATCACCTGGTTGACGATTTCGGCGGATGTCAGGTTACGGACGAGTTTTTGCGTGCCCGTATGGCAGAAGGTGCAGGCGAGCGTGCAGCCGACCTGGGACGACACGCACAGCGCCCCGGCGCGGCCCACATCAGGGATGAAGACGCATTCGACCTCGACGCCCGGGCCGAGCCGGATCAGATATTTGCGCGTGCCGTCGACGGAGACGAGGCGTTCGGTCACTTCCGGGCGCGCCACGACGAAGCGCTCGGCGAGGCCGGCGCGCATCTCCTTGGCGATGTCGGTCATCGCCGAAAAGTCCGTCTGCCCATAATGATAGATCCAGCGCCAGAGCTGGGTGGCGCGCATCTTCGCCTTTTTCTCGTCGAGCCCGAACGCCTCGCCCAAAACCCCCGCGATCTCGCCGCGGGTCATCCCGGCAAAGTTCAAGGGGCCCGTTGTTTCAGGGCTTTTGGAGAGGTCGAGCGTCGCCATAAGGGGCGGGATATAAGGGTTTGAGGCCCATCCCGCAATTGGCCCGCAAACCGGCAACGCCTCAATTCGCCTTCATCCTGAGGGGCCCTGCACCTTCGTCCTTCGAGACGCGCGCCTTTTCAGGCGCGCCCTCAGGATGAAGGAGCAGCGCCGTCTCGAAGGGCGAAGGCGAATTGAGACGCTGCCCGCAAGGCTTACCCCTGTCCCGCCGCGAAAGCGTCTTTCGCCGCTTTCAGCCTTATCTGGCTCTCTTCGGGCCAGTATTCGCTCATCTTGTAATAGGTTTTGACCGCCGGAACCTCGTGGGAGAGCGTCACCCAGGGCTGTTTCGACTCGGTGAAAATATGGATGTCGGGCGGAACCGCATCCGGGTCGTCGAGCGTTCCCACACGGATGAAGGCGATGGCCTCGCCCGCCCCGCCATAATGGCTCCACAGCGCCAGATGGCATGTCGGGCAGCGATGGATTTTCTGGCCGCGCCCGCTTTCCGACGGCGTGTCGATGCGGACCGCCTCTTCGCCCAACATGTCAACGCAATCCATTTCGATCATGGCGTTCAGCGCATAGGAAGACCCGGTCTCGCGCTGGCACCAGCGGCAATGGCAGCAATGAACGAAAAGCGGCGGCGCGGTCAGCCGGTATCGAACGGCGCCGCAGGCGCAGCCGCCTTCGAGTGGAACGAATTCCGACATAAGCGCCTCCTTTTTAGGGTCCCGAACACCTTACCGGGAGGACGCCCGTCTGGGAACTCGCAAAAGGCGCCATTGCCGATTGCCAATTGCGCGCCGGCGTGGTGAGTGTGCGCGCATCACCGGAGCCCCAACCCGATGGACCCTCACGCGCCCTCTTCTGCGCCGGACGCATCCGCGCGCGCCGTCACGAGCCCCCTGCAGCGGCGGATCGCCATCATGCTGCTGCTCGTCGGCGCCGTCTGCGCCGGCATGGGCCAGACCATCGTCTTTTCGGTGCTGCCGCCGCTGGGGCGCGAGCTCGGCCTGTCGAATTTTCAGGTCGGGGCGATCTTCGCCATCTCCGCTTCGGCCTGGGTCTTTTGCGGGCCGCGCTGGGGAAAAATGAGCGACCGCCGGGGCCGCAAGCCTTTCATCCTGATCGGCCTTTTCGGCTTCACCTTTTCGACGACCCTGTTCGGCGCCTCGCTGGCGCTCGGCCTTGCGGGCGTCCTCTCCGGCCTGCCGCTTTATGTGCTGATCGTCGCCATGCGTTCGCTTTACGGGCTGATCGGCTCGGCGAGCCCGCCGGCGGCGCAGGCCTATATCGCCGACCGCACCTCGAAACGCGAGCGCACGGCGGGGATCGCCAGCTTTTCCGCCGCCTTCGGGTTCGGCGCCATGCTGGGGCCCGGCTTCGGTGCGGCGACCTCGTTGATCGGTCCAGCGGCGCCGTTTTACGCCGCCGCGGCCATCGGCGCCGTGATGCTGGCCGCCGTTTATTTTTTCCTGCCCGAACGCACGGGGCCAAAGCAACACAGCCGCTCCGTGAATGTGCGCCTTTTGGATGCGCGCCTCGTTCCGTTTTTCCTGTTCGCGCTTTCGTTCGGCATCATCAATGCGATCCCGATGCAGGCCATCGCTTTTTATTTCATCGACCGGCTCGGCTATTCCACCGCGGACGCACCGCATTATGTGAGCATCGGGCTCACCGCCGGCGCCGTCTGTTCGCTGTTTTCCCAGCTCATCGTGGTGCAGCGCCTGCATCTGCCGCCGGCGACGCTGATGCGCATCGCCCCGGCCCTGATGGGCGCGGGGCATTGCCTGATCTTCCTCACGGATCATTTGTGGCCGGTGGTGATCGGGATGTCGGGAGCGGCTTCGGCGCGGGGCTGGCGGTGCCCGCGGCGACGGCGGCGACCTCGCTTGCTGTGGAACCGGAGGAACAAGGCGGCGCCATCGGCATCGCCAGTTCTTTCGGGGCGGTCGGGTTCATCGTCTCGCCGGTGGTCGGCTTTGCGCTTTACGGGCTGGCGCCCGCCGCGCCTTTCATGTTCACCGCCGCTGCGGCGTTCGCGCTTTTGATCTATGCCTGGATGAGCCCCAAGGTCGGCGCCGCCGTGCCGCTCAACGATGACGAGCCGGAGGAAGCGGCGGAAGACACTGCCGCGGCCCCTTATCGGTAAAGCCCGCTAGTCGGGGGACGGTTTGCCGTCGTCTTCAAAGAAAAGAATGTCGCCCGGCTGGCAGTCGAGCTCCTTGCAGATCGCTTCGAGCGTCGAAAAGCGGATGGCTTTCGCCTTGCCGGTTTTGAGGATCGAGAGATTGGCGATGGTCACCCCGACGCGCTCGGAAAGCTCCGTCAGCGACATGCCGCGATCCAGAAGGACGCGATCGAGTTTGACCGAAATCGACATTAAACGGTGAGGTCCTGTTCTTCTTTCATGCGCGCGCCTTCGCGGAAGACTTCCGAAAGCACGAACACCGCAATAATCGCGAGCCAGGTGATGAAGGACGAATTGATGCTGACTTCCGCGTCGTAAATCATCGACAGAAAGCCGAAGGCGAATTTCGCGCCCTCCCCGATCAAGAGCGCATAGCCGACGCCGCGAAACCGGTCGGCGTTCTCCTTCACGAAAGGCGATCCGAAGCGCAGGGTTTTCAGGATTTCGAGAAGCCGGTTTACGACAAACAGCATCACCGCGATGGTGGCGAAGGCGAGCGCCACGTCGAAAAATTCATCGCCCTCGATATCCGCATCGCCGCCGAACATCATTGTCAGCGCCGGAACGAAGGGCAGGACGATGAGCGCTATCGTCACGCCGCCAAATGCGATCCACATGATGATGCGCGTGATGTGAAGGCCCATGGCGAGGATGGAGGACAGGGATCCTTTGCCTATCGCTTTCATGACGGGGGGTCTCCGTTAATGCGCGCCAAGAAAAGAGGGCCGGCGCAAAGCCTGGAAATGGCGCGCCCTAACCAGCTTAGCGCGCGCCACTTTAGAAAAACGCGACCAGACAGAACGCCTTTTCGCAGCTTTGGCGAACGCCGTCAGCTCTTTCTTCCTTCACGCCGTCGCCCGGAGCGGCGACTGCGAGGGAGTAAAGGCAGGCCGCCGCAACTGCTGCGAACAGGCCCGCCGAAGCGGTCTGGATCAATCTCGACATTACGCCACTCCTGCAAAGGAACCGAGGGCCGAGACATAGCCGGAGCCGATGAGAACGATGGCCGAGACGACGACCAGTCCATTGACAAAACCGGCGAATTTACCGAAACTAAAGTCTGAGTTAGCAAAGCGCATGGGTTTCTCCTTTTCTTTCCTGTGTTAGCGACTCGTTTGATCTCTTTGAGCGGCCAGGTTTTTCCTGCCGCTCTTTTTTTATCTGGCCGTTTCGCCGGATTTGCGGGCGGGGACGGCCTTGCCCCTTTGGGTTTCTCCTTTGGGCTCTTGATGGCCCTTTTTCTTTTTTCCCGCCGGCTGCTATGGAGCCTTTGGGTTTTCCTGATGCGGCGTTGGTTTTGCCGTCTTGTTGATTATCGATATACACTTATCGAAAAACGATGCAAGGGGTTTTTGCCGAAAAACGATAATTTTTTTTCGATAAGGGATAAAAAGATGGGCGAAACTGTGCGCAAATTAGGGCCGGGACGGCTTGTCATCGCCTCCCACAATGATGGAAAAGTAAAAGAAATCAATGACTTGCTTTCTCCGCTCGGGATCGAGGCGGTCTCGGCCAAAAAACTGGGGTTGGGCGACCCCGAAGAGACCGGAACGACCTTCGCCGAGAACGCCGAATTGAAGGCGCTGGCCGCCGCAAAAGCCTCAGGGCTTCCCGCCCTCGCCGACGATTCAGGGCTCTCCGTGACCGCGCTCGGCGGCGCGCCGGGGATTTTCTCCGCCCGCTGGGCCGGCGAGCCCCGGGATTTCGAGATGGCCATGAAAAAGGTCGAAACGGCGGTTTTCGACACCGGGACCGAAGACTTCTCCGCCCGCTTCGTCTGCGCCCTGACGCTCGCCTGGCCGGACGGGCACACCGAGACCTTCGAAGGCGAGGTGACGGGCGTGTTGGTGTTTCCCGGGCGCGGCGAGAAAGGCTTCGGCTACGATCCCATTTTCACGCCCGACGGCTATCATATCACCTTCGGGCAAATGGAGCCGGAGGAGAAACACGCGATCTCCCACCGGGCCGACGCCTTCCGTAAACTGATGAAAGCGCATTTTTGATGTGGAAAGTTTTTCTCGCCGCTTTTTTGGTTTTCATCGCCGCATCGGCGCGCGCTGCTGAGGAACCGGCGCAAGGCGAAACGCATCAAGCGCCTGTTCTCGAAAAGATCGCAGACGATGTCTGGATTCACAAAAGCTGGCGTCATGTGAACGGGTGGGGCCTTGTCCTGTCACAGGGGCTTGTCGTGAAAGTCGACACGGGCGTCGTTCTGATCGACACAGCATGGACCGATGCGGATACGGAAGACTTGCTGGCGCTGATCGAAGCGGAGACCGGCGCGATGCCGGCGAAAGCCATCGTCACCCACGCCCACGCCGACAAGATGGGCGGCATGAAAGCCCTTCACGCCCATGGCGTCGAAACCATCGCGCATAAATTTTCAAACGAGGATGCGCCGGCGCGCGGTTTAACGCCCGCTCAAACTTCGATGCATCTTCTGGAAAAGGGGAAACAGCTTTATTTCGCCGGCTATTCCGGGACGCCGCTGGAGGTTTATTACCCCGGCGCCGGACACACGCGCGACAATATCGTCGTCTATTACGCCCCGGCGAAAGTGCTGTTCGGCGGCTGCCTCATTCGCCCGGGCGAAGCGAGCGATCTCGGCAACACCGCCGACGGCGATGTGAACCATTGGGCGCAAGCGGCAAGGAACGTCGCGGAAGCCTTTCCGGAAGCCGAGATCGTCATCCCCAGTCACGGCCCTATGGGCGGGCGCGAGCTTCTCGACCACACCATCGACCTCGCCGAATCGGCGGCCGCCGCGCCATGACCGCGCCGCTCGGGGTTTATGTCCACTGGCCTTACTGCGCCCGGATCTGCCCCTATTGCGATTTCAATGTCTACAAGAACCGCCCCGTAGACGCAGGCGCGTGGGGCCAAGCACTGACCCGCGATCTCGAACATTACGCAAAGCGCACGCAGGGCCGGAAACTTCAAAGTCTTTATTTCGGCGGCGGCACGCCGTCGCTGGCGCCGATCCCCGTCATCGAAAGCGTCATCGAGGTTTGCGCGCGCCTGTGGGGCTTTGAGGACGGCGCCGAGATCACCCTCGAAGCCAATCCGACGGATGCGGAGCAATCGCGTTTCGAGGCGTTCGCGGGCGCCGGGGTCAACCGTCTGTCGCTCGGCGTTCAATCCCTGCGCGACGGCGCCCTGCAATTTCTCGGGCGCGATCATGACGCCGCCGCGGCGATCCGCGCCATCGAGGCGGCGCAAAAGGCGTTCCCCCGCGTCACCTTCGATCTCATCTATGCGCGGCCCGGCCAGAGCCTCGATCACTGGCGCGCAGAGCTTGCCGAAGCGCTGGCCCTCGGCGCTAGCCATCTCTCCCTCTACCAGCTCACCATCGAGCCGGGCACGGCCTTCGACGTCGCGGTCGACAAGGGCCGCTGGGCGCCCGCCGGCGACGATCTTTGCGCCGACATGTTCGACGCGGCGCAGGAGATGACCGCGGCGGCGGGCCTTCCCGCTTATGAGATTTCGAACCACGCAGCGCCCGGAGAAGAAAGCCGGCACAATCTCATCTACTGGACCTATGGCGATTATGTGGGCGCAGGTCCCGGCGCCCATGGACGCCTCACCGAAAACGGCGCGCGCATCGCTGTGGAAACGCCGCTCTCCCCGAAAGACTATCTCGCCGGCGCGCCCCATGAGGAAACCGCGCTTTCCCCCCGCGAGGCGGAGATGGAGCGGCTTTCCATGGGGCTCAGGCTGCACAAGGGAGTCGCCTTCGCCGAGACGGACGCGTTTTTCGCCGAGGCCGGGGCTTACGAAAAACTCGACCGGCTTGTGGGCGACGGCCTTCTCCATTGGGACGGCCGGACGCTTTGCGCTGCCGCCGACGGGCGGCGCCTCCTCAACCGCGTGCTTTACGAACTCTTCGGATGAGCAGGGCGCCCCAAAAACGGGAATGGAGGCTTCGGTCCACCTCAAAGGCGATGAATTCTTGCCGCAAACCCGCATTCGGTGCGGACTTATCCACGGGGAACGAAACGGCTTTATAGTGGTCTGCAATTATGGATCCCGCATCTGCGCGGCGTCATCTTCGGTGCTGCGGACGCGTGCGGGATGACATCGAAAAAGATGGAGCGACCGATGAAACACCCCCGTGAAACATTTTTACGCAAATGGCGCCAAACTTCCCTGAACGCCAGCAATGACGCCGTTTTAAACGAAGCCGGGATTGAAATGACGCAAAATTGTTTCACGGGGCCGAAGGCCCCGGCAGGAGATGCGGCCTCGCGCAACATCCGTTAGAAGACCGCCATGAACCAGATTTCCGACATCGCCCACATTATCGAGCTCGCCGTGGCGCCGGTTTTCCTGCTCGCGGGGATCGGCTCGCTGCTCGGCGTCGTGACGACGCGTCTTGCGCGCGTCATCGACCGGGCGCGTCACCTTGAGGAACGCGCGCTTCAGCCGCGCAACGATCAGGAAGCCGAACGCATCCGCGCCGAGCTTGTCAGTCTCGACCGGCGCATGCAGCTCGCCCAGCGCGCGGTCCTGTTGTTTTCCATCGCCGCGCTTCTTGTCTGCCTCGTGGTGGCGACGCTTTTCATCGGCGACTTCATCGACGTCCCCGCCGGCGCCATCGTCGCGGTGATGTTCATCGCCGCCATGGTCTCCATGGCGGGCGGGCTGTCGCTTTTCCTGCGCGAGATTTATCTGGGCACGCGCGCGCTGAAAGTGCGCGAAGAGCTGTTATCGAAATAGAAGGCGCGCGCATGACCCCGGAAGAACGCGAACGCTACGCCCGCCATATCCTCCTTCGCGAGGTGGGCGGACAGGGCCAGCAAAAGCTCCTCGCCGCGCGCGTGCTTGTGGTCGGCGCCGGCGGGCTCGGCAGTCCGATCCTGTCCTATCTCGCCGCGGCGGGCGTCGGCCTGCTCGGCATTGCAGACGACGATGTCGTTTCCCTGTCGAACCTGCAGCGCCAGACCCTGTTCCGCACGGAAGATGTCGGCCGCGACAAGGTGGAAGCGGCGCGCGAAGCGATAGCCCGGCTGAACCCGCATGTGAAAAGCGACGCGCATCCGCGGGTCACCGAAGAGAACGCCCGCAAGATCGTTTCCGGTTACGACCTCGTCGTCGAAGGCGTCGACAATTTCGCGGCGCGCTATGCGCTGAACCGCGCCTGCATCGCTGAGAAAACGCCCCTCGTCTCCGCCGCGGTCGGGCGTTTCGAAGGCCAGCTTTCGACCTTCAAGCCTTTCGCCGATCCGGGCGTCCTGCCCTGTTACCGCTGCCTCGTGCCGGAAGAGCCGCCGCGCGAGGAACAGGTGAACTGCGCCGAGGAAGGCGTCCTCGGCGCGGTCACCGGCGTCATGGGAACGCTCGCGGCCATGGAGGTTTTAAAAGAGCTGCTCTCCGTCGGCGACAGCCTCGCCGGGCGGTTGATGCTTTATGACGGGCTCGGCGGCGCCTTTCGCACCGTCAAACTGCCGGCGGATCCCGCCTGCCCCGATTGCAGCGTACACGGATGAATTAGAGCGCAGGGCGGCCAATCCGCATCGCCTCTTCATCCTGAGGAGCAAAAATCCTTCGCCCTTCGAGACGGCGCTGCCGCGCCTCCTCAGGATGAAGGATTTTGCGTCTCGAAGGACGGCGATGCGAATTGGCCGCCCTGCGTGCTGGCGCAAGCGAACCGGCTCAGTCTTCGAGGGTGATGACGACGACGCGGCCGGGGCCGACGGCGACCTTGGTTTCGTCATAGCGCGGTTTTCTGAGCTTCGGCTTGACGCCATTGGAAAACGCCACCGGCTCTTTCGGACGCCCGAGGATTTTGCCGCGATTGAGCTTGCCGTCGCCGTTTTCGTCGAGATAGGCGGCGAAGGCGTATTCGCCGGGCTCCAGATCCGCGAGCGGCAGCACCGCGACGCCTTCTTCGTCGAGCCGGGCCTCATGCTTCGCCCGCGCGCGTTCGAGAAAGGCCTCCTCGCTGTCATAGATGGCGAGACGCACGGCCTGGCCCGGCGCGGCGCTGAATTCCGTTTTCACCGCGGCGACCGCCTGACCCGGGTCGGCGTATTTAGCGAAGCTGTTCATGGCGCCCGGAACGGAATCCGCCTGGGCGGCGCCCGCTGCGACGCATAAAATCCCGATGCCTAAAAACCTACGCACGTTACGTTCCCGTCTGACCTTTATGAGGGGCGTTCTTTTGCGCCCCCCTCTTGTTGCCGCCTATACAAAATCCGGCGGGCCGGAAACAGCCTTAACCGGACCTTAACCGAATGATGCGCCTGGAACCTTGCGATTCAACTAAAATTGCAGACATCCGCACGGTTGTGACGCATCTGTTACTTCGCCGCCACGCCGCCGGTCATGTAGCCCGCGAATTTCGGCGCTCCTGGGGCGTAATGTTGGTCGAGGGCCGATATTTTAAAGCCCGCCTCACGGATGAGTGACGCCGGGTCGCGGTTCAAATGACATCCCCCGGCGAGCTTGCCCCAGATCCCGTCGAGGCGGTTCTGCCATTTGGCGACGCCGGCGTCCGGGGAGAGGCCATGCTCCAGAAAAATCATCTTGCCGCCGGGCTTCAAGACCCGGCGCATGCCCTGGAGCGCCGCCTCGACGCCGGGGATGGTGCACAGCGTATAGGTGACGAGGACCGTATCCACCGAGGCCTCAGGCAGCGGAATCTCTTCGCCGGGCAGGTCCAGCCATTCCAGCGGGAAGGAAAGCCCGGCGATCCGTTTCGCGGCGCGCGCGCGCATCGCCGCCGAAGGCTCCAGCGCGTAAAGATGGGTGATCGCCGACTGGTCGTAGTAAGGCGCGTTCAGGCCGGAGCCGAAGCCGACCTCGAGCACCTTTCCCGCCGCCGCCGGCACGATCTTCTCGCGCTCGCGCGAAATCGCCTTCATCCCGCAGGCGCAGGAGACAAGCGCCGGCTCGATATGATCGCTGTAAAAACCCATAATTCGCGTTTCCTCTATTCAGACCGCGCTGGCTACTCTTTAGGCGCGCGCCACTGAACAGTCATCCGATATTAAACCGTCTCTAACTTTTGTTATGGCCGGACGGGTGTTATGGCGTCCCGATTCAACGCCGCCCAAACGGGGATCCATGAAGAGAAGAACCGGCTTTTCAGCGCTGTTTGCATGCGCCCTTGCGATCAGCGCCGGCGCCGCCCAAGCTCAGGATCTGGCGCAGGACGCCGCAGAGGACGCGCCGCCGCTTCCCATGGACGAGCGCGCCACCTGGTCCTTTGTCTGGGAAAACGATTATTTCGCCAATACGGACCGCAATTACACCAATGGCGTCCGGATCTCCTATCTTTCCGGCCTGAAGCAGCCGCACGGCGTCTCCAGCACGCTCGCCCATGACATTCTCGGCGCCGGACCGGACGCCGGCATTCGCCGCGGCTTCGCGGTCGGCCATTCGATCTTCACGCCCGAAGACACGCTGGCGACGGAACCGCTGCCGGACCAGCATCCTTACGCCGGCTGGCTTTACGGCGAATATTCCGTGGTCGTCGAACAGCGCCAGCGCGTGCAGCAGATCACGCTGCAGGCCGGCGTGGTCGGCCCGGCGGCGCAGGGCGAATGGCTGCAGAACAACTGGCATGACTTGATCAACGGCGATCCGGTGAACGGCTGGGACAACCAGATCGGCAACGAGCCCGGTTTCGTTCTTTCCTATGACCGGCAGTTTCGCGCGCTGCGCGAATTCGGCGACAATGGTTTCGGCGCCGATCTTACGCCGAGCATCGGCGCGTCCCTCGGCAATGTGGACACGCGCGCCCGCGGCGGTCTCACGCTGCGCATCGGCAATGATCTTATATCCGACTACGGACCGCCGCGCGTGCGCCCGGCGCTCGCCGGCGCCGGCTTTTTCTCGCCCGTGGACGATTTCAGCTGGTATCTGTTTTTAGGCGTCAACGGCAGCGCCGTCGCCCACAACATCTTTCTCGACGGGAGTCTCTTTCGCGACGGCGATCCTTCCGTGGAGAAGAACGTGCTTGTAGGCGAAGTGCAGGCAGGGCTCGCCCTGCAGTTCCGGCGCTTTCAGGTCGCCTACACCTTTGTGACGCGCACAAAGGAATTCGAAACGCAGACAAGCGCGCAGCAATTCGGCGCGGTCAGCCTTTCCATGAAATTCTGAACTTAGCCCGCCTTTAGCCCGCCTGGGGCAGGCGGCCATCATCGAGCCCCAGGATCACGCGGTCGGGCGGCTTATGGCCGTCGGAGAACATCTTGATGTTGATGATCATGCGCTCGCCCATCTCGATGCGGCTTTCCACCGTCGCCGAGGCCATATGCGGCAAAAGCACCACATTGGGCGCTTTCAGGAGTTTTTCGCTGGGCGCGCCGCGCTCATAGACATCGAGCCCGGCGCCGGCGAGGCGGCCCTCCTCGATCATGCTCGCCAGCGCTTCTTCATCGACGATCTCGCCGCGGGAAATATTCACCACATAGGCTTGGGGTTGTAAAAGTTCGAGACGCCGACGCGAGAGCAAATGAAACGTCGCCGGGGTGTGCGGACAATTCACCGACACAATGTCGACGCGGGCGAGCATCTGGTCGAGGCTGTCCCAATAAGTGGCGTCGAGTTCGTCCTCGATATGCGGATTGATCGGCGAGCGGTTGTGATAATGGATGGAGAGGCCGAAGGCTTTCGCCCGGCGCGCAATCGCCTCGCCGACGCGGCCCAAACCGATAATGCCGAGCTTTTTGCCGCGCACCCGGCGGCCCAGCATCCAGGTCGGCGACCAGCCCTGAAATTCTCCGGCTTCGAGCGCGCGCACGCCTTCGACGAGACGGCGCGGCACGGCAAGGATCAGCGCCATGGCCATGTCGGCGGCGTCCTCGGCGAGGACCGACGGCGTGTTGGTGACGGTGACGCCATGGGCGTTGGCGGCGGCGACATCGATATGATCGACCCCGGCGCCGAAATTCGCCACCAGCTTCAAGCGGTCGCCCACCGCCTCGAAAAAGGCCGCGTCGAGCCTGTCGCCCAATGTCGGGGCCAGAACGTCCGCATCGCGGGCGCGCTCGATCAGCGCCGCCGGCGAGAGAGGATCGTCGCTCTCGTGAAAAACGGCGTCAAAAAGATCGCGAAGCCGCGCCTCCACGGGCTCGGGCAGCTTGCGGGTGACCGCGACCTTGACGGTTTTGCCGCCGGTTGCGCCGCTCATGGGCGCCGCCCCGCCGCCCGGGCGTCAAAAGGGCCCCTTGCGCCGGCCCGCGAACCGGAAAAAGAGCCCATAGTTAACCTGCGATTAACGGCTTTGGCGTTGAGTAAGGGTTTATTCATCATTCGATAGATTTTTGAGCGCCTCAGCATGCCGCGTATTCGTTCCGTATTATATTTCAGCCTGACGCTTTGTCTCTATTTGACCGGAGCCGCCCCGGCGGCGCAAGCCGCCAATTCCAAGATGGGGACGCAAGCCGCCGCTGTGAAGCCGGAAATGACCGTCCGTCTGGACACCCCTTCCGGTCTGCCTGTGCCGCGCCTCGTCTCGCTCAAATCGAAAACCACCTTCTGCCGCGCGGGCCCGAGTTTCGCCCATCAGGTGCGCCTCACCTATCAGCGCCAGGGGCTGCCGGTGATGATCATCGCCGAAACCCGGGATCACTGGCGCAAAATCCGCGATTCGGAAGGCGATGAGTGCTGGACCCATAAATCGAAGCTCTCCGGCGCGGAAACGGCGCTGGTGCTCGAAGACGGCCTCGCCTTGCGGGCCAAGCCCGACGCCAGAGCCCCGGCCCGGGCGCGCCTCGGCCGCGGCGTCATCGCCCGGGTCGAGGCGGAGCGCGACGGCTGGCTCAAGGTCTCCGCCGACGGCCGCAAAGGCTGGGCCCGGGCTTCCGCCTTCTGGGGGGCCCAAGCCGGGGCGCCGCTTCCTTAAGCGGTCTGACCTCAAGCGGCCCCGCCTTTGTGCGAAACACCCCCTGAGGGAATGTTGCAACGCATAATTGACCCTGTGCATGCCCGCCTTTACCAAGCGGTCTACCCGCGCGACAATCCGCGCGCTGGGCGAAATTCGGCAGTTAAGGACGCATGAGCGAACAGAAAAACAGTTACAGCCGCGAGGAGCTCCTCGAGTGCGGCTATCATGGCCTCAGAGGCCCCGGGACAGCACAGCTCCCCGTGCCGCCGATGCTGATGTTTGACCGCATCACGCTGATCAATGGCGACGGCGGCGATTATGGAAAGGGCCGGATCGAAGCCGAACTCGACATCAATCCGGACCTGTGGTTCTTCGACTGCCATTTTCCCGGCGATCCGGTCATGCCGGGCTGTCTCGGCCTTGACGCGCTGTGGCAGCTGGTGGGCTTTTTCCTGACCTGGTCCGGCCATCCCGGCCATGGACGCGCGCTCGGCGCCAAGGACGTGCGCTTTTCCGGCATGGTCGTGCCGTCGGCCAAGATTGTCTCCTATGAGCTCAATGTCCGCCGGATGATGTCGCGGCCCCTGATCCTCGGCATCGCCGACGGCGCCATGAAAGTCGACGGCCGCCAGATTTACGAGGCGAAAGACCTCAGGGTCGGGCTCTTCTCGCGTGAACAGCTCGACGCGGGACTGTCGCTTTAAGGAAGCGGCGCTTTTTACGTTTTCGGATGAAGGCGAAAGGATATTTATGCGGCGCGTAGTGATCACCGGCATGGGAGTCGTTTCTTCCATCGGCGCCAATGTGAATGAAGTCAAAGACGCTCTTTACGAAGGGCGCTCCGGCGTCGGTCGTGACGCCAGTTTCGCCGAGCACGGATTTAAATGTCAGGTCTCGGCGCGGCCGAAGATCAACTATGAAGAGATCCTCGACCGGCGCACAAGGCGGTTCATGGGCGAGGGCGCGGGCTGGAATTACATCGCCATGAAAGAGGCGATTGAACAGTCGGGGCTTTCTGAAGACCAGGTCAGTCATCCCATGACCGGCATCATCATGGGCTCAGGGGGGCCGTCGACAAAGGCCATCGTCGAAGCGGCGGACATCACCCGCAAGACCGGCGGCACCAAGAAAATCGGCCCCACCGTGGTGCCGAAAGCCATGTCGTCCACCAATTCGGCGACGCTTTCCGTGCCGTTCAAGATTCTCGGCCTCAACTATTCGATCTCGTCGGCCTGCACCACCTCGCTCCACTGCATCGGCGCGGCGGCCGAGCAGATCATGTGGGGCAAGCAGGACATCGTCTTCGCCGGCGGCGGTGAAGAGCTCGATTGGACGCTTGCGAACCTTTTCGACGCCATGGGCGCCATGTCCACAAACTTTAACGACACGCCTACGGTCGCGAGCCGCGCCTATGACAAAGACCGCGACGGCTTCGTCATCGCCGGCGGCGCCGCGACGGTGGTGCTTGAAGAATATGAGCATGCGAAAAAGCGCGGCGCGCCGATCCTCGGCGAAATCACCGGCTATTTCGCCAATTCCGACGGCTACGACATGGTGCAGCTTTCCGGCGAAGGCGCCGTTCGCTGCATGCGCGGCGCACTCGAACAGGTGCGCCAGCCCATCGACTACATCAATCCGCACGGCACCTCGACGCCGGTGGGCGACAAGAAAGAAACGCAAGCCATCCGCGACGTTTTCGGTGCGGAAGTGCCGCCCTTTTCCTCGACGAAATCCCTGACCGGCCATTCGCTGGGCGCCGTCGGCGCGCAGGAACTCGTCTACGGCCTCATCATGATGCGCGACAAATTCCTCACCGCGTCGGCGCATATCGAGACCATTGACCCGGATTTCGAAGACCTGCCGGTCATCCGCGAGCGCGTCGACAATGCGAAAGTCGACTGCTTCCTGACCAATTCTTTCGGCTTCGGCGGCACCAATGGCTGCCTCGTCATCTCGAGGATCTAGATTTTGACCCTGGAATCGCTAATCGCCAGCCTTGTTGCAGCGGCGATTGCAAGCGCCGGCCTGTGGTGGTTCCGTCTCATCCTGCCGGTGGTGCGAAAACAGCCGAAAACCACGCGGTTCGGCGTTTACGCGCTGGTCTGGCTCGCTTATTTCATTCTCACTATTCTGGTGATTAATCGCAGCGGCGCCTGACCCGCCGCGCTGGCAAAGGATAAGACCCATGAGCGACACCGCTTTCCCCAAGGGCGATCTGATGAAAGGCAAGCGCGGCCTTATCATGGGCGTCGCCAACAAGAACTCCATCGCCTGGGGCATCGCACAGCAGCTCGCCGCGCAAGGCGCCGAGCTCGCCTTTTCCTATATCCCCGCCATGGAAAGCCGGGTGCGTCAGCTCGGCGAGTCGATCGGCGTCGAGTTCTACGTTCAGACCGACGTCATGAGCGACGAGGACATGGACAGGACATTCGCCGAAATCAAAGACAAATGGGGCAAGCTCGACTTTCTCGTCCACGCCATCGCTTTTACCGACAAGGAGGCGCTGAAAGGCTCCTTCGTCGAGAATACGACGCGCCAGAACTTCAAGGACACCATGGACGTCTCGGCTTTCTCGTTCGTCGACGCGGCGCGCCGGTCGAGCGAACTGATGACCGATGGCGGCGCGATGATTACCCTCACCTATCTGGGGTCCGAACGCATCGTGCCGAACTACAATGTGATGGGCGTTGCGAAAGCCGCGCTCGAAGCCTCCATGCGTTATGTGGCGCGCGATCTCGGGCCGAAGGGCATTCGCGTCAACGCCATTTCGGCGGGGCCGATGAAAACGCTCGCCATGGCGGGCATCACCGGCGGGCGCCAGCTCATGTCCACGGGACGCGACTGGTCGCTTCTGAAGGAGGACACGACGATGGAAGGCGTCGCCGGCGCGGCGCTTTATCTGCTGTCCGATCTCGGCCTTTCCTGCGCCGGCGAGACCCTGCATGTGGATGCGGGCTTTCACGCCGTCGCCGTTCCCGACGTCTCAAGCCTTTCCGACTCTTGACCGCCCCAGCCTTGACCGCAGACGAGATCATCGCCGCACTGAACCTCCAGCCTCATCCCGAAGGCGGCTGGTTTCGCGAAACCTGGCGCGCCCCGGCAAAAGAAGGGACGCGCGCCAGCGGCACGGCAATCTATTATCTTTTAAAACGCGGCGAACGCTCCCACTGGCATCGCGTGGACGCGACCGAAACCTGGCATTATTACGCCGGGGCGGGCCTCCGCCTTTCCCTCTCCGAAGACGGCAAGACTCGCAAGGACGCCATTCTCGGCCCCGACCTCAACAAGGGCGAAGCCCCGCAGATCATCCTGCCGCCTTTGTGCTGGCAGGCGGCGGAAAGCCTTGGCGACTGGACGCTTGTGGGCTGCACCGTCTCCCCGGCCTTCGAGTTTTCAGGCTTTGAAATGGCCCCGCCGGACTGGGCGCCGGGCGTCTGAGCCTTACTGCGCAGCAGCGAGCACCGGCTCGCGGCGTTCATTGAGCGCCGGACCTGTGGGATTTCCTTCGAAGTCCGTCCACTGATGGTTCCGATAGTCGTAAAGCTTGCAGGCTTTCAGAATGCGGAAATAGTCGCGGAAGGAAAACTCATAGGCCGTCACCGCATCGCCGTAATGGGCGCGTAAAATTTTGCCCGCCTTGTCGAGATGGTAGATCGGGATCGTCGACAGGGCGTGATGGGCTGTGTGCTCCATGACGTTGTAATAAAGCCCCAGCCATTTCAGCGCCGGGATTTCCAGATGCGTCGTGCCTTCAATGACCGACTGGTAGAACGACCAGTCTTCGGGCCTGTCGAACCAGTGCTGATCCTCATGGGCATGATGCAGGTAAAAGCTGAACGAGGCGAGGAAATTCCAGACGATCATCGGCAGGAGCCAGGCGACCGCGAAAATCGCCAGATAGCTCATCTCGGGGTTCCACATTTTGCCAAGCGCGAGGATCGCCGCGATGATCGCGCCATGACCGAGCACCACCAGCACCGAATCCCAGGCATAGCGCTTCCATTGCGCGCGCACTTCCGGGGCGACGGGCAGGATCAATTTCGGGATCCAGATGGTCACCGGATAGTTGAAAAACTGGCCGACGAGGCCGCGATTCAAACGTTCGAGGAAGCGGCGCCAAGGCGAGGCTGCGCGGTAGTCCTCTAGCGACATGGGCGTCCAGACATAATCGACGCCCTTGAAATTGGTCTTGCCGTGATGGAAGCGGTTATGTCCCGCCTCCCACAGGCTCGCCGAATGGGCGGTCGGCAGAAAGGTCAGCCGGCCCATGATCTGATTGGCGCGCAAATTCGGAAAGAAACATTTGTGGACGCAGTCATGGCCGATGATGAAAAGAAGACCGAGCGCGAAGCCGTTGAGAAAACCGCCGATCAAATTAGCCCAAAGCGGAAACGGGCCGATGGCGAGATAAAGCGTCGCGATATAAAACGCGAAATGGAAAATCGCGATGCGCGCGCCCTTGGACCAGGAAGGCGTTTCCACCGCCTTCCGGTCTTCCTCGCTCAACCACTCAAAGGGCCGGCCGGTCAGTTGCGCGTTATTCGTCATGGCTCGCTCTTTATCCACCAGGCAAGATAACCCCTGCTTGATCTCGATCAAGAGCGCCCGTGCGGATGGTGCGCCGGACCGCTTATTCCCCGGAAATAAAGGCCCTCACATCCGCCGCCAGCTTTTCGAAAGAGGGCTGGTGCAGATACATCATGTGGCCCGCCGGATAATAGGCGATCTTTAGGCGCGACCGGTCAAAGCCCGGCTGCGCCAGGGTCATCTCCGTGCCGAAGAAAGGCGTCGCCATATCGTAATAGCCGTTGGCGGAAAGAACGCGCAGGTCCTTGTTCTGACGCATGGCGCGCTCGATCCAGGGCGCAACATTCACATAGGAATTGTCGCCGCCGCCCTCATCGGCGTCCCAGTTCCATTCGGTGACGCCGCCGAGGGTCACATAGCGGTCGGTGATGTCGACGCCGAGATCGCGGGTGTAATAATCGAGCATCGCCGCCGTATAAGCGCCGTCAATGCCGTAGCCGGACGGATCGTCTTCCGGAAACTCCGAAACGCCGTCGGGCTCGACGCCGGTGAAGCGGGCGTCAAAACGGCCGATCGTGACGCCTTTGTCGCGCAAAAGCTCGCGCATGAACCGGAACAGCGGCACGCGCATGTTCGAGCGGTCGATATAGCTGGGCGTCAGACCGATAAAACCGGCGAGCTTGTCGACCACCGCATCATGCGCTTCCGGCGCCAGAAGCTGGCCCTTTAGAAGCGCAGGCATGTATTCGTCGGTCGCGAAGGCGCGCGCTTCTTTCAAAAAGCGGTCGAAATCGCCGTCCCATTTGGCGCGGTCGACTTTCTCATGATACCAGGCCGCCGCCGCATAGCTCGGCATGATGCCGATATAGCCGACATCGTTGCCGTTGTCGGTGGCGTCGAGACTGAAATTCAGGACAGAGGAAATGAGCACGACGCCGTTCATGGCGATGTCGTTCCATCCGCCTTCGAGCGCGTCGAGCAATGCGCCCGAGCGGGTCGTGCCGTAACTTTCACCGATCAGATATTTCGGCGAGTTCCAGCGCTTGTGTTCGATCAGCCAGCGGCGGATGAATTCGCGCACGGAGGCGGCGTCCTGTTTGACGCCCCAGTAATCGTCGGTCTTGGTCTCGCCGAGGGTTTTCGACCAGCCGGTGCCCACAGGATCGATGAACACCATGTCAGCGACGTCGAGGATGGACTGCGTATTGGCTGTGACGTTGAACGGCGCCGCGCCGTCATCGCCATGATCGGGCAGAACGACCCGCTTCGGACCGAACATGCCCATATGAAGCCACAGCGACGCGGAGCCCGGCCCGCCATTGAAGATGAAGGCCACCGGGCGCTGGCGCGGGTCGGAGTAGCCGTCGGCGAGGTAGGTGGTGGAGAAAATCGACGCCACCGGCTCGCCCTTGTCGTCCTTGAGATAGGTCTCGCCGGCAATCACGCGATAGCTGACCGTCTTGCCGTTGACGCTCACGCGGCCCTTGTTTTCGAAAACCCGCGGCTCCGGCGGCGCCTCTTTCGCGTTTTCGGCTTTTTCTTCCTGCTTTTTCTCCTCCTCCTGCGCGGCGGCGCAGCCGGCATAGAGAAAAATCAAAAGGATGGCGGCGAGCAATTTTCTAAACAATGGTCTTCCTTTTTATGCTTCAACGCCCGGTCAGGCGCCCTGCTTTTCTTTGATCCAGTCCTTGATCTTGCGCTCCAGAACCGGCAGCGGCATGGAGCCGGTCAGCAGGATCTCGTCATGAAACTCGCGGATGTCGAAATCGGGGCCAAGCGCCTCTTCCGCCTTGTCGCGTAGTTCATTGATCTTCAGCATACCGAGCTTATAGGAGCAGGCCTGGCCCGGCCAGACGGCGTAACGCTCGATCTCGCGGGTCACCGAGGCGCGCGTATCGCCGGTGACGCCCTGCATGTAGTCGATCGCCTGTTCGCGGGTCCATTGCTTGTGATGCAGGCCGGTGTCGACCACGAGCCGCGCGGCGCGGAAGAGTTCCGACTGAAGACGGCCGAGATCGCCGAGCGGATCGTCGGCGTAAAGCCCCATCTCCGCGGCCACCTGCTCGGCGTAAAGCGCCCAGCCCTCGGCGAACTCCGAATAGCCGAGCATGTTGCGGATCAGCGGCAGACCGGCGGCGCGCTCGAGCGAACGCTGGAAATGGTGGCCCGGAACCGCCTCGTGATAGGTCAGCGTCTTCAGCGTGTGTTTCGGCCAGTCGGCGGTGTCTTTCAGGTTGATCCAGAAAATGCCGGGCCGCGAGCCGTCCAGCGGCGGCGAAGAATAATACCCGCCCGATGAGGAATCCTGTTCGTAAACCGGAATGCGCCGCACCTCGACCGCCTGCTCGGGCAGCGTCCCAAACCAGTCGCCGGCGCGCGCCATGATTTCCTCGACCTGGCCGTTGAGATCGGAAAGGATTTCTTCACGGCCCTCGTCGGTGTTGGGATAGCGCATCTCTTCGCGCGCGCCGATGGCGACAAACCGTTCCGCGACCGTACCTTCGGAGAGCCCTTCGCGCTTTAAGATCGCATCCATTTCGCCGGTGATGCGCGCGACTTCGGAGAGACCGAGCTCATGCACTTCGTCCGGCGTCAGGCGCCCCGCGCCGTAAGACGTCAGGGCATGGGCGTAAAACGCGGAGCCGTCAGGCCCGAGCCGCCAGACGCCCGCATCGGGGCCCGCTTGCGGCTTTAAATTTTCAAGCGCCGCGGCGAGCCGCGCATAGGCGGGGTAGACATTTTGCTCCACCGCCTGGACGGCGCGCGCCGAAAGATTATCGCGATCTTCATCGGAGAGGCCGTCAACCGCCTCGATCTTCGCAAAGAAATTCGTCGCCAGCGGATTTTCCGCCGGCGCCGGCGCGGTGAAACCCGCAATGGCGTTGAGAGCGCCGTCAATGGCGAAACCCGGCGGCGTCACCAGGAGCGCCGCATCGCCGCTGATCGTCTCCACGGTTTCGTCGAAAACCCGGCCGAACTCGGCGAGGCGCGACAGGTAGTCCTCCGCATCCTGACGGCTCTCGATCTTGTGCTGGGTCAGCATGAGGCGCGGCAGGTAGAGATGCGGGCCGGAAAGCTGCGTCACCGGATAGGGGCTTGCGGACGCAAACGGCGTCGCGCCGCCGAAGGGAAACTGGTTGCGCCGGGCCCCGGTCTGATAGGCGTTGCGCAACACGTCATAGGTGATGACCGCCTCATCGCTCAGCGCGCGCCGGTCGAGGCTCCTGATCTCCTGCAGAAACTCTTCATTCATGGCGCGGATGCGTTCATTCGCTTCGAAGCCGTAACCGCCCAGCCGTGCGGAAAAGCCTTCGCCCGCCATGTCCTCGCCGACGCCCAGCATGGTCGCGGCTTCCGGCGTCACGGCCAGCACGGCCTTCGCATGACGCTCCGCCATGGCGGCGAGCTGTTCGTCAGCGCTTAAGGGCGCGGCTTCCGGCGCCGCGTTTTCGGCAGGCGCTTCCGCCCTTGGCGCCTCAGCTCCGCGCTCGCCGCACCCCGCCAGCGCGAACAAGGACAAAGACCCGATGAGCGAAAGACCGATGTTCCGGTGAACGCGCATGATTGAGCTCTCCTTCATGAACGGCCGCGAATAAGGCTGACCTTAGCGCTCTCCGCCCCGGCGCCAAAGCGCGGAAGGCGGGCGGGGGCCGGAAAAAACGAAAAGCGGCGCCCGTTTGCCACAGGCGCCGCTTTCGGACTGTTTTTCAACAGGTTCAAGCGCTTAATCGCGCTCGATTTCCTTGCCCGTCTCCTGATCGACGATTTTCATGGAAAGGCGCACCTTGCCGCGGTCGTCGAAGCCGAGAAGCTTCACAAAGACCTCATCGCCCTCTTTCACGACGTCGGTCGTCTTTTCCGGACGGCCGTCGGCGAGCTGCGAGATGTGGACGAGGCCGTCGCGGGCGCCGAAGAAGTTCACAAAGGCGCCGAAATCCATGGTCTTGACCACTTTGCCTTTGTAGATCTCCCCGACTTCCGGCTCGGCGACGATGGAGTGAATCCATTTATACGCCGCATCGATCTTTTCCTTGTCGTTGGAGGCGATCTTGATCAGGCCGTCATCATTGATGTCGACCTTGGCGCCGGTCTCCTCGACGATCTGGCGGATGATCTTGCCGCCCGAGCCGATGACGTCGCGGATCTTGTCCTTGGCGATCTGCATCGTTTCGATGCGCGGCGCATAATCGCCGAGATCGTCGCGGGCGTGATCGAGCGCTTTCGACATCTCGCCGAGAATGTGCATGCGGCCGTCTTTCGCCTGGGCGAGCGCGGTCTTCATGATCTCCTCGGTGATGCCCGCGATCTTGATGTCCATTTGCAGGGAAGTGACGCCTTCGTCGGTGCCGGCGACCTTGAAGTCCATGTCGCCGAGATGGTCCTCGTCGCCGAGAATGTCGGAGAGGACCGCGAATTTCTCGCCCTCGAGGATGAGGCCCATGGCGATGCCGGCCACCGGCCGCTTCACCGGCACGCCGGCGTCCATCAGCGCCAGCGAGGAGCCGCAGACCGTCGCCATGGAGGACGAGCCGTTGGACTCGGTGATCTCCGAGACGAGACGGATGACGTAAGGAAACTCTTCCTGGGGCGGGATCACCGCCTTCATGGCGCGCCAGGCGAGCTTGCCGTGGCCGATTTCACGGCGTCCGGTAAAGCCCATGCGCCCGACTTCGCCGACCGAATAGGGCGGGAAGTTATAATGCAGGAGAAACTGCTCTTTGTAAGTGCCGGCGAGCGCGTCGATGAACTGTTCGTCCTCGCCGGTGCCGAGCGTTGCGACCACAAGCGCCTGTGTTTCGCCGCGAGTGAACAGCGCCGAACCGTGGGTGCGCGGCAGGAGGCCGGCTTCGGCGACGATCGGACGGACCGTCTTGGTGTCGCGGCCGTCGATGCGTTCGCCCGTATCGAGGATGCCGTTTCGAACAATGTCGGACTCGATCGCCTTGAAGGCGCCGCCGACCACCGATTTCGACGGCGCGCTGTCGTCTTCCTCATCGCACAGCGCTTCGACCGCTTTCGCTTTCGCCGCGGCGAGCGCGTCCTGACGGTCCTGCTTGACGACGATTTTGTAAGCGGCGCGAACGTCGTCTTCGACGAGCGCGCGCACCTTGCTTTCAACGTCGGAATTGTCCGGCGGGGTGAAATCCCACGGCTCTTTCGCAGCTTCTTCGGCGAAATCGATGATGAGACCGATCGCTTCTTTCGCCGCCTTGTGGCCGAAATTGACGGCGCCGAGCATGACGTCTTCGGAGAGTTCTTTCGCTTCCGATTCCACCATCATCACCGCGTCGGCGGTGCCGGCCATGACGAGATCGAGCTTGGTTTCCGGCATCTCGTCGAGCTGCGGGTTCAAGACATATTCGCCGTCGATATAGCCGACGCGTGCCGCGCCAATGGGGCCCATGAAAGGAACGCCGGAAATCGTCAGCGCGGCGGAAACGGCGATCATCGCCACCACATCCGGATCGTTCTCAAGATCGTGGGAAAGAACCTGCGCGACGACAAGCACTTCGTTTTTGAAGCCCTTGACGAAAAGCGGACGGACGGGACGGTCGATCAGACGCGACGTCAGGGTTTCTTTTTCGGTCGGGCGCGCTTCACGCTTGAAATAGCCGCCCGGAACGCGGCCGGCCGCGTAATAACGCTCCTGATAATGCACGGTGAGGGGAAAGAAATCGAAATTCGGGTTCGGTTCCTTCGCGGCGGTGACCGCGGCGAGCACGGTCGTGTCGCCATAGGTGGCGAGCACGGCGCCGTCGGCCTGGCGCGCCATGCGCCCTGTTTCGAGGGTCAGCGTGCGTCCGCCCCACTCAATCGATTTTTTCGTGATATTGAACATAGTTTCTCTTCTCTTCTCGTAATGCGCCATACGCGGATCGCATGACGCCGTGGGTATGAAGCCGAAAACGACAACGCCGCCCTTTCGGCGGCGCGGCGTTTATTTCGGCTGCATTCGGATGGCCCCGTCAATTCGAAAGACGGCGCCGTTGATCATCGTGTTCTTGCACATCTCTACAGCGAGAGAGGCGTATTCATCGGGACGCCCAAGCCGTTTCGGGAACGGCACCATGGCGCCGAGCGCGTCCTGCACCTTCTGGTCCATGCCTGCGAGCATGGGCGTCCAGAAAATGCCGGGCGCGATGGTGTTGACACGGATGCCGGCGTTCATCAGGTCCCGCGCGATCGGCAGGGTCATGCCCGCGACGCCCGCTTTCGACGCCGCATACGCCGCCTGACCGATCTGCCCTTCATAAGCGGCGACGGACGCGGTGCAGATAATCGCGCCGCGTTCGCCGTCATCCTGCGGCTCGTTCTTTTCCATTTCCGCAGCGACAAGGCGGATGCAGTTGAAGGTGCCTGCGAGATTGACGTCGAGCGTCTTTTTAAACATCTCAAGCGAGTGCGGACCGTTCTTGCCGACGGTCTTGCCCGCCGTGGCGATCCCTGCGCAGTTGACGAGGATCCAGGGCGTTCCATGCGCTGCGACGGTTTTCGCGAGCGCGTCGGCGACGCTTTCTTCCTCGGCGACATTGGTCTTGCAGAAGATCCCGCCAAGCGCTTTGGCGTGTTCTTCGCCCTTATCCTCATTAAGGTCCCAGAGGGCGACCTTGACGCCTTCCTTCGCCAGCGCTTGCGCCGTGGCGCCGCCAAGACCCGACGCGCCGCCGGTGACAATCGCGGAGGTTCCGGAAAGTTTCATATAAGCATCTCCTGGCCGGGCCAGATTTAAGAGCCGCGCGTCTTTTGCGGACGCGCGGCGCGCGGCCTAGCGGCGCAGGCCAAGTTCTTCGATCAGCTTCTTATAACGCGCTTCGTCGTTGCGCTTCACATAATCCAGAAGCCGGCGGCGCTGGGACACCATTTTGAGGAGCCCGCGGCGCGAGTGGTTGTCTTTCTTGTGTTCCTTGAAGTGCTCGGTGAGGTTCGTAATGCGCTCCGTCAGGATCGCAACCTGGACCTCGGGCGAGCCCGTGTCGTCGGATTTCACAGCGAATTTTTTGATGAGTTCAGCCTTACGGCCAGCCGTAATCGACATAAAATTTCTCCGCGGCGTCCCAAGAAAATACCGGCCCCGCCGGGACGCCGTCCAGCAGGGTCGCAAAAGATGGGCGGCTTATGGGGGAAAAGGGAACTGGATGCAAGGGCTGGGGCGGCGAAGCCGCGCCCGCCAAAGCCCCGGAATTGCGCTTTTTGTTGCGCTTTTCCCCCCTACCCTGTAAGCGGAGCCGCGCAGGCTGGCCGGACTTCGCATGAGCAATCTCGTCATTATTTACCCTGGAGCGAGCGATCCCGGATGGGTGCCGATCACCCATATGATCAATCTCGCCGCCGACCTTTTCGACGCCCCCCTGACGGTCCCTTCACAGCGATCCGCCAATCCGCTCGGCAAGCTGTTTCAGGCGATCCCCCGCCGGAAAGGCGCTGACAAACCCGATTGCCTCTTCATCGCGAGACACCCGGGGGAGCTCAAGATGCTCTCCCGCTATGAGGGCTGGCGAACCGCATTTCGACAGGTCGGGGCCTGGATTATCGATTCTTTCTGGCTGAATTACCTACCGAACGCCGGCGTCCTGCGCAACTATGACCGGCTTTTCATCACCTATGGCAACGACGCTGAGGAATATGAAGCAGCGACCAAAATTCCGACCACTTACCTCAGCTGGGGATCGGACGTGCTCGGCATCGGCGAAAACCCGCCGCATAAGGATATCGACCTGCTGCGCATAGGCCGCCAGCCCGCCTCCTGGGAAAACGACGACGACGCCAAAGCCTTGTTCGAGACGAAGGGCCTGCGCTATCAGGGCCGGCCGCCGGAGCCGAAAGGCCCGAAAACGGATTACCAAAATGCGTTCGATTATTACAAACGCGCGAAATTCGTGCTGGCGCACAGCAATTTCACAGACGAAAGCGCCAATACCCACCCGAACAAGGAATATGTAACAGGACGCTGGACGGACGCCCTCGCCTGCGGCGCGACCGTGATCGGCGTGCAGCCCGTTTCCGACATGACGATGCAAAAACTGTTTTGGCCGGAAGCGACCGTCAACCTTTCAACACCCGACCGGGACAAGTCTCTCGGGGAAATCACCGACGCGATTGCCGGATGGTCGCCCGAGCGGGCGGCGCTTAATCACCGTATGGCGCTCGCCCGCCTTGACTGGCGCTGGCGGTTTCGCGAGATCGCCGCCGCCTTCGACGTGAAATCCGACAAACTCGACCGCGATCTCGCAGCGATCGCGAAGGCGATCGGACCGGTCGAGCCTGCCCCCGCTTAAAGGCTGAACGCCCGCGTCGGCTTCATCTTGAGCGCGCCGATCGCCGCCGCTTCATCATAAATGACGGCGGGACGCCCTCGAACCGAAGCGGCCGTCTCTGACATCCGGCAAAGACGCGACAGACTGCATTCCTGGACTGAAATCCTCCGGCGGTTGCCGCCCGCAAGAGGAAGGTTTAGGGTTAACAGATTGCATTTGGGGGAGATCATCATGCATCCATGCCTTAAAGCGGCGCTCGCCGGAACGGCGGCTTTTTCCGCCGCTCTCGCCGCCGCCGACGCCGCCGTGCTTGTCACAAACAAGGCCGGCTTCCTGTCGACCACAGGCGCGACCAGCGCCACCGGCCCGATCCCGATCGTCGCCGGCGGCCTGACCTCCTATACGGTGGGATCGACGACATTTTCTGCGGAAAACCCGAGCACGCTGAACTTCACGCAAGACTGGACGAACCGGATCGCCGGCAACCAGTTCGCCGTCAACGGCGATGAAGACATCAACGCCGATTTCGGCGGCGACGTCTTTTCGTTCGGTTTCGATTTTGTCGAACCCGAAAACGATCCCCTGGTGAATGCGCCGTTTGTCGACTCCACTTTTGAAATCTCGCTTTGCGACGGCGGAAGCTGTTTCGATTCCGTTCAGTTCAACGCACCGAATGATGCCGCTGCCTTTATCGGCGTCATCTCAAGCCTTGCGTTTGACTCGGTCATTATACGCGAGCTGGTCGGCGGCGTTGAGAACGAGTTTTTCGGCGAATTTTACACTTCGACCGAGCCGGTCTCGGACGTGCCGCTGCCCGCTGCGGCGCCGCTGTTCCTCGCCGGATTGACGGGCGCAGGCTTTGCGTTCCGCCGCAAACGCGGCAACTAAACGCTGCTTGCCGCTTTTCTTAACCCTTTTTGAGGCTCATGCGATCCCGGTTGGACCGCGCCAGGGAGAAAGACGTGCGTCATTCACTGCTTATTTCTATTTTCGCCATTAGCGCCGCGGCGTGTTCCGCCGAAAAGCCGGCCGCGTCTGAGAATATCGCCCCTGCTCAGCCAGAACTCAAACAGCTCTGGCTCGCCGAAGGCTTTTCCGCGCCGGAAGGCTCAGCCGCGGCGCCCGGCGGTGGTTATTTCATCTCCAATGTCGCCGGCGAAGGCCCCGACAAGGACGGCGAAGGCTGGATATCCCTGATTTCGGCGGACGGCGCGATGATTACGGAGCGCTTCGCCGACGGTTTCAACGCGCCAAAAGGCATGGCGGTGCTGGACGGCGTTCTTTATATCGCCGATATCGACCGGGTGCGGATGATCGACGCCGCAAGCGGCGAAGACAAAGGCGACATCGCCGTTGAAGGCGCGAAGTTCCTGAACGACGCCACCGTCTGGAACGGCGCCGTTTACGTTTCGGACTCGCTGACGAACTCAATCCTCAAAATCGAGGACGGCGCAGCGTCCGTCTGGATCACCGACGACCGGCTCGGCAAAGTGAACGGCGTTCTCGGCGCCGGCGAGACGCTGTACGCCGTCACCATGGACACCGGCTCGCTCTACGTCGTCGACGCGCAAGGCCGGTTAACGGAAATCGCAAACGGCATGATGACGGCCGACGGCGTCGGCCTCGTCGAAGACGACGGATGGCTCGTCTCCACCGTAGTCGGCGAGATTTTTTACGTTTCGCCCGAAGGCGAACCGACCAAACTCATCGACACGCGTGAGGCCGGAATCAGCCAGAACGATCTCAATGTTTACGGCGACATCGCCATCGCGCCGAACTGGCGGCCGGGCACGGTGACGGCGTGGAAGATCAATCAATAGACGACGAAGCCTGCCGCTGCGGCTAAGTCAGTTCTTTCCGCCGGTCTGAGCCCGCGAGAAAAGCTCGCCGCCGTCGTTTGCGCGCCGCCCCTGACGGGCTCAGGCGTTGAAGACCCGGGTGGGTTTAAGCTTCAGCCCGTCAAGCGCGCAGACCGCCACCGCCTCGTCATGCATGACGGCGAGGACGCCTTCCACAAGTCCGGCCTCGTCTCCCCGCACGCCCTTCGCCGTCGCCGGCGAAATCACGGCGGGCTGGCCGCGGCGCAGCTTGTCCGCCTGCGGACCGTCAACCGGCGCCTGGCGCATGCCGGAAAGCGCGTCGAGAATCGGCAGGAGCGCGCCGTCGCGTTCCTCCATCGTCTCCATCGCTTCCAGCTCAGCGAGCGTCACCCCGTCTTCAGCGCGCAAGGGGCCGACCGCAAGACGGCGCAGTTCGGCCACATAACCTTCCGTGCCAAGCGCGCGCGCCATGTCGCGCACCAGCGCGCGCACATAAGCGCCCTTGCCGGTCACCGCCTCAAAGACGGTTTCATCTTCACTCGGCGTATCGACGATCTTGAGATCGTAAATCGTCACAAGGCGCGGCTCGAGTTTCACCTCCTCGCCGTCGCGGGCGATGTCGTAAGCGCGTTCGCCGCCGACCTTGATGGCGGAGAATTTCGGCGGAACCTGTTCGATCTCGCCGGTGAATTGCGGAATGACCGCTTCAATCTCTTCTCGGCTCGGTCGCTTGTCGGAAGTCGCAATCACATCGCCTTCGGCGTCGTCGGTCGCGCGGGCCTCGCCCCAGCGGGCGGTGAAACGGTAATGTTTTTCCGCATCCATCACATAAGCGGAGGTTTTGGTCGCCTCGCCGAAGGCGATCGGCAAGACGCCCGTCGCCAGCGGGTCGAGCGTGCCGGCGTGACCGGCTTTCTGGGCCTGGAACAGCCATTTCGCTTTCGACACCGCTTCAGTCGAGCCGAAATCATACGCCTTGTCGACGATCAGCCAGCCCGAGACCGGCCGGCCCTTTTTGCGCCGTCTGCCCATTGCGACGGACCTCCTTCATGCTCGCGTGTTCTTAAGTCTTCTTGCTCCCGCGCCGGATTGGACGGCGGAACGGATGCTTGGCAAGCCTTCAAACAGCTCCGCTCAAAAAGGTCAAGAAAAGCGCCGTCAGAAACCGGCGCTATTTTTTCTGAAGGTCGCGGGCGACGTCGGGCCGGGCCAGCAGTTCGTCGATCTTCTGCGCTTCGGCGAAAGTGTCGTCGCGGCGGAATTTCAAAGCCGGCGTGAATTTCATGTCGATCTTCTTGCCGAGAAGCCCGCGCAAATGCGGGGCCACGCGATTGAGCGCGGCGATGACTTCGTCTTCGGCGTAGCCGCCGAGCGGCTCAGCGTAAACGCTCGCCTGTTTCAAATCCGGCGAGACGCGCACCTCAGTGATGGTGACCGACACGCCCTGAAGCGCCGGATCGCGCAGGGGCTCGCGCTGCATGATCTCGGAAAGCGTATGACGGATCAGCTCGCCGGCGCGCAACTGGCGCTGGGACGGGCCTTTTTTGCTGGAGAACCGGCTCATGGGGGCAAGATAGGCGTTCAAAAGCTTAAGAAAAAGGGGCCGGACGCGGAATTTCGGGACCGGCAACGGCCTTATTTCCAGAGGCGCGCATCCGTTTCGACCAGTCCCATAATGACGGAATGGCGCACGCCGATATGGGTCTTCCAATTGGCCCTCAAGAGCCCTTCGCGGGTGAAACCGAGCCGCTCGAACAGGCGGATCGAGGGAACGTTCTCTTCGTCTATGTCGGCGAAAATGCGCCGCGCGCCGAGTTTATCGAAGCCGCGGTCGATGATGTCGGCGAGCGCCTTCGTCGCGAGGCCGCGCCCCTGCGCCGCCGGACAAAGCATGATCCCGATCTCCCAGACATTGCGCTCGCGGGGGATCAGCGTCGCGCGGCCCATCGCCTCGCCGTCTTCGCGCTCGACGATCGCCCAAGTGGTCTCTTGCGTCCCCTCATTCCATTTTTTCAGCTGACTGACGGTCTCTTCGACGGACTTTGCCGCCGGGCCGGCGAGATAAGTGCAGCACGCCTCATCGCCGAACACGGCGTGAAGCGCAGGACCGTCGCGGTCGGGATCGAAAAGGCGGAGCATTCACCCTCTCCCGCCACGGCTCTTACAGCGTCCGCGTCACCTTCTCAACGGAGAAGCATTCGATGACGTCGCCGGGACGCATGTCTTCGTAATTGGCGAAGCTCATGCCGCATTCCTGGCCGGCGGGCACTTCCTGCACGTCGTCCTTGAAGCGCTTCAATTGCGACAGCTCGCCTTCGTGGATGACGACATTGTCGCGAATGAGGCGGACTTTCGCGCCGCGGCGCACCTGGCCTTCGGTGACCCGGCAGCCGGCGACCTTACCCTGCTTCGAGATATTGAAGACCTCGAGGATTTCCGCATTGCCGAGGAACGTCTCGCGAAGCTCCGGCTCGAGCATGCCGGAAAGCGCCGCCTTGATGTCGTCGATGAGATTATAGATCACCGAGTAATAGCGGATTTCGACGCCGTTGCGTTCAGCTTCGTCGCGGGCCTGCTTGTTGGCGCGGACATTGAAGCCGATGACCGGCGCGGAAGACGCTTCGGCGAGAATGACGTCGCTTTCGGAAATGCCGCCGACGCCCGTATGTAGGATTTTCACGCGCACTTCGTCGGTGTTGATCTTTTCAAGCGAGCCGACAATCGCCTCGATCGAGCCCTGCACGTCGCCCTTGATGACAATCGGCAGTTCCTTGATCTCCGCATCCTGAAGCTGCGCCATCATCTGCTCGAGCGAGGTGCCCGAGGTCTGGGCGGCGGCCTTGTCGCGGCGCTGGCGCTTGCGGAATTCGGCCACTTCGCGCGCCCGCGCTTCGGACTCGACAACATTGAACTTGTCGCCGGGCTCGGGCACGCCGTCGAGACCGAGAACCTCCACCGGATAAGCGGGCCCGGCTTCTTTCACCTGCTGACCCTTGTCGTCATGCATGGCGCGCACCTTGCCCCATTCGGAGCCGACGACGAGAATGTCGCCGCGATGCAGCGTGCCGCGTTCGACCAGGAAGGTCGCCACGGCGCCGCGGCCCTTGTCGAGACGCGCCTCGACCACTGCGCCCTCGGCCGGGCGGTCGGGATTGGCCTTGAGCTCCAAAAGCTCCGCCTGCAGCAAAATTGCGTCCTGCAGCGCGTCGAGATTCATTTTTTTCAGCGCCGAGACTTCGACGTCCTGCACGTCGCCGCCCATGCTTTCGACCTGAATCTCGTGCTGGAGAAGATCGGTGCGAACCTTGTTCGGATCGGCGTCGGGTTTGTCGACCTTGTTGATGGCGACGATGATCGGCACGCCCGCGGCTTTGGCGTGGCTGATCGCCTCTTCCGTCTGCGGCATGATGGAATCGTCTGCGGCGACGACGAGGATGATAATGTCCGTCACCTGGGCGCCGCGCGAGCGCATTTGCGTGAAGGCTGCGTGGCCCGGCGTATCGAGGAACGTGATCTTGCGGTTGTCGCCGAGATCGACCTGATAGGCGCCGATATGCTGGGTGATGCCGCCGGCTTCGCCCGCGACGATGTCGGTCTGGCGCATGGCGTCGAGCAGCGACGTCTTGCCGTGGTCCACATGGCCCATGATGGTCACGACCGGCGGACGCGGCTTCATGTCTTCCGGCTTGTCGGCCGCGCCTTCAAGACCTTCTTCGACATCGGCTTCGGAAACGCGCTTCACGGAGTGGCCGAGATCCTCCGCCACGAGCTGCGCCGTATCGGCGTCGAGCGTGGCGTTTGCGGTGACCATCTGGCCCTCTTTCATCAATTCCTTGACGAGGTCGACAGCGCGCATGGACATGCGCGCGGCGAGTTCCTGCACGGTGATGGTTTCGGGGATGACGACATCGCGAACAACCCGTTCGCCGCCGCGCTGCTGGCGGGCGAGCTTTTCGCGTTCGCGGGCGCGTTTCACCGAGGCGAGCGAGCGCTGGCGCTCCTCGTCGTCAAGTGCATTGGCGATGGTCAGCTTGCCGGAGCGGCGGCGCGGCGTCTCTTTGGCTTTGCTCGCGTCGCGGCGGTCGTCGCCGCCGGCGCCCTTGCGGCGGGTCTTGATGCGCCCGCCAAGCTGGGCCAGCGGGTTGTCCGCTTCCGCCTTGCTGGCGTCCGCTTTCTGCTCTTCTTCTTCGCGGCCTTTGGCGCGCGCATCCGTTTTTGCGGCGTTGCGCTTTTTGCGCTCGCGTTCTTCTTCTTCCAGCGCCTCGCGCGCGGCTTCTTCGGCCTTGCGGCGTTCTTCGGCTTCGCGGGCGCGCTTTTCTTCTTCTTCGGCCTGGCGTTTGCGCTCTACTTCAAGACGCGCGCGTTCTTCGGCTTCGCGGGCCTCGCGTTCGGCGCGTTCTTCGGCTTCGCGTTTTTCCCGCTCGGCTTTTTCCTTGCGGGATTTGGCGAGCGCTTGGGCGCGGGCTTGTTTCTCGTCATCGGAAAGCGTCCTTAAGACTGCGCCTTTCTTGGCCTTGTCTTCGGCTTCCTTGGTCTTGGACGGGGCGGGCGCAGCTTTCTTGGCCTCAGGCTTGGCGGCCTTTTTCTCAGGCGCTTCCTTTTCCTCAGGCTGCTTGGCTTCCGCCGCTTCTTTCTTGGGCGAAAGGACGCGGCGCTTTTTCGTTTCGACAACAACCGTCTTCGAGCGGCCATGGCTGAAGCTCTGCTTCACGGCGCCCGTTTCCGTGCGGCGCAAAGTCAGGGGCCGGCGCGGTTTGCTGGTTTCAGTTTCGACGTCGTCGCTCATCCAATCTCCAAATGCGCCGCCATGCGGCGCCCTGTTTTCGGCTCCCGCGCCGGAAACCCCGTTTCCTCGCGCGAAAACCGCCTTCGACATACAGCCCCGAAGGGCCGGGGTCCACAGCGAACCCTTAGTTCTGCGCGGCTTTCTCGCCGCGTCGAAATCCCGTCAGGCGCCGCGCCTCCTTCAGGAAACGCTGCGCCGCCGGGCCGGCTTTGACGCCGACATGCACTGTCGGCCCGTCCCGGCCCAGCGCGGCGGCGAGTTCAGCCTCGCTGAACAGCTCCACCACCGCCGCATCGCCCGCGACCCTCGCGAGCTTGCGCCGCCCGTCCTCGCCGCCGTCGGCGGCGTTGACAAGGACCGCGGCGGTCCCGTCCGCCAGCATGGCGCGGACCTTTTCAAAGCCCGTCGCCACATCGCCGGCGCGGCGCGCAAGGCCCAGCGCCGAAAGCGCCTGTTTAGCCAGTCCCGCCTCGACCCGCTCGGCGAGATCCGCCGGGGCGGTGACGCCGGCTTTAAACGACCGCGCGAAGGCGCCTTTTTTGAGCGCCGCGTCGAGCAGCGCCCGGTCCGGCGTCAGCCAGGCGCCGCGGCCCGGCAGCCTGGCCGAAAAGTCCGGCGCGAGCTCGCCGTCCGGCGACAGCGCGAACCGCAGCCCCGTCTCCGGGGTCAAGGCGGCGCCGGTCGCCACGCAGCGCCGCTCCGGCTCTTTTGCCTTAAGCGCTGGCTTCAGCCTCCGCCTCCTCAGCTTCTTCTTCCGCCGCCTTCATGGCGTCGAGATCTTCCTGCGTGACCCACCCGGCCTGGATGCGGGCGCGCATGATCAGATCCTCGGCGTCTTCCGGCGTGATCTTGTAGGCTTCAAGCATGCCGTCGTAATGCTTGCGCTCTCCGTCGACGCGCTCCGTCCAGCCGGTGAGATCGTCCGTTGCGCAACCCGCAAGGTCTTCCACCGATTTCACGTCGTTTTCACCGAGCGTGACAATCATTTTGAGATCGAGACCGTCCATTTCAAGGAGGTCGTCTTCAACGCCAAGCTCTTTGCGCTTTTCGTCGAGCTTCTTGTTTTCTTCCTCGATGAAATCGCGGGCCCGGGCCTGGAGTTCTTCAGCGGTCTCTTCATCGAGACCGTCGATCTCCATCAGCTCCTCAAGGTCCACATAGGCGATCTCCTCGATCTTGGAGAAACCTTCGGACACGAGAAGGCCCGCCATCATGTCGTCGACGTCGAGGCCGGTCATGAAGAGTTCGGAACGCTCGCGGAATTCCTCCTGGCGTTTCGCGCTTTCCTCTTCTTCGGTCATGATGTCGATCTCGTAGCCGGTGAGCTGCGAGGCGAGGCGAACATTCTGACCGCGCCGGCCGATGGCGAGGGATAATTGCTCGTCCGGCACCACCACTTCTATGCGTTTCAAGTCCTCGTCGAGCACGACCTTGGAAACCTCGGCCGGGGCGAGCGCGTTGACGACGAAGGTCGCTTCATTCTCGTTCCACGGCACGATGTCGATCTTCTCGCCGCCGAGCTCGTTCACCACCGCCTGGACGCGGGAGCCGCGCATGCCGACGCAGGCGCCCACGGGATCGATGCCCGGGTCTTTGGAGAAAACGCCGATCTTGGCGCGGCTGCCCGGATCGCGGGCGACAGCCTTGATCTCGATGACGCCGTCATAAACCTCCGGCACTTCCTGTTCGAAGAGCTTGGCCATGAATTGCGGATGGGAGCGCGACAGAAAGATCTGCGGCCCGCGCGTCTCGCGGCGCACATCCATGATATAGGCGCGCACGCGGTCGCCATTGCGGTAATTCTCGCGCGGCAATTGCTGGTCGCGGCGGATAATCGCCTCGGCCTTGCCGAGATCGACGATCACATGGCCGTATTCCACGCGCTTGATGATGCCGTTGATGATCTCGCCGATGCGGTCTTTAAAGTCTTCATACTGACGGTCGCGTTCGGCCTCGCGCACTTTCTGCGTGATCACCTGTTTCGCGCCCATGGCCGCCTGGCGGCCGAAATCGATCGGCGGCAGCGGCTCGGACATGAAGTCGCCGACTTCCGCTTCCGGATTGCGGTGACGGGCTTCTTCCAGCGTCATCTGGGTCTGGTCGTTTTCAATCTCGTCAACCACTTCGAGAAGGCGCCACAGCTTGGTCTCGCCGGTCTGCGGATTGATCTCGGCTCTCACCAGCGTTTCATGGCCGTAGCGGGTGCGCGCGGCGCGCGCCAGCGCGTCTTCCATGGCCTCGATAACGAGGGATTTGTCGATGGACTTTTCGCGCGCGACCGCATCGGCGATCTGGATGAGCTCCAGCTTGTTGGCGCTTACCGCGTTCATTGAGAGGTCTCCATCTCATCTTCTCCTGTGGTTTGGCGGGTTTCCTTGTCCGCCTTCATCGTTTGTCTGATCAGCTCTTCGGTGAGAATGAGCTGGGCGCTGGCGATCCATTCGAGCGGAAACAGCGCCGTGTCCTCTTCGCCCTCGATGTCGAAGGCGACCTTGCCTTCGTCGACGCCGGCGACAACGCCCTTGAAGCGCTTGCGGCCTTCAACAAGGCGGTTCAATTCGAGCTTCGCCGGCCAGCCTTGCCAGTCGTCGAAATCCTTCAGCCTGACGAGCGGCCGGTCGATGCCCGGCGAAGAGACCTCAAGATTATAGTTTCCCTCGATCGGGTCGGCCTCATCGAGGACCGGCGAGAGCGCGCGGGAAAGCTTGGCGCAATCCTCCGCGCTCATCGTCCTGTCCGGGCGTTCGGCCATCACCTGAAGCGTCTTTTTCTGGCCGCCGGTGATCCGCACGCGCACCAGTTCGAAGCCGGCGTTGTTCACGACCGGTTCGATGAGCGCGACAAGACGGTCCTCAAGCAGCAATATAAAGGCCCTTTTGGTAACGAAAAAGCGGGCCCCGCGGGGCCCGCTTATCAAATCCGATAGCGTTTGAATGCGTATATAGGCCTGAAAAGACCTTTTGTCAGCCCCTATGCCGGCCGCGCGCCCGAAAACCGTTAAAAAAGGCCTGAAAATTGAATGTCCGGTCCTCAAATGAGGAGCCGGACAGGCCATGGAAAGCCGACTTTCGCGACACAGCGCCCTGACGCTCGTCGTCTATTTTGCGTTAATCACGAGCGTTTGCGCGCCTCTTGCGTATTTTGCGGGCAAAGACCGCGGCGCAGCCGAGGCGCGCGATCTCACCGATGCGTCCCTGATTGGGACAGATATCCCCCCCGATTATGAAAGCCTTGTCCGGGCGCGGAAAGCCGGAGCCGCCTGCAGCAACGCCGATCCGGCGGTCATGCGCAACGGCGTCTGGGAAGTCTATTGCCGGCCTTATGGCGGCGACGGCGGAACGCCCGCCGGGGCCCCTGTCGCGGCGCAGCATGCCGCTGCGGCGGAAAGGCAGCGCGGCGACGGCGCCGCGCGCGCCCGCAAGACGCAGGACGGCCCCTTGCAGCAGGCTGTGCTGCGCGCCCTCGCTGGAAACGATGAGGGAAGCGGCGCAACCGGCGGCGACGCCTTTCCGGGCGATCCTCTCAGCCTCGCCCTTGCGCCGGACCTGACGCCCGGCGGCGGCCCTGGCGCGTCCTGGGGGCCGGGCGCCGTCCCGCCCTCCGGGGGTTTTCCCGGCTTTCTCGTTCCGGGCCTGCCGGGCCCATCAGACCCGCCCTCCTCGGGCCCGCCTTCGGGGCCTCCGTCGGGACCGCCGACAGGGCCGCCTTCGGGCCCTCCCTCAGGTCCGCCCGATACGGAGCCGCCGGTGCTGGTGACGCCGCTGCCCCCGGCCCTGCCGCTGATGCTTGCCGGGCTCGGCGGGCTCATCGCTGCGAGCCGGCGCAAGCGCTGAGCCCCGCCAATTCACCCTTCATTAACGCTATGGATTTTGGCCGCCCGATCGGCCAAACTCAGCCCTAGGGGCATCGTTTGTGGAGGGGGCCGCGCTGATGGGACGCTTTCTTGCTTTTTTGCTGGGCATCGCCGGCGCCGTGATCGGCAGCCAGGGGCCGGGCTTCACGCTGCAATACATGCAGAACCTGCAGGGCCAGATCACATCCCTTGAAAAGGCCGTCGGAGAGTTCGACGCCAATATCGCGCAATATGGCTACACCCGCGCCCGCGCTCTTGACGAATGCAGGAGCGCCGACGGCCTCCTCGACGCGCTGTGCGGCGGCTATGTCGCCCAAGTCGAGCGCTATGAGCTTTTGACCGCGCATATGGCGGAGCTCGAAGCCGTCAGCGACACGGTCCGGCCGCTGATCCTCGCGCGCAAGCAGATGCCGGATATCACAAACTCCGCCTACAAACAGTTCAAGCCAGCCGTGCCGGCGACCATCGACGGCGTCATTTATGCGGGTGGCGGATTCGCCCTGCTGTGGGGTGGCGCATCCTTCCTGTTCTGGCTTTTGGGCGGCATGTTCGGCGCAAGGCGCTACGCGTAAGTAAATCTCGCTAGAATTAAATTCAGGTTTCGGGCATCACATGTAGCGAAGCAGGGGGAAACCGTGTGGGGGCATAGCTATCGCAAAGAACGGCTGCGGAAAATCGATGCTCTTATCGAAGCTGGAAAAGTAGCGCCAATAGTTACAATCCCCTTAAACCGAGGTGATCAGGACAAAAGCATCCCAGACCCTTCGTTGTTGCTTCAAACAGACAGAGACACCTCAGTAAAGCTGAGCCTAATTGCGGAATACGAGACACTCTACAGACATTACGATGTAAGAGCTAATAACACGATCACCGTTCTGGTAGCCATCGCACCGGTGCTGTTGAACGCGCCACTTTTTCTCGCCTTTGCCTCCTCCACCAAAGGCCTTATCGTAACTCTTGGTGGGATATGCATTGCATTGCTAAGCCTTTTCAGTTTCCTGACTCTCAGAATGCTGCGGCTGCGTATGAAGACAATGTCTGTACGATCCAGACTTATACAAGACGAATTATATTCAGACGAACAGATCGACCTGCCTGCCATTAGAAAGGCCGCAACTGAACAGGCAAAACAAGACATTCGTGAGTTCAGAGGCTTTTTTAATCCCCACTCAAATCGCTCAGCAATTTGGGCATGGATTGCGGCAATCTTGTTCGCCTATTCAACTCTATACATTTTCGGCGGCATCCTAATCATCAATAATCCTTCCTTTCTGGAGAAGAACCAAATCAACGTGGTCATTGACAGCTTGCCGAACGGAACAGAACAGCCCGCATCTGAGAATTATGGGCAACAGCAATAACCCCTGGCACCGCCAATTAACCCTTCTTGCACGATATTTGCGTCCATGTATGAACGGGACGCATGAGCGACGATCAGGACCATAACAACGGCGCAGCCTCTTCAGGCTCCAATATCGGCGTCGTGATTATCGGCCGCAACGAGGGGGAGCGGCTGGTCGCCTGTCTCAACTCGGTCGGGTCCGCTCACACGGTCGTCTATGTCGATTCCGGCTCCACCGATGGCAGCGTCGAGGCGGCGCGCGCAGCAGGCGCCGATGTGGTCGCCCTCGACATGAGCCTTCCCTTCACCGCCGCGCGGGCCCGCAACGCAGGCTATTCCCGGCTTAAGGACATCGCCGCGCCGGCCTATGTCCAGTTCATCGACGGCGATTGCGAGCTCGCTCCGGGCTGGATCGACAAAGCCGCCGCCTTTCTTGACGCCCATTCCGATTACGCCGTCGCCTGCGGGCGCTGCCGGGAGAAATGTCCCGAGGCCAGCATCTTTAACCGGCAATGCGACCGGGAATGGGCGACGCCCATTGGCGACACGCTCGCCTGCGGCGGCATTGCGATGATGCGCGCCTCGGCCTTCTCTGCGGTCGGCGGCTTCGACCGCGCCCTGATCGCCGGCGAAGAGCCGGAGCTATGTTTGCGCCTGCGCGAAAAAGACTGGCGCATCATGCGCCTTGACGAAGAAATGGCGCGGCATGACGCCGCCATAAAGAAACTATCGCAATGGTGGAGACGCGCCGTGCGCGCCGGCCACGCCTTTGCGGAAGTCTCCCACATGCACAAAACCTCGCCCAAACGCATCTGGGCGGCGGAAACGAGGCGCGCGGTTTTATGGTCCGCCGTCGCGCCCGCCGCCTTGCTCGCGGCGCTGCTCGTTCACCCGGCGGCGTTGCTGTTGCTCCTCCTTTATCCGTTGCAGATCGCCCGCCTCGCCTTTTCCAGGGGCGGCGCGCCCTTTGACTGGGCCGACGCCGCGCTTTTGACTTTCGGAAAATTCGCCGAGGCCTGGGGCGTGCTAAAATATCATGCGAACCGCATCACAGGCGCGAAAACGGCGCTGATCGAGCACAAGACATGAGCATGAGCCCCGAGACCAGCCCAGCGGTTGCGACAATCATCGTCAATTACAAGACCGGCGATCTGATCACCGAACACCTGCATCGCATGCTGGAAGAGCAGGCCGGTTTTCCGGGCTCCATGATCTATATTGTCGATAACGCTTCGCCGAACGGCGACGCGGAAAAACTCGCCGCATATATTCGCAGCGAACGCCTTGAAGACAAAGTCCGCCTCATCGCCCATGACGAGAATGGCGGCTTTGCAAAAGGCAACAATGTCGCCTTGCGCGAAATCCTAATCGACGGCTCGCCCTACGATTATGTGTTCTTGCTGAACCCGGACGCCTATCCGCAGCCGGGGGCGCTGGCCGCGCTCACCGCGTTCATGGACCGCACGCCCCGCGCAGGGATCGCCGGCGCGAAGCTGGAAGGCGCGGACGGCACGGAACAGATTTCCGCGTTCCGGTTTTTCACGGCGCTCGGCGAATTCGTAAACGCCACCCACGCCGGATTGTTTTTCAATCTGTTCCCCAATCGCGTAATTGCGCCGCCCCAGCGCGACGAGACTTATGAGACGGAGTGGGTCTGCGGCGCCGCGGCGCTGATCCGCCGCGAGGTTTTCGACGCGATCGGCCTCTTCGATGAAAGCTATTTCCTTTATTACGAAGAGACCGACTTCATGCTGCGCGCTCGGCGCGCCGGATGGGAGACCTGGTATGTGCATGACGGACGCGCGGTGCATCTTGTGGGCCAGTCGAGCGGCGTCATCGACGGCAAAGGCGCGGACGAGGTCTCGCCGCCTTACTGGTTCCGCTCGCGCCGGCATTATTTCCGCGCCAATCACGGGGCCGTCTACGCGTTTTTCGCCGATATGGGCTGGTTTCTCGGCTCGCTTGTTTATGCGGGCAAACGCCTCGTCACCGGCAAGGACGCCTCCGCGGTTCTCGCTAATATCCGGCGGTTTCTGCAGGTCGGCGCGGAACGAAGCAAGGCTGAATAAACAGCGTCGGCGGTACCGTCTTCGAACGCTAGTCTTCTCGCATTAAAGCTTCGAAATCCCAGATTTTTTCATCGGCGAGATGGCTGGGCCGCACATTCTGCAGCGCCCGGAACATCACCTCGCGCCGCCCCGGCCGGCGGCGCTCCCATTCGTCCAGCATCTCCTTCATCGCCTCGCGCTGAAGCCCTTCCTGAGACCCGCACAGATTGCAGGGGATGATCGGGAATTTCAGCGCCGCGGCGAATTTCGCGATGTCATCTTCGGCGCAGAGAATGAGCGGGCGCAGGACGAAAAGATCGCCCTCGTCATTGACGAGCTTCGGCGGCATCGCCGCCATGCGTCCGCCATGGAACAAATTCATCATGAAGGTTTCGAGCGCATCGTCGCGGTGATGGCCGAGGACGATGGCGTCGCAACCTTCCTCGCGCGCGACGCGATAGAGAATGCCCCGGCGCAGCCGCGAACACAGCGAACAATAGGTTTTGTTTTCCGGCAGCTTGTCGGTGACGATGGAATAGGTGTCTTCGGTGATGATCCGGTGTTCGACGCCGAGCCCTGCAAGATAATCAGGCAGGATGTGTTTGGGAAAACCCGGCTGGCCCTGATCGAGATTGCAGGCGATGAGGTCCGCCTTCAAAGCGCCCTGCCATTTAAGATCCAGAAGCGCGGCGAGGAGCGTATAGCTGTCCTTGCCGCCGGAAAGGCAGACCAGCCATTTCTGGGGCGCCCCGTCCTTGCGCGCGCCATCCATGCCGTAACGGCGGATCGCCTCCTGGGTCTGGCGCAAAAGGCGTTTTCTGAGTTTCTTGAACGAAACAGAGGCCGGCGCGCCCGCATAAACGCGCGGCAAGCCCTCGGCGGCTTCCGGCGCCGCCTCAGCCGGCGCGTCAGTTTCCGTTTCGCTCGTCATTCGCCATCGAACTTTCCGGGTCGAAGATTTCGGCGCCCTTGGGCAGATGCTCGATATAGACGGACTGGCTGGGGAAGGCGAACCCGGCGCCGGCGCCCTTGACGATCTCGATGATCTTGCAGGCGAGCGCCTCCTTGATCTCGAGCCATTCGCCCCAGTTCGTCGTCTTGGTGAAACAATAGAGCATCATGTTGATCGAGGAATCGGCGAAGCTGTCGATCCGCACGAAGGTCGAGACTTCCGACGCCGGTGCGAAGTCTTCATTCCCCGTGACATAAGCCTCGACGCCATCGCGGATTTCGCGCAGCTGATCGACGCTGGTGCGGTATTCGAGCCCGATCATCCAGTAGATGCGCCGGTGGGTCATGCGCGAAAAGTTCGTCACCGCGCTGTCGGAAAAGACGGCGTTCGGCACCTGCACCGGCGCCTTGTCGAAACGCCGGATCTGGGTGGAGCGGAAGTTGATCTTGTCCACCGTGCCCTCGACGACGCCGTCGACCTTCACCCATTCGCCGAGTGAAAAACGCCGCTCCATGAGAATGGTCGCGCCGGCGATCAGGTTCTTGAAAAGGTCCTGGGCGCCGAGCGCAATCGCGACGCTAAGGAGCGAGAAACTGGCGAGGATCGGCAGAATCGGAATGCCCCAGACCTGCAGGATAGCGGCGGCGCCGGCGAACAGGAAAAAGATGCGCAGCGCCTGACGGAACCAGTTGAGAATGGTTTCAGTGAGATTGCCGCCGCGCGCCGCGAAGAGCGAGGAGATAGGCTCGACCAGCCGCGCCAGACTCCAGAAAATCACAATGGCGATCAGGGAACGGACAATACGATCCGCGAATAAAAGCAAATCCTCCGACAGCCCCAGAACCCGCGCGGCGAAAAACACGCCGAGCGCGATCGGCGCCAGCGCCAGCGGCTTTTCGACCGCGCCGATCAGCGCATCGTCAAATGTGGTTTTGGTGCGGGCGGCGAGACGGCGCAGCCAGACGGCGAGGACGCGGGCGATCAGCCGGCGCAGCACATAAGCGATGAACAGGATGAAAAAGGCGGCGAGAATGCGCCCGGCGCTGAAGCCGAAAAACGCCATGTCCCAGACGGCTTCCACATGGCTCCAGAATTCTGCAAGACTTTCAGGCATGAGAGATTGTTGACCCGCTCGATGACAGTTTGGCGGCGGACCCTAAGGCGTCCGTCCGCATTCGTCACCCTCCCGGCGGCGTTCAATCGGCCGCAAGCGAGGGCGCATCCGCTTTGAAATGCGCGTCGAGAAATTCAAGGAAGGCCGGCCAGTCCTCTTCAACCACCCCATGGGTGCCCGGACGGATCCAGAAGGCGAGATCGGCGCCGGGCTTCCATATGTCGAGCCGTCCCTGTTCAAGGCCATCGCTCCCCAGCATTTCGTAAACGGCATCAGCGCCCATCGCGGCGCGAAAGGCGCCGTTGGGGTCCGACCAAACATCGCGCCGGGCGTTGCCGAGAAGCACGGGCCGCGGCGCAATCAGCGCGAGCAGCGCATGCTGGTCGATGACTATCTCGTCTTCGCGGCCTGCAAAACCGGCATAAGCTCTGGAGAACCAGTGCGGGTAAGTGTCGGTGATGGCCTTGACGCTTTCGCCCTTCTTCTCGCGGTTCAAGGACGCCCCGCCCGTGCCGGACTGATGGGCGATGACGCCGTCGATGCGGGCGTCGAAAGCGGCGGCGACAAGCGCGGCCTTGGCGTAACGCGAATGGCCCCAGGCGATGACAGCATCTTGATCGATGCGCGGATCGTCTGCGAGAACATCAACCATGCGCGAAAACGCCCAGCCCCAGGCGGCGACGGCGCCCCAGCGCGTTTCGTCGTCTTCATAGCCGGCGGAGAGCCGACGCAACTGTTTGAGGCCTTCTTCCCTTTTGTCGGGAACGATCTCGCCCGGATAAATCGTCGCCACAGCGTATCCCGCATCGAGGATCGCATCGACGGGCGGCGTGCAGATATAGCGCCCGAAGACGTAAGTCATTATCCCGCCGCCCCGCTCGATCTGTTCCGGCGCGCCGGCGACAGCCGGGTCGGGCAGCGTGTTCCAGCGCTGGCAAAACGTTTCCATGAGGATGACCGGCGCCGGCCTTTTTGCATTCACCGGCAGCGCCACATCCATGACGAAACTTGTTTCTTCATCGGCGCCGGTTGTCTCCACGGAAACGCCGTTAAAGGTCGCCGCCACCGCGAGCCTGTATTCCTCAAGCACTGCGCGGCCGCCGAAAGCCGACGGATTGATCACCTCATGAGAGAGGACGCGCGTCTGCGATGCGTCTGGCAAGAAACCGTAAACCTCGCGCTGCAGCGCTTCGCGGAAAACGGGCGCGCGGCTGGTGCGCCACTCCCCAATGGTTTTGACCGGCGGCGCGCCGTCGAACGCGCCGAGCGCTTGAGGCCGCGCCGGCTCGCCCTCCGGCTTCAAATTCGTCCAGGCGAGGGTCAGCCTGGCGCAGGCGGGAAGCGCAAGAAAGAATGCGGCGGCCAGCAAGAGACGCGGGAAAGGCTTAAACATCTGCGCATTAGTCCTGCGCCCGCAAGCGCGCGCAAGTCAAAATGCCGTAAAGGGAGCCTTATTTGCGGCGGAAGATGAGATAGGCGGGGCTGCGGCCCTCGCGCCGGGACTTTGCTTCATAACGTGTCTGCGGCCAGTCTTCGGGCCGCGTCTGCCAGTCGCTCACGCTTTGCGCCGTCCATTCGAAACCGGCCGCGTTTTGCGCGTGCATCAGGGTCCAGCGGATATAGTCGCGAATGTCGGACGCGACGCGCAAGGTCCCGCCGGGCCTGATAAGGCGCGCCGCCTCCTCGAAAAACCACGGCGAAATCATCCGCCTTTTGTGATGGCGCTTTTTCGGCCAGGGGTCGGGATGGAGGACATAGAGACGCGCAAGCGAGGCGTCCGGCAGCGCCTCCATTAAAGGCCGCGCGTCGCCATGATGGACGCGCACATTTTCAAGACCTTCTTCGTCAATAAGGCCAAGCAACTTGCCGACGCCGTTGTTGAACGGCTCAGCGCCGATATAGCCGATCTCAGGATGACGCGCGGCCTGCCAGGCGAGGTGTTCGCCGCCGCCGAAACCGACCTCTAAGTGAACTTCCTCCGCCTGCGGAAAAAGCGCCTTCAGATCGATAGGCCCCGCCATGGGAACCGCGATGCGCGGCAAGAGCGTTTCCATCAGCCGACGCTGGCGCGGCTTTAGGGGCTTGTCCTGCTGGCGCCCGTAAAGGCGGGGAATATATTTCTCTTCGGCCATGTCGCGCCGTGCTTAGCGGTCCGGCGCGACCGGCTCAACAACGAAAAACGCCGCGCCTATTGCAAGGCGCGGCGAAAATTCTTCCTGATCGGGAAAGCGTTCTTTAGAGCGCTTTTTTCAGATCGTCGACGAGATCGGTTTTCTCCCAGGAGAAGCCGCCCTCGGCGTCCGGCTCGCGGCCGAAATGGCCGTATGCGGCGGTGCGCGCATAAACCGGCTTGTTGAGATCGAGCGTGCGGCGAATGCCGGACGGCGACAGGTCCATCACGTCGCCCAGCGCCTTTTCGAGCGCTTCTTCCGCGACATTGCCCGTGCCGTGCAAGTCGACATAGATCGACAGCGGCTGCGCAACGCCGATGGCGTATGCGAGCTGGATGGTGCAGCGGTCGGCGAGATCCGCGGCGACGACGTTTTTCGCGAGATAACGCGCCACATAAGCCGCCGACCGGTCGACCTTGGTGGTGTCCTTGCCGGAGAAGGCGCCGCCGCCATGAGGGGCCCAGCCGCCATAGGTGTCGACGATGATCTTGCGGCCGGTCAGGCCTGCGTCCCCGTCCGGCCCGCCAATGACGAACTTGCCGGTCGGATTGACGTGCCAGGCGCAATCGTCCGCAATCGGAAGATCGGCCACGGATTTGCGGATATAAGGCTCGACGACTTGGCGCACCTTGTCGGAATCCCAGCTCGGATCGAGATGCTGGGTCGACAGGACGATGGAGGTGATCTCCACCGGCTCGCCATTCTTATAGCGCACGCTGACCTGGCTCTTGGCGTCGGGGCCGAGCCGGCCGGCGTCGCCCTCGCCCGCATGGCGGGCCCTGGCCAGGTCCTCAAGGATCTTATGGCTGTAATAGATCGGCGCCGGCATCAGCATCGGCGTTTCACGGCAGGCGTAGCCGAACATGATGCCCTGGTCGCCCGCGCCCTCGGCGTTCGCATCGGAGGCCTTGTCGACCCCTTGCGCGATGTCCGCGGACTGGCCGTGAAGCAGCACTTCGACGTCGGCGGTCTTCCAGTGGAAGCCGTCCTGTTCGTAGCCGATCGCCTTGATGGCGTCGCGGGCGGCCTTTTCGAAGGGTTCGGGCGTGACCCCGCCCTTGCCGTCCATCAGGTGCTCCGGCGCGCGGACCTCGCCGGCGATGACGACTTTGTTGGTGGTTGTCAGCGTTTCAGCGGCGACCCGCACGTCCCACGGGTTCATCTCGCCGTTTTGCGCCTCACGGTAGATCAGGTCGACGATTTCGTCGGAAATGCGGTCGCAAACCTTGTCCGGATGGCCTTCGGAAACGCTTTCGCTGGTGAAAAGAAAAGACTGGCGTGTCATGGAAATGGCAAACCTCACATATAAGGAAAACTTTATATGCGGGGCTATAACGAAACATCGGCCCCATGTCCAACCGTAAGGGAAAAGATTTCGGTGTTTATCCCGATGAGGGCGCGGAAACCCCGGATTCCTCGGTTTCCGCGATGGATCGAACCAGCTCCAGAACCCGTTTTTTCACCTCAGGATCGCGGATTCCGGAAAAATAGCGACAAAGTTGCACGCCCTCGGGGGAATTGAGGAGATTCATGACCTCCCCGCCCCCTGTTTCGGCGAAACCGGGCGCTCTGTCCGCGCCGGCGCCGTATTCGTCGTAAAAAAACTGCACCGGCACCTCGAGAAGCTGCGACAATTCGAACATCCGGCTGGCCCCGATGCGATTGACGCCTTTTTCGTATTTCTGGATCTGCTGAAAGGTGAGCCCGAGCGATTTTCCGAGACTTTCCTGGCTCATGCCGAGGATCATGCGGCGGAGCTTGACCCGCGAGCCCACATGAACGTCGATCGGGTGCGGACCGCTGCGCTTGCCGCCCTCCTGCGCGTTCACGCCGGTCTCCGCTTTCTGCGGTTTGGCCATGGCGTCCCCCATATGCCTTGATTTACGGGCCTTCTGGCCCAACACATCCCACCAAAGCTTTATAACGGAGGAGAAACGTCCCGCAAAGGTTGCGCCTCATGCCTATTTGCGCGCAGACGGCTTCGCAGCGAGCGCCGGCGCCAGAAAGCCGAGCAGCATCACGAAGAAGACCCAGTCGCCGAAACGGTCATAAAGCGGGGGCGGCAGGGCCGGCGGCAGGGGCGCCTCGATCTTGCCGGCCTGATAGAGCGCCAGCCGGGCGAGCATGCGGCCCTTGCCGTCGATCAGCGCGGAAATCCCCGTATTCGCCGAGCGCGCCATGGGCAGGCCGGTTTCGATCGAGCGCAGCCGCGCCATGTCGAGATGCTGGCGGGGCCCGGAGGTGTCGCCATACCAAGCGTCATTGGTGACGACGACGAGCCAGCCGGGACGCTCGCCGGCCGGATAAGAGGCATGGGGGAAAATCGCCTCGTAACAGATCATGGGCGAAAAGCGCGTCCCGCCCGCTTCGATGGTTTTCGGCCCCGCCCCCGCATAAAACCCGCGGTCCTGATAAGGGGTCAGCGCCGCCAGACCGATGCTTTTGAAAAACTCGAAGAAGGGAAGATATTCGCCGACAGGCACCAGATGATGCTTGTCGTAATGGGCCGTCACGGCGCGGCCCCGCGGCGTTTCCTCCACGACGGCGATGGAGTTGTACCAGCGCTCCGCGCCTTCGGCCCCACGCGCGCGCCGCACCGCGCCGGCGATCAAGACCGAGTTTTCCGGAAAATCGTCGCCAATCGCTTGAAGCGCCGTCGCCGCTTCTTCGAGCAGCGGCGCGCCGTTTTCCGGCCAGATGACATAGAGCTGCGCATCGGGCGGAACGGCGCCTCTCGAATGCTCCATCTGGCGCTCGAAATTTTTCGCCCAGTAGTCCCAGTCGATTTTCTCACGCTGGGGGATATTCGGCTGAACGATGCGGACGATATTGCGCGCGTCGCCTTCAGGGTCCGGCAGGGCGAGCCGCGCGGCGCCGACAGCATATAAAACCGCCGTTCCGGCGAGCATGACGACAAGGCCCGACAGCGCATGGGGCTTGTCGCGGGGCCCGAGCCCGGCCGCCGGCGCCATTGCCAGAAAAATCGCCACAAGACTTAATCCGTATGCGCCATACCAGGCCGCCGTTTGCGACCCCGCCGCGCTTCCGGCCAACGCCTGGCCTGCGAGGTTCCAGGGAAGACCGGTCAGGATATGCCCGCGCAAATATTCGACCATGGCGAAAATTGCGGCGAACAATGCGATGCGCGCCCAGCCCGTTTTCTCGAAAGGAACCGAGACGAGAGCGGCGACCCCGGTGAAGAGCGCAAGGAAGGCCGGCATGCCGGTCATGGCGAAGGGCGCCATCCAGGCGAACTGGTCGGCCTGGACGAAGAAGGAAAACGCCATCCAGTAAACCCCGGCGAGGAAATAGCCGAAGCCCCAGAACCAGCCCGCCGCAAAGGCGCTGGCGCGCGGGCGCGCATGGGCTTTCGCCCCGTCGATGAGGATGACGAAAACGCTCAAGGAAACCGCCAGAAGCGGCAGCGCATAGACCGGCGCCATGGCGAGCGCCCCGGCGAGCCCGGCGAGAAACGCCGCCAGCCTGCGCCGCCAGCCTTTCAGCGCGCGGAGTTTTTCCGCAGAACCGGCGAGGAGCCCTGACAATCGGGAAAAGAAAGAATCCAAGCCGCTACTCCGCGGCTTTGCCAGCAGGCGCGGCGAGAGCGGAGGGCCGGATGCGCAGTTTCCTGACCTTGCGCGCATCGCCCTCTGTCACCTCGAAATCAAAACCGTTGGGCGCCTGGAGCACTTCCCCCCGCTGCGGCACGCGGCCCGCCAGCGAAACTGCAAAGCCGCCCACCGTATCGACATCATCGTCTTCATTGTCGAGATTGAGGCCGGTTTCCTCCTCGAAATCCGCAAGCTCGACGCGCGCGTCCACTTCCCAGCCGCCGCCCGCAAGCGGCGCGATCACCACCTCGTCATCGTCGTCATGTTCGTCATTGATCTCGCCGACAATCTCCTCGACGAGGTCTTCGATGGTGACGAGCCCGTCAGTGCCGCCATATTCGTCGATGACGAGCGCCATATGAATGCGCGAAGCCTGCATCCGAAGGAGGAGGTCCGTGACCCGCATGGAAGGCGGCACGTAAAGCACGTCGCGGCGCAGGGTTTTAAGGATCGGCCCCGCCGCGGGAAGCGGTTTCGCCGCATCGGCGATGAGCCCGATCACATCCTTGATGTGAACCATGCCCACCGGATCGTCGAGATCGCCGCGATAGACCGGCATGCGCGAATGCCCCGCCTCGGAAAACAGGCGAATGAGCTCCTGCAAAGGCGTGTCGATCTCGACGGCGGAAATATCGGCGCGCGGCGCCATGACGTCGAAGACTTTCTTCTCATCGAAGGCGATGACCCGTTCGATCATCTCCCGGCGCGACCGGGAAAGGGCGCCCGCCGTTTCGTCATCGCCATTTTCAATGGCGGCGGCGAGGTCTTCCGCGCGGCCGGTCTTGCCCATCATGGAGCGCAGCCGCGCCAGAATACTGTCGCCAAATCCGTTCTCGTCGTCGCTCTCTTCGCCGTTCATTGTCTTCGTCCGTTCACTCGCCGCCATAAGGATGGGCGATCCCCATGGCGCGGAGGATTTCCGCCTCGCGCCGCTCCATGACGGCGGCTTCGCCCTCCGTCTCATGATCATAGCCGATCAGATGCAGCATGCCATGAATAATGAGATGAGCGGCATGGTCGCGCAACGGGATGTTTTTGTCTGCCGCCTCGGCGAGGCAGGTCTCCCTCGCGATCGCAATGTCACCCAGAAACCCCTTCTCCTGCCCCGACGGAAAGGAGAGCACGTTGGTGGGCCGGTCCTTGCCGCGAAACCGGCTGTTAAGCTCCATGATGGCCGCATCGTCGCAGAAAAGGAGCGCGATTTCCCGGTCGAGCGCCGGCTCGGCGCTGGCCGCGGCGGAAAGGCAGTCCCCCACGAGCCCCTCAAGGCCGGGCAGGGCTTCAAACCAGCCCTCGTCTTCCACAAGACTCTCGATCATGGCCGGGAAGAGCGCCGGGCGCGCTTGTCATAGGCGTCGATGATCCGCGCCACGAGCGGATGGCGGATGACGTCGGCCGCCTCGAAGCGGATTTCCGCGACGCCCCTTAGCCCTGCGAGAACGCCGAGCGCGTCGGCGAGGCCGGACATTTCGCCCGACGGCAAATCGGTCTGGCTCGGATCGCCGGTGATCGCCATGTGGGCGCCTTCGCCGAGACGGGTGAGAAACATCTTCATCTGCGCGGGCGTCGCGTTCTGCGCCTCGTCGAGAATGACCGCGGCGCGGGCGAGCGTCCGCCCCCGCATGAACGCAAGCGGCGCGATCTCGATATCGCCCGCAGCCATGCGCCGCTCCACATAATCCGCATGCATCATATCGTGGAGCGCGTCATAGAGAGGACGCATGTAAGGATCGAGCTTCTCCTTCATCTCTCCCGGCAGAAAACCGAGGCGCTCGCCCGCCTCGAGCGCCGGACGCGACAGGATCACCCGCTCCACCTTGCCGGAAAGCAACAGGCTCACCGCATGAGCGACGGCGAGATAGGTCTTGCCGGTGCCGGCGGGCCCGACGCCGAAGGTGAGATCGTTTTCGCCAAGCGCGCGCAAATACGCCGCCTGGTTGGCCGTGCGCGCGCTGATCAGGCGTTTCGGCGTCTTGATGCCGGGCTTCATGGCGTGCACTTCCGCCGGCGCTTCGGAGAGTTTCGCCGCCGCCCGCACTTCGCCTTCGGCCACCGTCTCGCCGCGGGCAAGCTTGGCATAGAGCGCGGAAAGCGCGGCGATTGCGCGCTCGCGCGCCGCCGGCGGGCCGCTCACCGCAAAGCGGTTGCCCTTGGGATCGATCCTGACGCCAAGCGCGTTTTCCAAAAGCACGAGATGGGCGTCATGTTCGCCGGAAAGCGCCGCAACCAGAAGGTTGTCGTCAAAGTCGATATGCTCGATATCGCCGGAAGGCCCAGTTGCCTTGTCGTGTTCGCTCAAGCGGCGGCCTCTTCCTTGCTGCTCAATGCGCCCGCAAGCGCATTCGGCGTCACATCCTCGATCTTCACCTTAACAATCTTTCCAAGAAGAGAGTGTGGCGCCCGGACGTGAACGCTTTGCAAATATGGGGACCGCCCCACAAGCTGGCCCTCATTACGGCCCGGCTTTTCAAAAAGGACCGGCAATTCGGCCCCGATCTGGGCGGCGTTGAAAGCCTGGCGCTGGCTTTCCAGAAGGCTCTGGAGCCGCGCGAGGCGCGCGTCCTTCTCGTCTTCGGCGACCTGCTTGCCCATCGCCGCGCCGGGCGTTCCCGGCCGGCGGGAATATTTGAAGGAATAGGCCGAGGCGTAGCCGACTTCCTCCACAAGGGCCAAAGTCGCTTCAAAATCCTCGTTCGTTTCGCCTGGGAAACCAACGATGAAGTCGCCGGAAAGGGCGATGTCGGGGCGTGCAGCGCGGATGCGCTCGATCAAGCGAACGTAGTGCTCGCCGTTATGGCCGCGATTCATGGCCTTTAAAATCTTGTCCGAGCCCGCCTGCACGGGCAGGTGCAGATAGGGCATCAGTTTTTCCTCTTCCGCGAGGGCGGCGATCAGCCCGTCATCCATGTCGCGCGGGTGGGAGGTGGTAAAGCGGATGCGCTCGATCCCGTCGATTTTGGCGAGATGCCGGCAAAGCTCGCCGAGCCCCCATTGATCGCCCGAAACGCCCGCCGGCGGCGCCGAGGCCCAGGCGTTGACGTTCTGGCCGATCAGCGTGATCTCGCGCACCCCTTGCGCCGCGAGCGACCGGGCTTCGGCGACGATGGCGTCCACATTGCGCGAGACTTCGGCCCCCCGCGTATAGGGAACGACGCAGAAGGTGCAGAATTTATCGCAGCCCTCCTGAACGGTGAGAAACGCGGACGGCCCCGCCGCTTCGCGGGCCGCGAGCCGGTCGAATTTCTCCTCCACCGCAAAATCCGTGTCGAGAACATCGCCGCGCTCGCGCGCCGCTTTCGCGATCAGCTCCGGCAGGCGGTGATAGGCCTGGGGGCCGACGACCATATCCACCTGCGGGGCGCGCGCGGCGATCTCCGGGCCTTCGGCCTGGGCGACGCAGCCGGCCACCGCGATTTTCATCTCGCCGCCGGTCTTTGCTTTGTCAGCTTTCAGCCGTTTCAGCCGCCCCAGCTCCGAATAGACCTTCTCGGCCGCCTTTTCCCGGATATGGCAGGTGTTGAGGATAACGAGATCCGCGCCCTCGGGCTTGTCCGCAAGCCCATAGCCCAGCGGTTTTAACAGCCCGGCCATGCGCTCGGAATCATAGACGTTCATCTGGCACCCATAGGTGCGGATGAAGACGGATTTACCTTGTTTTGGCCGCGGATCGGTCATGTTTCTCTGGCATTTGCGAAAGACCCGCTATTTAGGCGGGCGGGCCGCGCGATGCAATCATCCTGCAACATGCCTGCAAGGGCGCGCGAAAACTCGCATTTTTGTGAGAAACTTTGGTTTGATCGCGCACCGCGTGCGCGGCATGTTGCGGCGAGGGAGAGAGCGCGTATCTGCTTTCTTGAGGGTGACATGGGCGAAAATCGCCGGATTTCGATCCGCTTGCACGGCAAAAGCGCCGCCGCAGGATTTTTCTTTGCGGCCGTTCTTTGCGCCTTCCCGGCGCAGGCCCAACCCCGTGAAGACGCGGAAAGCCCTGTCCTCGTCGAGCTCTTCCTCTCCCAGGCCTGCAATATGTGCCCGCCCGCGGCGGCCCTCTTTCCGAAAATCGCCGCGCGCGACGACGTGGTCGCGCTGTCCTGGCATGTGGACTACTGGAACATGACCACCTCGGAGAACGGCCGCTGGGTCGACCCCTTTTCCGAGGCCGCCTACACCAAGCGCCAGAAGCGCTACAACATGAACATCCGCCACAGGAGTTCGATTTACACGCCGCAGGCGATCGTCAACGGCGCGGCGCAGACTGTCGGCGCCAGCGAGGAAAAAATCAGGGAACTGATCGAGGCCGCGCCGGATGATGGCGCAAAAGTTTTCGCGCATATCAACAAAGACGGCGCCGTCCGGTTCGACATCGGAAAAAGCGAAGCCGGCGGCAACGCCTATCTCGTCACCTTCAAAAAACACGTCGTCACCGACATCACCAGCGGCAAAAACGCCGGCAAGACCTTCGACGAAGTGAATGTGGTGACCGGCATGGAGCCTTTGGGCCTTGTGCGCCGGCGCGGCGGAGATTTGACGGCACCCGCGCCGGCGGAAGGCGAAGGCTGCGCCCTTATCGTTCAGGAACCGGGACAAAAAGGCGTCGTCGCGGCGGCCTATTGTCCGGGGTGAGCCAGGCCGGCCGAAGGTCTTAAGTCGGAGCCCGTTCTGCGAGAAAGGCGTTCAGCCGCAGCGCGACAAGGTCGGCGCGCAGAAAGGCCGTCATGTGGTTGCAGCCTTCGATTTCAGCAAAACGCGCATCGGGAAAGAATTCCGCACAGCGCGCAACCGCATCGTGCAACGGATCGTCGCCGCCTGAAAAAAACAGCGCCGGCCGCTCGAAACCGGAGAACGCGTTCGAAATATCCGGCCGGTCTTCGGCGACGGCCGCACGCAACGCGATAATGTCCGTGTTTCGCACCCGCTCTTTCCATCGGGCGGGCATGGGGCCGCCGAGCTGTTCGACAATGCCGATCCATTTTCCAATATCGCCGGCCACGGCCTCCCGGTAAAACGCCATATTCTGACCGAACGGATGGCAGCCGCCGACAATCAGACGGTCGACGCGGCCGGCGTGAAAGCGCGCAACATTGAGCGCCGTCCAGCCGCCCATGGAATAGCCGAATATGTCAGCGCGCTCAGCGCCTATTTCGTCCAGCACGGCGGCGATGTCGCCCGCCCGCCGCGCTGGCGCATAAGCGTCAATATCATGCGGCGCGCTCGTTCCGCCATGGCCGCGCTGGTCGATGAGAACGAGCCGGCGCCCCGCCGACGCCAGCGCATCGACATAACCGAATTCCGTCCAGGAATCGATCTGATCGGAAAAGCCATGCAACAACACGAGCGGCTTTCCCTCGCCGATCACTGCATAACGTATAGTCACGCCGTCCCCGGCCTTCGCTTTGCTTGTTCTCATATTCATCGCCTCATTCTTCTTGCGCGCGCCGCAGGCGGCGAAAGGCGCGGCCATCAACGTCGTGAGCAGAGTTCGCCGCCGGAGCATGGCGCCGTAAATCGTTTCGTTCACATCTTCCTCCCTTCCGCCGCGACGACGCCGTCATCCGTCTTGTTTGCTCCAAGACGCGGAACGAAAGCGGGCGTGCGCTTTTTATATTCACGATATTCGTCGCCGAGCTCTTCGATGAGATCCGCCTCTTCAAATGGCGTTGCGGCCATGATGTAGACAAAGGTCGCGCCGGCAAACACAAGGTGGCCGACGGTCAAATGCGGAACAATCAGAGGCGTGATCATCCAGCCAAGACTGATCGGATGGCGTACGAGCGCGTAAAGAAAACGAGCCGTCATCCCTCCCTGCCGGGGCGGAGATTTTCTGAATTCGGCCCAGGCCTGCGCAACGCCGAAAAACGAGAAATGACCGAAATGAAAAGTCGCTGAGAACATCAGCGCCCAAACCAGCAAATAAAGACTGTAAATGGCGCCGGCCCAGGGATAGTCGACATGCCAGACCGTGACTGGAATAGGCCGCCAGAACACGACCAGGATGACTGACATAAAAGCGGTCATGTAAAGATAAGTCGCCCGCTCGATGGGCGCCGGGATGATTTTCGTCCACTGCTTCTTGAACGCCGTTCTGGCGGTGACGGAGTGATGCAGTCCGAACAACAACACCAACCCCGCGTCTATGACCGTCGCCTGAGACATCGGAGTTTGAGGCCCGTCGCCGATCCCCTTCGGCACCCCGATGTCGGCCAGAAAACCGACAATATAAGCGATATTGGCGAGCCCGATGATATACCCCACAAGGGCGTAAATGAGATAAAGCGCTGGTTTCATGGCCGGTTCCTTTCCGCCGGTAGCTTTGCCTCTTGTTGCAGCGGCGGCTGAACGCGCCTGTCGTCGAAAGGCGGTGTTTGTGTTAAATCGTTTCGAGGGGGCATATGCCGGCGGTTCGATGCGGAGAATTGCCGAAATGCCAAAAAGCTTTGCGGCTCTGCTTTTTCACGGGAGAAATCCGGCGCGATGGAAGCCGTTTCGGAAATATTGAAAACGATGCGCCTGTCGGGCGCCGTTTTTTTAGATGCTGAATTCACGGCTCCATGGCGCGTCAATTCGCAAGTCGATCCCGCCGCGCTCAGTCCGATGATGCCGACGCCTTCAGGCGTCATCGCATATCACTACGTCGCGGAGGGAAGCGCATGGGTGCGCGTCGGCGAGAATGAGCCGAAGCTGATTGAAGCCCGGCATCTCGTGATTTTTCCGCGCAACGACGTTCACAGCGCCGGCAGCACGGAAAGCATTGACGCGATCGATTCAGAAAAGCTCGTCGCGCCGGCGGGAGACGACGGTCTGATGCGCATCCGGCATGGCGGCGGCGGGCGGATTTGCAGAATCTACTGCGGCTATCTCGGCACCTTCGATGGCGACAACCCGCTCCTCCAGGAACTGCCGCCGATGCTGGTTCTCAATTTGGAAGACGCGATCGCCGGAGACTGGATAGAAGGGTCCATACGATTCGCGGTCCGGCAAATGATCAGGGACGGGAGCCAAACGGCGGCCGAACTTGGCCGGCTGGCGGAGCTGCTTTTCGTAGAGGCGGTTCGGGAATATCTTTGCGCGCTTAGCGATGAAGACCGCGGATTGCTTGTCGCGCTGAAAGACCCGGCGCTCGCAAAGGCGCTTTGCCTGATCCACAGTCAATTGTCGCGCGACTGGTCACTGGAAACGCTCTCGAAAGAGGTCGCCATTTCACGCTCGGCGCTGGCGGGCCGCTTCAAACACCATCTCGGCGTGTCGCCAATCCGATATCTGCAATCGCGCCGGCTGCAGCAGGCGGCGAATGAGCTTGCCGGCGACGATAATCCAGTCTCGAAGGTCGCCGTTAACGCCGGATATGAATCCGAAGCGGCGTTCATTCGCGCGTTCAAGCGCGAATTCGGCAAACCGCCGTCAGCGTTCAGAAAAACCGGCGCTCGGATCGAGCTAAAAACCGCAAAGTCCTAGACCGCAAACTTATCCGTCGCCCTGATCAGCGCGTCGATGACGCCGGGTTCCGAAGCGGCGTGACCGGCGTCGAGGATCAGATTGAACTCCGCCTCCGGCCAGGCGTTATGCAAATCCCAGGCGGTCTTCATTGGCGTGCAGACGTCGTAGCGCCCCTGTACGATCACCGCCGGAATATTCCGCACCCGGTCGATATTGGCGAGGATTTGGTCGTCGCGCTCGAAGAACCCGCCATTGACGAAATAGTGACACTCAATGCGCGCAAAGGCGAGCGCGAATGCGTCGGAGGAAAAACTCTGCATGCGCTCTTCGGACGGCATCAGCGAAACCGTGCCGCCCTCCCATAGGCTCCATGCTTTCGCGGCGCGCAGTTTTTCTGCCTCGTCATCGCCGGTGAGGCGCTTGTAATAGGCTGAGATCAGATCGCCGCGCTCATCCTCGGGGATCGGTTTCAGATACCCCTCCCACAGATCGGGGAAGAGCCAGCTCGCCCCTTCCTGATAGAACCAGAGGAGCTCTTCGCGGCGGAGCGTGAATATCCCGCGCAGCACAAGCTCGCTCACCTGCGCCGGATGCGATTCGGCGTAAGCCAGCGCCAGGGTCGAGCCCCAGGAGCCGCCGAACACCTGCCAGCGCTCGATCCCGAGATGCGCGCGCAAACGTTCCATATCGGCGACGAGATCCCAGGTCGTGTTGTCAGTGAGATCCGCATGGGGGCGCGACTTGCCGCAGCCGCGCTGGTCGAACAGGACGATGCGATAGCGCTTGGGGTCGAAATAGCGGCGCATGGAGGGCGTCGTGCCGCCGCCGGGGCCGCCATGGCAGACGACGACAGGCTTGCCGTCCGGCGCGCCGGAAACCTCGTAATAAATCTCATGTGCATCGCTGACGCGCAGCATGCCGGCGTCAAAAGGCTCCAAAGGAGGATATAATTTGCGAAGCCCATTTGATTCCATGCTGACAAGTCCTATTTAATGAGTTAGCGTTTAGTGGGGAGAGACATGTGTAACAAGTCTTTCTGCGGAGTCGGGGTTTGTTGAAACGGGGTTCAGGGCTAGTCGGCGGTTTCGCCGCATTTGTCTTGCTTTTATCAGGCGGCTGCGCCGTCAATCCGCTCACTTCACAATCTGATGCGCGGCGTGAAGTCGTCGCCGAGCGCGAGGTGCTCGCCGACGCCGTCAAAGCGGTGGAGACCGCGCCATGGCCGCGCGTTGAAGAAGTCTCTTTCATTTCCCGCATAACGGGCGCCGCGTCCGACGATCGGATGACCCGCAGCAAGGCTGTGGACGTTTATCTCGAGGCCCTGCAGCCTGAAGGCGCGCGCTTTTTCATGCTGGCGGGCGACGCCAACGCCAATCTCGCCGCCGCCGACCGGCTGCTCGCGGCGGCGGACGGGGCGCTCGCCGCGCCGCGGCTCACCATGAACGACGTCGTCATGCTCGAAACCGCGATCCAGGCGCTGAGGGAAAACCGGCAGATTTACGTGAACGCCGCCAAACAACTCGAAAAAGACGGAGAGCCGGTGGATGAAACCCGGCTCAACGCCATCCGCGACTCCTATGCGTCCGCAATCCGCGAACTGGGCCGCTCCGCCGACGCCCTCGCCGACAAGATCGAACAGGACAGCACGGAGAATTACGCCGCGCCGGAACCGCTTCACCGCAGGAACTTCTCGGGCGTTTGATTTTTCCGAAATGGGGAATACGAAAAAAAGCGATTGAACAGAGTCTATCGCTTTTTTCGTACTCAGGCAGCCTGCGTTTTATTCCGCCGCGGCGACGCCGCCGGATTCGCCAAGCGCGGCGACTTCTTCGACATAGCCCTGGCGCTTGCGCTTGTTCATTTCGTCGAATTCTTCGGCGCGCTCATTGTCGTGCTGCATGAGCTCGCCGTAATCCACATCGGCAAAGCCGATGACGCCCATCTCCGTATAGGCTTTCTGAATCTTGTCTGACCACAGGCCGATGTCGCGCACGATCGGCACGATGCGCGAGAACAGCATGGTGCGGAACATCTGCTGATAGCCCGACGCCATTTGCGCTTCGACGATTTCGTCGACGGGCAGGTCGAGCGCTTCGTAAAGCTCGCGCGCCTCGAACCGGTCGCGCATGTGATAGCAGGCCTCGACGAGGAATTCCTCGCGCTCATCGCGTTCTTTTTGCGTCAGCTGCGGATAATATTCCTTCAGCGTCAGCCGGCCGAAGGCGACGTGACGCGATTCATCCTGCATCACATAGGCGTTGACCTGCTGCGCCAGCGGATTGCCGGCGGTCTCGCGGATATTGTTGAAGGCGGCGAGCGCCAGCCCCTCGATCACCACCTGCATGGCGAGATACGTCATGTCCCAGCGCGAATCCCGCAAGGCCTGATCCACCAGCGTCTGCAACGGGCCTGTCATGGGATAGGCGACGCCGAAAGCCTGCAGGAGTTTTTTATACGCTTCCACATGGCGCGCTTCGTCCATCACCTGGGTCGAGGCGTAGAACTTGGCGTCGAGATCGGGCACCTGCTGCACGATCTTCGCGGCGCAGATCAGCGCCGCCTGCTCGCCCTGCATGAATTGCGACGTGGTCCAAGCCTGCTGATGGCGGCGAAGCTCGGCCTTTTCCTTGCGGCTCATCTTCTCCCACAACGGCAGATGCGCGATGCCGCCCATCTCGTCTTTGATCTGCATGGGGTTTTCTTCATCGAGGTCCAAAGACCAGTCGATGCGCTCGAGCGCATCCCACTGCATGTCCTTGCCCTTTTGATAAAGGTGCATCATCTGCTTGCGGCCGTCGTCATATTCCCAGTCGAAGGACGCTTCGAAATTCTGGGGCACGGTCCAGCAAGGATCGATATCGGGGATCGGGTAAAGCTCGCGCAAAGAAGCCATGCGTTTCCTCCAAAGGGCTCGCGGCGGCTGACATTCTTGCTCTTATAGGCGCAGCCGCGGACAGCCGGTTTGCCTGACTTGACGTCTTGGCTGGTACACTGACCAGTTTACCCACTGGCGTCAAGCTTTTTCGCTGCAATTTAGCAGATTCGGCTAACGCCGCCGGAGCTCAGTCTTTCTTCTTTTCCAAGGGCACGCCGTAAAGCTCCAGCCGGTGGTCGACGAGCTTATAGCCGTGCTGTTCGGCGATCTTTCTTTGCAGCGCCTCGATCTCGTCATTGACGAATTCGATCACCTCGCCGGAGCGCAGATCGATGAGATGGTCGTGGTGGCTTTCCGTCGCCTCTTCATAGCGGGCCCGCCCGTCCTGGAAGTCATGGCGCTCGACGACGCCTGCCTCTTCGAAAAGACGCATGGTGCGGTAAACCGTGGCGATCGAGATATTGGCGTCGATCTCGGTGGCGCGCCGGTGGATCTCCTCCACATCGGGATGGTCGTGCGCCGAGGACAGAACGCGGGCGATCACCCGGCGCTGCTCGGTCATGCGCATGCCTTTTTCGGTGCAAAGTTTTTCGAGCCGGTCCATGTCGTCTTCCCCGGTGAAAGCGGTCCTATGCGCTCTATGCGCCAAAGCCCTTTATCAACGCGCCGGCCCCGCCATGCAACTCGAAAGCGAAGACTGATGGGCCTACAAGTCCCGCGCCAGAACGTCCGCATCGGCGCCGTCGGCATAGTAGGCTTTCCTGACGCCAACCTGAGAAAAACCGGCGCGCGCGTAAAGAGCGCGAGCGGCGGCGTTGTCCGCGCCGACCTCAAGGAAAAAGCGATTGGCGCCGACGCCGTGCGCCGCATCGAGGACGGCGGCGAGGAGCGCCGCGCCGAGGCCCTTGCGCCGCGCCGCGGCGGCGACGCCGATGGTCAAAAGCTCCGCCTCGTCCCCGAGATCGCGCCAGACGGCGAAGCCTTGCGGTTTCGATTTGCTTTCGCCACCGAAAAGAACTGTCACGCGGGACGCGACAAAGCTCTCCTTCACATTGTCCGCGCCCCAGCTCCTCCCGCCAAAGGCGAGCGCTTCAAGCTCGGCCAGCGCATCGGCGTCTTCTTTGATGGCCGTCCAGATGCGCCAGCCGGTCATGCGCCGGATGCCCCTTTGAAGAGGCCCGGCCGGCCGGGCTTGGCGTCGGGCGCGCGCAGGTAAAGCGGCGCCGGCGGGCCTTCCGGCGCCGGCGCGGCGGCGGCGAGACGCGCGACCGCCTTGGCGTCGATGTCTTCCGCCCCGGAAACGGCCCAGCCCGGGGGCATAGGCTCGATCAGCGCGGCGCCGGAGCCGGCCAGCGCCAGCGGCGCGCCGACGGCCTTTTCCTTCAATCTTTTCAACGCTTCTTCCGGATCCGTAACGAATGGCGGCATGAGAACCTCGCCGTCTTCCCCGTAAAGCCCGGCGTAAACCTGTCCCCGCCTTGCGTCGATCACCGGCGCGACCAGCGGCGCGCCTACAGGAGCAGCCAGGGCCGCAAGGCTGGTCACCCCGACGACGGCGACGCCGGTCCCGACGCCGAGCCCGCGGGCGAAGGAGAGCGCCACGCGCACGCCGGTGAAACCGCCGGGGCCGATGACGACCCCGACCCGGTCGAGATCGCGCACGGCGACGCCGGCCTTGGCGAGCGCCGCCGCCGCCATGGGGGCCAGATATTCCGCATGGCCGCGTTCGAGCCCGACGGATTCATCCGCGAGCACCTGATCGCCCCTTAGAATAGCGACCGAGCAGCGCTTCAACGCCGTATCGAGACCCATCACCAGCATGGCCGCTTACCTACTCGACGCCGGCGCCGGCGCAAAACCGAAAAAACCTTCCCACGGAGGTCCTCATGACCAAGCCCGAGACCCGCATCGCGGCCGATCCGAAAAATTACCAGTTCGACCTTCCTTTCAGACCTGAGCCGGCGCCCCTTGCGGAAACCATCCATAAGCGCGCCTGGGCGGTTGCGGGCACCGTCGCTTCTTTGCGCGGGGGACCGCCGGAAGAGACGGTCCGTCTTATCGTCATTCATGCGACGGCGGGCTCGACCACTGACGGCGCTGTCTCGGTCATGGCGGCCGGACGCGCCAGCTTTCACTGGGTGGTGCCGGGCAAGGATGAACCGGCGCACGGACGCCATGTCTGGGCGACCTGCCCCGAAAGGCTCGCCGCCTGGCATGTGCGCCGGTCCTGCGCGCATCCGGATATCTGCGACGGCGCGAACAATCTGAACCGCGCGTCGCTGGGGATCGAAGTCGTCAACCGGCAGGACGGCGAAGACCCGTTTTCGGACTGGCAGATCGAGGCCGCCGCCGCGATCGTGCGTTACGCCTGGGCGAAATACCCGAACCTCGCTCATGTCACGAGCCACGCCCGGCTCGATCCCGGGCGGCGCACCGACCCCGGCGTAAATTTTCCGTGGACGGAATTTATGGAAAGAGTGCGCGGGCGTTAGCCTTGCGGCGTGTCAGGTCTTAGACAACCTGGCACGCGTCGTTGAATTCAAGCCGCGGCGCGCGCGGGAAAAGATTCTCGTCCGTGCCATAGCCGATATTGCAGAGGAAATTCGACTTGATCGTGGTTCCCGCAAAGAACGCCTTGTCGACGCCGTTCTTGTCGAAACCGGACATCGGCCCGCAATCAAGGCCGAGGGAACGCGCGGCGATCATGAAATAGGCGCCCTGCAGCGTGCCGTTGCGGAAGGCGGTCTCTTCGATCAGCGCGTCATTGCCTTCGAACCAGCTTTTCGCGTCCGTATGCGGAAAAAGCTCGGGCAGCTTTTCATAGAACTTCATGTCGTGCCCGATGATGACGCAGCAGGGCGCGGCCATGGTCTTGGCCTGATTGCCCTCCATCAGATGCGGCTTCAGCCGCGCCTTCGCCTCGTCCGAGGTCACGAAAACGAAGCGCGCCGGCGAGCAGTTCGCCGAGGTCGGGCCCATCTTGGTGAGATCGTAGACGGCCTGCAGCAGGGTCGTGGTGACCTTGCGCTCCTCCCAGCCATTGCGGGTGCGCGCCTCGCGGAAGATGAGGTCGAGGGCTTCGTCATTGATCATTTTGTCGGACATTTCGGTCTCCTGGGGCCTGCTCAGCCGGGCGATTTACTTCCCGGTCTTCTAGCTATTTTTCATAGCGAAAGCCAAGCTCCAGCGAGACCTGATAATAGGCGACCTTGTCGTCGTCGATGAGGCCGCGGACCTCCTTCACCTCGAACCAGTCGAGATTTTTGAGCGTCGACGCGGCGGTCGAAATCGCATTCTGGATCGCGTCTTCGACCGAATTTTTCGACGTGCCGACGACTTTCGAAACGGCGTAGACATTATCCGACATGGAAAATCTCCCTTGTTTCAAACCACGCGCTTGAAAACGCGCCTCTCTCAGAACACGCCGCGCCCCTCGCGGTTCGCGCGCGCCTGGCTCAGGGCCTCGCGTCGCGGCGGCCGATTTCGGCGAAGGCGGCCATGCGCTTTTTCCAGCCTTCCTCGCCTGTCGCCTCAACGAGGCCGAACAGGGTTTCCCGGATCGGCTTGATCCCGCAAAGGCGCAGGAGGTTGCGCTCGAGGCTTTTCAGGCTGTGGGCGCTGAAAAACCAGCGATAGGCGAGCGCCGGCATGCCCATGGTGATGGCGATGCGCGCCGACTTGTTTTTGAAACCGGGCTTGGGAAAGCCTTGCGGCTCGGACCCGAGCGCAACGCCCGGCCGGAAGGTTTGCTCCAGAAAGGCTTTGAGGAGCGCCGGCATGGTTCCCATCCAGAGCGGATAAATGAACAGAAAATGATCCGCCCGGCGCAGATCTTCGATGGCGGGGCGCAAACTTTCGGGCGCGTCGCCACGCCAGTCGGCCTCGCTGCGCAAAAACGGAAAATCGAGCGCGGCGACCTCGACGGTTTTCACGTCCGCGCCGCCTTCGCGCGCGCCGCGCGCATAAGCGTCGGCCAGCGCATGGCAGAGATGGCCCTTGGCGGGATCTGGATGGCCCTGAACGATCAGGATGTTTTTCGCCATCTCCCCCGCCGGCGCGTTACGCCGCCTCCACCCTGACGACTTCCGGCACGTAATGTTTCAGCATGTTTTCGATGCCGCTTTTCAAGGTCATGGTCGAGGACGGGCAGCCCGAACACGCGCCCTGCATCGACAGGAAGACGACGCCGGTGCGCGGCTCGAAATGCTTGAAGACGATGTCGCCGCCGTCGGCCGCCACGGCGGGCCGAACGCGGGTTTCGATCAGCTCGACGATCTGTTCGACAACCTCGCGGTCTTCGCCTTCATACTCTTCGAGCGGCGTCGCCGGCGCATCGGAGGGCGCGGCGCCTTCCGCAATCACCGGCAGGCCCGCGGTCATGAAATCCGCAATGGCGCCGAGAAGGGCCGGCTTGATATGCAGCCATTCGACGGCCTCGGTTTTCGTCACCGTGATGAAATCGGCGCCGAGATAAACGCCCATGACGCCGTCGGTCTCGAACAGGAGTTGCGCCAGCGGCGAAGCCGCCGCGCTTTCGGCGGTGGGAAAATCGACGCCCGTCGCGCCCTCGCCCAGCACCGGCTGGCCGGGCAGGAACTTCATGGATTGCGGGTTCGGGGTGTCTTCGGTCTGAATAAACATGGGATTTTCCGCGGGTTTTCTTGAGGCTTTACCTAAGCGCTCGCCGGGCCGCCCGCAACTCTCGCGCGCCTAATCGTGACCCATATGCTCCCGGGAAATGAGGAGGACGCTGGCGAAAACCACGCCGAAACCGAGCAGATGGACCCAGCGGAACGCCTCGCCGAGAAGGACATAGGACAAAACCAGCGCCGACACCGGCATCAGCCCCATGAAGACGGCGGCTGTCGAGCCCTGGGTTCTCGAAAGCCCCGAATACCAGAGGGCCGTGCCAAGCGCGAGCGTGCCCGCCCCGTACCAGGCGACCGCCGCCCATTCGCCGGCGCTGACGGCAAGCGCATCGAAGCCTGACCATTGAAACGCGGCGGCGACGGCGAAGAGCGGAATGGACGCCGCCGAGGCGACGAAGGCGACCAGCACCGGCGAAATGTCGGCGCTGACTTTGCGTCCCAGCAGCGTATAGGCCGCTTCACAGCAGACCGCTGCGAAGATCATCGCGATGCCGAGGAGCGCATTTGCGCCGCCGTCTTCCTCGCCAGCGGCGCCGGAGACATGGAGAATGAGCACGCCGCCCACGGCGAGCGCCAACGCAATCAGTTTTCGTCGGCTGGCCCGCTCGCCGAAAAAGACAATGGCCGCCGCCGCCGTCACCGCCGGGGTCATGGCCATCACCACCGCCCCGCCGACGCCGGAAATCATCCGCATGCCGTAAAGCATGAAGGCTGAAAAGCCGACCATGCCGAAAAGCGCGATCGCCGCCATCGCGGCGATGTCGCCGCGCGAGACGGTTTTGAGCTCACCCAGCCGGGGCAGCGCGAAAGGCGCGAGCGCCAGGGCGCCGAGCCCGACGCGCAAGAGCGAGCCGATAAAGACCGGCATGGCGCCGGTGACGATTTTGGAGACCGGCGTCGCCGAGCCGAACAGGATCATGCCCGCCGCCAGCAAGACAAAAGCGCCGAGGGCGGGCCGGGAGGGGACGTCAGTGCGGTTCACGTCTTGAAAACGCCATGTCGCTAAGATCGTTCCGCTTTCGTGGCCCATGAAGCATTGCAGGGGCCGGGCGAGCCGCGTATGCCACAATCTAACCCCCGCCACGAGATCCCAAATGGACGAAAACACCAAGAAATTCACCGACGAGGAAGCCCTCGCCTTTCACAGCCGCGGCAAGCCCGGCAAGATCGAGATCACGCCGACCAAGCCCATGGCGACGCAGCGGGACCTCTCGCTCGCCTACTCGCCCGGCGTCGCCGCGCCGGTGCAGGCGATCGCCGACGATCCGGACAAGGCGTACGACTACACGGCGAAAGGCAACATGGTCGCCGTCATTTCCAACGGCACGGCGATCCTCGGCATGGGCGATCTCGGGGCGCTCGCCGCAAAGCCGGTGATGGAAGGCAAGGCCGTCCTCTTCAAGCGTTTCGCGGACATCGATTCCGTCGACCTCGAAGTCGACACGAAGGACCCGGAAGCCTTCATCAACGCGGTCAAATATCTCGGCCCCGCCTTCGGCGGCATCAATCTCGAAGACATCGCGGCGCCCGACAGCTTCATCATCGAACAGCGCCTCAAGGAGGAGATGGACATCCCGGTCTTCCATGACGACCAGCATGGAACGGCGATCATCGCCGCGGCGGGCCTCCTCAACGCGCTCGACGTCACCGGCAAGTCGATCAAGGACATCAAGGTCGCCGTCTCCGGCGCCGGCTCTTCGGCGCTTTCCGTGATCGGCCTCATCAAGGCCATGGGCCTTCCGGCGGAAAACGCGTTCGTCTGCGACTCCAAAGGCATCCTCACCAAGAGCCGCCAGCTCGACCAGTGGCGCTCGGCGCACACCGTCGAAACAGACAAGAAAAGCCTCGCCGACGCCATGGACGGCGCCGATGTTGTGATCGGGCTTTCGGTCGCCGGCGCCATCTCCCAGGACATGATCAGGTCCATGGCGAAAAATCCGATCATCTTCGTCATGGCCAATCCGAATCCGGAAATCACGCCGGAAGACATCCAAGCCGTGCGCGACGACGCGATCATCGCCACCGGCCGGTCCGATTATCCGAACCAGGTGAACAACGTTCTCGGCTTTCCCTACATCTTCCGCGGCGCCCTCGACGCGCGCGCGCGCACCATCAATGACGAGATGAAAATCGCCTGCGCCGAGGCGCTGGCGCGGCTCGCACGCGAAGACGTGCCCGACGAGGTCGCCGCCGCTTACGGCAAGCGCCTGAAATACGGGCCGGGCTATATCATCCCGACACCGTTCGACCCGCGCCTGATCTCCGAAATCCCGCCGGCGGTGGCGAAGGCGGCCGCCGATTCCGGCGTCGCCCGCCGGCCGGTCGACAATCTCTTCACCTACAAACAAAACCTCGCCGCGCGTCTCAACCCCGCGGCGTCCTTCCTGCAGCGCATCCAAGCGACCCTGCGCGGGTCCGAAACGCCGAAGCGCGTCGTTTTCGCGGAAGGCGAGGAAGAAGCGGTGATCCGCGCCGCCTATGGTTTCCAGCAGGAAAATCTCGGACGCGCGATCCTCATCGGCCGCGAGGAATATATCCGTCAGGGCCTGAAAGACGCAGGCCTTCCCGAAGACGCCGATTTCGAGATCCACCATTCGCGCACCGCGAAAAACAGCGATCTCTATGTCGAGTATCTCTACAAGCGCCTGCAGCGCAAAGGCTATCTCCACCGCGACGCGGTGCGGCTTGTGAACACCGACCGCAATGTCTACGGCGCCTGCATGCTCGCCCATGGCCATGCGGACGGCATGGTGACCGGCGTGACGCGCCATTACGACGTGGCGCTGGACAATGTCCGGCTCGCCCTCGATCCGCGGCCCGGCGAGCGCATGATCGGCGTTTCCATCATTCTCACCAAGAACCGCACGCTGTTCGTCGCCGACACCAACGTCACCGAACTGCCCGGACCGGAAGATCTCGCGGAAATCGCCATGCAGGTGGCTCATGCGGCGCGCCATATGGGCTTTCCGCCGAAAGTCGCGTTCGTTTCCTATTCGAATTTCGGCAATCCGGACACGGCGCATTCGCGGCGCGTCGCCGGCGCCGTCGAGATTCTCGACAAGCGCACGGATATCGATTTCGAATATGAGGGCGAGATGACCCCGCGCATGGCGCTGAATGAGGAATTGCGCACGCTTTATCCTTTCTCGCGTCTGAAAGGCGAAGCCAATGTGCTGATCACCCCGGGCGTTCACTCCGCCGCGATCTCGACCAAGCTTTTGGGCGAGGTTGGCGGCGCGCTCGTCCTCGGGCCCGTCCTGATCGGTCTCGACCGGCCGGTTCAGATCGCCCAGGTCGGTGCCGCCGTGGGCGACATCGTCACGCTCGCGGCCATGGCCGCGTACGAGCTCGATTCCGAACACCGCAGCTGGGCGGAAAAAACGGCTTAATGGCCGGTCTGCTTACGGAAGCGCTTCGACTGGTTCGTCACCATCTTTTCCGCCCATGACCGCGGCAGGGTGCGCGCGAGCCAGGCCGTGAACTTGTTCCAGGCGCCGGGGACATAGACCGCCCGCCCCTTTTCCACCGCATCGATCGCGCCTTCGACGACCGGTTCGGCTTCCATGAACATGTGTTTGGGAAGCTGCGAGACGAGGCCGCGCGTCTTGTTGACGTCGTGAAACTCCGAATAAGTGAAACCCGGACAAACCGCCGAAGAGTTCACCCCGGTCCCGTCGCATTCGGCGGCGATCGATTGCGCGAAACTGATCAGAAAAGCTTTCGACGGCCCGTAAAGCGTATGGCCCGCCGAGCCCGGCACGAGCCCCGCCAGCGAGGCGACCTGAATGATGCGCCCGTAATCGCGCGCCAGCATGCCCGGCAGGAAGAGCCGCGTCATATGCGCGTAGGAAACCAGCATCAGCTCCAGATAGGCGCGATGCGCCGCCCAGTCGTTTTCGGTGTAAACGCCGGGCAACCCGAATCCGGCATTGTTGACGAGGATGTCGACGACGATCCCGTCCGCCGAAAGCGCGTCGTAAATGCGCTGCGGCGCGTCCGGCTCGGCGAGATCGGCGGCGACGATCCTGGTTTTGACGCCGTGCCTTTCCTCAAGCTCGGCGGCGAGATCGCGCATACGCTCTTCCCGGCGCGCGACCAGAACGATATTCGCTCCCTTTGCGGCGTAGCTTCGCGCGAACGTCGCGCCGATGCCCGCCGAGGCGCCGGTGACGAGCGCCCATTTGTTTTTATATGTCATGAGGCGGAATTTACGGCGATCCGGCCCGCCCCGTCTATGGAGAGCGCCATTGGTTAATGGCGGGCGGCCCTAGCATGAGGATTGCAAGACCGGACACGCCATGGACACCATAGAGTTCATCCTGATCCTCGCCGTCTTCGCCGTCGTTCTTCACTGGTATCTGAAGAACGCCCGCGCGAAGTCCGACGGGCTTTTGGGCCTTTTGGCCTTAAAGGACGATCCGGAAATCGACGCGCGCCCGCGCCGCAAAGCCTACCGCCTCAAACCCCGCGCCCGGACCAGGGCCGCGGACTTGCGCGACAGCCGGACGGAAGACGCCGCGCCCAAAACCTATCGCACGCTGGATGAAGGCGAGCGCATGCGCCGGCGCTATCGCCGCCAGGACGAGGCCCGTTACCGGGTGAAAGACAAAGCCGCGCGCTATAAGCCGGGGGACTGAAACCGGCCAATCAGCCGGTGAAGGCCTTCGCCAGCTCCGGCAGGCCCACCGCCATCACCACGCTGATGACGAGACCTAAAAACGCTTTGCCGGCGTCTGTCGCCACAATGCGGAACGTCCCCGCCGGAGAGCGGATTTGATCGAGCGTCGCAATGGCGAATTCGCGGCCCGCAATAAGCCCCAGAAACACCCAGGTCGTCGACATGGGGATGTTGTTGAGCTCTTTGAAATAGAACAGCAGCGTCGCGAAGATGAAGTCGATGATCGTCGCCGAGCGGATGTCGGTGACGGCGGTCTTCGATTTCAGGATGCGCTGCACCGGGCCGCCGCCGTTCCAGAACGTATAGCCGAGCAGCACGACGATGCCCGCAACTGCGATACCCGCTTCCGTCGGATTGAGCGCCGGCGCGCCCGCCGCGTCCACGCCGCGGGGCAGGAAGATGAAGATGTTGGCGAGGTCCTGCATCAGCCAGACCGACCAGAGATAGCCGGTGGTGATCCACTGGCCGAGCACCCAGATCGGCGCATGCTGCTGCGAGGCCGTTTTTAAAAACCATCGCTCGATAGTGGGCGCCAAAGCCGCATAGATGACCCCGCCCGACACGAAGGCGACGGCGTAGCCGATCAGCGACTTCACCAGCATGCTGTAAAGCCCGCCCATGGTGGCGAAAATGGCCAGCACCATGAAGGTGGTGGAGACCGGAATGCCGAGCCGCGTCAGGACAAGCAGCATCAAGGGCGGCAGGACGTGATACCAATGCGGCTCGAAAATCGGATATTTGGCCGTGTTGTCGAGACGGCCGAAAGACGGATCGCCGCCATTCGCCATATAGCCGAAGGCGAAAACCACGACGAGCACCGTCGCCGCGTAAAGAAACAGCGCCCACCATGGCAGGCGGCGGTTGGAATTAATGAACGTGCCTAGCGTTTGCAGCGCGTCATTGCCCACAACCGCATAGGCCGCAAACGCAAAACCGATGGCGGCCCACAACCCGATATCGATGTCCATGCCTGTTCCTTCGTCTGACCGGCCCTTCCGGGCTCCGGTCAAGGCTTCGCCGGCGCACAGGGCGCGCCGGCCCGATTTGCGGCGCACCCTCTATTTTTTATGTTTCACTATTGTGACAACGGGACGTTTTTTTGCGACAAGGCCGCCAGCGCACGACGATTTGAAAGGAAAACCCCGCGATGGGCGCAGACGCCGCATCTTCCTCTAAGGCCAATCACACGCCCGAAGGCCACCCGGCGATCCCGGCGGCGAAAACCGGCGTTTTGCTCGTCAATCTCGGCACGCCGGACACGCCCGAAGCGGGGGCGGTGCGGCGCTATTTGCGGGAGTTTTTGAGCGACGAACGGATTGTCGACCTCCCCCGCGCCATCTGGCTGCCGGTCCTTTACGGGATCATCCTCAATGTCCGGCCCGCCGCGACGGCGCGCAACTACGCCAAGATCTGGCGCCAGGAAAGCAATGAAAGCCCTTTGCGCTATTACACGCGGGAACAAGCCGAAAAACTCGCCGCAAGCTTTGAAGGGGTCAACGTCGACTGGGCCATGCGTTACGGCAATCCTTCCATCGCCTCGCGCCTCGACGCCATGAAGGCGGATGGGTGCGAGCGCATTCTCGTCATTCCGCTTTATCCGCAATATTCCGCGACCACGACGGCGAGCGTCGCCGACGCGGTTTTCGACGCCGTGAAAAAAATGCGCTGGCAGCCGGCGATCCGCATGGCCCCCGCCTTTCACGACCATCCCGCCTATGTCGAGGCCCTCGCCGCCGTGACGCGACGGCATCTCGAGACGCTGGATTTTGCGCCGGAGCGGGTGATCCTTTCCTATCACGGCCTGCCGCAGCGTTATTTCGACCTCGGCGATCCTTATCATTGCCATTGCGCCAAGACCTCGCGCCTGTTGCGCGGGAAAATGGGGTGGACGGAAGAATTCGCGCCCCTGGCGTTTCAGTCGAAATTTGGGCGTGAAAAATGGCTGGAGCCCGCAACAGACGAGACGATCAAAGAGCTTGGCCGGCAAGGCGTCAAAAAGCTCGCCGTGATTATGCCGGGCTTCATGGCCGACTGCATCGAGACGCTGGAAGAAATCGACATTGCGGGCCGCGAGACCTTCATGGAGGCGGGCGGCGAGGCCTTCACCGCGATCCCTTGCCTCAATGCAACGCCGGAAGCGATTTCCATGCTGGAAATGATCGCCCGGCGCGAAACTGCGGGATGGGTTTAGGCGACAGACCCTGCATGTTCAGAATCACGCCTTGCTGAAACAGCGCTCTTTAACCTCCCCCACCAGTGGCTTGCATGTGGTCTTAACTGGCGTAAAGGCAAAGGCCGTCCAAAGCGGTTTTTCTTGAGTATGCGCTCGCTCAGCCAATCAATTTCAAAGCCTGCCCATTCTCCTGCTATGCCCCAGAGATTAAAGCCAACTGCAGGCTCAAGCTCATTCCAAAAAATCTGTTCGATTTCGTCAAGCGAGTATTTTGAGTTTGCACATATATTGACAATACGCGGGAATAAAATTTCCGGATCGGTATCCATCCAAAAATATTGGAGATAATCCCAAACTGGTTGTCTGTCTTTTAAGTCCTCTCCCGGCGGCAGCATGACAACCCCTGAAACTCATTGCCTATTCGAATTATTTTTCACCGCTTCCACAAACCCGTCCACCTCTTCCTCGCTCGTGCGGAACGAGCAGATAAGCCGGTGCGCGCGGCCATTCGCCGGATCGCCGGGCGTCACCCAGGGATAGAAAAGATAGCCCGCCTCGTTGAGCTTCGGCGCGGCGCCCTCGGGCAGGACCACGAAAAGTTCGTTAATGCCGACGGGATAGAGGAATTCGGCGCCCGCCTCTTTCAGCCCCGCCGCCAGACGTTGCGCCATCTTGTTGGCGTGCGCCGCGAGCTTCAGCCACAGCCCGTCTTCGAGATAGGCGTCGAACTGCGCCGAGATGAAGCGCATTTTCGACCATAAATGCCCGGCGCGCTTGCGCATGAATTCAAAATCTTTCGCCTTGTCAGGGTTGAAAAAAACGACCGCCTCCGCCGCGATGCAGCCGTTCTTGGTGCCGCCGAAACAAAGGACGTCGACGCCGGCCTTCCAGGTGAGGTCCGCCGGGCTCTTACCTGAGGCAGCAACGGCGTTGGCGAAACGCGCGCCGTCCATATGCACCGAAAGCCCCGCCTCATGCGCCGCGGCGCAGACAGCCGATAATTCGTCAACGGAATAACATGTGCCGCATTCAGTCCCTTGAGTGATGGACAGCGCGCTGATGGGGGCGCCATGGGGCGGGCGATAGGGAAAGCCTTTGATGGTCTCCCTAACCGCATCCGCCGTCAGTTTGCCGTCAGCGCCCACAATGGGGAGAAGCTTGGCGCCGCCGGTGAAAAATTCCGGCCCGGCGCATTCGTCCATCTGCACATGGCTTTCTTCGTGGCAGAGCACCATGCCGTAAGGCGGCGTCATCACCGAAAGCGCGAGGCCGTTCGCAGCCCCGCCCGTCGCGACGAAATAGACCTTGCAGTCTTTTTCGAAAATCTCGGCGAAGCGCGTCTCGACCTTTTTAGTCAGCGCGTCGCCGCCATAACCGGGCGCGGCGCCGTGATTGGCGCGCGCGATCGCCTCGAGAATTTCCGGGGCCGCGCCCGCCCAGTTGTCGGATGCAAAACTCATGAGGCTCACTCTTCCGCGGGGGCGACGACTTCGTCAAGCAAGTCGACAAAAGACATGAAGTCGCGCGCGAGGCTTGTCGCTCCGGCGCCCACGAGCCGCTCGCCATGACCGTCAAAGCAGTGCCCGCCGCCGAGAAAACCCCAGACCGTCATGCCTGCCGCGCGCCCGGCCTTCACCCCGTTCTCGCTGTCTTCCAGAACAAGGCAGCGCGCCGGATCGGCGCCGATTTTCTCCGCTGCGTAAAGGAAAATATCCGGCGCCGGCTTGCCATGCGTGATGAGATCGGCGGAATAGACATGGGGGCCAGCGAGATCGTAAAGCCCCGTGCGCTCAAGCTTCGATTGCAGGAAATGCGCCCGAGAAGACGAGGCGACGCCGATGGTCCCCACGCGTTCGCGGGCCGCCGCAAGCCCCATGGCCGCGCCCTTGATTGACGCCAGCAAATGGCTCTCGCGCCGGCGCCCTTCGAGGATCTGTTCCTCAAAACCGTCCGGCGCATCGCGTCCATGCGCGCGCTGAAAATCCTCCCGCAGCGCCGCAAAAAACGCGCCGTCGTGAAGGCCGACGAATTTCCGGACATATTCTTCCGGCGAATAGGAAAGACCGAGGGGCTCAAGCGCCGCGCGCTCCCCGCGAATGGACAACACCTCGCTGTCCACGAGCACCCCGTCGCAATCGAAAATCACCGCTTCGAACGCCATACGCTTTAAACCTTTCGCGGGCGGGGCCGCAGCCGGCCTCGCCCGCCGCAAGAAATAACATGCTTAACGCACGCCCCGCGCTTATGGCGCCGCTTGAAATCAAACGCCATCCCATCCGATACTGGCGGCGTTAGGGGTCGAGGAAGAGGTCACAATGAAAAGGGCGAAGTTTCTGTTTGCCGCGGCGGCGATGGCGCTGATGAGCGCGGCGGCCCCCATGGCGGCGGCGCACGGGTCCGGCAAGGAGCGGGAGTACGGTCGCCGGGACCACGGGCCGGCGCAAAATATCGAGCGCGACGCCCATGAACAGGCGCGCGCGAAATGGCGGCGTTATTTCGGCCGGCGCCCGGCCTTTCATCAGGGCCGCGAAGTCAGAAGCTTCGACGGAAGTGGCAACAACAGACAAGATCCGGAAGCGGGCGCCACTTTTCACCAGCTGACGCGCATGGCGCCCAATGATTACGCCGACGGCATTTCGGCCATGGCGGGACCGCTTCGCAAAAGCCCGCGTGAAATCTCGAACATCGTCGTCGATCAGGCCGGCCAGTCTTATCCGAACCCGTTCGGCACGAGCGACTTCCTCTGGCAATGGGGCCAGTTCATCGACCATGATTTCGCGCTCGGCGACGGCGTCAGGTCCGACGACCGCTCCCACGACATCCCCGTGCCCATGGGCGATCCGTGGTTCGACCCGGGCTGGGAAGGCGACAAATGGATTCATTTCGACCGCGCCATCTATGACGAAGAGACCGGCACGGATCTTTCCAATCCGCGCCAGCAGATGAACGAGATCACGTCATGGCTCGACGGCTCCAATGTCTATGGCTCGAGCGACGAACGGGCCCACGCCCTGCGCGCCAATGACGGGACGGGACGCCTGAAGACCAGCGACGGCGATCTCCTGCCGTTCAATACCGATCTTCTTCCCAACGCCAATGAAGGCCCCATCGACCCGGCGACCCTGTTTCTCGCCGGCGACGTGCGCTCGAACGAGCAGGTGGGGCTTACCTCCATGCACACGCTGTTCATGCGCGAGCATAATCGGTGGGCGGATTATATCAGAAAGACGCGGCCCTGGTTTTCCGGCGACGATGTTTATTACGCCGCCCGACGCATGGTGAACGCGGAAATCCAGATCATCACCTATGAGCAGTTTTTGCCTGCGCTTATCGGCCGTCGCGCCCTGCCCCGTTATCGCGGCTATGAGCCGGGCGATCCCGGGCTTTTCACCGAGTTTTCCGGCGCCGCCTGGCGGCTCGGCCATACGCTGATCAATGCGCGGCTGATGCGTGTCGACGCGCGCGGCCGCGAAATTCCCGAAGGCCATCTCCAGCTTCGCGACGCCTTCTTCAACGCGTCCTTGATCCTCACGGAACGCGGCGACATCGAGCCGATCCTGCGCGGCCTCGCCTCGCAGAAGAGCCAGACCTACGACAACATGATTGTCGACGATTTGCGCAACTTCCTGTTCGGCCCGCCGGGCGCCGGCGGTTTCGACCTCGCCGCGCTCAACATCCAGCGCGGGCGCGATCGCGGCCTGCCCTCGCTCAACGAGGTGCGCGAAGAGATGGGGCTGAAACGCCATGAAGATTTCAGCGACATTACGCGCAACCCTGAACTGCAGCAAAAACTGCGCGAGGCTTATGGAACAGTGGACGACATCGATTTGTGGGTCGGCGGCATTTCCGAAGATGCGCTTTTCTGGCGGGGCTCGCAGCTCGGCGAAACTTTCCGCGCCATTGTGGTGAAACAGTTTGCGGCCCTGCGCGATCATGACCGTTTCTGGTGGGAGCGCGACCTGACGCGCACGGAGCAGGCGATGGTGCGCCATGTGCGTCTCGGCGACATCATCGCAGCGAACACAGGCATCCGCCGGCGCGAACTCCCGCACAACGTGTTCTATGTTGAAACGCGCAAGCCCCATCGCTGGAGCGGGGGCGGGGGCTGGCATTGGGGCTGGGACTGGCGCTGACGGCGCGCGCCAATATTGAATTCTCGTAAGTTTCGGCTCTTTTGACGTCTTCGCGTGTTCGCCCTTTCGAACAACGAAAGGAGACCGGACATGCGTAAAGGAACCCTGATCGCTCTCGGCGCCGCGGGCGTCTTAACCGCCACCGCCGTCGGCGCTGTCGTTGCAACGAATTTGGACGAGGAAGAAGATTTGCAGCTCGCTTCAGAAGACAGCGCGGCTGTCGTGGACAGCGTCCAAAAAGACTGCCGCGCGAGCGCAACCGCAGAGACCGGCTTCGATCCCGCGACCACCCCTGTGCCGGTACGCGAAGACGCCGGCAACAAGCAGGTGCTGAAAGGAACGGCCGCAGGCGCGGCTGTCGGCGCCGTCGCCGGCGAAGTGATCGGCGACAAGGCCGGCTATGGCGCGGCCGCAGGCGCCGCGGCGGGCGCAGCCGGCGGTCAGGCGGTGAAGGCCGATAAACAACAAAAAGCCGATGAACGCTACGCGCAGGCAAAAGCGCAATATGAGCAGCAAAAGGCCGCTTATGACGCAGCCTTGAACGCCTGCCTCAACGATTGACGTTTATGCGCGCCATTACGGAAAAGGGCCCGCTGAAGCGGGCTCTTTTTCATTTCGCCATATGCTTCGTTTTCGCGCGCGCCAGCTCCGCCCGCATGAAAAGCGCGGCGTCATCGTCTTCATAGACTTTCGCCCAGCCGGGCGTCGCCATGAGATGCCCGAGCAGGGCCGACCTGGTCGACGCGAGAAAGCCGTCGATCCCGTAGGTTTCAGTCAAAGCCTTCCATTCGGCCGCACGCTGCTCATCCGTCTCGCCGCGGCCGTCCATGAAGCCGAGCACGATGGCGTCTTCGAGCACTTTTCTCGGATAGGCGGTGTCGGCGCGCCCGTCGACGAAAACAGGCCGCACATCGCGGCAGCAATAAAGAATATAGCCGCCGAAGCCGTAATTAGCGAAAAGCCGCGCCTCGGGGAAATGCCCGTCCGCGTAAGCAAGGGCGCTTTCCGGCGCATGGGAAGCGGGCGTCTCCACAAAGGCCTCGCCGCCTGCAAGGGCCTTTTGCACGGGCGGCGCAAAAGCCGCCGCGACGAAGATGACGGAGGCGCAAGCCAGAACGCCCCGCACAGCCGCTTTCGAAAGATCGGCGGCGTAGTCGCGGTCGCGCGCCTCGATGGCGCCGCCAACCGGCGACTGGCCGAGGCGCAGCGCGAGGGCCTGCGCAAGATAAGGCGCGCTCATGAGCGCCGCGATCTGCATCATGCGGGCGCTCATCAGTCCCGCGGCGAGCCAGAAACAGGCGAGCAGTTTATCCGCAAGCGGAATGCTTTTTTCGAACAAAGCCGACACGCCCGCGAAGACAATGACAAGCAGCCAGACCGGACTGCCCGCCGTCAGTTCCGTCGGGCGCCATTCTAAAAGCACGTCTTTGAGGGCGCTGTTCATGGTGAGGCTCGCGGCTTCGAGAATATGCCAGCCATAGGGATTGAGGAGCAGCGCCAGCAGGCACGCCGCGCCCGCCGCGACAAGATAGAGGGCGCGCTTGCGCTCGCCGCCGACGAGCGCTTCCAGAAAAAACATGCCGAGCATCACGAACCCGGCGAGAAAACCGCCATGCACATTGGCCCACAGCGCCGTCAGAACGGGCAGCGCCAAAAGCATGCGCGCGCCGCCAAAGCGCAGGACCCAGTAAAAGCCGAGGATCAGGAGAAACGTAAACAACTGCGGGCGCGCCAGCATGCCGGGCAGGAGCACGAACCCGGCGAGCGCAGTTACGGCGAGCGAGGCGATGAGGCTCCCCGAACTTTTTTGCGCGATCCAGCAAACGAACGCCACAGCGAGGGCGTAAAACAGCGCGGCGGCGACAACCACCGCATCGAGCCCGCCAAACCCGTGCACCAGGCTGAGAACGACGTCGAAGAGCCAGGAGAGATTGTACCAGGGCGCGTCACCCGCCGTGTAGGACCAGGGATCGCTCGCCGGCAGACCATGCGCGCGGATATAATCCCCCGCGGCAATATGCCAGCCGGTGTCCGGGTCCATCAGGGCGCCCTGGCGCAGGCCGACGCCGAGACAGAAAAAAGCGATGAAAACGATATAAGGCATCGCTTTCATCCTGCCGCCGCAGCTGAAAAATTAGGTTAACGCCCGTTTCGCCGCGGCCTTGAAAGAGCGCCAATAAAAAAGGCCGCGCAAACAAGCGCGGCCTTTTTTATGTTTGTTTGCGTCGGCCTTAGCCGGCAAGCGCCGCCAGGAGCAGCAGCGCCACGATATTGGTGATCTTGATCATCGGGTTCACCGCCGGGCCCGCCGTATCCTTGTACGGATCGCCCACCGTGTCGCCGGTGACAGCGGCTTTGTGGGCCTCCGAGCCCTTGCCGCCGTGATTGCCGTCTTCGATGTATTTCTTGGCGTTGTCCCAGGCGCCGCCGCCGGCCGTCATGGAAATGGCGACGAAGAGGCCGGTGACGATGACGCCGATCAGCATCGCGCCCACCGCAGACAGGGCCGCAGCCTTGCCCGCAACGCCGTAGACGACGAAGTAAAGAACCAGCGGCGAAAAGATCGGCAGCATGGACGGCACCACCATCTCTTTGATCGCCGCGCCGGTGAGCATGTTCACTGCACGGGCGTAGTCGGGCTTTTCCGTGCCTTGCATGATGCCCGGCTTTTCTTTGAACTGGCGGCGCACTTCCTCGACGATGGCGCCCGCCGCGCGACCCACGGCCTGCATGGCGATGCCGCCGAAGAGATACGGCAGAAGGCCGCCGATGAGGAGGCCGGCGATCACATAAGGATCGGACAGCGAGAAGGTGACGTTGACGCCTTCGAAGAACGGATACTCCGCCGCATGCGACGAGAAATGTTCGATGTCCTTCGTATAGGCCGAGAACAGGACAAGCGCGCCGAGGCCCGCCGAGCCGATGGCGTAGCCCTTGGTGACGGCCTTGGTGGTGTTGCCCACAGCATCAAGCGCGTCGGTGGTGTCGCGGACCGATCCTTCAAGGCCCGACATTTCCGCGATGCCGCCGGCATTGTCCGTAACCGGACCGAATGCGTCGAGGGCGACGATCATGCCGGCGAGCGCCAGCATGGTGGTGACCGCCGTCGCAATGCCGAAGAGGCCTGCGAGATTATAGGCGGTGATGATGCCGACGACGATGACGAGGGCCGGCAGCGCCGTCGCTTCCATGGAAACCGCAAGGCCCTGGATGACGTTGGTGCCGTGGCCGGACTCCGACGATTTCGCCACCGATTTCACCGGACGATAGGCGGTGCCGGTGTAGTATTCAGTGATCCAGACGATGAGGCCGGTGACCGCAAGCCCGAGAACGCCGCAGAAATAAAGCGACAGTCCGGTAAAGGGCTTGCCCGCTTCGGTATTGCCGATGGGCTCGGAGAAACCGAACATCTGGAAGGTCACAATGCCTACCGCGATGAGCGACAAGACGCCGGTGACGACGAGGCCTTTATAGAGCGCGCCCATGATGTTGGTGGAGCCTTTGCCGAGCGTCACGAAGAACGTGCCGGCGATCGAGGTGACGATGCACACCGCGCCGATGGCGAGCGGATAGAACATGAATTCCGCCGCATTCGCCGTGAACAGGATCGAACCGAGAACCATGGTCGCCGCAACGGTGACCACATACGTCTCAAAAAGGTCTGCGGCCATGCCGGCGCAGTCGCCGACATTGTCGCCGACATTGTCCGCGATGGTCGCCGGGTTTCTCGGATCGTCTTCGGGAATGCCGGCTTCGACCTTGCCCACCATGTCGCCGCCGACATCGGCGCCCTTGGTGAAGATGCCGCCGCCGAGACGCGCGAAGACGGAGATCAGCGAGGCGCCGAGCGACAGGGCGATGAGGCCGTTCACGACAGACCGGCTTTCCGGCGCATGGCCCATGGGGCCCGTCAGGATCATGTAGTAGGACGCAAGGCCCAGAAGCGCGAGGCCGGCGACCAGCATGCCGGTGATGGCGCCTGACTTGAACGCAACGGAAAGCCCCTTGGCGAGGCTTTCGCTGGCGGCCTGCGTGGTGCGCACATTGGCCCGCACCGAAACGAGCATGCCGATAAAACCGGCGGCGCCCGACAGGATCGCGCCGATGGCGAAACCGAACGCCGGAATGAAGTCGAATTTAAACGCAACGAGCAGCACGATAAACACGACCGCGCCGGCGATGGCGATGGTCGTGTATTGTTTGTTGAGATAGGCTTGCGCGCCCTCCTGAATGGCGGCGGCGATCTCCCTCATACGGTCGCTGCCCGTAGGCATCGACATCACCTGATTGATGGTGAAGGCGCCATAGGCGATGGCGAGCAAGCCGGCCCCTATGACCAACCATAGCGCTAAGCTCATGATGTACCTTTCTTCGGATTTTTATCGTTGATGGATGGATGTCCGCCGGTATGGCCGCAGCAACGGAATCGAACTCCCCGCGCGCGCTTCAACCGGCCCCCTGTTGATGTCCGCGGGAAACTGACAAAGCCCCCCGGCAAAATCAACAAAAAGTTCTGCGCCGCCAATGCGCGGCGGATTATTCCGGGCTCAGCCCGGAATCTGAATAAAAGCCACGGAAGTTCGGCCTAGCGGGCGTTTGCGGCCCCTGTCTTTAAGAGACCGCGCCGCGGCTGCGCATCGACTTGCGGGGTTCGGGCTCCGCGTCCGTCAGCTCCTTAACCCAAGGGAATTTCTCGGCCATTTCGCTTGTGTAACCAAGATTGCGGGCCGTGGCGGTGCGCGGCGCATCTTTGGTGTCGTCATAGAACGTGCCGAAGCGGCGGTCCCAGAAAAATTCCGCGATGCCGTAATTGCCCTGCTCGTTGTGAAAATGATGGGCGAGATGGCGCCGCTTCATGTCTTTCCAGAATTTCGACTTGGGCTGGAAGGCGAGATGTTCGCCCGCATGCAGAAATTCGGTGTACATCGTCATCACCACCGTGCCCGCCACAGCGGCGCAGGCGCAGGGAAAACCGCCGATCAGCCAGCCCACGGGCCCCGCGACCAGAAGGATCGTCGGCAGGGTGGTGTGCAGCCCTCCGAACAGGACCGAAAGATCGTTGGGATAGAGATGATGGTCGTAATGGACCCTTTTCCACAACCCCGCGAGCCAGGGCGTCTTGTACATCCAGCTGCCATGCAGGACGAACCGGTGAACGAAGTACCAGGCGATCGGGAACAGAACCGCGCCGGCGGCAAAAGCGGCTAAAAACAACGAGATAGAGCCGATCGTCGCGATTCCGGCGACAAGCGCGGCGATCAGGATCAACGCGTAGACCTGGATCGCGGGATAGGTGACATAGGCTTTGACGAGGTCGTCGAAAGTCATGCGGTTGAGGAGATATTCCTCTTCTTTCCAAGCCTTGTAGCCGATGAAAAGGCGCATTTTCGCGCTCCTGACTAATTCGTAATGCGGGGGCGGCGCAGGGGCCTGTTGGCTGGCCTTTGCGCAATTGCGAAATTAGGCGCGGAAACTGGCCGGTTCAAGCGCCGAAACGCCGCCGTCCCGGAAAAAGCAGTCAAATATTCCGGCATTGACGCAACAAGCTGTAACATCCGGCTGCAAATCTTGATAAGCAGAGGCAGGTCAAGGTCTTGCCCGTTGACCCAAGGGCTTGTATCGGCTCAAAATTAGCCCTGCGTCTTGGCGCAGGGGCGTGGAGATGCGCCGTGTAAGACGCGCCGGGGCGAGGTCTTCCAGCAGGCATTCTGCGAGAGGCTTCCTCGAGGGGTCTTTGCGGCGGTGATAAATCAAGAACGGCCGGCGGCGGCCGGCGAAGTGCGGGGCGTTGAATGACCGTCATTCCTAACGAGGGGCCGGAGAAGAAGCTTGGCCCGGAAAAGACGGCGGCCTTGCCGAGTCAAAACGCTTCGCTGCCGGCGAAGGCCAGCGGATTTTCCACAATTTGCGACGCGCTCGATTATGCGGCGCAAGGCGACACCGGCTATACTTTCTTCAATCTGCGCGGCGACGTCTCCGCGGCGCTTCCCTTCTCCGGGTTGCGCGAAAGCGCGTTGGCGCTCGCGGCGAAACTCGCCGGCAATTTCGAGCGCGGCGCAAGGCTCGCCGTCATCGCCGAAACGAGCCCCGATTTTCTCGTCACCTTCTACGCCTGCCAATATGCCGGACTCGTTCCGGCGCCGATGCCGATGCCGGTCAATCTCGGCGGCAAGGACGGCTACATCAATCAGATCCGCCAGATGATCGCCGGCGCCGACGCCGCCGCTGCGGTTGGACCGGAAACCTTGCGCGAATTTCTGGAAGAAGCCGCCGGCCAGGCGGGCGGCGCGAAAGTCATGAGCTTTGACGAGCTCAACGCGCTCGACGACAAGGGCGCCAGCCCCCAGCGCTTCGGCGCCGACGACTATTGCTATATTCAGTACTCGTCCGGTTCGACGAGCGCGCCGAAAGGCGTTATCGGCCTGCAGCGCTCGGTCTGCGCCAATCTCACCGCCATCGCCCGCGACGGCATGTATCTTACGCAGGGCGACCGCGCCACGAGCTGGCTGCCGCTTTATCACGACATGGGGCTCATCGGCTTTGTCCTGACCCCGATGACGACGCAGGTTTCCGTCGATTTCCTGGCGACGTCCGATTTCGTCCGCAGACCGCTTTTGTGGCTGCGCATCATGACCGACAACAAGACGACGATCACCTACAGCCCGTCGTTCGGCTACGAACTCGCGGCCAAGCGCTCGGCGCGCGCCGAACCCGGCGCCATCGATCTCACTAATCTGCGCGTCGCCGGCATTGGCGGCGACATGGTGCGCCCGGAGGCCTTGAACGCCTTCGCCGAGGCTTTCGGCCCCGTGGGCTTCAACCGCAACGCCTTCACGCCGAGCTACGGCATGGCCGAAGCGACGCTCGCCATTTCCTTCCCGAAACTTGGCGAGGCGGTGAAAGTCGACGAAGTCGACATGCGCCATTACACGCGCTCCGGCGTCGCGCAGCCGGCCTCGACGCTGACCTCGCCGGAACACAAGCGCGGCTTCGTCCTGTGCGGACGCGCGCTGCCCGGTCACGCCATCGAAGTGCGCGACGAAAGCGGCGCGCCCTGCGACGAACGTCATGTGGGCCGCATCTTCATCAAGGGACCGAGCCTGACGCCCGGCTATTACTCCGACGCCGAAGCCTCCGCCGAGATGTATGACGGCGACTGGCTCGACACCGGCGACATGGGGTATTTCCTGGGCGGCCAGATCGTCATCACCGGCCGCGCCAAGGATCTCATCATCATCAACGGCCGCAATATCTGGCCGCAGGACATCGAATGGGCCGTCGAAAAAGTCGAAGGCGTGCGCGGCGGCGGCGTGGCGGCGTTTTCCGTCGATGACGGCCACGGCGAACGCATCGTCGTCGTCGCCGAACGCCGCGGCATGGACGCCGAAGCGCTGGCGGCCCTGAAACGCGAAATCGGCGTTGTCGTGCAGAACGCCGTCGGCGCGCCGGCGGAAATCGTTCTCGCCCGGCCGCACTCCATGGTCATGACCTCTTCCGGCAAGCTTTCCCGCGCCAAGGTGAAGCAGAAATATCTCGACGGCGCCTTTGCCGGAGACGTTCAGGAAGACGAAGAAGCCCCGCGCAGCCTCGCTGAGGCGCGCGTTTAGGACCGGTCCCGTGAAAGCAGCGGTGACAGGCGGAACCGGCTTTGTCGGCGCCGCGCTGATTGATTTGCTCTTGGAACAAGGATGGGACGTCGCCGCGCTGGCGCGCGATCCGGCGCGCCTTCCCGCCGCCAAGGACGTGCGCATCGTCAAGGGCGCGCTCGAAGACGAGACGGCGCTCGCCGAGCTCGCCGCCGGCGCCGATGTTTTCTTCCACCTCGCCGGCCTCACCCATGCGCGCGCGCGCGAGGACTATGCGCGCGTCAATGTGGAAGGCGCGGCGAAAGCGGCGCGGGCCGCTAAAGACGCTAACGCGCGGCTTGTCCATGCTTCGTCCATGTCGGCGCGCCAGCCGCAAGTCTCGCCTTACGCCAAAAGCAAGTTCGACAGCGAGACGGCGGTCGCGCGCGCCGGCGGGGACTGGCGCGCGCTCAGGCTGCCCGCCATCTACGGGCCGCGGGACATGGTCACCCTGCCTTTTTTCAAGCTGGTCAAGGCCGGCTTCGCCCTCGCGCCCAAGACCGATCCCGCCGCCCGCGCCTCCATTCTCTATGTGGAGGACGCCGCCGGGGCGATGCTCGCAGCCGCGGAAGGCGCGGCCCCCGGCGCTGTCTACGAGGTCGGCGACGAGCGCGAAGAGGGCCATTCCTGGCGGGAAATCGGCGAGATTTTGGGCGAGGTTCTGGGCAAGCATCCCCGCGCGATTGCGGTTCCGCGCCCGGCGATTGCGGCCTATCATGGCGCGACGCGCGCCGTCGAGAGCGCGCTTGGGAAGGGCCCCAGCGTCCGCGAAGGCCAGGTCAACGAGTTCTTCCACCCGGACTGGACGGCGCGGGAGAACCTCCTGAGCGAGGCCTCAGGCTGGCGGCCGAAAACGCCCCTAAAGGAAGGATTTGCAAAAACCGCCCGTTGGTATCAAGAACACGGTTTGCTTTAATCGGCGCGCGGGCGCGCGGAACGACGCCCCGCAAAGGAGACGAAGCCATGTCCGGCATTCAAGAAGACGACGATCTCGTATTCCACAAGATCACCTCCCTTTTGGAGCCGCTCAACGAAAAGGGCGTGAAGCTGACGCGCGACACCGACATCATCGCCGATCTGGAGATCGATTCCGTCTCGCTGCTCGACGTCGTCATGGACATCGAGGACAATTACGACATCTCGATCCCGGTCAACACAATCTCTGAAATCAAGACCATCGGGGAACTGGTCGACGCCATTCATGCGATCAAGAAAGAACAATCCTGACGATGAGCCTGTTTGAAAAATTCGAGAAGAACGCGGCGCTCTACGACCATCTGTCGGCGATCGGGAAAAACCCCTTCACGGTGGTGATGGAGGAAGTCCTCGGTCCGACGCGCGCGCGGATCAAGGGCCGCGAAACGGTGCTCGCCGGCACTCACAATTATCTCGGGCAGACCTTCGAGGCGAGCGCGATCCAGGCTGCGAAAGACGCGCTTGATCATGACGGCACCGGCACCACCGGATCGCGCGTCGCCAACGGCACTTTCGCCGGCCACAAAAAGCTCGAAGAGGATCTTGCAGCCTATCTCGGCATGAAGCACTGCCTGGTCTTCTCGACCGGCTACGCCGCCAATCTCGGCGCCATCGCCGGGCTCGTCGACCGCGTCCAGGACGCCGTCCTGATCGACGCCGACTGTCACGCCTGCATCTATGACGGCTGCCAGCTTTCTGGCGCGGAAACCATCCGTTTCCGTCACAACGATCCGGAAAATCTCGATAAACGCCTCTCGCGCCTCGATCCGAAATACAAGGGCAAGCTCGTCTGCATCGAGGGCATGTATTCGATGTATGGCGACATCGCGCCGGTAAAGGAGTTCGTCGAGGTCGCGCACAAGCATGACGCCTTTCTTCTTGTCGACGAAGCCCATTCCTTCGGCGTTTACGGGGAAACCGGCAAAGGCGTTTCCGAAGCCGAAGGCGTGATGGATCAAGTCGACTTTTACACCGGCACCTTTTCAAAGGCGCTCGCGTCGATCGGCGGCTTCGTCGCCTCAAACCATCCGGAAGCGGAATATCTGCGCATTTCGTCCAACCCCTACCGCTTCACCGCCTCCCCGTCGCCAGCGACGATCGCGTCGGCGAGCGCGGCGCTCGCCAACATCAAGGCGCATCCGGAAATCAGAGCGAAGCTTTGGGAAAACGCCAAGCGCCTGCACGCCGCCTTCACGCAATTCGGCCTCCGGCTCGCGGCCGAGCCCGCGCCGGTGATTTCGGTGCTTCTGCCGACCCGGGAAGACGCCTTCGAGGCGTGGAGCTTCCTCCTGGAGCACGGCGTTTACGTCAATATGGCGATCCCGCCGGGAACCCCCGGCAAGGAATCTCTTCTCCGCCTCGCGGTTTCCTCGGCGCACACCAGTGACGACATCGACCGCCTTGTTTCCGCTTATGGGGCGCTTGCCGAAGCGTTCCCGTCCGCCCGCATCGACACAGACGCTTAACATCAAGGCCCCCGTAAATTGTACGCTTTGTCATACGGCCCGGAACTTGCTGCTCTCCTTCGAAACGGGACAAGGAGGCCTCGCCGCCGCACCGGGCGCGCGGGCGCTTACACAAGCCTGTCGCAATTACCGGCTAGGACGCCGGCTGGCCCCGGGCGGCGTGTTCACGATCCCGTCAGGGGCCCGCAAAAGACGCCTGCGGCGCAAAATCGCCGCATTTGCGCCTTCGCCGCGGCGTCTCGGACGCCTAATTAAGGCCGGGCGGAGTTAAGGAGGACATGGAAGTGACGCGTGCCGGAATAATCGCCGCCCTGATAGTGGCCGCTGGCGCAGGCGCGGCCTTCGCCGACGACGCCACGGCAGTGACGGAAGAAGATTTCAACTTCGACCATGTGAGCTGCAAGGGCGCGGAGAACGAAATCCGCGTCATCATTGTAGGCGTGGAAGACAGTGTCGGCCTCATCACCGCCGATCTCTTCCCGAACAGGCAGGAAGGGTTCCTGCACGGACGCGGGCGCCTGAAACAGGTGAAATACGCCGCCAAGTCGCCGATGACGAAATTCTGCATCGACGCGCCGGAGTCCGGTCTTTTCGCCATGTCGACGTATCACGATGAAAACGCCAATGGCGATTTCGACAAGACCGCCATCGGCTTTCCCGCCGAGCCCTGGGGCATTTCCAACAATCCGAAAGTCCGCTTCGGGCCGCCGCCGGTCGAAAAAGCGCTTTTCGAAGTGACGCCGCAGGACGGCGCGCATGTCGTCATCAAGCTGAATTAACCGCGCGCGGAATTTGCGCCGGGCCGTTTCGCCTCAGCGCGGTTTAGGGGTAAGATCGGACTTTAACGCCCTTTCGGAAACACGCATGCTCGACACCGCCGCCTCTCTCGCCATCCGCCCTGTCGAAACGCCCGCCGACATGAAGACCTTCATCCGGCTGGCGAACGACATTTACGCCGACGACCCGAATTACGTCGCGCCGCTTGAATATGAGCTCGCCGCGCGCCTCGACGCCGAGAAGAACCCGTCGATCAAGGGGTTTCCGCGCAAACTCTGGATCGCCGAGAAGGACGGCAAGCCGGCGGGACGCATCGCCGCGCTCGTCAACAGGGCCTATATCGAGCGCCATGGGGACAATGCCGGCCATTTCGGCTTTTTCGAGAGCGTTGACGACCCGGGCGTCGCCAAGGCCCTCATCGATGCGGCCTCGCACTGGCTGAAATCCGAAGGCGTTGAGAAAATTCTCGGCCCCTTCAACAATACGATCAATGAGGAATCCGGGCTTCTCATCAGCGGTTTCGACACGCCGCCCTACGTGATGATGCCCCACGGGCGGCCTTATTATGCGCGCCTGATGGAGGAGAACGGCTTTCAAAAAGCCGTCGACATGCACGCCCTTAAATATATTCCGCGCCCGCAACTGATGCCGGAAAAACGCCAGCGCTTTATCGACAAGGCGCTCGCCAACCCGAAAGTCTCGTTCCGCACCATAGACATGAAGAATTTCGACAGGGAGATTCACACCCTCGTCAATATTTTCAACGACGCATGGTTCGACAATTGGGGGTTTATTCCGTTTACGGAGGATCAGATCGACCATATGGCGAAGGAGCTGAGGCCGATCATTGAGCCTTATAATGTGGTGTTCTGCGATTATGACGGCGAACCGGCGGCGTTCAGCCTCGTCCTGCCCGACGTCAATTACGTCACCCGCGATTTCGGCGGCAAATTGCTGCCCTTCAACTGGGCGAAGCTGATCTGGCGGCTGAAACTGCAGCCCGTTCCGCGCGCGCGCATGCCGCTCATGGGCGTCGTCCGCAAGCTTCACCGCCGCCCGGTCGGCACGGCGCTCGCTTACAAAATGATTATGATCGCCCAAGAAGAGAATGTCTCCCGCGGCGTCGTTCATTCCGAGCTCTCCTGGATTCTCGACAGCAACGAATCCATGCTGTCGATGCTCCTCGACATGGGCGCCGAGATCTACAAGACCTATCGCATGTACGAGAAGCCGCTGTGAGACCCGTTGTTGCAAGGCGGCATATTGCAACAAGGCTGGCCGCCGTCTTTGTCACGTTTCTGGCGTGCTGCGCAGCAGCGGCCGCAGAGCCTGTCGAGCCCTTCCGTTACGGCTACCGCGTCCTCGAAACCCATCCCCATGCGCGCGACGCCTTCACGCAAGGCCTCTTTTTCGACGATGGCGACCTTTACGAGACGACCGGCCAGTACGGCGAATCTTCCCTGCGGCGGGTCGATCTTGAAACAGGCGAAGTCCTGCAAAAAACCGCTCTGCCGCAATCGCATTTCGGCGAAGGCGCGGCCATGGCGCATGGCAACATTTTCGTTCTGAGCTGGAAAAACGGAACCGCCTTCCGCTTCGATCCGGAAAACTTCACGCTCGAAAAAAGTTACCAGTATGACGGCGAAGGCTGGGGTCTCGCCTTCAACGGCGAAGAACTGGTGATGAGCGACGGCGGCGCGCAATTGCGCTTCATCGATCCTTTAACCTTCGAGGAGACGCGACGTCTCAACGTCACTCTGCGCGGAAAGCCCTTGCGCAATCTCAACGAACTTGAATGGGTCGACGGCGAGATTTTCGCCAATGTCTGGCAGACCGACGCCATTGTCCGCATCGATCCGTCGAGCGGCGCGGTCACCGGAATCGTCGATCTGCGCGGCCTCCTGCCCGATGAAGATTATGAACGCGGCAAGACCGACGTTCTGAACGGCATCGCCTATAAGGGCGAAAAAGACGTCCTCTACGTCACCGGCAAATACTGGCCGAAGCTTTTCAAGATCGAAATCTTCGAAATGCTCAATTAGCGCAAAAACGGCTCATCGAAGCTTCTGAGCTTGCGCGAGTGCAGCGTTCCGGCCCGCGCCTCTTCGCGCAGGAGCTCGATGGCCCTGACGCCGATGTCGAGATGCTGGCTCACCCGCTCCCGATAGAAAGCGTCGGCCATGCCGGGCAGCTTCACCTCGCCATGAAGCGGCCGGTCGGACACGCATAAAAGCGTTCCGTAAGGCACGCGGTAGCGATAGCCGTTGGCGGCGATGGTCGCCGATTCCATATCGATGGCGATGGCGCGCGCCTGGTTGAGGCGCACGGCGTTCTTTTCAAAACGCAGCTCCCAGTTGCGGTCGCTGGTGGTGACGACGGTGCCGGTGCGCAAATGCTCTTTCAGCTTTTTCTGTTCGATGCCCGACACTTCCTGCACGGCCTGGGTCATGGCGAGCTGCACTTCAGCAAGGGTCGGCAGCGGCACCGAGGGCGGCAACACATCGTCGAGCACATTGTCCTCGCGCAAATAAGCATGGGCGAGGACGTAATCGCCGAGCCGCTGGGACCGCCGGAGACCGCCACAATGGCCGATCATCAACCAGACATGGGGGCGCAGGACCGCAAGATGGTCGGTAATCGTCTTAGCGTTCGAGGGCCCGACGCCGATATTGACGAGCGTGATGCCGTCATGGCCCGGCTGAACGAGGTGATAGGCCGGCATTTGCGGCAGGCGGGGTTCGGGCCCTTCAGGCTTTTTATCCTTGGTCGTGACGCGGTCGCCGGGCTCGATCAGCGCCTCGGCGCGGCCCGCCGCGATCTCGCCTTTTGCGTAGTCGACAAATTCGTCCACATAGCGCTGATAGTTCGTAAACAGAACATAATTCTGGAAGTGTTCGGGCTTCGTCGCCGTGTAATGCTGGATGCGATGCAGGGAATAATCGACCCGCTCCGCCGTGAAGAGCGACAAAGGCATGGCGCCGTGACGCTTCAAGATGAGATGGCCGTCGACAATGTCGTCATTGGTGGCGACGAGATTGGGCGTGTGGAAATATTGCTGCAGGCGGTTGCGCTTTTCCGGCGTCAGGGCCGCCGTCGCTTTTTCAAGCGCGAAGGTGAGCGGGATCGGCGTGAAAGAGCGCCCCACATAAATCTTCGCGGAATAGCGCTCTATGATATAGGCGAGCTGCGCCGAGAAATAATCGGCGAAGAGCGCCGGATGCGTCACTGTCGCGCCGTGAACGCTGAGCGCCGCGATCTGGCCGAGGGCGAGCTTCGAGGTCTGGGGCGCGGCCTCCGCCGGCACCACTGCGCACAGATAAGGATAGACGGCGCCGCTGCTTCGGTCGACCGCCGCGTCGCCGGCGAGATACTGCTCAAAGCGCTGCCGCGTGCTGTCGTAAGCCTCGTCATAAAGCGCGATGAGCCGGTCGATCGCCTCCTTAGGACTTGCGCAAAGCTGAAGATCGCTGGCCGGGGCGTCGAATTCTATGGTTGAGGACACTATTTCCTCCGTCAGGATAAAAAGTCCCGTCCCTTACACCGCCCGGAGAGAATAGGCCAGCGCCGCAAGCCCCTCAATGGCTGGAGCTCAGCGCGCAAGCCGGGCCGCAGCCCGGGCCCCAAGCGACGCCAGCCGGTCGTGCAAGGGAACCGCCCCCGGCGCCGGCGGCGCAATCCCATGGGCGCGCAGCCAGCCATTGGCGCGGCGGAGCGAGGCTTCAGCGTCGGAGGCTTCGCTGCGCCAGGTGATCGAGAGCGAAATGGAGACGTCCGGGCCGACCCTGACCCAGTGCGGCGCCTTCACCGGCGCATAAAGCGCGTCGCCCGGAAAGAGTTTATAGGCCGTCGCGCAATCGTCGAAATCCTCTTTATAGGGAAGGTTGCGATGGCCGCCGGCCCGGTGAAACGCTTCGTGCTGTTCGTCGCTGACGAAATCGCGCGCCGCCGGAAAAATCCGGAATGTTTTGGCGCCGCGAATTTGCATCAGGATGTTGTGTTCGGGGTCCATGTGGAAAGGCGTCACGGAACCGGGCGATGAAATGAAGATAAAGCCTTCGCGTTTGTGCATGGCGCCGGTGGTTTGCGCCGTTACGGGCGCAAGCTCATCGAGACAGGCGTTAAGCAGCCTCGCATAATATGGATCGCGTTCGATATTTTTAAGAACCATCCAGGATTTATTTTCGGCGATGCGGCGCAGGGTTTCTTCGGCGCTGAGCCCGTTCATCGGCGTTTCGCCGGGATCCTGCCCGATGGGCAGGTCGCCCGAATTATATTCGATGCGGTCAGCCGGCAGGGCGCGGGCGAGCGTCGTCAGCCGGTGCATGGCGAACAGCGGATGACCCGCTAAGCGGTGCTGCAGCGTCGCCGGAGACGCGGGATAGCGCTCGGCGAAATCGTCAAGAGATCGGGGATTGAACGCACTCATCGCTTTCATCCTTTCGGCAGGCGGGCGCGGGCGCCCTCCAACAACCGTGCAAGGCCGAGGCTTCCACGAGCGGAAACGCTGCGGCCGCTGACATTAAGGCCGGTGACGACGCGACGCGCACGCCAGAGGCCGTTGATCATCGTATGGTCCGGCGCGGCGCAGCTGTCGGCGAAACGGAAATCGGGCCGCGTCAGGAGCGAACGCATGGCCTCGATCTCGATCATCACGCCCGGCGAATAGCGCGCATAGTCGGGGTCGTGGCAGATCTTCAGGGAATAGGCGGCGCCATTCGAAATCAATGTCGCCAGCATGGCGACGGGTTTTTCGTCAAGGTCGAGCCGAAGAAAATGTAGCTGCGCGCGCTTGTCCATGGCCGCAAGGGTTTCGCGAAACCACGCCGCGTCCTTGCCGTCCGATTTCAGCGACGTTTTCGCCTTGCCTTTCCACCCCTTGTCTTCAAGCGCGAGAAAGTCTTCCGTCCACTGACGGAGATCGTCCGCCAGCGAGAGCAGGCGCAGCGTCAGCGTTCCCTTTTCTTCGAGCCGCTTTTTCAGGCGCGCCAATTCCTTGCGCTTTTTCTTGCGCACATGAACGGCGAGCGTCGCCTCCGCCGAGGCGCCCGAAGGCAGCATGGCGCGGGCGACGGCGCCCGCGTCATAGGCGAGCCGGCGCTCCGTTTCGGCCGCGCTTTGCGCCGCTTTCATCGCCGGCCTGTCGCGGTCGAGACGCGCCAGCCGCACGAAAGCGCGACCCTCCTCGCCCTCGCACAAAAGCTCGTAAAGTCCTGCGAACGCCGCCTCTTCGAAGCCGCGGCGAATGAGCGGCGCGCCGTAATAACAATGCGGATGAGTCCAGGTCGCCCAATAGGCGACGGGAAGGCGCGCATAGACCCGCCTTTTGACGACCGGCAAAAGCGCGATCAGCGCCTCCCCCGACCAGATGCAGGCGAGCCGCACGCGCTCGCTTGCGTAAGCCTTGAGCGCCGGCAAGAGCGCTTCCGGCGCGAAGAACGGGTTTTCTTCCAGAAGGTCGCCGCAGAGCGCCGCCCACGCATCGCACAGGCCCGGAGCCTCTCCCGGCGCGACAAGCGCGCCGCGCGTCTTAAGCGTTTCAATTCTTTCCAGCTCAGCGGACAAGACGCCGGTCTCCGAATTCAGGACAGCGCCGGCGAAATGAACCGGCTCCTGAAGACGTCATGCATAGACCGGACCGTTAACCTTGCCGGCGGCTCGAGCGCCGATTGTTAACGCGCGCGCATTTCCTCGTCGGTCAGGGTGCGCGCTTCCTCGATCAGCATGATCGGCACGCCGTCACGGATCGGATAGGCGAGCCCCGCTTTCTTGCTGATCAGCTCGCCGGCTTCGCGGTCATAGTCGAGCGGCGCCTTCGTCTGCGGGCAGACCAGGATTTCCAGAAGCTTTCTATCAATTTCCGGCTTGTCTTGCGCTTCACTCATCGCCCGGACCTTTCTTTGGTAATGTCTTATTGCAGCGGGGCGCCATTGTCATCGCCGCCCGCTAAAGCCATCAGCGCCATAAGGCATTCAGCCTGCTCCGCAAGCGTCTTCGCTTCAAGCAGCGCCTGTTTTTCATTGGGCCGAAACGGACAGCCCATAGCCAGCGATACGACCAGCGCCTGCGGCGAGGCTTCGGCCGCTTTGTCCCATTCAATGTGCAGGTTTTCTGCAGCCAGATACTCCTGCAAGGCCTCGAGCAACGCCTCGCGGTCGACCTCGTCTTCGGTCGGATCGCCTTGCCCATCAATCGCGAAGGCGTCCCAGTCGGGCCGGGCGAGACGGTAAGCCGTATCGCTCGCCAGCTCTTCGGCCAGCGCAAAACGCCGCGTCCCTGTGAGATTGATGAGATAACGCCCGTCGCCGCTCTCGGCGAACGAGGTGATGCGCCCGGCGCACCCGGCCCGGTAAAGCTCGGGGCGACCTGAGTCCGTCTCTTCGATGGGCTGAATCATGCCAATGAGCCGGTCGCCGGCGAGCGCGGCGTCGACCATGGCGAGATAGCGCGGCTCGAAAATGTTGAGGGGCAGTTGCCCGCCCGGCAAAAGAAGCGCGCCGGTCAGCGGAAACAGCGGCAGCGTCTCCGGCGCCGCCTTCAGTCTTCCGGGCTTTCCCGCCCCTGCCGCCATGCGCCGCCTTTACGAAAACAGGATGGATGAAAGTTTGCGCCGTCCTCGCACCGTCGCCGGATGCGTTTGGCCCAGCGCTTCGAACACGGTCAGGAGTTTTTCCCGCGCCGCCGCGTCGTTCCATTCACGGTCGCGCTCGATGATCGCCAGCAATTGTTCAATCGCGGGCTCCATGGAGCCGGCGCTCAAAAGCCCGTTGGCGAGCGCGAAGCGTTTTTCAAGGTCTTCCGGATTGGCTTGCGCCTCCGCCTCAAGCGCGGCGATATCGCCCGTCTCCCCGCCGCTTTCGGCGAGCTCCAGCGCGGCTTTCAAACTCGCGACGGCTGGTTCGTTTTGTTTGTCTTCAGGGATCATGGAGAAAGTTTCGCGCGCCTTCTCCTTGTCGCCGAGCGCCAGGTGACAGCGCGCAAGCCCGGCGATGGCGGCGACGTTTTGCGGGTCGGCTTGTGCCGCCTGCGCGTAAAGCTGCGCCGCCGTCGCCATATCGCCAGCCTCGAACGCGGCGTCGCCGGCCGCAAGGTAATCCTGGTTCGGGTCGCTCTCGGACCGGCCGTCCGCCTGAGGCAGGCGGTCGACGAAGGCCTTGATTTCGCTTTCGGGCAGCGCGCCCTGGAACCCGTCCACCGGGCGGCCCTGGAAGAATGCATAGACCGTCGGGATCGACTGGATGCGCATCTGCGAGGCGAGCATCTGGTTCTTGTCGATGTCGATCTTGACGAGCCTGACCTTGCCGCCCGCCGCCTTCACGGCTTTCTCGAGATGCGGCCCGAGCTGCTTGCAGGGCCCGCACCAGTCGGCCCAGAAATCGACAATCACCGGAACCTGCATGGACGCGGCGAGAACGTCCTGTTCGAATGTCTCGATAGTCGCGTCCTTGATCAGGTCTCCGTCCGGAGCCCCTGCTCCACCTTGTCCGCCGCCGATAATCTCGCTCATGCCAGGCCTCCGCGCCCGCGATCGTCTAAAATCCGCCCGCTGTCGGGCTCTCCTTCATTAAATGAGGGCGCGCGCGGCGAAACGCAACCGCCCGCGCAGACCGTTTCAGTCCTCAAACGGCCCGGAAAGCGGCAATATCAGCGGCTCGAAGCCGCAGGCCTCGACAAAGCTGACGAGATCGCCCGGGGAAATCGCCGTCGAGGCGGTGTTTTCGAGCGGATGAAACCAGACCGGGTCGTGGGCGAGCAGCGCCTCGTCGAGGATCACCTGGGTGAGCGCTTTGGCGCTGTCATTGATCAGCGTGAACGGCGTCACCGCGCCGGGAATGACGCCGAGCGTCTCGGTCATCAGGTCCGGCTTGCCGAAGGAGAGCCGGCCTTTGGCCCCGATCCGCTTGCCGAGACCGACGAGATCGACCTGGGTCTCACTGAGCGCAACGGCGAGCGTCAGCTTGCCTTTTTTGTCTTTCAAAAAGAGGTTTTTAGAGTGCCCGCCGGGCATGTCTTTCTTGTAGTCGCGCCCCTCCTCCACGGTGAAAATCGCCGGATGCTCTACCGTCCTGTGTGCGATCCCGAGCTCGTCGAGAAAGGCGAAGAGCGCCGCCCGGTCAGCGGCCCCGGCGGGAACGCCCGCCGCCCTCTCCTCCGCGCTTTCGCCCGCTTCGCCTTCTTGAATATCGCCCGCCATCGCCGCTCCAGCCCCTCTTTTGTCCAGACGTCATATCGGGCGCATTCCGCGCTTGCAAAGCGCCCGGCCCTCGTGCATATAGCGGCCCCTGCCGAGGCTCAAGCGGGCCGGGCGCAGGCGCCGAGCGGGCGTAGCTCAGGGGTAGAGCACAACCTTGCCAAGGTTGGGGTCGTGAGTTCGAATCTCATCGCCCGCTCCATTCTCTTCACCCAAAATTCAAAACAACACATTGAAATCACAGGCCTTTTCGGCCTTGTTAGGTTTCGTGTCCGCTCGAAAGCGCCAGATTTGTGATAGAAAATGGATAGAGTTTGTGATAGAATTCAGGGATGTCGAAGCAATCCGATCCCGACCGCTACCTCCTCCTGCGCAACGGCTGGTATCACTATCAGCGCGCCGTTCCCCGCAAGCTCGCCCCCTTCTATGACGCCCCGCTGATCCGCGTTTCGCTCGGCACGCGCGCCCTCCCGGAAGCCCGCGAACAACGCGACGGTCTCGCTCGCGCCGACGACGAATACTGGCACGCGCTGAAGCAGAAAATGCGGCTCGAAGCGGCCGGTCAGGACATGGACATCGAGCCCGCCGCCAGACGGTACGAGCTGGCCAAAGCCCGCGCCATGGCCGTCGGCTTCAAATACCGCCCGCTGCACGAACTCGCAGACCCCGCCATGATCGAAGAACTGGTGCGCCGCTCGCTGGCCATCGGCAATCAGACCACCGCGGACGGGCGCGTGATTCCCGCACTCACCGACGCTGTCCTTGGCGGCGTCGACACGCCAAAATTGACCGTCAGCGGGGCCATGCGGCTCTATCAGGACGAAATCGCGCCGACCGACAATCGGCGCAAGTCGCGCGCGCAATTGCGGCTCTGGAAGGCAACCAAAGACCGGTCGCTGAACTATTTCGTCGAGGTGGTCGGCGATCTCGCCATGACCGACATTACCCGCGACCACGCACAGCAATATTTCGGCTGGTGGTCGGATCAGATCTCGCGCGAGAAGATGGGCGCCAAGGCCAAGTCCCCCAAAACCGCTGCGCGCCATTTTGGCGACATCCGCGACCTTTATCAGCGCTATTTCAAATATCTCGGCGAAGAGGACAGGGCGAATCCCTTCCGCAATCTCAATTTCAAAACCGCCCGCGGAAAAAAGAAAAAGCGCCCCGCCTTCAGCGACGATTGGGTGCGCAATCATATTCTCAAAACCGGCGCGTTCGACGGGATTTCCGATGACCTCTTCCTGATCACCTGTATCCTTATCGAAACCGGCTGCCGTCCAGGAGAAGTCATCAATCTCAGGCCCGAAGACATCCGCCTGACAGCGAATGTCCCTCATCTCGTCATTCCGTTCCGCGAAGATCGCGAGATCAAAGCGGCCGAGTCCGAACGCGAAATCCCGCTGGTCGGCGTCGCCCTGGAGGCCGCAAGACGAGCGCCGAAGGGCTTCCCCCACTATCATGACAAGACCAACAGTTTCTCCGCCGCGCTGAGCGCGACCTTCAAGCGGCGCGGTCTTTTCGAGACGCCGAATCATGTCGCCTATTCCTTCCGCCACGCCTTCGAGAACCGGATGAAAGAAGCAGGCATCGACTATGAATTGCGATGCCTCCTGATGGGGCACGACCATGACCGCCCCAAATATGGCGATGGCGGCTCTATGGCCTATCGCCAGAGCGAGATTCTGAAAATCGCGCACCCGTTTCCGGACGATTTCTTCGCGGCGTTCGACGCCAAACACGGGCGGGCGACAGCCTGAATGCGGCCGGCGCGGTCCGGCTTTTGACGCGCGGGCCTGTTCGCCGCCGCTCTAATTTTTCGACGCCAAGCGGTCGTCCGGCTTCTGTTGCGACTGCGCGGGTTTCCGGCGCGCGTCGGCCAGGTTTTTGCGCCGTTTGCGCCGCCGGAGGCCGCGCCCCGCAACGGCGCTCCGGGCGACTTCTGAGATCCGGGCAGCGCTCTCCTCCCGTCTGCGCACCTCGGTGTCGAGCACTTCGAACAGCGGAAGATATTTCCGGTCATGAGTCATCACGACCTGCGCCAGAATCATCCGCGCTCTTCGCAGCTCTTCATCCGTAAACGCCATTGCCGCCTCGGATCGCCGGATGATTTGCGCCGCTCAACGCGCCTTCGGCCGGTTCCAGACCATGACGCCGGTGCCGTCCGTCTCGTTTTCGAAGAATGCGGCCCGCATCGGCTTGTCGAAACTCGGATCGTCGAGCTTCACGGCGAGATAAGGCGTCTCGCCATCCTTCGAGTCCTGACGCCAGGCCGCGCCAAGTTCTGCGCCGCCGGCATAGATCCGGAAGTCGGGCGCATCGTCATTGACCTTGTCCTTGTTGGGGATGAGCTGGGCCTTGACGTTAATCGTCATGGTCCGGATGGTGCCGGTATATTTTCCATCCTTGAGATTGAATGAGCCGATCTGCGCCATGGGTTACTCTCCTTTGCTAGCGTTGGCGTGAAGGGCCTTGCGGGCCCGCTTGAACCCGGCGTCCGCGCCGAGGAAGTTTTCGAGCATGGCCGGGATCAGCGTTTCGGGCTTTTCCTCCTCGCCATAGGTCTGACGGTAGATCGCCGCATAGTCGGTAAGCGCCTGTGCGAGATCGGGATCGACGCTGATGGTCAGTTTGACCGGCGTGCGGTCAGGCAGTTTATCGATGCGCAAACTCATGGATCGCCTCCTTCAGTGCGGCCGCAGGACAAGATCGCGCGTCACCACGACCCGAACGGGCCAGCCGGGACGCACACGGATCGTTGGTTGAATGCCAAGATTGCGTTCGACGACGCGCTGGCCGGCCTGGTTCACTGTGTCGCTCGTTCCGCGGCGGATTGCGCGTTCGATGTCGCTGTCATCGCCGGAGCCGAGTTCGGCGCCGATCCCGAGAATGGTCGCGAGACCGGCAGCGGTGAACACGCGGCCCCAATGATGATCGGTGCGGTCGGAAACGCCGGCATAGCCTTGCGCATCGGCGCCCGGCTCTGAAATCACCACAGAGGACCCGTCCGGGAAGATGATCCGGTCCCAGATCACCAATGCGCGGTCCTGACCGAACGAGACTTCAGACTGATACCGTCCGAGCAGCCGGGCGCCTTGGGGGATCAGCAGATAGTCGCCGCTCACCGTGTCATAGACCGGTTGCGTCACCTGGGCGATGATCACACCCGGCAAGTCGCTGTTGATGCCTGTTATGAGAGACGCCGGGATCAGCGTGCCCGCCATCACCTGATAAGGCGAGACGGGATATTCAACGCCGTGAGGATTATAGATGTCGGCGCTTCCGGTTTCGCCCGCGAACGCACGCTTGCGGTCCTGCAAGTTCGGATCGGGCTCGGCGCCGAAGGCCGACGGCGCGCCCTGCGGCAGACCCGCCAGCGCCAGGAGGTCCGACCCGATCCCGTTGAGCGCCGCGCGCTCCAGAGAGAGCCGATCGGCGGACCGGCCGTCCGTGGTTTTCGCGGCGCCGCCGGTTTCCGATTCCAGGCGGAAGAAGACCGGCGCGCGCGCCGCTTCCTCTTCGAGCGCGGCAAGCCGCATGCGCCGGGCACGTTCGGCCTCGTCTTCCGGGTTCGGCCGGAAATCGTCATCGATCCGGCGCGCATATTGCGGCTCGACGCCAAGCTCGCGTTCGGCCTGAAGCACGGTCGCGCCGAGATCGCCGGAGAGCGGCGGCCCGAGTGCAACGTCCGGCGGCGTTGCGTCATCCTTCGGCGTCAGGCGCAGATCGGTATAGCTCGCCGGCAGCGAGGCGAGCCGGTCCGGCTTTCGCGTATTGCCGGTATTGTAGATCTCCTGCCGGTCGGCGGGATCGACGGCTTTGGGCGGGGCGAGCGCAATGCTGGCCGCCGCGAACAGGAGCAGCGCGCCGGCGGCTGCGCCCGCCATCAGCACTTTGCGATTGATCTTCGCGACCGGGCGCGGCGCCGCGCGGATTTTCAGCCGCTCGGCATGCTCGTCGAAGGGAACAGGATCGGCCATCGCGCTCAGCCCTTCGATCCGGCGCCGAGCGAGGCGGTGCGTTCGACCCGGATGATGCGTACGACCGTCTGCGGCTTCTCGCCGAGGCGAAGTTCCGCCGCGCGGAACAGGCGATCGACGACATAGTACGTCCCGCGCACGCGGTAATTGACGAGTTCGGCGTCGTTCTCGTCATTGAGAACGAACAGCGGCGGCATGTCGGTGGTCGTCACGCCTGCCGGCATCTGGATGAAGACCTGACGGCCGTCATCGAAGACGCGCACCGGCTTCCAGTCGGGATCGTCGCCGGTCAGTCTGTACTCGAAGTTAAGCCCGTCCAGCGCAAGACCGCGTTCGACCGTTCCGGCGTCACGCGCCAGCGCGTCGCGATTGCGCGCGGCGAGCCGGGTCAGCTCGTCGGCAGGATAGCGCCAGGAGAGCGCCGCCATATAGCCGCTCGCAACGCTTTCGAGTTCCAGATGATAGGTCCGGCGGTCAGTCGCGATCATCAGATTGGTGCGGATGCCGGCATTGATCGGCTTTACGAGGACATGCGCGCGGGCTTCGGCGCCTGAGCCGGACAGCGTGTCGCCCACGACCCAGCGCACCGTGTCGCCGGCCGACACGGACACGAGGTCTTCGCCCGGCTGCAAGGCAATATCGCTGACCTGACCGGGGCTAGCATAGAGCCGGTAAAGCGCGCCTTCCGTGTAAGGATAGACCTGGATCGCATTGACATAGCCATCCACCGTCGGCTCCATCAGCGCATGCGCGCGGCCTTGCTCGATCGCCTCCTCGGGCGGGACCGGCGGTTCCGGCGGCGCGGCGTCGATCTTCTTCAACTGGCCCGGCAGCGGAAGCGGCACGGCGGTTTCGACGATTTCGACCGGGTAATCCTCCGTCTCCTCGAACGGAACGGCGCCGACAAAACCGGCGCGGTCGAACCCGTCATCGGCGGGCGCCGACGCGCAGGCCGCCGTCAGGGCGAGCATGGATGAGGACAACAGAATACGCATGGGGTCAGTCTCCTGTGACAAGGTCCTGGCCCCAATGGAGCTCGTGGACATACAAACCGAGGGGATTGGCGCGCAGCGTCGCCGCATCGCGCGGCGGCTGGGTGACGATGGTGAAGAGCCCGGTGAAGCGGTCGGACTTCATCAGCGCGCCATTCTCGTAAGTCTTCTCGATCCAGCGCGCCTGGAAGCTGTCCGCCGACACGCGGACGACGCTGACGATCTCGACCGTGCGCGAACGGCGCCCGATGTCCGCGAAAGGGTCATTGGCGTTTGCATATTCGCTGAGCGTCGTCGCCGCGCGGTCGGTTACAAAGTCGTAAGCCCGGAGCCAGTTCTCACGCACCACGACCGGATCGACGGATAGCCCGCGCACATCCTGTATGAAGTTCGCGAGGTGATGCGCGATCTGCGCATCGCTCGGATTGTAGCGCTCAACGGCCGGCGCAACCGCACGCGCCGCGCCGGTTTCGTCGACTTCGACCACATAGGGCGTCACGGTCGATTGCAGACTGCGCCAGACGAGCGCGCCGGACGTCGCGAAGGAGAGCGCGAGACAACCGAGCGCCATCAGACGCCAGTTCTTCGACTGCACGCGCGCCGATCCGATCCGTTCGTCCCAGATCTGTCCGGCTTTCTGATAAGGCGTTTCCGGGAACGGGCTCTGGCCGTAGCTGGTCGATGAGCGTTTGAAGAACATGGGTCAGTCGTCCTTGTCTGTGAGGGTCGGCGCCGCGCCGGACGAGCCGTGATCGCCTTCGCGTAAGGTGTGGGCCGCCGCCTGACTGGCATGGGCCATGTGCTGCTGGGTCTGCATGCGTCGCGCCCAGGCCGGACTGCCCGCAGATGCGGACGGCTGAGGCGGCGGCCCGCCGACCGGCGATCCGCCCGTCGCGGTCCATGCGCCGCGCGCGCCATGTGTGTAGGCGTCGCGGATCGCGTCGCCCGGCCGCGAGAGGGTGCGGCGAACGACATCGCCGCCCGCGCGGGCGACGCCCGCAAGACCCGCAGCAACCGCGCCGGCGCCGGATGCGCCGGAGGCGACCGACCCCATCGCATAGGACGTGCGCGCGCCGCCGGCGACGGATGCGCCCGCCTTGACCGCGCCGGAGACGCCTTTCGCGCCCGCGCCGATCAGCGCCTTGCCGCCAAGACCGGCGGCGTAGGTCCCGGCGAGCACGCCCGCTGTTGCGCCCGCCGCCGAGCCTGCGCCGAGCTGCGGCGCGCCGGTGATGAGGCCCGACGCGATGCCGGGTGCGAAGACACCCATCCAGAAGAAGACGAGCGCGGCGAGCACGGTCCCCATGACCTGCGCCAGCGTCACGTCATCGCCCGTATGAAAGGCATCCGCCACCGAGCCGAACAGCGTTGAGCCGATGCCGATGACAATCGCCAGCACCATCAGTTTGACGCCGGACGTGATGACATTGCCAAGGACCCGTTCGGCGAGGAACGAGGTCTTGTTCCAGAGCGCGAAGGGCACGAGCACGAAGCCCGCTAGCGTCGTCAGCTTGAATTCCAGGATGGTGATGAAAAGCTGCACGGCGAGGACGAAGAAGGCGACCATGATCACCGCCCAGGCGATCAGCAGGATCGCGATCATCACGAAGTTGTTGAAGAAGGCGATGGGTCCCGACAGGTCGGCGATGTTCTGGAGCAGCGGTTTCGCCGCCTCAAAGCCGACGCCGGCGATGTAGCCGGGGCGCATCAGATCGTCCGGCGTCATCGCGCCGCCGCCGGCCGTTAGCCCGAGCCGGGCGAAACTGTCGAAGATTACGCCGGACAGCATCGAAAAATTGCCGATGATGAAGGCGAAGAACCCGACATATAGAATTTTCTTCAGGAGGCCCGCGATCACGTCGGCGTTTTGCGACAAGGCCCAGAAGAGACCCGCCAGCGTCACATCGATCACGATCAGCGTGGTCGACAGATAGGCGACGTCGCCCGCGAGCAGGCCGAAGCCTGAATCGATATAGGCGATAAACGTCGCGAGAAATGTATCGATCACGTCCATCGCGCCTCAATCTCCCATGAAGCTTCTGAAGCGGGCGCGGGCGCGCTCTTCTTCGGCCAACTCGCGCGCATGATCGAGGGCGTCGGCGCGGTATTGCGCCGCCATCATCGCCTCCATCTGCATGAGCTGTTCGGTCTGCATGGCCTCGATCTGGTTTCCGGCCTGGGCGGCCTGAAGCGCCCCCGCCGCGCTCTGGCTGCGCTCGACAAGACCGGCGATGGCGCCGGCGTCGGTTTCATTGTCGGCGAGCGCGGCCGAGAGCGTGACGAGCGTGTCGCGATAAGCGAGCCGCGACTGGCTCCAGCGGCGCCGTGCGTCTTCCACGAGCGCCGCCTGCGAGGGCGGCTCGCTATAGGAATCCGGATAGGCTTCATCATAATCGCGTTCGACCGTCTCGACGCCGTAGCCGATGCCTTCGGCCTCGCGCATCAACTCACTGATGCGATTGATGCGGTCGAGGATGATCGCTTCGGCGACATTGACGGGCAGCGTTTCGAGATTGCGCGCCATGTTCTCCAGCATCTCGATCTCATGAGCGAGCTGCTGGATCTGGTTCTCAACCTCTTCCAGCGTGCGCACCGCCTGAAGGATGTTCTGGACGTGATTCAATGGATCGTAGACGGACCATTGCGCCTGCGCCGCCGGCGCGATGGTAAGGAGGCCCGCGCATAATGCGCCTTGAATGAATCTGTGATAATTCATGGCGACATCTCCAGTTCGACGGGATCGAAACAATCAGGTGCGTCCGCCAGCGGTTCGCGGACATGGAGCCGGGGCCAGCGGCCGAGTAGGTCCGCCGCCCAGTCGAGGCCCCTGGCGCGCAGGAAGGCGCCCGCGAAGCCGTTCGGACCGGCCTCTTTCAGCGCCTTGTCGATGCGTTTCTGGTTGACCGGATCGGCCGCGCCGCAAATGGCGAGCGCGATCGGGCCGAGCCCCAGATCGAACACACGCGCGCCGAGCGGCGACTGGTAATAATAGTCCCGCTTCGGCGTCGCCCGCGCGATCAGCTCGATCTGGCGGTCATTGAGACCGAAGCGCCGATAGGATTCCTGCGATTGCGGTTCGGCCGCGCGTTCATTCGGCAGGAATATCCGCGTCGGACAGGATTCGATCAGCGCCGGGGCGATCGACGAATTTGAAATATCCGCCAGCGATTGTGTGGCGAACACGACGGCGACGTTTTTCTTGCGCAGCGTCTTCAGCCATTCGCGGATGCGCGCGGCGAAAGCAGGATTGTCGAGGAACAGCCAGGCTTCATCGAGGACGAGCAGCGTCGGCCGTCCGTCGAAGCGCGCTTCGAGCCGATAGAAGAGATAGGTCAGCACTGCAAGCGCCGCGCCGCCCGAATGCATCAGCTCTTCCATTTCGAAGCAGACCGTGTCAGCGAGCGACAGGCTGTCCATGTCCGCGTCGATCAGGCGCCCATGCGCGCCTTCGAGCGTATAGGACTGAAGCGCCGCCTTCAGGGCGTCCTCCTGGAGCATTAGCGACAGCCCCGTTAAAGTGCGTTCGCGTTCCGGAGCGCTCGCCAGCGCCGCGACCGCTTCCCAAAGGCGGGCTTTTAGGTCCGGCGTCATGACAACGCCTTCCTGCGTACAGAGACCGCCCAGCCAGTCGGCGGCGAACCGCGCGCCGGATTCCGTGTCGATGTCCTTCAGGGGTTGAAGGCTCGGCCGTTCGGTCCCGCCAAGATCCACATGCGCGCCGCCCAAGGCGAGTGTCGCGGCGCGGGCCGAGCGGCCCTTGTCGAAGAGAAAAATTTGAGCGCCCTTATAGCGGCGCCATTGCAGCGCCAGCATGGAGAGCAGCACCGATTTGCCGGCGCCCGTCGGGCCCACCACCAGTGTATGACCGACATCGCCGACATGGAGATTCAAACGAAACGGCGTCGTCCCGTCAGTCTGCGCTTCGATCAACGCCGCGCCGCCAAGATGCGGGTTCTCCGCTGAGCCGGCCCACACCGCGGAAAGCGGGACCATGTGAGCGAGGTTCAGTGTATGAAGAATGGGCTGGCGCACATTGGCGTAGACATGCCCCGGCAGAGAGCCGAGCCAGGCTTCGACCGCGTTCAGCGTTTCCCGGATCGCCGTGAAGCCGCGGCCATTGACGATCCGCTCGGCGATGCGGATGTTTTCTTCAACGGCTTTCGCGTCCGCATCGGCGACGGTGATCGTGGTCGTGACATAGCCATAGGAGACGAGATCGCTGCCGAGTTCCTGAAGCGCCGCATCCGCGTCGGCCGCCTTGTTGTCGGCGTCAGTATCGAGCAACGCGGCCTGTTCGTTGAAAAGGGTCTCGCGCAGCACCGCGCCGATGGATTTGCGCTTGGCGAACCAGTGCCGGCGCTTGCGCCCCAGGATCTTCTCGGCCTCCGCCTTGTCCATGGCGATGAAGCGCGTCGCCCAGCGATAAGCGAATCCCTGGCGGTTCAGTTCGTCGAGAATGCCCGGCAGGGTCGAGGCCGGAAAGCCGAGAATGGTCAACGTGCGCAGATGCGCGTCGCCGATCATCGGTTCGAGCCCGCCTGCGAACGGTTCATCGGCAAGGATCGTATCGAGGAAGACCGGCAGCTCCGGCGCCGTCACGGGATGGCGCTTGGTCGAGATCGTCGAATGAAGATAGGTCAGCGTTTCGTCATCGCTGAGGCGCGCGATGTCGGCGAGCGATGTCGACAGAAGATCGAAGACCCGCGCCGCCTGCTGCTGGAACGTCTCCAGCCTTTCGCGCCAGGTGGCCGAACTCTTCGCCTGTGGGCGCTGGATCAGCGCGCGTTCCGCATTGCCCGCTGCATCCGCCGGCGGCAGCCAGAGCAGCGTCAGGTAATAGCGGCTCTCGAACCGCGCGCCGGCTTCGTCAGCTTGTAATGCGCGCTCCATATCGACGAGCCATGAGGCCGCGTCGGGAAACGCGCTGACGGGGTAATCGCCGGCTTCTTCGCGCTGCGCCTCGAAGAATAGAGCCCAGCCTGACCCGAACCGGCGTAAGACATTGTTGACGCGCGCCATGACGGCGACGAGTTCGGCTTCGGTCGAGCTCTCAAGGTCCGGCCCGCGGTAGCGGAACGTCGTCTGGAACGAGCCGTCCTTGTTGAGGACGACGCCCGGCGCCGGAAGACACGCCCAGGGCAGATAGTCGGCGAGAAGACGCGGCGTTTGCGAATATTCCCTGAGGTTCAGCATGACAGATGCTCCCGGTGTCGGGTGGAGCGCGCAGCCACGCCCATGAAATCCGGATCGTTTCGCGCGATGAAGACGGCGGCGCTGTGGCCGAGCGCCCAAAGCGCGAGGCCCGGTATCCAGAGCCGCAGGCCCAGCGCCAGGGCGGCGGCCAGCGTCCCGATGGCGATGGCGGCGCCCCTCGGCGCGCCCGCCATCAGGATCGGCTCGGCGAGTGAGCGATGGAGCGGGATTTCGTAACCCTCAGTCATCAGACGAGCGCGCCGCCGCCGAAGGAGAAGAAGGTGAGAAAGAAGCTCGTCGCCGCGAAGGCGATGGAGAGGCCAAAGACGATCTGGATGAGCTTGCGGAAGCCGCCGGACGTTTCGCCGAAGGCCAGCGTCAGACCGGTGAGGGTGATGATAATGACGGCGACGATGCGCGCGACCGGGCCTTCGATGGACTGAAGGATCTGATCGAGGGGGCCTTCCCAGGGCATGCCGGTGCCGGCCGCATGCGCGGGACCGGCGATGATCGTCAGGGCCGCGATGCAGGCCGCTGCCTGCACTGTCCGGTTCAGAGCCTTTATATTTGAATAGAGCGTCATGACGCGTCTCCTTGGTTCACGATGGAAAGAGCGGGGGAAATGAGCGGCGCGGTCGCATAGCCGCCGCCATCGAGTCCGGTGACGCGCAGCGCTTCCTCGACGCGGCGCTTGCCGCCGGACCGGTTCATGAAGACAACCACGTCGATGGCGTCCGCGATCAGGGCGACGGGCGCCTGGCGCGCCGCTTCCAGCGTCAATTGTTCAAGCCGGGCAAGCGCGCCGCGCGCGGAATTCGCATGCAAGGTCGTGATGCCGCCCGGATGGCCGGTGTTCCACGCCTTCAGTAGGTCGAGCGCCTCGGGCCCGCGCACCTCCCCGACCACGATACGGTCGGGACGCAAGCGCATGGTCGAGCGCACAAGCTGCTTGAGCGAGACATGGTCTCTCAACGTGCGTAACTGTACGACATTGCGCGCGGCGCATTTCAGTTCGCGCGTATCTTCGAGAATGACGATCCGCTCGTCGCGAAAGGCCGGCTCGGCGAGCAGCGCGTTCGTGAACGTGGTTTTGCCCGACGACGTGCCGCCGGCGATCAGAATGTTACGGTGACAGCCAATCGCGTCGCGCAATGCGCCCGCCAGCGACGGCTTGAGCGCGCCCTGTTCGACATAGTCATCAAGGCTGAAAACCGTCGCGGCCGCTTTGCGGATCGAAAAGCAGGGCGCCGAAGAAATGGGCGGGAGAAGCCCTTCGAACCGCTCGCCGCCGCCGGGGAGTTCTGCGGAGACGATAGGGGAATGACGGCCGACGGCTTCTCCCGCCCCGGAGGAGACCAGGCGAATAACTCGCTCCCGGTCGGAGGGCTCAAGACGATGATCGGAAGCGACGACGCCGCGCCCGGCCTTTTCGATCCAGACCGATCCATCGGGATTGGCCATGATTTCGATCGTGTCGGGATCGGCGAGCGCATCGCGGATGACGGACGAGAACGCTGTACGTAACATCGTGATGTGGCGTTCGTCCGTTTCCTGCTTTTGCGTGTTCGCCGGCATGTCACCGCTCCCTTTCATCGTCTCGATGCAGATCATCTCGGGTTTGAGACGCGTTAGGGAGTTGGAGCGCGGACCATTTTCGGCAATGTTCGGGAACGCTTGATAACCGCAGATACGACGCAGCCGAGCGGCGCTTATGAAGAAACCGGTAAACGGGCCAGTGCAGCGCAAATAAAGCGTTGTCGAGCATTTTCCGGTCGCGCTGGCGGCAAATAAAGACGGCTGAGCGGCTGGCGCCATTCTTGCCTCAACCCCATGGGAAGGAGGCGGAATATGACCCGTTCAGACCTCGATTCCGCAGAGATACTTGAAGCTTATGATTATCTGAGCCCGCTTTCCCCGGACCGCTGGGCGTGGGAGTTTCTTCGGCGAAATGAAGAATTCCGGCGCGACGCGGCCTGCGTGAATGCTGAGGACATCTCGGAAAAGACCGCGCCCTGCGTCGATGTCCGGCTCTTGCGGCCGCGCACCGACCAGACGCTTTCCGAGCGTTGGGGGCTCATATTCATGCCCGACCCGGAACGCGACGCCTATCATGCGGACGCGGTCTGGAATCGTCTGGCCTTTCCGCATCAGGTCGAGGTCAATTGCAGGCCGCGCGCGCTCGATCAGCGTTGCGAACTCTGGGATCGGTCCATTCCGATTTGCGACATTACCCACATCACGGACATGATGGGCCGCGAATATTTGCTGGTCCGACGCAACGGCGTTGTCGTTCAGCTTTGTTGTACGGGGATTTCATTGCTCGGGCTGGAGCCCGTGAAAATGCGGCTCACGATCTCGGATGTCGACGGCTACGACCATCGCGTGAAACTCCAGAAAGCGGCCTTCGACATCTATGGCGACGGGCCGCACCCGCCGGGACCGGTCTGGACCAAGACCACGGAAGTCCTTCGCAACTGCGTGATCACACTCGACGGTCTGGAGCAGGGCATGAGCCACAAGGAAATCGCCATCGTGCTTTATGGCTCAAAGCGTGTAGAGGAGGACTGGGGCGGCTCTTCGATGAAACACGCGATCCACTATCTCGTGAAGAAAGGACAGGGCCTCCGCGACGGCGGGTTTCGGAAAGAATTGCTGGGCTCGGATCTCGCGCCAGCGGGCCCGCATTGCGCCTGAGCATCGACACGAAACGGGAGCAGACCCGTGCGAGCGTCCGCGCTAGCGCTCGCCGCTACTACGCCTTCCTATTTACGCGCTCCTGAAGTTCGCCGATCTCCGCCATCAGCGCATCAAAGCCATCTGCATCGTCAAACAGCAGGCCATCAGCGATCATCGCTTCATAATCTTTGCGCAATTCTTCGAGGCGGTCGCCCGTCGGCACGAGGTTCAGTTTGCCCTGCACAGCCGCCGCATAGTCGATCTCTGCGTCGTCGGCTTTCTTCTCGCGAAAGAAGAGGGATTTGTGCGTTGCGACGGCGGAAGCCAGCGCTTTATCGGCGATCGCCTTCTCGGCAACGCCTTTTCGTTTGAGCCGCGTCAGATCGTGCCAGTGCCGGGCGAAAGCCGGACGCCCGCGATGCCGTCCGCCTTCGCAGAAAACATGAACGGCCGTGGCTTTTTCCCAGAACGTCCGTTCAGGGGCCATGGCGCGGACAGACGCGGTTGGAAATGTCAGCATCGGAAGGGCTGGCGCTGCGTCGCAGGAAATCTCAACCGCGGTTGCAGGTTCTCCCGTCGAGCGCGCTCCGAACTCGGCAACGACTTCGGGTTTGACATAGCCGCTGCCCGTGGCCGCAGGCGCAAATGCAATGGTCAGCTTTTCACCTTCAGCGGTCAGATTAGCCGTCAATCCATCTGCCTTCAGCGCAGCCTCTATCGCTGACATGGCGGTCCCGCTCACCCATGCCGGAAGCTCCTCCCGGACTTTATTCGTCCATTTGGCTGCCTGGGAGCGGCTGGGCGGGATGCCGCCAGATTCTTTCGTCGCTAGATCGGGAATAAAGGCGGTGATGTCGTAAGTCAGATCGATGTCTTCGGAAAACCGGCTGATGACATCATACGCCTTCGAGAGCGATGTCCCGCCCTTGAAGACCAGGTCGCCGCCGAACGGCGCTGAAAACAATTTATTCAGTGTCCAGACGACCCACACATCCTTTTCGAGAAGATGCGCGGGCCGCCCGGTGATGTCAGCCGCGACCGCCAGCGCTTCGGCGCGCTCCGCGTCGGCCAATGACAGAAATGCCTGAAGCTGTTCGTCAGACGGCAAGGACGCTGATCTCCTTCGCCATCCATCCGGGCACAAGCGGGCGCATGGACAGGAGTTCCTGCTTTTCTTTCTCGTTCAACGCCGCGCCGAGCCGGCGCGCGGTCTCCGGCGCATGTTCCCGTCCCATCCATGCGAGCGCGCGCACCGCTTGACCGGAACGCGCCATCGGCCGCTGAAGCAGCCACGCCGGAGCATGACGAAGCTCGACCTTCTGCCGGCCAAGCGCCAGCGACCGGGTGCGGCCGGATGTGAGATACACCATGGATGCCGGGTTCTGAGTTGTCAGCCCCAGCATGTTCGCCGCCGCTGCGCCACTCGGCGCCACCGCCTCGCCAGTGTGCGCGGAAAGCTGTTCCACGAACTTCTCAGGCGTCGGCGCACGCTTGCCGAAGCGCGAAACGACAGGACGGGTATAGACGCCGCGTCCCGCGCGGATCAGCACGCCGCGTTTCACGAGCCGCGACAACGCCTGATCGACATTCGCACGCTCGCCAAGATGCAGGAGCGCCTTTGCCGCAATCGGCGCGCCTTCCGGCAGGCCTTCGGCGTATCGAAGAATGGCTTCGGTGGTTTTCATCTCAGGTCTCCAATTGTCAGAAACGTAGTGTAGTTTCTGACACTTTTCAATGAATAATTCACTGCCGCCCGAGACCTGATGGCAAGGCCTTGAAAAGGCTCGGGATTAGGGAATAGCCGAGATTTTCGCTGAGGCCGGCCCGGTCGGGCACCTCCGGCGGCGGCGCCTTGCATTAAGTCTTCTGAAACACTAATTTCCATATATGACAATTAAATGGTATATGGCTTTCAAATATGGCAGCTAAGATCGCATCTCCCAGCGCCCGGCGGGCGCTGAAATCGCTCGGCGCGAACCTCAAGACCGCCCGGCTGAAACGGCGGATCGCCCTCAAGGATTTCGCCGAACGGATCGGCGTGTCCGAAAGCACCCTTATCAGGCTGGAAAAAGGCGATGAAGGGGTCAGCATCGGAGCCCTGACCATGGCCTGCCTCGTCCTCGGCGAACTCGGCCGGATCTCCGAATTCCTCGATCCCGGTTCGGACGACACCGGCCTGCTGATGGAGAAAGAAGCGCTGCCGAGACGCATCGACCGCAAACGCGGCTCCCGGCCGGCCGCCGCGCCGGCCCGCGGGACCGACGCGGACGATGATGGCGGGGTCGGATTCTGATGCCGGAAGCCATCGTCGCACTCGGCGAAAGCAAACGCATTGTCGGACGCCTGCGTTTCGAAACCGACGGGCGGCGCCAGCATTCGCAGTTCGAATACGCCCCCGAATGGCTGGCCGATCCCGACCGCTTTGCGCTCTCGCCCGCACTCCCCTTGCGGACCGGCGGCTTCTTCAGTTCGGGACGCGACGACAAAACCTCCGCCCTGTCCGGCTGTTTCGCCGACGCCGCGCCCGACGCCTGGGGCCGGGCCCTGATGCGCAAGGCGCTTGGCGGCGGCCTCACCGAATTCGACTATCTCGTGCTCGCCGACGATCGGACCCGTCAGGGCGCCCTGCGCTTTCTCGGTGAAGATCTCGAACCGCTGTCGGCGCTCAACCCGCCCATTCCGCGGCTCGTCGAACTCGAAGAGCTGCGCGCCCTCGCGCACCGCTTCGAACGCGACCCGGAAGGCGCCGAAGCCGAAGCGCGCAGGCTCGCCGGCGCCGGCGGCTCGCTCGGCGGCGCGCGGCCGAAAGCCAACATCACCGAAGCCGACGGCCATCTCTGGATCGCCAAATTCACATCCGTCCAGGATACGAAACCCATCGAGCGCGCCGAAATCGCAACGCTCCGGCTCGCAAAGCGCTGCGGGCTGCGCGTCCCCGAAGCAAGGCTGGAGCTCAGGGCGAGCGACAGTCCCATCGCGCTCATCAGACGGTTCGATCGCCGCGGCCCCACCAGAATTCCCTATATATCCGCGCGCACCGCCCTCGATTGGTCGCGCGAGGAGGGCGCGTTCTACACCGACATCGGCGATGTCATCCGCCAGATTTCCGCAAAACCGATCGACGACCTCCACGAACTCTGGCGCCGGATCGTGTTCACGGTCCTTGTCTCGAACAAGGACGATCACTTGCAGAACCACGGCTTCCTCTATGCCGGCGGCGACCGCTGGCGTCTGTCGCCCGCCTTCGACATCAATCCGTCGCCGTCCCGCCAGCGCGTGCTTGAAACAGGGATCGTCGAGGGCGGTGCGTTCGACGCCTCATACGACATCGCGCTCGGCGCCTGCGAATTCTTCGACCTGACGCGCGACGAAGCGAAACAACAGGCGCGGGAAATGGCCGAACTCATCGCGGCAGACTGGAAACAGGCGCTCCTCGACGAGGGCATGTTGGCAAATGAAGCGCGCAGTTATGAAGACGCGTTCGTCCACGACGAAGCAAAACGCGCCCTGCAAGCCTGACAGGCCTCACAATGGAGAAACTCCGGCAGAATCTGCCGGAATCTCTGGCCTGCTCCATAGTGGCCAGGCCCAACTTGCCGCTGGATTTTAGCCCCAGGGCCGGATCACCAATCCCAAGCGCGTCAAGAAATCGCTGGGCTAGCAAATCTGGTGGGCCACGTCGAAGGTTGAATTTGGCTAATAGTGCTGATATATTGTACCTATTCAACCGGATGATCCTCATGGCTAGCGCAACACAAAAATCTGCTAACGAACTCGATCATCTTCTCATTCAACGGCTCGAAACCGGCATGGGCAAGGTGTTGGGACGGTTGTCAGCGGAAAAGAAACGTAAGATTCTCAAGAGCGCCGACACGCCGGAATTGCTCTATTCCATCCTCAAACTCATGCCGGTGTCGATCGAAGACGCCGAAAAGGTCGAGGACGCCGCCAACGCCGTCCGGTTCAGACAGCGGATGCTGAAGGCGGCGGGAGGCGCTTTAAAGGCCGAGGATGTACGCCAGCTTCTCGGCTACAAAAGCGTGCAAGCCGTCTACAAGGCCGCGAATAACCGCAGGATGCTCGTGGTCGAAGATGGCGGCGTGAAACTGTTTCCGAAATTCCAGTTCGCCGGAGGCGTGCTCAATCCTGCAATTGCTGACGTGCTCGGCGCGGCGCCGAACACAAGCGGTTGGGCGATCTTGCAATTCCTCGTCAGCGGCGATGAGGGCCTTGGCAAAGCGTCGCCGATTGCACTGCTCCGGAAAGGACCGGCGGAGGCTGAACGCGTCGCCCGGTTTGCGCGCGCCCTTGAAGCCTGATGCCGGCCTCGGGGGACAAACCGCCTGTCGCGCGGATCAATGCAGGCCAGATTCTGCATCGGATGCATCAGCCGTCGCATGGCGCACGCTATTTCGGCAATCGCGACGCCACATGGCGGTGGGACGATCCCGATTGCAACTACGGCGTCATGTATCTCGGCCGGACCGAAATCGGCCCCTTTGCAGAAACCTTGCTGCGAACGCCTTCAGACCGCGACGTCTTATGGGACCGTGTTGAAAAAAAGCGCTTCGCATCATTTACCCTGACGAGGATGGTCCGACTTGCAAAGCTTCATGGACCGGGGCTCGCCTGGTTCCGGACGACAATTGCCGACGTCGCCTCCCATTTCGATCCGGCGACCCACCCGGACGGCTATGACACGCCGCAGCGGATTTCGGCCTGGGTTCACAAGAACACCCGTCTCGACGGAATAGAATATCTTTCTCGCTTCGACACCAATCACCGCTGCGTGGCCCTGTTCGACCGGGCGGGCGATGCGCTGAAGGACAGAACGAGCGACGACCCCGTCGATCGCGCCTGGGCGCGGAAAGTGCTCTCGGCGCGCGGTTACAATCTCATTCCGCCGCTTTGAACGAGAAGTGGCGCCGGCCTGTCTTCGGCGCCTTCTGCTATTCTGACAGGATTCCGGCCTGAGTTACATTTTTGCCTCGTTATGGCCAAAAGGGTTTGCTTAGAAACAACTCCTATACTCAGCCTACTGCGTAGTTAACGACAAAGAGAAAGTTATGAACGAGGCCGCTAAAAAGCCGGGACGTATGGCCATAGGGTGTCTGATCGCATTGCTGGCGCCGATGTTCCTGTATGTCGCCGGTTCTTTCGCTATTTGGTCAATCACTTCGTTTGACAATCTCACCTATGCGCGAACGTTTTTCTCTAGGCGCGTTCAGATTGAGGAGGTCATCGCATCAAAGCGGTGGCATGATGGCGGCTTTGGCTGTACCTATGCCGCTGTGGTTTTTACGGAAGAAACTGCGAAAAAAATCAGGACATCGGGTCCAGATGCGTTGTTCAGTAAACCTGATCGGTCAAAGGCCAATAGCGCCGCATATTGGGATGGAGAATGGCGGCCAACCCCCATGCCAGACGACAGCCGGTTGAAGGCGATGTTCGACAATTGTTTGCATGAAATAAACCCCGATTATACCAAGGTAATCCAAGGTATGTTTAACGAGCACGGATCATACTATTCAACCAGCAGAACGCGTGTTGGCGTTATTTCGGAGAAAACGAGAATCGCCATCGTACTTCGTTTTGGCGACTGATCGCAGGACATGCACGCCTGGAACACTGGGAAGGCTGTAGGTAGTGTCAGGAACCAGGGCGGAGACCTGATCGGTCCGGTCGAGTAGCGCCGACAGAGGTGGGAAGGTCGAAAGCATGAAGCATCGCGCAGCGATCGCAATCGGAACGTTGGTCGCAGCAGGCGCCGTCGTCGTTGCAGCAAACTCTCTCATTCACGTAACGGCCGACAAGGAACTCGTTCTTTATAAGGATGGGTGGCCGGATTCCGTTGCGCCACGGAGCGACTTTTCTGCATGGAGGCTGCGCCGGCCGTTTTCCGATTACAAACTCGTCAGTCTGAAAGTCTTCTATGCTCCCCTGCGACCCATTCCGGTTGAAACCTATGACGGCAGGACATGTGAAATAGAGGGAACTGCGCTTCTATATCGCAATCGAGACTTCGTCCTGGCCGCTCAAGCCCACAGGCTGGAAAGAGATCCGATCGTCGAAGAGACGCCAGAATTTGTCGGCCGCATGCAGGCTTGGGCCGCGCAACAGATGCGCACAAAGAACTTCGGTGAAGTCGCGGAAATCGTGAACTCGCACGACCCAAACGCCGACATTCACCGCGCCGCCGCCGCATATGGAATCGAGATTGTGAAGCTGGAAGGCCCGCATCGCCTGAAATGCCCGGCCCCGAAACAAAGACCGTAACCGGCCAACACCTCACTCTTGCGCGCAGTCACGTCGCCGCGATTACAGGTCGGTTGTTCGACCGGCGATTCACCCTTCATCGCAGCAACATTCGCGGGATGCGCCGCCAAAGGACCGCTCCATGGAGGTCCGCTTTCGATACCATCCAGCCGCGACTGCGTCCGCGCGCACCTATTGGACATGTAACTCGCGTTGCGGTCGCATTATGCAATAAACCTGTGGTATATTGCACCCTGTCTCCAGCAAAAGGAGAGGTCTCACACATTTGGTCGAAGCGCATAGCAAACAGAAAGGCTTCTTCAACCGGGCGTTCGCCGTCATCCGACCCGAACTCGATCGGCTCGATGTCGCCCGGTTTGCTGCGGCTTTCGCCTGCGTCGTTCTTGGCGCTGCGCTGACAGCGCTGGGACCGGTCGCCCTCAAACTCCTCATCGACACATTGTCAGGCGGGGCGCCAACCCACATGCTCGCCCTCGACCCGCTCACGCTGCTGGCCCTCTACGTGGGCGCGCAGGGCGCGAGCCGCGTCGCCAGCGAAATGCGGATGTTCCTCTTCGGCGCATCCGAACAATCGATCACCCGCAAACTGAGCCGAAAACTCTTCGCGCACGCCATGGCGCTGCCCTTGAGGTTTCATCTCGCCCGCGCCACCGGGGCCGTCGCGCAGACGCTCGAAAACGGCATTCAGGGCTATCGCCTGGTCATGCAGCACGCCGTGTTCACGCTGCTGCCGGGGCTTATCGAAATTCTCATCATGTCGCTTGTCGTCGCCCTCGTTCTCGATCCTGTCTTTCTTGCGGTCTTTGCGGCTTGTGCGGTGCTTTACATATTTGTCTTTGCAGACGGCGCCCGGAAAGTGCTGCGCGCCAGCCGAAGCGTCTCGGCCGCCCGCATCGACGCCAACGCCCAGCTCGCCGACGGCCTTCTGAATTTCGAGGCCGTCAAGTCCTTCACCGGAGAAGCGGCCGTCACCCGCCGCTACGACGACACGCTCAAGATCGCGCAAAGCCGCTGGCGCGACTTCTATCGCGCGCGCTTTGTCAACGGGATCGCAATCGCGTTCATCTTCTCGGGCGGGCTTGCAGCGACCTTGTGGCTCGGCCTGGCGCGCGTGCAATCGGGCGCCATGAGCGTCGGCGATTTCGTCCTCGTCAACGCCTACATGCTTCAGATCGTCCGGCCGCTGGAACTCCTCGGCCTCGGCGTCCGCGACATCGGGCAGGGGGCGGCCTTCATCGAGCGCATGCTCGATCTCCTCGACGAGAAGCCGGAAAGCGGCGCCGGTGCGTCCGTCCCGGCCATCGGGCCTCAGGAAGGCCCGGCCAGGATCACCTTTGAGCATGTGACCTTCTCCTATCATGAAGGCCGGCGCGTGCTGACGGACCTCAGCTTCGAAATCGCGCCCGGCTCCATGACCGCCCTCGTCGGCTCCTCTGGCGGGGGCAAGTCATCCGTCGTCCGCCTCATCATGCGTTTCTATGATCCCGACGCCGGCCGCATCCTCTTCGATGGCGTCCCGATCGCCGAAATCCCGCCCACAGAACTGCGTAAGTGGATCGCCCTCGTCCCGCAGGACACGTCGCTCTTCAACGACAGCCTCGCCTACAATATCGGCTTTCCCGAATATGACGGCGTTCAGGACGACATCGCGCGCGCCGCCAGCCTCGCCAATCTCGACGGCCTCATCGACAAGCTTCCCGACGGGTTCGACACCATCGTCGGCGAACGCGGCCTCAAGCTCTCCGGCGGCGAAAAACAGCGCGTCGCCATCGCCCGCGCCTCGCTGAAGCAACCCCGATTGTTCATTGCGGATGAGGCGACCTCCTCGCTCGACTCCAGAACCGAGGCCGAAATCGTCGATAACCTCGCCATCGCCGCCAGGGGCGTCACCACCCTCGTCATCGCGCATCGCCTCTCCACCATCGTCAAGGCGGACGACATCATCGTGCTCGATCAAGGCCGGATCGTCGAACGTGGCCGCCATGGAGACCTGCTGGCGCGCGGCGGCCTGTATGCAAGCCTATGGCGCGCCCAGACCGACGACGCCGCCCATGGTCCCGACCGGGCAAGAGGGACCGGCGCTTGAGAACGTCTGTAGGCTGTAATAACCTCATCATATCAGACAGTTGCCAGCAGGCAGGGAAGCGCGGCGGCGCAAAGCCAAAAAATTTTGTGCCGCAAGGGCGCATTGGCGTTTTGAAACGTTTTCCTCATCGGGCAGTTTAAGCGGCGAGCCCGTCCTGGACTGGCGCCGCAGGGGTGGCGGAATGGCGAACTCGGACAAACTGGAGGACGGCAGGCGGCCGACGCCGGACAGCGCGGCCGGGGACGATCTAGCCAAGACCTTGTCCGAACGCTACCGTGGACCGCTGATCGCCTTTTTCCGGCGCCGCACCGCCGTGGCGGGCGAACCCGAAGATCTTGCGCAGGAAGTGCTCCTGCGCGTCGTTCGCCGAAACGAACGCGCACCGATCGAAGAGCCTGACGCCTTTATCTTCCAGACCGCGCGCAACCTGATGCTGGATCGAACCCGATACGCCAAAGTCCGGCAGGAGAATTACTCCGAAATCCGGCTGCGCCAGGAAACAGTCGAAAAGCTGAATCCCGAGCGCGTCGTCGGCGGTCGCCAGGAACTCGCGCTCGTGTTGTCTCAATTGTCAGCGCTTGGTGAGCAAACCCGCGACATGCTCGTCCTGAACCGTCTGGAATGCATGACCTATCAGGAAATCGGCGATCTCTACGGAATTTCCGCAAGCGCCGTACGCAAGCGTCTGTTCCGGGCAATGGAACTCCTTCTTGAGATGGTCGAAGACGAATGAACCCGGCGCAACCAACGAACAATGCCGATGACCGCCGAACGGCGCGAAAGCAGGCGTCCGAGTGGCAAGTGCGCCTGCATAATGGCGAGGTCCGGGAAGACGACGACGCCTTTCGTGAATGGCTCGAAGCCTCGCCCGTGAACGCCGCAGCGATGGATCGGGCCCGCTCAATCTGGGCGTCGATGGGAGAGAATGCCGTCGCCCCCGAAATCCTCAAGGTCCGGCGCGACGCCATCGACCGCTCCCGCGGCACGATCACGCGCCGTTGGCTGACGGCGCAGAGCCGACCCTTCAAGGTCGCGATGCGCGCCGCCGCAGCGCTGGCGGTCGTCGCCGCAATCTCGCTGCCGGTTCTGTTTGTCGGCCTGCGCAGTGACCCGAATTCGCAACCGGTCTCCGATCCGGGAGCCGTGGTCGCAAGCGAAACCTATAAGACTGGCATAGCGGAAACGCGCATTGTCACCCTCACAGACAACAGCCGGGTGACGCTCGATGCGGCGACGCAGCTTATCGTCCGCTACACCGCAGAAGCCCGGGAGATTGAACTTCTCGCCGGTCAGGCGTTCTTCGATGTTGCTAAGGACAAGAGCCGGCCATTCCGCGTTCGCGCGGGGGCGCAACGAGTGCTCGCCACCGGAACCGAGTTCAATGTGAGCATGATCGGCCGCGAAGTTCGCGTAACGCTTGTCGAGGGGGAAGTCGTCGTCACCGGCGAGCGCCCGGATGCCGAAGACGGCCCGGTCGCCCCTCCGGTCAAATTGCGGCAGGGCGAACAGCTTGTCGTTCCCGATGCCGGTTTGCCCGGAATCAAGACGAACGCCGATATGGAAAAAGCCAGCGCCTGGCGAAACGGCAAGGTGATCCTTGACGGCGACACGCTCGCTGAAGCGGTTGAGCAGATGAACCGCTACTCGCGTATCCGTCTCAGCATCGCGAGCGATGGCCTTGAGCAATACCGGATCAGCGGGGTCTTCCACGCCGGCGACACAGACGCGTTCGTGGACGCCGTCGAAGCCTATTTGCCCGTCGATGCGCGCCGCCTCTCGGCCACGCAGATAGAATTTTATTCGCGCCACTAGCCAGAATTAGCTCAAGGGAGATTTCTTAAAACTTTCTTTGAATTGAAGCTGACATATCCCCGCGGTCATCCGTTTCACACAAAGTAAAGGCGCCGCTATTGGGGCGGAGCGCCGTGTTCCAGAAGGCAAGGTGGGGCAGTGATGTCGACGGAAAATCAGGCTACGACGTATCGTACTCGTTCTAATCGCAAAAAGTTTCTTATGGGCAGCGGTCTATCGGCGCTCGCAGGCTGCTTCATGATGTCGGCGGCCGCCGCGCAAAAGCCGGCAGAACCCGTAAAAGAGTTCCACATCGCGGCCCAAAGCCTCGATGCTGCGCTCAAAAGCTACGCCTTCACAACCAACAAGCAGGTGATGTTCACGACTGACATCGTCGAAGGCAAGCAGGCGACGCCGGTCGAAGGCGAAATGACCGACGCCGAAGCGCTTCAGAAACTGCTCGCCGGATCCGGGCTCGTTTTTGAAACGCGGAATACAAATGTTGTCCTCGTCCGCACGGCTGAACAGCAAGCCGTGATTGATCGCGGCGCCGGAGCAACAGCCGTTGACGAAGTCGAGCAAGACAGGCCTCTCGACTCTAAAGGAGATGTCACCGAGAAGGAAAAAACGTCTGACGAGATCACCGTCACCGGCACTTTGATCAAGGGGATCGCGCCGGAAAGTTCGCCGACGTTGAGCTTTGATCGCGACGACATCATCGGATCAGGTGTGACCACTACGGAGGCCTTTCTTCGGCAGCTACCTCAAAACTTCGGTGGCGGCTCGACTGAGTTCACACCCGCCGGACTGCCCAACGATACGAATTCTCGTTCGAACAATACCTATGCTACTGGGGCGAACTTGCGCGGACTGGGGTCGGGAGCAACGCTCACATTGCTCAATGGGAATAGACTTGCTCCTTCGTCAACGATTGGCGACTTCGTCGACCTGTCGGCAATTCCTGTTTCGGCCCTGGAGCGCATTGAAATGCTGACTGATGGCGCCTCTTCGATCTATGGCGGTGACGCGGTAGCGGGGGTCATAAACTTCGTATTGAGAGATGATTTTCAAGGGGCAGAGACGAGCGTCCGGTATGGTACGGTCACGGAAGGGCATCTTGACGAGTACAGAATTAGCCAGCTTCTCGGCAAGGGATGGAAGACTGGCAACGTGATGGCGGCCTATGAGTATTTGGATCGTGACAATCTTCGGCTCTCGGACAAACCTGACATCCCAACACCAACCCTTAGCAACGGAGATCCCATTGAGGAATTGGATCAGCTCGATTTAATGCCGGCCCAAAAACGACACAGCGGCGTGTTTTCCGCGCGGCAGGAGATTGGCTCAAAACTTGAGATCGATGCTATGACGCTCGTTTCGAGCCGCCATGCCGAAAGTCTGACCGTTGGCGGCGTAGCGTCCAGTGACATCACGCAGCGAGAAATTTCCTCCGACAGCCTCTCGGCCAATCTCGGTGCCGACTATCAGATTGGCAACACCTGGACCGCGTCAGTTGACGCCAATTTCAGTCAGGTTAAGGCATACGAACTGGCGCAAGGCATCGCTCCGCTGAATGACCCGACCTGGACCCGCACCAATTCGAGTATGTGGTCCGTCGATGTATTGACCTCTGGATCAGTCTTTGAACTCCCCGCCGGAGATATAAAGGCAGCCGTAGGAGGTCAGTTTCGAAGAGAGACCTTGAGGAACAGGCTCTCCAGCGGATCTGGCGGACACGCGACGCGCGACGTCACGGCGGTCTTTGGCGAACTTTATCTCCCAGTTGTCGGCCAGACGAACGCAATACCGGGGATCGCGCGCTTGGAGGTCAACGCATCCGGACGATTTGATGACTATTCCGATTTCGGAAATACCGTGAATCCAAAGGTCGGAGTGCTTTGGTCGCCCGTCGACGGATTTTCTCTGCGGGGATCTTACAGCACTTCCTTTGCGCCTCCTGCATTGGGGAGGTCTTACGCCTCTAGGGCCGGTGCCGTCTTCCCGTACTCGTTTATCAGAGGTCTTTTGAATATCGACCTCCCGGACCCTTCTCTGGAGAATGTTGATTATCTGATTGCTCAAGGCGTGGCCGCAGACCTTGATCCCGAAACCTCGCGTGCTTTCACGGCGGGCATGGATTATTCTCTCGATCATGGCGGTCATTCGCTGACAACCAAAGCGACTTACTACGACATAAAATTCGATGGCAGGCTGGGAACCACGCCAATACCCCAAAACTTGACCTTCAACCACGCACCTGGAATTGCGTTTGACAATCCCGATGCATTCCCTCCGGGCACCATCGTGTTCTTTCCGTCTGACGAGGAAGTCCAATCCCTCATTTCGACCTTCACCACGCCGCTCCAGTTCAGGAGTGGCGCCACCGATCTTGAAAACATCGGCTTTATCAACAACGCGCTGATCATCCGAAATCTGGCCTCGACCATCACCAGGGGCGTCGAAGTCCAGCTTGACTATGAATTTGATACAGGACGCCGTCGGTACTTTGCAGGGATTAACGCGAACTATATCATCGATTTCATTCAACAGGCGTCGGTCACTTCCGCTCCGGTTGAGAGGATCAATTCACTGTACAACCCCATCGATTTACAATTGCGTGGGCATTTGGGCGTCGCCCAAGGTGGCTTCGGCGCCAACCTCTTTATCAACCACAAGGCGAGCTATCGCACAGACGATTCAGATGCTTCTGTTTCGATCGATCCGTGGACGACCGCTGACCTCAGCCTTTCGTATCGTGTTGCCAACAAACAAGCGGGCTGGCTGGACAACACTGCTTTCAATCTGACGATCCTCAATATTCTGGATCAAAGCCCCCCTGAAACACCGACATATCTGCAATATCGACTCACAGGCTACGACCCGGCCAACGCCTCTCCGCTCGGTCGCTTCGTCGCGTTCGATATACGCAAGTCCTTTTAGCTAGCTGAGCGACGAAACAAGAAGTGACCGAGAGCTGGATCTGACTCTCGGTCATCCCATTTAATAAGCGCCGAAATAGGGAATTGAACCAATGTGCTTTGATGCTGCCATACGGAGCGCTTTACGTAGCCTTATTATCGCGCTTGGCTGCCTTTTGTGCTCTGGTCTGCAGCCGACGGTAGCGATGGCGTCGACAAAAATTCCCAGTCGCCCCATTACCGTGGAAGACGTGCTTGGCGTTGAGGGAATTGGAGAAGCGCAATTTTCGCATGATGGCCGATGGCTCGTATACAATCAAATACCACCGTACAATGCGCTACATGATTACTCATATGCTCTGTATGCCTACCGTCTGAGCGGGCATCAACTCTGGATCAAGGACATCGGGCATGACCGTGCGCCGGTGCTTCAACCCGGTCTGGATCTGGCCGCTACTAATTACCTGTTCGCAATATCACCGGGGAGCACCCACGTCGTCGTTCTCGAATACAAACTCGGTCGCTACAGATTAATCGCGTGCGAGATCGGACGGAACCGATGTGTACGCCTCAATCAGATGCCCGACATTCGTGACCGCTATGTTTCGACGCTGCGTTGGAACGAGAGGATCGAGTGGACATCTTCGAACTCGTTTGTTTTTCCGACACGAGGAGATCTCCAACCCGGATCCGAGATGTATTCCCGTCCCACCACCGGGACATATCTCTGGAGGGAGTGGAACGCTGCCTGGCGCGGTGACCGGCCAACCTCCTCAGAAGTCATCAGTACAAAGCAAGATCGATCGGAGGACTGGGCGCCGGGAGAACTCATCGAATTTAATGTCGCCACAGGAAAGTCGAGAGTAATAGCTGAAGGGCGCTACGCCAGCGCCCGCGTATCACCTGACCAAAAGTATATCATTTCCGCAAGGGTGGCGGAGCGAGAGAGACCTTCCGGTGATGCCGGCCCGGTCGCCAATGAGACACACCCTGTCTTCGACCGCCGGTATGCACTTGTGATGATGAAATTGAAGAGCGTCGACAAGCTTAAAATTGATCATCCGTTCTCGGTTGACCCGAATTCCCTGGTCTGGGCGAGCCGCGGCGACCGGTTCGCCGTGTTTGGCTGGCAAGCCGGAGAGACCCCGGCGGATGGTGATTTCTATGTATTTGATGCCGGCGTTCCGGTGGCGCACAGGTGCGATGCCGCTGATTTTGTTTTGGCAAATGACCAACTCAAACCCGACTATTTCCTGGAAACGGGCCCGGCTCGAACGGTACTCTTAGACGATGGCGTGGTCGCTTTCGCGCGTCCACTCCGAGGCAACCGATACGACTGGTTCCTTTTTTCATGCAACGGAAAGGCACGAAATCTGACCGCTAACCTGGAGCATGTGTCAGGCTATCCGTTGTATTCAGATTCCAGCGCAATCGTCGTAAAAGCTGACGACGGCGTCTACAGAGTCGACGCTGAAGGGGGCATTGAGAGGCTGACCGAGGATGGTGCTCGCAACATCAGCACGATCTCGTATACGTACAATCCTACTCATAGCTGGTCTAACGAATTTCGTGTCTCATCCGAGAAGCGGAGAAACGCATTCGATGCGGACGGTGCGGTAGTTTCGGCAGATGGTATCGAACAATGGGTCGAGTTCCTGCAATATTCGGTGCCAAGCGCTCAGACGGAAACACTCAACATTGTTTATCCCGATGCACGCGTATTAGCTGCGTCGCGTGAGGCTCGTGCGGCCGCAGTCACGGTGAGCGATGGGGCTGCAACGAGATTGCTGATAATCCGAAAAGATCACAGCACTGAGGAACTTGCGCGGATTAATGAACATCTAAATCAAGTCGATCATCCCAAGACGATGGAGATTACTTATGCTCTGACGAATCCTGCCGATCCCCAAGCAACCAGGAACATACGTAGTTGCCTGATCCTGCCGCCGGACTTTGATGCGAAACTGAAGTATCCGCTCCTAGTAGAAGTTTATCCGGTTGGCAGCGGCAGCACCTGTGAAACACTCAAGGACGCGCCCTACCCAGCAGCGTCCGTCAAGGATCTCTGGACCGCCCGTGGGTTCGTATATTTGCGAGCGGCCATCCCGCTGGATTTTGCCCGAAATCAGGCCGGACCAATTGCGGGCTCGGACGAACTGGTGGAGCAAACTCTCGACGCCGTGGCCAATACAGGGTTCATTGATTCAAAACGCGTCGTTCTGTACGGATTTAGTCAGGGCGGAGTGCTTGCTCTCTATATCGCAAGCCAATCAGACAGATTTTCCGCCGTCATTTCCATGAATGGATGGGCTGACTTTTTTAGTCATTACTTCGGGTCACGGGGCCTCACGAGGTATTTCCATCTTGATCAGAATGGCGGGGACAACCGTTGGCGATACGAATGTGTTGGCGAAGGGGTCAACAATATCTGTCCCTACGGTTTCGGCGCGTCTGCCTTGTCTGCGCCGGGCATTTACGCCCAATCCAGCCCTGTCGCCTTGGCCCGGAATATAACGGCGCCTGTGCTGATGGTGCACTCCGACCTCGATTATTTTGATATGTCCCAATACGATGAAATGTTTGGTGCGCTTTATCGTGCCGGCAAGGAAGCCCGCTATGTACGATACTGGGGAGAAGGGCACGGGCCCTCGTCGCCGGCGAATATAAGAGACCTTTGGCGCCGGATTGACCGCTTCCTGACGGAAGCTGGCGTAATTGAAACAGGCCATTGAGAAGAGCGCTCGGCGCGTCATGCATTCGCTGGCTTAATTGGACCCGTTGCGTCGTCCTCCGGCAGCCAGCGCAATAACCAAGCGTCAATTGCGTAATATATCAGGGCTAACCTGCCAAAGGTGCCGAGCCGGTAATTCTGGTCCGACAAGAATGCATCGATATCGCTACTCCGAACCAAGCCTCGTTGGACCAATTTTCCGTCTCGAAGAGTATTCGCAATTTGTGTGCGGTTTTTTTCAATGCGGTCAACGAAGTATCGAGACGCACTCCCCTTTGTCACGCGCATTCGGATTTCATCCGGGATCTCACCTTTAAAGGCTTCTCGTATCAACCCCCGACTGGTTCCACCGCTACACAACAGATAGCTCGGAGTCCGCAGACAAAGTTCGACGATTGGTTGCGACATCAATGGATGAACGACATCCCGGCCGCCAGTGCGGTCGAAGAGATTCCTGATTTGGAGGAGGTGATAGAAACTGTTGATCTGCCCAAACTTCCCTGGCGGGATTTGCCGCGCGTTCAAAACCCAGTCCGGCAGGTGAAACTCTCCATTCAAAATCTCAGCCACGTTGCGACTAACGCCGGTCGTGCGCTCGTGAATTGAGCTCAGGATGCTACACATAGGCGGCTTTCCGAAGCAGTATGGAAACGCTTCCCGCATCACCTGCCAGATAGACTTATTTGAAACCTTTGCCGCATTCACTAGCTCTCTGCCCACAGAGCTTGAAAGCCGGTGCGCCTTGAGAAAATCTGCGAACACCAAACTATCGCGCCGGGCAAAAAAGAGGTGATCCCCTCCTTGGCCGGTGAACAAACCATCACCAATCGCTTCAATGTTCTCGGCGTTGTTCGCGAGAACGTTTTGCGAGCAAAAAGACCGGTGCGGACGAACAGAAAATGGGTGCTCTGAAGTGTCAGGGACCAACGCATCAGAGGTGGTCGCGATCGTTTTGAGGTCGACACCGCAATAGTCAGCAGCCATTCGCGCGAATCCGGCCTCCGAACGATCGCCGGACATAAGCTCATGGTGAATTGCGTTGTACCGAGTGTTTCCATTCCTCAGGCAAGACAACACGATCGTGGAATCCAATCCACCGGACAAATTCACAGAGATGCTATCATACGTAGTCGCCCAGGATTTAACGCAACCCTTGACGGTTTCCCTCAATGCTTCCGCGGCGACACCCACGGCGGGTTCAAAGACATCCAATGCAAAATCCCTTGGATCCCAAAGTGTGTCTTCCGAATATTTCGTCCTGTCGGCTCGGAGGCGTTTCCCACCCATGAGCTCTCGCACTTCGTTTAGGCCGGTTTCTCCATTTTGAATTTTGTCGTACGCCAACAAGGTCAAAATAAAATGCTCATTCACCGTGAACTGCGAAGGCCTCAGGAAGTGACATTTCTCCAGGTGAGAAAACACAATGAGCACATCGTCAATTTTCGTGTAAAAGCAGGGTATGGACGACGTTGGGTCGGTTATTACGGACAAGGAATTACGTTTCCATACAAACGAAATGTAGTTTCCCCAAAAGTCCGCAAAAATCGATGCGCCATCGGACTTAAAAATTCGCGCCACCTCATCTTGTTTTAAATTCGACAGTTGCGCGTCGCCATTTCCGCTTTTGGCGAACAAAGCGCCAAACACCGCCACAGACTGCTCCATATCAAGGTCGCGCGCGTGAATAAACGATGTTCCTGATGAGCACTCAGAAGTGTCATAGACCGCGAATCCTGGGAGCTCGACCAACTTGCAAGAGCCCTGCTCAGCATCTTCAGTCACTTTTTTCGCCTTTGCGGCGAAAGCGTCGCTTCGGGGATCGTCCTCGTCCCAAAAGATTGCGATGAATGATCTCAATCCGCCAATCTCCTACAGAGACAGAATTTTGGTGAATTCATGGGTGGCATCGTAGAATTCGTTCAAAGCGCAGCCGCGAGATTCGACCCAGCAATGAGCCTGGAAGGGCGCCGTTCGAACGCCGAAAACCAATTCGGCATGGAGATTTTTCAATGCCAGAAAACGAACAAGTAACAAGCTTCGGAACAGGCATTGGTCGTGAGTCGTTATGAAGAATACGGAGAGCTGCTTGAAGGCCGATACGGCGCGAGCGAGCCGATCATCAGCATGGTCTGCACTGGAGCCATTCGACGTCGTCCAACGCTGAGAAACACGCAGTACTGTGTTGATTTTTAATCGCTGTGTCCGCCATAGCAGCCACGTTGACATCAGAGCCCAGAGAAAGTGAGTCACGTCCTCTAACACAACCTCCTTGTTTGATGACAGCGCCTTGTCACTCAGCGAGGAGGTCGTTCGAGAATGTTGTCCGGGAGCAATTGGCTTTCCGTTGACCTTGTCAGCCGTGAGGAGGCCCCGTTGCTGAAGTCTGATCGCGAGTCCGAGGGTCTCCGTAGATTCTTCGCCGCATTGCAGAGCTCGAAACCATCCGGACTGAACTTTGGTGAGCGAGGAGTACCGGTTTCGATTTGCATCAAGGAAGACAATTGTGCCGTCGACATCGCAAAAATGCACGTTCTGCATAAGGTAGAAGGCATTGTCGGGCATGGCGGTAGCTCTATTGGCGCGTATAATATGGTTTGGACCTTCGATGAGGAGTGAGGGTGCTTCCGCACCCCCACCAGATTTCGGCTCGCTCAGGCCAGAGGCTTCGTGTTGCCTTCGCCTGTGAACTCGGCATCGTCGCCGGGTTCGCCCATCGTCATTTCCGAGACGGAGCCGAGTTCGATCGGCTCGAATTCGTCATCGAGCCGGTCTTCGTTGATCCTGTCCATTGCAGTTCTCCTTTGCGAGGACTTGAGTTGCTGGATGTCGCTTGTCAGGCGACCAGGAGAAAGTCTGCTCAATCCAGAGGGGAGTCAATTGTCAAAAATATTAAAAAGGGTCGATAAAACAATGGGTTGCGGCTCTCCAGCACCCTCATCCGGCCTGCGGCGCAGGTCGGTCCATATCGTGCAATCAGTGCACTGAATAATGCTCATTCGATCGTCGGATCCGGAACGGTTTCGCGGGAAAGGCGGTCAAGAATCGCTTCATTCAACTTTCTTGCATGCTGTCTCCTCCGGTTAGTTTTCGACGACGGCTTGGTCGATGGCGACAGGGGATTGGCGCAGCAGCGCACGCGCCTTGGTGCGATCGCCCTGAAGCAGCACGCGCTTCGCGCGCGTCGCGGCGTAATAGGCGCGCGTGTAGACGTTCACGCCGGAAAGCGCCGGCGAGTTGATCGCAGAGGCGAAGCCCTTGTCGGGCGTTCGCCAGCCGCGGCCATAGCTCTCTGTGAGGTAACGTTCGGCGTCATGAGGGATCATCCATTCGCGCCCCGAGATTTCGATACGGCGCAACGCAAAAGGCGAAAACCTCCACTGAATGTCGCCGGGTATATCGCTGACCCCGCAGACGAGATGATCGTTGCGCACGTCATGGACGAATATGTCTATCGCGACCTGCCTATAGGTGAGTGCGAAGTACCGGTCGCCTGGCCGGGCGTCATGCGCCAGCATCAAATCCGGATGCCGCCGGATAATCCCTGCGATGTCGGGTCCGCGAATGACGCCAACATCCGCGTCCCGGTCATGGCCGAGCGGATGACCCTCGCGCCACATGCCGAGCAGCGTCCCCGCGGCAAGGAAACCCTGCACGCCCTGGCCTTCGAGGATCCCGCAAAGCTCCGCCACAACCTCGACGGCGCAGTCCGGATCGAAGGGGTTGGGTTTCGGGCAAGGGGGGATCGATTGCACATCGAGACTGTGCAGCGCGTCCAATGACGCGTGGAATGCGGCTTCGAACGCGCCGCGGCGATAGGCGCAGCGCGCCATCAGGTCATGATACGTTGGCGCGTCAAGATAATCGCGGTTCGCTTCCACAAATCCGGTAGCGTCCTCATGCCGCTTCGCCGCGAGCATCGCGCTAACGCATTTCTGCAAATCTCGTGTCTTTGCGCCATCCTTATGGCAGGCGCACTCCCGTGCCCGCGCCGTCTCGCCGATCGCATGCTGCCGTTCCCCTTCGTCGGGCGTGATGTCGGCGATCGACGCCCAGCTCCGGGCGAGACCCGGCGCAAGGCGCGTGGCGCTGCGGAACGCCTCCAGCGCTTCCTCGCGCCGCCCGAGGGCGTGCAGGGCAAGGCCGCGTCCGTGATGCGCCTCCGGCGCACCAGTATCGCGCCGCAATACGGCTTCGAACGCTGCAAGCGCGCGGTCATGCGCTCGGCTGCAATGCAGCGCCGCGGCTAAATTGAGCGCGGTTGGAATGTGCTCCGGACATTCGCCAGCGGCGCGCTCGATTTGCGCGACAGCTTCCTCCGGCCTTCCGCCGGACAAAAGCGTCAATCCCGCTCGCATGGCGTCTCGCCAGGCCTCGGTCTTCTTTGACTTCGTCTCGCTATGCGGGGCCGCCTCGTCAAACATGATCGAGCCGCCAAGCGGAATTGCAAAGGGAATTGCGGCCGACCTGGAATGGAAAGCGAGGCAGGTGGGATAAGCACGGCGTCAACGGCGTAGTCTTCTTGTAGAGCCAGAAGACGCACGCAGGGGGACGACTGAGCGTGCGAAGCTCTTTGGCCTCGCACGCCGCCGGGCCGCAAACGCCTTCCGGGCGTTGTTCGGAAATGCTCGCTGGGAGGATCGATAATTCGAAAGCAGCGGTGTTGTAACCGTAGCACAGAGGTTGCGGTGCGACTAATTAAAGAATCCAATAGGTAGAAATTTGTAATAAAAACAATTCTTATAAAGAGGGGACGGCATTAATCTCTTGGTTGATTTGAATTAACCGCCACGCATTCCGGCTGAAACGCTATTGTTGTCCTCAGTTCTGCGTACAGCGCCCACCCCGTATCGCAGCCGTGTATATCACCGGTTGCAAATCGTTTCACTTACGCGCTGGCGATTGCTTTTAGCACTTTCGCCATCTGGTGGAGCGTGGTTTTGGACTTCGTCCGGTCGATGAAATAGGCGCATTCCCGCCGGAGTTCGTCCGCGGGATTTTTCGTGCGTTCAGAGCCGGACTGACGCACGCCGTCGTACAGCGCATCGATCGGCACATTGAACACCGTCGCAACCGCATGGAGCATGCCTGCGCTCAATCGATTTGCGCCGGTTTCGTATTTCTGAAGTTGTTGATGGCTGATGCCCAGGGCGCTTCCGAGTTCGGCGAGCGTCAGGTTTCGCTCTGTTCGCAGCTTTCGAATAGTCTCACCGACGCCTTTGTCGATCTCGGTAGGCGCACGAGATGAGCCGCGTCTCGCAGATCGCCGCGGATCGGTCCTGCGCTTTTGCACGCTTCTGCTGTTCGCAGGCTTCGCCATGCGGATTATGCCTCCCCACAATTATTCGGAAGTATCGACGTTTTTTGCCGTCTTAATGGAGGTCGATACATCTTTGGGGTGAACACGCAAGTTAAAGTTTTGCGGACTCTGCAACGGGTTTTCGGTTTTGCCTGCTGTGCGTGCTAAGTTTAATCCGCAGCAGGCAACACTTTGATCTTGGGCGTTCAAAAGAGCGTATTCGGATGAATGGAGCGAGCGCTCTGCGTGTACGGTCGGCTGTCGCCCAAATTTGTTGGCGTTATCCAAGCGGGGTTGACGAAGCGCTGGAGGATATGCCCACTAAAAGCAGGGGGGCAGGTTCATCTGAAGGCTCCCGAACTCTCAGACGGTCTCAACGATCATGAGTCAATCTCGTTTCATGCCGGGGCCTGTGCGTGGGTCGCCCTCATCCCCGGCACAGGGGGCGCAAGCTTCCGGACCGGTGCCTGCGCGCGATGCAAGCGCGCAGCCTGCTGAACGAAGCGAGCCGGGAAACACATCCGCATGGGATTTGGAAACGCTCTATCGCGAGAACTACGATCAGTTCCTTGCGTTCGTTCGCATTCGCATCCGGGACGCAGCAGACGCTTGCGATCTCGTGCACGACGCCTTCCTTTCCATCCGGCGCGCCTATCCCGAAAAGCAGGGCGAAGAACTGCGCCGTCTCATTTATACGGCGCTCAGGAATCGGACGAACGATCACCTGAAATCGCACGACACGAAGCGCCGCAATACCTCGGTTGAGATCAGTGATTACGGGCATCTGTTGCCGTGCAGCAGCTCCGTGACGCCGGAAAAGCGGTTAATCGACACGCAGACCCTGCAACTCGTCAGCCAGGCAATGGAAGCGATGAGCCCGCGCCAGCGCGAGGTGCTGCACCTGCGCCGCTATGAGGGACTGACCGTCGAGGCCGTTGCGGCGCGGCTTTCGATCTCGCCGACAACCGCGAAAACCGATCTCATGGCCGCCATGAAAGCCATCGCGCGATCAATTGAACGCGCCGAAGGACGGCGCCGATGAAGGCGTGCGAGAAACCAGCTCCGGACGAAAGCCGCCTGGAAGCGGCGGCCCATTGGCATGCCCGTTTGCAGGAAACCGACCTGCCGATCGAAACCTGGGACGAATTCGTCCTCTGGCGCGAGGTGCCGGAAAATGCAGCCGCCTTCGCGCAACTCGAAGACGCCTTGCGCATGCTCGATGTTTCGGAAATGGCCGGACGCAGCGAACACGACGCCGGCGACGGAGCAAGACAGGCCGGCCGGCGCTTCGCCCTAAATCCCAAAGGCGTCCTTCTCGCCGCAAGTGCATTCGTCGCGCTCAGTTCGACGCTCCTGATCGCAACCGGGCGTCAAGGCCATGATCTGGAATCCTACGAGACCGCGCTCGGCGAGATCCGTACAATCGATCTGGCCGACGGCTCCCACGTCACGCTCAATACGGATTCCCGCATCGACATCGATTTTACCGCGCGCCGCCGCAACATCACGCTCACCGAAGGCCAGGCCTATTTCGATGTCGCGCACGATGCCGACCGGCCATTCATTGTCGCGGCGGCTGAAAGCCGGACAACCGCGCTCGGCACCCAATTCGAGGTCTATGCCCAGCCCGGCCAGGTCTCCGTCACGCTTGTTGAAGGCTCGGTGGTTGTCTCGGAAATCAAGGCGGCGACCGGCATTCGCGGTGTCCTGAACGCCCTGGGGCAGGGTGACGACAGCGACGAAGGTCACATTCTCGCGCCCGGCGAGCGCGCCACCCTCGTCGGCGATGCGCCCGTGCGTGTCGAGCCCGCAGATATAGAAACCGCTTTGAAATGGCGTGAAGGCCGCATCGAGTTCCGGGATATGCCGCTCACAGAAGCGGTCGCAGAACTCAATCGCTACTCCCGGCGACAGATACGCATCGGCGATGCGGACATTGCGCGGGAGCGCATCTCCGGCGTGTTCCCGGTCGGAGACCAGGAAAAATTTCTCTCGACGCTCGGATTGTATCTGCCGATTGAAGTTGTCGAAGTCGGCGACACGTTCATCGTTGACGCGAAAGACTAAGCCGCCGGCCTGCTTGTCGCCGAATTTTCTTCTTGCCTGTTTCGACAACGTCTCATGGCACGACATCTCGTCGAGCGACTTGAGATTTAAAGCAATTTCCGCGCGCGAAGGTTCCGGCTGCGTCACGATCGGCCACGCTCGCCCGTATCTCGCACGCCGCGATCATAAAAAAACACCGTCCGCTTTGTCGCCTCGCTCGTTGAACCCCTGAGATCTGCAGCCACGGGGCGCTGCGATAGGTGATGGGACCCTCAGCCGACTGAGGGATGGAGAATGACATGCGGGATAAAACGAGCGTGCGAAAAGGCACGATGACAGCAAGCGCGGCGGCGTTGCTGTGGGCGCTTCTATCGACTGGAACCGCATTGGCGGATGAGCCGGTCGATTTCGATCTTGATCCGGCCCCGCTCGGCGATTCCCTGCGAGCCTTCGGCCAGCAGTCGGGCGTGGCGATAATGTTCTCGGAAACGGCGGTGGCTCCCCTGACCGCGCCCTCACTGAAGGGAACATATGAGCCGGAGGCTGCGCTCGCGGTCCTCCTCCAGGGCAGCGGGCTGGAATTCGTCTCCGGGCCGGATCAAAACATCATTGTTCGTCCGTCGACGATGGGGAACGCCGGTCAGGCGGCTGCTGAGCTATCTGATACGCGAACGCCCGAAGAGGGTCGCGCATCACCAGTCGAAGAGACGCCGGTACGAGTCGACGAGGTTGGCGGTGACGAAGAGAAGGAAGCTGCGCTTCGTCAGGAGAAGGTGACGATCACAGGGTCTCTTATTCAAGGGATTGCGCCGGAAAGCTCGCCGCTCGATATCTATACCCGTGCGGACATACTTGAATCTGGCGCTGCGACCACTGAGCAGTTTATGCGTTCGCTGCCACAAAACTTTGGTGGCGGCTCATCGGAGTTCGTTTCGGTTGGTTTGCCCAATGACGCCAACTCTGGCTCCAACGACACACTTGGCACTGGCGCAAACCTTCGTGGTCTGGGATCGGGAAGCACACTCGTTCTTCTCAATGGGAGCCGTCTTGCACCGACATCGGCAATTGGGGACTTTGTCGACATATCCCTTATTCCGGTCTCGGCGCTAGAGCGGATTGATATTCTCACAGATGGCGCGTCTTCGATTTATGGCGGAGACGCCGTGGCCGGTGTTGTGAATTTTGTTCTAAGAGATGACTTTGACGGTGCGGAAACGACAGCCCGATATGGATCGGTAACCGATGGTGGTTTGAATGAGTATCGCCTTAGCCAAACAGTCGGTGGATCATGGACTGGGGGCAATGTTCTGGCTGTTGCGGAAGTCCTTGATCGCACAAATCTGACCCTCGCAGACCGTCCAGAGATTTCGAGCCCTGAGTTGTCCAACGGCAGCCAGCTTCAAGATCTGGATCTTTTCCAATTATTGCCCGCTCAGAATCGCTTCAGCGGCTTGGTTTCTGCTAAGCAGCAAGTCTCGGCATCACTCTCGACATCTGGATATGTTCTCTATTCCAGGCGCTCGGTGGATAGCAAAAGCACTACGACCCAGTTCCCGATAGTGACTCAGTCGTCCGATGCAAACACGAAAAGTCTCGTCGCGCACGGTGGTGCAGACTATGACTTGTCAAATGTTTGGTCGGTCTCGCTCGATGCTACATATAGCAAGCTCGACAACAAGACTTTGGCGTCAGGATCTAATCGACCGGTGTCCTCGGTGCTAAAGGTGGAGGCGTCTACTTCGTCGCTCGACGCTGTGTTGCGAGGAGATCTCTTCTCATTGCCTGGTGGCGCAGTGAAGACGGCGTTTGGCGGTCATCTCCGCAATGAGGAGTTTTCAAGCGAGACGAGCCTGAATGGTAGGACTGCCGAAGGTTCGCGTGACGTTTCAGCACTTTATGCCGAAATGCTGATTCCTGTCGTCGGTGCCGGGAACGAACTTCCAGGCATCAATCGGCTAGAGGTGAATTTGTCAGCACGATTCGACGATTACTCAGACTTCGGCTCCACATCCAATCCGAAGGTTGGTTTGTTATGGTCGCCCGCCTCTGGCCTAAAAGTGCGCGGCACATATAGCACTTCCTTTGTTCCCCCACCTCTTGGGCGGGTCGGCTCGTTGACCAGCGCCGGTGACGTTTACCCCACTTCGTTCGTTCTCGGCGCGCTGGGGCTTACTGGACAGTACCCGGCTCTGGAAGATGGAGCTTACTTCTTGACCTTCGGTACTGCAGACGACTTGAAGCCGCAAACGTCTGAGGCGTTCACCGCAGGCGTTGAATATAGTCAACGTCGGTCTGACAAAAGCATTTCCGTTAGCTTGAACTATTATGACCTTCGCTTTGATGATCGATTGGGTCGCGTTCCTATTCCGTTGAACCAAGATCCGGCATTCGCACCATTTATTGAAAGCGACAGCCCAGGGTCTTTCCCAGATGGCACGATTCTCTTTTTTCCGACGCTTGATCAGATCAATCAGTATGCTGTGCAGTATAATCCGAACTTGAACTTCGGCGCTCAGCTCGATGAAGTAGCTATCATCAACAACGCGAGCATCACCAGGAATCTCTCATCGATCGATACGAGCGGGTTTGACTTTCATATTGATGGCGATTGGAACACAGCACTTGGAAACGTCTCTGCATCGCTGAACGCCAATTATATCGCAGAATTCGTTCAGCAAGCGGCCCCCTCAACACCTGAAGTCGCAACCCTGAACACACTATATAATCCGGTTGATCTCAAAATCCGCTCTAAATTCGGGTTGTCGCGGGACGCCTTCTCCGGCGCGGTTATTATCAACTATACCGACAGTTATGAATCGGACGAGTCGACTAATGCTGTTTCCATCAATTCCTGGACAACAGTCGATTGTACGCTTTCTTATGGGTTTGACCGCGAGAGATCCGATTGGTTAGGCGGTGTAAGGATAAGCCTAAGCGTGTCAAATCTCTTTGATGAACCCCCGCCGGTTACGCCGACCTTGGGCGCCTATCGGATAGCAGGCTATGACCCAACCAATGCTTCTCCGATTGGGCGGTTTGCAATGGTTGAGATCGCGAAGCGCTTTTAGAAGCTCATACTCTCTAGGCGAAGGCGCACTCTGTAGCGTCTTCGCCATTAAGGCGCCCCTTTCCACAGATCATGAAAGTATTTCCTATGAGTAGGATGGTCCGCGCAGGCGTTTTGGCGACGATCACAGCATTAGCCGCATCGTGGATTTCCGCACTTTCAGAACCGAGGCAGCTCACTCTTGACGACATGCTCGCGGTTGAAGGTTTAGGCGGCGCACTGTTCGATCCGACCGGAAACTGGCTCATGTATGAGCGCCTACGCCCGTACAATCAAAATGTCGACTATAGCTTCCGCACCTATGCTTTCGCGAAATCTGGACATCAAATCTGGCGATATAATTTAGAGAAGGGAGGACAGCCAGAGCTATTGCCTAGCCTCGATCCACGACCGAGCAGTTACATAGAAGGGTTTTCGCCAAACGGACGTTACCTTGCCATCATGCAGTATTATCGGGGTGACTTATCCATTTCGGCGTACGATATGGCGCGGGATATGTCGGTGCAGTTCAAATCCACGCCGGCATTTGATCGAACTGGAAGTCACAATCCTCTGTGGATATCTGACGAAGAGATTGTGTTTGCCGCACTCCCTGATGGTCGCGAGCCGATGTTCACAAGCGTTCGAGGATATACCGGAGAAACACTTTACCGGCGTTGGCATGACGCATGGGAAGGCGCGGCGAGCACGGCAAGCGAAGTGCGAACAAAAATTCAAGACGAGTCCGATCAACAAGAAGACGGCGCATTGATCCTAGCCAATGCCAAAACTGGCAAAGAACAACTGATTGGAATCGGACTGTATGCAGATTTAAAGTTGTCTCCGGATCGCCGTTATATGGCTGCGCTAGCTGTCTCCAAACCTCGGCCGCTTAGTGCAGATACGCTAGTCACCACAGATTCCCGTTCCTACACTTTGTCGGTCTTTGACCTTACAATCGACCACGAGCGTAGGCTGGCCCCAGGATTGGAGTTCTTTCCCTACACAGTTGAATGGGCGCCAGACGGGACACGCCTAGCTGCATTTGGTTGGAGAGTTGGCGATGAGCCTCGCAATGGCCGCTTCTATGCTATTGACCTCTCCTCCGGGGAGGTCACGCGATATGACCATATCGGACTAGACTTGGCGTCGGAGCGAGAGCGGGGGTGGATGCAGCGGCCGGAACGAACCGCCTTCCTTGGCGATAACTTAGCTGTCTATGCCCGCGAAATCCCGAACGACGAAGCTCAAGCGCCCAGATTCTCTTATCGAGGGTTCGAAGAAAACGGTCTATCCAAAGCAGACTGGTACGCACTCGCGCCTGCTGGAACCCATCGCAATCTCACAGCCACGATCAAGAGCGTCTCGCCAATATTATTACAAGCGAGCGAGGCGGCAATTACAGTGTTTGGACAGGAAGGAGTATGGCGAGTTGACGCCGACGGAAGGCGTATCAAATTAACGCCTGATCTACCTGGCGCGTTTACGTATTTTCCGCCCGGTACATTTTCGACTGCAAGCGGAGTAAATCGTCCAGAATTCCAAAATGGAGCTCTGTTCAATGTTCGCTACGACGGACAGACTAAGGTTGCAATGATCGATCTCCGTGCCGGTCGAGATGGGCAAAACATCATCGTCCCTGCCAAAACTTCGGAAGTACACCCGATGGCGGGAAGCCTTGACGCCCGGACGCTCCTATTGAGCACCGAAGACAATCTAGCGACTCGCTTGGCTGTAGTTGCCGATGCAACCAATCAGGAAAGAGGCATCGCAGATTTGAATGTACACCTTTCGGGGATTGATCTCGGAAGCTGGAAGACCATTACCTATGTGATCGCTGACCCTGAAAGCACGCTCGCGCCTAAAACGATCAATGGCTGTGTATTGCTACCGCCAAACTATGTTCCCGGGAAGCGGCTTCCCTTAATAGTGGATGTTTATCCGGGCGCGCGGCCAGATTGCTCAAACACCATGGGGAAATTCTCGTATCCAGACCCATATTCTGCTTATCTATGGGCAAGTCGGGGCTATGTTTATGCGCGTCTCGCCACTCCCAGCGAGTTTATTACGACAGAAGATGGGCCTATCGCGGGATTGGATGAAGTTACAGATGCCGGGGTCGATGCGCTTGTCGACCAAGGAATAGCCGATCCCGATCAGGTGACGCTATTTGGCTTCAGTCAGGGGGGCGTGTCGGCGCTCTACGTTGCAACGCAATCCAGCAGATACAAAGCCGTCATTGCAGCAAACAGTTGGGCCGATCTTTTCAGCCATTATTTTGGCCCCAATGGCATATATTCCTATGTCTACGGATCGTTATTCGGAAATTTTGGTCGCTATGACGAAATCGAAGGCGGGGAATTCGGAATAGGAGAAACACCTTTTATCGCTCCGGAAGTTTACTATCGAAATAGCCCGGCCTTTCTCGCACCGAAAATAGAGTGTCCGGTTATGCTGGTCGGGACCGATATGGACAGCTTTTCAATGTCGCAGTTCGATGAGATGTTCGGAGCGCTAAAGCGAGCCGATAAAGATGCCCGCTACGTTCGCTACTGGGGCGAAGGTCACGCACTCTCATCGCCGGCAAACATTATCGACTTCTGGCAAAGGGTAGACGCATTCCTGGCAGAAAGCGTGAGTCAGGAATAACTATTACTAGGCCGATGTACGAACGTTCTCCAATTTTTCGATCCAATTTCTTAGCCACGCCTCTATTGTATAGTAGATAAGCATCTTGTGCCCAAATTCATGCGTTTGCACAGATTCGACGGTCGCAAATTTTGATACGTCGTTTCTGGACAGTAATTTCGCTTCGACAAGTCTTCCATTCAGAAGGGCTTCCCTCAACTCCACAATATTGGACGTTACCTGTTTAACGAAAAACTGGGTTGATGCTCCCTTTGCCGTTCGAGTTCGAACGCAATCGGGAATCTCGCCTTTGAACGCTTCGCGAACCAACCCGCGGCTAACGCCGTTCCAGCTAAGCAAGTAGATAGGCAATCTCAGACATAATTCGATCAGTGGCTGCGATATTAGTGGGTGAACAAAATTCCTATGAAATGGCTGATCTAAAGTTTCTCGCACAAGAAACAAATGAATCAGTGTGCTGACCTGTTCAAATTTAGCGGGAGGGAGGCCGTTTGCCTCTAACGCCCAGACTGGGGCGCAGGTCCTTGGATCTAGGCTAGCGAGCGCACTCCTGTTGACCGGCGTGCAAGCGTGCTCGATTCCCGTTATCAGCGTGCTTTTCCTTGCTCCCAGAGCCAATGATGGAATTGCTTCCCTCAGTACCGCCCAAATCGATTTTCTGGACAATCGGGCGCTATTCAACAATTCGCGCAACGCGTTGCGCGATACGCCGCTATCTATTAGAAAATCTGCAAAGCCCAGCGTTGTAGTTCTGGCTCGGAACAAGTGATCGCCGCCCTGTCCAGTAAGAATTGCTGAATCGGGACTCAGAATATCGGCAATATCTGCCAGCTTCGGAATGAGAGTAAGGAACTTTCGAAATGGTCGCGCTGACCGTGGATGGCTATCTAGCCGCGGTAAATTGAGCGCGCCAAATTGGATTTCCTTTAGCGGCAATTTTGCTTTTAAGGCACTGGCCCGTGCAAACTTGACTTCAGTCAGGTCATCGGTTCCCATCACGAAGTGAATTGCACGCACGTTCGACGCGAAAGGAGTATCTGACAAACAGCTAAGGACAATGGAGGAATCAAGCCCACCCGACAGACTCACAGTCGTCTGCTCAAATGCGGAGGCCCAACACTGAACGACGTACCGTGTCATTGCGCGCAATTCGGCGGCTGCGTCTTCGTAACATGGCGCGATATGGTTAGAGGCAATGACGCGAGGATCCCATATCAGATGTCTTGATAGCCTTGGTCCGTGGAATACCAGTTTTTCACCACCCCGTAGTTCCTGGATTTCGTTGAAGCCCGTCGCTCCGCTTTGAATTTTGTCGTAGGCTAGCAGATCAGAAACGAATTTATAATTTAGAGAAAGTGATTCTGGATCAATGAATGTGCATTTCTCTAGGTGAGAAAACACAATCAATACCCCCTGATGCACTAGGAAGAAGCAAGGAATCGAAGATGTTGGATCCGCAATAACGGAACCTCCATCTTGATCCGAATGAAATGCCAAGTAGCTTCCCCAATAGTCCGATAGCACGCATTCATTTCTAGACCGCGAAAGCCGTAGCATTTCATCCTGCGCAAAATTCGTTATGGGGCGGCTTGGAGCCAGAGCATTAGATCGCCTAAAGAGCGTGCCAAATATGGCGCCGACCGGTTTGTGATCAGCCCCGTTAACACGAATGATGGTATCGCGCGTGGTATTTGAACCTAGATCGAACAGCATGAAGCCGGGAGTTTTGATACATGGGTGATCGGCGTCGAAGGCCTGCTCCATCCGTCCCAAAAATTTGTGTGCTGAATGGCACGCTGAGGGATGATCAGCGTGCCATAAGAGGGCGATAAATGCATGCATGATATAGGCCCCTACACCAACATGATCCGGTGAAAGCCTAGTATGTTCTCAAGTTCATCATTCAGCACGACCCGTTGGCTTTCTACCCAACAATGAGCGCGGAATGGAGAGAGTTGAACTCCAAACACCCAGCTCGCATCATACCGAAGCAGTGAGATATAGCGCAACAAGACGAGGCTTCGGAAGCGGCACGCATCCTCTAAGGAGAAAAAGTATGGGGTGAGCGCGTGGAAGGCATGTATAGCGGAGTAGGCCTCTTCAGAGTTGCACGGTTTGCTCTTTGGGTTTCGCAAACTCCATTTCTTCGCAGCACGCACCTGGTCTTCAAATGACTCAAAATGCTCCAAAGCCCAACACTCGATCAATGCTCGACAGAATGTGACAAGGAGACGCAATTCGATATGGGTGGGCTCCGCAGCCGCTCTCACCATGATTGATGCAGTAGGAGCTTCTTGGCGGATTCGGTTCGGCATGTTTGTTGTTGATGTTGTGCGAACCAGTATTCCTCGTGCAATTAGTCGTTCGGCGAATTGAGTAGCCGAATCCGAAAGAGCGCCATTCCGATCGTCATGCGTTAGGATTTCATCAAGCCACTGTGACTGACGCTGGTTGGTTTGGATGAATTTATCCGCCGAAACGTCAAGAATGATCGTTGTGCCGCCGATTTCGCATGAACATGCATTTTGTGCGAGTTCGAACATATCATATTGCCAATGAAGGACTAAAAGACTGCGACTCGGTTTGACCGAAGAGCGAGGGTGTGAGCTCACACCCTCGCATTCGGCCTCTTAGTTGATCCTGCTGTTCGGATCCAAGGATTCGACGCCAGGATAAATGTCGCCCTTCGTTTCTTCCGAAACCGTCCCGAGTTCGAGCGGTTCGAATTCGTCGTCAGACTGATGATTGTCTTTGCTGGTTTTCATGTCAGCACCTCCTTTCTGGTTTGGGGTTTCCCTTTTTCAGGGTTCAAACGTCTCCGGAGACAATTTCAGCGTGCGCGCATCAATACCGGGAGTCAATTGGAAAATCGGAAAAAGTCTAAATATAATATATAGTTATAGGGTTCGCACGATTCTCGCGCCGAGGGAGCAGGTTGCCTGGCCAGGTCTTTTTCAAAAAGGAACGTGTACGAATGGATTAGGGCATCGTCTGCGCCTTTCTACGCCTCCGCGTCATTGCTGTTCGTCGCTTTGGCGGGCGTGGCGGCAATCGCCGGCGGCGCCGAAAGCGGAATGTTGAATTCGATTTTTATGGGTGACTGGGCGATCAGCGCGGCGGCTTTTTCCCGGTCGCCAAGCAGCAGGCTGCGTTCTGCGCGCGCGACGCTGTAAAAAGCGCGCGCATAGTCATCTACGCCGGAAAGCGCCGGCGAGCTGATCGCCGAAGCGAACCCCTTGTCAGCGCGACGCCAGTCGGCGCCGTAGGTTTCCGCCAGATAGCGCTCTGCGCCGGAGGGAATGCGGAAGGTCCGGTCGCTGAAACGCTGCGCAATGGCGTCGAACGCCGAGAACCGCCACTCAATGTCGCCGGGGTGGTCCGAAAAACCGCAAACGCCGGCGTCGTCGTCGTTCGCGTAGAGGAAGATATCGATGCCGACATGTTTGTGCGTCAGACCGAAATACCGGTCGCCCGGACGGGCGGCGCGCGGCAGCATCAGCGCTGGATGCTCGCGCAGGATCTTTGCAATGTCGGGGCCGCCCTCATCATCACGCATGACGCCGAGATCGATATCCCGGTCATGTGCCAGCGGCCCGCCGCTCCGCATAAATCCGAGCAGCGTGCCGGCGGCCAGAAACGCCGGCACGCCGGCCGCCCCCAGTATGTCGTAGATGTCCGCGAGCGCAGCCCGAGCCGCGCCGGGATCGAACTGACCAGCAGCACCGGCCGACCCGACATCTTCCGGCGCGAGGCATTGCAGCGCTCGCAGCTTGTGAAAGAACGCGTCCGCGAATGCGCCGCGGCGATAATGCGCGCTCGCCAGCTTGTCATGAGCGATGCGCGGGGCCGCGAAGCAATGAAAATGCTTCTCGACAAACCACACCGCCTCATCGAACCGGCGCGCCTCAATCAAAGCTGTCGCGCCGCGGAAGAAATCCTCGGCGCCCGCCGTCGGCCGCGTGCATGCGCGCAGCAGCGCATCCGCCGCTGCGCCAATCGCATGAAGGCGCTCGCACTCGTCCGGCGTCAGGTCCGCGATCGATTGCCAGGACGCCGAGGCGTCCGCGTCGCGCGCAACAACGCTCCGGAACGCCTCAAGTGCGCGGCCCCGCGCGCGCAACGCGTGATAGGCGAGGCCCTTGCCGTGCAGCAGGATTGGATTGCCCGGCGCGGCCCAAAGTCCCTCGTCAAACCAGCCAAGCGCGCGTTTGGGATCGCCGGCGCGCAACAGCGCCGCGCCGAGATGCTGGATCGTCACCACATGATCGGGCCGCAGATCATGTGCGTAGCAGAAGGACAATGCCGCTTCCTCAGCTCGGCCCGCATCCATCAGCGCCTTGCCGTCCTCCATCAGCTCACGCCAGGTCCTCGGCGCCGCTTCGTGTTCCGGGGCGTCCTGTTCGTCCGGCTGGATATTCGACGCCTTCAGTCTTCGAACATTACGGCGCGAACGCGTTCGAAGCCGTCGGTGCCGCTGCCTGGAATTACGGTCGTCCATATCAAATTCCCACACTGAAAAATCACCGCCGCTGCCTTGCGCACCTGAAGGCGGGCAAATGCATTGCGAGGCGCGATTGCGGCGCCGGCAGAGTCTTTGTTGTTCGAATTGTCAGGTCGCTAGCGGGTTCTTGTCGGGCTTCGCGCGGGAGACGGATTGCAATGTCCGCCGGCCGCGCCCGGCCCTTTATGCCCCGTTGCGGATTTGCAGAGCGGGGTAGCTAACCTGCTTGGATGCTACAGTCAGCTTTCCGGGCGCTCAAGTATTTTATGCTGCGGATTTTGCTCGAATTGTCCGCAAGCACTGGATCAACCGTTATCTCTTTTGTGATCCTATTTTGGTGCTGAAATGCTCATGGCGGCCGGTGATCGCGCCACGGCGCACGGCTGCAGGCGAGCGGCGTCCGTTATGCCTGAAAAAGCGCGACATTTGCATGATTCCAGCGACCGTTTCTGACTGGATCGGAATCCGGTACGGCGCGCGCCTTTACTTGACTCATCCGGATTATCGTCCAAACAACTGAAAATAGAACAAGACCTGCCTTTGATGCGCCCGCTGGCCTCAGAGGCTGCAGCGGTTAGGGAGATGAAACACTTCACGCTCGGCGATCGCGTCGAACTCAGCCGATACGATTATCTCTGGCGCCTTTCCCCGGACCGCTGGGCTTGGGAGTATCTGCGGCGAAACCCGGAGTTCAAGCGCGCCGCTGCGCTTCGCCGCGATGATGCGATCTCTGTCAGGCGCGCCCCTTGCGTCGATGCGAAGATCCTGCTCCCCCGGGAGCCCCAGCCGCTCGCGGATCGCTGGGGGCTTGTCCTCATGCCGGACCCGGATCTCAACGCCTGCGACGCCGAAGTCGTCTGGAACCGGACGGCGTTCCCCGACCAGATCGAGCTGTACTGCATCACCCGCGCGCCGCATGAGCCTTGCGAACTCTGGGACCGCGTAACGCTGATTTCCACCTTCACCCATGTCACCGATTACACCGGCCCGGAATATCTTCTCGTGCGATGCAACGGCGCCGTGATTCAGCATCGCTGTTCGGGCGTGTCCCTTCTCGGCGACCAGCCGGTCCGGATCAAACTCATCATCGACGACATGGACGGATATGCCCGCCGCCTCAAACTCCTTGAGGCGGCGTTCCGGGTCTACAACGATCCGCCGGGCCCGGCTGAGCCGAAATGGACCAAGACGACCCAGGTGTTGCGGGACGGGCTGATTGCGCTCGATTGCCTGGCCCTCGGCGGATCGCGCAAGGACATCGCCAACGCCCTTTACGGATCAGACCGCGTGCGCGAGGAATGGAACGGGCCGTCCATGAAACATACGCTTCGATATCTCGTGAAAAAGGCCGAAGCGCTGCGCGATGGCGGATACGCCCACGAGCTGCTTCTCGCCGACCCATTCGCGCGCTAAGACGGGGCGGGGGCGCCAACAAATCCTCGCCCCCTCGCCGCGCCTGTTGAGTCAAAGTCACGGAAAACAGCCATGAGCGGATGGGACAGGGATCGAAGCGGCGATTATACCCCCGCACCGCCGCCGCGCGCCTTCTGGATACTCGTCGCGATCCTTGTGATTGCGGTTCTGTATTTCGCCGTCTTCGCTGCGTGAAAACGGCGTTCGCTCACCCTCCATCGAGAAACGAGGCAAGATCGCTGACACAGTCGCCCGCCAGCGCTTCCACCCTGCGCTTGAGTTCTTCGACCGATGTGTCGAGCGCTCGGGCGTTGATCCGCAATGCAACCGTAACCGTCGCATGGGTTTTGAAATGGACGAACCGGACGGTGACGTCGCGGTCTTCAAGATCCACCAGAATATCGTCGCAAGCCCATAATGCCGCTCTCATCGCCAGCCTCCAAACATGGCATGGAAGCGCTTTCAACCGCGCGCGCCTACTCTTTAGAGTTGCTGCCCCGGTGCAAAGACAAGTTTTGTGTTTGCGATCGATCCATCGGCAAATTTTGCCTGTCTCCTCAACACGTTCGCTCGCGCCATCGCGCACGCTCGCGATCAGACTCCCGCGCTGCCGACAACCTGCCGCAGCATTATTTTTTCACTTGCCTGACGACACGCCGCATCTCGCACGCAATGCAGGATCATCCCGCTGGTTGTAAATGCGTCCATGACAGGTGGCCTCAGAGCCAATTGAGTCGAACTTCCCGAAGACGACGGTCGACGCCGCCGAAGGCGTGGCGGCGTGCGTCTTTACTTGACTCATACTGTATATTGGCGGAACAACTAAAAATAGAACAACGGTCGCCTCTGATGCGCCCTCCGGCCAACATCACAGGATCAAACGGTAAGGGAGATGGAACACTTCACGATCGGCGATCGGGTCGAACTCAGCCGATACGATTATCTCTGGCGTCTCTCGCCTGATCGGTGGGCTTGGGAATTCCTGCGCCGAAATCCTGATTTCAGACGCGATGCGGCGACACGGCGCGATGACGATATTTCAGAGCGCAAGGCGCCATGCGTAAACGCCCGAATTCTGCGCGCGCGAGAGCCGCAGCCCCTGGCCGATCGTTGGGGCCTTGTCATGATGCCGGATCCCAACCTCAACGGTCATGACGCGGATGTCGTCTGGAATCTCGCCGCCTTTCCCGACCAGATCATCATCTACTGCGTTACCCGCGCTCCGCATGAGCCGTGCGAAATCTGGGAACGCGTCAACGCGGTCTCCAAATCCACGCACGTCACCGATTATTCCGGTCGCGAGTATCTTCTTTGCCGCTGCGACGGATCGGTGATTCAAAACTGCTGCACCGGCGTCTCGCTGCTCGGCCTTGAACCCGTTGGCGTCCGCTTGATGATCACCGACATGCAGAGTTTTCCGCGACGGTCGAAACTGCTCCAGTCCGCCTTTGACGTCTATAACGGGGTCTATCCGACGCGGCCGGCGCAATGGAGCAAAACCACCCAGATTCTTCGCGACGGTCTTATCGCCCTCGATTGCCTGGCCCTCGGCGGCAATCACAGGGATGTCGCGGCCGCGCTCTACGGCCAAATCCGGGTCCGCGAAGAGTGGAACGGGCCTTCCATGAAACATGCCGTTCGGTATCTGGTGAAGAAAGCCGAGGCGCTGCGCGATGGCGGCTATCGGGAGGACCTGCTGCGCGCAGACCCGTTTCTGCGCTAGCATGTCGCTGATCAGACCTTTGCGGCGCCCGGAGCGACGCCGCGCATCGTTCAGATCGCAACAATCGCAGGAAGCGGATGTGTTTGTGTCCCGCGCAGCCGCTCCCGGAAGGCTTCGGCGAAAGCGAGCGCCGCCGATTGGTCGCGCTCATCCTTGAGAACGCGCCCCGCGCCGCCCTTCATCCGGGCGATCACACACCAGAGGTCCGGCGTTTCACCGGGTCGCGCCGGTCGGATCGTGAGAATCCGCGGCGGATCAGATACATCTCGCATCGGCGCGATCTCAAGCGCGCTGATCTCCTCTGTCTCTGCTGGTTCGTTGTGTTGCATCGTGCCCGCGACGAATCAATGACTGCCGCCGTCATGATGCGACCTGGACATTCGTTCGGGAAGACGCTGCTTGAAAGCCCTCGCGGTCTGGTCTGGAAGGTGCGCGACAAACCGGACGGCGCAGGAGCAGCTTGGCGCGAACATGCGTGGGCCCGCGCGACGTTCGCATGGCCAAACCGGCAAAACGTTCAACACGTCTCCAGATACGAACCGCGCCGCGGCGGAATAAAAATTCAGATGTAAACTTAGAGCGCTCTCTCAAAAAAGTTCAGGCAATTACAATCACATTAAATCAAAAGGGGAAAATAATACTTGATTTGTCACAAAACCTTTGATTGCAATGCAGGTCGAGTACAGTAGGTTGAGTGTCGAAGAAATAAATCGCCTGGGGGGCGAAATAGGGCGGGATTTCTTAGTGAATGTCGCCTGATTGAAAATGCGCGACGCCTGATCAGCCGCGCCATTCAGACTGAGTTACGCGTCCAATCGACAGGTGCGCAGCAATTCCGGCCGGTTATGGGTCGCGGCGTGCGAGTGCTGCCTTCTGAACGGGAAATATTTAAAAAGGGAACCAGAACAAACACAACGATCTAGCTTAATAAATTAGGAAGGGCCGGACCCAAAAATGTCCAGATGTCATGCGGATTTTATACCCTGCACTTGCGGCGATGTTCCGCCTCTGCTGCATGATCGTCACGGCTTCATCTCTGATCGGAGTGTTTTTCCATGCGTTTGATTTCCTCATTTTCCATCTCGTGCATTTTCTCTATTTTCTGCAGCACTCTGTTGTCTGCTTGCGGCGATGAGCGCGTCCCCAAGAGGGAGTGCGAGACACCCGAGATATGGCGCATTGAAATGGGCAGCTCGTCAATTCGCATCCCGCAATCGTATGAACCGAGCTTCCAAGGCGGGAACGCATCTGAATTTCGCGCAAAGACTGAATCGGATCGCCATTTCGATTATGTCTACTGTCAATCGACAACAGATGAACCAATCAATCCACGCCTGATCCAGGTTTCTGGAGACCTCGACGACTTTGGTTGGAAGACTGAAACCGAAAATCGGGTTGATGAATTGGGGCTAACAGATGCCCATGCTGTTGGTGTTAAACTTCAATTGCTGTCCGCGGAGAAAGTTAAGTTCCTTGATCTCGATGATGACGGAACACGACCGGACAGTGCTGCCGGGCGGTTCGCTGATACCTATAATCGGCTTTCCGCGATCGTCGGTGATGTCGATGCGTCTCTCAAAAGCAGCGAGCCCTCCGAAACACAAGCTTTTGACATTGTGAAGGTTGCAAACGCGCAAAATCGAACAACACTGTACTACGTATCGAGAAGCCTTCGAACCACGTCCGGCGCGCCGTTGACCTTCGAGTGCTCGGACATCGGAGTGTGTGAATATACCGCTCGTTTCGACAAAGATATTGTGAGCTCCGTTCAACTTTCAATTCGCTTCGGCGAAAGCATGCAAGATCCTGCGCGTTCGAAGATGTTCGAGCAGTCTCTGATCGAAATTTACGAGTCAATAAACGGCTGGCTAGACCAGATAACATGAACGCAGCTCGTGGTGCGCTCATGAACCAATGGTGGGAGAAGTTCAAATGGCTGATGGTTTTACTGATTTTTCCTTTACGGACGAACAGATCGCTGAGTTTCAGCTGTTGCTGGCGCAAACGCCGCCTCCAGGCTCTGCGCCTTCAGGCGATCAGATGGTTGGGCGGAGGGGGGGCCGATGCCGTGCCCTGATCGGGAAAAATAAAGAGGGAACCAGAACAAACACGACGAGCTAACTTAACAGAATAGGAAGGGCCGGACCCAAAAATGTCCAGATGTCATGCGGATTTTATACACTGCGTTTGCGGCGACGTTCCGCCTCTGCCGCATGATCGTCACGGCTTCATCTCTAATCGGAGTGTTTTCCAATGTCTGTGAAATTCTCGTTCCCGCTTTTTACCCTCACGATGCTCTCGGTTCTCTTCAATGTTCCATCCGCGCATGCGCAAATGGATGGGAGCCCCATATCTGGATCGCTTGGGCAGACGGTGTCACAGAATGAGCTACTATCGGCGAAAAGTTCCAATCAAGATGCCCTGGATGCTGCGGACGCGACGAAGCCGAAAAAGTACGATTTCTATATCCAAGGTCGGCCTGCCGATACGTATGAACTTGCATACACCACCGGTGACGCCGCATGCGGTAAGCTTCTCGCATCGCTCAACCAACAGCGTACGCCGATATATCAGCGCGCGACGATGGTCGAAGCTTTTGAAACCCGTGATTTGTTGTTGGGCAATGCTTTTTCAGTCAATTGGTCCGTCCTGAACGGTGAGCCACGGCCGATTTGGTACACTGAAGTTGCAGATGTCGACAATGACGGCACAAGGGATGCGCTGATTTTGCTCGTCGACAGACTGTATGGTTGGACAGCATCAAGCGCTTTCATACTGGACCAGCCATTGGTGCTTGGAGCCGATCCCGACGAAGTTAAATCAAAGTTGCGGATGCCTGAAACCACGATCGGGCGTGAACTTTCGATCACGTCAGCAAGTATTAGCACTGATGACCCGGCGCCGATCGCATCAAACGCGGATCTGGGCGGCTTTTTTGACGTGGTCGTAATTGATGAGCGGGCTTATGCGCTCATCGGCGGGCGGTTAGGCGGAAAGCGCCCGCTCGAACACATCGTTGACCTCAGGCTTCTTCAAATCGACTCGCCGGAGCGGCAGACGGAAATCTGTCGCTTTCATCCAAAGTATTATCCTGCCTACTGACCTTTTTTCTTATTCATATCGGGGGAGAGCCAAATGCCGCTGTCAAATGTCAACACGACTTGGGACGAGCAGAAACTGCTTCAGAAAGTGACTCAGCTTCTTGGCGCAAATGTCAATTACCCCACCCCGACAAGCTATGAAGAAGTGACGTGACCGGGTGAAAGTGGTCCGGATTTGATGTTAGTTTTCCAGCGGATTTCCTGAAGGAGGAAGTTCGCGATGAAGAAGAAGCGATATTCAACCGAGCAGATCGTGGCGGCCCTGAAGCAGGTCGAGATGGGGATGCCTGTAGCGGACCTGATCCGCCAACTCGGCATCTCCGAGATGACGTATTATCGTTGGAAGAAGAAGTATGGCGGGCTGGAGTCGGACCAGGTCCGGGAGCTGAAACAGGTCCTGGAAGAGAACACCCGTTTGAAGAAGCTTGTCGCAGAGCTCAGCCTCGACAAGGCCGTTCTTCAGGACGTTCTGTCAAAAAAGTTCCCCGGCCATCGCTCATGAAGCAGGTTGTAGACTATGTGCGGGCGTCACACGGCTACTCCGAGCGAAGGGCCTGCAAGCTGACACGCCAGCATCGGTCCACCCAGCGTAAGCCGTCCAGGCGGGATCCCCTGACGGCTTTACGCCAGCGCATGCATGAGATCGTGGCGACACGGATCAGGTTCGGATACAGGCGGGTGCATGTCATGCTGAAGCGTGAGGGCTGGCAGGTGGGCAAGAACGTCGTCTATCGTCTCTATCGCGAAGAAGGCCTGTGTTTACGGTCAAAACGGCCCCGCCGGCGCAAGATGGCGGTTCATCGGGAAGCCCGCTGCCAACCCTCCCGGCCGAACCAGGCCTGGAGCATGGATTTTGTCCACGACCAACTGTCGAATGGGAGCAAGATCCGCCTGCTGACCGTCGTGGACATATTCACGCGGGAGGCGCTCGCTATTGAAGTCGGCTCGCGCCTTCGCGGTGAAGATGTGGTCCGGGCGTTGAACCGGCTGGTTTATCTGCGCGGACGCCCCGACGCGATGTTCTGCGACAATGGCGCGGAATTTACCGGTCAGATCGTCGATCTCTGGGCCTATCACCACAAGGTTCGGATGGACTTCTCCCGCCCCGGCACGCCGACGGACAATGCGCACATTGAATCGTTCAATGGGACGCTGCGCGACGAGTTCCTGAACGTGAACTGGTTTGCCTCGCCGGGCGAAGCGCAGCGGCTCGCAGAGGCGTGGCGGGTCGATTACAATGAGAGCCGGCCTCACATGGCTCACAATGGAAAAACGCCGGCAGAATTTGCCGAAATCTCAGGCCTGTGCCATGGTGGACAGGTCCAACTTGCTGCTGGATTTTAACGTCAGGGCCGGACCACCAATCCCAAGCGTCTCATCGCCGCTGGATTTTAACACCAAGGCCGGACCACCGATCCCAAGCGTCTTAATCGAAGCCGGGACTAACTCAAATAACGGACCACTTTTTCGGGAGCAGACCACCAGTCGGTGCAATGAATTTCCGATTATCGGCGTTTAGGAGCGGCGCTGACACATTTCAGTCCAGAACCGCTGCTAGATAGCCCTTATTCATTGAGGCGTGCAGCGCTGGACACAGGAAGCGTGAGCCGCGAAAGTACGCTCTGCATAGACAGCACGGGTAAACAGGAGATGGGCTGATGACGCGTTGGGGAGCTGCAATTGCAGCGTTCAGTATTTTAGCGGCCGCTTGCGGAGCAAGCAGCGAAGGCGCCGAAGCGGCGCCCCAATCGGCTGAGCCCGCAGCACAGGCTGCGCCCTCCGGGAAAGAAACATCCGCTTCGGCGAAGAATGCGAAGACCGCAAGCGCCACGTCAAAACCAGCGCCCGCATCACGAAACGGGTCGCCCCTCACTGCGCCGTTCAACGGCTTCTGGAGCGGCGGCGTGCAGATCGGCCCCGAAATTGTCACCGCTTCTCTCCTCGTCGCCGAGGACGTTCTAAAGCTGACGACCGAACAAAAGAGCAGCCGCCGGTCTTGCGAATATTACGGCCGTGTCGACGGGAATTCGAGCACGCTGATGCTCAACACAGGCACATCCGCACCCCGCTGCGTCCCGAAGGCGAGCATCGACCTAACCCGCAACGGGCTCAATAACGTAACCGTAACCGTGGACGAAGAGAGCGAGCTTCTAAAGACTATCACGCTCGAACTCATGGCCGGGCCGCTGCCGCCGGAAAGTTACGCGACCTTCGGCGACGACGTCGCCGTCGGGGACATTGTTGTCGGCATGACCGAGGATGAAATCGATGCGATCCTGGTCAGCGAGCGCGGGCTTGAGAAGAAAGACAAGATCTTCATGCTGCCCAAAGGGCTCGAGACCACCTGGTTCTATGAATCCATGACCGACACGCGCAGCGATCAATATATCATCGACTATTATCCCGATATCAATGATGGGAAAATGCGCGCGATGATCGTGCGCCGCTCCGTCGGCGCCATGAAAGGCGCGAATGTCGGCATCGACGTGCCAACTTACATTTCGGCCTTCAATAGCAAGTTCGGCGAGGTGCAGCAGCAGCGCTCCACCAACGGCAATCGCTGGGAGACCATGCGCAGCTATCAGCCCGACGGGACGCTGATCCAGAAATACAACGCTGACTACAAGCGCGAATGCCCTGATTTGCCCTACCAGTCATTGGACATCACCCGGTTCAAAGTCGATGGAAGGTCAATGTACATCGAACCGAAATGCGGCGTCTCGGTTATCAACACGACGGTGTATGATCGCGAGAGCGGCATGGTCGAACGATACGACCTCACCATGTTCGCTCCGCGCCGCCTCATGAATTGGTTCTGGAGTGAAGTCGGAGCACAAAACCATTCGGAAATCGCGGACTGGATCGCTACGCGCGAATCCCAGCCGAAGAGTGGAGATGTCGACCTCTAGCGGTCTGTAAATCAATTCGTTTGATTTGCGTTCGAGCCGCAATACCCCAATACGCTCTTTGGTCACGGGACGCTGTCGCCGATCTGCTAGATGAGCTTGGCATTATCGAAAGCCCTCGTCGAATTTGTTCGGCGAGGGTTTCCGTTCTCATACTCTGTGTCCCGGTCGATCCGGCATGAAAAAAACGCGTCAACCACGCCGGTAAGCATCTGTATCTTCTCCGGAGGGGGCGGTTGCAGGCGGCCGGCGCTTTTGCCGGGGCGCGTCCGCGCCGCAAGGGGGCGGGATCTCTTTCGTCCGGATCGTCTTTAGGCCTCATACCTTCAGCCCCCCTTGCGCCGCGGCCTTATGCGCCCCGGCGACGCGCCTTTTCGCCGCCTGCCTCCGCCCCCTTCCGGGGAAAGGAGCGCGGGCGGGGAGAAGGAGCTGAGACATGAGTGACCAACCAATGAGCCCCGCGCCTTTTGCGGAGAGCCCGCAGCAGGCGCGGCCCGATGGGCCGCGCATCTATGTGGCGTGTCTTGCCGCCTACAATAACGGCTTTCTGCATGGCCGCTGGATAGACGCCACGACGCCCGACGAAATTATGGAAGAGGTGCAGGCCATGCTTGCCGCTTCACCTATTCCGCAGGCGGAGGAGTGGAGCATACACGATTATGAAGGGTTCGAAGACGCGAGCCTTTCCGAATATTCCTCATTCGAAACCGTCTGCGACCTTGCCGAATTCATCGGCGAACATGGCGAAGTCGCCGCGAAGCTCTGCACCCATTTCGGCGATGACCTCGAAGAGGCGAAAGCCGCCTTCGAGGACTATGCGGGCGAGTTCAAATCCACCGCCGACTTCGCCGAGGACATCACCCGCGAATGCGGGACCGACATCCCGAAATCCCTCGAATACTACATCGATTGGGAAGCGCTCGCCCGCGACATGGAAATGTCCGGCGAAATCCTCGTCATCCGAACGGGCTTCGATGAAGTCCATGTGTTCTGGACGCGGTGACCGCCATGGCCCGCTATCAGGCGAAACCGCGCGAAGACGGACATGGGCCCTATCGCTGGGCGCATGTCGTCAGAACCCCCAAGGGCTTCGCCCTTGGGACCATCTACCGCCAGCTTGGCGATGACCTCACCGCCAAGGAGGCGGAAAACCTCGCCGACCTCTGCGCCCGCGAAGGCTTCGACTTGCGGAGGGCGTCATGAGCTTCACAGAACGCTTCGCTGCCTTCGTCTGCGAAGGCGACAGCATTTCATGCGAGACGCAGGGCTTCGAGATCGTCGCGCGCATCGTGCGCGACGATTGCGGCGACGCACCCGACCAGCGCCAGGACGGATTCTGGCCATCGGAATATATCGGCGACCCGGGTTTCATCGGACCCGGAAACAACTGGCGTATGCGGCTCGCCGACGCGCAGGCGAGGGCCGAGGCGATCATGGAAGCATGGCGCAATGACGAATGGTTCTATTGCGGCGTCGTTCTCTCCGTCTCGCTCGACGGCGTCATGCTGGATGAGGCCGCCGCGAGCCTGTGGGGCGTCGAGGCGAACTATCCCGGGACGGACAACGCCTACCTGACCGAAATCGCCTGCGAGCTTCTTCCCGAAGCCATCGACGCCGGAAACGACATCGCCGAACGCCTCAGCCGCCCCCCTCAATCCCGACAGGCGCGCGGCTGACGCCGCCCGCCATTTTTCCCACCACCACCCTTAAAGGAGACCAGACTCATGACCACTAATAACGCCACGCCAAACACCGTCAGCCGGGACATTCCGTTTTCGAGCCTGCATATTTCGAAGACCAATATGCGCTACGCACGCAAGGCCCCGGACGTCAGCGACATCTATCCGTCGATCCGCGCCAAGGGCGTTCGCCAGCCCTTGCTGGTCCGCCCCGAAGGCGAAGGGTTCGGTATTGTCGCCGGACGGCGGCGCTACTACGCCCTCAAACAGGTCGAGGCCGAAACCGGGCAAGCCCCGATGGTCCGTTGCGAACTGATGACCGATGATGATGACGCCAGCGCCATCGCCGCGTCAATCATCGAGAATGTCGGACGCCGCGACGCCCATGAAATGGAGGAATATGTCGCCTTCAAACGCCTCCATGACGCAGGCGACAGCGTCGAGACCATCGCCGAATTCTTCGGCATTGTTCCGGCGGATGTGCGCCGTGTCCTCGCGCTCGCGAGCCTTTCGCCCGCGATCCGCAAGCTCTACGCCGACGAGGAAATCGTGGCGGAAACCGCCCGCGCGCTCACCCTCGCCAGCAAGAGCCAGCAGACCGAATGGCTGCGGCTTTTCAAGGACGACAACGAACGCGCGCCTGTGGGCCGGGCCTGCCGCGCATGGATCGCGGGCGGCGCGGCGATCACCACCGACAAGGCCCTCTTTGACCTCGAAACCTATGACGGGGCCGTCACAACAGACCTCTTCGGCGACCATGATGTGTTTGCCGATGCAGGCGCGTTCTGGAAGGCGCAATCGGACGCCGTCGCCGCCCGCATCGACGCCTATCGCGAACGCGGCTGGAAGGACGTTGTGACCCTCGAACGGGGCGCGCAATTCGCGAGTTGGGACTTTGTGAAGACGCCGAAAAGCCAAGGCGGCAAGGTGTTTGTCGAAATCCGCCATGACGGCACGGTCAACTTCCATGAAGGGCTGTTGCGGCAAGCCGAAGCCCGGCGGCATGCGGCGAACGCCAATGGAGAGAAACCGGCGAAACCCGATCCGGTTAAGCCCGAAATGTCCGGCCCGCTCGCGGAATACATCCTCCTGCATCGCCATGGCGCGGCGCAGGCGAGCCTCGCGGGCGAGCCCGCCATCGCGCTCCGGCTCATGGTCGCCCACACACTTGCAGGCTCCGCCTTGTGGGACGTTCGCGCCCACGAATGCCGCACCCGCAAAGCGGAAACCGAGGCCAGTCTCGCAGCCTCGAAAGCCGCCGCAGACATGAAAGCGAAGCGCGAGCGCATCGCGTCGATGTTCGAGGCGCTTGGCGATAATGGTGAAGCGCGGCGCAACAGCGACGCCTACCGGCTGTGCGAGATCTTCGTCGCGCTGCTCGCCATGGCGGACGAGGAAGTCATGGAAGTGCTCGCATGGTCGATGGCGGAAACCCTCGAACCCGGCGGCGCGCTGGTCGAGGCGGTTCTGCATGTCTGCGAGACCGACCTTTCCGCCTACTGGAAGCCCGAACCCGTCTTCTTCGACCTCTGCCGCGACAAGCGGGCGCTCAACGCCATGGTGGCCGACATCGCTACGAAATCCGCCGCGAAAGCCTGCCGCAACGATCCGGCGAAGGTGCAGAAAGCCATCATCGAAAACCGGATTGCAGGCAAAGCCTGCGATGCAAATCCGGACTGGCGTCCGGGCTGGATGCAGACGCCGCCGCAACGCCTCGTGCGCGGCGCGGAGTCTGCGCCCGCCGATGCATGGAAGCGCGTCGCCGCTTTGTTCGAACCGCGCGAAGCGGAGGTTTCCTCCGAACCGCAGTCCGTGCCACACTCCGACGCCGCCTGACGAATTCTCCCCTGTCAGGCTTGATAGAGCCGCCCGGCAATGCCTGCCGGGCGGTTTTTTGATTTGCGTCATACGGCGTCAAGACGGTGATGCGATCACCTGCCGAGCCCGCTGCTCCACTCCCTACAAAGGACATTCCGAATTGCCTTCCGGCGCGATCTCGCCGATTTTACCGGCGGACTTCGGGAAAGGACCGGCGTGACCGAGACACTGTCAGGCATCTGGAAATTCGGCGCCGTCGAAATTGCTGATCCCTCAGCTGAGATTTGCGTGTCCGGCCAGCCTGCGCCCATGGATCGCAACAGCCGCACCGTCCTCCTGGCGCTTGCGCGCAAGGCGGGCGAGGCCGTCAGCAAGGACGATCTCCTCGCCGCTGGCTGGCCGGGACGTCTTGTCCATGAAAACTCCCTCGCCAAGGCGATCAGCCGCCTGCGTCAGACGCTCGGCGAGGATGCCGCCAGTCTCGAAGCCGTCTACGGCTCAGGATACCGGCTGAACGCGCCCGTTGCGTTCGAACAGACCGATGTATCCGTCGTTGGAGCCGACGCGCCGACGCCGTGGCGATTGGGGAAGTCGTTGCGCGCGCCAATCGCGGCGGCGAGCATTGGAGCTCTCCTTGTTCTTCTTGTCGGCGGCGGCCTCTTGCTGCAGGCGTCCGGAAATGCAAAGCGCGCCGCCGACATGAAGGCCCGGCAGGTCGACGCGCTGCTCGCCTTCTTTTCCGTCGACATCCTCGGTCCGGCCGATCCCTACGCGTCCGCCGGGACGGGCGAGTCGCTGAGGGAGGTCGTTGAACGCACCGCCGCCACAATGGAGACCCGATTTCGCGATGACCCGGCCACGCGCATCGTGCTGCATCGCGCCCTCGCCAACGCCTTCTCCGGCTGGGGCGAATACGAAAAGGCCGTCACGCATCTCGATGCGGCCTATGCGCTGATCCACGATCTCAATTCGGGCCGTGAAACCGCCGACACCGTGCCCGTGGACGGCGCGCTCTGCCAGAACCTCCGCCTCGCTGGCGACACACGCCGCGCTGAAAGCGTCTGCGACCGCGCCGAGCAGACGGCGCTGCGCACCAGCGCGCCGCAACTCACAACCGTGCGCATCACCCGCGCCAAGCTCCTGTTCGAAATCGGGCGATACGAGGAAGCGGCGACCGCGCTCGCCGGCGTCCTGGAGAAGACGGACCTGTCGGGCGCCGAGCGCGCCGACGCCGAATGGTTTTACGCCCTCAGTCTGCGCAAGCTCGCACGCTACGATCTCGCGGATCCGGCGTTCCGGCGGCATCTCACCTTGCGCCAGACCTTGCATGGCGCTGGGCATCCGCTCACCGCCTGGGCTCATGCCGATTATGGCGACTTCCTCGTCTCCATCGGCGCCTATGACAAAGCCGCTCCCCATCTCGATGAAGCCGACCGGATTTTTGCGATGACGCTCGGCGCCGATCATCCGGAATCCCTGTCGCCCGCCTATAGCCGCGCCATCGCGCATCTCTGGCGCGGCGAAGCCGACGAGGCGCGCGCGATCCTCTCGCCGATGCTCGCGCGCTATCGGGAAACCCTCGGCGCCGATCATTATTGGACGCTCTATACGATGACCGAACTCGCCCTCGCCGAGGCTATGCGTGGCGACAAGGGCGCGGCGGATGCGCTCATGCGCGAAGCGCGTCAGACCGGCGCGCGCGTGCTCTATGGCCGGGACGCCAAGGCGGCGCATTTCCACCTGCGCTGGGCGCGGGCCCTCGCCGTGTCGGGACGGACCGAAGAGGCCGCCGATGAGCGCCGCCGTGCCGAAGACGCCATGGACCGGGCCCGTTTCGCGCCCGACCACCCCTGGCGCGCGCGCCTCCACTGCATCTCGGCGCATATGGCCGGCGAGGACGCCGCCGAAATCCGCAAGGAGGCGACCGCCTGCCGGTCCGGCCTCGAAGCCGCGCAGGTCATGCCGGACACTTATCCGGCGCTCATGGAAGCGCGCGAGCTCCTTAAACGCGGATAGGCGCCGCAGGCCCTGCAGGCCATAACCCGTTGCAAATGAACGGGTTTCAGAATCTTCAGAATGTCTTTCCCGGGAATTCAGGAAGATTTCAGGGGCCGGGGAAAGACCGCCCGACCGGTTTCCCGCATCCCAAGGCCTGAACAGGCTGGATGTGAAGGGACGCACCGACCATGACGCGCGGCAGGCGCATCACAAGCAGGCGCAGCTGGCGCTCATCGGCGGCAAAGTGCGGACCGCAAACGGCCCGGATCGGCGGCGCGTTCGCGCTCACGCTCATCGTCCAGGCCGCCGGAACCGCCATCGCGCAGGAAGCGGTCTGGGAGCCCCGGCGCCTCGACGCGCAGGGCCCGACCGAGGCCGAGGCCTGCCGGCAGGCGCGCATCGCCGCTTCGGATGAGGCGCGCGCTCATCTCGGCCTCAACATCAAGGACTGCGCCTGTCGTCTGACGACCGGCGCCCCCGAAGACGAAGGTTTTACCTGCCGCCTCGATTTCGAAGTGCTCGTCCGCAAATGACGCCGCACGCCCTATTCAAAGGAGCGCCGAACCCATGATGAGTCTCCCTGGAAAAATAGCCGCCATCGCGATCGCCGCCTGCTGCGCAGCGCCGATGACGATGTCACCCGCCAGCGCGCAGCGACTGTCCGACGGCGACTACGAAATTTGCTCGGTCTACAACCAGGATGATGAGTTTGTCGGCTATGACAGCGTCTGCCTCGAACGGCGCCGCGCGAAGCTGCGCTATTACGGCGAGAGCGCCTATACGAACGTCTATTACTGCCCTTATTGGGCCAATGGCGGCAATGGCTACAACGCCACCTGGTATTCCGATGGTCGCCCGCCGCAGCTCACCGGATACTACACCTATGACGCCACCCGTGATGGCCGGCCCTGCATCCCGAACCCGGCCTATCGTGGCACGGGCTATTATTGAGCGTCCCATGGGAAACACTGCGCACTCGCCGGATAGAGCCACGGGTCCGCGTTCGCCGCGCCGTCCCAAACTTGGGCCGCGGGATCACTTCCGCTCTGGGAGCATACTTTCGGGTTGCCTGTTTGCGCCTTGGCGCCGAGCGTTGTCAGTTTGATAGAGGAGTGCGGGGCATGCGTATCAAAACCCCTTTTGTTATATTCGCGATCCTGTGGATGGGCGCCGCTGCGCCGGCGTCCGCCGATGTGCTGGCGCCTCACTGGATCGAAGCCCGAGAAAATTGGAATGCAGTTGCTGACAAGGCGATCGCGGGAGATAAGCAGGCCGAAGCGCTGCTCGTGTCGGCGGTGACCACTTGTGCACCAGACACGGACTGTTTCCGCAATCGCGGGCAAATGCCGGAGACGGAGCGGCTACGGCTCCAGAGCGCGTGGAAGGCCTGCGAGGAGAAGCCCGGCCTCTTCTATCCGCTTAGCCCCGAGCAGGCGCTTGACCGCTGCCGCCGCAAGCTGACGAATTTGAGTGCGGTGCAGATCGACGCGGCCGCTGCCGCCGTCAACATCGGATGGATCCTCGCGAACGGCAAGCTCGGTGAGGCCGACATTCAGGGCAGCTATGATCATTACGCGTTCGCCGCCGAATTCGACCATCCGATTGGGCATCATGGCGCCGCAACGCTCATCATGGGCGGCAAGCTCGGGGAACCCGATATACAAGAGGCCGCAACTCATTATCTCAAGGCCGGCCGCTTGGGTATGGTTGACGGCTGGTTTGCGCTCGGTGAACTGCGGGAGACGTATGGGGCCGAGCGTCCCTTTGCCGATATCTTTTTCGCCATGAGCGCCACGGAAGGCACCGGAAAAAAAATTCGCTACAGCGATCCGGATTTCTTCTATCAGCGTGCGCGCGCCGAAGACCCGACCGCTGCCCAGCAAACGAAGATCGATGAAAAACTGGCGATGCTCAAAGACGCGCCGGCAAAGCCACGCTCAACCCCCGCGTCGTCCTCTGCGACACAACCAATGTCAGCGCCGGTTGCGCCCAAGCCCGCGCCGGAAGCGAAAGTCAGATATATCTATGACGACGGCACGCCCGCGCCCGGCCCTGATGCGCCTTACAAATCTGCGCCCCAGCCTGCGCCTGCGCCCGTCGCCGCACAGCCCGTCCTGCGCCCGGACCGGATCGCGCTGGCCAGGGAATGTATTCCCTGGGCGGATGACGTTCAAAGCATGAAGAACCGGGTTTCGCAAATGAACAGGGAAATCAGGAAAAGAGATAAAGACCTCGTAGAATCGGAAAACTATCTTTATGGCGCGGGCGTCGGTTCCGGAGTGGAATGGAATTACCGCAACCTCGAGGCCAAGCGCGCCGATCTTGAACGATACGCTGAAGAAACCAGTCGCTACGTAGACGAGACCAATCGCGTGACAAGCAATTACAGCGCCAGATGCGGCAGTAGCGTCACGCTCACAAAATCCGAACACGAAGCTGTCTGCAACGGCAAGTCCTCCAACATGTTCTGCAAGGCGTTCAAATTCCAATGAGCGAGAGGAGAAAACCTCGCAGCGTTCGCACCGCCGTGATCCTGATCCTCATCCTGCCGGTCCTGGGCATCGGCCTCAGACTGATGAACGAGGATAAGGCCCCCTCAAAAAAGGCGCCGGTGCGCGAGATCGACCTTTCGGTCGATGTGACCGAGCTCAGCTTTGAGGAAACCGTCGCCTATATCAACGAGCGATGCGCCGGCTTCACCTATTGGCAAACGGGTTCTGCAGCCAGCGTCAAGGTCACCACGCTTCCGGTGTCGCTCGATCGCAATGGCAAACTCACGCTGTCGACCCGCTACCGCGCTGGCGGCGTGGAGTCTTCGAGCTGGTTCCTGCTTGGGGATGTCGCCATGAGCGCACACGAATTCACCGATACGGTGACAAGCAAGCAATACACGTCAATCCGTTTCGAGTGCCAGGACGACTGCATCGCCTATGAGACCTCTGTCGCGAGCCGCGCCGAACCGGTCCAGACGACCGGGCGCGCCACCCTGGTTTGCGCCTATGGCGATCAGGTCGCATCGGCTTTGGGCCATGCAAGGCGCTTGCTTGGCGATTCCTCTTCTGCTCTCGAGTGATCCTGACATGCACGAAACGGACGATTTTCAATTTGCTCCCCGCCGGGTCACGAAAGCCCTGCTGGGCGGGAAACAGAGCGCAAAGCCGCAGAATTCTCTGACGGGTCCGAACAAGGTCCTGCCGGGCGCGAAGGTTGGATACATGATGCCCCGGAAATCGAAATCGATAGGGCTCGCTCTCGCAACGCTTATCCTGGCTGGATGCGTGCATGGCGGCGCGACGGCGCCGTTTTGCAGGGGCAATGCGCTTGCATGGGTGAGGGAAGCCGAAGAGAGCATCGATTTTCAGGAGCGGTACAATGCCTTCGACAGGCAAATGACCTCTCTCATCGCAGAGCTTGAAAACCGCAAGCGCGTGGGACCTGACGAAGTCGAGGCCTATGACGCCGCCCTGTATCGGCAGGCCCAGGAAACGATTGAGCTTCTGAGCGGGCTATTGCCGCTCATCGGGACAGAGAATGGCGATCCCGACTTGTCCGAACTCGCCGACCGGATTTATGTCCGCGAACTCGACATCCCGGAAGCCAGCGATGCCGAAACCATGATGCGCGTCGCCTTTGCCGCCGAGAGTCTCGACGCCTTTCCCGATGCAGGCAAACGCGTCATCAGCTTCCTGACCGATCTCGACTTTGCGAGGAACCTGCTCGCTGCTGCAGCAAGCGGGCATGCCACGCCCGCTGAGCAGGACGCCCTTCGCGAATTGCCGCGCATGCTTCTGGAGACCTATCAACAGGATTTCCGGCCGACGCTCGAAATAACGATCTACGGCGCCCACCTTACCGATCTGTCGACGCGCCTCGCCGCGCAATTGCGCCTGATCTGCACCGAGCGCGAGACAACGCTGGTAATCGTGGCGCAGAGCGCCGCCGACCAGGAGAAAATCCGATATGACTGATCTTACCTTTGCTCAAAGGGCGTTCTCGTTTGCGGTGATGGGAGAGCAGATCGCGGCGGCTTTGCGCGATGCGCGGCGCCGCCACGACGATCTATCGCATGAATTGAAGCGATCCTGACATGCTTGATACGGATTATCTGCAACTAGCGGCTCGCCTGGTCACGGGAACGTTGCTGGGCGAGGTGAGACGGGCCGACGGTCCCGGCGGCGCCATCCAGGGAACCGTCGATCCCGAAAGGATTGCGGGAACCAGTCTTCTCGCTGGTCAGAAGGTCTTTGGCCCAGCCTATGCCCGCGACCTGGTCGAAGACGCCGTTCGGTGGGCCGGCGCGGATGTCCGGTCCTGTCTTGACCGGCTTGTTAGTGAGCCGATTTTCACGCGCGTCAAAGCAGGTTGCACGGCCGAGCGAAAGGACGCGCTCATTCTTGCAGCGCTGATCGCGCTTGAACTCAACATTGACGACATCGGCGCCGAACTGTTGAAGCTCCGCGCTTTCGGTCACCGGCTTTACGATACGCCTGTCGAAAGCGACCGGCGGTTGATCCTGTACGGGGAAGCGGGTTCGTCGCTTTACCCTCGCGCCATCGCGCTCGCCAATGAGATCGACCGCGACCTGCGTGCAGCTTCCGCCCCTGCATCCCCAAAGGCGAGTGTTTCTGCCGCAGCGGCGCCGAAGCCGGCGAGCAATGTCGGACTGGGACTCGCTATCCTGATCGGTAGCGCGCTGGTCGCGATGGGCGCCATCGCCTTCGGGGCGCGCAACATTGAAGACCCGCCCGCATGGCTCGCCCTCGGCGGCGCGGCTCTGTCGATTGCTTTTTACTTCGGGGTCTATCGCGGGTTCCGGCTCCTCACCGGTACGGGGCGATGGGCCTCGGTCGCGCTTACCGTCTTCGGATTCCCGGCCCTGTTCGGCGGCCTTCTGTTCCTGATCGCCGAATTTCTCCCGATCCATGAAAGCCGCGAAAGAGTTCTCGCAGATCGCTCAACAGGCGGCGCCGGCGGCATTGCCCGAACGCCCGGCGCATACGCAGCAGAAAACGATACGGTCGGTGGCGGCGAGGAAGGCCCGCAGGATATCGACAATGGCGCGTTTTTCTCGGGCCTCAACGCGGACAATACGAGCGCGGCCGATCTCGATGAACTTGTGGAGTACTGGTGATGCGGGCCATCCTTGTCCTGATTTTCGTCCTTTTTGCGGGCGCCGCAGCGGCGCAGTCGCCGAAATCCCTTCAGACCGATTATGCAACAAGCTGGTCGCCGCCCGATCGGCGTGATGGCGCCGAAGCCGTCGCCTGGTTCATGGACGGCCTGAAATTCGAAGGAAATTTCAGGATCTGGTATCTGCTCGGCGAGCCCGTGGTGAACTGCACGGCGCGCTGGACGAATTCGACGGGCGGCAATGTCAGTCTCCCTGCTGATGACGGCGTCCGCATCGAATCCGCTGAAGACGGCGAGGTCGAAGTCTACAATCTCATGCTCGCCGCGAGTTGGCCCGATCCGCGCGACACGGGATATGGCGTTGGCTCATCGAAGACCATCGCGGTTCCGTGCGACGCTGGCGTCGTCGCCCAGAACGGCCGCAGCGGTTTCAACGTCGCCGGCAGCCCCGGTTGGGACAAATTTCTCTGCGCTCTGCCGGATGCGCGCATTGCCCTGAAACACGCCGATGGCGATGTCTGCAAGGCGATGGGGGGAAAATGGCTTAATGCCGCAAGCGCCAGAGAGGTCGCGCGAAAAGGCCTGCTCATCTCCAACAGTGGTGGGCGCGCGCTCGGGCCAAACGAGCGGGCTCACGACGAAATTTCCGTCGGCGTTCTGAAAGGCGAAGTCAGCGGCATGGCGGTCATGAAGCGCGTCGAAAAGCGCCTATGGCGGGAGAAGTCCGCCGCTTTCAAGCTAGAGCGTGCAAAGGCTTATTTCGCCAGTTTTCCGGCGCGGGGTGGTGAAGGAACTGCCGGCTGGTCTGCCCGCAGGAACGACGCCATGCGCCGCTTGCCGCACCTGCCCGTAAAGGATCCGACAACGGAGCAGCTCCTGGCCTATGAGACGGCGTGGCGGGCGATCGTCGCCGAAAATGCAGGCGACGCCGCAGTCGAGAAAGACTGGCGCCAGAGGGAAAAGGCCCTTGTGAGCGAACAGCTCAAACGCCTGAAGAAACGTGACGCGGTAGCGGCAGGCGAAGATAAGGCCTTTTCGCGCTACTTTACCGAACTGCAACGACGCAAGGTAAACGAGCCTGTCCAGCCCGATCCCATGGCGGCATATAGAACAGCAACCCTTGTTCCTTTTTATCCGGATGACCGGCGGTGCGGACTTAAACGTCCGGACGGTTCAATAGCCGTTCCCGCGCAATCATTTGACTACAACCGGTATTATTGCCTGAAGCAATTGGCCGAGGGATACGGAATATATGTGGGATCCGCCGACGCCTCCCAAAAGAGCGAAGCATGCGGCAGCACTTCATGCTCGCTGTTCTATGACAATGATGGGAATCTCCTATACAGGGGCCCCTATGGCGAGAGCTTTGGGAGTAAGCGCTTCGTAGACGCGGGCTTGTTTCGTGTCGGCCCCGGTTTTGTATACTCCTTGCTCAAGAAAAAAGTCTTGATTGAGCATCCGTCCTTGCTTTTCCCCGGTCTGCGCGGATCGATCGAATACGATATTCGTGAGCCCGTCATCCGTAATGGAACACTGGCGGTGCCGGCCGTGGCGATGAGCCGCTTCAGCGACGTTGGGTGTGAATACCCAGATGACCCCAACCGCTATTATAAGGAAGCCTATGCGTATCTTTATGTTGATGAAGAACGCGTTGAAGGCGGGGTCTGCACAGATCCGGATGATGACCCTCTCAATATGTGGGGTGAATAGCACATGTCCCCTCACTACGTTATGCTTTCGCTCCTTGCTGCATTCGCCCTCTCGGCCTGCGCTCACGACGCAGTGCGCAGCGACGCACCACCTTTCGCATCCGCCGCCGATCAACGCGCGCTGCGCCTGTGTTCCGGCGACGCCCGGGACTTTGTACGCGACGCGAAAAAGACCGTCGATTTCGAGGCCCGGCATCAGGATTTCGACGTGCATATACGCCGCTTTGTCGGCGGCTTCGAGGTCCGCAAACGCCTGCGCGCCGATCAGATCGCCGCCCATGACGCTCGCCTCCTTGCTGAGGCGGAAGAGGCGATCGTTCTCCTCGGGCGACTGCTGCCGTTCGAGATGGATGAAGCCGGCAAACCCGACATGGCGGACTTCACCGACCGCATCTATTTCGACCAGATAGACATCCCGAACGCAAACGACGCGGATACTGTGATGCGCATCGCTTTTGCCTACGAGGCGCTGGACGCCTTTCCCGACGCCGGACGGCGGATCATTCGCTTCATGGCCGACCTCGATCTTGCGCGGAATCTTCTGGAGATCCAGACAAGCGGAAATGCGACGCCAACCGAGCGCGAAGCTGTTCGCGAAATGCCTCGCATCGTGCTTGAGACCTACGAGGAAGACCTCCGTCCCGTGTTCGAGACGGCGATCTCGGGCCCCTACCACACCGATTTGTCGAGCCGCCTCGCCGGCAGGATCAGCCGCCTTTGCGCCGAGCGCGCTCTGGCGCTGGAGATCGAGGCCAAAAGCGCGAAAGACCCACAGGAGTCGCGACATGAATGAAATCCCGTTACGGCGATGCGCCGCGCTGCTTGCCGCGGCCGCCCTGGTCTTTCCCGCCGCCGCGCTTGCGCAACCGGTCTTTGACGGCTTTGAAAATGCGGAAATCGACGCCTGTCGCGACGATGGCCAGTGGGTCGTGGATGCGGCGGTCCGGACCTATTTCAGGGACAGCTATTACGATCTCGATGTGCGGTTTCGCGCCTTTATTGGAACTGCCGCGAAACGCGCTGAAACCGCTGCTGCGATGAAGGACGAAAGCCAGCGCCTCGAAAGCTACGCTTTCCTCCATGAACAGGTCACGGACCTCATTCCCCGCATGGGCCGGCTTCTGCCGCGCATGGAGCGTCCGCTCGACATTAATCCCATGATCCACCAGATGCTTGAAAGCGCGGTCTGGGATCCACGAGGCGATCACCACACCGAATATCTGCGCGTCGCGCTGGCGCGCGAAATGCTCGACGTTCCGGCGCAGACCGCGCGCGATCCGGGGCCCCGCATTGCCGCCTTCCTGACCTATTTCAGCGTGGTCGAGGACTTGCTCCTGACGATGAAGAGCGGCGAGGGCGACGAAAAAGACCTCAAGGCGCTGGACGCCAATCTCGGCGCACTGACCCTCGGCTGGCGCGACGGCTTTCGGCCCATCGCAGAGCGCGCCATTTTCAGGGACAGACCGGACGTATTCGCCGCGCGTCTCGCCGACGGCGTGAAAGAGATTTGCCGCGCACGCCTTACCTGTTCGAGCGACAGCCTCGACGCGCCCATGGATTGCGGCGACTAATGGCCCGGCTCGTTACAGTCATCCCGCTCGCCGCGGACGAGCCGTTGCAGCCCTTGCGCATCCCCGAAGGCTGGACGGTCGCTTATAACACCTTTTGCAAAGTCGACATCGATCACCCGGATGCTTGGACGCTGCTGAAAGAATCGCTGCTGCAGCTTAAACACCAGCGCCGCAACCGGCTTCTCGATCTCGGCTGGTATCCGGAGGGCGAACCCGACGGCCGCTTCGTGACGCAGCTTTACGAAGGCGACTTTACAGGGACGCTTCTTCGGAAACACGAAACCAAAGACCGCGCGGAAATCGTCGACGTCATCGAGCGCGTACTCGAAGAAGTGACGCGCGGCGCGCTTTAGCGAAAGAACAAGCATGACCGACCAAGACCAAACGAAAGACGATGACGACACGCCGTTGGAATATCTGGCGATGCTGCCCATCGACTTTTCCATGAACCCGCCGGAAGACGTGAATGTCGAATCCGTGTGCATCGCGCTTTCCAGCCATTCGGATGTATTCGTGCGCGGCAACGCCATTCTCGGTTTCGGCCACCTTTCACGCACGCTGGGCAAGCTCGACGAGAAGAAGGTGAAGCCGATCATTGAGGCGGCGTTGCGTGACAGAGACGCCTTCGTGCGCGGACAGGCGCACGCCGCCATGGACGACATCGAAAATTTCCTCGGCTGGACGTTCAACCGCAAGCGGCCGCGCGTTTCGATTCCTGCGCCGCGAACCATCATCACCAAGGCTGTCTATTGCGTTTGTCTCGTCCTCGACGAGGAATCGAACATCCTTGTGGAACGCCACGATCTTCCCGGCGTTGCGGCGCCAGCAGACAAACTTCCCGGCGTCAGGGCGCCCTCAGACAAATTCGCGCCCGACCCGCGCGGGCTTTCCCATGGCTATGAATGGCGTTTGCCCGGCTACAGCCTGATGCGGGAGCCGCCGCCGAGAGCGAAGAAGCTTGAGGAACTGTGGATGGCCCGGCAAAAAAAGGTCTGGCTGAACGTATCCAATGAGTTCAATGAAAGCGCTATCGTCCAGGCGCTGACACTGAAGGGCGCGGAAGATCACAAATATCTCGACTGGCTCGAAATCATATGCTGCGCTTATCTGTGCGATCGCGTCGATAATGTCTGGCCGCCCGAAGAAGGGATCGCCCAGAAATGGCTGACGGAAGAACAGTTCATGGCCGGCTTTCCCGTCGGCGCCCATGACCGCTATGTCTATGCGCTGTTCCGCGAGTTCATGACCGACCAATGACCGTAGTTTATGCGTTTCTCCTTATTCTGACGATCATCGGAACCGTCGCCGGCGTCGAAGGCTGGCGGCGCCGGCGCGAAACGCGCGCGCTGGAGCGGGCGCTGTTCGCCGAGATCGCGCCGATGCGCGCGCAGGCCGCGGCCATGGCCGCCGAGATTGCGCGGAGACATCAAGCCGGCGAGCCGTTCGACGCCGCTTTCTTCTCTCTCTGGCGGCTCTCAGCGCCGCTGATCTATCCCGCCGCAGGCGCTTCGCTTGGATTGTTGCAAGGCGAGGGCCTCGATCGCGTCGGCTTCTTTCACGCCAGGCTGGCGGACGCCCGCGCGCGCCTCGCGGAAGCGCAAACCGCAGGCCGTTTCGAGCCTTCGCCCTACCGCATGCTTTATTGCCTTGTCGCCGCCATCAATCATGTGGGGCGATGGACTGACGCCATGGAGAAACGTTACGGCTGCATTCCCTGCGACATGCCGGATCTGGCGGCGGCGAACGCCCTTGTCGGGACTTTTGAGCGATCCGGATCAGAGCCGATCATGATCGCCTATAATTGGGCGGATTGCGCTGTCTCATAGACCGGCTCGACCCGCGTCCGGCGTGGGCTTCATCTATGAACGAGGTGGGCGCCGTCTCACGACTTTTCCCCTGTCAGGCTCGAACGAAGCCGCCTGGCAATAACTGCCGGGCGGCTTTTCTTTATTGCGGCGTTTGGCTTGGGTGCACTTGCAGGATAGCTTGCCGCGCGCCCCAACGAAGGACGAACTCATGCTGACCATCGCCGCCTATATCGGCGCCGCCATCGCCGAAATCGCCGGATGTTTCGCCTTCTGGATGTGGCTCCGGCTCGACAAACCGGCATGGTGGGCGATCCCCGGACTCGCTTCGCTCGCCCTGTTCGCCTTCCTGTTGACCCTCGTCGACAGCGCCGCGGCCGGGCGCGCCTTCGCCGCCTATGGCGGCGTCTACATCGCCGCTTCGCTCGTCTGGCTGTGGCTGGTCGAGCGCGTGCCGCCCGACCGGTGGGACCTGATCGGGGCCGGCGTCTGTCTGCTGGGCTCCGTCATCATTCTCGCTGCGCCGCGAACGCTTCTCTGATCCGCCGCCGCGAGTCCTCAATATCTGAATTTCAGGCCCGCGACAGATCGTTTCGAGTTGTCGGCCGGAAGGGGCGGACCTGAAATCGCAGAGTCGCTGCGCGTCGAGAATCGGTCTATGCGGCCGCGAACTCATCCATGGGGGAATGAGCAATGACACTCCGGTTTCCCTACGCCATTGCGCAACTCGCATCGGTCCAGAGAGCAGCGGCCGAGCTTCGGCTGATGTTTCCAGGCGTCATCGTCACCGTCACAGACAGCGCCCTCGAATTGTCGAATGTCCCGGCCGAAGCGCATGGGCGGGTGTTTCACGCCGCAGCAGCGGAACTGATCGGAATACGAAGTCCCATCGCACCCTCCATCGCGAGTTTTGCCTCCGGGATAACGGCGCAGGCCGCCTGATCTCGTTGGAGGGCGATGCCAGTTCGCCCCTGCTTGCCGCAGGCGGACTCCCGCCTCGCGCGACGGCGCAATGTAACATCCCGGTTCCTCATTCAAACATTCCACGATACCGCAGCCATATCTGAGCCGATCCGGCGGGCGCCACAGGTCCGTTCCATCCGCATGTTCCTGGCCCATCCGCGTCCCCCTTGCTCCCGTCTCTGCCTTCAGACCTGGACGACGACGCCCGGCCCCGAAACCGGCGCGCGGAAGAAATTTCCCCGGCGCTGACGCGCCTTCCTCGCGAGCCAAATTTCATCCACGCGCCGGTGCTCCGCTGCGCTTCGCCCGAATTTTTGTTTTGGTTTTTTCGAAGGTTCAGGGCCGCGCGCCGCCGTCCTGACGGTCCGGCGTCGACGGGGACAAGGGGTTCCCGGAGACAGCCAGAAACGAAAGGAACGACACTATGGCAAACGCACTTGGATACGTCTCCGAAACCGAAACCGGCTTTCAGGGCACGCTCGCAATGATGAACCTCGTCGCTGCGATCCGGATTGAGCCGAACGCTCAAAAGACGATGGAAAGCCAGCCGGACTTCCGCATCTACGCAGGCGAAGCCTCGGTCGAAGTCGGCGGCGGATGGCTCCGCAAGGCCAAATCCTCGGGACGCGAATATGTCTCGCTCACGCTCGCAGACCCGCAGATCGGCCCACGGAAAATCTACGCCAATCTCGCCCCCGTCAAAGACCGCGAAGGCCGGCACGTCATCTTGTGGAACCCGCGCAACTAGGTCTCGATACCCAAGCAGCGCGCCGCCCCGGATGAAAATCCGGGGCGGCTTTGCTGTGCATGCGCGCAAAAAGGCAGATGTCGGAAAATTCGAATTCGAATATTCCGGCTCCCCGTTCTCTGAAATTTTCTGCAAACTCTCGTCATGTTCGAGCGTTGAGTGGAAAGGCAGACCAATGACCCGCAATACAAAGGAAACCGAAAGTTACGAAGACCCCGAATACGGCAACGATGGCGACGACGAAGACGACGACGATCTCGATCAGCTCTTTACCGTCGAAGAAGCAGCTCGGGAATTGCGCATGGGAAAATCGACGCTCAATCGCTATCGCTGCGAAGGGCGCGGGCCGATTTACCGCAAGCATGGATCGCGCGTGTTCTACACCAAACGCAGCCTCAGACGATGGTCCCGGCGCGACCGGTACAAATCCACCTCGCAACGCGTCCGGCGCGACAGGTGAGACGCCGGGCGCTCGCCGCCGCCGCCTTCGCCGGCATAGCGATGGCGCTGTCAGGCGTCCTTTTCTCCCATCATCATTGGCTTGTCTGGAACCGGACACGATCCGCCCCGCTCGGGCTTTATCGGCTGAGCGGCGCGCCCATCACCCCCGGCCGCTGGGTCGCCGTCTCAGCCGATAGCGATGCGGCGCTCTGGGCCAGTCATCGCGGCTATACAGGACCCGGCTGGCCATTATTAAAGCGTGTTGCAGCGGCCTCCGGCGCTGAAATCTGCCGCGATAATCTCGAAATTTTCATCGACGGAGAGCATGTCGCGACAGCGCTTGCGAGCGACAATCTTGGCCGCGACATGCCCGTCTGGCGCGGATGCGTCACGCTCCAGGACGGCGAGTTCTTTCTCCTGAACGCGCATCCGCGCTCCCTCGACGGGCGGTATTTCGGCGTCACAAAATCGGAAGACGTGGACGGCGTCGCCGTCCCCCTCATCCTTCTTTCAGACTGACAGGGTAGCAAGCCTATGCAAGGCGCGGAAACGCTCAGCAAGCGGAGGAAAAGCGGACCCGGTAGGGCGAGATTAAAGCTGTGGCGCCACTTCATTGGTAGCGCCTTGTCTGCACATCTTTTTTTGCGGCGCCTGTTGCCCGGCGTTGTGGCGCCGCTTTTCTCGCACCGCTTTGAATTTATTGAATCGAGGTGGCGCCAGGTGCGCTTTTACACGACATGACGGGGCCGGACGACTTCACGCCGCGTCTCGGACGCATCCGGGATGTCGGCAAGGCTGGCGGCAAGCGCGTCCACACCCAGCTCAGGCGGGCCGTCGCGCGGCTCAAAAAGTCAGGCAAGAAAAGCGCGTTTACAGGTAAGCGCTATGGCGCAGGCGGCGCGGCGCGAACGCGGGCGCGCACAAGCCGGCATCTCGCCCGCCAGCGCGTGCGTCGCGTCGTTGTCAAAGTGCATATCGCCCGCGCCGGAAAGTCAGGCCCCGGCGTCTATCGCGCCCATATCGGCTATATTCAGCGCGACGGCGTCGAGCGTGATGGAAGCGGCGGGCGTCTCTATGATCGCGAGCGCGAAGATCTCGATGCGAAAAAATTTCTGGAGCGCAGCGAAAATGACCGTCACCAGTTCCGCATCATCGTCTCGCCCGAACACGGCGCGGCGCTCGGCGATCTGAAGCCCGCGATCCGAGAGTTTATGGCGCAGATCGAGAAGGACACGGGACGGCGGCTCGATTGGATCGCAGTCGATCACCACAATACCGGTCATCCCCACACCCATATCGTCATCCGGGGCAGGGACGCGCGCATGAAGGATATTGTGATCGCGAAGGACTATCTCATGCACGGGCTCCGGGAAGCGGCAGAGGACATCGTCACCTCCCGCCTCGGCCCTCGCCGCGACCTCGAAATTCTTCGCGCCCGGCATAGCGAAATCGACAAGGACCGCTTCACAGGCATCGACCGGGAATTGGAGCGCGCCATGAGCGATGGACGGGTCATCATCGCGCGCGCGCAAAACGAGGCTGGCCGGTTCGAGCGCCATCTCACCCTGGCGCGCCTCCGTCACCTCAAAACACTTGGCCTCGCTGAGCCCGCTGGGCCGGACGAATGGACGATGAAGGCAGGCTGGTCCGAAACGCTTCGGGACATGGGCCGGCGCGGCGACATTATCCGGACGCTCTCGCGCGAGCATGGACAGCGCAGAAACTTCAGCTACGCAGAGACGCTGGCGCCGGACGCCGCGCCGCTTGTTGGAATCGTCCTCGACAGCGGTCCCGAAGATGAATTGCGGGACACGCGATATGTGTTGATGGAGGATTTCGACGGCCGCGCCTGGCATGTGCCGGCGGCCGCCCTCGACCAGACCAATGCGCCGCCCGCCGGAGCCGTGGTCGAAGTGCGACGCAGCCCCGCTGAGCCGCGCCGGGCCGACAGGACGATTGCAGAGATCGCGGAACGCAGCGGCGGCCTATGGTCGGATGCGCTGCACGCAGAGGCCGATCCGGGGGCCACAAGCGAGTACAGGCTCGCGCACAAGCGCAGGCTCGAAGCCTTGCGCCGGGCGGGCATCGTCGAGCGCAATGCAGACGGCGCCTGGGACGTGCCGGAAGACTTCCTTGAACGCTCGGCGGCCTATGAGGGGCGACGCGCAAGCGGCTTGAGTCTTAGAACCCTTTCCTGGATGTCGCTCGAACGGCAGGCGAGCCTCAAGGCCGACACCTGGCTCGACAGCGCTGCGGCGAACCATCCGGGCCTCGCACCGCAGCGCGCCGCCCGCCTCGCCTTCCTGCGCCGTGAGGGCTTGCTCGCGCCCGGCAAGGACAGCTTCACAGACAGCCAGCGCGCAGAGCTGCGCCGAAGCGAGCGTGAGGGAGCGCAGGCGCGGCAGGCGTCCTCCTCGGGACGTCAGGCCGTTTCGATGCGGGTCGGCGACCGTTTCGACGGTCGGCTGGAAGGCCATGTCAATCTTGCCCAAGGCAGGATGGCGATCATCGGCAATGAGATAGCCTTCGTCCTGGTCCCGTGGCGCGACACGCTCGGGCGCCAGATTGGACGTAGACTGACTATTGAGCAGGCGGCGCGGGGCATCGGCTGGACGATAGGACCGGAGCGACAGCGCGGCCTTTCACGATGAGCAAGCGGATACAGATGGGAGCCTCAGCCTCCGGCCTGTTCCTTATCGACGGTTTTCCCCGAGTTTTCTGTCGGATTCTCGTATGCACCAAACTCATCAATCAGAACGACCCGGTTACGGCCGGTTGTCTTGGCGCGATAGAGCGCGGCGTCCGCGGCTTCAATGAGTTTGCCCGGCTCAAGCCCCGTCGTGGCTTTTGCGCCGCCGATGCTGATCGTTACGCTGACTTCGCCCGCTTCTGTCGCTATCGCGTGTCGAGCCATCTCTTTCCGAAGCCGCTCCGCCAGATCATGGGCAACGATTGTGCTTGTACCGGGCAGCAGGACCGAGAATTCTTCGCCGCCAACGCGATAGACCTGATCAAACGGGCGCAGACTTGACGTTGCCAGCGTTGCGAACGCACGCAACACGTCGTCGCCGGCCGAATGACCATAAGTATCGTTGACCCGTTTGAAGTGGTCGACATCGATTGTGAGAAGCGCGCCCTCCTCGCCCGTGCGATCCATCCGCGCATACATCTCGGAAAGCGCTTCATCGAAAGCGCGCCGATTGAGCAAGCCCGTCAGGCCGTCGCGCCGCGCCAGTTCGGCGAGCGCGGATTCAGACTCTTCAATGCGCTTGATCATGCGGTTGAACTCGTCTGCGACGCGGCGCAATTCCGGCGGCACGCGAATGTCGATGCGGTGATCCCTCTCTCCTTCTGAAACCTTCGCCGCTCCATCCACCAGCCGATCCACGCTCGCCGCCATCACGCGCCCGATCAGAACGACGCCCGCTATGACCGCGAGCGCCGACAAGACACCAGCCAGCAACGCCAGTTCCTGCGAGCGCATATAAGCGCGCGTCGCCCTGTCGTGATCGGCCTGCATCTTTTCTGCGACCACATTATAGGCAACCCCAAGCCGGTCGGAAGCCGCGGCAACCCGACCATGAAAGCGCTCCATCATCTCGGCGGCGCTGGGATCTCCAGGCGGGCGCTCTACGGAGACCAATTCGGTCGCCAGCCGGTCGGCTTCAGTCCAGTCCTGAAGCGCGCGTTCGACCGGCATGAGCAGGGCGGGTTCCCCGGCCAGGCTTTCCTGCAGTTCCGCAAAAGCATTCTCAATGCGCGCTCGGGCGGCGCGATAGGCGGCGGCGCGCTGCGCGCCGCCTTCATCGACGAACTCGTCAACGGGGATGAGCGTGTCCCAGACCAGGACCCTCAAATTCTGGATTGGCGCAACCTGTATGCGCTCGCGCTTCGAAACATCATGAAACGGATCAACAACGTAGGTGTTCAGCAGCACAAATCCGATGAGCGCGGACAGCGCCAAAGGCGCGATGGCGACACTCATTCCAACAGCAATCCAGTAACGGAGGGACTTGCCGGTCCAGGGAGCTAGCATCATTTTCATCTCCATTGAAAAGCCGCTACCCAACACATCTGCCCACCGGGAGATGAGACGTTTGGTCGGCATATAGCAGCGGACCAAGGCAGCAATTCACACAGCCCGGCGCGAAGCCTGCCATATCTTCGGAGAAGCCGGTTTCCGCTTCATTAACTCTGGGGATTAAGATGTGTGGGATGCGATGCCTGCCAAATCTTCTGGCCCCGCAAAGACGCCCTATCTAGATGACTGCTAAACGCCATTTGCGCGCCGAACCTCATCTGCCCGCGGGCGACGAATGAGGTTGCCTCAGCGTGCCCCTGATTTGTATGCAATTGCCGCAATTTGCCGTGCGTCCAACTAGGCCCGCGCGCGCGCAGGCGCGACCCTTCTGAAGCCCGCAATCAGACCTCAGGAGCGACCTATGACCGGCACACGAATTCTTATCGGCCAGATCCTCATCGTCTTTGCGCTGATTATCGGCGCGCTCTGGACAGCAACGCAACTGACGGCGGAAGAGCTTCAGTTTCAGGCGGCGCTTGGCGCGCCCTGGTTCGAGCTGTCCGGCTATCCGGTCTACAAACCCTGGAGACTGTTCCAGTGGTGGTACGCGTATGATGCCTACGCGCCGAACGTCTTCGCGCGCGGCGGGCTGATCACGATCAGTGGCGCAGGACTGGGCATTCTGGCCGCAATCATCGGCTCGGTCCTGCGCAGCCGGCATGAGCAAAATGTCACCACCTATGGCTCGGCGCGCTGGGCGACAGCATCGGATATCCGGAAAGGCGGGTTGTTCAACGACACCGGCGTCTTTCTAGGACAATGGGAAGGCCGCTATCTCCGGCATGGCGGGCCGGAGCACGTCATGGCGTTTGCGCCGACACGGTCGGGCAAAGGGGTGGGTCTTGTCATCCCGACGCTGCTTTCCTGGACGGGCAGCACCGTCGTCCACGACATCAAAGGCGAGAACTGGGAGCTGACCTCCGGATGGCGCGCCACATTCTCACGCTGTATCCGCTTCGATCCGACCGACCGGAACAGCTCGCGCTACAATCCGTTGATGGCGGTGCGCCGCGGCGAACGGGAGGTCCGCGACGTTCAGAACATCGCAGACATTCTCGTCGATCCGGAAGGCTCGCTCGAACGGCGGAACCACTGGGAGAAGACCGGACACTCGCTGCTGGTCGGCGCCATCCTCCACATCCTCTATGCGGAGAAAGACAAGACGCTGGCCGGATGCGCCCGCCTCCTGTCCGATCCGGACCGGACCTTCGCCGCCACCTTGCGCGCTATGATGACGACGCCGCATCTCGGCGCCGCCGGCGTTCACCCTATCGTCGCCCAGGCGGCGCGGGAACTCCTCAATAAATCGGAAAACGAGCGCTCCGGCGTCCTCTCGACCGCCATGAGCTTCCTATCCCTCTATCGCGATCCGTTGATCGCCGACGTCACCAGCCGGTCCGACTGGCGGATCGAGGATCTGATGACAGCGAAACAGCCGGTCTCGCTCTATCTCGTCGTACCGCCGTCGGACCTCTCGCGCACCAAACCGTTGATGCGCCTCATCCTCAATCAGATCGGCCGGCGCCTCACCGAGGAGTTGCCGGGACCGTCGCACCGAAAACTACTGTTGATGCTCGATGAGTTTCCGGCGCTCGGCCGGCTCGATTTCTTCGAAAGCGCTCTCGCCTTCATGGCGGGATATGGCATCCGGTCCTTCCTGATCGCGCAGTCTCTAAACCAGATCGAAAAAGCATACGGGCCGAACAATTCGATCCTCGACAATTGTCATGTCCGGGTCGCCTTCGCCACCAATGATGAACGCACGGCGAAGCGCGTTTCCGACGCCATCGGCACGACCACCGAACTGCGCGCGCAGAAGAACTTTACCGGTCACAGGCTGGCGCCATGGCTCAGCCACATGATGGTCTCGCGCCAGGAAACCCAACGCGCCCTCATCACCCCCGGCGAGGTGATGCAGCTCTCTCCGGATGACGAGATTGTCCTTGCCTCCGGTTCGCCGCCCGTTCGCGCCAAAAAGCTGCGCTATTATGAAGACCGGAACTTCAGGAGCCGCGCCCTCCCCGAAGCGCCGCGCCAGCCGCGCGAAGACGATAGCGAGGCCACGGCATGGACAGGCAATGTCGGACCCGACGATGACAGCGGTCCCGAGGGTTTGGGGGCGGCGGACGGCCCGGAACGTAAACTGGTTCATGAGCCGGAGTTGCCGCTCACCCCCGCCACGCCGCATCGCACGCCGGAGCCGACGTCGGATATCGACGAGGACGAACCGGCCGATCCGGTCGGTGACAAACACATCGACGCCGTCCGGCGCGCCGCCGCGCTCGACCGCGACGACCCGGATTTTCTGCCGGACTTCTGATGCGCCATGACGAAAGCGCGTGTTCATGTCCGCCTTCCGACCAATCTCTATGCGCGGCTGTGCGAGGAGGCCGCCAAAACAGGCGAGTCGCAGGCGCATATCGTCGAGCAGGCCTTGCACGCCTGGTTCGATCCAGACGCCAAAGTCACGCTTGAGATGCGCCTTCTAAAACGCCTGGACGCCTTCGACTTGCGCCAGTCAGCAATCGAACGGGAAGTGTCGTTCACCTTTGAGGCTTTATGCCACTATGTCCTCTACTGGCTCACCCGAACCGAGCCGCTGCCCGACGGCGAGCGGGATGCCGCGCATGCGCTTGGCAAGCGGCGGTTTGATTTTTTCATCGATCAGGTAGCGCAGAAGATTGCACAAGCAGACTGATCAAAAGCATGAGCGGCGCATCGCGACAATTCATGGATCTGTCCCGGTTCGTTCTGGAAGATGGGAGATGCTGCCATAACCACCATGGTTATTTGGTTGTCGAGGGGGGGGGAAGTATAGAAATACAGGATGAAGGCAGGTTGGGGGCATCAAGAGATAATGTCTGTGGACGTAAGTCGATGCGCAGGACCAGCAGGCGTGCGGATTGGCTGCGGACTGGGAACTGAATCCATGCCCGATTTCACGGCCTGCTCGAAAGCCAGTATTAAATCAGGCGACACTCACTTCGGGGACCAATCATGCGAACGATTATTGCTATTCTGATAAGCGCGCTCGCTGCTGCTTCCGCGCACGCGGCGCCGCAGGATTTCTTTGGCGGGCCGGCAGACCCGGCAACGCAAGCTGTCACTCAAAAATACGTTTGTGATGATATCCGGGAGTCATCGGGATACTGGACGTGCCAGACCAAGATCAATGTCGGGCAGGGGATCGGGCTGGTCGATCTGCATGTGCAGGTCAGGCACTTGTCAGCGCCGCTGACCGGAGGCGTCGTTGCGTACATCTTCGACATCCCCAAGCGCCGGCTTATTCGCGACACGTCCTTTCGCGGGCTGATTGGGTTTGCCGGCTTCTTTGGCGAGGATGTCGCCCGAACGCTGAACACGCGGGAGACCTACTCAGCTTATGTTCGGGGGCAGGATGTCTTTGAGGTCGGAGATTTGCTGTTCGAGGTATCCGAGACAAGTTCGTCAGTGAAGTTCACGGTTCAAAGCAAATCTCATCCCAACACCCGGCAAAGCATCATTGCCAATCTGGCCCCCGATCCCGACAGTTGCCGGCAGAGCGATGGATTGCCGGGCTGGGAACTGAGTTGGTCGGACAAGTATTCGTCGATAGAACCTGCGCTCAGGCCGGTTTCGACGGAATATGACATGGTTGCCGGCCAGTTCAACATCAGCAAGGGCGAGGTGACGCCAAGTTTTCGCAAATCTCACTGGCCAGGGCAGAACGAAGACTATGTCACGCTGTTTGTTGATGAACAGCCTGTCTATCAGGGGCAGTGGATCAAGAAAACAGAACCCACATGTTGTTCGTTGTCGCTCAAGAAGAAGGTCCCGCTTGCGATGCTCCTCGACATGCCGCCGGAGGCGACCGCAATCATCATGGTGTCAGCTGACCCCGAAGGTAAGCGTGTGATCGCGGCCAGCAGCTTTGATCCCAGTAACATTCGTGAAGCAGTAAAAAAAGTCACTGTGGGGAGGCTCGACCGGATCCTGGCGAAGGAAAAAGGCACGTGTCGGTAGACGTCTCAGAGAGTGCTGGCGTGAAAGCAGGAGTGAAAAATGCCATCCAAAGATTCTCCACATCCTCTGGCTGTACCGATCACCAGTTTTGGACAAATCGGGTATCCTGTTTCGGACAATATCGGTACTTATCTGGGCGTCCTGTACGAGGGCAAGCTTTATGAAACGCTCGCGTCAGGGTATCCGGGCGAAGCGATCATCCTCAATCTCGTAGAAACCTATGCCGAAATCGGTCACGAGATTTTCTGGATCAAGGATGAGACGTACCGGGAAGCCCTTGAGGCCTTTCCGCATCTAGCAGCTCACATACTGCAAACCGACCTCAGCCTGAGCGACCTCTACTATGTCTCTCAAATCGTGGAGGACTTTTTTGACTGGGAACCTGAAGGGGACGGACCCGCTCACCTCGCCAGCCTGAACGAGCCGATAGGGTCTCTTATAAACCTCTTCCATCAGGACAGGTACAAAAATGCGATATATGCCGCTCTGGCGGACAAATCCCGTTCCGATTTTTATGAACTCATCTCCATGGCCAACTGGTTCTATGGAGAGGATGCGTTTGAGTTGTTCTTCAGTTTTGCTGAGATCCAGCCAGTACAGGCGCTCAGAAACCCCTACTGGATGATCGAGATGAATGATGACCAGCGCACTCGGCTAATCACCTGGGCGCGAAGCCATATGTCCACAGAGCTTCTGTCAAAGACGCCTTTTCGGACGCAAGAATATTCCGAAACGGTTACCAGTCTTCTTGATCGTATCATATGGAAGGCGGACGATGCGCTGAAATCAGTTCGCGACCGACAGGACTTTGCAATCTGGGGATTGTGCTCTGCCGACAAATTCTTGGCGGCGAAGGCCGCTTACTTGCTGGAGGAACTTCCCGTCAGCCAGTGGCCTGCCGGTAGCCAGGACGTCGTTGCCGCTCTGTTCGAAGAGATGGAGCCAAATTGGACGACTTTCAAAAGACAGGGCAAAAAGGGCAGTTATACAAAGCAAAAGGAACGGCTTGGCGACCTGCTGAAGAAAGCGAATTGTCAAAACGAACCGGAACCCGACGCTTAGAGTTAGAACTCACCATTGGGAATCTCGGGGGAGATCACTCACTGTGACACTCTCCGAGCGCTTTATGAATAACAGCTTTTTGTTGAGCGATATCGGCGCGTTTTAAATGCGTCTCAAGCCCGCCTAAGTCGAAACGAATACGCCCCAGCCCGCCCGTATCAAGCTCAGCATCCTGACCTGAATAGAGTGCGCTCATGGCGCTTTCGGATAGAGCTTTCCACTGACCACCGCCTTTGTCCCACTCCTCAACCACTTCTCCATCAACACTCAGCGTACGTTTTTCTGGTATAGTGTTTTGTCCATTTTCTTTTGCGGAAATTATAATGCTGTAATAAGTCTCTTCTCTGCCGCGTGTCGCATCTATGTTGCCACCAACACTCACGCCAAGGCGAAACTGATCCGAAGAACGTTGTTCAGAATCAATGAAAACCGGATTGCGCACATACACAATTGCGCTTTTGGCAGACCAGGAAACAACAAAGTTTTCATAGGCCCGTTGCCCGTTACATTGAACCGGAACGTCCTTGCCTGATGTTGTCGGAGTGGATTGCGTGCTCGACGTTATAGAAGCTTCACGCTTGTTAATCTCATCCATCAAATCGTGCACAGCCAATCTGATCGTCCCAAGCTGGGTGCTTAACCTGCCCGTATCTTCTTTGATGAGTGCATACAGCATCGCACCCCCTGAAAATTCGCGTGCGATTAAAACGCAATGCGGCTTTGTCACAGCATCCACCGCCTCATAGCCAATGATGGGGATGTTCTTATCCATTGCGGCATAGGCTTCGGGGTCTTTGATTTTTGTCAGAGCAAGCATAGCCTTAGCAAAGGGCTCATATTCAGCTTTAGTCTCGGCTGTTAGTAATGCGGGACACGAATCCAGCTCTGCGCGTGTTGCTTTTACTTCTTCAAAAGCCTGCGCCAGAGAAACGCCTTGTCGCCTGTCAGCCCAGAGTACGCTGATCGTATCTCTCCAGGCGCTATCATTGTGATATAGCCGCCAGAATTCAGGGGAGGCGCTATAACGAACCTGCCAGCCTCCAGTGGTGCTCCATTGCTGTGCATCCTGCGCATGGATTGCTCCCGTACTGGTGAGCATGCAGATAATGGAAAATAAGGCTCGTAGCTTCATGACGTCTGTATTCCCTTTATGATTCAGTGCGCAGGGCACGCACGTTCTAAGACAGCTTCAAGATCAAAATCGCGCGTACGCCAATCGCGCATATCACAATAGAAATTGCCGGAGCGATCATAGGGAGCGCCATGATCATCACACGAAGTCAGCCGTTTGTCGCACTGGATGGTTTCCGGGCAGCCCCATGTTTCGCAATTTTGATAATCCGTAATCTTGGCGCATGTAATGATGTGCTTGCGCGCCTCAGCACGACAGGCAGCGGTTTTTACCTCGCTTTCCTCCGGACGAGACGGGGGCGAAGCTTGCGCTGCGCCATTCGCGCTCGAATAGCTTTTTTCAGTGACAATTTGAAAATCGCGCGACGGACAATATTGCCGCATTAACGCCGCGAACGCCGAGGGTAGCGTCAGGGTTTCGCCTGGCGGCGTATCACGGCATTCCTCTAAAATAGACGCTTTAAGTGGGTCTCCTGAACCACGTGCCTTTTGGATTTCAGCATCGTAATCGACACTCTCTTTTGTCTCTGATGAGGTGGAAACAATATCCTTGGAAGTGGTTGTCTCAGGCTTTGTTTTGATTGTCGCGGGCAGCTCCAGAAAATCCTCAGATGACCTGAAAGTGGTATGCGATCCATCGTCGTTTTTGCGATCTGCCAGGCTCTGGGCGAACGTAGTTTGCAGTGACAGCATTGCCGAGATCAAAAGCAGGATAACGGTTCTCGGCATATGATATCCTTTCTGGCGACGACAAGGCAGCAGTCCTCTGGGGAGACGGCCAGCATATGGCGCGCTCCGGAAAGAGAAAGTCACCAAAACGGTTATTGGGGATGGCCCTTTTCTCAGGCTCAGTCATGGGCTTGAATGGAAAGAGGCCATTGAGAGGGACGTCATGGGCAATTGCCGGGGGACAGTCGGGCATGTGAGGCAGGGCAAGGTAGCGACCGCGACTGTCCTGCAGGTCGTATGTGCAGGCGTGCTGTTGATGCTGGCGGCCTGCGATGGCTCTTCCGCTGAGGGACGACCGGAGCCGCTTGGGAAAGCGGCGATTGTCGAGTTGCCGGCATCCTGGTCTGGCCTGGTGCTGGAGTCGCGCAAGTCCTATCCAGCGACGCTCAGTCTGGACGTCGATGGAGCCGATGTGCAGGGCGTGCTCAGAGTTGAATCCTTCAACGGCGCCGTGCCACGCCTGACTACGGCTGATGCGGATATCCTAGTCGAAGGGGCATATGACCCCGTCGTCGGAGTTCTGTCGCTGACCACGCAGTCGGGAGACCGCCGTGGCGAACTGATCTTAGATGTTGCGGTGAGCGATGCCGGTTCCATCGCTGTTGCGTCTGAACAACGCCATATCAATGTACGCGGTGCGCAGCGGGCACGTGCGGTATTTGCGACGGACCGGGACGCGAAGGCCGCGCTGGAGAGGATCGCGGTTCTGTCTGTGGCTTTCGAAGGCTGGCGCCCGGAAATGGCGGAGGGAAGCTGTCCCGCCGTACTGGCGGCCTGGCGCGACGAAGCGCTGGCGTTCCAGGAGACGCGCCGCGACCCTGTGGAACAGTATGATATCTTCTATACAGATGCGTTCAGGAGAGCTTTTGGTGCGCCGTATGAGACCGTCGACCCGGAGCGGCTGAAGCAGAATGCCAGCTTGTTGCGCGGCGCCTGCCGGCCGGAAGACCGGGTGCGGGGCAACAAGACGAACCAGCTTGCCTATATGATAGGACTGGGCCAGCCGCATCAGGACCATCTCCTGTGGCGTTTTGAAAGCGCGACGGCCAGCCGGTGGGTTGAGACACGATCAGATATCCTGAAGAGCGATACTCCCATGACGCCCGGGCAGCTCAACTTGCTGGATACGATGTGGCGCGGGATCGGGATCAGCCGGTATGGCTACGATATCAATGAACTGAATGCCGACATTGAACGGCGCAAAGCGATCCTTCGGGCTGAAGAAAACCGCGCCGACAGGCTGGCTTTCTATGACCGCTACAAGGACCGGTTTGACCTGCTTATCGAAGTCGCTCGCAATCACGCAAATCAGGATGAGGATTTTCTGGCTGAGGTGCAGGACAAGCTGGATGCCTATCTTGAGCCCGCGAGTGAGGTCTATGCCCGCGACGCGAATTATGTCAGCGAAGCAGAATACATGCTGGCCTGGGCCGCGCAGGCCGGAACCGCCGAACTGTGCCCGCTGAGCAAGCCCGCCACGTGTCGCAGGATCGGCAAGCGGTTTGAGGGCCGCGTGACCGACATGGCAAAGGACTTCGCCGAGGCCCTGGAACAGGCCGCAGCCCGCCGCACTGACAAGCATGACCGGTCGCTCGAACAGCTGGCGACGCAGGTCATGTTCGCCGGAGATATGGACATGCTCTATGGCGACCTTCTGGAGATTGGAAAACTCACGGATAGCTGGGCGGATGTGACGGATACCCGCCAGCAGCTGCAGAAGCGCCTCGCAAAGCCGTTGCAGGCGGAGCTTGATGGCCTTTCAGGGGCTGACGCGCTGGTCGGGTTCGAGCGCCGCTACTTCTTCGGCGATGATCTCGGGCGGGGGAGTGTCCGCAAAGTCTCCGAGACGCTCGATGCGCGCCTTGCCAATGAGGCCCCTTTCCGGGGCCTGGAAGGTGGCGATTACCTCAACGCCCTGGTCAATCAGGACATCATCCGTTTGCGGGAGCTCGATGCACATTATACGCGCGGCTACCGGCCGATGATTGCACTCGCCGGGGCCAGTCTCTCCATGTTGAACCCCGCTGCCGGTCCTGCGCTTGAAAGGGAACTGGCCAATTTGTCGGCCATTCATGGCGTATTCGGCGCCTATCTCCTGAACTATCAGGATGCTTGGCCGAAATGCCTGAAATCCAGCGACCCGGTTTTCGAGGTGACGAAAAGCCAGTCGACAGTGACGCGAAACGAATTTGGCCAGGAAATATCCCGGGTCACGAACTGGACGACGCGGGATCAATACAAGGTGCCAGCCTCTCTGGAGCCGCACTTCCGGACCCTATGGCGTTCTGATGTGCGGACTTCTGATGCCCGCTTCATGGACTGGCTGCTGAACGACCAGAAGACCAACAGGTTGATCGACGGTCTGGACGAAGCAATGAAGCAGCACGGGTGTGATAGCCCGGCAGTCGAAGCCCTGGAGCAGGGTATGATTGCCTATTATTCTGATGTCAGCCGGCGGCTCGGGCGCCGGTAAGGGCCTTCACCGATCACTGCAGGTGCCAAACGCTTGGCAGCCTAACAGGATTGGTTACTTGGGCGGTCCGTGAACCATGGCTAGGATCCTTGTGATGACCACAATGCGGGGACCCATGGAATATGCGTAAATCTGCGTTCAAACGTACAAGGCTCGTATCGGCCTGTCTTGCAGCCATCTCATCGGCAATCGCTGGAGGGGCTGGCACAGCTTCCGCCGATTCCGCGGCACAGGCGACCGAATACTGCCGGTTCAGCAACACTGTGGAGGGGCGCAGCCTGAACGGCGAGCTTCTGTATTCGCCGGAGACGAACCTGGTTCATGCGCGCCTCAAACTCGCTTTTCCGGATTCGCCGATCACCGGCGCCGACCGGGCGTTTACAGACAAGGTCGTCTACAAGTCGGCGTGGATTGAGCGCATACACGATTTCAAGACCGGAGATGTCACCGAAACTATGGAACTCCGGATTAGCCATTCCCTCACCAAGATGCCGCTGGTGGATGCGTGCGAATACTATGTCAGCAACAGAAAGGTCGGCGACGTTTCTGACAGTTTCAATGTGATGCGCATGAAGGATGAATACATGGATGCCGAATGCTCCATCGAAGTGTCTAAATTCGCGGGCAAGTTCCCGGCGCGCCGGTTTGCTAACGACCCGGCGCCCATGATCACGGTCAAGCTGGTCCGTTATGAAGATGACTGGCTGGATTGGGACGAATACGAGCAAGAGTATGTCGGGCAGTTTGATCTCAGTCTTGATTTCAGCGAGGAACTGACGAGCACGCTGGAGGCGAGCCGGGGCGCCATGTACCAGAAGTTCAACGATGGCCAGTGCAGGCCGTTCGCAGATGCAAAGTGACAGGGCATCGCTACGACGGCTGATGCGGACCGGTTACCGGCGCTTACTCTTGCCGGCGCTGCTTGGCCTTTCTGCCTGTGCGACAGCGCCGCCATCAGAGCAGCCCGCAGCACGGGAGTCGAAGGTTCGCACATGCTGTGACAGGGAGTATGACGGCCAGCCCATCCTGATCTGCCCATTCGTCTGCCGCAGGAAGCCTCAGCGCGATCCGGAACCGGAACAGTCCGAGAGCGATTGCAACGCTCCGGAGCGTTCGCCAGGCTAGAGAGCCAGTACAAGTAAAAGGATACGTGCCAGAATGTCTTCCGGGCAATCATCCCATCCATTCGCTACTCGGTTTTTCAGTTCGGGCACGCCGGGCGCCGCATTCGAATACAATCTTCGCATCTATCTGGACGATCTGTATAAAGAAAATTTCTGTGAAAGGCTCGCTGCAGAATATCCGGGCAGGGATATCGTCCACAATCTCCTGCTCTTCTATGCTGATGCCGCTCAGACCCTCTTCTGGAAGCAGGATGACCATTATGACGAGGCGCTGAGAGCGTTTTCTGTTCTGGTTGGTCACCTATCGGTGACGGAGCTCGATCTTGATGACCTTTTTTATGTGTTCGACCTTATCGAAGGCTTCTTCGACTATGAGCAAGAGGGCACAGGTCCGGATCACCTCCCGTGGTTACGTCACTCCATTCAGGCGCTGTCGGACCTGTTCCAGGAAGAAAGACACCGGAACGCAATCGAGGACGCATTGGACGATACAACGCGTGCGGATTTCGTTTATCTCATATCCATTGCCGGCTGGTTCTACGGCGCCGACGAATTCGACCTGTATATGAGTTTCGCCTCGAAGCACTATCCTGAGCTCGCGCTATCCAACGCTCGCTACTGGCTCCTGAACATGAGCGATAAGCAATGCCAGCGCTTTATCGCATGGGCGCGAAGCTGTTTGCCTCCCGAACAGCATTCCGGGCCGCTTTCGCGAACAGAGGAGTACACGAAGACGCAGAAGGCGATCCTTGATGTGGTCATATCTGAACGGGTGCATATTCTCAGAAGTCCGCAGGACCGGCGTGATTTCATGGCCTGGGGACTGCGTTCTGCCGACAAGTTCATGGCGGCGAAGGCGGCTTATATGCTTGAGGATATTCCGGTATCCGAATGGCCGGAAGGGAGTCAGGCGATTGTCGAAGAACTGTTCAGCCTGATGCAGCCGCATTGGCTTTCCTACAAGGGTCCGCCTGGCAAGGGCGCATACGTCAAATCGAAGGACAGGCTTGGCGATCTGCTCGAAAAGGTGAAGGGTGCCGGCAGGTGACCCGTAGGATCGCGGCTCGGTTTGGAAGGTAGGTGAGGTCGGGAAATGAGCCGCTTATGCATTATCGGTGATGTACACGGGATGCTGGCGCCGTTGCGCGCGCTTGTCTGCAAGCTAGATATTCAGCCCTCTGATAAGCTCGTCTTCGTTGGCGATCTGATCGACAAGGGGCCGGATCCCGCAGGCGTGGTCTTATATGTCGAGGGCCTTCGCCGCAGCGCGGGCTGTGAAGTGGTGCTCGTCGAAGGAAACCATGAAGACCGCATGCGCCGCTATCTTCGCAATCTTGATGTGCGTCCCGCCGTGGCAAAGGCGCAGGCTGAACGCGCGCCCGAACTTGCAGAGCTGAGGGCGCAATTGAACGATGCCGGTGAAGCGTTTCTGGACTGGTCCGTGCCATTCCACCGCTGCGCGGCCTATGGCGTGCTGATCGTCCATGGTGGCATCCCCGGAACGATGCAGGAGTTTCCGGCTTCTCTCGAAGCCGCGTCCATGCTCGCCGGCCATGAAGCAAAGCGGCTTCAGAAGATCCTACGCACGCGGTACCTCGATGCGGACACCGGGGAATTTCTCGCGCTTGGCAAGCAGGCCGAAGGAGACCCATTCTGGGCGGAAGTCTATGACGGGCGTTTCGGACATGTCGTCTTCGGGCACCAACCCTTTCCGGATGGACCGGCGGAATTTCCCCACGCAACGGGGATCGATACCGGCGCCGTGCATGGTGGCGGACTAACCGCGCTGGTGTTCGATCCGGATCGCCCGCGATACTTCGTGACGGTTGAGTCCGATTGCCACATTCCCTACCGGGGCGCTGCTTATGACGGGGAATGAAATGCCCGCGCGCGGACCGATGCGCTGCCCTATGCAGGCTTGGCGAAGGGGCTGAGCATCCACCAGACAACGCTTACGATGACCGGGCCGAGTGCGCCCAGGAACAGGCTGGCAAATACATTTCCGCTCATCAGCACCAGGACTGCAAAGGGAAATGCGGAAAGGACGAGCAGCATGCCATTCGTCCGGCTGAAGCCCGACCAGCCAACAACGCCGAGCCAGATCCCCTGCAGTGCGACCGCCCAGAAGGGCATCGCGCCGCCATTCTCGACGGTTGCGGGCCCCGGAATGGGGTAGGCCAGCAGCTTCAGGATAAACGGCCATTCCGGCGCATTTCCGGTTGCGTCGATAATGCGCCGTGTGCGGTCTGGATCGTTGCGGGAGAGCCCGCTCGTCGCGCCGTCAAGGAAGGTTTCAACCGAACCCAGCCAGCTCTGATACAATCCCCATGTTACCGCGATGTATGCAACAGCCAGGGCAAGGCCAACCTGCAGGGGGCGTGATTGCTTGAATCTTCCGATGACGCCATCGCTCATATGCTGTCTCCACGGTAACTGATTTGTTGCTTTCTATCGTTCGGGGCAGGCTGTCGCTAGGCCTGTGAGCCGGGTACCAGGCGATAGCCGAGATCCTCGCTGAGGAGGCCGGGGGCGCCATCAATCGCGGACAGCGCGCGCCGCAGCCGGCTGATGGCCGTATTGATGACGGTGTCCTGAGGCGGCAGGTTCGGATAGTCGGTCCAGACCTCGCGCCACAGCGCTTTCCGGCTGACCCATTCGCCTTGCCGCGTCGCGATGGCGTTCAGCAGCGCAAAGCTTTGCGGGCGAAGGTCCAGTGGTGTGTCCCTGACCAGCGCCGTCGCGCTCAGCTGCCGGAGTTCAAGCGTGTCGAAAAACAGCACGCTGTTCGGCGCACGGCTCAATGATGCGCGGCGCGCAACCGCGCGCAGGCGCGCCCGCAATTCCTCCGGATGGAAGGGTTTGTCGATATAATCATCGGCACCGGCTTCAAGCCCGGCGACATGATCGTTGACGCTGGTCAGCCGGCTGGTGACAAGGATACCAGGGCGCGGGCCTTCCAGCGCATTCAGCCAGGCGAGATAATCGAGGCCTTCGCTCCCGTCAGCCAGCATGCGGTCCAGGATCACGATGTCGGGCATCTGTTCGGATGTCCGGCGCTTGGCGCCATTGACCGTGTCAGCTGTGGTGACGTGATATCCGAGCTGGCCGGCCTCGTGCACCACAAGACTGGCGATATCGGCATCATCTTCCACAACGAGCACGTAATTGCGTATATCCATGTTTTCCCGCCTCTATGGGATTGCCTCTTTTACCTAGCACTGCGATTGAGTTTCTCCACCTAACAAACGAGGTTTGCAGAGACATGCCGGGGTTCAGGGTTTTCAGCACGATAGCAATGCTCTGCCTTTTTCTGGCAGGATGCGTTGTCACGCCGTCACCCGGCATGGCGGATGCGCCCGTTGACTCATCTGTCGCGTCATCACTTTTCCGCGCCGAGGAAGCTTACCGCACCAGCCGCAGCGAAAACGATGCGATCGGAATGGCCGAGGCTGTGCGTGACCGCATGACGGTGCTGGACGCAATGGAGATATCCAGTCGGATTCACCCCGGGGTGCGCGAGGCATTCCTCGCATCGACCCGGATAATGATGGACGAAACCCGGGAGATGGCAGCAGACGAGGCAGAGATCCTCGCCGAGATCGAACGCATGTTCGCGATGGAAAATCCAGCCGAGGAAGGTGTGTTTTCCGGGCTATTCGGTAAAGGGGTGGTCAGGTCCTTGCGCAAGGTGGATGTCACGGTCGGGATGGAAATGGACATCTTTCTGTCGCCCGGCATGACTGAGGAATTGCGCCTGCCCGTCGTCAAGGATGCCGGGACAACAATATTTGTCGAACCGTCACGGGAATTCGCCGGCTTTGTGCCGGATCTCGTGCTCTCGGTTTTGCCGGTAGTGGCCCCCGGCGAGACCGCCGCTGAAGGATGCGAGACGATCTCGGATGGTGGACGTCTTGCCTGCTTCGTGCCGGCGGGCGCACATACGGAGATCGACCTTGTCATAACCAACCGCAGCGATTCACGGGTGAGCGTCGTCGTCTTTGTCAGCGGCGATGCGCGGAGCGTGGGCACGGCCCTCGCGAGCGAATAGGAGCCAACCCGAACGGTTATGTGACAGGTGGTGGTGCGGCCGGTACAGAGTGGCTGGACGATTGCATGAATGCCGGAAAGATGAGGCGCTGAGATTTGATCCGGAGTTTTCGGTCCCCCTTCCAGATTTCCCTTCTGATCAATCTGATCGTGACGCTCGGCCTGGCCGTGATTGCCGGTCTCGCAGCGACGGCGGCGATTGATGGCGCGGTCGAGCGGACTCTCCGCGAGGAAATTCGCCGCGACATCGCCCTGCTGACAGAGCGGACGCAGGACCGGGACGTCCTGCCTCCCGTGGCCAGCCTGACCGCATCGCTGGGCCAACGCTTGTTCGAGGATGGCGGAGAGGATGCACAGTCCGTCTACCTGCTTGTCCGGTCCGACCGAAGTACCGTTGCCGGAAATGCGCCGACCTGGCCTCCTGGCACGCCTCTGGCCGAAGGATGGATCGAAATGGATGCCGCCGGGCTTGGCATGGGCAAGGGGATCCTGCTCGCGCGGGTCGAGGCTGTCGATGACGGGTTTTTCCTGTTCGTCGGCCGGCGGCTGACGGCGCGGCAGGCGCTGATTCAGAACTACGTGCCGATCCTCGTTGGTGCCGTCCTGTGTCTTGGCGTGGTCAGCACGCTTCTTTTCGTCCTCCTGAACCGCCGCTACCTGCGCCGCGTCCGGGCGTTCAACCGCGTTTTCGACCGGGTCCGTACCGGCGAGATCGCTGCACGTGTCGAGCCCGCTTTCCTCACCCCCGAGGAAGACGAGCTGTCGACCCTCGGCGCAAACGTGACTGAAGCGCTGACCGAAGTGGCGCGCCTTATGAGGGGGCTGGATTCCTACAGCCAGGTCGCAGCGCATGAGCTGAACCATGCCGTCTCGATCATGCGGGACCGGTTCCTTGCTGCTGGCAATACCAGCGCGGCGCAGGAGGCCGAGCAATTGCTGGACCTCGTCTCGCACATCCTGGAGCTGGCCAAGATCGAGTCGACACCGGGCTATGCCATGCAGCCCGTTTCACTCACGGACACAGCGGCATCGGTGGCCGTACTCTATGCCGATACGTTCGAAGACCGGAACATCCGTTTCGAACTGCAGCTGCCGCCGGATGACCGGATGGAAATCCTCGCATCGGCGCCGCTGCTCGCCAGTGCCATCACGAATCTCCTGTCCAATGCCGCGAAATTCGCCCCGGGAGGGTCAACAGTTTCGCTGATACTTGCCGCGACCGACCGGCATTTTACAGTGACGGTTCAGGATGGGGGGCCGGGTGTTGTGACGACCAGTATTGCGGAACTTGCCGGAACGGGCCGCAAGGCTGGCCCCGGCAGTCATGGATTCGGATTGAGGCATGTACAGGCGGTTGCGATCCGCCATGGGGCGCGGCTGACACTCGCTAACACGAATCCGGGCCTGAAAGTGTCCATCGCTTTCGTGCGGCCGACATAACCCGTCTGGTAAGTTGCGTCATCTAGCCTAACCGCCGATACAGAAAAGCGTGGGGAAGCAGTTCCGCACGGCATATCAATATTCTCGTGTGAAGGGGACATCACAACGTGCAGCCAGGTCAGTTCAAACAGCTGTCTCGCAAGGGACAGACAGTTCTTCGGATGCGTCCCGCATGGACCAGCTATTGGCGGAGCGGCCTTGCGGCTGTGGTGGTGACAGGCCTCTGGTTCGTGCAGCGTGAACTGTTCGACGGACTGGCGCAGCGCCTTGGCATTCCTGTGGAGCTTTCGGGCCTCGGGCTTGCCATTGCGCTGGTGCCGATCCTCGCGGGTGTGATCTATCACCGCTATACCCACGCCTATGAGATCGAGAACGGACGCAAGCTTCGCCTGCTCGCCGGCTTCATTTCCCGTGTGAAACGGGAATTTCCGCTGACGGACAAAGTCCAGACTGACATGGGTCAGACAATTGCCGGGCGTCTCCTCAACTATGGAACGATTGCCTTCTGGACCGGCGATGACCGCAGCCGGCTCGAATGGCGGAATACGTCCGACCCCGATCGTGTCATCGCCTATCTCGACCTGCTTAAATCCGGGCCACAGGGCACGTCGTATGCGCCTGCAGCCCACCAGGCCGGAGAAACGGCGCGTCCAGTATCCCGCATGCCCGAGCCTCCGACACTGAAAGAGGCGAAGTCTGCCAAGGTCACGCATTTCGGAAAATCGGTCGAATACAAAGACCTCAAGGACATGGTTGCCCAGCGGATCAGGACGCCACTGGGTGACTACATCGACAATGACGATGGCACAGTGTCCCACGCTGACAGTGGACTCATGTGGTTGCGTGCGCCATGGGGCATGGTGTGGACCGGAAGCGGATTTGCCGGCGAACCTATCCGCATGAAGTGGAGCGATGCGACCGATCTGTTCGGAGTGGGCACCGCCGTCGGCAGCACCATGGCCTATATGGGCAGCGGAAAGCGGGTCGCCTCGGCGTTTGAGCATGGCTACAGGAAAGGCAAGTGCGTGATCGATGCAGCGGGGTACACGGACTGGCGCCTGCCGACAGCGGCAGAGCTGGACCAGTTTGTACCATTCCATCACCGCCGGGATGACGACATGAGCGAAGCGGAAGCCGCCATGTCGGAAGACGATGCCTATCTGTGGGGCTGGAAAGGCAAGGCGAGTTTCGCGGTGGCCAAGCGCCTGTATCCGGAGCTGTTCGAGACCAATGTCCACCTATGGACGGCGACCGGTCTGGGAGGTGGACTGGCCTGGGCCTATGACGGGCATATGCCGGTGGGTGACTTCAAGGTCGGCGATCTGCGCGGCGCATTGTTCGTTCGCCGCCTGACTGGGGGCGAAATGCGCGCGCCGGAAACCGTCGATGAAGAAGTTGCCTGGTGAGCCGCCTCAACCCGGAATGAGAATGTCCGCCTGTCCACCCTCCGGGAAGTCTCTGCCATGCGCGTGATCGACGAGCTCATCAGCTATCTCTGGCGAACACGCCGGCTGGATGTCGATGACATGACATGGCTGGCGAACAATGGCTATTGCGACGATTTCGACCTCTACTATGGTGACTATGATAACGGTGCCCGCTATGCGGACGATCAGGATGATGATGCCGGCGAAGAGGCAGACTATGACGCGTTCGAAGACCGGAAGCCCCGCAGGCGGTCGGGACCGTCTGCCGGCGGCAAGGCGCTGGTCGATGATCTGGTCATGCACCTCGCGGTCCGGCGGGAAGAAGCGGCCGATGTGCTGCAGGAGTTTACGCGCTTCTCTCCGGAAGGCGCTGGTGCCGAGGCTGCGGGTGATGTGGTGAACCGTCTCGCGCATGCGGGTCCGGATGAAACAGTCCGCGCCGTTGCGCAGGTCCTCTCAGGGGCCGGAGACGGCCTCTCGGCGGTCACGCGGATCATTGCCTGCAACTATGTCCATATCGAACTGGAGGGTCGCGTGGGCCCCGCCGTCCGCGCCTACCAGAAGCTCATCGCCGCGCGCGATATCAGCGCCGTCGGGAAGTATGGCTGGATCCTGAGGGAGCCGGAAATCGCTGCCGCCTATGCGATGGTCCGCGCGCAGGCCCGCCTTGCCGATGCGCTCGGCCGCCTGCTGGACGAGGACGACAAGGTCCTTGCATGCGCCATCGTGCCCTTTGAGCCGGCGGCCTTCTGGTTCCTCTGCCTGCTACTCACGGCAAAGCGGGCAGGCGAGGGCGATGCATGGGTGCCTGGCATCATCGCGCCGCGGCCGCACAGGCTGCCAGCCTTCGATGACCTCTACCGCCTCATGGACCTCGCCCTCGGCGCAACCAGCGGCGGCAAGAAGCAGGCCGTCCTGAATGACGACTTTCATCCCGTTACGGCATTGCTCCTGTCCCGGTTCCAGAATGGCCGTGTGAGCGCGGTGCCGGAAGCCAGCAGGGCTGCCATGAAGGGGCTGATCGCCTTCGACGTATGGGACAGAACCTACCGCCCGTCGGAAGTATTTGACGATTGGAAGTCCACAGGGGAAAATCATGAATGAGACCGTGACGCTCTCTCAGGCCAGGGAAATCATCAAGGCGCTTGCGGCGGACGAAAGCGTGTTGCTGCTGTCGTCGCCCGGCCTCGGCAAATCAGACATTGTGCGCAGCGCCGCAGCAGAGGCGGGGCTCGAATGCCGCTCGCTCCTGGGCACGCAGATCGCGCCGGAGGATGTCAGCGGGGTACCGAAGATCGATGGCGAGCGCTCTGTCTTCTGCCCGCCGCGTATCCTGCTGCCCGAAAGTGGGGAACCGTTCTGCCTCTTCCTCGACGAATTGCCCGCCGCCGGGCCGGATGTGCAGAAGGCATTCTACGCCCTGCTGCTGGAGCGTCGGATCGGCGAGTTCGACCTGCCGAAAGGCACATGGGTCGTTGCGGCGGGCAACCGGGCGGAAGACCGCGCGCTGGTGCGTACCATCTCGTCCGCGCTCGTCAATCGCGTCCTGATCCTGCACGTGCGCGCTGACAATGAGGAATGGATCAGCTGGGCGCGCGCCAATAATATCCGTTCAGAGATCATTGCCTTCATCGCTGCGGTGCCCGATGCGCTGATGCGGCCCATCCCGGCCGAGCCTGTGCCGTTTTCCACACCGCGGGCCTGGGCGTCGCTGTCGGCCAGCCTGGACCTTGCCGAACGCGCGGGCCTTCCGCTGGAGCAGACCCGCCGCGCACTCACCTATGGCAAGGTCAGCGCCGGGGATGCGAGCCTGTTCTGCGGGCTGGCGGAAAGCGGCATGGAAGACCTGAAGCCCGCATCCGCCTATATCCGCGATCCGTCGCTCCTGCCTGTCGAGCCGGCGAAGAAATGGTTCATCATCCGCATCATCCGGAAGATGGCAGCAGAAGGCGGCCTCAGCGAGTTCTCTCCGGATGAGATCGAGCGCTTCCTGTCGTCCCTGCCGGGCGAGGTCAGGTTCTCTCTGCTGGTCGGCCTGGTCCGTATCTGGGGGGATCTGGGGGCGAGCGACAGCCTGCTGTCATCCCTCAAGGAGGCGACGGGCCTGAGATGAGCGCGGCGGCGGACACTCTGAGGCTGGCGCTGGATTATGCGCAGCGCGCATTGAACAATGTCCGCAATCTCCAGCCCTATCTGGGCGGCCTCGCCGACATGGTGGCGATCCATGTCGAACCCCGCATCCCGACGGCCGGCATCACCGCCGATGGCCGCCTGTTCGTCAATCCGGACTGGTTCCTGTCGCTGTCCGGGCCAGAGGCGATCTATGTCATGTCCCATGAACTGTGGCATCTCGTCCTGCAAAGCCATGCGCGCGCGGGGCCGGATGATGCCTGGCATGTCAATGTCGCACACGACTGGATCATCAACAGGATACTGACGGATGAGCTGGGCATCATGCCGCCAAAGAATGGCCTGTGGCTGGGAGATGCCGACAATCACTCGGCAGAGGAGCTGGTGCGGTGGCTGAAGGATGGCAACGTCCCTTTGCCTGGGCGCCGGTCAGTCTGGGATGACGAGGCTGGCAGACCCGAACAGCGAATGCCAACGCCTTTCGAAGAGGCGTTGCGTGGAACACATCTTGCCCCCTCGGAGGCTTCCTCCGGCGATGACGCGCCAGCGGACTGCCCGGGTGATATCCTGACCGAAGAAGATCTCAGGCGCCTGTCCATCACTGTGCCGGTGATCGCGGCCCCGCTGGCCTCGGGCGGAGGATCGGCCGGTGATGCCATCGCAGACCGTGCGGAGGCATTGCGGCTGGCAGCAGATGCCGCACTCGGCACGCATGCCGTTGTCACCTCCGCCCTGCGGTACCGCCATCCGGATTTCACCTATCCGCACTTGACCGCGACGCTTGATATTATCGCGACGAATGACCGGATACCGGTCGAACTTGCCCTGCAGAGCGGGATCGACAGGATCGCCCCGAAGGTCAGGACCTATCGCCGGGCCTCGCGTCGGCAGGGCACGCGGCGGGATATTGTCCTGCCGGGCCGGCGGCACGAGGGATGGGGGCTCAACCTGATCCTCGATACATCGGGCTCGATGACCGGGGTGCTGCCGCGGCTCCTGTCGCTGATCAAGGCATCGGCCAAGGCCGCCGGTGTGTCGCAAGTGCGGATCATTCAGGCATCGGATGATGTCACGGCGGACGAAACCGTTGATATCGACAGTCTCGAAAGCTTCGAAGTCCGAGGCTATGGCGGGAGTGATCTGACGGCAGCCTTCGACAGGCTGTCGGAAGATCCGGACACCGAACGTGTGATCGTGCTCTCCGACATGGCCATTCGCTATCCCGCCGAGCCGCCGCCGTACGAAGTTGTCTGGTTCGCTACCCGGAGCAGTTACTGGACACCGGCCGCGCCGGAGTATGGCACCTTCATTATCCTGAACATCTGAGCACGAGTGGTTTCGTCACGAACGGTCTTTGTCTGGCAGGGTCGAAATCAATCACTTCCGGCGAGCTTGTGAAGCGTTTCGCGATGGGTGCGGATTGCCTCGTTGACCATTTCCGGCTGTTCCAGCTTGTAATGCGTATTCACCTTTCTCAGGGCTGATTCGTCAACGAACGGCGCGAGAAAGTCGCGCAGATACGGTCGCTTGATCCACGCCTCGCAAAGATAGTCGTCAAACGCGGGGCGCGCGGGAATTTCATCGCAAGCCTGGGTCAGCATTTTATCAAGGGCTTCGCGAATGGTGTTATCGTCAGCCCATGTGGCGACCCATTGCGCAGAGCCAGGGCTGTGTTTTGAAATTTCCTTCAGTTTTTTCTGGCGTCGGAATAGGAAATCGCGGTGCTTCCACATCGCATTGCACAATGCACCAAAGATGAAGGCGCCGTTCTCCACTGACTCGCCTTCGACCGGCAACAAGGTGGCGCGCATCTCGTCCGCAGGGTTCAGTGCCGTTTCATGGGAGAGCCTGCTGGCGAAGTGACTGCGCCTTAGCACGAGGCCGGACACAGGAGCCGGAATGACGACATCCTCAACCTTGCCGCCGCCAAAGAGTTTCTCGTCTTCCGTCATCAGCGTCAGCGTGAGCAACGGCTCGCCTTTGGTTACAAACTGTTGAGGCTCAACGGCTGTATCAAGTGAGCCGATGTGGCGCACGAAGGAGGATGGAAACCGGGGCAGGATAACCGCGTGGTTGGCGAATATCGTTCCTGCCGGCGGCTTAGGGAGCGGCGGGATGGTGAGGGTGGTCGGATTCAGATGAAAGTTGGGCTTTTCTGTTCGTGCGTTCGCGGCGGTTCTCGAAGGCTTACGCGCAGCGTCGTCTGTACTTAGCGCCAGCGCCTTGATCTCGGCTTCCAGCCGGTTCGGGGCGGCGACATTCACCCAGCTCTGGCCGCTTTGGTCGTCTCCCGTCCAGAAACGCAAGGTGCCGTAACCAAGCAATCGGCTGAGCACGGTCTGTTTCAAGTCAGTCTGGATTTTGTCAGATATCAGAAACTCACGGCGGTCGCGGGCGATAAAGCCGATGGTTGTGCGAAGCCGCCGCCCACTTTCGATCTGGTAAGCGCGCGTGTAGCGGTGGAACAAAACCCCCGCGATGATCAGCAAGGCTGGTGCAAGGCCTACTAACGGCGCGATTTCCTGACGTTGTGTTGGTGTGTCTAGATAAGTCCCCCTGACCTGCGAGAAAGCATATGCGCTTGCGGCTAGCGCGGCGACCGCGAGCCATGCCTTCCAGTATGAAGCCCATGCAGGCCGATAGGTGGTGATATCGCTCCTGTCCATGATCTCAAGACTTTCCTTTCTGTGTCATAAGCCCCGCATCGCGCGGCGGCGATCCGCAAAGCGCCGGCGATCCGATTTGGGAGCGTCTTGCCGCTTGTGAGGTTTGCACAAGAGACAGCCCGCGTGTGCCGATTTCGGCTTTTTCCGCTTGTGATGAGCCATTTTCGCTTGCCTCAGAAAGATTCGGAATATCTGGCTGCAAGGTAGACCAGAACTATAGCGGCGGCAAAATAACCATATTGGTTTGTTGCCAGGTTTCGCGAAATGCCGTGTTTGGGTTTGTCACCTTTTCAATCGCTGAAGAGTTAAATCATGAGTGATCAGAATGGATTTCGGGAGCATGCCGCACGCTTCAACCGCATCTTCTCTAGGGCCATCACCATTTCTCTGATCATAGGTGTTGTGATCGGTGTCGGATTTAATAGCGCGAAAGCTGAAGCCACCCCGCAACCGTTCTCTCAGAAGCTCTCCACCGAATATCCTGATCCGTTCAAGCTGATGCGGCGTGCTCAATTCTGCTATGCGATTGATCCCGATGCCGATTACTGGGGGGACGATGACAAACTCACTTCCTATCAACAAGATTGGCGTCGTGTTTTTCTGGCGGCACAGTTCATCTCGGTCCTGCACGGCTATGGCTTGTTTGGAGCCGGATACCAAGGAAAGACCGGTCTCAAACTGGACCCCACTGCGATGGAACTCGTCCTTTTATTTGGCGAGGATGACTATGATGATTGTGCGGCTGAGGTTCAGACGATCTTGCCGGGAATGAACGGTCTCCTCATGTCTGTCTACGCACCGCAATGGGATGCGGCTTTAACACGGCATATGGAAGCGATTATTGACGATAAGGCATATTTCGGAGTGCTGCGCCGGGATGAACAATACTGGTGCCGCGCCGTGATGACCAAGGCCGTAGATGTCCTGAAGGCGACGCCGGACATCTTCACAGCTCATGAAACGGACCCAGCCGATGTGCTGATTGCAAAACACACAGCGCACGCCTTGTTCTGGGATGCACAAATCACAGGGAAGCAATATGCCGCGAATTCTAGGCTCGACGTGATCGCCATCCTCAAAGATTTGCAGAATTCGGGGCTGAATATTGTAGACTCCGATATCAGAGATGCGACCTATGCGTTCTTTCTTACGAGCGCCCGGCGCTGCGAGTCCCGCCGCGCTTACATCAACCAAACAATGGGTGTTGAATGACGCGCTCAGTGTGTTTCGGTTTGATGCTCTTGCTTGGCGCCTGTGCTTCAACCGAACAAGCTGCACCCCTTACCGTGGACTGGCCAAACGGGTGTTTTGAACTGCCTGTCGGCAAAAGCTCTGACGGAAGCGCGCCTATGGCCTGCACAATGACAAACGGACAAGATTCAGGCCAATAGAATGACGGCAAGACCGATGACAAAGATGACACCCGATCCGCTACTCACGCATGAAGCGTTGCACATGGCTTCGTTCCTGATGCGCAGTGTTGATGCCGAGTTACTGGAACATCCGGCGATTCAGGAGAATGAGGGCTGGTCCGCTTTGGCTGAAAAAGCCCATCAGTCACTCTTCGATCTTTACCAATCCGTCGGGTGTGCGGCTCAACCTGATGGAGGGAAAGAGACATGATCCGTGGTTTGTTATTTGTGTTGAGCGTTTTGGCCTGCTTTGCGGGTGGCGTCCAAAGCGCGTCTGCCCAGTCGAATGAATATCATTGGGTGAATGTCTGTAATCGGGGGGATGTCGATCTGCATTACGTCGTCTTGAGAACACGCTGGAATCTCGGCCAGGGCGATCGTGCGCAACTTTCCGGCTGGCATACGATCCGCAAAGGCAAATGTGAGGATGTGAACACGTCCGTCTATCAGGGCATTGCTATCGGCTTTACCCATGCGCTCATGAATGGCGGGGTCGGCAATCCGGTTTACCATCCACAGGATGCGCAAGCAGCAAACGGGAATAAACGCGCGCCTGCGGTCCTTTGCGTTCCGCAAAGCGGCGCGATTAACCGCAAAGGTAGTCTATCATTTGTGCTTTCGGCCGTGAGTCCGCCCTGTTCAAGCGGGACATATCCGCTACGCATGTCGTTCTATTCGAAGCCGGGGGAATATGCACCCGTCCCGAAATTCATCATCAAGCCGCGCGATTCAGCGGCGCTTGCGGCCTGGCCGGAAGAACTTCGAGCAGTAGAAAAAGTTCAGGAGCAAAGTGAACAGAAATCTGGCGATGTCCCCGCCTGGAAGAGTGCATCTTCCGGAGACGTTATGACGCGTATCCGCCGGGACAATTACACGGCAGCGTGTCGGGATAGTCTCATCGCAAGCTCGTTTTCACTGATGAAGATGGATAAAGAAAATGGATGTGTGTGCCTTGCAGACGCATTGGTCAGCGGCGAGAGTGAGAAGACGCTACTATCAATCGATATGAATTTACGCGTTCGTGAAGAAGATCTCGATTTAATGGGAATTAAAGACAAAGATTTTGATGCGGTCATCAACACCTTTATTCCTGATGCACGGATGACACCCTACATGATAAATTGTCAGCAGACGTAGCATTGAGGTCGCACGTTCAAAATCCGCATACGAAGCAAGAAAAGGGCTATCGAGAGTTTTCGCCAGAAATCGCAAGACGGTCAGAACAAAGTCGGGTCAGCACCAAACCGTCCCGGAATTCTGCTACAGGGGGGCATAAACTGCGGCTGTCAGAGCAAACCGGCTTGAAGCCCTGCTGCCTTGGTTTCAGGCTCGGCAGCATGTCGAAGAATCCATTCCGCCAAAAATGGAAGGATTACCCTTGCGGCGGGCATATCCTATTGATTTTGGAGGGTGCTCCGCTTCGGAATGATCGATAGGATAAAGGCGACCAGCAGGAATCCCGTCAACCCGGTGTTGATCCAGGAGGCCTCGGCGGTGGTGGTCGATTCTGACCCGGTCAGCGCGGTAACCTTGTCAAATGCTTGGCGCCCACCCTGTTCCATCAAAAGAAGCAGAATTGAGAAAGGCAGCAGGGCGCGATAGCGCACCAGGGCGAGCACTCCGACCATGCCGATCAGCACGGTGGCGAAGCCCCAGGCCATGGCGAAAAACAGAATAGCTTCGCTCGCTTCCGGCGCAAAGGCATCGAGCGGGATACCGTCTATGTCGCGCAGTATGTCGGCGGGCGCAAAGTACGGGTTGAGGCCTGCCATGTTCCATCCGATGGCAGCCTTTACAAACAGGGCTGGAATGAAAAAGGCCAGCGCAGTCCACCGCCCGCGATACTGGTTGTCTGCGATCGAAGGAAAGAGGGATTTTATCACTTCAGGCGTCTCCGGTTTGCTACAGTCAGGTCTATTGCGGCGTTGTGAGCGCGGGCAGCCACATGAAAGCGGCCGCCCCGCCCACGCCGATCAGGGTCACAAGCGTCAGCGCTGCGACCAGCACCATCACGGCAAGACGCAGGCTGGCGCTCTTTGTACGCTTGCCTGCGCGATAGATTTCATAGGCCGCGAGCGGGAGCAGGTAGCTCGACAACGACAGGCCGATGTCGGCCGGGCCTGTCAGGGTCTCATTATTGCCGCGCGGGCCCTGGTTGAGGATCACCCAGGCCATGATACCGACCCGGAAAAACCACACCCCGCTCGCCACCATGAAGAGGCGCATCGCCCAGACCTCATGCACGGCAATGCGCCTCGCGACCGCATGACGGATCGTCTGGGCGGCGAAGATGAGGATCAGAACCCCGTTCAGCGAGACGCTGAGCCCCGATATGATGGACAAATATGAGCCGCGCACCCAGGTGGCCCAAAGCCCGCTGAGCGCCATCGTGACAGCGAGCGCCAGGAAAACGCGGCCGTTCCAGCGGTGAAACGCCGGGAAGCGGCGGCGCAGCGCCGGAATGAGCTGCAGGACGCCGCTCGCCGTCATAACCGCCGCGAGCAGTACATGGAGTGCAAACACGACGTTGCCTACGTCGTCGCCGGCGACATGGCCGGTGATGACTTGTCGATCGTTCCAGCCCGCATAGTCGCCGGTCGCCGTGCGGAGGCCGTAAAAGCCGAGGATGTAGATAACGAATATCGCCTGGCCCATCACGGCCACGCAGAACCATGTTGCGCCGCTCAAGCGGAAAATGCGGCGGAACGCCGGATTTGATGAAGTCTTTGTTTTCAAGGTGGGTCTCGTTCAGGCTGTGAATCGCCGGTCCACCTGACGAAAAATGGGGCTTACCCGTCTTGCCGATTTGGAAATCGGCTATCGATTTCACTGAAGGAGCCGGTAAATGCATGAAAATATGGCTTTGACGCCGGATTTCAGCTAGTCGTGATCGCCAATGAGACTGGCAGACATCATACAGCCGCCCGCCCCAATTCGGGTGCGCGGCGGGTGGCGCGCGCAGATCCCTGATGGGGCGCCGAAAAACCTGCTTCTCTGCTGGGCCGTGTTTTCGGCCTCTGTTTCCATGTTTCTTGTTCAGGCGGCTCTTGGCGGCGCGTTCCCGACTGTTTCATCTGTCCTGGCCATAGGCAGCAGTGTCAGTTGTGGTCTCGCCTGGCTCCTGTCGCGCGCACTCTTTCGCCGGGATGCAGGGAGGGACGTCTGGCCTGTCGGGCTCGTGGCTGCGCTGTTCAGTCTGATGCTCCTGATCGATGGAGTGCGCCTCGCCGGGCATGACGGCGGTGCGGTCGAGAACATCCTGCTCAGCCTCGTGACCCTGATCGGATCTTCGGTGCTCCTGTTCACGCTGCTTGAGGCGGTCGATGGGATCCGGCGTGCTGATGCTGTGAGCGAACGCTGGTTTCACATCGCGTTCCTTGCCGGCTACGGCGCGTTGCTCTTTTTCGGAGTTATCCTGTTTCAGAGCGAGGCGAACCTTGCGATCCAGGCGCACGAGGCGCAGGTCCAGTCGCTCATGGCGCTGCTGGCCCTGACCGGAGGGAGCGGCGCAACCCTCTACAGGCTGCAGCACCCCCTGGCGCCGGTAGAGAAGCAGAATAATAAGCGAAGGCAGAAGGCGCAGACGGCTTGTCCGCGAATGACGGGGCAGATGCAAAGCCTGTTTGAGCGTGACCACATCTACCGCGACCCGGCTTTGCGGATCGCGGATGTGGCGCGGCGACTGAACGCGCCGGAATACAAGGTCAGCCAGTGCGTCACGGCAGGGCTGGGCTACGCCAATTTCAACCAGCTCCTGAACCACTATCGCATCGCTGATGCCGCTCGGCGCCTGCGCGTTGGCAGCGGGGCGCAACAGTCCGTCCTCGAAATCGCCTTTGACAGCGGTTTCGCCTCGATTGGCCCCTTCAACCGCGCTTTCAAAAAAGAGTTTGGGGTGACACCAACCGTTTATCGTTTGGGTCAGGCGGACCAGTCGTAACGCATAGCGGTGCGTGCTTTTTGTCATTCGCTAGTCGCTCGCAATACTGGTCAAGCAACAACAGGTGATTGTTTTGCGGCCTTCCTCGCAAGGCCCCGACATCGACTTCAATTTCTGAGCCAGAACCCGGCGGTTTGAGTTTCAGTTTCGGCGCCAGGTCCCGCGCCGCCGCCGCGAGGCGGTCTGTGAGTTTTCCGCCGCGCAGAGCTGTATCGAATGCGTAGAGTAAGCTGGCGAGCGGAGCGTCAAGCGTCTGCCACATGCTGGCATAGACGACGCGGTGTTTCTTGCCGTGCGCAAGCGGCGCAAGATCATCTTCGAGAAACTCAGTTTTCCCGGTGCGCCTCGGAACAAAAATGCTTATCGCAGAAGCTGGGCTGTCGATAAGCAAGTCATAGATTTGCTGAGCGATTGCTTCCCGCGGGTAGTGCCATTCTGATTTTGGCATACGAATCCTCCTGTAGCCACCTATAGCCATGGATGGCTACACATGGCTATAGGGAGGAGTCGTGTTGGGCTGTGAGCCCAAAGGATGAACGCGCGCTAGTCCGGCAGAAGATGAAATTTGTAAGGCTCCGGACCAATAACTGACAGTCGCAGCGAGGCATACGGCCGATAGGAAAACGTCGGCCCTTCGGTCATAGCGCGTTCCGACGCGCGAAAGTCTTTCAGCCGCCCAAACATGCGCTCGACAGCATTCCGGTCTTATAACGCGGCGATCATCGACACGGGCCTTATCAGGCAGGAGCGGGCTTCAAGCGCGCGAACTGCTCCTCACTGAGCCAGAACAAGTGATTGGACATACAGAACTTCCTTCAGGAGCCACAAATCACCATTGGCGCTGTTACCCAAGGACCGGATTGGCCATCCCGGACATTGAACTGAACTCAGAAATGGCATAAGTCTCTTATGCGAGGCCACGTCCTCCCCTTCGGGTCAAAGTCCGGGACGGCCCGGCGATTTCCACTTGGAGGTCGCTGTGGCTTGGTTTGCACTTTTTATCGCTGGCTTGCTTGAGGTCGGTTGGGCTTTCTCGATGAAGCTCTCCGAAGGCTTTACACGATTTTGGCCCAGCACGATAACAGCCATCACGATGTTGCTCAGTTTTGGATTGCTGGCTTGGTCCATGCGTTCGCTACCGCTTGGTACGGCCTACACGGTATGGACCGGCATCGGTGCAATCGGTACGTTCACGGTCGGTATCATTTTCCTCGGTGAAGCGCTCACCTTCACGCGCCTTCTCGCCGCATTGTTGATCGTGAGTGGCTTGGTGCTAATGAAGCTGTCGTCGCCGAGCTAGGGTCCGGACCCATTAACTCTGCCTAGCTAAGCACCAAACGAATGGCGAGAAATTCACCGGGAACGGACACCGCGGTTTAGTTTTCGAACGGCCGGTTTGGGGCGAGCTTAAGACGCTGAGAATATTGCGCTGAGTTGCCGATAGCGTAACTCTGACATGCTTGCGCAGAAGCGGCTTAGGTCAAATCTTAAATCACGTATTGCCGCAACTTCATTTTCTATCCGGAGAAAAAGCCGGCACCAGGACGCCAAGGAATGTCTGTCGCACCGTAGTCAATATTCATCGAGTGCAGTGCACTGGAGACCTGACTGCAGTGGTGGGTTTGATGATTGAACAGCTGCACCACCATTATCCAACGCGGTATTGCGGGAAACTCGTTGACCTCAGGGTCCCGCGAGGATGTATTGTCTGCCAGCCAATCTTGCGTCCACTCGCGGGCACCTGCCGCTAAAACATCGTCTTGCTCAAGTCGGGTGGCCTTAAGTTCGTTCCAGTTCAACCCATACCGCTTTGCCGGGTGGGTTGCGATCCGGCAAGGTGCCATGGAGAAACATCAGGATAGAGCGGTTCACAACACAAACATGATCCAGCGTATCATGTATTGAACCGAAGAATATTCCGCGATACCGCTCTTCTCGCCCAATCGCTTCGCAGCATTGATAGATGTTTTCGTTTTGCCAGCGCGAATAACTTGCCATCTCATCAATGTACTGATTGGTGATCATTATAAATGTCCTTAAGCTGACTTATCCATACTGATATTACACTGTCGTTGACTGCTTCGAAACACCGATATCGTCGCCGACGCGTTGAAAACGCGTGAGCGTTTTTTGATTCTTTCGGATCGTCTTTTCTGATTGTTGGGGCTCAGTTTCTCGAAGACGATTTGTTACCGACTCAACGTCTCGTTCAGGGCGTTCTAAGACGCTGGTTTATGGGTTCAGCGTCAATTTCGGGCCAATCTCGGTTCTTCGGCAGCAGCGCAAACGGTGATTCAAGACTCCTGAAGGGAGCTTGATATGTCCGATCCCCTGTTCTGGCTCAGTGAGGAGCAGTTTGGGCGCTTGAAGCCGCTCTTACCCGATAAGGTTTGACCGACCAAGACCAGACGAAAGACGATGACGACACGCCGCTGGAATATCTGGCGATGCTGCCCATCGACTTTTCCATGAACCCGCCGGAAGACGTGAATGTCGAATCCGTGTGCATCGCGCTTTCCACCCATCCGGATGTTTTCGTGCGCGGCAACGCCATGATCGGTTTCGGCCATCTCGCGCGTGTGACCGGCAAGCTCAACAAGGTGAAGGTCGAGCCCATCCTCGAAGCGGCGTTGCATGACAAGGAGACTTCCGTGTGCGGAAAAGCGGACGACGCCATGGACGACATCGAGAATTGTCTCGGCTGGAAGTTCAACCGCGCGGAACTGCCGCCCTTGGCTTGAATGCGCTTGCAGGATATCGTCGAGCAGGCCTTGCACGCCTGGTTCGATCCAGACACCAAAGTCACGCTTGAGATGCGCCTTCTAAAACGCCTGGACGCCTTCGACCTGCGCCAGTCGGCGATCGAGCGGGAAGTGTCGTTCACCTTCGAGGCTCTCTGCCACTACGTCCTCTACTGGCTCACCCGGACCGAGCCGCTTCCCGATGGCGAGCGGGATGCCGCGCATGCGCTTGGAAAACGGCGTTTCGATTTTTTTATCGAACAGGTCGCGGTCAAAATCAGTACGGAAGCGACATCACCCGTGCGGCGAATCTAAGAGAAGAAATGACACCGCCAAATTGAGGCCGCCCGTGTCGAGGGCTTGCGACAAAGAGGGGCCAAGACCCCTGGCCGCTGCGTGACGGGCAACCTTGAAGGAGTTGTTCCAGATGCAGTCGCTGGAGCGGCATTATCTGGAACAACTAAATCAGTTCAATCAAGGCTCGGTCTGAAGCTAAATCCCGGGCGCGCCCAGTATCCGCAAAGTTTGGCCGTCAAAGACTCGCGCTGTCGGCCAGTTATCCTGAAGTGGACAATATGCGGGGCGTCACGGAACGTCTTGCACCTCCGTCGCCCTCTGTTCAGTTGAATATTGGGACATCATGAATGATCGCGGCGTTTATCAGGTCCCTGACCTGTGGTTCGGTCAGGGCGTCCTCAAAGAGCGCCAGATCGGACATTGCATTGACGCCAGACACATAACGAACATCCTGCATGTTGCCCGGCGCGCCGATCCCCCATTCCGCTATCGGCGCAAGATAGTAGTCGTCGGTGGTGAAGAAATTGTACCGTGTCACCGCAAGCCGTCCGTTCACGCCTTCACCCCGATAGTAGAGGTCCGGCGTATATGTATATACCTGAGTCCTGTTGCGCTCATAAACCAAGACGACGTAGACCCATACTGGCTGGTCGTCCACCGATCCGACTGGTTTGGTGATCCTGACCGGGTCGGTGAGCCATTGAACCCAGCCGCGCCGCGTCTTGTTGATGTCTGTTAGACTTCGCAACAGGCCAATGTGACCGGTGCTCGGCCCGTGGTAGAGATCGCCGCCATTGACAACCAATCCCAGCGTCGGCGTCAAATTCTGCTCGGTCGCGAAGAAGGCCGTCTGCCACAAATCACTTTGCAATGGATATCTATCATATTTCAAGCGGTTCGGCTCTATGGTCTTCATCCAGAAGCTTATGGTGAAGTCGTCATTTTGCATGAGCTGGCGCAAGAGGCTGGGCGGAAGGCGAATGCCTGATCCCGAGTTTTGCGCTTCGAAATAGACCGCGGAATCAGCTGCGCCGTCATTGCGCGGCCCGAAGTTTACTCCCGGTCCGGGCGATCCGCAATCTCGACCGTCCACATCGCAAAATGCCGTTGCTTTCGTGAGCGGATAAAATCGGTATGCCTGCAGCGTGGCTTCTTGAGATGAAACGAAGCGCCGGAACTCGAATTTCGTGTATTCGTCGGCGGTGCTTCCATTCGCGCAGATTTGATCGTAGTCATAAAACGGCATGTGCCCTTCGCCATCTTCAACCAGAATCATTCTGTTTTCATCTGTGTCTTGCGCTCTATAATAAAGGTCGCCCGTGCTGGCGTTCGGGCTTGTGGTCCAGGGCCACCGGTACGGACCGCCGCAATAATGACCGAAGAGTCCCGAGCTTTGCGCTCGAATTTTTCCAGATACGTAGGTCTGAAGAGCTATCGAGTCCTGATAGTCATTGATCTGATTGTAACCTGAGAAAAGATTGGGGCTATAATTGTTCAGCAGGAAGCTGAGCTCGATATTCGTATTGTGGACGAGATCACCGATATTGGGTCCTATAGAGTTTCCAGTGTTGAATATAGTTCGATCATTTACGGCATTGAATGCCGCCCGATAATATCCGCTTACGTATTTATCGATTATGAAAAATCTTCCAGTGTCCTGGAGCATATGCATGCCCCGCCAGTTGTCGGAGTTTATAAATGCCGTTTTGAATGGCTGAAGGATGTCTACGATCTTATAGGGATCATAGACGGGCAGGTCTTCGCCCATAAGTTCGACTGGCCCTGTGTAGAAGTCCTCGTCAAACTGTTCATATCCTGCCGGTTGTCCGCTGCCTGTTTCTGCAGTCTGCCCGCGATCCGGGCCAGTAGTGCAAGAGGAACAGATGGCGATTATGCTGGCGCCCAGAAGACCGTAAACAAATTGCTTCGCGGGTAAGCCGGCGCTTTGAGATTCGGTTGCAACGTGCATCTTCGTTTCTTTCGATGGAGAGCGGGAAGGTCTTATTGATTGTCAAACGGATAGCGCTTGCCCATGACGCTGAGATATTGAGCAAGCAAGCAGGGACGATCGGAAATCATGAAGGTGTAATCCTGCGTCCCGAAGATCCAATCCCAATCTCCGCGTTTCTCTTTCAAAGGATCCGGCGTCGACCCGTCCCATTCGTTACGGTCGCCCATTGCCTTGTAGCGTCCGCGTCCGCTCTCCGGAAACAGATCGAACTGACCATATCGGTCATGATGCAGGTCAAGATCTGGTATAATTGCCCGTAGATTGTCGTTCTGTGGGTCATCGCTTGTTATGACGAGTTCGTAGGCCTTCACGCCCAGTGATCTGAACTTGTCGATCTCGCTTGTCAGATATGGCACGGTGTTCTTCGGGTCGTTGAAGAATTTAGGCGTGTATGTGACTTCCGACCCATCCAATCCCAATTCATTCAACACCCACGCATAATCGTCAGCGGTGAGCTTTCCCTTGATCACCGACTGCGACAGCATCCCTTTCGATTGCAACAGACCGATCAGATACTTAAACGCCTCCTTGTTCGCCATCAGATCCTGGTCTTTAAATTCATGGTCCCCGACGATTCGGTCCTTGATTTGATCGAGATGCTCGTCGAGCGTTTGGATCTTTTCATGCGTCACATTCAGCAGCCGATCGCGCAGGAAAAAGGATTTGAGCTGGCTCAGGGTATACTGATTGATCTGGGTGTTCGAAGGCAGAGGCGTATTGCTCAGATCCTTCGCGAACATCACATCCATTTTCGCGTCGTGGAATATGACGTATTGACCGTCCGCAGTTTTACGGATGTCGTTTTCCACGCAGTCAAGGCCCCAGTCGATCGCCTCCTGGAAAGCGAGCTGGGAGTTTTGCGGCAAATGGGCCATGCTCCAGAAGCCGCGATGCGCGCAGATCATCGTGAAAGATGGATATACCTCGCGATTGCGGAAGGCATTCACGATTGATTCCGGCGGCATATTCGTGGCGCCGCAATTGCCCGGTATCATTTGAGCCGCAGCGGGAAAACCGCATGTTCCGATATACAAGGCGGCCGCAATCCCGGCGCACCTTCTGCGCGAACGACCTTTATTCCCCAATTCCTTCATTTTGGAACTCCTTCCGTTGTTTGGGGCCATGATTGGATACGCATACGAATGAATGGTACTGTCACTGGAACTCAACAATCGGGAGGCGCCGCGGGAACGGGTGTATGGCGCTTTATCTGATCCTCATCTGAGGCCGCGTTCCTCCAGATACTCGATCAACTGTTCCGGGCGATCGGTCATGATGACGTCGGCGCCGATATCGATCAGGCGCCCCCAGGATGCGTCCGGGTCGGACATCGCAATGTCGTCGGCGTAACCGGCCGACCAGCGCGGCAGAACGGCGATGCCGAGATAACGATATTTGTCCGCGCCGATGATGCGTCCGTCCGGTCCGAGGGGCCATTGAGACGGATCGTCGGCGATGATTTCGAAACTCTTCACCGGAGTGTCGGAAAAGTCCTGAAGCGATTGCTCGAAAGAGCGCGCGCCGTGCCAGACGATCGGCGTGACATGCCGCAAACCTTTCGTATCGATCGCGTTATAGATCACGTCCGCCGGCGTGTCGGGAGCTTCGGAACCGGAGAATCCATCGACAATTTCCACATCGTAGGCGCGGGCTGTGGATGGAATTTTCCAGAGCACCTCATTTTCAACGCCCATATCGCGCGCAAGATCGAGCGCAGCCTGATAGGTCTCTTCGAAACCGAAAACGTCGTTCGATTTTATTTCCAGATTGACCAGAATCCGCCCGCGCGTCGCCTCGAACATCTCGCGCAGCGTCGCTACCTTGTGGTTTGTTATCAGCTTCTTTTCGTTGATCTGGGACGGCGAGCCGTCGCGCTCATAGAGACGCAGCGATTTGATCTCGGCGAGCGTCGCGTCCCATACGGGACCGTGACCGTTCGTCATTCGGTCGAGGGTTCTGTCATGAAATACGATCAGCTCACGGTCTTTCGTAAGCTGCACGTCGATCTCCACGATCTCCACGCCGAGTTTTACGCAATGGTCGATGGCTGTGACGGTGTTTTCAGGAGCGGTCGTCCAGCAGCCGCGATGGGCTGCGACCATGATCGGGCCGGCATCCACATCATTGAGCAAGTCCTCATATAGACCCTTGTTTTCGCCCGCGGCCATTGCGGCTGAGCAGGCGGAAAGCAGGACGACGGCAAATCCCAGCAGACCGGCCTTGAGAACATTTGGCGTTAGAAACTTCTTGGTACGCATGTAATCTTTCAACCCTTGTATGTTGATTTTCGGAAAAAGGTCGCCCGCCCCCGCGCGAAGACGTGCGGGGGCCGACGTCGTTCCTAGAACGTGCCGCGTATGCCGAATTGAATGACCCGGCCCTGGGTCAGGTAATACTGGTTCAACTGCTTGCCGAAATCATTCACCGAGCCATCGGAGTTTGTTCGCGCCGCGTAGGTGTACCAGTCCTCTTCGAACAGGTTCAGTCCTTCGAGGAATAGGTCGAAATGATCGGTGACGGCGTAGCGGGCGGAAGCGTCGACCTGGCCGTATGGCTGCTGAATATTGTCAAATCCGTTGCGTCCCGTGACCGAAAATTCGGAGCGATAATTGTAGGCGAGACGCGCGCTGAACGGTCCTTTTTCGTAGTAGCCGACCAGGTTATAGGATGTATCCGATTGCCCCTGCAGCGGCTTGGAGACGCCCGCTTCGTCCGTCCGCTCGCTTTCCGAGAATGTCGCGTTCGCCAGGACGCCAAAGCCGTCGAAGGGCGCGGGCAGGAACGTGAAGGGCTGCTGGTATTGAAGCTCAAGCCCGTAAAGTTTGCCGTTTTCGCCGTTCACAGGGGTTGTAACCTGAAACTCGCGTCCGCAGACATTTTCGCCGGCGTCGTTGCGGATGTCGCCGCAGATGACGATCTCGGGGCGGGTTTCGTTGACGATGAAGGTTTCGAGATCCTTGTAATAGACAGTCGCCGACAGGAGCGCTTCGTCGGCGAAGTACCATTCGAGCGAGGCGTCGATATTGTTCGACCGGTAGGGTTCGAGCGCGGGGTTGCCGCGGCTCGCCGACAGAACCGTCGGCGAAATGTTCACAGCCGGAGCGAGATTGGCGAGCGGCGGGCGCGTCATGGTCCGGTTCGCGGCGATACGCAGGATCAGGTTGTCGCGCAATTGCGCCTTGAGATTGATGGCAGGCAGCCAGTCGCTGTATTTGCCGGGATAGGACACCGCTTCCGGACCTGACTCTTCCTGCACATATCCTTCTGACGTGACGTCCGTCCTCACATAACGCACGCCGCTATCCATCGTGACAGGGACCGGACCGATGTCGAAAGCCAGATCGGCCTTGAAATATGCGCCCAGGGTTTCTTCGCCGACCGTATATGTCTGAAGTTTGTCGACTTCCGTCAGACTGAGATCCGCCGGGAGCAGATCGCGTCCGGCCGTCTCGATGTTTGTCATCAGGAAGTCCGAGCGGTAAGGCGCGTCTTCATGATAGCTGCTTCCGAACATGTCCCGGGCGGAAATGGCGTAGTCGGCGAAATTCGCCGTGAAGGCGGGGCGAAGCTCGGCCAGGCGCACCTGTCCCTTGTCCCGGTCCCGGTACTGGACCCCGAATTTGACGCCGGTAAGGCCCGTGTCGCCAAAATCAGCTCCCAGATTTGCGGAAACGGAAATCTCTTCATCGTTTCTCTGAAACGGCCGGAAACGAAGCTGGTTCGGCGAATACTGATCGGGATCCAGCCAGTCAAAATCACCGCCCAGCTCCGGGTATTTCGGGTTCGAGAAATCGTAGGTGAAATCGCCGACATAATGCCAGAGATAGGTGCGGCTGAGCTCATCTTCCTTGGCTTTCGAATAGCCGAAGGTCGCATCGGCGGACCAGACGCCGTCAATATCCCATTTTCCGCCGGTCGTGATGTGAGTCAGCGTCGAGTCAACCTGACGGTCCAGCGTCTCAGAGCGTTGATCCTGGTTGCTGATCGAACCTGCGACGGCGACCCCGTCCTCAATGGTGATACTCGTCCATTCCTGTCCGGTGCCGAAGCCGGGCATACCATCAACGGTGGCGCGGATTTCGTCCTGAGAATAGTCCGCATAGAGGATGTCGGCGAAGAGCTCGACATTCTCCGTCGGGCGGAATTGAAACGAACCCGTTACACCCAGACGCTCGCGTTCCAGAATGTTCGGTCCAATGCGGGGCAATTCCGGCGAAATGGTGTTTGCCGCGATGTCCTGAAGACGGGCGAGGTCATTCACAGCCTCGCCATTCACCATGATGGTCGGGGCGTTATCGGTGGTGAACCCGGAAAGGTAGGTCTGAAGACCGGTGATGTTGTCATCCCAACCCCAGCCCTGCGAGATGTCGCCGCGCGCGGCCGTTTTGGAATAGGAGGCGGACACGAGGACGCCGAAACGGTCGTTATCGAAAGTGCGCGAAAGCAGACCACTCACCCGCGGCTGGAGGTCGCCATTGCCTTTGTGGAAATCGGTTCCGCTGGCGGAAAACGCGATCTTGTTTCCAGTGCCGAGGGGCTGGGGCGTGCGCAGATCAATGGTTGCGGTCAATCCCCCTTCAGCGATGTCCGCAGAAGAGGACTTGTAGACTTTTGCGTTGGAAAAGAGCTCCGAGGCAAACAGATCGAACGAAAACTCACGCCCCACATTGCCCGTCGCTACAGACAAGCCGTTGACCGTGACATTCGTCCAGTCGGTTTGACCGCCGCGAACCGACACGACATTGCCTTCGCCGCCGGGCGTGCGCGTGATGGTCACGCCGGAAATGCGCGCGAGCGATTCAGAAATATTGAGATCCGGAAATTTGCCGATGTCTTCGGCCGAAATGGCGTCCACAACGCCGGTTGCGCTTTCCTTCTGGTCCAGCGCCCGGCTCAGCGAGCCGCGAACGCCTGGAACGACGATGACGTCGAGCACGGCGTCAGCATCCGCTTCCTCCGCTTCCTGGGCGAGCGCACCGCCCATGAACATTGACATAAACGCTGTCACAGCAGCGCCCGAGAGTAGAAATTTGCGCGACACAACAATTCCCTTCGCACGTTAGATTGACCCGAGAATTCTGGAGACCCCCCAGAACCCATGGGAGCCCTATAGCGACGCAGTGCGACAAAATGATAACACAATGTTATCATTAATCGTGTATTCGCCTGCCTACCGCGTTGCCTGTTGCGATAAAATCACATAGGAAAAAGCATGAACACGAAACAGACAGAGCCGCTGAGCGAGAGCGAGCGGCGCATATTTGAAACCGTTTGGAAGCTTGGTCCTATCAGTCGAAATGACGTCGCGGCCCGAACGGGCCTGACGGCGATGACAGTGTCGCGCCTGAGCAAGGCCCTCGAACAGCGGGCGCTTGTCAAAGACGCAATTATTCGCACGGGCCAAAGAGGAAACCCTACGCGTCCGTTATCAATTAACCCGCTTGGTGGTTGCAGTGTCGGGCTGAACTTCACCCGTTCGACCGTCGAGGTCGGCGTGATCGATCTCGGCGGAAACTTCCTTCAGCACAGTCACAGGAAAATCTCGTCCGCATCGACGCAGGTGTTGATCGACTGCGTGCGGGAGACCATCGACGCACTCGCCGAAGCGAAGTCCGGCCATGTGGAACGCATCTTCGGGGTAGGCGTCGCCTTGCCCGGCGATTTCGAAGAGAAGGGCCGCGTGCTTGCGGCGCACCCGCTCTTCGCCGACCTGCGGCATCGGGATCTTGCAGACGAATTCGAAAAACGCCTTGGTCTGCCCTTCTTCATGAACAGCGATTCCAATAGCGCAACGGTTGGCGAACGACTCCTTGGCGCAGGCCGGAACTTCGAAACCTATATCTATGTCTATCTGGGGTATGGGGTCGGCGGCGGCCTGGTGATCCGCGGCGAACCCTTTTTCGGCATGAACAATAACGCCGGCATTATCGGCGTCCATTTCCCTGACAATAAACCCCGGCCGTCGGGGCTGGATCTGATGAATACCCTCCATGAGGCCGGCCACGGGGTTGAGGACTTCCAGGACCTGGAAAAAATCGATCTGGCGGCCGATCCGGCGTGCCGCGACTGGATCAAACGGGCAGGCGGTCAATTGCGCACAACCCTTCGATTTCCCGCCAGGCTTATCGATCCTGAAGCGATTATCATTGGCGGGCGTCTTCCGAACGAGGTTCATCACATGCTCGCCGTTGAGATCGATCGTCCCGATTTCTGCACGGAAACGGAGCTCGAACAAAAAATGCCGCGTCCGCGCGTACTCGGCTCGATGCTGGGCGCCCGCGCCGGCGTCATTGGGGCTGCGGCCCTCCCGATTTACGCCGCGCTTTTCAACGATGACGCGGCCTGACGACACGTTTCTGTCGTCGCCGCTTGCTATGGGATGGCGCTATCAGGGCAATTCGCGGCGATGGTGACAGGTGGATGGGCAATCTTCAGAACGCTCGATCCTCTGCAACCCAAGCAAAAAAATCCAGTTTGCGCCCGGTCGAGCGCTGGGGGTATGCGAGCGGCAACTTCGCAAAATCCATCGTCTGGAACACGCTTGAACTCTTCCTGATCTTTTATCTGACCGACTTGGTCGGCTTGCCGCCCCGGGATGCCGGGTTGATCGTTTTTCTCTCGCTCATTTGGGACGCCGTCCTCGACCCCGTCATTGGCTTCATAGCGGACCGAACCACGACGCCGATCGGCCGATATGGCCCTTTTCTCCTGATTGGCGCACCGCTATGCGCAATCTCGTTCTCGCTGGTTTTCTCGCTTCCGACCGCAATGGCGGAGCACGGAATGTTCTGGGCTCTTGGGGCGCTTTTGTTGTTTCGTTCGGCTTATACTTTGGTCGACTTGCCACACAACGCACTGATCGCGACCCTTTCAAACGACAGCAGCGAACGGGCCCGTCTGGCGTCGCTCAGGTTCGTGTTCAGCTCTCTTGCTGTTTTCGTTCTCGCCGTCTCGTCATACTTCATACTGTCGCCCGATCTGATCGAGCATCAACAAAACAGATTCAGGCAGTTCGGCCTCCTCGTATCCGTTGCATCGGCGGCGGTCCTCGTAGCGTCATGGTGGAGCGTGAGGCGTTTTGATCGTACCGCGCAAGGCGCAAACCACTCGATAAGCTCGCAATTGCGCTCACTCGTATTCTTCATTCGCGACAAAGATTCTCGCGCCGTCATGCTTTACGCATTTTCCAGCGCATTGCTCGTCTCGGTTTTTGGCAAGGGCCTCGGTTACTTCGCAAAATACGAGCTTGGAAACGAGGCGCTTGTCAGCGTCGGCCTGGCGGCCATGATGATCGGGCAAATTGCAGGCTCCATTTGCCTTGGCCGCATTGCTTCACGTTATGAGAACGCCATCGCGTTGAAGGCGGCAGGCTTGATGCTGCTACCCGCGACCCTTGTATTCTTTCTGTCCGCCCCGGCCTCCGCAGCGACGCTCATTGGCTCCTGCGCTGTGATCGGTTTTCCGGTTGGGGGAATTTGGGCGCTTGTGTGGGCGCTTGCCCCCAACGTTGTCGACAAGCAGCAAGCGACCTGCCATACGCGAGCTGAAGGCTCCTATTTCGGAATCCTGATTGTAATCATGAAGGCGGCGACCGGACTCAGCGCATTTCTGTTCGGATGGCTGCTAACGCAGATCGGGTTCGAGCCAAATGTTCAGCAATCCGACGCAACGCTGCTATGGCTCCGCTGCGTGATGTGTGTTCTGCCGTCCATTGGCGGAATAAGCATATTCCTGATCATGTCCACCTACGGAATCACGCACGCCAACCACTCTTCGCTTCTGACGAAATAAAGTGGCGCCGCAATCGAATGGAGCACTGTTTTTATTGGGGTGTTTGGCTTCCGGCCTTGTCCGTGGGTTCCACAAACAATCTGTCAGTCAGCCAAACGGGCCATGCCATTGACGGACTCTAGCGCGGATTCTCATTCTGCTTTCACCAAATCTCTATGTGCGACTGCGTGAGGAAGCCAACAAAATGGGGGAAGGCTCCGGCCCGCATCATCGAGCAGGCATTGCGCGCCTGGTTCGAACCTTACTCGAAAGCCCACGCCGGAGGCGCGCCTTCCGAAGCGCCGGGAGCCTTAGACCTGCGCAAGTCCGCTATCAATCGGGAGGTCTCGTTCATCTTCGAGGCTTTCCGCCAATACGTTATTTACTGGCTCATCCGGACAGAGCCGCATGCGCTCGGCAGGCGACGGTTCGATTGGCTTATCGATCAGTTGGCCGCGAAAATCGCTGACGAGAAAACGCCCGGCAGCATCGATAAAAACCACCCCTAAACGTGTCGACTGTGAGAATCACAAACGAGAAATCTTGTGATAGGTTTTGGATTGATCGTCGTCAGGACAGCGATGCATTCGATCTGGAAGCGGCGGGATGACTCTGATCTAGGCTATTGAAACAAGCCCAAATTTCAGGCGAATCCGGCTTTCCGCTCCAAAGGAAAAGCCGGAATTCCGGGCGCTTCATTTGTGATAGAAAATGTATAGAATTTGTGTTAGTTTTTGAGACTGGGATTTAAATAAGTTATTGTTTTTGTTATATAAAAAAATTTCACGGAAGCGCATCGCCCGCTCCAGATTTCTCAATAACATCAAATTATTGCAAGCCGCGAATTTTGACGTTTGGTCGATTTTGCCTCAGGCGCCACTGAGGCAACAGCAAGCGAACCTTCGCGGCGCGTCAATCTGCATCGTCCACGCCTTCGCAAACGCAAATGCCCTATCCTGTGTACGGTTTATAATCTCCACAGCAGAATGTCGGCTAGTGCGAGGCATCCAGCGCGCGCAGATACGGCGCCGCAAAGGCTCCATACTCTTCCTTCTTGCTTTCGGGCAGGTCTCTCCAGCCCGTTATATGCCCGCGGCATGACGGCGCACCGCACATGCATACATCCGGAAAATGATCCACGCCGTAGTTCCGCATGGCGTAATCGAACGTCACTTCCTGATTTGCGCCGATGCTTTTCATCGCGATGAAGTCGTGCGCGCCGGTTTCATTTACACGGATGCCGCAATTGGGTGCGCATGAATGATTGACCTTCGAGATCAACCCCGCATGGAACACATATCTGTCCTTTCCGATTTGAGATGCATGGGAATGGTTTGCTTGGAGTTCCTTTTCGATCACGCCGACCATCACGATGTCACCGCGAAAAAACTCCCTGGTGGAAAAGATGCCGTCGCCTCTCTCAGAACAATTCAGCAATTGAAATTCGTCTAGTGCAGCATCACTCACATTGTACTCCATTGGGTTGGGATTAATGAACCTGATAAGCCAGAACTCGCCTGCTCTGGTGCTCTGTCCATTCAAAAAAATATCTATTGATGTGCAATTTTAGAGATCGCCTGTTATTCATCCATGACGAAATGAGGCGGCAACCGTGGCACTCATGCGTCCTTATCAATCCGCCTCGATTGCAGCATCCAATGCTTTGGCCAATACCTTGGCTTTTGAAAGAGCGGCCCGCTGTTTATCTTCGTCTGACTGGGTGTCTTCACCGTGCCCTGTAGCGACTGAAACCATGCACCGGATGGTGTCATCGCCTCTCGAAAGAACGACAGAAAATTGGTCCGTCTCGCCATTTCGCGATATTTCCAGCTTTTCCATTTTTTCCCTGGTTTCTGCAACCTTCACGATGGCCGCCTAAACTAGCGCCTATTTTGAAGCGCTCATTCGTTTCGCCTGAGCCACGGCGTCTTTCAGATCGGTATATCGAAAGCCGTTGATGTGGAAATAATCGACGGGAACGCGCTTGATCCCATATTTCTGCATCTCTGTTTCTAAACCGTTCTCTTTGTCGCTTCTTACTATCACATCCGCCATATCTGAATTCCTTCAAAAGCCTTAGATGGCTATCTATCCTCGGCAGATCAATCGGCTGGGATGTTTTCGGCAAAGTTATTGAGCGTTTTTCCGTCATTTTGTTCGAATACGGAAAATCTCTTGCAAATAACGAATTTTAAGCGCACTCATGCAAAAAGACCAATCCGCGCGGATTGCGACGCGTGGCATGGATGTTTGTGCGGAACAAACACGCCGCACATTCACGACCATCGCTTACTTGATGCTTTTGGACGGCCCGGGGGAGAAAGATCGCCCGTCGGTGCGCCTATCCGGCGGGCCGGTCTCCCAGCAACGCATTTTACATAAAAAGGAATTTTCATACATGGCCAAAGGTCAACAGCGCAGCAATCGCGAACCCAAAAAGCCGAAACAGAACAAACCGAAAAAGATCGAAAGCACGCTCTCGAAGGTGACGGAAACTTTTCGGGCCAAGCCGAGAGCCATATCAAAAAGCGGCGGGAAGTAATAATGCGTGCGTGACATGATCGCGCACAAACCGATGATGCTTTTTGGAAAACGCCCCTTCTTAACAAAAATAGGGCTGAAAATTAATCGGTAAAGGACGTCGCGGGCCGGGCGCATCGGGAAATATCCCTAACAATGGCGCGCCGCATGATTAGACAGTGGCGGAGAGGAAACTCGCCCCCTCCGCAAGACGTTTTATGATTTTTTGGCTTCGTTCGCAGGCGCTGCGGTTTTTTCCGCCGTTGGGGCTGGCTGGCTGGCCGCAGGCTCTGCTTTGGCGACATGATCTTTCTTTTCTTGTTTCGGAGTTTTATCGCCTTGATTATCGCTTTTCTTAAACATGTTATATGACTTTCATTTCGCACGGCAATGATTTGCCAGCGCACCTTTCAAGTAGGTGAGCGCCGCAGCAATACAATGAGCAAAATTCGAATAGGAAAATATATTTTTGTGCAGCAGGTTTTGTTACCAAGCTGAAGCGTCACTGAGTCCGCCTGGCACGATTAAAACTATCCATGTCCTATTTGAATTTGCGGCGGAGTGTTTTCGCATCAAGGCCGCCTCCGTAAAGCAAGCCCCTCAAACCCAGCGGATGGCGGCGCGATGGCGCTCCAGCTCCGGGCGGATCTGCCGGAAGGCGCGCTCATACCGGTAGAACGGGATGCGCGGGTGCAAATGATGCACCAGGTGATAATTCTGATAGACGAAGACCGCGTTCAGCACCGGCTGCATCCAGGCCCGGCGGGCGAGCCAGACGCTGGTGTTGCGGTATTTGCCCCCTTCCGCGTCATGGGGCACATGCACCACATAGGCGAAGAAGAAGGCCAGGAACGGCAGGGTGAGATAAGCCGGCAGCAGCCACAGCATCACGACCTCGAAGCCGTAGCCGGCCCAGAACGCCGCGACGACCAGCGTGATGTCCATGACCCGTTCAATATAGAACTCGATCACGATCCGGCGCGAGATGACGCCCTTCCGGAAAAGACGCAGCATCTGCACTTCATAGCGCATTTGCAGGGTCAGGCAGGCGAGCGCCACCGCCAGCGGATTCTTGCGCGCCATCCAGGTATCCGCATCAAGATCCCGGTCGTTGGTGAAGCGATGATGGGCGAAATGAATCGCGCGAAAAGCGGGCATGGAAAACCAGAAGACGAAGCTGATGAACCGGCCGATCGCCTCATTCAGCCATTTCGCCTTGTACTGGCTTCCGCTGATGTTGCTGTGAAACGCCTCATGATTGAGATGGGCGAGCACGTAAAGGCAAACGGCGTTGGCCGGGACCGCGAACCAGTAGGAAAGGGCGCCCGAGACCGCCAGAAACGAGGTCAGCGCGATCAGGCCGGTCATGGCGAAAAACACGGCGAGGCTGGTCCACGCAAAGGCGTGAACGCCGAGCCCCGCTCCGGGCTTCACGCCTAGGTCGACCACCTCGCCCGAAGGCGGCGGCGTGAAGGCGTTTTCCTGTTTAGCGGCTGCAACCATAGTCAATATTAATAAAGCATTAACTTGCCGGCGCAAGTAGCGCTGAAAGCCGCGTCAATCCTGCCGTCCAAAGGCGCCGCGCCAAGAAGTCCTTAACGCTCATTGTCTATGACAATCATGATGAAAAACCATGCCCGCCTTGACGCCACGCCAGAAGAGCGCGTGCGCGGATTTCTTCGCCGCTTTCGAGCCAGTCTCAAGCGCGACGGCATCAGCGCGGGCACGGCCGAATTCAAGGACCGCAAGGTCGAGACGGCCTACCGCCGTTTTCTGGTGAACAACCAGCTCAAAACCGAGCGGCTTTACTGGTGGGCGACGATCATCGCCTTCCTCCTCTATCTTATTCTCGATCTGACGACGATCACCCGGTCCCTGACCGAAATCATCGCGCTGCGGATCGTTGTGGCGACCTTCTGCGCGTCGATGATCCCGCTTTCCTATGTCGAGCGGTTCAAGCCCTATTTCAGCTATCTGACAGTGGGCGGCATGCTCGCCTTCGCCCTGTCGATCATCGCCATGATCTCCATGATGCAGAGCGACGACGCGCCGCCCTATATCATCGGCGTGCTCGTCACCTTCATCGCATCGTCATGCCTTATGCGGATTCCGTTCCGGCTGGCGGCGAGCGTCTATATCGGCGCCTCCATCGTCTATCTGCTGGTGCTCAATCTCGATTCCGACTTTCACAGGTCGGACATCATCGCAGGCCATTTTTTCATGATCTCCATCGCCCTCGTAGCGGTGGTGACCAATTACGCCCAGGAGATTCGTTCGCGTCAGATCTGGCTGCGCGACGAACAGCGCCAGCGCGATGCGGAAATGATCGAAAAGCTCTTGATCGAGGCGACGGCGGCCGACCAGTCGAAAATCAACTTCCTGTCGATGATGAGTCACGAACTGAGGACGCCGCTGCATCAGATCATCGGCTATACCGAAGTCGTCGCCAATTCCTGCAAGGCGGCGAACGACATGGACGACAATGTCCGCCACCTCAATGAAATTCACGGCTCGGCGCATGTGCTCTTGTCGCGCATCCAGAAAATGCTGCGTTTCGTGGACGCCACCGCCGGCAAGATGAAATACGAAATGGTCGACACGCCCGTCAGCGAGCTGGTGGATGTGGCGCTTGAGCGGATGCGCGCCGGTCTTGAAAAAAAGGCGATGCGCGTCGATACGTCAGGCCTTGTCGACAGCGCGCTTTACATAGACATCGTTCACACCTGTTACGCCGTGAACAACCTCATTGAAAACGCCATCAACGCCTCCTCCGAAGGCTCCACCCTGTGGATCAGCGGCGATAAAACGGCGGACGGCGCCTATGAACTGATCCTTCGCGACGAGGGCTCGGGCATGAGCGAAGAGCAGATCGCCGGGGCGTTCAAGCCCTTCACGCAGACCGAAAACACGCTCGTGCGCTCGGGCGAGGGCCTCAGTCTCGGCCTCACGCTCGCCAGGCGGATTTTCGAGGATCAACGCGCCTCGATCACGCTGCTTTCCGACGGCGAGCACGGCACGACCGTCAAGATCCGCTTCGAAGCCAGGGAAAAAGAGCAAAAACCGGCGCGCGACAAAGCCGCCGGCTGATTTTCGGCGCCTTTTCCAACCGGACTTTAAAGCGGCTTTTCGACCACCAGGAAGAAAACCGCCTGCATCGGGTCGGAGACGACCGAAACCTTCGCGCCGGGGATCTCGCCCGCCATGGCGCGCATTTCATTCTCATTGCGGAAATAAAGGCTCCAGTCGGTGACATATTCGAGCGGCCACATCATGCCGGTCGGCAGGTTGTTCACATTGCCGATGACCACCTGACCGCCCGGCTTGACGAAGTCGTAAAGCCGCTTGACGAAACGCTGGGCGAGAAGCGGGTTGAGATAGTCGACGAAACCCGAGGAATAGATCACGTCATTATTGGCGAACGCCGCATTGTCCGCCGACGGACGGAGCATTTCGCGAAACGAGATGTTGAGGCCCGTCACATTGAGCCGGTCCCGGCCCTTCATCGTTGCGATGCGTTCATAGGCGTAATCGAGCGCCGCGGGCTCCTGATCGACGAGATTGACCCGCCAGCGCACATTCTCGGGCGTTTCGTCGAGAATGTCTTCAAGCTCGCGCGCAGGCCCGCAGCCGACGCTGGTGATGGCGAATTCCGCGTCGCCGCCGCTCGAGCGCGCATTGGCGTAATCGGCGACGAGGCTCGCCACCATTTCCATCCGAGTGATGATCGGCCGCGAAGCGCTCATCCCTAAAAGGTGCAGGAATTTCTGCGCGACGGTTTCGCCTTCCGGCCTTTGTTCGTAGCCGTAATTCATGATCTTGTAGTCGCCGGGATAGCCCGCCGGCTTGTAATAGCAGCGCGCCCAGCCGGGACCGTTCAAGAGCATCTGGGAAACCGTGCGCTCAGTGTAGGATTTATAGCCGATGCGCTGCTGCTTGTCCTCGTGGATCTCGGCGGTCAGACGATTGCCTTCCTGCACGAGGTCGAGCCATTCGGTCTCGGCCGCCGAGGCCAGGTCGCGGGCGATGTCGCCGCGCTCTTCATCGTCCAGCTTGTCTTCGATCGGCGCCACGAATTTCTGGATGCGCAGGAGATAGCCGCCCACATAAGCGGCGACGTCGGCGCAGAAGGTTTTATAGGCGATGTCCGGCTCCAGGGCCGGCTCCGCGCGCCCGGCCTCGCGGGCGAGAACGGAAGCGTTTTCACGGATCAGCCAATCGAGATCGAAGCTGTTGGCCTCAAGCTCGAAGCCGGCGCTGGTTCCCCCGGACCCGTACGCGCTGCGCGCCTTGCGGGCGGCGCCGAGAAACAATTCGCGCCCCTGCTGGGTCAGGCGCAAGACGCCCTTTGCGCCCGGCGCAATCCCGTCATCCCCGCGCCGGCGCGCGATCGCGCCCGCGCCGCGCAGCGAGATATTCTCGAGTTCGAAAACTTCATCTTCGAAAATCAGTCTGGGCGCGTTTCCGGAGAAAATTTCCGAAGCCTCATAGCGGGCGGGGCGGAAAAACCGCGCCTTTCCCGATGCGCCGGGAAGATGTTCATAGCTCTTCGACATACGCCACCCAGATTGAGAACCGCTCCCCGAGGCAGAGTATGCCTAACAAATCGTAAATAGCAATCGCGCAAGTCCTGATTTGCGCCGATATTCAAGCTGTTAATCGTAAATTTCGTCCGGATACGGGGTGTTACGGCGATCAGGAAAACGCAGGAAACCGTCCCGCATCGGGCTGCAAGAAAGCGTGAATGGACGTCAGGCGGCGTCGTCGCCGACCAGAACCTCGCGTTTGCCGGCATGGTTCGCAGCCGAAATGACCCCCTCCTCCTCCATCTTTTCGATTAATGTGGCCGCGCGGTTGTAGCCGATCTGGAGGCGGCGCTGGACGTAGGAAGTCGACGCCTTGCGGTCGCGCACCACCACCGCCACGGCCTTGTCATAAAGCGCGTCGCCGGAAGACGTGTTGCCGCCGATGTCGAAGCCGCCCGCCTCGCCGCCGTCCTCGTCGCGCATTTCGGTGACTTCCTGGACATAGTCCGGCGCGCCCTGTTTCTTCAGGTGCTTCACAATTTTCTCGACTTCGTCATCCGAAACGAAGGCGCCGTGGACGCGGCGCAGGCGCCCGCCGCCGGCCATATGCAGCATGTCGCCCTGGCCGAGAAGCTGTTCGGCGCCCTGCTCGCCGAGAATGGTGCGGCTGTCGATTTTCGAGGTCACCTGGAAGGAGATCCGGGTCGGAAAATTCGCCTTGATGGTGCCGGTGATGACGTCGACCGAGGGGCGCTGCGTCGCCATGATGAGATGGATGCCGGCGGCGCGGGCCATCTGAGCGAGGCGCTGGACCATGCCTTCGATGTCCTTGCCGGCGACCATCATCAAGTCGGCCACCTCGTCGATGACGACGACGATGAACGGCATGGGCTCGTATTCGAGCTCTTCGGTCTCGTAGACGGGCTCGCCCGTGTCCTCGTCATAGCCGGTGTGGACGGTGCGGCTCAGCACCTCGCCGGTCTCTTCGGCTTCGGCGACGCGGGCGTTGAAGCCCTCGACGTTCCGCACGCCGACTTTCGACATTTTGCGGTAGCGCTCCTCCATCTCGCGCACGGTCCATTTCAGCGCGACGACGGCCTTTCTCGGATCGGTGACGACCGGCGAGAGAAGATGCGGAATGCCTTCATAGACCGAAAGCTCGAGCATCTTCGGGTCGATGAGGATGAGTTTGCAATGCTCCGGGGACAGACGATAAAGCAGCGACAGGATCATGGTGTTGATCCCCACCGACTTGCCCGAGCCCGTGGTGCCGGCGATCAGGAGGTGCGGCATGCGCGCGAGATCGGCGAAGACCGGCTCCCCGCCGATGGACTTGCCGAGCGCCAGGGTGAGATCCCCGCCTGAATTTTCATATTCCTCCGCGCCCAGAAGCTCGCGCAGCATGACCATTTCCCGGTCCTGGTTCGGCAGTTCGATGCCGATCACATTGCGCCCCGGCACCACCGCGACGCGGCAGGCGACGGCGCTCATGGAGCGGGCGATATCGTCGGCGAGGCCGATAACGCGGGAGGATTTAACGCCTGCGGCGGGCTCAAGCTCATAAAGCGTGACCACCGGGCCGGGACGCACATTGATGATCTCGCCCCTGACGCCGAAATCGGCGAGCACGTTTTCCAGCATGCGCGCATTCTGTTCCAGCGCCTCATCGGAAATCACCGTCCGGCGCGCGATATTGGGCTTTGCGAGGAGATTGAGCGGCGGCAACTCGTAATCTTCGGCGGAAAACACCGGCAGCGAGGGTTGGGCCTCGCGCCGCTCGCGGCGGCTTTCTTTTTTCTTCTTGGCTTTCTCGCGGATGATTTTGCGCTTGCGCGCGGGCGCGGCGAGCACAGGCTCTCCGTCCTCGTCATATTCGGTCTCGAGATCGCCGATCTCTTCGTCGTCTTCATAGTCGTAGTCTTCGCCGTCCTCGTCTTCTTCAATGTCGTCGGCGTCCCCGGCGAAACGCGCTTTCAAGTCGAGGGCGGCGTCGCGCAAGGCGAAGGCGCTGTCCTCAATCGCCCACCAGGCGTCGGCGAGGCGGTCGCGGGTAAGCCCGCACAGGATCGAATAGGAAACGAGCGCCGCCATAGCGAAGACGCCGCCGACAAGCGCGCGCGCCAGTCCCGCGCCGATGAAGGAAACAAGGCCCGCGACGCCGTCGAAAAGAACGCCGCCCACAAGTCCGCCGGCGCCGACCACATAAGGCCAGTCCGCCGGCACAGGCCAGGTGGCGAGAAACGCTGCGCCGGCGAGGATCGCCGCCGGCGCAGCGACGAGGCGCGGCCAGAACTCGGACGGGGTCTCTTCCGGCGCGCCTTTCAGCGCCGCGACCGCGCCCCAGAGGGCGAGCGGCGCCGGCAGCAGGAACGCCGCCCCGCCGATGAATTGCAACAGGAGATCGGCCATGATCGCGCCAGGCGCCCCGCCGAGATTTTGCACCGGCGCGGATGTGGCGGTGTTGAAGCTCGGATCGGAAATCGTGAATGTCGCCAGCGAAACCACAAGCCAGAGCCCGATGAGGACCATCGCCGCGCCGCCGGCGCGCATCAAAACGGCCCGCGAAAACGATCTCAGGCGGTCGGCAAGCTCGGCGAAGGGATCGCGGCGGCCGCGGCTTCGTCCGGAACGGGTATAGGTGCGGGTGGTGGAGGACATAGACGTTCTGGGGCGATCAGCTTCGAAATCAGCGGTGAAAAGAGGTTAACGCCACTTTGCCATGGCTTTTTTCAAAAAGGGTTAACGCCGGTTAACGTTTCGCTTGGGCTTTGCGGGGGGTTAGAGCGGCGGCGCCTCCGGCGGCGCCGAGCGCACGCCGATCGTGTATTTGAGCGCCGTCCAGATGAGAAGGCTCATCACGAAAGAAAAGCCGGCGGTCGCGAGCGTTCCGAGAAGCTGTCCGGGCAGCCAGATCCGCTCGGTCATCCAGAAGGCGACGATCGTTCCCCAGGCGCCGCAGAAACAATGGGCGGGGACGACGAGTCCCGCATCGTCGATCCGGAAGCGGTCGAGAAAGGGCGGCGTCACCGTGACGATCACGCCGCCAATGGCGCCGATCATCGCCGCCTGCCAGAGGGCGGGCGAGATCGGGTCGGCGGCGATGGAGACAATCCCCGCCACCGCGCCGGTCATCGCCGAAACAAGCCCGGTGCGCCTGTAAACCGTCTGCGTCAGGATCATCGCCGCCAACGCCCCGGCGCCCGACGCGATCATGGCGTTTGCAGCAAGGACGCCGGCGGTGATCGCCGCTTCCGCCGAAGACAGGGAGCCGCCGAGCCCGATCATCACGAAAATGAGCGCCGCGGCGGAAAGCATCAGCCCGAAAGCCGACAAAGGCAGCGCCGTCGACATTTGCGGGCGCGTCGGGCCTTGGCCGAAACGGCCGGGCCTTGGTCCTGTGACGATGACGGCGGCGAGCGCCGCCGATCCCGCCGACAGATGCACCGCCGCCGCGCCGCCATAATCTCGGAAGCTCCATTCGTCGGCGAAATAGCCGCCGCCCCAGACCCAGGACGCGGCGATAGGGTAAATAAGGCCCGCCCAGATGGCCGCGAAGAACACGAACGGCCAGAGCCGCACGCGCTCGGAAATCGCCGAGGAGACAATGACGGCGCCGATGGCGGCGAGGCTTGCATGAAAGAACCAGTGAGCCCCCGACGCGCGCCCCACGGCGCCCGGATCGTCGTCGGCCGGCGCCCAGCTTTGAAAGGGGCCGAGAAAACCGCCCGACTCGATGGAAAACAGGAGATGATAGCCGACGACCCAGAAGGCGAAGACGGAGATCGCCAGGGCGCCGATCGTCCGTAGGCAGACTTGCGGTGCGTTCTGGGTGCGCGACATGCCGATATCGCGCAGGGCGAAACCGGCGATCACGACCAGCGCCGCAAATCCCGCCGCCATCAACAGCGCGGAGTCGATCACATAGCGCGTGACGTCGCTCGCCGGCGACATGTCCTGGGCGGCGGCGGGCGAAGCCGCGGCGGCCGCCGCCGCAACCGCAGCGCAAAACTTCAACAGGCGTGCTAAGCTGGCTGTCATGTCTTTCGCTTTCCACCGCTCATCCCCGCGAAGGCGGGGATCTGCTTGAAACCGCTGTCGTCTGGCCCGCCGGCGCGAGACTTTCCGGCCCCCTCTAAACCTGTTCGCGCTTAAAGGGCACGCTTCTTCTGGATCCCCGCCTTCGCGGGGATGAGCGGATTTTTCGGCGGTTTTCGTTAACAATTCGCGCCCTTTATTCATGCGTCCTTTCGGCAGTGGACGAAACAGCCCCGAAAGGCGATGGTCGCCCCCATGAGCGACATCCAAAATTTCGATATCGTGATCATCGGCGGCGGGCCCGCCGGCGGGCTTGCCGGCCTCGCCTTGGCGGCTCAGGGCTTTTCCTGCGCGGTGGTGGACGCCATGGACCCCGCGGAGATGCGCGCCGCCCCCTTTGACGGGCGGACCTCGGCGATTTCCTACGCCTCCGCCCGGGTCTTCAAGCGCCTGGGGCTGTGGGACGCCATGGCCCCGGAGGCCGAGGCCATCCGCGACATCCTGGTCACCGACGGGCGGGCGAAATCGCGCTTTTCCGACGGGACGGTGTCGCGCTTTTTCCTCCACTTCGACAGCCGCGAGCTGGGCGAAGATCAACCGCTCGGCTGGATTATCGAGAACCGGGTCATCCGCGACGCGCTGTTCGACGCCATCGCGGCCGAAGACGGCGTGACGCTGTTCGCGCCCGCCCGGCGCGCGGCGACAAAATTCAATCCCGGCGAGGCGGTCGTCGATCTCGCCGACGGGCGCCGGCTTTGCGCGAAACTCGTCATCGCCGCGGACGGGCGCCATTCGGCCCTGCGCGCCGAGGCCGGGATCAAGACCAATGAATGGCGCTACAACCAGACCGGCATCGTCGCCACCGTCGCCCATGAGCGCCCCCATGAGGGGTTCGCGCAGGAGTTCTTCCTGCCGTCCGGCCCGTTCGCGATCCTGCCCATGACGAACAACAGATCGTCGCTGGTCTGGACCGAACGCACAGCCGCCGCGCCCGCTTATATGGCGCTCAATGATAAAGCCTTCCGTATAGAGATCGAAAACCGCTTCGGGCCTTATCTCGGACCCGTGACGCCGGCGGGCCCGCGCTGGTCCTATCCGCTCGCCTTTACGCTGGCGCAAACTTATGTGGCGCCGCGCCTGGCGCTCATCGGCGACGCCGCCCACGCCGTCCACCCGATTGCAGGACAAGGCTACAATCTCGGCATCAAAGACATCGCCGCGCTCACGGACGTTCTCGCCGAGGGCCGCGATGTGGGCCTCGACATCGGCGCCCTGACGGTTTTGCAGAACTACCAGCGCTGGCGGCGTTTCGACTCGGCCTCCCTCGCCCTCGGCACAGACCTGTTGAACCGCCTCTTTTCCAATGATTTCGGACCGCTGCGCTTTGCGCGCGACATCGGCATGGGCGCGGTCGGCAGGGTGAAGCCCTTGCGGGCGTTTTTCATGCGCCAGGCCGGCGCGGATCTCGGCGCCTTGCCGAGCCTGATGGCGCGGGAAGGCTAATGTGGATGTGATATCTCTCCGCGCCCATAGGGCGGATTGAACACGTCTTTCATCATGTCTGCTGCAAGGCGAAAATAGCCCTTTGCAAAACGCGTATAGGTGCGCGATCCGTCATCATTTTGGGTGAACTCCACGATGCCATGATCCGTGTGGGGATAAACGGCGATTGTGACGGGCAAGCCTTCTTCCTGCAACATGGACAGCCGCTCATACGTCACCTTGCCGGGCGCCGCTCTGTCTTCGCCCGCAAGAATCCAGAGTTGCGGCATGGACAAGGATCGCAGCACCGCAAGCGGGTCATGGCGCCAGGGAACTTGTGCGTCATCAAACCCCTCAATCTTCCCTGACCGCAAACCCTCATCGTCAGCCCGAAGAACAGCCCCGGTGAATTCGCCCTCGATTTGCGAAAACCAAGACTTGTTTCCATATTTGTTCTTTACGCGTTTCAGCTCATCGAAACCGTTCGAAAAATGAGATGCGACAATCTCTCCAGTCGCATCCGTAACCTCGCGCGCGAGTTCGATTTCCGCTTCTCCATAACCGGCGCGGCGCATTTCATCGAAAACTTGCTCTGCATTTTCTTCGAGCGGAGAAACAACGAGACCAAAACCGACAACGAGAAAGTCGGCCCCGATTTTCCTCGCCGCCAGCGGCGCAACCCATCCGCCCTGACTGCCCCCGAAATAACCGAACCGGCTATACCGCCCTTCGGCCAGCCGCTGCGCCTCTTGGGCGGCGGCGGAGGCGTCAGCCGCCAACGCCTGAAAATCCTGATTATAGTCACCCTCGGATTGCCCTGTGCCGCGCTTGTCATAGACGAAGACAGAAACACCCTGAGCAGCAAAAAGATAAGGATATGGGGAATAGCTGATTGTCGGCGTCGATTCCGAGCCGTGAACGAATACAGCCAATGGCGGCTTACGGGCGCCGTCGGCGCTAACGGGCTCGATCAGCCGCCCTGCAAGCGCAAGCTCATTACTGGAAAATGTCGTATCTGTTTCGCGAAGTACGGTTTTCGCAAACTTCGTTTGATCCGAAGCGGAAACGAGGCCGTTTGCGCATGTTAAAATGGCGGATACATCGCCCAATACGCCGCGCCTGCCGTCTGTGAAAATGTATTTTGTCTCCGCCGCCCCGGCGTCGTTCTCACGCTCATAAAGCACAACCCGGTCGCCGCCGCCTTCATAAACGCCCGGCGCACATCTGCGATGCCCCGGCGGAAACGCAGCGCAGGCGCCAATCCATAACGCCAAAGACAAAGCCATGGCGCTTCGAAGGGAATGATAATTATGCTGCACGGGCGGCGGCTTTTGCTTTTTTCTTCAGGGCCGGCGTCTTTATACGCATGGCGACAGGATTGCGCAGCAAAGACTGTTCTGCGTCTTCCAGCATCGCCATTAAATCTACGCCGAGCTCTTCATTGAGGCCGCGAAACACCGCTGCAATCTTTTCAGAAACCTTTTCAAGCTTGCGCGCGTCCGCTGCGCCTTTGACTGTGAATTCGAGGATTTTCCGCCTTTCGTCCTTCGGGTCCGGTTTCGTTTTTAAAAGCCCCGCTTTTTCTAACGGCGCGATGCGCGACGAAACAAGCTGATGGGATTGTCCCTCCCTGCGGGCGATATCCGCAATGCTTGCCGGGCCCTGTCGTAAAAGATGCATCATGACAGAAACCGAATGCACCGGGGTTTTTACGCCGGCCTCTTGCAGCACGTGCTTTGTCTGCGCGCAGATGAGCACATCGAGGCGGCTCGCCATATGCGCCGCGAAAGCCGGCCGCAGGTCCGCCGCATAGGAAAAAGCGCCATCAGGATATGTGTCTTTTTTACTCATACAAGTATTTGTACAAATATTTGTATAAAAAATCAAGCCGGGATCTCGACAAGAGATTTTACGAGCCAGCTAGGAATTGACGGACTTTATCCCCTAAGCACCAGTTCGCCTTTTCTCGCCTCGACGCTTTCAAGGCGCGACAGGAAGCTCATGCCGAGGAGGTTCACCGCAAGCTGTTCGTCCTTGAGGATGAAGGCCTTGACGCCCTCGACGCGGATCCCGTCGATCTCGATTTCGTCGAGCGTGACGAAGGCGGCCTTGGTCTGGCCGTTCGCGGTGTGCACGGGGTAGGTATAGTCCGTGTAAGATGTATAAACGCCCGCCTCGCGCGCATCGGAGTCGCGCAGCGCCACATAGCTCGCGCCCGTATCCACGAGAAATTTGAAATCGCGCCGGTTGACGTCCGCCTCGACATAGAACTGGCGGTCGGGCGCGGCGGCGATGCGGATTTCATCGCCCCAGCCGGTGGTGAGAGAGGCGGCGCGGCCGGCGCCTACGCCCCCGGACTGACGGTTTTCGGTATTCACGGACCGGGCCGCTTCCATGCGTTCGATTTCGCTGACGCGCCCGTCATAGACGCGCACGCCGATGACGGAGGCGGCGACAATCCCGGCGGCGGCGATGATCTCGGTGCGCATAAAGGCCCCTTCGACTGAAGGAGCACTCTGGCAAAGCTTGGTTTCGCGAATATCTATCGAAACCGCAGATTCTTTGGTTAACGGTTAACCATCCCCATCGAGACCAAGCACGTCGCGCATGGAGTAAAGCCCCGGCGGCTGATCCATGGCCCAGCGCGCCGCGGTGACCGCGCCCTGGGCGAAGAGCCCGCGGTCGATGGCCGAATGGGAAAGCGTGATGACTTCCTGCATGCCGGCGAAGGCGACGCGATGTTCGCCGACAATGCCGCCGCCGCGCATCACCGAAAAGCCGATATCCCCTGCCTCGCGCTTGCCGGTGCGGTCGGCGTCGGCGCGCTTCGCCTCGAAATCGGCGCCGCGGCCGCGCGCCGCCGCCCGGCCCAGCATCAGCGCCGTGCCGGAAGGCGCGTCGACCTTGGCGCGATGATGAGCCTCGAAAATCTCGATGTCGTAATCCTCGCCAAGCGCCTTCGCCGCTTTCTCAACCAGCGCCGTCAGGATGTTCACGCCGACGCTCATATTGCCGGATTTGACCACGGGCACGGCCTTCGCCGCCTCGGCGATGGCGGCCTCGTCTTCCGCGGAAAAGCCGGTGGTGCCGATGACATGGGCGACGCCTTCTTTCGCCGCGGCTTTTGCATTGTGAACGGAGACGGCGGGCGCGGTGAAGTCGATCAGCGCCCCGGCGCGCGCGAGGCCCTTTTCCGCCGCGTCCTCGATCTCAAGACCCAGCGCGTCGAGCCCGGCGAGAACGCCGATATCCTTGCCAACGGCGGGCCCGCCCGGGCGTTCGAAGCCGCCGGCGAGACTCGCCCCCGGGGTTTTCAGGATTTCCGCGACCACCGCGCGGCCCATGCGCCCGCCGGCGCCGGCGACGAGAATGGATGTCTTGACCATGACCTTATCTCTCTATTCTTCGGAGCCATGGCCTAGCGCAACGGCGCGAAAGCGCAACCGTGTCTCGCCTAGCGCGCGGCGTCGATGGCTCCGCCGCCATCGGCCATATAGGTGTAGCCGGTGAGAAAGCCCGCCTCGCCGCTGGCGAGAAAGACGGCGAGCGGCGCGATATCCTCTTCGGGCGAGCCGATGCGTCCCAGGGGCGGCATGGGCGGTCCGCCGCCGCCGGCGCCGGCCTCCTGAAATTTCTTACCCATCGCCATGAGCCCGTCTGTCATGGCGAAAGGGCATATGGCGTTGACCGTGATCCCTTTCGGGCCCCATTCGCGCGCGGCGACGCGAGTTAAGGTGCGGATCGATTCCTTGGCCATGGCGAAAGGCGCAAGAAGACCCGCGCCCATGATACCCAACATGGTCGCGAGATTGATGACGCGCCCGCCCTTTTGCTCCATATGCGGATAAACCGCCTGCATGAAACGCATGCAGGCAATTGGCCCCAGATCCATCTGCGCATGAACCTCTTCCGCCGTCACCTCGGTAAGCGGTTTTACGTTCGCCGCATGCGCTGAAGCGTTGTTGACGAGAATGTCGACGCCGCCGAAGGCGTCGGCGGTCTGCTTTACGGCGACTGTAATGTCGTCTGGTTTTGCAATGTCGCATTTGACGCCGATCGCCTCGCCGCCCGCACTCTTGATCGCCCCGACCGTCTCTTCGATCTTTTCCGGCGTCAGCGAAACCACCGCGACTTTCGCGCCTTCCTTTGCGAAAGCAAGCGCAATCGCCTTGCCGATGCCGCGTCCCGAACCGGTGACGATGGCGGTTTTTCCTTCAAGACGGCCCATGCTCCCCTCCTTGCTTGAAAAATTCAGATGGCGGCGCGCAGCAGCACCGCCGCCGTTTCTTCCGGCGCCTCGAGCATCATGTTATGGCGCGTATCCATGGTTTCGGTGCGCCAGGACGGATCTGGTTTCAGCCGATCGTAATAGTCCTGAAACGCCGGAATGCCGCTGTTAAGGGCCAGCACAAATGTTTTCACGGGAACGCGGTCGCGCGCGCCGGTGAGCTTCAGCTTTTCCGCAAAGGTTTCCACCGGCTGCGGCGAGCCGGTGCGCTCCATATAGGCGGCGATTGCGCCGTCATAGCCGAACATAGAAGGGCTCGGCGTCGGGATTTCGTCGGCATCGCCAACTGCATCTTTAAACTCCGGCGCGGCGTCGAAAACACATTCGCCATCATCCAAATACATCGCGTCGAGATAGACGATGGAGCGGATGGTCCCTTCGGGAATGAGTTCCGCGGCGGCGCTGATCACCATGCCGCCATAGGAATGGCCGACCAGCACGGTGTCTTTCAGCTCTTCCCATTTGACGAGATTGGCGACGTCAAGCGCGTGGGTGGTGAGATTGACTTTGCGGCCGGTGAGATGCGCGCGTTCGCCAAGCCCTGTCAGCGTCGGCGTGTAAACCTCATGGCCTTTTGCTCTCAACATATCGGCGGTCTCACGCCACCACCGACCACAGCACATACCGCCATGCACCAGAACGAATGTATGTTTGTCGCTCATCTCTCCCCCTTCTCCGGGTCGCGTCACTCCATGGCGCGCAGTAAAATCTCCGCCGTCTCTTCCGGCGCCTCGAGCATCGGGAAATGCGCGCAGTCGATGGTCTCGGTCCGCCAGCCTGGATCGGCTTTCGCCTTTTCGTAAAAAGGCAGGAACACCGGCCCCTGCGCCAGCACGTAGGTTTTGATCGCGATGCGCTCGCGCGCGCCGGTGAGAACGACCGGCTCTTCGAAACAGGCGCGCGACTGCGGACTGCCTCGCTTTTCGAGGATCGCTTTCAACGCTTCATTGTCGCCGGCGAAAAAGACCGGTGGCGGCACAGGATCATGATCGCCCGCGAGGTCTTTGAAGTTCGACGCGATATCGGCAAGCGCTTCGCCGTTTTCCGGCAGGAAGGCGTCGAGAAAAACGATGGAGCGGATCGTCCCTTCCGGAAGTTTTTCCGCGGCGCCCGAGACGACCATGCCGGCATAGGAATGGCCGACAAGGACGATGTCGGTCAGCGCCTCCCATTCGATGAGCTTGACGATGTCGAGAATGTGCAGGGAAAGATCGACGCCGCAGTCTTTCAGATGCGCGCGCGAGCCGAGACCGGTCAGCATCGGCGTGAAAACCCGATGGCCTTCGGCGCGCAAGCGGTCCGCCACGCCGCGCCAGAACCAGTCGCCGCCCCACCAGGCGCCGTGCACCAGAACGAAGGTGGTTTCTTTCGCCAATCCGGCCTCCCTTGATTTCAGCGGTTAATAAAGCCGCTCTTTTTCATCCTCATCGATGATCGCCTGCACGGCGTCGGCCGGCGCATCGATTTTCGCCGCATCGATCATCGTCTCGGCGAGCGTCGGCAGCCCCTCGAGCGAAGGCCAGTCGTCAGGCCGCCAGAGTTTCGAACGCGTCACGCATTTGGCGCAGTGAAAGAACGCCTCTTCGACGCGTATCACGAGCGCGAGGTCGGGCGTCTTGCCGTTCACCGCCATGGACTCGCGCAAGCTTTCATCGCGCACGATTTCCGCAAGGCCGCTAACGCGCAGCGTTTCCTTCTTGCCGGGAATGAGAAAGATCAGCCCTACATGGGGGTTATCGAGAAGATTATGAAAGGTGTCGGCGCGGCGGTTGCCCGGGCGGTCCGGGATCGCCAGCGTCTTGTCGTCGAGAACCTGCACGAAACCCGGCGGATCGCCTTTCGGCGAAATGTCCATGCGGCCCTCGCTGTCAGACGAGGCAACCAGCACGAAAGGCGATTTCGCGATGAAGGCTCGGCAGTGCCGGTCGAGCGCCGACAGGGTTTTCATCACCACCGGCGCCGGCGGCTCTCCGAGGATTTCCTGCAACTCGCTGTTGGTGCGCACGATACTGGTGAATGCGGCAGTCATCGGCCTCTCCCTGCTCGATCCGCCCTGACTTCACTCTAGGGCCTCCCGCAAGAGAGGCAAACGCCCATGGGAAGCGATCAGCTTCCCCGCGGGAAGGGCGTTCCGAAGCGGTGGGCGAAATAGCGCGCGATATCGCGGGAATTATCGAGGAAATGCACGCCGTTGGCGGTTTTGACCGCCGCATGGGGGCCGGCGTCCGCGCCGTCGGCGAGGACCAGCGTCGGACAGTTCCAGTTTCCTTCGCCCAGCCTTTTCACAAGGCCGGGACGCGGATGGGCGAGCGGCTCGTAGCGGATGTCGAGCGCTTCGCGGATCGCCGGAAAATAAGCAAGCACGCCCCAGATCTCCGCGCATTCGGGACAGAACTCGCGCCGTCCCTTCGCTTCAAAGCCCGGCGCCAGCAAAAAGAGAACATCCTTTTTCATTCGCTCCGCCTACAGATCGAGATGCAGGAACTGATTGAAATCGCTGGCCGCATAGCCGGCGAAGGCCTCGCCGTTTTCAAAGCCGCGTTTTTTGTAAAGCGCGATCGCGGGAAGGAAAGTGGGCGTCGAGCCGGTCTCAAGGCTGAGGCGTTGATAGCCGCGCGCCTTGGCGACGCCGATAATATGATCGAGCATCGCGGCGCCGGCGCCCTTGCCCAGATGGTCGGGATGGGTGCGCATGGATTTGATCTCGCCCCAGCCCGGCTCCAGCTCCTTCAAGGCGCCGAAACCGAGAAGGTCGGCGCCCGCCCAGATGCTCCAGAAACTCATATCCGGCGCTTTCAGCCCCTCGACATCGAGCACATAGGCCATGCCCGGCGGCGAGTTTTCGTGCATCATCTCGAAATGATAGGCGAGGAGATCACGCACCGCCTCGCCTGTCAGGTCGTCTTCCCTTATCTCCATCGCCCGCTCCGCCTAGTCCTTTCCAAACACCTGTTCGCGCATAGCCTGCGGCATGCCTTTGCCCTGCATCATGTCGCGCCCCATGTCGGATTCCAGCATGGCGATCATGCCCTGCAGCTCTTCTTTGGAATTGACCCGCGGAAAGTCTTCGTCGGGAACCGGAACGCCGAGAAAGGCGCAGAGCGGCGCCCAGCCCTGTTTCGCTTCGAAGACGAGAAGCCGGTCCGGCCCGAAGGCGGCTTTGACCGCCGCGTTGTGTTCATTGAAGACGCGCCGCAGGGTGTCGTGATCGTGGATGTCGCCGTCGAAAATAGCGTCCACTGTTTTCCTGAGCATCGCCCGCCACGGCGTCCCCTCGATCAACCCCATCATTTTCGGGCTCAGGATGGTCTCCTGCGTCGAGTCGATCCAGCGCTCCGCATCGCGCAGCGAAAGAACGATTTTTGCGTCCGGATAAAAGGCGGCCAGTTCGCGCCAGTAGATTGAAGCGGGAAAATCCGTCGTGGCGGCATAGTCCTTGAAAATCGCATCCCAGTCCGGCTTTCCGGCGGCGACCTCGTTCCATAAATCCATATGCCCGGCGTTCGCGAGCACTTCGCTCATATGATAACAGGGGCCGAAGCCAAGCTTTTCCAGCGCCAGTTTCAAAGACGCCGTTCCCGTCCGCCCGAACCCGGCGCCGATTACTTTCAAGGCCATCCGCCTCTCCCCTTCAAAAAACGCGCGAGCGTTGCAAGCCGGCGGCGGAATGGCAAGACGAAAAAAGATTGACGTCTTTTTTTCGGTTGCGCCGTTGCGAACGAGGCCTATGGTCCGCGCCCAGATGCGTTCCGTTCCGTCCTTTTCGATTTTTCGCCATCAGGGCTATCGCCATTACTGGATCGCGCGGCAGCTGATCAGCGCCGAGCGCCAGATGGTGGCCATCGCCATCGGCTGGCAGATTTACGATCTGTCGCGCCTCACCCGCTCGATCGAGGAATCGGCTTTCATGCTCGGCCTTGTGGGGCTGACGCAATTCGTCCCGATCCTCGTTTTGTCGCTGCCCGGCGGCCAGGCGGCGGACCGTTTCGACCGCAAGAAGATCCTCGTCTATTCAAACATCGTCCGGTTCTTCGTCATTTCATCGCTTTTCGCGGCGAGCTTCATGCCCGCCCATATCGCGATCCCGGCGATCTTTTTCGCCGCTTTCGGCAATGGCGCGGTGAGCGCCTTCACGCCCTCGGCCTCGAACTCGCTCTATCCGCGCCTCGTGCCCCGGGACGAGCTGCCGCTGGCGATTGCGTGGAATTCGCTCGGAATGCAAGGGGCGGCGATGCTCGGGCCCGCCATCGGCGGCTTCCTGTTCATCGGCGGGGCCTATGTGGTTTACGGCGCCGCTGCGTTTTTGACCGCTGTCGCCGTCGTCATGTTCGCCACCGCCGAAACGCCGCCGCACGAACCGGTGCATAATGTGCGCGGGTGGTCGATGATCGTCGACGGGCTTAAATATGTTTTCAACAACAAGCTCGTTCTCGGGTCGATCACGCTCGATCTCATCGTCGTCTTTTTCGGCAGCGTCACAGCGCTGTTGCCGGTTTTTGCGCGCGACATTCTGATGGTCGGCTCGGAGGGGCTGGGGCTCTTGCGCGCCGCGCCGGCGGTCGGCGCCGCGATTGTCGCGTTTCTCCTCGCGGCCAATCCCCTGGAGCGCAAGGTCGGCCCGTGGCTCCTCGGCTCCATCGTGATTTACGGGCTTTCCATGCTCGGTTTCGGCTTTTCGAAAATTTTCTGGCTGTCGCTCCTGATGCTGGCGATCGGCGGGGCGGCGGACATGGTGTCGATGTTCATCCGCCAGTCCATCGTCCAGCATGCGACGCCGGACCATATGCGCGGACGCGTCTCCTCCGTCTCGTTCATTTTCATCGCCGCCTCGAACCAGCTCGGCGAGTTTGAAAGCGGCGTCGCCGCGCGATTCCTGGGACCCATCGGCGCCGTCTTCCTCGGCGGCGTCGTCTCGCTGGTCACCGTCGCCTCATGGCTGAAGCTTTTCCCGACGCTGTCGAGGGCGGACCGGTTTGAGGAAGTGGAGGGAGAAGCGAAACGGGAAACCTCGCCTTCCGCGACATCTTAGTGCGCGCGAAACCAGCGCGCCGCGCGCCCGTCCCGCGCCTCGGCGTGGCCCGGCAAGACATGGCTGTCGTCTCCATAAACCACGAGATCGAAATCGCGGCCGCGCGCCGCGAGCGCCGCCGCCATATCAAGCGCGTGGGCTAGAGGAATGTCATCATCGCGCCCGCCATGCATGATCAACAAGGGCGTTTTGAGCGCGTCGGCGAAACGCAAAGCCGAACGGCGCGCGATGATCGCTTCGCGGTTTTCGTCGAAATCCGGCCAGAGCGCCTGCGTCAGCCCGGCGTAACGTTCGGGATCGGAGTCGATGAGCCGTTCGAGATCGGTGAAGCCGCCATAAACGGCGGCGGCGCGCGCCGGATAGCCGTCGCGAATCGCCTGATAGACCATCATGGCGCCGCGGGATTCCCCGTAAAGATAAAGCGCGTCGTCGATGATGGAATCGAGCTCCCCTGCCAGCGCAGCCGTCGCCATCAGATCGTCGAGATCGGCGCCGCCCATTTCGTCGCGGCCTTCGGCGCCTTCGCTGCCGCGATACATGGGCGCAAGCACCGTAAACCCTTCACGCGCCATGCGGTGCATCAGCGGCAAAAGTTCCGGCGCGGCGTTGTTGCGGATATAGCTGCCGCGATTGAAGACGACGCCTGCGCGCGCGCCGCCGTTCCGCGCACGCATCAGATAGGCGACCACCTCAAACCCGTCGCTTTCATAGGTGAGCTTTTCAAAAATATAAGCGCTGTCGTTTCGCGCAGCTTCATATGTTCCTTCGTCGGCGTAGACGTCGACATCCGACGTTTCGAGCGCCTGTGCGTAACCGGGAAGCGTCATCGTTTCCCGCGATTTCAAGACGGATTGCGAGAAAGCGGGCGACAGCATCGCCGCGCAAGCGGCGGCGACGGCGAAAAGAGTTTTCACAAGCGTCTCCTTTTTTCGGCAAGCGCGGGCGTCAGCCCCTCGCGCCCTGCCTGTCGACCTCAACAAGAAAGCGCGGAAACCGGCAAGCCGTTTTAGGGCGAGACGCGCGTCAGATCGGGCGAAATGAAGAAAAAACGCAACAAATACCACGCCGCGCCGCCCTATTCGGCGGCGGCGACGTCTCGAAAGGCGTGATTAGCCGAGGCGAGCTTCTCGAGCTTCCAAGCCAGGCGGTAAGTGACGACATAGGCGTCATGGTCCGACAATTTGCGCCCGTTCACGGGCTTATCGAACGCCATCCCGGCGCGGACCGGGCGGATGGAAACTTTCGAACCGCTTGTGAAACCCTGAAGGTCCTGGGTCCTGAGCCACGGCGCCTCGTCGCCCTCCCAGGCGATATTCGTCTCGCAGCCCGCATCCGGCTGAAGGCAATGTTGACGCACGAAAACTCCGGGCAAGCTCTGCGCATTATGATCGAACCGGTCCGGCGCATGGCGCGTGTTGAAGTCGCCCGCATAGATGAACGGCCAGCGCCGGTTGACCGCGCGCGCCATCAGCGCGCCCATTTCATCGACCTGCTGATAATGGGCCGCGAGGGAGCGTTCAGGAGACACGCCCGACTTGCCGTTGGAATTCAAATGCGTGTTGAGAATCTGAACCGGCTCGGGCGCGCCGGGAATCTCGATGACGGCAATCATCGCGCCCTTATTGGCGAGACAGTCATAGCCTGCGCAACTCGTGCGCCGAAACGGCGTCATGTAAGAGGCTGCAATCGGAAAGTCGCTCAAAACATAGAGCCCCGAAGACAGGACCTTGCCCAGACGCTCGCCCTTCCCGAAGCGGCGCGCGCGCCTGAAGTCTTCGCTGATCTGCGGCGCGTCCGTATTGCTGCGGTCGGATGACAGGGGTCCGCGCAACCGGTTCGGGTAAGCCTCGCCGATGGCGAGCGCCGGCGCGGTGAACGCCTCCTGCAGCACCAGGACGTCGGGCGCGCGCCCCGCCGCATGCAGCGTCCGGACCTCCCGCGCGATCTCTTTCAGGGCGCGCCGGCGACCCTTCTTGATCGGCCAGGGGAGCCCCGCGACGTTGTAGGTCATCACGGTCAGCTCGGTCGACGCCGTTCCGCGCAGAGGATCGATTTCTATGCGCGGCGGCTTCACCTCGGACTGCAGCTCAGCCAACTGCGCGGGAGACGGATTATCAGGAAGCGACGAACAGCTGGAAAGCGCGGCAAATGCGCAAAAAGGCAGCGCCCATAAAATCGCACCCGTCGCGCGTCGGTGTTTTCGGAATTGCATAAGCAAAATGCCGAGCCGCCCAATCGCTCGCGCTTATGCTTGATCCGTGTGACAGTATTTTAAGACGTATGCAGATGTTTTGTGACAATCGCCGAAGGATGGTTAATAACCGCCGGCAATATGAAGCTTATATGTAAGAACGGCACGGAGTGCGGGCGGGCGGCGGCATAAGACGCCCTCTCCCCTGCTTTCACGGGGAAGAACGGGAGGAGGCATGGCGTTTCCTCGCCACAACCGCCTTATGGTGAAACTCTTCCCGACGCTGTCGAATGCGGATCGGTTTGGGGAGAATGAGCGTAAAGCAGGCTCGGCGCCGGACGTCGCTTAAAGCTTTCCTTGGAGAAACATTCTTCACGTTACGCCAGGAGCGGCGCCCGTCAAGTTACCAGTCGACCTTGCTTAACTCCTCGGACAGAATATCGAAAACGAGTTTGATCCTGCGGCTGGCGTACAATTCGCGATGCGTCGTAAGCGAGACAGGAACTGGAATGGAAAATTGTTCAGGCAGAACTGGTTCGATCTCGGAGCGCAGCCCTCGGTCGAAGGGCATAAGAGCAACGCCCAAACCTTGACGCACAAGCTCCTTTATAACGACGCCGCTCGTCGAACTGATGGAAAACTGTTCAGGCGTCAGTCTAAGCTCGTATTGGCGCAACCATTCAATCATGTCTTCGTTTCGCCCCAGACCGATAAAGTCGGCTCGAGAAAGATCATCCAGTTTCTGGACCGGCCCGAAAGCGCGCAAATATTCTTTCGCGGCGCATAAAAACACCGTGGTTTGGCCAACCTGTTTTGACATCAGATCGGAGCGATCCGGCGCGCCGTGACGAATAGCGATGTCGGCCTCTCGCTGCGCAATATTCCGTATCTCAATAGTACTCACTATATCGATCTGAATTCCCGGCGCAGTTTCACGAATTTTTTTCAGTATCGGAGGAAGAACTGTGGCCGAAACCCCGTCGGTCGCGGTAATGACGACGCGCCCCTCGACCGTTTGCGCTTGCCCGCTCGCAGCAAGCGAAACGCGCGTCGCCGCCTCGCCCATCTCCCGCACATGTTCAAGAAGGTCCATGCCCGCGGCGGTCAGCATCATTTTGCGGCCGGCGCGCTCGAACAACGTAACGCCCAGCTCCTCTTCAAGAGCGGCGACCTGGCGGCTGAGCGTTGGTTGTGTTTGTCTTAGCGCCCGCGCGGCAGCCGAAAACGAACCCTCCTCAGCCGTAGCCAGAAAAGCGCGCACCTGATTCCAGTCGAAGGCGATCGCCTGCCAGTTCATACATTTTTGTATAACTCAAATACTAATTTCGGCAATTTCTATTTGAAATTCGCATAGATATTCTTTTCCAGCGTTGGCCGAGCGCCATCGGTTCGGCGGCGTGTTTGATGCGGTGCGAAAAAGAAAAGCGGGGTTAAAGCCATGATGTCAGCGGGTCGGCAAGCGGGCCTTTTATACCTGTTGCTGGGCGTGACAGGCGCGTTCAGCACGCTCTATGTTCCAGGCCAGCTCTTCGTCGCGGACGACCCGCAGGCGACCCTGGAGAGAATTTCCGCTTCTCCATTGCTTTTGAAGCTTGGGATTGCGAGCGGGCTTTTTTCCGATGTCATGTTTATGGGAATGGCCGTCCGCCTTTTCCTTATGCTTGAGCGCTATGGCCGGTTCGCGGCAGGCTTGTTGGTCGTTTTCGTGGTTGTCGGCGTAGCGCTGCATTTTTCAGCCTTTACGAATCTCTACGCCGTCGCGCCGCTTGCCGAGGGCGCCGAAGCCGCGTCGGGGGATATGGCGGCGCGCGTCATGGAGCGCATCGAACAATACGAACTCGAAATGGGTTTCGTGGAGATTTTCTGGGGCCTCTGGTTGATCCCGTTTGGCTATCTGGTGCTGGTCTCCGGGGCCATCCCGCGCGTGATCGGCTTTTTCCTGGTTCTTGGCGGGGCGGGATATCTCATGAATTTTCTCGGCCCCTTGCTGCTGCCGGATATTTATGTAGGCACGACGCTTAGCGTCGTCGTCGCCATGGCCAGCGTCATTGGCGAGATGGGAGCGATCTTCTGGCTGTTGATTATGGGGGCCCGGAACGAGCGGTACTAGAAAAGGCTGAGCTCACAGTCCGGGAATGCGCCTCAAGTCACTCAACGCCCGTGTTTCGTCGTGAAACCCTTGAATGACTTTTCCTTATGCGCGCCAGAGAGGGGCAGGAAAGTTTTGCGGACTTGCGCTACCGCCCCTCGGTGACGTTCTCCCAGAACGTTTTGGCCTTATCGAAAAAGCCCTTGTGCTGGGGGCAGGCCGCTTCGCCGCCGCCGGCTTCGCAGAACTGACGCAGCAAGTCTTTCTGCTCAGCGTTGAGGCTGGTCGGGGTTTCCACCTGGATCTCGACATAAAGATCGCCGCGGCGGCGGATGTCGCCCCGGCCCGAGGAATCGAGCTGGGTCATGCCCTTGCCCTTGACGCGGAAGCGCCGTCCGGTCTGCGATCCTTCGGGCACGGAGATTTTCACGCGCCCGCCGTCTATGGTCGGCGTTTCGAACTCGCCGCCGAGCGCCGCCGTCGTCATGGGGATCGGCATGATGCAGAAAAGATCGGGCCCGTCGCGTTCGAAGAGATCGTTATCCGCAACATGGATGAAAATATAGAGATCGCCTTCCGGTCCGCCGCGCGGGCCCGCCTCGCCTTCGCCGGAAAGGCGAATGCGCGTGCCGTCCTCAATGCCGGGCGGCACGTCCACGGAAAGCGTGCGCTCGCGCCGGACGCGGCCCTGACCGCCGCAATCCGTACACGGATCGGAGATCGTCCGGCCCTCGCCGTTGCAATGCGGGCAGGAGCGTTCGATGGTGAAAAAGCCCTGCTGCACGCGCACGCGGCCGACGCCTTTGCAGGTGCCGCATTCGACCGGGCCGGAGCCGGGTTTTGCGCCCGAGCCCTCGCAGGTCTCGCAAGAAACGGAGCCCGGCACGGTAAGCTCGGCCTTTTTGCCGTGGAACGCCTCTTCGAGGGTGATTTCAAGATTGTATTTCAGATCGGCGCCGCGACCGGGACCGGAACGGCGTCCACCGCCGCCGCGCCCGCCCATGAACTCGCCGAAAATCTCGTCGAAAATATCGGAAAAACCGGCGGCGCCGGCGCCGCCGCCCATGCCGCCGCGCGCAAAGCCGTTGGCCCCGCCCATGCCGCCATTCTGGAAGGCGGCGTGGCCGAAGCGGTCGTAAGCCGCGCGTTTCTGGTCGTCGGAAAGGACTTCGTAGGCTTCGCCAAGCTCCTTGAACTTCTGCTCGGCTTCCGGGTCGTCCTTGTTGCGGTCGGGATGATATTGCATGGCGCGCTTGCGGAACGCGGACTTGATCGACGCCGCATCCGCCGTGCGCTCAATCCCTAAAACTTCGTAATAACACTGCTGCGCCATAAACTTTCACGCGCCCGTTTTTCGGGTTGTCGGTCTTTTGCGCCCCTCTCCCCGGGTCAGCCGGAAAGACCGGTCGATAAAGGGCCGCGCCATGGGCGCGGCCCCGCTCGTCCTTAGTCTTTCTTGTCGCCGTCGACTTCTTCGAAGTCCGCGTCGACGACGTCGTCGTCATCGCCGCCTTTGCCTTCGACTTCGTGCTCGACGTCTTCGGCGGCGCCTTCCGGCGCGGCGCCGGCTTTGTACATCGCCTCGCCGAGTTTCATCGACGCCTGCGCCAGCGTTCCGGCGGCCGCATCGATCGCCTCGATGTCGGAATCTTCGGCTTCAAGCTTTTCCTTCAGCGCAGCCAGCGAGTCGTCGATGGCTTTGCGGTCGGTCTCTTCGAGCTTGTCGCCGTATTCCTCGAGATTTTTCTCGGTGGAATGGACCAGCGCTTCGGCGCGGTTTTTCGACTCGACGCCCTCGCGGCGTTTCTTGTCGGCGTCGGCGTTGGCTTCGGCGTCCTTGACCATGTTCTCGATGTCGTCATCGGACAAACCACCGCTCGCCTGGATGCGGATCGACTGCTCTTTGTTGGTCGCCTTGTCTGTGGCCGACACATTGACGATGCCGTTGGCGTCGATGTCGAAAGCGACTTCGATCTGCGGCACGCCGCGCGGGGCCGGGGGAATGCCCACAAGGTCGAACTGGCCGAGCATCTTGTTGTCCGCCGCCATTTCGCGCTCGCCCTGGAAGACGCGGATGGTGACCGCCGACTGATTGTCCTCAGCCGTGGAGAAGGTCTGCGACTTCTTGGTCGGGATCGTGGTGTTGCGGTCGATGAGGCGGGTGAAGACGCCGCCAAGGGTTTCGATGCCGAGCGACAGCGGGGTGACGTCGAGCAGGAGAACGTCCTTGACGTCGCCCTGCAGGACGCCCGCCTGGATCGCGGCGCCGAGCGCCACAACTTCATCCGGGTTGACGCCCTTATGCGGGTCCTTGCCGAAGAACTGCGTCACCGCTTCCTGGACTTTCGGCATGCGGGTCATGCCGCCAACGAGGATGACGTCGTCAATGTCGCCGGAGGAAACGCCGGCGTCTTTCAAGGCCGCCTTGCACGGCTCGACGGTGCGCTTGATGAGGTCGTCGACAAGGCTTTCGAGTTTCGCGCGCGACAGCTTCATCGTCAGGTGTTTCGGGCCGGACTGGTCTGCGGTGATGAAGGGCAGGTTCACCTCGTAAGAAGAGGTCGAGGAAAGCTCTTTCTTGGCTTTCTCCGCTTCTTCTTTCAGGCGCTGCAGCGCAAGCTTGTCCTTGCGCAAGTCAATGCCCTGATCCTTTTTGAACTCGTCGGCGAGATAATCGACAATGCGCAAGTCGAAGTCTTCACCGCCGAGGAAGGTGTCGCCATTGGTCGACAGGACTTCGAACACGCCGTCGCCGATTTCGAGGATCGACACGTCGAAGGTGCCGCCGCCGAGGTCGTAGACGGCGATCTTCTTGCCTTCTTTTTTATCGAGGCCGTAAGCGAGCGCCGCCGCCGTCGGCTCGTTGATGATCCTGAGCACTTCGAGCCCGGCGATCTTGCCGGCGTCTTTGGTCGCCTGGCGCTGGGCGTCGTTGAAATAGGCCGGCACGGTGATGACGGCCTGCGTCACTTCCTCGCCGAGAAAGCTTTCGGCGGTCTCTTTCATCTTTTGCAGGATGAAGGCCGAGATCTGCGACGGCGCGTATTTCTCGCCGCGGCTTTCGACCCAGGCGTCGCCATTGTCGGCCTTGACGATCTTGTACGGCACCATCTCCTTGTCTTTCTGGGCCGTGGGATCGTCATAAGGACGCCCGATCAGGCGCTTGATGGCGAAAAAGGTGTTTTCAGGGTTGGTGACCGCCTGGCGGCGCGCCGGCTGGCCGATCAGGCGCTCGCCGTCTTCCGTAAAGGCGACCACGGATGGCGTGGTGCGCGCGCCTTCGGTGTTTTCGATGACTTTCGGCTCTTTGCCTTCCATGACGGCGACGCAGGAGTTCGTCGTCCCGAGGTCAATGCCAATAACTTTGCCCATTTCGTCTTCTCTCCGTTGCAGCGAGCGGTCCCTTTATTTCCGGCCTTCATATCGGCCCTTTTGGCGCCGTAAAGCGCCGGAAGCGGAACGCCCCTAAGGGTGACTGTTGATGGATGCGGGGACGAGAGCCGGAAACCGACCGCGCCCCCGCGTTCGAGCGGGATATAAGTAGGGGTGTTCAAGCCCGCAACCCATGGCTCGCGCGGGCGCGGCAAAAAATCCCCCGTCATCAAAGTCGCCTTCTTTACGGTTTGGCAAGCCTTGGCGCAGGCGCCGACGCCGTCAAGCGTCAATCCAGGACGCGCACCACCCTGAACCCCGTGTCCGGCGCCCGCCTTTCAACATCCGCCGGCCGGCGCGCCGCCGGGCGCGAGGCCGAGCCCGGCGCGTTCCCGGCGCCGCCCTTCACGACCCGTCGCGAACAGTCCCCGTCGATCCGGGCCGCACCCGTCGCCGGCCCGCCATGATGGCTCGGCGCCCAGCAGTCGAGCGTCCATTCCCGGACATTGCCGAGCATGCCGAAAAGCCCGAAGGCGTTATCCCGGGAGGCCGGCGACGGACCCATCTCCCCGGACGCGGCGCCGGAAGACATCGCTTTTTCCCCGCCGGCGCGGGCGGCGAACTCCCACTCCGCCTCGCTCGGCAGGCGATAATAAAAACCGGTCTTGGCCGACAGCCAGCGCGCATAGGCCGACGCGTCTTCATAGGAGACATTGATCACCGGGCGGTCGGCGCGGCCCCAGCCCTCGTCCGGGGGCGCATAATCGCGGCAACCGCCGTCATCGACGCACAAGGCCCATTGATCGAAGGTCGTCTCGCGCGTCGCGATGGCGAAACGATAGCCGATATTGATCCGCCTTTGCGGTCCCTCCGCAGGCTGACGACCTTCCTCGCCGCGCGGCGCGCCCATGAGAAAGGCGCCGCCGTCGAGCGCCGCCATGTCGGGACAGCCTGAACAGTCACTGAAAAAATCGCCGCGATGGCTCTCTTCTTCATTTGTATGCGCCGCCTCCACCGCGGAGGCGAGTTCGGCGAGCGCGGCCTGATCGAGCGCGGGCGCCGCTTCATGATCCGGATCGTCAGGGCCGGGATCGTCGGCGGCGGCTTCCTCAGGCGGCGCGGCGGGCTTCAGCCGCGGCGCGGACAAGGCAGCCAGATGCGTCTCTTCACCTTGCTCTGCATCGGTCTTATCCGCCGCATCCTGCATCTCGGCGACGCCGCTTTCGATCGCCGCCTCCCGAAGCCGCGCCGTCACGCTTACATCCGGAGCTTCTTCGGCCGATGCGGACGCCGGAAAGGCGTTATCCACCGGGTCGGTTTCCGCCTTTTCGGGCGCGGTTTTCGCCCGCCGCTCTTCCGGCGGCTTTTCCCCCGGGGCGAGGCGCACAAGCGACAGAGAGGCGTCCGGATCGGGCTTTTCCTGCGCAGATTGGTCTTTTTCGGGCGCGGCCGGCGCCGCTGTTTTTTCCGGCGCAGGACTTGCGGATGGGCGCAGCCCCGCGGCGAAATAGGCGCCGCCGGCGGCCAGGCCGAGCAGGACAAGAACGCCCGCGACAGCCGGCGCGGCGGGCAGGATATGATAGCGCCACGCATGCCGCGCGGGATGCAGGACCGCGACCGGTTGCTCCGTTTGCGGAATATTGCGCGGCGGGGCTTTCAGTTTCGGGGCCGGTTTTGGGGCTGGCTTGGAAGCCGCCTGATGGGGCTGCGGTTCCGGCGGTTTTTTCGCCTCGGCTGTCGAGGAGACCGCAGGCGGAACCGGCCGGGATTCGGATTTTGGCTCCGCAGGCGCAACCTGTTTCGCAGAAGAGGGCGCCGCCGGGTCTTCTTCGTGCGACCGAAGGCGGGCGCGTGCTTTCAACTCTTCAATGTCGGTAAGGACAAATCCCCAGCGCGGATCGTCGTCGCCGCCGCGCCAGCCGGCGAGATCCATGGGCGTCATTTCTTTGGCGCCGAAAGGCGGTTCGACGCGACCGATGCTGACCGGCGCGAGGCGGCGCTCTTTCCAGGCTTCGCGCGCTTTGGCGATAAGATCGGCATCGTCGAGCGCAACGCCCGTCCACAGCACGACGACCGCATCGATGCGGCGCAGATCGAACGCGCCGTCGTCGATCCGATATCCTGCGCGCGCAAGAGCGGTCGCAATCTTCTCCGCGAAATTCGCATTGGCTTTCGCGGCAAGAAGTTGAACGACGCCTTTTGCGCCCGGCTCTGTTTCCTGTTGCGCCATCATCCCCACTGGCCGCCAGCATATGGCTGGGCCTGACGCGCCTAGCGAACATGGACCCCGACTGCAAGCGCATCGGGCCCGCCATGGCGGAATATTACCGGGCCGTAAGCTGAAAAGGGCCGGCGCTCACGAAAGGCGGCCGCACGCCTCGCCAGGAAAGCCCGGCTCCATTATGCTCCGTAGAGGACCAATGGGGAGGGGAAAACCGGTGATCGGCCCCGTAATCGACAAAGAGGCGCCGCGCACGCCAGGGACCCTGCAATCCGAGCCGCAAGACTGGGCGCTTGCGCTCTTTGTACTGTTCGGCGCGGCGCAGATTATCGCCGCCGTTATTTTCTTTTTCGCCTATAACTGGCGCGAGCTCGCAGACCCGTTGAAAATCGCCCTGCCGCAACTTGCCATGGGGATCGGCTTTCTCGGCTGGGCCGTCATGGGTCGCCGCTCGCGGCTCGGCGCGGCCGCAGGCATTCTCGCCACAGCGATGATCGGCGTTTCCATGGGCGTCGTCGGACAGGTCTATCAGCTCGGCGCCGATCCCTGGCGGCTGTTCGCGATCTGGGCCGCTTTTGCGCTGCCGCTTTCCATCATCGCGCGCAATGACGCGCATTTCGCGGTCTGGTTCCTTATCGTCGGCATCGCTTTCTTTCTTTATACGGAGGAAACCTGGGGGGCGGTCATGGCGGGCAACAGCGTCGTCTCCCGCTCCACTGCGATCTACGCCGCCGGCGCCGCCGTCATTTTATTTCTGCGCGAGATAACCGCGGACGGCGCGCCCCGCTGGCTCGCCTGGCTTATCGCCGCCGCGGCGCTTGCCGCGCCCCTGTTCGGCGGGGTGATCAACCTGACCGGCGGCGCCGGGATGTTTGAGACAGGCGTCGCTGCGTCGCTGGCGCTTTTCGCTGTTTCCGGCGGGCTTTTCGCCGCCTATCGCTATTGGCGGCCCGACCGGCCGGTCCAGGCCATGGCGATGTTCGCGCCGGCCGCCTGGATTGCTGTATTCGGCCTGCGCGTGCTCTTTTCCGGCGATTTTCCGGACAGCGCCGGCGCCATTGCGGGCCTCTTCTTTTTAAGCGCGCTGTGGATCGTCGCCGTCACGGCGGTGCTCGCCCCCGGCTTGAAGCGCCTGCGCGATGAAAGAGGCGCGTCATGAGCACGGACAAATCCGCGCCCTGGCCCGCACCTTGGTATGTGGAGATGTTTCTCGCCATCGGCGGGTGGCTCGCCGGGATTTTCGCAGCCATCGCGATTTTCGCCATCGGCGTTGCAATCGCAGGCGACTTTAAAAGCGGCGGCCAGGACATCGCCGTTTGCCTGATCGCGCTTCTTTTCGGCGGCGGATTTATCGCGCTCGGGGTTTTTGTCGGCGGCCCGCAGAAAGGCGATTTCGCGCGTCATTTCGGCATTTCCTGCATCGCCGCCGGTCTTACCGCCGCGACATTCGCGGTCTGGTATCTCGCGTTCAAAATCTTCGATGCGGGCGGCGCGCCGGAAGCGACCGCCATCGGGTCCGGCGGTCTTTGCGCCGCCGCCATGCTCGCCGCTGCAGGCTTTTTTCTCACAAGACGGGTGCGCGACGGCATTTTGAGCTTTCTGACCGCGCTCGCCGTTTACGGCGTCGCCGTCGCCGCGCTGATCGTCCTGCACGCCGATGACGGCATTGGCTGGCATTCCGATCATTATGCGACGGCGGCTGCGGCGGCGTTCGGCGCCTGGCTGTTTGCGCGCGCCGAACCGGGATCGGTGCGACAGCCCGCCGGTGCCGCCCTGCTGATCGGCCCGGTGATCTATTACACCCTGATCACGAGCTTCCCTGCCTTGGCTTCAGGCGGCGATATCCACACGCATTGGCTGATCGCAAAAATCGCATTCATCGCCTCGGCGCTTTACTGCCTCTGGCTTTTGCGCGCGCGCTATGCGCCGGCGCCCCTCGCCGCCGCGAGCACGCTTCTCATCGCCGGGATCTGGGTCCTGCCCAACGCCGGCGGCGTCGCCATCCTCGCCCTTCTGGCCGCGTTCGCCGCCAATCATCGCGGGCTCGCAGCCGTCGCCGTCGTCGGCGTGATCTGGTTCATCAGCCGGTTTTATTACGATCTGTCGATGACGCTCCTGGAAAAATCCGCCTTATTGGCGGCGCTGGGCGCGGCGACCCTTGGCGGCGCGTTTTTCTTTCGCAGGCTTTCCAAAGATAGCGCCGGCGGCGAAGCGCAATCCGGCGGCGGCGCACAGCGCAACTGGCTCGCCATTCTCGGTTTCGCCGCGCTCCTCGCGCTCGCCTGCGCCTATGTCAATTACTCCGTCATGCGCCTTGAAAACGCCTTCGCCGAAGCGCGCCGGATCTATCTGCCCTTGGGCCCGGTCGATCCGCGCTCGCTCATTCAGGGCGATTACATGACGCTCAATTACCGCAACACGGCCTATCCGCCGTCCCAAGAGATCGGGGCTTTGCCGCGAACCGGCGAGGTCTTTTTGAAACTTGACGAAAACGCCGTCGCCTCTTTCTCGCGCATTCCGGGCGAGAATGATGTTCTGGATACGGACGAAATCAGGATCGATTACATCAAGACCGCAGATGCGCGCATGCGCTACGCGCCGGAAAGCTATTTCTTTCAGGAAGGCGAGGCGCATATCTATCAGCCGGCGCATTTTGCGATTGTTCTTGTCGCGCCTGACGGCCGCGCAAAGCTGACGGGCCTTGCGGATGAAAACCTCGCCCGGCTGGGCGAGCCGAATTAAGACCCGCGCCCAAAATCTTCAGGCGGTCGTGGACTACGGTCTTGACGGACCGGGCGGCGGCGAGGGTTGGCCCGCCGCCCGGTCCCGGCCCTTGCGGGGCGTTACACCACAACGCCGACGGTCTGGCTGATAAGCGCCAGCACGAAGACAAGGGCCGTGATCTGAAAAGCGAAAACAAATGTGTTGGACATGAGGATCTCTCCTTCAAAAGGCGCTGCTGAGCGCGTTTTCCAGAAGCGCCAGCCCGACGACGAGCGCTGTCAGGAGGAGTGAAAAAACGAAGGTGTTGGGCATGGGCGGCTCTCCTTTCGAGACGGGCTTTCCGGGTAGGAGCGGATGGCTCTTCGAGCTGTAACTCCTGAAATTCATATTGACGGTTACGGAATAGCGCCTATATTGTAACTGTTCAATCGATTTTTACTGGTTATAGAATGAGATTTTCTCCATATGCTTGGTCCGATAAGGACATGATCGGCGGCAACGCCGCCCTCGACTTCGTCAATACGGCCTCTGAATGGGCGGGCGGCGACCCGGCGGACCGCCTCGGCGGGCCCGAAGGCTTCGGCGCCTGGGCGCAAGCCGCGGGCCTTCTTGAGACTGAGGACATGGCGCTCCTCGAAAAGGAGCTCGCCGAGGAGCCGGAAAAGGCGGCGGCGCTGTTTGACGATGCTGTCTCGCTGCGGGCGACGCTGTGGCGGATTTTCAACGCGGTCGCGACCGGCGGGGAGGTCGCCGAAGAGGATCTTGAAACTCTGGACCGGGGAAAGGTCCGGGCCGCCAGCCAGTGCCGCATTGTGCGCGAAGGCGACGGCTTCCGCCGTCGTTGCCGGGACGAGGCGCCGGCGCTCGAGCGCGCCCTGCGTCTCATCATCGAGGCGGCCGAAGACCTGCTCCTGGACGGCCGGCTCGACCGGCTGCACGCCTGCGGCGGCGACAATTGCGAATGGCTTTTCGTGGATCTGTCGAAAAACGGCCGCCGGCGCTGGTGCTCCATGGCGACCTGCGGCAATGACGCCAAGGTTAAAAAATTCCGTAAGCGGAAGAAAAAGGCGGCTTAAGACCCGGCCGCAACGACGAGGCTGCATCGCCGTCGCGACGGGATAGACTTTTGCCCAGAAATGTGATAATATAACATAATATCAAAAAGAGAGCCTCCTGATGGCTGACAACCAGCCGCCAAGCCAACCCTTTAATAAAGACCACGCCGAAGCTTATGACGCGCGCTGGAAGCCGCTCTCGCCATTAAGCGAGGCCATGCATCTATTGTCGCGGGGCGCGCTGGACGGCCTTGCGGACAATGCGCGCATCCTGTGCGCCGGAGTCGGCACCGGCGCGGAGATTTTATATCTGGGAAAAATTTATCCGGGCTGGCGTTTTACCGGATTCGATCCTTCCGAAGCCATGCTTGGGGTCTGCCGCGCGAACCTTGACGCGGCAGGTCTTTCAGACCGTTGCGAGCTGCATCACGGGGTTGTCGACACGCTTCCCCAAAGCGCGCCCTTCGATGCGGCGACAAGTTTTCTGGTTTCCCATTTTCTGACGGATACGGATGAACGCGGCGCTTTCTTTCACGCTGTTGCGCAACGCCTTCGCCCCGGCGGCGTTTTCGTCAACGCCGATCTCGCGCCTGACAGGAGCGACTCCTCCTATCCGGCGCTAATGGATATCTGGCTTAACACGCTGGCGCTCGCCGACATGGATGAAGCGGGAAGAGACCGCTATGAAGAGATGTTCGGCAAGGCTGTGGCGGCGCATACGCCAGAAGAAGTCGAAGCGCTGATCGCGGCGAACGGGTTCGATCGGCCTGTTCGATATTATCAGGCGGCGATGATTTACGTCTGGGCCGCCCGCAAAAGCGCGGCGTAACCTATTCGCCTATAAATCCCGCGCGATGCGGAAGCCATTGTCGAATTCGCGCTTGGTCGACGCCTTGCCGATACGGTGGGCCGACCGCAGCCGCCAGCCGCCGGTGTTCCAGGCGCCGCCTTTTAGAACATGTTTCGTGCAATCGCCCGTCGCAACCGCGGACCCGTCCCCCGGCGCGCCGGCATGGGTCGGGTTCCAGCAATCGGATGTCCATTCCCAGGCGTTGCCGTGCATGTCGTAAAGCCCGAAGGCGTTGGGCGGAAAGCTCGCAACCTCGGTCGTCCGCTCACGGAACACGCCTTTGCCGCCGCCATAAGGATACTGACCGTTGAAATTCGCCTGATCGACGGAGATGGTCGGCCCGAACGCGAAGGCGCTGTCGCTTCCCGCCCGCGCGGCGTATTCCCATTCCGCTTCGCTCGGCAGGCGATAGGCCTCGCCCGTGACGGTCGACAGCCAGCCGACATATGTCTGCGCGTCTTCGTAAGAAACGCTGACCACAGGGCGTCGGCCGCCGCCCCAGCCATGCTCGGGCGCGGCCGGACAGACGCCGGCCTCGACGCAAGGCGCCCAGTCCTCATAGGTGATTTCGTGAACGCCAATCGCGAAGGGATTGGCGATAGTCACGTCGCGCGCCGGACTTTCGGCGGGATCGCGCGCGCCTTGTCCCGCGCCCATGCGGAAACGTCCCGCGGGCAGCCGCGCCATCTGGGGACAGTCGACGCAATCACGGAAAAAGCCGTCCTCGCCAGTCGCTTGCGCAGCAGCGTCAGGCGCCGACGCATTTTCTTCCGTCCCGTCTTCTCCTTGCACTTCGTCGCTCACTGACGCGATCAGCCGCTCCATGCCTTCGCTGTCCAGCGCGGCCGTTTGCGTTTGGCCGGAGCCGGTTTCAACACTCTCGGCGATCGCCGTCTCTGCGGGCGCGCCATCGTCACCGGCGCCGTCTTCCATCGCAAGAGGCGTTTCATTCGCCGCCGCAGGAAAGGTCGGCGTCGTTTCTTCATTCGCATCCGCCGCCTCGCTGTCGATCAGCGCGGCGATAGCGTCTTCTTCTTCCGGAAGCCCCGGCGTCAGAGAAACCTCTTCATCCGTAGACGGAGCGCCCTCCGTTTGCACAGGGCGCAGGGACGCCAGATTTGTCGCCGCATCCGGCGACGGATCGCCCGCCGCCGCAGCGCTCCGGTCCGGCTCAACGCCGCCGTCGATCGCATTCGATAGGCGGCGCTCGATCCCCGGCAGGACCAGCGGCGCCAGAAACGCCGTGGCGAGCGTCATGACCACCAGCCCCGCCGTCGCGCCAATCGCCACTTCGCGCGCGCTGAACCGGCGGGCGAGGCCGGAACGCTGCGGGCGCGCCAGGAAGGCCGGCGGCGCGTCCATGGTTTCCGGCTCTGCGTCTTTTTCGACGAAGGGCCGGGCGTAAAGCGCGGCCTCTTCCGGCGCCGCGTCTCCCTCGTCATTATCGGGCGCGGCCCAGACCTCGCCGTCCTTTAAAAGCGTGCGCTCTTTCGCAAGCTGGATTTCTTCGAGCACGAAGCGCCAGCGCGGATCGTCCGGCGCGCCGGTCCAGCCGGACAGATCCACCGGCGGAAGATCTTCAAAGCCGCCGGGCGGACGCACGCCGCCCACGGCCACGGGGATCAGGGTCCCGCGAGCCATGGCCGCCCCGGCCTGCTGGTGAAGGCGCGCAAGTTTCGCCGCCGCTTCGGTCCAGACCACGATCGCCGTTTCGTCGTCATCCTCGACCACGGTTTCCGTTTCGAGCTGCAGATCGCCGAGATTGGGATCGGGGCTGACCCTGCGGCTCGCATGCCCGGCGCTCGCCAGCGCGGCTGCGATTTTTTCTCCCAGCGCTTCGTCGCGCGGCGCATGAATGATCGATACGGACATCATGGTTAATGTTTCTGGTGCGTGACGAGCCTTTTCGCCAAAGCGCTGAAAGCTTTCTCCAACCCGCTCTATTAAGGCGAATCGGCTTCGCCCCCGAGAAGCTTTTCTTAAAACTTTGGCAAGAAACGGTCCGGCCCGCCTGGGGAAAACGCCGGCGGGAGCGGGCTTCCCAAATGTGTTTGTTCCTGTTATGTTCGATCAGCGTTTGGGAGAGAGAGCATGGTCGCGCAGATCACCACTTTCGCTTTTCACGGGGTCGATGCGCGGCCGGTGACCGTCCAAGTGCAGCTCGTCAATGGCGGCAACAACGCCATCACCATTGTCGGCCTTCCCGACAAAGCCGTCTCCGAAGCGCGCGAAAGGGTGCGCGCCGCCCTTTCCGCCGTGGGGCTGGGCCTTCCCGTAAAACGCATCACTGTCAATCTCGCCCCGGCGGACCTGCCCAAGGAAGGCAGCCATTTCGACCTCGCCATCGCGCTCGGCCTTCTCATTGAAATGGGCGCCGCGCCGGCGGACGCCGCCGCCGGTTTCGCGGTAATGGGCGAGCTCGGCCTTGACGGTTCGATCGCGCCCTGCGCCGGCGCCCTGCCCGCCGCGGTCGCCGCCAACGCCATGGGGCTCGGCCTCATCTGTCCGGCGGCGAGCGGCGCGGAGGCGGCATGGGCCGGCGGCGACGCGGCGATTTTGGCGCCGAAATCATTGATCCAGCTGGTCAATCATCTCAAAGGCACGCAGGTTCTCTCCGCGCCGGAACCCGGGGCGCTCGAGACTCCGGCGGCCATACCGGACCTTGTTGACGTCAAAGGTCAGGAGACCGCCAAGCGCGCCCTCGAGGTGGCCGCCGCCGGCGGCCACAATCTCCTGATGGTGGGGCCGCCGGGCGCGGGCAAGTCCATGCTCGCCGCGCGCCTTCCCGGCCTTTTGCCCCCGCTCTCGCCCAAAGAGATGCTCGAAATCTCCATGGTGCAATCGCTCGCCGGTCTGCTCGAGGGCGGGCGGCTCTCGCGGGCGCGGCCCTTCCGGGCGCCGCATCATTCCGCCTCCATGGCGGCGATGATCGGCGGCGGCGTGCGCGCCAAGCCCGGCGAGGCGTCGCTGGCTCATCATGGCGTGCTGTTTTTGGATGAGCTGCCGGAATTCGCCGCGCCGGTTCTCGATTGCCTGCGCCAGCCGCTGGAAACCGGAGACGTTCTCATCGCCCGGGCCAATTTCCATGTGCGCTATCCGGCCCGGTTCCAGCTTGTCGCCGCCATGAACCCCTGCCGCTGCGGCTATGGCCGGGCCTCGGGGCGCGCATGCGGGAAGGGCCCCAATTGCGAAGAGATCTATCAGTCGCGCATTTCAGGACCGCTTCTCGACCGCATGGACCTCGCGATCGAGCTTCCCGCCGTCACGCCCGCCGACCTCGCCGCGCCCGCACTGGGGGAAACGACCGCGACCGTCGCCGCGCGCGTCGCCGCGGCGCGCGAGGCTCAATATGCACGGGGGCGGGACGCGCAGGGAACCGGCGGCAAGGACGGCGTCACCAATGCGGCCCTCGCCGACGCCGACCTTGCCGCCGTCGCCGAACCGGATGCGGAAGGCGCGTCGCTCCTGTCCCGCGCCGCCGAGACCCTCGGCTTGTCCGCGCGCGCTTACATGCGCATCTTAAGGGTCGCGCGCACCCTCGCCGATCTCGAAGGGGGCGGCGGGGTCAGGCGCCGTCACATCGCCGAGGCGGTGAGCTTCCGGCGACGCGAAACGACGGACCGGGTTAAGGCGGGCGTTGCGCAGCCTGTGGAAAACCTTACGGATTTCGCGCCGCGAGCGCCCTGAAACGCGGTTCGTTAACCAAGCCTGTCAATCAATTTTCAAGGCGCGGCGCAGATGATGGGCCCGGTTGCGTAATCGGGGATCTTCACATCAATGCGGCAGGCAGGCGCCACTTCCGACACCGTCCGGGAACTGATCGTCGTATGCGACAGGGCCGGCGTCATTCGTTTCGTCTCGCAAAGCTTTGCGACTTTTTTCGGCGCCGGCGCGGAAAGCTGGCATGGCCGCGCCTTCTCGCCCGGCGACGACGCCGCGGCGCCGGGCCAGCCGGCCCGTTACCGGACCGAGGCGCGCGCCGGCGACCGGGCCTTCATTGTCGACTGGACGGAAACCGTGCTTTCCGGCGGCGAGCGGCTTTATGTGGGCGCGCCCCATGCCGACTCCGACGCCGCCCCTCAAGCCGAGGAAAACGACAAGACAAAAACCGCCGCCGCCATGTCCGAAGCCATCGCCGAAGCGGCGGCCGTCGAGAGCGGCGACGCCGATCCGAAACTGCAATTGCTGGCGACCATGAGCCACGAAATGAGAACGCCTTTGAACGGCATTCTCGGCATGACGTCGCTGCTCCTCGATACGACGCTCGAACCGAACCAGCGCGCCTATGCGGAATCCGTGCGCGAATCCGGCGTCTCCCTTCTGGCGCTGATCAACGACCTTCTCGATTATTCGAAGATCGAGGCCGGCCGTCTCGACATCGGCCGCGCGCCGTTCAGCCCGCAAGCGCTCGTGCAATCGGTGGCCGAACTGCTATCGCCCAAAGCCGCCGACAAAGGCATTGAGATCACCGCCTTCGTGGACAGCGCCGTGCCGGCCGAGCTTTACGGCGATGAAGCGCGGCTGCGCCAGGTCCTCATCAACCTCGTCGGCAACGGCGTTAAATTCACCGACAAGGGCGGCGTCGGCATCGAGGCGCGACTCGTAACCGAAAAAGACGGCGCCGCGCAGCTGGCCTTTTCCGTGCGCGACACCGGCATCGGCATTCCCGAAGACAAAAAGATGGCGATCTTCGATGAATTCACGCAAGGCGATTCGTCCGGCAAGCGCGAAGGGGCCGGTCTCGGCCTCGCCATCGCGCGCAAGATCGTGCGCGCCATGGGCGGCGACGTCACGCTAGAAAGCACGTTGGGAGAAGGCAGCGCTTTCACGTTCACCGTCCCCCTGGACGGCGCGGCGGCCGCGCAAGGGGGCCCCGCGCCCTTCACAACGCCGGTGATCGTCGCCACGCGTTCTTGCGTGCTCGCGCGCAGCCTTGAATTGCAGCTCGACGCCATCGGCGCCGAGACCGTCATCGCCGTAACGACGCCCGCCGCCGCCATGGAGGCGATCGAAGAACATCCCGGCGCGGTTCTTCTCTGTGATATTTACATCGCCGGGGAAAGCGCCCAGCCGCTTTCCCAAAAAGCCGCGCGGTCTTACGTGCTTTTGTCGCCGCTGGCGCGCGGCCGCATCAACGAGCTGCGCGAGGCCGGTTTCGACGGCTATTTCATCAAACCGATCAGACAATCGTCCTTACAAAAACAATTAATCGAAGACGCAGAGGAAACGCCCGCCCCCGCCGAAGAAAAAGCCGAAACCCCGGCCCGCGAGGAAAAGTCCTATCGCGTGCTTCTCGCCGAGGACAACCAGATCAACGCCGTCCTCGCGACCACCATCATTCGCCGCGCCGGCCACCAGGTCGACGTCGCGCCGAACGGTCTCGCCGCCGTGGAAGCGGTGAAATCCGGCGAATACCACATCATCCTCATGGACATGCATATGCCGGAGATGGACGGGCTTGAGGCGGCGCGGCGCATCCGCCGCCTTGACGGACCCATGCGCCGCGCGCCGATTATCGCGCTGACCGCCAACGCCATGGCCGCCGACCGGCAAAAATGCATCGCCGCGGGGATGGACGATTTCCTTTCCAAACCTTTCGAGCCCCACGATCTTACCGAGCTGCTCGCCAAATGGGGCGAAAGCGAAAGCGCGTGGAGCGAAGCCTCCTGACGTGACGCGGGTCGTTCAAAAAAAGCGCGCCTTCAATGCGCGCAAGGTTTGCTTGCGCCGGGCTGGCCGCCTTTCTTTAGCCGGAAAACGCGACTAGCGTCCGCGCCCATGACACAGGACGCAGCACACGACGACGACGCGGAAAACAGCGCCGGCGAAAACGCAAAAAGCAGCCGCAAATCATTGCTCGAGTCGCTCTCGGCCTATTTGCGCGCGCGCAGCATCGTCATGCTGCTGCTCGGCTTTTCATCGGGCCTTCCGTTTTACATGATCTATCAGAACCTTTCCCTCTGGCTGGCCGAAGCCGGGGTGGAAAAGGGAGAGATCGGGCTTTTCGCCTGGACAGGATTTGCTTTCACCTTGAAATTCCTGTGGGCGCCGGTGGTCGACCGCGCGCCGGTGCCGCTGCTTGAAAAAGTCGTCGGCCGCCGGCGCGCCTGGATGGCGGCGGCGCAGATCGGCGTCGCCCTGGCGCTGTTCGCCATGTCCGCCGCGGACCCGCAAGGAAATCTTCTCATCGTCGCCGCCATCGCCGTGGGGCTCGCCTTCGCCGCCGCAACGCAGGACATCGCCATCGACGCCTGGCGCATCGAAGCCGCGACGGACGAGGAACAGGGCGTCATGGCGGCGATGTATCAATATGGCTACCGCGTCGCCATCATGGTGGCGGGCGCCGGCGCGCTGATCGTCGCCGATTACGTCAACTGGTCCGCCGCTTATCAGTTCATGGCGCTGCTTATGGGCGTCGGTTTTTTGACCGCGATTTTCGCGCCGAAAGTCGAAGTGCGCGATTATGTGCCGCCTGAAAGCGCGCCCCTCGCCGAGACTGTCTCCAAATCCGTCATCGGCCCGTTCCGCGATTTTTTCGAGCGCTATGGCGTTCACGCGCTCGTCATTCTCTTGTTCATCGCCCTCTTCCGGGTGCCGGATTTTCTCATGGGCTACATGACGGGCCCGCTCTATATCGATCTTGGCTATGACAAGACGACCATCGGCGCGATCCGGTCAGGGGTCGGGCTTTTCGCCACCCTCGGCGGAGTGTTTGTCGGCGGGCTTGTGGTTGCGCGCCTCAGTTTCAAATGGAGTTTGTTGATCGGCGTCCTCGCGCAATCGCTGACCAATCTCATCTATAGCTGGCTCGCGCTTTCCGACGCGACGACAGGCGGGCTCGCCTTCGCCGTCGTTATCGACAACATCGCTTACGGCGCGGCGGGGACGATCCTGATCGCTTACATGTCGAGCCTGACGAACACCGCCTTCACGGCGACGCAATATGCGCTCTTCAGTTCGTTCTATGCGCTGCCCGGTAAATTTGTCGGCGGCTTCTCCGGCTTCATGGTGGAGAGCCTCGGTTTCGCCTGGTTCTTCGCCGTCACGGCGATCATCGGGATCCCGGCGGCAATCCTCGTGTTCTTTTTGAAATATTCCGAAGAACGCTTTTCCTTCGACCGCAAACAGGCGAGCGCCGAGCTCGAGGCCGCTGATTAACCCGCCGCGAGACAGTCTTCGAGGTCGGGTTTTTCTCCGGCGGAATGGGTCGCCGTCGCGTCCACATGGGCGACTTTCGAAACGCCGGTTTCGTCCGGATACAGAATAAGGATCAGCGTGCAGGTGGTGAGCGCGTAACGGCGATATTCACCCGCGCCCTCCTTGCGGGTCAGCGCCGGGGCGCCGAACATCTCATCAATGGCGCTGGCGCGCGCGCCCAGAATATCAGCGAGACGATAAACCGGCTCGGCCGGCGCCGGAGGCGCGGTTACAGGCGCTTCAGCGCTTTCCGGCGCAGAGGCGCAGGCCGCGGCGAGCGAAAAGAGCCCGAAGAAAGCGCAATGTCTGAACCGCATAAGACCCGGTAAATCCTCTATAAACAGACGCCGGACGATAGGGGCGCCCCGCATTCAACTCAAGCGCGAGCAGATTAATAAAGCGAAAAGGCGGCGCGCCTTGCTTCTCAGCCGCCCGCTTCCTATAAGCCGCCCTTTATGAATTTTTGAGCTCAAGCTGACCACGAAGGATAGCAAATGACAGACGCCGCACTCGACGTAATCGGCGTCGGCAACGCCATTGTCGACGTTCTCGCCAAAGCCGACGACGCCTTTTTGAAGACCCACGACATCCCGAAAGGCGGAATGCTCCTCATCGACGAGGACCAGGCGAAAACGGTTTACGAAGACATGGCCGCGGGCGTTGAAGTTTCCGGCGGGTCCGCGGCGAACTCCATCGCCTGCATCGCCTCGCTCGGCGGCAAGGGCGGTTTTGTCGGCAAGGTGTCCGCTGACGCGCTGGGCGATATTTTCCGTCACGACCTGCGCGCGCTGGGCGTCGAATTCGAAACCAAGCCGCTTGAAGGCGACGGCCCGGGGACCGGGCGCTGTCTCGTCAATGTGACGCCGGACGCCCAGCGCTCCATGATGACCTTTCTCGGCTCCGCCGGCCTCGTCTCCGCGGACGATATCGACGAAAGCCAGATCGCCCGCGCCGCCATCACCTTTTTCGAGGGCTATCTTTTCGAACAGCCCGAAGCCAGGAAGGCGTTCGTGCGGGCCTGCGCCATCGCCAAGCGCGAAGGCAAGCGCTCCGCGCTGACCCTTTCCGACGCCGGCTGCGTCGAGCGCCAGTTCGACGAACTCAAACAGTTCATCCCCGAGCATATCGACATCCTGCTCGCCAATGACGACGAGGCGAAAGCGCTGTTCGGTTCAGACGACATCGCCGTCATTGCCGACAAGGCGCGCAAGATGTGCGAATTAACCGCCGTCACCATGTCGGAAAAGGGGTCGGTTCTGATCCCGCGCGATGGCGACATCGTCGAGGTTGCGGCCGTCAAACCGCCGCAGCTGGAAGACACGACCGGCGCCGGCGACGCTTACGCGGCGGGCCTGCTTTACGGGCTGGCGCGCGGCTATGAGCTGGAGACCGCCGGCGCGCTCGGCTCCATCGCGGCGAGCGAAGTGATCAGCCATGTGGGCGCCCGGCCGGAACAGCCGCTGAAAGCCCTCGCGGAAAAGGCCGGCCTGCTCTAAAGAGCCTGGCGCAAATACATGCGCAGCCGCATGAAGCTGAAGGACAGATGTTCGCCTGCAAAAAACCGATGCGGTCAAGGCTCTTTCTCTTTAAGAATTAGAGCCGAAGCCGTATCGGGGCGTGGAAAGAAACGTCTGGTCTTCCTCTGTCGCAAAAGCGCGCAGAGCCGCCGGATCAGGCTCTAGGCCTTTGTAAATTTCCGCAAAATGTCCGCATAGGCGGCGTCGACCTGGCCTCGCGTTTCATCGAGCGTGAGGCCGGTGTCAATGATGTAATCCGCCTTCTGACGCTTTTCCGCGTCCGGCATTTGCAGCTTTAAAATCGCTTCGAATTTTTCTTCCGACATGCCGGGCCGGGCGAGAACGCGATTTTTCTGCACGTCCGCCGGCGCGCTGACGACGATGGTCGCGTCGAAAAACTTTTCGCTTGCGTTTTCGAACAGCAACGGAATGTCGAGCACCGCCGCATCGGCGCCGGCTTTTTCCGCCGCGTTCAAAAACGCTTCGCGGTCCTCGCCCACAAGCGGGTGGACGATGGCTTCGAGTTTTTTGACGGCTTCCGCATCGCCGAGCACGCGTTTGGCGAGTTCCGCGCGATCGACGGCGCCGTCTTTGACCACCTCAGGAAACGCTTTTTCAATAAAGGGAACCGCGGCGCCGCCTTTTTCATAAAGCCGGTGCACCGCATCGTCGGCGTTCCAGGTCGCGGCCCCGAAATCGGCGAACATGTCGAGCACAGTGGACTTGCCCATGCCGATGGAGCCGGTCAGGCCGATGCGGATCATGCGCCGCCCCGTTTGTTGAGGTCCTCGACCAGAACCGCGCGCAACGCATCGTCGACGACCGCCTCGCCGCCGAACCATGTTTTAAAACCCGGAACAGCTTGATGCATCAGCATGGCGAGCCCGTCGACAGTTTTATGTCCGCTCGCTTTCGCGGCTTTCAACAACGGCGTTTCGAGCGGCGCATAGACGATGTCGGCGACGAGCGCGCCGGGTTTAAGATCTGCAAGATCGATTTCGAGCGGCGGTTGTCCGGCCATGCCGAGGCTGGTCGTGTTGACGAGAAGATCAATATTTTCAAGGACTTTGGTACGGTCTTCCCAGTCCGCGACGGAAAGGCCGAAGGTCTTCGCCAGCTCTTCGGATTTGGCGCGCGTGCGGTTGGCGACGGCGATGTCCGCGAAGCCGAGGCTTTGAAGCGCCAGCACGACCCCGCGCGCCGCGCCGCCGGCGCCGAGCACCAGCGCCGATTGTCCGGGGGCGGAGGATGTTGCGCGTACGGCCTCGGTGAAACCGGTAATGTCGGAATTGTCGGCGTAACTTTTTTCGCCAAAGGTCAGCATGTTAGCAGCCCCGGCGCGGCGCGCCGCATCGCTTGCTTCGCTGGTGTAACGCAGCGCGTGTTCTTTGTGCGGGATGGTGATATTAACGCCGGCAAACCCAAGCGTTTTCAGCGCATCCATAGCGACGGCGAAATCATCATAATCGGGCGCGACGGGGACCGGAATGTAATAGCCGTTGACGCCGGCGCGCTTCGCCCAGGTTCCATGAATGAGCGGCGACAGGGAATGACCCACCGGCCAGCCGACGACGCCCGCTAAAATTGGCGTGTTATTCTTTTTCTCGACCATCAGAAGAGAAGCGCCCCTTCACGGCGCAAAAGATCGAGCAGTGGAAACAGCGATAGGCCGAGCACGGCGTAATGGTCGCCCTCGATCCGTTCGAAAAGCCGCGCGCCCAGCTTTTCGATCTGATAGGCGCCGACGGAATGAAGAATCTCCGGGCCCGCGCCCTTGAGATAGGCGTCGATTTCACCCGCGCTTAATTTCCGCATGACCAGTTTCGGCCGGTCGAGATTGCGCCAGATAATCCGGCCGTCCCGGGCGACGGCGATCGCGTTAATCAGGGTGTGGGCGGCGCCTTGCGTTTCGAGAAGACGCGCGCGCGCTTCGTCCATGGAGGCCGGCTTGTCATAGGCGCGGCCCTTAAACTCCATGATCTGGTCGGAGCCGATGACGATGGCGTTCGTTTTCGCGGCGATATCGAGGCATTTCGCCTCCGCAAGGCGCATGGCGAGCGTTTCGAGATCGACGCCTTCGCGCCCGCCTTCGTCTTTGATGACGCCTTCGTCCACCTCGGGTTTCATCACTTCGAACGGGACGCCGGCGCCGGTAAGGATGTCCCGGCGGATGGCGCTGCCGGAGGCGAGAATAATGCGGGGGGCCGATGACATGACGTCTCTATTGGTTCTGGCGGGCGGAAAGCTTGGTGAGGATCGCTGCGGCGGTTTCCTCGACCGATTTGCGCGTAACGTCGATGGTCGGCCAGCGGTGCTTGGCGAAAAGCCGCTTGGCTTTCAGGACCTCTTGGCGGATGAGCTCGAGATCGGAATATTCCTCCGCCGCGCCTTCGGCGTTCATGCCGCCGATCCGGGACTGGCGGATCTGCGCCAGGCGTTCGGGGCTTGCCACCAGTCCGATGACCATCGGTTTTCGAAGATTGAAAAGCTCCGGCGGCGGGTCGGCCGTGGGAACCAGGGGCACATTCGCGGCTTTCACGCCGCGGTTCGCCAGATACATGCAGGTCGGCGTTTTCGACGTGCGGCTGACCCCGACCAGCACGACATCCGCAGGCTCGAGATCCCACACCATCTGCCCATCGTCGTGGGAAAGCGTGTAATCGAGCGCGGCGATGCGTTTGAAATAAGCGTCGTTAAGTTCGTGCTGGGCGCCGGGCCGCAGGGATTGTTCGAGGCCAAGATAATCGGTGAAAGCGTTGAGCAACGGGTCGAGGACCGAGATCGCCGGGGTTTGCAACTCGCTGCAGCGGATTTCAAGGAGCCGACGCAGATCCGGGTTGATCACCGTATAAAGAACCAGCCCCGGCGAAGCTTCGATCTCGGCGAGGGTTTTCTCCATCTGCGCTCTTGAGCGGATCAGCGCATAGATATGTTCCAGCGGTTTCGCCGCGGCGAATTGCGAGGCCGTGGCTTTCAGCATGGCGTTCAAGGTCTCGCCGGTGGAATCGGAAACGAGATGAACGTGAAAATAGGTGGCGAGCGGCGTCCGTCTCTTCGCGGTCCGCATCTCTTCCTCTTTATGCGCTTTAAGCTCGCTCATCCTGTGGAACTATAGGGGAAAGCCCGGGCGTTTGCCGACCCCGTTTTTCCTTCCCCGCAAAACCTCCGAGTCATACCAGTCCGGCGCCCAGCCCTACCTGAAAATCTTGCCTGGTCATACCTCCATCCCCGGAATGGCTCGGTCCATGGGAGGAATCCAGTTTTGAAGGAGGGGATGTGAAAATTTTTCATGTGGCTTGCGGCGTTTGGAGGGGTTTTCAACAAACCCGGGAAGCCTTATTCCCCCGGAAATATCTTGGGAAATTCCTGTGAGGGTTTTCTGCAAAGATGAAGGATAAATCGCCGCTTCGCTGTTTTCCCCGGCTTCCCGCCTGACTCTTCATATTAATCCTTTATTAAGAATCCTTTATAGAAGGTTAAGAAGGACCCTTTGTACGTCTCATGGCAGTCTCATCGAAATTCCTCAGGGTCTTTGAAGGAGAAACATTCTCCTCTCCGCCGATCTGGTTCATGCGTCAGGCGGGACGGTATCTTCCCGAATATAGAAAGCTTCGAGCGCAAGCGGGATCGTTCCTCGATCTTTGCTTCGATCCGGCGCTGGCGAGCGAAGTGACGTTGCAGCCAGTGCGCCGCTTCGATCTCGATGCGGCGATCCTCTTCGCCGACATTCTCCTGATCCCGCATGCGCTGGGACAGAAGTTGAGTTTCGTCGAAAATGAAGGGCCGAAGCTCGATCCCCCCGTAAGCCTTGAAGAGGTTAAGCGCTTTCGGGACCGTGACGTTCTCGAACCCTTGGCGCCGGTATTCGAGACGGTTTCGAAAACCAAGGCGGCGCTTTCAAAGGACAAGGCGCTGATCGGGTTCGCCGGCGCGCCCTGGACCGTCGCCACTTACATGATGGCCGGCGGGCCCATGAAGGATCCGGGCGTGTTGCGCCAACGCTTTTACGAGGAGCCGGAGTTCGTGACCGGGCTCATCGACGTCCTTGCGGATAAAACCATCGATTATCTGATCGCGCAGATCGACGCCGGCGCGGATGCGGTGCAGCTTTTCGACACCTGGGCGGGCGGTCTGCCTTGGCCGGTGCTCGATGCGGTCTCGGTCAGACCGCTCGACAGGATTTCCCGCGCGGTGAAAAAAGCGCGGCCGGATACGCCGGTGATCCTTTTCCCCAAAGGCGTCGGCGAGAAGGCGACGGAATATGCGCTTTTACAGGGCTGCGACGGGTATGGCGTCGATTACGCCATGGATCCGGGCTGGGCGCGCGGCAATCTCGGTGAGCGCGTCGTGGTTCAGGGCGGTCTCGATCCGCTGCTGGTCATACCGGGCGGCAAGCCTATGGAGGAAGCCGCAGATGTTTATCTGAAGCTCTTCCATGACGTTCCCTATATCTTCAATCTGGGCCATGGGTTCACGCCCCAGACGCCGCCGGAACATGTGGCGGCGCTGGTCGACTTCGTGCGAAGGAACGGCTGATGGCCGAATTTCTCTCCGGGATTTATCTGTGGATTAAATCCGCGCATCTGATCTTCGTGATCGCCTGGATGGCGGGCATGATGTATCTGCCGCGTCTCTTCGTTTACCAGCACCAGTCGGAAAAGGGCGGCGAGGCGGAGCGCTATTTCATCCAGATGCAGCGCCGGCTCCTTAAAGGCATCATCAACCCGTCTATGATCTTCGTCTGGGTGCTCGGCATTTTGATGCTGATCGCTAATCCGGCGATCCTGAGCCAGGGCTGGTTCCATGTGAAACTCGCGCTGGTGGTGGCGATTTCGGCGATCCATGGCTATTACGCTTCGTCGCGCCGGAAATTCGAAAAGGGCGAGCGCCCGCGCACCGAAAAATTCTGGCGCATGATGAACGAGGCTCCCTTCCTCGCCATGATCGTCATCGTGATCATGGTGATCGTGAAACCCTTCTGATAGGACGGCCCAGGACCGCCGATCTGATTTGTAACTCGCTTGACCGAAAGGTCGTTGCGAGGCCGGAAGGAGCCTTCTAACGTTCCCTTGAAAAAAGGAGGGAGCGCGATGAAGGTTTTTCTAGCCGCTTGGGGAGCTTTATCGGTTATCGCGACACAGGCTATGGCCGGTGAGGATTCTCTTCGGCCTGAGGTGATCGAATGGGGCGCCAGCGCCGCGGATATCGAAAAGTCGCTTGAAGGCAAATGCGCCAACGGCTTTGTTAACCGGCCGATAGACCCGCCTTTTTTACAGAATGTCGAGGACAAGCAGGTTCAGATTGACTGCGACGGCCTTGATTTTCTTGGCGCGCCGCGCTGGACCGAATTTGTGATCGGCGATGATCGGCTGCAAATGGTCTGGGTGATGGTGGACGCCGAGGACCGGGACACGGTTCTAAAGGCGCTGCAAAACGCGTATGGCGAGCCCTCCCATCAGACTGATATGTTCACTGCCTTTGTTGATCATCGCGCTGCATGGCGTGAGGAACCGCCGGAGGTTCTGTTTTACAGCGGCGAACTCGATGCGGGAATGCGGAGCTGGTTTGACAATCCGAATTAGTGCGGCGACCGCGATCTAATCCACGCGCTGATAGGCGCGCCAGGAGTCGTTGATCTTGCAGAAGGCGGCGTAAGGGGGCTCTCTCTGGCCGCTCTCGAGCCATTCAATGGCGCGCTCATCGCACGTCTCGAACATCCGCACATTCGGGCTTGTGTCTGAAAAGGCCATAGGCTCGCTGAAATAGATCACGCTTATCGTACGCCAGTCATCGCCGTCGCTGTAGCGGTTCAAAACGACGTCGAGCTCGTCGCCATGGCCGTCGCCGATCGGGAAAAAGTCGACATACTCGACAGGAATGTTTTTCCTCAAGGCCTTGATGAATTGCCTGGTCTGGGGTGTTTCCTCCGCCGGGTCCCGGCGCGGGATGCGGGTGAAGTCCTCATAGGGGCCGGGATAGGCGCCGCGGATCGACTCGAACACCGTTTCGTGGGCGGCGTAGATTTCAGCCGCGTCGAGAAGGGTGCGCGTTTCCGGCTCTCTATCGCAGGCGGCGGCGATGAGGAGCGGGCAAATCCCGGCGAGAATGCGAAGCGTGGCGGCGGGCATGAAAAGCCTCCCTGATGGGGAAAGGATAGGCCGAAAGCGTAAAAACCCGCTGAACGCCGGAACAGCGCGGCGCAAGAACCCATTGACGAATAGGCCTTTCAGCCTATATCTAGGCCAACTTTCCTTTTGAGCGCCGCCCGGCCCATGGTCGGCCCCCGCGCGCGCCGTATTTCCATTGCCGGCTTCTTCCCCTGTCCCGCCTGTCCGGCGCGGGAAAATCCCTGTGATTTAGAGGCTTTTCATGTTGCCCGAAACCATCACGCTCGAAGAGCTGAAAGAAAGAACCCCGGCGGACCTTTTGTCTTTCGCCGAAGAGCTCGAGGTCGAAAACGCCTCGACCATGCGCAAGCAGGACATGCTGTTCGCGATCCTCAAAGAGCTTGCCGATCATGATGTGGAAATCCACGGCGGCGGGGTTCTCGAAGTGCTCCCCGACGGGTTCGGGTTTTTGCGCTCGCCGGACGCCAATTATCTCGCCGGGCCCGACGACATCTATGTCTCGCCGAACCAGATCCGCCGCTTTGCGCTTCGCACCGGCGATACGGTGAAAGGCGAGATCCGCAGCCCGAAAGAGGGCGAACGCTATTTCGCGCTGCTCAAGGTTCACACCATCAATTTCGAAGAACCGGAAAAAACCCGTCACAAGGTCCATTTCGACAATCTGACGCCGCTCTATCCTGACGAACGGCTGAAGATGGAAATCGACGATGAAAAGACCAAAGACCTCACCGCGCGCGTCATCGATCTCGTGGCGCCGCTCGGCAAGGGCCAGCGCGGGCTGATCACCGCGCCGCCGCGCACGGGTAAGACCGTCATCCTTCAGAACATCGCCCATTCTATCGCGGTCAATCACCCGGAAGCTTATCTGATCGTACTCCTGATCGACGAGCGCCCGGAAGAAGTCACGGACATGCAGCGCTCGGTGAAGGGCGAGGTCGTCTCTTCGACCTTCGACGAACCGGCGACGCGCCACGTGGCGGTGGCCGAGATGGTCATCGAAAAAGCCAAGCGCCTCGTGGAGCACGGCCGCGACGTCGTCATTCTCCTCGACTCCATCACCCGTCTCGGCCGCGCCTACAACACCGTGGTGCCGTCTTCGGGCAAGGTCCTGACCGGCGGCGTCGACGCCAACGCCCTGCAGCGCCCGAAACGTTTCTTCGGCGCGGCGCGGAACATCGAGGAAGGCGGCTCGCTCACCATCATCGCGACGGCGCTTATCGAGACCGGCTCGAAAATGGACGAGGTGATCTTCGAGGAATTCAAAGGCACCGGCAACTCGGAGCTGATCCTCGACCGCAAGGTCGCCGACAAGCGCGTTTATCCGGCGATCGACATCGCCAAGTCCGGCACGCGGAAAGAGGACCTCATCACGGACAAGGGCGCGATGCAGAAGATTTTCGTCCTGCGCCGGATCCTCGCGCCCATGGGCACGTCCGACGCCATCGAGTTCCTCATCGACAAATTAAAGCAGACGAAGACCAATCAGGATTTCTTCGAGTCGATGAATACGTAAGGCATGGTTTCTGACAATCTCCAGCGCCCTTTGGATCCAGTATTGTTTTGAACTTTGGGTGCACGGGGGTTATGGTGACTTGCGATTGCACAGAAGGAGCCTCGGGGGGTGCGTCTTTTTGCATTTAAGCGTTACAGCGTCTCAACTAAGGTTTTTGCGCTAAGCTTGCTTGCCGGAGCAGCGCTCATTTCTGGCGGCTGCGATGGCAATCTAGGCGATCTTAACAAGCCCGCGATGAATGAAGGGCCGTGGCCGCCGCCTGCGCCGATGGTGCCGCCTTCCAAGTTCTCGCCGCAGCAACTGAGATTCACACAAATATCGCTCGTAACGGAAGACGGCAGAACATTTCCATTGCCGTCAATGTTTAAATCAGAAAGCGATGGATGGGTCGAAGTCTATGCGGATTCATCCAAGCAGCCTGACGAATATGGTCAACATGCAGGTTCCGCCATGACGGTTAAAGGCCAGGATTTCGAGATTGACGGAAACATTTTTCTCTTTCCGGTCCGTCAGGATAAATTTCTAGATACTGAATTTATCGTCGTCGCCTATAATGATGAAAAGACATCAATTCGGGTGCGCCCCGATACAGACGACCGGTTTGCTTTTCTGGAAGTCATGACAGAAATTGATGGAAGACGGGAACGTGCGCTGGATTTTTCCTCAATGATGCCGGGTGCGCGCGCGCATGTTGGCGACGCCATTTATGAATTGCACAAAGACGGCTGGTACCTTGGCGAGACAAAGATAAGCGCGACGAACTCCCGTTAATATCCCGCCACGGTTCCGTCCTTGCGCATTTCCGTGGCGCCGGAATAAACGCCGGTTTTAGAATCGCGCTGGATCGCCTCATAGCCGCCGAAGACGATTCCGTCATCGACGATCTTGACCTTGTGGCCCATGGCTTTCAGTTTCGCGACGGTCTCGGACGGCACGCCCGGTTCGAGATCGAGCTCGCCGACGGGATCGCCGTGAAGCCCTGTGGGGCTGCGCCCGCCTGAATGATGGAAACGCGCGGCGTCGCCCGCCTCCTGCACGTTCATACCGTAATCGATCATGTTGACCAGCACCTGCACATGGCCCTGGGGCTGCATGCCGCCGCCCATGAGACCGAAGGACATGAAGGGCGCGCCGTCCTTCATGACGAAAGCCGGAATGATGGTGTGAAACGGGCGCTTGCCCGGCGCATAGGCGTTCGGATGATCCGGATCGAGGGAGAAGAGCTCGCCGCGGTCCTGCAGCATGAAGCCGAGCCCGTCGGGGGAAAGCCCCGAGCCCATCCCGCGATAGTTCGACTGGATCAGCGAGACCATCATGCCGTCCTTGTCGGCGACAGTGAAATAGGTGGTGTCGCCTTCGCCGTCGATGGTCGACGGCGGGGTTCCCGGCGCCGGGTCGGTCATGGCTTTTTCAGGATCGATCAGCGCGAACCGTTCCGCGCCGTAGTCTTCGGAGAGCAGCCAGTCGAGGGGAATCTCGGCGAAGTCGGGATCGGCGTAGAATTTCGCAAGATCTTCAAAAGCGAGGCGCTTGGCCTCCACCATGTAATGGAAAACTTCCGCCGAAGCGCGCGGCCATTGCGTCAGATCGACATTTTTCAGGATGTTGAGCATTTGCAGCGCCGCGAACCCTTGCCCGTTCGGCGGCAATTCGCACACGTCATATCCCCTGTAATCGACGCAGCCAGGCTCCACCCAGTTCGCTTCATGCGCGGCGAAATCCTCATAGCGAAGATCGCCGCCAATCCGCTTCATATAGGCGTCGATGGTCTCGGCGACTTCCCCCTCGTAAAAGGCTTTCCGGCCTTTTTTGGCGAGCAGTTTATAGGTGTTTGCCAGAGCCGGGTTTTTGAAAACTTCGCCGGCTTGAGGCGCGCCGTCGGCGAACCAGATCGCGCGGGCGTTGTCGAACTCGTCGATCATCTCCTCATACTCTTCGAAGCGCGCGAGATTCATCCGGAGATATTCGGCGATCACTGGCGAAACGGGGAAACCGTTTTCCGCGTAATCGATGGCCGGCGCCAGGATTGTCCGCATGGGAAGCTTTCCGAATTTCTGATGCAGCGCGAACCAGCCGCTCGCCGTTCCGGGCACGGAGACCGGCAGATGGCCGAAGGGCGGAATGCCTTCGCCCTCGCCCATGATCGCAGCGGATTTCATTTTCGTTTCTTCAAGCGTGCGGCCCATGGGCGCGCGGCCCGAGGCGTTGAGGCCGTGCAGTTTTCCGGTTTTCGGGTCCCAGACAATGGCGAAAAGATCGCCGCCGAGCCCGCAGCCCGTCGGCTCCATCAGCCCGAGCGCGGCGTTCACCGCGATGGCGGCGTCCGCCGCGCTGCCGCCTTGTTTCAGGATGTCGATGGCGATCTGGCTCGCCAGCGGCTGTGCGGTCGCCGCCATGCCGTGCTGGGCATAGACGGGGCTGCGCGACCAGTCGGCGCCCACCGGGCGCCCGCCCGCCCCCAGCGACGGGTCTTCAGCCTGAACGGCGCCGAAAGGCGCCAGGGCGAGCGCAATGGCGAAGAAAAGTCCGGCGTTTCGTTTCACAGCATTCATGAGAGCCTCCCGTCCGTGACATTCACGCGGGAGGGTCGCATGCGCCATGGCCTGGAACAAGCTTGGCGGTCGGGAATGGCGGGCTTTAAACCTGCGACCAGCGCCGGATGAGATTGTGATAAACGCCCGTGAGGCGCACGATCTCCGGGCTTTCGGGCTGGCTGCGATAGAGCGACTGGATCGATTGATCCAGCTCGAACAACAAGGTGCGCTCGCCGTCGTCGCGCACCATGCTTTGCGACCAGAAAAACGACGCGATGCGCGCGCCGCGCGTCACCGGCGCCACGCGGTGAAGGCTCGACGACGGATAAACGACCATGTGCCCCGCGGGCAGTTTCACCGAATGCGCGCCATAGGTGTCGTCTATAATCAGTTCGCCGCCGTCATATTCGTCGGGCTCGCAAAGGAACAGCGTCGTCGAGACATCGGTGCGGATGCGTTGGTCGGACCCCGGCAGCGGACGGATGGCGTTGTCCACATGATTGCCGAAATTCTGGCCGCCGGAATAACGGTTGAACAAGGGCGGGTAGACCCTGTGCGGCAATGCGGCGGAGATGAAAGTCGGGTTCGCCTGCAGCGCGTCGAGCACCATCTCGCCGGCCTGTTTTCCCTCCGGCGATCCGGGCGCAAGCTGGTCGTTGCGCTTGGCGCGCGCGGCCTGGGCGCCCGAGGTGACATTGCCGTCGACCCATTCGGCCGCGTCGAGAAGCGCGCGGATTTTTGCGAGCTGGCCGGCGCTCAAGACATCGGGAATTTTGACGAGCATGGGTGAAATCCAAAGGAAAGCGGCTTTCCGCCCATGAGAGCAGAAAGCCGCAAGACTAGCAGGGAGGGCTAGAAATTGAAACGCACTGTGCCGGTGATCGAGCGGCCCGGCGCGACGGTCGCCATGTGCGTGACGTAAACGCGCTCGTAATAGCGTTTATCCGTCAGGTTCTGGACATTGAGCTGAAGCGCGATGTTATCGGTCAGGACATAAGTCGCCGCCGCATCGAGGCGCACATAGCCGTCGACGCGTTTGGTGTTGCCGGTGTCGCCGAAGCGTTCGGAAGCGTAATTGACGCCGCCGCCGAGAGAGAGCCGGTCAACCGGTTTATAGGTCGTCCACATGCTGAAACTGTGTTCGGGCGTGTTCGGCAGTTTGTTGCCGACCGTATCGGTGTTGACCGGACCGGCGTCGATGATCTCGCTGTCGAGATAGCTGTAGCCGCCGAAGATGCTCCAGTTGGGAAGGATATGGCCGGCCGCGCTCAGCTCAAAGCCTTGCACCCGCGTCTCGCCGATCGCTTCCTGCGGGGCGCCGCGCCCGGCGGCGGTCGCCACATGATCGTCGACGATTTCGGTGCGGAAAAGCGCGGCGTTCAGCGCCAGCCGCTCGCCGAAAAGCTCCACCTTGGCGCCGAGTTCGTAGTTGCGGCCCTTTTCCGGTTCGAGATCTTCGTTGCGCGTGTTGATGTTCTCGCCGCCGTCCCCGGCGGTGACGCCCGACGGGCTCGTGGATGTTCCGTAGGAGGCGTAAAGGCTCGAATTTTCGGTCGGCTTGTAAACGACGCCGGCCTGATAGGTCAGGAAGTCGTCCTTGTTGGAGAGGCCGGAAGAGGTCTCGGTGTCGAACTTGTCCCAGCGCAGGCCGAAATTGATGAGAAGCTTCTGCGTCACCGTGACAGTGTCGAAAATATAGGCGCCGAGCGTGTCGACTTCGGTGGTCGTCGGTTCGCGTAAGGAAATTGCGCCTGTCCAGGGATCGTAAGGGTCGGGGTTGTAAAGACCGGTGCAATTATAGCCGCTCGGCGCGCCCGCGCCCACGAGATCGCAGCCGCCGCGCGGGATCGGGTCGCCATTCGCGTCAACCTGCTCCACCTCGTAAGTGGCGCGCACGGTTTCTTCGTTTGCAATCTCGAAGCCGCTTGCGATGGAGTGTTCCAGACCGCCGGTTTTAAAGCGCGCCGTCAGGTCGGTCTGGCTGACGATGGTTTCGTTGTTCGAGTTGTTGCTTTTCACATTGCGCACGACGAGGCCGTTGACGACATTGCCCTGGCTGTCGTCCGGGTTCGAGGCGATGTAGTCCGTCGACGATTCCGCATAGCGGGTGATGTTCCGTATGGTGACGTTGTCGTTCAAGTCATGAGAGATCGTCAAAAGGCCGGCGTCAAGTTCGGTCCGGTTGAAGTCGCGCGCCACAAGCCCGTAGAAATTATCGGGATCGATGTCGGCGATGGGCTCGCCCGTGACGGGATCGAGGGGGTGGCCGTAATCGATCAGCCCGTCGCCTTCGTAATGCTCATAGCTCGCCGTGACCCGCGTCGGACCGTTAAAGCCCCATGTGACGGAAGGCGCGATCCCCCAGCGGTCGTCAAAAACGGCGTCGCGGCCGGGAACTTCGGAATTCTGCCACATGGCGTTGAGGCGCAGCGCGAAATTCTCCGTTGCGGCGACATTGAGGTCGATTTCGCCGCGCTTTTGCTTGGCGTTGCCGGCGCGCACGAGACCGCTGACGCCGGTTTCGTCCTTGGCTTTCTTGGTGACCAGATTAATCGAACCGCCCGGCGCGCCGCGGCCGGCGAACGCGCCGTTAGGGCCCTTGGCGACTTCGATCTGTTCGAGATTATAGACGTCGCGGGACTGGGCGCTGGAATCGCGCAACCCGTCGACGAGGAGGCCGGAGGTCGACTCGCTGCCGCGGATAAAAGGCCGGTCGGCGAAAGGCTGGCCGCCTTCGCCCATGGCCATGGTGATGCCCGGCACGGTGCGCAGCGCGTCAGTGAGCGACGTGGCAGCAAGGTCGCGCATGATGTCCTCGCCGATAACGGAAATGGCGCGCGGGGTGTCGACAAGATCGGCCGTGTATTTCGGGGAGTCGGTTTCGAGCTTGTAGGATCCGTTCTTGCCCTCGACGAAAATCTCGTCGCTGACATTGGCATAAGCGAGCGCGGTTTCCTGCGCCTGGGCCGGCTGCTGGGCCGCCCCGGCCGCGGCGAACAGCGCCATTGCGGTGCCGTAAAACGCCGCATTCTTGCCGTGCGCGCTCTGTTGCTCACTATCGTCTTTCATCGCCCAAATCCCCGTTCCTGATTACTGCAAATGCGAACAATTCGCAGTTTTTGGAGGCGGGGTCGGCCAGAGTCAATGGCAAATGAGAATTATTCGCAATTCATTTCCTGATCCCATGCCGAGAAAAACTGAATGACTCCATGCCGTTGAGGCGAAGCTGGTTTGCGAGCCAAGCGCGCGGCGGGTCGCCAGCGCATATGGATGTTCGGGCGCAAGGGAGGCCGGACAAGGCGAGCGCGGGATATGCGGGTTCATGACAGCAAGGCCGCATGCGCCGGACATTGCCGGTGCAATACACAAGCGGCTGAAATATCAGTGCAATAATTTTCTATCTTTTTTCTAGCCTTCAGTTAGTCTCTTCAAGTGGAGAGGGAAAAAAGGGGTCCCATGCAAAAAATAATCTTGATCGCAGCCGCCGCGCTGTGTGCGTCGGGTTGCGCAACCGTGATCCGCGGCACGAAGGACAACGCAAAATTTGAAAGCACGCCTGACGGCGCGACCGTCACGGTCGAGTCCATCAGCGCCGACAAGCTTGGGCCGTTTGACTGCGTCACGCCATGCGAGCTTGAACTGAAAAGAAAGCGCGAATGGAATGCTGAGTTTGCGCTGGATGGCTATAAGCCGGTAACCGGCGTGCTGCAGCCCAGGGTGACCGGCGGTGGGGTCGCCTCCGGCGCCGGCAATGTTCTCGCCGGCGGGCTTATCGGCATCGGCGTGGACGCCGGCACGGGCGCCAATCTCGATCTTCGCCCCAACCCGCTGATCGCAGAACTGGAGCCGCTCGAGTCCGACAAGGAGTCACGGATCGTCCTCAGCGAAGAAGATAAAAAACGCGCGGAAAAAGAAGCCGAAGAAGCGGACAAGAAAGCTGGCGATTTCATTGTGATCGATGAAGGTGCGAATGACGACGAAAGCGCGGCCGAAGCGGACGCCATGGAAGAAACGTCCGGCGAAGCAATGGAAGACGAAGACGCCGTTTCTCAGGAGCCCATGGAAACCGACATGGACGACGCCGGGGAAGAGAGCGCCGGCGACTAGGCTTTCAACTGATCGGCGATGGGAAGCGCGCGGATGCGCTTGCCCGTCGCCTGGAAGATCGCTTCGGCCAGGGCCGGGGCCAGCGGCGGCAGGCCCATTTCGCCCATGCCGGACGGCGCATCGCCATTGTCGATGATGTGGGTTTCGACGACCGGCGGCGCGTCGGCCATGCGCATCAGCCGATAGCTGTCGAAATTCTCGTTGGTGACGCGTCCGCCCTCGACATTGATCGCTAGGCGCAGCGCCGTCGACAGCCCGTCATTGACGCCGGATTCAAGCTGGGCGGCGACGCCGTTGGGGTTCACCACCGTGCCGATATCGACCGCTGCGACGACGCGCGGGACGCGCAAATTTCCATTCTCGTCGACGTCCACATCAACGACCTCGGCCACATAACCGCCGAAGGTGAAATGGCCGGAAATCCCGCGGCCCCGGCCCGGGCCCATGGCTTCTCCATAGCCGCCCTTTTCCGCCGCGAGTTTTAAAACCGCGGCGAGACGGCCCGGATTGAAGACCGGCCCGCCATGGCCGTCATAGGGAAGTTCGCGCGGCGCGCCGAGAAGCCGCAAGCGCAAATCGAGCGGGTTTTCGCCGCGGCTCTCGGCGATTTCATCGAGGAAGCTCTGCACCACGAAAGCATTTGCCGTATGCGCCGGCGCCCGCCAGGAGCCGCGCGGCGCGCCCGACTTCGCGGAGAAATATTCAAGCCGGTAATTCTCGACGAGATGGGCCGGAAAATCGTCCGGATAGAGTTCGGCCTGCCAATAATCCGTCTCCGGAAGATTGGGACGACGGTAATATTTCGACGCGCTCGCAAGGCGGTGGGTCCAGGCGACGAGATTGCCGTCGGCGTCGAAGGCCGCTTTCAGATGATGCATGCCCGCCGGGCGATAGAAGTCATGCTGGAGATCGTCGTCGCGGGTCCAGAAGAGCTTCACCGGCTTCGCGACAGCCTGGCTGACGAGCGCGGCCTCAGCCACATAATCGTTGGAGAGCCGCCGCCCGAAGCCGCCGCCGAGCCGCGTCGGCTGGACCTTGATGTTGAGCCGGTCCTCGCGGCCTAAAACATTGGCGACGATGCGGTTGGCGCCGCCGGGCATTTGCGTGGGCGCAATGATGTCGACGCCGTCCTCGCGCACATGCGCCAGACAGTTTTGCGGCTCCAGCGGGGAATGGCTGACATAGGGCTCCCAATAGCGCGCCTCGTGAACCGAGGCGGCGTTCGCCATGGCGGCGTCGAAATCGCCGTCGTCGCGCACGATCTGCCCTTCGCCTTCAAGCAACTCGGAACAATGGGCCCTGAAGCTGTCGGACGATTCATCCGCATAAGGACCATGATCCCATTCGATCTTCAAGGCGCGCCGGCCTTTCATCGCCGCCCAGAGATTTTCAGCGACGACGGCGTAGCCTTCGGCCTGAACGTCGTAAGGCCCGTCAAGCGCCGGGCGGCGCACTTTCACGACATCGATGACGCCGGGAACGGCGCGCGCGGCGCTGTCGTCGACGGAGATCGCGGTCCCGTCGAAATAGGGGCAGCGCGCCATCACCGCATGGACCATGCCGCGCATTTGCGCGTCGATGCCGTAGACCGCCTTGCCGGTGACGATGGCGCGGGCGTTCTTCATCTTCTGCGCCGTGCCGATCAGCGTGAAGTCTTTCGCCCCTTTCAGCGCCGGCGGGTCCTGTGGCGGGGTGATGTTTGCGGCCGCTTCGGCGAGCTCGCCATAGCGCGCGCTTTGTCCGGACGCCGCATGGCTGACGACGCCTTTCTTCGCGGCAAGCTCTGCAACGGGAACGCTCCAGCGTTCGGCCGCGGCGGCGAGGAGAAGATGGCGCGCGAGCGCGCCGGCCTGGCGCAGGGCCTCCCAATGGCCGACGATGGAATAGCTGCCGCCCGAGCCCTGGCCCACATATTTCCAGGCGAAGCCTTCGCCGTCTTCCGCAACCTTCAGTTCAAGCGGCATCTGCACGGTTTCGACCTTGTCGAAATCGGCTTCGAGCTCTTCGGCGACGAGCATGGGGAGCGAGGTGTCGACGCCCTGACCCATTTCCGGATTGGGAAAAGCGATGACGACGCTGTCGTCGGGATTGATGATTACGAAAGGCCCGACGGTTCCTTTAAACGGTCCGGTTTCGCTTTCTGTTTCTTCTGTGGATGACGGCCGCGCGCAGGAGGCGAGCGGCGCGGCGACGACGAGGGCGCCGCCGGCGGCGGCGTAGCGCAAAAGATCCCGGCGGGTGGCGGTGAGCGGAGCGTTCATGAGGCGCGCTCCTCTTTCAGGGCCGCAGCGGCGCGATGCACGGCTTTTCTCAACCGGTAATAGGTGCCGCAACGGCAGATATTGGTGAGATTGGCGTCGATGTCTTCATCTGTCGGCTCGGGGATGCGCGAGAGAAGGTCGATCACCGCCATGATCTGGCCGGTCTGGCAGTAGCCGCATTGGGCGACGTCTTCGTCGAGCCAGACTTGCTGCACGGGATGCAGGGTCTCGCCCCCATCCTTGCTTTTGCTCACCGCTTCGATGGTGGTGATCTCCGCGCCGTCAAGCGAGGCCATGGGCGCAACGCAGGAGCGCATGGCCGACCCGTTCACATGCACCGTGCAGGCGCCGCAGAGCGCCGCGCCGCAGCCGAATTTGGCGCCTTTAAGGTCAAGCGAGTCGCGCAGATACCACAAAAGCGGCATATCCGGATCGCCGTCATAGCGCCGTCTCTCGCCGTTCACTGTAAGACCGATCATGTCTCGCCCCTTTTCGTGCTGTTGCGGAGAAGCATAGGCGGTTTTTAGCGCCGTGGCTTTTTCGTTTCGCCGCATTGAGCTCTCGTTTCACCGCATGGGCGGCTTTCGGTCTTCATTGTTGCGACGCGAAACATTCCGCGGCGACGGTCTTACAAATATCATGACGGGTCCGCATGCGTTGCGCCTGGGGACGGAAAACAGCGCCGCTGCGTTTTCGGTTCGTCGCGTTTAAATGGGTTCTGGCGCAGGGAGGCTTCGCTTCGCCGAAAGGCTGTTGCGGCGGCGCGCCCGGCTTTCTAGCTTCATCATGCAATTCATCTGTATACGGTGCTTCGTGCGAAAACCCCGCGCACGAGACGGCGATGGATTGTTGCGCTTTTGTTTGAACCCAGGAGGAACCCCCGATGAAAAAAACAGCCCTTTTCGCCTTCGCCGGCGCGATGCTTCTCAGCGGCCACGCCCTCGCCGATGCGGCGAGCCTTAAGGACTCTTATGTGCCCGGCGCGTTTGACAGCGCGGATGCTGACTGGCGGCGCATTACGGCCAACCGCACGGACGAGTGCGGAGAGTTCGGCCGCAACGACAACCGCCGGATCGACATCCTGATCTCGCGTTACGAGGCGCTCGGCGACGCGCTGGAAAGCGGAAACGCCGCGGCCATCGACGAGGCTGCGGAAAGCCTCAATGAGGCGGTCACGGCGAATAGCCGTTTTGAAAAGTGCTGGGACACGATCGCGCGTAAAAAAGGCGTCAGCCGCGGCTTCAAGCGCGAAGTCGAAAAAATGTAGGCCCTCCGGGGTCGAATTTGACCTTGGGAAAGCGCCGGGCGGCAAGACCGCTCGGCGTTTTTTGCTGCGTAAATGATTTGCCCGGCCGCGGCTTTCCAGCCTTTACTGTCGCCTCGATCATATGGAGGCGACGATGGCTTTGAAGCTCATTCATTTTCCCATGACGCGGTCGTTAAGGGTCGCCTGGGCGATCTTTGAGCTGGATCTCGATGCGGAGATCGAAACCCGGCCCTTCGACCGGGCGAAACTGAAAGAACCGGACTATCTGGCGCTCAATCCGCTCGGCAAGACGCCGGTCTTTTTCGACTACGGCAAGCGCATGATCGAATCCGTCGCCATTATCGAATATCTCGCCAACAAATATGCAGGCGGCGCCTTGTCGCGAAATGCGTCCCAAGAAGAGTATGGGGACTATCTGCAATGGATGCAGTTCGGCGAAGCGGGCATGGGCGGCTATGTGAACCAACTCCTCGGACACTCCTTCCTGTTGCCGGAAGAACACCGCATCACATCCATGCTGCAATGGGCGACTGGTGAAATGCAGAATTGCCTCGCCTTTCTCGAAAACAGTCTCGATGACCGCGATTATCTTCTCGAAGATTTTTCTCTCGCCGACATTTCCGTCGGCTATGTGCTTTTTCTGCTGAAGGTTTCGCGCAACGGCAAGTTTATGGGCGAGCGCGTGTCGGCCTATTTCGACCGGCTTCGGGCGCGCGAGGCCTGGACCCGGGCGAGCGCCCTACAGCCCTGATTTTCCTTTTAAAACCGGCCCGTTTCGCCTCCCATAGAAATTACATAGACATCTATTAGATAGGTATCTATATAATAAAGGACACAGACAGCGCTGGAAAGAGAGTCTCATGGTTTCAAGACGGGTCATGCTGATCACCGGCGGCGCAGGCGTTGCGCTGATCGGCGCCGCTGCGTTTCGGCTGCATTCCAATCTCGGCCCGGCGCGCAAGCCCTGGTTCGAGGCGGGCGAAGGTTACGACGATCCGCGTCTCGACGCGCTTTCCTATGCGGTGCTGGCGCCGAGCCCGCACAATCTCCAGCCCTGGTTGATCCGGCTTGACGGCGATGACGGGCTGACGCTTTTCTGCGATCTTGAGCGCCGCCTGCCTGAGACCGACCCGCTGGACCGGCAGACGGTTATCGGCCTCGGCGCGTTTCTGGAGCTGTTGCGTCAGGCGGCGGCGGAGATGGGCTACGCGCTCGAGACGGACGCCTTTCCCGAAGGCGAAGCTTTTCCGGTTCTCGACAAGCGCCCGATCGCGTCCGTGCGCTTTGTGAAGACCGGCGAAAGAGACAAAGACCCTTTGTTTGCAGCGCTTTTGAAGCGCCGCACCGCGCGCTCGCCTTTCGATCAGTCGCGGCCCGTGAGCGCGGAAACCCTGAACGCGCTCGACAGCGTCTTGCGCGCCGAAGACGGCGAGTTCGAATGGGCCAATGACGACGCCAATCTCGAAATGCTGAAAGAAATCTGCCGCAAGGCCTGGCGAACGGAAATGACGACGCCGGGCCCGCGCCATGAGTCCGCCAGCTATACGCGGATCGGCGAAAAACAGATCAATGCGCATCCCGACGGCATTTCTCTTTCCGGTCCCGTCATGGAGGCCATGGGCGCGTTCGGCGTTCTGACGCAGGACGCCATGGACGACCCGGACTCGACAGCGTTCGCCGAGACGATCAAATTCTATGAAAAGAACATCGACACCGCGATGGCCTTCGGCTGGCTGACGACGGAAAATAATTCCCGTAAGGATCAATTACGGTCCGGCGCGGGCTGGGTGCGCCTGCAGCAGGCGGCGGCGGGCATGGGTCTTTCCATGCAGCCTTTCAGTCAGGCGCTCGAGGAATATCCCGAAATGGCGGAAATTCTTGAGGAAATTCATGACTTTGCCGGGCTTCGCGCGCCCGCGCGGATGCAAGGGCTTTTCCGTTTCGGCTATGGGAAGGACGAGCCGCCCGCGCCGCGATGGCCGCTTGAAACGAGGCTGGTCAACGCCGATGCCTAAATATGCAGACAAAGCCGATGCCGGGCTTCCCGGCGATCCCGCGCTGTTCAAGGTGATGACCGAAATCTCGATCATCGCCAATCTTGCCGACCGCGAATTCGAGCGGCGCATGCCCGGCGGGCTTACGACAGCGCAGTTCGGCGTCTTGAATCATCTCCTGCGCTTGAAGGCGCAACAGACCATCGGCGAAATCGCCGGCGCGATGCAGGTCGCCCAGCCGACCATGTCGTCGACGGTGAAACGGCTTCACGAAAAGGGCTATGTGGAATTCGTTCCGGATACGAAGGACCGGCGCGTCAAGCATGTGAAGGTGACGCGCGCCGGCCGCGCCATTCGAGACAAGGCGGTGAAGACAATCGAGCCGGGGCTTGCCTATCTCAAAGAGGGAACGCCCGGCGCCGACTGGGACAAGATCCTGAAAGAGCTGACCCGGCTTCGCATCGTCCTCGACGCGGCGGGGTAGCGGGCGGGAAAGGCCGCCGGCGGCCTCTAGATAGAGGCGCGCCTTTCAAACCGCTTGTCGGCGACATATGGCACAAGCTATTGAAATGATTATCTATTCGCCTTCCGCCGGAGTCGGCGGACCGGTGAATTCGGCGTCGATCTGAAAAGAAACCGCGTCGCCGACGCCCATGGTCGAGCCTTCGGGCGGCAGGCCCTGGGTAAAGCCGAAATCGGAGCGGCTTAATATTCCGTGTGCAGAAAATCCGATCCGCGCATTAGGGTCATAGGGCGGATAGCCGGCATAGCCGCCGATGAATTCCGCCTCCATGGAAACCGGCGCCGTGACGCCGAGCATGGTGAGCTCGCCCTCGACCGTCGCTTTGCGCGGACCCGTCTGCGTCACCTTTGTGGAGCGGAAGGTGATCTGCGGATACTCGTCGGCATCAAACCAGTCGGGGCCCAGAAGCGTTGCATGAAAGCCTTCGGGCGGAGCCGGGACCGTCAGGGAGGGCGCCATGATCACCGCCTCGACGCTCATGTTTTCGGGCGCAGCCGGGTCGAATTGAAGCGTTGCGTCGTAGTCGGCGAAAATCCCCGTGTAATGGGAAAACCCGAGATGATCGACCCGGAAGACGAGGTTCGCATGGCTCTTGTCGAGGCGGTATTCGCCGGCGGGCGCGGTTATGGCTTGCGCTGGCGCCTCCGACGCGGACGGGGCGTCTGCCGCCTGTTTGGCGGGCGCCGTGTCGTCCGCGGGTCCCCCGCAGGCGGCGAGCGAGAGCAGGGAAAGCCCCATCAAATATCTGATATTCAAGAGGAAACTCCTTTCGTGATCCCGCATTCCCCGGGCTCGACGGCGCGGCCGGCCTCTTCAAGGGCGGCGAAGGCGGCGCGGGGCCGGTCGGTGGCGATGATGTCGGCGCCTTGCGCGGCGATGTCGGCGTAAAGCGCTTCATAGCCGGAGCGGGCGATGTCGTTGTCGATGGAATCGGCGTCCCCCAAAGTGCCGAAAATCACCTCGACGTCGCGGCCGTTCAGAATGGAAAAGAGACGCGGGCGCGGATCCTCGACGCCAGTGAAGCCGATGATCCGGTCGTCGGGCACGCCGGCGGCGACGGCGGCGTTCAGCGCCGACTGGGTGTCGAGGGAAAGCGAGATCATCGCGTCCGGCAGCAGCCTGTGGAGCTTGCGCGCTGCGCCTGTGGAATAGGCGATCAGGATGACGCGGTCTTCCGCCTGCTGACGGTTGACTTCCGCGGCCACGTCTTCATAGCGCGTGGTCCTTTTGAAATCGATCTGCAGGATGGTGCGCCCGCCGGCCCATCTCAGCGCCTCCCGGAAACGCGTCGGGGCGAAGGGCGTCAGCTTTCCGTCATTGTCTTCGAGCCGAAGCTCTTTGATCTCGCTCCATGAAAGGGCGTCGCTCGCGCCTTCGCCGGTAGTGGTGCGCTCGAGCGTGTCGTCGTGATTGAGATAAAGAACGCCGTCGGCGGAAGTCGCGACGTCGATCTCCATAATCGCGGGAACGTCCGCCATCAGCGCCTGCATGGTTTCAAGCGCGTTTTCCGGATAGCCGGGATAGGCCCCGCCGCGGTGGGCTGAAACGAGGGCGGCGTCGGACGCCTCGAGGCATTCGAAAAAGGCGTTGAGGCCCCCCTCCGGCGCGATGGACCAGCCGCCGGCGCTTTGCGACTCCGTGTCGGTTACAGAGTCACCGCAAGCGGCGAGTGCCAGAAAACTAACGGCGGTTAACCATCTAACCATATGAAAATACTCAAAATTTACGGCGTCAGGATGATCGCGCCGGCGGTTTTGCCGCTCTCTAAAAGGCGGTGGGCGTCGGCGATGTCGGACAGGGCCAGGCGATGGGCGATCTTCGGCTTCACCGCGCCGCTGGCGACCATCTCGAACAGCGCGGCGGCCATGGCGGGGAGCCGCTCGGGCGTTGCGTAATGAAAGAGCGAAGGCCGGGTGAGGGTGAGCGAGCCGCGGCGCATGAGTTCGAGCGGCGTCACCGCCGGCGGCGGGCCCGACGCGTTGCCGTAGGTCACCATGTGCCCGCGCAGGGCGAGGCTGTCGAGGGAGGCTTCGAAAGTCGCTTCGCCGATAGAGTCGTAAACCACCTCGACGCCTTCGCCGCCGGTGAGCCTGCGCACCTCCGCCGCAATGCTTTCCGTCTGTGTACGGATAACAACCTCGTCGGCGCCGTTTTCGCGCGCGATCGCTTCCTTTTCCGGCGATCCGACGACGGCGATGACGCGCGCGCCGATATGTTTCGCCCATTGGCAAAGGATGGTGCCGACGCCGCCCGCCGCCGCATGGACGAGGCAGGTTTTGCCGGCTTTCAAGGGATAGAGCTGGCGCACCAGCATTTCCGCCGTTAAGCCTTTGAGGAAGAGTGCAGCCGCCGCATCGTCGGATACGCCGTCAGGGATTTTCGCGGAAAGGGCGGCGGGGGCGTTGCCTTCCTCCGCATAGCCGCCGACGCCGTAAAGACAGGCGACGCGCTCGCCCGGTGCGAAGTCCGAAACGCCCTCGCCGACCGCTTCGACGACGCCTGCAGCCTCCTGACCGAGGACCGCCGGGAGCGAGACCGGATAAAGGCCTTTGCGCTGATAGATGTCGATGAAATTGAGCCCGACAGCCTTGTGGCGCACCCGGATTTCGCCGGGGCCCGGGTCGGCGAGGGTCTGGTCGCGCAAGGCGAAAGCGTCCGGCCCGCCATGCTCGTCGAGGAAAACCGCTTTTGTCATGGGACTCCCGTATCCTGTCGGGCGCGCGGCCACAAGCGGCTCACGGCTTGTTGTTGACCGCGGCGGTTTCAAAGAAGAGGCTGTGTTCGGGGATTAGGGAGGGGGTCGTTTCATGCAGCGTTACTTCGGAGCATTGCTGGCGGCGGTTTTCCTGTCCGGCTGCGCCACGGAGCTGATGAGCGAAGAGGAATGTCTCGCCGGCGACTGGTACGGGGCGGGGCTCGAGGACGGCGGCGAAGGCCGGCTCCTGCGCGCTTTCGATGAACGGGCGGGGCTTTGCGAGGGCTATGGCGCGCCCGCCGATTACGAGGCCTACGCGCAAGGCCGCGACCTGGCGCTCGGCCGGTTGTGCACCGAAGGCGGCGGTTACGCCTATGCCCGCGCCGGCAAGTCTTATCTCGGCGTCTGCCGGGCCGAACGCGAACCGGCCTTCCTCAGCGGCTATCTTGAGGGCCAGCGCATCTATTGGGCGGAAGCCGCGCGGGACCGGGCCGAAAACGCCTATAACAGCGCGGTTTCATCGCTCGATTATCATCGCGACCAGCTGCGCCGGGCGCGCAAACGCCTGCGCGATCCGGACGCCACGGAAAAACAGATCAAGAAAGCGCGCAAGAATATCGACTATCACCGCGACCGGATTCCCTATGCGGAACGCGAGCTCGATGAGGCGCTTTATGAACTGGGCCGGGCGGATGAAGCGCTGAGCCAGACCATCGACAGCACGCCGGCGTGGCGGCAAAGCGATGAATTTGCTTTTCGAATGGGGATGTTTTTGGAAGTCCACGCTTTCGGGCGCAGTGAAGAGGCGGTCGATTTCTGTACTGACGAGTTCGATGGCGATTTCGGTCGCCCGGAATGCGAAATGCTGGCGGGGAAGTCCGTACGGGACACCAGAACGGGACAGGTTTGCGTGACGGGTCCGGCGAAGCTGGTTCTGCTTCGCCGCGGACTGAGCTACGGGCCTTTTGAAGAGGCGGCGTTCATTGACGTATTCCAGACCTTTCCCAGGGATGAAAATGGCCGGACGGCGCGCCAGTCGGCGAACTACTTCGTCGCCATGTTCGATGGGGAAGGGCGCTATCTCGGCGCCGCTTGCCCCGAAACCCCATAACGCCGATTCCGCACTTGCGAGACTGTTCCCGAAGGACCAATTAGGCTATTGGCTACGGGCCTTTGAGACGCCGAAAGGAGCGGTCCCATGAAACTCACCGTGAATATCGACTGCACGCCTGCGGAGGCCCGCGCCTTTTTCGGCCAGCCGGATCTCGAGCCCATGAACAAGATGATCGTCGATGAGATGACCAAGCGGGCCAAGGAAAACATGGACACCCTCGCCGATCCGGAAAAGCTGGTGGCGCAATGGCTCACCATGTCCGGCAAGAGCTTCGAGCAGTTCCAGCAGATGATGGGCATGGGCTCGAAGAAGTAGGCGTTCTTTGTGCTAAAAATTTCCCGCTCGTCCCCGCGAAAGCGGGGACCCAGAGATGGTTAACTGGATCCCCGCCTGCGCGGGGATGATCGGAGAGTGAATGTCAGAGCGGAGCGACACGATTTTCGCCCGCGCCTCCGGCGCTGGGAAGGCCGGCGTCGCCGTGTTTCGCCTGTCGGGTCCCGACGCGTTCGGGATTTTCAATCAGTTAGTTGGTAAACGGATTGATAACCGCGCCGCGCATATGGTGAGCGTGTGCGATCCGGAAAGCCGCGCCGTGATCGACCGCGGTCTGGCTATACTTTTCGAAGGACCGGCGAGCTTCACCGGCGAGGACGTCGCCGAGCTCCATCTCCATGGCAGCCGCGCAGTCGAAACGGCCCTTTACGAAGCCCTCGCGCGGCTCGGCGCCCGGCCCGCCGAAGCCGGCGAATTCACCCTCCGCGCGCTCCGGAACGGCAAGCTCGATCTCGCCCAGGTCGAGGCTCTCGCCGATCTTATCGATTCCGAAACGACCCTACAAAGAATGCAGGCTTTGGGTCAGCTCGACGGGCGGCTTTCCGAGGCTGCGGAAGGCTGGCGCCAGCAGGTCCTCGACGTCCTGGCGCCCCTCGAAGCGGACATCGATTTTCCCGACGAAGGGGACGTTCCCGCCGCCGTCGCGACCCGGGCCGGGCCCGCCATAAAAAACCTTAAGAGTTCGTTAACCGCGTTTCTTAACCAGTCGGTCCGTGCACGGAAGATCCGCGAGGGCGTCTCGATCGCGATCATCGGTCCGCCCAACGCCGGCAAGTCATCCCTGATGAATGCGCTCGCCGGTTCGGAAGTCGCCATCGTCTCCGACATCGCGGGGACGACGCGGGATGTCGTCGAGACCCGGCTCGATCTCGCCGGCATGGCGGCGAGCGTCGCCGACACCGCGGGGCTCCGCGGTATGGCCGGGGATGTCATTGAAGCGGAAGGCATAAAGCGCGCGCGCCAGAAAGCGGCGGCGGCGGATATTCGCGTGCTCGTTCTCGACGCTTCGGAAGATGTTCCACGTGAAACAATTCTTGAGGGCGAAACGATGAGTGTTTCACGTGAAACATTGGCTCTCTTGAAACCCGGCGACATCATCGCCTGGAACAAGGCCGACATCGCAAAAGGGGCCGAAACCCGTCCTGAAAGAGAACAATCGCCCTTCACCGAGCTCGCCGTCTCGGCGAAGACCGGCGAAGGTATGGCCGCGCTCCTTCATGCGCTGACACAGAAGGCCGCTGAAGGGGCGTCCGACGGCCCCGCCCTCACCCGCGCCCGGCATGCCGCCGCGGTGGAGGAAGCCCTCGGGGCTCTCTCCCGCGCCGAGGCCAATATCGAGACGGCGCCGGAGCTCGCCGCGGAAGACGCCCGCCTCGCCGCCCGGGCGCTCGGCAAGATCACCGGCGCCGTGGGCGTGGAGGATGTCCTCGGCGAGATTTTCTCGAGTTTTTGTATCGGGAAATAGGCGCCAGCCCCAAACTCCGCCTGCTAACCCATGCCCCGGTCATTCGCCGGGCGGTTCCTGAGGAGCCGCGCCCGGCCTGCCGCCCGGCGCAAGACCTGGGCGGAGTCGTAATCCCCCCTGAGCTCCAGCCGCAGGGCGGCCCGCTCGTAATTGCGGTATTTCTCTCTCAGCCGCCGGTTGAGCTCGGCGGCCAGATCCGGCGTCTTTTCCGGGCAAGGCGCGACAGCCTCTCCGAAAAGCGGTTTCCCCCTTGAACGCAAAGTACCTGACTGAGCCATGTCGCACCCCTTCTCTGTTTGTTGCGCACAAGCCGGGGGCGTATTGCAGCCGCCATGCCCGAAACGGGCGGCGCGGCGTTTACTTTCGCATTTGTAAACTTCCAGGCTGAGGCCCGGTAAAACCGCAACAATTCGTGACATGAAAATCTATCCCCGCCTTCCGGGGAGGCTTTAGGCTGTTCCACGTGAAACATTCCGGCGCCCTCACCCGAAACGGCAAAAGCCGTTTCCAAGCGCGAGCGTCCCGCCTATATGGGCGCGCGAAAGTGAAGTTATGACCAGAGACTACGATGTCATCGTGATCGGCGGCGGACACGCCGGATGCGAGGCTGCAGCCGCTGCGGCCCGCGCCGGCGCGCGCACGCTCCTCGCCACCCACCGGCGCGACACGATCGGCGAGATGTCCTGCAATCCGGCCATTGGCGGGCTCGGCAAGGGCCATCTGGTGCGCGAGGTCGACGCCCTGGACGGGCTCATGGGCCGGGTCATCGACAAGGCCGGCATCCAGTTCCGCATGCTGAACCGCTCCAAGGGCCCGGCGGTGCGGGGCCCGCGCGCCCAGGCCGACCGCAGGCTCTATCGCGAGACCATGCAGGAGATCCTCAGCGGCTATCCGGGGCTCGATATTCTCGAGGCCGCGGTGGAGGACCTGATTGTCGAAGATGTTCCACGTGGAACACAAACCCCCATCCCCGGCTTCGCCGGGACTTCCCCCGCAAGCGGGGGAAGAGAAGAAGGGCAATCCTCCTCCCCCGTTTACGGGGGAGGTGTCCGCGAAGCGGACGGAGGGGGTGAGTGCGTCACGGGAATTGTAACCGCCGACGGGACCGAAATCCGCGCAAAGGCGGTGGTGCTGACCACCGGGACCTTCCTCAAGGGCGTCATCCATATTGGCGAGAAGCGCATTCCGGCGGGCCGGGCCAACGCCCGCGCCGCCAATAAGGAATGGGGCGGTGGGGTCGAGGCGCCGGCCGTGGGCCTGTCCGACCGGCTCTACGGGCTCGGGCTTAAAATGGGTCGCCTGAAGACCGGCACCCCGGCGCGCCTCGACGGGCGGACCATCGACTGGGAGCGGCTGGAGATGCAGCCGGCGGACGAAAGCCCTGTCCCCTTCTCTTTCCTGACTGAGCGCATAGAGGTGCCGCAAATCTCCTGCGGGATCACCTATACGACCCCCGAGACCCACAAGATCATCGAGGCGAACCTCAGTAAATCCGCGGTCTATGGGGGCGCCGTCTCGGGCCGGGGCCCGCGCTATTGCCCCTCCATCGAGGACAAGGTGGTGCGCTTCGCCGAGCGCGACAGCCACCAGATTTTCCTGGAGCCGGAAGGCCTCGACGACCCCACGGTATACCCCAACGGGATCTCGACCTCGCTGCCGGAGGACGTCCAGGCGGCGTTTCTGAAGACCATCCCCGGCCTCGAGCGCGCCGAAGTGGTCCGCTACGGCTACGCCATCGAATATGACTATGTGGACCCGCGCTCCCTGACCCGGACGCTGGAGACGCGGGCCCTGCCCGGGCTTTTCCTGGCGGGCCAGATCAACGGCACCACCGGCTATGAAGAAGCGGCGGCGCAGGGGCTGATAGCCGGGGTCAACGCCGCCCGGTCGGCGACTGGCGGCGAGCCCTTCACCTTGGATCGGGCGCAAGCCTATATCGGCGTGATGATCGATGATCTTGTAACCAACGGAGTCACAGAACCGTACCGCATGTTCACGAGCCGCGCGGAATACCGCCTCACCTTGCGCGCCGACAACGCCGACCAGCGCCTGACGCCCATCGGGATCGCGGCGGAGATTGTGGGCGAGCGTAGAGCCGAGATGTTTCACGTGAAACAATCGGCGCTCGACGCGGCGCGGATCTGGGCGGGCGAGACGACGCTGACCCCTAATGAGGCCGAAAAATACGGGCTGAAGCTCAACAAGGATGGCCGGCGGCGCTCGGTGATCGATCTTCTGGCCCTGCCCGGAGTCGATCTGGCGGCCCTGACGGCGATCTGGCCGGAATTGGGCGAGATGCCCGATGCGGTTGCGGAACAATTGGCTTTCGACGCGCTCTATGCCGGTTATCTCCATCGGCAGGAGGCGGACATCGTCGCCTTCAAAAGGGACGAAAGCTTGCGGCTTCCCGCCGATCTCGACTATGGCGCGATCTCCGGTCTGTCCAATGAGGTGCGGGCGAAGCTTCTCGACGCCCGGCCCGCGACCCTCGGTCAGGCCGGGCGCATCGAAGGGGTGACCCCGGCGGCGCTGGCGCTGCTGCTGGCCTGGGTGAAGAAGAACGCGAAGGCGGCGGGATGACCCCTGAGGAGTTCCTGGCGGAAACGAATGTTCCACGTGAAACATTCGAGCGTCTTCTGGAAATGGACCGTGTGCTGATCGATTGGTCGGAGCGGCACAATCTCGTGGCGCGCTCGACCATAAAAGACCGGTGGCATCGGCATTACTTGGATTCCGCGCAGCTCGTTCCGCTGCTGCCCGAGAGCGCAAAAACACTCGTCGATCTCGGTTCCGGCGCCGGTTTTCCGGGCCTCGTTCTCGCCGCCATGCTGGAGCCGGAAGGCGTTCAGGTGACGCTGATCGAATCGACGCAGAAGAAATGCGCCTTTCTGACCGAGGCCGGCGCCGCCATGGGGATAAAAAATTTGCAGGTCATACCGGAGCGAATCGAGTCCGCCCGGCTTGGCTTTAAGCCCGATATCGTCACCGCCCGCGCCCTCGCCCGCCTTGACAAATTACTTGGCTATAGCGCTGGATTGGCTGGCAAAAAGACGAAGTATTACTTTCTCAAGGGACAAGATGTTGAGGGTGAATTGACCGAGGCCGCTAAATATTGGCATATGAACGTCATAAAACATCCGAGCCGCACAGACCCGCGCGCCGCCATTTTAGAAATCGGAAATCTCGCCCGTGTCCGGTAACAGCGCCACTCCACGGATTCTCGCTATCGCCAACCAGAAGGGCGGCGTCGGCAAGACGACGACCGCGATCAATCTCGCGACCGCCCTCGCCGCCGTCGGCGAAAAGGTGTTGCTCATCGATCTCGACCCGCAGGGCAACGCCTCCACCGGGCTCGGCATTTCCGCGGCCGACCGGGGCGTCACCACTTATGAAGTCCTCTCCGGCGATTACCGGCTCGAGGCCGCAGTGGCCGAAAGCGACATTCCGGGCCTCCTCCTCGCTCCGGCCGGGGTCGATCTCGCCGGCGCGGAAATCGAGCTTATCGACGCCGAGCGGCGCCATTTCCGCCTCGCCGACGCCATCGAGGAATATGCGGCCTCCGAGGCCGGCCAGGGGGTCAGCTATATCCTGATCGACTGCCCGCCCTCTTTGAGCCTGTTGACGGTGAACGCCCTTTCTGCGGCCCACGCGGTGATCATCCCCTTGCAATGCGAGTTCTTCGCGCTCGAAGGCCTGTCGCAGATCATGCGCACCATCGAGACGGTCCGCACCAGGATCAATCCGGCGCTCGAACTGCAAGGGGTGGTCCTCACCATGCATGACCGGCGCAACAAGCTCACGAACCAGGTCGAGGACGACGTGCGCGGCCATTTCGGCGACAAGGTCTATACGACCGTGATCCCGCGCAATGTCAGGATTTCCGAAGCGCCCAGCCATGGCAAGCCGGCGCTTCTTTACGATCTCAAATGTCCGGGCAGCCAAGCCTATATCCAGCTCGCCTCGGAAGTCATCCAGCGCGAACGCGCGCGCCCCCAAGCCGCCTAGAGAGCGGCGTAGAAGGAAAGCGACGTCATGGCGGCGGCGGAGAAAAAGAAAAGCGGCATGAAGGGATTGGGGCGCGGCCTCGATGCGCTTCTGGGCGACGTGACGGCGACGAAGCCGGTTCCCGGCTCCCCGTCCCGCGAAGGCGCGGCGGCGCCCGGCCCGAAGCGCGAGCTCCCCATCGAGCAGCTCAAAGCCAACGCCGACCAGCCGCGCCGCACCTTCGACAAGGACGCCATTGAGGAACTGGCGAACTCCATCTCTTCGAAAGGCATGCTGCAGCCGATCCTCGTGCGTCCGCAAGGCCAGGACAGCTATGAGATCGTCGCCGGCGAGCGGCGCTGGCGCGCGGCGCAAAAGGCGCAGCTTCACAAGGTCCCGGTGATCATCCGTGAGCTGACGGATGAAGAGACGGCGGAGATCGCCCTCATCGAAAACGTGCAGCGGGTGGATTTGAACCCCGTGGAAGAGGCCGCCGCCTATGCGCGCCTCGCCGACGTCTTCGGGCGCACCCAGGACGACATCGCAAAAGCCGTCGGCAAATCCCGCAGCCATGTGGCGAACATCATGCGGCTCTTGAACCTGCCGAAAAAGGCGCTCGATGCGCTCTCCGCGAACGAGATCACAATGGGCCATGCGCGCGCCCTGCTCGGCTCTTCCGCGCCGAAACAGATGCTCGATATCGTCCTCAAAGGCGGGCTCTCGGTGCGCGAAACGGAAGCCCATATCCGCCAGGCGGAGGCCGAGATCAAAGGCGGCGCCAGCGCCGGCAAAACCGCCGGTGGCGCGGCGAAAACAGAAGAAAAATCAAAGGCTTCGAGCGGATCGAAAGACGCCGACACGCGCGCCCTTGAGCGCGATCTCTCCAATATTCTGGGGCTCGACGTCGCCATCGATCATTCGAAAAAAGGCGCGGGCTCGGTGACGATCAACTATCTCACCCTCGACCAGCTCGACGATCTGTGCCGGCGCCTCATGGGCGCGAATGTTTGATCCGTCTACGGACTGACTACCGCCAGAAATAAGGATCCAGGAGAACAAGGAGCGCGAAAAGCTCAAGCCGACCGAGCAGCATCAGGCCGAGAAGGATCCATTTCGCCATATCGGAAACGGAGGCGAAATTGCCGGCGGGCCCGATGATCTCGCCGAGACCCGGCCCCACATTGCACAGCGCCGTCGCCGAGGCCGACATGGCGGTGACGAAATCGAGCCCGGTGAGCGAGAGCGCGAAGCCGCCGACGCTGAAAGCGCCCACAAACAGCGACAGGAAGGCGAGCACCGAAAGCCCGATTTCGCGGTCGAGCTTCATGCCGCCATAGGACGTCGCCTGAACGATCGATGGCGAATGAAGGCGCCTTAAATGCGCGGCGGCGTAGATGCCTAAAAGCTGGAAGCGATAGATCTTGATGGCGCCGCTGGTCGATCCCGCACAACCGCCGATAAAGGTGAGCGCGAAGAAAAGCCCGATGAACCCGGCGCCCCAATATTGATAATCCTCGCTGGCGAACCCCGTCGTGGTGACGATGGACACCACATGCAGCGCGACGCGGGTGAAAGCGTCGCCGCCGCCCTCGTCGCTCAGCAAGAGCGCGCCCGCCGCCGAGACAGCCAGGAGAAAGGCGAGAAAGGGGATCGCCTGCGGATCGCGCAGAAAGGCGCGCGGCTCGCCCGAAAAGGATTTGAGATACGCCATGAAAGGCAGCGCGCCGGCGGTCATGAAAATGATGGCCGCCCAGGAAACCGCAGTGCTGTTGAAAAACCCGAGCGAGGCGTCATGGGTGGAATAGCCGCCCGTCGACAGCGTCGTCATGGCGTGATTGATCGCGTCGAAGGTCGACATGCCGGCGAGCGCATAGGCCGCCGTGCACAACAGCGTCAAGGTGAGATAGAGCGCGGCGATGGAGTTGATCAGCGCCAGCGGGCGCGCATGCAAGCTCGCTTCCGTGCGCGTCGAGCTTTCGAGCTGGAAAAGCTGCATGCCGCCGATCCGCAAGAAAGGCATCATGATGATCGCCATCAGGATGATGCCGACGCCGCCGATCCATTGCAGCGCCGAGCGCCATAAAAGCAGCATCGGATCGAGATGATCGAGCCCCGTTAAAACGGTCGACCCGGTGGTGGTGATTCCCGAAATGGTCTCGAAAACCGCATCCGTGAAAGACATGCCGAGATTGCTGAACAGGAACGGCAGGGACGCCATCAGCGGAATGACGGTCCAGCACAGCGCCGTCAACACGAACCCCGAGCGCAAGTCGAAACGTTTGTCGCTCGCCGCGGTCCAGAAGGCGCCGACGCAGCCGCCGCCGAGAAGTCCGGAGATCACGGCGGCGAGCAGAAAGCCCTGCCAGTTTTCGTCGCTCACCGTGGCGTCCGCGGCGGCGAATAAAAACTCGACGAAAGACAGGCCGCACAACAAAAGTCCGAGCGCCAGAAAAGGCCGGCCCAGCATCCTGATTTCCTTTCACCAGCCGCTGCGGCCGGACATTTCTAACGCGCCCCCATCACCGCGAGGCGAAGCGCGGCGCGTTCGACGATTTCCCGTTGCGGCGCGCCGGTGGACTTGGCGTCAAGCTCGGCGTCGATCAGCATGCGGAGCGCCTTTTCGAGCTTCGCCCCCCGCCATTTGTAAAGCCGGTTTTCAAAGGCGCGCTCCTCAGCGAAGAAGACCGGGGGCCGGAGTTTCTTCATGGCCGACGAGGCGCTTTCGCCGGAATCCATGAAGTCCTGGGCGGTCTTCAGCCGTGCAAATTGACGCTGCAGGGCGCGCAACAGGCCGATGGGGCTCGCCCCGGCGGCGGCGGCTTTGTAAAGGGCCGCCGCAAGCCGTTTCGGCGCGCCGTCGGCGGCGGCGTTTGCGGTGTCGTCCATGGCGTCGCCGAGCCCGTCCACGAGCGAGGCCTTGATGTCTTCAAGGGAGATCGTCGCCGGCCCGGAGCGCAGCGCGGACGGCCCTTTGTAAAGGATCAGCTTGTCGATTTCCGCGCGGGAAAGCCCGTGATCCTCGCCGAGGATTGCGACCAGAAGGTCGAGCGCGTCCTGATCGAAACGAAGATCTTCGCCGGCCGCCGCCTCCTGCGCCATGGCGCGCACGTCGGCGGGCCCGTCGGCGTAACAGGGCAGCGCCGCGCCGCGTTTTGCTTTTTCGAAGGCTTTCCTCAGTCCGGAGCGCGGGGAAAGCTCGCCCGCCTCGATGATGACGACGCCGTTCGGTTTCAGATGCCCGCTGTCGAGCCCCTCGAGCAACGTCTGCACGGCCTTCACCGCGGCTTCCCCGCTCGTGCGCAAACGGATCGCGCGCTCGCCGCCGGCGAAGGAGAGCGCGGTAATCTCATCCGCGAGACGCCCGGGTTCGTCTTTCAGATCCGCGTCGGAAAGCTCCAGCGCGTTGAACGGGTCTTTGAGGTCCTCGACGACGCGCCCGGCGAGGTGCAGCGCGCGTTCGCGCGCCAGCCCCGAATCCGGCCCGTAAATCAGGACGGCGGCGATGTCTTTGTCCCGCGCGGCGAGGAAACTTTTGATGGCGCGGCCCTTAAGCGCGACCATGGCTTATTCGTCTTCTTTGTTTTCAATGACGATGGGCCCGTCGAAGCCGTCGTCGCCGACAATCGGTTCGACGGTTTCGCCGCGCCGCGGTTCGTTCAGAATTTCTGACGGATCGAGATCGGTTTCGTAATCGCGGCCTTTGGATTTCGCCCGTTCTTCCGGCGTCTGGTCGAACTGGATCAGGAGATCGCGTTCGATTTCTTCGGCAAGGAGGCGCGCGGCTTTTTCGATTGCGGTCCGTTCGGCGAACAGGGTCGAATATTGCGAGCTGACGATGTTGTAGGAGGTGACGGCGCGGGCCGATCCTTCGAAGCGTTCGCCCGTGACGCTGTCGACAACCCTGTAACGCGCCGACAGGCGGTAGTTGTAACGGGTCACAGTGGCGTCGATCTGCACGGCGAGGCGCTGGGCTTGTTCATTGGCTTCGACGTAAAGATCGTAACGCGGCGTCTCGTCGCCGACAGCGCCCATGCGGCCATGAAGGGCTTCGACGATATAGGGCGCGACAATGTCCGGCGCGGCGACGGTCCTGACGGCGACGAGACGGCTCACCGGCGTTTCGCCTTCGGCCGTCGCATAGAGCGGACGGAAGCCGCAGCCGGAAAGAAGGAGCGCGCTTGCGGTTATCGCGACGAGGATGGCTGTTCGCTTCATCTGCCTACGCTTTTCTTTCCGCTCAATTGGCGACGATATTCACGATCCGCCCGGGCACGACCACGACCTTGCGGACGGTCTTGCCCTCAATATGCCGCTTTACGGCCTCATCGGACAAGGCCGCTTGTTCCACAGTCTCCTTGTCGGCGTCCGCCGCGACCGTCAATTCACCGCGGCGCTTGCCGTTGACCTGCAGGCCGAGGACGACTTCGTCTTTCGCGAGGAGTGCGGGATCGGCCTTCGGCCAGGGCGCGTCGCAGACAAGCCCCTCCCCGCCGAGGGTCTCCCAGCTCTCTTCGGCGAGATGCGGGGTGAAGGGCGCAATCAGGCGCGCCAGCGCCGACAGGGCTTCGGCGCGGGCCCAGTCTGACGCGCCATTCTCTTTTTTCAGCGCGTTCAGGAATTCATAGATGCGCGCGATCGCCTTGTTGAAGCGGAAATGGTCGATGTCGTCGGTGACGCCGGCGATGGCGGCGTGGGTGGCCTGCCTTAAAGATTTGTCGGCGTCGTTTGCTTCCGGTTTCGACAGGTCGACAGTTTTCAAGGCGCCGGGCGCGGCCTGCACGGCGTCCCAGATGCGGTTGATCAGTTTCCACGCGCCTTCGACGCCGCTATCGGTCCATTCGACATCGCGCTCGGGTGGCGAGTCGGAAAGCATGAACCAGCGCGCGGCATCCGCGCCGTAAGTCTTCGCGATCTCTTCGGGCGACACGACGTTCTTTTTCGACTTCGACATCTTTTCGATGGGGCCGATTTTGATCGGCTTGCCGTTGTCGGCGCGTTTCGCGCTGTCTTTTTCAATGACCACCTCTTCCGGCAGCAGCCATTCGCCGGTCTCGGGATCGCGATAAGTCGCATGCACCACCATCCCTTGCGTGAACAAATTCGCGAAGGGTTCGTCTACGGACAAATGTCCGACTTTCTTCATGGCGCGGGTGAAAAACCGCGCATAAAGAAGGTGCAAAATGGCGTGCTCGATGCCGCCGATATATTGATCCACGGGCAGCCAATAGTCGGCGACTTGCTTTTCGACCGGCTTGTCTTCCGGCTGCGAGGCGAAGCGCGCGAAATACCATGAGCTATCGACGAAGGTGTCGAAAGTGTCGGTCTCGCGCCGTCCCTTGCCGCCGCATTGCGGGCAGTCTGCATGCTTCCAGGTCGGGTGGCGGTCGAGCGGGTTGCCGGGTTCGGAGAAGTCGGCCTCATCGGGCAGCTTTACCGGCAGGTCTTTTTCTGGAACCGGGACGACGCCGCATTTCTCGCAATGGATCGCCGGGATCGGACAGCCCCAATAGCGCTGGCGCGAGACGCCCCAGTCTCTGAGGCGGAATTGCGTGACGCCCTTGCCGAGCCCTATCTCCTCGATCTTCTTGATCGCGGCGGCGATGGCGTGTTCCACCGAAAGGCCGTTCAGGAAATCGGAATTGAAGATTGTTCCCGGCCCGATATAGGGCTCGCCCTCCAGCGCGTAGCTTGCCGCGTCCTCGCCTTCAGGCAGCACCACCGGCGGGATCGCCAGATCGTATTTGGTCGCGAAATCATAGTCGCGCTGATCATGCGCCGGACAGCCGAAGATCGCGCCTGTGCCGTAGCCCATCAAAACGAAATTCGCGACATAGACCGGCAGGCGCCGGTCGTCGAACGGGTGGCCGGTTTCGAGCGCGGTCTTGTAACCGCGCTTTTCGGCTTTCTCGATGGCCTCTTCGGAGGTCCCGGCGCTCTGGCATTCGGCGATGAAGGCCTGAAGACCCTTGTCGTTTTGCGCCAGCTCGACGGCCAGCGGATGGTCCGGCGAGATCGCGATGAAACTCGCGCCGTAAAGCGTGTCCGGCCGGGTGGTGAACACCTCGATCCCGTCTTCGAAGCCTTTCGGCGCCATCGTTCCGTCTGCAAAACGGAACTTCATCTGCAAGCCTTTTGACTTGCCGATCCAGTTTTTCTGCATCAGGCGGACATTGTCCGGCCAACCGGAAAGCCGCCCGTCATCGAGCGCCGCCAGAAGGTCTTCGGCGTAGTCGGTGATCTTTAAAAACCATTGCGACAGCTTGCGCCGCTCCACGGGCGCGCCGGAGCGCCAGCCCTTGCCGTCGATCACTTGCTCGTTGGCGAGGACGGTCTGGTCCACCGGGTCCCAGTTGACGAGGCTTTCCTTGCGATAGGCGAGCCCCGCCTTCCAGAACTCCAGGAACATGCGTTGCTGGTGCTCGTAATAGTCAGGATCGCAGGTGGCGAATTCGCGCGACCAGTCGATGGAAAGGCCCATCTGTTTGAGCTGCCCGCGCATGATGTCGATATTGCCGTAGGTCCATTTCGCCGGATGCGAGCCGGTCTGCATCGCCGCGTTTTCCGCCGGCATGCCGAAGGCGTCCCAGCCCATGGGATGCAGGACGTTATAGCCGCAGGCCTTTTTGTAACGCGCGATGACGTCGCCCATGGCGTAATTGCGCACATGGCCGATATGGATGCGCCCCGACGGATAGGGGAACATCTCGAGGACGTAGTATTTCGGCTTGGTCTTGTCGGCGCTGGTCTCGAAGGCTTTGGCTTCGGTCCAGCGCTTTTGCCATTTCGGCTCGGCTTCTTTCGGATTGTAGCGGGACATTGTCCTGATCTTTCGGCAATAAAAAACGGCGCCTAAGCGCCGTTCTTTCCATCATTCCAGCGCGAAATTCTAGCCTTCGATTTGATTGAGGCGAAGCTGGCGCGCGCGGGTGAGGATCGCGTTCTCGATCTCGCGGGCCGTCGCCGGATTAACCGTGGCGTCGGTCCAGGCCCCGTCTTCGCCCTGCACTTGCCGGAACACGGAGACGCGCAGCGCGTCGGCCCGGAGAGATGAATCGAGAATATAGACATTGGTCTTGAAGCGCTCCCCGGGGACTTCCGGGTTCACATACCAGTCGGTGATGATCAGCCCCGCAATCGGGTCGGCCGAAAAAACCGGCAGGAAATCAAGGGTTTCGAGAGAGGCCGCCCAGAGATAGCGGTTCACTGTGGTGGCCTGGGCGTGGCCGGACTTGTAGCTCGCAAGGGTTTCGTTGCGCGTGCCGCTGGCGCTGGAATTGCCGCCGCAGGCAGCGAGAATCGCGCTCGCGCTTGCCAAAGCCAAGACCTTGAACATAATAGATTTTTCGGACTTCATGGATGATTGTCCCATTCCTGTGAGCAACTCCGGGCGCGCCCCCGCCGCCGGAGAGTGGCTTTCCTACCACAAACCGGCAATTACACAACGCCAAAGCGCCGCTTCGCTTGAACGCTCCCGATCGCTGCGCCATTATAAGGCAAGGTCATAAAGCTGTTAACTTTATGCCGTTAACCTTTTTGCGCGCCAAATAAGCTCATGCTGTGGCGCGGAAATTGAACGCGAAACGCCGCGGGGGCGGCGAGAGCGGACTTTGGGTGCGGCGGAGCTTGCAGCGTCAGGGGTCTGTTGCGTGAGGGGAAGCCGGTTCGCCGGCGGCGTTTGGATCGGCGGGGGCCGGTTCGGGCGGAACGAAAGACAAAAGAATGAGGTCCCGGCCTTGCATCGGGGCTCACTGACGGTAGAAGCGCGAAGACGAGAACAGCGGATTGAACGAGGCATGACCGGTTTCCGGAGAGTGTTGCTAGGCGCAGGCGCGGCGGTGATTACCGCCGGCGCGGCGCATGCCGCCGACCCGGTCAAGATCGAAGTCGACGGCGAGGCGAGCGCCGCCGCCGGTCTCGTCGACGGCGACGCCAGGGGCGATGTCGACGCCGAGATCAACGTCAAGGGTTCGACCATCCTCAATAACGGCCTCGAAGTGGGCGCCGGGCTTTCCGCGCGTCTCGACGGCCAGCAGCCGCGCCAGCTTTTCGGCGGCGGGCGCTATTCGAGCCTTCTTATCGGCGGCCCGCGCGGCATCGCGCCGGTCGGCAGCGACGCTTATCTGCAGGGCGCTTACGGTTACGCGCGCGGGTCTTTCGGCCAGTTGATCATCGGACGCGAAAAAGGCGTGGCGCGCATGCTCGCCGTCTCCTCGCCGACGATTTTCACCTCGGTCAATGTCAGCAACTGGCAGACGGATCTTTCCGGCCTCAACGACATTCACACGCTCAACGATTTCACCGGTTATTCCACCAAGTTCACCTATATGCCGCCGGCGAATTTCCTCGGCGGGGTTCTTGGCGGGCTGCAGCTCGGCGTTTCATATTCGCCGCAATTGCGCAATTGCGGCGATCTCATCTGCGCGCCGGAAGGCGGCTTCCTGATCTCGCCCGAGGGTGTCACGCTGACAAGCGAAAGCCATTGGGACGATGCAATCGAAGCGGCGCTTTATTACGAACGCGGCATCAAGCTTTCGAGCCGGGACCGGCTTTATCTTGGCGTCGGCGCGAGCTTTGTGACGGCGGACGAAGACACGCTGGCGCCGCCGTCGATCTATAATAATTATGAAGCCTATTCCATCGGGCTCAATCTCGCTTTCCGCGGCATCACGCTCGGCGGGTCGGTCAAGTCGACCAACGCCGGCCTCGCCTCTTTTGAAAATGACGGTTATCTCGCCTTCGATGCGGGGCTTACGTTCCGCACGGGCGAGGAGGAAGGCGACGTCGCCTTCATGCTCGGCGTCGGCCAGTCGGAAGCGAACGCGCTCGCCGCGAACCCGCTGGATCCTGCGCTTTACCGCGATACGCGCTCCGCTCAGGCGGGCGTGACCTATGTTCTCGGACGCGGCATTACGGTCGGCGCCGCCGCCCAATATGTCGAATCCAAGAAGCCTGTCGCCGCAGGCGGCCCGGAAGAGGCCGCTACGGTGGTGATCGAAAGCTCGATCAAATTCTAAAGTTTCTAAGCGCCTAAGCTGCTTAGAGGGGATATGAAACAGGGCGGTCCTTTTGGGCCGCCCTGTTTTTTGTCCGGCTTTCCTGGGGGAGAATTCGGCATGGGCGCCGTCCGCTTTTCTGTTATTGTAACGGCGTTGGCGGCTTCTTGCGGCGCATCCGGCGATGGTGCGCCTGCTGATGATATGGGAGACGCCTTGATGTCTAAAAACAATCGCATCGATTATGTGGAGCTCGCCGCGGAAGATTTATCCGCCGCGAAAGCGTTTTACGCCGCCGCTTTTGGCTGGACGTTCCAGGACTGGGGCGAGACTTATGTCAGCTTCGAGGGCGCCGGTCTCGACGGCGGCATTCGCGGCGGGGAAAAGCCCGTGGCCGGCTCGACCCTCGTCATTCTTTATGCGGACGACCTTGAAGCAAGTGAAAAGCGCGTCGTCGACGCCGGCGGCGAAATCACTGAACGTCACGACTTCCCGGGCGGGCGGCGGTTTCATTTCCGCGACCCGGCCGGCAATGTGCTCGCCGTGTGGACCAAGGCCGACTGATCAATCCAGAAACGCGCCGATGGCGGCGAGGCCCGCAACATTGGGTCCGGCGAGCATCGGCGCATTCGTTTCATCGACGCCGCCCAGCGCCAGGACGGGGACGGGGGATGCGGCGGCGAGCCGTTTGAGCGCCGCTGCGCCGAGACTTTCAGAGTCCGGATGGCTGCCCGTCGGGAAAGCGGGCGACAGGAGCGCGAGATCGGCGCCCAGCTCTTTTGCGCGCTTTAGTTCCTGGGCGTCATGCGCAGAGGCGGTGACGATCATGGCGCCGGGCAAAGGCCCCGCCGGTGAAAACCAGCGCGGCAGGTGAACCCCGTCCGCGCCGATGCGTTTTGCAAGCGCCATGTCTGCGCCGACGATCAGTTTTACGCCGCGGGCCGAACAGACCGACTTCAATTGCGCGGCGAGACCCGCCCGGCCTCTCATCGTGTAATCGCGAAGGATCACCGCCGATTCCCTAGGCAGGACCCGCGCGACCAACAGGGGATGGGGCGCACGGTGCGCATCGGTCAGGAAGGCGAGCGAAAAGGGCGGTTCCCCGAATTTCAAATGGGGCCCTGATTGGCGTTTGAGCGCGGCGGCTGCCGCTGCTAGTTTCGCCGCCCGCAAGCGGAGCCCTTGATGTCGCCTCATGAAAATCCTTCCGGCGCCGGTCCTGTCGACCCGGCCGCCAATCTCGCAAGCATTAAAGCGGAAATCGAGACCGCCCTGAAAGAGGCCGGCCGCGCGCCGGGCTCTGTCGCCGTCACCGCCGTCTCGAAATTCCACGATGCGGACCGCATCCTGCCCGTTCTCGAAGCCGGTCACAGGGTTTTCGGGGAAAACCGGGTGCAGGAAGCGCTGGCGAAATGGCCGGCGTTGAAAGAAAAATATCCCGATATCGAACTGCGCCTGATCGGCCCCTTGCAGACCAACAAGGCGAAAGAGGCGGTGGCGGCGTTCGATGTCATTGAGAGCGTCGACCGGCCGAAGCTCGCCCGCATTCTGGCCGGCGAAATGGAGAAACAGGACCGCCGCCCGACGCTCTATATTCAGGTGAACACCGGCGAGGAGCCGCAAAAAGCCGGGATCGCCCCGGCGGAGGTTGGGGGCTTCCTCACGCAATGCCGGGAGGAATTCGGGCTCGAAATCGAGGGGCTGATGTGCATCCCGCCCGCTGAAGACGATCCGGCGCCGCATTTCGCCCTCCTCGCCAAACTGGCGAAAAGCCTTGGCCTACCCGGGCTTTCCATGGGCATGAGCGGGGATTATCTGATCGCGGCCCAGCTCGGGGCGACCCATGTCAGAATTGGAACGGCGATTTTCGGGTCCCGGCCTGCTAAGGAAGGGATCACGGCTGCGTAACGAAAAGTTGTAGGCGCGATGAATTCAAAAGCCGGTCAGTCGGGGCTATGTCCCCCGGACTTCAATTCATGATATGGGCGAGAGAGCAATGAACCGCGTAAAGAAAATTCTTCTGGTCGATGATGACGAGCTCCTGTGCGATGCGCTGATCGATCAGTTTTCCGTCCATGACGAGTTCTCCGTGGAGCCGGTCTCCACCGCCCAGGCCGCCGTCGACCGCGTCAAGGACGAGGCCCATATCGATCTCATGCTGCTCGATGTGGGCCTGCCCGACATGGACGGGCGCGAGGCCTGCCGCATCATGCGCAAGAACGGCTTCAAATCGCCGATCATCATGCTGACCGGCGCCGACACCGAAGCCGATACGATCCTCGGGCTTGACGCCGGCGCCAACGATTACGTCTCGAAGCCGTTCAAATTCGGCGTTCTCCTCGCTCGTGTGCGCGCGCATTTGCGCAGTCACGAACAGAGCGAGGACGCTGTCTTCAAGGTGGGGCCGTATGAATTCCGCCCGGCGGTGAAGATGCTGGTGACGCCGGAAGAAAAGAAGATCCGCCTGACCGAAAAAGAAACGTCGATCCTGAAGTTTCTTTACCGCGCCGGCGGTAAGCCGGTGACGCGCGACGTGTTGCTGGACGAGGTCTGGGGTTATAATTCGGGCGTCACGACTCACACGCTCGAAACCCATGTCTATCGCCTGCGCCAGAAGATCGAGCCCGATCCGTCGAACGCCTCGATCCTCCTGACCGAAAGCGGCGGATACAGGCTGTCTCTTTAGGAGCGCCCGCCAAAAGGACTGAAATGACCGTCACGATCTATCACAACCCGCGTTGCTCGAAATCGCGCCAGACCCTGGCCCTGCTCGAGGAGAAAGGCGTCACGCCGGAAGTGGTTCTCTATCTCGACAACCCGCCGTCAAAAACGGAGTTGAAGGAGCTCGTGAAAAAGCTGGGGCTCGGCTCGGCGCGCGATATGATGCGCGTCAAGGAAGCGCCCTATGTGGAGCTCGATCTGGAAAACGCGACGGCGGAAACCGCGCTGATCGACGCCATGGCGGAAAACTCGATCCTCATCGAACGCCCGATTGTGGTGAAGGGCGACAAGGCCGCCATCGGCCGCCCGCCGGAAAGCGTTCTTGATATTCTTTAGCGGCCGGCTTCTTCGGCAATCGCTTTCAGGACGGCGCTCATTTTTTCCGCAGCCGGATGATCCTCGACGCCATATTCATGAAATGTGTGCGCCATGTCGCGCCAGACAAGCGTCGCTCCGCCGTTCTCGTCTTCGATCGCCAGCATTTTCAAGGGAAGTTCGAGGGCCATCAACTGTTCGGCCTGCATCGCCGGTGTCCCTCCCTTCGGGTTGCCGAAAATCACCAGCGTTGCGGGGCGCAGCGTTTGACCGATGGAGGCGGCGCCCGCCGCATGGTCGATAACAGCGAAAGTTTTGAAGCCGCGGGTTTCCACCGCCGCCTGCAACTGCGCCAGCGTCGCATCGAAACCGGCGCTGCTTTGATGGCGCAGAATATGCGGCCCATGAGACGGGCTCATCATCCCGCCGGCGGGGCCATCCTGCATTTGCGCATTCGCTGCGCCGGCGCCGAGCATGATTGCGGCGAGAATTGACGTCAGGCGTTTCACAGGCCGCCTCCTTTACTGGCTAAGCAAGCGCTCGATCGCGCTGCGCTCATTCATCAGCGCGCGGTATCCTTCCTCGATGAATTCATCGGCCCGGTCAAAGGCCGTGGGCAGGGCGTCGCGCATATCCGGCTTCACAAGCACGTCAGGCGGTTCGGCGACGGCGCGGGCGCGCGCGAGATGCATCTGGAAAATGTCGGCGGCGGCGTAGGCGGTTTCGAAAAGATGCGGCCGCGCTCCGGCGCGGGCTTTGGCCATGGCGAACTGATAGTCGATGGCCGCGCGCGTATCGTCGATGAGTTTTGTCACCGCGCCGGCCATATTGTCCGGGTGCTGTTCGCTTTTGTTGACCGGGACCGGCAAGCGCACATCGGGCGCGTCGAACCTGTCGAGCACGCGCGGCACGGCGTTAAGGTCGACGCAGATGACCGCCTCCGCGCCCAGCTTGCGGGCGAGCGAGACCGGCGCCGGGTTGGCGAGCGCGCCGTCCACCAGCCATTTTCCGCGCCTCTCCACGGCGTGGAACACCACCGGAATGGCGCTGGAGGCGCGGGCCGCCTCGATGACCGAACCCGATGTGATCTCGACCTCCTCTCCGGTGGAAAGGTCTGCGGCGACGGCGCCGAATTTCACGTCGAGGTCCTCAATGGCCTTGTCGTAGTCCTTAAAGGCTTCGAAGGCGGGCGCGGTGTCGATGAAGCCCCCTTTGTGCAGTTTGAAGGCGAAGCTCTGCAGGGCGGAGAGAGGTTTCAAGGTGCGCGCCCAGCGCTCGAACTCGTCGAGCGCGCCGATAAGATGCGCCCCGCCCACCAGCGCGCCGACGGAGCAGCCGGCGATGGCGTAGGGCTCGGCGCCGATTTCCTTCAGCGCCTTGAGGACGCCCATATGGGCCCAGCCGCGCGCCGCGCCGGAGCCGAGAACCAGTCCAAGTTTTTTGCTCATCGCGACTTTCTCCGCCGGCTTTCCTTGGCGAGATGGGGACCCCCGCCATTCCGGCCAAGACTGACAAAATCATAATGCGGCGAGGCGCGCCGCAGAAAGGGCGAAAGGCGCAAAGCGTAAGAGAAAAACCGCCTCAACACGGGAAAACCCGCGCCGGCGGATGGTGGCGCGGGATTTCGAACCGCGCCATAGTCGGGGGTTCGAATCACCCTTATCGGAGAGAGCCCCTTGTCCGGCGCAGAGCCCGCCAAATCCTCGCGAGAAGAAGGCCCCGCCACGCCCCGCGGTCAGGAGGCGGCGGCCGAGGCGCCGCGCCCGCCCTCCCGCGAGGAAATCATCGCGATGATGGACGAGGCGGCGGCCAAGGCCGGCAAACCGGTCAAGGAGAAGGCGCCCGGCGGCGGCTTCTTCAACGCGGCGACCTTCTGGCTCCTCTGGGCGGGCGTCTTCACCGCTGTCGCAGCGATCATCTATGTGATCCTTTCGGCGCGCGATTCCGGCGGGGCGGGCATCATTCTCGCCGGGGGCCTGGCGCTCCTCATCGCCGTCTTTCTCACCGGCGCGGCCATGAAAATGTTTTCCCCAGTCCTCGTCGCCGGCGTCATGCTGCGCCGCGCGACCGGCAAAAAGCCGGCTGAGGCGGTGGAACTCGCCGGCGCGGAAATTCTCGGCGCGCTGGGCCTTGCCGAGCGGGTTCTCGATTCCGATCAGGACGCGCGTCTCGTCGCCCGCCGGGACGGCGTCGTGACTTACGCCAATCGCGCCTATTTCCATCTTGCCCGCGCCGCCGGCGTCATGGGGCCCGCGGGCCTGCCGCCGCGCATCGACCGGCTGTTTGCGCAGCAGGGCGCCGAAGCGACCAAGGTCTTTCGTTTGTGCAAGGCGGCGAAAAGCGCCGAGGCCGGCGAAGAGATCATCTATCAGACCATGGGGCTCGAAGGCGGCGGCGAGCGCCGCCGGTTCGAGGTGAGCGTGCGGCCCATTCGCGGCTCCGACGAACATGTGACCTGGCGGCTGCGCGAATTGCCGGTCGACGAAAAAGAGCATGACAGTCTCGCCGCGGCCTATGCGGATTTCCCACAGCCCGTCTTCGCGCTCGAAAAATCCGGCCAGATCGCCTGGGCGAACGCCGCGGCGCGCGACAAGCTCGGCGCCAAGCGCGGCGAGTTGCAATCCATTGACGACATTGTCCTCGGCGAAACGGCGGATATTGTGAGCGGGCTCTGGCGCATCGACCGCGACCCCATCAGCGCGCAGGTGCGCCGGCAAAACGCCGAGCCCGCCGATGCGAGTTTCGTCGCGTTCCGTCGCGGCGGCGTCGGCGAAGGTTTCGCCTGCGTCGAGATGATCATCGATGAAGACGGCGATGAAGTGGAGGACGTGGCGTTGTCCGGCGATATTTCGGAATCGCCCTTCGGGGTCGCCATTGTTGAAGGCGAGATCAATCGCGACGGCCGCGTCATCGAGGCGAACAAGGCCTTCACCGACGCCTTCGGCGCGCAGAAGAAAAACGCGCCGCTCGTCAAATCCGTGACGCAGGCGACGCTGGAAGAACTGGCCGACGAAATCCGCCGCAAGACCCGGGCGGGCGGCGCGCCGAAAGGCATCGAGGCGACGGTGGGAAGCGGCGTCCATGCGCGCACTTATGCGCTTTTCGCCCGGCCCGTGCGCAGGAAGCGCGGCTCATATGGGGTGCGCCGCACCCTCCTCTATTCGGTCGACGTCACCGACCGCAAACAGATGGAAGAGGAATATGCGCAGGACCAGAAGCTGCGCGGCATCGGCGAGCTCGCAAGCAAGGTCGCGCACGACTTCAACAATTATCTTCAGGTGGTGATCGGCCATTGCGAAAGGCTGATGCTGAAACATCCCGCCGGCGATCCGGCTTATGCGGATCTCATTCAGATCCGCGAAAACGCCCAGCGCGCGGCGAACACGACGAAACAGCTTCTCGCCTTCTCGCGCAAGCAAACGCTCAAAAAGGAAGTCTTGTCGATCACGGAAATCCTGCGCGATTTCTCCCGCTTTTTGACGCGCACCATCGGCGAGAAGGTGAAACTCGAACTCATCAACGGGCGCGGCCTGCCCACCGTGCGGGTCGACCGCCACCAGCTTGAAACCGCGATCATGAACCTCGCCGTGAACGCCCGCGACGCCATGGGCGCGAAAGGCGGCACGCTGACCATCCGTACACAATGCGTTACCGCTGACGAAGTGAAAAAACGCGACGTGCCGGGGCTTCTCGACCAGGATTATGTGTTGATCGAAGTCTCCGACAGCGGGCCGGGCATTCCCGAAGACATCGCCGGCAAGGTCTTCGACCCGTTTTTCACGACAAAAGACACCGGCAAGGGAACCGGCCTCGGCCTCTCCACGGTTTACGGCATCGTCCGCCAGCTCGACGGGGTGATCACGCTGAAAAGCGGAAAGGGCGCGACCTTCGACATTTATCTTCCCGCTTATGACCAGGAAAAACCGGCCGAGCCGGAAGCGTCGAAAACGGCGGAAGAGGCCCGGCCCACGCGTCCGGCTGAGCCGCAGGATCTCACCGGCGCGGGCCGCGTTCTCATTGTCGAGGATGAAGACCCGGTGCGCAATTTCGTGGTCGCGACGCTGACCGATTGCGGCTATGAAGTGGCGGAAGCGGCCGACGCCGAAGAGGCGCTCGAACTGCTTGAAGAAGACATGGATTTCGATCTCGTCATTTCCGACGTGATGATGCCGGACATCGACGGGCCCAGCATGGTCAAGCAGGCGCGCGAGGAGTTGGGCCTGAAATCCAAAGTGATTTTCATGTCGGCTTACGCGGAGGCGGCGGTGCGCGACCAGCTCGATCTCATCGACGGCGCGGGCTATATCCAAAAGCCCTTCACGCTGCAGGGGATTGCGGCCGAAGTGAAGCAGGCGCTTTATTCGTCTGCAGAGGATGAAGGCTAAACAGGAGGCTTCGCGCGGGGCGGCGCGGGCGTAAAGGCGGCGGCATGCGGCAGATCGTATTCGACCTCGAGACGACGGGATTTAAATTTTCCGAAGGCCACCGGATTGTCGAGATCGGCGGCGTGGAAATGATGAACGGCGCCGTGACGGGGCGTAATTTCCATACCTATGTGAACCCCAAGCGGGACATGCCCATGGGCGCTTACGAGGTGCACGGGCTTTCCGCGGAATTCCTGAGCGACAAACCGGTTTTCACCGACCCGCTTGTCGCTGAAGCGTTCCTGGATTTCGTCGGAGAGGCGCAGCTTGTCGCCCATAACGGGATCGGCTTCGACCTGCCTTTCCTTAATGCGGAGCTCGAAGCGGCGGGGCTGAGAACGCTTCCCAAGGACAACATCGTCGACACGCTGCATCTTGCGCGCCGCAAATTTCCCGGCGCGCCGGCGAGCCTCGACGCGCTCTGCTCGCGTTTCGGCATCGACACGTCGATCCGTGAGCGCGACGGGCACGGCGCGCTGCTCGACTCCAAGCTTTTGGCGACGGTCTATATCGAGCTTACCGGGGGCCTGCAGGCCGGGCTCGATTTCAAGCGCGACGATGACGCCGCAGAGGCGGCCCGTCTCAATGGCGGCCGCGCCCCGGCGCGCCAGCGCCCCAACGCCCTTCCCTCTCTGGTGACGGCGGAAGAACGCGCGGCGCATGAAAGTTTCGTCGCCGAGCTTGGCGACGAGGCGGTCTGGAAGAAAGTGCTGGCCGGCTAGGCTTGTCTCAGGCCTGGCCTTCAGGGGCGGCGTTCTGGGCTGCGCCATTTTGAGCGCCTTCGGCGTTGCGGCGCTGCGCATTCGCCACATAGATGCTCATGAAATCGATCGGCTCGAGCATCAGCGGCGGGAAATTGCCGTTGCGCGTGGCGTCGGCGACGATCTGGCGCATGAAGGGAAAGAGCAGCCGCGGGCACTCAACCAGCATCACCATCTCAAGCTGTTCGCGCGGCACGCCCGTGATTTCGAAAACCCCGGCGTAGCTCGCCTCGACGACGAACATCGCTTCTTCATTGTCGCGATTGGCGCGGGCCGAAACCGAGAGCTCGACTTCATACTGGTTGGTGTTGAGGGCGCGGCCCTGCACGTCCACATTGACGTCGATCTTCGGCTGGGCGTTGGACTGATAGACGCCCGGCGCGCGGGGGTTTTCGAAGGAAAGATCCTTCAGATACTGCGCCAGCACGGTGAGCGAGGGCTGGTCTTGCGGGGCGCCCCCTTGCGGGTTTGCGTCAGGCGGGGTCGGCGTATCGGACATGAGATCGTTCCGTTAAGATTTTGCGGAATAAAGAGCGCGCTCCTTACACGCACCGCCGCGCGCCTGCAACCCGGCGGCCCTGCACGCCGATTGGCCTGCGATCCGCGGTGCGGGGGCCGTCAGCGCCGAAAATCCTCGTCATCGCGTAAGACGACTTCCTCATGACGCACGATATGCCCGCGCACCGCCTTGAGGGCCAGGCGGGCGATCATCCGCCGCACCGGCGGGACGAGCAGGATGAAGCCCGCCGTGTCGGTGAGAAATCCCGGCGTCATCAGGAAGGGCGCGGCGACGATCAAAAGCGCCCCGTCGACGGCGGAATCCACCGGCAGGCGGCCGGTTTCAAGGTCCGCGCGGGCCGCGTTGAGGGCGTGCAGCCCCTGCCAGCGGATGATAAAGCCCCCCAGAAAGGCCGTCAGGAGGCACATGGCGATGACCGGCAGGACCCCAAAGGCCTCCGCAGCGGTCAAAAGCACGTAAATTTCGGCGATCGGGCCGACGATAAACACGGCGATAAGGGCAAACAGCATGGGACCCCGGGTGTATTCTGCTCTATAGGTCCTATATAGAACGTGCTTGAGCAATATTAAGGTTTTGGAGCGATATTGCCCCCTATGGATCCAGTGCTTCTCTTCTTTGCAGGCGTCGCGGCGTTCGTCATTTTCCGGCTGATTTCGGTGCTTGGCGCCCGCACCGGCCATGAGCAGCGTCACGACCTCGAGGCGGTTCGCGAAGGCGCGCGCTCGCGGGCCTCGGACAATCCGGCCGAGGACGACGACAACGCCGCGCCGGAAGACGCCCCTCCCAAACCCGTTTCCACCAACGCCCGCGTCCTGCGCGACGCCGATCCCGCTTTTGACGAGGCGGCGTTCCTCGCCGGCGCCCGCGGCGCTTATGAGATGGTCGTGGAAGCCTTCGCGTCGGGCGATCTCAAATCGATCCGCCCCTATCTCGGCGAATCCGTATACGGCGCGTTCAAGAGCGCCGTCTCCGAACGCGATGCGGCCGGTTACCAGAGCGATCTCAAATTTGTCGGCATCGACCATGCGGCGATTGTCGACAGTTCGGTGGAGAACGGCGTCATGTCGGCGGTCGTCGAATTCACGTCTAACCAGGTGCGCGTCACGCGCGACCGCGACGGCGAGATTGTCGACGGCGATCCCAACCGCATCGACCTCGTCAAGGACCGCTGGACGTTTTCGCGCAAGCGCGCGAGCGGCGACCCCAACTGGACGCTTGTGGCGACCGGCGGCGCCGAATAAAACTTTCCGGCGCGTAAGAAGGGGAGCGCCGGTCTCCGTGATTTTTTCATGAAATCCGCCTCGGGAATGCTGCTGCGTCTGTTTCTGGCGGGCGCGGTTGTGTTGGCGGCCATTGCGACGGCGCTTGTTTTCACCGGCGTCGTCCCGCCCTATTACGCACGCAAGTTTTCCGACGAAGACTACGGCCCGCCGGCGCCCGGCTATCGCTTCGTCAGCTTTGACGACATTCCCGGCTGGCGTCAGGACGATCCCACTCTCGCGCTTGAAGCTTTTGTGCGCTCCTGCGCCAGGTTCGAAGCGCAGGGCAGCACGGCCCCGGCCAACCCCATGGAAAACTTAAACCTTTCCGATCCCTCGGTGACCTTTTCCGGAACCGTCGCCGACTGGTTGCGTCCTTGCGCCGAGGCGCGGGCTCTGATTGTCAGCGCCTATGCCGATCCGGCGAACCGGCGCGGCGCCTTCCGGTCTTTTTTCGAATTTCATTTCCAGCCGGTGGAGCTTTTCTCCGTGCGCGATCCTTTGCCGGACGGACGCGCCCGCCGCGCCGGGCCGCGCGTCGATCGCGAAGGAACATTCACTGGTTATTTCGAGCCGGTCTATCACGCCTCGCATGAAGCCACGCGAACCCATACGGCGCCGGTTCTTCCGCGTCCGGACGATCTTGTGGAAGTCGATCTCGGGCTTTTCCGCGATGAATTGAAAGGCGAGCGCATCGCCGGCAGGGTCGAGGCCGGGCGGCTTCACCCTTATGAAGCACGCAGCGGCATTGAATCCCATGCGGTCCCAAACGCGCTCGCCTGGCTCGATCCCAACGATCTTTTCTTTTTACAGATACAAGGCTCGGGCCGGCTCGTTTTCGATGACGGCGGCGTGATGCGCGTCGGCTATGCCGGTCAGAACGGCCATCCCTATACGGCGATCGGGCGCGTTCTGGTGGAACGCGGGGCTATGCCGCTTGAAGAGGTGACGATGCAATCGATCCGCGCCTGGCTCGCCGATGCGCCGGCGGACGCGGCTGAAGAGGTGAGAGACGAAAACGCATCCTATGTTTTCTTCAGGCGGCTCGATGCGGTCGATCCCGCGCTCGGCCCCCTCGGCGCGCAGGGCGCGCCCTTAACGCCCGGGCGCTCGCTCGCCGTCGACCGGCGCTATCATACGCTCGGCGCGCCGGTCTGGGTCGACATCGAGCCGGTGAGCGGCGTAGACGGCGGCAAGCCGATCCGGCGTCTCCTCATCGCCCAGGATACGGGCGGCGCTATCAAGGGGCCTTTGCGGGGCGATGTCTTCTGGGGCTCGGGCGAGGAAGCGGCGGTGATCGCCGGGGCGATGAACGCCAGGGGCTCCATGACCGTCCTCCTGCCCCGGCGGCTGGCCGAGCGTCTGCCCGCGAACCCCGGGGAAATCCGGCTATGAGCCGGCGGCGCGGCCTGACGCCCGATGAAGAGGCGCTGTGGCGCAAGGCGACGCGCGACGTCGCCCCGGCGCACGCCAAAAAGCCAAGACCTGAAAAGCTCGTTTCGGATCCGCAATCAGGGCCGAAGCCGTCTATCGGGGTTTCTTCGAAAGCCCGCTGCGCCGCGCCGAAGGCCGCCGGCGGCACGCTCGCGCATAAGGAGGGCCCGCTGCGCCGGCCTCAACAGCAGCACCCTTTTGCGGCGGGCGATCCGCGTCTCGACAAGCTGGCGGCCCGGGGGCGACTTGCGATCGATGCGACGCTCGACCTTCACGGCCACACCCAGCGCACGGCGCGCGGCGTTCTCCACCGTTTCATCGCAGAAGGCCATGCAAGGGGCGCGCGCTGTCTGCTGGTGATCACCGGCAAGGGGGCGGGCGATTTGACCCGCGGGCTCGATCAAGGCGTGGGACGGGGCGTCTTGCGGGCGCGGCTCGCCGACTGGATCGGCGAGGAGCCGGTGCGCAAATTCGTCTCCCGGGCGAGCCGGGCCCATCAGCGCCATGGCGGCGCCGGCGCGTTTTACGTTTTCCTGAAGCGTTGAACGTTTAGTTCGCGCCGTTCATATACCAGACGATCAGAGCGACAAGCGCAGCCGCCGGGACAAGGACGACCAACAGGCGCGACAGGCGGATGAACCAGGTTTCGGTCGCGTCCGCCAGCCAGGCGCTGACCCCTTCGTTCCACCAGCGGCGTGCGCGGTGACGCGGCAATTGCGCCTGTTCGAAAGGCATGGCGGCGAGCACGGTGACGCCGCGGTTTTTCCAGCGCTGGAAAACCTTCTTCATGGCGCCGTTGACGACGGAGCCGCGCATGCGGCGCGACAGCATGGCGAACGGGCCGTAGGCGAAGTCTTCGGGGTCGAATTCGATATCGAGCACCACCGGCGCCGGCCTGTCGTTTTCGCTGTCCTCGCCCATGCGCACGAGCGAATGACGCACGCCGTAATTTCTGAGGAAGTTTTCAACATCGCCAAGCGATGCGGCGCCGCCGTCGCGCAGGATGCGCAGGAGCACGCGCACGCCGTTCGACCCGCGGCTCTGCACCGAAAGCAGCACCCAGGCGAGCATGAGCGTGACGACGCCGAAGACGACGGCGCCGCCTGCGGTGAGGCCGGACAGCCAGTAAGGCAAGGCGTCGATATCGCTCATGGGCAGCGGCATGGAATTGTAGAGCCCGAAACCGCCGAGCGCGATCAGCGCAATGGCGACGGCCGAGGCGCAAAGCCCGAGAAAGCGCATCAGGCCCGCCGGCAAATCGATCTGCGGATGCGCCACTTTCTGGAGGCGCTGCACCCAGAACGCCGTCTTGGCGTCGGTGGTGCGGTATCTGTCTTCGAACAGCGTCGGGTCGGGATTGTTCTCGACCACCATGAAGCGCGTCTTTGTCGGCGGCGCGTCGTCGACATTGTCGTCGATGATGACATAGTCGGAAGAGCGCATGGCGACTTCGTAAGGCAGCACCATGGCGAAGAGGCTCGAGCCCTGCGCATCCGCCCCGAGGGTTGAGTAAAACCGCGTTTCGCCGCTGACCGGATCGAACATGGTGTTGGTCTGGCGCGACGGATTGATGCTCGAACGGGCGAGCTTCGCCAGCTCCCGGTGAGGCTCCACAAGCTGCGCCGTTTCGCGGACTTCGACGCCGACCGAGCGCAGGCCGTCGAGTTTCGACTTGCAGCGCCGCTGCGCCTCTGGGCCGGCGAACACCACATCGATCCGGTCACGGATCAGTTTCTGATCCGCCATATCAATGGGAAGGCCGGCGCGCGGCATTTCGATGTCATAATCGCCTGTCGGGTCGTTGCCGCTCGCGGAATCGAGAAGCCCCCAGCTTTTGCGGAAGCGCCTTTGCAGCGCTGAAAAGCCGGTGCCGGGATGCGACGATTGAATGAGATCGTAAAGCTGCGATTCATGCACGGCGAGACAGAGATTGTCCGTCGCCTCGATCTGTTCCACGCCGAGCACGGTGAAAAGCCCCGCCATGGCGCGAAGCGTTTCGAAATCATAACCCGTATACGGATGATAGAAGGGAACGACCGCAAAGTCGGCAGAGTCCTGCTTCACCGCCATCAGCGACTGCTCTTTGGTGCGCAAGGGCTGCGTCACGGCGTGAGCATAGTCGAAGCGGCTGTTCTTGGTGGCGGCGTCGATCTCGCGTTCAATGCCGGCGCCGATCGAGGAAAGCCCGCCGTCAGGGACGGTCTTGCGGTCTTTGGCGCGGTTCAGAAAAACCCGCGTGGCCTGATAGCCGAACCCCCATTCCTCGCCGGTGAAGGCGATGCGCGGGCGCTTCTTGCCCTTGTCGATTTCACTGGCGGTCGTCGTTTCAGGGGCTTTTTCGGAAAAGCGGGGATCGGCATCCTCGGCGTAGGACATCATCGTCCGCCGTTTCCAAGGCCGCGTTGCGCCGTCTGCCATGGTTCTTCCCCGCTCCTACTCCCTCAAGAACGGATAGATTAACCTGTCATTAACGATCGTGAAAGCCCGCTTTTTCGGGGCTTGAAGGGGCTTTTCCCGGTTTCCGGGGCTTTCGGCCGCCAAAGGGATCGGGCGGCAGGGGCGACCTGGCCGGAATCCCCGCTGCTGATGCAAAATCGCCGCGTAAAAGGCGACCGTTCCGGCGCCGAAAGCGGCCTTCCTATCTATAGGATATACTTGGACAAATCGGCGTTTTTGGTGATTTCGCCGAGCTCGTTCTCCACATAGGCTCGGTCGATGGTGACGGTCTCCCCGGCCCGGTTGGCGGCGGCGAAGGAAATCTCGTCGAGCACCGTCTCCATGATCGTGGCGAGCCGGCGTGCGCCGATATTTTCGACCCCGGCGTTCACTTCCGCCGCGGCGTCGGCGAGCGCGTCTATGGCGTCTTCGGTGAATTCAAGGGTCACCGTCTCGGTCGCCAGAAGGGCCGAATACTGCTTGATCAGGCTCGCCTCGGGCTCGGTCAGAATGCGCCGCAGATCGTCGCGCGACAGCGCATCGAGCTCCACCCGGATCGGCAGGCGCCCCTGCAACTCCGGCAGGAGGTCCGAAGGCTTCGACAGATGGAAGGCGCCCGATGCGATGAACAGGATGTGGTCGGTTTTGACCGGCCCGTATTTGGTGGCGACGGTGGCGCCTTCGATCAGCGGCAACAGATCGCGCTGCACCCCCTCGCGGGAGATGTCGGCGCTCGCCCGGTCCGACGAGCGGGCGATCTTGTCGATTTCGTCGAGGAAGACGATGCCGTCGTTTTGGACGAGATCCGCCGCCTCCCGGCCGATCGCTTCGTCGTCCATGAGCTGGTCGGCTTCTTCGGAAACCAGGGGTTCGTAAGCGTCGCGGATTTTCACGCGGCGCGTTGTTTTTTGTCCCTGGAAGGCTTTGCCGAGCATGTCGGAGAGGTTGATCATGCCCATTTGCGCGCCGGGCATGCCGGGGATTTCGAACATCGGCGAAGAGCCTTGCGTTTCGCGCAGGTCGAGCTCCACTTCGCGATCGTCGAGCTCGCCGTCGCGCAGCTTCCGGCGAAAGGCCTCACGCGTCGATTCCGTTCCATGGTCGCCCACCAGCGCGTCAAGGACGCGTTCTTCGGCCGCCGCCTGCGCCGCGGCTTTCACCTCTTCGCGTTTTTTATCGCGCACCATGCCGACGGCGATTTCGACAAGATCGCGGATAATGGAATCGACGTCGCGGCCCACATAACCGACTTCGGTGAATTTCGTCGCCTCGACTTTCAGGAACGGCGCCCCGGCGAGCTTTGCCAGGCGCCGGGAGATTTCGGTTTTGCCGACGCCGGTGGGGCCGATCATCAAAATGTTTTTCGGCGTGATTTCATCTTGCAACGAGCCCTCGACGCGCCGGCGGCGCCAGCGGTTTCGAAGCGCGATGGCGACGGCGCGCTTAGCGGCTTTCTGGCCGATGATAAAACGGTCGAGCTCGGAAACGATTTCGCGTGGTGAAAAATCAGACATCCAGATACGGGGTTTGAAGCGGCGTGAAAAATGACCGCCTTCACATAGGGCTTCCATGGGAAATCGCAATCCCGGCGGCGCGCGCGATAAAAAAAGAGCGCCCAAAGGACGCTCTTTAATTCCCGATTTTCAGGGATAAATGCGATTTTACGCTTTTTTCTTGCGGCTTGCGAAACCGAAGCCGGCGATGCCCGCCAGAAAGAGCGGCAGCGCGGCCGGAAGCGGCACTTCGGACACTTCGTCGAATTTCACTTTCTTCAGCTTCCATTCCGATTTGTGCAGGCTGCAATGGTTGCAATATTTATAGGTATAGCTGGCGCCGACGCCGAAAAGCTTGCCGGTCAAGAGGTCCATGGAAAGAAGGCTGCTCAGCGATACGCTGTCATAGCCCGAATCCAAATCCGAATCGATCAACACGCGCTGATCAAGCGAGCCGTCATTGTTGCTGTCAACAAAGAAATCAAACTTCGCGTAGCTGTTCGCGTAATTAAACACGAGGTCGGTGAGTTTGACGGTCGTGTCGAAGGCGAGGATCAGAACTTCTGGGAAATACCCGTCAACGGTGTGTTCTCCGTCATTTTGATCATGAGAGACGCCTGTTCCGTAACTGGGATAAAGAACCGGCCGTGCATTATACTTGCCTTCGGTGACGGTCGCCGCGGCGTCGTCGTCATAAAGGCCGGCGGTGACTTTCATGGTGACGCCGTCATCTTCATAAGTTTGCGATGAAGACGTGCCCGAGACGTAGTCGGTGTAGTTGTAGGTGGAAATCGTCGTGGCGTGTGCGCCGGTAGCGCCGCACAATGCAGTGGTTGCTGCGATGGCAAGAAGCTTTTTCATATATCCCCCGGACAAGACTCAAGTTCACTGATAAGGCGTATCAAGGTGAAACAGCCGGGTTAGTCAATCTTGTTTTTTGCGGCGCAACACAACCTTGGGCTGTATCGAGGGCGGCGATTTTTCTGCGCATTACAGGGGCTTACAGCCAGCGTTGGCGAAAACATTATTTATCAAAAGATTAAGCGGGATCCCCCGCCCTATTCCGGACCAGACGCCGCCGGCCTGACCTTACAGCCCTGTAAGATTTCCTGAGGGGTGTGTCTTTTCGGCGACGATAGAGGCCTTTTCGGGCTAGGAGACGATGGTCTCCAGCGTCAGGGAGTCGTTCGTGTAGACGCAGACCGAGGCGGCGATGGCCATGGCCTTGCCGACGATCTCCTCCGCGGACAGCTCGGTTTCCTCGATCAGCGCGCGCGCGGCGGAGCGGGCGTAGTCGCCCCCCGATCCGATGCCAGCGACCCCGAATTCCGGTTCGAGCACGTCCCCCGCCCCCGACAGGGTCAAGGTCACGCCCTTGTCAGCGACGATCATCATGGCTTCGAGGCGGCGCAAATATCGGTCCGTGCGCCAGTCCTTGGCCAGTTCGACGCAGGCGCGTGTCAGTTGATCGGGATATTGCTCGAGTTTCGCTTCGAGCCGTTCCAGGAGGGTGAAAGCATCGGCGGTGGCTCCGGCGAAACCGGCGATCACCTTGCCGCCGGCCATGCGCCGGACCTTCCTCGCATCGCCCTTCACCACCGTCTGGCCGAGGCTCACCTGCCCGTCCCCGCCGACGCAGACCATGCCGTTTTTGCGGACGGCGAGGATCGTGGTTCCATGCATTGACACATTGCTCATGATTTTTGCTCTATTTTCAGCATCTTGCTTCAGCTTTCCCGCGCCGTTCCGTAGACGGCGCGGCGGCTTATATAGTAATGGCGGCGGGCGCCGACGATATCCTGATGGGGTGAATGCCACCGCCGGCGGCAGGCGTCAAAGGAGACGGCCATGAGAGCGGCGACAGTTGAGCGGAAGACGCGGGAGACGGAGATCTTTATCTCCCTCGATCTCGACGGCGCCGGCGATTACGACGTCGAGACGGGCGTCGGTTTCTTCGACCACATGCTCGAAGGCTTCGCCAAGCACTCGATGATCGATCTCAAGGTGCGGGCCGAAGGCGACCTTCATATCGACATGCACCACACGGTCGAAGATGTCGGCATCGTGATGGGCATGGCGGTTGCGAAAGCGCTTGGCGACTGCGCCGGCATTCGCCGTTTCGGCGCGGCTTATATCCCCATGGATGAAACCCTGTCGCGCGCGGCCATCGACATTTCAAAGCGCCCCTATCTCGTCTGGCGGGTGAATTTCGCACGCCCGAAAGTCGGCGACATGGACACCGAACTTTTCAAGGAATGGTTCCACGCCTTTGCGACGAATGCGGGGCTTTGCCTCCATGTGGAAAATCTCTACGGCGAGAACACGCACCACATTATCGAAAGCTGCTTCAAGGCGACGGCGCGCGCCTTGCGCGAAGCGCTGGAACTCGATCCGCGCAGCGACGGCGGCGCGCCTTCGACAAAAGGATCGCTGGGCAGTTAAAGCGTCCCGCTAGTTAAAGAAGTAGGCGGCCACAATCGCCATGACGAAAACCGCGCCGGCGACGGACGCCATCAGAATATAACGCACATGGTCGCCCGTGTGGCCCTGTCGGACTTCTTCGGTGGTAAGGGCTTCCGGCTGTCCGTCTGCGGTCTCGTGGTCGGAGACGCGGATTGCTTCAGCGGTGTTTTCCGCTTCACCCGGCTCTTTGCGCTGTCTTTCCTGCGTTTCTACAGCCATTGCTGTCCTCCTCTCCGTGACGAGGAGCTAATCAACTCCTGAAAAACAAACAGCATACGGTGAAAATCGTTCCTGCAAGGGGAATGCGGCTCGCGCGCTTGGTTAAAATATGATCAGCGGCAGAGCAGACTGCTTCCCGCCAGCTGTTTGCCGGTCTCTTCGGAAATAACGCAGCTGTGACTGGGGCTTCCGGCGGGCATGGGCACGTCCTTCGCCAGCATGAATTTCACGGAATGGCCGCCGGCGAGACCCGCTGGAAAGCGGGCGATGGGTTTTTTGATATAGTAAGTCCCGTCGCTCAACCGCTCGATCTTGTCTTCCTCCATGAGCTGGATGAGGCCCGCCTGCTGCGGCAGCACGTCATAAGGTTCCGCCGGCCGCGATGCGATGACCGTCTTTTTGTCGATTTCCACGACGCCGCCCGGCGAAAAGCGGTTGAACATGGCCACCGTGTTGGCGTCCGCCTTTGCTTGCGCAGGCTGTTCTTTTTCGGTTTTCTCCGTGAGATTGGTGACGGTTCCGTCTTGTTCCACAAGAAAGCGGGTCGGACCTTTGACAAAGACGACGCCGGGGCCGGCGCTGCGTTTTTTATCGGGCATGACGCCGGAGGGCGCGCCGATGCTGCTGATGGCGTAACTGGCGATCAGCTTTGCGACCGGACGTTTTACAAGCGTTTCGAGAATTGCTTTCGCCTGCAGCGCAGCGCCGCTCGCGGGCTTTGAGAAATATTTGAAACAAGCGCCGGACGGGAGAAAAGTGATTTTTTCTTTCGGCACGCCGACGACCCCCACGCCGCTATTGGCGCGCTGGGCGACAACGACGAATTTTGCGACGCGTTTCACGTCGCCTTCAACGCGCCAGATGAAAGGATCAAAAGTGGTTGCGAAAATATAAAGCGGCTTCTTTCCGGGTTCGATAATCATCTTTCCGGTTGTCGTCGTGCGATCCATGCCTGCAACGGATACGGACGAAATCGCATCGCCTTCATAGCCGCTGATGAGAATCACGTCCTCGCTGCGGCCGGCTTCGGGCGGTTTGCAGTGAAGCGCCTGTTTGGGATTTGCCCGTGCGGCGATTGCGGCGCGGCTGCTCGCATTGATGGCGTCGCGGGCCGCAACCATTTCCTCGTCGTCGAGAATGGCGTCGCCGTTCTCGTCGAAATGGGAGAAAGTCTCCTTCCCGATCTCAAGAAGTTCTTCCGCCGTCAGCTTTCCGTCCTTGTTCGGATCGAGCGCCAGAAGACCTTCAAGCCCGGTGCTCCGGCGGCGTGTGGAAAGTTTTGCCTTCTCCCCCGCAAAAGCGTGGGCTTCGGCGAGCGAAATCTTCTTGTCGCCATTGGCGTCGGCGGTGAGAATTTTCTGCACTTCGGCGTCGACGCGGCGGCGGACATCATCCTCGCTTTCCGCGCCGCGCATGCGCGTGACGTTGTTCGGCAGGCCGGCCTTGATCTCCTTGATCGTGATGACGCCGTCGCCGTTCTTGTCGCGGCGCAGCTCCTGCTGGAAAAGCGAGAGCCGCCGCTGGGCGTAGTTGTTCTGCTCGATCTCGTCGAGAACGCCCTGGTCGATATAGCGGCCTTCATGGCCCTGGCGGCGCAATTGCGTCAGGAGCTGGCTTAGATAGGCCTCGCGGTATTTCGCGGTGAGCGGGCGGGTCAGCGCCTGGGGAAATTCCGGCGCCGGCGGTTCGGCCGCCGAAGGCGTGGCGAGCAAAATCAGGATTGCCGGACAAACGGTTTTTAGAAAGCGGCTTCGCATCGTGCGTCTCCCCTCGCCGTCCAGCCCATGATCTGCGTTCAACCTTTCGAAATGCTTTCTCGCCCCTGCAGGATTCGCGGGAATTGCAGCTCGCTCAGTTGACCCTGGCCCGTCTTCAAGGTCAGATCGCGGCCGGTTGGGGGCGTCTTGAAGGCGCCGTGCGTTGCGTACCGCCCGGGGACCGGGTTTAGGCGTCAAGCAACAGGGGTCTTTCATGATCATTAAGAAAACATGCGTCATCGCCGTCGCGGCGGGCGCCATCATAGCTGCAGGCGTGACAAGCGTGCAGGCCGGCGAATGGGCCGACGCCTGCGTCGAGACATTGGAGGCGGACGGCCGCGATGCGTCGGGCTGTTCCTGCCTCGAAGAGGAAATCGTTGCGAACGATCTCGCCGATGAATTTCTGGAGCTCGCCGAAATCGCCGATCCGGGGGAGCGCTATGACGCCGCCTCGGACGACGCCAAAGCCGCCATGGACAAATGCACCCGCTAGAACGGGGCCGACACGGAGGAAACGACATGAAGAAAATCGCACTTGCGCTTGCCCTGACGGGGTTTGCGATGGCCCCCGCTTACGCCGGCGATCTTGAGGGCCATTGCGAGGCCTATGCGGAAGAAAACGGGACCGATGCGTCAGGCTGCGCCTGCCTTGCAGAAACCGCGGACGCTGACGCCACGGAGGAACTCCTGGCCGTGGCTGCGCCGGAAGATCTTGAGGGGTTGAGCGACGACGCCAAGGCGGCCATCGAGGCCTGCTTCCCGGCGGCCTAAACGGGCCCCGTTCCTATTCGGGCATGAAAGAGCCGCGCGGGGCCTTTCCCCCGCGCGGTTTTCTTTGCGTCCTCGCCTCGCATTCCCCTTGTTTTGGCGCGCGGCGCGGGTACAAGCCTCGCCCATGGCTGAAACGCTGGCGATCATCGACTACGGCTCCGGGAACCTGCGCTCCGTCGAAAAAGCGGTGGAGCGGGCTGCGCGCGAGGCCGGTCTTGCCCGCCATGTTTCGGTGACCGACGATCCGGACGTCATTTGCAAGGCCGACCGGATCATCCTGCCCGGCGTGGGCGCCTTCGCCGCCTGCATGGCCGGGCTCGCCGCCCGGGACGGCGTTATAGAAGCGGTGGAGCATGTCGCGCTCATCGAGGGCCGGCCGTTTCTCGGCATCTGCGTCGGGATGCAGCTGCTCGCCAATCGCGGGCTCGAATTCGGGGGCTCGGAAGGGCTCGGCTGGATCCCCGGCGAGGTCGTTCCCCTACCCCATTCCGAAGCGTTTCGCGCGCCTCATATGGGCTGGAACACGGTTGAGACCGTCGAACACCATCCGGTCTTCGACGGACTGGATGGCGAGGTCTTTTACTTCGCTCATTCGTTTTATTTCGAGCCCGAAAATAACGCCCATCTGTTTGGCGTTACGCATCACGGGCGGCCGGTGCCTGCGCTCATCGGCCGGGACAACCTGGTGGGCGCGCAGTTCCACCCGGAGAAGTCCCAAAAGGCCGGCCTCGCCTTTTTGAGCGCCTTTCTGGAATGGTCCCCGTCATGAGCCGCAAGCTGACTTTGTACCCAGCCATCGACCTCAAGGGCGGCGAATGCGTGCGCCTGTTTCAGGGTCGCATGGAAGAATCGACAGTCTATAATGAAGACCCAGCATCGCAGGCCGCCGCCTTCGAGGTGGCGGGTTTTTCCTGGATCCATATTGTCGACCTTGATGGCGCCTTTGCAGGTGCGGCGGTGAACGGCGAGGCGGTGGATGCGATCCTGAAGCGCGTGGGCTCGAAAGCCCAGCTTGGCGGCGGCGTCAGGAATATGGCGGCGGTAGAGCGCTGGCTCGAGGCCGGTATGACCCGCGTGATCCTCGGTACGGCCGCCGTCAGCGATCCGGATTTCGTCATCGAGGCCTGCCGGACCTATCCCGGGCGCATCGTGCTCGGGGTCGACGCCCGCGACGGCCGGGTGAAGACCGAAGGCTGGGACGGCGACAGCGCCGAAACCCCGGCCAGCCTGGTAAAACGTTATGAAGACCAGGGACTTGCCGCGGTGGTCTATACCGACATCAGCCGCGACGGGGCGCTGGCCGGGGTCAATGTGGAGGCGACCGCGAAACTCGCCGAAGAAGCGGCCATACCGGTGATCGCCTCCGGCGGCGTCGCCGGGATCGAAGACATCAAGGCGCTGAAATCGGCCCATGAGAATATTGAGGGCGTTATCATTGGCCGGGCGCTTTATGACGGGCGCATCGACACCGCCGAGGCGTTGAAAATCGCCGGGTAGGGCCAATTGCCCTTTATTGCCTAAGTCCAGTAAAGTGATCTTGTTGTGGAGAATGAGGGCCGCGAAACCATGGGCGCGGGGCGGACCGAGTTTGAGCTGAAATTTGTCGGCGCGCCTGCAGATCTGGCGGCGCTGCCGAAAAGCCGTTTCTTTTCAGCGATTGCACCGAAAGACGGCGCCTGGGAGCGGCTTTCCTCCACCTATTTCGACACCGAAGACGGCGTACTGGCGAAGCGGGGCCGCAGCCTCAGGCTGCGCGAAGAGGGGGCGGACTACATTCAGGCGGTCAAGGCGAAGGGGGCGAACGCCGCCTCCCGCATGGAATACGAGGTTGCGATCGCCAAAGCCGAGGATTTCCCGGCCCCGGTCGGCGAAGAGGAGATCGACGCGCTCATCGAAGGCCTTATCCCCAAGCTCATTCCCGTCGCCGGCACGGCGGTGGATCGCTGGGCGGCGGAGATCGCCTACAGGGACGCCAAAATTGAGCTCGCCGTCGATCTCGGCCAGGCTGAAAGCCGGGACGGGGAGGGGCGCATCTTTGCGGGACCGCTGGCGGAGGTCGAGCTTGAGCTCATTGAGGGCGAACCGGCGGCGGTTTTCGATTTCGCCCGGCTCCTGACGGATAATGCGCCGCTGAGACTGTCCGGCGGAACCAAACTCGAGACGGCCCTGGCGCTGCAGGATCCGGCGAACCCGACGCCCAAGCGCGAGAAGGATAATATCGATCCCGAAATGAGTGCGGCGGACGTTCTCGGCACGTCCCTGACGCAGATTGCGGCGCGCCTTTCAGAGCTCCAGCCGGCGCTGATCGACTATCGCAGGCCCGAGGGCGTTCATCAGATGCGCGTGGCGCTGCGGCGCCTGCGGGCGATCGAGCGGATCTTCCGGCGCTATGTCGGCTCGGACGAGATTGCGCGGCTGGCGGCGCGCGCGAAGCTGATCGCCGGCGCCATGGGCCCCGCCCGGGACTGGGACGTCTTCCTGGAGGAGACCCTGCCGGCGGCTCAGGAGGGCGCCTATGCGCCGGAAGGCTTGCGCGCCCTCAAGGCCCGGGCCGAGATCGCCCGCGCGGCGGCGTGGCAGGACGCCGTCGCCGCGGTCAGCGGGCGGGAGTTCACCCAGTTCCTCATCGACGTGATGGCGGCGGGAACCCTGATGGGCTGGCGCGAGGACGCGAAAAAATCGCTCTTCCGGCCCGCCCGGGAGTTCGCCCCAAAGGTCCTCGACCGGGCGTTGAAGAAAGCCAGGCGGACCGCAAAAGAGGCGATTGGCGCTCATGAGCTTGCCGCGCGTCATCCTTTGCGCATCGCGCTCAAAAAACTGCGCTACCCGATCCAGCTTTTCCGGGGCATCTATCCGAAGACCCATCGCAAGGAATATATGGCGGCGCTCTCGACATTGCAGGACGCTTTCGGCGCGGTGAATGACGCGGTGGTGGCGCAGGGGCTCGCCGAACGGGCGGCTCGAGGCGAAGGCGCGGGCGGCGAAGGGCTGATGCGCGCCGCCGGCTTCATTTCCGGCTATAAGGCCGCCGAAGCGCGCGAGGCGGCCAAAAAGATTGACGCGGCCTGGGATGCGTTCGAAAAGATGACGCCCTTCTGGCGGGAATAACCCAGCGTTTTCCGGAAAAGTGGAAGCCGGTTTTCCGTCAGAAAACGCACAATACAAAGATCACGAATGCTCAATATACGGATCATCCCCTGTCTCGACGTCAAGGACGGCCGCGTCGTCAAAGGCGTCAATTTCGTCAATCTGCGTGATGCGGGCGACCCCGCCGACGCCGCCAAAGCCTATGACGCCGCCGGCGCCGACGAGCTCTGCTTTCTCGACATTTCCGCAAGCCACGAAGGGCGCGGCATCCTCCTCGACAAGGTCTCCGATGTCGCCGAGCATTGCTTTATGCCCCTGACCGTCGGAGGCGGCGTCGCCTCGCTCGACGATTTCCGGGCGCTGCTGCTGGCCGGCGCCGACAAGGTGGCGATCAACACCGCGGCGGTAAACAATCCCGACCTCATTAACGCCGCGGCGGAGCGGTTCGGCGCGCAATGCGTGGTCGTCGCCATCGATGGGAAACGCGTCGGGGATCCCCCTGATAATGGGCATTGGGAAATCTTCACCCATGGCGGGCGCAATGCGACCGGGATCAACGCCGTCGAATTCGCAAAAGACGTGGTCGCGCGCGGCGCCGGGGAAATCCTTTTGACCTCCATGGACTGCGACGGCGTCAAGACCGGCTACGACATCGCGCTGACCCGGGCCATCGCCGAGGCCGTGGACGTGCCGGTGATCGCCTCCGGCGGCGCCGGGTCGGTGGAGCATCTCGTGGAAGCAGCGAAAGAGGGCAAAGCCTCCGCCGTGCTCGCCGCCTCGATTTTCCATTTCGGGGAAATCTCAATCCTCGAAGCCAAAGAAGCCATGGCGAAGGCGGGGCTTCCCATGCGGTTTTCCAAGTCGGCGGCTTGAAAGGCGGAGCGAATGACTGACGCAAGCAGCGATATCGGTGCGGTGTTGAAGCGGCTTGAGGCGACCATCGCCGCGCGTAAGGGCGCGGGCGCCGATCAGTCCTACACCGCCTCGCTGCTTGCCGGCGGGGCGCAAAAATGCGCCAAGAAATTCGGCGAGGAAGCGGTGGAAGCCGCGCTTGCGGCGGTGTCGGGCGACAAAGCCCATCTCACCGCTGAAGCCGCCGACGTTCTATACCACCTACTGGTCATGCTGGCGGAGCAGGGCGTCTCGCTCGACGATGTCGCCGCCGTGCTCGGCGCGCGCGAAGGAACGTCCGGGCACGACGAAAAAGCCTCGCGCAAATAAAAAAGCCCCGCTTCGACGGGGCTTTTCTTTTTTCAGTTCGCAGCGGCGCTTACCAGCCGCAGGTGCGGTCCTTGTTCTGCTCTTCGAGCCATTCCATCAGCGGCGCGAAATATTCGACCACCGCTTCGCCGTCCATTTCCCGCGTGCCGGTGAAGGCTTCGAGCGCTTCGGGCCAGGGCTTCGAGGCGCCCATTTCCAGCATGGCGTTGAAGTTCTCGCCGACTTCCTTCGAGCCGTAGATCGAGCAGCGGTGCAAAGGCCCGGTCCAGCCGGCCTGTTCGCAGGCGGCCTTGTGGAACTGGAACTGCAGGATATGGGCGATGAAATAGCGCGTATAGGAGACGTTGCCGGGGATGTGGTACTTCCCGCCCGGATCGAAATAATGGGCGTCTCGCGCGACCGGCGGGCGCACGCCCTGATATTGCTCGCGCAAGCGCCACCAGCCGTCATTATAGGTTTCGGGCGTTAGCTCGCCGTCGAACACTTCCCAGCGCCATTTGTCCATGAGGAGGCCAAAGGGCATGAAAGAGATTTTCTCGAGCGCCTGCGCCATCAAAAGGCCGATGTCTTTCGATGCGTCCGGCTCCTCGTCGAGAAGCCCGATCTGCTTCAGATAGTCCGGCGTGATCGAAAGAGCGACCATGTCGCCGATCGCCTCGTGAAAGCCGCCATTGGCGCCGTTCTGGAAGAGCGGCGGCTGGTCCTTATAGGCGCGCTGATAGTAGTTGTGTCCGAGCTCGTGGTGGATCGTCTGGAAGTCGTCGGAGTTCACCTTGGTGCACATCTTGATGCGGATGTCGTCCTGACTGTCGAGATCCCACGCCGAAGCATGGCAGACGACTTCGCGGTCCCGCGGTTTGGTGATCTGCGACCGCGCCCAGAAGGTTTCGGGCAGGGGCTCGAAACCGAGGGAGGAGAAGAACCCTTCGCCGGTCTCGACCATCTTCTTCGCGTCATAGCCGTTCGACTTCAAAAGCTCGGTCAGGTCATAGCCCGGGTCGGCGTCGGCGGGCGCAACGAGGTCATAAATATTGGCCCAGCTTTGCGCCCACATATTGCCGAGAAGATCGGCGCGGATCGGCTCGTCGAGGGGAACGACATCATCGCCATATTGCTCGTTGAGTTTGGCGCGCACATGGCAGTGTAGCTGGTCGTAGAGCGGCTTGACCTGCTCCCAGAGCCGGTCGGTCTCGGCCGCAAACTCCGCAGGCGGAAGATCGTAACGCGCGCGCCACATGGCGCCGACATCCTCAAAGCCAAGCTCGCGCGCGCCTTCATTCGCGATTTCGGCCATGCGGGCGTAATCTTCCTTCATGGTCGTGCCGTCGTCATTTTCGGCGACCGGGATTTCGCGCCATTTCACCCAGATTTCCTCGAGTTTATCGGGATCGCGCACCGTGCCCATCATCTCTTCAAGGTCGACGCGGGCGACTGTCTCGCCGTCCAGTTCGATCTTGCCGGTGGCGTAGGTAGAGCCCATGCGGGTGTTGATGTCCGCAAGCTCTTTCGCCGCGCCCGGCTTTTCCGGCGCCGGCAGGTTAAGGCCGAGCTTGATGAACTCGATTTTGCGGCGCATCTCGGCCGGCAAGTCGAGATCGTTGAAGCGCTTTGCTTCATTGGCGAATTTAACGCCCATCTCGGTGCCTTCCGCGGCGACGCGCGAGGACAGCCAGTCGGTGTCGTAGGTGATGTAAGTGGCGTTGACCCACTGAATGCGCGCGGAATATTCGCCGAAATCACGATACCAGTCTTCGACGCGCGCGATAAATTCTTTTGCGTCTTCGACCGTCGGCGCGGCCGTCTCGTCGGTTCCTGATGGCTCCGCCGGCTCCGGGCTGCAGGCCGCGGCGAGGGCCAGCGCCGAAATGGCGGCGGCGGCGCCCGCCCGGCGCAGGATCTTGGCTTTTCTCATGAAAACTCCCTGAAAAGATTGGTTGGCGGCGATACTAGCCGGGTCCATCCAGGGGCGCAAAGGCGGCGAGCGGGCCTCAGACTTTTTCAGCGATGCGGATGGCGGCGCGACAGCCGAACCGGATCGCCGAGGACAAGAGGTTGTAGCCCGGCGCCTCTTGCGCGCCGTGGGTCTCGGCCGTGTGCTTGTGTTCGAGCTCGTCGTCGCGGAATTCGCGCACGGTCTCTGCGAGTGCGGGCTCGTCCGTTTCAAGCTCGCCGATCTGTTCGGCGTAATGTTTTTCGATGACGTCTTCGACGGCGGCGGTGCAGGCCATGGCGGCTTTCTCGCCCATCAGCGCGGTCGCCGCGCCCAGCCCGAAGCCGGCGGCGTTCCAGAACGGCGCGAGCAGGGTGGGGCGCACTTTGCGGTCGGCGAGAAGCGCGTCAAAGGTCGAGAGGTGATGGTGCTCGCCCTCTTCCATCTCTTTCAAGAGGGCGGCGGTTTCCGCTTTGTGCGTCAGCTTGTCGAAGACGGCGCGCTGGCCGCGGTAAATGGCGACGGCCCCATATTCGCCGGCGTGATCGACGCGCAGCATCTCGGCAATGCGTCCGGCGCGAGGGCCCGGCTTTTGCGGCGTCTTCATGCGGGGGCTCCATGCCTTGTGCGTTTCGCCGCGCGGGTTTCCGTCAGCGCGGCGAGGAGCGTCAGCGCGAAAAGCCCGGCCGACGCCAGAAGATTATAGCCAGCCATGGAGACGCCAAGAAAGCGCCATTGCACGTCTTCGCAGGAGGGGGCGTCGCTCTTCTGGCTTAAAGAGGCGGCGAGATTGTCGAGATCGATGGCGTCGACGCCGCCGCCGGCGCAGATCGCCGGGCCCGGCCAGTACCCGTATTCGACGCCTGTATGGTAAAAGGCGAGGCCCGCGCTGACAGCGTAGACGAGGGCCGCGGCGCCAACGGCGGCTGCGGCGCCGAGCTTGGAGCGAAAGAGGCGCGCAGCCACGAGCCCCGCCGCCGCCACGGCGAGCGCGGTCCAGTGCGCCTCGCGCTGGTTGAGGCACAAAACACAAGGGACGAGCCCGCCGACTTTTTCAAACAGATGAGCGCCGGCCAGCATCGCGCCGCTTGCAAGGAAAGACAGCCCCAGCACGCGCTCGGTAAAGGACATCCGGTTGAAGAAAGCCTTGAGCATGACGGCTGTTATAACCTTGATGCAAAGGGCCGGCCTCAAGACGGATCGTCACATCTTCGTGGGGCTCAGGCCCCGCCGGTCAGCCAGTCCTTGACGAGATGCAGGGTTTCCGCGCCGACAAAGATCAGCAGGAGCACCCAGATAAAGCCGATCAGCAGCCCGCCGGTCACCAGAACGCCATCGCGCTCGATAATGCCGAGCGCGGCGATGGCGACGCCGATGCCGGGAACCGTATTGGTCAGGGGGAAAGGCATCAGGATCGAGGCGATGGGCAGCAGCATCAGGCCGCCGATGATGCGCAGCGCCAGATGGCTCGTAACGGGCCTCAAGCGCGGAGTGGCGATGCGCTCCAGCCAGCCCCCGTATTTTTCCGCGCGTGCGAGCACATTCGAAAAAGCGGCGATCTCGAAACGCCGGTCATGGAGCTTTTGTGGCAGCCAGGGATGACGCGTCCCCATGGCCATCTGTCCGGCGAGCGCCAGCATGGGCAGGGCCACGATCTGCGGCAGGAGATAAACGAAAGGCAGGCAGCAGGGCAGGGCGAGGAGAAGGAGGAGGAAGCCGAAGGCCCGCTCGTCGAGCCGGTCGACGACATCGCCCAAAGCGGCGGAGGGGGCGGCTGTCGGAGCTGCAGCGGCGTCTGAAGACGCGGCGGCGGTTTCGGGCGCCGCGCGTTTCAGATCGTCGAGGATGTCATGGAGGACGCGGGTTGCGCCGCGCATCTTCTCTTTTGGGGTCGGACCGTTCTCGGTCATCTGTCTCACAATCGTCCGCCTGTTAAGCCATGTAGAGGATTTCGCCGATGATACCTAGGCGAGCCTTAACAAATCTTTCGGGAGCCATTGACCGCGCCTTCGCGCCACCTAATATGCCGCCCTCACGTCGACCGTGCTATGAGCCCCTCTGGCGGAACTGGTAGACGCGCTGGATTCAAAATCCAGTTCCTTCGGGAGTGCCGGTTCGATTCCGGCGGGGGGCACCACGCTTCGTCCTTCGGACTATGCGCGGCGCAAACAAAACTTGCGGCAAAACTTACGGCGGCGCCTCAGCTCTTTTTCACGAATTGCGATTTCAGCTTCATGGCGCCGACGCCGTCGATGCGGCAGTCGATGTCATGGTCGCCGCCTGTAAGGCGGATATTCTTCACCTTTGTGCCGACTTTGACGACCTGCGAGGAGCCCTTGATTTTGAGATCCTTGATGACCGTGACCGTGTCGCCGTCGCTGAGCGCATTGCCATTGGCGTCGACAACGCCGGACGCCGCCTCTTCAGCCGCCGTCCCCGGGGTCCATTCATGGGCGCATTCCGGACAGACCAGCAGGCCGGAATCTTCGTAAGTCAGGGTCGACCCGCATTGCGGGCAGGGCGGCAACTCGCTCATCGTCTTAGGTTTTCCTTTTTTGGTCGATTAAAAAACCCCGCCGGAGCGGGGTTTTTGTGTTTGGATGAAAGCAAAGCCTAACAGCGGCCCTTGCGCCGGTCTTTCTTGGAGCAGCGGTCGCCTTTGTTGTTTTCGATGGTGTTGTTGGTGATCTTCGGCTCGAGACCGTCGCGCACGAAGATCGAAAGCCCGTCATTGCCGACAATGTCATTGTCTTCGATGACACCGTTGACGCCGAACGGAATGGCGACGCCGTCGCCTGAATTCTGGGCGATTTCGTTATAGCGAACCAGCGAGAGCTTGGCGTATTTGTCGAGGATGACGCCCGAGCCCTTGTTGTTGCGGATCTTGTTGCCGATCAGCTTGGCCGAGCCATAGCCGGAGGATTTCACGCCCGAGTCGAGATTGTCGAAGATCTCGTTGCCGGCCACCACGACATCGGCGCGGCTGCCGCTCGCAATGTCGACGCCGACCTTGTTCTGCAAAATCTTGTTGTCGATGATGAAGCTTTGCGACAGGGAATGCGGCTGCGTGACGAAAACGCCTTCGGAGCCGGCGGAGATGCGGTTTTTCTCAAGCATCACCGTGCCGCCGTTGATTTTCACCGCGGGCTTGACGCCGGAGCCGAGGACGTCGCTTTCCTTCAGGGTGAAAACGCCCTGATCGACATCGACGCAGGCCGCCGCGCCGGAATTGATCTTCGCCTTGAACTGGACATTCGCGACGACGGCGTGCGCGGTTCCCTGTTTCGGCTTGAAGGTGAGGCAGGGCGCGTTCATCGGCGCGGCGATTTCAACGCCCGAGCCGGGGCCGCGGTCGCCCTGGATGAACACCGATTTATCGAGCTTGATGGATTCGTTGTAGACGCCGTGCATCACATAAACGACGCCGCCTTCGGCGACATCGTCAAGCGCGGCGGAAATGGTTTTGTAAGGGCCCGGTCCGTTCGCATCGACGATGATCTGCATCGGGCCTTTTTTGCTCGAGCCGCCGGAGGAGCTGGAGCTCGACGAGCCGGCGTCCGGCTCGCGGATCGGAAAGCCGCCCAGCGACTGCGCCTGAACGCTTGTCGCCGTGAACGCCGCCGCCAATAAGCCGGCGGCCATGGCGCGGACCGGAGCGGGGGCGAAATGGTTCAACTTCATGCGGTTCATCTCAAGATCCCCCATTACTGAATGTCACGCGTATATTCGAAGCTTAAACGGCGCAGCGCGTCGTTCGCCGGCTTGTAGCCGAGCGCTGCGGCGCGAGCGAGGTGGAAGGCGGACTTTCGCTCGTCCGGCGCCACTTCGTTGAGCCCTGTGGTGCCGTCGCGATAGACGACGCCGAGGGCGTAATGGGCGATGGCGAGATTTTGCTCCGCCGCGTCGCTGAGCCATTTCACCGCCTGCTGGCCGTCCTGCTCCACGCCGATGCCGCGCACATGCATGATGCCGTAGACATATTGCGACATCGGATGTTTCGCTTTGGCGGCTTCGCCGAAGAGATCGACGGTCTGGCGCGGCGTCAGGACGCCGGTCACCACCGCCTCTTTTTCCTCATCGCTCATGTCGCGGTCGCGGGCGACCTGGGCGTATTGGAAGCGGCGGATCGCCTCGCGGGTCGAGGGGCCGAGCTTGTTGTCGACGACGCCGGCGCGATAGCCGAGCGCGTTAAGCGCGCGTTGGATAAGCTCCACATCGATGTCGGAGACCGCTTCAAGCGCGTCCGCCATGCGGATTTCCTCAAGCTCTTTCTTGAGGCGCTCGAGTTCTTCCTGCTGGCGGGTTTTGCCCGTGTGTTCGGGCGGCAGGGGCGGCTGCCAGTCTGCGACTTTGTCGAGCGCGTTCTCGACTTCCTTTTTGTTCATCAAAGGCTCGAGGAATTCGTAAGCCGCGCTCGCCTCGCCGACGCCGCGCTCCTTGGCGAGGGCGTACATTTCAAGCGCCTTGGTGTTGTCTTTTTCGAGCCCGGCGCCTTTCTGATACATCTCGCCGAGACGGTAGATGTCGTAAGGGCTGCCGGCTTCAAAAGTGCGGGCGATCAGGTCTTCGGCCTTGTCGACGTCGCGCGAGCTCATGCGGAAGCGGATTTCCGTAAGGCGCCCTTCGGCGAGGATCTGCGCGTTGACTTCGTCAGCGGTGGGAAGTTGGTATGCGGAGAAATCGTGATAGGCCGCGAGCGTGTACCAGACGAGGGCCTGGACATTGTCGACCGGAATTTCCTCCAGCGGCGCGGCGGAGCCGCGGGCCGCTTCCAGCGCCTTGCCGGAATAGACGTCGCCGAGGACTTTTTTCGAGCGAATGTCGCCAGCAACGGCGAAGCGCCGCCAGATGTCGAGCGCCTGCGAATATTGCCCGTTCTTGTAGGCTTCAAGACCGGCCTCGAATGTCGCATGCGCCGGCGCGGCGGCGGCGAACGCCAGCACGGACGCGACCGCAATGCCGCCGATCAGGCGGCGCGCTTTTCCAAACAGCATCTTCGGATCTCTTTTCATATCCCCGCTTCCCCTACAGACTCCCCCGAGCCAGCATTCGCGACTGTGGCGTCATGCCTTCGCGGTCCCGGTTCGGCGCTTCACCGAGCGTCCGAGACCGCATTAAAGCACGGCTCGGAGCGTCCCTCCATATTAACCTTTACCATTTCTGAAAGCAAAAGGGCGCCCCCGCTCCGGAACGGATGGGGCGACGGCCGGAATTCAGGCCGGATTCGGCCCCCGCGTGACCAGAAAGACGCAAACCGGCGCGCCCGGGCCGCCTTCGTCCGGCCGGCGCAGGGCTTCGTGTCCCGCTTCCCGGCAGAAATGGGGAATGTCGAGCGCAGCGACCGGGTCGTCCGCCCTGACGAGAAGCTTTTCCCCAGGCGCCATCCGCCGCAGCCGCGCTTCCATGCGGATCACCGGCAGCGGACAGCGATAGCCGCGCGCATCCAGTTCCTGAATATTATCAATAGGTTCGTTCGGCATCATGAAAAACGGCGCGCCCCGGCCGGGCGCGCCGCCTGTCCTAAACCAAGGCGACCGGCATTACGAGCGCATGCGGTCGACGATTTCATTGATGGAGAACGGGAAGACGATGGTGTTGGTCTGGTCGCCGGCGATCTCCTGCAGCGAGTTGAGATAGCGCAGCTGCATGGCGCCCGGCGAGGTGGCCAGCACCTCCGCGGCTTCGGAGAGTTTCGCCGCCGCCTGGAATTCGCCTTCGGCGAGGATGATCTTGGCGCGCCGCTCCCGTTCGGCTTCGGCCTGTTTGGCGATGGCGCGGATCATCGACGTGTCCACGTCCACATGCTTGATCTCCACATTGGCGACCTTGATGCCCCAGGCCTCAGTCTGACTGTCAAGGATCTCCTGGATGTCCTTGTTGAGCTTGTCGCGCTCCTGCAGCATCTCGTCGAGATCGTGCTTGCCGAGCACCGAGCGCAGGGTGGTCTGGGCGAGCTGGCTGGTCGCCGCCATATAGTTTTCGACCTGCACCACGGCGCGCACGGAATCGACGACGCGGTAATAGATGACCGCGTTCACCTTCACCGAAACGTTGTCCCGGGAGATGACGTCCTGGGTCGGCACGTCATGGACGAAAGTGCGCATGTCGACTTTGCGCATGGTCTGGATGATCGGGATCAGGATGACGAGGCCGGGGCCCGCGGCCTTGCGGCCCACCCGGCCGAGCGTGAAGATGACCGCGCGCTCATATTCGCGCAGGACCTTGATGACGGCCGGCACGATAACGAAAAGCGCCAGTAAGATCGCTCCTAAAAAGCCAATTCCGGGCATGTGATTTCTCCTTTTGTCCTCGGGCAGGGACGGCTGTTCGCGTCTTACCCGGATTTTCTCGTTACGGACAATGTCAGTCCGTTGACGGCGGCGACCTTCACTTCATCGCCGGGTTTCAATGAGTCCTTGGATGTTGCGCGCCACAACTCCCCGCCGGCCTTGACATAGCCTTCGCCGCCGGCCGGGCTTTCGGTCCATTCGACGACTTCGGCGTGCTGCACGTTCATGGACTGTCCCATGCGATAGGGGCTTTTCCAGCGCATGAAGAAGAGGCCGTAGATTTTGGCGATGGAAATGGCGGCGAAGCCGGCGAGCAGCAGGATCGCCGCAAAGCGGATCGGGTGGTCCGGCAATCCGGCGACCTCAATCATTCGTTCACGCCTCTTTCGGCTGCAATCCGCCCAACAGACCGCCGGCCTTGGCCTGTTTCACGACGAGAACGAGGCCGTCCACTTCGATGACGCGCACCCGGTCGCCCTTCGAAAGCGGTTTGTCGCAGCGTGCGCGCCAGCGCTCGCCTTCGACGAGGATCCAGCCTTCCCCGCCGCTCCACTCGTCGACGACGCCTTCGCGCTTGCGGATGGCTTCGGCGCCGATCAGCGGCCCGTGGCTGCGCGAGCCGACGACGGCAAACAGGATGAGCGCGAGGAAGCCTCCGGCGATGGCGAGAATAGCCCCGATGACCGCGCCCGAAACGCGGAAGCCTTCAGGGAAGACCACAAACAGGCCGAAACCGAACAATAAGAGCCCCACAAGGCCGATGAGTCCGAATGTCGGGGTATAGGCCTCCACCAGCATGAACAGCGCGCCGGCGCCCATCAGCGCCAGGCCGAGCCAGTTAAAGGGCAGCACCTGGAAGGAATAAAAACCGAGAATGAGGCAAACGAGGCCGACTGCGCCGGGGAAGATCGATCCCGGATTCCACATTTCGATGATGATGCCGGTGGTGGCGAGCGACATCAAAATGACCGCCACATTGGGGTCGGCGATGAAGCTCAGGATGCGCTCGACGAAAGTCGCCTCGACGCGTTCAAGCCGGACATTCTCCGTGTTCAGCGTTTTCTCGCCGGACGCCGTCGTCACTGTGCGCCCGTTCATCTGTTTGAGGAGGTCGTCGAGGTCGCTCGCGACAAGATCGACGACATTGAGGCGCAGGGCTTCGTTCGCGGTGACGGAAACGGCGTCGCGCACGGCGCTTTCCGCCCAGTCGGCGTTGCGCCCGCGCTCTTCGGCGAGCGCCCGGATATAGGCGACCGCGTCGTTGATGGCTTTGGCGCGCAGTGCGTCGTTGCTGGAGATCGGCGAGGATTGCGGCTCGGCTTCCGTCCGGTCGACGGGCGCGCCGGGATTGTCCCCGGCCAGCTCCTCGTAATCCTCTTCGGTGACGCTCCGGTCGCGCTCGCGCACGGACTCAGCTGCGCGGTCTTCGGCATTGTCCGTTTCTTCCGCGCCGGCGCCGCCTTCGCTAGCGTCGGGATTACCTGTCTTTTCCGGGCTTTTTTCGATCCCCGGATCTTTCTCGTCGAACGGGTTGTCCTTCGACGGAGAGCCGCCGATTTCCACCGGCGTCGCCGCGCCGGTGTTGGTTGCGGGCGCCATGGCGGAGACATGAGCGGAATACATGATGTAAAGCCCGGCGCTCGCCGAGCGCGCGCCCTGCGGCGAGACATAGGTCGCCACAGGCGTTTCCGACGCGAGGATCGCCTTGATGATGGTCTTCATCGACGTCATCAGCCCGCCGGGCGTGTCGATTTCGATGATGACGATTTCCTTGCCGGCCTCGGAAGCGGCCATGATCTCGCGTTCGAGATATTGCGCCGCCGGCGGCGTCACCGCGCCGTCGAGGGTGAGGATGACGCCGGAGGGGGCGCTTGTGTTGGAAGGCTGGGCGAGCGCGCTGAAACCGAGCAGCGCCGCAGCGACGACAAAAAGCCCCGTGAACCCCCAAAGCCGCATGGATTTCGTCATATCGCCCTCGCCCCTTCGCGTACGCCATCAAAATAAGGTCGTGCGGGACAGATTCAACGAAAAAGCGGCGCGCCCGGCTGCAAGAAGAGTGAAACAGGCGTGTTTATTCTCTGCTGCACTGCGACAGGACTTGCGTGAGGATTCTCATACGCCTGTCGCAATCAAGAAAAGGATCGCGCGCCCCAGATCGCGCTCTAGTAAGAGGCGATCTCGACCTCGTAGCCCTCTTTGCGCAGATTCTGGATAATCCGGCCCAGATGCTCCTCGCCCTGGGTGTCGACGGTGACGTCCATGCAGGTCATTTTCGCCGGCAGGTCCGAATAGGTGCGGTGGTGGCCCACATCGGTGACGTTGCCGTCATTTTCGGCGATGATGCTCGCTACACGGACGAGTTGGCCCGGCATGTCGAGGAGCTGCACGCGAAGACGGGCAAGGCGGCCCGAGCGGGCGAGGTCGCGCATCAAGATCATGGAGAGGAGCCGCGCGTCGATATTGCCGCCGCAAAGAACGAGGCCGACGGTCTTGTCTTTGAACCGCGCCGGATCGGCGAGGATGGCGGCGAGCCCGGCGGCGCCCGCGCCTTCGACCAGGAGCTTTTGCTCCATCATCAGCATGGAAAGCGCGCGTTCGAGAATGCGTTCGTCCACAAGCACGATGTCGTCCACCGTTTCGCGCACGATCTCGCGGGTGAGGGCGCCGGCGTCCTTGACGGCGATGCCTTCGGCGAGGGTCGAGCCGCCCGTATCGCGATGGCCGCCGTCGATGGCGTTCAGCATGGACGGGAAGAGCGCCGTCTGCACGCCGACAACTTGCGTGTCAGGCGCGGCGTCCTTGGTCGCGAGGGCCATGCCGGCGATCAGGCCGCCGCCGCCGATGGGAACGATCATGGCGTCGAAATCGGGGCCGTCCTCGAGCATTTCGAGCGCGATCGTGCCTTGTCCGGCGATCACGTCCGCATCGTCGAAAGGATGGACGAAGGTGAGCCCGCGCTCCTTTTCGATTTTCGCCGCTTCGACTTTCGCCTCGTCGAAATCGTGACCGGTGAGCACCACTTCGGCCCCAAGAGCCCGGGTCTGGCGGACCTTCACATCGGGGGTCGTCACCGGCATGACAATGACGGCGGGCACGCCGAGCGCGCCGGCGTGGCGGGCGACGCCTTGGGCGTGATTGCCGGCGGACGCGGCGATGACGCCGCGCTTTTTGTCTTCCTCGCTCATGACAAGCAGCTTGTTGAGTGCGCCGCGCTCCTTGAAGGCGCCGGTATATTGAAGATTTTCAAGCTTCAGCCAGATATCCGCGCCGGTGAAGGCGGAGAGCTTCTCCGCATGGACGAGCGGCGTGCGCTTAATGCGGCCCGCGATCCGTTCGGCGGCGGCGCGAACATCTTGAGCGGCGGGCAGGCGGGCGGCGTCCATGGTATAATCTCTGTGTCAGCGTGTTAGGAATGAAAGCGCGGTTTTTCGCGCTCGCGAACAGCGTCGACTTTTGGCGCAAATGATTAAGAAGGTCCAGATTGGCGAAAGAAAATTATAAGCCGGCTCCGATTTTTGACCGTCTCGGGCGGGAAAATGGCGCTCCCTTCTACGATGCGGTGGAGGCGGCGGATTTTCCGAGCTGTACGCTGCGCTACCGCAATCAGCGCTGGGCGGAGAAAATCGGGCTCGGGGGGCTTTCCGAAGAGCAATGGATCGCTCATTTCGGCCGGTTCGAGCCCTTGCCGGACAATCTGAAAGCGCCGCTGGCCATCCGCTATCACGGCCACCAGTTCCGCACCTACAATCCGGATATCGGCGACGGGCGGGGCTTCCTTTTCGCGCAGCTGCGCGACGGCGAGGGCCGGCTGCTCGATCTCGGCACCAAAGGCTCGGGCAAGACGCCTTATTCGAGGTTCGGCGACGGGCGGCTCACCCTGAAAGGCGGCGTGCGCGAGGTGCTGGCGACGGAGATGCTCGAAGCGCTCGGTGTTTACACCTCGAAGACCTTCAGCCTCATCGAGACCGGGGAAGACCTATATCGCGAAGACGAACCGTCGCCGGCGCGCTCGGCGGTGATGGTGCGGCTTTCCCATTCCCATGTGCGTTTCGGCGCCTTTCAGCGTCTCGCCTATGAAAAGGAAGACGAGGCGATCGCCGATCTCGTCGACTACTGCGTTGCGCAATTTTATCCGCATCTCCTGCATGAGATGAACGAGGAGCGGGTCGCGGCTTTTTTCGAAGGTGTCGTTCAGCGCACTGCGCGTCTTTGCGCGCAATGGATGGCGGCGGGCTTCGTTCATGGCGTTTTGAACACCGACAATATGAACGTCACGGGCGAAAGTTTCGATTACGGACCATGGCGGTTCGCGCCGGTCGCCGATCCGTCCTTCACCGCCGCTTATTTCGATCAGACGGGGCTTTACGCCTTCGGGCGGCAAGCGGAGGCCGGCGCCTGGAACCTCGCCCAGCTCGGCGGCGCCCTGTCGCGCATCGCGCCGTCCGACCCCCTCAACAAGGCGCTCCAGTCTTTCGCTCCGGCCTATGAGGAGGCCATGGCTGATGCGTTTTTCCGGCGTCTGGGTGTTGAACATACTGGCGAGAATGATTTCGGTTTCGTCGCCGACTTCCTGAAATGGATGACCGAAACCGGCGCGCCTTACGAACAGGTGTTTTTCGACTGGTTCTGCGGCGCGCCGTCAGAGCCCCGCGCCGACAAAAGTCCAGCCGCCGAGCTTTACGCCCAGGAAAAATTCAAACCCCTGCGCGAGGCTCTGACGGCCTTCACGCCGGAAAGGCCGGAGCGGCTCAAGCACGATTATTTCACCCGCGCGCGCCCCGCGACCATGTTGATCGACGAGGTCGAAGCGATCTGGGTGCCGATCGCCGATGACGACGACTGGTCGCGTTTTGACGCCAAGTTGAAAGAGATTTCGCAGATGCGCGAGGCGTATGGTTTCGAGGCGTCGCGCTACGCCTGAGGGTTATTCTTCGGTGTGATGGCCCAGCCGCTTGAAACCGTTGTGGACGAGGCAGATTCCGACAATCGCCACATTTGCGCCGATAAAGCCGAAAAGCACCCATTCAATGAGGGTGAAGCTGGTGAAAATCTCAGGAGTCATGGCCAAGGCCTCCATCCGCGCGATGGCCCACTTTCCGGCCGAGAAATGAAAATTTTTCCTAATTTTTCAGGGGCTTTGCTTAACGGACGGGTAACCGGCCAAGCGCCTGTTCCGGCAGGCGGCTTCTCATGGAAACTCCTCAAATGGGGATAGGGCGGGCGGCGCCCTCCGCCCGTTTCCAATTGGTGAATTTCCCGTTAACATCCGCTCTTGCGCCCTTCTTGGGCGCGGTGAGGGGCCCGAGAGGCCGCGAGAGCCGGAGGGCGGCCCGCGCGGCGGATGAGGGCGCGGGGGAGTCGTGAGGGGCAAATGACGTCCGAAGTCGTGTTGATGAACCGCCAGGCGGTGGCGATGGCCGCAGACAGCGCCGTCACCATTTCCGGGGAGCGCTACCTCAAGACTTATAATTCCGCCGACAAGCTGTTTCCGCTGGTCGAGAACCAGCCGGTCGCGGTGATGATTTATAACAACGCCGAAATCATGTCGACGCCATGGGAGACGGTGATCTCGCTTTATCGCGAGCAGTCGCGCGGACGCCCGCTCGACACCGTCGCGGCCTACGCCGACGATTTCATGGAGTTCATCTCCGGCAATCCGGACCTCTTTCCGGCGGATCATCAGGATACGGAATTCTTCAAGGTCGTCGCCGTCGTCTATACGGTGCTCGCCGAAGAGTTCGATTACCAGGTTCAGCAGTTTCAACAGGCGCATCGCGGCGGCGTGCACGATCATATCTCGTCGATTTTCGAATTCGTGGTCGGCGAGTTACATGCGGATTACCAGCGCTGCCCCGACGACAGCCCGCGCGGCGATTTGCCGTGTTTCCCGAAAGGCATGGCCGAGCAGGTGCGCCGGCGCTATGGCGGCGAGATCGACCAGTTGATCCAGAGTCTCGTGGGGTCCTTGAAAAGCGAATATCACGGCCTTTCGGTTAGCGAAGAAACGATGAACCGCCTGCGCGACATCGCCGTTTTCGCCGTCGTGAAAGACGCGTTTTTCGAGCATTATACGGGCGTGGTTTTCGCGGGCTTCGGCGCGAAGGAAAAATTTCCTTCCATGCGCTCCTATCTCGCCTCTTCCGTGGTGCTCGGCATTTTAAAGCGCAAACGCGACCGCCAGGCCGATATCGGCGCGGATTCAGGGCCCGTCTTCCAGCCCTTCGCGCAGGACCGGATGATCCGCACCTTCCTCACAGGCATGGACCAGTATCTGCGGATGTTCGTTTACTCCGAAACCCTGAAGCTTTCGCGCGGGCTTGTCGCCGACATTGTGGGCCGCACGCCGAATTTGAGCGACGCGCAGAAGAACGCCATCTTCCGCGATTATTCAAGCAACAATCTCGCCGTCGCCGTGAACGAGTTCTTCCGCTCCGTCGATAATTATCAGTATGCAGTGCATACGCGCCCGATTCTGCGCGCCATCAATTCCCTGCCGAAAAAGGAGCTGGGCGAGACGGCGGCCTCGCTGATCAAGCTCAATTCCTTCCAGCAGAAAGTGATGCATTCCGTCGAAACCGTGGGCGGGCCCATCGACGTCGCGGTCATCACGCGCAATGGCGGGCTCGAATGGAAGCGCGAAAAGGCGGAGCTTTAGGAGACCGAGATGAGCGACAGGCTGAAACAGATCTGGTCGGGTTTTGAAGAAACCACCTCGCGCAAGCTGACCGGCCGCGGCGTCGACAATATCCCCGTGCCGCCGCGCGCGGATTATTCGCCGAAAGACGCCGCTTTCCTGCCGGAAAACTTCGATGCGCCGGCCTCGGCGGCGTTTTCGGCGCTGCGCGAAAATCTCTCGAAAAAAGAAAAGCTCTTCGCCGGCAAGAAGAAAAAGGCCGATGCGGCGCTTCCTTCCGAACCGGAGGATTTCGTCGCCGCGACGGCGTTTTCCGCCGCGGGCGACGATCTCATCCGCGGGCTGCGCGCCACGTCCATGCGGATCGAACGGCCGGAAATCGATTATTCCGTCTTCCTCGAATCGAAAGAGGGCAGGGCGCATTTCAAAAAACACAAGCGCCGGAAGAAGTTTCTCGGCCTCTTTTGATTGCGCAGCATCGGCGTTTTATCGCGCCGCGCCCATGCAAAACTTGAAGCCAGCTCGCCGCGTCCTATGTCGTGACGTCGGCAAGGGAGTTTTTTCATGATCGTCGCCACCACCGATTCCGCCCCGGGACGCGAGGTCCGTCAAAGTCTCGGCGTCGTCGCCGGCGAGGCGATTCTCGGCGTCAATATTTTTCGCGACCTTTTTGCGGGCATCACCGATATTCTTGGCGGGCGCTCGCAGGGCTATCAGAAGGCGCTGCGCGAGGCGCGCGATCACGCCATGCGCGACATGGAGGAGGAAGCGGCCCGGCTCGGCGCCGACGCCATTGTCGGCGTCGACATCGATTACGAGGCGGTGGACACCCAGAAGGGCGCGATGCTGCTGGTTTCCTGCAACGGCACGGCGGTGGCGCTGCGATAGCGCTTAGTTGCTGGCCATCTTGTCCAGGGGCACGCCTTTATACTCGCCGGTAAGGGAGCCCAGGAACGCAACGATGGCCGCGGCGTCTTCTTTTGAAAGATCAAGACCGAGTTGGTGATGGGCCATTATCGTGACGGCCGTTTCCAGGTCCGGCGCCGATCCGTCATGGAAATAAGGCGGTGTGACAGCAATGTTGCGCAGCATCGGAACCTTGAACATATGGCGGTCCGCTTCTTCGCCGGTGACATTGAAACGCCCATTGTCCGCTTCGGTCATCTCGCCGCCGCGGGCTTCAAAATAGCTGTCCGCTAGTTTCTGATAACTTTCCCCGCCGAAATAGGAGCCGGTGTGGCAGCTCGTGCAGCCGCTCTCGGCGAACAGCAGGGCGCCGCGTTTTTCCTTTTCGGTGAGCGCCGCCTTGTCGCCTTTCAGATATTTGTCGAATGCGGAGTCCGGCGTCACCAGCGTGCGTTCGAATTCGGCGATGGCCTTGGTGATTGTGGCGGTGTTCACTTCGCCATCGAAAAGCGCATCAAATTGCGGACGGTAGCTTTCGCTGGCGGCGACTTTCTTCACGACTTCCGGCCATTGATCGCCCATCTCCAGCGGATTTTCGACAGGGCCGGCGGCTTGTTCCTCAAGCGTCGCGGCGCGCCCGTCCCAGAACTGCACGAAATTATGCGCGGAGTTGTAGACGGTCGGCGCGTTGATCGGTCCCCGCTGGTTCTTGACGCCTGTGGAAACGGGGAGCCTGTCTACGCCGCCCGTTTCGAGCCCGTGACAGGTGGCGCAGGAGACCGTGCCGTCGCCGGAAAGCAGCGTGTCGTGATACAGCGCCTCGCCAAGGAGGGCCATTCTCTCATTGACGTCGACGCTCGCCGGAACCGGCTTCACGCCCTCAAAATAGAGGGCGAGATCGTCATCTAATGAGCGTTTTTTTTTGAGCCGTCGCTCTCAAGCGCTGCGTGGTCTTCTTCAGCCGGGGCTTCGTCTTCCGCGGGCGCAGCAGGCTCCGGATAGGGAACCGGATCATCGGAGAGCGTGCCGAGATAAGCGAGAATATCGGCGCGCTGCTCAGGCTTGGCGAAGCGCTGCACCATCGCCGTGCCCGGAATATAGTTCTGGGAGTTCTCCAGGAAATGGTCGAGGCGTTCATAGGTCCACACGCCGCCCGCTTCTTTGAGGGCGTTGGTGTAGTTGAAGCCCGCATGCCCCGCGACTTCGCGGCCCACAATGCCCCACAGATTCGGCCCGGTGCCGTTGGCGCCGCCTTCTTCGAAGGTGTGGCAGGACTTGCACAGCGCTGCGCGGCGCTCGCCGCTGGAAGCGCTCGCATTGGCGAGAAGCGTGCCGAGATCGGCTTCCGGCTCTTCTTCGGCCGGCCCTGCTTCGCCGCCGAAGTCGACTTCCCCGCCATAAGCGAGGTGAAGCTCTTCACCGCCGCCATGATGGCCGCCGCCGAACAGCGCCTTGGTCAGCTGCGGCAGGCCGAAAATCAGCAAGAGGGCCGTCAAAACGGCGGCCGCGACCTTGTTGCTAAAAAGCGGATCTTTCATCGGAATATCCCGGCAATTACGGCCCGCGGATCGGGGCGGCGAGAAAAGTCGCGCGGTTCTTACCGGTCTTCTTAGCGCTGTGCAATGCGGTCCCTCGGCGCGGCCAGCGCGGCCTTTTCGCGCGGGGGGGCGGAAAACGGCGAGAGGGGCCGGGGCCTTTTCCGGCGCTTGCCGGCCCGTCTCCCATTGTGCATAAGCGCCGACGGCCCTTCGGGGGAAAATCAGGGAAGCCGACCATGACGGAAGAGAAAGCCGCCGAGACTAAGCGCATCGCCTATCAGGGCGAGCCGGGCGCCTTTTCCGAGCTCGCCTGCCGGCGCTACGCCCCGGATTTCGAGCCTCTGCCCTGCGGCGCCTTCGAAGAGGCGGTGGAAGCCGTGACCGAAGGCCGGGCGGAGCGGGCCATGCTGCCAGTGGAAAACTCCCTCGCCGGCCGGGTGGGCGACATTCACCATCTCCTGCCGCGGGCGGGGCTCCACATCATCGCCGAATATTTCCTCCCCGTTGAGCACCATCTCATGGCCAAGCCCGGGGCGAAATTCGAAGACATCAAGGTGGCGCGTTCGCACCCTGTCGCCCTGGCGCAAGTGCGCGATTTTCTCCATGCCCACAATATCCGCCCGGAAACCGCCGGCGATACGGCGGGCGCGGCGCGGCGTCTCGCCGAGTCGGGCCATATGGAGGAGGCGGTTGTGGCCTCTGAAGGCGCCGCCGAGCTTTACGGTCTGACGATCCTCAAAAAGAACATCGAGGATGCGCCTCACAACACGACGCGCTTTCTCGAAATGGCGAGCGAGCCGATGGACGCCTCGCCCGAGGACGGCCCGGTGGTGACGAGTTTCATTTTCGAAGTCCGGAACATTCCGGCTGCGCTTTACAAGGCGCTCGGCGGCTTCGCCACCAACGGCGTCAACATGACCAAGCTGGAAAGCTACCAGCTCGGCGGGTCCTTCTCGGCGACCATGTTCTACGCCGACGCGGAAGGCCATCCTTCCGAAGAACCCATGCGCCTCGCGCTCGAAGAGCTCAGTTTCTTTTCGTCGTCGCTGAAAATTCTCGGCGTCTACAAAAAGGGCCGCGAGCGGAACATCTAGCGCCTAGTCTTTCACCCAGCGCTCGATCAGCTGGCGCGCAATGGTGAAGGGCGGGGGCAGAACGAAGCCGCGTTCTTCGCCGTTCAAGACCGCCTCGACGTCTTTCCTGTCATACCAGCCCGCTTCGGCCAATTCGTCCGTATCCACCGTAAGCGCGCGGTCTTGCGCCTCGGCGTGAAAGCCCATCATCAAGGCACAGGTGAACGGCCAGGGCTGCGAGAAGAGATAGCGCACATTGTCGATCGTCACGCCCGCTTCCTCGAAAAGTTCGCGTCGCGCGCACTCTTCCGGTGTTTCGCCTGCTTCGACGAAACCGGCGAGCGCCGAGACAAAGCCCGGCGGGAACTGATGGCCGCGCCCGAGCAGGCAGGCGTCTTCATTGACGGCGAGCACGATGGAGACGGGGTTAAGGCGCGGGAAATGTTCGGCCTCGCATTTGAGGCAACGAGCCTTCGCGCCGCCGGGGTCGAACTCGGTTTCCGCCCCGCAATTGGCGCAGAAGCGATGTTTCCGGCGCCACTCGAAAAACCAGCGCGCCTGGCCGACAACAGCAAGATCGTCGCGCGATAAAACGCCGGCCGCATTGCGCAATGGCATATAGCCGCCGAGCTCCGTGAACGGCGCGGTCTCTGCGCTGTCGGCGGTCGACGAGATATCGACGGCGAAATAGGCGCGCTCGCCAATCAGGCCGAGGAGGATCAAGGGCGCGTCTTTCGGAAATTCCGACAGCGCGGCGATGTTCAGGAAGGCGGGCGCGCCGTCCTTCATCAGCGGATCGCCGCGCCACATGGGAAGGAGAAGGCTTGTCTGATCGGCGAGGCGCGCTTCGACGAATGCGTGCTGATCCTTCTCGATATTGACCCGCGACAGGGGGCTGTTCGCGAACCAGTTCGGATTGTCGCCTTCTTTCATGGCGGCTGTTGTCGCAAGGGCGTGAGCCCCGCGCAAGCTTTATGCACTGTGAACGGCGCCGCCTGAGAAAACGCTGAGCGCGCGGCGACGAATGATGAGAATAAGCGCCGCGCAAAGCCAGCTGATGCAGGCGGCGATAAAAAGATTGGGCGCGAAGGCGGTCGGCGTATCGCCGTTCCATTCCACCGGCGTTTCGACGCCAAGCGGCGTGAAAAGGTGAAAGAAGATCGCGCCGCTCATAATGGCGATGGCGATCAGCGCCCCGAGGAACTGCGCCGGCGCGATCAGGCGCTTGCGGTTCGCCAGAAAGAAAATAACCGGCAGGCCGATGAGGAGGAGCGACGCCAGCAACTCGCCAAGCCCGATGATCCACGGCCCCGCCGGATAGAAAAGCGCGATCCCCGACCACTCCCGCAAGGTCGTGAAAATGTGCTGCGGCGTCGGATGGCCGGTGAATTTGAAGCGCAGCGAATCGAGAAAGATCGCCGAAATGAAGAGCCCGCCGGCCCACGGGAAAAGTTTAACTAGTCTGTTCATCGGGTCCTCCCCCTCGGATTTCATCCGCTCGCGATAGCATGGGCGGCGCAGAGGCGGTCATCACAAGGCGGCCTCTTGCAATCACGAAGATGAGCGTCGATATACGCCCCCGGAAGGCTGGCGGACGCGCTTCTCGCCAACCTGGTCAGGTCCGGAAGGAAGCAGCCACAACGAGTTTCCGCGCGGGTCGTTTCAGCCTTCCACCCTTTTTTCCTTGAAATTTCAGACCCTTGCTTTGGTCCGCCAAGACCGTCGCGCGTCGAGGCGCGCAACGAAGTATGATCTCTTTTCTTAACATAATGTAAAATATACCGAACATTATGTTCGACAGGGTATACAACACAGAGAGGGGCATATGACCTTCAAGGAAAAAAGCGCCTGGATCATGTTGGCGGCGCTGATCTGGATCTTCGGGGGCTACGCCTGGTCGCTATACGAGGCGGGCAGCTTCGGCGCCGGGACTACAGACGTCATGGTCGTGACGATAATCTCTTTCGTGGCGCTTATCGTCGCCGCGCATATCGCCGCGGCGATCTTCTCGCCGAAATCGGCCAATGAGGCGGAGGACGAGCGCGACCGGCGCATCGAATTGAAGGCCGATGAACTCGGCGGCTTCGTTCTCGGGCTCGCGGCGCTGTTCGCGCTCGCCGTCGCGCTATTTGAGGGCGCCTATCTGACCGCCAATATCCTGTTTCTGGGGCTCGCCGCCTCGGAAATCGTCAAGACCCTCTATCAGGTCTTCCTTTACCGCCGGGGTGCGTGAGGGCGCCCATGGGGAAAACGCCGATCAGCAATCGCATCCGCGTCTTGCGCGCTGAACATGGCGATATGAGCCAGGGCGATCTCGCCGCGCGCATCGGCATGACGCGCCAGACCGTCGCCGCCATCGAAAAGGGCAAATACGCCCCCACGCTCGAGGCGGCGTTCCGGATCGCCGCGGCCTTCGGCGTTCCCTTTAGCGAGGTCTTTCAATACCGGGCGGATGAAGACGCCGCCTTTCTGAAGCGCCAAAAACAAACGGTGAAAACAGACGGTTGAGAAGCGCGGCCCGCCCCGCCATATTCAAGCGGGAAGTATGGCGGAACCGATGGCCGAAACGGAAGACAACGCGGAAAAGAGCGGCGGCGCCTATCAGGTGCTGGCGCGCAAATACCGTCCGCAGACCTTCGAGGACCTGATCGGCCATGAGGCCATGGTGAAGACGCTGAAAAACGCCTTCGCCGCCAACCGTATCGCCCACGCCTATATCCTCACCGGCGTGCGCGGCGTCGGCAAGACGACCACCGCGCGCATTCTCGCCCGCGCCCTCAATTATGTGGGCCCGAACGGCGAGGATGACGGTCCGCAGATCGATATGGCGGTCGAGGGCCGTCATTGTCGCGCCATCGCCGAAAGCCGCCATCCGGATGTGATGGAAATGGACGCCGCCTCGCGCACCGGGGTCGGCGACATTCGCGAGCTGATTGAGGGCGTCAGATATGCGCCGGTCGAAGCGCGCTACAAGGTCTACATCATCGACGAAGTTCACATGCTGTCGACGGCGGCGTTCAACGCGCTTTTGAAAACGCTCGAAGAGCCGCCGCCCCATGTGAAATTCATTTTCGCGACGACGGAAATCAGGAAATTGCCGGTGACGGTCCTGTCGCGCTGTCAGCGTTTCGATTTGCGCCGCATCGATCCGGAAGTGCTGACGGAGCATCTGGCGTCCATCGCGCAAAAGGAAAATGTCGCGGTCGACCGCGACGGGTTGTGGATGATCGCGCGCGCCGCGGAAGGCTCGGTGCGCGACGCGCTCTCCATCCTCGACCAGGCGATCGTTCAGCATACGGCGCAAGGAGGAGAGGCGGTCACGGCCGACATGATCCGCGACATGCTGGGCCTCGCCGACCGCTCCTCCGTCTGGGATCTTCTTGAAGCGGCGATGAAGGGCGACGCCAAGGCTGCGCTGACAAATTTCCGCGTGCAATATGACGGCGGCGCCGAACCGGCGCAGGTGTTGCGCGATCTTCTGGACCTCACCCACCTCTTAACGCGCATCAAGGCGGCGGGGCCGGAAGCCGCATCCCACGGTCCCGCGGGCGAGGCCGATGCGGAGCGCGCCAAGGCGCTCGCCGCGAACCTTGAAATGAACGCGCTGACCCGCGTCTGGTCGCTTTTGATGAAGGGGTTGCAGGAAACCCAAATGGCGCCCGACGCGGCGGCGGCGGGCGAGATGGCGCTCATTCGCCTGTGCTTCGCGGCGGACCTGCCGACGCCGGACGAAGCGCTCAAGGCCTTAAAAAAAAACACTAGCGGCGACCGGGGCGTAAGCGGCGCATCCGCCCAGTCAGCAGCATCGGCGCCGTCGCGCGAGCCGGTCACTGCGCGCGCGAGCGAAGCCGCGCCGTCCAATGTCATCGACATTCATCCGCCCCTGTCGCAGCGCCCGGCGGACAGCAAAGTCTGGCTGCGCGCTTTCGCCGATGTGGTGCGCCTCGCCGGGGAAAAGCGCGACGCCAAGCTTCGGACCGAGCTTGAGTCTTACGTTCACCTCGTCTCCTTCAAGGAAGGCAAGATCGAGCTTCGCCTGCATGACGACGCGCCGCCGGACCTCGCCAACCGGCTGACCCAGCGGTTGAAAGAATGGACCGGCAAGGCGTGGATCGTGTCCGTCACGTCGGAGCATGAGGGCGAGGAGACGGTGCGCGGCGCGCGCGAGCGCGAGGTGATGGAGCACCCCATGGTCATGAAGGCGCTGGAGCTCTTCCCCGACGCCAGAGTGACCGCGATCCGCGAGCCGGAAGCGCCCGCGGCGCCAGAGCCCGACGAGGAGGAAGACGCTCCCGTCGATCCCGATGACGACGCCGTCGCCGAAGCGGTGGCTGCAAGACAGGAAACAGGAAAAGCGTAATGGATTTGAACGAGATCATGAAACAGGCCGGCGAGATGCAGGCCAAGATGCAGGAAATGCAGGAAAAGCTCGCCGACATCGAGGCGACGGGCGAGGCCGGCGCCGGCATGGTGAAGGTCGTCCTGAACGGCAAGGGCTATGCGAAGGCCGTCGCCATCGAGCGTTCCTTGATGAAAGAGGACGAGGCGGAGATTTTAGAGGACCTCGTCGCCGCGGCGATCAACGACGCCAAGGCCAAGCTCGAAAAGGAAACCGAAGAGCAGATGAAAAAGCTCACCGCCGGCATGCCCCTCCCGCCGGGCATGAAGCTGCCGTTTTGATGGCTTATGAATTTTCTTGAATTTGTCGCAGCTATAATAGAGACGCTTGTATGGCCAATAACATTGGTTGGCTTGATCGTATGGGGCCGACCATATTTAGCGAGAATTCCAGAATTCATAAAATCCGCAAAGTACAAAGATTGGGAAGTCACCTTCAGAGACAGGCTTGAAGTATTAGAATCGGATGCTGAAAGCGCGGGGTTGGATATCCCGGATGATTTGCCAAAAGAATATCAAGACCTTTTGCGCAATAACTCTGACAGGCTTCACATCGTCGTAATAGAAGCATGGGCGATGGTAGAGCGTGCTTTACGGACTAAGCTTAAGCCAGCCGGGACCACACATCGTCCGAGGTATTCTTTTTCATCTTTGGCGCAATCACTTTTTCGCGAAGGTATATTGAGTGAAGAAGAGTATGGTCTCGTGCGAGAATTCCAATTGGCGAGAAACAGGGCAGTTCATGAAGAAGTGCCGAATCTGAATGAGACTGTTGTGATTATGTTTTTGAGAATTAGTGCAGCTCTGATAGATCGGATCAACGAAATTTCCACTGTGAAACAATAAACATGCCCGCCGCAACCATCGGTCCCGAGTTACAGCGCCTGATTGACCTCCTCGCCAAGATGCCGGGGCTGGGGCCGCGTTCGGCCAAGCGCGCCGCGCTTTATCTCCTGAAAAAACGCGATCCGGTGATGCGCCCGCTCGCTTACGCCCTCGACGAGGCGGCCAACAAAGTGAAGGCCTGCTCGGTCTGCGGCAACTGGGATTCGGTCGACCCCTGCGCCGTCTGCGCCGATTCCGATCGCGACCAGACGGTGCTTTGCGTGGTTCAGGATGTGGCCGATCTCTGGGCGCTCGAACGCGCCGGCGCGCACAAGGGCCGCTATCATGTGCTCGGCGGTTTGCTCTCGCCCCTCGACGGGATCGGTCCCGACGATCTCAATCTCGGCTCGCTCATTGCGCGGGGGAAGGAGGGCGGCATTTCGGAAATCGTCCTGGCGCTCGCCGCCACGGTCGACGGTCAAACGACGGCGCATTATCTGACCGATCATCTTGAAAGCTCCGGCGTCAAGGTCACGCGGCTTTCGCAGGGCGTGCCGGTTGGCGGCGAGCTCGACTATCTCGATGAGGGCACGCTCGCCGCGGCGATGAAATCCCGCCGGCCTTATTAGGCTGTCAGGCTTTGCGGCTGCATGCGCCGTAAGACAAAAATGAAGGCCAACACCGTTGCGACGAAGGCGAGGTTGAAGCCGTCTTGCGTCGGCGTTCCCGGCAGGATCATCGGTACAAGGAACAGCCCCGCCAGCAGGAGGTGGTCGTATCGCCGCCAGCCTTCGCGAGACGCCTCGACCGCAAGCAATGCAATCGGCGCCGCCATGATGACGAGCTCATAATAATAGGCGTATGGCGCGACCAGAAACGCTCCGGCGCAGACGACGGCGGCTTTGAGCGCGCGATTGTCGCTCTCCCGCCAGACCCTCCATGTGGCCCACATGGCTGCGCCCGCGCCCAGAAGATGAAAGGCGAGCGCAATCGGCGCCGGGACCCCCGCCAGCGACAGCGCGGCGAAGACGGTCGGCATTTTGAAAAGCGGCATGACGCCGCTCGCGATATTGCCGCCGGCGGTCATGATGCTGGCGAAAAACGCCGTCCACGCCTCGACGCCGAAGGCCGCGACGCTGGCGCCGGCGAAGACAACCGCGCCGCCCGCGGCGTAACCGAAAGCGCGCCAATGCCCGCCCGCGGCGTAGGCGATGGGGATCAACAGGCCCAGTTGCGGTTTGACGGTGAGCGCCGCCGCGCAAGCCCCGGCGAGGAGCGGGCGCTTGTCCGGCATGAGCGTCGCACCGAGGAGAAGCGTCGCCGTCAAAAATCCGTTCTGGCCGGTGATCACCGCTTGAAAGGTCGCGGGCGCCGCGATGACGAGAAACAGCGCAAGCCCGCGCAGGCCGGCGGCGCGCGTTGCGGCGGCGAAACAGGCAAAGCCCCCGCCGGTCCAGACCGCATAGGCGAGCCCGTAAGGGAGGAAAGCCAAGAGGCCGATGATCAGGAAATAGGTGGGCGGATATTGCCAGGTGAAGCGCGTCCCTTCGCCGCCAGGGGCGAGGCGCGCGAGCCATTCCCGGAACGTCTCCACGTCGTAGATCGTCGTCGCCTGGCCCGCGACAGCCGCCTTCGCCGCTGTCCAGAAAGTGATGAAATCGCCGCCGAGCGGCGGGCCGGCCGGGGTGATGTAGTTTTTTGCAAGAACGATCTGTGCGATCCCCACCGCCAGCAAGGGCAAGATGACGGCGATCGCGCCGACCTTCGCCTGCAGCGCGGTGAGGCGGATATCCGCGGCTCCGTCGGCCCTGTTGAAAACGGCGAGATTCATGGGCTGCGAGCCTAGGCGGGAGGCTTAAAGAAAGCCTTACGGGGCCCCCGCGCGGCGGGGCCTTCTGGGGAAAGCGCTCAGTCGCCGCTGCTCCCGCGAATCTGCTAGTCTTTGGAGATGATCATGGATGCGCTCTCCCAGGCGGGATTCCCGCTCGACGGCCCGGCCTTCTGGCTGGCGCTTTTTCTATTCATCGCCGCGGTGTTTTTCATCATCCAGTCCCGCCGCGCCGCGAAGCGGTCGGCGCGCCTGCGTGAAGAGCTGCACGAAACACAGATCGCGCTGGCTTCGGCGAAAGAGCAGACGATCCATTACGACGCCCTGCGCGACGAGCTGGCGCATGAAAAGCGCCTGCGCGAGCAACTTCAAAGCGATGTTGCGGCAAGCAAGGCGACCATCGCCGAACGCGAACGCGCCTTGAGCGAGCTGAAGACCCGCATGGAAACCGAGTTCAAGGCAACGACGGCGCAATTGCTCGAAGGCGCCAATGAAGCTTTTCTGAAACGCGCGCAGGAAACTTTTCAGCGCTACCGCGAAAGCGCGCAAAGCGACAACGAGAAGCGCCAGAAGGCGCTCGACGATTTGCTGAAACCGGTCAGCGAAACGCTTGTGCGCTATCAAAAGGGTCTCGACGAACTGAAGAAGGAGCAGACCGAGTCCCGCGGCGCGCTCGCAAGCCAGATCGGCGAACTCGCAAAACAAACTCATGACGTGCGCGCCGAAGCGAGCAAGCTGGCGACCGCCCTGCGCGCCGGGCCGAAAACCCGCGGCCGCTGGGGCGAGGAGCAATTGCGCAATGTGGTCGAGATCGCCGGCATGAGCGCCTATGTGGATTTCGTCGAACAGGCGAGCCATGACGACGCCGAGCAGCGCCGCAAACAGCCGGACATGGTGGTCAGCCTGCCCGGCGGGCGCAAAGTCGCCGTCGATTCAAAAGTCTCGCTCGGCGCCTATCTCGACGCCATCGAGGCGGACACGGAGGAGGCGCGCGCCGGCCATCTTGCGCGGCATGCGGACGACCTGTGGAAGCACGTCCAGAGCCTTGCGAAAAAGGAATACGCCGCGTCTTTGCGCGACTCCCTCGACTATGTGGTGATGTTCGTGCCCGGAGAGAATTACTTTTCCGCCGCGCTCGAGGCGCGCCCGCAGCTTTATCAGGATGCCTTCGACCGCAAGATCCTCATCGCCTCGCCGACCATCTTGATCGCCATGCTGAAATCGGCGGCCTTGAACTGGCGCCAGGAAAAGATGACCGAACACGCCCAGGCCGTCGCCGCCATGGCGAAGGATCTTTACGACAGCCTGCAGGTGATGAGCAAAAATCTCGGCGGGCTCGGCAAGGCGCTTTCGGGCGCGCTTAATAAATACAATGCGACGGTGGGCGGGTTTGAATCCCGCGTTCTCTCCCGCGCGCGCAAATTCGCCGACTATGAGATCCCCGGCGTTGAAACCGACATCGAGCTTTTAGCGCCGGTGGAGGAAAGGCCGCGCCAGCTTCGCGATGAGGCGGAGGATTGCGAGGATGACGTCGGTGAAGACAAAGGTGAAGATGGGCGCGAAGACGCGGCTTGAGTTTCCGGCTTAACGTAAGGGGAAGGGCGATTTGTCGTCGCCGCTTTCACCGGATTGGCGCGCGGGCGGGCTGTCGAACACGGCCGAGTATTGCACGGGCTGTTGCGGCGCAGGCTGAGTTTCCGCCGGTTTCTCGGCCTTTTCGGGCGCCTTGCCGGCCCCGTTCTGGCGCGTGCTTTCGAGCGTGGCGACGCGCTCGCGCAGGGCGTGCAATTCGTCGAGAAAGCTCATGGCGCTCGATTCGCGGAGCCCCGCGCCGGCCATCACCGCGCTGATTGTGTGCAGGGTCGCCATCAGCGAGGTCGGCGAGACCATGAAGACGCGGGCGCGATAACTCTCCTGAACGAGATCGGAAAAATGCGCGTGCAGTTCGGAAAGAATGTTCTCCGACGGAATGAACATCATGGCGCAGTCGGCGGTCTCTTCCGGCGCGATCAGCTTCTCGCCGACATCGGCGATATTGCGCAGGACCGCGCGGCGCAATTCGGTTTCGGTGCCGGCGTTGCGCGATAATTGCCACGAGTCGAAAGCCTCGACCGGAAAACGCGCATCGATGGCGATGGGCGCCATGGGCCCCGGCATGATGATGGCGGCTTCGGCCGTGCGGCCCGTGGGCAGTTTGTAGCCGAGCTTGTAACGCTGCGGCGCCAGCGCGTCGCCGAGAAGGTCCGAAAGCTGAACCCGCGCCGCCGTGGCGGTCGCCGCCGCCGGCGACGAAGGCAGGTGATCGAGACGCTTGGAAAGTTTGTCGACGGCGCTTTTCACTTCGCCGCGCAAGGCGTCGAACTGCTCGCCCAGAAGATTGGCGAATTCGGCGAAATGGTCTTCCGAAACGCCGGCGGGCGCATCGTGAAACGCGGGGCCTTGAGCCTGCGGCGCGCTTTCGGAGAGCTTCGCCGTCGCCGCGCTTACGGTCTCGAGGCGCTCTTTGAACTCGTCCGACATCGCCGAGAGGCGCCGCTCCATCTCGGCCATGGCCTCGGCGCGCTGGTCGAGGGCGGCTTCCTGTTGCTTGAGGCCGACGGTCATCACCCTTTGCGCTTCTTCATTGGCGCGCTGCAAATCGCGGGCGAGGGCTTCGGCGTCTTCCGCGCGTTTCAATGCTTCGCGCGCGGCCTCTTCGGCGTGACCGATGCGTTCGGATTCCCCGTCATGGGCGAAAGCCTCTGCGGGCTTTACTTCCGGCGCAGGCTGATAAGCCGGCGGTTCGTCGCGGGGCGCTTCTTCCGGCGCGTTTTGCGGCCCACTTTCCACTTCTGGCGCGAAGAAGCCGAGAGCAGGTTCTTCTGGTTCGTCAGGATAGAGCGCCTCGTCGTCTGGCGCCGCATCAGAGGGCGCGGCTTCCTCTTCCGGCGTCGGCGCGGGCTTGGGTTTCCTTCCGAACAATCCGGCGAAGGCGGGCTTTTTCTTCTTTTCCGGTTCTTCGGGCGCCGCCGGTTCGGGGGCGGACTGTTCCGCTTCCTGAAGCGCGGGCTCGTCTTCGTGCAAAGACCCGCTTTCATGGCCGCGCTCGACAGTGATCTCAGCTTCGTCGGCCTCGTCGTCGCGCCATTGCTCTTGCGCGTCCTGCGGCTCGGTCTCCGCTTCATCCTCATCGAAAGTGATTTCGGCGTCTTCGCCCGCCGGTTCGAAATAGGTGGCGGGCCCGGCTTTGCCGGCGCGAGGCTTGGCGCCCGTGACGCGTCCCCGGATGATCAGCATCATGGCGATCAGGAAGATCAGGAGAAAGGCGCCGACGCCCGCCCAGAGAGCCGGCGCCGGTCCGCTGATCAGCGGGTCGGGCTGTGCGGTTCCGGCCTGCGCCTGGCTTTTAGCCTGCCCCGGTTTAGCGGGCGCGGCTTCCTCCGCAGTTCCGGGACCCTCGGTCTGCACGGACGGCGCGAGCCATTGCATGGTCAATTCCCCAACACGAAACACCACCTGACTATGGCACAATATGGGAAATTCCCATAAAAAGCGAGGGTTTAGCGTTAACCATGTTTCGCCGCCCGCCCTGTAGTCCTGACCGGCCCGGGCGCCTTGACGACGGGCCGGGCCAGCCATAGGTCAAAGCCATGAGCATTCGCCCCATCCTGACTGCGCCCGACGCGCGCCTTCGCCAGGTTTCAAAGCCTGTGGAGACGGTCGACGGCGAACTGCGCGCGCTCATGGATGACATGTTGGAGACCATGTATGACGCGCCGGGCATCGGCCTCGCCGCGATCCAGGTGGGCGTGCCGTTGCGCGTCATCGTCATGGATCTCGCCGGCAAGGACGAAGAACCGGAGCCGCGCTATTTCGTCAATCCGGAAATTCTCGACCCGTCCGAAGACATGAATGTCTATGAGGAGGGGTGCTTGTCCGTGCCCGAATATTTCGACGAGGTGGAGCGGCCGGCCCGCTGCCGCGTCAAATATCTCGACTATGACGGAAATGAGCAGATCCTCGAAGCAGAAGGCCTTCTTGCCACCTGCATTCAGCACGAGATGGACCATCTCGAAGGCGTCCTTTTCATCGATCATCTGTCGCGGCTGAAGCGCGAACGGGTGTTGAAGAAACTTAAAAAAGAACAGCGTCTCGCCGCCGCCTCTTAAAGGCCGCGCCACGCCGGAGCTCTCGCGATGCGCCTCGCCTTTATGGGAACGCCGGAATTTTCCGTCCCGGTTCTGGCGGAGCTGGCAGCGGCCGGCCACGACATCGCGGCGGTTTACACCCAGGCGCCGAAACCTTCCGGCCGGGGCCATAAGCTGACGCCCTCGCCGGTGCATAAGCTTGCGGAAAGTTTCGGGCTTGACGTGAGGACGCCGAAAAATTTTAAAGCGCAAGAAGAGATCGGCGCGTTCCGCGCGCTCGATCTCGATGTGGCGGTGGTCGTCGCTTACGGGCTGATCCTGCCGCAGGCGGTGCTCGAGGCGCCGCGTTTGGGATGCCTTAATCTTCACGCCTCGCTGTTGCCGCGCTGGCGCGGCGCGGCGCCGATCCAGCGCGCGATCATGGCCGGCGACAAAACCACTGGCGTGCAGGTGATGAAGATGGAGGCGGGGCTCGACACCGGGCCGATCCTGTTGTCGGAGACCGTGACCATCGCCGATGACGACACCGCCGGCAGCCTTCATGACAAGCTTTCCGGCGTGGCGGCGCAGCTCGGTCCCCGGGCGCTTGCCGCGCTCGACCGCGGCGCGCTCACCGAGACGGAGCAGGCGCAAGAAGGCGTCACTTACGCCGAGAAAATCAGCCCCGCCGAAGCGCGCATCGACTGGTCGCGGCCGGCGGCGGAGGTCGACCGCCATGTTCGGGGGTTGGCGCCGTTCCCCGGCGCCTGGTTCGAGCAGCAAGGCGCGCGCGTCAAAGTGCTGATGTCGCGCCCCGCAGAAGGGGCGAGCGCGCCGGGGGAAATTCTCGATACGGATGAAAAGCTTGTCATCGCCTGCGGCGAGGGCGCAGTCGAGCTTGTGACGCTTCAGCGCGCCGGAAAGAAAGCCCAAACTGCAGAAGAGTTCCTGCGCGGCTTTGCGCTCGAGAAGGGCGCCACGCTTTCCTGATGGCGCGCTACAAGCTCACGCTCGAATATGACGGGACGAATTTTGTCGGCTGGCAGCGCCAGGACAACGGCTTGTCTATTCAGGAAGTGCTGGAGGACGCGGCGAAGGCGTTCTGCGGCGAAGATGTGGCGGCCTTTGCGGCGGGGCGCACGGATGCGGGCGTTCATGCGCTGGCTATGACGGCGCATATCGAGATTGAAAAAGCGGTAAGCGCCGACAAGGTGCGCGATGCGATCAACCATCACATGCGCCCGCATCCGATTTCGATTTTGTCCGCTGAAGCCGCGGACGATGATTTTCACGCGCGCTTTTCCTGCAAGCGCCGGGCTTATGAATACCGCATCGTCAATCGCCGCTCGCCTTTGGCGCTTGATGTCGGGCGCGCCTGGCGCGTGCCGCAGGCGCTCGACGCCGAGGCCATGCACGAGGCTGCGCAATGTCTCGTCGGCAAGCACGACTTCACGACTTATCGCGCCGCGACCTGCCAGTCGGACAGCCCGGTGAAAACCCTTGATGAGATTTCCGTGTCGCGCATGGGCGAAGATGTTTTTATCCGCTGCGTCGCGCGTTCTTTCCTGCATCATCAGGTGCGCTCGATAACAGGGTCGCTCGTCGAGGTCGGCAAAGGCAAATGGCGCGTGCGGGATATGAAGGCTGCGCTCGAGGCGGCGGACCGGACGCGCTGCGGCCAAGTCGCGCCGGCGGAAGGGCTTTATTTTGTAAGGGCTGAGTATTGATCTTGTCTGGTGCGCGCTTCTGCGTGTCATGCCCGGGCGTGTCCCGGGCATCCAGCCTCTGGCGATAACTGGATCGCCGGCATAAAGCCGGCGATGACACATTGAGAGTTTTTTCGTGGTTTGCTTATTGCGCGAAGGTCTCGAAGTACCTCGCAATCACCGCTTCGTAGATGTCGGCCAGCAATTCGATATCGCCTACCGCCACATGCTCATCCACCTGGTGCATAGTGGCGCCCACAAGGCCGAATTCGGCGACCGGCGCATAGTCCTTGATGAAGCGCGCATCGGACGTGCCGCCCGTAGTTGAAAGGTCTGGCTTGCGGCCGGTTTTCTCTTCGACGCAAGCTGAAAGGACGCCGATGAATTTCATGTCGGTCGTCAAAAACGCTTCGCCGGAGGTGACGCAATCGAGCGTGTAACGGGCGTTCGTTTCTTTCGCGATGGGCTCGATCTGACTTTTAAGCCAGTCCTCGATGCTTTTCCCGGTCCAGTTCGGATTAAAGCGGACATTGAAGCGCGCCGTCGCTTTGGCGGGGATGACGTTATGCGCCTCATTGCCGATGTGAATATTGGTGACTTCCAGATTGGACGGTTGAAAACGTTCATAACCTTCGTCGAGCGGCGTTTCGGAGAGCCGCAATAGCTTTCGCATCAGCGCCGGCACCGGGTTTTTCGCGCGATCGGGATAGGCGACATGGCCCTGTTTGCCGGTCACCGTAAGCCAGCAATTGATCGAGCCGCGCCGTCCCACCTTGATCATGTCGCCCATGGCGTCCGGGTTCGACGGCTCGCCCACCAGGCAATGATCGATCTTGATGTTTTGCTCGCGCAGCCATTCAAGCACTTTGACCGTGCCGTTGACGCCTTTGCCTTCTTCGTCGCCAGTGATGAGGAAAGAAAGCTTTCCTTTCACCTTGCCCTCTTTCACTGCGCGGGCGGCGGCGCTCGCGAAAGCGGCGATGGCGGCTTTCATGTCCGACGCGCCGCGGCCCCAGAGCTTGCCCTCGCTGACAATCGCATCGAAAGGCGGCGCGGCCCATTCTGCTTCGTCTCCCGGCGGCACCACATCGGTGTGCCCGGCGAAACAAAGATGCGGGATCCCCTCGCCGATTTCGGCGTAAAGATTGTCGATGTCTTCGAAGGGAAGGCGGGTGCAGCGAAAGCCAAGGCTGGCGAGCGCCGTTTGCAACACGTCGAGCGCGCCCGCATCCGCCGGCGTGATGGAGGGCCGGCGGATGAGTTCTCGGGCGAGATCCAGCGGGGAATGCGCAAGCTTGTCGATTTCACTCATGCGCCTGAGGTAGACTAGGCTTTGAGGCGAAACAAGCGGGAGGCGCTTCATGCCGAAGATCGATTTATCGAACGCGCCGGTGCGGACATCCTGTCTTTACCCGGGCAAGCTCGCCGACCACTGCAAAGGCCGCTCGAAAATCGCTCTCGGCAATCTCGGCGGGCTCGATCAGTTCGGCGTGAACCTCACGCGCCTGGCGCCGGGCGCGGCGTCGGCCCATCAGCACTGGCACCAGAAAGAGGACGAGTTCATCTACATGCTCGAAGGCGAGGCGGTGCTGGTCGAGGATGACGGCGAGACCGTGCTGAAAGCCGGCGATGTCGCGACCTTCAAGGCGGGCGTCGCCAACGGTCATATGGTGGTCAACCGGTCGGACGCCGACGTGGTGTTGCTGGAGGTCGGAACCCGCTCTCTCGACGAAGTCGCGACCTACACCGACCCGGAGGTCGACATGAAAGTCGTCAAGGAAAACGGCGCCTGGACGGTCTTGCGCAAGAACGGCGAGCCTTATTAATCGCGCAATCTATCTTCTCCGACTCCCCACGCTTTAAGCGTGGGGTCCAGTGGACGCCGGAAAACATGGACGCCACGGTCGAGCCGTGGCGAGGCGCCTATATTGAGATCGCGCTAGTCCCGCAAAAGATCGTTCACGGATGTTTTGGAGCGGGTCTTTTCATCGACCTGTTTGACGATGACGGCGCAGTAAAGATTGGGCCCGCCTTTGGCTGACGGCAGCGAACCCGACACGACGACCGAATAAGGCGGCACTTCGCCATAGCTCACGTCGCCGGTTTCGCGATTGACGATTTTCGTGGAGGCGCCGAGATAAACCCCCATGGACAGGACCGAGCCTTCGCGCACGATGACGCCTTCGGCGACTTCGGCGCGCGCGCCGATGAAGCAATTATCCTCGATGATCACCGGGTTCGCCTGCAAGGGTTCGAGCACGCCGCCAATCCCGGCCCCGCCGGAGATATGGCAGTTCTTGCCGATCTGCGCGCACGATCCCACCGTCGCCCAGGTGTCGATCATCGCGCCTTCGTCCACATAGGCGCCGAGATTGACATAGGACGGCATCAAAACGGCGCCGCGCGCAATGAACGACCCGCGGCGCACGGCCGCCGGCGGGACGACGCGGAAACCGCCTTTGCGGAAGTCTTCATCGGTCCAGCCGGAAAATTTCGTATCGACCTTGTCGAACCACGGCCCGTTGGCGCCGTCCATGACGCGGTTGTCGTTAAGGCGAAAAGACAGGAGCACCGCTTTTTTCAGCCATTGATTGACCCGCCAGTCGATCAGATTGCCGCCTTTATGCGGCTCTGCGACGCGCGCCTCGCCGTTGTCGAGCAATCCCAGCGCGGCGTTCACCGCCTCGCGGATTTCACCTTGCGTCTCGAAAGAGATGTCGGCGCGGTTTTCCCAGGCGTCATTGATGACGGTTTCGAGCGAAGTCGTATCGGTCATGGTCTCTCTTTTGTTTTCTCGGGTCTTATTCCGGGGCCGCCGTCAGCGCGGCGCCCGACAGGAAGGCGGCGATGTCGTCGGTTACATAATGCACATGGGCGCCGGAGTCTCCCGGCCGGGCGGGCCTTTTTTCGTGCGGCTCGTCGTCGAGCCAGGCGGCGTCGGAATGAACCAGCACGGTGGTCATGCCGAGCGCGTGCGGCGCTTCGAGATTTTGCACGATGTCCTCGAACATGATCGCGGTTCCGGGGTCGACGCCGTGGGAGGCGAGGAATTTGTCGTAAGGCTCGGGCCTTGGTTTTGGCGCATAGCCCGCCGCCTTGATGTCGAAGATTTCGTCGAAACAGGAAAGAACGCCGAGCGCCCCGGCGACGTTCTCCGCGTGAGCCACGGAGCCGTTGGTGAAAATGAATTTGCGTCCCGGCAGGGCGCTGAGCGCTGCGGCGAGCGGCTTGTTTTCGCGAATGACGCTGACGTCGATGTCATGGACGTAGTCGAGGAAATCGTCCGGGCAGACATCGTGTTTCTTCATGAGCCCGCTCATGGTCGTGCCGTATTCGACGTAATAGGCCTTTTGCAGCCGCCGCGCCTCGTCATGGGGGAGGTCGAGGCGCTCGCGGATATAATTGGTCATGCGCGCGTCGATCTGCGCGAAAAGGCGGCATTCGGCGGCGTAAAGGGTGTTGTCGAGGTCGAAGACCCAGTTTTCGACATGACGTAAATCGGGACGCGCTTCGGCCAAGGTCTCGCCTTCATAGCTCGCGCCGAACTGCTATGTTCGGCGGCGTGGAATGGAATTACTGCGTTTGCGCCGGCGCTTCGGGCGGGGGCGCGGCGAACATCTCCGGCGTGAAGTCGAAGGTGACCGATTCCGCGCCACCGATTTCGATGCGGCGGAACTCGGCTTCCTCAAGCTCCTGATCGGCGCAGGAAAGATCGTTTGCCGCATTGAACATGACGATGTTCACGCAGAAACTTTTATCGCCGCCGGCGATGGACCGGTCGCCCGCCGGGGCTTCAATCAGTCCGTAGACGTAGTAATGATCCTTTTCGAGGGAGCCCTTGATGATCTTGGCGCAATCGCCGGGCTCGATTTTCCACCAGCCCTTGGAGCGGTAGCTCTCTTCGTCTTCGGGTTCGGCGATCGCGGACCACACGGCGTTGTCGGTCTTGTTGCAATAGAAAAAGCCGAGCTTTGCCTCGCGGGCGTTGGCGTCCTCGATCAAGGCGTCGATAAGTTCGTCGTCGATATTATAGCCTTCGGGCAGGCCCTTTTCCTTGCGGTAATTGGCGAGCGCGCGCTGGGTTTCACGGCCCATGGCGCCGTCGACGGCGCCCGCGTCGATGCCGATGTCGGAGAGAAGACGCTGCACGCCGGCGACCTCGGCGGAATAGACGGTGTAGGTCGAGGCTTCGGTGAAATCGGTCTGCCAGTTGCCGCCCGCCGCTTCGGTGACTTCGACATTGAAGAATTTGCGCTGGCGCATGGGATCGCCGCGGCACACATCCTGGTTTCGCAGATTGAAGAAGCCGTTGTTTTCAACGCAAAGCGCCGTGTCGCCCGACCAGGTGCGCAAAGGCCCCTTGTGTCCGGGGATGGCTTCCGCATAAACGAAGTATTTTCCGGGCTTGGCTTGTTCGGTGAGAACCACCTTGCACTGGCCGGGGCGCAGGCGCCACCAGCCGCGCGTCGCCAGCCGGTCGCCGTCCACATAGCCGATCGCGGCGGAAAGCGCGTAGCTTGACTTGTTGCAAAAGCTGTACTTCGCCGATGCGCCGCCGGCGCCGGCGACGAAAACAAGGATCGACAAGAGGATGAGCCGCATGGCGCTTCGCCTGAAAATGACTGCTAGGACTTGGCGCGTAATTCAGCCGAAACTGCTCTGGGGATCAAGCGCGGCCAGATGAATAAGGCGTCACCGAGACAAGAAAAGGCGAAACCGGAAGAGGAGACGGGCGAAACCGCCCGCATCAGCGTCCTGTTTCCGCTGCCGCTGCCGAAAGCCTACGATTATCTGTGCGCCGCGCCCGCGCCGCCCATAGGCGGTTTTGTGGCCGCGCCATTCGGGCCGCGCGAGGTGACGGGCGTTGTCTGGCCGTCGGAGGGCGACGCGCTTGCGCCCGAGAAAATGAAAGCGATCTCGGCGGTCTTCGATGCGCCGCCCTTGTCGCGGGATGTGGTCGACTTCGTCGACTGGGCCGCCGCCTATACGATGTTTCCGAAAGGCGCCGTCTTGCGCATGGTGATGCGGGTGTCCGATGCGCTTGAAGGCCCGCGCATGCAGACGGCTTTCGTGAAAAGGCAGGAAGCGCCGGACGGGTTGCGGTTAACCTCCCAGCGCAAGGCCGTGCTTGCCGCTGCAGGCGAAGCGCCCCTGTCGGCGGCGGAGCTTGCGGGCGCGGCGGGCGTCAGCGAAGGGGTGGTGCGCGGGCTCGCCGATGCGGGGGCGCTTGCAAAAGTCGAAATCGATCCCGATCCGCCTTTCGTCGAGCCCGATCTGACCCGTGCGGGCCACGCTCTTTCCGAAGACCAGCAATACGCTGCGCAGATGATCGGCGATGTGATCGCTGAAGGCGGGCACAAGGCGGTGCTCATCGACGGCGTCACCGGCTCGGGCAAGACGGAAGTCTATTTCGAAGCCGCCGCGGCCGCGCTCCAAAAAGATCCTGAAGCGCAGGTGTTGATCCTGTTGCCGGAAATTGCGTTGACCTTGCCTTTTCTTTCCCGCGTTGAGGAACGCTTCGGCGCCGCGCCCGCGCCCTGGCATTCGGACCTGACGGGCGCGCAGCGTCGGCGCACCTGGCGGCGCGTCGCCGAAGGCCAGGCGCGGCTTGTGGTGGGCGCGCGCTCGGCCTTGTTCCTGCCCTTCAAAAAGCTGCGGCTCATCGTCGTCGATGAAGAACACGACAACGCTTATAAACAGGAAGAAGGGGTCATCTATCACGCCCGCGACTTAAGCGTCGCGCGGGGCAGTCTCGGCGGCTTTCCCGTGGTGCTGGCGTCGGCGACGCCGTCGCTTGAGACCGTCGTCAATGTGGATGAAGGCCGGTACGAGGCGGTGGGGCTGTCCTCGCGTTTCGCCGACGCGGCGATGCCTGACATTGCGCTGATCGACATGCGTGAAGACCCGCCCGAAGCGGGCAAATGGCTGTCGCCGGTTCTGGTCGATGCGGTTTCGAAAAATTTGTCCGTAGGCGAACAATCTCTCCTGTTCCTCAACCGCCGCGGCTATGCGCCGCTAACCCTGTGCCGGCGCTGCGGCCACAAAATGACCGCGCCGGGTTCGGACACGATGCTCGTCGAGCACCGTTTCGAAAACAGGCTCGTCTGTCATCACACCGGCTTTTCCATGCCGAAACCGTCTGCATGCCCCATATGCAATGCGGTCGACTCGCTCGCGCCTTGCGGGCCCGGCGTCGAGCGCGTGGCGGAAGAGACGAAAGAGCGTTGGCCGGCGGCGCGGATTGCGGTCCTCTCCTCCGATACGGCGCCGGGCCCGGGGTCCGTGCGCGCGGTGCTCGACGCCATGCGCGAAGGCGACATCGACATTCTGATCGCGACCCAGGTGGCGGCGAAAGGCCACCATTTTCCCAATCTCACGCTGGTCGGGGTCGTGGATGCGGATCTGGGGCTCGCCGGCGGCGATTTGCGGGCGGCGGAGCGCACCTATCAGCTTTTAAGCCAGGTGACGGGCCGGGCGGGGCGCGCGGAAAAGCCGGGGCGGGCGTTGCTGCAAACCTATCAACCGCAAGCGCCGGTGCTCGCGGCGCTCGCCTCGGGGGATCGCGACGCGTTTCTCGCGGCGGAAGCGGCGGGGCGCAGCGAACTCGGCTTTCCGCCTTACGGCCGGCTGGCGGCGATTACCTTGCGCTCCCTCGAAGAAAAAACGCTTGAGGAGACCGCCAGGCGCTTGCGCGCCGCGGCGCCGAATGCGGAAGGGGTTGACGTGTTAGGCCCCGCGCGGGCCCCGATTTATCGTCTGCGCGGCATGGCGCGCATGCGCCTTCTCGTCAAAACGCGCAAAAACGTGCACTTGCAGGCCTATCTCGCCGACTGGCTGAAAACGGTGAAGATCCCGGGCGCGGTTCGGGTGAGCGTCGACATCAATCCGTATTCCTTTCTCTAGGTCCTTTCACCAGTTCCTTTTTCTGGGCGAACCGTCTTAGGCTCAGGCTCGCATAGTTTGGCACGGGGGTTGCACAACCCTGGATTGAGTACGCAACAAATCTATCGGTCCAGGGTCGTTAAGGGGGCTTCATGAAAAAACTTCTCGCCGTTGTCGCAGGATGCGCCGTTCTGGCCTCGGGCGCGGCTTTCGCCGATCCCATTGAGGAGCTGCGCGCCGGCGTTTACGCACAAGACTGCTGCGGCTTCGGTTCCGACAAGGAGCAGGGCGTCGCGTTCAACGGCGAGGCGGTCTTTTCATCGCCCCGGTTTCTTTCTGTTCTCGGCGCGCCGCGTCCGGTTATCGGCGCGACCATCGCAACCGACAGCGACGCCACCAGCCAGGCCTATGCCGGGCTCGACTGGACGATCGACATCGCCTCGCGCTGGTTCGTTTCGGGCGGCGTCGGCGCGGCGATCCATAATGGCGAAACCGACCGTTACGATCCGGCGGTCGATATGGCCCGCGCCTCGAACACGGTGTTTTACGGCTGCCGCGTTCTGTTCCGCCTCGCCGGCGATGTCGGCTACCGGCTGACGGACCGCCTCAGCGCCTCTTTCCACTGGAATCACATCTCCAACGCCGGGCTTTGCTCGGACAATGAAGGCCTCGACCAGATGGGTCTGCGCCTGGGGCTCAGCCTCTAGAAAACGCCTAAAAAGCATAAGGCGTCGCGCTTTCGCCATTCCGCCGCACACGCGGTTGTTGCGTCGCGGCGGGCCCCATGCTATCGCCTCGCGCGATCTTATGGAGAGGGCGCGTTTGGAACCGAGCGTTGCCTTCTTTTCGTATGTAAATTCAATATCTTATGCGTCGCGGCCCTGCGGCGCCGTATCCTTGAGGAGCTAATAGCGACCGTGTCTGCGAATACAGCGTCCGCCAGCAGCAGCGCGTCAGCCGATCACGCCCCGATTTCCGGCGTCGCCGGCCGCTATGCGACCGCGCTTTTCGATCTCGCCCGCGACGCCGGCGCGATCGAAAAAGTCGAAGAGGAATTGAAAAGCCTTCGCGCCGCGATCGACGGCTCGCCCGATCTGCAGGGCTTTCTCGCGAGCCCCGTCTATGACCGGGCCGAACAGGTGAACACGATGACGGCGCTTGGCGAACGCGCGGGGTTTTCCGCGCTGACCGCCAACTTTCTGAAGCTGGTCGCCAAAAACCGGCGCCTATTTGCGCTCGAAGACATGATCCGCGCTTTCTGCGCCCTCGCCGCCGACGAGCGCGGCGAAGTGAGCGCCGAGGCCGCGACCGCCGCCCCCATGACCGACGATCAGGTCAAGGCCCTGCGCCTTGAGATCGAACGCATGGTCGGCAAGGCGGTCAATCTCAACACCCGCGTCGACCCGGATTTGCTGGGCGGTCTTGTGGTCAAGATCGGCTCCACCATGGTCGACGCTTCGCTTAAGACCAAACTCAATCGTTTGAAGACCGAAATGAAGAAGGCCTAACGCTCATGGAACTCAATGCGGCGGAAATTTCCTCCATCCTGAAACAGCAGATCAAGGATTTCGGCAAGGACGCTGAAGTCTCCGAAATCGGCCAGGTGCTGTCGGTGGGCGACGGCATTGCGCGCGTTTACGGCCTCGACAATGTCCAGGCCGGCGAGATGGTCGAGTTCGCCAACGGCGTGAAAGGCATGGCGCTGAACCTCGAAGAGGACAATGTCGGCGTCGTGATCTTCGGCGAAGACCGCGAGATCAAGGAAGGCGACACCGTCAAGCGCGCCAAGTCCATCGTCGACGTGCCCGTGGGCAAGGGCCTTCTCGGCCGCGTCGTCGACCCGCTAGGCAATCCGATCGACGGCAAGGGCCCGATCGAAGCGACGGAGCGCCGTCTTGTGGACGTGAAGGCGCCGGGCATTCTGCCGCGCAAATCCGTACACGAACCGGTGCAGACCGGCATCAAGGCCGTGGACGCCATGATCCCTGTCGGCCGCGGCCAGCGCGAACTCGTCATCGGCGACCGCCAGACCGGCAAGACTGCGATCTGCGTCGACGCCATGCTGAACCAGAAAGCGGTGAACGAAGGCGACGACGAATCGAAGAAGCTCTACTGCGTTTACGTCGCCGTCGGTCAGAAACGCTCCACCGTGGCGCAGATCGTCAAGACGCTCGAAGACAACGGCGCCATGGAATATTCCATCGTCGTCGCTGCGACCGCGTCCGAACCGGCGCCGCTGCAGTTCCTGGCGCCCTTCTCCGGCTGCGCCATGGGCGAATATTTCCGCGACAACGGCATGCATTCGCTGATCATCTATGACGATCTGTCGAAACAGGCTGTTTCCTATCGCCAGATGTCGCTGCTGCTTCGCCGCCCGCCGGGCCGCGAAGCCTATCCGGGCGACGTTTTCTATCTGCACTCGCGCCTGCTCGAGCGCGCGGCGAAGCTGAACGAGGACAACGGCCTCGGCTCCATGACCGCGCTGCCGATCATCGAAACCCAGGCCAACGACGTCTCGGCCTATATCCCGACCAACGTGATTTCGATCACCGACGGCCAGATCTTCCTTGAAACGGACCTCTTCTATCAGGGCATCCGTCCTGCGGTGAACGTCGGCCTCAGCGTTAGCCGCGTGGGTTCTTCGGCCCAGATCAAGGCGATGAAGCAGGTTGCCGGCAAGATCAAGGGCGAGCTGGCGCAGTATCGCGAGCTGGCGGCTTTCGCCCAGTTCGGCTCCGATCTCGACGCCTCGACCCAGCGCATTCTCAATCGCGGCGACCGGCTGACCGAGTTGATGAAGCAGCCGCAATTCTCGCCGCTTCAGGTCGAAGAGCAGGTCTGCGTCATCTACGCCGGCACGCAAGGCTATCTCGACAAGATCAAGACCTCGCAGGTGCAGGCGTTCGAGGCGGAGTTTCTCAGAAAGCTCCACGCCGATCATGCGGACATCCTTTCGACGATCCGCGAGACCGGCAAGCTCGAACCGGAAACCGAAGAAAAGCTGAAATCCGCGCTCGATGCGTTCGCGAAGAACTTTGCGTAAGGAATAAGGCGACGTAAATGCCCTCCTTGAAGGACCTCAAAAACCGGATCTCGTCGGTCAAGTCGACGCAGAAAATCACCAAGGCGAAACAGATGGTCGCCGCGGCGAAACTGCGCCGGGCTGAAGAGCGCGCCACGCAGGCCCGTCCGTATACGGAGCGGATGGAGGCGGTGCTGGCCAATCTCTCGGCGAGCGCCAAGGGAAATCCCAACGCACCGAAGCTGCTTTCGGGGACCGGCAAGGACGAAACGCATCTCCTGATCGTCGCGACGGCGGACAAGGGGCTTTGCGGCGGCTTCAACTCGTCCATCGTCAGGAAGGCGCGCGAGGCCATCGCCCGGCTTCAGGGCGAGGGCAAAACCGTCAAGATCGTCACCGTCGGCCGCAAGGGCGACGATATGCTGAAGCGCCTTTACGGCGACCTCGTCGTCTGGAAGACGAATTTCGTCGAGATCAGACAGGTTGGTTTCGAACAGGCGCACGAGATTGCCGAAAAAGTCCTCTCCATGTTCGAGGACGGCGAGTTTGACGTCGCGACGCTGTTTTACGGCAAGTTCAAGAATGTCGTCACGCAGATCCCGACCGCGCAGCAAGTCATTCCGGCCGAAGCCCCGGAAGGCGTCGAGACGCCGGACCTCAAAGGCGCGATCTACGATTACGAGCCCGACGAGACCGAAATTCTGCGCGCGCTCCTGCCGCGCTACGTGGCGGTGCAGATCTTCCGCGCGCTTCTCGAGAACGTCGCCTCGGAGCAGGCCGCATCCATGACCGCCATGGACAACGCGACCCGCAACGCCGGGGAAATGATCGACGATCTGACGCTGCAATATAACCGCGCGCGTCAGGCCCAGATTACGAAAGAGCTGATTGAAATCATCTCCGGCGCTGAGGCCCTTTAAAGGCTGCGCCGGTCAGGATTGGAGGCGAATTTAGGATAAAATCGCGCAACACTTGCGCAACATGACATGAAGCCCCTAGAATTGCTGCGGTGCAGCGTATCGGCCTCTCCGGGCCGGGTGGGAAGCGGGGGCTTCTTTGAACGTCAGTTCGCAGATTGTGCGGTTCATCCTCATTGTGTTGCGGATATTGAGCGGGCGGCGCGCCATGACGGCCTTGCCCGCCCCTTATCTCGAAGCGACGCAAAACGACATGGATGGCGGGGAGCGTTTTCAAGGCAAGACGATCACCGCCAGCTATAAAACGAGTTACGAACGCAAAGAACGAACTAAGGCGAAGGACGTAAAAATGAGCAATGAAGGCCGCATCAGCCAGGTAATCGGCGCCGTCGTGGACGTCGTTTTCGACGACCAACTGCCGGCCATCCTGAATGCGCTGGAAACCGATAATAACGGGCAGCGTCTCGTTCTCGAGGTCGCCCAGCATCTCGGCGAAAACGCCGTCAGAACCATCGCGATGGACTCGACCGAAGGGCTCGTGCGCGGCGCGGCGGTGAAAGACACCGGCGAAGCGATCTCCGTGCCCGTCGGCGACGAAACCCTGGGCCGCATCATGAACGTCATCGGCGAACCGGTGGACGAGGCCGGTCCGATCAAGACCTCGGCGAAGCGCGCCATCCATCAGGAGGCCCCGTCCTTCGTCGAGCAGTCCACGGAAGCGGAAATGCTGGCGACCGGCATCAAGGTCGTCGACCTCCTCTGCCCTTATGCGAAAGGCGGCAAGATCGGCCTCTTTGGCGGCGCGGGCGTCGGCAAGACGGTTCTCATTCAGGAACTCATCAACAACATCGCGAAAGTGCACGGCGGGTACTCGGTGTTCGCCGGCGTCGGCGAGCGCACCCGGGAAGGCAACGACCTTTACTGGGAAATGATCGAATCCGGCGTGAACAAGAACCCGCAAGAGCATGGCGGCTCGGCCGAAGGCTCCAAGTGCTCGCTGATTTACGGCCAGATGAACGAGCCGCCGGGGGCCCGCGCCCGCGTCGCGCTCTCCGGCCTCACCGTCGCGGAGCATTTCCGCGATCAGGGCCAGGACGTTCTCTTCTTCGTCGACAACATCTTCCGCTTTACGCAGGCCGGCTCGGAAGTGTCGGCGCTCTTGGGCCGCATCCCCTCGGCGGTGGGCTATCAGCCGACGCTCGCCACAGACATGGGCCAGATGCAAGAGCGCATTACGACGACCACCAAAGGCTCGATCACCTCGGTGCAGGCGATTTACGTGCCCGCCGACGACCTCACTGACCCGGCGCCGGCGACATCGTTCTCGCACCTCGACGCGACGACGGTTCTGAACCGCGCGATTTCCGAAAAAGGCATCTATCCGGCCGTCGACCCGCTCGACTCCACCTCGCGCATTCTCGACCCGCGCATTGTCGGCGAGGAGCACTATCAGGTCGCGCGCGACGTGCAGGGCATCCTTCAGCGCTACAAGGCGCTGCAGGACATCATCGCGATCCTCGGCATGGACGAGCTTTCCGAAGAAGACAAACTCGTTGTCGCGCGTGCGCGCAAAGTGGAACGCTTCCTGTCGCAGCCGTTTGACGTGGCGCAGGTCTTCACCGGCTTCCCGGGCATTCAGGTGCCGGTCGAGGACACGGTGCGTTCGTTCAAAGGGCTGATCGAAGGCAAATACGACCACCTGCCGGAGGCGGCGTTCTACATGGTCGGATCTATCGACGACGCGGTCGAAAAAGCCGAGCGCCTCGCGGCGGAAGCGGCGTAACGGGATATGGCCGATAAACTTCACTTCAACCTCGTCTCTCCGGAGAAAGAGCTGATGTCCGCGGATGTCGACCAGGTCGACATTCCGGGGACGGAAGGCTGGCTCGGCGTGTTGCCGAACCATTCGCCGCTGATGACGACGCTGGCGCCGGGCATGGTGCGCATCCGCACCGGGTCCGACGAAGCCCGCATCTTCGTGCGCGGCGGTTTCGCGGAGATTTCCCCGGCGGGCCTCACCCTCCTCGCCGAAGAGGCGATGAAGGCCGAAGACCTCGATGCGGCGGCGATCGCCCAGAAGGTGAAGGACGCCGAGGAAGACCTCGCCGACGCCGACACGGACGAGAAAAAACTCGCCGCGCAACAGTCTCTCGACCGCCTGAAAGAGCTTCAGGCCGCGCTCTAGGCGTTGCATCATTCAGGAGTTCAAGGGGCGCTTCGGCGCCCTTTTCTTTTGGGAAAACTCTCGGGAAAATGGCGGGGATAAATTGGGGAAACAAATGCGGGCGAGTCAGGCGATAATCGGTCTGGATGAGTGAGGAGAATTCCATGTCCGCGACCGCGCTGAAATCCCATCCTGAAACGGCGATGCTCAAAGTGCAGGTGAAACGCCTGCCTCATGCAAAGGGGCTCGAGCTGCCGCGCTATGAAACGGCGCTCGCGGCCGGCTGCGACGTGCGCGCGGCGGTGACCGAGCCCGTCATCTTAAAACCCGGCGAGCGCCATATGACGCCGACGGGCATCGCCATAGCCCTGCCGCCGGGCTGGGAGGCGCAGATGCGCCCGCGCTCCGGATTGGCGGCGAAACACGGCGTTTCTTGCGTCAACGCGCCGGGCACAATCGACGCCGACTATCGCGGCGAATTGAAGGTGATCCTGATCAATCACGGCAGCGAAGACTTCACCATCCAGCGCGGCGACCGCATCGGCCAGATGGTCTTCGCGCCGGTGTTCCAGGCGGCGTTCGAGGAAGTCGATGAGCTTGACGACACCGCGCGCGGGACCGGCGGGTTTGGGTCGACAGGGGTTTGACCAATGAGACCAGAGCCATGGCTTGCGACATTCGTAGTCATCGCTTGTTTGGTCTCGCCCAGTTGCGGAAAAAGCGAGGGCGACCTCTACGCATATGAAAATCCGCTTGGTTGCAATGATGAGGCATCGCTTTCGTCTAGCGAAAGGCGTTCATGTGAAGAGAAGACCTCGCTTGAGGCTGCGTCCATAGCGTTGCCTAACTGCACTAAGCATGAGATGCGCCAAGCCGCCAGGGCGGCTGAGCTCCTTGCCAAAAGATATAAGGCTGCCGGCGAAGACAGGCTGTATCCGAGCATTCTCTCTTTGGCGGCGATTCAATTTTTATCGGCCGGCAATGAGGCCCGCGCCGATCGCCTGTTGGACGAGTTTTTCCTCAACGCCTTTGATGCTCCTCGTGGATCGATGACGCTTGGGGACGCCGCTTTGATGCAATCGAAGGCGGCGCTTTTGCGCAGCAAAAAAGAAAAAGCCTTGGAACGGTTTTGTTTTGCGGGCTTCTTGGATGAAAAAGCTTTTGATACAGATTGGCAAAAACAATATGGCTTAGTGACGGCTGAAGAGGCAGGTGCCTCAGAGGCTATTTGCGAGCCATATTACAACCGGTTTTCAAGTCTAATGCGCATATCGTCAGACGGTGTCGTAAAGAACGTAAAACGGCCGCTATTTCAGCACTAGACTGATTCAAGCGTTAAAGGTCACTTCCCCCAAAACCTGAAAATCAGCGTCAGGACAATTGAGATGATGACCATCGTCGTGAGCGGGAAATAGAACACGAAGCCTTCGCGCTCGATGCGGATGTCGCCGGGCAGGCGACCCAATCCGAGCTTCGAAATCAGCGGCCAGAACAGCCCCGTGACCAAGAGGATGATCCCGGTGGTGATGAGGAATTTCTGCATGGTTTGCGCTTACACTCTCCGCTCATTCCCGCGAAAGCGGGAATCCATAAGAGCCGCCGCTCAAGCGCCCAAAGGCGCGCTTCAGCGCTCCCATCAAGGAATTGCATTCACCGCTCCTAAAGCTCAATTTATGTGTGGATTCCCGCTTTCGCGGGAATGAGCGGCTAATTTACTCCCCCGCCGCCTCTTCTGCGACGCCGACTTTTTCGATGTCGGAAAAGGTCTGGCGGGTGTGCTGTTCGAAATGCCGGAACATCGCCTCGCCTTCGACGAGGCCCTGCGTTGACGCGATGAAGGCCGGGCCGTCGCCTTCAGGCGGCGCGAAGCGGCGGCTTTCGACGAGATGCTCCACCTTGGCGATGGCCATGGGCTTGAACGCTTTTTTCGAGCGCACCTCGATCTTCGAGACATAGGCGCCGGGCTTGTTAAGCGTGATGTAAACCTCGAGCGCGTCTTTCGGGAACTCGTCCTCATCGACCTGCGCCACATAGACCGCCTGCGTCTCGTCTTCCTCCACGAACTCCGCGGCCTCGATCATTTCGTCGAGCTTGTCATAGAGCACCGGATTGCCGTCCATCTCCGCCTTGCGCAGCTTGGAAAGCGTTTTCTTCGCCGCCTTGTCGAGGTTGTCTTCCGCCGGCGACAGCACCTGCCAGCGCGCGCCTTCGTCAAGGCGCGGATCGTAATGCAGTGTGACGAGGGCTTCCTTCTCGCCATTGCTCGACCAGTGCTCCACGGTGAAGGCGTAGAGATTGCCGGCGTTGGCTTTGGCTTTTTCAGCGGCGGCGATCAGCAGCGGCGCCGTTTCATGCTCCAGCGCCGGTTCGGCGGCGGCGGGGCCTGCAAGGAAAAGCGCGGCAAGCGCCGGCGCCAAAGCTGATAGGGTGGGGCGGGAAAGAACGCGGACCAAGAAAAGCTCCCTTTGCGGATTATTCTTCTTGTTGAAAACGGATTTAGTAGGCTGGCGAGAAGCTGCGCGGCGCCGGGTCGATGACCTGAATGCCGCCGGGCTGGATTTCAAGAATGGCGAGGCCGCGGTCCACCGTGCCGTCCGGGTTGAGCCGGAAGAGCCCGTCCGCGCCGAAATAGCCGTTGGGATCGGCGATGGACTCCGCGTCGAAACGGTCGCGGCGGCGGTGGTTTGCGGCGAGCCGCGCCGAAAGCAGCGTCGCGTCATAAGCGAGCGAGGCGAGCCGCGGCGGGTTGGCGCCGAAGGCGTCGTTGAAATGCTTTTCGAAATTCGCGGTGATGGTCGGATCGGGCGCCGCAAACCAGCCGCCGCGCAGCGCCGGCTCGCGCGTCAGGCGCGGATTGTTCCAGGTCGAAACGCCGAGAATTTTCACCCGGTTGATGTCCACATTGTAGTAGGGCAGGAGCGGCGCCAGGGCGCGGAGCAGCGTGCCCTGTTCCGGCATCAGCACCGCCTGATAGCCCTGCGTGTAGCCGGCTTCGGTGCTGGCGTCTTCGGGCAGCGGCTCTGAGCGGTCGCCCTCATAGCCGTGGCGCATTTCCTCGGGAATGATTTGCTGGGAATATTTGGCGAGGCGCTTGGCCGGCGCGAGCATGGCGTCGGGCTCTTGCTGGTAGCGTTCCTCATGCACGATGACGCCGCCCCGCGCGAAGACTTCCTCGGCGAAGGCGCCGGAGACGCGGTCGCCATATTTGGTCATGGGCGCGAGCACGCCGAAGCGCGTCATTTCCTGCGACATCGCATATTCGGTGACCCGGGCGATCTCGAGTTCCGGCGGAAAGGAAAGAAGGAAGACGCCGTCGCCCGCCGCGGTGAGGTCGGATGAAAAGGCGATCATCGGCGTCGAGGCGGCGCGCGTCACATTGGCGGCGGCCTCGACCGAATCCGCAAACAGCGGCCCGAGAATGATCTCCGCCCCGTCGGAAAGCGCGGAACGGGCGGCGGCGGCGGCGCCTTCGGCCTCGCCGCGGGTGTCTTTGGGGATCAGGAGAAAGTTCTTCTCGCCGGCGTCGAAGACAGCGAGCTGGGCGGCGTCGAACATAGACGAGGCGACCCGGCGGGCGGCTTCGCTCTTGGCGGAAAAGGGCAGGAGAAGCCCGACCCGCACCGGCTCCTCGCCCTCCATATGGGGCGGGCGCACGAAAGCACGGCGGTCATAGCGCTCGGCTTCCTCGAAAACGCCTTCGCCTTCCTCCAGAGGAGAGGGCGGAAGCGGCTCGTCGCTGGAGATCACCGGTCCGGCGGAAGGCCGGCTCGGCGCGCCTGTTTCGCAGGCCGCAAGCGCGGCCGCCGCCAGCAAGGCGAGCAAGGCTTTCAAGGTCGGGGTGAGGAAAAACCGCATGCGCTCAACGTCCTTCGTTTTGGCCCTGATGTTCCTTGGCCCGAGTGCCCCAAGGATGGGCCGCGAGACTAGCCGCCGCCGGGAGCGGCGTAAACGGCCAGAACTTGGTAATAGAGGGGGCGATTGACGCCGCCGTTCCCGCCGTTCATGGCTAAAGTCAACGAACCCTAGGACGAACAAGACCTTGGCCTCTGCCATACACCCGGAACCTGGCCTTTATGTGACGGCGACGCCCATCGGCAATCTCGCCGACATGACCTATCGCGCGGTGGAAATCCTCAAGAAAGCCGATCTCATCCTGTGCGAGGACACCCGCCAGACGGCGAAGCTGATGAGCGCTTACGGGATAGAGACCCCGCGCGCGCCCTATCATGAGCACAATGCGGCGAGGGCCCGGCCGGGCATTCTTAAAAAACTGCAAGACGGCGCGGTGATCGCGCTCGTCAGCGATGCGGGCACGCCGCTGATCTCCGATCCCGGCTACAAGCTGGTGCGCGAGGCGCGGGACGCCGGGATCGCCGTTTTCCCCGTGCCTGGCGCCAATGCCGGCGTCGCGGCGCTTTCCGCCGCGGGGGCGCCAAGCGACCGGTTTTTCTTTGCGGGCTTTTTGCCGCCGAAACCGGGTGCGCGCGCAAAAGCGCTGGCGGCGCTGGCGCCGGTCGATGCGACGCTGGTTTTTTATGAAACCGCGCCGCGTCTTGCGGGCGCGCTTTCGGCGATGGCGGAAGCGTTCGGCAAAAGGCGCGCCGTCGTCGCCCGCGAGCTGACGAAGCTGCATGAGGAGTTCCGCGAAGCAACGCTTGCCGACTTGGCCGCGCTTTATGAAGAGACGCCGGCCAAAGGCGAAATCGTCATTCTCGTCTTTCCGCCGGAAAGCCGAGAAGCCGGAGATGCAGATATCGACGCTTTTCTCGAAACCGCCCTTCAGACCATGAGCGTCAAGGAGGCTGCGGCCGCGGCCGCCGAAACGCTGTTGGTCCCGCGCAAGGCGGCTTACGCCCGCGCCCTCGCCCTCAAGGACGGGAGGTGACGCCGGGCGCAGAGACCGACCGCCGGCGCAGGGCCGAGCGGGGCGGGCGCCGGGCGGAGTTTCTGGCCTCTCTCACGCTTATGCTGAAAGGCTTTGCGATCCTCGAAAGGCGCTTCAAGACGCCTGCCGGGGAAATCGATCTGATCGCGAAACGGGGACCCCTCCTTGTCTTCGCCAAGGTGAAAGCGCGGGGGACCGCCGATCAGGCGGTGGAGGCGGTGACGGCGTCCGCGCGCCGGCGCATCGAGCGGGCGGCGGGGCTTTTTCTCGCGCGCCGGGCCCATCTTGCAGAGTGCGTCATGCGTTACGATATCCTTGCGGTCTCGGGGCTTCGGGTGCGCCACAAGCCGGACGCCTGGCGCGAAGGTGAATGAATATTGAGGCGCGGGCCGGTTTTCTTCGGAGGCGAAACAATGGATAGAAAAAGGTTCGCCCGCGAAGAAAACCGGCCCCGCGCGCAAAGGAGTCTCCACATGAAATCCGTCATCCGTCTCACGGTTCTGGCCGCCGCGCTTTTGCTGTCCGCCTGCGCCTCGAGCCGCAATCTCGACGACAGCTTCGCCGACCTTTCCGGCAACGCTGAATTGAAAAGCGTGCTCTTTTCCGACCGCACGCATGACTATGGCGATGTCGACATCACGCTTTACGAGGGCCGGCTCCTGCTCACCGGCACCATGCCGACCGAAGCCGGCCGGGAAAAACTCATCGAGAACGCCTGGAAAGCGGAGAATGTCAAAGAAGTGATCGACGAAGTTTTCATCGGCGACGGCACCTCCATGGGGCAGGGCTTTGAAGACGCGCGCATCGACAACGCTCTGCGGCTGAAGCTGATGACCGATAAGGACGTCGTCGGCTCCCATTACAAGATCGCGGTTTCCGGCGCCGTCGTCTATCTTCTCGGCGTCGCCCGCAGCGAGGCCGAACTTGACCGCGCGCTGGAGCTTGCGCGAACCGTCGCGGGGGTGGAAAAGGTCGTCAGCCATGTCGCGCTTCCCGCCCCGGCAAAGCTTTAGACGCCCTTATTCAGGACAGGCTTTATGATGAAGATCGCCATTCAGATGGACCCTATCGAGGCGGTCGACGTCGACGCCGACACCTCTTTTGACATGGCTCTTGAAGCTTTCGGGCGCGGCCACGAAATCTGGGTCTATCAGCCGCAAATGCTGCAGCTCGACGGCGGCTCTGTCAGGGCGCGCGCGCGCAAGGTCGAGCATTTAAAGCGCGATCAGGGCGAGCATGTGAAACTCGCCGCGCCGGAGGTGATCGATCTTCGCGGCGTGGATGTGGTGCTGGTGCGCCAGGACCCGCCTTTCAACATGGCTTACATCACGGCGGCGCAGATTCTCGAACGTCTCGTCCCGGATGTCCTTGTGCTGAACAATCCGCGCTCGATCCGCGACGCGCCGGAAAAACTCTTCGTCACCGAATTTGCGGATCTGACGCCGCCGACGCTCATCACCCGCGACGAAGCGGCGATGCGCGCCTTCCGGGAACAGCACGGCGACGTCATCGTCAAACCGCTTTACGGCAATGGCGGCGCCGGCGTCTTCAAGCTGTCGAGCGACGACGGCAATTTCAACGCGCTTCTGGAGCTTTTCGCCGAAGCGTATGAAGAGCCCGCGATCATTCAGAAATTCCTGCCCGACGTGAAAAAGGGCGACAAGCGCATCATCCTGCTCGATGGCGAGGCGGTGGGGGCGATCAACCGGGTGCCCGCCAAGGGCGAGACGCGCTCCAACATGCATGTGGGCGGGCGCGCCGAAGCGGCGGAGATGAACGAGCGGGATCAGGAAATCTGCGACCGGATCGGTCCGGTGTTGGCCGAGCGGGGTCTGGTTTTCGCCGGGATCGACGTCATCGGCGATTATCTGACGGAAATAAACGTCACGTCGCCCACCGGCGTGCAAGAGGTGCGCCGTTTTGGCGGGGCCGACATCTCCGCCCTTTTCATCGACTGGATCGAGGGCCAGCGCGACGCTTAAAACGGGCGCCGGGCGCGCTGTTTCGGCGCTCGCGAGGAGTTGATCATTGGCGCCGATAGTGCTCTTTTCGCGCTCCAGAGGGGGCGGCGTTTCTCTCGCCCCGGGCTCAGCGCCCCAAGTCAGACTGGCAGGCCAGGAATAGTCGGAAAGCAGTATTGAGCGAAGCGATGAGCGCGTCCTTTTCGAGAACAGACCGCAAGCTGCGCGTTGCTCTATTCTCCGGCAATTATAATTATGTGATGGACGGGCCGGTGCGCGCCCTCAATTCGCTTGTCGCCTATCTCGAGCGCGAAGGGCACGAGGCGCTGGTTTTTGCGCCGACCAACGACACGCCGGCCTTCAAGCATTCCGGCACGCTGATTTCCGTTCCTTCTTTCGCCCTCCCCGGCAAGCGCAGCGAATATCGCTTCGGGCTCGGCCTTCACGGGAAATGCAAACGCGCCCTCGACAGTTTCCGGCCCGACATCGTCCATATCGCGGCGCCCGACTATACCGGCTTCGGCGCCTTGAATTACGCGCGCAAATTCGGCGTGCCGGCGGTGGCCTCGTTCCATACGCGCTTCGACACCTATCCGCGCTATTACAATCTGGGCTGGCTCGAAAAATACCTGACCCGCTATATGCGCTATTTCTACAGCCGCTGCGAACATGTTTACGCGCCGTCCCATTCCATGGTCGATGAGCTTGAGCGCGACGGCATCGGCGAGGACATCCGCCTATGGACGCGCGGCGTCGACGGCGATCTTTTCAATCCGGCGCGCCGCGACATGGCCTGGCGCGAGGCGAACGGTTTCCGGACGGATGATGTGGTCGCCGCCTTTGTGGGGCGTCTCGTCCTTGAAAAAGGCATCGACATTTTCGTCGACGCCTTCCAGCAGGCGAGAGCGTCAACGCCCAATCTGAAAGCCCTGATCGTCGGCGACGGGCCGGAGCGCGAAAACTTTTCGCAGCTCCTGCCGGACGGCGTTTTCACCGGTTATCTGCAGGGCGAAGAGCTCGCCCGCGCCTACGCCAGCGCCGATATATTCTTCAATCCGTCGATCACCGAAACCTTCGGCAATGTGACGCTCGAAGCCATGGCCTCGGGCCTTCCCTCCATCGGGGCGGCGGCGGCCGGCAGCCGGTCGCTCATCGAAGATGGCGTCACCGGCTATCTCGCCGAGTCCAATGCGGCGGGCTTTGCCGACAAGCTGGCGCAGCTGGCGGGCGACAAGGCCCTGCGCCAGCATTACGGGCGAGCCGCGCGCGAAAAGAGCGGGCGGTTTTCCTGGGACGCGGTGCTCGCCGAGCTGGTGGGGCATTATTACGAAGCGCTCGACCAGTTTCAGCCCTCCCGGCGTCACGCCCGTCCCGCAGCGGCCTCGCGCCGCCACGCGGCCTGAAACGCAACCCCCCGGCAATGATCGTTCCCTTGCTCAAATCCGCAGGCGCGAGGGCGCGCGATCGCTGGCGGCGCTTGCGTGAGCGCGAAGACGTTCAAAAGGCGTTGAAAGTTATTCAATACGCGCTGCTCGCCGGCATCGTCGCGTATCTCGTCTACAAGCTCACCCATCTCGGCTGGCGCGAGGTGATCGGCGCCCTGCCGTCTTCGCCCTGGTTTTATCTTTTCTTTCTTTTGCGGTTTCTGGCGCTGCCCATATCCGAGCTCGCCATTTACGAGATCGTCTGGTCGCAGTCGCTGGTGCGCCACTTCTTCGTCTTCATCAGAAAGCGCGTTTATAATTTCGCGGTCATGGGCTATTCCGGCGAAGCTTTCCTGACGATCTGGGCGCGCCGGCGCCTCGCTTTGCCGCACAAGAAAATTCTCGTCGGCGTCAAGGACAACAACCTTCTCTCCGCCTTCGCCTCGAACGCCGCAACGGTGATCTTGATCCTGGCCCTCGCCGCGACCGGCGGCCTCAAGGCGGGGCTCGACGCGTTTCCCGGCGCCGGCTGGCTGTTCGCCCTCGCTTTTCTTTCCGCCGGCACGCTGTCGCTCCTCGTCATGATTTTCCGGGACAAGCTCATGGCGCTGCCGAAGGGCGTGATGCCCAAGCTCATCGGCGTTCACAGCGGGCGCCAGGCGCTGATCATCCTCCTCCATGCGGCGATGTACGCCTCCGCGCTCCCCGGCGCGCCGGTCATGGCCTGGATGACCTTCATCGCCATGCAGCTGGTCCTCAGCCGCGTGCCTTTCCTGCCCAACCAGGACATCGTCTATCTCGGCGCGGCTCTGAGCCTCGCCCCGATCGTCGGCGCGCCGGAGGCGGCGGTGGCGGGCATGCTGGTCGCCGAGGCGGGGCTTTCTCAAGTTTTCAACATCGCCATGTTCTTCGCCACCGCCCATCTTGCCCGCACCGAATACCGCCCCGCCCCGCCGGAGGCGGTCAGGGCTTGAAAAACGGCGGTTTTTTCAGGATCGCCTTCCGAAACGGCGCGGAATTCGCTACAGACCGTGTTTCCGGCGGCGCTTCCCGCGCGCCGTCTTGTTCGCCTTTTCACAGGTGCGTTCCCGTTCATGCATCTTATTGACCGCTATATCCTGCGCGCTGTCGCCACGCCTTTGATCCTGGCGCTGTGCGTGGCGGGGATGCTGCTCCTGATGGAGCACATGCTGCGGCTGTTCGATTTCGTCCTGGCCGAGCAGGGGCCGGTGGACGTCGTGTGGCGCATGCTCGCCAATCTGGTGCCCCATTATTTCGGGCTCGCCCTGCCGCTTGGGGCTTTCCTTGGGATCATGCTGGCCTTCCGCAATCTCTCCATGTCGTCGGAGCTCGACGCCTTGAGCTCTTCCGGCGCCTCTTTCGGACGGCTGATGCGCCCGGTCTACATGCTCATCGTCCTTTTGATGGCGCTCGACTTTCTCCTCGTCGCCTATGTCCAGCCTTTCGCGCGCTATAAATATCAGGAGATCCGTTTCGACGTGACTTCCGGCGCGCTCGGCATCAAGATCCCGGCCGGCGAGTTTGTCGAGATCAGCGACGGCGTCACCATTCGGCTCGGCGAAATCAACGCCGAAACGCGCGAGGCGCGCGACATCTATCTTGAGCGTGAAGCGAGCGACGGCGGCAAGACGATCATCACCGCGCGTTACGGCTCCATCTCGACAACGCCGGAAATCAGTTCGCTCCTTTTAAAACTTCAGGACGGACGCCAGGTTTTCATCAACGCCCTTGGCGACAAAATCGATACGCTCGACTCCGACAGTTTCGACCTCGAACTCGACCTGCCGGCGATTGGCGTCTTCCGCGACCGCGGCGGCGACGAGCGCGAGGCGACCATCAATGAGATTGTGCGATATCTGCGCGCTGAACCGCCAACTGCCGAGCTCTATAGTGATTACAAAGCCGGCCTGCACTGGCGCATCCTGCATCCCCTGACCTTTCTGGTGTTGCCGATCCTCGGCGTCGCCATGGGCGTGACGGGGCGCCGGCGCGCCTCAAATTTAAAGCCGGTCGTGGGCGTCGCGATCCTCATCGTCTATCACGAGATCCTGGAGGAATGGGGCATGGTCGTCGCGGCGAAAGGCGAGTTGTCGCCGCTCGTCAGCATGTGGGGCGTGTTCTTCATCTTCGTTCTCCTCTCCGCCTTTCTTTACAGCGGATCGATCGATCAGGCCCGCTCCGCGAAGGTCATGTCGCGGCGAACGGAAGAAACGGTGCGCATCGCTGCGCCGGCGGCGGACGCGGCTGAATGATTTTCGCACGCAATATTTTCACGCATTATGTCGGGCGGATGTTTTTGCTCCGCTTCGCGGGCCTGCTCATTTTTTTCGTCATCATTTTGCAGATGCTCGATCTTCTGAACCGGTCGAGCGACATCCTCTCCGCGGAAGGCGCCGGGGTCGATTCCATGGTGCGTTACGTCTCCCTGCGCGCGCCGCAGATCATCAGCCAGTTCACGCCGTTCGCCGCGCTTTTGGGCGTCGTTCTGACGCTGGCGGGCCTTAGCCATACGAGCGAGATCACGGTGATGCGCGCCGCCGGCATGTCGGTGCATCGCGTTCTGTTCCCGCTCGGTTTTGTCTGCGCGCTGATTGCGCTGTCGCATTTCGTTTTCCATGAACTCGTCGTGGTGGGCGCCTCGGAAGAGCTCGATTACTGGGAAGTGAACGACTACGCCGCCGGGCTGCCGCCCGAAAGCGAGACGCGCACGGACATTCGCATCACCTATGACGGCGAGTTCATTTCGGCGGCGAGCGCCGCGCGTCTCGATGACGCGGTCATGCTCACCGGCGTCAGCATCGTCGATCTGAGTGACGGCCTCATCTCCAAAACAATCGAAGCGCGGGCGGCCCGTTTCGAGGACGGCGCCTGGCGGCTTTACGCGGTGCGCACGCTCGACGCGCTGACCCAGGAGGCGAGTTATGCGGCGGAACTGATCTGGACCAACAGCCTCGACCCTGAACTCCTGTTCGCCATGACCCTGGAGCCGGAACAGACCAGCCTGCCGGAGCTCGCCGCTCAGATCCGCCAGCTGGGGCAGGACCGGGCCGACACAAGGGGGCCCATGACCCAGCTTTTGAGCCGCTTTTCCAAACCCATGGCGACGCTCGTCATGCCGCTGCTCGGGGCTATCGCCGGCTTCGGGGTTCACCGCCAGGGCGTGCTTCTGGCGCGCGCGGTCACCGGGGCGGCGCTCGGCTTCGGCTATTTCGTCGCTGAAAATCTCGCGCTTGCGCTCGGCGCGCTCGGCGTCGTGCCGGCGATCATCGGCGCCTTTTTCCCGCTCGCGATCTTCATGGTCGTCGGCTTTTCCATCATTCTCTCCATGGAAAACTGACATGAAAAGCGCGGCCCGCCTGTGCTTGCCGCCGTTCGTCGCCGCCTCTTAAGGGGTCATAAATTTTCTCGTTATAGTTGTATATAGTGCAATCTGCGGTTGCGAAAACCGCAAGGCGTGATTATCGTGCGGCGGATAGCGGGTGAGAGAGACTTATGGGCGGGCTGATCCTGAAACTGCGTCCTCATGAAGAGCTGATGATCAACGGCGTTCTTGTCGAAAACGGGGAGCGCAACACGCGGCTCAGGGTCAAAACCGAAAACGCGCATATTCTTCGCCTCAAGGACGCCTTAAAGCCCGAAGAGGCGACGACCCCTTTAAAGCGCGCCTATTACATCGCCCAGCTTGCGGTCTCGGGCCAGCTCTCCAGCGCGGAAGCCGCGGCCATCCTGAAAGAAGCGCTGGCGAGCAAGCCGGGTTTCACGAGCGCCGGCGAACTCAATGACTGCGTTGACCGCCACGATTTCTATCAGGTGATGCGCTGCCTGCGCGACGCCGCGCTGGCTGACCGAAACGGAGCCGGCGATAGCGAGGCTGGTGAAAAGGGGGCCGTTCGGACCGGCGCCTCGGGCGAAAGGACCGGGGCCGACGGGGCCGTGGCCACCTGATCCAAACGCATCGCGCCTTGTGCCTTGGGCGCAGATGCCCCAAATAGCGCGCCATGGCGGACCCTGCCGAGATCATCACCTTTGGCTGCCGGCTGAACGCGGCCGAAAGCGAAACCATGCGCCGTCTCGCCGACGGCGCGGGCTGCCGCGACGCGGTGGTGGTCAACACCTGCGCGGTGACCAACGAAGCCGTCCGCTCGGCGCGCCAGCGCATCCGCAAGCTGAAACGCGAACGCCCTGAGGCGCGCATCATCGTCACCGGCTGCGCCGCGCAGACAGAGCCCGGCGGGTTCGCCGCGATGGATGAAGTCTCCGCGGTGATCGGCAATCAGGAAAAGCTCGACACCGCGCAGTGGGCGGCGCTGGCTGACGCTGCGCCCGCTCCGGATGATGACGACATCATCCGCGTTAACGACATCATGTCGGCGCGCGACACCGCCGGCCACATGATCGACGGCTATGGCGACCGCGCCCGCGCCTTCCTGCAGATTCAGAACGGTTGCGATCACCGCTGCACCTTCTGCATCATTCCTTACGGGCGCGGCAATGCGCGCTCGGCGCCCATCGATCAGGTGATCGATCAGGCGCGACGGCTTGTGGATCACGGCCATCGCGAGCTGGTGCTGACCGGCGTTGACATCACCTCTTACGGCGCCGACCTCGACGGCGCGCCAAAACTGGGGAGTCTCGTCGCCGCGCTTCTCGATGCGGTTCCCGATCTTTACCGCCTGCGCCTGTCTTCCATCGACGGCGCGGAGATCGACGATGAACTGTTTGAGCGCATTACGGGCGACGAGCGCGTCGCGCCTTACCTTCACCTTTCCTTACAGGCCGGGGACAATCTCATCCTGAAACGCATGAAGCGCCGCCACAGCCGGGAGCAGGCGATCGGCCTTTGCGCGGCGGTGCGCGCGCGCCGGCCGGATGTGGCTTTCGGCGCCGACATCATTGCGGGCTTTCCGACCGAGACCGAAGAGATGTTTCAGCGTAGCCTCGACATCGTCGACGAGGCCGGGCTTTCCTACCTCCATGTCTTCCCGTTCTCGCCGCGTCAGGGAACGCCGGCGGCGCGCATGCCGCAATTGCCGCGCGCCGAGGTGAAAGCCCGCGCCGCGCGGTTGCGCGAAAAGGGCGAGGCGGCGCTGCATGGGTTTCTCGACGGGCTTGTGGGGCGCCGGGAAGACGCCATTCAGGAAAGCGGCGGTCGCGCCCGGCTCGGCAATTTCGCGCCTGTGCGCGTGGAGGGCGCCGCCGCAGCAGTCGGCGAGGTCGTTAAAGTCACGGTCACGGGCCGCGAAGGCGACGGGCTTGTCGGAGCGTGCCTGTGAGCCTGCCGGAAGCGGACATTTTTAACGAAAAAAGCCGCCCTTTGGGGGCGGCTCTTTCAACAGCATCGGGCAATTGCGTTTCGCCGCCCGATGCTGTGGAGTCTTCAGTTGTCGCGCCGGTTATGCGAAAAACCGGATTCCACTTTTTCGCCCGGCGCTCCAGACGATGCAATCCGTTACTTGCCGGATTTGCCGGCCGGTTTCGGCGCAGGTTTGCCCGCAGGTTTGGTTTGCGGTTTCTTGTCGGCGGGTTTGGCTTGAGGTTTGGCGTTCGCCATAGGGGTCTCCATAAGCGGCGTGGAGAAGTCCAGCCGCGCCTCTATAATAATTCCGTACAGAAACTTTTTAAAGAGGGTCGGACGCGTCGTGGCCAATAAATTTTTGTCAGGTTTGTTCGGGAAGAAAAAACCGGAGGAGGAAGAGGCCGCCCCTCCGCCCGAGGAAGCTGAGGCGCTCGAAGAGGCTGAGACGTCCGAGGACCTTGCGCCCGAAGCGCCCGCTGAAGAAGCGGCGCCGGACTCCGTCGCCGTGGCGCCTGAGCCCCCGCCCAAACCGGAGTCTGAGCCGGAACCCGAACCGGAAGCAAAGCCCGAAAAGAAAAAGGGCTGGCTGTCCCGCTTGCGCGACGGGCTGTCGAAATCCTCGAGCAAGCTGACCGAAGGCGTCGCCGCGATCTTCACCAAGCGCAAGCTTGACGACGAGATGCTGGAGGAGCTGACGGACCTCCTCATCACCGCCGATCTCGGCGTCCCGGCCGCCACCCGGATCACGGAGGCGCTCGCCGGGGAGAAATACGACAAGGACATCACCGCCGAGGAGGTGCGCGCCGCGCTTGCGAAAGAAGTGGCGGCGACGCTGGCCCCGCTGGAACAGCCGCTCGTCATCGACGGCGCGAAGAAACCCCAGGTCCTCCTGATGGTCGGGGTCAACGGCGCCGGCAAGACGACCACCATCGGCAAGCTGGCGAAGAAATTCGCCGATGAGGGCAAGTCGGTGATGCTGGCCGCCGGCGACACCTTCCGCGCCGCCGCCATCGAGCAGCTCCAGGTCTGGGGCGAACGCACCGGCGCCCCTGTCGTCTCCCGCCCCACCGGCGCCGACGCCGCGGGGCTCGCCTTCGATGCGGTCAAGGAGGCGCAGGAAAAAGGCGCGGACATTTTGATGATCGACACGGCGGGCCGGCTCCAGAACCGCAAAGAGCTGATGGAAGAGCTCGCCAAGATCGTGCGCGTCGTCAAAAAGCTCGACGAGACGGCGCCCCATAATGTGATCCTCACCCTCGACGCCACGGTGGGTCAGAACGCCATCAGCCAGGCGAAAGTCTTCACCGAGATCGCAGGGGTCACCGGCCTCGTCATGACCAAGCTCGACGGCACGGCGCGGGGCGGGGTCCTTGTGGCGCTCGCCGACAAGTTCAAGCTGCCGATCCATTTCATAGGGGTCGGCGAGGGCGTCGAGGATTTACAGGAATTCAATGCGGGTGAGTTCGCCGCGGCGCTTGCCGGCGTCGCGGATACAGCGGTTCCCGAAAACGAAAAGGCGTAAAATGACGGTATCAGAAGAAACGGCCAAAGGGCAGAAACTCTCCGGCGGCGCTAAATTCGCGGTCGATATGGGCCCGCTGCTGGTGTTCATGGTCGCTTATTTTCTGGGCCAGCGCATCGCCCCGCTCGCCGGCAAGATTGTCGGGCGCGACTGGACCATCGCTGACGGCGAGGAGATGTATCTCGCGGTCGGCCTTTTCATGCCGGCCTTTCTCATCGCCTTCATCTATTCGGTCTGGAAGGAGCGCCGGGTTGCGCCCATGCTGCTCGTCACCGGCGTCATTGTCGGGGTGCTCGGCTCCTTGACGCTGATCCTTCACAACAAGACGTTTTTCTACATGAAGCCGACCATCGTCTATGCGCTGTTCTCGGCGGTGCTGGCGGCGGGGCTCTTCAGCCGGCAGAACTTCCTGAAGATCGTGTTCGACGGCGCGCTTCACCTGCCCGACGACGCCTGGCGGGTGCTGACCAAGCGCTATGCGATCTTCTTTTTCGCGCTGGCTGTCGCCAATGAAATCGCCTGGCGCTGGCTGATGCGCGATTGCGATCTCACTGGCGCCGCCGCCTGTTCCGGCGAAGGCGCTTGGGTTAATCTCAAGGTCTTCGGCTTTACACTGGTCAGTCTCGTCTTCACCGCCTTCCAGGCGCCGCTCATCGCCAGACACATGCCTGAGGAAGAGGACAGCGCGACCCCGGCGCCGGAAGAAAAGACGCCGGAAGACGAAAAGGCGGAAACCTAAAGCCCCTCCACGGGGTTGGAGAAGGGCGGAAAGTCGCTGCGGTCTTTCGTCTCGCTATAATGCCGGAGCGCCCAGTTGACGCTCGGGAAAGCAAGGTCCGCCCATGGTATCTCATCCCAGTCATAAAGCCCCACGGCCTCGCTTTCGGGGCCTGCGGCGATTTCCGGCGACAAAAGGCGCGCACGGAACATGAGCTGCACCTGCGAAATCCGCAGGATCGAATAGACCGCCAGAAGGCGTTCGATCTCTATAGAGGCCGTGGCCTCTTCATAGGCTTCGCGGGCCGCGCCGTCCTCGGCCGATTCATGCTGCTCCAGAAAGCCCGCGGGCAGGGTCCAGAACCCGAGCCGGGGTTCGATGGCGCGTTTGCATAACAAAATTTTACCTTCCCACGTCGCCACCGATCCCACGACGATTTTCGGGTTCTCATAGTCCACAAACCCGCATGTGGCGCATACGGAGCGCTCCATATTGTCCCCGGGCGGAATCTCTCTTTTGAAATGCGGGGGTTGTGTCGGCTTCGCCATTGTTTCTATCCTGACAAAAAGTTGATCACAGTCCGCTGAATATCCGCCTAAAGCCTATTTATCGCAGCGGACACGGTTGCAATTTAATCAATGATGCGCGATATGCATTTCTCAAGACACGCCTTTCGCTGCTTGTTGCGGGAAGCGCCTTGATTAAAGCGCGAATGAACGAGCGGCCAATTTACACAGCCATGAGACTCATGCAAAACGTCCTGTTTTCTGATCTCGCGCAGAACGCCGCACGCCGTTTCCGCTGCTCCTCCGCGATATTAGCCGTAAACGGACTTTCTGTTGACCTAAAGCCGCAGCAAGCGGCTCTTTGGCGGTCAAATCACCCATCAAGAGCCAAGAACGGAGAATAAAATGGCTTACTCTCTCAAGAACTCCCCGGGCCATCTTCTGCGCCGCGCGCAGCAATACGCCCATGACCTTTATTCGACCGAAGTTGGCGCTTCCGGCCCGACCCCGCGGCAATATGAAGTGCTGCATGTGGTCGCCGCCAATGACGGGCTGAGCCAGACCGACCTCGTCCAGCATACGGGCATCGACCGCTCGACGCTCGCCGACATGATCGCGCGGATGATGAAAAAGGGCCTCCTGTCGCGCAAGCGCACCAAGGAAGACGCCCGCGCCAACGCCGTCTCGATCACCGCCGCCGGCAAGCGCATGCTTAACGCCGCCAACGCCAAGGTGGCGCGGGCTGAAAACGCCGCGCTTGCGGTCCTGCCGAAAACCCAGCAGGCGGCCTTCATGAAGGCGCTGCGCGCCTATGCCGAAGCCCTCGACAAGATGGCCGACGGCGCCGCCGCCCCGGCGAAGAAAAAGGCGACCAAAAAGAAAACCGCCAAGAAAAAAGCCCCGGCGAAGAAAGCCGCCAAGCGCAAGACCGCCAAGAAAAAGGCCAAGCGCAAGACACGTCGCCGTTAAGCGGGGCTGTCTTTCAGTCAGGAAAAACGCCGCCGGTCTCCGGCGGCGTTTTTCTTTTGTTCAACGCCTTCGGGGCTTGCGCCATTCGGCGTGCGGGGGCGGCGCCATGACCGGACCGCCAGCGGAAACCGGGCGCGGCGCATAGCCGCCCATGGAGACCGTGCGGTCATACATGACGAGGGCGGCGGCGACGGACAGATTGACGCAAAAGCGCGTCGGAATTTTCACAAGATGCGTGCACAGCGCCGCCGCCTCCGGCGACAGGCTGCCCTTTTCCGGGCCCAGAAAATAGGCGGCGTTCAGCGGGTGGCGGAAGCTCGGCAGGTCGACGGCGGTCTCGTCGAGTTCGACCCCCACAAGGACACAGCCCTTGGGCAGGCGCATCTCCTCGAGGCTGTCCCATTCGTAAAGCGGCACATGCGTCCCGCTCTTGGACGTGTCGGCGAGATTGACCTCGCGGGCGTTGTGATGGGCGTTCACGGTGAAGACGAAGCTCGCATCGAAGGCGTGCGCGGTTCTGAGGACGGCGCCGAGATTCATCGCCTTCGATATGCGTTCCGATCCGATCCCGAAATAACCGCGCATGGGCGCTCCCTTTTCTCGCTGCGCCTAGCCCCGCCGGCATGCCCGGTCAAGGTATGGCGCTCAAGTAGACGGATGGCGGCGTTATGGGGCATGGTGAGCCCATGAGCGAGACCTCTTCGGCAAATGGCGACCGGATAAAATTCCTGGTGATCGCGTCGGACGCGCCCGAGGCGCGCCTGGCGGCGTTTTTCGCCGGCCGGCGCGCCAAGCGCTCCAATGCGAAGGTGGCGCTCCTCGCCATTATCGAGCCGCCGGAATTCGGCCATTGGGCGACAGTGGCGGAAACCATGCGCGCCGAAGCGGAAGAGAAGGCCGAAACCCTCTTGCATGAATTCGCCGCGGAGGTGAAAGCCCAATCGGGCGAGGATCCCGAAACGCTCATTCGCGAAGGCGAAGTGGTCGATGAGATCAGCAGGCTGATCGAGGAGGACCCCCTGATTTCGATTCTCGTGCTTGGCGCTTCGGCGAAAGCGGAAGGGCCGGGTCCTTTGGTCGCCTCGCTGGCGAAAAAGCCCGCTTATCTCGGCGGCCGGCCGATCCCGGTGACGGTGGTGCCCGGGGCCATGACGCGTGACGAGCTAAGACGCCTCACAGGATAAAATGGACAAGGACAAGTTTCACCTGCCGGGGAAGCATTACTTCCTCTCTCATTCCGTCGGCGCGCAGCCCAAAGGCTATGACGCGGCGCTCGCCGAAGGCTACGCTCAGCCCTGGCGCACCGAAGGCTTCAATGTCTGGGGGCCATGGTTCGATACGCTCGAACGTTTCAAAACAGGACTGGCGCCGGTCATCGGCGCCGATGCGAAAGACATCTGTCCGCAAACGAATGTGTCGGCCGGCGTTGCGAAAATTCTTTTCTCGCTGCCGGAACGCCCGGGCCGTAACAAAATCGTCCTGACCGAAGACGCTTTCCCGACGGTCGGCTTTGCGCTGGCGCAAGGGGCGCGTCATGGCTATGAGCTTGAGTTTCTGCCTGGCGGCGAGGCGCTCGCCGATCCGGATGCGTGGGAAAGGGCTTTCGCCGGCGACGTGCAGATGGTCGTCCCCATGCTGGTTTATTCGAATTCCTCCGTGTTCGCCCCGATTGCGGAGATTTCAAAAAGGGCGCGCGCGGCGGGCGTATATTCGCTGATCGACGCCGCGCAAGGGGCGGGAACGGTTCCCCTCAAGCTCAATGACTGGCGCCCGGATTTCGCCGTGGGGACGTCGCTGAAATATCTGTGCGGCGGGGCGGGCGCGGCTTATCTCTGGGCCGATCCTGAAACTGCAAATGAATGCGCGCCCCTCGATGTGGGCTGGTTCTCCCACGCCGACCCGTTCGAATTCGACATTCATCATTTCGACTATGCGCCGGGCGCGGCGCGCTTTACGGGCGGCACGCCCTCGATCGCACCTTTCGCCGGCGCGCGCGCCGCGCATGAGATCATCAACGCCCATGGCGTCGAGGCGATCTACGCTCATAACCAGGCGTTGCTGTCGCGGCTGTTCGATGCGCTGCCGGACGAGGCGGTGTTGTCGAGCGCGAAAGCGGGCGCGCGCGGCTCCGCTGCGTTGATCCGCGTGCGCGATTACGATGCGGCGGCGGCGGCGCTCGCCGAAGCGGGCGTCGCCCACGACACGCGCCTCGGCGCGGTGCGCGTCTCGGTTCATCTTTATAATGACGAAAACGACATTGACGCGCTCACCGCCGCGCTTGCGCCCTTTGTCTGACGGCGAGCGGCGGCGGCGGGCGCCAGCATAAAGCCGGACGCCAAAGCGGGGATAGAATTTAATAAATTAAATTTCGTCCGCAGGGTCTGCGAAGGCTTTATTGTGTTCTCAAGGGTTGTCCCTTGAGAGCCTTGACGCGGGCCTGCGCTAAGGACAGCGGAAAGCAAGGCGTTCTCGCGTGAAACATTTTTACGCAAATGGCGCCAAACTCGTCTGAAAGCCTTGAATGACGCCGTTTTAAAAGAAGGAGAAAATGGAAATACGCAAATTGTTTCACGGCAGCGCGCGCCGCAAACCCTGGCCGCCCGTTTTCGACTCCCCACGCTTTAAGCGTGGGGTCCAGCGGCCCCCAATCTTCTGGACGCCACGGTCGAGCCGTGGCGAGTCGCACAAGGATAGGCCATGACAGGGAGGTCCCTGCGGGTCAGCGCTCTTCTGCTCAAAGGTCGAAAGTCAGCGAGACCGGCGCATGATCCGACGGGCGCTCCCAGCCTCTGGCGTCATCGTGGATGCGATAGGCGTCGCGGCCTTTTCCAAGCGCCGCTTTTTTCAAGGCGGGGCTGACCCAGATATGGTCGAGCCGGCGGCCGCGGTTCGAGGCGCGCCAGTCCTTCGCGCGATAAGACCACCAGGTGTAAAGCTTTTCCGGCTCGGGAATAAGTTCGCGGGCGACGTCGATCCAGCCATGGGCGTCGATGACTTTCGCGAGACGCTCCACCTCGACCGGCGTGTGCGAGACGACTTTCAGGAGTTGCTTGTGCGACCAGACATCGTTTTCGCAGGGCGCCACGTTAAGGTCGCCCACAAGGATCGCTTTCGAGCGCGGCCCGAGTTCTGAAAACCAGCCCGCCATCTCGTCCAGAAAGTCGAGCTTGTGGGCGAATTTGTCGTTCTTTTTCGGATCCGGTTCGTCGCCGCCGGCCGGCACGTAGAAATTATGCACGCGATAGCCGCCGGGCAGGCTCGCGGCGATATGGCGGCAATCGCCTTTTTCGCAAAAGCCGCGCTTTTCGACATTCTTCAGCGGCAGTTTCGAAACGATGGCGACGCCGTGATAGCCCGCCTGTCCCGACACGGCGTGGTGTTCGTAGCCGGCCGCAACAAGCGCTTTCGACGGAAAGTTGTCTTCAAGGCATTTGATTTCCTGAAGGCATAAGACGTCGGGGGCTTCCTCCTTCAGAAATCGCGTGACCTGATCAATCCGTAGACGGACGGAGTTGATGTTCCAGGTGGTGATTTTCATGGGAAGCTGAACTCGCTGGCCGGGAGGAAAGGAGGGTGAAAGACAAGGCTCGCATAGGGTCCGGGCGCGGGACCGTCAAGCCGGGTTTTGGGCGCGGGGGCGATTGCCGGGAGAGCCGGCGCGGCGTAGGAGCGGCGGCGATGGACGCGTTCGCCGGAATTTTACCAGAGGCCGCGCCGCTCTGGGCGGCCGGCCTCGTGGTCTTCGCCAGTTTCTTCACCGCGGCGATTACTGCGGCTTTCGGGCTCGGCGGCGGGCTGGCGCTCCTCGCCATCATGAGCACGGTTTTCCCCGCTGCGGCGGTGGTGCCGGTCCACGGGGCGGCGCAGGCCGGGGCCAATGGCGGGCGTTTCTATCTCCAGAGGAAAGAGGTGGTCTGGCGCATCGTCCTGTGGTTCAGCCTCGGCGGGCTCATCGGGGCGGCGATCGGCGGGCGGCTCGCCATGGAGACGCCGGTCTGGCTCCTGCGCGGCGGGGTCGGCATGTTCGTCATCTGGTCGCTCTGGGGCCCGAAGCTGAAAGGCTTCGCCCCCGGCCCCTGGACGTTTTTCATCACCGGCGTCGTGACTGGGGTCCTCACCATGTTTTTCGGGGCGACGGGGCCACTCGTCGCGGCGATGCTCTCCGTCACGGGGCTCAAACGGCTCAATCTTGTGGCCACGCACGCCGCCGCCATGGTGATCCAGCATGTCTTCAAGATCGCCGCGTTCGGGCTTTTGGGTTTCGCCTATGGGGACTGGGCCTGGCTGATCGCGGCGATCCTCGTCTCGGGCTTCGCCGGCACCTATGCGGGCACGCACTACTTGCGCGCCATGCCGGAGGCGACCTTCCGGCGCGGCTTCAAGATCATCCTGACGACCATCGCCGTTTATCTGCTTGTGGCCGCCCTGATGGATTTTAGAACAGGTTGAAGGACGAGCCGGTGATCGAGACCGGCCAGCGGCCGAATTCGAACAGGCGGAACTTCGCCGCCAGCGGGTGGTTTTCGGCTTCGAAGTCCGTGTCGGCGGCGGCGATCAAGGCGAGGGCGGCGCCGTTCGCCGCCTGCACCGCCGCGCCGACGCATAAGGTTTTGATCTGCTCGTCGTCGAGATCGCTGAGATAGGAAAGCTCCTCCACCGCGTCCTTGGCGGGCTCCGAGACCTTTTCCGCGATCAGCGCCATGCCGATCCTGAGGGCGTCCTCGGACAACAGATCGAGCGCACGGCCGGTGAGATCGGCGCGCAGGGACTCTTCGGCCTCCCAGGCGGGGCTCTGCCAGTCGAGGCTCTCGGCGACCGCCGCCGCATCCTCCCAATCGAGGAGCATGGCGATCTCGGCGTCGGGAAAGCCGAGCCCGGCGCAATAGTCGTCCGCCGCCGCTTTCGCCCCGGGGGTCAGTCCCTCGCCGATATTGGCGAACCAGGGAATGCGGTCGAGGGAGCGGGCGAAACGGGAGAGCCGGGCGAGGCCGGGCAATTCGCGCTCCAGCGCTTCGAGTTCGGTGTCGTCCATGGAAAATCCTTTCCCCCGGCATGTAGCGATCCGAGCATGCGAGAACTAGGGGGCAAGAAAAAGGCGTCCGACCTGTTAAGATCGGACGCCAAGCTGCGCTGTTGCGCCTACGCCGGGAGGGGATATTCCGGCGACGCGACCGGCTCTGTCGGGCCTGCAAGCGGGGGGGCAACGCCGGCCCAACCTTTGATGCCTATCGCGTACTGTTACATTAACGCATCAGGAGGCGTTTTTTCAATAGGAACGCGAAAAAAAACTTGCGTGTGACACTGTTACAAAATGGCAAGGCGGTCCCGGCAAGCCCTTTATCTGTCCAGAAACCGGCCGCCCGCTTCGGGCGCGGCGAAAAGCCGGTTGGCGAGGCGCTTGCCTGCGACAATGTTGTCCAGCGTGACGACGGTGATCCCGCCCTGGAGATCGCGGACGATCCAGCGCCGCAAAACAAGATCCGGCGCGCTCGCGATCAGGGTGAGGTCGCCTTCGGTCTCTTCGTCTTCTGACGCGAATGTGACGGCGACATTGTCGACGCCGCGATCGACCGCGACAATCTTCGCGTCGTCGCGGTCGATCTTTTTGCCGAGCAGAAATTTCAGCGGCGTTTTCCCCACCGGATAGGAATCGGTGGTGTCGAGCGCGTCGTCATGCACATAGACCATGCCGCCATTGGCGACGATCAAGAGCGGCTGCGGCGGTTCGTATTCGAAGCGCAACAGACCCGGGCGGCGCAGGTAAAACTTGCCTTCCGACACCGCGCCTGACGGCGCGACTTGCGTGAAGTCGCCCTGCAGCGTGTCGATATTCTCGATATAGGCGATGAGCTTGTCGGCGACGGCTTTGTCGCTTTCTTCCGCGAAGACGAGCGGGTCGCCGGCGACGCCCTCGACGGCAAGATCCTGCGCCTCGGGAAGCGGCGCCGGTTCGGCGTCAACTTTTGTCGTTTCCGGCGCCGTCGTTTCGAGCGTTGTCTCGGGCGCGGCGCTTTCCGTCTGTGCAGTCGCGGCGGCCATGGCAACCGACGCAGCCGCCATTGTCGCTTCAGTCGGCGGAGCCGGCAGCGGCGCGCGCGCCGTTGCGGCCGCGTCGAGGCAGATCAGCGAAAGGGCGGACATCACCGCAAGGCTCATGGCGTAAAACTCCGGCTTTTCGGCATCCTATCTAGGTAACGCCGGCGTCCAAAGAAAGTCCCGATTATGGCGCAGGCGTGGCGGGCGCGCACGAATTCGTTATCCAAGAGCCCTGTTCAGGACGTGCAGATCCCTGATGAAACGGATGGACAGACGTTCGTCAGCCAGAACCCGATGCCGTCCGAGCTCTTGCTCTTAAAGAGCAGAGCCGGAAACACATCGTTTTGATGATGAGAGCGTCTGATCTTCTTCTCTCCGAATGAGTGGGCTGGTTATGGGGTCAGGCTCTGAGAAGCGCGTAAGGCCCGCCGCGCTCCAGCGCGCGTTTGTAGGCGTCCCGCGCCTGAAAGCGCATCAGATAGGCGGCGATGTTTGGATAATCGCCCCCATTTTGATTTTTGGAGCCGCGGGCCGAAAACGCCTCTGCGGGGAAGCTCATGATGATGTCGGCGGCGGTGATGTCGCCGCCCGCAAGCCAGGGCGCATCAGCAAGCGCAGCTTCGAGATAATCATATTGCGCTTTCATGGTGTGATCGAGATAACCGTCGCGCACCGCCTTGACGAGTTTCTTTGCAATAGGCCGCGCAAAGAAAGGCATAGGCGCGGTCTCCATGCGATTAAGGAAAAGCGTGAACACCAGCGGCGGCATGTAGCTTCCTTCCGCCGCATACATCCAGTAGCGATAACGTTCGAATTCGCGCGTGCCGCGCGGCGGACGCAGTTTCCCCTCCGCATACTGATCGAGTACATGATCGATGATGGCGCCGGTTTCGGCGAAGACTTCGCCTTCGTCCTCCAGCACCGGCGATTTGCCGAGGGGGTGAACGGCTTTCAGCTCAGCCGGCGCCAGATTGGTGGTCTTGTCGCGGTTATAGCGCTTGACCTCGTAAGGAAGCCCCAGCTCTTCGAGCAGCCAGAGAATGCGCTGCGAGCGGGAGTTTTCGAGATGATGGACGATAATCATGGCCGGGCCTTTCTTTTAGGAAAGCGTCGCGAGCGCCTCTTTGGTGAAGGTCTTCAAATCGTCTGTGCGCGCCTCGCGGACTTTGAGCGCCCATTCCGGATCCTGCAACAAGGCGCGGCCGACGGCGATGAGGTCGAACTCCTCGCGCGCCATCATTTCAATCAGGCGGTCGAGGCTTTCAGGTTCCGAGCTTTCGCCGCCAAAGGCGGCGGTGAACTCGCCGGAGAGCCCGACCGAGCCCACCGAGATCGACGGCTTGCCGGTGAGCTTTTTCGCCCAGCCGGCGTCATTGAGGCTCGAGCCGTCGAATGACGGCTCCCAGAAACGGCGCTGGGACATGTGAAAAATATCGACGCCCGCTTCGACCAAAGGCGTCAGCCATTGCGCCATCTCTTCGGGGCTCGCCGCGACCTTGGCAGCGTAATCCTGCTGCTTCCATTGCGACAGGCGGATAATCAGCGGGAAATCCGGCCCGACTTTTTCCCGCGTCCGGCGGATGATTTCAGACGCGAAGCGCGTGCGGCCTTTCCAGTCGCCGCCCCATTGGTCGGTTCTGAGATTGGTCTCGGCCCAGAAAAAGCCGTCGATGAGATAAGAGTGAGCGCCGTGAATTTCGGCGCAGTCGAAGCCGAGCTCCTTGGTCGCGACGGCGGCGTCGACGAATTCGGTGATCGCCGTTTCGATCTCGGCTTCGCTCATGGGCTCCCAGAGCGGTTTGCCTTTCATCTTGAAGCCGGACGGCGACCAGGAGGGAATGTCCGGATGTTCGGTTTTCGAAGGATCGCGGATGGCCCCTTCATGCCAGAGCTGCAGGCCCATCTTGCCGCCGGCGGCGTGCACGCCGTCGATGACGCGCTTCCATCCGGCTTTCGCCTCGTCGGTGACGATATTCGGGACATTCGGCGTGCCCGTGGCGGTGGTCGTATTGACGGAAACGCCTTCGGAAAGGATGAGGCCGACGCCGCCTTCGGCCCGGCGGCGGTAATAGGCGGCGACATCCTCGCCCGGAACATGGCCCGGCGAAAAGCTGCGCGTCATCGGCGCCATGACGATGCGGTTTTTGAGGGCGAAGCCATTGAGATTGATGGGATCGAAGAGAATGCGCGCGTCGGCCATCGGGGTTTTCCTTTGCGTCACGGATGGGGCGGCGGTTCATATACGGGCCCCGGACGCAAAAGGCACGTCTGCGTCACAGTCATTTGAGAACCGGGCATTTGAGGAATCCGGTTGGCCCGGCGGGACCGGGCGTGTAGACGGCTCTCATGAAATTCCTCGATCGCGCGAAAATCTATGTTCAAAGCGGCGCCGGCGGTAATGGCTGTCTGTCATTCCGGCGGGAGAAGTTTATTGAATTCGGCGGCCCCAATGGCGGCGACGGCGGCGCGGGCGGCCATGTCTGGGCCGAGGCCGTGGAAAATCTCAACACGCTGATCGACTTTCGCTACCAGCAGCATTTCAAGGCTGAAAAGGGGCGTCCCGGGGAGGGCTCGAACAAAACCGGCGCGGGCGGCGATGACAAGGTCATCAAGGTGCCCGTGGGCACCCAGATTTTCGAAGAGGACGAGGAAACGCTGATCGCCGATCTCGATCATCCGGGCGAGCGCGTGCTTCTGGCCAAGGGGGGCAATGGCGGGTTCGGCAACGCCCATTTCAAATCCTCGACCAACCGGGCGCCGCGCCGGGCCAATCCCGGCCAGCCGGGCGAGCAGCGCACCATCTGGCTGCGCCTCAAACTGATCGCGGATATCGGTCTTGTGGGCCTCCCGAATGCCGGCAAGTCGACCTTTCTCGCGGCGGTCTCGGCGGCGAAACCGAAGATCGCTGATTATCCGTTCACGACGCTTCATCCCAATCTCGGCGTGGTGCGTGTCGGCGAAGGACAGAGTTTCGTCCTCGCCGATATTCCGGGCCTTATCGAAGGCGCTCATGAAGGCGCCGGGATCGGCGACCGGTTTCTCGGCCATGTGGAGCGCTGTGCGGCGCTGCTTCACCTCGTGGACGGCACGCAGGAAGACGTGGCCGGAGCGTACAAAACCGTCCGGCATGAACTCGACGCTTACGGCGAGGGGCTTGGCGCCAAGCAGGAAATCGTCGCGCTCAACAAGATTGACGCGCTTACGCCGGAGGAGCTTGAGACCCGCAAGGCGGCGCTCGAAGACGCCGCCGGCGCTGAAATTTACGCGATCTCCGCTGCGGCCGGCGCCGGCGTCCAGCCGCTCTTGCACAAGCTCATGAGGCTTGCTGCGGCGACGCGCAAAGCTGAGGCGCCGGAAACGCCTGAACCGGCGAAGGAAGACGGGGACGAAAGCGGGGATGACGGCTGGACGCCCTGATCCCCATCTTTCGTCATTAACTAACGAAGCTTTGATATTTTCTCCGGTTGGAATCCCCGGGCTCAGCCTCTAAGTAAAGCGCGCCGTCAGGAGCGGGGGAGTCTGCTTGCCGTCCAGCAATGCCATAGAACGCCGCCGCATCGGGCTTTTGGGCGGCTCCTTCAATCCCCCGCATCAGGGTCATCGCGAGATTTCCCTCGCTGCGCTCGAGCGCCTCGGCCTCGACGCCGTCTGGTGGCTGGTGACGCCGGGCAATCCGCTGAAAGATCCCGGCAGCTATGCGGATTATGAAGACCGTCTGCGGCTCGCCCGGGCGGTGAGCCATCATCCCGACATTGTCGTTAGCGATTTCGAACGCCGCAAGGGGCTGACCTACACCGCCGACACCATCGACGCCTTGAAAGCGCTCAATCCGAACGCCGACTTTGTCTGGCTCATGGGCGCGGACGGGCTTGAAAATTTTCACCGCTGGCGCGACTGGCGCCATATCGCCGAGGCCGTTCCCATGGCCGTTTTCAACCGGCCCGGCCATGAAACCGAGGCGCTTGAAAGCGAAGCGGCTGAGGCGCTTTCGTCTTATCGGATAGATTCCGATAAAGCGACGGACCTTTGCGCAACCGAACCGCCTGTCTGGGTGTTCTTTCAGGACACGGACAACTCGATTTCCTCAACTGCGATAAGGAGCAGAAAGATCCAGCACTCACAGACCATAGACCGCGACGACGACCTTATCGCGCCTTGCGGCGCGCTTGCCTTTTTCCTCGATCTGCATCCCGATCAGGGAGACTTTCACGCCGATGCGATTGAAGGGCTGTCCAAAAGCCCGAAATCGATTTCACCGAAATATTTCTATGACGAATACGGCTCTCAGCTGTTCGACCGGATTACCGAGGTTGAGGAGTATTATCCGACGCGAACGGAAAAGGCCGTGTTCGAGGACAACGCCGCCGAGATCACCGGCGCGGTCGGGCCGGGCGCGGCGATTTTCGAATACGGGTCCGGGTCGAGCGAGAAGATCGAATGGCTGGTGAACGGTTTGGAAAAGCCCGCCGCCTATGTGGCGATGGATATTTCCCGGGAATATCTGCTCGAAGCGGCGGTCTCCATGGCGGATGTGCTGCCGGTTCCGGTGGCGGCGATCTGCGCCGATTTTCATTCGCCGATTGAACTCCCCAAAAACGTGCTTCCCGAGCCGAACCACTGGCTTGGATATTTTCCGGGTTCGACGCTCGGCAACATGTCGCGCGATGCGGCGGAGGCGTTTTTGAAAAGAGCGTCGGACACGCTGGGTGAAGGCGCGCAGTTCCTCCTCGGCGTCGACCTCGTCAAGGACAAAAAGATTCTCGAAGCGGCATATAACGACGCGGAAGGCGTGACGGCGGCCTTCAACATGAATCTCCTGACACGGATGAAGGCCGAGCTCGATGCGCGGCTCAATATCGGCGATTTCGAGCATTACGCTTTTTATAATGACGCGGAAGACCGGATCGAGATGCATCTGCGCGCGGTCCGGCCGACCGAGATCGTCATCGACGGCAAGGCGTTTTCCTTCGCCGAGGGGGAGACCCTGCATACGGAAAACTCTCACAAATTCACCCTCGAAAAAATCGAGGATCTGGTTAAGGAGACCCCCTGGCGGCTCGAAAAAGCCTGGACCGACCCAAAGGGCTGGTTCGCGGCGTGCCTTTTAAGCAACAAATAATTTGACGCTCCCGGTTGGAGCGCCCCCGGAACGGCCCTATATTTGGAAATGCGGGAAACGTGCCCCGCGCAGCGTATGGAGACTGGAGCTGAACGCACAGCATGGCGCCGCGGCCGCGGGAAAGGCCGCATTAGGGCTCGTTCCGGATCACACAGGACCGGAACAGTCGGGGGCTGAAGGAGACGGGAGTTTGCTCTCGCATTTGTCCCCGGAGGAACGCAGCCGGAAAATTCTCTCTCTCATCCTTGAAGAGCTTGATGACGACAAGGCGGAGAATGTCGTGACCATTTCCCTTCAGGGGAAATCCGACATCGCCGACGCCATGGTCATCGCCTCCGGGCGCTCTCAGCGCCATGTGGGCGCGATGGCCGACAAGGTGATGCGCCGCCTCAAAGAGGCGGGGCTCGGCCGCGTCCGCGTCGAAGGCGCGACAACCTGCGACTGGGTGCTGATCGACGCCGAGGACGTCATCGTCCATCTTTTCCGGCCGGAAGTTCGGGACTTCTACAATCTTGAGCGCGTCTGGTCCGAAGCCGCCCACGCGCCCGCAAAAGCGGACGCGTAAGCGCCCCGGCAAGACATGCGGATTGAGATCGCCGCCATCGGAAAAAAGCGCGGCGGTCCCGAAGCGGCGCTGGTCGGGGATTATCTCGACCGCGCCCAGGGCTTCGGCCGGCGCATCGGCTTTTCCGACTTCGCGCTGAGCGAACTGGATGCGCCCAAATCCCTGTCCGGCGCGGCCCTTAAGAAACGCGAAGGCGAACTCCTGTTGAAAACCGTCCCGGAGGGCGCCGTCGTGATCGCGCTCGACGAGCGTGGGGAAAATCTTTCCAGCGAAAAATTTGCGAGGGTCTTTGAGCGCATGCGAGATGACGGCGCCGCGTCGGCGGCGTTTTTAATCGGCGGCGCAGACGGGCACGGCGATGACGTGCGGTCGCGGGCGGCGCGGCTTGTCTCTTTCGGCGCCGCAACCTGGCCGCATATGCTTGTCAGGGCGATGTTGGCGGAGCAACTATACAGGGCCATGACGATCCTTTCCGGCCATCCTTATCATCGCTCTTAAGAGGCGCCGCTCATGACCTGGCGATTTCTCTTGCTGGCGCTTTTGCTGTCGTCCTCCGCCGCCGCGCAGGATGTGGATCCGAACGACCTTGAGAAAGTCGAGCAACAGCTGAAAGAACGCGCCAAGGAGGAAAAGCGTCTCAAGAACGAGGCGGCGGCGAAACAGCGCGAAGTCGCCGCGCTCAGGAACAGCCTTATTGAAACCGCGAACTCCATTCAGGAGTCCGAGCGCAGGATCGCCGATCTCGAAGATTCGATCGACGATCTTGAAGTGGAAAAGGCCGAAGCCGAAACGGCGCTTAAAAAGGAGAGCGCCAATCTCTCCGAAGTGCTTGCGGCGCTGCAGTCGCTCGAGCTGTCCCGCCCGCCGGCCCTCCTGGTCTCGCCCGAAGACGCCAACAAGGCGGCGCGCGCGGCGATGCTGCTTTCCGATGCGGCGCCCGAGGTGGAGGCGCGCGCGGCGCGCCTGCGCGCCGCCATCGAGCGCCTGTCCGAGCTCGCCGAAGAGCTTTCAGAGGACCGGGCGAGTTACGCCGCCGAGAATGAAAAGCTTGCGGGCCGCCGCGACGTCCTCGCCGACCTGATGGCGCAGAAGGAAAAGGAGCGCGACGTCGCCGAAGCGCTCGCCGCTTCCGCCCAGCGCGAGACGGCGCGCATCGCCGCCCAGGCGTCGAATCTGCGTGAGGTGATCGAGCGCCTCACGCGGCTTGCCCATTCCATCACCCCGCGCCTTAAACCCCCGCCCCCGAAAGAGGCGCCGGCTGCGGTCTCCTCGACGCCCAACCTGCCCAGCATCAAGCGGGTCCCGCCCGATCCCGTGCTGACCGCCAAAGCCTTCAGCGACGCCCTCGGGGCCCTGCGCGCGCCTGTCGCAGGACGGTTAACGGGACGTTTCGGCAAGCCGAAGCCCGATGGCGGCGTTTTCGAGGGATTGCGATTTTCCGTGCGCGATCAAGCCATTGTGACGGCCCCGTTTGAAGGACGGGTGGCTTTTGCGCAAAATTGGGGGCTTGTGGGGAATATGATCGTTCTGGACGTTGGCGAAGGCTACCATATATTATTGATTGGCGTCGGCCGCATTCTGGTGAGCGAGCACCAGCGCATCACCGCCGGGGAGCCGGTGGCGCAAATGGCCGGCGGGGGCGCGTCGCTGGATCTGGAGATCCGCAAAAACGGAGAGCCTGTTAACCCCGCGTTGTGGCTCTCGCGCAAGACTATGGACAGCCTGATGTAAGGTCGGGCGCGAAATGCAAGGTGTAGATTACTGATGGTCAAAAGCCCCAAATCCGCCCTCCGCTCCTCAACGACGAAGTCGGGCGGCAGACGTTATTCCGGCGGCGCGCTGGTCGCGGCCGCCTGCGGCGGCGCGCTCGTTTTCGGCGCGCTTTCGAGCGCCGTTTTCGCGCGCGCTTCGATCTCGGCGGACACCTTCCGCCAGCTCGACCTGTTCGGCGAAGTCTTCGAGCAGGTGCATGAAAACTATGTGGCCGACCCGGACGATTCCGATCTCATCAAGGGTGCCATCGACGGCATGCTCGACACGCTCGATCCCCATTCGAGCTATCTGACCGCCGAAGACTACCGCACCATGCAGGAGCAGACCCGCGGCTCCTTCGCCGGTCTCGGCATTCAGGTCGTGATGGACAATGAAGGCCCCGACAAGGGTTATGTGAAAGTCGTCGCGCCGATCGACGACACGCCCGCCGCCCGCGCCGGCATGCAGACCGACGACCTCATCGTCGAAATCAACGGCGAGGACGTCATGGGCATGTCCATCGACGAGGCGATTTCGAAACTGAAGGGCGAAAAAGGCACCAAAGTCGACATCGCCGTCGTCCGCGACCGCAACAAGGAGCCTTTCGATCTCACCATTGTGCGCGACATCGTGACGGTGGAATCGGTCAAGTCGCGCGTCGAGGGCGATTTCGGCTATATCCGGATTTCGACCTTCAGCGAACAGACCGACGACGGCATCGAAAAAGCGCTGAAAAGCTTCGAGGAAGAGATTCCGGGCGGCCCGAAAGGCCTCATCCTCGATCTGCGCTGGAATCCGGGCGGGCTTCTCGATCAGGCGGTGGCGGTTTCCGACACCTTCCTCGATGGCGGGGAGATCGTCTCCACCCGCGGCCGGCGTCCGCGCGATTCCATGCGCGAGATGGGCACCTCCGGCGACAAGTTTCACGGCAAGCCGATGATCGTCCTGATCAATGGCGGCTCGGCGTCCGCCTCGGAGATCGTCGCCGGCGCCCTGCAGGACCGCAACCGCGCGCTCTTGCTCGGCACGCGCTCTTTCGGCAAGGGCTCGGTGCAGACGGTGATCCCCTTGCAGAACGGCCTTCAAGGGGCGCTGCGCCTGACGACCCAGCGTTATTATACGCCGTCGGGCCGCTCTATTCAGGCGCACGGCATCGATCCGGACATCGCCATGCCGGTGATCTATCCGGGACAGGACGAAGTCGCCAAACGGCCGGGGGAGAAGGACCTGCCGAACGCGCTCGACGTCGCTGAGGACGAGGCTGACGAAGAAGCTGTCGAAGCCGAAGCGCCGAAGGTCGAACCGTTCCTGTGCTCTTATAAGGAAGACGGCGAAACCCCCGAGGATTGCCAGCTCGACAGGGCGCTTGAAATCCTCGCCGACGCCACCGCCTACAGGCAGGCGCTGGCCGACGCCGGCGCGGCGCGGGCCCATTAAGCGACCGCGCTGAGAGAATTCTTGGAAAACGGGCTCCGTTTGGGGGCCCGTTTTCATTTGGTTAACTCTGTTTTTCGTACATTGCAGGCCGGAAAGCCGCGCCCTGATGAGCGCGCGGCGTTGAACGCGTGAGCGACAAGCAGGCGAAACGGGATGCCCCGCCGCAGAAAATTGAGACCGCCGGTTTTGAGCCGCCTCGCTTTGGCCTGGGGCTGCGCCTTCGTCATTCTGGCGGGCGCTGCTGGGTATTTCATTCACGCCGCCAATAGCGGCGAGGGGGCTCAGCGCATCGCGCTGCCTGTCGACGCTGTGGAGCGCCTCGCCCGTGCGCCCGGCAGCGAGGAGCGCATCGCCGCGCCGGTCGCGCAGAATGAACCTGCGGACGCGCCCGACAAACCGGAGATGATGGCGGGCGAAGACGCCGAGGACAGCCTCGAGCTCATCTATCCCGGCGCCAACGACTTCTTCGCGGAAAACCAAGACGCGCCCGGCGAGGACGATGAGAATGTCGCGTCCGGCGACATCGTCATCACCATTCCCGGCGGAAAGAAAAAAGAAGCCACAGCGCCCAGGGCCGCGTCGCTGACGCCGCATGTGCGCCCGATCCCCGACGCCGATGCGGCGCTGTTGCGCACGACCGCGCTCGGCCGGACGCCGCGCATCGCGCCCGACGGACGCAAGGCGCTGCGCTATTATGCGCGGCCCTTCGACGGCGACCGCTCCCTCCCGCGCATCGCTGTCATTGTCGGCGGGCTCGGCCTTAACGCGACGGTGACCGAACGGGCGATCGACGATCTGCCCCCGGAGGTTTCGCTGTCCTTCGCGCCTTACGCCAAGAATCTCGACTTCTGGACGAAGAAGGCGCGCCAGGCCGGCCATGAAGTGCTGATCGAATTGCCCATGGAAGGCTACGGCGCCAATGTGAAAGCGCTCGGGGCGGCGGCGCTTTTGACCTCGCGCTCCGAAGCGGAAAACCTGCAGCGCCTCGACTGGCTCATGGCCCGGTTCGGCGCCTATTTCGCGGCCACCAACTATCTCGGCGCCAAATTCTCCGCCGACGCGGACGCCATTGCGCCGGTCCTGAAGCGTCTGAGAGAAGCCGGCGTCGGCTATATCGACGACACCGGCGCGGCGGGCCGCGCGGGCGCGGAAACCGGCCTCGCCATGGCCAGCGTGTCGCGCATGATCCCGGCCGCGGCGGACGACGCCGATCTGCGCGCGGTGGAGCGCGAACTCCGCCAGCTCGAAAAGATCGCCGAACGCGACGGCCAGGCCCTCGGCAAGACTTACGCCTACGCCGCGACCATCGAGGCGCTCGCCGAGTGGACGCGAACGCTTGAGCGCAAGGGCTTTGAAAAGGCGCCCGCCTCCGCGCTCTTGCGGACCGCCGCCGCGTCCCGCTAAAGCCGGAGGGCGCGTTTCCCGCCAGCCCTTCTGCGAGCCCCCATGAGCCAGAAAGACCTCCTCAGCCGTTTCCGCCCCAATGTGGGCGTTTGCCTGTTTAACCGGCAGGGTCAGGTCTGGTTCGGCCGGCGCGTGGGCGATTTCGCCGATCTCGGCGAGGAGCGCGATCAATATCGCTGGCAGATGCCGCAAGGGGGCATCGATGCGGAAGAAGACGTCGCCGCCGCGGCCTTCCGCGAGCTGAAGGAGGAGACGGGGGTTGCCTCCGCAAAGCTTCTTTGCGTGACGCCGGGCTGGCTCGCCTACGCTTTTCCCCCCGGCTACAAAAAGAAAAACTGGAAAGGCCAGCGCCAGAAATGGGCGGCGATGCTGTTCACCGGCGAGGAAAGCGAAATCGATCTCGAGGCGGACGATTACCAGGAATTCGACGACTGGCGCTGGGGCGAACTTGAAGAGGCGCCGGACCTTATCGTGCCGTTCAAGCGCAAGGTTTATGAAGACCTGGTGCGGGGGTTCGCGCCCCTGCGCGATTTTCTCCGCAGCAAGGGGTAAGATAAACATGGAGCGCTTCATCCTGAGGAGCGAAAAATCCTTCTCCTTCGAGACGCGCGCATGTCATGCGCGCCCTCAGGATGAAGGATTTTTTGCGTCTCGAAGGACGAAGCGCGCCGGCGCTTGAATGGCCTATCCGCCGGACTTTCTCCTCGACCGTCTTCTCTATCGCGACGGGCTGATGCTCGTCATCGACAAGCCTGCGGGGCTGCCAGTTCATGGCGGACCCGGCGGCGGCGAGAATCTCGAGAATTATTTCGACGCGCTGCGCTTCGGCCTGCCGCGGCTTCCCGCGCTCGCCCACCGGCTCGACCGCGACACCTCCGGCTGCCTGGTTCTGGGGCGTCATCCCAAGGCTTTGAGAAAGCTCGGCAAACTCTTCTCCGAGGGCCAGGTCGAAAAGACCTATTGGGCGGTGACCAAAGGCGTCCCCGAAAAACTCTCGGGGACTATCGATGCGCCCTTGAAGAAGGAAACGCGCGGTTCCGGCTGGCGCGTGGTGATTGCGGAAGACGGACAAAGCGCGGTCACCACCTACAGAACGCTCAAACAAAAAGACGGGTTCGCGTTCATCGAGGCGAAACCGAAGACGGGCCGCACCCATCAGATCCGCGTTCATCTCGCCTCCATCGGCGCGCCGATCCTCGGCGATCCTCAGTATGGGGAGTTATCGCCGGAAGAGCGCGCGGGGCCGATGATGCTGCACGCCCGCCGTCTTGTCGTTCCCATTTCGAAAAACAAGGAGCCGGTGACGGTCGAAGCGCCGCCGCCGGACGCCATGGCGGAGAAGCTGAAAGAACTTGGCGTCGATGTTTAGGCGCGCCCTCCTTTTGCGACTCGCCACGGCTTGACCGTGGCGTCCAGAGTGCGGGTCTTCTGGACCCCACGCTTAAAGCGTGGGGAGTCGAAGACCGATGAATCAAAACGCTTCCCATGCACGCTCCTTATCCCGTGAAACAATTTTGCGTATTTCCATGTCTCCTTCTTTTGAAATGGCGTCTTTCCTGGCTTTCAGGCCGATTTGGCGCTATTTGCGTAAAATGTTCCACGGCGTGTTTCATGGGGCGAACCTTCCTTTCCCTCTGTCATCCCCACGCGCTGCAATATGAAATATGGCTGCGCGAGATGCGGGACCCATAACGGATCCCGGGTTCTGACTTCGTCAGCCCCGGGATGACAATGAAGGATGATAAGGCCGCCGGGAAAGGCGTGGATAACTCCGCACCGAATGCGGGATTCCGGCCGGAATTCATCGGATGTGATGAAAGCCGAGGGTAGGGTTCGCGTTATTGGAGTGAGGGTAAAAAGCAAAAAACTCCGCTCATTCCCGCGCAAGCGGGAATCCAGAAAATAGAATTTTGAGCTTGCAACATGGATCCCCGCCTTCGCGGGGATGAGCGGCGGGGGTTAAGAGATCATCCCTTCCGCAATCTCCATCGCCTGCCTCTCCCGGTCGTCCCAGTCGGCGCCGGTGATCACGGTGTAGCTGGCGCCCCAATCGTCGAGGCGTTTTTTTGCGGCCTCGAAGAACCAGTCGCGCTGGTCGCGCCGGCCGGCGTATCGGACGCCGTCGTCCGTCCACGGCGTTTCCGGCGTCATCAGGATGTAATGATCGGCGAGATTGGCGCGGGCCATGGATTCCAGTTTCGCCGACGGCGCGCCGAGAAGATATTCCGCCCAGACGGAAGTCATCAATTCGTCGGTGTCCTCGATGAGGAGAGGGCCGGCGAGGGGGCCCAGCGCCTGGCGCATGGCCGCATGGGTCTCGGCGATGGTGAGAAAGTCCTGCTCGCGCCAGCCTTTGCCCTGTTTAAAGCGCGTCTGCATATATTGTTCGTCATAGGTGCGGCCATATTCGCGCACCAGCCTTGTGTCGAAGCGCCTGGCGAGCCGTTCGCCCAGCGTCGTCTTGCCGACGCTTTCAGGGCCAAGGAGCGTCAGGCGTTTCTGGGTCTTCAAGCTCACTTACGGCCCTTCATTCTTCAATCGCTTCGCCGCGCGCAAAGGCGCGCCGCCAGTTCACATATCCGATGGCGGCGATCACGAGAAACAGGGTGTAAAGCGCCGCGGTGGGATAAAGTCCCTTCGTCCAGTAAAGCCCGATCGCAAGGGCGTCCACCCCGACCCAGACAAGCCAGTTCTCAAGCCGCCTGCGGGCGAGGAGGATCTGCGCGATGACGGAAAGGACCGCCACCGAAGCGTCCCAGAAGGGAAAGCTCGCGTCGGTGTAAGTCGCCATGAAGCCGCCGAGCGCCGCAACGCCCGCGAGCGCGGCGAGCGCATAGGCGAGGGCGGCCCGCCCGCCGAGCGCCGTGACGATGACGCGGCCCGCTTCGTCGCGCCGGCCCATCCAGTGGGCCCAGCCGTAAATCTGCACCACGAAAAAGAAGATCTGCAGGAGCACGTCGGAATAGAGCTTCTCGCCATAGAAGATCCAGCCGTAAAGCGAGACCATGACAATCCCGAACGGATAGTTCCAGATCGAGCGGCGCACCAGCAGGATGATGTTTGCCAGCCCGAGAAAGAACGCGGCGATCTCTACGGGCCGTTCGCCGATCATGGCGTGAAGAAACGCGAAAACGCTTTCCATCACGTCCCCGCGCGCATGTCGTCGGGCCGGCGCATGAACGCAAACTCCCCCCGCGTCATGACGTCAGACCGTGGCTTCGCGCGGAACGAAGAAGTGGAAGACGATATAGGCAAGGCCCGGCAGGCCGGGCAGGAGCCCCACGGTCCACAAGGGCGCGCCGATCATATCGGCTTCGGAAAGCGCGCCGATAACGGCGAGCGCCGCGCCGAGCGAGACGAGCAGAAGGCCGCGGCGCAGATCGGCGTTGGGGCCGATGGCGTCCGTCGTGATGGCGGCGATCAGTTTCGGATCGGCCTCGCCGGTTTTCTCGACGCTCGTCTTGATCGCCTCGTAAATCACCCGCCGGTTGCGGTGGTGAAAGTAAAACGGCGTGCCGACTATGAGGACGATGCTCGCAAAGACGATGAGCGGGACGATGATCGCGACTTCCAAGGGGCTCGCTCCTATTCCGCCGCTTTGACGAGGGCCGGGCCTTTCAGCGCGCCGGCGATGCGGTCGGCGAGTTTGCGCGCGACCTCCCCCTTGGACATTTCCGGCCATTCCTCGTCGCCGTCCTCGGTGATGAGGATGACGGTGTTGCGCTCGCCGCCCATGGCGCAGTGCTCGCCGGGCGAGACGTCATTGGCGACGATCCAGTCGCAGCCCTTGCGGTTGCGTTTGGCTTCGGCGTGGCCGAGCACGTCGTCGGTCTCCGCCGCAAAACCGATAACAAGGCGCGGGCGGCCTTCGGTCATTTTCGACAGGGTTTTCAAAATATCCGGATTTTCCGTCAGCGGAATATCGGTGAGCCCGCCGCGCTCTTTCTTGATCTTGTGCGGCGTTTCAATCTCCGGGCGGTAATCGGCGACGGCGGCGCAGCATACAGCGCAGTCGAAAGGCAGGGCCGCCTCGCTGGCGCTCATCATTTCGCGGGCCGTCTGCACACGTACGACATTGATCCCCGCCGGCGGTTTTTCGTTGGTGGGGCCGGTGACGAGGGTCACGTCGGCGCCGAGATTGCGGAGCGCCGCGGCGATGGCGTAGCCCTGCTTGCCCGATGACCGGTTGGCGATGAAGCGCACCGGGTCGATAGGCTCCACCGTCGGCCCGGCGGTGACGAGCACGCGCCGGTGCGAAAGAGGTCCGGCGGCGTCTTTCAGGAAAAACGCCTCGATCTCGTCGGCGATGTCGGCGGGCTCGGCCATGCGGCCTTCGCCATATTCGCCGCAGGCCATGTCGCCTTTTTCCGGTCCGACGATCATCGCGCCGTCGCCCTTCAAGGTTTCGAGATTGCGCTGCGTCGCCGCATGCTCCCACATTTTGACGTTCATGGCCGGCGCCATCATCACCGGCTTGTCGGTGGCGAGGAGCGCGGTGGAGGCGAGGTCGTTCGCAAGCCCGTTCGCCGCCTTAGCCATGAGGTCCGCCGTCGCCGGAGCGGCGACCACGAGGCCCGCCGAGCGCGACAGCTCGATATGGCCCATTTCCGCTTCGTCGGTGAGGTCGAAGAGATCGGTGAAGCACTTTTCGCCGGTGAGGGAGGAGACCGACAGGGGCGTGATGAATTCCGCGCCCGCCTTGGTCAGGATGGCGCTGGTTTTCACGCCGCGGCGGGCGAGCTCGCGGATCAGCTCGAGGCTTTTATAGGCGGCGATGCCGCCGCCGATGATCAGAAGAATGCGTCTTTCGTTCATGGGCCTTAAATAAGGCCTCGGCCCCTTAAAGTCACGCGATCTGCTCGACCCGGGCCTTCTCGCAAAGGGGATAGTCGGCGAGAAAATCCGCAAGCGCGGTTTTCATCTCCGTGAAGGACGCGCCGTAGCAGAAAAGCGCGGTCTCCCGGTCGCCTTCCCAATAGCCGCGAAAAGCGCCCTTGCCGGCGAGCAGCCGGTCGAATTCGTCGATGACGAAATTGACGTCGCAGGTGCGGTAGACCTCGTCTTCAAGCTCGGTTCCGTTGAGATAAACCGCAAGGCCTTCGGCGACGCCGAACGGAATCTCCTTGCCGGTGGATTCGATGATCAGGCGCGAGCCCTTAGGCGCGCCGAGATCGTTGAGGCGCTTGATGACCATGGCGAGGCCTTCTTCGGTGACCTCGTTCATGCGGATTTCAAGATCGCAGAATTCGATCCCGCAGGGCTCTTCGGAAAGCTGCGTGCCGCCGCCCGTCACTTCGCCGAGCCCGGCCTTTTCGAGCGTTTCGGTCAGCGGGTCTTCGTAATAATCGCCGCGGTCGATGGGCTGGAGCTTCGCATTGAGCCGTGCGGTGACAGTTTCCCCTTGCGGCGCCGCTTCCTGTTTCCTGGCGCCGCCGAATTTCAATCCGAACATGAGGGAGCCCTCCCGATAATTTGATTAAAGATCGGTGAGAGCTCCGAAAAATCGGTAACCGGAATCGATTCAATTTTACTGAATGAGGAGCGCGGCGGCGATGAGGAGCGCGGCGCCCGCAAGCGTCCAGAGGGCGAGGCCCGCGCCGCGCGCGGCGGCCTTTTCGTCCGCTTTCGCCTCTTCCGCCGCAATTTTTTCCGCCGCCCGGTGCAGCGTTTCTATATAGTCGGGGAGCTTTGGCGCGAGCTCGACCGCTTTTATCGCCGCGGCCTTCAGCTTTTCCGCCTGGGCCATGGGGCCGATCGCCTTGTTCACATACTCCTTCACCACGGGCGTCGCCGCGGCCCACATGTCGATCTCCGGGTCGAGGAGGCGCGCGACCCCTTCCACCGTCACCATGGTGCGCTGGAGGAGGACGAGTTCGGGGCGCAGATGCATGTCGAAGAGCGCGGTGACGTCGAAGAGCTGCTGCAACACGCGGGACATGTCGACTTGCGCCGCATTGCGTCCCTGTAAAGGTTCGCCCACGGCGCGCAGGGCCTGGGCGAAGGCTTCGCGCGAATGGCCCGGCGGCACATAGCCGGCGGCGAAATGCACGTCCGCGGTGCGCGCGTAATCGCGCGTGATGAAGCCGTAGATGATCTCGGCGAAGACATTGCGGGTGTTCTCGTCAAGCCGGCCCATGATCCCGAAATCGACGAGCCCGAGGCGGCCTTCATTGTCGACGATGAGATTTCCCTGATGCATGTCGGCGTGGAAAAAGCCCGTATGAAGCGCCTGTTTTAAAAACACATGAATGACGAGCCGGGCGAGCGCCTGGCGGTCGACGCCGCGTTTGTCGAGCGCCGCGACATCGCCCAAGGGCGTGCCGTCGATCCATTCGATGGTGAGGATGCGCTTGGCGGTCAAGGGCCAGATGACTTCGGGGATGCGCACTTTCGGTTCGTCGGCGAGATCTTCGGCGAGTTCCGACGCCGCGCCCGCCTCCATGCGCAAATCGAGCTCGATGGCGGCGGCGGCTTTCAAGGTTTCGACGAATTTCACCGGCTCCATGCGCCGCGCGGTTTTCGAGACCGCCTCGACGGCGCGGGCGGCGCGCCCGAAAGCGCGGAATTCATCGCCCGCCTTTTGTTCGATCCGGGGGCGGAGGACTTTGACCGCGACCTTGCGCCCGTCTTTCAGCTGCGCCTTGTGCGCCTGCGCGATCGACGCCGCGGCGATGGGCGCGGTGAAGCCGTCGTAAAGCGCGTCCGCCGGCTTGCCGAACGCGGTTTCGATTTCCCGGCGCGCCTCGGCCTCGGAGAAAGGCGGCATCTTGTCCTGAAGACGGCCGAGATCGGCGGCCATGTCGAAGCCGATAATGTCGGGGCGCGTCGCCATGAACTGGCCGAGCTTCACATAGGCGGGGCCGAGCTTTTCGAAGGCGTGGGCGAGACGCTCGCCCGGCCGCTCGTCCCTGCCTTTCGCGCCGAGGCGCGAGAGCGCGCCGAAGGCCCGGACCGGCGCCGGGGCGAGATAGGCGAACTCCCGCGGCACAAGCGCGTCCCGGCGCGACAGCGTCCAGCCGGCGCGGAGAAGGCGTCCATAATCGGCAAGGGCGGAAATCATGCGCGCGCCTAAACCCGCCAGCCGGAATGGATGGCCGCCACCCCCGCAGTGAGGTTTTCATATTTCACGCGCGCGAAACCGGCGGCGCGGATTTTTGCGGCGAAGGCCTCCTGCGCGGGAAAGCGGCGAATGGATTCGACCAAGTACTGATAGGACTCGCGGTCATCGGCGACCATCTCGCCGAGCTTCGGGATGACGTTGAAGGAATAGGCGTCGTAAATTTTCTGCAAGCCTTCCGTCGCCATATGCGAAAACTCAAGACAGAAGAAACGCCCGCCCGGTTTCAACACGCGCCAGGCTTCGCGGAGCGCCGCCTCCATGTCGGTGACATTGCGGATGCCGAAGGCGATCGTATAGGCGTCGAAGGATTTATCCGGGAACGGAAGATCTTCCGCGTCGCCCGTCACGCGGGTCAGGCGCTCGCCATAGCGCGCCATGTCGGCGCGCGCTTCGCCGGCTTTCAGCATCTCATAATTGATGTCGCAGACGACGGCCGTCGCCGGCGGTTTCGTTCCCGCCGAAGGGCGCTCGTCGGCGCGTTTTAAAAATCCCGCCGCGATGTCGCCGGTCCCGCCCGCGACGTCGATCAACGCTTCGCCCGGCATGGGCGCGATGCGGTCGAGCATCACCGATTTCCAGATGCGGTGGACGCCCCCGGACATGAGGTCGTTCATCAGGTCGTATTTCGACGCCACGCTGTCGAAGACCGAGCGCACGAGGCGCGCCTTCTCGCCCGTTTTCACGGTGCGAAAGCCGAAAGAGGTTTCCTGATCGCCGCTCTGTCCCATAAAAAAGGGCTTAATCCCTTGAATGCTCTGCGAAAAGCGCCTTGACGCCGCATCCGTCCTTTGACAGTGTTAACCGGTTGAATTTCGCTGCGTTTTCAATGCTCTCCGGGAAAAGGGGTCCCGTTATGATCAAGTCGGAATTGGTGCAAAAACTCGCCGACGAAAACCCGAACCTGTTTCATCGGGACATCGAGCGGATCGTGTCTATCGTGTTTCAGGAAATCTCCGATGGGCTGGCGCGCGGCGACCGCGTGGAGCTCAGGGGCTTTGGCGCGTTTTCGGTGAAGCATCGTCCTTCGCGCGTGGGGCGCAACCCGCGGTCGGGCGAGGCGGTGCATATTGAGGAGAAATGGGCGCCGTTTTTCAAGGCCGGCAAGGAGCTGCGCGACCGCCTCAATGGGGCGGGCCGGTTTTCACAGGCCGACTCCCAGCCGCAGCCGGGGCCCGGCGAATGAAGACGCTCTGATCTGGCTTGCGGGATGACGGCGCTTTCGGCGACAATGCGATCATGAAGAAATGGCTGTTCCGCATTATCTGGATCCCCGTCCTCATCGTGGCGGTCCTGTTCCTCGTGGCGAACCGCACCCTGGTGCCGATCAGCCTCGATCCCATCCGTCCGGAAAACCCGGCCCTGTCGACCCCGGCCCTGCCTTTGTGGTTCTGGCTCATGGGCATGCTTTTCATCGGGGTGGCGCTCGGCGCGGCGGGCCAGTGGCTCTCGACCCGCGAGGCGCGCGCCCAGGCCCGCGACAATCGCCGGGAGCTGAAGGCGCTCAGAAAAGAGCTCGCCGCGCTGACCGCGAAGCGCGAGCGCGAAGCGCCGCACGGGAAAGAGACGCAAGAAGACCCGCCCAAGCTCGAAGCGATGAGCGTTTGATGTGATGTCATGAGCGGACCTCTCGTCAAAATCTGCGGGGTGAAGGATGCGGCGACCGCGATCGACGCGGCCCGCGCCGGCGCGGATTTCCTCGGCTTTGTTTTCTTCCGCAAATCCCCGCGTTTCGTGACGCCCGAAGCCGCCGAAGAGATCATTCTCGATCTCAAACAGGCGGCGTTCGACGAGGGCTTTGCGATGCCGCGCCTTGTGGGCCTCTTCGTCGACGCCGGCGAAAAAGAACTCTCCGAAGCTGCGCCGCTTCTCACCCATTTCCAGTTCCACGGCCATGAAAGTCCCGAGCGGTGCAGCGAATTAGGGCTCGAATTCGGGGTCGAGGTGATCAAGGCCATACCGGTGACCGGCAAGGGCGATGTCAGCGACGCGTCCGATTATGAAGAGGCGGCGGACATCATCCTGTTCGACGCCAAGCCGCCCCCGGGGGCGGGCCAGCCGGGCGGCAACGGCGTCAGTTTCGACTGGACGCTGCTCTCCGCTTACGAAGGCGAGACGCCTTATATTGTCGCCGGCGGGCTGACGCCGGAGAATGTCGGCGAGGCCGTGAAGGGGCAGAAGAGCCGCGAGGCCTTCCTTGGCGTCGATGTTTCTTCCGGCGTCGAAAGCGCGCCGGGCAAGAAAGACGACGCACTGGTCAAAGCCTTCATCTCGGCTTCAAAAGGATAGGCTGAAAGACTCCTTATGTTGCGGTTTTTTGCGCAGCATAAAGCGCAGCATTTTCACCGATAAAACCGCTTCGCCTTTGCGCATCGACCGCATCCTTTATTTTCGCTAGGCTTGAAAGCGGGGATGTCGGCGGCAAGCGGGGAATGACCGGTGGGCGAAAAGCTTTTTCATGATAAGGCGATTGGCGGCGCGAGATGTTTCGGCGCGGCCTTCGCGGCGTTGGCGCTCGCCGCCTGCGCGAGCGATACGGCCCCGAAACAGGCCTCCAGCAGCGCGGGTTACGCCGCCGATCACGCCCCCAATCACGCCGCCGCAGGCTATCTTCCCCGCGATATGGGCGCGGCGCGGCGCGCGGTGCTGGCCTCCCTCGGGTCCGATGCGGCGCCGATCGATTATCGCGCGATCCCGCCCTTTCATCGCGCCGCGCTTGGCGAGGCTTCCGATCCGGCCGTCGCCCACGAAGCCCAATTCAACAAAACCGCGCCCGCCGATCCGGACGCCAAGTTGCGCAATGCGGCGCGTGCGACGGCGCCTGTCGAGAGCGTGCTCGTTCAGAACAGCATGGCCCCCTCGGCGGCGAAGGGCGGCTGGCGCGAGACGCCGTCCGAGCTGATCCACGATTATTCGGGCATGCGCTGTCCGAAGGTCATCGAGATGCTGACCCTCGGGGATGACGGGGAGTCTATCGAAAAGCTCCCCGTCCCGCTGAAGGGCGTCACTCTCTTCGATGAGAACGGGCTCGACACGGCCTGCAATTATCTCATTTCCGAGCCGGGCGTCTTCTATACGCTCTATGCCTCCAGATGGCCCGATGTCAGCCTGGAGGATCATTTCGGCGCCGCACTGAGCCTGATGGTGCAAGAGCTTCCCTTCAAGAAAGAGGCCCCGGTGATGGTCGCCACCGCCGAGCGCGAGGGCGCGCCTTCGGCGATCGAGGGCGAAACGCTGGCGGCGGGCTTCATCACCCAGCCCATCGACGGCGAGAGCTACAAGACGGCGGTCTGGCTCAACAAGACAGGCCCCTGGCATGTGAAGGCGCGGCTGACCTATACGACCGGGCTGATCGACCAGGATGCGGGACTGTCCCTTGTGGAAATGATGGCGACCACCATTCACGCGCTCACGCTGCTTGAAGTGGACGCCCATACAAACGCGGCCCAGACTGTGTCCTTCAGCGGCCGCTAGGAGAGAAAGATGATGGCGAGACGGTTTTGGGGCGCGGCGCTGGCCGCGGCATGTTTGGGCGGCTGCGTGACGAACCCGCCCCCGCGCGAGAACGAGGCGGCGGCGTCCGTCGCTTTCGAGGCCTTAAAACGCGGCGGTTATGTCATCGTCATGCGCCACGCGAATTCGCCGGAGGACCAGACGAGTTTCGTCGGCCTCTCCGAAGGGTGCCGCCTTGCGCCGGGGCGCGGGCTCGATGCGGAAGGGTTCTTTCAGGCGCGGGCCATGGGCGCTGTTTTGAAAGCGGAAGGAGTCCCGATTTTAAAGGCTTATACGAGCCCCATGTGCCGCTCCTGGGACACGGCGGCGCTCGCCGCGTCCGGCGCGCCGGTGGAGCCCGATCCCTCGCAGATCAGCGAAAAACCGGCGGACGTCGCCGCCATGAAGGCCAAGGTGGCGGCGGAGCTCGCCGCCCATCCCGGGACCAACATCATCCTCTCCAGCCACTCCAATATCGCGCCGCTTTACGGCGCGACGACGCGGGGCCGCGAAAAGGTCGTGCCCTCCGGCGTCGCCTGGCTGGTTCACCCCAGCGACTGGCAACCCATCGCCCGCGTCGATCTCCTGATCCGCTATCCGGAGGCGAAGCCGGCGGTGGAGTAGGGCGTCCCGCTCACCCAAATTCGCCTTCATCCTGAGGAGCCGCCGAAGGCGGCGTCTCGAAGGGGCGAATTTGACCTCTCCCAAGGGAGAGGCAGCGGTTTCGAGAAGCTTGCATTTTACCTCTCCCTTTGGGAGAGGTCGGAACGGCGCAAGCCGTTTCGGGTGAGGGCTGACTTCACCTGATATTCAATGGACCCAACACCGTGACCCAGCTCAACTCCTACCGCACCGGACCCGACGAAGAAGGCCGCTTCGGCATTTATGGCGGGCGCTTTGTCGCCGAGACCCTGATGCCGCTCGTTCTGAAGCTGGAGAAGGAATATGAAGGCGCCAAGAACGACCCCTCCTTCCAGTCGGAGCTTGAGTACTACCTGAAGCACTATGTGGGCCGCCCGTCGCCGCTCTATTACGCCGAGCGGTTAACCAGCCATGTCCGCAGTATGGCTGACGAAAAGTCAGGTAGGGCCGGTAAAAAGGGCGCGAAAATTTACTTCAAGCGCGACGAGCTCAACCACACCGGCGCGCACAAGATCAACAACTGCATGGGCCAGATCCTCCTCGCCATGCGCATGGGCAAGACCCGGATCATCGCCGAGACCGGCGCCGGGCAACATGGCGTCGCGACGGCGACGGTCTGCGCGCGCTTCGGCCTTCCTTGCGTCGTCTATATGGGCGCGACGGACGTGGAGCGGCAAAAACCCAATGTCTTCCGCATGAAGCTTCTCGGCGCCGAAGTCATACCGGTGACGTCGGGCACGGCGACCTTGAAAGACGCCATGAACGACGCGCTGCGCGACTGGGTCACCAATGTGGACTCAACCTTTTACATCATCGGTACGGCCGCGGGCCCGCACCCCTATCCGGAACTCGTGCGCGATTTTCAATCGGTGATCGGGCGCGAGGCGAAAGAGCAGATGATGGAGGCCGAAGGGCGCCTCCCCGATGTCATCATGGCCTGCATCGGCGGCGGCTCGAACGCCATCGGCCTCTTCCATCCGTTCCTCGACGACAAGGATGTGGAGATCATCGGGGTCGAGGCGGCGGGGCTCGGCGTCGACACTGACAAGCATGCCGCCAGTCTTACCGGCGGACGGCCCGGCGTCCTTCACGGCAACCGGACATACCTGCTCCAGGACGAGGATGGCCAGATCAAGGACGCCCATTCGATCTCGGCCGGGCTTGACTACCCGGGCATCGGTCCGGAGCACTCCTGGCTGCATGAGACGGGGCGGGTGAAATACGTTTCGGCGACCGACGATGAGGCGCTCGAGATGTTCCAGCTCTGCGCCAAGCTTGAAGGCATCATCCCGGCGCTCGAGCCCTCCCATGCGCTCGCCCGCGCCCTAGACAAGGCGGCGGAAATGGATCGCGACCAGATCCTCCTCCTCAATATGTGCGGGCGCGGCGACAAGGACATCTTCTCGGTGATGGACGCGCTCGGGGCGGACTAAGCGCGGGTCGATAAAATGCCGCCGATCCGTTTCAAGGGTCAGAAAGCAAGAACGCCTAGTCTCGCCGCGGTCTGAAACCGCTCTCGGGGCCCGGCATGATCGGAATCAACAGCGCGAATATCGCTTCGGCCTTGATCGGCCAGTCGCGCGCCGCTTTCGCGCCGGCCGCGAGCGGCCGGCCCGGCGCTCCCGCCGGCGCGCCCGCGGTGATCGTCGATGTTTCCGGCAATGCGAAGCCCGAGCCGGAAGGCTATGAGCTCTTCAAGATCAAACAGGCCAAGTCCCTCACCGACAAACAGATCGAAGTCGCCATGGATCTTGTCGAAACCGGCGCGTCGTTCGAAGAGGCGCTGGCGAAGGTCGACGTGGCGGGGATCGTGTCGGGCGCCCATAAATTAAACGGCCTCCTGAAGGCGGAATCGGCCCTTGCCGACGAGGTCGAAAAGGCCAATCAGGAAGACGCGAAGAAAGAAACGGCCGCCCTCGAGCGCGGCGAGAAGGAAGCGGCAAAAGACATCCTCGATGACGCCGTCGACGCCGCGGACGAGGCCGAGGAGACGAAGAAGGCCGACGACACGGTCGATCTCGACAAGATCGCTGAAGAGGCCGACGCCGACGCCGAAGAGGCGCGCGCCGAGGCCGCCGCGGCAGACGCCTGATCGCCTCCCGATAGGACCGCGCATGCAGCGCAAATGAGCACGGATTTTTGCGCAGCATGGCTGCAGCAAAATATAAGCAAGCGCGGCCCCATCGTTATTATCGATTTGAATGCGCGCCGGCCGGGCTCCATATGAGGCTTGCGTTTTCAGGAGGTTTTCCATGTCAGATCGCGATGCCCCCCTGCCGACCCGTCCTCTCGGCCGCACCGGCATGAACGTCACCCGCGTCGGTTTCGGCGCCTGGGCCATCGGCGGCGGCGACTGGATCGCCGGCTGGGGCGCGCAGGACGATAAGGACTCGCTCGCGGCGATCCGGCGCGCGGCCGAGCGCGGCGTCAACTGGATCGACACCGCCCCCGTCTACGGCCTCGGTCATTCCGAAGAAATCGTCGGCAAGGCGCTGGCCGAGCTTCCCGCCGAGATGCGCCCTTATGTTTTCACGAAATGCGGATTGGTCTGGGACGAAAACGACCGAAAAGCGCCGCCGCAGATGGCCGGCAAACCCGACAGCATCCGCCGCGAGGTCGAGGCGTCGCTCGCGCGTCTCGGGGTGGAGCGCATCGACCTTTGCCAGATGCACTGGCCGCCGAAAGACGGAACCCCGCTCGAGGACTATTGGGGCGCGCTCCTTGAGCTCAAAAACGAAGGCAAAATCCGCGCGGCGGGCCTTTCCAACCACAGCGCCGAGCAATTGGAGGCGGCGGAAAAGATCGGCCATGTGGACACGCTGCAGCCGCCTTTCTCGGCGATCCGGCGCGGCGCGGCGGAAAAAGAACTGCCCTGGTGCGCCGATCACGAAACCGGCGTCATCGTCTACAGCCCCATGCAGTCGGGGCTCCTGACCGGTCATTTCAGCAAAGAGCGGGCGAAAGCCCTGCCGGAAAACGACTGGCGTTCGCGCAATCCGGAGTTTTCCGGCGACGCGCTCGAGCGCAATCTTGCGTTCGCCGAAAGCTTGAAGCCCATCGCGAAACGCCGCGATGCGACGGTCGCGGCGGTCGCCGTCGGCTGGACGCTGGCCTGGCCCGGCGTCACCGGCGCCATTGTCGGCGCCCGCGGGCCGAAACAGATCGACGGCTGGATCGATGCGGCGACGCTCGAGCTTGACGCCGAAGATCTCGCGGAGATCGCCCAGGCGCTTGAAAAAACCGGCGCCGGGTCGGGGCCGTTGTCGCCAATGGCGCTTTCCTGACAGGCGCCGGGACCCAAGCGCTGCGAACCGGCCTCGCCGTGACGGGCCGAAGCTGGTAGCCTCATCCGACGGGGGCCGGACTTTCAGGAAACACGTCTGTGAGGCGCGTCGTCAAAATCATTGCGGGGGTGTTTGCGGCGGCGCTGGTTGCGCTCGTCGCGGCCATCCTCGGCGGGTCGATGATCTGGCGCCTTGGCGGCGATCACAGTCTCGACATTGACGGCGTCGCCGCTGCGTCCAATCCGGCGCCGGAGACGCAAGGCTGGGCCTATTACGGCGCCGACGCCGGCGGCTCGCGCTACGCCGCGGCAAGCGCCATCACGCCAGACAATGTCGGGGAGCTTGAAATCGCCTGGCGCTATTCCACCGGCGATCTCCTTTCGAAGCCGGAAGCGATCAAACGCAGCGCCGGGGAAACGACGCCGATCCTGGTCGAGGACAGTCTCGTCTTCTGCACGCCCTTCAACGACATCATCGCCGTCGATCCCGGCACGGGGAAACAGCGCTGGCGCTTTGACGCCAAGGCGGATCTCAAACAGCATCCGGGCAATCAGTATGTCTGCCGCGGCGTCGCCTATTGGAAAGACGCGGGCGCGCAAGGCCCTTGCGCGGCGCGGATATTCGGCGCGACCAACGATTACCGGCTGAATGCGGTGGATGCGAAGACGGGCGAACCCTGCGCGAGCTTCGGCGCCGGCGGAACGGTTCATATCGATCCCGGCATGAGCCTCGTCTGGCCGGGCGAATTCCAGATCACCTCGGCGCCGACCGTCGCCGGCGACGTCGTCGTCGTCGGCTCTTCCATCGGCGACAATTCACGCGTCGCGGCGCCGAGAGGAACCGTGCGCGCTTATGATGTGCGCACCGGCGCTCTGCGCTGGACCTTCGATCCGATCCCCCGCGCGGCCGGCGCCGTCAACGCCGGCGACTGGCAAGGCGCGCAACCGCCGGTCGAAGGCCACGCCAACGCCTGGGCGCCGATGTCATACGACGCGGCGCGCAATCTTCTCTTTGTGCCGACATCAAGTCCGTCCCCTGATTTTTTCGGCGGGCTTCGCCCCGGCGACAATCGCTACGCCGACTCCGTCGTCGCCCTCGACGCTTCGACCGGCGAGGTCGTCTGGTCTTTCCAGACCGTGCATCACGATGTCTGGGACTACGATCTGCCTTCGCAGCCGGGGCTCTACACGGTTTGGCGGGACGGCGAGCGCCATGACGTCGTCGCGCAGACGACGAAGACGGGCTTCGTCTTCGTGCTCGACCGCGACACCGGCGAACCGTTCCTGCCGGTCGAGGAGCGTCCCGTGCCGCAAGACGGCGCCGTTCCCGGCGAAGTCCTGTCGCCGACCCAGCCCTTTCCGGTCGCGCCGCCGCCGCTGGTGCCGAACACGGTCGATGCGAAAGACGCGTTCGGGCTCACCTGGTTCGACAAGCGGGCCTGCGCGAAGGCGATCCGCGCGTTGCGCCATGAGGGCCTGTTCACCCCGCCGTCGCTTGAGGGAACCCTGTTCCTGCCGTTCACCGGCGGCGGCGGAAACTGGGGCTCGGCCGCTTATGACCAGCGCCGCAACCTTCTCGTCGTCAACATGTCGAACCTCGCTCATCTGGTTCAGCTCATTCCGGCGGACAAGGTCGAGGCGACGCGCGAGACCCTGCATGATGCGGAGATCTCGCCGCAAACCGGCGCGCCCTACGGCATGCGCCGCGAGATATTGCTGTCGCCGCTCGATCTTCCCTGCACGCCGCCGCCCTGGGGCGTCCTCGCCGCAGTGGATCTCGCGAAAGGCGAGATTGTCTGGCGCAAGACTCTGGGGACGGTCGAAGATCTGTCCGGCGGCCTCGTCAAAGCGAAAATCGGCACACCGACCCTCGGCGGACCGATGGTCACGGCGGGCGGGCTCGTCTTTATCGGCGGCACGCTCGATTATTATCTGCGCGCTTTCGACATTGCGACCGGCGAGGAACTATGGCGGAGCCGGCTTCCCGCCGCCGGCGTTGCGACTCCCATGTCCTACTCCTGGCGGGGGCGCCAATATGTGGCGATCTTCGCCGGCGGCTATTCCGGCGTCGATGCGCCGCCGGGGGACGAACTGATCGCTTTTGCCTTGCCGAACTGAGCCTTGAGTTCAGAAAATCGAAAAAATTGATACATTAAATCAATATTATATGATTGATCTATAAATAAGAGCTCGCCATTTTGGGGCTCGAAAAAGCGCGTTGAAAGGCCGTTCTCGTCTGCCCGCTTTCGGCGGAGTTTGCTCTCCTTTTGCCTCCGCCGATGACTTGTCCGCCGCCTTGTTTTTCTCTGTCCGCTCTCCCCCGACTGGCCGGCGTGAACGAGGCGACGGGCGCTTTCCGGATTGGCTGGGCGGCCTACAGCGGGTTAGCAGCTTTATTGCAAAAGTTTCCGGATCAAAGCGCCAACATGCTGTGTCGCTAGGTCCTGATCGCGGCGGGCGTGCCAGGCAAGATGCAGCGCGAAACCGTCGACGGGGATGGGCGGATCGAAGACGGCAAACTCGTTTCGCTGTTCAAAGGGAACTGCGCGGCTTGGCAGCATCCCGATAAGATCCGTTTTCAGAACAATGTCCGCCGCCAGCGTGAAGCTTGGAACCGACGCGCCGATATGGCGCTCAAGCTTGCGGCGCGCCAGCGCCTCGTCGAGCGCGCCATGCATCCGGCCTTCGGCGGAAATGACGAGATGCGGAAAAGCTAGCCAGCGCGCAAGACTGAAATCTCCTGCAGCCGGATGCTCCCGCCGCATGGCGACGACATAATGTTCGCGCAGCAATTCCTCCCGACGCAGATGTTTGCCGGGCTCGGGGATCGCCGAGACGGCGAGATCGCTTGTTCCGGCTTCGAGCGCGTCGAGCGCCGCCCCTGCGCTTCGCCAGGGATGGATGGCGAGGCTTAAATTGGGCGCGGTTTCAGCAAGGCGGGCGTAAAGCGCGCCGGCGATTATGGCGGCGGGAAGGTCAGCCATGATGAGGCGAACGGTCTGGTCGAGCGTGGTAAGGTCCGTTTCCGGCTGCGTCAGCACGGCGGAGAGCCCGGCAAGCGCGTCTTTTAAAGGCGCGCGCAAGCTTTCAGCTTTCGGGGTTAGCGCCATGCCGCCTTTGCGCCTTTCGAGCAGCGGATCGGCGAAGATGTGCCGACACCGCTCCAACGCATTCGAAGCTGCGGGCTGGGAAAGCCCGATCCGCGCTGCTGCGCGGGAGACATGCGCCTCCTCCAGAAGTGCGTCGAGCACTACGAGCAAGTTGAGATCGATGGACCTTAAATTCATAATATCAATAATAGGATATATTCTATATCCATTGGAAGAATATACTTCGACACGCCAGCTTGGCCCGCAAAGAAAGCGGAGCCCTTGCCATGCCTGAAACCCTGATCCTGCTCTTTCACCCTGACCTGTCGCGCTCCCGCGCCAACGCCGCGCTTGCGCAAGCCGCCGCAAAACTCGACAGCGTTTCAGTTATCGACATGTATGGCGTCTATCCTGACGGGAGGATCGATTCGGATGCGGAAACAGCCAGAATCCTGGGGGCTGACCGACTCGTCTTCCAGTTTCCGGTGCAATGGTACTCGACCCCGCCGCTTCTGAAGGCGTGGCAGGACGCCGTGCTCACCCGGATGTTCTATATCCGCTATGAAGAAGAGGGGGCGAAGCTCGAAGGCATGCCGATGCTGGTCGCCGCGACCGCCGGGAACACGCCGAAGGCTTATACCGCGCGCGGCGCCAATCTTTTTCCGCTTGCAAAATTGCTGCGCCCGTTGGAGGCGACCGCCCATCGCTGCGGGCTGCCTTATGCGAAGCCGTTCCTCCTTTATGAAGCGGATAAGTTCGACGACGCGGCGCTTGACCGCGCCGGCCGCAACTATGTGAAAAAACTGGCGCAATGGCGCCGCCGGATCACTCGGTCAGCGAGATCTTTTTGCGCAGCATAAGCCGCAGCAAAATATAAGCGAGAAGGCCGAGAGGGCCGACCATGAAGGCTCCGATGAGGCAGGGGGCGACCGCGAGATGCGGCAGCTTCTCCCGGATCGCGTCGCGTCCGATCCACGCCCCCACGAAAAGATCGAAGACGAGATAATGGGTCCAGCCGATGATGACGCCGTTGGGATGGGCGAAAATCGCCTGGACGCCTTCAATGCTGGTGAAATCGACGCCGCCGCTCGATTGTCCGAAGGCGAAGGCGGCGATCATGCCGGCGGCGTAAACCGACCCCAGCAAAACCGGGTAAAGCAGGGAATGAACGATCGCGGCCGTCAGCTTCGATTTCGGTAGAAAAACGAGCAACGCCCAGCCAGGCAGAACGGCCGCGTTGACCAGCGAAAAAGCCGTATTCCAGTCCATCGTCGCCTCCCTGGTTAAAGCCCCGATTTCAGGGCGTTTCTCCCGGCGCGTCCAGCGGCTTCCTCACAAGGATGCGGGGACGGTTTCTTTTTGCGCGAAAAACTGGTTAGTGGGCGGCTAATTCAATGGGAAGAACCCCGCCGGCCATTTTCACGAAACCGGCGCAAATGACGAGTATTCTGCGTTACATGTCTCAAACTCTGCCTGCCGCCGTCTCCCGGAACATCGCAAAATTTCAGGAGGCCGCCGAACATGCGGCCGAAAATTTCTCCCACGGCGCCGCCGCCGCGCGCCAGGAGATGCTGCGCCGGATCGTAAAGCATTGCGCCGAGTTCCAGACCGTCGATCTCGGCCGCTCTCTCGGCCAGACGGCGCTGTCGCTGGCGCTTTATGTCGGCGCCGCCGCGCTGATGATCCTTGCGGTGAAAATCGGCTACTGGCCGCTCGCCCTTGTCATGGCGCCGGTGACGGGCCTGTTCCTCGTCAAGCTTTTCACCATCCAGCACGATTGCGGCCATGGCAGCTATTTCAAAAACCGCCGCGCCAACAATCTCCTCGGCTTCATCATCAGCCTGCTGACATTCACGCCCTACGCTTTCTGGCGCGACGCCCATAACCGCCATCATGCGAGCTCCGGCGATCTCGACAGGCGCGGCGTCGGCGGGGTCGACACCCTGACCGTGCCGGAATATCGCGCGCTCACCCCGGCGAAGCGGATCATGTACCGCGTCTACCGCCATCCGTTGATCATGATCGTCATCGGCGCGCCGCTCTATTTCATCGTCCTGCAACGCCTGCCGCTCGCCGGCCCGATGCCTTTCGCAGAAACCTATCAGGGCATGAAAGCGCGTCATGTCTGGAAGTCGGTCGCCGCGCTCAACATCGCGCTTGTCGTCCTTTACGGCGGGCTTTCCTTGTGGCTCGGCCTGGGGACCGTGGCGCTGGTGTTTTTGCCGGTCGTCACCATTGCGGCATGGGCCGGCTCGTGGCTGTTTTTCGTGCAGCATCAATATGAAGACACATACTGGGCGCAAAAACCGGAATGGAATTACGCCGAAGCGGCGGTTTTCGGCTCCTCTCATTACAAGCTGCCCCAGCCCCTGCGCTGGGTCACCGGCAATATCGGTCTCCACCACATCCACCATCTCGCCAGCCGCATCCCGAATTACCGGCTGATGGAATGCTACCGGGCGAGCGAAGACCTTCTGTCCCTGCCGGTGATGACCATCCGCGAATCGATCCGTTGCGCGCGGCTGGCGCTGTGGTGCCCGGCGCGCCGCAAAATGGTCAGTTTTTCAGCAGCCTGACGGATTGTATGCGGCGTCCCATGCCGGGCGAATGATCCCGGCTGTTTCGCCTGCGAGAGGGTTTTTCGCGCCGCCCCGCTGTGGTTGAATGCTGCACGGAAAAGGCGGAGCCGTCGGTGGAAACAAGCCTCGACACCAGGAAGGCGCTGCTTTCGAGCATGCGCGAGGATACGGTCGACCGGCCGGCGTCGACCATCGCTATTTCCGTTGCGCTCTTTGCAGTTTATTTCGCGCTGCTGGTTTTGATGATGCGGGTCGAAAATCTCGCCTTCAAGGCGTTCTGTTCGGTCTGGCTGTCGCTTTATGTGGGCAATCTCATGGTCTGCGCCCATGACGCCGCGCACAACGCCCTGTCGCGCGACAAGCGGCTCAATCGCGTGTTTGGAACGATCGCGATGCTGCCTTCGCTGCAGCCCTTTTCGATCTGGGTGCGCCAGCACAATTTCGTGCATCACCGCTATGTGGCGCAGCTCGGCGTCGACGACACTTACGCCCCCCTGACGCCGGAACAATATCGCGCCCGCGCGCCCCTGGGGCGGGCCTATTACCGTTTTCTGCGCTCTCTCGTCGGCCAGCATTTCTGGTATTTCCTTGAAGTCACCCTGCCGTACATGCTGTTTCCGTTCCTCTACCGGCGCTTTTCCATGAAGCGCGAGCATGTTCTCGATCTGCTTCTCGTCTATGTCTGGGCGGGGTTGATCCTGTGGTTTTGCGCCTCGCTTTCCATGGGCGCCCATCCTGACAAAAGCGCCGTCTGGCACTGGACGACGGCGGGCGTTTTCGGGATCGTCCTGCCGACATTCTTTTTCTCCGTCATCATGACGTTCCTGTCGGTGTTTCAGCACACCGGGCCGGATTCGAAATGGATCCTGCCGGACGGCAAGCCGTCGAGCTTCGAGCACACGATGAACAGCACGATCCATCTCGTGCTGCCGGAATGGCTCGATTTTGTCTTTATACGGATCATGCAGCATCAGGCGCATCACCTGAACGTGCATGTCGATCTGCATTCGATCAAAGCGGCGCAGGCGAAAGTCGCCGCGGCCCATGACGGCTGGCTGACCCGGACCTGGACCCCGGCTTATCATCTGGAGGTGGTGCGCCGCTGCAAGCTCTACGATCCCGAAAAAGAGCGCTGGCTCACCTTCGAGGAGGCCGAGACGCAAGAGCGCGCCGCGCCTTAAGTCCTGACATTGCCTGCGGATTGGTGTTAACTGGCGTCCGGGAAATCTTCACGGGAGCCGTTTTCATGAATTGTCGTCTGTCTGCGGGCGCCGCCGCGCTCGCTGTTTTCGCCCTTATTGCGCCGGCCGCCGCGCAGTCTTCGCTGAAAGAAGACATCGCCGCGGATTATGACGCCAATCTCGAAGAGCTGTTTTTGTGGTTCCACCAGAACCCGGAACTCTCTCACCGCGAATTCAAGACGGCGGCGCGCCTCGCCGAAGAAATCAGGATGCTCGGCTATGACGTGACCGAAGGCGTCGGCGGGACCGGCGTCGTCGCGGTGATGGAGAACGGCGACGGTCCCACGGTGATGATCCGCGCCGACATGGACGGCCTGCCGGTCAAGGAAGACAACGGCCTTGCCTATATGTCGACGGCGACCCAGGAAGACATCGACGGCGTCGTCAAACCGGTTATGCACGCCTGCGGCCACGACACCCACATCACCAGCCTCGTCGGAACGGCGCGGCAGATGGCGGCGCATAAAGACCTCTGGTCGGGCACGCTCGTGCTCATCGGCCAGCCGGCGGAGGAGCGCATTTCCGGGGCCCGCGACATGCTCGAGGACGGGCTCTACAAGCGCTTCCCGAAACCCGATTACGCCATCGCTTTCCACGTCGCCTCGGACGTGCCGACAGGCCGCATCGAGGCGCCGCTCGACATCGTCGCTTCGAGCTCCGACAGCGTCGACATCATCGTTCACGGCGTCGGCGCACACGGTGCCTCGCCCCATAAAGGCGTCGATCCGGTGCTGGTCGCCTCGCAAATCGTCGTCTCGCTGCAGTCCGTCGTCTCGCGCACGATCGCGCCGCTTGACGCCGGGGTGATCACCGTCGGCTCGATCCATGGCGGGACCAAGCACAACATCATCGGCGACGAGGTGCATCTGCAACTGACCGTCAGGTCCGACGATCCGGACGTGCGCACGCAATTGCTCGACGGCATCGATAGGGTGGCGAAGGGCGTCGCCGTCTCCCTCGGCGTGCCGAAAGACCTGATGCCCGAGGTGATCCGGTCGCCGACGGAAACGACGCCGCCGACCATCAACGATACGGCCTCGGCGGAAATCGTGCGCGCCGCCATCAATGAAAAGATCGGCGAAGACGTGCTCTTCGAGCAGCCGCGCGCCGGTATGGGGGCGGAGGATTTCGCTTATTTCGTGACGCCCGAAAGCGGCGTCAAAGGCGTTTACATTGCGGTCGGCGGCACCCCGGCGAAGGAGGTGGAGGACGCGCCCTCGCACCATTCGCCGTTCTTTAAGATCGAGCCCGAACCGGCGATCACCCTGGGGACGGAAGCGATGACGGTCTCCGCCATCGCGCTCTTCAACGAGAGCGAGTGATCCGCGCCGCAATTCGGCCCTGAAAACACCCTGAAACGACCTTTGCCGCCGGCGACGGGTTTTCCCGCCGCCGGCGTTTTATTTTCCGTGAGACGAACGGGCTCGGGGCTCTTGTCTCAAGTGATGGAGCAAACGTCATGTTGAAGAAAGCAGCCTTGGGCCTTTTCGGGGCGGGAATTGTCTTGATGAGCGCGCCCGCTTTTGCGGGGGAGTGGAAGCTCAATCCACGCGCCTGTCCGGACCTTGTCGAGGACCGCTATGATCGGCGCGAAGACCGCCGCGACGCGCGCGTTGATACCGGCCGGCGGGACCGCATGGAGGACCGCTTCGACCGGCGCGAGAACCGCCGCGACCGGGCGGTGACGATCTGTCCGGCCCGCGCCTTTTATTACCAGCCCTCGCGCCGCGAGCTGCGCCATCAAGGGCGCGGCCGTCATCATGGCTGGCGCAATGCGAACGCCCGTCCGCCGCTGAAATGGGACCGGCGCATGCGCATGTCTTACCGTTATGTCGGCAGACGGAAGATTTACGTTCGCGGCTAGGCGAGCGTATGGCGGGGAAGGAATGGCGGGCTTTTAGCCCGCCGTTTCTAATAAAAACGACCGCAACGCCGCTACGTCGAAAGCCTCAAAAACGCCGCCACCAGTTCTTGTGCGCGCTGCATTCCTTGTCGGCTTGCCTTGCTTTGAGGGCCGCGAGATCGGCTTCTGCGGCCTTGATCGCTTCCGGCAGCCCCTCGGTTTCATAACGGTCCCATTTTCTGCCGGGGACGGAGAATTCCATCAGGAGCGGCGTAGCGCGCAGATAGTCGATCACCTCCGGCGGCACATTGGCCTGCGTGACTGAGTAGCTTGCGTTTACGGGGACGGTGAATGTCGTTCGGTTCGGCAGGCGCATAACGAATTTGCCGCCTCTGTTATGGTGCCGGATGAGAAGGCTCGGAACAGGGCTGTCGCTTGTATCGAGCGAGACGCTAAGGCCGAAATACGCGCTGAAATCGCGCGATGTTTCCCATTTGCTGATGAGGAGCTCTCCGGATGAGTCGGGAGCCAGCCCGGCCGTCACTGTCCATCCGGCGACATCGCGATTGCTCTCGCAAGGCGGCTTCAGTCCCGGCAGGTTTTGCGCCCCGGCCTGGCCGCCTGCTATCATGGCGAGGCCCATCGCGCTCGCGGCGGCGATAAGCCGCCGGCGGTTCATTGTCATGCTCATCCCCGCCCCCGTTATCAGCCTCTGGAACGATGGCGCCGAGGGAGAGGGCAGGCAACCCCGCTATGTAGTAGCGCCCTCGGGACGGCGTTTTCACACCGTTTTCGGGGCTAGTGATTGCGCAGGGCACTGATCAATTCGTCCTTGTCCATTTTCGAGCGGCCTTCGACGCCGATTTCTTCGGCGCGCTCGTAAAGTTCGTCCTTGGTCCAGTCCTCGTAAGGCGGCTCCTCGCCGCCTTTCTTTGAGGGGTGCTGCGAGGAATTCGCCTGCGCATTGGCGATGCGCGCCGCCTTTTCCTTGCTCGCGCCCTGGTCGCGCAGCTCCTGATAGGTTTCGTCGTCCTTGATCGAGGGGCCGTGGTTCTTGGTCATCGCTCACACCCTTTCTTTCGCGCCGGGAGCCGCCTGTTTTCGGAACACGCAATCCGGCGCCCCGTTCCTTTTCCGGTCCTTTGGCGCTGGCGCTTTCGTCTCCGCCGCGCTATAGCCGCAGCGCAGCAAAAACGAGCGCGAAATGACTTCGAAGAGTGACGTCAAGAAAGTGGTGCTGGCCTATTCCGGCGGCCTCGACACCTCGGTGATCCTGAAATGGCTGCAGGTGGAATATGATTGCGAAGTCGTGACATTTACTGCCGATCTCGGCCAGGGCGAGGAGCTGGAGCCCGCCCGCCGCAAGGCCGAACGCGCCGGCGTCAAAGAGATTTACATCGAGGATCTGCGCGAGGAATTCGTCAGCGATTTCGTCTTCCCGATGTTCCGGGCGAACGCTGTCTATGAAGGGCTTTATCTCCTCGGCACCTCGATCGCGCGGCCCCTGATCGCCAAGCGGCTTGTGGAAATCGCCGACAAGACCGGCGCCGACGCCATCGCCCACGGCGCCACCGGCAAGGGCAACGACCAGGTCCGGTTCGAGTTGAACGCCTATGCGCTGAACCCCGACATAAGGGTGATCGCGCCGTGGCGGGACTGGGATCTGAACTCGCGCGAAAAGCTCATCGATTTCGCCGAAAAACATCAGATTGAAATCCCGAAGGACAAGCGCGGCGAGGCGCCGTTCTCGGTGGACGCGAATCTGTTGCACACCTCGTCCGAAGGCAAGGTGCTCGAAGATCCGGCCGAGCCCGCGCCGTCTTATGTTTTTCAGCGCACGGTCGATCCCGAAAGCGCGCCCGACGAGCCGGAGATCATCGAAATCGGCTTCGACCGCGGCGATGCGATTTCGATCAACGGCAAGCCCTTGTCGCCGGCGAGCCTCCTGACGAAGCTTAATGAATACGGCCACAAGCATGGCGTCGGCCGGCTCGATCTCGTGGAAAACCGGTTCGTCGGCATGAAGTCGCGCGGCATTTACGAAACGCCCGGCGGCACGATCCTCCTCGCCGCGCATCGCGGCATCGAGCAGATCACCCTCGACCGCGGCGCCATGCATCTGAAAGACGAGCTGATGCCGCGCTATGCGGAGCTGATTTACAACGGCTTCTGGTATTCGCCCGAACGCGAAATGCTGCAGGCGGCGATCGACAAGAGCCAGGAGCATGTCGCCGGCACGGTGAAGGTGAAGCTCTATAAAGGCTCGGCCAATGTGGTCGGCCGCGCCTCGGAGAAGACGATCTATTCCCTCGCCCACGTCACCTTCGAGGAAGACGCGGTCTACGACCAGAAAGACGCTGAAGGCTTCATAAAACTGAATGCGTTGCGCCTTAAGCTCCTGGCCCGGCGCAATAAGAACGCGGAGTAAGCGATCCGGTTTGGCTGACGACTGCATCTATCTTTTCGACGGCCATTGCGTCTTGTGTTCGCGCGGCGTGCGCTACGTTTTGAAATATGAACGATCCCCTGAGTTACGTTTTGTGGCGATCCAGTCGGAAGAAGGGCGCCGCCTCGCGGAAGCGAACGGCGTCGACCCGGAGCGGCCGCACACCTTCCTCTATGTGGAAAACGGCGCCGCGCTTCAGCGCTCGGACGCGGTCTTCGCCCTGGCGCGAAAGATCGGCGGTCCGGTGCGGCGCTTTTTGTTTTTGCGGCGCCTGCCGCGCCCGGTGCGCGATTTTTTCTACGACCGCATCGCGCGTAACCGGTACGCTCTGTTCGGGCGGATGAAGGAATGTTATCTCCCGGCGCCCGAAACCAGAGCCCGTTTCACCCTTCCTGAAATCCCTCAAAGGCAAGCCTGAGTTTTATGGACCTCTCCAAGATCAAACCCGGCGTCAATCCGCCGAAAGACATCAATGTCGTCATCGAAGTGCCGCTCGGCGGCGAGCCGATCAAATACGAGATCGACAAACCGTCCGGCGCCATGTTCGTCGACCGCTTTCTCTATACGTCGACGCGCTACCCCTGCAATTACGGCTTCGTGCCGCAAACGCTCGCCGATGACGGCGATCCGGTGGATGTCATGGTGGTGGGCAACCGGCCGCTGGTGCCGGGCGCGGTGGTTGGCGCCCGGCCCGTGGGCGTCCTCTTGATGGAGGACGAGGCGGGCATGGACGAAAAGATCCTCGCCGTGCCGAGCCCGCGCCTCACCGGCTATTACGACAAGATCGAAACCTATGAAGACCTCCCCGAGATTCTCATCGAGCGGATCCGTCATTTCTTCGAGCATTATAAAGATCTCGAACCGGACAAATGGGTGAAAATCGTCGGCTGGCGCGGGCGCGAAGAGGCCGAAAAGCTGATCATGGAAGGCCTCAAGACCGAAGCCGCCCGGACCTCTTAAAGCCGGCCTCCGGTCATTAACTCTTTTTTAACCCGGCCCTTTGGGGTAGGATTCCATGCGTCCGGTGCGGACGCTCGCCCGCCTGAAGAGGTCCCGGGCGAGGGGCGGCGAGAGATAAAGGGTGGAGATGCGTAATATTGAAGCCATATTCGGGGGAATATTGGCGCTCTTCGTATTGGGCGTCGCCTTTTTCGCGGTGATGAACACCTCGTTCCCGTCTGACCAGGGCGGGGGCGGGCCCGCGCCGGCCGATGAAATGGCTTATTCCGGAAGCGCAACGACCCCGACGCTGGCGGCCACATCGGGTCAGGATCTCATCTGCGAATGCTATGACGCCGGGTTCGAGCTGGCGGGCGAGGTGGATGTTCTCTCGCCCCAATACCGCACCGGTTTTCAGCAGTGCCGGGCCCGCGGCGGGGTCGACGGCGGCGACGCCTGGACCGCCGGCTGGAACGCGCGGCTGTCGGGCCGGCCTTACGAGGCGAGCTGCCGCGCCTACAAGCGCCGCCGCTAAACTTTCGAGATATTGGCGATCACCGTCTTGAACGGGATGATGTCGACCGACGCGAAAAGGCCCGCCTTGGCGTAAGGGTCGTTGTCGGCGATTTCGCGCGCCGCCTGTTCGTCCTTCGCCTCGACGATGATCAGCGAGCCGACCGGGTCGCCATTTTCGTTCAGCATCGGGCCGGCGAGCATCAGCCTTTCGCCGAAACTGTCAGCGTATTTGAGATGCTCGGTCCGGGTCTCCATGCGGAGCGCAACGGAGTCCGGTTTGTCCCGGCAAAGCAAAATGAATTGGGACATCGTTACGCCTCCGATCTGAATGGCCGCGCGAGCAGGGCGGCGATGATTTCGTCGACGCTTTTCTCTCCGGCGACGAGCGCGGCCACCGCCTCGCAGATCGGGGTTTCTGCGCCCGCCTTGACGGCGAGGGCGTGAATGGCGCCGGCGGTGGCGACCCCTTCGCTCACCGTGTTGCGCTCGGCGAGAATGTCGTCAAGCGCCCGGCCTTTGCCAAGCTCGATCCCCAGCGACATATTGCGCGAATGGGCCGACGAGGCCGTCAGAATAAGGTCCCCGAGACCTGAAAGCCCGGCCATGGTTTCCGGTTTGGCGCCCAGCGCCACGCCGAGCCGCTGGAATTCGGCGAAGCCCCGCGCGATCAGCGCCGCCCGGGCGCTTTCCCCGAGCCCCTTGCCTTCCACCACCCCGGCGGCGATGGCGAGGACGTTCTTCACCGCCCCGCCGAGCTCCGCGCCGGTGAGATCGTCGGAAAGATAGGGCCGGAAATGCGCCGCCCCGACCGTCGCCACCCAGCGGCTCCCGAGATCGCGATCGGCGGCGGCGAGGGTCACCGCGGTGGGCATGCCGAGCGCCACGTCGCGCGCGAAGCTCGGCCCTGACAAAACGGCGGGTTCGGCCTCCGGCCATACCTCGTGCAGAACCTCGGTCATCAGCATGCCGGTCGCGCGTTCGATGCCTTTCGAGCAGAGCGCGACCGGGATCGCCCTGCCGCCGGCGCCGGATCTCAGCTCGGCGAGGACAGGCCGGGCGAACTGCGCCGGCACGACAAAAAGTAGGGCCTCGTTTTCGGCGGCCATACCTAATGAATTCAAGGCCTTAAGGCTCTCTGGCAAGGGAACGCCGGGAAGGAACGCAGTGTTCTCATGAGCGTCGTTGACGGCGCGTATGACCGCATCCTCGCGCGCCCAGAGCGTCGTCGGCACGCCGTTCGCGGCGCACAGCGAGGCCAGGGCCGTGCCCCAGGCGCCGCCGCCGACGACGCCAAGGGAAGCAAAAGGAGTGCCCGGGTTCACCACTTCTTGTTCTCGCAAAGATTGCCGTGTGACGACTGAACGGTTTATAAAGATGTCAACATACACAAAGCATGCGCATGCCTGCCGAAGTTCTCGATGAAACCGCCAAGCAGATTCTGGACGCCGCAAGCCGGCGCTTCCTGCATTACGGCTATGGCAAAACGACCATGTCGGAGATCGCCCAGGACTGCAATATGTCCACGGGCAACCTCTATCGCTACTTTCCGTCGAAGCTCGACATCGCGGAAATGTTCGTCCGGGTGCTCCGGCGCGAACAGGCGGCGCGCCTGCGCGAGGTCGCCGACGACCCGGATATGAACCCGGCGGAAAAGCTCCGGGCGTTTTTCGGGCGCAAGTTCCAGCTCGCCTATGAGCGCTTCCACGACAAGCCGAAAGCCTATGAGCTTTCGCGCGAGCTCATCACGTCGCGCCCCAAGGTCGCCATCGAATGGGAAAACGCCGAGGCGCGGGTTCTGACGGAGATCCTCCTCGAGGGCGACCGGGAGGGGGTCTTCGCCATAGAGAATGCGGGCGACACGGCCCGGATCATTCAGGACGCCTGCTATCGCTTCACCAGCCCTTCGATCCTGCAGGACAGCGAGTACGAGGCGCTTTCGGTGGAGCTCAACGGCGTCATCGATCTTATTCTCGACGGTTTCGCCTGGCGGGCGGCCAAAAGAGCGGCTCAGGACAAGCGCAAACAGGCCTGAAGCCGCGGCTTGTCTCTTGTGCGGGCGCGATGAAGGGCCAAGAAAACACCTCTCGGCGGTCGGTTTCAGGCGGGATCTTTAGTGCTTTCACGCGTCATTTCGATCAAATCGGCGTGATGTTCTTTCCCCAAGGGTCATGAAATACGCCTCAACCTATTGAAAAATATATAGCTATAGGCCTTTTTAGAAAAATTACGATTAAACAATGAATATTTATGATTTCGTTCATTGACAAATCTTCAGTCGAGGCCTATTTCCCCCTCATCGGAAGCGGGGAACCCATTCCGATGAGCGCTGAAACGGTCTGACGCCCTTGCGGGTGAAGAGGCCGGCGCGGCGCCAAGAGCAAGAAACGAAAACTGATCAAACAAAAGAGAAACCCAATGTCGAGCCTTCGTAATTTCGCCATCCAGGCGACCGCCACCCTGACCCTCGCCGGCGTCCTCGTCGCGCTGCTTTACACCGCGGCCGATCTCGCCACGCGCGGCGTCGTCATCGCTTAAGACCCTTTCAAGAACCCGCTGTTGCGGTCTGTTCCTCCTACCCCCGAGGACGTCCCCTCCCCCCGACCGCAACAGCGTCCCCTCTGCGCGGAAGCCTGCCCCGGCTTCCGCGCTTTTTTTTGCGCCTGAAATGCTGCAACTGCAAAATCAGCGATTTGCAACTGCGTGCGTTACACAATGACAAGATTTGAGCGTTAGCGTGATCTCCGAAAGGAGCTCCCGCTATGGCCGCATCGACCCGTTTCGCCGTCGCCGCCCATCTCATGACCCTGCTCGCCGTCCGGCGCGGCGTTCCGCAGACATCCGAGGCGCTGGCCCGCTCGGCCGCCACCAATCCGGCGGTCGTGCGCCGGCTTCTCGGCGCGCTTTCAAAAGCGGGGCTGGTGACGACGCATCTCGGCAAGGGCGGCGGGGCGGAACTCGCCAGGGGGCCGAAGAAAATCACCCTTGCCGATATTTATCGCGCCGTGGAAACGCCGGGTCTCATTCCGCTCGCCCGCACGGCGCCGGCCGTCGATTGCGCGGCGGGCCGGCAGATCCAGCCGGTGCTGAAAGAGATCGGCGAACAGGCCGAGGCGGCCTTCCTCGCCGCGCTTGAAACAAAGACCCTGAAGCAACTGGCGAAAGAAATTGCTGCAGCCGATGTTGCAGCAAAAAGCGCAGCATAAATCGGAAATGCTGCAGTCTATGCTGCAGCAAAAACCTGCAGCATGAATCTCAGGCTTTCGGCCCTTTGCGGCCCGAACCGAAGCGCTTTCCCTCGCCCGGATCGGCCAGCGGCCAGCGCGCCCGCGGCGCGAGCCCCAGCGCTTCTTCAGGTTCCATGGCGAGCCCGGCGGCCAGTCTTTCCGCGCCTGCCCAGGCGATCATCGCGCCATTGTCGGTGCAATATTTCGGCGGCGGGGCGATAAGCGCCCATGACTTTGCTGCGCACAATTGCTGCAGCATTTTTTTGATGGCGCAGTTCGCCGCGACGCCCCCCGCGACCACCAGGCGCTTTGCCTCGGGCATTAGATCCATGGCCCGTTCTGTGCGGTGGGCGAGATGACGGGCGGCGGCCTCCTGAAACGAGGCGGCGAGATCGGCGATGTCCTGGGGCGTCGGGTCTTCAAGGCTTTGCGCCGCCTCGCGCACCGCCGTTTTCATCCCCGAAAAGGAAAAGTCGCAGCCCGCATGTTTCAGGAGCGGGCGCGGCAGGGCGAAGCGGTCCGTGCGTCCGCCGACGGCGGCGGATTCCACTTTCGGTCCCCCCGGCGCGCCGAGCCCCAAGAGCTTCGCCGTCTTGTCGAAACATTCCCCGGCGGCGTCGTCGATGGTGGTGCCGAGCCGGTCATACTTTCCAACGCCCGAAACGCGGATCAGCTGGGTATGGCCGCCGGAAATCAGGAGCAGGAGGTAAGGGAAGGGCGCGTCTTCGGTCATCCGCGCCGACAGGGCGTGGCCTTCCAGGTGGTTCACGGGAACGAGCCGAACCCCGTGAGCCAGCGCAATCGCCTTCGCCGTGGTCAGCCCTACCATCACCCCGCCGACGAGGCCCGGCCCGGCGGTGGCGGCGACCAGGTCGAGATCGGCGTAATCGACGCCGGCTTTCACGACCGCTTTTTCGATGGTGGCGTCGAGCCGCTCCACATGGCTCCTCGCCGCGATCTCCGGCACCACCCCGCCAAAGGCCGCATGGTCGTCATGCTGGGTCCAGACTTCGTTGGAGAGAATCCGGCATGAGCCGTCGCCGCGCCGCAGCACCACCGCCGCGGCGGTGTCGTCGCAACTGGTCTCAAGGCCCAGCGCCAGAATGTCTTTCGTCTCGCTCATCAGGCTCCGCTTGCCTCAGGCTTCGGGACTGCGTTAAGCCCCGACAAGGAAATCTGCATGGACAGGAAACTGCGCAAAGACGCAAGGCCCCGCGCCGCGCTAAGTTGCGCCAAGACCCACATTCCGAAAGCGAAACGAGTGCCAGAAGACAAGTCTTTCGCCATCGCCAGCCGCCGTTCGCCGCTCGCCATGGCCCAGGCGCGGATCGTCCAGAGCATGGTCGCGAAAGCCGCCGCCATCGCGCCGGACGCCGCGCCGGTCCGCGCCTATATTTCGAGCGGCGACAAAAACCTCACAAGCTCCCTCGCCGAGATCGGCGGCAAGGGGCTTTTCACCAAAGAGATCGAGGAGGCGCTCTTGTCCGGCGATGCGCGCTTCGCCGTTCACTCCATGAAGGACATGCCGGCGGAGAGCCCGCCGGGCCTTGTCACCGCGGCCATACCGCCCCGCGAGGACCCGCGCGACGCCTTCATCTCCTATGTGGCGGAAACGCCCTGGGACCTGCCCCCTGGCGCAAGGGTCGGCACGGCGTCGGTGCGCCGGGCGGCGCAATTGCTGGCGCGCCGGCCGGATTTGAAGCCCGTCACCCTGCGAGGCAATGTCGGCACGCGCATCGACAAGCTGGAGCGGGGCGAGGCCGAAGCGACCTTTCTGGCGCTCGCCGGGCTTAATCGCCTCAATTTCGAAGATCATGTGACCACCCTCATGGCGACGGACGAGATGCTGCCCGCCGTTGGGCAGGGCGCCTTGTGCGTTCAGGCCCGCGAGGACGACGAGGAGGCGCGGGCGATCGCCGCATCCTTCAACTGCCCGAAGACCAGCGCCTGCGTCGCTATCGAACGGGCTTTCCTCGCCGGGCTCGACGGCTCCTGCCGCACGCCCATCGCCGGGCTCGCGGTGATCGACAGCGGCGAGATCGTGTTTCGCGGCGAGGTTCTCTCTCTCGATGGGACCGAACGCTACGGGGTCGAGCGCCGTCTCGCTTATTTCGAGAATTGTGAAAATGATGCTGCAAAACACGGCGCCGATGCCGCGGCGGAGGTGAAGGCGGCGGCGGGCGAGGAATTTTTCAGGAAGCTCGCCCAGTGACGGCGCCCCGCGTCATCGTCACCCGGCCCGAGCCGGACGCCGGCGCCTTCGCCGGTCTCTGCAGGGCTCATGGGTTCGAGCCCATTGTCTCGCCGGTGATGGCGATCGAGATTGAAAAGACGACGCCCGACCTTTCGGGCGCGGGCGCGCTCGCCTTCACCTCGGCGAACGGCGTGCGCGCCTTTGCAGCGAACAGCGGCGCGCGCGATCTGCCGGTTTTCGCGGTGGGACAGGCGACGGCGGAGGCGGCAAAAGCGGCGGGTTTCGCTGACATTCATGTCGCGGGCGGCGACGTCGACAGTCTCGCTGAACATATCGCCTCCGAAAAAGAGTCCGCCGGAACAGGCGTATTGCATATTGCAGGGGAGGCGCGCGCCGGCGACCTCGTCGCTTTGCTGGAAAAAAGCGGGATTCCCGCCCGCCGCCAGACGCTTTACCGCGCCGTCCCGGCGGAAGCGCTCGACAATGCGGCTCTGGCGGCGCTGAACGACGAAAAGGCCGATCTCTGGGTCAGCCTTTTTTCGCCCCGCACGGCGCGGCTTTTTGTTACGCTTGCGGAACGGGCGGGACTGGCGCCCGCGCTTGGCCGGGCGCGCGCCGCCTGTCTCAGCGAGGCGGTGGCCGAAGCGGCGGGGACGCGCTGGCGTTCGCGCCATATCGCCGCCGAACGGACGGCGGAAAGCCTTGCGGCGCTCATCGCCGCACAGTCCCAAGCTTGAGCGGGGCGCCGCCGCCGCTTATTTAGAGGAAGGCGCTGCAGCGCAAAACGAAAGGGGCCTTCGTGGCGGACGAACCCGGCAAACGCGATAACGACAAGCAGGCCCCTGACGAGGGCTCCGCGAAAGGTTCTGGCGAGAGCGAAGGCAAATCTGAGCTTCCTGAAGTCGAAGCCGAACTCGTCACCGAAAAATCGGCTTCCGAGTCCTCCGATGACGCTTTCGATGCGGATGCGCCGAAAGAGGCGGGCGAGCCTGGCCCGGCGCCGGGAGAGGCCGAGCCGGGCTCTGACGATGGTGCGGAAAAGTCGGCCAGGAAATCCGCCTTCACCCCCGGCGTCATGCTGTTCCTGGCTTTCGTCGTCGTAGCGCTGATCGCGTTTGCGGTCTGGCGTTTCTCGCCGCTCGGCGCGCCGTCGCCGGAAGCGGAGCCCGTGCAAACATCCGCCGCGCCGGATGAGGCCCCCGCGGAAGACGAAAGCCCTGCCCCCGGGACGGAGGACCTTGCGGTCCCTGACGAAGACGCCGCGTCCGGTAAAACGCCGCCCGAAGACGAACCCGCAGATGCGAAGATCGCGAATGCGCCGGCGGGCGAACTTAAAACCTCGCCTGCGGCGATTGAAGAAGGCGACAGCGGTTTCCTGCCGCCGGTCGCCGAAGAGGGCGCGAAGAAGATTGAAAACACCGTCGAGCCCGGCGCCAAGGACGCGATGCGCGCGCTTGACGATGAAGAAGCGTCCGCCGATACGGCAGGTGCTCCGCTTACGGAGGAAGGCGTTGAACCGGAAGAATCGGTCTCCGACAGTGCGCCGGCTGAAGATACACAGCGCGCCGAAGTTGAAACTGAGGACGCCGGGGAAAGCATTGCTGAAGAAGCGGCGTCTGAAGAGGACGAGGCGCAAGACGATGTTGCGCCTGCAGAGCTTTCCGAAGCCGACCCCTCAAACGAACCGGCTGACAGTGCGGCGGTGGAACAGCTTGAAACGCAACTCGCGCAATTGCGCGCCGATTTTTCCGACGAGAAACAAAATTTCGAAAACGACCTTGCGGATCAACGCCGCATAAATGCGGATCTGATGGCGGAGGTCGAAAGCCTTCGCGCCCAACTGACAGACGTCGAAACCGCCCGCGCCCAGGCTGTAAACGAAGAAGTCGTCGCCTTGCGCGCCGAGGTCGAAAAACTGCGCCGGGAGCAGGCGAATGTCTCCGCGCGCCAGATGCGCGCGTCGTTCGCGCTCGCCGCGCTTTCCCGCGCCATCGACCAGGGCGATCCTTTCACGCAGGAGCTTGCCGCCGTCGAGGAATTCGCGCCGGACGCCGCAGCCGTGCTGGAGCCTTATGCGGCGGACGGCGTCGCCACGGAAGCGGCCCTGCGCATAGGTTTCGATGCGGCCGCGCGCGAGGCGCTCGCCGCGGCGGGGCAGGAAAAGGCCGGCGGCGGGCTCAAAGGGCTGATCGCGCGGGCGCAGGGCTTGGTAAGCGTGCGCCCCGCAGAACCGGTCGCCGGCGACGCGCCGGGCGCCGTTCTCTCCCGCGCCGAAAACGCGCTTGAAGAAGGCGATGTCGCTTTCGCGCTGTCGCAGCTTGGAAGTTTGCCGCCCGCTGCAAAGGAAGCGATGGCCGAGTGGACGTCTGACGCCAAGGCGCGGGCCGCGGCCGAGGCCGCGCTTGCGGCGCTGCAGACCGAAATCACCGGCGAGACCGGTTAGGAGCGCCCCATGATCCGTATTCTGATGTTCCTTTTGGGCGCGGTCTTTTTCGCCTTTGTCATCACTTATCTGGCGAGCCTCGACAACCGCATCACCGGCGAGGCCTTCGGCTATCATTTCGACGGGCCGTCTGGCCTCATCATGGGCGGCGTGATCGTGCTCTTCTTTCTGGCGATCTATCTGACGCACAAGATCAAAGACATCCTGGCGTTGCCTGCGAAAATCCGCGCGAAAGACGCCGAGACGCGGCGCGCGCGCGGCATAGCGGCGCTGACCCGCGGGCTCGAGGCGGCGGCGGCCGGCGACGGCGAGGATGCGGCCCATCACGCCCGCGTCGCCCGGCGCAATCTTGACGATGTGGCGCTGACCCGGCTGTTGACCGCGCAGGCGGCGCAATTGTCGGGCGATGCGGCGACGGCGAAGGCGAGTTTTTCTGAAATGCTCGCCGCGCCGGAAACGGAATTTATCGGCCTTAAAGGGCTTTACGCCCAGGCCATGGCCGCCGGCGAGACGGAGACGGCCAAGGGGTACGCCGAACGCGCTTTTCGCTTGCGCCCCAATGCGGTCTGGGCGTTCCAGTCGGTGTTCGATCTTGGCCTCGAACGCGGCGCCTGGGGCGAAACCCGCGATGCGGTGGTGCAGGCGAAAAGGAACAATGCCGTCGAGGCCGCGCGCGCCGACCGCGCCCGGGCGGCCCTCTTGACCGCGGACGCCTATGCGCTCGGCGATCAGCACGCCGCGCTGTCCGAAGCCGAAGCGGCCTTGAAACTAAGCGCTGGTTTCACGCCGGCGGCGGTGCTCGCCGCGCGCATCGCCATGGAGGAAGACAAGACCGGCAAGGCGGCGCATATCATTGAAACCGCTTTCGCCGAGACGGCGCATCCGGCGCTGATCAAGCTTTACGATCGTCTTTATAAGGACGAAAAACCGGAAAAGCGCGCCAGAAAATTGCGCAAGCTCGCCGAGAAAAATCCCGAAACCGACGAGGCGGCGCTGTTGAAAGCGCGGGCCGCGACCCTGACCGAAGACTGGTCCGGGGCCGTCGATGTCTTGGAGTCGGTGATTGCGCGCGAACCGACGCCCGCGGCCTTCTCCCTGATGGCGAAAGCGGCGGCGGGCCTTCATGGCGAAGCGGCGGCGGGCGTCTGGCTCGAGCACGCCGCGAACGCGCCGCGCGATCCGCGTCCCGGCGCCGAAGGCGAGTTTCATCTGACCCGCGAGGGCTGGGCGCGCCTGATCCGCGAATATATGGAGTATGGGCGTCTTTCGCCGCCGCCCATCGAGGAAGCGGCGGCCGGCATGCCGCCCGATGAAGTGCGCCTCCTGCTCGCCCCGCCCGTCGTCGAAGAGCCCGAACCGGAAGAACCGGCGGGCGAGGAAACGGCGGAAATATCGAAGGAAGATGAAGAGACTTCCGCGGGCGATGCGCAGGAAGAGACGAAAGAGACTTCAGCGTCAGAGGATGAGGAAGACGATCACATCCATAATGACGAAGAAGCCGAGCGCGCGGCGAATGCGGCAAGGGGCGTGTCTTAAAAAACCGCTCATCCCGGCCCCCGGGGTCGGCCAGAGGCCGATCCGAGGATAAACTCCAGCCGGGATCTCCGTCCGCAAACTCAGAGCATGTTGAAAAAGATCCCGGCTTTCGCCGGGATGAGCGGAATAAACCTACTCCGCCGCGTCCTTGCGCTCGCCGCTTTCGTCATTGGCGGGCTGAGATGTGCTCGCCTCCTGTCCGTCCGTGCTTTGCGACGCCTTGGCCGTTTTTTCCGCGGCCTTGGCTTCTTTTTCGAGGCGTTTCTTTTCCGCTTTTTCCGCGGCTTCGCGTTTTTTGAGGTCGCGTTTCGACAGCTCTTCGGCGGGGTCTTGCTGCTTAGCCGCTTCCGCCGCCATCATCGCCTCTTCGGCGATGGTTTTGACCTTGAGATAATCGATCTTGCCGGTGCCGAGCACCGGGATTTCATCGACCGTGACGATCTTTTTCGGCACGGCGATTTCCGGCACGCCGTGCGATTGCGCCCAGGAAATAAGAAGCCCGCGCGGCGCCTCCTTGCGGTCGGTGACGAGAATGACCTGCTCGCCCTTTTTCGGATCGGGCATGATCGTCGCGGCGTGCAGATTGTCCGGCCAGACGGCCGACGCGCAGTTCTCGACGACCGCGAGCGAGACCATCTCGCCGCCGATCTTGGCGAAACGCTTCAAGCGTCCGCGGATCGACATATAGCCTTGATCGTTGATGGAGACGATGTCGCCGGTGTCGTGCCAGCCCTCTTCAAGCGGCGTGACGACGCCCGGATTGTCCGGCGAGAGATAGCCCTTCATCACATTCGGCCCGCGCACGAAGAGCCGGCCCGCGCCTTCAAGGCCTTCGACGGGTTCAAGCCGGGTTTCGATGGCGGGCAGCATCTTGCCCACCGTGCCGGAGCGGATGTCGCCGGGCTGATTGGCGGCGAGGACAGGCGAGGCTTCGGTGACGCCGTAGCCCTCCAGCACCTCGAAGCCAAAGCGCTTTTCCGCCGCCTGGCGGGTTTCGTCGCGCACTCGTTCGGCGCCGCAGACGGCGATGCGCAAGGAGGACATGCCGCCGTCGGGGCTGGCGCGCATATATTGCGAGAGAAACGTGTCGGTCGCGAACAGCACCGTCGAGCCGGTCTCGAAAATCCGCTTGGGGATGATTTTCGTCTGCAGGGGCGAGGGGTGCAGCACCACCGGATAACCGTTGAGGATCGGCCACAGCGCGCCGGCGGTCAGCCCGTAGCAATGAAACGTCGGCAGCGGATTAAAGAAAATATCCGTAGGCAGAAGCTCCACATGTTCGGAAATCTGTTCGATATTCGCCATGATGTTGCGATGGGAGAGAATAACGCCCTTGGGCGCGCCTTCGGTCCCTGAGGTAAAAAGAATGACGCCGGGCTCTTCCGGGTTCGGATTGGCGGCGAGGAAGGAAGGGAGGATGGGCCCCAAGAGCGCCAGCGCCTTGTCCTGCGGTTTGATCTCTTCACGGATGTCTTCGAGGTAAAGGATCTCCACCGCGCCGGAGAGTTCGTCCATGAGCTTTTCAAGCCCGCCGAGTTCGACGAATTTTTTCGCCGTGACGATTTTCGTCACTTCCGCGGCCCTGCAGGCGGCGAGGAGATTTTTCGACCCGGCGGTGAAGTTGAGCATGGCCGGCACGCGCCCGCGCGACAAAAGCGCGAAGAGCGCGATGACGGCGCCGGCGCCTGTGGGCAGGAGAATGCCTACGCGCTCGTCTTTTTGCGTATGACGCGCCAGCGCGCCGCCAAGCGCGAAGGACCCGCGCGTCACATCCTTGGTGGTCAGCTTGCGCCCGTCGCCATCGGTAATGGTGACCTTGTCGGGTTTTTCCCGCCGCGCATGTTCGAGATAGGCCTGAAAAATCGCGCGCCGCGACCGGCGCTCGATGCGTTTGACCTGATCGCCCATATCCCTGACGTCCTTCCCGCCCTAAATGGCCCCCGCCATGATGGCGGTGTTTCCCCCGCCTTGCCGTACGCGGCAATGTAGGGCGCCGGGAGCGGAATTTCCAGAAGGATCGGGCCGATAAGCCCTTGATAAAGGACGCTTTAAACGCCTTTGGCGGCCCTTCGAAAAGAAAAACCTCCGGCGGGAGCGTTGTTCCGCCGGAGGTTCTGGCGATAAGGCGCGTGAAGCCAGTTGGGAAGGCGGCCTTAGTCGCCGGGGGGCAGGAGCACGCTGTCGATGACGTGGATGACGCCGTTGGAGGCTTTCACATCCGCCGCCGTCACGGTCGCGTCGTTGATCATCACGGCGCCGTCTTTCACCGCGATGGAAAGGCTGGCGCCGTTTACGGTGTCGGCGCTGTCGAGTTTGACGACATCGGCCGCTTTCACTTTGCCGGGCACGACGTGATAGGTAAGGATCGCGGTCAGCTGATCCTTGTTTTCCGGTTTCAGAAGGCTTTCCACCGTTCCTTCGGGCAGTTTCTCAAACGCCGCGTCGGTCGGGGCGAAAACGGTGAAGGGGCCTTCGCCCTTCAAGGTTTGGACAAGACCGGCTTCGGTCAGGGCGGTCGCCAGAGTGGTGAACTGGCCCGCCTCGACAGCGGTGTCGACGATGTCCTTTTTGGCTTTGCCGTGATGATCGGCGTTCGCTGCGCCGAAACCGGCGGCGAGGGCCGCGGCGGCGGCGATCAGCGGTTTTGCAAATGTCATTTGCATCTCGGTGTTCTCCCTATGCTGCACTGTTCCGCTCATGAACCCGGAGGCGCCGGAGCGGGCGACTTGGCGCTTTGGCAACGCTGTTCGCGAGTTTTCTTGTAAAGAAAATAGAATTTATTGATACTAAAATTATCGTGAGGTGAATAAGAATGTTCTTGAAAAGAAAATTTAGACCCGTAATTTGATCCTGAAGAAACAAAAAGCGCAGGCCATGCTTTCCAAAACACTCGCCGAAGGTCTTGAGCAATATGAAATCGGATCGAAGATCCGCGCCCTGCGGCTCAAGAAAGGCATGGCGCTGGCGCAGCTCGGGCAGCATTCGGGCCTTTCAACGGCGATGCTGTCGAAAATCGAACGCGATCAGATTTTTCCCACATTGCCGACCCTCTTGCGCATCGCCATGGTGTTCGGCGTCGGGCTCGACCATTTTTTTACTGAAAACGAAGACCGCCCCCTGGTCGCGATCACGCGCAAAAAAGAGCGCATGCGCTTTCCCGAACGCAAGGATATGGAGGGGGAGACCTATTTCTTCGAAAGTCTGAATTTTCCGAGTACGGACAAGAAACTCGACGGCTACCTTGCAGAATTTTCCATGGAGTCCGAACCCTCCGAGCCGCATGCTCATGACGGCGTCGAGCTTGTCTATGTGATCAAGGGCCGGCTCGCCATTGCGATTGACGGCGAGGAGCGGCTGCTCGACGAAGGCGACGCTATTTATTTCGACAGCCGCGTTTCGCACAGCTACCGCCGGGCCGGCCGCGGGGCCTGTTCGGCGCTCGTCATTGTCGCGGCTGAGGGCGGCTAAGCTTCAAGCGGGGACAGCCGCCGCGATTTCCTGATGAATGTGCTGCGCCGCCTTTTTCGGGTCTTTCGCGGCGATGATCGGCCGGCCGATGACGAGATGATCGGCCCCTGCGGCGACGGCGCCGGCAGGCGTGACGACGCGCTTTTGATCGTTCGCATCGGCGCCGGCGGGGCGCACGCCGGGGGTGACGATTTTCAGGGCGTCGCCGAAGCGCGCCTTGATCGCCTTGGCCTCTTTCGCCGATGCGACGACGCCGTCGGCGCCGGCTTCGGCTGCGAATTCCGCGCGTTTTAGGACCAGATCGGGAAGCGGAATCTCGATCCCCATTTTCGTCAAGCTCGCCTGGTCGAGGCTCGTCAGCACCGTGACGGCGAGGATTTTCAAACGCTTGTCGTCGCCCCGGCCCTCGACCGCGCCTCTCAAAACGTCCGGCTCGGCGTGCACGGTGAGGAAATCGCCGCCGAGTTTCGCAACGCTTTTGACGCCGCGCTCCACCGTCGCGCCGATGTCGTGGAATTTGAAATCGAGAAAGACTTTCTTGCCGTCATCCGTCAGGCGTTTCGCCAGATCGAGCCCGCCGACCGGCATCAGCTGATAGCCGATCTTGTAGAATGTTCCTTCCGCGCCGATGGCGTCGATGGCGGCTTGCGCTTCGTCTTGAGACGGAAGATCGAGGGCGATGATCAGGCGGTCTTTTGAGGTCATAAATTCACTCCGATCATCCCCGCGCAAGCGGGGATCCAGTCAAGTCCGTTTCTGGTTTTATGGGTCCCCGCCTGCGCGGGGACGAGCGGGGGAGGAAAGCTTGCAGCGTCATTTTGCGGGCGCTTTCTTCTTTGCGGTTTTCTTCGCCGTCCTCAATTTCGGCTTTCCCGCCAGTTTCTTTTTCGGCGCGGCTTTCTTTGCAGTCTTCTTCGCCGCCTTCTTTTTCGCCGCAGGTTTAGGCCCGTTTTTCTTAGGAGCGTCCGGCGACATCACCTTTTCCTTGAACTGGCACAGATCGACAATAGGGCAGCGCCAGCATTCGGGTTTGCGCGCCTTGCAGATATAGCGGCCATGCAGGATCAGCCAGTGATGGGCGTGCTGCATGAAGTCGTCGGGGATGATTTTCTCAAGCCCCAGCTCGACCTCGAGCGGGTTTTTGCCGGGCGCCAGTCCGGTGCGGTTGCCGACCCGGAAAATATGGGTGTCGACGGCGATGGTCGGCTGGCCGAAGGCGACATTCAGCACCACATTCGCGGTCTTGCGCCCGACGCCGGGCAGGCTTTCGAGCTCTTCGCGGGTTTGCGGCACTTCGCCGCCGAACGCGTCGATCAGCTTTTGCGACAGCGCGAGGACGTTCTTGGTCTTGTTGCGCCAGAGGCCAATGGTCTTGACGTACTCGCCCAGTTTCTTCTCGCCCAGCGCCGCCATCTTTTCCGGCGTGTCCGCGACATCGAACAGGGTCTTGGTCGCCTTGTTGACCCCCTCGTCGGTCGCCTGCGCCGAGAGGGCGACGGCGACGACGAGGGTGAACGGATTTTTGTAATGAAGCTCCGTCTTCGGGGCGGGCCGCGCTTCTGAAAGGCGCTCGAAAATCTTCCGCGCGGTTGCGCGCGTCATTTTGGGCATTTGGCGCTCTTGAGATTCGTTTGCGCGACCATAGCGCGCGGCGCGCCTGGAGCCCAACCGAAATTTTCACAGAAATGGTTTTGCCAGTGGATGCTCAGACGTTCGCTCGCTCAGTCCCGATGCTTATCAGGCTCTAAAACTTAAGAATCAGCGCCTGAGCCGTATCGTGTTTTGATAAGCTGCCGTCTGATTATTTCAGTTCCCGGGATTGTTGCCGAGATTTCGAGCAGGCTCTGAGGTAAAGTTTTCGCGTAAAGTTCCTGCGAGGGCGAATTGCAGCGGGCCGCCCCCGCGCCTATGTTTTCCCCATGAAACGCGTCCGTCATATGGAGACCATGGCGCCCGTCGCCAAAGGCCGAAGCTCGAAGGCGTCGGGCCTCGACGATGTGGCGGAGGGCGAAAGTCTTTTCGATGCGGTGCTTTATCCCAACCGGTCGCTGCCCAATACCGGGTTCTGGGCGGTGATGAGCATCGTCATCGCCTCGAACCTGTTTTTCGGGACCTATTTCTTTTTGAAGGGCGCCTGGCCGGTGGTGGGGTTCTGCGGGTTCGACGTCTTCGCGGTGTGGCTGGCTTTCAAGCTCAGCTACCGCCAGGGGCGCCTGCGCGAGCGGGTGCGGGTCACCAATGAAGAGATGTGGGTGGCGCGGGTCCTGCCCTCGGGCCATGAGACCCGCTGGCGCCTCCAGCCTTACTGGACCCGGGTTTTCATCGAGCGGCCCGTCGGCCATGAAAGCCAGGTTCAGGTGACCTCCAAGGGCAAGACCCTCATTCTCGGCGCGTTTTTGTCGCCTGAAGAGCGGGGCCGCTTCGCCGAGGCCCTGTCCGACGCCTTGGGAAAAGCGCGGGCCTAGGGTAAACCGGCGGCCCTTGCGGGAATTCATTAGGACTTCTTTGATGCTCGGCTTCTTCCTTGTTGTGTTTGCGGCCCTCTTGCTCGCCGGCGGTCTTTACTGGCGCTGGCGGCGGAAAATCGCCGAAGAGGTGGCCGAGGGCGCCGAAATCGAATGGGCGCATTTCCAGAAAACCGAGCCGGAGTTTCTCGAAGGGATCAGCGAAGAGAAGTTCCGCGAGATCTATGCGCGGGTCCACACGCCGCGTTTCCCCGCTTATGTGCTCGCGACGTTCGCGACCTTTTTTCTTTCGCTGCCGGTGACCTTCGCCATCCTGACCGGGCTGTTATGGGCCGGTCAGGCGACGGGCGTTGTTCCGCAGCCGGTGGAAATGGTCCAGTATGTCAATCTCGGCGATGCGCGCGTGGCCGAGTCCTGGCAGTGCGGGCCCGAGTGCCAGCTCTATATCGCCGAGGCGTTTTCGGGGTTTTATTATTTCTTCGGCGTCATCGTCGCCTGGCTCGTCATCGTCTGGTTTTTCATGCGCCGCTATCACAAGCGCCGGCCCGGCTATCTGCGCGACGAGATTATCCGTTCAAGAGAAGGCTAAGGAGACATATTTTGCGTTATCTGCACACCATGGTGAGGGTCAAGGATCTCGACCAGTCGCTCGATTTTTACTGCAACAAGCTCGGCCTTCAGGAGGTCAACCGCATGGAAAGCGAGAAGGGCCGTTTCACCCTCGTTTTTCTCGCCGCGCCCGATGATGTCGAAATGGCGAAAGAGAGAAAAGCGCCGCTTGTGGAGCTCACCTATAATTGGGATACGGAAGATTATCAGGGCGGGCGCAATTTCGGCCATCTCGCTTATCGTGTCGAAAATATTTACGAAACCTGTCAAAAGCTGATGGATGCGGGCGTCGTGATTAACCGTCCGCCCCGCGACGGGCATATGGCTTTTGTGCGCTCGCCCGACGGCATCTCCATCGAGCTGTTGCAGGAGGGCGAGCATCTGGCGCCGGCTGAACCCTGGGCGTCCATGGAGAATACGGGGACCTGGTAGCGCCCGGATTATAGGGGGCTTATCCATTCCTTAACGCCGCAGACGCCAAAAATAAGGCGGCCCGAAAGGGGCGAAACCGCCGCCGGAAACGCCAGGAAAGCGAGCGCATGACGGATCATCCCGTTCAGCTTGAAAACATCACGAAACGCTACGGCGCTTTCACGGCGGTGAAAGACCTCACCTTCTCGGTGGCGAAGGGAGAGATCTACGGCTTTTTAGGTCCCAACGGCGCCGGCAAGACGACGACGCTGAGGATGATGCTCGACATCGTGCGCCCGAGCGAAGGCCGCATCTGCGTCCTCGGCTCCAATTCGGCCATCTCCGTGCGCCGGCGCATCGGCTATCTGCCCGAAGAGCGCGGGCTTTACCGCAAGATGAAGGCGGCGCAGTCGATTGCTTATTTTGCGCAGCTGCGCGGGCTTTCCGGACGGGACGCGAAGAAAAAGGCTTACGCGCTTCTCGAAGAGTTCGGGCTCGAAGACTTCGCGCGTTCGAAAAACGAGGCGCTGTCGAAAGGCATGGCGCAAAAGGTTCAGTTGCTGGCGACCATCGCCCATGAACCGGAGCTTCTCATTCTCGACGAGCCTTTCTCGGGACTCGATCCGATCAATCAGCAGACGCTTGAAAAGCTCATCGCCGATCAGCGCGCATCGGGGCGCACGATCATTTTCTCCACCCATGTCATGCAGCATGCGGAGCGTTTGTGCGACCGTTTCCTGATCATCGCCGAGGGCGAGAAACGGTTCGAAGGCACGCTTTCCGAGGCGCGGGCGCGCTACGGCCAGCGCCTGCATGTGCGCTCGACCGCGCCGGCGGCGGCGTTCGAGGTCTTGCCCGGCGTCGAGGCGGTCCGGCTCGAGCGCAATGGCGGCGAGGAAAGCGATTACCGCATCGAGCTCGCCGACGGCGCCGACCCGCAGGATTTCCTGCGCCAGGCCGTGGCAGCGGGGATTGTCCTCACCCGCTTCGAGCAGGCGGGCGCGACCTTGCACGACATTTTCGTCGATCTCGCCGGCGATGAGGCGAGCGCGCCGGCGCATGATCAAGAACGCGCTTTCGCGCGGGGCGCGGAGGCGGCGGAATGAAACAGGTTCTCCTCATCGCGCTCAGGGAATACAAGCAATATGTCCTTTCGCGCGGCTTTTTGATCTTTCTCCTGATGTTTCCGGTGAGCCTTGTCGCGGTCACCGCCGCCATGGGGCTTGTGGAGCGCAACAAGCCGGTGCGCGCTTTCGTCGTCTATGATGAAACCGGACAGTATGCGGACGATATAGATCGTGAAATCGAACGGCGATACCGGTTCGGCGCGATTCGCGCTTGGGACGATTATGTCGGCGCGGCGGTCGCCGACGGCGCCGAAGCACTGCCCGAACCGTTCGCGCCCGCGCAGGTGAACGACGCCCGGCTGAAAGCGTTCGAGGCGGCGGGCGGTTTCGAAGCGGCGAGGCAAGCCGCAGCGCCTTTGTTGCGTGAAGGCGCGCCGGACTTCGAATTGCCGCGCCAGCAATTCGAGCGCGTCAAGACCGACGCCTTGCTTCAGGGCGTTACAAGCCTTGAAGACGCCGAAGAGGTCTTAAGGCCCTATCTTCTGGGCGAGCGCGACGTGATGCGCGCCGAGGGCGCGACAACGCCGCTGTTCGCCGCCGTCATGGTGCCGCGCGATTTCGGGGAAGGGGACGAGGCCGCCGCCGCGCAATATTGGAGCCGCAACCTCACCGACAATGCGCTCGAAGACCTCGTCGGCAATGCGCTGACCTCGGCCCTGAAACGCCAAGCCATCGCCGATATGGGGCTCAGCGAAGAAGCGCTTGACGATGTGGCGGCGATTTCCGCGCCCTTCAATTCCTACCGGCCCGACCGCGCGGCGGAGGACGCGCAATTGAGCCTCAAGGACCGGGTTGAAACCGGCCTTCCCGCCGCGCTCACCTATATGCTGCTGGTGATCATTTTCGGCGTTGGCAATCTTCTGTTGACCAACACGATCGAGGAGCGCTCGAACAAAATCGTCGAAATCCTCCTTTCGTCGGTGACGGCGGAGCAATTGATGATGGGCAAGCTCATCGGCATCGCCGCCGTGGGACTGACCATGCCGGCGATTTTCCTTTTCGGCGGGCTTGCGGCCTCGGCGACCATTTCGTCCGCCGGCGACAGTTTCATGGGCGCCGCCATCGGAACGCTCTTCGGCTCGCCGCTGCTCCTCATCTATCTTTTCTATTTTTTCTGCGCCTATGCGATTTTCGCCATGATCTTTCTCGCCATCGGCGCGGTGTCGAATTCCCTGCAGGACGCCCAGTCTTATATGGGCCCGGTGATGATCCTCGTCTTCGCGCCGCTGCCTTTCATGATCATGGTGTTCCAGAACCCCAACGGCTTCATCGCGACGCTCCTCACCTGGATCCCGATCTATACGCCTTACGCGGTGATGATGCGCGCCGCCGCCGACCCGCCCTTATGGGAAGTGCTCGGCGCGACGGCGCTGATGCTCGCCTTTGCGGCGCTTCTCGCGCGCTTCATGGGCCGGATTTTCCGCAACGCGATCCTTCAGGCCTCGCCGCCGAAGGCCCGCGAGGTCTGGCGGCTCGCCCGAAGAGAAGGCGTTTAGGCGGCCCCCTGCGACGGGGAAGCGCATGCCTTTCGCACTGGCCATGGCGGCCCAGCCCGCCGTAAAAGGGCGGCGGAGAACGAAACCGCCCCATGCCGAAATCACGCTTTAAATATAACAGTCTTAATCGCCGGCTCGACGTTCTCGTCAGCGGGAAATTATGGCTGCAGGTCCTCATCGCCATCGTCATCGGCGTGGCGGTGGGCGCACTGTTCGGGCCGGATCTGAACCTCGTCTCGCGCTCCGTCGCGGAGCTGGTGGGCGAATGGCTCGCTTTGCCGGGCCGGCTTTTTCTGGCGCTCATCCGCATGGTCATCATTCCGCTTGTCGCCAGCTCCATCATCATGGGGCTCACCGCCGCGGGCGAAGGCTCCGATTTAAAGCGCATCGGCGTGCGCTTCATCGTCTATGTGCTGACGACCACCATGGCGGCGGCGTCGCTCGGCGGCGGCCTCGCCTGGCTGGTCGGCGCGGGCAAGGACATCGCGGTGAAGGCGCCGCCGACGCCGAGTCTGAAGCCCGATCCCGCGACCATCGAACAAGCCGTTTCGCCGATCGAAACCATCAGCCGCGATCTGCCGGCGATGATTTCGAATCTCATTCCGCAGAATATCTCCGCCTCGATCCTCGAGCAGGATATGCTGGCGGTGGTTGTTTTCTCGCTGTTTATCGGCATCGCGGTCATCACCGCCGACAATCGCGAACTGACAAAGCCGCTGGTTTCGCTGATGGGCGCCGTCCTCGAAGTCTGCATGACGGTGATCCGCACGGCGATGCGGTTCGCGCCCTTCGCGGTCTTCGGGCTGATGGCGCAGACGACGGCTTTGAACGGGCTCAACACGCTCATCGATCTCGCGGTTTACTGCGCCGTCGTGATTGGCGGGCTTGGCCTCCTCCTGGCGCTTTATCTCGTCATCGTTGCGGTCTTCGGAGGCATGACGCCATGGGGCTTTTTACGCGCCGTCGCGCCGGTGCAGCTTCTGGCTTTTTCCACATCGAGCTCGGCGGCGGTGATGCCGCTCACCATGAAGACGGCGGTGGAAAAGCTTGGCGTGCCGCCCTCCCTCGCCGGGGCCGTGGCGCCCCTCGCCGCCACCGTCAACATGGCGGGGACGGCGCTTTATCAGTCGGCGGCGATCGTCTTTCTCGCCAATATCGCCGGCTCCTCGCTGTCCTTCGGCGAGGCCGCTTTCATCATGGTCACGCTGACCGGCGCCTCCATCGGCGCGCCCGCCGCGCCCGGCGCCTCCATCGCGGTTCTCTCCGCGACGGCGACCAGTTTCGGCATTCCGCTGACGGGTCTTGCGCTCGTCCTCGGCGTCGACCGGCTGCTCGACATGGCGAGGACGGCCGTCAACGTCACCGGCGACCTCGTCGCCTGCCGTTTGTTGTCGAAAGGAGGGCCGGCGGCGGCGTCGGCCGCGCCGCCGGCGCCAAGCCACGCGGCGCCGCCGCCGAAGGATGCAGCGGCGTAAGCGGAAACCAAAAATCAGAAAGCAGCAAACGCTTTAGTGCGACGTCTCGTTCGGCTTGTAGATAAACTTACGGTCGCAATAGCCGCATTCGGCTTCGCCGTCTTCCAGCGAATACCAGACGATCGGATGGCCGAGGGCGCCGCCGCCGCCGTCGCAGGAGACGCGCAGCTTGTCCGTATAGATGACTTCCGGATCGGGCGTGACGGCAGCGGAGGGGGTTTTGTGTTCGCTCATGGGGCGGGCGATCTTCTGTGTGGTTTCAAGGGCCTGACTTGCCGCCGCCGGAGCCTTTCGTCAAGTCTCGCCCTCGCGCTATCGTGCGGATCGGCGCGGTTGACCCTTGCGGGCGCCGGCGCGATAAGCGGGCTTTGGCTGACCGGATGACGCGCCCCATGGATTTCAACGCCAACGCTGACTACGCCATCGCCGCCCGCGGCGTCAGGAAGACCTATGGCGGCGCCGGCAAATCGCCGCCGAAAGAGGCCTTGAAAGGCATCGACATTCTCGTCAAGCGCGGGTCGATTTTCGGGCTGTTGGGGCCGAACGGCGCGGGCAAGTCGACCTTCATCAATATCCTCGCAGGGCTCGTCAACAAGACCGCCGGCGAGATTTCGGTCTGGGGCTTCGATATCGACCGCAATCCGCGCCAGGCGCGCGCGGCGCTGGGGATCGTGCCCCAGGAAATCAACATGGAGGTGTTCTTCACGCCGCTTGAAGGCATGGAGATTCAGGCGGGGCTTTACGGCGTGCCGAAATCCCAGCGCCGCTCCATGGAGATTTTGAAGGCCCTCGGCCTTGACGATAAAGCCAACGCCTATGTGCGCCAGCTTTCCGGCGGCATGAAGCGCCGCTTGCTCGTGGCGAAAGCGATGGTGCATTCCCCGCCGATCCTGATTCTCGACGAGCCCACCGCCGGCGTCGACATCGAGCTCAGGAAGCAGCTTTGGGAATATGTCGTCAAGCTGCACGAGCAGGGCGTGACGATTGTTCTGACCACGCACTATCTCGAAGAGGCGCAGGAGCTGTGCGAGGAAATCGCCATCATCAATCATGGCGAAGTCGTCGCCTGCGAGCCGACCGAAAAACTGATCTCCTCGCTCGACCGCAAGACCTTGATGGTGACGCCCAATGAAGAGATCGCGGCGGCGCCCGATCTCGGCCCGCTTTCGGCGGACTTGAAACCAGACGGCAATCTCGCCATCCATTACCAGCCGAGCGAGACCAGGGTCGCGGAAATCCTCGAACGCCTCAACGCAGCGGGCGTTTCGGTGAAAGACCTCACGACCCTCGAGGCCGATCTCGAAGACGTCTTCCTCGAGCTCACCTATCACAAGACCGCTTAAACGCCGGCTCCGTTTTAGGGCGCCTGCAGCGCTTCCGTTCCCATGCGGTCATGGTTAAGCTCCCGCGCGACGCCATCGAAGGGGGAGTTTCATGGGTCCGCGCGCGTTTCTGACGCTTTTTTCTGCTGTTTTTATTGGGTTTTTCGCGCCGCCGCCGGCTCTTGCGCAGGCTGAAGGCGGCGATTCCATTCTGGTGCTCGACGCCTCGGGCTCCATGTGGGGTCAGATCGAGGGCGAGGCGAAGATTACGATCGCCAAACAGGTGCTCGGCGATCTTCTGAAGGATCTTCCCGCCGACCGGCGTCTCGGGCTTGTCGCCTATGGCCACCGGCGCAAGGGCGACTGCGCCGACATCGAGGAGATCGCGTCCGTCGGCGCGGAGCGCGCGGCGATATCAAGCGCAGTAGAGGGGCTCAACCCCAAGGGCAAGACGCCCATGGCGGATGCGGTGAAGCTCGCTGCGGAAAAACTGAAATACACGGAGGAAAAGGCGACGGTCATTCTCGTCAGCGACGGGATCGAAACCTGCGCGCCGGATCCGTGCGGCGTCGCCGCGGCTTTGGAAAAAGCGGGCGTCGATTTCACCGTGCATGTTGTCGGTTTCGATGTGTCGGAAGAAAACGCCCAGGCGCAACTGCGCTGTATCGCCGAGAATACCGGCGGCATGTTCGTTTCGGCGCAGGACGCCTCAAGCCTTGGCGAGGCCCTCAACGAAACGGTGATCGAGGCGGCCGATGCGCCGCCGCCGGCTTCCAATCTTTATCTTCGCGCCACCGAACTCGAAGGCGGGATCGTCATCGAAGAGGGGCTGACCTGGCGCGTCACGCCTTCGGGCGGCGGCGATGCGGCGCTTGCCGAAGAGGGCGCCGGCGTCGTCGAAACCAGCGTCGCGCCGGGCTCCTACGACATCGCCGTCGAGCGCCCCTCCGACGGCCTTAAAGGCGCGGCGAAAGGCGTTATCGTGCGCGAAGGCGCGCAGAAGACGGTGACCATCGCGCTCACTTTCCCGGTCGAAGCGACGATCCGGCTTGAGCCCGAAACCGAAGCCATGGCGGGAACCAATATCAAGGTTCACTGGACCGGGCCCGACCGCAAAGGCGATTACATCAAGATCGCGGAAGCCGGCGGCGACGGGTATAAAACTTATGAGTATGTAAGCCGCGGCAATCCGGCGGAGCTCCGCATGCCCGTGGAGCCCGGCGATTACGAAGTGAGCTACATGCTGGGCCGGCCATTGCGCGCGCTGGCGACGGCGCCGATCAAGGCGACGCCCGCGACGGCGACGCTTCAAGCGCCGGAAACGGCGATTGCGGGCGAGACCATTGCGGTCGAATTCACCGGCCCGCCGGCGGGCTCCGGCGACTGGGTCACGGTGGTGAAGCCCGACGCGCCCGGCCAGAAATTCAACGACTACGCCTATATAAGGAACGGCAGCCCGGCGGAGCTGCGCATGCCGCTCGAAGCGGGGGATTATGAAATCCGTTACGTGCAGGGCGGCAGGAGCGTCATTGCGCGCCAGGCGATCAAGGTGACCGAAGCGCTGGCGACCTTGACCGCGCCGGACACGGCCGCCGCCGGGGAGACCGTCAAGGTCGAATTCACCGGCCCGCCCGCAGGCTCCGGCGACTGGATCACGGTGGTGAAACCCGACGCGCCGGGAAACAAATATAACGACTACGCTTACATAAGGAACGGCAGTCCCGCGGATTTGCGGATGCCGCTGGAGGCGGGAAATTATGAGATCCGCTATGTGCAGGGCGGCAAGACCGTCATCGCCCGGCGGCCGATCGTCGTCACGGCGGTGGAGGCGTCCGTCAGCGGGCCGTCGACGGCGGTCGCGGGCGAAATGGTCGCGATTGAATTCTCCGGCCCAAAGCCCGGCAGCGGCGACTGGATCACGGTGACAAAATCCGACGCCCCCGGCCAGAAATTCAACGATTACTATTACACCAACAAGGGAAGTCCGGGCGAATTGAGGATGCCTTTAGAGCCCGGCGAGTATGAGCTGCGGTTTATTCAGGGCAGAAACAAAATCATCGCGCGCCAGCCCGTCACGGTCACCGAAGCGACGGCGAGCCTTTCAGCGAAGGAAACGGCGGTGGCCGGGGAAACCATAAGCGTTGAATTTACGGGGCCGAAGGCGGCCCAGGGCGACTGGCTGACGGTGGTCGCGCCGGACGCCCCCGGCAATAAATTCAACGACTATCATTACACCAAAAACGGAAGTCCCGGCAGCCTGCGCATGCCGCTCGACGCCGGAGACTATGAAATCCGCTTCATTCAGGGCGGCAAGAAAGTGCTGGCGCGAAAGCCGATTATGGTGACGCCGGCGCGCGCCGAACTGATCGGTCCGGCGACCGCGAAGGCGGGCGAACGCGCGGAGGTCGAATTCACCGGCCCGCCCTATGGCGCGGGGGATTATGTGGCGGTTGCAGAACCCGATGCGGACGACCTCAAATACATCCATTACGCCAGCGCTCAGAACGGCGCTTCCGCAACGCTGCGCATGCCGGACGAGCCCGGCGATTACGAATTGCGTTTCATCCAGGGCCACAAGAAGCTGCTGGCGAGAAAGCCCATCAAGGTGACGCCGTAGGAGGCTCTATCGGGCGCCAGTCCTGCGGCGCGGCCTTCAGCGCCATGGCGTGACGGCGCAGGGCGTCCGCCACCTCTCTGGCGTCGCCTTTCAGCGCGTCCGGTTCAATTGGCGCGCCGAACGTGATGCGATAGGTTTTTTGCTTCTTGTTCAAAAGCTCATGGAACAGCGTGATGTCGCGCAGCTCCGTATTGAGTTTCCAGAACCAGTAATAGAGCCATGAATTGCGCATATCGATATGCGCCGGGACCACCGGGCAATCATATTTGCGCGCGAAGATCGCCACCGATGTCAGCCATTCCTGTTCGGTGAGCTCTTTGTCCTCGTTCATGAAGGCGAGCCGCCCGGAGGGAAACAGCACCACGCATTTTTCCGCCTCGAACGCCTTGATGGCGCTTTTCAGGGTCTCGCGCGAGCGCGCCGCCGTGCGTTTCTCCTCGATCCATTCCACGGGAATGATCATGTCCTCAAGGCCGGGCGCGGCGCGCAGCGCGTCGCGATTGGCGAAGAAGGTCATGTCCGGGCGGCGTTCTTTCAGCGCGTCGAACATGGCGACGCCGTCGGGGATGCCGGTGGGATGCGTCGAGGCGATCAGCACCCGCCCCTTTTCAGGAAGGTGATGCAAGCCTTCGGCGCACACGTCGAGCTGCAACAGGTCGCTGATGTAGTCGAACACCTCCCGCGCCGGGAGGTCGGCGATGGCGTCGGCCATCTCGACCGCCGGCCTGTAGAGCAGCAGCGGATAGAGGACGGTCTTGTAAAGCGGCCAGAGCGGCGAGGCGCGCAATTTGTGGGCGCGCTCCTCGATAAGGACGTCCACAATATGCTGCGCGTCGTCGCCGGCTTCGGCGAAGGCGTTGCGATTGGCGGGGGCGAGCGTTTTTGCGTCCATAGGCCCTATATAGGGAGCGAGCGGGCGGCGCGGATTTCCGGCGGCCGGATCCCGCTTTTCTACCGGGATTTCAAGGGCTGCGAAATGGGGCCGTCAGGACGGCCGGCCCTTAGAGGCTCTCTTCGGAATCTTCGCTATAGGGCTGGCTGGCGAGATGCAGGGTCAGGAAGGAGGCCGCGATGAGGAGGGCGACCGCGGCGACCCCGCCGCCATGATTGCCGAGCCAGGCCCCGACGAGGCAGACGAGGGCGACCACCAGATAGGGCGCGAGCGGGGGCCGCTCATGGCGAATGCGGAGCAAAAACAGCCCCGCCGTCGCGATGAAAAGCGTCGCTGAAAGAAGGTCGAACATAGACGTCACGCGGTTTCTCCCAAGCCCGACTTTCGGGTGGTTGCGTTAACAAGGCTTTATCCGGGTTGGTTAACGGAAGCGGTTTTGGCCCAGAAAGGAAGCAGAGGGAAAACTGGCGGGAATTACAGCCGCCCTCATGTGGCCAAGGGCTAAAATAAGCACTAAGACCGGGGGGCGACTGGCGCCGCGAGTGCATGGCGGCCCGGGCGCGCCTCATTATGGTGAGGTCCTAGGGAGATGAAAAAATGAGCTTATCGGTAACGGCGGCGCCTGATGCGCGCTGCTTTGAAGATTGTGCGCCGCAATCGCTTTCCAATCTGACGGACGCCGCGCTGTATCAGCTGGCGGTGGCCCGCGGCGAAGGCGAGATCGGCAAGGACGGCCCGCTGGTCGTCAAGACGGGCGAGCATACGGGCCGCTCGGCCCAGGACAAATTCATCGTCCGCCATCCCGAAACCGAAGACACGATCTGGTGGGACGCCAACAAGGCGATGAGCGACGAGGCCTTCGACCGGCTCCATGCGGACATGCTCGACTACGCATCGCAGCACGATCTTATCCGCCAGGACCTCGCCGGCGGCGCCGACAAGACCTACGGCATCAAGGTGCGGGTGTTCACCGAATACGCCTGGCACGGGCTTTTCATCCAGCACCTGCTCGTGCGCCCGCCTTTCGAAGAGCGCGGCGCCGATCCCGACTTCACCATTGTCGATCTGCCCGGCTTCGCCGCCGATCCGGAAGTCCATGGCTGTCGTTCGAAGACGGTGATCGCGGTTGATTTCGTGCGCCGCCTCGTTCTCATCGGCGGCACGTCCTACGCCGGTGAGATGAAGAAATCGGTCTTCACGATCCTCAACTATCTCCTGCCTGAAAAGGACGTCATGCCCATGCATTGCTCGGTCAATGTGGGCAAGGACGACGATCCGGCGATCTTTTTCGGCCTTTCCGGCACCGGCAAGACGACGCTTTCCGCCGACCCGCACCGCACGCTGATCGGCGATGACGAGCATGGCTGGGGCCCGAACGGGCTCTTCAATTTCGAAGGCGGCTGCTATGCGAAAATGATCCGTCTGTCGCCGAGCGCCGAGCCGGAGATTTACGCGACGACCAAGCGCTTCGGCACGGTGCTCGAAAATGTCGTGATGCACCCGGAAACGCGCGAGCTCGATCTCGACGATGCGACGCTCGCCGAAAACTCCCGCGGCGCCTATCCGATCCACTACATCCCGAACGCCAGCACCAGCGGCGTCACGGGGCATCCGAACAACATCATCATGCTCACCTGCGACGCCTTCGGCGTAATGCCGCCGATCGCCCGGCTCTCCCCGGCGCAGGCCATGTATATGTTCCTGTCGGGCTACACGGCGAAAGTCGCCGGCACGGAAAAAGGTCTCGGCAAGGATCCGGAAGCGACCTTTTCCACCTGCTTCGGCGCGCCCTTCATGCCGCGCCATCCGTCGGAATATGGCGCGCTTCTCGGCAAGCTCATCGACAAGCACGGTGTGGATTGCTGGCTCGTCTCTACCGGCTGGACCGGCGGCCCTCATGGCCAGGGCAAGCGCATGCCGATCAAGGAGACGCGCGCGCTTCTGACCGCCGCGCTGAACGGTTCGCTGAACAAGGCCCCGATGCGCACCGACGAGATTTTCGGTTTCGAGGTTCCGACCGACGTGCCCGGCGTCGACAAGGCGATCCTCAATCCGCGCGACACCTGGGACGATCCGGCCGCTTATGACGCCCAGGCGCAAAAGCTTGCGAAGATGTTCGTCGAGAATTTCCGCATCTATGAAGACCATGTGAGCGATGCGGTGAAAGCGGCGGGCCCGAAAGCCTAAAACTTCGTATTTCTTCTCAAAACAAAAGGGCGATCCTTTAGGATCGCCCTTTTGTTTTCATCACTGGAAGACAACTCAAACCTTGGTGTCGAGGCGTTCGCCGGGATCGCCTGATGGCGGCGTCTCGCCGCCGCCGGCAACGCCTGCGCCGCCGGGCCCTGAGGAGACCGTCACCATCGCCGCGCGCAACACGCGGTCGCCGATGGTGAAGCCCTGCTGGGCGACGTCGACCACATGGCCGGAGGGAATTTCCGCATGCGGAACTTGCGCCACGGCCTGGTGCAGGTTGGGATCGAATTTCTCGCGCTCGGCGGCGACCTTCTTGACGCCATGGCGCTCGAGCACCGACAGGAGCTCTTTCTCGGTCATTTTAAGGCCGTCGATCAGGCTGGCGACGGCGTCCGCCCCGCCGTTTTCAGCGGCCGCAAAGGCGCGCTCGAAATTGTCGGCGACGCCGATAAGGTCGCGGGCGAAGCCCGCAATGGCGTAGCGGCTCGCATCGGTCTTTTCGCGTTCGGCGCGCCGCCGGGTGTTTTCAAGATCGGCGGCGAGCCGCAGCACTTTGTCGTTCAGGGCCGCGACTTCCGCCTGCGCCGCTTCCAGCGCCGCGCTTTCGTCTGCCTGATCGTCCTGATCCTCAGCCATATCGTCTTCACCCAGCATTTCCGGGTCGTCGAGAAAAGGTTTGTCGTGATCGCTCATGGCTTGATTTCGCTTTTTCTGGGGAATCTGTCGGAAGCGGATTTACGCAAGCAAGCGCGCTATTTCAACATCCGCGAGAGGACTTCCGCCGTATAGTCCACAATCGGGACGACCCGGGCGTAATTGAGGCGGGTGGGCCCGATCACCCCCAGGACCCCGACAATCTTGCGGTTTTCGTCGCGATAGGGGGCGGCGATCACCGAGGAGCCGGAAAGCGAGAACAGCCGGTTTTCCGAGCCGATGAAGACTTTCACCCCTTCGCCGTCCCGGGCCGCGGTGAGAAGCTCGATGACGTCCCGCTTCTGCTCGAGATCGTCGAGCAGCATGCGCACGCGCTCGATATCCTGCACCGACTCGTCGAGGAGGTGCCCGCGCCCGCGCACGATCAGCTGCCAGTTGTCGTCTCCGGCGATGTCGGCGACGCCGTCGCGCACGAGGCGCGAGGCAAGCTCGTCGAGCTCGGCCCGGTTCTCCTCGATTTCCGCGAGGATGCCGGCGCGGGTTTCGTTGAGATTGCGGCCGCGAAGCCGGGCGTTCAGATAATTGCCGGCGGCGACCAGCGCCGATGGCGGCAGGTCGTCGGGGACGTTGATGGCGCGGTTTTCGACCTTGCCGTCTTCGAACACCATGACGACGAGCGCCTTGCCGGGGCTTGTCCTGACGAATTCGATCTGGCGCAGGGGCGCGTCGGATTTTTGCGTGACGATGAGGCTGGCGGTCTGGGTGAGCCCCGACAGGCGCGCGGCCGCCGCTTCCAGAAGGTCGCCGGCGGCGCCGGACGCGGCTTCCGCTTCGATCGCCTGGCGCTCTTCGGGGCTCAAATCGCCGACCTGCATCAGCCCGTCGACGAAAAGGCGAAGCCCGAGCTCCGTCGGCAGGCGCCCCGCAGAGATATGCGGCGCATGGAGAAGCCCCATATCCGTAAGATCGGCCATGATGTTGCGCACGGTCGCCGCCGAGACCGCGATCTGGGAATCGTGGCTCAGCGTGCGCGAGCCCACAGGCTCGCCGGTGGCGAGATAGGTCTCCACAAGGCGGCGGAAGACGTCGCGCGAGCGTTCGTCAATATCGTTGAGCACGGGCATTTGTGTCTGAGGACGCGATCAGGTTCATTCACAATGAAAAATAAGCCTTGCGCGGGCAAGAACAAGGGCCTTGAAAAAGCCCGGCTCGACAGGGCCCCGCGCTTGGGGGTAGGAAGGCCCGCCTCCTGTTCCGCCCCCCTGTCCCGCCCCAGAGTTTACGGAGAATTTCATGAGACCTTCCGGCCGCGCCTTCAACGAGCTTCGGGCCGTGTCCTTCGATGTCGGCGTCGCCAAACATGCGGAAGGCTCCTGTCTGGTGAAATTCGGGGACACCCATGTGCTGTGCACGGCAAGCTGGGACGAGACGACACCGCCCTGGCTGCGCGGCGCCGGGCGCGGTTGGGTGACGGCGGAATACGGCATGCTGCCGCGCTCCACCGGCGATCGCATGCGCCGCGAAGCCAAAAACGGCCAGTCGGGCCGGACCCAGGAAATCCAGCGTCTCATCGGCCGCTCCTTGCGCGCGGTGGTCGATCTGAAGGCGCTCGGCGAGCGTCAGATTCTCATCGACTGCGACGTCATTCAGGCCGACGGCGGCACCCGGACCGCTTCGATCACCGGCGCCTGGATCGCCATGAACGAAGCGTTCAAATGGGCGGTCAGCCAGGGCGTCATCAAATCGAGCCCGGTCATCGACCGGGTGGCGGCGATCTCCTGCGGCCTGATCGGCGGCGCGCCGGCGCTCGATCTCGATTACGACGAGGACTCGACCGCGCAGGCCGACGCCAATTTCGTCATTACCGGAACCGGCGGGCTCGTCGAGGTGCAGGCGACGGCGGAAGGCGATCCGTTCACGGACGAGCAGTTCCAGGCGCTTCTCGCGCTTGCGAAGGCCGGTTGCGCCGATCTGTCGGCGCGTCAGGCTGAACTCGCTTGACGCCCAGAGCCTGACGCAAGGCGCTGACACGCCGCGTTTAAAGGACGAAGATCAGACGTTCGTCTCGGCGAAACGATGCGGCGCCGGCTCTGGTCTTTAAGAGGCACCGGTGCTGCGGCTGGCGCGTCCGTCGGTCCGGTTTCGGGAACAGTGCAGGCTTGTGAGCGGGGCTCTTGGGCGCCGCCGCCAGTTGCGCGGAAAAGCGAAGCTGGTAGAAGCATTTAGGCCTTTCGCCGCACGGATGACCGCATGCAGGACGCCCAGCCTACCCAGGATGCAACGCCGCCTCAGGACGCGCCCGCGCCAGATGAATCGGTGATCGAGGGAAGCGTCGACGGCCTGCGCGAGCAGGCGCTCGCCATCTGGGACAATCTGCAAAGCCATATGCTGACGCTCGGCGTCGCCATCGAGGGCGCCATTCTCATCGCGGCGATCCTGCCGGCGGCGTTTTTCGGCCCGCGTTTGAGGAAACTCATCCAGACGCAGATTGCGCCGCGCGCGCCTTATGGCGTCTTACGCCGCGCCGCCAACGCTTTCGCGCATCTCGCAACGCCCATCGCGCTCTATATTCTGTTGCAGGCCGCCGTCCTCGGCCTGCAGGCGGCGGGAAGCTCCAGCAATCTCATTTCCGCGGGCGTCAGCCTTCTGACGGCGTGGATCGTCATCCGTCTCGTGACGCTGGTCATTCGCTCGCCCTTCTGGTCGCGGGTCGCGTTTTATGTCGCCTGGCCCATCGCCGCGCTCGACGCGTTCGGCGTGCTTGACGATGTCGTGCGCCAGCTTCAGGCCTTTTCCTTTCCCATCGGCGAGGACGAAAACGGCGTCGCACAAACTTTTTCCGCGCTTGATTTCCTGCGCATGCTTGCGGTGTTCGGCGTTCTTTTCTGGGGCGCGCGCTTTCTCAATCACCTGATCCAGGGGCGGATCAATGCGATCGACGAACTGACGGTTTCGTTCAAGGCGCTGCTCGCGAAAATTCTCGATGTTTTGTTGCCGGTGGTGGCGCTGGTGCTGGCGCTGCAGATCGTCGGCTTTCCTTTCGGCACGCTGGCGATCTTCGGCGGCGCCATCGGGCTCGGCATCGGTCTTGGCATGCAGCGCACCGTCTCGAACTTCTTCGCCGGCTTCACCCTGATCGCCGACAAGTCGATCAAGCCCGGCGACGTCATCGAGGTGGCGGGCACTTATGGCTGGGTGACGGCGATGAATGCGCGCTATGTGAGTTTGAGAACGCGCGACGGCACGGCGCATCTCGTGCCCAACGACAAATTCATCGAGGACGGCGTCGTCAACTGGTCCCATGACGACCGGGTGGTGCGCCTGCATGCGCCTTTCGGCGTCTCCTATTCGACCAAGGATCTGCGCGGCCTCGCCCGCGCCGCCGAAGAGCGCGCGCTGACCATCGACCGGGTGCTGAAAAGCCCGGCGCCGCGCTGCAACGTGATGGAGTTCGGCGACAGCTCCGTCAATTTCGATTTGCGGTTCTGGATCAACGATCCCGCCAACGGCTCGGCCAATGTGCGCTCCGACGTCTATATGGCGATCTGGGACATGCTGCATGAAATGAACATCGAAATCCCGTTCCCGCAGCGCGACCTGCACCTCAAGTCGGTTCCTGACGACTTCCTGACGTCAACCGTCGAAACGCGGGCCGAAGCCCTGTCAAACTCCCGTGAAGACTGATTTCGCCGCATACAGCGGCGTTGCAGAATAGGCGGTGCGGCGCCTATAATCCTCGCGGGGACGATGCTCATCGCCTAAGGGCCTACAACGCCGGGAGTTACGCCATGTTTCGATTGATCATCCTTGCAGGAGCCGCGCTTTTAATGGCCGCCTGCGCCACCTCGACGCCTTACGGTCCGGCGGCGAACGGAAAGGGCTACGGCTTTTCCGAACAACGCATTGAATCGAACCGCTACCGCATCACCTTCCGCGGCAATTCCGTAACCTCGCGCGAAACCGTGGAGAACGCGCTGCTTTACCGGGCGGCCGAGCTGACGGTCGAACTTGGCTATGATTATTTCGTCGCCATCGAAAGCGACACGGAAGCGAACAAATCCTATTCGACGACGTCGGAACCGGCCTTCTACGGGCGCTACGGGTACGGCTATCCGTTCTACCGGCCTTATTACGGCTTCCCCTATTACGCTTATGGCTGGGGCTGGGGTCAGCCTTATGACAGCTATACGCGCGAGATCACCCGCTATTCGGCGGTCGCTTATGTCGCCATGTTCAAGGGCGACAAGCCCGCGGACAATCCGCAGGCTTTCAATGCGCGTGAAGTGATGGCCAATCTCGGGCCTTATGTGCTGGGCGAGCCCGGCCGGTAATCAGTTGACGGCGCGAAGCGCCGGTTTTCCGGGGTCTTCCGCCGTTTTCTCGGCCGCGTCTTCCTGCGCCGTTTCATACACCACGACGAAGCCGCGCGGCGTGTGGCGCACGATGACGCCGCGGCGCCGGCCCACATGAATGGGCGAGCCCACCGGCGGGCGCCGGCGCGCGTCGACCGAGACGCCGTTCACGGAGGTGTCGACGACGGACACGAAAAGCGACGAGCCGTCGGCGAGGCGGCAGATCAGGCGCGAGCCGCCCTCGCGGTGGCGCAACGCATTGCGGCGGTCGGCGAGCCCGTCGGCGAAATCCGGATTGGCGCGCAGCATCAATTGCTCGGTCAGAAGATTGCGGCGGCGCTTCGACAAGAGGAAGGAAACGGCGAAGCCGTCGGGGAAGAGGCGCGCCACAGTGGTTTCGATGACGTCGAGACCGTCGATATGGATGATCGCAGCGTCGCCGACCACGGCTCTGGCCTCGGTGATCAGCGCCATGTCGCCCGGTGAGATATTGAGGAGACGGCCCTCATATTCATCGACAGCGTTAATCACAATGCGCGCTGGGAGATCGAGACTGATCCGCCGGTAGCGCCTTGCATCATTCTTAAACATCGTATGGTTGTCCCGAATTGCGTCTTTGCGCCGCCGCGTTGCAAGTTAGCGGCCAGCCGCAAAACCTTTTCTAACGGACAAGGCGCAATTTTATCGACCACCCGTTTTCCGGGCGAGACCGGCGCCGCTTTGCAAGGCTGCGCAGCGGCTTGTATGGTTAAGCAAATCTTTTTCCCCAAGAGAACGGCAACCCCGGAGCCCATTCCTCATGAAAAAGCAGTTTTTTTGCGCCGCCGCGGCGGCGCTGGCGATGATTTCCGCCGCCCCGGCCCAAGCCCAGCCCCAAACCCAAGACGATCCCTATCAATGGCTGGAAAATATCGAAGGCGAAAAGGCCCTCGACTGGGTGAGGGCGCAAAACGCCCGCTCTCAGGAAGCGCTCGAGGCCGATCCGCGCTTTGCGCCCATGTATGAAGAAGCCTTGTCGGTTCTGACCTCGAAAGCGCGCCTGGCGCTGGGGTCCATTCACAACGGCTATGTCTATAATTTCTGGCAGGACGACGAACATGTGCGCGGAGTCTGGCGCCGGGCGAGCGTTGAGAGCTATCGCGCCGGCGCGCCGGAATGGGAGACGCTGGTCGATGTCGACGCGCTCGCCGAAGAGGAAGATCGCAACTGGGTCTGGGGCGGCGTTGATTGTCTGTCCCCTGACTATACCCATTGCATGGTCGAGCTGTCCGACGGCGGCAGCGACGCGGCGTTCTGGCGCGAGTTCGACAGCAGCGATAAGGCTTTTGTCGAAGGCGGGTTTTACATCCCTGAAGGCAAATCGAGCGTGGCGTGGCTGGGTCCGGATACGCTGCTCGTCGGCGCGGACACGGGCGAGGGCTCGCTGACGACCTCGGGCTATCCGAGGACGGTGCGCCGGCTCGCCCGCGACGCCGCGCTTGATGAAGCGCCGGTTCTCTATGAAGGCGAGGAAACCGATGTGGCCGTCGCGGCGGCCGTCGAACAGGATAATGGCGGCGCGCATGTATTCGTCGTGCGCTCGCCGTCTTTTTTCGAGTCTGAATATTACTACGCCAGAAGCGAAGACGATGCGCTCGGCGATCTGGAAAAGCTGCCGCTGCCGATGAACGCCGACTTCGAAGGGGTCTTGGGCGGACGTGCGATTTTCCTTCTGCGCGAAGAATGGACGTATGACGGCGAGACGTATGAAAGCGGCGCCGTCATCGCCTACGGCCTTGCCGGGGCTGAGGCGCAGACCGTGATGACTCCGGCGGCGAACCAGTCCGTCGAAGATGTGGAGATCGGCAAGTCGGGTCTCGTCATCTCCTATCTCGAAGACGTGTCCGGCAAGGCCGCGCGTTTCACGCCGCGCAAAAAAGGCGGCTGGAAACGCAAGGAAATCGGCCTGCCCGACAATGGCGTCATTGAAATCATCTCCGCCGGCGGCGGCACGGACGACGCCATGCTGTCCTTCGAGAGCCTGACCCGGCCGGAAGCGCTTTATTATGCGCCGGCGCGGGGCAAGCTGAAAAAGATCGCCGAGACGCCGGCTTTCTATGACGCGACCGGCGTCGTGGTGGAGCAGCGTTTCGCGACCTCCGCGGACGGAACCAAAGTTCCCTATTTCATCATGGGACTCGATTCGGTGTTGAAGCAGGGGAATGCGCCGACCGTGCAATATGGTTATGGCGGTTTTCTGATCCCGATCCTGCCGGTCTATTACGAAGACCCCGCGCGGCCCCAGCATGGGGCGCTCGCCGGGCTCATGTGGGTGAAGCGCGGCGGCGTCCTCGTTCTCTCCAATATTCGCGGCGGCGGGGAATACGGGCCGAAATGGCACCAGGCGGCGCTGAAGGAAAACCGCCAGCGGGCCTTTGACGATTTCATCGCCATCTCGGAAGACCTGATCGAGACCGGCGTGACGAGCCCTGAAAAGCTCGGCGCCATCGGGCGCTCCAATGGCGGGCTGTTGATGGGCGCCATGCTGACCCAGCGCCCGGATCTTTACGCCGCCATCGATTGCGGCGTGCCGCTGTTCGATATGAAGCGCTATAATAAGCTGCTCGCCGGCGCCTCATGGATGGGCGAATATGGCGACCCCGACATCCCCGAAGAGTGGGCTTATATCTCGAAATATTCGCCCTATCAGAATCTGAAAGCGGGCGAGCCCTATCCGAAAGTTCTGTTCTACACCTCGACCAAGGACGACCGCGTCCATCCCGGCCATGCGCGCAAGGCGGCGGCGAAAATGGACGGCCTTGGCTACGACTTTTTCTATTATGAAAATATCGAGGGCGGCCATGGCGGCACGGCGAATCAGGATCAGCTCGCTTACAGGACGGCGCTGGAATACGCCTATTTCGCGAGGATGCTGATGCCCCGGAGTGAATAAGGGCAGCAGCTCGACAGAGTACAAATAAAAAGCCGGGCGCCGTTGGCGCCCGGTTCCTTCTTGCGGGCCTCAAGGACCCGTGAGGAAGCTCGGCTTTTACGCCGCCGCATTCCATTCCTTGATCTGGCGCTCGGCCTCTTCGCGCGCGACGCCGTATTTCTCCTGGATCTTGCCGGCCAGCTTGTCCTGGTCGCCTTCGATCTCGGTGAGTTCGTCGTCCGTCAGCTTGCCCCACTTTTCTTTCGCGGCGCCTTGAAGCTGCTTCCATTTGCCTTTCAGTTCATCGGAATTCATGAGTCGTGCTCCTTTCCATTTGAACATCAGACGAACACGCAAAACCGCCGCCCCGTTCCCTTTTGGCGTGAAATTGGATTAAGCTCGCGCCCTTTGGCATAGAGGGGCGGCGGCATGGCTTGGTGGTTTGGAATAAAGCTCTGGAAGCGCGTATTTCTGGGGCTCGTTCTCGGCGTCATATTCGGCCTCGCCGTTTCCCAGTTCATGGAAGCCGCCGCTGCCGAAGCGCTTTTGGAGAAAGTGCGCGTCGTCGGAACGGTCTTCATCCGCCTGATCCGGATGATCGTCGTGCCGCTGGTTTTCTTCACCCTGGTCGCCGGCATTTACGCCATGGGCGATCCGAAAAAGCTCGGCACCATCGGCATCAAAGCGTTCCTGCTTTATATTTTCACGACCTTTTTCGCCAATCTCATCGGGCTGGGCATGGGCACGCTGTTCCAGCCCGGCAAGGGCGTCGACCTTGGCGGCGCCGAGCCGAAAGTGATGGACGCCGACGCGCCGTCGCTCGGCGAGCGTCTTTTGAGCATCATCCCGGAGAACCCTTTCGCCGCGCTCGTTGAGGGCGACATGCTGGCCGTGATCTTTTTCGCGCTTCTGCTCGGCGTCGGCCTGTTGATGGCGCGCGAGGCGGGGCAGGCCGCCGGCCGGTTTTTCGAGGCGGGCGCCGAAGGCATCCTGCAGATGACGCACATCATCATGGAGCTTGCGCCCTTCGGCGTTTTCGGCCTCATCGCCTATGTCGCCGGCACGCAAGGGATCGCCACGTTCACGGCGATCCTGTCGCTCACCCTCGCGGTTTATGTCGGCTGCGCGCTGCATATGCTGATCGTTTACGGCGGTCTTGTCCGGGTGATCCTGCGGCTGCCCTTTGTCGATTTTTTCCGGGGCATCCTCGATCCCATGATGGTGGCCTATTCGACCTCGTCCTCTTCGGCGACGCTGCCGGTGACGATCCGCGCCGCCAATGAAAACCTCGGCGTCAAGAAATCCGTTGCGGGTTCGGTCCTGCCGCTGGGCGCGACGATCAATATGGACGGGACCTCGCTTTATCTCGGCATCGTCGCGCTCTTCACCGCCCAGGCCTTCGGCTATTCGCTCGAGCCGCAGCATTATTTCCTGATCGCGCTCACCGCCGCGCTCGTCTCCATCGGTACGGCGGGCGTGCCTTCGGCGTCGCTCTTCCTGCTCGCCATCGTGCTCGAAGTGTTCGACGTCACGCCCGAGCACACCGCGCTCGTCATCGGCTTCATCTTTCCCTTCGACCGGCTTTTGGACATGATGCGCACGGTGACCAATGTCACCGGCGACACCGCCGTTGCGACCGCAGTCGCAAAATGGGAAGGCGAGCTCGACGAAGAGGTCTTCCGCGCCAAACCGCTCAGTTGACGGGCGCCGAATTTTATCTGGCGCAAGACTTATGTATCATTGCCCGGGCGCAGGCTCATGGCCGCGCCGCAAACACACTCTTTTTTACATGCGGAAAACAGCCGCATATTTATACTAGCCTTATATTAGGGGATCGTCGTAAGACGAAGTATTGTAATGGTGAGTGTCAGCCGGCGGACAATCGCGCCGGCTGCATGAAACGGTTTCAGCCGGTTCGGGGACAAGCGGGGGGCGTTGCGCGTAAGGCGATGACTTTAATGAAAAGGACGGTTGCGCTCACAACCATGGCCAACAACATCAAGGAATTGCGGATTTCTTTCTTGTTGAGTCCCAGTGAATTTGCGCGCCGCATCGGCATTTACCCGGAATATCTCGCCCGCCTCGAAAGCGGCGACCGCCCGCTCAACGATCTGTGGATCGACGCCGTCGCCCGGGCGCTCGGCGCGCCGCGCGAGGCGGTGACCGAGGCGGATGCGCTCGCCGCCTTCAAAAACAAGATGTCATCGCCGCCAAAACCGCCCGACGCCGCAGAGCCGGTCCTAAATCCTTTAGGCGCGCGTTACGCCATTCTCGCGTTGATCGCGAAACTGGCGGGGTTCAAAACTGCGGAAAGCCTCGACGAAGACGAACTGGCGGACGCCGTGCAAAGCCTTGTGTCTTATGTGGGGCGGGGGACGGCGGGCGAAAGCGCCGCTAATCGTCTTTCGCAAGGTCTTCAAATAACCGTTTTAACAATCCTTCAATCCCGCTCGCCCGATCTCCCCGAAGGTTTTCAGGAAGATCTCGATCGCGTCCTTCCAGGGGCGCTAGCGCTGCTTCAGGGCTTTTCGGATTTCGCCGATCCCGGCCGGGAAAAATGACCACATTGTCGGAAGGCTTTTTCGGAAACACTCCTAAAAGCTTACGGTAAAGCGCTTCAGCACGCTTTCGCTCCTCGACACTCAATGCAGCCTCCCCGCTGTCAGCCAGCCCGAAAGCCGGCCAAGAGTGTGTTAACCTATTATCGTTGTTTTTTGAAGCGCTTTTATGAGGCAGGCTTCTGTGGAAAACAAGTCTTTCATGCCGGACAGCGGCGCTTGGTTTCGTTTCGGCGCCGTATCAAGGGCGGGCGCCAAAGGGCGGCGTCATACGGGGGGCGGGGCGCTTTGCCGGGCTGCGGTTTTCTCGTTCTGATCTGCAAGCCAGCCTTAAGATAGTTAATACACGGAGGGTTTAGTCTTTGCGTTAACGCTCCGCCTTTTGCGCTTAACTGCGGATTAAAGGCTTGGTTGTCTGATTGGTCGTTCCGGGCGGAGAAGACCGCCGATTGCGCCGGAGAACGCCTATGACGCCGACAGCCAATTCCGACCCAAATTCAAAAGATCTTCGTACGGAGCAGGTCAAGCTGCTGCGTTTTGAAAAATCGATCGAGGCCGCCTGCCGCAATGTCGTATCGGGCAAGCCGCTCGACAAGGCGCCGGTGCTCGCCAGCCTCTCGGCGCTCGCCGCCTCCGCCGCCGCCGTTTCCGCAAAGCTCGGCACGGACGCGCCTTTGCGTCTTGTTGCAGAAGCGAAGGCCGCAGCGGCCCAGCCCGTGGAAAGCTCGTCATGGCTCGTCAATCTTGCCGAGGCGGCGTCGAAGAGTCATGCTCTTCTTGAAACCCTCGCCCAGGACGGATCGTTCCAGATTCTTCAGGCGAGCGGCGGCACGCCGAAACGGGCAACGACGGAGACTGTCGCATCTCTCCTGATGAATGGACCGTTCTAACACGTTACGGGACAGCCCTGTTTTTCGGGGTTGTCCTTTGTTTCCTTTCCGGCTCCAAAAATCTTAAACTCGCCTCGTCGGTGATCGCCGCCGACTGGGCGCTCAGCAATGTCTTCTATTATTTCCTGAATAATGCGGCGGTGAACCTCATCGCGCCGGTGAGCATTCTCGTGCTCGCGCTGTTCTGGTCGCTCTGGCATGCGAAAAGCCTGAACGGCGCGTTCATCCACAGGACGTTCTTTTCCTATTACGCGCTCTATTTCCTCATCAATCTCTGGCATCTGTTGGGGCGCTTTTTCTTTCCCGAAACGCTGACGGCCAATTACGTTTTCTCGCTGGCGGCCTCAAACGGGGTTTTCATTCTGATCCTCGTCACCCTCTGGCTGTTTGCGATCCTGAAATTTCTCGACAGACACGCAGAAGGCGGATTGATGGGCGTCTACGAGCGCAATATCGGCAAATGGCGCAAATGGTTTGGCGGGCGCTGAGAGCGCAAAAGAAAACGCCGCGCATGAAGCGCGGCGTTCTTTCGTCATATCGCCTTGTGTGGCGAAGCGCTTAGGCCTTGCGGCGGCGCGACGCGAAGCCGAGACCGGCGAGACCGCTGAGGAGCAGCGGCAGCGCAGCCGGAAGCGGCACGACTTCTGCGGAGACGTACTTCACGCGGAAGCCGTCGCCAGAGCCGCCCGGAATGGTGGCGACCAGGAAGCGATAAGCTTCCGTTATGCCCGAAAGATCGATGGTTTTGAAGCCTTCGATGCCATTGCCCGTCGCAGACGCCAGCAGGGTGCTGATCGACGTGATGGAGGACAGGCCGCCGCTGGTGATCGCCGTCACAGCCGCGTCATTGGTGCCATAGATGCGGATGTCGTCGTAGAAGCCGGCGACAGAAAGCGTGATGCTGTCGAGCCAGGCCGCCGAACCGAAGTCAAGCGCGATGGCTTCGTCGTCGCCGACATTGTCGAGCTGCGCGAGCTCATGATCGCCGGTCTTGACGCCGAGGCCGAGGGCGGTCTGGTGCAGAACCGGCGCGACCGGCTCTTCGGTGTTGATGGCGGTCGCCTCCAGCCAGGCCGGGCCGCTGGTGAAGACCTCGTCCTTGCCGATGTCGCCGCCGCCGCCGCCAAGGTAGAAGGTTGCGGCGTTCGCAGCCCCGAACATTGCGGCGCTTGCCGCCGCTACGGATAAAAATTTCAAGAGTTTCATGAAGATAATCCCCCTAAATATTAGGTTAAACATAGTTTCCGTCAGTAAAGACGGAAGCGTGCACAAGTAGCCCGTTAAAGGTGTTTCGGCGCCTTGCCCACGCCCCAGCAGTTGTTTTTTACCGGAATGTAATCTTTGGGTTGTGGCTGGCGCGCGCCTCTTTGCGGCGCGGCCGGCGCTTGCCATTCATGAGCCGATCCCCTATATCCCGCCGAAATCTCGGGAAAATAAGACCTTTCCCGCGTCCGCCGGCACGACCCCCAGCTGAAAAATTGGGACGGGGCCGGGGATGTCCCGCCGCCGGAGTAACGCTCCCGCGGCGGCGATTTGCGTTTGGAATAAAGGATTTTGGCGTTGGACTATCGCGTCGCCTTTGCGGATCAGGACTGGGCGCCGGCCTTTGAGGGCACGGCCCGGGCGAAGCATGTCTCGCGCGGCGGCAAGACGTTCCGCCTCCTTGAGCTCACCCCGGCCTCGACCCATCTTGACTGGTGCGAGGCGGGCCATGCGGGGCTCGTGGTCGAGGGCGAAATCGAGATCGAGTTCGACGAGGCAGGCCCCGTGCGTTTCGCCGCCGGCGACGCGCTGATGATCCCCGACGGCGCCGCCGACCGTCACCGGCCGCGCGCGCTTTCGGAGCGCGCGCTCCTGTTCCTGATCGAAGACGAAAAGGCGAATTGATGTTTGATTCTTTAAGCGACCGGCTAGGCGCAATCTTCGAGGGGCTCAGAGGAAAGGGCGCCCTTGAAGAAAAAGACGTCAACGAAGCCCTGCGCGAAGTGCGCGTCGCGCTTCTCGAGGCCGACGTTGCGCTGCCCGTCGCCAAGGATTTCATCGCCAAGGTGAAAGAGCGCGCCATCGGCGCGGAGGTCCTGCGCTCGGTGACGCCGGGCCAGCAGGTCGTGAAGATCGTCCATGACGCGCTGGTCGAGATGCTCGGCGGCGAAGACGCCGACCCGTCTCTGTCCTTCGCGACGACCCCGCCGGCGGTGATTATGATGGTCGGCCTGCAAGGGTCCGGCAAAACCACCTCCACGGCGAAGATCGCCATGCGGCTGCAAAAGCGCGAGAAGAAAAAGGTCTTGATGGCCTCGCTCGACACGCGCCGCCCCGCCGCGCAGGAGCAGCTCGCGATCCTCGGCGAGCAGGCGGAGGTAAAGACCCTGCCGATCATCGCCGGGCAAAGCCCCCGCGACATCGCCAACCGCGCCATCGAGGCGGGCAAGCTCGGCGGCTATGACGCGGTGATGCTCGACACGGCGGGCCGGCTTTCCATCGATGAACAGTTGATGACCGAGATCGCCGACATTCACGCGGCGACGCATCCCATCGAAACGCTGCTCGTCGTCGACTCGCTCACCGGACAGGACGCGGTGACGACGGCGGAGAAATTTAAAGAGCGCGTCGACATTACCGGCGTCGTCATGACTCGCATCGACGGCGATGCGCGCGGCGGCGCGGCGCTCTCCATGCGCGCGGTCACCGGCGCCCCGATCAAATTCGCCGGCGTCGGCGAAAAGCTCGACGCGCTCGACGCCTTCGAGCCCAAACGCATGGCCGGCCGCATTCTCGGCATGGGCGACATCGTTTCGCTGGTCGAAAAAGCCTCCGAGGAAATGGACGCCGAGAAGGCGGAAAAAGCCGCCAAGCGCATGGCCAAGGGCGAGTTCGATATGAACGACCTCGCCGATCAGTTCAAACAGATGCGCAAAATGGGCGGCATGGGCGCGATCCTCGGCATGCTGCCCGGCATGGGCAAGATGAAGAAGATGGTCGATCAGGCCGGCGGCCTCGACGACAAGGAAGTGATCCGCCAGGAAGCGATCATTTCGTCGATGACGAAAGCCGAGCGCAAAAAACCGGCGCTGATGAACGCCAAACGCAAAAAGCGCGTCGCCGCGGGCTCCGGCACGTCGGTTCAGGAAGTGAACAAGCTTCTGAAAGCCCATCGCCAGATGGCGGACATGATGAAGAAGATGGGCAAGGGCGGCATGAAAGGTCTCGCCGCGCAGATGGGCCAGATGGGGATGGGCGCCGGCGCTAACCCGTTCGGTGCGGGCGGCGGACCCGATGCCGCCGCGCTCCTCGAACAGGCGAAAGGCGCCAAGGGCAAGTCCGGCAAGGATGACGCTCCGTCAGCGGACGATCTCGATTTCGAGGCCATCGAAAAGGCGCTCTCGGGCCAGGGTCCGATGCCGCCGGGCCTCGGCGGCCTGCCGGGGAAGAAGAAATGAGCGCGACCAAAAACGTGCATATTGATGACGTAGCGCTTGCCAAGCTATCCAAGCTGGTTGGGGCGACGGTATTTTTTTCATCTACTGAGGCTGCGATCTCTCCTTACGGATTCTCTATAGCTGATCTTTATGTTTTCCCAGTTGGCGCAAGCGAACACTGTTTAAGGCTTCAGTGGGAATATGACTACATAGAAGAGCCGTACACGCCGTTCTCACGCTTCCTCCTGGCTACAGAGAAAAAGTCTGAGGAATCGGAGAGCGTGGGAATTTGGCTGGCGAGGCCAAGTCAAGATGAACAAGATTACGCCCACGCAGAGAGTATAAAAAAACCGGGCATGTGCACGCTCACCACGGGGTATCGAAATAAGGTGGCGCAGATTCATATTTTTGAATTTGCAAGCCACTATGAAACCTCAGAGACAGACAAACGCGAAAGCATTAACAATGTTCTTTATGACGGGGCGTTGCTGATTGAGCTTGCTGCGCCGTATTCCCTTTATCTTCGTGCGGTGGAATCAGAAATCGCCGTCAACAACTTAGCTGCGGCAACTTTTTTACGAACACACCAGCTTTACGAATTCATGTCTGAACGTCGTGTGCGTTTGTCTCTTGGTGAACCGCAAGAGCGATTCAAGCTTCCTCATGCCTAACCGTTATCTATCCAAGCTCAGAAATTGAATAAAAGAAGGAAAGAACCAACATGTCTTTGAAAATCAGACTGGCCCGGGGCGGGGCGAAAAAGCGCCCGTTCTATTCGATTGTTGTCGCTGACTCGCGCAATCCGCGCGACGGCCGGTTCATCGAAAAGATCGGCACTTACAATCCTCTGCTCGGCAAAGACGACGAGAAGCGCGTTCAGTATGACGCCGAGCGCGCCAAGCACTGGCTCGACAGAGGCGCCCTCCCGACCGATCGCGTCGCGCGCTTTTTCTCCGCGCAAGGCCTCGTGAAATGGCAGCACGGGAACAACCCGAACAAAGCCAAGCCGGGCCAGAAAGCCCAGGAGCGCGCCGCGGAAAAAGCCGAGAAGGAAGCCGCCGCCAACGCTCCCGCTGAAGCGCCTGCGGAAGAGGCGCCGGCCGAGGAAACAACCGCCGACTAACAAGGCTTTCGCCGCCTCCTTCGCCGTTGAGGAACCATTTCGCCCGCCCCCTGTTGGGGGAGGGCGTGGTTTCAAAGCCGGCGCGCGCCCCGATAAGTCCGGGGTTGCCGCGTTTGCCGCGCCGGCCAGGCAAAGGAGTTTGACGATGAAAATGCTTGCAACCCTGTTGGCGATGCTCGGCATGAGCATGCCTCTGTCGGGCTGTCTTCTCGGCGCCGCGGCCGGCGCCGGCGCGGTCGCCGCCGATGAGGCCAATGAAAACGACGGGAATTTCGATCCGCTGGAAGAGGCCTATGACGGCGACCCGGACACCAGAGGCCCGGCCGACGTCATTGACGACGACGACGACTAATCGTTGCGGTCTGTCTAAAAGAAAAAGGCGCGCTTTTTTGAGCGCGCCTTTTTTCGTTTCCCGTCCAAAAAACGAAGGCCCCGAAGGCGGCGCGCATGTTACGCAAGGCGCAGATCCTTCAGGGCCTTCTTTTTAGCAGAGCGGGACCCAGTGCTTGGGGCCGTCGGTCCCGTCCTGCTCCCCCATAAGGCTTCCCCCAACGAGCCTTCTCCCCCTGGCGAAGCGCCTGGCGGCGCCCGGCGCCTCGCCGGGAGGAGAGACGCCCGGCTCAGTATTCCCCGCCATTGAAGGCGGCGATGGCCGGCGGCATGGGCGGGCGCGGATTGAAAGGGCTTTCAATATTCGCGAGGTCCTTGCCGATTTCGAATTCGGCGCGCGCCGTCGCGATCGCATAGAGCCGGTCGCCCGTATCGGCTGAAACGGCGCGGAGAGTTTCAGCCGTCGCGTCCGGCGCGGCGGCGACCAGCGGCCCGAAGACATTGTCGAGCTTTTCCATGCGGGCGTCCGCCTTGCGGCCGGCGCGCTCGGCGAGCGCCAGCGTGAAGTCGGCCTGATCCCGGTCGAGATCTTCGTGGATCAGCTGCATCAGCGTCGAATGGCCGGGCGTTTCGGCCCTGGCGGTGGAATTGGCGCTGACCGCGGCGGCGAAGGCCATCATGCTCAAGTAAAGGGTACGGTTGGTCATCTCTCTCTCCTTTTTGCCGAAGCGCGTCTCAGCGCCTCGGTGAATTAACCATAGAGAGGGCCCGTCAAATCGCCTGTGATGCGCGTCACAGCTTTGTTTCGGTTCACAAAATCGCCTTGATTGCGTCTGCTTCCGCCATCTTTGACGGCGCGTCCGGACAGCGCGCATTGACGCTTTTCCTTGCGTGTGAAGGGCGGGCCTGCCTAATCTCCCGCCTTTGATTTCAGAGTGTTGGAGGGGCGTTTCGTGATTTCGGACATAATCGGGTCGGTGAATAATGTGGTGTGGGGCGTGCCCATGCTGGTGCTGCTGCTCGGCACGGGGCTCTATCTCACCATCGGTCTCGGCTTCATGCCGATCCTGAGGATTCCTTACGCCTTCCTGCAGCTTGTCCATGGCGGGCGCCGCCACGCCAAGGAAGAGGGCGACGTCTCGCCCTTCGGCGCCTTGATGACGGCGCTCTCCTCAACCGTCGGCACCGGCAACATCGCCGGCGTCGCCGTCGCCATCGCCATCGGCGGGCCCGGGGCCCTGTTCTGGATGTGGATGACGGCGCTTGTGGGCATGGCGACGAAATACGCTGAGGGCGTCCTCGCGGTGAAATTCCGCGAAATCGACCATGACGGCCGCCATGTGGGCGGACCCATGTATTACATCAAGAACGGCATGGGCCGGGCCTGGATCTGGCTTGGCGTCCTGTTCGCCATTTTCGGCATCTTCGCCTCGTTCGGCACCGGCAATTCCATTCAGGCGGTCTCGGTCGCCGATGCGTTGAAGTCGAGTTACGACATCCCCGTCTGGGCGTCGGCCGTCGTCATGACGGCGCTCGCCGCGGCGGTCATTCTCGGCGGCATCAAGCGCATCGCCAATGTCGCCGGCAAGCTCGTTCCCTCCATGGCGGCGTTCTATTTCATCGCCGGGATCATTGTTCTCGTCTTGAACATCGACGCCGTGCCGGATGCCTTTGCGCTCGTCGTCAAGCGCGCTTTCGGCTTTGACGCGGCGGTGGGCGGCTTTTCCGGCGGGCTTTTGATGCTCGCCATGCAGCGCGGCGTCGCCCGCGGCATCTTTTCGAACGAGGCGGGGCAGGGCTCGGCGCCGATCGCCCACGCGGCGGCGAAAAACAAGGACCCCGTGAACCAGGGCATTATCGCCATGCTGGGCACGTTCATCGACACCATCGTGATCTGCTCGATCACCGGTCTTGCGATCCTGTCCACCGGCGTCATTCCGGCCGAATGCAATGCGATGACGATCCTCACCAATGACGTCCTGCCGGCGGTCTGCGACACCGGCCCGCCGATCACCATCTCCGCATTCGAAGCCGCCCTGCCGGGCGTCGGCGGCCATCTGGTGACGGTCTCGCTGGTGCTCTTCGCCTTCACCACCATTCTCGGCTGGAGCTATTACGGCGAGCGCTGTGCGGAATATCTGTTCACCGAAAAGGCGGTTCTGCCTTACAGGATCGTCTATGTGGCGATTATTTTTATCTCGTCCATGGTGCTCTATGCGGGCGAGAATGTGGATGCGGTCATCAATACAGTCTGGCTCGCCACCGATACGCTCACCGGCCTGATGGCGGCGCCGAACCTCGTTGCGCTCCTTGCCCTGTCGCCGCTGGTGTTCAAGCTGACCCGCGAATATTTCGCGCAGGAGAAGGCCGAAAGAGCCAAAAAATAAGCGGACGCAACACAAGCCGTTGAATTAAGGGGCCTCACCTTGTGTTGAGGCCCCTTCCGCTTGCGGCGCCCCGCCGGGCGCCGCTAGTCTGGCGGCGAGCCTTGAGGAGTTTTTCGAGATGAAATTCGGCTTTGCAGCAGCGGCGAGCCTGATGGTTCTGAGCGCGGGCGCCGCGTTCGCCCAGGATGAAGTCGATTACGGCAGCGTTTACGCGCGACTCGGCGCCGGCGTCAGCTTCGTCAGCGATTGGGAGCAGGATTACGCCTTCTCGCCCGCGCCAACCTCTTCGTTGAATTGCGCGCCTGCAGATCCGTGCGCCGCCGTGGTGCTCGGCCCTCCTTCGGGGCAGACCGTGTTTCTCGGCAATGACTGGACGGCCGCCGCCGCGCTCGGTTTCGACTACGCAGACGGCATCCGCACGGAGCTCGAATATCGCTACGCCAAAACCGGCGTCGAAAGCGCAGCTGTCGATTACGCCGAACCCTTGCCGCAATTGTCGGCGGGCGATGACGATATCGTCGCGCAATTCCTGATGGCGAATTTCTTTTTCGATTTTAACAACAGCACCGCCGTCACGCCTTTCATCGGCGGGGGCGTTGGCGGGGCTTTCGTAAGCAGCCGACGGGATGAGACTGACGCCGCCCTTGCCTTGCAAGGGCGGGCGGGATTGTCGTTCGAAGCGGGCGACGAACTCAATTTCGATCTTGAATATATTTATCTCCGCACGAACGAACTCGACTTCGGGCCGCGCGCCGAGACCTTCCCGGCGGGCGATTTCGAGATAAGCACGTCCGGCGAGCGCTATCGGGCGTCTTCCGTGATGGTCTCGATCCGCAAGGCGTTCTAGCGGGCCCATGAGCATCGAACTTTATCTCGCCTTTGTCGCGGCGACCGCGCTCCTGATCATCACCCCGGGGCCGGTGGTGGCGCTTGTGGTTGCGACCAGCGTGCGCTGGGGCGCGCGCCGGGCCTTCTGGATCATCGCCGGCACCGCCTCGGCTTCGGCGATCCACATGGTGCTTATCTGTTTCGGCCTGTCGGCGCTGCTGGCTCAGATTGGGCAGGCGCTGTTCTGGATCAAATGGATCGGGGCCGCCTATCTCTTCTATCTCGGCGTTAAAGCCTTGCGCGAGCACGCGACGCTTTCCCCTGACGATGTCGACGCCGCCGCGCCGGCGAAATCCCCGCGCCAGCTCGTCGCCGAAGGGTTTTTCGTGGCCTTGCTCAATCCGAAAGCGCTGATTTTCTATGCGGCGTTCTTTCCGTTGTTCGTGTCGGCCGATGCGCCGGCGTTGCCGCAACTTATGCTTATGGCGGCGACCTTCCTCGCCATCGGCGCGGTGATCGATTCGGGCTGGATTCTCACCGCCGACCGGGCGCGCCCGCTCTTCGCGCGCATCGGGCGCTGGGGCAACCGCATCACCGGCGGCGTTCTCATCATGGCGGCGGCGGGGCTCGCCCTTTCCCGCAAATAGGATTTTTCCCTTATGAGACGTGTTTTGCTCTCGATCTTTCTTGGGATCGTTGCAGGCGCTGTTGCGCTGGGGCTTGCGGTCGGCGACGCCCTTTACGGATGGACGCGCGCGCCGCTTGCCCCGCGCGGCGACTGGGCGGGTTTTTTCAGCGCCGCCGCGGAACGCATTGACGAAAAAGCCAATGGAAACGCTGCTTTCGTGCTGATCGACGGCGGCGAAATCCGGGGCATGCATTTCTTCTCCGTCGGCGAAGCGGTTAATCAGGACAGTCAATTCCAGGTCGCGTCTCTCTCGAAATGGATCACCGCTGTCGGCGTCATGACGCTGGTGGAGCGCGGCGCGGTCGATCTCGACGCGCCGGTTTCCACTTACCTCACGCGCTGGTCGCTGCCGGAAAGCGACTATGACAATGACGGCGTGACCGTGCGGCGTCTTCTGAGCCATATGGCGGGACTGACCGACGGTCTCGGCTATGGCGGCTTCGCCCCGGGCGAGCCGGTGCAGTCGCTTGAAGACTCGCTGACCAAGGCAAGCGACGCGTCGCCGGGTGCTTCCGGCGTCGTGAAAGTCGGCGCCGAGCCGGGCGAGGCGTGGGCCTATTCCGGCGGCGGTTATGCGCTCCTGCAGCTCATCATCGAGGAGGTCTCGGGACGGTCTTTTGAAGACTATATGCAAGAGGCGGTGCTGGCGCCTCTCGGCATGAACGACTCGACCTTCGTTTATGACGAGACCTACCCCCATGTCGCGGAAATCTATGATGTCGATGGAACATTCGCGACTCGCTACGCTTTTTCCGCGCCCTCGGCGGCAGGCTTCTATACGACCGTCCATGACATGGCGCGCTTCCTTCTGGCGCATTTCGAAGGAAGCGACGGCGCGCCGGCGGGCCGCGGCGTATTAACGCCGGAAACCCTCGCCATGATGCGCGCGCCCGAGGCCTATCTTTACGGCGCGCCGTCCTGGGGGCTTGGCGTCATTCTCTATGCGCCGGACGGGTCCGGCGATTTTGTCGCCGGCCATGACGGCAACAACGATCCGGCGATCAATACGGCGGCCCGTTTCAATCCCTCCTCGAAGGACGGCGTTGTCCTGCTCGAGAGCGGCAATGCGCTTCTCGCCTCCGAGATCGCCGGCGAGTGGGTGTTCTGGGACACCGGCAAGGTGGGCAATCTGACCGTGGCGATCGAGGCGACGGAGACCCTGCAAAAGGCGGCGCTCGCCGGCGCGGCGGGCCTTCTCGCCGGTTTTGCGGGCGGCATGGTCCTGTTCCGCCGCCGCCAGGCTTGATCTCGCCTTTTTCCTGAAAAACAGGCGGCGTAAATGCGGAGATGGGCGCTTGCGCCGCCTTCAAAACCGGCCGGCAGTGCGCTAGACCCTCGCGCGACGAATTCAATCCATACTGTCCGCGAAGGAGAAATTCACATGGCCCGCAAGAAAATCGCCCTCATCGGCGCCGGCATGATCGGCGGCACGCTCGCCCATATCGCCGCCCAGAAAGAGCTCGGCGATGTCGTCCTGTTTGACATCGCCGAGGGGATCCCCGAGGGCAAAGGGCTCGACATCGCCGAAAGCTCGCCCATTGACGGCTATGACAGCCGCCTGAAAGGCACGCAGGATTACAAGGATATCGCCGGCGCCGATGTCTGCATCGTCACGGCGGGCGTCGCCAGGAAGCCCGGCATGAGCCGCGACGACCTTCTCGGCATCAACCTCAAGGTGATGAAATCCGTGGGCGAGGGCATCAAGGCGCACGCCCCGAACGCGCTCGTCATTTGCATCACCAACCCGCTCGACGCCATGGTCTGGGCGCTGCAGAAATTTTCGGGCCTGCCTGAGAACAAGGTGCTCGGCATGGCCGGCATTCTCGACTCGGCGCGTTTCCGCTATTTCCTCGCCGAAGAATTCGATGTCTCCGTGGAAAGCGTCACCGCTTTCGTGCTTGGCGGCCATGGTGACACCATGGTGCCGCTGGTGCGCTATTCGACGGTCGCCGGCATCCCGCTGCCCGATCTTGTGGAGATGGGCTGGACCAGCCAGGACAAGATTGACGCCATTGTCGAGCGCACCCGCAAGGGCGGCGGCGAAATCGTCGGGCTTTTGAAAACCGGCTCGGCCTATTACGCGCCGGCGGCGTCGGCGATCCAGATGGCGGAAAGCTATATCAAGGACAAAAAGCTGGTTGTTCCGTGTGCGGCGAAACTGTCCGGCCAGTACGGTCTTAAAGACCTTTATGTGGGCGTGCCGATCGTGCTCGGCGCCGATGGCTGCGAGCGCATCGTCGAGGTGAAATTCAACCCCGATGAAAAAGAAATGTTCGACAATTCCGTTGCGGCCGTGAAGGAGCTGATGGAAGCGTGCGTCAAGCTCGATCCGAGCCTCGGCTAGGAAAGACTGCTTTCGGTTTTGAAAAGGGCGCCCTCGGGCGCCCTTTTTTATCGGCCGGTGCTGTAAAAGCCTTGCGTATAAGGCCGCGAGGCATAGCCCTTGCCGGAATAGAACCCTTGCGTCCTGAGATGGCGAATGCGCCGCCAGGGCGCATCGAGCTTGACGGTGACGTCGCATTTCGTCGGGGCGGGCTCGTCGCCCATGAGCGCGTCTTGCGCCGGGGTTTCATGCGCGCGCCCCTTGATGAGATTGACGCCTTCGACCGATTCAAAGCTGAGGCCCGGCGTCATCGAGGCGCGTTCGGCCTTGCTGCTGGTGGTCAACAATTTCGGTCCCGGCTGCGCCATGGCGCCCGTCGCGCCGGCGGCAACCGCGGCGCCCGCAAGCGCGCCTGCAAGAAAAGCTGATGCCCGCATTTCTAAACTCCATACCTGCCACATGTTCCATGATGGGACTCGTCTTCCTTGCCTGCAAGCTGACTTGCGGTCTGTGCGGCCGGTTTAATGCGCGGGCGACGCCTTTCGCGTGCGCGCTGCGCCGGCTATTCGCTTTAAAGGCGTAGCGCAGCGGCGGCGCATCGGTCTAAAAAGCGAAAATGAAGTTTCTTTATTCGCACCGCACCCGCGCCGCCGACGGCCAGCAGGTTCACATCCGGGCGCTGACGGATGCGCTCGCCGCGAGCGGCCATGATGTTGTTATGGCGGGCCCGGACGGCGCGAATGAAAAGCCGCTCGACGCCAAAGACGAGCGCGGTTTGAAAGCGCTCCTGCCGGGACCGCTCTATGAATGCGCCGAGTACGGATACTCTTTTCCGGCCTTTCTGCGGCTGATGAAAACAGCGAAAGCGTCGCGTCCGGATATTCTTTACGAGCGCTACAATCTTTTCTTTCACGCCGGCGTTTGGGCGAAGCGCCGGCTCGGCCTGCCGATGATTCTCGAAGTGAATGCGCCGCTCGCCGAAGAGCGCGCCGCGCACGGACATTTAGCGCTTAAAAATTTCGCCCGCAAAAGCGAGGCCGCGATCTGGCGCGCCGCCGACATGGCGCTCCCCGTCAGCGGCGTCCTGGCGGCCCGGCTCGCCGCGGCGGGCGTTCCCGAGCCCCGCATCGACGTCATCCACAACGGCGTCGAAGAGGCGTTTCTGAAGCCGGCGGCGGGCGCGCTTGTGCGCGCCCGCTACGGCCTTGAAGAGCAAACCGTGCTCGGTTTTGCGGGCTTCGTGCGCGACTGGCACGGGCTCGATCGCGCCGTGCGCTTTCTGGTTGAAACGGGACGCGAGGATGTAGCGCTGCTGATTGTCGGCGACGGCCCGGCGCGCCCCGATCTTGAAAGGCTCGCTTCGGAACTGGGCGTCAGCGCGCGCGTTCATTTCGCCGGCGTCGTCCAGCGCGAGGAAATGCCGGCTCATCTCGCCGCCTTTGACATTGCGCTACAGCCCGCCGTCACCGATTACGCCTCGCCCTTGAAGCTCTTCGAATATATGGCGCAGGGGCGCGCCGTCCTCGCGCCGGATCAGGCCAATATCCGCGAAGTCTTAACCCATGGCGAGGACGCCTTGCTGTTTCCCGAAGGCGGCTTTGAAACCGCGCTCGCCGCGCTTGCGCAAAGCGGCGCCCTGCGGCAAAGGCTTGGGGCTGCGGCGCGCGAGACGCTTATCCGCCGCGACTTCACCTGGGCCGGCAATGCAAGGCGCGTCGAAGCCATCGCCGAAAGACTGAAAGGAACGCGGGCATGACCATCCGCATCGACACCGAACGGCTTCGTCTGCGCCCGCTCGCGCCGGAAGACTGCGAAGCCCACATCCAGATGATGCTCGACCCGGCCGTTGCAGCGACGCTCAGCCCCACGGGCGGGGCGCAATCGCGGCATGATTTGTGGCGGCAATTCGCCTCCTATCTCGGCCATTGGGATATTCGCGGCTATGGCTGGTTTTCCGTCGAGGAAAAAGCGACCGGCGCCTGGGTCGGGCGCGTCGGGCCGTGGATGCCCGAAGGCTGGCCCGGGCTGGAATGCGGCTGGAGCATTGCGCGGTCCCATTGGGGGCAGGGTTATGCGCCGGAAGCCGCGGTCGGGGCGATTAAATGGACGTTTGATCAGTTCCCGGACCTTCCCCGCATCATTTCGTGCATCGCCCCGGCCAACGCCAACAGCCAGGCTGTCGCGAAGAAGATTGGCGAACAAAAAACCGCGGAGACGTTCGAGCTGTGGGACATGAGCCTCGACATCTGGGCGGCGGACCGCGCGGCGTGGCTCGCCCGCTTCGGATGATTTTCAGCGCGCCCAAAAATTCCACTTGAAATCCTCCGGAAATTGACGATTTGATTTCATCGCCGTCGAGCCGTTCGCCCCGGTCGCGATTGCGACAAAGGCAAAGTCAGTGCGCGGGCGCGCCGGCCGCGAATGCGGCCGAATCTAAAGTCTGCGCGCATGGGCGCGCGGGGGCTGCCGTCCCCTTTGTCCGGCTTGGAGACTATCCGGGAAATGATGCTTGTTCCGACTTACGTCGCCCCGAGCGACGTCGAAGGCGTTGGCGTGTTTGCAAGCGAACCTGTTAAAAAGGGAACCCTGATCTGGCGTTACGAGCCTGACTTCGATCGGCTCGTCCCGGCTCGCTGGCTCAGCGAACAATCCGCAACCATGCAGGACTTCCTGATGAAATACGCCTATCCGGCGCATGACCGGCCCGACATGCTGGTCATCGAAATCGACAATGGCCGGTTCATGAACCATACGCTTTCGCCGAATACGGATTTTACGAAAGTCGTCGAAGGCTATGCGATTCGCGATATTGCGGCTGGTGAGGAGTTTTTGTGCAATTATTCCGAATTCGATCCGGAATTTGCGCTTTTGCCCTCCATGGTTGCAGCTTTTGCGAAGACGAAGGCGCTGGCGAACGGATTTGCGGACCAGTAGCCGCAGGCGGTTGAGGTTGACCTTCTCTCTCCAACGCTGATCATTCCCAGCAAAACCGAAAGAGGGGTCTTCCATGTTGAAACGCCATGCCGCCGTCCTGTCGGCAGCCGGACTTGTTTTGTGTTGCGCGAACATCGCCATAGCCGAGGACGCGCCGTCCCTGACGGAGCGGCAAGCGCAAACCGTCGACCGGCTGATCGACGCCGGGCTCGAGGACGATGTCGCCTGGGAAGTCCTTGAAAGCGTCACCACCGAAGTGGGCCCGCGCCTTGCGGGGTCCGAGGCCGAGGCGCGCGCCCGCGACTGGGGCGCGGCGAAGTTGAAACAGCTCGGCTTTAAAAATGTGCGCATCGAGACTTACGAGATGCCTTACTGGGAGCGGGTGAAAGAAGAAGCGGAAATCGTCTCGCCTTTTCCCCAACCGCTTATCGTGACGGCGCTCGGCAATTCCATCGCTACGCCGGAAGGCGGACTGACGGGCGAGGTCGTGCGCTTCCGCACGCTGCCCGAGCTGCAGGCCGCGCCGGAAACCGGCCTTGAAGGCAAGATCGTTTTCGTCGACGAGCCCATGGCGCGCACCCAGAACGGCTCTGGCTACGGAACCGCCGTTCAAAAGCGCAGCCAGGCGGCGGTCGAAGCCGGCAAGCGCGGCGCCGTCGCGGCGCTGATCCGCTCCGCCGGCACCGACTCGCATCGCAATCCCCATACGGGCGGCGCGACGCGCGGCGGCGCGCCGACGGCGGTTCCAACCGCGGCGCTTTCCAATCCTGACGCCGACCAGCTCGCCCGCGCCGTCAATCGCGCGGAAGGGCCGGTCACGGTGCGTCTCGATCTCCAGGTGAAAACGGCGGAAAGCGTTACATCGGGCAATGTCATCGGCGAAATTCCCGGCAAGACCGACGAGCTCATCGTCGTCGGCGGGCATCTCGACAGTTGGGATCTCGGCACCGGGGCCATCGACGACGGCGCCGGCATCGCCATCACGACGGCGGCGGCGAAACTTGTCGGCGATCTCCGGGGCAAGCCGACGCGCACCATCCGCGTCGTCATGTGGGGCGCCGAAGAAGTCGGCGTTTACGGCGGCGCGGCTTACGCCGAAGCCCACAAGGATGAAATCGACAAGCACATTATCGCGGCGGAATCCGATTTCGGCGCCGGGCCCGTCTGGCGTTTCGACACCGGCGTCGCCGAAGCGGCGCTGCCCAAGGCGGAAGTGATTGAAAAGGCGCTGCGCCGTCTTGCGATCATTCCGGGCGACAATCATGCGCATGGCGGCGCCGATATCGGCGCCATTCGCGGGCTCGGCGTGCCGGTGGCGGGGCTCGTGCAGGACGGAACCGATTATTTCGATCTCCATCACACGCCCGATGACACGCTCGACAAGGTCGACCCGGCGGCGCTGCGCCAGAATGTGGCGGCCTGGGCGGCGTTCATCTATCTGGCCTCGGAGATGGACGGCGATTTCGGCCGTCTGCCGGTTGCGCAAGAGGAATAGCGGTCTCGCGCTTTTATCCCGCCTCGGCGACGCGCTTCAGCTTGGCGAGGCTTCGCTCCGAGGCGGGCCCCAGCGCCGGCTCGGCGAAATAGCTCGCATAGGTCCAGAACGGTTTCAGCAAAAACGGCGCATGGTCGCGCAAGTTGGAATCGAGCGACCAGACGACGCGCACCGCGCCGTCCTCATCGGGGAGCAGGGTGAAGGCGCTGTCCGTTTCGCCGAGGCCGGCGAGACGGGTGCGGGTGACGAGCCGCGCCGGTTCGGCGGCGGCGACGATTTCCTGGGTGAAGCGCGCCGGCAGGAGGTGCGCGCTTTGAATTTCGAATGCCTGGCCGGCGCCGTTCAGATGATCATCCGCCTGCGGAGCGATGCTGGAGAGGGGCGCCCACTCCTTCCAGCTTTTAAGATCGCTGATGAGCGCGAAGATTTTTTCCGGCGGCGCATCGATGACGACGTCGCGCTCCACATGGGCGCGGTCGGGCAGGACATAGCCGAGCGCAAACAGCGCGATCAGCAACGATGCGACGTTTTTGAAAAAGCTCCCCGCCATCGTTTCCCCCTGATGCGCGTGAGAAAAGGGTAACAGCGGCATGCGCAAGAGTCACCGTTTTCCGCGCGGGGCGCGGGGCGCCGGGAATTTCCGAAAAAGATGAAGGGCTTGCTCCTTAAGAGCGCAGGCGCCCGCCTGTCCGCTCGATAAAATGTGAAAGCGATCCGTTATCATGTGATGGCGGAGACGCGGGCCGGGGCTTACGGCGCCCGCGCCCCGGGTGGTAAAGCCTTGCCGCTCAAATCCCGGAGGATGCGCTGGTGACGCCCCATACCGACCCCGAGATCGCCTTTGCGCGTCTGACTGACATCGCGCCCGGCGAGATTATCGCGCATATGTCCGACCCCCGCGTCGCCCGGCACATGCCGCTCCTGACGGGCGGCTGGGACCGGCGCGTCTGTGATGAATTCGTCGCCGCCAAGGAAGAGCGCTGGCGCCGCGACGGCCTCGGCCACTGGGCGTTTCTCAGCGACGGCGCCTATGCCGGATGGGGCGGATTTCAGAAGGAAGGCGATGAATGGGATTTCGGCTTGGTGTTGAAGCCTGAGTGTTTCGGGCTTGGCGCGCGCATTGTCAGAAAGGCGATCGGCTTTGCCATCGCCGATAAACGCATTCCCTATGTGACGTTCCTGCTGCCGCCGTCGCGCAAGCAGCTCGGCGGGCTTAACCGGCTCGGCGCCGCATTTGTAGGCGAGACGGAGTATGACGGGGCCGTTTTCCTGAAATACCGTCTGGACACCGAATAAACGAAAGCGCGGGCGGGATTTAGGTCCCGCCCGCGCTGGTTTATCGGTCTTGTCTGTTGAGGCTTACGCGTTCTTGGCGCGGCGATCGACCTTTTCGGTGATCCGGGCCGACTTGCCGCGGCGCTCGCGCAGGTAATAAAGCTTGGCGCGGCGCACCTTGCCGCGGCGCACGACGTCGATGGAGTCGACCAACGGCGAATAGACCGGGAAGACCCGCTCGACGCCTTCGCCGAAGGAGATTTTGCGCACGGTGAAGCTTTCCTGAAGGCCGCCGCCGTTCTTGGCGATGCACACGCCTTCAAAGGCCTGGATGCGTTCGCGCTCGCCTTCGCGCACTTTGACGTTGACGCGCACGGTGTCGCCCGCGGCGAATTCCGGCACGTCCTTGCCGAGCTCGGCCATGTGTTCTTTTTCGAGTTCTTCGATGATGTTCATCGCTTCGGTTCCTTGTTCTTGCCGCGCCGGATAGGACCGTCGGATGAAAACCTCTCGGCGAGGTCCGGTCGTCGCGTCCGCGTTATTTCTTCCGCTTTTTTGCGCCGCCACTCGGCGATTTTCTGGTGATCGCCTGAGAGCAGCACGTCCGGGATGGCCCGGCCCTCGAATTCGCGCGGGCGCGCATATTGGGGATATTCCAACAGCCCGCCCTCAAAGCTTTCCTCCCCGAGGGAGGAAGCCGAGCCCAATACCCCCGGAATGAGCCGGACGCAAGCCTCGATCAGGGCCATGGCGGCGATTTCTCCGCCGGCGAGGACGAAATCCCCGATCGAGACTTCCTCGACGTCCCGGGCCTCGAAAATCCGTTCGTCGACCCCCTCGAACCGGCCGCATAGCGCTATGAGGCCGGGTCCGTGGGAAAGCTCCCTCGCGCGGGCCTGGGTGAAGGGTTTCCCCCGGGGCGAAAGGCACAGGATCGGCCGGTCGTTTCGGGGAACGGAATCGATGGCGGCGGCGAGGATGTCGGCCCGCATGACGAGCCCGGCGCCGCCGCCGGCGGGCGGCGCGTCCACCGAGCCGTACTTATTGTCGGAAAAATCCCGGATATTGACCGTATCGAGCCCCCACAGGCCCTCGCCCGCGCTCCGTCCGAGGATGGAGGCGCCCAAAGGCCCCGGAAACAGCTCCGGATAGAGAGTGAGGACGGTGGCCTGCCACATGATGGCCGGTCAGATGGCACGGGGGGCGGGGCTGCGCAAGCTAGGAGGCGAACGCCGGTTCTGCGCGGTCGTCATCGGGTGCGCGCGAGGAGAGTTCTGCAACGAGGTCCGGGATCGCCGCGAAAGCGGCTTCCTTGGATGCGCGGTGGCGCGCGTCGCCGAACTCCTGATATTCGATGCCGACATGGCGGATGTGATCCGCGCCGAGATATTTGGCGCAGGTCCGGATATGCGGCACCAGATGGCCGGCGCTTTCGTTGAGCCCGCCCGGCGCGAAGCCGAATTCGCCGCTCGACGTCAATACCGCCAGCGTTTTGCCGTTCAAGATGGGTTCGAGCGGCCGGTCGCCGCGGGCGAGGTCGAACGAAAACGTCTTGTTGATGCGGATCACCTGATCGAACCAGGCCTTCAGGGCGGCGGGCATGCCGTAATTATACATCGGCGTCGCGATGACGATGACGTCGGCGGCTTCGAGCTCGCCGATCAATTCGTCCGACAGTTTCAGCACGGCGTGTTGATCCGCGCTGCGCTCGCCCTTTTCGAACGCCGCGGCGAGGAACGCTTCCGAAAGCGCCGGCGGGGGCGTTGCGCCGACGTCCCGGCGGATGAGTCGGTCGTCAGGCCGCAAGGCGCGCCATTCGTCGACAAAGCGGTCGGCGAGGGCGCGGGTCAGGGACGATGATGTGTTGGCGCTGGCGTCCAGTCTCAAAAGCGTGGGCATGTCGCGGCTCCTTTCATCGGCCGGGGCGGCGCCCGGCTCTGTGCGATGTTGCGAAAAGTCGCCTTTCATCTGGCGATGACTGAGAAATGTGATTTAAATCAAGGAATTACAAAGGATAAATAATCATCGATAGATGAGTAAAATTCATCTATAAAATGACTATGTTCGGGAAAATGCCATCGCCGTCGGCGCTGCGCACGTTTGAAGCGGCGGCGCGCCTCGGCAGCTTCAAGGCCGCCGCCGAGGAGTTGGGGGTGACGCCGACGGCGGTGTCGCATCAGGTGCGCGGGCTCGAAGAGGCGCTGGGGATTGCGTTGTTTGCGCGCCGCCCGCGCGCGGTCGCGCTGACCCGATCCGGCGAGGTGCTGGCGGCCGCCGTCGGCAGCGGCCTGTTGCAGATCAGGCAGGCGCTGGAGCGCATCGCGGCGGCGCAGGCCACGCTCACGGTGACGACGACGCCGGCCTTCGCCGCGCTGCGGCTCGCGCCGCATCTGCCGGCGTTTTATGCGCGCCATCCGGAGATCAGCGTGCAATTGCTCACCGGCGCCGAGCCGGTGGATTTGCGCCGGGAGCGGCAAGTCGACATTGCGATCCGCTACGGACACGGTCCGTATCCGGAGCTTCATGCGGCTGCGTTGCTGGGCGAAACGTTTGGCGTTTACGGCGCGCCCGGACTGGTTGAGACGTTTGGTTCTTGCAAGGACGCGCCGCTGCTGGCGACGCGCTGGCGCCGGCCGGTCTTGAAACATGTCTCCTGGGAGCGCTGGCTCGCCGCCGCGGGCGAGGCGGCGCCGGCGCCGGACTTGCGCGTCGTGACGTTTGACGAGGAATATTACGCGCTTCAGGCCGCCATCGCCGGACAGGGGCTGGTGCTGGCGAGTTCCGCGCTGGCCGGCGACATGGTGGCGCGAAGGCTGCTTGCGCCCTTTCGCCCGGAGGTCCGGCTGGACGGCGCGGAATATGTCGCTCTATGCCTGCCGGAGCGTCTTGAGGCGAAGCGCGTTCGCGACTTTATGCGCTGGCTGGAAGCGCATTTGAATAAGGCCGATTAGGGCGCCGGCGGGTTATTGTCATTTCCGGAAAGGTCGACGCGCCGGCGCGCCGGACGGTGATGGAGCCGTCCTCGAGGTCGACGGCCGGAATGTTGTCGCGCGTGAAAGCGACGAGGCGCACGCTTGGGACGCGGGGAATGGCGGCCGCAGGCGGCCACGCGCGCCTAGCTGTCTTCCTGGCGCATGGCGTCGAGGTCCACGTCGACATCGTTTGAGACGAGTTGGCCGTCCTCGTTTTTGAGGACCGGCTCGTCCTCGAGGTCGAGAAACGCGCGGGAGACGGTGACGCGGCCCGCGTTAATGTCGACCGCCGGAACCGCTTCTTTCGTGAAGGGGACGAGCCGCACGCCTTTGACGTCGGGAATGTCTCCAAGCTCCAGCAAATCGCCGGCGCCGAAATTATAGACGGCGCGCACCTCGCCCAGCGGCGCGCCGTTTTCATCGAAGGCTTTAAGGCCGACGAGATCGTCGAGATAAAACTCGTCTTCGTCGGGCGCCGGCAAGGCGGCGCGATCCACGTAAAGCCGCGCGGCCTTGAGCGCTTGCGCGTCTTCGCGGCTTTTAAGCTCGGGCGCGCGCGCAATGACGAAGCCGTCGCTCAGCACTTTCACGATGCTCAGCGTAAAGGTCCGCGCGCCGTCTTCGGTTGTCACTGGACCGTAGTCGGCGATCCCTTTCGGCGTTTCGGTGAAAGTCTTGATCTTCGCGTCGCCCTTGACGCCGTGCGCGCCTGCGAACGCGCCGAGACAGATGTGCGTTTTATCGCTTTTGGGCGCGTTCATTCCGCCGGCTCCGGTTCCGGTTCGCCGACGCCGAAGAGTTTGCCGTTCTCGACCCACAGCACAATGGACAGGGAGACCACGCCAAGCGTGGCGAAGCCGATGATCATGGGCGTCGTCGTGCCGTTATATTGCCCGCCGATCAGCCCGCCGAGAAGGCCGGCGATAGTGGTGCCGGCGAAACCGTTAAGCGCCGCCGCGGCCCCCGCGTTATGGCCCATGGGCTCCATGGCGAGCGCCGTGGCGTTGGGACCGATAAGCCCTATGCAAAAGAACGAGATCATCATGCAGGCGATGAAGACGGGCAGGGATTCGCCGACCGTCGCAATGAGAAGAAGGTGCAGGCCGTTGGCGGCGATTAAGACAAACAAGGCGGTGTGGGAGAGGCGCCGCATGCCGAAACGCGACACGATGCGCGAGTTCATCAGCGTCGAAAACCCAAAAGAGCTGGCGATGAAGGCGAAGACCAGCACAAAGGCGTCGCCAAGCCCGAAAACTTCTACGAATACCTGTTCGGCCGAGCTGATATAGCTGAACACGGCGCCGAAGACGCAGGCCGCCGCCAATGTATAGCCGACGGAGATCTTGTTGCGTGCAAAGAGAAGGTAAGACGCTGCAATGGGGCCCGCCCGGAGCGGCTTTCTGTCTTCCGGGGCCATGGTTTCCGGCAGGCGCAGCGCCGCCCAGATGGCGAAGAGCGCGCCATAGACGAGAAGCGCGATGAAAATCCAGCGCCAGGGCGCGGCGAACAAAATGAGCTGGCCAATGCCGGGCGCCAGGATCGGCGCCGCCATGAAAATGGTGATGGCGAGCGACATCACTTCCGCCATGCGCCGGCCTGAACACTGGTCGCGCACGACAGCGACTGCGGCGACGCGCGTGGCGGCGGTGGCGACCCCCTGAAAAGCGCGTGCTGCGAGCAGCAGTGTGAAAGACGAGGCGATGACGCTCAAAAGCGAGCCTGCCGTATAGGCGGCCAGCGACCACAGAAGAACGCGTTTGCGCCCGAAGCGGTCGACAATCGGTCCGAAGAAAAGCTGCGCGACGCCGTTGGCGATGACATAGACGATGATGATGAGCTGGCGGTCATTGGGATGGGCCGCGCCGAGTTCGTCGCCGATGATTCCCAACGCCGGCAACATCATGTCGACGGCGAGCGCGTTCAACGCCATCGCCGCGGCGACGATGGCGACAAGCTCCCAGAAAGGAAGCTTTGGGGCGGGACGGAGGGGCTCGGTCATGGGCCCGGGGGTACGCGGGCGCGGCGCGTTTGGCAATAATGCAAAGGCTAGGACTTCGCGTGAAACGCCATTAGGCTCCCCGCAACCGGGAGGGAAACGGCATGAACAACGATAATCCGGCCAGGGCGGAGGACCGCGCCGCCGCCTATTGGCGCGAGAATGTGAAGCTCTTATGCGCGCTGCTCGCGATCTGGTTCGCGGTTTCCTTCGGGGCGGGCATCCTTTTCGCAGACGCGCTCAATCATATCCGCATCGGCGGGTTCAAGCTCGGCTTCTGGTTCGCGCAGCAGGGATCGATCATCACCTTTGTGATTTTGATCTTTGTCTATGCGGCGCGCATGCGCGCCATCGAAAGGCGCCTCGGCGTCAGCGACGATTAGGCGGGGCTCATCATGGACGCGCAGACGCTGACCTTTATTTTCGTCGGGCTTTCCTTCGCGCTTTATATCGGCATTGCGATCTGGTCGCGGGCCGGGTCGACGTCGGAATTTTACGTGGCCGGCGGGCATGTGCACCCCATCGCCAACGGCATGGCGACGGCCGCCGACTGGATGAGCGCGGCCTCGTTCATCTCCATGGCGGGGATCATCGCTTTCGCCGGTTATGACGCCAGCGTCTATCTCATGGGCTGGACCGGCGGCTATGTCCTCCTGGCGCTGTTGCTTGCGCCCTATTTGCGCAAATTCGGCCAGTTCACCGTGCCGGACTTCATCGGCGAGCGCTATTATTCAAAAGCCGCGCGGGTCGTCGCCGTCATTTGCCTGATCGTCGTCTCGTTCACTTACATCGCCGGGCAGATGCGCGGCGTCGGCGTCGTCTTTTCGCGCTTTCTCGACATGCCGATCCAGTGGGGCGTCGTCACCGGCATGGGTGTTGTCTTCTTCTACGCCGTGCTCGGCGGCATGAAGGGCATCACCTACACGCAGGTCGCGCAATATTGCGTCTTGATTTTCGCTTATCTGGTGCCGGCGGTTTTCATCTCCATGCTGGTCACCGGCAATCCCATCCCGCAGCTGGGTCTTGGCGCCGATGCGGCGGAGGCCGGCGTTCCGGTGTTGGAAAAGCTCGACGCGGCGCTCGTGGACCTAGGCTTCGCCGCTTTCACCGAAGGAACGAAATCGAAGATCGACATCTTTGCGATCACGCTCGCCTTGATGGTGGGGACGGCGGGTCTTCCCCATGTCATCGTGCGCTTTTTCACCGTGCCGAAAGTTTCCGATGCAAGGAAGTCCGCCGGCTATGCGCTCGCCTTCATCGCGATACTCTACACGACCGCGCCTGCGGTGGGGGCGTTCGCGCGCCTCAATTTCATCGAAAGCGTTCATGAAAAATCCTACGCCGAGGCGCCGGGGTGGGTGAAAGGGTGGGAAGGCATCGGCCTCATCGCGTGGCTCGACAAGAACGGCGACGGCGTCATCCAGTACGGTCCCGGCGCGCCCTTCGAAGGCCGCCCGGATTATGCGGACGGGACGGGCGCCCATGGCGAGCGGCGTCTCAACAACGCGCCAACGGCGAACGGCAACGAAATTCATGTGGACCGGGACATCATGGTGCTCGCCAATCCGGAGATTGCGAAGCTGCCCGGCTGGGTGATTGCGCTCGTCGCCGCGGGCGGGGTCGCGGCGGCGCTGTCGACGGCGGCGGGGCTCTTGCTCGTCATCTCGACAGCCATCAGCCACGATCTTTTAAAGAAAACCTTCCGTCCACAGATCACGGAAAAGACCGAGCTGAGGGCGGCGCGCGGCGCGGCGGCCGCGGCGATCCTGGTCGCGGGCTATCTCGGGATCAATCCGCCGGGCTTTGTGGCGCAGGTCGTGGCGCTCGCTTTCGGGCTGGCCGCCGCCTCGCTGTTTCCGGCCATTCTCATGGGCATCTTTTTCAAGCGCATCAATCGCGAGGGCGCAGTCGCCGGCATGGTGGCCGGGCTCGTCTTCACCCTCGCCTATATCGTTTATTTCAAATCGCCCTGGTTCGGCGCCGTAAACGATGCGGATCACTGGCTGTTCGGGATTTCGCCCGAGGGGATCGGCGTTATCGGCATGGCGCTTAACTTCATCCTTGCAGTCGCCGTCTCGCGCTATACGGCGCCGACGCCGGTTGCAGTGCGGGCGATGGTGGACGACATCAGGATGCCCTCTTCGGTAAAAGAGCCGGGGTTATAGATAAACGCATGTTTGACCCTCATCCTGAGGCGCAAACATTCCCTCGTCCTTCGCGACGCTGCTTCGCCGCCCTCAAAATGAGGGAATGTTTGCGTCGCAAAGGATGGGCCGTTTAGTCTTCAAGCCCGGCGGCGTCGAGCGCGCGGTCGCGCTCGGAATCCGAGGAGATGCCGCGCGCCGCCGTTTCATAGGCCTCAAGCAGCGCAGGCGTTGTCTTCGCGCGGCTGGCGAAAGTTTCGAGGGCGAGCCGCCGGTCGCTGTCGGACTCTATTTTTTCCGTCGCCTCGATCAGCTTGCGCATGACGTCGTCGGACAGGCCCTCCTCATTCGCCGCGTCGGAGAGGGCGAGACGCTTGTCGTGATCGGAGTCGACGGCGCCGAGCGCCGCGACCCAGGCGGTCGCCGCGTCGCCGTCGGCCGCCAGATAGGGCGCCGTTTCGCCGAGCAGCAGCCGCATGTCGTGATCGGAGTCGAGGCGGTCGGCGGCGAGATCGATAATCTCCGCCGCCATGGCGGGCGTCAGGCTGTCCTGCTCCAGAAGCGCCTCCGCCGCGCGCCGCAGATTATGATCGTTGTCGATGCGGCCGATCATTTTGATTGCGAGCTTCACCGCTTCCGGGCTCATGGGTTTTTCGGCGATGGTTTCGATCAGCCGGCGCAGATCGTAGTCGCTTTCGATGCGGCCCGCCGTTTCGAGAATCACCGGCGTCGCGTCGGGCGTGATGGTTTCGTTTTCGAGAATGGCGCCCAGCGCCATGCGCATGTCGTGATCGGAGTCGATGGCTTTCAGGGCCTCCAGCAGCGCGCGCAGCTGATCGCCCGAAAGGTCGGCCTGTTCAGTAAGCTCGGCGGTATAGCGCTGGCGCGCATGATCGCCGTAAACGGCGCCGATCTCGCTGATCACCGCATCGGGCCCGCCCCGGCGCAACAGGATCGCTGTGCGCTCTTCGGCCTTGACGCCGCTGGCGCCGAGAAAGGCGGCGAGAAGGCCGCGGATCGCTTCTTGCGTCTCGGCGGTGTCGCCCTGCTTGTCGCCGTCGAGATAATAGCTGCGGTCGACGCCGTCGCCGTCGCGCTCGAAGACGGCGCGCTCGGAATGGCCGCCTTCCTCGCGGCTGATTTCAAGCTTCTTATCGAGGCTCGCAATATCTTCGCCGTCTTCGCTCAACTCGTAATCGCCGCGCCAGGAGGCTTTGATCTTGAGGCCGTCGCGGTTGAGGGAGAACTCGCCGCGGTCGCCATGCACGACCTGCCGAACGCCTTCGCCGTCATCGGTTTCGATATTGGCCGAAAAGGAATCGTTCTTGAAGGCGGCGCCGTAAAAGGCCGCCAGAAGAATGACGCCGGCGACAAGGGCGCCAAGAGTCTTGAGGCTGTTCATGCGCCGATCCTTCGCTGAAAACCGTTGTTCATGCTAGTCCGCCCGGGCGCTAAAATCCATCGCTTCGCCGCTTATTCGGAACGCTCCGCCGGGGCCGCCGTGGCCGCGGAAAGGTAATCGCCGGTGCGCATCTCCATGAGCCGCGAGGCGGTGCGTTCGAATTCAAAGGCGCCGTGGCCGTCCCGGTAGAGATCGTCCGGTTCGCCGTCGGCGGAACAGACAAGCTTCACCCGGGCGTCGTAGAGCGTATCGATCAGCGTTGAAAAGCGTTTCGCCTCGTTGCGTTCATCCGGTCCCATGATCGGAATATGGTCGATGAAAAGCGCGCCGTAGCGTCGCGCAAGCGCCAGATAATCGGACGCGCCCAGCGGCCTTTCGCAGAGTTCGGCGAAATCGAACCGCGCCGCGCCGCGTCCCGCGCGCGGAACGATCAGTTTACGCCCTTTCAAGGCGATGTCTTCGCGCCGTTCATGGCCGCCGCTCAGCATGCGCGTCCAGGCGGCGTCCATGGCCATGTCGGCTTCAGGGCCAAGCGGCGCATAATAAACCGGCGCGGCGGTGAGTTTGGCGAGCCGGTAATCCTGCGCCGACTGCAATTCGAGAATATCGAGCGAGGATTTCAAAAGTTCGATGAAAGGCAGGAAGAGCTGGCGGTTGAGGCCGTCCTTGTAGAGATCGTCAGGCGTTCGGTTCGACGTCGCGACGACGACGACGCCGTGTTCGAGGAGGGCCGTGAAGAGCCGGCCGAGGATCATGGCGTCGGCGATGTCGGTGACGTGAAACTCGTCAAAGCAAAGGAGAAGCGCTTCGCGGGCGAGATCATGGGCGACCGGCGGCATGGGATCGTCGGGGGAGGCGCGGTCATACGCTTTATGCTTTTTCTTTTCCGCCGCCGGGAGCGCGCGCCAGGCGGCGATGCGCTCATGGGCGTCGGCCATGAATTCGTGGAAATGCGCCCGGCGTTTGCGGTGGAAGGGGGTGTTGTTGAAGAAGAGGTCCATGAGCAGCGTCTTGCCGCGCCCGACCCCGCCCCAGAGATAAACCCCTTCCGGCGGGTCTTTCCTGCCGCCGAACCAGCCATTGCGGGGGCCTTTATAGCCCTTGAGGGCGTCATGCAGCGTCTGCAGGCGATCGGCCGCCGCTTCCTGCGCCGGATCGTTCGCCAGTTCGCCCGCCTCTACGAGCGCGTCATATCGCGGGCGCGGTCCCCTCATCCCTTGCGGCTATAATCTGCTTGGAGGCCGCCGTCACGTTTGATCTCGCGGGCGTGCGTTCTTTAACAATGTCCGCCTATGGCTTCAGGATCGCCGACACACCTTCCCGGACAAGCGCCTTCGGGTCGGACCATGGATAGGCGCTGATGGTGATCAGATTGTGCGCGACGCCGTTCAGCGTGCAAAGGAGCAGCTCCGCTTTCAGGTTTATATCTTTTTCGTCCGCGCCGGCGCCGAGCGCGGCGGCGAGGCTGTCGCGGATGACGCCGAAGCGGCGGACCACATTGTCATCGCCGACAAAGACGCTGACATCCGATTGCGACACGCCGCTCGACATGAAGACCAGGAAATAGTGCTCGCGGCGCTCGAGCCAGAATTCCACATATCCAAGCGCAACCGCATTGAGCCGCCGGACCGGGTCGCGCTCTTCAGCGGCGATCCTGTCGAGTCTGTCGAACAGCTCGGCGAACACCTCCGCCCAGAGCGCGCGCAGAATATCGATCTTGCGGTCGAAATATCGGTAGAGCGTCATCACGGTGCACCCGGCCTCATTGGCCAGGCGGCGCATGGAGACCGCGTCGTACCCGTCTTCCTGAAACAGCCGCATCGCGCCCTCGGCGATGCGCCGCCGCATATCGGCTTTTTCTCCTTCGGACAGGACCGGCCGGCCGCGTGTCGGCGATGCAGGAGATTGGGGTGGGGGCATGAGCAATCCTTAGCAGATCGGCGGGCTTGACCAAGCGGAGATATTAAAATATAACGCGTTATAAATAAATAGGGGGGAACGCCGCAAATGCGCCGGTTTGCTGCTTTGTCGATCGCCGTTTCGATGGTTCCGGCCGGTCCGGCCGGCGCTAACGGCCTTGCCGCGATCGCCGGCGACTGGCGCACGGTGCGTCACGGCGCCGAGGTGAGGATCACCGATTGCGGGGACGGTTCTCCCTGCGGGTTTCTCGTCTCGGTCGATGACGAAATCAGCGGCGGGCGCAGCCGCGACGAGAACAACCGCGACCCTGCGCTTCGGGGCCGGCCGCTCGATGGGCTCCCTATCCTGTGGGGTTATTCGCGTAACGAAGACGGCTGGCGGGACGGGCGGCTTTACAATCCCGAGACCGGTCAGACCTTCCGCTCGGCCATGGATCTCGTCGCCCGTGACCGGCTTCGGGTGAAAGGCTGCCTCGGGCCGTTCTGCCGCACGCAGGTCTGGACGCGCATCGCCGATTCCGAGGCGGCGCCAAACAAGGAAGAAACGAATGAATGAGTTGAGCGGCGGCGCGCTGAAATTTTTCCGCATCCTTTTTGTCATCTCGGCGATTTGGAATTTCGCTGGCGCGATCCCGGGCCTCGTTGACGCGGGCGGGATGTTCGAACGAGAGTTCGGACGCGCGCTCGCCGATCCGGTGATGACAGCAGTCTATCGCGGCGCCTGGGGCACGGCTTTTCTCTACGGGTTCGGGTTTCTCATGGCCGCCGTCCATCCGGCGCGCCATACCGGCATTGTGCTGATGGGCGGGCTGGGCAAGGCGCTTTTCGCGCTCAATCTCTGCTTCATGTATGTGAAGGGCTGGACGTCCTCGTTCGCCATTGTGGTGATCGCCGGCGACATCGTCTTCGTGGCGTTGTTTATTCTCTATTTCATCATGCTGAAACGCCGCGGCATTGCGATCCTGTAAGGCCTGCCGCGTCACTTGCCGGACAAGGGGAAATGTCTTTGCGTCGCATTGGCGAAGGCGACGAGAGACAGCATGACCGGCACCTCGACAAGGACGCCCACCACAGTGGCGAGCGCCGCGCCGGAGTCGAGGCCGAACAGGCTGATGGCGACCGCGACCGCCAGTTCGAAGAAATTCGACGTGCCGATCAGCGCGCAAGGCGCGGCGATGTTGAACGGAATGCGCCAGGCCCAGGCGGCGGCGTAGGCGAGCGTGAAGACCCCGTAGGACTGGATCAGCAGGGGAGCGGCGATCAGTGCGATGACGAGCGGGCGGTCCAGAATGACCCCGCCCTGAAAACCGAAGAGCAGCACGACCGTCGCGAGGAGGCCGATGACGGAATAGGGTTTCAAGCGCGCGGTGAAGCCGGCGATGGCCGCCTCGCCGCCCTGGCGAGCGAGCGCTGCGCGCGTCGCCGCCCCGGCGATCAGCGGGATCACCACATAAAGCGTCACGGAAAGAAGGAGCGTCTCCCAGGGCACGGCGATGTCGACGACGCCGAGCAGGAAGGCGACGATGGGCGCGAAAGCGAAGACCATGATGGCGTCGTTCACGCTGACCTGCGCGAGGGTGTAGGTTGGATCGCCCTTGGTCAGCTGCGACCAGACGAAGACCATGGCGGTGCAGGGCGCCGCGCCGAGCAGAATGAGCCCGGCGATATAGCCTTCGGCGTCTTCTGGCGGGATCAGCCCGGCGAAAACATGCTTAAAAAAGAGGACGCCGAGCGCCGCCATGGTGAAAGGCTTGATCAGCCAGTTCACCGCAAGGGTGACGGCGAGTCCCTTGGGCCGGTCGCCGATGCGCCTGAGGCTGGCGAAATCGACGCCGATCATCATCGGATAGACCATGGCCCAGATCAGAACGGCCACGGCGAAATTGACATTGGCGGCCTGCCATGAGGCCAGCATCTGAAAGAGGCCGGGCATGAGCTCGCCGAGCGCGATGCCTGCGACAATGCACAGCGCGACCCAGAGCGACAAATATCGTTCGAATACGGACAAAGCAGCCTCTCCCTGGCTAATCGTTGGACTGCGCCAGAAATGCGTCGATATGAGCGCGGATGTCGGCAAAGACTTTTTCGAATGCCTCGCGCTTGGCGTTATCGCTTCCCCCGGCTGCGGCCGGGTCCGGAAACGACCAGTGCAGCTTGTGCGGCGCGGCGCCGTTCTTCGCCGGCCAGACGGGGCAGGTCTCGCCCGCGGCGTTGTCGCAGACGGTGACGACCGCATCCATCAGCGGCGCGCCGGCGCCCGCGAATTCGTCCCAGCTTTTCGAGCGGGCGTCCTCTTCCGCGATGGCGACGCCATGGGCGCGCAAGGTTTCAAGGGCGAACGGATTGACCTCGCCGGTCGGCGTCGAGCCGGCGGAAAAGGCGCGCCACGCCTTTGTCCCGGCATGGTTCATATAGCCTTCAGCCATGATCGAGCGCGCCGAATTGCCGGTGCACAGGAAGAGGATGTTGCGCATGGGGCTTTAAGCGCCGCAGCAGGCGCCGGAGGCGTCCGATTGCGGAGCCGGGCGAAAATCCTCGCCGAATGTTTCGCTGTCGCCATAGGTGTGAAACAGCTCCCAGACCGCGCCTTGGGGATCGTGGCTCCAGTATTTGTCGCTTCTGGCGTAACAGCAGGTCGCCTCGTCTTCGGCGGCGACGGGCGCGGCCTTGTCGCGCAGGCGGGCGGCGATGGCTTCAAGCCCGTCATTGTCGTCGAGGCTGATCCCGAGATGATCGACGCCGCCGGATCCGCCGCGGCTGGAAACGGCGAGGTTCACCGCCGGGTCGTCGAGAAGCCAGCGCGCATAATCGTGTTTGCGCTTTTCCGGCTCGGCGCCGAACAGGGCGGCGTAATAGCGGATCGACCCTTCAAGGTCGTCGGTGCGGATATGGATGTGCAGGCGTTTCATCAGGCGCTCTCCTTGATTACCACGTAAGGGCCGCAGAGCCGGCGGTCGCCGCCGCAGCAATCGGCCAGGAGGAAATCGATCAGCTCGCGCACCCCGCCATAATCGGCGGAATAGATGACCCGGCGGCCCTCCTTGCGGGCGTGGACGAGGCCGGACCTTTCGAGTTCTTTCAAATGAAAGGACATGGTCGGCGGCGGCGTCTTCATGGCCTCGGCGATTTCGCCGGCGGAGGCCCCGCGGGGCCCGGCCTTGATCAGCATTTTCAGCGTGGCGAGGCGCGCGCCCTGCGAAAGCGCCGAAAATGCCTGGGTTGCTGTTTCAATTTCCATACTTCTATAATTATAGAATAATCAAATTAAAGGCAAGCGAATTTTCCCGGGCATGCTCGACAAGGCGGATGCGGAAGGGCGGATGCGGAAGGGCGGATGCGGAAGGGCGGATGCGGCCGAATGGGCCGGGGCGTCAGGCCGCGCGGCCTGCGTCGTCGCGCAAAGATGGGCAGGCGTCGCGCGGCGGGCGGGGGCGTGTTGAGCTTTCCTGAAAAGAAAAAACCCGGCGGCCGAGGCCGCCGGGTTCCGTGGGGCTTGCAAGCCTTGAGTTTAGCGAATGCTATTCCGCAGGCTGCAAGGGTTTTTCGCCGGCGTGGAAGTCCGGCCATGCCGGCGCGCCGACTTCCGAATCGTCGAGGCCTTTTTCTTCTTCCTCCGCGCTCGCCCGGATGCCGATGATGATTTTCATCAGGAACCAGATCACGAGACTGGTGAAGAAGACGAAGACGCCGTTGGCGGCGATGCCGACCGCCTGACCGACAAAGGTCGCGTCGCTGTTGCTCAAGGGGACCGCGATCGTGCCCCACATGCCGCAGAACAGGTGCGCCGGAATGGCGCCGACCACATCGTCGATGCGGGCGTATTCGAGCATCGGCGTGACGACGAAGATGATGCCGCCGCCGACGGCGCCGATCATCGCCGCCTGCCAGACCGCCGGCATCAAGGGTTCGGCCGTGATCGAGACGAGGCCGCCGATGGCGCCGTTCAAGGCCATGGAAAGATCGATCTTGCGCTTCAAGAAGGTGCACAAGATCACCACGGTGATGACGCCGGTGGCCGCCGCCATATTGGTGTTGACGAAGATGTTCGAGATCGCGATCGAGTCGTCGAGCGATCCCAGCGCAAGCTGCGAGCCGCCGTTAAAGCCGAACCAGCCGAGCCAGAGAATGAAGGTGCCGAGCGTCGCCAGCGGCAGGGAAGACCCGCGAATGGTGACGATCTCGCCATTCGGTCCGTATTTGCCGCGCCGCGGCCCCAGCGCGATGGCCGCCGCCAGCGCCGCCCAGCCGCCGGTGGCGTGCACCAGGGTCGAACCGGCGAAATCGGAGAAGCCGTAGCGGGCGTCGAGCCAGCCGCCGCCCCACTCCCAGGACGCCTGGATCGGATAGATGAGGCCCGTCAGGAGCGCGGTGAAAATGAAGAACGGCCACAGGCGCACGCGTTCGGCGATGGTGCCGGACACGATGGACGCCGCGGTGGCGACGAAGACCATCTGGAAGAACCAGTCGGAAGACGCCGAATAGCCGGTCTCGAGCGCTTTTGAATCGTCCGCCGACCAGATGGCGAGCGTGCCGATATAGCCGCCGGTGTCGACGCCGTAGATGACGTTATAGCCGACGAGCCAGACCATGACGGTGGCGATGGCGTAAAGCGTGATGTTCTTCAGGCAGATGGTCGCGGCGTTTTTCGACCGCACCAGGCCTGCTTCCAGCATGCAGAAACCGGCGGCCATGAACATGACCACCATGCCCATGATCATGAAAGACAGCGTGTTGAAGATGAACGCCGTATCCGGCGCCGGCGCGGTTGACGCCTCCGCCGCGGCTGGATCCTGCGCAAATGCTGCGCCCGCAAGCATGACCGCCGCCGCCAAACTCGCGCTAATTGCTGATTTTATTTTTGACATATTAGCCCCTCACTTTGGATTTTCGGGCGCGAGGGATCGTCCGTACAGAGACTTTACCCCACGACCCCGCAAGTCATCCGTGCCGGGATGATGCGGAAAATAATTTCGCGGCGCAACATAAGATGGGATGAATAAGCTATATGAACGTTAAAATAGCAAAATACTGCGAACATTAAGCCATATAATGCTAATAATTTAGCATCAACCCCTTTTTGGCTTGAGGCGTGTCCCGCGTTGCAACAAAGCGGTTGCGGAGCGCGGTTCGCGGCGTATAGAATTTTCGATGCTGCTTGTTCGCATGCGTTGGCTTCAAGGGCCAGATCTCATGCAGCGGGTCGCCGAGGGGTTTGTCGTGAAGAGGGGCGTATGAACAATCAGGAAGCAGCGGCGCTTCTGATGCAGGACATCGAAGCGAACATGACCTATCTGCAAATCGGCGTCCTGGCGGCGTCTTTCATGCTCGCCCTGATTGGCCTGGTGCTCGCCTTGCGCGCCTATAACGTCCTCAGCGAAGCGCGCATGCTTTTCTGGCAGGCGGGCGCCGGCGTTTCCCCGGCAAGCAAGGATGAGGCCCGCGCGGCGCGCGCCGCGGCGATCCGGGCGGCAAGCGCCAAGAAGAAAATCAAGTCAAACCGCGTCCGCGGCGTGATCTGACGCCACGCTGTCCGGCGCGGTTGAGCCAGGTTCGCTCAAGCCTTTCGGGCAGGCGAGTCTTATGGCGAACGCCGTCAGCAGGACGTTGGTCAACAGGGTATAGGTGAAATTGCTCGCGTAATATTCGGCGACGCGCAGCCATACAGTCCTGGTCGGCACGGCCAGCCAGTCCATGGCGAAGTAAAGCCATTGCAGCAGATGCGTGACCAGTAAATATCCGAGCAGCGCCGCCCCGGCGCTTTTGAGCCGCACGCCATCGTTCCGCTTGTTCAACAGCGCCGCCCCGAGACCCATGCAAGCCGCGCCGATCAGCATCTGGGCGCCCGTGAAGGCAAAGAAAAGCATATATTCCGTAAGCAGATTGAATGCGCTCAAGTTAAGGGGCATGAGCGTGTCGGTGAAAACCTGAGCACCGTAAATGCAGAAGAAGAGGCCCGCCAGTTGCCGGAGGGGCCGGAATTGCACCGCCTCTCGATAGCTCGCGCCGGCGGCGACGCGAAACGCAAGCCAGCCAAAAAGCGCGTAGCCGAAAATCCGCAAGACGCTGAGTGCAAACTCCGCTGACGAGTAATAGGCAAGGAGGATGTCGGCGGGTTGATAGCTTTCGTAAGCCGTAGCGAGGTCAAATTGGCGGAAGAAGAAATTCGCGTGCCAGCCCGAGAGGTAATCGAGCGCCGTCAGGGCGATGACAATGGAAAAAAGATCGCGCCGATCCTGAAACAGATAGCGGAAGGCGCGCGCCCAGTTCGCATAGAAAGAACTGCGGCGGCTTGTTTGCCTGTGGAGCCATGCGAATAAGCCGAAACCGCGTTGGGCGGCCGCAGCTGTCTTGCGCCGCACGTCCTTGTGCATCAGCGCCAGAACAAGAAGGCCGAAAAGACCGATAAGAAATTCGCCCGACCTTCCGAGATGTTCGGAAAGGTCGGCTTCCATTGCGCCTAGTCCGCCTTCTGTGCGGCGGACTCGCCTTCTGGCCGATTGACCATCAGCTTCTTGATCTCGGCGATGGCTTTCGCCGGGTTCAAATGCTTCGGACAGACCTGGGCGCAGTTCATGATGGTGTGGCAGCGGTAAAGTTTGAACTCGTCCTCGAGCTTGTCGAGGCGCTCATTGTCGAGCTGGTCGCGGCTGTCGGCGAGCCAGCGATAAGCCTGCAATAGCGCCGCGGGGCCCAGATATTCCTCCTTGCCGCCCTTGTCGCCATTCCACCAGTAAGACGGGCAGGAGGTCGAACAGCAGGCGCAGAGAATGCATTCGTAAAGCCCGTCGAGTTTCGCCCGGTCTTCCTGAGACTGGCGCCATTCGGTTTCGGGCTCGTCGGATTTCGCCTGCAGATAGGGCTCGATATAGGCGTGCTGTTCGTAGAATTTGCTGAGATCGGTGACGAGATCTTTCACCACCGGCTGGTGCGGCAGCGGATAGATGTGAACGTCGCCCGACCCGCACTCGTCCATCGCCTTGGTGCAGGCGAGCGTGTTCGAGCCGTTGATGTTCATGGCGCAGGACCCGCACACCCCCTCGCGGCAGGAGCGGCGGAAGGCCAGCGTCGCGTCGGTCTCGTTTTTGATCTTGATGAGCGCGTCGAGCACCATGGAGACATTGGAGACGTCGACTTCATAGCTGTCGACGCGGGGGTTTTCCGGCGCGTCCGGATCGTAGCGGTAGACATGGAAGATGCGGGTTTCTCCCGCGCCGTCCTTCGCCTTGAAGGTCTTGCCGTTCTTGTTGACTTTCGAGTTCTTCGGCAGCGTCAGTTGAACCATCGAGTTTCAGGCCTTCGTTTCCGCGCGACGGGTCTTACGCTTTGTCGCGCCCGCCATACCAGTCAAGCTTGCGTGTGACATACATGGTCAGCGCGATTGCGCCAAATGCGGTCACCGAGCCAATCATGAGGGCGTAATCCTCTGATTTCATAAGGAGATATATCAGCCCGTAGGCGGCTGAAAAGGCTGCGAACGCAATTACGCCGCGCCACAGGCTGTGAAACACGGTCGCAGCATAGATCCCGGAAAGCCCAACCGTCGCCACGGCGGCCCCGGTAAACGCCGCCTCGAAGCCCACATGCTCGGAAAAGGCGAGGACCAGAAGGTAGAAGATCACCTGGGCGAGGCCGAGCAGAATATATTGCGCCGGATGGGCCCGCGCCCCGGTCGTCGCCTCGAACAGGAAGAAGGTGAGAAACACGATCCCGAGGAACATCAGGGCGTATTTGAGGGCCCGGTTGACGCTCTGATAGGGGCTCGCCGCGTCGATGAAGCGGACCCCGAAGGTCTTGCCGGCGTCGAGCCGGGAGAGCCCGGAATCGGCGGGAAAGCTGCGCGGCAGGCTGCGCGCGAGATAGGGAACGCGCCATTCGGCCGTAAAGCCCTCAGCGCCGATCTCCCGGGCGTCGGGGAGATAGGCGCCCTGAAAGCTGGGGTCGGGCCAGTTCGCTTCCATGGAAACCGTCGTCTCCTCCCCAGCCGGCGCGAAGAAAAGGGCGCCGCCGCCCGACATGGGCAGGGCGAGGCGGAAGGCGAATGCCTGTTGCGGGTCGGCCACCGGAAAGGGCGTGCTGATCCCGGGCGCGCCGAGCGCATGTTCGGTTCCGAAGCGCCCAAGCGCGGCGAGATTGATGCCCGGCTCGAAGGCGGCGTCGAGAGCCTCGCCGTCGACGAAAAGACGGGGCTTGTCCCGCATCCCCTTGAGCGCGGCGTTGGCGCCGAATTTCACCGCCATCACCGCGCGGTCCCAGTGAATCGCCTTTATTTCGCTCGGCAATTGCGGCGGAAGGAGCGGCCCGAAGGATCCTTCGACGACGATGTCGGCGTCGTAAACCGTCGCTTCATAGATGGAGCGGCGGCGCTGCGAGGCGTCGACGGCGGCGTCGATCTCCAGCGCGCGCGGCGTGAAAACGAAGAACATGCTTTCGAGAACCGGCTCGCCATCGTCTTTGCGCTTGCCCCCATCCACCAGCGCCGGCGCGATGATCACCGGCCCGCTGATCGTCTGTTCGCCGCCGGTGAGGCCGTAGATTTCCTCGCGCACGCTGTCGGCCCGGGTTGAGCGTTCAAAGACGAGGCCATGAACGAGCATGGCGGGTATCCACAGCATGAAGGCGAGCGCGCCCACCAGGATGAGTTTAAGGCCGAGCGAGCGCTGGTGCGGCTCCATTTTGATTTCCACGAAAATCCCCTGTCGAAACTCGCCGCCGGCCCGCGGCTGGGAAGATAGCGCCGAGCGTGGCGCCGCCATGGCGCAAAAAGGGAATTTGGGGGGATTGATTGGCGCGATTATGGGGCGCGGGGGCGGGGTCCCAGCGGGAGGGCCGGAACGGCGGCGGCGTCCGGCGTGTTTGCGCCTCAGACAAGGGGAGTATGCCCGGACGGGGCGGGCGCCTATATTATGCTTATGAACGATGATTTGAATTCCCGGCTGGCGCGCGGGCGGGTGATTGTCACCTATGGCCGCTCGCTGATGTCTCTGGCCATCGCCCGCTCTTTGCATGAGCGCGGCGTCGAGGTCATCGGCTGCGACGATGTGGGGATGACGGCGCTGTCCTTCTCCAAGAACATCAGCGGCTATTTCACCCATCCTGTGCGCGCCGAAAATCCGGACGCCTTTCTCGACAAGATGGTGGAGCAGGCGAAAAAATATCAGCCCGGGGACGATCGGCCCTATGTCTTGATGCCGACTTTCGAAGGCATGCGGTTTTTTTCCGAGCACCGCGACCGGTTCGACGGGATTATCGACATCGCGGCGCCGGACTTCGCCGCCATCGACCGCGTCGACCCGAAAGACCATCTCATGGGCTGGGCGGGCGAGCAGGACTTGCCCGCGCCGCAAACCGTCAAAGTGACGTCGGAGAGGGAAGTGCGCGAAGCGGCGGAGAAAGTCCGCTTTCCGGTGATGCTGAAAGCGCCGGACAAGGTCGGCGGGCGCGGCGTCACCAAGGCGGCGAACGCCGGCGAGCTCATGGCGCAATACAAGAAGCTGACCGGCGACCGGGCGCTGGTGCAGGAATTCCTCGAAGGCGTCGACTATTGCCACACAGTGATTTTCGAAAACGGCGTCTTGAAAGGCTCCATGGCTTACAAGAATCTGCGCCAGTGGCCGCGCACCTCCGGCGCCGGCGTGGTGCGCGAAACCGTGGACGACGCGCCGTTCCTCGAAACCTCGAAAAAGCTTCTGGGCCCGCTCGGCTGGAACGGCGTTGCGGAAATCGATTACCGCTGGACCGAGAAAGAGGGCGACGAAGCGCGTCTCATCGAAGTCAATCCGCGTTTCTGGGCGGGGCTTTATCATTCCATTGCGTCGGGCGTCGATTTTCCCTGGATGCTCTACGAACTCACGGTGACCGGCGGCGTGCTTTCCAATTATGAGCAGCGCGTCGGCGAGAAAACGCGCATTCCGGGCGTCGCCATGCTCTCCGCCGTCAACGACATCGCCCATTCCGAGACCGACTTCACGCGCCTGCGCGAGGCCTGGCGCGACGCCGGGGCGAGTCTCAAGGAAGGTCATGTGGGCGAGGCCGTAAAGCGCTTTGCGCGCAGCGTCGGCGGCGTGATAGACCGCGACGACATCGCCTTTGAGCTTTTCCAGGCCGTGCATGAGGTGCGCGGCGCCCGGGGCGAACTTTCTTTCAAGGAAGACAGGATGGCCAATCTCGGCTTTCTTTATGTGGTGAGCTCTCTCGTCCGTCATGGCGAGCTGCCGCCGGAAATGAAGCACTGATAATATAGGCGCGGGCGGCGCGGCATGACGGACAAACCAGTCATCGGAATCACCAAGCCCACCCATGGCGATTTTTTCGCTTACGGGGCGATCTGGCTTGCGGTGCGTCTTGCGGGCGGCGAGCCTTTGCGGCTGACGGCGCAGCATCCGCATACGGATAAATGGATTTCCGGCCTCGTCCTCGGCGGCGGCGCCGATGTTTATCCCGAGCTCTATGACGGCCAGCCGCATCCGCAAGGCAAGTATGACCGCGAGCGCGACCGCATGGAGCGGTTCTGGGCGCATCGCGCCCGCGACGAGCGCCTGCCGGTCTTGGGGATTTGCCGCGGCGCGCAGCTTTTAAACGTCGTCAATGGCGGCGCGCTGCATGGCGACATCGCCCGCGCGTTTCCGAATATGGATTATCCGAGCTCGCTGCCGGGCCATGTCTTCTATCGCAAGACCATCCATATCGAGGAGGGTTCGCTCCTGCGCCGGATCATCGGATCGGCGACGCGCGAAGTGAATTCGATCCACAAACAGGCGGTGGAGAAAGTCGGCGAGGGGCTCGTCGTCACCGCGCGCGAAGAAAACGGGCTGATCCAGGCGATCGAGGATCCCGAGCAGGATTTTTATCTGGGCGTGCAGTTCCACCCGGAGTTCCTGACCTACCGCAAAGGCGACATGCGGATTTTCGAAGCGCTGGTTGAAGCTGCGCGCGAACGCGACAGGAAACGCAAAGACGCCATCGGCGACGCGCCGCCGCCGCATTATAGTCCGCCGCACTTTATTGACGAGGCGCGTGAATTAAGCTCCGATTGACGAAACCTGTCCGGAGCAGACTCATGAAACGCCTGTCCTCGATCACCCGCCGTGATTTTCTCGGCGGCGTCAGCCTGCCCATTGTCGCGGGGCTTGCGCCCTCGGCCCTTATGGGCTGCGGCAAGGCGGAGGCCGGATTTTATCCGCCGGGGCTGACCGGGATGCGCGGCTCCCATGCGGGGTCTTTCGAAACCGCCCACGCCCTCGCCTGGGACGGCGAGACCTGGCCGCGTCCGCAAACCCAGACCGACAGCGACTATGATCTCATCGTCGTCGGCGGCGGGATTTCGGGACTGGCGGCCGCCTATTTCTGGAAAAAGCGCGCGGGACAAGACGCGCGCATTCTCATTCTCGACAATCACGACGATTTCGGCGGCCACGCCAAGCGCAACGAGTTTGAGGTCGATGGCGAAAAGCTCATCGGCTATGGCGGCAGCCAGTCGCTCGACGGGCCGAGCCAGTGGTCCGAGACCGCCAAAAGTTTCATTCGCGACATCGGCGTCGATCTCGACAAATTCTACGATTATTTCGACCGGGATTTTTACGCCCGCCGCAAGATGGGCCGCGGCGTTTATCTCGACAAAGCCCATTATGGCGATGATATTCTGATCGACGAGCCATACGGGCTCTGGGCCGACGCGCCGGAAAAGGCGCGCGCCAAAGCCGCCATTGCGTCCATTCCCTGGCCGGAAAATCAGCGCGAGAAATTTGCGGAGCTGGCGCTCGAGCGGAAAGATTATCTCGAAGGCAAAAGCGTCTCCGAAAAAATCGACCTTTTAAGGCGCATCAGCTATGAGCGCTTTCTTCTCGATCATGCGGGCGCCGGCGAGGAGATCGCCGTTCTCTTGCGCCGTTCGATCACCGGGCTCTGGGGCGTCGGCTGGGATGCGCTCTCGGCGCTGGAAGGCGCGCGCATCGGCATGCCGGGAACGGCGGGGCTTGGCCTCGACGGCGCCATCCCGCTCCCTTATCTCGATGACGATCCTTACATCTTCCATTTTCCCGACGGCAACGCCGGCGTCGCGCGGCTGATCATGCGGGCCTTGCGGCCCGACGTCATGCCCGGCCACAACATGGAGGACGAGGTCGCCGCGCGCGCTCATTATGACCGTCTCGATGCGGCGGATGCGGATGTGCGCGTGAGTTTGAAATCGACGGTGGTGAAGGCGGAGAACGCCGGGGACGGCGCCGATGTCACCTATGTCAAAGACGGCGAGGCGTTTCGCGTGCGCGGCAAGAATGTCGTTCTCGCCTGCTATATGCACATGCTGCCCTATATCTGCCCGGAGATGGATGCGGCGCAGCGCGAGGCGGCGCATGCGCTGGTCAAAATCCCGCTCGTTTACACCAATGTGGCCTTGCGCAACTGGAAGGCTTTCGAAAAGGCCGGCTACAGCCGCCTTTATTCGCCGCAAGGGTTCTTTGAATCGATTTCGCTCGATTTCCCGGTGAGCATGGGCGGCGTCGAATTTTCGCCTTCGCCGGACAAGCCCATCGTCGCCCATCTTCAATATGTGCCGACCGAGCCGGGATTGACCGAACGCGAGCAGCATCATGCGGGCCGCGCGAAACTCTATCAGCTGAGTTTCGAGGATTTCGAAACCGCCATCGTCGAGCAGATGACCGGCATGCTCGGGCCTTATGGGTTCGACGCGGCGCGCGACATCGCCGGGATCACCGTCAATCGTTGGCCCCATGGATACGCCTACGAATATAACGAGCTTTACGATCCGTGGACCTGGAGCCCGGAATACGGCCCCCATGTCACGGCGCGCCAGCGCATGGGCCGCATGGCCGTCGCCAATTCGGACTCAAGCGCGCTCGCCTATGTGCAAGGCGCCGTCGACGCCGCCGACCGCGCGGTGAATGAGTTGCTAGCTTTATAGCGACTTCTTCACCGGTTTTAAGTCGTCGAATTTGGGCGCGCGTTTTTCCGACTTCGCCATATAGCTTTCCTTGATGTCGTCGGGGCGCAGCATGCCGGCGTTCCACAAGGCGATGTAATCGAGCGCGTCCTCGGTCGAATGATCGCGGGAATAATTGATCATCTGTTTGCAGCCCGACACGGCGAGTGGCGAATGGGCGGCGATCTGCCCCGCGATTTCCATCACGCCCTCAAGCAGCGCCTCATGGGTGTCATAGACCTCGTTCACAAGGCCGATTTCCTTGGCCTTCGCCGCCGGAACGCGCTCGGCGGTGTAGGCCATCTGCCGCGCCCAGCCTTCAGGAATGATTTTGACGAGTCGCGGAAAGGTTCCCACATCGGCGGTCATGCCGATCGCCGTTTCCTGCACGCAGAAAAACGCGTCGGCGCTGGCGTAGCGGCAGTCGCAGGCGCTGGCGAGATCGACCCCGGCGCCGACCGCGCCGCCCTGGATCGCGGCGAGCACCGGCTGGCGGGCGTTTTCGAGCGCCGAGAACGTCGCCTGTAATTCTTTCACTTGATAGCGCAGGGCTTCGGCGGCGGCTTCCCGGTTGTCCGGCGGCGCGTCCAGACCGCCCGACATGAAGACGGAAATGTCCATCCCTGCGGTGAAATGTTTTCCTTCCGCGGACAGGACGATGACGCGCGCTTTGGCGTTGTCGGAAATGTCGTTCACGGCTTCGGGGAGTTCGCGCCAGAATTCCGGAATGAAGGAGTTGAACTTGTCGGGCCGCGAAAAGCGCAGATGCGCGACGCCTTCCGCAATGTCGAGCGTGAAGCAGCTATAGCTCATGAAAAAGCCTTTCTTTGCGGTAGCGTCTCAGTTTGCCTTCATTCTGAGGGGCCCCGCCCCTTCGTCCTTCGAGACGCAAGCCTGCGGCTTGCTCCTCAGGATGAAGGGACGGGGCTGTCTCGAAGGGCGAAGGCAAACTGAGACGCTACCTTCTTCGCCGGAATTTTCGCATTTCCGCTTTTCCATGATAAAGTGGTTAACGCCAAGCGGCGACAGCAGCGCCAAAGCCGCGAAAGACTGGCGCCGATTATGCTTCGCCGTTCGGCAAGCGCCCTTTTGGGGCGGGTTTCGGGCGGTTTTCCCCATGAGCGTGGGGCCCATGGGATCAGGCGATCCGCCCCGAAATGGTGAAAGTTGAGTTGGACGCCGGGCGAGCATGGCTCAGGACAAGGTAGCGGAAATCATCGATTTCAAGGGCGGCGCGGGCGCGCCCGCGGGAGGCCCTGCGCCCAATGAGAATGCCCCGGCGCTGGCCGAAGCCGAGCATGCCGGCGCGCTGCTCGCCGCCGCGCGCGAGGCCGCAGGGCTTTCCGTCGACGAGGTGAGCGAGGCGATCAAGGTCAAGGCGGCCCATCTCGCCGCGATTGAGGTCTTACGCGCCGATCTCCTGCCGGCGCTGCCTTATGCGTCGGGTTTCGTTAAAAGCTATGCGCGCTATCTCGGCCTTGACGCCGACGCCGTCGCCGCGCGTTTCCGCGCCGAAGTCGCCGCGATTGTCGCGCAAGGCGGCGAACCGGAAGCCGCGCCGCAAGAGCCGGCTTACGCCGCGTCTTCGGGGGGCGCGGCGAGCGAGGGCGCGCGGCTCGCCACCGTCTTTGCGTTGCTGGCGGTGCTGCTTTTCGTCATGTGGGTCGGCTATCAGGTGCTCTCGGGCGCCGGAAACGAACCGGCGGAGCGGCCGAACATCGTCGTCAGCAATCCGTCCGCGCCGCGCCCGTCGCTGATGGCGCCTGCGGTCCGGCCGGAGGCGGAAAGCCCCGGCGAAACCGCTCAGCCTGCGGATGAAGCGATGGAAGATGCGGCGCCTGCGTCCCTTCCCGAAGATCAGAGCGCCGCCGAACCGCAGGCGGGCGCCGCAGACGAAGCGGTTGAAGACGCGGTTGAAGACGGGGGAGCGGAAACGGCCGACGTCTCCGCCGCGCCGGCGCCGTCCGCGCCCGCAAGCCAGGCCTCTGCAAGTGAAACTCAGGCAAGTGAAACTCAGGCAAGCGAGACACGGGCAACTGAGCCGCAGGTAAATGAGATACAGGCGGGCGAAACGCCGTCTCGGGATATCCGGTCCAGCGAGACGAGCGCCGCGCCGCGCGTTCTGCCGCGCCGTCCGCGTCCCGCGCCGCCGGTGGTCGAAGAGGCCTCGCTCACCCATTCCGTCGCGCCCGAGTATCCCGAACGCTGCGCCCGCGGCGCCGATACTGTTGAATCGGTGACGGTGATGTTCGATGTCAGCGCCGCCGGTCGGGCGGTCCATCCGCGGATCGTGACGTCGACCGATTCCTGCTTCAACGAAGAAGCCCTGCGCGCGCTTGACCGCTGGCGCTTTTCCCCGCGCACGGTCGACGGCGCGGCGAGTCTCGAGACCGGCAAAAGCGCGACTTTGAATTTCAGGAAATAGGCCGGCGCCGATCTATGTAAGGCTGGCGTCCCGGACGGCTTTCGCGAAAGAGCGCGAGACCGGCGCCGCAACGCCGGATTTCAGGACCAGCATTTGCTTTCCATTATCCCGGCTGGCCTCGGCGACGCCGTCGCGGGCGACCCACCAGGAGCGGTGAGTCTGCAATCCGTCCGCGCCGTCAAGCTCGCGCATGGCGTCGGCAAGGCGCATCAGGATCAGCTCTTCTCCGCGATCAGTGTGAACGCGCAGATAATGGTCTTCCGACGACACCGCATAAAGCGCCGCGCCGCGATATTTCGCCGGCAGCCGCTCGAGGAAGCCCGGGACCGGGGATATCTCCGCCGGCTCCCCGCCCGCCGGCCCGCCGATCATGCCGAGCGCCCGCGCGGCGATATAGCCGCCGCCGAGAACGATCATGGAAATCGCGAAGATCCGCAGATACTGCATCGGCAGATCGTTCAAAGGCCAGGAGCCGGTGAAGCCGGTTTCAAAGGCCCCGATCGCCAGCCAGACCGGGAAAGAAATGATGGCGGCGACGACGGCCAGTTGAAGGATTGTGCTGCGGCCCGGGAGCAGCCGGTTGAAGACCCATGGCCCGGCGAGCGCGGTTGCCGCCGTCCCGGCGAGCATGGTCGCCGTCCAGAAAATGAAACGCTGGTGAAGCGGCAGATTATCCGTGTCGTAAACGCCGAGAAAGGCGAAGAGCGCGCCGAGCCCCAGCACGGTCGCGGCGCCGAGCCAGAAATATTTGCGGATCAGCGCCATTCCTCCCCCGGATCCTCGCCTGCATCTCACGCTTCGCGAGTGGTTTTTACTGCAATTGGCGAAGGATTCCAGCCGTTTCGCGTAAGGCCGATTGCGTCGGCGCAAGGCCCCGGCGCCCATTGGGCCGGACGCGCCGGGGGAGATCCCTGCGGCGCAAGCGGACAAATCTTGCGAGGGACTTTCGGGATGCCTTTAAACGTCGAAACGCTGTTCTCCTGGAGCGGCAATCTGGCCATGATCGGGTGGCTGTTGCTTCTGTTCTCGCCGAAGCGGTGGGAATGGGTGCTGTTCGCGGCCGGGATCGTGATCCCCGGTCTTCTCAGCGCGCTTTATGGCGGGCTGATGATGGCCTATTTCGCCGGGGTCGACGGGGGCGGGTATGGCTCTTTCGCGGCGGTCCGGGCGCTTTTCGCCAGCGATGAGGCGCTTCTCGCCGGCTGGATCCATTATCTCGCCTTCGACCTCGCCATCGGCGCGGTGATCGCGGCGCGGGCGGACGCCTCCGGCCTGACGCGGCTCATCCAGATCCCGATCCTCTTTTTCACCTTCATGTTCGGCCCGCTCGGCTTCCTCCTGTTCGTTCTGACGGATGGCGGCTGGCGCGCCGTCGGCGGCGTCCGGGGCGCAGCGCAAAAAGGAGCAACGGCATGAAGCGGTTTACTTATTCAGAGCGTGTGTGGCTTCAGGCGGCGTTGTTGCTGCTCGCCGCCATTCCGGCGACGCTGGTCGCGCGTGAGCTCGATGTCCGCACCGTCAACGACATCAATGTCTGGATCAAGCCGCTGAAATTCTTTGCGTCGACGGCGCTGCATCTGGCGACGCTGGCGCTGCTGGTCACGTTTTTATCGGACAAGGCGCGCGCTGCGAGATGGCTGAGCGTCATGGCGGGCGTTTCGGCCTTCGCGGCGATCGTCGAAATCGCCGTCATCGCCGCCCAGGCGGGACGGGGCGTCGCCTCCCATTTCAATTTCACAACCTCCTTCGACGCGCTCATCTACACCTTCATGGGCGCCGGCGTCCTGGTGGTGACGATCCCGGCGCTGGTGATTGGCGTTTGGTTCTTGCGCGCGCCCGTCACGGAAAAGCTGACGCCCGGTTTGAAACTCAGCGCCGGGCTCGGCCTGACGCTCGGTTTTCTCCTGACCCTGGTGATCGCCGGCTATATGTCGGCGCAGCCCGGCGGCCACTGGGTCGGCGGTCCCCGCACGGATCTCGGCGGGCTGCCAATTGTCGGTTGGTCGCGCGAGGGCGGCGATCTGCGCGTCCCGCATTTCTTCGCGACGCATCTGATGCAGGCCCTGCCGCTCCTCGGCTATGCGGCGGAAAAAATCTTCAAGTTGGATGCAACGACCGCCAAACGCGCCGTCTGGATCGCTGCGGCGCTCGGCGTTGCGCTGGCGCTTGCGACGTTCATGCAGGCGCTGAATGGCGAGCCGTTTATTGGGTAATGGCCGGGCAGCAGCATTAAGCATCAAGTCAAGTTATGTATTTTCTTCGATGTTTTCCGCTAGCTTCCATTCGCCTCGCCGCCCCTTAGGCGAATAAATAAGCCCTCGCTTCTTCATCCGATGAAGTTGCGACCTAAAAGTGTTTTCTTTCAATTCTCGCACCGTGACTCGAGCATAGTTATAAAGCTTGGATGTTGGTACGGGTCGGCCAGATTCCTTTAAAAATTCAACCACTTGTGTCTCGACCAGCAAGCGGTCAATGCTGTTGGTTCTAGTCACTTCACGTTTCGCGACATTTTCGCGCCGAAGTTTCACCAGCAATCGTTCTATGGATGCATGCTCTGCTTCCAAGGCTGATATTTGTTTTCTTATTTCCTCAAGTTCCGACAGAAGCCTTTGCTCCACTTGATTTTCAGGCTTTTCTTTCATATGTTGCACAAAGCTTTTTTGCCACAAAATTGCAAAACCGAAGATACAAATATATAGGAAAAACAATAATATGAAAGACTTGACAAATGCTCAACAGCATGCTAGCAACAAGTTGCTTTGCAACTTGTTGCTAGCATGCTGTTGTAATTTTAGTGAAGGCGTTGTTGCAGTGTTAATTGTTCCGCCCTACTTAGGCGTCAATAACACCCGCCCCGCCTCTCGTAAGATCGGCGTACATGGGCGGGTTTTCTATGACTGTTATTCCCCCAGCGCCTAGAGGCTTCACCAAACCCGCGTTGAGCGTGGACGACCAGCTAGAGCTACTGGAGGGTAGGGGGCTGCAGATTTCGGATCGTGAAGAAGCCAAGCATTGCCTTCATCACATCGGTTACTATCGCCTTTCTGGTTATTTCCTCCCCTTTCAGAAAGGTGGGCGCGGGCCAGACCGACATGAATTTCTCAAAGGTACCGATTTTAAGGACGCCCTTGATCGATATGTGTTCGATAGGAAGCTGCGCCTCTTAGTATTGGATGCTACAGAACGAATTGAAGTCGCATTCCGGGCATCACTCTCAAATTCTATTGCGATTAAGCACGGACCGAATTGGTATCAGGACTCGAAGCTTTTCAATCTGAGTCGTCACTTTAATCACGCGAAATTCATTCAACATATAAAGGAACAAATAAGCCACGATTCAAAGGATGCGAAAAAACGCGACGTATTCATCAATCATTACTATCTGAATTACGATACTCCAGACATGCCGCCGTGCTGGATGGTTTTTGAGGCGGTGTCATTTGGCTCAATCTCTATCGCATTCAAGAATATGGATAAGCGTGAGTGTAATGACATTTGCGATAAGTTTGGCCTAAAGCACCAATTCCTTAGCTCTTGGATACACTGCATTTCTTACATAAGGAACGTTTGTGCGCACCATTCCCGCCTTTGGAATCGAGTCTGCACAATCAAGCCGCTAATCGATAAGAAGTATAGAGATGATTTGGAGGTTAATAATAAAGTGTATGCGCAACTCGCTGTGATCCAAATAATTCTGAAGCAAGTGTCACCAGATAATCATTGGGCGGAGCGACTGAAGAAATTGATGAGCGAACACCCCAATGTGCCACTTAAACAGATGGGAATGCCTGCCGACTGGTCTGAGCGCGAAATTTGGAAGGCGTAAAAGTTTAATCCAATTCAAAAAATAGGCTGTACGAATATAAAATTCGCTTCCAGCCCAACATCAATAAACCCGCTTTTTCGGTTCGATATATTTGATCTCGTCCGACATCGTATAGGAGTGGACCGGGCGGTAATCGATGGTCGCCTTGCCGTTGGCGAACCAGGCGGCGGTGTGCTTCATCCAGTTGGCGTCGTCGCGGTCGGGATAATCCTCGCGCGCGTGCGCGCCGCGGCTTTCCTTGCGGTTCGCCGCGCCTTCCATGGTGACGATGGCCTGGGCGATGAGATTGTCGAACTCAAGGGTCTCGACGAGGTCGGTGTTCCAGATCAGCGAGCGGTCGGAAACGCCGATATCGGGCATGGCGTCGTAGACTTCGCGGATGCGCTTGCAGCCCTGTTGCAGCGTCTCTTCGGTGCGGAAGACGGCGCAGTCTTCCTGCATCACGCGCTGCATCTGTCCGCGCAAGGCGGCGGTGGGCGTCGAGCCCTTGGCGTGGCGGAACTTGTCGAGTCGGGCGAGGGCTTCGTCGGTCGCGGCTTTCGGCAGGTCGGGAACCGCGCCGTCCGCTTTGACGAGCTCGCCGCAGCGAAGGCCCGCCGCGCGGCCGAACACCACGAGGTCGATCAGCGAATTGGAGCCGAGGCGGTTGGCGCCGTGCACGGAAACGCAGGCCGCCTCGCCGATGGCCATGAGGCCCGGCACGGACGCGTCGGAATCCTCGCCGCGCTTGGTGACGACTTCGCCGTGATAATTGGTCGGGATGCCGCCCATATTATAGTGGACGGTGGGGATCACCGGGATCGGTTCTTTGGTGACGTCGACGCCGGCGAAAATCTTCGCGCTTTCGGAAATGCCGGGCAGGCGGCTCGCCAGCACTTTCGGGTCGAGGTGATTGAGGTTGAGGTGGATGTGGTCCTTGTTGGGGCCGACGCCGCGGCCCTCGCGGATCTCGATGGTCATGGAGCGCGAAACGACGTCGCGCGAGGCGAGGTCCTTGGCCGACGGCGCATAACGCTCCATGAAGCGCTCGCCTTCGGAATTCGTCAGATACCCGCCTTCGCCGCGCGCGCCCTCGGTGATGAGGACGCCGGCGCCGTAAATCCCGGTCGGGTGGAACTGCACGAACTCCATGTCCTGCAGAGGGAGACCCGCGCGCAGCACCATGGCGTTGCCGTCGCCGGTGCAGGTGTGGGCCGAGGTGCAGGAGAAATAGGTCCGGCCGTACCCGCCCGTGGCGAGGATCACCATCTTTGCGGCGAAGCGGTGGATGATCCCGGTGTCGAGCTCCCACGAAATCACGCCGCGGCATTCGCCGTCTTCGGACATGATGAGGTCGAGGGCGAAATGCTCGATGAAGAATTTCGCGTTCTGCTTCACCGACTGGCCGTAAAGCGTGTGCAGGATGGCGTGCCCGGTGCGGTCGGCGGCGGCGCAGGTGCGCTGGACCTGGCCTTCGCCATAATTCTTGGTCATGCCGCCAAAGGCGCGCTGATAGATCTTGCCTTCTTCGGTGCGCGAGAAGGGAACGCCCCAGTGCTCGAGCTCGTAAACGGCGGCGGGCGCGTGGCGGCAGAGATATTCGATGGCGTCCTGGTCGCCGAGCCAGTCCGAGCCCTTGACCGTATCGTACATGTGCCAGCGCCAGTCGTCCTCGCCCATATTGCCGAGGGAGGCGGAGATGCCGCCCTGCGCCGCCACGGTGTGCGAGCGGGTCGGGAAGACCTTGGTGACGCAGGCCGTCTTCAGCCCCGCCTGCGCCGCGCCGAGCGTTGCGCGCAGTCCCGCGCCGCCGGCGCCGACGACGACAACGTCATATTCGTGATCGACAATTTCGTAAGATGAAGACATTGGGAAATCCTGAGGGATTAAGGTTGGGCGTCAGCCTGCGAAGGAAACATTGTATACGGCCCAGGCCGCGCCCGCGATCAGCGCGAGGCAGACGAGCCAGTTCACAAGATTGAGAACGGTCTTAAGCCCGGAAGCGATATAGTCGGCGATGATCTCGCCCATGCCGATGCGCATGTGCCAGGCGCCGATGGCGATGAAGAGCGCTGTCAGGACGCCGTTCAGGGGCTTTTCGAGCCAGGCCCGCGCCGCTTCGTAATCCGCGCCGAGATGGGAGACGACGCCGATCAGGAACCAGAGCCCCAAGGGGATCATCAACGCCGCGGTGAAGCGCTGCATGATGAAGGAAGAGGTGCCTTTATGATGCGCCATCGCTTAAGCCCCCATGCCGGCGTAGCCGGCCCACAGAATGATCGCCGCGAGGATGACGGAGCCGATATAGACGGCCCAGGCGGTCTTGGTTGCGGTCGGAACGGCGAGGCCGCGCCCTGAATCCCAGTAAAGGTGACGCAGCCCGTTCATCAGGTGGAAAGACAGCGACCAGACATAGCCGGCGACGATGATGAAGCCGACCGGCGAGGTCACAAAGCCGGAGACCGCGGAAAACAGCGACGGGCTGAAGGCCAGCGCGTAGGTCCAGACAGCGAGGAGCAGCGAGCCGCCGTAAAGCACGGCGCCGGTCGCGCGATGGGTGATTGACGCCGCCATGGTGACGGTGAAGCGCCAGATTTGCAGGTGCGGCGATAAAGGACGCGCGGTTTGCGCGGAATCGGCCATGAAACCCCCGAAACGTCAGCGGTTGAAAGGTGGGGCGAACATAGTCCGCCCCTTTTCCAAGTCAACGCGGGGGCGCTGCGCCAAACTGACTGCGATCCGGGCGAAACCATTGCCAAGCGGGCGCTCCATCGTTCATTCTGGGGTCATGCTGGATTTCTGCCGGCGGCGGGGCCGGCGACAAGAGCGCGGGGTAAGGACGATGGGGCGCATTCGCAAATTTCTGACGGGCGCGGCCAGCTTTGGCGCGGCGGGCGTGCTGGCGCTGGCGCCGGCCGGCGCGGTCGCGCAGACGCTCGACGCCGTCACGGCGGACCAGCTTGAGGACGCGCTTGAGGACGCCGGGCTCTCCCCCGACATGATGGCGGACGAGGCCACCGGCGCGCCGGTGGCGGCGGGCAAGGCGGGCCAGTTCGGCTTTTACGTCCGCGCGCTTTCCTGTTCCGGCGCGCCCCAGGCCTGCGAGACGCTTGTCTTTTTCGCCAATTTCGAGCTGGGCCGCGATGTGGCCCCGAGCGACTACCGCATTGTCAACGGCTTCAACGACAGCCAGGTCTTCGGGCGCGCTTACGTTCTCGAAGGCACAAGCGAGGTCGGCGTCGATTATGTGATCGAACTCGACGGCGGCGTCACCGAAGAGCACCTGTCCCAGAACATCTCGCGTTGGGCCGACGTCATCTCGGCTTTCGTCTCGAAATTCCAGGAAGGCGAGCCGACTTCGTAAGCCGGAATAAGCCTCATGAAAAAAGCGGCGCCAGCAAGCGCCGCTTTTTCAGTTTGCGGGGGATCGTTTTTCCGTCAGGCTTTTTTCTTGCGGCGAGCGGCGGCGCCGAGACCGCCCAAGCCAAGCAGCATCAGCGGCAGCGCAGCCGGCAGCGGCACCTCGCCGACGCCCGGATCGATAATTGAGCCGCCATCGCTGAGAATGTCGTATTTGTCGATGCGGTCGCCGAAATAATCGGCGGCCCAGAGATAGCGGCCGTCAAAGGCAAGGCCCTCATAGCGGGAGTTCGAGAACGCCTGACAGCCGATTTCCACGCCGCCGAGCGTGTGCACGCAAAGCTCCCGCGGGCTGCTCGCATCGTTGACGACGATGACATAATCCGTGCCGTTGGTCGCCTGAATGCGCTCGACGCCGGAATAGCCGCCGCCGCCGCCAAGAAACGGCGACGCGCCGACGAATGCCGAGAGATCGCCCTCCATGCGATAGACGTTGCCGATGTCCGGTGAGATCCAGAGTTCGCCATTGTCCCAATCAAGGCCGTCATTGAGGCCGAGAATGCCCGTATAAGGCGCCGCCGTGATCGTTTGCGTCGTCATATTCGAGCCGTCGCGGTCGAAGAAGTAGACGGTGTTGTTCTGGGTCATGATCAGTTGCGAGCCATCCCAGGCAAGCTCGGACCAGACCGGGCCGCTGAACGATACGCCGGTGTCGACGCCGTCCGTCGTCATCTGGCGAATGACGCCGCCATTGTCGGCCCACCAGATATGCGTGCCGTCATAGGCGAGGCCGAATGGATCCGCCCGATCGTAACTGTCGATCAGCTCCAATGTGATCTCCGCGGCTGACGCGGTAGTGGCGACGCCACAAACGCCGCATAAGCTTGCCGCCGCGGCAAGCGCGTATTTCAGATTCATGATTTCTCTCCACCCATACATACCGGCGTTGTGCCGGTGAAAACGCAGAACTCACCACGCCCCATAACCCTCTCCAGGCCGGTTGCTCCGGATCAGCAAAGCTGCGCCAATATGAAGAGCCTAACAGAATGTTAATCATCGTCAATGGAATAGTTCGTCCCGAGACGAAATGTTATATAACCTTCAACATTGAGAAGCGTTTGCAAAAACCGCATACGAAATTGTGTGTTTAAATAGCAGATCGTCTTCGCGCGGAGTAGGGCGCGCGCCGGCCCCTTTTGCCGCGCTTGCAAGGCGCATTCATGACGCCAGGATTGTAATTGTAGGGTCGCGGACATGATTGCGCAGATGCAAACTTTCATATCTGCAAAGTTTTGAAATTAATATGATGCGTGTCGAGCGCTGTCGGCGCGGCGGCATGGGCGAACTCAACGGCGACTCACCGAAAGGCGTCTCTCCCGGAACATCTCGCGCTGGGCCGAAGCCGTCTCGTCCTTCGTCTCGAAATTCCGGGAAGGCGAGTTGGCGGGCGGGGGTTAGGATGTATACAGATTAATTTACATCAAGCCCGGTCATAGTGTTCAAATGCCGCGCCCCAATAAGTTGATCCATGCCTCCGGCCTTCATCATTTGTGATAAATTCTTCCCGGAATCCCGCATTCGGTGCGTAGTTATCCACGGGCGCCGCTGCGGCGTTATCATGCCTTATGCTGTCATCCCGCACGCGCTGCAGCGCGTAAGCATTGCTGCATGAGATGCGGGAACTGCGCCGGGTCTGTGTTTCAGGGCGTGATGGGCCCCGGGTTCGCCTGCCGGCGCCGTCGCTCCGGGATGACAATTGGAGAAAGAAGCCCCGTGGAACAATTTACGCAAAAGGCGCCAAACTCTTCTGAAAGCCAGCAAATAAGCCGTTTAAACGAAACGGGGATTTTGTTTTACGTAAAATTGTTTCACGGCGAAGGGCGTTCACGCCGCGCGGTCGATCAGCGCTTTCAGGCCTTCCGGCAGATCGTCTTTCAATTCGCGCAGGCGTTCGATGAGGCGGCGCTCATTGGCGTCGAAGGCGCCGTCGCGGCCGATGCGGGCGGCGAGCCAGTCGGCTTCCGTCCTGGTGAGCTTTTCGGCGTGGGCGACGCCGGCGTCGCGCTGTTCGTTATGTTCGGCATGGACGGATTTGTCGTCTTTATAGGCGTCGATCACGGCGCCGAAGCCGCCGGAAACCATGCGCTTGAAAAAGCCGCCGACATTGGTCGAATGGTCTTTCGCCCAGGCGTTGCGGCGGAAGGCCTCTTCCCGGCTCGGCGCGGTGTAGCCAAGATGCGCCATCAGGTGGTTGACGACGCCTTGCACGAAAAGCTCTGTCCACGCCGGATTGTTGTGGGCGTGTTCGACGGCGTCGTTGATGTCGAAGAGAAGTTCGGCCTCGCGGCGCGTCACCGCGACATGGCCGTCGCCGCCGGCGGCGAAAAGATAACGGCGCAGGAGAACCGCATCCTGCTTGTCGACGACCGGGCCGTCGGGCTTCGCAAGGATCATTTCCTTGAACTGCTCGCCGGCGAACGCCGCCATCTCCGGCGGCGTTTGCGTCGCCGTCTCCATCAGCTTCACCATCAGCGCAATCTCAAGCGCGTTGGCGTGGCCGTTGCGCAAGACGCGCGCCTTCAGGGACTGGAATTCTTCCGGGGTCAGATAGCCTTGCGGCTCTTCCTCGCGGAGATAAAAATCCGCCGCCGCTTCGGCGAAAAACTGGAACCATTCGGGATCGCCCTTCTGGGCGCGGTCGCCGAGATCGAACAGCGCGTCGAGCTCGTGCGCGTCGACGACGCCGTTGGCGAAGACGGCTTTCCTCAGGAAAAGAACCTCATCGGCGGAGACGAAACCGTCCGCGCCGATGGCGGCGAGGCGGGCGGAAAGGGACGGATCGGACATGGGCGAAGGGCTCCCCGGATAAACAAGACGCGGAAAGCATCGCTCATCGGGGTTAAAAACTGGGAAAGGAATTCGATGGGGATTGGCGGTTTAAGGTTGTGTTAACCGGCTTTTTTAGCGGTCGCGTGATCGAACCGAAAAACCGGTCTCCATTTTTTCCGATCACGCTCCTAGTGCGGCAGCACGCCTTTGCCGAAGGCGACGGCGAGGCCGACGAAAACCGCAAGCCACGCGGTCTGCAGGGCGAGCGTGGCGACCGGCCTGTGGCCCACCTCGAAAAGCTCCTTGAGCGCGGTTTTGACGCCGAGCGCGGAGACCGCGACGACAAGGCAAAAGCGCGAAGCGCCGGCGATCCCGTCGCGAAAGGCGTCGGGCACGAGGCCGAAACTGTTCGCCGCCATGAGCGCTGCGAAACCGAAAAGAAACATCGGAAAAGCGCGGCCCGTCGCATCCGTTCCGGCGTGGCGCGAGAACGCAAGCGCGATGACGAAAACGGCGGGCGCAAGCAGGGTGACGCGCATCAGCTTGACGATGGCCGCGACCGCGCCCGCTTCGTCGGAGACGATGTAGCCGGCGCCGATCACCTGCGCCACGTCGTGAATAGTGGCGCCGAGAAAGACCCCGGCCTGCATGTCGGAAAAGCCGAAAAGATGCGCGAGCGACGGATAGGTCACCATGGCGACGGTGGAGAGGGTGGTGACGCCGACAACGGTGAGAATGAGATTGCGCTCGCTGTCTTTGGTCTGCGGCAGGACCGAGGCGATGGCCATCGCCGCCGATGCGCCGCAGATGGCGACGGCGCCGGCGGAGAGCGTTGCATGAGGGCCCGAAAGCCCCGCGCCGCGCCCGATGAGAACGCCGGCCGCAATGGTTGTCGCAACTGCGGCGACGACCAGCAGCGCCGTCGCCCAGCCGAGCTCGGCGATTTCGGAAAACGTCACCGACGCGCCGAGGAGAACGACGCCAAGCTGCAAGACGCGTTTCGAAGCGAACTGGATGCCGGCGCTCGTCTTCGGGTCTTCATTCAAGAAGTTGAAGGCGATGCCGAACAGGATCGCGTAAAGCATCACCGGCCCGCCATAACGCGAGGCGATAAACAGCGAGGCGAAGGCGACCGTAACGGCGAGCAAAAGCCCGGGGGCGAGCGCGCGCGCTTTATCGGACAAGCGGGAAAGAGCGGTCACGGAACGGGGCGGCCTTTCGAAAGCGCGGGGCGCGTCTTACTCCGCCGCGCGGAGCCTGTCTTCCCGCTGCGTCATGACCGGCGTTGGGTCTTCGGCGGGAATGCGCCGGTCGCGATGGGTCACCATGCTGTGGTGCAACGCCTCGATGCAGTCGCGGCCGGTGCGTTTGAACAGGAAGGGGAGAAAGCCATGGATGAGACAGGCGAGGCCCGCGCCGATCATCTTCGCGCCGAAGCCGAACGCCATGCCCATATGCTCGGCGTAGCTCTCGCCGACGCTGGCCGGATGGTCTGTGAAGGCGCGCTTAATCATAAATCCCCTGAGCTCCGTCATTTGATGCGCCGAGCATAAGCGGGAAGGGGAGAAAATTAATCCTACAGAATTCAATAGAAAAACTAATTATTGCGAGTTTTTTCTAATTTCTGTAGGAATATTGGAATGGATTCTACTGATAAAGCTATATTGCGCATTTTGCAACGCGATTCATCGACGCCTGTTAGTGATATCGCCCATGAGGTCGGCCTTTCCGCCACCCCCTGCTGGCGGCGGATCAAGAAGCTCGAGGAGGACGGCGTCATTCGCGCCCGCGTGGCGCTCGCCGACATGGCGGCGCTGGGCCTCAGCCTCACCGCCTTCATTTCGGTGAAGACCCCGCAGCATAACGAGGCCTGGCTCAAAAAATTCGCGGACGCGATCCGGCGCATTCCGGAGATTCTCGAAGTGCACCGGATGAGCGGCGATATCGACTATCTTTTGAAAGTCGTCGCGCCGGACATGGCGTCTTATGACCGCGTCTACAAAAAGCTCATCGCGGCCGCCGAATTCTCCGACGTCACCTCCACCTTCTCCATGGAAGTGCTGAAAGAGACGACGGAGCTGCCGACCGATTATGCGTGAGGCGTTATTTGTCTTTGTAGACGACGCCTTCCTTCATCACGAAGTCGATGTCTTCAAGCTCGGTGATGTCGGTTAAGGGATCGCCGTCGACGGCGACGAGGTCGCCATATTTGCCGGGCGCGATTGATCCGAGCACGTCGGACTTGCCGAGATTGTCGGCGCCGGCGAGCGTGGCGGTGCGGATCGCCTCCATCGGGGTCAAGCCGGCCTCGACCAGAAGCGCGAATTCGCGCGCGTTGTCTCCATGTTTCGACACGCCGGAATCGGTGCCGAAGGCGATTTTGACGCCGCCTTTATGGGCGCGCCGGGCCATGTCGAGCATTTTCGGGCCGACTTCGGCGGCTTTCGCGCGCTGCGGCGGCAGCAAAAACGTGTCGGGATCCTCGGCCCATTCGGCGACGGTGACGCCGGCGAGGATGGTCGGCACGAGATAGGCGTCGTTGCGCCGGAACAGGCGGATCGATTCATTGTCGAGATAAGTGCCGTGTTCGATCGTGTCGACGCCGGCGCGCAGCGCCGCATTGATGCCGTTGACGCCATGGGCGTGCGCCGTCGTTTTGCGGCCCATGGAATGGGCGGTGTCGATGATCGCCTTCAATTCGTCTTCGAAAAACTGTTGTTCAAGCCCGGCGGCGGTGTTGGAGAGAACGCCCGCCGTCGCCGTCAATTTGATCTGGTCGGCGCCGCGGCGCACCTGTTCGCGCACCGCCTTGCGGCATTCGCCGACGCCGTCGCAAACACCAGAGGAATGCAGGAGCTCGGCGATATCGTCGCGATAGCCTTGCGTGCCGTCGCCATGGCCGCCGGTGACGGAAATGACGGCGCCGGCGGCGAAGATGCGCGGCCCCGCGACATCGCCGCGCGCAATCCCGTCGCGCAGGGCGAAAATCGCATCGGATGAACCGGCGCCCACGTCGCGCACGGTGGTGAAGCCCGCCATGAGGGTTTTCTTCGCGAAACCGGCGCCGGCGATGGCGCGGTCGGCTTCCGACATCTCCACCCGCTGCAGGCGGCCTTTCGGATTGTTTTCACTGGTGATGTGGACATGACCGTCAATCAGGCCGGGCATGACGAACATGGATTTGAGGTCATGGACCGAGACGGCGTCGTCTGCGTTTGCGTTGATGTCGTCAGCGCCGAGAAACCCGGAAGCGACGCGCGCCACGCGGCCGTCCTTGATGATCACCGTCTGGTTTTCGCTCACGGCGCCGCCTGGTTCGGCGAGCAACCGCCCTGCGTGGACGACGGCGTAATCGGCTGCGTTGGCTCCTGCGCCTGTCAGAAACAACAAAGCGGCGGCGAGTTTCAGTTTCATGATTGCCCCTTATTTCAGCCGCGGCATTGGCGGCGTCTTAGCGTTCGGGGCCTATATAGAGCTTTTCTCTCTTGAAATCGAACAGGATGCTGCGCCTGGAGAACATATCGGCGCCGATGAGGCAAAACGGTTTTCGCTCATAGCCGAGATCGGCGAAGATGGGCGCGTCATATACGGCGAAGATCCTGTTGTGCCAGGTCGCGCCGCCGATTTTCAAACGCTGAATTCGAACGGGCTGCGCGCGGTCGCTCACATCGAAAACATCTTTGACGCGCGAGCCGGTCGTAAAACCCGGCCCCGAGGCGGGGCTGCGCCTGACGCCCGTCATCATGTTGCGCAAGGCCTCCATGTTGAAGATCGTGCCGGAGGCGCCGAGATCGAGAATGCAAGGAATGCGCGCCGCGTTGACCTTGACTTCAACGGTGTAAAGTTTCGAAGGCGAGCCTTGGGCCTTGAACAACTTCATCCTCGTTCTGACCCAGCGGCGGCGCTTTTCGAGCCGGACGGACGGATCGTAAAACCGGATGACCTTGTCTTTGGTGTCCACATGCACCGTGTAGCGCGTCAGAAGGTCAAGCCCCATGACCCCTTGCGGCGGCGTGTTCGGCGGCGCCCAGTCCGGCAGGACCACGCCTAAATGGTCGGTCATCGCGACGCCGTTGAAATCTATGTCGCCGAGCATATAGGCCGGCAGCTCCTGCGCGCCCGTGAGTCCGAGAATCTGAATGCTCTTTCCGGCGACGGGCGGCATCTCCTGCTGCGCGGCGAGATTGGCGAAGACGGAGGTGATGGTGGCGCCGGAATCGACGATGAAGTCGTGCGGGCCGGTTCCGTTGACGCTCGCTTCTACGGTGAACCAGCCCTGATAGGCGATGCGGTAGGGAATTTCCGCCACAGGCTCGACGCCGCGCGGCGGCAAAGCCGCCATCGCGATCGACAAGCATGAAAGAAGACCCCATGCGCCGGCCGCGCCGGCCAGCCGAAAAAGCAACGATTTCATCCGCCCTCCCTAGACAGGAAAATCGCGCGCCCATGCGCATCATATGGCGATGAGAGGCCAAGTCACTAGGGCCTCAAGCATTGCGGGGTGGCCGATCCTGCGTATTCTCGACTTTGTGATGGAGGGTTGCATGATTCACATTGTCCGGCGTCTGCCGCCGCCTGCCCGGAAAGCGCTTTTCGCTGTTTCCGTCCTGGGCCTTGCCGCGGGCGTCCTGCTTTTGCTGCGCTAGCGAAGGGGGCCGGTCAAAAAGGAGCGGCCCGGGGGCCGACGGCGCGGGGAAAAATCCCCGATTTTCGGCGTTTCGCCCTTGAAAGATGGGGCTCTTCGGCTATAACCCGCGCCTTCTCACCGGTCGCCGGGCCTTTTGGCATGCCTTGGCGGTCTTGTTGCGCGTCCGAAAGGACCCTTTAAGGAAAAGCAAAATGCCCAAACTGAAGACCAAATCAGGCGCGAAAAAGCGCTTCAAAATGACCGCCACCGGCAAGGTCAAAGCCGGCGTCTCCGGCAAACGTCACGGCATGATCAAGCGCACGCCCAAGCAAATCCGCCAGAACCGCGGCATGGACGTGCTGTCCGATCCCGACGCGAAAATCGTCAAGAAATACATGCCCTATAACCGCTAAGGAGACCGCCCCATGTCACGTGTGAAAAGAGGCGTCACCGCTCACGCCCGCCATAAGAAAATCATCGGCAAAGCCAAAGGCTATTACGGCCGCCGCAAAAACACCTTCCGCGTCGCCAATCAGGCGGTGGAGAAGGCCGGCCAGTACGCCTATCGCGACCGCCGGGCGCGCAAGCGCAATTTCCGCTCGCTCTGGATCCAGCGCATCAACGCCGCCTGCCGCGAGCTTGATTTCACCTATGCCCGCTTCATTGACGGCCTCACCAAGGCCGGCGTCGAGGTCGACCGCAAGGTGCTGGCCGACATTGCGGTAAAAGAGCCGGAGGCCTTTAAGGCGTTGGCGGAAAAAGCGAAAGCGGCCCTCGCCTAATAACTGTTACGGGTGTTTAACGATCCTGAAAGGCGCTTGAAAATCAAGCGCCTTTCTATTTGAGCGCGCTGAGAACCTGCATCGACTCCACCGTCGCCGGGACGGTTAAAAAGATCGCCTCACCGATGCTCACGGCCTATGCTGACAACGAGGCCATGCCGGAGCAGCTGGCCTCGGTCCAAAAAAAGCCCTTGGGGGCTTAACGCCTTCTCTCACCGGACAGGCGATATGGGGAGCGGGCCCTCGACAAGAGGGCCCGCTCTTTATATTCAAGGGGCAGGATTTTTTCATTGGAGCCGCACGCCCCGTGACCTTTTTCGAGTTCTTTTTTAGGAGCGTTGATTGAACGGGTGACCGAAGCGGTATCTGCCGGTAAGCGTCATCCGAAGGGTGGCGCTTTTTTTACGTCTTAAAAGCATGGAGACCGGACGCGATGTCCGACATTGAACAGCTCGAATCAGACCTTCTCGCCAGGATAGGCGCCGCCGATACGGGCGCGGCGCTGGAAGAGGTGCGCGTCTCCGCGCTCGGCAAGAAGGGCGCGGTTTCCGAGAAGATGAAAACGCTCGGCAAGATGAGCCCGGAAGAGCGCAAGGAAATGGGTCCGGCGCTGAACGGCCTTAAAACCCGTATCGCCGAGGCCATTGAGACGAAGAAGGCCGAGCTTGAAGCGGCTGCGCTCGATGCGCGCCTCGCCTCTGAAAAAGTCGACGTTACCCTGCCGGTGCGTCCCGAGCCCAAAGGCAAGATTCATCCCGTCAGCCAGGTGACGGAAGAAATCATCGCGATCTTTTCCGCCATGGGCTTCGACGTCGCCGAAGGCCCGGACATCGAAGACGATTTCCATAACTTCACCGCGCTGAACTTTCCGCCGGACCACCCGGCGCGCGAGATGCACGACACGTTTTTCTTCGAACCGAAGGAAGACGGGCAGCGCATGCTGCTAAGAACGCACACTTCGCCGGTGCAGATCCGCACCATGATGACCCAGAAGCCGCCGATCCGGATCATCATTCCGGGCCGCACCTTCCGCTGCGACAGCGATCAGACCCACACCCCGATGTTCCATCAGGTCGAAGGGCTTGTGATCGACAAGGAGACCCATATGGGGCACCTCAAAGGCGTGCTCGAGGCCTTCGTCAAAACCTTCTTCGAGCTCGACGACGTAAAGACGCGCTTCCGCCCGCATTTCTTTCCGTTCACGGAGCCGTCCGCGGAAATGGATGTGCAATATGAGCGGGTCGGCAACGAGGTGCGCTTCGGCCAGGGCGAGAAATGGATGGAGATTCTCGGCTGCGGCATGGTGCACCCGAATGTCCTCAAAAATTGCGGTCTCGATCCCGACGAATATCAGGGCTTTGCTTTCGGCGTGGGCGTCGACCGCCTCGCCATGCTGAAATACGGCATTCCCGATCTCAGGGATTTCTTCACCGCCGACGCGCGCTGGCTCGAGCATTACGGTTTCGACGCCGCCGACCAGCCGAGCCTGTGGGCGGGATTGAGCAAGTAGTGACAAAATGACCGAGCAATCACCCCGCGCGGACATTGATAAGAAGCCCAAACGCCCAATCTTGGCGTTCCTTGTGATCATGGCCTTTAGCTGGGGCGCGGCGGAAGTGTCGACTCGGTTTTTCGGTACGAGAGGCTCATTCGTAGCCTTAACCGTTATTCTCTTTATTTGGGTGTTGTTTTTTGTGGCCTATTATTTCTGGACTCAACGGCGAAACAGGAGCGATCAAAACCAATGACCTACTACATCGCGAAAACCGTTTCCGGCGATTTTGACGACGTGATCGAACGCGTCACAGAGGCGCTGAAGGCCGAAGGCTTCGGCGTTCTCACCGACATCGACGTCAAGGCGACATTAAAGAAAAAGATCGATGTCGATTTCCGCCCCTACCGCATTCTCGGCGCCTGTAATCCGAAAATGGCGTATAAGGCGCTCTCCGCCGAAGACAAGATCGGCGTCATGCTGCCCTGCAACGTCATCGTTCAGCAAACGGATGAAGGCGTCGAAGTCGCGGCGGTCGACCCGGTCGCCTCGATGAAGGCGGTCGACAATCCCGGCCTCGCCGACATCGCAGGGCCGGTGAAAGACGCGCTTGCGAGGGTGATCGAGGCGCTTTGATGGCGAAGTCTGAAAAACGCCTTTCCCTCAGCTTCGAAACGATCGGCTCCATCGCCGCCATCGTCATCGGCGCCTGCGCGCTTTTCGTCGCCTGGGATCAGGCGCAGATCATGCGCAAACAACAGCATGCCAGCGTCCTGCCGGTGCTCAATGTGTCCGGCGGGCTTTCGTCGGAAGGCGATCGGCATGTCTTGACCGTTTCCGTTCGCAATGACGGCATCGGCCCGGCGGTGATTGAAAGCGCCGACCTTTTTGTCGGCGGCGCGCCGGTCAAGGACTGGCCGGATCTGCGCGACCGGTTCATGCCTGAAGCGTTGCGCAAGGACTTTCAGTCGAATCTCGATACGGCGGTCGGCATACTTGCTGCGGGGCACGAGGCGCAGGCCATTGTCTTTTCCTGGCCGAGCAATGAGGAGACGGACGCCGGGTTTGAGATGTTGAGACAGCGTGTCTTTTCCGGCGATCCGGACGACGCCTTTTTCGGCGTTTGTTATTGCTCGGTCTTTGACCGTTGCTGGAAAAATACGCCGGATAACAGAGCCGTTCCCGAACCTGTAAAATCATGCGAGCGCGCCGGCAGCGATGTCGTCGCGCGTTTGCTGCAAACCATCTCGGAAGATGAAGCGTCATGAAGTTCACCTTATCCTGGTTAAAAGACCATCTTGCAACGGACGCCAGTCTCGACGACATCGTCGAGATCATGGTCGCCGTCGGCCTCGAGGTCGAAGACGTCGAAAACCCGGAGGAACGTCTTTCCGCCTTTACCATCGGCGAAGTCATAGAGGCCGAGCAGCATCCAGACGCCGATAAGCTCAAGGTCTGCCGCGTCGCCACGAAGGACGGCGAGATGCAGATCGTCTGCGGCGCGCCCAACGCGCGCGCGGGGATCAAGGTCGCTTATGCGCCGGTGGGCGCTTATGTGCCCGGCATCGACGTGACGCTGTCGAAAGCGAAAATCCGCGGCGTCGAGAGCCACGGCATGATGTGCTCGGTCCGCGAGCTTGAAATGGGCGACGATCATGACGGCATTATCGAGGCGCCGGCATCGGCGCAAGTCGGCGATCCGGTGGCGTCGGTGATGGGCGTCAACGATCCGGTCATCGATTTCGAAGTGACCCCCAACCGGCCCGACACCAATGGCGTCAACGGCGTGGCGCGCGACCTTGCGGCGGCGAAGATCGGCGATTTCATCTCGCCCGACCCGAAGCCCATCAAGGGCGATTATCCCTCGCCGCAAAAGGTTGAGCTCGATTTCCCCGAAGGCTCGGAAAACGCCTGTCCGGTTTTCGCCGGGCGTTATGTGCGCGGCGTCAAGAACGGGCCGTCGCCGAAATGGCTGCAGGACCGCCTGCGCGCCATCGGTCTTCGTCCCATCAGCGCGCTGGTCGATATCACCAATTACATGTCTTACGACCGCGCCCGCCCGCTCCACGTTTTCGACGCCGACAAGCTGCAGGGCGTTATCCGCGCGCGGCTCGGGAAAAAAGGAGAGAAACTGCTTGCGCTCGACGGCAAGGAATATGAAATCGACGAGACCATGACGGTCATCGCCGATGATTCCGGCGTGCTCGGTCTCGGCGGCGTCATGGGCGGCGAGGATACGGGCTGCACGGAAGAGACGACGAATGTCTTCATCGAATGCGCCTATTTCGATCCCCTTCGCACGGCGAAAACCGGCCGCAAGACGGGCATTAATTCCGATGCGCGCTACCGCTTCGAGCGCGGCGTCGATCCCGATTTCATCCTGCCGGGCATGGAAATGGCGACACAGCTTGTCATGGATATGTGCGGCGGCGAGCCGTCCGAAGTCGAGCTCGCTGGGGCTGTTCCGCAAACGGATAATACGGTTCTCTTTCCGCCGGCGGAGGTGAAACGCCTGACCGGCATGGATGTCGCGCCCGAAAAAGCCGAGGAAATCCTCGAAGCGCTCGGCTTCACGGTGAGAAAGAGCGACCCTTGGCAGGTGGACGTTCCGTCCTGGCGCCCGGACATTGAAGGAAAGGCCGACCTCGTCGAAGAGGTCGCGCGCATTGTCGGCTTTGATCATCTGCCGACGGAAACCCTCCCGGCTTTGAAGCCTGTCGAGACGCCGAAGCTGACGCCGGGCCAGGACCGGCGGCGGATGGCGCGCCGCGTGTTGGCCGCCCGCGGCATGCTCGAGGCTGTGACCTGGTCCTTCCTTGACGAAAAACACGCCGAACTCTTCATGAGCGCAGAGGAGATCAAGGCCAAGGGGCTTGTTCTCGCCAATCCGATTGCATCGGACCTCGGCGTCATGCGGTCCTCTCTATTGCCGAACCTCATTTCCGCGCTTCAGCGCAATGCCGACCGCGGCCGCGACGATCTCGCGCTTTTTGAGGTTGCGCCGATTTACGCCGGCGATCAGCCTGCGGATCACCAGAACGCCGCCGGCGGCGCGCGTCTTTCTCACCCTACCCGCCACTGGCAAGGCGCGCGCGCGACGGCGGATGTTTTCACCGTAAAGGCCGACGCCATCGCTGCGCTCGAAGCCGCCGGCGCGCCGGTCGCGAGCCTGCAGACCAGCGCCGACGCGCCTGACTATTTTCACCCCGGCCGCTCTGGCGTTTTGCGCCTCGGGCCGAAAGCGCTCGCCCATTTCGGCGAGATTCATCCGCGCGTCTTGAAAGCCATGGATGTGGACGGGCCGGTCCATGGCTTCGAGGTCTTCCTTGACCAGATCCCGGCCTCGAAGAAAAAGCCGACCAAGACACGAGCCGCGCTCGACGCCTCGGAGTTTCTGCCGCTGACCCGCGATTTCGCCTTTGTGGTGGAGGAAGGCGTTACGGCAGAAACGCTTCTGAAAGCCGTGCGGGGCGCGGAGAAAAAGCTTATCGCGGACGTCTCCCTCTTCGACGTCTACCAGGGCAAGGGCGTGCCCGAGGGCATGAAGTCCCTCGCGGTCGAAGTCACCCTGCAGCCGCGGGAGAAAACCTTAACGGACGAGGAGATCGAGGCGGTGTCGGCGCGCATCGTCGCCCAGGTTGAAAAGGCTACCGGCGGGACGTTGCGCGGCTAATGGGGCGCGTCTTGCGCCTTTCCCGCCGCGGGGGCGATTTCGGACGTCTGACCGGCTTGCGGATCGCGCCCGGCCAAGCTAAGACCCTCGCCTCCGAAAGACGGAGTGGGCCGCTTTAGCTCAGTTGGTAGAGCACATCATTCGTAATGATGGGGTCGTCAGTTCAAGTCTGACAAGCGGCACCATATCCTTCCCTGAAAACTGAAATTGCGCTTTTGCTCCCCTGGAAAATTTGGGGCTGGCGCGCGGCTGGGCTATGACTGTGCGGCCCGCGCCATGGAGACGCCCGCCATCTTAAGAGAAACCCTCAAATCCACCCGCCCGCTTGTCTTCTGGCCGCCGGTCATCCTCCTTTTATCGGCGCTTGCTTTCAGCCTCGTGGATTTCGATGGGTTCTATGCGGGCGTGACCGCCGCCAAGGACTGGATCCTGAAATATTTCGGCTGGCTTTTCAGCTACGCCTCCTTCGCGGCGGTGGCGCTCATCGCCTGGGTCGGGTTCTCGCCGCTTGGATCGGTGCGGATCGGCGGGCCCGATGCAAAGCCTATCCTCAGCCGCTGGAACTGGTTTTCCATTACGCTCTGCACGACCATCGCCATCGGCATTTTGTTCTGGGGCGCGGCGGAGCCGATGTTTCACATCAAGGCGCCGCCGCCTTTCGCGCACGCCGATCCCTATACGAACGAAGCGGCGCAGTTCGCGCTTTCCTCCATGTTCATGCACTGGACGGTGACGCCTTATGCGCTTTACACCGTGCCGGCGCTCGCCTTTGCGCTCGCCCATTACAATCTCGGCCGGCCTTATTCCCTAAGCGGGCCCTTGTCGGTCATTATCGGCAAGGCGGCGACAGGGCGCATCGGCGCGCTCATCGATGCGGTCGGGCTTTACGCGCTGGTGGCGGGCGTCGCCGCGTCCCTCGGCGCAGGAGTAATGACGCTCGCCGGCGGACTTGAAGCGGCGGCGGGCGTTTACGACACGACAATGCTGCGCCTTTTCGTGACAGCCGCCATTGTCGTCATGTTTGTCGTCTCCTCGATCAGCGGATTGCAGCGCGGCATCAAATATCTCTCGGACTTCAATACGCGCTTCTTTTTCGTGCTGGTCGTGTTCGTTCTTCTCGCCGGTCCGACCTTGCAGATCCTGGCGCTCGGCGCGGAAAGCGTCGGGCAATATGTGATGAATTTTATTCCGCGCAGCCTGGCGCTGGGCGAGCGCGCCGGGTCCGACTGGACCCGCGACTGGACCGTATTTTACTTCGCCAACTGGCTCGCCTGGGCGCCCGTCACGGCGCTGTTCCTGGGCCGCATCTCGGTCGGCTATACGGTGCGGGAGTTCATCCTCTTCAATCTTGTCGCGCCGGCCTTGTTCGGCGGGCTTTGGATGACGGTGTTCGGCGGGGCGGCGATCAATCTCGATGCGGCGTCGAGCCACGCCTTTGTCGCCGCGCTTGACGCCCGCGGGCCGGAAGCGGTGATCTATGCGCTCTTTGACGCGTTGCCGTTCAGCCAGATCGTCATCCTGCTTTTCATCGTGCTCACTTTCGTCTCGTTTGTGACGGCGATGGATTCGAACACAGTTTCGATCACCAATGTGTGTCTTAAAAAGATCGGCCCCGGCGAAGCGCGCCCGCGCGCCGAGCGCTGGGTGAAAATCTTCTGGGGCGTGCTGATCGGCGCCGTCGCCTTCATCATGACGGCGACGACGGGGATCGACGGGGTGCGGATGTTGTCCAATCTCGGCGGCCTGCCGGGGCTGTTCATCCTGATCGCGATGGGCGCGGTGATTATATCCCTGCGCCTCGCCTGGCTCGATGAGATCCGCGCGGCGGCGCAGCCGGCGTCAGCGGAAGAATCCGCAAGGGAAAATGTCGGCGAGTAGCGCGGCCTTTTTTTGCGCGATGTCGCAGGCCTCTTCTTCACCGGTTCGCCGCAGCCATAGATGATCGCCGGCGCGCATCTGTCCGGCAAGCGGCAGATCGGCGGCGATCAGTTGCGCGATGCGCGGATAGCCGCCCACAGTCTGCGCGTCGCAGGAGAGCAGGAACGGCGCGCCGTCGGGCGGGCATTGCACTGTGCCGGGAAAGACCGGGCTCGACGCCATCGTTGTGGTTTGGCTAGGCGTCTCAATCAGCGAGAGGGACGGTCCTTCAAGCTGCAGGCCCATACGGCCGGCCCGGCGGCTTACGGTCCAGCGCGCGGAAAAAAACTGTTTGAGGCTGTCGGGCGAAAGCTCATGGGTCTCCGGTCCCTTTGTCGCGCGCAGGAAGAATTCAGAGGTGAAGCGCGGCCGCAGGGCGGCTGGAATCTCGCGCGCCGCGCTGGTTTTCCCGCCGCCGCTCCGCAGCCGGTCGCCGGGTTTGAGCGCGCGGCCTTCGAGGCCGCCCAGCGCCGCCGGCGCATAGGTGGAAACGCTGCCGAGGAAATCTTCGCCCGCTAATCCGCCCGCAACGGCTATGTAACAGCGCGCGCCGGTTTTCGCCGCGCCGAGCACAAGCTCATCGCCTTCCTTTACGCTTGCGGCTTCATAAAGCGGGATCGCCGCGCCATTGAGCGCCGCATCCATGTTCGCGCCGGCAAGCGCAATCGTCGTCGGAGCCAGAAAGCGCAAGGACGGGCCCTGCAGCGTGCATTCCAGCGCCGCGGCGCCGGGCGCATTGCCAAGCGCGGCGTTGGCGAGGGCGAGGGAAAATGGATCGGCGCCGCCCGCCAAGGGAACGCCGAGATGGCGGCTTCCTTTGCGGCCTAAATCCTGAACCGTCGTCAAAAGCCCGGCTTTGGTGATTTCGGCGAGGACGTTCATGCGGCTTCGTCTTGCATGCGTGCAAAAGCGTCTTCGCTCACTGGCGTGAAAGAGACTTCCGCGCCCGGCGTGAAAATGAAAGGCGCATCGGCTTTTGCATTGAAGAGTTTTTTCGGCGTGCGCCCGATCAGGGGCCAGCCGCCCGGTGAGGCGAGGGGATAAACGCCGGTCATGGCGCCGGCGACGCCCACCGATCCAGCCGGCACATGCGTTCGCGGGCTTGCGAGACGCGAGGTTTGCAGGCTTTCGGGCAAAGGGCCGAGATAAGCAAAGCCCGGCGCGAAACCAATGGTCAGCACACGATATTTCTGTGCTGCGTGTCGTTCGATGAGGCCCGCTTCGCTGAGCGACAGCTTTTGCGCCAGTGCGGCGAGGTCGGGACCGTATTCGCCGCCGTAACAGACCGGAATTTCAATTTTGGTTTCAGGCGTCGCTGCTGTTAAAGGCGTTTCTTTTACGGCGTCTTCGAGCATTGCGCGGGCGGTTTGCGGTGCAAGCCCTGACGGGTCAAAGCGCAAAACCACGCTGTCGACGCCGGCGACGCAATCCGTCACGCCGTAAGACGGACGCAGGCGGTCGGCGATCAGGTTGGCGGCGAGCGCTGTCGCAATCATGTCGCGGCCATGAAGACGCGCCAGCCACGTCGCTTCGCCGAAGGCGTTGATTTCAAAAGAAAGCGCGCTCATGCGAAAGACCGTATGGAAAAGCCCGCGCGTTCAAGCGCGCTGCGCACCGCCTTTGCGGTCTCTGCGGCGCCCGGCGAATCGCTGTGAATGCACAGCGTATGCGCGGCGATGATAAGCGACCCGTCCGAGGCGGACAGTTCGCCGCCTTGGGCGATGGCGAGCGCCTGTTCCGCGCGCGCCGCCATATCGGCCAGCACGGCGCCTGGTTCGCTCCGAGGCGTCAGCGCGCCGGAGGCGCGATAAAGACGGTCCACAAAACCTTCCGCGGCAAAGCGAAGCTCTTTTTCTTTTGCTGCCGCTTCGAGCGCGGAGCCCGGCGGGCCCACAAGAATGGCGCCGCCCTCCAGAATGTCATGCGCTGCCTCGGCGACAAGACGCGCCAGGGAAAGCTCCCTGGCGGCGTCGTTATAAAGCGCGCCATGGGGTTTTACATGGGCGAGCGGCGCATCTTCTTCATCCAGAATTATTTTAAGTGCGGCGATCTGGCCTTTCAAAGCCGAGAGAAGGTGGTCGTCGTCAAAGAGGAGGCTGCGTCGCCCGAAACCTTCCCGGTCGGGATAGGAAGGATGAGCGCCGATGCCGACGTCATGGACTTTGGCGCGCTTTGCCGTTGCGCGCATGGTGTCCTCGTCGCCGGCGTGCCCGCCGCAGGCGATAGAGCAGGAAGAGACGAGCGGCATAATCGCAGCTTCGTTTTCTTCTTCCGCTTCATTCGCATATTCGCCCATATCGGCGTTAAGATCGATGATGCGCATTACATCACTCCGAGCGCGCGCAAGATTCCGCGAAGGCCCAGCATGGCGGCGATCAGCGTCACCAGAATGCCGGCGGCGTTCGCGAGAAGCCCGTTGGCGTTCGCGCCAAGAAGCTTCTTGTTGTTTGCTGCATAAAGTAGGAATGTGGCGATAATCGGCAAGAGCAATCCGTTGGCGATTTGCGCAAAGAGAATGACTTCGACGGGCTTGGCGCCGGTGACGGCGACGATTGCGCCGGCAAGAAGGACGACGCCGGCGACAAGGCGGAATTTCGCTGCTTTCGGATCGCTTTCAAACCCGAAAAGCTCCGCCGCGGCGAAACCGGTGGCCAGCGGCGCCGTGATCGCCGAGGAAAGGCCAGCCGCGAACAGGCCGAGGGCGATGAGCCAGGTCGCGGCGGCGCCGAAGGCGGGCTCGAGCTGGCGGGCCATGTCCCCGACGTTGGCGATCACGGTTCCGGTCCCGAATAGACTCGCCGCCGCCGTGGACAGAACGAGGATCGAAACCACGCCGCCGACGCCGATGGAAAGCCGCGCGTCGAATCGCGCCTCGCTCAAGCCTTCCGGGCCTTGCCATCTTTTACGCGCGGCCGCGGCGTGGAGAAAGAGATTGTAAGGCACGATGGTCGTGCCGATGAGACCGAGCACCAGCGGGAACGCGCCGAAAGGAATATAGGGAATGAACGCGCCTTTGATGAGGGCGCCCCAGTCGGGACCGATGATGAAAAGCGCCGTCGCAAAGGCCAATGTCATGAGGAGGACGGCGAAGATCAGCACTTTTTCGATCATGCGATAGCCGCCGAAAAGAAGAATGGCGCCGGCGGCGAGCGCGATGACAGCGGCGAGAACGCCGCGCGAGGCGAAGCCGGGCGCGGCCGCCTGCAGCCCGAGAACGGCGCCGGCGATATTGCCGCCCTCATAGGCGGCGTTGCCGATGAAGAGAGCGGCGATAATGAGCGCGCCTGAAATCCATTTCAGAATCGGCGTTTCGGAGAAGCGCTGCATAATCGCTTCGCCGAGGCCGAGCCGCGCGACGACGCCGAGTCGCGCGGCCGTTTCCTGTAAAATGACGGCGGCGATGGTGGCGAAAACCAGCGCCCAGGCGAGCGCATAGCCATAAGCCGCGCCGGCGACGGTCGCGGTCGTCACCGTCCCCGGGCCGATGAAGGCCGCGGCGGTGAGCGCGCCGGGACCGATTGCACGAAAGCGTTTCAACATGGGCGAGAGACTAGCCTCAAGCTTCGCGAAAAGCGAACGCCGCGCGGCGGTTCTTAAATGCGAAAACCGCTCCGAACCCTGTCCGGAGCGGTCTCACGCAATGTGCGCTGATACGCGAGCGCGAGCGATCGACCCCCTGGGCCGGTCGATTATTCGGCGTCGTCGGTTTTCAGCTCGACGCCGGTTTCGTCTTCGGTCATCGAAGCATTGGTCACCGGCGCGACTTCAATCAGCGCGACGGGCGCGCTGTTGGATTTTTCTTCTTTTTCTTCCGGCGCTTTTTCTTCCTGAAGCTCGGGCTTCGTCGACGGCGAAAGCGGCGCGGCGGGCGCGTCGTCGAAATCCGGCGTCTCGACATCGCTCGCCGCATATTGATCCCAATAAGCGGGCTGGTTCATCAGCTGGCGATAGACGTCGATATTGTTGTCGGCGACAAGCGGCGGCAGATCGGAGCGCGCCAGGCGCTCGGCTTCGCGCATCTCGCCGGAAAGAGCGAGCACCAGCGCAAGGTTCTGGCGGATGCGCGCATTGGCGCCGGCGTTCGTCGTGGCCTGGCGCAGGGTGGCGCGCGCCATGGAAAGATTGCCGTCCAGCGCGAAGGAAAGGCCCTTATTGTTGAGCAGCATGACTTCGCCCGGCGCCATGGCGAGCGCGCGGTCATATTTGGCGCGGGCCGCGTCATGTTCGCCGATTTGATCGAGAGCGACGCCATAGGCGGAAAGGGCGCGCCAGTCCGTCGGCGCCTTGGCGACGGCGGTTTCAAGATAGCGCACCGCTTCAAAGGCGCGGCCGCTTTCAACCAGCACCTTGCCGTATTCAAGGCTGACGGCACCGTTGTCCTGATGAAGGTTTGCGGCTTTCTGCATCACGCTGACGGCCTCTTCATTGGAGCCGATCTTGCGCAGGGATTTCGAAAAGTTCACCGCGACATTGGGATCCGACTGATCGGTGTTGTAGCGCGTGCCCCAAAAAGCCGCTGCGGCGATGGGATCCATGCCTTCGGCGACTGTAGGATCGGAATAAACGCCGATTGCATCTTCATAGTCGCCGTGGCTCGCGCCTTTTGACGCCGTTTGCGGAGAAGACGCGCAGGCAGGCAGCAAAAGCGCCGCGCCGGTGACAAGAAGTTGTTTCGTTGCAAGCTTGGATGCGTTAAGCATGGGTTTGCGCCTCAAGGAATTCCATGTGGATTTTCGCCCGCCATGGTGGCGCAAGGAATTCAATAAAGGCTTAACCGTATGATTAATGTCCAATCTAACCGGATTCGAAATTGGTAAGTTAACGGAATATTCATGAGCGGGAACCTGTTAAGCGACTATGAAAAAAACGCTGCGGATGCGGCGAAAAAGATCCATGCCGTGCGCGACGGCGCGCTTGATGAAAGCGACGCCCCGGCCTCGTTGAAAGAGCTGGCGCGCGCCAACGGCTTCACCGGCGAGGCGGGCGGCGTTTTCACCGATGGCGCCGCCGCGGTCATCGGTCTCGGCGACGAAAGCGATCCGTTTATTTTTGCGGCTGCGGCGGAAAAACTGCCCAAAGGCGATTATGTTCTGGCGGACCCGCTTGAGCCCGATGCGGCGACATTGGCGGCTCTCGCCTGGCTCATGGGCGGCTATCGCTTCGACCGCTATAAGGAGCAAAAGTCCGCCGAGGCGCGCCTGATTGCGCCGGAGAATGCAGACGCAGAGGCGGCGCGGCGCGCGGGCGAAGCCGTCTTTCTCGCACGCGATCTCGTCAACACGCCGGCCGGCGACATGGGTCCGGCCGCGCTGGAGCAGGCGGCGCGCAATCTCGCTGAAGCCCATGGCGCGCAGATCGACGTTATTGTCGGTGACGATCTCCTCGCTGAAAATTTTCCCATGGTCCATGCGGTGGGGAGGGCGGCGAAGGCCGCGCCCCGCCTTATCGACATGACCTGGGGCGACGCGCATGCGCCCAAGCTGACCCTTGTGGGCAAGGGCGTGACCTTCGATTCGGGCGGGCTCAACATTAAGGGCGCCGGCGGCATGGCGATCATGAAAAAGGACATGGGCGGCGCGGCGCATGTTCTGGCGCTGGCGGGCATGATCATGAGCGCCGGGCTCAAAGTTCGGTTGCGCGCGATCGTTCCGGCGGTGGAGAATGCGATTTCCGGCGATTCCTTCCGCCCTGGCGACATTCTCAAAAGCCGCAAAGGCCTCACCGTCGAAATCGGCAACACCGATGCGGAGGGGCGGCTCATTCTCGCCGATGCGCTGACGCTCGGCGGCGAGGAGGAGCCGGAACTGATGATCTCGTTGGCGACGCTCACCGGCGCCGCCCGGGTCGCGCTGGGGCCCGAACTTGCGCCCTTTTATTGCGACGATGAGGCGCTGGCCGAAAATCTTCAGGCCGCCGCCGCCCGCGCCGCCGATCCGGTCTGGCGGATGCCGCTCTGGCGCGGTTACGAATCAATGCTGTCCTCGCAGATCGCCGATGTGAATCACATTTCAGGCGGGTCTTTTGCGGGGTCTGTGACGGCGGCCCTGTTTTTGAAGAAATTCGCCGGCGAAGCCGCAAGCTGGATGCATTTCGACATTTACGCCTGGCGGCCCAAAGCCGCGCCCGGGCGCCCCGCCGGCGGGGAGGCGCAGACGATTCGCGCCCTCTTCGGCGTGCTTAAGGACCGCTATCCCGCCCAATAGGGCCTTGCCCTTTCCGGCCGAACGGTTGCAAGCATAAAGCTTGGTTTCCACAGGAAGGGCGTAAGGCCGGGCGATGGCGGCGACGGATCATTTGACAAGCTGGCGGGAAGTCATGTGCGACGCCGTGCGCGCGGACAGTCCGGATTTATCCATGCGCCAATGGGCGATCCTGCTGACGGTCTATTTAAAGCCCGGCCCCCATACGGTGCGCGCGCTGGCCCGCGATCTCAACGTGCCAAAGCCGGCGATTTCCCGCGCCCTCGACGCGCTTTCCATTCTCGGCTTCATCAAGCGCGTGCGCGACATGAACGACAAGCGCATCGTGATCGTTCAGAAAACCGCTGACGGCGCCATTTATCTCGACAGTTTCGCGCGGCTGGTGGAAGCGCAGACGGAAGAGCCTGCGCTCGGCGCCATGTACGGCTAATTCTCCATCTCAAAAATTTTGACCCCGGCGAGATGCGCCGCGCCGCCGTTAAACTCAATGGGCGCCGAGATTTTGCCGCCGCCCGCAATGGCGGCGAGCGTCAGGGCCGCGCCGGCGCTGTCCGCTTCTTCCTCGCTCATCAACCCAAGCTGCGACAGGGCTTTCACGAAAGATTCGGGCGCGACGATCTCCGTCTTGAGCGCGCCTTTCGGATGGCGCGCCGCGTCGAGCGATAATGTTCCGGCGACGGATAGTTTCGCCTCGTCAAGCTGGGCATTGAAGCCGTTGATGATGAATTCGCCGCCGGCCTGACGCCAGCGGTCCGCATCGCCGAGCGCTTGCGTTTGTGTTGCGGCCATGACGGTTTGCACGCCGTTCAAACGAAATGCGCCATCGGGCGCGGCGGCTTTGATGTTCGCCGCGGCGAGGCTTAAGACCAGCATGGCCGGATCCTCGGCGGAGGGCGCTAGGTCGAAGACAAGCTGTTCAACGGCGGCGTTGGCATTATCTTCATCGCGCACCGCATGGGCGTCGCCGACATTCATGGCGAAGACCCAACCGCGCGCTTTGTCATTGGCGATGGAAAAACGGAAATCGTCGGCGTTGACGCGCCAGGCGCCATAGTCCGCCGTCTCCACATGCTGTTCGCTGCGTACGGAAAAGATCAGCCGGTTGAGATCGTACGGCAGCGCGTCGAGCGTCAGCCGTTCGGTGCGCCAGCGCCAGACGCCTGGCGCGGCGATCTCCGGCGTCGCCACATGGACGCGCAGGAAAAACGGAAAGCCTTCGGCCTTGAGCGCGCCATGGCTGACCTCGAACCCGGCGTTGCGCTGATCCTCGACCCAGTCGGCGACGCCTTTCTTCATTTCCGCCGCGCCGGCGCGCCAGAGCAGCCAGTAGCCGGCGACGATGACGGCCGCGACGGCGAAGGGAATGTAGAGCCAGCGGCGTTTCAGTCGGATGGGGGCGTCAGCCATTTGCGTTTCCTTGAGGCGCCGTCAGATTGGCCTCAACGAGGTCGGGCCGGGCGCTTTCGATGCGGCTCTGGAGCTCGCGCAGAAATGTCTTGCGGTCAAGGCCGGGCGGGATGGCGGGCAGGAACCGCAAGGTGATGACGCCGGGAATTTTCTCACCCCCGGGATGGCGCCAGAAGCGTCCGCTGTCATGGGCGGCGGGAACGCAAGGCGCCTCGGCGGTCGTATAGATGCCGGCGACGCCCGGCTGATAGCGCTGGCGCGCGCCGGGCGCGGAACGCGTGCCTTCCGGAAAAATCACGACCTGACAGCCGGCGTCCGTATGGGCTTTGGCGGCGCGGGCCATGGCGCGCAGCGCTTTCGCCCCGCCCTTGCGGTCGATGGTGACATTGCCCGCCGCGCGCGCCCACCAGCCATAGACGGGGATGCGCGTCAGCTCCTTTTTCAGGATCATCACCGGCTTCGGCGCAAGGGCGTAAAGCGCGATCGTCTCCCACATGGATTGGTGGTTCGCCGCGATCAGCGCCCCCTCTTGCGGAATGTTTTCCGCGCCTTCGATGCGGCAGGAGACGCCGGCGATCCATTTCAGGCCGAAAAGCGCAAGACGCGACCAAGTCTTCACTGTAGCGCGCGCTGCGTTCTCGCCGAACAGCATGACCGGCATGCAGCCTATGCCCATCAACACGACAATGACAGGAAGATAGACTGCAAAGGCTGCGGACCGGATCTGTCTGAGCATGCTGAACTAGCGGCCGTTCGCCGGGATCAGCGCCTTGATGCGCGCCAGGAGATATTTGGTGTATTCGCCGGCGAGCTTGCCGAAGGCCTGGGAGGAGGCGGGCAGCCCGTTCTCGCTGATATAGCCGGAGGAGACCGCATAAGGCGTAATGGCGATGCCTTTCATGCGCGCATGGGTGACGGCGACGGCGCGAGGCATGTGATAGTCGGACGTCACCAGGATGATGCGCTTGTAGCGATGGGTTTCGGCCCAGCTTTTCAGTTCGTCGGCGTTGCCTTCCGTGGTCAGCGCCTCGCGGCCGAGATCGACGCAGCAATCGAACCGCTCGCGCGGACCGACCCAGAATTCCGAAAGTCGCGCCGCAGAGGTGTCGGGGTGAACGCCGGAGATGAGAAGGCGTTGACCGGCGCCGTCCGCCAACAGGCCCATGGCGTAGGAAATCCGGACGCCGCCGCCGCCGGTATAGACGACAATGCCGTCCGCTGCGATCGGTCTTTCCCCGTCCGGCTTTGGCAGGGCGGCGAGAAAGAAGGCGAACCCGCCGGCCCAGGCGAGCGCCAGGAAAATCAGTGCTGAGACCAGCTTTTTCAAAGTTTTACCCGTCAAAACCGCCGCCCGGCGTTACGATAGCCGATTGATTCCGACCGCGCCAGTTAACCTTGACGCGACACTCGGCCATGCCCCCGCCGGCATGCAGGGGCGGACGCGGCGGTTCAATATTGTTTGCTGAGCGTGTTGAGCACCGTCAGCCGCGCGGTGAGCGCGGTGACGAGGCAGGTGGCGATCGGTGCCGTGACAAGCCACAACACCATCCAGCCGCCGAGCCGCAGATCCGGCAGGAAATTGTCCGCGCCGCCGCCGGCGCGCACGGCGAGACCGGCCAGCACAAGCGCGGCGAGGGCGGCGGCGAGTCCGATGAGCGCGCCCCTGAGGCCCAGAATGAAAAACCGTCTCTGGACTTCGGCGGCGATGAAGGCGTCGGTCGCGCCCACCAGATGCAGGACGGAGACGATCTCGTGATTGGCGGCGAGCCCGGCGCGGGCGGCGAAGATCGAAATCGCGCAGGCCGCGCCCATGACGAGGAGAAAGACCCCGAAGGCGAGCGCCTGTCCGGAGCGCGCGGCGCTGGCGAGCCGGTCATGCCAGCGCGCATGATCGTCGAGGCTCGCGCCCGGCGCCGCGGCGGCGAGGCGGTTGCGCAAAAGGTCGAGATTGTCGCGCAGGGCGGGCGAGGCCTTCACCTCGATAATGGCCGGGATTGTGAGGAAGGCCTCCACATTGCCTTCGCCGAGCCAGGGTTCGAGCAGCGCCGCCGAATCTTTCTGGCTCTGCGCTGTCGCTTCAAGGACGCCGTCGGTGTCGTTAAGGACGCGCATGGCGGCCTCGACGCCGTTGGAAATATCCTCGGCGCTTGCGCCTTTCACCTGGACGGTGATTTCCGATCTCAAGGCCGACGTCCATTCGCTGGCGGCGTGATTGACGATTAGGAGCGTGGCCATGGCGAGCACGGCCAGAAACGACATGACGGCGATAACGGCGGTGAGCGGCGCGCCCGCAGCGCCCGCTTCCGGCAAGAGCGGCGCCGTGCCGCGCCGGAACAGGCCGCGCCGAGCCGGCTTGTCCCCGGCGCTTTTTCCGCGCTTTTTTGTTTCTTCCGCCTGCGTCATGATTATCCGGCGCCGCCCGCCCCGGCGCTGCGCGTTACCTTTCCGTTAGCAATTCTTAACACCGGCTTGCCGATCGACTGAACGAGATGGAGATCGTGCGTCGCGACGATCACGGCGGCGCCGAGTTTATTGAGCTCCACGAACAATTTCATAATCCGCTCGCCCATGGCGGGGTCGACATTGCCCGTAGGCTCGTCGGCGAGGATGAGATCCGGCTTTGAAACAAGCGCGCGGGCGAGCGCCACGCGCTGTTTCTCGCCGCCCGACAACGTCGCCGGCTTGGCGTCCATGCGGTCGCCCAAACCCACCCAATTTAAGAGTTCGCTTACGTCTTCCCGGTATTGGTTTTGGTTAACGCCCGCGACTTTCATGGGCAGCGCGACATTTTCATAGGCCGTGAAATGATCGAGGAGACGGAATTCCTGGAAGACGACGCCGATGCGCCGGCGCAGCGCGGGCAATGCTTCGCGCGGCGCCTCCATGGCGTCTTCGCCGAACAGGAAGAACCGGCCGCGCGTCGGTTTGTGCGCGAGGTAAATCATTTTCAAGAGGGACGTTTTGCCCGCGCCGGAAGGCCCGGTGAGAAAACGGAACTCGCCTTCGCGCAGCGTCATCGAAATGTCGCTCAGCGTTTCCGGCGCCTCCTCATAGGCGAGGCCGGCTTTTTCGAATCTGACGATTTCCTTCCCGGCGTTCATCCTGATCCCGGCCCTGATCCCAGCATGGCAAAACGGCGCGGCCTGATGCGCGCGCCTGTCGCCAGCGAACCCTTAAACGATTCTGGCCCGACATGATAATCACCTGTCCCGATTGCGCCACGCGCTACGATGTCGACGACGACCGGTTTTCCCCAAACGGGCGATCGGTGCGCTGTTCGGCCTGCGGCGAAAGCTGGTTCGTGCCGGCGCCGGAGCTGATCGACGTCGAGCCGCTTGAGGAAAAACCCTCATCGCGCCGTAAAAACAAAGACAAGGACGAAGAGGACGAAGCCCGCCCGCGCATCAAGGTGGGCTTTGCCGATGAAGACGGCGACGACCGCCGCGCCTCCCGCAGGCGCGGGCGCGCCTATGACGACCGTGACGACGAACGCGAAGACAATCATGAAGAAAGGCGCGGCTATTCCGCCCGGCGCGGACCGCGCGGCGGTTTCGACGACGATGAAGACGATGATTCGCTGTTCGATACGCCGGCGAGCCGTCATGACCGCGAAGAGTCATATCGCGGCGATGCCGGCCGCGACGACAGGCGCCGCGACGCCCGGAGCGATTATTGCGACGAGGATGACGCGCCCGCCGAGAAAGGCTGGCGCAAGGGCCGCCAGTTTCTCGTCGAGGACGATGACGACGAGGCCGAGCGCCGTCCGTTCTTCGCGCGCAAGCGCAAGAACAAGGATGATGACAAGGGCGATGACAGGGACTCGCGCGAATCGCTGCGCTTTGCGGACGATGAAAACGACCGCCGTCATGATGAGCGTCATGACGAACGCATGGATGCGCGCCCGGATGATCGCTCGGACGACCGTTACGAAGACGCGCGCGGCCACGATGAAAACCGGGACGATGAAAACGACGCCTTCAACGGCGCCTATGTCGTCGACGCCGATTGGGAGGATGTCGGCGACGGGGCGGGCGAGCGCGGCCGCGGCTTCGGCCGCCGGATCCGCGCCGAACGCCGCCGCGCGACCGCGCTGGCGCGCATGGAGGATGTCCGTCCGCTCGATCCCGATGCGTTCGATGAAGAGTTTTTCGCGGCGCTTCGCGTGACCCCGCGCGAGCTTGAACGCGCCTTGAAGAAGGCCCGGCGGCGCGCCGAGTCGCGGGAGAAAAACCGGCTGACGCCTTTGCGCGCCTTCGGCTGGACCGCCTGGCTTGCGGTGGTCGCGGGCGCCGCCTACGCGCTCTTCATCTATCGCGACGAGATCGTCAAAGCCGCGCCGAAGGCCGCCGACGCCTACGCCGTGATCGGCATCGAGGCGAACCCTTACGGGCTTTCCATCGAGAATGTGAACCACCGTCTCGCCATGTCGACCGGCGGGCCGACCATCGAGATCACCGGCAAGCTTACGAACGACACCGAGGCGGCCGTCGCCGCGCCCCTCCTGCAGGCCGAAGCGCTCGGGCCCCGGGGCGAGCTCCTGGCGCGCTGGACATTCGCCGCCAGCGAGACGGAAGTCGCCGAAGGCGCCAGCGTCGATTTCATGACCCGCGCCCCGGCGCCGGACGGCGTTGCGGAAGTGGCGCTTTCCTTTGCGCCGGAAAAGAGCGTGCTCGACAGCCTCCTGCCGGCGAAGGAGTAGGCCAACTGGCCTTTCGGGTGAAAAGCTCTTAAGAGCGGTCGCTTCATGCGGCAGTCCGGAGACCAGTCATGCGCACGCTTTTCACCGAAGATCAGATCGCCAAACGCATCGACGACATGGCGGCGGAGATGGCGCGGGACCTGCCCCCGGACTTTCTGCTGGCGCCGGTGCTGACGGGCGCGTTCATTTTTGCGGCGGATCTGTTGCGCGCGCTTTACCGTCACGGCGCCGATCCGCATGTGGATTTCGTTCAGCTTTCCTCTTACGGCGGCGCGCGCGCCTCGTCCGGCGTCGTCACCTTGCTCAAGGATTTTTCCATCGACATCAAGGGCAGGACGGTCCTGCTGGTGGACGATGTTCTCGACACCGGGCGCTCGCTTCATTTCGGCAAGGGCATGATCGAGGATCGCGGCGCCGAGGCGGTGAAGCTCTGCGTCTTCGTCAAAAAACTCACCGGCCACGCCGAAGATCTTAAATGCGATTATATCGGATTTGAGGCGGGTGCGGACGATTTTCTCGTCGGCTACGGCATGGACGATGACGGCCGCAAGCGCGGGCTGCCGCTTCTCGGCGCGGTGAATTAGAGCGCCGGGCGGCAAGGCGTAAATGAGCAGTACGCTGATTATCTAAAGCCTATGCGGAAGGCGGCCTCGCGGAGATCGTCCTGTTTGCGTTTAAAACCGCTCCAGCAGTCTTTCGAGATAATCGACTTCCTCGTCGTCGCGGCCCGGTTCGCCGAGGCGCCGGCGCAGTTCTTCTATCACCGCGCGGGTGCGGCCCGCATCGCCTTCGCCCGGCACTTCGACGCCGTCGCCGGGCGCTTCGCCCGCGGGACGGCCTAACGGATCGAAACCCTGATTGCGGCGGCCTTCCTGCCCCTGGCCCTGGCCTTGCGCCTGACGGCGCATCTGTTCGCGGGCGAGACTTTCCGCGCCGTCGCGCAAATTCTGAATGGCGCGCTCCATGGCGTCATTGGCGGCGGCGAAATCGTCGCCGGCGAGCGCGCCTTCGGCTTCGCGCATGGCGCTGCGCGCGCGGCCCAAAGAGCGCTCCGCCTCGCCGTTGGGGTCGGCGCTCGGATCGCCTTCGAGCGCGTCCATCAGGTCGTCGAGATCGCCGCCAAGCTCGCCCTGACGCGCGGCGAGGCCGTCGCCATTAAGCTCGCCCGACTGGCGCTGTTCGAAGGTCTCGTCGGAGAGTTCGCGCTGCCGGCCGATAAGATCGCCCGCCTGTCCGGCGGCGCCGCCGCTTTGCTGGCCGCTTCCCTGCCCCTGTCCTTGTCCGCTGCGGCCCTGGCCGCCCTGCGACAGGCGCAGATTGTCGAGAAGGTTTTCAAGATCCGAGAGCATCTGCCGCGCCGCGTTGTTCGCGCCCTGTTGGGAAAGATCGCGAATGGCGTCGAGCATGTCGTCGAGATCCGATTGTTCGAGCTGTTGCGCGTTTTGCGAGGGCTGGCTTTCCATAGGCTGGCCCGATTGCGCCAGCGCCGTCAGATAATCGTTCATCGCCTGGCGCAGCTCTTCCACGAGGCGTTCGATTTCCTCGTCGCTGGCGCCGCGTTCGAGCGCCTGGCGCAAGGCCTCGCGCGCCGCTTCGAGGCGCTGGCGGGCGAGCTCCAGCGCTTCGTCTTCAAGCTGCAGGGCGAGCGGCCAGAATTTTTCGACCGCATCATCATAATCGTCGCCGTTGCGGCGCATCACCCGCCAGAAAGCGGCGCGCAACAAAAGATAATCGGTGGGTTTTTCCGCATAGAAAATGTCGGGCGCCAGGGTGATGGCGTCGAAAGAGCGGGCGGCGCGCGGCCAGTCCTCGGCGGCGACGGCGAGCGTCTGGCGCTGTTCGATGACGGCCTTCGCCACCGGGTTGAAAAACATCCGTGTGGGGAGGGTCAACGCCGCCTCGCCGGTGTCGCCTTCCTGTCCGGCGCCGTCGCGCACAACGACTTTCGCCAGCACTTTAAGCCCCGCCCAGGGATCGGACTGAAGGTCGAGCGTCATCGTGCGCTCGCCCTGACGTCCCTTGACGCCTTCAAGAGGGAAGGTCCGGGTTTCTTCGAGGGCTTTTTGATCGAGCGCCGGGGCGTCGAGCGGGCGCTCCTGCGCCGGGTCGAGCCGCATGACAAGGCGCGCGTCGGTGACGCCGTAATCGTCTTCAAGCGCCACGGCGAAATCGACGCGGGCGTCGTCGGTGCGCGCCGGCGGTTCGATGAAGACGACTTTCGGCGCCTCGTCGCCGATGATGCCGATGGGCCAGCGGCCTTCGCGGCCGCCAAGGGTCAGGCGCAACAGCCCGCTCTCGCCAATGGCGATCTCCGCGCGGCCGGCCTTGTCTTCGCGCTCGAAGGCGCCGCGCAGGGTTTCGCCCTGCGTTTGATAAACGAGTTTCGCGCGTCCGCCGCCATTCACCTGTGCGACAAGGTGCGAGCCTTCCGGCGCGTCGACCTGCGCGGCCTCAGTGGGAAGCGCCTCGCCGGCGCGCAACAGATAGATCGGCGCGCGGCCCGAATAGGCGGGCGGCTCGATCCACAGATCGGCGACCAGCTTGCCGCCGCCGGCATGGGCCCCCGGATCGAGCCCGAGCGCCAGCCTGTCGAGCGAATCCCGGCCGCCCGCGACGAAGGCGATGGCGAGCAGGCCGAGCGCGATAAACCGCCAGCCCCAGGGATCGCGTTCGCTCGCGGTCTCGCGGGCGCGTCTCAGCCGCGCCGCGCGGGCGCGTTCGGCGCTCTCTTTCAGATGCGCGCGCCAAAGGGGTGATGCGGTCTCATCGGCCTCGAACGGCTTGTCGTCGAGCGCCTGCAGCGCCGCATGGAGAACGCCGCCGTCTTCTTCGAGCCGTTCCTGCCCTTCCCGGCGCGAGGGGAATTCAAGGCCGCGCAGATCGCGAAACAGCAACCCCGCGAACCCGGCGGCGCCAAGCGTCAGGGCCAGCCAGTGCGCCCATGACGGGGTTAATCTCCACAGATCGAACAGGCTGACGAAAATATAGGCCGCCGGGACCGCCAGCGCGGGCAGGATGGCGGGCCAGACCCGTTCCCAAAAAAGGACAAGCCGGGCGGCGAAAATCGCGGCGCCGCCCGGAACGGCCTTCCGCTTTGTTCTCGCCTGTGTCACGTCTGTGGTCATCTTCTTGCACTTTACCCGCCGGGGCGGCCGCCGTCGACGCCGTTCGGCCTCACGCTTGCCTCAGTCTGGCTTATCGCTGGCGAAAACTGGTTAACGAACAGGAGATCAGGGTTTGGTTTTTTCGCTCGCCTCGTCGAAACGCCGCCAGCAGCTCGGACAGGAAGCGCGCCAATCGCGGGCGTCGGCCGTCCGCCGGGCCGCCGCATGGGGCCTTGTCATCGTCTACAACATGATCGGCGGGGCGGACATCGCCTCCACCGTGATCGCGCTCGACGCCGGCGCCGGCGTCGAAGCCAATCCGATCCTGAGCGCGCTGATGACCCATGCGGGCGAGGGCTGGATTTTCGCCAAACTCGCCTTGCAGGGGCTGATCAGCTTCATGGTGTTGTGGTTTCCGCACTGGATCGTGCTCGGCTTCTTCGCCGCGGCGACGGCGGGCAACGCCTGGATCGTCGCCAATAATTTCGCCATCGCCGGGATTTTTTAAGTCCGTCGGCGCGGGTTGCGGCTGCGTGAAACAATTTGCGTAAACCGGATTCTCTTTTTCTTTTAAACGGCGTCTTTTCTGGCTTTCAGCGGAGTTTGGCGCCATTTGCGCAAATTGTTTCACGGGGGATGCATCCTGTTTTTTTGCGATCCCTCCTTCTTCGACTCCCCACGCTTTAAGCGTGGGGCCCAGAGGCCGCCAGCGAGCGCCGGCGTAAAGGATGGACGCCACGCTTGAAGCGTGGTGAGACGCCGGAGGAAAGTTTGGTCTTTCTATCGTCAGTTTTGCGAACACGTTGCGGGCTTTCATGGGGGCCGCATGCATCATAGCCCCGCCGGAAAACCCGTGGATAGTTATCCCCGTCTTTCATTTCCGTGTTATCATGACCGGCGCCCGCCTGCCCGATCTGCAAGAACCGGCGCGCGCTTTGTCTCTTTCAGGAGAGCCAGTCGGGCGTTGTTTCCAGCGCGAGCATTTCCTCGAATGTCGGGCGGCGGCGGATGACCGCATGCTTGTCGCCATTGACCATGACTTCGGGAACGAGCGGGCGCGTATTGTATTGCGAGGCCTGCACGGCGCCATAAGCGCCCGCCGACATGATCGCGGCGTAATCGCCGGCGCGGAATTCGGGCAGGGCGCGCTGCTTGGCGAAAAAGTCGCTCGACTCGCAGACCGGGCCGACCACGTCATAGAGTTTTTCCGGCGCGTTTTCTTTCAGGAGAACCGGCTGTATTTCGTGATGGGCGTCGTAAAGCGCCGGGCGAATAAGATCGTTCATGGCCGCGTCGACAATCAGGAAAGTGCGCGCTTCGCCTTCTTTCACATAGATCGCTTGCGTCACCAGGATGCCGGCGTTGCCGGCGATCATCCGGCCCGGCTCGAAAATGAGCCGCACATCGAGCGGCGCCGTCAGTTTCTTGATGAGGCCGGCATAATCGTCCGGATGCGGCGGCGGCGTTTTATCGCCGTAAGGAATGCCGAGCCCGCCGCCCACATCGAGCCGGTCGATCGTGCAGCCGTCGGCGCGCAGATCCGCGATCAGCCCGGCGGCTTTCGTGAAAGCGGCTTCGAAGGGCGCGAGATCGGAAATCTGCGAGCCGATGTGAAAATCGACGCCGACCACCTCGATGCCGTCGAGGCCGCGGGCATGGGCGTAAAGCGCGCGCGCGTCGTCCCAAGCGACGCCGAACTTGTCTTCCTTGCGGCCCGTGGAAATCTTGTCATGGCCGCCGGCGGCGACGTCCGGATTGACGCGCATGGCCATGGGCGCGCGCTTGCCCAGCGCCAAGGCGACGTCGTTCAGCGCTTCGAGCTCGGGCGCCGATTCCACATTGAACTGATAGATGCCGGCGTCGAGCGCGGCCTTCATTTCCTCGCCGGTCTTGCCGACGCCGGAGAAAACGATGTTTTCCGGCGCGATCCCGGCCTTCAGGGCGCGCATCAGTTCGCCCGCGGAGACGACGTCGGCGCCGGCGCCTTCGCTGGCGAGAATCTTCAGGACCGCGAGGTTGGAGTTCGCCTTGACCGAAAAGGCGACCAGCGGATCGGCGCCGGCGAAGGCTGTCGCAAAAACGCGCACATGGCGGCGCAGGGTCGCTTCGGAATAGACGTAAAACGGCGTGCCGATCTCGCCAGCGAGCGCCGCGACATCCACATCCTCCGCATAAAGACGGCCGTTGCGATGTTCGAAATGATGCACGGGGGTTATTGCCGCCCGTTGAGGGATTGTTCTTCAGGCTTGTCCGGCGCGCGCAGGGGCGCTTTTTTTCCGCAGGCCGAAAGAGCGAAGGAGAGGGCGAGAATGAGAAACAGCGCGCGCATGGTTTATCCCTTCTTCAAGGCTGCGATCCAGCGTTGGGCCTGGGTTCTAACATTGTCCGGCGCGGTCCCGCCATACGCCTTGCGCGAGGCGGCCGAGGCTTCGACAGAAAGCACGGTGAAAACATCGTCGGTGATTTTCGGCTCGACGGTTTGCATGTCGGCGAGCGTCAGCTCGTCGAGCCGCTTGCCGGCTTTTTCGGCGAGCGCCACGACGCGGCCCGTGACGTGATGGGCCTCGCGGAAAGGAAGGCCGAGCTCGCGCACCAGCCAGTCGGCGAGATCGGTTGCGGTGGAATAGCCCCGCGCCGCCGCCTCTCTCATGGCTTCGCGGTTGGGTTTTAAGTCGCTCGCCATGCCGGTCATCGCGGAAAGGGCGAGGGCCAGCGCTTCGACGGCCTCGAAGGTCGCGGCTTTGTCTTCCTGCAGATCCTTGGCGTAGGCCAGCGGCAGCGCCTTCATCACCGTCAAAAGCGAGTTTAGCGAGCCGGTGATGCGGCCCGTCTTGGCGCGCACCAGCTCCGCCGCATCGGGGTTGCGCTTTTGCGGCATGATCGACGAGCCGGTGGAGAACGCGTCGGACAAAGAGGCGAAGCCGAATTGCGGCGAGGTCCACAAGACGATCTCTTCAGCGAGGCGCGACAGGTGCGTCGCGCAGATCGCCGCCGCCGACAAAAGCTCGAGCGCGAAGTCACGCGAGGAAACCCCGTCGAGGGAATTGGCGCAAGGCCGGTCGAAGCCGAGCGCTTCCGCCGTCGTCTTGCGGTCGATCGGGAAGGGCGTCCCGGCGAGCGCGGCCGAGCCGAGCGGGCTTTCGTTCATGCGCTCGCGCGCATCCATGAAGCGCCCGGCGTCGCGCGAGAACATCTCCACATAGGCGAGCAAATGATGGCCGAGGGTGACGGGCTGCGCGGTCTGGAGGTGGGTGAAGCCGGGCATCACCGCATCGGCGTTTTCAAGCGCTTTTTCCGAGAGCGCCGCCATCAGATCGCCGAGCCCTGAGGCCGCATCCTCGCAAGCCGCGCGGCACCACAGGCGGAAATCGGTCGCCACCTGGTCGTTGCGCGAGCGCGCCGTGTGGAGCCGCCCGGCGGGCTCGCCGATGAGCTCTTTCAGGCGCGCCTCGATATTCATGTGGATGTCTTCGAGGGCTTTCGAAAATGTGAACGTTCCGCCTTCGATCTCCGCGGCGACCTGATCGAGGCCCTTGAGGATCGCCTCGGCGTCGGCGCGGGAGATGATCCCGGCCTCGGCGAGCATGGCGGCATGGGCCTTCGAGCCCCATATGTCTTCGCGCCAGAGCCGCTTGTCGATATCGATGGAGGCGTTGATCGCCTCCATGATTTCGGCGGGCCCCTGCGAAAATCTGCCGCCCCACATTTGGTTTTCGGCTGGTTCGGTTTTATCTGACATCAGGCAAGCAATTCTGTTGGAGCGACAATCTCGTGAATCTCATCAAACAGCCGCGATTCTGGCTCCTCCTCTGGGGCGGCCTCGGCGCGGCGTTCCTCCTCTACGTCATCATAAGCGCGAGCGTAAGCCCAAAGCCGGGCGCGGAAGGCGGCGAAAAGGCCTATTCCGCCCTTGAACAGGACAACGCGCTCCTCATCGGCGAAATGGCCGACTTCGCTTACGCCTTTCCGCCGCGCGGGGCGCCGCAGATCGCCTTCGCCCATGAGGGCGCGGATGTGACCCTCGCCGATTTCAAAGGCAAGGCGGTGCTGGTTAATTTCTGGGCGACCTGGTGCGCGCCCTGCCTCAAAGAGCTGCCCTCCCTCGACGCGCTCGAGGGCGATCTCGGCGGGGAAAAGTTCGAAGTGGTGGCCATCGCCGCCGATCCGCAGGGGCCGGAAGTGGCGCGGGAATTTCTCGACCGCCTCGAAATCGAGCATTTAAAGCTCTATGCCGACCCCAATCTGCAGTTCACGTCGGCGATCGGCGGGGCGAATGTCCTGCCCGTCAGCATTCTCTATGACGCGACGGGCCAGGAGGTCGGCCGTCTCGTGGGCGAGGCGGACTGGTCTTCCCCGGAAGCGCGGGCGCTGGTCTCTTCCGCGCTCCCTCGCTAAGACCGGGCGCGCTGAAAAACAGCCGCAAGTCAGCGTACTGGGAGCGCCCTAGGCTTGCCGGGCCAATCCCGATATACCACCTCCAGCCCATTACACTTGCGGGGGCCGTTCAATACTGGGCGGATCGCAATCAATCAGGGGAGCTCATCTTATGAAATTGTCGAATGTCCTGCTGGCGGGCGCCGCCGCGCTGGCGCTTGTTTCCTGCGGTAAAAAAGAAGGCGCGGAAGGCCCGTCCTCGGAAACCAGCGCCGCTGCGGCGAAAGCCGACGCCGGCTCGCCCCTCGACAAGAAGTTCACGCTGAAAGACGCCGAGCCGACGGACATCGACGCGCTCCTGGCGCTGATGCCGGAGAAATCGCGCCCTGCCTATGAAACCGCGACATTCGACGATGCGCTGGGCGCGACGGTGGTCGAAAATCTGCGCTTCGCCGACGCCGATGACGGCGAAGGCGTGACGGTCGCGCGCGCCGAGTTTTACGGCGTCGACATGGACGCCATCGAGCGCGTGAAGACAGCGGAGAAGACCGGCCCCGACGCGCCGTTCGAGACCGTTTTCCAGAAAGTCCGCTTCCTCGACGTCGCTTCGCAAGGGCTTGAAGAGGGAAATGAGGCGGTGCGGCTGACGATTGGCGGCGTCGAATTCGACAAGCTGCAAATCCGGCAGGGCGGCGTTGAAGGCGACGGCGCCGGCAATGAGGCGGCGCGGTTTTTCAACGCGGTCAATCTCGCCGGCGTTTATTTCAAGGATCTTTCCTTCGGGACGGAGTCCGGGGACGCGCCGACCGTCAGTATGTCGGCGCCGGATCTGCGCTTTGTCGGTCTCGGCGGCGGCAAGCTCGGCGCGATTATCGCCAATGACCTTGAATATGACGTGACGCAAAGCGAGGCGTCACTCGCCGCTGTGCGCCAGGCCATGGGCCCGCAAGGCGCGATGCTGATGAACAGCCCGCTCGGCGCCCTGTTCGCGCCGAAACGCCAGCATGTGAAAACCGAACAGCTGCAGTGGCGCGACATCGATTTCGCCGGCCTACTTTCCTGGGGCCTGAAAGGCGAACAGCCCCCGGCGAGCGAAACCGACCTCATCGATCTTGGAACGATGAAGGCGACGAATATGGAGACCTTCGTCAACGGCAAGCGCGCGGTCACCGTGGCCGAGGCCAATATGACCGCCGGCGAGTTTACCTGGCTGGCGCCGTCCAACATCAAGGTCGATTCCAAAGATGCGGTTTACGATTTCACCGCTTATGTTCCGGAGACGGAAGAAGAGGCGCTGAAAGTCCTGAAGGATCACGGCCTCGATCATGTGGAAGGCGACGGAACCGCGAGCTGGGTCTGGAATTCGAAATCCGGCGCCGCCGATCTCACCTACGAAGCGAATATGAAAAAATTCGCGAATTTCGATCTGGGGCTGGGTTTCGGCGATTTCAAACTCGCCGACATCGCAGCCGCCATGGAAGATGGCGACGATGAAGCCATCCTGACCCAGGGCGCGTTCAAGAATTTCTCGATGAAACTCGAAGACGAAAAAGCGCTGGATGCGGTCTTCGCGCTTGCGGCGCTGCAAATGGGCGGCACGGGCGAAGACCTGCGCGCGTCGGTGCCGGCGATGATCCGGCTTTCCGGCGCGCAAGTCGCGCAAATGAACGAGCGCGTCACCGATTATGTGAACGCGCTCGCCGATTTCGTCGCCGAAGGCGGATCGCTTGAAGTCGCCGCGACGCCTGCGGAGCCCGTGCCTTTCGCGACGCTGCAGACGGCGGGCGCGACGGCCCCGCAAACGCTCCCCGATGTCATCGACCTGACGGTGACGCACGAGAAATAAGCCCTCGTCACGCTCGATCATCGGGCGGTTCTCATTCGCCGCCCGATGATCTAGGCTCTTCCCGCCGGCCGCCGCTCCGCTCCGGCGCGGCGGTCCCGGCCTTTGGGGAAAAGGCGGGCGCCGCAGGCGCTTGCCGGGGAAGGGGGAGCCAATGATCAAATCATTGAAATTACGGTCCGTCCGCACTCTTTTTTGCGCGTCGGTCGCGTCGCTGGCGCTGCACGCCTGCGCGACGGGGCCCGGGCCGGTTCTGACTGCGGAAGACTTGTTGTCGGCGCCTTATGCGCAGACGGATGGCGAGCCTTTCGACGTCGACGCCATGTTTGCGGTCCTGCCGGACTGGGTCTCCGTCAGCCATAACGGCGCCCGGTTCGACGCGGGGCTCGGCGCCATGGTGATCGACGATCTCGCCATCGCGCTGGCGAGCGCGCCCGATGCGCGGCTTGTCGCCGACCGGGCGGTGATGTGGGGCGGCGATCCGGCGGCGGCTGACGCGGTCTTTTCCGGCGCTGCGAGCCTTGAAGACATGTCGGCGTTGTTCGACCGGCTGTCCATCGAAGGGCTGCATTCGCAAGGCCTGCAATGGGAGAACGGAACCGAAAACGCTTCGCTCTCCATCGGCAAGCTGGTGATCGACGGCCTCGCCGCGCGCTCTTATGCGCTCGAGCCGAAAGAGGGCGCCGCCGAGAGCGCGGGCGTTCTGCGCCATATGGCGGCGGTGATGGGCGCGTTCGCTTATGACGGCGCCGCCTATTCTGACTTTTCCTTCCGCCTCAACAACAATCGCGGCGACAATGTCGCCTTCATGCTCGACGAGGCTTTCGCCCGAGGCTATCGCGCCGGCGCGGTGGATTATGAAAGCGTGCGCGGCGTCTATGCATCGGTCGAAGCCGGCGAGGCGGCGCCGCTGGTTGAAGTCTCCGGCGAAGAAGAAAAGGCGCGCGGGAAGAACCCTTACGAAAAAATCCTGAACACGCCCCCGGCCGAAGCGGCGGCCGACATGATCCGGCATCCGGCGGAATTTCTGACCGCGGCGGCGGGCGCCGGCGTCACCGAATATGAAATCGATTTCGTCGAGACGCGCGGCGTCGATATCAGCGGCGGGCTCGCCTGGCTGGCGCAATGGGCGTTGCCGCCGATAACCGAAACGGAACTCCTGGATTTCGGCGCGCAGACCATGACGGGCTATCGCGAAAGCTGGAACGGCGCGCCGGTCTATACGGTGGACCGGATCGATGTCGCGGCGGCCGATTTCTACTGGCTGGTTCCGGCGGCCTATGACGTCGCCTATGAGGGCGTGAATTATGATTTCAACGTCATGGTCGCGCAGATGCGCGACGGCATGGGCCCCGGCTTCGCGACGGAAGCCGCGCCGCAATTCGACAAGCTCATCGAGACTCTGACGGCGCTCGGCGTCGACCGGCTGACCGCGGATATGGGGATGGCCTGGAGCTGGAACGGCGAGACGGGCGACACGGCGCTGTCGCTCTATGGCGACGCCGAGGGGGTTTCCGCAGGCGATGTCGGCCTGCAGCTCGGCGGGCCGTCGCTGGCGCGCTGGGAGGCGATGGCGCAGGCGGATACGCCGCTGCCGGAGGCGGCGAAAGAGATTTCGCTCAAAGGCCTGCAGCACAGCCTTGCGGACAAAGGCATTCTCGACCGGCTCTTCGCTTACGCCGCCGTCGAAAACGGCGCCGATCCGGAAGACCCCGAGGCCGGTCCGGCGTTGCGCCAGTCCGTCGCCGCCATGGTCCGGCTGACCGGCGCGCAAGCGGGGGAGCAGAACGCGCGCATCCCCGCCTATGCGGAGGCTGTGGCGAAATTTATCGAAAGCGGCGGCGCGCTCAGCCTTGTCGCCGCGCCGGAGGATCCGGTGGATTTTGCGAGCCTGCAGGCGGCGTCGCAAGCTGCGCCGCAGACCCTGCCGGATGTGTTGAACGTCACCCTGACGCATACGGAGTAATAAAACGCCGCTCGGCAAGCGACTCCCCACGGCTTGACCGTGGGGTCCATCTTTCGAGCTGCTTGGTGCTGATGGACGCCACGGTTAAACCGTGGCGAGTCGTTGTGGTTGGTCCGTCCTTCTTTTGACGATACTCTTTTAATCATCCAGGACGAAGGTGACTTTCATCACGACGCGGTACTCCTTGATCTTTCCCTTGTCGAGAATGATCGACTGATCCTTGATCCAGGCGCCCTCGACGTTCTTCAGCGTCTTGTTGGCGCGGTCTATGCCGTCTTCGATGGCGTCCTGAAAACTCTTTTTTGAACCGGCGATGATTTCCGTCACGCGTGCGACCGCCATAACATCCTCCTTATTCATTTTATGAAGCGCGCGGTTATGTCCCCGCGCGAAAGGAGCGGATTAGACCCCTTTTAAGGGCGCCGCGCAAACGCCGCCGCATTCCTGACGGCGATTTAAGAAAAAGCGGTTCAGCGCGTCGGGACGGGCGTTTCGCCGGCATAATCGTAAAAGCCGCGGCCGGTTTTGCGCCCCAGCCAGCCGGCCTCCACATATTTCACGAGAAGCGGGCAGGGCCGGTATTTCGAATCCGCAAGACCTTCGTAAAGCACCTGCATGATGGCGAGACAGATATCGAGGCCGATAAAGTCCGCAAGCTCCAGGGGGCCCATGGGGTGGTTGGCGCCGAGCTTCATGCCGGTGTCGATCGCCTCGACCGAGCCGACGCCTTCGTAAAGCGTGTAGATCGCTTCGTTGATCATCGGCATCAGGATGCGGTTGACGATGAAAGCCGGAAAATCCTCCGACACGGTCATTGTCTTGCCGAGGCTTTCGACGACGCCTTTGGTTCTTGCGAAAGTCTCTTTCGACGTGGCGATGCCGCGAATAACCTCGACGAGCTTCATCACCGGCGCCGGGTTCATGAAATGAAGGCCGATGAAATTTTCCGGCCGGTCCGTGCCGGCGGCGAGGCCGGTGATCGAAAGCGAAGAGGTGTTGCTGGCGAGAATGGCGTTCTCTTTCAGCTTGCCTTTAAGATTGTCGAAGATGTCTTTTTTGACGCCTTGAACTTCGCTCGCCGCTTCGACGATGAGGTCGCAAGCCGCAAGGTCGTCGAGTCCGGTCGACGTCTTGATCCGGCCGAGCGCGGTTTTTTCGGCCGCCTCGTCGATCAGGCCTTTCGCGGTCTGGCGCGCCAGGTTTTTGGCGATGGTCGAGCGGGCGGCCTCAAGCTGGCCGGCGCTGATGTCGTTGAGGACGACGTCATAGCCGGAGACGGCGAAAACATGGGCGATGCCGCGCCCCATCTGGCCTGCGCCGATCACCCCTACGGTTTTGATATCGCTCATGATTTTGCTCCGTCCGCCCTTCACCGCCCGCGCTTTTTGATTTTCGCCTCGCGGGCCGCGGATACTGCACCGCAACATGGGGGGCTGGCAAGGGCGGCGGGCGCCTGGCGCGTGATCGGGCGCCGCGCCGACGGGGCAAGAAAAAGCCCCGTCGGAGCGGGGCTTTTGTTTTAACGGAAAAGGCCGCGCGTTTTTTAGAGCGCCTCATTCAGCTCCGGGAGGGCCTTGAAGAGGTCGGCGACGAGGCCGTAATCGGCGACCTGGAAGATCGGCGCCTCTTCGTCTTTGTTGATGGCGACGATGACTTTCGAGTCCTTCATGCCCGCAAGGTGCTGGATCGCGCCGGAGATGCCGACGGCGATGTAAAGCTCGGGCGCGACGACCTTGCCGGTTTGGCCGACCTGATAATCGTTCGGCACATAGCCGGCGTCGACAGCGGCGCGCGACGCGCCGACAGCAGCGCCGAGCTTGTCGGCGACGGGGAAGATGTATTTCTCGAAATTCTCGTAAGAGCCGAGCGCGCGCCCGCCGGAGATGACGATCTTGGCGCCGGCAAGCTCTGGGCGCTCCGATTCCGTCAGTTCTTCGCCGACAAAGGACGACAGGCCCGGATCGGCCGGCGCGTCGACGGTCGCGACTTCCGCCGAGCCGCCGTCGCCCGCCGCCTGGAACGCGGTGGCGCGCACGGTGACGATCTTTTTCGCGTCGTTCGACTTCACCGTCTGCATGGCGTTGCCGGCATAGATCGGCCGCACGAACGTATCCGGCGCCTCGACCGCGACGATCTCCGAGATCTGCATGACGTCGAGAAGCGCGGCGACCCGCGGCATGACGTTCTTGCCGGTGGTCGCCGCGGCTTTCAGGATCGCGTCATAATCGCCGGCGAGCGAGACGATGAGATCGGCGAAAGGCTCGGCGAGGCGGTTGGCGTAGTGCTCCGCATCGGCGTGGAGAACCTTCCTGACGCCGTCGATTTTCGCGGCGGCCGCAGCCGCGTCGCCCGCGCCGGAGCCGGCGACCAGCACATCGACATCGCCGCCGATTTCCTTGGCGGCGGTGACGACCTTAAGGGTGGAATCGTCAATGGCGTTTCCATGAACGTCGGCGATAACAAGAACAGCCATTAGAGCACTCCCGCTTCGTTTTTCAGTTTATCCACCAGCTCGGCGACGCTTTCGACCTTGACGCCGGCTTCGCGTTTCGGCGGCTCGGTGACTTTCAGCGTTTCGAGCCGCGGCGCAACGTCGACGCCGTAATCGCCGATCTCCTTCACGTCGAGCGGCTTTTTCTTCGCCTTCATGATGTTCGGCAGCGAGGCGTAACGCGGCTCGTTAAGGCGAAGGTCGGTGGTGACGATGGCGGGAAGCTTCAGCGACACGGTCTGCAAGCCGCCGTCGATTTCGCGCGTAACGTCGATCTTGCCGTCGGCGAGATTGACCTTGGAGGCGAACGTGCCCTGGGCCCAGCCGAGCAGCGCGGCGAGCATCTGGCCGGTCTGGTTCGAATCGTCGTCGATCGCCTGTTTGCCGAGAATGACGAGCTCCGGGCTTTCCTCCTCGACGACTTTCTTGAGGAGCTTGGCGACGGCCAGCGGCTCCACCGTCTCTTCCGTTTTGATCAGGATCGCGCGGTCCGCGCCCATGGCAAGCGCCTGGCGCAGCTGGTCCTGCGCTTTTTCCGGCCCGATCGAGACCGCGACAATCTCTTCGGCCGTCCCCGCTTCTTTCAGGCGAACCGCCTCCTCGACGGCGATCTCGTCGAACGGGTTCATGGACATTTTGACATTGGCGAGATCGACGCCGCTCTGGTCCGATTTCACGCGGACCTTCACATTGTAATCGATCACGCGTTTGACGGGCACGAGAATCTTCATCTCAAGGGCTCCTCAAAGGGTGCTGGGCAGGGCCGCCGGGAAGGCGGCGATTTCGGGCGGACCATAGTCGCGGGGTTCTAAGGTTTCAACGCTCGCTGGCGCCAAACTTTTAAGGGCGCCTTGGCGGGCCTTGCGCCCCGGCATAGGCTTTTTCCAGGGACTTCTTGAAGACGGGGCGACATATGAAAAAACGGATCGGCCTGGCGGCGGCGGCCGTCATGGCGTTGGGGCCGGTGTCGGCGCAGAACACCCTTGCCTCCGGCATGACCATTGAGGAAGTCGCAGCCGTGCTTGCCGGCGAGGGGCTTGCGGCGCGGGTCGCCGATGGCGGCGAGGCCGGCAAAATCTACAGCGCCGCCGGCGGCGGACGCTTCGAGGTTCTTTCCGCCAATTGCGGGGCTGGCGGGCGTTGCACAGAGTTTTTGTTCATCGCCGGTTTCGACCTTGAGGACGGCTTTCCTTTGGAGAAGATCAATCAGTGGAACGCCGAACAGCTCGGCGGGCGGGCCTTTCTCGATGAAGAGAACGATCCGTTTCTCGATCATGTGGTGTCGGTCAGCGGCGCCCAGGACAAAGGCGCTCTTCGCGAAGGGCTTTATCTCTGGGCGGGCGCCCTTGAGACGTTCATGGATTATATCGATTACGCTTCGGCGCGCGCGAACGCTTAAGCGCCGCCTTTGCCCACGAGCCAGAGGAACAGCATCATCAGCGCGATGGTGACCGCCTGGGCCGCGACGCGCATGCGCATCAGCTTGTTCGAATTTTCCTTGGCGAAGGTTCCGCCGCGCGCGAGGGAGTAAATGCCGACGCCGAGGATGATCGCTGTGACGGCGAGGCCGATGGGGATCAGGAAGAAAACAAAGGCGTCCATGAAGCCGCTCCCGAATATAGATTTTATTAAAAGGCGTTTTTTGCCCTTGGCGGGCAATATAGGACGCGCTGCGTGCGATTTCCACTATTTGCGGGAAGTTTTCCCAGAGCCTGATCCGCTCACTGGCTCCATCGCTGATTTGTGATGCCAGCTGGGGAGAAAGACGCCTGTTTCTTCCGGCGCATAGCTTGTCGGCGTCGCTTCCGCTTCCTCTTCGCTGTCGGCCACGAGCGGGTCTGCGAGCCGGTAGAGATAGCCGCGAATATCGGCGTCGGCCGGCGCGTCGACGCCGAGGCCGCCTTGTTCCGGCGGGGCGACCATGGGCGGCTTCAGCTCGTGCAAAGAAAAGTCCATGCGCACGTCATAGGTGCGTCTCGCCTGATAGCGCAGAAAACGCTGGGCGTTGTACCATTGGGTTTTGGTCTTGCCGTCCGTACACGTCTCAAGTTCGGCGCCCGTCGCGCCCCAGCGGCGCTCCGGACAATGATAGGGATCGAAAGAGAGCGCCCATAACCGCTCCATGGCGTGAGCGAGATTGAGCCGCATCCGGGTCGCGTCCGAGCGCCAATAGGTGAAGGTGCAGGCGTTCTTTTCTTCCTCGAAAGCCGCGACGAGATCGCCGGCGAGGTCGTCGCCGTCATAGACGACGCCGGGCGCGCCGGCGCGCACGTCCTCCACGAGATGCTGCATGGTCCGGCGCAGCTCGATGAAGCTGACTTTGAGGCGCGCGTCGCGCGACGGGGTCGAATATTCCTCCCACTCGCCATAGGTGCCGAAAATGTTGCGCGGCAGTTTCGGCGGATGCGGCTTCATATGCAGGCGCTTGCGATAGGCGGCGTCGACCGCGACCTTGCGAGCTTTCAGATCGCCGCAAATGGTCTGGAGCCCGAAGCGCAGCTCGTCCACCGGATTATAGGCGAAGTCGGGCGCGGCGAGCTTGCGCCGCACATAATCGTAATATTTCAGCGTGCGGCCTTTGAATTTGAACTCGCCATAATGCCAGACGCCTGACGGGTGCGGGACAGTGCCGAAATACTGCTCCATGGAAAAGTCGGCGATCTCCTCGTTTTTCGCCGCATAAAGCGCGCCGCCAAGGAGCGAGCCGTCGCTTGCTTTTTTCGCGCCTTTGACGCGGATCGGGCGCCAGGCTTTGAGCCCCGCCCCGAGCGCCGGTTTCGACCGCATGAAATTGGCGCCGTAGGCGGTGCGCGTCACCGAATTGTCCGGGTGCGACGCAACGACGAGGATGCGCCCGTCTTCGAGAATGTCGTAGACGATGCCCACATGGCCGTAGATGTCATAGGCGAGAACGCCGGGCTTGATGGCGCCGCGCTCGATCTTCACCGGGTAAAAATCGTCATGGCTTCTGCCGCCGCCGCGTGTCGGGTCGGTGCGGAACATGGCCGTCGAGACCTCGCCGCCGATGCGCGCGATGAAGTGCGGCGCGTTGGTGACATAGTTCAAAATCTGACGCCGGCCCGCCACCACATTGCCGGCGCTCGAATAGCGGATGTCTTCGCGCGCGCCGTCGGCGGTGCGCATGGCGTTCTGATAGGAAAAGGGAAGCCCGTTTTTCCAGGCGTAATAGGCCCTGAGGACGTAAGCCATGTCGGCGCAGTCGCCCGGCAGATGCGGATCGACGGACGAGCGGTAGGGATTGGCGTCGTCTTTGAGACAGCTGTCGATGGAGGTGCAGTCCGAATGGCCGATGGCGGCCACGAAAGCCGAATAGCCGGCTTCGTCTTCGGGGCTCCACGCCGCCTTGTAGACTTCCCATCTTTTGCCGGTGTTGACGGGGGGCGGGATCGCGCCGTCTTGAGCAAGAGCGCTTGCGGACGGCAAGCTGCACGCCGCCAGAAAGGCGGCGATCCCCATCGCCCAGCCCTTGATCCACCGAACACCCATAAACCTTATGTTAACCCGAGCCGGCGGGCTTCGATAGTGCGCGCCGTCCACAGGGCAAGCGTTCCGCAGACGGCGCAACGCCCGCCCCGCCCGGGACGAAAGGCTTTGTAGAAACAAAAGCTTATTCCGTCCGTTCGGGGATAGGACGCAGCCCTCCGGCGGGCGGCGAAACCTGGCGGTTTCAGGCCGCCGCGCCTTCCGGCGCTCGCCGTCGAAGAGCATCGCCCGTGTCCTAATTTTCCTTAACCGGGGTTTCAGGCATGCCCAGCTATGCTGGCGGTGAAAGCAGTGCAGGCAATGCTTGCGCTTCATGCAGTGCAGGGGACCCAATGAAGGCGATCACGATTCGAAACGTGCCGGAGGAAACGCACCGGCGCCTGCGCATTCGCGCGGCCCAGAACGGGCGCTCGCTGGAGGCGGAGCTGCGCGCGCTGCTCGGCGCCATCGCCCGGGTGAATGCGGGGCCCCCGCGCCCGGAAACGCAGCGTCAGGAAACGCCGCGAAAAGCCGGCGGCGATCATCTGCATCTGACCGGAAAAGATCTCGCCATCGACGCCGCGCAGGCGCGCCGGAAGGTGCAGCGCATTCTTGAGCGGGAAGCCGAATAAGCCTGTTTCGCAAGGCGTTTTACAGATAATCTGTATAAGGAATAAATAGAAAAACCCGCGATCTTTCGATCGCGGGCCTCCCCCTTTTCTCCATGCGTCGCTTTGGGGCTTGCGGTGTTTCCCTTTGCGCCCCGGCGTGCCGCCTTCCTATTCAAGAGCGGGTGCGGCCGTGCCCGGAATGTCCGGCCAGCCCGATTTGTGCTGAGTGTTGTTGCCGCGGAACATCGCCTCGATATGGCGGATCAGGCCGTCCTGAACCTTGAAGACCTCGAAGACGACGGACTCGTTGTTGTCGGGATAATCGGGCGGCGCGGTGAAATGGCCGACGCCCATGACGACGCCGCGTTCGACGTCGGCGATATAGATGCGCCGGTTCTTCACGGGCCATTTGATGCGCGGGTTCTCGAATTCGACGCCGCAGCTTTCAGGCAGCATGGCCGAATTGACGGTCATGGTCGCGAGTTCGTAGCGCTGGCATTCGGGATGCCAGGGGACCTCGCGCCAGTCGAGCGTGCCGGAAACGACGTCGAAATACTGGTTCGCGACTTTGACGAGTTCCGCGCGCGGGACGCGCTCGTCTTCGGGCAGGACCGTATCGAACATGCGGTCGGAAAGATGCATGGACGCCGCCGGCGTGCCGCGCAGCGTGCCGTCAAAGGCGATCTCTTCGATCTCGGTGATCTTCATGTCCTCGACCTTGAGGCGCAGCATGTAGAACCACCAGCGCTCGGCGTCGCGGGTCGGCGTGTTGGTGACGGTGGTCAGCATCATCGCCGAGCCGGTGACGGGATCGACGAAAGCCTGGCGGTAAGGCATGCGGCTGATCTCGCCCCAGACCTCGCCTTTCCCCAGTTTCGATTTCTCGCCGTTCGAGGTGACGCGCACGTTTTTCGCGGCGTCGATATGCGACGCATCGTTCATGATGAGGCCGTCGGTGTAGACGGTGAGAAATTCCAGGAGACAGCGCCGGCCGCATTGATCCGCCTGGGCATAAGCGTTTGTCGATGCGAAAGCGGCGGCGGCCGCTATCATTGCAAATCGCCGCAGCGTCTTCATCCCCACATTCAAAATCATCATCCGCGCTCCCTGAAACTGTCTTTGTTTTGCTTTCGGGATCGCGCGGCGAGAGGAGGGATTAGCTCCGTCGCGCCGCGTCCTCCCGGGTTCGGCGTCGCGAGCGGACGCGATGTGGCCGACAGGCTTTTTTACAGCGCCTGCCGGCCCGCCGCTAATCCCGGGGCGTACTGACTGTCATTAAGAAAGGCTGGCGGCGCGTGCTGCGCCGCAACGAGCTAGTAATAAGCGCGGCGGCGGCGGAAATCGGAGCTCGCCAGGGTGCGCCCGATGGGCCAGAGCGCAAAGCCCGCCAGCTTCACATGGGCCCAGGCGAAGGGCAGGCCGATAATGGTGATGCCGAGGAAGAAGGCCGCGACCAGATGGCCGAGCGCCAGCCACCAGCCGGCGAGCACGAACCAGATGATGTTGCCGAGAAAGCCGAGGGGGCCGGTTCCGATGTCGCCGCGATAGAGAAGGTCGCGGTCGATGGTGCGCGTGCCGAAGGGCCAGAGCGTGTAGACGCCGTTGTCGAAGGCGGCGCGCGCCCAGGGCAGGCCGATGATCGAAATCGCCATAAAGAACGCGGCGACGAACCAGCCGAGCGCGGCGACCGCGCCGCCGAGCGCCAGCCATAAAATATTAAGGACGAGCGCGATGACGGAGATCGACTCTTCGTCGCGCAAGGGGTGTTCAGGATACATGCCGCGCCTCCTTATGGCCGCGCCTTTCGGCGACAGGACCTATATAGGCGGTTGCGAGGGAATTTCATCTCGCTTTATCGCGAGCCCGCGCCGTTTCGGCGCGTTCCGCCATAAGGCCGCCGTATTTTTCGGGCGTTTTTGTGAGTTAATGAAAAAGATCATCTCCCGTTCATCCCCGCGAAGGCGGGGATCCATATCTGAACAATCCTGGATTCCCGCCTTCGCGGGAATGAGCGGCGGACTTTTGGCTTTGCTGGCGGTTTTCCTGCTGGCGCCGCTTCAGGCGCAGGCCGAGCCTTCGGATTTTGGCGCGCGGCTTTCCGCCGCCGCCATCGCGCGCACGCAGCATCGCGTCGTTTACGATCCCGCTTATGTGCGGCTCGCCTATCCCATGGGCGATGTGGCGGCGGACCGGGGCGTGTGCGCCGATGTGGTGGTGCGCGCCCTGCGGTCTCTCGGCATCGACCTGCAAGAGCGCGTGCATGAAGACATGAAGGCGGCCTTCTCGGCCTATCCCGGTCATTGGGGCCTGGCGCGGCCCGATCCGAATATCGATCACCGGCGCGTGCCCAATCTCGAAACCTTTTTCACGCGGGCGGGCGCGCGGCTTCACGCCAGCGACGATCCGGCGGATTACCGACCGGGCGACATTGTTGCGTGGAACCTGCGCGGGGACGCGGGATGGCTGCCGCATATCGGCGTCGTCACCGACCGGATCGCGCCCTCGGGCCGGCCCATGGTGGTGCACAATATCGGCGCCGGGCCGAAACTCGAAGACGTCTTGTTCGATTGGACGATGACGGATCATTATCGCGTGACAATCGACCTCATCGAGGCGCACACATAGGAACGCGCCTCGCGCTTTTCAAGAATTGCTGCGCTGCAAAGATTTTTGCATAAGGCTCTTCGTCGGCGCGCAGTCTCGCGCCGTTTTCATGACAATTTCAGGAGGCGCGCATGCGCAAGGTTCCTTTAGGCCGGTCCGGCCTCGAAGTCTCGCGGCTCGGTTACGGCTGCATGGGTCTCGCAGAGTTTTACGGCGAGGCGTTATCGAACGCGGAAGCGGAAAAAATTCTTGAAGACGCGCTGGAGCGCGGCGTTTCGTTTTTCGACACGGCCGACATGTATGGCAGCGGCCGCAATGAAGAACAGCTTTCCGGTTTTCTCAAAAAACACCGGGACGATGTCGTCCTCGCCACGAAATTCGCAATCCGCCGCGGCGATGACGGCGCATGGCTCGGTCTCTCCAACGATCCGAAATATATTAAAGAGGCCTGCGACGCGTCGTTGAAACGCCTCGGCGTCGACGTCATCGACCTTTATTACATGCACAGGCGCGATAAAGAGGTGCCTGTCGAGGAGTCCGTGGGCGCCATGGCCGAGCTCGTCAAGGCGGGCAAGGTGCGCGCGCTGGGTCTGTCCGAAGTCAGCGCCGACACGCTGAAAAAGGCGAGCGCCGTTCACCCGATCGCGGCGGTGCAGTCGGAATATTCCATCGTCACCCGCGAGATGGAGACGGGGATCGTCCCCGCCTGCCGCGAACTCGGCGCCGCCTTCGTCGCTTATTCGCCGCTCGGACGCGGGCTCCTGACCGGGGCTTATCGCAGCGAGCGGGATTTCAGCGACGGCGATTACCGGCTGGTGATGAGCCCGCGTTTCGCCGACGGCGCGCTGGAGAAAAACCTGCCGCTCGTCGATCAGATCATTGCGATTGCGCGCGACAAGGATGCGACGCCGGCGCAGATCGCGCTCGCCTGGGTGATGGCGAAAGGCGACGACATCATTCCCATCCCGGGAACGAAAAAGCTTTCCCGGCTTGAAGAAAATCTCGGCGCCTTGACTGTCGAACTGTCCGATGAGGACATCGCCGTCATCGAGGCGGCGGTCCCGCCGGAAGCCGTCGTGGGCGCGCGCTATCCGGAAACGACGGCGTCGAGCCTTAACGGTTAGGAAGCCTCAAAGCCAAGGCGGGCGAGAATATCTTCCGCCTTGGCGCCGCTTTCGCGCAATGCCTGCAGCGTCGCCGCCTTGTCGCGTTTGGCGAGGCGGCGGCCCGTTTCATCCGTCAACAGACGATGATGGCGGTAGACCGGTTCGGGATAGTCAAACAGCGCCTGCAACAGCCGGTGCAGGTGCGCGGCTGAGTAAAGGTCTTCGCCGCGGATCACATGCGTCACGCTTTGCAGCGCATCGTCGTGAACCGAGGCGAGGTGATAGCTCGTGCCGTTGTCTTTGCGCGCGATCACCGGATCGCCGAAAATCTCCGGCGTCGCTTTCACCGTCCGCACGCCGTCCGGCGTTTCTTCGGTGAAGGACAGCGCCCCGTAAGCCGGCCCCAGATATTGTTTCGCCGCCTCGATGGAAAGCCGCCAGGCGAAGGGCGCGCCGTCATCGATCAGCGCGCGTTCTTCTTGCGCGGGAAGCGCCGCGCCCACATAGGCAGGTCCTTCCGGCCTCTCGGCGGAAAGATGCGGCGCCCGCGCGATTTCATCGAGGATTTCCTTGCGCGTCTTGAAGCAGCGATAGACGAGGCCCTTTTCGCGAAGCGCATTCAACGCCGCTTCGTAATCGCCGAAATGATCCGACTGCCGACGAACGGGCGTCTCCCAGTCGAGCCCGAGCCAGGCGAGATCTTCGTAAATCGCCTCTTCGAATTCCGGCTTGCAGCGCGTGCGGTCGATGTCTTCGATGCGCAAGAGAAAGCGCCCGTCCGCCTCTTGCGCCGCGCGAAAGACGGTGAGCGCCGAAAAGGCGTGGCCGAGATGCAAGAGCCCTGTGGGCGAGGGGGCGAAACGGGTGACGAGCCTCATCAAGGCCGTCTTGCTTTACGCGCCGGCGCCGCCGACGGTGAGGCGGTCGACCTTGATGGTCGGCTGGCCGACGCCGACCGGCACGCCCTGTCCGCCTTTGCCGCAAACCCCGATTCCGGGATCGAGTTTGAAGTCGTTGCCGACCATCGACACCTTGGTGAGAACGCTCGGCCCGTCGCCGATCAGCGCCGCGTTCTTGATCGGCGCGACGATCTTTCCGTTTTTGACGCGGTAAGCCTCGGTGCAGTTGAAGACGAATTTGCCGCTCGTGATGTCGACCTGGCCGCCGGAAAAGTTCACGGCGTAAATCCCGTCCTTGACGCTGGCGAGGATTTCTTCCGGGTCCTTGTCGCCGTTCGGCATGAAGGTGTTGGTCATGCGCGGCATGGGCTGGTGGGCGTAGCTCTCGCGCCTTCCGTTGCCCGTCGAAGCCGCGCCCATGAGCCGGGCGTTGAGCCGGTCCTGCAGATAGCCTTTCAAAATGCCGTCCTCGATCAGCACCGTGCGCGAGGTTGGGGTGCCCTCGTCGTCGACGGTCAAGGAGCCGCGCCGGCCGTCGATGGTTCCGTCGTCGACCACGGTGACGCCGGGCGCCGCGACGCGCTCGCCGATGCGGCCCGCAAAGGCCGAGGTGCCCTTGCGATTGAAATCGCCTTCAAGCCCGTGCCCGACGGCTTCGTGGAGAAGGACGCCGGTCCAGCCCGGCCCCAGGACCACTTCCATCTCGCCGGCTGGGGCGGGCTCGGCTTCGAGATTGACCAGCGCCTGGCGCAGGGCCTCGTCGACCTGGGCCTGCCAGGCGTCCGGCGCGATGAAGCGTTCATAGCCCTCGCGCCCGCCGGCGCCGTAGCTGCCCGATTCCTGGCGGTCGCCTTCGCCGGCAGTCACCGACACGTTGAGGCGCACGAGAGGCCGAAAATCGCGGATGATTTCGCCTCCGGGACGAATAATTTCCACAGCTTCCCAGGAGCCGGAAAGGGAGCAGGAGACCTGGCGCACGCGCGGATCCAGGTTCCGCGCATAGTCGTTGATGTCAGCCAGAAGCTTGGCTTTTTCCTCGAAACTGCCCGCGCCGAGCGGGTTTTCGTCGGAATAAAGCTTGGCGTTGGTGCGGGACGGCCCGTCGGCGAGGGTCCCGCCGCGGCCGGTTTTCACCGCCTGAACCGCCTCGCCGGCGCGCTTTAGCGCGGCCTCGGAAAGCTCGGAGGCGTGCGCATAGCCTGTCGATTCGCCGCACACGGCCCGGAGGCCGAAGCCCTGATTGACGTCGAAATTGGCGGTTTTCAGCCGGTTGTCGTCGAAAACGAAGGCCTCGGACTGGCCATATTCGAGATAAAGCTCGCCGTCGTCGGCGCCTTTCAGCGCATCGTCGAGGATGCCTTGCGTGCGCTCGCGGTCGAGATCGGTGCGGGAGAAAAAATAGGAATCTGTCATGCGTTACGATTTAAGGCTCGCGGGGCCTCCCGGCAATGGCGGAAAACCCTGCCTTTACGCTGCGACCATTTTTCCGCGCCAAGCGCGATGACGGCGCGCCCGGCGGGGGCTTATAAGCGGGCCGTCTGACGACTTTAGAATTTGACCTCTGCGCTCGGGCGGGCGTATCGAGGCGGCCGAAAATGTGGAATGAAGAGCCGGCCTTTTCGGGCGGGCTTTCTCAAGGCGCGGGATGCGACAATGAAAAGACTTTTCTCTTTCCTCACCGGAGTGAGCGTGCTGGCGGGCTCCGCCGCCTATGCGCTGCCGGAGCAGGGCCACATCAACATGGTTCCTCCGGCGTCGGCGCTCGCAGAGGAAGTGCATTTTTTCCATGACGGCATTTTGCTGCCGATCATCACCGGGATCTGCCTGCTGGTTCTGGCGCTGCTGATCTTCATCATGGCGCGCTTTAATTCGCGCGCCAATCCGACCCCGAGCAAGAACAGCCACAACACCATGCTCGAAGTCGTGTGGACGGGCGTTCCGATCCTCATCCTTCTCGTTATTGCGCTGCCGTCTTTCGAGCTTTTGTTCAAGGAAGACGTGACGCCCGACGGCAAGCAGGTGGTTGAGCGCGGCGACGGCCAGACGGTCGACTTCGTCTTCCCCAACGATTTTCCGCCGAGCCGCATGGTGGCGCGCCGCGACCATCTTCAGGTGATGCTCGATACGGGCGCGGAACGGCGCACCCTCAAATACAAAACCGATTACACCGTCGACGGCTGGGGCGAGCCCGATCTCGTCGTGTCGCTGAACGAACCGGCGCCCGTCGGCGCCAGCGTCATCCTGCGCGGCGGCCGCTCGACCCAGAACGTCGCCGGCTGCCCCATGGCCAAACGCTATTTCGACGGCTGCGAAAAGGAAGTCGTCCTGGCGCCCACGATGACGCTGAAAGTCACCGGCCGTCAGTGGAACTGGAGCTACGGCTATCCCGATTACGGCGATTTCGAAATCTTTTCGAACATGCTGCCGGAAGAAGAGGCCTCTGAAGAGCTCTATCGCTTCGAAGTCGACAACCGCGTTATTCTCCCCGTGGGCGAGACCATCCGCGTCACCACGACGGCGAGCGACGTCATTCACTCATGGGCGCTGCCGAATTTCGCGGTCAAAATCGACGCCGTGCCGGGCCGCATCAACGAAACCTGGATCCGCGCCGAGCAGGAGGGCGTCTATTACGGCCAGTGCTCCGAGATCTGCGGCGTGAACCACGCCTTCATGCCGATTGCGGTCGAGTTCGTCTCGCGTCCGGCTTTCGAGGCCTGGATTGACGGGCAGCGTTCGCTCGCCGGGCTCGATCCCATGTTTGAAACAGATTCTGTAAAGCTTGCGCAGGCCGACGACGCCGGCGCCGCTGCTGAATAAGAGGGCAAGGTACCATCATGGCTGACGCACACGCCGCATCCGGATCGCACGACGCACACGATCACAAACCGTCTTTCTTTGTCCGCTGGTTCTTCTCGACCAACCACAAGGACATCGGCACGCTCTATCTGATCTTCGCGATCATCGCCGGGATTGTCGGCGGCGCGATGTCGGGCCTGATGCGCTGGGAGCTCGCGGAGCCCGGCGTGACCATCCTGACGCGCTTTACCGGCGGCGATCTGACCGCGGCCTCCAACTTCTACAACGTGCTGACCACCTATCACGGCCTCATGATGATCTTCTTCATGGTGATGCCGGCGCTGATCGGCGGTTTCGGCAACTGGTTCGTGCCGATCATGATCGGCGCGCCGGACATGGCCTTCCCGCGCATGAACAACATTTCGTTCTGGCTTTACGCCGCGTCGGGCGTTCTGATCACGCTGTCGCTTTTCGTGCCGGGATACAGCTCCCAGCTCGGATTCGGCGGCGGCTGGGTGCTCTATCCGCCCTTATCGAGCAATACCGGACACCCCGGGCCGGCGATGGATTTGCTGATATTATCGCTGCACCTCGCCGGCGCTTCGTCGATCCTCGGCGCCATCAACTTCATCACCACGATCTTCAACATGCGCGCCCCGGGCATGACGCTGCACAAGATGCCGCTCTTCGCCTGGTCGGTGCTGGTGACGGCGTTCCTTCTGGTCCTGTCGCTGCCGGTGCTCGCCGGCGCGATCACCATGCTCCTGACCGACCGCAATTTCGGCACGTCCTTCTTCGACGCGGCCGGCGGCGGCGACCCGCTCCTGTTCCAGCACCTGTTCTGGTTCTTCGGCCATCCGGAAGTCTACATTCTCATCCTTCCGGGCTTCGGCATCATCAGCCACATCGTCTCGACCTTCTCCCGGAAACCGATCTTCGGCTATCTCGGCATGGCTTACGCGATGGTGGCGATCGGCTTTGTCGGCTTCATCGTCTGGGCCCACCACATGTATACGGTCGGCCTTTCGGTGAACATGAAAGCCTATTTCGTCGCGGCGACCATGGTCATTGCGGTCCCGACGGGCATCAAGATCTTCTCCTGGATCGCGACCATGTGGGGCGGCTCGATCCAGTTCAAGACGCCGATGGTCTGGGCGATCGGCTTCATCTTTCTGTTCACCATTGGCGGCGTCACCGGCGTCGTTCTGGCGAACGCCGGCATCGACCATACCCTTCACGACACCTATTACGTCGTGGCGCACTTCCACTATGTGCTCTCGCTCGGCGCCGTCTTCGCGATCTTTGCGGGCTGGTATTACTGGTTCCCGAAAATGACCGGGAAGATGTATCGCGAATGGCTCGGCCAGCTGCATTTCTGGGTCATGTTCATCGGCGTGAACCTGATTTTCTTCCCGCAGCATTTCCTCGGTCTGCAAGGCATGCCGCGCCGTTATATCGACTATCCGGAAGCGTTCGCCCAATGGCATTACATTTCGTCGGTCGGTTATGCGATCACCCTTGTGGGCATGGCGGTTTTCCTCGTCGCCATGATCGACGCCTTCTTCTTCTATCGCCGCAAGGCGGAGGCCAATCCCTGGGGCGAGGGCGCGACGACGCTGGAATGGACGCTGCCGTCTCCGCCGCCCTTCCACCAGTTCAACGAACTGCCCCGTTTCGACAAGGGCGACGCCAAGGCGTTTTAGAACGCCGGCTTCGGGGGAAGCGGCGTGATTTTTGACCCTATCTCCTGCAGCGGCGCCGGAATCGATTCCGGCGCCGTTTTGCATTCGGCGCGCCGATGAGCGCTGTCTCCTCCGCTTATTCGAATGCGCTCGGGGCCGGCTCGCAGGCGCTGGAGATCGCCCGCGTCTTCTGCATTCTCTTCATGTCCTATGTGCATTTGCACTTTTTCGACGCCGGGCATGCGTCGCCGGAGGCCTTCTTGGTGATGGAGGCCGTTATTGCGGACATTCTCGGCCGGTCGAGCGTGCCGCTCCTGTCCGTCGCCTCGGGCTTTTTGATGGTCCGGTTTTTTGCGCGCCGCGATTACAAATCCGCCGTTTCGCAGAGGTTCCGCACCCTGATCATCCCGATGATGATCTGGAACGCCCTGGCGATGATCTTGTTTATGGATTTCCGCGACGCCGCGCCGCTGGATCTTGTGAACGGCCTTCTCGCCGTCACGGAACCGCCCGCCCAGCTGCATCTCGCTTTCTTGCGCGATCTGATGGCGCTCACCTGCCTGACGCCGCTGTTCATTTACGGCGCAAGGCGGCGGCCTGTCGTCACGGCGCTGATCGTGGCGGCGGTCTATCTCGCCCAGCCGAAAATCTGGATCGTCCTTAGAACGCAAATCCTGTTTTTCTACGTGGTCGGCGTCTACCTCGCCGTTCACGCGGACCGCATCCGTTTCCCGACGCGCTGGGAAAAGACGGGCGTCTACGCCGTCGCGGGCGCTGTCACGCTGGTCCAGATCGCCGCGTTGTTCGAGCCGCGGATCGGCGAGCTGATCGGCGGCGCCCTTTATGACAATGCCGTGCGCCGCCCTGTCATCGCGCTCGCCATGTGGTGCTTTTGCGTCGACATCGCGCCCACGGCCGCGGGGCGCCGGATCCATCTTGCGGGCAAGAACATGTTTTTGTTCTTCCTCGCTCATGGGTTGATTTTCCATGCTGTCGGCGCCGCTTACGCCCGGACGCCCGACGTCCTGCATGGCCAGCTTATTTACACCCTCGCATGGCTGGCGACCCCGGTGGCGGCGTTGATCGGCCTCAATCTTGTGCTGACGGTTCGCGGGCGCATTTTTCCGCCGGAACAAGCCTGAGCGGTCCGCCGGCGCAGGAGGCCATCTCCGTCAAAGATTAACGCCGCGGGTTCGCACGCCCCGCCCGCCGGGCCCCTCCCGGCACAGTTTTGCCTGCAAATTCAGGCTGTTCGACCGTCTGGCCGGGCGCGTTCAAATCCGCTATGAATGGTTAACGTTTGGTCTTGGCAGAATACGAGTGGAGGGGTCCCGTGTTGGAAACAATGATCGACGATGTGACGGGCATTTTCGAGACGACATTCCTTAATGGCGACATGATCGCGCTGGTGATCGCATTCGGATCGGTGCTGGTCGCCTCGCTCCTGATGCGCCGGGGGACCCAGATCGGGTCCATGACCTTGCTGGCGCTCGTCCTGTTCGCCATTGGCGGCTATCTCAGGGGCTATTTCCGCGGCGGCGCGCCGGCCGAGACGACGACCTATGGCGACCGCGCCGTCAACCAGCTTGAGGCGAGCTGGGGCTATTTCATGGATTTGCAGGCCGGCACGCTGCTCGCCTATTTCATCGCTTTCATGTTCCTGATTCTCGTCCTCTTCGGCGTCCGGGCGGTCTTCAGCCGCTAAAAGGACGGCGTTTCCGGGGGCCGGCGGGACGCGCCGGCGATCGCGCCGCGGCCCTTTGTCATTTGAATGGGGCGCCATTTGAAAGGGGCGAGAGTTTCCGGCATAAGGCGCGCCATGAGCGACGCCGCCATGAAACCCGAACCTTACACCCTTGCGGGTCAGACCTACGCCCTTGCGGGGCCGGAGGATTATTTCGCGCTTTTAAAGCCGCGGGTGATGTCGCTCGTCATCTTCACCGCCTTTGTTGGCATGGTCGTCGCCCCGGGCGCGATCAACCCGTTGCTCGCCGTCGTCTCCCTGCTCGCCATCGCCGTCGGGGCCGGGGCCTCGGGCGCGCTCAATATGTGGTGGGACGCCGATATCGACGCGGTGATGAAGCGCACCGAAGCGCGGCCCATTCCGGCCGGCCGCATTCCGCGCGCGGAAGCCGCGGCCTTCGGCGGTTTCCTGTCGGTTCTGTCCGTGGCGCTGCTGGCGCTCGCCTCGAACTATCTCGCCGCCGGGCTGCTCGCTTTCACGATCTTCTTTTACGTCGTCATCTATTCCATGTGGCTGAAGCGCTCGACGCCGCAGAACATCGTCATCGGCGGCGCGGCGGGCGCGCTTCCCCCCGTTGTCGGCTGGGCCGCCGCATCCGGAACGGCGCCGCTCGACGCCTGGGTTCTGTTCGCCGTGATTTTCCTGTGGACGCCGCCGCATTTCTGGGCGCTCGCGCTTTACAAGCGCGGCGACTATGAGCGCGCGGGCGTGCCGATGATGCCGGTGGTCAAGGGCGAGGCGTCGACCCGCAAACAGATTTTCGCCTATGCGCTGATCCTGGCCGCAACGGGCGTGTCGCCCTTCCTCATCGGCATGGCGGGTTTTCTTTATCTCGCCGTCAGCGCTTTGCTCGGCGCCGGCTTTGTCGGGCTTTCCTGGGCGGTCTTGAATGCGGCCGAAGGCGATTACACATCTTCGAAACGGCTTTTCGGATTTTCGATCCTGTATCTCTTCGGCCTGTTTGCGACGCTCCTCATTGAACATCTGGCGGGGCTGCATGGCTGAAGAATTCGAACCGGAACGGCCGCTGACGCCGGAGGAATTGAAGCAGCGAAAACGCCGCAATGTGGCGATCGGTCTCTCCCTCGGGGCCTTTGTTTTGATCGTGTTTATTGTGACGATGCTGAAACTGGCGGGGAACGCGCCGCAAGGCTGAACGATCCGAAGGTGATCTTGCGATGACGGAAAAAGGACTCTCGAGCAACAAGAAAACCGCCCTCATCGTATCGGGCATGGTCGTCGGCATGATCGGCATGTCCTTCGCCGCCGTGCCCGCCTATCGCGCCTTCTGCTCGGTGACGGGATGGAACGGCACGACCCAGCGCGCCGCCGCCGGCGCCGACCGCACGCTTGAGCGCAAGGTCACCGTGCGCTTCGACGGGTCCGTGAGCCAGGGCCTCGACTGGAAATTCCACCCCGAGCAGGTCTCCCAGACCATGCATATCGGCGAGACTTCGCTCGCTTTCTTCGAGGCGGTCAATCTCTCCGACAAGCCGATCACGGGGCGGGCGAGCTTCAACGTCTCGCCGGCCAAGGCGGGGCTCTATTTCAAGAAGATCGAGTGCTTCTGCTTCACCGAGCAGACCCTTCAGCCGGGCGAAACGGTCTCCATGCCTGTCACCTATTTCGTCGATCCGGCGCTGGCTGAAGACGGGAATCTGGACGACGTTCAGACCATTACGCTGGCCTACACCTTCTTCCCCTGGGAGGATGATTCGGCGGATGACGGGGCCGGCGACGGGGGAAGTGCGGCCGAATAGCGCGGGCCCCGGCGCCTGCGGCGCTTGGAATTTCGGCCGGGCCCAGTATAGAAACCTCTTAAAAAACCTTTCCGGATTCGCATCCAAGAGGACCAGCCCAAGAGGACCAACATGGCCGGCGCGGAAGTCAAACACGATTACCATCTCGTCAACCCGTCACCCTGGCCGCTCGTCGGCTCGATGTCGGCCGCGGTCATGATGATCGGCGCGGTCGCCTGGATGAAAGGCGCGGGCGGCATTCCCGTAGGCGGCCTTGCTGACGACGGCGGCGCGAAATGGTTCGCCATCAAAGGCAACATGCTGTTCATGCTCGGCTTCGCCGGCGTTCTCGTGACCATGATTGGCTGGTGGCGCGACGTCATCGGGGAAAGCCTCCGGGGCGAGAACACCTCGGTCGTCGTGCGTCTCGGCCTCAGATACGGCATGCTCCTCTTCATCGCGTCGGAAGTGATGTTCTTCGCCGCATGGTTCTGGGCGTTTTTCGGCGCCGCGCTGTTCCCGACGGCGTTCGACCCGGTGATCCTCGCCGACGGCTCGCAAATGCTGAACGCCAATGGCGATCCGGCCTATATCGGCAATGACGCGCGCATGCACGCCATGGGCGGCGTCTGGCCGCCGGTCGGCGTCGAGCCCTTGTCGGCCTGGGGCCTTCCCCTGATCAACACGCTTGTCCTGTTGCTGTCGGGCACGACCGTCACCTGGGCGCACTACGCCGTTCAGCAGGGCGATCAGAAAGGGCTCGTGCAGGGGCTCGTTCTCACGATCGTTCTTGGCATGCTGTTCACGTCGCTGCAGGCGGTTGAATATTATGAAGCGCTGGCCGGCGGCATGTTCCAGTTTTCCGGCGGCGGCATTTACGGCGCGTCCTTCTTCATGGCGACGGGCTTTCACGGCATGCACGTTATTATCGGGACCATTTTCCTGATTGTCTGCCTGTTCCGGGCGCTGGCCGGCCAGTTCACGCCGGATCGCCATTTCGGCTTCGAGGCGGCGGCTTGGTACTGGCACTTCGTCGACGTCGTCTGGCTGTTCCTCTTCGCCTTCATCTATGTGCTCGGCAATCAGGGGCTGTTGTCCTAAGCTGCTCCATGAAGCAGCCAAGAGGAGGGCGGCTGATGCGCTCTCTGCCGATTTTGAAAGCCGCAATCGCGGGGCTTGCCGCAAGCTTTCTTGCGGGATGCCTCGTCTCTGAAGAGCCTGTGCTCGACGCCGGGAACGGCCGCGCCGCGCCGTTGGACGAAGGCGTTTACGCCGCCTGCGAAAACGCTGAAGATGAAAACGCTGAAGACGCGCAGGACTGCACCGTCTTCACCGTGACGCTTTCCGATGACGGCGCCTATGCGCTCGCCGCGGAAGACGAAGACGAGCCTGCGCAGTTGCGCTTTCGCCGCGTCGCCCGAAAGGCCTATGCGGTGCAGTCCGCCGAAGACGACGGCTACGCCTATTATTACGGCGCGGGCGATTCCGACCGTTTCGAACTGACCTTGATGATGTGCGACGCGCTGCCCGAAAAACTGCGCGCGCGGCTGGTTCAAAAAGGCGATCTGTCGAGCGATGACGAAGATTTCGAGGTCTGCACCGTCAAGACGCTGTCGGGGCTGGTCGCCGCGGCGCAGGCCTATCGCCGCGGGAAAACCACGGGCGACGACGACGCAAAACTCGTCCTGACGCCTGTGACGAACGAAGCTGAAGAGTAATCATGACCTATTATCCGCCTGTCTCTCCCTACGCCGCCGGCCTCGGCGCCAAATGTCCGCGCTGCGGCCAGGGGAAATTGTTCGAGGGCTTCTTGAAGCTGAAGCCGGCCTGCGAGGTCTGCGGCCTCGATTACGCCAAGGCCGATTCCGGCGACGGTCCGGCGGTGTTCGTGATCTTCATCGTCGGTTTCATCGCCGTCGCGCTCGCCTTCGTCGCCCGCTATGTCTGGTATGCGCCCATGGGCGTGGCGCTTTTCCTCAGCATCGGCTTCGCTATTGTTTCGATCCTGGCGCTGCTGCGGCCCCTGAAAGCGACGATGATCGCGCTGCAATACGCCCATAAGGCCCAAGAAGGCCGGCTTGAAGAGTGATGGCCGGCTGGCGCTTCATTTTCAAACCCGGCCTCACCATCGCGACGGCGCTGGCGCTCGCCCTCCTGATCGCGCTCGGGACCTGGCAGGTGAAGCGCCTTGAATGGAAACGCGATCTCATCGCCCGGGTCGAAGCGCGCACCGCCGCCGCGCCGATCCCCTTTGACGAAGCGCTCGCCCGCGCCGAAGCGGGCGAGGCGATGGAATATGCGCCGGTCAGGCTGAGCGGGCGCATGGACGCCGGCGGGACGGCGAAAGTCTTCGGCTCTTACGAAGGCGAAGCCGGCGTTTATGTCTTCGCGCCGTTGACCACCGATGACGGCGAAACGGTCTATGTGAATGAAGGTTTTGCGCCGCAGGCGCTGCGCGATGAGCTGGCGCCGCCGGCGGGCGAGCAAACGGTGACAGGTCTCTTGCGTTACGCGGAAAAACCGGCGCCGCCCGCCTCCTGGTTTCAGCCCGAAGGAAAGTCCGCAGACGGATTATGGTTCATTCGCGACCCGAAAGCCTTCGCAGAAGAGGCGGGCGGCGAGGCGCTTTCCTATTATGTGGATGAATTCGCGGTCGCGGGGCGCGACTGGCCGAAAGGCGGGACGACCCGGCTCAAATTCAACAACCGTCATCTCGAATATGCGCTGACCTGGTTCGGGCTCGCCGCCGCGCTTGTCGGCGTCTGGCTCGTTTTTTCCTTGAAAAGGCCGGACTGACCGGCCAGCCTTTGCGCCGGGAGAGCCAGAAAGGGGGGCGCGTGTCCCTGCAGCCTTTGCTTGACGCGCCGTGGATCATTCAGGCGCACGCCTTCGCCGCCATGGCGGCGTTTGTCCTCGGCGTCATTCAGATCGCGGCGCCGAAGGGAACCCTGCCGCATAAGGCGCTGGGCGCAGTCTGGGTCGCTTTAATGGCGGTGATTGCGGTCAGCAGCATTTTTGTCCGGCCTTCGCTCAATCCCGGCCTGCCGCTGGCGAAGTGGTTTTCGTGGATACACATCTTCACCGTGATGACGATATTCAGCATCGCTCTCGGCGTCAGGCTGCTTTTAAAAAGCGGGCCGGCGCGCAAACATCACGCCCGTCCCTTCATCGGCATTTTTATCGGCGGCCTGATCATCGCCGGCGCGCTCGCCTTTCTGCCCGGGCGGATCATGCACGACGTTCTGTTCGGCGGCTGACTATTCTCCGCGCAGCTTTTTCTCATACGCATTGACGAGGGTCATGTAGGGATTGACCTGATCGAACACCGGATCGGTCTCTTCGTCGGGCGCGTAATTCTGATACATCTCGAAATGCAGGTGATAAGTCGTCGCCACGCGCTCGCCGGCGGAGTTGTAAAAGTCGTTGAAGACGCGGCCCAGGCGCTGGCCTTTCGTCACATACTCGCCGTCCTCCACCGCCAGCTCGTCCATTTTCATATGCAGATAGCGATAAAGCGAGCCGTCTTCGGTCTGCAGCTTCACCGTATATTTCGAATCGGCGAGCCCGACGATGCGCCCGTCCTCGACCGCCACCGCCCAGTGGCTGGCGCCGCTTTCGGGAATGCAGGTCGCCGGGCGGATGTCGACGCCTTCATGACCGCCGTCCGGGCACATGATCTGCGAACGCGAGCGCGACTCGCAAAACGTGTCCTGCCAGGGATAGTCGTAATTCGTTTCATTGCACTGGCCGCCCTCCATGCCGTTGATATAGCCCTGACTGCCGCCATAACGATAAACCTGGCTGTTGAGGAAAGCGGCGTCTTCCAGCGGGAACTGGATGTCCGGCCGGTAGATGGTGGAGTCTTCGTGACCGGGTCCTGAATTCGGGAGGAGGTCGCCTACAGAGACGTAAGAAAAGACGCGCCCCTCTTCATCGGCGAGATATTCCTCTTCCGGCATGGGGTCCGGCTCTTCCGGCTGGGGCGCCGGATCGGGCGACATGGGATCGCCCGGCTGTTCGTCCGGCGCGTCGGTGGGATCCGGCGTCTCGCCGCCCTCGCAGGCCGCGAGCGTCAGGGAAAACACGAACGCAACAAAGAGTTTGTTGAGACTGCGCATTATTCGCCTCCCGCCAGGTCAGGGTTTGCAAGGATCATCGAGTCGGCAAGGCCCGTAATGTAATCGTCTTCGGCGCAGCGCGGATCGGCGCCCGGGTCGCCGCATTCGATGGTGATGACATAGCCGCAGCCGAATTTCGAAAAGCTCAGATCGACGCCGAAATCATTGCGGCTCATGAAATAAGCCGCGCCCGTGCCGGCGAGCCGGCGCGGCTGTTCCGCGAGGCGTTTGCGGAAGGCGATGACGTCCGGGTCGCCGCCGACGACGCGGTTGCAGGTGCCGGAGATCGACAACGCCGCCTCTGCATCGATCCTTGCGCTCGCCGTATAGACGTTCTCCATGCCGTAAACGCGGATCTTGTCGCGCACCTCCGCGGCGGCGGGAATGAGCACCGGGATCAGCGCCCGTTCGACTTCCGCCGGCGCAACGCGGCGCAGGTTTTCCGGGGCGAGGGCGCGAAGGCCGGGCGCCACACGCTGTTGGGCTGCAGAAGGCGCGCGCACCGCAGACAGGTTGCTAAGATCGGCGGCGCTGCGTTCCTCGTCCGCGGCGCTGGTGCGCGCCAGCTCTGCGCGCAAGGCCTCAAGATCGGGCCGCCTCACCAGCGTCGTTGCGCGCGCGTCGCGATTGTCTGCGGCGGCGCGTAAAGCGGACGCGAGGCCGGCTTTGGGAATGCGCTTGGCTTTTTCCCGGAGCGCGGCCTGGATCGCTTCGGGATCGGGCGGCGTTCGCTCCTGCGCCGCGACGACGCCGGCCGCAATGCATGCGACGAGCGCTGCGAGGCCGACCCTCACAAGCCGGTTTTTCTTCATGTCATCCCCCTTCCGAGCGCTTATCGCTCGGTCAGTTTAAACTCGATGCGCCGGTTCTGCGCCAGCGCCGCGGCCGAATAGCCGGCGACCAGCGGCGCTGCGGAGCCCGAGCCCGTGGCGAGCAGGCGGCGCTCCGGCACGCCGCGGTTTTTCAGATATTGAACGACGGAGATCGCCCGCTGCGCGGAGAGTTCGAGATTGGAGTCGAATTGCGCGCGGCAGGAGGGACCCAGCGGCGAAGCGTCCGCATGGCCGTCGACACGCAGGACCCAGTTCACGCCCTCGGGAATGTCGCCCTGAATATCGAGGAGGGCCGAGGCGAGTTTGTTGAGCTCGACCTTGCCGGCTTCGCCCAGAGTCGCCGAGCAGGAGCCGAACAGGATGTCGCTTTCGAATATGAAGCGGTCGCCGACGACCTTGATGTCGGTGCGATCGCCGAGAGCCTCGCGCAGGGCCTCGAAAAAGCGCGAGCGCACTTCCTGAAGCTCCTGCACCTTGCGGGCGAGCGCCGCATTGAGGCGTTGCGACAGGTTTTCGATCTGCGCCTGCTGCTCCTTGTCTTTGGCTTCCGCCGCTTCGAGGGCTTCCTGCAGACTGGCGAGCTGTTTCCTCAAGGCCGCGATCTGCGCGTTGAGGGTCGCGATCTCGCTCTTCTGGTCTTCGGTGAGCGCTTTTTCCGCTTCAAGCTCTTCGGCGGAGGCGGCGACGGCGGCTTGGCTCGTCGCGAGCGCGGCGGAAAGCCCCGCCAGCTCTTCGTCTTTTTGCGCGATGGTGTCCTCGAGGGAAAGCACCTGCGCCTGCAGCCGGTCGCGTTCGCTCTGGGCGAGGCCGAGCTGGTCGTTCAGGGAATTGATCTGGGCGATGAGGCGGGCGAGTTCGGAATCCTTGTCGGCGAGCTCCTGTTTCACCGTGTTGAGGCGGTCGCCGAGATAGAACTGCGCGACGACGAAGATCGACAGAACGAACATCAGCACAAGGAGCAATGTCGACAGGCCGTCGACAAAACCCGGCCAGATATTGGCCTCGCTGCGTGAGCGCCGGCGCGCCATAAGCTGCGCCTCCCTATTCGCCCTTGCCGACGCGGATCAGCGTCCGGTTGAGCGCCCTGATTTCGTCTTTAAGCTCCGCCGTCTGCCCGGCCGCCGCCTTGATCTGGGTCTCGGTGTTGGCGGCGAGCGCGGTTTCAAGCGCCTGAACGGCGGCGATGAGGTCGCCGTCCGCCTCCTCGACGCTGAGCGCGGCGCCGCCTTTGGCGGACGCGCGCACCGTCTCGGTCATGCCGGCGAGCCAGTCTTCGAGATTGGAATAAAATCGGTTTTGCGCCTTGCCCGATTCGAGATCGAGAAAGCCGACCACAAGGCTGCCGCCGAGACCGAAGAGGGAGGACGAAAACGCCGTGCCCATGCCCGACAGGGGCTCGCGCAGATTGGCGATCAATTGCGAGACCGCGTCTTCCGCCGCGCCGCCGGTGCTGGCGAGGCCGTTGATGGTTTCGGCGACGGCGTTGACGGTCTGGAGGAGGCCCCAGAACGTGCCGAGAAGGCCGAGAAACACGAGCAGGTTCATGATGTAGCGGCCGGTCTCGCGGCCTTCATCCATCCGTGTGCCGATGGAATCGAGAATGGCGCGCGTCGATTCCGGCGACAGGCGCGAGCCGCGCGTGTCCGCGTCGAGAAGCAGGCGCGCCATGGCGCTGATCAGATTGGGCGCCCGGGGCAGGCGCGCGCGCGACGGGTCCGCCGCTTCGATAAAGGCTTCGACCCAGCGCACGGCGGGATCGATGACGCCGGCCTGGCGCAGATTGTAGATGACGCCGATGGCGAGGACGGCGAGAATCAGTCCGTTGAGCGCCGGATTGGCGTTGAAGGCATCGACGAGCAGGTTCGTCGGCTGCGGGCTCCAGGGCGAGAGGTAAAACACCACCGCGCCGACCGCGAGCAGGAAAACCAACATGTTGAAGATGTTGCCGCCCGGGCGGGCAAATTTGATCGTCCGACCTAGTGAGCGCGCCATTTGTTTCCCCTTGGCCTGCCAGAACCCCACAGACCGCTACAGTATTCAAAAACCGGGCCGGTGGATACTGCCGAAATTCGTGCGCCTGTCCGCATGCGCCCGGCTTTGGCGGCGCCCGCGGCGGCGCGCCCTTATGCGCCTAAGGTACTGATTGCCGGGCCAAAACGCCGACCCGCCAGGGTTGTATGGGGAATGTGACGGTCTCTTGCGCACATGTTGCGCATTTCCGGTTGACATGACACTTAGATGACAGCTATATGACAGTTTAATGACACCACTGTCATGCAGACGAATTCTTTCAACCAGACACCTGAAAGGGGCATAAAATGAAAATAAAACAAGCTCTTGCCGGTATTGCAGCGGCGGCGGCCTTTGGCGCCGCGGCGATCGCTTCGGATTTTGGGGCCGCGCCGGCTGATTATGAGGCGCAGGCGATTGACTATTTTGACCAGCGCCTGACCGAGCCGCGTTCGGCCCGTTACGAGTTTGCCGGCGAGCCGTATCAGGTCTTCGCCGATGTCAGCGGCTATGAAGGCCTGCCCTGCTGGGCGGTGGATGTGCGCGTGAAGGCGCGCATGCCGAACGGCAGAATGGGCGGCTATGTGCCGTACACCGTCCTCTTCCTCGACGGCGAGCCGATCGCCCTTGAAGCGGATACGATGCGCATGGTTCGCGCCTAAGAGCCCGGCGCATATGTTTGCAGCGGGTTCTGTCGCTGGATGGACAGACGTCAGCCTGCTGCAAACCGATGCCGCAAAGGCTCTTTTCTAAAGACAGGGTTCATCTCCGAAGCAAAAACGCCGCCCTTAGAGCCCGACCGGAAATTCATCGCAATGCTTCGATGCCGGATGGTCAGACGTTCGCCAGCAAGATTGCGATGCTTTTCGGGCTCTAAATCTTAAGGATAAGAGCCTGCGAGGCATCGTTTTTTGGCAAATTGACATCTGAAAATCCACTCCCCCGGGTTTTGCTGGGTTTTCGGTCAGGCTCTTAGGGGCGGCGTTTTTGTTTGCATTTGGGCGAGTCTTTTTCAGAACATCGTATTGTCGTTCGCGGACTCTTCGGGAACCGCCTGCACCACGTTCCAGTGTTCGGCGAACTTTCCGTCTTCCATTCTGAAAATATTGACGACGGCGTGGCCTAACGGATCGTCGGCCGCGTTCTTGGAGTGAAGGTGGATCCAGACGAGATCGCCGTCGGCCGCCGCGCGCTTGATCTCGATTGTCTTGTCGGGATTTTCTTTCACTCTCTTCGCGAAGAGTTCGAGCACGGCGTCTTTTCCGTCCGGCAGCCAGGGCGTGTGCTGAATATAGGTCTCGCCGAAGCATTCGCGTTCCGCCGTTTCCAGATCGTGATGCTTTTCGAGAAGCTCCATGCAATAAACGGCTTTTTTCAGATTCGCCGCCTCCAGCGCGGTTTGAGAATCATCGCCGCCCTGGCACGCGCCCAGCGCTAATGCGGCGGCGAGCGCCGCCGCGGCGCGCAAAGCAATGACCTGTTTCGGCTTCATGAATAGTCTCCGCGTTGATTGCGGGCGTTAGAGCTCGCTCGCTTTCATCACCTCGATCGGGCCGAGATTGAGGGCGCGCACGCCCTCTTCGATCTCGGCGCGGTCGCCGACGATCACCCAGACGAGACTGTCCGGATGAATGACTTCTTTCGCCGCGTCCGTGATGTCGTTGATGGTCAGCGCCTGATATTTGTCCTTCAGCGTCGCCGGATAATCCCAGGGCCGGCCGTAACGCGCGCTCGAGGTCAGGCTGCCGAGTACGTCGCCCGAAGTTTCGAACGAGCCCGGCAGGGAGCGGACATTGTTCAAGACCGTGCGCTCAAGCTCCGCCGGCGTCGCCGGTTTCGTCGTCATGTAGCCGTTCAGCTCATTCAGAAGCTCTTGCAGCGACTCTTTGGTCTTGTCGGTCTGGACCGGCGCATAGACCATGAAGGGGCGCTGGCCTTTCGCGCCTTGCAGGAAAGTGTAGGCGCCATAGGCCCAACCCTTGTCTTCGCGCAGATTCATGTTCACCCGCGCCGAAAACTGTCCGCCGATAATGTCGTTCATCGCATTGATGGCGACGGCGTCAGGCGCGTTCGACGGCGGCGCCACATGGGCGGCGAGGATCAGAGATTGCGGCGAGCCGGGCTTGTCGACAAGGATCACCTTGCCATGCTCGGGCCGGTCCACATGGGCGACGTTCTTTTGCGGGATCGGCGAAGACGGCGCCGCCCAGCGATTGAAGGCGTCTTCCAGGAGCGGCTTGATTTCGTCCATGGTCGCATCGCCGGCGACGAACACCGTCGCATTGTCGGGGCGCATCCATTTTTCCTGGAAGCTGACGAGATCGTCGCGGGTCAGCGAGTTGATCGACTCCACTGTGCCCGAGCCAGTCATGGGCGCGGCGTAAGCGTGGCCTTCGCCATAGATCTCGGGCGGCAACAGCCTGAGGGCGAGCTGCACCGGATTGGCCTTTTCCTGCTCGATGCCGGCGAGCCAGCGCCCGCGCAGCTTGTCGATCTCGGACTGCTTGAACGCCGGATTGCGGATGACGTCCGCGAGAATGTCGAGCGAAGGCTGCAGGTTTTCCTTCAGCGCCGACATGGAGACGGCGTTGACGTCGAGATTGGCGCCGGCGCTCAAGGTCGCGCCGAGCGATTCCAGTTCCTCGGCGATGTCGGAGGCCGAGCGTTTTTTCGTGCCTTCGTCGAGCATCGCTGCGGCGAAGGACGAGGCGCCGAGCTTGCCGCCTTCGACGGAATCGGCGGCGTAACCGGCGTCGAATTGCACGGCGAGTTCAACGAGCGGCATGGTGTGGCGTTCCGCGAGGACGACTTTCACGCCGTTCTCGAGGGTCGCTTCCTGAATTTGCGGGAAAACGAGATCCGGCGTCGAGGCGACTTGCGGCAGGCCCGCCGAACGGTCGACCGTCGAGGCGGTGGTTGAATATTCAGGGAACGGAAGAACGTCGAGCTGGTAATAACCGGCGCTCATCACGCCGCGCGCCGCTTCGAGGACGTCCTGGCGCGACGCTTCGTCGAGCCAGTCGAGCTGCTTTAAGATGAAGCCGGGGTCGTCGGCGTAAAGCGCGCCTTGCGCCAGCGTCACCGCCTTGCCGCCGAAGCCGCCAATCTGTTCAAGGCCGCGCAGCACGTCCGCCTTGATCGAGGTCTTGGCGCGGGCGAGTTCGTCCGAGCTCGGGCCCTTGTCCAGAAATTCCGCGATGACGTCTTCCATCTCGCGCTCGACCTCGGCGCGGTCGGCGTCGGCCTTGGGGTCGACCGTCACGGAATAAAAGCTCATCAGCTCCTGATGCTGGTTTTGGGCGGTGGCGCTGGTGGCGATTTGCAGATCGTCAATCAGGCGCTTGTAAAGCCGGGAGGTCTTGCCGCCGCCCAGCACCTCGGCCGCAAGGTCGAGCAGCACCGCCTCGCGCGTCGCGCGGCCCGGCGCGACCCAGTTGCGGTCGAGGCGCGGCTGGGGCACGCGGTCATACATGACTTCGCGCTTGTTGACCTCGAGCTTGGGCGCATTCGCTTTGCTTTGGGTCACCGGCGGGCCGGCGGGAATGTCGCCGAAATATTTCTCTGCGAGATCGCGTCCCGTTTCGGCGTCGATATCGCCGGCGAGGACGAGGACCGCGTTGGCCGCGCCGTAATAATCCTTGAACCACTGTTTCGCGGTTTCGAGCGAGGCGGCGTCGAGATCCTCCATGGAGCCGATGGTCGAGTGGCTGTAAGGGTGGCCGGCGGGCAGGAGGCCTTCGAGGGTCGCGTATTCCATGCGGCCGTAAGGCTGGTTGTCGCCCTGGCGTTTTTCGTTCTGCACGACGCCGCGTTGTTCATCGAGCTTGTCCTGGGTGAGCGCGCCGAGGAGATGGCCCATACGGTCGGATTCCATCCACAATGTCATGTCGAGCGCGGTCGTCGGCACGGTCTGGAAATAATTGGTGCGGTCGAACCAGGTGGTGCCGTTGAGGTCCGTGGCGCCAACCTCTTCGAGTGGGCCAAACCAGTCCTTGTCGAAGTTCTCCGATCCGTTGAACATGATGTGTTCGAACAGATGCGCGAAACCGGTTTTGCCTTCGGGCTCGTCTTTCGAGCCTACATGATACCAGACGGAAACGGCGACCAGCGGCGCCTTGCGGTCTTCATGGACGATGACGGTGAGGCCGTTGTCGAGCGTGAACTCGCTATAAGGCAGTTCAATGTCGGCGGCGGCGGCCGGGGCGAGGACGAGCGCGACGGCGCTCACAAGAGGCAGGATGAAACGCATCTGGGTTTCCTTCTGAACTTCGGATGAAATGCGGGTCTGCTTTGCTTTTCGCAATACGAAGCGGGCGCGGCAAATGCAAATGACAGCCTGCGGCAACGGTTCGGCGCGCCAGGGGAACGGCCTGGCGCAAGACAAATGTAGCGGGCGGGCGCAGCAAAAATGCTTAGCGGGGGGCGCGCTTGGCGAGGATGCGCTGCAGGGTGCGCCGGTGCATGCCGAGACGCCGCGCGGTTTCGGAAACATTATGATCGCACAGCTCGTAAACGCGCTGGATATGCTCCCAGCGCACACGGTCGGCTGACATCGGATTTTCCGGCGGCGCCGGGCGCTCGCCGGGGCGCGCGAGCAGGGCCTTTTCGACGTCGTCGGCGTCCGCCGGCTTTGACAGATAGTCGATGGCGCCGGCTTTCACGGCGGCGACGGCGGTGGCGATATTGCCATAGCCGGTCAGCATGACGACGCGGCAATCCTCGCGCTTCGCCCGGATCTGTTCCACGACTTCGAGCCCGTCGCCGTCCTCAAGGCGCAGATCGACGACCGCGAAGGCGGGCGGAATGTCTTTGATCATGGTTTCGGCGTCGGCGACGCCGGCGGCGAGGATCGGCTGGAAGCCGCGTTTTTCAAGCGCCCGGCCGAGGCGGGTGCGAAACGGCTCGTCGTCGTCGACGATCAGCAGGGTGGCGTCTTCGGGCAGAGAGGCGTCGTCAGTGCGGGCGTCGTCAAGGTGGGACATTATTCGGTGCCTGAGGGTCTTGTTCGATAGCGCATAAATGCGCTTTTTGGCGTGAATTTCAAGCAATTAGGGTCGATTGTCCGCTGCTTAGGCTCCATTCGGACGAAACCCAGGCGCCTTCGGCGTCGAAATCTCCCGATTTCCAGCGGCGGTTGTCGAACCGGACGGTCGCGCCGGTCGCCTCCAGCAGGGTTTTGGCGATGAAAAAGCCGAGCCCGAGGCCGGTTTTCCCGCCCCGTTCGCTCACATAGGGCTCGCCCAGGCGGGCGAGAATCTCGGGCGAAAAGCCCGGTCCGTCGTCCTGCACCGAAATCGACAGGCTGTCAGCGTCCCACTCGGCTTCGAACAACACCTGATCGGCCGCATAGCCGGCGGCGTTTTCGATGAAATTGCGAAGGCCGAACACGATTTCGGGCCGGCGCTTCAAGACCGGCGCCGGCGCGCCGTCGCGGGACTTCGTCTCGATACGGATCAGCGGGCCGCCCGGCTGGTCCATGAACGGCGCCGCCGCCTCGCGCATCACCGCCTCGACGCTCATCTTGTCGTGCATGACGTCGCCGGCGTCGCCATGGCGCGACAGGCGCCCGAGAATGTCCCGGCAGCGTTCGGCCTGGCTGACGAGGAGCGCGGCGTCGTCGGCGAGATCGTCTTCTTCGGGCAGCGAGCGTTCGATGTCGCGCTTCATTTCCTTGGCCGTCACCTGAATGGTGGCGAGCGGCGTGCCGAGCTCATGCGCCGCCGCCGCTGCGAGACCGCCGAGCGCGGCAAGCCGTTCTTCGCGGGCGAGCACCAGCTGCGTCGCCGCCAGCGCCGAGCGCATCTGCGCCGATTCCGCTGCGATGCGGTGGGCGTAGACCGCGAAAAAGGCGATCGAAAAGGTCAGCGCCGCCCACACCCCGGCCTTGTAAATCGGCGCCAGATCGAGCGTCTCGCCGGGCGTCCAGGGCAGCGCCATGTGATGAACGGCGAGAAGGCTGACCCCGGCCATGGCGAGCGCGGCGACGGCGATTGTGAAGCGCAGGGGCAGGACGCTCGCCGCGATGGTCACGGGCGCGATGATGAGCGCGGCGAAAGGGTTTGAAATGCCGCCGGTGAAAAACAACAGCGCGCACAGCTGAACAATGTCGAAAGCGATATAGGCGGCTGCTTCGCGGTCCGACAAAAACCGCTGCGGCGAAAAGCGCAGCACCGTGAAGAGATTGAGCCAGGCGCTGGCGGCGATGGCGCCGAGACAAAGCCCCAGCGGCGTCGGAAAGCCGAGCGCGAAATGCACGATGATGATGGCGACGGATTGTCCCGCAACGGCGAGCCAGCGCAGGGTTGTCAGCGTGCGCAAGCGCACCGGCCCGCGCAGCGCGTTCATCGCGTCTTGGGCGTCCCGGGCGTGATGGTTGTCGAGGAGGGCGTGCGGCATTCGGCGCTTTTAGCCCGTCTGTTGTTGTGAATGGAAGGAGTCTATGTAACGGGCGTTCCCCGCCGCCGCCGAAAGGAGCCTCATCATGGTTCGCTGCGCCGCCGTTCTCCTCCTTCTCCTCGCCGCCGCCTGCGCCGGGGAAGAGCCCGCCGCCGACATTCCCACCGAAGGCGTCGTCACGCTCTCCGATCAGTTCACCGGCGATTTCGCGCTTGTGGACAAGACCGGCGCGCCGGTCACGGACGAGGATTTCGAGGGCAAGATCATGCTGGTCTATTTCGGCTTCACCAACTGCCCGGATATCTGTCCCACCGATGTGGGCGTGATGAGCGCGGCCCTCAATCAGCTCGGGGACAAGGCGGACGAGGTTGCGCCGCTTTTCATCTCCGTCGACCCGGAGCGGGACACCCCCGAGGCCATGGCGGATTATTTCGCCTTTGACGAGCGGATCATCCCGCTGACGGGCTCGGTCGAGGCGGCCAAGGCGGCCCGCAACGCCTTCAAGGTGTTCGCCCAAAAACAGCCGCTGCCCGACAGCGCCCTAGGCTATACGGTCCAGCACCAGCAGGCGTTCTTCATCAGCGACCGCGAGGGCCGGCCGCAGATCGCCATGGTGGGCGGGGCGAGCCCTGAGGGACTTGCGGCGATTTTGCGCCGCGAAATCGGCAAGTAACCCTGTTTTTAAGAAAATTATCTTTTTTATCAGTGAGTTACGCTTTTCGGCCGGCTCGGCGAATTGTTGCAGAGCCGTTGTAAAGCGTTGATTCCGGCCGCCGGTTAGGCGCATAGTCCGCCCTCTTTTAAGGACTTGCGCATATTTTGTGCTATGCAGCATAAACCAGTAGCGTTTTGGGGCGGTCATTAACGATGTTGTACACGGCCTACGAGCTTGCCTACGCGGCTTTAACGCCTTCGCGGATCGCCGCCGGGGTCGGGGCGAAATTCTGGCGCTCGCCGTTTAATCCCGTTGCGGAAAGCTGGTTCGGGCGCTCCGCCGCCGCCGCGCTCGACGTCTTCGAGCACGCCGTGCGCCGCTATCCCAAGCCCGAATGGGGCATCGAGACGACCGTTGTGGACGGCGCCGAAATCGGGGTGGAGATCGAAGAGGCGGAGGCGCTCGATTTCTGCACGCTGTTGCATTTCAAGCGCGACGAGGACGCCCTGAAAAAAATCAGGGGCGACGCCGAACCCGATCCGAAGGTGCTGATCGTCGCGCCGCTTTCCGGCCATTACGCGACGCTGCTGCGCGGCACGGTCGAGGCGATGCTGCCGGATCACGACGTTTACATCACCGACTGGGCGGATGCGCGCCATGTGCCGCTGTCCGCCGGCCGGTTCGATCTCAATGATTATATCGACTATCTGATCGGCTTTATACGGACGATCGGTCCCGAAACGCACGCCATGGCGGTGTGCCAGCCGGGCCCGGCGCTGCTCGCCGCTGCGGCGGTCATGGCGGAAGACAAGGATCCCTTGCGGCCCTTGTCGATCACCATCATGGGCAGCCCCATCGATGCGCGCCGCTCGCCGACCCTGCCGAACAAGCTCTCCGAAGAGCGGCCCTATCACTGGTTCGAACAGAACATGATCTACACCGTGCCCGCGCCTTACGCCGGCGCCATGCGCCGCGTCTATCCGGGCTTCGTGCAGCTTTATTCCTTCCTGTCGATGAATTCCGACCGCCATGTGAACGCCCATTACGACTATTTCCAGCATCTCGTGGACGGCGACGGCGACAGCGCGGACAAACACCGGAATTTTTATGATGAATATCTCTCCGTCCTCGACATGACGGAGGAGTTTTACCTGCAGACGATCAAGGACGTGTTCCAGGAGTTTGCGCTGCCCGAGGGCAGGTTCATACATCATGGCCGGCGGGTGAAGCCCGAAGCGATCGCCGACATTGCGCTGATGACGGTCGAAGGCGAGAACGACGATATTTCCGGCATCGGCCAGACACAGGCCGCGCACGATCTTTGCGTCAATATTCCTGAAAGCATGCGCCTCGATTACATCCAGCCGGATGTGGGCCATTACGGCGTCTTCAACGGCTCGCGCTGGCGTTCGCAAATCCAGCCGCGCATCGCCGACTTCATCCGCATGGCGGCGAAAGCAGCCGAAAAGCGCCCGGCGGTGAAAGCGGCGAAGGCCGCGGCTGAATAACGGTCACTTCGTCTTCGACAAAAACGCAATCGGCAATCCGCCTGCGCCTTCGAGGTAATAAATCCGCTCGCCATGGGCGTCGTCGGGGCCTTTGACGTCGAGACCGCGGGTTTTGGCGCGCTCGGCCCAGGCGTCGGCGTCGTCCACCACGATCTGCAGCATGGTCATTTCGGGCATCTGTTCGCCCGCCGCCCAGAGTTCGATCCAGCTGCCGAGGCCTTGCTTGGCGCCGTCGTCAACGGGAAACACCGCGCCGGAAAACCCGTCGCCCGTCCCCATGTCCATCGGCGCAAGGCCCAGCCCGTTTTCCCCAAGCAAGTCGGCGATGGCTTTGGCGTCATCGGCGTGGGCGACTTTGCAGAAGCGGATGCCTAGAACTTTCATGGACGATCTCCTATTGAGGCGGGACCTGACAGCCCGAAAGGAACGCTACGACAAATGGCGGCGAAATCCAAAAGCGCAAAGCGCCTCTATCTCGTTGACGGCTCCGGCTACATCTTCCGCGCCTATTTCGCTCTTGGACGCTCGGGCGCGCTGACCCGTTCCGATGGTACGCCTGTGGGCGCGGTCCTCGGCTTTTGCAACATGCTGAATAAGCTCCTGACCGACATGCAGGACGAGCATGACCCCACCCATCTAGCGGTGATTTTCGATCATTCGGGCAAAAGCTTCCGCAACGAGATTTATCCCGACTACAAAGGCAACCGTCCCGAAGCGCCGGAAGACCTCATTCCCCAGTTCCCGCTGGTGCGCGACGCGACGCGCGCTTTCAACGTGCCTTGCATCGAGCTCGAAGGCTACGAGGCCGACGACATCATCGCGACTTACGCAAAACAGACGGAGAAGGAAGGCGGCGAAGTCGTCATCATCTCCTCCGACAAGGATCTGATGCAGCTTGTCTCCGACCGGGTGTCGATGTTCGATCCCATAAAAAACAAAAAAATCGGGCGCGAGGAAGTGATCGAGAAATTCGGCCTCGGACCGGAGCATGTGGTGGACATTCAATCGCTCGCCGGCGATTCCACCGACAATGTCCCCGGCGTGCCGGGCATCGGCGTCAAAACCGCGGCGCAACTGATCGAGGAATATGGCGATCTCGATGCGCTGCTCAACCGCGCCGAAGAGATCAAACAGAAAAAGCGCCGCGAAAATCTCATCGAATTCGCCGAGCAGGCGCGCGTTTCGAAAAAGCTTGTCGAACTTTGCACGACCGCGCCGCTTGAAGAGCCGGTGGACGCGCTTTCCATGCGCGCCATCGATCTCGATCTGTTGCTGCCGTTTTTAAAGGAAATGGAGTTTGACAAGCTGATCGAGCGGGTCAAACGCGAAGTCGGCGGCGCGGAAGGCGGCGACCCGGCCGACGCGCCCGCGCCCTTTTCAGCGGACAAGGCCGAGTATGAGACGGTTTTCGATGAGAAAGCGCTCAAAAGCTGGATCGATGAAGCTGCGGCGCGCGGCGCCGTTGCGGTGGACACCGAAACCGACAGTTTGAACGCCATGCAGGCCAATCTCGTGGGGGTATCGCTGTCGACGCGCGCGGGCCGCGCTTGTTACATCCCGCTCGGCCACGGCAAGCCCGATGGGGATGGCGGTCTCTTCGACGGCGAGGCGTCGGGCGATGAGGACGCCGGCAGGCAACTCCCGCTCGAAAAAGCGCTGAAGCTTTTAAAGCCGATGCTCGAAGATGAAAGCATCCTCAAGATTGGTCAAAACCTCAAATACGACGTGCTCGTCCTATTGCGTTACGGCGTCAATATCGCGCCGTTCGACGACACCATGCTGATGTCTTACGCGCTCGATTGCGGCAAGGGCGGGCACGGCATGGACGAGCTCGCCAAGCGTCATCTCGATTATGACACGATCAAGTTTTCCGACCTCGCCGGAACCGGCAAGAAGGCGAAAACTTTCGACCAGATCGCGATCAAGGAAGCGGCGACATACGCCGCCGAAGACGCCGACATCACTTTCCGCCTCTGGGAGATTTTAAAACCGCGCCTCGCCGCGGAAGGCAAGGCGACGGTTTACGAAACCCTCGAACGCCCGCTTGCGCCGGTGATCGTCGCCATGGAGCGCGAGGGCGTCAAAGTCGATAAGGCGGTGCTCTCGCGCCTGTCCGCCGATTTCACCCAGCGCATGGCGGCGTCGGAGGCGGAAGCCCATGAGCTCGCCGGCGAAGAATTCAATCTCGGTTCGCCGAAACAGATTTCAGAGATTCTCTTCGGCAAGCTCGGCCTGCCCGGCGGCAAGAAGACCGCGAAAGGCGCCTGGTCTACGAAAGCCGACGTTCTCGAACAGCTGGCGGCGGAAGGCCACCCGCTGCCGCAGGTGCTCCTGCAATGGCGCGGGCTCTCAAAGCTCAAAAGCACCTACACCGACGCCCTGCCGGAGGAGATCGATCCGGAGACGGGGCGCGTTCACACTTCCTACGCCATGGCCGCGACGACCACGGGCCGGCTCGCCTCCACCGACCCGAACCTGCAGAACATTCCGATCCGCAGCGAGGACGGGCGCAAGATCAGGACCGCCTTCATTCATGAAAAAGGCAATGTGCTGATTTCCGCCGATTACAGCCAGATCGAATTGCGGCTCGTGGCGCATATCGCGGATCTGAAATCCATGAAGCAGGCTTTTGCGGACGGGATCGACATTCACGCCATGACGGCCTCGGAGATGTTCAACGTGCCGGTCGAGGGCATGGACCCGATGATCCGGCGGCGCGCCAAGGCGATCAATTTCGGCATCATCTACGGCATTTCGGCCTTCGGGCTCGCCAACCAGCTCGGCATTTCGCGCAGCGAGGCGAAAGATTATATCGACGCTTATTTCAAGAAATTTCCCGGCATTCGTCAGTATATGGACGACACCATCGCCTCGGCGAAAGAGCAGGGTTTCGTGGAGACGATTTTCGGCCGGCGCACCTATGTGGGCGGCATCAATGACAAGAACCCGGCGATGCGCGGCTATTCAGAGCGCCAGGCGATCAATGCGCCGATACAAGGCGCGGCGGCGGACGTCATCCGCCGGGCGATGATCCGCATGCCCGCCGCGCTCAAAAAAGCGCGCCTTAACGCGAAAATGCTGCTGCATGTTCATGACGAACTGATTTTCGAATGTCCGAAAGACGAGGCCGCCAAGACTTGTGACATCGTTGCGGATGTGATGATCGGCGCCCCGGTTCCGGCGGTGGATTTATCCGTGCCGTTGATCGTGGACGCGCGCGCCGGCAAAAACTGGGATGAAGCGCACTAGGCGAGAGGCCCTTCCCGGGCGGGCTCTAAGACTTCAAGACGTCATCCGCGGCTGAGGTTTCAACCTGCTCCGCAGCGGCGGGCGCAACATTGTCTTCGCTGTCGGCCTCTTTGCCGGGAAGCGAAATTATCACCAGAACCAGCAAGGCGGCCCCGAAAAGGACCGATTCGAACTCAACTTTCATCCGTCTTCCCCCAAAGTCAGCCTATTATAGCATATGCTGCACCCGCGAACATAGCCTTCGCATGTGCAAAATCGATGACAAATTGGCTTGAAAGAGTTGTTTTCCGCGCTGTCTGGCGCAGAAGGGGCGAGAATTTCAACTGTGGGTTGCGGCGCGGCGACGCTTTCGTCCAGATTGGAGGCCGCAAGCGCCGCCGATTAGAATGCGCAATCCGCGCGCCGGCTTTCAAATGTGAAAAAGGCGAGCCGCGGGTCGCGGCCGAAACGCCGGCTCGGCGCCCACAAGATTTCTTCGCTGACCGGCGCGTCGAGCTGCGGCGCAATCAGGCGCAGTTGCGCCGGATTATGGAAATAAACGCAGCGCCCGGCTTTCAGGAACGCCATTGCCGCTTGCGCGGCGGCGTCGACAGTGTCCTGCGCGCCGACCATGACGAAAGCGCCGTTTCTTTCCGCCGGTCTGAGCATCAGCGGTGACTGCGAGAGGACGAGCGCGCCGGGCCGGATCGGCGCTGAGGCGTCGTGCGCGATGGCGAGTTGTTCTTCCCGCGTTTTTTCATGGCCGATCTCTTCATAGAGATTGACGGCGCCGGCATAGGCCAGGGCGGCGAGCGAGACATGCAGCGCAAGGCGCGCGCGTTTGCGCGCATGGAGATAAGCGGCGAGCGTGAATGTCAAAACGCCGGCGATCAGCCATTGGGGATAAAGCGAGGCGGGCGCGAGAAGGCGGTCGGCGGAATTGGCGAGTTCCTGCATGGCGGTATAAACGGCCGCCGCGCCGCCCATGATGAGCATCACAGTTTGCCGGCTTGGCGCGCCGCCCGCCTTGTCGATCAATTCGGCAAGCGCCGCCGCGCTTAAGATCGCAATGAACGGCAGGGCCGGCGTGAAATAACGCATATTGTAACTGCCGCCGCCATGCCATTCGTTGAGCGCGTAAAAAGCGACGGGCGCGGCGATGGCGAGAAGGCATAGCGCTGTGCGGGATGCGTTCTTTCCGCGCAGGAAATGTAAGGCGGGCAGCGCGATCAGCGGCAGATAGGGGAGGCTCTGGAGAAGCGCCTTTTTGGGATAGTCCCAGAAAAGAAGCTGGCCGTATTGATTGCGTTCTACGCCTTCCTGGATGTAGGCGCTGTGCGCCTGAAGATTGACGACCAGCACGTAAACGCCCCTGGCCATGCGCCAGATAAGATCGCGCAACGGCGCAACGAGCAGTGCAACGGCGAAGCAGGCGAAAAGAGCAGCGATCATGGGAAGAACGCCATAAGCGCTGTGCGCCTTGTGCACGACTTTTTTGGCGTTGACCGCCCAGAGCGCGGTCATGCCGGCGGTTGCGGCGATGAGGACCAGCGCATAACGCCCGATATCGGCGGCGTCGCCGGAACTGTTATAGCTGAAGGGCGTGAACGCGCCGAATTTGATGCTGTTGAACCAGGCGGCGAGCAACAGGCCCGGCGCCGCGCCGAGCGCCAGCGCCAGGGGGGCGAGCCGGTCTTCAGGGCGCGCAAAACAGCGAAGCCAGACAAACAGCGCAATCGCCGCGAGAAAGACGTCGATGCGGATATTGATCCCGGCGCCTATCAATGCGCCTGCGAGTGCGAGATAGCCGTATACGGATTTATGCATTCCGGCCTCTTGCGCCTTCACCGCCATGTAAAAGGCGCCGAGCCAGAAGACGAGGGAGAGCATATGCGGCCAGACCGGAAAGACGTATGTGGGCGCAAAAGTGGCGAAGGCTAAAATCGCTGCAGCGAGCTTTGCAACGCGCCTATCGTAAAACCGCTCGGCGAGCCGGAAGGTGAGAAACAGGCACGCGCCGAAGGAAAGCGCGTTCATCAGCATCAGGCCGTGAATGCCGAAGGCCATGTAAAACGGCGCGGCCAGAATGGCGTAGCCGCTCGGATATTGCGGATAAACAAGGCCGTTGCGCGGAGCGGTGAGAAATTTCGTCAGCGCCGGCGCGCCCTCGACCCCGCCATTGCCGCCGATATGAAGGGCGCCGTTTTCGGCCATGGCCTTCGCCATGTCGGCGTAAACGCCGCCGTCGATGATAAACGCCGCGCCGGGCGCCAGAAAAGCGCCGGCGGCGAGAACAAGGATGATGACGGCGAATACGGCCGGCGGTTTCAAGGCGCCCTCCCGTCAGGCGCGGATTTTAAGGCGCAACGATCAGCCTGATCCGCCAGTCCGTAAAAATCGACGCGCAAGTCGTCGGAAAAACGAGTTGACGCAAGGCGGACCGGCGCTGTCGAAACGGCGCGCTCTTTCAAAAGCCCGGCCATGGCGTCGCGCACTCGTTCGCCTTGAAAGTAAACGCAACGTCCCGCCCTGGCGAAGGCGTCCGCCGCCTCGGCGGCGTCTTCGCGCGTTTCGTCATAAACCTCCATCACGGCCGCGCCTTTGTCTTCGGCGAGAATGTCGATGGTTTGCCATTCGCTCAGGATCAACGCATTCGCGGGAACAGCGTCGGCGATCGCCGCCGCCATGTCCTGCTGGCCAAGGCGCGTTTTCACCGTGGCGACCGTGTCGAGCAAGCTGACGCCGGCGCCATAGCCGATGACGAAAAAAGCAAAGACCGCTGCGCCGGCCGACGCGCGTTTTTGCGTTTGCGCCGCCAGGGCGAGCCGCGCCGCGGCGGCGGCGAGCAGTGCGAAAAGGATAAGTTGCGGATAGAGGGCAAGCGGCGCGCGCAGGGCCGCATGCGCGCGGGATATTTCATCAGCGAACAGAAAGGCGGTGAAACCGGCGGCGGCGGCGGCGAAGGCGAACAGACGCATCCGGGCCGCCGGCGCGTCCGCCTTGCGCAAAAGCCGGACCAGCCCGTCTGCGGTCAATATCGACAGGAAAGGCAGGGCGGGCGTGAAATAGCGCATATTATAGCCGCCCCCGCCATGCCATTCATTCTGCGCGTAAAAGACGATCGGCGCTGCGGCGAACAACAGGCAAAGGGCGCATGGCCCCACATTCCGGCCGCGGAAAAATCCTATGACGGGTATGACGGCCAGCGCAAAAAAAGGCGCGCTTTGCAAAAGCGCCCGCTTTGGAAAGTTCCAGAAAAGAAGATGCCCATAGGCGTCATAGCCGACCCCATTCCGGAAATATTTTGGCTGCAAGGCTTGCAGGTCGACGACGAGCACCCAGAGCCCGCGCAAGGTCGGCCAGACAAGAGGCCAGGCCAGTGCGGCAAGGACAAGAAGAAGGCCCGCGCCGCCGAAAAGCGCAGGTTTCGGGCGCCGCCGCAGCGCCTGCAAGGCGCCTGGCAGGTTGACGAGCAGGAGACCGGCGAGAACGAGGCCCGCCGCGAGCGCGACGGCGAGATAGTGGGATGCATTGGTGAAGCCGCCGTCACTGCCATAGGAAAACGGACTCGCCCGGCCGAATTTCATCCAGTTGAACCAGGCGGACAGCGCAAGCCCCGGCAGCGTCCCGACAAGGACGGCGGCGGCCGCCGCGCGCTCTTTCGGCAGGACGAACAGGCGCAGCCATAAAAGGACAGCGGGCAGGGCGAGAATCATGTCGACGCGGATATTGACGCCAAGACCGATGAAAAGCCCGCTTGCGGCCATCCACCCAAGACGCCTCTCGCGTCCCTGCGCGCCGGCGCCTTCGACGGCGGCTAGCGCCGCGCCGAGATAAAAGACGAGCGCAAGCGCATGGGGCCAAATGGCGAAGGCGTATGTCGACAGATAAGTTGCGCCGCCCAAAAGCGCCGACGCCGCGAAGGCGACGGCGCGGTCGTTCCAGAGCCGCCGGCAAAGCTGAAAGGTCATGGCCAGGGCGAGCGCGCTCGCCAGGGCGTTCAGGAGCAAAAGCCCTCTCATGCCGAAGGCCAAGTAAAAAGGCGCGGCGATGAGGGCGTAGCCGCTCGGATATTGCGGATAGACCTTGCCGTCGTAAACGACCGTCAGCCATTTTTGCAGGGCCGGCGCGCCTTCGACGCCGCCATTTTCCGCAATGTGAAGCCAGCCATGCCCGGCCATGGCCTGCGCCATCTCGGCATACACCGCCCCGTCGGTGATGAACGGCATGGGCGGGACGAGAAAGGCGACGGCGGCGAGGACAAGTGCAAGCGCCGGAAGCGCGATGCGGCCAGTTAAAGTCAGCCCGGATCGATGCGGTGCGATGAAAGCCGGTTCCGTCATCTCCGCGCTGTTCCTCACATGGCTCAAGACGGCGCCTGCGTGGCGCGCGTTAAAAGGCTGTTAAGGATGAGGCTACAGGATGGCGGTGAACAATCGGTGAAACGCGCGGCGTCCAAAGTATGGCGCATAGCGAATGATAATGCGGCTCATAAAGGCGTGCTGTTTCGTTCCGCGTATGTAGAAAGAGACGCAGATCGCGGCCCTTATTGAATGTTAAATCGTTCATCAATGGCCGGTCGGGCGGGGTAAATAAATTGCGCTCATCTTCACTGTGTAAAGCCTTCACAAATTTGAAGCCTTGATGGCGAGAGCAGATGACGGGCAAAAGCGGGGCTGAAAATAGAATTGCCGTGGTGGGCCCCGTCGATCCTTTCCGCGGCGGCGTTGCAGCGCATACGACTCAAATTGCAAAAACACTTCGCGGCATGAAAGGAATCGATGTCCGTGTTATTTCTTTCAGCCAGCTTTATCCGAAGATTTTGTATCCAGGGGAAAGCGATCATGCGCCGGATGTAAAACGACCGGATGACCTTTCTGTGGATTATGTGATCGACGCCGTCAATCCGCTTACATGGCCGCGCGCGGCGCGGGTGATCAAAGAATGGCGCGCTACACAGGTAATCATGCCGGCCTGGACGTTTTTCGTCGGCCCTTGTCTGGGCCGTATCGCGTCCTTGTGTAGAAAGGCCGGAATCCGGGTGACTATGGTTGTTCATAATGTCGCCGATCATGAAACGTCGGCGTTAAAGTCCTGGCTCAGCAACAGCCAACTTAAACATGCGGACGATTTCATCGTGCATGGCGCGGCCTTGGCGAGCGAGGTCAGGCGGTTTTTTCCGGGCGAGCCTGTTGCCGTCAGCCCGCATCCTATTTTCGATCATTATCCGCTGCCGGTGCAGAACTGGCCGCGCCGTGCTGGTCTGGAATTGTTGTTCTTCGGCTTGGTGCGCCCCTACAAAGGCCTGGACATCGCGCTTGAGGCGCTCGCCCGCGCCAATCGACGGGACGTAAAACTCAGCGTGGTTGGCGAGTTCTGGGAAGCCCGGGCGCGTTATGATGCGCTAATCGAAGAAGGCGGCCTTCGCGATCTTGTGGAGATTGTCGACCGTTACGTCAGCGATCAGGAAGCGGCGGAATATTTCAATCGTGCGGATGCCGTGTTGCTTCCCTACCGGTCGGTCTCGGGAACTGGCGTCGCGCCATTATCGTATCGGTATGGACGGCCGGTGATCGCTTCGGATCTTCCGGGGCTGGTTGAGGTGGTCCGAAATGACGAGACTGGCTGGGTGTTCCCGGTGGGGTCGAGCGACGAACTCGCGACCTTGTTCAGCCGCATTACGCCGGAAGATTGTCAAGCGATGAAGGAGGGGCTCGGCCGGATTCGCGGGGAAATGAGTTGGGACAGTTTTGTCGGCAAGCTGATCCGGCCAAACGTCTAACGCGGTTTGCACACGAAGATGATCGTCGGGATGAAAGGACGGAGGAGCGGATAGGGAAATCGCGACGCAAAATTCGCCGCAATGCGTTTCAGGCCGGTCAATTCCGTTGCGATATAAATCTTGAGCGCGGCTTTTGTTTCATCGTGTATCTCAAATAGCGGAAGGCTGAGCTTCATGACGTCGCCGCGGCTTAACAGGTCGCAGTCATAAGCCTCGCCCCGCCCGCTCAGCGCGACATAAAAATCGGCGACACGTTTCGGCAGCCAACTGAGAAAGGGCAGTCTATAATGAGGCTCCACGAGGCCCCACCGGTTTGGAAAAGCGAGATAGAGAACCCCGTCCTTTTTAAGAACCCGCCAGATTTCGCTTAAATGGCGCGCTTGATGCCTGTGCGCGCCCACATGCTCGATGACATGGTTCGACATGACGATGTCGAACACGCCGGTTTCGCAGGGAATCGCCGTTCCTTCCGCAAGTTCGAAGCGAAAATCGAACTCGCCGCAAAGCTGATTGACCGCGTCGATGCCGACGACTTCGCCTTGAGGGCCTGCTTGCGCTGCAAAGTAGTTTGTGATCTCGCCGCTCCCTGCGCCGATATCAAGGATTTTTGCGCCGCTGATCTTCGCATAAGGAGCGATCAGCATTTCCATCTTGCGCGCTTTTTTTAGCCGGGAGTGCGCGCCCGTGACGGCGTGCGTTTCCCGATTGATCGTATTGTCGGTGAAAGTGGAAGTCGTCATAAAATTCGCCCTTTGTGTCGCGCCCCCGTCAAGGCGAAAAAGGCGGCGAGCGGGAGGAGAAAGGCCAGCCAGATGATCCGAAAGGCCGCGGCGGCGAGAAAGGCGAGCGCCGGCGAGATTGAAACCATGGTCGCCATCGCCGCCGATGCTATTTCCGTGACGCCCAGTCCGGCGGGCACGAAAGAGACAACAATGCCGCTGATTGCGGAAACCGAAAACACTGACACTTCGATAAAGCCTGGGAAAGCGCCCAATAGCGCGAAAGTCCACCATAGACCGATGACGCCGATAATGCTTGTTGTGAGCTTTAGGGCGCCGATCAGCAGAATTTGAGCTGTGGAGCAGGAAAGATGACGCAGCCATAAGGCGGCGGCGGCGAGACTGATTGCGCCAATGGACATGAAGAGAACGCCAAATGCGATGCTGTTTCCATGCAGTGTTAATGCGCCGCCTGCGTAAATAAAGACGAGACCGAGCCAGAGCGTTGTCATCGCCGAAATAAGCGCCCCGCTAGATGTGAATTTTACGCCAAGCGTTTTCAGCGCCGCCGCGCGCAGCACGGGACCGCCGGGAAGCGGAAGCACGTTTGCGGCGCTGGACAAAACGGAGATTCTGAGGGCGCTGATCCAACCGAAACGCACGCCGAGAATGTATGCGCTTAACTGGGTTTCCAGCGTGTTCATAACGATGATTGCAGGCGCGATAGCGGCGAACACAAGCCAGCCATAGACGGGATGTTCTAGGGAGACGTTTTCGGGTAAGGCGCGAAAAGCAATAATGACGCCTGCGATAAGGAGCAGCATGGCTCCGGCGTAAATGATGGCGCGGAGTCTTTTTGGGAATGCGGCTTGCCGGAAAAAACCGATGCGGGGCGCGGCGCCGGCGAACAGCGCGCATGCATGCGCCCGAGCGCCTTGCTGCAGCGCGGTGCGGACAGCGTTAAGGTCGCGCCCCTCGCGGACTGACGGGATGCTCATTTGGTTAGTCTTCCCTTCCGGGCCTTTGTAGAAAGCTAGGAGCTGTAGATTTACGCATGGTTAAGCTTGTTAGATAAAGCTTGTCGGAGGTTCGTTCGAAACGCTGGCGGCGGCGCCCCCCTTATGACAAAACTCATCATCCAGATCCCCTGTCTTAACGAAGCGGAAACCATTGCGGCGACCATCGCCGAGTTGCCGCGCGCGATCAACGGCGTCGACGTGATCGAGATTCTGGTCATTGATGACGGGTCGACCGACGGGACGGCGGAGGCGGCGAAGGCCGCGGGCGCCGATCACGTGGTCTGCAATGGCGGCAATCGCGGTCTCGCCCAGAGTTTTCAGCGCGGGCTCGACGCCGCCTTGCGGCTCGGCGCCGACATCATCGTCAACACCGACGGCGACAACCAGTATTGCGGCGCGGATGTGGCGGCGCTGGTGCGTCCGGTCCTCGACAACAAGGCGGACATCGTCGTCGGCGACCGCCAGACGGACGCCATCGAACATTTTTCGCCCTTGAAGAAGCGCCTGCAAAAAGCCGGGAGCGGCGTCGTCAGCGCGCTCGCGAACGCCGAGATCGCCGATGCGGTGAGCGGCTTTCGCGCCTTTTCGCGCCAGGCGGCTATGGGCATGACCGTGCGCTCGAGTTTTTCCTACACCACCGAAACGCTCATTCAGGCGGGGCGGCGGCGGTTGCGCATTGCCTCCGTGCCGGTCCGCACCAACAAGGTGGAGCGGCCCTCGCGTCTTTTCCGCTCCATTCCGCATTTTCTCATGCGCACCGGCCGCACCATGCTGCGCGCCTATGCGATGTATGAGCCGCTGAAAATTTTCGCGCTGCTCGGCCTCGCCATGATGGTTATGGGCGCCGTGCCGGTGGTGCGCTTTCTCATCCACTATTTTGCCGGCGACGGCGAGGGCATGATCCAGTCGCTGATCATCGGCGGCGTCATCATGATGATCGGCGCCGTTTCCGCCATGTTCGCGCTGATCGCCGATCTTGTCGCTTATAACCGGCAATTGCTGGAACTGACGCTGGAGCGCGTGCGCAAGATCGAATATGCGATGGAGGGGCGCGATGCGTCGAAAAAGCGGCTTCCCATTGAAAAGCTGCGCGAAGAGCTGAAAGCGATCCGCGCTCGGACAGGCGCCTAGGGATGGCGCCCGTTTTGCGGGTGTAACGCGTTGCGGGGGCGCACAAAGGAAGAGTTTCCAGCCTCTGATTGACTTCGCCTTATTGTGTCTACATAAGGTGGAAGTGATCAAAAAACGGGGGTTGTTGTGTCAAAAGTATTCTCTGCCATTTCTGTGTTTTTCGCGCTTGCGATGTTCTCGGCGGCGCACGCCGCTCCTATTACCTTCACTCACGAGGCGACTTCCGGCGGCGGAACGCTGGACGGCGCAGCTTTCGATGGGGGAGCAATCGTCATCACAGCGGCGGCGGATACGGATGATATCGTTGATGTTGGCGGCGGCACTTATGCTGTCGAACACCTGGCTGCGTCGATCGCCATCGATGGTTTAGGCGTTTTCGACTTTATTTCGCCGACGCGCACCTTCGTGAATAACGGTTTTGTCGGATTCAGCCGCAGCGCAAACGGCGGTCTCAACGGCGCGGATCTTCTGAACGGTCCGGCAGGCTTAGGCGCGTATGACCTGACGACGTCCATCGGCCCGTCAACGGGAGGCGGCAACTTCCTCCAATGGGCTGTGTCTGCGGTATTGACGGACGGCGGCGTGCTTGAATTTGCAAGCGTTGGGACGGACATCACATTCACGGCTGTGGTTGGCGATGTCAGCGACGTGCCGCTGCCCGCGGCGTTTCCGCTGTTCCTGGCGGGACTTGGCGGTCTCGGCTTCTTGCGCGGCAGGAAAAAAGCCGCTTAGCTTGAAGGCAAGATCATAGGGCAAGCTCAGCTTGGCCCAGAAATTCAAGGGCGGTCCGGTTTCCGGCCACCCTTTTTCTTGGATGGTCAGGCGTTGCGATGCTCGCCGCAACTTCCGGGCGCCGGGTTTCTCGAATCCATGCTACTTTCAGCAGATGACGGGCTATTCGCTTGCTCTTTTCGACACGGCCCTCGGCCGCTGCGGGATCGCTTGGGGGCCGGACGGCCTGCGCGCCGTCAGCTTTCCCGAAGCGAGCGACGAGGAAACCCGCGGGCGTCTGCGGCGGCGCGCGCCCGGCGCCGCCGAGGCCGAGCCGCCGCGAGAGATCGCCGCGTTGATCGAAGACATCGTTGCGCTGTTCGAAGGCGAAAAGCGCGATCTTTCTTACGCCAAACTCGATCTTGAGGGCGTCGGCGATTTCGAGCGCCGGGTTTATGCGTTGTCGGTCGAGATCAGGCCGGGCGAGGCGAAGACTTATGGCGATCTGGCGAAAGCGCTGGGCGATGTGGCGCAGTCAAGGCGCGTGGGACAGGCGCTGGGCCGCAATCCGTTTCCGATTGTCGTGCCGTGCCATCGCATTGTCGGCGCGTCCGGCGCCATGACCGGCTTTTCCGCGCCGGGCGGGGCGGAATTGAAACGCAGGCTGTTGAAAATCGAAGGCGCGCTCGCGCCGGATCTATTCGACGCGTTTTGATTTGGTTTTCCGGATTTCCGCGTTAACTGAAAAGAAAATACTTAACCTTAAATCAGCTTTTTTCGGGAGGTCCGCTCATGCAGAGCGCTGCGATCAATACTTGCCTGCGCAAGACGATCAAAAATCCGCGTATTTACGGATATTTGCGCCGCGCCCTCCTTGCCGCGCAATTCGTTGCGCGCTCGCCGGACGAGCCGGATTTTCGCGCTTTCAAGGGGCTGAAAAAAAGCGCCGGCGGCCTTGTCGTTGATATCGGCGCGAATGGCGGGCAATCGGCGGTCGCCTTCGCCGTTCACTGCCCAGGATTTCGGATTCTTTCTTTCGAACCCAACCCGCAGCTTTGGCCCGATCTCGATTTTATCAAAGGCATGCTTGGCGCACGATTCGATTTCCATAAGATTGGGCTCGCTGACAGGGAAGGAATGTTGCCGCTTTACGTTCCCTGTATCGGCGGGTTGCCGGTGACAACCCGAGCAAGTCTCAGCGCCGCCGCCGCGGCTGAACAGGCTGAGGCGCTCGCGCGCGAAACCGGTCAAAAAGGGAGCGTCGCTGAACAGTCGGTGGAGATCGGCGTATTCGACGCTTTGGGCCTGCGTCCCGACGCGGTGAAAATCGACGTTGAGGGGCGCGAACTCGGTGTGCTTAAAGGCATGCGGGAAACCCTTCGCGAGAGTGCGCCGGTTTTAATGGTTGAAAACAACCCTACCGCCGACGCTTGTCAGGCGTTTCTCAGTGATTTTGGCTACCGCTTTTTCCTTTGGGACGGAAACGAAAGGCGATTCCATGAAGCGCCGCCGGGATCGGCGCGAAACTGGTTTGCGTTGCCGTCCTCGCGCATGGAAGATTTCCCTGTAGAAAAAGGCCGCGCCTGACTTGTCTTAACCCCACGGGCCTTTGCGGCGGGGTTCGCCTTGTTGCGAAAAGCCTTCCGGCGCTGCTTGCACGTGCCCGCTCATCCCCGCCATCTCCATCAGCCGGTCGATGCGGTCCTGCGTCGCCGGGTGGGTGGAAAACAGCTTGTCGGCGCGCATGCCCGCCAGCGGATTGATGATCATCAGCTGCCCGGTTTCGGGGTGGCGCTCGGCGGTCATGTTGGGGATCTGCGCCGCGCCGTTCGAGATTTTCGCCAGCGCCGAGGCGAGCCATTCGGGGTGGCCGCAGATTTCCGCGCCGCCCTTGTCGGCTTCATATTCGCGGCCGCGGCTGATCGCCATCTGGACGAGCGCGGCCGCCATGGGGGCGAGGATCATGATCGCTAGCGCGCCGATCAGCCCGCCGCCATTATTGCGGTTGCCGCCGAAAAAGAGCGCGAAATTCGCCAGCATGGTGATGGCGCCGGCGATGGTCGCAGTCACCGTCATGGTCAGCGTGTCGCGGTTTTTCACATGCGCGAGTTCGTGGGCCATGACGCCCGCGACTTCTTCGTCCGTGAGCATCTGGAGAAGTCCGGTGGTCGCGGCGACGGCGGCGTTCTGCGGATTGCGGCCCGTGGCGAAGGCGTTGGGCTGGGGATTGTCGATGATGTAAATTCTGGGCTCGGGCAGCTCCGCGCGCGCGGCGAGGCCTTGCACGATCTCGGCGTAGCGTCGCACCGCGCCGGAGGCGTGGGACCCGTCCACCTCCTGGGCCTTGTACATTTTGAGGACCATCTTGTCCGAATTCCAGTAGGCGAAGAGGTTCGTTCCCGCCGCGAACAGGAAGGCGAGCGCCATGCCGGCGCCGCCGCCGAGCATATAGCCGACGCCCATGAAAAGCGCGGTCAGCGCCGCAAGCAGCATGCCGGTGCGAAGCGTGTTCATGGTTCGGATACCGTCCTTTTCACGAAGAATTCGAAGGCTTATATGTAGAGCTGAAAGGCGTGGCTTCAATATGGCTGACGAAACCGAAACCTCTTCCCGCAAAGACCTGCCGCCCGCGGCGCAGCGCGCCCTCGCCGAGGCCGAGGCGCGCCGCCAGGCGGCGAGCGAGGCCGCGAACACCGGCAAGCGGCCCAAGGAGCTGGCCAAAGAACTTGGGGGGCCGAAGGGCGAAGAGCCGACCCGCTATGGCGACTGGGAGCGCGGCGGGCGCGCGGTGGATTTTTAGGCCGCGCCGGTCCGGTTCCTCCTCTCGCAACTGTTATCCATATAGGCCGTGGCGCCGTCCGATCCTGCTTGGCTGCGCGTATGCAGCGCCGTTAAGATTTCGTGCGTCCGAGACAAGGCGAAAGGCGGGATTATGCAGCTTCAGGGTCCAGGCGGTTTCAGGACGGCGTTGCTGGCGGCTTACGGGGCGATTGCCGGCTGCGCAGAGACGGCGTCTGAAGCGCGCGCCGAAGAGGCGCCGGACCTGCCAGCCGGCCATGTCGAGGCGCATATCCAGCAATTCACCGACCGGCCGATCCCGCGCTTTGTCGTCGACGCCGGCTGGCCGGACCTCCCCGACGATCTCATGCTCGGCCAGATCCCAGGGCTCGCCGTCGACGGCGAAGACAATGTCTGGATCCTGCAGCGCCCGAACTCCCTCGGCTTTTCCGACACCGGGCTGGCGCAGGACCCGCCCATCGCCGTGTGCTGCCGGCCGGCGCCCCATGTCATGAAATTCGCGCAGGACGGCGAACTCCTCGACGCTTGGGGCGGTCCGGCGCTGGCGCCCGAGATCGACGGCGAGCCGCAATGGCCGTCCAACGTGCACGGACTATTTGTCGATGAGGAAGGCTCGGTCTGGATCGGCGGCAATGGCGACGGCGACCATGTGGTCTTGAACTTCACCGGTGACGGCGACTTCATTCGCGCCATCGGCAGGCGCGGCGAGACGCGCGGCAATTACGACCGCGCAACCCTCGGCAATCCCGCGGACATCGCCTATGACAGCGATGACGGCGAAATCCTCATCGCTGACGGCTATATCAACAAGCGCATTATCGGTTTCGGCGAGGAAGGCGACTTCACGCGCTTCTGGGGCGCTTATGCTTCGTCGCCCGACGACGAAACGCGCGCAGGCGCCTTCGATCAAAGCCAGGCGTCGAGCAACGCCGATGGCGGCGCCGATCCGGCGTCGAAGACCTTCGGCGACATCGTGCATTGTCTTGTCAAAGGCCCGGATGAGCGCCTTTATGTCTGCGACCGGCGCAACAACCGCTTGCAGGTTTTCGAAACCAACGAAGACGGCGAGACGGTTTTCATTCAGGACATTGTCTTTGCGCCGGAAACCGGCGGCACGCGCACCGTATCCGACGTCGCCTTCTCGCCGGATAAAGAATTCATGTATGTCTCCGACATGATGAACGGCCAGGTCTGGATTCTCGATGCAAAGACTTATGAGTTTCTCGGCGCCGTCGGCCGCAACGGCCGTTATCCGGGCGAGTTCATCTGGCTCCACAGCATCGGCGTCGACAGCGACGGCAATCTCTATACGAGCGAAGTGAGCACCGGCCGCCGGGTGCAGAAATTCATCTTCACCGGCGTCGAGTAAGCCGCGTCCATCGGCATGAGGCCCGGCGCGGGTTTGGCGCTATAAACCAGATAAGCAATAAACAGTATTATTTAAGTATAGATTTGAAAAAGTGTAATACACTTATTTTGAGAACAAATAATAAACATGCTACTTATGCGTGTATATGCGATGGATAGTTGCGCTTTTCCTGGTGCTGGCGCCGCCGGCCGCCGCTGCGGGTTTTGACGGGCCCGCAAAAGCCCGCGTGGAGCGGGTGATCGACGGCGACACGGTGAAAATGCGCGTCGCCATCTGGCTCGATCAGGAAATCCTCGTATCGGTGCGTCTTGCCGGCGTCGACGCGCCGGAGCTGTTTCGACCGAAATGCGACGCCGAACGCGCGCGCGCCCTTAAGGCCAAAAACTTTGTAGAAGTGTTTCTGAGCGGCGGCGAAGCGCGTCTTGAAGACATCGAACAGGGCAAATATGCGGGCCGCGTCGTCGCCCGCATCGAGGCGAACGGCGCCGATCTCGCACGCGCGTTGACGGCGGCGGGTCTTGCCGTCAGCGGCGGGCGCAAGGACTGGTGCGCTTCCGCCGCCTTGAACCGCCCGGGCTCTTGAGGTCGGTTTTCCATTCCTTGAAAGGCGTTTCCCGATAAGGCCGGAGCGGTAAACTCTCCTGCATAAAGACGGCTGGACAGGGAGAAGCCCGAATGAGCGGAGATTACGAAGCGCCGAGCATCAACGACAAGGCGATCTGGGATTTGTGGCTCTCGATGCACCATCTGCCGGCGGCGACCGCCGCCGAAGAAGTCGGGATCTTTGATGCGCTTTGCGAGACGCCGTTGAGTTTCGACGCGCTGGCCGACAAGCTGTCGCTCAATCGCCGTGCCTTGTCGGCTCTCATGGCGATGTTGTGCGGGCTCAACCTCGTGACGCGGCGCGAGGGCGTCTACCGGCCCGCGCCTGTGACGCGCGCTTATCTGAAATCCGACAGCGACTATTTCTGGGGGCCGCTCTTTTCCTCCTATAAGGATGAATCGCGCGTTCATAAGCAGCTTCTCGAGCTTTTAAAGCAAGGCGAAACGGATATGAGCGGGCGGCCGGTCGAGGGCTGGGCGGCGGGAAAAATCACGCCCGAAGCCGCGCAGTTCATCGCCAAATTCATGCACGCGCATTCGCTCCCGGCGGCGGTGGCCGCCGCGCGCTCCGGCGCTTTTCGCGGCGTGAAAAAATTTCTCGATGTCGGCGGCGGGTCGGGCGTTTTCGCCATCGCCGCCGCCCAGCGCGATCCGGCGCTGCAAGCCACGATCATGGATCTCGATACGATGTGCGCGGCGGCCGAGGAGATTTTCGTCAAAGGGTCCGGCGTCGAGGCCCGCGTCGATACGGTTGCGGTGGACATGTTCCGCGAAGACTGGCCGCAAGGCTATGACGCGTTGTTCTTTTCGAACGTCTTCCATGACTGGAACGAAAAAACGAACGCTGAGCTTGCAAGACGGTCCTATGACGCGCTGCCCTCCGGGGGGCGGATCTTCCTGCATGAAATGCTGATGAACGACAATGAAGACGGGCCTTTGACGACGGCGTCGTTCTCGATGCTGATGCTGCGCGGCACGCAAGGCAAGCAATATACGCTTCGCGAGCTGACGGCTATTTTGGAAGGCGCCGGATTCACCGGCGTCGAGGCGATACAGACGAGCCCTTATTATTCCGTCGTCAGCGCCGGGAAAGCGTAACAGAAAAGCCTTTTATGGGTGGTGTTTAGGGGTATTCTCTGCAGGCGAGGACGAAAAGCGAAGCGATTGCTGCATCAGCCCCTCGCGGTCGAGGATGCGCACGGCGCCGTACTGCGTTTCGATGAGGCCAAGCGACTGGAAGTCCGCCAGGACCTTGTTCACCGCCTGACGCGACGCGCCGACCATGACGCCAATATCCTTTTGCGCCACTTTGAGTTCGGTCATGGGCTCGCCGCGGGCCTTGGCGCTGGAAGCCAGAAAGGAAAGCCGCGACGCGATCCGCGCCGATAAAGGAAAGATCGAGGCTTCTTCGATAAACAGGAGCGAGCTGCGCGCCACTTTCACGAAGAATTCCAGAAGGGCGGTTTCAATCTGAGGATAGGTCCTGCGCAATTCCGTCAGATCTTTGCGCGATAGAAACAAGAGCTCGCAATCGGTCAGCGCCTCGGCGGAAAGGGGATAAGGCTCTCCGTCGATGGCCGCGAGATCGCCCAGGTTTTCCGGCGGCGCGTAGACCTTGTATAAAAACTCCCGCCCGTCCGGAGACAGGGAGAAGAGCCGCACTTTGCCTTTGACGATCCGGTATAGTCCGCGCACAGGCGCATAGCGCTCCATAATCACGGCGCCGGCCGGAACCCGTTGACCTTGCATTTTCCCCAGAACAGCCGCCCGCACGTCCGGCGGGAGCGCGTCAATCCAGCTTAAGACTTCTGCGCCATTGCTCACGTTTCTCCGTCCGCATTCTCTCCCCCTCCCATCACGCTCTCTCTCCAGCTTCATACTCCTTTTCCGGCGTGATGGAATACGTTGCGTTGCAACATGCGGCGAGACTTTGTGACGCAAATGAACCAGTCGCGGGATAACCGGCGACGAAAAAGAGATTTCAGCTGAAAGTGACTTTTCGCAATATAGCGCAATGATATATGAATTATTGTGAGGAAACGGGCCGGTTTACAGAGCCCTGAAAATAATAATCCAACAACAACGCCCTAAATTTCGGGGCGCGACTTGGGAGGGTCCTATGGCGAAGAGAACATTCGCAAACAAGCTGTTTTTGACATCGGCGCTGATCGGCGCCGCGGCGGCCATCAGCGCCGGCGCGGCGGCGCAGGAGCTCGACGAAATCGTCGTCACCGCGCAGTCGCGCGCGCAAGGGCTTCAGGACACGCCGATTTCGATCTCCGCGGTGCCGGCTGAAAAACTGGCCGATACGGCGATCCAGAAATCCGAAGACCTGCAGTTCCTGGTGCCGAACTTCACCATGACGGAAACCGGCATCGCCACGAATATTTTCATCCGCGGCATCGGGTCGGGCATCAACCAGGCGTTCGAACAGTCGGTTGCGACCTATATCGACGGCGTTCATTATCCCCGCGCGCAACAGACCCGCGCGCCGTTCCTCGATCTTGAGCGCGTCGAAGTCCTGCGCGGGCCGCAGGCGATCCTGTTCGGCAAAAACGCCATCGCCGGCGCCCTCAACATCACGACCGCGAAACCGACGGAAGACTTCGAGGGCTATCTTTCGGGATCCTATGAATTCGTCGACGAGGAATATATTATTGAGGGCGCGGTTTCCGGTCCGATCACCGACCGCGTGCGGGGCCGTATCGCCGGGCGCTATCGCGACGCCGACGGCTATGTGCAAAACGCGACGCTCGATCGCACCGAGCCGCAGCGCGAAGACTGGATGATCCGCGGCCAGCTCGAAGCCGATTTGACCGACACGTTCCAGATGCGCCTGAAAGCCGAAGTTGGCCAGTTCGACGTTGTCGGCCGCCATATCGAGGTGATCGGCGAACAGCCCTCGGTCGCGCCGGGTCCTTTCAACGGCCTCACCTATGGCCAGATCCTGGCGGGCGGCTTCGGCGCCGATCCGAGCGTCCTGAATACGACGGTTGACGGCGTGCGCAGCTCCAACGGCGATTTCAGCAACAACGAAACCCAGACCTATGTGGCGAATTTCACATGGGACGCCGACGGTTATGAGATCCGGTCGACGACGGCTTACGAAAATTTCGAATATGACGAGCTTTGCGATTGCGATTTCACCGGCGCCAATGTCTTTGAGGCCTATCTTCAGGAGGAATACGAGCAGTGGAGTTCCGAACTGCGCGTGACCTCGCCGGTCTGGGACCGCTGGGACTTCGTCGCCGGCCTTTACTGGCAGACGAGCGATCATAATTACGCCGACCAGATCGCCGTGCCGGCCAATTCCATTCTCGTGCCGGCGATCAATGCGCTGACCATGAGCTCCGCCGGTCTCGCCGTGTCGGCGACGCAGGCGGCTCGCGAAGCGACGACGGACAGCGATCTTTATTCCGCCTTCGCGCAGGTCAATCTCCGCCCCGTGGACCGGCTGGAGCTGCAGCTTGGCGGGCGTCTCAGCTATGAAAAGAAAGACGGGACGCGGACCCTCTCCATCGTCGATCTGAACTTCGACCCGTTGTCGATGGCGCAGATTTCCGCGCCGCTGATTTACGGCAACCTGTTCGGCATCACCTCGACCAATCTGACGGATCTGTCGATGGCGCCCGTGCCGCAGCTTTCCGTGCCGGCGACGGGGCTTCTCGCGGCGCTCGGCGAGCTGCCGGTCGCGGATTCATTGAAAGAAACCCGCTTCTCGCCCGACGTGAAGCTGGTTTTCGACGCCACGGACGATCTCCTGCTGTATGCGAGCTGGGCGCGCGGCTACAAAACCGGCGGCTTCGACTTCCGCGCGAACAACAAGAACTTTTATCCGACCATCTCCGATTCCTTTAAGTTCGGCGACGAACAGGCCACCAATTACGAAATCGGCGGCAAGCTCGGCATCGGATCGACGGCGGAGATCAACTTTGCGGCGTTTTACACGAAATTCGACGATCTGCAGATTTCGATCTTCGACGGCGTGCTCGGCTTCAATGTGGGCAACGCCGCCGCCGCCGAAATCAAGGGCATCGAATTCGACGGCCGCTGGGCGGTGAGCGAGTATCTGACGCTTTCCGGCTCCGGCGCGTTCACCGATTTCGAATTCACCGATTTCGAAAACGGCCAGTGCTATTTCGGCCAGACGCCGGATTCGCCGTCTCTGCCGGGGCTTTGCGATTATACGGGCAAGTCGAACCAGCTCGTTTCCGACTTCCAGGGCGTCCTGACGGCGGACATCCATTTCCCGGTGATGAACGACTACGAAATCTCCAGCGTCACCGATCTCTTCTACACCTCGAAATATGACGCCTCCTCGACCTACGACCCGGCGCTGGTGCAAGACGGCTACGCCACGATTAATACGCGGCTGGCCTTCGGCCCGCAGGACGGCGGCTGGCAGATCGCGTTCCTTGGCAAGAACCTCACCGACGAGCAGTTCCTGCAATATGGCGGCGACACGCCGCTCGCCGGCTCGACTTTCGGCGCCAAATCGAACTATTCTTTCTTCAGCCAGGGCCGCACGCTCTGGGTGCAGGCGAGAGCGGACTTTTAATTTAAGGACAGGGAGGGGCGAACGCCCGAAAGAACGCGAGCGGCAGACTTGCGTCATCATAAAAGAAGCGGCGGGCCATGGGTCCGCCGCTTTTTCTTTGCGGTTGAAATTCTTTGCGGCGACTACCGGTAAAAGATCGTTTCGTCGCCGGTGAAGCTCCAGGGCTCCTCAAGATCGATGCAGGAGGAGACGTCGCCGCGCGCTTCTATTTTCAAAAGAGAGAGTCCGTTGTCGCTTGTCTGACGCTGCAGAAGAACGACGCCGTTGATCAGTGGGCCGATGAAATTGGTTCTGAGCCGCTGATAACAATGAACGGCGCTGTCATCCACGTCGGCGAAGGGGGTGTTGATCCGGCCTTCGCCTTTCGTGAAGGAAAGAAACCCGTCCGTGGCGCCGTCGTCGGCCTCGCTCCCCGGCTTCATGCGTCCGCCGATCATCTGCGGCGTCAGGGAGGGCAGGCGTCCGTGCAGGGCGAAGATCAGCCGCTCGGGATCGATGGCGTCGGGAGACAAGGCGATGGCGCTGACTTTCGTGGTCGCCGCATTATGGGCGGCGTCGGTGAACCAGGCGCCCTGCGCCGCATCCGGCGTGTCCACAAGCGCCGTGCGGCAGGCGTTGTCGCCCTTCGCCCGGCGGATGCCCCAGGCGTCGCCCAGCTTCGCCGCCCATTCGGGCTGCTCGTCTTTGGGCAGATAATTGATGGGACAGCGCGCGCGGGTCACATCCGTCGTAATGGCGGCGACGAGGCTCGGCGGCGCGTCGAAGACTTCCGCGCGGGCGAAACTGTCGACGCGGTAGCGTTCCGGGCGGGCGAGCGCCGCCGGCCTTGCGGAAAGATCGTGCAGGCCGACATCGAAGCCGTCGCTCTTGCCGATGACGTCGCCTTCATTGACGCGCACGCGGGTTTCTACGGCCATGTTGTCGGTCGATCCGAATTCGGTGAAGGCGACGAGGCCGCCGGCGCGCTGAAGCAGGCCGGGATCGATCTCGTCGATGCGGTCGTAATAAAACGCGATGTTTTCGCAGGAGCGAAAATGCACCGTCCATGCAAGGCCCGTGGCGCGGCCATATTCGTCGCGCAGGACATGGCGTTCGATGGCGGTGACGTCCGCTTTCGCCGGCGCCAGCGCCTCAGTTTGCCGGCGTTCGAACGCCTGATCGCCCGACCGGGTGTTGATGCGGATATAAGGGGCGGGCAGCGGCTCGCCGGGCGCGGTGACGCCGCCGAGCGGCGAGACCGAGAGGACATCCTCAAGCGGCGCGAAGGGACCGGTGAGCGCCGGCTCGCCGATGGCGCAAACGCGGCTCGCCATGGGCGCGCCGTCGGCCCGCGCCATGGTTTGCGCGGCGATGGATTCGGCCTTTTCGGCGAGCTTCACGCCGCTCTGCGGCCAGGCGATGGCCGCGCCGAACAGGGCTGCGGTGATGAACGTCGCCGCCAGTCTAACGCCGTCGCCGGTTCCGGACATGAAACAACCCCCAACTGTCCCCGCGCAATCGAGCGCCGAAAGTCCTATGCGGCCCCGGCCCTGTCAAGGCGCGCTTGCGAAAGCCCCGTTTTGCGGGGCTTTCCGGGTCTCGACAGGCGGCGGCTTTGCGCCATAGTGGCCGGGCGAAAAGGTAAATACGCGAAAGACGAAAGGGGCCTTCGGGATGGTGAAATGGCGGGGCCGGCGCCAGAGCCGGAATGTGGAGGATCGCCGGGGCGTCAGCGCCGGCGGGGCCGGCGGCGCCGGGATCATCCTGCTCCTCTTGCGTTTTATCTTCAGCCGTTTCGGCCTTGGCGGGGTTGTCGTCGTGGGGCTCGCCGGCCTCGGACTCTACATGGCCGGGGTCGATCCGCTGCAATTCGCCGGGGGCGCAAGCCCAGCGACGCATGCCGATCCCGTCGACGACGAAACCTCCGAATTCGTGCGCGTGATTCTCGCCGAGACCGAGGATGTCTGGTCCCGCCAGTTCGAGGCTGCGGGAAGCGACTATCCCGAGCCGACGCTGGTGATGTTTTCAGGCGGCGTCACCTCGGCCTGCGGCCGCGCCTCTGCGGCGGCCGGCCCGTTTTACTGTCCGGGGGACCGGAAAGTTTATCTCGATGCGAGCTTTTTCCAGGAGTTGGATCAGCGCTTCAACGCCCCGGGCGATTTTCCGGCGGCCTATGTCATCGCCCACGAGGTTGGCCATCATATCCAGACGATCACCGGGGTCTCCGACGAGGTGCGCGCGGCGCAACAACGCGCCAAGGGCGAGGCGGAAGCCAATGCTTATCAGGTGATGATGGAGCTGCAGGCCGATTGCTACGCCGGCGTATGGGCCCATCATGCGGACCGCTATGGCGACTTTCTCGATGACGGCGATATCGAGGAGGGCCTGCGCGCCGCGGCGGCGATCGGCGACGACACGCTGCAGCGAAACGCCGGGCGGCGCGTGACGCCCGAAAGCTTCACCCATGGGACGTCCGCGCAACGCCAGCGCTGGTTCACGACCGGCTATCGCTCGGGCGACGCCGCCCGCTGCGACACGTTCAATGCGCAGAACTTGTAGCGGCTCACCCGCGCCAGAAGGCGGGGGACAAAAGCACCAGCACCGTGAAGAATTCGAGCCGGCCGAGCATCATGCCGATCGACATGGCGATCTTCGCCGCGTCGGGCAGGGGCGCGAAATTCCCCGCCGGCCCGACAATGTCGCCGAGCCCCGGCCCGACATTGGCGATCGCCGTGCCGGCTGAGGAAATCGCCGTCAGCGTGTCGAGGCCGAGCCCGGCGAGGATGACCGCCAGCGTCGCGAAGGTCGCGAAATAAACGAAAAAGAAGCTCAGAACCGAGACGTAAATTTCGTCGGTCAGAGGGCGTTGATTGTAACGCGCGACGAAGACGCCGCTCGGATGCGCCAGGCGCTTGGCGTAGACGACGATGGCGGAGAGCGCCACCTGAAAGCGGAAAACTTTCATCCCGCAGGACGTCGATCCGGCGCAGCCGCCGATGAACATGATGCAGAAGAAAAAGGCGATAGCGAAGGCGCCCCAGTCGTCGTAATCGGTCGTGGCGTAGCCGGTGCCGGTCAGGATCGAAACGACGTTGAAGATCGCCATGCGGAAGGCGGTGAAAAGCCCGAGATGGGCGTACACCTCATAGACTTCGATCATGATGACGATGGTGAGGAAGGCGACGATGCCGGCGAAGAAACGGATCTGGCTATCCGTGAACAGACGTTTCCAGGCGCCGCGGGTGATCGCCGCGAGAAAAATCCCGAAGGGCAGGGAGCCGATGATCATGAACACGGTGACGACGAGGTCGATGGGCCCGCGCCCAACCGTCAGGAAGGCGCCGATAGAGGAGTCCTTGGTCGAAAAGCCGCCGGTGGAGACCGCCGTCAACGCATGATTGACGGCGTCGAAGGGCGTCATGCCGAAGCCCCACAGGCACAGGAAACAAAGAACCGTGAAGAAGCCGTAGATGCCGCTCAAGCCCAGCGAGTATTGCGCCGCATTGGCGATGAATTTTTCCGACGTGTCCCAGGCCTCGTTTTTGAAGATCTGCATGCCGCCGACTTTCAGCGCCGGCAGGACGGCGAAAGCCATGATGATGACCCCGACGCCGCCGAACCATTGCAGCATGGAGCGCCACAACAAGGCGCCGGGCGGCGCGTCGTCGAGGCCGCTGACGACCGTCGAGCCCGTGGTGGTGATCCCCGACATGGCCTCGAAAAAGGCGTCCACATAGGAAAGATGCAGGCCTCCGAGCGCCAGCGGAATGGCGGCGAACAGCGTGAGCGCCAGCCAGCTCGCCGCCGTCAGCATGAAGCCTTCGCGAATGCCGAGATCGTCGATCCGCCCCCAGCTCGCCGCCGCCGCGCCGCTTCCGATCAGGATCGCCGCCGCCGCGCCCACCGCAAAGGCCGACCAGTCGGCGCGGTGCACCTCGTCCTGCGAGAGGAGGTCGGCGATCATCGGGATCAGCATGGTGACGCCGAGCGCCGTCACAAGCGCGCCCGTAACCAGCAAGACGGGACGGAAATTCAGCATGGCTTCACAAGGTCGCGGCGTTTGATAAAGCCGGCCGCCGGCGCCCGGCGGGATCCCTAGTGGATTTGGCGCAATTCATGCGGGCTGTCGAGGGAGAAGGCCGGAATGTCGACGTCGAAGACTTCGCCTTCATGGGTCTCCATTCCATAGGCTCCGACCATCAGGCCCGACGGCGTCGCCAGGGGCGCGCCGGAGGTGTATTCAAAACCTTCGCCGGGACGAATCACCGGCTGTTCGCCGACCACGCCGTCGCCCGCGACAACATCGGTCTGGCCGCGCGAATCGGTGATCCGCCAATAGCGGGTGCGCAGCTGCACGGGGGTGTCGGATTCATTGTTGATGCGCACCGTATAGGCCCAGACATAGCGGGGCTCGTCCGGATCCGATTGATCTTCGAGAAAAGTCGGGCTGACGCTGACGCGAATGCCGCGCGTCACCTGCTCATATGTCCCGATGTTGCGCTCTCCCCTGGCCATTTCGCCGCCTAGCAACTCCATCTCTTTCATCCCCTGTTTTCGCGTAATCTATGCTGCATCGCAGGCGAGCGCCAGCCATAGCCGGAAATTCAACGGGGCGGGGAAAAGCAGCGCCGGGGCGCACGTTAATAAATCTTGCCTTCACTCTTCGCGGCGGGCAAAGGGGCTTTATGGCTGAGACAAGACTTCCGGACAAAGGGGTTCTGGCGTCGCAAGATATTGCGGGTCTGATTGACGCCGGGGTGATCGTCGGCGCGGACCGCGCCCGGCTGCAGCCGGCCAGTCTCGATCTGACTTTGTCGCCTCGCGCATGGCGGGTGCGCGCCTCGTTTCTTCCCTCACGCTCGCGCACCGTCGAAGCGCGGCTGACCGGCGGGCTCGCCATGCAGGAGATGGATATTTCCGGCGGCGCGGTTTTCGAGCGGGGCTGCGTTTATCTTGTGGAGCTCAATGAAAAACTGTCGCTGCCCAAGGAGATTGAAGGCGCCGCCAATCCCAAAAGCTCGACCGGGCGTATTGACGTTTTCGTCCGTCTGGTGACGGATTACGGCGCGGCCTTCGACGAGATCCCGGCGGGTTATGAAGGGCCCCTTTATGCAGAGATCAGTCCACGGACATTCTCTATCCTAGCGCGGGCGGGGTCGAGTCTCAATCAGCTGCGCCTGAAAGCCGGGGACTGCCGCCTCGACGATGGGGCGCTGCGCCGCCTGAACGGGGAGATCCCGCTCGTTGAAGGCGCGGCGGATATTAATGGCGGCCTCGGTCTTTCCGTCTGTCTTGCAAGCAAGGAAGAGTGCATCGGCTGGCGCGCGCGCCGTCATTCCGGGCTTATCGACGTGGACAAGGTCGCCGCCCTCGACCCGCATGACTATTTCGAGCCCCTTGCGCCGCCAAAATCAGGCTTCGTCATTCTCGATCCGGATGAGTTTTACATTCTCGCCTCCAAGGAGGCGCTGGCCGTGCCGCCCGATTATGCGGCGGAAATGACGCCGATCAGTCCCGGGCTTGGCGAGTTCCGGGTCCATTATGCGGGCTTTTTCGACCCCGGCTTCGGCTGGTCGCCAAATTCAGAGGGCGGGGGCCGCAACGGCTCGCGCGGCGTTCTGGAAGTGAGGAGCCACGACGCGCCTTTCGTCCTCGAAGACGGCCAGCTTGTGGCGCGGCTCGTCTATGAGCGCATGGCCGCGCAGCCGGAGGCCCTTTACGGCGAGGGAATCAAATCGAATTACCAGGGCCAGGGCCTGAAACTGTCGAAGCATTTCCGCTGATCAGGCGGTTTCGCCCTTCGCGTCATCTTCAGCGGCTTCGTCCGCGCTCTCGTCTTCTTCGTGTTCGCCGCGCGGGTCGATTTCAAAGACGGCGGGCGAGGTGCGCGGTACTGAGACATAGGCCTCGCGCTCTTCCGGCGGCGTCGCGTCGCTGCGCCGCATGCGGTAGAGACCGAAAAGCGTCAGCGCCGCATAGACGCTTGAGGTATAAAAGAAGAGCGCCTGCGGGCCGGCGTTCTGCATGATGATCGGCGCGACGAAGGGGCCGACAATGGCGCCCGCGCCGTAGAGCAGCAAAAGGCCTGCGGCGAGGGTGACATATTCATGGGGGTCCGCCCGATCATTGGCGTGGGCGACGGCGAGGCCGAAGATCGGCATCGCCGTGAAGCCGAAAGCGGCGCCGCCGGCCAGCAGCATGAACTCGGACTGTCCGCCGGTGAGGGCGAGCAGAACGCCTGCAGCGGAACTGAGCGCCGCGATGGCGACGATCAGGATGCGCCGATCGAAAAGGTCGGATATGTGACCGAGCGGCCATTGCGACAGGGCGCCGGAAACAACCACTGTGGTCATGAAGGCCGCAACGGTCTGAATGTCATAACCCAGTTTCTGCACATAGACGGCGCCGACGGCCCAGTAAGCGCCGTTCGCCGCGCCGACGCTGAGGCAGCCGAACGCCGCCAGCGGGGAGATGCGGAATAGTTTTTTCAGATCGATATCCGCCGACGTGATCGGCGTCGGCTGCGTCGTCGTGGTCAGCGCCACGGGCACCAGGGCGACGGAAATCAGGATCGAGACGAGGGCGAAGAGATAAAAGTCGGCCGGATCGGCTGTGGCCAGGAGCGCCTGGCCGACCGTGCCGGCGCTGAGGTCGACGACTCGATAGACGGCGAGAACCCGCCCGCGCCGCTCATTGGTCGCGCCTTCGTTGATCCAGCTTTCGATGATCATATAAAGGCCGGCGAGGCAGAAGCCGGCGATGACCCTCAACAGGATCCAGAAGACCGGGTTCACCGCCAAAGCGTGGGCGAGGGCCGCCGCCGAGGCGATGGAGGCGAGGGCGGTGAAGCTGCGGATATGGCCCACCCGCTTCACCATATGCGGCGCGAACTGGCAGCCGATGGTGAAGCCCGTGAAATAGGCCGACATCAAGGAGCCGAGAAGGACGAGGGAAAAGCCCTCGATATTGCCGCGCACGGACAGGAGCGTCCCCTGCAGGCCGGCGCCGGAGATCAGGAGGAAGGCGGCGATCAGGAGCGCCGAGAGAACGCGGATAGTCTGGGCCATCGCCCGGCCTCATACACAAATTCGCCGGCGTCCGTGATAGGGCGCAGTCAAGATTTCGCTGAAAATTCATAAGGGGGAGTAAAGAAAAAGGGCGTCGCTTAAGCGACGCCCTTTCTTCCCGCTTTCGCGGAAATCCGGAGCACACCCCAATCCAGTGAGAATTCAGATGGTCTCCAGTTTGCGACTGTTGAGCGGGTCCGTTGCCGTATCGCTCTCAACCGCTAGACCTTGCGGGCGCAAAACTCAGGTCGTGGCTGCCGGCATTTGCGTTTCGCCATGTCCGACGTCCTGCGTCCTTCAGATCCGCACCGGCTTTTCCCATACGTCAGCGTTAACCTCCGCAAGGGCGTCACCGAAGCGCGCCGATCAGCAGCTTGCCCGCTGCCCACGGCGATGCCGATCTCCCGTTTCCCGAACCGCCTTTCGGCTTTCCGGCGGGAGCGGACCGCTCAGGTCCGGCCATGCGCATGAAACTCGCCTTTGTTTCGTTCGCCGGACTGCATCTGAGCGTTGCATCCGGCCTCGCGCATCATTCCGTTAGCTCGTCCAACCCGCCGCTAGGCAAACACTGCGAATTGTCTGTAGAACCGCGAAACATGATCAGGATACCGATTTATTGACATCGGTCGACTCATTCTTTTCCACAAACTTTCTCCTGAACTTGTGGGGAAAAGACAGCGCTGATTTTTCAAATGCTTGTCAGTCTTTTGTGAAGACGACGGAGAAATTATTCGCCGGCATTTCCACAACCGCGTCGAGACTGAGCCCGTTTTCCTGCGCCAAAGGGAGGATGTCCCGTTCCAGATCGCGCACGCCCCAGCGCGGGTCGCGCGCCTTCAAGCTGGCGTCAAAGGCCTCGTTCGACGGCGCCGTGTGTGCGCCTTTTCTGGAGAACGGTCCGTAAAGAAACAGTTTTCCGCCGGGGGCGAGAAGCCGTCCCGCGCCTGCGAACAATCCCTTCGCAGCCGCAAAAGGCGCAATGTGGATCATGTTGATGGAAACGATTCCGGCGAAGGGCGCGCGGTCCTCAACGCCCCAATCGGCTTGCGTGACGTCGATGGCGTGAGGCCCTGAGAGGTTCGAAAGACCGGCGTCCGCGATCCAGGCGGCGATGGAGGCTCGCGCTTTTTCGTCTGGGTCGCCGGTCCGCCATTCCGCATCCGGCAGGGCGCGCGCGAGATGAACCGCATGCTCGCCCGTGCCGCCGCCGATTTCGAGGATGCGCCCCTTCTGCGGCATGGTTTTCAAAAACACGTCGCGGATCGCGTCGCGATTGCGCTCGGTCGAGGGCGAAAACAGCTTGGCGCCGTCATGGGCGCGATTTTCGAGGGCGGTTTCTTTCGGCGTCTTTGTCATGAGCGCGGCTTCTACCCCGAACAGCTTGCGCCGCCAAGGACGCAGAACTGCGCGCAGAAGGGATGATTGAGTTTTACCGGTTTCGCCGCTTCGGCGAGGCTTTTTCCCATTTCGAATTGCTCGTCATAAGGCAGGAGCGTGCAGGAGAGGACGGCGGGCCTTTCAGCGCCCTTGCGCTTTACGAGCATGCGCGAGGTTGCGCACATCATGTCGGCCTGATCCTTGCCGAGGATCGACCAGCAGGCCGCAGTGATCTCGGGAACGTCGCGGGCCGCATCCATTTCCGGAAAGATTACAAGCTGCGCCGGATCGTGCGCATCGAGGGGAACGCCCCGCGCTTCGAAAAGCGCCGCGAAGCCGGAGCGCAATTCGGCTTCGCGTTCGCCGGTCAGGCCGCGTCCGGCGATGGTGAAGGAGAAGCCGTTGTCCTGCAGCCATCCAAGCCCCGTCATGGACGCCTCGAACGCGCCTTCGCCCCGTTCGGCGTCATGGCCTTCGGCGCTGTAATGATCGAGGCTGACGCGCAAGGTCAGCAGATGCGGGAAGCGCGCGCGCAGCGACAGGAGGCCTTCCTGCACCTTCGGGCGCATCATCGGGCGCATGGCGTTGGTGAGGATGAGCACATTGAAGCCGCGCGTCAGCGCGCCTTGGGTCATCGCGATCATGTCCGGGTTCAAAAACGGCTCGCCGCCGGTAAAGCCGATTTCCCGCGCGCCCATTCTGCGGGCTTCGTCGAGAAACGGCGCGGCTTCCTCAGCGCTCAGATAAACAAGCCGGTCATTGGTTGGCGAAGATTTGATATAGCAATGCGCGCATTCGACATTGCACAGCGTGCCGGTGTTGATCCACAGCGTCTCGAGCCGGGCGAGAGGCACTTCGGCGCGGAGCTCGCCCGCCGCCGTTCGTTCCTTGTGCTGAAATTTTGCGGCGGTTTTAACGCCTGCTTCGCCGTCCATTTTTTTTCGTCCGGATTAAACGCTGCAGCATAACGAAAACACCCGCCGGGGAAACCGGCGGGCGTTTCAAACGCGATCAATTCAGCGTTAGAGCCTGACCTGAAATATGCCGCCTTTGTTGCGGCGGTTGATAATCAGACGTTTCTGTCGGCCGGGAAACGATGCGCCCCGGGCTCTTGAGGCTAGTTGTTGTCTTCTTCCGCCGGCTCGACCGGGCCGATGGGCGCGGCCCAGACGTCGTCGTCTTCATATTCGGGCTCGTCCGGCAGCGGCTCGCCGGTCACCGGATCGATGCGCGCCGGCTGCACCGGCGCCATCACGGCTGGCTGCGCGCCCGGCTCGTCGCGATGGGCGAGCGCCCAGACCGCGTTCTGCAGGACCGCCGATTGCGGGTGCGAGACCTTTTCGCGGAAGATGATGTCCACCGGGCTGACATTCGCCTGGTAATAGCCCTCATTCCAGCTGTTGCGCGATTTCAGGATCGCGCCTTCAAGGCTGACGCCGCCGTAAAGCCCGCGCGAGCGGGAGAAGGCGAGGACGTCGACGGTCTGCGCTTTCGCGCCGGCGCCGATGGGCCCGGCGGCGAGCGACAGGTCGGCGCCCAGCTTCACATTGGTCGACAGCATGTGCTCCATGCCGCGCTGGGTCATGATCAGGAGGATCGTCTCGGAGCCTTCGACGCCGGCCTGGAAGCCGACGGAAAGAGACCCGATGGTGAAAAAGGTCGGCTCCGACCAGCTGCCGTCTTCATTACGCGCGACCATCACCGCATTGCCGCCGGACGCGCCGATGATGAAGCCGCCGCGGATCGATTTCGGGATGATCACCATGGCTTTCGCCTGATCCGCCGTATCCCAGAGCGGCTCGAAGGCGCTGTCATTGGCGAAATAGCTGACCGTGTCGGCGGCCTTCACCACCAGTTCTTCGGCCTTTTCCCCTTTCGGCTTGGCGCTGGCGGGCGCGATCGTCATCGAAATCGCCGCGCCGAAAGCGCCGAGCATGCAAAATAGCCGTTTCATCTGCCGGCCTCCTTTCAAAATCCCCGATAATCCTAGGGAACAGCGCTCAGGCCGTCCCAGTTCGGGCCATAAATAAGCCTGTTTGGCGGGGCCGAAAGATGGCGGCCCGCAGCCTGGAACATGAATTCTTGGTGAGATTTGGGCCTTGCGTCGAGGCCTTTCTCGCCTCGGCGAAGCCGGGGCTTCGCTCCGGCGTAGCTGGGTCGGCGCCGAACCGGCCAGACCCCGTTAGAACAGGCCCCGCTTGACCTTTTTCTCCGCTAAGGCGAAATGAGGGGCCGCTGCGGCCCCGCGCGCCGCCGGCGGCCTGAAGCGGGTGTAGCTCAATGGCAGAGCAGAAGCTTCCCAAGCTTACGACGAGGGTTCGATTCCCTTCACCCGCTCCATCCATTTTAAAAACAAGACATTACGCTGGAGCCAATCCGCATATGCGCACGGATCAGCGCATGCCGCCGTTTCCCGGTCGCCGTATCGCTTTTCGGTTTTGACGGTTTTGCTCGGATGAGGACGGCCGCCGCGTCTTAAGCGACGTGAGTCCATTTCTTTTTGTCGGCCAGGAAGCGCCGGGTGTCTTCGGCGCTGAGAGGATGCGAGTAGAGAAAGCCCTGCATCTCGGTGCAGCCGATGATGCGCAGCAGATCGTGCTGGCGGCTGTTCTCCACGCCTTCGGCGGTGACGGGAATGCCGAGCACCCGCGCAAGATAAGTGACCGCGTGCACGATCGCCTCGGATTGATCGTTTGCGGCGATGTCATTGACAAAGGACTTGTCGATTTTGACCTTGTCGACGTCGAGCTTTTGAAGATGCGTCAGGCTCGAATACCCGGTGCCGAAATCGTCGAGCACGATCTTGACGCCGGCGGCCCGCAGCTTTTTCAGGCAGGTGCGGATGTTTTCGTTTGTATTGAGAATAGCGCCTTCCGTGAGTTCAAGCTCCAGCCTGGACGGATCGAGATTCGCCTCGTTCAGGATCTCAACGATCCTTTCCGCCAGGTTTTCCTCCCGCAGCTGAACGGGCGACAGGTTCACGGCCAGCGTAATGTCTGGCCATTGCGCCATCATCAGGCAGGCTTGCTGGAGCACCCAATCGCCAAGCGGAACGATCAGACCCGATTCCTCCGCGACCGGTATGAATTCCTCCGGCTGCAGCAGGCCGAGTTCGGGATGGCGCCAGCGGATCAGCGCCTCCATTCCCGCAAGCTTTTCGTCGGCCGTAGTAAAGAGCGGCTGGTAGTAGACTTCGAGACCGCTCTTCTTCGCCAACGCCTCCCGCAGATCGCTTTCAAGGCGGCGAAGGTGTTGAATATGTTTGTCGAGCTCGCTCGTGAAGCGCCGAAAGCAGGCCCGGCCCTCGCGTTTCGCCTGATAGAGCGCCACATCCGCCTGGCGCTGCAATTCGACATTGTCGAGATCTTTGATTGCGTCCGCAACGCCGATCGAGGCGCTGACAAAGGCGCGCGTATTTTCAACAAAGAAGGGTTCGGCCGCGGCCTCGAGAATGCGGCGGCAAACAAGCTCCACATCCGCTTGTTTGCCGCGGTCGATGAGCAAAACGGCGAATTCATCGCCGCCGAGCCTTGCAACAGTATCGGATGCGCGCACGATCATTGTCAGGCGTTCGGCGAAAGCTTGGAGCAACGCGTCTCCCGCCTGATGGCCGAAGGCGTCATTGACTTCCTTGAAACGGTCGAGATCGATGTAGAGCAATGTGCAGCGCTCGCCTGAACGTTGGCGGCGCAGTAAAGCCTGGTCGATGCGCTCATTCAGCAAGGCGCGGTTCGGCAGGCCGGTCAGCGTGTCGTGAAACGCCAGATGGTAGTTGTGGGCTTCGGCTTCGCGATAGGCGGTCACATCCGTGATGGTGGCGACGAGGTAATCGGCGTCCTCCAGGCGCACGCGGCGTTTGCGCGTGATGACCGTTCGCGTTTTGCCGGCCGCGTCGGTGACCTGTTCTTCGTTCTCCGAAAGGACGCCGTCGTCGAATACGCGATCGTCGGCGGCGTGAAACACCTCGACCTCTTCGTCCGGGAAAAGATCGTAGTCGGAAAAGCCGATCATAACCTCGCGGGAATGGCCGAAAAACTCGCACGCCGCGTCATTGAGCAACACGATGCGGTGCGCGCGATTCTTGATGAAAACCGGCAACGGCATCACGTTGATGATCGCCTGAAGGTCGGAAATGCTTGCGATATTATCGGCTATTTTCATACATTAAGCGCCGCGCCGCCGAACGCCGTTATTGAGCGTCGTGACTGCAAAGTAGAAGAATAATCGGGCGGGGGTTACTCAATCGTTAGGAGATAAAGGCGGCGCTTGCGCCCTGCGGTTCTCTCCAAAGTTCCTGAAAATTAAATGATTATTAGGATTGGTTTTTAAATTTCCAATTTTCGCGACGGTTAGCGGGGCGGGCCGCAAAACATGCTTAATATGCGGTGAAGAATTTTCCTCCGCCAATAAAAAGCAAGTCAGCGCAACCGTTCGGAAACGCTAATAGCAGACAATCAGGCCCTGCCCTTGTGAGGGGCGAGCTTTGATCAGCGGGACGACGCGCTGTTGTTCTTGCAAACCGTTCAGGATCTGGTGAAGCCGATGCATGATCATTCTTCTGTTGTTTCCGCGGAGCTCCTGCGGCGTCAGAAGGGCAGCGTCGCCGTTCTTTTCGCGATCCTTTTCGTTGTGGTCATCGGCTTTGTCGCGCTTGGAACGGAAGCGGCGTTTCTTTTCGCCAAGCACCGCCAGATGCAGACCGCCGCCGACTCTGCGGCGTATGGCGGCGCGGTCGCCATGGGCGCCGGCTATCCGTCGGATTTCACGCTCGAAGCCCAGGCCGCTGCAAGCGAGGCCGGCTTCGCCAACACCGTCGACGGCGCGGAAGTCGTCGTCAATCGCCCGCCCTTGTCCGGATCCCATGCGGGAGACGTAAACGCCATAGAGGTCATCATCACGCAGCCGCAAAAAGTGGGCTTTATGCGGCTCTATAATGTGGCGAGCGTCGATGTCAGCGCGCGCGCGGTCGCTGTCGTGGGCTCGCCGGGCGGCGTTTACTGCCTTCTGGTGCTCGATCCGACCGCTTACAGCGCCGCCACCGTCACCAATAATGCGAAGGTGGCCAATCCGGAATGCGGCGTCGGCGTCAATTCGAGCTCCAGCGCCGGGCTGACCGTCCGCAACAATGCGGAAATCAACGGCCCGGTGTCCGTAGTCGGCGGCTGGCGGCTGAGCAATAATGCGAAGCTGAACGGCTCGCCGCTGCTCAGCAATGCGCCGCCGATTGACGATCCTTATGCGGATTTATCCCTGCAGCCGATTCCGCCTTGCACGTCGCAAAGCGGATTTGCGCAGAACAATAAGACAGTTCACCTCACGGCCGGGCATTTCTGCAATGGGCTCTATTTCCGCAACGGGGCGACCGCTCACCTTGGCGCGGGCGTCTATTATATCGATGACAGGTTCCAGATAGACAGCAATTCGCGCGTTTATGCGACGTCAGGAACGACGCTGGTCATAAACGGCGATTACGATTTTCGCATCAGGAATAATTCCGTCCTGGAAATCACGGCGCCTTCCACGGGACCTTACGCCGGCATCGCCATGATGAGCCCGAGAACCGCCTCGCCGTCAAGGGAGCACAGGTTTGACAGCAATTCGATCGTGAAAGTGGAAGGCGCTCTCTATTTTCCCAATCAGGGCGTCTACATCAGAAACAATACGGTTATCGGCGACACGGACTGCACGCAAATCATCGTCCGCACGATAAAGCTCTACAACAATCTCGACCTCGACACCGATTGCGACGGCGTCGGAATCACGCCGATCGGCGGCGACAACAGCAGCGAACTTGTGGAGTGAGGCGCCGGCATGAGCATGATGAAATCAACATCACGGCGTAAGCCCGGACCGGAAACGACAGCCGGCGTTGCGGCTATTGAGTTCGCCTTGCTTGCGCCTTTGCTCGTCGTGCTACTCATTGGAGTCGTCGAGATCGGGCTGGCCGCTTATCAGGATATGGAAGTGCAGAACGCGGCTGAAGCAGGCGCGCTTTACGCCGTGCGGAACGGGTTCGATCCGGACGGCATTGAGACGGCGATGGAGAACGCCACCGGCCTGTCCGGCGTGACGGCGGGCGCGGCGCCGCTCAGTTTTTGCGGCTGTCCGGGGCTGGACGGCGTCACCGTCATCAGTTGCGATTTCACCTGCCCCGGCGGCGACGCCCCCGGCGACTATGTCAAGGTCGAGGCGTCATTCGAGCATCACACGATTTTGCCTTATCCCTGGGTGTCTTCGCCGGTTGTCCTGACGGGGGAATCGACGGTGAGGTTGAAATGACCCCAGCGGCTGGCCGTCGACATCTGCGCGGGAAAAGTTCGCATGCTGACGCAAAAGGCGTGGTTGCGATTGAATACGCCCTTTTGTTTCCGGTGTTGCTGGCCTTCGTGCTGGGGCTGATCGATGCAGGCCGCGTGGTCTGGACGCAGGCGACGCTCAGCCACGCCGTTGACGTCGCCGCGCGGTGCGGCGCTGTCGACGCGGTTAAATGCGGCGAAGACGACGCCGTCAAAGACTATGTCGTCGCCCGCGCGGCGGGCGTCGCGCTCGATGCGGAGCTGATCGACGTCGAAGTCGTGGAATGCGGAGAAAAGGTCGCCGTCAGCCATCCGGTTCGCCTGATCCTGCCCTGGACGGGAAAGGGGACGGTCATGCTGAAAGCGGAAGCGTGTTATCCGCTCTGACCCAGGCAATGCGCGAGCGCCGGCGGTAAAAACGGCGGCAGGGCGCGCTCAGCGCTGGCGGCTGCGGGCGTAGTCGAAGAACCGCAAATTCACCTGCACCTTTTCCTCATCGAGATCCATCTTACTCAACGCCGCCGCGCGTTGCGCGTCGCCTTTCAGCCCATAGACCAGCGCCAGATTTTGACGGATTTGCGGGGAGGCGTCCGACGAGCGGGCCATGGGCGTCAGAATGGCGACGGCTTCATCGAAATGTCCGCTGAAGGCGAGCGACAACGCCAGGTTATTGCGCGCAGGGACGTTGCGCGGCGCTGTCTCAAGTATCGATCTATAACTGGCCTGGGCTTCGTCGTGCCGGCCGAGGGAGTCGAGCGTAACGCCGCGCTGGTTCAGCGCCTGAGCGTCGGCGGGGGCGATCTGTTGCGCCTGGTCCGCATAGGCGAGGGCCTGTTCCGGCTGATTGAGCTGCAGATAGATGCGGGAAAGGCCGACAAGGGCCCTGGCCTTGTCCGGCGATGCGTCGTCCACGTCTTGGAAAACGCCGATTGCGTCGTCGAAGGATCCGGCTTCGGCGAGAACCTCGCCGAGCTTGACTTGCAAATCGCCATTGCCCGGATCCTGCAAAAGGGCGTTGCGATAAAGATTGATGGCGGAGGCGAGATCGCCCGCCGATCGTGCGGCGTGCGCCAGGCGAAGCATGGAGGCTGTGCTCGGCTCCGCGACGGAAACGGGCTGCGCGTCTTTCACGCCGGCGCCGCTTGCGCATGCTGACGCGCCGGCGGCCATCAGCAAGGCGGACAAGATTTTCAAGACGTCAATATGATTAGAGCGATATGGCATGTCCCAGTCCGAGACGCTGTCCCGCAGTCGGGCGGTTTCAGACCATATGAAGGGCAATATAGTTTCTAAAGAATTAATTCCGTATAAAGATATTTAAATAATGAGTAAAATAAAACTTGATGCAAATCAACGAAACTTGGGGGTGTTGAGTTACAGTGCGAGCTGTAATTTTTGTGGTCAAGGAAAAACAATGCGCACCCAGAAGATCTGCGCTATAAAACCAAGCGTAGCGCGACCCGAAGAGAATTTTGCAAAAGACGGAAAACGGCTTCGGTTTGGACAAGAACAATATATTGCGTACACGCACTATAATCTTGAACGGGCTTCGGCCTCGGAAAAAATTCGAAAATACGGCGTGTCGGCGCGCGATGCGGGGCGTTTGCGCGTTCGCATGACCTGTAACAGCGTAGGGGGCGTGCAATGAGTTTTCGCAATATTTTGATGGCGGTCGGCGTTGTGGCGCTGATCTCAGGCCTGTTGTTGTCCGGGATCGCCGTCATGCGCCCCGCTGCGCCGTCGTCTGATCCGGCTGCGGACAGGCCGAGAGCCGTTCTGGTTGCGGCTCATCCGGTAGAGGCCGGTGTTTTGTTGCGCGCGGACGATATCGGCTGGGCGGAGGTTCCGCCGAGCGGTTTTGAAAAAGAGTACATCGAGGGCGGCGAAGCCGCTGAGCTGAATTATATCGGCGCAGTGACGACGCGCCGGTTCAGCGAAGGCGAGCCGTTGCTGGCCTCCGGCCTGATAAGGCCGAAAGAGCGCGATTTTCTGGCTGCGGTGCTCACGCCGGGCATGCGCGCCGTCACCGTCACCGTCAATGCGCTGCAAAGCGCCGCCGGCATGTTGTTGCCTGGCGATCGGGTGGACGTGATCCTGACGCAGCGCTTCGGCGAGTCCGGAGCCGGTCTTGCGCGCAAGGTTTCCGGCGAAACCATTTTGCATAATGTCCGCGTGATTGCGGTCGATCAGAGATTGAATATGGAGGAAGAGTCTTCTTCTTCCCGGCAATCGGCCGGGCGGGAAAAGCTGCCGAACACGATCACGGTGGAAGTCTCCCAACAGGATGCTGAAAAGCTGCTCGTCGCGACGGAGCTGGGCAATCTGGGGCTTGCGTTGAGGCCGTTTGTCAGCGCGGACGCCGCTTCAGCGCAAGCGCGGGAGACCGTTTGGGCGGCCGACGTTTCGCCTGCGCTTTCCACGCTCGAGGGCTCTAAAGGCGGGGCAGCCGGATCAAATCAACAAGGCCCGGCCCGGGTTCAGGTGATGCATGGCGGAACGACAGAAAACCAATAAGGCGATTATGCGTATTTTTTCGAAGGGCGCGCCGACGCTCGCGGCGATGCTGTTGATCGTTCAGCCGTCAATGGCCGAACCGGCGGCGTCGCAAAAGGCCATCACGCTGGACGTCGATGCGGCGACGCTGATCGAATTGCCGCGGGCGGCTGAAACCGTGTTCATCGCCAATCCGGAGATTGCAGACGTTCAGGTTCCGACGCCGGCGCGCGTGCTCGTCTATGCGAAAAAACCCGGCAAAACGACGATTTACACATTGCTGAAAAACGGCGCGGCCGAATCCTATGCGCTGACGGTGCAGCATTCCAAACAGGCGATTGGGGCGGCTGTCCGCGAACAGGCTCCCGGGGCGGACGTCAAAGTCACAAGCGCGCCGCGCGGCGTCTCCGTATCGGGGACCGTTGGGTCGCCGGTTGAGGCGCAAATCGTCAAGGGCGCGGTGCAACAGCATATCGGCGAAGATGAAGACATGGCCTTCAATGTCGGCGTGCGCGAGCCGACGCAGGTCAATCTGCAAATTCGCGTCGCTGAAGTGTCAAAACAGGTCGACAAAAGCTTCGGGCTCAATTGGAACGCGGTCTTTAACGACGGAAAATTCGCCGTCGGGTTGTTGACCGGGCGCGAACCGCTGGCGAGCGCGGCGGAAACCATCGGGGATTTTTCACGCAGCTCAACCGGGGTGAATTCGCTCGGATTCGGATACAGAAGCGACAGCGGCAATGTCGATGTCTCCGGCCTTCTGGACGCGCTTCAGGCGGAGGGGCTGGTTTCCATTCTCGCCGAACCGAACCTGACGGCGGTTTCCGGAGAAACGGCGACATTCCTGTCCGGCGGCGAGTTTCCGGTGCCGATTTCGCAAGGGTTCGACCAGGTCACGATCGAGTGGAAAAGTTTCGGCGTCAGCGTCGCCTTTTCGCCTGTGGTGCTCGACCGCGATCACATCAGCATCAAAGTGCGCCCCGAAGTCAGCGAGCTGTCCAATCAGGGCGCCGTGACGATCGGCGATATTCAGATCCCGGCGATTACGGTGCGCCGGGCCGAAACGACCGTGGAGCTCGCCAGCGGCCAGAGTTTCGCCATCGCAGGCATGTTTCTCAACAACACGATGAATGAAGTGAGCAATCTCCCGGGCCTCGGAAACCTGCCGGTGTTGGGCGCCCTGTTCCGGTCGACGCGCTTTCAGCGCAATGAGAGCGAGCTCGTGATTGTCGTCACGCCTTATATCGTTCAGCCGGCGCGCCGGACGAGCGATATTCGCCTGCCCAATGAGGATCTGGTTTTTGCAAACGATCTTGAACAGATTTTGCTCGGCAGGCTGAAAAAAGGCGGCGGCGGTCTTCGCGATGAAACAAACGATGAGCCGCATTTGACCGGTCCGGCCGGCTTCATCCTGGAGCAATGACAATGAAAAAAGGCTGTGAAATCATTTTATGCGCGGCGCTTTCCGCCCTGTTTGGGGGCTGCGCGACGCCGGATTCGGAACGCGCGGCTTTGCCGCTCGCCTGCCCGTCTGCAGCGGACGCCGGCGCGCGCGCCGAATTCGGATGCGTGAACAAAGCCAATCTCGCGGTTATGGCGGCCGATCCCGGCGACTTGAAAGAAGGCGGCGATCTCGGTCCTGGCGACGGCGCCAGGGCGGCGATGACCGTGGAGGCCTATAAGGAAGGCAAAAACAAGGGACTGGAGAAGAGCGAGTCGACGACGTCGGCTTCCATCAATCTGGGAGGTGAGAAATGACGGCGCCCGCTGACAAATCGCTTGCGCGGTCTTCCCTCTCGTCAAGGTCCGCTTCCGACGCGGCGCCTGAGGCTGCGCCGACTGCGCTGATCTTTGTCCAGGACCGCGTTTCGGAAGGCGTGATCCGGCAAAGCCTTTCGGACCTGAATATAGGCGCTGCGCAATTCGTCAACGGCGGCGTTTCCGCCGCGACAAGCGACCTTGCAAACAGGCCGTCGCCGGCTCTTTTGATCGTGGATATTGGAAAGACGAGCGACCCGCTCGTCGAGATCAAGCAACTGGCGAATGTCTGCGAGCCCAGCACGGGCGTCATTGTCATCGGTGAAAGCAACGACATCAGCCTTTATCGTGAACTCAAAGAAGCGGGCGTTGTCGAATATTTTTACAAACCGCTCGTCCGCAACCTCTTTCGGGAGGCGTGCAGCGCGGTTCTCAGCGGCGATCCCGTAAAGAGTCCGCCCCGAACCGGCAGGCTTATTTTGACATTGGGCGTGCGCGGCGGCGTCGGCGCGACGACAATTGCGACACGCTCGGCCTGGCATCTCGCCATGGAGCGCGAGCGCCGCGTCCTGCTGGCCGATCTTGACGTCTGCATGGGCGACGCCGCGCTTCAGCTCGGCGCCGTTCCGACCAAAGGCTTGCGCGAGGTCCTGGAAAACCCCGGCCGGATGGACGAGCTCTTTCTCGACCGCGCGCTTATCCACGCCACGCCGCGCCTGGACCTCCTTGCGTCTTTGGAGAATCTGGGCGGTTTCACGCCTTTCAAGGAAGACGCCGTTCTTTCGCTTCTTGCGGTTCTTCTGCGCCATTACCGGTATGTTTTTGTCGATATTCCCGGCGCGGCGGCGGCGCAGATGACGCGGGTCATGCAATTGCCGAGTCTTTGCCTGCTTGTCAGCGATGCAAGGCTGGTGTCGGCGCGCGATGTCGGGCGCTGGAGCACGCTGATCGGGCCGAACACGCCGGACCGGGCGACCCTCCATATTCTCAACAAAGCCGGAGCGCATGGCGGTCTGAGCGAGGAGCAGTTCGCCAAGGCCGCCGGCGTCGCGCCCGATGTCGTGGTTCCTTATGGGCGCGATATCGAAGAGGCGGCGATGCTCGGCACGGAAAGTCTCGCGAAATGCGGCGGCATGACCCGCGCGCTGGGACCGGTGTTTCGAGAGCTTGCCGGCGAAGCCGTTGAAGTGGAGCGCTCCTTGATCGGGCGGCTGTTCGGATGACGGTGTTTAATTTCGGAAAGAAGAATTACGAAGACGGCGACGAAACGGCGACGGAGGATTATACCGCCGTCATCGCCGAGGCGGCGCCGAAAATTCCGCCGCGTGCTGACGAATCGCCTGAGAAAATGAATTTCATCCGCGATCAGGTGTTGATCCGGATCGACCCGTCTGTGGCGGTGAGGATGAACGAAGAGGCGCTGACGGGGCGCGTTTATGAGCTGATCACCGAGGTCGCCAACGAGCACAGCCAGCTCCTCAACCAGAACGAGCAGCAGGCGCTGGCCTCGGAGATTGTTGACGACATGATCGGGCTCGGCCCGCTGGAGCCCCTGCTTGAAGACGACGCCATCGCCGACATTCTGGTCAACGGCCCGTCCAAGATTTACGTCGAACGCCATGGACAGCTCGAACTGACGAAACTGCGCTTCCGCAATGACGCGCATGTGCTGCATGTCGCGCAGCGCATCGCCTCCTCCGTCGGCCGGCGGATTGACGAGTCGAGCCCGATGCTGGACGCCCGGCTCGAAGACGGCAGCCGCGTCAACGTCATTATTCCGCCGCTCAGCCTCAGGGGGCCGTGCATCTCGATCCGGAAATTCTCGAAGAGCGTTATGGATTTTTCAAAATTCGTCGAACTCGGCACGCTCAGCCGCGATCTGGCGCGCGCGCTTGAGATCGCCGCGCGGTGCAGGCTGAACATCCTGATTTCCGGCGGCACCGGTTCGGGCAAAACCACCTTGTTGAACGCTTTGTCGAGCATGATCGACAAGAAGGAGCGGATCATAACCGTCGAGGACGCGGCGGAGCTTCAGCTGCAACAGCCTCACGTTCTGCAGCTCGAAACGCGGCCCCCGAACATCGAAGGCCAGGGACAGATCGCCCAGCGGGACCTCGTTCGCAACGCCCTGCGCATGCGCCCGGACCGCATCATTGTCGGCGAGGTGCGCGGCCCCGAAGCCTTCGACATGATGCAGGCGATGAACACCGGCCATAACGGGTCGATGTCGACCGTGCACGCCAACTCCGCGCGCGACGCGCTGGCGCGGGTCGAAAACATGATCCTGATGGCGAATGTCAATCTGCCCATGCGGGCCATTCGCGGCCAGATCGTCAGCGCGCTCGATCTCGTCATTCAGACCGAGCGCATGCGCGACGGCGTCCGGCGCGTCACTGAGGTCGCGGAGGTCACCGGCATGGAGGAGGATACGATCCTTCTTAAAACGCTGTTTTCTTATCGTTTTATCGATGAAGACGACAAAGGCGTGTTGCGCGGTTCTTTCGACGCTTTAGGCGGCCGCCCTGATTTCTATCCCCGTCTTGAATATTACGGGCTGGGCCCGGCGTTCCTCGAAGCCTTGGGCGGCTCGGAGAAAAACAAGGCCGAAATCGAGGATTGAGATGACCAGCGTTTCAGCGGCATTGACGCTTCTTCTGATCGGTTCGGCGGCTCTTGTCGCCGCCTATCTCGAAGGCCGTTCAGTGCGCTTGATGCTCGACCGCCGCATCAACCTCGTCCGCCCGCTCACCGTTGCGGCGGACCGCGAGGATGGCGCGGGCGCGTTTCTTGGGCGCATGGACGCCGCTTTGTGCGCGCTTTTTTCTTTTGGCCTGAAGCGGGGCTGGAAACCGCGGACAAACGGTCTCGTCTTGTTGGCGACGGCCGCCGGCGCCATGGCCGCCACATGGGCCATCGCAAGTTTGATCCTTGGTTTTCCCGGCTGGCTCGGCGCGGCGCTCGGCGTTCTGGCTTTCATGATCGCGCCGCGCCAGCAATTGCGCATCGTCCAGGAAAAGGTCGAGCGGCAATTTATTGAAGTTTTTCCGGACGCGGTCGAAATGATTGTGCGCATGTTGCGCGCGGGCCTGCCGGTCACGACGGCGATCCGCAGCGTCGCCAGGGAGGCGGCCTATCCGGTGGACGAAGTGTTTACCGGGCTCGCCGATCAGATGGATATCGGCGTCGCTTTTGAAGACGCGCTGCGCAAGACGGCCGAAAGCATAGGGCTCAGGGATTTCCGGTATTTTTCGGTCGCCGCCTCTCTCCAGCGCACGACCGGGGGCAATCTCGCCACGACGCTTGAATCGCTGAGCGAGACGATTCGAAAAAAACGCGCCATGCGCCTCAGAGCGAAGGCCGTCACGGCTGAAGTCCGCATGACCGCTTATATCCTCGGCGCGATGCCGTTTTTTATTGTCGGCGCCCTCTTGCTCACGCAGCCTGATTATCTGGCGCCGCTCGTGACGGACCCCCGCGGCAACATCATTGCGGCCGCCGCGCTTGTCCTGCTCGTGTTGGCGTTCGTCATCATCCGCTCGATGATGCGCACCGTCACGCGGCCAAGCTAGAGCGTAGGGACGAAGATGGATTCGCTTTTTTCAGATAGCGCGATATTCAGCCGGGACGTTGCGTTCATCCTCGGCGCCAATGCGCTGATTATCGGCGGCGCGCTCTTGATCCTGGTTTCTCTGCGCGCCGGAGACGACGTCATGCGCGCGCGGTTCTCCCTTATTGGACGCGTTTGGGACGATCGCGCGGCCGCCCGCAGAGCAGCGAAGGCGAAAGCCGCCTGGACCTATTACACAGGGCCGCTGGCGGATTCCGTTCAGCGCGAGGCCGCCCGCCAGCTTGCAAAACTTGGCTTGGCGCCGGAACGCGCGCCGGCGGTCTTGCTCGGAATACGATTGGCGGGCCTGGCGGGGCTCGCCGGACTGGCGGTGTTTCTGGCCCCGCATCTTGGATTGCTGGCCGGGTCGCCGGCGCGCAGCGGCGCTTTCGTCGTTCTCGCCGGGGTCTTTGGCTGGACGTGGCCGGGCTTTGTCTTGCGCGCCGCCGTCCGCGAGCGCATGGCCAAGGTCGTCGCCGGCTTGCCAGATGCGCTGGATCTTCTGGTGATCTGCGCCGAAGCGGGGCTCGCGCTTGAAAGCGGCATTAGTCGGGTGGCGGAGGAGTTGGAGCTGTCGCAGCCGGAGCTTGCCGAGGAGCTGTCGCGCACGGCCGCCGACCTCAAGGTCCTGCCCAGCAGCGAGAAGGCGCTGGCAAGGCTCGCCGAGAGGATCGATGCGCCGGCGGTGCGCGCGCTGGCGTCGACCCTGTCCCAGACGCTGCATTACGGAACGCCGCTCGCGCAGGCGATGCGGGTCGTCGCCGCTCAGATGCGCAACGACGCCCTCCTGCAGCTGGAAGAACGCGCCAACAAGCTGCCCGCGCTGATGACCGTTCCCATGATCATTCTCATCATGCCGACGATCTTCCTGATCGTGGGCGGCCCGGCGGCTTTGAAAATCATCGACATATTGATGTAGGCGCCGCGCGGCCTGCAGGCGGGCGCGCCACCCGTCCCGCTTTTTCGAGAGTTTTTGTTCTCAACGGCTAAAACGAATCCTTCAGCGCCCGGGTCTTGGCGAAGGCGTCGACCGCTTTCGCGCCTTCCATGCCGATCGCGGCCTGGAGGTTCTTGTCGCTCGCCCGCAGGAACGGATTGGTCGCGAGTTCGAGCGCCACGGTGGTCGGCACGGTGGGCGTTCCTTTCGCGCGCAGGGCGTCGACTTCCTCGGCGCGCTTTTTCAGATCGTCATTGTCCGGATCGACGGAGAGCGCGAAAGCGGCGTTGGCTTTCGTATATTCATGGGCGCAGTAGATTTTCGTGTCGGCGGGCATCGCCGCGATTTTCGACAGGGAGCTCCACATCTGGTCGGCCGTCCCTTCGAACAGGCGCCCGCAGCCCATGGCGAAAATCGTGTCGCCCACGAAAGCGGCGTGCGTCTCGGGAAAATAATAGATGATATGGCCGAGCGTGTGGCCAGGCGTTTCGTGAACGATCGCTGTCGAGGCGCCGAGCTCGACACTGTCGCCTTCGCCGACGGGACGGTCGATCCCGGGAATGCGCCCCGCTTCGCCCTTCGGGCCGATGATCTCGCAGCCCCATTTGTCCTTCAGCGCCAGATTGCCGCCGGCGTGATCGAAATGGTGATGGGTGTTGAAGATGTGGGTCAGCCGCCAGCCTGCCTTTTCGAGCTCGCGGTTGATCGCTTCGGCGTCCGGCGTGTCGATGGCAGCCGTCTCGCCGGTCTCCCGGTCATGGACGAGATAGCCGTAATTATCTGAAAGGCAGGCGAACTGGCGGATGTCGATGGGCATGGCTAAATCTTTCCAGGTTCTTACCGGCAGGAATCCCCCGCATTGACGCCGGATTAAGGGCGCCAGCATAACAATCGGAGCGGCGGCGCAAAACCGTTGCGGCGGGAAAGTTTCGATGCGGACTGACATTCTCGATTTTCACGAATTCTACGGCTCCCCGCTCGGCGGCGCGGCGCGGGAGATCATCGCCGGGCGTCTCTCTGAAATCTGGGGCGACGGGGAGGGGCTCGCCATCGCCGGTTTCGGCTACGCCAATCCCTATCTTCAGGTTTTCACGGGCGCGGCCGCGCGCTTCGCCTTCGCCCCGGGGGCGCAAGGCGTCATCCGCTGGCCGCAGGGCGCGGCGAATGCGGCGGGCCTTGTGAGCGAACATCACTGGCCCTTGCCCGACGCCAGTCTCGACCGGGTCCTCATTGTGCATGGGCTCGAAGAGGCGCCGCAGCCGCAAAAGCTGATGCGCGAGGTGTGGCGGGTCCTCAAAGACGATGGCCGGGTGATCATCGTCGCCGCACACCGGCGCGGGCTGTGGTCGATGATCGACACGACGCCCTTCGCGGCGGGGCGGCCTTATCTGAAACGCCGGCTCGAAGGGCTGTTGCGCGATGCGATCTTCCGGCCGCGCTTCTGGGATTCGGCGCTGTTCTTTCCGCCTTTCCGCTCAGGCCTCCTTCTGCGTGCGGCGCGGGCCTGGGAGCGGGCGGGCGCGCGCCTGTGGCCGGGCCTCGGGGGCGTCCTGATGCTCGAAGCGGAAAAGGACATGATGGCGCCCGTGGGGCTTGTGCGCCGGGAAGGCGCCAAAGCGGTCCGGCGCCCGGCCATCGCCGCGCCCCAGCCTGTCCAGCGGTCTTGAAACCGAGCCCTCCTTGCTCGCCAGCCCCCTTGGTTGCCAGTGAAGGCGCGGGGCCGCTATATCGCGGGCGTCACCGTTCAAGGAAACCCGTAGATGTCTCTCTCGTCGCCGCGTCCCGGCATTTTGAACATCAAACCATACAAGCCCGGCTCGTCCGAAGCCCCCGGGGCGGCGGAGATTCACAAGCTTTCCTCCAACGAATCCGCCCTTGGCGCGAGCCCAGGCGCCATGGCGGCTTATAAGGCCTCCGGGGAAGCGCTTTTCCTTTATCCCGAAGGCTCGGCGGCGGCTTTGCGCGAAAAGCTGGGCGAGACCTACGGGCTCGATCCGGCGCGGATCGTCTGCGGGGCGGGCTCGGACGAGCTCTTGCAGCTCCTCTCCCGCGGCTATCTCGGCCCCGGCGACAATATCGTCCAGAGCGCCCACGGCTTCCTGGTTTACGCCATCGCCGCCATGGCCTGCGGCGCCGAGCCGCGTTTCGCCCCGGAGAAAAATCTCACCGCCAATGTCGACGCGATGCTGGAGATGGTGGATGAGAACACGCGCATCGTCTTCATCGCCAACCCGAACAACCCGACAGGGAGCTATCTTCCGGATGCGGAAATTCGCCGTCTGCGCGAGGAATTGCGCGACGACGTGCTGCTCGTCGTCGATGCCGCCTATGCGGAATATATGGACGAGGCGGATTACAACGCCGGCGAAAAGCTCGTCGAGGAATGTGAGAATGTGGTGATGACGCGCACCTTCTCGAAGATTTACGGGCTTGCCGCCCTGCGTCTCGGCTGGGCCTATTGCCCGGCGGCGGTCGCCGACGTGCTGAACCGCATTCGCGGGCCGTTCAACGTGTCGGCGGGCGCGCAAATCGCCGGCGTCGCCGCGCTCGAAGATCAGGACTTTGTCGAGCGCAATCGCGCGCATAATCGCGAGGAGCGGGACTATCTGCAGCAGCAGCTTGGCGGGCTCGGCCTCGAATTCGCGCCGAGCTACGGCAATTTCATTCTGGTGAAATTCCCGGACGAGCCGGGCCTCGCCGCCGACGATATTCATGCCTATCTGAAAGAAAACGGCGTCATCGTGCGCGAGATGGGCGGCTACGGCCTGCCGCAATATCTGCGCGTCACCATTGGTCCCAAAGCGGGCAACCGCAAATTCATCGCGCTTTTGGAAAAGAAATTCTCCCGTGACTGACGACATCAAGTTCAACCGCGCCGTCATTGTCGGCGTCGGCCTCATCGGCGCCTCGCTGGCGCTCGCCATGCGCGAGCGCGGTCTCGCCGCCGAGATTGTCGGCGTCGACCGCGACCCGGACGTCATCGCCCGGGCGCAAAAACTCGGGATCATCGATGGGGGCGAAACCGATCTGAAAAAAGGCGTGAAAGGCGCCGACCTCGTCGTCGTATCGACGCCCGTCGGCGCGGTCGCGTCCGTCGCCGCGGCGCTCGCCGATGCGGTCGACGACGGCGCCCTCGTCATCGATGTGGGGTCGGTGAAAGGCGCCGTGGCGGAGGCTGCAAAGACATTGCCCGAGCGGGTGCTTTTCGTCCCCTGCCACCCGGTGGCGGGGACCGAGCGGTCCGGCCCCGAAGCCGGGTTCGCGACGCTCTTCCAGGACCGCTGGTGCATCCTGACGCCGCTCCCCCGCGAAGACGCCGCCTACAAGCAGGCGGTCGACAAAGCCGCCGCTTTGTGGACGGCGGTGGGCGCGCGCGCGGAAATCATGGATGCGGCCCATCACGACCTGGCGCTCGCGGTGACGAGCCATCTGCCGCACCTTATCGCCTTTACGCTGGTCGGCGCGGCGGACGATGTCGAAAGCGTCGCGCAAGGCGAAGTCGTCAAATATTCCGCCGGCGGTTTCCGCGATTTCACGCGCATCGCCGCTTCCGACCCGATCATGTGGCGCGACGTGTTCCTGACGAACAAGGAAGCGGTGCTGGAAGTGCTCGGGCGTTTTTCGGAAGAACTCGCCGTCATGCAGCGCGCGATCCGCTGGGGCGACGGCAAGACGCTCGAAGACGCCTTCTCACGGGTGCGAGGCTTGCGCCGCGCCATCGTCGAAGCGGGCCAGGAAAGCGCTGCGCCGAACTTCGGCCGGGATGAGAAAGGCGAGTGAGCGCGAAGTTTAGCCGTTCGCTCCGACTCCCCACGCTTAAAGCGTGGGGTCCAGCTTCTCACACCTAAGGATGGACGCCACGGTCAAGCCGTGGCGAGTCGATAACTATGATTCTTTTTTGATGATTGCGACGATTTGAGGCCTCAGCTTCAAATCTTAAGCGTCTTCTTCGTCCAGCGTCACGTCATACCCCCACAGCGTTTCGATATGGGTGAGGACGGCGGCCGAGGTTTTTTCGTTCAGCGTGCGGCCGTTATGCACCATGTGGCGCAGCTGCAGGGTGCGGTCTCCTTCGAGATCGGCGCCGACGACCTGGATGTTCGGCTCGTGCATGCCGAGATCGTACATGCCGGCCAGAATCTGGCGCACCCTGCGGAAACCGCGGTCGTCATGGATCGCCTCGATCTCTATATGGCTTTCTTCGGAATCGTCATCGATGGCGAACATGCGGAAATGGCGCATCACCGTGGGCGAGAGATATTGCAGGATGAAGCTTTCGTCGCGGAAATTCTCCCAGGCGTCTTTCAGAATGCCGCGCCAGTCTCCCGACCCGGCGATGTCGGGGAACCAGTCGCGGTCTTCCTCTTTCGGGTCTTCGCAGATGCGCTTGATGTCCTCCATCATCGCGAAGCCGAGCGCGTAAGGATTGATGCCTGAATAGCGCGGATCGTCGAATTCCGGCTGGAAGACGACCGAGGAGTGAGAGTGCAGGAACTCCATGATCGCGCCTTCTGAAATCTGGCCGCGATTATAAAGCTCGTTCATGATGTAATGGTGGACGAAGGTGGCGCAGCCTTCGTTCATCACTTTCGTCTGTTTCTGCGGATAGAAATACTGACCGATATTCCTGACGATCCGAACGATCTCGCGCTGCCAGGGACGCAACACCGGCGAGGCTTTCTCGATGAAGTAGAGAATGTTCTCTTCGGGAAGCTGGATGTTTTTGACTTCCTGCTGGCGCACTTCCTTTTCGTCGTCCGGCTCTTCGGAATTGGGGAGCGTGCGCCAGATGTCGTTGAAGCTCGTTTCCTCATGCTTGATCCGCGCGGCGATGCGCGCCAGGCGGTCGGCGTCGGACAGGCGCGGCGGGCGGTTATAGCGGAAGACGCCCTGATCCATCAGGGAATGGGCGGCGTCGAGCACCGCCTCGACTTCTTCGGGCCCGTATTCGTCCTCGCATTTCGAAATATATTTCTTGGCGAAGTCGAGATAGGGCAGGATGCCGTCGGCGTCCGTCCATTGCCGGAAGAGATAATTGTTCTTGAAAAAGTGGTTATGGCCGAATGAGGCGTGCGCCATGACGAGCGCCTGCATCGTCATGGTGTTCTCTTCCATGAGATAAGCGATGCAAGGGTTCGAGTTGATTACAATCTCATAGGCGAGACCGGAATAGCCCTTCTGGTAATTCATCTGGTCCCGGGCGAAATGCTTGCCGAAGGACCAGTGCTTGTACATCAGCGGCATGCCGTGGCTGGAATAGGCGTCGAGCATCTGTTCGGACGAGATGATCTCGATCTGGTTTGCATAGACATTGAGCCCGAGATCGTTCAGCGCAATGTCCTCGATCGCGTCATAGGCGCGCTTCAGGGCGTCGAAGTCCCAGTCGGCTTCGTTGTAGATGAGGGGGAGTTTTTCGGAGACCGCGCTCATTTTGAGGCCCTTTTCACGAATAGTACATGAAACAAAACCCGAAGGCTTGCAGGTCCCGCCAGCAACCATGACATGGCAATCTCTTTCTCAAGAGCGCCCCATGCTAATGGTTGCAGAGGCAGTTCAACAGGCAATGCTTTCCAGAACAAAAATGGAAGAAGCGCTAAAGTTACGGCCAGTGTTCCAAACAACTGGTTGCGCAAATCGCTGGGATGGTTCGCCGCGGTAAGTTTTTTGATGGGACGTTGTAAAATAATGGCCCAGCCAACGCCGATTATGCCCGCAATAATATAGCTCACGCCGCCTCCTGCGTGTCGCGGGCGAAGAGTTCGCGGAAGACTGGGAAGATGTCCTGAGGCCGGGCGATGCGCGTTTGCGCGAAGTTCGGCCATTTCGGCGCGAAGGTGCGGTAGGCGCGCCAGAGTTCGGCGCCTGAATCGGCGTCGGAAAACACCTCAAGCTCGCGCTCGTCGAGGATCTCGATATAGGCGTAATATTGCGAGACCGGCATGACGTCTTCGTCGAGCATCTCGACGCAGCGTTTGGCGTCGCCCGATTGCGTGAAGCCGTCGGACGCTTGCGCCACATAGATGTTCCACTCATGGGCGGGGAAGCGCTCGCGTTGCACCTCGAGCATTTTTTCAAGCGCGGTCGAGACCACCGTGCCGCCCGACTGGCGCGAATAGAAAAACGTCTCTTCGTCGACTTCTTCGGCATGGTGGGTGTGGCGGATGAAGACCACTTCCACGCGCTCATAGCGGCGTTTGAGGAACAGATAGAGCAGCATGTAAAACCGCTTGGCGAGGTCTTTCTCGCGCTCGCCCATGGAGCCCGAGACGTCCATCAGGCAGAACATCACCGCCGCGGTGGTCTCCACCGGCGTCGGCTCATAGGCGTTGTAGCGCAGATCGAGCGGATCGATGAACGGCGTAAAGCGCCGGCGCTGCTCCATGGTTTCGAGCTTTTCGAGAACGGCCTTTTTCTCGGCGATTTCCTCTTCGGAGGGGCTGGCGATCTTTTCGAGCTCGAACAGGCGCTCTTTCAGCTCGTTCATCTCTTTCGTCGAGGGGCGCTTCAGCGCCAGCCGGCGGCCATGGGCGTTCCTCATGGTCCTGACGAGATTCATATTTGTCGGCGAGCCCGCCACGGTAAGCCCCGCACGCTTGTAAGCATAGGACTTGATTTCCTTCAGGGAGCGTTTGACGAGGTTCGGGAGTTCCAGGTCTTCGAAAAAAATGTCGAGAAATTCGTCCTGGGTCAGGGTGAACTGGAAGGAGTCCTCGCCTTCGCCTGAATCGCTCGCTTCCTTGCCCTTGCCGCGCCCGGCGCCTTTCGGCGGTTTCTTGATCTTGTCGCCGGCGGAGAATTCCTTGTTGCCGGGATGGACCGCCTCGCGCTCGCCCTGTTCGCGGTCATGGGAAAAGCGCGGCTCTGCCGTCGACTTCGACGGAATGGTGATCTTTTCGCCCTTGTCGATCTCCTTCATGGAGCGGTCGCGCAGGGACTTGTTCACCGCGTCCTTGATTTGCGCCTTGGCGCGTTTCAGGAAACGCTGACGGTTGCCCAAGGACTTGCCCTTGGGGTTCTTGCGCCGGTCGATGAAGTGGAACGAATTCATAACAGGAACCAGGGATCAGGCTTCAGGGATGAGATTACGCAACAAATGTTCAATCCCCAAATCCCTGTCCTAATCCCGTCATTTGGCCGGCCGATCAGCCAGCTTTGTTAACGCGCATATACCATTCGACGAGGCGGCGGACCTGGCGCGGGGTGTAGCCGCGTTCGGTCATGCGTTCGACGAAGCTTTCATGCTTCTGTGCGGTTTCGGTGTCCTTCTTGGAGTCGAAGGAGATGACCGGCAGGAGGTCTTCGACTTGGGAGAACATGCGCTTTTCAATGACATTGCGCAGTTTCTCATAGGACGTCCATTTCGGGTTCTTGCCCTCATTGTTCGCCCGGGCGCGAAGCGCGAATTTCACGACCTCGTTGCGGAAGTCTTTCGGATTGGCGATGCCCGCCGGCTTTTCGATTTTGGAAAGCTCGGCGTCGATCGTCGCCCGGTCGAGAAGCTGGCCGGTGTCGGGGTCTTTATAATCCTGATCCTCGATCCAGGCGTCCGCATAGGCGATATAGCGGTCGAAGAGATTCTGGCCGTATTCGGCGTAGCTTTCGAGATAAGCCTTCTGGATCTCCTTGCCGATGAACTCGGCGTAGCGGGCCGACAGCTCCGACTTGATGAAATCGAGATATTGTTTCTCGGTCTCGTCGGGATATTGCTCGCGCTTGATGAAGTTCTCGAGCACATACATGAGGTGCACCGGATCGGCGGCGACCTCGTCGGTGTCGAAGTTGAAGGTTTCCGACAGCACCTTGTAGGCGAAGCGGGTCGAAATCCCGTCCATGCCTTCGTCGACGCCGGCGGCGTCGCGATATTCCTGCATGGTCTTGGCTTTCGGATCCGTGTCTTTCAGCTTTTCGCCGTCATAAACGCGAAGCTTCGAATAGAGATTCGAGTTTTCATGTTCGCGAAGGCGCGTGAGGACCGAGAAGCGCGCGAGAAGATCGAGCGTTTCCGGCGCGCAGGATGCGTTGGCGAGTTCGGAATGCGCCAGCAGCTTTTCGTAAATCTGGCGTTCTTCGGTGACGCGCAGGCAGTACGGCACCTTGATCACATTGATGCGGTCGAGGAACGCCTCATTGTTCTTGTTGTTGCGGAATTGCTGCCACTCGCTTTCGTTGGAGTGGGCGAGAATGATGCCGCTGAACGGAATGGGGCCCAAGGCTTCGGTGCCGACATAATTGCCTTCCTGCGTCGCCGTTAAAAGCGGGTGCAGGACCTTGATCGGCGCCTTGAACATCTCGACGAATTCCAGAAGGCCTTGGTTCGCGCGGCACAGCCCGCCCGAATAGGAATAGGCGTCGGTGTCGTCCTGGGAGAAATGTTCGAGCTTCCTGATGTCGACCTTGCCGACAAGGGCCGAAATGTCCTGGTTGTTTTCATCGCCCGGCTCAGTCTTGGCGATGGCGAGCTGGCGCAGTTTCGACGGGAAGACGCGCACCACCTCGAATTTCGAGATGTCGCCGCCGAACTCGTCGAGGCGCTTCACCGCCCAGGGGCTCATCAGGCCCGTCAGGCGGCGCTTTTCAATGCCGTATTTCTCTTCGAGCAGGCTCTGCAGCTCTTGCGACTGGAAGAGGCCGAGCGGGCTTTCGAAGACCGGCGAAATCTCGTTGCCGGCTTTCAGGACATAGATGGGATATTCCTCCATCAGGTCTTTCAGGCGCTCGGCGAGCGAAGATTTGCCGCCGCCCACGGGGCCGAGGAGATAGATGATCTGGCGTTTTTCCTCGAGGCCTTGCGCCGCGTGGCGGAAGAAGGAGACGATGCGTTCGATCGTGTCCTCCATGCCGTAAAAGCCTTCGAAGGCTTCATAATGGCGAATGGTTCGGTTCGAGAAGATGCGCGCCAGGCGCGGGTCCTTCGACGTGTCCACAAGCGTCGGTTCGCCGATGGCTTTGACCATGCGTTCGGCGGGCGTTGCGTAAAGCATCGGATCGTCGCGCGCCGCCAGCAGGTAATCCCTGAGGCTCATCGCCTCTTGTTTGTGTTTGGTGTAGCCCTCGGAAAAAATGTCAAAGACATCGAGAGATTGTTCAGTCATGATCGCACGCTCACTTCTCACTCGCTCTTCGCGGGGCCCCGCAGCCCTTTTTTGAAATTAAAAAAGGCGCTGGCCAAAACCAGCGCCCCCCGCACCCATTACGCAACTCCGCCTTCAAAACCGGCGCGCTCAAACTCAAGCGCCTTTCGCATCTTTGGCAAACCCTTTTTATCGATATGGTTTGCGTTCGACAGAAAGCAAGAACGGCGCGCCGTCTTTTCATTCGCATTCATGTGATTGCAATAAGGCATGTCGTTCGCCCGCCCTGTCAGTCGATACTCTTCGCCGTTTTCGTTTCACCGCTCTCCGTCTTGTTCCCGTGCCCGCCTCAGCAAACCCTGACCCCATCGCGTTTTCTAAAACGCGAAACAAGGTTAACCGAAGGCCCCCTAATATTTCGTTTCGTATTGTTTGTTCGTGATTGGATAAGATAACATCAAAAGCGAATCGTTGCGATAGCTAAATAGCGCTTCAATGCGTTTGCGAACAGTTTTATTGTCGCCGGAATGCGCATGCGTCGGTCTGCGCCGCGTGACATCGTCTTGCTTGTTTTTAGCGGCTTCCGCCAAGGCGGCGGAGGAGAACGGCTCATTGTTTTCAGGCGATTAGCGCTTCGCTGCGCCGACTGCTAATTCTCTCATTTACGCCGCGTCAATATTCATTGACGTTTCCCCAACGTTTTTTTCGTCAGGCGCGGCGCGATTGGACCGCCGGACATGGAGAAAGACGATGACGCTCGCCACGGCGGAAAAGAAACACCAGACTGAGGCGGCTGCGTAAAAATAGGCGAGGACGGTGACAACGGCCCCCAGAAGCGTCGCCGCGCCGAACATCACCACATAAAAATGGCGCGACAAGAAGAGCGGCGCAACCGTCGCAAGGAGATAGAGCGCCAGGAGGCGGCGTTCGAATTCGTGATCGGTTGCATAGCGCAGGCCGTCCGCAACTGCGCTCACGGTGTAATGATGGAAGATGAGAATATAGGCGAGCGTCCCGGAGACGAGGACCCCCGCCGCCAAGAGGACCCACAGGCCGGGACGTTTCCTGTCCTTCTCCATCGCGATGACGCTTGCGGGGATATAGACGGGCCAGAGCACCTGCGCGATCAGCAGGAAGGCGACGACAAGCGCGTTCGGAACGGCGTCTCCCTGATTGAGGTGCAGCCAGATCGCGCCTTCGATCGTCTGATGCGCGGCGAAGATAAGCGGGATGGCGGCGAACGCCATGTCGCGCGGTTTCGGTTTCTGGGCGAGCGTCGCCGCGCCGACGGCGCCGAGAACGGCGGCGGCGGTGAAGCTGGCGGTTGCCGAAAAGCACATGAGGGCGAGGTTAGCCGCGCCCGTTCCCGGCGTCGAATGGTTTCCCTTGGCCGCGGTTGGCTTATTCCACGGGCGCGGCGCTGGAGAGCAGGTCCTCGCCCTGTTCGCGGCGTTCCTCGGCGACCTTTTCCTCAAGATGGGTGTCCGGGGCGATATTCTGCGCCGCCGGACTTTTGGGCTTGCGCGGCGGTTTCGGTTTTTCTGGCGGCGTCGGGGCGGTCCTGTCGGGCCGGGTTTCCCTGAGGATCGCCGGAGCGCTCTCGTCGAAACGCAGCCGGTAGATCGGCTCGGGCAGGGCGAAACCCGCCTCTTCGAGCGCGTCCTTGGCGGCGGCGAGGGCGAGGCTGCGGGATTTGGCGAAATCGGCTCCGCGCTGGTCGATCCAGGCGGCGAAAAAGATGACGATGTTGGAATCGCCGACGGCGCGGATGAAGCCGAGCGGCGGCGGGTCCTTCAGGACGAAGTCCAGCGCCGCGATCGCCGCGACGCCGGTGTCGATGGCGGCGATCGGGTCGTCGTCGGCGTCGACCCCAAGTTCGAAATCGAAACGGCGTTCGGGATTGCGGGTGTAGTTCAAAATCACTGCCTTGAAGACGGCGGCGTTCGGGATGCGCAAATGGTTGCCCTCTAACGTCATCAATATTGTGGCGCGCGAGGTCAGGCGGATGACGCGGCCTTCCTTGTCGTCAATGACCACATGATCGTTGGGACGAAAGGGCTGGCGCAGGGACAGCATGATCGAAGCGATGTAATTTTCGATCGTGTCGCGCACGGCGAAGCCGACGGCGAGGCCGATCACGCCCGCAGCGCCGAGAAAGGCGCCGAGAAACGCCGTCGCGTCGAGAAGGCTGAGCATGGCGATTGCGCCGAGCACGATGAAAAGCCCCCGCGCGGTGGAGCCTGCGATTTCGGCGATGAAGGCGTTCGGCGTGATGCGCCGCCATAACGCGCCCCAGCCGGAGACAAGCAAGCCGAAGGCCGCAATGGCGAGAAAAACGATCAGCGCCATCAGAAAAAGCGGCAGCGAGCGCGCGCCTTCGCGCAGGACGTTTTCCACTTGTCCGAGCGCCGGCGTGACGCGGGTGGAAACGGAAACGTCCCGTTCGATTTCATTTTCGACGGTGACGACGCCGTTGATCCGCGCCGCGATGGATTCCGCCCGCGTTGCGGCGTCGGCCGTGGCGGTCTCGCCCGACAGCGTCACCACCCCGGCGGAGACCGACGCGTCAACGTCCTTCAGGGAATCGATCTCGGCGAAAATGCCCTCGATGCGCGCGGCGATGTCCGCGTCGCCGGCGCCCGGCGGCGCCGCTTCAATGACGGGGTCGGGATCTTCCGCCGGCGCGTCCTGTGCAAGCGCAAGGGCGCCCGCGGCCATGAAGCCCGCCAGTCCGGCCGCAATAATTCTCAATAATCTCGCCATGCCCGCAGCATAACACATGCTTGCGGGGGATGGTTGCCGCGGGGGCCAAGCGCGGCCGTTAAGAGAGGACGGAGCCTTAAAAACAAAAAAGACGAAGCCCCGTGCGGGAGGCTTCGTCTTTTGCTTGATGCGCGAGGGGGACTTTTCGCGCGAGACTGTTAAGGCGGCTCAGGCGTTATCCGCCCGCCGGCGCCGGCTGACGGCGCCAAACGCGGCGACGCCTGCGAACATCAGCGGGAAGGCCGCCGGCAGGGGCGTTTCGAGAACCGGATCGCCCGGGCCGCCGTCGGCGTCCGCGAGAGAGAAGGTCAACTCGCCGTTCTGGCCGCCATGGTAACCGGTGGTCCTCGCCAGCCCGTAAACAGTGAAACGCCAACCGTAATTGTAGAATGCCTCAGAAGCGGCGGCCACAAGGGTCGCATCGCCAAGGCTGCCGGTTCCGAAATCGAGCGTCAATTTCGCCCCGTGCGCCGGCCGTCTGGCGGCTGAGCCTGCGACATTGAAGTAATCATACTGCGAGTTCAGCGTCAGCACATTAGCGGTGAGGCTTGCTGTCGTCGTGACGTCGTCGTCCGGCTCCGTGCCGTCCAGATCATAGATCGACGTGCGGCCGCCCGGTCCGGGCAAGTAACTGGTCAGGGTCGCGTCAAGGACAGCGTTTGTGTCGCTGTCGAAGCTGATCGTGCCGGACAACAGGCCGCCGCCGGGCAGCGCCGCGGGGGTGCCGTCAAGATTGTTCTGATAGGACGAGAAATTATGAGAGATCTCGTAAGTCAGGACCGCCGCCTGCGCGCCGCCGGCCATGACTAAGGATGCCGCCAGGGCGGCGACTTTGGATTTCATCTTCATGCGGAATACTCCCCACGCATTACTCAACAGTGATCATGCGCAAGGAGATATACCGGGCGGGCGGCGCGTGATTGTATAAAATAGACATAACGCCGGTTAACCAGGATTTTGTCCGAATTGTACGCCGCCGGACGATGCGGGCTCAGCGCGCCAGCGCCTCGTCGATCAGTTTCGCCGTCGCGCCGGCGCCGTAGATCTTGGTGAAGGGGCCCATGCGCGGGCCCGCTTCCTGGCCGAAGACCACTTCGTAAAGCCCTTTGAACCAGTCGCGGATGTTTTCGAAGCCTTGCGCTTTGCCCGCATCGAAAACCGCAGTCTGGTAGTCGTCTTCGGATCCGTCTTCGCCGATTTCCTTCAGTCGCGCCGAGAGCATTTCAAGCGCCGCGCGCTCTTTGTCCGTCGGTGAGCGGAATTTTTTGGTCGGCTTGATGAAGCGTTCGAAATAGCGCTCCGCATAGCCGATCATGGCGTCGGCTGCGGCGAATTCCGCGTCGCTCGCATCGGGGCGATATTTGCGGATGAACCCGCGGATCGTCTCGGCCTCGGCGGATCCGCAGGCGCTGACGAGATTGAGCAGCATGGCGAAATTCACCGGCGGCAGGACCGCCGGCGGTTTGCCTTCGTGAATATGCCAGACCGGATTGTCGAGCGCCTTGCCGCCTTCCTGGCCCGCATATTTTTCAAGATGCGTCCAGTATTCGTCCGCCGTTTTCGGAATGATGTCGAAATAGAGCTTCTTCGCCGATTTCGGATTCTGGAACATGTAAAGCGACAGGCTTTCCGGCGAGGCGTAGGTGAGCCACTCCTCGATGGTGATGCCGTTGCCCTTGGTCTTGGAAATTTTCTTGCCTTCTTCGTCGACAAAGAGCTGATAGTTGAAGCCCGCCGGCGGTTCGGCGCCGAGCGTTTTGACGATGCGGTTCGATAGGCGCACGGATTCCGTGAGGTCTTCGCCCGACATTTCATAATCGACGCCGAGCGCGTGCCAGCGCCCGGCCCAGTCGACTTTCCATTGCAGCTTCGCCGCGCCGCCCGCGACGCTCATGCGGGTTTTCTCGCCGTCTTCGTCCTCGAAAACGACTTCGCCTTTTTTTGCGTCGATCTCGAGCATCGGGACGTAAAGAACACGGCCCGTCTTCGGCGAGATCGGCAGGATCGGCGAATAGCTGGCGCGCCGTTCTTCGCCGAGCGTCGGCAGGATGATCTCCATCACCTGATCGTAACGCTCCAGAACGCGGATCAGCGTGTCGTCGAACGCGCCCTCGCGATAGCAGTCGGTGGACGACATGAACTCGTATTGGAACCCGAACTGGTCGAGGAAGGCGCGCAGTTTGGCGTTGTTGTGGTGGGCGAAGCTTTCATGCTCGTCCCACGGGTCCGGGACGACGGTAAGCGGCTTTTGCAGATAGTCGCTGAGCAGTTCCTGGTTCGGCACATGGGGCGGGACTTTGCGCATGCCGTCCATGTCGTCGGAAAAGGCGATGAGGCGCGTTTCGCGGCCCGTGAGCAACTCGAAGGCTCGGCGCACCATGGTGGTGCGCGCCACCTCGCCGAACGTCCCGATATGGGGCGGGCCCGACGGGCCGTAGCCGGTCTCGAACACCACCGGCCCGTCCTTTTTCACCTTCTCCATGCGCTTGATCAGGGAGCGGGCTTCCTGAAACGGCCAGCTTTTGGCCTGGGCGGCGTCTTCGGCGGTGAAATCTTTGATCTGCAGGGCGGTCATCGGGGGTGCTTTCGGGAACAAAAGAGAAGGGAGGTTTAACGCCGCAGGCGCCAAGGTCAATGACCGCCCCGAACAGGTTTTGGCCGGCTTTCGCTCGCCGCTTCGCCGCGGTTGCCGTTTCCCCGCCCCGCCGCTAGGTTCCGGGCGAACCGATCCCGCCCGTTCAGACAGGAGCCTTTCCATGGCCGGCAGCCTCGCCAATCTCACCCCTCAGGAAGCGGTCATCTATCTGATGGTCATGACGTCGGCTTCCGACGGCTCCATCACGGATGATGAGCTCAGAACCATTGGCCGGGTGGTGCGGTCTTTTCCCATGTTCTCCGAGTCCGACGAAAACGGGCTGGTGGCGATGGCTGAAGCCTGCGGCGAGTTGATGTCGTCGGAGGGCGGGCTTCACAAGGTGCTTGAATCCGCGGCCGCGGCGCTGCCGGATTTTCTCAGCGAGACGGCTTACGCCGCCGTTGTCGACGTGGTGACCGCGGACGAGAAGCTCGACGTTACCGAAATCCGCATTCTTGAGCTTATTCGCGATGCGCTGCGCATTAGTGACGACGGCGCCGCCGCGATCGAACATTCGGCCCGGGCGCGGCACATGACGCTCGAAGGGGCGTCCTGATCCGAAAAGGATCATAACCGGTGGAAGCGGCGAGCGCGTCTTTTCTTTCGGCCTCAAACCTCGTTTTGATGATTGTCGCCCTTCTTTGTCTGGGCGTCTTCTTTCATCCCAAGCTGAGGACGTCGCCGTCCTGGCGGGCGACGGTGACGCCGCTCGCCTCGATCATCGGCTCTGGCTTCCTGGTGGCGGGGCCGATCCTCGCCCATGCGGCCGGGACGAAAGCCTGGATCGCGATGAGCGGGCTGTGCCTCATCGCCTATCTCTTCGGATCGGCGATCCGTTACAACATCGCTCATGTGGAGCCGGCGCTGGCGAAGGGCCATACGAAAACCGTCTCCATCTTGGAGCGCGCCTCGCAAGGCACCCTGTCGCTCGCCTATTTCATTTCCGTCGCCTATTATATCAATCTCTTCGCCGCTTTCGGTCTTCGTTTCGGGGACATCACCGATCCTTTCTGGATCCGGATCATCGCGACCGTGGTGATCGCGTTTCTCGGCGCCATGGGCGGCGTCGGGGGCCTGCGCGCCCTCGAACGGCTCGAGGTCGCCGCCGTGGGCCTCAAGCTTTGCGTCATTGCGGGGCTTCTCGCGGCGCTTGGCCTTGCGACGGGGCTGATGCTTGCGGGCGGCGATTTCGCCTGGACGGCGCCGGCGCATCCTCATGGCTGGGCGGAGTTCAAGATCCTCTTAGGGCTTGTCATCCTGGTGCAGGGCTTCGAGACCTCGCGCTATCTCGGCGACGAATATGACGGCGAAATGCGTGTTAAAACCATGCGCCGCGCCCAATGGCTGTCGACGGCGATCTACATTTCTTTCGTCCTCTTGATCACCGGCTATTTCAAAAACGGCTTGCCGGAAGAGGGCGGGGAGACGGCGATCATCGACATGCTGGCGCCCATCGGCGCGGCGGCGGCGCCGATGATCATACTCGCCGCGCTCGCTTCGCAGTTTTCCGCGGCGGTCGCGGACATGAATGGCGCTGGCGGGCTGTTGTCGGAAACGGCGAAAGGCAAGGTTTCGGTGAAAGCGGGCGATGTCACGACGGCGGTCGTGGCGATCGCGATCATCTGGGCCGCGAACATCTATGAGATCATCGCCTACGCCTCGAAAGCGTTTGTCCTCTATTACGCCCTGCAATCGCTGCAGGCGGCGCTCGCCGCGCGGCGCAACAAAAATTATGGTCTGATGGCGCTGTTTGCTTTCTGCGTGGTTTTGGCGGCCGCGATCGTCATCTTCGCCGCCCCGGCGGATGTCTAGCGGATCTTTTCTGTCAGCCCTTGCACGAGCGGAAAGAGGCCAAACAGGATTTGCCCTGCAAGGCCGAGGGCGCCGGGCGGCGACCTCCAAGCAGCGATCTGGTCGGCGAGGGAGCGCCCGAAACCGTAAAGCCCAAGCAGAATTTCCGCAGCGATCAACAAAGCGAACGCAATAGCGCCCATCCCAAGCCGCGAGACAAGCGCCGAGGGGACATTGAAACGCCCGATCCAACAGCGGCAGAAAAGCCAGCTCGCGGCGAGGATGAAAGGCGTTTCGAGAAGAACGGCGCCGAGCGCGCCGAGATGCGGTTCGATTAGGAGGACCCGGATCGTCCCGAGCATGAAGCCGACGGCGAAAACCGACAGAAAATAGACAAGGCCGGCTTTCAGCGCGCTCATCTGAGCAGCGCCCAACAGACGCTGGCGACGACAAAGGCGACAATGATATTGAGCCCGGCGCCTTCGCGCGCCATGCGCCCTATGGAGACGCGGCCCGTGCCGTAAATGATGGCGTTCGGGGCCGTCGCCACGGGCAGCATGAAGGCGCAGGAGCAGGAGAACACGGCCGGGATCATCAGGAGTTCCGGTTTCATGCCCGCGCCCGTCGCGACCGCGGCGAGGAGCGGCATGAGGAGGTTGGCCGTCGCCGTGTTCGATGTGACTTCGGTGAGGAATGTCACCGAAAGGCAAAGGCCGAGCATCATCAAAAACACCGGCGCATTGGCGAGCCCTGACAATTGATCGCCGATCAGGACGTCGAGGCCGCTCGCGCGAAAGGCGCTGGCGATGCAGATGCCCCCTGCAAAGAGGAGCAGCATGCCCCAGGGAATGTCGCCCGCCGTCTTCCAGTCGAGGAGCGCGCTGCCCTTGCCGTTCGGGACGAGGAACATGAGGACGACGGCGAAGATCGCGACGGTGGAATCCCCGGCGTCCTCCATGCCGAGGAGGCCCGACCAGCCGCCGAAGGGTTCGATGCGCGTGATCCACAGGGCGATGGCGATTGCGAAGACGATCAGCGTGCGTTTTTCGTCCGTGCGCCACGGGCCGGGATCGGGGAGCGCCGGGGTTTTGACGCCGGCAAGCGAGCGCGTCAGGTAAAGCGCCATCAGCGGCAGGCCGACGATGACGACCGGCAGGCCGATGCTCATCCATTGCAGGAAGGAATATTCCTCGCCGGTGGAGAGCAGGAAATTTTCCGCGAAAATGAGATTGGGCGGCGTGCCGATGAGGCTCGCTGTGCCGCCGAAGGACGCCGCATAGGCGATGCCGAGCAGCAGCGCCGGGCCGAGCTTCGGATCGTTCGTGCGCGCCAGGATCGCAAACGCCATGGTGGCGAGCATCAGCGTCGTCGCGGTGTTGGATATCCACATGGATAACACCGCCGCCGCGACCATGAAGCCGATGACGAGGCGGCGGCCCGTGCCGCCCACCAGCTTGATCATGTAAAGCGCAAGGCGTTCATGGGCTCCCGAGCGCTCCAGCGCCTTCGACAGCATGAAGGACGCCATCAGGAGGACGATGACGTAAGAGCCGAGCGCGGCGGCCGCCTCACGCTGGTCGAGGACCCCGGCGAGAGGGAAGAGCGCGAAAGGAACCAGCGACGTCGCCGGGATCGGCAGGGCCTCGCTCACCCACCAGAAGGCGGTGAGCGCCGTGATCGCGATGGTGGCCGTGACCGGCTGATCGAGGCCGGCGGCGTAGGACAAGAGAGCGGCGAGGGCGGCGAAGAGGGCGCCGCCAAGAAGGCGCATGGGTTTCATGGGCGCGCACTTTGTCCTTGCTCGCCGCCCGCGTCCAGCTTGACGCCATGAAGACTGGCGCTGGACCCTTTTGGCGCAGCGCGCTAGGGGAAGCCCCATGTCAAAACCCCGACCGGAATTCGTCTACAGGCTGGCGAGCGCCGCCGAATGGCGCGAAGCGCAAGCGAGCGGCGTCGCGCCCAAGCGCGATATCGACCTCAAAGACGGCTATATGCATCTGTCGACGAAGGAGCAGGCGCTTGAAACCGCGCGGCTGCATTTCGCTGGCGTCGACGATCTTCTGGCGCTGGAAATCCCGCTGGCGCCGATCGCGGACGATGTGAAATTCGAGCTTGCGCCGAAGCGGGGCGAGGCCTTCCCGCACCTATATCGCGATCTGCGCCGGGAAGACGTGGCGGCCGTCATCCCGCTCCGGCGCGACGGCGAGGGCTTTTCTTTCGGAGAGCCGCAGTGAGGACGCCGGTCTGGCTGGCCGAGCTGGGGGCGAAGGTCCTGGGCGCAGTGGATGCGGAAACCGCCCATTACCTCACCATCCGCATGCTGAAAGACGGCTGGGGACCGAAAGTCTCGCTTGAGACGCCGCACCTCGCCATGGAGGTGGCCGGGCTTTCCTTTCCGAATATTCTGGGCCTCGCCGCCGGATTCGATAAGAATGCGGAGGCCGCCGACGCGGCGCTCGATCTCGGTTTCGGTTTTGTGGAAGTCGGCGCCGTGACGCCGCGTCCGCAAGAGGGCAATCCGCGCCCGCGCGTTTTTCGCCTGCGCGCCGATGCGGGCGTTATCAACCGCTATGGCTTCAATAATGACGGGCTCGAGGTGGTCGCGGCGCGATTGAAAGCGCGCGAGCGCAAAGGCATTGTCGGCGTCAATCTCGGCGCCAATAAGGATTCAGAAGACCGTGCGGAAGATTACGTCACGGGCGTCAGGGGGCTGGCCGGGCTCGTCGATTTTTTCACGGTGAACATCTCCTCGCCCAACACGCCGGGCTTGCGCGCGCTGCAGGGCAAGTCGACGCTCGAAGAACTGATGCGCCGCGTTCTGACGGCGCGGGACGACGCGGCGCCCGGAACGCCGGTGTTTTTGAAAATCGCGCCGGATCTCGCCGACGAAGACAAGGCGGACATCGCCGATATCGCGCGCGCCACGGCGCTCGACGGGCTGATCATCTCCAATACGACCATCACCCGCGCCCCGAATTTGCGCAGCGCGAAGGCGGAAGAGAAAGGCGGCCTCTCCGGCAAGCCGCTTTTCGCCATGTCGACAGCGCTGTTGAAAGAGTTCTACGGGACTGTCGGCGCGGAGGTTCCGCTCATCGGCGTCGGCGGCGTTTCTTCGGCGCGGGACGCTTATGAAAAAATCCTCGCCGGTGCGTCTCTCGTGCAGCTTTATACGGCGCTCGTCTATGAAGGGCCGGGCCTGCTTTTGCGCATTCTCAATGAGTTGCCCTCATATCTCGATGCGGATGGGTTTCAGACCATCGCCGAGGCGGTGGGCGCCGCCGCGCGTTAATTCGCGAAAGATTTTTCGATGCGCGGCAGCCAGACCATGAGGGTCGCCGCGCGCAACAGGAAATAGATTGAGAACGCCGCCCAAAGCCCATGATTGCCCCACTGCCCGGCGAACCAGAGCGAGGCCGGGATAAAGATGAAAGCGGACACGATCATCGAATCGCGCATTTCCGTCGCTCGCGTCGCGCCGATGAAAATTCCGTCGAGTTGAAAACCAATGACCACCATCAGGGGGCTGACGATCACCCATGGCATGTAGGTTTTCATGGCCGCGCGGATCGGTCCTTCCGGCGTTAACAGCGCGATCAGCGGATCGCCCGCGAGCCAGTAGAAAAGAACGAAGGCGACCGCCGCCGCGCCGGCGAGGATGAAAGTCTTGCGCACGGCCATGACGTAGCGCGCCTTCGCCGCAACGCGGTCGCGCGCCCCCCCCTTCTTTCGTCCTAGGGCTTGGCCGACGAGCGTCTCCGCAGCGATCGCCGTGCCGTCGAGGGCCAGCCCCGTAAACAGAAAGAGCTGCAACAGCGCCTGGTTGGCGGCCAGCGTCGCGTCCCCGAAGGCGCCCGAGCGCTGCACGAACCAAGCGAAGCAGAAGGCGAGAAGGAGCGTGCGGATAAAGATGTCGAAATTGATCGACAGGGTGCGTTTGACGCGCGCGGGATGCCAAAAATTATCCGGGCGCCAGTGCGCGGCGATCCCGCCATGGCTTTTCATCACGGAAAGAACGAAAAGGACGGCGACAAGAAAGCCGGTGATTTCCGCGATCAGCGTGCCCGCGGCGACGCCGGCCGCGCCCCAGCCGAGCCCCACCACGAACCAGTAATCGAGCGCGATATTGAGCGCCGTCATGAACACGCTGACGGCCATCAGGTAATCCGTGCGCCCACGCGCAGTCAGCCAGCCGAAGGCGGCGTAGGAGGCGAGGGCGAAAGGCGCGCCCCAGATGCGGATGTCGAAATAGGTCCGACCATTGGAAAGGGTTTCCGCGCTCGCCTCCGATCCGGTGGAAAGGAGCTCGAAAGCGAAATAGCCGATGGGGAGTTGCAGGGCGACAAGCGCGAGCCCGACCGCGCCGCCGATCATGGCCCCGCGAATGAGGGAGGCGCGCGCTTCCGCCTCGTCTTCGCCGCCCGCGGCTTGCGCGGTGAGCCCCGCAACGCTCATGCGGATGAAGCCGAAAGTCCAGTAGGCGAGCGAGAAGATCACCGAGCCGAGCCCCACGGCGGCGATGTCGAGCGGGCGCGCCGACTGGGCCAGCGCCCAGACGTCGACCGCGCCCAGAAGCGGCGTCACCGACGCGGCGACCGAGGCCGGCCAGGCGAGGCGCAGGATGGCGCGATAGGAAATTGTGTCGGCGCTTGCGGTCATCTCTTCCGCCTAATCGCTCTCGCGCGGCTTGTCACCTCGGGGCGAACGGCGGACAATGGCGGGCAATGAGAGAACAATGGGAGCAATGGGAGTCGCCGCCGGGGGGCACGGGCAACAAGCTCGACTCATCGGAAATCGGCGCGCTCGCCCATCTTTACCGGGGCGAGGTCTATCGCTCGACCATCTGGCGCACGCGGCTCGACAACACCACCAACTGGTCGGTGGTGACGCTCGGCATCGCGCTGTCGATCACTTATGCGACGCCGCAGGCCTCGCCGCTGCCGCTCCTCTTGGTCGGCATTTTAATCTGCATGTTTCTCATTTTGGAATCGCGGCGCTACCGCTATTTCAATGTCTGGCGCGCGCGCTGCCGCTGGATTGAAACGAATTTCTACGCGCCTTTGCTGCTTCGCTCGGCGCGTCCCGATCCGGGCCAGTGGCAGGACGTTCTGGCGAAGGATTATCTGACGCCGCAATATCATATCGGCTTCTGGCGGGCCATGGGCCGGCGCTTGCGCCGCAACTATATGTGGATATTCGCTTTTCAGGCGATCGCATACGCCGGCAAGATCATCATTCATCCGACGCCGATTTCATCCGTAGACGAGCTTTTCACGCGCATGGCGGTGGGACCGTTTCACGGCTCGTTCATCCTCGCGCTGGGGATCGTCTTTCACGCCGCTTGGATTGTCCTAGCGCTCCGCACCTATCATCTCGACAAGCTTGTCCACAGCCGCCGCGAGGGCGTTGGCGGCATGGGCTAGGTTGGGTTTGGGCGCTAGCCGCCTTTCGCCTCGAGTTTTTCTTTCAAGTCGGCGTTTTCCCTGCGCAGCGCCGCCAGTTCTTCGCGGATAGGCGACAGCGTCGAGGCCATCTCTTCGAGCGTGTAGCGCTGCGGAATATGTTGCGGACAGTTCCAGTCATACCCGGCGACCGAAATGATCATAGCGCGTTCCGGTTTCGCCTCATAGCCGGGCGTGTGAAGGCTGTTCACCAAGTCTGCATGGTCTTCCATTTCGACAATGCTCGCCTGTCCCAACAGCTTTAATCGCCGCTTGTTCGGATAATCCATGAAGAAGAGCGCGATGCGGCCGTTCCCCAAGAGATTGCCCACGGAAAGATATTGGCGGTTGCCGCGAAAATCCGCATAGGCGAGTGTTTTTTCATCAAGAACATGCATGAAGCCGGGCGGCCCGCCGCGGAACTGCACATAGGGCCAGCCGGTTTCCGACACCGTCGCCTGATAAAATCCGTCGCGCGCGCGGATAAACGCCGCCTCCGCCTCGCCGAGGGAATCGTTCGGCGGGGCTTCGGGGGCGAGGAATTTCGCATAGGCGCCGGCGGAGCCGTGCTTTGCCTGCAGGGCGCGAACCGTGTCGGTAAAGGCGATTTTTGAAAAAGCGCGGGCCATGAAGTTCTCCCTGTGCGGCGCTATAAGCGCCGGTCTTTTTCTTCGATAGGGAGGTCGTTGATGCTGGCGTAACGCCGGCGCATCAGGCCGTCTTCGTCGAACTCCCACATTTCGTTGCCGTAGCTGCGCCGCCACTGGCCGTTTTCGTCGCGCGATTCATATTCAAAGCGCACGGCGATGCGGTTGTCCGTATGCGCCCAATATTCCTTCTTCAGCTTGTAGTCGATTTCGCGCGCCCATTTCTCGGTGAGAAACGCCCTGATTTCTTCCCGGCCGTTTAAAAATGTATCGCGATTGCGCCATTCGGAATTTTCCGAATAAGCGAGGGAGACGCGGCCGGGATCGCGGCTGTTCCAGGCGTCTTCGGCGGCCTGCACCTTGGCGCGGGCGGTCTCGGCGGTGAAGGGCGGGACAAGTTTGGTCATGAGGGTTCCTTTTCTTTTTTCTTTATGACGGTTGCTAGGGGGGCTCAGTCCGCCGGCGCGGCAGGGCCCGAATGGGCCGCCTGCATGATGACGGCGTCGCTGTCTGCGCTGCGCGTCTGATGGGCCGAGGGCGGGAACAGCACCAGCATGGCGAGAATGCCGGCGGTCATGATGAGCCCTGTGGCGACGCTGAAGCCGAGCGCGATCTGGTTGATCTGGCGCAGGTAGAAAGTGGCTGGCTTAGTCATGTGGGTCATGGGGTCTCTCTCCGTTTATGGGGCCTGCGGGATATGCGGAAGGCAAAGGGTAACTGATCGGTTAATGTCACATAGATGGAGGTAACCGATCTGTCAACCTTCTGTCGTGGAATTTCCGGAAATATATGCGGGGCCTTGCATCTGAGGCGACGCAATATACATTTACCGATCAGTATCGGAGGTTTTGAGTTTTGAGCGCTTCAAAAAGAGATGAGCTGGTTCAAAAGGCGCTGAAAGCGTTCTATCGCGATGGCTTTCACGCCCTCGGCATGGACGCGCTGGCGAGAGAAACCGGCGTTTCCAAGACCGCCATGTACAAGCACTTCCGCACCAAGGAAGAGCTGATCCTGGCGACCTTGCGCCTGCGCGACGAGCAGTTCCGCAACTGGCTCATCCGGCGCGTGGAGGCGCTGGCCGATGATCCCCGCGGGCGGCTCCTGGCGGTGTTCGACGTCCTGGGGGAATGGTTCGCGGAGCCGGACTACCGCTCCTGCATGTTCATCAAGGCGTCGTCGGAATATCAGGACCGCACGCATCCGATCCATGGCGCCGCGGCGGAGCATAAAAGACTGCTGTTCGCCTATTTCGAAAAACTTGCGCGCGAGGCCGGCGCCGAAGCGCCTGAACGGCTGGCCCGGCAGATCCTGTTGCTGAAGGAAGGCGCCATTGTTCTGGCGCATCTGCACGATCCAAAAACCATCGTCGCCGATGCGCGCGCCGCTGCGGAAGACCTGCTGGCGGCGGCCGGCGTCTAGTCTTTCATCTTCAACTTGTCCGCCGAAACGACAATCCGGTAAAAACAGGACTTGCGGTTCGTGTGACAGGCGGGGCCGGTCTGCTCGACCACGAGTTCGATTGCGTCCTGATCGCAGTCGGTGCGGATCTCGGCGATCTTCTGGACATGGCCCGACGTCGCGCCCTTGCGCCAGAGTTCGCCCCGCGAGCGCGACCAGTACCAGGCCTCGCCGGTCTCGATGGTTTTCGCCAGCGCCGCTTCGTTCATATAGGCGAGCATCAAAAGGCGCCCGGTTCCGGCCTCGGTGGCGACCACGGGGAGAAGGCCGTCGGCCCCGAATTTCGGGGCGAAACGGGCGGTTTCCTCGATCTTGTCATCGAGATTTTTCGGATCGGCGAAGGGCGATGCGTCTGTCATGGGCCGGACCATAGCAGCCTTCCCGGGGCAGGGAAGCGGGTTCTTCGAGCGCCTGCTTGTTGCCAGCGCCGAGCGGCGCGGCTAGCAACGGGGCCAAGAGGAAGACGCAATCCCCTTGTCGGTGACTTATGCCCCTGACGATCTATGACTCGATGGCGCGCGAAAAGCGCGAATTCCAGCCCGCCGATCCGGAGCGGGTGACGCTCTATGTCTGCGGGCCCACGGTCTACAGCTACGCCCATATCGGCAACGCCCGCTCGGCGGTGGCCTTCGATCTTCTCTACCGGGTGCTGCGCGCGCGTTACGGCGAGTCCCACGTCGTCTATGCGCGCAACATCACCGACATTGACGACAAGATCATCAAGGCGGCGCGCGAGACCGGCGAACCGATCGGCGCCATCACCGAAAAATTCGCCGACATCTATCGCGCCGATATGGGCGCGCTCGGCGTGTTGCGCCCCGATCTCGAACCGACAGCGACGGGCCATGTGGGGCCGATGATCGCCATGATGGAGCATCTGATCGAGGAGGGCGCGGCCTATGCGGCGGAAGGCCATGTCCTTTTTTCCGTCGACGCCTATCCCGATTACGGCAAGCTTTCCGGTGCCGACCGCGACGAGATGATCGCCGGCGCGCGGGTCGAGGTCGCGCCTTACAAGAAAAGCCCGGCGGATTTCGTTTTGTGGAAACCTTCGAAGGACGACGAACCGGGGTGGGACAGCCCTTGGGGCCGCGGCCGTCCGGGCTGGCATCTGGAATGCTCGGTGATGATCGAAAGCGAACTGGGCGAGACCATCGACATTCATGGCGGCGGGCAGGATCTCAGATTTCCCCATCATGAAAACGAAATCGCGCAATCGGCCTGCGCCCATCATGGCGCGCCGCTCGCCCGCTACTGGATGCATAACGGCTTTTTGCGCATGGGCGAGGACAAGATGTCGAAATCGCTCGGCAATATCGTCCTGGCCCATGACCTCTTGAAAGGCTGGCATGGCGAGGTCGTGCGCTGGGCGCTCTTGTCGGCGCATTATCGCCAGCCGCTCGAATGGACCGAAGAGCTGTTGAAGCAGTCGAAGAAACAACTCGACCGGTTTTATCGCCTGCTTGAAGAAATTCCGTTTACGGAAGAAACCGGCGATGCGCCGGAAAGCGTCATGCTGGCGCTCGAAGACGATCTCAACACGCCGGAAGCCTATGCGGGGCTGCACGAGCTGCGCGACATTGCGGGGCAGATGGACGGCGAAGCGAAGACGAAGGCGATCCGCCGCCTGCGCGACGCCGGCCGGCTCATGGGCTTTTTCAATGAAGACCCGGCGGCCTGGTTTCAAGGCGGCGCCGGCGGGGGCCCCACGGCGGAGGAGATCGAAGCCCTGATCGCCGAGCGCGCCGAGGCCCGCAAGGTGAAAGACTTCGCCCGCGCCGACCAAATTCGCGATGACCTCGCCGCGAAAGGCGTTATTCTCGAAGACGGGCCCCAGGGCGCGACCTGGCGGCGGAGCTGATTTCATGCGCCTGATCGAAGCCGTCTTTCCGAACTCAAAGCGCGATCAGGTCGAGAAAGCCGTCGAAGACCACAAGCCCACCCATGCGCGGTTCTCCACAACGGAAGAAGACGACAGCTCGGTCCTGCGCGCGCTTTTCGTTGAGGAGGGCGCGCAAGGGCTCGTCGACGCGCTGCAGAGCATCTGCGGCCATGAAAAGAACTGGCGCATCATCGTCCTGCCGGTGGAGGCGACGGCGCCGAAGCCGGAGGACAAAGAAGAGACGGACCGCGAGAAAAACGGCGCCAGGAAAAACGTCGCCCTGCGCGAGGAAATCTATGAGGACGTGGCGGACGGCGCCGAACTCAGCATCGACTTCTTCCTTTTGACATTCGCGTCCTCCATCGTCGCCGCGCTGGGCTTGAACGCTGACAACATCGCCGCGGTGATTGGCGCCATGGTGATCGCGCCCTTGCTCGGCCCCATTCTCGCGATTTCTTTGGGCGCCGCGCTTGGCGACATGAAGCTTTTGATGCGCGCGGGCCGCAACGCCACCGCTGGGCTGGCGGTCGGTTTTACGACGGCGGCGCTGATCGGCTTGCTGGTGGGCGCCAATATGGAAAGCGGGGAATTGATGAGCCGCACCGTGGCGGGCCTCGATTCCGTCGTGTTGGCGCTCGCGGCCGGCGTCGCCGCCGCGCTTTCCATTGTCGCCGGGATTTCTGCGGCGCTGGTCGGCGTTATGGTCGCCGTCGCGCTGTTGCCGCCGGCCGCGGCCGCCGGGCTTTTTTTCGGCGCCGGCGATTTCGGGGATTTCGGCCACTCTCTGCTTTTGCTGATGATCAATGTGACCTGCATCATGCTCGCCGCGCAGGCGATCTACATTTTCAAGGGCGTGCGGCCGCGCACCTGGTTTGAAAAACAGGCGGCGGCCCGCGCGTCGAAAATCAACATGATTTCGCTTCTGGCTCTTTTGGCGGTTTTGGTGGCGGTCGTTCTCTTCGCGCCATCGGGATCCGTGCCGGGCGTGCCGGTCCTTGCGGATTAGCCGCCCGACTTTTTAGAAAAACGGCTTAAGAGCTTTTCATCGCCGCCAGAAGCTCATCGAGCGCGGCTTCGACGCCGGCGAGCTCCTCGCGGATGACGGCGATCGCCTCGCTGGTTTCCTCAAATTCCGCATCGCTCACCTCGACCTTGCCGGCGTCGAGATTGCTTTCGGCGCGGTCGAGGGCGGCGTAGACGTTGTCGAAAACGCCTCTTGTGCTGGATTCGACGCTGGCGCTCGCTGCGGCGAAGGCGATGTCCACAAACCCGGCGGTCTTGGGGTCTTCCTTGGCTTCCCGGCGCGCCTCTTCGACATCGCCGATCGCGTCCTTGATGTCGGCGCGCGCATCGGCCATTTCCTCGCGCAGATCGGCGATGTCTTCCGCATCCATGTCGATCAGCGTTTGCAGGAGGTCTTCGTCGTCATTGATGTTGAGATTGACGCCGTCAAAACTGACGGCTTTGTCTGTGAAATTCCCGGCAAGGGCGGCGGGCGCCGCAACGGCGAGCCCGAGTGCGGCGGCGCCGGCGGCGAGCCAGATTTTCGTGTTTTTGAGCGTGAAGCGTTCGGTCATGTCCTTTTCCTTTTTTTGTCTCATCTTCGCTTGAAAGTCCCTCTTAATTTCATGCGCCCGGACCTCGGGGCGACGCGACCGCCCGGCGCTTTATGGGCGGGAGAGTGAGGGCGCGCCGGGCGAAGGGCAATCGCCTTTGCGGCGAAGCGTTCGCCGGGCGGGGCGAAAGCGAGGGGACGGCCTGTTCACGGCTTCGTGCGCCCTCTTTTTAAAGGCGCGCCGGGCTCCCAGATGGTTCAGGAATTATCCGCACAACGAGAATCGCCAGAGGCTATTAAAGGGCCGGCGAGGAGGTCTTATGATCAGTATCCGCAGAGCCGTCGACCGGGGCCACGCCAATCATGGCTGGCTCGACACGCACCACACTTTTTCTTTCGCCAATTATTATCACCCGGACCATATGGGTTATCGGGCGCTCCGGGTGATCAATGAGGACCGGATCAATCCCGGCGCCGGGTTCCCGACGCACCCTCATGAGAACATGGAAATCATCACCTATGTCCTGGAAGGCGCGCTCGCCCATAAGGATTCGACTGGCGGCGGCGGCGTCATCACGCCGGGCATGGTGCAATATATGTCCGCCGGGTCGGGCGTGACCCATAGCGAGTTCAACGCTTCCGATACCGAGCCCCTGCATCTTTACCAGATCTGGCTCCTGCCGAACGAGAAAGGCGCGGCCCCGCGTTACGAAGAACGCGAAGTCGGCGATGCGCGCAATGGCGGCCTGAAGCTCATCGCCTCGCCCGACGGGCGCGACGGCTCCTTCGCCATTCGTCAGGATGCGTCGCTTTACGCCTCCATCGTCAAGGAGGGCGAAACCCTGACCCATGATTTTGGGCCGGGCCGTTACGGCTGGCTGCAGGTCGCCAAAGGCGGCGTCGAAATCGGCGGGCTCGCCATGCAGCCCGGCGACGGCGCGAAGATCGCGGAGGAGGAAGAGATTTCCTTCACTGCGCTCGCGGACAGTGAAGTCCTGCTGTTTGACTTGCCGTAAAAAACCGCCACATAGGGCCTGATGCTAAGCGAGCTTTATACAGGCGGCGTTCTCGATGCGGCGGCGGCGATCCCGCCGGCGCATCGCCTCCCATCGCCGGACGCCAGCGCGACCAAATCGAGCCGCGTCTGCGGTTCGGAAGTAACGGTCGATCTGGCGATGGATGGCGATCACGTTTCCGATTTCGGCATGGAGGCGAAGGCCTGCGCTTTGGGCCAGGCCTCGGCCTCCATTCTCGCGCGCAACATCATCGGCGCCAGCGCAAAGGAATTATATGTTCTGCGCAATCAGATGCGCGCCATGCTGAAGGAAGAAGGCGCGCCGCCGGAAGGCGAGCGCTGGGCCGATCTCGCCATGCTCGAGCCCATCCGCGACTACCCGCAGCGTCACGCCTCGACCCTGCTCGTCTTCGAGGCGGTCTGCGCCTGTCTCGATCAACTCGGTTTCGGTTCTTAAAAACAGGGTGATCGCGCGCGTGTGAACCGGCGTCTAACGTTTTTGTCATGCCGGACGCCTTGAACGCGCTTGGTTAAGGGCCACTTTTCAAGTCGACAGAGCGGCCCTGCTTTCTCTCCCCCAACCTGGGGCCGCTTATCGGACGCCTGCGTCGTTCCCCCGCGACGCAGGCGTTATTTTTTCCGGGAACGACACATCGGACGGTAAATCTGCATCATCGTCCTTCGAGACGCAAAAATCCTTCATCCTGAGGGGGCGCTTGAAAGGCGCGCCCTCAGGATGAAGGGATGATGCAGATTTACCGTCCGATGCGCTAAACGCCGCTTAAGCCGCCGCTTCCTGAGCGTCCGCCGCGTCGACGCTTTCTGCGGCCTCCTTCGCGACCCAGGCCTTGAACGCCTTCACCGCCGGCGAGGACGATTTTGACGGCGGATGGACGATGTAATAGGAAAACTCCGTCGGCGTCGTCAGGTCGAAGGGGATCACCAGCCGCGCGGCTTCGAGATCCGCCAGCGCCAGCGCCGATTTGGCGAGGGCCACGCCCTTGCCCGCGACGGCGGCTTCGATGACAAGCGAGGACTGGTTGAATTTAAGGCCGCGGTCGCCCGCCTTGTGATCGACCCCGGCGGCTTTCAGCCACATGGGCCAGGTCGGGCAACTGGGATCCTTGTCATTGCCGGAATCGTGCAGGAGCGTGTGGTGGATGAGATCCGCCGGCGTCTTGATCGGGTTCTCGCCGGTGAGAAGCTGCGGGCTGCAGACCGGGACGATCTTTTCCGCCATCAGATGCTCCATGACGAGGCCGGGATATTGGCCGGGCCCGTAGCGGATGGCGATATCCACGTCGTCCACGGCGAAATCCACCACATTCATGTCGGCCGAGACCCAGACGTCGATATCGGGATGGGCCTCCTGAAACCGGTCGAGGCGCGGCACCAGCCATTTCGAGGCGAAGGAGGGCGCGACCGAGACCGTCAGGCGGCCCGCATCGGCCTTTTTGGCGAGGATCTCCCCCGCTTCCACCAGCTTGTCGAAGCCCTCTCTGAGGATCGGCAGGCTCGCCTGGGCCTCGTCGGTGAGGAGCAGGGCCCGCTTGTGGCGGCGGAAGACCGGGGTCTGGAGAAAGTCCTCCAGCGCCTTGATCTGCTGGCTTACGGCGCCCGGGGTGACATGCAGCTCTTCCGCCGCTTTAGTGAAACTTAAGTGGCGGGCGGCGGCTTCAAAGACCCTCAGGGCGTTCAGCGGCGGCAATTGCTTCATTTCAGGGACCCTCCCTCGGAAAGATAGGGTATTCTTCCTATAGCATTGCTAATAAAGCAAGGGCTATTCCGGCCGTCACCCTTTTGTGAAGCCTGGATAAGCCCAGCTAATTTACAATTAGCCCAGAAAATAAGCGATTTTCTCAGAAAACCTATCAGCTTTGGCAGAATTAATCGATTGAGAGCCGAAATTCGCGGGCCTAGGTTCGCGCTGACGCCGCCGGAAGAGGGCGGCTATCTGAGGTGTCGATTAGATTATCTATATGAAAGCCTTTCCCGCTCATATCGACCTAAAAGGCCGTTCCGTGCTGATTATCGGCGGCGGCGCCGAGGCGCTCGCCAAGGCGCGGCTGATGCTTGCGGCGGACGCCGCGCTGAGCCTGGTCGCACCGAAATTCTCCGCAGACCTGTTAGCCGAGCTGAAGGGCAAGGTGCGGCTTATCGAGCGCGACCCCGTGGTGGCCGACGTGGAGGCCGCGGCGCTGCTCTTCATTGCTGACACGCAAGAGGCGGAGGCGCGCCGCTGGGCCGAGGTCGCGCGCATGGCGGGCGTCCTTCTCAATGTGGTCGACCAGCCTGCGCTTTGCGACTTCACCACCCCGTCGATCATCGACCGGGGCCGGGTGACGGTCTCGATCTCCACCGGCGGCGCCGCGCCGGTGTTGGGCAAAAAACTGCGCGCCGATATCGAGGCGCTGCTGCCGCCGCAGCTCGGGAGCCTCGCCGATTTCGCCGACCGTTATCGCGAAACGGTGAAAGCGACCATCGCGCGCGAAGACCGCCGCCGCTTCTGGGAAGCGTTTTTCGACGGCCCCATCGCCGCGCAAGTGCTCGCCGGCGATGAAAAAGGCGCCCATGAAGCGATGCTGGCGCTGATCAACCGTCCCCATACAGAGGAAATGGCGGAAGAAAAAACCGGGACTGTGCATATTGTCGGCGCCGGGCCGGGCGATCCCGATCTTCTCACCATCAAGGCGCTGCGCCTCTTACAGCGCGCCGACGTTATTCTCCATGACCGGCTCGTCAGCGATGACATCCTGTCGCTCGCGCGCCGCGACGCCGAACGGCTTTATGTGGGCAAGGCGAAATCGAACCATTCGGTTCCGCAGGAAGAAATTGAAGCGCGCCTGATTGCTTTGGCGCGCGAGGGAAAAACGGTCGTGCGCCTCAAAGGCGGCGATCCTTTTGTTTTCGGTCGCGGGGGCGAGGAGCTCGACGCTCTTCGCAAAGCGGGTATTCCCGCCTTCGTCACCCCCGGAGTCACCGCCGCGACCGGATGCGCCGCCGCCGCCAATATGGCGCTCACCCATCGCGACTGCGCCCAAGCGGTCACTTTTGTGACCGGTCATGCGAAGGGAGAGGCCGACCCCGCCCTCGACTGGTCGGCGCTGGCGGCGCTTAAAAACACGCTCGTTGTCTATATGGGCGTCACCAAGGCCGAGACTATCGCCGGCAAGCTCATCGCGCATGGGCGCGGGGCCGAAACGCCCGTCGCCGTCATCGAAAACGGCACGCGCGAAAACCAGAAAATCGTCAAGGGCGCGCTGGGCGAGCTTGCGGCGCTGATCGAAACCGGCGGGATCAAAGGCCCGGCCGTGCTCGTCATCGGCGAGGTCGCCGCGCGCGCCGACGGCGAAACCCTCGCCGATCTCGCGTTAAAAGAAAGGCTCGTCGCATGAAGGCCGTTACCGCAAACCGCCTCGAAGACGGCGTCGTCGTCTATCTTTCCAATGACAACGACTGGACGTCTGACCTTACAAAGGCCGCGCGTTTTGAAAATGACGACGCAAAAGCTGCGCTCGCCGGCGCCGAAGCGCGCGCGGGCGAACATGCCGGCGCCTATCTCATCGAAGTGAGCGATGCAGGCGCGCCTTCGGGCCGCGAAACCTTGCGCGAAACGATCCGCAAGGACGGCCCCACCGTGCGGCTCGATCTCGGCTATCAGGCGGAGGCGTCAAGTTGAGCGCGAAGCTGAAAATTTACGGCGACGCGATCAGCGGCAATTGCCTCAAGGTCAAATGGACCGCTGATCGTCTCGGCCTCGACTATGACTGGATCGAAACCAGCGTGCTTGAAGGCGAAACCCGCACGCCTGAATTCTTGAAAATGAATCCGGCGGGGCAGGTGCCGACGGTCGTTCTGCCGGACGGGCGCGTCCTGGCGCAGTCGAACGCGATCATTATTTATCTCAACAATGTCCATAAAGGCGGGCTCCTGCCGGAAGAGCCTTACGCGCAAGGCAAGGTCTTCGAATGGCTTTTCTGGGAGCAATATTCCCATGAGACCGCCATCGCCGTGCGGCGTTTTCACAAGCATTACCTGAAAAAATCCGAGGCGGAGATCGATCCGAAGCTGATGGAAAAAGGCGCCGCCGCGCTGACGCTCATGGAGGGCGCGCTCGAAGACGGCGCCTATCTCGTCGGCGACAAGCTGACGCTCGCCGACATTTCCCTCGTCGCCTATACGCGCCTTGCCCATGAAGGCGGCTTCGATCTCGTTCCTTATCCCGCCATCCGCCAGTGGATCGCGCGCGTCGAGCGCGATCTCGGCATCAATTCTGCGGAGGCAGCCTGATGTATCGTTACGATGAATTCGACGCGACCATGGTCGCCGAGCGTGTCGCGCAGTTTCGCGGCCAGGTGGCGCGCCGTCTTTCCGGCGAGCTCACCGAAGACCAGTTCAAGCCTTTGCGGCTGATGAACGGTCTCTATCTGCAGCTTCACGCTTACATGCTGCGCGTCGCCGTTCCCTATGGCACGATGTCGTCGAAACAGATGCGGCGTCTCGGCGAAGTCGCGCGCAAATACGATCGCGGCTACGGCCATTTCACCACGCGCCAGAACATTCAATATAACTGGCCGGCGCTCGTAGACGTGCCGGATATTCTCGACGATCTCGCCGATGTCGAGATGCACGCGATCCAGACGTCCGGAAACTGCATCCGCAATGTGACGTCCGACCAATATGCCGGCGCCACGGCCGAAGAGATCGAGGACCCGCGTCCTTATTGCGAAATGATCCGGCAATGGTCGACCTTCCATCCGGAGTTCTCCTTCCTGCCGCGCAAATTCAAGATTGCGGTGACGGCGGCGGAGCATGACCGCGCCGCGGTCAAGGTCCACGATATCGGTCTTCGTCTTTACAGGAACGATGAAGGCGAAACCGGTTTCGAAGTGATCGTTGGCGGCGGCCTCGGCCGCACGCCCTATGTGGGTCACACGATCCGGAAATTCCTGCCGAAGAAATATCTCTTGTCTTATCTCGAAGCGATCCTGCGTGTTTACAATCTCGAGGGCCGGCGCGACAACATGTACAAGGCGCGCATCAAGATCCTCGTCAATTCGGAAGGCGCTGAAAAATTCGCCGAGATGGTCGAGGACGAATGGGCGCAGATCAAGGACAAGGACATCGACCTGCCGCGCGAGGAGATTGCGCGTATCAACGACTATTTCGCGGCGCCGGCTTTCGAAAAGCTCTCCGAGGAAAGCGCTGCGCTGGAAGAAAAAAAGGCGGCCGACAAGGACTTCGCACGATGGGTGCGCGCCAACACCGCCGCGCACAAGGCGCCGGGCTACGCCATCGTCAATATTTCCCTCAAACCCATCGGCGGCATTCCGGGCGACATTTCCGACGTACAAATGGAGGCCGTCGCCGACATCGCCGAGAAATATTCGCTCGACGAAATCCGCGCGACCCACGAACAGAATCTCGTTCTGCCGCATGTGAAAAAAGAAGATCTTTATACAGTCTATTCGGCGCTGAAAGACGCCGATCTCGCGACCGCCAATATCGGTATGGTCAGCGACATCATCGCCTGCCCGGGGCTCGATTACTGCTCCCTCGCCAATGCGCGTTCGATCCCCATCGCCCAGCGCATTTCAGAGCGCTTCGCCGATCTGGACAGCCAGGAAGAGCTGGGCGAGATCAAGATCAAGATATCGGGCTGCATCAACGCCTGCGGCCATCATCACGTCGGTCATATCGGCATTCTCGGCGTCGATAAGAAAGGCGAGGAGTTTTACCAGGTGACGCTCGGCGGCTCCGGCGCCGAAGACGCGGCGCTGGGCGAGATCGCCGGGCGCGGCCTTTCCTCCGATCAGGTTGTCGATGCGGTTGAAAAGCTCGTCGGCGTCTATCGCGAGCGCCGCCAGGACAATGAACGTTTTCTCGACACCTATCGCCGTCTCGGCGCCGAACCCTTCAAGGAGGCTTTGTATGAAGCTGCTTAAACTGTCCCGCGGCCGTCTTCTCCCGGCGCTTGAAGAACCGCTCGCCGAAGTCTCGCTCGACGCGTGGCGCGACAATCCGCAGGAACATGCGGAGGCGACGGCGCTGACGATCTCGAACGACACCTCGCTCGCCGACGTCAAATGCGACCTTCACGGGTTCAGCGTGATTATCCTCGACTTCCCGGCCTTCAAGGACGGGCGGGCCTATTCCCAGGCGCGGCTGTTGCGCGAACGATACGGCTATACGGGCGAAATCCGCGCTCGTGGCGACGTGTTGCGCGACCAGATTTTCTTCATGGCGCGCTGCGGCTTTAACGGCTTTGAATTTTCCGGCCCCAATGCCGACGAGGCGAGCGCGGCGCTTGAGGAGTTTTCCTTCGCCTATCAGCCGGCGGCGGACGACGCGTCGCCGATCTGGCGCAAGCGTCTCGACCGGGCTGCGGCCGCTTAAGGAGGCTTTGATGAGCGCGACTGCAGCCTCATTGCGAACGGATGACGTTTCCGGCGCTCCGGCGAATGACGAGCGCGAGGCGCTGGCGCGCCGGCTCGCCGCGAAACATGCGGGCGACGACGCGCTGGAGATTTTGCGCGCCGCGATCAAGGAAGAGTTTCCGGACCGCATTGCGCTGGTTTCGTCCTTCGGCGCGGAATCGGCCGTCTTGCTGCATCTCGTCTCGCGCATCGACAAATCGTTGCCGGTGATTTTTCTCGAAACAGGCAAGCATTTCGCGCAAACCTTAAGCTACCGCAAAAAGCTCGCGAACCGCTTAGGTCTCACCGATGTGCGCGATATTCGCCCGTCGAAAGAAGCGCTGACCTTTCGCGATCCCGCAGGCGATCTGTGGAAGCACGACGCCGACGCCTGCTGCACTCTGCGCAAGGTCGAGCCCTTAAGCGGCGCATTGGATGACTTCGGCGCCTGGATTACGGGCCGCAAGCAGTTTCACGGCGGCGGACGCCTGCACCTGCCGGCCTTCGAAGCCTCGCCGACCCATATCAAGGTCAATCCGCTGGCGCGCTGGTCAAAGGAAGACATTGACGCCTATGTCGAAGAGCACGACCTGCCCGCGCATCCGCTGACGGCGCAGGGCTATCCGTCCATCGGCTGCTGGCCCTGCACCCACCCGGCCGCGGCGGGCGAAGACATCCGCGCGGGCCGCTGGCGCGGCGCGGCGAAAACCGAATGCGGCATTCACGGGCGGTGAGAAAAAGGCTTAGCCTATAGGTTTTTCGTTTTATTCTGCAGGTCTCGGATAAAGAAAGCGGAATTTAAATTGAATCACCTTTCGGCCGTTGAGTGAGCAAACCGTTTCTTCATTCACGATTGATTTGTTTGTTTTTGCATATTTAAGAAGTGCGTACTGTGGATTGAAAAAATGTCCGCGCTTATTCTCTAGCGGCAGCTCATAGCTATATTCAGTCGAGGCTTCTTGATCCACACCTCTTGGGTCTCCGAAGTTTACCTGTTCACTAGTTTTTAAGGTACATAGCAGCTTTTCACCGGGCTGGGCATTGTCGTAATCGAATTGGAAGCCATACCAAGTGCACGGCAGTTCTTTTTCATTATAATTGCAACGGCCCTGGCCAGTAATTTTCACAGATGTTGTGTTAAAGCAGATGTGGCTGGGAGTTCCTAGTTTCTTTTCGTTTGAATTATTTGTGCAAACGAGCCCTAATTTAAAATTGGTTATCTCTGCGGCGTTGCTTGGTTGAATGGCTGTGAAGGTGAATGCTAAGGCAGGAAAAAGAATGAGTCGTTGCATTTCGATATCTCTATTGCTGCAAAACAGTGACATTCGAAAGTTTCGATTGCTAAGAAATGCCTGATAAAAAACCCTCAATCGCCGCCCACGCCGCCGGTTCGGTCAGGGTCGGCGCATGGCCGACATTCGGGACCTCGGCGAAATCGAAATCCGGATAGACCGAGCGCATTTTCCCGACAATTTCCGGCGACAGGAGGTCGCTGAGCGCGCCGCGGATGATCAGCGTCGGCGTATCCTTGAGGCTTTCAAACGGCGCCCAGAGATCCGGGGCGGCGCCGACTTCCGCCAGCGCCTTGCCCACATTCGGGTCGTAATCGAGCGACCAGGAACCGTCCGGGTTCTCGCGGAAGGTGCGCCGCGCAAACATTCGCCAGAAATCCTCGTCCCTGCCGGGGAAGGCGACTTCGTTGACGGCGCGAATCTGGGCCGCCGCCGCGTCAAGGCTTGCCGCCGTCCCGCTGGTTTTCCCCACATAGCTGGCGATTCGCGCGATGCCTTCGGGCGCGAGTTCGGGCCCGACGTCGTTGATCATGGCCGCCTTCACCCGCTCCGGCGCGGCGTCATTGATCAGCATGGTGACAATGCCGCCGAGCGACGTGCCGAGGAAAACCGCCTCGGCGATCCCAAGCTCGTCCATCGCTTTTAGAACATCGTTGCGATAGGCGAGGGGGTGATAGTTGAGATAGTCGGGGTCGTAGTCGGACTTGCCGCGCCCCCGCATGGAGAGCGCGATAACATCGCGCCCGGTCCCGGCGATCAGCGGCGCGATGTCCTCAAAATCCCTGACATTGCGGGTCAGGCCGTGAAGGCAGATTACCGGCGTTCCGGGGCCGCCGGCATGTCTTGTCCCGTGCAGCGTCAGGCCGCCTGCATTTACATGAATGTCTTTGCGGTTAGCCATATCTTCCATTTAAATCAGCCTTCGTGACACATCTTTTCTTTTAAGCGGGCCGGCTTGTTTGTTCCTAAAGCCGCATTCTTCTGGCGCGAGCGCAAGTTTAGCCGCGCCCGGGCCGCGGCTCCAGCGCCGGACCTGTTCAAAGCCGGGCGTAGTTTTCTTCAATTCGGATGGGCCGGCATATGGGGGCTCCCGAGACATTGAATTTCGGAGCCTTTAAAAGCGCGCCGACCCATGAAGAAGAGCAAAGCGCGCTGCAGGCAATGGAATCATGAAAAGCGGTCAAAACCATTTTCAGCCAAAACGCATCGCTTTTGATTAGGAAACTGTTAACCTAGGCTAATAAAGCGCTAATGCATTGAAGCCACCTGTTGCAGAAAGGGAACGCTTCAATGATGTCCGCGTAACCTTAAGCCTTTTGTCGTTGACCGTTTTGTGACGTTCCTTATAGCGTCCACCCCAATACGGCGGCGCAAAAGTCCACACCATGAGCTAAATCCACTATTGGGCGGATCGGTGTGGGGCGCAGCCATATACGAATAGGGCTCAAACCCCGCCTCAGGCGGGGCAAGATTACATTGGATCCATAACGGAGGGCTTAAATGAGAACCAACAGTACAATCAGTCGGTTGCTGCAAGGCACCGTGCTTTCGAGCGCCGTGCTTGCGATGGCGGCGCCGGCGGTTGCGCAGGACGAAACCACGACAGATGACACGATCATCGTCACCGGTTCGCGCCTGCCGCAAGCCAACCTGGTCGGGGCCAGCCCGGTCAACCAGGTCAACGCTGAGGAATTCAGCTATCGCGGCGTGATCCGCGTCGAAGACCTCCTGAACGATCTGCCGCAGGTCTTTGCTTCGAACTCCGCCGGCGACGCCAACGGCGCGACCGGCACCGCGACCGTCGACCTTCGCGGTCTCGGCACGGTCCGCACGCTCGTTCTGCAGAACGGCCGTCGTCTTCCGGCCGGTTCGCCGGGCGCCGGCGGCATCGCGCCTGACCTCAACTTCATCCCCGGCGGGCTTGTTGAGCGCGTCGACGTTCTGACCGGCGGCGCCTCGGCGACTTACGGTTCGGACGCGGTCGGCGGCGTCGTCAACTTCATCATGCAGGATGATTTTGAAGGCTTTAAGATCGACTACCAATATGGCGGCTATCAGCACAACAACAACAACGAGACCATCCAGGATGTTGTGACGGGCGCCGGCTTCCAGACGCCGTCGGGCAGCACCTGGGGCGGCGGCACGCATGAAATCACCGCCATCATCGGCGCGAACACCGGCGACGGCCGCGGCAACGTCACGGCGTATGCCGGCTACCGCACTGTCAAGCCGGTCCTGCAAAGCGAGCGCGACTATTCCGCTTGTGCGCTGCAAGGAACGGCCGGCAGCTTCGATTGCGGCGGCTCCTCGACGATCCCGGAGGGCCGTTTCACGGATTTCGGTCTCGCCACGGCTGCGCCGGGCACGTTCCCGCAGCTTCTTGACGATGACGACATGCCGGTCTTCGAAGATGACGGCGTCACGCCGGTTCAGGACATCCCGGGCTTCGACTTCACGGTCGATCAGTCATCGGGCGACTTCCGCGACTTTGGCGGCGGCGACCTCTACAACTACGGCCCGCTGAACTATTATCAGCGTCCGGATGAGCGCATCACGCTTGGCGGCTTCGCGCATTACGAAATCAACCGCCACGCCGACGTCTATATGGAAGTCGGCTTCATGGACGACCGCACGGTTGCGCAGATTGCTCCTTCGGGCGCCTTCTTCGTGACGTCGTCGCTGTCTTGCGGCAACCCGTTCCTTACCTCCCAGCAGTTCGACGCGGTCTGCGGCGATTACGGTCTGACGCCGTCGGATTCGCAGAACGTGTTCATCGGCCGCCGGAACGTCGAAGGTGGTCCGCGTCAAAGCGACCTGCGTCACACGACCTGGCGCGTGGTGACTGGCGTTCGCGGCGAGATCGACGACAACTGGAACTATGACGTCTATCTCAATTACGGTGAAAACAGCTTCACCAACGTCTACCGCAACGAGCTGTCGATCACGAACATCCAGCGCGCGCTCAATGTCGTCGATGACGGCTCGGGCAACGCGGTCTGCCAATCGGTGGTTGATGGTTCCGATCCTAACTGCGTGCCGTGGAACATCTTCACGCCGGGCGGCGCCGATGTTACGCCGGCGGCGCTCAATTACCTCATCAAGCCGCTCTTTGCGCGCGGCGGCACGGAGCAGACGAACATCGTCGGCTTTGTCAGCGGCGACCTGACCAGCTACGGCTTCCAGGCTCCGTGGGCGGAAGAAGGCGTACAGTCTGCGTTCGGTTTCGAATATCGCGAAGAATTTCTCGATTACGAGCCCGACACCGGCTTCACGTCCGGCGACGGCGCGGGCCAGGGCGGGCCGACCAACCCCGCTCAAGGCCGTCTCGACGTCTATGAATTCTTCACGGAATGGAGCATCCCGCTTGTGCAGGGACGCGAGTTCTTTGAGGATCTCTCTCTTGACGCCGGCTATCGCTACTCGACCTATTCGACGGATGTTGACACCAACACCTACAAGTTCGCCCTTCAATGGCGGCCGACTGAAGATGTCATGTTCCGCGGGTCTTACCAGCGCGCGGTTCGTCACGCGAACATCCGCGAACTGTTCCGTCCGTCAGGCATCGGCCTGTTCGACCTTGACGAAATCACGATCAGCGACAGCGGTACGCCGGACGATACGTCTGACGATATCACGGCGTTCGATCCCTGCGCCGGTCCGATGCCGTCGGCGACGCAGGCGCAGTGCGCGAACACCGGCGTTACGGCGTCGCAATATGGCTCGATCGCCGACTCGCCGGCCGGTCAGTTCAACGCTCTGTTCGGCGGCAACCCGAACCTGTCGCCTGAGAAATCCGACACCTTCTCGGCCGGCGTGGTGCTGACGCCGGCGGCGATTCCGGGCTTCAACCTTACGGTTGACTGGTATTCGATCGACGTCCAGGACGCGATCGGCCCGGTCGATCCGGCGACGATCCTCAACCAGTGTCTCGACTCAGGCGATCCGACACTTTGCGGTTACATCAACCGCGGCGTCACCGGCAACGGCACGCTGTGGCTGGGTCAGGACAACATTGTGGCCACGGACCAGAACCTTGGTTTCTTCAAAACCACGGGCATCGACTTCAATGCCCAATACGGTCTGGACACCGGCTATGGCGATCTCAACTTCCACTGGAACGCTACTTACCTGATGTCGTTTGAGCAGCAGCAGTTCCCGGGCGGTCCGGTGGACAACTGCGAAGGCATCTTCTCTTCGGCTTGCGGCGCGCCGCGGCCTGAGTGGACGTCGAACCTCCGCACCACTTGGGGCGCGCCCTGGGGCACGGATATCTCCGTCTTCTGGCGCTACCTTGGCGGCGTCGGCGGTCCGGAGACCTTCGATGCAGTCAACTATGTCGACTTCGCCGCGATCCATCCGGTGAACGAAAACGTGACCCTGCGCTTCGGCGTCAACAACGTGCTTGACAAAGAACCGCCGCTCACGTCTTCGGCCGGTCCGTCGATCTTCGGCAACGGCAACACCTTCCCGGGCGTTTACGACGCGCTTGGCCGTTACGTCTTCGGCGGCATCACGCTCAACTTCTAAGCGAAGACGACCAATCAAGTCTGCGGCGGGCTCCCTTTGGGAGCCCGCCGTTTTTTTTAACGGGCGCTTGCGCGCGCGCGCCGATCCTGCAAGTCTTTGAACAATCATGACCAAGTCCCAGGATGTTGAGAGTTGGCGCGCCTACTGGCGCGGCGCCAAAGCCGCGGGAGTCGATGCGCGCGACCCGCAGGCGGCGGTTCTTGCAGGCGGCGCCAAAGGGCCGGCGCTTGACGACTTCTGGACCGGCTTTTTCGGTTCCCGCCTCGAACCGGCGCCGGCGATGATGCTCGACGCGGCCTGCGGCGCCGGCGCTGTTTCCGCACAGGCGGCGGCCTTGGCGAATGAGCGCGGCGCGCCGCTTTCTATTCACTGCACGGATTATTCAGCGGCCGCCGTTTCGAGCGCCCTGCAGATGCTGCCGGAAAGCGCCGCCGGCTTCGCTGCAGATTGCGCCGCCTTGCCGCTGGCGCCGGACAGCTACGACATCGCCGTCAGCCAGTTCGGTCTTGAATATGCCGGGCCTGACGCCTTCAAAGAGGCGGCGCGCGTCCTCCGGCCTGGCGGTCATTTCGCGGCTGTCGTTCATTTGAAAGGCGGCGCCATCGCCGATGAATGCGCAGCCAATCTTTCCATTGTGCGCGGGATCGAGGAAATTGAACTGCTCTCAAGGGCGAAAGAGGCGTTCCGGGCCGGGTTCGCCGTCCTCGCCGGGCGGGCGCCGCAATCGGCCTATCAGACTGCGAATAAAGCCTTCGGGGAGGCGGTCGAAGGCGCGAAGACGCTCATTAAAGAAAGCCCCCAGGTCGCCGCGCTGGCCTTTCTTCAAAGGATTTACGCCGATCTCGCGCATATGTATCCGCGCCTTAAGGCCTACGCCCCGCAGGATATTGAGACTTGGATCGATCGCGGCGAATTCGAACTTGGCGCTTATGAACACCGCATGAGCTCCATGCTCGCGGCGGCGCAATCGCAAAGCGATATGGCGTCGCTGAAAGAGCGGCTTCAAGGCGCCGGCGTTGAGGCGGGGGCGCCGGCGATCCTCGAAATGGGATCGCCATCGAGGCCTGCGGCCTGGACCCTTGTCGGCCTCAAGCGCGCTTAAAAGGGACTATTTGATCCGCTCAGCGATGAAGGTGCGGTGGATTTCGTTGATGGTCACGCGATAGCCGCTGAGCAGGCCCTTCTTGATGGTCACCGTATAATCCTTGCCGGGATAGAGCCGCACCCGCGCATTGGCTTTCGCGGTCTGGCGCCAGACATGGCCGTTATCGAGGAAAAGAATGTAGGACTTGTCCGCCGCGACCGCGTAATCCTCCACGGTTGCGGTGAGGGTCTCTTCTTCTTTTTTCTTTTCCTTGCTTTCGTCGTCCTCTGGGCGCTCGCGCTCGATCCGCGCCGCCACCTGTTCCGCGCCAAGCCCGGTCGGCGCGTCCGCGTCCGGCGCCTGCGTCTCGGCGGCCGCGGTTCGGGCGGGCGCCGTCGACTCAGCCTCGGCGAGTGCGTCGCCGCCCGTCAGATCGGCGATCGCCGCCTCGAGGCAGGCGATGCGCGCATCCTTGTCCGCCGAGCTTTCCCGGCAATGGGCGATGGGATCGGGCGCCGCAGCGAAGGCCGCGCCGGCAAGGCCGATCAAAGCCGCGCCGGCGGTCAGCGCTATTTTGCGGGCGAACCTGGTTTTGGCGAAGGGTCCGGTCTGCATGCTCATAAAAACTCCTCCCGGCTGTTTGGGCCGGGAGGAGTTTAGCCGCGCCGGGCTTCAAGCGCCAGCGCGGCCCGGGGAGGGCTTTTATGAATTGAGCGCGGCTTCGGCGGTGAGGACGGCGGCGGCGGCGTGGACTGACGCTGCAATCCTGAGGGCCGCGTGCACCTGCTCGGTGGAGAGCCCGCCCTTGCGCACGACTTTTTCATGAGCATCGAGGCACATGCCGCAGCCATTGATGGCGGAGACCGCGAGCGACCAGAGCTCGAAGTCGACCTTGTCGACGCCGGGATTGCCAATGACGTTCATCCTTAGCTTCGCCGGCATCGACGCATAGTCTTTCGCCGACATCAGATGCGTTGCGCGGTAATAGACATTGTTCATGCCCATAATCGCGGCCGCGGCCTTGGCGGCGGTCAGCGCTTCCGGCGACAGCTTGTCCTCAACTTCGGCGAGCACCGCCTTGATCACGGTTGCATTGCCGGCGGCGAGGGCGGAGGCGAGGAACGCGCCCCATTTCTGCTGGTCGCTCAGAGTCGATTCCGAGGCGAGCGTGCCGAGATTGAGGCGGATGTCTTTGGCGTAATCGGGGATTTGATCGCGCAGAGCGTCAATGCTCATGGTCGTCTCCTTTCTTTGGATGCAAAAAGGGCGCGGCGGCGCTTTGACGGCCGCGCGCGCCCCTGCTGTGGTCTCGTGTTAGAGCGTGTCGCCGCCGACCGGGCGGTTGCAGGCGCACAGTTCGTCGGTCTGCAGGCCGTCGAGAATGCGCAGCGTCTCGGCCGGGTTGCGGCCGACATTGAGGCCGTTGACCGTGACATGCTGGATCACATTATGCGGGTCGACGATGAAGGTCGCGCGCAGCGCAACGCCTTCCGGCGCGCGGATGCCGAGGCCGTCAACGAGCGCGCCCGTCGTGTCGGCGAAGGACCAGGCCGGGTGCTTGTCGAGATCCGGATGATCGCGGCGCCAGGCGAGCTTGCAGAATTCGTTGTCGGTGCTGCCGCCCATCACGACCGCGTCGCGGTCGGCGAATTCTTTGTTGAGACGGCCGAATTCGGCGATCTCGGTGGGGCAGATGAAAGTGAAGTCTTTCGGATAGAAATAAATGATCTTCCATTTGCCGGAAAAGCTGTCCTGCGTAATGTCTTCAAACGCGGACTCGCCGTTTTCTTCATGGGTGTTAAAGCCGGGCTTGACGCCCACAACGGAAAAATCGGGAAGTTTATCGCCGACGCCTAACATTCAAGGTCTCCTTTTTGCGTTCAATCTAAATCTCGTAAAGGGCTCTGTCCGCGAGCCGCAAGGGTTACATAACGCTCTTGGAAAATTAATCAAATAGATTATATTTCTGAATTATATCGATTTAACCGATTATCTCGAATTGCTGAAAAGGCCAATGAAATGACGCCCTTGCCGACCCTTCGCCAGCTCCAGTTCTTCATGGCGCTCGTGCGCCGCGCGTCTTTCTCCAAGGCCGCCGACGACTGCCTGGTGTCGCAATCGACGCTGTCCTCAGCCATCAAGGAGATGGAGGCGCTCACCGGCCAGCAGCTTGTTGACCGCTCCACGCGCTCTTTCGCGCTCACGCCGGCGGGGGAGGAGGTTGCGGCGCGCGCGCCGGCGCTCCTCGCCGGGGCTGAGGATCTGGTGCGTGCGGCGAGCGGGCGCCATCCGCTGGAAGGCCCGTTCACGCTCGGCGTCATCCCGACCATCGCGCCGTTTCTTTTGCCCAAAGCGACGAAGACGCTGAAAAAAGCCTTTCCGAAACTGGAGCTTTATTTGCGCGAAGATCTGACGGCGACGCTCGCCGAGCGGCTGGCGGCCGGTCTTGTGGATGCGGCGGTTCTGGCTTTTCCCTATGATTTGCCCGGCATGGATGTTGTCGAGATCGGCGACGATCCATTCTGGTTCGCCTGCGCGCCGGATCATCCGCTTGCGGATAAAAAGTCGGTGAAACGCGATGACATCCGCCATTGCGAGCTGCTCCTGCTTGAAGACGGCCATTGTCTGCGCGAGCATGCGATCGACGCCTGCGAATTGCGCGAGCGCGACGCCGCCGCCTCTTTCGGCGGAACGAGCCTTTTCACGATTGCGCAGATGGCCAAGGCGGGGCTCGGCGCCACGTTGTTGCCCGATATGGCGGTGAAAGACGGCCTCGCCAAAAGCGCCGGACTGAAAACCATTCCTTTCGCCAAGCCCGCCCCGTCGCGCAAGATCGGGGTCGCCTGGCGCCACGGTTCGGGACGCAAGGAAGAAGCGCTCGCCATGGCCGAAGAGTTCAAAAAGGTGATGACTTAAGGCGTCTTGGGCTCTGGGAGCGGGTGCTTGATCTTCGCGATGTCGCCATTGTCCGACATCATGATCGCCACTGGCCGCGTGGAGCGGAATTGCGACAGGACGATCATCACCGTCACGGTGATGGGAACGCTCAAAAGGAGGCCCGCAAAGCCCCAGAGAGAGCCCCACACGCTCAAGGAAAAGAGGATGACGAGCGGACTTAGATTGAGCGAGCGCCCGACAATGCGCGGCTCGATGCCGTTCGACATGACCTGCTCCGCGCCGATAAGGCTGACCGCGGCGATCAGCGCCATTTTGACGCCGCCGCCATCGGGCTGCACCAGCGACAAAAGGACAGGCAGGGTGATCGCCGAGGCGGCGCCGAAAATCGGGATGTAATTCAAAACGAAAATCAATAGCGCCCAGAAGCCTGCAAACTGCACGCCGATGATCAGCATGATCGCATAGCTCATGCTCGCCGTGACAAGGTTCGAAAGCGTTTTGACGGTGATGTACTGGCGCACCATGACGCCGATATCGGCGATGGTTTCGTTGATGATGCGGCGCTGGCGCTCGTCGGCCCCTAAAAGGGTGATCTTTTTGAAGATGCGCCCGCGCTCGATCAGCATGAAAACGAGATAAAGAAAAACCGTGATGAAGGTGAGGAAATTCGAGGTTAAGGAGCGCAAGCTCCCCGCCGCCCGGGACAGGAGCGGGCGGATGAGGTCGAGGGCCGATTGCTGAATCTGTTCGACGCCGCCGAGGAGCTCGCGCGGCAGGAAATCGATAGTCCGGAAAAACCCGATCATGTCCCCGCCGAGCGCGCGCAGGCGCTGCTCATAACTTGGCCACGCCTCGAGCAGCGTCTCCACATTCGACCGGATGATCTCGACGAACAGCACCATCCCAAAGCCAATGAGAATAAACGCGAACAGATAACCGGCCCAGTCGGGCAGGTAATTGCCGACCACCGGGATGCGCTTGACGTTCTCTTTCAGCGTGAAAATCAGAAAGCATAAGAAAGCGGCGACCACGAAGGGGATGAGGACCCCGCGTCCCACATAAGCGATGAAGCCGAACAGGACGGCGACCGCCATGCTGTAGAATGTGCGCGCCACATTTTGTCCGGCGGCGTGCGCCATGGACCGGCCTCCTTTCGCTCATCAACGCGGTTAGGCCGATTTGCGCGTCCGCGCCAGCGTCCTTCGCGCCAATGCCGGATTTCACTGCATTGCGGGCGCTTCCTTTCGGACCGGCCCGCCGCTAGACAGGCGCGATGATTTTATGGGAAATCGACTGGCGCGATCCTTTCAGCGCTTTCGCGCCGCTGGCCGGCGAGGCGCACGCCCATCTCCTCCATGGCGGCGATCGGTCCGCACGCGCCGACTGGTCGGTGATTGCGGCCTTTCCCGCTTCGGTGCTCGCCGCCGAAAAGGGCGGCGACGACCCGTTCCCGGCGCTCGATGCGGCGCTCGCCGAGCGCGCGCTGCCGAAAATCGAAGAATTCGACGGCCTGCCATTCGTTTCCGGCGCGCTCGGCTTTGTCGGCTATGAGGCGGCGCGGTTTTTCGAGCCGAGCCTCAAGCCGCCGGCCTCGCCCTTTTCGCTGCCCGATGTTGCGCTCGGGCTTTATGATGCGGCGGCGCTGTTTTCACGGGGCAAGCGCAAGGCGTTTGTTGTCGGGCGGAATGAGACAGCCTGCCGAGCCTTGCGCGACGCGCTGGGGCGCGATGCGCTCGGGCCCGTCGGGTCTCCCGCTTATGAGGACGTTGCGTCGAATTTCACGGCGGCCCGCTATCGCGCCGCCGTGGGCGAAGCGATCGAGAACATACTCGACGGCGATTACTATCAGGCGAACCTGTCGCAGCAATTGCGCGCGGACGCAAAGACGCCGGTTTCGGCGTTCGATCTTTTCCGCAAGCTCGCCGCGGCAAGCAACGCGTTTCACGGCGCGCTCCTGCAATATGAAACGGGCGCCGTCGTCTCCAATTCGCCGGAGCGTTTTTTCCGCATCGAGGACGGCGCCTATGGCGCGCGCCGCATCGTCGCCGAACCGATCAAGGGCACGCGCCCGCGCGGGAAGACGCCGGCGGAAGACGCCGCGCTCGCCGGCGACCTCCTCGCCGACCCCAAGGACCGCGCCGAAAACATCATGATCGCCGATCTTTTGCGCAATGATCTCTCCCGCATCTGCCGGGACGGGACGATCCGCGAGGATGCGGTCTGCGAGCTGATGAGCCTTGCGAATGTGCATCATCTGGTCTCGCGCATCAGCGGTCTTTTGCGCGCGGACGCCGGCGTCGACGATATTTTCGCCGCGCTGTTCCCATGCGGATCCATCACCGGCGCGCCGAAGATTGAGGCGATGCACGCCATCGCCCGCATTGAGGGCGTCGGGCGCGGGCCTTATTGCGGCGCTGTCGGCTATTTCGACGACCGCGGCGGGGCGGACGTCGCCGTGGCGATCCGCACCCTGATGGTTGAGGGGCGGCGGGTGACTTTGCCCGTGGGCGGGGGCGTCACCCTGCGCTCCGACCCGCAAGGCGAATATGACGAAACCCTCGTCAAGGCGCGCGGCGCGCTCGCCGCCCTTGGCGTTGATGACGAGGCGTTCTCATGATCCTCATCATCGATAATTACGATTCCTTCGTGAACAATCTCGCCCGCTATGTGCGCGAGGCGGGCCATGAAACCGTGCTCATGCGCAATGACGCGGCGGATGTTGAAGACTGTCTTGCTCTCAATCCTGATGGCGTGATCATTTCGCCGGGACCGAAAACGCCCTCGGACGCCGGCGTTTCGAAAGACCTTATGCGTGCGCTCGATGGCGCAATCCCGCTCTTGGGCGTCTGTCTCGGCCATCAGGGGCTGGTTGAAATTTTCGGGGGCGAGACGCGCCGCGCCGGCCATCCGCTGCATGGCGAGGCGAGCGAGGTGCGCCATGACGGGCGCGGCGTTTTCGCCGGCGTCCCCTCGCCGATGATGGCCGGGCGTTATCACTCGCTCATCGCGGTTCCGGCGCCGGACGGGCCGTTGCGCGAAACCGCCTGGAGCGGCGACGGCGAGCTGATGGGGGTCGCTCATGAAAGCCGGCCCTGGTTCGGCGTGCAGTTTCACCCGGAATCGCTCCTGACCCCGCACGGCCGGCGAATCATTCAAAATTTTCTCAAGTTTTGCGGGCGAGGATAGGCCATGGCTTTTTGGCTCAACGGCGCATATCGCGAAGACAGCACGGCGATCGACATCGCCGATCGCGGCTTCCTGCTGGGCGACGGCGTCTTCGAGACGATCCTCCTCTCCGGCGGCCTTCCGGCGTTTTTATCGGCGCATCTGGCGCGCATGCGCGCCGGCGCCGAGGCGCTCGGCATCGAGGCGAAGATCGACGAAGCGGCAATCGCGGGCGCGCTTGCCGAACTCGCCAGGCGCAATGAGGCGCAGGAAGGCTTCGCCTCGGCGCGGCTGACCCTGACCCGGGGCGTCGGCCCGCGCGGGCTTGTGGTCGCCAAAGGCGTCGCGAAGCCGACCCTGCTTGCGACCGCGGACGCCTATGCGCCGCCGGACGGGGCGGAAGCATTGCGGTTCATCGTCAGCCGCCAGCGCCGCAACGAATTGAGCGCCGCCTCGCGCTGGAAGACCCTCAACTATCTCGACAATATTCTCGCGCGCGCGCAGGCCACAGAGGCCGGCGCGGACGACGCGCTCATGCTGAACAGCGCCGGGCGAATCGCTTGCGCTTCGGCGGCGAATATCTTCTTGATCCGCGGAGAGAGCGTGACGACCCCGCCCGTGAGCGAGGGCGCGTTGCCGGGGATCGTGCGCGCCGTTCTTCTCGAAAACGCAGGGGCGGCGGGCGTTGAAATGCGCGAAGCGCCGGTTGAAGCGAAAGACCTCGACGGGGCGGCGCTGTTCGTGACCAACAGCCTTGTGGGATTGCGCCCTGCGGCGCTCCGCGGCGGCGCGCCGGACGGGGAGGCGCAGGTGCTGAAACGCCTGCAATCATGCTATGGCGAGGCCATGAAACGTGATCTTGAAGGGCGGGCGGGGCAGTGAAGGCTTTTTCTCTCGATGAAGCGCAGATCGCGCGCGTGATCGGCGCCGCTGCGGCGGACGAACTGGCCCGGCGCTTCAACCGCCATGTGGACTTTCTGACCATCGCCTCCTGGACGGAGGACACGCAGATGGGCCAGGGCGGCATGTCGCTGGGCGAGGAGGAGAAGCGCGCCTGCGCGCGCCGGGCGGCGGCGCAATTCGGGCTCGATCCGGCGTTTCTGGAAGAACGCCCCGCGGAGAAAATCGCCGACTGGGCGAAGGACATAGCCGTCGCGCTCAAGGAAAAGCTGACGGCTTTTTCCTTCAAGCCGGCCGCGCGCAGCAATCATGACACCGCCCATGTTCACCCTGCAGATGAGATTTTTCAGGATGCGGCGGCGGCGGCCAACGTGCTTTACGGGCGCCGGCGGCTGTTGTCTTTCGTCGCGCCGCACAGCCTGTTGGGTCTTGAGCTGTCGATCCTGACGCCCAATCTTTTGTGCATCGAATCGGTCGATGCACGCGGCATGACGCCTGACGCCTTATCGAAAAACCTTCTTTTCGGGGACGTGCTTGTGGCGACCCCGACTCTCTGGCGCTACATGATGCAGGAAGAACTGAAAGCGCCGGACAACACGCTCGCCGTCTCTTTCGGCGAGCCCATGACGCCGGATCTCGCCGCGGAAATGCGCAAAAGCGGTTTCGGCGTGTTGCGCGAGCTTTACGGATCGACGGAAACGGGCCTGATCGCCTGGCGCGACTCGCCGGGCGAGGCTTTCGTTCTGTTCGATCACTGGCGCAAGGACGGCGATGATCTCTTGCGCGTCAGTCCTGACGGAAGCTCGCGGCGCATCGAAGCCATGGACAGCCTCAACTGGACTGGAGAGCGCGGGTTCACCCTGGCCGGCCGGCGCGACGGCGCGATCCAGATCGGCGCCGTCAACGTGTTTCCCGATGCGGTGGCGGCGGCCTTGCGCGAGCATCCGCTCATAAAAGATTGCCGGGTCGCGGTGGGGCGGCGCAATGACGGCGCCGCGCGGCTGATCGCCAATATTGTTCTTGCGGAAAAGGTTCAGGCGAACGAACGCACGGCGCGCGACATCGATGTCTGGTGCCGCGCCAATCTGCGCCAGCAGGAACGCCCGCAGATTTATAATTTCGAAGCGGAATAGGCGCCGGGGCGTTGTCGCCGTCGGCGCATGGAGACGGGCTTAGTTTTCGCCGCCGCCAGCGTTGGAGCCCATGCTCGAGGCCTGGCCGTATTTCGCGGTGACCTGGCCCGAAACGCCGTTGAACGCGCTCGGATCGTCGCCGACGGTCACGGTGGCTTCGCAATTGGTCGTGCAGTTATAGGTAGTGCGCGCCGCGCCGCGATGCACCGTCAGCATGTCGGAGCTGGGCGTGCGCACGCGGATAACAAGGTTTTTCGCTGGTTCGCCATCTTCATCGAAGATGTAAATGTTGGTGAGACCTGGCGCCTTGCCGAACAGCAAAATATTGCTGTTGTCCTGGATGGTGACGTCGGCGATCGCCGGGTTGCCGACGACGATGGATTGCGCCGGGTTTTCAAGTTGGAATGGACGCACCTGATCCATGGTCAGCCACAGCTGTTCGGCGGCGGCGGTCTGACTCATCACAGGGGCCATGGCGGCGAATGAGACGACGGCGGTGAAAATCCTGCGCATGGGATCATCCTTCATGAATAGATTGCCTTTACCCTAGCGGCGAGGAGTCAAGGAAAACTTAAGGCGATGCCCGGCATGCCGCCTATTGCATGGCGCCGGAGCGAGCGTTTTACGGGACGAATTTTACCGTACCTTAAATCGCTGATGCTAGCTCTGCCGCACCGGCGGAGTAAGTCATGACAGCAGTCCAAGTTGAAACCGTTTCGGCGGCCGATGGCCTTGTCGAAACGATCGCAAAGATACCTCCCTTTCAGGATCTTCCCGAAGCGGTTCTTTCGCTGTTGTGCGAACATGGCGAGCGCCGGTCATACAGCGAGGGTCAGACCGTTTTCTCGCTCGGCCAATATGAAGGGGCTGAGTTTCTGGTGGTGCTTTCCGGCGCCTTGCGCGTTTCCGTGGCCGATGGCGAAACAGGCGCGATGATGATCGAGAGTGTCGGCGAAAACGACGTTTTCGGGCTGGAAATCGCTCTCGCGGACGCCAAGGCCGACCTGTTTCAGCAGATCGCGGTGACCGCCGACAGCGACTGCGATCTCGTCGCTATTGATGCTGCGGAATTCAAATCGCTCGCCGCCGGACGGCCGTCTCTCATGCGCAATGTCGCCATTTATCTTTCGCAAACTTTGGTCGGGTTGCGGTTCCAGGCGGTGACGCCGCAAACGGCCCCGGAACAGCGCATTTACGCCGCGCTGCTCGAATGCATCGCGCGCGATCCTTTAAGCGGTTTATGGCGGATCGAAAAAATGCCGAAACACCGGGAGCTCGCCGATCGGGCCGGCGCAGACGAGGCCGAGGCCGCCGCCGCCGTCGCCGCGCTCATCCAGGAAGGCGTGGCCCAACGCGATTATCCGGGGCTTATCATAAACGATATGTCGCGGCTCAATCAGCTTGCGCGCTAGCAAATGCGCGGCTTTCCGGCTGTGGTTAATTGGATTTAACCATAATCTGTATACAGACATTACTTGTTGCAAAATTCATTTTTTCTTTACATCTCGGCATCAATATGAGCGCATCTGAAGGGGGAAACTTCTTCAGCGGTGCAAGTGAAGAGTAAGCAGGAGTCGACACATGAAAGCTCTTATCAATCGTTTCAAGGAAGATGAATCCGGCGCGACGGCCATCGAATACGGCCTTATCGCGGCGCTTATCGCGGTCGCCATCATCGCTGCGATTCGCGCAGTCGGCGGCACGCTGTCCGATACGTTCGACAATATCAATACCGAACTGGACGCTGCTAGCTAATTTCGCTTTGCGGCGCACTTGGCCGCTGAAGCGTTAAGCTTTGAAAAAAGGAGACCTTTCGGTCTCCTTTTTTCTTTATGTCTAACGGAACATTAAGACGGCGCCGCCTATCTTGCTCGGGAATTGGCCTGGAGATAAGGCGTGATCGCATATTTGCTTTTATCGGTTTTTCCCGCGGCCCTGTTGATCGCCGCCGCGAACGACATCTACGAATTCAAGATCCCGAACTGGATTTCGATCTTGCTTGTCTGCGCTTATCCGCTTGCGGGTGTCGCCGTGGGCGCGGCGCCGCATGTGATGATCGAGGGCATGCTCATCGGCGCGGCCGCGCTGGCGCTCGGCTTCTGCCTGTTCGCCGCAAAGATCGTCGGCGGCGGCGACGCCAAACTGCTGGCGGCGACGGCGCCCTGGCTCGGTCTCGTCAGCCTCGGCGTCTTTCTCTTCAACACGGCGGTCGCGGGTCTTGTTCTCGCCATGGTGATGGGGTTCTTCCGGAAGCTACCCGTTCTGCCTGTTTACGCGCATGCGCCATGGTTGATCCGGCTGCATGAACGAAAAAAGGATTTGCCCTACGCGGTGGCGATTGCGGCGGGCGCACTTCTTAGCTTTTCGCAAACGCCATACTTCCAATTGGTCATTGGCGGTTAACAGGATCAGTTAACAGAGTTTTGAGGAGTTTGTCTCACCATAACATCAAGGCGTTCTGTGTGAGTAGCGTAACAGTCAGGCAGGGTCGAAATGAACGTTAGTCGTATTGCAATTCTAGGCGTGGCGCTGGTCGCGGGCGCGGCCGCATTTTTCTTAATGCTCGGACAGGACAAGGACGTTGCGCCTGTTCAGATTGTCGAGCCCGTTAAGGAAGAGACCGTTCGTGTGTTGATCTCCACGCGGGATATTCAGCGTGGGGAGCGTTTGACGCTTGAAGACACGAACTGGGTGGCGTGGCCGAAAAAAGCCGTGCAGCCGACTTTCATCACCGATGAAAATTCCGAAGCGCGCGAGAAGCTCGAGAGCGCAGTGGCCCGTTCGCTGATCGTGACCGGCGAGCCGATCGTCAACGCAAAGGTCATTCGCGCCGGATCGTCCGGCCTGATGGCGGCGATCCTGGCGCCGGGCATGCGCGCGGTGACGTTGCGGGTTTCGCCGGAAACGTCTTCGGGCGGCTTCATTCTGCCGGGCGACAGGGTTGATGTTCTGTTTACGGCGGGTCGCGGCGGCGGCGGACAGGCGCGCACGATGTTCGAGGATGTGCGCGTTCTCGCCGTCGACACGCTGTTTTCTGAAAACACGGAACAGGCCCATGTGGGCGGCACGAATGTGACGCTCGAACTTGCGCCGTCCGATGCGCAGACTTTCACATCCTCGCGCGACAGCGGCAATCTCAGCCTTGTTCTGCGCAGCATTTTCAAGCCGGAAAACGAGATTGAAACGACGGAGCGTCGTTCCTCCAATATAAGTGTGATCCGTTATGGGCGTTCGTAATAAAGAGTTTGACCAGGGGGTTGAAATGACAGTCCTTCCCAAAACCGCGAACGCCGCGAGTATCCGCTTCGCAAAACCGCTGTTCGCCATGCTGGCGGGCGTCGCGGCGATCGGCCTCGCCATGCCCGCCGCCGCCCAGCGCGGCTCGCAGCCTGTGCGGATCGATTCCGGCGGAGAGAGCGCGGTTTCGAAAAGCATCGTGTTGCCATTGGACAAGGCGGCGATCGTCGAGCTTCCGCAGGCCGCCGCCGACGTGCTGGTGTCGTCGCCTTCTGTTGTCGACGCGGTGGTGCGTTCTCCGCGCCGAGTCTATCTGCTTGGCCTCGCCACCGGCCAGACCAACGCGTTCTTTTTCGATTCACGCGGGCGCCAGATTCTCAATCTTGAAATCGTCGTCGAGCGCGACACCGATGCGCTGAAATCGCTGTTCGACCGGGTCATGCCCGACACGCGCATTGAGGTTGAAGCGGTCAACGATAATATCGTTCTCAAAGGCGTCGTGCAGTCGGCGTCGGAAGCGGCGAACGCATCCGATCTCGCCGGGCGTTTCATCGATGATCCGGAAAAAGTCATCAACCTGCTCACGGTTCGCGATCCCGAACAGGTGATGTTGAAGGTCCGCATCGTCGAGATGCAGCGCCAACTCCTGAAACAGCTTGGCGTTTCGGTCAGCGGATCGGTTCCGATCTCGAACTCGGCCTTTACATTCGCCGCGCAAAACGCGATCTCGACCAATGGCGGCCTTGGCCTCACCGGCTCGCGCCCGAATGCCGGCGGGACGCTGCAAAATCTCAACGCCTCGTTCCAGGCGTTTGAATCGAACGGCCTCATTCGCGTGCTCGCCGAGCCGAATCTGACGGCGGTGTCGGGTGAGAGCGCCCGGTTCCTCGCGGGCGGGGAATTCCCCGTGCCGGTCGGCCAGGATGACGGCGTCATCACGATCGAGTTCAAGGAATTCGGCGTGGGCCTCGGCTTCACACCGCTGGTGCTCTCGAAAGGCCGCATCAATCTCAAAATCTCAACCGAAGTCTCGGAGATCACCACGGAGAATGCGTTTTTCGTGCCGGGCGCGACGACGGTTGACGACAACGGCAATCTGACCACGACAGCGGGGCTTTCGATCCCCGGCCTGTCCGTGCGCCGCGCCAACACCGTTGTCGAACTGCCCTCCGGCGGCAGCCTCGTCATGGCGGGCCTGCTGCAGGAAGACATGCGCCAGACGATCGAAGGCATTCCGGGCGTCAAGGACGTGCCGGTTCTCGGCCAGCTTTTCCGCAGCCGCAATTACACCAATAACGAAACCGAGCTCGTCATCGTCGTGACGCCCTATCTCGTCAATTCGACGCATGAATCCAAACTGGCGGATCCCGCGGAAGGGTTTACGCCGTCGAGCGATGCGGAAGCGATTCTGTTCGGAAAAATGGTCGCGACCTACGGTCTCGCCGGCGCAGGCGTCAACGAAGCCTCGCTGCAAGGCCCGATGGGTTTCATTCTGGATTAATGGGAAGCAAGTCATGATCACGTCAAAACTGAAACTCGCGCTTCTTTCCGCTCTGTCGCTCGCGGCCGCCGGCTGTGCCAGCGGACCGTTCAACGGGCCGGAACATGCGGCGACTGTCGAGGAAACGCATCCGATCGCCGTCGACAGCCAGGTCGTCACGCTGACGATCAACACGGACGAAACAACGACGGACCTTTCCACCGTCGACAAGGCGCGGCTGCGCGCGTTCGCGAACTCTTATCTGAACAACGGGCATGGGCCGCTGACTGTGACCGGTCCTTCAGGCGCGGGCAATGACCTTGACGGACATGAGGCTTCCGCCGACATTCGCCGGACCTTGAATGAGGCGGGCATTCCGTGGTCGGCGATTCATGGCGCGACCTATCGCACCGGCAATGCGGCGAATGAGGTCATCCTTTCTTTCACGCGTTACGTTGCCTCGCCCAGCCCCTGCGGCGTGTGGGCCGGCACGCGCAGCCGCCAATACCGCAATTTGAGATCGCCGAATATGGGCTGCGCGACCCAGAACAACCTGGCGGCGATGGTCGCCGACCCGCACGACCTCATCGCGCCGACCGAAACGGCGCCGCGCGACGGCGAGTTTACGGTGCGTGCGATCGAGCTTTATCGCGAGGGTGCTGCGACCGAATCTAAAGTTGGGGATATCGAGGCTTCCGCCTCGTCGAACTAACGAGAGCGCCCGGAGACCGGGAATGCTTGAGGGAGATAACGATGAAAAACGCTGCTGAAAATACTTATCAGCCGGCAGAGGATGAAGAGGGCGTCGCCGAAGGCGCGGCCAGCCTGGGCGCCGACGGCGGCCCTGGCGGCGGCGCGCCCGCGAAGTCAGACGAGGCGGAGCCGGCTTTTGAAGAAAGCCTCGAAGACGCGTTCGGCAGCGACGAATCGTGGCTCGACGAAGAGCTTTCCGACGAAGAACTTGCCGCGCTCGGCGAAGAGGATTTCAGCGAGGAAGATTTCGGCGAAGACGCTTTCGCCGAAGAGGATTTCAGCGACGAGGCTTTCTCCGATGAAGGGTTCGCCGGGGGAGAGGCGATAGAAGCCGATCTCGAAGCGGCTTTTGAAGACGACATCGACGAACTCGGCGCCGCGCCGGCTGCGGACGAGGGCGGTCATGTGATCGAAGATGTCTTCGAAGCGGCTGAAGCCGCGGCGGCGGAAGATGACGGCGGCGAAGTCTATGAAGATGACGGCTACGAACAGGAGGCCGCGACGCAGGGCGCGCTTGTGACCGCTTCGGCCGCCGCCGGCGCCGCCAACGTGCCCGACACGCAAGGCTACGGCGAAGGCGTTACGGAAATCAGCGACGAAGAAGTCGACCACCGTCCGGTGCCGCGGATTTCAATCCACGCGTTCTGCGAAACGCCGCAAGTGACGCAGCTTCTGGAAAAAGCGTCCGTGGACCGCCGTCTCGCAAAGGCGCATCTCACCATTCACATGGGCGGCGTCGCCAAGGCCGTCGATCATTTCCAGACGGCGTCGACCCCGAACCTCATCATTCTCGAAACCATGGTGGGCGGCTCGGAGATTTTCACCAAGCTGGGCGAGCTGGCGGAAGTGTGCGATCCTTCGACCAAGGTGATCATCATCGGCGCGGTCAACGACATCATTCTTTACCGCGAGCTGATCCGTCAGGGCGTCAGCGAATATATCGTTCGCCCGCAATCGCCCCTGCAGATCATCAAGACAATCGCCGACCTTTATGTCGACCCGTCGGCGCCGCCGATCGGCAAGACCATGGCTTTCGTCGGCGCCCGCGGCGGCGTCGGGTCTTCGACCATCGCGCACAATGTGGGCTGGTGCGCGGCCGAGGAATACAGGAGCGACACGATCATTCTCGACCTCGACCTGCCGTTCGGCACGGCGAGCCTTGATTTCGACGAAGAGGCGTCGGCCGGCCTCGTCGAAGCGCTGAATTCGCCCGAGCGTCTGGACGACGTGTTGCTCGACCGCTTGCTGCAAAAGCATACGGACCGGCTGAGCCTTTTCACGGCGCCGTCAATGCTCGACCGCGATTTCGACCTCGACGATCAGGCGTTCGAAACGGTCCTTGACGTGGTGCGAGGCACGGCGCCGACCATTGTCGTCGACGTACCCCATGTCTGGACGTCCTGGTCCAAGCGCATCCTGATGACGGCGGATGAAATCGTCATCACGGCGACGCCCGACCTCGCCTCCTTCCGCAACACGAAGAACCTGATTGACATTCTCGGCGCGGCGCGCCCGAACGACTCGTCGCCGACGCTGATCATCAACCAGTTCGACCCGAAAATGTCGGCGGTGCAGGCGGATCAATTCGCCGAGCATGTGGGCATCACGCCGGCCCAGGTCATCAATTGGGATCCGCAGCTCTTCGGCGCCGCGGCGACCAATGCGGCGCCGCTCATGGAAGTCGGCGCCAAGTCCAAGGCCGCCCAGGCGATCCGCGAAATGTCGGGTCATCTTCTCGGCCGCAACGAACCCAATATTGCGCGTCCGAAATTCAGCCTGGCCGGTTTGTTCAAGAAAAAGGGGTAAGTAGGGGTGACGATGTTCGGACGCAGAACCAGTCCGGTTGAGCCGGCGGCGCCGGCGGCGAAGCCTGCCGCCAAAAAACCGGCCCAGCGCCCGCAGCAGGGCGCGAAGCCCGCGCCGCAAAAACCGGCCGCGGCGAAGCCCGCGCCGAAACCGGAGGCGAAGCCGAAATCGCCGCCGCCGGCCCCGCCGCGCGTGACGCAACCGGAGGCCAAGGAGCCGGAAACCGTCGAGATCGGCGGCCGGTCCGACGAATATTTTCAGACAAAAACGACGATTTTCAATGCGCTGATCGACACGATCGACCTGTCGCAGCTTGCGCAGCTCGACACCGAAGCGGCGGCGGAGGAAATCCGCGACATCGTCAACGAGATCATTTCGATCAAGAACGTCCAGATGTCGATCGCCGAGCAGGAATCGCTGCTTCAGGACATCTGCAACGACGTCCTCGGTTATGGCCCGCTGGAGCCGCTGCTGGCTCGCGACGATATCGCCGACATCATGGTCAACGGCTCCAGCCACGTCTTCATCGAAGTCGGCGGCAAGATCCAACTCACCAATGTGCGCTTCCGCGACAATGCGCAGCTGATGAACATCTGTCAGCGCATCGTCTCCCAGGTCGGCCGTCGCGTCGACGAATCGAGCCCGATCTGCGACGCGCGCCTGCCGGACGGGTCTCGCGTGAACGTCATTGCGCCGCCGCTTTCGATCGACGGCGCCGCGCTCACCATTCGTAAGTTTAAAAAAGACAAGCTGAGGATTCAGGATCTCGTCAATTTCGGCTCGATTTCGCCGGAAGGGGCGAAGGTGCTCGAAATCATCGGCCATTGCCGCATCAACACGCTGATCTCCGGCGGCACGGGCTCCGGTAAAACGACGCTGTTGAACTGTCTCACCGGCTTTATCGAACATGACGAGCGCGTCATCACCTGCGAGGACGCGGCGGAGCTTCAACTGCAGCAGCCTCACGTGGTGCGTCTCGAAACCCGCCCCCCGAACCTTGAAGGCCAGGGCGAAGTGACCATGCGCGACCTTGTTAAAAACTGTCTGCGTATGCGCCCGGAACGGATCATCGTCGGCGAGGTTCGCGGGCCCGAAGCGTTCGACTTGCTTCAGGCCATGAACACCGGCCACGACGGCTCCATGGGCACGCTCCACGCCAACTCCCCGCGCGAGGCTCTGCAGCGTGTGGAATCCATGATCACCATGGGCGGCTACAACCTGCCCTCGAAAACCATCAAGGAAATGATCGTCGGCTCGATCGACGTCATCGTTCAGGCCGCGCGTCTGCGCGACGGTTCGCGCCGCATCACCCATGTGACGGAAGTGCTCGGCACCGAAGGCGACACCATCATCACACAGGATCTCTTCATCTACGACATGGACGGCGAGGATGCGGACGGCAAGATCGTCGGCAAGCATAAATCCACCGGCATCGCCCGCCCGGCTTTCTGGGACCGCGCCCGCTATTACGGCAAGGAAGCCGAGCTTGCCGGCGCGCTCGACGCCGCCGCGGATTAAGGAGAAGAGAACCCATGGATCAGCAGCAGATCCTCATCGTTCTGGTTCTCGGGCTCGTCTGTTTCGGCGCGCTCGCTTTCGTCCTGCTGGCGCCGAACCAGAAAGACAAGACGAAAAGACGCGTCGAGGAAATGAATGCGGCGAAAGCCGTGAAACGCGCCAACGGCCCCAATGCGGAAGCGCAGAGCAAGGAGCGCCGCAAAAAGCTCGCTGAATCGCTGGCCGCGCTTGATGACAAGACGAAAAATCTCAAAAAGAAGCGCCGCCTGTCGATGGAGCAGATGCTCGAACAGGCGGGCCTGCCGATCAAGCGCAAGCATTTCTACATCGCCAGCGTCGTCATGGCGGTTTTTTTCGGGCTGATCGGCGTTATTTCAGGCCAGAAGCCCTGGGTCAGCGGGCTTTTGCTTTTGATCGGCGGTTTCGGTTTCCCGCGCTGGGTCCTGAATTTCCTGAGGGCCCGCCGTCAGAAAAAATTCGTCGATGAATTTTCCAACGCCATCGACGTCATCGTTCGCGGCGTGAAATCCGGCCTTCCGGTCAACGAGTGTCTGAAAATCATCGCGCGCGAGGCGCCGCGTCCCATCTGCGACGAGTTTCACATGCTGGTCGAAGGCATCCGCGTCGGCCTTTCCATGGAGCAGGCTCTGGAGCGCATGTATGAACGCATGCCGCTGCAGGAAGTGAACTTCTTCGGCATTGTCCTGATGATCCAGCAGAAGACCGGCGGCAACCTCGCCGAAGCGCTCGGCAACCTTGCAACCGTCCTGCGCTCGCGCAAGCTGATGCAGGGCAAGATCAAGGCGCTGTCCTCGGAAGCAAAGGCGTCCGCCTGGATCATCGGCTCGCTGCCCTTTCTGGTGGCCGGCGCCGTCCACCTTTCATCGCCGGATTACCTGGCTCCCTTGTTTGCGACGAAAGTCGGCAACTTCATCCTGATCGGAGCGGGGCTCTGGATGGGGACGGGCATCTTCGTGATGAAAAAAATGACCCAGATTAAGGTGTAGCCTCATGGAAGGGATCATCAACGCGCTGACCGACCGTTCTTTCCAGATCGCCGCGCTGGTTTCGTTGGCCGCGATCGCGACGCTTTACACCGTGCTCGAGCCGCTGCTCGTCAAGGACAAGCTTAAAGAGCGGATGAAATCCGTCGGCAACTATCGCGACAGCCTTAGAAAACAGCAGCGCGAAGCGCTGGCGAAAAAGACCAAGGGTCTTCGCAACACGAGCCCGCAAGGGGCGATCAAGGAGGTCGTGGAAAGCCTCAAGCTGCTTGAAGTGTTCGATGCGGATTCGGCGCGCAAGAAATTGATGATGGCCGGCCATCGCGGCCAGGGGCCGGTGTTCACCTTCATGGCGGCGCGTCTCGGCCTGCCTTTCGTGGTGGCGATCATTGTCGGCGTTTACGTCTATCTGCTCGGCGGTTTCGAGCTCGACAGTTTCGGCCGCCTGCTCGCCACCCTGGCCGGTTTCTTCGCCGGTTTCTACCTGCCGAACATCTATATCTCCAACGCTGTCTCGAAGCGCCAGCAGAAGATCCAGGAAGCCTGGCCGGACGCGCTCGACCTGCTCCTCATCTGCGTTGAATCGGGCATGTCCATCGAGGCCGCGTTCCAGAAAGTCGGCGACGAAGTCGGGCCGAACTGTCCCGAACTCGCCGAGGAGCTCGGGCTCACCACGGCCGAGCTTTCCTATTTGCAGGAACGCAAACAGGCTTACATCAATCTCGCCGAGCGCACCGGCCTCGACGCGGTGAAGGGCGTCGTCACCGCGCTCGTTCAATCGGAAAAATACGGCACGCCCTTGGGCCAGTCGCTTCGCGTCATGGCCAAGGAAAGCCGGGACTTGCGCATGCAGGAAGCGGAAAAGAAGGCCGCGGCGCTGCCGCCGAAGCTCACCGTGCCGATGATCGGCTTCTTCCTGCCGGTCTTGTTCGCCGTCATTCTCGGACCGGCGATCATGGGCGTGATGGGCCTGGAGTGACGGGTCAGGCCGTGGACGCCGGCCCCCGCGCAAATCTCGGCAGGTCATCGGCGGTGTCGAACCAGCCGATGCGGCTTTCGCAATAAATGTGGAATTCGGGCGGGGCGAGGGCGGGATCGTCCAGCGTCGCCGTGTTGACGCTCAGCGTCTCCTCCGGATCGTCTTCCCGGAAAACAAGATAGCTTCCGCAAGTCGAGCAGAATTCGCGGCGCGCGCGATCCGATGCGCGATAGACGCCGGGTTCTCCTTTCAGATAGGAAAAGCCCGACGGGGCGAGCGCGAACCAGGCGACGGCCGGCGCGCCGGACTGGCGCTGGCAGGTCCGGCAATGGCAATAAGCGCTTTCGGTTATCGCGCCGGAGACGCGATAGCGGATGGCCCCGCACAGACAGCCGCCTTCGGCGTTGATGGTTTTTTCCGTCGCCATGAGGTTTCCGTTCGCGAACTATCAAATAGCGTTTTTGTTGGTATGAGTCCTATCGACTTTACGCCTGTCCGTCCCAGACCGCAAAGGGCGCCCGTTCGAGACCAATGGTCCTCAATCTTTTCATCCTGCTTTTGATCGCGGCTTTTTCGGCGATCGCCGGCGGCGCGCTGGGCCATTGGGAGCGGGTCCATCCGGCGTGGATGCGCTCCGAATGGCGCCACGGCGTCATCGCTTTCGGCGGCGGCGCGCTTCTGGCGGCGGTCGCGCTTGTGCTTGCGCCCAAGGGCATGGAGCTGCAGCCGGCCTGGGCGTCCTTATCGAGCTTTACGGCGGGCGCCGTCGTCTTCATGGCCTGCGACCGTTACTTCACCACTCGCGGCACGCCCATGTCGCAGCTTCTCGCCATGCTGCTCGACTTCGTCCCTGAAGCGATCGTCGTCGGCGCCGTCATCTCCAAGAGCTACAAGGAAGCGCTATTCCTGACGCTGATCATCGCGGCGCAGAACATTCCGGAAGCGTTCAACGCCTATCGCGAAATCAAGCACAAGGCCCATCGCAAAGGCGTCGGCCGGCATGCTTTGGCGGTGATTTCCCTGGCCGCGCTGAGCGGGATCGGCTGGGGGTTTTTAGGCTATCTCGTTTTCACGCCGGACCATGTGCTGCTCGGAACGATCATGACCTTTTGCGCCGGCGGCATCGTGTTTCTGGTTTTCCGGGACGTGGCGCCGCAGGCGAAGCTGGAGCGCAGCTGGTATCCTTCCATGGGCGCCGTCCTCGGCTTCATGGTCGGCATGGCCGGCCATCTTTATGTGGCCGGCTGAGCTGTCTCAGTCGCCTTGTCCGGCGATCCGGTCGAGGGCTTCGTAAAGCGGCAGCTCGCCGGCGGCGACCTTGTCGCGCGACGGGGCGGGCTGGCCGAGGCGCGCGCGATAGACCCAGAAATTGGTCAGCACCTTCTCGACGAAATCGCGGCTTTCGCGGTTCGGGATGCTCTCGATGAAAAGCAGGGGATCTTCGACTTCGACGGCGCGCTGCCAGCGCCGCAGATTGCCGGGCCCGCCATTATAGGCGGCGGCGAGATTGAAAAGATCGCCGTCGACCGAGCGGGTCATCAGATGATCCACATAAGTCTGGCCGAGCTCCATATTGTAGGAGGGATCGTAAAGCCGTTCGCGGCCCGAGCGGTACCGCAAGGAGCGGTCGCCGGCGATGTAGCTCGCCGTGCGCGGCATTAATTGCATGAGCCCGCGGGCGCCGACTCGGCTTGTGGCGTCGGTCTTGAATTTCGATTCCTGGCGCATCAGCGCGTAGAGCAGGGCGCGGTCTACCCGAAAGCCGTTTTCCGGCGTGTAGTGCGGAATCGGGAAGAGGCCGGCGTGAAGCGCGGGATTGTCGTCCGAAAGCGCGATGTCGATTTGCGCGGCGGGCAGGTCCAGCGCGAAAGCGATGGCGAGAAGCGGTTTGGTCAGTTCTTCCTCAACCGCGCCGTTCGCCCAGCGCAGCTCGATATCCGCGTCGCTTGTGCGGCCGGCTTCGGCGAGCGCGATGGCGCGCAGGATGCGCGGCTGTTCTTGCGTCAGCTTGTCGAAATCCTCCTGCGTCAGTTCCGGCGGCGCCCAGTTGAAATCATAGGCGCGGCCAAGCTGGGCGAGGGAGAGCTGGCCGTAAAAGGTGAAAGGATAGCGCGCGGCGATTTCGAGATTGGGCGTCACGTCGGCGGGCGCCCCGGCGGCGAGCGCCGTGCGCGCGGCCCAGAAGCCGGCGCCGGCGCGCAATGAATCTTCCTGATAAGGTACCGCCGCCATGGCGCTGAAATGATCATGGGCGCCGGCGATATCGCCTTTGCGGAATTCGATCAGCCCGGCGATCCAGTAAGCGAGCACGGCGGTCTCGCCATTGCGGTCCGCGGCGCTTTCCGCGATCTCCTGCGCCGCATCCACATAGCCCTGGTAATAAAGGCTCGCGGCGATCCAGGAGCGCATGCGGTCATATTGGCGCGTCGTGATGGTTCCGCGTCTTAAGTGATTGTCGATTTCGCGCTGGGCGACCAGCGCGCGCTCGCGATTGGCGAGATAGCGTACGCGGCCTTCGATGCGGCGGGTGCGCGCTTCGCCGGTCTTTTCATAATCGGCGACGAGATCGGGATGAAGCTCCTTGCCGGGTTCCGAACGCCATTTGCGCGAGATCGGGCGCACCGGGGCGGACTGGTCCCGGGGCTGGCGCCGGCGGGCGAGAGAATAGATTTTATCCGCCTCCGGAAGATCGGCGTAATAGGCCATCCAGCGCTTCAGCTCGCTGAATTTCGAGCGATAGGCGGTGGGGTGCATATAGCGCTGATACTGGACATAGCCCATGAGGATGTCGTTCTCGACAGCTGCGATCTTCTTGTCGGCCTCGCTCCAGCGGCCGTCTTCCTGCAGCGCGAAAATTTCCTTGTAGAGCTCGGCGTCGGCGGCGCTTAAGACGCGCAGGACCGGTTCGGCGGTTTCGGGCGCGGCGGCCGGCGGCTCGTCGAGAACGGCTTCCGGCGTCGCCGCCTGAACCGGCGCGCCCATCGCCGCCAAGAACGCGATCCCCGCAATCCAGCGCACTGCCCTCATCACTCGCACCCTTTCCCCGCGCTTTTGCGCACGGGCTCCTCAGCGGCGATTGTCGCCGCGAAAGTCTTAAAAATGGGAAATGATCCCAACGCCCCGAACTTTACACCTAAGAATATCGTAATGTCGGTTAACGCCCCTTTAACTTCTGGTCGAGGGACTGAAGATCGGCCCAGGCGAGGCGCTTGCCCGCCGGCTGGCGCAGGAGAAAGGCCGGGTGATAGGTCGGCAGGGCCGGGAAACGCGCCCCGGAGGCCGTTTCGATCTCCCGCCAGACGCCCCTTGCGCGCATGATGCCGGTGACGCCCAGAAGCGCCTGCAAGGGCGCGCCGCCGGCGATCAGAACCGCTTTGGGCCCCGTGAGCTCGATCAGCCGGTCCACGAAAGGCCGGCAGACTGCGGTTTCGAGCGCCGTCGGCGTCCGGTTGGCCGGGGGGCGCCAGAAAATCACATTTGAAATCAAGACGTTCTCGGTCCGGGCCCGGCCGATGGCGGCGAGCATCCGGTCGAGCAGCTGGCCCGCCCGGCCGACGAAAGGCTTTCCGAGCCGGTCCTCGTCGCGGCCCGGGGCCTCGCCGATGACAAGCAGGTCCGATCCCGGGACCCCGTCGGTGAAGACCGTGTTCTTGGCCCCGGCCTTTAAGGGGCAGCCCTCGAAGGCTTTGACCGCGGCGTCCAGGGCTTCGAAACTGTCGCAGGCTGCGGCGGCTGTCTCGGCGGCGCGGATCGCCTCATCGGTGGAAACCGTCTCCGGGGCCGCCGGCGCGGCGGGGACGGCCTGCGCCTCGGCCTTCACCGCATCAAGACGCGGGGCCGCGCCGCGCCGGGCGGGCGCGTTGGCGCTTTGGCCGCCCGTCTGAGGCGCTTGCCACGCATAGAAATCGGCGGGCGCGGGCGCGACCGTTTCGTCGACGCCCATTTCGAGATGCCAGCGCAGCAACGCTCTGGCTGCATCCATTTCAGAGACTTCGGACATATTTGCGCAGTCTAGCAGGTTCTAAACGGAAGACGCGAGCAGCAATTGCGCGCCGTAATAAAGCGGCAGGCCCCAGATCCGGTTGACGAAGCCGGATGCGACGAACTGGTCCCGGGCGACCGCGAGGTCGGAGACCGCAAAGCCAGCGGCGCCGGCGATGACGAGCGCGCTCGGCGCGCCGCCGCCGGGCGGGCTCGCCAGAATGCTTGTCGCGACCATGACCGCGATGATCGCCGTATAGGCGGCGACGGGCCCGCGAAACGTCCCGAGATGCGGCCACAGCCAGCGCAGCGAGAGAATGGCGAAAACGCTCATCCCCGCGGCGCCGGCGAGGAAGAGCGGCGTCAGCGCTGCGCCGCCGCTTAAAAACGCGCCGATATAGGCGGCGTGGCCTGCGCCGAATGCGCCCATGCCGGCGAGAAAGGTTTTTTCCCCAGCGGGGATGAGCAGCACGTCCCCGGCCATGCACAGGATCAGCGCCGCCAGCACCCACAGGCCATAGGCGCTCTCGAACGCGCCGGCGCTGATGGCGGCGAGGACGAAAAACAACGACGCGGCTGGTTTGGCGGCCCATTTCAGGGCGCGATTGTCTTGATATTCGCCCAACAGGAGGAGGGCGAGAGAGAGCGCGCAAAGCGCAATAAAGACCGTTGGCGTCATGGCGTTTGCTTTCCTTCTGGCGGGCGCCGCTGCGTCATGTGCAAAACAATAACGCCGATCATGGCTTTTCCCGGTGATTTTTGCCAGAAACGGGAGCCACCAGGGACTGCAGGCGAAAGAGAAGACGAAAAAATGACCGATGAAGCGCCCGAACGGGAATCCATGGAATTCGATGTCGTGATCGTTGGCGCCGGGCCGGCCGGGCTCTCGGCGGCGATCCGGCTGAAACAGCGCGCGAGCGAGACGGGCGGCGACATCAATGTCGTGGTGGTCGAAAAGGGCTCGGAAGTGGGCGCCCATATTCTTTCCGGCGCGGTGCTCGATCCGTCGGGGCTCGACGCGCTTCTTCCCGGCTGGCGCGACATGCCGGGCGCGCCCGTCGACACGCCCGTCGCGTCTGAAAGCTTCAAGGTGCTCGGCTCGAGCGGTTCGGTCTCGCTGCCCGTCTGGGGCATGCCGGGCATGGTTAAGAATCATGGCTGCTACATCGTCTCCATGGGCAATGTCTGCCGCTGGCTCGCCGAACAGGCCGAGGGGCTCGGCGTCGAGATTTATCCCGGCATGGCGGCGTCGCAGGCGCTTTACCGCGAGGACGGGTCCTTGCGCGGCGTCGTCGTCGGCGAAATGGGAATCGGCAAGGACGGCGAGAAAAAGGACTCCTATGAGCCCGGCATGGAGCTGGTCGGCAAATATGTGCTGATCGCCGAAGGCGTGCGCGGCTCGCTCGCAAAACAGCTGATCGCGAAATACAATCTCGACGAAAACAGCGAGCCGCAGAAATTCGGCATAGGCCTCAAAGAACTCTGGGAGATCGCCCCGGAAAAATCGCGCCCCGGCCATGTGCAGCACACCTTCGGCTGGCCGTTGAAAGACGATGTTGGCGGCGGCTCGTTCCTTTATCATTACAGCGACAACACCGTCGCCCTCGGCTTTGTCGTGCACCTCAACTACAAGAATCCCTATCTTTATCCGTATGGGGAGTTTCAGAAATTCAAGACCCATCCGGAAATCGCGGAGCTTCTCGAAGGCGGCAAACGCATCGCCTACGGTTCGCGGGCGATCACCGAAGGCGGCTATCAGTCAGTGCCGAAGCTTGCCTTTCCGGGCGGCGCGCTGATCGGCTGCTCGGCCGGTTTCGTCAACGTGCCGCGCATCAAGGGCAACCACAACGCCATGCTGACGGGGCTGATGGCGGCTGAGGCTGCATTCGACGCTGTCGCTGCGGGCCGCGAGGGCGACGCGCTCGAGGCCTATGAGGCGGCTTATGAGAATTCCCCCGTCCGGGCCGAGCTTTTCAAGGCGCGCAATGTGAAGCCGCTCTGGTCGTCTTTCGGCACCCGCCTCGGCGCCATCGCGCTTGGCGGCATGGAACTGTGGATGAATTCGATTATGCCGGGCCTGTCCTTTTTCGGGACAATGAAGCACGGCAAAACGGACGCGGCGGCGACCGAGCCGGCGGCGAAACACAAACCCATCGCCTATCCGCGTCCCGACGGCGAGACCACCTTCGACCGGCTCACCAATGTGGCGTTTTCCGCCACTAATCACGAAGAAGATCAGCCTTCCCACCTCAAACTTAAAGATCCTTCAATCCCGATCGGCGTTAATCTGCCGGAATATGCAGAGCCGGCGCAGCGTTATTGTCCGGCGGGCGTTTACGAGGTGGTGACCGAGGAGGGCGCGGAGCCGCGCTTTCAGATCAATGCGCAAAATTGCGTTCACTGCAAAACCTGCGACATCAAGGACCCGTCGCAGAACATTGTCTGGACGACGCCCGAAGGCGGCGGCGGCCCGAACTATCCGAATATGTAAGGAACGCATCTGTTGCGCATGAAATTTCTGACCATTGGGATTGCCGTTTTTTGTCTGGCGGCCGGTTGCGCGTCCGCGCCCGACGAGACCAGCGTCGTCGGCGATTATCTGTCGGGCCGTCTCGCCGCCGGATCGAACGATATCCGCGAGGCGGCGTCGTCCTTCGAGGACGTGGAGGCCGAAGGCGTCGAGGCGAAGGAAGTCCTGCGCGGCGCTTTTTTCTTCAAGGTCGCGTCGGGCGACATCGAAGGCGCGGCGGCGCTCGCCGATAAGATTCTCGCCAATGAAGAAAAAGAAGACGACGACCTCGCCCGGCTGACCATCGCGGCGCGCGATCTCAAACACGGGAAATACGCCGCGGCCCGCGACGCGCTCGCCGCCAAGGCTGAGGTTGAATATTTCTCCGCCTCCATGGCCATTCTCGACGCCTGGGCGATCGCCGGGGAAGAGGGGCCCGAGCCGGCGCTGAAAGCGCTCGCCAAAAAAGACGGCGACACCTTCCGCGGCTTTCATCCCTTGCACCAGGCGTTTTTGTTCGAAAACGCCGGTCTCGACGATGAAGCGCGCACCGCCTATCAGCTCGCGCTGATGACCTATGGCGGGGTTGTCGGCCGCGATGCGTACGGCGCCTTCCTTCAGCGCACCGGCAATATCGACGAGGCGCGCGCGCATTATGAATTGCTGGCGCAATATCCCGGTCTCGACCGGCAGGTCGCCAAGCGCGGGCTGGAGCGTCTCGCCGCCGGCAAAACCGACAAGACATGGGCCAATGTCACGCCGCAAAAAGGCGCGGCCGTCGCGCTTTATTCGTTCGGCTCGGCGATCCTGCAGCAGATGGCCGATCAAAGAGACGCGGCGCAAAAGGCGGGCTTTCGCGTCGGCGACGCCAATTACGACATGCCGCTCGCCTTCACCCGGATCGCGCTTTATCTCTGGCCCGATTTCGATCACGCGCAGCGTCTCGCCGGGGCGATCCTCAACGCCTATGGCGACAATGAACGCGCCATCGACATGCTCAAAAAGATTCCGAAGTCTTCCGCCTTTTACGAGCAGGCGCAGATCGACATCGCCGGCGGGCTGATGGGACTCGGGCGCGAAGCGGAAGCCGAAAAGGTGCTGCGCGCTGCGGCGCGCTCCGGCAAGTCGCAGGAGGCGCGGCTCAATTACGCCAACCTTCTCGCCGGCCAGGGCCGTCATCGCGAAGCCGTCGCGGTTTACGGCAAGCTGATCGATACTTTGTCCGAGGATCCGCCCGAAGATTCCTGGCGGTTTTTCGTCGGCCGCGCCGCCTCGCTGATGGAGCTCGGTCAATGGCCGCCGGCGGAAAAGGATCTGGAGCGCGCCGTCGAGATTGCGCCGAAAGAGCCGACCGCGCTCAACTATCTCGGCTATTCCTGGGCGGAGCGCGGCGAGAATCTCGACAAGGCGTTCGATCTTATCGAGCAGGCGGTGGCGATCAAACCGAATTCCGGCGCCTTTATCGACAGCCTCGGCTGGGCCCATTATCAGCGCGGCGATTATAAAGAGGCGGTGGGCCATCTCGAGCACGCCGCGTCGCTCGAACCCGCCGACCCGACCATCACCGATCATCTCGGCGACGTTTACTGGCGGCTCGGGCGCAAGATCGAGGCGCGTTACGAATGGAAACGCGTTCTGGAGCTTGAACCGTCCGACAAGCTGCGCGACAGCGTCGAGAAGAAACTTGAGGAAGGCTTGCCGGAAGAGAGCGCATGATCGCCGAGACCGCTCCCGCCAAAGTCAATCTTTATCTCCATATCGGTCCCGTCCGCCGCGACGGGCTGCACGATCTCGCAAGCCTTTTCATTTTCGCCGAAGACGGCGACGTCATTCGCGTTGAGCCCGCCAACGACATTTCTCTCGCCATTGAGGGACCTTTCGCGGACGCGCTGAAGAATCTGCCGCCGGAGGCTAATCTCGTCTTTCGTGCGGCGCAAAAGCTGGCGCGCAAATGCGGCGTTGAAACAGGCGCGGCCATCACGCTTGAAAAGAACCTGCCCGTGGCGGCGGGCGTCGGCGGCGGCTCGGCGGATGCGGCGGCGGTTTTGCGCGCGCTCGTCAAATTGTGGAGCTTGGAGATCGGCGAGGCGGCGCTGTCGCGGCTCGGTTTTTCCCTCGGCGCCGACGTGCCGGCCTGTCTCGCCCGCGCGCCGGTCCATGTGACGGGCGCCGGCGAAATCCTTGAGAAGGGGCCTGTTCTGCCGGCTTTATGGATATGCCTCGTCAATCCGGGTGTCGACATGCCCACGGGGCCTGTCTTCCGCGCCTTCGATGCGGGCGTCCCGGCGCCGGCGACGCCGGTTTGTGATCCGTTTCGCGCAGTGAATTACACGCAAGTCAAAGCCGCGATGGCGCGCACCCGCAACGATCTTGAAGCCTTCGCCATTGAACGCGCGCCCGTGATCCGCGATGCGATCGATGCGCTGGCGCAAGCGCCGGGCGCGCTCGCCGCGCGCATGTCCGGCTCGGGCGCGACGTGTTTTGCGCTGTTCCCGTCACGCGAAGGCGCCGTCCGCGCTGCGGCGGCTTTGCAGGCGCGCGGATGGTGGGCCATGGCTTCGGCGCTCCATGTGCGATAGGTTCGCAGGCGGGAAAGCCCGGGGGCGGAAGAACGGATGATCGAACCCTTCATCATGGCGGTTGCGGCCGCAATGACGGTGGCCGTTGTTTATTGCGTCAGCATGCTGGCGGCGCGCGCGGGCGCCTTTCTCGACGAACCCAATGAACGCTCGAGCCACGACCATGCGACCCCGCGCATCGGCGGCGCCGCGATCACGGGCGGATGGGTTGTCGGCCTTTTCGTCATGGCCGCCTTCGCGGACGATGGGGGCGCGGCGAAGACGCTGGCGCTGATCGGCGTCGCTGGCGTCGCCGCTTTTTTTGTCGGCCTCGCCGACGACAAGCTTGGGCTCTCCCCCGTCTGGAAGTTCGGCGGGCAGATCCTTGTCGCCGCGCTCTTCATCTTTTTCTTCGGTGCGCTGCAATCGGCTCCGCTGCCGTCGCTGGGCGCGGTTGCGCTCGGGCCCTTATGGGGCGCGGCGCTGACCGTTTTCTGGATCGTCGGTTTCATGAACGCTTTTAATTTCATGGACGGGGCGAACGGGCTCGCCGCCGGCGCGGCGGCGGCGGGGCTCGCCTGGTTCGCCGTGTTCGCCGGTCTTTCCGGCGCGCCGGTGCTGGCCGTGGCGGCGTTGCTTCTCGCCTGCGCCGCCGCCGGGTTCCTGCCGGAAAATCTCATCCGCGGCAAAATCTTCATGGGCGACAATGGCAGTCAGATGCTCGGCTTTCTGATCGCCGCGTTCGCCGTCCTCGGCGCGAACTGGACCGAAGCGCGGCTTAGCGTTCTCGTCATGCCGGTGATCTTTCTGCCGTTTATTTTCGACGTCGCCTGGACGCTGTTCTCAAGGGCCCTGCGCAAGCAGAACCTTCTCGCGGCGCATCGCGAGCATCTTTATCAGCTGATGATGCGCGGCGGTTTTTCGCACGCCAGCGTCGCCGTCATCTATATGGGGCTGGTCAGCCTGTGTGCGGGCGCGGGCGCGCTGATGCTCGCGATGCCGCCTTCCTTGCAGTGGCTGGCGCCGCTGGCGTTGTCGTTTGTGTTCATTGTCGGCGCCGCGCGCATCACGGCGCGCGCCGACAAAAGCGGATTGCTCAAGAGACGCGCCGCCGCCGATGACGACGCGCTTCAGCCGGCTGCGGAATAAGGTTTAAGACCCGCGCGCCGTCGAGGTGAGGGCGAGATCGCCGAGCGCTTCGCGATACTCGTTGTCGGGCGCTTTTGACAAAGCGTCGAGCGCTTTTTGCGTGTAGTCGCGGGCGCATTCGAAGGTGTCTTCGATAACGCCGTCGCGCTCCATCAGGCTTTGCGCCTTTTCGAAATCGCCGGGCTCTTGCCGGCCCTCGGCGATGACGCGCCGCCAGAAGGGTTTTTCCTCTTCGCGCGCGCGCTCGATGGCGAAGACCACCGGCGCGGTCATCTTGCCTTCGCGGAAATCGTCGCCGACCGTCTTGCCGAGCGCATATTCGAACCCGGCGTAATCGAGGGCGTCGTCGACGAGCTGATAGGCGATGCCGAAATCCTCGCCGAAACGGCGCATAGCGATTTCTTCTTCCGCCGGGCGGCCGGAGATCTGCGCGCCCACTTCCGTCGCCGCGGCGAAGAGAGCCGCGGTCTTGGCGCGCACCACCTGAAGATAGGTCTCGAAGGTGGCGGCGATGTTTTTCTGCGTCGTCAGCTGCAGGACTTCGCCTTGCGCGATGATGCTCGAGGCGTGCGACAGCGAGCGCAAAACGTCGAGATTTTTCGCTTCGACCATCAGCTCGAAAGAGCGCGAGAAGATAAAGTCCCCGACGAGCACGCTCTCCTTGTTGCCCCAGATGGTGTTGGCGGTGGAGGCCCCGCGGCGCAAGGAGGAGGCGTCGACCACATCGTCATGAAGCAGCGTGGCGCCGTGAATGAGCTCGACCGCGGCGGCGAGCTTTACATGGTCTTCGCCCGCATAATCGAACAGCCGCGCCGAGGCGAGCGTCAGCATGGGCCGGAGGCGTTTGCCGCCGGCGTGGATGAGGTGCCCGGCGAGTTCCGGGATCATCTTCACCGGCGAATCGAGCCGGCTCAGGATCTCATGGTTAACGGCTTCAAGATCGCGTTCTGTGAGCGAACGCAGATGGGCGACGGCGGATGGAAATTCCGGCGCGCGCCTTGCGGCGAGTGTCTCGCTGGCTGTCGCGGCCAAACCCAAAATAACGCCTTTCGCTCGTGTGTTATTGCAATCGCCTCGCAGATTGGTCGCTGGGCCGCTCCCGGTCAAGCGAAAGCGGCGGCCCCGCCTCAGCGGCGAATCACCGCTGTCCAAGACGCTGGCGTCCTTTGTTCGCTGATTTGCTGATCATTGAAAAGGCTTGGGTTTTCACCTAACAGCGGGCGATGACAAATTGGACCGACCGTTTGAATTCTATTTGGCGCGCCCTGCCTTTCGCCGGGCCGGAAAAGCCTCTCGTAACCGTGATTGAAATGACCGGGGTGATCGGCGAGATCGGCGCCGGGCGCAAAGGGCTTACGCTTAAAAAGCTCGAAAAACCGATCGCCGACGCGTTCAAGCCGAAGGGCGTTAAAGCGGTGGTGCTGGCGATCAATTCGCCGGGCGGCTCGCCGGTTCAATCGCGCCTGATCTTCAGCGCCGTGCGCCGCGAGGCGAAGGAAAAAGACGTGCCGGTGCTCGCCTTCATCGAGGACGCCGGGGCCTCCGGCGGCTATATTCTCGCGCTCGCCGGCGATGAAATCTACGCCGATGAGAGCTCTATCGTCGGCTCCATCGGGGTCATTTCGGGCGGTTTCGGCTTTCACGAAGCGATCGGCAGGCTCGGCGTCGAGCGGCGGGTTTATACGGCGGGCGAGAACAAATCCCAGCTCGATCCCTTCCAGCCGGAAGACCCCGAAGACGTGGCGCGCCTTAAAGACATGCTGAACGAGCTGCACCAGCAGTTCATCGCGCTTGTCAAAGAGCGGCGCGGGGACAAGCTGTCCGAAGATGAGACGCTTTTTTCCGGCCGGTTCTGGAGCGGCGCCATGGCGGTGGAAAAGGGATTGGTCGACGGAACGGCTCAGTTCGGCGATTTTTTACGCGACCGCTTCGGAAAAGATGTTAAGATCAAGCGGATTTCGCAGGAGAAGGGCTCTTTGTTGAAACTGCTCTTTTCCGGCGGCGCGCAGAGCCCTTCGGAAAGCCCCGCGCTCGTCGATGCGGAAGAGCTGGCGGCGGCGGGCGAGCGCCGGGCCTTGTGGGCGCGGATCGGACTTTAACAGCCGCCGAACCTTGAGTTGAAGAATGCCGGAACCGGGAGACATATTATGAGCGCCGTCACCACCCTGGCCGTCACTGTCGCCGCCGCTGCGGGCGCTGTCGCGCTCTGCCGTTACGCTGAAAAGCGCACGCGCCCCTTGCGCGCCGCTATTGACGAGATGCGCAAATCCGCGCGCGCGAAAGGCGACGGCGCCGTTCTCGATTACGAACAGGACCCTGAAAGCGGCGTCTTCAAACCGAAAAGCGCGGCGCGCTAAAGTTCAGGCGCGAGCGTGACGGCGATGCGCCGCCGGTGCGGCGCGCGTCGGTGTTCCAGAAGATAAATTCCCTGCCAGGTCCCGAGCAAAAGCCTTCCGTTCTCGAACGGAACGAAGAGCGACGTCGCGGTCATCGCCGATTTCAGATGCGCCGGCATGTCGTCGGGCCCTTCCGCGCGATGGCGGTAAGGCCCGTTCTCCGGCGCCGTCCTGTCGAGCCAGTCGAGCAGGTCCGCCATGACGTCCGGATCGGCGTTCTCCTGCACTGTCAGGGAGGCTGAGGTATGCTGAATAAAAAGATGAGCGAGGCCGCCTGGAGCGTTCGAAGCGGCGGCGACATCGGCGATCTTCGCCGTGACATCGACGGCGGCGCGCCCTGGGGTGTCGATTTGCAGAATCGTTGTCATAGGCTAACTCTTTGATTTAAATTATGAATTTTTATCCATAATTGCTTTGCCGTCAGAAAAGGCGCGCGCCATACTTGCCCGGTTTGGTCAGCCGCTGTACCGCCGTTTCTGTTTTGAAAGATATTGCGTTCATTGATCTAGAAGCGTCGGGGCTTTCGGCGCGGTCCTGGCCGATCGAGGTCGGCTGGTGCTTCGCTAATGGCGGCGTCCAGGCGATGCTCATTAAGCCTGCGCCGGAATGGTCCTTCGACGACTGGAGCGCCGAGGCTGAGACCCTGCACGGCGTCTCGCCGGAAATGCTCGACAAGGACGGCGTGGAGCCGAAAGAGGCCTGCGAAAAGCTGAACGCGGCGCTCGCCGGCAAGATCATCTATTCCGACGCGCCGGACTGGGACGGCTTTTGGCTCTATCGTCTGTTTCAGGCGGGGCGCAAACGCCAGCGCTTCATCGTCAGCGACCTGGCGAGCCTGTTGCGCTCCGTGCCCCCGGACAAGATCGGGCCCCTGGTGACGGCGGCGGAGCTGCGCGCGCCGCGCCGCCATCGCGCGGCGCCGGACGTCATGCATATGCGCATGCTCTACGAACTGGCTGCTTCCGGTTATTGATTTCAGCGTCATCCCTTTCACAGTGTGTTTATGACCAGTGGAACCGGCCCCGCGCCGCAGCGCATCAGGATCGAGCTTAACGACGGCGCGCTCGCCGGGTTTCGCTGGCCGGCGCCCGACAGGCCGCCGCTTTTATTTCTCCACGCCACCGGCTTTTGCGCCTGCGTTTATCGCCGCATGCTGGGCGGCCTCAAAGACCGCTTTGACATTTACGCGCTCGATCTGCGTGGTCACGGACTGAACACGCGGCCCGCCGATCCGTCTCGTTTGCGCTCATGGAAACCCTTTGTAGCGGATGCGCGCGCCTTTCTCGACCGCGAGCGCCGCGAAGGCTGGACGCTTGCGGGCCATTCCATGGGCGCGGCGACGTCTGTGCTCGTGGCGCAAGGCCGCACGGATGTGGCGGCCTTGAAACTCATCGAGCCTGTGGCGATGCCGGGCTGGATGACATTCGCCGCGAAGACGCCTTTCTGGCCGCTGATGTCGAACCGCATCCCGCTGGTGCGCCAGGCGGCGCGCCGGCGCAATCGCTGGCCCGACCGGGAAAGCGTTCTCGCCTCCTACGCCCGCAAGGGGCTGTTCAAGGCCTGGGCGCCGGGGGTCCTTGAAGACTATCTCGAAGATGGTCTTGTCGACGATGCTTCGGGGGAGGGCGTCCGGCTTTCCTGCGATCCGCGCTGGGAATCGGCGACTTTCGCAGCGCAGGCGAATGATGTCTGGGCGGCGGCCCGCGCCGCGCCGGCCAAGATGTCGGTGTTTGCGGCGGATCATCCGTCCTCCACCGTTTCGTCAGCCGCCCGGGCGCGGTTCCGCCGGCTCGGCGCAGAGCTTGTCGTGAGGCCGGGCGTCAGCCATCTGGCGCCCATGGAAAAGCCCCAAGACCTGGCTGCGTTTCTTGGCGCCTGAGCGCAGCGCCCGCGAAAAGGCTGGCTTTGCGCCCGAAAGGCTTGGAGCGGGGCGGCCTTTTTGCTAAGAGCCCTGCCCTAAAGTCTGCAACGCCCATCAGGGCTGGATAGACAGATGTTCGCCGGCCGCAGACCCGATGCCGCAAAGGCTCTTATCCTTAAAAGATGAGAGCCGGGCCCGTATCGGTTTCTGGAAAGGAACGTCTGATTTTCCAATGTCCGGGGGTTGCGGAATTTTGGAGGCGAGGCTCTAAGCGGTCCAGCACACCGCCCGGAGGGGCAATGAAGGGCGCGGCGCGCGCCCGGCGAAGACGGGCGAGAACGATTTTTAGGAAGGGTAGACAATGAGCGAGGCGCAAGCGGTTCCGGAAGTGACCGGCAAGATGTTCCTCTATGAACAGCCGGAACTTTTGATGAAAGAAAAACATGGCGGCCTGGCGCTGAAGCCGGCGGCGCAGCCTTTCGGCTTTGCGTCGAAAGCGCGCGCCATTCCGCTGACCCTGGGCGAAGTCCCGTCGGCCATGAAAAACTATCCGATCATCTTCATGTCCAACGAGCAGCCGCAGCTGCTCGCGGTGACGGGGCTTTACGACGACATCAATCTTTTCGTCGACGATCAGGGAAACTGGGAAGAGAATTGCTACATCCCGGCCTATGTGCGCCGCTATCCGTTCGGCCTCGCCACGGAAAACAACGGCGAACGCATGGCGATCGTCATCGATCGCGCCTTTGAAGGCCTGACCGAAAACGGCGACGTGCCGCTTTTCAGCAATGACGAGCCGACGGAGCAGACCCAGGCGGCGATCGATTTCTGCAAGAACTACGAGCGCGACCGTCAGATGACGGATCAGTTCGCCAAGGCGCTTGTGGACGCCGAACTTGTCCAGCCGCAGACGGCGCAATATACGCCGACGGGCGCGAGCGAGCCGGTCAATTTCGCGCAATATTTCGGTATCGAAGAACAGCGCATGAATTCGATCGACAAGGACATGCTGGTCGACTTCCACAGCCGCGGGCTTTTGCCGCTGGCCTATGCGATGTTGATGTCCATGAGCAACTGGCGCCTCCTGCTGCAGCGCCGCGCCAAGCGCTTCAATCTGTCCGAGGCGGACATTTTCAAGCCGGTCGTCAATTAAGATTTCGGCGATCCGCCGGCGAAACCGGGCCCGAAAGGCCCGGTTTTTTCATGTTCACCTTCCGGCGAGCGGCGTTTTGCAGCGCCCGGCGGATATTGGCGCGAGACCCGCCGCCCGCTACCAAGGGGGACCATGATCCGCCGCTTCTTTCTCATCGCCGCTCTTTTTTGCGCCGTCTATTGCGCCGGGGCCGGCGCATACGCGCAGACGGTCGTCGAAAACGAGTATACGGCGAAAACCGAGATCATTCCCGAAAGCCAGGGCTTCGTTCCCGGCGAGACCTTGTGGTTCGCCCTTCGCCAGGAGTTAAAGCCCGGCTGGCACGTCTTCTGGATCAATCCCGGCTCGGCGGGGATGCCCCTGCGGCTGACATGGACAATGCCCGAAGGCTTTGTCGCGGGCGCGCCGCTTCATCCGGTCCCGGACTATATTCCCGTGGGCCCGCTGGCGAGCTACGCCCATGAAGGCGCGCCGGTTTTTCTCATCCCCGTGACGGCGCCGGCGGATGCGCGGCCCGGCGACGATATCGAGATCGCCATCGATGCGTCCTGGCAGACCTGCGAGGACATCTGTGTGCCCGAAGACGGACGTTTTTCCTTCTCCCTGCCTGTGGTTGAAGCGGCTGCGTCCGATGCGGCCCATGCGGGACTGTTCGCGAAAGCCCGGGCGAAACTGCCCGATGAGGGCGACAAGGAAGCAGGGTTTTCCGTTGCGGATGGCGGCTATGTGCTGACGGCCTCGGCGCCCGCCGGCCTCGATCCGGAAGCTGCGTTTTTCTTCCCGGCGCCGGAAGGCCTGGTCGAAGCCGCCGCGCCGCAGGAGATCGGCGTCAGGGACGGCGAAGCGCGCATTGCCATGCAGCCGGGCTGGTTAGAGACATTTGACGGCGCCGCGCTCGACGGCGTGCTCGCCTTTGATGGCCCGCAAGGGCGCCGCGGCGTCTGGCTCAGCGCGCCGCTTTCCGGGCCTATCGAAAAGCCGGCGGAAAAAGCGGCGCCCGCAAGCGCAGCGCCGACCCTCGCCGGCGGGCTCGGGGTGCCGGCGCTCCTGGCGCTCGCGTTCTTCGGCGGCGTTCTTTTGAACATCATGCCGTGCGTCTTTCCGGTGGTGTTCATCAAGGCGGCGGCCTTTATGGAAAGCGCGCGGGAGCATCCGGGCGTCGCGCGGGCTCATGGCGCGCTTTACGCCGCGGGCGTGCTGGCGAGCTTCCTCCTCATCGGCGGGGTCCTCTTGGCCTTGCGCGCCGGCGGCGAAGAGCTCGGCTGGGGCTTTCACCTCCAGTCCCCCATCGTGACGGCGCTCTCGGCCTATGTGCTTTTAGGGGTGGGCCTTAATCTGGCGGGGCTGTTTTCCGCCGGCGAAAGCGTCGCCGGGGCGGGGCAGGGGCTTGCCGCGAAGAAAGGCGCCGTGGGCGCGTTCTTCACCGGCGTTCTCGCCGTGGTCGTCGCCGCCCCTTGCATCGGTCCCTTGTTGAGCGCGCCTATGGGGGCGGCGCTGCTGCTGCCGCCTCTGACCGGTCTTGCGATCTTCGCGGCGCTGGGCCTCGGGCTCGCCGCGCCTTACCTCCTCCTGTCCTTCGTTCCGGGGCTCGGGCGGCGCCTGCCGAAGCCCGGTCCCTGGATGGCCGTCTTCAAGCAGCTTTTGGCCTTCCCGGTCTTCGCCGCCGCCGCCTATTTCCTCTGGGTGCTGGCGCAGCAGGCGACGGGCGGCGGGCTCGCTGTCGTACTGTCCGGGGCGGTGCTGCTCGCTTTCGCCGCCTGGAGTTTTGAAAAGAGCAAGAGGGAAGGGACGGGCGCGCTGGTCTTGCGGATTATCTCCGCCATCGCCGTTCTCGCGGCGCTCGCGCCGCTCGCGCGGCTTCAGACCGCGCCGGCCGTTCAGGATGAAGCGGGCGCCTATGGCGCGATGACGGCCGTTCCCTTCAGCCCTGAAGCGATCGAGGACTATCGCACCGAAGGAACGCCGGTTTTCATCGATTTCACCGCCGCCTGGTGCGTCACCTGCCAGTTCAACAAGCTCACCGTCTTCTCGGACCCCGCCGTCGCCCGCGCCTTTGACGAAGCGGGGGCGGTCTTCATGGTGGCGGACTGGACCGTGCGCGATCCGGAGATCACCGAGGCGCTGGAAAGCTTTGGGGCGAGCGGCGTGCCGCTTTACGTCTATTACGGGGAGGACGGCGCGCCGGACGTCTTGCCCCTGCCTCTGGGCAAAAAGGCCGTCATCGAGGCGGTCTCAGGAGTCTAAATCGGCGCGGGCTTCGGCCAGCTTCGGCGCATGGCTCTGCTCGATCACCGCGCGCTTTTCCCATTCTGCCTCTTTGAGGGCGAAAATCGCGGTCACCGCGGCGATAGCGGCGAGATTCAGGAGCGCGCGTTTGAAAAGGGCGGAGCGGGCGGCGGCGGAGACTTGCATGAACGCCTGTTTACCGCCTTTTGGTTTAAAACGCGTTGAGGAAGACGTGTAAAATCCCTATCAGTTTTGAAAAAACGCCGCCCCGTTCGATGGCCGGCGGCGGCTTCCCAGAGGATTATTCCATGACCGACATCACCGGAACACCGGAATGGCAGGCGCTGGAGGCCGATGCGGCGGCGCTCAAGGACGTGTCCATGCGGTCGCTTTTCGAAAAGGATCCGGGCCGGTTCGCGCGCTATTCCATCGAGGCGGCGGGGCTTTTTCTCGATTATTCCAAGAACAAGATCACCGAGGACGTCGCCGACCATCTGATCGCGCTGGCCATGGCGGCGGATCTTGAGGGCGCGCGCGAGCGCATGCTGACGGGCGAGGCGATCAATACGACCGAGGAGCGGGCGGTCCTGCATCCGGCCCTGCGCGATTTCTCCCAGCGCGATTACCATGTGGGCGGCGAGAACGTCTCGCGCAAAGTCCGCGCCGAGCTCGCCAAGATGAAAAGCTTCGCCGACGGCGTTCACGGGGGCGAGCGCAAGGGCTACACCGGCAAGCCTTTAACGACCGTCGTCAATATCGGCATCGGCGGGTCCGATCTCGGCCCTTTCATGGCGACCGAGGCGCTCCGGCCTTACTGGATCGAGGGGCGCAAGGCCCATTTCGTCTCCAATGTGGACGGCCAGCACATCGCCGACACGCTGGCGGCGGTTGATCCCGAAACGACGCTGTTCATCGTCGCCTCAAAAACATTCACCACCCAGGAGACCATGACCAACGCCGAAACGGCGAAACAATGGTTCCTTTCTCACGGCGCAAGCGAAGACGACATCGCCAAGCATTTCATCGCGCTCTCAACCAACGCCTATGCGGTGAAGGCCTTCGGCGTCGCCGAGGAAAACATGTTCGAATTCTGGGACTGGGTCGGCGGGCGTTATTCCCTCTGGTCGGCGATCGGCATGTCGATCGCGCTGCAGGTCGGGTTTGCGAATTTCGAAAAGCTTCTGCACGGCGCCCACGCCATGGACGAGCATTTCCGCTCGGCGCCGTTGCGCGAGAACATGCCGGTCATGCTGGCGCTTGCGGGCGTGTGGAACCGCAATTTTCTCGGCATAGGCTCCCATGCGGTGCTGCCTTACGACCAGCATCTTCACCGCCTGCCGGCTTACCTGCAGCAGGCGGACATGGAATCGAACGGCAAGCGCGTCACGAAAGACGGGGAGGCGGTTCAATGCGAGACCGGGCCGGTGATTTTCGGCGAGCCCGGCACCAACGGCCAGCATGCTTTTTATCAGCTCCTTCATCAGGGTACGGACCTTGTCTCGGCGGATTTCATCGCGCCGGCGGTCAGTCAGGAAGAGACGGGGGATCATCACGAAAAACTGCTCTCGAACTTCCTCGCCCAGACCGAAGCCTTGATGCGGGGCAAGACCGAAAAGGAAGCGCGCGCGGAGCTGAAAGAAGAAGGCTATGCGCCGCCCGATATCGACCGGCTGGCGCCGCACAAGGTCTTCCCCGGCGGCCGCCCGACCAATTCCATTCTTATGGAAAAGCTGACGCCGGAAACTCTCGGCGCGCTGATCGCGCTTTATGAGCACAAGATTTTCTGTCAGGGCGCCCTATGGGGGATCAATTCCTTCGATCAATGGGGCGTCGAGCTCGGCAAGGCGCTGGCGAAAACTATCCTGCCGGAGCTCGCGAAAGCGGGCGAAGAGAAACCAGAGGCGGAAGGCCATGACGCCTCGACCAACGGGCTCATCGACCGGGTCAACGCCGTCCGCGCGAAGATGAAGTGAAATATTAAAACCGCTCATCCCCGCGCATGCGGGGATCCAGCGTTCGGATGAATGGATTCCCGCTTTCGCGGGAATGAGCGGAGGAAGGTGACGAAATGAAACTGTCGACTGTTTTCCGCATTATCATGATTGCAGGCTTCCTCGGATGGGCGTCATCCGCGAGCGCCGCCCAGGATGCACAGGACGAAACCGCAACCCACGCGAAAATCCAGACCTCCAAGGGCGACATCGTCGTTGAGCTCTACCCGGAAAAGGCGCCGAAGACGGTTGCGAATTTCCTGCGCTATGCGACCGAAGGCAAATATGACCGCACGATCTTTCATCGCGTGGTGAAAGGCTTCGTCATTCAGGGCGGCGGGTTTTCCCGGCTTTTGACCGAGCGCGGCAAATACGATCCGATCCCTTACGAAGGCGACAACGGACTTAAAAATAAACGCGGGACCCTCGCCATGGCGCGCAGTGACGACCCGGACAGCGCCCAGGCGCAATGGTTCATCAATTTGCGCGACAACCCGAAGCTCGATCATGACGTGACCGAGATCGGGCCGATCTACGGCTACACGGTCTTCGGGCGCGTTGTCGAAGGCATGGATGTCGCCGACGCCATCGGCCAGGTCGAGACCGGCCCGAAGGGCGTCTTCGACGCGGAAGTGCCCGTCGAGCCTGTTTTCATCGAGCGCGTCGATCCGATTGAGTGGCCGGAAGCGGAATAACTTAGGCTCTCGCCGGGCGCAGCCCGTAAATCACCAGGCCGACGCCGATCAGAATGGCGAGCGTCAGGCTGAGAAGCAACGTCGCCACCGCAAGCTCGAACGGCGCCGCGCCGGCGGAGCCGCCGCCGGCGAGCGGCATCATCGCCGCGGCGCCGGTGAAGGCGGAAATGAGCGTCGCCGTCCAGTTCGCGAAGGCGGCGTAGATGACGAGCCAGAAGGCGGCGATGCGCTGCCGGGGACCGAGGACGAGCCGCGTCCAGATCACGCCGAGAATAATCAGGAGCATGCCGTTGAGGATCGCTTCGAGATGGCTCGCAAGCGCCATGCGCGGCAGCGCCGCCATGGGCACGGCGAGCCCGGTCAAAAGGCCAAGCAGCAACAAAACGGCGCCGAGCTGCATCAAAAGCCGGCTCGAGGGAAAAGCGTCATGAGCGTCAGTCATGGGAAGGTTTCTCCTTTATAGATACGGGGCTTGGGCCCTCTTGATTAGGGGGCGCCCGCCTTACGCCGCGGAAGCCGTTCTGTAACCTGACGAAAGTAAGTGACCGGCGCCGGCTTTATTCGCCGGCTTTCATCTCTTCGAGCGCGGCTCGCGACACTGTGAAGCGCTCGGTGATGGTCACGCTCTCGCCCCCGGCGAGCGCGGCCGCTTCTTCTTCGGTGAGCTCGCGGCTGAAGATCATGCGTTCGCCGGGCTCTAGCGTGTCGACGATCTCGCCTTTGACGGCGATTTCAAGGGTCGCCAGGAACGCCGCGTCGATGACGCCGTCATCCCCGTGATCGCGGCCGGAAAGCAGGAAGGTCGCTTCGTTCTCGCCTTCTTTGACTGTGTTGTTCAGGGGCGCCGAGGCGGTCATGGAGCCTTCCTCGCCGCCGGAGAGGAAGTCGCTGGGCTTGCCGTTGATCGCGGTTTTGACCGCGACGTCGCGCGTCGAGACGCTCAATGTGAGGAACATGTCCGACGGGACGGGCCCGCCGCAAGCCGAGAGCATGAGCGCGGCCCCGGTCCCTAGGAGCGCCCGGATCAATTTCATGAGGTTCATGGCTTTTCTCCCCTTTTGAGAGCCGAGTATGCCCGGGCCGCTTCAAGCCTGCAAAGGCCCCGCATCGTCCCTGCCGCATTGCCTCCCCCCGCGCCATCGGCTATCCCCGCGCCTCTATGGCCAAAAAGCAGAAGACATTCCGTCCCAAGGCGCGCATTCCGCGCGGGTTCCGCGACCGGCTCGGCGCAGAGATCGCCGCCGAGCGCGAAATGCTGGCGCGCATCGGCGCGGTTTACGAGGCCTGGGGCTTCGACGCGCTCGAGACACCGGCTTTCGAATACACCGACGCGCTCGGCAAGTTCCTGCCCGACACGGACCGGCCGAACCAGGGCGTCTTCTCGCTGCAGGACGATGACGAGCAGTGGATGAGCCTGCGCTACGACTTAACGGCGCCGCTCGCACGCTATGTGGCCGAGCATTACGATGCGCTCCCCAAACCCTTCCGGCGCTATCAGATGGGCCCTGTCTGGCGCAATGAAAAGCCGGGGCCGGGCCGCTTCCGCCAGTTCACGCAATGCGATGTCGACACGGTGGGCGCGCCGGCGCCTTACGCCGACGCGGAGATCTGCGCGCTTTTCGGCGACGTGATCGAGGCGGCGGGGATTGCGCGGTCCGACTTTTTCATTCGCGTTTCGAACCGCAAGATCGTCGACGGCCTCTTCGAGAAGATCGGCTTGTCGGACGAAGCGGATATGGAAACGCGTCTCACCGTCATGCGCTCCATGGACAAGTTCGACAAATTCGGCGCCGAAGGCGTGGCGCTGCTGTTTGGCCCGGGGCGTAAAGACGAGAGCGGCGACTTCACCGACGGCGCGAAGCTCGACGACGCCAAGATCGAAACCGTGCTGGCCTTCCTGAAATCGGGTCCGGAAAATTCCAAGGGCGATCCGCTCGGCGTCATCGAAAAGCTTCTCGGCGAAACGCAAAGCGGCGCCGAAGGCGTGGCGGAGCTGCAAGGCATCAAGGCCTCGATCCCGGATTTCGCATCGCGTCCGATCATCTTCGACTGCTCGGTCATTCGCGGCCTCGATTATTACACGGGGCCCGTGTTCGAGGCGGAATTTGCGAGCGGGCTAACGGACGCCAAGGGCCGTCCGGTGCAAATGGGCTCCATCGGCGGCGGCGGGCGCTATGACGGCCTCGTCAAGCGCTTCAAGGGCGTCGAGGTCCCGGCCGTCGGCGTTTCCGTCGGCGTGTCGCGCCTTCTGGCGGCGCTTGAATTGAAGAAAAGCGCTGAGGAAACGGCGAACGGTCCCGTGGTCGTGCTCGCGCTCGAAAAAGATCAGATGGCGGAATATCAGAAGATGGCGTCTGAACTTCGCGATGCGGGCGTGCGCGCCGAGGTCTATCTCGGCGGCTCGAATTTCGGCAAGCAATTGAAATACGCCGACAAGCGCGCCGCGCCCGTCGCGATCATTCAAGGCTCCGAAGAGCGCGAGAAGGGCGAGGTGCAGATCAAGGACCTCGTCCTCGGCGCTGAGCTTTCAAAACAGATCGAGGACAACGCCGAATGGCGCGAAGCCCAGCCCGCGCAGTTTTCCGTGAAGCGCGATGAGCTTGTGGAAGCGGTGAAGAAGGTGCTGGCCAGGCGTTAGCCAAACACCACCAGCACGCCCGACACCGTCAGCACCGACAGCATCATCGTAAAGGCGATCGCCGCGGCGGTCTCGCTTGTGTAGACGCGATACTGGCTCGCCAGCACGAAGCAGCCGACGCCCGACGGCACGGCGACAAAAAGCGCCAGCGCGCCCCAATATTCTGGGTCGTGAACGCCCAGCAGGGCGGCGGCGCTGAGCGCGACCGAGGGCAGGACGCCCATCTTGGTGATGGCGATGAGGCTGATGCGCCCGGCGACGGATTTGAACGCCGGGAACCGGTGGGTCGCGAGGAAAACCCCGAGGGAGAACAGCGCCGTCGGCCCCGCCGCGCGCCCGAGAATGTCGAAAAAGGTTTTGACCGGCGGCTCGAAGGGTATGCCGAGCGCCGAATAGAGGAAGCCTAAAATCATGCCGAGAATGAGCGGGTTCTTCAAAGGCCCGAGGATGAAGGAGCCGGCGCGCTCTAAGGCGTGGCCGTCTTCCTTGCGCGGCGAAATCAGGGCGGTGAGGATCGTGATCATCACCGTGCCTTCGATCAGCATGATGGAAACGAACGGCTTCGCCCATCCTTCGATGGTCAGCGCGATGGGCAGGCCGAGAAAGACGGCGTTGCCGAGAGTCGAGGTCAGCGCATGGGCGCCCGCTTCCTGTTTCGAAAGATGGAAAAGCCGCTGTGAGAGGAAATAACCGATCATCACCGCGGTGAGCGAGCCCGCGGCGTAGGAAAGGGCCACGATCAGATCCTTGTGTCCCGGCGGCGTTGCGCCGGCGGTCAGACCGAAGAGGGCGGCGGGCATCGTGAAGCGGAAAACGAATTTGTTGAGCACCTCGGAGTCGGCGGCGTTCAACATTTTCGTCCGGCCGGCCAGGAAACCGGCGGCGATGACAGCGAAGACGGGAAGGGCGATGGTGAAAACGGAACTCATGGGCCGAGCCTTTCACAAGGCTCGCGTGAACCGTCAAGTCGCAGCGCCGTCAGCAAGGAGCGGGAGAAATATGCCGGACGGGCGGGAGGCCAAATCTCCCGGGGGCTGGGGGCGATGGTTAAAACCGGAAATTCCGGCCCGGACCGCCCGCCCGGCCGATTGAAACTGACGCCGGATTGGGGCGCGGAGAGGGACCAATTAAGGCGATTTTAAGGATGATTTTCCCCGCGATTCCGCGCCGCAGAACGGAATTCGAGGCTTGCGGCGGCGCGCCTCGCGGGCGATGCTCGTGGGCGATGCGAAGCCTCAACACAGCGTCCCAGCCGACCAAGCCGCGCCCCGAGCCTGTGGCGTTCACGCGCAGCGAACTAACGCGCATCCTCTCCGTCTATGGCTATTTCGTCGCCGCCGGGGAGTGGCGCGATTACGCCATCGATCATCTGAAGGACGCGGCGGTGTTTTCGATTTTCCGGCACGCCTCGGAGCTGCCGCTCTATCGCATCGAAAAGCGCCCGGCGCTGGCGAAAAAACAGGGCGCCTGGGTGGTCGTCTCCATGTCCGGCGCGGTTTTGAAGCGCGGGCACGATCTCGCCCAGGTCCTGAAAATCTTCGACCGCCAGAAGCTGAAGCTCGCGACGTAAATCCACCCGCTCATCCCGGCGAAAGCCGGGATCTTTGTCCCATGTGGTTCGGAGTTTGTTGCACGAGATCCCGGCTTTTGCCGGGATGAGCGGTTTTAATTTAGAGCGTTTTGATTTGCGCTCGCGCCGGCCGCCAGACACGCCTCATAAGTCTCAACGAAAACATGCCGCTGCGCATGGCTGCCGCCGACGCGGTGAAGATCGTTGAGGAGCGGGCCTAAAATTTGCGCCGCCTGTTCGTGCTTGCCGCGCGCGAACGCCGCCAGCGCCTCGGCTGCGGGAACGCAAACCTCCGCCCAGACGGGATTGAGCGCGATTTCCGCTTTCTTTTTCAAAGACGCGATGAAGCGGTCGGCTTCGCCCGGCTCGCCGGCGCGCGCGAGTGCGTAAAGATAATGCAGATCGTGGAAGGGGAAGATGTGTTCCCCGGCGCGCCCGCGGACCTGGTCGATGACCGGCGCCCAGCGAGACCCCACATCGGCGCCGCGCAGTTCGAGCCGCCACAGCATGGAGACGGCGCCGATCTGTTCCTGCGGAAATTCCGGCCATGCGCCCCAGAGCTTTTCGTCATAGATCGCGAGGGCGTCTTCCTCGCGCCCCAGCGAAAGGCGAAACAATGCGGCGTGCCAGTAATTATGATCGCGGATGAAGACGCCTTTGGTCTCCCAGGTGTGCGCGCAATGGTCGAGCCAGCGCGCGCCTTCGCGGGCGCGCCCTTGCGTCTCCATCACATGGGCGACGGCGTGATGGGCCCAGGCGTCATCGAGCGCGATCTCGCTGGCCTTGAGGCCTTCCTCCTCCGCTTCGCCGAGACGGTGGTTCTGTTCGAGCGCGAAAGCGGTCATGCCATGGGCGTAAGGCGTTCCTTCGTGAACGATGCGCGCGCGCTCGCCGAAGCGCAAAAGCGCCGGCGCATGGCCGAGATTGAAGGCGTGATACTGGCCCCATTTGATCGCGCATAAGTCCGCTGGCCAGCGCACGGTAAGCTCGTCGAGGGCGCGCAGGGTCCGCGCGAAATCATGGTTCGCCTGCGCCTCGACAGCGTCGCAAAACAGCCGCTCGCGCTCGGTCCCGCTCTCGCGCGCGGCGCGCATCTTGTCGAGATAAGGCGCCGCTGCGGCCCAGCCTTCGGCGCCTTCGAACGCCATATGAAGGCTCGCCGCGTGGGCGTTGAGGAGAGGCGCCCCAGGATTGGCGTCGGCGACCTCGAACAGCCCGCGCAGATCCGGCCCGTAGCTCAAGAACTCGCGCACATAAGCGTCGTAACCGCGGGCGGACTCAGGGCAGGCGCCGGTGACCGGCAACTCAAAACAATCTCTAACGGACATAGGGGGCGAAACTACAGGCCGCCGGGGCGCGCGGCAAATCTCAATTTCATGACGCCGTCTCACATTCGCGTCGGCTCATCGCTTATCGGCCCGTTGTTTCTGTGAATGTCGCTTAAGTGACGATCAGCCGGTCTCCATGGGCGCGTCCGGGTCGGCGGTCCATTCAGCCAGCGAGCCGTCATAGACGGCGATGTCGTCAAAGCCGAGAACGGCGAGCGCCAGCGCGTTGTTGCAGGCCGCGACGCCGCCGCCGCAATAGGTAATGACGCGATCGCTTTTACGCGCGCCCGCCGCGTCGAAATGAGCCGCGAGTTTGTCTTTCGACAGATAGACGCCGGTTTCGGGATCGACGAGCGAAGACGCGGGCGCGTTGATCGAGCCCTTGATGCGCCCTGCGCGCGGCATGGGCGCGGCCTCGCCCGTGAACTCCTTGAGCGACAGGGAATGGACGAGCGTCGCGCCGCCTTCCTCGATGATTTTGTGGACCTCGTCCTTGGAGACGATTCTTTCAGGGCGATAGCGCGGCGTGAACGAGGCGGGTTTGATCTCCGGCGCTTCACCGGAAACGGGCCGGGCCTCCGCCGTCCATTTCTTGAAGCCGCCATCGAGCACGGCGGCCTCGTCGAAGCCGTAGGTTTTAAGGCTCCACCAGACGCGCGCCGCCCAGCTGCCGATGCCGCGGTCATAGACGACGACAGCGCTGTTGTCGCCGACGCCGAGCGCCTCCATCGCTTCTTTGAAGGCGCCCGCTTTCGGCATCATCAAAGGCCGCGGATCGTCCTTGTCGCCGAGCGTCCCGAGAACGTCGCAGAAAACCGCGCCGGGAATATGCGCGTCGTCGTAAGACGCGCGGCCCGGCACGAAGGCGTAAGACCCGTCCGGCGTTTCCTCCTGAACCGTGGTGCAGTCGAGAATGACGAGGTCCGGCGCGCCGAGATTGTCGGCGAGCCAGGCGGTGGAAACGAGCGGCGTTGGCAGGTCAGTCATTTGGGCGCCTCCTCTTCTTGTCTTTCGCGGGATCATCAAGCCCGTAAGGCTTTGTGTAAAGAAAAAGCCCCGCCGAAGCGGGGCTTTTCTGTTTTCCGATTTTCCTCAGCCTAGTCGCGCATGATGCCGAGAATATTGAGGATGTGGATGAACAATGTCACGAAGGAGCCGTAGAGCGCGAACGCGCCGAAGATCGCCGTGCGCTCGTTCATTGAGCTGCCTTCGCGATAGAGCGACTTGATCATCTGCGTTTCGTACGCGGTCATTGCTGAAACCAGAACAACGACGGCGCATGACGTCAGCAGGCTGCCCATCGTGCTTTGGAAAAAGAAGTAGTTCAACAGCATGACGACGATCACGCCGATCAGGCCCGCGCCAAGGATAGGCGCCCAGCCGCTGATATCTTTCTTGGTCGTGTAGCCCCAGAGGCTCAATGCGCCAAAGATGGATGCGGTGATGAAGAACGCGCGATAAATCTCAACGGCGGCGCCTTGCTGCTGGAACATGTAGAGCATGGGCGCGATCATCACGCCCCAGAGGGCGGCGTAGGCCCAGAACATGGCGTGCGCGGCGACCTTGGAGCCGTTCATGATGACTTTCGGCGCCATCATGCCCATGCCGAGAATGCCGAAAAACCCGATCAGCATGAGCGGGCCGCTCATGATCGTTCTCATAAGGCCTACATTGCTCGCGATGAGCATGGAGAAGAGGCCCGTGGCCGCCACGCCGAGCGCCATGTAATTGTAAACGCCCAGCATGTATTGGCGCAGGCCCTCGTCAATCGCGACGCCGCCGGCGCGCGGAATAGCGCCAAATTGTCTGCGTGGTTCGTTCATGTACCGCCTGTCCTTTCGGTTCCTGCCAAAACTTAAGACGGCGGCCCGAAAGGCCGCCCGTCTCTGCAGATAACAATATCGGGGCCGCCATGCCTGCAATCAAGGGGAATCGGACCGGAATCGGCGAAAATCGGCGGGAGTAAAGCCTTGGTTAACCGGTTCAAATCGAACGATTTGTTTGCCTCGCGGCGAATTGCTTCGCAATCGCCTCCGGCGGGGCGGCCTGACCGGCCGGCGCGCGGTCGCGCGCTTTGGAAGTCTGGCTTTCGGCTAGGCTGAAAGACGCAGCCGGGCCGCAAAGAAGCCGTCCATCTCGCCTTCGCCGGCCAGCATGGAGGGCAGGGTGCGCATGTCGCCCTCGCGGGTCACAGCCTTGTCGAGCCCGCCGATCTCCGCCGCCGTCACGGGAACCCGTTCGATCTCAGGGTGGCGCGCCAGCGCCGCCTTGGCCTGGCGCTCGCCTTCTTCGCGCTGCAGCGAGCACACGCAATAGACGAGAAGCCCGCCGGGCTTCAGCAAGCTCAGCGCATGGTCGATCATCTTGGACTGGAGTTCGGCCAGCGCCGCGAGGGCGGTTTCGCCTTTCGACCAGGGGATGTCCGGATGGCGCCGGATCGTGCCCGTCGCCGTGCAGGGCGCGTCGAGCAGGATGGCGTCGGCTTTCTCCGCCGGTTTGAAGCGCAGGGCGTCGTCCTCGACGATATCCGCCGTCAGCTTCGTGCGGGCGAGGTTTTCGCTGACGCGCTCCATGCGCGCGCCGGATTTGTCGACCGCCGTCACGCGCGCGCCCGCCGCCGCAAGCTGCAGCGTCTTGCCGCCGGGCGCGGCGCAAAGATCGAACACGACTTTGCCGGCGATATCGCCGAGAAGCTTCACGGGCAGGCTCGCCGCCGCGTCCTGCACCCACCAGGCGCCGTCTTCGAAACCGGGCAGGGCGGTGACGTCGCTCACAAGGGGCAGGCGCGCGCCGCCCATGGCGAGCGGTCTGGCGTCAAGCCCGGCTTCTTTGAACCGCGCAATCCAGGCCTCGACGTCTTCGCCGGGCTTGAACGTAAGATCGAGCGGCGGGGTCTCGCGATGAGCCTCGGCGATGGCTTTCGCGACCACGGGGCCGAACTGACGCTCCCAGGCGCGCCACATCCAGGAGGGCGTGTCCGTCCGTGCGGGGATCTTTTCAAGCGCCTCTTTGCCGGCCTCGCCGATCTTGCGGGCGATGGCGTTGATCAGCTTGGCGTAGCCCTGCGTCTCGCCGCGCTCATTGGCGAGTTCGACGGAGGTTGAGACGGCGGCGTGGGCCGGGGTTTCGAGGATCAGAAGCTGCGCGGCGGCGATGCGTAAAATGTCCATCACCCGCGCCGATTTTTTCGGCAAGGGCCGGTCGAGAAATTCGCCGATCAGGTGGTCGAGGGCGCCGCGCCGGCGCAGGGTCTGCGTCGCGAGAAGGCGCGCAAAGCCCCGGTCGGGTCCCTCGAGATGTTCGAAAGGCCGCGTCTTCGCGATCGCCTCGTCGAGCGGCGCGCCTTCCCAGACCCGGTCGAGAATCTCCAGCACCGCCCGGCGCGCCGCGACGCCCGCCATGGTGGAAAGCGGGCGGGCGCGTTTGGCGTCATCGCCGCCGGCCTTTTCCCGGGGAGGTTTCCGGTCCGCGCCGCGCGCGCCTTTCGGACGGTCGAATTTAGGGCGCTCGGATTCAGGGCGTTTGGGGCGGCCTCTGTCTTGTGTCTGTCTCTTGTCCATAAGCGCCCGGCTAAACCACGCCTTTCGCGGAAAGTCACCCGAAATCATGGGCGAAGAGCCGACTGAGGCCCCAGTCTGGCCCCGCTCTGGCCGTTGCGGCGCTTTTCGCCTAGACTTCCCGGCGCGGGGGGAGGCCCCGCCTGTCAGTTTAGGGGAATATGAGAGGGGTCATGAAACCGATTACCGCATTTTTCGGCGCCGCCGCGATGGCGCTTGCCGCCGGCGTTTCCGGCGCGAGCGCGCAAAACTCCATGGGCTCGGGCGAGAGCTCCGGGATGGGGCTTTCCAATCCTGAAACCGTGGTGCGCAAATTCAGCGTCCAGTCCGTGGGGCCGGTCCTGAACGAGCTCGGCATGCCGTGGCAGGTGGGCCAGCTCTCCAATGGCGCGCAATACATGCATGCGGCCGCTGGCGGCATGCAGTTCGTGCTGTTCTTCACCGCCTGCACCGGGACGGAATGCGCCGGCATGCAGAGCCTGATGATGTTCGGCGAGACGGGCGCCAATTCGCAGACCGTGCAGGCCTTTAACGCGCGCTATCCGTTTGCGACGGCCGGCATCGACCAGGAAGGCTCGGCCTATATCAGCCGCTACGACATCGCCGATTACGGCATTCCGCGCGGCAATATCGCCTCGTCGCTGGTCAACTTCCTCCTGTTGAGCGAGATGTTCGCGAAAGAGCTCGCCAACTCCCACCAGACGGTGAGCCTTGAGGGTTATGCGGGCGATCTCTCCTCAAGCCATCTCAATCGCCAAGAGCTCAATCACGTCGCCGGCGCGGAGACCGGCTATTCCAACCAGTCCGATCAGCATGCGGACGGTTTCGAGCAGGGCGCGGAGCTGATCCGCCTTTTCCTCGAAGACGACGCCGCCCCGCGCAACAAGATCTCCAATGTGAAAGACTGATTGTTTCGCCAAAAGGTTTCGGAAAAGGCGTCCTCCGGGACGCCTTTTTTGTTACTTGCCTTTTATGCGCGGGACCAAAAAAATTTGAACTAATATAAACCACGCTATGAGCGACGCGTATCCGAACAAGCCGCCACCGAGCTCTGATATTACTACTGCAAGCGCAATCGCTACGGCCATGGTGGCGAACATGAGCATGTAAGCTGTAAGTTTCGACATGGCGCGCTAGCTTTTTGAATGTTTCATTTTACCCCAGCATGCAGTTCAGGCCCGCCTTCGCTAAAGCTACGGCGCGGCACGCCTGTTCGCAGCAAGTCTTCTTGGGTTGGAACAACCCTGCGAAGCCTTGGCGAAGCAGGGTGGTGGGCGCGACTGGGATTGAACCAGTGACCCCTACGATGTCAACGTAGTGCTCTCCCGCTGAGCTACGCGCCCTTTTAAAGGTGTGGAGCGGCGGAAGCCGCTCCGGCAGGAAGGCAGGCTCTCTAACGGGAAAATTTGTAGGGCGCAAGTCTTCAGAGCCTGATCAAAACGGGCGAGGTGATGTGCGGAGCGGGAAGATCAGACGGTCGGTTCAGCGCCCCGATGCGGCTTCGGCTCTGATCTCTTAAGAATAAGAGCCTTTAGGGTATCGGTTTTCGGCTGGCGGCCGTCTGTCCATTGGGCTCCAAGAACGGGCCGCCGGCTTAGGAGCAGGGCTCTTAAGCGTTCCAGGCTCAATTTGGCGTTTGGCTCAGGCCGCGACCACGCGCTCGACCTCATAGACGAGGTCTTTGAGGTGGAACGGCTTCGACAGGACTTTCGCGTCCTCCGGCGCCTGGTTGGCGGCGTTCAGGGCCACCGCGGCGAAACCGGTGATAAACATGATCTTCATTTCCGGGTCGATTTCGGTCGCCCGGCGGGCGAGCTCGATCCCGTCCATGACCGGCATCACGATGTCGGTGAGGAGAAGGTCGAATTCGCGCAGTTGCAGTTCGGTGAGGGCTTCGTCCCCTTGCGAGGCGTCGATGACCGTATGGCCGGCCCGTTCGAGCGCCTTTTTCAGGAACCGCCGCATGGAATCGTCGTCTTCCGCCAACAGAATAGCCGCCATTTACGCTGACCCTTGTTTTCTCTCGTTAAACTGAACGAGGTGACTGTCCTATATGGGGATTGCGGCGAGGCCCGCCCCCAGTGGTTTCCCCCGGGCAATGCAAAAAACGCTCCGCCGGGCGCGCCATTAACGGTTTGGCCTTAACGAATCCTGCAAGTTGCAGCTAACATGCAGCAAGTCATTTTGATTTCAAGCCTCGGAGAGCCTTCGTCCGCCCATGCCGCAAGAGACCGATAACAAAGGGAGCTTCCCGCCGCGCCGCGCCGTCGAGGTGCTCTCGCCGCGTCAGGCGGCGACGCCCCTTGTCTTCGCCTCGCCGCATTCGGGGCGTGACTATCCGGGCGAGCTGTTAAGGAACTCCCGGCTCGACCGGCACGCCCTGCGCCAGTCCGAGGACTCTTATGTGGATCTCCTGTTCGACGAGGCGCCGCATTTCGGGGCGCCGCTGTTAAGGGCGCTGTTCCCCCGCGCCTTTGTGGACGTCAACCGCTCGCGCGACGAGCTCGATCCGCGCATGTTCGCCGACGGCCTGCCGAAATCGGCCGACAGCCGCTCGAGCCGGGTGATCGCCGGGCTCGGCGTTATTCCGCGCATCGTCGCCGACGGGCAGGATATTTACGGACGCAAGCTTTATTATTTCGACGCAAGGCGGCGCCTTGCGGCCTGTTACGATCCTTATCATACGGCCTTGAAGGGGCTTATCGACGAGGCCCGGGCGCGGTTCGGCTGCGCCATCCTGATCGACTGCCATTCCATGCCGTCGGCGGGCGGCGCGCCGTTCCGCTCCGGCGAGCCGCGGATCGATTTCGTTCTCGGCGACCGTTTCGGCTCGTCCTGCTCGCCGTCCATCTTCCGCTTCGTGGAGGATATCCTCACCGGCTTCGGCTATCAGGTGGCCCGCAACGCGCCTTACGCCGGCGGCTATGTGGCGTCTTCCTATGGCCGGCCGCGCAGCGGCGTCCACGCCCTGCAGATCGAGATCAACCGCGCGCTTTATCTCGACGAGCGCCGGATCGCTCGCACCGAAGGCTTCGAGCATCTGCGCCGGAACATGATCACGCTGATGGAAAAGCTCACCGCTTTCGACGCGGAAGACCTGCGTTCGCCCCAGGCGGCGGAATAGCGGGCGCTTTCGCGGCGGGGCCCATGACGGGCCCGCTGTGCGGCCTCCTGTGCTGCTAAAACCGAAAAAATCTAGCGGCCGCAAAGTCCACGAGCTATACTCAGCGGTCTGGCGGCGAAAAAAAAGGCCGCGGACGAACCGCGGCCTGAAGTCGTTAGGGAGGAAACGCCCAAGAACTGGGCAGCAGCGCCATCGCGCTACAAAAACAACATAGCAAAATGATTTTTGCGTCGCAACAATTTTTTTGCGTCGCAACATTCTTTTAGGGAAAATTGGGTGAACTTTAAGAGAAAACGCCAATATTTAGCATAATGATCCCAATACCGCATGATTTTCGGCATTAAATCGTTTTGAGGTCGCTTCTCAGCCTGAAAACAGACATATCTTGCGGGGCCGCGTCCGAGGGACCGCTTTCAGGGGCGAAAATGCAGCCGAAAGGCCACGCAGAAGGAAGCGATGCGGGCGGATTTCACAAGCGGACGCCGCCGGTTTTGACGGCGAACAGCGAAAACGGGCCCGCCCGTCTTTCCGGCTGGCAAGGGGTTGCAGACCGGTGACGGGGGTTCTAAGGCCAGCCGTTCCGCTTTCCGGTTGAACCACAAGGCTTTAAAAAGAACCGCTCCCCTAAGCGCCGTTGCAAACGGGCGCTCTTGCAAGACAGGCCCTGCCTCATGACTGACCCGAAACCGCTGCCGGCGAGAACGACCGAAAAGAAAAAAAGTGCGTTGCGCCGCTTCGGCTCCGGCATGGGCCGTTTCACCCGGCCGAAAAAAATGTTCGACATGCCCAAAGGCGAAGAGGGGCTGAAGATCGTCATCGCCACCGACGCCTGGAAGCCGCAGCTCAATGGCGTCGTCAGAACGCTCGACACGCTCGGCAAGATCCTCACCGATTTCGGCAATGAAGTGCTTTACATCACGCCGAACGAGTTCCGCTCCATTCCGCTGCCGTCCTATCCGGAAATCCGGCTGTCTTTGATGCCGAACCGGAAAGTGTCGAAGATGATCAACGATTTTCAGCCCGACGCCATTCACATCGCCACGGAAGGCCCGATCGGGCGCGCCACGCGCCGGTTCTGCAAGCGCCGCGGCTATCCCTTCACCACGAGCTTTCACACCCGCTTCGCCGAATACGCCAATGAACGCTGGAAAGTGCCCACAAGCTGGGGCTACGGCATCCTGAAAGATTTTCACAAGGACGGCGAAACCATGATGGTGGCGACGCCGGGCCTGATGGAGGAGCTTGGGGAGCGCGGCTTCACCGACATGAAGCTCTGGGCGCGCGGCGTCGATCTCGACCAGTTCGTTCCCGGCGACCGTGCTTTTCTCGACCAATATAAACGGCCGATCTTTTTATATGTCGGGCGTCTGGCGGTGGAGAAAAGCATCGAGGACTTTCTCGAAGCCGACCTGCCGGGCACGAAAGTTATTGTCGGCGACGGCCCCCAGCGCGAAGAGCTCGAAGAGAAATACAAGGACGCCGTCTTTACGGGGCCGAAATATGGCGAGGAGCTGACGCGCTATTATCAGGGAGCGGATGTTTTTGTCTTTCCCTCGCGCACTGACACGTTCGGCCTTGTCAATGTCGAAGCGCTCGCCTGCGGCGTGCCGGTGGCGTCCTATCCGGTGCGCGGGCCGCTTGAAATCCTTGACGGCGCGCCCGCGGGCTGCGGCGCCATGGACGAGGATTTAACCAAGGCGTGCCTTAAGGCGTATGAAAACCGCGATCCGAAAGCCTGCCGCGAATGGGCGGAGCGGTTTTCCTGGGAGGCGGCGTCGCGCCAGTTCATCATCAATCTCGAAACCGTCGGCTTCGACGAAAACTTCTGGCTGCGCTCGGCCAAGATGATCGACTAGCCTTGAGGTGAAGGCCGTTCTGTTCCGGAATGGAACGGTTAATCCTCATTCGGGATATGCGCGAAGCCCCGCGCACATCCTCTGCGGGATGAAATCGTCTTTTAGGCGAGCGAAATTCCGCTGTTTCACGCTTCCGGCATGGGCTTTGCGTTCTCTCCACCCGAAAAACCGGACCGGCGCTTGCGAGACCCGCCCTGCGCCGCTCCTTTGAAAGGGACAGGTGGAGTTATGGCTACGGCGCATCCGATTGATGTTCATGTGGGCCGGCGGTTGCGGCAGCGCCGTCGCCTTTTGGGGCTCACCCAGGAGAAGCTGGCGCAGGCGGTGGATATCCGTTTTCAGCAGATCCAGAAATATGAAAGCGGCTCGAACCGCATTTCCGCGTCGCGGCTGTGGTCGCTGGCGAAAGCGCTCGACGTGTCGATTTCCTATTTCTTCGAGGGCGTCAACGGCGCCGAACCGCAGCTCGATTTCGACCTCCGGGCCGAGGCCGGTTTCGCCGAAGCCCCCGCCGAAGGGCTTCTCGACGAAAAGGAAACCATGGACCTGGTGCGCTATTACTACCGGCTCGAAGAGGAGCCGCGCCGCCGCCTGCTCGATCTGGCGCGCGCCCTGTCCGAAGTCTGAAGGCTTAAAAACGACTGCTGAAAAAGCGGCGTCTTTCTCTTCCTTGCACGCTGAACGACTTGAACTTGGGCGCGGCGGTCATCATGATCGCCGCGCCATGTCCTTTTCGCAAAACGACCTTTCCGAATACGCCGCCTTCGCCGGCCGGCTCGCCGATGCGGCGCGCGGCGAGAGCCTCACGCGCTTTCGCAAGGGCGCGACCATTTTCAATAAGGCAGGCCCCTGGTTCGATCCGGTGACCGACGCCGACCGCGAGGCCGAACGCGCGTTAAGGCGCATGATCGAAAGCGTCTATCCGGGGCACGGGCTTCTCGGCGAGGAATTCGGCGAAAGGGAAGGCGAGGGGGCCTGGCGCTGGGTGCTCGACCCTGTCGACGGCACCCGCGCTTTCATGTGCGGAACCGTAAGCTGGACGACATTGATCGCGCTTGAACATGACGGCGCGCCGGTGCTGGGGATGATCGATCAGCCGTTTACGGATGAACGCTGGCTGAGCGTTGGCGGAAAAACCGTTTACACGCATGGCGATGAAACGCGCGACGTCAAAACCAGCGGCCTTAAAGACATCGCCAAGGCGCGCCTTTCCACCACCGATCCCTTGCCGACCGGCTATTTTTCAGATGCGGAAGCCGCGGCTTTCGCGCGGGTCGCCAAGGCCGCGCGCGTGGCGCGCTATTCCCTCGACGCTTACGCTTACGGCCTTCTCGCCATGGGCGAAATCGACCTCGTCATCGAAAGCGCGCTGCAGCGTTATGATTACGCCGCGCTTCTCCCTGTGATCGAAGGCGCCGGCGGCGTCGTCACCAATTGGCAAGGCGAGCGGCCCGGAAGCGACGACAAGGGCGAGATCATCGCCGCGGCGACGCCCGAATTGCACGCAGCGGCGCTGGCGCTCTTGGCTGGCTGAGCGCTGGCGGCGGCGTTACAAATTTGACATTTTCGGGCGTTAGCATCTGAAAAACATGCCTTTGTCTGGAGACATGCCATGAAACCGCAATCCGCCGCGGCGCTCGCCGCGCCTTTCCTTTTCCTCGCCGCCTGCGATCTCAGCCCGGAATCGTCGCATGGTTTCCGGCTCCCCGATGGCGACGCGCAAGCGGGACGTCAGGTCTATATCGACAAGCAATGCGCGAGCTGCCACGCCATCGAAGGCATGGAGGATTTGCGCGACGGCGTTGAGCCGGAAATGACCGTCGCCATCGGCGGCATGACGACGCGGGTCGACACTTACGGCCAGTTCGTGACCTCGGTCATCAATCCCTCGCACAAGATTGCTCAGGGCTACCGGTCGGAAGAATTCGCCGAAGGCGGCGTTTCGAATATGCGCAATTACAATGACGTCCTGACGGTGAGCGAGCTCATCGATCTCGTCGCCTTCCTGCAGGATCGGTATTCGGAATTTCCCGATTACTAGGAAGCGATTGCGCCGTTCTTGAAAACCGGCGCGGCGAACTCGTCGAAGGCCTTGAAATAAAGCGCGCGGATGGCGTCGCGCTCCATCATGATTTCATGCAAGGCGCCGGGAATGAGTTCGAGCGAGATCATCTCGCTTGCGCTTGCAATGGTTTCGTGGTCGGCGCCGTCGATCAGCTGTTCGCTGCCGGCGGAGACGATCAGCACCGGGATTTTAACGTCCTCAAGCGCGCCGGGCGCATGAATTTCCGCGCTTGCCTTCATCGCCGCGTCGACCCAGCCAAAAGTCGGCGCCGTCGGCGCGGCTTCCGGTTCGGCGAGCTTTAAATCGCGAAAGCGGTTATAGCGGGACTTGTCGCTGGTCAGGATGTTGCCGTCGAATCCTTCGGAAAGGTCTTTGGCCGGCGCGGTCTGGTTGCAGGCGAAGCCAAAGGTGCAGGCCGTCGACGCCGCGAAGGCGAGCACCTTGTTCTGGACTTCCGGAAAAAGCCGGGTCATGGGCGAGCATAAAACCGCGCGGGCGAAACCGTCATAACCTTCGGCGAGAAGCTTCAGCGCCGGCATGCCGCCCATGGAATGGGTCATCAGGACGTAAGGCCCGGCAAAGCGCGGCTTGACGTGCGCTTCGTGGAAATCTTTGAGATCTTCTTTCAGGACGTCGAAGAAATCACGCCATTTCGCATCCCGCGCGCGCTCCCGGTCGGAAAGGCCCTGGCCGCGCCAGTCGATCATCGCGACATTGAGCCCGCGTGATTGGAGATCGCGCACAGTCTCGAAATATTTTTCGATGAATTCCGCCCAGCCGGTGACGAGAAGAACCGTGCCGCGGGCGTTCGCCGTCGGAAAGAAGGCGGCGCGCAAGGGCGCCCCGTCCGGCGCCGCGATGGTTTCAACGCTGGCCCCCTCGGGCGGGGGATTGCCGGCAATGTCGATGAAGCGGCTCATCGCCCCTCGTGCAGGTTGAGCCGCGCCATGACGCTCATGTCGCCGGCGACGGCGAGGCGTCCTGAAAGATAAGCGCTGTCAAAGGCCCGCGCCGTCGCCAGCGCGCGCTGCAGGGTTTCTTTCGGACCCCGCCAGCAGCAGGCCGCCGCGTCGCCGTCCGGCGCGGCGGAAAGAAGCTGCGGCGGCTTTCGCCGCCCGTCCACCCACAGGCTCTCGCCGTCTTCGGGGCGCAATTCCAGAACGGCGCCGAACGCGGCGGCGAAGGCTTTCTCCGCCGCCGCGTAGAGGGGGTCTTTTTCCGGTTTGTCGGTCATTATTCGAGAAGCGCGCCGTCCGCCGCGATGGGCTTGCGGAATTTCAGGGTGAAGCGGTCGCTTTCCCCGATCGCATCGTAATGGGCGCGGTCGAAGCCCGGATTGTCCTGGCCGCGCACGGCGGAAGAACGGCGCACCGGCGGCAGGGTCCACACGCCGAAAGGATGGTCCTTGGTGTCTTTCGGATTGGCGTTGATCTCCGAAGATGCGTCGAGATCGAAGCCGGCGGCTTCGGCCATGGCGATCACATCGTCCGTATAGACATAGCCTGACGAACCGTCATGGGACGCTTCCGACCCGTCGGCGCGGTGTTCGACAATGCCGAGCACGCCGCCGGGCTTCAGGGCGCGATAAAATTCCTCAAAAGCGAAGTCGGCGATATCGCCGCCCATGAAGCTGTGAATGTTGCGGAAGGTGAGAACCATGTCTGCCGAGCCTTCCGGCGCGATGTGATGACCGTCGCCGAGCGCCGTCATTTCGACGTCGCCGTAAACATCCGGCTGTTCCGCATAGGTTTCGCGAAAGGTCTCGAGCGCGGCGAGGGTGCGCTCGCTGGCGCCGTCCGGGGAGAAGCTTGCGGCGTAAAGCTTGCCGCCGCCTGTTTTGAGGTAAGGCGCGATCACCTGGGTGTACCAGCCGCCGCCGGGATAGACTTCGACCACGGTCATGTCAGGCTCGAGGCCGAAAAACAGGAGCGTTTCCTTGGGGTGGCGGTATCGGTCGCGGGCGCGCTCCTCATCCGTGCGGTGATCGCCGGCGAGGACGGCGTCAAGCCGCGCGGCGTCGGTCATGGGCGCGGCCTCTTCCGCCGCGTTTTCGGTCTCGGGTTCGCCGCCACAGGCCGCAAGCCCCGCCGACGCCATGATAAGTCCCGCCCAGAGGGCTGTTTTCGTGATCATCTCTTCTCTCGCTCCGGTTCGGTAAAGCGGGCTCTTTATCATGCTTTTCCGGCCGGTCGAAGCCGGCTCCCCCTTAACTTGAACGCCCGCCTCTTGAACTCCGTCCGGGGGCGCCTAAATCGAGCCGTGATGGAGGCCAAACCGGCTCCGTCCGCGCCTTTCCGGCCAGACGGCGGAATGCGGGCGCGATTTCAACCTCGCTTGAACAAGGAGGACAAGCAAATGCGCAGCAGTTTCGATCTCACCCCCCTTTATCGCTCCACGGTCGGTTTCGACCGCGTCTTCGACCTGCTCGATTCCATGGGCAAGGCCGAGACCGGCGGTTATCCGCCCTATAATATCGAGCGCCTCGACGAAAACGATTACCGCATCACGCTCGCCGTCGCCGGATTTTCCGAAGACGAGCTCGATGTCGAGCTGCATGAAAACACCCTGACGGTCACCGGCTCCCACCAGGAAGACGACGAAGACCGCACTTTCCTGTATCAGGGCATCGCCGGCCGCTCTTTCCAGCGCCGCTTCCAGCTCGCCGAGCATGTGAAAGTCGCGGGCGCCTCGCTCGTCAACGGCCTTTTGAACGTTGAACTGCGCCGGGAAATCCCCGAATCCGCGAAACCGCGCAAGATTTCCATCGCGGGCGAAAAAGCCGGCAATGTGAAGGTCCTGAAAGACGCCGACGCCGCTTAAATAAGCGAACATCGCGCTTTCAATTCCCCATTTAAGTGTAGTCCCTCTCTGACTTGGGCGCGGGGTTTGTCCCCCGCGCCCTTTTTAATTGCCTCAAGGCTTGTTACGCTGCGGGACAGAAGCCGGGGGTGCGGCGAGGAATGGGGCCCATGAAAATGTTGCGTTTTGCCTTAGCGGGAATGGCCGCGGCTTTCTTGGGGGCCTGCGCCAGCGATCCGGGGCCGGTCACCGGCGAATCCATTTCGATCCCCTACGATCCTTACGATTTCGATCCCGACGACCTCCAGGCCGAGGCTGACGCCCATTGCGAGGCTTACGGCCTCCGCGCGGTCTATGACGGCGAGACGGTCGACACCCAGTCGGTGCGCTGGCGCTACCGGCATTTCCGCTGCGTATAGAGGCCGCCCCTCATCAACAAGATTGTGACGGCTTTTGCATCCCGCTGCGGCGCGGACTATCCTTGCACGGATTGGTCTCGGAAAGCGGGGAGCGATGAGGCGGTCAACCCAAAGCGAAACGTCACACGGCACGGCGGCCGGGCAGATGCCCATCGATGTCAGGCTTGTCGATGAACACGGCCTGACAAGGCGTGAGGCCGAATGCGCGACGCTGTTGCGGTATGGCGTGGCTGCGGCGGAGCTGCCGGAGCGGCTCGGCGTCACCAAGTCGACCATGCGGAAGCATTTAAGCGGGTTGCGCGAAAAGATCGGCGTGAAGACAACGCAGGATCTTATTGTTTTTCTGATGAAGGCGGCGGCGGACGACAATATCGCGGCCTATCATTCCTGGCCGCCGGTCTCCGTCGCGCCGTTAAAGGATTTCGCGGCCGTTACGCTGCGCTATGGCGATCTCGCCGAGGACTGCCGCGGCAAGTTGCAGCTTATCGAGATGCTGGCCGTCCTGCGCGATCATCTCGAGGCGGAGTTCGGCGCCCGTTATGTTTTCTACAGCTATTCGCCGCTTTCCGTTTACAGCCTTTTGCGCGACGATGTCCTGCGCGTGACGCTGGCGCCGCCGCAGATCGTCGAGGCGCTGCACGCCGCCGGTCCGACCCTCGACAGCCCGTCTGCGCGCCAGCTTTTTGCAAAGCCGGACGGAATCGCCTTTGTGGACGGACGTTCGGACCATTACGAGGAAGCCTCGCCCGGAGTGCAGGCGTTCTACGACGTGTGTTTGCAGGACGGCGTGCGCTATGGCGTTTCTTTCGGTTTCCCGAGCGGCGGCGCTTTTGTGGGCGTTTCCGTCAGCCTCGATGAAAGCGTCGCGGATGCGCAAAAGCTCGTCGCCGAACGCGGGGAGGAAATGCGCGCCGCCGCCATGGTCATGCATAATTGCGCCTGGACCTATGGCGCGCTTGCCGCCGCTTACGGCCTGACGATCCGCGAGCGTGACGCGCTCAGCCTGCTGGCGCAAGGGCGGCGCGCCGCAGAGGCCGCCGAGCTCATGAAAATGTCGGAGCGCGCCCTCGGCTATCTCCTCATCGGCGCGCGCCAGAAACTCTCCGCCGAAACCAATGCCGAAGCCGTCTGCAAGGCCGCCGCCGCGAATATTTTAGTCTTTCGCTAACCGATTTTGCCGGAACCGGAAGGGTTCTGGTCAGGGGCGCCAATACCCGCCTCCGCCGCTTCGCCTTAAAATAGAGCGCATCCGGATCGTTTCTCGGTCCGGGCGTTTTTAGTTGTGCGTAATTTCGGCATGGGGGAGACAATGCGGATATCTTTCAAACGGACTTTCTTCGGGCAGGTTGTTCCGGGCTTGCTGGCGGCCGGGGCCGTCTTTTACGGGGCGGCGAAAGCGGCGCCGATTACGAGTTTTGACGGGACAGAAGTCTCGCTCGCCGTGAATGTGACGTCGGATGGACGCGCCTGCGAACCGGGCGACTGCTATCAGAGCGCGCCTTACGGGCCGCTGACGGTTTCGCTGCTCGGTTCCAATACGGCGACGATCGGCGACGGTCACGAATTCACGCTCTATCTCACCGGCTCCGGCATCTACGGTCCGTCATCGGGGTATCTGAATATCGACCTGCTTGATGATGGGACCATTGAAGCCTCCGCGCAGTCGGGGTTCGCTCTCGGCAGCGCGCGCATGACGGATTTCTCGTTCGATTTGAGCTTCGCTTTCAGCGACCCGGCCATCGAAGTGCTGACGGCGAGCACGGCGGGCGGTCTCGGGCGCGGAAGCACCTCGGTGTCGGGGAGTAATCCGATCGTCTGGACGTTTATGAATGAAAATGACAACGCCTTCGGCCAGGTTATGACCTTCAACGCGAAAGGCGCGGGGCCGATTCCGTCGGTCATCTTCACCGCCGATCAGAATGTCCTGCCGCCGTCGGAAGTGCCGCTTCCGGCCGCCGCGCCCTTGATGGCGGCGGGGCTCGGCGCGTTCGGGTTTGCGGGGATGCGCCGCAAGCGCAAGGAAGACGCGCTCAGTCCTCGTCAGTGAGAAGCGCCTTCAGCTGGTCGTAAATTTCCGCATTAGTCGCGAGGATCGATCCGGCGTTGAGGAAGTCCCTGCCGCCTTCGATCTCGGTGACCATGCCGCCAGCCTCGCGCACGAGCACCGCGCCGGCGGCGACGTCCCAGATGTTCAAATGGCGCTCCCAGAACCCGTCGAAACGTCCCGCCGCCACAAAGGCGAGGTCAAGGGCTGCGGCGCCGAAGCGCCGGACGCCCGCGGTTTCCTTCAACACGCGCTTGGCCTCGGCGAGGGCTTCCTTGCGGCCCGGTCGCCCCGCGAAAGGCAGCCCGCAGGCGAAAAGAGAGGCGCTTAAATCGTCGCGGCCCGAGACGCGGATGCGCCGGTCGTTCAAATAGGCGCCTTCGCCTTTTTCGGCCCAGAAAAGCTCATCCGTCGCCGGGTTGAAGACGACGCCGGCGTAGGGCTGGCGGTCGCGCTCGAGCGCGATGGAAATCGCGAATTGCGGCAGGCCATGCAGGAAGTTCGTGGTGCCGTCGAGCGGGTCGACGATCCAGCGGTTGGAATTGTCCGTTCCTTCGATCTCGCCGCGCTCTTCCATGATGAAGCCGTATTTCGGGCGCGCCCGCGACAGCTCTTCGAAGATGTCCTGCTCGGCCTTGTGGTCGGCGCGGCTGACGAAATCCGCCGCGCCCTTGCGCGACACCTGCAAGGCCTGGGTCTCGCCGAAATCGCGGGTCAATCCGCGGGCGGCCTTGCGGGCGGCGTTGATCATCACAGTCATCAGGGCGGAGGCGTGGGGCATGAGAGCTTGCTTTAAAGGGTTAAGGCGCTTTTGAGGATTGGGCGCGCACCATACGCCGCGGCGCCGCTTGTGCAAGCCTTTCGCGGGGGCGCCGCCGGCTTTCCGGCCGCCTCGCGCCTTTTCGTTAATGTCACGCGCCGGACCTCCGTCCGGCCGTCCAGTTCCGGGACGCTCCATGTCCGATTCCACGACCAGCTTTTCGCCAGCTTTGCAGGAGACCCCGTCGCTGACGGCGCGCGTCGCCCGCGGCGCGGCCTGGATCTTCGGCGCCGGGCTGATCGCGCGGGCGCTCGGGGCGGTCAACACCATCGGCGTCGCGCGGCTCCTGGCGCCGGACGCCATCGGCGTCGTCGCAACCGCGACCATCATGATGCAGCTCCTGCAGGGGATCTCCGATATCGGCGTCTCCCAGGCGGTGGTGCGGTTTCGCGATGCGGGCCGCAAAGACCTCGACACGCTGTTTACGCTTTCGGCCTTGCGGGGCTTGGTCATCGGCGCGGCGCTTCTCGCTTCGGCGCCGCTCGCAGCGCAGTTTTATGACGATCCGCGCCTGTTCTGGACTTTCGCCGGGGTCGCGGCCTTTCCGGCGATGATGGGGCTCGTCAATCCGCGCTTTTACGAGTTCGAGCGCGAGCTCAAATTTTCGCGCGAGTTTATCGCCACGATTTTAAACCGGCTGGCGGGCGTCGCCGTTTCGCTGACCGTCGCGATCATCTTTCGCACCTATTGGGCGATCATCTGCGGGCTGATTGCGGGCGGGTTCGTGCAGCTTGTCCTGTCTTATGCGTTAAGGCCGCATCTGCCGCGCTTCAGCTTCAAATCCTTTTCGAAAGTCTTTGGCTTTTCGGGGTGGCTTGCAGGCGTCAGCTTCATGGCGGCGCTCAACAACAAGCTCGACGTGCCGATCCTGACGCGCCTCGCAGGCGGCGGCGGGGCGGGCGTCTATTTTATGGGGCTGCATCTGTCCGAACTTGCTGCGGGCCAGATCGCGGGGCCGGTGACCCGCGCGCTCTATCCAGGCCTGTCGGAGATGCAGGGCGAACCGGACCGCATGCGCGCAGCGTTTTTAAGGGGGGTCGAAGCTTTGGGCGCCTTCGCTATGCCCGCCGCTTTCGGGCTTGCTTTCGTTGCGCGGGATTTCACCGCCGTGGTGCTGGGCGAGAAATGGGCCGAGGCGGCGCCCGCCATCGCGCTTCTGGCGCCGGTGATCGGATTGCAGTCCCTGTTTTTTGCAACGCAAGCCTATGCGGTGGCGCTGGGGCTCACGCGCCTTGTCTTTTTCCGTGAGCTGATCTTTTTCCTCGTGCGCATGCCGGTTTTCATCTGGGCCGCCATGGCGCACGGCCTTCAGGGCGCGGTCGCCGCTGCGGCGGGGATGGGGCTCTTTCACGTCGCTCTCAATTTCGCCCTCTTTGCGCGGGCCGGGGGCGGGGCGTTCTGGGCGCCCTTGTGGAGCGCGCGTCGGCCCATCGGCGCGGTCGCTTTGATGGCGCTCTGGTTTCTCGCCTTGCGCCCTATCGTCCTCCCCCTGGAGGGGCTGGCGCCGGTCTGGCGGCTCGGGCTCGACAGTCTCTCCGGCGCCGGCCTTTATGTCGCGGCGCTCTTTGCGCTCTGGCGCGCCGAGGGCGCTCCCGACGGGGTCGAGACCCGGGCGCTCGCCGCCATCGCCGTGACGGCGAAACGTCTTTCCCGCAATTAACCGGTCCTACTGCACGCGATAGTTTCTTGCCCGCGCGCCCTCGGCTAAAAGAATCCTTCGCGCAGCAAGAAGGACAGTTCCGATTATGGCCGACCCCGCGCCGCTCGACCCGGCCAAGACCGCCGCCGCCGCATTCAAGCTGCTGGCGGAAAATCCCATGTTCAAGGTGGGCGAAGCGGAAATCCGCGGCGCTGCCTACCGGGTGTTCGAGAATGCCCCCAAGAGCCTCGCCGGGCTTTTCGCGGCGAGCGCCGTCACCCATGGGGAGAAAGAATTCCTCATTTTCGAGGATGAGCGGATCAGCTTCGCCGAGCTGTGGCGGCGCGCCTGCCGCCTCGCCAACGCCCTTCATGACGAACTCGGCGTCAAACAGGGCGACAAGGTCGCCCTTGCGATGCGCAATTATCCCGAATGGTGCGTCAGCTATATGGCGGTGATCGCGCTCGGCGCCGTGGTCGTGCCCCTGAACGCCTGGTGGAAGGAAGAAGAGCTTCATTACGGGCTTCAGGACTGCGGCGCGAAGATCGTCATCGCCGATAAAAAGCGCCTCGACTATATCGCGCCCTTAAAAGACGAGCTTGGCCTGACGCTGGTGCTCGCGCGCGAAGAGGGCGGCGCCGATTACCGCTATGAAGATCTGATCGCGGGCGCAAAAAGCGACGCCGCGCCCGACGTCGACATACATCCGGACGACGATTTCTGCATTGTCTACACCTCGGGCTCCACGGGCCACCCGAAAGGCGTCGTCCTCACCCATCGCGGGGCGATTTCAACGCTGTTTTCCTGGTCTTTCGTTGCGGCGGTCCTGAAAGAGGTGCGCGGCGGGGTCAGCCCTTTCGGCGACGATCCGGGCATCCTCCTGGCGATCCCGCTGTTTCACGTTACTGGTTCGCACTCGATCTTTCTTCTTTCCTATATGGTCGGCCGGCGCATGGCGATGATGTATCGCTGGGACCCGAAAGAGGCCGCAAATATCATCAACCGCGAAAAGCTCACCAATTTCGTCGGCGTGCCGAGCCAGTCTTTCGAGTTGATGCAGGCGGTGGGGCCGGAAGGCCTGCCGAGCCTCATCGACATCGGCTCCGGCGGCGCCAAGCGGCCCGCCGAGCATGTCAAAAAACTGGCGAAAAAATTCGAATACGGCAAGCCGTCATCCGGTTACGGATTATCGGAGACCAACGCGCTCGGCTGCGTTATCTCGCAAGGCGATTATCTCGCCCGGCCCGATTCGACGGGACGTCCCGTGCCGCCGGTCACCGACATCAAGATTATGAATGAGGCCGGCGAGGAGGTTCCGCGCGGCGAGGCCGGCGAAATCTGGATCAAAAGCCCCGCCAATTTCCGCGGCTATCACAACCTGCCCGAAGACACCGCGAAATCCATTACCCCCGACGGCTGGTTCCGCACCGGCGACCTCGGCAAGATGGACAAGGAGGACTATCTCTACATCGTCGACCGCATCAAGGACGTGATCATCCGCGGCGGCGAAAACATCTCCTGTCTCGAGGTCGAAAACCGCGTCTATGAGCATGGCGACGTCGCCGAGGCGGTGGTGTTTTCCGTGCCCGATGAAGTGATGGGCGAACGGGTCGGCCTGGTGGTTTATCCGAAAGACGGGATGAGCATCGATGTGGAGGATTTGCGGCGCTTCATCGCCGAGGACCTCGCCGAGTTCAAGGTGCCCGAGCGCATCTGGATTTCGCCCTCCAAGCTGCCGCGCCTCGGCACGGCGAAATTCGACAAGATCACGGTGAGAAAGATCGCGCTCCAGCATCCGCCGGCGTTATCAGTTTAAGGTGTTTCATGACGTTTCACCTTGGATATCTCTTGTTTGATGAAGCAGGGGCGCATGTCAGATGCAAATGCGATGACCCGCTAAATGCGCATCAATTAAAAATACTTGAGGAGGCGCAGTCGGTTGTTTCTTCAGTGTATGAAGTGGTGGAGACGTCCGATTTTTTTCGCCTTAATTTGGAAGATTTTGCCTCTACGGCTTCTCATGTATTGGAAGAGGCAAAAGCTGGGGGCGCAAAGATAGTATCAGACCCAAACTGGCTGCTTCGTGCAAAGACACGATTTGGCCAACGGTTTTCAAACATACTTTACTCTTTTTCTGCCATGCGGGACATTTGTAGTCGCATAATTTCATCATCGTTTGGCGATAAATCTCAGCAGGCCAAGGGTTTTAAAAAGCTTTTAAGCGATGAATTTGACAATTGTTTCGCACACCGGCTGTTTTATAAGTTACGAAATTACTCAAGCCATTATTCTATTCCTGACTTGGACATCTATCTCCTGCGCCTGCCACAAAGGGGTGGTCCTGCAGAAAGTGCAGAGCTAAAAATTGAGATTAGTAAGACTGTGTTGACAGTCTCTTCTTTTGGCTGGGGAAAAATCTTAATTGCAGATTTGACCTCTCCCCCAGATGAAATCAATATTGCCGAAGTTATCCAAGAACTAGGAATGAGCATGGTTCGTATGCTGTCCTACGTTCTCAATAGTTATGAAGGCAGGTTGGTAAAAAGTGGATATGTTCTTTGGTCAGCTTGTTTCGTTGCCGGTGTGCCGGAAAATGGTAGGCTGGTGGCATGGGACGGCACGAGGGTTACTTCGCAAGACCATGATGGTTGCCGTCTCATGTTAGTCCCACAGTTTAATGATTGCTGGCGCCAGCTTCAGTCAGCAAAAGCTTCTGTCTAAATCCCTGCTTTTATGCCTACCGCACTGCATCAAAAGCTTGCACGGGGCCAAAAAGGCGGAGAAAACCGTTCCGTCATGTGAGGAGAGCGGGGCGTGCTGGAAATCCGGCCCAATTTCGAATGGTGCGACAAGGACCTGCCGCCCGATGCGGTCGAGGCGCGCATCTGCACTTATGAGTGCGCCTTCTGCGCGACTTGCGTCGACACTGTGCTCCATAATGTCTGCCCGAATTGCGGCGGCGGCTTCGCGCCGCGCCCGATCCGCCCGAAGACGCCGCGCCGAAATCGGCGAATTCTGTGCGGGCCTGAAAGACACGCCGTCCGAACAACGATGAGAAACAGAAAAGGAGCGCCGAGATGAGCGACCTTGAAACGTTCCGCGCCGAAGCGCGCCAATGGCTTGAAGAAAACTGCCCCGAGGAGATGCGCGACGGCGCCGCCGGCGAGGAAAACGTCTGCTGGGGCGGCAAGCAGTGGAAATTCCAGTCGGACGCCCAGAAACTCTGGCTCGACCGCATGGCGGAAAAAGGCTGGACCGTGCCGGCCTGGCCGAAAGAATATGGCGGCGGCGGACTTTCGAAAGAGGAAGTGAAAGTCCTGAAAGCGGAGATGCGCGACCTGAAATGCCGCTCGCCGCTCGAAAGCTTCGGCATCTGGATGCTCGGTCCCGCGCTTTTGAAATACGGGACCCATGAACAGAAAGCTCATTTCCTGCCGCCCATCGCGCGCGGCGAAATCCGCTGGTGCCAGGGCTATTCCGAACCCAACGCCGGCTCGGACCTCGCATCTTTGCAATGCAAGTGCGAGGACAAGGGCGACCATTGGTTGATCAACGGCCAGAAAATCTGGACCTCTTACGCTGACAAATCCGACTGGATTTTCGTGCTGGTCAGGACCGATCCGAAAGCCACGAAGCATAACGGCATCAGCTTCATTCTGATCGACATGGACCAGAAGGGCGTCACGACGAAGCCGATCAAGCTGATCTCCGGCAACTCGCCTTTCTGCGAAACCTTTTTCGACGATGCAACTGCGCCGAAGGAATACGCGCCGGGCGTCTCTGCGATTGTCGGCGAGATCAATCGCGGCTGGGACGTCGCGAAATATCTGTTGACCCATGAGCGCGAAATGATTTCCGGCGGCGCGGGCAGCGTCGGCAACGCCATGTCCTCGCGCGGCATGGGCCAGGTCGCCGCGGACGAGGTTGGCCGCGAAGAAGGCGGACGGCTCGCCGATCCCTTGTTGCGCGGAAAAATCGCGCAGGCCGAAGTCGACGGCTGGGCGTTCCTGTTGACGCTAGAGCGCATGAAAGACGAAGCCAAAGCCGGACAGGGCGTCGGCGCCAATTCCTCCATGCTGAAATATTACGGCACGGAATATAACAAACGCCGCTTTGAAATTCTTATGGATATGGGCGGCTCCGACGAGCTTGAATGGGAAGGCGAGCGCACCAAGGACGGCAAACGCGCGCGCAACTGGCTCCGCACCAAGGCCAACTCCATCGAAGGCGGCACCTCGGAAGTGCAGCTCAACATCATCGCCAAGCGCATTCTCGAACTGCCGGGCGCATAAGCGACGAAGGTTTTTACATGAGGGTCTTGAAGAGCATTCTCTTTGCAGGGTTTTGGGCGCTGTTAGCGGGCGGCGTTTTTGATGTTATCAACGTGGCCGTCAAGGTTGGTCTGGATGGAAAGACATTGTTTTCATCGGTGTGTTTGTTGAATGGGCCGAAGAATGGATGTGGAGGAGTATTGCTTTTCTATTTCATCATGTTCGCTGTTTTTCTTTTTGTCGGAGTCCTCAGGTTTCATCGCAAAAAATAAACACCTCACGAAGCGGCTATTAGTGCATTAATCGCGACAGGATTGGAAAAGTAACATGCCTCTCGTCCTCACCGAAGAACAGGAAATGCTGCGCGAGTCGGCGCACGGATTTCTGGAGACAAAAGCGCCGGTCTCCGCCTTGCGCAAATTACGCGATGCGAAAGATCCAGACGGATTTTCCCGCGATCTCTGGAAAGAAATGGCGGAGATGGGCTGGGCCGGGATTCTCGTCAGCGAAGAACATGGCGGCGCCGATTTCGGGTTTGTGGGCGCCGGGGTCCTCGCCGAGGAAATGGGCCGCACCCTGACGGCCTCGCCGTTCCTTTCGACCTCGATCCTCGCCGCGACGGCGTTCAAGAAGATCGGCAGCGACGCCCAGAAACAGGAGAACCTGCCGAAAATTGCGGGCGGCGAGGCGCTCTATGCGCTGGCCGTCGATGAGACCCGCAAGCACGGCCCCGCCAAAATCGCCATGCAGGCGGAAAAGCACGGCAACGGGTTCAAGCTGTCCGGCGACAAGACCTTTGTCGCCGACGGACATGTGGCCGACAAGATCATCGTTGCGGCGCGCTCCGCCGGTTCGGCCGGCGAGACGGACGGGCTGACGCTCTTCCTCGTGGATGCGAAGGCGAAAGGCGTCTCCGTGGAGCGCACGGCGATGATCGACAGCCGCAACGCCGCGCGCATCACATTCGACGGCGTCGAAGCGACCGGCGACGATGTTCTGGGCGAAGTCGATGGCGGCTATATGGCGCTTGAAGGCGTCTTAAACGCCGGGCGCGCCGGGCTTTCGGCTGAAATGTCGGGCGCCGCGCAGCAGGCTTTCGCCATGACCGTGACTTATCTCAAAGAACGCAAGCAGTTCGGGACCGAGATCGGAACCTTCCAGGCGCTGCAGCATCGCGCCGCGCATCTTTATTCGGAAATCGAGCTTGTGAAATCCGCGGTTCTGAAAGCGCTGCAGGAGCTCGACGAGAATTACGGCATGGCGGGGCCGATCTGTTCGCTGGCCAAGGCCAAGGCCGGGGAGGTCGCCAAGCTCGCCAGCCAGGAAGCCGTGCAGATGCATGGCGGCATTGGCATGACAGACGAATATGATGTCGGTTTTTACATGAAGCGCATCCGCGTCGCCCAGGAAATGTTCGGCGACGGGTCTTTCCACGCCGACCGGCTCGCGCAGATGCGCGGTTACTGATAAGCCTTCGGCGACATTTTTAAGGAGCCTGCCCATGCCGTCTGCAACGCCGGAGACCATCAATGATTTCGTCGGCAAGGAAACTGGCGTTTCCGACTGGGTCGAAATCGATCAGGAGCGGATCGACCAGTTCGCCGATGTGACCGAAGACCATCAGTTCATCCATGTGGACCCGGAAGCGGCGGCGAAGACGCCTTTCGGGACGACCATCGCCCACGGCTTTCTGACGCTCTCTATGTTGTCGAAGCTGGCCCCGGGCGCCGTCATCGTGTTCGAAGGCGTCAAGATGGGCGTCAATTACGGCTTTGAAAAAGTGCGTTTCGTCAATCCGGTGAAGTCAGGCCAGAAAATCCGCGGACGCTTCACGCTGATGTCTGCGGACACGAAGGCGCCTGGCCAGTGGACTTTTAAATACGCTGTTAAAGTCGAGATCGAAGGGGAGACGAAGCCCGCCCTTGTCGCCGAATGGCTGACCATGCAGTTTGTGTGAGGGAGCGGTTCAATGTCTGAACATGTTGCGGACATCGTCTGGGAGCGCGAAACGGAAAGTTTCGCCTATGACGATTACAACCGCACCCATGTCTGGCGTTTCGACAACGGGCTTGAGATCGCCGCCGCCGCCGCGCCCGGCTATCTTGGCGATCCTTCCTGCCTCGATCCAGAAGAGGCGTTCGTCGCCTCCGTTTCAAGCTGTCATATGCTGACTTTTCTCGCCATCGCCGCGCGCAAGCGCCTGACGGTCGACGCCTATGAAGATCACGCGGTCGGGCATATGGAGAAAAACGCCGAGGGCCGACTCGCGATCACCCGCGTCAATTTGCATCCCAAGATCAAATTCGCCGACGGCGTCGAGGTCGATGCCGATACGCTTGAGCGCATGCATCACAGCGCCCATGACCAGTGCTTCATCGCCAATTCGGTGAAGACCGAGATTATCGTCCATTATTAAGGAGCAGTCCCTTGTCGATCAGATTTGACGGAAAAGTCGCTATTGTCACCGGCGCCGGCAACGGTCTCGGCAAGTCCCACGCGCTGGCGCTCGCCGAACGCGGCGCGAAAGTCGTCGTCAACGATCTCGGCGGCGCGCGGGACGGATCCGGCGGATCGCTTTCCGCCGCGGAAGAAGTCGTGAATCACATCAACGCCTTGGGCGGCGAGGCGATCGCCGACGGCGCCAATGTCACAAACGAGACGCAAGTCGCCGCCATGGTGAAAGCCGCCATGGACAAATGGGGCCGCATCGACATTCTGGTGAACAACGCCGGCATTTTGCGCGACAAGTCGTTTCACAAAATGACGCTCGACGATTTTCGCGCCGTGATCGACGTGCATCTCGTCGGTTCGGCGATCTGCACCCATACGGTCTGGCCGATCATGCGCGAGCAGGCCTATGGCCGCGTGATCATGACGTCTTCGCCCTCGGGCCTTCACGGCATTTTCGGGCAGGCGAATTACGGCGCCGCGAAAGCCGGGATGATTGGCATGATGAACGCGCTGCATCTCGAAGGCGCGAAATACAACATCAAGACGAACCTCCTTTCGCCGTCCGCCAAGACGCGCATGACCGTCGATCTCGGCATTCCCGAAGAAATTCTCGACCAGATGACGCCCGAAGCGATCACCGCGGCGATGCTTTACCTTGTCAGCGAAGACGCGCCGTCTCGCGCGATTGTGTCCTGCGCCGCGGGCGGTTATTCGCGCGCCTATGTCGTCGAGACTGACGGCGTTTACCTGCCGCCGGACATGCAGACGCCGGAAGAGATCGCGAAAAAGTGGGATGAAATTTCGGACACCGAGACCGTACATTATTACGAGACGTCTTCGGGCCCGAACATGAACTTTATGACCAAGGCGAAAGCCTACGCGGAAAAGAAATAGGAATTTTATCATGAGAGAAGCCGTCATCGTTTCGACCGCCCGCACGCCCATCGGCAAGGCCTATCGCGGCGCTTTCAACAACACCACCTCGCCGGCGATGGCGGCTCACGCCATGACCAACGCCATTGCGCGCGCCAAGATCGAGCCGGGCGAGGTCGAGGATGTGGTGGCCGGCGCGGCGCTGCAGATGGGCACTGCAACGCCTAATGTCGCGCGCCTTGCGCTCCTGCGCGCCGGATTGCCGCATGAGGTCCCGGGCATGTCCCTCGACCGGCAATGCGCGTCGGGCATGATGGCGATCGCGACCGCGGCGAAGCAGGTGATCTCCGACAACATGCAGGTCGCGATCGGCGTCGGCGTCGAGTCGATCTCCATGAACCAGACCAAGCAGATGTTCGTGCACCCCGATCCGTGGCTCATCGAAAATCTGCCCGCCACTTATATGCAGATGATCGAAACGGCGGAGATCGTCGCTGAGCGCTACAATATCCCCCGCGAGGCGCAGGACGAATACGCCCTGCAATCGCAGCAACGTACCCACGCCGCGCAGCAGGCGGGCAAATTCGACGATGAAATCGTGCCGCTGCAAAGCGTCATGAAATTCATGAACAAGGAGACGGGCGACGTCACCGATGTCGAGGCGCATCTCGAAAAGGACGAGGGCAACCGCCCCGAAACGACGCTCGAAGGTCTGCAAGGGCTGAAGCCCGTCTTCAAAGGCGGCCAACAGGTGGCGGAAGGCAAATACATCACCGCCGGCAACGCCTCGCAATTGTCCGACGGCGCCTCCGCCGCCGTGGTCATGGAAGCCAAGGAAGCGTCAAAACGCGGACTTTCACCGCTCGGGATTTACCGCGGCATGGCGGTCGCCGGCACCAACCCCGATGAAATGGGCATCGGCCCCGTCTTCGCCGTGCCGAAGCTCCTCGAAAAGTTCAATCTCAAGATGGACGATATCGGCCTTTGGGAGCTGAATGAGGCTTTCGCGGTGCAGGTCATCTATTGCCGCGACAAACTCGGCATTCCCGATGAGCTCCTGAACGTCAATGGCGGCGCCATCTCCATCGGCCACCCCTACGGCATGTCCGGCGCGCGCATGGTCGGCCACGCCCTGATCGAGGGCAAACGCCGCGGCGCGAAATATGTCGTCTGCACCATGTGCGTCGGCGGGGGCATGGGGGCGGCGGGTTTGTTTGAAGTCGCGTAAAACGCCTTAATCCTTCGAGACGCCAAGCCCCTTCATCCTGAGGGCGGCGAAGCCGCGTCTCGAAGGACGAAGGGGCTTGGCTCCTCAGGATGAAGGCTCGCCACATGCCTACTGACTACGACGCCATCCACGATCTCATCCGCGAAGTGCCGAAGGGCGAGGCGGCGAGCTACGGCATGATCGCGAGCCTTCTGCCCGGCGTCGGGCCGCGCATGGTGGCGCGCGCCATGTGGACTGCGCGGAAAGACCTGAAATGGTATCGCATTATCACGGCGTCCGGCGCCCCTGCCGATCATTCCGGCGCTGAGGAGCAGCGCAGGCGTTTGAAAGCCGAAGGCGTCGCCTTTAAAAAGAACGGCGCCGTCGACTGGGCGCAATGCCGCTGGAAGGGCCCCACGCAAAAGTGGGTGGACAAATCCGGCCTCTCCATTGAAGAGGTGATGGAAATCATCGCCGGATGGAAAAAATGAACATCGTCTTCCTGCTCTTCCCGAACCTGACGCAGCTCGATTTTACAGGGCCCTTGCAGGTGCTGTCGCGCCTGCCCGGGGCGCAAGTTTCGCTCGCTGCAAAAACAATGGAGCCGGTTCCGACCGATGCGGTGCTGACGCTGAACCCGACGCACGACTTTCAAAGCTGTCCGGGGGCGGACCTTCTCTGCGTTCCCGGCGGTTTCGGCATCGACGATGCGATGCAGGACGAAGAAACGATTGCTTTTGTGAGGCGCCAGGCTGAAGGCGCGCGCTATGTGAGCTCCGTTTGCACCGGCGCCTTCATTCTCGGCGCCGCAGGCCTGCTTCAAGGAAAGAAAGCGACGACCCACTGGGCCTATCATGACGAGTTGAAGCGCGTCGGGGCCGAACCGGTGAAGGCCCGGGTTGTCCGCGACGGAAATCTCTTTACCGGCGGCGGCGTCACCGCCGGGATCGATTTCGCCTTCACGCTGATGGCGGAGATCGCAGGGGAAGAGCACGCCAGGGCCATCCAGCTCGGCCTTGAATATGACCCGGCTCCTCCTTTTGACGCCGGCGTTCCGGACAAAGCCTCGCCCGGCGTGCTGGAATCGCAAAGAGAGCGTTACGCGCCGCGCGTTGCGGCGTTTCGCGAGGCTCTTGGTTGCGCCCTTAAACAATCGTAATACCCCGGTAACGAAAAATCGCCGCAATCTGGTCCCAATCGGGGCTATGATGCGCTCGACTCATTCCTTGCTGGGAGACCCTGATGACTATGTCCCAAATCTTCAAACCGGTGTTCGCCATTTTGGCCGTGCTGATGGTTGCGACCGGAGCCGCGCACGCCGCGTCGAAAGAAAAAATCGATCGGCGCACGGACAAGGCGCTCGCGGAGTTCCGCGAAGACATCGGCGGCGCCGACGACGTCTTGGCGAGAGCTGCGGGCGTGCTCGTCTTTCCGTCGATCAAAAAGGCCGGCATCGGCATTGGCGGGGAATATGGCCAGGGCGCGCTGCGCGTCGGCGGTCAGACGGTCGGTTATTATTCGACCGCATCGGCCTCCATCGGCTTCCAATTGGGGGCGCAGGCGCGCCGCCAGATTATCGTCTTCCTCGATCCGAAAGCGCTCGAAAAATTTCGCTACAGCAACGGTTGGGAAATCGGCGTCGACGCCTCGGTGACGGTGGTCACTGTCGGCGCGGGCGGCGCGATCGACGCGACGCAGCTCAACCAGCCGATCGTTGCGTTCGTTTTCGACTCCAAGGGCCTGATGTACAATCTCTCCCTTGAAGGCTCGAAGATTTCCCGGATCCACGACGACTAAACGCGCGCGCCAGGCGCTCCCTTTACAAACCAGAGTCCTCGCCGCATCGTTAGCGGCGAGGGGGCCCGGCCGTCCTGAAGAGGCGGCGGGGCGGTGGCGTATGACGGAGCGGGGTTCCATGGGGGCGGCGCTGGTTTCAGCGAAGCCGGATTTGACGGGCAAGGGCGCGCGCGAAGAGCGCGCTCTCTTTTATGTCGCCATGGCGGCCATCGCGCTGATCGCGGCGCTCGCCGGCTTTGCAGGGACATTCATCTCGGCGGAACATTTCGCCGCCCGCGGGCCCGTCTTCGGGTATGGCGCGCTGGCGTGTCTTTGGTCTGCGCTCGTTTTGTGGCTGGCGCGCGCGAAACGCGTGCGCCGGCGCGGCGACATTGGTTTTCTCGCCATGGTGCTGGCGGTGGTCATGGCCTACGCCCTGCCGCGTCTGGGCTTGCAAACTGTCGGGCAGGGACTTGCGGGAGAATCGCGAAGCGCGGCCTATTCGCCTTTCCTGAGTTTTTTCGCGGCGGCGCTGTTGTTTCTGTCCTGCGCCGTCGCCGCGGTTTTCAATGAGAAGCGGCCGGACGCCTATGCGCGCTTTATGCTGCTGGCGACCGCGGCGCTTTTATGGCCCATCTGGATGCGCCTCAGGCTCGATTTATTCCCGGACCCTGGACTGGCGATGCGGGTTGCGCCGCTCATCGCCGATCTTGCGATTGCAATCGCGATGATAAGGGACCGGGTGGTTTTGAAGGCGGTTCATCCCGTCTATATCCGCATGGGGAGTTTCATCATCATCATCGCGCATCTTGTGGAAGTTCTTGCCTATGATGCGCCGCCCTGGCGCATGGCGGCGAAAGGGCTCTATTCCGTCTTCGCCGGTTAGACCGTTTCAATCGCCGCAAGCTGCGCGCGTTTTTCGCCTTCCGACAGGAACGAGCCGAGAAAGCTGTTTTTCGCGAGCGTTTTGACATCCTCGCGCGTTAAAGGCAGCGCCTCGATCACCGCTTTGAAATTGTCGCTCACATAGCCGCCGAAATAAGACGGATCGTCGGAATTGACCGTCGCGCGCAAGTCTAGATCGAGCATGCGTTTCAAGGGATGCGCGGTCATGGCGTCGACGACGCAGAGTTTTAAATTCGAGAGCGGGCAGACGGTCAGCGTCATCTCTTCTTTTGCGAGCCGCGCTGTCAGCGCGTCGTCTTCGAGCGAGCGGTTGCCGTGATCGAGCCGGTCGACGGCGAGGAGGTCGAGCGCCTCATGCACGTAATCCGGCGGGCCTTCTTCGCCGGCATGGGCGACAGTTTTAAGCCCGCGCTCTCGCGCCGCCTTGAAAACGCGTTCGAATTTCGACGGCGGATGGCCGACTTCGGAGGAATCGAGGCCCACACCCTCGATCCGGTCGAGCCAGTTTTCCGCCTGTTCAAGGGTTTTAAAGGCGTCTTCTTCCGGCAGATGCCGCAGGAAACACATGATCAGCTTCGCGGTCATGCCGAACTGCGCCTTCGCCATGGAAAGCGCCGTCACAATGCCGCTGATCGCAGTATCGAAAGACACGCCGCGTTCGGTGTGGCCCTGCGGATCGAAGAAGATTTCGGCGTGACGCACATTGTCGGCGCGGGCGCGGTTGAGATACGCCATGGTGAGGTCGAAGAAATCTTCCTCCGTTCTCAGGACATTCATCCCCTGATAATAGATGTCGAGAAAATCCTGCAGGTTCGAGAATTCGTAAGCCGCGCGGATTTCCTCCACCGACTTGAACGGAATATCGACCTTGTTGCGCTGCGCCAGCTTGAACAGCATCTCCGGTTCGAGACTGCCTTCGATGTGAAGATGCAGCTCCGCTTTCGGCAGCGCTTGCGCATAGGCGATGAGGTCGTCTTTGGTCACGGTCGTTTCCGGAAAAGAAAAGCGGCAAGCGCAATGAGGGCGCCGAGAACCCCGAGCAGGGAGGCCGGAACGCCGCTCGCAAATTTCAGCGTGGTCGCGAATTGCTGAACCAGGACGACGCCTTCGGCCGGCTGAACGAGACCGGCGGCGAAGCTGGCGAGAAACGCGTTTTCGACGAGCTCGCAGACGGCGTAGATGACAGGCAGGACGAGAAGATAGCGCAGCGGGCTCTGCGCCAGGCGCAGGGCTTTAAGGCCGAGCCCCATGCCGAAGACGGCGGCGAAGAAACTCATCACCACATAGGGAAAGTCGAGCAGCTGCCAGAATATATAATCGCCCGTCGCCTCGCCCAGCGCCTGAAGCGTGCGCACGGGCTCGATGGCGGGAATGCCGGGCTTGGTTTCCGGCAGGACGCCGCCCGCCGCCTCCATGGCGCGCGTCCACGGGCTGTTCATGGCGAACGCCCAGAAGGAATAAACGACGAGGACGGCGAACCAGAAGATGAATCCGGCCGGCGAGGCGGCTTCAATCTGTCGTGTGATCCAGCCTTTTTTCAAAAGAGATAACTCTCCTTAAAGCTGAGCTCGTCGGCGTCGGCAAACTCGGCGCCGCCCTCGGTTCTGGCGATGTCGAAGGCGGCGTGAACGAAAGCGTTGTAATTGCGGCTTTCGACAGTGTCGACGGCTTTGTATTCGGCGCGCGCGCCGTCTCGCGTGATCGTGAGATCGATAAAGCCGTGATATTCGCCGGAAAGGAAGCGCACGTCCTTGTTCTCGCGATTGGTGAGGAGGGCGTATTCCGCGCCCTTGCCGCCGAGAAATTCATTGCGATAAGGCGAGGGCGAGGTGACCGAGTGCGCGCCGAGCTCGACGCCCACCTGTTTGCCGCTCTTGTCCGTAAGGTCGTTCGCCCACCAGGTATGGGTGTCGCCGGTGACGACGATCATGCCGCCGCCGCCCGCTTCATCGACCATGCCGTAGAAACGTTCGCGCGCCGCCGGATAGCCGTCCCAGGCGTCGAGATTGCTCGGCAGTCCGAGGGCGGATGATTTAACAAAGGCGCGCGCCGGCGCCCACTCCTTTTCGAGGCTGATGATGTCTTCCTCGGTGACATAGTCGGTGAGATCCGGGGCGGTGACTTTCGCCATGGTCACCTGATTGGCGACGAGCCGCCAGGGCTGGCCCGCCGCGACGGAGTTGCGCCAGACACGGTCGAAATAATCGAGCTGCGCCGCGCCCAGCATTTCGCGGGTTTCGTCCCAGAGGATCTTGGTCTTGAAGTTTTCGATGTCTTCGGCCGTCTTCAGGGTCGGAACGATGTCGGTATATTCAAACTGCCGGGCGCGCGCCATCAGCCGCGTTTCTAGCGCCGCGATGGTCAGGAGATCGCCATAGGAGAAGGAGCGGAAGAAAGCTTCGGGCGTCATGTCGGGCTCGCGCACCGGCAGCCATTCGTAATAGGCCTGCAGGGACGCGCGCCGGCGCGCTTCCCACTCGCCTTCGGTGGCGGGATCGTGGTTTTCCGCGCCGCCTTTCCATGAATTGTTCGAGGTTTCGTGATCGTCCCAGATCGCGATCAACGGATGTTTCGCATGCGCGGCCTGGCTCGCCGGGTCGGCCTTGTATTGCGCGTGACGGCGGCGATAGTCGCTGAGCGTGATGCATTCATGCGCCGGCTCGTGATCGCGGCCGAGCCTCGCGCCGGTCTCTCCGCCATAGCCGTCGCGGCCATATTCATAGATATAATCGCCGAGATGGACGATCGCGTCGAGATCGTCCTGGCGTGAAATGAGATCGTAGACGTTGAAAAAGCCGAAAGGGTAATTCGAGCAGGAAATGACGGCGAAGCGCGCCTTGTCGACGGCGCCGTCGGGCAGCGTTCTGGTGCGGCCCGTCGGCGATGACGCGCCGGCGATAGTAAAGCGATAATAATAAGTCGATCCGGGCGCGAGGCCGGTCGCGAGCGCTTTCACCGTCCAGTCGCGGTGCATGCCGGTCGGCGCGTCCCCCTTTGCGACAATGTCAGTGAAAGTCTCGTCGCTGGCGATCTCCCAGTCGACGAGGGCGCGCGAGCCGTTTTCAGGCGGTGCAATTCGCGTCCAGATGACGACGGAAGTCCGCGCCGGATCGCCGGACGCCACGCCATGAGAAAAGACGCCTGTCGCAGCCTCGCTCGTCGAGACGTAAGGCGTCATTTTCGGCGCCGAGGCGCAGGAGGCGGCGCTGACGGCGAGCCCCGATGCAAGCGCGGCGCGGCGCGTGATCTTGTTCGACATAGGTTTTTCCCCTTCCCCGAAAACGCTGCGGCCGATAGTCCCGTGGGACGCGGGGTGGCCCTAAGCCTCTTTTACGTTAGTCTTATGACACAACCAACGACGCTGTCGAACGGCGTCAGCAGCCAATTGAGGGACTTATGCGAAAACTGGCATGGACGGCGGCGGCTGTCCTGATGCTTAGCGCCTGTGCGCAAGAGACCGGGGACGAGACCGCGGAGACCGCCGCCCCCGGTGCGGCCCCGGCCGATGCGGCGGCGTCCGCGAGCGATGACGGCGCGGAAAAGGCGGAAGGGCCGGTCCGCCCGCCGCGCGATCCTTATCCGTCGACCTATAAGCCCTATCCCGGCGAAACCGTGCTTTTGACTGGCGCCACGGTGCTGACCGGAACCGGCGAGCGCATCGAAAACGGGTCGGTCCTGATTGCAGACGGCAAGGTTTCCGCTGTCGGCGCGGCCGATTCCATAGAAGCGCCGGAAGGCGCGGAAACGATCGACGCCGAAGGCAAATGGATCACCCCGGGGATCATCGACATTCACTCCCATCTCGGCGACTATCCCTCGCCCTCGAACGCCTCGACGTCCGACGGCAACGAGATCGTCGCGCCCAACACCGCTTATGTCTGGGCCGAACATTCGGTCTGGCCGCAGGATGCGGGCTTCACGCGGGCGCTCGCGGGCGGGATCACGTCCTTACAAATTCTTCCCGGCTCCGCCAACCTGTTCGGCGGCCGCTCGGCGATCCTGAAAAACGTCCCCTCGCGCACCGTGCAGGGCATGAAGTTTCCCGATGCGCCTTACGGGCTCAAAATGGCCTGCGGCGAAAATCCGAAACGGGTTTACGGCGAGCGCGGCGGTCCCGACACGCGCATGGGCAACATGGCCGGTTATCGCGCCGCCTGGATCGAAGCGACGGCCTATAAAAAGAAATGGGACGACTATTGGAAGAAATATGACGAATGGGCCGATAGCGACAAAAAAGACAAAGGCGACGCGCCCGATGCGCCGGCCCGCGATCTGAAGCTTGAAACCCTTGCCGGCGTCCTGCGCGGCGACATCCTCGTCAACATGCATTGTTACCGTGCGGATGAAATGGTCCAGGTCCTCGATATGGCCGAGGAGTTCGGCTACAAGGTCTCGACTTTCCATCACGCCATCGAAGCCTACAAAATCGCGGACTATCTCGCCGAGAACGACGTCTGCGCCGCGGTCTGGGCGGACTGGTGGGGCTTTAAACTCGAAGCCTTCGACACGGTCGGCGAAAACGCGGCTTTGGTCGACGCGCAGCCCGGCGGCTGCGCCATCATCCATTCCGACGATGCGCTCGGCATTCAGCGCCTCAACCAGGAGGCGGCCAAAGCCATGGCCGACGGGCGGCGCATCGGGCTCGAAATCGAACCGGAAGACGCCATTGTATGGCTGACGGCCAATCCGGCGAAAGCCATGGGCATCGGCGACAAGACCGGCGCTCTTGAGGCGGGCAAGATGGCCGATGTGGTCGTCTGGAACGGCAATCCGTTTTCGGTCTACGCCAAGGCCGAGAAAGTCTATATCGACGGCGCCCTGATGTATGACCGGTCCGATCCGTCGCTTTCGCCGCGGGTCGATTTCGAACTCGGCCTTCATGACAACGGCTATACCGGCGGAGCGGGACAATGAGAAACGCAATGAAAAACTTCACCATGAAAACGCTGACCGCTTTCGCTTGCGCCGGGGCCGTGCTTGTTTCCGCAGCCGCCGCGCAGACCGTCGCGATTATGGACGGAACCGTGCACACGGTCTCCGGCGACGTCATTGAAGAAGGCGATGTCGTCATCCGCGACGGACGCATTGCGCATGTCGGCGCCGATCTGACGGCGCCTGCGGGCGCGCAGGTCATCGACGCGTCGGGCAAGACCGTGACGCCGGGGCTTTTCGGCGCCTATTCGAGCATCGGCCTTGTCGAGATTGGCGCCGTCGACGACGCCAATGATTCACGCCCCGCCGAGGGCTTTCCCCTCGGCGCCGCACTCGACGCCGTCGACGCCTTCAATCCCTCATCGGTCCTCATTCCGGTGAACCGCGCCGGCGGCGTCACCCGCGCGCTGTCGGCGCCGAGCGCCGGCGACACGCTGTTCGCCGGCAAGGCGGCGGTGGTCGATCTTTCCGGCCGCGCCAATTCGATCACCCGCGCCGGCGCGGCGCAAATCGCCGCCATGGGCGAGCGCGGGGCCATGCGCGAAGGCGGCACGCGCCTGGGCGCCTGGGCGGTGTTGCGCGAATATCTCGACGAGGCGCGCTCTTACGCCGCCAATCCCAACGACTATGTGCGCCGTCCTCATGAAGCGCGCTTCGCGCTTTCGGACCTGAAAGCGCTCGGCCCCGTAGTCGCCGGCGAACAGCCGCTGATCGTGCAGGTCAACAGCGCCAATGACATTCGCACGCTCATCCGTCTGAAAAACACTTATCGGTTGAAGGCGGTCATTGTCGGCGGGTCGGAGGCCTGGCGCGTCGGGCGCGAGCTCGCCATGGCGAACATTCCGGTGATCATCAGCGGCATGGCCAATCTTCCCAATCAGTTCGAGGATATCGACTCGACTTTGAAAAACGCCGCGCGCCTCCATCAGGCGGGCGTCGACATTTCCTTCTATGAAGGGGCGCATAATCTCCGCCTCATCCGCCAGCATGCGGGCAACGCCGTCGCCGAAGGCCTGCCTCACGAGGCGGGCCTGAAAGCGATCACCCTCGCCCCGGCGGAAATGTTCGGCGTTGCGGATGAGCTCGGTTCCCTCGAGGCGGGTAAAATCGCTGACGTGGTGATCTGGGACGGCGATCCCCTCGAAGTGACGACGAAGCCGGAAACAGTGTTCATCAACGGCCGCGAACAGGATCTCGAAAACCGCCAGCACATGCTGATGCAGCGTTATCGCGATCTCTCCCGCGGCGATCTGCCCTTTGCTTATCGCGGCGGCGAAAGTGACTAAGACGCGCTGAAGCTTTCGAGTTCAGGCTCTTTTTTTAGGAGAGCCGTCGCCGCATCGTGGCGTGGAAACGAACATCTGACCTTCCACGTTCACGAAGTGCTGAAACTTTCGAGCTCAGGCTCCGGACCCGCAAGCGTTTCGCGCTTGCGGGTTTTTTGCGCGCTCCGGTCGGCGATAAGGCTGAGGATCAAGGATGGTGCAAGACCGAGCCCGATGAGGATGAGCGCCGCCGGTGCCGCGTCGGCGAGGCGTTCGTCTGAGGCGAGGCGGTAAATCTGGGTGCTGAGCGTTTCGAAATTGAAGGGCCTCAAGATCAGCGTCGCCGGCAGCTCTTTCGCGATGTCGATGGCGACAATGGCCGCCCCGGCGAGGATCGAGCCGCGCGCCATGGGCCAGTGCACCTCGCGCACCAGCCTTGCCGGCGCGGCGCCCAGCATCTTTGCCGCCGCGTCGAGTTGCGGCGAAATCTGCGCCATGCCCCCGGCGGTGGCGTTGTATCCGGCGGTGAGGAAGCGCGCCACATAAGCGTAAAGTAGAACCAGAACGCCGCCCGCGACCGCATGGCCTGTGACCCGCGCGAAACCCGCCGACAGCGCCAGAATGCCAATCGACATCACCGCGCCGGGCACCGCATAGCCAAGCGTTGCGGCGCGCAAGGCGAGTTTGGCGATGCGCCCGCGCGCGGCCCGCGCGCCATAAGCGAGCATGAGGGACAGGGCGGCGGCGAGAAAGGCGCCCGCGGCGGCGATGAAGGCCGTATGGCGCGCCGCCTCGCCGAGATGGCGCGGGGCGAAGGTGCCGGCGCCAAAATCGAGCTTGGCGATGAGCACGCCCGCCGGTGCGACAAACCCGAAAATGACGGGCAAGGCGCAAAGCGTCATGGCGCCGATGGCGTGCGGGCCTGAGAGTTTCAAAGGCCGGCTTTCGCGCGCCGCGCGCACATCTTCGCTCGCGCGTCCCTTGCGGCTTGCGCTTTCCATGAGCACGAGGAGGAGCGCCACGAAAAAGAGACCCGCCGCGAGCTGCATGGCGCCGGTGAGATCGCCAAGCCCGTGCCAGGTGCGGAAAATGCCGACGCTTAAAGTGCGCACGCCGAAATAATCGGCGACGCCGTAATCGGCGGCGATCTCCATCAGCGCCAGCGCGAGCCCGCCGAAAAAGGCCGGACGGCTGGCGGTCAGAAGAATATCGAAGCTGGCGCGCAAGGGCGAAGCGCCGAGCGCGCGCGCCGCCTCCATTAAAGAGGCCGAGCGCGCCGACAAAGACGCCGTCATGGCGAGATAGACATAAGGATAAGTCGTCAGCATCAGGACGAATGCGGCCCCCGGCAGCGAGCGGATTTCCGGCAGCGCCTCCGGCCCGGTGACAGCGGCGACGGCGCCGAACGGGCCGAAGAGATCGCCGTAAGCATAGGCCGCCACATAGGCGGGGATGGCGAAGGGAAGCGCCAGCGCAATCGCGAACAATTTCCGGCCCGGAAACTCGGCGAGGGAGATCAGCATCGCCGCGCCGGCGCCGAGGGCGCCCGCGCCCGCCCCGGCGAAAAGGCAGAGGAACAGCGTCGTCGAGAGATAATGAAAGCCTCGCGCGCCGAAGAGGAGGTTTTCACCCGCGCCCGCCGCCCCGGCGATCACCGCGGCAATGGGCGCGGCGGCGAGGAGCGCGATCACCATGATCGCCCCTAATCCTTCGAGATTCTTTTCCTGCTTCGCGTCCGGCATTGCTCTTGATACTCGTTCTCAAGACGTGACATCTAGGCGAAAGTCAGGCAATTCCCAATCCCCGAAACGCAATCCTCTTGTGAAAGAAACGGCCTTAAGACCCTCATGAGCCTCAGCCTCACCGATATTTCGCACCATTTCGGCGCGGTGCGGGCCGTCGACGGCGCGTCGCTGGACGCCGTGGCGGGCGAAATCGTCTGCCTTTTCGGGCCGTCGGGCTGCGGCAAGACCACGCTGTTGCGCCTCGCCGCGGGGCTCGAGCCCTTGCAGGCGGGCGAGGTCGCGCTTGACGGCGAGACGCTTGCAACCCCGGACTGGCAGACGCCGCCGGAAAAGCGGCCCGTCGGTTTCGTTTTTCAGGATTACGTTCTCTTTCCGCACCTCACGGTAGAAAAGAACATCGCTTTTGGCCTTAAAGGCGCGCGCGATGCAAAGGTCCGCATCGCCGGGCAGTTGAAAGCTTTCGGCATTGAAGAGCTTGCCCGGCGTTATCCGCATGAGCTGTCCGGCGGCCAGCAGCAGCGCGTGGCCCTCGCCCGCGCCATGGCGCGAAAACCCAAAGCGCTCTTGCTGGACGAGCCCTTCGCCAGCATCGACGTCGCTTTGCGCCGGCGCCTGCGCGAGGAATTGCGCCGTGTGCTGAAGGAACAGAAAGCGGCGGTGCTGCTCGTCACGCATGACGCGGAAGAGGCGCTGGCGCTCGGCGATCGCATCGCCCTGATGCGCGAGGGAAAGATCGTCGAGACCGCGAGCCCCGAAGACTTGTACAACAATCCGCAAACGCCTGAGGGGGCGGGGCTGTTTCCCGGCTGCCAGATTCTCGACGGCGAGATCAGGGACGGCGCCTTCCGCTCCATTCTCGGAGAGACAGCGGCGCCCGGCGTTGAAGGAGGCGCGGCGCGGGCGATCCTGCGCGCCGATTGTCTCGCCGCGCGCGAAGACCCGAACGGGCCGTTCCGCGCCGCCGACATCCGTTTCGCCGGACCGGGCTGGCTCGTGCGTCTCGACGGGCCGGACAAGACCTCCGTGACGGTAAGAATGGATGCGCCGCCGGAGCCGGGCGCGACGCTCTCCGTTGCGGCCGACTGGTCGAAGGCGTTCATTTTCAGGGGAGAATAGCCGCCTGAGGCGGCGCTGCGTCGCTTTCTCGCCTTGCGTTCAGGGGGCTGCGCGCCTATTTTGCTATTGAGAATTACTCGCAAAACTAACGGGCGGACGGAATGATTTTGAAGACGGTTTCGGGCAAAGGCTTTTCAGCGATTGCGGGGCTCGCCGCCGCGCTTTTCCTCGCAGGCTGCGGCGGACCTTCGGATGGCGGCGAAGAGCGCGTCATCACCGGGTCGGTCAATGTCTATTCCGGGCGCCATTACGATTCCGATCTCGCGCTTTACGATCAGTTTACGGCGGAAACCGGGATTGACGTCAATTACATCGAGGCGGGCGGCGACGCGCTGATCGAACGGCTGGCGCAGGAAGCCGAAGCGAGCCCCGCCGACGTGTTTATCACCGCCGACGCCGGCATTCTCTGGCGCGCCGACGAGCGCGACGTGTTCCGCTCTATCGACAATGAGACGCTGAACGAGCGCGTCCCTGAACAGTTCCGTCATCCGGACGGCAAATGGTACGGGCTGTCGAAACGCGCGCGCATCGTCATCTACAACAAGGATATGGGTCTTCCAGAAGGGCTCGAAACCTATGAAGACCTCGCCGATCCCGCTTATCGGGGCATGATCTGCGTGCGCTCGTCCTCGAACATTTACAACCAGTCGCTGCTCGCCTCGATCATCGCCCATGACGGCGCGGAGAAAGCGCAAGGATGGGCCGCCGGCGTCGTCGCCAATTTCGCGAGGAAGCCGCAAGGCAACGACACGACTCAGATCGAAGCGGTCGCCGCCGGGCTCTGCCGCCTCGGCATCGTCAACAGCTATTATACGGCGCGTTATATCGGCTCCGATAACGAGCAAGCCGCCGCCATCGGCGACAAGATCGAACTCTTCTTCCCGAACCAGAATGGAAGAGGCGCGCATGTGAATATTTCCGGCGCCGGGGTGACGAAATACGCGCCGAACGCCGAGAATGCGGAAAGGCTGATCGAATTTCTCCTGCGCGATGAATCCCAGAAAGCTTTCGCCCGCGGCAATAATGAATATCCGGTGGTTCCGGGCGTCGAGGCCGAAGGCCCCATCGCCGCTTATACGGGCTTCAAAGAGGACGACCTCCCGGCTTCCGTCCTGGGCGAGAACCAGCCCGAGGCGGTGCGGATTTTCGAACGCGTCGGCTGGCCGTAATTTTGTTCGCCCTCGGTGCGGCTGTTTCTTCGGATGATGTCGTAGCTTGCTTTCCGAAACAGACAGGGAAGGCGGCGCGATGAGGCTCAAAAACAAGATTGCTTATGTGACGGGCGCGGCGAGCGGCATCGGCGCGGCGACGGCGATCCGTTTTGCGGCCGAAGGCGCGACCGTCATCTGTTCCGACATCGACGACGAGCGCGCGAAGGAAGTGCTCGGTCTCATCTCGCAGGACGGCGGCGAGGGGCATTACCTCAATCATGACGTCGCCAGCCCGGACCGGTGGAAGGACGTCGAAGCTGAGATCCTGGACCGCTTCGGCGGTCTCGACATCATGGTCAACAACGCCGGCGTCGGCGCGCTCAAAAATATCGAAGACATCTCTTTCGACAACTGGCGCAAGGTGATGGCGATCAATCTCGACAGCGTCTTTCTCGGCTCGCAGATGGCCGTCAGGCTGATGAAGCCGCGCGGCGGCGGCTCCATCATCAATGTTTCCTCGATCTTCGGCATTGTCAGCGAGGCGAAGGCGCCGGCCTATAGCGCGACCAAGGGCGGCGTGCGTTTTCTGACCAAGTCCGTGGCGCTGCATTGCGCCGAGCAGGGATACAAGATCCGCTGCAACTCCATTCATCCGGGCTTCATCGACACGCGCATCGGCGAATCGGAAATGATGGAGCTGGAGCCCGACCAGGCCGACGCGCTGTTCACCCGCGTCGCCGCCAACATCCCCATGGGCCAGAACGGCGCACCGGAGGATATTGCGAGCGGCATGGTCTATCTCGCCAGCGACGAGTCGGCCTATGTGACCGGGACGGAACTGGTCATCGACGGCGGGTTTTCTGCGCGCTGATTGTTTTTGAAGGGAAAAAACCCGTTTCAGGAGAAAAATCTCAGCCGGAACGGGTTGGCGGCTTGATATAACAAAGATATAACAGTCCTGACGCCCTTGAGGAGAGCCGCCATGACCGACAAGGCATCCGAGCGCGGAAAAGGCGACAAGCCGAAAAAAACCGCAGGCAATGACAACGCCGAAGGGGAGGGCGTTCGAGAACAGCCCGCCGGCCTTTTGAAGAACGAAAAGCTGGTTTGGGATGCGCTCGCCGGCAGCCATGAGCCGCTGAAGGCTTACGAAATTCTCGACAAGCTGAAAGAGCAGGGCGTGCGCGCGCCGATGACGGTCTATCGCGCCCTCGACGGGCTTGAGGAGAAGGGCCACATCCACAAGCTCGACGGCATGAACGCGTTTGTGTTGTGCAATCACGAGGGCCCGCACATGGTGCAGACCTTCCTTGTGTGCGAGCGCTGCTCGACGGTGCAGGAGCTGCAGGTCCTGGCGGTCGAAGCCGACATCGCGCCGGCCGTGCGCGCCGCCGCCTTCGACATGCATACGGCGCGCCTTGAAATTAAGGGCAATTGTAACAATTGCGCGGCTGCGTGATTTTTCACGCGAAACTGTTAGTCTCACTTATTGACTCCTAAAACGGCGCGCCTATGGTCGCGCAGATAGTCCGGTTTTATTTCCCGGACAGGCAGCATGCGGGAGAGGCCGACTCGATACGAGCCGGCGCCGAAGGAGCAACCGCCCCGGAAACTCTCAGGCAAAAGGACCGCATGACTGCACCAAAGGCTGGAAAGCGGGCGGCGCGCCCTTCTTTGTTAAGCGCCGCTCCACCGAAGGAGTAAGCGGGCGTTTCGCGGGTTCTTTTCCTGCGCGCCCATGAAATCTCTCAGGTTCCCGTGACAGCCGGGGTCGCCGTGAAAACGGCGAACTTTGTCATGGGAAGTTTGAATGGCCGACGCCGAAACCGACACGCTGAAAAGAACGCCGCTTTACGATCTTCATGTTTCGCTCGGCGCGAAGATGGTGGCGTTCGCCGGCTATGAAATGCCGGTGCAATATCCAGCGGGCGTTCTGAAAGAACATCTTCACACGCGCGAAAAAGCGGGCCTCTTCGATGTTTCGCATATGGGTCAGGCCTATCTCAAAACGACCGAGGCGCCGCTCGGATCGCAAGAAGCGCATGAGAAAATCGCCGCGGCGATCGAAACGCTCGTTCCCGGCGAAATCAGGAAGCTGAAACAAGGCGGCATGCGCTATACGACGCTGCTTTCCGAAGAGGGCGGCGTCCTCGACGATCTGATGGTGACGCGGCTTTACCTGGACGATCTTCAGGGCATGCTGTTGCTGGTCGTCAACGCCGCGACGAAGAACGAAGACTTCGCGCTGATCGAGGAGCGCCTTGAAGGCGTTGCGAGCTTGGAGGTTGCGACGGACCGGTCGCTGATCGCCATTCAGGGACCGAAAGCGGCGGCTGTCGTCAACCGTCTTATGCCGGGCGCGATCGACCAGCCTTTCATGACCGTGCGCCCGCATATGTGGCCGGCCGCCGACAACAGCGCCTATATCGTCTTGAGCCGCTGCGGCTATACCGGCGAGGATGGCTTCGAGATTTCCGTGCCGGATTCGCACGCCGTCCTCTTGGCGAAAGCGCTGCTTGCGGCGCCGGAAGTCGAGCCTGTCGGGCTCGGCGCGCGGGACTCTTTAAGGCTCGAGGCCGGGCTTTGCCTTTACGGTCACGATTTGACGCCGGAAATCTCGCCGGTCGAAGGCAATATCGCCTTCGCTGTCGGCAAGCGCCGCCGCGAGGAAGGCGGTTTTCCGGGCGCCGCGCGCATTCAAAAAGAATTCGCCGAAGGGCCGAAGCGCCTGCGCGTCGGGCTTAAACCCGAAGGCCGCGCGCCGGCCCGCGAGGGCGCAGAAATTCAGTCCACAGATGGAAGGGTCATCGGCGCGGTGACGTCGGGCGGTTTCGGCCCCACGGCCGGCGGGCCTGTCGCCATGGGCTATGTGGAGGCGGGCTTCGCGGAGACCGGAACCAAAGTGAATCTCATCGTTCGCGGCAAACCATTGCCGGCGGTCGTCGCCGACATGCCGTTCGTGCCACACAATTATTATCGAGGGTAGGAGGAAGGGAAGATGAGCGTGAATATTATCGAGGGTAGGAGGAAGGGAAGATGAGCGTGAAATATTCGGAAGATCATGAATGGGTGAAGGCCGAAGGCGATGTCTGCACTATCGGCGTCAGCGCCCATGCGGCGGAGCAACTGGGCGACGTTGTGTTCGTCGAACTGCCCGAAGTCGGAAAAACCTTTGCGAAGGGTGATGAAATGGCCGTGGTGGAATCGGTGAAAGCCGCGTCCGACGTTTACGCGCCGATCTCGGGTGACGTCGTCGAGGTCAACAGCGCCATCGTCGACGAGCCCGCCAAGGTCAATGAAGACCCGCAAGGCGCCGCCTGGTTCGTGAAGATCAAACCGTCCAATGCGTCCGAGCTCGACGCACTGATGGACGAGACGGCTTACAAGGAATTTGCGGGGCAATCATGAGCGGCAATAACGCCAATGCCGGGGCAGGTCTGGCGAGCGGCATCGGCGCCGCGCTGGACAATATCGCTCTCGGAATAGCCATTGGCATCGCCATCGGCGCCGGCATGGGAACGGCGATGACCGCAGCCCTCGGGCAAAAGCAAGACAAAGGCGACGAATAGGAGTTTTGATGCGTTACCTTCCCCACAACAACGCCGACCGTCAGGCGATGCTGAAAACCATCGGCGCGGTCGATATCGACGCGCTGTTCGCCGACGTTCCCGCGGACGCGCTGAACGCCGATTTCGATCTGCCCAATCATCAAGGCGAGATGGAAGTGGAGCGCGCGCTGGGGCGCCTCGCCGTGAAAAACCGCGCGGCCTCGCAAGGCCCGTTTTTCATCGGCGCCGGCGCTTACAAGCACCACATCCCGGCGACCGTGGACCATGTCATTCAGCGCTCGGAGTTCCTGACCGCCTACACGCCCTATCAGCCGGAAATCGCGCAAGGCACGCTGCAATATCTCTTCGAATTCCAGACCCAGGTTGCGGCGCTCATGGGCATGGAGGTCGCCAACGCCTCCATGTATGACGGCTCGACGGGCTGCGGCGAGGCCGCGCTCATGGCGCGGCGCATCACCAAGCGGGGCAAGGTTTTGCTTTCGGGCGGGCTCCACCCCCATTACGGCGCGGTGACCCGCACCAATCTCGAACTCGTGGGCGCCCAGGTCGTTCAGTCCCCCATGGACTTGGACGCGTCGGAAGACATCGTCTCGCAGATCGACGACGACACGGCATGCGTCATCGTCCAGACGCCGGACGTCTTCGGCAATGTCCGCGACCTGACGCCCATTGCCGAAGCCGCGCACGCGCATGGCGCGCTTCTCGTCGCGGTGGTGACGGAGGTTGTTTCCCTCGGCGCGCTCAAAAGTCCAGGCGAGATGGGCGCCGACATTGTCGTCGGCGAGGGTCAGTCGCTCGGCAACGGGCTTAATTTCGGCGGGCCTTATGTGGGTCTCTTCGCGACGCGCCAGAAATATATCCGCCAGATGCCGGGCCGGCTTTGCGGCGAAACGACGGATGCGGAAGGAAAGCGCGGCTTCGTCCTGACGCTCTCCACGCGCGAGCAGCATATCCGCCGCGACAAGGCGACCTCCAACATCTGCACCAATTCGGGTCTTTGCACGCTCGCTTTCACCATCCACATGACCCTCTTAGGCGAGGCGGGGCTGAGGAAGCTCGCCATGCTGAACCACGAAGCGGCCTGCAAGACCGCCGATGCGCTGGCGAAAATCGACGGCGTCGAATTGCTCAACAAGAGCTATTTCAACGAGTTTACGTTGCGTCTTTCGAAAGACGCCTCGGAGGTCGTTGAAAAGCTCGCCGAAGACGGCGTCCTCGCGGGCGTTCCCGGCGCGCGCCTGCTGCCGCATCGGAAAGACGCGCGCAATCTTCTCATCGTCGCCGCCACGGAATGCGTCAGCGATGAAGACATCGAAGCGTTTTCATCGAAACTTGCGGAGGCGTTGTCATGAGCATGAACAATCAGGGCCGTCCCACAAAAGCGAGCGACGCGATGGATGCGAACGTTAAAACCTTCACCGGCAATAAGGCGCTGATGATCGAGGAGGCGCTGTCCTTCGAGGTCGGCGATCTTTCGGGAAGCGGCGTCGATCTGCAGGAGCCCTCGGGCGAGTATGACCGTCTCGGCGGCCTTAAACGCAACAATATGATCGGCCTGCCCGGTCTTTCCGAACCGGAGGCCATGCGCCATTTCGTGCGCCTCTCCCAGAAAAACTACGCCATCGATATGGGGCCGTTCCCGCTCGGGTCCTGCACCATGAAACACAATCCGCGCCTTAACGAGAAAGTCGCGCGGCTTCCCGGTTTCGCGGACCTTCACCCGCTGGCGCCGGAAAGCGCGGCGCAGGGCGCGCTCGAACTGATCGACACGCTCGCCTTCTGGCTGAAGGAGCTGACCGGCATGCCGGCCGTAGCCATGTCGCCGAAAGCCGGCGCCCATGGCGAGTTGTGCGGCATGATGGCGATCAAGGCGGCTTTGGAAGCGCGCGGCGAAGCGGGCAAACGCGTGCGCGTCCTGGCGCCGGAATCCGCGCACGGAACCAATCCGGCGACGGCGGTGCTATGCGGCTTCAAGGTGGAATCGATCCCCGGCGACGGCACAGGCCGGGTCGATCTCGAAGCCCTGAAAGAAAAACTCGGCGACGACGTCGCCGGCATCATGGTGACGAACCCCAATACCTGCGGCCTCTTTGAGCGCGACATCCGCGCCATCGCCGACGCCGTGCATGAAGCGGGCGGCTATTTCTATTGCGACGGCGCCAATTTCAACGCCATCGCCGGCAAGGTGAAGCCCGGCGATCTCGGCGTCGACGCCATGCATATCAATCTCCACAAGACCTTCTCGACGCCCCATGGCGGCGGCGGCCCCGGCGCCGGTCCGACCGTATTGTCCGAGGCGCTCGCGCCGTTCGCGCCGCTGCCTTATGTCTCTCTCGAAGACGGAAAGTACGGCCTCGTCGAGACCCTGCACCACGCGGAAGCGGAAGACAGCGGGGAAACCCTCGGGCGTCTCACCGCGTTCCACGGTCAGATGGGCATGTTCACGCGCGCGCTCTCTTACATGATGAGCCATGGCAAGGACGGGTTGAAACAGGCGTCGGAAGACGCGGTGTTGAACGCCAATTATGTGCTGGCGCGCCTCAAGTCCGAAATGACGCCGTCTTTCGACGGGCCTTGCATGCATGAGGCGCTCTTCGACGACCGCTTCCTGAAAGACACCGGCGTTGAGACCATCGACTTCGCGAAGGCGATGATCGACGAGGGCTATCACCCCATGACCATGTATTTCCCGCTGGTCGTCCATGGCGCCATGCTGGTCGAGCCGACGGAATCGGAATCGAAACGCGAGCTCGATCTTTTCTGCGACGCGCTTTTATCCCTCGCCAAGCGGGCGAAGGCGGGCGAGACGGAAAGCTTCAAGGCCGCGCCGGTCTACGCCCCGCGCCGGCGCCTCGACGAAACCGCCGCGGCGCGCCATCCGGTCCTGCGCTGGAGCCCGCCGCAAAAGGCCGAAGCGGCGGAATAGCCGCAAGAGGAAAGTCCCGCCTCACGCTTCACTGAAAGACGCGACGCGCTGTAAGCTCCTCAGCAGCTTCACGGGAGGAGCGCGTCTATGGATTTCATTTCCGCTGTCACCATGCAGGGCGTCGGCATTCTGACGACGCTGTTTGTTTTTATCGTCGGCGCCGGCGTGCTGACGGTCGTCGTCCTGTTCGTCATCGATGCAAGCCAGTCGAAAGACGCCGTCCGCCATAATTTCCCGGTGCTGGGCCGGTTCCGCAATCTCTTCACCCGGCTCGGCGAGTTTTTCCGGCAATATTTCTTCGCCCTCGACCGGGAAGAGATGCCGTTCAACCGCGCCGAGCGCGACTGGATCTACAAATCCGCGCAAGGCAAGAACAACACGCTGCCTTTCGGGTCGACGCGCAATCTTTCGATTGTCGGCACGCCGATTTTCATCAACACCGCGTTCCCGCGCCTTGACGAAGAAGCGAGCGACCCGCCGCCGATCGAGTTCGGCCCCTATACGCCGAACCCTTACAGCGTGTCTTCGCTCGTCAACATTTCCGGCATGAGCTTTGGCGCGCTTTCAAAACCGGCGGTGCAGGCCTTGTCGCGCGGCGCCGCGCTGGCGGGCTGTTACATGAATACGGGCGAGGGCGGCTTGTCGCCTTATCATTTGGAAGGCGGCTGCGACATCGTCTTTCAGATCGGCACGGCGAAATATGGCTGCCGCAAAGACGGCGGCGAGCTCGATGAAGAAAAGCTTGCGGCCATCGCCGCCTACCCCCAGGTGAAAATGATCGAGGTGAAACTCGCGCAAGGAGCGAAACCCGGCAAGGGCGGGCTCTTGCCGGGCGTCAAAGTGACGGAAGAGATCGCGGCGATCCGCGGCATTCCCGAAGGCAAGCCGTCGGTCTCGCCGAACCGCCATCCGGAAATCGACAATATCGAAGAACTTCTCGATTTTCTGGAACGCGTGCGCGGCGTCACGAACCTGCCGACCGGCTTTAAAACGGTGCTCGGCGCTTATGGCTGGCTTGACGAGCTTTGCGACGCCATCGAACGGCGCGGCGTCGAATCGGCGCCGGATTTCATCACGCTTGACGGCGGCGACGGCGGCACCGGCGCGGCGCCCATGTCGCTGATGGACAATGTCGGCCTGCCTTTGAAACAGGCGCTGCCGATGCTGACCGACATTCTGGAAAGGCGCGGCCTCAGGAACCGCATTCGCGTCATCGCCTCGGGCAAGCTCGCCACGCCGGCGGACGTCGCCTGGGCCTATTGCGCCGGCGCCGATGCGGTGAATGTCGCGCGCGGCTTCATGTTCTCCATCGGCTGCATTCAGGCCATGCGCTGCAACACCAACACCTGTCCCACGGGCGTGACGACGCACAAGAAACATCTTCAGGGCGGGCTCGACCCGGCGATCAAATCGGTGCGGGCGGCGAGCTATGTGGACAAGATGCGCAAGGATGTGGGCATGATCGCCCATTCCTGCGGCGCCGCCCATGCGCGCAATCTAAAGCGCCATCATGTGCGCATCCAGCAGGCGGATGGAAGCTCCGTGCCGCTGGATGAACTGCTTGAAAAACGCGAACCGAAAAAGCCTTATGAAAATGAAAATCGGTGAGGCTGCTCAGTAGCTTGCCCGGGTGACGTCCATGGCGCCGGGATAAGGCCCTTCGGTGACGAGAAACGCGCGGTAGTCGGCAAGCTCTTCGAGCGCACGCTCATGCTCCACCCTGAGCGGACGGAAGGAATGCTCGATCCGGCGCTTCTCTTCCTGCATGTTTTTGATATCAGCGAGGATGTCGAGACGCTCCGCATGGGGCGTTTCGGGCGAGACCAGCGCGACCTCCGCATGGGAAATCCTGTGTTCGATATTTTCGTAACGGGCATGCGCCTCGTCCAGCGCGGCGCTCGTGCGCGCAACATCGCTTTCGAGCGCGTAGAGCTGATTGCCCTGCTGATAGGCGGCGGTGAAGGCGCCTTCTTCGGGCCCGTTGCAAACGCCGTAATAATGCCCGCCGCGCGAGCCCACGGCGAAACCGTTCGAGGGCTGGCAATATTCGCGCAATCCTGCATCGCGCCCCGCCAGATAGGCGCTCATGTCCGGCGTCACGCCGGCTTTTTTGGCGCAGGCCTGGCGGTGGGAGGATACGGCGCTTGTGGGCGCGCCTCTGGCGCCGTCTTCATAACCGATGGCCCGCCAGTCCGCATAAAGACATTCTTCCTTGGACAGGCCGCCCGCGCAGCCGCCCACAAGGATGAGGAGCAATGCTGATGCTATAATGCGCATGATATTCCCTCTTTCTCGTTTGAGAGAAATAACGCGCGAAGATTAAGGCCGGGCTGTGGCCGCAAGGTGTTTTAACTTGCCCCTGTCAATAAACTGTTAGGCAAATTTTACGGGTTGAAGCCGCCGGCTCTCAGGAACCGGGTTTCCTCTGGCGTCGAAGCGCGCCCGAAGACCTTGTTCCGGTGCGGAAAGCGCCCGAAGCGCTTCACGATATCGCGATGTTCAATGGCATAGGGAAGATTCATGGTGTCGGGCAACTGCGCCTTGAAGAGCCGGACGCATTCTTCCTGCACGGACAAATCCTCCGCATGCATGAAGGGCATATAGAAAAAGGCGCGCCGCTGTTTGTTGACGAGATGGCCGAAACGGCGGGCGAGCGCTTCGCGCGCGACATCGAGCGCGTGGGCGTCCTGCGCAAAGGCGCCCGGCGTATCTCGGTAGAGATTGCGCGAAAACTGATCGAGAATGAGGATCAGCGAGAGCGAATAACGCGGGTGAACGCGCCAGACATCGAGATGCCCTTGCTTCGCCGCTTCATGCAAAGAGCCGAAGCGCGTCTTGATGGCTTCATCGAATTTATCGTCGCGCCGGAACCACTGATAAGGCTTCGTCTCCTCGAACCAGAAACGAAGGACCGCTTCGCCGTTTTCGTTTGTGGGGCGGATTGAAAAACAAGTCATGCCGGACCTCTACCAAACCTCTGCGAACAGCCGCAGGAAATTGCCGCCGAGAATTTTTTCGATGCGCCGCGGCGAATGCCCGCGCGCGAGCAATCGGTCGGCGATTGTCTGGAACTGTTCGACCCCTTGCAGGTCGGGGACGGCGAGAAGAATGTCGGGGTCTTCATTGGGTGCGCCGATGCCGAGGCGTTTACGGTTTTCGACGTCTTCACGGTGACGCTTGCGATAGCCTTCCATGTCGTCGATGCCGGTGACGCTCTGGTCGGCGCCGATTCCCACATGATCCTCGCCGCAGACATCGACGGCGTGTTCGATGTGAAGCACGATGTCCTCGGCCATGTGCTGGCGGCCCGGCGTCAGGTAAGGCATGAAATAGATCCCGGCGACGCCGCCTTTCTCGGCGAGCGCGCGCAATTCCGCATCCGTCTTGTTGCGCGGATGCGGGGCGAGGGCCGCGCAGCCCGTATGGGTGATGGCGATGGGCGCCGCCGACGCCTCGATGGCGTCCAGGGTCGTCTGTTCGCCTGCATGGGAGAGATCGACCAGGACGTTGCGCGCATTCAGTTTCGCCACGGCCTCGCGGCCGAATTCCGTCAGGCCTTTGTTTTCCTCGGCCATCGATCCGTCGCCGAGCTGGTTGCGGATATTATAGGTGAGCTGGAAAACCCTGACGCCGAGATCGGCGAAAATGTCGACGCGGCCTGCATCGTCGCCAAGCATCGCGCAATTCTGGAAGCCGTAGATGACGCCGAGGCGGTTTTGTTTTTTCGCGGCGCGAATATCGTCGACGGAATAGGCTTTCATGAGCTTGCCGGGACGCAGGCGGATCGCTTCATCGAACCAGGCGATGTCCTTCACCGTCGCCTCGAACGGCTCTTCATCGCCATAGACATAGCCGAGGGTGAGGTTGGTGGCGGCGAGGCCCGAAGCGATGGCGTCGTCGATGCCGCGCGGATTGAGATAATGCGCGGCGCGCTGTTCATCGGTGTAGGGCGGCGTGTTGGGATTGAAGAATCCGCCGAGCGCGTTGATGAGGATCGCGTCTTTCATGCCGCGCCATCGTTTTTCTTTTGCAAAAGAGGAGGGCGCAAATGATGCGGCCGCAAGCGCGCCCGCCATCAATGCGCGCCGGTTCGTATGAAATGCGGTCCTGCTCATCATCGCTCCTGCGGTTTTGAGCCTCTAGCCTAGCCGCGCCCGCCGGTCCTTACAATTTTATCGGCTAGCCCCGCGTCAGATAAACTTTTATGGGCGAGCTTGGCGGCGATTGCGACGCGGGGGGCTTTCGTGGCCGGCTTTTGGGAAAAAATCGTTCGCTTCCTGCCGGCCCCTGGCGGCGCGCGCGCCAATGTCTCTCTCACAACCAATGTCGCGACCGGCGCCGCGAAACTGGTGCGCGGGCCGCAAAAAACGCCGGGCCCGCTCGATTATGCAAAGCGCGGTCTCAAGGCGCTCTCCTTCAAATGGATTGCGATCTCCGTCGCGCTGACGGGGTTGTTTTTGTTTCTCGCAAGCTTCTCCGCGACGGACACGGATGCTTATGAAACGGCGCTTCAGTCCCAGGCGCGAAACGGCGATTGGGTCGGCGGGCTTCGGTCCCTGTTTGTTTTGCGGATGCTGGCGACCCCGCGCCCGCTTGAATTTCTGGTGATGATCACGCTGACCCCGGTTGTCTGGCATATGCTGCCCAAGGGCTGGCGGTTTCTTGTTTATCCGATGATCGCGCAGATGATTTACATGCTGATCTCGCAGATCGCGGTCATGCCGCTGGAATTTGCTCTCTTGAATCTCTTTACCTCGGTCACCGACGCCTTGCGCGCACTTGCTCTATAATGCCTTGGCGCCCGCTTGAGGCCTGACGCGTTGTATTAAATTTGTAATATAGCCTGGATAAACTGGGCTGCAGCAATTCGTGAAATATCGTGTTTGGGGGGCGGCGCGTATGATGCGTAATCTGTGTTTTCTGCTGATCTTGGTTTTTGGGAGCATTGTGGCTGGTTGCGCCACAACGCCTGCGGCGCCGGTTGTGGGCGTAAATTCTTTGGGCGTTGTTTCCGCCTTTGGCGATGAATTTCAGATGCTGACCATCGGCACGACTGTTTTTAACAATAGCGAAGGTTCCGGAGATATTTCTGAATGGGGCGTGAACGAACTTGCGATAAACAGCATGAAGACGGCTCTGGCGGGCAAGTATGAGCTTGTTGATGTTGAATACCCCAGAGAGTTTTTCAATACGGAATCTAAGGAAAAGATCACCGGTGCGTGGATCGATAATACGCCGAAACTGATTTCGGATATGGTGAGGGACAAGATCACGCCGGTTTCCGGCGAGGCGCCGGACGCGTATCTGATCGTCATTCCGGAATACTCGGCGACTGCGTTCAGGGGCTATCCCACGTTTGTCGATCTTGGATTGTATTCCATGTCGTTGCTCGGAGATCGCAAGACTTATGTTTGGGTCGGGGCTCAGATGGTTCTCGTGGATGCGGATACATGGGAAGTTTTGCGTAGAAAAAGCTTTCGGTCCAGTTGGGCGACTGCGAAAATGGAGAAGCGTTTAAAAAACGCCGGCGCCGCTTACTGGCGCGTCGATAATTCGCTTTGGGCAAAGGATTTTGACTCTTTGGTGGAAGAGCAAAAAGAGGCCATTCGCGCTACAATCGAAGACTACGTCAAAGATGCGGCGGCGCGAACGCTTGAACAAATTGGTTTGACGCCCACCGTCGCCGCAGAGGAATACAGCTCTCAGTTCGTCAGGCTCTAGATGGAGAAGGCGTTGCAGCCCCAACCGCCTTTTTCATCACCGTCGGCAAGCGCGCCTCTTCCGGTTTGATCCATTGCTGATCGCTTGCGCGGCGAAAGCCTTTGGGCGCAGCGCCTGCATAGACATCGAGCGTTAAATGGAAATGCGTGAATGTATGCGTCGCTTCGCCGGTCTTTTCCCAGTCCGCTTGCGCCGGCGCGGCGTTGAAAACATCCGCCTCAATGCGCTCTTTCCACTCCGTGCCGGGCAAGCCGAGCATGCCGCCGAGGAGGCCCTTTTCGGGGCGGCGTTCGAACAGCATTTCGCCTTTGGCGTTCACCAGCGCAAAGACCGCGCCGACGCGGTTCGGTTTTGCTTTTTTCGCGGGCTTCACCGGAAAATTTCCTTGCGTTCCGGCCTTGAACGCCTTGCAGCGCGAGGAGACCGGACAGAGAAGACAGATGGGCGCTTTCGGGCGGCAGATGCTCGCGCCGAGATCCATCAGGCCTTGCGCGAAATCGCCGGAGCGCTTTTGCGGCCAGATTTCTTCGAGCTTTTCCCGGATTTCCGCCTTGGCGGCGGGCAGGGGCGTGTCGATGGCGTAAAGGCGCGAGACGACGCGCTCGATATTGCCGTCAATGACGATGGCGCGTCTGTCGAAAGCGATGGCGGCGATCGCCGCCGCCGTATAGGCGCCGATTCCGGGCAGGGCGCGCAAGGCTTCCTCCGTATCCGGAAAAAACCCGCCATGGGTCTCCGCAACCGTCACCGCGCATTTATGAAGGTTGCGGGCGCGCGCGTAATAGCCAAGCCCCGCCCATTCCCCGAGCACGTCGTCGAGCGGCGCGGCGGCCATGGCTTTGACGTCCGGCCAGCGCGTTAAAAACTCCCGGTAGCGCGGGGCCACCGTCGCCACGGTCGTCTGCTGCAGCATGATTTCGGAAAGCCACACTGCGTAAGGGTCGGGCCGCGCCCCGGCTTTCCTTGCTTTCGGGGCCACGCGCCAGGGCAGATCGCGGGCGTTTGCATCGTACCAGCGAAGGAGGGCCTGCGGGATGGGGGGGAGTTTGGCGGCTTTGCGGGTCACGTTTTGCGTCGACGGCGTTCCATATCGAGACGCCCCAGTGTTAGAGTGAACGCAAGCCATGGGCAAAGTCTTATGAGAGCCTATCCTTCCACACGTCCCGCCCGATCCGCCGCGCCGGCGCTGGCGCGGGTGAGCGCGTCGGTTTTCGCCGATCTCGCCAAAAAGACGAAATACGCCGATCCGGCCCTGGCCGAACGCTGGCCGGCGATCGCCGGGGAAAAACTCGCCGAACTCTCGCGGCCCGGGCGGCTGACCGGCCGGGGGCCTGGAAAAACCCTCGAGCTGCGCGTGCCGAACGGGGCCGCCGCCGCTGCGGTGCAGATGGAGACGGACGGCCTCATCGCCCGCGTGAATTCTTATCTCGGGCCCGGCGCCGTGGCCCGGATCGCCGTAATCCAGGCGGGCGGCCCGGCCAAAAGCGGAGGACCGAAATCCCCGCCGGAGGGCGATCCCGGCCCCGGGGACGGCTCGCTGGGGACGGCGCTCGCCTCCTTCCGGGCGGCGGTGAAACGCCGGAACAGCGGGAAATAAAGCCGGTTCAAGGTCTTGCGCCCGGCCGCGCCATCGGCGATTTTGCCGGTCAATCCTCTAAAGGCCCCGGCTGGGGGTTCTACGCTCATTTTTTGAAAGGTTTTCGCCCCATGTCCTTCACGCCAGCCCCTTTCCGCCGCGCCGCGCTGACCGGCGCCCTCGCCCTTCTCGCAGCGGCCTGCGGCGGCGCCGATTCCGAAGCCGGCCAAGCCGGCGAGAAGACGGTGGCGGAGGCGCCCGCCAATTCCGTCGAAAAGGTCGGGGAAGGCGCGCTTTCGGACATGGCGCTCGGCGCCAAGGACGCCGCGGTCGTGGTCATCGAATACGCCTCGGTGACCTGCCCCCACTGCGCCCAGTTCCACGAGGACATCTTCCCGCAGATCAAGGAGGATTACATCGACACCGGCAAGGTGCGGTTCATCTTCCGCGAATTCCCGACCGCGCCCGCCAATCTTTCGGTGGCTGGGTCCATGCTGGCGCGCTGCGCCGCGGATGAGAAGGGCGACGACGCCTATTTCCTCGTTCTCGACGCTCTGTTCAAAAATCAGGGCAATCCCTATCAGGAGAACAAGGGCTGGATTTACGGCGATAATCCGCGCGATGAGCTCCTGAAAATCGCGTCCCAGGCCGGGATGAGCGCTGAGGATTTCGACGCCTGCATGAAAAGGCAGGAATTGCTCGATTTTCTTAACGCAAACATCAAGGAAGGCAGCGAAAAATACGGCGTGAATTCGACGCCGAGCTTCGTGATCAACGGCCAGACGCGCCATTTCAGCACCGAAGAGGACTTCGCCAAGGCGCTCGACGAGGCGCTTGAGAAGGCGGAAACGGACGGCGACGCGGAATAACCGCCGGCTTTCTTTCGCCGGTTTCCGCAAGGTCCGGCGAGGCGCTTGAAAATGCTGCGGAATACTAACATCTGTGGAGCGCCGGCCCGAAACGGGAAAGCCGGTTTTCGGCAAGCCGGCGCGCCCAAGAAAAAACTTGGAGCGGGCGAGGATTGTTGAGGAATATTAGCCGCTCGACGCTATTGGCCTGCCGCCAGAATCGCCGATCATTGCGGACTTCGGAAGTCGCGCCCGGCATGTGGGTCCGGAAACGGAGTTTGGCGCGGCGCTTATCGGGAAAAGATACGTGAAGTTCACCAATGTCCGTCTTGTCGGCTTTAAATCCTTCGTCGAGCCGACCGATTTTGAAATCCGCGAGGGCCTGACCGGCATCGTCGGCCCCAATGGCTGCGGCAAGTCGAACCTCCTCGAAGCCTTGCGCTGGGTGATGGGCGCGACGTCTGCCAAGGCGCTGAGGGGCGACGGCATGGAGGCGGTGATCTTCGCTGGGACGTCCATGCGCCCTTCGCGCAACTGGGCCGAGGTGATCCTCTCTCTCGACAATTCCGACCGCTCCGCGCCGGCGGAATATAACGAGCATGACACGCTCGAAATCTCGCGCCGCATCATCCGCAAGGAAGAAGGCACCCAGTCGGTCTATCGCATCAACCAGAAGGAAGTGCGCGCCAAAGACGTGCAGCTTCTCTTCGCCGACGCTTCGAGCGGCGCCAATTCGCCGGCGCTGGTGCGCCAGGGGCAGATTTCCGAACTGATCAGCGCCAAGCCGCAAAACCGCCGGCGTCTCCTCGAAGAGGCGGCGGGCGTCACCGGGCTTCACTCCCGCCGCCATGAGGCGGAACTGCGCTTGCGCGCGGCGGAGCAGAATCTCGAACGCCTCGACGACGTCATCGGCGAGCTCGAGACCCAGAAAACCGCGCTTGCCCGCCAGGCGCGCCAGGCGACGCGCTACCGCAATGTCTCCGGCGACATCCGCCGCACCGAGGCCATGCTCGCTTACCTGCGCTGGCGCGAAGCGGTGGAGGCGCAGGAAAAAGCCGCCGCCGGTCTCGCCGAGATCAGCGAACTGATCGAGGAGACGGCGCGCGTCGCCGCGACCGCATCGACGGCGCAGACGAAAGCCCATGAAGAGCTCGAACCCTTGCGCATGGCCGAGGCCGAAGCCGCCGCCGCGCTGCACCGCCTCACCGTGGCGCGCGAAAGCCTCGATGAAGAGGCCGCGCGCGCCGAGGCTGAACTGGCGCGCCTCGCGGGAGAGATCGAGCGCCTGAAAAACGACATGGCGCGGGAAAAAGACCTTCTCACCGACGCCGACGACGCTGTGACGGCATTGAGCGGCGAAGAGGGAGAACTGCGCCAGCGCGAAGAAGGCCAGGCCGAGCAGGTCGCCGCCGCGCAAGCCGCGATGAACGAGGCCGCCGCCGCGCTCGAAGCCGCCGAAGCCCGGTTCGATGAGAAATCGAAAGAGGCCGCCGATATCGAAGCGCGCCGCAAGGCCGCGACGAACAATCTCGCCGCCGCCGAACGCCGGCTTGAAAAGATCGTTGAGCAGACCCGTTCCTATACGGATGAACGCCAGCTGATCGAGCCGACGCCGGAGCAGGCCGAAGCCTTCGAAGCGGCGAAAGTGAAATTCACGGCCGCCGAAGAGGCTGCGAGCGCTGCGGAAGAAGCCTTCCAGCGCGCCGAGGAAGAGCGCGCCGCCGCCGAAACGCGCGAGAACGAATTGCGAGGGCCGTTGCGCAGCGCCGAACAGAGCGTCACCGAGCTCGATGCGGAGCGCGAGGCGCTGCGCCGGGTGCTCGCCGCCAATGAAAGCGAGGACTGGACGCCGCTCATCGAGATGATCGATGTGGACGCCGGTTATGAAAATGCGCTCGCTGCGGCGCTCGGCGACGATCTCGGCGCGGCGGTCGACGACAAGGCGCCGGCGCACTGGGCGTCCATCGGCGAAAACGCCGCGGACATGGCCCTGCCCGAAGGCGCGTCGCCCTTGCTCGGCTTCGTGCGCGCGCCCTCGGCGCTCAATCGCCGGCTCTCGGCCATCGGCGTCATCGACGCGGCCGACGGCGAGCGCCTGCGCGCCCAGTTGAAACCCGGCCAGCGGCTCGTCTCCCGCGAGGGCGATTTGTGGCGCTGGGACGGCTATACGACTTATGCGGACGCCAAGACCTCCGCCGCGATCCGTCTTGAGCAGCGCAACCGGCTGCAGGTGCTCGACCGTGAGTTTGAAAGCGCTGAGGAAAGCGCCGAGACCGCGCGGCGCGAGCATGCCGAGGCCAGCGAAACGCTGAAAGCCAAACAGCAGAACGAGCGCGATGCGCGCGCGCTCTTCACCGATGCGCGCCGGGCGCTCGATTCCGCGCGCACCAAACTGAATGAGCTTGAGCGCGAACATGAACGCGCGCTCGCCCGGCTTTCCTCCATCGACGAAAACCTGTCGCGTCTCGCCGAGGAGAAAACCGAAACCGAACGCAATCACGAAAGCCTGACGGCGGAGGTCGCCGCCTTCCCCGACGCCGAGCATATCGCGGAAGGCGTCGAGGCGGCGCGTGAGGAAGTCGCTTCGGCGCGCGCAAAGGCGGCCGAAACCCGCACCGCCCATAACGAACTCGCCAGTGAAGCGCGCCGCCGCGCCGAACGTCTCGAAGAAATCGCGCGCGACAGGGCCTCATGGGCGCAGCGCGGCGACGCCGCGCGCAAGCGTATCGGCGATATCGAATCGCATCTCAGCGAGACTGTCACCGCCCATGAAGCCGCGCAGGGCGCGCCGGCGGTGATCGAGGAAAAACGCAAAGCCCTGCTCGACCAGATCGAAACCGCCGAGAAGCGCCGCAACGACGCGGCCGACGCCCTCGCCGAAGGTCAGCGCATGACCGTCGAGGCGGACAAGGCGGCGAAGATGGCCGATCATGAAGCCGCCGAAGCGCGCGAGGCGCGCGCGCGCCTTGAGGCGCAGGCCGAGGCCGCCGCCGAACGCGTGGAGGAAGCCAAGCATCTCGCCCATGAGACCTGCGAGGCCGAGCCCGACGAACTTCTGGCCATCGCCGAGCACAAAGAGGGCGCCGATCTGCCCAATCGCGACGATGTGGATCGCAAGCTCGAACGCTACAAGCGCGAGCGCGAAAATCTCGGCGGCGTGAACCTGCGCGCCGATGAGGAGATGCAGGAAGTCTCCGAGCGTCTCGAAGAGCTCGCCACGGAGCGCGAGGATTGCGACAACGCCATCCGTAAATTGAGGACCGGCATCACCAACCTCAACCGCGAAGCGCGCCAGCGCCTCCTCGATGCGTTCGAGACGGTGAACAACAATTTCGCCGATCTCTTCAAGCGCCTCTTCAATGGCGGCCAGGCGGAGCTGCGCCTCATCGAATCCGACGACCCGCTGGAAGCCGGCCTTGAAATCATGGCCTCGCCGCCGGGCAAGAAACTCGCCTCCATGTCGCTGATGTCCGGCGGCGAACAGGCGCTCACCGCAACCGCGCTGATCTTCGCGGTGTTCATGGCGAACCCGGCGCCGGTCTGCGTTCTCGACGAGGTCGACGCGCCGCTCGACGACGCCAATGTGGAGCGCTTCTGCCGTCTGCTGCATGAAATGGCGCAGGAGACCGAAACCCGTTTCGTCATCATCACGCACCATGCGCTCACCATGTCGCGCATGAACCGCCTGTTCGGCGTGACCATGATCGAACGCGGCGTTTCGCAGCTTGTCTCCGTGGACCTCAACAAGGCCGAACAGCTCGCCGCAGCGGAGTAGGGCTGTTTTTCAGTTTAAAAGGCCGCCTCCTTTGCCGGAGGCGGCCTTTTTCGTGTCCGTAAATAAACTTAGGCAATTGGCTAATTGTTGTTGACGCAGAGTTATGCGCCAGATAAGTTAGGCCTATGCCTAACTATCAACAAAGCCCCGACCCCCACGATCTCGACAATGTCTTTCAGGCCCTGGCGGACCCGACCCGCCGGGCGGTCATGACCCGACTCAGCGAAGGCCCGGCCAGCGTCAGCGAGCTCGCCAAGCCTTTCGACATGGCGCTGCCCTCCTTTCTTCAGCACCTGAAAGTGCTGGAGGAGTCGGGGCTCGTCTCCTCGAAAAAACAAGGGCGGGTCAGGACCTGCGAAGCGCAGTTCAAACGCCTGTCTGAAGCCGAAGAATGGATCGCCCACCAGCGCGCCGTTTGGGAGGGCCGCCTTGACCGTCTCGGCGCCTATCTTGAAGCTCTTCAGTCCACGGAGAAAGAATGATGCGCCTCGATGTCTATTTGACTTTTGACGGACAATGCGAAGAGGCAATGACCTTTTATCAGTCGGTGCTCGGCGGAAAGATCGAGACAATGATGAAAGTCGCCGGCTCGCCTGCTGAATCCCAGTATCCGCCCGAAGCGAAAGACTATGTGCTTCACGCCCATCTGCAATTGCAAAATCTCAACATTATGGCTTCCGATGCGCCGCCGGCGCTTTATTCGAAACCCGCCGGGATGCAGATCGTCATTGAACCGGATGAAACCGATGAGGCGGAGCGTATTTACGCGGCGTTGTCTGAAGGCGGCGCGATCGAGCATGAAATGACCGCAACGTTCTTCGCCAAGCGTTACGCGATGTTCGCGGACCGTTTTGGCGTGCGCTGGATGATCGTCTGCGGCGCGCCGGAACAGAATTGAGGCAAGCCCTGAACAGGATGGAGACTTTAATGACTGCGCCCGACATTATCCATGCAAGCCTTACCGTCACGCGCGATTATGATTTTCCGCCGGAACGCGTCTTCGCCGCATGGGCGAGCGCGCAAGCGAAGCGTCAATGGTTCGGCGCTGACAGCGACGGTTTCGAGATAGAGGAATATAAACTCGACTTCCGGCCCGGCGGCGCAGAACGGTGCCATGGCCGCAAACCCGGCGGCGGAACTTTCACCAATGACGGCGTCTATCACTACATCATAGAGAACGAGAAAATCGTTTTCACTTATTACATGACTATCGACGGCGCGCCTTACTCGGTTTCGATGACAATCATCGAATTGAAGCCGCACGGAACAGGAACGCGCCTTACCCTGACCGAAGACAATGCGTTCTTGACGGGTGTGGATGAAAATGCGGGACGCACCGAGGGGTGGGGCTGGGGGCTCGGCCGGCTGGATGATGCGCTGAAAGAGGAAAGACTTTCCTGATGCCGATCATCCCCAATGAACTCAGAATGTCGCGGGTCTACAACGCGCCGCGCCCGCTGGTCTGGAAAGTCTGGACCGATCCCGAACATCTGAAACAATGGTGGGGGCCGTTCGGGCCGGAGCGTACAAGCTGCATGATGGATTTCCGCGTCGGCGGCGAATTCCGGGTGCTAATGAAAACGCCGGAAGGCGAAGTCGCGCCCGCCGCCGGCGAGTTTCTCGAAATCGTCGAACCGGAGCGCATCGTCTATGAGGGTGAGCCTCAGGCGCCGACGGCCTGCGGCTGCGGCCTTCCGCCGAAATCCCGGGTGACGGTTTTGTTCGAGGCGCTGGCGGCGGCGAAAACCCGGCTCGTCATCGAAACCGTCTTCCCCGACGCCGATGCGCTGGAAGCGGCGAATGCGTCGGGTTTTTCCGCAAGCTGGAACCGGACTCTCGACGAGATGGGGCCTTATCTTGAACGCCTGATGGAGGAGAGCCGATGACAGACCAACCGAAAGTCCGCACCTGTTTGTGGTTCGACGGGAACGGAAAAGAGGCGGCGGAATTTTACGTCTCGCTGCTGCCGGACAGCTTTATTGAAACCTCTTTCACGCCGGAACAAAGCGGCCCGCCGCTGATCGTCGAGTTCACGCTCGCCGGCGCGCCTTACATGGTTCTGAACGGCGGGCCGATGTTCAAACACACGCCCGCCGCCTCGATTTCCGTGCTGACGAAAGATCAGGAGGAAACCGACCGGTTGTGGAACGCGCTCATCGCTGACGGCGGCGAGGAAAGCATGTGCGCCTGGTGCATCGACCGTTTCGGCGTCTCCTGGCAGATCATCCCCGAGCGCCTGCCGCAGCTCCTGCAGGCCGATGACAAGGCGGCGGCGGGCCGGGCGCGCGAAGCGATGATGAAAATGAAAAAGATCGACATCGCCGCCCTCGAAACGGCGTTCAACGGATAATGAAAAGGAGAGGCCCAATGACTTACATTGACGGATTTTTGCTGGCGGTGAAGATCGGCATGAAAGACGCCTATATCAAGATGGCCGAAGACTGCGGTCCGATCTTTCTTGAACATGGTGCGTTGAAGATGGTTGAGACCTGGGGCGATGACGTGCCGGAAGGCAAGCTCACCTCCTTTCCCATGGCGGTGAAACTTGAGGAAGATGAAACAGTCGTTTTTTCGTGGATTGTCTGGCCGTCTAAAGCGGTTCGCGACGAAGGCATGAAGAAAGCCATGGAAGACCCGCGCATGAAAGCGCCAGACCCCATGCCCTTCGACGGCAAGAGGATGATCTTCGGCGGCTTCGAAATGATCGTCGAGCTTTAACCGGTCCGGCGGCGCGCGCCGGAACCGTTCAGGCGCGTTTCTTCTTGGTCGAAAAACCGATCATCGAATAAGCGGGACATACGCCGACGAGGCTTGTCAGAACAAAAACCGCGGCGACGACGCCGAGAACGATGGCGAGAACGCCGCTGATCGCCCCGGTGAAATAGAGATACGCAACGACACCCGCGACAAGCAGCCGGATGATGCGGTCGATGACGCCCATGTTGAGTTTCATGGTTCTCTCCTTTGGTTGGCGCGCTTGAAAAGTCGCGCACCTTGGAAATTTAGCGCCCATGCGACGGCTTTCCCATGACTTGGATCAAGCGCCGCATGGCGGATGGCCCGGGCGGCCCGGCGCGTCCAGACGCCGCGCTAAGGTTCGCTGTTGAAAATCAATAAGTTACGGCGAAAATCCGTTGCTTGACGCTGCGCTGCGGCGCCTATATGGTCCGCCGCGATTTCAGGGGGCGCGGGCGGCCGCTCGCGCCTGTTTTCGGGCATGCTCATGAGTAATGACTCCGGCAGAGACAAGGCTGACAAGAAACAGCCGGGCTCGCTGGACGAGTTCTCCGAGCGACTGGATCGGATGCGCGGACACGGCCAGAACGAGCCGTCACCGCAGAAATCCGCTTCCGCCTGGGGGCGCGCCATGCGGATCTCTTCGGATCTGCTGGCCGGCGTTTTCGTCGGCTGCCTCTTGGGATTGGGCCTTGACCGCTGGCTGGACACGGAGCCCGTGTTTTTGCTCATCGGTCTGGCGCTCGGATTTGCGGCGGGGCTGCGCAACATGACGCGCACCCTGAAACAGGAAAACGATCAATCGTCAGAGCGCTGACGAACGGGAAGCCGGAAGGCGACGGGAAGAAAAGACATGATGGGTTTGCAGGCCGCCGGGCCGATGGAGCAATTCGAGATTGTGCCGATCGTGCCTTTGTCCTTCGGCGGACTCGATATTTCGTTCACCAACTCGTCGCTGTGGATGCTGATCGGCACCACGGCCATTGCGGTCTTTTTCTTTGCGGCGACGCGCCGCGCGGGGCTTGTTCCTGGCCGGCTGCAGTCCGCCGCGGAAGTCATGTATGAATTCGTCGCCGATCTCGTGCGCGACACCATCGGCGCCGAGGGGCGGAAATTCTTCCCTTACGTCTTCACGCTGTTTTTGTGGATTCTGGTCGCCAATCTGTTCGGCCTGCTGCCGTCGTTCCCGCGCTCGCCGCAGGCGCTGCACGTCTTCACGCCGACGAGCCACCTCATCGTCACGCTGGCGCTCGCCATGCTGACGATCAGCATCGTCATCGTTTACGGCTTCTGGAAGAACGGGCTGAAATTCCTGAAACTGTTCTGGCCGTCGGGGCTTCCCTGGCCGATGTATGCGATCATTCCGCTGATCGAGGTCATCTCGTTTCTGTCGCGTCCGTTGAGCCTCGCCATTCGTCTCTTCGCCAATATGTTCGCCGGCCACATCATCCTGAAGCTTTTCGCCGGCTTCGTGGTCTCGCTCTTGGCGGCGGAAGGCGCGATCAAGCTTTTCGGTCTTGCGCCGTTTCTCGGCGCCGTCGCGGTGACGGCGCTCGAATTTCTGGTCGCCGCGCTGCAGGCTTACGTCTTCGCAGTCTTGACCTGTATTTATCTTTCAGACGCGGCTCACGCGGCCGATCACTAGGATCACTTGAAGTTTCCCCTCGCGGTATGATCAGGGCCAGCCGCGAAACCGGGATCAAACGGCTCAACGAAAAAACTCCAGGAGTTAAGACAATGGAAGCAGAAGCAGCAAAACTCATCGGCGCCGGTCTCGCCGCGATCCCGCTCGCGGGCGCAGGCGTCGGCCTCGGCCTCATCTTCGGCAACTTCCTGTCCGGCGCGTTCCGCAATCCGTCCGCCGCCGCACAGAACCAGCCGACCATGCTCCTCGCCTTCGCGCTGACCGAATTCACCGGTCTTCTCGGCTTCGCGATTGCGATGATCATTCTCTACACGTTCTAAGAGACCCTTTGCCTTAACAAAGGAGAGGACCTTGTCCGTCTTCGCAAGCCTGATCACAACCGCCGCAGCAGGCGCTGCGGAAGCGCATGAAGAAGCGTCTTCCGCCGGCCTGCCGCAGCTCGATTTCGCCTCCTGGCCGAGTCAGATTTTCTGGCTCGCGTTCACCTTCGGCGTTCTTTACTGGCTGATGGCGGGCAAGTTCCTGCCGTCGCTGGGCGGCGCCATCGAACAGCGCCGGGACCGGATGGCGGACGACCTCGATCAGGCGGCGGAGTTCCGCCGTCAGGCCGAAGACGCCGAGACCGCCTATAACAAGGCGCTCGCCGACGCCCGCGCCAAGGCGCAGTCGATTGCGGCGGACACCCGCACGGAAATGGACGAGGAGATCGCCGGGCTGCAGGCGGAAACCGACGAGGCGCTGGACAAGCAACTCGCCGCCGCCGACGCTCGCATCGAGGCTATGAAAACGGACGCCGCCGCCAAAGTGCGCGAGGCGGCGGCCGACACGACGCGCGCCGTCGTCGAAACCCTGATCGACGAGGCGCCCACCGACGACGCGGTGGCGAAAGCCATCGACGCCGTCGCGCGCGCCTAAAGGACGAAGCTCCATGATTTTTCTTTCGACGCTCGCTCTCGCCGCCGCCGAAGAGGTCCATGACGCCGCCGCGGATCACGCTTCGGTCGGTCTTTTCGAGGATGCGGCGCTTTATGTGCTGATCGCCTTCGTCATTGTTATCGCCGTTTTCGCCCGCGCCGGCGTCCACAAGATGATTGTCGGCGGCCTCGACAAGCGTGCGCAGAAAATCGCCGACGAAATCAACGAGGCGCGCCGCATGCGCGAAGAGGCGCAGGAGCTTCTCGCGACTTATCAGCGCCGCCAGCGCGAGGCCGAGGAAGAAGCCGCCGGCATTATTGAGCAGGCGAAAAAAGACGCCCAGCGCATGGCCGCCGAAGCGCGCGCCAAGATCGAGGAACAGACCGAGCGCCGCATCAAGGCCGCCGAAGACAAGATCGAACGGGCCGAAGCGCAGGCCCTGTCGGAAGTGCGCGGCCAGACGGCCGACCTCGCGGTCGAGGCGGCGCGCCATATCATTCGTGAGCGCATGGACGCCGGCGCGCAAGGCGCCTTTATCGACAAGGCGATCGCCGGTCTTCGCGAAAAGCTGAACTGATCAGGTTGGACTGGACTGAATAGGGGCGGCCTTGGGCCGCCCTTTATAGTTTAGCCGCGGCTTTCGCGGGTGCTGACGTCATCAACGTCGTTTTCCTCCGGTTCGCCGAGATCGTCGGCGTTCGGCATTTCTTCGACGTCGTCCACATCGTCGTCGTCATAGCCGGGCCCGCAGGCCGCCGCCACAAGCGCGGCTAGCGCGGCGCCGGCGAAGCTGAACTTGTTCATGATCAACGCTCCCGGGTTTTCATTTCACATGGAAACAAACACGGGCAGGTCCGGGACCGTTCCCCGGGGCGGAGCCGCGCCTAGTCGCGCCTCCAGCCCTTCAGCGCGTCGACCTTGCGCCGGCGCTGTTCTTCAGGGCTTAAGGAATAATCGCCGCCGAACGCCGCGGATTCCCATGAGCCGTAAGCCGGGTTGGGCAGCATCAGCCAGTCGCGGCCCCAATGCGCTGCGTTCGCCTCATAGACCGCCCGGCGCGCTTGCGGGCCGCCATCATAATCGTCGGTGAAATCGCCGAAATTGTCGCCGAGAAGCAGGAGAATGCGGTAGTTCTCCGCGACCGCCGCGCGTCGGGTTCCTTTTGCGGACGTCCAGTCCGGCTTTTCGCCCTTGGTCATCAGCGTGTCGGTCTTGTCTCCCATGGGAAAGCCGAGCGCGTCGAGATTGCGCGCCGTGCCCTCCTCGACCTCGTGGCTGCGGTTGGTGACGTAAAAGACTGTAACGCCTTTCGCTGCGGCGGCGTTTGTGAAGTCGACCGCGCCCGGCACGGCGTTTGCCTTTCCCGCGCCCGCCCACGCATTCCAGCTTGCGCTCGAATAGCCCGCGCCGGTCTTCACCATCCACGCCTGATAGGGCGAATTGTCGAGCACGGTTTCATCCGCATCGAGAATGATCGCCGGGGGCAGGGTTTCGTAGCCGGGCTTTTGCTCCCCCGGGGCCGCGGTCCATGTCTTGTCGGCGAGCGCTTCTTCGAGACGCAGCTCCGCGAGCGCGTAAACCGCCTCAGCGTTCGCCTTGTATTCCACGGCCTGTTGCATCCACAGCGTCGCATTGAGGCGGTCGTCGGGCGCCGGCCCGTTTGCGGCGGTTTGCGTCTGCGTCGTCGCGCAGGCGGCCAGCGCCAGCGCCGCCCCGGCCAGGGCGAGGCGCTTCAACAGAATGTGACGATGCGGCATGGAATGATCTCCCCTTTGCGGCTGTTTCGCGGCACAATAGGCCCTCCGGCGAAACAGCAAAATCAAAAAACCGCTCATTCCCGCGGAAGCGGGAATCCAGATAAGGTTCTCAAATTCCCATGGATCCCCGCTTTCGCGGGGATGAGCGGAGAAAAATGAAAGCAGGTTCTCATGCGCATTTTTTTCGTTTTCACCTTTCTTCTCCTCGCCGGCTGCGCCGGGCCGCCGGTGAACCGCGCGGAAGACGCGCCGCCCTTGGAAGCCGTGGATCAGGTGGACCTCGATCGCTATCTCGGGCGCTGGTACGAGATCGCGCGGTTCCCGAACCGTTTCGAAAAGAACTGCGAGGGCGTTACCGCCGACTATGCGCGCCGTGAGGACGGCCTCATTGCGGTGACCAACACCTGCCGCAAGGGCTCGCCCGATGGCGAAGAAAAAGTCGCGAATGGCCGCGCGCGCATCGTCGATGAAGAAACCAACGCGAAACTGGAAGTCAGTTTCTTCGGCCCCTTCTGGGGTGATTACTGGATCATCGGCCTCGCCGACGATTATTCGCTGTCGCTCGTCGGCGAACCGGAAGGGCGCTATTTATGGATTTTAAGCCGTACGCCAATGATTTCGGATGAAGCGCGCGATAAGGCGCTGAACGATCTAAAGGCGATGGGCTACAACACGGATGCGCTCTATTGGACGGAGCAGGCGGACTAGCCCCTATTTGCAGGAATAGGTGAGGCCGTCACTCGATATGCGACAGCGGGTGCAACTCAGCGCCAGAAACCGGTCACCGTCAAAAATCTGGCCGCTGTCCGCCGTCGATCTGTCGTTTTCATAGAAGGAAAGCTTGTCGTCGGCGGCGGGTCGGATATAGGCGCCGGGCAGGGCCCCGTCGTCATGCCATATCCGGATCAGGTCGTTCTGGTTGACATAGACCTTTGTATCGATCCAGCCGGTGTCCACATCAGGGCTCGCGCCGACATTGCGGTGCTGCAGCGTGCGGCCGGCGAGACGGTATTCGGTCTGGAAATTCGGCAAAGTCGGATAGCACCAGCGATGCGCGAGCCAGGCATATTGATCCCACTTTGCCGGCCGCCAGCTTTCGCTTGCGTAAGTTGCGGGCAAGCTGACTTCGCCTGCGGATCGAATCTTCTGGACGACAAAGGCGCCGCCGCCGAAGACCAGCACGAGAAAGCTAACGGCGCCCCCATAGACGCCCAGCTTGGCGGCGAGGTTCTCGACTTTCTTATAGCTCATCTTTCAGCCCCCTGGCGGCGCGCGGGAAGGCCGGCGCGCAAGCGCGGGCTACTATAGGGACAAAAACGGCGGAAGGTCACGCCGCTTTTTACGCGAATCGGTGCTTTTGAGGGCGGGAGGCCTAGCCAGCCATCTGTTTACGGATCTTGTCGCGCAGGAAATCGATGGGTTTGAGGCCGGTCTTTTCCTCGTAATGCCAGTAGGTCCAGCCATTGCAGGCTTGCGCGTTCTGGACCGCGGCGCCGACCTTGTGGATCGAGCCCTGAATTTCGACGTCGCCGTCTTTCACATAGAGCGAGCCGTCGGCGCGCACTTTCGCGCAGGTGTTCTTGTTGCGCGAATAAAGCTTCGCGCCGGGCTTGATCAGCTTGGTTTCGATGACCTGGCCGAATGGGACGCGCGGCGCCGCGCGGGGCGAGGGCTGGGTTTGCAATTCTTCTTCCGGGAGCGGCTTCACCCGCGCGATGCGTTTTTTCGCCGCCGCGATATACGCCTTGTCGCGCTCGCAGCCGATATAATGACGGCCGAGAAATTTCGCCGCCGCGCCGGTGGTGCCGGAGCCGAAGAACGGGTCGAGCACCACATCGCCCGGCTTGGTCGAGGCGATGAGGATGCGGTAGAGGAGCGATTCCGGTTTCTGCGTCGGGTGGGTCTTCGCCCCGTCCTCGCCCTTGATGCGCTCCGCGCCGGTGCAGATGGGAAACTCCCAGTCCGAGCGCATCTGCAGATCGTCATTGCCGGTTTTGAGCGCGCGGTAGTTGAACGTGTATTTCGACTTTTCCGACTTCGCCGCCCAGATCAGCGTTTCATGGGCGTTCGTCAGGCGCGTGCCGCGGAAATTCGGCATCGGATTCGATTTGCGCCAGATGACGTCGTTCAAGATCCAGAAGCCGAGATCCTGCACCGCCGCGCCGACGCGGAAGATGTTGTGATAGGAGCCGATGACCCAGATCGCGCCGTCGGGTTTTAAGACGCGGCGCGCTTCGGCGAGCCAGGCCCGTGTGAAGCTGTCATAGGCCTTGAAGTTCTCGAACTTGTCCCAGTCGTCGTCGACGCCGTCGACGCGGGAATTGTCGGGGCGCGTCAGGTCGCCGCCGAGCTGAAGATTGTAGGGCGGGTCGGCGAAGACGAGATCGACCGACGCGTTGGGCAGTTTCTTCATGGCCGCGATGCAGTCGCCCGTCACGATCGTGTCGAGAAATGTCTCGATGTTCGCCGGTTCGGCTTTTTTCGCAGCGCTTTTCGTTTTCGGTTTTTTGTTCGCCGGCATCGCCCGCCCCTCAATCTTGTCCCGTCAACAAGGAGCGGCACTTTGAGTCGGGGGCGAGTCCCCGTCAAGAGTCGGGCGGAATTTTTAGAGCGGATTCAAAAAGTTAACAGGTTAGTAAGAAAAATTAACGGCGCACATGGCTTACGCGTTTTCGCACAATATCTTGTGGATCGGTGCAAAGCTTTTGCGATGATGTGGTGTGACGCCGTAGCGCGCGAGGCCTTCGCGATGGGCCGGCGCGCCGTAACCCTTGTTCTTTTCCCAGGCGTAAAAAGGATGATCGAGCGCCAGCGCGCGCATCATGTCATCGCGCACGGTTTTGGCGATGATCGACGCGGCGGCGATGGACAGCGAGGTTGCGTCGCCTTTCACCACCATCTGCGTTGCCGCTTTCAGCTTCGGTTTTTGCGAACCGTCGACGATGCAGGTCGCGGGGCGGTCGGCAAGTCCCTCTTCGGCGCGCGCCATGGCGAGAAAGGTCGCCTGCAAAATGTTGATCTCGTCGATTTCCTCGACGCTCGCCACGCCGACGCTGACCAGCGCGCGCTCGCGTATGGAAAGCGCGATCTTTTCGCGCCGCGTCTCGCTCAGTTTTTTCGAATCGGCGAGGCCGTCCGGAATGTCGTCAGGATCGAGGATCACCGCCGCGGCGACCACGGGGCCCGCCCAGGGCCCGCGCCCCGCCTCGTCGATGCCGGCGACAGGGCCGGCATGAGCGTGAGCGGTCTCGAGATCGTATGTGGGTTTGATGACGGCCATGGTCTTTCCTGGCGCGAGTCGGGCGCGCCCGTCATCTTTTAATGGGATTTCGCTTCGATGACCCGGACGAGGTCGGCGAGGGTTTGGGTCACCGGCGTCGGCACGTTAAGGCGTTCGCCCTCTTGCGCGAGGGCGCCGTTGATGGTTTCGATTTCCGTGGCGCGTCCCGCCTCCCGGTCCTGCAGCATGGACGCCTTGTGGCCGGGATGATCGGCAAGGGCGCGGGCGATGTTGTCGCGAACGCCCTCATGGTCGAGCGTAAGGCCTCTGGCCGATGCGACGGCGACGGTTTCCGCCGTGACGGCGTCGGCGATGCGCCGGCCCGCCGGATTGTTCATGGCGCCGTTCGGCGCTTCGCAGATCATGGCGACGGCGTTGAGCGCCGCATTGAAGGCGAGTTTTTCCCAGACGGCGCTTTCGATCTCCGCCGTGACATGGGTTTCAAAGCCGCTTTTCTCGAGCAGCGCCGCCGCCGGCGCCGCGTATTCATGCGCGGCCCCGGTGAAGCCGCCAATATGCAAATGCGCAAAGCCATGGGTTTCGACGCTTTTCGGTCCTGTGAGATCCGCGGGTATATGCGCCGTGCCCATGAGCACCCGGTCGGCGCCGAAGATTTCAGCGAGCCGTTCGGCGTTGCCGATGCCGTTCTGCAGGGTCAGCGCGGCGGGCTTTTGCGCCGCCAGATGTTTCACCGAGGCGACAGCGGCGGCCGAGTGAGCGCCCTTGGTGAAGAGCATGACGAGATCGGCGGGCCCGTCGAAGTTTTCGGCGAGCGACGCCTCGACCCGGACCGTGCGCCGGCCCTTGTCGTCGATGAGCTCGACGCCGCCCTGCGCCAGGAGATCGAGGCGCGCGCGGTCCACATCGATCAGCGTGACATGCGCGCCGGCCTCGCTCATGCGCGCGGCGAACAGACAGCCCATGGCGCCGGCCCCGATGATGACGATGTTTTTCACGGACTTACCCCTCGCAATAGTTGTTTCCGTTCCGGCGAGGGTACGGCGAAGCCGCATGTCTTTTCAACGAGGGGCGAGCATTACAGATGCGTTGTGTGATGTAACAGCCCTCTTGGCAATGACCGATGTCTATCACGAAGCGAGAAAAGAAGCCCCGGCCAAGAAACGACCGGGGCAACTGGGTTATTGTAGATAGGTCAACCGCGAAAGTGGTGCGGGTGGTACGTCAACAAACGTATGCCCGTTAACTACTTCGCTAACGCGACCTGGATTGACGCCAAAGTACGCGGCGACATCGTGTTGCATCATTCCCAGTTTGGTGACCATGGTCCGCATTTGCGCGGCCATTTCCGGTGTGACAGGCGGGGAATGCCGCCGGATGTGGCGGATAGGCTTCACTTCCTTCATGTGGAAGACTTCCTTTTAAATGCGGCAGTCCGCACTTGCCGGGAGTCCGTCGGGAGAGTACCGTTTTCCTGTTCAGGGGATGATACATCCTTCCTTTACCCAGTGACCCGTTTGCGGACTGCCAAGAACGATATTCGGGTCATTTTTGGACGGCGGTGTGATTAAGCGAATCACCGCCGTCCTCGGGTAAGCTTCAACAAAAAAACGCCGACTGAGAAGTCAGCCGGCGTGTTAAATTTTCCCCCATAAGGGGAAGGCGGTTTTGCATTTGCGAACCCCCAGGAAAAGCTTCTCAAATCAAACTTAGACGCTACCCGAGCATCATCCGAATAAATCCATTTGTCCGGACACCGTTTCGGGCACGCGGAAACGCGAAAGGTCGAGGGACGCGCGCTCGCGGTTGAAACCGAGGCGCGCGCGGGCGGCGCGGTTGCGCTGCGCGATGAGCTGGGCGTAGGGCGTCTTGATTTCGCGCTCGCGCGACCATTGCGGATCGTAATCCTTGCCTCCGTTCATTTCGCGGATATGGCGCATGATGCGTTTGGCGCGGTTCGGCGCATAGGCTTCGAGCCATTCCTGGAAGAGCGGCGAGACCTCAAGCGGCAGGCGCAGGATCGTAAAGGCGGAGAATGTCGCGCCGAGCGACGCCGCCTTTTCCATGATCGTCTCCATCTCGTCATCATTAAGGCCGGGGATCATCGGCCCGGTCATGATCCCGGTGACGATTCCCGTTTCGCTCAGCTTGCGGATCGCCTCGAAGCGCCATTTCGGCGCCGAGGCGCGCGGCTCCATGGAGCGGGCGAGCGCCTTGTCTTCCGTGGTGATCGAAATCATGGCGCGGGTCAGGTTCTTTTCCGCCATGGGCGCCAGGATATCGAGATCGCGGGTGATGAGCTGCGACTTCGTCAGGATCGTCACCGGATGGTTGAACTTCGCAAAGACGGTCAGAATCCCGCGCATGATCTGCATCCTGCGCTCCACCGGCTGATAGGGGTCTGTGTTGGTGCCCATGGCGATGGGCATGGGCCGGTAGCGCGGATTGGAGAGCTCCTTCTCCAATAGTTTGGGAGCGGAGGGTTTCGCGTAGAGCTTGGTTTCGAAGTCGAGCCCGGGCGACAGGCCCATATAGGCGTGGGTCGGCCGCGCGAAACAATAGATGCAGCCATGCTCGCAGCCGCGATAGGGATTGATCGAGCGGTCGAAGCCCACATAGGGCGAATTGTTGAAAGTGACGATCTTGCGCGGCGTCTCGAGCGTTACTTCCGTTTTGAAAGGCGGCAGCTCTTCCTCGAGGTCCCAGCCGTCATAAAGCTCTTCGCGCCGGTCCTTTTCGTAACGCCCGCTGTCATTGGACCGCGCGCCGCGCCCTTTCCCCTGGGCGGTCGCCCTTGTGTGTTGCGCTCCGGGGTTGGCGGCGGAACCGGAGACGGCGTCCCCCCTTTCTCCGGAGGCGGCGGAGGGGCGGGAAGGGCGGAAGGAAAGGTGCGCGGCGCGGGCCATGGCTTGACGCTAGCCAGCGAATTAGAACAAATCAAGAACATTTTTTGCCCAAGCGCCGGAGGCGCCGGAAAAGACAAGTGTGCTTGACAGGGGCGGCGCGCCCGGATATGTCCAGCTTGTTTGACAGGCAACGATGACGCAAATCATTCGTGTAAAGATAAAAAGGAGCGCTTCCATGTCGGAACGCATCAGAAAAGCAAAGCGCCGCTATACGATTGAGTTGTTCGCCGCCATGGCGCTTTACGTCATTGTTCTTTTCGGGGCGCTGACGCTTGCAAAAACATTGCCGCCCGGTCCGCTGCTGATCGCGCTGGCGCTCGCGCCGGTTGCGCCGATCCTGCTCGCGGCCGCCGCCTTTTTCCGCTTTTACCGGAACATGGACGAAATGCAGCGGCGCGTGACGGCGAATGCGGCCGCGCTGACTCTGGTCATCGGGATTTTGCTCGCCATTACGCTCGGTTTCCTGCGGCGCTTCGGCGTTATGAATTTCGAAGACGACATGATGTGGCTTGGCCCGGTTCTCATCGGGATTTGGGGCGGCGTCCGCTATGCACTCGGCGGGCGGGACTGCTGAGATGGAGAACCGCCTGAAAGAGCTCCGTATGGAAAGGCGCTGGTCCCAGGCCGACCTTGCGGAAAAGCTCGACGTCTCGCGCCAGACCGTGAACTCGCTGGAGCGCGGCAAATACGATCCTTCCTTGCCGCTCGCTTTCAAGATCGCGCGCGTCTTCGGCCTCGCCATCGAAAATATTTTCACGCCCGGAACGGGAGAGACTGAATGAAAACCCTTTTGTCCGTCGCCGCCTGTCTCGTCGCGGCCGTGCTCGCCGCCGCCGCAGCGTCGGCCCTGACGCGCCTCGACCGGCTCGGTCTGGAGGAGCCCTCGGCGCTTATCGAAGGCGGCAAGCTCGATCCGCGCCTGCCGCTGTTTTTCCGGGCGCCCGGGCTCTGACAGGATTCATTTTAAAGAGGAGAAACGCATGAAAATCCCGCGTATCATCGCCGGCCTGTTGTCCGCCGCCGTCATGCTGGGAATGGCGGCCGCGCTGAATGATTTCGCCGTCGCTTTTGCGCTCGGCGTTGCGGTGTTCATCGCCCTTGGCGGGCGCTCCCCGCGCCGCGGCTGTTAGGCGCGGCTCACACGATTTCGATGAGGCGGGGGCGCGACAGGCCGCTCACGCGCCGCTATAGCCAAGCCCCATGATCTCCGTCGTTATTCCTGCTTTGAATGCTGAAGCCCGCCTGGCGCCCTGTCTCGACGCGCTGGTGGCGCCGGCGCTCGACGGGCTCGTGAAAGAAGTGATCGTCGTCGACGGCGGCTCGTCGGATAAAACAGGCGAGATTGCGGACGGGTTCGGCGCGAAGCTTATGACCGCGCCGCCGGGCCGGGGCGGGCAGTTGAAGGCGGGCGCGGCGGCGGCTAAGGGCGACTGGCTGCTCTTTCTTCACGCCGATACGGTGCTGGAGGAGGGCTGGGCCGCAGAGGCGGCGGCGTTCATCAAGGATAACCCGGAAGGCGCGGCGGTATTCACGCTTTGCTTCGACGCCAAAGGCTTCGCGCCCGCGCTCGTCGCCGCCGGCGCCATGGCGCGCACAAGGGTTTTGAAAACGCCTTACGGCGATCAGGGCTTGCTTGTTTCGAAAGCGCTTTATGAGGCGCTTGGCGGTTACGCCGACATGCCGCTGATGGAGGATGTGGAATTCATCCGTCAGCTGACGAAAGCAAAAGGCGGCGGCGCGCTCATTGTCCTGAAGGCGAAGGCCGTCACCTCCGCCGAGCGTTATGAGCGCGACGGCTATCTCCGGCGGGTTATCAAGAACCTGACGATCCTGACGCGCTATTTTCTCGGCGCGTCGCCGGAAGCGCTGGCGAAGGCTTACCGGTGAGGCGCGGGACCGTCATCGTCTTCGTCAAGGCGCCGGTTGCGGGACGGGTGAAAACCCGTCTTGGCGCGGAGATCGGCTATGGAAGGGCTGCGGCGCTCTTTCGCGTCTTAACGCAGCGAACCATCGCCGAAAGCCTGAAAGGCGAATGGGATGCGATGCTCGCTGTCGATCCGCCGGGCGCCGTGCATATAACCGCGCGATTCTGGCCTGCGCATATGCCGCGCATGGCCCAGGGACCGGGCGATCTCGGCGCCCGCATGGCCCGCGCCTTCGAAAAAGCGCCGCCAGGTCCGGCGGTGATCATCGGCGCCGACGCGCCGGGCCTGCGCGCGCGGCATTTGCGGGGCGCATTCAGGGCGCTCAACGGCGCCGATGCGGTCTTCGGCCCGGCGGAAGACGGCGGTTACTGGCTTGTCGGCCTCAACCGCCGCAGGTCTTCGCCGGATCTCTTCAACGGCGTGCGCTGGTCCACGAAACACGCGCTCGCGGACACGCTGAAAACCCTGCCGGCCTCGTTCGACGCGGCGATGCTCGAAACCTTGCGCGATGTGGACGAGGCGGCGGATATGAAATCACTGTCGCTATTTTCGTCTGCGTGATCCCCACCCGGAAATTGTGCGGCGATTTCCGACCTCCCTTTTGCAAGGGGAGGTGAAGGTGGCTGCTTCGCTATGCCTCCCCCTTGAGAAGGGAATGGTTCGGAGGGGGATTATTTTACCTGCGTCTCATTATTGACCGTGCGTTTGGGCCGCGTCATTCTCCTTTCCAAAAAAGGGGGAGAGGCGTCATGAAATGGGTCGGTCTGGTTCTGGCGGCGCTGCTGGCCGCAGGCGCTTATGTTTTCTTCGGCGTTCTGCCGGGGCGCTTCGATGCGAAGACCAATGTGGTCCTGCCGCACGGAGCTTATAAAGTGAGCGCCGCGGCGCGCGCGCTGCATAAAACCATTCCCATCGCCGATCTTCACGCCGACACGCTGCTCTGGAAACGCGATCCGGCGAAACGCCAGTCGCGCGGCCAGACCGATCTCGTGCGTCTTCGCGAAGGCGGCGTTGCGCTTCAGGTCTTCACGGCGGTGACCAAAGTTCCGAAAAACATGAACCTAGACGAGAATGCGGCCGACAGCGATCAGCTCACCTTGCTGATGGCGGCGCAAGCCTGGCCGCCCCGCACCTGGTTTTCGATTTACGAACGCGCCGCGTATCAGGCCGGGCGTCTTGCTAAGCTCGAAAAAGATGCGCCGGACCGATTCATCTTTGTACGGAGCAGCGCCGATCTTCAACGCGCCCTTGATGAAGACAAGCTCGCCGGGATTTACGGCATCGAAGGCGCCCACCCCCTCGAAGGCGATCTTGCGAATATCGCCAGGCTTTACGATCAGGGCGTGCGCGTCATGGGGTTGCAGCATTTCTTCGACAACGAGCTCGGCGGTTCGCTCCACGGACAATCCGGCGCCGGGCTCACCGAGTTTGGCGAACAAGCGGTAGATGCGGCGGTCGCGCAAGGCGTCGTCATCGACCTCGCCCATGCGTCCGAGGCGGTGGTGCGCGACGTGCTCGCGCGCAGCAGCAAGCCTGTGATCGTTTCCCATACAGGGCTCAAGGGCCATTGTGACACGGCGCGCAATATTCCCGACGATCTCATGAAGGCGATCGCCGATCATGGCGGGCTTGTCGGCGTCGGCTATTGGGAGGCGGCGGCCTGCGCCACCAGTCCGGAAGGGATCGCGGCCGAAATCCTATACGGGGTCGGGCTTCTCGGCGCTGATCATGTGGCGCTCGGCTCCGATTTCGACGGCGCCGTGACGACGGCTTTGGATGCGTCGGAGCTCGCCGCGATTACGCAGGCGCTGATGGACGCCGGCCTAGACAATGAAACCATCCGCGCCGTCATGGGCGAAAACGCCGTGCGGTTCTTTCTGGAAAATCTCCCGGCGCAATAGGCGCTTCCTGACGAAAAAGGCCCGCCATTTTGGCGGGCCTTTTTTGGTCTGTTTTTTCAAGGCGCGGATCATCGCGCCCGGGCTTTGCCGATCAGGACGCGCCGAATGTGGCGAACGCGGCCGGGACGGCCACGGCCATCGCGACGATGCCGATCAGAATGTAAAATGCGGCGAGCGCCACTTTCGGGCCGAGCTTCACTTCGGGGGCGGCGTAATCCGCTGGGGTCGATGTAATCGCCATACCTAATACTCCTCCGGGCCGCATGTTCTGGGCGAGATCGCCTTTCTTGTTTTAGGGCCCGTCATAAAACTGTCATGAATATGGCGCACCGGGTGCGCAAAGTCAAGAGCGAAGCGCAAATACTGCGCTTTTGTCATATTAATGTAATAAAATGAGGGCCCGCAAGCCCAGTGATTCCGCCATTTCCAGGGGGGGTCACATTAATATGTGACGGGCTGGCGGCCTGTTCTGTAACGGCCTGTTTGCGACGGGCCGGGGCCGCGAAAGGGTCCCCTGGGCCGGTTTTGGCAATGTGCGGCGTCTTCAGGCCCTGGCTTTCGCCGGCGCTTTCTTCTTCGTCGCGGGCTTTTTCGGCGTTGGCTGGGGCCGGGTGAAGACCCATTGATCCGCCGTGCTGTCGCCGGGCTGGAATTTGTAGCCCTCGACGTCGAACTTTTTGAGGTCCTCGGCGCGCTCGAGCCGGTTCTGCGCCGCCCAGCGGGCCATCATGCCCCGGGCGCGCTTGGCGTAGAACATCACGGTCTTGGCCTGGCCGTCTTTCACCTCCCGGAAGACCGGGGTGACGACCGGGGCTTTCAGCGCCTTTTTGTCGACCGCGCTGAAATATTCGTTGGAGGCGAGGTTCACCACCGTGGGGTCTTCGTGGCCTTTCAGCGCCTTGTCGATTTCCTTTGAAATCTTGTCGCCCCAGAACTCATAGAGATTGCTCCCGCGCGGATTTTTCAGCTTCGAGCCCATTTCCAGGCGATAAGGCTGGATCGCGTCGAGCGGGCGCAGGAGCCCGTAAAGTCCCGAAAGAATGCGCAGATGATCCTGCGCGAATTTCAGATCCTCTTTCGACAGGCTTTCCGCCTCGAGCCCGAGATAGACGTCGCCGTTAAAGGCGAGCGCCGCCTGTTTCGAACTTTCAGACTTGCCGTCCGCATCGAAGGCCTGAAAGCGCTCGTAATTGAGATCCGCGAGTTTTTCGGAAATCCCCATCAGCGACTTGATCTTGCCGCGGGTCAGTTTCTTGGTGGTTTCGGAAAGCGCGCCCGCGTCTTTCAGGAATAAAGGCTTCGTCGCGCGCGGCGCGCCGGCGGCGGGGTCGAAATTCATGTTCTTGGCGGGGGAGAGAAGGATCAGCATGGGAACGCAAATACACGCTCATGCTCAAAATTCAACATGTGGGAGGAGGGGTGCGCGGAAGCGGATGGGGGAGAGAGGGCCGCTCCCGCGCGGCGGCACGTTACATGCCGCGATGGTATTGGTTCAGTTCTTTTTCGCTCACCATGCCGTCGTCATTGCGGTCGGCTTCGAGATAATAAAGATTGCCGAACTTCATGAACTCGTTGCGGGTGACGACGCCGTCGCCGTTTCCGTCCATGACGCGGAAACGCTCGGTCTTGCGCAGATCAGCGCGTTCTTGCATCTGCTGGCGGCGCGCCGTGTTGGAAGAGCCCTGCGGTCCGGGGCCAAGGCGCACGGCCTGATATTGCTGCAGCGTAAAGCCCTTTCCGTCAGGCGCGATGGCGTCGAAGGCGCCGGCGCGCCATTCGTTGAATTCGCTCTGGTTGAGCTTTTTATCGCCGTCATGGTCGTGGAGCCGGATTCGGTCCTTTGCGCCGAGATAGAGACGGTCCCGGTCCATGTCTTTCAGGCGGTCGCGATCCCGATCCCGGTCCATGTCGCGGTCGAAATCCTTGTCGCGGTCCTGATCTTTCATCCGGTCGCGGTCGGGTTGCGACATGGTTGGCGTGCTGCGCAGGGCTGCGCCGCCAGCGCCGCCGCCGCCTCCGCCATGGCCGCCCTGCGCAAAGGCGGGGGACAGGGAAAGAAGAAAAGCCGAACCGGCGACAGCCGTAAATTTTAGAAGTGAATTCCGCATGCCAAGTCCTCCTGCGGGTTGCTGCGATAAGCAGAGGCAATGGGTGATGGGCGCAGAGATAAGGGCGTTAACTGAGATAAAGCTGACGGATGGCCGTCGCAGTCACTGATGACGAATTTGTAAGAATGCCCGGCGCGAAACGCCTTGGCCGCAAGTCGTTCTCATGATGCGGGCTCCGGCCGGATCAGTGATCGTCATGTTCTTCGCCATGCTCGGTTTCCTGCGGCGGATGCGGCAAAAGCATCAGCCCGCCCGCCGTCAGGAGGGCGGCCCCGGCGGCGGCGATGAGCGCGCGCGACGAGCCGGGTTTCGCATCTCTTGCGCCGCTGTCTGCGGGGCGTTTCTTGGCGCCGGTCACCATGGCGCGGGCGAGATTTTCGCGGCTGGCGAAACTGGTGACGGCGACGCCCAGCAAATGCACGACCACCATCGCCTGCAACAAGCGGAAGGAAACTTCGTGCAGCTCCTTGAGATTGACATTGAAGATCAGCGACAACGGACCCGTCCGGTCGTCGTCGGCGCTGAGAAGGCCGCTGACGGCGGTCAGCGCGACGATCAGCATCAGGACGATGCTGGCAAGCGCGCCGAGGGAATTATGGCCAAGCGTCTGCGACGCGCGAAACCGCATCAGCTCCTTAATATGGGCGAAAATCTCCCGCGGCGGCGCGAAGAATGTCGAAAAGCGCGCATATTCGCCGCCCTGGAAGCCCCACAGAAACCGGAAAACGAGAAGCCCTATAATGGCTTCGCCGCTCAGCCGGTGGACCAGCGTGGCGAGGCCTTCTTCTTCGCCCGTGAACCAGCAGACGCCGATAAGAACGACGAGCAGCCAGTGAAAGATCCGGGTGGGCGCGTCCCACACGCGGACGGGAGTCATTTCGGCCATGTCTGTTTCTCCTGAGAATGCCTGCAATGAATATTGCAAACTCTTTCAGCAAAAACGATAGCCGCGCTAGCTGAGAGAAAGCTGACTTGCGCCGGCTTTGGGCGTGCGATTGGTTCTTAATTGCTTTGAAAGGTTAAAGCATCTTGCCCGGATTCATAATGCCTTTCGGGTCGAGCGCCTGTTTGATCGCGCGCATCATCTCCATCTCCACGGCGCTCTTGCGCTTGGCGATCGAGTCGCGGCGGTGGCGCCCGACGCCGTGCTCGGCGGAGATCGAGCCGGAGAAAGACCCGATCACGTCATAGACGGCGGATTCGATGTCGGGCCGCACGGGTTCGAGCACGTCCTTGGCCGAGCCTTCGGGGCCGATAATGTCGTAATGCACATTGCCGTCGCCGATATGGCCGAAGGGGACGATACGCGCATCGGGCGCGATCTTTTTCACCGCCGCGCCGGCCTTTTCGAGAAAAGCGGGTATGTCGCTCGTCGCCACGGACACGTCATGGCGCGCGCCAAGGCCCTCGCCATTGATCGCTTCGGAGAGCGAATGGCGGATGCGCCAGAAATCATGCGCCTGGGTTTCGTTCTCGGCGATCACCGCATCCTTGATGAGGCCCTGTTCCATCGCTTCGCCGAGCACCTCTTCGACGACTTCGCGCAAGCCTCTTTGCGCCGATGAAAACTCCGTCAGCACATAAAAGGGATGCGCCGCCGCCAGCGGGTCGCGGGTCTGGGGGATGTTTTTCAAGGTGATGTCGATGCAGATGCGCGCCATCAGTTCGAAACTCGATACCTGCCCGCCGGTGGCGGTCTGCGTCAGCGAAAGAAGCGCGACAGCGTCTTCGGCGCTGTCGAGGCCGGCGCAGACCGTGACCTTCTCCGCCGGCTGCGGGAAAAGTTTCAGCACCGCGCCGGTGACGATCCCGAGCGTGCCTTCGCCGCCGATGAAAAGCTGTTTCAGATCGTAGCCTGTATTGTCTTTCCTGAGACGTTTCAGCCCGTTCCAGATTTCGCCCGACGGCGTCACGGCTTCAATGCCCAAAACGAGATCGCGGGTGTTGCCGTAGCGCAAAACATTGACGCCGCCGGCGTTGGTCGAGATCACGCCGCCGATCTGACAGCTTCCTTCCGACCCAATGGAAAGCGGGAACAGCCGTCCGGCTTCCTCAGCGGCTTCCTGCGCGTCGGCGAGCGTCACGCCGGCGTCGACGGTCATCGTATTGTTGAGAGGCTCGACGGCGCGGACCTTCCGCATGCGTTTCAATGACAGGAGGATTTCATGGCCTTGCGGAATCTGTCCGCCCACAAGGCCGGTATTGCCGCCCTGGGGGGTGATGGCGATGCCGTTCTCGCTGCAATATTTGACGACCGCGGCGACTTCTTCCGTAGAAGCGGGGGCGACGATCAGCGCCGCCTTGCCGGGCCAGCGGCTCCTCCATTCTGAAAGGAAGGGCGCGGCGTCCTCGCCTTCGAATATTCCTTTGGGCCCGACAAGGGCGCGGATGGCGTCGAGCTTGTCCGGGGACGGCGTTGTGAGGGCGGCGGCGGTCATGAGCGTTAATCCGGTTTTGCTGGGAGCCTCCCTGTGTAGTGAGGCGCCGCCGGGCCATCAAGAGCGTCCATAAGGCGGCATGATAGCCAGTTTAAAATGAAATGACGGGCCCCAAGCCGTCTGCGACGTTTCTTTGCTTTCCCCTCAAAAGAGGCTTATCACTTTCGCCCGCAAGGGAGCGGCGGAAACGCCGCAGCCGGGGAGAAAAACGCGATGAGAACGCCGGGCTGGAAAGCGGCCGTGCTTCTGGGCGCGCTGGCGACGGGGCTCGCTGCCTGCGTCCGAGAGAACGCGCCGACCGAGACCGAGATTGAGGCCGACGAGAACGCCGCCCGCGCCGCCGAGGCCGTCGCCAATCCCGCCCGCTCCGGGGAAGACCGCGCCGACGACGCCCTCAGAAAGCCCGCCAATGTGCTCGCCTTCATGGAAGTGGGGCCGGGCGATCGTGTCTTCGAGATGGAGGGCGGCGCCGGCTATTACACCGAGCTTTTGTCTTACATGGTCGGGCCGGACGGGGCTGTGATCATGCAGAACCCGCCGAGCTTCGACGCCTTCGTAAAAGACATTGTGACGGCCCGCGTCGAGGGGCGGCTTGAGAATGTGCGCATTTCAAAAAGCCCCTTCGACAAGCTCGAGGCTGAAGACGCCTCCATGGACATCGTCACCTGGATCCTGGGCCCCCACGATCTTTATTATTCACCGGGCGGCGCCTATCTCGGCGACGATGCAGGGGCCTTCGCCGAAATCATGCGCATCCTGAAACCGGGCGGGACGTTCATCGTGCTCGATCATGTGGCCGCGCCCGGCTCGCCGAGATCGACCGGCGGCGTCATTCACCGCATCGATCCGGCGCTCATTCGTCAGCTTGCGGCGGAAGCCGGGTTTGTCATGACCGGCGAAAGCAATGTCCTGCGCCATGGCGACGACGATTATCTGGCCAATGTCTTCGATCCGAAAGTCCGCCGCATGACCGACCGGGTTCTCTATAAATATAAAAAGCCTGAGTGATCAGGCTTTCGGCGCGGCGGCGCGTTTCAGGCGGTCGTTGATGGCTTCGCCGAGCCCTTCCATGGGCACGTTTGCGACGGCGATGGTTTTGAGCCCGTTTGTTTTGGCCAGCCGGTCCGCCTCGCGCAAGTAAGCGAAAAGATTGGCGGCGGCTTCGGCGAGATCGCTGCTTTCGCTTAAATTAAGCGCGGCGGGGCCGTCGCCTTTGACCGCGCCGAAACCGAGAAACGCTTCGCCGTCTTTTTGCTCGCGCGCATCGAGGCGCATATTGGCGTCTGGCGCGTAATGGCTCGTCATCATGCCCGGCGCCTCGATTGTTCCGCTGGCGGATGAAAGCGGACAGCCAATGACGCGCTCGATATCCGCGCGCGCGATCCCGCCGGGGCGCAGCAGCGTCACTGTCTCTCCGTCGATCTTGACGATGGTCGATTCAACGCCGACGGGCGAGGGGCCGCCGTCGAGGATCATGTCGACCCTGTCGCCGAGCGAGTCTTTCACATGGTCCGCCCGCGTCGGGCTGATGGTTCCCGACCGGTTGGCGCTCGGCGCCGCCAGCGCGCGGTCGACGGATTGAATGAGCGCCTGCGCCAGGTCATGCTTCGGCGCCCTGACGCCGATGGTGTCCAGTCCGGCGGAGACGAGCAGGGAAATCTTGCCGTCTTCCTTGCGCGGCAGGACGAGGGTCAAAGGGCCGGGCCAGAATTCGGCCATCAGCTTTTCGGCGAGGGGCGGGACCGCGACATAACGCTTCGCCATGGCGGGGCCCGCCACATGCACGATCAGCGGATTGAATTGCGGCCGGCCCTTGGCCTCGAAAATTTTCGCGACCGCCTGATCGTTCGTCGCATCCGCGGCGAGGCCGTAGACCGTCTCCGTCGGCATGGCGACAAGCCCGCCGGCGCGGAGGATCGCCGCGGCGTCTTTTATGTCTTTGTGATCGAGGACCGTCATGGCCGCCCTATAGCAGGCGGCGCGCCCGCCTAAAAAGCTTTTAAAATTTCACTGCGCCCCGCACTGGCGTCCGGCCCTTTCGCCGCATATCTAAGCGTCGAAGACCTCGTTTGGAGCCGCCATGACTTTCACGACCCCCATCCGCGACATGCGTTTCATTCTGGACCATGCGGCCGGTTTCGGCGCGCTCGAACAGTCCGGCGCGTATCCCGAGCTGTCGGAGGACCTGACAGCGGCGATCCTCGAGGAAATGGGGAAATTCTGCGACGGCGTCGTCGCCCCCTTGAACGAGACAAGCGACCATAACGGCGCGGCGCTCGAAAACGGCGTCGTCAGGACGAGCCCCGGCTTCAAGGAAGCCTACAAGCAATATGTGGAGGCCGGCTGGTCTTCGCTCGCATTTCCGGAAGAGGCGGGCGGTCAGGGCCTGCCGTCGACGCTCGCCGTCGCGCTCGTCGACGCCTTGAACGGCGCCTGCATGTCCTTCGCCATCGGCACGACGCTGACGACGGGCGCGGTGAAGGCGATCCTGCCTGCGGCGACGGACGAGCAAAAGGCGCTTTATCTTGAAAAGATGGTGTCGGGCGAATGGACCGGCACCATGAACCTGACCGAGCCGCAGGCCGGGTCGGATTTGTCCGCGATCCGCACCAAGGCCGAACCGGTCGGGGACGGCCGCTACAAGATCAGTGGGCAGAAGATTTTCATCACTTACGGCGATCACGACATGACGGACAACATCGTCCATCTCGTGCTCGCGCGCCTGCCCGACGCGCCCGCCGGCACCGCCGGCATCTCCATGTTCATCGTGCCGAAGATCCATGTGAAGGAGGACGGCGCGCTCGGCGAACGCAACGACGTCCAGTGCATCAAGCTGGAGGAAAAGATGGGGCTTCACGGCAGCCCCACCTGCGTCATGTCTTACGGCGACAAAGGCGAATGTTACGGCACGCTTCTCGGCGAGGAGAACAAGGGCCTTAAAAACATGTTCGTGATGATGAACGCCGCGCGTCTCGATGTGGGGATGCAAGGCGTCGGCGTCGCAGAGCGCGCATACCAGCGCGCGCTCGCCTATGCGCAGGACAGAAAGCAGGGCCGGGGCGCCGGTGTGAAATCCGGCGAGATGGTCGCGATCTACGAACATCCCGACGTGCGCCGCATGCTTTATTCCATGAAAGCGCTGGTCGAAGCCTCGCGCGCTGTCTGTTACGCCAACGCCGTCGCTTACGATCTCGCGCGTCATGCGCCGGACGAAAAAACCCGCGCCGAAGCCAAAGCCATGGAAGAGCTCTTAACGCCGATTTCAAAGGCGTGGTCCACAGACCGCGCCAACGACGTGACGTCGCTCGGCGTGCAGGTGCATGGCGGCATGGGCTATGTCGAAGAGACCGGCGCCGCGCAGCATATGCGCGACGCGCGCATCGCTGCCATCTATGAAGGCACCAACGGCATTCAGGCGATGGATCTTGTGGGCCGCAAGCTGCAAGGCGACGGCGGCGCGGCGGCGAAGAAATTCATCGCCGAAATCAAGAACGAAGCGAAGGTCCTGAAAGCCGCGAAGCGTGAAGAGCTGCATCATGTGGGCGAGCGCCTGCTCGCCGCCGCCGACGCGCTGCACGCCTCCACCGACTGGCTTCTGGAAAAGGCGCAGGAAAATCCCGAGCACGCGCTCGCCGGGGCGACGCCTTATCTCAAACAGTTCGGCAATGTCGCGGGCGGCTATTATCTGTCCAAAGCGGCCATCGCCGCGGCGCTCGAAATTCACGAGAACCGCGATCCCGCCTATCACGAAACCAAGATCGCCATGGCGCGCTTTTTCGCCGACAATTACCTGACCGAAGCGATCGGCCTCACAGACGCGATCATGGCCGGCGCCGGCGGCGTCGCGCGCCTCGATCCTGATTTGCTGAGCGCTTAAAACGCTGTCCTGCGGGGAGGGGCGTTTCGCCTCCGCCTCTCACTAAAATGGACAGCCAAGGGCTGCGCGCTCAGCGGCGGGGATCGTATAATCGAAACATAGGGGATCGGCCGCCACGCCGCCCTTGGTCTGCGTCGCCAGCGCCCAGCTTGCAATGACGCTGAGGCCGAGCGCGGCGCGATTGGGATCGTAACGATACTGTTTTGCGAGGTAGTTGCGAAACTCGCCTTCCAGAACGCGGTATAAAATGGACTGCTCTTCGTCGTCATGCACAAGCCGGAATTCGGCGCTCTGGGGATAGTAAGTGCCGGAATAAAACTGTTCGAAGGCGTAATCGTTGCGTTTTTGTTTGCCGCGATAAGCGGACCCTTCAATTCTGTAGGCGTCGTTGAATTTTGTGCGGCCGAGTATTCGAACGGTTTGCGGCAATTGTCCGCATTGTTGCTTAGCAAGGAGTTTATAAGCTTTCAGCATCGCTTCAACGCGCATCCCTGTGGCAAGGCCTGTTTGGGAGCGAACATAAAAATCATAGGGAGAACGCCGCTGGTTTTTCAGCGCTGAAATATTTTCCGGCGTCAGCTTTGGGTTGGCGTAAAGGCGGTGAATGACAATGGTGGGTTCTGCGGCGCAAAGATCGCCGATCACGCGCATGTCGGCCTTGTCCGTCAAAGCATATTCGCCTTCAATCAGGCGTTTTTTCTGCGTCTGCTTGTTTTTGCATTCGTGAAAGGGGTCGAGATAGCGAACTTCTTTCACTTTCGCCGGATAGGAGGTCTCGCTCGGGCTCACGATCAGGCGATTATACCTATACGACCATTCGCGCCCGAGACCGCCGGAGCAGACGAGCACCTGACCCGATTTCGAGATTGCAGCATTCTGTTTGCGGACAAACGCATGAGCGGGCGCCAGCGCCGCCGCCAATGCTGTAAGTAAAATGATGAATTTTGCCGCCATTTTTCATTTCCCCCATATCGTCGCGCGCTATTCCTGACACGCTTGCATGATGAAAGAAATGGTCGGAGTGGCGTGATTCGAACACGCGGCCCCTGCCTCCCGAATTCAACCATTTTGCCAAAATTGAACTCTAAAAACAGCACGAATTCAACCAGTTAGCTTCCGCGCATCGATCAACTGAATTTTTCGTTTGGGGTTGGTTTGTGGGTCGCTTGAAGTTCGTTCGGGCAATATCCGGCAAAATCGGCGGCGAGAAATCCGTTTAGTCGTGCCTCAATATGGCGGCGGCTTTCTTGCCGCGATTGGTGCTGCTCCAGTGAACCCTGTCTCCCGTATGAGCGAAGTCGAGCCACGCAAGGTTTGCTTGGGCGATGCTGCTTCATCATCCTTCTCGCAAGGATGCCATGCTGGATCGCGCCAATCGCATCCTCCATAAAATCAACCATGTAGCTACGCACACTCAAAATTTGTTTGTTGTGATTGGTTTGGGGTTCGTTTGAGGTGGAATTGGCGATATGTGCAAAGGTAAAATCATCGAAATTCGCGCGTTCATTCTCCAAGTCCGCTTAGAGGGCCAGAAAATCCGGGAGCGGATTTTACAACCGTCAGGCGGGCCACCGTCATTCAGCGGTTCGCCCTCCCAACAGTGAATCTGTGTAATCTCGGTCCTTGCTTGTGAGCAACTCGGAACTTTTTCACTGCGTGCGCGAGTTTCGTTCCAAACTATCGAGCGCCGTCTTAAAGACCGCTCCAGAAATTCTCCGATCGCTTCTGCCTGATTCAAGCAATGGTTCACACCTCAATTCGTCGGCACGCTCAGCGCTTCGTCGCCGCGATCGAAGCCGGCATCAGATACGCCGATATCAAGTCGACAACGGTGCTCAGAGAGGCCTCTTCGACCCCCAGGCTCTCCAAATACAGCCGCCATTGACGAATTTTCACCTCGTCGCTCGCGAAGGTTTGCGAAAGACCGACGGCGCGCGCTGTTGGGATTTCCGCGCCTCTGCGCGCGAAGGTCGCCGCAATGGCGGGCGCCAAAGCAGAGGGGGCATGGGCGATCACGCGACCGAGCGTCCAGAGATCGTAATAGTCTTTCATCCGGCTATTCGCCATGCCGAGGGCGACGATCGCATGAAACTTTTCAGCGATGACAGTCTCGATCGGATAGGCGCGAATATTCGGCGACGGCAAATCGAGGAGAACCGGATAGTCGATGTCGCGCGCCTCCGGCGTGACGACGTCGCCATAACCGATATCGATCACGACCGGGACGCGCGTGCGTTCCAGGAAGGCCGTGGTTTTTACGCGGAGGCCGCCATATTCAATTTCTTCCCGGATCGGTGCGATCCGAAGAGCATTCTTGTCGAAGACAATGCCGTCGTTCATCTCTATCGAAAGCAGATTTTCGAATATCCGGCGGACCGCTTCCTCAGAGGCGTCGCCGTGGCCGAGCAGGTCGAGATCGCGTGTGACGCGCGCATCATTTGGAATCCAGACGGCCAGCAGCATGCCGCCCTTGAGGATGAAGTTTTTACGGTGGGAGGATATCGAAAGGCGATAGAGGATGCGTTCGAGAACATATTGGATGAGCAGGATGTCGAACGGCGTCTGCGTCGCGCGAGATATGTTGGCGAGGCGCGCTTTCACGGAGACGGCGATATTGTCGGGTGGTTTAGCCATCGGATGTCAGCGCTTCGAGATAGGGGCGGACCTTGTTCCAGATGCGGCCCTCGCGTGCGGCTTCGGCGATTTCGGCGGGCGTTGCGATCCGATCCTTGAGGGCGGACCGCATCGCTTCGACGGCGATTGAGCGGTCGACCAGTTTAGGGTTCCTGAAGATGTCGGCAATGGTTTTCGTCGCGCTGTAAACACGCGTGTCGACCCCTGCGATCTTGTGGCGCTCGATCCCCATTGACAGGTAGGGCTCGGTGAAGCGCACGACGCGAAGCGGGGGATATCCCGTCTCGGACGGTTTCCAGTCTTTCGGACCGATCGCGATCCAGACTTTTCTCGGCATCTGGTCGGTTAGCCCATGAAACGCCAGCGCCGAGGTCATGCAGATGACGCCCTTCGGCGTGCGTTTTGCGGCTTCGGCAAGAGCCTGGTTCGCATCGTCGGCGCTCCCGGGAAGCTGGTAAAGTCCTCTCGAAAGCCGAACGATGACGCCATCCGCAAGCGCTCTTGCGATCGTCGTCGCATCCACGCCGGCTTCACGGATTTCAGCGGCGCGCGCGAGGCTCCTGCGCCGAAGAAACTCGACGAGGCGGCTGCGTTGAGACTGGTTGGTCCGGGCGGCTATGTTACTATTCATCGGATAAATACAGATTTACTCCGATGAATAGTAACAGCGAGTCAGGCTCCCGTCAACGTCTCCGGAAAGCCGCGGTGAGCCGCTCGACGATCATTTGCCCGACGCTTTTCTCGCCGGCATGGCGCGGAACCGGAACTTCAAAGTCCTCACCCGCAACGAAAGCGAGTTTCGCAATACCGGCGTAGATATTATCAATCCGTGGACGGCGGACGTCACATGATTGATGCTTGTATCAATCCACATGAGGTTGCTTGATGCCGAATCGAAAAGGACGGCGGATATGGGTCAAAACGCTGACAAGCGGCGAAAAAGCTGCGATCGCAGCCAGTTGCGACAATTTCATCGCCGAAACGCTAAAACCCCGCTTCCTGCCCGAGATTCGCCCGACAGAGTTCAACTATCCCGTCGATATTTTCGGCAAATGGCGCGGGAATAAATACAGCTTCATCACGCGCTACCGGTCTGGCTTTTCCGACAATCTCGGCGAGGAGTTCAATTCGGCGTTCACGCGCCTCGATCATGTGGAAGAATACCTGAAAGAAACCCGCTTCGATGTCATGTGGCATAGACATACCGGGCAGTGGTTTCGCCTGCATGCCGCCGTCACGCTGGAGGAGGTGTTGCGGTTGATCGAGACCGACGGCATGCTGCAGCCGCCTATATGAAGACGAAAGGCGCTATTCGTTTCGACACCGACATCCTGCGCGATCTTGCGGGAGAAAAAGTCTTCGCGCGCGGCGCGGCCTATCATCGCGACGGACATGTTGAAATTCTAAGCTATGAAACGAAGCGCGTGCTGGCGCAGGTCGCCGGGACGGAAGATTATCGCGTCGTTCTTGAAGGGCGCGGGGAGGACATCGACGGAGAATGTTCCTGCCCGGCCTTTGAGCGGGGATTCTGCAAGCACATGGTTGCGACGGCGCTTGCGGCCAATGCGGCCGCCGGCGGCGAAGAGCCGGAAGGCGGGGGCCTCCTTGCCCGCATTCGCGTTCATTTGAAGGCGAGAGGCGTCGACGCGCTTGTCGACATGATCATTGAAATGGCCGAACACGATCCGGCCCTCCTGCGCAGGCTCGACATGGCCGCCGCCGTCGAATGCGAAGACGAAGAAACGCTGGAAAAGCGCTACCGCAAGGCGATCGACGAGGCGACCCGCACGCGCGGGTTTATCGACTACGCCCGAGCGCCCGACTGGGCCGCCAATGTCGATGCCGCGCTTGACGCGCTCGCCGGCCTGCCGGCGGCGGGTCAGGGGGCTTTGGCGCTGAAACTCGCTGAGCGCGCCATCGACGGGATAGAGCGCGCCATTGAACATATCGACGATTCCGACGGCCATTGCAGTTGGCTGCTGCACCGCGCGCGCGACATTCACCTCGACGCGGCGCGGGCGGCGCGGCCTGATCCGGTCGCGTTCGCTGGGGAACTCTTCGCCCGCGAAATGGAGGAGGACTACGATACGTTCTCCGGCGCCGCCGCGCTTTACGCCGATGTGCTGGGCGAGGAAGGGCTCGCCGAATATCGCCATCTCGCCATGGAAGCATGGGAGAAGCTTCCGATGCGAACGGGCGAACGCCGCGGTTTGATGATCGGGCCTGTGGAAGCCGGGGATATTTCGGTCAGGCTGCTTCGCGGTTCTTGAACCGCCAGGAGTCGTTGCCGGTCTCGATGATGTCGCAGTGATGGGTGAGCCGGTCGAGGAGCGCCGCCGTCATTTTCGGATCGGAGAAGACGCTCGGCCATTCGCCGAAGGCGAGGTTCGTCGTCACAATCACCGAGGTCTGTTCGTAAAGCCGGCTGACGACATGGAACAGGAGCTGGCCGCCGGAGAGTGCGAACGGCAGATAGCCGAGTTCGTCGAGGACGACGAAGTCGAGGCGCGTCAGATGATCGGCGATGCGGCCCTGCCGGCCGGCGCGGGCTTCCGCCTCCAGCTTGTTGACGAGATCGACGACATTGAAGAAGCGGCCGCGCTTGCCGGTTCGGATGAAGGACCGCGCGATGGCGATGGCCAGATGCGTCTTGCCGGTTCCCGTGACGCTGACGGTGATCGGCTCCGTCTTGACCGTCTAAACCAGAACTTCTGGCACGGGCGGCGGGCCCGCCGCTTCGCGCGAGGCGCCGCCGTACGACGACGCCGCCAATAACGCAAAGGCGGCGGCGATGCGCACATGCCTCCCTTCAAACCGCAACATGACGACTCCCAGATTGCACGTTGCCACCCGGCGGTGGTCCTTGATTAGAGCGAACGTTTGTTCTAACCCCTGTGGGATCATGTCAAGCACGTCCGGGCGATCATCCATCGCAAAAGTAAAAAGAGATGGAAAGGGTGACGAAAATCATGACCGCGGCCGCCCCCCAAACGAAAGACCAGCGTAATCGGCTTCTGACTGCGGCCGCGCGCTGCTTCGTTAAAAGTGGATTTCGCGGCGCCCGCATGGCCCAGATCGCCGCCGAAGCGCAGATGAGCACAGGCCACATTTACCATTACTTCGACAGCAAGGAGCAGATCATCGCCGAGATGGTCCGCGGCCATATCGAGGAAAAGGAGTCGATCTTCGGGCGGTTGGAGCGGGCGGGCGATCAGGTTGTGGATCTCATGGTCGACAATCTTGAAGAGAGCGTCGATTCGAGCGCCAATCCGTTCTGGTCGGCGCTCACGCTCGAAATGACCGCCGAAGCCATGCGCAATCCCAAAATTGCGGACATATTGCGCACCGCGGACGCCGAAATGAAGGCGCGCCTGTTCACCTGTCTCGGCGAGGGCAGCGATCAGGAAGAGCTCGCAACCCGTCTTGAAATTTTCATCGCCCTGATTCAGGGGATCGGCATCCGCAACATCATCAACCCGAAGCTCGATCTCCCCGCCGTCGTCAGCATCGTGAAGGAAGTTGTCGAGAATCTGTTCCGCCGCAGCAAGCCTTGATCCGCCGAGAAGCTGGGAACCGTGCGGGCGACGTGGAGGGGAGCGTTCTGCATCCGGCCTCATCGATTTCGGTTTCGTCCAATGCGTTCACAATTTACTATTACGGAACGACTTCCTCGCCCGCTATGGCGACGACCGCTTGATTGTTTTCCATTAGGGCCGAGACAGGCCGCATCTAACGGCGCATGACCGCCACCTGTCGATGGTGCGATAATATCCGGCACCGGCGAGACTGGGGCGAATCCAAGTCGGCCCGTAGTTTCCTTGAAGATTTCGGCCAATACGAAGCGTCAGGCCGGTCTTTCCCTGCGTTTCGCATGCGGTGCTCGTCAGCTTCCCATGGGAACGGGCCGAATTTCCGGCCGCCGATAGGAAAGAATGTGAAAAAAAGCAAACGGCCCCCAAGAGAAATAATGACGCCGCTCCCTTACATCGACGTTCATGGCCGGATAGCGAATCGCCGATGGCTTGTGGCGACAATATAAATTGGCGAAATCTAATGTCAATTATTGACAATAATGATGAATTGGCGTTCCATAAGTCGTCGGCGGAAGGAAACCGGTACGGCATGCTCGACTGAAATCATGCCGCAACGCAACAAAGGGGACAGAAGTGACCGAAGCCAAAGGACGCGCCCTGAACTTGTCGCTTGTTTGGCGGCCCGGGCCAGCGCTGATCGCGCCGCGCGATTTGCGTCTATCCTCGGCGCGGCGGTTTCCGCGCCGTGCGCCTTTCGCCCGTTTTCGCCGCAGACCGAACGCAGGACGCGCGCAAGAAAGCCGTGCGTCGGCGCCGCCCTTATGCCGAAAGCTCAAATCGGATCTCACCTATGACGAATTTGAAAGAAAAACCGTTAAGCGCTGCCGCCGTGGGCGCGCCTTCCGCCGCTTATCGGAAGATCAAGGTGAACAGGCTTACGCCTGTCATCGGCGCTGAAATCGGAGGCGTCGATATCGCCGCCGGCGTCAATGAGGATGTGCTCGAAGAGATTCATCAGGCGTTCACGGAAAATCTCGTCATCTTCTTCCGTGGTCAGTCCTTGACCCTTGAACAGCATGCGGCCTTTGGCCGTCTCTTCGGCGAGCTTCATACGCATCCCGCCGCGCCGAGCGAGCCGGGTCATCCGGAAATCATGATTATTGCGGCCGATGAGAATTCGGCCAGGGCGAATGGTGAAATATGGCATACGGATGTTTCCTGCGACGCCGAGCCGCCGCTCGGCAGCATGCTTTATATTAAGGAAACGCCCCCGGAAGGCGGCGATACGCTTTTCGCCAACATGTACGCCGCCTATGAGGCGCTTTCGTCACGGATGAAAACCTACCTGGAAGGGATGACAGCCACCCATGACGGCGAGCATGTTTATCGCGGGCTTTACGCCAATCTTGGCGTCGAAGACAAGCCGTCTTATCCGAGGTCCAGCCATCCCATCCTGCGCACCCATCCTGTAACCGGCAAGAAATGCCTTTATGTGAATTCCGGCTTCACTGTTTCGATTGACGGCGTATCCCCTTGCGAGAGCGATGCGATCTTGCGTTTTCTCTTTCAGCATGCGGCGCATCCCGCTTTTCAATGCCGTTTTCGCTGGACTCCGGGCTCTCTTGCCTTCTGGGACAACCGCTGCGTGCAGCATCACGCCATTTGGGATTACTGGCCCAACCGCCGTTACGGCAATCGCGTCACGATCAAAGGCGAAAAACCCTTTTGATGGAAACCGTCTTCGTCGCGATTGCCGAGTTGTCGAAGTCGGCGCAGGTCGTCGCGTTCGCGGGGTTTGGCGTATGTACTTCGCTTAAGGAATTCGTGAAGATCGGTCCGGGCCTGTTCTTTGTGCTGCAGATTGCAGACGCTTCTCTTGCTGGTAGTCATCGTGACCGGCGTTTTGCTGTCTGCCTACCACTTCGTGAAAGACGGTCCCATGACGTCGTTTCGCAAATATGAGGGAGTTCAGTTCGTCTTATGTCATTAATCGTTAATCGCAGGGATATCGATTTCCTTTTCTATGAAGTCGGCGATCTCGATGAGATTTTGCGAAATGGTTCCTATACGGAGTTCGACCGCGGCAGCATCGACGCAGTGCTCGATCTTGCGCAGAACATGGCGGAGAGAGCATTTCTGCCGTTCGCCGGCGCACTCGACGCGAATGAGCCGGCCTTCGACGGCGAAAAAGTGTCGATGATGCCGCAGGTAGGCGAAGCGCTTTACGCTTTCGCCGAGGCCGGCTTTTTCGCCGCCGGTTTCGATCAGGAGATCGGCGGCCTGGGACTGCCTTCGGTGGTGTGCCAGGCCGTGCAGGGCATGTTCGCCTGCGCCAATCTCAGCGTCGCGGGCTATTCGTTCCTGACCGTCGCCGCCGCGAACCTGTTGAACGAATGTGGCGACGCCGAACAAAAGGCGATGTTCTTGCCGAAGATGCTGGAAGGCAAATGGTTCGGGACCATGTGCCTCTCCGAACCGCAGGCGGGCTCGTCGCTGTCGGATATCAAGACAATGGCGACGCCCACCGATGACGGCCATTATCGCATCACCGGCAGCAAGATGTGGATTTCCGGCGGAGAACAGGAGATTTCCGAAAATATCGTCCATATGGTGCTGGCGAAAATTCCGGGCGGCCCGCCCGGAGTGAAGGGCATTTCGCTTTTCATCGTTCCGAAATACCGCGTGAACCTCGACGGCTCCGTCGGCGAGAAAAACAATGTTTCCCTCATCGGGCTCAACCACAAAATGGGCTATCGCGGCACGACCAATTGCGCGCTGAATTTCGGCGAAGCGGGCGAGTGCCGCGGCTATTTGGTGGGCGAGCCGCATCAGGGCCTCAAATATATGTTCAACATGATGAACGAGGCGCGCCTCGCCGTCGGCGCCGGCGCAACGATGAGCGCGCTCGGCGGCTATCTCTATTCGCTGCAATATGCGCGCGAGCGTCTGCAGGGACGCCATCCCGGAGACAAGGATCCGGCGAGCCCGCAGATTGCGATTATCGAGCATGCGGATGTGAAACGCCTGCTCATGACGCAGAAGGCCTATGTGGAAGGGGCGCTTGCGCTTCTCTATTATTGCGCTACGCTTGTAGACCGTCAGCGCCTTTCAACCGACGATGACGAGCGGTGGGAGCTGAAACTTTTACTCGACATCTTGACGCCGGTCGCGAAATCCTGGCCGTCCGAATTCTGCCTTGAGGCGAACAAACACGCCATCCAAGTGCTTGGCGGATATGGCTATACGCGGGACTATCCGGTGGAGCGCCATTATCGCGACAATCGGATCAATGCCATTCATGAAGGAACGCACGGCATTCAGGGCCTCGATCTGTTGGGCCGCAAGGTCCGCATACATGACGGCGCCGCTTTAAAATTGCTTACCGCGGAAATCGAGAAGACGCTCGCCGCCGCCTCGACGACCGTCGGACGGGAGGGCGAAGCGCGCACGCTGAAAGAAGCGCTGGACCAATGCCATTCCACGATCATGCGCATCAGCCAATGCAGCGACGTCAACCGGGCGCTCGCCAATGCAACACCGTTTCTGGACGCCTTCGGCCATGTGGTCATCGGGTGGATGTGGCTCAGACTGGCGATTGCCGCGATTAACGGGCTGGAAAGCGGAAAAGAGGCGGATAAGGATTTTTATCGGGGGAAGATCGCCGCCTGCCGCTTTTTCTTCAACTATGAGCTGCCCAAGACAGAGCATGTTTTCCGGTTGGTGGGATCGCTGGACGATACGTGCCTCACCGTAACACCAGAATCCTTTATCGGCGAATGATCATTGGCGCGGCCATGCGCGCCGCGGCTCCTCCCATTTTCATACAAAAAGACGGACTTATCGCAAGGACAGACCAGCCATGACACAAGAGCCCAGCATCTATCGCCAGATTCATGCGAAAGCTTACGGCCTGAACCGGGAGGACGGACCATTTAAAACCGAACGCAAGGAGTTCGACGGCGTTGCGTATCAAATCTACAGCCATGCGCCCGAAATCTTGCGGGACGTCTTCATCGCGCGCGGCCGTCATTTTGGCGCGCAGGAATTTTTGCGCTATGGCGATGAAAGGCTGAGCTTTGACGAATTGCTCGACCGCGCCGCAACCCTGGCTGGCCGGCTTGTCAATGAGCTGGGCGTGAAGAAAGGCGATCGCGTCGCAATCGCCATGCGCAATTGTCCCGAATGGATGATCGCCTTTCTGGCGATCGCCGCCTGCGGCGGCATCGTCGTTCCTTTGAATTCCTGGTGGGAGGCTGATGAACTCAGCTACGCTATGGGCGATAGCGGCGCGAAACTCGTTTTCTCGGATGAACAGCGTCTCGCGCGGTTGCGGCATTATCTTGAGCGGGATGGCGTCCGCGCCATCCTGGCGCGCAGGACGACGCCCGCCACGAAGTCCTGCCTGACATTTGACGATCTGTGCAATGCGGGCAATGCGAGCGACTGGCCGGGAGTCTCGATCGCCGGCGATGACGCCGTTTGCATCATGTACACATCCGGCTCAACGGGCGCGCCGAAGGGCGTCGTGGCGACGAATCGCGGGTTGGTTCAGGCGCTTTGGTTCTGGCTCAATCTCGGCGCGGCGGTCGAGCAGCTTTTCGATATTTTGCCGTCCGCCGAAAACAGGGCGCTGCTTTTGAATATGCCGCTGTTTCACGTCGCGGGCTGTTACGCCTGCTTTCTGTTGTCCCTGATTTCAGGGCGGCGCATTGTCATGATGAATAAATGGGACGCGGCCGAGGCGCTGCGCCTGATCGAGGAGGAAAAGATCAGCCACTTCAACGGAGCGCCCGCCATGGTCATGGATCTCCTCTACGCATCGTCGCGCGCTGGCAAGACTCTGGATAGCCTCGTTGAAATCACAGGTTCGGGCGCCGCGACGCCGCCCGCCCGCATTCGCTACATTGCGGAAAACCTGCCGCAAGTCTTTCCGCAAGCCAGTTACGGCATGACCGAAACCTGCGGCTTGGGCGCGCTGATTTTCGCCGACGAATATCAGGCCAAACCCGACAGCGTCGGCCTGCCGAATGCGCCGATTGTGGAGATTCGCCTGGCGGACAAGAACGGACACGACGCTCCGCCGGGCGCGGAAGGGGAGATCTGGATCAAATCGATCGCCAATATGTCGGGTTACTGGAATAAGCCGGAAGCGACGCGGGAGATTTTTCAGGACGGCTGGCTGCGCAGCGGCGATCTCGGGCGTTTTGACGAAGATGGCTGCCTCTATATCGTGGGCCGCATCAAGGAAATCATCATTCGCGGCGGTGAAAATGTAAGCTGCAATGAAATCGAAGCCCTGCTTTTCGAGCATCCCGACATCGAAGAAGCCTGCATTTACGGCGAGCCCGATGAACGCCTCGGCGAAATCGTGGCCGCTTCGATCATGCCAAGGGCCGGCGCGAATCTGACGGCCGAGGCGGTCCGGGATTTTCTGGCGCCAAGGCTGGCCAGGTTCAAGATTCCCGAACGGATCGATTTTCAGGCGTCCTCATTGCCGCGCCTCGCAAGCGGTAAAATCGACCGGCGAAAAGTCAGGCAGCTCCGCCTCGCGCGGATTGCCGATGGCGCAAGCGTTTAACCGGCGCGCCGGAGGCAAACGGCAATCTAAAGATAGTCCCGCTTGACGGCGAGCCTGCCGAACGCGGCGTCGGCCAGCCGAAATAGGATTCCGGCGCAAAGGCAGGAAAGCTCGTGGAAACCGGATGGCGCCAGCAGGCGGCCGGCGTAGCTCGCTTCGCTCCTATAACAGATAGGCGCGGTACTGATCGCGCAGCTTCTTCTTGTCGATCTTGCCCGTCGCCGTAAGCGGCACTTTTGCGAAGATGACGGCGTCCGGAAGCCACCATTTCGCAACATGCGGCGCGACATGATCGAGGACGGCCTGCGCCGACATCGTCACGCCGTCGAGAAGCTCGACAATGAGAATGGGGCGCTCTTCCCATTTCGGATGCGCGACGCCGACGACGGCGGCGATGCGAACAGCCGGATGCGACACGGCCGCATTCTCTATGTCGATTGAGCTGATCCATTCGCCGCCGGATTTGATGACGTCCTTGCTCCGGTCTGTAATGCGCATGAAGCCATCAGGATCGATGGTGGCGATATCGCCCGTGTCGAACCAGCCCTCGGCGTCAAGCGCGGAGTTTTCCGCACGGAAATATCGCTCGATCGTCCATGGGCCGCGAACGAGAAGCGCGCCGGACGATTTTCCGTCATGCGGCAGCGCGTTCCCATCGGCATCGACGATCTTCAGTTCTATGCCGAATTGGAGCCGTCCCTGACGGGTCCAGATCGCGTCGTTCATTTCGGTTTTCCCGCGTGCGGCGACTTTCGGCGTCGGCGTCGCCACGACGCCGAGCGGGCTGGTTTCGGTCATTCCCCAGATCTGGCGGACCGCGACGCCGTATTTCTTCTGAAACGTCTCCGCCATGGCGCGCGGCACGGCGGAGCCGCCGATGATGATGCGTTTGAGCGGTTCGGCCGTCTCGCCCGAGCGCGCCAGATGGTCGAGATACATGGTCCACACCGTCGGCACGCCGCCGGAAAAAGTCACGCCCTCGTCCTTGATGAGCTCCTGAAGGCTGGCGCCGTCCATTTTGTCGCAAGGCAAAACGATCTTGCAGCCGTTGATCGCCGCCGCGAAAGGAAGGCCCCAGGCAGTTGCGTGATAGAGCGAGGGGCAGGGCATGATGCAGTCGAACGCGGAGAAATCGAAAGCGCCCGGCAGGCCGGCGGCGAGCGCGTGAAGGACGACCGAACGGTGGCTGTAAAGAACGCCCTTGGGATCGCCGGTCGTCCCCGACGTGTAGCACAGAAAGGCGCCGGCGTTTTCATCGAACACCGGCCATTCAATGTCTTCATCCTCTTTGGCGATCAGGTCCTCGTAACCTGCTGCTTTTAATTCTTCGGGCGCGCCGTCCGGGTTTTCCGCCAGCAGAATGTATGTGTCGATTGAGGGAAGCTGCGGCCGCAGGCGCGCGACGAGATCAATTAAGGACCGGTCGAATAACAGGACGCGGCTGCCGGCGTGATTGATCGTGTAGACGAGCTGCTGCTCGGAAAAACGCGGATTGGCCGTGTGCAGGACGGCGCCGGCGCCCGGTGCTGCGTAAAAGAGCTCCAGATGCCGGTGCGTGTTCCAGGCGAGCGAAGTTACGCGATCGCCTGGCGCAACCCCGAGCACTTGCAACATTCGCGCGCATTGAGCGGCGCGCCTGCGAAGCCCTACGTAATCGTAACGCCATAATGGTTCATCGACGAGCCTCGAAACAATTTCCCGGTCGCAATGGGCGCTGGCGGCGTAATCCAGAACACCGCTGATCAACAGCGGCGATCGCTGCATCAATCCCTGAAGCACGTTCGCCTCCCGTCTCAAATGCATTTAGATACATATCAGATTGTGCGGAAGGCGACGATGAGGTTGGGCGCCCTGCGCGTTCTGAGCAAGAGTGACGTGAGCGGAGAAAGGGAGGATTTCGCCGCCCACGCCGGGGCCCGTTCAGGTCCTGGCTAGAACTGAACGGTGACCGTGCCTCCGAAAGTGCGTGGCGGGTTGTAGTTTTCATAACCGAAGCCGAGGCTGGTGAGATCGACTCCCTGAACCTTGTAAACCTTATCGAATATGTTCTTGGCCCAAAAGGCGACCTCCCACACGCCGTCGTCGGATGCGGCGGCGAGGCGGCCGTTCCATAAGGAGAAGCTGTCCGCGGCGATGAGTTCGGTGTTGAGAGCGTCCTTGAAGGTGGCGTCGGAATAGCGGCCGTCGATCTGGATGACGCCGTTGACGCCCGCCGCGATTGGCCGCTCATAGCGCACCAGCATGTTGACGGTCACGTCCGGCGCGTTTGGGAACTCGTTGCCTTCCGGCACCGGGCCAGAAAGCGCGACGTACTCGCCGAGCTCCGAATCGAGAAGGCCGAGGCCCGCGCTCAGCGTGAAGCCTTCGATCTGCGGCGGCGTGAAGGTCGCTTCGAGATCAGCGCCGAAGAGCCTCGCCTCGTCGACATTGCCGAGGCGCTGGAACGGAATGGCGCTCGCCTGATCGCGAACGAAGGACTGGATGTCCTTGTAGTCGTAATAAAAGCCGCTGGCGGAGAAGCGCAGCGCGCCGTCGGCGGTCTGATGCTTGACGCCGGCTTCGTAGGAAATAAGACTTTCCGGCTCGAACGGCAGGAACGAAGCGCTGTTCGTCGTGAAGCCGAAGAAAAAGCCGCCCGATTTCACGCCGCGCGACGCGCTCAGATAGAACAGCGTCGACTCGAACGGCTTCCAGTCGAGCCCCGCCTTCCAGGAAAGGTTGGTGTCTTCGGCTTTAAGATTGTCCGCCGCCGCAAGCGTGACCGGCGGCGTCGCGCCCGGCGAGCACGTAAGGCTGATGAGGCAGCTCGTGCCGAACGGGTTGTCGTCGAAGACGCGGGCCGTATAGGTCTTCTCTTCCCAGGTGAGCCGCAAGCCGCCGATCAGCGACAGCGCATCGGTAAGCTGATACTCGCCATGGACGAAACCCGCGACGGAATCGGTTTCCTGATCGCCGAAGCCGCTCGTCCGGGTTCTGAAAAAGTCGTCCGCAAGTCCCGTCGAGCCGACCACGATATGATCTCGCGACCAGAAGCCGCCGAGGAGCCAGTCGAAACGCCCCGACGCGCCGGCGAGACGCAATTCCTGCGAATACTGGCGAACGTCGGTCGTCGGAATGAATTCGAACGCGACCGCCGGGGATGCGTCGATATCGTTGAAGGCCTCGCGGTAGTGATCGATAAAGCCGGTGACGCTTGTCAGTTCGACGCCGCCGAGATCGAAGACGCCGCGCAGCGTCGCGCCGACCTGCCGGGCGTCGTAAAACTGCATCGCCGACCAGTCGCCGGTGAACGGATCTCCGTCCTGGTCGCTGTAGCCGAAGGGACTGGTGCAGGCCGGGTCGACCATGCCCATCGCTGTAGCGGCGCAGCGGAATGTCGGCGGATTCGTGAAATCAAATCCTCCGAAGAAGGCGCCCTGGCCGATGCCGGAATTGTTGGAATAGCCGTCTACCTTGAGAATGATGTCGGCCGCTTCGCTCGGCGCCCAGCGCATCTGCGCGCGGCCGAGAACGATGTTGCGTTCGCCGATATCGTCGTCGATCGTCCGGTTGAAATAGTAACCTTCCCACTGCCTTATGGTCTTTGCGCCGAGGCGAACGGCGAACGTGTCGCTGACCGGCAAATTCGCAACGCCCTCGACTTCGAGCGTGCTGAAATTGCCGTAACTCACTGACAACCGCTTCGTCGCTTCGCCGAAATCCGGTTTCGCGGTGATGAAATTGACGGCGCCGGCGGTGGAGTTGCGGCCGTAAAGCGTTCCTTGCGGGCCTTTCAGGACCTCTATCCTTTCAAGGTCGAAGAAATCGAAAGTCAGGAGCCCGAGCGAGGAAAGATAGACCTCGTCGATATAGACGCCGGCCGTCGGATTGTTGGTGCTGCTGAAGTCGTTGAGGCCGACGCCACGAATGGTGATGACGGGCAAAACCCCGGGTGCCTGCTCGCGGATGTCGAGATTGGGCACGTAACCCGCGATGTCGCGCATGTCGAGAATGCGCGCCTCGCGCAAGGTGTCGCCGCCGATGGCGGTGACGGTTGCGCCGACGTCGAGAATGTTCTGCTCGCGCTTTTGCGCTGTCACGACAATCAAGTCGTCGCCGGAGGCCGCGCTTTTTTCTTGAGCTGCGGCGTTCGCTGCAAGCGCCGCGATGCAGGCGGAAGCCGCCAGGATGCGTTTATGCATTTTCCCTCCCTTGCGCCTGAATTCTTTCGAGGCGCCGCCCGCCTTTGCGCTTCTTGCCGGCTTTTTGAACGGGCGCTGTATGTGCGTTGTACAATGTCGATTATTGACTTATTGCGATCCAGATGGCAACAAGAAAATGCACCGGCGCCTCTAGACTTGCATTTCGGGTTTTGAGGCGACCCGTGTGACGCCGGTTTCGAGTGCGATGTTCCGTCATCTGCTATGCCAGGAACCATCGGAAAAAAAGGATCTTGGCAAGCCTAAAGGCCTGAGTGCGAACTTGCTTCAGGCATCTCGCAACGTCTTTTTATTGAAGAGCGCCGGATGCTCGGCTAGGCGCATTAATAAGATGCTGGCTTCCAATTTGTGAATAATTGACATATTATGAGATCGCAACAATACAGATAAGGGCGGCAAACGAGCCGTTGCAGACCCGACGGCGTCGGGCGAGGGAGGCGAGTATGAAGTCAAAAGGCGTTTGGGCGGCGGGCGCCGCGTTGGTCGGGTTGTTCTCGGCACTTGGCAGCGCGGCGGCGCAGGATGAACCCTCCAGCGACGGCGGCGATGACGATCGGGGAACGCGCGCAGGCCAAAGGGACCTGATCGTCGTGACTGCGCGCCGCCGCCAAGAAAGCCTGACGGACCTGCCCGCGTCTGCGGCGGTCTTATCGGATGATTATCTTCGAGAAAGAGGCGGCCCGCGCTCCGCTGAAGACCTCTTGGCCGGTCAGGCGGGCGTGCGATTTTTCGATACGACGTCGCCCGTCAATTCCGAGGTCTCCATTCGCGGCTCATCGACCGCGCGGGCGACGGACGCCGATCCGAGCGTCGGGCTTTATCGGGACGGCGTTTATATCGGCGGCGGAGCCGTCGGCGGGCGCAGCTTCGCGCGCGTCGACATTTTCGATGCGGAGCGCGTTGAAATCCTGCGCGGCGTTCAGGGCGCGCTTTACGGGCGCAACGCCGTCGGCGGGGCCGTCAATCTGATTACGACCAAACCGCAGTTTGAAAACAGCGGTTATCTCGACCTGCGCTACACGACACAGACGAAGGGCAAGGAGGGCCAGCTCGTGTTGAACGCTTCGCCCTCCGATGAGTGGGCGTTTCGCGTCGGCGTCGACGGCGTGCATCAGAACGAAGGCTTTTTCTATGATCCGAGCAATGACGTTTATTTCGACCGGCAGGAGGGGGCGGACTATCGCGGGCAGATACGATATAAAAACGACCGGCTGGACGTCACGCTGCTCGGCGAGCGCCAGGACCTTGACGTCCCTGCGATTACATATCGCGTCGTCATAGCGCCGGGACCGATCTTTCCACTCGGGTTTGTTCAGCCGCCCTTTGAATACGATCACAGCACGGCGCCGTTCGCGCATCAGGAAATCACCGCCGGCGGCCTTTCAATCGAATATGATTTCGGCTGGGCGACGTTCCATTCGAATACGCTGATCCGTCAACGCAATTCCGAATATACCTTTGACGCTGACGGCATTACGCCGGAGTTCGCGCTTCAGGCCTTCCTCGACGGGCTCGTCATCTTTCCGCTCGGCGGGGCGAGTTTCGCCTCCGTGGAGGACGAAACGCAAACCATCGCCGAAGTCGCCTATTTGACCGGCGATTTCGTTGACGAACGCGCGAACTGGCTCCTTGGATTTGAATATCTGACGCAAGACAGCGACAGCGTCCGGCTCACTCAGACGAACCAGGTGGCCGGCGTATTCACAAGGACGCTGGCGGACGTCGATGCGGAATACGATTCCTATGCGTTTTTCGGGTCGCTTGGCTTCGATCTTACAGAGCGCCTCAATATCTCGGGGGAGTTGCGTTACACGAACGACGACCGGTCAGAAGTCTCGACGCTCGTCGACGATTTCACCGGCCTTCCGACCGGAGGGGATGCTTTCAATTTCGATACGGACCGTTCGTCCGACAACGTCTCCTACAAGACGACGCTTGCCTATCGCTTTGCGGAAGACTGGCAGATCTACGGCAGCGTCGGCAGCAGCTACCGGGCGGGGGGATTCAATTCCAACCTCGGCATTCCCATGCAGCCGGTTCCCATTCCGGCCGCCTATGATGATGAGACGACGCGCGAGTATGAAGGCGGCGTCAAAGGTCAGCTCGGCGATCTTTATGTCGCCATCGCCGGCTATGTTGCGGAAGCCGATGATCTCATCGTGCAGCGCGACAATGGATGCAGCGTGACGCTGCCGGAATGTCCGGTGGCGCCGATAAGCTTTCTGGATAATGCGGGCGAGGCGCGCAATTGGGGCGTCGAAGCCGAAATTTCCGGTGCGTTCGACATTGGAGCTGGAACGCTGACAGCGACCGTGGCGGCCTCGCGTCAGGATGGGGAAGTGACGGACGGTCCTCTCGCCGGCACGCCAACGGCGCAGACGCCGGACTGGCTTGCGTCGTCAAATCTTCATTATCGCCGTCAGCTCAACGATAGAATAGGCGTTTTCGCCAACTTGTTTGTTTACGGACAATGGGGCGGAACCCAGGAGCTTACAATCCCGTCGCCGCCGCTTGACAACTATCAGATCGTCAATCTTCGTTTCGGCGTGGCTTATGACGGGATCGAATTCGCAGGATTCATCAACAATGTGTTCGACGAGCAATATCTCACCTTCCAGGAGGCGACGACGCAACGGTTCGGCACGCCGAGAACAACGGGCGTCGAAGTGCGCTACAGCTTTTGAGCAAGGCGCATGTTCGCCGCTGCAAAGGCACAACATCACGCGCCGGACTTTGTTTGGCGCCGCCGTCGCGCTGGCCGGCGCTCTGCCGGCGCGGGCGCTCGCTGAACAAACATTGGCCAGAAAGAGCAAAGCCTTGCGGGATAGTTACGCCATAGCGATTGCAGAGGCCGCGAGCGCCCTACCTGAGCGCGCGCCGCCACAAGTCGAAGAACGGCTCGCATGGACGCTGATCGATAACGTCGGATCCATGCTTTATGCGGGCTCGCTTCGTCGGCCCGTGGCGGCGGCGCGGTATTTTGCGGCAAGCGCGCCGGGCGAGGAGGCGGATGTTTTAACGGCGGATTTGTCATCGTCGCAAACCGGCGCCGCGGCGGCGATGGCGTATCTGCTTCACGCTGCGGAAATCGACGACAGCGATCCGCGGGGCGAGTTGCGCGCATCCGCGGTCATCATGCCGGCGTGTCTCGCCGCAGCGCAGGCTGCAGACACAACCGGCGCTGCATTCCTGCGGGCCGCGGGGCTCGGATACACGCTGCAGGGGCGGTTGGTCCAGTCTGTGGGGCCCATTCAGGGGCGGGGCTGGATGGCCTCCGGCGTCTGGGGACCGCCCGCGGCGGCGGCGGCGGTCGCGCTTTTGCGCAAGCGCCCGCCCGCAGAAATCGCCGCAGCGGTGTCGCTTGCCGGCTCGGCGGCGGGCGGCGTCTTTCAGTATTATTTCGATCAGAGCGATGAAAAGCGCATCATCGTCGCGCGGGCGGCGCGCGCGGCGATCGAAAGCGTCGATCTCGCCGGCCTCGGCGAACGCGGGGCCGAGCGCTTCCTCGAAGGGCGTGCCGGACTTTACCGGCTCTTTGCGGGAACGAACGCGCCGGCGTGCGAGACATTCACGGACGACCTTGGCCGGCTGGAAGGGCCGCTCTATTTGCGGCCCAAATTCTTCGCGGCGTCGCATTCAATTATTCCGACCCTTGACGGTCTGCAAAGCGCCGCGCCGCCCGATCTCGATCCGGCGTCGGTTGAAAGCTTCATCGTTCGCGGCAACGCCGCCTGGAGCCGCATTGTGGCGCGCAAGATCAATGATTTCGAGCCGCCGTCATCGCGGATCGGGGCGGCGCTCAATTTCAGCTTTGTCGTCGCCATGTGGCTGGCGCGCCGTTCGGTTCTGCCCGGCGATTACACGCAAGAGACGTTCCAGGATCCGGAAATCATTTCGCTTGCGCGGTCCGGATCGTTTGAAGTGAATGATAGCGATCATCTTTCCATCGAAATCGTGCTTCGCAACGGAGAAAGAATTCTCGCCGTTGCGCAGGATCCGGACCGTCAGGCGCCTGCCCCACTCAATGCAGAGCAGCGCGTGAATAAATTCAACGCGCTTGCCGGATCGCGTCTGAATGAAAGGCGAAAAGCGGATTTGCGGGCACACTGCATGAGCCTGAAAAACGCGCGCTCCATGCAAGACTGGGTGCGGCATGCACAGAAACTTTGCAGCGATTAATTAGAGCGCCTTCCAAAAAACGGGAACCGGTTTTCGGATAGTGAGGCGCGAAGCGCCGAACGCGCGCAAAACAAAAAAGCTTAAAAATGTTCCCCGACTCACTTTCCGGGGGATATTCTTGCGATCATCAGCCTCATTGCTCTTCAAGAAAGGCGTCGACCCGATCGATCGCATTTGCGCGGATATTCATATAGAAGAGATTGTAGTCGAAAACGTGATAAGAACCGTTCTTCGTGAGCCGGCTTTTAAATCCGTCTATGTCCTTATCGAAATCGATAACCAGATATCCGTTTTCGCATCTCGCGCCGGTGAGGCGAGGCAGGGGCGCCGATAAGGCGTCGGGCTCCTGTTTGCCCGAAAGCGCGCCGAGATTGTCGCTCGCGGGTGCGGCGCCGCCTGCTTTCCAGTTCAGCGGATTGACGCATAGCAGAGGGCGCATGGCGATCGGCTGGTATTCGCCGTCGAGCCAGATGAGGGCGTGTTCGTCACGGCGCGGATCGGGTTCGGCGTTTTTGCTAACCGTGTTCCAGCCGACGATGCAGCGGGTCTGCCGGGCGTCGCTGCAAGGCGGCAGGCGGTCCGGCGCAAAAGCCTCCGGCACAGGCCCCCCGACCGCGTAAACGGCGACGAGCCTGTCCATAAGGTCTGCGCCCATGACGCGCTCTTCAAGAAGGCGCATGGCGTGATAACTGCCCTGGCTGTGGCTGGCGATGATGAAAGGCCGTCCATCGTTTCTTTCATGGACAAAATTATCGAACGCCGCGGCGACATCCCGATAGGCGAGATCGAGCGCTCCTTTGCTATTTTCGTTGAATGCAAAGAACGTGTAAAGCGTCGCCTGGCGATAGCGCGGCGCGAAAACGCGACAACAGCCGTTGAAAACGCTCGCCTGGCCGCGCAGAGTTCCATTTTCGACGCTCATGCGGGCTTCGCCGGAATCGTCATAAGGCGCGTTCCAGCCGTCCTTTTTGAAATAGGTGGTGGGATGAATGAAGAAAACGTCGGCGCGCGCGGTTTCTTCGCCGTTCTCCACGCCTTCCGGCGTCTGATCGGCGTTGTCTTCGCGGCCGGGCAGAGCGGCCCACGCATCGTCGTTCGCATAGTCAGGGGCGGGCGGCGCGAGATCCGGCGAAAAATCGTGATCCGGCTTGAGCAACAGCCTTCGGGCGAGTCCCGTGTCGTCCTCGTTTTTCAAGGAACAAGCGGCCGTCATCAGCGCTGCGAACAAAACCGATATTGTCTTTTTCATTGGGTGTTTCCTACAGGGCGCGGATACGCTCAGGAGCGGTTTAATCAAGGGCCTTGTAAACGGCGGTTTTCAGCATGTCGCGCAAGGGCAGCGTTCCCGACGGAAAAAGCTGCGTCATCAGTGTCGCCGACAGACCGGCGTCGGGAACCGAGAAAAAGGTCGTGCTGGCGGCGCCGCCCCAGCTATATTCGCCCTTAAGGCCCGGCGTTTCGGCGATGGCGGGATCGGTCAAGACGGCGCCGCCAAGCGCCATCTCCATGCCAAGGCCAGAGCCGCCGGACGCAAATCCCATGAATTGTTTGAAGACGTCGCCCAGAATATCGGGGCCGATATGGGGCGACATCATGGTGCGGGCGCTATCCTCGCTCATAATACGCACGCCCCCGCTTTCGCCGAGCCCTGCAAGCATATCGGCGAAGCGGTCGTAGTCGGCCAGCGTGCATAAAAGTCCAGCGGATCCCGATTCGACATAAGGTTTTTGCAGGAAGGGCGATTCGGCTGCGGCCTCCGCCAGGACGAGCTCTTCGTCCTTCAAAGAGTACATGTTTGCAAGGCGCTCCGCCTTGTCGGCGGGAACGAGGAAATCGGCGTCCTTCATGCCGAGAGGATCGAAAATGCGTTTTTTCAGGAAGGTGCCGAAACTCTCTTCCGTTACGCGCTCGACAATCAGGCCCGCGATATCGGGAGAAAAGCTGTAAAGCCATCGCGAGCCGGGCTGAAACTCCAGCGGAATCTTAGCGAGGCGCGCGGCGAATTCCGGAAGACCGGCGTTGATTTCCGGATTGTAGGCGTATTGGGCCGAGACAAGCCCGGCTTTGCGGTAAAGGGCGGAAATAGGCCCGGGGTTCCAGCTATTGCTGATGCCGGACGTGTGCGTCAGGAGATGAAGAACGCGCATCGTCTCGGCGGGTTCAGTCTTAACGGCGTCGCCATCGTTCGACACGAAAACGGCGAGGTCGGAAAACTCAGGAACATAATATGCAACGGGCGCGTCAAGGGAAACCATGCCTTCGTCGATCAGGATCATGACGGCTGCGACCGTCACCGGCTTGGTCATGGAATAAGCCCGGTAGATCGTATCCGGAGCAATGGATTTGCCTGAAGCCATATCCGCGTCGCCTGCGTAATGCTCGAAAAGAAGCTCGCCATGGCGCGAGATGCGCATGCCTGCGCCGGGAATGCGTCTTTTGTCGATAAGGTCGTCGATAAGCGCGCCGGCTTCTTTGAGCCGGCTCTTGTTGAAGGAGGGAGCGGCGGGAGCCTTGGCGCTGCAGGCGGGCAGGGCGAGGGTTGAGAGCGGCGCGGCGATGGCGGCGGCAAGCGCGCTGCGGCGGGTGAAGGCCTCGGTCAATTTTCCCTCCCATAATTGTCAATAAATTTCAATAACGTGGTTTTTTAGAGAAAATTAGCCGATTACGGCCCAGACATCCACTGATTTCTTGACCATTTGACAATTATTGACAATATGGCGGCGCTCCGGTCACAAAGCCGACCCAACTGTTGCGCCTTGTAGGCCGGCAAAAACTATGCGTTCGCGCCGCCAGTCGCCTGGCGGCGGCGAAACGCTGTCAATCAAGGAGGAAACAGTGAGGCATATGAGCAAACATCTGGGAAGAGCGGGCGCGCTGCTTGGGGCGTTCCTTGCCATGACTTTGGCTGGGAAGGCCGCCGCGGCGTCTTACGAAAACTGCCCGCCGGCGACGTTGCCCTCTGGATATGACTGGACGGCCGTTAAGGATGCGCTGGAAGATTCGCCGTTCCAGAGCGGCGGCTTGATCGTCTATCATAAGGGGCAGGTCGTTTATTGGAGCGGTTTTGGCTGGTGGGACGGACAGGATTGCGAGACGTTCGTCGACAACCACAATTTCAATGTCGCGTCATTGTCCAAAACCTATACGGCGGCGTTGGCCTTCGCTGTTATTGAGGATCAGCACGTCGGTCTTTCGCTCAATGATCTTGTGAAAGATTACATCCCCAATGCGACGTCGCTGAATTCAAGCGCGTTCGACGACAGCGGAACCCCGCGGCTCGTGTATGACCATATGACGATTGACGATCTCATCACCATGACGACAGGGCATGAAAGCGTCAGCGCCTGGCCGGCGAATGTGTTCTCGTGCATCAACAACCCCTTTGTATCGTTTGAAGATTGCGGCGAGGAAATGGTAGCGGCCGACATTGCCGACGATCCAGATCACGCCGTTCGCGTTTATGCGCCGGGCGACGCCTTCTCTTATGGGCCCATGTCCTGGCAGATTTTAGGCCTTGTTCTGGTGAACGCGGTCAACCACGCTTATTCGACGAATTACAGCTTCACGGATCTCGTCGAAAACTATTTGACCGGCTCCGGCGTGTGCAACTTTCCGAACACGACCGTCACGCGGAGCGGCAATGAATGGCCGGCGGGCGGCTTTGAAACGGATTTGTTCGATGGCGGAGCATTTGCGCAAGCCCTTTTGAGTGGGCAGTGCGGCTCCAGCCATGCGCTTTTGAACGCGACGTCCCGCGCAGACATGACCGAGGTCATGGTACCGCTCCAGTCTGGCCGGTGCGACGGCGTGGGCAATTGTGAGCCTGTTCCAGTAGTGAGCAGTCCGGCGCAGAAACTCAGTATTGACTATGCGCGCGGCCAGTGGGTGTTTGCGCCTGAGGATTTGAGCCATTCAACGATCTATATGGGCGTCGGCGCATGGGGCGCGGTCACTTTCTATTCGCCTGAAAGAGACTGGGCCGCCTATATCCATCTCGATGATCACCTGCTGTCCGGTTATCAGGACGCGGTGGAGCTTATCATCAATCCCATGGGGCTCGCCGAGCTGATCGACGATCAGGTGGACGCAAACCCATAAGCGCCAAGCGAATTCGAATGCCGGCGAAGTTCATTGCGCCGGCGTTCGGCGTTTGTCTAGCGCGCGTAAACCGCCTCACCTGCGACAGCGAGCGCGCCATCGGCAAGGCGCAAAGCGTATCGCGCCGCGCCGTCTTCATGCTCGCAGGAAAAGGATAATGGCGCGCCGTTCGGCGCCGGCGCCAGAAAACGTGCGCTTAGACGCTTCAGGCGGCCGGGCTCACCGTCGGCGCAGACATCTGCGATCAAAAGACCGGCCTGCGCCCACAACGCAGCGCCGTGTACGATGGGCTCTTCAAGTCCGGCGCGTCTTGCAACGCGATACTCCGTATGGATCGGGTTCCAGATTTCGGCGCATTCGGAAAAGACATGGGCGAAGCCGAAAGAAAGGCGTAATTCCCTCTCAACCGCGCCCGTTCCAGGCGGCGCAATTGACACGGGCGACGGCGTATCGCCTGTCGTCTCACAGACGACGTTTCGATACATCGTTGTCGCTTTTGTCCGGGCGTGCAGGACGGCGCCGTCGGCGCTGCGGGTTTCAAACGTCGCCGCAAGGATCGCGCCGGAACGGGCGGGCCGCAGCCCGGTTATCGTCGCCTCAACATTAATATCGGCCCCGGCGATGATCGGTTGAAAAAACGACGTGTCTTGCCCAATCACCACGCCCCGTTCGGCTTCTTCGGGCGCCAGGCCTTCAAATGATTTGATCATTTCACAGGAAAGCAGCCATTCGGGCGTCGAAACGTGAAACGGCAAGGCGCGGAACGCGCCTCCATTGTCATCGTTCAGCGACTGCGCATCCGACGGGCGAAGCGCGGCGCGATAAGCGAGAATACGCCGCAGCGTGGCGGTCCATGAGAGCGGGCCGAAGCGGCGCCCGGCTATGTCGGAAGGCAAGGGCAATGGCGGAGCTTGCAAAATCTATAAAACGGTTGCCTAACCCCTATGAAGTCAATTATTTACGAATGCAAGCCCTTAATCAGCAACCGGCGGACGATCTTCAGGAACGTGACAAGAAAAACAACAAAAGCCAGGACCCAGCACCAAACGACAAAACCTTCCGATGCGTCAAGCAAAAGCGGCGCCGGCCCTGCGGTCGTCGCGGACGAGTTGCGCGCATTGATCGTGGACGGATCATTCAAGGCGGGCGCGCGCATCACGGAACGCGCGGTGACGGAGCGCTTCGACTGCACGTCGGCGACCACGCGGGAGGCGTTTCATCTTCTGGAAAAACAGGGCGCGATCATTGTTTCGGCGCGGCGCGGGGCGCGCGTGATTGCCGAGGCTTACGCGCCGCCTGAGGAGCTTTTTATCGTGTGGGATCGTTTGCGGTGGTTGCTGGGAGAAGAGCTTCGCCGTCACGACGCCTCTATCCAACCGTCATTGCCTGAGGGCAAATCAAAAAAGCAACCGTCAGACCGGCTGAAACAGATTGAAGCCCAATTGGAAAGGCTCGGCGCATCGTCCGGAAACATACGTCTCGTTCGTGCGATGGCGCGCATCGCGCTGCATGTAGCGATCGTTGCGCCGGAGCGCCTCGTTGAAATTGAAGAAAGTCTAAGCCGATGACAACGGAGCTTGAGCCGGATATTCGGGCTTTTGTCGCGCGTGCGGAGACGATCGCAGGCGTCGCGCAACCACCGCCGCCGACCCTGCCGGGCCATATCGCCGCTTGGATCGCCGACCGGATTCAGTTCGGCGATTTCAAGCCGGGTGAATCGATCCGGGAGCTGGCGGTGGCTGATCATTTCGATGTCAGCCGCGGGCCGGTGCGTGAAGCGTTGCGCTTGCTCGACCGGGACGGTCTTGTGGCGCTTCGCGGCCGCAAAGGCGCAATCGTGCGTAAGCTGACGGATGAGGAGCTCGAAGGCCTGTTTCACATTCGCGCCGAGCTTTTCGCCGCTCAGGCCGGTCTTGCGGCGTCCGCTTCCGAACCCAGCGCCGCCGCGCTCGGCGCCATCGCCGACGGCGCGGCCCTGCTGATGCGCCTGGCGGCAACGGAAGACGCCACTGTCGGACACTACATCACCGTGCGCCGCGCCGTGTCTGTACTGATTACCAGCATATCGGGCGCCAACTATCTCGGGCGCATGTCGGGCGCGTTCGAACGGGAGGTGGCGGTTTTGTGGGCGAGCATTCTCAGCCCCGAACGCCGCCGGCGCTCGGCGGCGCGATGGAACGCCCTTTGTAAAGCCATCGAGAACCGGCGTGTCGGCGAGGCCGAGCGGCTCGCCCGGGATCTAGTGCTCGACAGTCTCGCTGAAATTCGCCGCCGGGCTGAGGCGGGCGACAGTCCTCTGCCGCTTGATGCGCTGGCGGAAGCCGGCGAATGATATCGGGCTGACGCGGCTGCTCAAAAGGAGGCGCGCCCGCGCTGCTTATTTGTCCTTTCGTCCCTTCCAAAGGCTCGCTGAATGATATATTGCCGATTATTGACATAAGGCTATCGCGACGCTGCAGCGCGCGGGCGAAACAGCCGTAGTCCAAAAAAAGCCGGGACCGCCGCAATGCTAAAGAACGGCGGCCATGCAGGCAGGAGAGGAAACGACATGACGGCGAGCGGCGTTCCGCAGCCCAGCGCAATCGCGACGCAAGGCAAGGCAAGGCAAGGCAAGGCCGCCGGAACGTCCTTGCCGTATTTCCTCCTGATGATGTTTCTGGTGTCGACGCTGAATATGGCGGACCGGCAGATCATCGGCATCGTCGCCGAGCCCGTCAAAAATGAATTCGGCCTTTCAGACACGATGCTCGGCCTAGTAGGCGGCACGGCGTTCGCGCTGGTCTATCCGACCCTGGGACTCGTCATTGCGCGTATCGCCGACCGGCTTAATCGCCGCAATATTCTGGCTGCGTGTCTGGCGCTGTGGAGCGCCATGACGATGTTGTGCGGCGTCGCGCCGGGCTTCTGGTTTCTGGCGGCGGCGCGCACCGGCGTCGCGGTCGGCGAGGCGGGCTACGCGCCATGCACGCATTCCCTGATTGCGGATTCCGTTTCACCGGCGCGGCGGGCGACGGCGTTCTCCGTTATTGTCTTGGGCATATCGGCGGGTGGTCTCGTCGCCTCGATCATCGGCGGGCTTGTCGCCGAGAACTATGGCTGGCGCGCAGCATTCCTGGCGCTCGGCGCTCCGGGGCTTGTTGTTTCCGCTTTGACCTATTTTACGTTGAAGGAGCCCCCGCGCCTTGGCGCCGCCGCGCCGCCGCGCAGCGCGGCCAATGTCTTCGGCGCGCTGATGAAGTCGCCGGCCTTCCTGTTGTGCGTGACGGGATCGGCCTTTCATTTGATGGTGTCCTACGGGCTCGCCGCCTTCGGCATTGCTTATTTCGTCCGCGCCCATGAAATGTCGGTCAGCGAAGCGGCGGTGATTTTGGGCTCGGCGGCGGCCGTCGCTGGAGCCGTCGGCAGCGTTATCGGCGGCGCGGCCGGCGATTTTCTCGCCAAGCGCGATCGCCGCTGGCTCGCCTGGTGGCCGGCGTTGACCGTTTTTGCGGCGACTTTTATCGGCGTTCCGGCGTTTTTGACGCCGGGGCTTATCTTCGCGCTCATCGGCGCCGTTGCGGCTGTTTTTTTTGGCACGCTTTACCAGCCGGCGTCCTATGCGCTGGTTCAAGGCATTGCCGATCCGCGCGAGCGCGCCAGCGCTGCAGCGCTTATGATCTTTATACAGAACTTAGCGGGCCTCGGTCTGGGACCGCTTCTGATCGGCCTTATCAGCGATGCGCTGACGCCGTCATTCGGCGTGAGCGCGCTCGGGATCGCGATTGCATGCGTATTTTTGCTGAACATTCCGTCCGCCGCCGCGTTTTACCTGTCCGGGCGATTTTGGGGGCGCGCCGACGCATAGCGCCGCTTGAAGCCAGCATGAAATATCTGCGAGTGATGAAAAGACAATGCCTATGGCACAACTTAAACAAATACCGCTAGCTGCGCCCGCCGTCGGAAAAGTGGAGGCCGAGGGCTAATCGGCATATCACTGTCAGAAAGCAAACGCCGATCATCGGTGCGGAGATCGCCGGCATTGATTTAAGCCAGCCGCTTTCGCACGATGTGCTTGAAGAAATTCGCCGCGCTTTTCTCCAAAATGATGCCCGCGCAGCATGTGGCGTTCGGCAGGGGTTTCGGCGCGCTTCACACGCATCCGGCCGCGCCGAGCGAACTCGGCTAACCGGAAGTGATGATTATCGGCGCCGACGAGAACTCTTCACGGGCGAACGGCGAAGCTGTCCAATGACAATTCTTTGGGAATCGAACCGTCGGCCGCCATTTTCTCAAATATCCTTTGCCATATCCCGCACCCGGGCCAGCGATTATAACGGTTGTATGTCCTCCGTACTCTGAAGGACGGCGCTTCCACTGGCAGCCTGTCTTAAGCACATGCAGAATGCCGCTGATAATGCGCAGGTCGTCACGATGCGTTCTGCACGGCCGGTCATGAGGAAGATGCGGTTCAATCGCCGCCCAGGCTTCATTAGCAGGCTGCTGAAAAAGTCAGCATCTTTCGGCTTTCAATAAGGCTTCGTCGCCGTATCGGTAGGCAAATTCGATTTCGAGGCCGCCGTTGTTTTGCAAATGCGCCGATCCTGATCCGCAGACTTCGTCCATTTCGTCAAAGCCGTCCCATTCGAACCAGACGGAGTCTTTGGCGTATTCAAGCGTGAGGCCGGCCTGCAATGCGCCTAAGCAGATTTTGCCGTATCCGTCGGCGTTGACGACAATCGAGGCGGGACCGCACAGGTCGAGATGATCGCGGTCCCACAGGTCAGACTCAACTATGCGCCAGCGGCCGAGCAGCTTGCAGCCCATCGGCGCCGTCATGGGGCGGCGTCCGTCAGAAGTTTCGGCAGGAGCACGAGATTGTAAGCGGCGACGGCAAGGTCAAAGCCTTGCGCCACGCGCCGCAGACCGCGGAACTTGGTTTTAGCGCAGCCGCCAGTGGTCTTGATCCAGCCGAAAATCTCTTCGATCCGCTTACGGATGCGTTGCGATATGTCGTAGCCGTCGGGCGGGATAATCTTTGCGCCGCCCCAGCCGGTTTCCGATCTGAACGCAATGTGCGGGACGACGCCATGCGATTGCAGGTCGCGTTTAAATGTCTAGGCGTTATAGGCCTTGTCCGCGCCGAGCGTTGCGCCGTCTTTGAGAGGCAAACGCGAAACCATCGCCAGCGCCGCCTCGCGTTCGGCAGTGCCGTTCGCGTAGGTTAAGTGCGCCGCCACCGCGAGGCCATGACTGGTTTCCATCAACACATGGCTCATATAGCAAAGCCGCGCCGGCTTGCCGCGTCCTTTGCGATATAGCCTTGCATCCGGGTCCGTGGTCGATGCATGCATTTATTGGGTCCCGTTCCCAATAAACTGTTTGACCACTTCTCTCCATGAAAGTTCCGCTCCTTGTTCCGGCCGCCGGCGCCTGAACCCTTATCATCGTCATCGATCTCTTTCGGCCGGAAGCTTTTCGTTCCCGCCCAAGCTTCAATCAGTGTGCCATCGACGCTGAAGTGATCGTTTGACAAAAGCCGCTTGACGCGGCGGTTGGCGAGAACAGCCACAAGAAACTTGCGCGCGATCTCGCCTTCAAGCAATCGTTCGCGGTTCTTTGAAAAGCTCGACGCATCCTATGCAGGCTCATCCGAAGACAGGCCGACAAACCAGCGAAAGAGAAGATCAAACTCAAGCCTCTCCATTAACTGGCGTTCAGACCGGATCGGATAAATCGCCTGCAACAGCACCGCCCGCAGCAACCGTTCAGGCGCAATCGACGGCCGACCCATACGGCTTGCATAGATTGCGGCAAACTCACTATCCAACGCCTCAAGCGCTTCATTGACCAGTCCCTTAATCGCACACAGCGGGTGATCCGCTGCAACGCGCTCCTCAATGTTCACATAGGAAAAGAGCTGACCGCTCTGCTGATCGTCGCCACGCATGAGGTGCCTCCATGAAATACCTCATGGAATTATGCTTTGCGGTATCAAACGAGTGACTTTTTCAGCAGCCTGTTAGATGTTCAGTCCCGGAGAGAGATAGAATCACGGTAGCTGATTCTTCTTCATTCCGGGAGGATTTATGGGACAGGTACTTCACGGCTGCGCCACGACCACTCACGCCGCCCGAGCGGCAATACAGCGATCGAACGCTACAGTCGCGGAGCTTGCCGAGAAGCACGGCGTCAACCCGAAGACGGTGATGAAGTGGCGCGGGCGCGAGGGCGTCGAAGACCTGCCGATGGGGCCGAAGGAGCCGCGCTCGACGGTGCTCTCGCCGGAAGAAGAAGCGCTCTGCGTCGCGTTTCGCAAGCACACGCTGTTGCCGCTGGACGACTGCCTCTACGCGCTGCAGGCGACGGTTCCGCATCTGACGCGTTCGTCCCTGCACCGGCTGTTCCAGCGCCATGCCATCTCGCGCCTGCCGGAGACCGACGGGGATCAGCCCTGCCGAAAGAAGTTCAAGGCCTATCCGATCGGCTACTTTCACATCGATATTGCGGAAGTGCGCACCGAAGAAGGCAAGCTTTACATGTTTGTCGCCATCGACCGGACGAGCAAATTCGCCTTCGTCGAGCTGCATGAAAAGGCGAAGCGCCGGACCGGCGTCCGTTTGAAAGATAGACGCGGTAGATTTGTTCGGCGCGGTCAGCGAGGCGTACTGAGATTTCGCGCCCGGCTCACGGGCGCGTTGGGTCCTGCGGCGCGCCCGGTTCCAGCGCGGTCTTCGCGCGAATTTGATTTGGGGCAGGCGTCGCCATTCAATCATCGCCCGTATAGTAGAAAGCGGGCCGGAATGCGGATATGCGGCGACGCCGGACTGGCGTCGCCGGCGTTTCAGCCGGCGTTGCAAGCGAAGCAGTTCGCCGATGGCGAAAGCTTGTTCGGCGAGATGATCGGGCGGAAGCGGTTAATTGCACCGGCTTTGCCGATGCACTCGCCGTTTTTCCGTAAGCGCATCATCGAGTTTTTGATAGTGGCAATGGCGGCTTTCGATGGCACTCGCGTCATTTTCGAAGGGGAGGGCGTCCAATCCGAAGCAGCGCTGTCCTTCGTAGTAGTGCTTGACGAGAAGACCGCCAGCCTACCGCCGTTTGATCCGGCCGTAGCATCCTCTCAAGATTCGAAAGCGATGGCAGTCATCGCCCTCCCACACCCACACCATCACTGGGACGCCACTGCCAAAGATATCTTGTCAGGTAACGTTATTCCGTTTTACCATTCCAGCGTAGTAGCATTTGCTGTCAAATAAATGCCGAGACCAACAAGCGCCTCAGAGCAGCCCGGAGGGCGGTCCGCCGTGAAGCCGGAACTCCTAAAACATTTTGCGCCAGACCAGCGGTATCTAAGAGTTGAATCCTTATCGGAATCATACACGTCTCCGCTAGCAGAACTAATCCGGTATGCAGCCTTCGGCGCGGTAATCAGCCCTTATGAGGAATCGGATGCTGACGACGTAGTCAATAAAATCCTTCAAATAGTAGCGCCCACAGAACTTGTAACAAAAGAAGTGATTATGCAGGCACACGCTACTGGCGTTCGCATATATATTGAGACTGAACGATATGCAAAACAGACGCCTGTAATCTCGATTCCGATACTCGTCGATGAAGTTTCCCCTGAAAGTGTTGCTTTTGCATTCGACTTGGCTGATTTCACATTTACGCAGGGCTTTATGAAGAACTTCATCCGTGACGACAGTGAGATTCAGAATCTACGTGGCCGTAAGCACATTGTTGCTCTTTGTTATCAACAGCTTTCTAACGCCCTCAGCGATTTTCGATTAGAGAAACGAAATCCCGAACAATACGTTGTCGGAATAGAACACCTTACTGAAGGAATAAATATTCTTGCCGCTACGATTAAGAATCCCAGAAAAGCCATCATATACGATGCGTAGGAGGGAAATTCGAATCGGATTGGTACGCTTTTGGACCATAATCCGTCCCTCGTGAACATTTCGGTCTTTGTGAAGGGTTTCGGTCATTCAGGCCTCCCTCACGATGGCCGGCTGCGACGCCGAGCGGATGAGATCAATCAGGGCGCCAATGACGCCCAAAACAGCTGCCAAAATTCGACGCAAAAAAGCCTTCAGCCACGCGGCGATACGTTTGAAGTTGTAGCCGGCGGCGGCGAGGACGGCGTTGATGCAATCGCCTTCCTTGCCCTTGAGGTAATTCCGGCCCATCCGGTGGTCGTTCTTGACGTGGCCGATGATCGGCTCGACAGCGCTGCGTCGCCGCAGCTCTCTTTTGATGTCGCCATGCACGCCGCGCTTCTGTCCGGAGAGAAAGACCCGAAGCGGCTTCGGCGCCTCATGACCCCTATAGCCTTTCTCGGCATAGGCCCGCTCAGGCTCAGTCCCGATCCAGTCGGTCAATTCCTCAATGACCGTTTTTAAAGTGTGACCGTCATACGGATTTCCGTGGAACGCCTTCGCATGAACGACGAACATCCCGCCTCGAGCCTTGTCGTTTGTTGTGGCGATCGACACCTTGCAGCAAAACTCATAAGGCTGCTTCGCCTTGCCTTTGCCGATGCATTCCGTTTCCGGCGCATGCAGCGAATAGATCTTCCGGCCGCGCTGGCGTTTCTTTTGATGGCGCAAAGTAATGGCCATCGACAATTCATCCGCAAACGCACTTTCCAGATACGCGGTGCCTTTGATCTTGCGCCGGATGTCCCGAATCACCCGTCCCAAGCGGATATTCAGGAACTTCACCTCGCGCTTATGCCTGCGGAACTGCTTTGCATGCGCATAACGCTGCGACATGATCAGCGCCCTCTTATCGCCGCGGCCTGGGACGTCGTCGGCCGGAAAGTGTCGAAAGAACGCCTGATCTCGGATATTTACGAGACTGCGGTGACGTCGGTCGGATTGCCAGTCGCGGAGGATTCCGACGCGATCCGCATGTTTCGCATCGTGCTCGCCGAGGGGCGCAGCCTTAATGCATTGTGCGACGGACAGCGTCGATGGTGGATTGAGCGAAACATAAAGGCCGGCGACCCCTCCACGGTATTGACTAATGAGATATGCATTATATATATATCAATCAAAGTTGCCACGGCGTAAGGACGCTGTGGTGGGGGTTCGCGAGCGAACGAGCGAGCCAGCAAGGAGCGGTCCAGAAAGGAATTCGGAGTCTGATCTGCTGATTTAGTAGGCAGGCTACCCCAAGAAAATTGAATCCTGCGGCGGTTAAGAATCTGAATTAACTGTGAGCTTGGGCTAAAGCAGGCTCGACTCGATAGGTGCCGGGAGAGGAAGCAAATGCTCAGTACGCGCGATAATGACCTGTTGATCCAAACTGGTCCGGGAACGCCGCTTGGGGCGTTGATGAGGGAGTATTGGGTGCCGGTCGCGCGTTCGGCGCAGCTTGTCGCGGGTGCGGCTCCAACTCGGATCAAAATCCTCGGCGAAAAATTTGTTGGTTTTCGCAGCCCTGACGGAGCTGTCGGATTTATGAATGAAGCCTGTCCGCATCGCGGGGCGTCGATGGCGCTGGCGAGAAATGAAAAATGTGGATTGCGATGCATTTACCATGGCTGGAAATTCGCGCCGGACGGCGAACTTCTGGAAGCGCCTACGCATCCTGAAAGCGCGCCGTTGAATCGAATGAGAACCGGCGTACGACCGGCAATCGAACGCCAAGGGATAGTTTGGGCCTGGCTCGGGAAAGGCCAACCTGCCGAATTTCGGCCGCTGGCATTCACAGACCTTCCGGACGACCATGTGCTAGCGGCTACGGCGGTGATTAACTGCAACTGGCTGCATCCTCTGGAAACGTTGTGGGACGTGTTTCACGCGCAAATTCTTCATAATCAGACGAACCGACGCTCGGTGCGGGCGGGAGCATATTTTTCTGCCAACGAAACCCGAATGGCGGGCGACATCCCCTTCAATTATCCCGAACTGACGGTTGAGCGTACAGAGTATGGGTTTACGCATGTCAATAGCGATGCAGCAAAAGAAACGCATTTCCATTTTATAATGCCGTTTATCCAGCATCATACGGTAACGCCCGGCATTCGCGATGACAAAGCGCTACAAATCAGTGTGCCGATTGACGACGATCATACGTTGCTATGGATGATTTTTTACAACCGGTATGGCCCGTTACAGCCAAATGGTTTTGCGATGCAGGGCTTCGGCAGCTTGCCTGACTTGAATAACTTTCTAAGCGAATTTCCTGTTCGGACCGCCGAGAATCGTTGGGGTCAGGACAGGGAAGCGATGGAAAAAGGCGAAAGCTTTTCTGGGTTCAAAGGCAACACAATACTCGAGACAATTTTCCTTGAGGATGTTGGATGCATCGAAAGTCAAGGGCGTTTGGACCGCTCGAAGGAGTTGCTCGCACCGGTAGACAAAGCATTGATCGAGGGGCGGCAAACCGTTCTCGATGCTATTGAGGCCTACCAGTCGGGAAAGCCGCCAATAGGACGTGATCTGGATCTGAGCGGCGTGGAGGCGGAATTCAAGGTTAAAACTCAAGCCGCCTAACAAAAGAAGCTGCAAATCCTCGGGAGGGAACAATGAAAGAGTTAGTGAACAAGAAAATCAAAGTCTTGATGGCGTCGACGTGTCTTACGGTTGCTGTGCCGGCCGGCCACGCTGTGGCGCAGTCATATGGCGAACAAAGCGCGAAAGCCTCCACCGTAGACTTGATTGTCGTCCAGGCCCGTAAACGAGATGAGAGTGCGCTCGAAGCGCCGGTCGTGGTTTCGGGAGTGTCGCGCAATGTGATAAATGAACGAGGACTGAAGGGCTTAACGGATATCGCCCGGGTCGTTCCTCAGCTTGTCATCGGTGACGCGTCTAGTGTGTCCGGTGGTGCGATTTCGCTACGGGGAATCACAAGTGGCGAACAGAACCATTTCAACGACCAGGCTGTAACATTTAATTTCGACGGTGCCGTAATTTCGCGCGCTAGCGTTCAGCGAATGGCGCTGATGGACCTGGAGCAGGTGCTTGTTTACAAAGGGCCACAAGCCCTCTTTTTCGGCAAGAACGCCTATGCCGGCGTTGTCGATATACAGAGCGCGAACCCAACCGACGAATTCGAGGTCGGGGCAAGCCTCGGATACGAGTTCGTCGGTTCAGAGATTCGGGGCGAGGGTTATATTTCCGGTCCGCTGTCGGATACTGTCGGCGCAAGGTTCGCTGTTTATGGATCGGGATTGGACGGTTATTTTGATAACACGGCGCCGGACGACCCCCTTGTCGGGCCGAGCGACCGGGATCTACCGGACCATCGCGAGCTTGCTTCCCGATTGACTTTGACTTTCGATCCCAGCGATCGGTTCGATGCGGTTCTTAAGCTGAATTACCAAGATGTGGAAAGCGCCGGTACTGCCGCCGGGCAACAGTTGGTGTCATGTCCTTTTGGAGTGTCGCAGGTCGGCGGCGCTGTTGATGGTGTTGGGGCTCCCTGTCGAATTGATGATAAAGTTGAGCGATCCGATCTTGGGCCGAATTTTAAAATTCTGGATTCTGATTTTGGCGACGTGCCATATTTCGAGCAACAGCAATTTCTCGGAACGCTCACGGCCAATTTAGAGATTTCGGATACGCTGACTTTAACATCAGTGAGCAGTATATTCGATTCTTATTCTGAGATAATGGATAACGTAAACAATGCAACTGCCGCTCAGTTTATGGTGCCGTCCTTTCAAAACCTTGATGTGACTGAGTTTTCGCAGGAATTGAGACTGCGGACTGATTTTGACAGTCCCGTCAATTTTCTCTTAGGCGGATATTACCAGCATACAGATTTTGACCGGGTGTTCAAAGTCGCCTTTCGAGCGAACGCGCCGATCATGTTGTTCAATGACTCCGCGAAGCAAAAAGGCGACGCTTATTCAGTTTTTGCGCAAGCGACTATAGATATTACAGACACATTGGAATTAGCGGGTGGCGGTCGATATTCTTACGAAGAGAAAGATTTTTCAATTGCACTGGCGGGCGTTCCCGCAATGACGGCCGTGCCCAAATTAGACTGGGATAATTTTTCTCCTGAAGCGACGATCACCTGGCGGCCAACCGCGAATCTCACGCTGTTTGGCTCGTATAAAGAAAGTTTTCTCTCGGGCGGATTTAACGCGGGTTCTGGTAATTTGACGCTGGACCGGTCCTTTGACGAACAAACCATTAAGGGATGGGAGGGCGGCGTGAAATCGATACTCCTTGATGGAACGCTGGCGTTTAACGTTGCGGCGTACACTTATGATCTGGATGGTTTGCAAATATTGACGCAAGCCGGACTTGATCAATTCGTCACTAACGCCGGTGCGGCGACCGTGAAAGGTGTGGAAGCAGACTTCAACTGGGTGACCCCCATAGAAGGTCTTAGCTTGCTTGGAGCTTTTACTTACAACGACGCTGAATACGATGAATTTGTGACCACGTGTTATGGTGGACAGACGATTTCTCTTGGCTGTAATCTGCAGCCGAACGGGATGGGTGTGTTTACAGCCCAGGATCTTTCCGGTAGCCCATTGCACAGGGGGCCGGAGGTTAATTTCGACGGCGGCTTTTCATTCGAGCGGTCGTTAAGCTCCCGATTTGTATTGGGCCTGAACAGTAACGCCAGCTACAGTTCCAAGTATTTTGCCGACGCGACACTTCAGCCGCGAAGCCTTCAGGACGAATACTGGTTGGTGGACGCGGGCGTCCGGTTGCGGGATGCCGAAAACGGCATTCAGATTGAATTCATTGGGCGCAACCTCGGCGATGAATATTACATGGTTCGAGCTGGCGACACGATTATAACAGGAAGCGGCACGGGAACGAGCGCAGGCACACTGTCTGACGTAAATGCCGTGATCTCCAGGGGGCGCGAACTTTGGCTCCGGTTTTCCTACAGTATCTGAGTATTTTCGACTTTTCTTGCTCCGAAAAACTAGCATGTTGGCGGTGGCGATCTGTGTTGAGTGACGAACGCGAAACATAAAATTGTGTTTTCTGGTCGTGGCCGGGAACAAAGGTAAAGCGCATTTTAGCGGCAGCTGAGTTTGCGTGTTGGCTCGGTGGGAGCGGTAACGTGCAAGGAGGGCTTTGATGAAACTCGGCATGTACAAGTCAGACAGCGAAAATCGGGCTTGCATTGTTCTGGGTAATGAGATTGTCGATGTGGCTGCGCTTGCCGAACTAGGATATAAAGGTGAGCCGCCTTCTAACAGCATCATACCGTATATTGCGGCAGAGAGTGCTGAACAGCAGGCGGCTCGGCAGCTTGTCGATAAGCTTCTGGGTGGAGACGGAATCAAAAATAAGCTCCGTCGGCGTCAATTGCTGTTTGATGCTGACGAAGTCCACCTTTCACCTCCATTGAGGCCGCGTCTCATCCTTTGCGGCGCCATGGGATATAAAGACCATCTCGACGAAATGGATGTCACAAGTTTGCCGAAAACGCCGGATGCATTTATCAAGCTATCAAGCTGCGTAATTGGTCCGGAAGATGAGATTGTTTTGCCGGCACATGAGCCGGGCATGGTCGATTTCGAGTGTGAACTTTCGGTGGTCTTTGGCAAGAGATGCAGCAATGTTGCCGTCAACGAGGCGCTTTCCTATATTGGCGGCATCACTATGATCAATGATGTCGGGTCGCGTGAGGGCTTGCCGGAATGGGAAAGCGCGGCCGCGGCGGGAGATGCTCTGGGCGCGATGAACTTTTTCCACCGTATTATCCGGGGAAAACAATTTCGAACATTCTGCCCGATAGGACCCGTCGTGACCACGGCGGATGAAATCGTCGACTTTCAAGATATCAATGTTGGAACGCGATTGAACGGACGGGTAATGCAATCTGCGAATACACGGGATCTCGTCTTCCCAATTGCGCATAGCATCGCTTATTTTTCCCGCTGGTATGAGTTTATGCCTGGGGACGTGCTTTCAACGGGCTCGCCCGCCGGTGTCGGCTATGCGCAAGATCCCAAAATTTTCCTGTCCCCGGGTGACAGAATAGAAGTCTTCGCAGATCAGGTGGGTACGCTTGGTAACACTGTTGTGGCTTCGGTTTGATTGTGGCGAGCTAAGACTTTCAGTGAAAACCAGAGCTTCATTGGCCTTTCATATGCAAGCCTGTTGTTGAAACTGTTTGTAGGCATTTGTACGGGATTATTATTTTGAAAAGCGATGTAGAAAGCGTTCATCAAACTTCAAGAGTCAGCCAAGAGGCATGGCTCGTGCTGGCCCTGCTGACCACGGCCATGGCAATCAGCTTTGCTGATCGCTACGTCTTGGCCATGCTGATTGAGCCGATAAAAAAGGACCTTGGATTCTCCGATTCCAAGATTGGTTTTATTACCGGATTTGCATTCTCGGCGTTTTATGCGTTGTTTGGTTTGCTCATTGCACGGATTTCAGACTCATACGGCGTGCGGCGGGTTATTATCGCTTCGCTCGTATTTTGGAGCTTAATGACAGCCTTGTGCGGAGCAGCGCAAAATTTTATTCAAATGCTTTTGGTGCGGTTTGGCGTTGGTGCCGGCGAAGCAGGCGTTGCCCCTGCTGCGCATGCCACCCTTGCCCGGATGTTTCCGCGGGATCGCCGCAGTCTTCCGCTAGCGGTTTTTAGCGCCGGTGGACCGGCGGGCATCGTATTCGCTTTATTGACCAGCGGTTACCTGGAGAATTTAATCGGGTGGCGTTGGACGTTTCTGATAATGAGTTTGCCGGGTCTTATTCTTGCAGCCGTTATACTTAGATATATCAAACTCATTCCCGACCGCGGTTTGGGCGCACAGCCCACGGAATCTTCGGGCGGAAACTGGGCGGCGATAAAGAGTCTTTTTCGGACGCCGTCATTTATCAGCATCAATTTACTACTTAGCGCGCTCGTTTTTTTTGCTTTCGGTCAAGCTCAATGGATACCAGCGTACTTCGAGAGAAGTTTTGGCGCAACGCGAGCTGATCTTGGGCTCACGCTTGCTTTGACGCAGGGTATTGGAATGATTATCGGCGTTGTAGCAGGAGGACTTTTTTCTGACTGGCTTATGATACGCAATCCAAAATTGCGTAACTATTTTATCGCGGCGACGTTGGTTGCAGCCGCGCCGCTGGCGGTCAGTGTTTTTCTGGTTTCAACTATGAAAATGGCGTCTATTTTCATTGCATTGGCGACGCTTTTGACGGCGCTTCCAAGCGGCGCGTTGTGGGCCAGCATACAAGATGCAGCTCCGGATCGCTTCCGTGCGACAGGTTCGGCGTTCGCAATGATGGTGGCGTCGATGTTGGGTCTTGGACTAGGTCCATTGTTGATAGGAGTGTTAAGTGATTTACTGGCGCATGAGCATGGGATTCATTCATTGCGGTTTGCATTATTGTATTCTGTCACTTGTACCGGAATCTTGATGTTGGCGCCGATCGCCAGCATAATTGCCGCGCAACGACGGGCGTGATGAGAAAATATTCCTGAAGAGGGCCCGCGTTTTCGTCACCGGCAAACCCAAGACGGCGGCGACAGCACGACGCACCCGCGCAAGTCCGTCACGCTGATACGATCATCCCCCGCATTGGCCAAAGGTTATTGGAGAGAAGGCATCAAGCGATATCGCGACATAGAAAAATGCGCGTCATCACGGCAACGCGCTAGCTTTAGCCAAGTCTTCGGGAAATCTGAACCTAAAACGCCGGATACCGCCTCCGCTTCAATGATCTTCTGGCGTGTGGTCGCATAGGAGGAACAAAAAGTTGAAAAACGCGGCAATCAGTCTTGAGGATAAGTATACCCTGAGGGAGGGCCGTGTTTTCGTCACCGGCACCCAAGCTCTCGTGCGCCTCGCGCTCATGCAGCGCTGGCGGGATGAGGCTGCCAGTCTCAACACGGCAGGCTTTGTGACCGGGTACAGAGGATCGCCGTTGGGAAGCGTCGATCAGGCGTTCGCCCGGGCAAAGAAGTTCGCCGATGACGCCGACATTCGCTTCCACCCGGGCGTGAACGAAGATCTCGCCGCGACTTCCGTGCTTGGCACCCAACAAATTAACCTACACGAGACCGCGAAGAAGCAGGGCGTCTTCTCGATCTGGTATGGGAAAGGTCCTGGCGTCGATCGGTCTGGCGACGCCTTCCGTCACGGCAATCTCGCTGGCTCTGCGCATCACGGAGGCGTGCTGATCCTCGCCGGCGACGACCATACATGCAAGTCGTCGACGACATCGCATCAGAGCGAATATGCCCTGATGGATGCAATGATACCAATCCTCAATCCGGCCGGCGTTCAGGATATCCTCGACTTTGGGCTGTTCGGTTGGGCTTTGTCCCGCTACGCCGGCACCTGGGCTGCTATGAAGCTGGTGGCCGACACGATGGATTCCTCCGCCTCTGTCCAGGTTTCTGATTCGCGCATAGCGGTCGGCTTATCGGTTGATTTCGACATGCCTTCTGGCGGCCTGAGCATTCGTTGGCCGGATACACCTCAGGAGATGGAGCGGCGACTCCACAATTTCAAAATTCCGGCCGCTTTGGCATTCGCGCGAGCAAATCGCCTTGATCGCGTCACCCTTGGCGGCGTGCGCCGCCAATTGGGTATCGTGACCACGGGAAAATCCTATCTCGACGTCCTGCAAGCGCTTGAGGCGCTTGGAATAGACCAGCAGCGGGCCGCTGAACTTGGCCTTTCGATATACAAGGTGGGTATGGTCTGGCCGCTCGAGCCCGAGGGCATCAAGACCTTCGCGACCGGTCTTCAGGACCTGCTCGTGATCGAGGAGAAGCGACCGCTTCTGGAAAGCCAGATCAAGGATATCCTGTTCGGTCTGCCCGCAGACCAGCGACCGCGCGTGTTCGGCAAGAAGGACGAGCATGGGCGTATCGTGCTGCCCGCGCATGACGATCTCTCATCGTCGCTCATCGCGAAGGTTATCGCCGAGCGATTCATGCCCTGGCTTCAGGACACCGAGTTTGCGAAGCGCGCCCGGCAGGCGATTGCTTCGGCGGCGGCACTATCGCAGTCCGCACCACTCGTCGAACGCACACCATATTTCTGCTCAGGCTGCCCCCATAACTCGTCGACCAAGGTGCCGACCGGCAGCCGCGCTCTCGCCGGCATCGGCTGCCATTATCTTGTACTGAGGATGGACCGCGACACGGCGACCTTCACCCACATGGGTGGCGAGGGCGCCAACTGGATCGGCCAAGCCCCCTATGTGCCCACAGAGCATGTCTTTCAGAATCTCGGCGACGGCACGTACTTCCACTCCGGCTTGCTCGCCATTCGCGCGGCAGTCGCGGCCAAGGTGAACATCACATACAAGATCCTCTTCAACGATGCGGTCGCGATGACAGGAGGTCAGGCGCATGACGGCCAGATCAGCCCGCAGCGCATCAGCCACCAAGTTCGCGCCGAGGGCGTCGAACGGATCGCGATCGTCTCCGACGATATCCAAAAATACGCCGACCAGCCGGCATTCGTTGGCAACGTGTCGATCCATCATCGCAGCGAACTTGACGCCGTTCAGCGTGAACTACGCGAGCATCGCGGCGTCTCCGTCCTGATCTACGATCAGGTCTGCGCCGCGGAAAAACGTCGCCGCGGCAAGCGCTCGGCCGCGAAGCCTGTTACTAATCGCCACTTGTTCATCAACGAGCTGGTCTGCGAGGGGTGCGGCGACTGCTCCAAGAAATCGAACTGTCTGTCGGTGACGCCCATCGATACCGAGTATGGTCGCAAGCGCCGGATCGACCAGTCCACCTGCAATACGGACTTCTCCTGTCTAGAAGGCTTTTGTCCGTCATTTGTAGGGGTTGAGGGTGCTTCCTTACGCAAGCCGGAGGCGACCGATCTGGAAAGCCTGCTTGCCGTCGATCTTCATCAGCCACAGATAAGGCGCCTCGATCAACCTTGGAACATTCTGATCACCGGGGTCGGCGGCACGGGGATCATCACGATCGGTGCGATCGTCACAATGGCCGCCCATATCGAGGGCAAGGGCTGCACCACCCTCGACATGACAGGCATGGCGCAGAAGGGCGGTCCCGTGACCTCGCACATCCGCCTCGCGGCCAGCCCAGAGGACATTCATGCTTCTCGAATCGCCACAGGGGCCGCTGATCTGCTGATCGGGGGCGACCTCGTCGTCACGACTAGCAGGGAAGCTCTCGACGTAATCAATAAGGGCACTACCCATGTCGTGCTGAACCAGCAGCAGACGATCACGGCCGACTTCATCCGCGATCGCAACTTCAACGTCCCTGCCGATCGTCTCGTGGGTGCGGTTAGCGCGACCGCCGGCGCCGGTAAGGTCGATCTCGTTGCGGCGACCAAGATCGCCGAGAAGCTCCTCGGCGATTCCATCGGGGCCAATCTTTTCTTGGTGGGCTATGCCTTCCAGCGTGGTCTGATCCCCGTTGAGGAAGGTTCCATCCAAACCGCGATCAAACTCAATCGTGTTGCGGTCGAGATGAACACCACCGCTTTCCGGCTCGGGCGACTCGCGGCTCAGAGGCCCGACCTTTTTAAGCAAGTCGACGCACAGCAGCCTGGCCTCGCGGCAATCGATCACCGCGCACCATCCACATCGATTGAGGAGACCATCTCGCGGCGAGTGGCGTTCCTGACCGACTATCAGGCCAAGTGGTACGCACAGCGCTACGAGTCGTTCCTCACAAAGGTCAGGGCGCGCGAGGTCGAGGTCATGGGGAGGGAAGGCTCTTTTTCTGAAGCCGTTGCGCGCGGGCTCTTCAAGTTGATGGCCTATAAGGATGAGTATGAGGTCGCGCGCCTCTACTCCGGTAAAGCCTTCCGCGAGATGCTGTCGGAAACCTTCGTCGATGGTGGCCGATTGTCCGTCCATCTTGCGCCGCCGCTCTTCGCCAGGAAGGATCCGACAACCGGCATACCGCGAAAGATGGCCTTCGGACCCTGGGCCTTCAAGATGTTCGCCGCCTTGGCACGAATGCGTCGCTTGCGCGGCACTCCGTTCGATCCATTCGGTTACACCGCCGAGCGGCGAACCGAACGCCAATTGATCCTCGACTACATGGACTCGATCGGCCGGCTTTTGCAGGACCTCACCCCGGCTCGCGTTCCGCACGCTATCGAAATCGCCAGCCTTCCCGATGACATCGCAGGCTTCGGTCATGTCAAGGCGGAGAGCGTTCGCAAAGCGAAGATTCGCTGGCGTCTGTTGGAGGGAAAGCGGTGTTTTTAGGGGGCCTTTTTAGTTGCTTGTGAAAAACACCGAAGCGGTGAAATTGAATCGGAATTTATGAGTTGTACGGAGTAATAAACGCAGGAAACGGGCGTTTTGAGGTCGAAAAGCTGCATTTATCGCTCATGTCGCAGGACAACTTGGTGTCTGTACTGAGCATTATACGCAGTATGCTGAGCGTAAAGAGACGATGCTTGAACATCATTGGCAGGCGCTCGGTCATCTGGAGCTTCGTCCGTTCAAAGCGACGGATATCAAAACCTCCGTTTCGGCCGCCGCAGAAGCTGCGTTATCGGGAGAAGGCGGAAAAACAATCGTCGAGGCGGTCAGCGCCTGTCTCGCGATTGCCGGGGTCGCGCCTCCAGGCCCGTAAGCCTACGCCGAGGGCCGCCTTGATCCTTTGATACCGGGGCCGATAATCGGGTCCATATTCGGGTTCGGGATTTCTCATTGCACAGTAAGCGGTGCGCGGACCCCACGTTTACGCGGTGATTGACGCGTGCTATGATCTGCGCGCTTGGCTCTTTGACATTGTAAATTATTTTGCAGCGTATGCGAACGGCAAGAGTTCGTCGATGCGGGCCTGCGGCCAGCCGTTGGCGATTTTGGTGAAGATGTCGGTGAGATAGTCTTCCGGATTGACATCATTGAGTTTGCACGTTGTCAGGAGCGAGGCGAACCGGGCCCAGCTGTGAGCGCCCTCGGCGTTGCCGGCGAACAGGCTGTTTTTGCGCAATATTGCAATCGGACGAATCGAACGCTCGACAAAATTCGAGTCGATTTCGAGCCTGCCGTCATCGAGATAGCGCATCAGGCCTTCCCAATGATTGAAGGCGTAATTGATATCCTCCATCAGCGTTGAACGCTGGGACAGAATCTCGCTTTGCGCCTTCAGCCATTTATGGAACTCTTCCATCAGGGGCTTGGCCTTTTCCTGTCGCACATCGCGCCGGTGATTTGGCGGCTTGCCGCGTATCGGGTCTTCGACCTCATAGATCCTGGCTATTTTCTGGACCGCTTCCTTGGCGATCGATCCGTATCCGTCCTTGATCTCGTCGAAGAACCGGCGGCGCAAATGCGCCATGCAAAATGACAGCGCGATAGGGCTGTTCTTTTGAGTGTCGTTGGCGACCGCCTTGTAAGAACTAAGCCCGTCGACCTGCACGGCGCCGCTCACGCCTTCGAGCACTTCAGCCGCGCTCCCCTTGCAGCGGCCCGGCTTATAAAAATAGGCGACTGCAGGCGGCTCATCGCCAGCGTAAGGCCGCGGATCGCGCGCCAGCGCCCAAAGCTGGCCTTTCTTCACCTCGCCATTGCCGGGCGCAAGCACCGGCATCGGCGTTTCGTCGCAAAAGAGCGGCTCGGACTGCTTGATGTCCATAACGAGGCGATCATAGACGGGCTGCACTTCATAAGCCGCGCGCCCGATCCAGTTGCACAGCGTCGACCGGTCAAGATCGACGCCGCTCCTCGCAAAAATATCGGCTTGCCTGTAGGCGGGAAGATAATCGCCGAACTTTGAGACCACCACATTAGCGATCAACCGCTCCGTCGGCAGGCCGCTTCTGATGATATGCGGCGCCGCCGGCGCCTGGACCAGCGCGTTCTCGCATTTGCGGCAGCCATAGCGCGGGCGGCGGGTGCGGATCACTCGCAGCCTTTGCGGCACGATGTCGAGCCGCTCGGAGACGTCTTCGCCGATGACGTGCAGGGCGCAGCCGCAATCGGCGCAGACGTTCGCTACCGGCTCGATGACCTGGTCTTCACGAGGCAGGCTCGCCGGCAAGGCGCCGAGATTGGCCTTGCGCGCCCGCTTTTCGGCGAGCGCCGGCTCAAACGCTTCCTGCGCCTGTTGGATTTCGCCGATCGCCTGTGCGGTGTCTTCAAGCAGCAGCGCCAGCTGATCGGCGTCGAGCTTTTCGGAACGCCGTCCATATTGGGCGCGATTGAGGACCCGCACATGATGGTCGAGCCGGTCGTTTAATTCCTGCAGTGACTGGACGCGATGTTTCAGGCCGGCGATCTCTTCGTCGCGTTCCGCAAGGCTGCAGTCGCGATCGGCGATTTCCGATGTGAGTTTTTCCTTTTCGGCCTGCGCTTCGACCGTCAGCGCAGCGATGATCGCCTTCAGCGCATCTGCATCGTCAGGAAGCTGATCAAGGCGAAAATCCATGCACATTAATGTGCGCTGTTTCGCTTTCTTTCCCAACAAGTTTTTGATAAACTCAAGCGATAATTTTAGGCTTTCTCGTTCGGCGCGCCGTATGCACTTTTCTCCAGTCAATGCCTTCCACAAGCGCGCTGAACTGAACCGGCGACAGCGACATCACGCCGTCATTAATCGGCGGCCAGCGAAACGACCGGTCTTCGATCTTTTTATGCACAAGCACGAGCCCGGAGCTGTCCCAGGTCAAAATCTTCACCGCGTGTGCGTTTTTCGGCCGGAAGATGAACGCCGCGCCGGAGAACAGATCAATCTTGGTGATTTCCTGGACGATCACCGACAGGCCCTGATGGCCTTTGCGGAAGTCGACCGGCTTCGCATAGAGATAAAAGCGCTTCGGCGCATGTCCGTTGATCATGGGCTGGTCAGCGCCGCCCGCGCAGCGCATCGAGCACGATATTCAACAGCACCCGGTCCGTCCGCGGGAGAACCCGCACCGTCGCCCCGCCGACCTCTATCTCAATCGGCGAGCTGTTATCACGGTCAAAACGGCGCGCACGCCCCGAACGATAACGATCTTCGCCCCGCGGCTGGTCGCCGGCGTCATCATCCACAACGACCTCAACAAAATCTTCACGCCGCGCGCGGCGGCGATGGTCACGTTCGGGATTCCGCTCATGGTCGGAATGCGTTCTATCACTGGTCAAAATCAAATGCCTCAAAGCGGAAATTCATCAATGAGACAATGATGGCCCACGCCGACCGTCAAGAACAGGTGGGGTCCGGGCGTCGCTTAC
>NZ_PJCH01000004.1 GCF_002943565.1 Hyphococcus luteus | reverse complement strand
GCCGGGGGCGACCATGTCGGCGGTTGCGCGGCGGCACGGGATCCGCGGCGAAGAGCTGCACGCCTGGCGCCGGGCCGCGCGTGAAGGCCGTCTGACGGAGACGGACGACGCCGGCGCGGGACCGCGCTTCGTGCCTGTCGTCGTCACGGACGCGTCTGCCGGCGAGGGCGTTGAGGCGGCCGTCGGCGACGTCGCTACGGCGATGATCTTCTCGCTGCCGACAGGCGAGAAGCTGTCTTTCGACGCGCGCGTCGATCCGGCGCTGCTCGACCGCACGCTCAGGGTGCTGCGCCGATGATCGCCGTTCCGCCCAATACGAAGATCTGGATCGCGCTCGGCCGCACCGACATGCGCCGCGGCTTCAACGGCCTGTCGCTGATGGTGCAGGAGCAAATGCGCATGGATCCCTGGTCGGGACATGGGTTCGTGTTTCGCGGCCGCCGCGGCGATTACATAAAAATTCTTTGGGCTGACGGCCACGGGCTTTGCCTTTTCTCGAAGCGTTTGGAAGAGGGCCTTTTCGCCTGGCCGAGCCTGAAGGATGGTACGGCGCCGATGACGTCGGCGCAATTCGCCATGCTGCTCGACGGTCTCGAATGGCGCACCGTGCGCGACGCGCGAAGAGGACGCCGCGCCGGCTGATTCGCGCTGCGGCATTCTGAATCGGTTGCATCTTTGTGCGCAGAGAATGACGCGAGTCATGCTTTCCTCCGCTCATGGCCGACATGGTTTCCGCATCGGAAGACATCAACACGCTGCGCGCCGCGCTCGCAGCGGCGGAAGCCAAAGCCGCGGCCATGGAAACGCGCGCGATCAACGCCGAAGCACATGCGGCGCGCGCCGAGGCCGAGGCGGCTGTCGCCAAGGCGAAGCTCAGCGCGACCATGGCGATCATCGAAGACCTTCGTTTGCAGATCGCCAAAGCCCGCCGTGAACAATACGGGCAAAAATCGGAGCGCGCCGCGCGCCTCATCGATCAACTGGAGCTGCAGCTCGAAGAGTTCGAAGCCAGCGCCGCCGAAGACGAGATCGCGGCGGACGAAGCCGCGCGCAACGCCGATCCCGGCGCCCCGCCGCGACGGCGCCGTCCGGCGCGCAAGAAGCCGTTTCCGCCGCATCTTGAACGCGAACGCGTCGTCGTGCCGGGCCCGGCCCAGTGCCCCTGCTGCGGCTCCACCCGGCTGTCGAAGATCGGCGAGGACGTCACCGAGACCCTCGAAGCCGTTCCGCGCCAATACAAAGTGCGCCAGACGGTGCGTGAGAAGTTCACCTGCCGGGAGTGCGAGCAGATCAGCCAGCCGCCGGCGCCGTTCCACGCGATCCCGCGCGGCCATGTCGGCCCGTCGCTCCTCGCCATGATCGTTTATGACAAGTTCGCGCTGCACCAGCCGCTCAATCGTCAGAGCGAGGAGTTTCTGCGCGAGGGAATTGATCTTTCGCTGTCGACGCTCGCCGACCATGTGGGTTCTGCAACCTCGGCGCTGCGGCCGCTCTTTGAGCTGATCGAGGCGCATATGTTCTCGGCCGAACGTCTTCATTGCGACGACACCACCGTGCCGCTCCTCGCCAGGAACAAGACCATCACCGCGCGTCTTTGGACCCATGTGCGCGACGACCGGCCGTTCGGCGGCGCCGCGGCGCCGGCGGCGGTCTTCTACTTCTCGCGCAATCGCGAGGGCGAGCATCCGCAACGGCAATTGGAGGCCTTCTCCGGTCTTCTGCAGGCTGACGCTTTCAGCGGGTTCGTCCCGCTCTATGCGCCGGGCCGCAAACCGGGACCGATCTATGAATGCGCCTGCTGGGCGCATGGGCGCCGGAAGCTGTTTGAACTCGCCGATATCGCCAAAAGCGCGCGCGAACCCAAATTCGTCATATCGCCCGTCGCCTTCGAGGCCGTAAAGCGCATCGACGCCATCTTCGACATCGAACGCGAGATCGCCGGCAAGAGCGCCGCTGACCGTCTCGCCGTGCGCCGGCAGCGCGTCAAACCGCTCGTCGACGAACTGCATAAATGGATGACGGACGAACGCGCGAAGCTGTCGGCGAAGTCGCCGGTCGCAAAGGCGCTCAACTACATGCTGAAGCGCTGGCCCTCTTTCGCACTCTTCACGGATGACGGGCGCATCTGCATGACGAACAACGCCGCCGAACGTTCCCTGCGCGGCGTTGCTTTGGGCAGGAAGTCTTGGCTTTTCGCAGGCTCCGAACGCGGCGGCGAGCGCGCGGCGATGATGTTCTCCTTCATCATCACCTGCCGCCTGAACGATGTCGATCCGAAGGCCTGGCTCGCCGACGCCCTCGAACGTCTCCCGAACCATTCCGCACAGCAGCTGCATGAACTGCTGCCGTGGAACTGGCGCCGCGACGCTGAAGCCGCTCAAGCCGCCTGAACCTTCCGTACCCGTATTAC
>NZ_PJCH01000003.1:70000-477924 GCF_002943565.1 Hyphococcus luteus | reverse complement strand
TGTCCGCTTCTCTAATCGGCGGGTCCAGTCAAGCTCCAAATTTAGTTTTCCGCGGTTTCGTATTCACTTGGGTCACGCTTCTCTCCGCAGTCTGTTCGCTTCGTAAGATGAAAAGCGGCTGCATGCATGTGCCGGATTGGTTTGTGGAGAGCCTCGCTTTGAGTCGCGCTTATTATAAGGCGCAGCAGACATAATCGGCTTCATCCACCAACCTCGTCCAAGTGAGGACGATCCCGATGGAACGGGGTGAGGTTTTAGATCATGCAGTTACCTCCGTAGCGTTCCATCGGAAGTCTGTCCCGGCAACCCACATGCGATGCAGGATGACCGCGAGTTTGCGGGCAAGCGCGACGGTTGCTCTACGTCGACCTTTGCTACGCATCAATTTCATAGCCCATGACTTGAGCCTCGATGGATTGCGTGACCGTGTCAGCAGTGAGTTTGCCGCCGAATAAAGATTAGCTCGAACGCCTTCATCTCCCGCGCGGGATATTCGGCCATGATTGTCCATCTCGCCGGATTGAAAGCGTCTTGGCGTAAGCCCGAAGTGTGCGCCAACATTGCGGGAGGATTTAAACCGCGTCGGGTCATCGATAGCCGCCTTAAAGCTCAGCGCCGTAATTTCGCCAACGCCCGGCGCCGTCATGAGACGGGTGCAAACGGGGTCTTTTCGTGCGTACGTCTTTACTCGTCGATCCAGTTCCACAAAGATGACCAGCAATGTTTCATGAGCATCAAGCACCGGCAACAACGCATGTGACAAGCCTTCGTCAGCTTCGATGATGGGCCGCACCTGCTTGGCGAAGTTGTACCGCTTTATCGCCTTCGGCAATCGAATGCCGAAGGCCTTGAACAGACCACGGATTTCGTTTTCCAGATCCAGGCATTTGCGAAGGATTGTTTTTCTGCTGGTGAGAAGCGCTCGTTCACAATGGCTGGAACGGCTTTTCATGTGAACCGGATTGTACCAGCCGGACCGGACGACTTGCGCAATGCCGCGCGCATCATTTTTGTCAGTCTTGTTACGCATGGCGGACAGAGCGGCGCTCACCTGGCGCGCCTCCATGCAAACAACTTCAAAACCCTCAGCGACCAGCCCGTGGAATAGATGCTGGCTCATTGTGCCGGCTTCAAAACCAATCATTTCGACGGGCTTGCCAAAATCACGAATGCAATCAGCGACGTCTTTAATTTCGCATGGCAACGCTCGTTCGAGAGCAATCTTGCCGTCGGCGTCAATGACGCAAAGCGCCAGTGAACGCAGCGCAACATCCAATCCAACGTAGTATTTCATCTTCATCTCCCATCTTGCAGGTCAAAAACTGACCTTGCCACAGGAGCCTGACCGCTGGGCGCCAAGCCCGATTACTCATGCTTTGAGGATATTTGAGACGTACGCGCTTTTGTTTGATTTAAGCCCGCTTGCGCTTGGTCAGACGCAGCTTGCCATATAGCCCGCGCTTTGCGAGTTAAGTTTCTGCGTCTTTGAACAACGCGTGCTTAGTGGAGGGCGGCTTTCTCCGGCCGCCCTCCCTTGCGGTCGGGGCTGATCGGCGGGCGGGCGTCTGTCGTGGGGCTTGCGTTTTGCTTTTGCGGCGAAGCAGGGCGGTCGGACGCGCGCCGGCGACCTGGCGCCCGCCGGTGCGCGCCGCCGCCTGCCTTTCCTGGCGGCCGCCCGCCGGCCCGGCTCGCCACTGGCCGGGCCCCGCGCGTTGCGCGTCCCGTCCAGGGGCTCGCCTCTCGGCCGGCGCGCCTTCCGCGCTTCCCGCCCGCTGGCGCGGGAGGGGTCGAGGGGCGCGGGAGGGACAGTCGAGCGGTTTTAAAGTTCAGCCCGGAAAGATCGTATCATCGCATCGGTGACGTCGCTTTTATAGCAAAGCGGGGATGCGCCGCCCGGGCGGGAATAGGCGGAGCGGGCGCCGCACCGCCGGCCCGCCCGGTCCGAATAAAACGGGCAGGGACAAGAGCCGCTATAGCGGCTCTGGCTTTGTGAAAGCAAGATGGCGACGATATTTGCGTTCGAAAGGTCGGCGCGCGCGATTTCGCGCCCTTCAATGCATTCGTCTGAAATATAACGGGTTGCGATATAACCAGCGACATTAAGGGCGGCGACGTTAACGCGCGACCAGTCGCCGTAACTGCCGAATGCATAAACCGTCTGGCCTTCCGGCAATGCAGCCAGAATGTCGCCATATGTTGAAGGCGCGCCGCGCAAGTTCACCGCGGCGCTCGTATAGGCCTTCTTGTCTCGCGGCGATTCTTGCGCGCAATCCGCGGCTCTGGCGGAGGGCGTCTGCGCCAACAAGAAGGACGCCGCAACCATGCAAATGTTAGTGATCCTCGTCATGCGTTCCGTTTGATCGAATTGAACATGAAACCCGTGCGCGTTTCCTGAATGACATTCGAACAGCGTGAAAGCCGATTAGAACATGAGGCCGAAAGGCAAGGCCTATATTGAGCCTTGTAGGCGGCGCTGGCGCGAGCCTGAGCGCATCATAACCAACAGCGCAGCGGGAAAAGCGGCTATACTGCAAAAGACGACAGGCTATACCAACATAATTTTCGTATTGACGTAATAGTAATAGTTTGCAAAGTTTAACTCTTCTGAATAGGGGCTGGGGGAAACTTCTTTTTAATTCAGAATGTTGCGTAGCAAAATCCGCGCGTGATCCTGTGCTGGCGGCTGGTTGTGGTCGGCCCGGCATGGTTTTGAAATCTTTCACGCGGACTCGAACGGGAGCGAGGGGAATGCTGCGCTTTATTCGATCGGCTTGGGCCAATCTGACCGGGCGGGGCCGCCAGTCTTTGGACTGGGAGAGCACGATCGATGGCAAAGTCGTCACGAAACAAAGCAAGAAGTCCGAGCCGCCATCCGTTCTGGACAAGCTGAGCCGGCTTGTCGCGCTGTCGCTGGCTCTGACGCTTTCAGTTTCGGTCGCGATATCGGTCTCGTTCTTTATCGGCCGAAAGGCGGGCGCAGATTCCGTCGTCACGGCCTCGGGATTTTCATCTCCGGTCGATTGGGTGCGGCTTGCGGACTGGACCGATCATGTTGACGAGGAATTTCGGGCGGGACGGGGGCGTGAGGCGTCTGCATATCACGGCAAGCGCTTCGATCAGCTTGCCTTCGGACTGCACTATCGCGCGAAAGACGCGACGAAGAAGTCTTATTATTTTCTGACTCTTGCGGCCATGCGCGGGTCGGTTCCGGCTGCGAAGCTCCGCGAAGACCTCGCCATTGCGGAAAACGAAAAAGCCGCAATGGACGCCGAGCTCGTGAAGACGATGATCCGCGGAGGCCGGGAGGGAAATTTCCTTCTCGGCATGTTATACCTGCAAAATAAGGCCTTTTCGCTCGCTCAACATCCCGACAATCTCTATTGCTATTATTTCAGCCTGGAAGAGAAGCTGAAGCTTGGACGCAGCGTCAATAAAGGCCTGAAACGCGACGAGCCGACATGGCCGCCCTGCGAAAAGAATTTCCAGCTGAACGGCGCCGCCCAGCTCGTTTTTCCAAACCTCATTCTGCCGCGGGATGATAAGAAAGCTTATCTCGCATTCGCCCGGGCCTCGCTTTGTTTTCATCATGAAGCCTCGCTCTGGATGAACGCCATGCAGAACGCCAAACTCATCGATCAGGACATGGCGGAAAGTCTCCAGAAGACGGCTGTGCAGGAACGCGACGAAGGCGGCGAGGATTTTTGTGTGGGAGATAGGGGAGGGACATTCAATCCCGATAACGCCGGCCGGGAGCCGTCTGACGGATCGCGTGATCGGACCACAGCAGTGGCGAGGCGATATTGCGCGCTTGAACCTGATGACGGATTTTCCAAGGCGCAGCGCGAGCGTCCCGGACGTTCCGGCTATGATCCGGCGAACGATGCGCAAGAGGCCCCGCTATGCGCAGACGGGTCGGCTCGCGATCCCTATTGTTCGGAGTCAGCCGAGGCGCTCGAAGCGGCGGACGAAGCGCGCGTATGTCTTCGGCTGGGCGACGCCATGCTCTCCGCCGGCGATGTCGATCTTGCCTTGCGGTATTACCGCGCCTCCATTGCGCGCGGGCGCCGTTATGGCGCGCAGGCTTCCCTGGTGGCCGGCGACCGCCTGCGGGCGATCACAATCACCTGCGAATATACGACGGCGAGCCTTGCGGAAATTGCGCGCGGGACGGATGGCGACAAGATCATAGATCTCGAACACCGCCAGCGCGCGCTGAAAGCGCTCGGCTATTATAACGGCGCCATTGACGGGAAATACGGCGCCATGACGCGGACGGGCATGCGGGCTTTCCAGCGCGAATTCGGCTTTGACGAGACAGGCGCTCTCTCCGCGCTGGAAACGGTGCTGCTGATCTGTCAGGCGGCGGAAACCAAAAGCGACCGGGACTCCCAGAATGTTCTCGGCATTATGTACGCTGCAGGGCTGGGCGTCGTTCAGAACACCGATCTCGGCCTGGAATGGTTTGAGCGCGCTGCAAGCCGCGGTTCAGTCGAGGCTTATTACAATCTCGCTCGAATCTATGGGACCGGCACGATCCTCTCAAGCTATCGCCTCTGCGACATCGTCGAAAATGACGATCGCGCGCGCGCCTATTACCAGGACGCCGCGCGTCTGGGGCACCCTGAGGCGTCTGCGGAAAGCTTCGATGACTTTGCCGCCCGCGTGAAGCGGGAAACGGCGACCGGTCTTGAACTGAAGGGACGAAGTTGCGGCCGGTCCCGGCAGGCGCCGCCGGAAGGGCAAAACAAATAGGTCGTCGAACACGATGCGGATGATGCAGACAAGTTGGACCGTGAAATGGAGTCTTACCCGATGAAGCGCCCGGCATATGCGATAGTCGCAAGCGTGTGTCTTATGGCGGCGCTTTCGCCCGGAGTGGCGATCGCGCAGAGCAGCGATATCGGCGCTTTTTCCGCAAAGCCGGCAGACCCGCCGCCGCCCAAACCGACTTACAAGACAGTCTACGTCAAGAAGAACCCGGCTGCGGGAAACGAAGCCCAGACCATCAAAGGCGCTTATGAGAAACTGAAAAGCGGCGGCGCGATTTATCTCACTGAAATGAGCAGCGATGTTTCAAATGAGGAGGGCGGGTTCGTGGTCACGCGTCCGTTTCATCTGGCGCTCGATTCCGGTCTGATGGGTGAAATCGATAAAAACTCAAAGGACACCGGCGCGAAAGCCAAGGTGAACCCGGCCCAGGACGGGTCCTGCATAACCGTCGATCTCAGCTCTGTGGAAACCGAAGCTGGCGGAAGAGGCGACCCGGGCGAGATTACGATTCGGGACATCGCCTTTACTGCGAGACCGGACATTGCGGCCACCTGCATTACGCTTCTCAACGGAAAACTGATGCTCGACAATGTCGGGGTGGCGGCCAACAGCGAGGGGCACGCGTTTGAACGTGGCGTTCTGGTAAGAGACGGCGAACTCTCGACCTTGCGCAGCTACTCCATCGAAGCAAACGGGTCCGGCATGGAAATCCGAGGCGGCGCGATTAATCTGCCTGATGGCGGCGCGATCATTCGATCGGGAGCGAGCGATCCGACGCGTGAGAGCGTTGATGAAGCCTGCAGGGCCGGCCGGTTCGGGGACCATGCTTTCGGCGTCATTGTTGGCAGACAAGACGATATGCGCAAACCCGATCCGGCGATCACCGCATCAGGGTTGCTGATACGCGGTTTCGACGCCGGCATTTGCGCTATTGGAAGCGGCCTTCGGATCAGCCGATCCGAACTCGATCGGAATTTTATCGGCGCCGTCTTGCACGAAGCCGCCGTGCTCGAGAGAGTTAGAATAAAAAGCAGCGGCGATGTGGGCGTCCTGGCTTCAGGCAATGCGAAGAAACACATCGCGGACAGCGTGATAACGGGCAATCCCGTGGGCGCTGTCATTGACGGTGAAACCATTCTCTCCGGCAATAGTATTGAAGAAAGTTCCGCGGCCGGCATTCTCAATCGAAGCGCGAACACAACCATCACCGATAACGAAATCATGAATAACCGCCTGGGCATCGATATTAAGGGCGGGACGCCTCAAGATTTGAGCGGAAACATCGTTGCGTTCAACCTGACGGCGTTCGCCGTTGCTGCTGACGGCGCAGATATCGGCGATATCAGAGGCAATACTGTTTCATGCAACGCCAAAATCGGATCCGTTGAGGAGTTCAGGTCCTTTCGCCGTCTCAATATGCGAAAGAAAAACAAGGCGAAGTTCTGCACGGGCGCGCGAAGCGCCGGTCATTGCGATGAACTTCGTCCCCGCGGGCCGGTCCATTGCGGCGACAGCGGTTTTCAGGGCGAGGATTAGCATTACTGCAAATTTGCGCTGTCGAACGGGACCTTTGCGCGTTGCAGAACAGACATCGATCCGTCAGCGAGAACTTGAGTTTGGCAAAGGCGGCCGGCCTGCAGAACCGGAAGCCGGAAACAATTGCCCAGCGGGAAACGAGACCTGCTTTTCCAGCTGGCGCGCGAAGGGGTCAATGCCTGTATTGAGTACTGCGTAAAACCCGGTTTGGGCGGTTCGGCCGGAATTCGTCCATATGTTGGCGCCGCCCGCGTAAACTTACTCTGGCGGCGATCACGCGGTCGGTTGCTGGCGGTTTTTGGGCTGCTCGCAAAATGGGTTCGGATAATGGTCAAGCGCGCAGCATTTTCTCCGAGGGGAAAGCCATGGACAGAGAATTTGTAACCTTGGGCGAAGGCGTCGTCATTGCCGTTTGCAGTCTTTCTGCATATTTGGCGGGCGCGGCGAGCAGCAGGTTCGCCGCGTTCCTCACCATTTTTCCGTTGTTTATTGGCGTTGGCATCACCGGATTGTCGTGCCTAGCGAGCTCGATGAAAACTGGCTCGGCTACGGCAATCTCGAGCTTGGTAAAGTGATGGATGAGGTTGTCGGAAAATATGGAGAAGAAGTCGGTTATTGGAAAAATCGAACTGGCCGCGTCGAATAGGCGCCCGCGCCCTGCCCAACACCGATAAATTCTTTGTTTTCCTGTTCGCTGAGCTGAATGCCAATCCAAGAGATTGAAAACACACGCTCCTTGCGGCAATAGGCCTGCCGTCTGATTCAACTCGTCAATCGATGGAGTTGCGCGTTTTAATTAGCAATGAAGACTGCAGAAATTCCTGTCGACAGGGGCGCCGCTCGAGAGAGGGATCGCCTCGAGGCGGGTTCCGTTGCTGCGGATGACGATATGGTCATTGTCGGCGTCATTTGTGCTGGTGAGGCCTTGGGCCTCGTCGTTTTCGTCGGTGCGGTAGATTTCAACTTCAGGGTTATGGGCGCAATAGCGGCACAGTGCGGTCTCATCGGGCAGGAAGCGGTGATTGAAAGGCTTGCGCCCGGACTGGACGATGACAATCTCGGGATCGACCGCCTCGATGAAGGCGGTCGTGCTCGAGGTTTCGCTGCCATGATGGCCGATCTTGAGCAAAGTCGATTTCAGCTTGTCCGGTTGCGTTTCGACGAGCCGCTTTTCCACATATTTCGACGGGGCGGGCGCATCGTCCCGGTCCTTTCCTTCCGCGTCGCCCATGAAAAGAAAGCTGTGTTCGCCATAGGAAAGCTTCAGGACAATAGACGAATTGTTCACCTCCGTATTGCCCGAGCCCATATCCGCGGCGCCGTCCTTCCAGGAATAAAGGAACTCGGCGTCGAGCTCGCCGCCCCAGTCGGGATCGCCGAATGCGTTTTCGCCGATATGGAGGCTGGCGGCGCGAGCCGGTTCGTTATTGTCGCCGGTCATGGCGTCCAGAAACGCATTGTAGCCGACCGCCTCGCTCGGATAGCCGGGGTCGTAATAATGGGCGATCTCGAAATGCCGGCTCAAGGATTCCGCGCCGCGATAGTGGTCGGTATGGGGATGGGTGACGATGAGCGCGTCAATCACCGCCATGTGGTGGGCGCGGGTCTCCATATAGGAAAGCGCCGCATTTCGGTCATCGGACGAATCCGGGCCGCCGTCGATGACGATGTTGCGGCCTTCATAGACGCCGTTGCCGTCAATGTCGTCGTCGGGCGTTGAAATCCAGATCGCATCGCCCTGACCCACATCGATAAAATGGATTTCAAGCCAGCGTTCTTCTTCTTGCGGCTCTGACGGCGGTTCTGCAATTTCGATGAGCTTCTTGGCGATCCATCCTTCGTTTCCCGCCCCAAATTCGATCTCGCGCCAATAGGGAACGCTGTCCTTAACGCGAACGCGCGTTCCGGGCGAAAGGCAGTCGAGACGCTCGCTCTCGACATCCGGTCCGGCGCGCACATTGGCGCAGTCGCTGATTGTGGATCTGACCAGATAGTCAACGGCGTCTTGCGCGGCGGCCGGTTGAAGGAGGACCGCCGGAATGGCTGCGGCGATGAGGAAATGGATTGGGCGGGCGGATGTTCGAATTCGCTGGTTCATGCTGCGCTTCCTCAGGATCATGGGCTGCCGGAGATTGCATTGGCTCACTGTTTTGGCGTGATGCGCAGATCCGTCGGCGGTTTCGGAAATTTGTCCGGCTTATAAATAGAGTCTTCGCTCCATGACTTGCCGAGTTCGGCGAGCGCGTCGAGACGCTCGATGAGCGCGTCCCGGTCATTATTGCTGAGGCCGGCGTAACTTCCGGGATTGGTCTTGTATCGCGTCAGGAAGGATTTGAAGTTTTCGCCGTCGACATCTTTGTCCCAGACGCCGGCGAGCCCGGCGAGGGATTCCTCGAGCCTCGCATAAAGAACGAGAGCGCGCCGCCAGCGATGCTCGTCGAAATCGAAACGTTCCTCGCGCGGCGCGCCCGGCGCCCCCGTAAAACGCTCGCCCGCTTTTTCTCCGAACCGGGACAGCCTTTCGACGGCGGCGGGCGGCATGTCGAGATTGAGACCGCCTTCATCGGGTTTGAGCGCGATATGCGCGATCCGTTCGCGGTATCCGGGCAGGACGCCCTGCAGCTGGTCCTGCCAGTCTTTCGAAGCATTGAACAAAGACATGAGAAAGCCGAACAGGCTCTCGATCTTCTGTATTGCGAGCGACTGGCCTTCTCTCGCCGGCATAGGCAGGAACACCCTGTCGTCGATCGCGCCATTGTCGTCTTTCGGCCATTTGCGCGGATCGTATTCGTCAAGGGAAATCCCGAAAGTCGGGCGGCCGGGCAGGAGCCCGTCGAAGAAATGGATCGGGAAATTGCTGGTGAGCCCGCCATCGGAAAAAAGCGTCAGTTCAAGTTCATTGTCATCTGCTGTCCGGTCGGAAAAATAGCGCCGGTAAAGCGGGATCGCCGTGAAGAGCAGCGGAAAGCTGAGGCTCATCCTTATGGCGACGATGACCGGCATTTTCGCGCCGAGCGGAAAGTGAAAATAGTCGTCTCCATATGGATGGGCGGCGTCCACGGCCCCGGCCATGTAATCGACGACGAAGGGCGGGAAGAGTTTTTCGAAATCGCTGCGCGAGAAATAAAAGTTGAAATCGTCGAGAAAGGGCAGGGCGTTGGGGCGTTTCATGGAAAGATTAGTGGTGACCATGGAAAGACCGATGCGCCTTTGCGCCGCCGGCATCGCGTCGAGTTCGGCGCCGTCGGATTCGATATCGCAGAGCGCGCCCCGCCATAAATCGCCGAAGACGAGGGGCCGGTCGGGAAAGGCGCCGCCCGGCGTCATGCGCCCGGCGGCGATCTCGAGCTGTTCGGCGAGCCAGTCCGTCAGGCCCGGCCCGTCGGCGCCCTCCTGGGTCGGGCCCGGACACATCCCGAAATGATGGGCCGGGAGTGTGCGCGTCAACGTTTTTTTAAGGCCGCGGCCGCGGAAGAAGCCGGCGATCTGGCTTCCCGCGATAAGGGAGAGGCCGCCCCAGAGCGACGACTTATCCTTCAGTTTGAACAACAGATCGAAAAGATGTCCGAGTTCCGGCGCCGGCTGGAACAGCGAAAGCAGATTGCCCGCAAGAAAGGCCGGGATTTTCTCGATGGTTTCAAAGCCGCCGCCGGCGCGGTTGAATTCGCAGGCCGCCGTCAGGCCGGCGGCGATCGCGCCCGCGGAGGTCCCGCCGATGGAACGAAAGCGATACTGCTCGGCGAGTTTCAGGATAGCCTGCGGATAGACGACGCCGGAGGTGACCCCGCCCTTCATGATGATGTCGCATTCGCGTGTCGGATCGGCGTAAGGGTTTTCAGGCATGTTTCACCTGTTTGTTTCAGCGAGCCTGTAAGTTCGCGCCAGGTCGGGATCTGTCCTTTGCAGCGCCGCCTGAAGCGGGCGGGCAAAACCTTCGGCGAATGCAGTCAGCTTGTGTGGCAGGCATTACAGCAATAATAGCAGCCATTCGACCGGGGGAATGTCTTCCGCGCTTCGGCGACAGCGGGTTCGCAGCTGTTGAAGTCGCCGAGATAAATCCGGTTTTGGACGGCCGGCATATGCGAACAGCCGTCTTTGTGGACCTCATGGTCGCCATTGCGCTGGGCGTTTTCGTTCACATAATACCGGGCCATAAGAGTCTCCCTGTTTACGGAAAGTCGGCTCAGCGCGCCGCGGCTTCAACTGCGAACCGGCTTCGGTCCGGAGGCGCTGACGGTTACTCGCGCCGCGCCGATTGCCGGGGACATCGGATTCTCCCGGCTTTTGTTTACAAGCAGGGCGGACCGGCGGCGCGGGGGCAAGGGAGGGGTGCGCGCCGCCGGTCCAGGGCGCTCAGGCGAGTAGTGTTTTCGTTTATGAATGTATTTTATAGTAGTAATCAAGAAAAAACAGCAAAAATCGCTTATAATGTAAATAACTCTTATCTAGTTATTTCCCCATCGCTGCCGGCGCCGGTCCGATTTGTCCGCCGGTCCAGGCGCCGGGGCTGACCTTCCTGATTTTCCTGATCCGCGATCCCATTTCGGCCGTGGCGCCTTATCGCGATGGCGTCCTCGTGCAAATCCCGCAGCCCGAACGCGTCGCCACTCACAAACTCATTGTCATGAGTGGCGATGCAATTTCCTTCCACGCATCACGCGGGAGAGGTCAGGCGAACGCTGCGCCGCTCGCGCGGCGCAAAGTGAAAGGATGTTTTTGGCCGGGCGAAGCCCCGGCCCGGTGAAAGAAAGGGTCCGGGTCTTCATTCCTGAAATTCAAATCATGGAGACCTGCCTTATGAGCGAGCACCAAGCCGCATTGAAAACCGGGGAGCGGATCGAGCTTCCTCTCTCGAAACTCATTCTTTCAAAGGACAATCCGCGCAAAACTGCGTGCCGGGAGGCCGATCCGGAGCTGATCGCGTCGATCCGGTCCGTTGGCCTTCTGCAGAATCTCGGCGTGCGCGCGGCGCCGGAAAATCCGGGGAAATTCGAGGTCCGGTTCGGCGGGCGGCGTCTGAGAGCGCTTCGCGCGCTTTCAAAGCAAGGCTATTTCGGTAAGGACGCGCAGTTTCCCTGTACGATCGTTAGCGACGACGAAAAGCAAGCGCAGGAAGCAGCGCTCGCCGAAAACGTCGCCCGGCAAAGCATGAATCCGGTCGACGAGTTCGAAGCGTTTTCCCGTTTGGAAGAAAGCGGCCTTGAAATTCCGGACATTGCGGGACGCTTCGCGATCACCGAACGCCAGGTCCGCCAGCGCCTCGCGCTCGGGCGCGCGGCGCCCTGCGTGCGCAACGCGCTGCGCGCAGGCGAGATTGCGCTCGATATCGCAATGGCCTTCGCCGGCGCGTCCGACATCTCCCGCCAGGAGCGCGTCTTCAAGGCGATGAAAGAGCGCGGCGGCTTTTCCGAATTCGCCGTCAGGCGCATGCTGCATGAGGGCGCCATAAGCGCCGATGACGATCTCGCGCGCTTCGTCGGCGTCGAAGCCTATGAGAAGGCGGGCGGCAGGACCGAAACGGATCTCTTCAGCAATGAGAACCGACTTATCGACCCTGAAATCGTCTACCGCCTGCGCGATGACCGTCTCGCGGCGGGAGCGGAACGCCTGGCGCGCGAGGGCTGGTCCTGGGTCGAGACCCATGAAAGCCACAGCTGGCAGGCGCTCGCTGCGTTCGACCGGATTTACGGCGAGCCGGTCGAGCCTTCTGAGGAAGAAGCGAATGAAATCGAGCGCATCAGCGCCGACATCGCCGCCTATGAGGCGCGTGCCGAAGATGAAATGTCCGATGAAGACTGGGACGCCGTCGACGCGCTGGAAGAAAATCTTGCGAAACTGCAATCGGGACGGCGCCGGTTTTCATCCGAACAAAAAGCCGTATCGGGCTGTATCATCTATCCCGAACGCAACGGGCTTGGCGTTCATGAAGGGCTTGTGCGCAAGGCGGACCGCAAGAAGGCCGCGCGCCTTAACGAACCGGAAGGCGAGGGCGATGGAAAAGCCGATCCGGCGAATGCAGGCTACGGCAAGGCACTTCGCGCTGATCTTGCCAGTTTCAGGGCGCAGGCGCTTCGGGCGGGGCTCGCCGGCGCGCCCCGCCTGGCGCAGACCGCCCTGCAATTTGCGATCGTCTTCGAGGCGCTCGGGCCATGCGCGGCGGCCCGCCCGGAGGGACTAACCTTTTCCGCTCCCGCCGCGCAATTGCGCGTCGCCAAGGGCGAACTCGGCGAAACGCCGGCCGCCGCGCGGCTTCTGGCGATCGAAAAAGAATTGCGCCTTGATATCTTCTCCAGCGGATCCTGGCGCGGCGCCTGGGAGGCGTTCAAGGCGCTCCGCGGTGACGAACGCGCCGCGCTCGCGGCGTTCTCCCTCGCGCGCATGATTGAGCCAATTAATGACGAAGAGGGATTCGCGTCTGTGCTGGGGGTCGAGCTCGGCCTTTCCATTCGCGAATACTGGACGCCGACTGCCGACAATTTCTTCTCACGCATCAGGAAGGACGATCTCGCCGAATTTCTGACGCAGACGGTCGGCAAGGAGCGAGCCGCCTTCCTGACGCGCGAATTCAAGGCGAAGAAAAGTGAAATCGCAGCCGTCTGCGAGCGGCTGACGGACGGAACGACGCCGCTGAAATCCGCCGAACGCGACGCTGTCGGCGCATGGGCGCCGCGCGGCATGGCCTTCGCCATTCCGGCAGGGCTTTCAGCGAAAAATGACGCGCCGGGCGAAGACATCGCGAGCGGAGAGGAACGTCCGGCGACGCAAGCCGGCTGATCGGCAAACCCGAAAGTCGAAAACTGAATTCAACCCTGAACGCCCGCGCGCCGCCGCGGGCGTTTTTCGTTTCAAAGGAGATTTGAAGATGAACATACCCGCTAAAAAATCCCGGCGCGATCCCGCGCAGGAAATCACGAACCGCATCATCGCCGCCATCGAAAAGGGCGCCCCGCCATGGAAACAGCCATGGACCAACGCCTTTTCCCAAATGCGGCCGCTCCGCAGCAATGGCGCTCCCTATTCGGGCGTCAATATCCTCATTCTCTGGGACCGCGCCTGCGAGATGGGATTTGAAAATCCGCGCTGGATGACGTTCCGCCAGGCGCGCGCGCTTGGCGGGCGCGTCAAAAAAGGCGAACGCTCCGTTCTCGTTGTCTATTACGGATCGACCGTCAAAACGGAGGAGGATGAAGGCGGCGAAGCGGCGGAGCGAAGCTTCCGATTCCTGAAATCCTATCCCGTCTTCAACGTCGAACAGATCGTCGGGCTTCCGGCGCATTTTTACGACTATAAGGGATCGGATATCGTCCGCACGCCGCCCGTTTCGGAAAGAAGAACTTTCTTCGACGCGATCGGCGCCAAAATCCGCCATGGCGGCGGCGAGGCTTTTTTCAGCCCGGGCGCCGACGTCATTCGGATGCCGCCCTTCGGTTCGTTTGACGAACCCGAGCGCTATTTCGCAACGCTCGCCCATGAAGCAATTCACTGGACAGGGGCAAGGACCCGTCTCGACCGGCTTAAATTTCCCATGAGCGAGGCCGAACGCGCTTTTGAGGAACTTATCGCGGAAATCGGCGCCGCCATGCTCGGCGCGCATCTTCGCCTGCCGCCCGGCCATGTGGACGATCACGCCGCCTATGTCGCGTCCTGGCTGAAAGCGCTGCGCGGCGACAAGCGTTTCATTTTAAAGGCCGCGGCGGCCGCGCAGCAGGCCTGCGATTATCTGCTCGAACGCGCCGGTCCTGATCTCTCCCTGGATGCGGCCGGCGCCGCGCCGGCGGCGGCGTGAGGAGGCGGTCATGGGATGGACATTCACATCGGCCTATGACGGCTCGGGCGTTCGCGCCTTTCTCGACCGCCAGTTCGAATGCGACAACGAAGACGGCAAATGGGAGATCCTGAAAAGCGCCCTTGTGCGCCTGAAGACCTATTACGCAGCCTGCCGCTGGACCGACAAGAAAACAGGGCGCGTGCGGATTTTCGCCGTCGTAGCGCTCGTTAAATACAATCCGAAGGATGCGGAAGGCCTGTGTCTCGGCTGGAAGGAAATGACCGAGGACATGGGCCCTTTCGCCGATGAATGCCCGCTGTCGATCCGCGATCTTCTCGATTCCGTCGCCACCGGCAGCGATGCGAGCGAATGGCGCGAGCGCGTGAGAGCCTGGCACGCAAGGCGAAAGGCGGCGCCCGAGCCCGGCGATATCGTCGTCTTTGACGAAGCGCTTTCCTTCACCGACGGCTCCTCGGGACGGCGTTTCCGCTGCGAGCGTTTCGGCAGGCGCGGGCGCGCCTGGCGCAATCTCGACAATGGCGGCCTTTACCGGATTTCCAATATCGCCCGGCGCGATTTTGTCATTGAGAGAAAGGAGATTTCGCCATGAGCCGGGCGAAAGAGATCGCCGCGCGCCTTGCCGGGCGGGCCGAGGAAACGGCGCGCGCCTATCTCTCCAATGGCCGGCGTTGCGGCGCCTACTGGATCGCGGGCGATGTGCGAAACGCCCGGGGAAAAAGCCTCTGGGTATGTCTTTCGGGACCGCCGGGCGCCGTCGGGCGCTGGCGCGATGAGGCCGAGGCGGGCGCTCATGGCGATCTTCTCGATCTTATCCGTATGGCGCGCGGCTTCGATACGATCGCAGAAGCCATGATCGAAGCGGAGCGTTTCCTCGGAATGCCGGCGCGATTGACGAGCGGCGATGACGCCGGCGCGGCCTTGCAAGGCGATCGGATCGCAGCCGCAAGGCGTCTTTATGAATGCTCGCATCCCGTTACGGGCACGCCCGGCGAGGCTTATCTGAAAGCCCGTGGGCTAGCGTCGCCGGTTCCAGATGCGATCCGCTTTCATCCCAACGCAATGTATCGCGACGAGCATGGCGCCCGGCATTCGGGTCCGGCCCTCATCGCCGCAATCACCGATCACGCCGGCGCCCTTCAGGGCGTTCACCGAAGCTGGATCGACATGCGCGGGCGCGAACCGATCGTCCTGCGCCGCCGGATCCTCGGCAAAGCCCGCGGTCATGGCGTGTTTCTGGGCGGGCGCGGCCGCAATGCGCTCGCAGGCGAAGGCCTTGAAACGGTTCTCTCGATCTGCGGGATGATCGAAGGCGTCCGATGTTATGCCGCGCTGTCGGCAGTCAAGCTCGCCTCATGGACCTGGCCGGCGGACGCGTCCGGGATTTTCATCGCTGTCGACCGGGACCGCCACGGCGCGGGCGAGCAGGCTGCACGCCGTCTCGCCGCGCGGGCCCATGCTCACGGGACCGCCGCGCGCCTTCTCTTTCCCCGGCTCGGGGATTTCAATGACGATTTGCGCATTGTTGGCGCCGCAGCGCTTGCAAGCGCGCTCGCAAAATCGATGCGCTGACCGCCGCTTCGCCGGGCGAAGAAATCTCCTCACGGACTTCTATTCAGCCGGTTATCGGCCGTTTTCTCGTTCAGCATGCACATGGCGATCGTTTTTGCATGGCTCCGTCCTTGCGTCGCCGGCGCGGCGTTCCCCGGGCGAAAAGCGGGGAGCGTCGCGTCCGGGCGGCGCGCCGGTCAAGCGCCCCGGCGGGGCGCTCGGCCCGCAAGGGTGCGGGCCGCCCTTGCGGGTGACTGCGCGCCTTGAAGGCCCGGCCGCTAGAGGTCCCCGCCGCCCGGGGAACGGCCCCGCGCGGCCGGCAACAAGGAGAAAGCCATGCAATCGCCAACCGCCCGCATTCTGGAAAATCTCGCCCTTTTCGGGCCCGGCGCAATTGCGCCCGAAGACGATCCTCTCGACGATAACAGCGACGTCGCCGGCGCGATCGAAGGTCTCGTAACCCATGCCGGCGACGCGCTCCAAGGCACGCCGCTCGAGGCCTATGCGGACGATATCGCCTGGGGTCTCGTCAATCTTTTCCACCGCAAGGCCGATTGGCTCGAACGCGATCTGCGCGAGGCGGAAAGTCTCTGCCAGTCGCTTATCCGCAGCCAGGACGGTTCGGAAGCCAGATCGGTCGAGCTTGAGCGCGCCACCCAAAAGGCCCGCGCCCTTGCCGCCCATATCGGCGAATTCGAGAATATGCGCGACCGGCTCGCCGATGAATTCGCCGCGCTGACCGGGTCTTCCTGGCGGCCCCGGTCGGGCGTGAAAAAGGGCCGGCCCGGCGTGACCGCGGCGATAATCGAGGCGCGCGATTTCATCGATGCGCGCCGCGCGCGCGAGTGCGAAGCGCGCGCGCCCAAAGGCCCGCTTATCGCCTTTTCCGGCGGCGCGGACTGGACCGATGCGGATGCAATATTCCGGGTGCTCGACAAAGTGCGCGCGCGCCATCCCGACATGGTGCTCGCCCATACGGCTCAGGCTCGCGGCGCCGATCTCGTCGCCGCGCGGTGGGCCGATGCCCGCAAGGTCGATCAGGTCGCCTTCCGCCCGCATTTCGAGCGGCATGGGAGGGCCGCGCCTTTCCGGCGCAATGACGAGATGATCGCCGCCGGCCTCGCCGGATGCGTGATCTTTCCGGGCAATGGCGTTACGCTCAATCTGGGCCAGAAAGCCGAGAAAGCGGGCGTTTTCGTCCTGCGCTGCGGCTTTGACCGGCGCGCCTGAAGCCGGTCCCGGCGCCGATTTCTTGAAAACGATTCTGCCGGAAGCGTCCTTTCCGCCGGGCTCCTTCGCTCTGCCGCGCTGCATTCTGGGCCACGACTGCCGGACGCCGTCACGGCGTTCAATTCCGCGCCGGTATTCACGCACGTGGCGCGTTCGCCGCCAAACTTCCTTCATCGATGACGCCGAATGGCTGAGCCCCTTCGACTGCCGGGTCGTAAGGGGCGCGGGGGCGCCGTCAATTCAACGCATGCCGGTCCGCCACCCGTGTTGTTCGCCGCCCGCGCGGCGAGCGCGCGGTGAAAAGCGGCTCACGGCCCGCGCCAGGGCGGCCCGGCCTTGCGTCCTTCGCTCGCGCTGCGGTCCCGCGCACGGGAGCGAAGCCCGGCCCGGAAGGCCGGGCGCTTTGTTTTCGCGCGGGATGAATTGCGGCGAGGCCCGGCCCCTTTTTTCGCGACCCGTCGAGGGGACTGGCCCTTCGGCGATGATCAATGAGAAGGAACCTTACCTATGTCCACGATCGGCTATGTGAAACAGACCGGCGACAATCGCTTTGAAGGCGTCATCAACGGTCTTCTGACCTGGCGGGGCAAAATCAGCCTGCAGCCGCTTTCGGACGCTGTCTCCGAAAACGCTCCGGAAATGGAAGTCGTTGCGGAAAACGGCGCGCGGATCGGCACGGCCCGCTACCGCACCAGCTCCAAGAGCGGCGAGCGCTATGTCAATATCGCCATCAAGCATCCGCAAATCATCGGCTCCGGCGCGCGCCCGATCTTCGCCAATCTCGGCCCGGCGAACGATCAGGCCGATCCGGACGCTTATGCCGTGATCGCCAATTGATCGCGCATGAGGCGATGCTTCTGCGCGGGACGCCTTAAATCCGTCCTGCGCGGGAGAAATCCGGGAACAGCCGCCCTGACGGGCGGCTGTTCCTTTTCTTAGGTTCTTCGCCTGTTTACGCAATCTATATTAATATAGATTCGCGATAATATATCCATTGACATGGGGAAAAATATCATTTGACCTGTCTGTATTGGCATAATTGTTGGATTTTGCCGATTGTGTTGGTAAGGACGGCTGTGGGGGCCCGTGGGCATGATGGCGGCGGGCGCCAGATGCGGCCAAGCGGGGGTGACCGCATTGTGGTGGCGTTTCGCGTTGTCGCGCCTGAAATCGAAAGCCCGTTTCTGACCGTGGACGAAACCGCGGCCTATCTGCGGCTGACAACGCGGGCGCTTGAGAATTTCCGGCAGTCGGGGGGCGGGCCCATCTATCGCAAACATGGCGGCAGGGTCGTTTATCACAAGGACGATCTCGACGAGTGGTCGGCGCGATTGCGCTATGCTCATAGCGGCGCCGTGTTCAACAAGAACGGGGAGGCGACGGCGTGAGAAAGAAGCCGACCCGCGCCGAGATCCTCATTGTCGGCGCCGCGGCCATTGCGGCGATGGCCTTTGGCGCGCTCAGCAAAACAGCCCCGCGCATCGTCTGGAACGCTTCGCGAAGCGCGCCGACGGGTCTTTATTCGATTAGCAAAAGACTGCCCGGCAAGGGCGATTTCGTGCTCGCCGCGCCGCCGCCGGCGCTTGAAACGCTTATTGAGGAGCGCGGTTATCTGCCGCCGGGAACGCCGCTTTTAAAGCGCGTGGCGGGCCTTGGCGGCGACCGGATCTGCCGGGATGGCGCGCGCCTTGTCCTCAACGGCGTTATTGTCGCGCGGGCGCGCAAGAGCGACTCAGATGGCCGCCCGTTGCCGCAATGGAGCGGCTGCATCACGCTCGGCGCCGGCGAAATCTTTCTCTTGAACGATCACGAACGCTCCCTCGACGGACGGTATTTCGGGGCGATGAAGCGCGAAATTATTATCGGTGTTGCGACGCCCATATGGACGAAACGGCGTAAGTCCCGCTTCAGCGAGTAGACGAAGAACGAAGGAAACATTGCATATGAGCGTAAATTCTGCGCGTAGGGCAAGATTAAAGGATTGGTGCATCAAGAGCCCCAATCCCTGTCTGCACGTCTCGTTTTTATGCACTATGTTCATTCGAAATTGCGCCAAATGGTGCATGGCGCCGTGACCGGGGGAGAAGACGAGTTTCGCCCGCGCCTTGGACGCATTCGTTCAAATGGCGGACGCCCAGCTAAACGCTATCTCGGACGCCTATACGGCAAGATGGAGAAGGTTCGGCCCGGCGCCTTTGCGAAACGCGCCCGCGCGCGGTTTTCCGGTGAGCGCATCGGGCGCGGGGCCGGGATCGGCGCCGCCATCGCCGCACGCTATGCTTTCGCCGGCGCAAGAAGCCGCCGGGTGGCGGTCAAAATCCGCTCAGTGCGTCTCGGCGCCAACGGGCTCGCCAAGGCGCGAGCCCACCTTTCCTACATCCAGCGCGATGGCGCCGGCCGGAACGAAAACGGCGAAAAGGAAAAGGCGCGGCTATATGGTCCGGACGTCGAGAAAGCCGACGGCGCCGCCTTTCTGGAGGAAGGCAGAGACGACCGCCATCAGTTCCGCATCATCCTTTCGCCGGAAGACGCAGGCGAGCTTGGCCGTCTCGACAGCTATACACGGGACTTTATGGCGGCGGTGGAAAAGGATCTCGGCACGCGCCTCGATTGGGTCGCGGTCAATCACTACAATACCGACCACCCCCATGTTCATATCGTGCTGCGCGGGAAGGACGAGACCGGCGCCGATCTTGTCATCGCGCGCAACTATATCGCTCACGGGTTTCGCAAGCGCGCCGAGGAGTTGGCGACGCTGGAGCTGGGGCCGCGCCGCGATCTCGATATCGCCCGCGCGAAAATGCAGGAAGCGACGAAGGAACGCTGGACCGGGCTCGACAGGGAACTTGGCGATCTTGGCATTGACGGCGCCGTCGAGCTGCCGCGCGCGCGAACGGCCTATGACCGATTTCGTCTGAAGCTGTTGACCGCGCGCCTGCGGCATCTGGAAACCATGGGGCTTGCGGGGCGGCGCAAAGAGGGCTGGCGGTTGTCGCCGCGCCATGAAGCGGCCTTGCGCGAAGCGGGAAGGCGCGGCGACATCATCCGCTCTATGGGCGAGGCGATGGGTGCCAAGCTGGCGCCAGCGAGGGTGCGGGATTTTGCAGGCGCCTTCGGCAAGGATGGCCCGCTTATCGGCCGCGTTGTCGGATCGGGCGCCGCCGATGACGGTCATGATGCTCGTTTTCTTGGCATAGAAGGCGCCGACGGCAATCAATGGCGCGTCGAGGCGGACTTCGCGCCGGGCGCTGCACCGCCGGTTGGCGCGATTGTCGAGGTTTCAGGAAAGTCCGGAGAGGCGCGGCCTGCGGACAGAACCATCGCAGCCATCGCCGCGCGCCATGGCGGCGTCTATTCGGGCGATCTTCATGAGGCGGACGATCCCTCATCGAGCGCCGACTATCGGCAGGCCCATAGGCGCCGCCTCGAAGCCTTACGTCGGGCGGGGATAGTCGAGTGTCAGGAAGACGGGTCGTGGCGCATCCCCGGCGACTATTTGGAGCGCGCCGCCGGTTTTGAGAAAAGCCGTTCGGGCGCGCGCGTCCGGGTGCTGTCCTGGGCGTCGCTCGACAGGCTGACGGAAGCGAATGGCGCGACTGTTCTCGACGACGCCCTTGAAGGCAAGCGCGTCATCGACAGCGTGCGATCAGGCTTCGGCGAGGAGATCAAGCGCGCGCTCGCTGTGCGCCGGCAGTTCCTTCTGGCGAACGGTCTTGCGGCCGAAGATGGTCCGCTTTTATCGGTAGACAGAAAGGCGCTTCGCGAACTTGAAAACAGTGCTGTGGCGCAAGCGGGCGCGCGGCTCGCGAAGGAAACCGGCAAGACGTTCGCGCCGGTTGAAGGCGGGCGCATTGAGGGCGTCTATCGCCAGCCGGTCGAGATAGGCGGACGCCGTTACGCCATGATTGAGCGGTCGAAGGAATTTTCTCTTGTTCCATGGCGTGAGGTGTTGGAACGCCACCGCGGAAAGACGGTTTCGGGCATACTTGGTCGAAACAGCGTGCAATGGGCGTTTGAACGGAAGGGGCGGGGGCTTGGCGTATAGGACGCTACCGCGTTTTCCATATAGCGAGACTTGCAAGGCTGATGAGGCGGGTCAGTTCCATTGTCTCGATCCGGTCGAAGCGCAATAGGCCCAAATGGGAGCCTTCGTTTCTGATCGCTACGAGTGCTAGCAGGTAACGCAAAACCGGCGTATGGGCGCCAGCTGACGACTTTAGCCGAGCAATCTGTGCAAGGCGCTGACGCAACGTCTGATGTTCCGTGCGCATCAATGATCGATGCTTACTCAGATAACGATTAAGATCAACGGGACCGGCCGGCCCAAAAAGCAGGCGCAGTTTCGGCACAAGCGTCATTCTAGGCCCGCGCGGCGGCGTTCCTTTTTCGAGCAAAACTTCATTAGCGATCATTTCGGCGAGATTGGCGAAATTGGCGACGTCCGCTGTGGTCGCCGCTCGCTGCACTGGATCATCTCGATGACGCCCTTCTACGGCTCGGCGGTAAATCCAATAGAACTGATAAAGTTTCTTCTCCTCAAGCCATTTGCAGAGTTCATCGAGCTCAGTGTCGTTAAACGTAAACGGCGTCGGAGTTCCATCGAATCCGTCCGCCGCCCAGGGTTTCAGGGAGCGAAAGGCAAGCTCCCTCTGTTCCTTGATCCAGCTGGGAAAGACGACGTCGAGGGTTGGCTTAAAATGGCCGGTGACGCGGCCGACATCAGCGGACTGCTGCTCATGCGTCGCGCCGGTAGCCGCGCGATGGAAATCGAGCGTTATCCCAATATGGCGTTTCCACTCATCGGCGAGAAGCGCGGGTCCGCGGCGTTCAGCGTCATTCCACCACTTGCATTGCGCCTTAACGAAATCGATCAAGTCTTTGTCGTTTAGACCATATTTGCCGAGCGTTTCGGCGGCGATCTGCTTTTCTCTTGCGCGGAATGCTTGCCAGTGACGCGGCGCCAACCGGCCATGTTCATCGGCATGACGGCCAAAGCGCTGAAGTGCATTGCGGGAATAATCCTGAAAGTAACTGACCGCATCGAAGCAATTTTCGTATTTCCGCAATTCATGCAGCTCATGGCGCGCTTCAATGTTGAAAGTCACCTGACGACGCTTCCTAATCGCATCGTCGTCGAGCCGTCCTTCCCACATGGCTTTTGAGACAGCGTCGTCATCGACCGCATAGAGCAGCATCGCAGCCGTGCGCAGATAGGTAGCGAGAAAAAACACCTGCCAAGCATGATAAAAAGTCGGATAGAAGCGATCTCCGGCATAGATTTCATCGCCGTCGATGAGATAGGCGAAGACCTTAAAATCGTCCCAGGGAACAAATGTTTCCCGTGAAAATTCGGTTTGAATGAATGGCGCATGCTCCGGACGAATCTTGTCGAGAATGTGCGGACTTTCTGCGTCTCGCGCCGTAATAGAGCGGGTCGGAAAGCACAATGCGCCGTGCAAGCTAAGGGCTGCTTTGGCTACCGTGTCGTCTCGTTCAATCGGTTCAAGGATTTTTTCGCTTGGATGACGGTCGCCTTCCTCCAAGGCGAGACGCCGCACCAGCGGCGCCGGATAGCGAACGCGGCGAACCGGACTTAAAATGCCCTCGCGCTCCATAAATTCGAGAAAACGTTCACGGCCGACTGGTAATTTGAGGCCGAGATCTTCAGCGTAGCCAAGGAGATCGCTAGGCGAGATAAAGCGTTTACCAAACCGATTTTTAGTGCGGATCGGACGGGACGGCATGGATGGCGGCTCTCAGGCGGCGACGCAGATCACGACAATAGCGCTTCCAGCGCGCGGACCTGCTCGGCGTGTTTTTCCGGATTTGACGCCTTTAGTTTCTCAATATTCTGAAGCTTCCAGCGGATAGCGGGCAAATTCGCCGCGTCGGGCAAGCCCAAAAGGACGAAGTCCGGAGCGCCGACCGCAAGTGTTTTCAAAAACGTTGCTGCGTTTTCCTTAAGGCGCGATTGAATGTTGTCGATCAAAGCGGCGCGGGCGCCGGTTAGCTCGTCAATTGTCGTTGGCGTTGTCGTCATCCCGACAAATTCTCTTTCATAGAGGTCGCCAATCTCCTTCAGATTGGGCGCCAGCAATTCGTGTGGCGGTCTGTTGGAACTTGCCACATAAACGAGAAAAGCGCGGAACAGATCGTCCGTCAGTCCTTCATTTTCAAAAAGGGTCTTCACGTCAAAAAGGTCTCGGGGGTGCTGACGGTCCAAGGCGGCGTGCAGCTTGCCCGCATAGAGATCCTCGAATGAGACGACATACGCTTCCGCAAAGCCGAATTGGTCCTCGACGGCGGCATTGACCCGGCGCATGGCCGGCTCGAAGACAACGCCCCGCGTCACTGGCGAGGTCTCGACTTTCACAGTCGATGAGCCGCGCTGAAACTGCACGCGCGTTGCGCCGCCGCCGCCGCCTGCAATGCGCTTTGCAGTGACGCCATTGATTGTTTCTCCGGCGGCGCCGATTCTGTCCATGGCCGCGTTGATGGCGGCAAGCGATTCTGCGCGGTCCTGTACCGGCAGATAAGTGAGATCGATATCGACTGACAGCCGGGGCAGGTTCCGGTAAAAAAGATTGATCGCCGTGCCGCCTTTTAACGCAAACGCTTTTTCGGCGGCGACCGCCGGCAGGACATCGACGAGCAGTTTGACCTGATCGGCATAGTGTTCATGGGCCATCGTCAGCACCCTCGTTCTTTGGAAGATAGTCTTCGGGCACGGAGATTTTATAGCGCGGGTGAATTTTTCCGCCTTTGACGAGCGCGCGTGGTCCGGCGCCGAGATCGTATTCATCGGCATTGAGGTGTTTGCGCCAGGCGTGATTGTGTCGATCAGCAAAAACGAAGAACAGCCGCTTTACTTTGATGCTTGTGCAATGCTTAAGCAAATGCGCCAAGCGTTTTGGGCGGGCGGAGGCGAGACCTTCGAACGCCATGTCAGCCATGTGAAAACTTTCGCCTTTCGGGAGCTCATCCAGCATTTCGAGGATAGCGCGCTCCGGCGACGAGCACCGCAATGGACCGGAAGCCGATTGAACGTCGGCGGTTTCGGCGATGGTTCCGTCAAAAAGCGCGGCGTTGTGCAGGACATAATCAGTCGGCCCGGATAGGCGTTTGAGCCAGCCCGGATGGTCATCGCCATAAAGGTGGACCTGCGCTTCGCCACCCAGCGGCACATAGTGGCGCAGCCCCTGTTCTTCGAGCGCGGTGCGGCCGCCGATAACGCAGTCGTAGCCCATCACGGCTTGAAGCGAATGAACGACCGTTCTCCATTCGAGGGTGTTTTCAGCGGCGTTTTCGGCGCCGGGAGCGCGGCGATAGAGGCCCCGGATAACAGGCGTTAGCCAACCGCTTTGTATATATTTGTGGACGAGTTGACGGGTCACGCCATGGCTCTTCAGCGTCGGCGTGTCGATCAGTTGGCCTTGGGGAACCTGGTCGAGCACCCATTTTAGCTTTGGTTGCAATTGTCTACTCATGGTAGACAAAATAGGCAATATTCAAAATATTACAAGGGGGCATTTTGAAATTCAGTAAATAAGTCTACCAGAAGGCGACAATTATCGTCTTTAATAAAGAGTTTACGCTGGGCCGGAAACACCGCCTAGGGATGGGCAGCCAGCCAGGGGACAAACGCCCGCCAGACCGGCGCTCACCCCAATTCTATCGGGAACGACACTCAATATCTGCCAGAACACTGCGCCCAATCACATTATCTACCCGATTACGCCATCTCGGGGCGCCCCGCCGCAATCGCCCACCACTTTCCACATGCGAACCGCAATTCGCCCCGGTCGCTACAAATTCCCCCGGATTCTCTCCGGTGACAAATATCGTTCCGTAGCCGCACGATGATTCGCGAAGCGCCAATTCCGGCGCAGTGGGGATCATCTTTCGTGACGCCGACCAAAATACTCATCGGACAGATCGTCGTCGTCATAATGATGATCGCCGCCGCCATGTGGCTGGCGACGGGTTATGTCGCCGGCGTCTTTCATCATGACGCGGCGCTAGGAGCGCCCTGGTTCGTCGCGAACGGCCAGCCCTTCTATTATCCCTGGCGCATCTTCGAATGGTGGTACGCCTATGAGGCCTATGCGCCGGGCGTCTTCATGCGCGGCGGCGCGATTGCGGCTGGCGGAGGGTTCGCCGCCGCTGCTGCTGCTATCGCCGGATCGGTCTGGCGCGCGCGCCAGGCGAAAAACGTCACCACCTATGGCTCGGCGCGGTGGGCGACGGGCCGCGACGTCAAAGCCGCAAAGCTCCTCGATCCCTCGGGCGTCTTTTTAGGGTCGTGGAAGCGCGACTATCTCCGTCATGACGGACCCGAGCATATCATGGCGTTCGCCCCGACCCGGTCCGGGAAAGGCGTCGGCCTTGTCGTGCCGACACTTCTCTCTTGGACCGGGAGTGCGGTCATTCACGACATCAAGGGCGAGAACTGGAGCCTCACCTCCGGTTGGCGCTCACGGTTTTCTCATTGTCTGTTGTTCGATCCGACCAATCCGGCCTCGGCGCGGTACAACCCGCTGCTGGAAGTTCGGAAGGGTGAGCGCGAGGTTCGCGACGTCCAGAACATCGCAGACATCCTCGTCGATCCGGAAGGCTCTCTCGAACGGCGCAATCACTGGGAAAAAACCGGCCACGCGCTTCTCGTCGGCGTCATCCTTCATGTTCTTTATGCGGAGAAGGAAAAGACGCTCTCGCGCGTCGCCGCGTTTCTTTCCGATCCGGCGCGCTCTTTCGAGCGCACGCTCAAAGTCATGATGACCACCAATCATCTCGGGACAAAAGACGCGCCGAAAGTGCATCCCGTGGTCGCGCAGGCGGCGCGAGAACTCTTGAACAAATCCGAAAACGAACGTTCCGGCGTTCTTTCGACCGCCATGAGTTTTCTGGGGCTTTATCGCGATCCGACTATCGCGCGGGTGACCAGCGCCTGCGACTGGCGAATCGCCGATCTGATGACGGCGGAAAAGCCCGTTTCCCTCTATCTCGTCGTGCCGCCGTCGGACATCTCGCGGACGAAGCCGCTGGTGCGGTTGATCCTCAACCAGATCGGACGGCGCCTCACGGAAAGCCTCGACGGCGCCGCGCACAAGCGCAAGCTCCTGATGATGCTTGACGAATTTCCGGCGCTCGGCCGCCTCGACTTCTTCGAGTCGGCGCTTGCTTTCATGGCCGGCTATGGCGTTAGAGCCTACTTGATCGCGCAGTCATTGAACCAGATTGAAAAAGCCTACGGCCCGAACAATTCCATTCTCGACAATTGCCATGTGCGCGTCGCCTTCGCCGCCAATGACGAGCGAACAGCGAAGCGGATTTCCGACGCACTCGGCACGGCGACGGAACTACGCGCGCAAAAGAACTATGCAGGCCATCGCCTCGCGCCCTGGCTCGCTCATGTCATGGTCTCGCGACAGGAAACGGCGCGCCCCTTGCTGACTCCCGGTGAGGTGATGCAATTGCCGCCGGACGAGGCGATCGCGCTTGTCGCCGGCCTCCCGCCAATCCGCGCCAAGAAACTCCGTTATTACGAGGATGCGAATTTCATGGGCCGCGTGCTTGCGGCTCCAGAAAAAATGGAGACGCCGGCGTCACGTGCCGACGACTGGAGCGTCTGCGAAGCGTCGGAAGACAAGCGCCTCGACCAGCCCTGGTTCGATCTCGTTTGCGAGAACGATGACGAGGGCGGCCGCGAATTGAAGCCGGATTTAACCGCGCCCGCAAAAGAACCCAAGCAACAAACCGAGAGAGATGACGACATCGGCGCCGACGATGATGACGCCGCATCGGCCCGCAAGTTCAAAGACCTTGCAGATGAAGCGACCCACAAGGCGGCCGTCATCGACAAGCATCCCCAAAGCATTCTGCCGGGTATTTGAGATGACCAAGCCGCGCATCAATATTCATATCAGCCGCGAAGCGGAACGCTTGCTCGATAAGGCGGCGGGACCGGGCGTCACCAAGACGTCGCTGGTGGATGCGGCGATCAAGCAGCTTCTGGCGCCGAAGGACGACAAGAGCGAGACGGCGGCGCTTGTTCGACGCCTCGACCGCATGACCCGGCAGATGGAGCGTCTCGCTGATGATGGCGCCGCGCAGACCGAAACGCTGGCGCTCTATGTTCTCTATTATCTCTGCATCACGCCGCCATTGCCGGAAAATTCCCGCGCCGGCGCCGAGGCGCTCGGACGACAGCGCTTCGAGCATTTCATCGGCCAAGTTGGCGACCGGCTCATGGGCAAGGAGCGCTATGTCGACAGCCTGCTTGCCCATATGGGCCTTGAAGAAACGTCGGCGCCGAAAGCAACTACTCCTCTGGAGGCGGTGCAATGACCGGCGCGCCGATTGCAAACGGCGCCGATGCGCGCCGCGCCTCCATGCTTAAGACGGCCTTCGGGCCCGTGATCGGCGCGGCGCTTGGCGATCCGAGCGTGCTTGAGATCATCGCCAATCCCGACGGCGCCCTTTGGGTCGAGCGCGCCGGGGAGGGGCGCAAACGCGAAGCGCAACAAATCAGGCCCGCGGACGCCGAACGCATCATTCGTCTGGTGGCGTCCGGCGCCGGCATGAGCTGCGACAGTGATCATCCCGTCGTCTCCGCCGAACTTCCCGAAACCGGCGAGCGGTTCGAGGGCGTGTTGCCGCCGGTGTCACTGGCGCCGGCCTTCGCCATCAGAAAACCGGCGACACGCCTCTATTCGATTGAAGATTATGTAGCGGATGGCGTCATGACCGCGGCGCAAGGCTTCGCCTTGCAGGCCGCCATCGCCGCCAAACACAATATTCTGATCGCCGGGGGAACCTCCTCGGGCAAGACGACGCTCGCCAATGCGCTGATTGCGAAAATCGCAGAGCTTTGCGAGCGCATCGTCATTCTCGAAGACACCCGCGAACTCAATTGCGCGGCGGACGACAAGATTGGCTTGAGAACCTCTCCCGGCGCCGATCTCACGCGGCTCGTGCGCGCTACTATGCGGCTGCGGCCCGACCGCATTATCGTCGGCGAAGTGCGCGGGGGCGAGGCGCTCGATCTCCTTAAGGCATGGAACACCGGCCATCCGGGCGGCATCGCCACCATTCACGCGAATTCGGCGGCGTCGGCGCTCTCAAGGCTCGAACAACTGATCGGTGAACGGACAAACCGCGTTCCCCGCGAGCTGATCGCCGAAGCGGTCGATCTCGTCGTCTTTATCGCCAAGACGCCAAATGGCCGCGCCGTTCGCGAGATCGTGCGCGTCGCAGGGCTTCATCCCGATCATTCCTACCGCATCGAGCCCGCGAAGGGTCCGGAGCTTTCACTTGTCATGCAGGGAGACCAATCATGATCGCCTACCACACTATGAGAAGCGCCCTCTCAACGGCGCTCATCGCAGCACTCGCGCTATTCATTTTCGCCGCGCCGGCGCACGCCGCCGGATCGGGGATGCCCTGGGAGGCGCCGCTCACCCAGATCCTCAATTCCATCGAGGGGCCGGTCGCGCGCATCGTCGCCGTCATCATCATTATCATCACCGGCCTGTCGCTCGCTTTCGGCGATACGTCGGGCGGTTTCCGCCGCCTCATCCAGATCGTTTTCGGCCTTTCCATCGCCTTCGCCGCGACCAGTTTTTTCCTCGCCTTCTTTTCGTTCGGCGGCGGCGCATTGATCTGAAGGAGTGATGAGATGATCGAGGGCTATTCCATTCCAGTTCATCGCAGCCTCACCGAGCCGATGATGATGGCGGGCGCGCCGCGGGGCGTCGCCATCCTCAATGGCACGCTCGCCGCGGCGGTGGGGCTCGGCCTTCAGATGTGGATCGCCGGGATCGTTCTCTGGATCGTCGGCCACGGCGGCGCCGTCTATGCGGCGAAGCGCGATCCGAAGTTTCTGGAAGCGGGGTTTCGCGCCCTCAAACACAAAGCGCATCTTTCATGCTGAACATCCGCGAATATCGAAACCGGCCGCAGCGCCTTGCGGATTTTCTCCCTTGGGCGGCGCTGGTCGCGCCCGGCATCGTCCTCAACAAGGATGGGAGTTTTCAGCGGACGGTGCGCTATCGCGGACCGGACCTTGAAAGCGCCGACGCCGGCGAACTCGTCAGCTTCTGCGCCCGGGTCAATAATGTCTTGAAACGCTTCGGCGCCGGCTGGGCGCTCTTTTTCGAGGCCGACCGCATTCCCGCCGGCGACTATGCGCAAAGCGAGTGGCGTGATCCCGTCGCCTGGCTCGTCGACGAGGAACGGCGCGCGAGTTTTGAAGGCGGCGCGCATTTCGAGAGCGTCTATTATCTGACCTTCGCCTGGCTGCCGCCGAGCGACGGGGCCGCCAAGACCGAAAGCATGTTCTTTGAAAGGTCCGAACGCGAAGAGAAAGCAAGCGCGCGCGATCATCTTGAGCGCTTCCTGCTGGAGACCGACCGCGCCATCGATCTTCTGTCGATGCTGACGCCCGAATGCGCGGCGCTGGACGACGACGAGACGCTTGGCTTCCTTCATTCCTGCGTTTCGTCGAAACGCCATCGCGTCGCCGCCCCGTCAACGCCGATCTATCTCGACGGGCTCCTGGCGGACGAAGCGCTGTCGGGCGGCTTCGAGCCGATGCTTGGCGAGAACCATCTGCGCGTCATCGGCGTCAACGGCTTTCCGCCCGCGAGCGAACCGGGCTTTCTCGATGCGCTGAACGCGCTTGGCATTTCCTATCGCTGGACGACGCGCTTTATCGCCCTCGACAAGGCCCGCGCCGAGAAGGAACTCGTAAAATACCGTCGGCAATGGTTCGCCAAGCGAAAATCCATCGCCGCTATTATCAAAGAGACGCTTTTCAACGAGCAGAGCGCGCTCGTCGATTCGGACGCCGACAACAAGGCGGCGGACGCCGACGCCGCCCTGCAGGAGCTGGGCGCCGACGATGTTGCTTTCGGTTATCTGACGACGTCGATCACCGTCGCCGACGCGGACCGCCGCGCGGTTGAGACCAAGGCGCAGGAAATTGAGCGTGTCCTCAATGGACGCGGGTTCGTCACCATCCGCGAAAGTCTCAACGCCGTCGACGCCTGGCTCGGGACATTGCCGGGACATCTTTACGCGAATATTCGCCAACCGCTCATTCACACGCTCAACCTTGCGCATTTGGCGCCCTTGTCGGCGATCTGGGCGGGCGAGGCGCGAAACGCGCATCTTGACGGGCCGCCGCTCTTGTCCGCGACCACCTGCGAAACGACGCCGTTCCGGCTTGTGACGCATATCGGCGATGTGGGGCATACGATGATTGTCGGTCCCACTGGCGCCGGCAAGTCGGTGCTGCTGGCGCTGATGGCCTTGCAGTTCCGCCGTTATGAGGGCGCGCAAATTTTCGCTTTTGACAAGGGACGGTCGACGCGGGCGACGATCCTCGCCCTTGGCGGCGCGTTTCACGATCTCGGCGCCGAAGGCGAGATCAGCTTTCAGCCTTTGCGTTGGATTGATTCCGACGAGGAAAAGGCGCGTGCTCAAAGTTGGCTTTTGGGGGTTCTCGAACAGGAAGGCGCCGCGCTCGATCCGCCCGCAAAAGAAGCCGTGTGGTCGGCGCTCGGGAATTTGAGCGAGGCGCCGGAAGCCGAACGCACGCTCACCGGGCTTTCGCTTCTCTTGCAGCGCGCCGATCTGCGCGCGGCCCTCAAACCCTTCACCATCGAGGGCGCCCATGGGGGCCTTTTCGACGCCGAAGCGGACTCGTTCGACCTCGCCGATGTCGTCGGCTTCGAAATGGAAACCCTGATGCGCCGCGAGGCGGCGGTGGCCCCGGCGCTTTCCTATCTCTTCGACCGCCTGGACGATCGCTTCGAGGGAAGACCGACTTTTCTCATTCTCGACGAGGCCTGGCTCTTTCTCGATCATCCGCTCTTCGCCGAGCGTTTGCGCGACTGGCTTAAGACCCTGCGCAAGAAAAATGTCTCGGTGATCTTCGCCACGCAAAGTTTGAGCGACATTCAGACTTCGGCCATCGCGCCGGCAATCATCGAAAGCTGTCCGTCGCGCATCTTTCTCGCCAATCCGCGAGCGCGAGAAGCGGGTGTCAGATCGGTTTACGAAGCTTTCGGTCTTAATGAACGCCAAATCGAAATCATCGCGACCGCCACGCCGAAGCGTGACTATTACTATCAGTCGTCCGCCGGCAATCGTCTGTTCGATCTCGGGCTTGGGCCCGTGGCGCTTGGCATTTGCGGCGCCTCGTCGCCGGCCGATCAGAAACTGATCGACCGCATATTGTCCGAAGCGGGACTGGACGCCTTTGCGAGCGCTTTCTTGCGCGCCAAGGGTCTCGCCTGGGCCGCGGACCTTCTCACTGACAATTCAATGCAAGAAACATCGAAAGGAGCACAATTATGCGCCGCCGAATGAAATCACGCTTTCTCGCCTGCGCCGCCGCGCTTGGGCTTTCGATTGTGCCCATCACGTCCGCCGACGCCTTTCTCTTGGGCGGCATTGTCTACGACCCGACGAACTACGCGCAAAACCTTCTGACCGCGGCGCGCACGCTCGAAATGATCAACAATCAGATCAAGCAACTTACCAACGAAGCGCAGATGATCGCCAATCAGGCGAAGGAGCTGACGAACCTTCCTTACTCGGCGAAAGCGGCGATCGCCTCGCGCCTCGCTCAGATCGACAATCTCATCAAGACCGCGAACGGCATCGCCTATGACGTTGCGACCGTTGACGCGGCGTTCAAGATGTATTTTCCGGAAGACTATTCGGCGTTCTCGAACGCCGCCATGGGCGCGGCGGCGCACCAGCACTGGAAAGAAACCTCGCGGGCGTTTCACGACGCCATGCTGATACAGGCGCAGGTCGCTGAGACGGTTCGCGATGATGCGGCGACTCTCGATACGCTCGTTCAAGAAAGCCAAAGCGCCGTCGGCGGCCTTCAGGCGGCGCAGGCCGGCAATCAGTTGATTGCGCTTCAGACCAAGCAATCCATGCAGACCGCCCAGATGCTCGCCGTCCAATATCGCGCCGAAGCCCTTGAACGCGCGCGCCAGATTCAGTCGGAAGAACGCGCACGCGTTCGGCGTGAGCGCTTCCTCGGCGACGGTTCCGCCTACACGCCGAGCTGATGATGAAACCGAACGAAGTGAGGCAAGTGCGACCGCACGCCGGCCGGTCAGGTCGCCCACGCGGAGCCGTGAGGCCGAAGGCCGAACTGGCGCGAGCGAGATAAAATCATGGACGACATAAACGTCATAGACGATTTCACGGCGACCTTCACCGCCTATATAGATTCAGGCTTCGGCCTCCTGGCGGGCGATGTTGGATTCCTGACGGCAATCCTGATCGGCATCGATGTCGTCCTCGCCGGTCTTTTCTGGGCGCTCGCCGGAGAACAGAACGTCCTCGGTCAATTCGTCAAGAAAGTGCTTTATGTCGGCGCCTTCGCCTTCATCATCAATAATTTCGCGTTGCTCGCGAATATCGTCTTTGAAAGCTTCGCCGGGCTTGGCCTCATCGCGTCCGGCTCGTCATTGACGGCGGCCGATCTTTTGAAGCCCGGCTTTGTCGCCGCCACCGGATTCGACGCCGCCTATCCGTTGCTTGAAGAGGCGAGCGACCTTGGCGGCTTTCCCGGCTTCTTCAACAATTTTGTCACCATCGCCATCATTCTGCTGGCCTGGCTGATTGTGCTGTTTGCGTTTTTCATTCTCGCGATCCAGCTTTTCGTCACGATCCTCGAATTCAAGCTGACGACGCTCGCCGGTTTTGTGCTGGTGCCTTTCGCCCTCTGGAACAAGACCTCGTTCCTCGCCGAGCGGGTTCTCGGCAATGTGGTCGCCTCGGGCGTCAAACTCATGGTGTTGGCGATCATCGTCGGTATCGGCTCAACCGTATTCGGCGCCGTCACCGCCGCCTTCACGCCGGGCGACGTGACGCTGGAGCAGGCGGCGTCGACCATTTTGGGATCGCTCTCCTTGCTGGCGCTTGGCATTTTCGGTCCGGGCATTGCCACCGGGCTTGTCTCAGGCGCGCCGCAATTGGGCGCCGGCGCCGCGGTCGCCACGGCCGCCGGAACCGGCGCCGCTGTTGTTGGCGCCGGCGCGCTTGCAGCAACAGGCGCTGGCGCCGCCGCGCGCGCCGGGCAATCGGCGGTCAGGGCAGCGGCCTCCATGGCGGGCGGTTCGCAAGCTGCTTACACGCTCGGCCGCGCCGCATCTGGCGATGTAGGCTGGCGTTCCCACGCCGCAGGCGCAGCGGGCGCCGCACGGGCTGGCGTCGCCGGCGCCATGAGCCGCGCGCGCCGCTCCGTATCGAGAGCATTCGGCAATCCCGGCGAGGCGTATCAATCCGGCGCGCGCGCCGCCTTCACCGCGACCGGGGGAAAGATTTCATCGCCGTCATCTCCTGCGGCTATGGCCGCCGCAACCAATCATGCGCCGAATTGGGCGCAAAAATTGAGACGCGAACAGGGTTTGCGCGACGCCGGGATGACGACGGCCCACATGGTCGCGTCCGGTGACCGGCCGTCGTCTGCCGATGCGCCAAAACTCAGACAAGAGGATGATTGAGATGTTCAAGCGCGCTTCCGTTCGTTATGGCGAAACGCCCCAGCCCGAAACGCCCTACCAAAAAGCGCAAGCCGCTTGGGACGAGCGCATGGGCGCGGCGCGCATTCAGGCGGCGAACTGGCGCATCGCCGCGCTTTCAAGCCTTGTCGTCGCGGCGTTGTCTGTGGGCGGTCTGATCTGGCAGTCGAACCGCTCCATCGTGACGCCCTATGTGGTCGAAGTGAATGAGGCGGGCTCGGTGCGCGCGGTTGGTCCCGCGATGGAGACTTACAATCCTACCGATGCGCAGATCGCACACCAATTGGCGGAGTTCATCCGCAATGTCCGGTCGGTTTCCATCGATCCGGTCATTGTGCGCGAGAACTGGCTGAAGGCTTATGACTTCACGACCGATCGCGGCGCGCTTGCGCTCAACGATTATGCGCGCGAGCACGATCCGTTCGCCGAGATCGGAAGGCGCAGCGTCACCGTGGAAGTCGCGAGCGTCGTGCGCGCCACAAAGGATTCGTTCGAAATCCGTTGGACGGAGAAAACCTACGCCAACGGACAGTATGAAAAGCGCGAACGCTTCACGGCGCATTTGAGCGTCATCGTCACGCCGCCGCGCACGGTCGAGGCGCTGCACAAAAATCCGCTCGGACTGTTCGTCCACGGCGTTAACTGGTCCCAGGATCTGAAATCGGGAGAGGCATCATGAGTAAGGTTGGATATTGTATTGCATTCGCGGCGCTCGCCGGGTGCGCCACGGAGATCCCCGATATTTCCCACGACGATGCGCCCATGCGCCCGGCGAAAGTTGTGGAATTCAACGCGCCGCCGCGGCGTGAGGTCGTCGAAACCGCAAGACCTTATCCCTTGCCGGGGCAGTTGAAAGAAATCGAGGAGGAGCCGGCGAAAGAAGAAGGCTTGAAACCGTTCGAGCGCATCGACGCCGCCAATGAACGCGCGAAAATCGAACCCGATCTTGGTCGCTTCCTCAACGCCGTGCAGGTCTATCCGTTTATGGACGGCGCGCTTTACCGCCTCTATGCAGCGCCGGAACAGGTGACCGACATTGCGTTGGAAGCCGGCGAGCAGTTGAACTCTGTTTCCGCCGGCGACACGGTGCGCTGGATCGTCGGCGACACGACGAGCGGCGGCGTGAATGGTGAGAAAGTTCATATCCTCGTCAAACCCATCGCGCCGGGGCTTAAAACCAATCTCGTCATCACGACAGACCGGCGCGCATATCATCTCGAAATGCGGTCCTTCCGCGAAACCTATATGGCGGCGATTTCCTGGACTTACCCGCAGGACCAACTCGCGCGAAAAAGAAGCGACGCTTCGGCGAGCAACGATCTCGCCGCGCGAAACCCCGTTTCGAAAATCAACGCCGCCGATCTCAATTTTCGCTATGAGATTGAAGGCGACAGGCCGCACTGGCGTCCCGTGCGCGCTTTCGATGACGGCAAACAGGTATTCATCCAGTTTCCGGCGAATATCGCGCAAGGGGAAGCGCCGCCGCTCTTCGTGCTGAGTCGCAATGGCGAATCGGAACTCGTCAATTACCGGATGCGCGGCGCCTATTATGTGGTGGACCGGCTATTCGCGGCCGCCGAACTTCGCCTCGGCCGAAAGCATCAAGATATTGTGCGCATCATTCGAACCGATCTTGACGGGCGGTCGTAATGGTCGCGGCGGAAGACAATCTCGAAGCGCTTGAACTGCGGTCCAGACCGCGCCCGGTGACGCGCCTCAATAAAAAGGCGTTGCTCATCGCGACGGGTGGCGCCGCGCTTTTGATATTCGGCGCCGTCTCCGTCGCCTTGAAGCCGCCGCGCGCGGTCGGCGAGGCGCGCGCCGAGGAACTCTATAACGTGGAGACGAAACCGACTGCTGAAGGGCTTGAAGCGCTCCCTAAATCCTACGCCGATGTTAAACCGCAACTCGGCAAGCCGCTGCCGGGCGATCTTGGCGCTGCGCTCCTAAAAGCCGAACAGGCCGTTTCATCGTCCGATGTCGGCGGCGATCCATATGATTACGCCGCGATGTCGCCGACGCCGTTCCGCAACTCGCCGGAGGCCGACGCCGCCCGAGAAGCGGCCTTGCGCGAAGCGCAGATCAAAGCGGAGGCAAGGGAGGCGGGCGTCTTTTTTCAGCTCGCGTCTCGCGGGCAATCGAATTCACCGAGCGCTGGGTCGGAGACGCCGCCGGTCTCGCCATTCGATCTCGGACTTGTCGCGGCGCCGCCGGCCTTCGGCGCCGAACGCGGGGACGACCCCAACCGCCAGATCAGAAAAATGCAGTTTCTCGAAGACCCTGACCTGTCGGCGACCGACAACCCGCACCGCATCGAGGATCAGATTACGCCATTTGAAGTGATGGCGGGGACGGTCATTCCGGCAAGCCTCATCACCGGCGTTAATTCCGACCTGCCGGGGACCGTCATCGCGCAGGTGACGCAAAATGTCCGCGACACAGTGACGGGACAATATGTTCTGATCCCGCAAGGGTCGCGCCTTATCGGCCGCTATGACAGCGTCATCGCTTTCGGCCAGTCGCGGGCGTTGCTGGTATGGACGCGCATCGTTTATCCCGACGGCGGCTCCATCGTGATCGACAACATGCCGGCGAGCGATGTCGCCGGTTATGCCGGGCTTTCCGACAAGGTAGACTTCCATACCTTCCGGTTGCTTAAGGGCATTATTCTCTCGACGCTTTTGGGCGTCGGCACCGAGCTTTCCTTCGACGATAGCGAGAGCGATCTCGTCGCGGCGCTAAGAGAGTCGACCCAGAACTCGGCGAACCAGGCCGGACAGCGCATCGTCGAACGCAATCTCGATATTCAGCCGACGATCAAGATACGCCCCGGCTGGCCGCTCCGCGTCATTGTCCACAAAGACTTGGTGCTGCGCCCCTACAATCTTGAGGAGGCGGCGCGATGAGCCTCAAACTCGGACCCTTGCCTGATCGCAACCCGGTGAAGCTCAACCTTTCCCTGACGCCGGACGTTCATGACGCGCTTTGCGATTACGCTTCGCTGCACGCGAAGGCCCATGGTCAGGAGGCGCCGCTGCCCGATCTCGCGGCGCTGATGATCGAGGAATTCTTGAATTGCGACTCCGCTTTCAAGCGGGCGCGCAAAACCCTGGAGAAGAAAACCAGCAGCAAGGAGTAGACAATGAGCATCATAGGGACTTTTTCGAAAACCGCAGACGGCTATGCCGGCCTCATTCGAACAATGACGATCAACGTCAAAGCGAAGATCGTCGCCAACGACAAGAAAGGCAACGACAAGGCGCCGGACTTCAAGATATTCGCCGGCGGCGCCGAACTTGGCGCGGCGTGGCGCGCAAAGGGGAATGGCGATGAAGCGAACGACTTCTTGCGCGTCGAACTTGACGATCCAAGCTTTGCGGCGCCGATCCGCGCCGCACTTTTTGAAAACCCAGGCGAGGACAAGGCCGCTCTGGTCTGGTCTCGAAAATAATGTTCACTGACAATTCGGGCAGGCGCATATTCTGCGGAGGTCGAATATGAAGTCGATTTACTCTCTTCCGTCTCTTTCCGAGATTCTCGCTGCCAACCCGGGTTGGCTCGAAGAAGCTGTAAACACACGCACGGCGAGCAGGATCACCGGCGTACCCGTGCAAACGCTTGAGACGTGGCGGTCGCGGGGCGGGGGACCGCGGTTTCTGAAGCTCGGGACGAAAACCGTTCGCTATCAGCGCAGAGAGTTATTGGATTGGATGGTGCGGCAGCAGTGTTCCCGGACCGGGGACAATGGCCACGGTCAACCTCATGCCGATGAGAAGGTTGAGCGTCAGACACCCATTTTGCACATAAGCTATCAGCACAACTAGAATCGACCCCTCCACCCCCAGGACTCATACACCGCGATTCAGCTTGTCTCCCGAGATAATTGCTGATCGGCAGCGCCGGCCGTGCCAAGTGAGGCGCCAACAAAAGTCAACGCTAAGTTTTGGGCCCTTAACGCTTAGAAGGCTGTGCGGCACGATTATAACAATCGCTAGCTGGACAGAAGTTTTGCAGGCAACTGGAGGCGCGTAAGTTAGTCCAGTACGTCATCATATTTCAGTGAGAAAGCGGTAGATTTCCACCATCGCCAACGTATCCCGCGCGCAATAAAGCAAGAGCGATTGAGCGATGCATTCGGCCTCGTCGGTATCGGCATTTAGCATGCGCTGCCAGGCCTCCATAGCGGATGATCCGTCCTGAACGTCCAGATCTTCGTAATTGAGCTTTGGACAAATGACAGGCAACACCTTTTTGATAGACGTTGAGCCGTCAAATCTGGCGTCTACATAATCGGTTTTGAATACATCCTCCAGATCGACCATTCGATCATTTAGACCATTCAGAAAGTCTGCCTTGTCCGGGTATGTCTCCGCCATTTCCTTGTTGCGGGATTTTTCAAAGGGCGCATGCCACGAAAGGAGACTTCCCTCGGGCCCAATATCAGATTGCATCTGTTCAATGAGGTGAAGCGGAGCCCGCGCCTGACGTTCAAGATATTCCTTGTGATCGAGAGTCCCATCCTCCTTCAGAACATGAAGAGAATACTGAACCGGGAATTGCTTGTGCGGGCTGGCGCCGTCAATCAGTGGGACTGCTGATCCAAACGTCTCGTAGTCAAAAAAGTATAATGGAAAGGTCAGCTCTGACAGGAATGCTTTAATCGAAGCTGAATCAATTTGGGGCGAATTCTCTTTTGCGGCTTTCACAACCAAGCGCTGATTTGCAGAAAGAGGGTAATCATCGCTGATATCGCTCAGGCTCAACAGTCCTTGAGAGACGAGTTCTGAGCGCTTCTTCTGGCTTAGGCGAGGAAGGCTATAGATGGACGGCTTGGGAACCCCAGGATTGAACAGAGCAAAACTATCGCAGTGGTTTCCGCGCGATTTTTCAAGGCAAGTGCATCCCTCTCCCTCGAAATCGCCAGCCAGGAAACTGAGAGCGGCTTTGATTTCCGCAGCCGTTTCATCTTCAATAGCCAATACGCGATCAGTGATGTCTGCGAATACAAGGAGTTCATTGGGGTCAATGTCGCCATTACGAACGTAATTCCCGTTCAGGTGCACAAGGCAAACGCGATCGACCGGCTGTCCCGCCTGCTCGGCGCAGATTTTTTGGAAGCATGCATCTTTTATATGGTTGTGCTGACTGTCCACTTTGACGCTTGTTGAAGATTTAATCTCGTAAAGCACCGTGTCGCCATCCGCCTGTTCAATTGCGTCAGCGCGTGCAAATAGACCATCTTTTGATTTGAAAACATCCTGGAAACTCACTGACGATCTTCCCGCAACCTCAAAGAAGCGCTGGACCCACTGTTCGACCTCATGGCCTTCGCGCACAAGCTTTTTAAGAAACAACGAGAATTCGCCGTGTGGATAGCTTTCCGGATCCCTTTTGAGAAGCCACAGAGATCTCGGGCAATTCAGATACTGAATGAAGTCGGTCTTAGTGAGCTGCATGGTTTTGCCTCTACTATTTCCTGCATTGAGCGCGGCACCTAGTGGATCACTATTCGAAGTTTGAGGTCCTGGTTGTGCTTTTTGATGTCTTCTTATGCGCCGCGCAGTAGGCGTTCATTGGGTCATAGGCATTCGAAATTGCAGAAGGCCGATACTAGAAGTGCGTGCAATCGAGGTGCGAAGTCTTCCTCCGGAGGCCTACGGATTTTGCTCATTGTGGCTGTCCCTCGTGAAAGTGACGTTTCATGTTATTGGATTCATTCCAATTGACGCGGCGGCGCATGGTTTGGGCGCTAGCCAGCGGAACACTTAAACAGGGGTGTGGAAAAGTTGCGCCCTCCAAATAAGTGTGAAAATAATCAATAATATGCTCAATATACTAAAATAATGGTTGGGGCGAGACTATAATATGTGGTGGCTTTTGATCATCGCCGGAGTGGCCTTGTTCTTTTTCTTCAACGGCCGAAAGAAGCCAGCGGCGTCACAGAACCTGTCGAGCGCTGCTGCTCCCCGTACGGTAACTCCAACCCAATCCAAGGGAGCAACGCCGCCCCGGAAACAAGCTCCTAAGGGTCGTCCCATGGAGTGGGTTCCAAAAGGCGACACCGTTATCATCCAGGGCGTCAGAATTGACGGAGGAATGATCTATGTGGGCGAACGCAATCGCCCCGGAGATTCGGATCGCCCTCAGAACGCGCTGGTCAATCCGTCCTTGTCTGCTTCTGGCACCGCACGCGATCCCGGCGGCGATTCCATGCCGTATTGGCCTTCTTACTCAGAGATTGAGCCGCGGGCTCGGCGAACGTATCTCGAATGGTTAGCGAGCGGGCGCAACGATCCTGAAATTGGCATCGGCTATGTATTTTTGTACTTCTACGGCCTCGAATACCGGCTGTTCTTTGAGCAGGCAGACGCGGAGTTCAACGAGATCCTCGCTGAAGTAAAGCGCCTTCTGTCAATTTACGGCGGTAATAACTCCTTTCGCAGCTATGCCGAGCGCTTGCTCGAGGCGGCAGGATTTTTGGCCACAAAGCTTGACCAACGTCCGCCGGTCGAACCGCCACGCTCTTCACTTTTCGAAATGCCGTATGACGTACGTGCATATCTTGGCCGAAAAATATTGGATGGCGAGAATCTGGACGCCGATGACGCCTTGCTCTGGATGGTCTCTTCGCCAGCCGTACAGCTTCGGACGCCTGCCATCCGATGTTTCGATGAGCTACGCGCTCTCTGGAATGTTCGGTTCGGCAAACGGTTTCCGAACGGCATAAAGGTCAAGCCTCCGAAAAAGAAGCTGTCCTTGGATTACAGGGCTGCGAGCGGCCGTTTTAACGCGTCCATTTCGGGGAAAGGCGATGACCTGCCGGACATTGGGGCGCTTACGGCGCCGGTGAACAAGTTGAATGGGCTTCTTGCCGAGTGCACCAGCGAACTTGATGTTTACAGCCGTTTGATTGGGCGCTCGCCGGAAGCGAAAGGAACGATTGACGCCGCGGCGTTGCTTCCGGCGGACCTCATGGATGCGCCGTCCGCCAACCCGCTAAAGGAAATCGCCTCTGCAATTGCAGCACGGCTGTCTGAGAAAAAATCGGGTTGGATGCCGGTAAAATCTTTGCTGGAGTCGATTGAATTGGAGGTTCCGACCACCGGCAAGATTCCCGCAGCAACGCTGAACAAGCTGGGCGCCGTGCTTGATAAGCTCGGATTGGGCTTCGAACCTGATCGGAGATTGGGAAGCATGCCGCCGGCTCCTGACGACATAATTGTTTTATTTGAAGCTAAGGGCGGCGTTATTGACGCTGACAGCGACCCCTATCGCGCTGCGAAAACGGTAACGGAAATTTGCGCGCTTGCTGCTGGAGCCGATGGCGAGATTGCCCAGGAAGAGATCGAACACATAAAATCTGAAATCCTTTCTGTGCCCGGCCTTTCCGTTGACGAGCGGCAGCGTCTTTTCGCCTACGCAAAAGCCCTATGCCGTAATGCGCCGCGTCACCAGCCGATTCTACGGAAATTGTCCAAGGCTGACGAAACCACCAGAAAGACGATCGCTAGGTCAGCTGTTGACGCGGTGCTCGCAGACGGCAGGGTTGAGGCTGCCGAAGTGAAATATATCGAGCAACTCTTCCGTTCTCTTGGTTTCCCGGCGGAAGACGCTTATGCGTCCTTGCATCGGGGCGCCGCCGGCTCAGATGAGCCGATTGCGGTCAGACCGGCGACGCCTGAATCTGGTGCGCGCGTGCCTCCTCCACCCGGAATGGCGATTGAGAAACCGACGGCGATCGATCGCCAGAAGATTGAGCGCATCACCAAAGAAACTGCGCAAGTCGCGGGCCTTCTCAGTGAGATATTCGCCAGCGAAGACGAGGAAATTATTCAGCCGCGCTCGAGAGCTGCAGACAACATATCGTTGCGATTCGAAGGGTTAGATAGCCAGCATGGCGAATTGTTGAGTTTTCTGCTTGAGAAGGGCGAACAGTCTCGCCTCACCTTTGAAAGCGAAGCGAGGCGGCTGCAATTGCTCCCAGATGGCGCCATCGAGACGATTAATGAATGGGGCTTTGACGTTGTTGGCGAGCCGGTTCTCGATGCAGCAGATAACATTTGTATTGTGAGCGACCTCGTTGAAGAAATTCAAACGTTGGAGAAAAGATGATGGCGAAGTCCTCGAAGATCCGCACACGAGAAAGAGACACAATTGTTCAGGCGCTTGCGGCCGGTGTTGTGCCGCGCATCGGGCTTCAACACATTCAAGTCGGACGGGCTGCAGAGCTGAACGCGCTGGTGCGCGATATAGACCAAATTGCCGACGATGGCTCCGCTGTGCGATTCATTATTGGCGAATACGGCGCCGGAAAGACATTCTTTTCAAACTTGGTGCGCTTGATTGCGCTCGAAAAGAAGCTGGTCACGGCCCATGCGGACCTTGCGCCGGACCGGCGCCTTCATGCAACCGGCGGGCAGGCGAGAACGCTCTATGCGGAGGCCGTCAAAAACCTCTCGACCCGCACGAATCCCGACGGGGGAGCATTACAGAATATCCTCGAACGCTTTGTGACCGAGTGCGTGCGGCAGGGCGAAGCGCAACAAAAGCCAATCGAAACGGTAATCGATGAAAGGCTTGCGGCGTTGCAGGATCTCGTCGGCGGTTATGATTTTGCAACGGTTGTTAAGGCCTATTGGCGGGGCAGCGAGACCGGCGACGATGTGCTGAAGGCCGGGGCCCTGAGGTGGCTGCGGGGCGAGTTTTCGACGAAAACAGAAGCGCGCCAGGCTGTCGGTGTCAGGACCATCATTGATGACGCCTCGATCTATGACGGGCTAAAGCTGCTTTCGGAGTTTGTGAGGCTTGCCGGCTATGGCGGGCTGCTCATCGTATTCGACGAGATGGTCAATCTCTACAAGCTCCAAAGCGCGCAAGCGAGGAAGCAGAACTACGAACAAATCCTCAGGATGTTGAATGATGTCCTTCAGGGAAACGTCGGCGGGATCGGATTTCTCTTCGGCGGGACGCCAGAGTTTTTAATGGATCCCCGCCGCGGGCTTTACAGCTACGAAGCCCTGCAATCGAGGCTATCGGAAAATACGTTCGCCGTAGACGGGCTTGTCGACATGACGGGACCGATCATGCGGCTACAAAGCCTGACGCCCGAAGAACTTTATGTGCTGCTACAAAACCTCAGGCACGTGTATTCGGGCGGCAATGAAGAGGCTTATCTTGTGCCAGATGAGGCGCTTGAGGCTTTTATGGCGCATTGCAGCGAACATGTGGGAGAGGCCTACTTCAGAACGCCACGGAATACGATAAAGGCCTTCGTTCATATGCTTGCGGTTTTAGAGCAAAATCCGCAGACAGAATGGCGAGCGCTGCTCGGCGCTACGGAAATCGCTCCCGATGAAGAGGAAGAAGGGGTGGATGACACCGCATCGGATGGCGATGATGAACTCACTTCCATCACCCTCTAAGGCGTTCGACCGGCTGCATCCGGAAGTCCAGCGATGGATCTGGGAAAAGAAGTGGCAGGCGCTTCGCGACATCCAGGATCGCGCAATTCCCGCCATCCTTGATGGGGAACGGGATGTCCTGATTTCGGCTTCTACGGCGGCGGGGAAAACTGAAGCGGCCTTTCTGCCGATCCTGACGGCGATCAAGAATGCAGATGCGGCCGGACTATCCGTCCTGTGTGTCAGTCCTTTGAAGGCATTGATCAATGATCAGTTTCAACGGTTGAACCTGCTTTGCGAGCGGCTGGAGATCACCGTCGTTCGTTGGCATGGCGACGCCCCTCAAGGGGCCAAGAAAAGGGCGATCAAGGAGCCCCGCGGCGTCGCGATCATAACCCCGGAATCGATTGAAGCCCTCTTCGTACGCAAACCCGCCGCTGCTCGGAAACTCTTTGGCAGCTTGCGATTTGTCGTCATCGACGAACTGCATGCGTTTCTGCATGGGCCTCGGGGGCTTCATTTGTCGAGCCTGCTTACGCGCATAAATGAGCTAAACCAAACGAGACCGCGCCGCATTGGTTTGTCAGCAACCATCGGTGATCTATCCGCTGCCGCTCGATGGATGAATTGGCGGCGTCCGGAAGATGTTTTTATACTCGAATCGTCGGCTGAAAAGCGCGAGCTACATCTGCAAATTAGGGGCTATGAAGAACCGCCGCCGGCTTCTTCGGCCGAACGGTTGGGTTTGGATGACGACAAGCACTCGGCGATCGCCCGGATTGCGGCGCACATGTTCGAGCGCCTTCGCGGGGAGAACAATCTCGTCTTCGGCGGACGCCGCGTTGACGTGGAGGTGCTGGCCGATCGCCTGCGTCAACTGTCGGACGATGCCGCAGTGCCGAATGAATTTTTCGCGCACCATGGCAGCATCTCAAAAGGGCTTCGCGAAGATCTGGAGGCGCGTCTTCGCAAAGGCGACTTGCCAACGACCGCAGTAGCGACATCAACGCTGGAGCTTGGCATCGATTTGGGATCGGTAAAAAGCGTAGCGCAATATGGTGCGCCGAGATCGATCAGTTCCCTGAAACAACGTTTGGGTCGGAGCGGTCGCCGCGAGGGATCGCCCTCGATCCTTCGGATTTACGCAAGTGAGAGGTTTATCCGCAAAGGCGATGATCCAATCGATCAGTTGCGGCTTGAAATCGTGCGGGCGGTCGCTGCGGTTCGTTTGCTTATCCGCGACGAGCTTGAGCCGCCTGCAATCGATAGCTCGACAGCGACAGTCGTTCTTCACCAAACGCTTTCGGTTATAACCGAGCGGGGCGGCGAACGCGCCGACAAGCTATATAGAGCGATTTGTGGCGCCGGTCCCTTGTCATCTTTTTCCACTCAGGATTATGCGCGCTTGCTGCGCCATATGGCCCATCCGGACGTTAGGCTCATCGAGCAAGCGCCCGATGGCGCTGTCATGCTTGGCGAATTGGGGGAGAAGATTGTCGATAGCCGCAGCTTTTATGCAATTTTTCCGACAGATCAGGAATGGCGTCTTATCCACAAGGGAGAAGTGCTCGGGGCTCTTCCTTTAAGCAATATTATCAGCGTCGGCAGCCTTATTCTTTTCGCCGGCCGCAGATGGCGCGTCGTTTCTGTGGACGATCCAGGAAAAGTGCTGGACGTTACGCCTCATAAATCGGCGCGCCTTCCAAAGTTTGAATCTGCATTTTCAGAATCAATAAGCGACGAGTTCGTTGCAGAAATTCGGACCGTGTTGCGTGGGGTAGATGAGCCTCCTTATCTTGATAAAGAGGGCATGCGGTTGCTTGGCGAAGCCAGGGCGGCCTATCGGGAATTTGAACTCGACTCCGTTAGAATTCTGGTGGTCGGTAGAGACGCGCATCTATTCTTATGGCGTGGAACCGCGCTTACGAATGCATTTGCCGTTGCCTTGCAAGCGGCGGGCCTGGAGTGCGAAACCCATGACCTTGGCGTTACTCTTCCCGAGACGACCGCTGATGAGGCCAGAGCGATTTTGCGACAAATCACGCGAGCGGACGGCCTGACAGCGCAAGCCCTATCTGACTGCGTGGAGAATATCCGGTCAGCCAAGTATGATGATCTGGTCAGCGAAGAGATTCTCAGAAACGAATGGAGAAAGCGCAATGAGCCCTACTTCGGCGAAATTGCTGAAGTCGCAAGAAGGCTGATTTAATCTCGTTAACGAGAATAAGTAAGCTAGGGTGACCACGAATTCATCGACGTAGGCCAGTGCCCGTGGTATGTTGGACGGAGCAGCCGGCAATTATTTGCCGGTTGACTGCTCTGCGCGCTAATCGGGACATTGCTTCCTCCACGTTGAAGTCTGGGAAGACGCCGCGGGAGCGCGAGCGCCCCAAAGGCGCAGGCTTTGCATGTCGATTTTTATGTTTAAGCGCAATCTCAGAATATCACTGGAACAGGCGCGCAAGGCGACAGGCCTGGACCTTGTCTCGACCCGGGATGTGATCTCACCGCAAGGCCTGTCCTATCATCAACTCGAAACTAAATCGGAAGGCGTTGCGCACTGCAAGGCGCGCGAAGACGCCATTAAATGGTTCACGTCTAGAGGATATCTCGTCTATCCGGAAGGCGTCGGGGTCGCGGGGGTCTATACTTTTGCAGACTTCTTGGCGGTTAGAGCGGAAAACGGTCGAACTGTTTTTGTCGAGATTCTCTCGGACGCAGGCGTAAAGCCTGAAACCATCATCCGAAAACGTGCGCTTCAAATACACGGCGAACTTTGCTTCGTGCTTTTCGTCGGAAAAAAACAATTCAACCGAAAAGCCGCAGAACAATTGAAAGCAGAAATCGGAAAGCACTCCGATGTCCTGCTCTATTTTCTCGATTCCTACACGGGAAACTGGATGGCGGGAGATTCGCGCGCGACTGTCGCTTTCGATACGAGCTACGACGAAGGAATAAAGGTGGAGGTTAGAGTCACCCAAAAAAAGTCGAAACTATTCGTCGCAATCCGATATCTGACCCGGCAATATCAAAACCCGGATAGCGTGCCTATTTCCGATACCGTTGCGTCCGACAGAGATTTCCTGGAGGCTCAGTTCTTAAACGCGTTCGAACACCTTTGTCGGGGCGCGGGAGCGCGCATCAGAGAAACCCGATCTAGGGCGTTTGAGACCAATTTCAGAGCGATGCGTCGCAAGTCAGGTCTCAAAGCTTTCCAGGATGGCGGCGAGCTGTTCGGATCGTTGCGCGTTGCGGAGCACGAGTCGGTGTTCTCGTTTGATGCGGATATCACCGATAAAAACGCCCGTGTCGAATCGAATGAGTGCGTTGGCATTTACGAATTCCCCAACGGCGAACAGCACATCGCCGAGGCGCTCATCGATATTTACCGTAAAATGGGTCGCAAAGTGGTGATCTCCAACCCGTTGGACTAGGATTGCAGTTTATTGGGCACATGCTTTATGGAAGCTGGGTCCGTCTGCTTTTGTGGGGCGGCGGACGGAATGGCTACAGCACGGCAACTTAGGGCACGCATATGATCCAGCAGGACCTTCTTGTCGAACTATTCAACGTTTGCGCTGAAAGGGAGCGCAATGGTCAATATGCTTCGTCCGGAATCCTTTGCTTGACTGATAGCCGAAAGCTTCCCGCATTTGTTTCGCCGATGCCGCGTGATCCAGAACCGGCAACTGGTATGGCAATTGATCATGACTTTTTAAACCAACTTCGAAAAGCCTGCAGCTTGAATCCGGCAATTCATGACGGAGCGGTGTTGGGAGGATACGATGAAGCTCTTGGCCGGTATGTGGTAACTGGCTGGTCTTATCGTTTGTTTGCCCCAAATGCAGGTATTTCAGAACTAATGAATATGGGCGCGCGTTTTCATAGTTCCCTTGCAATGAGCTGTGTCGACCATGTTGACGGAGTAATTACATGGTCTCCAGAGCAGGCGTATCTTTTTACGACAGGCCAAGTGAAACGACGGACTCTACATGAATAATCGAATCCGAATTTCAATCGTCGTCGTAACAGCGCTGACCTGGTTGGTTGCTGCGCTAATTTTTGGATTGCCAACAACGCTTGTCGATGCGGCACGACCATTCATAGCTGCCATGACAGTCGCAAGCGCAACCTTTGTTGCCTACGATCATTTCCTGTGGCGGTTGCCGTTGATCAGACGGTTTGTCGCGGGCACGCCTGACTTGCTAGGTGTCTGGAGAGGGGAAATTCACACGACATGGACGGATCCGGAGACCGGTAAGAGGAAGGATCCGATCCGTGGTTTTGTGCAAATCGATCAATCAGCCTCTAAATTCTGTATGCGTGTATTCACAGAAGAATCGCGTTCCAAAACAGTCGCTTTCTCGTTCGCTGATGACCAAGGCGTTTTTCGCTTGGCGGTCGTGTACGAAAATCAGCCTGATATCCATTTACGGGAAAAAAAGAGCGCCTTTCACCAGGGAAGCGCCTCATTCCACGTTCGCGGTTATCGTCCTGCGATGTTCAAGGGAGAGTATTGGACCGAGCGGAAAAATGTCGGCACGATTACGGTCTCTGAACGGCGGCGCGGAGAAATCGACAGCTATGAGCAAGGCGTGAAGCTTTACGACAGTTAGATTGCTTGTCGTCGTGGCCCCGACCAACTATCCCATAAAGTCCATAAAGCGGAGCGAGTTTTTTCAAAATCGGCCATATTCCAACAAACTTCCTGTCCATCCCGGATCAGAAAATGCAGATCATTAACACACGTCAGTGCGTTTGGATCACAGTTATATAGCCACACAATCGCATTGAGGAAGGTCTGGCTGTAACTGTTCGTAAATTCTGAGTTCGGAACATTTGAAAGCATGCCTTCCAGGAAATAAGAAGGCGCTACGGAGTCTGCGATTAGGTCGCGCTCAAGCATGACATTGCGCATGTTTTTCATGATACGAACATTTGGTTTGAAACGCGCAAGAGTATTTTGGTGCTTCGCGGTACAGTTATCGCGATGCTGTTTGGGGTAATTTACTATTTGCTTTCCATCGCGCGTCCAAAAGACAACGCCTTTGTCAAAGTCGTCGATGCCTGAGCGCGTGTATTTTCGATAGTCACGATGCTCTGCGCAGACAAGGACATCTGCGTCTCTGCGATTACCGTTTCCGGGAACAGAAATTGCCTTGCGTCCTAGGTGTACGCTGGGCCCGAACTTTTTTGTCAGCCAGGCTAGAACCTCGGCTCTGAATTTTGGAAAACCATATGGCTCCGGAATCCTATCACTTTCAAATAAATCTTTATCGGAGGGGTTCAGCCCATCAATATCGAAATAATATGTGGACGTCAGACAGATCACGACATCAACGTCGCTGTCCCTGTAAATATTAGTATCATTTCCATAGGATCCCTGCAGAAAAATATCGAATGATCGAAGCCAAAACGGCGAGCTTGGATCTTCCAATACAGACTTGATCGACTGATAGGTCGATGCCGACTGAGTCTTGGCGCCCTGGTGAGACCAGGTTTCTAATTGGGCTTCAGGAATGGCCATCGCGCTCTCCTAGCAATTCGACGATTTCGAACTCGCGGCTCGCAAAAGACTCCGCTCCGCGCTGGCGCAAGAGGTTGAGCTTGGCCATATCGTGCTCCAAAAAATCCGTAGCCATTTCAGGGTGATCAAACGTGTCGTCAATTCGCACTGTCGGCGTCTGAGGAAACAAAACGCGGCGCAATTGCTCCATCGAGGCCGTATTCACAGATAAAGTTTTTTGGAGCAATTGAACCGAGCGTAGATTTTTTACGACCCGCTTCACTAGCGTCGGCTTAGGCTCGGGATAATTTCCCGTGCCAAGGCTTAGTACGTGACATTGTTCCGGCTTTACGCCAAATGCGGCAACTGCATCTGCGAGCGCATATAGTGTCGGATTATTCGCACAGTAGCCGCCGTCCACCAATTCTACATTGTCTCCTTGATGCGTTGTCACCCATTTCCGCTCGAAAAACGGGTAGGCAGAAGAGGAAGCTTGAACAGCGTCTGAGAGAGTGCAGCCAAAGCCTGGAACAAAGGTCGCCTTACGGCCGTGCGCCTGCTCCGGAGTGCTCTTAAAAATCATTGGCGTTTCGACCTGCCATTTGGCCGCTACGATGCCAAGGCCGGTCCTAACCGCATCGAAACGCATATCGCCGACTGCGGCTTCACCTGCTTCGCCCAACTTCAGCGATTTTGCGCTAGGAGACTTTGCACGCATAATGCGAGGAACATGCTCATTGTAAAGATCATGAACATCTTCTACGGAGCGACCGATCGCCAAAAGGGCCGCAATGATCGACCCGGTGCTTGTGCCAAAAATTAGGTCGAATTTTTGGCAAAGCGGTGTGCCGAGAAGACCTTCTAGCTCGCGAAGAACGCCCAAAGTATAAAAGCCTTTAGCGCCACCCCCATCGAGGCTTAGGATATAACACGTTGACCTATCTTTTCCCGGCTCGCTCACACTCATTAGCCGCTGACCTCGCAGATTTCACCGTTCTCCATTCGTTCACAGAATTTAGCACTCACACCAAGTGGCCGCCAAGAATAAATCTAGATATTGTAGCAGATTGTGGAAAACGCCCAAAATCTAAAGGCCACGGATTATTTACGTCCTATTTAGCCGTTCAATACACAGTCACGAATTACAGCAGACCATGACCTCCCCACCGGTTTGAGGATATACGCGACATTGTGCAGTTGGCGTGACGCTTTGCGCCTTCCTTGGCGCGTTTCGATCCGGTGAATGCTTTGTTCAATGCGTATCTCAACGCTTCTTATTCGGTTACATTTATGAGGCCGCTCAATCGCTTCCTGCAAACCTTTTGGACTAGATTGGCCAGAAGCTTCGCGCGCTCGCCAAGCCATCCGAGTTCGTCTTCTGCGATTACATAATGTTTTGAATACCGCGCCTTAATATAAGCATCTTTTAGACGTTCAAAGCTTCGCCTCTGAAAACGGTCTTCATCAAGCCAAATCGCGCGGAATCGTTCGTCCTTTTCTTCAACGAGCGAACGCAGCTTTTTTAGATTATGGGTAGAAGGACTGTAGAGCGTCGTTGTCAGCAGATAACAACCGTATAAGCTCTCGACTGTTTGGTGGAGTTCAAAAGCTGCCTTCTTCCACATTTTCTCACTGAGACAATACTCAAACGTCTTGAGATTGTTTTCTGAGGCGGATAACCATTCGTCGAAATACTCCTTTGCCATCTCATACGCTTCTTTCTCATTGAGCGGCTTCGGATCGACAAAGCGATGACCTTCGAGTTCGTAGAGGGCTATCCCGTCGCGGACGATATCGACAAAGAAGTATTGCCCATGCGCCAGCTTGTCGTTCACCTCGCTGAGCGAGTGGACGATGAGACCGATGGGAGTTTTGATGGATTTCTCGCGTATGATGCGGTCTTCGGCCTTGTACCAGTAGGTGGCCATGTCCGTGAGCTGCTTGTAGTTGACCACGATGAGGAGATCGAAGTCCGATTGGTAGCCCTTGGCGGTCTTGCCGGCTTCGTCGACCCAGTCGCCTCTCGCATATGAGCCGAACAGGACGATTTTGAGGATGCGGCCTTTCTTGTCGTATTCCTTCTGGCTGTTCTTGCCGCGGGCGAGATCGAACTCCTCAAACAGGATCTCCTGGATGCGCGCGAGTTCGCGCTGCTTCTTCTCAGGGAGGTGTTCGATACTGGTTTTCATATATTGAAGCGGCGGCATGGCTATAGGCCCTACAGTGATGCGGATTACTTGCCAATGTAAATGAAATCCCGGCCAGCCGGGTCGGAAGCAGGGCGTTTGTGGCGATCGGGTATTCTGAGGCCGTCCAGATAATCGGCCCACCATTGCATCATTTCGACACGCTGATCCCAGGAGAGGATTCACCTGTCCCGAGTCTGATTTTTCTTTCAAAATCTTGCGAGAGATTGTTCATCCGTGTACCAAGCATCATTCCAACACATTTTTATGCTTGAGTAATTCAGTTCCCAAACATGGCGTATTCTGTATCACGTTTGTGCATGTTTGTCAGTGGCGAGATCAAATTTTTTTGATGACGCTGCATGCTGTTTTACAATTCAATCCGTCAAGCCGGCGCCAGATATCAGGTCAGCAATTTTGAGAGCAATCTGATTTCTTCCGGCAAGCGACCTGCGCTAGTTTGCAGACGTTCGCGCCAGCCAACGCCGCGCTTCTTCGCTTCGCGAAGGACTTCGTTGAAATCGTTAAGGCGGCGCTTGACCGAGAATGCCTCGATCAGCGTCGCGGCCTGCGCAACATCCTTGTCGGCCTTGGCCGCGCTTTCGCCTACCGAATGCCGCAAGGTTGAAACGATCAGCTTGTGAACCGCATATCGCTCTGGCGTCGGTATGTTGACGAGAACGCCTGTCTTGCTGAGCACCGCCGCCTGGACCGTCTCTTTCAACAGGAAGTCGAGAAAACGAAGGGGAACTGCGTCGGTCTTCAGGCTGGGCAGTGTGACGGGAGCGTCGCGATCCTTCCCTCGATTGGTCGTCAGTACATCCACGCGGTAACCGCCTGGGCGGGCGTAGGTCGTTGCAGCGGTCTGTGATGAAATATGCGGCACGGGCGAAAAGCGTTTGTCGACCTGCCGCAGAATGTCGAGGAACGAAGTCTCGAGCGCATCGTCGATTCCTACAGCGACGCCGTAATCTTGCGCGATATCGACATCGCCGGTTCTGATGGCGGCGCCAGGCAATCTGACGCCAAGAAGGCCCGCATAGGTCTGGAAGGCGACCGTGCCGACAACGACGCCCCTCAGGCGGAAGACGCCTGCGCCTGCCAGGGCTTCGAGGATTGCTGCGGTGAGCGTATCCGGTTCAGGCAGCCCGGCCGCCTTTAGTGACCGGATGATCGCCTTGCGCGCATCGGCGTCCGCTTTGGCTGCTTGTCCTCGCTCGATTGCGGCCGCCAGTTCCTCGGTGTCTGGACCGAGATAGCGCTCTGGCGGGCGCCCTTGCGGTCCGGTCGGCTCTTGGGCGTACCAGTAGGATTTGCCGGAAATTTCCCGCTTGCGAAAAGTCGATCCTGCCGGGAAGTCCGAGGCCGTTTGCGCGCGCAGCAAATCCGTCAGCTCGGCGTAGCTGGTCTGGAGAACGAGGGGCAGTTCCTGGATAGCCATTTACCGGCAGAATAGCATTTTGCCGGTAAAAATCAATACCCGAGGGCCTATCCCGAACCTCCAAGGTTGGAGATTATTTGCTTACGCTAGCATTGAATGCCATTGAACGCATAGGTTCACAATTTGCATCACGGCGTTAGCGCCGCCAGAATACGTGAACTACTTCAAATCCCGTTTCCACGGCGAGCACGTCGTTCATCTCAAGATCGCGCCCCATGCGCTCATAATCGATATAATATTGCAGGTTTTTAGGGGTTTTCGTCGTCTCCTCGGTCAAATTCTGAGCGAAATCGGCGAACGAAGAATACTTGCCCTGTAATCTTCCTCTATCGCAGTTCGATCACGCGCGCATCAAGCGGGCCGCAGACAAATGCTTCTCCAGGGCGGAGAGGGATGAAGTGATAGCGCTAGGCGTTTTTGGCGTGGAAACGCAAAGCCGGATCTCCTGGGACCGAAAGACCGATCTGCCGTAAAACTCAAAAAATGAGCGCCTGCGTTGATGCGGGCCTGGCCGTATGAATGCGCAATGCGGCCTTGTTAATGAATGTTCCTATGGTCCCGCATGATGTCCGCTATATGTTCAGTTCGATCCACGCGCGACTGAAAACGCCTTTTTCAATCCCTGGGTTGAAGGCCGCGTGGCTCATTAAGCGGCGCCGTCAAAGATAATCTATTCTCTTGGAGCAGTCGCCTCCCGCGAAGCCTCACACATTTCATCGGGCGAAATTGCATAGACTTCTGTCATGGCAGCCTTGAGGTCATCGCTGAATTTCTCAACAGCGTTGCACAATGCAGCGGTCGCAGACGCATCCCACTTGCCGGGGCAGGAAACGATTGTGAAGTCCCGTTCCTTCTCTATTGTTCTGTCGGAAAATTCCTCCAAACGTTTACGAGGAATGGCGAAAATGATGTAATTTTCGTCTCCGTGTTTTGATTGTACACACATTACACTTTTCTGCGGCTCGCCATTGGCGCCGAACAAAAACAAGGCTGCTGCGAGGCTTGAAATCATGGCGTCCATATCCTTTGATTGCTGTTCAGTCGTATTAATCTCGCCGCGAGGGGGCGGTTTCGGAAATTAGATGCGCTTACGGAACAACCTATCTATGCATTTTGTTTGGCGCCGATCAATAGTCCCAGTAAAAACAGGCGATCTCTCCTCCTGTTGCGTTATGTTATACAAAAAGATTGTCTTAGTTTTATGATATTTTCGCCTCTATTATTGACTCGTGATACACTTTGACTCGTGATACACTTTGATTGCAACCTTTTGCCTATAGAGTCGGCGTTGTTTTGCTCTATACAATCGCGTAGTCAATTTTGAGTCCTATCGGTCAGGCGGCGTCAGATTGCGCGCACGCCAATGGAGCAGTTATGCAAAAAACCTGGTTGATAGTGACAGTTTCCACCTTCGCACTTTCCTGTGGATGGGCGAACGCTTCAGAAACCGTTGATTACACTTATGATGCGCAAGGTCGTTTGATCAAAGTAGAACGATCAGGAACTGTCAATAATGATGTCGACACTGAATATGAATATGACGACGCGAACAATCGCACTAACGAAACGACTACAGGCTCGCCTAATCCGCCGCCCTGATCGGGGGATAGCATTCCAGCAGCGTAAGATTCTTTAAGTCCGCGGCGGTGCGTTTCAGCGGCAGGTTATAATGGAGCCGGCATATGAACCGGGCGATAATGCGCGCCGGTGGCGCGATAATTTTTATTTTTCTCGGTGTTTTCGCGGCTGCGACCGGGGCGCTCGCACAGCCTTCCGAATCGCCGTTGCCGCCGGACATTACGACCGACGCCAACGGCGTCGATCTCATCACCGGCAATTATTATCCGCCTTATCCTTCGATCGGCATTGGCGATGGTCCCGGCGCTCTTGGCGTCACACGCCAGGGCGGAAAGAAATATGTCGATTCCAATACCGGCGTGATCAACTCGGCCGGCTCGGGCAAGCTCGCCGTCACTCTGTTCGGCGAAACGAGAATTTGGACATCTGTCGGCGGCGGCGTTTATGAACCCGACGACGGGCATGGCGGCACGCTCGAATATCAGAGTTCTCACCCTCAGTACACATACACAACAGCTGACGGCGTCGTTGCCGAATATACGATCGCGACGTCCGGGCTTACGCCTATAGAGGCCAATATTGCCAGCGTTGACGCGGTCATTTTTCCGAGCGGGGAGCGAGTGGAGTTCGCCTACGCCCTGCAGTCACAATGCAACGCCTATCATCCGATTACGGGGCAGTGTATCGCGCTTATACAAGCTGTCAGGCTCGAGAGGATAAGAAGCACACTCGGCTACGAGCTTACCTATGATTACGGATCGGACACCTGCTGCGGCGCCAGCTGGTATACGGCGACGTCGATCGTGGCTTCCTCCTATTTCGGTTCGGGAAGCTGGCAGACGCTTTCCTTTTCCCATAACGGCTCCACTGAAGAAATCACCGACGCCGCCGGACGCACGCATGCCTATACGCGCAGTGCTGACGGCATAACCGGTTATAAAGGACCAGGCGCCTCGTCCAACGATGTTACGGTCACCTATGACGGCTCGGGCCGCGTCTACCAGCTTACGAAATTCGGCCTCACCTGGACCTATGCCTATTCCGACAACGGCTCGACGCGCACGACGACGATTACCGACAATGACGGCCACACGCGAACGGTGGTCTCGGATATGAATTCCAGTCGCGTGACAAGCAATACAAACGACCTCAACCAGACCACCAGCTATGAATATGACAGCTACGGCCGCATGACCGAAGTACACGCCCCTGAAGGAAATTATACCAAATATACCTACGACTCTCGCGGCAATGTCACGGCCGTGCGTGAATACGCCAAGGGAGGCGGGTCGAATATCCTGACCTACCAGGCGTCCTATCCTTCGTCCTGTTCCAATCCCAGAACCTGCAACCAGCCCAGCTGGACGAAAGACGCCTATGGCCGGCAGACTGATTACACTTATAACGGCACGCATGGCGGAGTTCTGACCGTCAAAGCGCCGTCGCCGGGAAGCGGAATTGCGCGCCCGCAGACGACATACGGATATTCGTTGCAAACGATATATTCCTACCAACATGCGACTTATTCGACGTCCGCCTATCGGCTGACTTCCGTGTCCTCCTGCGCCTCGACGGGATCGTCCACCTGTTCGGGAAGCGCCTCGGAAACCAAAACCGAGATCGCCTACGGGATAAACGACCGGCTGCCGTCGTCGGTAACCGTCAAGGCGGGGAACAATTCCGTCTCCGCGACCTCCGCCGTGACCTACAACAACAAGCGCTTTCCTGTGTTGGTGGATGGGCCATTGCCGGGCTCGGCGGATTTCACGCGGACTTTGTACACCCCTGGCGGCCAAGTGGCCGGAACCATTGGGCCGGACCCAGACGGCGGCGGGCCGCTTAAATATCGCGCCACCAAGATCACTTATAACAGCCGGGGCCAGCCTTATCTGACCCAGACCGGAACGACCACGAGCGGAACGAGCCTCGCGTCCTTTTCTGCGCTTCAATCAACAACAACCGATTATGATTCATACGGCCGCCAGAAGAGACGGTCATTCTCCGCCGGCGGGACGACCTACGCGGTCGTCGATTTGCAGTACCGGGGGGACAACGGCCTTCTCAACTGCGTCTCCCGGCGCATGAATCCCTCGATCTTCGGATCGACGCCGAGCGGATGCAGCATGGGAACCGAGGGCTCCTTCGGCGAAGACCGGCAGACGCAGACGCTTTACGACGCGCTGCACCGGCCGGTTCACGTAATCACCGCGCGCAATACGACAGCGCGAATCGACGAGTACAGGACCTACACGACAAACGGCCTTGTGGCGACCGTCACCGACGGCGAGGGCAACAAGACCACTTACGAATATGACAATTACGACCGCCGGGTGAAAACCCGCTATCCCTCGACCTCCCAGGGCGCCGGCGTCAGCTCGTCCAGCGATTACGAGCAATGGACCTATCGCGACACCGGGGCCGTTGCGACATACCGCAATCGGGCGGGCTTCACGCGCACATTCTCTTACGACAATCTTGAGCGCCGCATCGGCGCGACCGGCGGCGGCGGTCTGACGACGCGCGTTTACGAATATGACAATCTCGGTCGCGTCACGAAACTCGACGGCGACGGCGTAACCTATGTCAGCTATGATTATGACGCGCTCGGGCGCCTGCTCATGGACAGGCAGGCCGGGTCGGAAAAGATGTTTTACGAATATGACGATGCGGGCCGGATGACGAAAATGATCTGGCCGGACAATTTCTATGTCAATTACGATTACGATCTCTCGGGCGCCGTCACCAAGGTGCGCGAAAACGGCGCGAGCTCCGGCGTCGGCGTCCTCGCGGAATATGAATATGACGATCTCGGGCGGCGGACAAAGCTCACCCGCGGCAACGGCACGGTGACCGAATACGACTATGACGGCGCCTCGCGCCTCACGGAGATTGACGACAATCTGTCGGGAACGACCCACGACCAGACTCTGAACTTCTCGTACAATCCGGCCGGGCAGATCATGCAGCGCACCAGCGCCAATGATCTCTATGCTTTCCTCGACCATTATAATATCGACGCCGATGCTATCATTAACGGCCTCAACCAGGCGACCAGCGTCGACGGCAATTCCGTCAGCTATGACAACAACGGCAATCTGACGTCTTATGACGGCGTCAGCTATTCCTACGACGACGAAAACTTCATGACCAGCGGAAACGGTGCGACGCTTCATTACGATGCGGCCGGTCGATTGCGCTACGCCACCAAATCGGGCCTTCCCTCGACCCGTTATATTTATTCCGGCGAAACCGTGGTCGCCGAAGAGGATTCGAGTTTCGACATCACGCGCCGCTACGTGCATGGCGCGGGCGCTGACGAGCCTCTTGTCTGGTATGAGGGCGACGATACGTCCGACCGGCGCTTCCTTATCCCCGACGAGCGCGGCTCTATTGTCGCGATCACCAATTCCTCGGGCGCGGTCACCGGCGTCAACACCTATGACGCCTATGGCCAGCCGGGCGCCGGCAATGTCGGCACGTTCCAGTATACCGGCCAGGTCTTCGTCGAGCATGTGGGCCTCTATTACTATAAGGCCCGCTGGTATAACCACGAGCTCGGCCGTTTCATGCAGACCGACCCCATCGGCTATAGCGACGGCATAAACATGTATGGCTATGTCGGCGGAGACCCGGTGAATGGGACGGATCCGAGCGGCCTAAGTGACAAAAAGCAGAATACGAAGCCAGATGATCCAGTAGGCGCAGACCTCTGGGAATTTGTGACTAACTCTCCTGGCGCAAATGTTTCATGTAGTGGGGGGTGCGGCAGGACCACAAGTGGACTCAGTGCAGCGGCAAGCGGCTATGCTAATCATGCGCAAGCGAAGAGTTTCACAGCTCTGGGAGGAAGCGTGGGCCTAGCGGGCACGTCCCAAGGAACACCCTCGAAGATACAGAATACATCGATATTGGGCGGCTCAAAGGCATGGAGCCAAGGCAGATCGATCGACAGCAAGAACTACGAAAAGCTATCCAATATTTGGAACACTCCTTCAGTGCTCAAGCCAATTCTAAAAGTCGCGGAGCTTACTGCATTGCCTGTCCCCCCGGCAAATGCACAGTTTATTTTACAAAGTCGTGTGCTATTGCCGGATGGGAAGGTGCTGTTATACGCACCTCCTAGCTATAGACTATATCAAGATGGGCCAGTTGCTTGGCTCGCACCGCCAGGGTGGAGACCAGAATGGGGCCGAAATCCGGAAGGCCGGGCAAATACTATACGAATAATGCCTCCCAATGCCCGCTACCCGTCTGGTTACTTCAGAGTGTATAATTCTGTTGGCCAACCAATAAGCGTCATCACTGGCAAGCCCGGAACGAGAGCCGAGACTCACTTTCCGCTTGATGGTATGGTGGCCATGCCCGGATATTAACGAACTGAAGGGTGTCCATGCCCGCGATTACAGCACAAGCTCTCAAAAAACTACAGCAATTTGCTGGATCAGAGTTTATTAGAATTGCATGCGATTCGTCGCAAGTTATATTAACTTTCGACGCTGGGGAGATCGTGGTGGAAACTAGCGTTGAGGTCGAATCACGCGAGTCAAATACCTCGCTGGGAACAATAAGCCCAGCAACATTTCCCAAATTAGATTTAACATGCCTGTTTGGCGAAGAAGTCGAATACATAGAATTCGACGGAGAAAATTTAATGATCCATCTCCCGCAAGTTGTGTTTAAGATTCCGATAGCAGGGGACGGTTATGAATCTATTTCGATTTTCTTCTCCGATCCTGGGACCCGCTCTCTCTTTTTTTGATATTCAATAACTGCCATTAATACCTGACATGAATCGGCAGCAAGACTAGTCTATATCACTATCGGTGTTGATGAGGTGTGCAATAGCCATTTGCAATAGCCATTTTTCCATTCTCAACCTCGTTTATCCTTCGAACTTTTTGCGCCGATCTTAACGCAACCTGACCTTGCTGAATTTGCGTAAAGCCGAGCATTTTACGCTTTCTAATACTAGCTCCCCGAGCATCGATCCAAGTCTCCCGTGCCCCCGATGAATTCGGCAAGGGCACAAACTCGTCAAACACGGCATATTCCGAAACGCTCGCGCCCTCGAAACCACCATGGCGCCCGTTCTTCTGCGTCCGAGTCAGGACTCGCCGCCAGCAAGACGGCGACGGCCTTGCGAACCTCGTCTGCGGTGCCATACTAGATCCGCGCCCCGTGCAGGCATACGTTATTGTAGATCGCAAGGCACGCCACTTAGTTTCGCGACCTATCCGCCGCGAGCGTCGCGGCAGAAGTTGCAGGCGAGGGGGGCTCTTATGGCGCTCTCCTACTCCGGCCCGGTCCGTTCTTTCCCCACAGGCAAGCGGGGCGCCGGCCGTCGGCAGCGCCTTCCTGGGGAGCGATATTCTGACTTTCGGAAAAACGTAGGAGGGATAACGCTGGGTCCGCGAGATTGTCTCAGCCCAGGTTGAGTTTATGGAGCCGGCGCCGGGGCCTCGTAAGAGTGAGGAAAAACGGCGAGGGAGTTCGCGCCGGAACCGGCGTGACGCCCCCCGAAGTCTACTGGGCAGCCATCGGCGCGCCGCTTGCGTCGATTTCGATGATGCGGCGGCCAAAGCCCGTGAGATCGTTAAGGATGAGGTCGCGGTCGCCGACAATGACGACGATCATGTCGTCCTTATCGAGATATTGCCGGGCGAGGAACTTGACGTCCGCCAAGATCATGGCGTTCAGCGCCGCGCGCTGATCGTCGACGAAATCCGGCTCGAGATCGAATGTGAGCATGTTCGACAGGAAGCCGATTTTCTTGCCTGGCGTTTCATAGGCGAGGGCCTCGCGCTGAACGATCGAGTTCTTTGCGAAAGCGAGTTCTTCGTCTGTGGCGCCATCTTTGCGATAGGCGTCCAGTTCCTTGAAGAACTCGGTCAGCGCCGGGCCGGTGGCGTTGGCGCGCACGGCGGCGCTCGCCGTGAAGGCGCCCGCATAATCATTGGCGCCGAAGCCGCTGCGCGCGCCGTAAGTATAGCCTTTGTCCTCGCGCAGGTTCTGGTTGATGCGGCTGTTGAACGAGCCGCCAAGCGGGAAGTTCATAATGTTCGCTTTGTAAAATTCGCCGGCGGCGTCCCAGAGCATGGCGCGGCGCGCAATACGAATCTCCGACTGCGCCGCGTCAGGCTTGTCGATGAGATAGATGGCGTCGGTTTCGAGAGCGGGAAATGCATGGATCTCGGCGCGTTTTGCATCGCCTGCCTTCCATTGCGCGAAAGCCGAGAACTCGCTGATCAGTTTTGTTTGCGGCAGGTCCGAGACGACGACGATCTGAGCCCTCGCTTTTCGGACTTTCACTTCATAAAAGGCTTTGACGTCATCCAGTGTGATGGCGCTGATCGTGTCGGCGGTTCCCATATCCGCATTCGCGAAAGCGTTGTCGCCGCCATAAATGAGGAGACGGCGCACGTCATCGGCAAGCGCGCCCGGGTTCTTCTCTTTCTGGGCGATGGCCTGCAGGAACTGGTTCTTGACGCGTTTGAAGTCGTCCTCCTTGAATGCCGGAGAGAACAGTTTCGCGGCGGCGATGTCGAGCGTATCGGACAGGTTGTCCGTAAGCGTTGACACAACGAGGCTTGCATAGTCGTCGCCGGCTCCGATCGAGACGCTGGAGCCGAGGCGTTGCAGCCGGCCGCTTAACTCTTCCTTGCTGGCGCCGGTGGTCGCTTCATCGAGCATGGCGAAAGTGAGCGCCGTCAGCCCGAGCTTGTCGAGCGGCTCCTCGCGCTGACCGATATGGATCTGCAATTGCAGCGCGGTCGTCGGCGTTTCATTGTTTTCAGCCCCGAGAACCGCGATGCCGTTCGGCGTCGTGTCGCGCCAGATCGGCGGTGTGTGGATTTCGGGCGCGGGTCCAACCGGCGGCTTCTCCCCGCGATCGAAATCATCCGTCGCCATCCTGAACTCGAGATCATTCTCCGAGAGCGGCTGATATTCAGGGAGGGTGCGCGGCGTGTAGGTCCAGTTGTCGGGCTTGGCGGGCGCGAGCGCTTTGCCTTTCGGCAGAACGCTTAGGATGACGCCCGGCTTGCCTTTGAGATATTTCTCATACGCGGCCATCACGTCTTCGGCTGTTACCGTCTCATATCGTGCGATGTCTTCCGTCGAGAGATTGGGATTGGCGAAAAAGGTCTGATAGGCGGCGAGCTGCGAGACCTTGCCGGAAACGCTCTCGAGGCTGAAGACCTTGCCCGCGACAATGCGCATTTTGAACCGGTCGATATCGGCGTCCGAGACGCCGCGCTCTTCGAATTCCTCGAACGTCTCGCGGATGATACGTTCGAGATCGGCGAGGCTCGCGCCGCCACTGGGGTTTGGCAGCGCATTCACCGTGAATGTGCAGCCAAGCTCCTGGCAGCCATGGCCGGCCTGCGCCTGCACAGCAAGGCCGTTCTTGACGAGGTTTTTGTAAAGGAGCGACGTATCCCCGGTGCCGATGATCGACATCAACACGTCAAGCGGTGCTTCGTCTTTGTCCATGAGTGTGGTTGTCGGCCAGGACATGACTATAAGCGGCAGGGCGACATTGTCCTCGTAGGAAAGATAGCGGTTCTTGTTGATCGTAAATGTCGGCGCTTCGGGCTCGCCCACTTCAGGTCCGCGTGGGATCGATCCGAAATACTTTGCGACCCAGCTTAGCGCCTGGTCGCGGTCGAAATCGCCGCCGATAGTGAGAGCGGCGTTGTTCGGCCCGTACCAGCGTAGGAAGAAGTCTTTGAGGTCGTTGACGTCGACCCGGTCGAGGTCCTCCATATAGCCGATGGTTTGCCAGGAATAGGGATGACCTTCCGGGTAGAGCGCTTCATTCAGCTTTTCGCCTACAAGCCCATAAGGCTGGTTGTCTATATGCTGGCCGCGCTCGTTCTTGACCGTCGCGCGCTGGATTTCGAATTTCCGTTGGGTGACGGCGGGCAGAAGGAAGCCCATGCGATCGGCTTCGAGCCACAACATGCGTTCGAGCTGGTTGTTGGGCACTGTCTCGAAATAATTGGTCCGGTCGGTATTGGTGGTGCCGTTCAGCGTACCTCCGGCTTCGGTGATCAGCCCGAAATGCTCTTCATCGGCGACATTCTCGGAGCCGTTGAACATCATGTGCTCGAAGAAATGCGCAAAGCCTGACTTGCCGATGTCCTCGCGCGCGGAGCCGACATGATAGGTGACGTCTACATGAACGAGGGGATCGGAATGGTCTTCATGAAGAATCACGGTGAGCCCGTTGTCGAGCGCGTATTTTTCATAAGGAATGACGAAGTCGTCGCCTTCCCCGCGCGTCACCTTTTCGATGAAGCGCACGCCGTCGACTTTGGACGCCGTCATTGCGCTTTCCGCCGCGGCCGCCGCTTCTTTGGGCGTCGATGCTTGCTCATTATTGCATGCCGAAAGTACGGCGAGGCTTGCTGCGGCGAGGAGGGCGATTTTGGTCAGCTTCAACATCGTCTGTTTCATTGTCATCATTCCGGTCACAAACTTGAAAAAGAAGCAGCGCGGGAACACGGCGTCCCGCGCTGCTTCAGGCGAATAGGTGGAACGCTGCTCCGGTCCAGAGGGCGCTTTACCGAAACGGCGCGCGGCGCATTGAGGATCGCCTCACGCACGCGCGTTCCATTTGATAAGACGCAGAGCGGCGACCATGCCGCCACTCAGAAGCGCTCATTTGATCGTGTTTTTCAAACGGTTGGCCGATAGGGGACAGGCGCGCAAGCGCGCATTAACGCTGCATTCAGAGGCGTTGCGCGTGTATCCATCGCAAGCCTCGCGGGCGGCGCGCAATTCTGCTGATCTATGCGGAGTGAAGGGGCGATTATTGCGTATTTTTGTTCGTCGCCTGTCGCGGCGCAGCGAGCGCGATCATTTCTTCGTTTTGCGCCGGCAGCCAATCATAGACCCGGTTCACTAGGCAGCGATCCGGCCGGTCGGCAGGTTCGCCGGAACGGGGGAACTGCGTATCGTAAACGAGAAGCCGCGAGCCGCGCTTCAGACACATGCTGGGGTCGTCGATTTTGAGGCCTTCAACGGCTCTCATATTGGGGCAGTAGCCAGTCTCGACGAGATAGGACTCGCTCGGGCTGCGGCGCAGGATGACCGCGTTGCTCCCCGCTTCGTAGAATCCGGAGAGCCCGCCGGTGAAACATACGGTGTCGATTTCTTCGCCGCGGCGCCCCGCATCTTCCGGTCCGCCGGACGAGCCGGTTGCGCATGCAGTGAGCGCAAGTGAAGCGAGCAATAAAAATCTTGGTTTCATAGAAAATCCCCGCGCCGGCTTGCGCCGCCGCGCCCTCTTGGGCATCCCGTATGGTTTATGACGCTCTGGAGCGGAAATTCCGCCAGACCGGCGAAATTAGAGGGCTGTGTGGGGCACCGATAGGTCGCTGCAAAATGCCTGCATACCTTTGACGCCTGGGGCCCCGGGCGCCGCCAGTCGATGTTGAAAGTTTTTTCAGCCGGCCCTGCGTTCCCGGCGCCACATCTGGACGGGCTTTCAAAAAAACGTCATCCTAAGCCTTGCCGGCGGGTAAAAAATCCTAAGCAAAAACAGGGGAATGGCGCGCCGGGCGTGGTTTGATGGGGCGTGACGGAGCCTGCAGGATATGGCCGACCAGGACGAAAAAAAAGAAAGGACCGACGGGGGGAGCGGCTGGTTCCTGGCCCATGTCCACCGGCATTCCGAGGCCCTGAAACGCTATCTTCTGCAATTGTCGCGCTCGCCGCATGAGGCCGAAGAAATCGAGCAGGAAGCCTATCTCCGAGTCTACGAAGCCCAGCGCGGCCAGGACATCGAGAACCCTCGCGCATTCCTCTTTCGCACCGCTCACAATCTCTTCATTCAGCGCTACCGGAAAAACCGCAATTCGCCGATCGAGGCAGTGGAGGATGTGGACGCCTTAAGCGTCAAGGATATGTGCGCCGCGGCGGATGATCTGCTGGTGGCGCGCGAGCGGCTCGGGGCGCTCGCGGAAGCGATCGATCGATTGCCGCCGCAGGCGCGCCGCGTCTTTATCATGCGGAAAGTCTACAACCTTTCCCATAAGGAGATTTCGGACGTGCTTGGCATCGCCCCCAGCACCATAGAAAAACATGTCGGCCGCGGCATTGTCGCGTGCCGGGACTTTCTTACGCGCCATGACGCCGGCGAGAATGTGCATGACGACGGTTATGACGACAGGGATTCAGCATCGTCGGGTGCAGATAAACGCGGAGGCCGCTCATGACGGCGTCCGATCGCGATAACCGCGTGCACCATCTTAAGGATCGGACTGCGCTCGAAGAAGAGGCCGCTCAATGGGTCTGGCGCCTTGATGCGGAAGACGCCGGGCCGGAGCTGCGCGCGGAATTCAATGCATGGCTGAAAGAAGATCCGCGCCATGCACGCGCCGTCGAAGAGTTCAAAAAGGTCTGGGGCCGGCTCGATGAGCTCGCCGTTCTGAAGCAGGACGCAAAACTGAAAACGGTCAAGCGCGGCGTTGATGAAGAAGAACGCCAGCGTCTTGTTCCGGTCCCGCTCGGCGTACTGCGCTATGGCGCAATCGCCGCGTCGCTGATTTTGGCGGTAGCGCTGACATTATTTATCGCAACGCCGCGCAATGCGCCCCATCCGCCAACGAGCTATGCGACGGCCGTCGGCCAGCAGCGCACCATCGAACTGGCGGACGGGTCCGTCATCGAGCTCAATACGAATTCGATCGTCGATGTCGAATATGCGGACAATAAACGCCTGGTGCGGCTCTCCAAGGGCGAGGCGCATTTCAAGGTGGCGAAGAATCCCGACCGGCCTTTCATCGCAATGGCGGGCGATACCGCGGTTCGCGCCGTCGGCACCGCCTTCAATGTTCGCTTGACGCCGGATGAGCCGGTCGAAGTGCTCGTCACCGAAGGCAAGGTCGAGGTGACGAAGAAAGATATGCCGGCGCCCCGGCCAGCAATGGCGCACAAACCAGAAGTTGTTGAAAAACCGAAACCGCTCGCCACGGTTTATCTGGAGGCCGGTCAACGGCTCGGCGCCGACATGACGGAGCCGGAGAAAGTTACGTCTGTTTCCGAAGCCGCAATCGACCGGGAGCTCGCCTGGCGGCGCGGCATGCTGATTTTTGAGGGCGAGCCGCTGGAAAATGTTGTGTCTGAACTCAGCCGGTATTCCGAAGCGCGCTTTATCATCGTTGATGATTCAATCCGGGATCGGCGCGTCGGGGGGTATTTCAGGACCGATGATGTCGAGAGTCTCTTGAGTGTCTTGGAACATGGCCTCTCCATCGAGGTCGATCGCGAGGGCGATGGACTGATTATGCTGCGTGACGCTTCGCACGGTTAGTGCTGATCGCAACTTCGCGCGGCAATTCAGTGCGTGGCTAATTTGCAACAGGGATTTCCGTGGGCGAATAATTTGAAGTTTTTTTGAAATCCGATTGGCGGCGCAAAGGAGCTGAGGCGTCGGTGGATTGAAGGGCTGCACGCAAGGGAGCGGCCGGAGGGGAACGAAGGAGTCAATCCATGACCAAATCCGCCAATAACTTCAAAGGGGATCACGCGAAAATCGAGCGCCGCAAGACGCGTTATCTGGCAGGTGCGTCGCTTGCCGCAATGCTCGTGTCCGCAACTGCGCCAGCATTGGCGGAAGAGAAAAAGTTTGACATCGACGCAGGTCCGGCGGCGAAAGCGCTGAACGCCTTCGCCAAACAGGCCGATGCTTCGGTGGTTTTCGCTTATGACGCTGTCGAAGGTTACAATACGAACGGTCTCGAAGGCGAATTCGAGCCGAATGTCGCGCTCGGTAAGCTGATTGACGGCACCGGCCTTTCTGTATTCGCTGGCGAAGGCGGCGCATTTGCTGTTCGCGCAAATGCAAGGCAGGCCGATCTCGGCGGTGTCATTACGGTGGCGCAGACAGAAAACGCGACGCAAGGCATGTCGGTCGAACCACGCGCGACGGGCCCGTCCGGCGACGGCGCGCCGGTCACGGTAACCGGCGGCGTCAAGGACGAGCGCACCGGCGGCAACCTTAAAGGCGCGCTTGTCGAGATCGAGGAGACCGGTCAGTCCACATCGACTGACGATTTGGGTAACTTTCGATTTCCGAGCGTTCGCCCTGGCTCTTACACTTTGCGGATTTCTTATCTCGGGTATCGCGATGTTGTGGCGGCGATCGACGTCGCACCGGGACGGCGCTTCGACCAAAGTTTCGCGATGAAAGGCGGTTCGGGCGACGATGTTGTTGTCGTTTATGGCAGTAGATCTGCGCGGGCGCAGGCGCTCAACCAAGAGCGAACAGCGGAGAATGTCTCGACGGTGATATCGGGAGATCTGCTCGGTAATTTTACGGGGACGACATTGTCGGAATCGCTCCGCCGTGCGCCCGGCGTAATTTTCGAACGTGATGCGCAGACGGGCGACGGCGCGAACATCATCGTGCGAGGGTTGGAGCCCGATTTGAACACGGTGAAGCTGAATGGCGTCGAATTACCGGAGGGAAGCGGCACTGGACGCTCGGCCAGTTTAAGCAATGTGCTGACCGAATCCATATCCAAGGTCACGATTTCGAAAACGCTGATGCCCAATCAGGACAGTTCAGGCACGGGCGCTCTCATCGAGATCGAGACCAAAACGCCGCTGGACCGGCCTAGACGATATGCCTCCTTTACGCTGGAAGGCGCAAAGCGGGCGAATGACTTTAATGAATCGTTTCTGGCTGCAGGCACAGTTTCGGGCACCTTCGGAAGAGAGGATCAGTTTGGACTATCGGCATCAGTCCAATATCGCGATCGCGACGTTAGCAAAGTGCGCCTTTCTACCGACCTGAGATTTGGTCAATATCTCCCGCTGCACGCGGACGGTTCGCCTGTAACCTCAGTTTCACAAATTGATCCACGCACTCCTTTTCCTTATGAAGGCGCCGCTGCCGCAGTTTATGCCGACGGATTTAGTGTAAATCTTGATGACGCGCAGACAAAAAATCTTGCGCTGACTATTTCCGGAGCATGGCGGATTAGCGATCACACAGAATTATCATTTGATTTTCAAAGGCTGGATCAAGATGATGTTACAGTTTGGCGACAATCGAGTTTGTCTTCATCGAATTCATATAGTGTGCGACCGGTTCTGGCGTTGGGAGGAGAGGCACGCTCGGCCCTGGGCTGGAATGGATCAGTTTACGGCGGTTCATTGTACGCCCTTCGAAATGAAGAAAAGCTGACAGATGTCTACAGTTTTCGAGGGCAATCGGAAGTTGATAAGTGGCGGTTCACATATGCAGCCGGTTATGCGAATGGACGCAGAACAAATCCTGAAAGAACTCTCACTACGTCGTTTCCTAATCAGGTTCTAGATTCGAGCTATGTTGCTTCTTCAGCAACGGATACTGTTGAGGGGCGCATTTTATCACTTTTTGCTCCGCGAACCGCTGGTGAGGGAGGATTGCCGGATCTTCTTTTGTCGGAAGCTGGATTCGATTACTTTCAAAACCCGGATAACACTGCATTCAGCAGTGTTGCTGAAACGACATTTTGGGGGCGCAATGAGAAATTTAATGGTGAAGCTAGCGTGCGTCGTGACTTCGAAAATGGATATCTCGACTATCTAGACTTCGGTGCCAGTTATGAGGTGTCCAAATTCTCCAATGGATATCCCGGTTCGGTGAGTTATGCAGGCGTGAGGATGCCTCCGTTGTTTTCCTTTCCTTCGCTTAGTGATGTCGGCCTTGGGTTTTCTGAAGGCAGTCTGTCTTCCATTGGGATTGACTCTCCAGTAAGCCTCATCAGCAAAGAGGACTTGATAGGTTTTATCGATGCTGTCCCAGACTTGGAATTGGTATGTGATCCTTCTTCAGTATCGGGATGTCCAACGGGGGCGCTGATTTATAAAAGCGTTTTTGACCGTGATCCAAGACTCTCGGAGGCTTTCACAAAGGAGAATGAGTTCGCGGCGTATATTCAGGGCAAAGTCGATGTTGGAAAATTCGAATTCATTGGTGGCGTGCGAATGTCGCGGGTGGAACTCGAGGCTACAAACCTGAACAGCCCGAACATATATGAGGCCGGCGGCTATGATATCGCCTTCCGAGAATCCAATATTAGGCTTGTGTCAGAGAAAGCGACTCAGACCGAGTACCTGCCGCGTATGCTTATCAACTATCGTCAAAGTGATAATTTAATTTTCCGCGCCGGATATTATATGTCCATTGCACGACCGCAGGTGTCACTCCTTTCAAGTGAGCCAACCGTGCTTCTTTTTTTATTGCCGTTTTTTGGTCCGAACGGAGATCAACCGCAGCTTTTCGTGAGCAAAGGAAACCCAGACCTTAAATCCGCGCGAACTCATAGCCTGGATTTCAGCGCGGAATATTATGACAGAGATATCGGCGTTTTAAAAATTGGTGCTTTCTACAAAAATATCTCCAATCTTCTGGAAAGCAATGTAACTTCAGGCGAAGCGGTATTGGATCAGGTACGAGAAATTCTACCCGACGATCCCAGGTTCCAGGATGTGCTGGACAATCCGCAAGATTACGACCTTATCTTGCAAGTTCCTGCGAATAACCCGGATAGCGCTAAAATCTGGGGGATTGAGACCTCTATCGAAAAACAGCTCACCTTCCTGCCTGGTTTCTGGGGCGGGTTTGGGGTTTATGCCAATTACACGTTTACTGACAGTTCGAAGAACCAGCCAATCAACTGGTCGCAGCGTCCGGTTTTAGACGGAGACGGTAATGTCAGCGGATTTGAGTCGGCTGATATCACCGTCCCGAATGTTGCCTTTAACGGGCAAGCTAAGCATTCCGGGACGGCCGGACTAACTTATAACAAATACGGGATTGACGCTAACCTTGCCTATACCAAGCAGGCCCGCCGGCAACTTAGCTTCGAGAAAAACAATTTGAGCCGCTACGAGGAAGCCTATGGAACACTCGATTTGCGACTCGAATATCGATTCGATCAGAGTTTTGGAGATTTTCGCATTTATCTGGAGGGTGCGGATCTGTTGCACGGCGCTAATGACCCCAGCATTTCACAATCTGTTGGCGCGGATGATGGTTATACGTCGAAATATATTCGCTTGGAAAACTATTTCGGCGGCCGCCAATTTCGGGTTGGCGTTACGGGCGCCTTTTAGTCTTTAATTTGAAAAAAGTTTAGCATGCGTTTTGCCGCCGGCGATCTTGCGTCGGCGGCGGACTGGCAAGCGTGGGTGATAATATGAAACGTAAGATCGTGGTCGTGCTTCTTGCGATTTCCATTCTAACAAGTATGACAATAGAGGCCGGGGCGATCAGTGGTTCCGGCGAGGAAGATGCAACTGCATTTGCTGCTCGCCTCGAAAAAGACCGCGTGATCTTAACGGTACCGCCTGCCGAACTGGATAAAGATTTCCTCGTCGTAAGAGCAGGGATTGGCCAAAAGCTTGTGCGCTGGGTTCGCGAGGGCGACAAAATATTACTCATTGCGCCGATAGTTGAGAAATCGATAGGTCGTGACGCCCACGTCGGCGTTAAACTCAGAAATGACCTTTTTGATGCATGGCGGCCTTCCATATTGGCGACCTTTCCGATCCGTACGCAGAGTAAAAAAATTGGATACGAGATCGATGTAACGGACCTTTTCTTGAAACGGATTGAAGGGTTGCCTTCTATAGAAGGCGTGATCGATTACGATAAATGCAGGGTAAACAAAGTTTTTTCTTACAAAGGGTTGGTTGAAATACGCGCGACGATGACGCGTTCAGCAGCAGGTCTTATAAAATATGACCGGGACCGCTACGAAGAGGAACCGCTTACCATATCTGCATTTTGGAGTTTTCTGAAATTGCCGGAAACGCACATGCGACCCCGGCTATACGATACACGCATGGGATTTTTTTCCGATGCGTGGGACTTGAGAAGTCCTGTGTCTCCAGCTGGGATTGCGAGATGGCGGCTGGAAAAGAAAGATTCCGGACAAAGTCTAAGCGAGCCAAAAAAGCCGATTGTATTCTATTTCGCAGAGAATACCCCCGCATGGATGAAGCCTTGGCTAAAGGCTGGAATTGAATCCTGGCGAAAAGGATTTGAGGCTGCGGGGTTTAAAGACGCGGTGATCGTGCGGGATACGCCTGATAACGGTGCAGAATTTGACGGGCGCAGTATGCGTTACTCCGTTGTAAAAGTCAGGAATAGAGAACACTTCTGGCGATATCGGGACCCACATGATGAAGCGAGCGGTGGCGGAACCGTGGATGTGGTTATCGATCCACGCAGCGGAGAAATCTTGAAAGCAGATATTATTGTAACTGCGCCGCACGAATTGATGCAAAATCTTTATTTTGCCTTGTGTGGTGTTTTGGATTCCAGGGCGCGACGCGCGCCTTTTCCCGAATCATTGGAGGGAGCGTTCTTGCAAAACACCGCCGCCCATGAATCGGGGCATGCGTTTGGTATCATCGATGGAAATTATGGTGAATTTGTCTACCCGACGGAAAAATTGCGCGATAAAGAATGGCTATCGCGTATGGGCTTTACCCCAAGCGTGATGAATTACTCGCGCTGTAATTATGTTGCACAGCCGCAAGATAAGATTCCGGCTGAATACCTGCTTCCCAGAGTGGGTCCGGCCGATATTCACATGATCAAATGGGCCTATACACAGTTTATTGAAGCGGATAGCTGGCAGGATGAGTCGCCGTTTCTTGAGGCGATTATCAAAGAAATGAAAGCCAAGCCATGGTATACTTATATTGAAGGTCGAAGAAGCAATATCCCGCAGCGATACCATAATGCGGTCGATAGCGATGATCCTGTTATGGCGACGAAGCTTGGCCTCAATAATCTGAAAAATGCAATCAACAGGCTGCCGGAGGCCACGCTGCATGAAGGGGGCGGGCAATTCCTCCTTGAGCAGATGTATTTTGACGCTACTGGCTATTGGGTGACCCTGATGAGTCACGTCGCGACTTTGGTCGGCGGTTATACGATCGCCCCCAAAAGCGCGACTGAGCCTGGTCCGGTCCACACCCCCATTCCGGCAGAACGACAGCGTGAAGCCATGGCCTATCTTGGCGAGGCGGCCTTTCATACGCCTGCTTATTTGATAAATCCTGCAATCTCTAACCGATTTGAGCCCCCTCTAGGTAGCGTCGATCATGTTGTCGGCCTGCAATCCCGTGTTTTGAAGGGGCTTGTAAGATATGAGCGGTTGAAGGCTCTGGTTGAATTTGAGCTTTCCGCCCCAGCGAATGTCGATATTTACAGTCAGGAGGAATTTTTGACCGATGTTCGGCATGCGATCTGGTCGGAGCTCGGAGATGAAAATGCCGAAATTACGGCCTATCGCCAGCAGCTTCAAAAGGAGTACCTCGCGGTTCTTGATCAACTATTCAAATTCAGAACAGGGGACAAATCATATGCCGTGGTTGCGTTTGCCATTCATAGTGATCTCAAAAGCCTGCGCCATGATTTGGATCGTGCGTTGCAACAAGCGCGCGATCGGAAAAGACGTGACTACTTGGAATATGTCCTCGCTGAACTAGATTTGATCTTGGCTGCGAAGCGGTAGCACCACTAATCTAATCGGAAAAGCTTCGAGATCGTTCTCAGAACCGATTGCACCCCCAAGACTCGCACATGGCGATTCAATTCGTCCTATAAGCTAATTAGGAGGCACCGGCGGCAGGCGTACCAAGCGAGGCGCCAATAATTTTCGTCACTAGGCATGTAGGGCTCTCTCACGCTAAAAAATGCATTAACACGCCGATATTTGGCATCATGTTAGAATATGGCTTCGCTCAAAAAAATGCCCTGTAATATTGTTTATTGTGTCAGAGAGGTGCAGTCCATGTTCGCAGCGAGTTCAAATGGCATTTGAAGAGTGGGATACTATAGTGCCAATCATACGCTGACGCATTTGCCACCTTAATTTTTTTTCGAACAATTATTTCGATTAAGGGCTCAACCTGTCGGATAGCAAGTCATTTACAAACGTTCCAGAAATAAACGAACAGTTTGCGCGCTCGTGTAGGCCGCACACCGTTGCCAAGTGTCATCTTTGTCTGGGCCTGCAAAATCGCACGCTGATTTCATTGATATGACTTCCGGACGCGGCTGACGAGCTTCTCGGGCTGCGCCATACACCCCATATGTTTCCATATCGACGCCGCATAGATCGCGATGATGCTTTCGTATCTCGGAAATTACCTCATCATCGGCGATCACGGCAGACCCTGAAGCCATAGGACCGACAACCATTGAGAACTTCTCAAGACCACCACCATCCCAACCGTCAATAATAGAACGGACTGTCGAAGTATCTTGAGACAATATTTCGAAATGTGAACGTAAATCACTTTTGATTGGAAGGTGATGAGGGGAAACAGCGAAACGTTCTGGTACTTTGCTCGAGTCAATCTTTCCGCATTACGGCGTCGCCGTCGCAATCGACGATGCGCTCGACGCGACTTTCCTCGACATCCTGCGGGAGGTCGATAAACGTTTTTCGCCCGTGCCGCATATTTCGTCACAGACTGCTGCAACGACCTACGCCCGCCCAGGCGGTTACCGGGTTGACGTACTGACGACCAATCGCGGGAAGGACCGCGGCGCCCCCCGTCACGCTGCCCAGCCTTAAGACTGACGCAGCCCCACTACGATTCCTCGACTTCCTCTTAAAAGAGACAGTCCAGGCGGCAGTGCTTAGCAAGACGGGCGTTCTGATCAATGTACCGACGCCTGAACGATATGCGGTTCACAAGCTTATCGTTTCAACTATGCGGCATTCGGCAGGCGAAAGCGCGGCCAAGGCCGACAAGGATGTTGCACAGGCGGCGACGCTGATCGAAGCATTCTCGATCAAGCGCCGTCTTGACGATTCCAACGAAGTTCTTCGCGAGACGAAAAAGCGCGGCGCCGGTTGGCGCGAACGTCTGCAAACAGGCACAAGCCGCCTACCGGAAAAGATAAGGGCTCTTTCAACACCGCTTACTTGATATCTGAATGTATCCGTGCGTGAAGAGGAGGCAAGCTTGCGAAGCAGCGCCCGTTACGTAACTGCAGAAAATATTTGATCTCGCTACTGACAAACATCCGCAAACGTGGTATAGAGTATGCAAAATCTGGAACTGTATCGCTTCAACGATTTCAGATTTTGGCAGATTGATTGGTACACGTTATTTCTGCAAAGCGGTAGGAAATTGATCGAAAACGTAAAGCCATGACGCGCGATTCCGCCCCTGGGCACCATTTCCACAGACTTTTACCGCCGCGAGAGCGATCCTGGTCTTCCAGCAGGGCCGCCGAGAATTTCATGACCAGCGGCAACGGCGCGACGCTCTCCTATGATGCGGCGGGCCGGCTCTACCAGACCTCGAAATCGGGCTTTACGACAACGCGCCGGCTCTATGCCGGCGACAAGCTTATCGCGGAATATAATACGGGCGGAACCGTGCTGCGCCGTTACGTCCATGGCGCGGGCGGCGACGCGCCGATCGCCTGGTATGAAGGGACGGGGACGTCCGACCGGCGCTTCCTGATCCCGGACGAGCGCGGCTCCATCGTCGCGATCACCGATTCCTCAGGCGCCGTCACCGACGTCAATGCCTATGACGCCTACGGACAGCCCGGCGCGAACAATACCGGCCCCTTCCAGTATACGGGCCAGGTCTTCGTCGAGGAGGTCGGCCTCTATTACTACAAGGCCCGCTGGTACAACCCGGAGCTCGGCCGCTTCATGCAGACCGACCCCATCGGCTATGGCGACGGCATGAACATGTACGCCTATGTCGGCGGCGATCCGGTGAACGGCGTCGATCCGAGCGGGCTAAGCGACAAAAAGCAGAATACACAACCGGATGATCCCGTAGGCGCAGACCTTTGGGAATTTGTGACTAACTCTCCTGGCGCGAATGTTTCGTGCAGCGGGCAATGTAACAGATCGCCGCGAGTATTGCGTGGTGGAAGCGCCGGCGCCGTGGGTCCAAAAGTTATCGGTCACGTTTTTATTGGTAACGCAGTAGTAGGTGATGACGCAAAATGGCTTACGCAAGATCATCTTGTCGTCACAGCTACTCGAAAAAGGCCAATCTTCGTAATGCCTTTTCTATCCTATTCAACTTCTCAAACTTATGCTAGCGCAAGCGATGGCAGTACTGAAGCGATCGGTATTGAGCCTTGCGTGACTGCGGTTGAATCTTGTTTAACGGCTCGATTAGAAACAGGCGGGCCAGGGGAAAGGCTTTATGGGGAAGTAGAAGGTGGAGGAGTGATGGGGGGGCCTATAAGCGGCAGAAACAATATAGGAATTCCTATTCGTACCGTTGGGTCCGTTGATATAATGGGAGACATAGTTGATGCTGGCGGGGTGATTGTAGGCAGCTTCTCTGTAGGTGTGAGTTACGGCGCATTCGGCTCCACTGCTTTTTCTGTGCCTGCGGCATGGAATGGCAAAGCATATATTTGGCAGCCGAAGCAATCGAACCTGTGGAAGGTTTCAGTTTTTAGCTCAAAATTTACATTACCCGGAACAACCGTCCGCTTGCTTGGAGTGAAATGAGCAATGTTAAAATCATATACGCTTATTTCTACAGCTTTTCTTCTTTTGGTCTGCGGAACAATATATTCTTGCGCGAACGAACAGAGGTTGTTGGCTTCTCCTAATCCACTGGCGGCAGAATTGTCAGGAGCGAAATATGTATTAATCCGCAATACAGAATATTGTTCGCTGCGCGTGATTTTTAATAATAAAGGCGTAGATTCGAAAGATGTTTTTTATGATAACATTTCATTCTTCTCGAAAAATCTTCCGGGCACGATATTCAATGCTGATCACAAAAACCTAAACCAGTTCCGCATTTTGCTTTTGGACGCGTGCACGGAAAACAAAGGGGAAATCGAGGAGATAAGAAAGGTATTAGCACAGCGTTTCTCTAAAGTAGTATATGAAGAAGAAAAATGTTCTACCGTGTCGTTGCAGCGCGACGAGGCGTGTCTTTGGGGGAGTCCGCATGATGACGAGGTTGTAGCCGATGCGCACTTTCTAAAAGCTTCAATTGAAGAAAGACTCAACGTGCTTGGTGGCGAAAGTCAGCAACAATGTACTGTTCATTTGGAATACCGAAAAAAACCCAATCAAGATTTTTCGCAGGCAGAAGCGGTTAAAATCAGAGACTCCGTCAATACATTAACGGTATTATCGGAGCTTTACGCATTTCCGGTATTATTGGTCGATTATCAAAATCGCTCGATTAGAATACTATTCTATGCGGACTGTGAATTTAAGGCGTTTTACACAAAAAGGCTGCTTGAAGTGGCCCGAACGATTGGTCAGGATGATTTACTTCACGAGTATCACATGGTCGTGCGCTAATTTTGGAGGAAGGCGATATTTAACGCTTTTTAACTCCAAACTCCTTAGCAACGTCACTCGATAACTGCCTGTCGGAATATGCAGCTGTGCACTTGACGAGACCCCGATTGTTCCCCGTCAGCGTGTGAGGGACATTTGAGGATTTTTGCTTAGGGAGGATTTCTGGTTCATCGTAGCCCATCGAGGGAGCGAAGATGAAACAGCAATCCGGGCCGCATGAGACGGCTGAACAGCACGTAAAGAATATTCGCCGCGCGACGCGGAAGAAATACTCGACCGAGGACAAGATCAGGATCGTCCTGTCGGGCCTGCGCGGGGAGTATTCAATCGCCGAGTTGTGCGGCCGCGAGAACATTGCGCAGAGCCTTTACTACACTTGGTCGAAGGAGTTCCTCGAAGCTGGCAAACGCCGTCTGTCTGGCGATACCGAGCGCCAGGCGTCGACAGGTGAAGTGAAAGACCTACGCGCTCCCGGCGCGAACAATACCGGCCCCTTCCAATATACGGGCCAGGTTTTCGTCGAGGAGGTGGGCCTCTATTACTACAAGGCCCGCTGGTACAACCCGGAACTCGGCCGCTTCATGCAGACCGACCCCATCGGCTATGGCGACGGCATGAACATGTACGCCTATGTCGGCGGCGATCCGGTGAATAGTGTGGATCCAAGAGGCACTGATGAAATCGTTGTGACCGGGACGCGTAGAAATTACACAGGCAGCTTTGGTGGCCCGGGCGCGTCAAGCAGCGGTTATGCTCCAGGGTCGCTTGCAGTGGAAACGGCGGGGCAGGATGGCGTTGACAAGATAATTGTTAGAGTTAAGAGACGTAAAAGGAGCAGTGTCGCATCCTACTCTCCGCCGAATTATAACTCCAGCGATAGATCAGAAGACTCGGAGTGCGCGAGTTCGCCTTATTTGCCAGGCAGCATCCCTGGGGGACTAATTGCCAAGGTAATTGGAAATTTTTTAAAACAAACGTTCGTACTTCAAGGCGATGTTATAGCTGGAGATGTGGTAGAAGGTGAGTTAAGTGTCTTGGGAATTTTTGATATTGGCGGAGGAATAGATAGCGGGAGTGTGCGCTTTTCAGGTGGAACAGAGGGCTTTAGCTTTACTTCAAATAGGGGGGGTACCTCACAGGGCAGGCTTTATCTGGTGATCTCCCGTTTCCAAACGGCGGGACTGTGGCGTATGGGGCGTCAGGGCCTGTAACGACAAGAAGTAGCTTCCCTTTCTTAGGTGTTTCGGAAGTGCCGAACGAATTTTCCACTTCTGTTGACAATTTAATCGGTTTAGACGTAGGTGCGGCCGCTATTTTAGGTGCACATCTTCGTGTTGGTTTCGATCTGGACAAATATGAAGGTTTGAAACCAAATTGTGATTAAGAATCGTAGAAAGGTCGGTTTTGAGGGGCGTGTAATCGAACGAGGTTTTGATGGCTTCAGTTATTGTAACTATATTTTGCTTCATTTTCTATGTTTTGATGAGCATTCTTCACGCTTCATTTCAAGAAAGTAGCGTATTGCTTATATTTTGGATAATTTCACTTTCTTTGCCAATGCCGCTATATTATTATTGGTTTGCGAGAATTAATCTGGCCACACCAGATGATTCTCGACCGCTTTTTCTGGGGTTGCAGTATTTTCAAGTTTTAGGACTGCTTTTGATTTTACTTCTTATCGGGGGAAATATACTGGGATTTTCAATGTCAATTAGCGTGCCGGATGAGACTCAAATTGGGATTCTTCTAAATGTTTTGTCTTTTTTGTTTGTCTGGTGCTTCTTAGCTAATGCATGGCAATCAAGCAGCCGACTCGGAAAATTTTCCTCCAATAAAGAAACCCGAAGAGCTAACCGACAAATATCAAACTTTCTTTTAATTTTACTTCTACCATTTTCCGTCTTTTATTTGAATAAAGTAATTGAGCAACAAGCAAGGCTGTCGGCTGGTTGAGTGCTGAACTTGATCCGGGGTCGTCGGTGGCGGCCTTCGGCCGTAGAGCGGGTCTTTGTCCGCCGTTTTCGATGGCGCCTTGCGGAGTGGCTCTGCCTATAGCTCGGTCAGGCGCTTCGCGTCGCGTAGGGCGGGCTTTAGCCCGTCAATCACATTCGGTCGCCGGGATGGCGCGGCTTCCAGTCCTCCGGCGAGCTATTGATTGGCCTGCCGACTTCCCTTTTCCATTCCTTGTATGTCTTAGGGCCAGTCGCCGGGCTCATCGGCGAGGCCATGCTTGACCGGATTGAAGTGACGATAATCACTATGCCGGTCAGGATCGCCGCCATCGCGGACAGACCTCGAAATCGGGCTTTACGACCACGCGCCGGCTCTATTCGGGCGGCGCGCTGATCGCGGAATATAATACGGGCGGAACCGTGTTGCGCCGCTATGTGCATGGCGCGGGCGTTGACGAGCCCATCGTGTGGTATGAGGGCGACGATGCGTCCGACCGGCGCTTCCTGATCCCCGACGAGCGCGGTTCTATCGTCGCGATCACAGACTCGTCAGGCGCCGTCACCGACGTCAACACTTATGACGCCTACGGACAGCCCGGCGCCAACAATGCCGGGACGTTTCAGTATACGGGCCAGGTTTTCGTCGAGGAGGTGGGCCTCTATTACTATAAGGCCCGCTGGTACAACCCGGAGCTCGGCCGCTTCATGCAGACCGACCCCATCGGCTATGGCGACGGGATGAATATCTATGGATACGTGTACGGAGATCCAATTAATCTCACTGATCCATCCGGCAAATGTCCGTGGTGCGCAATCGGAGCGGGAATCAGCTTAATTCTCGAAGCAAGAGCGCTTGGCCGAGATGGCGTCAGCCCGCTATCTGGGCAGGGATTGACGCGGTTAGCGATTGCCGGAGCTACAGGGTTTGTAGGAGTTGGCGCCGGCGGGCTAATTGCGAGAGCCGGAATTGGCGTTGCTGTAAGGGCCACGAGCGGCGCTATAGGCGGCGGGGTCGCAGGCGCGATTGCGGAGACCGGGCTTCAAATCAATCAAGCCATAGGCGGCAACGGGTTTGATGTTGGCGAAGTGGGAGAAGCTTTCAATATAGGTTTCGTTTACGGGGGTGGCGCTGGTGCGTTGCTTGCCAAGGCACCAGCCTCTGCGGGAACATTGGTTTCGGCGATTGGTGCTTACCTTGAAGCGCTAACTAATCTACTCATTGACAATGCGTATGGCGAGGAAACACCGGGAACCAATGTAGAAATACATGATATACAGACTTTCGACCCAGAACTTTATAATCGTGGCTATTATGACTCACAACTCTATGGTTGGTCATCAAATTTGTGGGTGACTGTAAGGAATAATCAAATATCAGAGGAGTCGAAACGTAAGGGGCGTTTAGCTGGCTCATCCACAGTTGAAGACATTCCAACTACAAACTCTAGCTTTAGTGGGGGATTGATTCGTTCACATCGGAACATCAACCATCATTAGGGAGCCAAATAAAAAGCCTTTTTTAAGAGTGTGGCATCTTATGTGGCCGGTTCAATGAGACAACCTCATTGTTACATGAATAAAGGCTGCACTATATTACGGCTACGCTATCGAGGTTTCGCTGGCTCCTGTAGAAGCGCAAATTCAGGGCAGGTTCTAATGGCTGGAATTGATTGATCATGAATCAAAAAAACAAAAATTCAATCCTAATACACCTACTAAAAGTCCTTGTGGTTTGTGTGCTGTTTTTCGTGCTGGGCCTGTTTTTTGGTATGCCGCTTATAAAATTGGTGATCGGTTTCCTATTAATTATGGTCATCGCCGGCGTTTATAACTTTCTGTATTTTAACGGATTTTTAGAAAAGCGTAACAGGAAAGATTAAGGGGTCCGCGCAACGGGTGGCTCTAGTCAAGCTCTTCGCGAAGCGTAGCAACTGTTTTGCTCAAGCGGTTCTGGTTTCGTAGTTTCGTTCGTCTCTGATGATGGCGTTGATCTGTGTAAGGAGTCGTCTGGCGCAAGCGATGATAGCGACCTTGAAGGGTTTTCCGGCGTCGTCGAGTTTTCGTCGGTAGGCTTTCAATTCGGGGTCATGCCGGCTGGCGATGAAAGCGGCGGCGTATAAAGCGCGCCTGACCTCGGCCCGCCCGCCCCATATCATCCGCTTGCCGCGCATCTGGCCGCTATCGCAGGCATGCGGCGCGAGACCGGCGAGGTTGGCGATGGCGCGACGATTGATGCGGCCGAGTTCCGGCAATTTCGCCAGGAGCGTTGCGGCGACGACGGGCCCGACGCCGGGAACGGAACGCAGCTGCTCATTGCGTCGCTTGAGGCGGCTGCAGGTTTCGATATGCGTTGCGATATCGGTTTCGATCCTGGCAATGCGGTTCGTTAGCACCGTGATCAGACTGGCGATATCTTTGACGATGAAGGCGTCCGTCGCCTTGACCCGACCCCTTTGAACGCAGCCGTCCGAAGGTAGTAAAATGGCTGCATCAAAGGAGAAGAGCGATGTCGGGAAAGCGATATTCACCCGAAGAAATCATATCGAAGTTGCGTGAGGCGGAAGTGTTCTTCGCAGAGGGCGTCAAGGTCGGGGAAGTGATCCGCCGGCTGGGCGTCAACAAGATCACATATTACCGGTGGCGCCAGGAGTATGGCGGGATGAAGGTCGAGCAGGCCAAGGTCTGAAGAGCGTTTGGTGTACAGCCGAAATTCGGGATTTCGAACCCCAAAAACGACCTTACCTTTCAAGGCTTTAGGTGCATTTTGTAGTGGTAAAAAAGCGATGGCGCACCGGAGCGGGTGAAAAGGGGAACTGGGTGGTTTTGAAAGCAAGGCTATTATGACTTTGACGTCTGCTTTTTTTTCTTTTTGTCTATCAACACATCCTGCTGCCATTTGCTGGGTTTCTTATCGGTGCGATGAATGCAGCCGGCCCAACAGCATGGGCGTTTTTGCCCATCGAGGAGTTCCTCAACAGTCCGCTTGATCCGCCTTGAGCGCGTCTTTTCTTGTTTGGCGTCTTCAACCCAACAAATAAATTCATTTCTGGCGATAGGCGTCAGGTTTTCCCAGAGGTCCGTAATTTCTTTTGTTTCGGTCAGCGCATTGACCAAGTCAGTGGGAAGTTCGTGTACCAGACCGCCTGAAATTTTCGTTCTCATATATACCGACTATCAAATATGCCTTACCGGTCAATCATCTGCTTTGGACTATAAACGACCATCAAATCCGAACAGTTCTTGGCTGTTTCTATGGTGATCCAAAAAGCTTTGGAAATTCAGTTGGTTGAAAAGATGGCGCACCGGAGAGGGTGAAAAAAGTACTGGGAAGCGGTGCAGAAACGGACTTTAGAAACTGCATAATGCCTGATTGGCGCAACCTTTGTTTGTATTATGCCGATATTTTCACGTTTGCGACGAGTAAAGGGCGGCTTTCCCCAGTTTTTGTTGGAAAAATGTACAATTTCATGCTTCAAAAAAAGCTAGCGTTTCGATGGGGTATGGAGGGAGATTGCATCATGAACCGATTTACGATTGCCGCGTTTGGCGCCTTGTCGCTTAGCCTCTTGCCGACGGCGGGGTCAGCGACTTTTGTCAGCCTTGGGGACTGCACTGGCGCAGTCAGCTGCTCCGTGACGGATACGCCGCCCAATCCTGTAACGACGAACCCGAACGACGGTCAGCTTCTCGCCTGGAATGAAGTCCAGAATTTCGTTCTGACAGAAGATCTGCGCGTTGACCGCGTCTTCGACACGACGGCTTCTTTCGTAGAAGATGCCGGCGGCGGCGATTATTTTATCAAGGCTGGCACGATCGTTTCCAGTCACTATCTGCAATGGGATCCGGGCGAAGGCAGCTCATCGACCATAGACACGACTATTGCTCTCGATTCTCAAATCTTCGCTTTTATAACGGCGGACTCTAACCTCTTCGCCAGCGATTTCCTCGGCCTGCCGGGCCTCGACTATAATGACTTCAGTCTTCGCGGGCTGGAGTCTGGCGACACGACGGATTTTAACGGTCTGGCTGTTGACATAAATTGGACTGCCGGCAGCCCGGGCGACTGGACGCGCCTCATCACGGCTTATTCGCCGGGCGGTGTTTCTGAAGTTCCGCTCCCGGCTGGTGCGCCTTTGATGATTACTGGCCTTGCGGCGTTTGGTTGGTTCAAACGCAAGCGCAAATAAGCAAAAAGCCGCCTTTTGGAGATGAGCACGTCGACAAGGCGCGCTTTTCCGTAAGGCGGCAATACGCATGCGTCTTTATCAAGGCGCTTCACTTTGCCTGTTGCGGTTCAAGAAAAACCTAGAGAACTCAGTAGATTGAGTATGGCGCACCCGTGAGGATTCGAACCTCAGACCCCCAGATTCGTAGTCTGGTGCTCTATCCAGCTGAGCTACGGGTGCTGGCCGGCCGCTTAGGCGCGGAAGCGCGGGTTTAACCCCAAGCGGGCGGCAATTGCAAGCGCCCCCTGGCGATCTCTTCGTCTTTCCTTCACCCGGCTGATTTGCGGCGGTTTTTCCCGCTTCACGCCCTGCCGGAGAGTGCGTTCCGCCGCCGGGCGCAGGGCGGGCCGATTGCCGCTGTCCGGCCATAGGGGTCGAAAGACGGGACGGCCTCGCGTAAGAATGTTGCGGTAGCGAAGATGAGACAGCGGGGCGGGCGATGACAATCGACATGAAACGGATCTGGGCGGCGGGCGCATTGACGCTGGCGGCGGCAATGACGGCCGCCTGCAGCCGCGAGGCGGCGCCGGAAAAAGAGGCCGGGACAGAAGCGCAGGCTGCGGCCGCCGCCGCTGCGGACGTGCCGGTGGAAACGGGGCGCTGGTTCATCGCCGCAGCGAACCCGCATGCGGCCGAAGCAGGGGCCGCGATCCTCAAAAAGGGCGGCTCGGCGGTGGACGCCGCGATTGCGACCGAGACGGTGCTGGGCCTTGTGGAGCCGCAATCCTCCGGCCTCGGCGGCGGCGCCTTCATGCTCTATTACGATGCGGCCAGCGACACGCTCGAGACCTATAGCGGGCGGGAAACCGCGCCCGCCTCGGCGACGCCGGAGCGCTTCCTCAAGGAAGACGGAACGCCGATGGGCTTTTACGACGCGGTGGTCGGCGGCATTTCCGTTGGCGTGCCGGGCGCCGTGCGCATGCTGGAAATGGCCCATGAGGCGCATGGCGCGCTGCCCTGGGCGGAGGATTTCGAAGCGGCGATCGCGCTTTCCGAGGAAGGGTTTGAAGTCTCGCCCCGGCTCAACGGCTTGTTGGAGCGCATTCCGCGTCTGAAACAATTGCCGGCGGCGGCGGCTTATTTTTATGACGAAGAGGGCAATCCGTGGCCCGTGGGTCACGTCCTGAAAAATTCGGCTTACGCCGAAACGCTGAAAACCGTTGCTGAGGGCGGCGCCGAGGCGTTTTACGAAGGGCCGATCGCCGAGGCGATTGTCGAGGCGGTGAACGGCGGGCCGCAGCCCGGCGGCATGACGCTCGAGGACCTCAAAACCTACACGGCGGAAAAGCTTGATCCGGTCTGCGGGCCTTACCGCGCCTATCAGGTCTGCTCCATGGCGCCGCCGAGCTCCGGCGGGGTGACGCTGGTGCAGATTCTGTCGCTCCTGGAGCCTTTCGACATGGCGGGCGCCGGGGCCGGGTCCATCGAGGCGCTGCATCTTATTTTCGAGGCCTCGCGGCTCGCTTATGCGGACCGCAACCAGTATCTCGCCGATAACGAGCATCTCTCCGACGAGGGGCTGTCGCCGGAGGCGGTGATCGCCGGGCTTTTGAACCCGGCCTATTTGCAAGCGCGCGCCGCCCTCATCGACAAGACGAAGGCCGCCGAAAGCGTCGAGCCGGGCGATCCGTCCGCCTATGACATTGAAGACGGCGCCGGCCAGTGGAAGCGCTACGGCGCCGACGCCTCGCCCGAACCGCCCTCGACCAGCCATTTCGTGATTGTCGATGTTGAAGGCAATGTGGTGTCGATGACGGCGACGGTGGAATTTGCTTTCGGCAGCCATCTGATGGCGGCGGGCATGGTGCTCAACAATCAGCTTACGGACTTTTCTTTCCTGCCGGTGCGCGACGGCAAGCCGGTCGCGAACGCGGTCGCGCCGGGCAAGCGCCCGCGCAGCTCCATGAGTCCCAGCATCGTCTTCGATGAAAACGGCGAAGTCTGGTCCGCCGTCGGCTCGCCCGGCGGGCCGGCGATCATCGGCTATGTGGCGAAAACCATTATCGCCATGATCGATTGGGACATGTCGGCCCAGGAGGCGATTGAATATCCGAATGTCGTTTATCCACGCGGCGCGCCGCTCCTGGAAGAGGGCGGCTTCGACTCGCAAGTGGTCGAAGGGCTGAAAGCCATGGGCCATCCGGTTGAAGTGCGCGGGCTTAATAGCGGCGTCCATGCGTTCAAGCGCCTGCCGGACGGCTCTTTCCAGGGCGGCGCCGATCCGCGCCGGGAGGGAATATGGCTCAGCGGGACGTTGGAAACAGAATAGGTTCGCTTTGCGCTAATCGTCCTGCGGAAGGCGGAGACGGAAGGCCGCGCCTTCCTCGTCGCTTTTATGCAGCGTCAGCGAGCCGCCATGGGCCCGCGCGATCTCTGCGGAAATCGCAACGCCAAGGCCGGAGCCGCCGGGTTTTTGCGATCCCTTGAACGGCTCGAACAGCTCTTCCTTGGCGTGGTCGGGCAGACCCGGCCCGGTGTCGGCGATGGTGATCAGGATATCGCGCCCGTCGATATCGACGTCGATGCTGACCTTTCCAAGGTCGTCTTTGTCTTCGTCGTTCGCCGCGCCGGTCATCGCCTCGATGGCGTTGCGCACGAGGTTGAACAACGTGCGGTAAAGCTGCGTGCGGTCGGCGATGAGGGTGAGGTCTTCCGGCGTGTTGTTTTGCGCCGTCACGCCCATGGCCGCCGTGTCCTCGAAGACTTCCTCCACAAGCTCGTGCAGAACGATGGGTGACTTTTCGAGCATGCGCGTTTCCATCCGCCCATAGGTCAGCGTGTCCCGGCTGAGCCCGATGGCGCGGTCGAGCGCCGAAATGAGGCGCGGCGCCAGCTTGCGAACGCTTGGGTCGTCGGATTTGGCGAGCCGGTCCGACATCAGCTGCGCCGAGGCGAGAACGTTTCTGAGATCGTGGCTGATCTTGGAGATGCCGGCGCCGAGCGCGGCGAGGCGGCGCCGCTCGCCCAGAAGCCCGCGCACGCTTTTCTCCATGGCGGCGAGGCTTTCCTCCGCCGCGCCGATTTCATCGCTCCGCCCGGACGGCGTCAAAATGCCTTGCGCGTTTTCGGGATCGGCGTCGAAAGCCATGATATTGGCGGTGAGGCGTTTCACCGGCCAGACGATGATGCGGTTCAGCGCCCAGTAAACGAAGCTGGCGGTGAGGGTCGAGATGATGAGCGAGAGGAGAAAGATGTTGCGCGCATAGGAAAGCAGGTCGTCGCGCAGCGCCCCTTGCGACACGATGATGTCGACGGTCTGGCTGGGCGCGAATTGCGGCGCGCCGGTCGCCTGAATCAGATGATCGCCGCTTGACAGCATGGTGCCCCAGGCATTGGCGATCAGGTCGAACCAGTTTTCGCTGGTAAGGTCCACGGTGACAATGTCCGGCGCGCCATGGGGATTGATTTCCGGGGCCAGGATCAGCATGCGCATGTCGTCGCTGTTGATGGTGACGCCGAGAATGTTCGCGGTGTTGAAGAGCCGGCGCACCAGGGTTTCGTCCGCCGCGGCTTCGCGCGGGCCCTCAAGCGCAAGGCTTGCGAGATAGGCTTCCTCGAAGCGCAGATTGAACCAGTCGCGCCGCTGTTTGGCGATGGACGGGACCAGCACCACGAATTCCGCCACGAATACGAAAACGATCGTCAGCAGAAGCAGTTTGGTCGAAAGCGATCGTTTGGCGATGGCGGACATGAGGCTCTAATCGAAAATTGAAAGCAGAGAGATAAGCCTTCGGGCGCCCGGCGAAAAGAGCTTGTCGGCGTACCAGTCCCCGGCGGCGCGCTTGCTGGCTTCCCCGCGCGTGGGATAGGGCGCAATCATGGCCGTAAAGTCGCGGATTTTGAGCTTCGAGGAAAGGGAGAGGACCCAGGGCTGAAGAAGGTCGCCGGCGTTATGGCCGACAATGCTTGCGCCCAGGATGCGGCCCTTTTTATCGGTCACGGCCTTGACGAAGCCTTCGGTTTCGCGCTCGGCCTCGGCGCGGTCGTTCTTGGCGAACGGCCAGCGCGCGATCCTTACCTCGCCATGGCGCTCGCGCGCCTGCGCTTCCGTAAGGCCGACATGAGCGAGTTCGGGGTCGCAATAGGTGACGCGGGGGCTGAGATGTTCGTTGTTTTTCGCGGGCGTCTTGAAGAGGATGTTCCGGATGAGAATTGAGGCGTGATAGCCCGCCACATGCGTGAACTGGCGCCCGCCCGCGACATCGCCCGCCGCATAGATGCGCTTGTTCGTCGTCCTGAGGCGGTTATCGGTTTTCAGTCCCTTGTCGTCATAAGCGACATTCGCCGCTACGAGATTCAAACCGTCGACGACGGGCTTGCGCCCGACGGCGATCAGCAAATGCGAGCCGTCGATCTCGCGCGCGCCGATGGAAATGCTGACGCCGCTTTCCGTCTTTGAAATTTTCTCCGCTTGCGCATCTTCGATAATCTCGACGCCTTCCCGGACGAGACGCGCGCGCACGACCTCCACACATTCGGGATCCTCGCGGCCTAAAATTCGGCCGCCCTCGATGATCGTGACTTTGGCGCCGAGGCGGGCATGCGCCTGCGCCATTTCAACGCCGATAGGCCCGCCGCCGATGATGATGAGATGATCGGGGCGTCTGCGGTTTTCGAAGATGGTTTCATTGGTGAAGTAAGGGACGTCCTCAACGCCCTCGATGGGCGGGATGAACGGCGTCGAGCCTGTCGCGATGACGAAGTGCTTTGCTTTGACGGCCGCATCGCCGGCTTTGACTTCGCGGGGGCCGGTAAACTCCGCATGCGCGCGCAAAACCGTGACGCCGAGGCCTTCGAAGCGCTCCTGGCTGTCGATGGGCGCGATCGCTTCGATGACGTCGTGCACGTGTTCCATGACGGCGGCGAAATCGATGTCGGGCTCGACGCTGGCGATCCCGAATTTCTCCGCCTCGCGCATCGCCTGCGCGCGCGCTGCGGCGGCGATCAGCGCTTTTGACGGCACGCAGCCTGTATTGAGGCAGTCGCCGCCCATGGCGCCTTTTTCAATGAGCACGACCTTGCGGCCGAGCATGGCGGCGCCCGCCGCGACGGAAAGCCCGCCGGAGCCTGCGCCGATGATGCAAAGATCCGCCTTGATGGTCCGCGTCATGATTGCTCCGCCTTCGGGACGGCTTTGCGTTTGAGGAAAACGGGGATCAGCGCCAGCACGATAAGCCCGATGATCGGGGTCAGGACTTCCGGTTTCAAAAGAACGCCGGAAAGGGAAATGTCTTCGCCCGCGTCAAGTGTCGCGCCGGCGCCCGCGCCGATGCTTGCATAGACGAAAGAGCCGGGAATGATTCCGAAAAACGTGCCGACAAGGAAATTACGCAAGGATACGCCCATCAGGCCCGCGGCGATGTTCACCGCCCAGAACGGAAAGACCGGCGCCAGGCGCAACACGAACATGTAGGAAAGCTCGCCTTTTCGAAAACCTTCTTCCATGCGTTTGGCGAACCCGCCGGCGCGTTTTGACAGAACGTCGCCGAGCGCGGTTTTCGCCGCGAGGAAGATGATCGTCGCGCCGAGGGTCGCGGCGAAAACGATGAGCGGCGTTCCCGGCCACAGGCCGAAAAGGAAACCGCCGAAGATGGTGAGAATGCTGGCGCCGGGAAAGGAGATCGCCACCGCCGCCGCATAGACGATAAAGAAGACCGCCATGGTCTGAAACGGGTTGGCCTCGACCCAGGCGCGCAAGGCCTCGCGGTTGTCCCTCAGCGCATCAAGGGTGAAATAGCGCTGGAGCCCCAGGGCGAAAAAGAAGGCGAGAGCGGCGGCGATGATCAGCAGCGGCGCGGCGCGTTTCATCAGGCTGTGGGCGGGGGAGGTCTCGGACATGGGCGCTCTTTTTAAGGGAGAAAACGGGCGGGTCTCACAGAATCAGCGGCAGGACGAGCATAGACCAGCCATAAGGCCCTTTGCGGCCCTTTCTAGCGAAGGCGAAGGCGATTGCGACTCACGATCGCCGGGAAGGCGGTCACAAGACCGGGAACAGGACCTGTTAGAGGAGGGGTCCCTGAGGGCGAAATCGTCAAAATCGGCTGGAAAGGCGCTGGATATGGCCCCGCACGGTGTTGACGTCAGGCCGCCGCCGGTCTATCTCCCCGCCTCTTGTTTGACTGCTGAAGAGCGGCGCGCGCCGCGATTCCACCCGTCTTGAGGACTTGAACCATGAAACGGACCTTCCAACCGAGCCGGCTGAAGCGCAAGCGCCGTCACGGCTTCCGCGCGCGCAAGGCGACCAAGGGCGGCCGCAAGGTGCTGGCCTCGCGTCGCGCTAAAGGCCGCAAGCGGCTCTCCGCTTAAGCGCTGGCGAAAAACTTACAATCAAATCAATCAGATAGCGTCTCCGGCGCGAGGATTCCCATGGGCGTCATCAAAAAACGCCGGGATTTTCTGGCGATGCGCGGGGCGGCTAAAGCCCATGCGCCGTCATTCCTGATGCTCGCCCGGGAAAATCCCGAAAACGGCCCTGAAAGCCGGCTCGGGCTTACCGTCACCAAGAAACTGGGCGGCGCGGTGGTCCGCAACCGCATCCGGCGGCGCCTGAGGGCCGCGGCCCGGGAGGTTTTCCCGGCCCATGCGGCCCCGGGGACCGATTATGTTCTGGTGGCGCGCAAGGCGGCTTATGCGCGCAATTACGCTATGCTGCTTGACGATATGAAGCGCGCCCTTTTAAGGCTCTCGCGCAGCACTACATAACAACGAATGGCGCGGGGCGAGGGCGCTCGCGGGCTTTCAGCAATTCATCGGGATTTTTCATGGACCGCAATGTAATCTTGGCGATTGTCCTCTCAATGGGCGTGTTTCTGGCTTGGGATTTTTTCGTTCTCTCGCCCCAGCGCGACGCCCAGCGGGCGGCGCAGGCCGAGCAGGCGACGCAAGAGGCCGAAGCTGAAGCCCAGAGCATGGACCCGAATATCAGCGGTCTGACGGATGAAAAGGCCGCGCTTACGGTCGAAGAGGCGATTGCAAACTCCACAGCGCGCGTGCCGATCAAGACGCCCACCCTTGAAGGGTCGATTAATCTGAAGGGCGGACGCCTCGATGATCTGAAGCTGATGCAATATCACCAGACCGTCGATGATAAGAGCCCGCCAATCCGCCTTTTAAGTCCCGCCGACACGGAGCATGGCCATTACATGCAACAAGGATGGGCTGTCGGCAGGGACACAGCCGCCCATGCGCAATGGACCGTCGCCGAAGGCGATGTCTTAACCCCGCAAACGCCGGTGACGTTGAAACGCGAAAGCGGCGGCGTTGCTTACGAGAAGACCATTTCGGTCGACGATAAATATATGTTCACGGTGACCCAGACCGTGACCAACACGTCCGGCGACTCCAAAACGCTTCTTCCTTACGCGGCGGTGGTCCAGAGAAACATGCCGCTCGATTACATCCATCGGATGATTCTGCAGGAAGGCCCGCTTGGCGTCATCGGCACGAAGCTTTACGAACGCAAATATAACAAGCTGAAAAAGAACAAAGACGCCAAGATCGAAGAATCCGGCGTTGGCGGCTGGGTCGGCATCACCAATAAATTCTGGCTTGCGGCATCCATCCCGCCGGCGGATGCCGAGATCAAGGCGACCCTCGCCAATACAAGCAAGACCGACGAACCTGTTTTCCAATCTTATTACGAGATGAAGCCGGTAACGCTCGAACCGGGCGAAACGCAGACCATGCAGTCTTATATGTTCGGCGGGCCGAAGGACGTCGATCTTCTGCAGTCCTATGAACACAAGCCGGAAAACGGCGGTCTTGGGATTTACGATTTCGACAAGGCGGTGGACTGGGGACACCTCTTTTTCCTCACCCGGCCGATTTTCTATACCCTCAACTTTTTCGGCGATACGATCGGCAATTTCGGCGTCGCCATTCTTCTTCTCGTGCTCATCATCAAGCTCATTTTGTTTCCCTTGGCGAACAAGGGTTATGAGTCCATGTCGAAGATGAAAAAACTGCAGCCGGAAATCAAAAAGCTTCAGGAACGGTATGAAGACGACAAGATGAAGCTGCAGCAGGAGATGATGGCGCTCTATAAGAAAGAGCAGCTCAATCCCCTGGCGGGCTGTCTGCCGATCCTGTTGCAGATGCCGATTTTCTTCGCGCTCTATAAAACGCTCTTCGTCACAATCGAGCTGCGCCACCAGCCTTTTCTTTACATCAGCGATCTCTCGGCGCCGGACCCGACGACGATTTTCAATCTCTTCGGCCTGTTGCCTTTCGATCCGACCGTGCTGCCGATTATCGGCGGGCTTTTGGGCATCGGCTTTCTGCCGCTGTTGATGGGCGTCGCCATGTGGTTCCAGACCAAGCTGAACCCGCCGCCGGCGGACCCGGTGCAGGCCCAGATTTTCGGGCTGATGCCGTTTGTCTTCGTCTTTATCTTCGCGTCTTTTGCGGCGGGTCTTGTGCTCTACTGGTTCTGGAACACGACGCTCGGCATTTTCCAGCAATGGTACATCATGAAGAAAAACGGCGTGAAGGTTGAACTCGGGCAAAGGCTGAACCTGCCCTGGGCCAAGAAAGACGCCGCCGCCGGCGACGCGAAGGCGAAGTGACGCAAAGCGACGACTTTACGCCTGAAGAAATCGAGGCCGGCCGGCTGTTGTTTGCGCGGCCGGCCGTTTTCATGCTCGGCGTTGTCGATCTCGACAGCCTGCCTGATGAAGGCCCGGCGGAAGTCGCCTTCGCCGGTCGCTCCAATGTGGGCAAGTCGACGCTTTTGAATGCGCTTGTGGGCCAGAACGGCTTGGCGCGCGCTTCGAACACGCCGGGCCGCACGCGCGAGCTCAATTATTTCGACATTGAAGGCCGCTTACGCCTCGTCGATCTGCCGGGCTATGGCTATGCGAAAGCGCCGCGCAAGGATGTGGCGCAATGGACGGCGCTGACCCGGGACTTCCTGCGCGGGCGCTCCGTGCTGCGGCGCGTCTGTCTGCTGGTCGATTCGCGTCATGGGCTGAAAGCCGGCGATCTGGAGGTCATGGATATTCTCGACGAAGCGGCGGTGAATTATCAGATCGTCCTCACCAAGACCGACAAGATCAAGCCGACGGCGCTTGCGCATTTGATCGACGCGACTGGAAAACAGATTGAGAAGCGGCCGGCGGCGCATCCGGTGATTCGCGCCACCTCCGCGGAAAAGGGCGACGGGATCGACCTTTTGCGCGCCGAACTCGCCGCGCTCGCCGTTCAGTAAGCTTTTGTTAACCTCGTCAGCGCGAGCTAGGGGAATGACCGACGCCGCCGACAGCGATGACAGGATGCTTTCCCATTGGCGCGATGCTTTTGCGCGCCATCTGAAATCGGAAAAGCGGGCGAGCGCCTATACGCAGCGCAATTACGGCGCGACGCTGGAGCGCTTCGATGCGTTTTTGAGAGGGCATATCGGCGCCGCCGCGACGCTCGATCATCTCGCTGCGCTCGAGACGCGGGACTTTCGCGCCTTTCTCGCCGAGCGCCGCAATGAGGGCCTTTCGCCGCCGTCGCTCAAGCTTGAGCTTTCGGCGCTCAAGACCTTTTACAAGTTCTTGAAAAAGCGCGCCGACATCGACAATGACGCCATCGCCGTGATGCGCGGGCCAAAAGCGAAAGAACGCCTGCCGCGCCCGGTGAACGAGGCCGACGCCGAAGCGCTGATCGAAGCGGCGCAAACGCAAAAAACGTCCGTGCGTAAAGAAACATGGGAGCAGGCGCGGGACGCCGCGCTGATGACCTTGCTTTACGGGGCGGGCCTTCGCATTTCCGAGGCGCTGTCCTTGCGCTGGGGCGATGCACCGCTTGGCGAGACTTTGCGCATCAAGGGCAAGGGCGCGAAGACGAGGCAGGTTCCGGTGGTGCCGGCCGCGCGCGAGGCGGTGGAAGCTTATCGGAAGCTTTGCCCTTATGGCGGGGAGGCGGACGGGCCGCTGTTTTTTTCGACGCGCGGCAAACCTTTGAGCGCCACGCTTGCCCAGCGCACCATGGCGAAACTGCGGGCCGCGCTTGGCCTGCCGGATTCGGCGACGCCGCATGCGTTGCGCCACGCCTTTGCGACGCATCTTTTATCGGCGGGCGGGGACTTGCGCGCCATTCAGGAGCTCTTGGGCCACGCCTCGCTCGCCGCGACCCAGCGCTATACCAAGATCGACCGCGACAACCTCATCCGCGCTTACGACAAGGCGCATCCGCGCGCCTAGAAATAACAAGGTTTAAACCCCGTATTTCGCCTTATAGGTTTTCATGTCGCGCTTCAGCTCCGGCAAGAGGATGTAAAGCGCGATGATGTTCGGAATGCACATGCCGAACAGCATGGAGTCGATGAAGTCGATGATCGACGACAGCGACACCGCCGCGCCTGTGGAGAGCGCGAGACACAGCGAAATCTTGAACAGAACGTCCACCTTCTTGGTGTCGCCGAAGAGATAGGCGGCGGCCTGCGCCCCGTAAAACGCCCAGCTGACGAGCGTCGTGAAAGCGAAGAGGACAGAGGCGGCGAGAAGGATGTAAGGGAACCAGGCGAAAGCGCTGGCGTAAGCGGCGGAGGTGATTTCGATCCCCACGGCGTTCTCGGCGTAAAGATATGGCTCATAAGCGCCGGTGACGATGACGACGAGGGCGGTGATCATGCACACGACAATCGTGTCGATGAACGGTTCGAGCAGCGCCACATAGCCTTCGGTCAGGGGTTCGTTGGTCTTGACGGCCGAGTGCGCGATCGCCGCCGAGCCGACGCCCGCCTCGTTTGAATAGGTGGCGCGCCTGACGCCGTTGATCAGCGCGCCCACAAGGCCGCCGCCCGCCGCGTCCAGGCCGAAAGCGCTTTTGAAGATGGTTTCGAAAGCCGCAGGCACATGGTCGATATTCATGAAAATGATGATCAGCCCGGCGCCGAGATAAACGGCGCCCATGATCGGCACGAGGAGGCCAGTCACCTTGCCGATGCGTTTAATGCCGCCGAGCACCACATAGGCGACGCCCGCCGCCATGATGACGCCGAAGGTGACGGGAATGTCGATCCCCGTGACATTGGCGAATTGCGCGTGGGACTGGTTCACCTGCAGGATGCTGATCGATCCGCCGATGGCCATGACGGCGAAAAACATCGCCGCCGCCTTGCCCAGCGTTTTCATGCCGAGGCGGCGGAAGGCGTCCTCGATGTAGAACATCGGCCCGCCGAGCGTCGAACCGTCGGGCCGCACCTTGCGGTATTTCACGGCGAGGGCGCATTCGGCGAATTTCGACGACATGCCGAAAAAGCCGGCGACGATCATCCAGAAAACGGCGCCCGGCCCGCCGAGCGCGATGGCGACGGGGACGGAAGCGATATTGCCGAGGCCGACCGTGCCGGAAAGGGCGGAAGAGAGCGCCTGAAAGTGCGAGATTTCGCCATGGGCGCCCTGCTGGTCCCGGGGATTGAGAATCAGCGACCAGGCGTGGCGGAAGCCCCTGATATTAATGAAGCCGAAAGAGACGGTGAGGATCAGCGCCGCGGCCATCAGCCAGATCACCACCAGCGGCAGCGAGACGCCGAAAAAGTCGATGGAATAGAAGATAATCGAGGAGACGAAATCGCTGACCGGCGAGAGGAAATTATCGATGCGGTCAGCCAGGCTGATCTGGGCGTCGGCCATGTAATATCCCCGATTGGCCGCGCGCCGCGGCGGAACAAGCGGGGCAGTCTAGCAAGATCGTTTGTGTTGTCACTTGCGGCGTTTAGGGGCCTGCCGCCTGACGGGGCGCCGCCTACAGGCCGGCGAGGGCGGTGTCGAGGTCGCGCTTCAGGTCCTCAATATCCTCGACGCCGATGGAAAGCCGCACCAGCGAATCGTCGAGCCCCATCTCCTTGCGCCGCTCCGGCGGGATCGAGGCGTGGGTCATGATGCCCGGATGCTCCACAAGGCTTTCGACCCCGCCGAGGCTTTCGGCGAGGGTGAAAAGCTCCACGCGCTCAAGCATGGTCTTGGCCGCATCGAGCCCGCCCTTGAGGAAGATCGTCGCCATGCCGCCGAACGCGCTCATCTGGCGTTTTGCAATCTCGTGCCCCGGATGGGATTCAAGGCCCGGATAGGTGACGCGATCGATAGCGGGGTGGGTCTCCAGCCACTCGGCGAGCGCCAGCGCGTTGGAAGAGGAGCGCTCAAGGCGCAGCGCCAGCGTCTTCAATCCGCGCAGCGCGAGAAAGGAATCGAACGGGCCCTGAATGGCGCCGACGGAGTTCTGCAGAAACCCGATACGGTCGCCGAGCTCAGCATCGTCGACGACGAGGACGCCGCCGATGACGTCGGAATGGCCGCCGAGATATTTCGTCGCCGAATGCATGACGATATCGGCGCCGAGATCGAGCGGGCGCTGGCAATAGGGCGAAGCGAAGGTGTTGTCGCAGCCGACCGTGATCCCGTGTTTTTTCGCGATCTTGGCGATCGCCTCAATGTCGACGATTTTCAAAAGCGGGTTGGTGGGCGTTTCGAGCCAGACGAGTTTCGTTTCCGGCGTGATCGCCGCCTCGAATTTCTCCGGGTCCGTCAGGTCCACATAGGTGAAGGACAAATTCGCCGACTCGCGGCGCACGCGTTCGAACAGACGGAAGGTGCCGCCATAGACGTCGTCCATGGCGACGATGTGCGAGCCAGCCGGAAAAAGCTCCAGCATGGTGGAGATCGCCGCCATGCCCGAGGCGAAGGCGAAGCCGCGCGCGCCGTTTTCAAGATCGGCGATGCAGCGCTCATAGGCAGCGCGCGTCGGGTTCGTTCCGCGTGCGTAGACAAAACCTTTGTGGACGCCGGGGCTTTCCTGGGCGAAGGTCGAGGTCTGGTAGATGGGCTGCATCACCGCGCCCGTGGTCGGGTCATGCCTCTGGCCCGCATGAATGACGCGTGTTGCGAAAGCGGGGCGGTTTTTCTTGTTGTCGTGCATGGGGCTGTCCTTCAATCTCATGAGGGACTTAGCCCGCGCGCCAGCGGATTTCCAGCGGCCCGGAAGAGCCGCCGGAAAGACGCCATATTATCGCTCTCAGCCTTTCTGGACCGCGATTTTCTTCGTTTTGGCTTCAAGTTCCGGCGGTTTCGGCAAGGTGAGCTTCAAAACGCCGTTCTTGAATTTCGCCTCGATGGCGTCGGGGTCCACGTCGAAAGGCAGCGACATGGAGCGCTGGAAGGAGGCGTAGGCGCGGCGCGAGACGCCTTCCTTTTCCTCCTCGTCCTTGCGTTCGCCGCGGATGGTGAGGAGGTTGTCGTTAAGCTCCACATCGATGTCGTCTTCCGCAACGCCGGGAAGTTCGGCCTCGACTTCAAGGGCGTTGCCCTTGTCTTTCACGTCCACATGAATGGCGCGCGCGCCATTCTCGCCCGCCGAAGCGAACAAAGAGCGCGAGCCGAAATCGGAAAAGAAATCGTCGAACAGCCGGTTCATCTCGCGGTGAAGCTGGAAGAACGGCTCGTCCGCCCCTTCCGACAGGGCCGGCGCGTTGCGATTGCGATTGAAAAGCGTAAGCGGTCTGAACATGACATTGTCTCCTTTTCGTCAAACCGAAACAGACAACGTCAATCGGGAACGCCAACCGGGCGAACTCCCGTTGACGACTGAAAGATAGAAACGCGCCGAGCGCCGTCAAGTGCGGCGTTTTCGTCGCGGCTTAAAAAGGCGCTTACGCCTGGCGTTTCAGGCGCACCAGCGTTTCGTCGAGGGCCTGGAGAAAGCGCGAGCGGTCGGCTTTCTGGAACGGGGCCGGGCCGCCGCCAGCGCCTTCGGCCCCGGCGCGCAAATCCGCCATCAGCGCGCGCGCCGCGATGGCGCCGCCGATGGAATCTTTCGTGAAGGGCTCGCCGCGCGGGTTCAGAACCGCGGCGTCTTTTTTAAGGCAGCGTTCTGCAAGGAGAATGTCGGCGGTGACGACGACGGCGAGGGGGTGGGCGAGCTCCGCCACATGGTCGTCGGCGGCGTCATAGCCGTCCGTCACCGTGACTCGGGCGATCAGCTCGTGTTTGGGCACGCGGATCGGCTGGTTGGCGACGACCGTCACCGGCGTCTCATGGCGGAAGGCGACCTTGTAGATCTCTTCTTTCATCGGACAGGCGTCGGCGTCGACCAGGATTTCAACGGGGCGGCTCATGGCCTGCTGTCGTGCCCCTAAAGACGGCCCCGGTCAACGTCTCCGAAACGGGCCGGCTAGTCGCCGGCGCGCCAATAGGCGATCCAGCGTTTGGCGAGCGCCTTCGGTTTTTCCGCGCAGAGCGCGGCGCCCATGTCGAAAGCTTTCGCCTCGAGCGCTTCGCGGCGGGCTTTCAAAAGTCCCCGGAACAAGTCGCCGGCGGCGCCGTCGGCTTTGAGCGCGCCGTTTTCTATTTTTTCTTCGAAGACGACGATGTCGTGGTGGTCGCCGAGAATGTCCGACAAGGCGTCGGCGGCGTCGGCTTCCGCCTCCATCAAAGGCGGCCAGGCCCGTTTTAAAAGGCGCGCGTGATACCAGTGATATTTGACGCGCTTGCGCCAGTCATGGAGCGCTTCGCCGGTGCGTTTGTCCTCAGCCTCGGCCATGGCTTTGACGGCGCGGGCGTAGGTTTTTTCAACGCCGCCCTCGACGGCGTCGGCGCCGGCGCACTCGATGGTCCAGCCTTCGGCGCGTTTGCGCGCGGCGAGCATGGCGGCGCGAAACCGGGTCAGGTTTTCGCCGACCGCGTCGTCGTCGAGATCGTCGCGTCTGTCTTCCAGCTGGCGGCGAATGGGGGCGAGGGCGTCCGCCTCGAGTTTGTCTTCGAAATGGCCGGCGATGCGGTCGAAAGCCTCGATCATCGCCGTCCGGTCGCGCGCGTCGGAGAGAAGCCGCGCCGCGTCGCGAAAGGCGGCGTTTTCCTTGGCGTAGGCGGGAAAGCCGGGCCGCACGAGGCGGATGAGGCCGCGCAGCTTCTTGCAGCGCTTGCGGACCTGGTGAATGGCTTCCGCACGCTCACGGGTTCCGAGCTCTTCCAGCGCCTTGTCGATCTGCGAACAGGCGATGCGCCTCAGCCCCTTTTCGAAGGGTTTGTCGGAATGTTTGAACGAATAAGCCATGTCTTGCCAATGCGGCGAAGGGCGTCACGGTTCCCGATTATCGCGAGGCTAGCTTAACACTTCGTTCTGGACGTCTTTCGACCAGCCCACAAAGACCTGGGTGGGCCCTTTATCTATAATGGTTTCGATGACCGGGCGCTTGATCAGGGTTGGGTGCTCGGCCATCAGGGCGAGGGCCTTTTTCTCGGTGATCCCGGTCTTTTGCGCCTCGTCAAGGTTGCGCCAGGTGGTGGAGCTTTTGTTCAGGAGCTTCTCCCAGCCGGCGGCCTTCGCCCAATGCCCGACTTGCATCTTTGTCGGCGGCTCTTCGCGAATGTCGTGAAACGCATAGCGCACCTGCGCGCCGTCCAGCGCTTTCTTCGCCTTCCGGCATGTGTCGCAGTTTTTGAGGCCGTATAATTCCATCACGCCACCTGAAGCCGCAGATAGTTCAAGAGATCAGACCGTGTAATCAGCCCTTCGAATTTCCCGTCATTCAACACGACCGCCACATGGCCCTTGGCGAAGATGGGGAGGAGCGACTGCATGTCCTGCTTCGCCTCGACGGTTTCGACGCGATAGGTCATGGCGGATTTCACCGGGTCCTTGAACTTGTCGCGGTTTCTGACAATGGCGAAAAGCAAGTCTTCTTCATCGAGCAGACCGACAACGCCGCCGTCTTCGTCGAGCACCGGCAATTGCGAGATGTCGTAAAGCTTCATGCGCCCGTAAGCCTGCATCAGCGTGTCGTCGGGCTTCACCGTGATGGTGGCGTGTTCGGAATGGCGCCGCGAGATAAGGTCGGTGAGGTCGTCCTTGGGCGGGCGCTTCAAAAAGCCCTGATCGTACATCCAGTAATCGTTGAACATCTTGGAGAGATATTTCTCGCCCCGGTCGCAGACGAACGCGACAACGCGTTTCTTCTCCTTCTGCTCGCGGCAATATTTGAGCGCCGCGGCGAGGATCGTGCCCGAAGAAGAGCCGCCGAGAATGCCTTCTTTCCGGAGCAGCTCGCGCGCGGCTTCGAAGCTTTCTTTGTCGGTGATGTCATAGGCTTTTTTGACATGAGAAAGATCGGTGACGTCGGGGATGAAATCCTCGCCGATGCCTTCCACGAGCCAGGAGCCGACCGCGTTCGGCGGCGCGCCCTTGTTGACGAAATCCGCAAGGATCGAGCCTTCCGGGTCGGCGAGAATGATTTCGGTGTCAGGCGATTTCTTGCCGAAGAAATGCGACAGCCCGCTGATCGTGCCGCCCGAGCCGACCCCGGCGATAATCGCGTCCACGTCGCCGTCGAGCTGGCCGTAAATTTCCGGGCCCGTCATGTCTTCATGGGCCTGCGGGTTTGCTTCGTTCGAGAACTGATTGACATAAAAGGCGCCGGTTTCTTCGGCGAGGCGCGCGGCGACGTCCTGATAATATTCCGGGTGCCCCTTGCCGACGTCCGAGCGGGTGAGGCGCACATCGGCGCCGAGGGCCTTCAGGTGGAAGATCTTCTCCTGCGCCATCTTGTCGGGCACGACGATGATGATCTTGTAGCCCTTTTGCGCGGCGACAAGCGCCAGGGCGAGACCGGTGTTGCCCGCCGTCGCCTCGATGATGGTTCCGCCCGGCTCGATCTTTCCGGCTTCTTCAGCGGCCTCGATCATGGCGATGCCGATGCGGTCCTTGATGGAGCCGCCGGGATTGGACGATTCGAGTTTCAGATAGAGCTCGCAAGGTCCCGTATCGAGAGCCGAGACCTTCACCATCGGCGTCTTGCCGATGCTTTGCAGGATATTGTCGTAAACCGGTCCGTAGGGCGTTTCGCGCATTTCGAGCGCTCCTCAATGGCTTTCGAGCGCGGCTTAACCCATAGCGATCCGCCCCTGCAAGGCGGGGCATCATCGGGCGCCGGCGCGCTTTAAATCGCGGATAAAAAAGCGCGCAGGGTGCAGCGCCTGCAGGATTGTGCTGTCCACAGGCGCGCCCGAAAGCGCGGCGGCGAGAAGCGCAGCGGCGTAAGGCGCGGTGACGAGCCCGCGCGAGCCGAGCCCGGTCAGAACAAAAAGGCCGGGGCGCAATTCCCCCGGCGGATAATTCTTGCGCTTGCCGGTTCTGAGATCGTCATAGGCGCCGCCGTAAAAGCCCCAGTCGGGCAAAGGTCCGCAAACGGGCAGGCGGTCCGGGGTCGTGCAGCGGACGGAAGCGCGGGGGCGCGACGCGTCGGCTGCAAGCGTCGATGCAAAATCGGGAAGCGCACGCGCCATGGCGGCGATATTCGACCCGGTCGCCTCTTTCGTGAAACGCGCCTTGGCGCCGATGGCGCCGATGGCGGCGGGGGCGTAGGTTGCGCCGATGATCGCGCCGCCGCCTCTTTCACCGAATTTGGGGCAAGGCGCGGCGTAAGGGCCGAAAGCATGGGCGTTCGCCGGCGGCGCGGCGTCCGGGAACCAGTCGACCTGTCCGGCCGAACCGCCGAGGGGCAGGGTGCGCGCCTCGGCGAAACGCAAAGCGTCGAGCCCGTTGGCGATGACGACGCCGTCAAACTCTTCTCGGCTCTCATCCGTGATGACGCGCCATCCGTTTTCGGTCTGCATGAGGCGGCGGACCCGTTCGGCGATGAGCGGCGCATCGCCGAGAAGCGCGGCGACAAAACCGGGCGGGTCGACGACGCCTCCTTGCGGGAAAAACAGGCCTTCCTCGCGCCGCGCCATCCAGCCTTCCGGCAGCGCGCCTTGCGCCAAGAGCTTCTCCTGCCGCGCGCGCTCTTTCTCGCCAACGGCGTGAAGGAGAACGCCGCAGGGCTCGAAAATCCCGCCGCCAACCTCTTTCAGAAGCTTCACGGTATGGAGATAGGAAAGGGCGTGAAAGGCGCCGGCGGGCGTGTCGCCGACATCGAGACGCGGCATCACGAGACCCGCCGGGTTTCCCGACGCGCCTGACGCCGGCGCCAATGCTTCGTAAACGGATGGATTAAAGCCTGCCGCCTTCAGCGCATGAGCGAGACTGGCCCCGGCGATCCCGGCGCCGATTACCGCAATGCGCGCGCCGGATTTCAGCGGGGCGCCTTCTGTGAACCACGGCGCGCGTTTTGTCTCGTCGGGCGGGGCCGTGATGCGTCCGGCCAGCATTTGTTTTTTGCGCCCGAAGCCCGGCCGCTTCTCCCAATCGAAACCGGCGGCTTCGAGGGCGCGGCGCACGCCGCCCGCGACCGTGAAGGTTGCGAAACTGGCTTGCCGCTTCGACAGTCTTGCAAGTTCTTTGAAGATGTCTTCCGACCACATGGCGGGGTTTTTCGCCGGTGAGAAACCGTCAAGGAACCAGGCGTCGACGCCGCCTTGGGTTTGTGACAATCCGGCCAGCGCGTCGCCGTAATAAAGCGTCAGGGAGACGTCGCCGAAGGCGATATGATGAAAGCCCGGATGGGGCGGCGGCAGCTGCTCGCGCATCCGCGCGGCGAGCGGTTCGAAGTCTGGCCAGGCCTCATGCGCCCGGGCCATGTCGCCGGCGCTTAAGGGAAAGGCTTCGACAGAGAAGAAGGAAAGTCGCGCGCCTTCAGGCTTTTCCGCCTTGTTCCAGGCGGCCCAGGCGCAAAGAAAATTGAGCCCCGTGCCGAAGCCGAGCTCGCCGATGGAAAAGCGGGGCGCATCGAACCGCGCCGGCAGGCCGTTTCCGGCAAGGAAGATATGCCGGGTCTCCGCCGCGCCGTCGCCGGAAAAATAAACATCGTCGAACCCAATCGAACGCGGCGCCAAAAAAAAGGGCGCGTCCCCGTCGCCAGGCGCGCCCCATTCGATCGCCGCTTCATCCATGTGCTTGCCGCCGCTCATGGGCGGCAAGCCTTAAACGAATCCGGCGAAGATGTCTTCCTTACGCTTTCACCGAAAACGGGAAGAATTTCTCGAACGCTTTCATATTCGCGAAGGGAAACTCAACCGGCGTCATGGTTTCGCGTGCGGTTTCGACCGTGGTTTCGGCCAGCTCCTGGGCGCGGGCCATGCGGGTCTCGAACAATTTCGTCCAGTAGGACTGTTGAACCGCCATTACGTCGGTCAGCGTTTTTGCTTTGCCGAGATCGGACGCGAATTGCACCGCGCTCGACATTTCTTCCTGAGCGGCTTCCATCAGGCTGGCGTTGGTTTTCGCCGCGCAATCCTGAACGGTTTTCATGCGGGTTTGCGCGGTTTCGGCGATCTCTTCAGCCTGTTCGCGCATTTCATCGAAGTTGCCGGTGAAAGACGACATCATCGTCTCGAACTGCTCTTTCGACTTCTCGACCCATTCGGCGCCGGTGGAAAAGGACATCACGTCCGATAGATCCGGCGTTTCGACGGTCTTCGTTTGGGTCTTGGCGGCGGGGGCTTTTTTCGCCGCGGTTTTCGTCGTCGTCGCCATAAAGGCCTCCTACATATCTCCCTGGACTGGCCGCAAATGTTGCGGCGCAGCACGGGCGGTATACGGCCTTTTGTGCGGCGCAACAAGAGGCCTGTTGGGTTTTCTCCCACCATTCTCAGGCGCAGCGGCGCGGGCGCGCTCGCGTTTCCGCCCGTTCCAGGCAGGTCATTGAATTCTATGGAATTTTTAAGGCAGGACGGCGGCCGGTCCGGGCGAAGGCTAGCTTGTGAGGGCTGCCAGCATCGCTGCAGAGGCGTAGCCGTCGGCCGGAAGGCCCGCCTGTTTCTGCCAGGCCCGGAGCGCCCGTTTGGTGCCGGCGCCGATGATTCCGTCTACGGGACCGGGGTCGAAGCCGCGGTCTTTCAGCGCCTGTTGCAGGGCTTTGCGTTCCTCCAGCGAAAGCGGCCGGTCGTCCCGCGGCCAGGTCTGGACCACTTCGCCGCTGCGTCCGGCGATTTCCTCGCTGAGGAGCGAGACCGCGAGCGCATAGGCGGTGGAGCGGTTGTATTTCAGGATGGCGTCGAAATTTTCGAAGACGAGAAAGCCGGGTCCGCGCGCGCCGGCGGGCAGGATGAGCCGGCCGCGCATATTCGGATCGACGCGCTCGAGAATGCTCGGCCCCCGCGCCGCTTCGACGCCGCCAGCGGCCCATTCGACGGCGGCCTTTTTAATATTGTTGTCGGCGAGGGCGTAATCGAAATCTTGCGGCAGGATGACCTCAAGGCCCCAGAGCTCGTTCGCGCGATAGCCCGAGACGCTCAGATAATTGGCGGTGGAGGCGAAAACGTCGCCGAGATCGTTCCAGATATCGCGCCGCCCGTCGCCGTCATGATCGACCGCATAAGAAAGATACGTGGTCGGAATAAATTGCGTATGACCCATGGCCCCCGCCCAGGAGCCTTTCAACTCGTCGCGGGCCGCATAACCATGCTGGATGATTTTCAAGGCGCCAATGAGCTGGCTGCGGCCATAGCCGGTGCGCCGCCCTTCAAAGGCGAGGGTGGCGAGCGCCTGGATCGCATCATAGTCGCCCATGATCGCGCCATAGGAAGACTCAAGCCCCCAGATCGCAGCGACGATTTCAGCGTCGACCCCATAGGCGTTTTCGATAAGCGTTAAGAGCGAGCGGTTTTCGTTATATTTCGCCCGGCCGTTCTCGATGCGCGTTGTCGAGAGCGCGCTGTCGAGATAGTCCCAGATCCCGCGGGAGAATTCCGGCTGATTGTCGTTGAGCTCGTAAACGCGCGGGTTCACCGTGAGGCCCGTCAGCGCCTGATCGAGGACCGCATCGGAAATCCCGGCGGCCGAAGCCTCCGCCCGGAAGCTCTGGAGCCAGCGCTGAAAATCGCCCGGCTCGGCGAATGCAGGCGCTGCGGCCAGGAACGCCGCCGCCAGTCCAGCAAGGCTTCTTGTGAGCCAGTTTTTCATGCCGTCCCCCATTTTCTCACGCGAATCAAACAATCGGCCAAAAACCATAGGGCCAAAGCAATATTCAAACCCTAACGGCCCCGCAAGGCCGGATTATGGCAAGCTTTGCGAGCCGCGGTCCGGCAGGCTAGATTGCATTAACGATTGGGGACGCCCGCGCGTTCCCCCCGCGCAATTATATAAGGGATACCCCCATGCTTCAGCGTTTCGTTTTTTCCGCCGCCGCCATTTCCATGCTGGCGCTCGCCGCAGCCTGTTCCCAGGAAGCGCCGCCCGCTTCGCCGGACGCCGAAGCGCAGGCGCCGGCGGCCGAAGAGACGGCGGCGGAGGCAAAGGCGGCGAGCAAAGACAAGCTTGAAGCCATGCGCGCGCAATTCGCCGTCGTCGACATGGATGCGGACACCTCCTTCCTGACCGATGAACAGCGCCAGGTCGTCAACAAGCTCAACCAGGTCGGCAATCTCATGTCGGAGATTTACCTGCGCCAGCGCAGCGAGATGAATCCCGAATGGCGCGCCGAGATCGCGGCGGGCGGCGACGAGCTGCTGCTTGAAATGTTCGACCTGCATTTCGGCCCCTGGGACACGCTCGATCACAACAAGCCGTTCTATGGCGACCAGGAAATGCCCGAAGGCGCGGCGTTCTATCCGGCGGACATGACCAAGGAGGAATTTGCGAAATGGGTCGTCGACCATCCGGAAGACGAGGAGGCGTTCACCAGCGGCTACACCGTGATCCGGCGCACCGAGGACGGCGGGCTCGAAGCCATTCCCTATTCGGAATATTACCGCGAATGGCTTGAGCCGGCGGCGGCGCTGATGCGCGAGGCGGCGGCGATCACCACCAATGAAAGTCTCAAGAAGTTCCTCACTCTGCGCGCCGAAGCCTTTCTCACCGACGATTACTATGAATCCGAGATGGCGTGGATGGATCTGGAAGGCCCCATCGAGGCGGCGATCGGGCCTTACGAGGTCTATACGGACAATCTCTTCGGCTACAAGACGGCGTTCGAAGCCTTCATCACCATCAAGAACCCGGAGGAAAGCGCGGCGCTCGCCAAATACAAGGATTATCTGCGCGACATGGAGGCGAACCTGCCCGTCGAGGAGTCCTACAAGAATTTCAAACGCGGCTTCGAATCGCCCATCGCCGTCACCTATCAGGTGCATGGCGGCGGCGACAATGTGCCGGGCGTCCAGACCATCGCCTTTAACCTGCCCAATGACGAGCGCGTGCGCGAGGCGAAAGGCGCCAAGAAAGTCCTCCTGAACAATGTCCTCGGCGCGAAGTTCGAACGCATCCTCGCGCCCATGGCCGAGGATATCCTCGTCGCCGACCAGGCGCCGCTCTTGATGAAGAAATACATGTCGGGCGAGACTCTGTTCCACGAGCTGTCGCACAGCCTCGGGCCGGGCACGATTGTCGTCGACGGCGAAGAAACGACGGTCAGTGCAAGATTGCAGGAGCTCTATACGATGACGGAGGAAGGAAAGGCCGACGTCATGGGCGCCTATAACATCCTTTACATGATGGAGCGCGGCGAGCTTCCCGAGGCGGAGAAAAACAACTTCCTCGCCACTTATTTTGTCGGGCTGTTCCGCGCCATGCGCTTCGGCATCAACGAGGCGCACGGCAAGGGCGCGGCGTTCCAGTATACTTACTTCAAGGACGCTGGCGCATTCACGGTGGAAAGCGGCAAATACCGCCTCGATTTCGCCAAGCTGGAACAGGCGATTTCGGATCTGACCCGCGACATCGTCGTCATTCAGGGCGACGGCGATTATGAAAAGGCGAAGGCGTTTCTGGGCGAGTACGCCAAGCTCGACGCAAATGCGCAAAACGCCATCGCGTCTCTGACGCATCTGCCGGTAGACATTCAGCCGGTTTACGAGGATGAGATTTAAACGCTGAACCATGCCGCGGGATCCCGGCTTTCGCCGGGATCCCGCGGCGGCTATGCGGCGCCAATTCTGGATCCCCGCCTGCACGGGGATGAGCGGAGGGGATTATGTACAGACTCGTTGTCTCGTCTTTAAGCTTGGGGCTGCTCATGGGTGCGGCCCACGCCCAAACGTCAGACCCCGCCCATCTCTCTCTTGTCGCCGGCTACAAGGCGGCGTTCACCTGTTCGGCGCATTTCAATGCGGGCCGCAGCGTGGAGCAAATCGCCGGCGACGAGCTGCACCGCATCTATCCCGGCTATCGCGAGGCCATGGCGGCGCTTCCAGACGCGGTGATCGATGAAGACGCCAAAACCGTTTCCGTTTCCTATGAAGGCGGCGCGCGCATCGCCGCCTGGCGCCCTTATCTCGGCTGCGCGCAATTGCCGACCATGGCGTCTATGGACGTCGCAGACGATCTGCCGGTCATTGCGGCGAAATGGGACCGCGCGGAGCCGGAACCGCTGGCGGAGAATCTCAGCGACGATCCGGCTTTGTTCGAAACGGTCGACGCCGCCTTCGATCGCGCGACTTACGGCGAGGGAACGGAAACGACCGCCATTCTTGTCGTGAAGGACGGCGCAATCGTCGCGGAGCAATATCGCGAGGGCTTTGACGCCCAAACGCCGCAGCGCACATGGTCGGTTGCAAAATCCATCGCAGCGACGGTGATCGGTGCGGCGGTGGAAGAAGGGATCATCACGACGGACGAACCGGCGGGCCTTGAAGCGTGGTCCTCGCCCGGCGATCCGCGCGGCGCCATCACGCTTGAAAATCTCCTTCACATGTCGAGCGGGCTTACTTCGTCTGCGGCGGGCAACCGCACGGACGATATTTATTTCGGCGGCGGGCGCGTCGTCGATCACGCGATCACGAACCGTCTTGTCGCCGAGCCCGGAACGCGCTGGCGTTACGCCAATAACGACACCATGACGGCGATGCGCGCCCTGCATGAGCGCATGAAGAACGACAAAAAGTTTCTCGAATATCCGTTTAAAAAAGTGCTCAATCCCCTCGGCATGAACCACACTTTTCTGGAAACCGACTGGAACGGCGACTTCGTGATGTCGAGCCAGGTCTGGACGACGGCGCGCGACCTTGCGCGGATCGGACTTCTTTATCTGGGCGACGGCGTCTGGGAAGGCGAACGCATCCTGCCGGAAGGCTGGGCCGATTATGTGGCGAGCCCCGCCCCGGCGCAGCCGCCAGCGACCCGCGACGACGGCTCGCAGATTCCGGGCTATGGCGCGCAGTTCTGGCTTTTCGGCGAGCGCCACGGCCTGCCGGAAGGGAGCTACGCGGCCATGGGCAATCGCGGGCAATATCTGATGATCACCCCTGCGGAAAACATCCTGATCGTGCGCCGCGGTTTCGACGATGGCGGCGGCTTCGACATTGCGAAATTCTCCGCCGATGTGCTCGCCGCGCTGGATGAATAAGTCTTAAGCGAGGCGGATGCAGCCTGCGCCCGCGATCCCTTACGAAAGTCAGGGACGTCTATATCCATTCGCCAGTAACGGCGGATGCGCCGCCTGCCTATTTCCCGCGCTCAAAAGAGAAAAGGGAAACATCATGGCGATATACAGAAAAAACCCGCCACAGCTCGGCGAGGAGATATTCCTGACCGACAGCGGCATGGAGACCGACCTCGTCTTCAATAAAGGGTTCGATCTCCCATATTTCGGGGCTTTCATGCTCTTGAAAGACCCGAAAGGCCGCGCCGCTATTCGCGACTACTGTCTTGAGCATGCGTTGCTTGCGAAACGGCGCGGCCTTGGGTTCATCTTCGAAAGCGCCACTTGGCGGGCGAGCCCCGACTGGGGCGACAAGCTCGGTCTTGATCGGGCGGCGCTGGAAGCGGCGAACCGGGATGCGATCGCTCTCGTAGAGGAAGTTCGCGACGAAGCGGCGCTTGAAACGCCCTTCGTGATTTCCGGCAATCTCGGCCCGCGCGGCGACGGCTATCAGCCGGGCAGCTTGATGACGGCGAAGGAAGCGGAAGACTATCACTCGTTCCAGGCGGAGATCCTCGCCGATACTGCGGCCGATCTCGTCACCGCGCTCACCATGAACAATGCGCCGGAAGCGATCGGCGTCGCGAATGCTGCAGCGGCGGCGGGCATGCCTTGCGCGATTTCCTTCACGGTTGAGACGGACGGGCGTTTGCCGTCCGGTCAGCCGCTCGGCGAAGCGATCATGGAAACGGACTTCGAGGCGCGCAAGGCGCCGGCCTATTACATGATCAATTGCGCGCATCCTGCGCATTTTACGTCCGTATTGCGGGAGGGTGGCGCGTGGACGCCGCGCCTTCGGGGCCTGCGCGCCAATGCGTCGAAGTGCTCTCACGCGGAGCTTGACGAGGCGGAGACGCTGGATGACGGCAATCCGGGCGAACTTGGTCTTGAGAATGCGGCGCTGAGACGTCTCGTTCCGTCGCTGACAATTTTCGGCGGCTGCTGCGGCACCGATCTGCGCCATGTAGCGGCGATCGCCGCCGAGCTCGGCCGGATGGAAAAGGCGGCTTAGCCGGCCGTCCTGGCGAGCGTCACTTTCGAACCCGGCTTGCGCCCGAGCTTTTCGGAAATCCACACGCTCGTCTCGATCAGCGCGTCTAGATCGACGCCGGTGTCGTAACCCGAGCGGGCGAGGGAGTAGATCACGTCCTCGCTCGCCACATTGCCGCTCGCGCCTTTGGCGTAAGGGCACCCGCCCAGTCCGGAGACGGAAGAGTCGAAAACGGCGACGCCCTCATCGAGGGCCGCCCAGATATTGGCGAGCGCCTGTCCGTAAGTGTCGTGGAAATGCCCGGCGAGGGCTTCGACCGGCACGGCCTTGGCGACGGCGCGGATTAGAGCCTTGGTTTCTTCCGGGGTTCCGACGCCGATGGTGTCGCCGAGGGAAATTTCATAGCAGCCCATTTCATAGAGCGCCGCCGCGACCGGAACCACCTGCGCCGGCGAAATCTTGCCTTCGTAAGGACAGCCCAGAACGCAGGAGACATAGCCGCGCACGCGAACGCTGTCCGCCTTCGCCGCGTCGATAACGGGACGGAAGCGCTCAAGGCTTTCCTCGATTGAACAGTTGATGTTTTTCTGGCTGAAGGTCTCCGACGCGGCGCCGAAGATCGCTACCGTGTCGGCTTTCGCGGCGCGCGCGCCCTCATAACCTTTCATATTCGGCGTCAGGACGGGATAGGAGACGCCGGCTTTGCGCTTGATCGCCGCCATCACCTCTTCGGTCGCCGCCATCTGCGGCACCCATTTCGGCGAGACAAACGCGCCGGCTTCGACATTTTTCAACCCGGCGTCAGCGAGCCGTTCGATCAGTTCGACCCTGGTCGCGACATCGACGACCTGCTTTTCGTTCTGAAGCCCGTCGCGCGGGCCCATTTCGACGATTGTGATTTGTTTGGTCACGCGCTTTCCTCGAACTCCACCAGAAGCTCGCCGTCTTTCACCTGATCGCCGGGCTGGAACTTGTACGCTTTCACGATGCCGTCGAAGGGCGCCTTGATGGCGTGCTCCATTTTCATGGCCTCCATGACGAGGAGCGGCTTGCCCGCCTCGACCGCATCGCCGACCTCGGCCGAGAGCAGCGTCACGACGCCGGGCATGGGCGCGGTGAGCGAGCCTTCGCTGGAATGATGGGCGGAAATGCCGGCCAGCGGGTCGGGGAAGGCGATATCCCAATGATCCGCGCCGATCCACACGCGCAAATGATCGCCATGAGGCGCCGCGAAAGCCGTGACGTTGTCTCCCTCGACGGCAAGGCGCATGGCGCCGTCTTCCGCTGTTCCGAAAAAGGAAAACGTGACCGGCGCTTTCGGCTCGCGGCCTTCGCGGCGCGCGGCGGCGGAGGCTTCGGGTTCGAGCGTGGCGTTGAATTCGTCGCCCGTTTTCGAAAGCCGGAGAAGGGCGGCGGCGCCCTCATGCTCAATCCACATCACTTCATGGCGCGGGCGGTTGAGGCGGAAGCCGGTGAGCGCCCCCCATGGATCGTTGTCGTTGCTGGCGTAGGTCCCGCGCTTCCACAGCGCCGCCGCCGCCCATTGCTTCGGCCCCGCCGGGTGTTCCGCGAACAGCGCTTCTTCATGCTCCTCGATGAATTTCGTCGAGACGTCGCCCGCGATGAAATCGGGCTCGGCGGCGAGGGCGTGCAGAAACGCCGCATTGGTCTCGAGCCCCGCCACCCGGGTTTCGGCGAGCGCCGACCGCATGGCGCCGAGCGCCTCTTCGCGCGATTGCCCATAGGTGACGATCTTGGCGATCATCGGATCGTAGAAGGGCGCAATCTCCTGGCCCTCTTCGACGCCTGAGTCGATGCGCGCTGTATCTTCAGGCAGGCGCAGCGTCGTCAGCGTTCCGATGGAGGGTGCGAAATTCTGGTTTGGGTTTTCCGCGTAAAGCCGCGCCTCGAAGGCGTGGCCTTTTTCGGTGATGTCGTCCTGCGCGAGCGGCAGGCCTTCACCAGCGGCGATGCGCAATTGCCATTCGACGAAGTCCTGGCCAGTGATCATTTCTGACACCGGATGCTCCACCTGAAGCCGCGTGTTCATTTCCATGAAATAGACGGCGTCATTGTCGGCGTCGTAAAGAAACTCGACCGTGCCCGCGCCGCGATAATTGACGGCCTTGCCGGCGTCGACGCCGGCTTTCAAGAGCGCGGCGCGCGTGTCGGCGGGGAGGTCCGGCGCCGGCGCTTCCTCGATGACTTTCTGATGGCGTCGCTGCACGGAGCAGTCGCGCTCGAACATGTGGACGACGTCGCCCTTGCCGTCGCCGAAAATCTGCACCTCCACATGGCGCGCGCGGGTCACATATTTCTCGATCAGGAAGCGGTCGTCGCCGAAGGCGGATTTCGCCTCGCGCTGCGCGGAGACAAGCGCGTCTTCAAGGGCGCTTTCCTTTTCGACCATGCGCATGCCCTTGCCGCCGCCGCCCGCCGTCGCTTTCAACAGCACCGGATAACCGATGCGCTCCGCTTCGCGTTTGAAGGTCTCCACCGACTGGTCCTCGCCCTGATAGCCGGGCGTCGTCGGCACATTGGCGGCTTCCATCAGGTCTTTCGCCGCCGATTTCGAGCCCATGGCGCGGATCGTTTCCGCCGTGGGGGCGATGAAGACGATCCTCGCTTCATCGAGCGCGTCAGCGAAGCCGGAATTTTCCGACAAAAAGCCGTAGCCGGGATGCACCGCCTCGGCGCCCGTCATTTTGCAGGCGTCGATGATCTTGTCGGCGACGAGATAGCTTTCCGCCGCCGCAGAAGGGCCAATGTGAACGGCCTCATCGCAGGCTCTGACATGCGGCGCGTTTTTATCCGCGTCGGAATAAACGGCGACGGTTGCGACGCCCATCTTCCGCGCGGTTTTCGCGACGCGCACGGCGATCTCTCCGCGATTGGCGATCAGGATTTTCTTGAACATGGCTCAGCTCACTGCGTCGAAAGCGGGGTGATAATGAATGGTGCGGATGTCTTCCGGCGAGACGCCGTCCAGGTCGTCATCCTCCGGCGCGATGATGCGGAAGGCGTCGCCGGCGTCGAAGCCGGCCCAGGTAAATTTGCGTTTCGCCGCCGGCTCGAACCCGAAGCGCTCGTAATAATCAGGGTCGCCGAGAACGGCGATCAGCCGCGCATTGTTTTCGCGGCAGAGTTTGAGGCCTTCCTCGACAAGCGCTGCGCCGATCCCCTGATTCTGGTGGTCGGGCGCGACGGCGAGCGGCCCGAGGCCGAGCAAAAGCCCGGAAAGCTCCGGCTTGCAGGTCACGCTTGTGAAGGCGCAATAGCCGACGGGGACGCCGCCGATCTCCGCCATGCGCTCGAACCTGATGGCATGTTCGTCCCAAAGCCGCTTCACGAGCTCGGCTTCGTCCTTGCGCTTGAAGGCGCTGGCGATGAGCGCGGAAACGGCCTCGCGGTCTTCCTTTTTCACCTTGCGGATGAGGAGCCCTAAGGTCATTCAGTCTTCAGCCAATTGGGTTTGCGTTTTTCGAGGAATGCGTTGACGCCCTCCTTGCCTTCATCGCTGGCGCGGGTCTTGGCGATCATGCCGGCGGTCTCCTCCATCACCGCATCCCCGAGCGGGCGATAGGCGACCTTGCCGATCAGTTCTTTCGCCAGCGCTTGCGAATGCGGCCCGCAGACGAGGAGGTCGCTAAGCATTTCTTCGAGCGCGTCATTGAGTGCGTCTGCGTCGACGACCGTGTGCAGAAGGCCGATGCGCTGCGCTTCGGCCGCGTCGAAGCGTTCGCCGGTGATGAAGAGCCGGCGCGCCTGGCGCACGGTGATCGCCTGAATGACGAAAGGCGAGATCACGGCGGGGATGAGGCCGAGCTTGACCTCCGACAAGGAAAAGAACGCCGTGTCGGCGCCGATGGCGATGTCGCAGGCGGCGATGAGGCCAAGCCCGCCGCCCATGGCCGGGCCGTTGACGAGCGCCACGGTGGGTTTGGGCGCATGATAAATGGAGGAGAGCATGTGGCCGAGGCGGCGCGCGTCGTCCTTGTTCTCCGCGGCGGAATATTTGGCGGCGCGCTGCATCATGTTGAGATCGGCTCCGGCGGAAAAGGCCTTGCCCGCGCCGGTCAGCACGATGACGCGCACATTCGGATCGGCGTTCAGCCGGCCAATGGCGTCGCAGATGCCGCCGACAAGCTCTTCGTTGAACGCATTGCGGATGTCCGGCCGGTTCATGGTCAGCCGCGCGACGCCGCGCTTGTCGATGGTGGTGATGAGAACTTGTTCGCTCATATTTCAATCCTGGTTGTCTTTGTAGTCATTCGATTTCCGTCTGCGCCATGATTCCAAAAACAGGTTTGCAAGGCCGAACCAAAGCAACAGAAAGATGAAAGCAGCCGTGAAAAGCGGATGGAAAAGAGCGATGACTGTATCAACCCTGTTTTTCCCGCCACCGAAAATCACCATGGCGGCGGCGATGGCGACGGCAACGAGCATCCCCCGAAAAAATGCATGTAACCGCCAGCCCATTGTTTTCCTCACCTCACATCCTGAACACGCCAAAGCGCGTTTCTTCGACGGGCGCATTCATCGACGCCGACAGGCACAAGCCTAACACGTTCCGCGTCTCGGCGGGATCGATAATCCCGTCATCCCAGAGCCGGGCGGAGGAGTAATAAGGCGAGCCCTGTTCTTCATAGCCTTCGCGGATCTTGGCCTTGAATTTCTCTTCGTCCTCGGCGCTCCATTCCTCGCCTTCGCGAAGGCCGTCGCGTTTGACGGTGGCGAGAACGCTCGCCGCCTGTTCGCCGCCCATCACGGAAATGCGCGCATTCGGCCACATGAACATGAAGCGGGGCCCGTAAGCGCGCCCGCACATGCCGTAATTCCCGGCGCCGTAAGAGCCGCCGACGACGACGGTGAATTTCGGCACGGCGGCGGTGGCGACAGCGGTGACAAGCTTGGCGCCGTCTTTGGCGATGCCGCCTTCTTCCGCCGCGCGGCCCACCATGAAGCCGGTGATGTTCTGCAGGAAGACCAGCGGGATTTTGCGCTGGCAGCAAAGCTCGATGAAGTGGGCGCCCTTCTTGGCGCTTTCGGAAAAGAGAATGCCGTTATTGGTGAGAATGCCCACCGGAAACCCGTGCAGCCGCGCGAATCCGGTGACGAGCGTCGAGCCGTAAAGCGGTTTGAACTCGTCAAATTCGGAGCCGTCCACGAGACGCGCGATAATCTCCTTCGCGTCATAGGGCTTGCGCCCGTCCGCCTCGACAACGCCGTAAAGTTCTTCGGCAGGATAGAGCGGGGGCCTGGGGTCGGCCATGATGACGTCGCCAAGCTTCACCCAGTTGAGGCGCCCGACGATCTGGCGCGCGAAACCAAGCGCATGGTCGTCGTCTTCGGCGAGGTGGTCGGCGACGCCTGATATGCGCGTATGGGTGTCGCCGCCGCCGAGATCTTCGGCCGAGACGACTTCGCCGGTCGCGGCTTTGACGAGCGGCGGGCCGCCGAGAAAAATCGTGCCCTGTTTCTTGACGATCACCGCTTCGTCGGACATCGCCGGGACGTAAGCGCCGCCCGCGGTGCACGAGCCGTGAACGATCGCGATCTGCGGGATGCCTTTCGACGACATCTGCGCTTGATTGTAAAAGATGCGGCCGAAATCGTCCTTGTCCGGAAAAACCTCGTCCTGCATGGGCAGGAACGCGCCACCCGATTCGACGAGATAGACGCAAGGCAGGCGGTTTTCGAGCGCGATCTCCTGCGCGCGCAAATGTTTCTTCACCGTCATCGGGTGATAGGTGCCGCCTTTGACCGTCGGGTCGTTGGCGACGATCATGCACTCGACGCCCGCGACCCGGCCGATCCCGGCGACGACGCCGGCGCCCATGACGTCGCCGGTGTACATCTCCCAGGCGGCGAATTGCCCAATCTCGAGGAAAGGCGCGCCCGGATCGAGAAGCCGGTTCACTCGCTCCCGGGCGAGAAGCTTGCCCCGGGCCTTGTGACGTTCGTTGCGCGCTTCGCCGCCGCCCTCGGCGACCTTGTCCATATTGGCGTGAAGATTGTCGACCAGCGCCCGCATCGCCTTGGAATTGGCGGCGAAACTGTCCGATCGGGGGTCAATGGCGGTCGTGAGTACGGGCATGTTTTCCGGCCTCTTTTCGGATTTTGCGATATATAGTGCAAATTCCGGTTGTCCGACAATACGAAAATCTGATAAAAAATCTCCTAAATGCTCAAAACCCGCCATTTGGCGGGCCCTGACCCTATTTTGGGAGGATACAGCTCATGCGCGCCAACAGCCGGCTTTTCATGAATTTCGGACTCGATCCGATGATCGAGGAAATGCGCGAGGTCGTGGGACGCTGGGTCGACGATAAGCTCAGCCCCCGCGCCGCGGAAATAGACGAGAAGAATCTCTTTCCCCGGGACCTCTGGCCGGAGTTGGGGGAAATGGGCCTTCTCGGAATCACCGCCGACGAAGACTATGGCGGAACCGGGCTTGGCTATCTCGCCCATTGCGTCGCCATGGAGGAGATCTCGCGCGGCTCGGCTTCCGTTGGGCTTTCCTACGGCGCCCATTCCAATCTCTGTGTCAACCAGATCAATCTCAACGCCTCGAAAGAACAGAAACAGCGTTACCTGCCGAAGCTGATCTCCGGCGACCATCTGGGCGCCCTCGCCATGTCCGAACCCGGCGCCGGCTCCGACGTCGTCTCCATGAAGCTGAAAGCCGAGAAAAAGGGCGACCGCTATATTCTGAACGGTAACAAGATGTGGATCACCAACGGCCCCGACGCCGATGTCGCCGTGGTCTACGCCAAGACCGATCCGAAAAAAGGCTCACGCGGCATTTCCGCCTTCATTATCGAAAAAGACTTCAAAGGTTTTTCAACGGCGCAAAAGCTCGACAAACTCGGCATGCGCGGCTCGGATACGGGCGAGCTTGTGTTCGAAGATTGTGAAGTGCCCGCCGAAAACCTCATCGGAGAAGAAGGCGACGGCGTGCGCATCCTGATGAGCGGCCTCGATTATGAGCGCACCGTCTTGTCCGCCGGCTCGCTCGGCATCATGCAGGCGGCGATGGACGTGGTGCTGCCTTATGTTCATGAGCGCAAACAGTTCGACAAACCCATCGGTGAATTCCAGCTCGTCCAGGGCAAGCTCGCCGACATGTACACCACCATGAACGCCTGCAAGGCCTATGTTTACGCCGTCGCCGCCGCCTGCGATCGCAAGGAGACGACGCGCCAGGACGCCGCCGGCTGCATCCTTTATGCGGCCGAAAAGGCGACGCAGGTCGCGCTCGACGCTATTCAGCTTCTCGGCGGCAACGGTTATATCAACGAATATCCGACCGGGCGCTTGCTCCGCGATGCAAAACTCTATGAAATCGGGGCCGGCACCTCTGAAATCCGCCGCATGCTGATCGGCCGTGAATTGTTCGCCGCCAGTGCATAAGCATAAGTTGAGTGAGTGAAAGCATGACCAACGCCTTCAAGCCGCTGGAGCGCGAACCGGCCTATCTCAAGGTCTTCAAGGCGATCGAAGCGCGCATCACCGACGGGTCTTTGAAAGACGGCGCCTTTCTGCCGACCGAAGGCGAGCTGTGCGACCAGTTCGGCGTCACCCGCTCCACCGTGCGCGAGGGGCTTCGACTGTTGGAGCAGACCGGGCTGATCGTTCGCGGGCCCGCCAAGAAATTTTACATCAGGCGGCCCGACTCCGCCGATATCGCCGCGGCGGCGAGCAAGAGCTTTGCGCTGGGTGGCGTCACTTTCCGCGAAGTCTGGGACACGCTGGCGAGTTTTTATCCGGCGGCGGCCAAGCTTGCGGCGACGCGCCTTTCCGATGACGACATCGCGCAATTGAAAGCCGTGCGCGCCGCTCTCGAAGCCGCAGGCGCGAAGGACCATGAGGCGACCGTCGCCGGGGCGGTGGAGTTTTTCCAGCATATCGCCCGCGGTCTCGACAACCGGGTCATGCTGGCGCTGTTGCAATCCCTGAACCTGATGATCGGCGAAAGCCTGCGCCATGTCATCGCCGGGGCGCCCCAGGCGAAAGACCGCATTTCAAGCGCGCAAGAAAAGCTGATCGAAGCGTTTGAAGCCGGGGACGAAGTTCGCGCCGGGGAATGGATGGCCAAACATATTGACGACTTGAAGCGCGGCTATGACGTCGCCGGCGTCGATCTCAACGAGAAGATATAAGCAATCCGCTCATCCCCGCGCAGGCGGGGATCCAGTAAAGCCGATTGCCGGGCCTAAACGATCAGCTTCTCAAGCGCCGTTCTGAACGCCGCCGGCAGGCTGGCGGGCCGCCGCGTCTCGCGATCCACATAGACATGGGTAAAGCGGCCTTCGGCGGCGGGCGCATCTTCGCGTTCTTTGAAAATCGCCAGCTCATAGGTCACCGACGAATTGCCGATGCGCGCCACGCGCAGACCCCCCTCGAGCTTTTGCGGGAATTCCAGCGGCGCGAAATATTTGCAGCCCGTTTCGACCACGAGGCCGATAATCTCGCCCTGATGAATATCGAGCGCGCCCGACGCGATCAGATACTCGTTCACGATGGTGTCGAAGAGCCCGTAATAAACGACATTGTTCACATGGCCGTAAATGTCGTTGTCGGCCCAGCGGGTCTGCAGCGGCAGAAAATGTTTGTAATCGGCGCGGGCGGTTTCGGTCTTCATGCGGATTTCTTCCAGGCGCGTTTGAAACTGTCGAAATAATCGCGCGCGGCGCGTTTGGAAACGCCAGCTTCCGGCGCGAGCTGGAAGCCGTGATAAGCGCCGGCATAGACCTCGAGGTCGACAGGGACGCCGGCGGCGGCGAGGCGGCGCGCATAATCCATGTCTTCATCGAGAAAGAGGTCGAGCGCCCCAATGGCGATCCAGGCCGGCGCCAGGCCTTCAAGGTTTTCGGCGCGCGCTGGAGAAGCGTAAGGCGTTTGCGGCACCGTTTCCCCAAGATAAGACGCCCAGCCGAACCGGTTTTTCTCGCGCGTCCAGAAAAATTCGCCGACGAGCGGGTCGCGCGGGGCTTCCGGCGTGCCGGTGCGGTCGTCGAGCATGGGGCAGTTCAGGTGCTGCGAGCAGACAGGATAAGCGCCTTCGTCGCGGGCGCGTTGCGCGAGCGCCGCAGCGAGCCCGCCGCCGGCGCTGTCGCCGGCAATGGAGATGCGTTTGGCGTCGACGCCGAGCGCGTCCGCGTTTTCATGAATCCAGCGAAGCGCCGCATGACAATCGTCCAGCGGCGCCGGAAAGGGATGTTCCGGCGCGAGGCGGTAATCGACGGAAACGACGACGGCGCCGAACTTTTCGGAAATAGCGGCGTTCGTCGCCTCGGACATTTCCGGGGCGCCGACCACATAGCCGCCGCCGTGAATATGGAGGAGCGCCGGCGCCGGCCTGGCGTCTTTCACCGGCGTATAAACAAGAACGCGCACATCCGGCGCGCCTGACGGACCCGGAATCTTTTCTTCCCGCCGTTTGACGTCCTGATCCGTCATGGCGCGCAGGGCAAACATCTCTTCTGAGCGCGCGCGGGTTTCCTCAAGCGTTTCTCGATTGAGCGGCGCGTCGGGAAAGGCGTCGAGCAGCGCCAGCAATTCCGGATCGACGAGCGGTCGCGAAGTCATGCGTTATTTCTTCCTGTTCTTGACGGGAATGACAAGTTTAAGTCCCGACCAGGTCTCGTCGATGGCGCAGACCTTGATATCCACAAGGCCTGTTTTGAGCGCTAGCGCGCGCACGGTGTTTTCAGTGACGGTGGAGGGAACGCCCGAGGCTTTCTTCGGCCAGGAAACCCAGATCAGGCCGCTCTGCGCCAGCGCCTTTTTCAAGGCGGGCAGGGCGGCATTGAGCGCGGTTTCGCTCGCCGTAAAAAAGTGAATGTAATCGTAAGGCCCGCCGCTGATTCCGCGCGGCGTCTTTACCGCTTTGACCCGACCCCAGTTTTTGAAACCGGAAAGCTCTTTAACAGTTTCAGGAATGGCGACCAGCAGCGCCGCCTGACCGTCCTTGACGCCGAGCTTTTTCAAAAGCGGCGTTCCGGAATAGCCGGCCGTCGTCACAGGACTTCCGTATAAAGCGCGAGCGCGTCGTCATAGGCGACGTCGCGCGGATTGTTCTTCATCAGCCGTTCGACTTTCACCGCATCTTCGGCGAGCTTCGGCAATACATTGTGCGAAACGCCCACATCCGAAAGGCGGCTTTTCACGCCTGTCGCAGCGCAGATTTCGGTCATCTTGGCAACGAACGCCTCAGCGCGCGTCGTAAAATCGCCTGTGTCGTTTGCGCCGATGACATCGCCGAGCTCGGCGTAAAGCGGCGCGGCCTCGGGAATGTTGAAACGTAAGACCGGCGCCAGCATCAGCGAATTGGCGAGCCCGTGCGGCACATGGAAATGAACGCCCAAAGGGTAAGCCATGGCGTGCACGGCGGCGCAAGGCGCGTTGGCGAAGGCCTGTCCCGCAAGCAGCGCACCCAGGAGCATCGCCTCGCGCGCCTCCACATCGTCCGGCGCATCGCAGGCGCGCTGAATGTTGGCGGAGAGAAGTTTCAGCGCCTTGGCGGCGAGGGCGTCGGAGACCGGGTTTTTCTTGTGTTTGGTCGTATAGGCTTCGATGGCGTGGACCATGGCGTCGATGCCGGTGGCGCTGGTCACATGGCGCGGCTTCGACAGGGTGAGCGAGGCGTCGAGCACGGCGAGATCGGCGTAAAGCTGCGGGCCCAGAACGCCCATTTTCTGGTCGTCTTCCGTGGTGATGACGGCGATATTGGTGACCTCCGATCCGGTGCCGGCGGTGGTGGGGAGAAGCGCGAGCGGAACGCGCTCGCCCTTCGCATGGTCGATGCCGTAAATTTCCTCGAGCGTTTGCGAGGAATTGATCAGTATGGCGATGACTTTCGCCGTGTCCATGGAGGAGCCGCCGCCGAAGCCGATGACGCCGTCGGCCTTATGGGCGCGCGCCGTCTCGACCGCGCCCTTGACGACTTTCGCCGGCGGATCCGCCTCGACGCCGTCAAAGAGGGCGTAATCGAGGCCCGCTTTCTCGAGGCCTTTCAGCGCGCCGTCGATCAGCCCGGCGCCGACGACGCCCTTGTCGGTGACGACAAAGGGACGTTTCATGCGCGGTTTCACGATTTCGCCGAGCCGCGCTGCGGCGCCGGTTTCGAAGATGATGTTGGGGACGGTGTCGAAAGTGAAGTTCATGTCTTCTCCGCTCATCCCCGCGAAGGCGGGGATCCAGGAAAAATGGAATGGATTCCCGCTTGCGCGGGAATGTTCGGTGGGCGAGGCGGGGTCAATGAAACCTCACCAGACGTCCCGGCCTTGCCTTCGTCACTTCGTCATTGGTGATCACCTGTTCGCCCGCAACGAAGGTTGCGCGATAGCCGGAGACGGGCTGCAGCAGGCGCTGACCGCCGGCGGGCAGGTCTTTCACCATGCGTGGCGGTCCGAGATGGAGTTTTTCGTGGTCGATCACGTTGATGTCGGCGCGCATCCCAACTTTCAAACGCCCGCGATCTTTGAGCCCCAGATAATCGGCGCCGTCGGCTGTGAGCATCTGCACCGCGCGCGAAAGCCCGATGCGGTCATGGTCGCGGTCGCGGCACCAATGGGTCAGCAAATAAGTCGGAAAGCTGGCGTCGCAGATCGTCCCCACATGGGCGCCGCCGTCCGACAGGCCGGGCAGGGCCTTCGGGTGCGTCAGCATTTTATGGACATTGTCGTAATTGAACTCGGTGTAGTTATAGATCGGGAAATAGATGAGCTGTTTGCCGTTCAGTTCCAGAAGCGTGTCGTAAAGTTTCTCCATGGCCGAAACGCCGTCGCGGCGCGCCTCCGCGCCGAGAGACTTATCCTGATCCTGCTCGTAATCGGGGTCTTGACCGAGACGGAAGAACTTGTTCGCCACAAGCTCGATGGCCGCGATCATGGTGTCGGCGATGGGCGGCACGGAGGAGCCGGGCCCGGCGAGCTTCACCGGCGTTTCGGCCAGGCATTTTTTCTTGAATTCAGGGTCGCGCATGATCGCCACGCGCTCTTCCAGGGGCTTGTCCTTGATGGCGATATAGCTCGGCTGCGCCATGATCGGGTGGAAGGTGCATTGCAGCCCCTGAAAGACGCCGATGGCGCGAGGCGCCACCTGCACGTTGAAGTCGATCCCCTCGGCATTGAGGCGCTCGGTTTCCTTGAGGATGCGCGTCCAGTCGTTCGGGGCCATGTCGCGCTGCATGAGGGAGATGGAGGCGGGCTTGCCGCCCCCGGCGCGCACGAAATTCTCGACGATCTTGAACTCGTCGTAAAACTGGTCGCCCTCGCGCTCGAGATTGAAGTCGTTGACGATCTGCAAGACGCCATGATCGAGATCGGCCAGCGCGCCGGCGAGCGCCGTCAGTTCTTTCTCGCTCGCTTCGGCGCTCGGCGTCCAGTCGCCGTCCGCCGTGCGGTGAATGTCGGTGCGGCCGATGGAAAAGCCGGCGGCGCCCGCCTCGATCGCCTCGCGCACGATCTTTTTCATGAGCGCGATGTCGTCGTCGGTGGCCTCTTCGAAGGCGCTGGCGCGCTCGCCCATGGCGTAGACGCGCACCGGGTCGTGGCCGATCATCACGCCGAAATCGATGGTGTGCTTCATGGCGTCAATGGCGTCCATATAGTCGGGAAAGCTCTCCCAGTCCCAGGTGAGGCCCTCGTGAAGCGCCGTCCCCGGAATGTCCTCAACGCCTTCCATGAGGCGCACCAGCCGGTCGTGGTCGGCTTTTTTCACCGGCGCGAAGCCGACGCCGCAATTGCCCATGATGATCGTCGTCACGCCGTGATTAACGGAGGGACGCAGTTCCTCGTCCCAGGAAATCTGGCCGTCATAGTGAGTGTGAAGGTCAATGAAACCCGGCGTCACGATCGCGCCATCGGCGTCGAGCGTTTTCTCCGCCGCGCCGTCGCAGGCGCCGATCTCCGCGATTTTTCCGTCTTTGACGGCGATATCGGCGCGCAACGGCTCGCCCCCGTCGCCGTCGTAAATCAGGCCGCCGGTGATTTTGAGATCGAAAGTCATGAACGTTTCCTCGAGTCTATATATCTGTAGAGGGCGATCATAACGCCGCCGGAAAAGAAGTGCCAAACGCCCCATACAGCGGCGATGGCCGCCGCGCCGCTGAGCCCCTTGAGCTGCGCGAGGAGAAGGACGATGGCGAGTCCGGCGTTCTGGATGCCGACTTCGAAGGCGAGGGTGCGTCGCCGCGGCGCGCTGGCGCCGAGGAGACGGCCTGACAGGGCGCCGAGCGCGAAAGCCGCGCCGTTATGCAGCATGACAGGGATCAGGATCAGCGCCCAGGCCGGGAACAGCTCCGTCGCCAGCCGCCACACGCCGTTGATCACCACCACGGCCAGCATGGCGGCGCCGAAAAGCGCCAACGGCTTCCTGAATTTCTCCGCCGCCGCCGGAAAGAATTTCGCGCCGACCATGCCGAGCGCCAAAGGCGCGGCGAGCATGAAGGTCGTCTGGATGATGAAGGCGACGCGGTTGAAGTGGATCGCATCAAGCAGCGCCGCCGTCGGCGGATAGAGCTGCGACCAGAAAAGAATGGCGGCAGGCGTCCAGATCGCGGCGACGACGCTGGAGCCCGCCGTGAGCGAGACCGAATAGGCCGTATCGCCGCGCGCGCTCCAGGTCATGAAGTTCGAGACATTGCCGCCCGGACAGGCGGCGACGACGATCATGCCGAGCGCGATGGACGGATGGGGCTCGAGGATCGTGACCAGCCCCAGCGTCATGGCGGGAAGCCCAATGAGCTGCGCCGCGAGCCCGCCCCAGAAGAGTTTCGGGTCCGTGCGCAGGAAGGAAAAATGCTCGGGCCTTAGCCCCAGCGCGATGGCGAAAATCATGATGACGATCGCGGCGGCGAGAAGCCCCTGCGACGCAGGCGTGAGCGCGATCGTCAGCTGGTCCAGTGATTCGGGATTCATAAGGGGTCAGTAATAACCCCAGATGAGCAGTCTGCTTATAATTAATAGCAGTGCGAGCCCCGCCCAGAAGGTGAGCCGGGTCCGAAGCGCGCCGTACCATTTCGGAAAAAGACCGGCATTCACCGCGTTGAGATCGCGCATCAGGAGATAAGCGAGGAGGACGAGAATAACCACATGGCGCCAGACCGCCCCGAGATAGAGGGAAAAGACGCCGTCGGGAATGATCGCGGCGAAGGCGGCGAGCGTGATCAACTGGCCGGGCACGAAGGATTCGCGAAGCTTCTGGGCGGGCGCTAGGCTCGTGCCCGCGCCGGCGCCGGCAAGATAAGCGACGATGACTGCGCCATAAACGAGCGCAATCTGGTGAAAGCCGAGCGCGACGCGCGGCGCCAGGACGGTCGGGCTCGCCCAGAGCGCGGCGGCGGCGATGAAAAACGGCGCAAGGCCGTAAAGGCCGAGCTTCGTCATTTCCGCCTGTTGACGGTTTTTCGCCATGATCGCCCTCCCGAAACGCAAACCTTTGCCCCCGCGTCCTGCGGAGAATAGACAAAAAGGTCATTTCCGGAAAGCGAGACTCGCAATCCAGCCGGCGAGAAGCGACAGCACAACGCAGAAAATCCCATAAGAAATGGGTTTTGAATGGGCGAAGTCGTAAATGCGCCGCTCAAGTCCGGCGCGGTTGACGGCGAGCGCCGTCACGTCGGAACCGATCATTTCGCCATTGCGAAAGAGGTAGACGGCGACGTCGTATTCGCCCACGGGCGTATTGGCGGGCAGGCGGGCGTCGATTGTGAAAAGCGCGCCTGTTTTGAAGGCGACCCCTTGCGTGCTGGCGTGATAGAGCCCGATCGCTTCAGCTTCGCTTAAGAAAGCGTTGCGAAAGAGGCCGGCTTTCTCCGCAGGCGCGGCGACATGATTTTCGATGGGAATATCGATATAATCCGCATCGAGACGATATTCGGCCTGCAAGGGAAGCGGCGCGATGTCGTCAACGGGCCGGGTCGAGTAAGTGAGATAAAGGCCGGGCGCCGGTCCGACCGTATGCGCAGGGCCGGGCGTCCAGATCAGATTGTTCTTTTGCATCTGGCGGATTTTAAAACGCGCGTCGGGGCCGCGAATGACGGAGATCATGTCGAGGGTCTGGGGATCATCGACGCCTGTGATCGCGCCGAAGAGGAGAAGGCGCGCGCCTGCGAAGCCGGCGTCGACCTCCACAAGTTCGTCGGTGAGCGCGATTTCGATGTCGGCGGCAGCGGCGTTGGTTGCAAGAGCGCATAGCGCGAGGAGAAGCGTTCTCATTGCGCGCCCTCCACTATGAAGAAAGAGGCGGGCGGCAGGGCGAGCCCGATCAACAACCGGGCGCAGACGGCGAGGACGATGAGCGCGAGGAGCGCCCGCAACTGCTCGCCTTTAAGTTTCATCCCGGCGCGCACGCCGAACTGCGCCCCGATGACGCCGCCGAAAACAAGCAGAAGGCCGAGGGCGATGTCCACCGTCTGGTTTGCGGCGGCGTGGAGCAGCGTCGTGATCGCCGTGACGAAGATGATGTGAAAGAGCGAAGTGCCCACCACGACATTGGTCGGCATGTTGAGAATATAGAGCATGGCCGGGACCATGATGAAGCCGCCGCCGACGCCCATGACGGCCCCGATCATGCCGATGAGAAATCCCAGCGCGATGGGCGAAAGGGGGCTGATGTAAAGCCCTGACGTGCGAAAGCGCATGGGGAAGGGCAGCGCCGCCAGCCAGGCCGGGCTGCGCCGTTTTCTGACGGGACGTTTCGTATCTGTGGAGCGAAAAAGCGTGCGCACCGATTCCGTCAGCATCAGCCCGCCGATGGCGCCGAGAAAGACGACATAAGAAACGGAAATCACCGTCTCGATCTGGCCGGTTTTCAAAAAGGCGCGGAACAAAAAGACGCCGATCGCCGATCCGACGGCGCCGCCGGCGACGAGAAACCCGCCCATCTGAAAATCGACGGTCTTGCGTTTGATATGGCCGAGCGCGCCGGAAACGGAAGACGCCGTGATCTGCACCGTCTCGCTGCCGACTGCAACGGCGGGCGGAATGCCGTAAAAGATAAGCAGCGGCGTCATCAGGAAACCGCCGCCGACGCCGAACATGCCGGAGAGAAAACCAACCGCCGCCCCCATGGCGATCACGACAAACGGATCGACGGGCATCTCCGCAATGGGGAGATAAAGCTGCATGGGAGTTACGCCGGATTGAGGAACGCAAGAAGACGCGGTGCGGTCCTTATAGGCGCGCGAAGCGGCGGGGCGCAAGCAAGAGGCGAGGGGCGGCTCAAGCCGCCCATTTAATTGACTGCGGCGGAGGCGTTGGCGCTTTCATCCGCAGGCTTGGCGGTCCAGGCTGCAACGCGCGCGTCGATATCCGCGCGGGCTTCCGGCGACAGGGCGACGCCGACGCCGGCGGCGAGCGGCTGGGCCTGATTGTCGCCGTTCCGGGCGGCCAGCGAGTACCAGTAATAGGCCTTCGCCGCATCCTGGACGGAAGAGGCGCCGTCATCGCTCGGGTGGTAGATCGCGCCGAGATTGTACTGGGAATCGACAAGGCCGAAATTCGCCGCCTTTTCGAACCAGGCGATGGCTTCGCGCGGATCGGCCGCGCCGCCGTCGCCGCGCGCGGTCATCACGCCGATGCGGTGCATGGCGAGCACATTGCCGCCATTGGCGGCGCGGCGGAACCAGACGCGCGCCTGGCCGAGATCCTGCTCGACGCCCTGGCCGGTTTTATAAAGCTCGCCGAGCTGCAATTGCGCCGGCGGGAAGCCAAGCGCCGCCGCATCCTGCAGCTTGGCGACGGCGCTCATGGCGTCTTCTTCCGTCTGTGCGGCGGAAAGCGCGTCCATGCTTTCAACATAAAGCGCTTGCGGGTCGATGGCCGGCGCTTGCGGAACCGTGGCGAGGCTTTCTTCGCTCGCCGGTTCTTCCGCCGTCGCGTTCGACGGGCTTTCCGTTTGCGCTGCGGGCCGCGCCGGGGGCTCCGCCGGGTTGAAGATGAAATCCTTCATGAGATAAACGAGCGCCGCAATCGCCAGCACGATGGCGAGGGCGAGCGCCATGGTCAGCGGGCGCGCCGAGGCGGTGGATTGCAGCGTTTCAAGCGCGGCCCGGTCGCCATTGCCGCGCGGCGCATCCTCATCGTCGAATTTGATGCGCTCATCGGCCGGTTCCGGCGCGCGGGTTTCGTCTTCGTCGTTGCTTTCCTTTTTGCGGCTGAGCCTGGCGCGCGCGGAAGACAGCGCTGCGGCGATCTTGCCGAAGCGTCCGCGCGGGCTTTCGTCCTCATCGTCCTCGAAACCGGCCGCCGCCGCCGGGGCTGGCGAATGAGTTTGAGACGGGGCCGTCGCTTCGGCTTGTTTCGTTTCTTCGGTTGTCGCCGGGGCGGCTTTCGGCGCCTCGGCTTTGAGGCCGGCTTCGGCGGCGCGTTTCTGGCGCGCGCGCGCGGCGAGGATGGCGCGCTGTTTTGCGGTCAATTGCGAGCGGCGCGGGCGGCGTTCTTCGGATTCACGTTGTTCGGCGGCTTCGCGGGCGCGGCGGCGCGCGGCCTGCACCATGTCTTCTTTGGGGGCTTCGGCGGGCGCCGGCGCTTCGCCTTTTGCAGCGCCGCCTCCCGACATGCCTTCGGAGAGAGAGGCGGTGTTGGGCGCTTGCGTGTCTTCCTCTTCGCCGCTTTCGCCATCCTCGTCCTCCTCGGCGAAAAGCGCGCTGATATCGTCGTCTTCGTCTTCGTCTTCTTCTTTTTGAGTCTCCGCTTCGTCGGCATAGCTTTCGCCGGCAAGGGCGCTGCGCACTTCGGCGAGCAGGGACCGGGCGTCTTTCGATGCTTCGTCGTCGCCGTTTTCCGTTTCGTCGGCGCTGACCGTGATGTCGCCTTCCTCGCTCGCCTCAGCGGCGTCGTCGTCAAGCTGGAAGCTGAAATCGTCAGCGGCTTCGTCTTCGCTTTCCTCCTCGATTTCATCGGAGAACGCGAATGGATCGGTTTCGGGCTCCGTTTCCTGCGCGGTCTCGGCGTCGGCTTCGGACTCGATGGCGCTGACCGCATCCTCGATTTCTTCGGCGACGTCGCCCGGATCTTCGGTGACGATTTTCGGCGCGGGCGCGCGCCTGAGGGCGACGGCGGGCTGCGCGTCCGGGGTTTCGGCCAGCGCCTCGTCGATCTCGGCGGAAAGATCGACATTGTCGTCTTCCGCTTCGGCTTCCGCGGCGGGGGGCGTCTCCGCCGCAGCCGGCTCCGCCGGAGTTTGTTCCGGAGCATGATCAAGCGCTTCGAAGCGTGCGTTCAGGGTTTCGAGCGAACGCTGGAGCTCTCCGAGACGGTCGTCGGTTTCGCGCCGGGCTTCGGCGAGTTTCGCTTCGACGTCCTCAGCGCCGGCGCCGCCGCTTTCCTTGTTCAACTCGGCGCGGACTTCGGCGATCGTGTCGGCGACTTTCTGCACGCCGTCGGCGCTGCGTTTTTCGGCCGCCTCGATCTGGCCGGACAACTTGGCGATTGCGCCTTCCATGGCGCGGATCTGGTCGCCGCCGCGCTTGATCTCGTCGCCCAGAACACGCAGGCGCGCGCCGGTGCGCTCGACAAATTCAGGGTCGGCCGACTCTGACGCTTCGCCTTTCAGGCTTGCGGCCTCTTCGGCGATGCGTTCGGCCCGGGTCACGCGCTCGGCGAGGCTTTCGATCGTGGATTTCAGCGGCCCCAGCTCGGCGGGTTCGCCGCCGCCTTCGCCGACGCGGTCGAGGCGTTCGGCGAATTCCTGAAGCTGGGCTTCGGCGGAATCGAGACGGGTCAGCGTCGTGCGCTGGGCGCTGTTGAACTGGGTCGCCACCTGCGTCACGGCTTTTTCGAGGGCTTTCAAGGCCTCGATGCGCTGGCGGTCGTCGCCGGCGCGTTCAAGCTTTTCAATACGCTGGGCGAGATCCTGATGCGTGCCTTCGCCGGGCTTGACCCGTTCCAGACGCTGCACGCGCTCGACAAAGCCGCCCATATTGCGGGACAGCTCGGCGACGGCGGCGTTGTTTTTGGTTTCAGCCTGCGCGACCCGGTTGCGCAGGTGCTCCATCGCCGTAACCAGGTCTTTCAGCTTCAGGCCTTCCACGTCGCCGCCGGACATGTCCGGGGCGCCGCCTTCCGCCTGGCTGTAAATCATCTGGTTCAGCCACTCGCCGACCGTCATGCCTTCCCGGCGCGCGGCTTCCTTCGCCGTCTCGCGCGCGTCGCGTTCAATACCTTTAACGCTCCAGGGCGCGTTCGATTTCATGGCTTTCCACCGTAGTTCGCTGAGGCGACTTCCCCTCCCGCCGGCCTGGCCCGATGCGCGTCCGCATCTTAGTCCGCCAAGTCCAACAGGTCACCGTTAAGCTGCTTCGCGGGGGCCGCAAAGCCTTAAGCGGACAGGAAAAAGCCCCGATTCTTAATGAAAGGTTAATACCGATTCGCAAGGCTTAGGGGCCCTAGACGCCGGACCGGGGAAAACCAGTCGGCGGCGCGGCGCGAGGGCCGGCCGACGGGCCTCAGGCGGCGTCTTCGGCGGCGGCGCGCATCCAGTGGATGACCCTGTCTTTCAGGCGGGCCGCCGAGATCGGCTTGGAGATGTAGTCGTCCATGCCCGCGGCGAAACATTTATCCTTGTCGTCTTTGAGAGCGTGGGCGGTGATGGCGATAATCGGCGTGTGCTGGCCGCTTTCCGCTTCGGCCTCACGGATGGTTCTGGCCGCGTCGAAGCCATTCATATCCGGCATGGAAATGTCCATGAGAATGATCGCCGGGGCGTGTTCGGCGTACATGGCGAGGGCTTCGCGGCCGTTGACGGCGATCTTGAAGCTCACCCCGGTCTCTTTGAGAATGTGGGTGAGAACGAGGCGGTTCACTTCGTTGTCTTCGGCGACAAGGACGTCGAGACCGCCGGAGGACGCCGGTTCTTCGGGCGTGGTTTCCGTTTTCGGCGCAGCGGCCGGCTGCGGCGCCGGCGCGTCCCCGGCGGGCTCCTCTTCCTCCGTCTTTGCGCTCGCGCTTTTCTGCAGCACGCGAATGATCGTGTCGAACAACAGGCTCGACCGGGCGGGCTTGGTGAGATGCGCGTTCACCCCAAGCGACAGGAAACTGTTTCCGGAGGCTTCGTCCACGGAGGTCAGCATCACGATCGGCAAAGTTTTGAACGCCGGGTCGGCGCGCAGGAGCGTCGCCACATCGGCGCCGGTCATGCCGGGCATGTGATAGTCGAGGATAAGCAGATCCGGCGTCGTCCCGGCGGCGACTTGTTCGCGCAGGCCTGAAAGTCCTTCATGCCCGTTTTCATAGAGCACGCATTCATAGCCCCAGCCGGTCAGCTGTTCGTTGAGAATCTTGCGGTTGACGTCGTTGTCGTCGATGACGGCGATGCGCGCGCCGGAAACGTCGACCGGCGCGGCGGCGGGTTTTTCTTCGCCTTCATGAACCGGCAGGGTCACCGTGAACCAGAAGGTCGATCCTTCGCCTTGCTTGCTTTCGACGCCGATTTCTCCGCCCATCAGGTTGACCAGGGACGCGGTGATGGCGAGGCCGAGGCCGGTGCCTTCATGTTTGCGCGTGGCGCTGTCGTCGGCCTGATTGAACTTTTCGAAAATGCTGGCGCACTTGTCTTCCGGAATGCCGATGCCGGTGTCCTCGATTTTGAAGGTCAGCTTGTAGCCTTCCTCGCATGGCTCGCCGGAAAGGGCGGCGAGGATGTGGCCTTCGTCGGTGAATTTGGCCGCATTGCCCATGAGATTGGTGAGGATCTGGCGCAGCCGCCCGGCGTCGCCCACAAACATCGCCGGCAAGTCCGGCTGAATGCGCACGGCGAGTTCGAGGTTCTTGTCGCTGACGCGCGAGGATATCAGCACGGCCACATCCTCGATCGCCTCGGCGATGGAAAACGGCGCCGGATGCAGCTTCATCTGGCCGGCGTCGATTTTCGAAAAATCGAGGATGTCGTTGATGATCGTCAGGAGCGCTTCGCCGGATTTCAGAATAGTCGAGGCGTAAACCGACTGCGTGTCGGTCAGGTCCGTGGCGCACAAAAGCTCGGCCATGCCCATGACGCCGTTCATGGGCGTGCGGATTTCGTGACTCATATTGGCGAGAAACGCCGCCTTCGCCCGTTCGCTCGCTTCGGCCTTCTTCTGCGCGTTCTTCAGCGCAGTGACGTCGGTATAGGTGACAATAATAGTGTCGTTGCCGCAGTCCATCGCTTCGATCACGAGATGGCGTCCGTCTTCCAGCGCCCAGGAGCGGCGGAAGCGGCCGTTGTCGTGAATCTTCCGGATCACTTCGGCCTTCATTTCCTCGATGCTCAAGTCTGTGTCAGACAGGTGCGTCGACAGGATCGCCTCCATCATCGCGCTCCAGGGCGTGCCGGCGGCGGTGACGCCTTCGGGAAGGTCATAGAACTCGGCGAGATGGCGGTTGCAAAAAAGAAGCTTGTCGTTTTTCACGACATAGAACATCTGCGGCATTGCATGAATTGCATTGAGCACCATGTCATGCTGCTCGATGAGCGCCGCGAGCGCCTCGCGGTCGCGCATCAGGAGATCGATCTCCGCCTGCCGCTGCTTGTTCATAAGAGCGCTTCCCATCAGCGGCCCTTTGGGGCCGTCTTTGCGCAGCATTATGCTTTCGAAAACCTTTACGTTCGGTAAGGGCGCGGCGGATCGGCCTGAAATGCTTTGCGCCCTTGAACCGGGGGAGGCGGAGACCTTAATAAAGTCTTGCCGCGCAGGGCTCCTGCGAACGGCCTCGCCCGAGGCTTCGGCACTGCGATTTGCTGGTGTTTTTTCGGGCGAGGACGGGCAAAATGGCGAAACCGCGCCGCCAAAAGCCGGCCAGGGCCAGCCTGCAACTGCGATCACCGAAAGCCGAGGGAACAATGACCACCTACACCGCGCCGCTCAAAGACATGCAGTTTGTCCTCAACGAAGTGCTGCAGATCTCCAAATATTCAAATCTCCCGGGCTTTTCAGAGGCGAGCGAGGACGTGGTCGAGGCGATCCTCGAAGAGGGCGCGAAAATGGCCTCGAACGTCCTCCACCCGATCAACCAGTCCGGCGACAAGGAGGGCTGCACCCGCCATGAGGACGGGTCGGTGACGACGCCCAAGGGCTTCAAGGAAGCCTATGAGATCTACAAGCAGGGCGGCTGGCAGGGCCTTTCCTTCGATCCCGACTATGGCGGTCAGGGGCTGCCCTACATTCTCGCCGTGGCGGTCTCGGAAATGGTCTCGGCGGCGAACATGGCCTTCGGCATGTATCCGGGCCTCGCCCGCGGCGCCGCCGACGCGATCCACGCCCACGGCACCGACGAGCAGAAACAGAAATACCTCCCCAACATGATCGCCGGCGAATGGGGCGGCACCATGAACCTCACTGAACCTCATTGCGGCACCGATCTGGGACTTCTCAAGACCAAGGCGGTTCCGCAGGGCGACGGCGCCTACAAGATCACCGGCTCCAAGATTTTCATCTCCGCCGGCGAGCACGACCTCACCGAGCAGATCATCCATCTGGTGCTCGCGCGCATCGAAGGCGCGCCGGAAGGGGTGAAAGGCATCTCGCTTTTCATCGTGCCGAAATATCATATCAACGATGACGGCTCGCTCGGCGAGCGCAATGGCGTGATGTGCGGCTCCATCGAAGAGAAGATGGGCATTCACGCCAATTCCACTTGCGTTCTCAATTACGACGATGCGACGGGCTATCTCCTCGGCGAGGAGAACAAGGGCCTGCGCGCCATGTTCACCATGATGAACGAGGCGCGCCTCGGCGTCGGCCTGCAGGGGATGGCGATTTCCGAAGTCGCCTATCAGAACGGCGCGGCTTACGCGAAAGACCGCCTGCAGGGACGCGCGCTCACCGGCCCGGAAGAGCCGGAAAAACCCGCCGACCCGATCATCGTGCATCCGGACGTTCGCCGCATGCTGATGGATCATAAAGCGTTTACGGAAGGCGCGCGCGCCTGGATGTACTGGTCGGCGCTTTACGGCGACTTGCAGAACGTGTCTGAAGACGAAGCGACCCGTCAGAAGGCGGACGATTATATGGGCCTGATGACGCCGGTCCTGAAGTCCTATCTCACCGACCGGGGCTACTGGCACGCCACCAACGCCCAGCAGGTCCTGGGCGGCCACGGCTATATCCAGGAATGGGGCATGGAGCAGTTCGTGCGCGACGCCCGCATCGCCATGATCTATGAAGGCGCGAACGGCATTCAGGCGCTCGACCTCGTCGGCCGCAAGCTGCCGAAGGACGGCGGGCGCGCCGTCATGACCTTCTTCGCCGAGATCGACGAATTTGTGAAAGACCATGAAGGCGATGAAGATATGAAGCCCTATGTCGAGGGGCTCGCCGCGGTGAAGGCCGACATGGTCGAGGCGACCCAATGGTTCATGGCGAACGCCATGCAAAATCCGAACAACGCCGGCGCCAGCTCCATGGATTATCTCGGCCTGACGGCGCTGACATGTCTCGCTTACGCCTGGGCGATGTCGGCGAAAGCCGCGCTCGAGAAAAAAGACTCGAGCGACGATTTCTACAAGAACAAGCTCATGACCGCGAAATATTTCGTCGATCGCGTCCTGCCGGAGCGCTCGGCGCATCTTGCGAAAATCAAATCCGGGTCGGAAGCGATGATGGCGCTGCCGGCGGAGGCGTTTTAACCGCCGCGCCCCATGCAAACGCTTCTGTTCGATCTCGGCGGGGTCGTCGTCGATTATCGCGGCCCCGAACGTCTCGCTGCGCTGTCTAAGGGCGTCATGTCGGTTGCGGACGCGCATGCGGCGATGTCGGCGTCGGACAATCTGCACGCTTTCGAACGCGGCGAGGTTTCGCCTGAAGGCTTTGCAGAAAAGGCGGTCAGGGAATGGCGTCTCGACCTGCCGCCGGCGGCGTTCATCGCCGATTTCGAAACCTGGCCGGAGCGCCTCTATCCCGGCGCGAAAGAGGCGATCGAGGCGCTGAAGGGCGGGGCCCGGCTTGCCTGTCTTTCCAATATCAACATTCCGCACTGGCGCCAGGCCGAAGTCCTCGGGCTTGCCGGCCTTTTCGAGCACGCTTTCCTCTCCCATGAAATGGGATCGCGAAAGCCGGAGCCTGCGATCTATGAAAAGGTTCTTGAGGCGCTGAACGCGCCGGCGGAGACGATTGTTTTCTTTGATGATGTTCCGGCCAATATCGCCGCGGCGCGCGCAGCGGGGCTTGAAGCGCACCATATCGTCAAGCCGGAGACGCTGGCGCCCGTTCTGAAACAGATCGCACGGAATTGAGTCTCGTTTTAAGCCTGTTTTTAGGGTCGGGCGGCTTCTTTTCAGAGGAGAGGCGGCAGCCCTTTTTCAGCTCTCATGAATGTGAAATGCGCAGCGTCATGAAGACCTGCGTCCTATCCAAATGTTCATCCTGGAGGCGCGGCGCATTTAAGGAGTCTTTAAGGAGCGGCTCCTATCTCATGGCGCGCGGATGAAATTGAATTTGCGTGCGTTTCATTCCGCAGCCGTGCTGTTGCTCCATTTAATGAAGATGCGTTTTCGAACGCTTATGGAGTGATGAAATGACCAAAAGACCCTACCAGTTTGAACTTGTGGATGACAAAGGCATCCAGGTGAAGCGCGTTTCGCTCCGCTGCACCAATCTCGACGCCTATGACCGCGCCGTGCGTCTGCTCAACGAGACGCCGGAAGCGGCCGCGGCCTTCGGATTTGAAGAAAAAGGCCACGCTGTTCACGCCGCCTATCGCGGCTAGGCCTGTCGCCCGTCTCAGGGGCGGCGGCGCTCTGTGGGCGCGAATCGTTGCTTTCTCCCTCTTCCCGGCGTTCGCAGATTGCCGTCGGCGCCGAAAGCGATAGGATGCGCTTTTTCCGGCGGCTTTCGCGCGGGAATATCAGGGAAAGAGGGGCGTTAAATGCGTTTTACGATCTTATTGGCCATGGGCGCGGCGCTGCTCGCCGGTTGCGGCGGCCAGGAACCGGCCAGTCATGAACCGGCGGCGGTCGAGACGGCGGCGAACGACGTCGCCGCGGAAACCGAGCGTCTCAATCAATGGTTCGCCGCGCGCTATGAAGAAGAGCTCGATTTCAGCCCGATCACGCGCACTTTTCAGGGCGACAAGAAAGATTACGACAAGATCGACGACATGTCCGAGGAAGGACAGGATGCGCAGCTCGAATGGCGTCGTGAGACCGTCGAGGATCTGAAAGCGAATTTCGACCGGGCGAAGCTGACGCCGGAGGCGCAAACCTCTTACGACGTCTGGATCGATCAGTATGAGCGCGCCGCCGCGGAAGCGAAGTTTCGCCGCAGCGACTATGTCTTTACCCAGATGAACGGGCCGCAGGCGTTTCTCGCACAGTTTCTGATCGCCTTTCACAAGGTCGACGACGCTTCCGACATGGAGGCCTATATCGCCCGGATCGGCGGCGTTTCCCGCGCGCTCGGACAATTGCTGGACACGGCGCAATTGAACGCCGAAGCGGGCGTCAGGCCGCCGCTGTTCGCTTATGAAAGCGTTATTGAACAGGCGCGCGGGCTGATTACGGGCGCCCCTTTTGAAGGGGAGGGCGACAGCCCGGTCTGGGCCGACGCCAAGGCGAAGATCGACGCCATGGTTGAGGCCGGAACAATCGACGAGTCGAAAGCCGACGACTTAAAGGAGCGCGCGAAGACGGCGCTGCTCGAAGACTGGGCGCCGGCCTATCAGGAACTCATCGACTGGTTCGAGGAAGACAAAGCGAACGCCGCGACAACCGCGACCGGCGTCGGTTCGAATCCGAACGGGGAGGCTTATTACAAAATGCGCCTCGCCAATTCGACGACGACCGACATGAGGCCGGAAGAAGTCCATCAGCTTGGCCTCAGCGAAGTCGAGCGCATTCACGCAGAGATGGAGGCGATCAAGGAAAGCGTCGGTTTTGAAGGAACGCTGCAGGAGTTTTTCAAATTCATCCGGGAGGACGAGCAGTTTTTCTATCCGAACACCGATGAAGGCCGCCAAGCCTATATCGACGCCGCGACGGCGCATATCAATTTCATCAAGGAGAAACTGCCCGACTATTTCGGCATTCTGCCGAAGGCCGACCTCGTGGTGAAGCGGGTGGAGCCGTTTCGCGAGCAGCCGGGCGCCGCGCAGCATTATTTTCCCGGCACGCCGGACGGCTCGCGCCCGGGGGTCTACTACGCGCATCTCATCGACATGACGGCCATGCCGACCCCGGAGCTGGAAGTCATCGCCTATCATGAAGGCATCCCCGGCCATCACATGCAGATTTCGATCGCGCAGGAGCTGACAAGCGTTCCGAAATTCCGCACGCAGGCGGGCTACACCGCTTACGCGGAAGGCTGGGGGCTTTACGCCGAAAAGCTCGCCAAGGAGATGGGCGCTTATAAAGACCCTTATTCCGATTTCGGGCGCCTGTCCTCGGAGATCTGGCGGGCGATCCGCCTCGTGGTCGACACGGGGCTTCACGCGAAGGGATGGACGGAAGAAGAAGCCGTTCAATACATGTCGGAGAACTCTTCAATCTCGGAAGGCCAGATCCGGTCGGAAGTGCGCCGTTACATCGTTCTTCCCGGCCAGGCGACGGCCTATAAGGTGGGCATGCTGAAAATTCTGGAGCTGCGCGCAAAAGCGAAAGCCGAACTCGGCGACAAGTTCGACATCCGCGGCTTTCACGACACGGTGCTCGGCGGCGGCGCGCTGCCGCTCGACATTCTCGAGCGCCGAGTCGACGATTGGGTCGCCGACCAGAAGGACGCCTAAGTCCCGGCGGGCGTCCTTGCGCGCGCCCTTATGCGCGCAAGGACGCCCATTCCGGCTTCCGGTCGAACAGCTTGGCCACATAAGGACATTGCGGATCGACGCGCAGCTGGTGTTCCTTCGCATCGGCGACGGCGCGTTCGGTCAGCTTGCGGGCGATGCTCTTTCCGCGCGCTTCCGGCGGCGTAAAAGTGTGATCGATGACCATCACATCGTCATCGTTCAGGGTGTAGGTAAGTTCGGCCTCGCCGCCGGGAACGCTCGCTTTGTAACGTCCGACGCCGTCTTTTTCGTAGTGCAGGATTTCAAGCGTGTCGTCTGTCATGGCTCGTCCGTTGTAAATAATTAACACGCACCATACATGAGAACAGACAGCATTGACCGCCAGCCGGTTCCCTTCAAGATTTTTTGATCGGCAAGGACGCCGGGTCAAGGGTTTTCAGCTCGCACTCCCAGACCGTGATGACGCGCCAGCCGAGCTTTTCGAGCGCTGTTTTGTTCTTTTTATCCCGGGCCTTGTTGCGCGCGATTTTCTCGCGCCAGTAGTCGGCGTTCTGTTTCGGCTGCCGGTTCCCGCGCTTGCATTTGTGGCCGTGCCAGAAACAGCCATGGACGAAAATCACGGTTTTGTATTTCGGAAAGACGAGATCCGGCTTGCCCGGCAGGTCCTTGACGTTGAGGCGGTAGCGATAGCCCAGCGCGAAGAGCTTTTTGCGCAGCGCGATTTCGGGCTTAGTGTCGCGGCCCTTGACCGCGCGCATGACCTCCGAGCGTTTTTCCCTGGTGAAGACGTCGGTGCTTTTTTTCTGCGTCACGCCGCGCTGCGCGTCTTTGCGGCGCCGAGCACCGGCTCGAAGACGGTCTCGGCGAGCCAGGCGACAACGGAAACGCAGACGCCGTCGCCGGCAAGCTTCAGCGCCGCATTGGCGCTTTGCGGCAGGCGGTAGTCGTCGGGTAGGCCCATGAGCCGCGCCGCCTCGCGCGGATTGAGAAGACGCGAGCGGACTTCGCCGTTCTCAATGGCGAAAACTATCTGGCGTGAAGACCCGCCGGCGGGCGTGCGCAAACAGCCTGCCAGTCCGTCGAAGCGCGCCTCCACGCGCTGCACCGTCTCGCCGTTTTCCTGGCGGGTTCGGCGGAAAGCCGCGCCGGCGCGCCGCGCGCCATGCTCGATCAGCTTGTCGATGCGCGCGCGCTGATGCGGCGCCATCATGGCGATGAGCTTTTGCGTTTGCTCCGGCGCATGCCACTCGGGCGCGTCCCAGTCGATGATCTCCGACAGGCGCATATTGCGGCCGGCCCGCGGCGCGGACGCCAGCCAGAACCAGCGCGCCTTGGCCGAAACGGGCAGCGCTTCCTGCGCGGCGAGAAGCGCGGGCGGCGCCATATCCTCTTTCGGCGGACGATCCGCCGCGGGTGGAGCGAGATCCGGCGCGAAACCCAATATGAAAAGCCGCGGCCGCGATTGCGGCGTGAAATATCTGGCGTCGATGACGGCGGCGGTGACGGCGTAGCCCGCGCCGGCAAGGCACTCGGCGACGCAGGCGAAGTCGCGCCCGCCATTCGATGTGAGAAGGCCGGCGACATTTTCGATGGCGATGATGCGCGGGCCGCAGCCTTGCGAGACGAGCCCTTCCATCAACGACCAGAACGGAAAAAACGCGCCCGACCGCGCCGCGCTCATGCCGCCGCGCGCGCCGGCGAGCGACAAATCCTGACAAGGGAAAGAGCCCCAGGCGAGATCGGCCCGTTCCTTCGGCATGTCGTCGAGAGAAAGGGCGGCGATGTCGCCTTCGACGAGATCGCTTTTGCCGAAATTCGCAGCGTAAGCGGCGCATTTTACCGGATCGAGATCATTGGCGAGAAGACAGCGCCACGAACGCCCGAGACCTAGCCGCGCCATGCCGCCGCCGGCGAAAAATTCGAGAAATGTGTTTTGCGCGCGCTTCATCTTTGTTTGTCTCGTCCCGGCGCCCGATCACCGCTTTAATCATCCGTATACGCAAATCATCTGCATACGCAATGGTTCGCCACAATTGCGACACGATTGCCGTGTTTTCGCCTTAATTCAAGCGCTTATCGCAACATCGTGTGCATGTTTGCATTGACGTGACTCAGTCACTGCCGCAGATTGCCTATGGGCGCTAGGGGGCCTCGCTTTATCGACAAGGAGAGGCGAATGCCCTTGATGGAATCAGGACCATTGTCGGTCTTCAAACATGGGGCGGCGGCGATATTCGCCGTTGCAATGGCGGCGCTTTCAGCGCCCGCTTCCGCCGCGACGCAGTCTGCGACCGGCGTTTCAACAACTTCAAGCGATGGCGCGTCTCTTATGCAAGTCGCCATGCTCGACGACCGGGACCGTCACCGTCGCGAAGGACGGCGTCATGAAGGGCGACGGGACGGCGCGCGCAATGCGCGCCGTAATGAAGGGCCGCGCGGGGCCATGCGCGAGAGAAACGGCGCCGCCCGCCGCGGCGCCGATGACGGCGGGCGGCGGGATCGCGCGCGCGGTTCCGACCGACGGCGCGCGGCGGATAATGACAGAAGCCGCCGCCGGGCGGCCAATAATGACCGCAGCCGCCGCGCAGCCGGCGATGACCGTCGCCGCCGCACGGCCGACAATAATCGCCGCCGGGACGGGGCGGGCCAGCGCCGCGATAACGGCCAGCGCCGGGTTGCGCAGAATAATGACCGCCGCCGCGATAATGCGCGCAGAGATGACGACAGGCGCCGCGACGGCGCGCGAAGAAATGGCGATAAACGCCGCGACGGCGCACACAGAGATAGACGCCGCGACAGCGCCCACAAAGGCGGCGACCGCAGCAGGGACGGCGCCCGGGATCGGGACAGGCGCCGCGACGGTTATCGCGACGGACGCCGGGACCGGCGTTACGCCGACCGGCACAAGCGCCGTGATTCTTATCGCAGCGGACGCAGAGACGGACGCCATGACCGCTATCGCGACGGGCGCCGCGACCGCAGTTACGCCGACCGGCGGCACCGCCGCAGCGGGGCCTACCGCCATCCGCGCGTGCGCTATGGGGGGCGTCATTACCGGCATGGTCACGGCCCCCGTCGCGGTCACGGCTATTGGTGCTCAAGCCACCATACCTTCCACTATTACGGCAGCTATAATCCAATCGGCTGGGCTTATGTGAGCTTCGGCTGGGATCTTTACAGCTGGTCTTACATCGGCGATTGCGACGTCGTTTCCCAGACCTTCTATCGCCGCGGCCGCCGCTATCAGGAAGTCGCGCTCCTGTGTTACGATCCGTGGGGCTATGGCTATATCAAGCGGGGCAGCCGCCGGGTTTACCGCACCTATTAGGGAATGATCCCGAATAGGCGAAACGGCGCCGCCCGGGCTCGGCTCTGGCGGCGCCGCTTCGTTTTGCACAAGGGTGATTCGTCTCCATTGACCGGCGGCCCCGACTCTAGCGATGAAGACAGGTCACTCGCTTGTCTTTGCGACAGTTTCCGCCGGGGCCGATGAAACGCTGTTTATCCATTTTCGCGCTATGCGCCGGTCTTGCGGCGCTCGCGCCGCCGGCTTTGGCGAGCCCGGACGCGCAAGGGCTCGAAGACGTCCAGGTGGGCGAGCGCGAGCTGCAAACCCGGATCGCGCTTATCTGCGAGGGAAACTGCACGGTGGAAAAGCGCGGCGGCGCGGACTTCTTTGTGCGCGGCGTCGCCTCGGACATGACCCTCGATTTGACGGCGCGAAGCCAAAACATCACCGGCTTTTCCATGCGTCGGGAGAATAAGGGCAGCGCCCTGCATGTGAAAACGCGGCGCATTCTCGAATACGCCAACGCCAAGCCGTGCAAGATCTCGGGACGCGCTGCGACCTGCATCGACATGTTCTTCGCCGACGCCGAGCCGTCGAAAGCGCAGCTCAAAACGCCGAGCCTCGCCTCGAACCAGGCCTCCAAACCGGCCCCGAAAACATCTGAAAAGACGCAGGAAACGAAAACGCAGAAAAAACCGGCGCCGCAACTGGCCGCGAAACCGGCTTTGCGGGAAAGCGCGCCGGAGCGTCTGTCGCGCTTCGCCTCGCTGGCGCCGCCCGAGCGGCTTCAGCCCCCCAAGCCGGCCCAGCTCGCCAGCGTGCGGCCCGTGCAAAAGCCCGTGGAAATGTCTAAACCGGCAATGCGTGATGAGCGGACCCTGTCGGCGCCTTTGCCGGCGCCGGCCAAAAAGCCCTTCAACTACGCCGAACAGGTGGAAAAGCTGCTCGGCAAAAAATTGACGCCGGGCTTTTGCGGCTCGGCCAAGGCGACTCTGCAATCCGATCCCTGGGCGCTCGACGCCATGGTCAATGTGGGCCTGTGCGAGGCGGCCGCCGGCAACGCCGAGGAAGGCGACGCGACCTTGTCGCGGCTTCTCGAATACACGCCCGACAATTACGAAGCCTATGTGGGCCGCGCGCTGATCGCCATGCAGGCGGGCGAGAAAAGCGTCGCCCGGCGCTATTTCCAGAACGCGCTCGACGCGCCGCCGCCGATCGAGGAATCGACCCGCATCGTCCGCGCCATGCAGGCGCTGTAAGCCAACAAGCAGACAGGCAGAAGGGCCGGCGCTGGTTGCGCTGCGCCGGCCCTCCCGTCATCGGAACGGCAGCGCCGCTCCAATTCTCCCCCGACAGGGGTGAGTGTTAAGAGCCGCTGCGCGCAGCGAGCATGTCCGCAACCAGCGCGGTGTTGACGCCCTTGGCGGCTTTCAGCGCAAGCGCCTTATAGCGCTCGGGATCGGCGACGACCGTGTATTCGCTCTTCGAATTCGATCCCATGCCGGCGCCGAGCGCTTTGGAAAGCCCGACGGCGAGGGCGTTGTTGCTGGAATCGGTCTTGGCGACTTCGGCGAAGGCTGCGTCCGTGCCTGCCCAGCCCTTCGTTTGCCAGCTCGCCCAGCCGTCGGCGTAGCGGCCCTTTTTCGAATAGACAAGGTCTATCTTGGTGGCCGGATCCACATGGAACAGGGCGCCGCCTTCGACGCGCGCCTTGCGCGCGAACATGGCGTTGCCGGAGCTTTCGGTCTGCGCAAAGCCGAGGCTGAGATTGGGAAACAGGAGAGCGGCGTCGAGCGCGCCGCCGGCCTTGGCCATCTTGTTGCCGTTGAAGGTGGTGCGCCCCAGCGCGTTGTAATCGGAAGCGCCGAGCGCGTGCGGACCGGCGACGCGGATCCTGCCGTTGCCATTGCCGCGCTGCAGGTTGCCGTCATAGGCCGCTTCGCCCGGCAGGATTTTCTCGATGCCCGGCGCGGATTGCATGTCTTCCGCGCCGACGACGTCAAAGCCGGCGGCGGCGAGGCGCGAAACGAGATCGCTGTAAGCTTCGTCGGCGACGTCCTGCAAAACCGCGTCGTCGATCCCCGCGAGGAGCAGGGTCATGGAGGTTTTCGCGGAGTTGCGGGTGAAGCCGCCCCGGGTCGAGGCGACGGCGCGGGATTTCGTGATGGCGCCCACATTATAGCCGACGACGGCGATGCGGGGCTTTGCGGTGACGGCCTTGGCCTTGCCCCTGACCCGCTTCAGCGTGACATCGAAAGCCTCGCCGGTGATCGGTTCGGCGTCGGCGAGGCTGACGGACTCGGGCGCCGCTTCCGTATCTTTCGGGGCGACTGTCGACGCGACGCCGGAGGCGACCTGCGCCGCCTGGTTCGCCTGGCGCAGGCGCTGGGTCGAGGTGGCGAGATCCGTGGCCGAGCAGGCCGCGAGCGGCAGAATCGCCGCGGTGAGAAGAAGTTTTCTGATCATGATTTTATTCCCGTCGTTCCGATGACTGACGACGGCGCGCTCCCCGAAAAGGCGTGAAGGCCCCCGCGCCGCCGGGACAGAGCGCTAGCGCGCCGCGGCCGGCCCGCGCGTCACCCTGCGGGGTTAAAGCCTGTGGAAAAGCTTACCAGGAAAGCGCTTTTTCGATCAGCGCCAGCGTCATCCCGGGATGAAGATGGAGGAGATTGTAACCGCCATGGGGCGTCAGCTCGACCGGATGGTTGGTGCGCGCGCTCACATAATCGCGCACGAATTCCGCGCCCATGACCGGATCGTCTTCGGCGTTGAGCCAGGCGGCGCGGGCGTTAGCCCGGTCGAAATCCTCGGTCCAGTCCTCCATCTGCGCGCGCCCGTCCGCAACGAAGGTTTTCGGTCCCTGGCCGATGAGATGGGCGAGGCCTTTTTCGGCGATGGCGTAGATTTCCGGATCGCGCATCGCGTCTTCGTCGGCGGGCGATCCGGCGAAATAGTCTTCGTAGAATTTGCGATAGCCGCGGCGCTTGTAATTCGTCATGGCGATGCGGGTGATGATCTCCATCATAGCGGGCGCGTGCTTCACCGCCTGCGCGGCGATGCGCGTGAAATAATTCATGCGTCCCACATGACGTTTCTCGTCGATGGGAATGCCCGCGCCGATCATCACCATGCCCTTGACGCGTTCGCCGAGCGCACCGGCGCAGCGGAACGCATGAGGCCCGCCGCCCATATGCGCGGCCAGCAAAAGGTCTTGCGCGCCGATATGATCGATCAGCGCCAGCGCATCGCGAAGCGTTGCGCCGTTGTAGTCTTTGGCGGGACTGGTTTCGCCGAAACCGGGGCGCGACGGCCCGTAAAGCGTGACGCCGAGTTTCTTCAGTCCGTCAATGAAAGCGGCCGTGAAGAAAGGCCCGTAAAGCGAGCCGTGAAAGAAGAGGAGCGGGAAGCCGTTTGCTGCGCCATAGACGTAATAGCCGAGCGTGCGCCCGTCTTTTAAAGGCAGCGTCAAGGGCCTTTCCGTGTTGACGGGCCGGCTTTTATCGGCAGGCGGCGCCAGTGCGTGAAGCAGCGCAAGGCTGGCGCCGAGTTGCGTCACCTCGCTCATTTTCGCGCAGCCGGACTTTCTGAGGATCGCTTTCGCCTGCGCCTTCACCGTTTCCGCTGAGCGTCCCCGCGCCCTGGCGATCTCGCTCTGGCTTTGGCCGCGCAGATGACCGGCGAGGGTTTCGGTCTCCGCCTGCGTCAGGCCCATGGCCTTGCCGACGAAAGTCACCGCTTCCTGCGTCCACTCCATATGCGACAGCGATATGTCGAGGCGCGCCTCCGGCCCTTCGCCATGACGGCGGCAGAGCGCGGCGGCGGACTGGCGCGTGTCTTCGTTCGTCAGGATGACGACATTGTCCGCGCCCGCATTGTGAAGACTGTCGGTCAGCTTGCGTTTCGACGCATGATCGAGATCGAGCGCGCCGATCTCTGCGCCGGATCCAATGAAAGTTTTTGCGGCGGCGTTGGCGCCGACGATGCGCCCGCCGGCGCCGAGCGTGAAATGCGCATGAGGATGCGCCGGCGCGCCGCCGGTTCGCCCGCCGGCCCCGCATCCAGCCCGGTCGAGCAGCGTTTGGATGCGCGCCATGTGCGGCGCCAGCTTTTCGTCAAGGGCGAGAAGGCGTGGCGCGATCGGCGCGTCCGTTTCCGGCGCAAAGAAAACCCCGCGCGCAGCATCCATCACATCCTGAAAACGCTCGGGGCGGTCCGGCGCGTCATAAGCCTTGTCGAGAAAATCGATCAGCGCGCCGGACTGGGCGGCGAGGCTATCGGGCGGAGGAGAGGACAAGGGCGCAACCGAACTTGAGAATACCAGGGAACGCCAAGGCGCGCCCCCCGTCCATTTTTGGGGAAGAATGCGTTATGAGGCAAGCATTATCACATTTCGGAGGGCGCGCGCCTTGTTTCTTGCCCTAAAACGCTGCGGCGCATAGCGTTTACGCCCATTATTCAGGAGAGGATTTCATGGCGAACCCCATCAAGATCATCGGCGCGTCCTTGTCGCAGAATGTCAGAAAGCCGCTGGCCGTCGCCCATCATCTGGGCCTTGACGTTGAATCGGTCATGGCTGCGCCCGGCGACGACACGATCAAGGCGGCGAACCCCTCAGGCCGCATTCCGGCGATGGACGACAATGGTTTCCATCTTTCCGAATCCGTCGCCATCATGATCTATCTGGCCGGCAAGGCGGGGAACGCTCTTTACCCGGAAGATGTGCAGACGCGCGCGCTGGTCAATCAATGGTTGTTCTGGGATGTCGCGCACTGGACGCCGGCTTATCAGCCGATCCAGTTCGAGCGCGCGATCAAGCCGATGCTGGATATGGGCGATCCCGACGAAACCGTGGTTGCGGCCGCGCTCGCGAAGTTCGAGCGTGAAGCGACGCTCCTGAACGCTGCGCTCGACGGCAAGGACTGGCTGGGCGGCGGCGAACCGACGCTCGCCGATTTCGCAGCCGGGGCCGGGCTCACCTACGCTGCGCCCATGGAGCTTCCGCTCGATGATTATCCCAACATCAAGGCCTGGAACGGGCGCGTCATGGGCCTCGAAGGCTTCAAGAAAACCGCGCAGGGCCAGTAGGGCTGCTTGACTGGAGAGGCGTTTTCCGGTGCAACCGCCCGGAGAACGCCGCTCGCGCGAAACCAGCCGCCGGAAGCCCCATGGCCGACAAGAAAAACAAGTCTTTTCAGGATCTCATCCTGACGCTTCAGAATTACTGGGCCGATCAAGGCTGCGTCATCCTGCAGCCCTATGACATGGAGATGGGGGCGGGGACCTTTCACCCGGCGACGACGCTGCGCTCGCTCGGACCGAAGCCCTGGAACGCGGCCTATGTGCAGCCCTGCCGGCGCCCCACCGACGGGCGTTATGGCGCGAACCCCAACCGCTTCCAGCATTATTACCAGTTCCAGGTGGCGCTGAAGCCGAGCCCCGACAATATTCAGGAACTTTATCTCGGCTCTCTCGACGCCATCGGCGTCGATCGCAGCGTTCACGACATTCGTTTCGTCGAAGACGACTGGGAAAGCCCGACGCTCGGCGCCTGGGGTCTCGGCTGGGAGGTCTGGTGCGACGGCATGGAGGTGACGCAGTTCACTTACTTTCAGCAGGTCGGCGGTTTCGACTGCCGGCCGGTGACCGGCGAAATCACTTACGGGCTCGAACGCCTCGCCATGTATGTGCAAGGCGTCGATAACGGCTTCGATCTCGTTTATGGCGGCGCCAAGCCCGACGGGTCGCCCTTCACCTATGGCGACGTTTTTCACCAGAACGAAGTCGAACAGTCGGCTTACAATTTCGAACTCGCCAACACCGAGATTCTCTTCCGCCAGTTTAAGGAGGCGGAGGAAAACTGCATGGCGATCATCGAAGCCGGCAAGAAAGACGGCAAAGCCTATCCGCTGCCCGCCTATGAGCAGTGCATCAAGGCCTCGCATCTTTTCAATCTCTTGGATGCGCGCGGCGTCATCTCCGCAACCGAACGCCAGTCCTATATCTTGCGGGTCCGGACGCTCGCCAAGGCCTGTTGCGAGGCGTGGCTCGAAAGCCCGCAAGGCGCGGGCGAGGGCGCCGGCGTCGTCGACTACGCGGACGCCTGAGGCCATGAGCGTCGCGCTGCCCCTTAAAGGCGGATGCCAGTGCGGGGGATTGCGCTATGAGATAAGCGCCGCGCCCGTCACCGTTGCGGGCTGTCACTGTACGAACTGTCAGAAGATCGGCGGCGGCGCTTTCGCCGTCAACGCCATGGTTGCGGAGCCGTCCTTTCGGTTCATCGCCGGCGAGCCCAAAGAGATCGAATGGACCTCCGACGCCGGCAACCGGCGCATCGGCTGGTTCTGCGGCGATTGCGGCTCGCGCATCGCCCACGGTCATAAACCGGGGACCGGCATTTTCAGCGTTCGGGCCGGAACCTTGGACGATGCGTCATGGGTGCGCCCCGCCGGCCATATCTGGGTGAAAAGCGCGCAACCCTGGATCGTCTTCGCCGAGGACGACATTCTAAGCGACAAACAGCCTGCGGATTTCAACGCGCTCGTGCAGCGTTTTCGCAGTTTCGGCATCTTCCCTCAATAGGCCGGGTGCGGAAGAATTCGCGGGCGCAGCATCGATTGTGCGGCGCACGGATTTTTTCCGCATTGCCGCCTGGCGCCGGCGCGCGGTAAAATCCGTCGAGACCAACAGAGGGAGGGTCATCATGCCCAGAATACTCGGTTTGAATCTTGTCGGCGTTCTCGTTGCGTCCATTGTGTTCTTTCTGATCGGATGGGTCTGGTACGGCATGCTGTTTCAGGAAGCCTGGATGGCGGCGGAAGGGATCACGATGGAGGCGGCGGAAAGCGAAAGCCCGGTCTGGATGGCGAGCGGATTTCTGATCACCCTCCTGCAGGTGATCGGGATCGGGCTTATCCTGAAATGGAAAGGCTCGGCCGGGCTCGGCGGCGCCGTCGCCACCGCCTTCGCCTTATGGTTTTTTCTGGCGCTTCCAATGTGCAGCTATGCTTATATCTATGCGGCGCATAATTCGACTTTGCTGCTGATCGACGCCGGTCATCTGCTCGTCGGCTGGGTGGTTTCCGCCATCGTGCTCGCCTTGATAAAATAGCCCCGCGGCGTCATTTTAGGAAAAGGGGCGGCTTTGGCGCCGCCCCTTTTTCTTTGCCGTCATATGTTCGGGGAGTCCCATGGCGTTGACCGCGCCCAAAAGAAAAAGCCAGAGGAAACGCAGGAAGAAAAAAGCGCCCAAGACCCGCTTTGCGTTTTACCTGCGCGCCGGGCTGATCGGCGTCGGCGCGCTCTTTGCGGCGAGCATTGTCTGGGCCGGGTATTACGCCGTCGCCGCGCCGCCGGGCACGCTTTTGATGCTGCAGCGGAAACTGAGCGGCGACGTCATCATCCATCCCTGGACGAGGCTTGAAGATATCTCGCCCAATCTCGTCACCGCCGTCATCGCGGCGGAGGACACGCGCTTTTGCCTTCATAACGGCATCGATTTCGAGGCGATCGACAAGGCGCTGGAAGAGGCTGAAAACGGCAAACGCCTGCGCGGCGCCTCGACGATTTCGCAGCAGACGGCGAAAAACGCCTTTCTCTGGAATGGCGGCGGCTGGGTGAGGAAGGGCGGCGAGGCGTGGATGACCCTGCTTATCGAAACCTTCTGGCCGAAAAAACGCATCATGGAGGTCTATCTCAACATCGCCGAATGGGGCGACGGTCATTTCGGCGCAGAGGCGGCGGCGCAGGCGCGGTTCCACAAAAGCGCGAAAGACCTCAGCTCTTACGAGGCGGCGCTTCTCGCCAGCGTCCTGCCGAACCCCCATGACTGGCGCGTCGACCCGCCGGGGCCTTATGTGCGAAAACGCGCCGGCACGGTGCGCGCCCGCATGCATCAGGTGCGCCGCGACGGGCTCGACGCCTGCGTTCTGAAACACCAATAGGAGGCCTCAAGATGAGCGTGATGGTGATTGCCTGTTACAGGCCGAAACCGGGCAAGGACGCCGAGCTTCTGGCGCTTATGAAAACCCATCTGCCGACCCTGCGCGCTGAAGGCCTTGTGGGCGAGGGGCCGGCGCTCTGCGGGCGCGCCGGCGACGGAACCTTTGTGGAGGTCTTTGCGTGGAAATCGCAGGAGGCCATCGACGCCGCTCACGAGAATCCGGCTGTGCAGGAAATGTGGGGCGCCTATGCGGAGGTCTGCGATTATGTGACGATCGGCGACCTCGCCGAGGCGAAGCAGATGTTTTCGCCCTTTACGCCTGTCGATCTGTCATAACCGGGCGAGCCTCGCCGGGAAGGAATGCGAACCATGATAAGACTGAGCTTATTGACAATAGTGACGGCGGCGCTCCTCTCCGCCTGCTCGACCGAAGGCTATCAGCCTTACGCGACGCGCGGCCTCAATACGGGGCAAACCGAGAACTATGATGAGTTCACGCTGAAACGCACGGCGTGTTACGGCTTCTGTCCGGTTTACGAAGTGCGCGTCGACGAGCGCGACGTGCTGGTTTTCAAGGGTGAGCAATTCGTCAAGGAAGACCAAGGGACGGTGAGCAAAAGGCTTCCCGAGGGCTCGTTTAAAAAGCTGGTCGAAATCGCCAGGGCGCATGACTTTTCGTCTTATGACGCGGCCTATCCCAATGCGGACGGAAGCAATTGTCCGCAGCGCGCGACGGACATGCCGAGCGTCATTGTCTCTTACGACGCGAAAAAGCTTTCCCATTCCGTCAGCCTTTACCAGGGCTGCATGGGCTTTGACGGGCGCGAACGCCTCGACGAGATGATTCTCGAGATCGATGCGGTGCTGGACCTCGACGATTTCATCGGCCCGCGCGAGGCGTTTTACGGCGCTGAGGAAAAGTCGCAATGACCCGCACGACTTCCGCGCGCCACACTGACATTCTCAACGGTTATAAAGAAGGGGGCTCGCGCTTTAACGACTGGGCGCGCGAAAAGCTCGGCGAATTCACGCTCCTCGACTGGTCCTGGGGCCATATCAAAATGCGCTGGGAGATCGACGACCGTTTCGTCATGCCCGACGGGGTGATGTTCGGCGGCCATATCGCCTCGGTCGCCGACCATGTGGCGGGCCTTGCTGCCATGACGGTGCTGACCGCCGACAAGGAGCGTTTCCGCACCTCGCGGCTCGAGACGAATTATTTCCGGCCCCTCACCATGCCCCTGGCCATGATCGAGGGGCGGGTTGTAAACGCCGCCAAGACCCTCATCCATGTGGAGGCGGATTTTAAGAACGCGCAGGAAAAGCTCGCCGTCCGGGTGAACGCCGTGCAGGTCCGGCGGATGACCGGCTGAGGCCGCTTGCCGCGAGCCCTAACCCCCCGGATTTTAGGGGGCGCATTTTTTTAACGGAAAACCGGTTCCCACTTTTCCTAAAAATGCTCTAGAACGCGCTCCCATGCCCGAATTGCTCCTAGAACTCCGTTCCGAAGAAATCCCCGCGCGCATGCAAGGGAAAGCCGCCGCCGATCTCGAAAAGGCGGTGAACAAGGCGTTGCTCGACGCCGGTTTCATGCCCGAAGGGGTGAAAGCCTTCGCCGGGCCCCGGCGGCTGACCCTCGTGGCGGACGGCCTGCCCGCGCGCCAGCCCGACAGGCGCGAGGAGAAAAAGGGCCCCCGCGTCGGCGCGCCGGAAAAGGCCGTGGAAGGGTTCTTAAAATCCGCGGGGCTTGCCTCCCTCGACGAGTGTGAGCAGCGCGAGGACAAAAAGGGCGCCTATTGGGTGGCGGTGATCGACCGCAAGGGCGCCCTGACGAGCGATCTCATCGCCGGGTTCGTTCCCGATATCGTGCGCAATTTCTCATGGCCGAAGTCCATGCGCTGGGGCGACGGCGATTTGCGCTGGGTGCGCCCGCTTCACTCGATCCTGTGCGCCTTCGACGGCGAGGTGATCCCGTTCGAGATCGACGGCATCGTCGCCGGCGACGAAACCCAAGGCCACCGCTTTCTGGCGCCGGATGTCATCCAGGCGCGGTCTTTCGAGACTTATGCGGCGGCGCTGAAAAAAGCCAAGGTCGTTCTCGATATTGATGAACGAAAAGAGATGATCGCGAGCGACGCCGCGACGCTCTGCAAGGCGCAGGGGCTGGAGCTTGTCGAGGATCAGGGCCTCTTGAACGAGGTCGCGGGCCTCGCCGAATGGCCGGTCGCGATGATGGGTTCGTTCGACGAGAAATTCCTCACCGTCCCCGACGAGGTGCTGACGGCTTCCATGCGCGGACATCAGAAATATTTCTCCGTGAAGGACCCGAAGACCGGCGCGCTCGCGAACAGGTTTGTTTACGTCGCCAATATCGAAGCCCCGGATGGCGGCAAGGCCATGCGCGAGGGCTATGAGCGCGTCTTGACCGCGCGGCTTTCCGATGCGTGGTTCCTTTACAATCAGGATCTGAAAACGCCTTTGGCCGAGCGTGCCAATAATCTTGAGGATGTCAAATTTTTTGCTGGCCTTGGGTCTATCTTCGATAAATCAAATCGTATCGTTCGCATGGCAACTTATATCGCACCGCTTATAGGTGCGGATAGAGAACTTTGTGATCGAGCTGCATGGTTGTCAAAAGCTGATCTCGTCACCGGCATGGTCTACGAGTTTCCGGAACTGCAGGGCGTCATGGGCCGCTATTACGCGTTGGAAGAGGGCGAGCCCGAAGAAGTCGCGAACGCCATCCGTGATCACTACAAGCCCGCGGGGCAGGACGATGAGGTTCCGACTGCGCCGGTCTCCATCGCCGTCGCGCTCGCCGACAAGATCGACACCCTAACGGCCTTCTGGACGATCGATAAGAAACCGACCGGCTCAAGCGATCCCTTTGCATTAAGACGAGCGGCTTTGGGCGTCATTTCGCTGATCTTGACCTCTAATATCCAGAAGTTTCGGTTAGGTCACAAATTGGCGGATATGATTTTCTGGCTTTTAGAAGATTTAGAAGTTGAGCAACTCAACAAATCAATTGAGCCAGCATATTCTTTGCCACCTGAGTTGGCAGATAGAGTATTGGTAGAAGAGTATGCAGAGCGCGTTCACAAAGAGATACTTTTCGATGATGAAAAGCGTCGAAAAAGAGCAGAACGCACCATTGAACTAGCCAAAGACCTACTTTCCTTTTTCTATGATCGATTCAAGGTCTATCTCCGCGATAAGGGCCACAAGCACGACCAGATCGATGCGGTGCTGACCGATGCGGAGGGCAATCTTCAGGACGATCTGGTTCTCATCGTCGCAAAACTAGAGGCGCTCGCGGACTTCCTTAAAACCGATGACGGCGCCAATCTCGCGGCGGCTTACAAGCGTGCGGCGAACATCCTGAAGGCCGAAGAGAAGAAAGACAAAACGCCCGCCGACCCGAATGCGGTGGAAAAGGGCGCGCTTGCCGAAAAAGAGGAAAAGGCGCTGTTCGCCGCGCTGAAAGACGCGGAGGCGACCGCCGAAAAAGCCGTGGCGGGTGAAGATTTCGAAGCGGCCATGTCGGCGCTGGCGAAATTGCGCAAGCCCCTCGATGCGTTCTTCGAAACGGTGACGGTCAACGCCGAGGACGCGAAACTGCGCGCTAATCGCCTGTCGCTTCTCGCACGCCTTACCGCCGCCACGGCGACAGTCGCCGACTTCTCCAAGCTCGAGGGTTAGTCATGGCCGATGACGGCAAGAGCGTCGAGCTTTACCGCATGGAGGGCGATCCCTTTCGCTCCGTCTGTGCACGCCTTAAGCAAGACGAGTTTACGATCGATACGCAGGACATGGGCGAGCTCGTCAAAAAGATTTACGACGACGGCGATTACGAGTTCTGGACCAACGTCCCGAAAGAGGCTTGGGGCGATCTTCTCTTTGCGCTGGCGCAGGAGTTTTTTACCGGCGAGGCGAACGCCACCGACCGCCTGCGCGACATCTGCGAAAAACACGGCGTCAAACACAAGCGCGGCCATTGGGCCTAGAGTAGCTTATAAATTCACCTCCCCCTTGAGGGGAGGTCAAAATCGCGGAGCGATTTTGGGTGGGGGTAAGAAAGCCGGCGACTGACGTTCTGCCTGTCTAGCTATTGCTCACCCCCTCCCGAAATCAGAGATTTCGACCTCCCCTCAAGGGGGAGGTAGGATTTCCCGCCTGTGGCGATATAGTTGTTCAATGGCCAATGAACGCGCGCGATCATTGCGGAAAAATCAGACGGATGCGGAACGCATTCTCTGGCGCGCGTTAAAAGGCAAACAACTGGATGGCTGTCGGTTCCGGCGCCAGCACCCGATCGGGCCTTATATCGCTGATTTCATATGCCTTGAGCGCAAGCTGGTTATCGAGCTTGACGGCGGCCAGCATGGTCTGCCTGAACGGGTCAAGCATGATGCGGAACGCGATGCCTGGCTTGAAGGCCGGGACTATCATGTGGCGCGGTTCTGGAATGATGAGATTTACACGAATCTTGATGGCGTGCTGGACACCGTCCTTGAGTTGTTACAGACGGGTCATGAGTATTAGAGACTAATCCTTATATCCCTTCGCGCGTTCCGCGCTCGGGAAAAACAAAAACGCCAGCATCAGGATATAGGGCGCATAGTCCCAGGAGAGGGCGAGCGCCCAGACGTCGGAAAAGATGTTGGCGTGTTTCAACACCGCATCGCGCGGGGATATGGTCGACAGGCCCGGCACGAATTCCGCATCTACTACCGATTGCCGGCGCGAGACTTTTTCCGGCTCTTCCGGCGGCGGGGGCGGGTTGAAAACCTCTCGAAAAATATCGAGCCCGCGGGCGGGGGAGAGTTCCGCCGCCGATTTCACCGGCACGGGCGGCTTTTGCAGCTTCTGCGACCGGATGAGGGATTTCAGCGCGTCCTCCACATCTTCGGCGTAGGCGTCGATGGCTCTCTTCTGGGCGGGCGTGACGCGCGCCGGTTTCGGATTGGCGCGGGCGAAGGTGTCGAGCTGCTGGTCGAGCAGGCGTTCGATGCGCTTGTCATGGCGCCAGCGGTTGAGGACGCTGACGAAATCGTTGAACGCGGTTTCGAACTCCCGGTTCCAGCGATCCACATTGTCGAAGGCGCCGCGGGCGAGAAGCCGTTTCAATTCGTCCGTGCGCGCGGTGCAGATATCCGGATCGTATGGATCGACGCCCGACGGGTCCGGCGCATCAAGAATTGCGGCGACGCTTTCTTCAAGCCCGCGATACCAGCTTGCGATGCCGATAAAGTAATCGGTGACGGCGCCGGCGCCGGCCGCGCCCGACTGCGCGCCGCCATCGCGTTCGCCTTCGGCGACGCGGGTCACGTCGTTCACCGACAGACGCAAATCCTCGAGAAAGAGATAATCGCGCTGGCGCCAGGCGGTGATGCCGGCGCATTCGCTCGCCAGCCGCTCGATTTCGTAAGTGTAGGTATGGCGCACGGCGTCGACCCCGCCGATGCCCACCACCGTCGTCCAGGTGGAAACGAAAAACAGGATCAGCGCCAGCGCCGGCACGATGATGAAAAGCTTAATCGCGCGTTCGAAGAAAAACAAAATGTCGCTCAAAAACCCGCCGCCGACATTGCGGAACCAGTCGCGGTGGCGCACGAAATCGGCGCCGCCGACCCAGATCGCCACGGCGAGGCAGAAAACGAAAGCGCCGAAGGCCGGCGGCAGGACCGCATTGCGCAGGAAGTCCGCTTCCTCCTGGGAGGTGATGAGGCCGAAGCCGATGGCCGAGCTGATGGCGCTGAAAAATCCGGCTGTTACCGCCACCACGACGAAAAGCCGGTTGAAGAGGGAAGAGCCTTCAAGCCGCCGGGAGGTCAGCGCCGCATAAAGGACGACTCCCAAAAAGGCGAGAACAGCGCTCGTCCCGGCGATGGCGGAGACGGAGAGGCCTGCAATCTCGCCGGAAAAGGCGTCCGGGGCGTCCTGCGCCAGTGCGCCGGAAAACCCGGCCGCGCCTGCCAGCATCATGACCAGAATGACGCCCCCGTTCCCCATAGCCTTCCCCGCGCGGGGAGCCGCCCCCGCTTTATCCCCTCGCGCCGGCCCCGCCGAACGCCTTCGAAAAAGGGCGCAAAAGAGGGCCGGCCGCCCAGCCTAACACGGAAAAAAATATGGTGGATAGTTGTCCACGGCATTTGCCGCGGGGCTATGCTACGTGCTTGAAAGAAATGGCCAATAGCGCCAATGCGGCAATTTCCGGCTTGGATGTTGCGCTGCGGCGCTTTATGGCAGGGCCGCGTCCCCTTCGGGGACGGGCGAAAGCAGACAAAAGCAGCGGGTTACCCGATGAGCGATAAGACAAAATGGGTTTATTCATTCGGCGCAGGACATTCGGATGGCGACGCCTCCCTGCGCAATCTCCTGGGCGGCAAGGGCGCGAACCTCGCCGAGATGGCGAGCCTCGGGCTCCCGGTGCCGCCCGGCTTTACCATCACCACTGAAGTCTGCACCGCCTTTTACGCCAATGACCGGCAATATCCCGGCGGGCTGAAAGACCAGGTCGACGCGGCGCTCGCCAAGATAGGCGAAGCGGTGGGCATGGTCTTCGGCGATAAGACCAACCCCTTGCTCGTTTCCGTGCGTTCCGGCGCGCGCGCCTCGATGCCGGGGATGATGGACACGGTCCTCAATCTCGGCCTCACCGACGAAACGGTGAAAGGGCTCGCCAAGCTCTCCGGCGACGAACGCTTCGCCTATGACAGCTATCGCCGCTTCATCCAGATGTATTCCGACGTGGTGCTCGAGGTCGATCACCATTCCTTCGAGGAGCTCTTGGAGACTTATAAGGAAGAGCGCGATTATTTCCTCGATACGGAGCTTTCCGCAGACGACTGGAAGACGATCATCGAAGGCTACAAAAAGATCGTCGCCGACGCCCTCGGAAAACCGTTCCCGCAAGACCCGCAAGAACAGCTCTGGGGCGCCATCGGCGCCGTCTTCGGCTCCTGGCGCAACGAACGGGCGGACACGTATCGCCGGCTGCACCACATTCCCGAAAGCTGGGGCACGGCGGTCAACGTTCAGGCCATGGTGTTCGGCAATATGGGCGAAACCTCCGCGACCGGCGTCGCCTTCACGCGCGATCCCTCGACGGGCGACAATCATTATTACGGCGAGTTTCTCGTCAACGCCCAGGGCGAAGACGTCGTCGCCGGCATCAGGACGCCGCAGGCGCTGACCAGGCGCGGCCGCGAAGCCATGGATGAAGACGCGCCGTCCATGGAAGAGGCGATGCCGAAAGCCTACGCCGAACTCGAGAAGGTTTTCGAAAAACTCGAAAATCACTATCGCGACATGCAGGACATCGAGTTCACCATCCAGAACGAGAAACTCTGGATGCTGCAGACGCGCAACGGCAAGCGCACGGCGACGGCCGCGCTGAAGATCGCCGTCGACATGTGCAAGGAAGGCCTTATCAGCGAAGAAGAGGCGGTCTGCCGCGTCGATCCGCATTCGCTCGACCAGCTTTTGCACCCCTCGCTCGATCCGGACGCGCCGCGCGACCAGCTTCTTACCGGGCTGCCGGCTTCGCCTGGCGCGGCGTCGGGGGAAGTCGTCTTCAATTCCGACGAGGCCGAACGCCTCGCCCAGGAAGGAAAGCCGGTCATTCTCGTGCGCATCGAGACGAGCCCGGAAGACATTCACGGCATGCACGCGGCGAAAGGCATCGTCACGGCGCGCGGCGGCATGACCAGCCACGCGGCGGTGGTGGCCCGCGGCATGGGCCGGCCCTGCGTGTGCGGCGCGGGCGACGTGAAAATCGACAAGTCGGAAACCTTCTTCACCGTCGGCGGGCGCCAGGTGAAAAAAGGCGAGACCGTCACCATCGACGGCGGCGAGGGCAAGGTTTTCGCCGGCGCGGTCCCGACCGTGCAGCCGGAGCTGTCCGGCGATTTCGCGACGCTCATGGGCTGGGCCGACAAGGTGCGCCGTATGAAAGTGCGCGCCAACGCCGAAACGCCCCATGACGCGCAGGTCGCGCGCGATTTCGGCGCCGAAGGCATCGGGCTTTGCCGCACCGAGCATATGTTCTTCGAGGCGGACCGGATCATCGCCGTGCGCGAAATGATCCTGTCGGAAGACAAAAAGGGGCGCGAGGCGGCGCTGGCGAAGCTCCTTCCGATGCAACGCTCGGACTTTGAGGAGCTTTTCCGCGTCATGACCGGCCTGCCGGTGACCATCCGCCTCTTGGATCCGCCTTTGCATGAATTTCTTCCGCATTCAGACGAAGAAATAGAGGAAGTGGCGAAATCGTCCGGCATGGATGCGGGCAAGCTCAAGGACCGCGCCCATAAGCTGCATGAGTTCAATCCGATGCTCGGCCATCGCGGCTGCCGCCTCGGGGTTTCCTATCCGGAAATCTACGAGATGCAGGTGCGCGCCATCATTGAAGCAGCCTGTTCCGTTGCGAAAGAGACCGGCGAGAAAGTGACGCCGGAGATCATGGTCCCGCTGGTGGCGAAGCGCGAAGAGCTCGCCATCCTGAAAGAGCGCATCGATGCGGTGGCGCTCGCGGTTCTGAAAGAAAAGAACGTCAAGCTCGATTATCTTGTCGGCACCATGATCGAGCTGCCGCGCGCGGCCCTGACCGCCGATGAGATTGCGAAAGACGCCGAGTTCTTCTCTTTCGGCACCAACGATCTCACCCAGACGACATTCGGCTTGTCGCGGGACGATAGCGCGGCCTTCCTGCCGGACTATCTGCGCCAGGGCATTTTCGAACGCGATCCCTTTGTAACGCTCGACCCGGAAGGGGTCGGCGCGCTCATTCATATCGCGGCGGAAAAGGGCCGGAAGACCCGTCCTGAGATCAAGCTCGGCATATGCGGCGAGCATGGGGGCGACCCGGATTCCATCCGGTTCGTGGAGGGTGCGGGGCTCGATTACGTGTCCTGTTCGCCGTTCCGCACGCCGATTGCGCGATTAGCCGCAGCACAAGCCAAGCTTGAAAAAAGCGACGGCGGCTCAACCGCCTAAACGGTTAACGATTCTGTGACCCATTGAAAAAACATTCAAAAACAATGGGTTGAAAAACCCAGTCAGGGTTAACAAAAGGTTAACAGGGGTCGATTTCGTTTGAAAACGCCCCGCCCGGGCGCCATATATCCGTTGCGTAAGCGCGCTCCCAAGGCGCGTTTTTTGCGTCATAATGAGGGATATTCCTCTGACGCGACGAGCAAGATGAGAAGACGCAAGGTGCAAGACCGGCGAGACATTCATGGGCCCGCGCCCAAGCCCGCCTTAGGGCTCGACGTGAACTGGACGCTGCGCAGCCTGATGGCTGCGGGGCTCCTGTCCGTGTGCGTTGTCGCCAGCGCCATGAGCGCCACGGTCAATGCGAGTCGCGCCGAAGAAGAGCGCAAGCGCGAGGCTGCGATCGCTGAAGAGGCCGAGCTTGTGGCCGACCTCGCCAATTACCTCGCCGCTGAGACCGCGGCGACGCGCCAGGCCATGGACGACGGCCCGCGCCTGAAGCCCGCCATGGCGATGGGCGATCTCATTGCGGCGGAAGATCCGACCGAAGGTCTCGCCTCCTTCGACTTCACCGATCTCACCGTGGCCAAGCTCGATGCGGAAGAACGCAAATGCCTGGCGCAGGCGATTTATTACGAAGCGCGCTCCGAACCGCGCATCGGCCAGCTCGCGGTTGCGGATGTCGTCCTTAATCGCGTCAAAAGCCCGGTCTATCCGAATTCCATCTGCGGCGTCGTCTTCCAGGGCTCCGAGCGCCGCACCGGCTGCCAGTTTTCCTTCACCTGCGACGGCTCCATGCAGGCGCGTCTTAACAAGCGCAAATGGAAAGAGGCGCAAGATCTTTCGGGCGCCGTGCTCGCCGGGGTCCGCGCGCCGGTCAGCCGCAACGCCACGCATTATCATGCGAGCTATGTGAGCCCGCATTGGGCGAACACGCTGACCCCGACGGCGACCATCGGCACGCACAAATTCTACAAGTTTCCGAGCCGGCGCACCGTCGCGGCGGCCCCGGCGGCGATGTAGCCGGGCCGCCGTCTCGCAGGCCGACGGTTCAGCGCTCTTCATCCGATATTGATTCCCGTCTCTCGACATTGATTTTTGTTTGTGCTGTATAGGCGCACAAAATGCGCCTTGAGCAGCGTGGGCGAATAAAAATCTTTATGCAGAGTTTTTTCGCAATACGGGTCCGTTTTTTTGGTTTCTGCGCCTGCGCGCTGGCCGGGTTTATGATCGCCGCGCCGGCGCAAGCCGCCGAACATGACGCGCAAGTTTGGACAACCGCCGCCGCCAAGCTGCGCCTTGACGAGGACTGGGCCCTGAATCTCGAAGCGCAGGGCCGTTTCGGCGACGATGTGCAGCGCCTTAATGAAACCCAGTTCAAGGCTTCCGTTCTCCGCCGGGTTGGGCCGGGCCTTAAGATCGGCGCCGGTTACGGCCACATGATCAAGAACAGGGCCGGCGGGCCGGACCGCCATGAAAACCGGATCTGGCAAGAGCTGGCATGGAAACCGGAGACCGGGATCAAGACGTCGCTTTCATTTCGCACGCGCGTGGAGCAACGCATCATCGCAGGAGATACGGGCTGGCGTGTGCGCAGTCGGCTAAAAGCAACGCGTCCTTTGGGGGAAGGCGCCTCCCTTTACGCTTATGGTTCAGAGGAAGCGTTCTTTTTTCTGAACGATGCGGACTGGGGCGCGCGCAGCGGCTTCGATCAGTCGCGCATCGGCGCCGGGCTCGGCTGGCGGTTTTCACAAATGGCGAGCCTGGAAGCGGGCTATCTCAATCGCTTCAAGCCGGCGCCGGACACTGAGGACAAAATGAATCACATCATCGCGTTGACTGTGGTGTTGCGGCCTTAACCGCCTATAGACAGATTTCCATGCCTTCTTCGGCGATCATGAAGCCCGCTTTTTCAACTCTGGCGCTTTCGGCCGCGCCCGGCCGATGCAGCGGGTTCGTATGGTTCATATGAATGAAGTGAACCTTTGTTTTTTCGCTGTCCGGAAGCTCCGCAAACCGTTCCATGGAATGGACAACGGTGGGATGCGGGATTTTCGACATGTCGCGGCCCGGCAATTCGTCGCCGGAATAAAAGGTTGCGTCGAGAAAGGCGGCCTCTACGTCTGCAATCTTGTCTTCAATACGCATTCCTTCAGCGTCCCAGTCCTCCCAGTCGTCGATGTCGGGCAGGAAGAGGACGGATTTCTCCGGTCCTTCGATGACGAAGCCGACGACTTCGGAAAACTCCTGACGGTGCGGCACGAGAAACGGCGTTACGGAAAGATCGTCGCCGATGGTTTCGGCGACGCCGTTCTCCATGATGGCGAGATAGATATTGTGAAGAACGAGCAGCTGCGACCACGGACCGTTTTGCGCGAGGAAGTCGGCCATGCGCGGCATGGCGAAAACTTCGATGTCGCGCCCGCCCGCCGCTTCGCGCCCGAACATCATTAGCCCGGCGTAATGGCCGATATGCGCATGCGTTAAAAACACGCCGTCGACGCGGGCTGGCGCATTCGTCGGCGCCGTCCTGTTGAGGCGGTGAAGCTGCTCCTTGATGTCGGGCGTTGCGTCGAAGAGCCAGCGCTTCGGCTTGTCGCCGCGCCGGTCGACGAGCGCCAGCGACGTCGCCAGCCGGCGTAACGAAGGATCGTCCCAGGCGGGGTCGTTCGGATTGCCGATCTGCGGCTTGCCGGCGTCCTGCGCAACGCCGAGAACGATCAGCGAAACGTCGCATTGCGGCGCCGAGACGCTGGGTTCGTCCTGCGCGCAGGCGGCGAGAAAGAAAGCGGCGGCGAGGGCGGAAAGCCATTTCATGGTTGAAAACGATAACCGAAACCGCCGCCGATATCGATATGAAGGGACAGGCTGCTTTTCAGGAGGCTGTCCTCAGTTCACGGCGGATGATGACGAATTCCGCCGGCTTCAGGGGCGCAAAGCCGATTTCGACATTGCAGACGCCGCGGTCGATGTCGGCCTGCGTCGTGGTCCGGTCGCAGCGCACGAAATAGGCTTCCTTGGGCGTCGCGCCCGTGAAAGCGCCCTTGCGGAAGAGAACCTGCAGGTAATTTCCAACCGCCATTTCGATCTGTTTCCAGAGCGGTTCTTCATTGGGTTCGAACACCGTCCATTGAAGGCCGTCATCGAGGCTTTTCTCGATGAAAAGGGCGGTTCGGCGCACGGGGATGTATTTCCATTCAGGATCCGTCGAGAGGGTGCGCGCGCCCCAGAGCACGGGCCCCACATTGGCGAAACTCCTGATCGCGTTCGCGTTGGCCTGGTTCAGGATTTCGTTGTCGGCGCTGGAGAGCGCGGCCGTCGGCGTCGCGCCGCGGACCGTCGCTTCCATGCCGGCCGGCGCTTTCCAGACGCCGCGCGCCGCATCGATGCGCGTAGCGATCCCGGCGGCGGCGGCGCTGGCGGGAAGGGTCGGGACGACGCCGGCCACTTGCAGGCGCGGCGCATAGATGGCTGCATTCGGATGATTGATGCCGAGCGCGCCGAGCCAGTCCGCGATGAAGCCGTTCGCGTCGAAACCCGGACCGGCTGGCGCATCAAGAAGCAGCATCGCTTTTTGCTCTTCGGCGAGCAAAAGCGCTTCGCTGTACACGATTGAAGCTTCGCCTGCGGCAAGGGCCGACGCCGGTGGCGCGCAGATGAAATCGATATTGAGTGCGGCGCCTCCAAGGAAGCTGCGCACGCCGCCCGCATCCGGCGCGCCCAGTATGGAGGCTGGGCTGGCGTCGCCGATGCTGGCGATCAGCGCCTTCCGGCCGCCATTGCGGAAATAAAGCGCGACCGTTTCAAGCGCCGCTTCGCTGGCGCCAGGCAGGGTTCCGAAGTGGGTTTGGAATTGTGAAAGGCTGGTGACGGTTTCGAGCGCGCCGCCGCCAAAGACATCGATGAAAAGCGTTGCGGAGGTTTCCGGCTCCTGGATGGGGCGCACGCCCGACGGGATTTCTTGCACATAAACGCCCGGCGACAGCACGCGCGGAGAGACGGTTTTTCGTGAGGGGCTCGGCTGTTTGGGATTTGACTGCGCAAAAAGCGGCGTCGCGGCGCCGGACGCAAGCCCGCCGAGAAACAGCCGGCGGTTCAGCTTGTTGATACGGTTCATCCATCTCCCCCCGATGACTCGATAAGATACGAGCCTAGCATGAATCCGGCGGCGGGCCGAATGCGGGTCAGAGAAAATCGAGACCGAGATCGAGCGTCGGCGCCGAATGGGTGATCCAGCCCGAGGAGATGACGTCGACGCCGGTTTCCGCGATGGCGCGCACGGTTTCCAGCGTGACATTGCCGGACGCCTCGAAAACCGCGCGGCCTTTATTGATCTCAACGGCGCGTTTCAGGTCCGCGGGCGTCATATTGTCGAGCAACACGACATCGGCGCCTGACGCCAGCGCTTCTTCGAGTTGGCCGAGCCCGTCCACTTCGATCTCGATCTTGACCATATGGCCGACGCCTTTGCGCGCGGCGGCGAGGGCCTTGGCGATGTCGCCGGCGGCGGCGATGTGATTGTCCTTGATCATCACTGCGTCGTAGAGGCCGAAGCGGTGATTATGCCCGCCGCCGCAGCGGACGGCGTGTTTTTCAAAAGCGCGCAAGCCCGGCGTCGTCTTGCGGGTGCAGACGATCTTGGCGCCGGTTCCCTTGACGGCGTCCACAAGCGCGGCCGTGGCCGTGGCGACGCCCGACAGATGACCCATGAAATTCAGCGCCACGCGTTCGGCGGACAATATTCCGCGCGCCGGGCCTTCGATGGAAAGAACGGCGTCGCCTTTTTCGACGCGCGCGCCGTCGTCTTTTTCAATGGAGACCTCAATGGCGGGGTCGGTCAGGCGAAAGGCGGCGCGAGCAGCATCAACGCCGGCGACGACGCCGGGCTTTCTCGCCGCGATGACGGCTTTGGCCTTTGCATCCGCGGGGATGGTCGCATTGGTGGTGATGTCGCCGGCGTCGCCGAAATCCTCTTTCAGGGCGCGGGCGACGGCGTCTTCAACGATCAGCGGGGAGAGACGGTCGATCATGCGTCGTCCTCTTCTTCATCGTCATAAAGAAGCGTCGCCGCGATTTCCGTGTGATAGGGCTCGCCATCCGCTTCGGGATAGTCGCTGCGGAAATGGCCGCCTCTGGATTCTTCGCGCGCGAGCGCGCCCTGCGCGATCAGCTCCGCGGTGACGAGCGCGCTTTTAAGGCCGCTGGTCATGTCGGGGCTTTCCTGCATTTCGTGAATGAACTCGAGAAGATCGGCGAGGCCCTCGCCATTGCGAATAAGCGCCGCATGGTCGCTCATGGCGGTTCTTAGTTTCGCCATCTCTTTCGCGGGCGCCGGTTTCGAGGCCAGCTCCATGCGGTCTCCGGGCGCGCCCGCGCCTTCGGCGCTGTCGATCTCCGCGTCGCGCAACTGATCGGCGATGCGCCCGCCGAAAACGATGGCTTCAAGGAGGGAGTTGGAGGCGAGGCGGTTGGCGCCGTGAACGCCGCTGGAGGCGACTTCGCCTACGGCCCAGAGCCCGTCGACGCTGGTCTTGCCGTCAAGGTCAGTATAGACGCCGCCCATATGATAATGCGCCGCCGGGGCGACGGGCATCAAGTCCGTGCGCGGATCGATATCCGCCGCCTGGCAGGAGGCGAAAACGGTGGGGAAGGTATCGGGAAATTTCGCGCCGATGGCTTCGCGCGCATCGAGAAAGGCACCGCGTCCGGCCTTGATTTCCGCCTCGACGGCGCGGGCCACGATATCGCGCGGCGCAAGGTCGGCGCCCGTGTGATAGCGCTCCATGAAAGGCGCGCCGTCTTTGTTGACGAGCCGTGCGCCGTCGCCGCGCAGAGCCTCGGTCGCAAGCGGGGCGGGGTCGAGGCCGATGTCGAGCGCCGTCGGGTGGAACTGCACGAATTCCGGATCGCGGATGACGGCGCCGGCCCGCGCGGCGAAAGCGAGGCCGTGTCCTTGCGCCGGGGTCGGGTTGGTGGTGACGGCGTAAAGCCCGCCGAGCCCGCCGGTCGCCAGCACGGTCTCGCCATAGTCAAAGGCTTCGCGTTCGCCGGCTTCCGGGTCGTAAATCAGCGCGCCGCCGACAACGCCGTTATCATCCAGCAGCAAGTCTTCGACGACGATCCGTTCAAGGATGGTGATGTGCCCGGCGCGGCGCGCCGCGTCGATCAGCGCCTCCATGATCGCCGCGCCCGCCTGGTCGCCGGTGGCGTGAACGATGCGGTCGCGGCAATGGGCGGCCTCGCGCCCGAGTTTCAGATTGCCGTTTTCGTCTGTATCGAAGCGGACGCCGATGCGGATCAGGTCTTCGACGGCGGCGGGCCCGCCAGTTGCGAGAATATGCGCGGCTTCCGGATCGACGAGCCCGGCGCCCGCCTGCATGGTGTCGGCGAAGTGAAGGTTCGGCGTGTCGTCAGGGCCGACGGCGGCGGCGAGGCCGCCCTGCGCCCAGGGCGTCGCGCCGCCCTTGCCGAGCGGACGCGCGGTGACCACGGTCACGGGACGCGGCGCCAGCTTCAGGGCCGTGTAAAGCCCCGCGACGCCCGCGCCGATGATGAGGATGTCGGATTGCATGAAATTATGTCTGCGACATGCGCCGTTTACCTCTCCCCATCGGGGAGAGGTCGAAATCGCTGGCGATTTCGGGTGAGGGGGAAGGGAAGCTGCTTTTGATTATCAGCATCTCTACCCCCTCACCCTAACCCTCTCCCCGATGGGGAGAGGGGATTTGCATCGCGCTTGGTTTGACATCGTTTATATTCTCAAACCCGCGCCTCGATCGCCGCGACTTCGGCCGGGTGAAGATGGCCGTACATGGACTGGCGTTTCAGCGGCAGGGCGATCATCCGCTCGATGGGCTTGCGCGCCTTTTCGATGATCTCCGGATCGATTTCGACCTTGTGCTCCATGGTCTGAAGCGAACGCAGGATGCCCGGCAGGTCGATGCGCTTCATATGCGGGCAGAGATTGCAGGGCCGCACGAAATTCACTTTCGGGTTTTCGAGCGCGACATTGTCCGACATGGAGCATTCGGTGATCAGCACCACGTTTTTCGGCTGGTTCTCTTTTACATAGTTCGACATGCCGCTGGTCGAGCCGGCGAAATCGGCTTCCTCGAGCACCTCCGGCGGGCATTCGGGGTGGGCGAGCACGACGACGCCCGGATTGCCTTCACGGATTTCGCGGATGTCTTCGGCGGTGAAGCGCTCATGCACCTCGCAGGCGCCGGCCCAGGTGACGATCTTGATGTCCGTCATGGCGGCGACGTTTTTCGCCAGGAACTGGTCGGGGATGAGGATCACCGTGTCCGTGCCGAATTCTTGTGCGGCATGTTCCACGACCTCGACGGCGTTCGACGAGGTGCAGCAGATGTCAGTCTCGGCTTTGACGTCCGCGGTGGTGTTCACATAGGTGACCACCGGCACGCCCGGATATTTCTGTTTCATGAGGCGCACGTCCTCGCCGGTGATCGAGGAGGCGAGGGAGCAGCCCGCGCGCAGATCGGGGATCAGCACGGTCTTTTCCGGGGCCAGGATTTTCGACGTCTCGGCCATGAAGTGGACGCCCGCCTGAACAATCACGTCCGCGTCGGACTTCGCGGCCTCCTTGGCGAGCTGCAGGCTATCGCCCGCGAAATCGCCGACGCCGTAAAAGATCTCCGGCGTCATGTAATTATGCGCCAGGATGACCGCGTTTTTCTCTTTCTTGAGATCGTTGATCGCGGCGATGTAAGGCGCGTGGACACGCCACTCGACTTCGGGAATGAGCTTCGCGACCTTCGGATAGAGGTGATCCGTTTTGGCTTTCACCGCGTCCGTATAGGCAAGGGGCGCATCCACCCGTTCGCCAATCACAGGTCCAGAAGAATCCGGCATGTCATCGCCTCCCGTTTTTCTCTTCGCCTGATTTGACGCCAGGCATTGCCGCCGAGGATTATGCTCAACTAGAGCATATATAGGGCGGAAAAATCAGCCCGCAAGGGCTGTAAGGCCGTGAACCTAGTGAAAATCCGCGTCCGGTCAATCAACCGTCACGCAATCACGCCTCATGCGGCGCGCAATGGCGGCAGCCGCTTCGCAATCTGTGGAAAAATCCGAGTCAGAAGCGCCTTTATGTAAGCCTTGACTTACGCATATAAGGGATTATATGGGTAAGTCATGACTTACGAAATGAAATTCGAGGCGCTGGCGGTCCCCACGAGGCGGGCGGTTTTCGAAAAGCTCCGGGCGGGCGCCCTGTCGGTGAACGAAATCGCAGGCGGCCTGCCGGTGTCGCGACCGGCGGTCTCGCAGCATTTGAAAGTGCTCAAAGACGCGGGGCTGGTGGCCGAGCGCCGCGACGGGGTCAAGCGCATCTATCGTCTCGATACGGACGGAATTTCCGAATTGCGCGATTATTTCGACCGGTTCTGGGGCGATGCGCTCGATGCTTACAAGCGCTCGCTGGAAGCGAAAGACGCATAAGGGAGAGAGGGAACATGGCCGTAACAGACACAATCGAACCTGTCGTTAAAACCATTACGCTGAACGCGTCTGTCGAAAAGGCGTTCCGCCATTTCACCGACAATATACACGCCTGGTGGCCGCTCGCCACGCATTCGCTCTCAGCAGAGAATGCACAGTCCGTCGTCTTCGAAGCGCGTCCGGGCGGGCGGATTTACGAAATCGACAAGGACGGCAAAGAGCGCGATTGGGGCGTCGTTAAAGCGTGCGATGCGCCGTCCCGCCTGGTCTTTTCCTGGGTGCTGGAGAATCCGGCGGGCGCCACGGAAGTCGAAGTCCGTTTCGCCGATGAAGGCGCAGGCAAGTCGTCGCTGACCCTTATTCATCGCGGCTGGGAAAACCGTGAAGACGGCGCGAAATGGCGCAAAGACTATGACGGCGGCTGGGACGGCGTGCTCGGGAAATACGCCGCTGCGCTTAGCTGACCATCATGTTTATTCGGACGGGCGGCGCAGGCGCGGAATGGCGAGGCCCGCGGCCGCCCGGTCCTTGAGGCCTTCCCGGTCGACGCGGAAGAGGGCGGCCGGCCGGCCGCCGGTTTCGCCCGTCATTTTGCCCGTGGCCTCGACGAAGCCCGATTTCTCGACGCTGCGCCGGAAATTCTGTTTGTGGAATTTAAAGCCCACAATCGTCTCCACCGTGCGCTGGAGCTGCAGGAGCGTGAAGGTCGGCGCCACCATTTCGAAAATCACCGGGCGGTATTTCAGCTTGCCGCGCAGGCGCCCGATGGCCGTCGCCAGAATGCGCCGGTGGTCGGAGATCATGGCGAGGCCGGTTTCCGGCGACCCTGTTTTTTCATCGCCCCGGTCGCGCAAGGCCTCGATCACAAGTTCGGCCTCATACATCAGCTCATAGCGGTCGAGGGTGCGCTCTTCCTCCCAGCCGAAACCGTCGAGCCCGAAAGCAATGTTGACGCGGGCCTGCCGTGTTTTTTTCTGCTCCTTGCCGGTTGCGCGCCCGGCCCAGGCTTCAAGGCCCGGCATGATCAGCTCCCGGAGGATCGCCGGCTCGCCGCCGCGCCAGTCCTCCCAGGGGAAAAACGAATACCAGTCCGCCCACAGCGCGTCTTCGGCGTGAAGATCGGCGGGCGCGGGGGCGAGGGCGAGATAGCCGACGGAAACGACGCGCTCTCCGGCGCCGCCGGCCAGCGCCGCGGCCGGGGCTTCGCGGCCCTTGTCGCCGAACGTGTAGAGCTGCTCCACATAGCCGAGGGAAACATGGGTCTGGCGCTCCACCCATTCGCGCACGCCGATTTCGAAGGTGCGGTGGCGTTCCGGGTCGAAAGGGCCATAGGGCAGCGCCAGGTCGCGTCCATGGCCCTGTCCCGGCCCGTCCGTCGGGGCGCGCACGCAAAGGACTTTCGGCCGGTCGCCGTCGACGACGGCGATAACGGCGTTTAGCGCAATGGCGACATTGGTCGCGAGCGACGGAGCGGGCGTTTTCCTCACACCCCCGTCTATGGCGGATTTACGGGGCCACAGGCAAGGTCACGATGGGCGCGCAGACGGTCGAACAGCACGGGCAGAGATCGAGAATGGCGCCGATCATGCGGTCCTCGCGGCCGAGCAGCCGGTCGGCCTCGGAAACCAGAAGCACGTTCGGGTCGGCGTGGGGGGCGGCGGCGCGCAGCCGCGCGGCGATCTTTTCCTCGCACATCTCCGGCTCGCGCACGCACATGGCGATATAGGCGATGGCGGTGGAGCGGGCGACGCCGCGATGGCAATGGATGAGGAGGTTTTCCTCCGTCGCCGCCCAAGATTTCAAAAAGGCGATGATGGCCGGCGCCATGTCTGTTTCGCTTGTCGCGGGGTCGAGCCTTAGATGGCGCTCCTCGGAAAGCTTTTGAAAGCGGTCGGGCGCTGCGTCGCCGCTATCGAGGATCGACACGACAAATCCCGGGTCGCAATCTTCGCACGCAGCGGGGGCGGCCTCGAGGGAACTGATGACGAGTTTGGGCATGCGAACGCGGGTGTCTTAACCTTTCCGGCCTGTTTGGGGCGATTTCGCCATGCAAGATAGGCTTTTCGGATCGGTTATGGAATGCGCCGGCCTCTCACAGCCGCTTGAAATGCCGGATTTGTGACGCCGCCGCGCTCTTACGCAGCGCCGTCTTACGCCGCCCGCCCTGCGTGTTTTTGGTAAAGTTCTGCAAAGCGCTTGAGATACGCCTCCTGCGCTTCGAGGGTGGTCATGGCCTTCAGCGTCAGCGGCGTCACGCCGCGCGGGGAGCCGAAAAATTTCTCGGCCTCGTTGCGCTCGAACCCGGCGATCTGCACGGCTTCGAAATAGGCCGAGGCGCGGTCGGCGCGCTTGATCAGTTTCTCGATCGTCTCGGGCAGATGCGCCGGCAGTTCGAAGCGCAGATGGATCGCCTGCATCAGCCGGCTTTCGATATCCTTGTAAGGGCCGCCGAGCTGCGCCTTGAAGGGCGAGATCATGTCGCCGATGACGAATTCCGGCGCGTCGTGAAGCAGCGCGGCGAGCCGCCACTTCACCGGCCAGCCGGGTTTCAACTCGTTGCAGAAATTTTCGACGATGAGCGAATGCTGCGCGACATTGAACGGGATGGGCCCCTTGGTCTGGCCGTTCCAGCGGGCGACGCGCGCAAGGCCGTGCGCGATGTCTTCGATCTCCACATCGACCGGCGAGGGGTCGAGAAGATCGAGCCGGCGTCCGGAAAGCATGCGCTGCCAGGCCCGGGGCGGGGCGTCATTTGCGGAGGCGGCTTTGCGCGCCATGAGAGTCCTTTCGCGGAAGGCGAGGTCGATGGGGCGCATCGCCTAGCAAAGGCGCGCAGCGCCGGCAAGGCGGCGTGAAAACGCCCGCCGACGCGACGAACCGCGGCTTTCTTGCGCCGGGGCGGCTTGAGGCGAGAGCCGGCAGCGCCCATTATCATGCAAGTAAAGGCGTATCGCAAAACACCGAAGAAAAGGCGGACGGCGCGCCGTCCGGAAAAGGGGTGCGGATATGACGACTTCCGATTATGGCGAACCGGCGCGGTCCGGCGGCGCGGCGTGGATTTTAGCGCCCGTGATTTTGATCTTGTTTCTCGGCGCGGCCTTGTCCGTCGGCGCCTATTTCTACAGCGAGCCGCAATTGACGCTTGCTAAATCGCTCGCCGCCGGTTTCGGCGGGCTTGCGGGTATCATTGTCGGACTGATCGCCGCGGTTTTCGGTTTGCTTGTCGGCCTTGTCGGCGCGCTGATCGGTCTCGTTGCGGCGGGCGGTGCAGTGGCGGTGACGCTGTTCATCGTGGCGTCCCCGATCATCGCGCTGGTTTTGATTTTCCTGCTCATGCGGCGGCCGAAGTCTGACTGTCCTGACCCGGCGGCTCACCGGTAAACACGGGCGGGAACGCAAAAAAAACTGGAAACGAAAAAAAACCGCCCATCGTGATGGGCGGTTTTTGATTCGGTCATCGGTGATCTGTTTTGGCGATCAACCGTTTTCCGGGCTGAACTGAAGCGAACGGCGCTGGGAGTTGGAGAGCGGATCGCCGACATTCTTGGCGTCGTCTTCCCATTGCTGGCGCGTTTTGCAGATCTTGCGGGCGAAACGCGTGCCGGTCGTCTTCTCCTTACGGCAGACAACCTCGCTCATATCCACGTCCGTCGCTTCCGCCGTCTGGGTCGGCGCAGCGGTGTTTTCCGCATAATTGGCTTGGTCGGCTGTCGTGGCGCAAGCCCCCAAAAGCAGCGCGCCTAACGCGCCAGCCAGAACTGAATATTTCATAATCTCTACCTTCGTGGTTAACAGATCCCCGTCACGAACGCGCAACATATCTGCTCGCGCTCCGGATTTCTAGGGCGGTTGCTGGTATTTGCTTCAGCTCAGGCTATTCCCCGTCTTTGGCTGGATTTCGGAGTATTTGAGCCTGGCAAGTCTCGCTTTGGTTCATCACAAGCCGGTGACAGCGCCGTCAGTTCTCGGGCGTATCGTCTTCCGTTTCTTCAGCCGGCTTTTTCTTCTTGCCGAAGATGGCGTTCAGCCCCTCATTGATCAGGGCGTCTTCGGTCGAGGGCTCGGCGCTCGCTTCTTCCTCGCCCGCCTGCGGCTCATCGGTTTTTTTCTTCTGTCCGCCAATGATCCCTTCGAGGATCTGCCGCGCCGGATCCTGTTCACTTTCTTCGCCGTCTTCTTCCTCTTCGCCTTTCTTGTCTTTCGACAGGACGTTTTCGAGCGTGCGCTGGAAGCCTTTTTTCGCCAGCGCCTCGGCGTCGACGCCGATGGTCGGCTGGGAGAAGGTGCCGCCGATTTTCACCGGCGCCTGAAACGCGCGCCCGCCTTCGCCGTCAATGGTCGTGGTCGCGCGCGGCGACAGGCTGATATTGACGGTCTGCTCGGCGAGATTGACCGTGCCTTTGCCGGTCATGGTGAGATAGGGCCCGTTGAGGGAAATCGTCGGCGCGTTGACGAGCCCGTCGGTGATCGAAAAGTCCGACAGGAATTCGGAAAAGTCGGTCTGCTCGGCGGGGCCGCGCGCTTTCGAGACCGCGCTTTGCAGGGCGGCGAGATTGAAGCCTTCGGACAATTCGCCCGCCGCGCGCACCATGGCGGCGATATTGACGCCTTTGATCGCGCCGTCGGCGAGGTCGAAGCCGCCCGAGCCGTCGATGGTGCGCATGATCGCGGCCTGACTCGCGCCGGAGGCGGTGAAGTTCAGCTTGAACGAGCCGAGCCCCAAAAGATTGTCGGTCTTCATCAGATCCGTCGTGAAGGGCTGCGCCTGCACCGAGCCGACATCGAAATTGCCGGCGAAAGAGGGCGTCGCCCCCCGCGCATTCACCACAAGCCGGCCGGAGCCTTGCCCGCCATACATGGAAAGCTCGGGGATCTGCGCCGTCATGCGGCCCTGATCGATGGTCAGCTTGATGCGGCTTTCGCCGAATTCGAGATCGTTGATCAGGATTTCATTGGTCGAAATATCGAACTCGGCGTCGATATTGTTGAGGCTTGCGAAATCCATGGGCGCTTCGGACCATTCGGGAAAGCCTTCGTCGCTTTGCGCCGGGGGCGGCATATAGGGCCGGAGGTCCAGCTTGTCCGTAGACAGAACGCCGCTCGCTTTCGGGCGCGCTCCGGACCAGTCGAGCGCCAGCGCGCCTTGCGCTTCGATCTTGTCGAAAACAATCGACGTGTTGTCGAGACGCATCTGCGTGTCGGTCCCGTCGATGTCGCCTTTCACCGACAGATTGTCGAAACCCGGCGCGTCGGCGAGCTCGGTCCCCACGAGTGCGGCGAAAGCCGGCAGGTCCGGCGCGTCGAGCGTCGCGGGGCCGGAATAGCGCAGCCCGTCCTTGGTCGCGATTTCAAGATCGGCGCCCGCCGAGGCCTCGCCGATATCGAGATTGAGTTTCAAGTTGCCGGGCTTTTTCTCCATGACGGCGGCGAGGCTCGTCAGCACCATGTCGATTTTCGCCGGCTCGCCCTGGAACGTAAGGCTTCCCTTCGCCTCCAAAGGTTCGGAAAGGCTTTTCAACACGACGGACAGATCCATGTCCTCGAGCGCATAGCTTGTTCCCGCAGCGGCGTCCGTGTAACGCGCCGCGCCGCCCTCGATGCGCACGTCGCCGAGTTTCAGATCGCGCAGCTGGCCGCTGTCGCTCTCGCTGCTTTGGCTTTCCTCCTGCGGCGCTTGCTCGGCGCTGGCGAGGTTCCAGTTGACGGCGCCGTCCTGCGCGCGGATGAGCTTGATGTCGGGGCGCGTCAGGACGAAGCGGTCGATCTCCACCGATTTCGACAGAAGCGGCAAAAGCTTGACGCCGATATCGGCTTCCTCGACGCGGGCGAGATACTCGCCCTCGAAGCCTTCTGCGTTGGCGATGACGAGGTCTTCCACGTGAAACGCCGTGCGCGGAAAGATCCGGAAGGAGAGATTGTCGCCGATCGTCACCTCGCGCCCGAGCGCGGCCGAGGCCTGGGTTTCGATCCGCCCCTTGAAGGCGGCGACCGGGATCAGCCCCGGCAGGAAAAGGAGCACCGCGAGGAGGAGGGCGGCGAGGGCGATGAGGATGAAGACGATGCGGTTCATGGGTCGGCTCTTTTAAATAGCGGCGTTAAGGGCTCGCGCTGGCGGTCAGTCGTAATCAGCAGCGCTTCGGCCCTTTGGGAAAGGCCTTTCCCCCGCCAATTGTTCCCTGGGCCCGTATATAGCGCCGGAATATGGCGCCCGTGTAGCGGGGTTGGCGTATCGGGGCCAGCATAGCGGGGGATTGTAACCGGGAATCGCCTGCTGAGTCCCCGCATTCGGGGAGGGGTTGTTGGGGATAACGTCAATTTGAGGAGATTGTTAAGTCGCTGAATGAAAAAGCGGAATAAGCATCTATTGCAAAGCGATTCGGCACAACTTATGTAACGTGTTGAGAGTCAATGGAAATTTATTCATATGATTGACTCGGCGATATGTTTTAGTTCCAACTAGTTGCGGGAGAGGAGGTTGTTTATCCATGGCAAATAACCGGGTCTATCCGCTTTGGCTGGTGAATACCTTTTTGGACAAGTACGGTGCCAATGGCGATATTTCTCACATGAAGGCGCAAAAGCTTGCCTATCTAACACATGGTCATTGGCTCCAGACACACGATGAACCATTTTTGAGTGAGAATCCGCAAGTCTGGACCTACGGACCAGTATTTTCGACGCTTTACCAAGATCTCAAAGATTACCGTAATGAGATTATATCTCATCCGGTTGTGTTTGCCTTTGATGACGATCCGGAAAACCCTACTCGGGTTACTGATCCAGAAATTGTTTCCGTAGTTGAGAAAGTCTGGAAAAAGTACGGGAAGTGTTCAGGCACTTCTCTTTCAGATTTAACTCACGCCCCAAACTCCCCCTGGAGCGAGATGGCAAAAAAGTACAATTACCGAGTGCCTAAAGGTTTGGAAATTCCAGTTGACCTCATCAAAAAGCACTACCGGACGCAAGTTCCGTCTTTGGACTAGGGACAAGCAAGATATCCTTACTCTTGACCGCACTCCGACGGGTCAAGAGGAGGCTCAATATCTATTTGGTAATGCGCCCGATGACCCATCAGAATTGAATGCGCTTCTTGATGGAAGCGAGCGTATTCAGGATATGGGCGAGCGTAGAATTTTTGCTGACCGTGCATTTGCCTTGACGCTAATTTGGGTAGTGTTTCTTATTGTTTTTCCATTCGTACAAATGTGGGCACGCGGCAAGGGCGGCGGGTTGGAGCAAGCAGAGTTTATTACAGTAGTCACAACGACAACCACTGCCGTATTTGGTTTTTGGCTCTTAGTTGGTCGTTATCTTTTTCCAAGGCGCTAGAAAGGGGCTGACATCAAGCAACGCTTTAACCGGCTTTTGAAAGCGATGGCGCACGGCGAACTGGTCTCGAAAACGCTTGCATAAGGATCGCGTGACTAGGTCATCTTTCGAAAATTCCGCCGAGTGTAAAATCTGAGCAGCATTCGGCCGGCCTCCGAATCGATTTGCGTGAGCCGAGGGCGGGAGGCCGCCCTTTCAGCCGCCCAAATTGAAAGCACAAAAAAAGAACAAACATGATTTTATGAATATAAACAGCAATTTATTTCTGTTGCCAAACGAGAACAAAGAGCGTACATTCGCGCCTCATTGACAGGGGAGGCCCTTGTCAGGCAACGGAGGCGGAGATGATTAAAAGCGGCTTGCGCGTAGTGGAGGCGGACGGCATGGACAAGACGAAAGCGCTGGAATCGGCGATTTCCCAGATCGACAAGGCGTTCGGCAAGGGCTCGCTGATGCGCCTCGGCGACCGCGAGGTGGTCGACATCGAATCGATCTCCACGGGCTCGCTCGGCCTCGACATCGCGCTCGGCATTGGCGGGCTCCCCAAGGGCCGCGTCGTTGAAATCTACGGGCCGGAAAGCTCGGGCAAGACGACGCTGGCGCTGCATGTCGCCGCCGAAGCCCAGAAAAAGGGCGGCACCGCCGCCTTTGTCGACGCCGAACACGCGCTCGATCCCGTCTATGCGCAAAAACTCGGGGTCAATCTCGACGAACTGCTGATTTCCCAGCCCGACACCGGCGAACAGGCGCTTGAAATCGCCGACACGCTGGTGCGCTCCGGCGCCATTGACGTGCTGATCATCGACTCGGTGGCGGCGCTGACGCCGCGCGCCGAACTCGAGGGCGAAATGGGCGACTCGCTGCCCGGCCTTCAGGCGCGCCTGATGAGTCAGGCCTTGCGCAAACTCACCGGCTCGATCTCGCGCTCCAATTGTCTCGTCGTCTTCATCAACCAGATCCGCATGAAGATCGGCGTCATGTTCGGCTCGCCGGAGACGACGACCGGCGGCAATGCGCTGAAATTCTATTCCTCCGTGCGCCTCGACATCCGCCGCATCGGCGCGATCAAGAACCGCGACGAGGTGACGGGCAACCAGACCCGCGTCAAAGTCGTGAAAAACAAGGTCGCCCCGCCCTTCAAGCAGGTCGAGTTCGACATCATGTATGGCGAGGGCGTCTCGAAAATGGGCGAGCTGATCGATCTCGGCGTCAAGGCCGAAGTGGTCGAAAAGTCCGGCTCCTGGTTCTCTTACAATTCGGAACGCATCGGTCAGGGGCGCGAAAACGCCAAGCAGTTCCTGCGCGACAATCCCGATATGGCGGCGCAAATCGAAGCCGCCATCCGCGCCAACGCCGGCCTCGTGGCCGAGGAAATGCTCACCGGCAATGAGGGCGGCGGCGAGGAAGACGCCGCCGCCGAAGCTTCCTGATCCGGCTTCCCCCGCGCCCGTCCGTTTTCGGGCGCGGGATTTGTTTCCAGGAAACAGGGTTTTGCGTCTCATCGCGCGGTTGTGACGCCGCCGGTCCCCGCATGGCTGCGCATGGCGCTTTTCTCTTGCCCGCGCCGGGGCGAAGATGAATGCGCGAGAAAACAGCCTGCCGGATCAATTTTCAATCATTGAAAAGGAGAGAGACATGATTGGTTATGTGACGCTGGGGACCAACGGCCTGGAGAAATCGGCGACATTTTACGATGCGCTGCTCGCCGAACTCGGCGGCAAACGGATGATGGAGACGGACACCTTCATCGCCTGGAGCGCCGCGCCCGGCCAGCCCGGCGTCGGCGTCATCAAGCCTTATGACAGGAACGCCGCAACGCCCGGCAACGGGACCATGGTGGCGCTCGCCTGCGACAAGCCGGAGACCGTGGACCGGGTCTATAAAAAGGCGATCGAGCTCGGCGCCAAGGACGAGGGCGCGGCGGGCCCCCGCGGCGAGACGTTCTATGGGGGCTATTTCCGCGATCCCGACGGCAACAAGCTGAACGCCTTCTGCATGACCCAGAGCTGACGGGAGAAACTTATAGGCCCCGGCGCGGGCCGGTTCCTCAAACGCCCGCCAGCGCCGCCGCCCAGACGCCGCCTAGACGGGGCGCGCTCATCAGCTTAAGACCTTCGCCGCGCCGGCGCCTTCAACGGAGCCGGCGCGGTTTCTATATGGATATGAGGCCCTTGCGGGCGGCGGCCGCTCCCTTGGAAGGGGCCGCGCAAAGGGCGAAAGAGGCAGGACCCAGATGACGTCTTTAAAGGACATCCGGTCGCAATTTCTGGATTTCTTCGCCGCGCGCGATCACCACATCGCGCCGTCGGCCCCGCTCGTGCCGCAGAACGACCCGACGCTGATGTTCGTCAACGCCGGCATGGTGCCGTTCAAGAACATCTTCACCGGCGCGGAAACCCGCGACTATGTCCGCGCGGCCTCCTCGCAGAAATGCGTGCGCGCCGGCGGCAAGCACAACGATCTCGACAATGTGGGCTACACGGCGCGCCATCACACCTTTTTCGAGATGCTCGGCAATTTCTCCTTCGGCGATTATTTCAAGGAAGAGGCGATCGACGCCGCCTGGACGCTCGTCCATAAGGAGTTCGGCCTTCCCGCCGACAGGCTGACGGTCACGGTTTATCACACCGATGACGACGCCTTTGATCTCTGGCGCAAGATTTCGGGGCTGCCCGAGAGCCGCATCATCCGTATCGCGACGAACGACAATTTCTGGGCCATGGGCGACACCGGGCCGTGCGGTCCGTGCTCGGAAATATTCTACGATCACGGCGATCACATTCCCGGCGGCCCGCCGGGCTCTCCGGATGAAGACGGCGACCGCTTCGTCGAAATCTGGAATCTCGTCTTCATGCAGTTCGAGCGCCACGCCGACGGGCGCGAGGTCGAATTGCCCAAGCCGTCCATCGACACCGGCATGGGGCTCGAGCGCATCGCCGCGGTCCTGCAAGGGGTTCACGACAATTACGATGTCGATCTCTTCAAAACCCTGATCGCCGCGTCGGTGGATTTGACCGGCCGCCCGGCGGAAGGCGCCGACAAGCCGGCGCACCGGGTGATCGCCGACCATCTGCGCGCCACGAGCTTCCTCATCGCCGACGGCGTCGGCCCGTCCAATGAAGGGCGCGGCTATGTGCTGCGCCGGATCATGCGCCGGGCCATGCGTTACGCCCACGGGCTCGGCAGCCGCGATCCGCTGCTGGCGCGCCTGGCGCCGCTGCTGGTGCGCGAAATGGGCGGCGCTTTCCCGGAGCTGCAGCGCGCCGAAACCCTGATCGTCGAAACCCTGCGGTCCGAAGAGGAAAAATTCCGCAGCCTGCTCGACCGCGGCCTGAAGCTCCTCGACGAAGAAACCGCGAAACTTGCCGACGGCGCGCCGCTCCCGGGCGACGCCGCCTTCCGGCTTTACGATACTTACGGCTTCCCGCTGGATCTCACGCAGGACGCGCTGCGCCGCGAAGGCCGCTCGGTCGATGTCGAAGGGTTCGACAAGGCGATGGCCGCGCAAAAGGCCGCGGCGCGCGCCGCCTGGGCCGGCTCCGGCGACACGGCGGATGAAAGCGTCTGGTTCGATCTGAGATCGGATCACGGCGCCACGGATTTCCTCGGCTACATCCATGATGCGGCCGACGGCGTCGTGCAGGCGATCGTCGTCGACGGCAAGCCGGTGGAGACCGCCAAGCAGGGCGACAAGGTCGAAATCATCGTCAACCAGACGCCGTTTTACGCCGAATCCGGCGGCCAGGTGGGCGATGCGGGGACGATCGCCACCGATGACGGCGCCGAGATCGTCGTCGACGATGTGAAAAAGCGCGCCGGCGTCCTGCACGGCCATATCGGCACGGTGAAAAAAGGAACGATCCGCACGGGCGAGAGCGTTCACCTTGCGATCGATGTGGCGCGCCGCGCGCGCATTCGCGCCAATCACTCGGTGACGCATTTGGCCCATGCGGCGCTGCGTGACGTACTGGGCGATCATGTGGCGCAGAAAGGCTCGCTGGTCGCGCCGGACCGCATGCGCTTCGATATCACGCATCCGAAAGCCATCACGCCGGCGGAAATCGCGCAGGTCGAAGCCCGCGTCAACGCGGTGATCCGCCAGAATACGCCCGTCGAAACGCGCATCATGCCTTATGACGACGCCGTCGCGTCGGGCGCGATCGCGCTTTTCGGCGAGAAATATGACGACGATGTCCGTGTGCTGACCATGGGCGATTCATTGGATGAGCCGGGCAAGCCTTATTCGGTCGAGCTTTGCGGCGGCACCCATGTGCGCCGCGTCGGCGACATCGCGCTGTTCAAGATCATCGGCGAAAGCGCGGTTTCCGCCGGCGTGCGCCGCATTGAGGCGCTGACCGGCGAAGCGGCGCGGGCCTATCTCGAAGAGCAGGCCGCCCTCGCGCGCAAGGCCTCGGACGCGCTGAAGACCACCGCCGAGGATTTGCCGGCGCGCATCGAAGCGTTGGTCGCCGAACGCAAAAAGCTCGAACGCGAGCTCGCCGAAGCGAAAAAGCAGATCGCCCTTGGCGGCGGAGGCGGCGCGGCTTCCCAGGAAGAGGAGGTTGCGGAAATCGCCGGCGTCAAATTCATGGGGCGCGTGCTCGAAGGCGTCGCGGCGAAGGACCTGCGCGGGCTTGTCGATCAGGCCAAGAAGAAAATGGGCTCAGGCGTCGCCGCTTTTATCGGCGTCAATGACGGCAAGGCGGCGCTGGCCGTGGGCGTTACGGACGATCTGAAAGACCGGCTCTCCGCTGTCGACCTCGTGCGCGCCGGCGCCGAGACCGTCGGCGGCAAGGGCGGGGGCGGGCGCCCCGACATGGCCCAGGCCGGCGGACCGGACGGCGCGCGCGCCTCCGACGCGATCAAGTCCATCGAACGCGCTATGGGCGCTTAAAATCGGCCGGAGAAGGCTAGTCGCGGATGTGGACGTCGCCGCCCGACGATTCGTCCACATTGGTTTTCTGCGGGCCGCCATAGACGGTGATGTCGCCGCCGCTCGATGCGTCCGCTTCAAGGCTTTGTGACGCATAGATCGTGAGATCGGCGCCGGAGGAGACGTCGGCGATCGCATCCGCGCATTTGAGGTCTTCCGCTTCGAGATCGGCGCCGCTTGAGCCGTCGGCTTTCAGCATCCCGCACTCGCCGCTGAGTTCGGCGTCGGCGCCGCTTGAAACCGAGACTTTGAATTCGCCCGCGTCGATGCCGGTAGCGACAATGTCGGCGCCGCTGGAAACGTCGACGCCTTCAAGCGAGGGCATGGTGATGTAGACCGTCGATTGATGTCTCCGGCCGAAAGAAAACAGGCCGCGGTTGCTTTTGCGCCCGACTTCAAGCGCGTCGCCGTCGAGTTCGATGCGCAGCCGTTCAAGCGCTTCCGCATCGCCCTCGGCGCGGATTGCGTAATTGTCGCCGACCGTGATCTCCACATCGACCCCGGCGGAGGCGTCGACCATGGTAAAGCCGCTGAAATCGTAATTGCGGGTCTCTGCATGGGCGGCTGTGACGGCGAGAACGGACGCCGCGCAGGCGCTGGCGATGACTGTTTTTTTCATGGGGTCCCTTTCCTTTTTTTCCTTGAAGCCGTTGACCGGCTTTCTTGATAAGCCGGCGTCAGTCGTTGCTTGCGGAGACCGGCGCTTTGAGCTTGATCCGCCCGCCGGAAGAGCGGTCGATATTCACCCGCTCCGGCGCGCCGAAAACCGACATGTGCCCGCCGCTTGAGGCCTCGCCCACAAGAACGCGCAAGACTGAAACCTCGCCATGACCGCCGCTGGAGACGTCCACATTGACTTTCTCGCAGGTGAGCGCGCGCGCCTCAAGATTGGCGCCGCTGGAAATGTCGATCACGCAATCGCCGCCGCGCCCGTCGACGGTCACGAAAGAGCCGCTTGAAAGATCGGCCGTGAAACGGCCCGCGTCGATATTTGACAGCGTTGAATAGGAGCCGGCCGAGGCGTCGATGCCGTCGATTTTCGGCGCGGTGACAATAATCTTGTAATCGTTTTTCTTCTGATGCCAGCGCAGGCGGTTCCATTCCCGCGACAATTTGAGAACGCCGTCTTTCACCTCGATTTCAAGCTCGCTGAAATCGCCGGCGTCGCTCTCGACGGCGACGGACTGAACGCCGCCGGCCGCAGCGACGAGATGCAGGCCGGTCGAGATGTCGATGCTCTCGAATTCGGGAAGGTCGTAGGTCTTGGTCTCTGCCGCCGCAGGCAGGGCGACGAGGTTTGCCGCAAGGCTGAGCGCGATGACGGGTCGATACATAATGGCTCGGCTCCTTTGAAGGGGTGGACGCAAAACGCCCCTCGCGCCATTCATGCTGCCATGGCGGGCGCGGGAAGGCGAGCCATATGCGGCGAACCGCCCTGAATCTGCGGGGAAGGGCGGAACGCGCTGATTTTCCGAAGGGTTTTAGGCGTTCGAAAGGGCTTTCTGGAAGTTTTCGTCGACCTTTTCGAGGAAGCCGGTGGTGGTGAGCCATTTCTGCTCGGCGCCGATGAGGAGCGCGAGATCCTTGGTCATGTCGCCGGACTCGACCGTTTTGATAACGGTCTCTTCGAGGGTCGTGGCGAATTTGATCAGCTTGTCATTGCCGTCGAGTTTGCCGCGGTGGGCGAGCCCGCGGGTCCAGGCGTAGATCGAGGCGATGGAGTTGGTGGAGGTCTCTTCGCCGCGCTGATGGGCGCGGTAGTGACGGGTCACCGTGCCGTGCGCGGCTTCGGCCTCCACCGTCTTGCCGTCGGGCGACATCAGGACCGAGGTCATCAGGCCGAGCGAGCCGAAGCCTTGCGCCACTGTGTCGGACTGCACGTCGCCGTCATAGTTTTTACAGGCCCAGACATAGCCGCCGGACCATTTCAGGCACGCCGCCACCATGTCGTCGATAAGGCGGTGCTCATAGGTGAGGCCGGCCGCGTCGAACTTTTCTTTGAACTCGGTCTCGTACATCTCCTGGAAGAGATCTTTGAACCGGCCATCGTATTTTTTCATGATGGTGTTCTTGGTGGAGAGGTAGAGCGGGTATTTGCGTTGCAGGGCGTAGTTGAACGACGCGCGGGCGAAGTCGCGGATCGACTCGTCGAGATTGTACATGCCCATGTAAATGCCGGAGGCGGGCGCGTCGAAGACCTCTTCCTCGATGACGTCGCCGTTTTCGCCTTCCCATTTCATGGTCAGCTTGCCCTTGCCGGGGAACAGCATGTCGGTGGCGCGATACTGGTCGCCATAGGCGTGGCGGCCGATGATGATCGGCTGGGTCCAGCCCGGCACCAGGCGCGGCACGTTGCGGATGATGATCGGCTCGCGGAAGACGACGCCGCCGAGAATGTTGCGGATCGTGCCGTTGGGCGAGCGCCACATCTTTTTAAGGCCGAATTCCTCGACCCGCGCCTCGTCCGGGGTGATGGTGGCGCATTTGACGGCGACGCCGTATTTCTTGGTGGCCTCGGCCGCGTCGACGGTGATCTGGTCGTCGCTGGCGTCCCGGGCCTCAATGCCAAGGTCGAAATATTTCAGGTCGATATCGAGATAGGGATGGATCAGCTTGTCCTTGATCATCTGCCAGATGATGCGGGTCATTTCGTCCCCGTCCATCTCAACGATCGGGTTATCGACTTTGATTTTTTGCATGGAATTTCCTACCGGACATTTAGGACGCGCTGGAAGGCGCCGGCGCTGGAGATTAGACTGAATGGGTGTTGCGGGGGCTCTTAGCATCGGGCGGGCCCAAAAGAAAAGAGCCTGCCGGAACAAGTGCGCCGGCGACGGGAATTTCCGAGGTCATGACAAAAAAAACGGATGAAAAGCACTCCGGAGCGGCGCGAATCGCCCGCCGGGACGGGCGGGGCGACGTCAAGCCGGCCCCGCTTTTCGTGCTGGTCGAGCCGCAGATGGGCGAGAATATCGGCGCGGCGGCCCGGGCGATGCTCAATTTCGGGATTTCGGGCCTCCGGCTGGTCAATCCGCGGGACGGCTGGCCCAACGAAAAGGCCGGCGCCATGGCGGCGGGGGCGACCCTCGTCGTCGACCGGGCGCGGGTGTTCGAGACGACGCGCGAGGCCCTCGCCGATTGCAATTACGTCCTGGCGACGACGGCGCGGTCGCGTGAAGCGCTCCTGCCGGTGCTCGCCCCGGCGGCGGCGGGGGCCGAGCTCAAATCCCGCATCGATCGCGGCGAGCGCTGCGCTGTCCTGTTCGGCGGCGAGCGGTCAGGTCTCGCCAATGACGATGTGATGCGCGCCGACGCCATTGTCTCCATTCCGGTGAATCCTGCCTTTGCGTCGCTTAATCTTGCGCAGGCGGCGCTGATTATCGCGTATGAATGGGCGAAGGCCGAAGGCAGGACGGCGCCGCCGTCGGAGCTTGAGGCGACGCTTCCGGCCTCGCGGGAGAATTTCGAGCGCTTTGTCGCGCATCTTGTCGGGGAGCTCGAGAAGACCGGGTATTTCTTTCCGGAGGAAAAGCGGCCCAATATGGAGCGCAATCTGAAAGTCGCCTTCATGCGGGCGGGGCTGACGGAGGGCGAGGTGCGCTCCCTGCGCGGCGTCATCAAGGCGCTGGTGAAGGGACGCAAAGATTGAAGGGGCGTTGAATGTTGAGCGCGGGCGCGAAAGGAGCGGGGACGATGATGACAGGAATGGCGAGGGGGCTTGCGGCGGCGGTGATGCTGTTCGCGGCGGCGTGCTCGGACAGCGGGGAGAAAGCCCCCAACACGCCTGCGCAAACCGACGCGCCGGCGCGCTATGACGTCATCATTGAAGGCGGGACGGTCTATGACGGATCCGGCGCGCCGGGAGAGGCTGCCGATATCGCCATCGCCGGAGACCGCATCGCCGCGATCGGCGATCTCGACGGCGCCTCCGCTGAAACCGTTATCGACGCCGAAGGCCTCGCCGTCGCGCCGGGCTTCGTCAACATGCTCTCCTGGGCGGTCGACGATCTCATCGAGGACGGCCGCAGCCTCGGCGACATTTCCCAAGGCGTGACGCTGGAGGTTTTCGGCGAGGGCGTTTCCTACGGTCCGTGGTCGGAGGAAATGAAGGCCCAGGCGAAAAAACGCCAGTCCGACATCAAATACGACATCGAATGGACGACGCTGGGGGAGTATCTTGAATATCTGGAAGAGCGCGGCGTTTCTCCCAATGTCGCGTCTTTCGTGGGCGCGACCACCTTGCGCGCCTCGGTCATCGGCTATGAAAACCGCGAGGCGAGCCCGGAAGAACTGGAAGAAATGCAAGGCATGGTGCGCGACGCCATGCGCGAAGGCGCGCTCGGCGTCGGCTCTTCGCTCATCTATGCGCCGGCGAATTTCGCCAACACCGAAGAGCTGATCGCGCTCAACAAAGCCGCCGGCGAATATGGCGGCATGTATATTTCCCATATCCGTTCCGAGGCGCAGGAGCTTCTCGAAGCCATCGACGAGCTCATCGAGATCGCCGAAAAGGCGGGCGTGCCGGCGGAAATCTATCACTTCAAGGCGAGCGGCCAGTCGAACTGGGACAAGCTCGACAAAGCGATCGCAAAGATCGAAGCCGCGCAAGACGCGGGGCTGAAGATCACCGCCGACATGTACGCCTATCCGGCGAGCTCCACGGGGCTCGACGCGGCGATGCCGCTCTGGGTGCAGGAAGGCGGTTATGAAAAATGGGCTGAGCGGCTGAAAGCCCCGGAAGTCCGCAAAAAAGTCTCCGAGGCGATTCTCAATCCGTCGGAAGATTTCGTCAGCGGGATTGCGAATGCGGGCGGACCTGAAGGCGTCCTTCTTGTCGGCTTCCGCAATCCGGACTTGCGCAAATATATCGGCAAGACCTTGGCCGAAGTCTCAGAAGAGCGCGGCACGCCTTACCCAGAAACGGCGATGGACCTCGTCATCGAGGACGGCAGCCGGGTGCAGGTCGTCTATTTCTCCATGTCGGAAGACAACATCAAAAAGAAGATCGCGCTGCCCTGGGTCAGCTTCGGCTCCGACGGGGGCTCCATGGCGCCTGAAGGCGTCTTCCTCGAGCAGAGCACCCATCCGCGCGCTTACGGCAATTTCGCCCGGGTCTTCGCCAAATATGTGCGCGAGGAAGGCGTCCTCACCATCGAAGAGGCCGTGCGCAAGCTGACCTCGCTGCCTGCGGGCAATCTGAAGATCAGGGACCGCGGGATGCTGGCGCCGGGCTATTACGCTGACGTCGTCATCTTCGATCCTGAAACGATTCAGGACAAGGCGACCTTCGCCGACCCGCACCAGCTCGCCGTGGGCGTTGAAGACGTTTTGGTCAACGGCGTGCTCACCATCGAGGACGGCGAGCACACCGGCGCGACGGCGGGCCGCGTCGTGCGCGGGCCCGGCTGGGAAGGCTGGAGCGAGGCGGCTGACGATTAGCGCGCCGAAGCGAAAAGGACGCCGGTTTGGCTGAAAAACTGGTCATTGAACGCATCGAGCATGCGGATGCGCTGCATCTGCATCGCTTCAAATATTACGACTTCGCCATGGCGGCGTTCGTGGCGATCCTCATCTGCTCGAACCTCATCGGCGCGGCGAAACAGGCGCAATTCTTCGAGCTTCATATCGGAAGCTGGAATGTCGGCATGTTCGGCGCCGGCATTCTTTTCTTCCCTTTGTCCTATGTGCTCGGCGACGTCCTGACCGAAGTTTATGGTTACGCCCGCGCGCGGCGGGTCGTCTGGGCGGGCTTTGCGGCGGTCCTGTTCATGGCGTTCATGGCCTGGGTGGTGGTCGCCATTCCCCCGGCGCCGGGCTGGGGCGGACAGGAAGCTTATGAAATGGTGTTCGGCCTCACCCCGCGCATTGTGTTCGCCTCGATCCTGGCCTTCTGGGCGGGCGAGCTTTCCAACGCCTTCGTCATGGCCCGGATGAAAGTCGCCTCCGGCGGCAAGCATTTGTGGCAAAGGACGATCGGATCGACCGTGGTGGGGCAGGGCGTCGACAGCCTGATTTTCTATCCCGTCGCGTTTCTGGGGACGGCGGGCTGGCCTGTCGCGTCGGTCGTCACCGTCATGATCACCAATTATGTCCTGAAAGTGCTTTGGGAGGCGGTTTTGACGCCGGTGACCTATCGCGTGGTGGCGATGCTGAAAAAAGCCGAGGGCGTCGACGTCTACGACACGGATACGGCCTTTACGCCTTTCTCCATCCGGTCTTAACTGGCGACAGCCGCAGGGGGCGGCCGGGGTATCGGGGGCGTTTCATGTTCGACAAGCTGTTCAAGGCCAGGCGCCGGGACGAGACCAAAACGTCCTATGCGGCGCTTTACGAGGCGCGGGCGAAAGAGAAAAAGCCGCGGCCTTCTCTCGACGAAGACGCGCTCGACTATCACCGCCAGGCGCCGCCGGGCAAAATGGAGTGCGTGCCCACCAAACCCATGTCGACGCAGCGCGATCTCTCGCTCGCCTATTCGCCGGGTGTGGCCGCCGCCTGCCGCGAAATCGAAAAAGACAGCGCCGCCTTGCGGATCTACACCAGCTGCGCCAATCTCGTCGCCATCGTCACCAACGGCACGGCTGTCCTCGGGCTCGGCGATATCGGGCCGGAAGCGGCCAAGCCCGTCATGGAGGGCAAGGCGGCGCTCTTCAAACGTTTCGCCGGCGTCGATGCGGTGGATCTGTGCGTCGATGAAAACGACCCGGGAAAGCTCGCCGATCTCATCGTCGCCGTGCAGTCCGGTTTCGGCGGGATCAATCTTGAAGACATCAAGGCGCCGCAATGTTTCGAGGTGGAGCGGCTCGCCCGCGAACGCACGAAAATTCCGGTCTTTCATGACGACCAGCACGGCACGGGCGTGTGCGTGCTGGCGGGGCTTTTGAATGCGCTGACCTTGAGCGGGCGCAAGCTCGCCGACATTAAGATCGCTGTCTCCGGCGCGGGCGCCGCGGCCATCGCCTGCGTCGAACTTCTGATCGCCGGCGGGGCGAAAAAGGAAAACATTCTGCTCACGGACAGTACAGGCGTCGTCTATGAGGGCCGCAAGCAAGGCATGTCCGGCCAGAAGGCGACTTACGCCGTCAAAACGAAAAAGCGCACGCTCGCCGACGCGGTGGAGGGCGCGGATTTCTTTCTCGGGGTTTCCCGGCGCGGGCTTCTGACGCCCGCCATGGTCAGAACCATGAACGCCGAGCCGATCATTTTCGCCCTCGCCAATCCCGAGCCGGAAATCTGGCCAGAAGACGCGGTCGAAGCCGCGTCTGGCGCCATCGTCGCCACCGGGCGCTCTGACTATCCGAACCAGGTCAACAATGTGCTCTGCTTTCCGTTTCTTTTCCGCGGCGCCCTCGACGTTGCGGCGAAGACCGTCACCAAAGGCATGACGCTCGCCGCCGCCAAGGCCATCGGCGCCGTGGCGCAGATGGAGACGCCGCAGTCGGTGCGCGCCGCTTACCCGGATGAGACATTCGAGTTCGGGCCGGGCTATATCCTGCCGAAAGCCTTCGATCCGCGGCTCCTGCCGGCAGTGGCCGCCGCCGTGGCCGAAGCGGCGATGAAAGAAGGCGTCGCCGCCGCCCCGATCCGGGACATGGGCGCTTACCGGGCGCGGCTCGAAAAACTCGCCCTCGCCCTGCAGGCGCTCTAAGAGCCTGACCGAAAATCTGGCAATGGAGCAAAAATTACGATGATCAGACGTCAGCCGACCGCAGCACGATACGCCGCCAGGCTCTTATTCTTTCGTTTTAGAGCCCGAGATGCATCGTTTTCCGGCTGGCGAACGTCTGACAAACCCTCATTTGCATGGTTGTGGTGAATATCCGTTCGGGCTCTAGGCTGCGCCCCGCTCTTGAAGAGGGGATGCAACAGACGGTAAACTAATCAGTGTAAAAAGGCGGGCGCATCAAGAGCCGCCACCCCTTAAGGGAGGGGCCCATGACTGACGGTTGCAATGGCTGACGATCACAGAACCCGTCTCGACGCCGCCGCGCCGGTTTTGGCGAAGACCGGCAAGGGCCCGCGCATCGCCATTCTCGGGGCCGGCTTTTCCGGCATGGGCATGGCGATCCGGCTGCGTCAGGAAGGCTTCGAAAACTTCGTCATCTATGAAAAGGCCGACGAAGTCGGCGGCACCTGGCGGGAGAATGTCTATCCCGGCATCGCCTGCGACGTGCCCTCGCATCTCTACTCGTTTTCCTTCGAGCCCAACCCGCACTGGTCGCGGCGCTTTTCGCCGGGCGGCGAGATCTGGGACTACATGAAGGCCTGCGCGCGCAAATACGATCTCTATCCGCGCATCGCTTTCGGCAAAAAGGTGACCGCCATCCGCCATGACGGAGCCGAATGGACGGTCGATTTCGCAGACGGCTCCTGCGTGACGGCGGATTACGTCGTCAGCGGCCTTGGCGGGCTGCACGAGCCGAACGTGCCGGACATTCCCGGCCTCGACGCTTTCAAGGGGCCGATGTTTCACACCGCGCAATGGCGCCAGGATGTGGATTTGACGGGCAAGCGCGTCGCCATGATCGGCTCGGCGGCGAGCGCCATTCAGGTCATTCCGGAGATCGTCGACAAGGTCGCGCATCTCGACGTCTATCAAAGAACGCCCAACTGGGTGATGCCGCGCCAGAGTTACGCCTATCCGAAATGGCTGCAGGGGCTTTTCGAAAAAGTCCCGCTTCTCGCGCGCGCTTATCGCGGGTTTTATTTCACGCTTCTTGAATGGCGGTTCAGCGCGTTCAAAAAGAACGAGAATTACGTCAAGGGTCTTGTCCGCAAGACCTTCAAAAAGCACCTCGAAGAACAGGTCCAAGATCCCGACCTGCGGGCGAAGCTGACCCCGGCTTACGAGGTCGGCTGTAAGCGAATCCTGATCTCGGACAACTATCTGCAAGCGATCCAGAAAGACAATGTCGATCTCGTCACCGACGGCGTCGCCGAAATCACGGAGGCGGGCGTCAGGACGAAAGACGGCCGGGAGCGTTCGGCGGATGTCGTCATCCTCGCCACCGGGTTCAAACCGTTCGACATCCTGGAATCGATCGATGTTGCGGGTCCTTCCGGCCGGAGCCTGCGCGAAGCCTGGAAAGACGGCATTGCCGCGCATCGCACGATCGCCGCGCCGGGCTTTCCGAATTTCTTCATGCTGCTCGGACCCAATTCCGGCCTCGGACACAACTCTGTCGTGCTGATGATCGAGGCGCAGGTGAATTACGTCATCGACCTCATTCGCCGGGCCGGGGAGGGCACCCTGATCGAGCCGCGCGAAGAAGCGGCGAAGGCTTACGACGATCGCATTCAGCGCGATCTGCAGGAGCGCGTCTGGGCGACCCGTTGCGGCGCCTGGTATGTGGATGAGAATGGCCGGAACTTCACGCTCTATCCGCACAATGTGCGGACTTACCTGAAAGAGATGAAGCGGCCCGACTTTTCCGAATACAGCGTCCGCGCCGCCGCCCATTGAGCGCGGGTTAATGGTGAATTTTCGCGCATAGGTTGAGGGCTTAAATAGGTGCGCGCAAGCGGCGAGCAGTTGCGCATTGTTTGCACATATTTTCCGGCCGTTAGCGCTGAAAACCCCTTGCGAAAGGGCTTTCTTCGTGGTTTTTCTGGACGGTAGTAACTGTTTTGTCCAGGGGGACTAAAGTGATCAAGAAGCTCGTATCAATCGCGGCTGCAACAGCGGCGCTCGGCTATGGCGCGGCCAATGCAGCAGCCGTGAACTGTTCCGATGGAACACCGGATGTCAGCGGCAACGTAACGCCGACGTCAGCCTGCCAGTATTCGAATTCGGCGACGAATGATTCCGAGGCGGTCGTGAATTCCGAAATGTTTTTCGGATACGACGACTGGACTTTCGACGCGAAGGACGAAGCCGATAATGGGTTCGGCGCGGTCGATGAAGGGCCCGATACGGTCGGTCTTATCATCGAGGGAGACTCCGAGTTCGGCAGTTGGGAACTGACAGGGCTCAGCTCTCTCGACGGGCTCGATGTCATGCTTGTCTTCAAAGACGGCCAGACCGCTCTTCCGGGCGTTGTCGTCGCCTATCTGGTGAGCAGCCTGAGCGGAGAGTATACGTCGCCGTTTTACAAAGCGACGGGCGCGCTGAAAGACATCAGCCATATCTCTGTTTATCTTCGCGATAGCGTGTCAGAGGTTCCGCTGCCGGCCGCCGCGTGGCTGATGATCGCCGGCCTCGGCGGGCTTGGCTTCGCAGGCCGCCGCAAGAAAGCCGCTTAAGCGCTTCAGCGCAGCGCACCGAAATTCGAAAAGCCCGCCATCCGGCGGGCTTTTCGCTGTTTTGGGCGGAAAATCGCGATATGCCCGCGCTTTCCGGCCCGAGAACGTTGACATTCCCGTCCCCCACCGGTAATTCCGCGCGCTTCTGACGGGTGGCGCGTGGACCGCCGTTTTAATCGCTTCGGGGATGGGCCCCGGGGCCGGGCCGCGCCGGAAAACGAGGATAAAATGTCGAAGCGCAACAGCGCCAAGCACAAGCTTGACCGCCGGGTCGGCGAAAACGTCTGGGGCCGGCCGAAATCTCCCATCAACAAACGCGATTACGGGCCCGGCATGCACGGCCAGCGCCGCAAGGGCAAGCTGTCGGACTTCGGTCTGCAGCTCATGGCCAAGCAGAAGCTCAAGGGCTATTACGGCAACATCTCCGAAAAGCACTTCGAGCGGATCTATAACGAAGCCGTCCGCCAGCGCGGCAACACCGCCGAGCTTCTCATCGGGCTTCTGGAAAGCCGTCTCGACGCCATTGTTTATCGCGCGAAATTCGTGCCCACCGTGTTTGCGGCGCGGCAATTTATCAACCACGGCCATGTGAAAGTGAACGGCGTTCGCACCAATATCCCGTCTGCGCGGCTGAAGCCCGGCGATGTGGTTGAAATCAAAGAAAAATCCAAGAACATGGCGCTGGTGCTCGAAGCCCTTCAAAGCGCCGAGCGGGACATCCCGGAATATCTCGAGGTGGACCCGAAGAAAATGACCGTCACCTATATGCGCGTGCCGGAATTCGCCGAGGTGCCTTATCAGTGCACCATGGAGCCGAATCTGGTCGTCGAATATTATTCGTCATAAACTGACGTTGCCGATCTTGCGAAAAAGGCCGCCTTCGGGCGGCCTTTTCTTTGACCTCAAGTCTTTGCTTTTACTTATGAAAGAGAAAACTCTGTTGTTTAACAGCAACAGATCACGGTCTAACGCAATCTGCTTTTCACAATTCGTAATGAGGGGCGTGAGCCTCGCTGCGGTTTCGATATAGTCATAGGCAACGGCAGGGGCGCCGGGGCTTATTCTGCGGGGAATATTAAGAGGGCGTTCCTGTCTCACCGGACTATATGGGAGCATTAATTATGTCAAAAAACCTGATGCGCAGGAGTTTGCTTGCGCTGTTGTCGACCGCATCCGCAGGCGCGATGTTGACGGCTGGAGCTTATGCCCAGGATGAAGATCTTGGCGAAGACAATATTCTTGTCACCGGCACGCGGATCGCAAGACCTGCCCTGGACGCGCCGTCGCCTGTCACAACGATCGACGCCACTAATATCCAACGTTCGGGCGAGACCAACCTCGTCGAGCTGTTGAATGAAGTGCCGGCCCTTGTCGGGTCTGTCGACAATGACGACGCAACCCTTGGCGGCGGCATCGGCGCAACGGGTCTCAATACGCTAAACCTGCGCAACCTCGGCTCCAACAGGACGCTGGTTCTCGTCAATGGCCGCCGGCATGTGGGCGGTTCGGGCGGATCGACCGCCGTGGACATCAACACCATTCCGGTCGACATGATCGAGCGCGTCGATGTGCTGACCGGCGGCGCCTCGTCGATCTACGGCGCGGATGCGGTGACCGGCGCGGTCAACTTCGTTCTGAAGGACGATTTTGAAGGCGTTTCGGTGCGCGGTCAGGGCGGGCTGACGCCGGACCATGGCGATGCGGCCAGATATTTCGGCAGCGTCACCGCGGGCAAGAATTTCGCGGACGATCGCGGCAATATCATGTTTTCTTTCGAATACTCCAAAGAAAACGGCATCGATTCCAGCGATCGCGATTTTGCAAATGACGGCTATTACACGCTGCTCGACAACCCGGATTTTGATCCGAACGGCGATGTTCGCCAGCGCGTGTTCCTGCAGGACGCGACCATCCGCTTCGCGAGCCCTCAGGGCGGCGTCGCCATCGACTTTTTCGACGGCTTTGATCTGTTGTTCGATTATGAAGGCGACGGCGATCCTTACGAGCAGGGCGAGGTAATCGCCTTCCGCAACTCCATCGGCGGCAGCTCGACCCGGATCAGCTCTTTCACTGGAAGTCTGACGTCAGACATCGAGCGCTATGTCGCCAACGTCAATACGCATTACGAGTTCAATCCGAATGTCCGCGGCTTCCTGGAGCTGAAATTCGCCCAGGTCGATTCTTACGCCACGAGCAGCCCGGCCTTCAGCGATCTCATTCCGATTGTCGTTGCGGACAACCCGTTCGTGCCGCAGACAATTGCGGATGCGGCGAACATGGCGGGCGCGGATACGGTCTTCATTTCTCATGACACGTTCGAACTTGGCCGCCGCGCGGAGGACATCCGCAGACGGACCTATCGCGTCGCCGCCGGTCTTGAAACGACGATCCTGCCGGATAGTTTCGACAATCTCGGCTTTGACATGTCGTTCGTTTATGGCCGTACTGATGAAAGACTTATCTCGGAGAACAACCTCGTCCTTGACCGCTTCTATGCGGCGATGGACGCCGTGATCGATCCGGCGACAAACGAGCCGACCTGCCGCTCCAATCTCGATCCGAATGCGCTGCCGCCTCAGATACCATTCCCGGGCGGTTTTGGCTTCCTCGGCTATTTCGATGCATTCAATACGACTGTGACGCCGGGCAATTTCGGCACCACGCCGTATTTCACGCCGGGCCCGAACAGCGGTTGTGAACCGTTGAATCTTTTCGGGCTGGGCAACGCCTCGCAAGCGGCGATTGATTTCGTCAATGACGACAGTCTTCGCGAAGCATCGGTCGAGCAAATGGTCGTAACGATGGTCTTGCGCGGCGACACTGCCGGCGTCTTCGAGCTGCCGGCCGGTCCGGTCTCCTTTGCTCTTGGCGGCGAATACCGTGAAGAAGACAGCGAGGACAATCCGCCGCTGATCGATACGCAAGGCTTCACCTTCGGCAACGAAATCTTTCCGACTGTGGGCGGCTACAATGTCTTCGAAGGGTTTGGCGAAGTCTCGGTGCCGCTCATTGCAGACAAGCCTTTCGCGGAAGAGTTTTCTGTGGACGCCGCGTTCCGGGTGTCCGATTACTCCACCATCGGCTCCACGCTCGCGTGGCAGGTTGGCGGCGTCTACAAGCCGGTTGACGATATACGTTTCCGCGGCACGTATTCGGTCGCCGTGCGCGCGCCGAACATCGCCGAACTCTTCAATCCGCAGAACCAGTCCTTCTTCCTGCCGGATGATCCCTGCGACATCGACAATATCCCTCTCGCAGCCGATCCAGGACTTCGAGCGGCGAACTGTGCGGCGATCCTGACGCCGCTCGGCGTCGACCCTGGGACGTTTGAAGGCGACGACATCCTGAACGCCACGTTCCCCGGTGTTGTCGGCGGCAATCCGGACCTCTCGGAGGAAACCGCCAAAACCTGGACGGCCGGCATTGTCTTGCAGCCGCGCTGGCTCGAGGGCCTGACCTTCACGGCCGACTATTACAATATGCGCATCACCGACGGCATCATCGCCCCGGCGAGCCAGGATATTGTGGATCAGTGCGTGGACTTGCCCTCGATCGACAATGAGTTCTGCAACCTGATCACGCGCCGTTCCGACGGCGGTCTGAGCTTCCTCGAAGTGGTGCCGATCAACGTGGCCTATTTCGAAACCTCGGGCGTCGACTACGAGGTGAACTATTACTTCGATCCGGCGGAGGTCGGGCTGACCAATATCGGCCAGTTCAATCTGCGTTATGTGGGCAGCTATCTTGAGCGTCTCGATGTGATCAGTCTTCCGGGACAAACGCCGGATGAGGAGCGCGACGAAACGGAGACGCTGCTCGGCGACGATGCGCCGGTTCACACCGGAGCGCTCGATTTCACCTGGTTCTATGACAAGCTGACGGTGAACTATCGCTGGCGTTTCCGCGATCGCGTCTATCGCGATGAAATCGACGAGTTTGATGCAGCTGAAGATGAGGGCCTGATCCTGTTCCAGCCTGGCCGTACTTCAGCTCTATCGACCCACGACGTTCAGGTCCGTTTCGAAGTGCACGATCAGGCGGACGTGTATGTCGGCGTGAACAATATGTTTGACCAGGAGCCGGATATCGGCTCCCTCGGCACGCCGGTGAACTCTGTCGGCCGCTATGTCTATGGCGGCTTCTCCTTCGACTTTTAAGAAATGGCGGGCTGACGCCCGGTTGATGTACCGAGAAAGGCCGCTCATCCGGGCGGCCTTTTTCTGTCCATAAACAATTGGAATTAGAGCATTCTTTTTTATCGCCTGTTGTCGCCCAGCAACAGCGGCGCGGTCAAAATGTCTCCGGCGACGCATAGTTGACACAAAAAGGATGAGCTCAGCCTCGGTTCCGGTATGGTGTGTGATCACAAGTTGGCGACCGGATTCAGCAAGGGGCTGTGCCGGATTCGCTTGTCTTGCTGGGCATGCATGGGAGAGAAAATGTCGAAAGAATTTGTGCGTAAGGGTTTTCTTGCGTTGCTGTCGACTGCATCAGCGAGCGCGCTCCTGACGGCTGGGGCCTATGCGCAAGATGATGTCGAGCTTATTCCAGAGACCTCCTCTGAGGATGACGAGAGCGGCCGCGACGTTGTGGTCGTCACCGGTTCGCGCATCCGCAAGGACGAATTCTCCAGCCCGGGGCCCGTTCAGGTCATCGACCCCCGCCTTGGCGAACTGCAGGGCACGATCGATGCTGCGTCCCTGATCCAATCGTCTTCGGTCGCCTCTGGATCGGCGCAGACCACTTCGGCGATCTCTTCGAACTTCGTCACCAATGGCGGCGCCGGCGCGGCGACGATCTCCCTGCGCGGTCTCGGCGCGGAACGCACGCTCGTTCTCCTGAACAGCCGCCGCGCCGGTCCGGCGGGCACCCGCGGCGCCGTCAGTTCATTCGACCTCAACGTGCTGCCGACCTCGATCATCGGCAATATCGAAATCCTGAAAGACGGCGCGTCGTCTATTTACGGATCGGACGCGGTCGCCGGCGTCGTGAACATCATCACGAAACGCGACACGGACGGCGTCGAGTTCGATTTTTTCGGCTCCCAGCCTTTCAAATCCGGCGGCGAGGAATATCGCGCCAGCGCCACTTGGGGCAAAACCTTCGACCGAGGCCACCTGCTGATCTCCGGCGATTATTACAAGCGCAAGGAACTGGCGCGCGGCCAGCGGCCCAAATATCTCGAATGCGGCGAAGAACGCATCTTCGACTCGCCGGGCGGCAACCGCGTCGATCTCGTTGATCCGCGTACGGGCAATTATAAGTGCTCGGACGACCTGCCCTGGGGGCACATCTGGATCTACGACCTGCATTATTACGATTACGACTATGGCTATCTTTATGGCGGCCTGACGAATAACCCAAACTCGAATATTCCGGGCAGCGGGCCGGGGGTGGTGACCAAGTTCCAGTATAATTACGCCGGCGACAATCTTCAGAACTACATCCCGGCGTTGGCGCCGCCGCGCGACGGATCGGACCTGACGGTTCCGGACGGGTTCTTCCCGGTCGAATACGATCCGATCTCTTACGCCCTGTTCAACCAGCAGTCGCCGTTCATTCCCGAAGTCACCGTCATTCCCGAAACGACGCGCTACACCGCCTATCTCGACGGCGCTTTCGAGATCACCGACAATGTCGAAGTCTATGGCGAGTTCCTCTTCAACCGCCGCGAAACCTATCAGAACAGCTGGGTGCAGTTCTGGGATTTCGGCGTCACGTCCGATCCGGGGCCGGTGATCACGAATTTCTGGGGGCTGCCCGGGGGCAACCCTTTCAACCCGTCGACCGGGCCTTATCTCACGAGCGCTACGCCGATCACCAACCACGCTGACGCATCGCAGCAAGTGGATTATTTTCGCGGCGTCGGCGGTTTCCGCGGCGAGTTCGATAGCGGCGGCCTGAAGGGGTGGGCCTGGGATGTTTATTCCCAATACAGCCGGTCGAAAGGGCTGTATCGCAACGACCAGATCTACAAGGACTCGATCCAGTACCAGTACGATATTGGCTACGGCTACTATCCTGACGGCTGCGAAGGCTATGTGACGCCGGTCAGTCAGAAAGAATGCGTGACCATCGACTGGTGGGATCCCGAACTTCTGCGTGGCAATATTCCCCAGAATGTCCGGAATTACCTCTTCGGCACGGAAGAGGGCAAAACGATCTATACTCAGGCCTATGTGGAGGGGATCCTTACCGGCAATGTCGTTGAGCTGCCGGCCGGTCCGCTCGGCGCGGCTTTCGGCGCAACCTTCCGGAAGGATTCGCTTGACGATCTCCCGGGCCACATCACTTACGCGGAAAACCCGTATTACGATCCGAGCGATCCCGACTCGCAGGAGTTCATCAACAACTCCTGGACGGGCAGCGCGTCGGGCAACACGGTCGGCTCGAGCAAAACGCTTGAATTCTTCGGCGAGCTCAGCATTCCGCTTCTGCGCGATATTCCGGGGATTGAATATTTCGAAGTCGGCGTCGCCGGGCGCCATACGGATGTGAGCACGGTTGCGGGCACAGCCCAGACCTGGAAAGTGAGCGCCAATTGGGTGGTCACCGACTGGCTGCGTCTTGGCGGCACGATGGGAACGTCGTTCCGCGCCCCGGCTTTGTTCGAGCTTTATCTCGCGGACCAGACCTATTTCGAGGGGCAGCGTGTCATCGAACCTTGCGCCGGCTGGGGTGAGGCGCTGGCGAGAGGCGACATATCGCAACAGCTTGCGGACAATTGCGCCGCTGAAGGCGTGCCGGATAATTACACGGCGGGCGCAATCTCTTCCACCATCATCACAAGCGGCGGTCTCGGAGAGCTTGAGCCGGAAACCTCCAAGGCGAAGACTGCGAGCGTAACCGTGTTCCTCGATCCGATCCTGCCGGAGAAAACGAAAGCAAGCATTCGCGCTGACTATTTCGACATCGAAGTCAATGGCGAGATTGCGCAGCTTGGGCCGGCGAATATTCTCTATGGGTGCTTGTCCTCGAATTTTTATCCGGACGACCCGCTTTGCGAACTCTATGAGCGCAACGGCCAGGGCAATGTGAACTCGATTGCGACGGTGACGGACCAGTTCATCAACGTGAACAGCCAGAAGAACCGCGGCCTCGATTTCACGGTGCGGATTGACCAGGAGCTTCCCGGCGAGCTGGGCGACCTTCAAATCCTGTCGCAAATGACGGTGCAGCTCAAAGATACGATCGCCTTGTTTGAAGGGACGATCGAGGACATCAACGGCGAAGAGGGCGAGCCGAAATTCACCGGCGACCTCAATATTCGCTGGGACAAGGGCGACTGGTCCGCCCTCTGGTCTATCGACTATTTCGGCCGCACCAGCGATCTTGCGGATTTCCGCGAGGAATCCGGTCTCGACAGCGCCTGCGGCGTGACGGACATTCTTCATGACGGTCCGTATTGCGTGGATGTCGTCGCGGAACGGACGATCTATCACAGCGTCTCGCTGTCCAAGTCATTCATGGACGATCAGTTCAAGGTGATCTTCGGCGTGGCGAATGTCTTCGACAAGGAGCCGCCGCGCGTTTCCGAATATGGGGCGAACTACAGTTCAATCACCAATCTCGGCGCGGTTCCCTATCAGTCGCAATATGATTTCGTCGGACGGCGGGCCTTCCTCAACCTGAAGGCCGCGTTCTAGGAAACGGCTTGAATCATGCACGGAACGGGCGGCGGAGCGATCCGCCGCCCGTTTTTAATCTTGCCCGCTATGGGCCGCGGTTTTAGACCTGTTTTTGACGGGAAAGTTTGAAGAGGCCTGCGCCATGCCCAGAGTTTCCATGAAACCTGACACGTTGAACGTGGAAAACAGGAAATTTGAGCAAACGCCGCTGCGCCAGCCCTTGTTCATTAACTCTGTTCCGAAAAGCGGCACGCATCTTCTGCGCAACATCGTCAGGATGTTCGTGCCGGTCGAGCAGCAATATCATGAACAGTTCATTCAGCATCCGAACCTTCAGCAACATCTCGAAGCCTTCAATCCGGAAAAGAACTATCTGAGCTGGGGGCATCTTCTGTTTTCGGACGCCTCGGCGATCGAGCTGGCGAACAGCAGGAAGGTCGTCCTTTACCGCGATCCGCACACATGGGTGCTGGCGCGGGCGCGGTTTTTCCTGTCCGACGAATTTTCCGGCAATATCGATCACGTGAAGGGCGGGCGCATCCGGGTCGAGGAACTGCTCAACCTGATGATCCTCGGCATTTATCAAAAAGTGCCGTCCATGCTCGATCTTTACGTGCACAACGCGGTCGCTTGGCTCGGCGCGGGCAACACGATCGTACGCTATGAAGATCTCGTCCATGCGGTGAAGAATATCGACAGCCTCGAATCGGAAGTCTATTTCCGCAAGCTGCTCGGCGATTGCGGCATCGATCCGGTGCCGGAGGATTGGCGCGAGCGCGTCAAGGTGGGCGCCGACCGCAAGCAGAGCGGGACGGCGCGGGAAAATCTCTCCGGGCTTTCGGTGGAAATTCCGAATGAACTTCCCGAAGCGCAAAAAAAACTGATTGAGTTTATGGCGCCGGGCTTGCGGAAAATGCTCGGCTACGAATAGACGGGATCGTTGCAGGCGCGCCGCCGATCAGCCCTCAAGCCGCGTCTTGATCTCCGCAATCAGCGCGTCGACGCCTTTTTCGCCGCCGCCATTGTTGGCGATGATCGAGGTGAACTGGCTGCGCTGTTCGATGGCGAGCCAGACATTGTCGGCGCCGGCGTCGACGATGCTCAAGTCGCCGTCGCGGCTCCGGTAGACGCGCCAGTGGATGACCGTGTTCGCGTAAGAGCTTCCCGGTTCTGGGTTCTTGATCTTGGAATTGACGATGATGTCGCGTTCCGAACGGTCGACGGAGCCGGTGACGACAAGGCTTTCCCCGGCATAGTCGGAAAGCGTGTTGCGATAGATCTTTTTCGCATAGCGATGGAACAGGGGATAATATTCCGCCTCCTGCTCTTCGCTCATGCGCCGCGCATATTGACCGAGCACGAAGCGGCCGATGCGGCGCATGTCCACATATTCGTCGACGAGCGCCTCGATATTGTCGAGCATGGTCTGATGATCGGCGCCGGCGAGGATCGGCGCGGCTTCATCGAGGATACCTTGCACATAGTCCTCCACGGCTTGATCCGCGGCCGCCGGTTGCGTGGCGAAACAGAACGCGGCGGCGCCGGCGGCGGCGAGACGAAAGACGGAACGGCGGGCGAGGCTGCGCATGAGTTGAGCTCCTCCAGGAGGGAAATGTCTATTCAAGATCGTCGAATTCTTCGAATTCGCCGATATCCGGCAAGTCTTCGTAATTGGTGCGGCCATTGGAAATCTCGCGCTTGCGCGATTGCAGGTAAAAACTGCGGATGGACGCGTAAAAGTCGAGAGAATCCGTGCGGATGTCTGCGAGCGGTTCGATCAGCGGCTCGCGCGCGCTGACAATGTTCGCGCCGGCGCGGGAAAAGCGGAAATAGGTGGCCGGATCGGTGCGCACCCAGAAGGCCGGATCGGCGGTCAGGTCCACGCCGGCGCCGAACCCGTCGCGCAAGGTGGAGGGGCCGAAAAAGGGCAGCACCAGATAAGGTCCGGAATCGACGCCCCAAACCGCCAGCGTCTGGCCGAAATCCTCCGAATGCTGCTCGATGCCGAGCCGTTCGGCCGGATCGCCCATGCCGCCGAAGCCGATCGTCGAGTTGATGACGAAACGCCCCATGGTGTCGCCGGCGCGGCTGAACTCGCCCTGCAGCAGGTCGTTCACCAGGATGACCGGCGTTCTGAGATTGGCGAGAAAATTCCGAATGCCTTTGCGCTGTTTCTTGTGGGTGACGGTGCGATAGGCCTTGGCCGCCGGGATCATGAGATGTTGGTCGAACCCGTCATTGATGGCGAACATCTTGCGGTTGAAGCCTTCCCAGGGGTCGGCGTCCGCGCCGTCCGGGCTCGTGTCCGCGGTTTCGAGATCCCGGGCGATGTCCTCCGGATCGTCGCCTGCGCCCGAAAGCTGCGCCTCGGCGGCGCCGGAAAGGACGAGGCAGGATGCGGCGATATAGGCGAAAAGTCTCATAATGGCGGTGCGCCCCCTGGCGTCGGCGGGCGGTCGGGCCCGCTTTCCTGATTTGTCCCGCACCATATAAGGCTTCGCGCCGCCGGAACAATGAACAAACGCGCTAGCGGGCCGGATGGCCGCCGCTTCAGCTTGCCGGGGCATAAATATATCTTTATATCTCAAGAAAAGTGTCTGACTCACCCCAAAGGCCCCCCATGGCGCTGGACGCTGCTCTTCATGTCTTTCGCGCCATCGGCGAGGAAACCCGGCTTCGGATCATGGTGCTCCTGATCCGGGGCGAGCTGACGGTGAGCGAGATTACCGCCATCCTCGGGCAGAGCCAGCCGCGGGTGAGCCGCCATTTGAAAATTCTCGCCGACGCCGGCCTCGCCGAGCGCCATCGCGAAGGCGCCTGGATGTTCTACCGGGCGGCGTCAGGCGGCGATGCGGGCGGCGAGGATGACGACGATGCGGCGCGCCGGGCCGTGGTGGAGGCTGCAGCGGCGCTGGCGGCCTCAGGCGACCGCCTTCTGGCGCGGGACGGCGAGCGCTTCGAACAGACCCGGCTCGCCCGCGCCGCGCAGGCCGCCGCTTATTTCGAAGAAAACGCCCAGGAATGGAACCGGCTCAGAAGCCTCCATCTTCCCGAGCAGGATATCGAAGCGCGTATTCTGTCGCTCGCCGATGACAGGCAAATGAGCCTTTTCATCGACATGGGCACCGGCACGGGCCGTATGCTCGAAATCTTCGCCGGCCATTACGCCGCCGCGATCGGCTATGATCTGTCCCATGAAATGCTGTCCATCGCGCGCGCCAATCTCGACCGCGCCGGCATAACGACCGCCCAGGTGCGCCATGGCGACATCCTGGCGCTGCCATTGGAAAACGGCGCCGCCGACTGCGTTTGTTTGCATCAGGTGCTGCACTTCCTGGTCGATCCGGGGGCGGCTGTGATGGAGGCGGCGCGGCTTTTGAAAAAAGGCGGCGCCCTGATCATTTCGGATTTCGCGCCGCATGAGCTGGAATTCCTGCGCGAGGAGCACGCGCACCGGCGTCTGGGCTTCTCCGACACGGAAGTCGAGGGCTGGTGCGAAGCCTCAGGGCTGAAGCTCGACAAGGTGGAGACCCTGTCGCCGGCCTCGGGCGAAACGCAGAAACTGACGGTGAAAATCTGGCGCTGCCTCGCCTGAAGCCGTATTTTTGCGGGCGGCGCCGGCCATTTCCATTATGAGATCAGTGAAGCACCCCGGCGAGAGCGAGCGCGATCACGGTGAAGCCCGCGCCGCATAAAAGTCCGCTCACCAAAACGCCAATTTCTTGAAACGTACGCCCCATGCCCGGATCCTTCCCCGCATTCCGTTTCAACGCCCCGATTCAACACCCGTTCAACGCGTGTCGATCAGTGCGGAGAAAGCATGTCTGCGAAAGCGGGGATTGGCAAAGCGCAAGGGCTGCACATCGGCGCACTTCATGCGCTGAGGCGCGGATAAGCGCTTGCCGCTGTTTGTGAAATAATTTTTACAGGTATTTTTCCACAGATTTTTCCCGGGAAACAGACAATCATGACGGCGGCAAGCTGGATTTTCCGGGCGGCGGGACTTATGAAACGCGGCCATGCCTTTATGGGACCGCATAGAGACCGCTATCGTCGAAGCCCGCAAGCGCACGCTGGGGGCGTTTCTGGAAGCGTTCGCCGCGCAGAAGCAGCGGCGCAACGAGACCGCCTTTTCCATCGCCTTGATCGCCCTGTCGGCGAAGATGGCCAAGGCCGACGGCGTCGTCACCGATGACGAGATCGCCGCCTTCAAGGATTTCTTTTCTTTTCCCGAAAAAGAGGCGGACAAGGTCCGCATGATCTATCAGCTCGCCCAGCAGGATGTGGCGGGCTTTGACGAATATCTGCGCCGCGCGGCGAAAATCTTCGAGGATGCGCCGGCGGTGCTCGAGGACGTCCTCGACTGCCTTTTCCATGTGGCGACAGCCGACGGCGTCGCGCATCCGCGCGAGCTTGAACTGCTCGAAAAGGCGGCGACCGTGTTCGGCGTTTCTAAGCCCGCTTATCACCGGCTGAAGGCCGTGCATCTGGGGCTGGGCGCGGACGATCCTCATCTCATTCTGGGTGTTGAGCCGGGGGCCGGGCTCGACGCCGTCAAATCCGCCTATCGCGCGCTTTCCCGGGACCATCATCCGGACGCCCTGATGGCCCGCGGCGTGCCGCCGGACCTTGTGCGGATCGCTGAAGGCCGCATGGCGGCGATCAACGCCGCCTATGAACAGATATTAACCGATTACAGGTAAAATGGCGGCGCATGGGGCGCCTGGTTCGCTGGACGCGGGCCCCGCAATTTGGTTTGATACCCCTTCCAGAGTCGCGTCGAGTGGGTTTTAAAGAGGTGGATAAAGCGATCGGAAAGTCAGGCGAAGAAGCGGCCTCAGGCTCGCTGATCCGGCGGCTGGGCGAGGTTATGCTGTTTACCTGCGTCGTCGCGCTTTCCTGCCTCGCCGTGATTGCGGTGGCGCTCGCCGCGCCCTTCGTTCTCGCCGCTTCCGCCATCGCCGGCCTGTTCGCCAAGCCTGGCGCGCCGCGCGGCTGGCGCCCCGCCGGGGCGTAACAAAACCGCCGGTTTTTCCGGCGCTTCAATCCCTTTCCCGATAAATTCGTTTGCCGCCGGCAAGGCTTCGCCTTAAGGCGGGTTCATCTCCCCGCCCTGTCCCCTTGGTTATAAGGCGCGATCCATTGTCCCTGCGCGAACTCTCCGTTTTGTTCTCCGTCTGCTTCGTGTGGGGCGTTCATTTCGTCGTCATCAAGCTCGCAGTGGGCGTCCTGCCGCCGATCTTTTACGCCGGCATCCGGATGGTGCTGGTGGCGCTGATCCTGTCGCCGTTCCTGACCTGGCGGAAAGGGGAAATGGGGCTGGTGCTCGTCGGCGGGCTCTGCCTCGGCGCGTTCAATTATGGGCTGATGTTTTCGGGGATGAAGTTTGCGCCGGCTTCCGCGGCGGCGATCGCCATTGAGCTGAACGTGCCGTTCTCCACGCTGCTCGCCGTTATGTTCCTTGGCGACCGGCCCGGCTGGCGGCGGCTTTTCGGGATCGCGCTCGCTTTCGCCGGAGTCGCGGTCATCGCCCTCGGCGGATCGGAAGACGGGGCCGGCGGAGAAGAGGCGGCGCGCATCGGCCTTGGCATTGGCCTCGTCGCCGCCGGCGCGTTGTCTGAGGCCACCGGCGCCGTCATCGTCAAGCGCACGACCGCGTTCAAACCCCATGAATTGCTCGCCTGGTTCGCGCTGGTGGGCGCTGTCGCGCTGATGACCATGTCGTTTTTTCTCGAAGAGGGGCAGGGCGCAGCCTGGGCGTCGGCGGACCGCACGCTTATTGTCGGGGCCATTCTCTATTCGGCGCTCGGCGCCTCGCTTTTCGGCCATACGGCCTATTACTGGCTGTTGCAGCGCCTGCCGATCAGCATGGTGGCGCCGGCCGTTCTGTTTACGACCGTAATCGCCGTGTTTTCGAGCGTTTTTCTCCTCGGCGATCCCTTCGGCCCGCGCATGGCGGCCGGAGGTTTAATGACCCTGGCGGGGGTCGGCGTGGTGCTTTTCCGGAATGTTAAGAAACAGGCTAAGAATAAGGCTTTGCTGGAGCCCCAGGGGTAAGCCATGAAGCTCATCGACGCGCCGTCGCCCAATTTCGACGACCGGAAACTCCCGGTCGACACGGTGATCCTGCATTACACCGGCATGGAAACGGGCGCCGAAGCCCTCAAACGTCTGCAGGAGCCGGGCGCGAAAGTCAGCGCCCATTATCTCGTCGAGGAAAATGGCGATGTCTACAAGCTCGTCGAGGAAGACAAGCGCGCCTGGCATGCGGGCGTTTCCTATTGGAAGGGCGACATCGAAATGAACGGACGCTCCATCGGCGTCGAGATCGTCAATCCCGGGCACCAATTCGGCTATCGCGACTTCCCGGACGCGCAGATCGCGTCGGTGATCGATCTTCTGAAAGAAATCCGTGCACGCCATAAAATCGATCCCGCGCGCGTGATCGGCCATTCCGACGTGGCTCCGCGCCGCAAGGAGGACCCGGGCGAAAAATTTCCCTGGAAAAAACTGAGCGATGAGGGGCTGGCGCTGGCGCCCTTCGAGGGCGACGCAAAAGCCGGCGAGGCGGTGACGTTCGAGGCGGCGTTGGAAGCGCTTTCGGCTATCGGTTATGACGCCAATCTCGGCGATTACGCCGCGGGGCTTCTCGCCTTTCAGCGCCGGTTCTGTCCGCAGGCTTTGGGGCAGGGCTTCGATCCGCTGACGCGCGCGGCGCTGATCAGCGTTAAAGAAAAGCTCTGACGAATTCGAAGCTCAAACTCACGCCGAAGACGAGCGCGGTCGCGGCCCATAAGCCTTCATAAGCGGCTTGCGAAACGCTTGGCGCCGGGGCGATCTTCAACAGGCCGCCGACGCCAATGCTCTCAGGCGCGCGCAAAGCGGTCCAGACCAGGAGGGTCGTCAGAAACGAAAACCACGGGAATTGCAGGACGATCACCGAGGCGACAGCGCCGGCGATGAACAGGATCGCGCCAAAAGAGGGTCTCGACAGGGTCTGCATGAGCATCCGGAAAGCGAAGGTCCCTCCTTGCTAGAGGAGGATTTCTAATTTCGTTTAAGAATGCGCACGTAAGATCGAAGCACCGGCGCAAGGTTCTGTTAGTTTATAGAACGAGCGGCTTGATGTCCGGCGGAACCCATTCCTTGCGCGCTTTTACCGAAAACAGGGTCTCTTTCGTCCAGTAGTCGAACAGCCAGTCGCTCCGGCCGAAGGGCGAGGCGAAGAGCCGGTTGCAGAGCGCGTGCAGGGGCGGCTCGTCCGTTTGCGCCGCGAGAAAGCCGCGGGCGACGATCAGCGAGGCCTGCGTGATGGTCTCGTGATAGCCGGCCGTGTCGGTGTTCTCGCCGCCCACAGCGACGTTGTAGCGGCGGATGAGATGCGGCATGTCCCGCTCTGGGACAATGTCCGGGCGCTTGCATATGAGCCAGAACGCCGCCGCCCAATGGGCGCCGTGGGTCCACTCCGCCTTGGGCAGGGCGCGGTCGAAAAACCCCTCGCCGATGCGAATAATTTCCGCTTCGGAGCTGTAATGATACAGCGCCGCCATGATCCGCGTCCTTGTTTTCTGCTTGCCCGCGAAGCCTCATAGCCGGCCGCGTCTCCATGCGCCAGCCGTCACTTGCGCAAGTCTTTGGGCCGGGTGAATTGGACGAGACGCCCGCCGCCGAAATCGGCCTTGCGCCAGGCGCCGATATCGAATTCGAAAACGGCCAGCGCGCCTTTGGGAAATTTGTTTGCGATCCGGGCGAGTTCGCGCGCGTCGCTCTCATGTGGGTCGGCGAGCCTGACGCCGAGGGCGTGAAAGCCGGGATTGTGGCCGACGACCAGCACATGATCGCATTCATCGGGCAGTGTCTTGATGGCCTCGAGGATCTCCTCTTCCGTCGCTTCGTAAATCGCGGCGTCGATCATCGTCTCGAGCGGTTCGGCAAGGCGGGCGTTCACGCCGTCGAGCGTCTCGCGGGTGCGGGTCGACGGCGAGCACAGGGCGAGACCTGGAAGGCGATCGCTTTTCGCCAGAAACCCGCCCATGAGCCTGGAATCCTCGCGGCCTTTCTTGGTCAGGGGCCGCTCCCGGTCGGTGATCGCCGGCGATCTTTCGGCGGCCTCGGCGTGGCGCAACAGGGAAATTCGTTTCATGCACGGATCATAGGGGGCTGCGCGGGCCCCTTAAACCGTTAATCACGCAGCCTTGACCCGGACGGCCGGAAGGGACACATCACTCCCCGCCAGACGGTCGGACGGCCGCCCGCCTACGCGGCGTAGCCGCTTCGGCGCGGCAAGCCCTGCCTGCACGATGCAGCGGGTTCGCCACGCCGAAGCCCGAAAGGGCGAAGGCGGGAGGAAAGTCCGGGCTCCATGGAGACAAGGCGCCGGGTAACGCCCGGCCGGGCCTCTCAGCGATGAGGGGTCTGAGGGACAGCGCCACAGAGAACGAACCGCCTCTTTTAAAGGGGCAAGGGTGAAAAGGTGCGGTAAGAGCGCACCGCCGGACCAGCAATGGGACGGGCACGGCAAGCCCCGCCTGGAGCAAAACCGAATAGGGACGGCGCGCCCCAAAAGGGCAGGCGGGTTTCCGCGCCGAGTCGTCCGGGTTGGTTGCTTGAGCCGCGCAGCAATGTGCGGCCTAGAGGAATGGCCGTCGCCTCGCGAGAGGTACAGAACCCGGCTTACAGACCGTCTGGCGCTTTTATTCTGAAGCGGATCAAGAGAAACTTGGTCCGACGTATATTTCTTTTTCTGATCACGGGGTCCCGCCATGCCGTCATTCGATATTGTTTCCGAAGTCGATCTTTCCGAAGCGGAGAACGCCATCCAGAACGTCACGCGGGAAATCTCGACGCGCTATGATTTCAAAGGCTCGAAATCGTCCGTTGAAATGAAGGACGGCGTCATCACGATCTTCGCCGACGACGATCTGAAGCTTCGCCAGATGCACGAGATTTTGCAGGGCAATATGCAAAAGCGCGGCATCGAGCCGGGCTCGCTCGACTATCAGAAGGAAGAGCCGGCGGCGGGCCAGTCCGTGCGCCAGCGCGTCCTCATCAAGCAGGGCATCGACAAGGAGCTCGGCAAGAAGATCGTCAAGGCGATCAAGGGCGGGAAATTCAAGGTCCAGGCGGCGATCCAGGGCGATTCCCTGCGCATCACCGGCAAGAAACGAGACGACCTCCAGGAGGTGATCGCCTTCGTCAAGGGCATGAAGCTCGAACAGCCCATGCAGTACCAGAATTTCCGGGACTAAGCGGCTGTCCGGGCTTTAAGAACGGCCTTGCGGCCTAGGCATTTCCGGCGGCGTCGGTTAAGAGCCCTAGTATGAGGTCTGTAACGACACAGGAGCCCGATGGACAGACGTTCGCCAGCCGCCAAACCGATGCCTCACAGGCTCTTATTCTTTTATGTTAGAGCCGGCGCCGCATCGGCGCGCTGAAAGGGACGTCTGATCTTCTTCGTTCCGAAGGGATTGCAACACCTTAAGATCAGGCTCTAAGACGCGAGGGAGACAAGGGAGAGCGATATGGCCGATATGGAAGCGAGCCTTCTCGAGATCATCAAGGAGCACGCGGTGGGGCTCACCGGCGAGCTCAATCGCGACACGCCCATCGCCGATCTCGGCATCGATTCCTTTTCGGTCGTGGAGATCATCTACGAAATCGAGGAAAAGCTCGACGTGGAAGTGCCGTTCAACGCCAATGAAAATCCGTTCGGCGAGATGACGACGGTCGGCGATCTTCTCGACGCCCTCGACAAGCTGATCAAGAAATAGACCTGATGGCCCGCCCCCAATGAGTAGAAATGTCGTTGTTACGGGAATGGGCGCGGTCACGCCGCTTGGCGCGAGCGTGGCTGAGTTTTGGGACGGTCTGACGGCCGGACGCTGCGCTATCGAAAAGCGCGACTATTCCGCAGACCGGTTTTCGCTCAATGTGCCGGTCGCGCCCGTCGACGGTCTCGAAGCGCGCATTAAAAACCTCGGCGTCCAGCTGATGCGCGCCGACCGGTTTTCACAGCTTGCAGCGCTCGCCGCGGAAGAAGCGGTTGCGCAGTCCGGCCTAGAATTCGACGATGCTTTAAGCGCGCGTACGGCCTGCATCATCGGCACCGGGATCGGCGGCCAGTCGACTTTCGACGAAGGCTATGTGTCGATGCTCTGCCGCGAACGCCGGCCGCATCCGCTGACCATCCTCAAACTCATTCCGAACGCTGCCGCGAGCCATCTGACCATCAAATACGGCGTCAAAGGACCGTCTTTCGCGGTCTCCAGCGCCTGCGCCACCGGCGCGCACGCGCTTGGCGTCACCGCCGAGCTGATCAAATCGGGCGCCGCCGACGCCGGCATCGCCGGCGCGAGCGAGGCGATCCTGTGTTATGGCGCGCTCGAAGCCTGGAGGGCGATGCACATTCTCGCCGACGAGACCTGCCGGCCGTTTTCGAAAAACCGCAACGGTCTCGTTATCGGCGAAGGCGCCGGGGTTTTCATCCTCGAAGAAGAAGAACATGCGAAAAAGCGCGGCGCGGAGATCATTTGCCGGCTTTCCGGCTTCGGCATGAACGCCGACGGCAAGGACATGATCAATCCGGACGTGAACGGCGCCGCCGGCGCGATGAAGATGGCGCTGAAAGACATCGATATCGCCGACCCGAAGTCGGTCTATGTCAACGCCCACGGCACCGGCACGCTTTTGAACGATCCGACGGAGACGAAAGCCATTCGCGACGTGTTCGGCGCCGGGGCGGACGATCTCGCCGTCTCCTCGACGAAGTCCATGCATGGCCATTTGCTCGGCGCCGCCGGCGGCGTCGAATCGATCGCGGCGATCCTGGCGCTTAAAAACGGCGTTGTTCCGCCCACGGTCAATTATGATGAGCCGGACCCGGAATGCGATCTTGATTATGTCCCCAATAAAGCAAAAGAGCGCGACATTGCGGTCGCGCTCTCGAACTCGTTTGCTTTTGGGGGCCTCAATGCGGTCATCGCATTCGAGAAGCTCTAAAGCTTAAGCGGCCGCCTTTTTCGGCGATATGCCGTGAAGCGCGGCGCGCATCCAGCGGAAGCCGCCGATCATCAGGACAAGCCCGATATAGCGGACGATGTAAATGCCGAGATCGTCCTTGAAGCTTTTCGCCATCCCGGCGATCGCGGCATAGATGGATTGCAGCTCCGCGCCTGAGGCGCCCATGGCCGCGATCGGCCAGACCGTGCGGTCGATGAGAAGCGCCAGAAGACCCGCTTTCCAGACATTCGTGTTGCTTTGCGCGAACATTGCGAAGAGGAAAGCCAGAATGACCGCGCGCGGCAGGTCCGCGCCCGAAAACCCAATGCCGATAATGTAATTGAGATCTTCCATCTTGGGGATCTCCTCCGGATTGTTGCAGCCCCATTTAGGCGCCATTAGGGTTAATGGCGCGTAAAAAGCGGCGCTGTCTCCCGCAAGAATCGGGTGTCTCCGGGCGATTTTTGCGCTCAAAAAGGCGTCATGACCGATATGTCCTCATTCCTCCCGTCCCCCCGGTTCGTTCAACGCCTCGATGCTTATGAGCCCGTGGCGCGCGCCATCGATTTCCTGACGGCGAACGCCGACGCCAAGCCCGGCCTTGAAGAAACCGCCGCGCATGTAGGGCTTTCCCCGGCGCATTTTCAGCGCGTCTTCAAGGCGGGCGCCGGCGTCTCGCCTAAGCGCTTTTTGCAATATCTCGCCGCCCAGGAAGCCAAGCGCGCCATGGCCGAAGGCGAAGACATCTTGTCGGCGTCCTTTTCGGCGGGGCTTTCCGGCGCCTCGCGCCTGCATGACCTTTTCCTCGCGGCGGAAGCGATGACGCCGGGCGAGTATCGCCGCCGGGGCGCCGGGCTCGTCATTCGGCACGCCTTTATCAACGGGCCTTTGGGGCGCGTTCTGATCGGGGCCACGGACAAGGGCGTGTGCTGGCTGAGTTTTGCGGATGAAGGCGGCGACGACCGGCATCTCGAAGAGATGATGCATGACTGGACGGCGGCGGAGTTCATTCAGGACAAGGACTATGTGGCGCCGCTCGCCGCACAGGCCTTCGCTTTTGCCCTGAACTGCGATATGAGCGAGCCTTTGCGCCTGCATGTGCGGGGCACGAATTTTCAGTTGAAAGTCTGGGAAGCGCTGTTGAAGATCCCGTACGGCGCGCGCTGCACCTATGGCGACATCGCCGGCGAGATAGGCAAGCCGAAAGCCAACCGCGCGGTCGGCGCCGCGGTGGGCGCAAACCTCATTTCGGTTCTGATCCCGTGCCACCGGGTGATCCTGTCTTCCGGCGTCATCCACAATTACCGCTGGGGCGTCGAGCGCAAGAAAACGGTCCTCGCCATGGAAGAGGCGGTGAGCGCCGCCTGATCTTTTGGCGTGTCGCGCCTTCGGTCCTTTGAGACGCAAAAATATCTTCATCCTGAGGGCGTTCGCGCAGCGGGCGCGTCTCGAAGGACGAAGATATTTTTGCTCCTCAGGATGAAGGCTTAATGAGTCATCTCATCTGTAATCGGCTCAAAACCAAAAACGCCCCGGATTTTTCCGGGGCGTTTCTGAACTGGTGCAAGTTTAGACAGCGTCGCGTTTGCGATGGTCTTACGCGACGGATTGGGCTTTTTCCTCCTGCGGGTCGCGAAGAACGTAGCCGCGCCCCCAGACTGTTTCGATATAATGCTCGCCTTGTGTCGCGGCGGCGAGTTTTTTACGCAGCTTACAGATAAAGACGTCGATGATCTTGAGTTCCGGTTCGTCCATGCCGCCATAGAGATGGTTGAGAAACATCTCTTTGGTGAGCGTCGTGCCCTTGCGGAGCGAGAGAAGCTCCAGCATCTGATATTCCTTGCCGGTGAGGTGGACGCGCTGGCCCGCGACCTCGACCGTTTTCGCGTCGAGATTGACCACGAGCTTGCCCGTGGTGATGACCGACTGCGAATGACCTTTCGAGCGGCGCACAATCGCGTGGATGCGCGCAACCAGCTCGTCCTTATGGAAGGGCTTGGTCATATAGTCGTCTGCGCCGAAGCCAAGGCCGCGCACTTTGGTTTCGATGTCGCCCTGACCCGTCAGAATGAGGATCGGCGTGTTGATCTTTGCGACGCGCAGAGATTTCAGCACGTCAAAGCCGGTCATGTCCGGCAGGTTGAGGTCGAGAAGAATGATGTCGTAGTCGTAAACCTTGCCGAGATCGACGCCTTCTTCGCCGAGATCGGTGGTGTACACATTGAACCCGTCCGACTTCAGCATCAGCTCGATGCTCTGCGCCGTCGCGCCATCGTCTTCGATCAGCAGAACCCGCATTGTCCGTCTCCTGTTGCGCGCTGTTCCCCTCGAACTCGTCGCGCTTTATTCGCTTTGTCGTCGGGAAGTTAACGACGATAAGCTTTCATAATGGTTAACAGCGTGAATCAAATTCGCTGGTTTCTCGGGCGCTTTTTAAGGGCGCGAAAACACTTGTTACTGGCAAGCCCCAGTGATTGCTTGATTTGCGGGTCCTGTCATTAAGCATGTTCGATTTTTTCGCGTTAAAGCGGTTCACTAATTTACCCGGGCTTAAGCGCGTCTTGTTAACAGGAAGAACGCGCCTGGGGCGTTCTCTTATGTCGTTTCCGAAACAGGCGCGCCTCAAAAGGCGGGAGAATGCATGCGGGAGATGGACCCAGCTTTCGCGGCCGGGCGGATTGGACAAACCGGGCGAAGCAGCGCCCCATGCGATGAAGAGGGGCGGCGAATGATCATTGCCGAAAAAGACAGGATCGCGCTCGAAAAGCTTTTGCGGCTCGCCCGCGAGGAAGGCGCTGTCCTCAGCGAAGATCTCGCCGATATCGCCGCGGCGCGGACCGCCGCGGAAATCTCGCTCCGCAGGCTCGATGAAGCGGGGCCGGGCGGCGAACATGGTCCCGCGCGCCGGCGCCGGCTCGCCGTCACGCTGGCGACCCTCGACAGGGCCGAGGCGGAGATCCGCGAAAAGCTCGAAACGGCGAGCGCGCTCGCCATCCGCTTCGAGGCGCTGATGGCGCGGGATGCGCAACCCCGGAAGGGCGTGCAAAAACAAACCTCTGGGCAAGGCGCGGCGCGCGCCGTCTAGGTTTTCGGCCCGCCGGGAAAAACTTTTCCCCAATAGGCGTGGAAAATTCACCCTTTGTTAACGGATGTTTACGGATCATTACCCCGAGCTGATTCGGCATGTTCCGTTTCTGTTCCGGAACCATGCGGAGATAAACCGGCCCCAAGGCGAATCATTCTTTGACCGCCCATAAAATCCCATGCTATCCCATGTAAGCCCATAAAAGCAGGGCTAGGGGCGGCGTGCGCCTGGTGGAAGCCGGGGCGCGCCGCAGCGGAGGATGCGGCATGCGGCGCGGGGCCGGGGCCCGGTTTTTCGGGTCTTACACCAACAAGATCGATGCAAAGGGCCGGCTGGCGACGCCGGCGGCCTTCCGGCGCGTGCTCGATCTCGCCTCGGAAAACGTTATCTATTGTCTTCCGTCTACGGAGGAGCCCTGCCTTGAATGCGGCGGCGCCGATTACATCGATTACCTCCTTTCGATGATTGAGGATCTCGATCCCTATTCGGAAAAGCGCATCGCGCTCGAGCGGGCCATGGCGACGCAGATGACGCCGGTGACGACCGATACGGAAGGGCGCATCAACCTGCCGGAAAATCTGCGCAAACATGCGCAGCTCAACGGCCAGGCGCTGTTCGCCGGTCATATTCGCAACTTCCAGATATGGAATCCCGACCTTTTCGAAGCGCCGCTCGACGAAGCGAAGAAGATTGCGAACGAAGCCAAGCGCTCCTTGCGTAATCCGAAAGAAACGGGAGGCGCGGAATGACCGACGCTCCCCACAAACCTGTCATGCTGAAAGAAGTCATCGACGCCCTCGCGCCGAAAGACGGGGGCGTTTATGTCGACGCGACCTTCGGCGCCGGCGGTTATTCGCGCGCCATTCTCGCCGCCGCCGATTGCACGGTTTACGGCTTCGACCGCGACCCCACGGCGATCGCGCGCGCCGCCGAGTGGGCGAAGGAATTCGCCGGGCGTTTGTTCCTCATCAACCGGCCCTTCGCGGAAATGCGCGAGGCGCTCGCCGAAGAAGGCGTTGAAACCGTGGACGGCGTCGTATTCGATCTCGGCGTTTCCTCGATGCAGCTCGACGAGGGCGCGCGCGGCTTTTCCTTCCGTTATGACGGGCCCTTGTCAATGCGCATGGACGGGGGCAATCCCGACGCCGCCGACGTCATCGCCCGCGCCGACGCGCAGGATCTTGCCGCCATCTTCCGGCGCTATGGCGAAGAAAAGCGCGCCAACGCCATCGCCCGGGCGATCCTGCGCGAGCGCGAAAAGGCGCCCATCGAAACCACCGGACGGCTCGCGGAGATCGTCGAAAAGGCGACGCCGGGCGCGGCGCGGCTGAAAATCCATCCGGCGACCCGCGTCTTTCAGGCCTTGCGGATTTTCGTCAATGACGAGCTCGGGCAACTGATCGCGGGGCTGCGCGCGGCGGAGCGGTTGTTGCGTCCGGCGGGGCGGCTCGTTGTCGTCGCGTTCCATTCGCTCGAAGACCGCATCGTCAAGCGTTTCCTGACGGGGCGGTCGGCGGCGCGTCCCGCCGGGTCGCGGCACCTGCCGCCTGAAGAGGCGCCGCCGGCTTCGTTCCAGCTTCTTTACCCGCGCGCGCTCGAGGCGTCGGCGGCGGAAACAGAGGACAATCCGCGCGCGCGCTCTGCAAAACTGAGGGCCGGCATCCGCACCGACGCGCCGCCGCCGCCCGACGGCGACGATCTCGGTGCGCCGAAAGAAATCAACCTGTCATTCATGGACGGAGGCGTAAAAAAATGATCCGTATTACAACTATATTTTTGTGCATGTTGCTGGCCGCAGCGGCGTTCGGCCGCTACAGGGCGGAGGTGTCCGTGCGCGAATTGCGCGAGGACATTGAGCGTATCGAAACCAGCAAGGTTGAAGAACAGCGCGAAATTCAAATGCTGCGCGCGGAAATCGCCTATCTTGAAAACCCCGACCGGCTTTCGAAAATCGCTGAGACCAAGACCGATCTGCGCCCGTCGACATCGGCGCAGCGCGTCAACGCCCGTGAATTCGCGGCGCTTTTCGGCGATGAGGAGTTCATCGCCGAAGAAGAGGCGCCGGCGCCGGAGGCAGACGTCATCCGCAATGCGCTCGCTATGGCGCTGGTGACGGACGCGCAGTAAGCTTTCAATCGCGAATGAAGGGCGGCGCATGTTCCAGCGCAAACACAAAAGAGCGAAACCGCAAGCCTATGTCATCGCCGAAGCGGATGCGGACGAGGAAGCGCGCGGCGCCGACGCCGGCGCGCTGAAAGTCCGCGCCCTTGGCGCGCGCGGGCGCATTGCCGAACGCGCGCGCATGCGCGTGATGATGTGCGCGTCGGTTTTCGTCTTTGTGTTTGCCGCGCTTGGCGTGCGCCTTGCTTTCGTCTCCTTCGGCGGGCTCGGCTCCTCGCAGACTTATGCGGCCGCGCCGCGCGCCGCCGCGCCGCGTGCGGAGATCGTCGACCGCAACGGCGCGCTGCTCGCCGCCGATCTGCCGGTGATCGCGCTCGAGGTTGCGGGCCGGGACGTCTGGGACCCTGAAGAGGCGGCGCGCAAACTCGCCGGCGTGTTGCCGGATATCGACGCGGCCGAACTGCAGGCGAAACTTGAAGACGGACGTTATGTGGAAGTGCGCGCGGACTTAACACCGGCGGAGCGTCAGGCGGTGTTCGATCTCGGCTTGCCGGGCGTGCGTTTCGCTGCGCGGGTGAAGCGTTTCTTTCCTCAAGGAGATCTCGCCGCGCATACGGTCGGTCATGACGAACCCGGCAAGGGCGGCGTCATGGGGCTTGAGAAAGTCGTGAACCGCTTCCGCGGAAAAGGGCCGATGCAGGCGAGCCTCGACATCCGCGTGCAGCAGATCCTCGAAGAAGAGCTCGCCGACACCATGGAGGCGTTCGAGGCGGAAGCCGCCTGGGGCGCGGTCATGGATGTTAAGACCGGCGAGGTTGTGGCGCTGGCGAGTCTTCCCGATTTCGATCCCAATGCGCCGGGCGCCTATCCGGCCGATTCCCGCCGCAATCGCGCCACCTATGACCGTTACGAACTCGGTTCCGCGTTCAAGAGCTTCACCGCCGCGGCGGTGATCGAAGACGGGCTCGGCGACGAGACGACGACTTACGATGCGCGCGGAAGCTTCAAGGTGGCCGACCGGCGGATCACCGATTTCCATGGCGAGAACCGTATTCTGACTCTTTCCGAAGTGGTGCAGCATTCCTCCAATATCGGCGCGGCGCGCATGGCGCTCGACCTCGGCGCCAAAGAACAGCAGCGCTTTCTCGAAGCGCTCGGGCTGTTTGCGCCGCTGCCGATCGAGCTGGCGGAAAACCGCGCGCCGGAGCTGCCTTATCAATGGGGGCCGGTGGAGACCGCGACGATTTCTTACGGTCACGGTATTGCGGTGACGCCGCTGCATCTTCTCGCCGCCTATTGCGCGGTGGTGAATGGCGGCGTTTACCGCGCGCCGACATTTCTGGCGGGGACGAAAGACGAAGAAGGCCGCCAGGTGTTCAGTCCTGAAACAAGCGCCGCCATGCGCCGCATCCTGCGCCGGGTCGTCACGGACGGAACGGCGTCTTACGCGGAAGCCCCCGGCTATTATCCCATTGGCAAAACCGCGACGGCGGACAAGCAATCGGCGAGCGGCGGCTATCAGGACAATGCGCGGATTGCGAGCTTCGTCGGCGCCGTGCCGGGCTATGCGCCGCGTTACGCAATTCTTATTTCCTTCGACAATCCGCAGCCCCAGGAAGGAACCTATGGCTACGCCACGGCGGGCTGGAACGCCGCGCCCGCTTTTTCGCGTTTCGTTGAGCGCGCCGCGCCCTTGCTCGGTCTTTCCACGGTCAATGAAGCGACGGCGCTGGCGTCTTTCGTGTCGGGCGAGCCGCCGGCGCTTCAACGCCAGGCGAAGCTTTCCAGAAAAGCCGGGAGCGAGGCCGGGAGAGGCAAGATCAGCGGAGGCAATATCAGTGGAGGCGGGGCGCCATGAGGCTTTCCGAACTCGCTTACGAAACGATCTCGCCGGACCCGCAGATTGACGGGCTGACCGCCGACAGCCGCGCCGTTTCGCGCGGTTTTCTGTTTGCGGCGCTCGAAGGCGTCAAGTCGGACGGTGCTGATTTTATTCCGCAGGCGGAGGAAAACGGCGCTGCAGCGATCCTTGCAAGGCCGGGCGTGAGGTCGACATTGCCGGTGATCGAGGACCCTGAACCGCGCCGGCGCCTGGCGCAAATGGCCGCGCGGTTCTATCCGCGCCAGCCGGAGGTTGTCGCCGGGATAACGGGGACGAATGGGAAAACATCGACGGCGCGTTTCGCCGCGCAGCTCTGGACTCTTTTAGGATATGAAGCGGGCAGCATGGGCACGCTCGGCGCGCAGTCGCGCGTCTATGAGCGCCCGCTCGCCCATACGACGCCGGAGCCTGTGACCCTGCACGAGACGCTTGACGCCATGGCGCGCGCCGGCGTCACCCATCTCGCCATGGAGGCTTCGAGCCATGCGCTGGCGCAGCATCGCCCCGATGCGGTGAATTTCCGCGTCGCCGCGTTCACCAACATCACCCAGGACCATCTCGATTATCACGCTTCCTTCGACGATTACTTCGCCGCGAAAGGGCGCCTGTTTTCGCAATTGCTGACGACGTCCGGGACGGCGGCGATCAATATGGACGGCGAGGGCGCGCAAGGCGTTGTGGAGATCGCCCGCGCGCGCAATTTGCCCACCATCCAGACCGGCGTCAAAGGCCGCGACGTCAAGCTCCTTAGCTGCAAGCCCCATCTCGGCGGGCTGGCGCTGGAAATCGAGTGCAACGGCTATGTCTATCGCGCCGACCCGCCGCTCATCGGCGCGTTCCAGGCGGAAAACGCGCTGCTCGCTGCGGGGATCGTTATCGCCGCCGGCGCGAAGCCTTATGACGTCATGCTGCAGCTCGACAATCTCGAAGGCGCGCCGGGCCGCATGGAATACATCACCGAGGTCTGGGGCGGCGGCGTTTATGTGGATTACGCCCACACGCCGGACGCGGTGGCGACGGCGCTTGCCGCCATCCGCGCCCATGCGCCGGGCAAGGTGATTGCAATCATCGGCGCCGGCGGCGACCGCGACCGGACGAAACGCCCGCTTATGGGCGAAGCCGCCGCGAAATATGCGGACACAGTGATTGTCGCCGACGACAATCCGCGCACGGAGGATCCGGCGGCGATCCGCGCGGAGTTGATGAAGGGATGCCCGGACGCGAAAAATATCGGCGACCGGGCCGAAGCGATCGCGACGGGGGTTGCGATGCTGTCGGAGGGGGACGTGCTCCTGATCTTGGGGAAGGGGCACGAAGCGGGCCAGCAGGTGGGGGATGAAATCTTTCCTTTCGACGATGCGAGCGTCGCGCGCGACGCCGCTTCGGACCGGATGAAGGAGCTCGGGTGATGGTGAAAGACATGATTGAAAACCTGTGGAGCGCTTATGAAGCGGCGGCGGCGACGGGCGGCGCCTTGTGCGCGCGCGGCGGCGATCCGAAAAGCTGGACGGCGGAGGAATGGAACGCCGGCGGGATCTCCATCGACACGCGCAGTCTGAAACCCGGCGACATTTTCGTCGCCTTGCGCGATGCGCGCGACGGCCATGAATTTCTGAAAAACGCTTTCGACGCCGGGGCCGCGGCGGCGCTCGTCTCCCGCGCGCCCGAAGACGCGCCGGAGGGCGCGCCTTTGCTGGTCGTCGGCGACACGCTCGACGGGTTGCGCGATCTTGCGAAGGCCGCGCGCACCCGCAATTTCGGCAAACGCATCGGCGTCACGGGAAGCGCCGGCAAAACCTCGACCAAGGAAATCCTGCGCGCGGTTCTGGGTTCTGACGGCGAGGTCCATGCGGCGGACAAGAGCTTCAACAATCACTGGGGCGTGCCGCTGACTTTGGCGCGCCTGCCCATGCGCGCCGATTACGGCGTCTTTGAAATCGGCATGAACCACCTGGGCGAGATCACGCCGCTGACAAAACTCGTGCGCCCGCACGCCGCCATCGTCACCACCGTCGCGGCGGCGCATCTTGAGTTCTTCAAATCGGTCGAAGAGATCGCCGAAGCGAAAGCGGAAATCTTTTCCGGCCTCGCGCCCGGCGGCGTCGCGGTTCTGCCCTTTGACAACGAGTTCTTCCCGCTTTTGAAAAAGCGCGCCGAAGAGGCGGGGGCGGCGAGCTTCGTTTCCTTCGGCGAAAAGGACGGCGCCGATTTTCAATTGCTTGACTACAAACCGGAAGGCGCGGGCGCGACGCTGAAAGCGAAAATCAAGGGCGAGGTGCAGAGCTTTTTCGCCGGCGTGCCGGGGCGTCATCAGGCCCTCAATATCCTTGCGGCCCTCGCCGCCGCCGATGCGGTCGGCTGCCCGCTCGGGCCGGCGATCCATGCGCTCGCCCGGATCGCGCCGGCGGAGGGGCGGGGCGCGCGGTCGCGCATCGCCCTCGAAGGCGGGGAGGCGACCCTGATCGACGAAAGCTACAACGCCAATCCCGCCTCCATGGCGGCGGCCATCGGCCTTCTCGGCGCCTCCGAACCCCCGTCCGGCGGACGGCGAATCGCGGTCCTCGGCGAAATGCTGGAGCTGGGGCCGGACGGTCCGGCGCTGCATCGCGGTCTTGCCGAGGCGCTCGTCGCCGCGAAGGTTGACCGGGTCTACGCAGCAGGCCAATTGATGCGCCATCTCTGGGATGTCCTTCCTGACGCCATGCGCGGTCTTTACGCCGATGACGCGGTCGGCCTCGTGGGCCCTGTGCTGGACGCGGTCGCGCCCGGCGATATCATCATGGTCAAGGGATCGAACGCCTCGAAAGTGAGCGCCGTGGCGCGCGCGCTCAAACAGAGCGGCGGTAAAGAAGAGAACAAGGAAAGCCGGGCTTAATGCTGTATCATTTGCTGACCCCTTACGCGGATCAGTTTCAACTGTTCAACGTGTTCCGCTACCTCACCTTCCGCACCGGCGGGGCGGTGATGACGGCGCTGTTGATTTCGTTCATTCTGGGGCCCTCGCTGATCCGCTGGATGCGCCGCAAGCAGGGGCGGGGCCAGCCGATCCGCACCGACGGACCGCAAGGCCACATCATCGAAAAAGCCGGCACCCCGACCATGGGCGGCGTGCTCATTTTGCTTTCGCTCACCATCGCGACTTTCCTGTGGGCGCGGCTCGACAATATCTATGTCTGGATCGTCATGGGCGTGACGCTCTCTTTCGGCGCGCTTGGCTTCATCGACGACTATCTGAAAGTGACGAAGCAGTCGTCCGACGGCGTCGTCGGCAGCTTGAAACTTCTCGTGCAGTTCGCCGTGGCGTTGCTTGCCGGCTATTTCTGCATGGACGCGCTGGCCGCGGCGCCGGATGCGCCGGAAGGGCTCGCCCGGTCGGTGGGCGTTCCGTTCGTGCCGCTCGACCTTTTCCAGAGCTGGTTTCATGCGCCGGGCGTGCCGCTCGGGCTTTTCATCATTCCTTTCGCCGCGTTCGTTATTGTCGGCGCCTCGAACACGGTGAACCTCACCGACGGGCTCGACGGGCTGGCGACCGTGCCGGTGATGATCGCGGCCGGCGCTTATGCGCTGATCGCCTATCTCGTGGGCAATGCGATCTATGCGGAGTATCTCGGCGTTCCTTTCGTCCCGCATGTGGGCGAGCTGACGGTGATCTGCGGCGCCATCATCGGCGCCGGGCTCGGTTTTCTCTGGTACAACGCCCCGCCTGCGGCGATCTTCATGGGCGACACGGGCTCGCTCGCGCTGGGCGGCGCCATCGGCTCTATCGCCGTCGCCGCGAAACATGAAATCGTGCTGGCGATTGTCGGCGGACTTTTCGTGCTCGAGGGCCTGTCGGTGATGATCCAGATCGCGTCGTTCAAACTATTCGGGAAACGCGTTTTCCGCATGGCGCCCATCCATCACCATTTCGAGCAACTCGGCTGGAAAGAGTCGACGATCGTCATTCGCTTCTGGATTATCGCCTTCGTTCTTGCGATGGTCGGTCTTGCAACCTTGAAACTGCGCTAGGGACGACAATGATCCTGATCCCTGACGTCAAACGAAAGAAGATCGGCGTATTCGGCCTCGGGCTGTCCGGCGTCGCGACCTGCGAGGCGCTGGCGGCGTCGGGCGCGCATGTGTTTTCTTTCGACGAAAACCGTCAGGCGCGCGACAAGGTTGCGGACACCGAATATCGCTGCGAACATCCGAAAAACTGGCCGTGGAAAGAACTCGACGCGGTCATCGTGTCGCCCGGCGTGCCGCTGACGCACCCGAAACCCCACGCCATCGTGCGCAAGGCGAAGATGGAAAAGGTTCCGGTCATGGGCGATACGGAGCTTTTTGCGCGCGCCTTGAATGCGCTGGAGCCGCGGGCGCGCCCGCGCGTCATCGGCGTTACAGGCTCGAACGGAAAATCGACGACGACGGCGCTCATCGGTCATATCCTGAAACAGGCGGGCGAAGATGTTTATGTGGGCGGCAATATCGGCGAGCCGGTCCTGTCGCTGCCCGCTTTTGAAAGCGACGCGATTTACGTGCTTGAGCTTTCCTCTTTCCAGCTCGATCTTACCGCATCCCTGCGCCTCGATACGGCGGTGCTGCTCAATCTTTCGCCCGATCATATCGAGCGCCACGGCTCGGTCGAAGGCTATCTCAAGGCCAAGAAGCGTATCTTCCTCAATCAGACGGAAAAGGATCTCGCGGTCATCGGCGTCGATGACGATTACGTGCAAGGCGTGTGCACGGAAATGATGGCGCGCGGGACGGCGGATGTCCGGCCTGTTTCATCGGGCAGCGCGCTGGGGCGCGGCGTTTATGCGCTCGACGGCAAGATCTATTACAATCTCGACGGCAAGACGGCGCAGGCCGGCGATATCTCGAAGGCGCGGTCCTTGCGCGGCGTTCACAACCATCAAAACGTCGCCGCGGCGATTGCGGTTTGCGAGAAATTCGGCGTCGATCCGGCGCTGGCGGTGAAATCCGCGCAGCGTTTCGAAGGTCTCGCCCACCGGATCGAGGAAGTCGGGCGCAACGGCAAGGTGCTGTTCGTCAACGATTCCAAAGCCACTAACGCCGATGCGGCGGCGCGCGCCTTGAACGCCTTTGAAGACATATACTGGATCGCCGGCGGCAAGCCGAAAGAGGGCGGGGTGAAAAGCCTCCTGCCGCTGATGAACCGTGTGCGCTGTGTTTATCTCATCGGCGAAGCGGCGGTCGAATATGAAGAGCAGTTGAAAGACGCGGTTACATGCGTTCATTGCAGCGATCTTGAAAAGGCCGTAGCGGCGGCGGCGAAAGACGCGGCGCAGTCGGAGGCGGCCAATCCGGTCGTTCTCCTGTCGCCGGCCTCAGCCTCTTACGATCAGTTCAAAAACTTCGAAGAGCGGGGCGAGGCGTTTCGCGCGCTCGTCTCCGATCTTTCGGCGACCAATGGAGAAGCGGCGTGAAGCGTCTGTCGCGGCTTGACGAGTCTCCCTTCGCGCGGCTCTGGTGGTCCATCGACCGGCCGGCGCTCGGGATCCTGTCGCTGATCATCGTCATCGGCGGCGTTGTCCTGATGGCGGCGGGGCCGTCCGCCGCGGCGCGCATGCCCGGCGTCGGGCAGTTTCAGTTTCCCATGCGCCAGCTCATCTTTATGGGGCCGACGCTGCTTCTCATGGCGGCGGTCGCGTTTTTAACGCCGCTGCAGGCGCGCCGGCTCGGGGTTTTTGTCTTCATCGGCGCGGTCGCTGTCATGATCTTTGTGCTGATCTTTGGCGGCGAGGTGAACGGCGCCAAGCGCTGGCTCTATGTCGGCGGCATGTCGCTGCAGCCCTCTGAATTCGCCAAACCCGGCTTCGTCATCGCCGCCGCCTGGATGATGGCGGAGGGCGCGCGCGATCCGAAATTTCCCGGCGGCTCCGTCGCCATGGGACTTTACGTTATGTTTTCCGCCTTGCTCTTAATGCAGCCGGATTTCGGCCAGTGGGCGCTCGTCACTGCGGTCTGGGCGGTGATGTTTTTCGTCGCCGGGTGGAGCTGGCTGTGGATCGCGGGGCTCGGCGGCGCCGGGTTCGGCGCGCTCGCTGCGGGCTATTATCTCTCCGACCATGTGGCGCGCCGCGTCGACGGGTTTTTCAAACCGGGCGCGACGGAGACTTATCAGGTCGACAAGGCGATCGAAACGATTGCGAATGGCGGCCTGATCGGCCGGGGCGACGCGCCGCCGGTGAAGACCGCGCTTCCCGATGCGCACACCGATTTCATTTTCGCCGTCGCCGGCGAGGATTTCGGCTTTCTGGTGGCGGTCTTCATCATCGTTCTTTTCGCCGTCTTCACCGCGCGGGTGATGGCGCGGGCGGCGGGGCTGAAAAGCATTTTCGCGCAATGCGCCGCCACCGGCCTTGCGGCGATCATCGGCTTTCAGGCGATCATCAATATCGGCGTTAGTTTGCGCGCGCTGCCCGCGAAAGGCATGACCCTGCCGTTCATTTCTTATGGCGGCTCGTCGCTTTTCGCCACGGGATTGACGGTGGGGCTCATCTTCGCGTTGACCCGCACACATCAGGGCGTCTTCCGGCGCAAGGACATCATGCCGTGAGCTTGAGCGGTCCCATCGCGCTCGCTGCCGGCGGGACCGGCGGACATCTGTTTCCCGCCGAAGCCCTGGCGCAGGAATTAAAGCGCCGCGGCCATCAGGTGCTGCTCGTCACCGATGCGCGCGGCAGCCGTTACGCCAAAGCCTTTCCCGCCGACGAACGGTTTGAGATCTCCGCGGCGACCCCCTCCATCGGCGGGCCCGTGGCGAAAGCCGCTTCTGCGGTCTCCATTGCGGCGGGGCTTTTTACGTCGCTGCGCGAATTCAAGAAAAGAAAACCCGCGGCCGCGGTAGGCTTTGGCGGGTATCCGTCGCTTCCCGCCATGAAGGCGGCGGCGCTGATGAAGATCCCTTACGGGGTGCACGAACAAAACGGCGTCCTGGGTCGCGCCAACCGGCTGCTTGTCAAAAAGGCGGCCTTCGTCGCCCATGGGTTTTCAATCCTTGAAAAATTGCCCGCCGGCGTTGAAACGGTGGAGGTGGGAAACCCCGTGCGCGACGCCGTGGCGGCGCTTGACGGCGCGCCTTATCCCGCGACGGGCGGCGACATTCATCTCCTCATTTTCGGCGGCAGTCAGGGCGCCAGCATTTTCTCCGATGCGCCGGTGAAAGCGATTGCGGGCTTGCCCGAAGGCTTGCGCAAGAGGCTCATCGTCACGCATCAGGCCCGCGAAGGCGAGATGGAGACGGTGAAAGCCGCTTATGCTGAAGCCGGCGTCCGCGCCGAGGTTGCGCCGTTCTTTTCCGACCTTCCGCAACGCATGGCGGCGGCGCATCTCGTCATTTCCCGGGCCGGCGCCTCGACCGTGACGGAGCTCGCCGCCATCGGCCGGCCGTCGATCCTGGTGCCGCTTGCCATCGCCATGGACGATCACCAGACCGGCAATGCGCGGGCGTTAAAGGATAAAAACGCCGCCGTGATTTTGCCCGAAAAAGAGTTTAATGCTTATGAGCTCGCCGCGCCGCTGGAGGCGTTGCTCTCCAATCCGGCGCGGCTGAAATCCATGGCCGAGGCCGCTCATGGCGCGGTGAAATCCGGCGCCGCATCGCGCCTTGCCGATCTGGTCGAAGGCATCGCTGCGGTGAAAGCTGCAGCCTGAGGAACTTTAGTGAGTAAGCTGAAGACATTGTTCTTGAAGTATTGCACCGATCAACACGATGTGGATCGGTATCTCAATGTCTATGGTGTTTTTGTGGTCGCGGTTTTGGTTCTTGTACTTTTTGGCGCTGTTGGCGGATTTGTAAGCGGTCTTACACAAAATTAGGCGAATGTGAGTATGAGTAAGAACCAATATTCCAAAATCGATCCGCCGGCGATCAAGGTGCGCCTGCCTTTCGGCGCGGGCGTCGTGCATTTCGTGGGTATCGGCGGCATCGGCATGAGCGGCATCGCGGACGTGATGAGGACGCTCGGCTATGACGTCAGAGGCTCCGACATGGCCGAAAGCGCCAATGTCCAGCGCCTGCGCGATAAGGGCGTTCCCGTCGTCATCGGCCACAAGCCGGAAAATGTCGAAGGCGCCGACGCCGTCATCATTTCAACGGCGATCAAGCGCGACAATCCGGAGGTTGCGGCGGCGCGCGCGCGCCATATTCCGGTGGTCAAGCGCGCCGACATGCTCGCGGAGCTTATGCGCCTGAAATGGACGGTCTCCGTCGCGGGCACGCATGGCAAGACCACGACGACGACCATGGTCGCCGCGCTTCTCGACGAGGCGGGACTCGACCCCACGGTCATCAATGGCGGCGTCATCAATGCTTACGGCGCCAATGCGCGCATCGGCGAGGGCGACTGGATGGTGGTCGAGGCCGACGAGAGCGACGGCACTTTCATTCGCCTGCCGACGACCGTCGCCATCGTCACCAATATCGACCCGGAGCATCTCGACCATTGGGGCGGCTTCGAGGCTTTGCGCGCCGCGTTCGACCGTTTCATCGAGAACACGCCGTTTTACGGCTTCGGAATTGTCTGTCTCGATCATCCGGAAGTGCAGGCGCTTGTCGGCCGCGTCACCGACCGGCGGCTCATCACCTATGGCGTCAATCCGCAGGCCGATGTGCGCGCGGTCAATATCCGCCATGAAGACGGCGCCAGCCATTACGACATCATTTTCCGCGAGCAGGGGCGCGAAATCGACCGTATTGAGAATCTGCGCCTGCCCATGCCGGGAACGCATAATGTGCTGAACTCGCTGCCCGCCGCGATTGTCGCGAAACGCCTCGGCGCCAGCGACGACCAGATCAAATCGGGCCTGTCGAAATTCGAAGGCGTCAAGCGCCGCTTCTCGCCCGCCGGCGAGTGGAAGGGCGTTCACATCATCGACGATTACGGCCATCACCCGGCGGAAATCGCCGCGGTCCTGCGCGCCGCCCGCAATATCGCGAAAGGCAAGGTCATCGCGGTCGTGCAGCCGCACCGTTATTCAAGACTACGCGATCTCTTCGACGAATTCTGCGCCTGCATGAACGAGGCGGATGTCGCCTTGATCGCCGACGTATATGCGGCGGGCGAGGCGCCGCTCGAAGGTTTCGACCGCGATAGTCTTGTGGCGGGCCTCGAAGGTCATGGCCACCAGGGCGCGCAGCCCTTGAAGTCTTTCGATGAGTTGCCGGGGATCATCGCGGAGGTTGCGCAGGAAGGCGATTATGTCATCTGCCTCGGCGCCGGCGACATCACCAAACATGCGAATGCGCTGGCGGGCGAGTTGGCGAAGTCGGGCAAGTAGTTGTGTGTTTATTGTTGCGGCCAACCCCCTTCGACCCGCGCCTGATGGCGCAGGCCACTTCCCCCGTAAACGGGGGAAGAGATTCTTTCCTGCAGTTGCCTCCTTTTCTCCTCCCCCGCTTGCGGGGGAGGTGTCAGCGAAGCTGACGGAGGGGGTGATATGAAAAAAATCACTATATCCGAGCTCCCCGCCGTCCGCGGCAAATACACCGAGAACGCAGACCTCTCCGCGCTCACCTGGTTCCGCGTCGGCGGCCCGGCGGATGTTTTGTTCTCGCCCGCCGATGAAGACGACCTCGCGCACTTCCTGAAAGAAACGCCGGAAGAGATCCCGGTTCATGTGATGGGCGTCGGCTCGAATCTGCTGGTGCGCGACGGCGGGGTGCGCGGCGTCGTCATTCGCTTCGGCTCGCCGTTTCGGCAAATCAGCGTGTCGGGGATGCGCGTCACCGCCGGCGCTGGCTGCATCGACGCGCAGGTCGCAAAAGCCGCCGCGCAGGCGGGCGTCGCCGGGCTCGAATTTTTCCGCGGCGTGCCGGGGACCATCGGCGGCGCGATCCGCATGAACGCCGGCGCCTATGGCGGCGAGGTGAAAGACGTGCTTGTCGCCGCCGTAGCCTATGACCGCAAGGGCCGGCGGCGCATCCTCTCCAAGGACGGGCTCGGCTTTTCCTACCGCCATTGCGCCGCGCCCGAGGGTTTCATCTTTACGAGCGCCACCTTCGAAGGCCGCCCGGACGAGCCCGAACGCATTTTAAAGCGCATGGAAGAGATCAGCGCCGCGCGCGAGGAGACCCAGCCGATCCGCGAGCGCACGGGCGGGTCCACCTTCGCCAATCCCGATCCGGACATCTCGGGCGGTAAGAAATCCTGGCAGCTCATCGATGAGATCGGGGGCCGGGGCCGCGTCGTCGGCGATGCGCAAGTCTCTGAACATCACTGCAATTTCATGATCAATCGCGGCAAAGCGAGCGCGGCGGACCTCGAGGCCCTGATCGAGTCGCTGCGCCAGGATGTGGCGCGCGAGACGGGCGTCGAGCTCAAATGGGAAATTCGCCGGATCGGCGAGGCGATAGGGAATGGGGAATAGGCAATGGGACGCCTGAACCGCAGGAAACTCGCCGGACGCGCGCAGCGTAAACAAAATCTTAACGCGCCGAATGCTTCCCTATTCCTAAGCCGGGCGCCGAAGCGCTCCTTTGCCTATTCCCTATTGCCCGTTGCCTTATGACAAAAAAGCACACCCGCATTGCAGTCCTGAAAGGCGGCTGGTCGCCGGAGCGCGAGGTTTCCCTCAATTCCGGCGCGGCGGCGGCGAAGGCCTTGCGGGAAGCCGGTTACGAGGTGTTCGAGATCGACGCGGGGCGCGATATGGCCGCGCGTCTGCTCGAAGCCGAACCCGATGCGGTTTTTAATGCGCTCCACGGACAATGGGGGGAGGATGGCTGCGTCCAGGGGCTCCTCGAGGTGATGGGGCTTCCCTACACCCATTCCGGCGTCCTCGCCTCGTCCCTCGCCATGGACAAGCAGCGCGCCAAGGCGGTGTTCGAAGACGCCGGCATTCCCTCGCCATTCGGCCGGATCGTTTCGCGCGAAGAGGCGGCGAAGGGCCACGTCATGGAGACGCCCTATGTCATCAAGCCGAATGCGCAAGGCTCTTCGGTCGGCGTCTTTATTGTCCGCAAGGGCGAGAACCGTCCGCCGGCGGAGCTGACCTCGAAAGAATGGTCTCTCGGCGATGACGTGCTGGTGGAGAAATTCATTCCTGGGCGCGAGCTTACCGTCTCGGTGATGGGCGAGCGGGCGCTCTGCGTCACCGAAATCACCACATCGCTCGCTTTCTATGATTATGAGGCGAAATACGCCGCCGGCGGATCGAGCCATGTGCTGCCCGCGGACATTCCAGACGCGGTAACAGACCGTTGCATGGATTTGGCCCTGCGCGCCCATCACGCCCTTGGCTGCCGCGGGCTTTCCCGCGCCGATTTCCGTTACGACCCTGGCGCCAAAGACGAACAGGTCTATTGCCTTGAAGTGAACACGCAGCCGGGTCTCACGGCGACGTCGCTTTCCCCGGAGCAGGCGGGTCATTGCGGCATATCGTTTTCAGAACTCTGCGCATGGATGGTGGAGGATGCATCATGCCAAAGGTAAAGAAGAAAAACGGACGTAAGACGACAAAGCGCAAATCCTCGCGGAAAAAGCAGGAAGGCTTTTTCGACCGCATCAGCGCGATTTGGACGAACATGTCCCGCGCCGCGCTCGCAGGGTCCGTCTTGATCGCGCTTGTGGCGCTCGGCTTCCTGTGGACCGGGGGCTATATCGGTTTGATGGGCGAGAAGCTCTCCCGCGTCGCCGGCGCCGGCGCCGTCACCGCCGGGTTCGAAGTCCGGCGCATCACCGCGCGCGGCGTCGACCATGTGAGCGAGGACGAAATTCTTTCCGCTGTCGGGCCGGTGATGGGCGCCTCGATCCTGCATTTCGATGCGGACCGCGCCCGCGCCGCGGTGGAGCAGCTCGGCTGGGTGCGCGCCGCCGCCGTGTCGCGCCTCATGCCCGACACCATTCATGTCTCGGTGCGCGAGCGCGAGCCTGCCGCCGTCTGGCAATTGTCCGGCGCGCTGCATCTCATCGACGATACGGGCGCGATCATCCGCGAGGTTGACGCCTATGAATATGCCGACCTGCCGCTGATCGTCGGCGCCGGCGCCCCCGGCGCGGCCTCTGAGATGCTGAAGGCGCTGCATGTTGAACCCGAACTCTGGCAACGCGCCTCGGCGCTGATCCGCGTTTCGGACCGGCGCTGGAATCTGAAGACCAAAAACGGCGTCGATGTGAAATTTCCCGAGCACGGGCTCGGCGAGGCGGTGCGCTATCTGGCGCGCCTGCATGACGAAACCGGCTTGCTTGACGAGCCGCTCGAATATGTCGATTTACGGGACCCGGAAAACTTCGTCTACAGAACAAAAGGCGCGATGGAGATGGACAAGCCTCTCGGCCGCGTCAACTGATGGGACGCTAGTGGCGCACAAACACAAAACCAGAAAACGCCGCAAGGACGAGACGCTTGCCGCCGCGCTCGATATCGGCGGCTCGAAGATTTCCTGCTTCATCGCGCGCGTGCATGAGGAAGAGGATTTCGCGCCGCAGGCGGAGATCGTCGGCGTCGGCTGTTACGGCGCGCCGGCGCCGGCCCGCGGGCCCGCTTCGGCCGAAGCGATAGAAACCGGCGTCAGGAATGCGGTCGAAGCCGCCGAGCGCATGGCGGGCGAACATGTGGGCCGGCTCATCGTCGCCGTCCCGGGCCGGCATTTGCGCGCCAGGCGCATCGGCGTCGATCTTGAAATCGCCGGCGGCGTCGTCGCCCAGGAAGACGTGGACGACAGCCTCGCGGAAGGCCTTAAAATCGCGACGCCGCCCGATTGTGCGCCGCTGCATGCGCTTCCCGTGGGCTTCAAGCTCGACGGCGAGGAGGGGCTTGGCGATCCTGTCGGTCTTACGGGCGGCGTTCTCTCGACGCAGATGTTCGCCGTCGGGGCGCGCCAGAGCTATCTCGACAATCTCGCCGACCTGATCGAACGCTGCGATTTGAAAGTCGCGGATTTCGCCGCCGCGCCTTATGCGGCGGCCGAAGCGGTGCTTCTCGAAGACGAAAAAGAGCTCGGCGTCGTTCTGATCGATATCGGCGCGGCGTCGACCGGCTTTGCAGTCTATGACAATGGCGCGCTCGTCGAATGCGGCGGGGCGCCTGTCGGCGCGGGCCATATCACCCGCGACATCGCGCAGATTTTCGGCGCGCCGCTCGTCCATGCCGAGCGCATCAAGACGCTTTACGGCTCGGCGCTCATCGGCCCCGGCGACGAGCACCGATTCATCGACTTCCCGCAACTCGGCGTTCAGGGCGAGAGCGTGCGGGCGAGCCGCGCCGATGTCAGCGAAGTCATCCTGCCGCGGCTTGAAGAGATATTTGAACTCGTTTGCGAACAGCTTCCCAATGACGGCATGCGCCGTTCGGGGCTGCGCCGCGCGGTCCTTACCGGCGGCGGCTCGCTCCTCGTCGGCGCGCGCGAAGTCGCCGAAAGGAGCCTTGGCATGAAAAGCCGTCTCGGCCGGCCCGCCGCCATTGCCGGCTCGCCGGAAGCGGTCTCGGCGCCGGGCTTCGCCGTCTGCGCGGGGCTTGTCCAGCATTATGCGAATTTGGACGAAAACAGCGAAAGCGGGCTTGGTCTTTTGCGCCAATCACCTCATGCAGGGGCAAGATCGTCCGTGCTCGGCAATGTTGAAGCCTGGTTGCGCGCGAAGTTCTGAAAAAGCGCTCTTTGGGACCGGCATGTCAGGCCGTCCGGCGGGCGCTTTAAAAATCATTCCGCCCGGCGTTTAGAGAGTCGAAAAAATCGGGCGGGAAAGCGACTCGTTAAGGGGCTGTTAACCTTTTGGAAAGGGTTCTGAACGAGTCTTTAACGACGGATTAACCATCGGGGAAGGGCGCCGGATCTCAACGATAAAGCCGCCCGAAAAACATGCGCATCAGCGGAGACATCCATGCCAATCAATCTTAGCGTGCCGGAACTCACGGAACTCCAACCCCGCATCACCGTGATCGGCGTCGGCGGGGCGGGCGGCAACGCCGTCAACAACATGATCGAAAGCCAGCTCGAGGGCGTCGAGTTTGTTGTGGCGAACACCGACGCACAGGCGGTGGGCCTGTCCAAGGCGCAAAAAAAGATCCAGCTCGGCGTAAAGACCACGCAAGGTCTCGGGGCTGGGTCCATTCCCGATATCGGGCGGGCGGCGGCCGACGAGTCGCTCGATGAAATTCTCGAACATGTGGGCGGTTGCCACATGCTGTTCGTCACCGCCGGCATGGGCGGCGGCACGGGGACGGGCGCGGCGCCGGTGATCGCCAAGGCGGCGAAAGAGCGCGACATCCTGACCGTCGGCGTCGTCACCAAGCCCTTCCATTTCGAAGGCGCGCGGCGCATGCGGCTGGCGACGGCGGGCATCGAAGAGCTGCAAAAGCATGTGGACACGCTGCTCATCATCCCGAACCAGAACCTCTTCTCCATCGCCAATGAGCGCACGACCTTCCACGAGGCCTTCGCCATGGCCGACCAGGTCCTGCATTCGGGCGTCCGGGGCATTACCGATCTCATGGTCATGCCGGGCCTCATCAATCTCGACTTCGCCGACGTCCGCACGGTGATGAGCGAGATGGGCAAGGCGATGATGGGAACCGGCGAGGCCGAAGGCGAAAAGCGCGCCATTCAGGCCGCCGAAGCCGCGATCTCGAACCCGCTGCTCGACGAAGTCTCCATGAAAGGCGCGAAAGGCGTCCTCATCAACATCACTGGGTCCATGGATATGACTCTGTTCGAGGTCGACGAAGCGGCGAACCGCATCCGCGCCGAAGTCGATCCCGACGCCAACATTATTGTCGGCTCCACCTTCAATCAGGATCTCGAGGGCCGGGTGCGCGTTTCGGTGGTCGCCACCGGCATCGACATCGAGGAAAAAGAACAGCCGCGTCCGCAGATCAAGGTCAACACCGGCGCCGTCTCCAAACCCTGGCGCGAGCCGACCCCGGTGGACCAGCCTGCGGCTTCCAGCCAGAGCGCGTCGGCCCCAAGCGCCGCCGCTTCGCCGGCGCCGAGTGTTTCGAGCCCGGCTCCGCAGTCCGCGCCGGGCGCGCCGGCTCGCGGCGCGGCGCCAGGCGCCAATCCGGTGGGCGACGTGCATGAGCGCATCCGCAAGATGCTGACCGAAGGCGGCGTCGCCGAAACCCGCGCCGCCGCGCCGACCCAAGCCCCGACCCCGGCCCAGAATCCGGCCCAGGGCCCGGTTCGCGCATCCGCGCCGCAGCGCCCTGTGCGTCAGGAATCGCCGCGCCAGGAAACGCCGCGTCAGGGCGAAACCGCCAATCCCTTCCGCAGCGCCCAGGCGCTCGGCAAGCATTCCCTTGAAGCGGCGGTGGACATGTTCAAATCTCTTGGCGGCCAGGAAGAGCCGCGCCGGGCCGGGCGCCAGGCGGCATCCGCGCCGCGCGCGCCCGAAGCGCCGAAACCCTCGGGCGCGCCGCGCGGAGACCTGTTCGACGACCAGGAAGACGCCGATCTCGAAATCCCGTCCTTTTTGAGAAAGAAGAAGACCGGCTAAGCCGCGCCCTTAGGAGGCAATACCTTGTTTTCTCTTACAAAACCACGCCGGCAGCAGCGCCTGCCGGCGTGGTTTTTTGATTTTGAGGGCGCGCGAGCCTCTGCAAGAATCGGAAATAAACATTGACCAGGGGCAGTGTTCGCATACGCAAAAATCATCTATGCTTAACAAAAATAGCGCATTGTCCGGCGGGAGTCCGCTATGGTCATGCGGCTGTTGGGGACCCGCACTGGACTAGCGAGACGAGTATGAGTGAGCCCGCGCGCCAGCGGACAATTGCGAGCGAAATCGAATTTTCCGGCGTCGGCCTTCACAGCGGCGCGGAGTGCCGGGTGCGCCTTTTGCCGGCGACGCGCGGCGGCGTTGTTTTCCGCTGCCTCGGCAGAGAGGGAGACGGCGCTCAGATCAAGGCGAGTCCCGAAAACGTCGTCAGCGCCGATCACGGAACCAGCCTCGCCAATCGCGACGGCGCCCGGATCGGCACGGTGGAGCATTTGATGGCGGCGTTGGCGCTCAGCCGCGTCGACCATGTCATTGTCGAAGTCGACGGCCCGGAAATTCCCATTCTTGACGGCAGCGCGGCGCCTTTTGTGGCGGCCATCGCTGAAAACGGCCACGAACGACTTTCCGCCTATCGCCATCCGGCGGTGGTTCAGGAAAAAATCCGCATCGGCGACGAGAAGCGCTGGATCGAGTTCGAACCCTTTGCGGGCCGCCGGCTCGATATCGAAATCAATTTCGCGGGCTGCCTCATTGGCCGTCAAACCCTTTCCATCGATCTCGAAGATCCGGAGGATCTCGTGCGGCTGTCGACGGCGCGCACCTTTGTCCGGCTGGAAGAGGTGGAGGCGCTCAAAAACGCCGGCCTCATTCGCGGCGGCGGGCTCGACAACGCGCTGGTCGTCGACGGCGAAAAGCTGCTCAACGAGGACACGTTGCGCGACCAAGCGGAATTTGCGCTGCACAAGGCGCTGGATCTCGTCGGCGATCTTTATCTTGTCGGCGCGCCGATCGTCGGGCGCATCAAGGCGTTCCGCCCCGGCCACGACCTCAATACGCGGGCGGCCATGGCGCTGGCGAAAGCGGCGGGCGAGACGGCCCAGCCGATCTCCGCCACCGCCTGATCTGAAAGGGGCCGGGATCGGCCGTCCATCCTTGTTTGACAGCCCCGCCTGCGCCCAACTAGAACGGTTTTTCGCCCCCAAGGCCCCGCCGGCAGTCGGCGCGCGGCCGCGTCCCGAAAGGCCTCTCCAGGTGAAGTCGGTCCCAGTGAAAAAGCCTTTTGCGTTCCTCGGTAAAGCGCTCCTCGTCATCCTCGCCTGTTTCGCCGTCGCGGCCTGCAGTTCATCCGGCAAGAAGAAAGAGAAATTCGCTTATGTGGAGCGTCCGGTGGAAACGCTCTACAGAAGCGCCACCCGTGAGCTCGAGCGCAAGCGGTACGACAACGCCATCGCCTATTTCGAGGAAGTCGAGCGCCAGCACCCTTACTCCGCCTGGGCGCGCCGCGCCATGCTGATGAAGGCTTTCGCTTATTATCAGGGCAATGATTACGAAGAAGCGGTGACGGCGATCGACCAGTTCATTTCGCTGCATCCCGGCAACAAGGACGCCGCTTACGCCTATTACCTGAAAGCCATGTGTTATTACGAGCGCATCCGCGATGTGGGCCGCGACCAGGATTACACCAACAACGCCGTCCAGGCCCTGAACGACGTCATCCGGCGTTATCCGGATACGGAATATGCGCGCGACGCGCGGCTGAAACTCGACCTCACTTTCGATCACCTCGCCGGCAAGGAGATGTATGTGGGGCGCTTCTATCTGAAGCAGAACAAGCACATTGCGGCGATCAACCGTTTCAAGACGGTGGTCGAGCGCTACCAGACGACGAGCCACGTTCCCGAAGCCCTGCACCGTCTCGTGGAGGCCTATCTCGAGCTCGGCATTATCGACGAGGCGCGCGCCGCCGCCGCCGTTCTCGGCTACAACTATCCCGGCAGCCGCTGGTACGAGGAAAGCTACAAGCTGTTCAAAGAACGCGGCATCCTCGCCGAGGGCTCCGGCAAGCCCAAATCCAAGCCGGCGAAACTTAAAAAAGCGTCGGAAACGCTCGATGAGGCGGATATGAGCAATCAGGAGGCTCTTGAGCCGCCCTCGCCGGACGAGCTTGAAAGGCTTGAGCCGCGGGGCAATGCGCCGCAAAGCCCGATCGACGAGGCGCGCGAGCCGCTTTAACGGGCCGTCAAACTGCGATACATCACGGAGGAAACAGGCGAGGGGGCTCTCTCGCCGTTTTCAGGCAAACGGGTATCCAGTGAAAAGGCGCCGCTCCGGTCGATGCTGATCGCGCTTCATATTCAGGATTTCGTGCTGATCGACCAGGCGCGCCTGGCGCTCGGGCGCGGCCTGACCGCGCTTACCGGCGAGACCGGCGCCGGCAAATCCATTCTTCTTGACGCGCTCGGGCTCGCCGTCGGCGGCCGGGCCGAACGCGGCGCCGTGCGCCAGGGCGCGAAACAGGGCGTCGTCTCGGTCATCTTCGAACCGGGGCTTTCGCATCCGGTCTGGAAAGTGCTCGAGGAAAACGGCCTCGACGCGGGCGAGGATCAGGTGATCTTGCGCCGGGTGCAGGGCGCCGACGGGCGCGGGCGCGGCTTCGTCAACGACCAGCCCGTGTCGATTGCGATGCTGCGGACCGTCGGCGAAACCCTTGTGGAGATTCACGGCCAGCATGACGGGCGCGGCTTTTTAACGGCCTCGGCGCATCGCGGCATGCTCGACGAATTCGGCGGCTTGCAGAAAAAAGCGGGCGAGGTCGCGGGGCTCTGGCGGCGCTGGCGCGACGCTGAAGACGCGCTGGAGGAAAAAAAACGCGACCGCGACGCGGCGGCGCGCGAGGCGGATTATCTCAGGCATGTGGTCGAGCGCTTGTCGAAACTCGCCCCTGAGGCGGATGAAGAAGCCGCGCTCGCCGAACGGCGCACCGAGCTGATGGCGTCCGACAAGATCGCAGAAGACCTGAACGCCGCCATGACGGCGATGAGCGAAGGCGCCTTCGACGCACAGCTCGCCAGCGCCCTGCGCCGGATCGACCGGGCCGCGAGCCTCCTCGCCGAGAAAGACAATCCTTTAAGCGTCGCCTCGGCGCGGCTCGATGCGGCGCTGAATGAGGCGGCCGAAGCGCGCAGCGCCCTGGAAGCGGCCATCGACCGCTTCGGCGCCGATCCGGACGAGCTCGACCGCGTCGAAGAGCGGCTTTTCGCCCTGCGCGCCGAGGCGCGCAAACACGGCGTGACGCCGGACGGGCTCGCGGCTTTCCTTGAAAAGGCGAAGACGTCGCTCGAAGATCTCGAGATGGGCGAGGCGGCGTTCGAGAGTCTTGAAAAAGACGTGAAAGACGCGAAGGCCGCTTTTGAAAAGGCAGCCACGGCGCTGTCGAAAGAGCGCGCCGCGGCGGCCAAAAAACTCGACAGCGCCGTCATGAAAGAACTGGCGCCGTTGAAACTCGGCAAGGCGGTTTTCGAAACCAACATTGCAACGGACAAAAGCCACCCGACATCGGACGGCTTCGATGCGGTGGAGTTCATGGTGGCCACCAATCCGGGCGCCCCGGCGGGACCGCTGAAAACCATTGCGTCGGGCGGCGAGCTGTCGCGGTTCGTGCTCGCCATGAAAGCCGCGCTCGCGGCCAAGGAAAACCGCACGGTCATCATCTTCGACGAAGTCGATGCAGGCGTCGGCGGGGCCGTCGCCGATGCGGTGGGCGAGCGGCTGGCGCGGCTCGCCTCGGACGCGCAGGTTCTCGTGGTCACCCACAGTCCGCAGGTCGCGGCCCGCGCCGGCGCCCATTGGCGCATCGAGAAGAAGCAGACGAAATCCTCGACCCTGACGCGGGTGACGCCGCTTGAAGACGGCGCGCGCGTCGAGGAAATCGCCCGCATGCTGTCGGGCGCTGAAGTGACGGACGAAGCGCGCGCCGCCGCCCGCCGGCTTTTGTCCGTGGACGCGCCCAAAGAAAAAGCCCCGGCGAAAAAGTCGCGCAAACGGGCGTAACGGAAAGACATGACGAAAAAAAAGGCGCAGGACCATTCAGCAATTCCGGTGAACAAGCTGAAACCGGAGGAAGCCGAAGCCGAGCTCGAGCGTCTTGCGGGCGCGATCGGGCGGGCCGACAAGGCTTATTACGAGCATGACAAGCCGGAGATTTCCGACGCGGAATATGACGCCCTGAGGCGACGCAATCTGCTCATCGAAAAGCGCTTTCCGAAGCTGAAGCGTGAAGACTCGCCCTCGGATAAGGTGGGCGCGCCGCCCTCGACCAAGTTCGAAAAGTCGAAGCACGCCATCCCCATGCTCTCGCTCGACAACGCCTTTAACGATGAAGACGTTGTCGAATTCGAAAAGCGCGTGCGGCGGTTTTTAGGTCTTGGCGAGGACGCCAAGCTCGCTTTCACCGCCGAGCCGAAGATCGACGGGCTGTCGCTCAATCTGCGTTATGAAGAGGGCGTTTTGATGGTTGCGGCGACGCGCGGCGACGGCGTCACCGGCGAAAACGTCACCGCCAATGTGCTCACCATCGCCGACATCCCGAAAACCCTGAAGAACGCGCCGACGGTTTTGGAGGTGCGCGGCGAAGTCTATATGAGCCTTGAGGAGTTCGAAGCGCTGAACAAACGGCTCGAACGCGAGGCCGAAGACGATTCGAAAACGCACGAGCCTTTCGCCAATCCGCGAAACGCCGCCGCGGGATCGCTGCGCCAGCTCGATGCGGCGATCACCGCCGCGCGGCCCTTGCATTTTTTCGCTTACGCCTGGGGCGAATTGACCGAAGCGCTTGGCAAGACGCAATGGGAGGCGATCCAGCATCTCAAAAAACTCGGGTTCCGGATCAACCCTCTCGCTAAACATTGCGAGAGCGTCGAGGCGCTTTTAGCGCATTACAAGAAGATCGAAGCCGAGCGCGCCAGGCTCGGCTATGACATTGACGGCGTCGTCTATAAGGTCGACCGCCTCGATTATCAGGAACGTCTCGGCTATGTCTCCCGCGCGCCGCGCTGGGCGATTGCGCATAAATTTCCGGCGGAAAAGGCGACGACGGTCCTTGAAAAGATCGACATCCAGGTCGGACGCACCGGCAAGCTGACGCCGGTGGCGCGGTTGAAACCCGTCACCGTGGGCGGCGTCGTCGTTTCGAACGCGACCCTGCACAATGAAGACTACATCAAGGAAAAGGACATCCGCAAAGGCGACACGGTGATCATCCAGCGTGCCGGCGACGTCATTCCGCAAGTCCTGGAAGTGGACAAGAAGAAACGCCCGAAAGAGTCAAAGCCCTATAAATTCCCGACCCATTGCCCGGTCTGCGGCTCTCATGCGGTGAACGAGGTCAATCCCAACACCGGCAAGGCCGATGTGGACCGGCGCTGCACCGGCGGGCTCGTCTGCGACGCGCAGATGGTGGAGCGCCTGAAGCATTTCGTTTCGCGCCAGGCTTTCGACATCGAGGGCCTCGGCGAAAAACAGATTGCAAGCTTTCACGAAGAGGGCGTCATCCGCGAACCGGCGGACATCTTCACCCTTCGCGAAAGGCAGGAGGCGGGAAAGATCGACCTTTACCGCTACGATCTCGATGAGGAAGGCGCGCGCAAGCGCGACAGGAACGGCAAGGAAAAGCCGCCCACCAATCTAAAATCGGTGCAGAACCTGTTCGACGCCATCGACGCGCGCCGCAAGATTTCCCTGACGCGTTTTATCAACGCGCTCGGCATCCGCCATGTGGGCGAAACCAATGCGCGGCTTTTTGCGACTCATTACGGCGATTTCGATGCGTTTTACGCAGCGGCGCGCAAAGCGCGCGACGAAGAAAGCGAGGCTTACGAGGACATGCTCTCGATTGACGGCGTTGGCGCGCTTGTCGCGCGCGGCGTCATCGATTTCTTCGACGAGAAACACAATCGCGACGCTGTCGATAAGCTTCTGGAGCAAGCAGCGCCGCAAAAAGCGCAAGGCCCGGCGAAATCGAGCCCCGTTTCCGGCAAGACGGTCGTCTTCACCGGTTCGCTTGAAACCATGACCCGCGAGGAGGCCAAGGCCCGCGCGGTTGCGCTCGGCGCCAAGGTCTCGGGCTCGGTTTCCGCGAAAACCGATTATGTGGTGGCCGGGCCGGGCGCCGGGTCGAAGTTAAAGAAAGCTGAAGAGCTGGACGTTACGGTGCTCACCGAAGACGAATGGGCGAAGCTTGTAAAAGGATAATCGCCGTCAAGGGGTATAAATGCGACGTGCGGCGCCTATAGTGAGCGGACGGGAGAGCGCATCATGACTCTATGGCTCGTCTTGCTGGTGCTGGCGGCGATCGCCGCCGTGGCGCTGGCCGCGCTTTACAATCACCTCGTTCAGAAGCGGCAGATGACGCATAATGGCTGGGCCGATATCGACGTGCAGCTCAAACGCCGGGCCGATCTCATTCCGCAACTTGTCGCGGCGGTGCAGGGGTACGCCGCTCATGAACGCAGCCTCTTCGAAGAGGTGGTGGAAAAGCGCAATGCGGCGATGGCGGTCGGCGACGATCCGGCGGCGCGCGGCGCGGCCGAAAGCGCGCTGTCGCGTCCCGTCGCGAAAATGATCGCCGTTGCGGAGAATTATCCGGAACTGAAAGCCAGCGGCAATTTTCTGGAGCTCCAGACGGCGCTCGCCGAAACGGAAGACAAGATCGAGATGGCGCGGCGTTTTTACAACGGCGCGGTGCGCGAATTGAACACGCTCATTCAGAGCTTTCCCGTAAACATGCTTGCCGGAGGGTTCGGATTTAAAAAGCGCGATTATTTCGAGATCGAGACCGCGGAAAAAGCCGCGCCTTCCATCGATATGGGCGCCGACGCATCATGATGCTGCGTTCCGTTTTCGCCGCCCTCATCGCCCTTGCCGCGCTCGCCTGGCCGCTTTCGGCGTCGGCGCGCGAAGAGATCAACGACTTTACGGTGGAGATCGATGTCCGCAAAAGCGGCGATATTCTCGTCACCGAAACCATCGATGTTACGGTTGAAGGCAGGCAGATCAGGCGCGGAATCTTTCGCGACCTGCCGCGCTATTACAAAAGAGACGGGGTGCGCTATTCCTACGATTACGACATCGAACGCATCGAGCGCGATGGAAAAGGCGAGCCCTATACGGTCGACCGGCAGGGAAACGGCATGCAGATTCGCATTGGCGATGCGGATGTCTTTCTCGATCATGGCCGGCATGACTATGTCATCGAATATAGCGTGAAAAATCAGGTCCGCTATTTTGACGACTATGACGAAATCTACTGGAACGTCACGGGGAATTACTGGTTTTTCCCGATCGAGCATGCGCGCGCCGTCGTCCGTCTGCCGAAAGGCGCGAAGGTCGTATCGACGGCGGCCTATACGGGGCGCCAGGGCGCGAGCGGGCGCGCCTACCGCTACTCCGTTTCCGGCAATGCGCATATTTTCGAAACGACAAAAGAGCTTGGACAGCGTGAAGGGCTGACCGTCGCGGTTGGTTTTGAAAAAGGCGTCGTCGATCCGCCCTCGGCCGCCGACAAGCGGGCTGAATGGTTTCAGCGCAACGCGTCGGGGCTTATTCTCGCGAGCGCCATTGCGCTTCTGTCTCTTTTCTATGGCTGGGCTTTCATCCGGGCCGGACAGGACCCGGCCAAGGGCCCGGTCTTCCCGCGTTACGAGCCGCCGGAAGGGCTTTCCCCCGCGGCGACGCATCATGTTTATCGGCGCAAGCTTTCGGGCCATGACGCGCTCATCGCCACGATCCTCAATCTCGGCGTGAAAGATGCAGTCAAGATCGACGCCGAAAGCAAGAAAAAGACGAAGCTCACCTTGCTTGAAGGCGGGCGTGAAGAGGAACTCTCGCCGGCGGAACGCAACTTCCTGCACGGTGTTTTCAATCGGCGTGAGGAGTTTACGCTTGGCGACGGCTATGACTCCGCCTTCACGCACGCCTATAAGAAATTCCAGCGCGAAATCGGCAGGAAATTCGGCAAGCCCTATTTTAAATGGAACGCCGGGTATCTGATTCTCGGCGCCGTTCTCACGATCATTGCAATCATCGCCGCCATTTCATTTTCCGTCGGCTGGACTTGGGCGCACACCGCCGGCGTTGGCGCGCTCGCCGCGATGTTCGCCGCCTTCGCCTATTTCATTCCCGCGCCGACGCCCCATGGCCAGAAAACGCGCACGGAAATCGAAGGTTTCCGGCTTTATCTCAAAACCGCGGAAAAAATTTATCTCGACGCCGTGAAGGTCGGTTCTGACGCGCCGCCGCCCATGACCGTGGAGCGTTATGAACGGTTTCTTCCTTATGCGGTCGCGCTCGGCGTCGAAGAACCCTGGACGCGCCATTTCGAAAGACTGATTCCGGAAGAGGCGGCGCATTACCAGCCGCGATGGGTCGGCGCTCACGGCGGGCGTTACAGCTCCCTTCACGGCCTCAACAGCGCGCTTGTCGCCGGCATGGCGACAGGCGTCGCCTCAGCGCTGCCGCAAAGTTCGTCGTCTTCCGGGTCGGGCGGCGGCGGCTTCTCCGGCGGCGGCGGAGGCGGCGGGGGTGGAGGCGGCTGGTGATTCCGCGCTTGAATCTTCTGCTATGCGCAGAGGTTTCAATGGCAGATTCAACCTTCAAGCCCCGCCCAACAACGCCGCCCCTCCATTTTTCGCGATTGTAACGCCGCGCCATTGCGCGGGCTCGCGCCGGCGGGCTAAATCCCCGCAAAACAAGCCAGATTTCAAGGCGTAACGATCCGTCCACGCCTCCGGCGTAGTCTCGGACGGGAGGAAGTCCGGAGACAATATGAGCGACATGAAGCCGCTTTCCCTCTATGTGCCAGAGCCTGAATTCCGCCCCGGCGACAAGCCGGATTTTTCCAATGTCCCGATCCCGAAAGCCGGCGCCGCGCCGAAGCCGCCGGTGGATGTGGAAGCGGGCGATATCCGCGATCTCGCCTATACGATCATCCGCGTCTTGAACCGCGAGGGGAAGGCGGTCGGTCCGTGGGCGGACATGCTGACCGATGATGAGGTGAAAGCGGGCCTTGAAGACATGATGCGCGTGCGCGCTTTCGATGCGCGCATGCTGATGGCCCAGCGCCAGGGCAAGACCAGCTTTTACATGCAGGCGCTCGGCGAAGAGGCGATCGCCTGCGCCTTTTCGAAAGTGTTGAAGCCCGGCGACATGAACTTCCCGACCTATCGCCAGCAGGGGCTTCTCCTGTCGACCGATTATCCCATGGTCGACATGATCAACCAGATTTATTCGAACGCCGCCGACCCGTTGCAGGGCCGGCAATTGCCGATCATGTATTCCTCGAAAGAGCACGGCTTTTTCACGATCTCCGGCAATCTCGCGACGCAGTTCATTCAAGGCGTCGGCTGGGCCATGGCCTCGGCGATCAAGGGCGACACCAAAATCGCGACCTCATGGATCGGCGAAGGCTCAACGGCGGAAAACGATTTTCACTCGGCGCTGGTTTTCGCCTCCACTTATCGCGCGCCGGTGGTGTTGAACATCGTCAACAATCAGTGGGCGATCTCGACTTTTCAGGGCATCGCCCGCGGCAAGGCGGCGACATTTGCCTCAAGGGGCCTCGGCTTCGGCATTCCTTCCTTGCGCGTCGACGGCAATGACTATCTCGCTGTTTACGCTGTCGCCAAATGGGCCGTGGAGCGCGCGCGCAAAGGGCTGGGGCCGACATTGATCGAACATGTCACCTATCGCATGGGCGGGCATTCGACCTCGGACGATCCGTCCGCGTATCGCGCCAAGGAGGAATCGACCTCATGGCCGCTGGGCGATCCGGTGGAGCGGCTGAAAGACTATCTCATCAAGCGCGGCGTCTGGTCCGACGCCCGGCATCACCAGATGAAGGAGATGCTGGAAGTGGAAGTCGCCGAGGCCCAGAAACAGGCCGAGAAAAACGGCACGCTCCATGACGGGCCGCATTCCTCGCCCGCCACCATGTTCGACGACGTTTATAAAGACATGCCGCTGCATCTTCGCCGCCAGCGCCAGGAAGCGGGGTTTTAAGATGGCGCGCATGACCATGATTCAGGCGATCCGGTCCGCCATGGACGTCGCCATGGACCGCGACGACAATGTCGTCGTCTTTGGCGAGGATGTGGGCTATTTCGGCGGCGTTTTCCGCTGCACGCAAGGGCTGCAGGAAAAATACGGGCCCCAGCGCTGTTTCGACACGCCGATCAGCGAAAGCGGCATTATCGGCGCCGCCATCGGCATGGCGACCTATGGTCTGCGCCCCTGCGCCGAAATTCAGTTCGCGGATTATATGTATCCGGGCTACGATCAGATCACCCAGGAGGCCTCGCGCATCCGCTATCGCTCCAATAACGACTTCACCGTGCCCATGGTGGTGCGGATGCCGACCGGCGGCGGGATTTTCGGCGGCCAGACACACAGCCAGAGCCCCGAGGCGCTGTTCGCGCATGTTTCCGGCATCAAGACGGTGATCCCGTCCAACCCTTACGACGCCAAAGGGCTTCTCATCGCGTCTATCGAGGACGACGACCCGGTGATGTTCCTCGAGCCGAAGCGGCTTTATAACGGCCCCTTTGACGGCCATCACGACCGGCCGGTGACGCCCTGGTCGAAGCATGAGATGGGCGAGGTTCCCGAAGAGCATTATACGGTCCCGCTCGGCAAGGCGGCGGTGCGCCGCGAAGGCGCGGACGTCACCATGCTGGTTTACGGCGCCATGGTCTATGTCGCCGAAGCTGCGGCCGAGGAAACCGGCATTGACGCGGAGATCATCGATCTCAGGACGCTCCTGCCGCTCGACATGGAAGCGATTGAAAAGTCCGTGCAGAAGACCGGGCGCTGCGTCATTGTTCACGAGGCGACTCGCACCTGTGGGTATGGCGCGGAACTCGCGGCGATTGTTGCGGAGAACTGCTTCTACCATCTCGAATCGCCGGTGGTGCGGGTGACGGGCTGGGACACGCCTTATCCGCATGCGCATGAATGGGATTATTTTCCGGGGCCCGCGCGGGTTGGGGCGGCCTTGCAGAAAGTCATGGAGGACGCCTGATGGGCGAACATGTAATCAAGCTTCCCGATGTGGGAGAGGGCGTCGCCGAGGCGGAGCTCGTCGAGTGGATGATTGAGACGGGCGCCAATGTGCGCGAGGACGAGATCATCGCCTCGGTGATGACCGACAAGGCGACGGTGGAGATCCCCTCGCCGGTGGAGGGCAAGATTATCTGGCGCGGCGGCGAGCCCGGCGACGTGCTCGCGGTCGGTTCGCCGCTGGTGCGCCTCGAGGTGGACGGCGCCGGCAATGTGAAGCCGGGCGAAACGCCGGCGCCTGAGCCCAAAGAAAAGCCGGAAGAGGCGAAGGCGGAGAAAGCGCCGGAGCCGAAACCGGAAAAAACGGCGGAAAAGCCCTCGCCGAAGGCGGACAAGCCGAAGACCAACGGCGCTGCGCCTGCGCCCGCCATGCCCCGTGCAGAAGGCGAGAAGCCGCTGGCCTCGCCGGCGGTGCGCAAGCGCGCCGCCGACGCCGGCGTCGATTTGCGCCGCGTGCCCGGGACGGGCCCGGCAGGGCGCATCACCCATGAAGACCTCGACGCGTTTTTCGACAGCGGCGGCGAGACGGCGAGCGTTCCCGGCGCGGTGTTAAGGCGCAACACATCCGTCGCCGAGGTGCCAGTCAGGGGCCTGCGCCGCAAGATCGCCGAGAAGATGCAAGCCGCGCATGAACGCATCGTTCCCATCACCTATGTGGAAGAAGTCGACATGACGGCGCTTGAGGATCTGCGCGCCGAGCTCAACAAAACGCGCAAGGAGGGAAGGCCGAAACTGACGCTGCTGCCGTTCCTGATGCGCGCCATGGTGAAAGCGGTCGGCGAGCAGCCGCATTTGAACGCCATTTACGACGACGAGGCGGAAGTCATTCATCAGCATGGCGGCGTTCATATCGGCGTCGCGGCGCAGACGCCGACCGGGCTGATGGTGCCGGTGGTCAAACACGCCGAAGCGCGCGACCTCTGGGATTGCGCTGCGGAAGTCGCAAGGCTTTCCGAAGCGGCGAAGGAAGGCAAGGCGAGCCGCGAGGAGCTGTCCGGGTCGACCATCACCATCACCTCGCTCGGGGCGATGGGCGGCATCGTCACGACGCCGGTGATCAACCATCCGGAAGTCGCGATTGTCGGCGTCAACAAGATGCAGGTGCTGCCGCGCTGGAACGGCTCGGAGTTTACGCCGCGCAAGATCATGAACCTGTCGTCCAGCTTCGATCATCGCGTCATCGACGGCTGGGACGCGGCGGTCTTCGTGCAGCGGATCAAGTCCCTGCTGGAAAACCCGGCGATGATCTTCATAGAGAGTTAGACACAAGATCCCACCTCTCCCTTGAGGGGAGGTCGAAATTCGCGAATGCGAATTTCGGGTGGGGGATGCAAAACAAAGAGCGGTAATTCGGAGGCGGCGTCCTCCCCCTCCCGAAACTGCTGGCGCAGTTTCGGCCTCCCCTCAAGGGGGAGGCGGAAGATGGAAACGGTGAAAAGACATGGACGACATTTCCTGCAAACTCCTCGTCATCGGCGCCGGGCCCGGCGGCTATGTGGCCGCGATCCGCGCAGGCCAGCTCGGGCTCGATTGCGTCATTGTCGAGGGCCAATATCACGGCGGCACGTGCCTCAATGTCGGCTGCATTCCGTCGAAAGCGATCATTCACGCCGCCGACGAATTCGAGAAAGCCGTGCATTTCGCCGGCGACAGCGCCATCGGGGTGCATGCGGGAAGCCCCAAGATCGATTTTGCGAAAACGCTTCAATGGAAAGACGGGATCGTCAAACGGCTTACAGGCGGCGTCGGCGGGCTGCTCAAGAAAAATAAGGTGCGCAGCATCAAGGGCTGGGCGTCTTTTATCGACGGCAAGACGGTGGAGGTGACGGGCGGCGATGAAGACGTCCGCATCCGCGCCGACAATGTTATTATCGCCACCGGGTCCGAGCCGGTCGAACTGCCGTTCATGCCTTTCGGCGGGGACGTCATCTCTTCGACCGAAGCCCTGTCGCTCGAAACGCCGCCGAAGACGCTGGCCGTGGTCGGCGCCGGCTATATCGGCCTCGAGCTCGGCATCGCCTTTGCGAAGCTCGGAACCAAAGTCACCGTCGTCGAGGCGATGGACAAGATACTCCCGCTTTACGACAAGGAGCTGACACGGCCCGTCGAGAAAACCCTGAAGCGCCTCGGCGTCGAAGTTCTCCTGGGCGCCAAGGCCAAGGGCCAATCGAAAAAGGGCCTCGACATCGAAACGGCGGACGGCAAAGCCGAAACGGTGAAGGCGGAAAAAATCCTCGTCACCGTGGGCCGCGCGCCGAAGACGCAAGGCTGGGGCCGCGACAATCTCGTCCTCGACATGGACGGGCGCTACGTCAAAATCGACGATGAATGCCAGACGTCGATGACCGGCGTTTACGCCATCGGCGACGTCACCGGCGAGCCCATGCTCGCGCACCGCGCCATGGCGCAGGGCGAAATGGTCGCGGAGATCGTCGCCGGCGAAAACCGCTCATGGGACAAGCGGGCGATTCCTGCGGTCTGCTTCACCGACCCGGAAATCGTGTCGGTCGGCCTGTCGCCCAATGAGGCGAAAGAGGCGGGCTACGAGATCATCTCGCAGAATTTTCCGTTCTCCGCCAATGGCCGCGCCATGTCGATGGAGGCGGAAGACGGCTTCGTCCGGATTGTCGCGCGAAAAGATAACAAGCTGGTGCTCGGCGTTCAGGCCGCGGGCAGGGGCGTTTCGGAACTCTCGACCGCTTTCGGCCTCGCCATCGAAATGGGCGCGACCCTCGACGATATCGCGGGCACGATCCACGCCCACCCGACCTTGGGCGAGGCGTTCCAGGAATCGGCCCTCAGAACGCTCGGCCACGCCTTGCATATTTAAGACTCTCTTCCCCCGCTTGCGGGGGAAGTACCGGCGAAGCCGGGGATGGGGGTGAGCTCACCCCCTCCGTCTCAACCGGACTGCGTCCGGTTTCGACACCTCCCCCGTAAACGGGGGAGGAGATTTCTTCTCTAAACCCAATCCGCCGGGTCGAGGCGGTAATAATGCGCCATCTCTTCGTAGAGCTCGGGCTCGGCGTCCTGCAGTTTCTTCGGCTGTTCGAAAAAGACTTCGCTCGCCACGGCGAAAAACTCCGCCGGGTTCGTCGCGCCGTAAGGATCGAGCGCATTGGCCCGGCCCGCCGCGGCGTCTTCGCGCAGGCGTTTGTAAGCGGCGCGAAACACCTGCGCCCAGCGCGAGGCGCTCTGGTCCTTGTCGAGAAGCGGCGAGCCGTCCGTGACGCCGGTCTCGTTGTCGAGCTGGTGGGCGAATTCGTGAAACACCACATTATGCCCGTCATGGGCGGCGAAAGCGCCATAGGCCGCCTGGTCCCAGGAGAGGACCACGGGGCCGCGCGCCCAGCTTTCCCCGGCGCGCACCGGGCGATGCTCCGTATGCACATGACCCTCGATGCGCGCCGTGTTGCTGGTAAAGGCGCCCGGATAGACATGAATGGTGTCGAGCGTCTTGAACCAGCGGTTCTCCTTATTGACGATGAGAAGGCAAGCCTGCGCCGCGATGACGACGCGCATCTCTTCGGTAAGCTCGAGCCCGCCCTGGCCGTAGAATTTCTTCTCTGCGAGAAAACGGTTGATCAGCCCGTCAAGGCGCTTGTGGATGTCATGGGGCAGGGCGGAATAGATCGGCACTTTCGCGCGCAAGATGCGCCGGTGCTCGGCGGGCAAGGGCGCGGCCATCAGCGCCTCGGTCCGGCGGCGCTTCAACGCCCAATAGCCGCCGAGCAAAAGCCCGGCGCCGGCGACGAGGATGATGAGAAGGAGGTTCATGGGGAGGGAATATGGGGGGCGGAGAGGCTATGTCCAGCGCGTAAAGCTATTTTGTCTGCGCGCGGCGGTAAATTTCAATGATCTTATTGACTCGATATTAATTTCGAAGAGGACGAATAAAGCTAGGGAGGAGCAGCATATGTCTGAACAGGAATTCAGAGATTTAAATACTGAATACACTGAGGTGCCTATTCTGAAATCCGTACTGAATATTTTACTATGGGGTACGGTTTTCGGGGGAATGGCATTTGCGTTAATTTTCCAAATAACTCGTGCTTTTATTCTTGATCCGTTTTTTAATCTTGAACTTCCACGTGGAGAAACATTGGGAATTATATCTTTCAGTTTTGCATTCATATGTTCGGTTGGATATTCATCCTACATATCATTTAAAGAAATCGAACGCCGAGAAGATTGCCAGCGCCGTGGGCTCACACTTGTGAAGCGTTGAGTAGTTTTGGCTCGAAGTTCAATGTTGAGGTGTGGCGCACCAACTGACGTGTCACGATGGAAACAACCGCCGCCCGGGCGGGCCGAAGGATAAGGCCAAACGGGCGGGCGGGGATAGAATTTCATGAATTAAATTTCGTCCCCCGCTGTTCCGGCGGGTGTAGGATGCGGTGCGCGCCAGCTCCGCAAGGCCGGTTGAGGCTTCGCAGGGCTTGGCCGTTTGCGTCTCGCCACGATTTGCTTGCCCCGGGCTTGATCCGGGGATCGTGGCGTCCAGGCTATGGGCCGCTGGACCCCACGCTTAAAGCGTGGGGAGTCGGCATAAGGAGAGGCCGGGAGAGAAGTAACGCGCAAAAAATCCCGTGAAACATTTTTGTGTAAAAGGCGCCAAATCGGCCTGAACGCCAGAAAAGACGGGGTTTAAAAGAAATGAGGAATCCATTTTGCGTAAATTGTTTCACGGGAACTTTCTTCCCCCGCCCCGCGCCAAAAGGCGCGACTCTTTATTTGTGCGCCTTCGCGCACGGGCGGGGGAAGTACCGGCGAAGCCGGGGATGGGGGTGGGCGGCGAAGAACCCCCTCCGTCCGCTGCGCGGACGCCTCCCCCATTTACATGGGGGAGGAGGGGCATCGAGTGAAAGCGCCAACAGAAAGGAGGCTGCCGCTTAAATATCCAGCTCGTCCTGCACGAAGGCGGCGTTTTCCTGGATGAACTGGAAGCGCGCTTCGGCCTTTTTGCCCATGAGGCGGTCGACGAGGCTGTCGCAGTCTTTTTCCTTGTCCTCGGCGATGACGACGCGGGCGAGGACGCGGCTTTCCGGGTTCATGGTGGTTTCTTTGAGCTGCGCGGGCATCATTTCGCCAAGGCCCTTGAAGCGGCCGACCTCGACTTTCTGGTTCGGCTTGAACTCGGTCTTCAGCAGTTTTTCGCGTTCGTCTTCGGTCATGGCGTAGACGGACTTGCCGCCCGCGCTCAAACGGAACAGCGGCGGCTGCGCCATATAAAGCCGCCCGGCGCGGATCAGCTCCGGCATTTCCTCATGAAAGAAGGTGATGAGGAGCGCCGCGATATGCGCGCCGTCCACATCGGCGTCGGTCATGATGATGATTTTTTCGTAGCGCAAGGCGTCGATGTCGAATTTCGGACCCGTCCCGGCGCCCAGCGCCTGCACGATGTCGGCGATTTCCTGGTTGGCCATGATCTTGTCGCGGGTGGCGCTCGCGACGTTGAGGATCTTGCCGCGCAAGGGGAGAATGGCCTGCGTCGCGCGGTTCCTCGCCTGTTTTGCAGAGCCGCCCGCCGAATCGCCCTCGACGAGGAAAATCTCCGTACCCGAACGATCTTTCTGGGAGCAGTCGGCGAGCTTGCCGGGCAGGCGCAGTTTCCGCGTCGCCTGCTGGCGGGAGACTTCCTTTTCCTTGCGCCGGCGCTGGCGTTCCTCCGACCGGTCCACCACCCATTCGACCAGCGCCGCGGCCTGTTTCGGATTGGAGGCGAGCCAGTGATCGAAAGCGGGCCGGACGGCGTTTTCGACAATGCGCTGGGCTTCGGCGGTGGCGAGCTTGTCCTTGGTCTGCCCCTGAAACTCCGGGTTCCTGACGAAGACGGAGAGGAGAACGCCCGCCGTGCCGAGCACGTCCTCGGCGGTGACGTTCGCGGCTTTTTTCACGCCCGAGAGCTCGCCATAGGCCTTGAGGCCTTTGGTGAGCGCGGCGCGAAGGCCCGCTTCATGGGTGCCGCCTTCGGGCGTCGGCACGGTGTTGCAGTAAGAATGGATGAAGCCGTCGGCTTCGCCGAAGCCGGCCGCGCCCCAGAGCACGGCCCATTCGAGATTGCCGTGGCCGCCTTCGTCTTTCTTTTCGATCTTGCCGGAGAAGATGTCGTCGGTGACCGTGGGTTTCGAGCCTGCGAGGCTTTTCAGATAATCCGTCAGCCCGCGTTCGAAGTGAAAGACGGCCTCGGACGGCGTGTCATCCTTGATGAGCGCAGGCGCGCATTTCCAGCGGATCTCGACGCCGCCGAAAAGATAAGCCTTCGAGCGCGCCATCTTGAAAAGGCGCGCCGGTTTGAACTTGGCGTTGGCGCCGAAGATTTTCGGGTCCGGGTGGAACATCACCATGGTGCCGCGCTTGTTCGGCGCCGGGCCGACTTTTTCGAGCTTGGTTCGCGGATGGCCCTCGGCATAGGACTGGCGATACATGGTGCGCCCGCGGCAGACCTCGACAATGAGGTCGTCGGAAAGCGCATTCACGACGGAAACGCCGACGCCGTGAAGGCCGCCCGAAGTGACGTAAGCCTTGCCCTCGAACTTGCCGCCCGAATGCAGCGTCGTCATGATCACTTCGAGCGCCGACTTCTTCTTGAACTTCGGATGCGGGTCCACAGGCACGCCGCGGCCATTATCGTTCACCGAGAGATAGCCGTCGTCATGCAGCTCGACCTCGATGCGCGTCGCATGGCCCGCAACGGCCTCGTCCATGGCGTTGTCGAGGACTTCGGCGAAGAGATGGTGCAGCGCCTTTTCGTCGGTGCCGCCGATATACATGCCCGGCCGTTTGCGGACCGGCTCAAGGCCCTCGAGGACCTCGATGTCCTTGGCGGAATAGTCGCCAAAGAGATCGTCATCGCCGGAGCCGTTTTTGCCGCTACGTTTACTCATATTTTTCTATTCATTAACACTTACGGAATCGCTTGGTGGCAGAACGATGTAGACTGGTTGCCGTTTGAGCGCAAAGCACAAGCCGCGGGTCGGGAAAATCCGGCGGCGCGCAGATTGGGGAAAACTTGATGTCAAGCTGCATACTTTGCGGGGGCGAGCGGGAAGACTGGCTCAACTGCCCCATCGACGCCAAGACCCTGCGGCCGACGCCTACGGGCGCGTCACGCGCTGCCGGCGCTGCGGGCTCGGCGCGGTGGAGCCGCTGCCATCTGCAGAGGAGCTGCCGGCTTTTTACCGGCTCGAGGCCTATTACACCCATGGCGAATCGCATTTCCAGAAGGGCGAGGCCGTGACTTTCGCGGACCGGGTGCGCGACCATCTCGCCTGGCGGTTCGACAAGGGCGATCCCGCCAAGCCTGAACGGCTGATCGCGCTCGCGGGCAAGCCGGCGGGCGAGATCCGGGTGCTCGATATCGGCTGCGGGCACGGCAATCTTTTGAAGGAGTTCAAAGCGCTGGGGGCCAAGGCCGCCGGGCTCGATCCCGATCCGGAAGCGGTGGAGAACCTGGCCAAGGCCGGGATCGCCGCGCATCAGGGAACCGGCGAGGCGCCGCCGGAATCGCTTGCGGGCCAGTTGTTCGACATCGTGATCATGACCCATGCGATCGAGCACTGTCTCGATCCGGTGAAAGCGCTGGCGACGGCGTTTTCGCTGACGCGGCCGGGCGGGGTTTTTCTCTGCGAGGCGCCGAACTGCGCCGCAACGCATTTCGAACGCTTCAACATCATGTCGGAAATGTTCGATGCGCCGCGCCATCTTTATTTCTTCACGCCCGACACTCTGCGCAGAGTGATCGAAGGGGCCGGGTTCGCCATCGAGCGGGATTATTATGACGGCTTCCTGCGACATTTCACCAATTCCTGGCGGGCCACGGAAAATCATATCCGCGAAGGCATCGTGAAAGACGGCGGAGAGACAAGCGCGCTGCCGCCGGCGCATTCGCGAATGGAAACCATCCGTCTACTGATGGAAACGGCCCTGGCGGACAAAAAGAAGAAATATGACTGCGTCGGCTTTGTTGCGCGGCGCCCGGTTTAATTTCTTTTGCCGCCGCCGCGGCCCGCCCCGCCGGCAAAGGCCGCCGCGCCGGAGGCCGTTTCGCCGGAAGAGATGGTCGCGAGGCCGTGCCGGATTTCGTTGCGCAGCGCTGCGTCTTCGGAAAGGTCCCATTGTTCGAGCGCCGAGAGACGGTCATGGCGCAGGCAGGTCTGGGGCAGGGCGGCGATTTCGGCCGCCAGCGCCTTGGCGGCGGGGAGGGCTTCGCCTTTCGCGGAAAGCCGGTTGGCGAGTCCGATGTCGACGGCTTCGCGCGCCGCGACGGGCCGGCCGGTGAGAATGAGATCCATGGCGCGCGAATGGCCGATGAGGCGCGGCAGGCGGATGGTGCCGAGATCCACCAGCGGCACGCCGAAGCGTCGGCAGAAAACGCCGAAGACCGATCCTTCCGCTGCGACGCGCATATCGCACCACAGCGCCAGTTCGATCCCGCCGGCGACGGCGTAGCCTTCGACGGCGGCGATGACCGGTTTCGACAGCCTGAGGCGCGTCGGACCCATGGGACCGTCGCCGTCTTCCGTGACGCGTTTTTCTTCACCTTGCGCCAAAGCCTTGAGATCGGCGCCGGCGCAGAAATTGCCGTCCGCGCCGGTCAGGATCGCGACGGAAAGCGCATCGTCGGCGTCGAAATCGCGGAAGATTTCGGCGAGCGCTTTTGCGGTCGGAACATCGACGGCGTTGCGCCGCGCCGGCCGGTTGATGGTCACGGTCAGGACCGGACCGTCGATTTCGGTCAGCACTGCTTTTTGTTCAGCCATGGCTTATTCTCCCGCAAGGTCTCGGGGCTCCGCAAGAGTCAGGCGCAGCCGCTCGCGGGAATCGGCGCATCATGATAGCGTATTGTCCGGAAAGACGCGCCATGACCGGGTTTCTGACAAAACCGCTGATCTTGCCGAGCGGCGGGAAGCTCAAAAACCGCATCGCCAAAGCCGCGATGACGGAAGGGCTCGCTGACGCCTGGAACCGGGCGACGCAGCGCCATCAGACGCTTTACCGGCGCTGGGCCGAAGGCGGGGCCGGTCTCCTCATCACCGGCAATGTCATGGTCGACCGGCGCTATCTCGAACGGCCCGGCAATGTCGCGATTGACGGGACGCAGACGGACGAACAGCTCGATCTTTTAAAGCGCTGGTCCGGCGCGGCGCGCGAGGCGGACGCGGACATCTGGATGCAGATCTCCCATGCCGGCCGCCAGACGCCGAATATCGTCGCGAAAGAGCCGGTGGCGCCGTCCGCCGTTGCGCTGGGTCTTCCCAGCGGACAGTTTGGGACGCCCCGCGCGCTCACCGGCGATGAAATCGAAGAGGTTATCGCGCGGTTCGCAAACGCGGCGTCGGTCGCCAAGCGCGCGGGCTTTTCCGGGGTGCAAATTCATGCGGCGCATGGCTATCTGATTTCGGAGTTCCTCAATCCGCGCGCCAATCTGCGCGAGGACGACTGGGGCGGCGCCTTGGAAAACCGCGCGCGATTGCTGATGCGCGTCATCAAAGAGGTTCGCGCGCAGGTCGGATCGGGCTTTCCCCTGTCAGTGAAACTGAATTCCTCCGATTTCCAGAAAGGCGGCTTTTCGCCCGCCGAATGCCTTCAGGTCGCAAGCTGGCTGAACGAGGCGGGCGTCGATCTTCTGGAGGTTTCCGGCGGGTCTTACGAACAGCCGGCGATGATGGACCTTGAAGGCATGGAGGCGCGCTATGAAGAAACGAAACGCGAGGCGACCCGCGAGCGCGAAGCTTATTTTCTGACCTATGCGGAGGAAATCCGGGCGGTTGCGAAAGTGCCGCTGATGGTGACGGGCGGATTCAGAAGCCGGGCGGGCATGGAGGAAGCGCTCTCTTCCGGCGCCTGCGACGTGATCGGCCTTGCGCGCCCGCTTTGCGTCGATCCGAACCTGCCGGAAAAGCTTTTCAACGGAGAGATTGACGTTGCGCCCTCTTACGAAAAGCTGATGCGCCTCGGGCCGGGCGTTTTCGGCCCCAATTCCGGCGTCGATTTTTTAAAGGCGCTCAATGGCTTTTCGGTGATGGCGTTTTTCTATGAGAATATTTATCGCCTGTCGGAAGGTCGGGAGACGGCGGAGAAAATGGCGCTCCTGCCGGCCTTTCTCAAATATCAGATGGGCGAGGCCCGCAAGGCGAAAGCGCTTGAGCGCTGACGTCTTTTGCGCGCTGTCATCCAATCCAGCCTTTCGATTTTGACTGCATGGAAAACCACAAAAGAAAAGCGCCGATCAGGCAGATGATCGCCGGAAAGACTGCGGCGCCGAGACCAAGAATGGACAAGGCGTTCATGCCGAAGAACACATAGCCCATTTGGATCAGGATGGCGGCTAAGGAAACCGCGAAAATGGGCGCCGCAAAAGCCTTGCGCAGAGCGAGCGCCGCCGATCCGATCAGGCCGCCGAAGACGGCGATGGCGTAAACGCCGAAGAGCCAGCCCGGGCGTCCCGCAATCAACGCCTGTTCCTCTTCCGGATAGTCGGCGAGCTTTTCCGGCGACATCATGACGTCCGCCAGATAGGCGTAAACGCCCAGAAGATTCCATAAAATGGCGATGACGGCGACAACCCAGAACCAGACTGGCGGTTTGACGATTGCGGACATGGTTTCTCTCCCTTTGTGCTATTTTTCGAGCGGCCAGTTTTCGGCGCGCATCGTTTTCGGCGTCAGCGGCGTCATCAGCGCGAAAAGACCGAGCATCATGCGCGCGCCGAACGTGACCTTGCCGGTCTCCACATAGGCCTTGAAATTCTCGACAATGGATTTCGAGCCAGAGGCCATGGATTTTTCACTCTTGGAGCCGGCGACGACATGCTCGGTGATGAGCTGGAATTCCGTGCCGCCGTCGACGTCTTTCAGGAGATAAGTGACGGTCGAGGCGGGGTCGGGCAGGGAGGTGAGCTGGAAGCTCGTGACCATTTTGCGGGGCGGCTCCATCTCGATGATCTCGCCGATCACCGCGACCACCTTGCCGTCGCCGGACAGCATGCGATAGCGATTGCCAGGCGCCATTTCTTTGGCGTCCCAATTGGAGTTCCAGAAGAACGGGCGCGGCGACTGGGTGTTCACGAGTTCCGACCAGACGGTCTCGATCGGCGCCGCGATGACGACTTTGTAAATCTGCTTTTCGGCGTACTGATCGTCGTTCATGCTATGACTTCCCCTGCTTCTTTTCATCCGGTGCGGTTTCATGGCGCGCCTCGGCGAGATATTTGATGCGGGTCATGTGTCCCGCCCAGTAGGCGCTGTAATCGCTCGTCCAGCGGTCATGGATCATCTGGATCGGCGCGGCGTTGAAGTAGAGCTTGCGCGTGCGGCCGTGTTTTTCAGAGACGATGAGGTTCGCCTCTTCGAGGACGGAAAGATGCTTCATCACAGCGATGCGGCTGACGTCGAAGTCGGCGGCGAGGGCGCCGACGCCGATGCCCGGTTCGTCTTTGACGATGTCGAGCATGCGTCTTCGGCTTTCATGGGCGAGCGCCTGAAAAACGGCGTCCATATCGCGGTCATTCATCATGTAACTAGTAGGTTACATAAAAGGCCGCAGCCGTCAAGCCGGCTTTGGCGGGCGTGTGAAGGCGTTGATCGGTTCAGATGTTCTCGAGCGGGAGATCAGGTCTTGGAGATCAGGAAGATGCCGACAATGATCAGAAGGCAGCCCGTGATCTTGATCACGGTCGCCGGTTCATCGAGAAGCCAGGCTGAGGCGGCGACCATCCCGATCAACGCCGAGGAGGTGACGACGGCGTAGGCGACGGAAAGGTCGAGCGTCCTCAGGGCGAGGATGTAAAATGTCAGCAGGAAAACGCAGGCAAAGCCAAAAGCCCAGAAGGAGCCCATGCCGAGCGCTGTCTTCAGGGCGGCTGTCATGCCTTCGCGCGCCGGGAGGGCGGTGATAGTTTTTTTCAGCATCACATTGGCGAGGACGTTCGAGGCGGCTGCGGCGAGAACCAATATCCAGCTTGTGAGGGACATCCGTCACGCTCCTTTGGCTTCAGAAGTTTGTAAAACGTCGCGTTTGCTTTTCAGTTTTGAAAAGGTGGCGGCAACGGCGAACCCCGCCAGCATGGCGATAAAAGGAATGCTTTGCATGTGGTATCTGTCGCCGGAGACGATCACCGCATGCATGCATGCGTAATAGGCCCACAGCCCGAGCGGCGGCGACATTAATGCGATCGCCTTGTCTTTAAGCGTTTTCTCTTTCAGCGCCATAAAGACCACCAGCCCCACGCCGGCGAGCGAGGCGAGGAACACAATCATCCAATAGGCCTGGGTCAGCAGTTTCAGCGGCAACACGGCGCCTGCGCCGAAACGTTTTTCAATGCCGGATTGGTTCCAGTGAACGGCGATGGTTTCGCGCAGATGCGTGTTTATGAGCTTTTTGACAAAACCGACGCCTGTGCGCACAGGGTTCGACATCATATAGGCCTTAGCTTCGTCGCCCAGAACGCGCGCCCGCTCGACCTCGTTCATACCTATCACTTTGTCGGGCAGCGGCATATAGCCGCCGTCGGTCTCGGGATTGTTGCCCATCCACAGCACCGGAGCGCCATTGGTGGAGATCAGCACCATGGCGTCATGAACGGCGTAATTGCGCGCCGTCCAAGGCGCGATGGCCGCGAACATCGCGATCAGAACGACGACGAGACGCCAGGCTTGCGGGACGATTTTCCTCTCTTTCGCGGCTTTCATGATCGCGAAGACGACAGGAACTAAAAGCCCGAGAGGTCGAATAAGGGCGGCAAGGGCGAAGGTGACGCCGCTCAAAAGACTTGCCCCGGCCGCCGGCAATTTGCGTGCGTCCCATGCAAGCAAGGCCGTATTAATGGCGAGGATGAAAAACACTTCGCTCGCGAGGATGGTCGCATACATGACTAGGCTTGGCCAAACCGCGAGAATGGCGGCGGTCCACAGGGCCTCGCGCTCGCCGAACCATCGCCGCGCCAGACGCGCCGAAGTCAGGATCAAAAGCGCGCCGGCGGCGAGGTTGACGAACACGGCCGTCGTCATGTTGACGCCGAAGATTTTGAAGAAGGCCGCGTAAACAGCGCTCGTGCCTACCGGCCAGTAGCTGAAGGGCTGGTCGGGCCTGACGCCGTAGACCCCATCATTGGCGAGATTGCCGGCGGTGACCCAGTATACATAAGAATCTGATTGCGGAATGACGGGGACGAGGAGCGCCCAGACAAGACGCAGGGCCAGACCAAGCGCGACCAGCGCCGCAAGCTGGCGGTTGAAGGAAAGGTCGTTCCAGGCGGCGACTAGTGCGGCGGTTTTCGGCATGCCCGTTCCTTTTTAGACGGCCAGCAGGATAGCGCCGGCGCAGATCAGGCCGCATAACAGGCTGACCTTGTCGCGCAAGGCGAAAACGATCGGGTCGTCCGGCATTTGCCCGCGATGCGCAAGCGTCCAGATGCGGCCGAGCCAGTAAATCATCACAAGACAGATCACCCAGAGAATGCGCGGCTCTTGATAAAGAACCGTGACGTTGGGCGAGGTGATGTAGAGGGCGAGGATGAGGATCGAGGTGTAGCTCGCCACAACCCCTAAGTGGCTGACGATTTCCCGATCATGCGCATAATAGCCGCGCCCGGGTATTTTTCCGTCCGCATTCGGCGTTTTCTGGCTGATCTCCGTATAGCGCTTGACGAGCGCAAGGCCGAGAAAGAAGAATACGGAAAAGGCGATGAGCCAGTCGGAAACGACGACGCCGGAGGCCGCGCCGCCGATCAGAATGCGATAGCCGTAAAGAATGCCGAGCGCCATGGCGTCGACCAGGAGCTTTTCCTTCAGATAAAGCGAATAGGTCAGTGTAAAGACAATATAGCCGGCGAAGAGAAGCGCCACGAGCGGGCTCGTGAACAGGAAGGCGATGGCGAAGCTCGCGGCTAAGAGCAGCGCCGAAACGAAGATTCCTTGCGGAATCGGGATGCGTCCGGCGGCGAAGGGGCGGTTCATCTTTCGCGGATGGCGCCGGTCGGCGCGGATATCGAGAATGTCGTTGACGATATAAGTCGCCGAGGCGCACAGGCTGAAGCCGACAAAGGCCGCAAGGGCGTCAAGGACCTTGCCGACTTCGAAGATCTGGTGCGACAGGACGAGCGGCAGAAAAATCAGGACATTCTTCACCCACTGATGAAGCCGCATCGCCTTGAGGTAATCTTTAAGGCTTGCTTTCGCCGCCGCCAGCCGCACGGTGTTCTGGTGTCCGCCGGTGAGCGCGCGGGCGGACGCATCGTCCGGCGCTGCGACATATGCGGTCTCGGCTTCTTTCCAGATGGGGCGGTCGGCCTTGCTGTCGCCGGCATAGTCAAAGCCGGCGTTGAAGCCATGCGCTTGGCTGTAGGCGCGGATGGCCGCGAGCTTTCTGCCGCTTTTGAAGTTTTCACCGTCGCTTGCAATGACGCCGTGAAAAAAACCCGCCTCCTCGGCGATGGCGTCGGCTGCTGATTTATGCGCCGCTGTCGCCAGCACGACGGGCCGGTCTTCAGATTCGGTTTTGACGTAAGCGAAGACCTCTTCATTAAGACGCAGATCGCCGAGCTCAGTCGGGAGCCGGCTGGCGACTGAAGCCTTGAAGGCGGCGCGCCCGGCCATGAGCGAGGGGAGACAGGCGAGAAAGGAAAAGGCGTTTTTGCCGGCGAGCGCGGCGGCGGCCTCCCATAAGGTGTCGCCATGGATCAGCGTGCCGTCGAGATCGACGAAGAGCGCGCGGGTCTCGCCGCCGTTCGGCCCTTCTCCAGGCCGGGATCGCGTTCGGCTGTCTTCACGTGGCACGGCGGTCCGTTCTCCCAAGGATTTTCCGGGCCCCTCGCAAGGGCCCGGCATGCCGGCTTTGCGCGCCGCTCCTGGCGGCTTTCAAGCGGTGTGCCATAGATCGCGCAAAAGGGTAAAGAAAAACAGACCCCAAGGGCCTTTCAGGCGCTTCGCCCAAAAGAAAAGGCCGGGCGCGAGGCCCGGCCTTTTCCGCATTCGAGCGCCCGTCCGTCAGACGGAGTAGTACATGGAGAATTCCACCGGATGCGGCGTCGTTTCGAAACGAAGGACTTCCTCCATTTTGAGGTCGATATAGCCGTCGATCTGGTCGTCGTTGAAGACGTTGCCTTTCTTCAGGAAGGCGCGGTCGGCGTCGAGCGCTTCCAGCGCTTCGCGCAGCGAGCGGCAGACCGTCGGAATGTCTTTCAGCTCTTCCGGCGGCAGGTCGTAAAGGTCCTTGTCCATGGCGTCGCCCGGATTGATCTTGTTCTCGATGCCGTCGAGGCCGGCCATGAGGAGGGCCGAGAAGGCGAGATAGGGGTTTGCGCCCGGATCCGGGAAGCGTGTTTCGATGCGTTTGGCTTTCGGCGACGAAACCCACGGAATACGCACCGACGCGGAACGGTTGCGCGCCGAGTAGGCGAGCAGGACCGGCGCCTCGAAGCCCGGCACCAGACGTTTGTAGGAGTTGGTGAGCGGGTTGGTGAACGCGTTGATCGCTTTGGCGTGTTTGATGATGCCGCCGATATAGTGGAGGCAGGTGTCGGACAAATCGGCGTATTTGTCGCCGGCGAAGAGCGGCTGGCCGCCCTTCCAGATCGACTGGTGAACGTGCATGCCGGAGCCGTTGTCGCCATAGATGGGCTTGGGCATGAAGGTCGCGGTTTTGCCGTAGCCGGCGGCGACCTGATGCACGATGTATTTATAGATCTGCAGACGGTCGGCCATGGTCGTCAGCGTCGAGAACTTCATGCCAAGCTCGTGCTGCGACGGCGCCACTTCGTGGTGGTGCTTTTCCGGCTCGATGCCCATCTCGCCCATCAGCGCCAGCATTTCCGACCGCATGTCCTGACAGCTGTCGACGGGCGGGACCGGGAAGTAGCCGCCTTTCGGCCCCGGACGGTGGCCGAGATTGCCGCCTTCGAAATCGGTCGAGGTGTTGTAGGGGCCTTCGACCGAGTCGACGGCGTAGCCCATGTTGTTCTGCTCGGTGGACCAGCGAACGTCGTCAAAGACGAAGAATTCCGCTTCCGGTCCGAAAAAGGCGGTGTCGCCAACGCCGGAGGATTTGAGATAAGCCTCGGCGGCTTTCGCCGTGGTGCGCGGGTCGCGCGCATAAGGCTGGCCGGTGGAAGGCTCGAGAATATCGCAAGTGATCGACAGGGTCGGCTGCGCGAAGAACGGGTCCACAAGCGCCGTATCGTTATCCGGCATGAGAATCATGTCCGACTCGTTGATCGCTTTCCAGCCGGCGATGGACGAGCCGTCGAACATCGTGCCTTCGGACATGAAGTCCGCGTCGATGAGAGACTGGTCAAAGGTGACGTGTTGCCATTTGCCTTTTGTGTCGGTGAAACGAAGGTCGACGAATTTGATTTTTTCGTCCTTGATGCGTTTAAGAACGGCTTCTGCGCTCATGGTCATTAGGCCCCTGTTTTGTTTTTCCGCGACAGCCATTATGCGACGTAAAAACCTGCGCCGCATGGGTCGTCTTAGCATGCGTTAAGAGTCGCTGCCGGTGCAAGAAATTATTGCGGCGCAACATCGAAATCGAGCCTCAAATTGCAAAATGTTTCTCAAACAAGAAAAAAAGACATAATATGCTTAAATCACGCAATATTATTCTGATCTATGCGGCCCTGCGGCAGGCCCGGCCCGGCGGGCGCGATAAATGACGCGCCCCGCCGACAGTCAGGGAGAGAACGGAGAATCGCATCCGGGCCGGATCTGGGTCCTCACCGACGGCAAGATCGGCGACGATGTTCAATGTCTCGCCGTGGCGTCGGGGCTCAGCCCGTCCTTTGAAAAGCGCGTAGTCGCGCCGCGCTGGTTGTGGGCGATGCTCGCCCCTTACGGCCCGGTCGATCCGCGCGAGGCGCCGGGCCGGGAAGAGGGCCCGCTTGCGGGGCCGTTCCCCGATGCGGCGATCGTTTCCGGGCGCCGCGCCATTCCCCATGCGCGGGCGTTGAAAAAAGCGAGCGGCGGCAAAACCAGGATCGTCATTTTAAAAGATCCCCGTTTCGGGCGCGGCGTTGCGGACGCGCTATGGGCGCCGGCCCATGACCGGCTTGACGGCGCCAATGCATTTTCAACGCTGACCTCGCCCCATGCGCTCGGGGCCCGCGTTCTGTCGCCGCCGGCGCCGGTTCCCGCCATCGCCGCTTTGCCGAAACCGTTTCTCGGCGTTGTTCTCGGCGGGGTCACCGCGGGCGGCGGGGCGGACTACAGCGCCGAAGCGGCGCGGGACCTTGCGGCGCGGCTTTCGCAGGCCGGGCGCGATTACGCGGCGGTCGCCGTCACGCCCTCGCGGCGCACGCCGCCTGCGTTTCTGGACGTCTTGAAGGCCTCTCTGGATCACCCCAAACTGTTTATCTGGAATGGGGAAGGGGACAATCCGTATCCGGATATTCTAGCGCAAGCCGCGGCGCTGGTCGTTGCGGGGGACTCCCACAATATGACAAGCGAGGCGCTCGCCTCGCGCGCCGCCGTTTATATCTGGAAGCCGAAAGGGCTTGCGGCCAAGATGGGCTGGTTTATCGGCGAACTCATCGCCCGCGGCGAGGCGAAGCTCTTCGAAAGCGCGGCGCCGGTTTTCGGGCGCATCCCCCTCGATGCGACGCCTGAGATTATTGCGGAGATCAGAAAGCGGCTGGAGCTTTAGAGCTTTTGAAGCGCCTGCGCATGCGCTTTGGCTTCCTCGACATAATGGGCTGATCCCACAAGCGCGTATTTGTCCTCGCCTTCGCGCAAATCGCGGAATTTCTTCGCCGGCATGCCGGCCCACATCTCGCCGGCGGGAACGATTTTCTTTGGTCCCAGAAAGGCCCCGGCGGCGAGAAACCCGCCGGTCTTCACGACCGAGCCATCAAGCATGGTCGCGCACATGCCGACAAAACCGCCGTTTTCGACCGTCGCGCCATGCAGCATGCATTTATGACCGATGAGGGCGTTCTCGCCGATAAGGGTCGGCAGGCCGCCCCATTCTGGATCGTCCACATGCACGATCGTGCCGTCCTGCACGTTCGAGCCCTTGCCGACCACAATCTTGTTGGTGTCGCCGCGCAAGACGCAGCCATACCAGACCGAGGCGTTCTCGCCGATCTCGACATCGCCGCAGACGACCGCGCCCGGCGCGATGAAGGCGGTTTCGTGGATTTTGGGTTCTTTGTCGCCAATGGCGAATATAAGCGGTTTCATAGCAGCTCAATATGCGCTGTGCGGGCTTTGGGTCAATGGCGAAAGGCGGCTGGAACTGTGACGCATATCCAGGCGTCGCCATCCGTCCTGGAACTCTCTTCCTTAAGAACGTCGATTAATCTGGCGGTGTTGGTTCTTGGCTGAATTAAAAAACCGCAAGACAGTGGTTTTAGAATGACGCGAAAGCCAGCGCCGAAAATGAAGTCTGCGATGGATTACCGTTGAAGAAGTCCCTAGGCGTAATGCGTTGAGCTAATCTGCGTCTTTATAAAACTGTACGCATCCTTTCCCCGCATTGCGCTGCGGCATGACGTAAATTGGGCGCCGTCAGTTTTCGCATTTATCTTGAGGGCCTGACTGCGCTTGCTTATGCTCAGCGCAAGGGAGAATTTTTTCGACGAATTGAATCTAAAGTTGCAAGTGCGGCTGCGGCCGTTTTGCACGTGTTTAATGCAGATGGAGGGAGAGACATCATGCTGACTGTGCTGGCGGCGCTTGCCGCATCATCGATCATGACGACGGCGGAGGCGCAAACGGCGTCTGACGACGCGAACCCCGACACAAGCGCCGAAACAATCGTCACCGCGCAAATCAGAACGCAGCCGCAACGCGAGATCAGGCCCGCGCCGTCGCGGACCATTGCGCCGCGCCGCGCCGTCATTGCGACTCTGGCGAACACGGAGTTTCACGATCCGGTCTCCACCGGCTGGTATATTGGCTACGGCCTTACAAGCAGCCGCTACAACGACTTGTGGACGTCCTACAAGAACCGCGGGTTTGTGCCCATCGACATTGAAACCGATCGCATCGGGCGCAATACGCGCTATGCCGGCCTCTGGCAGAAAAACGAGGATGGGCGCGGCTGGGTCAGCTATCGCAATCTGACGAGCAGCGGTTTCCATGACAAATGGGAGGAATATAAGAACAAGGGCTACCGTCCCATCGACCAGGACACGGTCGTCATCAACGGATCGGTCCGCTATTCGCTCATCATGGTGGAAAACAAGGAAGGGGTGAAATGGATCTCCAACCGCAATCTCACCAGCGAACAGTTCAGCCAGAAATTCAATCAGTTTAAGGGCGATTACATGCCCATCGATGTCGACGCCGTCGAGATCAACGGGGACATGCGCTATTCCATCATCTGGATGGAGAACAAGGCGAACACAGCCTGGGCGGAATATCGCGACATGTCCCCCAATTCCTACGGCCAGAAGTTTCAGCAATTCCGCAGCAACGGCTACCGCGTCGCCGATCTCGATTGCTACGAGTCGGGCGGCAATCTGCGTTACGCGGCCATCTGGGAAAAGAACAAGCCCGGCCGCGCCTGGGCTGCGCGGCGTGAAATGTCGGCGACAGGACTCAGAAACTGGTGGAAGAAATATGCAGACCAGGGCATGCGCATCATCGATATCGAAGTCTGTCCGGCCAAATCCGGCGGCGGCGTGCAATACGCCGCGGTCTGGCGTGAAAACAGCAGCCGCTATGACTGGTCCGGCCGCAAGGACGTGGAAAAAGAGCTGAAAGACTATGTCGACAATTCCGACGCGCCGAGCGTCGGCGTCGCCATCATGCGCAACGGCCAGCTCCTGTTCCGCGGCGGCGCCGGCGACGCCGACACGGAAAAGGGCGTGTGGGCCCATGGCCGCACGATTTACCGCCTGGCGTCCGTAGCCAAAGCCGTAACCGGCACGCTCGCCTACGATATGGAGGAGGCGGGCCTTATCGATCTCGATGACCGCACCGACACGATCGTCTCCGGTCTCGGCACGAGCCACGTGCACACGGTCCGCGATCTGGTCAGAATGGAAGGCTGCGTCTCGCATTACAAAAGCGACGGCGTCGACGACAACGACACGCAGACAAAATATTCGACCGCGCTTTCCGCGCTCAACAACCATATGAACGGCGCCATCAAGAAAAACGGCTTCATCATCTCCGGATGCTCCACGGGCCAGTATAATTACTCGACCCACTCTTACGTTCCCGCCGCGGCGGCGCTGGAGGCCAAAGGCGGGACGTCTTACGCAAACCTGATCAAGACGCGGATCAGCGACCCGTTCAATCTTGATACGTTGCGCGTGGAATCGCGCACCTCGCCGGACCCCAGCGGCGATCTTGCGGAGGTGTACGCGGGCAGCGGGCGCGTCAGCGATTCCGATTTTGAGAATGTGACCTGGAAAGCCCCGAGCGGCGGTCTGGAATCATCGTCCGAAGACCTTGCGCGCTTCGGCGACGCCGTCTTGCGCAACCGTTATTTCCCGCAGACGACCCGCGACGCCATGTGGGTCGGCACGTCCAACGGCCGCGCCGCCGGATGGACAGTCAGCGGCGTGCAGCGCTGGAAAACCGGCGGTCAGCAGAGCTCGGATTCGTATATCGTCATCGACACCAATACGGGCGTGACGGTCGTGACGCTGAGCAACAAGCGCTCGCCGTCGATCGACACGCAAGTGCTGGCGAATACGGTTCTCGGCATCGCCAATGCGAACTGAACCGTTAGGCGGCGCTTGCGCCGCCTAACTTGTCACCGCATCCGGCTGATTGTCCGGATGCGCTTTTTCGAAAGCCGGGTGTTTGAGGCAGCGTTCGTGAATCTCGTTCATTTTGGCAAAGCCTGAAACGTCAATGCCGAAGCGATGGGCTGCATACATCTGCGGGACGAGAAAACAATCGGCGAGGCCGGGAACGTCGCCGACGCAGTAATCGCCGGCCGTGTGCGCGAGCATTTTCTCGACCGCGGCCATGGCGCCGCCGGGCCAGCGGTTCATCCAGTCATTCATGGCGTCTGCGTCGAAGCCGCGCTCGTTTTTCAGATATTTCTGGATGCGCGAATTGCCGAAGGGCTGGGCTTCGCTCGCCAGGGTGGCGGCGACGGCGCGCGCCTGCGCCCGCGCAATTGCGCCGCCGGGCAGGAGGGGCGGCTCGGAGAATGTCTCTTCGAGATATTCGATGATCGCCGAGGACTGGACGAGGAGCGCGCCGTCATCGGTTTGCAAGGTCGGCACGAGGCCAAGCGGGTTTTTGGCGCGATAAGCTTCGCTGTTCTGTTCGCCTTTGAGGAGGTGCACCGCCTCATAATCGTAAGGAAGATTTTTCAACGCCAGCGCAATGCGCACCCGATAGGTCGCGCTCGAACGCCAATAACCGAATAATTTCATGCGCTTGCCTCTTTTCTTGCTGCAGGAAAACCGGTGCTTGCCTCAAATTAGTAACATATGTTACTAACTTGGCCAACGCACACCCTTAGCTGGAAGGAATAGCCATGGCTGACCTGTTCGAAAACCCGATCGGCACCGACGGTTTTGAATTTGTCGAGTATACGAGCAGCAATCCGGACGAACTTGCGGTCCTGTTCGAGCGTCTTGGCTTCACGGCCGTGGGCCGGCACCGGTCCAAAGACGTGGTTCACTACCGCCAGGGCGACATCAACTTCCTGTTGAACCGCGAGCAGACCGGACAGCCAAAAATATTCTGCGGCCAGCACGGCGCCGGCGCCAACGCCATGGCGTTCCGCGTGAAAGACGCGCAAGCCGCATTCAAGGAAGCGGTGAAGCGCGGCGCCAAGCCCATCGAGGCGAAGGCGGGCCCCATGGAATTGAATATTCCGGGCATTGAAGGGATCGGCGGGCTCAACGTCTATCTCGTCGACCGTTACGGCGCGCGCACGATTTACGATGTGGATTTCGAACCCATCGCAGGCGCGGACCCGTCGAAAAACGATATGGGGCTCACCTATATCGACCACCTGACCCACAACCTCCATCGCGGCAATATGGACAAATGGGCGGCCTATTACGAAGACATCTTCAACTTCCGCGAAATCCGCTATTTCGACATCGAAGGCAAAATGACAGGCCTCGTCTCGAAAGCGATGACCAGCCCCTGCGGCAAGATCCGTATTCCGTTGAACGAAAGCCGGGACGACAAGTCCCAGATCGAGGAGTTTCTAGACCGCTATAACGGCGAAGGCATCCAGCATATCGCGCTCGGCACGGGGAATATCTACGAAACCGTCGAGGCGCTGCGGAAAAGAGACATTCCGTTCCAGGACACGCCGGACACCTATTATGAAAAAGTCGACGAGCGCGTCGGCGATCACGGCGAAGATCTGGAGCGCCTCAAAAAGAACCGCATCCTCATCGACGGCGCGCCGACGCAAGGGCAGGGGCTTCTCCTGCAGATATTCACCCAGGACGCCATCGGCCCGATCTTCTACGAGATCATTCAGCGCAAGGGGAACGAAGGCTTCGGCGAAGGCAACTTCAAGGCGCTGTTCGAATCGATCGAGGAAGATCAGATTCGCAGGGGCGTTCTGAAAGAATCTGCGTAAACTGCGCCCATGACCGTCGCCTGCGTCTCGCGTAAAACCAAGCCCGGCGCCAGGCGCAAACTGGTGCTCGACCAGTTTGCGCCCTACCGCATCGTCGCGCTGGGCCACGCGATTTCCGGGCGTCTGGCGCGCGCCTATCGCGACGAGAACATCACCATTCCCGAATGGCGCGTCTTAGCGGTGATCGGCGAGGCGAACGAGGTCGCCGCCCGCGACGTCGTCAAACGCACGCCCATGGACAAGATGACCGTCTCCCGCGCGGTGGCGAGCCTTGAACAGAAAGGTTTCGTAAAGCGCGCGCCGCACAAGGACGACCGGCGCGTTTCCATGCTCTCCCTTGCGCCGGAAGGGCAGGATGTCTTCGACCGCATCGCCGAACTGGCGCTCGCCTTTGAAGACGACCTGATGTCGACCCTCGAGCCGGAAGAGGCGGCGGCGTTCCGCCTGGCGCTTGAGAAGCTGGAAGAAAAAGCGCGCCTTAACGGCCAAGTTGAATGAGTGATGATAAAATAAAACTCGGTCTGGCCGGTGAATACGCCGTTGCTTCCGAACTTTGCAGGCGCGGTGTCTATACGCAGCTTACCCTTGGAAACTACAAACGCACTGACTTGTTGGTGATGGGAGAAGAGGGGAATACCCGCCGGATCGAAGTTAAAGCCAAAAAAGGGCCCAAATGGGCGAACATCAAAGGCGTAGTCGGTGAAGGCGCATACATCGTGTTTGTCGATTTGCGCAAACTCGATATAGAGCGGCCAGACTTTTACATTCTTTCATCAGAAGATTGGCGCAAAGTCGCCCTAAAAATAGTTGAGGAAAAGCAGAAAAGGTCTCCGAACGTGAATGTTCATATCGGGGAAGATAATTGCCCGACCTTTCCTGATCAGATAACTAAGTCCGGTCGACCCTATCGCGGCTGCTCTGTCAGCGTCGGCGATGTGGGCGAATATAAGGATTCTTGGGATAAAATTATCGCGTTGAGTGATATCACCCAAAAACCGTGAAGGCTGAGGCGTCACCGATGGCAGGTTGGAGCAGTACTAAACGTATGCTCATTCTCTTCGCCGCTCTCGCTCTCTCAGCCTGCGTTTCCTTTCCCGATGCGCCGCCTGCGCAGGTCGAGCCACGGTTCGAGGCTGACGGTCTGCGTTCCATCGACGGCGCCGTGCTTGGCGTTCAGACATGGGAGGCGGAAGCCCCGCGCGCGGCCGTCATCGCGCTCCACGGCATGAACGATTATTCGCACATGTATGACGAGCCCGCCGCCTATTGGGCGGAAAAGGGCGTGACGGTCTACGCCATTGACCAGCGCGGTTTCGGCCGGTCTCCGGATTTCGGCCATTGGGTCGGCGAGGAGACGATGGTCGCCGATCTGCGCGCGGCGGTGACGGCCGCGAAAGCAAAGCACGCCGGCCTTCCTGTTTTCGTGCTCGGTCATTCCATGGGCGCCGGCGTGATATTGGCGGCGGAAGCCGAGGCGCCGCTCGGCGCCGACGGTCTTATCCTTGCGGCGCCGGGCGTGTGGGGCGGGGCGGCGCTGCCGATCCCATATCGCCTCTCGGCCAATATCGCCGCAACATTCGCGCCCGGCAAAACGCTGACCGGCGAGCGCGCCCAGCGGCAGGCGACGGACAATATCGAGGCCTTGCGCGAAATGGCGAAAGACCCGCTGGTGATCAAGGAAACCCGTCTCGACGCGGTGGTCGGCGTCACGCGCGTCATGGGCGCGGCCTATGGCGGCGCCAAAGAGGTGCGCGGCGACATTCTTTTTCTTATGGGCGAGAAGGACGAAATCATTCCTTTGAAAGCCATGGAGAAAACCGCCATGCGCCTTTCCGGCGACGTCACCTTTCGGCGCTATCCGCAAGGCTGGCACATGCTGTTTCGCGATCTGCAGGCGGAACGCGTCTGGTCCGATGTTGCGGACTGGATTTCAAAACAGAGCGCGCATCTCGGCGGCTAGACCCGCATCGTAATTCTGTCGTCATTCCCGCCTAGAATGGCGCCGAAATTTTCGGGACTTGCATCCGTGCGCGCATCGTTGAAAGAGCCTGAGCGGCAGCCTGCGCAACGCGCAGACGAGCTGCGCTGGTCCGTGGTCGTTCCCTATTATAATGAGCGGCCCTTTCTGCCCGCCATGCTGGCCTCAATGATTGCGCAAAGCGTGCGCCCTTTCCGGCTAACCCTTGTCGACAATGCGTCCACGGACGGCTCGGGCGCCGCCGCGCGCGCGGCGCTCGCCGAGGCTGAGGACATCGATATCGTGCATCTTGTCGAAACGACGCCCGGCCAGGCGGCGGCCCTGGAGCGCGGCATCGCCGAAGCCGATACTGATTTCATCGCGATCTGCGACGCGGACACGATCTATCCGCCGGATTATCTCGCCCGCGCCGGCGCGCAATACGACGCCCTGGGGCCGGGCGCGGCCGCAATCCTCGCGACGGCGTTTTATGATGAACCCGGAAGCTTAAGCAGCCGGCTTGCGCGTCTGAAAATGCGGATCGTGCCGCACCTGTTGCGCAAACAGTGTCATGCGGGCGGTTACGCCCACACCTTCCGCACCGATGCGCTGAAGCGGGCCGGCGGCTATTCGCGCAAATTGTGGCCGCATCTGCGCAAAGATCACGAGCTTATGCATCGCGTCTGGAAAGAGGGGCGGGTGGTGCACGATCCCGGCCTCTGGTGCCGGGCGAGCGACCGGCGGTCGAGCGTCTTGCAAAAGCGCTGGACCCTGTTTGAGCGCATTCTTTATCACGCGACGCCGTTTCAGATGAAAGACTGGTTTTTTTACGACTTTCTCGGTCCGCGCATGGCGGCGCGCGCCCATGACGAATTGCGCCTGCGCGAGCGGCCCTGGGAAGGGACGGGAAAAGAACGCGAAGCGGGCGTTTAAAATCAGCCGGCTTTCGCCTGCGGGTTCTCGGCCGCCGGTTCGAAAACGGGGTCGGCGCTTTTCCCGGCGCGCCTTTCAAGCGCCCGCGAGTAGATCCGGAAGACGAGATCTTCGAATGTCTTGCGCCAGGAGAAATTTTCGAGCGCATGGGCTCTGGCGCGCGCGCCCATCTCCGACAAACGGTCCATCCAGACGGCGGCGATATTCGCCGCCATAGCGCCGGAATCGCCGCAAGGGCCGAGCCGTCCCAGTGCGGGCGGCACCCGGTCGATCATCGCGCCTGCCCGGACGCCGACCACAGGCAGGCCCGCCGCCTGCGCCTCGATCACCGAAATGCCGAAGGTCTCGTTCTCCATGGCCGACACATAGATGTCGGAGGAGGCGAGATAGGTTGCGAGGCTTTCCCGGTCGTCGACGAAGCCCTTGAAATAGACTTTCAGTCCGGCGCATTCTCGGGCAAGCGCGTCGCGCTCCTTGCCGTCGCCGAGCATGACGAGGCTCGCGCCCCAGGAGGCGGGAAGCTTGCGGAACGCATCGACCACGACGCGGGCCTGCTTTTCCTTGTCGATGCGGCCGGCGTAAATCAGGAGCGGCTGGTTGTCGCCGACGCCGAGCTCCGCGCGCAAGTCGCAGCAGCGCTGCGCCTTGTTGAAAAGACGCGTGTCGGCGCCGAGGGACAGGATCTGAGGGTCGTCCAGGCCGAGCTCAGCGAAATGTTCGGCGGCGATCTGGGTCAGCGTGTAAAAGGCGTCAAAACGCCGGTAGAGATTGGCGGCGTAGCGATAGGCGAGACGGCGCGCCTGGCGCGCGGCATAGGCGCCGGCCCGGGGGCGCAGGTAACGCTCCACATAAACGGTCGGAAAATCCGTGTGATAGCCGGCGACGACCGCAGTTTCGGGATGGCGCGCGCGATAACACAGCGCCGTCCAGGGCAAATTATAGGCGTCCTGGCATTCGATGAGGTCCGGCTTGACGAAGGCGAGCGCGTCGAGAACCGCCGGCGAGCGCAGGAGCAGCCGGTAATTGGGGCTGCCGGGCACTTGCGGCGACTTGATTTCGATGATCGCGGCGCGTTTTTCCTGGATGATGCGGTCTTCCGGCCCCGGCACGATAAGCACATGATGCGCGTCGGTGTGGCCGAGAAGAAAGCTGCGTTTTTCGCTGAGAAAGGTTTTCACCCCGCCGCCGCGAACTGCGTATGACTGCGTCACATCGCAAATGGTGAGCGCTGATGAACGCGTGCGCAATTTGGTGATCCCGCCTTGTGACTCTTATACGCCTTTTGGCCGGCCGCACGCGTCGTTCTGCGCCCCTCCGCCAATTGTTTACGTATTGGATGGATGGAGTGCGCTGCTTCAAGGTAATTTTTTATGACAATCGCGCACAATTTGCGTGTTGCAAAAAATAATCCGTACACATTGTAAAATTGGAAAATCCGGAAAAGCGCCGGAGAAGCAACAGTCTTTCGGTTGTTGCGGATTTTCTTGTAAGACAAATAGGTGACAAATGTGCAAAGGGTGCGGCGCTGTGCGGGGCGGGCCCGTTTCACGCGATTGTCACACGACTCCTGCATAGAAAATCACGCCGCCGCGCGAGGCGGCGTTGGCCGCACCCGTCGCTGGCGGGCAGGGAGCGTTTATGAGACGCATATTGAAAGTCTTCCAGACCCTCGGCGACGCCGCAGGTCTCGTCTTGCTGCTGGGCGGGCTGATCATTGCGACGAACAATGCCCGCGCGCCGCATGCCGCGCATCGCAAATCCGGCGCAAAAAAATCCGTTCGCGCCCTGAATGCGCGCCGCGCCGGCGCCGCTGTTTAAGCGCCGCCCCGTCTATTGAGGGACGTGGTCTATCGCGGGACGTGGCAGGCGCCGCCGCCGTTTTTCTCGAAATATTGCTGGTGATACTCCTCCGCTTTCCACCATTTGCCGAGCGGTTCGATCTCGGTGGCGATGGGGCGGGGGTGACGGCCCGAAGCGTTTTCCGCGGCTTTTGAGGCCTCGGCGGTTTCCCGCTGGGCGTCGTTAAGCGTGAAGATCGCCGTGCGGTACTGATCGCCCACATCGGGGCCCTGGCGGTTCACCTGGGTCGGGTCGTGGCTCGCCCAGAAGATCTCGAGCAGTTTCTCATAGCTGACGACGGCGGGATCGAACTCGATCTTCACCGCCTCGGCGTGGCCGGTGCCCTTGCCGCAAACTTCGCGATAGGTGGGGTTTTCCGTATGGCCGCCCGTATAGCCGACTTCCGTCGCGACGACGCCGTTTGTGTCGCGGAAAACCTGCTCGACTCCCCAGAAGCAGCCGGCGGCGAAAACAGCGGTTTCGGTCATGAGATTTGTCTCCGTCTCTTACGCAGCACCATAAAGGGCGCAAACGCCTCCGCGGCAAGGGGCATCACGCGCTTGTGGCCTGTTTGATCCAGTCGAGAAAGCTGCGGCTCGAGCCTGTCTCCGCGACGGGCAGGGCGACGACGCAGGGCTCGTCATAAGGGTGCAGCGCGATGATCCGGTCCCGGGCGGCGCCGGCGGCGGCGTGCGTGGTTTTGACGAGCATCGGGGTTTCGAGCCCGATCTCCACCTGGCCCTCCCATTCATAGACCGAGCGCATTTCGGCGTGAATATTGACGCAGGCTACGAGCTTTTCCTCCACTAGGGGCCGGGCGATTCGCGCCGCGGTCTCCGAATTCGGGGCGGTGACATAAAGAAAGACGATTTCAGACAGTTCCGGTCCAGACATTGCGCGCCTCCCGCACCCGGCCTAAACCCGTTTCCTCACGTCAGGCCAAAGGGATGCGCGCTGAGTCTCGCGCGCTTTAGAACCATGCGCAAGCTCGACCCGTCCCGCGCGCTCATCCTGTTTTCCGGGGGCCAGGATTCATCGATTTCGCTCGCCTGGGCGCTCGACCGGTTCGCCCATGTGGAAACGGTCGGCTTCGTTTACGGCCAGCGCCATTCGATCGAGCTTGGCGCCAGGCTCACCGTGCGCAAAGCCATGGCCGACGCTTTTCCCCGTTGGGCCGGAAAACTTGGCGAGGACATGCTGGTCGATGCGCGGGGGCTGAAAGACCTCGGCGAGACCGCCATGACCCATGAGACGGAAATCGTCATGGGCGAGGACGGGCTGCCAACGACTTTCGTGCCGGGCCGCAATCTCGTCTTTCTCTCGCTCGCGGGCGGGCTCGCTTATCGGCGTAATCTGGGGCGCCTCGTCGCCGGCATGTGCGAGACCGATTATTCCGGCTATCCCGACTGCCGCGAACCGGCCCTTAACGCGCAGCTTGAAGCCTTGCGTCTCGGCATGGATGCGGATTTCGGTCTTGAAACCCCGCTCATGCATATCGACAAGGCGGAAAGCTGGCGGCTCGCCGAAAGTCTCGGCGGCGAGAAACTGGTGGCGCTCATCAACGAGCACAGCCACACTTGTTATCGCGGCGAGCGCGGCGCGCGCCATAACTGGGGCTATGGCTGCGGCGAGTGTCCGGCTTGCGTGCTGCGCGCGAAAGGCTGGGCCGCTTACAGCGCCGGGACCGAGTCGGCCCGACCTTGAGCGACAATTTGAAGAAATACGCCGGGCCGCTTTACGCCTTTTATTATGGCGGGCAGTTCATCCTGCTCGGGATTCAACTGCCATTCTTCGCCGGCTGGCTGGCGCTGAATGGCTTCGATGCGTCGGAAATCGGCCTCATCACCGGCGCGGCGCTGATCGCGCGGCTTCTTTTCGGGCCGCTGGTCGCTTTCTGGGCCGATCATCAGACGGACGAACGCCGCGCCCTGCGCGCCGTCACTTTCCTTTTTGCGCTGGGCGCCGGCGGGCTGTTGATTGCGCCGACAAAGATCCTGATCGGGGCGAGCGCCGCGCTGGTGATCTGGACTTTCGGCCTGCTCGTGCCGCTGACCGACACGGCGGTTTTGCGCGCCGACCGCAACGGCTGGCTGCATTACGGCCAGACGCGCGCCGCGGGCTCTTTCTTCTTTTTGTCGACGAATATTATCGGCGGCGCGATCCTGACGGCGACGGGTGTCGCGGCGGCGGCGCCGGCCATGGCCTGCGCGGCGAGTTTTGCATTCCTGATGACCTTCCTGCTGCCGGCCGGCGCGGGCGGGCGCGGCGGCGCCAAACCGGTCTCCTGGCGCGAGGCGCCGAAGCTTCTCGCAAATCCTGTATTCCTCATCGTGCTTTTCTCCGCCGGCCTCACCCAGGGCGGGCACGCCGTCTATTACGCCTTCTCCTTCCTGCGCTGGGAGCAGCTTGGCTATTCGACCCTCGTCATCGGCTGTCTGTGGGCGACGGGCGTCATCGCGGAAATCTTTTTGCTGACACGCGCACGCGGGCTCGCGAAACGCTTAGGCCCCGCCAAGCTGCTCGCGCTCGGCGGCGCGGCGGCGGCGCTGCGTTGGACGGTGATCGCGCTGGAGCCGCCCTTGCCGCTCTTGTTTATTGTGCAGACGCTGCATGCCGGGACTTTCGCTTGCGCCTATCTCGGCGCCATTGAGTTTCTCGACCGCGCCGCGCCCCTGCGCCTCGTAAACACCGGCATGACCTTGATGTCGACGACCGGCGTCGGGGCGGTGACGGGTCTCGCCACGGTCGCCGCCGGGTTTGTCTGGAACGGGGCCGGCCCCGCGCCCGCTTATCTGATGATGGCGGGGATGGGCGCGTGCGCCTTTCTCGCCGCCATCCTCCTCATGCGCGTATGGGACGGCGGCCGGCTTTTCGATTAAGATGCCGGGACCGGCGCCGAATGGCCGCCGCAGGGAAGGAGAGACATCCATGCGTTTCATAATCATGATTTTCGCCGCGGTGTTCATGGTTGCGTCCGCCGGCGCTGAAGAAGCGAAGATTGAAATCAAATCGCTCAGCGAGGACGCGGCGTCGCCGCACGCCTCTATCGACGAGCTTTCATGGCTGATCGGCCACTGGAAGGGCGAAGGGCTGGGCGGCAAGTCGGAAGAGTTCATTTCGCCGCCCGTGGACGGTCAGATGATGGGCATGTTCCGCCAGGCGACGGCGGACGGCGCGCTGATGTTTTACGAGTTCTATCTCTTCGCTGAGCATGAGGGATCGCTTGTCCTCCAGATCAAGCATTTCAATCCGGACTTCACCGGCTGGGAGGAAAAGGATGATTATGAGGAATTTCCGCTGGTCGCTTTGGAAGAGAACGCCGTCTATTTCGACGGGCTGACATTCGCGCTCGAGGGCGAGGATGTTCTGCGCTCGGCTGTTTCACTCGATGAGACGAGCCGCGCGGATTTCCGCTATGAACGGCAGACGCCTTAGAGCGCTTTAAACGCTCGCTATATGCGCGCCGTCCCAGTCTTTGGGAACGCCTTTTCGAGATTATCCCGCGCCATGCCGTCGGCGAGGCGCAAGAAAAAAGTCAGTATAAAGATTGAAGGCGGGACGCGACATCTTGCCCTTGTTAGGAATCTCGCGCCGACGAATTCAACGGCAGGTTGTTTTGGAAGACACAGAAAATCGCTTCTATATTTCGGGCGTAGGGTCTACACTGCCTTAATATTACGTGCCGTTTCCAGGGGGAGGTGCGAATGACAACGCAAAATCTGCATGGTGTTGCGGCCTTTTTGCGACTTTCGTCCGTAAAGCTCGCGCCGCTCTGTCTTGCCGGCGTGCTCGCCGCCAGCCCCGCTGAGGCTGCCGTCATTTCCTGGTCGAACGCCGGCGCCGGCGACTGGTTCGATAGCACGAACTGGTCGCTCAGCGTTCCCGGCTCCACCGACGACGTCTTCATCAACAATGGCGGCGACGCGACGGCCGACAGTTCCAGCGGTTTCTATCCAGGTTCAGGGACGCTCGCTGATACCAATGATCTAAACATCGGTTACCGCGACAACTCCTCGCCTTTGCCGCCTTATGGAACGGGATCGCTGCAATTAAATGACGTCGGCCTTGCTGTCGGCGGCGATCTGAGGATCGGCGTCACCGACGCCCCGGTCTTCATCTTTCCGCAGGGCGATTCCAACGGCCTCCTGACGACGAACGGCGGCGCCAATAATGATGGCGATGTGACGGTCGGCGGCGCCGCGTCGATCGGCGAATTTATTGACGGCATTGCTGACGGGACGGCGACGGGCGACGCTGCCATCGCCGGCGACTTCACCGGCATGGATGCGGGCGGTCTCATCGTCGGCCGGACGGAAAGCCTTGGCGACGCAGACGGATCGCTGACGGTCGGCGGGGACGTGAGCGGGTTCACGTCGCTGCAGATCGGCGTCACCGGCCTCGACAGCGAGGGCAATGCGGCCGGCGTGATGGATGTCGGCGGCAGCCTGTCGCGCTCGACGACTGGCGGCTTCCTTTCTGTCGGCACGATGGCGGGGAACGGCGTCGCGGACGGCAGCCTGACGGTTGGGAACGGCGTCTTCGGCTTCAACTCGATCGGCGTCGCCAGCGGCACGGCGGACCCGGACGCGACGGGCAGCTCGACCGGCGTGCTGACGGTTCTGGGCGGCGGCGTTCACAGCGGCGGCGACGGCTTCGGCTTCGACGTCGGCAGTCTCAACGCCAATGGCAGCGTCCTTGGCTTTGCCGACATTACCGGGGATGTTGATGGGTATTCCATTGTTGAGATCGGCAATGCGCGCGGGAGCGCGACTGAGACCGGCAGCGCGAGCGGCGACGTTTCGATCACCGGCAATCTGACGGGCCTCGATATGGGCGCGCTGCGCATCGGCCGGACGGAAAGCCTCGGGGATGCGGACGGCTTGCTATCCGTAAGCGGAGACGTGAGCGGGTTCACATCGCTGCAGATCGGCGTCACCGGCCTCGACAGCAACGGCAATGCGGCTGGCGTGATGGATGTCGGCGGCAGCCTGTCGCGCTCGACGACTGGCGGCTTCCTTTCCGTCGGCACAATGGCGGGGAACGGCGTTGCGAATGCCAGCCTGACGGTCGGAAACGGCCTCAACGGCTTTAGCTCCATCGGCGTCGGCAGCGGCACGGCGGACCCGGACGCGATGGGCAGCTCGACCGGCGTGCTGACGGTTCTGGGTGGAGGCGTTCACAGCGGCGGCGACGGCTTCGGCTTCGACGTCGGCAGCCTCAACGCCAACGGCTCCGTAACAGGCGTCGCGAGTATCACAGGCGATGTCGACGGCTACGGCATCGTTGAGGTCGGCAATGCGCGCGGGAGCGCGACTCAGACCGGCAGCGCGCAGGGCGATGTTTCGATCACCGGCAATCTGACAGGTCTCGATACGGGCGCGCTGCGCATCGGCCGGACGGAAAGTCTCGGGGATGCGGACGGGACCTTGTCGGTGAGCGGCGATGTGAGCGGCTTTACGTCGATGCAGATCGGCGTCACCGGGCTCGACAGCAATGGCAATGCGTCCGGCGTGATGGATGTGGTCGGATCGTTATCACGGTCGACGACCGGCGGTTTTCTTTCGGTCGGGACGGCGGCAGGGAACGGCGTCTCGGTCGGCAGCCTGACGGTCGGGGACGGCATCTTCAGCTTTAACACCATCGGCGTCGGCAGCGGTACGGCGGATCCGGACGCGACGGGCAGCGGCGGCGGCGTGCTAACGGTTCTGGGCGGCGGCGTCCACAGCAACGGGAACGGGTTCAGCTTCGATGTCGGCAGTACGAATGCAGCTCCCACGACAATCGGCGTCGCCAGCATTACCGGCGGCATCACCGGCTACGACCTTATCGAGGTCGGCAATGTGCGCGGCGCGACGAGCACGGGCGACGCTACCGGTTATCTTACCGTCAGCGACGGTCCGGTGATGGCGTCGGCCATGCGCGTCGGCGTCAGCGAAAGCGGGATCGGCGTTGGGACCGGGACGGTCAATCTCGATCATACGCTTGTAAGCCTCGACGATGCGCTGACGCTTGGCGCGGGAGCAACGCTTTCGTTTGACGTTGACGGCACCAACAGAGGCGTCGACTACGCCGCTATCGATGCGGCGGCCGCGATGCTCGACGGCGATCTTGAAGTCGACTTTTCGTTCGACCCGGCGCCGTCGGTTTACGATCTTATCGTTTCGGACAGCGTCGGCGGCATTCTCGGCGATTTTGACAATGTGTACATATTCGGCCTCGCCGCGAGCGTCATGTACAGCTATGGCGTCGAGGTCGCGAATATCGGCGGCTTCGATGTCGACGTGTTCCGGCTTCGCATTTTCGGGATGGACGGCGGAGAGGTTCCGCTCCCGGGCGCAGCATTGTTTTTCCTCTCAGGTCTTGGAGGGTTTGCCGGTTTCCGCCGTCTGCGCAAGCCGGCGCGGCGCGCATTGGCCTGATATGCGTCAAGAAAGGCGCCGCCGTCAAACCCCCGCTATATGCGCGCCGTCCCAGTCTTTGGGAACGCCGTCTTCGGAATATTTTTTGACGCGCTCTTCATAGATGTCGAAGAGGGCGATCTTCGCGCCGGGCGAGCCTTTGGTTTTTTCCAAAAGCGTTTTGGCCCGGCCCATATCGCCGGCGCGATAGGCCTTCAGAAACTCCCGGTGGGCGTCGTCAAGCGCGCGAAACGCCTTCGACGATTTGATGAACGGATTGCCGATCAGCGCATAGATGGAGACAGGCCGCGTCTCGTCGCGCAGTTTCAGCTTGTCGAGTTCGAGAAACGCGAAATGGTGATGCGTTTCCTTGTAGACCTGCTCGTCGCAGATCATCGCGGGGCCGTAAAACTCGGACTGGCTGCGCAGGAACGCGGCGCGGTCGACCGCGGGGCCTACGGCGGAGTAGCGGTTGTTGCGGCCATGGCCCATGGGGCCGACGAAACACGGGCCCGTGGCGATGCCGATGGCGAGATGGATCTGCAGGCCGCGCGTGCGGCTCGACGCGTCGAGATCGGCGTTGACCTTGTCCATGCTTTCGATGAGGCGCAGCGCCGCCGCGCATCCCGCCTGGATGTGGTCGGCGGTCTCTAAGGGCGCGTTGAAATAAGCGAACAGGCGCCCGCCCTCCGCCTGATCGGCCGCGCCGCCGGCGTCGATGATGGTCTGGCGCAGATCGAGCGAAGCCGCGGCGAGGAGCTTGGTGATGTCGTCGGGCAGGTTCTCCATGGTGCGCAGATCTTCGTCCGCGAAACGCAGCTCGCAGGCGAGGACGGTGATCTCCCGGCGCACGCCGTTCAGAAGATCGGCGCCTGAATCCTCGCGCAGTTTCTTCATCGCCGCTTCGGGCAGCGTGTCATGGAACGAGCCGCGCAGATTATCGTCGCGCAACACGCCGCCGATGGATTTGCCGCCGGCGATCGACAACGCGCCGAGGAACAGCGCGAAAGCCGGCGGGATCGGGTTCAGCATGATGTCGCCGAACGCAAAAGCGCCATAGGCGCCGAGCACGAGGACGAGCGAGACCACGGCGGCGAAGCCCGCCGCGCGCCAGAAGTCGAGACGCCGGGCGATCATGATCGCCGCCGCGCCGAGCAGCATCACCGCGAGCGCTTCCATATAGCCCGCCCAGCCCGGGCGCACGGGCGCTTCGCCGGAAACGATCTGCGCCGCGGCGAGGGCGTGGACCGCGGCGGGCGCCATCGGCCCCCGCGCCGTCCGGACCGAGGGGCCGAGCTCCGTATCGAGGCCGATGAGAACGACCGCGTCTTTCAGCTGCGAATTCGATCCGGCGATCACCGGCGCGCCGTTATAGCCGGAAAGCAGGCGCGAGGCGGAAGTGGTCGGCACCGCGATGTTTTTCGGCAGGTAAAGCCGCATGGCCGAGCTTGCCGAGAGCGGCAGCGCATGGCCGTTGACGCGCAGGCTTTCGAGCGTGCGTCCTTGCGCGTTGGCTGCATCGGCGGCGGTGATGGTGACCGCTTCGCCGCCGGCCGCCAGGCGCGCGGCCTCGAGCGCGATGGAGGGCGCCGGCTTGCCGCCGATCGACCACAGGAGTGGCGCGCGCCGCAAAACGCCGTCGCTGTCGGGCGACAGCGCCGAGACGGAAGGCTGCGCCGCATTGGCCAGCGCCGGATTGAGCCCGTAGAAATACCGCGTCGCCGGCAGCGCCAGATAATCCGCCGCGTCGCCGGCGACATGAAGCCAGGAAACGCCTTTCATATCAGTGCGTTCAAAGGAAGATGTGCGATAAGGGTTGAGCGGCGCCGAGGCCGAAACGCCGACCCCGCCGTCAACGGACGTGAAAGCTTCGGCGAGACGCTCGTCTGTCTGGGGCAGGAGGGCGAGCTGCTGGGCCAGGGTTTCGTCCCTTGCGCCTGAAAGCCAGAATTCGCCGATGGTTTCCGGCGACAGGGGATCGGGGGCGTCGACCGCTTCGGTGAGGATGACGCCTTTCGCGCCGGCTTCGCCCGCAGCCTCCACGAGCCCGGCGATCACCGTCCGCGGCCAGGGCCAGGGGCCGACCGCCTCGACGCTCTCGCGGTCGATCAGAACCAGGTGGAAATTATCCACAGCCGCGCCGTCTGCCGGGTCAAGTCTTTGAAAATAATCGAAAAGCCGCTCGCGCCAGCGCGCTTCCGGCGATTGCGCGCCGGTCAGGGCGCCGATCGCCATCACCGCCAGCACGCCGGTGACGACCAGGAGCGGGAGCCCGGTCAGCCACTGAAACGGCTTGGAAAACATACGTTTGGCCAAAACGACCCCTTTTACCGGCACGACATCGGGCGGCGCCCGCGGGCTCCATGAGCCCAATGCCGATCCGACTTGCAAGCCCTTATTCAGGATGAATTTATTATCCTGTTTTAAACCATAGCGCTGCAAGGACCGGGCCGGGCGCCTGGTTCCTTTAAGGAAGCATTAACCATGACGGATTCGGCGGCGAGTTTCGACATCGATGTGACGCAAGGGGTGCTGAAACTGGCCCCCCAGGGCGACTGGCGGGCGCGTTTTCTCGGCGGTCTCGACGATCCCTTGCGCGATTTCGCCGATGATTCGGTGGGCCGCGATCTCGTCATCGACATGTCCGGGGTGGAAAGGCTGGACACCGTCGGCGCGATGATGCTCCAGCGCACGCTCAGGGCCTGCGAGCGCAATGGCGACTCCGGCTTCGTGCGCGCGAACGAAGCGCAGGCCGCGCTTCTCGAACAGGTCGAAAATCACCTTTCGCCGTGCCATGTTGAGCCCCTGCACGAAAACGCCTTCGTCGCGGTCATCCGGCGCCTCGGCGTCGGCGTCGTCGACGCTTATTACGCGGCGATCGAAGTCTTGAGCTTTGTCGGCCTCGCCCTGGCGACGGCGGGACGGGTCCTGCTCAATCCGAAAAAGATGCGCTGGACCTCCACCGTCTATCATATGGAGGAGGCGGGGCTGAACGCCATGCCCATTGTCGGGCTGATGTCGTTCCTCATCGGCGCGGTGGTCGCCTATATGGGCGCCAAAATTCTCAGCATGTTCAACGCAGACATTTTCACCGTGGAGCTTGTGGGCATTTCGGTGTTGCGCGAATTCGGCGTTCTCTTAAGCGCGATCCTGATTGCCGGGCGGTCGGGCAGCGCGTTCACCGCGCAGATCGGCTCCATGAAGATCCGCGAGGAGATCGACGCCATGCGCGTCCTCGGTCTCGATCCCATGGAGGTTCTTGTTTTGCCGCGGGTGATCGCGCTCGTCATCATGCTGCCGATCCTCGCCCTCGTCGCGGCGGTGCTCGGCGTCATCGGCGGCGGTCTTGTGGCGGCGACAGCGATGGATATTTCGCCGGCGCTCTTTGTCTCGCGCTTTCAGGAGACCATCGTCATCAACCATTTCTGGGCGGGGCTCATCAAGGCGCCGTTTTTCGCCTTCGTGATTGCGATCATCGGCTGTTTCCAGGGCATGGAAGTCGAAGGCAGCGCCGAGTCCCTCGGTCAGCACACGACGCTTTCCGTCGTGCAGGCGCTGTTTCTCGTGATCCTCATCGATGCGTTCTTCGCGATGTTTTATCTGGAGATCGACTTTTGACGGACGAGGGACAGGATTCAAACCATGTCATCGAAGTCAAAGGGCTGAAGACCCAGTTCGACGACTTCGTGGTGCATGAAGATCTCGACCTCAGCGTGAGGGCGGGCGAGATCCTCGGCGTCGTCGGCGGGTCGGGCACCGGCAAGTCGGTGCTGATGCGCGCCATCATCGGTCTTAAACGGCCGAGCGCGGGAACCGTGCGCATTTTCGGCGAGGATTATTATCAGGCCAGCGACAAGGAGCGCGAAGTGATCGAACAGCGCTGGGGCGTTTTGTTTCAGGGCGGCGCGCTGTTTTCCTCGCTCACCGTCGCGCAAAACGTCATGGCGCCGATTAAAGAACATCTTAACCTTCCTGACGAATTGGCTAAGGACATTGCGGCGCTGAAGATCTCCATGTCCGGCCTGCCGGAGGAGGCGGGCGCGCGATACCCCGCCGAGCTTTCCGGCGGGATGAGGAAGCGCGCCGGCCTCGCCCGGGCGCTCGCCCTCGATCCGGAAATCGTTTTTCTCGACGAGCCGACCGCCGGCCTCGACCCGATCGGGGCCGCGAAATTCGATGAGCTCATCGTGAATCTCAAGGAATCCTTAGGGTTAACCGTGTTTATGGTGACCCATGATCTTGATACGCTGCATGCGACGTGTGACCGGGTGGCGGTGCTTGCTGAAAAGCGGGTCCTTGCCTGCGGCCCTCTCGAAGAGGTTCGCAAGACCGATCATCCGTGGATACAGGAATATTTTTCAGGGCCCAGGGGCAGGGCCGCGCTTGCCTTTAAGGCGAGCTAGGGGATGAGCTAGAGACAATGGAAACGCGCGCGCATTACGTCGTGATCGGCTCGGTCGTGTTGATCGCGATCGCGCTTGCGTTTTTCGTCATCATCCAGATGTCGCAGACCCAGCGCGAATTCGATGAATATGACGTGATCTTCACCGGACGCGTGTCAGGCCTTTCGGTCGGCGCCGCGGTGCGCTTCAACGGCATCCAGAAGGGCGAAGTCGAGACGCTTTCCATTGACCCGGAAGATCCTCGCGTCGTCGTCGCGCGCGTGCGCGTCGACAAGGACACGCCGGTCAAGACCGACACCAAGGCGGAGCTGGAGCTTGTCGGCTTCACCGGTCTCGCCGTCATTCAGCTGGTGGGCGGCAGCGCCGATAAGCCGCTTTTGAAAGATGTCAGCGACAAACGCGTTCCGAAGATCGTGGCGGATACGGCGGGCTTTGCGGCCTTTCTGGAAGGCTCCGGCGATATGCTCGCCCAGGCGAACCGTCTTTTGTCGGATGAAAACATCAATGATATTTCCGACATCATCTCCAATGTGGAGACGGTGACCGGCGCCTTCGCCGATAATGAGGAAGACATTGTCCATATCATCAAGAATCTGAACACCGTGACGACGGACCTTGCGAATGTGACGTCGAAGCTCGACTCTGCGGCGTCGAGCCTTGAGGAGTTCATGGAGAACGACGCGCAGGCTGCGGCCGAGGACGTCAAAGCGCTCCTGTCGGAATCGCGCGCGCTGGTCGAAGAGGTGCGGGCTATTACGACTGAAAACCGCGCCTCCATTCGCGTCTTCGCCGATCAGGGACTGGGCCAGGTGGCGCCGGCGCTTGCCGAGGCGCGCCGTTTGATGCGCACGCTCGACGCCATGCTGCGTGAAATCGACCGCGATCCGAACGCTTACTTCTTCGGCGAACGCGCGCCCGAATATGCGGGGGATGAGTAATGACGAGATTTTTCCTTTACGGTTTCGCAGCCGCGCTGGCGCTTTTTGCGTCGGGTTGCGTTTCGGTGCTGCCTGAAGCGGCGCCGCCGAAACCGCGCTTTCACATCGCTGCGGCGGACGCCGGCGCGCTGTCGGGCCCGCGGCTTTCCTTTTCGCTCGTCGTGGACGAGCCGCGCGCGACGCGGGTCTATGATTCCGTGCGCATCGCGGTCGCTTCGGCGCCGGGCCGCATCGAATATCTCGCCGGCGCAGAATGGGCGGACCGCGCGCCGCGGCTTTTCCAGACCGCGGTCATTCAGACTTTCGAAGACGCGGGCCGCATTCTCGGCGTCGGCGACCGCACGGCGATCCCTGTCGCCGATCTTGTTTTACAGACGGACATTCGCCGCATGGAGCTGAAAGTGAGTGGCGGAACCCGCGCCGCCGACGTCTCCGTTTACGCGCGCCTGTCCGACGGCAAGGGGACGGTTTACGCCGCGCGCAAATTCGAAGCCCGCATGCCGGCAAGCTCGACCGAACCGGATGACGCTTATGAAGCGTTCGACGCCGCTTTCGACGACGTCATCGCCGACCTTGTCGGCTGGGTTTATGAAGAGGGCGAAGCGCTGAAGGGCGAAACCTCCGCATCGCTCAGCGGCTAGATCGCTTTTCGTCCCATTGGACTTCGCCTGCCGCAGGTTTTATTCTGCGCCCTGTCATTTAGGTGCGCCATGGAAACCAAGTCATATACAGTTTCTTACAAAGCAGAATATGTAGGGCCTCCAAAGAGGTATTTGTATCTTACTAAAGAGCTACCCATTCCAAATGATGCTCCGCCAGAAATGGTGAGCGGTTGGGTGTTTGTTGTAGATGAAGAAGATAAAAATGGTGAAATTCAGCCTTTGTGGGATACATGGGAAGAGACATATCGAGAGATAATCAGATACCCAGAAGTATATGCCCCGAAAGATATTACATGGGTAAATGACGATACAGGTGAACCGGTAGATATTTATAATCTATAACATATTGAACAAAACGGTTCTGGTTAAGGAGCAGACATCATGAAAAACGCATGTTCCTTTGTTGCAGCATCCTTGATGTTCGCGCTTTCCGGCTGCGCGCAGCAGGCGTCATCGCCGGGCGCGGACGCGCCGTCAGGAGAAGAGCCCGCCATGCCGGATAACGGCGACTGCCCGGTCATCGACTCGCGCGACTGGAAAGCCTGGGTGAACGCCATGCCCGGTCCGGGCGCAGAGACGACGCTGATCGTCGAAGGCGCCGTCGACATGCCGACCCCCGGCTATACGTTTTCCTGGGAGGCCGGCATGGCGGACCGCAGCGCCGTTCCGGCGCAGCGCCTGCATCTGACCGCGACGGCGCCGGACGGCATGGTTACGCAAGTGATCACGACCGAAAATGTGCGTTATGAGGGCCCGGCCATCGCGAAGGAATATCGCGCGGCGGCGGTGATGTGCGGGGATGAATTGCTCGCGGAAATCACCGACGTCGTGACCGCGGAGTGACGCGTCAGGCGAAATAACCGACCGTGGCGCCGATCAGGAGATAAACCCGGCCGAGCGGCGAGGAGAGATATTCTTCGAGCTCTTCGTCGGCGGTTTCCGACGTGGTGGCGTCTTCCAAGAGTTGTTCGAAGCCTTGCAGGAATTCATGCACGCCGGATTCGAACCGCCGGTCGCGCCCTGATTCCGTTCTTATGCGGCGCTTCACGTCGGCCTCGTTGAGCCGCAACAGGCGGTTGGCGAAGACATTGCGGTCGCCGCGTTCGAAACGCTCCTGCAGCGCCGGCGGCGGGTCGCCGTAAAGCCGGGTTTCAAGCTCGTGGGTGAAATCCTGCAATTGCGCAATGATGCGGATTGCGTCTTCGGCCTGTTTGCGCGCATCGGCGTCGGCATCCGTGTCTTTCGCCGCCTTGCCGAGATCGAGCGGCGCGGCTTCTTCGGCGGCGTCGAGGATTTCGCGCCAGGACACATTGCCCTTGTTGCGCTTGCCGTCGGCGCTTTTCTCGTCCCTGCCGAGCGTCAGCGGCGGTTCTTTCGCCGCCGCTTGCTTGCTCGGGCGGCGTTCGGCGATGTCGCGGGCGAGCTCGTCAAGGCGCGCCGCGCCGTTGGGCTTTTTCGCCGGCGCTGCGGCGGGCTTTTCGCCGGATGCCGGGGCCGCGGACGCTTCGGCGGGTTTGTTCTGCGCCGCCGCTTTTTCAGGGGCCGGTTTTCCTTGAGGCGGAATTTCCGGGGCGGTTTTTGCGGCCGTCAGCGGCGGCTCCTTGCGGCGGGCCGCCGGCGTCAGGTCGAGCGTCGCTTCGGCTTCCTTTTCCGTTTTTCTGGCTTCTTCTTCATCTGTCGTTTGGCGCGCGGCGGCTTCCGCTTTCTTTTTCTCGGCGGCCTGGCGGTCGGCGCGGGCCTGCATTTCGTTTTGCGCTTCGGCGAGGCGGGCGGCGGCTTCCTGCTCGCGCAATTGCGCTTCGGCGAGGCGCGACAACCGGTCGGTCTGGGAGGCGATGGCTTCGGCGAGGCGGTCGGCGCGTTTTCTCTGTTCGTCGATCAGCGATTCAAGGCGCGCATTTTCCTTTTCCAGCGCGGCCCGCGCTTCGGCGAGCGCCTGGTTGCGTTCTTCAATGCGCGCGGCTTCGGTCTCGGAGAATTTCATGGCGTCTTCGGAGCTTTTGCGGGCGCGGTCGCTGGCGGCGGCGACATCGGTTGAGGCTTTTTCCGCAGCCTCGCCGGTGCGGCGCGCCGCATCGGTGACGTCTTCGGCGGCTTTGGTGGCTTTCAAGGCGCCGTCCGATGCGGCGGTCAGCGCGTCGGAGGTTGACTTCGTAATGTCCTCGAGCGCCTTGGCGGCGGCGTCCTGAACCTTGGCGGATTCTTCAGTGGTCGCATCGATGGCGGATTTCGCCGTGCGTGTCGCGTGTTCGCGCGCCGTCTCAACGGCTTCCTCGGCGGCTTTTTTCGCTTCTTCCGATGCGGCGCGGGCGGCGGAGCCGATATTGGCGGCGTTGCGCGCGGCGGACTCTGCGGCTGCGTCGGCGGCGGCTTTGGCCCGCTGCGTCGCGGCGTTGGTTTCTTCAGTGGAGGCGTCGATGGCCTGGGCCGAGGCGCGCATCGATTCATCGACATCGCGCAGGGCGTCGCGCAGGGATTCAAAAGAATTGAAAGCGCGCTCGGCGGCGCTTTCAAGCCGGTGCAGGCGTTCGTCGAAATCCTTTTCCGCTTGCACTGTCGTTATTTCTGCGGATTCGAGCGAGGAGATGGTTGTCTTCGCCTTTTCCGCAATCGCCGCGGCGAAACTGTCCGCATGAGCGTTCAGCGTTTCGGTGAGCTCCATCAGCCGCGAGCGTTCATCGGCGACGCGGCCCACGGCGCCGGTGGCGCGCGCCTCAATGGCTTCGCCGGCGATCTCGATCGCTTCCACATGCTGGCGGATCATCGCTTCCACCGACGCAAGACGGGTGAGGGCGCCGTCGAGCCCTTCATTCAGCGCGGTCATGTGGCCCTGCACCACGGCGCCGACGCTGTCCGCGTTTTCCGCCGCCGCCAAATCGGGCGTGACGATGCGTTGCGCCGCGGCGGCGATCGATTCCGCCGCGCGGATCATTTCGATGAGACGCGAGACCGCATAGCCGATGAACAAAACCAGCGCCGGGATGATGAACGCAAAGAGCAGCGTTTCGATTTCAAAAGCGGCGAGCGGATTCCAGGGCCGGTCGGCGCCGGTGAGCGCGTTCAACTGGCGATGCGCGAACCAGTTGCCGAGCGGCAGGCCGACGATCATGGAGAAGAAAACGAAAACCGAGGTGAGGCGCGCCATCTGCCAGACCTGCCGGCTCATGGAGTTCCAGCGCCGTTCGCCGCCGGAAACGTATGAGACAGCGCCGGCGCCATAGCCGGCCGCGGCGCGCGCGCCGGACTCGATGATGCCTTTGAAACGCATGCGCGGATTGTCGTCCGCCTCGCCGTCATCGGGCTGACGGGCTTGCCGCTCTTCGTTTTCGTCTGCGTTGTCGCTCACCTGGCCGGCCTCTTTAGAAACGCCGAAGTCTCTTGTAATGGGCGAAGACCCGCCCGAACGCACCCGCATAGCGGAATTTGTAAAGCCCGCCAATCGCTTGAGCGAGAAACCGGACGCCGCCCCGCCTTGCCTTTTGGCAATATTTGCGCATCCGGCCCCGATTAGGGAAGGGGCTTCAATTTCCAGCCCGTCAGAATCCCCGTAGAAGCTGGCTTACGCGCCTTTCCGGACGATTTTCCCCAAGCAGCGGCCCGAATGACTGACGAGCAAAAAACCGCGCTGCAGCGCTTTATCGAAAGCGACGCCTTTCAGGGCGTGGTGCTGGGGCTGATCATCATCAATGCGGTGATTCTCGGGGCCGACACCTTTTCCGGGGTGCGCGACGGGGCCGGGCCCTGGCTGATGGCCGTCGACCGGGGCATCATCTACGCCTTTGTCGTCGAGATCGGCCTCCGGATCATCGCCTGGCGCGCCGCCTATTTCAAAAACGGCTGGAATGTCTTCGATTTCCTGATCGTTCTCGTCTCGGTGGGGGCGGCGACCTCGGGCCTCGGGGCCCTGCGCGCCTTCCGGGTGTTGCGGGTCTTGCGCGTCATCACCGTCATTCCGCGCATGCGGGTGGTGGTCTCGGCCCTGCTCGATTCGATTCCCGGCATCGCCTCGGTGGGGGTCGTCCTGGCGCTCATTGTCTATGTCTTCGCGGTGATCGCCGCCAATCTCTACGGCCCCGCCCATCCGGACCTCTTCGGCGACGTCTTTCAGGCAATGTACACCCTGTTTCAGGTGATGACGCTTGAAGGCTGGCCCGACATCGCCTCGCAGGTCTCCGAGACGCACAGCCGGTCCTGGGTCTTTTTCCTGACCTTCGTCCTGATCGCGACTTTTACGATGCTCAATCTTTTCGTCGCCATCGTCGTGCGGGTGGTGGAGGAAGATAGCGAACCCGTCGTTGACGAAGTGATGGAAGGACAGGCGGAGATCCGGAAGGAAATCAGCGCCTTGCGCGCGGAGATTGAGGGCTTGGCGAAACGCCTGCCGCCGGCGTCTTAGTCTTTTCTTCCCGCTTTTCGGCGGGCGCAAAAAATGCGACTTTCCGATCCTCATGAGCAAGCCACATTCCTTCGGCCTTTCCAAGGGCGACCGGCTGACCTGGCGTTACGAGGTGATCGAACCCATCGGCGCGGGCTCGGAAGGCGAGGTCTACAAGATCCGCGAAAAGGCGACGGGCCTCACCCGCGCGGCGAAGCTCTATTACCGCTCGAAGGAACAGAACGCGAAACGCTTCCAGCGCTATGCGCGCAAGCTCGACGCGCTGCGGGACTGCGATATCGTCGTCAAATATCTCCACGCCGAGGAGGTGTGGATCGACGACCGCTTCATCTATTGCCTGATCAGCGAATATTTCGGCGGCGCGATCCTTGAAGACATGCTGAAGCGCTATCGCGGCGGACGCATGCCGGCTTTCGAGGCGCTCAACCTCACCTATGCGCTGGTGAACGGGCTTGAGGAAATCCACGCTCGCAAGGAGTTTCACGGCGACCTTCACAAGGGAAACATCTTCGTCGAACGCACCGGCGTTTTCTTTCGGGTGCGCACCATCGATTTTCACGACTGGGGCCGCACCCCGGCGGTGGAGCGGCGCGCCGACATCCTGTGCGTGGCGCGGCTTCTTTACGATCTTGTCGGCGGGCGCGAGCATTACAGGAAACAGCCCCAGGCGATCCGCGACATCTGCATGGGCAACCGCTCGGATCTCATTCTCAAAAAGTTCCCGACGGTGTTTCACCTGCGCGCGCATCTTGAGACGTTTGAGTGGTGAGGGCCAAAGCGCTAGGTGAAGAAGCGGAAGCCGGTTTTTCGCGTTACCGGCGCGACCACTTAAATCTAGCCCGCGAATTTCGCGCGTCTGCGGGCGAGCGCCGTCTGTTTCAAGAGCAGTTTGACGAGGGGCCGCGAAGTGATGCGCGCGGCGAGGATGCCGAACGTGACGGCGACCGCGCCGACGGTGAGGACCGCATCCTGCGCCATGATCGACGGCGCATCGAACAGCGAAATCAGGAACAGGGCCGAGGCGACGCCCGGCGCGCCGCCGAACCAGGCGAGAAACATCTGGCTTTCCTGGGGCAGGCTGGTTTTTCGAAGCGCGGCGAGGCGGGGCCCGGCGCGCATGATGGTGACGGCCGCCGCGGCGAAAAGCACGATCAGGAGATCCGCCTGCAGCATGCGCGGCGCCAGAACCGCGCCGAAGCCGAGATATGCGAGCGGCGCGGCGAGGCGCTCCGCCGAACGGCGCAGGCGCACCCGCGTCACGGTCAGCGCGCGGGTCTGCTCGCCCCATAAAAGCCCGGCGGCGGCGGCGGCGATCACCGCATGGGCGCCGATAAAGGGCGCTGCGACAAAGGCGATGACGCCAGCGGCGACGGCGAAACCCGCGGCGTTTTTCCGGAAGCGATGAAAATTGCCGTAATGGGCGGCGGCGAGCCCTAAAGAGCCGCCAAGCGCAAAGGCGATAAGGAAACCGCGCGAGGCCTCGAAGAGCGGCGTCGCCAGCGGCATGTCCTGCGGCGCGGCGGTGGCGACCGCTTCGAGCATGACGGCGACGGGAATGCCGAGCGCGAGGATCGCCGCGCTTTCAAGCCGCACCGCGGCTTTTAACGTTGAGGGGGCCGGCGCGCCGGTGACCGCCCGGCGGTCGAAGGCGGCGCCGTTGAGGGTGAGCGCCCCGGCGAGGAGGAAGGCCGCGCTCAAGGAAAGCTGCGGCACCAGAATGAAGGCTGCGAGCCCGCAGACGACGAGGAAGATCGGCGCCCCGCCAATGGTCAGCCGGAAGGAGGCGGGGCAGACGCTCGCAAGCTTGGTGATTCGAAATTGTGCAGCTGCGGTAAAGGCGATGAGGGCGAGAAGGGCGTCGGCCCCGGCGGCGGTCCACTCCGAAGGCGCGAATGGCGCGCCGGCGACTCGCCAGACAAGCGAGGCGCCTGCGCCCAAGGCCAGCATCGCGGCCGGCGCGCGCGCCGCCGCGTCAACCGCCTTCAGGCTGAAGACCTTGCCGCGACCCAGAATCAAAAACAGTGCGGCCAGTAAGGCCGCTGCGATAGCGAAAGCCATTGGGAGTTTTTTGTCCGCCGTTGCCGTTCGGCGCTATTGCCGCGCGCCGAATCATTAACCGCAACTTTGGATTGATCCGCGCGCAATTGCAAATTGAATTTTCGATAGAATTAGCCCGTTTAGCCCTATATTCCGGGCCCGGACGGACTGCGGATGCACCATTCTATCACGGAAATTTTTTTGGTGGATAGATATCCACGGGTTTTTTTTCGGCTCTATGATCTGCGGCGAACTTTGTTGTGTGAGAGGTTGTTATGGACGCTTCGCCGGACTTCGAAAAAGAAACGAAGAGCCGCGGCAGAATAAAGCGCGCGATTGCGCGCATCGCGCCGGGTCTGGCTCATGCGCTGGGCGGGCCGCTCGCCGGCGCGGCGGTCGGGCAATTGTCGCGCGCGGTTTTCGGCGATGATGCGGCAAGCGAAGACACGCTCGCCGATGCGCTGGAGCGCGCGGGGCCCGAACACCTTCTTGCGATCAAAAAAGCCGAACAGGAGTTCCAGCTCGCGTTGCGTCAGGCGCGTGTCGAGGAAATGCGTATCGATGCGGGCGACCGCGCCAATGCGCGCGCGCGCCAGGTTAAGATGGACGACTGGACGCCGTCGGTTCTGGGCGCGCTTGTCATTCTCGGCTTCTTTCTTGTGCTCGGCGTTATGGTGGCGAAAAAGCTGCCCGCCGGCGCCGAGACGGAGTTTTCGATCATGCTCGGCGCGCTGGCCACGATGACGGCGGCGGTGGTCAATTATTTTTTCGGCTCTTCCGTCGGCTCGCGCGAAAAGACGCGGCTCATCGCCTGGCCGGTTCCGGAAGACGAAAAGAAAGAAGGCGGCGCGTAACGATTGCGTCAGCGAGCGCGGCGGATGGCGGCGCTCAACACCGGCATGACAAAAGGCGGCAGCATGCATGAGATGACAAAACCGGCGCCAGCGGCCAAAAGGGCAGGATGAGCGTTAAAGGATTTGACATTGCGATTGTCGGCGGCGGCGTTATTGGCCTGGCGCTCGCCCGGACGCTCGTCAGGGAAGGCGCGCGCGTCGCCGTCTTCGACGCCGCGGAAGCGGGCGGCGGGGCGATCCCGTCCGCAAGCCACGCCGCGGCGGGCATGCTGGCGCCGTCATTCGAATATGGCGAGCTGCCCGCGGCTTTGAGCCAGGCGCTTTATCGTTTCGGCGCGCGCGGGCTCGCGCTCTGGCGCGAATACGCCGCCGCCCTCGAAGAAGAGACCGGCCTTTTCATCGATTATCGCCCGGACGGCATGCTCGCCGTCGCCTATGGCGAAAACGACAGCGCGCCGCTCGAAGTGCAGGCGTCCATGGTCTCGGCGCTTGGCGGCGCGGCAAAGATGATTTCCGGCGACGAGGCGCGGGTCCTGGAGCCGGCGCTGTCGGAGGCCGTGATTGCGGCGCTGCATGCGCCGCAAGACGCGCAGGTCGACCCCCGGCGTCTGGTGAAAGCGCTGAAAGCGTCGCTGGCGGAAAAAAAGACGCCTTCTTTTGCGGTGCGCTTAGCGCGCGTCGACCGAAAGGACGCCGGTTACGAACTCGTCGGCGCCAATGGCGAGCGTTTCGAAGCGGACAAGGTGGTCCTCGCCGCCGGCGCCGTCAGCGGTCTTGTTCCCATGGGGCTCGTTTATCCGGTGAAGGGCGCGGCGGTCGCGATCGCGGTGAAAGACGGTCTTTTGAGCCGGGTGGTGCGCGCGCCCGGCGCTTATCTTTGCCCCAAGGCGGATGGCCGGCTTGTCATCGGCGCCACCGAGGAGATCGGCCGCGACGATCTCGAAGTGGAGCCGGCGGCGGTGACTGGCCTGCGGACCAATGGGGTGAAAGCGGTTCCGGCGCTCGCCGGCGCGCCCGAGATCGAGCGCTGGGCGGGCCTTCGGCCCGGCACACCCGACGGCGCGCCGATCCTGGGGCAGGACGGCGAGGGGCGGTTTCTCGCGCTTGGCCATTACCGCAACGGCATTCTCCACGCGCCGGCGGCGGCCGAAGCCATGGCGGCGCTTATTCTGGGGCGCGAAGCGCCGGTCGACATCGCCCCGTTCGGGCTGGGGCGGTTCGGACCGGCGCAACATGGTTAGCGCTTTATTGACGATTGGCCGCCAGATTAACGGGTTGTTGCGCCATGAGAGGGGCTGCAGATGACGACGGAAATCGCCGCCGCCGGCACGACCGGGACTGTGCTCGTGACGGGCGCGGTCAAGCGCGCCAGCGCCTCCACCGGCGCAGGCTTTGATTTTCTGATGAAGATGGCGGCCCGCGAAAGCGGCTTCGATCCGAACGCGCAGGCCAAAACCTCGAGTGCGGCGGGACTGTTTCAATTCATCGAACAGACCTGGCTCTCGACGGTGAAACAATATGGCGGCGACCACGGGCTCGGCGCGGCGGCGAACGCCATCACGCAGAACGCCAATGGCCGCTATGAAGTCGCGGACCCGGCGGCGCGCGAAAAGATTTTGAATCTGCGCTTCAACGCCGAGGCGGCCTCCGCCATGGCGGGCGAGCTCGCAAACGAAAACAAGACTATGCTTGAAAGCCGGCTCGGCCGGGCGGCGTCGAGCGCCGATCTTTATACGGCGCATTTTCTCGGGCCGTCGGGCGCGGTGAAGCTTCTGTCCGCCGCGTCCAATGTGAAAGCGGCCGATTTGCTGCCGCAGGCGGCGGCGGCGAACCGGCCTGTGTTTTACGACGGCGCGCGTGCCAAAAGCGTCGGTGAAGTCGTCGCCTCTATCGCGCAGTCCATGATGGGCGAGGCCGCGCCGGACGCTGGTTTCGCGCAGGCGCAACCGGCGCGCAGCGTCTCGCCGGTCGGGAATTACATGCATCAGATCGTGGACGCCTTTTCAGCGCCAGCGACGAAGCCGGCCTCCACAGGCATGAGCGCCACGGCGCTCGCCGTTCTCGACGCGCTCGATGCGACGTTAATGCGCGAAGAAGGCGACGAAGAAGAGTCTGGCCTTACTTCTTGAGGTAAACCGCTGCTTGGGATCAGTTTAGCGCTAAGGATGAGTAGTATAATTGTGGCTTGCCGTTTACGGTAACGGCTTATCTTTGATAAAGACCCATACGTCACCCTCTGTTTCCGATGATCGCGCATCAATTTCAGTTAACAGTCGGGCTGTTTCATCGCGGTTGGCTCCGATTACACCGGATAAAGTTTCCATTTTTCGCCAACCATTGGGTCCAGGCTTATCCAACATCTGCTTCAATAGTTTTTTGCGCTTTTCGTCACGGTTGCGCATCTCCTGTGTTTCCCACTGATGCTTTAACCATTGGCCAGCAATGGCAATAGCGCCGCCCACAACAGCACCAATAATGCCGGCCAAAAATTCGCACATAACATTTCCTGTTGCAGCTAGCGGTTTTCTAGCAGCGCGGGGCCGTTACGCCTTCGGGCAGTTTCGTGTCGGCGGAGATGCAGGCTTTCGCCAGTTGCTCCGTCGAGAGATTGACCGCAGCGGAAAGATCCGCGCCGTGAAGTCTTGCACCGTCAAAGGTCGCGGCTTTCAGATTGGCGCCGGTGAAAATAGCCTTGTCGAGTGTCGCAGCGCTGAAGCGCACGCCGGTAAAGTCGGCGCCTTCGAAATGCGCGCCCGTCATGTCAGCGCCGATGAAGGACGCCCCCGCGCCATAGGCGGCGCGGAAGTCCGTCTTGGCGAGTTTCGCGCCGGCGAAACTTGAAAAGGAAAGATCGGCGTCAATGAACTGCGAGTCCGTGAAATCGCCGGCGCGGGCTTTCGCCTCGCGCAGCTCGGCGCCGGAGAAGTCCGAATTCCGGAACATCGATGCGTTGAGATTGGCCTTGGCCATGCGCGCGCCGTTGAAATTCACCATATCACCGGTCGCGCCTTCAAGGCTGGCGCCGTCGAGCAGGGCCTGGTCGAATTGCGCGTTGGATACGTAAGAGCTGGCGAAATTTGTCTTCGGCAGGTCCAGATTGGAGAAGACGGAGCCGTTGAAATCCTGAACCGCGTGTTTGAGGTCTTCTTCCTTGTCCAGCTTGCCGACGGCGATGGCCGGCAGTTTGACTCCGGCGCCGTCGAGCACTTTTTCGAGCTCCGGTCCGATCTGGTCGACCTGGGCGAGCGGCTTGGCGAATTCCTTGCCGATCTCGGCGACTTCGACGACGGGGTTTTTCTTTTTATAGTTCCTCGAGCCGGGCGTGACCGTTGTCACGACCGAAAGGACGGCGATCATCAAAACAATAATAAGCGCGATCAACTTCATCGCGGCAGACTCCCCGGTTTTGTTCGATTGCCAAGCTAGGCCCGAGCGGGTCAATGTTCGATTAAGGATGAATTTCGAATTTGTCGTCCGGCGCTAAAAAGTTAACGAGGCCTTACGAACATCCCGTGGAAGCGCCGCAACTGTCGCAGCGAAGGCAGGCGCCGTTCCTGACCAGCGTGAACTGGCCGCATTCGGCGCAGGCGTCGCCTTCATAGCCCTTGATGCGCGCTTCGGATCGCGCGCCCCCCGGCGTGGCGAGGACCCCGCGCGGCGCCTTCTGGTTCACGGCGTCGGCGAGCTTGGCGATCTGCGCCTCGATTTCCGGCGCGCTTTCGGCGCGGGCCTCCTCGTCGACATCCTCGATTTCGACCTCGATGTCTTCTTCTTCGTCCTGCTCTTGGTTTTGGGGCTTGCCGGCTTCATTCGCCGAATGGCGCAGCCGGTCGAAATCGCCGCCGCGCAAGATGACGAGATTGTCGGTGACGGTGGAGCGCGAGAAGCCTTTCGAGATCAGCTTCGTCGCATCGGCCTGGGTCTTTTCTTCATCGACGCCGCGGCCGATGGAATCGATGGCGGTCTCTTCCGGGTGCACATGGGCGAGATCGGCGCGCCCGAGATAGGAGATCGCCAGCTCGCGGAAAATATAGTCGAGGATCGAGGTTGCGTTCTTGATCTGGTCGTTGCCCTGAACGGGGCCCGCCGGCTCGAAACGCGTGAAGACGTAAGCGTCGACAAACTCTTCGAGCGGCACGCCATATTGCAGGCCGAGCGAGACCGCGATGGCGAAATTGTTCATCAGCGAGCGGAAGGCCGCGCCTTCCTTGTGCATGTCGATGAAGACTTCGCCGAGCTCGCCGTCGTCGAATTCGCCGGTGTGAAGATAAACCTTGTGGCCGCCGACAATGGCTTTCTGGATATAGCCCTTGCGTCGGTCGGGGAGGCGCCGGCGGCCCGGCGTTCGTTCGATGATGCGCTCGACAATGCGTTCGGCGACGATTTTCGATTTCTCCGCCGCGGGCGCGTCTGCGATCTCGGCTTCAAAGTCTTCTTCTTCTTGCTCCAAGCTTTCCGGAGCGAGGAGGGCGGCGGCGAGCGGCTGCGACAGTTTCGAGCCGTCGCGGTAAAGCGCGATGGATTTCAGCCCCATCCGCCAGGCGAGCATATAGGCTTTCGCGCAATCGCCGATGCTGGCGTAATTCGGCAGGTTGACGGTCTTCGAAATCGCACCGGAAATGAAGGGCTGCGCCGCGGCCATCATTTTCAGATGCGCCTCGACGGGAAGCGCGCGGGTGCCGATGCGCCCGCAGGGCGTTGCGCAATCGAAGACCGGATAATGCTCTTGTTTCAGATGCGGCGCGCCTTCGACGGTCATCGCCCCGCAGCAATAAAGATTGGCCTGGTGGATTTCCTCGTCGGTAAAGCCGAGGAAGCGCAGGACTTCGTAACCGGTGAGGTTGAGCTCGCTTTCGCGCATGCCGAGGACATGCATGCAGAAATCCTCGCCCAGCGCCTGCGGCGTGAAAGCGTAGGTCAGATCGAACGCCGTTTTGAGCCGGTCTTCGAGCGCCTTGATGTGACGGTCTTCGAACCCTTCGCCGCGCAGATCGACAAGCGAGACGCCCGGCGCGCCTTCGAGCGTGCCGCGTCCCGCCGCGTAATAGCCGATGTCCTCGATCTCCGCTTGCGAATAGCCGAGCGATTGCAGGGCGGCGGGCACGGCGCGGTTGACGATCTTCAGCATGCCGCCGCCGGCGAGCTTTTTGAATTTGACGAGCGCGAAGTCCGGTTCGATGCCCGTCGTGTCGCAATCCATGACGAGGCCGATGGTGCCGGTGGGGGCGACAACGGAAACCTGCGCATTGCGGAAGCCGTTGATGGTCCCGAGTTCGTAAGCTTCGTTCCAGACCCGGCGCGCCGCCTCGGTCAACTCGCCCCAGGGGCAGGCGTCGGCGTCGAACAGCATGGGCTCGACGGCGAGGCCTTCAAAGGCGCCGCCGATCGCCGTGCCGGCGCAGGCGCGGCGGTGATTGCGCAGGACCCGCAGCATGGCGTCGCGATTATCGGCGAATTGCGGGAAGGGCCCGACGGCGGACGCGATTTCGGCCGAGGCGCGATAGGCGGCGCCGGTCATCAGCGCGGATACGCCCGCCGCAACGGCGCGCCCTTCCTCGCTGTCATACGCAACGCCGGAAGACATCAGCAGACCGCCGAGATTGGCGAAACCGAGGCCCAGCGTCCTGTAATCGTAAGACCGGCGCGCAATTTCGGCGGCTGGATATTGCGCCATGAGGACGGAGATTTCGAGCGTCAGCGTCCATAAGCGGCAGGCGTGTTCGAAGAGGTCGGCGTCGAAGCCGTCTTCGGTTTTGAACTTCAAAAGATTGAGCGAAGCGAGATTGCAGGCCGTGTCGTCGAGGAACATATATTCCGAGCACGGATTGGAGGCGCGGATCTCGCCGCCCGCGGGGCAGGTGTGCCAGGCGTTGATGGTGTCGTGGAATTGCAGCCCCGGATCGGCGCAGGTCCATGCGGCCGAGCAGATATTGCTCCATAGCGCCCGCGCGCGAATGGTCTTGGTGGTTTCGCCGTCCGTGCGCCGCGTCAGCGACCATGTCGCGTCGTCATTCACGGCGGACAGAAATGCGTCGGTGACGCGCACGGAGTTGTTGGCGTTCTGGCCGGAGACCGTGCGGTAGCCTTCCGAATCCCAGTCGAGATCGAATGTCTCCACATCGATGCGGCGATAGCCCTGACGCGCGAAATCGATGACCCGCCGGATCGACGCGTCGGGAACGAAGGCCTGGCGCGCCTCCTTGACGGCGGTTTTCAGCGCTTCGTTCTGTTTCGGGTCGAACCGCGCGTCCTGAGCATCGCCGACCTTGCCTTCGCCCTGCCAGCAGGCGTCGAGCACGCGGGGGAGGTGTTTGGCGAGCAGGCGCGACCCGGACACGAGCGCCGCGACTTTTTCCTCTTCGCGGGTCTTCCAGGAAACGAAGTCTTCGATGTCGGGATGGTCGATATCAACGACCACCATTTTCGCCGCGCGCCGGGTGGTGCCGCCGGATTTGACCGCGCCCGCCGCCGCGTCGCCGACTTTCAGGAAACTCAAAAGGCCGGAGCTTTTGCCGCCGCTTGAAAGCGGTTCGTCCGCGCCGCGGATGTTTGAAAAGTTTGTGCCGGAGCCGGAGCCGTATTTGAACAGGAGCGCCTCGCGCTTCCACAGATCCATGACGCCGCCGTCGCCGGTCAAACTGTCGTCCACCGACTGAATGAAACAGGCATGCGGCTGCGGGCGTTCATAGGCGCTGTCGGACTCGGTCAGGGCGCCGGTCGCATGGTCCACATAGAAATGGCCCTGTCCGGCGGCGTCGATGCCATAGGCCCAGTGCAGGCCGGTATTGAACCATTGCGGCGAGTTCGGCGCGCCGGCCTGCAGGGCCAGCATGGCGCGCATCTCGTCCATGTAAGCGAGAGCCGCTTCCTCATCGTCGAAATAGCCGCCTTTCCAGCCCCAATAGGTCCAGGCGCCGGCCATGCGGTCGAACACCTCTCGGGCGGAGGTCTCAGGCCCGTAGCGTTCGCCGGCGGGCATTTTGGCGAGCGCCGCGATGTCCGGCATGGAGCGCTGCAGGAACACAGGCACGCCCTTTTCCTTCACGCGCTTGGTTTTGGCGGGAACGCCGGCCTTCCTCAGATATTTCTGGGCGAGAATGTCGACCGCGGTCTGGCTCCAGGCCTTGGGGACCTCGATGTCGCGCATCTCGAAGATGATCTCGCCGGAAAGGCTCCGGATCTCCGAATCCGCGCGCCGGAAGACGACGCCGCCATAAGGCGCGCCTTTTTCCTCCGAAAAGCGGCGTTCGATGCGCATAGAACCTTCTCTTGGGGCGGAGCTTTGCCTCCAGCCCCAAATATAGTCATCCGGCCCTCTTGGCTCCACCCGTTTTCTTTGCAATTCAAGGGAAAAGCGCCCTCCAGGCCCGGCTTGGCGGCCTCTCTTGCGGGGCCTGGCGACGGGCGCCATATTCGCGCCGCTTATCGGGGCCATAAAGGCCCTCAGGAGTTCGGGACCCCGCATGTTTTCACAGCTTTTCACCTGGTGGAATTCGACCACCTTCGGCACCTCCTTCACCCTCTGGCGCAGGGGGGCCCGCCTGGTCGGGACCGATGAGCAGGGCAACCGCTATTACGAGGAGCGGGATGGAAGTCTGCCGGGCAGCGACGGCAAGCGCCGGCGCCGCTGGGTGGTTTACCATGGCGTCGCCGAAGCCTCGCGCGTGCCCTCGGACTGGCATGGCTGGCTGCATCACACTTTTGAGGAAGCGCCGACGGTCGCGCCCTTGACGCGCCGCGCCTTCGAGCAGGATCATCTGCCGAACATGACCGGCACGCCGCTCGCCTATCATCCCAAGGGCAGCCTGTCGCGCCCGGGCGGCCCGGCTGATGTGAACGACGATTACGAAGCCTGGACGCCGGACAACGCCTAAAGGCTGAAACAGGGGAGGCGAACCCATGAGCCGCGCCGGATTTTTCGAAACCATTGTCGGAGCCGTCGTGATCGCCATCGCTGCGGCGTTCCTCGCTTATGCTTACGGGGTCAGCGGCAAAGGCATCGGCCGCGACCAGTACCGGATCGCCGCCGTCTTCGGCCGCGTCGACGGGGTGACGGTCGGGTCGGAAGTCCGGATCGCCGGCGTCAAGGTCGGCGCCGTTTCCGCCAACAGTCTCGATTCGCGCACCTATGAAGCGAATGTGGAGTTTGCGATCGACGGCAATGTCGAGATTCCCGAGGACTCCATTGCGAAAGTCGTTTCCGACGGCCTGCTTGGCGGCGCGCATATCGCGATTGAACCGGGCGCTTCGGAAGAAATGCTGCGCGCGGGCGACAAGATCACCATCACGCAAGGCTCGGTCGATCTCTTAGGGCTTGCGGTTCAGGCCTTCACCAACCAGGCCGCCAGCGACGGGGACAAAGCCGGCGATAATGCAAACGCCGACCCGCTGGGAGAGTTTTGATGCGCCCTATTTCAGGTCTCGGCGTTTGTGTTCTGGCGATGGCCTTGGCGATGTCGGCGCCCTTGGCGGCGCAGGCGCCCGCTGATGACGAAGCTGCTGATGAACCCTTAAGCGAGCTCGACGCGCTTTCCCGCTCCGAAGACGATCCTTTCGCCGGCGCTTCGGAAAAGGACGAGCGCGAGCCGGTTTCGGTGACCTTGCGCGCGCTCAACAAGATCACCGCGCGCTACACCGATCTTGAAATCGGCATGAATGAAATCGCCCGCTTCGGGTCGCTCGAAATCCTGCCGCGCACCTGCGACAAGCGTCCGCCGGAAGAGTTTCCGGAAACCACGGCCTTTCTCGAAATTTACGATCTTGAATATGAAAACCGGCAGAGCGATCTGAAAATTCAGGAGCCGGAGATTCTCGAAGACGAGATCGAGACGCAAGAACTTGAGGTTCTGCCGGGCGAGCCCATCGGCGAGGCCGTGCCGCTGCGCGAAGCCGACGCTGCGGAAAAGCCGGCGCCCGCGCCGGAAGTGCTTGAAGGGCCGCAAGCCGACGGCGTCAATATTTTCCGCGGCTGGATGTTCGCCTCGAGCCCGGCGCTCAATGCGCTTGAGCATCCTGTCTATGACGTCTGGGTGATTGACTGCAAAACCAAGGACGCCGACAGCTGATCGGGCGCGGCGAAGAAATCGGCTTCCGCCTGAAGCGCTTTCGCCAGCATGATCTGATAATCGGCGTCAGGCACGCCGATCAGCCCGAACTGCACCAGATGCTCGTTGTAGAACTGGGCGTCGATAAAGTGGAAGCCGCCGATCTTTAAGCGCGCCATCAGATGCAGCATGGCGATTTTGCTGGCGTCCGTTTCCCGCGAAAACATGCTCTCGCCGCAAAAGGCCGCGCCCATGACGACGCCGTAAAGCCCGCCTGCAAGCCGGCCGTCTTTCCAACATTCGACCGAATGCGCGCGTCCCTGAAAATGAAGCTCGGTATAGGCCTCGATGATGGCGTCGTTGATCCAGGTTTCGGGACGGGCGTTGGTCGCCTCGGCGCAGGCGGCGATAACCTGCGCGAAGGCGGCGTTGATGCGGATCTCGAAGGGCTCGGTTTTGAGAAACCGCGCCAGCCTTTTCGGCACATGCGGCTGGTCGAGAGGAATGACGCCGCGCTCGTCGGGCAGGACCCAGACGGCGTGCGCGTCGTCCCGGGCGCGCGCCATCGGGAAATAGCCGAGGGTATAGGCCTTCAGGAGGTCCTCGGTGGGGATCGCTGTCGCCGAATCGCGGGGCATGGGGCCAGTCTACGACATGCCGCCGCAGGCCGTCATCTGTGGAAAAAGCGCCAAACTTATTGATTTCTTTACGGCGCTGAATATATGACTAACTGGTAAGTTAGTTGCAGCGTCCCGATGAGCGAACCCGCCCGCCAGCAAAAGCCGAAATGGCGCCGCCGCGCCGAGAGCCGGCCGGACGAGATTCTCGATGCGGCGCTCACTATTTTCGAGCGGGACGGATTTGACGCCGCGCGGGTCGAAGACATCGCCAAGGCGGCCAATCTCTCGAAAGCCGGCGTTTATCTTTATTTCGAGACCAAGGATGCGATCCTGCGCGGCCTCATCGAGCGCGAGGTGGCGCCGGTTGCGCGTAATTTTCGCGCCATGGCCGAAGCCGGCGTCGAAGACCCTGTGGCCTCCTTACGCATGATCGTCGCCGGCTTCACCGAACTCGCAGGCGACAAGCGCAAATTCGCCGTGCCGCGTCTCGTTTTGTCTGTGGCGAGCCGGTATCCGGACCTTGCCGTTTATTATCGTGAAAATGTGGTGGAGCAGGGGCTCGGCGCCGTGAAAGGGCTTGTGGCGGCGGGGATGGAGCAAGGCGTCTTTCGCCCCTGCGACCCGGGCGCCGCCGCGCGCGCGCTTCTCGGGCCGATCTTCATTCACGGGTTTTACACCCATTTTCTGCATGGTGATCCGGGCCCCCTAGGGGCCGCAGAGCGCGTTGAGGCGCATACGGATATTTTACTGAACGGATTGATGGCGCCGCAATGAGAACCATCGCTTTCATATGCGCCGTTCTTATGGCGGCGGGCTGTTCCGATCAATCCGCCGACCGTCTCAGCGGTTATATTGAAGCGGAAACGCTTTACATGGCGCCGCAGGAAGCGGGCGTCATCGGCGGGATTCTCGTCAAGGAAGGCGATCAGGTCAGCAAGGGCGATGTCCTCTTCCGGATGAAGGCAGACAGGGTTTCCTATCAGGTCGAACAGGCGTCCGCGGCGGCGAAATCGGCGAAAAAGCGCGTCGATGAGACGGGCGCCCTTGCGAAAGCGGTGAATGAAGCGAAAGCCGATCTCGACCGCGTCGCCCTCGACTTCGCCCGCACGCAAAAACTCTACAAGGAAGGTTTTGTCGCCAAGGTGAAACTCGACAATGAATACGCGGCGCTGACGGCGGCGGAAGCCCGGCTCGAACGCGCCCGCGCCGAACGCGATGCGGCGCGAGAGGATTATCAGTCGGTCGAGGCGCAGGCCGGTCTCGCCAAACAGCGCCTAAACGATCTCGCTGTGACCGCGCCGAAAGCCGGAACCATTGAACGGATTTACCGGCGCGAAGGCGAAGTCGCCGCTGCGGGCGACCCGGTTGCGGCGCTCCTGCCGCCGGACAATGTGAAGCTGCGTTTTTACGCGCCGGAGGCCATGCTTTCGGCTTTCCAGCCGGGCCAGGAAATCAGTTTCAATTGCGACGGCTGCGCTGAAGCTGGACGGGCGCGCATCACCTATGTGGCGAGCGAGCCGCAATTCACCCCGCCGGTGATCTATAGTCTTGAGGAGCGCGACAAGCTTGTCTTTCTCATCGAGGCGCGGCCGCTCAATCCGGAAGGGCTTCGGCCGGGCCTGCCGGTCGATATCGCAACGCCGTGAACGGCGAACCCGTCATCGATGTGCGCGGCCTGACCAAAAGGTTCGGAGACAAGACGGTTGTCGATCATTTCGATTTGAAAGTGCCGCGCGGCTCGATCTACGGGTTTCTGGGGCCCAATGGCTCCGGCAAGACCACGACCATCCGCATGGTGTGCGGGCTTTTAAAGCCCGATGAAGGCGAGGGGACTTGTCTTGGCCATGACGTTCTTCATGAGAGCGTGAAGATCAAGAGCAAGGTCGGCTACATGACCCAGCGCTTTTCGCTTTATGAAGATTTGAGCATCCGCGAAAATCTCGAATTCTTCTCCCGGCTTTACGGGCTCGACAATCTGCGCCGGCGCGTCAATGAATCGATTGAATCGCTGGGCCTTAAAGGGCGCGCCGGTCAGCTTGCGGGCGAGCTTTCCGGCGGCTGGAAGCAGCGTCTCGCGCTCGCCGTCTGCATGATCCACAATCCGAAACTCCTGCTGCTGGATGAGCCGACCGCCGGCGTCGATCCGAAAGCGCGGCGCGACTTCTGGGACACGATCCGGCTTTACGCGAGCCAGGGCGTGACGACGCTGGTGTCGACCCACTACATGGACGAGGCGGTGCAGTGCGATCGCATCGCCTATATCGCTTACGGCAAAAAACTGCTCGACGCGCCCACGGCGGAAATTCCGGGCCGGCTCGGGCTGCACGCCTTCAAGCTCGACAATGGCGATCTCGACAAATTGTCGTCGATCCTGAAAGGCGCGCCGGGGGTCGACATTCTCGCGCGCTTCGGCGCCTCGATTCATGTCTGCGGCAAAGATCGCGACAAACTCGCCGCCGCCGTCGACCGGGTGCGGGACATGGAAGGCGTACGGATCAAAGAAATCGAGGCGGGCCTCGAAGAGGCCTTCATCTATCTGATGGCCGAGAGCGACGATAATTTCAGTGCGGAAGACGCCGCATGATCTCTTTTTCGCGCATCGCCGCCGTGTTCATCAAGGAATTGGTGCAGATGCGCCGGGACCGGCCGACTTTCGCGATCATGATCATGGTGCCGGTGATGCAGCTGGCGCTTTTCGGCTTCGCCATCAACACCGATCCGCGCCATTTGCCCGCGGCGGTGGAGCTGCGCGACGAAGGCCCCCTGACGCGCAGCTTTCTCGCTTCCCTCAAACAGTCGACCTATGTCGAAATCACCGACATCGTTCACGGCGAGGCGCAAGGCGAGGAGCTCTTGCGATCCGGCAAGGTGAATTTTCTCATTGTCATTCCGGAAAATTTCGAAAGCGACTTCGTGCGCGGCGAACGGCCGGAAATTCTCGTCGCCGCCGACGCTTCCGACCCTGTCGCGGCGTCCGGCGTCATCGGCGCGGTGGGCGAAATCGCCCGGCGCGCTTTCGCGCCGGAGCTCGACCGTCTGCCGTCAAAGCTTCGCGGCGGCGCGCCGCCTTATAACGTCGTCGTTCACCGCCAATATAATCCGGAAGGCGTGACCGCCTTCAACATCGTGCCCGGCCTTCTCGGCGTCATTTTGACCATGACCATGACGATGATCACGTCGATTGCGCTTACCCGCGAGCGCGAGCGCGGCACCTATGAAGCGCTGCTGTCGTCGCCGGTCAGGCCGCTCGAAATCATGGTCGGCAAGACGACGCCTTATATTCTTGTGGGCGCGATCCAGACGGGGATCATTCTTCTCGCCGCGCGCTATGTCTTCGACATCCCGTTTACGGGAAACATGGCGGCGTTCGTTCTGGTCCTGTCGATATTCATTTTCACCAATCTGATGCTCGGTTATCTGATCTCCACCGTGGCTCGGACGCAGATGCAGGCCATGCAAATGACGTTTTTCGTCTTTCTGCCCTCGATCCTCTTATCCGGTTTCATGTTTCCGTTTCGCGCCATGCCCGCCTGGGCGCGCGCCATCGGCGAAGCGCTCCCGAACACGCATTTCCTGCGCATGGTCAGGGAGATCATGTTGAAAGGGGCGAGTTTCGCCGACATTCAGGGCGATCTCGGGCCGCTTCTTCTGATTTTATTTGTGCTTGCGGGGATTGCGCTTCTGCGCTTTCAGCGCACGCTCGATTAAGTCTGCATCAAGAGAAGGTTCAGGCTTTGAGCGCGCCCGTTTCCGGGTCGACGCCGGCCTTTTCGAGCGCGTCGGCGAGGGGGCGCAGATAGTCCGCATAAGCCTCCGCCTTGCCGCGTCTGACCGAAACGGCCTCGCGCGCCTGCACCGCCGAAAACGTCGCGACCGGGCGTTCGGCTTTCTGGAAATCGGCCATCGCCTGGCTCCAGGGAAGACCGATACGCTCGGCGAGCGCGGGGGCCGCGTTTTCGAAATCGCCGGCGAAGTCCTCATACTGCACGGTGACGACGCGGCCCGGATAGGCCTTGTCCCAGTGATCCATCAGCCGCGCGTAATAGCCGTAGAAATGGCCGATATCTTCCAGCCGGTTCGCGAAAGGCCAGAACTTTGAAAACTCGTGCCGAAAGATCGACAGGCCGGTTTCGAGCGGGTTGCGCCGGATGTGAATGATCGGCGCGCCGGGGAACAGCCGGTCGATGAGGCCGACTGCCTCGAAATTGAGCGGGTTCTTGTCGGTGAGCCAGCCAGCCCCTTCAGGATCGGGCAGCTCCGCATAATAGCTTTCGATCCATTTAGGATTGACCGGCCCTGTCGCGGCGACGTCTTTTCCTTCCGCGCGCGAAAGATAGTTGTTGAGCAGGTGCTGCATGTCAGGACGTTCGCCGCCGGCGAAAACGTCCCGGTGCGCCGACAGAAGGCTTTCGATCAGCGTCGTGCCCGAGCGCGGCATGCCGACAATGAAGATCGGCCGCGGCCGGCGGTCTTCATCGGCTCTGTGTTCCACCGGGCCGGAAAACAATTTTTTCAGCGTTTCCTCGCGCGCCGTAACGGCGTCGCGGCGATAGCGGATGCCGGAATCTTCGCTCTGGGAGAGGGCGATGTCATTGGCGTGCTGGTATATTTTGAAGGCGTGCGCCCTGTCGCCTTCAGCGTCGAGCGCATGGCCGAGAGCGTAGGCGGCGGCCGCCCGGTCCTCTGCATGCTGCGCTTTGTCCCAGGCGAGCTCGCTTAAGGTTTTCTTTTCGGCCTCGCTCATGCGCCCGCCGGTGAGGCGGCTGAGTTGCGTATAGGCGCCGGCGAAGGACGGGTTCGCCGCAAGACAGCGCCGGCAATAGGTTTCGGCGTCCTCGAAGCGGCCTTCATAAGTGAGGAGCAAGCCCTTCGCCGCCAGCATCTCGGCGTGATTGGCGTCGAGCGATTCCGCTTCGCCAAGCGCGGCGCGGGCTTCATCGAACTCCAGCGCAGAAAGGCAGATCCGCCCATAAGCGGCGAGCCTGTCGGCGTCGCGCCCAGACAGGTCCATCGCCTTGCGGAAGGCGGCGACGGCTTCCCGGTATCGCCCCCGCTCATAGGCGGCCTGCGACAGCGCCCGCCAGGCTGGGGCGCTTTGCGGCGCGCGCTCCGTCCATTCGCGCGACAGGGCGGCGAGCGTTTCGATGTCGCCGAGCGCGCCGAGAACGAAGCTGTAAAGTTCGAGATAGTTTTCGTCGCGCGGCCCGTATTGCGCCGCTTCTTCCAGAACCTGGCGCGCTGCCTTGAAATTGCGGTAGCCCGCATGGGCGCGGGCGAATTTCATCATCAGGGGATAAGAGCCGGGCGCCCGCCGCAACGCTTCGAGATAGGCGTCGGTTGCGGCGCCGGGCTTGCCTTTGCGGACGCAAAGATCGCCGAGCTTTTCCCAGATGCGGGGCAATTCGGGATCGAGTTCGAGCAGCGCCTCGATCTCTTCCAGCGCCGGGTCTGTCTGCCCCGTCTGCTCCAGCCATTCGAGCCGGTTGAGGCGAAACCCGGCTTCCTTCGGCTCGGCCTTAACCGCTTTTTCGAGATAGGGCCCGGCTTCGTCGAAGCGGTGCAAATGCGTAAGGGCGAGGCCTACAAGGCTGTTGACCTCGGCGTCTTCCGGCGCGGCCTCGAGGGCGGCGCGGTAGCCTTTCAGCGCGTCTTCGAAACGCCCCGCCTGGTGGGCGGCGGCGGCGGCGTCAATCGTCTGTGCGAGCGTGTTTTCGGTCATGTCTCTTTCGCGGCTGGAAGACTCAGGACTTCGCCAGCCACTCTTCCAGCCAGTGAATGTGGTAATCGCCCTTCTGGAAATCCGGGTCGTCGACGAGATCCATGAAGAGCGGCACGGTGGTTTCGACGCCGACGAAGACCATCTCCGAGAGCGCCCGGCGAAGACGCGCAATGCAATGCGCGCGGTCGTCGCCGTAAACGATCAGCTTGCCGATCATGGAGTCGTAATAAGGCGGGATCTTGTAGCCCGTATAGACAGCCGAATCGAAACGCACGCCGGGCCCGCCTGCGGCGTGGAACTGCGTGATCTCGCCGGGCGAGGGGCGGAAGGTCTTGGGATTTTCCGCATTCACGCGGCATTCGATGGCGTGGCCTTTGAAGACCACGTCTTCCTGTTTCATGCTGAGCTTGTTCCCGGCGGCGACAAGGATCTGTTCGCGCACGAGATCGGTGCGGGTCACCTGTTCGGTGATCGGATGTTCGACCTGCAGGCGGGTGTTCATTTCGATGAAATAGAACTCGCCGTTCTCATACAGGAACTCGATGGTGCCGGCGCCGAGATAGCCGATCTTTTCAATCGCCTTCCTGACCGTCTCGCCGATTTTGGCCCGCTCTTTGTCGTCGAGCGCCGGCGACAGGGCCTCCTCCAGCACTTTCTGGTTCCGGCGCTGCAAGGAGCAGTCGCGCTCGCCGAGCTGGACCACATTGCCATGGCTGTCGGCGATGATCTGCAGTTCGATATGGCGGGGAAATTCGAGATATTTTTCGAGATAGACCGCGTCGTCGCCGAAGGCGGCCTTGGCTTCGGTCTTGGCGGTGGAAAGCGCCTCGGCGAGGTCGGCGGGCGTTTTTGCGAGCTTCATGCCGCGCCCGCCGCCGCCGGCGGCGGCTTTCACCAGCACCGGATAGCCGATTTCCTCGGCGGCTTCCTGCGCCTGTTCGTAGGAAAGTAGGGCGCCTTCGGAGCCCGGCACCAGCGGGATGCCCGCCTGGCCGACCGCTTCCTTGGCGGCGATCTTGTCGCCCATGACGCGGATATGCTCCGCATCCGGACCGATAAACGTGATATTGTGCGCTTTTACAATCTCGGCGAAGCGCGCATTTTCGGAAAGAAAACCGTAGCCCGGGTGGATGGCGTCGGCTTCGGTGATTTCCGCGGCGGAAATGATCGCCGGAATGTTCAGATAGCTGTCCTTCGGCGCCGGCGGGCCGATGCACACGCTTTCATCGGCAAGGCGCACATGCATGGCGTTTTCATCGGCGGTCGAATGCACCGCAACAGTGGAAATGCCGAGCTCCTTGCACGCCCGGTGAATGCGAAGGGCGATTTCACCGCGATTGGCGATCAGGACCTTGTTGAACATTTCTATCCGTCTATTCCGCTTATTCGATGATGATGAGCGGTTCGTCGAATTCGACCGGCTGCGCGTCGGAAACGAGAACCTTCACAACCTTGCCGGCATGCGGCGCGGCGATGGGGTTCATGGTCTTCATCGCCTCGACGATCATCACCGTCTGGCCTTCCGTTACTTGCGCGCCTTCGCGCACGAACGGGTCGGCGCCGGGCGAAGGGGAAAGATAGGCCGTGCCCACCATGGGCGATTTCACTGCATTCGGATGAGACTCGGCCGCAGCAGGCGCGGCGGGCTGAGCCGTTGCTTGCGGCGCGGGCGCCGGCGGGGGGGCGGCGAAAGCCGCGGCGCCGCCCTGGCGCGAGACGCGCAGACGCGTGTCGTCTTTCTCGATTTCGATTTCAGTAAGGCCGGTTTCTTCGAGGATCCCCGCGAGCTCGCGAATCCACGCGGCCTCCGCGCCATGATCCTTCTGGTCTTTTTTATCGGACATTGAGTTCCCGCTTCTTCAAATGCAACGCGCCGCGCCAAATCCCTGAGGGGCGGTCTTCAAGAGCCCGCGCGGCTTTCGATTAGGCTTTTAAGGGCTTCGAGGGCGAAACGATAGCCCGCCGCGCCAAAGCCCATCATCACGCCGTCGACAGCCGGCGCCGTCATGGATTGCCGCCGAAAGGCTTCGCGGGCGTGAATATTGGACAGGTGCAGCTCGATCTTCGGAAGCTTCGCCGCCGAGAGGGCGTCGAACAGGGCGACCGATGTGTGGGTGTAGGCCCCCGGGTTGATGATCAGGCCCGCCCCCTTGGCGGCGGCCTCCTGAACCCAGTCGATCAGGGCGCCCTCCGCATTGGACTGGCGGAATTCCACCGAAAAGCCCAGTTCCCGGCCTCTCGCCTTGGTCGCCGTTTCGATGTCGGCGAGGGTCGTTTTCCCGTAGATTTCGGGCTCACGGGCGCCCAGAAGGTTGAGATTCGGCCCGTTGAGGACATAGATGGTCTTCGAAGCCATGGGTTTTCCGCCGTTTTCCCTCTGTTCTTCCTTGCGGGGCCGCGCGCGCCTTTCTACATCTGCGCCCGTCAAGGCGCGAAGGCTCCGGGTTTAGTCCCGGGCCCGCGCCCAGGCAATAGACCGAAGAGATTGAATTTTCATGGATATTACCGTGAATGGCGAAGAAAAGAGGTTTGAGGCCCCGTTAACGGTGGCCGGGCTTCTCGACGCGCTCGAGCTGGCGCCCCGGAAAATCGCCGTGGAGCGCAATCTCGAGATCGTGCCGAAATCGCTCTTTACGCAAACCGCGCTCGCCGACGGCGACCGCATCGAAATCGTCCAGTTCGTCGGCGGCGGATAAGGGCGGAAGGTTGATCAATGTCTGACATACTGGAAGTGGCGGGACGCAAGCTGAATTCCCGCCTCATCATCGGCACCGGCAAATACGAGACCTATGAACAGAACGCCAAGGCGGCCGAGGCCGCCGGCGCGGAGATGGTGACGGTCGCGGTGCGCCGGGTGAATCTTACCGACAAGGACAAGCCCTTGCTGGTCGATTATCTCGACCCGGAGAAATATCTCTATCTGCCGAACACCGCCGGCTGCTTCACCGCCGAGGACGCGATCCGCACCTTGCGGCTGGCGCGCGAGGCGGGCGGCTGGGAGCTCGTGAAGCTCGAAGTCCTTTCCGACCAGAAGACGCTTTATCCCGACATGGAGGAGACGCTGCGCGCCGCGAAGCTGCTCATCAAGGAGGGCTTCGACGTCATGGTCTACTGCTCCGACGATCCGGTCTATGCGAGGAAGCTCGAAGATGCGGGCTGCTGCGCGATCATGCCTCTGGGCTCGCTCATCGGCTCGGGGCTCGGGATCATGAACCCGGTGAACATCCGCCTCATAGTCGAACAGTCCTCCGTGCCCGTCATTGTCGACGCAGGCGTCGGCACGGCCTCGGACGCGGCGTCCGCGATGGAGCTCGGCTGCGACGGTGTTTTGATGAACACGGCGATTGCGGAAGCCAAGGACCCGATCCTGATGGCGAGCGCCATGAAGCACGCCGTCATTGCAGGGCGCGAGGCTTATCTCGCCGGCCGCATGCCGAAGAAGCGCTATGCCGATCCGTCTTCCCCTCTTGCCGGTTTGATATAAGATCAGGCCGATTCAGGAAGCGGGGAGGGAGAAGGCGTGGCGTCTACGGATGAGGTTTTCAGGCCTGCGGCTTATGCGCGGTTCGCCGGTTTTAATTACCTGCTGATTTTCGTCCTCGCGATTTTCGCGAATTTTTTCGTTCTCTCCAAGCTAATCGTCAGCGGCGACCCGGCGGCGACGGCGGCCAACATTGCCGCTCAGGAAGACCTCTTCCGGATCGCTATCGCTTGTTTTTTCGTCGTTCTCATTTGCGATGTGTTCATCGCCTGGGCGCTTTATCTTTTGTTGAAGAAAGTCGACCCGCATCTCTCCCTGCTCGCGGCGCTGTTTCGTCTCACTTATACGGTTGCGCAGATCGGGGTCGTTCTCAATCTCGTCAGCGCATTGCGTATCGCCGATGCAGCCGGATCCTTTGGCGCGCTGGCGCAGGAGCCGTGGCCGTATTTCTTTCTCGCCGAACATAACGCCGGGTTCACGCTGACGCTGATCTTTTTCGGCGTCCATCTCGCGCTTCTCGGCTATCTGATTGTCAGGTCTTCTTTCCTGCCGTCGCTGATCGGCGTTCTGGTGATGATCGCCGGCGCCGGTTATGTCATTGACGGCTTCAGCGAGATTCTCGGCTTCGATTACGCCGGCATTCCCAATGCAGGGCTCTTCATCGTCATCCTGCCCGCGCTTATCGGCGAGGGCGTGCTGATGCTCTGGCTGTTGATCCGGGGCGTCGACACGCAAAAATGGCGTGCGGCCGACGCTTAAAGTTTCGGCGGTCTGGCGGGGCTCAATCAGCTTCGGCTTTTTGGCTTAAGACGCGGCGTCCGCCTGTCATTTATGCTATAAGACACGATAGAACAAAAAACCGGCTGAGGCCGTCCGCGACGGTTTCAGCCTGACCAGGGACGGGCGCCGCGCTAATGTTCGATAATCTCAGTGCGTTTCGCATTCTTATTCTTGCGATTGTTTGTTTGCCTTTTATGTGCGGCGCGTCCCGCGCGGAAGACGGTTACGATCTTTGGCTGCGCTATCCGGCGATGGAGCGCGGCGAAGCGCGCCAGTATAAAGCTGCGGCAAAGCGGATCGTCGTTCCGGCCGCGCAAAGCGAAACGCTTGAGCTTGCGGTCAGGGAACTTGAGCGCGGGCTTGCCGGCATGCTGGACGCGGCGCCGTCGGTTGCGAGCGACGCCAAACGCGGCGGCAATCTGTGGCTCGTATCGGGCGACGCCGCGCTGCCGCAGGGCGCCGGAATCGACATGGCTGCGCTCGGACCTGAAGGCTACGCCATTCGCAGCGTCGATGGCGGAACGGTGATCGCCGCCAATTCCGATATCGGCGTTTTATACGGCGCGTTTCATTTCCTTCGTCTGATGCAGACCCGCGAAAACGTGACGGGCCTCGACATCACCGAAATTCCATCCGTAGACGTCCGCATCATCAATCACTGGGACAATCTCGACCGCACGGTGGAGCGCGGTTATTCCGGCGCGTCTATCTGGGATTGGCATAAGCTGCCCGATTATCTCGATCCGCGTTACGAAGATTACGCCCGCGCGCTGGCGTCGATCGGGATCAATGGCGTGTCGCTCACCAATGTGAACGCCGACGCCATGGCGTTGACGCCGGCCTATCTTGAAAAAGCGGCGGCGCTCGCCGGCGTCTTCCGGCCTTACGGCGTCAAGATTTACCAGACCGCCCGTTTCTCCGCGCCCATGGAGATCGGCGGCCTCGATACGGCCGACCCGCTGGACCCAGAGGTGCGCGCCTGGTGGAAAGCGAAAGCTGACGAGATTTATGAGTTGATCCCCGATTTCGGCGGTTTTCTCGTCAAAGCCAATTCCGAAGGCCAGCCGGGCCCGCAGGATTACGGCCGCAATCACGCCGACGGCGCCAATATGCTGGCCGATGCGCTCGCGCCCCATGGCGGGATCGTGATGTGGCGCGCCTTCGTTTATTCCGAACACAACCCCGAAGACCGCGCCAAGCAGGCCTATGCGCAATTCGTTCCGCTCGACGGCAAGTTCAGGGACAATGTGCTGGTTCAGGTCAAGAATGGCCCCATCGACTTTCAGCCGCGCGAGCCGTTCCACCCGATGTTCGGCGCGATGCCCAAAACGCCGCTGATGATGGAGTTCCAGATCACCAAGGAATATCTCGGCTTCGCGACGCATCTCGTCTATCTCGGCGCCTATTACGAAGAGGTGCTGAGCGCAGATACTTATGCGCAAGGCGAGGGCTCGACGGTCGCGAAGATCGTCGACGGCAGTCTGCAGGATATCGAGCTTACCGGCGTCGCGGGCGTCGGCAATGCCGGATCGGACCGCAACTGGTCGGGCTCTCATTTCGATCAGGCCAACTGGTACGCCTTCGGGCGCCTCGCCTGGGACCTGGATGCGGACAGCAAAGATATCGCGGAAGACTGGGCGCGCATGACGTTCGCCAATGACGACGCCTTTGTCCGGCCGGTCGTCGCGATGATGATGGAGAGCCGTGAAGCGGTCGTGGACTACATGACGCCTTTGGGCTTAACGCACCTCATGGCGACGGGGCATCATTACGGGCCGGGCCCATGGGTCTGCGATCTCGCGCGGCCTGAATGGAACCCCTGCTATTATCACAAAGCGGATGAAGAGGGGATCGGTTTCGACCGCACCGCGAGCGGCTCCAACGCCGTCGCGCAATATGAAGCGCCGCTTGCGGAGATTTACGGCGATGTGGAGACGACGCCTGAAAACCTTCTTTTATGGTTCCATCATCTGCCGTGGGATTACGAGATGAAGTCAGGCCGCACGCTTTGGGACGAGCTGGTTATGCGGTACACGGAAGGCGTGGCCGAGGTCCATGAGATGCGGGAGACATGGGAAGGCCTTGAGGGCTATATCGACCAGGAGCGCTACGATCAGATTGTCGCATTTCTCAAGATACAGGAAAAGGAAGCGCAGTGGTGGCGCGACGCCTCGATCGCTTATTTTCAGTCCGTTTCCGGACGGCCGCTGCCGGACGGCGTTGCGCCGCCGCCGCACGATCTTGACTATTACAAGGCGATTTCGCACCCCTACGCGCCGGGACATTAGAGACGTGCGTCGCTCGCGGCGCACAGGCGCGTCTTGCTAGACAATCTTGTCCAGCGCGGCTTCGAGCCGCGCTACAGCGCCATCCACATCCGTCAGCTTGTCGAGGCCGAAAAGGCCGATGCGAAAGGTCGAAAAGCTTTCCGGTTCGTCGCATTGCAGCGGCACGCCGGCGGCGATCTGCAGGCCTTGTGCGGCGAATTTCAACCCGTTTTTGATCTCGGGGTCGCTCGTATAGGAAACGACGACGCCCGGCGCCTCGAAGCCTTCCGCCGCGACGGATGGAAAGCCGCGCGAGGTTAAGAGCGCGCGCGTTTTCCGGCCCAGCTCCCATTGCGCCTCGCGCATCGCCTCGTAACCGTTTTCCTTGGTTTCAAGAACCGCATTCAAAAAGCCGCGCAGGGCGTCGGTGGGCATGGTGGCGTGATAGGCGTGGCCGCCTTTTTCGTAAGCCTCCATGATCTCGAGCCATTTGCCGAGATCGCATGCGAAGCTCGTCGATGTCGACGCCTTCACTCTTTCGCGGCCGCGGTCGCTCATCATCACGATCCCGGCGCAAGGCGACGCGCTCCATCCCTTCTGCGGCGCGCTGATCAGGAAGTCGACGCCGGCGTCTTTCATATCGGCCCAGACGCAGCCCGACGCGATGCAGTCGAGGACGAACACCGCGCCCGCCTCATGCGCCGCTTCGCCAAGCTTTTTCAGATAATCATCTGGCAGGATCATGCCCGAGGATGTCTCCACATGCGGGGCGAAAACGACATCGGGTTTTTCGGCGGCGATGCGCGCGACAACGTCGTCGATGGGCGCGGGCGCGAAGGGCGCGTCCGGGGCGTTCGCCATCCGCCGCGCCTTCATCACGATGGTCTCGTCGGCGATCTTCCCGGCGTCCAATATCTGCGTCCAGCGGAAAGAGAACCAGCCGTTCCTGACGACCAGCACTTTCTTGTCCGTTGCGATTTGTCGCGCGACCGCCTCCATGGCGTAGGTGCCGCCGCCGGGCACGAGCGCCGCTGCGTCGGCGTTGTAAACGCCCTTCAGTTCGGCGCTTAGCGTGCGCATCACCTTCTGAAAAGCCGCCGACATGTGGTTCAAGGAGCGGTCCGTATAAACGACGGAATATTCAAGCAGGCCGTCGGGATCGACGTCGGAGCGTAAGGCGGGCATGCGCTTATCCTTTTTAGCGTCTCGGCGATGAGAGGTGACCGTTTGTCGAGACTTTTCCGGCGTTTGTAAATGCCGCCATTGCGCCCGACAGCGTTGCGCCGGCCATATTTCAAGGCGCGTGCTTAATCGAAGTTAAGATGCGCCGCCGCGCGACCGTGTTATATTTAAAACAAGGACTGGGCGCAGAATGCGAAAAGGGAGAAACATTATGAATAAGACAATGCTTGTGCTTATCGCCGGCGCCAGCGCGCTGGCCGTCGCCGCCAGCGCTTACGCCAATTACCGCGACACGAAGGGCGGCGACTGGGAAACCAGAATGTCCGCCCATTTCGAGCAAATGGACGCCAATGGCGACGGCAATGTGGACCATGACGAGTTCATCGCTTTTCAGGCGAAAATGAACGAGCAACGCTGGCAATGGTTTTCTTCTGAGGCGGGCGACGACGGCGTCGTTTCGCTGGAGGAGGCCAAGGCCCATCACGGCGCCATGATGAAAGGCGGGAAGGGCATGGGTTCCGGGATGGGCCCCGGAATGGGCATGGGGCCGAATTGCGACGGCTCAGGGCCGCATGGCAAAATGGGCCCGATGATGCAGGACGATGATTCCGATGAGGAATAAGCCCCGTTCCAGCTCTTGAAGAAGACCCGGCCCGGCGGACCGCTATCCGCCGGGTTTTTGACGAAAAAACCCTCTTTCCGCCCCTTGAGATGGCGGTTTTCGGCCCCCATCTTGACCTAGAACAAGGCGTCGCCGCGAACGGGACGCTATTATCCTTTTGACGCTCAAACCGAGGTCGAGATGCAATTTGAAAACTATACGGACCGCGCCCGCGGTCTCATTCAGGCCGCTCAAACCATCGCCCTGCGCGAAGGCCACCAGCAATTCACCCCCGAACACATTCTGAAAGCGCTGCTTGACGATCAGGAAGGGCTCGCCGCGAATCTCATCAACGCCGCCGGCGGCCAGCCGGACAAGGCGCTCCAATTAACGGATGAGGCGCTGGGCAAACTGCCGCAGGTCGAGGGCGGAAACGGCCAGATTTATATGGCTTCGCCCACCGCCAAGGTCTTCGCGACGGCCGAGGAGATCGGCAAGAAGGCGGGCGACAAATTCGTCACCGCCGAGCGCCTGTTGACCGCGCTCGCCGTCGAGGCCGATGCGGGCACGTCGAAAATCCTGAAGGAAGCAGGCGTCACCGCGACCAAACTCAACGAAGCGATCAACGACATCCGCAAGGGCCGCACCGCCGACACCGCATCCGCAGAACAGGCTTACGACGCGCTCAAACGCTACGCCCGCGACCTCACCGAAGCGGCGCGTGAAGGCAAGCTCGATCCGGTCATCGGCCGCGATGAGGAAATTCGCCGCACCATGCAGGTGCTCTCGCGCCGGACCAAGAACAATCCCGTCCTGATCGGCGAGCCCGGCGTCGGCAAGACCGCCATCGCCGAAGGGCTGGCGCTCAGGATCATCAATGGCGACGTGCCCGAAAGCCTCGCCGACAAATCCCTTCTGGCGCTCGATATGGGCGCGCTCATCGCCGGCGCGAAATATCGCGGCGAGTTCGAAGAGCGCCTGAAAGCCGTCTTGCAGGAAGTGACCGCCGCCGCCGGCAAGATCATTCTCTTCATCGACGAGATGCACACGCTTGTAGGCGCGGGCAAATCCGACGGCGCCATGGACGCCTCGAACCTCTTAAAACCGGCGCTCGCCCGCGGCGAATTGCATTGCATCGGCGCGACGACGCTCAATGAATACAAGAAATATGTCGAGAAAGACGCGGCGCTTGCCCGGCGTTTCCAGGCGGTGTTCGTGGACGAGCCGACGGTCGAGGACACAATCTCGATCTTGCGCGGCCTGAAGGAAAAATACGAACTCCACCACGGGGTGCGGATTTCCGACAGCGCCATCGTCGCCGCCGCGACCCTGTCGAACCGTTACATCACCGACCGCTTCCTGCCCGACAAGGCCATCGACCTTGTGGACGAGGCGGCCTCGCGGTTGCGCATGGCCGTCGACTCCAAGCCGGAAGCGCTGGACGAGCTCGACCGGCGCATTATCCAGATGAAGATCGAGCGTGAAGCGCTGAAAAAGGAAACCGACAGCGCCTCGCAAGACCGGCTCGAAAAGCTTGAAAAAGAGCTTTCCGAACTGGAGCAGAAATCGGCCGACCTCACCGCCCGCTGGAAGGCGGAAAAGGACAGTCTCGCTTCGGCGACCAAGGTCAAGGAAACCCTCGACCACGCCCGCCAGCAACTGGCGGACGCCGAGCGCAAAGGCGATCTCGCCCGCGCTTCGGAGCTGAAATACGGCGAAATCCCTGCGCTCGAAAAGCAGCTTGCGGCGAGCGAAGAAAAGGAAGAAGAGGCCGACCAGTCGAAAGCGCTAGTGCATGAGGTGGTCGATCCGGAAAACATCGCCGCCGTCGTCTCGCGCTGGACCGGCGTTCCCGTCGACAAGATGCTCGAAGGCGAACGCGAAAAGCTGCTCACGATGGAAGAGAATCTCGGCCAGCGCGTCGTCGGCCAGCGCGAAGCGGTGGAAGCCGTGTCCGCCGCCGTGCGCCGCGCCCGGGCGGGCCTTAAAGACCCGAACCGGCCCATGGGCTCGTTCCTGTTTCTCGGCCCCACCGGCGTCGGCAAGACCGAGCTCACAAAAGCGCTCGCCGAATTCCTGTTCGACGACGAGACCGCGATTGCGCGCATCGACATGTCGGAATTCATGGAGAAGCATTCGGTGGCCCGTCTCATCGGCGCCCCGCCGGGCTATGTCGGCTATGAAGAGGGCGGCGTTCTTACTGAACGCGTGCGCCGGCGGCCTTATCAGGTCGTTCTCTTCGACGAGATCGAAAAAGCGCACCCTGATGTCTTCAACGTCTTGCTTCAGGTGCTTGACGACGGCCGCCTGACCGACGGTCAGGGTCATACGGTCGACTTCAAGAACACGCTGATCATCATGACGTCCAATCTCGGCGCGGAATATCTCGCCAACCAGCCGGAAGGCGAGGATAGCGATGCGGTGCGCCCGCAGGTGATGGAGGCGGTGCGGGCGAGCTTCCGGCCGGAATTCCTGAACCGTCTCGACGAGATCATCCTGTTCCACCGCCTGTCGCGCGGCAACATGGACGCGATTGTCGATATTCAGGTCGCGCGTCTGCAAACGCTTCTGGCGGATCGCAAGATCACCCTGGAGCTCGACGAGAAGGCGCGTCACTGGCTCGGCGACAATGGCTACGATCCGGTCTATGGCGCGCGTCCGTTGAAACGCGTGCTCCAGAAACGGCTTCAGGATCCGCTGGCGGAAAAGATTCTCGCCGGCGACGTCACGGACGGCGAAACCCTCAATATCTCCGCCGATGACGAGGGGCTGACCATCAACGGCAAACCCGCCGGCGGCCGGGACTCGTTCTCGCTCAGCAGCGGGTCAGGGCCGGAGGCGCCGGCGCCAGGCGCGCTCCTCAACTAAAGGATGGCCCATGACGGACAAAAAGCCGACATGGAAACCGGATGACGATGAGGATTTAAAAGACCTCATTCGCGCCACCATCAAAAGCGCGGGATCGGCCGATCCCGCGCAACTGCCCTCGAAACTGCGCGAGCAGATTAAGGGCCGCGTTAAGGGCGATGTCGATATCGACGCCTATGTGAAAAAAGTGCTCGCGGAAGAGCGGAAAAAATAGAGCGGTCTGCCCGCAATCATTGCGGTCCTTGTTGCCGTTCATCCCGGCGAAAGCCGGGATCCCGGATTGTGGTTCTGGATTCCCGCTTTCGCGGGGAAGACCGGGTGGAAGGCTTCTAAAGCCGGTGCTCTAAAGGCCAAGCGCTTTCAATGCTTTTTCGAAGCGATCGAACGCCGCATCCCATTGATAATGTTCGAGCACATGACGCCGCGCCGCATCGCCGAGCGCGCGGCGTCTGTCTTCATTCTTCAACAGGCCGTCAATTGCCGCCGCCATGTCTTCGGGCGCCGCAGCGGTTACCGCCGCGTCTTCCGGCGCGCCGACGCCGGTCATGGCTTCGGGCGAGGCGATGACGGCTTTTCCCATGGCCATGGCTTCCAGCACCTTGTTCTGCATGCCGCGCGCGACGTGCAAGGGCGCGACGGCGAGTTTGGCCCCGGCGAGCCAGGGGCGCACATCCCCGACGCGGCCGGTCACCGTCACGCCGTTCTCGTCGTCAAGCGCGAGAACAGCCGGCGCCGGATTGGCGCCGACAATGGCGAAGCTTGCCTGCGGGTTTTGAAACCGCACAAGCGGCCAGACCTCTTTCACGAACCAAAGAACGCCTTCCACATTGGCGCGGTAATCCATGGCGCCGACAAAGACGCAGTCATAGTCTGGCGCGGAGGATGGGGCGACGCTCTGCGGGTCGAGGAAATCCGTATCGACGCCGTTTGAAAACCAGTCGACGGTTTTGGTCATGCCTTGCCGCGCATTGAAGATCGCGGCTTCGTCAGCCGTAATCGCAAAACTGGCGTCCGCCCAATTGGCGATCTCGGTTTCCTTGCGCGCCAGTGTTTTCGCCTCGCGGGCATAGAGGAGCGCCAGCGGGCCTTTCGCCTCTTGCGCATAGCTGCGCCATTTTTCGGCGTCGGCGTCGCAGAAATCGACAATGCGTTTGCGGCCTTCCACTGAGGTTTCGATGTAAGGCGCCATGGAGGAGGAAAAGACGATTTCCGCCGCCAACGGTTTTTGCCTGATCTTGCGCGCCGCCCTGGCCATCCGGGCGTCGCGAAAATACTGAAAGCTCAAGGGCTCGCCGGTGAGAAAGCCTTTGGCGCTGCGCAGGCGCGCGGCCTTCGGGGCGAGCGGAACGATCGTTACGCTTTCGCAAAGACCTTCGAGAAATTCCCGGTGAACGAGGTCGCGCTTGTCATCGGCGAAACAGGCGAGATGCACGCGGAACCGTTCGGTCAGGAATTTCAGCATGCGCCATGATCGGATCTTGTCTCCCTTGTCCGGCGGATAGGGGATGCGATGCGCCAGAAAAAGAATTTCCGGTTTCATGGGAAGTTCGGCGCCAGCGCGGGGCCGAGCCGGTTTGCAACGCCGAGCGGCAGATGCGGCCAGAGTTTTGAGAAGAGCGCGAATTTCGGGTTCGTCGCATTCACATCCGGCAATTCGTCCGCGCCGATCAGCTTCACCTGATAGGAAAGCGGGCGCGGCTCGAAGCCCCAGAGTTTTTTGTAAAGATAAGCGCCGCTGCCGGTCTTGCTGCGGCCGAAGTCGAAACGCGTAAAGCCTTTGCCGGCGGCGCGGCGCATGACCGACCAGTAAAGATAATCGAAAGCGCGGGAGGCCCGCGCGTCATCGCCCGCGCCCACATAATAGGGCAGGACCGCATCCTTGAAATAAAAGCTGAGAAGCGCGGCGACAGGCTTTCCTTTGTCTTCGACAACCGAGATTTCTGTTTCCTGCGGAAATTCGGCGAGCAGCGCATCGAGAAAGCGTTTCGGAAAGACCGGCGTGCCGAGCCGATGCAGGGACTGCGCATAAAGCCGGTAAAAAAGATCTGCGCCGCCGTCATGACGGATCGAAAGCGCGCCTTTCTGCGCCGTTTTTACAGCCTTTCTGATTTCCGCGCGGCGTTTCCTCGGTATGGCGGCGAGGGCTTCCTGTTCATCGGCGATGAGCGGCGCCTCGAAACTGGCGTGAAGGCCGGTTTTCGTTTCCCAGCCCGGCGCATCGAAGCCGGAGCGGCATTCGACATAATTGACGCGCTTTTCTGCGCCGAGCGCTGCGGCGGCGGCGAGAAGCGCATCGCGCGCCTCTTCGTCATCTGCGAGAGGGCCGCCGCCGACGGAAAACGCCGTTGCGACAAGCGAGGCGCCGAGAAGCGGCGTGCGCGCTTCGGTGAGCATCAAAACGCCGGCGAGCCCGCCATCGCGTTTGGCGGCGAGGTAATGCGCGTCATAGCCGTAAGCGCGTTTCGCCGCTTCCCCCCAGCCTATGAGATGGAAGAAAGTTCCTTCATGATGCGCGCGGACATACGCGTCCCAGCGCGCGCGGTCGCAAGATGTGTTGTGCGTGACCTCGATAGAGGGAAACCGGAGCGCGGGGGCGGCGGTCATGACGCGGCTCCCGGCTGCAAGGCCTCGTCGATGCGCCCCCAGGAAAAGTCCGACAAAAGGCGCGAGAGCTTTCGCTCCATGGTCGAAAGATTGAGATAATGCCGGACTTTCGATTTCAGCCCCGCGCGATTAAGGCGCGGCTGGTCCGGGTCGATTTCCCATGGGTGGAAGTAGAAAATGGCCGGCCCCTGCAACGTCTTCGACGCTTTCTCCAGAAGCATTTTCGAAAATCCATAAGGCGCGGCGCGAAACCAGCCGCCGCCGGCGGCGCTGACGCGCCGGCCGAAGAGATTCGCCGTCGCCACCGGCGCCTCGATAAGTCCCGCGGTTTCATAAGGCGATTGCGGCGCGCTTGCGTCGCCATAATGGTCGTGCGCGATCGGATGCGTGCTTGAGGAATAAAGATAGCCGGCCTCGGCCAGCGCCTCATGGGCCCAGGGCGTGTCGCGCCCGATGGAAAATCCGGCGGCGCGATAGCCCTTGACGTCTGCGCCGCCAATATCTTCGAGCAGCTTTTTGGTTTTCATCACGTCGGCGTGGAATTCGCCGCGCGTCTGCGCCGTGACTTTCGTGTGGTCATAGCCGTGGCTCGCGAGCTCATGGCCCCGTGAAACGATGGCTTTGATGAGGTCGGGATCGCGCTCTGCGACCCAGCCGAGGGTGAAGAACGTCGCCTTTGCGTCATGTGCGTCGAAAAGATCGAGACAGCGGCGGGTATTGTCGCCGACGCGCAGCGCAAAGCCGTCCCAGGAGTTCCGCGAAACGACATCGGAGAACGCCCAGACCTGAAAATAGTCCTCTACATCCACCGAGAGGGTGAAACGGCGCCCGTTTTCAGCGGGGGATATGTCGTTTTGCGCACACATCGGCGTTTGCGCATCAGGCCTGCGCCCGGCGCAGTTCGTTCAGAAGGCTTTCCGCGCGGGAAAGGCTTTGCGCGATTTCCGCGCGGCGCGCGCGGGCTTTTTCCGCGGCGCCGAGAAGGCGCGCGACATTGCCGTTCGCCTGTTTCAACTCGTCCCGGGCTTCATCAAGCGCGCCGCGCAGGCCCTTGCGTTTGGGCGGCGTTCGCGGGACTTCGACAGCGTCCGAAGAGGCTTCGGCGGTCTCGTTCGCGGCGGAAGCGGCGGCGATCGCGCTGGCGACGTCGGTGAGCGTTGCTTCCTGGCGCTCGTCTTCCGGCTTTTTTGAGCGCAGCCGGTCGAGAACGCTCAAAGAAGAGGAAAGCGCCACGCCGCTCCTCGGTTTTTCGTCCGCAGCGTCTTCCGGCGCCGTTTGTTCTTCTGCCCCCGTCTTTTCCCGGGCTTCGTCCAGCGACAGGACGACGGCGTCTTTCACGTCCGCGAGCTTCGTGTGGGCCGGGGCTTCTTCCGCCGCTGGCGCTTTTTCTTCCTTTGCCGGCGCTTTTGCAGCCGGCTCGTCGTCATTGTGAACCTGCGGGACGGCCGGCATGGCGTCGGCCGGTTTGCGGGCTTCGAGCTTTTCGTCCCGCAACTCGGCGCTCACCGTTTCCACGACCTTGGCCGTCACTTCATGGGCTTCTTCCAGCGAGCAATAAAGCATCAACCGGTTGCACAGCGTGTTGATGCGGCGCGGCAGGCCGTGCGTCTGCTCATGGATCGCTTTGAAGGCGCCCTTGGTGAAGGCCGGGTCTTCGCGCCAGCCGGCGACGGCGAGCCGGTGAAGAATATAGTCGCGGGTCTCCTCTTCGGTGAGCGGCTCGAGGTGATAGGAAGCGATGACGCGCTGGCGCAGCTGCTCCATATTCGGCGCTTCCATGATCGCGCGGAATTCCGGCTGGCCCACCAGAAAAACCTGAAACAGCGGCGTTCCTTCATAGTCGATATTCGACAGCATCCGCAGCTCTTCGAGCGTCTTGAAGGGCAGGTTCTGCGCTTCGTCGATGATCAGGAGAACGCGCCGCCCGCGATTGAGCTGGTCGAAGAGATAATCCTCGAACGCTTCGATTTCGCCGGCGCGGCCTTCGCCCTCCGGCTCGATGCGGAAGGCGGACAGGATCTGGCTCACAAGATCTTGCGGTTCGATATTGGACGTCAGGAGATTCGCCGCGACGACATTCGAAGCGTTGAGCTGGTCGAGGAGATGGCCGATCACCATCGATTTGCCGGCGCCGACCGGCCCGGTGATCACGATAAAGCCTTCGGCCTGCTTCAATCCGTAATGAAGATAGGCCATCGCCTTGTTGTGGCTCCGGCTGCCGTAAAAGAAGCGCGGGTCCGGATTGAGCCGGAACGGCGCGTCAGTCAGCCGGAAATACTCTTCATACATGTCAGAAATCCAGAGTGATCCCGGCCAGGATGCTGTTTTCCGCATATTCAAGATCGGGGTTCGGCGCGAAACGTTCCGTATGCGAGCCTTCGACGAATACGGACGCGTTTTCGTAAAGCCGGTAAGACGCGCCGAGACGGCCCACGACAGTGTTGGTGACGCCGTTATTCGCGGCGAGATCCGCACAGTCTGTCATGGCGTCGAACGCCGGATCGGTCGGGTCGAAACCGAAAACAAGCGGGTTCGCCTCGCAGGTGGCGGGGTCGAAAACCGTATCGATGCGGCGATAGGTGACCGAGCCATAGCCGGTGAGCTTGCGGGTGACGCGGCGGCGCAGATCAAGGCCGCCGCCAATTGATTCGACCTGGCGATACCCGAAATCGTCGTCCGAATAATAGCCTCTGAAGGAAAGCTCGGTGCGGTCGAAACTGCCGACAAGGCCGGCGGAAGCGTTATTGGAAACGGTGACGCCGTTGGTCTGCGACAGGCCGGACGATTGCCCCCTGGCGTACCAGTTCGCCGCCTCGATGACGCTGCGTGCGTCAAGCTCATCGCCGGCGCGAAGGCGGTCGGCGAATTCGAGCGCGCCGCGTTGGGTCGAGCGGAATCTCGATGTGGCGAATTGCGCGCGCGTGCGGAAAGAACGGCTTGCGGAAGCCGTGAAAAGAAAGCGCCGGGAAATCTGGTAGCGCGCATCCGCATCGATGAAGTCATCGCCGTAACGCTGGCCGTATTCGAGACGGATAGAGGATCGCGCGCCGGGCTGGGCGGAAAATCCCGCGCGCCAGAAGAATCCCGAAAGGTCGCTGTCGCTGAAAAACAAAGCGGAGGCGCCCTGGTTTTCAATTTCGTCATATCCGACGCCGCCTGAAAGCGCGAAACGGCTCGACAGCGCATATTGCGCGGACGCGGACAATGAGCCCTGACGGTAGCCGAAATCGGGGAACGGCGCCACGCCGTCTTCCGTCGTGTCGGAGCCGTAGGCGGTCAGCCGAATGTGCAGCTGGTCGAATTTACGCCCGGTGTCGTATTGCGCCAGCGCTTCATGGGTGACGGAGTCTTGAATGGAGCTGCCGAAAAGCAGCGAGGAGAGCGATTTTTGGTCGTCGACGAAAACCTGGGAATAGCGATAACGCAGTTCGGTCGTCGATTCATCGGAATTCTGACGGAAGATATAGGGGCTGGCGGAATAGGTGTGGACATTGGCCTGCTGATTGCGGGCGGCGTTGATATTGCCGGAGAACCGCGCATTGTCGCCGACCAGCTGACGCGTTGTAGAGCCGGAAAGATCGAAATAGAGCCAGTTGTCGACAGCCGTAAACGTGCTCGTGGCGGCGATATTCTGGCTGACCCGAAAATCGCCCTGATTGAGGAGATAGGAAAAATCGAGATCGCCGAGGATAAGACCCGTCACGCGCGGCGTCGAAACGATGGCGCCGCCGGTAAACAGCGTTGACAGGAAAAACTCGTCTTTTTTCAGCGCGCCGCGTTGCAGATTGATATTGTCCGAATAACCGGCGCGCGCGGAAACCCCGGCGGAATAGCCGAAATAATCGGTCTGCATTTTCAGCGGCGCCGTGGGATTGGTCACCTGCGCGAGCGCCGCGCCGGCGAAGCCGGCCGTGGCGGCGGAAGCGAGCAAGGTTTTCTTTACGCGCGACATCTTGTTCGGCTTTTTGCGTTGCTGCCCCATGGGATTATCCTTCGCTTGAGGGGGTGGCTGCGGCGGACGCTGGCGCGGCCTCGCTGCGGTCATAATATTCGTAAGAGCCGTAATGCGCCCCGCCTGCGCCGATCTGGCAGCGGTTCAGCATCAGGCTGATATTCGGATTGATGTCGATCAGCTCGTCGACGGCGGCTGCGACCGCCGCTTCGGGCGTCGAATTCGCTTCGACGACGAAGACGATTTCGTCGGCGTATTTGGCGAGAATGACGGCGTCCGTGGCGGCGAGCACCGGCGGCGCATCGATGATGACGAGACGGTTCGGGTTGGCCCGGGCGATGTCGGTCCACATCTCTTGCGCTTTTTGCGACGCGAAGATGTCCGCCGGACGGTCGAACCGGTCGCCTTCGGGCAGGACGCTAAGCGGCGCGGCGTTCGACCGCCAGCCCATGGCTTCGACATCGCGCCTGGGATCGAGAAGGCGGTCGGCGAGGCCGGGCGCGGCGGGCAGGGCGAGCCTTTCGCGCACTTTCGGGCGCGCAAGATCGGCGTCGACGAGGAGCGTTTCGATCTGGTCCTCGAAAGCAAGGCTGAGGGCGAGATTGATCGCGGTGAACGTTTTGCCTTCGCCGGCCCGCGTCGAGGTGACGAGAATGAGATTGCGCTGCTTGCCGGGCGTGCGGAACGCCTGGCGTTCGGCCGATGCGCGCAGATAGCCGATGCGGCGCAGGAGGCGGCGCTTCACCGCCCGCAATTCGAGCGCGAGCTGGCTCGAGCGGTCTTCCGGACTGTAAATTCCTTCTTTCGACAGCGCAGCGAAATCGAGATCGAACGGTTCGCGTTCGGGCGGCGCAGGCGCTTCGGCTTCGGCGGCTGCTGCAAGTGCGACGGGCTTTTTCTTATTTTTGGTTTTGGGCGCGTCCTTCTTGTCGAAGGAGCCTTTGAGGACCGTGGCGCCGGCTTTTTCGATCAAACTCATGACGACGCCTCATATGAAATGGAAAGCTGCGCCGATTTTTCCGCCGGCGCCGGCGTCGCCGAGGGCAGGCGGTATACGGTCAGATAGGTGTAAAGGACGGCGACGGCGACAAAGCCGGCGGAGGCCATGGCGAGACGCATGTGATCGCGCCGGCGAAGGGCGAAAACGCTTTCCGACGGGGTTTCGCTGATGGCGCCAAGCACCGGCAGGCCGAATGCGGTCTGCAGTTCGCTGGCCTGGGTGTAGCTCTTGTCGAGCAGCGTCAGGACGACGGCGACGCCGGCGCCGGCGCCGGCGGCGAGAAGGGCGACGCCGAGGATGAGCAGCAGGCGCGGCGGATCGCTGGGCGCCAGCGACACCGACGGCCATTCGAACACCTGATATTCGACGCCGCGTCCCGCCGCGCCGAGATTGCGCGTCAGGTCCAGCCGGTCGCGGCGCGCCAGCAGCTCTTCGTAAGTTTTTTGCGTCTGTTCGTATTCGCGCTCGATCTGGCGCAGCTGCGCCTCTACGGCCGGGGCCTGACCCGCCGCGAAGTCGAGCGTGTCGAGTTCTTCTTTCAGGCGTTGCTCTCGCGCTTCGAGCGCCGTCACCGAATCCTGGGCGACCCGCAGCTCGGAGGAGAGGCGCACATATTCCGGATTGGCGGAAAGCGCGGCGTCCGCTTTTTCGAGTTCCTCGATGCGCGCTTTGACGCCGCGGATGTCCGGATGGTTTTCTTCATACTGGCTGCGCAGCGACGCGAGCTCCACTTTCAGGCGGTCAAGCTCGCCGCCCGAAGCGTGGCGCGGCGTCGCCGACATCAGGTTTTGAAGCGTCAGCACGCGCCCCTTGGTGCGCTCAAGCTCGTCGCTGACGCGCACCAGTTCGTTTTCCTTCATCTCACGCTGGCGCTGCGCACCCTGGCTCGCCGTCAGTTCCCGGGCGTGTTCGGCCCGGAAGGCGGCGACCGCGTTTTCATTGGCGGTGAGTTTTTCTTCATATTGCTCGACCTGCAGATCGAGCCGGCGGCGCGCGGCCTCGCTTTCGGAAAGGCTGGCGCCGAGATCCTGTTCGATCAGCATGTTGAGCACGGCGTCGACGACGGCGCGGGCGATTTGCGGATCGCTGTTTTTGTAGGAGATGATGAAATACATCTCCCGCGGGCTTTCGATCTGGATCTGTCCCGCCACCCAGTCGACCATGTTCTGCATCTTCACGCGCCGCTCCATGGGGCTTTTCGCGTCGATGGTCTTGTCGAGGCCGGCGCGGCGGATGATCTCCTCCACATTCGGCCGGGTCAGAAGCTGCAGGCGCATGACTTCGACGCGCCGGGAATAATCCGGGCGCGCCGTAAAGCCGTTGAGCACGGGTTCGAGGATCGTCTCCGTCTGCACGAAAACCTGCGCGCGCGACTCGTATTTGTCGGGGATGAGCCACACCGCCAGCCATCCGGCGAGCGCTGCAGCCCATGCGACGGAGATCACAAGCCAGCGCCGGCGCCAGAGCCCGTTAAGGCCGCGCAGAACCGGTTGTGGCAGATCGGAGAACTTGAACACTACGCTTTCCCCCGGAACCCGAAGGCGCCGCCCGTTAGAGCGCGCTTTCAGGGATCAAAATCACATCGCCCGGCAGGACCGGCACATTCGCCGAGATGTTGCCCTTGCGCAGGAGATCGTTGAGACGCAGGCGGTAGGACTGGCGGTCCTCGCCCTGGCCGCGGATCAGCACCGCGCGGTTGCCGGCGGCGAATTCGGTGAGCCCGCCGACGGAGACCATCACGTCAAGCACCGTCATGCCGGCCTGATAAGGCAGGGCGATCGGCTTTTGCGCCTCGCCGAGGACACGCACTTGCTGGTCATAGGTCGATGAGAAGTTGCTGACGATGACAGTCACTTCCGGCGTGCGGACATATTCGCGCAATACGCCTTCAAGATCGTTTGCAAGCGCCGACGGCGTTTTGCCGGCGGCGACCATGTCTTCGACGAGCGGCGTCGAGATCCGTCCGTCCGGGCGGACGGTGACATTGGTGGAAAGCTCCGGCGCGCGCCAGACGAAAATTTCAAGCTGGTCGAGCGGTCCGATAAGATAATCCGGCGCCGTCTGGGCGGCGTCGGAAGCAGTCGACGGCGCAGCCTGAAGCTGCTCGCCGCCAAGCCCCAGCGTGTTGCATGCGGCGAGCGTCAAAGCGGCGGCGAGCGCCGCAGCGGCGCGGATCGTGTCGTTAATCTTAATCATGGTCATATCCCTGTGGCGTCCAAGTGAGCGTCGGGCCGGCGCGACGGCCCCCAAAATCCCATGTCAGTCTAAAGGCAACGCAAAATCTTTGCCATGCCTCCCCCTGCACTGCGCAAAGTGCAAACCCGCGTAACAACAAGATTTCCCGCGGAAATTCGCTTCCGCTCCTGTCGGCTGATTCCTGACAAAACCGGAGTCGCGATTAAGGGCTGCGTTTAGCGCCCGCCAAGCCCGAAAAGCGCCACTCTCACGGTCATCAGGACGATCAGAAGGTCGAGAGCTGGGGAAAAATGGCGGATATAGTAAAGATCGTAGCGCAGCTTGGTGCGCGCGCCTTCGACGGAAGCGGCGTATTCGTATTTCACCTGGGCCCAGCCGGTGATCCCCGGTTTGACCAGATGCCGGCAGTGATAATTGGGGATTTCGCGCTCCAGCGCCGCCACGAATTCCGGGCGCTCCGGCCGCGGACCCACAAAGCTCATGTCGCCGCGCAACACATTGATCGCTTGCGGAATTTCATCGATCCTGAACTTCCGGATGAAGCGCCCCACGCGGGTGATCCGCGGATCTTTCCTGGCGGCGTATTGCGGCCCGTGCGGCTCCGATCCGACGAACATCGAGCGGAATTTAATGACCTCGAATTCGCGTCCGCCATAGCCGACCCGGCGCTGGCGGTAGAGAACGGGGCCGGGACTGTCGAGCCTGATCGCCAGAACGGTCATGACCAGCAGCGGCGAAAGACAGAAAACAAGACCGAAACTCAAAGCGATATCGAGACATCTTTTGAGACGGCTTGAGGCGGGCGCCGTGATCTTTCGGGCTGCGGTTTCATAGTCGCGGGGACTGACGCGCCCGAGATCGACCGCGCCCTCGAGGGGGCCGGTGGGCACGGGCCGTTCAAGCAGGCCGACGCTGTCGCGATAAAACTGATGGTCGCCGGCCTTGCGGGGTTTCGGATGGAAAACCAGCCGGGAGGAGGCGAGCGCGCCGCCAGCAGCCAGTATGGCGGCCAGACCAAGCGCAAAAGCGAAGTGAGCAAACATCTCCCGTGCCTTAAATTCCGCCGGGAGGCGCGGCCTTTATTGCGAACTGGGCCGTGACCGTCCCGGAATGCGACGTTCACGGGGCTTTCCCGCACAATGCATGCCTAACGAAAAGTTAAGGGACTCCATGGAGCGGGTTTCCGCCTGGGGTTGCAGGGCAAGCGGTGAATGCGCGCCTTATTTTCAAGATTGTGCCGTTTCGGGATTGGCCGGGACGAAACGCAGAAGAGCCGCTCGGGCTAAAGCGGTTTTTAAAGCCTCGCAGGATAAGGTGCCGCCGCCATGCGCATTCTTCTCTTTTCAACGCTCTTTCCGAACGCAGCCGCGCCTGCGCATGGGATCTTCGTTGAAAATCGCCTCAGCGCCTATCGAAAGAAATACGACGCGGAGGTGAAAGTCGTCGCGCCGGTCCCGTGGTTTCCGTTTTCCCATCCGCTTTTCGGGCGTTACGGCGCTTACGCCCGGGCGCCGCGCCGGGAAACCCGTCACGGCGTTGACGTCTTTCACCCGCGGTTTTTCATTCCGCCAAAGCTCGGCATGCAGGCCGCGCCCGTCGCGCTTGCGCGCTGCCTGCGCAAAGAGGCGAAGCGGCTGATCGCCGAGGGCTGGGATTTCGACTTCATCGACGCGCATTATTTTTATCCCGATGGCGTCGCGGCGGCTGACGTCGCGCGCGAATTGGAAAAGCCTTTCGCTGTCACGGCGCGCGGCACGGATGTCAATCTCCTGCCTCACTATGAAGGGCCGCGAAAGAAAATCCTCGACGCCGCCTGGCGCGCCGATGCGGTGATGACGGTCGCCGACGCCTTGAAGCAGGAGCTCGCAAGGCTCGGCGCGCCCGCCGAAAACATCACCGTTCTGCGCAACGGCGTCGATCTCGAAAAGTTTTCGCCCGCCGACCGGGAGGCGGAGCGCCGCGTCCTGGGGCTCGACGGGCTGGTGCTGGCGAGCGTCGGACAGCTTATCGAACGCAAAGGCCATGGGATCGTTATCGACGCCCTGAAAGATTTGCCGTCGGCGACGCTGTTGATCGTCGGCGAGGGACCGGAACGCAAGATGCTGGAGGCGCGCGCAAGACTGGCGGGCGTCGCCGAGCGCGTGCGGTTTCTGGGGCAGGCGGACCATGACGATCTGAGGCGCATCTATTCCGCCGCTGACATTCTGGTGCTGGCGTCTTCGCGGGAAGGCTGGCCGAATGTGCTGCTCGAAGCCATGGCCTGCGGAACCCCTTGCGTTGCAAGCGATGTCTGGGGAACAAGCGAAGTGATCGCCGCGCCGGAGGCGGGCCGTCTGGCGAAGGAAAGAACGCCGCGCGCCATCGCCGGAGCGGTGAAGGATCTGCTTGCGTCTCCGTCAGGGCGCAAGGCGGCGCGCGCTTACGCGGAAAAACAGTCATGGGAGGAAACCGCCGACGGCATGCAGGCGATCTTCTGCGCGCTTGAAGAGAGATCGCGCGCCGCCTCGGCGCTCAAAACGTCGCCGGTTGTTCTTGATGAAGATAACAAGCGCCCGCGTCTCATCGTTACGGTGGACACGGAAGAGGAATTCGACTGGCGCCGTTTCGACGGGGACGACTATCGGGTCAGTCCCATGGACGGCGTCGAGCGTTTCCAGGCCCTTTGCCGCGAGGAAGGCGCCGCGCCGCTTTATTTTCTCACCTGGCCGATTTTGAAAGATGAACGAGCCGCGCCCTGTTTTCAAAGCATGGCCGGCGCGGGCGTGGCCGATTTCGGTCTGCATCTGCATCAATGGACGACGCCGCCGGGAAATTTTACGGGCGAATATTTTTCCTTTCAGAAAAACCTGCCGCGCCAGGCTTATCGTGAAAAACTGAAAAGCCTCGCGGGGCTTTTTGAAGATGTCTTCAGCGAAAAACCGCTCGCCCATCGGGCCGGGCGTTACGGGATCGGCAGCGGCGATTACGAATTGCTGGCTGAGTTTGGGCTTTGCTATGATTTCAGCCCCAGCGCCGCCTTCGATTTTTCATCGCGCGGCGGGCCCGATTTTTCAACGATGTCGAACAAACCGTTTATTGCAGAAGCGGACGGGCGGCGCCTTGTTGCAACGCCGGTCACGGGCGCCAGGGCGCTGCGCGGCACAAGCTATTTTCTGTCTCAGGAAAAGCGCGACGCGGGCTTTGCGCCATACAAAAAAGATCCGTTTTCGGTCTTCAAAATTCCCATGCGCCTGTCTCCGGAAGGCGGACGTCTTGAAGATCTGCAGGCGCTGACAAGAGCCGTGATCGATGGCGGCGCGCCGGTTTTAACCTACACGCTGCATTCGACGTCGCTGACGCCGGGCGCCAGCCCCTATGCGCGCGATGAGACGGGTGCGGATGAAATCCTCGCGACAACCGCCGCTTATCTCTCCTGGTTCCGGGAAACGCTGGGCGGCGAAATCGTGTCTTTTAAAGACCTTCGCGCGCTTTATGACGGCGCGGGGGAGCAGGCTTAACAGCTCATTAATCAAAAGACCGGTATTTTAGACGCCGAGAGAAAAGCCGCGAGGAGCGGGGAAGCCATGCCAGCGTCGGAAATCCTACGGATTGTTTTCGGTTTCATCGCCGTCATCGGCATGATCGGCGCTTGCGCCTACGCCGCGCGCAAGGCGGGGTTCGCGTCGCTGCCGGGGGCTTCGGGCAAGAAGCGCCGTCTTGCGGTTTCCGAAACGCTGCCCCTCGATGCGCGCCGGCGCCTTGCGCTCGTGCGTTGCGACGATGCGGAATATCTCGTCATTCTGGGCCCTTCCGGGGAGACGCTCGTCGCCGGCGGGCTGGAAGCGCCGCCGCGCGAAGACGCGTCGCCCGCGCAACAGCCGGCCAATCCTTTCGCCGGCTTTGGGTCTTTCGCTGAAAAGTTCCGTCAGGCGGGACTGGCGCAGGAAAACAAAGACGCCGCCTAAAGTCCGCTATGCCGAGTTAGCGTGCAGTGCAACAAGACGCGCCTTCAGGCGCTGCTTGGCTTGTTTCTGTGAAGACGGTAAGGTCCGCTTTCGTGGTTAAGGGCAAGGGGATGCGAGATGATCCGAATTTTACTGCCGCTGGCGATGATCGCGGCGCTTTTCTTCGGGCCGATGTTTTCCGAGGAAACCAAGGGGCAATTGAGCGGCAAGACCGTATCGATCGTCACCGGCGAACATTTCATCGGCGATATGGTTGAGTGCGTGCGGGATATGAAACTTCCCGTGGGCGAAGAATGCGAATCGACGGGCGAGTTGAATGACTCGACCTTGGTGGGCGACGCGCTTTCCTGGTCGGCGCTGCTCGCCGCGGTTGCGGCGGTGCTCGGCGTGCCCGGCCTGCTGCCCTATATCGGACGCATGACCAGCATTGTGACGGTGGTTTCGGGCGTCGCCATGCTGGGCTCGCTCGGATTGTTCATGACGACGATGATCGGGGCCGAACCCGGCCTCGGCGCGGTGCAGTGGGGGGCTTATCTGACCGCCGGTCTTGCGCTTCTGACGGTCATTTCGGGGCTTTCCGGCATGCGCGGGCGATGACCGGACGATACTCAACCCAATAAAAAAGCCGCCTCAACAAGGCGGCTTTTTTTTATGAGGAATGTCTTTTGCGTTTAGCGCAGCGGCGAGCGTCCGACGCTGAGGAAGGACGGCGTTTCGTTGGCCGCTGCGCGCTCGCCCGTCTCCCCGTCATCGCTGTCGGTGGTCACGGGCCGCGGCGCCGGCGCGGGAGCCGGGGCCGACGGGCGGGACCGGCGGAAATCCTTCGCGGAGGTTTCCGAAAGCGGATCGTCGGAATGACGGCAATTGCCTTCGAAATGCGCGCCCGTCTCAACGGAAAGCGAGCTGTGCAGGATGTCGCCCTGAATGTGGGAGGTCGAGGCGAGGGACACCGACTTGGCGCGAATGCCGCCTTCGACGCGGCCGCGCACGGTCACGGTCTCGCAGATGATCTCGCCTTTGACCGAGGCTTTTTCGCCGATGATCAGCGAGCCCGCTTTAAGATCGCCCTCGAGCGAGCCGTCGAACTGGATCTCGCCGGCGGAGTTGATGTTGCCGTGCATGACGACGTCGGAAGAGATGATGGATGGCACGCCGGCGGATTTCATGACGCCTGACCCCTTTTTTGGCGCTGCTTGCACGCTTGCTTGCGGTTGAACAGGCGCTTCCTGCGGCGCGTTGTTCATCGACTTCGCGTCAGGCTGTTTGCCCGATTTAGCTTTCGAAAACATATCTACCTGCCTCGATAAAACGGCGAGGATTAAGCGGCTTGCCCTTGTACAGCACTTCGTAATGAACGTGCGGTCCTGTTGAGCGGCCGCTAGACCCCAGTTCCCCAACTTTCGTGTGAAGCGATACTTTTTCTCCGCGCTTCACGACGATCCGGCTCATATGCGCGTAACGTGTTACGAACCCGTTTCCATGATTGATTTCAACAACGCGGCCAAAACCGCTGCGTGTGCCGGCGAAACGAACGACGCCGTCCGCCGTCGCCGTGACGGGCGACGCCCATGGCGCGGCGAAGTCCATCCCGTTATGGCGCGAATATTTGCCGTTGATCGGATCGCGGCGGATGCCGAAGCCGCTGGTGAAGCGGCGGGTGACGGTCAGCGGCGAGGAGAGCGGCACGTTCTGCAGCGCCTTGTTCAGCGCCGCCAGCTCGTCGACGGCCATCGCCGCGCGGTTGGCGTGCTGATAAAAATGCGAAGCCGCTTCGCCGCCGGCGGCGATGTCGATGAACGGGCCGCCCTGGGCCAGCATGGTGTTCGAAATCTTGGCGGGGGTGACGAGCGATTCCACCGGCACGCCGGCGCTCGCCAGGAGCAGGGTCAGTTCTTCGCGTTCGGCGTTCGATTTCTCTTCGAGCTTGGCGAGGAGCATCATCTGCTCCGTGTAAAGATCGGCGGCCGCCTTGTTCATTTGCTTGATGGCTTGCGACGCGGCGCCGTTCTGCGGCGCGGTGCTGTTGTGAACCTGCTCAGCGCCGAGCTTGCGGGCCGCGGACATGCGCGACTGGCGCGGCGTCGGTTCGCCTGGGGCGACGTCGATCATCACGCGATTGCCGTTGGTCGGGCGCTGGCCGTTCGGCCCGCCGGCTTCCGCCAAACCTTCGGCGAGGGCGTCGAGGCCCTGGTCGATCGCCGCCTTGCGCTCGACCATGTTCTGCAGAAGCTGGTGGCGGGCGGAGATGTCGGTCAGCGTCTCGTCGAAATTCTGTTTCAGGATCTGATTGAGTTCGCTGACGTCGTCATAAGCGCGCTGGGCGTCATGAAGCCGTTTGGAGTAGGTCGTCTCCATGATCCGGCTGTCCCGGTCCTTGGCGACGATAATCTGCTCTTTGAAGACGACGTTCACCGAGGCGTAGGCGACCCAGAGCAGGGCTGCGCCGATAATCACGGCGAGCGCGATCTGGGTCTTGGACGACATCGAAATAAAGTGAACGACGCCGTCGCTTCGGTGATAAATCTGCCGTTCCTTAAAGGTACGGCTGAGTACGCGCCTGAGTTTGCCGGACCGACGGCTCATTGGTCGTACGCCCTTTGCACGCGCCTACGCACGCTACACTGTCCACCCTTGTCGCATAGCAGCGCAAAACCGCCCATGACGCAACAGTTATGTGATGGTGTAACGCTATTTTCCACCGTATTCACCAAATGCCTTTACCTTAACCCCATTAAACGCGGTTTTCCTTGCCAAGTGGTTCATAAAACGCCCGGGGAAGCCCGGCCTGGGCCCTGGCGTCATGATTGAAGGGCGGTTTCAGCCGTCCTGCAAAGAACTCTTCGCGCAGAGCATGAAACGCGCCAACCGGCTCAAGCCCCCGGGCGGCGCAGACCGCGTCGAACCAGCGCTTGCCGCAGGCCACATGGCCGACCTCCTCGCGATAGATCACCTCGAGCACGGCGGCGCTGTCAGGATCGCCGGCGGCGCGCAGCCGATCCATCATATCCGGCGTCACGTCAAGTCCTCTCGCTTCCAAAATGAGCGGCGCAATCGCTAGCCGCGCCAGCACGTCTTCGCGGGTTTGCTCGGCCGCCTCCCACAGGCCGTTATGGGCCGCCAGGCCGCCATAAGCGCAGCCAAAGGCGTCCATCCGGTCCGCGATCATGCGGAAATGGCGCGCCTCCTCGCCGCCGATCCGGACCCAGTCGCGCGCAAATGCAGCCGAATCGAGCCCTTCGGCGGCGATCATCGGGGCGAAGCGCGCCGCCATGTCGAAAGCGAGATCGATGGCGTTGAACTCGATATGGGCGACGGCGTGGAGGAGGGCGGCCCGCCCTTCCGGCGAGCCCAGCTTGCGGCGGGGAACCTCGCCGGGCGGGACCAGCGCCGGCCGCGACGGCCGGGCCGGATAATCAGGCGGGGACGGGGCCTCGCCGAGCGGCGCGCCGGCGGCGCGCAAAGCCTCTGCCCGGTCCGCCGCGGCGGTCTTTTCCGCCGGATCGGCGGCCCTGAGAACGCCGACAGCCGCAGCGAGGAGAAAGGACGGCGCCGCGCCGCTCAAAGCGCTTTCACCTCTGCCAGCACCTCTTCGGCGTGCCCGGCGACCTTCACCTTGCGCCAGATCTTCCGGATGACGCCCTTTTCGTCGATCAGGAAGGTGGCGCGCTCGATCCCCATGAATTTGCGGCCATACATGCTTTTTTCGACCCAGACGCCGTAGCTTTCCGTGACCTTGCCGGTCTCGTCGGCCCCGAGATCGACTTTAAGGCCATGCTTTTCCTTGAATTTCTTGTGTTTTTCCAGGCTGTCGCGGGAAACGCCGATCACATGCGCGCCGGCGCGCTTGAACTTCGCCGCCGCTTCCGTGAAGGCGATCGCCTCCTTGGTGCAGCCCGACGTGTCGTCCTTGGGATAAAAATAAAGCACCACCTTTTTTCCGGCGAGGTCCTTCAGCTTGACGGTTTCGCCATTATCGAGGGGGAGGGTGAAGGCCGGGGCTTTCGAGCCTTCGGCGAGGGCTTTGGCCATGATCGATTCCTGATGTTGTCCGGGTTATGGCGGCGCACCATACCGGCGTGCGCGAAAATGGCCAGACGGGGGCTCGTGTCTCGCCCCCCGGTTGCGGACGATCCCCGCGCATCCCTTGTCGCAGGCGTGAATGACCGGTACCGGTAGTGCTTTGCGGCGTCAGTTGTGGGGGCGGACGCGCGTCAGCAGTTTAAAGAGTGTCGCGGGGTTTGCGGCTGCATGAAAAAGCGGGCGTTGAGATCGGCGGTCCTTGCGTTCGAAGTGCTTGCGCTTGTGATCGCAATCGCCGCCGCCGCCGTAATCTTTCTGTCCTGGCGCCTCGCCCAGGGGCCGGTGGCGCTCGATCTTTTAAAGCCCAGCGTTGAATTCGCCATCGAACGGCGCTTGCCGCCCGGTTACGACGCGGTGATCGAAAGCATGGAGCTTCACAGCGCCGAGGCGCGCGGAGAATACCGGCTGCAGCTTCAAGGCCTGACGCTTGTCAGCGAGGAGAGCCGAGAGGCCGCGAGCGCGCCGGAGATATTGATGACGTTCGATCTCGGCGATTTTCTCGCCGGCGAAATCGGCCCGAAAACCGTCACGGCGCAGGGCGCCAGTTTCCGCATCATTCGCCGTGAAGATCTCAATGTCGATATTCCCATCGTCAAAAGGCCCTCATCCAAAAGCCGCGGCGACCAGCTCTCGGCGATGCTCGACGGCAGACTTTTGAAGAGCGCGTTTGAATCCGCTGAACTGTCGGATGCGCGAATCACGTTTCTCGATGTGGCGTCAGGACGCGCCTGGGCGGCGCCGCATACGCAAGTGCATCTGCGCCGCACGGAAAACGGTCTCGCCGCGCTTCTTGAAGGCAAGATCGACATGGGTGGCGTCGGGGATGGCGCCAAGGCGGGCGTCAAGGCCGAAGCCGACTACGACATTGAAATGGACGTCATCAATGTCGTTGTCGACGGCGATAATTTTCCCGTCGGCGATTTGCTCAGCACGTTTTACGGCGACAGGGCCGCCATCGTCGATGCGCCGGTCAGCGGCCGTGCGGTGATCGCGTTCACGTCGGAAGGCGACGTGCTCACATCAAAATTCGATGCGCGGGTCGGCGAAGGATTTTTGCGCCTCGGCGGCGCGCGCCGCGCCGTATCGCATATCGAGTGGGAGACCGGTTTCGATCCGCTGACGAACCGCTTTTCCATAGACCGCTTCGAGTTCGATCTTGAAGGTGCAAAGGGGACGGCGACGGGGGAGGTCTCGATTTCTTTTGGCGACGATATCCGCCAGCCCGAAAGCATTTCCTTTGAACTGGCGTCTGAAGAAATCGTCGTCACCGCGCCGGATGAATTGCCGGCGCCGCTGGCGTTCTCCGCGCTTGGCCTCGACGGCCAGTATTTCGTGTCGGACCGCCGGCTCGCCCTGTCGTCTCTCGAGGCGGAATTCGGCGGGCTGGCCGCCCGCGGCATGCTGACTTTCTTGCGCCCGCGCGGATTTGACGGCGGACCGGATCCGTCGCCCGGCGTGATCGCCGATATCGATATAGACGGGTCGCTCGATCCGGAAGGGGTGCTTGCGATCTGGCCGAGGAGCCTTGCGACAGGCGCGCGCGACTGGGTGGAGGCGCGGCTTGAAACGGCCGTCATCGACAATATCGATTTCAGCATGAACCTCGTGCCGGGCGCCATTCCGGAAGACGGCGGTTTTCCCGATGAAGCCCTGACGCTCACTTTCGACGCGCGCAACGGCAAGGCGCATTACATTCAAGGGATGACGCCGATGCGGAACGGATCGGGCCGCGGCGTCCTGCACGGAAATTCATTCCTCCTCACGGTCGACAGCGCCCGCATCGGCGATGTCGCGATCCGGCGCGGCGAGGTTTCCTTTCCCGTCTTCTGGCCGAAATGGCGGCCCACTTATTATCGTTTCACCGCCGACGGCGCCGCCGAAGACATGCTCGCCGTTCTTGACGAAGCGCCGTTGTCGCTTTTGTCGAAAGTCAATCTCAGCGCCAGCCAGTTTTCCGGCGAGGCGCGCGCCGAGATTGAAATCATGCGGCCGAACAAGCGCGACGTTCCGCCGGAAGATTATGGCTATGAAGGCGAGGCGACATTTAAAAACATGACCATTGCGGAGCTGATCGGCGGCATCCAGCTTTCAAACGCTTCGGGAACGGTCGATCTTAAAACGCGCTCCATGACGGTTTCGAGCAAAGCCGAAATCGCCGAGGACGCGCCGATTGAAATGACCTGGCGGCAGAATTTTTATAAAGAGGACGGTCCCTCGAAAGTGAGCCTTTCGGGCGTCTTCAATTCCTCCACCGGCGATCTTTTCGGCGTGTCCACCCGCCGTTTCCTCCGGGGCCCCGTGGCGTTCGAGGCCGAAGCCCTGGGCGATTTCGGGGCCTTCGAGACGCTCGACGTCAAAACCGATTTCAAGGACGCCGCGCTGATGATGGATGCGCTGGGCTGGCGCAAGCCGACCGGCGCGCCGGCGGCCGGCGAATTGGCGATGGCTTTCAACCGGGACGGCGTCGCGGTGAAGCGGCTGTCGGTGGAGGGCGACAACGTCAACATTTTCGGCGCGCTTTCCTTCGATGCAAACGGCGCCTTGCAGAAAGCGGACTTGCCGCGCTTTTATCTCGCCGACGCGGCGGACTTCGCTGTGACCGCCCAGCGCGACGCCGCCGGGACGCTCGATCTGACGGCGGTCGGCGATTTCCTGAATGTCGGCCCGTTGGTTCAAGACACGCTGGAAGGCTCCGCCGCGCCGGAAAGCGATAGCGGGCTCGTCTGGGGGCAGGGCGTCAATGTCCGCGCACGGATCGATCAGATTGCGTTGCGCGAAGGCGTTCTTTATCGCGACGGCGCGCTCGATCTGTTCCGCGATGCGGAGCGTCTTCAAGCGCTCGATTTTTCCGCCTTCAGCGCCGATGGCAAGCCGCTGACCATGACCATGGCGCTCACCGGCGCCGAGGACGGCCCGGAGCGGGCGATTGAAGCGCGCACCAGCGCAATCGGCGAGTTGATGAAAGGGATTTTCGGTCTTGATTCCATTGCGGGCGGGGAGGGCTCCATGCGCATCGCCCTGCACCAGACGGGCAAGCCCGGTTTTGAGGGAGAGCTTGAAGCGCGCAATCTGCAGGTGGTGAATGCGCCTTTGCTGGCGCGGATTTTCTCCGCCGGCTCGCTCGACGGTCTCGCCAATCTCCTGAACGGCGAAGGCATCGACTTTTCTTACGCTTACGGAAAGTTCGATTATGCAGACGGCGTCGTTTCCGTGGACGACATGCGCGCCACCGGCTCTTCCGTGGGGATCACGGCCGAGGGCGTCGTCGGCGTCGGCGCCGGCGGCCAGGCGGATCTCAACGGCGCCGTGGCGCCGCTCTATGCGATCAATTCCGTCCTCGGCAATGCGCCGATCATCGGCGACATTCTGGTGGGGAAAAAAGGCGAGGGAATTTTGGCGTTTTCCTACCGGGTGAGCGGCGAGACCGGCAATCCGTCGGTTTTCGTCAATCCCCTGTCGGCGCTGACGCCCGGCATCTTCCGGCAGCTGATGCAGCCCCAGCGCGAGACGGCGCCGGAAGAAGAAGCGGCGCCTGCCGAAACACCGGGCGAAGACTCGGCGCCGCAGCCTCAATAACAGCGCAATGATTATTGCACGCGAATGATCGCGTGCTTTTTCTTGCCGATGGAAAGCTTTACCGAGCCGCCGCGAATGTCGTCCGCCGAAAGGTTGCGTTCTTCGCGGACGGCTGCGTCATTCACCTTGAGGGCGCCGGCCTTGATGTGACGGCGCGCTTCGCCTTTCGAAGCGCATAAGCCGGCGGCGAGGAACTGATCGATGAGCGCGGCGCCGTCGAGATCGCCTGCGGTCATATCGATGGTCGGCAGATCGCCGCCGAGCCCGCCCTGTTCGAAAGTCTTTTGCGCGGTGGCGGCGGCGCTTTCCGCGGCTTCGCGGCCATGGAGAAGAGCGGTCGCTTCCGTAGCCAGCACTTTCTTGGCTTCGTTGATTTCCGCGCCATCGAGCGCGGCAAGCCGGCGCACCTCGTCCATGGGCAGCGTCGTAAACCGCGCCAGCAGCGTCGCCACATCCGCGTCTTCCGCGTTGCGCCAGTACTGCCAGTAATCGTAAGGCGAGAACATGTCGGCGTTGAGCCAGACGGCGCCCGATTCCGTTTTGCCCATCTTTTTGCCGGAGGCCGTGGTCAAAAGCGGCGTCGTCAGGCCGAAGACCTCAACGCCGTCTTTCCTGCGACAAAGCTCGACGCCGTTGACAATGTTGCCCCACTGATCCGTGCCGCCGAGCTGCAGGAGGCAGCCATAACGGTTGTAGAGTTCGTGGAAGTCGTAGGCCTGCATCAGCATGTAGTTGAATTCTAGGAACGTCATGGGGCTTTCGCGCTCGAGCCGCAATTTCACCGAGTCGAAAGTCAGCATGCGGTTGATGGTGAAATGCACGCCATAGTCGCGTAGGAACTCCACATAGCCGAGTTTTGAAAGCCAGTCGTCATTATTGACCATGACCGCGTCCGTCGGCCCGTCGCCGAAGGTCAGATATTTGTCGAACGCGGTTTTGATCGAGGCGATGTTGGCGTCGATTTCTTCGTCTGTGAGGAGTTTGCGCTGCTCGTCCTTGCCGGTGGGGTCGCCGACCTTGGTCGTGCCGCCGCCCATCAGCGCAATCGGGCGGTGCCCCGTCTGCTGCAGCCAGTAGAGCATGACAATCTGGATGAGATGGCCGGCATGGAGCGACTTCGCCGTGGCGTCATAGCCGATATAGCCGGTGATCGGGCCCGCCGCCGCTTTTTCGTCCAACCCTTCGAGGTTGGTGCCTTGCGCGATGAAGCCGCGCTCGTCGAGCACGTTCAGGAAATCGGATTTGTAGGTCGCCTTGGCGCTCATGGGGCCGCTCATCTTAAAGTCTTTGCCTGCCGGAAAGGCGCGTCCCGTAGCATGGTATCGCGGAAAATCCAACGAATTGGCGCGCCGCGCTTTCCTGATTAAGAAAGGTTTCAGGCTTTGAAGCGACTCTTGATAGGAAGGCCCATGCGTGCGAGCGGAAAAATTTCATGTCCGACACACTGACAGCCATCGGCCTGATGAGCGGCACCTCGCTGGACGGCATCGACGCCGCCATCCTGACGACGGATGGCGAGGACGCGGTCGCGGCGGGCCCCGCGATCCATATTCCCTACAGCCGCGACCTCAAGATCTGGGTGCGTCGGGCCATCAAGGCTGCGCTCGAGGGCCGCGACGGGGCCGAGGAAATCGGCAAGGCCGCGGGCGAGGTCACCTACGCTCATGTGAAAGCGGTGGAAGAACTGCTCGAGCAGGCGGGGATTCGGCGCAAGGATGTCGACGTTATCGGTTTTCACGGCCAGACCATATTGCATCGCCCGTCGAAAGAGCCGGGCATTGCGGGACGCACCTGGCAGCTCGGCGACGGGCGGGTGCTGGCCGAAGAGACCCGCATCGACGTGGTCAATGATTTCCGCTCCAACGACGTCGCGTCGGGCGGGGAGGGCGCGCCTTTCGCGCCGGTCTATCACCGGGCGCTGGTCGCTTCGATGGAGGAGCAGCCGCCCTGTGCGGTGGGCGTCGTCAATCTCGGCGGCGTTTCGAATGTCACCTATGTGCCCGAAGGCGCGAAGGCGATCGATCTCGTGGCGTTCGATTGCGGTCCGAGCAACGGCCTCATCGACGAATGGATCGAGATGAAGACCGGCGAACATATGGATACGGACGGCGCCATGGCGCTCGCCGGCACGGTGAACGAAGAGGCGCTGCGGATGATGCTGCTGACGCCCTATTTGCGCCGGCGGCCGCCGAAATCCCTCGACCGGTACGACTTCAAGCTCGATCATGTGAAAAAGCTGTCGCCCGAAGACGGCGCGGCGACGCTGACCGCGTTCACCGCCGAATGCATCCAGCAGTCGGAGAAATATTTGCCGGAGCCGCCCGGCGGCTACATCATCTGCGGCGGCGGGCGGCATAATCCGGCGATGATGACTGCGCTGCGCGAGCGCCTCGAGGCGGAGGTCGTGACGGCTGAAGACGCCGGCTGGCGCGGCGACGATCTCGAGGCGGAATGCTTCGCCTATCTCGCGGTCCGCAGTCTCAAAAAGCTTCCCATCAGCTATCCGAAAACGACGCGCGTTCCCCGGCCCATGACCGGCGGCGTGTTTCACCGCGCCCCGGTTTAGAACATCGGGCGAGACGTCCGCGCCACAAACCACCATCCCGCTCACCCCGACGAAGGTCGGGGTCTCGTGCAAAACGAAGAAGATTCCGGCCTTCGCCGGAATGAGCGGAAACTAAAAAGTCACGCGAACTTTTCGCCCGACACCTTAGGTCTAAACCGGCGCCGCCGGCTGTTCGGCGGGGGGCGTTTCTTCTTCCTCTCCTTCTTCCTTGCGCGGGCGCTGAATGCGTTTGAACGCCTGGAATAGGAGCGTGAGCGCGAGAATTTCGAGGATGAAGGCGAAGACCAGGGGCGCGCCCGGGAAGTAGAACGGCGCCCCGTCGGGCAGGATCGTGACGGAGAACAGGGTGAAGGGCTCTCCCGGCGATGAAAACGCCGAAAACAGCTGCGTCATGATCCACGGGCTGAACACCATGGTGAGGCTGTTGAGCGCCGCGATGGCGCCCTGCAATTCGCCTTGCGCATTGGGCGGGATGGTGCGCGACATGATCCCTTGCAGCGACGGCTGCGCCAGCCCGCCAATGGCGGTGAAGGTGAGGATCGCAAAGATCATCCAGCCATGATTGGCGAGAGCGAAGCACAGATAGCCGATGGCGGTGGCGCTCATGCCGATGATGGCGGCCTTGCGTTCGCCAAGCTTCGGGATCGCGACGCGCGTCAGCCCGCCCTGCACGAGGCCGGCCGTCAGGCCCATATACATGAGCGACGCGCCGATCATGGCCTCGCTCCAGGAGAATTTCTCGATCGCGTAATAGGACCAGATCGAGGGATAGGTCCAATGCGCGAGTTGCGCGAAAAACAGCACCGCCGCAATCGGCAGCATGATCGGATATTGCGCGAACTGCTTGAAATTCCCGAGCGCATTGGCGCGCCGCCAGTCGAAAGCGCGCCGGTTTTCGGGTTTCAGCGTTTCCGGCATGGCGAAAAAGCCGAAGACGAAATTCACCGCTCCTGTGGCGGCGACGAAATAAAACGGCGCGCGGGGTCCGAAATGCTCGCCGAGAAAGCCGCCGATGCCGGGACCGATGATGAAACCGACGCCGAAAGCCGCGCCGATAAGGCCGAAATTGCTCGCGCGTTTTTCCGGCGGCGTGACGTCGGCGATATAGGCGTTCGCGGTCGAAAACGTCGCCGCGAAGGCGCCGGCGAGCATGCGCGCGACGAGGATCATGCCGATGGTCGGCGCGATCGCCATGATGAGAAAGTCGAAGGAATAGGCGGCGAGCGAAATCAACAGCACCGGACGGCGCCCGAATCGGTCGGACAGCCCGCCAATCACCGGCATCATGAAAAACTGCATGATGGCGTAGACCACCGACAGATAACCGCCCCATTTCGCCGCATGGGCGACGCCTTCACCGGTCACCTCCATGATCAGTTGCGGCATGACCGGCATGATCACGCCGAACCCGATCATGTTGAGCAGGATCGTGATGAAGATGAAAAAGATCGCGCTTTTGCCTGCCGGTCTCGCCATGGGTCGGCTTCTCTCTTAGGTGATGGGCGTGATTTTCAGCGCCGTGATCTGGTTGCGGCGCCGGCGCAGGATTTTGAACCGGAAGCCGTGGAAGGAAAATGTCTGGCCGACCTCAGGAATGCATTGCGCTTCGTGAATGACAAGCCCCGCAACGGTCACAGCTTCTTCATCGGGCAGGTTCCAGTCCTTGGCGCGGTTGAGATCGCGGATGGTGACGTCGCCGTCCACATTGACGGAGCCGTCGCCTTGCGGCCTCACGCCCTGGACCGGGCTGTCATATTCGTCCTCGATCTCGCCGACGATCTCTTCGAGAATGTCTTCGAGGGTGACGAGGCCCATCAGCGCGCCATATTCGTCGACAATCAGGGCGAAATGCTCCTGCTTTAATTTGAACGCGTCGAGCTGCTCCTGCAGCGTCGTCGTTTCCGGCGCGAAATAGGGCTCGCGGGCGAGCGCCTCGAAGTTAATCGCGTCGGCGTCGCCTTCCGCGTCCCAGAGCGCGCGTAAGAGATCCTTGGCGTGCAGGATGCCGATGATGTTGTCGGGATTCTCCCGGTAAAGCGGCAGGCGGGTATGGGCGCTTTTCAGCGCCTGGCGGATGATCGCGTCGTTCGCCATGTCGATATCGAGCATCTCGATCGACTTCCTGTGGATCATGATTTCTTCGGTGCGGATCTCGTTGAGATCGAGCGCCCCGCGGATCAGGTCGCGCGCCTCTTTGTCGACGCGGCCTTCCGAGTGGTGCAGGTCGATGGCGCCGCGGATTTCCTCCTCGGCGGAAAAGACGGCGCTGTCTTTTGAAACATCGAGGCCGAAAAGATGCAGCATGGCGCGCACGACAACCTGCACGACGCGGGTGATTGGCGCGAAGACGAACACCACCCAGCGCATGACCGGCGCGATGACCATGGCGAACCCGTCAGGCCGCGAGATCGCCGCGGTCTTGGGCGCGACTTCCGCAAAGACGAGAACGAGGATCGTCATGGTGGCCGTCGCGACCGCGTTGGCGAGGCCGCCTTCGCCGAACAGGGCGATGAACACGCTGGTGGCGATGGACGTCGCGAGAATGTTGACGAGATTGTTGCCGAGAAGAATGGCGCCGATCAGCCTTTCGCGGTCCTTGATCAGGAGATTGACGCGGCGCGCGCTCAGATTGCCGTCTCCTTCGAGCCGGTGCATGCGCGCTTTCGACGTGGCGGTGAGCGCCGTTTCCGAGCCTGAAAAGAAGGCGGACATGACAAGCAGAAAGACGATGATCCCGATCGGCAGGAATAAAGACGGATCGAAGGTGTCGGGCATGGGGCTGGTTCCGCCGGCCTAGCGGCCGGTCTTCTCCTTCAGGAAGGCGGCGACGTCCTCGACTTTGGCGTCTTTTGCAATGAAGGCGTCGCCGATGGCTCTGGCGAGTATCAGGGTCAGCTTGCCCTGCTCAACTTTTTTATCCTGCATCATATAGCGCGCGAGCGCGTCGGCGGGAATGCCGGCCTTCAAGTCGGCGATGTCGGCGGGAAGGCCGGTCGCGGCGAGATGGGCCTTCACGCGTCCGGCGTCCTGCCCCGAACAAAGCCCCAGGCGGGCCGAATAGTCGAAAGCGAGCGCCATGCCGAGCGCCACCCCTTCGCCATGGAGGAGCTTGTCCGAATAGCCGAAATACGCCTCGAAGGCGTGGCCGAACGTATGGCCGAGATTGAGAAGCGCCCGCTTTCCTTTTTCCTGCTCGTCGGCGCCGACAATCGCCGCCTTGGCTTCGCAGGAGACTTTCACCGCCTGCGTGCGGGCGCCGGCGTCTCCATCGAGGAGGGCGCTCCCGTGTTTCTCGCACCACTCAAAGAAGGCCGCGTCCGCGATAAGGCCGTATTTCACGACTTCGGCGTAGCCCGCGCTGAGTTCGCGCGCCGGCAATGTTGCGAGGGCGTCGATATCGGCGAGAACAAGCGCGGGCTGGTAAAAAGCGCCTATCAGGTTCTTGCCTTGCGGGACATTGATCGCCGTCTTGCCGCCGACGGCGCTGTCGACCTGGGCGAGGAGGGTGGTCGGGATTTGCGCGAACCGGCAGCCGCGCCGGAGAATCGCGCAGGCGAAGCCTGTGAGATCGCCGATGACGCCGCCGCCGAAGGCCAGCACCATGTCGTCGCGTTCGATCCCGAGATCGAGCAGGCGGCCGGTCAGCGCTTCAAGCTCGGAGAACGACTTCGTGGCTTCGCCGGGCTTCAGCGTGATGAAGTCCGCCTCGACGCAGCCGGCCTGAAGTCCTTGTCTCAGCCTTTCGCCCTGCGCCGCCATGACATGCGCGTCGGTGACGACGGCGACGCGCGGGCGTTTCAGGAGCGGCGAGATCAGCGCGCCCGCCTGATCGAGAAGGCCGCCGCCGATTTTGATGTCGTATGACCGGTCGCCAAGCGGCACGCGGACCGTTTCCATGCTCATTGGGCGTTTTCCTCCACCGCCGTCAGCAGGTCGGGCCGGGCTTCGAGGGCGTTCATGATCAGATCCACCGTGTGACTATGGGGCCCGGACTGGCTCTCCACATGAATGTCCGCCGCTTCGTAATAAGGCCTGCGTTCTTCGATCAGGCGTTCCAGAGTCTCCCGCGGATCGCCGGCCTGAAGCAGGGGACGCGTATTGCGCTTGGTGGCCCGGGCGACGATGGTGTCGAGATCGGCCTCGATCCAGACGGAGACCGCCCGCTTTTTGATCAGCTCCCGGGTCTCGGGATGGGTGACCGCGCCGCCGCCGGTGGCCAGCACATGGGGAGGGCCTTCGAGAAGCCGGCGAATCACCCGGGCCTCGCCCTCGCGGAAGCTTTTCTCGCCATGGGCGGCGAACAGGTCGGAAACGCTCATCCCCGAGGCTTTCTCAATCTCTTGATCCGCATCGTAAAAAGGCAGGCCCAGCCGCGGCGCAAGGCGGCGGCCCACGGTGGTTTTTCCCGCGCCCATCATGCCGACGAGGACCACGGACCGGGCGCATTCCAGCTCAGGGTGTTTACGAGATTGCCCCATGGCGGCTAGATGTAGGGGAGCGTTGAGCGCGATGCTAGCCGAAACCTTGTTTTATCAGGGAACTGCGAGGCGACAGGGCGCTGGCGCGGCGGGCGAAACGGGGCCCACCGCCGCTGAAGAGCGGCGGCGGAGGAGGAGCGGCGGCGTGCGATTTGTAGCGATACTTGTGCTTTTGGTTCTGGCGGGCCTGATCGGCCTGTTTGTTTACGGGCAGATGATGGAGCCGGATCTGCACGAGATTGAGGTGGAAGCGAACCATGCGGCGCAATAAACTCCTTTTCGCCGGCGCGGTCGCCGCCCTTGCAAGCCTTTCCATTCCGCTTTCCGGCGCGCAGGTGGCGCCCCCCGAAACCGTCGAAACGGCCCAGCTGCCGACTGACGCCTTTTCCATCGGCGCGCTCGAGCCGTCCGAAGGCGCGTTGCCGGGCGCGCTCTGGTCGGGCAGCAATCCCCAGACGCTCGATTTTCTTTTGTCTCATGCGCCGTCCCGGCCGGCCTCGCCGAGCCTTGGCCTCGCCATGCGCCGCACCCTGTTGTCGCCGGGCGCAAAGCCTCAGGGCGCGGACGCCTCGCTCGGCGGCAAGAAACTGCTGGCGCTTGCAAAAGCCGGCTTCATCGATGAAGCGCGCACCATTGCAAGCCTTGCGACCGTCGGACGCAATGATCTTTACGTCGCGGAAGCCGAAGCGACGCTGAGCCTGCTCGGCGGTGATGCGGACGCGGCCTGCCGCCGCGGCGCGTCGCTCAACGGCGGGCGCGAAGCGCTGTTCTGGGTGCGCCTGCGCGCCTTTTGCTATGCCCGGGCCGGCGAGCTCGACGCCTTCGATCTGACGGTCAATCTCTTACGCGAACGCGGCGCGCTCGCAAGCGCCGACGAGGCGCTGTTCTTCTCGATGCTTTCGAAAACCCCGCCCAAATCGATCCCCTCCATCGAGACGGCGCTGCAATATGCGGCGTTCAAGGAGGCGGGCCTTGAAATCGCGCCGGGACATCTGTCGCAGGCGCAAGGCGGCGTTCTTGCTGCGATTGCCGCCGACAGCGCCGCCCGCCCGGCGCTGCGCATCGAAGCGGCGGAGCAGGCGGCCGCCATGGGCGTCCTCGCGCCGGCCGTCCTCAAGCGGCTTTTCAATGAAATAGAGTTCGAGGTCTCCGATATGGGCGCGGCGACGGACGTCGCCGCCGCGCGGCCGAACGATCCCATGACCGATGCGCTGCTTTATCAATCGATCGCCGCGATGAACGCGCCGGAATTCGTTCGCGACAAGGCGATGCGCATCGCGCTGGCGCTGTCTCGGGCGGACAGTTTTCACCGCGCTTATGCGTTGTCTCAGGTTTACGCCGACGACATCAACGCGCTTGAAGGCGTTCTGGTGACGTCGGAAGAAGCGGGCGCTTTTGCGCTCGCTATGATGGCGACAGGCGACAGCGTCGGCGCCGGCCGCTGGCTGTCGGCGATGATCGGCGAGAATGAAAGCGTCGCGGCGCTGCCGGAAGACCTCGGCATGGCCTTTATCGACCGGGTCAATCTGCTGGCGCTGCTCGATCCGCAAACGGCGGCGCGGATTGCGCGCAGCGCGGGCGTCTCGCTGTTGTCCGAGGAAGGCCCGCAGAGCGCGACGCTTCCCGCCCATGGCGATCCGGCGGTGACGGCGCGCATCCTTGAAGCCGCTTTCGATGCGGTCGACGGCGATAAGGTCGGCCAGGCTGGCCTGGCCGCGCTTGCGGCGTCGGCGGGCGGCTCGAGCGCCTCCGGGGAAGTTGAGTCGGTTATCGTGAGCGAGGGGCTGCGGGCGGCGGGCATGCCCGAACTGCGCCGGCGCAATACGTTTGAACGGGCCTGGGCGGCGTCTTTCGCGACCATGGCCCCGGTTGCGGATGACGCTGCAGAGACGGCGCAGACGCCGGAAGAAAGAGGGTTCGTCCCGCGTCTGAAGCCGCAGAAAAGCTGACGGCTGACTGAAAGGCCATGTGATGCCGGCGAATGCCGCCGCTGAACAACTTCGCGAAACCAATGCGCGCCTTATCGAAGCGTTTCTCGAAATGATGGCGGTGGAGCGCGCCGCCGCCGCCAACACGCTGAAAAATTACGGCCGCGATCTAGGCCGGTTTTCGCTCTTCGCCGCGAAGCGGGGCGAGTCGCTTGAAACCGCCGGCGCCGACGACATCGCCGCCTGGCTTGACGCGCTTGAACAGCAAGGTCTCGCCGCGTCGACGGCGGCGCTCAAAACATCCGCACTGCGCCAGTTCTACCAATTTCTGTATACGGAAGGCTATCGCGCCGACAATCCGAGCGCCGCGATCGAGCGGCCGAAAACAAGACGGCCGCTGCCGAAAGTGCTGACGCCGGAAGAGGTGACGGCGCTTTTCGAGGCGGCGGAGAAAATGCAAGGGCCAAAGGGCGCGCGCCTCCTCGCCATGCTCGAAGTGCTTTATGCGGCGGGCCTCAGGGTGTCGGAGCTGGTGGGATTGAAACTTTCGGCGCTGAGAAAAGGCGAACGCGTTCTGATCGTTCGCGGCAAGGGCGACAAAGAGCGGCTCGCGCCTTTGACCCGGCGCGCGCTCGATGCGGTCGACGCTTATATCGAAATGCGCGAGGGGTTTCTCGGCGAGGGAAAAACCTCGCCCTGGCTGTTTCCGTCCCGCGGCAAGAGCGGGCACGTCACCGCCGCGCGCTTCGCCCAGATGTTGAAAGATCTCGCCGTTAAGGCGGGCGTGCCGCCCGCGAAAGTCTCGCCCCATGTCCTGCGCCATGCTTTTGCGACGCACCTTCTAGAGGGCGGGGCGGATCTGCGCAGCGTCCAGCAGATGCTCGGCCACGCCGACATCACGACGACCCAGATTTACACCCATGTGGCCCAGGACCGTCTGCGCGAGCTGGTCATGACCAAACATCCCCTGGCGAAAAAGGGGCGGTGAGGGGGCGGTGGCGTGCGAGGGTTGCCGGACTCTTGCCGAAATACTAGGAATTGCAGCCAATCATCAATCCGGCCCTAACCTCTCAACATTAGATCGTCACGCATGCGCACTTATCTCGATTTTGAAAAACCGATCGCCGAGCTCGAAGGCAGGATCGCCGATCTTCGCCAGATGGACGGCGAAACCGGCGTCAATGTCGCCGAGGAAATCGAAAAGCTGCAGGGCAAGGCCGACAGCCTGCTCGCCGACGCTTATTCGAAGCTCTCGCGCTGGCAGAAGGCGCAGGTCGCGCGCCACGCCTCGCGCCCGCATTTCGCCGATTACGTCTCGCAGCTCGTAGACGATTTCACGCCGCTCGCCGGCGACCGCGCCTTTGGCGAAGACTCCGCGATCCTCGGCGGCCCGGCGCGCCTTCGCGGCCGTTCGGTCATGCTGATCGGCCATGAAAAAGGGTCGGACACGGCGGGCCGCGTCGAACACAATTTCGGCATGGCGCGCCCGGAAGGCTACCGCAAGGCGATGCGGCTTATGGATATGGCCGAACGGTTCGACATGCCGGTGGTGACGCTGGTCGACACGCCCGGCGCCTATCCGGGGCGCGGCGCCGAAGAGCGCGGCCAGGCCGAAGCGATTGCATCGTGCACGGAGAAATGTCTCGGCCTTCACGCGCCGCTCGTCTCGGTCATTGTCGGCGAGGGCGGGTCAGGCGGCGCGGTGGCGCTCGCCGCAGCCAACAAGGTGTTGATGCTCGAACATTCCGTCTATTCGGTGATCTCGCCGGAAGGCTGCGCCTCCATCCTCTGGAAGGACGCCGCCGGCAAGGGCGAGAACAAGGCCCAGGACGCCGCCGAAGCCATGCGCATTTCCGCGCAGGACCTTCTCGAGCTCGGCGTGATCGACAGCATCATCCCCGAGCCCGTGGGCGGCGCGCATCGCGACGTGCGCCTGACGGTGGAGCGGCTCGGCGACGCGGTGGAGTCCGCGATCCGCGAGCTTGAACATCTTTCGCCCGATGAGTTGAAACAGCAGCGCCGGGACAAGTTCCTGGCGATCGGCCGCACCGGCCTTGCGTAAGCTTTAATAAGACAGCGCCAGCAGCGCGATAAGGGCGATCAGCCCGCAGGCGAGCAGAATCCAGACAAGCGGCGCCTTGCGTTCCTTTGTTTCGGGAACGGGAAAGTCGTCGCCCTGTTCTTCCGGTTCATGGATCGCCACTGCGCGCTCGCCCTTTCGACTACGATCATAACATGGGGTGTGAAAAACGCAGCGCAATTTGCGGCAGACGGGTTCACACGCGCGTCAGAACGCCGCTCAAGACGATGTCGCCGTTCTGGCGAATGTCGATATGCGCGCCGTCTGCAAGCGCGGGCAATTTATCGCCTTTCGTTGAGGAGAAAGTTGCGCTTGCGCGGCCATTTGTAATGGCGATGCTTGCGGCGCGTTCGCCGTCTGCGAAAATGTCCGCCCGCCGTCCCGCAACGCCGCTCAATGACACGGTCAGGACGCCGCCCTGTTCCATGGCGGCGTAATGAACGGAGCCGTGCCCCGTAAACCCGCTGACTCCCGTCAGTTTTACGGCGAGCGCGCCGCGCAATGGCGGCAGCATCCGTAATATCGATTGCAGCATGACGTCCCCCACAGAGCGTTTTCGCATTACAATAATGCAACGCAAAAGTTAAGCCGCGGGAAAAGCCGTTGCTGTCCTAATTCGGGACGTGTTGCAGTGAAACCTTACTGGTCGCCGTGAAATTCGCCTTCCGGCGTGTCATGAGCGAGGCGGTTGTCGAGATAGTCCTCGGCCGTCGAGATGAAGGCCTCCATATGCGTCTCGAAGAAATGGTCCGCGCCGGGCACGGTTTTGAACTCGATCTTGCGGCCCTTCTGGGTGCGCGTGCGTTCGACCATGCTGCGGGTTTCTTCCGGCGCGCAGATCTTGTCGAGCTCGCCATGGATGACGACGCCGGAAGAGGGGCAGGGCGCGAGGAAGGAAAAATCGTAGAGATTGGCGGGCGTCGACCCGGCGATGAAGCCGACGATCTCCGGGCGGCGCATCAAAAGCTGCATGGCGATCCAGGAGCCGAAGGAAAAGCCCGCGACCCAGCTGAACGGCGCGTTCGGGTTCATCTGCTGCATATAGTCGAGGGCCGTCGCCGCATCGGCGAGCTCGCCCTGGCCCTGGTCGTATTCGCCCTGGCTGCGGCCGACTCCGCGGAAATTGAAGCGCATGGTCGAAAACCCGCGGCGCACGAACATCTGATAAAGCTCGTAAGTGGCGCGGTTGTTCATGGTGCCGCCGAACAGGGGGTGCGGGTGCAGCACCAGCGCCACCGGCGGATTCTCGCCTTTTCCTTTTTGATAACGGCCTTCGAGGCGCCCTTCCGGACCGGCGAAAATCACTTCTGGCATCGTCTACCTTTTCAATCCTTGCGGCTTATTACTGTCGGGGCCGGGAGGCGAATTCCCAGCATTTCACTTGGTGACCTGTCCGGGTGCGCTGAAAACGGCCTGAAAACCCCGATTTTCGCCGTTTTTCTGCGGCGTTAATGTTGACTAAAATGGTCGGATTTCTTATCTCGGCTGCGCATCGGAAGGTCGGCGGGCGCGTATAGCACGTTTTTGCTGCGGCGCCAGCCGAAGTCAGGTTTTGAGCCCGGTTTTAAAGGCCTGACCCGATTGAAACGGCTGATAAGGAAGGCGGCCCCCGTGAAACTGACGACCAAAGGCAGATATGCGGTTTCGGCGCTCTCCGATATCGCCGCCACCGGCGGCGAGCAGGGCCCTGTCGCCCTGTCGGACATCGCGCTGAGACAGGGAATCTCGCTTTCCTATCTGGAGCAGCTTTTCGCCAAGCTCCGCCGGGCGGGACTGGTGGAAAGCGTGCGCGGCGTTTCCGGCGGCTATGCGCTGACGGCGCCCGCCGCCGACATTCGCGTCGCCGACATTGTTGCGGCGGTGGATGAGGAAATCCGCACCACCGCCTGCGCCGCCGGCTCCACCGTCGGCTGCAAGGGCACGAGCGCGCGCTGCCTCACCCACGATCTCTGGGACGAGCTCGGCCGCCAGATCGAAGTGTTCCTCAACGCCGTGACGCTCGAAGACATTATCGAGCGGCGCGTCCTCGGCATGGCGGCGGTGAACGCGCCTTTGCGTGAGAGTGCGCAAGCTGAAAACGGGGACGTGAAAGAGCTTGCGCATGAGACCCGGTTTGCAGGAGCGGCGGAATAATATGCTGACTTCAAACAACGCCTTCGTCCTTCGAGAGACATTTTTCCTTCATCCTGAGGAGGGCCGCAGGTCCGTCTCGAAGGACGAAGGAAAAATGCTCCTCAGGATGAAGGCAGAGGTGAGAAAATGACCCGTCATTATCTCGACCATAATGCGACCGCGCCGATCCGGCCCGAAGTGATCGACATCGTCGCAGAGACGATGCGCCATGACGGCAATGCGTTGTCGGTGCATGAAGAAGGCCGGCGCGCCCACAAGATTCTCGAAGATGCGCGCGAGCAGGTGCGCGCCCTTGTGAACGCGCCCATGAACGGCGTCATCTTTACGAGCGGCGGCACGGAGTCGATCCATTACGCGCTGCACGGCGCGGTGAAGCCGCACAATATCAAGCGGTTTTTCGTGAGCGCGCTGGAACACACGGCGGTTCCCTCGAACGCCGAAACCACGGGCGCCGAGATTGAAACCATTCCGGCGCTCCCCTCGGGCATTGTCGATCTCGACTGGCTGAAAGAGCGCCTCAAAAATTACGACGCCGCGCGTGACGGCGGCTTCATGGTCTGCCTGATGTTCGCCAATAACGAGACCGGCGTCATCCAGCCCGTCTATGAAGCGGCGGCGATTGCGCATGAAGCGGGCGGGCTTTTGTTCTGCGACGCGGCCCAGGCGGTCGGCAAGGTTCCGGTCAATTTCGTCATGTCGGGCGCCGACATGATGAGCTTTACCGGCCACAAATTCGGCGGGCCGGTCGGCGTCGGCGCGCTTGTCGCCGGGCCGAACCTTCCGCTCGAGCCGCAAATGCGCGGCGGCGGCCATGAAAGCAACCGCCGCGCCGGCACCCATAATGTTGCGGGCGTCGCCGGGCTCGGCAAAGCCTGCGAACTCGCCAAGGACAGCCTGGCCCGCGCCAAGGACATCGCCGCGATGCGCGATGCGATGCAGAAGGCGGCCGTCGAGGCGGGCGCGAAAATCTGGGGCGCGAAGTCGGAGCGCCTGCCCGGCACGTTGTGCCTCTCCGCGCCGGGCTTTCCGGGCGCGACGCAGCTCATGAATATGGACCTGTCGGGGATTGCGATTTCAGCCGGGTCCGCCTGTTCCTCGGGCAAGACGAAACCGAGCCATGTGCTCCTCGCCATGGGCGCCGGTGAAGACGAGGCGACCTCCGCCATCCGTGCATCGCTCGGCTGGAACTCCACGCAAGACGACGCCGACGCCTTCATCCGCGAATGGCCGAAAGCTTACGACCGCATCAAAGCGAAAGCTGCTTAAATGTCAGAAGTCAAAGACTCCATTTCGAAAGAAACCGTCGACACGGCGAAGGCGCTGGAGACCTATAAATACGGCTTCACGACCGACATCGAGTCGGTGAAGGCGCCGAAGGGTCTTAATGAAGACACGGTCCGCTTCATCTCCGCTAAAAAAGAGGAGCCGGAGTGGCTCTTGGAATGGCGGCTCGAGGCGTTCCGGCGCTGGCTCACCATGAAGGAGCCGGAATGGGCGATGGTGCATTATCCGCCCATCGACTATCAGGATCATTATTATTATTCCGAGCCCACCTCCGGCGCGAAATACGAGTCCATCGACGACGTGCCGAAGGAAATCCTCGAGGATTTTGAAAAGCTCGGCATTCCGCTTAAAGAGGCGGAAGTCCTGCTCGGCGTCGAGGGCGCGGGGCAAAGCCCCGGCGAAGCGCGCACCCATCCCGACGGCGAGGCGAATGGCTCTGGCGGTTCGGGCAGCAAGGTCGCCGTCGACGCGGTGTTCGATTCGGTTTCCGTCGCCACGACCTTTAAAAAAGAGCTCGAAAAAGCCGGCGTCATCTTCATGTCGATTTCCGAGGCCGTGCGCGAACACCCCGATCTGGTGCGCAAATATCTCGGCACGGTGGTGCCGGCCTCCGACAATTTCTTCGCGACATTGAACTCGGCGGTCTTTTCCGACGGCACCTTCGTTTACGTGCCCGAGGGCGTCAGATGCCCCATGGAGCTGTCGACCTATTTCCGCATCAACGAGGCGAATACCGGCCAGTTCGAGCGCACGCTTATCGTCGCCGCGCCGGGTTCATACGTCTCCTATCTCGAAGGCTGCACCGCGCCCATGCGCGATGAAAACCAGCTCCACGCAGCCGTGGTCGAGCTCGTCGCGGAGGACAACGCCGAGATCAAATATTCGACGGTGCAGAACTGGTATCCCGGCGACAAGGACGGCAAGGGCGGCATCTATAATTTCGTGACCAAGCGCGCCGACTGCCGCGGCGTGAATTCCAAAGTGTCATGGACGCAGGTTGAAACGGGTTCGGCGGTGACGTGGAAATATCCGTCTTGCGTCCTGAAGGGCGACAACTCTCAAGGTGAGTTCTATTCCATCGCCATCACCAATAATTACCAGCAAGCCGACACCGGCACCAAGATGATCCATCTCGGCAAGAACACCAAGTCGCGGATCATCGCCAAGGGCATCTCGGCGGGCAAGTCGAACTCCACTTACCGGGGCCTCGTGAGCATTCACCGCAAGGCCGAGGGCGCGCGCAATTTCACCCAATGCGACTCGCTGCTGATCGGCGGCGATTGCGGCGCCCACACCGTGCCTTATGTGGAATCGAAAAACCCGCGTGCAATTCTGGAGCATGAGGCGACGACCTCGCGGCTTTCCGAGGATCAGCTCTTTTATTGCCAGCAGCGCGGCCTCTCCGAAGAGGAGGCGGTGGCGCTCCTCGTCAACGGTTTCTGCAAGGAAGTGCTGCAGGAGCTGCCCATGGAATTCGCCGTCGAGGCGCAGAAGCTCGTGAGCGTCAGCCTTGAGGGGAGCGTCGGCTGATGACCAAACACGTTATGAATATCGACGACGCCGAGCTCATGGATTTCGGCAGCCCGAACGGAAAGTTCAAAGCCAGGCTGGGGCGCATGGGGCCGGCGCTGGGTGCGGAAAAGCTCGGCGTCAACATCACGATTGTAGAACCGGGCAAGCGCGCCTTTCCGTTTCACGTTCATCACGCCATCGAGGAAATGTTCTACATCATCGACGGCGAGGGCGAGTACCGCTTTGGCGCAGAGACGCATCCGATCCGCAAAGGCGATCTTCTGTCGGCGCCGACCGGCGGGCCGGAACGCGCGCATCAGATCATCAATACGGGAAAAGACATGCTGAAATATCTGGCGATCTCGACCATGGATAAGATGGACATGGTCGAATATCCGGATTCCGGCAAGTTCGCCGCCTTTTCCAGCGAAGATGGAAGCCGCGAGAAAGCGCGCATCCGCTATGTGGGCCGCGCCGATTCGGCGGTCGGCTATTTCGACGGAGAGGATGACTAGATGACCCTTTTCAACGGGAGCATGCGGTAATGTTCTGGAAGCGCGGCGGCAGCAGGTTCGATCTGGCGGGCAATTCGCTTGGCGGGTGGATTGTGCGCATCCTGATCCTTGCCTTGCTTGCGCTCGGGATCATCGTGATGGTGCGTCTCTGGCTTCCCGCGGCGGTGGCGCAAGAAGAGGAAAATCCCATTCCGTTTTCCGGCGGCGCGCTTGTCATGAAGAAGGCGGACGCAGAATCCGAAAACGCCGGTCTTCCCCACGCCATCGACGCCGGCTGGAAAGGCGAAAAAGTCTGCGAGCTTTTGTTCGAGAATGACGAAACGCGCGTCGCGCGCTGCACGTTTGCGCCGGGCGTCGGTCATGAACGCCATTATCACCCGCCGCATTTCGGCTATATCCTGAAAGGCGGGACCATGCGCATCACCGATGCAAGCGGCACGCAGGAGCGGACCTTTGACGACGGCGCGACATGGTGGTCTGACGGCGTTCCATGGCATGAAGTCGTGAATGTCGGCGATGCGGAGAGCGTCTATCTGATTTTCGAGCCGAAATCGGCGGCGCAGTAAAAGCAAGAGGAAAGCAAAGGCATGAACAAGGAAGAATGGGCGGAGTGGGAAAAGCTCTACAAAGATTACGAGGAGAAGCGCCAGGCGTATGAATCCGCGCTCAGCCATATTGGCGGCGCCTTTTCCGAAATGGCGCGCCATTACGACCGCGACAAGTTCGACCAGAACGGCTTCGTGCGCGAAGCGGACACCCATGAAGCCTTTTTGAAAGCGCGCGCAAAACTCCACGCCTTTATCGAAACGCATGTGTCGAAAGCCTGACGGCGTCAATTAGGGATAATGCAGATGAGACTTTTCTTAGGATTGATCTTTGCGTTTGCGGCCTCCGCCGCATCGGCCGCCGACCGCGATTTTTATACAAAGCCGTCGATGGCCGATTATCCGTTTTCGTCTGCGGTTGTGGTCGGCGATACGATCTATCTCTCCGGGGAAATCGGCCTGACGGAAGACGGCAAGCTTGCGGAAGGCGGCGTCGGCCCGCAGACGGCGCAGATTTTCAAGAACTACGAGAAGACTCTCGCAGAAGTCGGGTCGAGCCTTGAGGACATCGTCAAATGCACGGTGTTCCTGGAGGACATGGCGGAATATGGCGACATGAACGCGGCTTATGCGGCGGCCTTGCCGGACCCGAAGCCGGCGCGCTCGACCTTCGGCGTTGACGGGCTGGCGCTCGGCGCGGCGCTCGAAATCGAATGCCTGGCGATCAGAAAGACGGAATAATGTTGAAGATTGAAGACCTCCATGTCGCCGTTGGAAACAAAGACGGCGGCGGCAGTGAAATTCTGAAAGGCCTCTCGCTCGAGGTTCCGAAAGGCGAAGTGCACGCGATTATGGGCCCCAACGGCTCCGGCAAGTCGACTTTGTCCTACACAATCGCCGGGCGGGACGGGTACGAAGCGACGTCCGGCGACGTCCTGCTTGACGGACAAAGCGTGTTGGATCTCGACCCGGACGAACGCGCGGCGAAGGGGCTTTTCCTCTCCTTCCAGCACCCTATGGAAATCCCCGGCGTGCAGACCATGAATTTCATCCGCACGGCCCTGAACGCCCAGCGCAAGGCCCGCGGGGAAGGCGAAGTTTCCGCGGCGGACTTCATCCGCCTCATTCGCGAGAAAGCCAAGCTCGTCGGGCTCGACGACGCGAAGCTGAAGCGCCAGTTCAATGTCGGTTTTTCCGGCGGCGAGAAGAAGCGCATGGAAATGCTGCAGATGGCGATGTTCGAACCGCATTTCGCCATCATGGACGAGACCGATTCCGGGCTCGACATCGACGCGTTGAAAATGGTCGGCGCGGTGGTGAACGAATTGCGCGGGCCGGATCGCGGTTTTCTTGTCATTACGCACTATCAGCGGCTTCTCGATTACATCAAACCCGATGCGGTGCATGTGCTCGCCGGCGGGCGCATTGTGAAATCCGGCGGGCCGGAGCTCGCGGTCGAACTCGAAAAGTCCGGCTACGATCAGTTTATCGAGGCGGCGTAACGCTATGACGGCAATGGCCAAACCATCCCCTTTCGAAGCCGCGATCGAGGCGGCTTACGCGGCGCGCTCGAAAACCAACGAGGCCCAGGCCGCGGCGTTCGACCGTTTTGCGCGGCTTGGCCTGCCGCACCGGCGCGTCGAAGGCTGGAAATGGAGCGATGTGAACGCGGCTCTGCGCGCGGCGGCGCCCGGCGAGGTCGAAACGCCGGAGATCGCGCCGTCGCCTTTCGCGCCGCTCGAGCCGCTGGAATTCCGCATCGTCAATGGCCGCATCGACCTGCCCAAGGAAGACGCGCCGGAGGGCGTGCGCTACGGCGTGATGAATCCGGTCGGCACAATCGACGAGCTTGAACAGCATGCCATCGCCACGCTGAACGTCGCCATGACGCGCAAGACGCTCGGGATAGAGGTGCTGGACGGCGTCGATTTCGAGCGGCCCATCCTCATCCGCCATATCAGCGGCGGCGCCGGCTTTTCCTTTGCGCAGACCATGATGCGCATCTCGCCGAATGCGAAGGTTCAGATCATCGAAACTTATGAAGGCGAGGGCGCCGGGTTTTATTCCCATCTCGGTCATATGGTGGTGCGCGACGGCGCCGAAATGCGCCGCGCCGTCCTGAACGAGACGGGCGCGGAAAATGTGACGCACGGGATCTGCGCGGCGAAGCTCGATGAAAAGGCGCGGTTTTATCAGACGGGTCTCTCCACGGGCGCGCGGCTTTCCCGCCATGAAACCCATGTGCATTTTTGGGCGCCCGGGTCGTCGGCGTCCCTGAACAGCGCCTCGCTGCTTTCCGGCGAACGCCATGCGGACTTTACGAGCGAGGCGCAGTTCCGCGCGCCGGACTGCGCCGCGGCGCAGTTGCACAAGGGCGTCGCCAGGGACCGTGCGCGCAACGTCTTTCAGGGCAAGTTCAATGTCTGGCGCGACGCGCAGAAGACGGATGCGAAAATGACCGCCAATGCGCTGCTCCTCTCCGACGGCGCCGAGGCGAACCACAAGCCCGAGCTCGAGATTTACGCCGACGATGTGGAATGCGCCCATGGCTCCACGGTCGGCGCGCTCGACGATGAGGCGCTTTTCTATCTGCGCCAGCGCGGGCTCGACGAGGCTGCGGCGCGCGCGCTTCTTGTTGAAGCGTTTGTGGGCGAAGCAATGGAAAATATCGAAGACGAAGCTTTACGCGCGATTTTCGCAGAGCGCATCGCCGACTGGCTGGAGAAAGAATGAGCGACGGGTCCCCCATAACGCCTTTGGATGTCGAGGCTTTGCGCAAGGAGTTTCCTATCCTTGAACGCGACGTCTATGGCAAGCGGCTGGTCTATCTCGACAGCGCGGCCTCGGCGCAGAAACCGCGCGCCGTGATCGACGCCATGACCCATTCCATGGAGCATTCCTATGCGAATGTGCATCGCGGCCTGCATCTCCTCTCGAACGAGACGACGGCGGCCTATGAAGACGCGCGCAAGACCGTCGCGGCGTTCCTGAACGCCCGCTCGGCCGATGAAATCGTCTTTACTTCGGGCGGCACGGACGCGTTCAACCTCGTTTCCTACGCCATGGGAGTCTCCGAGATAGGAGAGGGCGACGAGATCATCCTGTCCGTCGCCGAGCACCATTCCAATATCGTGCCCTGGCATTTGCTGCGCGAGCGCAAGGGCGCGGTCCTGAAATGGCTCGACGTTTCCGATGACGGCGGGATCGATCTGGAAGCCTATCGTGCGCTGTTCACGGACAAAACAAAACTCGTGGCGCTGTCGCATATGTCGAATGTGCTCGGCGCGACGACGCCGGCGAAGGAGCTGTCGCGCATCGCCCATGAACACGGCGCGAAAATCCTTTTCGACGGCTGCCAGGCGGGCGTCCATGGTTCCGTCGACGTGCAGGATATCGACTGCGATTTCTATGTGATGACCGGCCACAAGCTTTACGGGCCGTCCGGCGTCGGCGTCCTTTATGGGAAAATGGACGCGCTCAAGCCCCTGCCGCCGTTCAAGGGCGGCGGCGAGATGATCGACTTGGTGACCACCGAGACCGTCACCTATAACGATCCGCCGCACCGCTTCGAGGCGGGCACGCCGCCGATCCTCGAAGCCATCGGGCTCGGCGCGTCCCTTAACTGGATGCGCGACAAAGGCGTCGAAACCATCGCCGCCCATGAAGCGCGCCTCAAGACCCATGTGCTCGAAGAACTGGCGAAGCTCAATTTCGTGCGCGTTTTCGGACGCGCAGAAGACAAGGCGCCGATCATCGCTTTCACTGTGGAAGGCGCGCATCCGCACGATGTTTCAGCGATCCTCGACCGCACCGGCGTCGCCGTGCGCGCCGGCCATCACTGCGCCCAGCCGCTGATGCAGCGCCTCGGCGTTTCCGCGACCGCGCGGGCGAGTTTCGCCGCCTACAACACCCATGAAGACGTGGAGGCCCTGGTTGCAGGGCTCCACAAGACGCACCAGATGCTTGGCTGAGAGTGAATTATGGAAGACCAACGCGACATCATTAACGTCAACCCGCCCGCCGAGCCCGCGCCGCAGGCCGAGACCACGGGCGCCTCGTCCATTCCGGCCGAAGAGCTGGAGCGGATCACGGGCGACGTGATCAAGTCCTTGAAGACCGTCTACGACCCGGAAATCCCGGTTGATATTTACGAGCTCGGCCTCATCTATAAGGTGGATCTCGACGACGACCGGCTGTTGACCGTCGATATGACGCTAACCGCGCCGGGCTGTCCGGTGGCGGGCGAAATGCCCGGCTGGGTCGAGGGCGCGGTGCGCGGCGTCGAAGGCGTCGAGGACGTGAAGGTCAACATGACCTTCGAGCCGCCCTGGACGCCGGAGAAAATGTCCGACGAGGCGAAGCTAGAGTTAGGATGGTTGTAAGATGGCGAGACGTCCGAGACCGAAAGTCATAACCCTGACCGATCGCGCCGCCGAGCGCATGCAGGAAATCATGTCCGCCGCCGACGAGAATTATATCGGCGTCAAGATCGGCGTGAAGAACGGCGGTTGCGCCGGCATGGAATACACCATGGATTACGCGACCGAGCAGGCCGCGCTCGACGAGGTCGTCGAAGAGAACGGGATCAAGATCCTCATCGATCCGAAGGCGATCCTTTTTCTCATCGGGACGGAAGTCGATTACGTCACCGAGAAACTCTCGCAGCGCTTCGTCTTCAACAACCCGAACCAGACCGACGCCTGCGGCTGCGGCGAAAGCGTGACGATTGTGCCGGCCAAGGCCGAGGCTTAAAAAGGCCCGCTCATCCCGGCGAAAGCCGGGATCTAGTAAAAGAGACTTTTAACAGAAAGGTTTTCATCCTCCAGCCGCGGCTCGCCACGCTTTAAGCGTGGCGTCCAGCAAGGTGGACATTTTGCAAGATGGGCCCCACGGTCGAGCCGTGGGGAGGCGATAATGGGGAGATGCTAATTATTCTGGATCCCGGCTTTCGCCGGGATGAGCGGAGGAGGAGAGTTCGGGCATGGCGCCGTCCGCGTCCTATCTCGATTACATTAAAGACCTCTTTTCGCCCTTCGGCGAAATCACCGTGCGCAAGATGTTCGGCGGGGCGGGGGTGTATTGCGACGGCGCGATTTTCGCGATCTGCGGCGACGACGATGTCTGGTTCAAGGTCGATGACGTCTCCCGGCCCGAGTTCGAAGAAGCAGGGCTGCACCCCTTCGAAGTGGAGATGAACGGCAAGACCGGAACCATGTCTTATTACAACGCGCCCGAAGACATCTTCGACGACAATGATGCGTTGAGGCATTGGACGGGATTAGCGCTCGCCGCTTCAGCGCGCGCCAAGAAACCGGCGAAGAAGACGAAGAAGAAAGCCAACAAGGCTAAGGCTTAGAGAACAGGCCGGCGTAGCCACACCCGCTCATCCCCGCGTAAGCGGGGATCCATACAGGTTTCGGCATTTCTGGATTCCCGCCGGAGCCTGTCCTCGGGCGGGCCTTTGACCCGACCCGGGGGCGGGAATGAATGGTTTTTGGTGTTGGGATCATCACCCCAATAACGCGAGTCACAGCCCGGAAAATTCATCAGAATTGATGAATTCCTGCAGGAATCCCGCATTCGGTGCGCAGTTGTCCACCAATGTCGTGGCGGGCTTATCATGCTTTGCTGTCATCCCGGAGCTGACGAAGTCAGAGCCCGGGATCCATTTATGAGTCCCGCATTTCGCGCGGCGCTATTTCATAGTGCAGCGCGTGCGCGATGACAGCGGAACAGGAGACGCCCCGTGAAACACGCCGTGGAACAATTGTCGCAAATGGCGCCAAACTTGGCTGAAAGCCAGCAAAGACGCCGTTTAAAAGAAAGGAAGACTTCGTTTTACGTAAATTGTTTCACGCGGGGGCCGGCTTTACGCGAAGAGCTCGTTCAGGAAGAGCCGCATGGAGGCCCAGGAGCGCTTGTCGGCTTTCTCGTCATAGACCGTGCCGAAATCCGGATCGTTCGCGGCCGGGTTGGTGAAAGCGTGCATGGTCCCGCCATAGGCGTGAAGCTGCCAGTCGGCTTTGGCTTTGGTCATCTCTTCGCCGAAGGCCTTCACATCGTCGGGCGGCGCCATGGGATCGTCCCAGCCATGCAGCGCGAGGACTTTCGCCGTGATTGTGTCGACGGTGTTGCCCGGCGCCTTGAGGAGGCCGTGAAAGCTGACGACGCCGTCAATATCCGCGCCGGCGCGGGCGATGTCGAGGACGCAAAGCCCGCCGAAACAAAAGCCGATGGCCGCGACTTTGTTCGCGTCGGCTTCGGGCTGGTCTTTCATAGTATCGATATTGGCCTTCAGGAGATCCTGCAGCATCGGCCGGTTTTCAACGAGGGGTTTGATGAGGCCCTGGCATTCTTCTTTCGACTGGCCGAGCACGCCCTTGCCGAAAAGATCGATGGCGACGCCGGTGAAGCCGAGTTCGGCGAGGGCGTGCGCTTTGTCGTTTTCGAATTGCGAGCGTCCGGCCCAGGCGTGAGCGATGAGCACCAGCGGCGCGGGATCGCCCTTGGGCGCGGCGATAAAAGCTTCGTAGTCCTTGCCGTCGATCGTGTAATCCAGCGCGCGCGTCGTCACCGTCATGGCTCGTCTCCTCCGTCAGCTTGCCGGAAACGTTTTGCCAGTCTGCGGGGCGTTTGTCAGCCCGCGCTTTTTTATTTCGGGCGAATGACGCCTTATTGCCGGCGCGCCGCCGCCCGGTGCAGGCTTTCCGCGACGCCGGAACAGGCGGCGAGAAAGGATTGCGCAATGGTTGCGCGTTCGGGCGCCGGCGCGGGCGCGCGCAAAGGGTTTGTCTGCGACGGCCGTGCGCCGACGAAGCGGCAAACATTGTTGTCCGACGTGATGATGAAAAGCTGTTGTTTGTCGTTTGTCACAATACGCATGATCGCCTCCAGCCTTACCGCCGTGAGAACAACCGGCGGGCGCATTTCGTTCCCTCATGGCGCCGTCATTCGCCCGGAACAGGCGGAAAGGCGGCGTTTCGCCGGATCTCTGTCCGGCTTTGCGCGGGCGTCGCCCCCTCGGAAGGGGCGCCGCGCCGCGCGGATTCCATATGACCGGGGAAGGTCGCGTCCTCCACCCGCAAAAAGGGGCGAAGACGCGACGATTTATGACAGCTTATGGTGAAGGAAAGATTATTCGAGCGCGCCGATGCGGCTGATCTTGAGCGTGTTGGTCTTGCCGGGCCGCCCGAAAGGATAGCCCGCGAGAATGATGATGCGCTCGCCGTTTTCGCCGCCATTGGCCTTGGCGAGGGCGTCCGCCTTTTCGATCATCTCATGAAAATGAGAGATGTCGCTGGTGACCACCGAGCGCACGCCCCAATAGAGCGCCAGCTTGCGCGCGACCGTCTCGTCCGGCGTCGCGGCGATCACGGGGCAATGGGGCCGGTCGCGCGAAAGCCGCTGCGCCGTGGAGCCGGTCTTGGTGTAGGCGACGGCGAATTTGCAGTCGAGCACTTCGGCGATGCGCCGCGCTGACAGGGTGATGGCGTCGGCGGTCGCATAGTCGTCGTCCTGGCGGGGGAAGCTTTTATAGCTGCCGGATTCGTCGTCGCGCTCCGTCGCCGCGATGATGCGGTCCATGATGGCGACGGCGGTGGGCGGATGGCGCCCGACGGCGGTTTCGGCCGACAGCATCACGGCGTCGGCGCCCTGAAACACGGCGGTCGATACGTCCGAGGCTTCGGCGCGGGTCGGCGCGATCGACTCCACCATGGATTCAAGCATGTGCGTCGCGACGATCACCGGCTTGCCGGCCCAGCGGCAGGCGCGCACGATGCGCCGCTGCATCAGCGGCACGTCCTCGGGCGCGCATTCGACCCCGAGATCGCCTCTGGCGACCATGATCGCGTCGGAGAGATCGACGATTTCGTCGATATGCTCGACCGCGGAAGGCTTTTCGATTTTCGCGATCACCCCGGCGCGCCCCTTGATGAGCTCGCGCGCCTCGCGCACGTCGTCCGGCTGCTGCACGAAAGAAAGGGCGACATAATCGACGCCGATGGAAAGCGCGAAATCGAGATCGGCCTTGTCTTTCTCGGTCAGCGCCGAAATCGGCAGGCGCCGGCCCGGCACGTTGATGCCCTTGCGGTTCTTAAGCTCGCCCGGCGTGTCGGCCTTGGCGATGATCCGGCGGTCGGTGCGTTGGCTGACAGTGAGCTGCAGCCGGCCGTCATCGAGTTTCAGGATGTCGCCCGGATGCAGGACGTCCAAAAGCTCCTTGTGCGGGATCGGAATGACGTTTTCGTCAGTCGATTCCGAAGAGAGGGAAAGCTTGTATTCCGCGCCGTACCGCAACGTGATGCCGTCCCCGGCGAAGGCGCCGGTGCGGATTTTCGGCCCCTGAAGATCGGCGAACATGGAGAGCGGGACGCCGGTCTCCTTCTCGATCTCGCGGATGGCCTTGGCGACGCCGGCCAGCTTGTCGTGATCCCCATGGCTCATATTCAGCCGGAAGACGTCGACGCCCGCATTGAAAAGGAGACGCAGCATGGAGGGCGAGGCGCTCGCCGGGCCGATGGTGGCGACGATTTTACAAAGACGGTTTCGCATGGGCGCCGACGCTACGCGGTTTCGCCCCGCCTTGGAACACCCTATCGGAGACGGGGCTTATTCTTCCGGCGCGGCGATCACGGCGTCCTCGCCATAGAGCGAAATCGTCGAAATCGCCATTTTCGCCGAACCCTCCACGGGCCGCCGGCTAAAGGCGACATAGATCAGGGTCTTGTGCTCGGCGTCGTAAATCCGGCGCACCGCCATGGATTTGAAGACGAGGCTGATGCGCTGGGAGAAGACTTCCTCGCCGTCCTTGCCCATGTCGATATCGCCGATGCGGATCGGTCCGGTCTGGCGGCAGGCGATGGAGGCGTTGGATGGGTCCTCGAACCAGTTGCCTTTCGCCACCCGGTCCCAGAAGCCGCGGTCGAAATGAGAGAGATGACAGGTGACGCCTTCGACTTTCGGGTCGGCGAGGGCCTCCACCTTGATCTCGTTGCCGATCCAGTCGTTCTTGAATTCGCCGACTTCCGTGTCGCTGCGGCCGCAGGCGGCGAGGGCGGCGAAGAGACCGGCGAGTATAAAGAGGTCGCGCATGGATCAGCGCCCGCAAAGTTTCAACTTCGCCGCGTCATATTCCCGGGCAAAGCGGTCGACGAGGGCGGCGGTCGTCGTGACTTCCGTGACGGCGCCGATTCCCTGGCCGCAGCCCCAGATGTCTTTCCAGACTTTCTTGGCGTTTTCGCCGCCGGATTTGAAATCCATTTTCGACGGATCGCTTTCAGGCAGATTGTCGGGGTCGAGCCCGGCGTTCCTGATCGAAGGCTTCAGGTAATTGCCGTGTACGCCGGAAAAATAGTTGGTGTAGAGAATATCGTCTGCGCGCCCGTCGACAATGCCCTGCTTGTAAGCGTCGTCGGCGTTCGCTTCTTCTGTCGCGATAAAGGCCGAGCCCACATAACCGAAATCGGCGCCCATGGCTTCGGCCGCGAGAACGGATTGTCCCCGGGCGATGGAGCCGGACAAGGCGAGGGGGCCGTCGAACCATTCGCGGATTTCCTGCACCAGCGCGAAAGGCGAGATGACGCCCGCATGGCCGCCGGCGCCGGCGGCGACGCAGATAAGGCCGTCGGCGCCTTTCTCGATCGCTTTCCTTGCGAACGTATTGTTGATGACGTCGTGCAGGACGATCCCGCCATAGGAGTGGATCGCCTCGTAAACTTCTTCGCGCGCGCCGAGCGAGGTGATGACGATGGGGACTTCGTGCTTCACGCAAGCCTCGACGTCATGCATCAGCCGTTCGTTTGTGCGGTGCACGATCTGATTGACGGCGTAAGGGGCTGTTGGAAGGTTCGGCTGCTTTTCTTCGTGGCGGGCCAGCGCCTCCTTGATTTCCACAAGCCATTCGTCGAGCTTTTCGGCGGGCCGGGCGTTGAGCGCCGGGAAAGAGCCGATGACGCCCGCCTGGCACTGGGCGATGACCAGCTTCGGCGTCGAGACGATGAACATCGGCGCGCCGATGACGGGCAGGCGCAGTTTGGACTTAATCTCTTCAAGGGACGGCATGAATTTCTCCTGAGATCTTCGGTCTAGCTAAAGGGAGCAGGGCGCGTCCTGCAAGCGGTAAAGGCAGAAAAGCGCGCCACAGCGGCGATTGCCTTGGCGTTCATTCCCGGCGTAATTTCCCTGCAAACCAAAGAAAACGACAGGGAGAGACATGAGCCAGCGCGAGATCCTCAACCCGCCCATCATCGCCGACCTGATTCGCGAACAGGCGCGTCGTCAGCCTGACAAGACCGGGCTGATCTTTGAAGGCCGCCGGTTCACCTATGGAGAGATGAATGAGCGCGCCAATCGCGCGGCGCAGGCGCTGACGGCGCTGGGCGTCGGGCGCGGCGACCGGATCGTCTGGCTCGCGCGCAATGTGGCGACTTTCTGGGACGCGCTGTTCGGCGCCATGAAGATCGGCGCCGTGATGACGCCGGTGAACTGGCGCCTCGCCCCGACGGAGGTCGCGCAGATTATCGCGGACGCAAAGCCGGCGCTTCTGCTCGGCGAAACCATGTTTCTCGAAGCGCTGGAAAAAGAAGGCGGCGCGGGCGGCGTCAAAACCATGGTGCTGGAAACGGGCGGGCCTGATTGCTTTGACGCGCTTCTTGACGCGCAGGAGGCCGAAGAGCCGGATTTCGAACCGTCGCCCGACGACATTGTCGTGCAGCTTTACACCAGCGGCACCACAGGTCTGCCGAAAGGCGTGATCCTCACCCATCGTTGCTACTACGAGGTCGGCGCCGCCGGCGCCGGCGCCGCCGTCATCATGCCGCAGACGGAGGATGAGGCGATGCTGCACGCCCTGCCGCATTTCCATGTGGCGGGCGTCAATTTCGGGATCATGGGGATTGCCCGGTCCATGCCGGTCATCCAGCACCGCCAGTTCGATCCCGCCGCCATCGTAAAAGAGCTGCAGGGCGAGTCGCCGATCAATTCCTTCTTCGTGCCGGCGATGATCATGATGATCCTGGAGGCGGCGAAGAGCGCGGGCGTTTCGCTCGAGAAATTCGCCGGGATCAGCTATGGCGCGGCGCCCATGCCCGAGCCGCTGCTCGATGCGGCCATGGCCGCCGCGCCAAACGCCGCGTTCACTCAGTTTTACGGGATGACCGAGACGACCGGCGCCGTCTCGACGCTCCAGCATGACGACCATGCGAAAGGGCAAGCCCAGCGGGTTTCCGCGGGGCGGCCGTTTCCCGGCTGCGCCGTCAAAATCTGCGACCCCGCGACCGGCGAGGAACTGCCTCAGGGCGAAACCGGCGAAATCGTCGCGCAAGCGCCCTTCATCATGGACGGCTATTGGATGAACGCGCAGGCGACGGGAAAGGCGATCCGGGACGGCTGGTACTGGTCGGGCGACGCCGGCTATATGGACGAGGACGGTTTCATCTATGTGGTCGACCGCATCAAGGACATGATCATTTCCGGCGGTGAAAATATTTATCCGGCCGAAATCGAAAATGTGCTGGCCAAATGTCCCGGGATTGCCGATGTCGCCGTTATCGGCGCGCCGGATGAGAAATGGGGCGAGGTCGTGAAAGTCGTCGCCGTCAAACGCGCCGGCGCCGATCTCGACGAGGCGGGCGTCAAAGACTTTCTCCAGGGCAAGATTGCGGACTTCAAGCAGCCGAAGTATGTGGAGTTTATCGACGCGCTGCCGCGCAATCCCTCGGGCAAGATTTTGAAAACGGCGTTGAGAGCCGGGCAGACCGCTTAAAGGCCCATCTGTCTTGCGGCGAGATCGTTCATGATCTCTTCCGAACCGCCGCCGATGGCCATGACGCGCACTTCGCGATAAATGCGCTCGACGCGGCACCCGCGCATGAAACCGGCGCCGCCCAAAATCTGCATCGCTTCGCGGGCGCAGAACTCCATCGTTCGCGTCGCCTGAACTTTCAGGAGCGAGAGTTCGGCGACGGGCGACTCGCCTTTCATCACGCGCCAGGCGCAATGGTCGAGATAGCTTTGCGTGGCGTTTGTCATCCGCGTCATCTCCGCGAATTTGTGGCGGATGACCTGATGTTTTGCGAGCGGCTTGCCGAAGGTCTGGCGGTCGCGCGCCCATGCCGCGGCGTCCTCAATGCAAACGCGGGCGAAGGCGACCGCCTGCGCCGCCATGGACAGCCGCTCCATATTGAAATTGGCGACGATGCCGGCGAAGCCCGCATTCTCCTGGCCGATGAGGTTTTCCGCCGGAACGGCGACATCATCGAAATGGATGCTGGCGGTGTCCGACATCCACCAGCCCATTTTCTTCAGCGGCGTGCGCGTGATTCCCGGTCGGTCAGCTTCGATGAGGAGGAAAGACAGACCGCCAGCGCCGCCGCTTCCCGTTCGCACGGCGACGGTCAGATAGTCGGCGCGGCGCCCGCTTGTGATGAAGGTCTTTTCGCCGTTGACGATATAGCCGCCGTTTTTCTTCACGGCCTTGGTTTTAAGATTGGCGACGTCGGAGCCGCCGGAGGGCTCGGTGACGCAAAGTGCGATCAGCTTGTCGCCGGCGAGGACCGCCGGGGCGATGCGCTGTTTCAACTCTTCCGAGCCGAGCGCGATAATTGGCGGCAGGCCGATGCCGTGAGTCATCAGCCCGGCGACAAGGCCGCCGGAGCCGGCGCGGGCGAGCTCTTCGGCCGCGATCAGCGAATGGAAGACGTCGACGCCGTCGCTGATCCCGCCATACTCTTCCGGAAAGCCAAGACCGATGAGGCCCGCGGCCGCGGCCTTCTTGTGCAATTCGCGCGGAAAGGCGCCGGCTTCGTCCCATTCGTTCACATGGGGGCTGATTTCGCGGTCGACGAAAGCGCGCACCGTTTGGCGCCACGCCTCATGGCTGTCATTGAGATGCGGCGAGGGCAGGCGCGTTACGTCGAAAGAGAGCGGCTCTGTCATGGGCGTGACTGTCTTCCTCATTTGAGCGGGCGTCAACGCAGCGCTACATATGCCGTCAGCGAAAGGATGGTTGCCGATGAAACTCTATCATTGTCAGGGCGCGCGGTCGCTGCGCTGCGTTTGGGCGCTGGAGGAAATGGGACTCGATTATGAGCTCGTCACTTTGCAGTTTCCGCCGCGGGTCTTCGACAAAGCCTATAAGGAGGTAAACCCGCTCGGCACCGTGCCCTGTTTCATCGACGGCGATGTGACGATGACCGAAAGCGCCGGCATCTGCGAATATCTGGGCGTTCGATACGGCCCGACGCCGCTCGCCGTCAGTCCGGACGAAAAAGAGTACGGCGCCTATCTCAACTGGCTGCACAGGTCCGATGCGACGCTCACCTTTCCGCAGACCCTGGTCTTTCGCTATTCGGCGCTGGAGCCCGAAGAGCGCCGCCAGCCGCAGGTCGCAGAGGATTACCGCAAATGGTTTCTCGGCCGCTGGCGCGCCGTCGAGGCGGCGCTCGAGGCCCGCGACTATCTCTGTGCGGACCGTTTTACGATGGCCGATATCTGCGTCGGTTACGCCCTCTATTTTGCGAATACGCTCGGCATTACCGAAGCCATGAGCCCCAATGTAAAAGACTGGTGGGATAGATTGACCGGGAGAAAGGGTTTTCAGCGGTCAATAGCGAAAGATACAAACCAATGACTGCAACTGTAATCACAATTATAGTAAGTGTCGCAGCTATTATTATATCGGCAATATCACTTGGGTGGAATATATACAGAGATGTGATTCTCAAACCAAAAGTGGTTGTGTCTATCGATAAAGCGCGAATTTATCCGGCGGGTCTTCAGCCAGAGGATAAACTAATTATTGACGCTGTTAATCATGGGCCTGGTAATGTGCATCTCCAAGTGATCAATTTTCGTAGAGGAAACATTTTGGATAGAGTAATGAGAAAATCTAGCAGAGGAGTTATGATTCACGATTACGAAAATTTGTTATCTGGTCAGCTACCTAAGCGTCTAGATGTTGGGGAGAAGGTAACTCTTATATTCCCATGGGTGCAGGATAGTCTTCTAGCCGAGAATCCAAGCAAAGTTGGTCTCTCTGATACATTTGGACGTATAAATTGGGCCTCCCAAAAGAAAGTAAAAAAAGCTCGTAAGAAATGGGAAGATGACTTCCTAGGATAGTTATGCCAGCCCTTTAAACCTATGGAGACTATTCCATGAAATTGCCCGTTCTCTTCAAAATTCTCCCCGTGCTGGCGCTTGCCGGAACCGTGGCCTGCGGCGAAGATGCTGCGCAGGAAACCAATAAACCCGATGCGGTGCGCGAGGGCCTGACGCAGCCGCCCGCGCCGGTCATGGCGGAAACGCCGGACATGAATGCGCGCCGCGGACGGCTTCAGTTCATCACCCGCGGCTGCGTCATCTGCCACCAGGTGAACGGCGTCGGCGGGACGGCCGCGCCCGATCTTTCCGCCGCTTCGGCGCCGGATGCGGTCAATCCGCTCGACTTTTCCGCGCGCATGTGGCGCGGCGCCCCGGCGATGACTGCGTTGCAGGCGGTGGAGCTCGGCTATGTCATCGATCTCGACGCGCAGGACATCGCCGATCTCGCCGCCTTCGCCGCCAGCCCGGAGGAGCAGAAGCTCCTGACCGAGGAGTCGATCCCGGCGGAGATGCGCGACTGGTTTATCGACGCGCCGCACTGGCGCAGCGACGACTGGGCGGACTATCTCCAGCGCGGCGAGCGCATTCCCGGGTTGGACGAAGAAGACTACTAGCGGCTTTTGAGCGCGTCGGCCTCGTCGGCGTAGCCCGCTTCGTTGAGCGCGGCGAGGGCGATGCGCCGGCCCGGGCGGTCAGGCTGCGGGTCGGGCGCGCAAGGCGTATCGATAAGCGCCTTGACGTAAGTCTCGCCAAGCTCATGTTCGCGAGCCCCGGCGACGATCAGCGCCAGATACCAGTCATAAGGAAGAAGCCCTGTTACCGGCGCGCGCGCCAGGTAAGTGATGTGTGGAACGATCTCGCCCCGCGTCATGCAATGAACGTCGAACGCGTCGAAACGGTCATAACCGGTTCCCCGTTCTTCCGCCTCGTCGAGGGCCGGCATGTCCTCGATCCCGATTTCGAACAATATTCCCAATGTAACGTCATGTTCGGCGCCGGACGCCGCCAGGGTCGCCTTGCCCGACCCGTCATGGCTGCGCTTGGAAAAGGCGAGGCGATGGCGCGAAACTTCAGCCGGCCCGATAAGGCGCGCGCTGGGGCAGCGGGCGGCGAGGCGCGCCGTCAGCATGTTCGAGCCATAGGCGAAATAGGGCACGGTCTTCATGAGAGCTTCAGATAAGCGCCTTTTGCGGCATGTCCAGAGGCTGCGCGAAGCGTTTGACCCGGCGGCCCGCGCTGGGCGATGATCCGTGAAAACAAGAATCCAAGGGAAACGATGCCGGTTTTTGAAAGCGAGATCGATCCGCGAAGCGAAGCTTACGCGAAAAACCGCGCCGATCATTTAAAACTGATCGAGGACTTCCGCGCGCTCGAGCAAAAGGTCATCGAAAACTCCGCCCGCGCCAAGCCGAAATTCGAAAAGCGGGGCCAGCTTCTGCCGCGCGAACGTCTGGCGCTGGTGCTCGATCGCGGCGCGCCTTTCGTCGAGATCTCGACGCTCTGCGGCTACAAGATGCATGACGATGACGGGGATAAAAATATTTCCGGCGGCGGCGGGATGTCCGGCATCGGCTTCATCTCCGGCATCAGATGCGTCGTCTCGGCGTCGGACAGCGGCATCAAGGGCGGCGCGGCGACGCCCATGGGCGTCCATAAAGCCTTAAGAGCGCAGGCGCTGGCGCTCGAGAATAAACTGCCTTTCGTCCAGCTCATCGAAAGCGCCGGCGCCAATCTCATGCGCCAGGCCGAAATGTTCGTGCCGGGCGGGCGCACCTTCGCCAACCTCGCGCGGCTTTCCGCCGCCGGCTGTCCGGTCATATCCGTGGTGCACGGATCGTCGACGGCGGGGGGCGCCTATCAGACGGGGCTTTCCGATTATGTGGTCGCGGTGCGCGGCAAGTCGAAAGTCTTTCTCGCGGGGCCGCCTTTACTGAAAGCCGCCACGGGCGAAATCGCCACGGATGAGGAACTCGGCGGCGCGGAGATGCATTATCACGTCTCCGGCACGGCGGAATATATGGCCGAGGACGACGGCGACGGCCTGCGCATTGCCCGCGAGATCGTGGCGAAGCTCGGCTGGGACAAGACTGGTGAAACGCGCGAGTATGAGGAGCCGCTTTACAGCGCCGAAGATTTGCTTGGCATCGTGCCGGTGGATTACCGCCAGCCTTACGATAGCCGCGAGGTGATTGCGCGGCTCGTCGACGGCTCGGACATGCTCGGCTTCAAGGACGGTTACGGACCCGCGACGCTGTGCACCCAAGCCGCGATCGCCGGCCACGAAGTCGGGATCATTTCCAATAACGGGCCCATCGACGCCGACGGCGCCGCCAAGGTCGCGCAGTTCATTCAGCTGATGGAGCAGGCGGGCAATCCGGTCGTCTTTCTGCAGAACACCACTGGCTATCTCGTCGGGACCGACGCCGAACAGCACGGCATCGTCAAGCATGGGTCGAAGATGATCCAGGCGGTGACCAATATGCGCGTGCCGAAAATCACCTTGCATATTGGCGCTTCGTTCGGGGCCGGGAATTACGGCATGTGCGGGCGCGCCTTCGATCCGCGCTTCATTTTCGCCTGGCCCAACAACCGCATCGCCGTCATGGGCGGCGAACAGGCGGCGAAAACCATGCGCATCGTCGCGGAGGAAGGCGCGCGCCGAAAAGGCGAAGAGCCGAACGCCGAGTTTCTAGACGGCATGGCGAAGCATATCGTCGATACTTATGACGCGGAATCGACGGCGCTTTTTGCAACAGCGCGGCTGTGGGATGACGGGCTTATCGATCCGCGCGACAGCCGTAAAATGCTGGCCTTCTGTCTCGATACGGTCGCAGAAGCTGAGCATCGCGCGTTAAGGCCGAACGTCTTCGGCGTGGCGAGGATGTGAACGGAATGTCTATTTACCAAATGGCATCAATAATTGCAGCCGTTTTAATGTTTGTAACGCTCATTCTCAGTTTTGCTATTGGGGGTCCGAGCCAAGCTTATTTGAATGATAATTCAATTTCGAAAAATTCAAAACAACTCGCATATTTGCTTTGGTTTGGATTTTTGCTGTTCATGGGAGGAACACATGCTTCCAACCTCGCGACCTCATTCGAACTAGGCGAGAAAGTCACGGGCATACGAATGACAATCGCTGTGGCGTTGATTTTTCTTCCATTGATTTCAGTTTTCTCTGCAAAATATATGCGAGCTGCTGGCTTGCCAAATTGGAAAGTTACTACAGTGGCGTCGTTTTTCGGACTAACTGGTATTGTTGCCAGTATTATATGATCGCATGATCGAGGAAAAAATGAAACTCACCACCGAACACGACCAGATCCGCAAGACGCTGAAGAGTTTCATCGAGGCGGAAATCAATCCGCATGTGGATGAGTGGGAGGAGGCGGGAATCTTTCCCGCCCATGAGGTGTTCAAGGGGCTCGGAAATCTCGGCCTCCTCGGCGTCACCAAGCCCGAAGCCTATGGCGGCATGGGACTCGACTGGTCTTACGGCGCGGTCGTCGCCGAAACGCTGGGTCATATCAAATGCGGCGCCGTCCCTATGGCCATCGGCGTTCAGACCGACATGGCGACGCCGGCGCTTGCGCGTTTCGGCACGGACGACGCGAAAGAGGATTTCCTCCGGCCCTCCATTTCCGGCGACTATGTCGCCTGTCTTGGCGTTTCCGAAGTCGGCGCCGGGTCCGATGTCGCGTCGATCAAGACGACGGCGAAAAAAGACGGCGACGATTACGTCATCAATGGCGGCAAGATGTGGACCACCAGCGGCACGCAGGCCGACTGGATGTGCTTGCTGGCGAATACTGGCGAGGGGCCGGTGCACCAGAACAAGACGCTGATCTGCCTGCCGCTGAAAGACGACAGCGGCAAACACCGCGATGGCGTCATCGTCGCGCGCAAGCTCAAAAAACTCGGCATGCGCTCCTCCGACACGGCGGAGTTTTATTTCGAGGATGTGCGCGTGCCCCAGCGCTATCGCATCGGGGAAGAAGGCGCCGGGTTCATGTATCAGATGATGCAGTTCCAGGAGGAGCGGCTCTGGTGCGCGCTGTCGACCCTCATCAGCCTCGACGAAACCATCGATGACACTGTCGACTATGCGCGCCAGCGCAAGGCCTTCGGCAAATCCATTCTCGACAATCAGGTGGTGCATTTCCGCCTCGCCGAATTGAAGACGGAAGTGCAGATGCTGCGCTCGCTGACCTGGGATGCGGTCGAGAAAATGATGGCGGGCGAGGATGCGGTGATGCTCGCCTCCATGGCGAAGCTGAAAGCCGGGCGCGTTGCGCGCGAGGTGAACGATGCGTGCCTGCAATATTGGGGCGGCATGGGTTTCATGGAGGAAACGCCGGTCTCCCGCGCCTATCGCGACGGGCGCCTCGGCTCCATCGGCGGCGGCGCCGACGAGGTCATGCTCTCCATCATCTGCAAATATATGGGCACGCTCCCCGGAAAATCGAACAAGGCATGAGCGCCATCAAAAAACTCCTCATCGCCAATCGCGGCGAGATTGCCTGCCGCATCATGAAGACGGCGCGGGCGCGGGGCATTGCGACGGTCGCCGTTTTTTCCGATGCCGATGCGGGCGCGCTTCATGGGCGCATGGCGGGTGAAGCGATCTGCATTGGCGGGTCTGAAGCCGCGCAGAGTTATCTCAACATCGAAGCGGTGATTGGCGCCGCGAAGGCGTCCGGCGCCGATGCGGTGCATCCGGGTTACGGCTTTTTATCGGAGCGCGCGGATTTCGCCCGAGCGTGCACAGACGCTGGGCTGATCTTTGTGGGCCCGCCGGCGGAGGCCATCGCCGCCATGGGCGACAAGGCTGAGGCCAAGGCCCGCATGATCGAGGCGGGCGTTCCGTGCGTGCCCGGCTATCAGGGCGAGGACCAGTCCGATGAAACGCTTTTGAAGGAAGCGGAGAAGGTCGGCTTTCCGGTGATGGTGAAGGCGTCGGCCGGCGGCGGCGGGCGCGGCATGCGCATCGTCGAAGACAGGGAGGCGCTTGCCGACGCCATTCAATCGGCGCGCAAAGAGGCGAAAAGCGCCTTCGGCGACGACCGGCTCATCATCGAACGCGCGGTTACAGGCGCGCGTCATGTTGAGATCCAAATCTTAGCCGACGCGCATGGCAGTTGCGTTCATCTCGGCGAACGCGACTGTTCCCTGCAGCGGCGCAACCAGAAAGTCATCGAGGAAGCGCCGTCGCCGGTGATCGGCGCGGAAAAACGCGAGGAGATGGGCGCCGCCGCAGTGAAGGCGGCGCAGGCGGTGGGTTATGCAGGCGCCGGCACGGTGGAGTTTCTCTACGATCCGGCGCGGGACGAATTTTATTTCCTCGAAATGAACACGCGCCTTCAGGTCGAGCATCCGGTGACGGAAATGGTGACGGGGCTTGACCTTGTGGACTTTCAGCTCAGTGTGGCTGAAGGCGACGCTTTGCCGTTCGAACAGGGCGATATCGATTTCGAGGGCCATGCCATCGAAGCGCGGCTTTATGCTGAAGACCCGGCGCAAGGGTTCATGCCTCATTCGGGGAAAGTGCGCTTGCTGGAATTTCCGGAGATGGAAGACGTGCGTATAGATGCGGGCGTCGAGGCTGGAGATATTGTCACGACCTTTTACGATCCGATGATTGCGAAAGTCATCGCCTATGGCGCGACGCGCGATGAGGCGCGGATGAAGCTTGCGGCCGCCTTGCGCCGGACGAAGCTGCTTGGCTTTGAGCATAACCGGGATTTTCTCATCGCGCTGCTTGGAGACGAAGCCTTTGCGAAAGGCGAGGCCGACACGGGTTATATCGAGCGCAACCTTGAACGCCTGACCAAACGCGAAGCGCCGGGCGGCGCAGCGGCGATTGCGCTTGCCGGCGCCGCGTTGACCGATGCGTCTTTCGATAATCTCCTGACCGGTTGGGCCTCAAGGAGGAGTGCAGGCTTCCCCTTGCACCTCGTCAATAGCGGCGGTGAGATCGTCAAGACGGCGATCGCGCTCGACGGCGCAAAGGTGACGGCGGCGCATGACGGTGCGGAAGCGGCGATAGAGGTGCTGTCAAAGACGGAAAACACGATCCGCTATCGCCATGAAAACCGCATCGGCGAGGCGCGCTATGCGCGCAATCATTACCACCTTGAAATCGACTGCGACGGCGCCTGGGAGCGCTACACGGATTTCACGCTGGTTCCCGCGAGCGAAAGCGCCGGCGGCGACGATGTGGTGAAAGCGCCCATGGCGGGACTGGTGACGAGCCTTCGCGTCGGGCCCGGCGATCCGGTATCGAAAGGAACGGTCCTCGCGACCATCGAGGCGATGAAAATGGAGCACCAGTTAAAAGCGCCGCGCGACGGCGTTGTCGCAGATGTATTCGCGAAAGAAGGCGATCAGGTTGCGATTCGCGCGAAAATCGTCGCGTTGAAGGCGGAGGAATAATCATGGCCGAAAAAGCGATCATCACCTGCGCGCTGACCGGCGTTCTCACCAATCCCGAACAGCATCCCGTCCCTGTAACGCCGGAAGAGATGGCGGCGGAAGCCAAACGCGCCTTCGACGCCGGTGCGACGATCATGCATGTGCATTACCGCCAACAGGAAGAGGGCAAAGGCCATCTGCCCACATGGGATCCGGCGATCTGCACCGAGATCAACGAGGCGATCCGCGCGGCGTGTCCCGGCGTCGTCATCAACATGACCACCGGCGTCATCGGTCAGGATTACGGTTATGTGCTCGATTATTTGCGCGTCTGCCGCCCGGAAATGGCGGCCTGCAACGCCGGCACGCTCAACTATTTGAAGACGCGCAGGGATGGCTCCTGGGCTTGGCCGCCCATGACCTTCGACAATCCCGTGTCGAAAGTGAAAGACTTCATCGACGTGATGAAGGAAGTCGGGATCATTCCCGAATTCGAATGTTTCGACATCGGCATCGTGCGTTCGGTGGGGCTTTATATGGAAAACGGCATGACCGATTACGCCGACTATAATTTCGTCATGGGCGTCGCCAGCGGCATGCCCGCGGACCCGGATCTCCTGCCGCTTCTCATCAAATATAAAAAGGAAGGCATGCCCTGGCAGGCGACGGTGATCGGCCGCGACGACGTGTGGGCCGTTCACGCCCGCGCGGCGGAGCTTGGCGGAAACTTACGCACCGGGCTCGAGGATTGTTTCTACCTGCCGGACGGCGAGAAAGCTTCCTCCAACGGTCAGATGATCGAGGCGCTGGCGGCGGCGGCGCGCGAGGCGGGGCGGGAGGTTACGACAGCGGCGGAAACCCGTGCTAGGCTTGGCCTCTCATGACGCCAAACCGGGGAGACGGGCATGAGCATCAATCTCTATCTGACCTTTGACGGCGACTGCGAAGAAGCCTTCGAGTTTTACAGATCGGTTCTCGGCGGCGAGTTCGCCGTTATGCAGCGCTTTTCCGACGGTCCGCCCGATATGGCGGGCGTCGCCGAGGGCGAAAAAGACCGCATCATGCATGTGACGCTCGCTTTCGCGGGCGGCGTTTTGCAGGGCTCCGATACGGCGCAAGGTCATGCCGGTCCGCTCGTCAAAGGCAATAATTTTTCGATTTGCTATTCGCCGCCGTCGCGCGCTGACGCCGACGCCGCTTTTGAAAAACTGAGCGAAGGCGGCGGCGTGACCATGCCGATGCAGGAGACCTTCTGGGGCTCTTATTTCGGCATGGCGACGGACCGGTTCGGCGTCCAGTGGATGATCAATTGCAGCCTTGACGACGGCGCGGCTGCGGCCTGATCACTCCGCCGCTTCGAGCTCGACTTGCGCTTCGGCGAGGAATTTCTCCGCTTCGAGCGCGGCCATGCAGCCCATGCCCGCCGCCGTCACGGCCTGGCGGTAAATGTCGTCGGTGACATCGCCCGCCGCATAGACGCCGGGGATCTCGGTCGCGGTCGAATCCGGTTTGGTGACGAGATAGCCGTGATCTTTCATGGCGAGCTTGCCGTCGAAGAGCTCTGTCGAGGGCTTGTGGCCGATGGCGATGAAGACGCCGTCGACCTTTACCTCTTGGGTCTCATCGGTCTTCATGTGTTTCAGGCGCGCGCCCGTCACGCCGAGCGGGTTTTCATCGCCGAGAATTTCATCGAGCGTGTGATCCCAGATCACCTCGATATTCTCTGTGTTGAAGAGGCGCTTTTGTAAAATCTTTTCCGCGCGCAATTCGTCACGGCGATGCACGAGCGTGACTTTTCTGGCGAGCCCCGCGAGATAAAGCGCTTCCTCGACCGCGGTGTTGCCGCCGCCGACCACCAGAACGTCTTTGCCGCGATAGAAGAACCCGTCGCAAGTGGCGCAGGCCGAAACGCCGAAGCCCTGAAACTTTTCTTCGGAAGGAAGGCCGAGCCATTTCGCCTGGGCGCCGGTGGCGATGACGAGGGCGTCGGCGACGTAAGTCTCGCCGCTGTCGCCGGTCAGAGTGAAGGGGCGCTTTGTCAGGTCCACATCGGTGATGAGGTCGTTGGCGAATTCCGTGCCCACATGTTCGGCCTGTTTTTGCATCTGCTCCATCAGCCAGGGGCCCTGAATCACATCGGCGAAACCGGGATAGTTCTCGACATCCGTGGTGATGGTCATCTGGCCGCCGGGCTGCAGCCCGTGAACGAGCAGGGGTTTGAGCCCTGCGCGCGCGGCGTAGATGGCGGCCGTCAGGCCGGCGGGCCCGGAGCCCAGAATCAACAAACGGGTCATTTTCATCAGACTTATCCTCGAAGTTCAGCCAAGGGGTCACTTAAGGCGCCTTCGCTTGATTTGCGAGACGTCAGCGGAAGCCACAAAGCCGTTAGCATTCTAACTGTTTTGTGAAAAGGGCGCGGCTATTCCATTCGAGAAAAGCGGGGCTTGCGGGGAGGAAGGCAAAATGGTAACAAATGTTACTAATTTCATGACCCCCGAATCGCCCGAAGGAGGCGCAAATGGCGCGCAAATGGATCACCCCGAGCCGGATAGAAGGCGACGCCTCGCGGCAGGCGCACGCCGACATGCCAGCCGGCACCTATGAGCGGGAAATCTCCAAGGAAGGCTTTTTCGGCCCCGCCGCCTTCATGCATCACAAGCGCCCGCCCACGGGCTGGGTGAATTTCGAGGGGCCCTTGCGTCCGCGCGCCTTCGATCTTGCGGCCATGAAAGGCGCCAGCGCCTCGCCTTGGGCCGCGCCCCGCATTCTTCACAATGGCGCGACGGAGCTGCGCTTCTGGAAGCTCGACGGGGCGATGCCCGCGCTCGCCCGCAATGGCGACGGCGACCAGCTTTTGTTCGTGCATGAAGGCGAGGGCGACCTTTTCTGCGATTACGGTCATCTCGCTTTCGAAGCGGGCGATTACATCATGCTGCCGCGCGGCACCATGTGGCGGCTCGCGCCAAAGGGGACGGCGTCGATCCTGATGATCGAGGCGACGAACAGCCATTACACATTGCCCGATAAAGGGATCCTCGGCCCTCATGCGATTTTCGATCCGGCGGTCATGGACGCGCCGAAAATCGACGACGCCTTCAAAGCGCATCAGGAAGAAGACGGCGAGACGCGGGTCGAAATCAAGAAACGCGGCGAGGTTTCGGTCGCCACCTATCCTTATAATCCCCTCGACGTCGTCGGCTGGCACGGCGAATTATCGCCGGTGCGTTTGAATGTGCGCGACATTCGCCCGCTTATGTCCCATCGCTACCATGTGCCGCCTTCAGCGCACACGACTTTCCTGTCGGACCGTTTCGTCGTCTGCACCTTCGCGCCGCGGCCTTTCGAGACCGATCCCGGCGCGCTGAAAGTGCCGTTCTTCCACAATAATGACGATTACGACGAGGTGCTTTTCTATCACGCGGGCGATTTCTTCAGCCGCGATAATATCGACGCCGGCATGATGACGTTTCATCCGTCGGGCTTTACGCATGGGCCGCATCCGAAAGCGCTGAAAAACATGCTGGAACAGAAAAAACCGGCGACGGACGAATACGCCGTGATGGTCGACACGCGCGATCCGCTCGATATCGGCGAAAGCGCAGGCGCAGTCGAGAACCCGGATTACGTCAATAGCTGGCGCACGCAGGACTGAGATGACGCGCACGCAACATCCAAATCCGGACTCGCTTTGCTGCGAATCCATGCAAGCCGCGCTTGAGTTGAACTGCACCGAGCATGACGATCCGTTCGACTGTCCGGACAGCCTCATCGCCTATAATGAAGGGCTGAACCAGTTCGCGCTGATCGTTCATGACGGCGGGCGCGACGTCATTCTCATCCGCTATTGCCCATGGTGCGGGACGAAACTCGCAGAAACCGAATAAGGGAAAAGACATGAAACTCGCATCTTTAAAAGGCGGCCGCGACGGACGGCTGGTCGTCGTGTCGAACGATCTGACGCGCTACACCGACGCCGCGCGCGTCGCGCCGACCCTGCAGGCGGCGCTCGACGACTGGGATAAATGCGAAGCCGGCTTGCGCGAATTGGCGCAAGGGCTGGAGACAGGGTCGGTTCCGGTCGAGCGTTTTCACGAACGCGAATGCGCCTCGCCCTTGCCGCGCGCCTATCAGTGGGCGGACGGCTCGGCCTATATCAATCATGTTGAGCTCGTCAGGAAAGCGCGCGGCGCGGAAGTGCCCGAAAGCTTTTACGAAGACCCGCTGATGTATCAGGGCGGCTCGGACTCCTTCCTCGGGCCGCGCGACGATATTGTCATGGCCCAGGACGAGGGCTGGGGCGTCGACATGGAGGCGGAGATCGCGGTCGTCACCGGCGACGTCCCCATGGGCGTGACGCCGGAAGAGGCGAAAGACCATATCCGGCTTATCATGCTGGTGAATGACGTTTCCCTGCGCGGCTTGATACCGGGCGAGCTCGCCAAGGGCTTCGGCTTCTTCCAGTCAAAACCCTCAAGCGCTTTCAGCCCGGTCGCGGTGACGCCGGACGCGCTGGGCGAGGCCTGGGACGGCGGCGCCGTCCACCTGCCGCTCTTGGTGCGCTATAATGGCGAACCTTTCGGCCAGGCGAACGCCGGCAAGGATTTGACCTTCAATTTCCCGCAATTGATCGCCCATGCGGCGAAAACGCGCCCCTTAAGCGCCGGGACCATCATCGGTTCGGGCACGGTGTCGAACAAACTCGACGGCGGGCCGGGCAAGGCGATCGCGGAAGGCGGCGACGGCTATTCCTGCATCGCCGAAATCCGCATGATCGAGACAATCTATGAGGGCGAAGCTAAGACCCCGTTCATGAAATTCGGCGATACTGTCGAGATCAAGATGAAGGACGGGGAGGGGCGCTCGATCTTTGGAGCGATTTCTCAGACGGTGGCGAAATACGAACGAAAATAGTATGGCTTGCGGCGTATTGTGAAATTGTAAAAAGAGTGCGCCCCTTGTCCCGCCTAATCCTGTTGTCCGCCGGCCTTGCCGCCGCCTCGTCGCTGACGCCTGTTTTGGCTGAAGACGCGATTGTCGTTACGGCCGAGCGCCGCGAACAGGCGCTCTCCGAAGCGCCGCTCAGCATCAGCGTGCTGCCGTCTGAAGAACTGAGACTCATCGACGCCGATCATATTGCCGAGGCGCTTTCCCGCGTGCCGGGCGTATCGCTCAACCGCGGCTCCGGCGCGGAGCACCTGACGGCGATCCGCTCCCCGGTGCTCACCGGCGGGGCGGGCGCGGGCTCTTTTCTGTTTCTCGAAAATGGGGTGCCGATCCGTTCGGCGGGCTTTGCGAACATCAACGGCCTTTTCGACGCCCATTATGAACTCGCTGACCGCATCGAAGTGATACGCGGGCCCTCCGGCGCGCTTTACGGCGCCAACGCCATTCACGGCGTCGTCAATGTGATCGCGCCGGCGCCGTCGGAGGATTTTTCGGTTTTCGGGGAAGTCTTCGGCGACACCCAGGACCGCTACAAATTCAAAGGCAGCGTTTCGGGGAGGCAAGGCGCCAACGGCTTTTACGCCGGCGCTTCGGCGACGACGGAAGCGGGCTACCGCGAAGACGCCGGGCTCGACCAGCAAAAGCTCACCTTGCGTCATGTTTATGACGATGGCGGCGTCAGCATCGATACGATCTTTTCCTTCGACAATCTCGAACAGGAAACGGCCGGCTATATTTTCGGGCAGGCGGCGCTGAATGACAAGCGCATCCGCAAGACCAACGATTTTCCGCAGGCTTTTCGCGACGCCAAATCGGCGCGGCTGCAATCGACCATTTCGTTCGATGCGGGCGAGGCGACGCGCGTGCAGATCACGCCATACGCCCGCTGGAACGACATGGATTTCCTGCAGCACTTCCTGCCGTCGAATTCACTGGAGGAAAACGGGCATTGGAGCGTCGGCGTGCAAAGCGCCGTCTATCATGACGCCGGTTCTTTATCGCTGATCGCCGGGATCGATGCGGAATATACGGATGGTTTTCTTTCCGAATTCCAGTCTGCGCCCCGGATCTTTTCGTTCACGCAAGGCCAGCATTACGATTACGACGTCAAAGCCGTGAATGCGTCCGGTTTCGTGCAGGCCGAGTATGCGCTGAGCCCCCGCACGACCGCGACTGCAGGCGTGCGCGTTGACGGCACGATCTATGACTACAACAACAAGACGGATAACGGCATTGTCGGGCGTTTCCTGCGTCTGCCGGATCAGACCGACAAATTCGTCACGGCGAGTCCGAAATTCTCCCTGCGTCATGAGCTGAGCGACGAGGCTTCCGTCTATGTGAGCTACGCCCGCGGCGCCCGTCCGCCCCAGACGACCGATCTTTACCGCCTGCAGATCAACCAGACGGGCGATCAGGCGCGGCCTGAGACAATCGACTCGGTCGAGCTCGGCGTGAGGGCGGGGCTCGGCGAGCAGGTCGATCTCGAACTCGCCGGCTTTTTCATGGACAAGAATAATTTCTTCTTCCGCGACGCCGACGGCTTTAACGTCGCCGACGGCAAGACCCGCCATGTGGGCGTCGAGGCGAATGTGCGCATCGCTTTGCATGAAACGCTAATGCTTTCGAGCGCCGTCACTTATGCGAAACACACCTACCGGTTTGACCGCAATCCTGACGATACGCCCGGCGTCGTCAGCGAAAACATTTCCTTCGGCGACGATGTGGACACCGCGCCGCGGGTCATGGCCAATACGCGGCTTCTCTGGCGTCCAGTCGAGCGCGTCAGCGCGGAAGCCGAATGGGTCTCCATGGGGTCTTATTTCACCGATGCGGCAAATGATCACAAATATGGCGGCCACAATCTTTTGAACCTGCGCGCCGAAGCGGCCCTCACCGAAGAGCTCGCGGCGTTCGTCACCGTGCGGAATGTCACGGACGAGCTTTACGCCGAGCGGGCCGACTACGCTTTCGGCAATGACCGCTACTTCCCCGGCGAGACGCGCACCTTCGGCTTCGGTCTGCGTTACCGCCATTAACGGGCTGCGCATGCCGGCAAGGCTTTTCCCGCCGCGTTGAACCGTCTACCCTGTCCGGAAAAGGGAGGCGGCATGCCGAGTTTGCGGGCGAGACTGTTCAACTGGTTTATGAGAGCGACATTCCGCTCGAAGCCTATTCACCTGATAGACGGGAAGACCTTGCGCGACGGGGCGGACGCCCTGGCGCCGAAACATCCGCCTGAGGGCGTGACGCGCGAGGTCCTAGAAGGCCCGGTGAAAGGCGAATGGCACCGCGCGGAAAACGCCGAAGCCGGACGCACGGTGCTGTATCTCCATGGCGGCGGCTATGTGTTCGGCTCGCCGAAATCCCACAGCGCCTTCACCTACGCGCTGGCCAAAGCGGCGCGGGCGGAAATCTTCTCTCTTGATTACCGGATGGCGCCGGAGCATCTCTTTCCGGCGGCCGTCGACGACGCGGTGGAGGCTTATGAATGGCTCCTGTCGCAGGGACGCGACCCGGGCGAAATGGTTGTCGGCGGCGATTCCGCGGGCGGCGGTTTGGCCCTGGCGCTGCTCTTGTCGATCAAGGCGCGGGGATTGCCCATGCCGGCGGGCGCGCTGCTTCTCTCGCCCTGGACGGATCTTGCGACCACCGGCGCCTCGCTCGATGAGAATGAAAAATCAGACGCCATGTTCAAGAAGGTCTATATCGTCGAAGGCGCCAAGCGCTATCTCGGCGAGGCGGACCCGAAAGCGCCGCTGGCTTCGCCGCTTTATGGCGATCTCGCGGGATTGCCCCCCATGCTGATTTTTGCGAGCGAGAGCGAAGTCCTGCGTGATGATTCCACAAGGCTCAAGGAAAAGCTCGATAAAGCGGACGTGCAGGCGACGCTCATGATGGAAAAAGGCCTTATCCATGTCTGGCCGATCTTTCCGGGACGTTTTCCCGAAGCCATGAAGGCGATTCGCGAAGCCGCCGCCTTCATTGAAGAGAGCACGAAGGCGGAGGCTGCCTAATGCGCAGCGACATGGCGAAGCTCGTCATTGCGATCATTCTCGACCTTGTCGATTTCACGGTCGGCCGCATTCCGGGCGCTGAAATCTTTGTGGATGCAGGACTTGGCGTCGCTGCAATCGGACTCTTTGGCTGGCCGGGGCTCTTTGCTTTCTGGGAGCTTGCCGACCCGACAGGCCAGATTGACGGTTTTGTTCCGACCCTGACGATGATTGCGATCAGTCAGATGGGCAAGAATAAAAACAAACGCCCGCGCGAGGAATAATCCCGGCGCGGGCGCGAAGCGCGGTCAAAATGTTGCTTTACGGATTATTTTACGGACGGCCCGGTCCATAGGAACGGAACTCGCCGTTTTCCCACCATGTGTCTCCATATTGCGGGTCGACATAGTAGTACCGGCCGGCGCGTTGGTCGTAATAGCGCCTGTCGCCGTTCCGGGCGCGGTTCCAGCATTCGTTCGAGCGTTCGCAACCGGTGATCGCGCCGCCGACGGCGCCGGCGGCCGCGCCATAGGCGGCATTGCGTTCGGCCGTGCCGGATTGCGTGCAGGCGGAAACCAGCATCAAACCGCTGACAGCGGAAGAAAGAAGAAGTCTCATGGGGTTTGCTCCCTATTTGCCGCTCCGTTTTACGTTTTACGGAGCGCGTGTAGGCCGGAAACACGCAAGGTTGTGGCGGCGTTCCGGACCTTGCCAAATGGCAATGCTGCAACGGCAAACGGCCCGCGCCGTGAGGAGCAGGCCGTTTGCTTACGCAACTTAAAGTCGTGATTTAGTAGCGGCGGCGCGGCGGGTTCGGGCCATAGTTGCGGAACGAGCCGTCTTCCCAGTAGGTGTCGCCATATTCCGGGTCTTCGTAATAGTAACGGCCGGAATAGCGGTCATAGCGGCGATAGCCATTGTCGCGGGCGCGGCCCCAGCAGGTGCCGGCGCGCGAGCAGCCTTCATAGGCGCCCAGCGCCGCGCCGACGAGCGCGCCATAGGCTGCGCCTTTGCCGGGGCGGCCGGCGAACACTTCGCCGGCGACCGCGCCGCCAGCCGCGCCCAGCATCGCGCCCGTCAGCGCGCCTTCGCCGGTGGACTGGCAGCCCGTCACGGCGAGCATCAGCGCGCCGGAAGCCATGATCAGATTCTTCATAATCCCTCTCCTTCGCATGGGGGTATGCGTGAAATTCTTTTTGCTACTCAACCACATGCGGACCCTGCCGCTTCGTCTTGCCCAAGATTAACCTTCGGCAAGGCGAGAATGAGGCGGAGAGAGGGCGGGCTCTGCCTAAATCGGCCTATCTGCATCACGCTCTTGCGAGCCCGCCGGAATGTCATAGGGTCCTCACAAACCCGGCGGGCGAATTTCGCCCGGCGAATCAAAGGAGGCGGCCATGGGCGCCGAAGCGTCAAAAGCGATTTTTCTGAAACAGTTTCCAGCCGGCATGCCCGGGGAAAGCGATTTCGTCGAAAAAGAGATCGAGGTTCCGGCGCCGGAGCCGGGCGAAATGCTTTGCCGCACGGTGTGGATGTCGGTCGATCCTTACATGCGCGGGCGCATGCGGCCCGATGTCAAAAGCTATATCCCGCCTTTCACGCTCGACAAGCCGCTCGAGGGCGGCGCGGTGTCCGAAGTCGTCGAATCGAACATCGAAGGCTATGCGCCCGGCGATTATGTGGTCGATTTTCTCGGCGGCTGGAAACAATATTACGTCTCAAAGGGGGAGCGCACGCAAAAGGTCGACCCCAACATGGCGCCGCTCTCGGCCTATCTCGGCGTTCTCGGCATGCCGGGCCTCACCGCCTGGTCGGGCCTGACGCAAATTCTCAAACCGAAAGAAGGCGAGACCTTGTTTGTTTCGGGCGCGGCCGGCGCCGTGGGCTCCGTTGTCTGTCAGCTCGGCAAGGCCAAAGGCTGCCGGGTTATCGGCTCGGCCGGATCGAAAGCCAAATGCGACTGGCTTGAAAAGGAAGCGGGCGTCGACGTCGCGCTCAATTACAAGGATTACAAAAACGCCGGCGAGCTCACCAAGGCGCTTGCCGAAGCCGCGCCCAAGGGCGTCGACTGCTATTTCGAAAATGTCGGCGGCATGCATCTCGAAGCGGCCCTGAACTGCATCGCGCTCGGCGGGCGCATGGCCTGGTGCGGGATGATCGCCAGCTATAATAATCAGGAGCCGGAGCCCGGCCCGCCCAATCTCATCAATGTCGTCGGACGCGGCGTCATGATCCGCGGCTTTATCGTCTCGGAATTCATGGACAAGGCCATGGAATTCGCCATGGAGGTCGCGCCGCTCCTCGCGCAGGGCAAGATCAAGTTCAACGAGTCCGTCTATGACGGGCTCGCCAAGGCGCCGGAAGCCTTTATCGGCCTTTTCAAGGGCGAGAATTTCGGCAAGGCGGTGGTGCGCGTCGGGCCGGACAAGCTTTAAAAGGCAAGTTCGCCGCTAAGGCGCGTTCACGGCATGAGGCGCGGTTTTGCGCGCGGGCGCGGGCGGTGCTAGTTTTTGAAAAAACACCGGAGGCTTCGTTCCATGAAACATGTTTTGGCTTTCGCCGCCGCGCTTTCCGTCGTGGCCTGCGCCGCCGTCGGTCCGGCGGCTTACGGTCCGGCGGACACCAAAGGCTTCGGCTATGAAGAAACGCGGATCGAAACGGACCGCTACCGCATCACTTATGGCGGCTCCGGGGATATGCCGCCGGAACAGGTCGAAGATTACGCGCGCCTGCGCGCCGCCGAACTGGCGCTGGCGAACGGCTATGACTGGTTCCGCGTTATCGGCCGCGACATTTCCGGCGAGCAGCGCGGCGGCGTCGGCATCGGCGCGGGCGTCGGCGGCGGATCCTACGGGCGCTCGACCGGCGTCGGCGTCGGGGTCGGCGGCGATCTCGGCACGGTCGGCGGGCGCGATTATTTCACCGTGCGCCTTGAAGTTCTGATGGGCGAGGGCGAGCCGCCCGAAGACGGCGATTATTTCGATGCGCGCCAGGTCGTCGACTCTATTGCGCCGGTTGCGGAGTAGGCGGCATGGACTGGCAGTCGCTGCGCCGCGTCATCACCGATAACAGCAAGGAAGGCCGCTCGCGTGTCTTGATCGACGGCGCCGCGGCGAAGCTGATCGCAGTGGAAGAGGCGGGGCTCGCCGAAATCTGGTCGGCGGGGCTGGAAGAGGGAAAGCTTCTCGACGCGACAGACAGGCTGGCGGAGGCGGACTTGAAACTCGAACCCGATCCGGGCTCGGTGAAAGTGCGCTGGTTCTCCGTCGCGCCGGAAGACGCGTCGAAATCGGCTGAAGAGCTCGATGCGGCGGCGGCTTTCGCCTTCAACGCCGTTGGCGCGGCCCATTGCCGGGTCGATACGGCGCGCCATCCGATGATGCACAAGACCGCTTCGCTTGACGTCATCGTGCTTGTGAAAGGCGAGGTGGATTTGTTGCTTGATGACGGCGAGGCGACGGCCCTGAAACCGGGCGACGTCGTCATTCAGCGCGCCACAAATCACGGCTGGGTCAATCGCGGAGAGGAAACCGCGCTCCTCGTCGCCGTTCTGATCCACGCCGATTAGACCGTTCGCCATGACCGATCCGATGGAGCTTTTTCGTCGCGGTGATTTCGCCGCCGCCGCTGAAGCGCTGCTGCCGCTTTATCGGCAAAATATGCGCAACAGCATGCTGGCGCTTTTTACCGGCGGGGCGCTTTTAAAATCGGGCCGCAAGGAAGAGGCCGTGGCCGTCTGGTCGCTGGGCGATGAAGCGGGTCCCGTCGTGCGCGGCGCGCGACGGGACCAAAAGGCGCCGCCAGGAGTGCGCGCGTTGTCTACGGAAGCCGATCGGGCGCTGCGCGATTATCTGACGGCGCTGCATGCGAAAGCCGCAGAAGAATGCGACGGCGATGTCGCCCGGGTTAAAAACGCCGTCTGGACGCAAACCCACAATCAGCCGTTCCAGTTTCTGACCGACGCGCAGGCGCCGACGATTTTTTACATGCCCGACCTGCCGGCGGCGCCGGTGACGCCGAAAGACGCTTTTGACTGGGCGGCGGGGCTGGAGGCGGCGGGGCCGGCCATCGCCGCGGAATACGCCGCTGCGCTCGAGCGCAAAGTTCAACAAACGCCTTATGTGCCGGCGGGCACGCCTTCGCCGCAATGGGCGAAACTGCGCGGCACGCTGGACTGGTCGGCGCTGCATCTTTTCGACAAGACGAAACGCACGGCCATCGCCGATCTTTTTCCAAAGACGCTTGAGGCGCTTGAAAAGGTCGGTCTTGTCCGCATCGACGGCGTGCCGGTCGAAGCGTTTTTCTCGCGGTTGAAGCCGGGCGCGCATATACCGCCCCATTTCGGGCTCACAAATGCGCGGCTTACGGTTCATCTGCCGCTGATCGTGCCGGAGGATTGCGCGATCCGTGTCGCGGACAAGAACTATCACTGGACCGAGAACGAAATCATTGCGTTCGATGACAGTTATCGCCATGAGGCGTGGAATCATGCGCGGACCGATCGCGTGGTGCTGATTTTCGAATGCTATCATCCCGATCTTTCCGCCGATGAACGCCGCGCCATCGAACATACATGGGCTGCGCGTCAGCATTGGATAAAAAACCGGGTGAAGATCGCCGGCGCCGCTTAGATGAAGCGCTGATGAGGATTAGAGATGACCGAAGAAAACCTCGCCGCCGCGTTCAACGAGAACAACACCCCTTTCGCGAAAATGATGGGCGTGAAGATGACGCTGGTCACAAAAGAGCGTCTCGAAGGCGAGCTTGAAGTGACGGCCGATCATTGCACCATGCCCGCAACGCTTCATGGCGGCGCGATGATGGCGATGGCGGACAATATGGGCGGCATCGGCGCCTTCATGAACATGGCCCCGGGCTCCATGACGACGACCGTTGAAAGCAAGACGAATTTTCTGCGCGCCATACCGCAAGGCCAGACGGCGAAGGCGGTGACGACGCCGGTGCATCTCGGCCGCACGCTGCAGGTCTGGAAGACCGAGATTTTCCGTGAAGACGGCAAGCTGGCCGCCGTGGTGACCCAGACCCAGATGATAAGACCGGCGAAAGACGGCTAGCCGGCGTTTTTTTGCGCCAGGATTTCCGCCAAAAGCTTGAACTGCTCGACGCTCAATTCTTCGGCGCGCTGGGTTTCTTTCACGCCCGCCTGCTCCAGCGCCGCGGCGAGCCCGTCGCCGAAGACGGCTTTCAAACTCGAGCGCAACATCTTGCGCCGCTGGGAAAAGGCGGCTTGCGTGACTTTTTCAAGCGCTGGGAGATGCGCGAAAGGCGCGCGCGCCGGTTCGAACAAGACAACGGTGGATTCGACTTTCGGCGGCGGCGTGAAAGCGCGCGCCGGCAGGTTGAAGGCGCGCGACGGGCGGGACGCCGCCTGCGCCATCACCGATAGACGTCCATAGGTTTTCGAGCCCGGCGCGGCGAGAATGCGGTCGGCGACTTCCTTTTGAAACATCAGCGCCATGACCGACCAGAGCGCGGGCCCTGCTTTCAGCCATTTGATCAGGAGTTCGGTCGAAATGTTGTAGGGCAGGTTGGCGACGATCTTTACCGGCGCATGCGCGGCCGCAAGCGCCATCTCGTCGGCGGCGAGAGCGTCGGCTTCGACGATCTCAAGACGGTTGTCAAAAGCCGCGGCGACGTCGCCAAGCGCTTCGATGCAGCGATGATCGCGCTCGATGGCGATGACATGGGCCCCGGTTTCAAGCAGCGCGCGGGTGAGGCCGCCGGGACCCGGCCCGATTTCAAGCGCCGTATCGCCTTCGCCGACGCTGGCGGCGCGGGCGATCTTGCGCGTCATATTGAGGTCGAGCAGGAAATGCTGGCCGAGAGATTTTTTTGCGCCGAGCCCGTATTGCTCGATCACGTCGCGCAGGGGCGGCAAGCGGGTCATCGGGCGCGGCTCGCGGTCCGTCTTTCGACCATAGCGGCGGCGAGCCGGATGGCGGCGATGAGGCTGTCGGCGCGCGCCTTGCCTTTCCCCGCAATGTCGAGCGCCGTGCCGTGATCGGGCGAGGTTCGCACGATGGGGAGCCCTAAGGTCACATTCACCGCCTCATGAAAGGCGAGGGTCTTCGCCGGGATCAGCGCCTGGTCGTGGAGCATGCAGAGCGCGGCGTCATACGTTTCGCGCGCTTCGGCATGAAACATAGTGTCGGCGGGCAGCGGCCCGCGCGCGTCGATCCCGGCGGCTTTCAACGCTTCGACGGCGGGCGCGATGATCGCATCGTCTTCCTTGCCGAGCGCGCCGCCTTCGCCGGCGTGGGGGTTCAAGCCCGAAACCGCGAGGCGCGGCTTTTCGATCCCGAAATCATGATGCAACGCTTCGGCCGTAACATGCGCAGCCTTTTCAATCAGCTCGGCGGTCAGGAAATTCGCCGCCGACACCACCGATTGGTGGATGGTGACGGGAACGGTTTTCAATTGAGGTCCGGCGAGCATCATCACCGGGCCGCGCGTTCTTCCGGCCGGCATCGGCGCGGCGGCCGTGAGGTCCGCCAGAAACTCCGTATGCCCCGGAAATTTGAACCCCGCAGCCATCAGCGAGGATTTCTGGATCGGATTGGTGACGACGCCCGAGGCTTCGCCGGAAAGCGAAAGAGCGACGGCGCGTTCAATGCTCTCGATCACCGCCGGCGCATTTTCCGGCGAGGCGTCGCCGGGCTTTGCGGCGACTTTGCTGTTGAGCGCCATCACCGGCAAGGCCGAAGCAAAGGTCGCTGCGACGTCGCCCGGGTTTTCGATCTGCGCGATGTCGCCCGCCGCGAACAGGGCCGGATCGGCGGTCAGAAAGAACACCGGCCCTTCGTCGCGCAAGACGCGCCAGGCGGCGCGGGCGATCTCCGGGCCGACGCCGCCGGGCTCGCCCATGCTCAAGGCCAGCGGGGCGGGGGCAAGCGACGCTGTCATCGCGATCTTATCCGTTCGGCTGCTGGAAGTTTTCTATGCGGACGTCGACCATGGATTCGCGTTCGATATCGCGCAGATATTGCTGGCTGATCCGGCCGAGCTGGCGCGAGTAAATGCGGTTTTCAATGGCGTCGCGGGAGGGAAGGCCAAGGCCTTCGTCCTTGTCGCAAACATAGACGGAGTGATAGGCGCCGTCCGCCTCTATGACGATCGACTGCTCTTCGCGGTCGAGGTCTTCGACAAAGGTGCGGAAGCGCTCGTCGATCTGGTCGAGCGTCACGTTTTCGAGGAGGCTGTAGCCGACGCCCGGGCCGAGATCGATGCGCAGGGCCCGTCCCGCACAGATTTCCGCCGTGCTGATTTTTTCGAGCGCCGCATGCGCCTGAGCGTTGCCGAGAGATGCGTCGGCGGAGGCATAGGCGAGGGTGAAGCTCGGTTCGCCCTTCACGACCGCCGGGCGCTTGTCGCGCACGGCGAGGATCATGAATGCGCCTTCGGAGGGGATGGGATTGGTGACGGACCCGGCCGGCAGTTCGCGAATGGCGCTGTCGAGTTCCGGAGCAAGCTCGCCGGCGCGCACCCAGCCGAGATCGCCGCCCACCGCCGCGGTCGTGCAGGCGGAGAATTGCTGCGCGACGACGGCGAAGGGAACGCCGCGGCGCATCTGCTCGATGAGCTGCATGCCGCCCTGGTAATATTGCTGGGCCTGCGACGGGTTGTCGACGGGGATGCAGATTTCCGAAACGAGGAACTGTTCCTTGCTGGCGTCTTCGCGCATGCGTTCGAGCGTATTGTCGATTTCATCTTCATTGACGCGCACCCGGTCGCGGTAGCGGCCCTGAACGAGTTGCGGCCAGGCGATCTGGGCTTTGATTTGCTGTTTCAGCGAGTTGACGGAGATGCCCGCGCCTTCCAGCGTCTGGATCAACTGGTCCGCGGTGAGATTGGACTGCGCCGCCATGACGGACAATTCGTCCATGACTTCGGCGTCGCTGATCTCCATGTCGAATTCTTTGGTTTCCTGCAGCTTCAGGCGCTCCTCGATCAAGTCGCGCAGAGCCTGCGCCTGGAGCTGAGGCAGCGCATCCTGCGGAATTTGTCCGCCCGACGAAATCAGCATCAGCTTGATGCGCTGGCGCAGATCGAAGGTGGTGACGACGGCGTCGTTAACCACGGCGGCCACCGCGCTCGACGGCACGCCGGAGCGCTCGATCACTTGGTCGCTGGTCAGCCCTTCCGGTGAGGTTTCCTGTTGCGCGAATGCCTGAGAAAAGCAGGCCAGCATGCTGCAAGCTACTGTACTAATTATGGAAAATCGCATGTGCTCAGGTTTTTCCTGTTTCTTGCCGCCACGCCCCGCTATGGGGAAAATAGACAGAATTGCCAGCCGTGCAAGCGCTCAATCTACCAGGGATTTCAAGGTGAAGGTGAGCAGGACGGCGTTATCCGGCCTTAAATTGCTGGTGCGGGTGCGGTCCCGGCGATAGGTGATGCCGAAAGTGGAGCATTCATCTTCATAGCCGATGATGAAATCCTGCCGGATCGTGCGGTCGCTTTCGAGGTCGAGCCGCCAGGCGCCGCCCACGGACCAGTGATCGGTGATCTTGACCGTGCCGCGCGCCGTCAGCTCTTCGCGGCGCACGAGGTTGTTGGCGATATTTTCTTCATTGAGGCGCACATAGCTCAAATTCGCCCGGAAGCGTTTGTCTCTGTAGAAGGCGATCGATTCCGCCCGTTGAAGGGAGCCGGTGTCGTTGTCGATCCGGAAACGGTTTTCGACGCCGGCGTTGGAGCCGAGCCTGACATTCAGCGATCCCACAATATCCGACTGCTTTTCGCCGAGCCCGGATGAGAAATCGAAGGCGTTGGTTTGCTGCAGGCGGTATTGCTGCCCGATCGATCCTTCGACCGAGACGCCGTTGGGAAAGACGGCGGAAGCGGTGACGCCTGCATTCACCCGTTGACCGTCCTCGAAGGCGTCATAGCCGGTCGCCTTGTTGAAATCGAACAGGCCGGCATAGTCGAACTCGATGCTTTGGGAATCTTCGTTGATGATGTCGGCGGCGTTGCGGTTCTCCATGCTGGCGACAAGCTGCACGCGCGGCTCGATGAACAGCCGCGTTTCGCCGATTGTCCGGGTCAGCGGATAAGACCACTCCAGCCCCGCCGTGGGGGCGAAGCGCGCCGTAACGTCGTTCGTCTCTTCTGTTGAAAACCCGGGGAAGTCGTTGGCGCAGGCGTTGTTCGGATCGGTGCAGATCTCCGTGCCGAGATCGAGATCCCGATAGGCGAAAATATCGCCGCGCGCCTTGGCGAAAATGTTGAAGCGATGGCCGCTCCTGGTGATGATGTCGCGCTCCCATTCGCCGGAGAGGGTGAAACGGTTGGAATCGAGCCCTTCGGTCCGGTAAAGCGAAGCCATGTTCGCTTTCAGCGCGGCCTTGCCGCCGGCGACTTTCCGATCGAATTCGTGTTTGAAATCAACCAGCGGCAGCACATAGGGGATGGTGTCTGAATCGTCGCGCGCGCGCAGGCCCTGGAACAGGTAAGCGTCCATGATGAGCTGCGACTTGCCCGGCGTCCACGCGACGCGCGCATTTGAACGAAGCTGGTTGGTTTTTCCGCGGTCGAGTTCCTGTCTGAGATCGCCCCGGCGCTCCACATCGTACTGACGCAGATAATCTTTGTCGGAAACCCGTTCGAAGTCGTAAGAGACGCGCCAGTTGTCGCCGAAATCGCGATACCCCCGCCCGAACATGTGCCAGCGCACGCCGGGAACGTCATCTTCCTGTTCGTTTTGATTGTCGTAATTGATGACGCCGCCGGACAGGACGTGATAGCCCTCGCGCCCGCGCCGGCGCCATTCTCCCTGCCACAGGACGCCGTCTTTGGCGGTGAATTTCGGGAAGAAAGTCGCGTCCTGGTGGTTCGAGATCGCTAAGTAATAAGGCAGCTCGATATTGAAACCGAGACGGCTTGAGGCGCCGATATCGGGCGGCAGAAAACCGGACTGGCGTTCGACGGACGGGTCGGGCACCTGCAGGTAAGGCGCATAGAGTATGGGCACGCCTTTTATTTCGAGGAAGGCGTGATGGAAGCGCACGACCTTGCGCTCCCGGTCCCGGGTCACCCGCAGCGACTTGATGCGCCAGGTCGGGGTTTTCGGATCGCCGTCGTCGTCGCAGACATTGCACGAGGTGTAGACCGCGCGGCTCAGCTTCGTCTTGGCGCCGCGTTCGCGGATTGCGCTGTCGGCGGCGAGGCGCGCATTGTCTTCAAGCAGGGCGCTGAAATTCTCGGCGATGCCGTCGCGCAAATCGCCGGAGAGCTCCACCCGTCCGGCGAAGGCCGTTTCCATATTGGCGTCTGTAATCGAGACATTGCCTTCGGCGATGACGATATCGGTGGCGGGATTGTAGATGAGCTTGTCGGCGTGAAGGTAACGTTCGCCGAAATAGGCCTTGACGTCGCCCTCGGCTACGATGGGCCCGCCTTCATATTCGCGGGTGACCGTATCCGCTTCGAAAAGGACCTGCTCGGGCTCGTCGTCTTCGGCGCTCGTCCCGGCCGGCGCGCGGTCTTGCGCATAGGCCGCCAAGCCAACGCCGCCGGCCGCCCCCGCCAGCACCGTGGTCATCAGCAGGCGCGCTATAAGGCGGTTACAGGTCGACACAGGAAAGGAGCCCTTCGGCGGCGCGAATCATGACGGTTGGTAATGGGCTAGAGTTATATGAGGCCGTCAGCGAGGTCCAGACGAGGCGGCGGGTCCCGTAAAGGGCGGCGCGGGGGCCTAGCCGTCTTCGAAATGCAGGAGCGCCGTCACGGCGGCGAGACTGGCGACGACCGCCGGGATCCAGGCGGCCAGCGCTTCGGGCGCCAGCCCTGATTCGCCCATGGCGGTGGATATCTCGGACAGAATGTAAAGGGCGAAACCGGCGAACACCGAGACGATCCCGAGCCGCATGGCGCCGCCGGAACGCACGGGCCGCATGGAGAAGGCGGCGGCGATCAGCACCATGGCGAGCAGCTTCAGGGGCGTCGAACAAAGATCGTGGAAGCGCATATTGTATCGCACGGTGGGAACGCCCGCCGCCTCGGCGAGAAGGATGAACCGCGGCAGCTGCCAGATCGACAGCGTTTCCGGCGCCGTCACGCGTTCGCGCAGATTTGCGGCGCTGAGCGACGTGCGCACGGCGTAGATCGGCGTGTAAGTGCTTTGATCGTTGTCGGGCGAGCGCAGTTTGGCGTCATGCAGCTCCAGCGTGCGGCCGGACAGAAAAGCCTCGGCGGCGTCGATGCGCTCTAAAAGCACGCTCTCGGAATTGAAACGCCAGAGCGTCACCTTTTCGAGCGCGGCGCGCTCGTCGTCATAGTTCGATGCGTTGATGATCAATTGACCGTCGGCGTTGCGCTGGCGCAGCCAGATGCCGTCGCCGAAAATCCGCACCAGGTTGTGCTCGCTGTCCTGTTTGCGCTGTTTCAGGCTTTCGGCCTGCGCATAGAGGTTTGAGGAAAGCGGATCGAGGGTCGTGATGATGACGACGCCGGAAAGCGCGGCGATGAGCGCGGCCGGGGCGAGCAGGCGCCAGACCGAAAGGCCGGCCGAGCGCATGACCGAAATTTCCGACCTCTTGTTCAACTGATAGAACATCCAGATCGAGCCAAAGAGAAAGACAAACGGGATAAGCATCTGCGTCAATGACGGTGCCCTCAAAAGGGTGGTGCTCACGGCGAGCCCGAATCCGGTGTCCGGCACTTTTGACGCAAAGCGCAGATTTTCGATGAAATCGATCAGCAGCACGAGGGCCGAAAGAATCGCGAAAAGGCTGCCCACGGCGATCAGCGTGCGCCAGGCGATATATTGAAAAAGCGTTCCCGGGGGCATCAGACGGCCCCTTCTGCGGCGCGCCGGCCCCGGAAGCGGCGGGAGGGCGGCGGGGCGAGAAGCAGAAAAGCCGCGGCGCCGGTTGCGGCCATGGGCGGGGCGTAGACCATCCAGTAAGCGCCGGTCTCGCCGGCTGCGCCTTGCGCCACATAGCCGATGACGCGAAGCGCGAAGATGGACGTTCCGGCGACGGCGACGCGAATGAAATAGCTGCGCCGCGTATAGGCGCCGCCGATCAGCGCATAGAGGCCGATCAGCACATAGGCGAAAGCGTAGATTGGCGAGGCGAGGCGCGAATGACCTTCCGCGACGAGCTTCTTTGCATTCGCGCGGTCATAAGGCTCCGACATATCGGGGTTTAAAAGCTCGCCGAGATAGCGCTCGGTCATTTCAAGCTGCAATTCGCCGGCGCCGTCCTGCAGCGTCGACAGGTTGATCGCCCAGTCGTCGAAACGGATGATTTCTACGTCGCCTGTATAATCCGCGATGCTTTGCCGGCTGCCATTGCTTAAAAGCAGGAGGGGGCCTGCATCGGTCTCCTGTATGATGGCGCGCTGCGCCATGTAGGTCGTGCGGTCTTCGGCGTTGCGGTAGTCATTGATCAACAGGCCGACAAACTGCCCGCCCGGGCGCACCTCGTCCACATAAACAGTGAAGCCGTCGCCGGCGTCGACGAATTCGCCGCTCCTCAGAAGCGAGCTTGCGAAGTCGGCGCGGATATTGGCGACCTTCTGTTTCATCACCCGGTAGGTGCGCGGCATTAAATCGACATTCACATAGAGCGTCGTCAGCGCCGCCAGCGCCGTGATCGCCAGCAAGGGGGCGGCGAGGCGCGCGCGGCTCACCCCGGCGGCGAACATAACGGCGATTTCACTGTCGGAATGCAGCCGGTAGAGCGTGTAAACGACGGCGCCGAACAGTGCGAACGGAATGATCACGGCGAGGAGGCTGGGGATGATCAGAAGGCTCAGATAGAGAAAGACGCCGAGGCCTTGCCCGTGCTCCACGATGATTTCGATGCGCTGCAGGCTCTGCGTCATCCAGACAATGGTGGTGACGGCCAGGAGTATGAGGGACAGAGGGACGACGCATTGGCGCAGGATATATTTGTCCAGGCTCTTCACGGAATGGCGTCTTCCCTTATTGCGCGACGCCGTTAGAGTAGCGCCGCCAAAACCGCCCCCGGCCTAGCACGATCCGGCCCGGCGCTGGAAGCGCCCGAAAAGCCGGCCCGCAAGGCCGGAGTAAGACACGAAAAGAGGACTTTCATGCAAATTAACTTTTCCGCAGCCGCCCTCCCGAAAAGCGGCGCGATCATCATGCCCGTTTTCGAAGACGGCGCGAAGCCGAAAGCTTATGACGACCTCGACAAGGCGACGGACGGCGCTGTCGCGCGCGCGGTGAAGGCGGCGGACTTCAAGGCCAAGAAAGGCAAGATGCTTGATATTGTCGCGCCGGCGGGGCTCGGAAACAGCCGCATCCTGCTGGTCGGCGCGGGACCGTCGAAGGATTTCACCGCGCTCGACGCCGAGGCGCTGGGCGGAAACGCCGCCGGCAAGCTGCTCGCGGGCCGCGACAAGAGCGCGGCGATCGCGCTGTCCGGGCTTTCGATCAAGAAACCGGCCGCCGACGAGCTTGCCGCGCGCATCGCGCTTGGCGCGCGGATGAAGGCGTACCGGTTCGACAAATACCGCACCAAGGAAAAGAAAGAGGACAAGCCGGTTCTCAATAAAGTCACGATTGCGACGTCTTCGACAAAAGCCAAAGACGTCTACGCCGATTACGAAAAGATCGGCGACGGCGTGTTCCTGACGCGCGATCTCGTCTCGGAGCCGGCGAACATCCTTTATCCGGAAAGCTTCGCCAAGCGCTGTCAGGAGCTCGCGGATCTTGGCGTCAAGGTGACGGTGCTCACCGAAGCGCAGATGAAAAAGCTCGGCATGGGCTCGCTGCTCGGCGTTGCGCAAGGCTCGTCCCGTCCGCCCAAGCTCGTCGCCATGGAATGGATGGGCGGCAAGAAGGGCGATGCGCCCGTCGCTTTCGTGGGCAAGGGCGTCACCTTCGATACCGGCGGCATCTCGCTGAAGCCCGCCGGCGGCATGGAGGACATGAAATGGGACATGGGCGGCGCCGGCGCGGTGACGGGCGCCATGGCCGCGATCGCAGGGCGTAAGGCGAAAGCCAATGTCATCGGCGTCGTCGGGCTTGTTGAGAACATGCCGGACGGCAACGCCCAGCGCCCGGGCGACGTCGTCAAATCCATGTCGGGCCAGACCATCGAGGTCTTGAACACCGACGCGGAAGGCCGTCTCGTCCTCGCCGACGCCCTGTGGTGGACGCAGGAAACTTACAAGCCGAAAACCGTGATCGATCTGGCGACGCTCACCGGCGCCATCATCGTTTCTCTCGCCAACGAGTTCGGCGGCATGTTCACCAAGGACGACAAGCTTGCAAAGGCGCTGGATGCGGCGAGCGAGACGAGCGGCGACAAGCTGTGGCGCATGCCGCTCACCAAAGCCCATGACGAGATGATCAAGTCCGAAATCGCCGACATGCAGAATATCGGCGGCAAGGGCGGCGGCTCGTCGACGGCGGCGGCGTTCCTCGGCCGCTTCATCAAGGATGACGTTTCCTGGGCGCATCTCGACATCGCCGGCATGGCGTGGTCGACGAAAGACAAGCCGACCTGCCCGAAAGGCGGGACCGGCTTCGGCGTGCGCCTGCTCGACGAATATGTGCGCGCCAACTGCGAAGGCTGAAACGGCGGAGGCCGGGCATGAAAATCATCAGCGTTATCGTTCTCGTTTTGCTGATCGCCGGCGCCGGCGCATTTTTCATGCTCGCCCTGAAATCGAAAAGCGGCGCCTCGCCGGGCCTCGTCGAGGGCCGGCTGGCGCCCTGTCCGTCCTCGCCCAATTGCGTTTCAAGCGAGGCGGGCGCGCCGGAAAGCCACAAAACGGCGCCGCTGCCGCTTGAGGCCTGGGACAAAATCCCGGACGCGATCGAGCGTCAGGGCGGGCGCATCGTCGATGTGCGCGAGGGCTATGTCGCGGCGGAGTTTTCGTCGCCGCTCATGGGCTTTGTGGACGATGTGGAATTCCGCAAGGCTGAGACGCAAGTTCATATCCGCTCCGCCTCGCGCGTTGGCTATGGCGATATGGGCGCCAACCGGAAACGCGTTGAGAAATTGCGGGCGGCCTTGAAGGAATAGATCATGGCGAGTTTCTTTAAAGCGTTGACGGACGAACAGATTGCGTTCATCGAACGCCAGCCCATGTTCTTCGTCGCAACCGCTGCGGCGGATGGGCGTATTAATCTGTCGCCCAAGGGTCTCGACAGTTTTCGCGTGTTTTCGCCGACGGCTTGCGCATTTTTGAATCTCACCGGCAGCGGCAATGAAACCGACGCGCATCTCAAACGTGACGGGCGCATCACCGTCATGTTCAACAGCTATGAGAAGAAACCGCTGATCCTGCGTCTTTACGGGCGCGGACGCTGTGCGCCGCGCGGCTCTGCTGCGTTCGAGCAATCGAAATCGCTTTTTCCTGCCAACACCGGCGCGCGGCAGGTGGTTTTCATCGATATTGAAAGCGTTCAGACAAGCTGCGGTTTCGCCGTGCCAGAGATGAAGCTTGTGCGTCAGCGCCCGATCCTGACACAATGGACTGAGGCGAAAGGGCCGGATGGAATCGCCGATTATTGGCGCGAGAAGAACATGAAAAGCATCGACGGTTTCGAAACGGCGCTGTCGGAGCAGGTCGAATGACCGAAGTGATGTTTTACCATCTCGAACGCGGACGGCTTGAAGACGTCTTGCCGGGGCTTCTTGAAAAGACGCTGGAGCGCGGCTGGAAGGCGGTGGTGCGCGCCGGTTCGCGCGAGCGCGTCGAGGCGCTCGACACCTATCTGTGGACCTATCGCGAAGAGTCCTTCCTGCCGCACGCCGCGGCGGGGGAGGGAGAGGGCCAGCCAGTCTGGCTCACCGAAGGCGAGGACGTTCCGAACCATGCGGATATTCTGTTCCTCACCGACAACGCAAAAGCCAAAGCCGACTCTCTTGGCGGCTTTACGCGCTGCGTGACGATTTTCGACGGCCGCGACGAGGATGCGCTGGCCGATGCGCGGGGCTTCTGGAAAGAGGCGAAGGCGGCGGGCCACGACGTCGCTTACTGGAAACAGTCGCCCGAAGGGCGCTGGGAAAAGCAGAACTAAAGTCATGGACCAGGCGACGCTGGATCATTTTCGCGCGAAGCTCGAAGCGCGCCGGGAGGAGCTGCAAAGTCTCTCCGCGGGCGCAAAGGACTCGCGCAAACCTGTCGAACTCGATCAGCAATCGGTCGGGCGCCTGTCGCGCCAAGACGCCTTGCAACAGCAAGCCATGGCCAATGCGCAGGAGGCGCGCCGGATCGGCGAACTGCGTCGGATAGAGGCGGCGCTCGCGCGCATCGAAGACGGCGAATATGGCTATTGCGCCGAATGCGGCGAGGAAATTGCGCCGAAACGCCTTGAGATCGATTTGACGGCGACGCGCTGTGCGCCCTGCGCCGGCAAGGGTTAGGCGTTAAAAACGAGAAAACCGATATAGGCGGCGTAGCAGACGGCGAGAAGCGCGCCTTCCCAGCGTTCGATACGGCTGCGCGTAAAGGCGAAGAGGATCAGCGCCGCCGTCGCCGCGAGCATCACCCAGTTGTCGAAACGCACGATGGCCGGCGGCGCCGCCACAGGATGAATGAGCGCCGTCGCGCCGAGAATGCCGAGACTGTTGTAGATATTCGAGCCGACGACATTGCCGAGCGCGAGGCCGCTCTTGCCGCGCAGGCTGGCGACGACCGAGGTGACGAGTTCGGGCAGCGACGTGCCCACCGCCACTATGGTGAGGCCGATGAGCGTTTCGGAGACGGAAAGCGCGGTCGCGACTTCGATAGCGCCTGAGACGAGCAGCTTCGCGCCGAAAGCGAGCAAGGCGAGGCCGGCGAGACTGAGCGCAATGGAAGGCAGGACGGCGCCAGGCGTTTCATGGGGGATGTCGAGAAGGCCTTTGTCGGCGGCGCGCTTTTCGGTGATGTAAGCGAGCGCCAGATAGGCGGCGAGACCGGCGAGAAAGACGCCGCCGGCAATGCGGCCGAATTCGCCGGTGAGGGCGACGCCGATCATGGCGAGCGTCGCCAGCGCGAGGGCGGGCGCGTCCCGGCGCAAACCGTCGGATTGTACGGCGATGGGCGCGATCAGCGCCGATGCCCCGAGGATCAAAAGAATGTTGGCGATGTTCGAGCCGACCACATTGCCCACGGCGACGCCGGGCGAGCCCGCGAAGGCGGCGGCGAGGCTGGAGACGAGTTCCGGTGAGGAGGTGCCAAAGCCGACCAGGGTGATGCCGATCAACAACTCCGACAGGCCGAAGCGGCGCGCCAGCGCCGAGGCGCCCCTGACCAGCGCCTCCGCCCCAATGGTGAGGAGGACAAGGCCCGCGATAATGGAAAGCCAGATCATTTAAAAAAGCGCCCCTTGTGAATAAGCGAGGCATGTAAGAGGTTTAAGGCCCTGCGCCAGAGGCGAAGAAGGCCGTAGGGGAATTATTTTTCAGGAATTGTGCCGGGGGCCGCGCGGCCTATTTTTGTTTCAGGCGTTCTTCTTCGTACTGGATGCCCCAGCCGATGATGAGCCGCCACAGCGCCTCGGCCATTTCGGCGGGCATGCCGGCGGTCTCGGCGCGCGCGCGAACCTTTTCGATGACGTCCTGATTGCGCCAGGGCACCGACGCCTCGTCGGGCGACCGTTTGAAAACCCAGGCTCGGTCCACATAGGTCCAGCGCTCGGCGAGAAGATCGACCAGCGCCTGATCGACCCGGTCGATCTCGGCCCGCACTTCGTCCATGCTCTGGCAGTCTTCGGCTTTTTTCATGCCTTCGATCCTCTTTCGCGGCCCGCGCGCTCAAAACGAGCGATCGCTCCTTAGCTTGGCGCATTCCGGCGCGCAAGCTAGCATGGCGCGGGGCGAGTGAGCGAGGCGAATATGTATAAGAATTGGGTGACCTTTTTGCTTGTGGGCGTTAAATGCGAAGTTGCACAAAGAGAAAAACGCGTTCCGCCGCTCGTCAGCGGGACCGGTGCTCAACGCTAAAAAATAGGGATTTTCTTATGAATATCGCCGATGCTGTGGAAGCTCTTTTCAAGGCCAATGATGGTTTGAAGGGCAGAAATTTCAAGGATTTTACTGCAGCTTTAAAGCAACGAGGCATCATCGCCTTTCGCGATAAATTTACGGCTCGGTATCTGCGACAGTTAGGGTTTGAGGCTAAGACAATATTCGATGTTGGTGTGAATAGAGGCACGCCTGAACTATACCAGACATTTTTAGATAGGAAAATTGTGCTTGTTGAACCATTGGGCCATCACATAGATGCTATCAAGAAAAAGTGGCCTAAGGTTGACTTTGATGCTCATATCATTGCTGCTGGCAAGGAAGATGCCCAAATAGAAGTTCCTCTTACGCCGATAACCGGCCATTTTAGCTTGAAGTCGCGTGCGGGTCTCCATCTCGATGCATCGAACGCCGTTCCAGTGAAGGTTCGTCGCCTCGACGAGCTGACGCAGGAGTATGGTTATGATGGACCGTATGGTTTGAAGATAGATATTGAGGGGCATGAATATGACTGTTTGCTAGGCTGTTCTAGTATAATGGACAAAGTCGAATTTGTTATTGCGGAATGTCAAATCAAGAAGATATTTGTAGGCGTGCGGCCGATTTCCGCGACGATCGCATTAATGGCTGAGTACGGGTTCGAAATATACGATGTGTTGAATGCTCGCGCCTACGCGCCGAACCAGCTAGATTTTCTATTCTTGAAAAGGGATGATGAGCGTTTTGTGTTTAATGCTGAAAAAAGTAAGAAGCGAATTGAGATGCTGAGGGAAGCTGAAAAAAACAAAAAAGCTCGCGGCTCGACAACAGACGCATAAGTATAAAAACGAGTAAGTTCAGCAATGGGTTTTAGTCGAGGAGATACTGCGTGGCGTATATGCCCAAGTTTATGACTGTTTGCGTCATCTTCCTGACGATCGGCGGCTGTGCGACTGCAGAGCGCGAGGCGTTCGATCCTGAAAGCGACCCGCGCATCGGCGCGGAAGTGAAGCGGGCCTGTTTTTCGCAAACGGCCGCTGCGTCGGGCGGTTATGTCCGCATCGGCGGCAAAGACGCCTTTGTGACCGGCACGATGCGGCGAAAATATCTGCTCGTCTTTTCCCGGGGGTGCGGCGATCTGGGGCCAGGGGCTTCGGTTCCGGTATTCTACAATTATGGCGCCGATTGCCGGCGTCGCGGCGAAAGGGTCGAGGCGTTCAGCAGCGGTTTCGGCGTCACCGGCGCCTGCGTCATTCAGAATATTTATGAATGGAATCCCGGCGCTGAGGAAGAAAAGCCGGAGGACGAAAACTAAAGCGTTTTCGCCTCTTCATAGGCCTCAAGCGCGGCGAGCCAGTCCGTTTCCGTCTGTTCAATAGCGCTGACGAGCGCCGCGCGTTCTTTTTGCAGCTTTGTGGCGCGCGCCAGGTTCTTTTCATATAGTCCCGGCTCGGCGAGCGCGTCGTCGAGCCGGCGCAGCGTGTCGTTCAACTTGTCGAGACGGGTTTCGGCGTCTTCGGCATTTTTCTTCAGGGGCTGCAGGGCGAGGCGGGTTTCGGCGGCGCTTTTGCGCGCGACCTCCCGCTCATTGACGGCCGCTCTCGCCGGGCTTTCTTTCGCGGCGGTCCGGTTGGCGGCGAGAATGAGCTCGCGATAATCGGAAAGATCGCCGTCATAGGGCTCGGCCTTGCCCTTGTTCACAAGCCACAAACGGTCCGCGACGGCGGAAGCGAGATGCGCGTCATGGGTGATCAGAAGAACCGCGCCCTGAAAATCGTTGAGCGCTTCGACCAGGGCTTCGCGCGCGCCCATGTCGAGATGGTTCGTCGGCTCGTCGAGAATGAGAAGATGGGCGCCGTGAAAGGTGATGAGCCCTAAAAGCAGCCGCGCCTTCTCCCCGCCGGAAAGTTTTTCGACTTTCACATCGGCCTTGTCCGGACCGAAGCCGAGACGCGCCGCCGCCGACCGCGTTTCGGCTTCCGTCGCCTCGGGAATGAGCGCGCGCACATGATCGTAAGCCGACTGTTTCGGCTTTAATTCATCGAGCTGATGCTGGGCAAAATAGGCGATCTGTAGTTTCTTGTGTTTGTAGACATTGCCGCCGAGCAGCGGCAGGCGTCCGGACATGGTCTTGACGAGGGTCGACTTGCCTTCGCCATTGGGCCCGAGAATCGTAATGCGATCGTCATTGTCGAGACGCAGATTGACTTTGCTGAGGACCGGCTTTCCCTCCTCGTAACCAAGCTCGCCCTCGACGATGCGGATGATCGGCGGGGCCATCGGCTTCGGGTTCGGGAAGTGAAAAGGAACCGTGCGTTCGGAAATCGGTTCGGCGACTTCCTCCATCTTTTCGAGCATCTTGATGCGGCTTTGCGCCTGTTTGGCTTTCGACGCCTTGGCGCGGAAACGGTCCACGAAAGACTGCATGTGCCGCCGGCGCGCATCCTGGCGCGCCTTGAAGGAGGCGGCCTGGGCGCGCGCTTCGGCGCGTTTCTTTTCATAAGAGTCGAAGCCGCCCGCATGCACCGACAGCTTGCCGCCTTCGAGCGCCATGATGTGCGTGACGGCGTTGTTCAAAAGCGAGCGGTCGTGGGAGACGATCAGCGCCGTATAAGGATAGCGCCTCAGATAGGCTTCGAGCCAGATCGTCCCTTCTAGATCGAGATAGTTGGTGGGCTCGTCGAGCAGGAGAAGATCCGGCGCGGAGAACAGAACGCCGGCGAGCGCGACGCGCATGCGCCAGCCGCCGGAGAACTCCGAACAGGCGCGTTTCTGGTCTTCCGCCGAGAAGCCTAGCCCCGAGAGGATGGCGCCGGCGCGCGCTTCGGCCGAATAGGCGTCGATATCGGCGAGGCGCGTCTGGATCTCCGCGATGCGGTGGGGATCGGTCGCGGTTTCGGCTTCGGCGGTCAGCGCTGCGCGCTCCTTGTCCTCACGCAGCACCGTGTCGAGGAGCGAGATGTCGGAGGAGGGCGCCTCCTGGTCCACCGAGCCGAGGCGGCGGTTCTTACGGATCGAAATCTCGTCGCCGCCCGTATAAATCTCGCCTTTGATGATCTTCAGCAGGGTCGACTTGCCTGAGCCGTTGGCGCCGACAAAGCCCGCCTTCCAGCCGTCGGAGATCGCCGCCGTCGCCTGATCGAACAGGACGCGGCCCTCAATGGCGTAGGTGAGATCGTTGATATGCAACATGGCGGGCGCTTTTAGCTCCGCCTTTGCGGGAGGGAAAGGGCGGCGCCGGGATTTCTAGTCGTCGGCGCCGCTATCGCAGGCCGCCGCTTCTTTCGCGCGGGCCGCGCGGTAATCGGCGACGGCGCCGATCGTTGGCGCGGGATAGGCCTCCTGAAAAGCCGCGGCGCCGCCGGTCGCGAAGGTCACCTCCGTGTAGCGGTAATTGAAGATCGTTCCGTTATGGGAAATCGTGACGGCGTAGGGCGCCGTCTTTCCTGAAGGCGTTTCGCGCCAGTCTTCATAAGCGACTTCGATGCGCGTTTCGTCCGGCAGCTCGAGGAGAAGGCCGAGGGGCCGCTTGTTTTTGCCGATGGCAAGCGTCGCTTCGCCGCCACCCGGATAGACGCCTTTGCGGCCTTTATAGTTTCCGTCCTTGAAGTCGATTCCTTTGATCGCCGTTACATCCGACATGATGTCGTCGAAATAAAAGGCGAGGGCGTGAAACTGATGGCCGATGACGAAGCGGCGCTCGTTTTCGCCGGCGAGCATGTCGCCTTCGGCGCTTCGCACCCACACGAGCGGGCCTTCGACCGCCATAAGCGCCGGTTTGTCGGTGATGAAGCGCGCTGCCGCTTCGCCGGGCGTGCGGTAATAGGTTTCGACCTTGTAGGATGATCCGGCGGACGTGGTGACATCCGCCTTTGTGGAAAGCGAAGCGGTTTCACATGCTGTGTTGCTGGCGGCGTCGTTCGCAAATGCGAAAGAAGACGCCGCCGCGATTGCGGCGCAAAGCGCGGTCAGAAGATGTTTCATGCCGTGATCTATCCGCTTGCCGCGGTTTTGCGCAACCGGTTTCCACAGCGCGAAGGGCCTGTCTTTGGAAAATCGCTGAACAGATCAGACATTGTTCAACGTGCGTGCGTTCAATGTGAAGTTTTTGTTTCACGCGCTGTCCTAAAAGCAGTCTCTTTATTGAACAAAGCCGCCCGCACCCCCATCTCTTAAAAGAAAAATGAGAGAGGAGGGCGGGTTATGCTGGGGCGTATCATCAGATTGCTGACTTTGCCGTTCCGTGTTGTGGGGCGGTTTGTAAAACGCGGCGCAGGCGACGCGAAAGCGGCGGGCCGCACGGCGGCCAACGCCGGCGGGTCGATCATCGCCAGCGCGGCGGGCGCAGACATTCTGGAAGAGGAATATCGCGAAGAGCCGCCTTCAGGCGTTGAGACATTTCTCTTCAAGCAATTGCCGCGCCCGCGCCTCACGGAAAAGGCGGCCTCGGAACTCTCCCTGGAGCAGGCGGCCGGGTATGCGTCCGATGCGAGGGCGTTTTACCGTTACGGCTTTCCCATCTTCGCGCGCGGCGATTTCTTTTATGAAGAAGTCGAGCAGGAGTATCTGAACGCCGCGCTCGGTTTCGACCGGAACAGCATCGACCGGCGCTTTCTCGAGGTGACGACGCTGTTCCGCCGCACGCTGAATAACAATACGCGGCGCATGCTCCTGATCTGGACGCCGGCGCTTTATCTTCTCGTCTTCGGCGCCGGGGTTCTTTTGCTGCAATCGGGCGCCGGCGCGGCGCTACCGGACAGCGCGGCGCAGATCGGCGGCGCCCCGGCGGCGATTTTCGCGGCGGCGGCGCTTGTCGGCGTCTTCCTCGCGTTTCTCGTCTATTCCTGGCCCTATAAGGTCGTGCAGCAGCGCAACCTGATGAATCTCGACAATTACATCACGTCGAAATTCGCGCGCATCAACAACAACTTTCAGGTGGCGAAAAGGCGAGCCCTCAACGTGGAGCGCGACAAGCGCATGGCCCAGCGCGAGGAACTGAAAGACGAGGCGGGTTCATGGACGCTCGCTTATCACTGGTTCGCCATGCGGCTTTTCCTGTGCGAGCTCGCCCTGCGCAACAAATTCTACCAGGTGCGCCGCAATACGACGCTTTACTGGGCCGGCGGGCTCTTTTTGACGAGCATCGCGATTGCGGGGCTGGCGGCGCTGCTTTTCGTCAAAGGCGCGAGCCTTCAAACGCTGGGCTTCTTCGCCGGCGCCTCGCTCGTCTATCTGGCGCTGATCGGCGCAGTGATGCGCGGCGCCACGGGGATGATGTTCCGCGTCGTTGAATCGAACGAATGGAGCCGCTTCCATATCGTCGATCTCGACGCGACGATCCGCGATCATGTGGGCGAAGACAAATTGCAGATCGTCACTTTCCGCGACCGCAACCGGATGGAATAGCGGCTAGTGACCTTGATGAGCGGCGGCCTCGGCCGGGCTCATCGCCTTGAACATGACGGTCATAGGCTCGGCGTTCTCGAATTCGAGGGTGATCGCCGCTTCCTCGCCTGCTGCGATCGGGGCGGAAAGCCCGATCAGCATGATATGGGCCCCGCCGGGGGCGAGGGCGGTTTTTTCATGAGGCGCCAGCGCGAGGCCGCCTTCCGCCGGGGCCATGCTGGCCATTCCGTCTTCGTCCATGCTCGTTATATGGATTTCGGCCGCATTCGCGCCGTCGAAGTGCGCGGCGACAAGTTTGTCCGGCGCGTCTGCGCCGTTGCAGAGCTCGACATAGGCGGCGCTCATGGGCTGGCCTTCGCCGGCGGCGCGCAGCCAGGCGCCCGAGGCCGAGACGCCGTCTCCGTCGCAGGCTGAAGGCTCCGGTCCGCCGCAGGCGGCGAGGGCGAGAAAAAGGGCGATAGGCAATTGGCGAAGAATCTGCATGGCTTGGCTCCTCAGCGCCTGGAAAAGGCTTTGCCGGCGGCGGTTGGCGCCCGCGTCGGATACGGTTAAGACGGGCGGACGCAAAGGACAAGACGTTATGGACTCGATCGAAATCGCACGCCTGCAGCAATATCTGCAGACCAAATTCGGCCTGCCGGATCTCACCATTCGCGCTCGCCCGAACAAGGACGATTCGGCGGAAGTCTATCTCGGCGATGAATTCATCGGGGTCATTTTCCGGGACGACGAAGACGGCGACGTCTCCTATGACTTCAATATGGCGATTCTTGAAATAGACCTGCCGGAGCGGCCGGCCAGCTAAGAGGTGATCCTTGCCGGGCGCGCCAACGGGTTTTCTCGGAAAGCTTTCGGCTGAACGTCCATTCCTGGTCACGAGCGTTCTCGCGCTCGCGGTCACGGCTTTGTGCGTGCTTGGCGTGCGCCACAGCGCCGATCCGGCGAGCGGCTTGCTGATTCTGAAATTTGCAGCGGCGGCGGCGGCGATTGTCTGCGCGCCGCTGGCGCTGGCCGCGCTGACGCCGCAAAAGCTTGTTTTCCGCATTTTGTTCCTGGTGCTGATCACCGCGCTGGGCGCTGGGCTTGTGGCCGCCGCGTTCGGGGCGACGCCGCTCGGGGGGTCGGATTTTGCGCCGCCGCGGGCGGCCGCCGGCGCGGGGCTGGGGCTGTTCGTGTTTCTCGCGGCGCTCGCGCCCTTAACGCGCAGCACGCTGCGCCTCGGGCTGGCCGGCCCTCTCGCGGCGGTGATCGGCGCCGTCGGGGGCGTCGGCTATTTCGCGCTTGAAAATCTCGTCGTCTCGCCGTTCAGCGCGGCGGCGGCGGCCATTGCGCTTATGGGCGGCGTCAGCGTCGGGATCGGCGTCGGCGCCGATTTCGCGCAGCATTTCGCCCGCGGCCTTGCGCCGAAAGACGCTGCGGCGGCGGCGGGCCACGGGGCGGTCGCGCCGGCGGCGTTCAGCGTGCTCGCCGCGCTCGCTTATATGAGCGTCGTCACCTTCCAGGCGAATTTCGGCGCCGTCGACTGGCGTCTCCTCGCCGCGGCAGGGGCCGCGGCCCTGATCGCGGCGGCGGCGGCGCTGACCATCGCCACGGGGGTGCTCTCGATTTTCCGGCCCAGCGAGCAGGTGGCGGTCGACGAAAACCGCCGCCGCCAGCGATTCGCCGAAAGCTGGCGGCCGTTCCGCAAGCGCCTGCCGGCGACGACGGCCCTGGCGGCGAGCGCCATCGCCGGCGTGCTGACCGTTGTCGCGGCGTTCGAGACTGGCGTGCCGGAGGGCGCGAGCCTCGCCGTCTTTCTGGTTTTTGTTCTCGTGGCGGCGGGGCTCGCTTTCGTATCGGTGCGCACCAGCCTTCTGATCGTCGTAATCCTGTTTTTGAGCGCGGTCTTCACCCATTACATTTACGCCGTCTTCGCGATGACGGCGCCGGCGGCGGCGGAACGCTTTGCGGGGCTCGCGCTGTCGGCGATCGCGCTGTCGCAATTGACGGTGAGCTGGCGCAACGCCAGCGATATCTGGCGCAACGCCCGCGACGTCGCCCAGAACGCCATGTCCGACGGCTTGCGCCGTTTCGCCATCGCCTATGGGGCGGGCGGCGCGGCGACGGTCGCGTGCGCTTATGCGTTTTCATGGGAAGGCGGCGTCGGCGCTGCGGCCTATTTCGCTATCCACGCCGGGATCGGGCTTTTTCTCGCGCCGTTTTTCATGGTCGCCTTGAGCGCGCAGTTCCAGCGCTACTGATCACTCGCCCGCAAGGTGTGAGCGGTCGAGGCCGGCGACGAAATTGCGCACCGCTTCGTCGAGGGATTTCCATTCCGGCAGGTAAGGCCGCTTGAAGCGGTAGCTCACTTCGATGGTGTCGCCATATTCATATTCGCGCCAGCATTCGGGACTCTGGATGTCTTCCTTTTCCTTGAAACAGAAGATCGCCGCCGTGGCGCCGCTCTCATCGGGGCCGACGAAAAGCTCGGTGTCCGCATAGCCGTTGGTGGGCACGTTGGAGCGCTGGTCCTTGAAGGTGAATTTGGTCAGTTGGTAAGGCGTCCTGACGCCGCGCGCATCCACCGTCTGGGGCAGATAAAGCCGCTCGAAGCGTTCGGCTTCGGCGAAGGCCGAGGAGCGTTTCGAAATGACGATGTCGATGCGGCGCGTGTCGGGCGCGTTTTCGATGAACTCCCGGCGCTGGGCGGGAGTGTAGCCGTTCATGGTCGGCCACAGGGCGTAAAGCACCACCTCGTCGCGGGCGCCGCCGCGCCGGGCGCGGGGATAGACCGTGTAATTCGCGGCGGGGGAGAAAACGACGCCGCCGATCTCGACCCGCACCGGCTCTTCGGTGATGGCGGGGCTCGGCGTGTTGCCGGAAAAGTCCTCAACGCTGGGACCCACATAATAATAGAGAAAAATGGCGCACAGGACGAGCGTCGCCATGAAGATGCCGAGCGGATAGCGCCAGCTCGATTCCTGTTTGACCTCTTCGCCGCCGAACCCGTAGCCGCCGTTGCTCATTTTTCCGTCCCTTAATATGCGTCAAAAGCGGGACGTCGTCCTTACCATGGGCGGCCGGGGAGTAAAATCCCGGCCGGGGCCTTGAGCGGCCGCCCTTGGCGAGGTTATGGGCAAGGTCCTGAAATCAAAGGGCGTCGATCATTTCCGCCACCAGCGGGTGGCGCACCACGTCCTCGCGGCTGAAATGGATGGCCCGTACATTCCCGAGCGCTTCGAGCTTGGCCGTCACATCCGCAAGGCCGGACATGCCGGGCAGGAGGTCCGACTGGGCGGGGTCGCCGGTGACCACCATGGAGGAGTTCCAGCCGAGCCGGGTCAAAAGCATTTTCAGCTGGCCGTAAGTGCAGTTTTGCGCCTCGTCGATGACGATATAGGCGTTGTTCAAGGTGCGTCCGCGCATATAGGCGATAGGCGCGATCTCGATGACGCCCTCGGCCATCAGCGCTTTCAAACGCTTCGAGGAAAGGCGGTCGCAAAGCGCGTCGTAAAGCGGGCGCAGGTAAGGCGAGAGCTTTTCTTCCATTGCGCCTGGCAGGAAGCCGAGGCTTTCGCCCGCTTCGACGGCGGGGCGCGAAAGGATGATGCGCCGCACCGCGCCGGAATCGAGCGCTTCGACGGCCTTGGCGATGGCGAGATAGGTTTTGCCGGTGCCCGCCGCGCCGCAGGCGAAGACGAGCGGGACCTCGTCGATGGCGTCCAGCATCTTTTGCTGGGATTCATTCTGTGCACGGATGTTCTTGCGGTATTTCTGCTGGGGTTCGTCCGTCCGGGCGTATTTCTGATCGTCGAGGGGAGACCATTTCGGCTCGTCAAAAAGCCGCCGGACATTCGAATCTTCACCGTAATGCGCAAGTTCTTGCATGCGCCGCGCCGCGCGGCGCGCCGTGCGTTTGGCCATCTACGCCTCCAAATAACTTGAGGAAAAAAACGGCGCTGAAGGGGAAAGCGGATTTTTTCAAGACTGCGGGCTTGCAAACGCTGCGTGAAAGGGACAGGGCGCTCGCCGCGCTTTTTCCGCTTCCCGCTGGACCGCAACATTGCATTCCGACGCCCGCACTCCTTTAAAAGGCGCTTTACGCGAATCAGTCGCCGAATTCACTATAACGCGTTTTCGGGCGCGCGCCGAAGGCTTTTTCCGGCGTCAGAAAAAATTCTTAGATGTTAACGAATGAGGCGGATCGACCCGCGGTCAGGCCTGCTTGGATTTGAAATGGGCCGCGGTGATTTTCGCGTTCGGCTCCGGCGCGTAATTGGCCCAGGAACTGCGCCCGCGTGTCGCGTCGACGACGAAAATCGATTCACTGCCGCGTAAATACGGCGTGATCGCATTGCGCACGCCAACCGCGGTCAATTCGCAGGTCACATGCCAGACATTGTCGGCGATGCGGAAAGCGGGGCCGAGGCCCAGCATCGCCGCCTCGACGCGGCTCGCCGCGGCGCTGACGACGTCGAAAATGACAATAAAGTTCGCCGCGCCGGTTTCCGAAACGCCGTTGTGGTCGGCCCGCGCCGCGCGCTTGGCCTTAACCGTCTTGGCCGGCACATAGTCTGTAAGCTGATCTTTAGGCGCGTTTTCGTTGACGATGCTGTCGCAGTCGATGCGCTTGCCGAAGGCGCGATCGGACGAAACCGGCGACGTGTCATTTGCCTGGGCCGGGGTGGAGAAGATATTGGCGAAGACGAGTTCGCTGCGCGCTTCACGCCAGGATTGTCCGCCGGCCGGCGCAACAAGCGACCAGCGGGCGAGACGCCCTTGCAGGGCGAAATTGCGCATCTCTTGGGTCGTGTAAGGCCCGTAGACCTTATCTTGAACCTTAACGCACCAGTTTTCTGCTGCGAGCATCGGCTGACCTCATCTGCTTTTAGGCGCGAACGCCTTTCTTTCAGGCCCTAAAAGCCTTTCTTGCCGAAGGGTTGAGCAAATCCCGGGCCAGATGGAGCAAAAGGCTCCTCAGATGCGGTCTTTTCGACGACTTCGTCCATGCGCTCGGCGCCGCCGGTAAATACAATTCCGACGCCTTTTTCATGACGGCGCACAACCTTGGCGGTCATGCGTCCCAAAATGAGATGCGTGCCCAAGGGCGGGCGGGGGCTGACTTCGATCGACGCGCCGGTCAGCGAAATGTCCAGAATGGAACATTCCAGCTCGCGTCCGTCTTCAAGATGGACGCTCGCCGGCGTGTCGTGGCGAATGCGCGGGTTCTGGCGCCGGTCGGCGCCGCGGCGGCGATTGTTGAGGATCGATGTCAGGTCGTCGGCGATTTTCGCCTGCTTTTTACGGCGCTTGGGATAGCTGACGGCGAAGCAGTTATTGCCGGAGCGCACGACTTTGCCTTCGATGCGCCCCACCTGGTCGATGTAAAGAACGACGTTCTGGCCGAAGGCCGGCGGAAATTTCGCCCGCACCATGGCGCCCCCGGCGGAAATGTTTAAAACGACGCCTGTCTGCTCTTCGCCGGCTTCGGTCAGATAGCGCGCGCGCAAGGGCAAATCCACGCGGTGATGTTTGCGCCGCTCGTTAACGAGATTTGCGAGGTCCTCTCCGTCCATCGGACCGGGCTGGTTTTCCGGCTTGGAGTCACCCATGATCGTCTAATCGCCCTGTTGTGTTTGATTAGGACACTAGAACGCTTTGGTGAACAAAGGTTTGCCCTGGAAGGCCCCCTTCGTTAATCATTTTTACCAATTTTTGCGAGCACGGAATGACCAGCCCCGAGGACGACGACCAGCGCAGCCTGCTCGCCATGATCATCGATCCGCCCAATGCGATCGCCGGGCTTTGCGCGCTCATGGCGGCTTTGCATGCGGCGCTCGCGTTCGCTCCGGCGCGGCTTGTTGGCCAGGTTTGGCGTTTGTTCGAACTTTCGCCGCGGCCCGTCCTTATGGCGCTCGAACGGGGCGACGTCGCAAGCGCGGCGCGGGCGTTTCTCGGCTACATGTTTTTTCATGTGAACGCCGCCCATCTTCTCATCAATCTGGCCGCGATCCTCGCTTTGGGCGCGGTCGTTTACCGCGAAATGGAAGCGCGCGCGGCGGCCCGCAAAAGCGATGCGGCGGCGGCGTTTATCGCCTTTTTCATGATTTCGGGCATGGCCGCCGGCGCGGCCTTCGTTCTCGCCAGACCCGACGCCTATCAGCCGATGATCGGCGCCTCGGGCGGCGCAGCGGGGCTCGCCGGCGCCTGCGCCTGGCTGTTCGTGACGCGCACGGGCGAAGGGGGCGGGCTCGCCGGCGACGCGCTCAATTTCGTCATTCTCGTTTTAACATCGGCGGTGCTCATCATCGCGAGCATTTACCTCGACACCTCGCCGCTCAGTCATAAGCTTTTCGGCAGCGCCAGCGCCTGGCAGGCGCATGTGGGCGGTTATGTTTTCGGGGTTTTCGCCTATCCTCTGTTCGAGCGGCTCGCCGGCGCCGCCGCGCGCTGACGCCGGCGCCTGGAATTTCCGCAATTGCGAAATAAAACCCGCGCTTTGGGCGCGGTTTTCCGGGCTTTCCCGCTTGCGCGCGCATCTTGCCCATCGGGGCCGCGACAGGCATGATTATCCCAATGCGAGGGAAGGAGGCTTGGTATGAAAGTCGAACAGATCCTTCGGCTCAAAGGAACGGATATCTTCGCTGTCCGGCCTGATGACAGCATCGCCGAAGCGGTGGGCGTTCTCAATGACAAGAATATCGGGGCGGTCGTCGTGCGCGACGGCGATGGCGGCGTTGTCGGCATCCTGTCGGAGCGGGACGTGGTGCGTCGTCTCGGAAAACATGGCGCCAATGCGATGACCATGCGCGTCAGCGAGTGCATGACCGAAGATCTTCACACCTGCGAAGCGGAAACATCCGTAGACGAACTGATGACGATGATGACGGAGCGGCGCGTACGCCATTTGCCGGTCACCAATGGCGGGCATGTCGTCGGCGTCGTCTCCATCGGCGATGTCGTCAAGCGCAAGATCGAAGAGGCCGAACAGGAAGCGGCGGCCCTGAAGGAATATATCGCAGGCTAGAACCGGAGCCGTCCGGCCTAGCCCAGAAAGTCCAGCGCGCTGTCGATTTGCGGGCGCACGTCGTCGACCGCCTTGCGCCCGAGCGCGATCAGTTCCTCAGCCTTGTCGAATTCCAGAAGCGAAATATGCCCCACTTGCGGGGTCACGAGGACGTCCGGCGGATCGCCGGCGAGGCGCGAGCGCGTGACGCGGTCCATCAGAATGTTGAATGAGGCGAGCATCACGGAGCCGACGCCGGGCGCACTCGCAGTTCCCTGAAACAAGCGCCCCAATCCCGCTTTCGCGCCTTTTCCCGATGCGATGTCCGGATGCATTTCGCCGAAGCGGGCGCGGCGCTGCGCGACGCCGAGATTGAAAGCGTCCGCATGAAGACCGACGGCGATGACCACGCGCGCGCCAAGCGCGCGGCAGGCGGAAACGGGCAGGGGATTGACGAGGGCGCCGTCGATCAGCCAGCGCCCCTCGACGGCGCGCGGCGGAAAAACGCCCGGCAGCGCGTAAGCCGCCTGCATGGCGTCGGCGAGGTCGCCGTTGCGCAGCCAGACTTCATGGCCGGTGGCGAGCTCGGCCGTCACCGCCACATAGTCATGGGGCAGATCTTTTATATCCGTAGGGGGAAGGTATTTCATCATCGCCCGCTCAAGGCGCTTGCCGCCCATGAGCCCGGCGCCGTTCAAAACGACGTCCACATAGGACAGCATGCGGGTGGGGGAGAGGCCCAGGGCCCAGTCTTCAAGCGCGTCGAGCTTGCCGGCGAGCCAGAAGCCGCCGACCAGGGCCCCGACCGAGGTGCCGGCGAGG
>NZ_PJCH01000003.1:0-65000 GCF_002943565.1 Hyphococcus luteus | reverse complement strand
TCCACACTGTCTCCAATGCAGACTCAGCGAAACTGAATTCTCCGTGAAGATGCGGAGTACCCGCGGTCAGACGGAAAGACCCCGTGCACCTTTACTACAGCTTTACAGTGGCATTAGCGTCAACTTGTGTAGCATAGGCGGGAGGCTTTGAAACGGAGGCGCCAGCTTTCGTGGAGCCACAGGTGAAATACCGCCCTTGTTGTCGCTGGTGTCTAACCGCGGTCCGTGAACCCGGATCCGGGACCCTGTATGGCGGGTAGTTTGACTGGGGCGGTCGCCTCCTAAATGGTAACGGAGGCGCGCGATAGGTGGGCTCAGACCGGTCGGAAATCGGTCGTCGAGTGCAATGGCATAAGCCCGCTAGACTGCGAGACTGACAAGTCGAGCAGAGACGAAAGTCGGCCATAGTGATCCGGTGGTTCTTCGTGTGAGGGCCATCGCTCAACGGATAAAAGGTACGCCGGGGATAACAGGCTGATGATGCCCAAGAGTCCATATCGACGGCATTGTTTGGCACCTCGATGTCGGCTCATCGCATCCTGGGGCTGGAGCAGGTCCCAAGGGTTTGGCTGTTCGCCAATTAAAGCGGTACGTGAGCTGGGTTCAGAACGTCGTGAGACAGTTCGGTCCCTATCTGCCGTGGGTGTAGGAATATTGAGAGGAGCTGTCCTTAGTACGAGAGGACCGGGATGGACACACCTCTGGTGGACCAGTCGTCGCGCCAGCGGCGCAGCTGGGTAGCTATGTGTTGAACGGATAACCGCTGAAGGCATCTAAGCGGGAAGCCGGCCTCAAAACAAATATTCCCTTGAGAGCCGTGGAAGACCACCACGTTGATAGGTCGGGTGTGGAAGCGCAGCAATGCGTGGAGCTTACCGATACTAATTGCTCGATTGGCTTGATTGTCCTCATGCAGTCATCTTCGGATGAAAGCATGAGCGCCCTAAACTCATGCGCGGCGAACGGTCCGTATTCGGATTGTTCGCGCAACGGGTTCGCACATTTGATGCTTCTTGAAAAAGAAGCGCTCTCGCATCGAAATCGTCTTCGCCGGCCTGGTGGTTATGGCGGGGAGCCCCCACCCGATCCCATCCCGAACTCGGTCGTTAAACTCCCCAGCGCTGATGGTACTACGTCTCAAGGCGTGGGAGAGTAAGTCGCCGCCAGGCCTGCCAAGACGATTTTGAAACCCTTCATACAAACCTCCCTTTTATCGAAAGTTATTGCGTCCTCTTCGCGTCTAGCCAGTTTTGCTGGCGTCGGCTTTGTTTTCGTGCTGGGCTGATGTCCTGTTATTGAAAGGCGGCGGCGTGGCTGGCGAAGTTCTAAAGTCAAAAGTGAATAGCCTGTTGGCGCGCATAGGGTTGAAGGTGCACGCCCTCAACGGGCGCATAAGCGTCGATGCTTGGGCCGGTCTTAATCTCCTCTATCTTCATGCTGCTCATTATCGCAAACGCCATGAAGGCGAGATGACGGTTGTTCAGATTGGCGCAAATGACGGCGTCAGCGAGGATTCCGTAAAAAGCGTTTTGACGCTGCCGAATGTGCGTGCTGTGTTGATCGAGCCCAACCCTGTCGCCTTTGAGAAGCTTGAGTCTCTTTACGCTAGCGCTCCGAACGTGATTACGGGGAACTTTGCGATTTCCGTGGAGGCTGGCGATCTGCCGTTTTATGCGGCTGAAGCTGGCGATGATTTTATGGTCAGTAAAGTTTCGAGCTTCGACCGCAAGCATGTTGAGCGTCAAATCGCTGAATATAATCATCGTTTGGGTCAGCGTGTTGCGAGCGTGAAGGAGATCCATGTCAAGACGATAACGTTTGATGACATGGCTGTGCGGTATGATCTGCACGCAATAGACCTGCTCGCGATAGACACCGAAGGCTATGATTATCACATCGTAAAGGCGGTTCTGGCGTCGGGTATGAGTATAGCCATGCTCGAATTCGAATATGTGAACATGACCAACATGGAATTTTCAGAAATTACTGCACTTCTTGCAGAAAATAATTATTTGATGGCGCGCAGCGGCCTTGATGTGTTTGCTGTGCACAAGGACGTCTATCGCGAAAAATTCACTGAATGCCTGACTGTATGGTGAGTGTTTTCATGCGGCCGTCCGCCTGAGCGCCTCCAAAGGCTTGAATGCCGGGGATGTTTCTCGCCGCGTCCTGCTGGGCTATGTTGCAACCCTGAAACGAATCGCCGGCGGCCTTGTTTGGTTCCGGCCAGGAGGACGGCTTGATGCGGGGCGCATTGCAGATTGTCTTGGCGGCGGCTTTCGCCGGGATGGCGGCTTGTTCGGGGCCGGCTTCCGACGGGGCCACCGATTCGGACGGGCCGGCGGCCGAAGACGAGGCCGCCGCAGAAGACGACGTCAATATCGATGTCTGGCTTGAGCGCATGGAGGTCGGCAGCCGCGAGCTTTACTCCGCCCGCGACGCCGTCATCGCTGCGCTCGATCTCGAAGCAGGCGATGTCGTCGCGGATATCGGAGCGGGCACCGGGCTTTACACGCTGCTTTTCGCCGAAAAGGTTGGCGCGGGCGGGCGCGTTTACGCTGAAGACATCGAGCCGCGCTTTCTCGATCTCATCAATCGGCGGGCGGAGGATTCCGGTTTCGACAATATCACCGCCGTTCTTGGCCGGGAAAACGACGTGACCTTGCCCGATGACGCTGTGGACGTCGTTTTTATCGCCGACACCTATCATTATTTCAGCGATCGCGAGGCGGTGATGAAATCCGTCTATCGCGCCCTGAAGCCCGGCGGGTCTCTTATCCTGGTCGATTATGATCTGAAGCCCGGCGAGACGCGCCCGCCGGGAAAATCCCATGTCCGCTTTGGCCGCGCCGGGGTGATATCCGAAATCGAATATATCGGTTTTGACTTCGCCGGCGACCGGGCGGTCGAGGGGCTTGAGGAGAATTATTTCCTGCGCTTTGTGAAGGCAGATGACTGACGGCGAAAACGCCCATTCCCGAAAAGGCCTCAACCGGCTTTTGTTCTGGCTTTATGAAGGCCACGGGACGGCGCCGTTTTATTTTCGTTGGGCGTTTTTGATTTTCGACCTTTTGACGATCAGCTATTTCCTCTGGGCGCCGTTCGAGGCGCGCGGCAAAACCCACGGCGCGATCGACTTTACCATCGGCGCGGTGATTGCGTTCGATCTTGCTGCGCGTTTTTACATTGCGCGCCACAGGCATCGCTTTGTGCTGAACTGGCTTAACTGGGCCGACATGGTGGTGGTCGTCACCATGTTCGCGCCGCTTCTCGTGTCGAATTTCGCGTTTTTGCGGATCCTGCGTGCGGTCAGGGCGGTGCGCGCCTTCACCTTTATCAAGCGCGTCAAAGTGTTGACGCCGTTTTTTCAGCGCCATGAGCGGGTCATCGACAAGGTCGCCAATCTTATCGTGTTCGTCTTCATCATGGCCGCGCTCGTCTACGCGACTCAGGTCGGCGTCAATCCGGGCGTTCATTCCTATATCGATGCGCTTTATTTCACCATGACGACGCTGACGACGACCGGCTATGGCGACATTCTCATGCAAGGCAAGGCAGGCAAGATCCTCGCCATTGTCATCATGGGGCTTGGGCTGACGCTCTTCCTGCAGCTCTTGCGGGCGATCATTGAGCCCGACCACAAAATCGATCATGAATGTCCCGATTGCGGCCTGATCCGTCATGACCGTGACGCCGTTCACTGTCGCCATTGCGGCCGCGTTCTCCATATCGAGACCGAAGGTTTTACCTGATCCCATGAAAAAACCCCGCATTGCGGTTTGCGATGCGGGGTTTTGAACAAAACGCCCGGCAAAAAACGCCGGGCTTTTTTTTTGCGCGAAGTTTTAAGCGCTCGCTGCTTCGGGCAGCAGCGCGCAAAAGCGTTCGACGTCTTCGATCTTGCCCATGGAGACGCGGGACCAGTCCGCATAATCCATATACTGGCCGCGAATGATGACGTTTTTCGCAGCCAGCGCTTCCTGAAGATCGTTCGCCGGTTTGCCGGATTTGAAATAGACGAAGTTCGTCTGGGACGGCAGCGCCACCATCCCGAGCTCCTTGGTTTTTGCAAGGATCATCTCGCGCGCTTCGACAATCTTGGATTTGGAGTATTCCAGGAAGGTCTCGTCGTTATAGGCGCCGATGGCCGAGGCGAGGCCGGTGCCGGCGATCCAGGACATGGCCGCGCCGCGGACTTTCTCGGCGGTCTCTTCCGAAGAGATGATGTAGCCGACGCGAAGGCCCGCCATGCCGTAAATCTTCGAGAAGGTGCGCGAGACGATGACATTGTGGCCTTTTTTGACGAGGTCGAGGCAGGTGTTGCCGTCGGGATCGTCCGCCAGCTCCATATAGGCTTCGTCAACGAGGACCGTCGTTTTCTTGGCCATGCGTTTCACTGCGGCCTTGAAGGTTTTCGAATCGGAGACGAGCCCTGTCGGATTGTTCGGGTTGCACAGTTGCACGAGGCCGGTTTCTTCGGTGACCGCCGCTTCTATGCCTGCAAGGTCGACGCCCATGTCGTCGGTGAGCGGAACGCGCGAAATCTCGGCCAGGCCGAGGCGCTTGGCGTAAAGCGCGGTCGTGTCCCAGAAAAGGCGCGGCGCCACGATCGGGCCCTGGCGCCCGTAAAGAACGGCGATGGCGGAAAGCGCTTCGCCCGAGCCGGTGGTGATGGCGATTTGTTTGGGATCGACGCCGTGGCGTTCGGCGATCATCTCGGCGAGGATCAGATTGGCCTGGCCGGGATAATAGGCGCCTTTTTTACCCGCATAGTCGACCATTTTCAACGCCGATTCCGACGGACCGTAGGGATTTTCATTGCGCGCAAGCAGCGCAACGCCGTCATCGGGCCCGAGCAGCGCATGTTCATGCGCAAGCACTTCCGGCGGAAAAGCCGCTTCTTCCGCTTTGGGGGCGGCTTTCGCGGCCGCGCCGGCGAGCGAGGCGCCGACGGCGCCGGTCAGCATAAGGCGTCTTGAAATTTGAAAGGTCATGGACGGGTCTCCGTTGCTTGCATTGGTTATTGGATCGCGATTGCCGGCTGTTTCATGCTCAGCCTACAAACGAATGTGAAAGAAAGAGCCGGCGGTTTCCGGCGAGGTTTTGCGAACGGGCGCGGCGAGGCGCAGCAACATTATTTTCAGCGTAAAGCTGAAAAGAACGCACGCAAGAGCGCTGGTGAAAAGAAAAGATTGAAAACCAAATCCAAGCGTCACGTCTTGCCCCCGTATCGCTACAGGCCCCTCCGCATCTTCCTGCGGCGCGGTGTCTCCAACCCTAAATTGTTTTTGGTTTTGACAGAGCCTAACGCAGAGTCGCAGGCAATGCACTCGTTTTATGCGTTCTTGTGCGATTGGCGCCGTGGCGTGTTGCTTTTGCAGCAACAGTATAACTCTGTCCGCACCCGGACAGGCGCAAGCGCCGGCGAAGGATGCGCGCACGGCGAAAACGCCGAGGCGGGGCGGGTTGCGCAAAAAACGGCGATTTCGGGAGCCGGACCGGGCCGTTTTTTGGAATAATGCGCTACGTCCTGTCTGTGCAGGCCTGGTTCCGCCTTGCCGTCTCGGGCGAGGCGGGGCGCGGCGTCTTCTTCGGGCGTCGTCATTTCTGCTGCGCGTTCGCATGCGGCGATTTGCGCAGGCAATTCGTTTACGAACAAAAACGTCCTCGCATTTGTGCGGTCCGTTGCGCCTGAAAAAGGAGGCTGGCGCGCTAAGAGACGGAGCTGCTGGCTGTTGCTGATTCTCTTCAAGGAGATGGAGGCGCGCCTCTTGCGCGGCGTTTTCCGGCTCGTCCGCCGCCGCAAAGGCTGAGCTTGAGTGGAAAATTACAAGAAAGAGCAGAATATGTGCGCAGCGTTGGATAGATTGCGTTCTTCCGCTGACGGAGAGCTCGTCGCGTCAGTCCACGCCCGCTGCGCGTCACTGCGAACTTGCATATGAAATTTTCCTGCTGTAATTTTTTTATGAGCGGCCGTTTCAGTTAATAATAAAGCGCTGCGATCCCTAGGAAGGAAATGTCTGTATACTGATGCGCAGCTGCGCTGTGCGAACCCTTTTGCCTGCGGGCCGGCCTGGGTCGGTTCGGGGGCGTGGAAGAGACATGTACGGATTTAAACAGCGGATCAGCGACTGCCGGCATCGCCCATCGTCAAGATGGCTTTCGTCGGCGTGAGCTGAAGACGCGCGGGGAAATGAATAATGGCTGCGATTGACTGGGCTCAAATCCTTCCGACTTTGATCGCCATGCTGGGGGCGGGCCTGCTGGCGGGATTTGCGGCGGGGATTTTCGGGATTGGCGGCGGTTTTGTCGTCGTGCCTGCGCTTTATGCGATCTTCACGGTTCTTGGCGGCGATCCGTCTGTGACGACCCATGTGGCCATTGGCACCTCGCTCGGCACCATCATCGTCACATCGCTGCGCTCGGTTCAGGCCCACGCCAGACGCGGGGCGGTCGATTTCGAGGTCTTGAAGACCTGGGCGCCCTGGATCGTGGTCGGGGTGATTTTGGGGCTGGCGCTGGCGAAGTCCGTCGACGGCGAGTCGCTGACCCTGATCTTCGCCATTGGCGTTTTCATCATGGGCCTTTACATGATGTTCGGCAAAGCCGGCGCCATCAAGATTTCCGATACGATGCCCACGGGCTGGCTGCGTGCGGGGCTTGCGGCCTTTGTCGGCTCTTTCGCCTCGCTGATGGGGATCGGCGGCGGCACGTTCGCCATTCTGGTGATGACGCTTTTCGGCAAGTCGATCCACAGCGCCATCGCCACGGCCGCCGGTTTCGGTTTCATCATCGCCATTCCGGGCGCCATCGGTTTCATGATCATCGGGCAGGGCGTCGAGGGGCTGCCGCCGGGGTCGATTGGTTATGTAAACATCATCGGGCTTGTGGCGATCACGGCGATGACGGCGCTCACCGCGCCGGCCGGCGCCTTCGTCGCTCACAAGATGAACCCGGCTGTCCTGAAACGGGTGTTCGCCACATATCTTCTGTTCACCACGGGCGTGATGTTCGTCGACGCTTATAAGGCGGGGATGGACTCGCCGTCGCCGGACACGCCCTATCTCGCCGAAGCGGCGACGCTGGAGCATTTCGAAAACGCCGTTTCCGAAAAAAATTACCGGGCGTTGTCGGGCGCGCCGCCGGAAGAGGGCTTGTCTTACTACGACGCGCCGCCGCAGGCCGATAATGGCGGCGCCCTGGAGCAATAGGGCTGGACTTGCAACGGGGGGCGACAGCGCCGCGCCAAGGCTGCGGCGGGAATAAAAGAGGGGCTTTAAAATGAAACGGGCAGACATCATTGCTTCGGGGCCGACGCGGCGGCGCTTTGTCGGCGCGGCGGCGCTCGCCGCCCTGACGCCGGCGATGGCGCGCGGCGCGCAACCGGTGACGGTCACCCAACAGACCGGCCAGCCGGCCGGGCATGCCGTTCCCGGTTTCGGCCCTCCTCCGGGGACAGCGCTTCTTTCCCGCAACGAAAATCCTTACGGCCCCAGTGAAAAGGCGGTCGCCGCCGGCTGTTCGGCGACGGCGCAGGGGGCGTTCTACGCCGACCGGTCGCTGCTTTATCTCGTCGACATGATCGCGGAAAAGAACAATATTCCGCGGGACTTCATCTCGGTCAGCGCCGGCTCCGGCGAAGGGCTGTGCGCGGCGGCGCAATCCTGGACCCGCGACGGCGGCGCCATCGCCGCGCCGGCGCTGTTCTGGGACACGACCGTGCGTTATGCGGAGCGTCAGGGGGCGAAGCTCGTCACCGCGCCCATGAAAAGCGATCTCAATGTCGATCTCGATGCGCTGGAAAAGATCGTCGACGACAGCGTCAGCCTGGTGCACATCACCAATCCCAACAACCCGACGGGCAGGCTGCTCGATCCGGACGAGCTCCGGGCCTTCATCCTGAAGGTCGAGGGCAGGGCGACGGTCCTTGTCGATGAAGCTTATAACGAGCTGACCGACGATCCCGAAGGCTCGTCGATGCTCGACATTGTGCGCGACGGCAAGAATGTCATCGTCTCGCGCACCTTCTCCAAAATTTACGGCATGGCGGGCTTGCGCGTCGGCTATCTGATGGCGCGCACGGATCTCACTGCGCGCATCCGCAGCAACATCATGTCCTGGATCAGCGGGCCGGGCCTCGCCGCCGCGATTGCGAGCTATAACGACGAAGCTTTCCTATCCGAATCCAGGGCGAAGATTCTCGAGGGCCGCGAAATGGTGGTTGAGGCGGCGCAATCGCTTGGCCTCACGACGCTGCCCTCCCAGACGAATTTCGTTTTTATGGACGTCAAAGGCGACGCTGACGCCTTCCGCGATGAGATGAAGCGCCGGCGTATTTTCATCCGCGGTGCCTATCAGGGGCTGCCGACCTGGTCGCGTGTCTCCATGGGGCGGCTTGAAGATCTGAAACGTTATGTCGCCGCCTTGCCGGCGGCGCTCGAGGGTTGAAGAAAAAAGGCGAGGGCGGCGCGCCCGGCCCCTCTTTACAAGGCGATAAGTCTTTTTTTGCGTCCCGTTTTGCGGGCGCTGTTTCGTGTTCTCTTTTCAAAAATCCCGATACGGAACATCCTCAGGCGGCGGGGCGCTTATGCTTGTATTTTGGCCGTATAAATGTGGCGCAAAGCTAGTCGCTATGTGCGTTGATAAGAAATTTTATGCTACACGCTTCAACATCAGGCATGACATGCGCGCATGTCTTTAATATTCCTGAAACGGATTATCTCCGTAAGCCGCATCTAATGACGGCCGCCTGTGGCATGGATGTCACCGTCGCATGAAAATCAAAAATCCTTCAAAAAACTGTTGCAGTGCAAAAAGTTTTGTAGTCACCTGTTCTTGTTAACGTGTGCGGATCAAATAATCCGTGCAGGGTTAAAATGACGCTGCGATCAGGCCGGGGGTGGCGATTTCGGCGCATAATAACAGTCAGCCGATGCGCGACAGCACATAAGGCTGCGTTTGGGAGGCGACGCCCGCGGTTTAAAACAAAAGCTCAGCGGGGGCTCGCATGAAAAAACGTCTCAAAACATTCAAGAATCACATGGTTGTGTCGGCATGTCTGGCGGCGATCTGCGCCGTGCAGCCTGCCATGGCGCAAGACGAAGCGGAAAACGACGACGAAGTCGTCGTAACGGGCGTGCGCGGTCTGCCGCGTTCGGTTCAGGATTCGCCGGTGCCGATCGACGTCTTCAATGAAGGCGACCTGGAAGGCGTTTCTTACACCGACGCAAACGACATCCTTCAAACCCTGGTGCCGTCCTACACCTTGTCGCGCCAGCCGATCAGCGACGGCTCCACCTTCATTCGTCCGGCCTCGCTGCGCGGCCTGCCGACCGACAAAACCCTGGTTCTCGTCAATTCCAAGCGCCGCCACCGCGCCGCGCTGGTCTCGATCGGCGGGTCGGGCACGCAAGGCCCTGACATCGCAACGATCCCGGCCGTGGCGTTGAAAAGCGTCGAAGTCCTGCGGGACGGCGCCGCCGCGCAATACGGCTCCGACGCCATCGCCGGCGTCATCAACTTCATCCTGAAGGATTCCGCCGACGGCGTCACCCTGACGGCGCAGTCCGGCAAATATTACGAAGGCGACGGCCTGCAATACATCTTCGCCGGCAATGCCGGCTTCGGGCTTGGCGCTGACGGCTTCGTCAACGTGTCGATGGAGTATTCCCATTCCAACCAGACCTTCCGCAATGAACAATATTGCGAATCCTGGTTTTGCGTGCCGACTTATGCGGCCGCCAATCCCGACTTCGCCGCGGGCGTGGAAGACGCCTCGCTTTCGGAAGGCAGCGTGGTGCAGCCCTGGGGCCGCCCGAACGCCGAAGCGTTCCGCTCCTTCGTCAATATGGGCTACACCTTCTCCGATTCGCTCGAGTTCTACGCTTTCGGCAACTATTCCGACAGCACCTCGGACGGCAACTTCTTCTATCGTTATCCCGGCAACGGCACGATCGAGGATATTCGTCTTGAAGACGGGTCGGTTTATAATTTCCTCGATATCTATCCCGGCGGTTTCACCCCGCAGTTCCACGGCGACGTGACCGACTGGTCGACCGCCGGCGGTTTCCGCGGCGATCTCGGCGGCGGTCTCAGCTATGATCTCTCCGGGCGTCATGGCGTCAGCAAGATCGAGTATTTCATCGAAAACACGGTCAACCCGTCGCTCGGTCCCGATACGCCGACCGAGTTCTATCCGGGCGATCTCATCAACACGGAGACCCAGTTCCAGGGCGACTTCGCTTATCTCGTTGACGCCGGCCTTGCGAGCGAGGTGACCGTCGGTTTCGGCGGCACCTATATGAAGGAAAGCTATGAGCTGGTGGAAGGCGATCCCGCATCCTATGCGGACGGTCCGTTTGCGCTTCCCGATCCGTTTGATCTTTGCGACGGCATGACGGGCCCGACTGCGGCCGGCGCCGGCATCGCCGATCTTGACTGTACGAACCCGGATGACCCGGTCTTTACGGTCATCGGCGTCGGCTCCAACGGCTTTCCCGGCTATTCGCCGGAGTTCTCCGGCAAATATAAGCGCGACAGCTACGCCTTTTATGTCGATGTCAGCGCCGACGTGACCGACAAATGGTTCCTGGAAGCGGCCGGGCGGTTTGAGAACTACTCAGACTTCGACAGCCAGCTCGTTTATAAAGTCGCCACGCGCTATGAGCTGATGGACGGCCTTGCGCTGCGCGGCTCTTACGGCACCGGCTTCCGGGCGCCGACGCCGGGCCAGCAGGGCACGACCAACGTGTCGACGCGCCTGCCCAACGGTTTCCCGGTCGCGACGGGTCTCTTCCCGGCCGGGGGCGTCGTGGCCCAGGCGCTTGGCGCCGAACCGCTCAAGCCGGAAACATCGAAAAACCTCGCTGCGGGCTTCACCGCGGCGTTTGGCGGCATCGACCTTTCCGTCGATTTCTACCGCATCGCGCTTGAAGACCGCGTCAACGCCATCTCGACCCAGGACGTGTCGACCGATCCGATGGCTGGCGCCGCCTATGACAATTATCTGGCGCTTGTCGGCGCCGGCGTCGTCGGCGCCGAATCGATCGGCGGCGTGTTCTACTTCGCCAACGCCTTCGACACGGTGACCAAGGGCGTCGATATCGTCGCCACCACCGATTTCGACCTGGGCTCGGCCGGCAGAACGTCGGTCTCCCTGGCGGCGAACTATAACGACACCAAGTTCGACGGCGATGTGAATAGCCTGTTCAACGCAGAAGAACAGTTCGATTTGCTGAACGGCGATCCGAAATGGCGCGGCGTCTTCACTGCAATCCATAGCGTCGGCGATTTCACGGGTCTCGCGCGGGTCAGCTATTATGGCTCCTATGAGAATTCCGATGGATCGCCGATCACGGCTATTCAGGAATTCGGGTCCGAGTTCCTCGTGGATATGGAAGTCGGCTACACCTTCCTCGATCATTACAAGATCGCCTTCGGCGCCCGGAATGTCTTCGACAACTATCCCGACCGGGGCATGATCGGCGAGACCTGCTGCGGGCGCATCTACCGCTCCGACTCGATCGTCGACTGGCAGGGCGGCTATTATTACGGCAAGCTCGAGGTCTCGTTCTAACCCTCGCCGCAAGCAAGAATGCAGGAAGAGGCGAAGCGGGAAACCGCTTCGCCTTTTTCATTGCCGGGCTGCGGTGAAACCCGCTGTGTTGCGCTGGAAGATGGCGTCCCCGACAGGATTCGAACCTGTGGCCCTCAGATTAGGAATCTGATGCTCTATCCTGCTGAGCTACGGGGACAGCGCGGGCAACCTAGCCAATTTCGCGCTGCGGCAAAACCTGAATTCCCGGTCCGGCGCTGCCTAAATTTCCCGAAAATGTCTCTGAATCGTTTTGCTTTAGTTGATTAACCGCCATAATTGCGGGCGAAAATCCGCTGATAGAGGCTGGCTTTACCAGCCGGGCGGGACGCTAGGCGGGAGACGATATGTTTGCGCGCAGACAGGGTGTGTTGATGGCGGGCGGCCTTCTGGCGGCCTTCGCTTTGGGGATATTGCTGGGCCGGACCATCGCGCCCGATTCGGGCTCGCGCGACGCGCCGAACGGCCAGCCCGTGGTCTCCGCCGAGACCAAGGGCCAGACCCCGCGCCGTCCGTTTCAGGAACGCCGGGACGAAGACGCCGAGCGGCCCGAAGAAGACATCATCAAGGAATTCGCCTATCGTCGGCTGCGCCTCGACACAGGAACCGAGACGCCGAAAGCCTGCCTTCAGTTCACGCGAGAGCTCGATGACGGGGGCGACGTCAATTACGGCGATTTCGTCCGCGTAAGCCCGGCGGACGGCGCCGCCATCGAGGTCGACGGAACCTCGCTCTGCCTCTCCGGTCTGCAATTCGACAAGGATTACACCGTGCGCCTGCGCGCCGGTCTGCCGAGCGCCAAGGGCGAGCGCCTTGAACGCGCGGCGGAAGTGACGGTCGCCTTTGGCGACAAGCCGTCCTATGCGGGCTTCGCTGGGGACGGGGTGATCCTGCCGCGCCTCGAAGCGGACGGGATCGGCATCGAGACCGTCAATGTGGAAAAGGTCGAGGTCACAGTCTATCGCGTTTCGGACCGCTCGCTGGCGCGCAAGAACATCGTTGCGGGCGAGGCGAGCGAAGAGGGGCGTTACTCTTATGTCTGGGATCAGGAAGACGGCCAGGATGTCGGCGTAAAAGTCTTTGCGGGCGAACTTGCGACGCCGGGCGAGCGTAATGAAACGACGACGACGGTCTTTTCGCTCGGCGCGGCGCTCGGCGAGCTCAAGCCCGGCGCCTATTTCATCCGGCTGAAGGACGTCTCGCCGGGCGCTGACGAGAATCGCGCGGCGTCGGCCTGGCGCTGGATCGTTTTCACCGACATGGCGCTGACGACTTATTCCGGCGCCGACGGCGTCGACGTTTTCGTGCGCTCGATTTCGACGGCGCGGGCCATGGCCGGCGTCGAGCTGACGCTGATCGCCGCCAATAACGACATTCTCGCCACCGCCATCACCAATGGGGACGGGCGCGCGCGTTTCGAGGAGGAAGCCGTCAATGGCGATTACCCCTTAACCCCGCGCATGCTCATGGCCTACGGCCCGCAGGAGGATTACGCCGCGCTCGATCTTGCGCGCGCGCCGCTCGATCTTTCCGACCGCGATGTGGGTGGGCGCGCCGCGCCGCCGAAAGTCGACGCCTTCGTTTATCTCGACCGCGGCATCTACCGGCCGGGCGAGACGGTTCATGTGACCGGGCTTTTGCGCGACGATGCGGGCCGCGCCATTGAAGAGCGTCCGCTGACCGTGACGGTGTTTCGGCCCAACGGCACCGAGGCCGACAAGCGCCGCATCACCGACCTTCAGGTCGGCGGCTTTTCCTTCGACTATAACGTTCCCGATTCGGCTGCGCGCGGCATGTGGCGCATCTCGGTCGAGGCGGACGGCATCGACAACGCCGTCGGCGGCGAAAGCTTTTCCGTCGAGGATTTCGTGCCGCAGCGCCTTGAGGTGAAACTCGAAGGCGATGAGGAAACCCCGATCCGCCCCGGCGAAACGCGCGAGCTTTCCGTCGACAGCCGGTTTCTTTACGGCGCGCCGGCGTCAGGCCTTGCGGTGGAGGCGGAGGCGCGGCTTCGCCTCGACCCCAATCCGTTTCCGGATTTTTCCGCTTATCGTTTCGGGCCGGTGAACGGGCGTTTCGATGAGCGCTTTTTGAAACTTCCCAACACGACCACGGACGCGGACGGCAAGGCGAGCATCGCCGTCAACGCCGATTCCGCGCCGAAAAACTACGGCGCCCCCATGCGCGCCGATGTGGTGGTCGGGGTCGTCGAACCCGGCGGGCGCGTGGTGCGCGAATCGGCGCGCATCCCCGTGCGCCCTGACGATGCGTATGTGGGCCTGAAGCTCGCCAATGATTCCGGCAGCTTCGGCCAGGACGAGGAGGTCGCGGTCGACGCGGTGCTGCTCGACTGGGAAGGCCAGCCGGCGGAGGGCGAGCTTGAATGGCGCCTCGTCGAAGAGGATTACTGGTTCGACTGGTATCGCCAGGGCGGCGAATGGCGCTGGCGCCGCTCTTATCGCGACGTGCTCGTCGCGGAAGGGCGCGGCAAGACAGGCGCGGAAAGTTTCGCCAAGCTCGTCAATCAGCGCGTCGATCCCGGGACCTATCGCCTGACCGTCAGCCAGGCCGGCGGCAAGGCGAAAAGCGACATCCGCTTTTATGTGGGCTGGCGCTCTTATGCGGCGGGCGCCGACTCGCCGGACCAGGCGGCGATCACGCTGCAGAACGACAAGGTGACGCCGGGCTCGCGCGCGCGGTTTTTCCTGAACCCGCCCTATGAAGGCGAGGCCACCGTGGTGATCGCCACGGACAAGGTGCATCTCGTCCAGCGCATGAAAGTCGGCGCGGATGGGCGCGAGATCATCGTCAACACGGACCCGAGTTGGGGCGCGGGCTTTTATGTCATGGCGACGGTGGTGACGCCGCGCGATCCCGGCGAGCGGCCGGTGCCGCGCCGCGCCATGGCGGTGACGCATGTGCCGTTCGACATGTCGGCGCGAAAACTCGGCGTCGACATCGAGGATCCGGAAGTGTTCCGCCCGCGCCAGCAGCTCGACCTGCCGGTGACGGTGTCGAACGCCGCGCCGGGATCGACCGTGATGATGACCGTTGCGGCGGTGGACGAGGGCATCCTGCGCCTCACCAAGTTTAAATCGCCCCATCCGGTGGACTATTATTACGGCAAGAAGCGTTTGGGCGTTGCGGTCCGCGACGATTACGGCCGCATCCTTCACGCCAATCTCGGCGCGCCGGCGCGTTTCGGCGGCGACCAGCTCGGCGGCGAAGGGCTCACCGTGGTGCCGACGAAATCCGTGGCGCTCTTTACAGGACCCATCAAACTCGACGGATCCGGCAAGGCGTCGGTCCCCATCGAGGTGCCGGACTTCAATGGCGAATTGCGCCTGATGGCCGTCGCCTGGTCGAAGGATAAGCTGGGCTCTGCATCCGACCCCCTGACCGTGCGCGACGCGGTTCCGGCGGAGCTCGCTTTGCCGCGCTTCCTCGCCCCCGGCGACACGGCGACCGCAACGCTCCTCATCGACAATGTGGACGGCGCGGCGGGCGACTATAAAGTCTCGCTGACGGGCGAGGGCCCGGTGACGCTGTCGACGGATCGGACCTTCACCCTCGCGCAAGGCGAAAAGCAGACGGAGACCTTCTCTTTCGAAACCGGCGAAGTCGGCATCGGCGCTGTCAATCTCAGCGTCGAGGGGCCGGGCGGTTTTTCCGTCTCGCGCTCTTATCCGATCCAGTCGAGGACGCCTTATTTCCCGGTGACGGAAGTGCGGACCGCCGCGCTCGACCCCGGCGAGACCTTCCAGCTCACCGATGCGGTGACCGAACCTTATGTGGACGGCTCGGCGGACGTCACGGTCGCGTTCTCGCGGCTCGACGGGATCGAGCCGGGACCGCTTCTCGACGCGCTTTACCGCTATCCTTACGGCTGCTCCGAACAGCTGACGAGTTCGGCCATGCCGCTGCTCTTCGTCGACGTCTTGGGCGGGGAGATCGGCAAGGGGCCGGAACGGTCCGTGCGCCCGCGCGTCCAGAAAGCGGTGAACGAGCTTCTCAATCGTCAGTCTCCCGACGGCGCCTTCGGGCTCTGGCGGGTCGGCGACCGCTGGGCTTCGCCCTGGCTCGGCGCCTATGTGACGGACTTCCTCTATCGCGCCAAGGCGGAAGGCTATGGCGTGCCGCAGGCGGCGCTCGACCGCGCTTATGCGTCGCTCGCCGACATCGCCCGCGTCGACCGCTGGTATCTTGCAAGCTACCAGACGACGGTTCCCGAATATGAAGGCAATAACGATACACGCGATTATCTGCGCCGGCGCTCGGCGGCCTATGCGCTTTACGTGCTGGCGCGCGCGGGAAGGGCGGACCTCTCCGACCTTCGTTACTTCCATGACGCGCTCCTCGACGAGACGCCGAGCCCCCTGGCCCGCGCGCAGATCGGCGCGGCGCTCGCGATGATGGGCGACCGCGCCCGCGCCGAAAGCGCCTTCGACAAGGCGATGGAGGCGACAGGCTGGACCAATCGCGGCGATTATTATCAGAGCGCCCTGCGTGATGTTGCGGGGCTCGTGGCGCTTGCGGTGGAGACCGGCGAGAACGACCGTACCGAAGACCTCGTTGCGCAGCTTGAAACCTATATGAAAGATCCGAAAGCCATGCACACGCAGGAGAAAGCGTTCACGCTTCTTGCGGCGCAGGCGCTCTTGCGCACCTCGGAGGCGGTGGCGCTGTCGGTGAACGGCGAAAGTCTTGAAGACCTGCCGCCGGCGCCGTCTTTCAGTCCCGCCCTTGCGGCGATCGAAGACGGCGTTTCCTACCGCAATGACGGAGAGGGACAGATCTTCCGCTCCCTGACGGTCACGGGCTCGCCGTCTTCCGCGCCGCCCGCCGCCGCGCAGGGCTTCACCCTGACCAAACGCATCGCGACCCGCGACGGCCGGCCGGCGGACCTTTCGGCGGCGCGCCAGAACGACCGCTTCGTCGTCGTCATCAGCGGCGCGGCGACCGATCAGCGCCTGCATCCTGCGGTGATCGCCGATCTCCTGCCTGCGGGGCTCGAGATCGAGACCATCCTCAACCCGGACGACGCGGGCGGGCGCAATCATAACGGTCCCTATAAATGGATTGGCGAGCTTTCCTATCCGAAAGTCGCCGAGGCCCGCGACGACCGCTTCGTCGCCGCTATCGACGTCAATGGCGGCAACCGCTTCACGCTCGCTTACATCGTGCGCGCCGTGACGCCGGGCGAGTTCGTGATGCCCGGCGCGGTGATCGAGGATATGTACCGGCCGGGCGATTTCGCGCGCACCGAGACCGGCTCGGTCTCCATCGCCGCGGCTGAATGATGGCGGATCGTGCTTTTCCTTTTACTTCTCCCCGATGGGGAGAGGTCGGATTTTCGATAGAAAATCCGGGTGAGGGGGAAAGGATGCAGCTTTGAAGACCGTTTTCTTCCCCCTCATCCGGCGCTTCGCGCCATCTTCTCCCCGACGGGGAGAAGGAAAACGCGTTCCACGCAAGCTATTGATTTCCAGTCTGGCCGCTGTCGCTATCATCGCCGCGCTCGATCTTCTTTTTCCGCCGCCCTTGTCGCGCGCGGAAAATCTCTCGCCGCTGGTGACCGACCGCAACGGCGAATGGCTGCACGCTTTCGCGACGCCGGAAGGGCGCTGGCGCTTCAGGGCCGATCTAGAAACCATCGATCCGTCTTTTGTCGAGCGCGTCATCGCGGTGGAGGACAAGCGGTTTTACGCCCATCCCGGCGTCGATCCGCTGGCGGTGCTGCGCGCCGGATTTTCTTCCCTCGCGTCGGGCGAGATCACGTCCGGCGCGTCGACTATCACCATGCAGACGGCGCGCCTCCTCGAGCCGCGCAAGCGCACCATCGGCGCCAAGCTCGTCGAGATGATCCGCGCGTTGCAGATCGAGCGGCGGTTATCCAAGAAAGAAATTCTCGAACTTTACCTGATGCTCGCACCCTATGGCGGCAACATAGAAGGAGTGCGCGCCGCCTCGCGGCTTTATTTCGATAAGGAGCCGACGCGGCTCACCGATGCGGAGCAGGCGCTGCTGATTGCACTCCCCCAGGCGCCCGAAGCGCGCCGCCCCGACCTCAGACCGGAAGCGGCGAAGGCCGCGCGCAAGGAGATTTTGCGGAAACTCGCCGAGGCGGGCGCGATTAAGGAAAACCGCGCGGTGGAGGCCGCCGACGCGCGCCTGCCGTCCGCGCGTCATCCCCTGCCGCGCATGGCCTATCATGCGGCGCGCCGTCTTGCGTTCAGCGACAAGCCGGGCGTCGTCGCCTCGAGCCTTGACGCTTCGCTCCAGGCCCGCGCGGAAAAAATGCTCGCCGATTATGTGGGCCAGTTCGATGACGGCGCGACCGCCGCGTTGATCGTCATCGACAACAAAACCCGCGCCGTGCGCGCCAGCGTCGGCTCCTCGGGGCTCGACGCGCAAGGCGGCTGGATCGACCTCACCGCCGCGACGCGCTCGCCCGGCTCGACGTTAAAGCCGTTCATTTACGGGCTCGCCTTTGAAGCCGGCTACGCCTCGGCGGACACGGTCATCGACGACATGCCGCGCGCCTTCGGCGATTATGCGCCGGAAAATTTCGACCATACATTTCGCGGCGAGGTTCATGTGCGCGAGGCGTTGCAACATTCGCTGAACGTGCCGGCGGTGCGCGCGCTCGACCGCGTCGGCGCCGTGCGCTTTGCATCCGTCTTGCGGGCGGCGGGGATCGACTTGAAAACCCCGGCCCGCGCCGACAAGGCGCCGGGCTTGGCGCTGGCGCTGGGCGGCGCCGGGGTGACGGCGCAGGAAATCGCGGCGCTTTACGCGGGACTCGGCTCCGACGGCGAGGTCGCGCCGCTGGTCTGGAAAGCGGCGCAAGAAAAAACGCCGGAGGACGCCTATCGTCTGTTTTCGACGAAGACCGCCGCGCGCATTTCCTCGATTCTCGCCGGCGCGCCGGCGCTCGAAGGCCGCGCGCCGGCGGATCTGTCGCGCAGGGCCGTGCGCGTCGCCTTCAAGACCGGCACCTCTTACGGCTATCGCGACGCCTGGGCCGCGGGCCATGGCGGCGGATACACGGCTGTTGTCTGGGTCGGCCGGGCGGACGGCGCGCCGCGCCCCGGCGCCACGGGCCGCAAAACCGCCGCGCCCTTGTTGTTCGACGTGTTCGACATGCTTGCCGAAGAAGGCGTGACGCAAGGCAATATTGAAGATTTAGAGGGCGAGGCGCCGGCCATCGCGCTCGCCCGGTTCGAGCGCGCCGAAGACGCCGCGCCGCCGCAGATCATTTTCCCGCGCAACGGCGTCGAGATTTATCTCGATGCGGAGCGGCGCGGCTTTTCGCTGGCGGCGCGGGGCGGCGAGGGCGCGCGGCGCTGGTATGTCAATGGCGAGCCGGTGACGCCGGAGGGAACAGGCGGGCGCGCCGTCTGGCGGCCCGATCATGCGGGCTTTTACGACGTCACCGTGGTCGACGAGGCGGGCCGCGCGTCTGAAGCCAAAGTGCGCGTCGTCGCCGGATGAGGCGCCGCCTCTTTCTCGCCGGCGCGGCGGCGATGTTCGCGCGGGCTGATGCGCAGACTTTTGTCTCCAACGCGAAAGCGCTCTCCGGCGCGCGTTTCATGAGCGGCGAGACGGAGTTTCTCCTCGCCGACATCATCGCGCCGCCGCTTTACACGCTTGAAAAAGAACGTCCGCCGCATTTCGAAGTCTCGCGCCGCGCCTTGCAGGATTTGCTGACCGGCGCGCTCGATGTCGAGGATGTGCTGGCGCCGACCCGCTGGGGCGTCCGGCGCGTGCTCGCGAAACGCACGGGCGAAAGTGAAACGCTTCAGGAGAGGCTTGTTGCGGCGGGCGCTGCGCGCGTCAGGCCGCAGACGGAAGATCATGATTTGATCCGCCGCCTTCTCGCGCTGGAAGACGCGGCGCGGGCCGGACGCCGCGGGCTCTGGGCTTTGCCGGATTATCGCGTCTTCGATGCCGGGAAGGCATGGGGCGCCGTCGGCGCCTTTCACCTGGTCGAGGGAACGGTGCGCGAGGCCGGACAACATGGCTCGCGCTTTTATATGAATTTCGGCGAGGACTATCGCACGGATTTCACCGCAAGCGCGGCGAGCCGGCTTTACCGGCGCTGGAAGAAAGCGGGAACCGATCTTGTCGCGCTTGCCGGCGTCCCAGTCCGCGTGCGCGGCCTGGTTGAGGCGATCAACGGGCCGTCGATCGACCTCACCCATTTCTTGCAGGTCGAGCGGCTGGATTAGAGCGTCGGGCGAAAAAGCGGAGACCGGTTTTTCGCAAAACCGGCGCGACCACTGAAATTTAGATCATTGGGCGGTTCAAATACGCCGCCCGATGATCTAACTGGCATTGGCCGCCGCCGCGGCTGCGGCGGTTTTCTTCCTGAGGACGCCTTCGAGCTCTTCGATCGCCTTGCCGAGATCGACTTTGCGCACGGCGGCGACTTCGCGGGCCATGCGGTCGAGCGCGGCTTCGAAAAGCTGGCGTTCGGAATAGCTCTGCTCCGGCTGGTCTTCGCCGCGGTAAAGATCGCGCACGACTTCCGCCACGAGCTTGATGTCGCCGGAATTGATCTTGGCGTCATATTCCTGGGCGCGCCGGCTCCACATGGTGCGCTTGATCCGCGGGCGGCCTTTCAGCGTGCCGATGGCGTCTTTCACCGTCTTGTCGTCGGAGAGGGGACGCATGCCGGCGGCTTTGGCTTTGCCCGTGGGCACGCGCAGCTTCATCTTCTCCTGGTCGAAGTCGATGACGAAAAGCTCGATCGCAATGCCGGCGACCTGCTGCTTTTCAAGATTGATGATCTTGCCGACGCCATGGGCCGGATAGACGATCTTGTCGTTGACCTTGAAATCCTGCTTCGCCGTGCTCGACGCCTGGGTGTTCTCAGAGGCTTTGGCGTCCGCCTGGGGCGCGTCCTTGGGCGGGGTGGTGCTCGGCGTCGGGATCGAGGCGGCGAGCGTCGTCTTGCGCGGCGCCTGGCCGACATTCGCCGGCTTCGCCTTCGCGGGCGCCGGGGCCTTCTCGGCGGCCTTGGCCTTGGATGCGGCTTTGGAAGCGGCCTTGGCCGGCGCCGCTTTTTTCGCCGCAGGTTTGGCGGTCTTTTTGTCGGCTTTCGGGGCCGCGGGCTTGGCGGCCTTCTTCGCCGTTTTCGGGGCCGCGGCGGCGCTCTTCGCGGTCGTTGTCTTTTTCTTCGGCGCTGCCGTCTTCGTGGTTTTCGCCGCCGCCTTTTTCACCGTTTTCCGGGCGGGCGCGGACTTGGCGGCGGACTTTTTCTTCGCAGCTTTTTTGGCCGGGGCTTTCTTCGCTGCAGCAGTTTTTTTCGCCGCCGTGGTTTTCGCCGTCGCCTTTTTCTTCACCGTTTTTTTCGCTTTCTTAGGGGCCGCAGCCTTTTTGGCCGCCGTTTTCTTCTTGGCCGCCGGTTTCTTCGCAGGGGCCTTCTTGGCCGCTGCTTTCTTCTTCGTTGTTTTTGTCACCATGACTGACCTTGTCCAAACTTGAAGCCGGCGGAGCGGCCGGCGGCTTGAAATCGGGGATTCGTCTTTGCCGGGCTTGAAAGGCCGGGTCATGCCCGTTTGCCTGAGATTACGCTCGTCCCAATATGAAGCTAACCGGTTCTTTATGAGGAAAAGATCGGAAAGCTTAATATTTACAAAGAATTAAGCGATTTTTTGAAGGCTCCGGCTCAGCGCTTTCGCTGCAAAACGATCCAAGATTCATCCAGAATATTAGCACAAAACTTCAAGCCGCGCTACGGGCTTGATAGGCTTTGGCAAAGCGGGATCCGGGGCGCCGGGCGCGAAAGCGTACAAGGCGCTTAAGAGCCCTGGCCGGGTTTCTGGCTGAAATATTTCTCGAACTTGCCTTCCTCCTCGACGCAGTCGTCGGCGCCGGGCAGGGGATCGATTTTCTGCGTGATGTTCGGCCATTCCGAGGCGTATTTGGTGTTGACCTCCAGCCATTTGTCGGCGCCGCCTTCGGTGTCCGGGATGATGGCCTCGGCCGGGCATTCCGGCTCGCAGACGCCGCAGTCGATGCACTCGTCCGGGTGGATCACCAGCATGTTCTCGCCCTCATAAAAGCAGTCGACAGGGCACACCTCCACGCAGTCGGTGTATTTGCACTTGATGCATGCTTCGGTCACCACATAGGTCATGGAAAGGGATCTCCTAGTTTTGCGACGTTTTTTCGCCCTTCATACCTGCTCGCGGCCCGGACGCAAGCGAGCTTTCCTGACAGGCGCCTCATTTTCCCTTGAGACTGGCCGCCCGCAGGGGCCCGGGGCCGGGCGTTTAGTCAGCAATCGTTAACGATATCCGACAATTTTCGGTTAAGTTCCAGATGCTTGAATAGGCTATAGAAGACTGCGGAAAGCCGGGGGCAAGCGTATGAACGCCGCGGTCAGGAGACTGGCGCCGCAAGAGGCGCCGGGAAGGCCGAATGTCCCCCTCTTACTGGAAAACCCGGTCCTTAAGATACTGGATCGCCCTCGGCATGATTGTGGCGCTGGTTCCTCTCGTCCTGTCCTCGATCGCCGGGTACTGGTTCTTAAATCACGGCGTCATCGACGCGTTCCACGATGTCTCCATGCGCGAACGCAAGCAGGTCGCCGTCTCGCAGAATTTGCGCATCCTGATCTGGGATACGCTGGTGCCGGTGGACGAATATGTCGAAGAAGGGGATCCGGCCCTTGCGTCGTCCTATCGGGATTTCAGCAGCCGAATCGAAACGGATTTCGCCGTCTTGCACGAAAATTTGGGGGCCGATGAAGAAGCGCTGACGATGGCCGAACGGGCGCGGGCCGACTGGACCGTCGCTGACCGTCTCGCCCGGGATTTGCTTGCCGGGCGTCCTGACGCCGATCCGCTGACGCAGGAAAAGTTCGAGCGTTTCCATGCCGCAATCCAGGCGTCGTCGGACCGTCTCGGCGCCCTTTATGCGCGTGTCGCGGCGGCGATTGAAGCCGATCACCGCAGCGCCATGATCTATCGCGAACGGGTGATGTGGCTTATGGGAATCGCCGGGCTTTTGTCGTTAATCGCGATGGTCGGCGGCGTTTTTATCATTGGGCGGGTGATGTCGAACAGTGTCGACAGGCTGGTCGAAGGCGCCCAGCATTTCGCCGAAGGCGACCGCAATCACCGGATCAGTGTGAAAGTGCCGCCCGAATTGCGACGGGTGGCGTTGGAATTCAATCGCATGATCTTCCGCATCGATGAAACCGAAACGGCGCTCGCCGAACTTGCGCGCCGGGACGGGCTAACGAAGCTTCTCAATCGCCGCGCTTTCGACGAAGCGCTGGAGGAGGTTTACGCCCGCGTTCGCCGCGGCGAGGACGGCGCGCTGATGATGCTCGACATCGACCATTTCAAGCAAGTCAACGATGTGTATGGACATGGCGCCGGCGACGACGTGCTGCGCGCCGTGGCGCGGATCATGACGTCGACCGTTCGGCCTTTCGACCATGTTTACCGTGTCGGCGGCGAGGAGTTTTCCATCCTTCTGCCGGGCGTTTCGATGGCGGCGGCGGTGGAGACGGCGGAAAGACTGCGCGCCTCGGTCGCCGAAGAGCCTGTTGACGCAAAAGACGGCGAAGAGAAGCTAAGCATCACAGTCAGCATCGGCGTTGCGGAAATCTCGGCCGGCTTGGCGCCTGCAGAAAGCGTCGAAGCGGCGGACGCTGCGCTTTATCACGCCAAGGCAAGAGGACGGAACCGCGTCGTCTCCATCGACTCGGGCGGCATGACGGCGCCGGGCGAAGACTGCGAAACCATATCCTTTGCTAAAGCCAGGGACGCGCGCCGCTAATCGCCGAGCCGGGCCGCGACCCGGGCCCGCGCCGCGCCCGAATCCTGGTCGTCCACATAGATGAGGCCGCAGATCTGGCGGATCAGCGTCTCCTCGTAAGGATCGCGGGCGCCATCCGAAAGGGCGATCTCCCAGAGCTCCTCGAGGAGGTCGATCTTCTCCTCCCGGGTCATCGCCTTGGCGATCTTGGTGAAGCGCTGGATGTCCGTGGCCCCGGCCTGTTCGGCTTCGGCGCGGGCGCGCATGGCGGAGGCGTCGGCGTCTGAAAGGCCGAAGCGTTTTTTCAGGGCGCCGTCGATGATCGCGCGCTCGTCATCGCTGTACTCCTCGTCGATGCGCGCCGCCTCCACGAGGAGGGCGGCGAAGGCGAGTTCAAGCCGCGTATCCGCGCTTTCCTCCGGCGCTTCGCTTTTGAACCGGTCGAACAGTTTGTCGAACATCGTCATTCCTTCAATCTTCAGACCGGAGCGCGGCAAGCGCGCGGCGGTCTTTCTTCGTGGGCCGGCCGGCGCCTTTGTCGCGGGTGAAAGGCGTCCTGTGTTATTCTTCCTTCGGCGGCGGCGGAGAGCGGTCTTCGTAAAGCGTTTGCGCCTCGCTCGCGGGCCCGCGCCGTTCGGCGCAGGCGAGGATGTGAATGATCCGCAAACGCTCGTTGCGTGTAAAGACGATCACGTCGCCGGGCCTTACGCTCGCGCTTGGCTTGTCGAGGCGCGCCGTCGCATCGCCGCGACTCACGCGCACATTGCCGTCGCTGACGAATTTCGCGGCGATGGTGCGGGTCTTGAAAAACCGCGCCTGCCACAGCCATTTATCCAGTCGCTGGCCTTTGTCGGCGCGTGACGGATCGCTGGCGGCGGTCGCTGCCGTCATTCAGCCTTCTCTGTGGCTTTCTGGGGTTCTTTCGCCTTGCTGCCTTTTTTCTCGTCGCCGGAAAGCTCGGCCTTGAGGCCTGCGAGCACCGCGAAAGGCGAATCCGGATCGGCCTTTTTCTCGCGCCGCGGCCCGGCGGTGTAGACCGCGCCCTTGCGGTTCTTGTCGCGGCCCTTATCGCGCCCCTTGTCGCGACGGGGGCCGCCCTTGCCCGGCTTGCCTTGTTTGCCGTCTTTGCGGTCGGGCCGGCCGCCTCCGCGCGCGTCGCCGGCTTTCGCATTGCGGTCGCCGTCGCGTTGCTGGCGGCCCTTGGCATGGGGCTGCGGCTTCGGCCGGCGCGGGGCGGGGCGCCACAGCGTCACTTCAATTTCTTCAGGTTCTGACTCGTCGGCTTGCGAAGCCGCCGGCGTGGCGTCGCCGCTTTCGGGCGCTGGCGTAGACGTTTCGGCATCGGCGGAAGCAGGCTGGGGCGCTGAAGCGTCCGCGGCGGAAGGCTCCGTTTCCACGGCCGATTCCGCCGGCGCGGTTTCGGCATTGGTCTCAGCCGCTTCAGCGGGGGGCGTTTCCACCGGAGCCGCATCGGCGGCCGGTTGTTCGGGAGCGGGGCTGGCCGCCCCAGCAGCGGGCGCCGTTTCGGGCGCGGGCAGGCCGGTCTCGTCGCCGGCATGGGGTTGCGGCGCGGAGGCGTCCGCCGCCGTGGCTGCGGTCTCTACGCCAGTCTCCGTAGAGGCGGGCGCGTCTTCTGCGGGCTTGGCTTCCGGCTTCGCTTCGGGTTTGCGCTTCACGACATTCTTGCGGAAGCCCAGCGATCTGAGGATCGCCTCGAAATCTTCGCCGGAACAGCCGACCAGCGACATCATCTGTGCATTGGCTTCAAAGCCTTCCTTGCCGCCTTCATTGCGCGCAGTGCGAATGAGTCCTGCCAGACGTTCGAGCATGTCGATCCTGACGGCGCGCACGCCCGACGGGCGATAGCCGCCGGCGTAATAATAGGCATGCGGAAGATTTTCGCTCATCACGACGGAAACGCGGCCCGCCGCCGGGGGCGGAACATCGGAAAGCTTGCGGCCGGTCCACAAAGCCCACAGCAAGGTGAGCAGCGCCGCCGGCGCCGGTTTCAACAGCGCAGGCATGAAAAGCGTGAACTCGCCGAAGCGCACGCCGATCTTTCGGAGCTTGGCGCGCTCTTCCTGATCGATCTGTTTCAAGTCGTCGCCGAATTGCGTGCGCGAAGTGGCGCCGAAATTCTCAACGAGGCGATAGGCGACGCCTTTCGTCAAACCTTTGAGGCCGTCTTCGCTTTCGGAGTTCGCCGCGTTTTGAAGCGCGACGAGCGGGCCGAGCAGGCCTTCGATTTTCGCGGCGACGAAATCTTTCAAGCGGTCTTCGACGCGGCCGCGCAAATTCGGCGTCACATCGGCGAGCCCCAGAATGGCGAGCGAGGGACGCAACGGCGCCGGGCCTTTTTCAAGACGCCCCACCGGCGCCGAGCGCCACCAGACGGTTCCGTCATCCTCGAGACGCAACTCGCCGGCATCGGCGTTGGCGAGCGCGGCGGCGCGCGCGGCGAGAACCGGTTTCAGCGCTTTTTCGCCGGCGGCGCGCAAGGACTTCGCTTCGGCGCCGCTTGCACGCGGATCGACGATGAATTCGAACCCTAAAAGACGGCCGATGAACTGGCCTTCCACAATCACTTCTCCGTCGTCGGTGACGCCCGCGAGGAGCGGTTCGTCATCTTTCAAGCGCTTCAGCAAGGTTGTCGTGCGCCGGTCAACAAATCGTTGCGTCAGCTTCTCGTGCAGCGCATCCGAGAGCTTGTCTTCTATCGCGCGGGCGCGCTCTTGCCAATAAGGGGCGCGGTCGATCCATGCGCCGCGATGAGACAGATAGGTCCATGTCCTGATATGGGCGATGCGCGCGGAAAGCGCGTCAATGTCGCCATCTGTGCGGTCGAGACGCTCGATGCGGGGGGCGAGCCAGTCGTCGGAAAGCCGCCCGTCGCGCATTAAAATTTCATAGATGTCGCCCAAAAGCCGCGCATGCTGGTCGCCGCCGACTTTCCTGAAATCGGGGATCTGGCAGATGTCCCATAGCGTGCCGAGCGCGGCGCCGCCTTTCGCGAGGTCGCGGATTTCCTCGCGCGCGGCGAGACGATTGAGGACATCTTCATCGTCTTCGCGGCGCGAGCGCATGAAGACGTCGCGCGGCGGCGGACGCTCGAGCGATTTCAAGAGCGCCGGCAGCGATGAAAAATCGATCTGTTCGGACCGCCAGATCAGCGCTTTGACCGGATCGAACTGATGATCCTCGATCGCCGTGACGATATCTTCATCGAAATCGCGGCAGTCGGCGGTGACGCCGAAACTGCCGTCGCGCACATGGCGCCCGGCGCGTCCGGCGATCTGCGCAAGCTCGGACGGGCTGAGATTGCGCGGACGGCGTCCGTCGAATTTGCGGCTCGCGGCGAAGGCCACATGGTCGATATCCATGTTGAGCCCCATGCCGATGGCGTCCGTCGCAATGAGAAAGTCGACTTCGCCCGATTGATAGAGTTCGGCCTGGGCGTTCCGCGTGCGCGGCGAAAGCGCGCCGAGAACGACCGCCGCGCCGCCCCTTTGCCGGCGGATAAGCTCGGCGGTGGCGTAGACCGTATCGGCGGAGAAAGCGACGATGGCCGAGCGCCGCGGCAGGCGCGTCACTTTCTTGGGCCCCGCGTAAGTAAGACGCGACAAACGCTCGCGCGCGACGAATTCGATGCCGGTGAAAAGCTGATTGAGGATGGGGCGCATGGTGTGCGAGCCGAGTAGCAGGGTCTCGGCTGTCCCCCGCGCATGGAGAAGGCGCGAGGTGAAGACGCGGCCCCGCTCCGGATCGGCGGCGAGCTGGATTTCGTCGATGGCGAGGAACTCGACCTCGCGTTCGAGCGGCATGGCCTCGACCGTCGCCACCCAGTAGCGCGGGTTCGGCGGGACGATTTTCTCCTCGCCGGTGACGAGGGCGACCTCGCGGGCCCCGCGGGCCGCGACGATCCGGTCATAGATCTCCCGGGCGAGGAGGCGGAGCGGCAGGCCGATCATCCCCGATTTGTGGGCCAGCATCCGCTCCAACGCGTAATGCGTCTTGCCGGTGTTGGTGGGGCCCAACACCGCGCACAGCCGCGAGCCGTCCGGCGGCGAAATCCTGTCGAGAGAGGGGGAGGAGGGCACGAAGCGCCGACCTTTCTTATGCTTGCCGCATCTTCGTTGCGGCCTGAGAAATCTGCTGACGCCTTTAAGCTTTTTCGGGCGCCAGCGTTTCCTCGACAATGTGAGGGTTTTTGCTCAGCATGGCGAGCAGGACAAGCGACGGGCCGCTCGGTTTGCGGTGGCCTTGCTCCCAGTTTTTCAGCGTCGCCGCGGAAACGCCGATACGCTGCGCGAATTTCGCCTGAGAGAGGTTCGACCGGGCGCGAATGGCGGCGACATCCACGTCTTCAGGAATGACGGGAAGGTGTTCGGCCAGATCGAGCTTTCCCGCCGCGTGATCGCGCGCTTCGCGGGCGGCGCTGAGGACGCGTTCGCTTAAGGGTTTTCGGCTCATCTTTTCCGTTCCTTCCAGTATCGTTTCGTTTCGGCGGCCAGCATCCGGAGTTCCGCTAACTCGGCCTTGGAAAAATTCGCCCGCTCGCCCTTGCTCAAAATGGCGAAAAGATAGGTGGGGCAGGTCTGGTTCAGATAAAGGACCAGAATCCGGTAGCCGCCGCTCTTGCCGCCGCCGCGTCCGGCGATGCGGACTTTCCTGAGGCCGCCTGAATTGGCGATCACGTCGCCGCCGTCGGGATTGAGGGAGACCTCGGTAATGATGCGCGTCACTTCTTCTTCGCTGATCTTCAGGTGGCGCGCGTCGGCCGCAAACTCTTCCGTTTCGACGACGGTGTGATGCCGGATCATGCTGTTATATACGTCTTTGACGTATATATGTCAATGACGTATATCCTATTTCCCTAAAACGCCGCTTGACGCCCCGCCGGGCCTCGGTTATGGACCGCGGCTCATTTTCAAGGTTTCCGGAAAAACGGGCGGACGCCGCCAGATATGGCGCGGGGCCCCTGAAATGCAAGGTTTGACCCATGGCGCGGCGGTGTGATTTGACGGGCGTTGGCCCCAAAGTTGGGCACAATGTCTCCCACGCGAACAACAAGACCAAGCGGCGCTTCCTGCCCAATCTGTGCAATGTGACGCTGCATTCGGACAAGCTCGGCCAGGGCTTCAAGTTCCGCATCGCGGCCTCGACCCTGAGGACGCTCGACCATGTGGGCGGCCTCGACGTTTTCCTCGCCAAGGCCGATGACGGCCAGCTTTCGCCGAATGCGCTGAAGCTGAAGCGCAAGCTGTCGAAAGCGTCCTAAGCCTTTCCTGAAAGATTTCGGTGTTGAGGGCGGCCCAGGCCGCCCTTTTTCATGTCTTGCGGGTTCATGTCTTGAGGGGCTTTAGTTTCCGGCATGGCGCTTGCGCGCTATCAAGGGAGGATGGAGCCAAGGGGCCCCTAGGCGCAGCGGCGATTCCCGCTAGATTGCGCAGCGCAAAAGGGCAGGCGGGCCAGAGAAGGCGAATGGACGGCGCGGTCGAAAAGCACAATCCCCGCGAAACGGCGATGGAGCGCCTGGCGCGCCATTCGGGCGACTTTGCGGCCTCGTTCCTGCGCATGATGGCGCTGGCGGCGATGCTGACGCCGCTGCTCCTCGCCGCGATCCTCACTGTCGACATCCCGCTGCACAGCTTTGACTGGCTTGCCGGCGATGCGGTGCGCTCGCGCCCCTCGAACTGGCTCACGGTCGGCGGCTTCCTGATGGGACTGGCGCCGCTCCTCGTCATCCTCTTTGCCCGCAAATATGGTGGCGACGAAGCCTCGCGCGCCGTGACCGCCTCCTGGGGCGTCGCGGCGGTGGCGGTGTTTGCCGAACTGTCGATCCTCGCGCCCTCGCTCGAGGCCGGCGATCTGCCGGGCGTTCGCTTCACGATCTTTTTCACCGCGAGCGCCATGGCCGCGCAATATATGGCGGCGAGCGTTTACGACATTTCCCGCGGCGGCGGGCGGTGGTGGCGCTCGCCCTTATATGCGGCGCTCTTCGCCTACGGGATTTACGCCTTTCTCTATTTCCCGGGCGTCTTTTCGGGTTCGCGCGTTCCGTGGATCAACTGGATGATCGGCGACTTCGCCATCAAGACTTTCATCGCGCTTTTGTTTTTGCCCGTATACGGATTTTTGCGGAAGCCGCTAAGGCCGAAAGGCGGGTATGGGGGGATTTAATGAGGTTCTGTCCATAAGATTTCTGAGCCTGCCGGACTCTTATTGGTGGGAGTATCCCAACGTAGTTTGATCGTATCCCAGCCGTCTCTTGATGGCTCAAAAAATAAGATTACACCTACGCTGACATTGCATTTCGCAAGAACGACATATCCATCATCGCTAGACAATTTTATATAGCGTGCATTCAGATATTTCAGGTCCTCAGGAATGGTTGGATTTGAATTATCAGTGAGTGTTGAGTAAGGGTATTCCTCACTCAGTTCCAAAATTCTCGTATTGAGAGAAACAAGTTGCTCTTGTGAAAGTGATCGCGCGAGAGCTACGGCTCGGCTGTTCTCAGTGCAATTTCCATCCCACATGAATGGCGCGGAAGCGATAGCGAAAATAATGGGAGCTGAAACGATAAGTAGTCCCAACAAGGCTGCCGCAATTATGATCTTTCCTAAAGGTGATTTCTTGGCGGCCATAGGCGTCCCCCTTACCAGTGGTCACCATATGTTTTGCGGCCGCGGCTATTTCAATAGCTTCCGCGCCGCTTCCGCCGCGAAATAGGTGATGATCCCGTCGGCGCCGGCGCGTTTGAAGGCCAGTAAAGACTCCATCATCGCCCGCTCGCCGTCGATCCAGCCGTTCGCGGCCGCGGCTTTGATCTGCGCATATTCGCCGGAGACCTGAAAGACGAAGGTCGGCGCGCCGAACTCGTCTTTCACGCGCCGCACGATGTCGAGATAGGGCAGGCCGGGTTTGACCATCACGCTGTCCGCGCCCTCGGCGAGATCGAGGGCGACTTCGCGCAGGGCTTCGTCGGAATTCGCCGGGTCCATCTGATAGGTGCGCTTGTCGCCTTTCAAGACCCCCGAAGACCCGATGGCGTCGCGATAGGGCCCGTAGAAAGCGGACGCATATTTCGCCGCATAGGCCATGATCATCACATGGCCAAAGCCCGCTTCATCGAGCCCGGCGCGGATGGCGCCGACGCGCCCGTCCATCATGTCCGACGGCGCAATGATGTCGAAGCCGGCCTGCGCTTGGACGACGGACTGTTTGACCAGCACCTCGACGGTCTCGTCATTGAGGATCTCGCCGTCGCGCATGATTCCGTCATGACCATGATCCGTATACGGATCGAGGGCGACGTCGGCCATCAGGCCGATCTCGGGAACCTCAGCCTTGATCACCCGCGCCGCGCGGCACATGAGATTGTCCGGATTGATCGCCTCTTCGCCGCCGGGCGTCCGCGCCGATGCGTCCGTGAAAGGAAAGAGCGCCAGCGCCGGAATGCCGAGATCGCGGGCCTCGAGCGCGGCGCTGACCGCCTCGTCCGGGGACAGGCGATGCACCCCCGGCATGGAAGCCACGGGCTCTCGCACATTCTTGCCGTCTTTTAAGATAATGGCCCAGAGAAAATCGTCCGGCGAAAGCCGCGCCTCGGCGTGGAGGCGGCGCGACCAGTCCGCCTGGCGCGGGCGGCGCAGCCGGAGGGCCGGAAATCGGGCGAAAGGGCTTTTGTTCATAATCCGTTATGGTTTTGGCGAGGCATATCAGGGGCCTATTACTGTCCTCAATAGAATTTGATTGCAAATTGAACATTCCGGCTTAACGCGGCTTTTAGACCTCCTTTGTATACCGGGACCAGCAGTTCAGTTTGAGTGAGAACCAATAATGACGGTCAACGGGGCAATGCGAGAAGTGATTGGCGAGAGCGCGAGCAAGGTCGGGAACGATCCTGAAGCGCTGGAGACCGGCTACCTCCAGCTTTTGCATCTGGTGGAGCGGTTGCACCGGCAGCTTCTCGACGTGATCAAGGACGAGCTGGAGCGGCTCGGCCAGACGGACATCAACTCCGTCCAGGCGCTGCTTCTTTACAATATCGGCGATGCGGAGCTGACCCCGGGCGAATTGCGCTCGCGCGGCCATTATCTCGGCTCCAACGTCTCCTACAATCTCAAGCAGCTGGTCGAGAAGGGCTATATCAAGGACGAGCGCTCCAATACGGACCGCCGTTCGAAGCGCGTTTCGCTGACCGATATGGGCCTCGAAATCCGTGACGCCATCACCCAGCTTTTCGAACGTCAGCTGACCTCGGTGGAGCAGGTGGGCGGCGTCGACATCCAGCTCATCGACGACACCAACAAAACCCTGCAGCGCCTGGAGCGCTTCTGGGCCGACCAGGTGCGCTATCGTCTGTAAGTTTCGTTATTGAGAATTATTCTCAATTGGTGCGGCAAGCGCGCTTCTTCCGGGAAGCGCGTTTTCTTTTCCCGCCCTGCATGAGCGCCGCCGACCCGATGGGCGCGATCAAGATATTCGATGCAAAAACAATGGCGGGCGCATTGTATTGTTAGCAAAAACATCTGATCTTCAGGGGCGTTGGAGCCTTTCGGGTCTCTATGCGAAGGGTCCGGCCATGCGGCGTTCGGTCCGGCGCTTTCCCGGGGCTTTGCTCTGGCCTTTAGGGGCGGTGCTCGATTATGTGTCTTTCTGTAGAAAAGCGGGGCGGCAAGCCCAACGGGTGTGATGGTCGATTATAACGAAGCATTCCGGGCGGCTGTGGATGCAGTCCGGGCAGAGGGCCGCTACCGGGTGTTCGCCGACCTCGAGCGCATGCGCGGGCGGTTTCCCACGGCGCTCTATTATGGCGGCCATAATGAGCGCGAACGCCAGCCGCGCGAGATCACTGTCTGGTGCTCCAACGATTATCTCGGCATGGGCCAGCATCCGGCGGTCATGGAGGCCATGCAGAACGCCCTCGACAAGGTCGGGGCCGGGGCGGGCGGCACGCGCAACATCGCCGGCACCACCCATTATCACATGAAGCTCGAAGCCGCGCTCGCCGATCTTCACGGCAAGGACGCCGCGCTTCTTTTCACCTCAGGCTATGTCTCGAACGAGGCGACCCTGTCGACGATTTCGCGCATCCTGCCCGATTGCGTCATTCTCTCCGACGAGCTCAATCACGCCTCGATGATCGAGGGCATTCGCGGCGGACGTTCGATCAAGCGCATCTGGCGCCATAACGATCTCGAACATCTCGAAGAGCTGCTCGCCGAATTGCCGGCCGAGCGCCCGAAAGTCATCGCGTTTGAATCCGTCTATTCCATGGACGGCGACATCGCGCCGATGGCGGAGATCTGCGACCTCGCCGAAAAGTACAACGCCTTCACCTATCTCGACGAAGTCCACGCGGTGGGGATGTACGGCAAGCGCGGCGGCGGCGTTTCCGAACGCGACGGCGTCGCGCACCGGATCGATATCATCGAAGGCACGCTCGGCAAGGCCTTCGGCATCATGGGCGGCTATATCGCGGCGAACGCTTCCATCGTCGACGCCATCCGCTCTTATGCGTCGGGTTTCATTTTTACGACCGCGCTGTCGCCGGTGCTGGTCGCCGGCGCGCTCGCCAGCGTCGAGACGCTGAAAGAATCGAACCATCTGCGCGAGCAGCATCAGGAGCGCGCGGCGCGGTTGAAAAAACTGCTCGCCGACGCCGGCCTGCCGGTGATGGAATCGGTGAGCCACATCGTCCCGGTGAAAGTCGGCGATCCGGTGCAGTGCAAGCGGGTTTCCGACTATCTCCTCGAAGAGCACAATATCTATGTGCAGCCGATCAACTATCCGACCGTGCCGAAAGGGACCGAGCGTCTGCGCTTTACGCCGACGCCGCTGCATACGGACGATCACATGGATAAGCTGATCAAGTCGCTCGACGATGTCTGGACGGCGCTGAAGCTGAAGCGCGCCGCCTGAAAGCGACAGCTTTAATCCCCACCCGCCATTGCGGTTCTTGAATAATACCCGCCTGAATAACGCAGATATTCCTTCGCGGCGCCGCTCTCGATCATCAGCGCCGCGGCGTCGCGCCCGTCCGGCCGGAAACACTGGGCGACAATGCGGCCATAGCGGTCGATGTCGACTTCCCGGCAGGAGAGATGGCGCCCATGGGCGATCTCGCGCAGCATCCGCGTTGCTCTGTACCCGCCCTTCTTGCCGCGCTCCGGCGCATCGAGGCCCCATAAGCGGATGCGGGTCTCGAGCCCCTTGATGTAAAGCGTGTCGCCGTCGACCACCCGGGTGACGACGCCCTCATGCACCGTCTGCGGCGGCGACAGGGCATGCTGCGCCGCGCCCGTCGAAAAGCAGGCGAGGGAGATGACGAGCAGCGCGGCGACATAAGCCGGTCTCAGCCGGCGTTCTTTATGCTGGCGCTTTCGCCCTGTTGCGGGGGTGCGGATGAAAGTCTTTCGGCCCATGACACGGGACTCGCCTGTCTAACCTTACCGTTATGAAAGGTTAGAGGCGGCCGGTTACGGCGTTGTTAAGCTTTTGGTTAGGAATCGAAGGAGCCGGCAAGCCAGGTCCGCCACGGCGGCCGGACGGGCGCCGTTCATGATAGCACGGAACTGAAAGCGGTGGATAAGTATCCACGGGCTTTCCGGCGGGGGTAATATGGCTCGATCGTCATCCCGGGTGCCGGGCGGCGGTATTGGCGTGCGGCTGTGCGCCCGGGATGAAGTGAAATTTTTCGAGGAAGCCCCGTGAAACAATTTTACGCAAATGGCGCCAAATTCGTCCGAAAGCCAGACAAGACGCCATTTGAAAAGAACGCGAGACAAATGATGACGACAAATGTTCCACGCGGGGGAGCCTCACTCCCAGGGCGTGGGGCCGGGTTTGCGCCCGCCCGGGATCCAGGGCGAGAGGTGAGCCAAGCCCATCAGAAGATACATAAGCCACATGCTGGCGAGAATGGGATTGTGAAGCAGGCCCGGGACAGCCGGCGCGGCGGCGCTCATGGTTTCAGCGCTCATGCCCGTGGCGTCCATCGGCGCGCCGCCATGGACGCCCGATCCGCCATGCCCGCCGCCGGCGCTTTCGATGAGATAATTGACGCCCGCAAGCAGGAAGAAGGCGGGAGCGGCTGCATAGCGAATAAAGCCCCGCAACGCCGAAAAAATGATCATGATGAAGCCGCTCCTGAAAACCGATGCTTTTCTTTATCGGCCGCGCGCCGGCGGGGATACGCGGCGAGACGCCGCCATTGGGACCGGCCGCCGGCGGCGCATGGGCCGGGGCTCCGGGGCGTTCCGTTCAGGGACTCGCATTCCGGCGGCGTCCTCCCTATGTTCCGCCCCCTATGACGGCCCTGAAAGACATATCGACCATCGACGCGCCCCGGATCGACCTCGGCGCGCCCGCCGGCGCGCGCGTCATCGTCGCCATGTCGGGCGGCGTCGATTCCTCGGTGACGGCGGCGCTCGCCAAGCTATCGGGCTACGATGTCGTCGGCGTCACCTTGCAGCTTTACGACCATGGCGTCGCCATTCAGAAAAAAGGCGCCTGCTGCGCCGGCCAGGATATTCAGGACGCGCGCCGGGTCGCCGAAGCCATGGGTTTTCCCCATTACGTGCTCGATTACGAGAACAAGTTCTCCGAAGCGGTGATGGAGGATTTCGCCGACACCTATCTCGCCGGGGCGACGCCGATCCCATGCGTGCGCTGTAATGAGCGGGTGAAGTTCCGCGACCTTCTGGAAACCGCGCGCGATCTCGGCGGCGCGGCCATGGCCACGGGCCATTACATCCGCCGGGTCGACGGCCCGCACGGGCCCGAACTGCGCCGCGCTTACGACGCGTCGAAAGACCAGAGCTATTTCCTGTTCTCGACCACGAAAGACCAGCTCGACTATCTGCGCTTTCCCCTGGGCGAAATGCCGAAATCGGAAGTGCGGCGCATTGCGGGCGAGCTCGGTCTTGCGGTCGCCGACAAACCCGACAGCCAGGACATCTGCTTCGTGCCCGAAGGCAAATATGCGAGCGTCGTGGAACGTCTGCGCCCCGGCGCGGCCGAGCCCGGCGAGATCGTCCATGTGGACGGGACCGTGCTCGCGCGCCATCAGGGCGTCATCCATTACACGGTGGGCCAGCGCCGCGGCCTCGGCGTCGCGGCGGGCGCCCCCCTTTATGTGGTGCGCCTCGATCCGGCGAAGCGGCAGGTGATCGTCGGCCCGCGCGAGGCGCTGATGGTCGCGCGCATCCGGTTGAAAGACGTCACCTGGCTCGGCGACGGGGAGGGCGAGGCCGCCGCTAAAGCGGGGACGCAAGTCGCCGTCAAAGTCCGCTCCACGCGCCCGCCCGCGCCCGCGAGCCTCGTCTGGGATGAAGGATGGGCGGTCGATCTCGCCGAGCCCGAAGAGGGCGTCGCGCCGGGACAGGCCTGCGTCTTCTATTCGCCGGACGAGGACCATGCCCGCGTCCTCGGCGGCGGCTGGATCGCCGCGACGAAAGCCGCCGCATGACCGTCATTCGCCCCATCGCCGCAAGTGACGAAGCCGCCTGGCGCGCGCTGTGGCGGGCCTATCTCGATTTCTACGGGAAGACGGACCTGCCGCCCGCGCATACGGACCGGCTGTTTGCCGGACTGATGAAGGGCGAGCCTTATTTCGCCTTCGTTGCGGAAAAGGACGGCGCTGTGATCGGCTTCGTGCACGGCCTGCCGCATCCGTCCACATGGTCCGAGACCGGCTATTGCTATCTTGAAGATCTTTATGTGGATAAGGCCGCGCGCGGAAGCGGCGCCGGGCGCGCGCTCATCAACGCCGTCTATGACGAAGCCAAGCGCCGCAATCTTTCACGCGTCTACTGGCATACCGATCATGGCAACGAAACGGCGCGTAAACTCTATGATAAGGTTGCAACATTAAGCGACTTCGTTCACTACCGGATGGACTAAAGTATGTTGCGCGGGGCGTGAAATGGCCAAAAAACTCTACGATTGTCTGAAATGCACAGCCTATTGCTGTTCCTACACCCATATTCCGGTGACGAATGCGGACCTTAAGCGTCTCGCAAAGCATCACGGCATCTCGCCGGAAAAGGCCGAAAAGAAATTCACCAAGAAGGGCGACAAGGAAAACCCGCGGGTCATTCGCCATACGGATGACGAGCATTACGTCACCTCCTGCATGTTCCTCGACAAAGAGACGCGCAATTGCACCATCTATGAAGGCCGCATGAAAATCTGCCGCGAATTTCCGACGCAAAAGCGCTGCGGCTATTACGAGTTCCTGATGTGGGAGCGCGAAGTGCAGGACGATCCGGACTGGGTCGCCACCACGGACTAGGCGCTTATGGCCGAAACCGTTGACGTTGTCGTCATCGGGGCGGGCGTCATCGGCCTCGCGGTCGGGCGCGCGCTTGCAAAGGCCGGGCGCGAGGTTTTCATCCTCGAAAAGAACGCCGCCTTCGGCGAGGAGACCTCCTCGCGCAATTCCGAAGTCATTCACGCCGGGATCCAGTACAAGCCCGGCGGCGTCAGAGCCTCGCTCGCGGTCAAGGGCCGCGACATGCTTTACGCTTTCTGTGAGGCGCACAATGTCAACCACGCCCGCTGCGGCAAGCTGCTGGTCGCCACAAACGCCGACGACGCGCACAAACTCGCCCTTTTAAAAGCGAAAGCCGAAAAGAACGGCGTCGACGATCTGAACATTATCGGGGCGAAAGAAGCGAAGGCGCTGGAGCCGGGGATCGCCTGTTATGGCGCGATCCTGTCGCCGTCATCCGGCATTGTCGACAGTCACGGGCTGATGCTGGCGCTTCTCGGCGACGTCGAGGATTCCGGCGGCGCGCTGACGTTGTCCTCGCCGGCGACGGGCGGACGCGTTCTGGGCGATGGGATCGAACTCGATGTCGGCGGCGCCGATCCCGTGACCTTGAAAGCGAGAACCGTCGTCAATTGCGCGGGGCTGTGGTCCGATCGGGTCGCGCGCTCGATTAAGGGCGTGCCGGATGAAACGGTCCCGCATCTGAAATACGGCAAGGGCCAGTATTTCACCTATGCCGGCAAGGCGCCCTTCGAGCGGCTGATCTACCCCTTGCCGCAGCCCGACAGCCAGGGCGTTCATTATACCCGCGATCTCGGCGGGCAGGGCAAGCTCGGCCCCGACATTTCGTTTATTGATACGAATACGGACTATTCGGTGGACGAAAGCCGCCGCGACGCTTTCGCTGCGGCGGCGCGCAAGTTCTGGCCGGATATCGAGGCGGAAAAACTCCAGCCCGGATACGCCGGCATCCGCCCGAAGCTGAAAGGACCGGGAGAGGAGGGGGATTTCCTGTTTTCCGACCCGGCCATTCACGGCGTTCCTTTCTATCTCGGCCTTTACGGTTTCGAATCGCCGGGTCTGACGACCGCGCTCGCCGTCGCCGAGCGCGCCGCGGCGATGATTTCCGGGATGGGGCGTTAACCGGCAATTTGGCCTTGCGGGGCCCCGCCGGCCCCGCTATAGACCTCCGCTCCCGGCGGACGGCAAGCCGCTCCGGCCGGCGCCCATGGGGCGGGGTAGCTCAGTTGGTGAGAGCGCAGGATTCATAACCCTGAGGTCGCGAGTTCAAGTCTCGCCCCCGCTACCATTTCCCCGAAGACCGACGGAAAATCGAAGCAATGCTCCGGCCGAACCCGGCGTGCAAATTTGGTTTTTGGTATTTTTCAGTAATAACAATAGCTTACAGACGCCTTCGAGATTTGGCGGCCGCCGCATGTTTCGTTCTTCTAAATAATCATTATAACCCTTGCGTCACCATCATCCGGGCCCGAGCGAGCTGCGTCAGGGCGCTTACGAAGCGTCTTCGCCTTCTTGCGCCCGAGCGCAGGCGCCCCTATCGCGCCGGCGCCAACCTCCGAGGGGATTTTCCGTGAGCAAGGATTTAACCGGCGCATTGATGATCGCCGAGGGCATGACTTTATTGACGGAGCGCCGCGCGTGAGCAACGAAGAAGAAGAGCTGCTTCCCGAAAACCTCGCGCCGGCGGAGTCTGTCTACGACACGGATTATGAGACCGGGCAGGACAATATCGAGGTCATGGGGCTCGATATTCACAACCCCGTTTTCTTTATCAGCGCGGCGCTGATTCTCAGTTTCGCCGGCGGCGTATTGATCTTTCCCGACAGCGCCGGCGGGATTCTCACCGGCGCGCGCGACTGGACGCTTCAGCATTTCGACTGGTTCTTTGTCGTTTCGACAAACATCTTCTTTCTGTTCTGCGTGTTTCTCGGCTTTTCCAAGGTCGGCAATATCCGTCTTGGCGGGCCGGACGCCAAGCCGGAATTCGGCACGCTGTCATGGCTGTCCATGTTGTTTTCCGCCGGCGTCGGCATTGGCCTTGTGTTCTATGGCTCCGCAGAGCCGACGGCTTACTACACCGCCTGGTCCGGCACGCCGCTCGGCGTAGCGCCCATGACGCCGGAAGCCGAACGGCTCGCTTTCAGCGCCACCATTTTCCACTGGGGCGTGACGCCTTGGGCGGTCTATTCGGTGATCGGGCTGGCGCTCGCCTTTTTCACCTTTAACAAGGGGCTGCCGCTCACCATTCGCTCCACCTTTTATCCGCTTTTGGGCGAGCGCGTCTGGGGCTGGCCGGGCCACATCATCGATCTTATGGCGGTGGTCGCGACGCTGTTCGGGCTCGCCACATCGCTGGGGCTCGGCGCCAAACAGGCGGCGAGCGGCCTGCATTTTCTCTTTGGAATCGATAATGGTCTGGGCACGCAGGTCGTTTTGATCATGGGCATCACATCGCTGGCGGTCTTTTCGGTTGTGCGCGGCCTTGACGGCGGCGTGCGCTTTCTCAGCAACATCAATATCGTGCTGGCGATCTTGTTGCTGTTGTTTGTGATCATCGCGGGGCCGACGCTCCACATACTGAAAGGCTTCGGGATCCACACCATCACCTATCCCCTCGACAGTCTGCGGCTCAGCAATTGGATCGGGCGCGAGGACACGGACTGGTTCCACGGCTGGACGATCTTTTATTGGGCGTGGTGGATATCCTGGTCGCCCTTTGTCGGCATGTTCATCGCGCGCGTTTCGCGCGGACGGACCATCCGCGAATTCCTGATCGCCGTCATGGTGGTTCCCGTGATCGTCGCGGTGGTCTGGTTCACAGCCTTCGGCACAAGCGCCATCGATCAGGTGAAAGAGGGCGTCGGCGTGTTGCCGGACGGGATTAGCGATGTCTCGCTCGTTCTGTTCCAGATGCTGGAAAATCTGCCCCTGCATCAGATTTCGTCTTTCGTCGCCATCGTTTTGTTGATCGTGTTTTTCGTGACGTCTTCGGATTCAGGCTCGCTCGTCATCGACAGCATCACCGCCGGCGGCAAGCTGCACGCGCCGGTGCCCCAGCGCATCTTCTGGGCGACCATGGAGGGGCTGATCGCCATCGTTCTTCTGGTGGGCGGCGGCTCGGCGGCGCTGTCCTCCCTGCAAGCGGGGGCGATTACCACAGGCCTGCCTTTCACGCTCGTTCTTCTGGCGTGTTGCGTGAGCCTTTATCGCGGCTTAAGGGAGGAACTCGCTGGCCAGTCTTGAGCGCCGGCTGTAGCCCTTTGAGCCTGGGCGCTTCTGAGATTTGACCCATGACGAGTCGGTTGGACCAAGCCCTGATCTCCTTGCGGCAGATCCTGCGCGCGACGGAAATCAGTTCGCGCGCCTTGGCCAAACAATGCGGCCTGACGCCGTCGCAATTAATCCTGATGGAAATTCTCGCGAAATCCGGCGCCGCCGCGCCGAGCGCGCTGGCGAAAGACGTCTCGCTCAGTCAGGCGACCGTGACGGCGCTGATCGACAAGCTCGAAAACCGCAATCTCGTGGAACGCAAATCCGATGAGAAGGACCGGCGCCGGGTCAGCGTCGTTCTGACGTCAAAAGGCGCGGCGACGCTTGAAAACGCGCCGAGCCTTTTGCAGCAGCGCTTCGAACGCGGCTTCGGCAAGCTCGAAGACTGGGAGCAGGCTTTCCTGGTTGCAGCCCTCGAACGCACTGTTGCGCTTCTCGATGCGGAAGAACTCGATGCGGCGCCGGTCCTCGATGTCGGCGCGATCAACGATCCCGCCAAGTAAGGCGCGTTTGTCTAAACGCGTTCAAGAAGCAGCGACGCCGCCGCCGTGTTACTGATCGGAATATGATAGTTCCGGCTTTTCTCGACGACGCGCCCGCCGACGGCGCCGCGCGCGGCGATCCAGTTGAGGATCTCAATCCCCTGACTGCCCGCCTTCTCGATAATGTCGAGCGAGGTGTCCTTGATTAGCGCTTCGGGCGAAGGGCCGAGACTGTCGAGACAGAACTTGTCGTAGTCCTTGTTCAAAAAGCCGGCGCGTTCGCCGTCGAGCTGGTGGGAGAGGCCGCCCGTGCCAACGACGACGACGCGCTCGTCGCCTTCCCATTCTTCGATGGCGTCATGGACGGCGTGTCCCAGCGCCAGACAGCGGCTCGGGCTGGGCAGGGGATGCTGCACCGTGTTGATCGCAATCGGCACGACCCGCACCGGCCATTCTTTCGCGTCAGGCCAGAGCAACTGGAACGGCACCATGACCGCGTGGTCGACGAGCATTTTCTGGCAGGTGGTGATGTCGAAATCGGCGCCGACGAGATGTTCGATCAAATGCCATGAAAATTCCGGCGCGCCTTTCAGGGAATGGCAAACCGGCAGGCCCCAGCCTTCATCGGCGTTATCATATTGCGGCGCCGCGCCGACGGCGAAGGTCGGCATCTTGTCGAGAAAGAAATTGAGGCCGTGATCGTTGTAAAAAACGACTGCGATGTCGGGCTTTTTCTCCGACAGCCATTCGCTGATGGCCGGAAAGCCGTCGAAGAAGGGACGCCAATAATCGTCCTTTTGAAGGCCTTTGGCGATCGCGCCGCCGATTGCCGGAACGTGGCTCGTGAAAACGCCGCCGAGAATCTCCGCCATTTTATGCCTCCATGCCTTCCGCGAGCAGCTTCGCCTTGAAGTCGTCCACGCTCATGCCCGTCTGCTGGGCGCCGAGATCCTGCACCGACAGGCCGAAAATGCCGGCGAGTTTAGCGAGATAATAAATGTTTCCCCCTGCTGCGATCATGGCGAGCACGTCGCGCGCGGCGACCGCGCGGCGCTGTTCCTCGGTGAGATTGAATTTGTCGCAGTAGGCGTCTTCGTCCTCCAGAAACGCTTTGCGATTTTCCGCGTCATTGAACGAATAGCACATGGCGTTGAGTTCATAACCGCGCCGGGCCATGTCGCCGTCAAATGGCGTCGTCCCGGGAATTGCATGTTTTTCAGCGTGCATGATCGTGTCTCCCGTCCTTTTTCGCCTTCAAGGCTATGTCTCCCGGTCCTTCAGAATTTGACTCTGATCAAACGCTGCGCTCCCGGTGGGATTTGCCTGCATGAAGCCCGCAACCGATAAAGCCGCAAGCCTCACGCAGGCTGGGGGAGGAACCTTAAAAGCGCATCCCTATGCCGACGCCGGCGACAATCGGGTCGAGGTCCACATCGACCGTATTGATGGCGCCGCCTGTGTTCAGCGTCGCAGTGGTGTCGATCTGGATGTATTTCACATCGAAGTTCACGAACCACCTGTCATTGAGGGCATAGTCGAGGCCAACCTGATAGGCGACGCCAACGCTGTCATCGAGCGACAGGTTTGTCGGTCCGATGGCGTTGACGAGCGAGTCGCTTGCGTCTTCGGAATAGAAGATCGTCCAGTTGACGCCGACGCCGGCATAGGGACGGATTTTGCCTTCCGGGTTGAAGTGATATTGCAGGGTGAGGGTCGGCGGCAGCGCCATCACGTCGCCGACCTTGCCGAGGCCGGAAAGCGTTCCCGTGCCTTGCAGGTCATGCGGGCTCGTCGCGAGGATCAACTCGGCGCCGATATTGTTCGTGAGAAAATAAGTGAAGTCGAGCTCCGGAACGACAGCGTTTTCAACGTTGACGGATCCGCCCGGAAACCCCGGCATGACATCCGAAGTGTTCTCGGTCGGCGCGACGACGATGCCGCGCAAACGGACCAGCAAGTCTCCCTGCTCGGCTTGCGCCGGAGCGGCGGCGAGAAGACTGGCGGCGATGGCGGCGGCGGAGCAAAAACGAAGCATGACGCTTCCCCTTTCGTGTTTGATCTGATGACCATGCGCCTACGCCTGTTGCGGCTGCGAAATTTGATCCAGGTCATGGGAACGGACGGGAAAGAGACTTTTTGAGAAAAAAACACCCACCTTCGCGACCGCGCTTTTGATTTAAGTCAGAATCCGGCGCTGCGGCTCAGGCAGATTGCGCCTTATGAAACCTGAATGGCGAAAATACCTGGCCGCTCGCGCCCCCCGTTATACGAGTTATCCGTCTGCGCTGCATTTCGACAGTTCTGTGTCGCGCGAGGATTACGCCGACCGGCTTTCGGCGGTCGAGCTTTACGAACCATTGTCGCTTTATGTGCATGTGCCGTTCTGCAAAAAGCTATGCTGGTATTGCGGCTGCAATATGCGTGTGGAGAACGATTATAGCCGCGCGCTTCGCTATGTAAGCGCGCTCGCCAAGGAGATCAGCCTTGTCGGCGGCCGGCTCGCCGGGGCGGGGCGCCCGCGCAGCGTGCATTTCGGCGGCGGCACGCCGAACTATCTTCTGGTCGATGAAATCGCTGACATCCTGCAGGCGATCGAGCTGGAATTCGGGCTGACGGACGATGCGCGCCTCGCCATTGAGCTCGACCCGCGCCTGATCCGGGACGACGACATCAATCGCCTGGCCGATCTCGGTTTCGAACGCATGAGCCTCGGCGTTCAGGATTTCGATCACGAGGTTCAACTCGCCATTAATCGCGTCCAGAGCTTCGACATGATCGAAAGCGCGGTGGGCGAGATGCGCCGGGCAGGGGTTAACGATATTTCTTTCGACCTTTTATACGGCCTGCCGAAACAAACGCTTGGCGCGTTTAAAGAAAGCCTTGAAAAAACGCTCGCACTGGCGCCGGACCGGGTGGCGGTCTTCGGCTATGCGCATCTGCCTTCGGCGCTGCCGCGCCAACGGCTGATCGATTCGGAAAGCTTGCCCGGCGCCGATCTGCGCGTCGATCTTGCAGAGCTCGCCGATGAAATGCTGATCGCGGCCGGGTATCGCCGGATCGGTTTCGACCATTACGCCAAACCCGACAATCCGCTCGCCGTGGCCGACCGGGAAGGGCGCCTGCGCCGGAATTTTCAAGGGTTCACCGACGACCTTGCCGTAACGACGCTGGGCTTTGGCGCCTCGGCGATTTCCAGCGTCAACGGTCTCCACGTTCAGAACGAAAAGAGCCTTACCGGCTATTATGACGATATCGCTGCGGGCCGCCTGCCGGTCGCCCGCGGGATCGAGCTGACCGCGACGGAGATCGCCATTGCGGGGGTTATACAGGATCTCCTGTGCAAGGGCTCAGCGAATATCGCCCCGGTTCTGGCGGCGGTGGCGCCCGGCGAGGCGGTCGAAATCTGCGCGCGTCTGGATATGCTGGAGGCGGACGGGCTGATCTCCTGGGGCGGCAATATCGTCCTCATTGAGGCGGAGGCGCGCCCGCTGTCCCGCTGCGTCGCCATGGCGCTTGATCCTTATGAATTTCCTCATAAATCGAAGCCTTCAGTAAGCCTTGCGCGCGCCATTTAGGGCGTGCGAAGGCTGGTCAGGGCGGGCTCTTGCCATTACACTTCAGGCGAGAGCGAGCGAGGCGATTCGAAATGGCGGAAAAAGCGTGCACAGCGCCGACGCGGCCCCAATCCTGCGATCTGTGCGCCGTGCGCGAACATTCCATTTGCGCCGATCTCGGCCCCCGCGAATTCGCTCAGGTCGAAAAGACCATGGCCCGCCGTCATGTGGACCGGGGAAAGGCGATCATGGCCGAAGGCGAGCCCAATGATTCGCTTTACGTGGTCGTGGACGGCAGCTTCCGGCTTTCGAAAATTCTGGAGGACGGGCGCCGGCAGGTGACCGGTTTTCTGTTTCCAGGCGATTTCGCCGGCGTGCGCGCCACCGGATCGAACGCCTATACGGCCGAAGCGCTGGAACAGAGCACGGTCTGTTTCTTTCCGCACAAATTTCTCGAAGACGTCGCGGCGGACGCGCCGGGCGTGAAAGACCGGCTGATCGCGCGCGGCCAGACCGAATATCACAAGGCCCAGGACCACATTGTGCTGCTTGGCAAGAAGACGGCGGAAGAGCGGGTGATCAGCTTCATCTATCTCGTCGACAGGGCGGTCGGCGCCGACGCCGGGCCGGGCAAGCGCCGCGTGCCCCTGCCCATGCCGCGCCAGGACATCGCCGACTATCTCGGGCTTCGCCTCGAGACCTTGAGCCGCACGCTGACGGCGCTGAAGCGGGACGGACGGCTTTACGATCTGACCCGCCATGAAGTCATCATCGCCGCCGGGCCCGACCGCATCTGATCAGGCTTTTTCTGATGGGTGCGAATAAGGCGCGGGCGCTCGCCGAGACGGACGGCGTGGCAGGCGGCGGCGGGGCGATCAGCGGGCTCTTCTTCTTCTCCGCCCGGAAACGCCATGAGAATCACTGTCCCAAAAGCACACACCGGATAAAGCGTCTGCGCCTCCCGGGGCGCGGCGTATGGCGCCGCCGGGGCGAGGGCGACAGCCGCGCCCGCGCCTATGAATAAGAGCCGAATTGCGATATGGGACGTCACGCCAGTTAAGTTCAGTTTCGCCTGCGACAAACACGTCATTGCATCTCTTTGTGGCCTGGTATTGATCCACATCAAGCAACATTGACCGGGCTTCGCCAAAAGCGAGCAATGATTGAAACGAGAGGCCAGCCATGACTTCAGTCACGCCCCGCACTGCGACCGCCACGACAGGCGGCGGGGATATTCCGTTCATTGCCGCAGCATTGGGCGTCGGGCTTTTGCTCGCGCTCTTCGTTGCGGCGCGCGCCGCCGATCCGTTGATGAGCGCGCACGCCTTCATCTTCGCCGCCGCTTTTGTGGGGGGCGGGTTCGCGCTTGTGCACCATGTCTCTTCCGGCGCGAAGGCGGATCCGACCGCTTATGAGTTCGGCGTCGTCAAGGCGGGCGTGTTCGCTTCCGTCTTCTGGGGGCTGGCCGGTTTTCTTGTCGGCGTCGTCATCGCCGCGCAGCTCGCCTTTCCGAATATTTTCTATTTCCCCGAACTCGGCTGGACGAATTTCGGGCGCCTGCGCCCCTTGCACACCTCGGCGGTGATCTTCGCCTTCGGCGGCAACGTGCTGATCGCCACGTCTTTCTATGTGGTGCAGCGCACCTCCCGCGCGAAGCTCTGGGGCGGGCTGGCGCCGTGGTTCGTTTTCTGGGGCTATCAGCTTTTCATCGTCATCGCGGCCACCGGCTATCTCATGGGCGTCACCCAGTCGCGCGAATACGCCGAGCCGGAATGGTACGCCGATCTCTGGCTGACCCTTGTCTGGGTGGTTTACCTCCTCGTTTTTCTCGGCACGATCCTGAAGCGCAAGGAACCCCATATCTATGTGGCGAACTGGTTCTATCTCGCTTTCATCGTCACCATTGCGATGCTGCACATCGTCAACAACCTTGCGATCCCGGTGTCGCTGACCGGGGTTAAGAGTTACTCGCTGTTCGCGGGCGTGCAGGACGCGCTGACCCAATGGTGGTACGGGCACAATGCGGTGGGCTTCTTCCTCACCGCCGGCTTTCTCGCCATCATGTATTATTTCATCCCGAAACAGGCGGACCGGCCGGTCTATTCCTATCGGCTGTCGATCATCCACTTCTGGGCGCTGATCTTCATCTATATCTGGGCCGGGCCGCACCATCTGCACTACACGGCGCTGCCCGAATGGGCCCAGACTCTCGGCATGACCTTCTCGATCATGCTGTGGATGCCGTCCTGGGGCGGCATGATCAACGGCCTCATGACCCTGTCGGGCGCCTGGGATAAGCTCAGGACCGATCCGGTGCTCCGCATGATGGTCGTTTCCGTCGCCTTCTACGGCATGTCGACCTTCGAAGGGCCGTTGATGTCCGTGCGCGCCGTGAACTCGCTGTCGCACTATACTGACTGGACCATCGGCCACGTTCACTCCGGCGCGCTCGGCTGGGTCGGCTATATCTCCTTCGGCGCGCTCTACTGCCTCACGCCATGGCTGTGGAAGCGCAAGAGCCTTTATTCAAATCAGCTTGTCGAGTGGCATTTCTGGATCTCGACCATCGGCATTCTCCTTTACATCACGTCGATGTGGGTCTCGGGGATCATGCAAGGCTTGATGTGGCGCGCTTATGATGCGTTCGGCTTCCTCGAATATTCCTTCGTGGAAACCGTCGAGGCGATGCATCCCTATTACATCATCCGCATGAGCGGCGGCCTGTTGTTCCTCACCGGCGCCCTGATCATGGCCTACAATCTCTGGCGGACGGCGAAAGGCGATGTGCGCGAAAAAGAATTCGCCGCGTCCCCGGCGCTCGCCCCTGCGGAATAGGAAGAGAAACGATGCTTGACCGTCACGAATTTCTTGAAAAGCGCGGCCTCGTTCTCACCGTCGCCATTCTCATCGTCGTCGCCATTGGCGGCATCGTGGAGATCGCGCCGCTATTCTATCTCGAATCGACGATCGAGAAGGTGAAGGGCGTCAGGCCCTACACGCCGCTCGAACTCGCCGGGCGCAACATCTATGTGCGTGAAGGCTGTTATGTCTGCCATAGCCAGATGGTGCGGCCGCTGCGAGACGAGGTGGAGCGTTACGGCCATTACTCCCTCGCCGCCGAAAGCATGTACGATCACCCGTTCCAGTGGGGCTCCAAACGGTCCGGCCCCGATCTTGCGCGGGTGGGCGGCAAATATTCCGACGCCTGGCACAAGCAGCATCTGATCGATCCGCGCAGCGTCGTGCCGGAATCGATCATGCCGCCTTACGCCTTCCTCGAAGGCAAGGTGATGGAGGCGGAAGACGCGGAAGGCTGGCTCAAGGCCAACCGCGCGGTGGGCGTTCCCTATACCGATGAGATGATCGAAAACGCGGCGAGCGATTTTAGCACGCAGACCGATCCCTTCGCGGATGATTATGACGGCTTCGTCGCGCGGTATCCGAATGCGGTCGTGCGCGATTTCGACGGCGACCCGCGCCATGTCACCGAGATGGACGCGCTCATCGCCTATCTTCAAGTGCTCGGCACCATGGTCGATTTCGAGACCTATGAGCCCGAAGAGAATTACAGATAGAGACGATGTACGAAACGCTCGCAAAATTCGCGCAGACTTGGGGGCTTTTGCTCTTCGTGCTCGCTTTTGTGCTGGTGCTGATCTACGCGCTCAACCCGCGCAACAAAAAGAAGTTCGACGAAGCCAAACGCATCCCGCTCGAGGATGAGGAAGACGGAAATGGCGGAAAAAGAGATTGACCAGCCGACCGGCGTTGAAACCACCGGTCATGAATGGGACGGCATCAAGGAACTGAACAACCCGTTGCCGCGCTGGTGGGTGATTGTGTTCTACATCTCCATCATCTGGTCGGTGATCTACTGGGTGTTCATGCCGTCCTGGCCGGGCATTAACGGCTATCTGAAGGGTGTGCGCAATCACACCGAGCGCGCGAATGTCGAGGCGTCCATGGCCGAGCTTGCCGCCGCGCGCAGCGATCAGATGAGCCGTCTTCTCGCCGTCGACAATCTCGGCGAGATCGAGAACGATCCCGAGTTGCTGCAATACACGCTGAAAGCAGGGGAATCGATTTTCGGCGACAACTGCGCCACCTGTCACGGCGCGGGCGGACAGGGGTTTAAAGGCTATCCGGCGCTTGTCGACGACGCCTGGCTCTGGGGCGGGTCTTTGGAGGATATCCAACAGACCATCCGTTACGGCATCCGCTCGGGCCATCCCGACGCGCGGCTCAATACGATGCAGGCTTTTGGCCGGGACGGGATTTTGTCGTCCTCGCAGATCAGCGATCTCGTCGAATATGTGACGTCGCTCTCCGGCCGTGAGGCGGACGAGGCGGCGGCGGCGCGCGGCGCGCAGACCTTTGCGCAGACTTGCGCGACCTGCCATGGCCCGGAAGGGCGCGGCGATCCGGCGCAGGGCGCCCCGAACCTCACCGACCATATATGGCTCTATGGCGGCGATAAAATAACCCTACAGGAAACGCTTTATCAGGGCCGCGGCGGGGTCATGCCCGCATGGTCGGACCGTTTGTCGGAAGAGCAGATTGCGGCATTGGCGGTCTATGTTCACTCCCTCGGGGGCGGCGAATAATCGCCGCCCGCTGGTTCCGGAAGGTCTAAGCGAGAGTCTGGCTCCGGCGCCGGCGAAAGGCGTAAGCAGTGTCGACGACGACGATAGAAAAACCGGCAAAAGCGGCGAGCGGCGTAGAGCAGCACGATGTCGCCGCCGTTAACAGTGCGGCCGGGCGCACGCTTTATAAAAAGCGCGAGCCGATTTACCCGAAGCTTGTCCACGGCAAGTTCCGGGCGCTGAAGTGGTTCGTTCTTTGCGCCACGCTCGGCGTTTATTATCTCCTGCCGTGGGTGCGCTGGCCGCGCGGGCCGGGCGAGCCGGATCAGGCGGTGCTGGTCGATTTCGCCGGGCGTCGCTTCTACTTCTTCTTTATCGAGATCTGGCCGGACGAGCTTTACTTTCTGACCGGCCTTCTCATTCTGGCGGCGCTGGGGCTGTTTCTCGCAACGGCGCTTTTCGGCCGGATCTGGTGCGGTTACGCCTGTCCACAAACCGTGTGGACGGATCTTTATATCGCTGTGGAGCGCATGATCGAAGGCGACCGCAATAAGCGGATGCGGCTCGATAAGGCGCCGTGGAGCGCTGAAAAGATTGGGAAGAAGGTTTCGAAGCACGCGCTCTGGCTGGTTATCGCCGCGCTCACCGGCGGCGCCTGGATATTCTATTTCCATGATGCGCCGACAGTCCTGCCGGAGATCTTCCGCGGCGAGGCGCCGCCCTCGGCTTACCTCTTTATCGGCGTTCTGACGTTCACGACCTATATGCTCGCCGGCTCCATGCGCGAGCAGGTCTGCACTTACATGTGCCCCTGGCCGCGCATCCAGGCGGCGCTCACCGATAATGAAACGCTTGAGGTCACCTATAAATACGACCGCGGCGAGCCGCGCGGCGCCCATAAGAAAAACGAAAGCTGGGAAGGGCGGGGCGATTGCATCGACTGCAAGGCCTGCGTCGCCGCCTGCCCCATGGGCATCGACATACGCGAAGGGGCGCAGCTTGAATGCATCAACTGCGCGCTTTGCATCGACGCCTGCGACGACATCATGAAAAAGGTGGGCCGTCCCACCGGTCTCATCGGCTACGACACGGACAAGAACATCGAACGCCGCGTCGCCGGCAAGAAGCCGAGCATTTCGCTCGTCCGGGCGCGCACCATCCTTTACGCCGCCTTGATCGTGGTGGTCGGGGGCATGATCGCCTTCGGTCTGTCGAGCCGCGCGACCCTGGAAGTGAACGTCTTGCGCGACCGCACGCCGCCTTATGTGATGCTGTCCGACGGGTCCGTGCGCAACGCCTATACGGTGAAGCTCGTCAACAAGAACACGCTGGCGCGCGATTTCCGCATCACGGTGGACGGGCCCGAAGGGCTGGAAGTTTCGGCGGTGGGCGAGGAGGCCGCCGGCAATTCGGTGACGGTCACGGCTGAGGGCGACGCCGTGCGGTCGGTGCGGCTCTTCGTGACCCTGTCGCCGTCCGAGCTGATGGGCGCTGAAGAACAACTGATGATCACCGTCGAAGATGTCGAAGGCGGCGAGACGGCGAAAAATCCCACGGGCTTCATGACGGGGGCGCGCTGATGAGCGGATTCCGGGTCACGGGACGGTTCGTTTTGTTTTCGCTCATCGGCTTTTTTCTGGCCGTCTTTATTGCAAACGGGATTTTCATCACGCTCGCCTTGGAAAGCTTCCCCGGCGAACAGGAGAAAAAATCTTACGTCCAGGGCCTCGCCTATAACGATACGCTCGAGGCGCGCGCCGAACAGGAGGCGCTCGGCTGGACGGCGGAGCTGACGGCGCTTGAGCTTGAAGGCGAAAAGGCGGCGATTGAGCTGACTTTCAAATCCGCATCCGGCGCGCCCATTTCCACGCTGGCGGTCGATGGTCTGCTCGCCCGCCCGGTGGACGCAGATCATGACCGCGCCGTAGACTTCGAGCCGACGGGAAGCGGGCGCTATCTGGCCGAGGTTGACGGCGTTGCGGCAGGCGTCTGGCGGCTTGAGGCGACGGCCAAAGGGCAAACGGGCGAGCGTTTTTTTCTGGAGAAAAGACTGACTATCAAATGACAACGGCGACGGCAGAGACGGAGATCGGATGCCCGAGCGGGCTGGAGCCGCCCGCGGACGGCGTCTCCATCGATCCTGCGCCCTTTGTCCGCCGTTCGAACGGGCTTGCGCGGCTCGACCTCGCGGTTTTCGGCGCCAAATGCGCCGGCTGCATCCGCAAAATCGAAAGCGCTATGAACGCCCTGCCGGAAATGCAGTCCGCGCGGCTCAATCTGTCGACGGGTCGGCTGTCGCTGGTCTGGAAGGACGGCGCCTTTGCGCCGAGAGAAATCGCCGAACGCCTCGACGCCATCGGCTATCGCGCCGCGCCTTTCGATCCCGAAAAAGTCGAACAGGAGAGCGACCGCGAAGGCCGGAAGCTCTTGCGCTCGCTCGCGGTCGCCGGTTTCGCCACGGCCAATGTCATGCTGCTTTCCATCTCGGTCTGGGCCGGGGGCGGGGAGATGGGCCCCGCAACGCGCGAGCTCATGCACTGGGTCTCGGCGATGATCGCCGTGCCCGCGGCGCTTTATGCGGGACGGCCTTTCTTTTCCTCCGCTTTGCGGGCGCTGAAATCCGGCCACGCCAATATGGATGTGCCGATTTCGCTGGCGGTGCTGCTGGCGCTGTCCTTGAGCATTTTCGAATTCTTCAAGGGCGGGCCGCACACCTATTTCGACGCGGCTGTGATGCTGCTCTTCTTCCTGTTGATCGGACGTTATCTCGATCATCGCCTGCGTCTGAGAGCCCGCGCGGCGGCGCGCGATCTGCTGGCGCTCCAGGCCGCGACATCGAGCAGGCTGAACGAAGATGGCACACTGACATCGGTCGCGGCGCGCGACATTGTTCCCGGCGATCGGCTCTTGCTGGCGCCCGGCGACCGCGCGCCGGTCGATTGCGTCATCGAGGAAGGGGATTCCAATCTCGACATGTCGCTCGTTTCCGGCGAAAGCGCGCCGGTTCATGCGCAGGAAGGAACGTCTCTCTATTCCGGCGTTCTGAACCTGACCTCAAAGCTTACGGTGCGCGCGACGAAAAGCGCCGACGCCTCGCTGGTCGCCGACTTAACGCGTCTCATCGAAGCGGGCGAGCAGTCGAAAAGCCGCTACATCAAGCTCGCCGACAAAGCGGCGTCGCTTTACGTGCCTGTTGTGCATACGCTGGCGCTCGCGACCTTTCTCGGCTGGATGTTCATCGGCGAGGCGGGGCTGCGCGTTTCCGTAATGAACGCCGTCGCTGTTCTCATCATCACTTGTCCTTGCGCGCTTGGCCTCGCCGCGCCGGCGGTGCAGGTGGTGGCGACGGGCCGTCTTTTCCGTTCCGGCGTGCTCGTCAAATCCGGCGACGCTCTCGAGCGGCTGGCGGAAATCGACGCCGTCGTCTTCGACAAGACCGGCACGCTCACCTATGGCAAGCCGCGCCTCGCTAACCGCGAGGAGATTTCCGATGAAACCTTGAGGGCCGCCGCGTCGCTGGCGCGGGTAAGCCGTCATCCCCTGGCGCGCGCCATCGTCGCCGAAGCGGGGCCTGGCAAACCGGCGCCGGATGCGGTGGAAACCGCCGGCGCCGGGATCGAAGGAACGATTGACGGCGAACGCGCGCGCCTTGGCCGGGCCGCATGGGTCGGCGCAGAAAGCGCCGCGGATGACGACGCTCAGGAAAGCTGGTTTCGCCTTGGCGACGCGCCGCCGGTGCGCTTCCGTTTCGAAGATCGCCTGCGCGAGGATGCGTGCGAGAGCATCGCCGATCTCGAAAAGCTCGGCCTTGAAGTGGAAATGCTTTCCGGCGACCGGCAGGCCGCGGCGGCGTCCATTGCCGAACGTCTCGGCGTGAAGGCGTGGCGCGCGGAACTTCAGCCCCAGCAAAAGATTGAACGGCTTGAGGAACTGAAAGCAAAGGGCGTCAAAGTCGCCATGGTCGGCGACGGGCTTAACGATGCGCCCTCGCTCGCCTGCGCTCATGCGTCGTTCTCGCCGGGCTCGGCGGCGGACGCCAGTCAGGCCGCAGCCGACTACGTCTATCAGGGAGACAATCTCGCGCCGATTGCTGAAACTGTTGTGGTTGCCCGCGCGGCGCGCCGGCGCATGCTCGAAAATTTCGGTTTCGCCGCCCTCTATAACGCCTGCGCGGTGCCGCTGGCGGCGCTGGGGCATGTGACGCCGCTCATCGCCGCCATCGCCATGTCGGGCTCTTCGATCATCGTGACCTTGAACGCCCTGCGCCTTTCCATGGGCAAGCGCCGCAAATCATGACGGCGATCCTCTTCCTCCTGCCGATTGCGCTTCTTTTGGGCGGGCTCGGGCTCGGCGCGTTTTTATGGGCGCTGAAATCGGGCCAGTTCGAAGACCCGGACGGCGCCGCAGCGCGCATCCTGCTCGATGACGATCTCGAAGAGGACGGGGACGAAGAGCCTAAACCTTAGGTCTTAAATCCCGATAAGCGTGCCAGGTGGCGTGGCCGAGAAGCGGGAAGACAAGAGCGAGCCCGAGAAAGAACGTGGCCACGCCCGCCGCCGTTAAAACCGCAATCAGCCAGGCCCAGAGCAGCATAGCGCCCGGCGAGGTGCGAATGGCGTTGATGCATGATGCAATCGCGGTAAACGCATCCGTGCGCTCATGCATCAGCATAGGGATCGAAATCACGGTGAAGGTATAAATCGCAAACGCAATGGCGCCGCCGACAGCTGTGCCGATGGCCAGCATGAAAATGCCGGCCGGGGTGGAAACGACGAAGCGCGCAAACTCCGACATCGGAACGTAATTCGCCGACGAAAACAGCGCATAGAGCATGATCGCGACGCGCAGCCAGACCAGCGCGGCGAAAAGCAGAAAGAAACCGATATAGGCGACCTGAATCGGCGAGCGGGGCCCCGCGAATTTGATCGGCAAGAGCGCCGGGGGTTCTCCGGCTTCGAGCCGGCGGCTCAATTCGTAAAGACAGAGCGCCAGCAGTGGGCCGATGATCGCAAAAACGCCGAGCGCGACCGGAATGAGTGAGGACAGGTTCAGCCGCCAGAGCGCCGTCACGATGATCAGACCGCCGCCGACGACGCAGATGCCGTAGCCAAGCGATTGCACCGGCGCCGCCCACATGTCGCGCCAGCCCGCGCCGAGCCAGCGCCAGGGCGCATCGACCGCCACCCGGTTAACCGCAAAACCGCTATTTTCCGCATTCATCGCAGTGCTTCTCATCCCTAAAGCCCATCATTTTTCGGATTCTGGATCTTGATTCTTATCAAATTCATGACGGCCTGTCCCTTTTAGAAAGCCGAAAAGAAGAGGAGTGGCAGGCGTAAAAATTCGCTGCACTGCGGTATAAAACTGGCTGGCGAAGCCATATCCCGGGTTCACGGGGGCCGCGCATTTTTGTACTCAAGCTGTTTGACGGCGAAATCCGCTTTCCACCTGAAGGGCAGAGATGAGCGCTAATTCCGAAAACTTCGAAAACTGGATTCGGTCAGGCTTCGTTGAGATGAATACGGAGCTTGAAAACCTCTATTTCGCGCAGGAGCGCCGGGAGAATGTCGACGGCGTTGGCGACAAGCTCAAAGCCCAGATTCGCGACGAAGGCCACGATTTCGTCGTGCGGCTGCAGGCCGAAGGCAACACCGACGAAGGCTTCGACAACGCCTTCGACCTGCTCGGCGATCTCGGGCTTTATCTCGCCGCGCTGCGCCGGCACGAACTCACCAATCCGGCGCGCGAAGAAAAGTCGCCCTTTCCCGAGGCGTCCGCGCTTGGGCTCCACATCGCCGCCTCCATCGGCATGGCGCCGCGTTTCGCGACGGCGCATCTGGCGACGCGCAATGCGGCGAAGGACGGGTTGCAGAAAAGCTTCACCACGCTGAAAGACGAATTTCTCTTTCTCGATTACAACACCCGCTCGATTTTTTCCTTCATGCGGGCGGCGGACGCCCTGACGCGCATTCTTCCTTTGGGTGTTTCTCATCCGGTGGCGCATACGCTGCTTGAAGACGCGGCGAATGCGCTCAAAGACGTCATCAAATATAACGAGATGCTTTACGATTATCTCGATACGGACCGGTTCTTTTATTCCGTGCGGCCTTATTACAAGCCTTATCGCGTCGGACGGCATGAATATCGCGGCGCCAATGCCGGCGATTTCTCCGGCATCAACGAGATCGATCTTCTTTTAGGATTGTGTCAGGCGAACGATCCTTATTATGCGCAGCTTCTGGTCGACAAGATGCTGTTCATGACGCCGGAGGACCAGGCGTCCTTACGCGATTGCATGCGCCGCCGCAGCCTCCTGGCGCAGTTTCTCGATATCGCGCCGGGCTCGTCCCATGAGCCTTGGTTCAAGCGCAACGCGGCGGCTTTTCTGGAGGTCTGCCGCCTCCATGGTCAAACGGCCTCGCAGCATCATGACCGGCTGGTGACGACCTTTATTGAAGAACCCTCAACGGCGCTCGGCGGAGACAAGCTGGCGCAGGTGACGGCGAGCGGCCCGCCCTTGCAAGTCCTGATGCGCGCGCTCGAGACCCTGCGGGACATGCGCCTTGCGGCGAACCGCACGGATATCAAAACGAGTTACAAGGACATCGAAGCGCTGAAAGCTTTTGTCGAAGACTAAGTTTCGTCGATGCCGTCGACGCGGATTTTCGAGGCGAGGGCGGCTTTGATCTTTTCTCTTTGCGCCTGCGTGCGCGCGGTCGCCTCCTGACGCCGGGCTTCGAGCTGTTTCTCTTTTCTTGATAGCGTATCTAGAAAGGAATAAGCGTTCATCAGCGCCTCGGCGCTCGTTTCACGGCCTTCGGTAAGATCGCGCATTTGCTTGCGGAGCCCCTGACGCTCATTTTCGAGCCGCGCCGTCTCGTCGCGCATGGCCGCAAGCTGGTGGCGCTCCTTGTCGACGCGGATCTTGGCGATCTTTTTCAGCTCTTCGATCTGTTTAGCTTTGCTCTTGGCCATAGCTGCCCGCTTTCTTTCTCATGGCGTCCGCAAAGTGGATGGCGGCGGCGACCGCGGCGTACTGGTCGCGCTGGATTTCGTCGCCGATTTCGACGCTGGCGTGAATGGCGCGCGCCGTCGGCGGATCGGAGCGGATCGGCACGCCGGAAACGGCTGCGACTTCCCGGATCTTGAGCGCAAGCTCGTCGACGCCCTTGGCGACGCAGACCGGCGCGCCGCCGCCTTTGCGGTCCCATTTCAGGGCCACGGCGTAGTGGGTCGGGTTGACGATGACCACGTCGGCTTCCGGCACGTCTTGCATCATCTGGTTGCGGGCGATGGCCTGGCCGCGCTCGCGCCGGTTCTGCTTCATTGCCGGGTCGCCTTCCTGCTCCTTGGTCTCCTTTTTCAGCTCTTCGAGCGTCATTTTGAGCTTCTGGTTGTGGCGGTGGCGCGACCACGGCACGTCGACAAGCGCGATGGCGGTGGAAAACAGCACAATCATGCCGGCGAAAATCACGCCTTCGCGCAGGATCGCCTGCGGCACGCCCTGCGCCGGAAACCGCGCATCGAGCGGCAGGGTTGTGAAGCGGTGCGCGTAAAACGCCCCGAACATGATGCAGATGGCGATCAATTTCGCCGCGCTTTTGGCGAACTCGCTTAACCCGTCGGGTCCGTATTTTTTCTTCGCATTGGAGACGAGCGACAGGCGCGAGAATTTCGGCTGGATCTTCGACGGCGCGAAAGCGATCGCCTGCTGCGCAAATAAAGAGGCGAGAACGCCGAGCGCCGGCAGGATGAGAAAAGGCGCGACCGCTTCCAGCGCAACGCCTGAAAGCTTGGCGATGAAGGCCGAGCCATCCCCGGAAAAAGCCTGTTTGGCGAAAGCTTCCGGACGGTCGAAAAGCTGCGACAAATGAAAGGCGAGGGCCGCGGCGGCGCCGCTCGAGGCGGCGGCGAGGGCGAGGTAAAACCCCACATAGGAGGCGGCGGCGTTCGCCTCTTTCGACTGCGCGACATCGCCTTCCCGCCGCGCCTTGTCGATGCGCGACTGGGTCGGTTCGTGACTTTTCTCCTGGCCGCTGTCTTCAGGTTTCTCGCTCATAAGCTCCCCGAGAAGATGTCAAAGAGAATGCGCTGAAACGAAGCGAGCCATTCGAAGAGAATGATCGGCGCGGCGGCGGCGAAAAGCCCGAGGCCGGCCAGCGTCACGGCGGGCGCGCCCACGAAAGCGGCCATCAATTGCGGCATGGCGCGGCTCGCCGCCGCAAGCGCCAGCGAATAGAGAAAGCCGAGAATGACGAAAGGCGAGGCGAGCGCGAGCGATTTCATCAGCGCCGCGCCGGTGCGCGTCGCCGCCCATTCTCCGGTTTCCGCCGCGCCGGGGAACTGGCCGAAAGGCAGGGTTTCGTAAAGATCGGCGAGCGCGCTGACGATATGAATATGAAGCCCTGAGGCGGCGGCGATGGCGACGCCCGCCATGACGAGGATCGCCGCGAATGGCGATTCCGAATCGAAACCGACTGTGGGTCCGAAAAGCTGGGACAGGGAGACGCTTTGGGCGATGATGGCGCCGGCGATCTGCAGGATGAAAATCATCATCCGGAAGGCGAAACCGATAATTGCGCCGCTCATGAATTCGGCGGCGTAAAGTGCGACGACGCCCGCAATCGAATCGGGCGGCCGCATGTCAGGCGTTATAACCATGGGCGTTAGCACCATGGCGATGGCGATCGCCGCGGCGAGGCGCGCGCGCGCCGGAACCGCCCGTTCGCCCAGTCCCGGCAACAGAAAAGCGACCGCGGAAATGCGGGTGAACACCGCGCCGATGAGGATGACCATCGGCGCGCCGGCGTCGACGAGCGGCGACAGGGACGCCAGCGCATCCATGACTTAAGCTGTCCCGACCAGCACCGGCTTCGCGCTGGTGTCGATCTCTTCATAAGAGAGGACGGGATTGCGGATCTTTTTGGCGTGCAGGACGGCGCGGATGAACCGCCGCCGTTTGGCCGAGGTGACGATCGCCGGGTAAAGCTGGCGCGCCGTCGACTGGTTGATCTGTTCGACTACGGCCTGGGCGAGCCGGTTGAAATCCGCCGGCGGCAGGGCGACATCCGTGCCGCCGCCCGGGCTTTGCGTTTCGTGCTCGGCGAAAGTCGATTCCCAGTCGAGGCCGATCTGGATAAGCGGCAGAGAGCCGTCCTCGGTCTGCAGCGCCGTGACGAAATTGCGTGAAATCCGCTGACGAACGAATTCCGTGACCTCTTCGGCGGAGTTGTACATGTTCCGGCCTTCAGCGATGGTCTCGAGCATGACCGGCAGGTTGCGGATCGGCACGCGCTCGTCGAGCAAGAGGCGGAAAACGGACTGAACGAATTCGATCGGCGCCTTGTCCGGCACGAAATCGTCGAGCAGGCGGCGGTTGGAGGCGGCGCGGTCCGTATCGGAGTTTTTCACGAACTCGTCGAAAATCCGCTGCACCGAACGGCGCGTGACGAGGCGCGAGAAATTCTGCTTGATGGTTTCGAGCAGGTGGGTCGAGACCACTTCCGCCGGCTCCACGACCGCATGGCCGAGCGCCATGGCGTCCTCGCGGGCCTTGCGGTCGACCCAGCGCGCGGGCGCGCCATAGACCGGCTCCTCGCAATCCTCGCCGGGGATCGGCAGATTGGCGAGATCGTCCACGATGACCAGCACCTTGTCCTGATAAAGTTTTCCGCGTGCGGCGGCGACGCCCTGAATCTTGACCACATATTCATTGGCTTTGAGATCGAGATTGTCGGTGAGGCGGATCGGCGGGATGATGAAGCCGAACTCCGCCGCGATGTAATGGCGGATTTTGACGATGCGCGGTTCAAGCCCGTTGACATTGTCGAGCGCCAGCGGAATGAGGTCGCCGGAAAACTCGACGTGAATTTCGTCGACATCGAGCACGTCGCCGAGCTGTTTTTGAGTTTCTTTGGGTTTGGGCGGCGGCGCTTCCTGCGCCGCCTGTTTTTTCTCTTCCTGATCCTTGTAGATGAGATAAGAGGCCGTGGCGAAGCCGCCCGCGCCGATGAAAAACGGCAGGAAGGGAAGGCCGGGCATCAGCGCGAAGACGGCCATGATGACCGCAACGGTGCCGAGCGCCAGCGGATTCGTGCCGAGCTGCGCGAGCATCGCCTTGTCGGCGGAGCCGGCGACGCCGCCTTTTGAGAGAAGGAGCGCCGCGGCGATGGAAATGATCACCGCCGGGATCTGGCTTACGAGGCCGTCGCCGACAGTCAGAATCGAATAGGTGGAAGCAGCGTCGCCGGCCGTCATGCCATGGGCCCCGATGCCCATGCCGAGACCGACCACAAGGTTCAAGAGCGTGATCAGAAGGCCGGCGATGGCGTCGCCTTTGACGAATTTCGACGCGCCGTCGAGGGAGCCGAAAAAGGTCGTCTCGTCCTGTTCGATGCGGCGGCGTTCTTTGGCTTCTTCATGGCTGATGGCGCCGGAGGCCACGTCGCTGTCGATGGCGAGCTGTTTGCCCGGCATGCCGTCCAGGGCGAAACGCGCGCCGACTTCCGCCATGCGCCCCGCGCCCTTGGTGATCACCATGAAATTGACGATGAGGAGAACGCCGAACACCACAAGGCCGAGAAAAACATTTCCGCCCATGATGAACATGGCGAAGCCTTCGATCACTTTGCCGGCGGCGTCGGGGCCCGTATGGCCTTCGCCGATGATCAGCTTGGTGGAGGAGACGTTGAGCGACAGGCGCAGCATCAGCGAGGCGAGCAGCACCGTCGGGAAAGCGGAAAATTCCAGCGGTCTTTCGATGAACAGGGTCATCGTAAAGATCAGGATCGCCAGGGCGAAGGAAAGAGTAAGCCCGATATCGAGAACGAAGGAAGGCACCGGCAGAACCATCATGACGATGATCGCCATCAGGCCGATGGCGAGAAGCACCGTCGTCTGGCCGGGCAGGTTGAGTTTGAGCGCGCTGTCCATGAAGTGACTCTTTTTTACTGTTTATCGGGCTCGGCGCTTATGTTCCGGCGATTGCGGGCAAAACCAGATTGTCGAAGAGGTTGGCGAGAAGCTGCGCCATATGACCGGCGGTGAGCCAGAAGACGAGCAGCATGAAAAGAAGCTTCGGCGCGAAGGTGAGGGTGAGCTCCTGAATGGAGGTGAGCGCCTGGAAAAGACCGACGACGATGCCGACGACAAGCGCGGCGCCGATCATCGGCGCGCCCATCCACACAGCGGTCCACATGAACTGGCGGAAAATGTCTGCGATTTCGGTTTCCGTCACGGTGCGCCCCTTTAGATCGGCATCCGGATGAGTTCCTGATAGGCTTCGACGACCTTGTCGCGCACGGTAACGGCGGTCTGCACGGCAAGCTCGGCCTTTGCGAGCGCCTCGACCACCGAATGCGGGTCCGCCGAGCCGGTCATGTAATTCATGGCCGCCTTTTCGCCTTCGGCGACGCTCGAGGCGACTTCGTGCACGGCCTTGAAGGCCGGGTTTTCTTCGAGGCCCTTGACGCTTGGGCTCGCATCGCCGGCTTTTCCGGGCGAACCTTCGGTTTTGAGTGCGCTCTTGGCGAGATTATAGCTCTGGGCGGCGTGGAAAGCGGGCAGTTTCATGAAAAGCCTCCCTTTTAAGATTTCAGAATGTCGAGGAGCGACGTGTACATGTCGCGGGCCTGGCGAAAGACTTCGAGTCCGGCGTCGTAGGAGCGTGTCGCCTCGCGCGAATCGGCGAATTCCGTCATCATGTTGACATTGGACATCACCACATAGCCCTCTTCATTGGCGAAGGGATGTTCCGGGTCGAACACTTTCTCGCCCGGGCTCTGGTCGAGCATCATGCGCCCGACCTCGACGCGATTGACGCCCGAGGCGCGGTCGTAAATATTTTCAAAGCTGATCTGTTTGCGCTGATAGCCGTGGGTGTCGACATTGGCGATGTTCTCGCTGACGACTTCGAGGCGCTGGGCCTGCGCGCGCATGCCGGACGTGGCGGCTGCGGTGATTTTTTCAAAAGGATTCATGATTTCCCTCCCTAACCGCGGCCGCCGAGCGTGGCGCGCAGCATGGAAAGCGTTTTGCTGTAAATGGTGATCGCCGTGTCATGGTCGCGCGTGGCGGCGGTTGAACGCGTCATCTGGTCTTCCAGCGATACTGTGTTGCCGTTGGGCGAGGCGACGCCCGCGATATCGATGCGTTCGGCGCGGAAAGCCGTTTGCGCAAAGTTCGACCCTTGCGTTTGCATCGCCGTTTGGCGTTCGGCTTTCGCATAGGCCTCGGAAAAGGGTTCAAGATCCTTCGCCTTGAAGCCGGGCGTATCGGCGTTGGCGATATTTTCCGCAATCTGCGCATGGCGCTCGACCGAGTGGCGCGCCAGTGCAGCAGCCGTGTGCAGCATTTTCAGATCGCTAAACATTTATACCTCGCCTTAACCAGCGGTAAGGGATAAATGCACCGATATGTTGAATGAAGAATTAACCACGTTTGAGCGCGCGTCTTTCTTATGAACCATCCTCTGGCCCCGCCAAAAGTTGAACAACTGCTTAAGACGGCAGGGCCGCGCCGCTATGGCGTCGTAACGGCGACCGATGGCCTGTCCATAAAGATCTCCGGTCTCGCCGGACATGCTTCGCTCGACGATACGGTGCTGATCTCGACCGAAAGACGCACGGCAAACAAACGCGCGGGCGGCGGCGGCCGGGAAGTCCGCGCCAAAATTGTCGCCATGGACGGGGAGCTGGTTACGGCCTTCGCCTATGGCTCGCTCGCCGGGGCCGCGCTTGGGAGCATGGCTGTCCTCGATCGCGGCGGCGGGTATGCGCTTCCTTCTGAAGCCTGGATCGGCCGCATCATCGACCCCTTCGGCGCGCCCATGGACGACGGCGTCCTAAAGCCCGGCGAGATTTCCGCGCCGCTGGAGCGCGCCGCGCCCAATGCGGCGAAACGCAAAATGCTGGGGAGCCGTCTGTCCACCGGTCTTTGCGTCACGGACACGCTCCTGCCGATCTGCCGCGGCCAGCGTATCGGCCTTTTCGCGGGGTCCGGCGTCGGCAAATCCTCGCTCCTCGGCGACATTGCTTGCGGCGTTGAATGCGATGTCGCGGTGATCGCCATGATCGGCGAGCGGGGGCGGGAAGTGCGTGCCTTTATCGAAGACACGCTGAGCCCTGAAGGCCGGGAGAAATCCGTGGTGATCGCCTCCACGGCGGATCAGTCGCCGCTCGCCAAGAAGCGCGGCGCGCATCTCGCCATGGCGACGGCGGAATATTTCCGCGATCAGGGCAAGCAGGTCCTGCTGCTGTTCGATTCGCTCACCCGTTACGCAGAAGCCCATCGCGAAATTGCGCTCTCCGCCGGCGAGGCGCCCTCGCTGCACGCTTTTCCGCCCTCGACTTTCCGCACCATCGCATCGCTGGTGGAGCGCTCGGGACCGGGCGAGGAAGGCCAGGGCGACATCACCTCGGTCTTTTCGGTGCTCGTCGCGGGCTCAGACCATGATGAGCCAGTCGCGGACATGATCCGCGGCATCCTCGACGGTCATATCGTGCTTGAGCGGCAGATCGCCGAGCGCGGGCGCTTTCCGGCGATTGACGTTTCACGCAGCGTGTCGCGCTCTTTGCCAAAGGCGGCGAGCGAGGAAGAAAACGTCCTGCTGCGTGAGGCGCGGGCGATCCTGCGCGCCTATGAGGATTCCGAAACGATCGTGCGCGCCGGGCTATACGCTCACGGCGCCGATCCGCAGATCGACCGGGCGCTCGAAATCTGGCCGAAGCTCGACCAGTTCATTGCCGACAAGACCGAAATGGGCGTCGAGGACAGCTTCCAGCGCCTGCAGGCGATTGTTCACGGCGGTAAGAAACAGCATTCGACTTCCGCAAGCGCGAATGCGCTGAGCGCCTAGGCTGCATTCATCGGGCGCTAGCCGAAATTGGAAATCAGGAGGTTTGCGATGCCGGCGCCGGAGAGGCCGCCATTGGCGTTGCCGCCGCCATTGCCGAGCACTGTCAGCGCGGCAAAGCCGGGCGTTGACGCGCTGGGGCCGTTGGCGATTTCCGATTGCAGGAAGAAACGGCGCAGCGCGTCCTCCACTTTCACCGGATCCTTGAAGATCGCTGCCGACTTGCCGCCGAAAAACTGATCGGCCTTGCGTTCGAAGAGTTCTTTTTGCTTGTCGATATCCGCCGAACCGATCGAGGAGGGCAGGCCGAGTGCGCCTTCCATAACCGCGCGCAAGGGCTCCTGGCCCATGATCTGGAACCAGCCGACATCGTCGACATTTGCGCCTTCGGCGATGCGGGAAATTTCCCGGCGGAAATTCATGGCGAGGCGCATATTGGTGTTAACCTCGCCGACGCTGACCTCGAAAGCGCGTTCGAGATAATCATTGGCGACTTGCTCGCGGAAGGACTCAATGCCGACGCGCGAGCCCGTAAAGTTGCCGTAGCCGAACGCATTGGCGAAATCGCGCCAGCGCGGGTCGGAGAGCCTGTTGGCGAATGAGTCGTTGAAATCCGTGCCTTCTTCGAGGATTTTCTGAATGAAGGCTTTCTTGTCGAGTTCGTCCTGCAGGCCGAAGGCGCCGAGCGCGACCGTTAAAAGCTTGCGGTCTTTGACGAGTTTTTCAGCCGTCGTCGCTTCCTCGATGTGCTCCCGGAAATACTCCATATTGCGGACGATTTCCGGCGACTTCTGGAAGATTTCAAATTGTTTGTCCGCGTTTTTCTGGAAAACGCGCCAGCCGATATAACCGTCAAGCGGTATGGCCGGATTGAAGGTCATGAGGCCAGCGCCTCGGCCATGGCGGGAGAGCGTTGAAGCAACGCTTCCTCGAATTCGAAATGGCGTTTCAGGGCGCGCATGACGACGAAAAATTTCTTTTCCTGCGCGGCTTTAAGGGCGCGCAGGACATCCTCGCCGGCTTCGCCCGGAAAAACGCCTTTCAGCGCATTGAGGCCCTGAAGCAGTTCGTGCACCGCCTGATCGGAATCGGCCTCGCCGGCGAGCGCGAGTTGGGCAATGTAATAGACGCGCTTTAGCGGCGTATTGGCTTCTTCTTTCGGGATGGCGTCGCGGGCGCGCAGGATCGACACATCGCTGGAGCGCACGCGAATGCGCGCGGCGCGATCCCCGTTCTGGAGGAGCACGCCGTTGACGAGCACTTTCTCGTTAGGCTTCAGCTTTATGACGAGACCGGTCATGCAGGTTTCGCATCCTCCGCTCCTTGCAGGCCGCGAATGATGTTCTGGTTGATGTCGATCAGCGGCTCGGCGTCGAGCGAATGGTCCTCATCGGCCAAGAGCTTGCGCGTGTAATGCTGCGTAAACTCAAAAAGATAGAAAAGCTGAGAGCGCAATTCGGCCGGAAGCTGATTGCTCTCGCTCGCGACATCGACCGCGACAACGTTCCAGAATTCGAGATTCTTGCCAAGCGCGCGAGCGAATGCTGCGGGATCGTCTTCGCGGTTCTTCTGGGCGACAACGACGGCCGTGGTCAGTTTGGAAAGCAGTTGACGTTCTACTGCACGCGGCGACGCCGTTGATCGTGCGGATTCATGATAAGCGTTCCGAGCAAGCGCCGACGTACTCATATCCCTAAAAGCCCCTTCCGTGGTTCTTCGCCACGTTATTTTATAGTCTTAAAAATCCTGTAAAGGCCTGAAGGCCTGAACAGGGGGATAGTCTATTATTGGAACAGGCCGAGGATCGCGTTCGGCGACGAGTTCGCGATCGAGAGCGCCTGAATGCCCAGCTGCTGCTGGACCTGCAGGGACTGCAGGCGGGCCGAAGCCGCTTCCAGGTCAGCGTCGGTCAGGGCGCCGATGCCGGTTTTCAGCGAGTCCGTCAGGTTCGAGACGAACTCGTTCTGAATTTCGATCCGCTTTTGGGCGGAACCGAATTCAGCCGAAGCGTCGACCGATTCCTGAATGAGGCCCTCGATTTTGACGAGCGCATCGGCGGCGCCAGCGGAGGTCGAAACGTCAAGAGTGTTCAGGTTGGCAAGCCCGCCGCCGGTGCCGTCCGTCACATTGACTTCGTAGGCGACGGTGCCGCCGGTGTCGTTGGTGATATCGAGCTGAACGTCGGCTGAACCGGCGGTGCCGGCCGTAAGAGTGGTGGTGTAGCCCGCGTCGGTCAGCAGGTTGTTCAGCCCCGTGCCCACATCGTTAAGGTCGTCGCCGACCTGGGCGGTGTAGGTGAATTTGCGGCCGTCAATGCGGACTTCCCAGACATCGCCGCCCGCGGAAGGGTCATAGTTCTGGTCGATGTCGAGAGCGAAGTCGTTGCCGTTGGCGACGAGCTGAGCGGCGCTGTTCTGGTTGCCGTTCACGCCGGACGCGCCGGCGCCGAGGCTGGAATCAACGGCCGTTCCAGCCGTCGTTTCGAGGCTGAAGGAATCGACCGTGATGGCGCTCGCCGTCACGTTGCCGCTGGAATCGCGGTCAAGCGAGGCCAGGAAGTCGGTCGAATCCGTGCCTTTGAGGAAGTTCAG
>NZ_PJCH01000017.1 GCF_002943565.1 Hyphococcus luteus | reverse complement strand
TTACGCGGTGATTGACGCGTGCTATGATCTGCGCGCTTGGCTCTTTGACATTGTAAATTATTTTGCAGCGTATGCGAACGGCAAGAGTTCGTCGATGCGGGCCTGCGGCCAGCCGTTGGCGATTTTGGTGAAGATGTCGGTGAGATAGTCTTCCGGATTGACATCATTGAGTTTGCACGTTGTCAGGAGCGAGGCGAACCGGGCCCAGCTGTGAGCGCCCTCGGCGTTGCCGGCGAACAGGCTGTTTTTGCGCAATATTGCAATCGGACGAATCGAACGCTCGACAAAATTCGAGTCGATTTCGAGCCTGCCGTCATCGAGATAGCGCATCAGGCCTTCCCAATGATTGAAGGCGTAATTGATATCCTCCATCAGCGTTGAACGCTGGGACAGAATCTCGCTTTGCGCCTTCAGCCATTTATGGAACTCTTCCATCAGGGGCTTGGCCTTTTCCTGTCGCACATCGCGCCGGTGATTTGGCGGCTTGCCGCGTATCGGGTCTTCGACCTCATAGATCCTGGCTATTTTCTGGACCGCTTCCTTGGCGATCGATCCGTATCCGTCCTTGATCTCGTCGAAGAACCGGCGGCGCAAATGCGCCATGCAAAATGACAGCGCGATAGGGCTGTTCTTTTGAGTGTCGTTGGCGACCGCCTTGTAAGAACTAAGCCCGTCGACCTGCACGGCGCCGCTCACGCCTTCGAGCACTTCAGCCGCGCTCCCCTTGCAGCGGCCCGGCTTATAAAAATAGGCGACTGCAGGCGGCTCATCGCCAGCGTAAGGCCGCGGATCGCGCGCCAGCGCCCAAAGCTGGCCTTTCTTCACCTCGCCATTGCCGGGCGCAAGCACCGGCATCGGCGTTTCGTCGCAAAAGAGCGGCTCGGACTGCTTGATGTCCATAACGAGGCGATCATAGACGGGCTGCACTTCATAAGCCGCGCGCCCGATCCAGTTGCACAGCGTCGACCGGTCAAGATCGACGCCGCTCCTCGCAAAAATATCGGCTTGCCTGTAGGCGGGAAGATAATCGCCGAACTTTGAGACCACCACATTAGCGATCAACCGCTCCGTCGGCAGGCCGCTTCTGATGATATGCGGCGCCGCCGGCGCCTGGACCAGCGCGTTCTCGCATTTGCGGCAGCCATAGCGCGGGCGGCGGGTGCGGATCACTCGCAGCCTTTGCGGCACGATGTCGAGCCGCTCGGAGACGTCTTCGCCGATGACGTGCAGGGCGCAGCCGCAATCGGCGCAGACGTTCGCTACCGGCTCGATGACCTGGTCTTCACGAGGCAGGCTCGCCGGCAAGGCGCCGAGATTGGCCTTGCGCGCCCGCTTTTCGGCGAGCGCCGGCTCAAACGCTTCCTGCGCCTGTTGGATTTCGCCGATCGCCTGTGCGGTGTCTTCAAGCAGCAGCGCCAGCTGATCGGCGTCGAGCTTTTCGGAACGCCGTCCATATTGGGCGCGATTGAGGACCCGCACATGATGGTCGAGCCGGTCGTTTAATTCCTGCAGTGACTGGACGCGATGTTTCAGGCCGGCGATCTCTTCGTCGCGTTCCGCAAGGCTGCAGTCGCGATCGGCGATTTCCGATGTGAGTTTTTCCTTTTCGGCCTGCGCTTCGACCGTCAGCGCAGCGATGATCGCCTTCAGCGCATCTGCATCGTCAGGAAGCTGATCAAGGCGAAAATCCATGCACATTAATGTGCGCTGTTTCGCTTTCTTTCCCAACAAGTTTTTGATAAACTCAAGCGATAATTTTAGGCTTTCTCGTTCGGCGCGCCGTATGCACTTTTCTCCAGTCAATGCCTTCCACAAGCGCGCTGAACTGAACCGGCGACAGCGACATCACGCCGTCATTAATCGGCGGCCAGCGAAACGACCGGTCTTCGATCTTTTTATGCACAAGCACGAGCCCGGAGCTGTCCCAGGTCAAAATCTTCACCGCGTGTGCGTTTTTCGGCCGGAAGATGAACGCCGCGCCGGAGAACAGATCAATCTTGGTGATTTCCTGGACGATCACCGACAGGCCCTGATGGCCTTTGCGGAAGTCGACCGGCTTCGCATAGAGATAAAAGCGCTTCGGCGCATGTCCGTTGATCATGGGCTGGTCAGCGCCGCCCGCGCAGCGCATCGAGCACGATATTCAACAGCACCCGGTCCGTCCGCGGGAGAACCCGCACCGTCGCCCCGCCGACCTCTATCTCAATCGGCGAGCTGTTATCACGGTCAAAACGGCGCGCACGCCCCGAACGATAACGATCTTCGCCCCGCGGCTGGTCGCCGGCGTCATCATCCACAACGACCTCAACAAAATCTTCACGCCGCGCGCGGCGGCGATGGTCACGTTCGGGATTCCGCTCATGGTCGGAATGCGTTCTATCACTGGTCAAAATCAAATGCCTCAAAGCGGAAATTCATCAATGAGACAATGATGGCCCACGCCGACCGTCAAGAACAGGTGGGGTCCGGGCGTCGCTTACCGCCCAATTGTTGTAGACGAATTTGGACGGTTACAGCCGATAGATAAAGTTGAAGCACTGCCCGGTCGATATAAAATCTACAATTTGCAAGTGGCGGGTTTCCAAACATATATTGCAGGCGGTTATCGCGTTCATAATCAATCAACTTTGATTGAAGATTTTGATATTGATGGTGACGGGCTCGCTGACATCAAGACTCGCCTGACTTTAGGAGAGAATGGCGAATTAATAGCTGAAACGGCAACTAAAGATCCCGGCAATCAAGATAAGATTCTATACCAAAAACGAGTTCACTTAGTTGCGGACAGCGAAGGAAATAGCACCGTAATCAATATAGCTACCCGACTTTTAGGGGAAAGATTTGTTGACGAAGACAATGATGGTGTGGATGATAATCAGGAATTACGCGACGCTATACTAAATTTTGGCGACTCCGATAATTCAGCTGCGCTTTTTGACGCTATAGATAATAGGCCAAGTGAGAAACAGTTAGAGAAGCTGTTTATTGAAGCTTTTGCCGAGGATGAGGGGCGGCGGAGCGTTATCGCCGAAGGAAATGAAGTCGGCGAACAGTTTGGTTCTGAGCTTGGTAATATCGTTAGCCTCAAAAATCCTTTTCTCGACAATATTGTCGATGCTGCTCTTGTGACGCTAGGCAAAAATCTAGGTGAAATTATTGCGAATGGTGGGGTCACGGCTACCTTCGATTTGAGCGGCACGAAGGGGCAAACCTCTCCAGATGGATCGCCCATACCTGAAAGCCTTCTTGATGGCATACCGGCAGAGTTGCTTAACGGCATCGTTGACGCCACGCAGGGGCAAATCAGTTCTTTCCTTGCGACCCGCTTTGTGGCGACGCTGGGTGTTGAAGGTTTTGTCGGCGAATTTGCGGAGGGGTTGAGCGCGGCGGCGGTCGATTCTCTTATCGATTCCGCCCAGTCAATTATCGCTGTCCGAAACGATCCAGAAACGACGGATGCAGAAAAGGAAGCCGCGGAAGCGGCTCTCGTCAGTGATCTTAAATCGGCGCTGAGAGACAGCGGGGAAACTCTTCTTGTAAATGAGTTCACCGAACAGATCGACGGGCTTCTGGGGCTTTCGGGCACGGCTGAAAACTTTGCCGGCGTTATCATTGATCCGCTTATTGAAGAAGCCATTGATCGTGCGCTTGATGCGATTTACGAAGACAAGGCGGATGAGGCTTCGCTGTCGGCGAGGTTCCAGGCAGCAGCGGCTGAGGTGGCTTCGTCATATCTCAGCGAATTCATTCTTAATGGCATAGGCCTTGAGGGCGATTCTTTTGCGGAGCAATTTGGCGCCGCACTTGTCAATCAGTTTGCAACCAATGTCATAAACGGGACGCTTGGCATTGATGATGCGCAGCTATTCGATTCCGGCGGCGTCAATTTCGATCAGATATTCAATAAAATCCCTGAGATGAGCGCGCGGCTGATTATTTCCAGCCTGACAGACAAGCTTGGACTCGATGGAGTTGGCGCGGTTCTGTTCAATGAAATCGGCACTGAACTTATCACGACGATTGGCAACAACGCCATAAACGGCAATGCGGACCTGCTCGAAGGCTTTAAAGTTGATGATCTGGGCCCTAAGCTTGGGCAAGTCGCTGTCTCTTTTGCAAGCACTAAACTTGCGGCGGAAATCGCGAACAATCCTGCTGGAGAGTTAGGCGCGAAAATTGGCGGCCTTGTCGGTTCGACAATTGGCAATCTGCTCCCCGGCGGATCGCTGGTTTGGGAGCCTGTGTTAAAGATCATCGGCGCTGTGATCGGCAATCTTTTCGGCACGACGCCGCGGTCCGGCGCGGACCTTGTCTATAACCGACAGATAGGCGAATTTGTTGTCGGCGCCTCCTATAAGAAAGGCAAAGGGGACCGCGAACTTGCCGAGCAAATCGCAGGCCAGGCCGGCGAGACGCTTAATTCCGTTCTGGCCGCTGTCGGCGGCGAACTGCTCAATCCGGCTGAGATTACGCCCGGTCATTACGGCACCTACAAAGACCGTTATCAATATCGTGAGAACGGTCGCGAGGATGTCGCCGACAAATCGTTCACAAGCATTGAGGACCTTGTCTCCTTCGGCGTCTTGAACGCGCTTGAGGAGGTTGAGGTTCTCGGCGGCGACATATTCATAAAGCGCGCGTTTCATTCATCCCTGGAAGCGCAGGAAAACCCAAGCGGGCCGCGCGTCACCGGCGCTGAAGACAGCGCATTCGCCAAGACCGGAAATGACCTGTCGCTTCTGCTTGCCGATCTGACGGTCGCGGCGGACTATTCGGAGTATTTTGGCGACCCCGGCGTCATCAATGCGTTGATTACATCCGCGCCGGAAAGCGCGTTTTCGGTCGGATGGGCCATTACTTTCCAGAGGGCGCTGGAACTCGGCCTGCATCGCCGGGCGGCGTCGGACTGGACTGGCGGCTGGGACTTTTTCCTCAATGACCAGGACGCGGCTTCCGTCTCGACGCTGCAATTCGATGTGGATGACGCGACGGGCGAACGCCTGATCACCTTCACGGATTCGGAGTCGCAAACGAAGATCGTCGGCGACAATATTCCGTCTTCCGGCAAGGACGTTATTGAAGGGAGCGCCGCCGCGGACAGCATTGTCGTCAACGGCTCCATGCTCGATGCGACGCCGTCGAGCGGCGCCGTGACGGTCAATGGCGAAACGCCTGCGGAAGATTTCGATATCGACACCGCCGCTGTCATTCACGGCGGGGACGGAAACGATACGATCTATGGCGGCGACCGCGGCAATGACCTTTACGGCGACGCGGGCGACGATGTGCTCTTCGGCGGCGCCACGGCCGACTGGCTGTTCGGCGGCGAAGGGAACGACACGCTCAGCGCGAACGCTGGCGACGACGGCAATTACCTCAATGGCGGCGCCGGCGCAGACAGCCTGATTGGCGCAGAAGGCTCTGACTGGCTTTCCGGCGAAACGGGCGCCGATACGCTTCTGGGCGGGGCGGGCGACGACGTCATCGATGGCGGCGCGGATATCGATACGCTGCGCGGCGGCGCCGGCGACGATCTCTATGTCTGGGAAGCCGGCGACGGCCCTGACGATTTCCTGGAAGGGGATGCCGACGCCCAGGCGAGCGCCGATCTTGCAGCGCGCATCGGCAATCTGGCGTCGCTCGATTTCTCATCCGGCGCCGGCGCTGCCTACCGCGTCAATGGCTATGCGCGCGGCGGCGTCGATACGCTGGTGCTGGGCGAAGGGATCGGTTTCGACCATCTGCTTTTCGAGCGGGTTTCCACCGGCGCGGCTTATGACGATCTTGTCGTGATCATCGACCTTGACCGCGATCCGGGGACGGCGGATGAGGAAATTGTTCTTACCGAATGGTTCGATCCGTTAAAGCGCGTTGAGTTCCTGCAGCTCTCGGATGGCCAGAAGATCAATCTTGGCGCTTTCGAAACCTTCATCCAGGGCACCTCCGGAAACGATACGCTGTTCGGCACCTATCGCAGCGATTTCATCAATGGCGCTGAAGGCGACGACAATATTTACCTTCTGAGCGGTGATGATTTCGGTGTTGGCGGAGCTGGCGCGGATATCATCACTGGCGATGACGATGACGATATTGTCGTCGGCGGCGATGGGGCGGACCGTCTTATGGGCGGCAATGACGATGACCGGGTCATTGGCGGGCGCGGCGGAGATGACGTCTATGGCGGGTCGGGAAACGACCTTATCGTCGGCGACGAAGGCGATGACACGCTGATCGGCGGTTATGGGGATGACATCTTTAAAATCGCGCGCGGCGAAGGGCGCGACACGGTTTATGATGCTCTGACGGATAATTGGGAAGCGGTGTGGACGCAGGCAGGCGGATATGAGCCCGGGTACACTCTGTTGGATGGGAAAGTTTTTGATGCAAACGACGATGTCGTTTTCGACGGGACAAAGTGGGTCGACCGCTGGCGTTATGACTGGACGACAAAAACGCTCGAACGGCATCTAGCGGATGGCGTCAATGACGGCGCCGATCAAGGGACTGACAGAATAGAATTTGGTCTCGGGATCAATCTCACAGACCTTTTCGCCGAGCAGGTTGGGGATGACCTCGTTATCGGCATAGCGAACGGCGGCGCGCCTCAAGACATTAATGACTTTGCTGACGGATTGACCTTCAAAGACTGGTTTTCACTTGGAGCGCCGATCGAGGAGTTTGCCTTTATTGGGGCTGGGCTGATCAAGCTCCGCGCTTTGGGAGCTGATATCGCCAGCGGCGATTATGCAATTGCCGCCGGTCTTGCTGACGGTGTGATTGATGGAGATGCCGGAAATAATATCGTCTTTGGGTCTGTCGGCGACGAGACGCTGCACGGGCTTGGCGGAGTCGACCTCTTGCTTGGACAGGCAGGCGAGGATGTATTGGAAGGCGGCGCCGGAGCCGATAACTTGCTCGGCGGCGGCGGAGACGATGTTCTCGATGGCGGCGCAGGCGCCGATATTCTCGATGGCGGCGCAGGTTTCGACATTGCTGATTACAGAAACGCCACGGGCGCCGTTTCAATCAATCTCGGTGCAAACATGGCTAGTGGGGCGGAGGCGCTAAATGACAGTTTCATCGATATCGAGGGCGTGTATGGCGGTGATTATGCGGACAGTCTGACGGGTGACGCCGGAGAAAACGAACTCGACGGCGGCGATGATGCGGATACGCTCAGCGGTGGTCTCGGAGCCGATACATATCTTTATCGGCTGGGTGAGGGGGGCGACACGATTGACGATGCGGGAGACGCCACTGGCGGGGACGTCAGAGATACGCTGATCTTAGAAGATATTCTCCTCAAGGATGTCGGCTTCGCACCGTCTGGTAGTGACTTGAATCTGAGTTTTGCGGGCTCGTTGGACGCCGTAACAATTTCAGATTTCACCGGTAATGGTGGGATAGAAGAGATTATTTTCGGCGACGGCGTTTCGGTCGCGCTGGATAAGCTCGCTGCAACGGCCGGTTCGGGAGACGATTTCGTCGTTGGCTCGACTGGCGCTGATACGCTCGAAGGTCTTGACGGCGCCGATACGTTGTCGGGCCGGGGCGGCGGCGATGTTTTAAACGGCGGCTTGGGCGACGATTATCTGGCGCCCGGCGATGCGGCGAGCGAGGTTGACGGCGGGGCCGGGGTCGACACGGTCTATCTTGGCGACCTCGCCGCGGGCGTCGACATCGATCTTGGGGTGAGCGGCTCCGGCGAGGAGACGTTTGAAGTCGTTTATGCGCTGAATGTCGGCGGTCCGGAATATGTGTCGCCGGTGACGGGAATCACCTATGCGGCGCATGTCGATCCGGTCGGAGGGTCGCTGATATTGCGGGATCAGGCTTCGTCTAACCCCGATATTTTCGATACCGATGAAGATGCGCTGTATCAGACTTACGGATACAGGAATGGGGAGGGCTTCGCCTACGAGGCGCCGGTCGGCGAGGCGGGCGAATACCGCGTCACGCTTAAATTTGCGGAGCTTTTCTATAATAGTATCGGATGGAGAATTTTCGATGTTGCGCTGGAGGGGCAAACCTATCCCGACCTTACGGACATCGACCTCAGGCTCCTGTCCGGCGAAAGGGGGTATGCGTATGACATTCAGGAAAGGGTCGCGGTCACGGACGGTTCGCTGACGATCGCTTACGAACTGGGTTCGGCGGACAGCCCTGTGGCCAACGGGTTCGTGGTGGAAAAGGTCGTGCCGGCCTCCGGGAGCGCGCAATACGCCAATGTTGAGAACATCATCGGCACGGCGCTCGCCGACACTATTGCGGGCGACGCCAATGCGAACCGTCTCGAGGGCGGGGACGGCGACGACACGCTCGCCGGCGCCGGCGGCGCGGACACCATCATCGGCGGCCTCGGTGACGATGTGGTCGATGGCGGCAGTGACGGCGATGTCTTGTATGGCGATGAGGGCGCAGACAATCTGTCCGGCGGCGACGGCGCGGACCTTATTTACGGCGGCGATGGGAACGATGCGATCACGGCTGGCGCCGGCGGAACAGTCATTGAGCAGGACGGCTCCGGTCAGGATGTTACGGTTGACGTCGCCAACTCTGTTTATGGCGAAGGCGGCGACGATACGCTGACGGGCGGCGATGACAAGGACAGTCTTGTCGGCGGCGCCGGCGATGACGTACTTTCCGGCGGCGCAGGCCTTGATACGCTTGTTGCGGATGGCGGCGACGACACGCTCGACGGGGGCGCCGACAGCGATATTTTCGTCATCGCCTCAACGGCGCAAGCCGATGGCGAGACGCGCATTGTCAATGCGGCTGGATATGACACGCTCGAGCTTGCCATTGCAGGCACGCCGGAAGAATTGTGGTTTACGCTTTCCGGCTCCGACCTTGTTATTGAGGCCATTGGCGATCCGAGCCGCACTGTTGTTGTCGAAAACTGGACGACAACAGGCCAGACAGGATTGAGGGAGAACACTGCGGACGGCGTTCGCACCATTTACTTGAATGGCCAGGCGATCAGCCATGGAGCCGTCACGGCGCTGGCGGATGCGCTTGCGGCGGTCAGCGCTGTAACGCCCGAGTCTTTTGCCGGTCTGGATGCAAACCAGCAGCAGGCGGTTCTTGACGCCCATGCGGCGGCGTGGCAATCGCGCGGCTCCTATCTCGACAATGAAACCCTGACTGGCGGCATGGGCGACGATACGCTCGCGGCTGACGGCAATCTCACCGGCGGCGCGTTTATTGACGGCGCTGAAGGCGACGACAGCATGACAGGGGCTGGCGAGAACGACACTATTTTTGGCGGCGACGGTGCCGATACGCTGTTCGGGCTGGATGGCGATGACCTTCTCGATGGCGGCGACGGTTCATCTGCGTCAATCGGAGAGCAGGGGCTTACTGCAGCTTTCTTTGGACTTCCCGGCTCCGTTAACAGCATGTCGGAAATTGATTTCGAAGCGGCGCCACTAGCCACAGAAGTTGTCACGTCTATTGATTATGCAAACGGTGGCTCAGCGTTTTGGTCTGGTGGCTTGATCAACGAATTTACGGCGCATTTCACAGGCGTCCTTAATGTCACGACGGCCGGAAATTATACATTTTATCTGTCATCAGATGATGGCTCCCAATTGTCCATTGACGGGTCAGCTGTTGTTGATAACGACAGCCCCCATTCATACCGCACTCAGTCTGCTACGGTATATTTGGAGGCAGGCTCACATGCTATTGATGTCCGTTATTTTGAGAATTATGGCTCGCAAGGTTTGAAGCTGGAGTGGGAGTCTGCGGATGCCGGAATAACAAGAGAGGTGATTTCCGGCTCCTCTTATGAAACCGACGTTATCGGCACTGTGGAAAGTGATGTCATTGATGGCGGCGCAGGCGCTGATACGCTTATTGGCTCTGGTTCCGATATTGTGACGGGCGGCGCCGGCTCGGATCTTTATGAAATCAGTGAAGCGGCTGCCGGTGTTGAAATCACGGAAGCTGCGGGCGCTGCGGCGGATGAAGACGTCATCCGGCTCGGCGCAGTTGCGCGTCTTTCTGATCTCGTCGCCGGCATGGGCGGCGTTTCAGCCAGCGGCCCGGTCGCCGCTGACGATCTGGTTCTTGCAAATGGCAAAGACGGCTCTTCTCACGCCGTTCTCAAAGATCATGCGACTTCTGCGGAAACGGTCGAATATGTCGAATTGGGCGACGGAAGCCGTTTCGCTCTGTCTGCTGACGGGTCTGCACAGAATGGTGTGAACACGCTGATTGCAGGCGCCGCCGGCGCGGAAACGCTGAGCGGCGCGTCCGGAAACGATGCTGTGTTCGGCAATGACGGGGCTGACAACCTGCTTGGGATGGGTGGTGATGACGCGCTCTTTGGCGGGGCCGGCGCGGACACGCTTGCCGGCGGCGATGGCGACGACATCCTTTATGGCGGCGCCGGCGCGGATTCGCTCGAAGGCGGCGCGGGCCAGAACTGGGCGAGCTATGAAGACGCGACATCCGCCGTCACCTATGACGGAGAAACGCCTGCGAACGGCGCCGGCGACGCGCAAGGCGACATTCTGGTCAATATTTACGGTGTGGAAGGATCGGACTTCGACGATCTCCTGCGCGGGGGCGTGTCATCAGCAGACGTTTTCGACGGCGGGGCCGGCGATGACACGCTTGAGGGCCGCGGCGGCGCAGACACGCTGATCGGCGGGGCTGGCGTCGACAGTCTCGACGGCGGGGACGGTTTCGACACCGCTGTCTTCGAGGGGCTGCGCAGCGAGTACGATGTTAACACAGATACCGGTGCGGTTACGCATATCGACACTCAAGTCGCCGATGTGATTACGAATATCGAAGAGCTACAGTTTGACGATATATCAGTCGAATATGGGCTTCTGGCCAATAACCCGCCTGAGATCGGCAATGACCAGGCGCTTCCGGATCAGTCAGTTCTGGTTGGCGATTTATATTCGTTTCTATTCCCCGGAGAGCAAGATCCCGGAGCCGCGTTCATCGATCAGGATGGGGATGCGCTGACCTATAGCGCGACTCTCGCGGATGGGAGCGCGCTGCCGGCATGGCTGTCATTCGATCCGCAGACGCGCAGCTTCTCCGGCGCGCCGCCTGTGAGCGATGCGAATACAAGTCTTGCCATTCGGGTCACTGCTTCCGACGATTATGCGTCTGCATATAATGATTTCGTTTTGAGCTTGAACGCCCGAGGGGTCGAAATCGAAGGTGGAAGCGGAAACGATACGCTGTCCTCGATCGGTGTAACCGGCGCGGACGAAGATACTTTACGAGGCTTCGCCGGGGACGACACGCTCATCGGCGGATCGGGCGGCGATCTGTTCGAAGGCGGCGCCGGCGTCGACAATGTCGATTATGGTGACTCCGCCGCCGCCGTGTCCGTCGACCTCGCTGCGAATACAGCCTCCGGCGGCGACGCCGAAGGCGATATGTTCACGGAAATTGAAGGCGTTTTGGGAACCGCCTTCGCAGACACGCTCGCCGGGGACGCAGGCGATAATGTTCTCGACGGACGAGGCGGCGACGATTCCCTTTCCGGCGGCGACGGCGCGGATACTTTGACGGGAGGCGCTGGAACCGACACGCTGCTGGGCGGCGCTGGCGACGACTATCTGGCGCCTGGGGATGCGGCGAGCGAAGTGGACGGCGGCGATGGCGTCGACACGGTCTATTTGGGCGATCTCTCCGAAAGCGTCACTATCGATCTCGGGGCGAGCGGCGGCGGCGAGGAGACATTCGAGGTCGTATATGCGCTGAACATCGCCGGCCCGGAGTATGTCTCGCCGGTAACGGGGATAACTTATGCGGCGCATGCTGACCCGGTAGAAGGTGCGATATCGCTACGCGATAGGTCTTCTTCTAACCCTGATATTTTCGATACGGATGAGGATGCGCTGTACCAGACTTTTGGGTTTAAATACGGACAAGGCTTCACCTATGAAGTTCCGGTCGACGAGGCCGGCGAATACCGCGTTACGCTTAAATTTGCTGAGCTTTGGTTTAATAGTGTCGGATCGAGAGTTTTTGACGTCACACTGGAGGGGCAGAGCGATCCTGACCTTACGGATATCGACATCAGGCTCCTATCCGGCGAAAGAGGTTATGCGTACGATATTCAGGAGAGAGCCACGGTCACGGACGGCGCCCTGACGATTGCGTACGAAGTGGGTTCGGCGGACAATCCTGTCGCTAACGCGTTCGTAGTGGAAAAGGTGACGCCGGCCTCTGGAAACTCGCAATACGCCAATGTGGAGAACATCATCGGCACTGGGCTCGATGATGCGATTACGGGCGATGCGGCGGCGAACCGCCTCGAGGGCGGGGATGGCGACGACACGCTCGCTGGCGCCGGCGGCGCAGACACCATCATCGGCGGCCTCGGTGACGATGTGGTCAGTTACGCCGGCGCTTCTTCCGGTGTGAATGTAGCCATTGACGGCGTAGCCGGGACCGGGGGCGCGTCAGGCGACGAACTTTATGAAGTCGAGCACCTTATCGGCTCGGATTACAACGATACGCTGGCCGGCAATGAGTTCAACAACACGCTGGAAGGCGGGCTCGGCGATGATGCGCTCTACGGCCTTGCCGCACGCGACTATATCTATGGCGGCGACGGCGCGGACTCGCTCTATGGCGGCGCCGGCGGCGACTTCCTTTATGGCGGCGATGGAAACGACCGCATCGAGGCGGGATCCGAAGGCGACCGTCTGCACGGCGAAGCCGGAAACGACACGCTGATCGGCGGCGACGGCAATGACGTTTATTTCTTCGGCCGCGACACCGGCCAGGATGTAGTCGATAATTACGACACGGATGGCGGACAGGACGTCATCACCTACGCGGATGATGTTTCGAACACCGATCTGTGGTTTGAAAAATCCGGAAGAGATCTTGTTGTTTCTGTTCTCGGAACGTCAAGCAATATCACCGTCACCGACTGGTTCAATCCGGATGATACGCCGGCGGAAGACTTTGTTGTCGACATGTTCCTAGCGAGCGAGCGTATCGCAGGCTTTGAGGTCAACGTTCCCGTGCTGCTCGGCATCATGGACGCTTATGGCGCTGCTCCGGCCGATTTTGCCAACCTGCCGCCAAATATCCAGAGTCAGATTGAGGCTGCCTGGGGCGCCGGTGCGCCGCCGACGATAATGACCACTGACGACCTCACCAACATCATCATCAGTGAAGACGATCCTAATCCGCCGGTCCTGACATTCACCGTCGGGGATGCCGAAGATTCAGCTGACCATTTGACGGTTACCGCATACACCACCGCTTCGGTTTTGCCGCAGCAGATCAGCGCCCAATATGTTGACCCGACAACGAGGCAGATCACCCTGGCGCCGCTCGCCGACGCTTTCGGCACGGCGGACGTCACGGTGGAAGTGGAGGATCTCAGCGGCAAAACTGACACGATCGATTTTACTGTAACGGTGGATGAAGCCGCCGATGCGCCGGATTTGATTTCGATTTCTTCTCCCGGAGGGAATGAAAACACAGCCATTGCTCTGAATATTGATGCCGCGCTTACGGACATGGGTGGAACGGAAGCTCTGGAAATCCAGATCGACGGGCCTGATACCGGTTGGACCCTCAACAATTTCCGCACCGACCTCGGCAATGGCGGCTACATCCTCGACCCCGAGGACCTTTCGGGCCTGACAATCACCCCGCCGGCGGACTCCGGCGCAGACATAGACCTGACGGTGACCGCGCGCTCAACCGTGCCGGCGAGCATCGATAATTCAAACGATACTGCGGAAACCTCAGATACTTTTACAGTCGTAGTGAACGGCGCGCCGACCGGGATTACGCTTAGCAATAATACAATTCAGGAGGGGATCGAAGGCGATACCGCCACCTATGGCGGCGTTGTCGGCGTGCTCTCTTCAGCCGATCCGGATGGCTCGGATACGTTTGGCTATTCAATTCAAGGCGGTCCCGACGCGGCGAACTTCGAGATCGTAAACAATCAGTTGAAGCTGAAAGACACGGTTTTCCTGGATTACGAAAATCCGGCGGATCAGGTTCAAGAGCTCACGATCCGGACAATGGATCAGGGCGGACTTTCCTTCGACGAGGACGTTACGGTCAATGTGACGCCTCGAGATGAGAAGCCGAGGCAGCCCTCTGCGGCGTCCGGGACAATAGCGGAGAATGACGCCGGTCTTGGGCTGGCGTTGACCGGTTCAACTGATCCTGATGGCGACGATGTCGATTACGCCTTTGTCCAGGGCGGCAATGCCGGCGGGTTCTTCGAAATCACGCAAGGCGCCGGCGACACGGCGACGCTCGGCCTCAACCAGGCGCTGGATTATGAGTATGTCCGAAATAACCTAGCAAGCCTCAGCTATATTAAGAGCGATGCGGGCGGCTATTATCTTGAGGTCGAATATCTTGCTACCGACTATGACGTAACGGCGCTTGATCAGGAATATCAGGTGACGGATGGGCGCGTTTCTACGCCCCAGACCGCGAAAGTCTATGTTACAGATGAAAATGAAGCGCCGGAGAACTTAGGCGTTTCAGATACTACGCACACTACAATCACCAGTTCATCCGGCGCGGGCGTGACGCTTTCTATGGATGAAGACAAAGCGAAACTTAATTGGGATATCGCTTATCTCAGTTCGGACGATCCCGATGTTTATGCGGCGGATACATCGTGGACGACTTCAGAATATTACTTCAAGAGCACAGCAGGAAATTTTTCCACAATCAGTCCTGACGGACGCTTCAAGATCATCAACAACAGAATAGAGGTAGCGAAGACGGCGTTGAATTACGAAACGCCCGGCGACAGATCGAACACCTATACGATTGCCGTGAAAGATGCAGCCGGTGAATATGATTCCGCCCAAGACAAGCAATTGACGGTTAATATTGAGGACGTAAATGAAGCGCCGGTAATCAACGACCAGTCCGTTTCCGTTAGCGAGAACACACCCGGGCCAGGTGTTGTGGGATCGTTCACTTTTTCCGACCCGGAAGGAGACGCCCTGACATTTACTAAGCTGCCAGCGGGGGACACTGAATTTGATGTCAATGATGATGGAGACATCATTTATACAGGAAGCGATCCTCTCGATTACGAAACTGACTCCTCTTATTCAATTTCCGTTGAAGTGAGTGACGGCAATAATGATCCTGTTATAGCGGCTATTACGATTAACATTATTGATGGAGATGATCTAATAGCAGTGCCTGGCCAACCATTATTCGATTTGTCATCAGAGGCGGTTTCCCAAGGTTATCACGAGGTTTTTATCAGTGATAACAGACGAATACGCTATAAATTAACGGACCCTGGCGGAGCTGATGTTGCCTATGCTGATGATGTTTTAGCTCTATGGGCGAATATCGCACCTGGATATTATCAAAATTCTACAACAGAATACCTTTATCGATCGGCTGGGACTGGTTTCCCGATAGTTATCGATCTTGGCTCTGAAGGAATTACGATAACACCTATAGGCGCTCAATTTATTGCATTCGACATCGATAATGACGGCTCCCGCCAGCGCACGGACTGGGTAGGCGCTGATGACGGTCTTCTCGTTCTCGACCGCAATGGCGACGGCGTCATCGATAATGGTTCCGAGATATCTTTCGTCGACGACCTTGCCGGCGCGACGACGGACCTTGAAGGGCTGGCCGCCTACGACTCGAATGCGGACGGGGTCTTCAACGCCGCCGATGAGCGCTTCAGCGAGTTCCAGATATGGCGCGACGCCAATCAGGACGGCGTCAGCCAGGCGGACGAGCTCTTCAGTCTCGCCGAGATGAACATCGCGTCGCTCGATTTAACCGGAACGCCCACGGGTATCGAGGTTGGCGATCCTGTCGACGCGCTGATCCTCAATACGGCGACTTTCACGCGGACGGACGGAACGACAGGCGAGCTTGCGGACGCCGTCTTCCGCTATTCGAGTTTCGAAGAAGAGGAAGATCCCTCGACGCCTGCGTCATTGCTCTCGGACTTGAATATTACGACGCAGGAGGAAGAGAACTTTACCCACGAAACCGGCGACGCCAAAGGGCCGGACCGCCGTGAGGGAAGGCGTTTCAATCGCCCTGCTGATCTCTCCGGTCCGGAAGCGGGGCGGAAGCGTTATGATCTTGACGGCATGCTGGCGGATTTGCGCCGGTTCACCGCGACCGATCCGTTTGAGGTCCATAAGCCGCTGATTGAGGCCGCCAAAGAGGCCACCACAGCGGCGCTTCAGACCGGCGCCGAGAGCGGCGGGCTCGATGCGTCGTTCTCCCGGCTCGTCCAGGCCATGTCCTCATTCGATAAGAGCATCGGTTATGACGGCGCGCATCGCTTCTACGGCAAGGACTCTGCAGCCTCGGAGCACGTCAATTTGACCGCTTCCTCAGTTTGATGCTTTGGGTAGGGCGTGGCGAAATGATCGCCGAGTTCTGCCACGGCTTGGCGAAGGCCCCGTGTTGCTGCACAATCCTTGCCGGTTTCTGCGGCGCCTTCAGGCAGCGTTAAGTCATGCGCATCCTCTTTCTGCACGATAATTTCCCCGCGCAATTCGGCGCGCTTGGAAAATATCTCGTTCATGAAGGGTGGGAGGTTTGGTTCGGCACGCAAAGAAAAGGGGCGTCTTTCCCGGGGTTTAACGTTTTCACCTATTCGCCGCACCGTGCGGTCACGAAGTCCGTTCACCCTTATGCGGCGAATTACGAACGCGCAGTGTTGGCAGGGCAGGCTGCGGCGCGCGCCGGGCTTGCACTAAAAAAGAAAGGTTTTATGCCGGACATTGTCATGGCGCATTCGGGGTGGGGACCTGGCCTTTTCGTCAAGGACATATGGCCGGACACCGCCTATATAGGTTACTTTGAATGGTATTACAGCGCCCAGGCGCCGGATGTCGCTTACCTCGCCGGGACGGGGCGCGATGCGGACGACGACTTGCGCGCGCGGGCGCGCAACGCCGCCATATTAATGGACCTTGCGCATTGTGACGGCGCCGTTTGCCCGACTGAATTTCAAAAAGCGCAGTTTCCTTCCTGTTTTCAGGAAAAGCTTGAAGTCTTTCACGATGGTATTGATACGGATTATTACAGACCGGCTTCCGGCGTTCGATTAAGACTAGGCGCCTTAGACCTAAGTCATACGGATAAAGTCATCACTTATGTCGCCAGAGGCATGGAGCCTTACAGAGGTTTTCCGGCCTTCATGAAAGCCTTGGAAAGAGTTTTAAAAGAAGAGCCCGAAGCGCACGCTGTGATTGTCGGCGAAGATCGCGTGGCTTACGGCAAGCAATTGCCGGCGGGAGAAAGCTACAAGCAAAAAGCGTTGAAGGATTGCAACCTTGACTGGGAGCGTGTCCATTTTACTGGCCTTTTATCCCGGGGCGATTACCTTAAGGTGCTGCAGTCCTCAGCCGTTCACGCTTATCTGACCATTCCTTTTGTTTTGTCCTGGTCCATGATGGAGGCAATGAGCGCCGGCTGCGCTCTTGTCGCTTCGAACGTGGCGCCGGTCAGGGAAGTCCTCTCGGAGGGGGAGGCGCTGTTAGTTGATCATAGAAACACGAATAAGATTGCCGATGAGATCATCGGGCTGCTTCGTTCTCCGGAATTGCGCGCGCGCCTGGGGGCGAACGCCCGCAAGAAAATTCTCGAAGGTTATGCGGCGAAAACGCTTTATCTGCTAAAACGAGACTGGCTTGAAAAAATGGCGGCTTCCGCTTCGCCCGGCCGGGCGAAAAAATTTCACTAAGGCCGGTTCAGGTTATTGCCTTTGCGCGGGCGGGCTTTTCGTTCGGATTGTGAACGAAGAGGGCGAGGAGCGCGAGAAGGCCGGCGCCGGTTCCGTAGACGAGGAAGATCGGCGAGAAGCTGCCGAAGGCGTCGCCGGTGACGCCCGTCAGCACGGGGCCGAGCATGGCGACCGTGGCGAAGAGATTCATCGCGCCGAGAATCGCCGGGGAGTGTTTGATGCCGAAATATTCGATGGCGAGCACTGTTGTGGCGAACAGCGTCATGCCGAAGGCGTAGCCTTCGAAGAGCGCGAAGATGACGGCGATGTTCCGGTCATGGGCGAAAGAAAGGGCGAGCATGCCCACGGCCTCCGCCGCAAGGCCGGAAATCAGGAGGTAGCGCGCGCGAAAGCGTTTTACGGCGACGCCGCCGGCGGCGCGCGCGAGGGCGTTCGATCCGGCGTGAAGGCTCAGCATGGCGCTGGCGAAGCCGGCGGAGAGCCCGAGCCCCGTCAGATGTGTGACCGCCCAACTCGACACCGAGACGCCGCAAAAGTAAGCGGCCATCAGCGCCGCGCCGATGAGGTAGAAACCGGGCGCGCGCAACGCCTCGCTCAAGGTCCAGTCGCGCGGCGCGGCGCGGTCCGCCTGGGGGTCGGCTTCCGGCGCCTGCGCCGCCGCGCTCCCCCCATGGCGCCCGCCCATGAACCGGCTGTCGGCGAAGAACAGAAAGGCGGCCGCCAGCATCAGCATCAGGATGGCGGCGAGGCGCCAGTAAAGCCGCCAGTCTTCGCCGCCGTCGATCAGCGAATGCGCCATCAGGGGACCGGCGACGCCGCCGGCGCCGCCCGCCGCAAGATAGGCGCCGATAAGGAAGTTGCGCCGGCGCGCCGAGACCGTCTGCGCGATGACATAAGTGCTCGGCACATTGGCGAGCAACGCGAAGCCCGCGCCCAGAAGCGAGCAGGCGATGAGATAGGCGGGAAGCGCCGTCGCCGCGCCGAGCAGGAAAAAGCCCGCCGCCATGGCGCCGGCGCCCGCCGCGTAATTGCCGCGAAGCCCCAGGCGTTTGAGGCTTTCCGCGGCGACCGGGCTGAAAAGCCCGGTGAAAAGCGCCAGCGCGGTGAAGCCGAAGCCCGCTTGCGTCCAGCTCCATTGAAGCTCCGCGCTCATCGCCGGCAGGACGACGCCGAGCGAGGCGAAGGTCGAGGCCGTGATGTGAAAGAAGATGAGGCAGAGGACGATATAGAGCCCCGCGGCCCGTTTGCTGACGAACATGGTTTTATTCCGGAGCGATTGTTTCGGGATTCAGGCGCGCCATGCCCCCCACCCGAAATTTTTTGCAAAAATTTCGACCTCCCCTCGAGGGGGAGGTGGAACGCTGTATACGCCGCAGGTCTGCCTCCCCCTGGAGGGGAGGCCGAAACTGCTGGCGCAGTTTCGGGAGGGGGGAAGACAGAAAGCACATCATCTAAAATGCAGCCTTGAGTGTGATGGTGAATTCGCGCCCGCGTCCCGGCAATACGCCGACTTCTTCATAGACATTCTGAACGGGCAGGAAGTGACGCTTGTCGAAAAGATTGTCGATATTGGCGATGAGCGAAACGTGGCCACGTTCGTAAAAGAACGCCGCCTTGGCGAGGACGTAATCGGGAAGACGGATGGCGTTCTCGATCTTGCCGCCGGTCTCGCCCACATAAACCCCGCCGAGCGATGCGCCGAAGGCGCCGAGTTTCGTTTGCGGGCCTGTGTAAGTGACGAACCCGGAGGCGAGCCATTCCGGCGCGGTGTTGCGCTGGTAGCCGTTCTGCAACTCCGCGAGGCAGGAGGCGTTGAGCGCCGCGAAAAGCCCGCCATAACCGTCTGCGGGCGCGAGCCCTGCGCGCGTTGGCGGGATAACCACGAATTCGCCATTGCCCGAACCGCACGCGCCCGGCGCGCCGATGCGCGTTTTCTGCCAGGTGACGGCGGCGTTGACGGAAAACTCGTCGGAGAGGAGATATTTCACCTCCGCCTCGACGCCTTTCGAGGTTTCCTCGTCGAGATTGCCGAAGGGGTCCGACCGCTGGCGCGTCTGGCGATAGAAAGCGAGAGAGCCGGCGAGGTCGCGGCGCGAGAGTTTCATGCCCGTCTCATAGAGATTGGAATCGGCGATGAAATTTTGCTGGTCGATGCGGTCGACTTCAATGCCGCCGCCGTCATTGGTTTCGAGCGCGTTGTTCTCCGCGAAGGTCCCGTAGATAGAAACCGCATCCGTCGCATCGTAGCGCAGGGAGATTTCGTAGCTTGGCTGGAATTCGTCGTCCTTGAACCGTGCGAACCCAAGCGCCGGATTGAAGATCGTATTCCCGGTATTGATCGCAGAGGCGGTGAACCGGTCTAGGCGCGCGCTCGCAAGCAGGTGCAGGCGCTCGTAAAAGGCGATGTCGCTGACCGCGAAAAAGGCGAGGTCGGTGGTTTTCGATGAGAGATCGGTGTCCCAGCCGATGCCGTTCGGCTCCTCAGAAAACGGATCGTCGAAAATATCGCCGCCTGTGGGCCCGGCGGTGAGGTCGCGGCGGTCGACGGCGAGATAGCCGGACAAAAACGTCTGGCGGGTTTCATTGTCGTAAGCGCGGTAAGAGGCGCCGAGCAGCGCGTCGATTGCGACCGGCCCGGCGCTGACGTCGAAACTGTAACTGCCGCGCAGCTCATAGACATCGGCGACATATTCCGCCGCGAACCCGTAGCTGACGTAAAGGTCGCTATCCATGGAGTCGTAAAAGCCCTGCAGGCGCAGCGTGTCGTCTCCAAGCGACCAGGCGAGATCGGCGTATGCAGTGACGGTTTGCGCGTCGGCGATGTCTTCGTCCGCGATGTAAACAGTGCGCGGGGACAGCGTTGCGGTTCCGAGGCCGTCATCGAGCGCAAAAGCGGGCGAGGGGAAGACGCCGTAATCGACGAGCTGGCGGATATTCGAGGTTCCAAAGAACGTGCCGACTGCCGCGTCCACTTCGTCCGGGGTCAGCTTGCCGTCGCCATTTGCATCCGTCAGGTCCGCATCCCGCCCGGTGATGTAAGTTCCGCTGTCGATGAGGTCCTGGGTGACGCGGTTCCAGCCGATGGTCTGCTTATAGCCGTTCGATGAAAAGTAAGCGCCGCCGAGCTCCGCGTCGAAATTGTCTTTCGACAGGGTGAAGGCGGATTGAACGAGCGTTCGTTCCGGCGATATGCCGCGATAGAAACTGTCGGAGTTTTCGTATTCCGCATGGGCGTAAAGTCCGGCGTCATAGGCGCCGAGATCGAAAGCGGCGCCGGCGTCGCCGCGGATGATGCGCTTGCCGTATGAGCCGAGCGTTCCCTCGAGCGACAGGAGACGGCCTTCCGCGGCAACCGCTTTCGCCGTGCGCGCGGTCAGCGGCGTGATGTTCAAAAAACCGCCGACGCGGCCCGCGCCATAGACCGCCGGGGTCGGGCCCTTGACGATTTCGATGCGTTCGCTGGCGCCGAGCGGCGTCGGAAACGTGCCGGGATTTTCGACGCGCTTGAAGCCTTTGAAATAGGTGTCGGCGCGGTTGCCGCGGAGCGAGACCGACCCCGGCACGCCGAAGAAACTCCCCGTAAAGGTTCCGGGCGCAAAGGCGGCGAGATCGTCCACGGTCTCGATGGAAAAGCGTTCGATCAGCGCATCGGCGATCACATTCACCGAGCGCGGCGCATCCGCATAGGAAAGATCGAGCCCCATCACCGCGCGGCTGTCTTCAAGCTCCACGAGCTCGAGCGGGTCTGCGGTGACGATAATCTCGTCAACGGGCTCTTGCGCCAGCGCCCCGCTCGACAGCAACGCCGCTATGGTGAAACTCAATCCCGCCTTACGCATCGCAACTCTATCCCCTGCGCCAAAGAGCGCTAAATCAAATTTGCCCAAAGGGCGTCGTCAAAACCGCGCCTTTAGGGGGCGCATTCCGAAATCGGGGATGGAGGAGGGAAGGCGGGCGAAGGCCCGAATCGACGCATGTCATCCATGCAGCGGAACGGAGTCCGCCTCACACGCATGGCTGAAAGGCAGGCGCAAATGCACTGTCCTTTCCGCGTCAATCTTCTCTCATCCGGACTATGACCGTCGGCTCCGGGCTCTCACCGGAATCCTGCTTTGGCGTTTGAGGGCGTCCGCCCTTGCTTCGCCTCGGCTCGCGGGCTCGTCGAAAGAGTAAATCTTTCGCATTACCGCCGGTGGGGACTTTCACCCCGCCCCGAAGATTTCTATGTCGCGGATTGCTCCGCGAGGCCTATATAACCCTGAGACCGCGCCGCGGCAATGACCGTCATACAGTTAAGGACCTGCTCATGCTCTCATCCCGCCGCCAGCCAGCCGAATGGGCCCTCCATGACGCCGTCTGGATCGGCTGGCCGAGCGCCGCCGATCTCTGGGAGGACGATCTCGGCCCCGCCCGGGCGGAGGTCGAGGATTTGATCCGCGCCGTTCTCTTCCCAGGCGGAGACGGATCCGGGGCGCGCGGCGAACCCGTTCATCTGCTCGCCCGCGGCGCCGACGCCATCGCCGCGGCGGAAATCATGCGTGAACGCCTGCCGGAGCCGGCCCTCCTGACAATCCACGATGCGCCCATCGGCGATATCTGGCTGCGCGATACGGGCCCGGTCTTCGTGAAAGAGGAAAGCGGCGCGCTCGCCGCCAGCGCCTTCGCCTTCAACGGCTGGGGCGGGAAATACCGCCTGGCGAAGGATGACGAGATCGCGAGGATCGTCGCCGAACTGGCGGGCGTGCGGCTGCGCCGGTTCGATGAGTTCACCGGCGAGGGCGGGGCGCTCGAAACCGACGGCGAGGGGACGTTCATCACCACACGCCAATGCCTTCTCAACGCCAACCGCAATCCGGGCCTGAGTGAAAAAGACGTCGAGGCGGTGCTGAAAGCCGCGCTCGACGCCGAAAAAGTCGTCTGGCTCGATGAAGGCCTCGCCGGCGATCACACTGACGGCCATGTGGACAATCTCGCGCGTTTCGTCGCGCCGGGCAAAGTCGTGTGCATGCGCCCCTGTGGCGAAGACGACCCCAATGCTGACGTCCTTGCGGCGATCGAGAAAACGCTCGCCGCCGCGACCGATGCGGCCGGCCGCAAGCTCGAGGTCGTCACTGTTCCTTCGCCGGGCCGGGTCGAGCTCGACGGCGAACCCGCCGCGGCGAGCCACATGAATTTCTACATCGCCAACCAGTCAGTCGTGATGCCGGTCTATGAAAAGCTTACCGGCAAGGCCGCGCCGGGCCACGATGCGGCGGAGATTTTAAAGGAGCTCATTGACCGGCCCTATTTCTGCGCCGTCGATTCTTCGCACATCCTGACCGGCGGCGGATCTTTTCATTGCATCTCCCAGCAGCAGCCTTCGCGGCAGGAAGATCGGATCAGGCGGTGAAGCGTTCCAATCCTGCGGCGAAGCGTTGCGGCGGCGGCCATTCCCGCTTGCCTCCCGCTCCGCAGCCTCGCAGGATGCGCCCAAATAGGGGCCGCCCGGCGTTTTCCCGGCGGCCGGCCCCCTGTCGACTTTCGGGGGAAGCCGAGTGACCGGATCAAGAAAGGAGCCGCGGCGCATGCGGATAGAAACACTTATATCGACTCTGGCCCTCATGACTGTGCTGAATGGGTGCGCACAGAAAGAGACGGTCGAGACGAAAGCAGAAGACGATAAAGCAGTGGAAATGACCGAACAGGTGAACGAAGACATTGGCGACCTTTTCGCGGACATTCCGCGCGCGAAAACGGACAATGCGGCGGCGAATGTTTTGCTGGCGCCTTTTTCCGGGCCTTATGACGGCGCGCCGCAATTCGACGACGCCGAGCTTTCCGGTCTGAAGCCGGCGATGAAAGCGGCGATGGAAAGAAACCTCGCCGAAGTCGACGCCATCACGGACAATCCCGAGCCCCCGACATTCGCCAACACGATTGTCGCGCTTGAAAAAACCGGCGAAGCGCTCGGCCGGGTTTATTCCTATTGGGGCATCTGGTCGTCCAACATGTCGACGCCGGAATTTCGCGACATCCAAGAGGAAATGGCGCCGAAGCTTTCCGAATTCTTTTCAAAGATAAACCAGAACGAAAAGCTCTTCGCGCGCGTGAAGGCGGTTTACGAAGGCGAGGAGATGGAGCGCCTTTCGCCGGAACAGCAGCGCCTCGTCTGGCTCGTCTATGACGGCTTCGCCTCCAACGGCGCGACCCTGAAAGGCGAAGCGAAAGAACGCTACGCCGCGATCAACAAGCGCCTCGCCGAGCTGCACACCAAATTCGCCAACAATGTGCTTCACGACGAAGAATCCTATGCGGTCTATTTCGATGAGGACGAGGCGGGCGGCCTGCCGTCGGACTTTCTGGCCGCCGCGAAAGACGCCGCCGAGCGGATGGAAGGCGAAGGCGACTACGCTGTCACCAACACGCGTTCGTCCATGGACCCGTTTCTCACCTTCGCGGACGACCGCGACCTCAGGCGCCAGGTCTGGGAGATGTATTACAGCCGCGGCGATCATGGCGGCGAGTATGACAACAACGCCCTCATCGCCGAAATCCTGCAGTTGCGCGATGAGCGCGTGAAGCTTTTAGGGTATGACAATTACGCCTCATGGCGCTTGCAGAACCGCATGGCGAAAACCCCGGAAAACGCGCTCGCGCTCATGGAGGCGGTGTGGCCGGCGGCGGTCGCGCGCGTCCATGAAGAAGTCGCCGAGATGCAGGAGATCGTCGACGCGGAAGGCGGCGATTTTAAAATCCAGCCCTGGGACTACCGCTATTACATGGAGAAAGTCCGCAAGGCGAAATACGACCTCGATTCCGACGAGGTGAAGCAATATCTCCAACTCGGCAAGCTGCGCGAGGCCATGTTCATGGTTGCGGGCGAGCTCTTCAATTTCAAGTTTACGCCGATTGAAGACGGCGTCGTGCCGGTCTGGCATGAAGACGTTCATGTCTGGGAAGTGACGGACAGGACCTCGGGCAAACATATCGGCCTGTGGTATCTCGATCCCTTCGCGCGGCCCGGCAAGCGCTCGGGCGCCTGGGCGTCGGGCTTTCGCAGCCACGACACGCTCGACGGCGTCGAGAAGACCGTGCTCGCCACCAACAATTCGAATTTCGTCGAAGCCGCCCCGGGCGAGCCGGTGCTGATTTCATGGGACGACGCGGAAACTTATTTCCACGAATTCGGCCATGCGTTGCATTACCTCTCGTCAAATGTGGATTATCCGACCTTGAACAGCGGCGTGCGCGACTACACCGAATTCCAGTCGCAATTGCTCGAACGCTGGCTGTCGACCGACAGGGTCATCGACAATTATCTTGTCCATCACGAAACCGGCGAGCCTATGCCGGAAGAGCTGGTGAACAAGATCAAGGCGGCGGCGACCTTCAAGCAGGGTTTCGACACCACCGAATATCTCGCTTCGGCGCTCGTCGACATGCGCTATCACACGGTCGATCCGGCCGGCATCGATCCCGACAAGTTCGAGCGCGAAACGCTCGCCGAGCTCGGCATGCCGGACGAGTTGCCCATGCGTCATCGCTCGACGCAGTTCGGCCATATCTTTTCCGGCGAAGGCTATTCCGCCGGCTATTACGGCTATATGTGGGCGGACGTGTTGACCGCTGATGCGGCGGAAGCCTTCGCCGAGGCGCCGGGCGGATTCTATGACAAGGAGCTGGCGAAAAAACTCGTCGATAAGCTTTTCGCCCCGCGCAACGCCATCGACCCCGCGGAAGCCTATCGCAAGTTCCGCGGCCGCGACGCCAAAATCGATGCCCTGATGCGCGATCGCGGCTTTCCGGTCCCGGGCGGCGGCGACGGCGAATCGACGATTGAGTAGGGCGTATTTTATCTCTCCCTGATGGGGAGAGGTGGGAATTCGTTTACGAATGCCGGGTGAGGGGGAAGGGCGGTCGCTTTTTGCACCTTCGCATCTCCCTCATCCGGCCCTTCGGACCACCTTCTCCCCAACGGGGAGAAGGTATTTTTGTTAATGCCCGCCCCAGACTTCTTTCACTCTATGGTCGCGCCCGCAGGAGTGGCGGTAAAAGCCGTAGCGGATTTTGTTCTTCTTGTAATAATCCTGATGATAGCCTTCGGCCTTCCAGAATTGATTTAGCTCCACAAGAGGCGTCACAACCGGTTTGCCCAGTTCTTTCTCCGCCGCTTCTTTCGCGGCTTTCGCGGCGCCGTATTCGTCCGCATTCGCATAAAAAACGGCCGTCGTATAGGAATGACCCCGGTCGCAGAACTGGCCGCCATCGTCGAACGGATCGATATGACGGAAGAAATAGTCGACAAGCTCGCGATAGCTCACGACTTGCGGGTCGTAAGGCACGCGCACCACTTCCAGATGGCCTTCATGATTGCGATAGGTGGGGTTTTGTTTGACGCCGCCGGCATAACCGGAAACCACGTCGCCGACGCCGTCGAGTTTTTCAAAATCGGCCTCCATGCACCAGAAACAGCCGCCGGCGAAAACGGCGCTGGCGGTCTTTGAACCGTCTTCTGCAAAAGCATTGCTCTGGCCGAAAAGAACGGCGACAGCGAGAGTGATGAGGGCGTTTCTCATAAAGCCGATCTCCTTTGCGCTTTCCCATATGCGAAAAGCCGACGCGCCGCGCCAGTCACGATCCGCGGCCTCGCGGGATTGTTACGGCGCCGCTTTCGAGGTGGTATAAAAATCTGTTAAAAAACAAACACCTCTGGCGATTGCCTCAGCCATGGCGCCCGGTCTATGTCTGGGCGGTTAGCCATCATGAGAGCCATTCATGAACCTACGAATTTTCTGCGCCGGCGCTGCTCTGGCCGCGCTCGCCGCCTGCAACCAGAACCCTTCCGCCGATCAGCAACCGAGTAAAGAAGAGAGGCCCATGTCCGAGCGCGACCCCTTCGCCGAAGCGCGAACCATTGAGGCGCCCGCCGTTGAGAAACGGCCGGTCGAGACCACCCAGCACGGGATCACACGCGTCGACAATTACGCCTGGCTGCGCGACGGCGAATGGCAGGAGGTCTTGCGCGATCCCTCGACGCTCGAGCCGGACATTCGCAAAGTGCTGGAAGCGGAGAACGACTATTACGCCGCGGTCACCGGCGATCTTGAACCCTTGCGCAAAAAACTCTTCAAGGAAATGCGCGGGCGCATCAAGGAAGACGACAGCACCATTCCGGCGAAAGACGGCGACTGGCTTTACTGGAAAAAGTTCCGCGACGGCGGCGAATATCCGGTGTTCATGCGCAAACCTGTCGCCGGAGGAAAAGAGCAGACGCTCTATGACGGCGACGCCGAACGCGGGGAGTCGGCGTTTTTCTCTATCGGCAGCGTCGAGCACAGCCCCGATCACAAGCTGGCGGCGATTGCGACGGACCGGCTTGGCTCGGAATATTATTCCATCGCCGTGCGCAATCTCGAAACCGGCGAAGACCTGCCCGACCGCATCGAGAGCGCGGATGGCGGCGGCGCGGTCTGGACCGCAGGCTCCGACGCCTTTTTCTATGTGGAGCGCGACGACAATCAGCGCCCCAAACGGGTGAAGCTGCACAAGCTCGGCGACGATCCGGCTACGGACGCCGTCATCTATGAAGAGCCCGACGACGCGATGTTCCTCGCCATCGATAAGAGCCAGAGCGGGGACTATGTCTTCATCACCTCCGCCAGCCAGGTCACCTCGGAAGTGCGCTTCGTAAAGGCGGACGCGCCGGACGCCGCGCCGCAGCTCATCGCGCCGCGCGATAATGGCGTTGAATATTACGCCGAGCATCATGGCGATGAGTTTTTCATCATGACCAACGCCGACGATGCGGTCGATTTCAAGATCGTCACCGCGCCGGTCGCATCGCCGGGCCGGGCGAACTGGAAAGACTGGCTCGCCCACAAAGCCGGAAGCCAGATCGTCACTTTCACCCTCTACAAAGATTACCTTGTGCGCCTCGAACGCGAGAACGCCCTGCCGCGCATCGTCATTTCGACTTATGACGGCGCGAGCCATACGGTGTCTTTCGGCGAAGCGGCTTATGCGCTCGGCATGGAAGCCGGTTACGAATACGACACGGATGTCTTCCGTTTCACTTATGAATCGCCGTCAACGCCGGAACAGACTTACGACTACAATATGGCGAGCGATAAACGCACGCTCCTGAAGACCCAGGAAGTGCCGAGCGGTCACGATCCCTCGCTTTACGTCGTCGAGCGCATCGAGGCGGACGGCGAAGGCGGCGCGAAAGTCCCGGTGACGATCCTGCGCCTTAAAACGACGCCGAAAGACGGCTCCGCCCCGGCGCTGCTTTACGGCTACGGCTCTTACGGCATTGCGAGCGCTGCGGACTTCTCCACCAACATCCTGTCGCTCGTGGACCGCGGCGCGGTTTTCGCCATCGCTCATGTGCGCGGCGGCGCCGACAAGGGCCGCGGCTGGTATCTCGACGGCAAGCTGGCCAAGAAGATGAACACCTTCACCGATTTCAATGCGTCGGCGCAGGCGCTGATCGACAATGGCTATGCGTCGAAAGGCAGGGTCGTCTCTTACGGCGGCAGCGCCGGCGGGCTTCTTGTCGCCGCATCGGTGAATTTAGAGCCCGATCTTTACGGCGGCGTCATCGCCGCCGTGCCGTTCATCGACGTCATTAACACCATCTCCGACGCCGATCTGCCCCTGACGCCGCCCGAATGGGAGGAATGGGGCAACCCGATCAAAAGCGCCGAGGAATATGGCTGGATCGCGGAATATTCGCCTTACGAGAATATCCAGCATACGGACTATCCGCCGATCATGGCGACGGGCGGGCTCACCGATTACCGCGTCACCTATTGGGAGCCGGCGAAATGGATCGCGCGCCTGCGCGATGATGCGAGCGGCGGGCCGTTCGTCCTGCGCATGAATATGGGCGCCGGCCATGGCGGCTCGGCGGCGCGTTTCGAGCGTCTCGACGAGCGGGCGCATCTTTACGCCTTTGCGCTGAAGGTCTGGGGGCTCGAGACGGCGGAGCCGGTGAAGCACGGGAAGTAGTTTCCGAACCGCTCATCCCCGCGCAGGCGGGGATGAGCGGAGAAGCTAACCCCGCCGCGGCTTGGCGTTCGCCTTGCTGCGCCTTTTCTTTTTGTTTGCCGGTTTGTCTTTGGCCGCCTTGGCGCCTTTTCCCTTTGACGCGCCGCGCTTCTTCGCCGCCGCTTTCCGGCCGTGGCCCGGCTTCGACGGTTGGCCGACCGTGCCTTTGCGTTTCGGCGCGCCGGGCAGGGGATCGGAGAGCATCTCGAAGCGAAGACCGCCGGTCAGCGGCGCGGCCTCCTCTAGCCTCACCTTCACCGCCTGGCCGAGGCGGTACATCCCGCCCGTGGTCTCGCCGATGACGGCGTGGTCTTTCTCCTCGAAACGGTAGCGCTCGGCGCCGATGGAGCGCATGGGGATGAAGCCGTCGGCGCCGCTCTCGTCCAGCATGACGAAGAGGCCGAATTTGGTGACGCCGCGAATGCGCGCTTCGAATTCGGCGCCAACGCGGTCTTCGAGATAGCCGGCGAGATAGCGGTCGTTCGACTCGCGCTCCGCAGCGATGGAGCGGCGTTCGAGATCGGAAATCGTCTCGGCGATCTTGGGGAGCGCCTTCGCCTCTTTTTCGGTCTGGCCGTTGGGGCCGAGCTTGAAGGCTTTGACGAGCGAGCGATGCACGGTGAGGTCGGCGTAACGGCGGATGGGCGAGGTGAAATGCGTGTAGCGCCCGAGATTGATGCCGAAATGGCCAATATTTTCCGTGTCGTAGATCGCCTGTTTCTGGGAGCGTAAGACGACTTCGGAGACCATTTCTTTCTGGTCGCGCTCTCCGGCGATTTTCAAAAGCTGGTTGAAATTCGCCGGCCGCACCGCACCCTTTGAAAGCGAGTAATCGAGCGTGTCGAGATAATCGCGCACGGACTCAAGCTTCTCTTCATCCGGCTCGTCATGCACGCGATAGATCAGCGGCGTCCTGGCGCGCTCAAGCGCTTCGGCGGCGGCGACATTGGCGAGGATCATAAACTCCTCGATCACCCGGTGCGCGTCGAAGCGCTCGCGCTTGACGACTTTTTCAACGTCGCCATTGTCGTCGAGAATGATCTTGCGTTCGGGCAGGTCGAGATCGAGGGGCGCGCGTTTCGCCCGTTCTTTCATGCGCGCATGGAACGCGTCGTAAAGATGCGTGACGACGCTCTTCAGCTCTTTCGAAGCCTTGCCGCCTTCGCTGATCGCCTGCGCGTCCTCATAAGAAAGCCGCGCATGAGAGCGCATCATGGCGCGCATGAAACGGTGGCTTTTTTTAACGCCGCCTGCCGTGATCACCATCTCGACAGCAAGGCAGGGCCGGTCCACATCCGGTTTTAAGGAACACAGATCGTTTGACAGCCGCTCTGGCAGCATCGGCACGACGCGGTCGGGCAGATAGGTTGAGTTGCCGCGTTTCAGCGCCTCCTTGTCGAGAGCGGAGTCCGGCTTTACGAAATAGCTCACATCGGCGATGGCGACGGTGACGCGAAAGCCGCCTTGATTGTCCGGATCGTCGTCGGCTTTCGCGAACACCGCGTCATCATGGTCTTTCGCATCCGCCGGATCGATGGTGATCAGAGGCGTTGCGCGCAGGTCGGTGCGCTCGCCGAGATCGGGAAGCTTCGCTTTTTCTGCTTCTGCGAGAACTTCGGGTGGAAAATCCGTGGGGATGCCGTGATTGGCGAGGGCGATCAGGGAAAAAGCGTGCTTGTCGTCGATATGCCCGGCGATGGAGCGGATGCGCGCTTTTTTCGGCCCATAGCCGCGCTTGTTCTTGGTTTCCACCCAGACGAGATCGCCATCCTTGGCGCCGTGAGCGTCGCCTTCGTCGATGGTGAAAGTGTCGCGCGCCCGGCGCTCCACCGGTTCGGCGACTCCGCCGCGCCGTCTTTCGCGATAGACCGCAAGAAAACGGTGCGCGCCTTTGCCAATGGCCTTGATGACGCTGGCGTCGTAACCGTCGTCGCCCGCCGGGAAGAGCCGTGCGAGAAGGCGGTCGCCGACGCCGGGGGGCGGCTTTACTTTCGCCGCGCGCCGCGCCGACAGGCGGATCATGGGCGGCTCGGTTTCGCCGCGCCAGTTCGCCGGCATGCACAGAAGATCGCCGTCATCGTCGACGGACATGACGTCGATGGGCGCCACGGGCGGCAGCGTGTCCGCGCGTTCGATGCGCTTGCCGCCTTTCACATTGATCGATCCGTCCGCGTCCATCTCTTTGAGGAGGGCGCGCAGGTCGGCCCGCGCCTCGCCCTTGACCCCGAACGCCCGCGCAATATCGCGCCGCGCGGTTTCGCCATCGGCGTTTTCCAGATAGGCGATGATGTCTTTTTTCGAGGGAAGGCCGCCGGATTTGCGGGGCGAAGAGGGTTTTGCGCGTTTGGCCAAATGACGTCTTTCATAGAGCGTTTATAGAAACACCCATTCGGTAGCATGGTTTGGCAGGCAGCGCGAACGCTATTACCCTCCCACAGTCAAAGGGTTGTGGCGCTTGCCGTCGACAATGATCTCGTAATGGAGATGCACCGCCGTGGCGTTGCCGGTGTCGCCGGTGCGCCCGATGGGCTGGCCGAGCCGCACCCGCATGCCGGGTTTAAGGCCCCGCTCATAACGGGAGAGATGCGCATAGCGGGTTTTCACCCCGCCGCCATGATTGATGAGGACCGTCCGGCCATAGCCGCGCAGGGAGCCCACAGACTCGACGACGCCGTCGCCGCCGGCGCCAATGAGCGCCGGACGCCCGGTGTAAAGATCGAGCCCGTAATGGAAGGACCCCGCGCCGCCGCGTCGCGGCCCGAAGCCGGAGGAGACGCAAGACTTGACCGGCGCGCGCAAGAGCCGCTTTCCCCTGACGCTTGCTTGCGGGTCGAAATTCGCAATGCGCCGGCTCGTGTCCGTTGCGGGCGCGTTGGAAATGACGACGCCGCGGCACAGGGAGAGCGAGGAAAACTGATCGGGAAAGGCGCCGCCGCGCGATGACGGGGACGAGGCGCAGGCGGCGGCGAGCGCCGACAACGCGCCTGCGGCCCAGAAACGGGCGGCGACATTTACGATCCGCCTCATGCTCATTCCCCGGATGCTACGCAATCGATCCGGTTAAAGCGAGAGAAGGATACGGGAGTCTTAAAGCGGCCGCGGAAAATGCGCCGATCCTTCGAGACGCAAAAAATCCTTCACCCTGAGGAGGCGCTTTGGCGCCGTCTCGAAGGGCGAAGGATTTTTTGCTCCTCAGGATGAAGCTTTGGTGGCTTTTCCCGCCGCCGGAAAGGCTTTGATTTAACTCGAATAATCGTCGGAAAGGACAAGCAGCTCCCCGTTTTCGGCGATCTCGATGTCGACAGCCGCGCCATCAACGTCGCCTTCGAACTCGTATACGTAAACGCCGCCGCCATCGCGAACGGAGAGTTCGATGTAGTCGGCGCGGAATCCGGGCGCTTCTCTTTGCAGTGTTGTTGCAACGGCCTCCGGAACGTCTTCCATGGAGACTTCCATTTCGATTTCTTCGAGTCGGCCGTCTTCGGTCACGTCGATTTCGATGTGGCATCCATTGTGGTCTTTCGCTTCGAATTCATAGATGGCGACGCCGTTTTCGACTTCGATGCTGACGCGGTCGAAGTCGACGCCGGGCGCGGTGTTCATGGCCGTGTCGAGGACGAGATCCGGCACGTCCTCCATGGCGATTTCGGTCCCGTCCTGCGCGAAGGCAGGCGCGCAGAAGGCAAGAGTTGAGATGAGCGTTAAGGCGCGGGGCATGGGCAAACTCCTCAGTCGGGTTTGATCAAGTGAGACGGCCAAACGAGGCAGTCGGGGCGTGCCGTCTCGCCGCGCGGGATAGGGGGAATTGATGACGGTTCGGCGATAGTTTCGCGAACAGCGTGTGAATTTTTCTGGCCTGCGTGAGTGGGATAAATTCAGGAGTAACAGCAAGTTAGGATATGTGAGGCCGGCGCCTTGAAGAAATTCGAAAGCACTCTGTCACAAACGGCCGCGCCGTCTCGTCTTGTTCTCAAAATGGAGGCGAAGATGGTGAAGAAATGGCTTGCCGCGGCGCTTGCCGCGACGGCGATCGGCAACGGGCTTTTCATGATTGCGAACGCCGGCGGCTGGTACGAAACCGCGCCGGGAGCATCGGACACCGGTCCTTTCAATCCCCATTTCATCTGGGATGTGGGTATTGCGTTTTCCGTGGCCGGGCTGGGGCTCGCGGCGCGCGCCTGGCGCGCGCGTTATTGGCCGGCGGCGCTCGCCGGCGCCGGTTTTCTTGCCGGGCACGGCGCCGTCCATGTCGCCGGCCTTTTGGGCGGACATGCTCATTATCCTTTGTTCGAACTGGCCGGCATTGTCATTCCGGCGTTTCTTTCCTTGTGGGTTGCGCTGCCGGGAAAAGGAGAAAATCATGCTTAAATTTCTGGCGTCGAAAATGATAAGCCGCTTCGAGCGTCGATATGATTATGACGTTTCCTATATGCGGTACTTGCTGGATGTGTCCCCGGCCGCGTTTTTCAGATTCAATCGCGTCGGCGCCATGGCGCGGCAGGGCGAAAGCGCGCCGGCGGAAGCGTTGTTCGCGGCGCGCTTATGCGGCGTGCTGGCGGAGGATTGCGGGCCGTGCGTTCAGCTAATCGTAAGCATGGCGCAAGACGCCGGGGTCGATGCGGCGGATCTTTCGGCCATATTGCAGCGAGACGCCGACGCCATGTCGCCCGCCGTGCGCATCGCTTTTGATTTCGCCGATGCCGTGCTTTGGCGAAATGGCGGGGACGACGCCGCTCGCGAGGCGGCGCGCCGTGAATGGGGCGACGCCGGCATCGTTGATTTGACCTTTGCGCTGCAGGCGAGCCGGCTTTATCCCATGGTCAAGGCCGGTCTTGGCTTCGGAAAAACATGTCGTCAGGTGACGGTGGAAGGCGCGCCGGTGGAGGTTGTCAAACACGCAGCATGACGCGCCGGGAAGACACATTCGTTTCACATCGCGGCCGGTTGCTGGGGCTTGCCTATCGCATGCTCGGCTCGATGAGCGACGCGGAAGACACCCTTCAGGATGCGTGGCTCAGATTCTCGCAGGCGCGGGAAACCGATATTCGCTCCGCCGAAGGCTACCTCGTCACCATCGTGACGCGTTTATGTCTCGACCGCTTAAAGTCGGCGCAAAGACGCCGGGAGCGTTATGTCGGCCCCTGGCTGCCGGAGCCGGTCGTCGACACCGACGCCATGACGCCGGAAACCATGCTGGAGTTTGCGGACGATCTTTCATTCGCGCTTCTCTTGACGCTCGAAAGGTTGTCCCCGCCCGAACGCGCGGCTTTTCTCCTGCATGATGTTTTCGGCGCGTCATACGGCGCCGTCGCCGAGGCGCTGGACAAGACGGAAGCGGCCTGTCGCCAGCTTGCTGCCCGGGCCCGCAAGGCGGTTCGTTCGGAGCGCCCGGATTCTAAGGCGCCTGCCAAGCAGCACGAGGCCTTGCTGGCGCAGTTCGCGGCGGCCACGGCGAGCGGCGACATTACGGCGCTGAAGCATATGCTCGCCGACGACGCCGTGGCCTATGCCGACGGCGGCGGAGTGAAGATTGCGGCGCTCAATCCTATTTACGGCGCCGAACGAGTCGCCCGGTTTTTCGCGGGCGTTTTCAAAAAAGCGAATGCCGAAGGCATTTCCATGCGCGCCGAGTTTGGCCGCATCAATACATTGCCCGCCATACTGACTTATGCAGACGGAACGCTGGACCAGACCATGAGCATCGACGTGAAGGACGGAAAAATCGCCGCCCTTTATGTCGTGCGCAATCCGGAAAAGCTTAGCGCGGTTGCGGGGCGCGACGGCGCCTGAACGTAAAGCACGTGAAGCCGAGAGTCAGGCTTTCTTTTTCGTGGTTTTCTTTTTGGCGGGGGCTTTTTTCTTCGCGGGCGCCTTCTTGGCCGCGGTTTTCTTCGTCGCCGCTTTTTTCTTGGTCGCGGTCTTCTTCGTCGTCTTTTTCTTGGCCGCTTTCTTCTTGGCCTTTTTCTTCGCCGGCTTTTTCTCTTTGGCGGCGATCAGCTCCAGCGCCTGTTCCAGGGTGACTTTTTCAGGCTCGGTTCCGTTCGGCAGGGTGGCGTTGGTTTTCTGGTGTTTCACATAAGGCCCATAACGTCCGTTCATGACGTTCACCGGATCGCCGGTTTCCGGATGTTCGCCGAGTTCTTTTAAGGGCTTCGCCGCCTGGCCGCGCCCGGCGCGGGGATTGGCTTTCTTTTCCGCGATCAGGGTCACGGCGCGGTTGAGGCCGACCTCGAACACATCGTCGATGCTCGGCAGGTTCGCGTAGATCTTGCCGTGTTTCACGAAAGGCCCGTAGCGGCCGAGCCCGGCCTCGATGACTTCCCCATCTTCCGGATGCGGGCCGACTTCGCGGGGCAGGGACAGCATCATCAGCGCTTTTTCGAGATCCACGTCATCGACGGACCAGGTCTTCGGAAGCCCCGCGCGTTTCGGTTTTTCCTTCGAGCCTTTTTCCTGCTCGCCGAGTTGGAAGTAAGGGCCGAAGCGGCCGACTTTCAGCCAGACATCCATGCCGGTGTCTGGGTCCTGTCCCAAAAGCTTATCGCCGGATTCGGTGCCGTCTTCGCCTTCGCCGAGCGCGGAGAGCTGGCGGGTGTATGTGCAGTCCGGATAGTTCGAACAGCCGATAAAGGCGCCGAACTTGCCGGTCTTCAAAGACAATTGCCCGTTGTCGCATTGCGGACAGGCGCGCGGATCGGAGCCGTCTTCCTTTTTCGGAAAGATCAGCGGCCCGAGGGATTCATTGAGGGCATCGAGCACTTCGGAAATGCGCAGATCGCCGATGTCTTCGACGGCGGCGTGAAACTCAGACCAGAAGGCGCGCAGAAATTCTTTCCAGTCGCCTTCGCCCGCGGAGATTTCGTCGAGGCTTTCCTCGAGGTCCGCGGTGAAGTCGTATTCCACATATTTCTTGAAATAGTTTTCGAGAAAGGCGGTGACGATGCGGCCCTTCGAATCCGGGATGAAGCGGTTCTTGTCCATGGTGACATAACCGCGGTCGCGCAACACCGAGAGGATCGAGGCGTAGGTCGAGGGCCGGCCGATGCCGAGTTCTTCAAGGCGTTTGACGAGGCTCGCTTCGGAAAAGCGCGGCGGCGGCTGGGTGAAATGCTGGTCCGCCGCCACCTCGGAAACGCCGGCTTTCTCGCCTTTGGTCAGCTTCGGCAACACGCCGCCGCCTTCTTCCGCTTCCGGATCGTCCCGGCCTTCTTCGTAAAGCGCGAGAAAGCCGTCGAAGAGAATGACCGAGCCGGTGGCGCGGAGCCCTGTCTTCTTGTCCGCGGAGAGAAGATCGATGGTGGTGTTTTCAAGCCGCGCCGATTCCATCTGGCTCGCGATGGCGCGCTTCCAGATCAGTTCGTAAAGTCTGTATTCGTCGTCGCTAAGCCCGCGCACCTTGTCCGGCGAGCGGTCGAAAGCGGTGGGACGGATGCATTCGTGGGCTTCCTGCGCGTTCTTGGCTTTCGACTTGTAAACCCGTGCGGAGTCCGGGACGTAGTCCTTGCCGAATTTCGAGCCGACGGCCTTTCTTGCATCGGAAACGGCTTCGGGCGCCATGTCGATGCCGTCGGTCCGCATATAGGTAATGAGGCCTGTGGTCTCGCCGCCGATCTCGACGCCTTCATAAAGGCTTTGCGCCGTGCGCATGGTGCGCTGGGCGTTGAAGCCGAGTTTCCTCGAGGCTTCTTGTTGCAGGGTCGAGGTGGTGAAGGGCGGCGGCGGGTTGCGCCGGCCTGGCTTGGCCTCGACCGCGTCGACCGTAAAGCTCGCCGCCTCGACCGCCTTTTTGGCGCCCATGGCCGCGGCTTCGTCGCCGAGGGTGAATTTCTGGACCTTCTCGCCTTCATGAAGGACAAGCCGCGCTTCGAAGGGCGATGAATCCCCGGAAACCGCCTGCGCCTTCACCGTCCAGTATTCCTGAGGGATGAACGTCTCGATCTCGAGTTCGCGGTCGCAGATGAGCCGCAGCGCCACCGACTGCACGCGTCCCGCCGAGCGCGAGCCCGGCAGCTTGCGCCACAGCACCGGCGACAGCGTAAAGCCCACGAGATAGTCGAGGGCGCGGCGCGCGAGATAGGCGTCGACCAGGTTTTCGTCGATTTGGCGGGGATGGGCCATCGCCTCTTCGACCGACTTCTTGGTGATGGCGTTGAACGCCACCCGGTCGATTTTGATGTCTTTCAGCGCTTTTTTGTCAGCCAGCGTTTCGAGAAGATGCCAGGAAATCGCCTCGCCCTCGCGGTCGGGGTCAGTGGCGAGCACCAGCCGGTCCGCGCCTTTCACGGCGGCGGCGATGTCGTTCACCCGCTTTTTCGATTTGGCGTCGAGCTCCCAGACCATCTCGAAATCCTGGTCCGGCTTCACCGACCCGTCCTTCGAGGGCAAGTCGCGAATGTGCCCGTAAGAGGCGAGCACTTTATAGCCGGACCCCAGATATTTGTTGATGGTCTTCGCTTTGGAGGGGGATTCGACGATGACAACTTGCATGAGGGGCGGCGTCTCCGGGCGAAGATTGGCGAAACCAATGTGGGCGCGCCCTATGGGGCGGGCTCATGGCTCCTGTCAACTCTGACGGGAATGATCCTCGCCTCAACGTGGTAAACGATTTGTAAGGCTCCGCCAGGTTAGCGTGCCGTGCAAGGAAGCGCGCAAGAGGCCGCGAGAAGCGGCCGGGCGAGAGAGAAAATGGCGAAAAAACAGAGATTTAACCCGGATTATCTGGCTGCTGCTGCGGCCGCGGCGTCCAGCGAGGCGGCCTCGACGGCTTCCTATATCGCCGATCTCGCCGGCGAGCTGGAAAAACTTGCAGATGAGAACGGGATCGACGCGCTGGCCGATACGCTCCGGGCCGCGCGGATCGAAGCCCTGCGGTTTTCCGCGTTGAAAGTCGCCTGATCCGGCCTAATCCGTATTCAGAGCCTTTCTCCTCAGCTTGCGACAACCTTCGGGACGGGATGGACAGATGTTCGCCTGCGACAGGCCCGATGCCTCTAAGGCTCTGATTCTTACAGAGTAGAACCGGAAGCGTATCGGTTCGCATAAACGAACGTCTGATCTTTCTCCTTTCGGGGGACGGGGGTGTTTCTCACTCGGCTCTAAGCGAAAATCTCCCGCCTTCATGCTCGCTCGCCTCGCCGGAAAGGACGAGATCGAGGAGAATGTCGGCCACAAGCCCCGGCGGGGCGTCCGCCTCGCGCAGGATTTCATCCCGGTGGATCGGGGTGAAGCTTAAAATCTCCAGAATCTGACGGCGCAGAGAGGCCAGCGCCGCCGCATCGGGCTCGCCCATGCCATCCCCATCCGTCCAGTCGAAAAGATCGCGCCCGCCGGCCGCGACGCCGCGCGTTCTCTGCGCCAGCCCGTCGATAATGTCCTGCGCCGTCTCCACCAGCATCGCCCCGTCGCGGATCAGCCGGTTCGCGCCCTGACAGCGCGGGTCAAGGGGCGAGCCCGGCACCGCGAACACTTCGCGCCCCTGATCGGCCGCGAAATTGGCGGTGATGAGCGTGCCGGAGCGCGCCGCCGCCTCCACCACGACAACGCCCTGAGACAGCCCGGAGATGAGGCGGTTCCTTTTCGGAAAGTCCCGGGCCGTCGGCTGCGCGCCCATGGCGCATTCGGAAACGACCGCGCCTTCATGGGCGATGCGGGCCGTCAGCGTTTCATGTTCGGGCGGATAGACGACGTCGACGCCCCCGGCGACCACGGCGATGGTCCCGGTCTTGAGCGCGGCGTCATGGGCCGCGCCGTCAATGCCGCGGGCGAGGCCGGAGACGACGGCATAGCCCGCGCTTCCGAGATCGCCGGCGAGATTGCGCGCGATCTTGCGCCCGACGCCGGACGCGTTGCGCGCGCCGATGATCGCGACCGCCGGCTTGTCGAAGAGGCTCGCATGTCCGCGCAGATAAATCAGCGGCGGATGATCGGGGACGGCTTTCAGCGCCGCCGGATAATCCTCTTCGCAGGCCGCGATGAGGCGCGCGCCGTGTTTTTCCGCTTCTTTCAGTTCGCGCTCGCAGGCGCCGCGATCCGCCGGCTTCAACGGCGCGGCGCGGCCCGATTTGCGCGACAGCTCGGGCAGAGCCTTCAGCGCCTCTGCGGCGGTTTTGTATTTGGAGAGGAGGCGGTGGAAAGTGACCGGCCCGATAGTCTGGGTGCGGATGAGCTGCAGCCAGTCTAGGCGCTCCGCGTCAAGCACCGGCTTCCGCCGTTTTCTTGTCCGCGCCGATCTTCGGCTCCTCGCCGGAAAGAAGGCGCGCGATATTGGTTCTGTGACGGATGAAGATCAGGAGCGTCATGAAGAGCGCAGCCAGCGCATAGAACGGCTTGCCCATGGCGAACATGACGAAGGGCGTCGCCGATGCGGCGAAGAGCGCGGAGAGGGAAGAATATCGTCCGATAAAAGCGACGGCGAGCCAGGTCGCGCCCGCGAAAATCCCCGCCGGGAAATGCAGTGCGAACACCGTGCCGATAAAGGTGGCGACGCCCTTGCCGCCCTTGAAGCCGAGCCAGACCGGATAGCAATGGCCGAGAAACGCCGCCGCGCCGGCGACTTCCGGACGCCAGCCGAGGCCGTAAGCGATGATCACCGCAATCGCGCCCTTGCCGCCGTCGAGAATGAGCGTCGCCAACGCAAGGTCTTTCCGGCCTGTGCGCAATACGTTGGTTGCGCCGATATTGCCGGAGCCGATGGCGCGGATGTCGCCGAGCCCTGCGGCCCTCGTGATCACGAGCCCGAAGGGGATCGAGCCAAACAGATAGCCGAGAACGAGGGGGAGAAGGATGGTCATCGGAGCGGCCCAAACTACGAAGCTATTCCCTCTCCCCGTTGGGGAGAGGGCTAGGGTGAGGGGGATATGTCTATCCTATCGCTCTTGATATTTCTTCCCCCTCACGCGGATTTTCTTTGAAAATCCGACCTCTCTCCGAAGGGGAGACGTGAAGGATGGGGGCGCTACTCCTCGCGCGTCAACAAAGCGTCGAGGCAGGCCATGCGCATGGCGACGCCGTAAAAAACCTGCCTGAGGATCAGCGACAGATCTTCGTCGTCGGCGAGCTTGCCGCAGATCTCGACGCCCCGGTTCATGGGGCCCGGATGCATGACCCGCGCGCCCGGCTTGGCGAGCTTCAGGGTCTCGTGCGTGAGGCCGAATTCGTCGAAGAAGCCCTGCGCCAGTTGTTTGCCGTCGCCTTCCATGCGTTCGAACTGCATGCGGAGCGCCATGGCGACGTCGGCGCCCTCAAGACCGTCTTTTAGGTTGTCGAAGCGGGGAATGTCCGTGAACTGATCGTCCGGCGGCATCAGATGTTTCGGGCCGACAAAGCGCACCTCGGCGTTGAGGCGCTGGAAGAGCCGCGCATCGGAGCCGGCGACGCGGGAATGCTTGATGTCGCCGCAAATGGCGATGGTCAGCCCCTCGAGCGTGCCGAATTCGGAGCGCACGGCGGCGGCGTCCAAAAGCGCCTGGGTCGGGTGTTCGCGCTTGCCGGCGCCGCCATTGACAACGGGGCAGGGCAGGACGTCGTCGAGTTCGTAGTGCAGCTCTTCTTCCTTGGCGCGCACGATCATCACATGGGCGCCCATGGCCGCCATGGTCTGCGCTGTGTCGACGGCCGTCTCGCCCTTGTGCACGGAAGAGGCGGCGACGGGGACATTGATGACGTCGGCGCCGAGCTTGCGGCCCGCAAGATCGAAGGAAAGATTGGTGCGGGTCGAATCCTCGAAAAAGAGATTGATCTGGGTCTTGCCCGCCAGCCGCCGCGGGGCCGGCGCGGCGCGGCGCAGGAAGCCGGCGTAAAACTCCGAGAGTTTCAGCAGATAGCGGATATCGGCGTCCGTCAGATCGTCGATGGAGATCAGGCGGCGCGCGGTGAAGCCGCCTTTCGGCGGCGCGGGGCGTTCGGCGTTTGTCATTAAAGCCGGAGCTTTACTCCCGCCGCGGCGAGTCGGCAATGGGCCTGAGAGTGGATTTGGCCCGGCGGGTCGTCTATTAAGGATAAAGGGGGCCGCCAAACCTCAAGGGAGGGGAGCCATGTTGTTCGGCGTCAGGATCTTATCCGTATTGACGGCCTTCGCCGTCGTCTTGCTCGAAGTCTATTCCGGCGTGATCAAGGGCCCGCTCTGGTGGGTGCTGCCGGGGGCGCTGGTGCTGGCGCTGTTGACGGCCGTTTCCCTGATCGATCCCATAAACCAGAATGTCGCGCCGCAGCCGAAAGGCGGCTTCGCCGTCTTCGTGCAATGGGTGCTGATTATCGTCATGGCGCTCGCCGTCGCCTGGTTCTCGAACTATTTCGGCCGCGAGCTTATTCCGGAGCTCGTCAAGAACCCGATGCCCCAGAATTAGAGTCGGCCATAAGCCCGCGCAGCCTGTCGATGGCGCCCTGAAGGATGTAGGCCGCGGCCATTTCGTCGATCTTGTCCGCGCGTTTCGCCCGGCTTGCATCGAGCCCGACAAGCGCGCGCTCCATGGCGGCGGTGGAAAGCCGCTCGTCCCAGAAGGCGACGGGCAGGTCGAGCACTTTCGGCAGGTTGCGGGCGAAGGCGCGCGCGCGCTGGGCGCTTGGGCCTTCCGTCCCGTCCATATTGAGGGGCAGCCCCAGGACGATGCCGACGATGTTGCGCTCGGCGGCGAGGGCCGCAAGCCGTTCGGCGTCCGGGGTGAATTTCTTGCGCCGGATGGTCTCCACCGGGGTCGCAACCATGCGGGACGGGTCGCAGACCGCGACGCCGATGGTCTTTTCGCCGATATCGAGGCCGAAAAGCGCGCCCGCCGCCCCGAAGGCTGCGGCCTGCTCTACGAATGACTCTTTCATGGTCGGATGGTAACAGGTTGGGTCAAGTCCGGTCGATGGGAACTGGCATAGTGAAGCCTTCCCCGCGCAGGCGGGGATTCGGAAATGCTTGACCGACAGGGATGGATTCCCGCCTTCGCGGGAATGATCGGATAGTATTTTGTCGATGATGCGTTTTTTATTTCTTCTCAGCCTTTGCGCCGCCTTGCTCGCCGCCTGCGCCAGAGAGGTGGGGCCGGAAGCGCGCATCGCAATCACGCAGAGGCCGGGCGCCGTGCTCGAGGTCGTCTATGAGCTGCGCCGCGCGCAGCCCGGCATCGCCTTCCATGAAATCGAAGGGGATTATCGCGCCGCGCGGTGGGACCTGCCGCCCGGCTTTGAAATCCGCAAAAAGGACGGTGCGGAGGTCATCGCCCGGCGCGACGGCGCGCGGTTCAAGACGCTGGTCCTGACGGCGCATCCGGCGCAGGGTCGTCTGCCCAAGGAATATCAGCCCGTGGCGCCTTATGGCGAGGGCGGCGTCCTTGTCTATACGGGGCATTTCTGGCCGCTGACCAAAGCCCAAGCGCGCGCCGATGTCGTTTTCGACCTGACGCCGGCGCCGGGCGGCCATGCGGTGGCGTTCGGGGACAACGCCATGGCGCTCCACGACTGGCAAAGCCCCATGGCGCATCCTGCCTTCGTTTATCTGGGACCGCTTGAGCCCATCGAGACCGGCGCCGTCATGGCGGTGATCGACCCGCAAACGCCGGGCTGGATTGTGGAAGAGTTCAAGCGCCTCGTGCCGGAGAGCTTTGAAAAACTGTCGGCGATGTTCGGCGCGGCGCCGGAGACGAAGCCCAATCTCTTCCTCGCCGCCGTGCCGGGAAAACCGGCGCAATTGAGCTATGCCGGCGACGCCCTGCCGGCGCAGTTCCAGATCATGCTGGAAGGCGGCGTCTGGGCGAAGCCGAACGATCAGGCGCGGGGCGTCTTCCTCCAGTCGACCGTGCATGAGGCGGTGCATCTGTGGCAGGCGGCGGCCCGGCCGGGCGCCTCGAAACCCCCGGAATGGATCCATGAAGGCGCCGCCGACGCCATCGCGGCGGAGATTTTGGCAGCGCTCGGGGAATGGGACGCGGCGGCCTTCGAAGCGGATGAACGGACCGCCCGGACCGACTGCGCCCGGGAGCTCGACAAGGGAACGACGCTCAACGGCGCGCGGGCCAAGGGCTATTACCGCGCCCTCTATGCCTGCGGTCATGTGATCGCCTCGGCGGTGGCCCGGGCCGAGGGGGCCTCGACCGCCGATTTCTGGCGGGCTTTCATCGACCGGGCGGGGCCGGAGGGCTATTCGGAGGACATGTTTTACGACCTCGTCGCCGAGCGCACCGGTGATCCGGACTTCGCCGGCGCCGTCAGGGATTTCGCCCGCAAGCCGCTGGCCCGGCCCGAGAGGGAGATCGACGGGCTTTTCGCCGCCGCCGGCGCACTTGCGCGGGAGCGGGGGCGTTGATAGGTCCATTGGCTGCTTCAGACAGTCAAAGAGAGCCTCATGTCCATCGATAAGGAGACCGTGCGCAAGGTCGCAAAGCTCGCGCGCATCGCCGAGCCGGAACAGCGCCTCGAGCCGCTGGCCAAGGAGCTCTCCGGCATTCTCGGCTGGATCGAGCAGTTGAACGAGGTCGACATCGAGGGCGTCGAGGCCATGGCCTCGGCCGTCGACGTGAAGCTCCCCATGCGCGAGGACGTGTTGCAGGACGGGCCCACGGGCGGCGGCCAGCCGGAAAACGTCGTCGCCAATGCGCCGAAGACCGAAGACCACTTTTTCGTCGTGCCGAAGGTGGTGGAGTAGCCGTTTGGCGCGGTTAAGTTCCCTCTCCCCTTTTGGGAGAGGGTTAGGGTGAGGGGGAAGGGATGTTGATCGTTGAACGCGATAGCTGCGTTTCTTCCCCCTCACCCGAAATCATAGATTTCGACCTCTCCCCGAGGGGGAGAGGTGAGTGTTACGGACATTTGGAAAGATAGATGACCAACCCCGCCGATCTCACGCTCGCCCAATTGCGCGATGCTTTAAAAGCGAAAGACGTCTCCTCGCTCGAAGCGACGGACGCCTATCTTACGCGCATCGAAAAGGCGAAGGCGCTGAACGCCTATGTCACCGTCACGGCGGACAAGGCCCGCGACATGGCGAAAGCCTCCGATGCGAAGCTTGCGAAAGGCGAGGGCGGGCCCATCGAAGGCGTGCCGCTTGGCATCAAGGATCTGTTCTGCACCGAAGACGTGCTGACGACCGCCGGCTCGCACATTCTCGACGGTTTCAAGCCGCGTTATGAATCGACCGTGACGAGCCAGCTCTGGCGCGACGGCGGCGTCATGCTCGGCAAGCTCAATATGGACGAGTTCGCCATGGGCTCGTCCAACGAGACGAGTTTTTACGGCAATGTCGTCAATCCATGGCGGCGCGAAGACGGCGGCAATACGGATTTGACGCCCGGCGGTTCCTCCGGCGGGTCGTCGGCGTCGGTGGCCGCAAGGCTCTGCGCTGCGGCGACGGCGACGGACACGGGCGGCTCGATCCGCCAGCCGGCCTCGCTCACCAACACCGTCGGCGTCAAACCGACTTACGGGCGCGTCTCGCGCTGGGGCGTCGTCGCCTTTGCGTCCTCGCTCGATCAGGCGGGACCGATCGCGCAGGACGTGCGCGATGCAGCGATCATGCTGAAGTCCATGGCGGGGCACGACCCGAAGGATTCCACTTCCGTCGACCGGCCGGTGCCCGATTACGAAGCTGTTCTCGGCCAGTCCCTGAAAGGCCTCAAGATCGGCGTGCCGAAGGAATATCGCGTCGACGGCATGCCGGACGAGATCGAAAAATTATGGGCGCAAGGCATCGAATGGATGAAGGATGCCGGCTGCGAGATCGTCGACATCTCGCTCCCGATGACCAAATACGCGTTGCCCGTCTATTATATTGTCGCGCCGGCGGAAGCTTCTTCCAACCTCGCGCGCTATGACGGGGTCAAATACGGTCTGCGCGCCAAGGAATACACCGACATCACCTCGATGTATGAGGAGACGCGCGCGGAAGGCTTCGGCGACGAGGTGAAGCGCCGCATCCTCATCGGCACGTACGTTCTCTCCGCCGGTTACTATGACGCCTATTATCTGCGCGCGCAGAAAGTGCGCAAACGCATCTTCGACGAGTTCACCGACGCCTTCTCCAAGGTCGATCTGATCCTCACCCCGTCGGCGCCGTCGGCGGCCTTTGGGCTCGGGGAAAAGACGAACGATCCGGTGCAGATGTATCTGAACGACGTTTTCACCGTCACCGCGAACCTCGCGGGGCTTCCTGGCGCCTCGGTGCCCGCCGGCTATGACCGGCAGGGCCTGCCGCTGGGCCTGCAGCTTCTGGCCAAGCCTTTTGACGAAGAGACCATGTTCAAGGGGCTCTTCGCACTCGAACAGGCGGCCGGGGCGAACAAGCGTCCGAATGAATGGTGGGCTTGAGGGGTTAAGCGTGCGCGCCTGAGCCGGCGGGGAGGGCGGCTTTTTCATCGCCGGGATAATAAATCCGCGCGCCGGCGTCTTGCAGGAATCTCTCCGACTTTCCGAAGACGCGCTCCAGCGCATACCAGGGAATGCCCGGGACGAGATGATGGATCAGGTGGTAATTGTGAAAATTATACGCCCATTTCATCAGCCAGCCGCGCAAGCCTTTTGACGGCACCACGATAAAAGTCTGTTTCATCGGATCGCTGTGATCGCCTTCATAATGGTGCGGCAGCCAGTCAATGCAGAAGCTGACAAGGGCGAAGGTCAGGATCGTCGGAATGACCGACAGCATCAGGACTTCGCGCCAATAGCCCATGAGCGACAGCGTGATGATGATCGCGAAAGGGACCGCCGTTTCCAGAACCGCGCGGATCAGAAATTTCCGCTTGTCCTGAACCAGCGGATAAATCTTGAAGACGAAATAGTTGGTGTAAAAGTAAAAGCCGAGCGCTCTCAGGATCGCCATCGGAAGGTTCGGCGCGTCGGAGACCCACGCGTCGGTGTCGCGCTCGGGATCGTTGGTGTGCGCGTGGTGAAGCCGGTGAACATGGCGATGCACGGTGTAGGAATGCAGCGTGAAGGAAAAGCCGGCGACGCCGAAAACATCGTTCAGCCAGCGCAGTTTGCGGTGACGGCCGTTGATATTGTGGTGGGCGCATTCATGGGCGGCGGTGTAGCCCTGCGCCATCCAGAAGGCGTTCCAGATCATCGCGCCCCAGAGCGGAACGACGCCCATGGCGCCGAGCGCGATGCCGAGAACGGTCATGGAGATGACGAGCAGCGAAAAGACGAGCGTCGGCCACTGGAACCCCTTGGTTTCAGTAGCGGCGAGGATTTTCATATCCCTCAGGGATTGAACCTCTTCAACGGACACGCAATCTCTCCTGTTCCGGCTCTTTCCGGACACTTATCAGTGTAGCATAATTTTAGATCGAAACAATTTGAGCGAGATCAAGGGGCTCACGCGTCATGTTCGGCGATTTTAAAGAGATCAGCTATGTCGCGCCTTTGCCCGAGCCGCTGGAAAACGACGCGTTTCACCGGGCGGGAGAGGGCGAGTGGCGGGTCATCGTCTTTCCGGGCACGCCCTGCAACAAGCTTCTCTTCACCCGGTTTTTGCTGACAGCGCCGCCGGGGCTCGACATGGTCGTTCTGTCGCGGCCCGGCTTCGGACGGCGCCAGCCCCAAGTCTATACCGATTTCGACGACCAGGTGGCGGCGGCGCGGCCCTTCCTGCCGAAATCATGCGGGGGCGGCGATTTCGGCGACAAGAAGATCGTGACGCTCGGCGTCTCCTATGGCGGCGAGCTGGCGCTCAAAACCGCGCTCGATTTCCCTGAGGCGGTGAAGGGCGTCGTCACCGTGGCGGCGCTCATCGAGGAGCCCCATGACTACGCCCTGCAGATCGAAAAGCTCGGCGATGTGGAGGGGATCGAGCAATATGTCCCGAACCGCTGGCTGAAAGTCCGCAAGGAAGTTGCCGGGCGGCGCACGCAGATCGGCCCGCTGCTTGACCGGCTCTCCGGCATTACCGCGCCGGTGGAGGTCGTGCACGGGGATTTCGACGCCGTCGTGCCGAAGTCCAATGCCAGAAAGCTCATGGACGCGCTGCCGGACGGCAAGGGCGAGATGGAGATCGTCCCCGCCGGCACCCATTATCTGGAGCTGCAATATCCCCGCCGCCTCCATAAGGCGATCGAGCGGGTGATCGAGCGGTCGGAGGCGCGGTGAGCGGAGATATCGAGCAGATTGCTGAGATCGTGCGGCTGACGGCGCGTCTTTCGCTGGTGGTTTTCTGCATCGCGTTCGTCGCAGAAACGCAATCGAAAGAACGCGCGCTGAAACGCTTTTTATACGCCGTTTTCTATGCCGCACATGGGGTCCATCTCTGCGTCGTGGCCTTTTATTTTTATGCTCTGGGCGAGCCGCCGGAAATGACGCCCGTTACAGCGCTGTTATGGCTTGGCGTCGCGGCATGGGTCTGCGTCGCTGTGGCCGTCTATATGCCGGGCGAAAAAGGGCCGACCCTCATGCCGCCCTTAATCGTCTGGTATCTGTGGTTTCTCTTCGCCGCAACGGAAGCCTCCCGGCTGCTCGATCCGGCGCGGGCCGAGACTGCCAACTGGTTGCTTCTGGGCCTCGCGCTGGCCGCAGGAACGATCCGGGCGCGCCGGGACTTGGAGCCGGGGGCTTGGCGCCCGGGGAGCGATGTAAGATAGAGACGGGCGAGACGAGTTCGAAATAAGGGAAGTATCAGGATGGGCGCGGAGCCGACAAAACTGCTGCAAGGGACGACGGGCGACTGGGAGGTCGTGGTGGGCCTTGAGGTCCATGCGCAGGTGAGCTCGAAATCGAAACTGTTCTCGGGCGCCTCGGCCGAATATGGCGCGGGGCCGAACGAGAATGTCTCGCTTGTCGACGCCGCCATGCCGGGCATGCTCCCGGTCATCAACAAATACTGCGTCGAACAGGCGATCCGCACCGGGCTCGGCCTCAACGCCAAGATCAACACCTGGTCGCGTTTTGACCGGAAGAACTATTTCTATCCCGACCTGCCGCAGGGCTATCAGATCTCGCAATATAAAGACCCGATTGTCGGGGAGGGCGAGGTCGAGGTCGAGGTCGAGCCCGGCGAGACCATCACGGTCGGCATCGAGCGGCTGCATCTCGAGCAGGACGCCGGCAAGTCGATCCACGATCTTGCGCCGAAGGAATCCTACGTCGATTTGAACCGGTCCGGCGTGGCGCTGATGGAGATCGTCTCGAAGCCCCACATGCGCACGGCGGAGGAGGGCGCTGCCTATTTCACCAAGCTGCGCTCCATCGTGCGCTATCTGGGAACGTGTGACGGGAATATGGAGGAAGGCTCCATGCGCGCCGACGTCAACGTCTCCGTTTGCCGCGCGGGCAGTTACGAGAAGTTCAAAGAGACCGGCGATTTCAGCCATCTCGGCACGCGCACGGAAACCAAGAATGTCAACTCGATCCGCTATGTGAAACAGGTGATCGATTATGAAGCGCGCCGCCAGATCGAAGTGCTCGAAGGCGGCGGCGAGATCGATCAGGAAACGCGCCTCTTCGACGTGAAGTCGGGGACGACCCGCACCATGCGTTCGAAAGAAGACGCGCATGATTATCGCTATTTTCCGGACCCGGATCTTCTGCCGCTGGAATTCGATCAGGCCTGGGTCGACGAGATCAAGGCGGGCCTGCCCGAACTTCCCGACGCCAAAAAGCACCGCTTCATCAACGAATACGGGCTTTCCGCTTACGACGCCTCCGTTCTCGCCGCCGACAAGGCGAGCGCCGCTTACTTCGAGGAAGTAGCGAAATGCGGCGACGGCAAGCTCGCCTCCAACTGGGTGACGGGCGAGCTTTTCGGCGCGCTCAACAAGGCGGACAAAGACATCGAGACGAGCCCTGTCTCCGCCGCACAGCTCGGCGAGCTCATCTCCCTCATCAAGGACGGCACCATCTCCGGCAAGATCGCCAAGGACGTGTTCGCGCTGATGTTCGAGGGCGAGGAAACCGGTTCGCCCGCCGACATCGTCGAAAAGCGCGGCCTCAAACAGGTGACCGACACCGGCGCCATCGAAAAGATCGTCGACGAGATCATCGCCGCCAATCCGGAGCAGGCCGAAAAGGTCAAGGAAAAGCCCAAGACCATGGGCTGGTTCGTCGGCCAGGTGATGAAGGCCTCGCAGGGCAAGGCCAATCCGCAAGCCGTGAACGAGATTTTGAAGAAAAAGCTCGGCGTCGAGTGAGGCTTCAAACCGTTGTGCGGGTGCGAAGAACCCTGCGCCGATCTTGCCTGTCGCGCTTTGGGCGAATTCCGATAAGCTAGCTCCCTAGAGCGGCCCTGGCCGCTGCATTTTCAAGAGGGGCTATCCATGATCTTTCGTACTCTTATTGCGGCGTCCGCCATGTGCGCCGTCGCCGCGCCGGCTTTCGCGCGCGACCTCACCGCCGACGAGCAGCAAGCGCGCGACATCTATGAAAAGGTGATCTCCTTCCGCACCGCCAGGGGGCAGGAACAGGTGCCGGCCATGGTCGAGTATCTTGCAGGCGAGTTGAAAGACGCCGGTTTCGCCGACAGCGACATTGAGGTCACGGATTACGACAGCGACGGCGAACACACCCAAGGGCTCATGGTTTATTACCGCGCCGATGGCGAGCCGGCGAAGAAGCCAATCGTTTTGCTCGGTCACATGGATGTGGTCGATGCGCTGGCTAAGGACTGGGAGCGCCCGCCCTTCACGCTGATCGAGGAAGACGGATACTTTTTCGGCCGCGGCACGATGGACAACAAATACGGCGTTACAAATCTGACCCAGACCTTTATTCGGCTCAAAGAAGAAGGCTGGACGCCGAACCGCGATCTCGTGCTCGTCTTTTCCGGCGACGAAGAGACCGGCATGATCTCGACCCGGGCGCAGGCGGAGTATGTGGCCGAAAATATCGATCCGGCGTTTGTTTTAAACAGCGACGCCGGCGGCGGCGTTCTGGCGCCGGACGGCTCGCCCATCTTTTACGGCGTGCAGGGCGCGGAAAAAACATTCGCGACCTTCGAACTGACGATCACCAATCCAGGCGGGCATTCCTCCCGTCCGCGCGCCGACAACGCCATCTACGAGCTCGCGCACGCGCTTGAAAAAATCGAGGCGTATGAATTTCCGGTGCGCTACTCCGATTTGACCCGCGCCTATTTCAAGGCGGCGGGCGCCGTGACGCCGGGCGAGCTCGGCGACGCGATGATCGCCTTCGCCGACAACCCGAAAAACAAGAAGGCCGTCAAAACATTGCGCGCCGATCCGGAAACCGTCGGGACGACCGGCACGACCTGCATCGCCACCATGCTGCGCGCCGGTCATGCGGAAAATGCGCTGCCGCAATCGGCGACGGCGACCGTCAATTGCCGGATATTCCCCGGCGTCGGCGCCAAGGCGACGGAAGAAACCCTGAAAGACGTCGTCGATAACGACGCGGTTCAGTTCGAACTGATCACCGACGTCACGGAAAGCCCTGAATCGAAATTGCGCCCGGACGTGCTGGCGGCCATTGAAGCCTCGCTCGCGGCGCGCGGCGTCGACGCGCCGGTGATCCCTTACATGGAATCCGGCGGCACTGACGGCATGCATTACAGAACAAAAGGCTATGACACCGTCGCCATCTCCGGCGCCTGGTCGAAGCCCAGCGACATGTACGCCCACGGGCTGAATGAACGGCTCGCCGTCGACGCATTCTATGGCGGGCTCGATCACTGGAGCGTCATTTTGAAAGAGCTGGCTGGCGGGACAGGCGAGTAACTTGGGCTGCGGCCGCGTCGCCTAAGAGAAATAGTCGAAACCGCTTTAGAAATGCTGCTTGCTCCAGACGGTCCCGCGCATTGAAGGCAGGGCTGTGAAGGCGTAAAACCGCGGCCGAACTCTGGAGAGAACGCCATGAAATACGACAGCATACTGGGCACGGTCGGCGATACGCCCGTCATCCGCATCAACCGTCTTGCGCCGGAAGGGGTGAACCTTTTCGTTAAATGCGAATATTTCAATCCCTTGAGCTCGGTGAAAGACCGCCTGGCGCTTGGCGTCATCGAAGCGGCGGAAAAGTCCGGGGATTTGAAACCGGGCCAGACCGTCGTCGAAGCGACGAGCGGCAACACCGGCATCGGCCTCGCCATGGTCTGCGCCGCAAAGGGCTATCCGCTGGTCGTCACCATGGCGGAAAGTTTCTCCGTGGAGCGGCGCAAGCTGATGCGCTTTCTCGGCGCGAAAGTGATCCTGACCCCGGCGGCGCAAAAAGGCACCGGCATGGTGGAAAAGGCGAAAGAGCTCGCCGACAAGAACGGCTGGTTCTTGACGCGCCAGTTCGAGAACGAAGCCAATCCCGACATGCATGAGCGCACGACGGGCCGCGAAATCGTGGATGCGTTCAAGGGCGAAAAGCTCGATTATTGGGTGACCGGCTTCGGCACTGGCGGCACGCTGACGGGCGTCTCCCGGGTTCTCAAAAAAGAAAGCCCCGACACCAAGATCGTCGTGTGCGAACCGCCGGATGCGGCGATGCTGGCGAGCGGCGCCCCGCAGGAGCGCAATGCCGACGGCAGCCCGAAAACCTCGCACCCCGCCTGGACGCCGCATCCGATCCAGGGCTGGTCGCCGGATTTCATTCCGAGAATCACCTCCGAAGCGGTGGAGGCCGGCGTCATTGATCAGATCGTGAAGACGCCGCCGGCCGAAGGCATGAAATGGTCACAGGCGCTCGCCCAGCGCGAAGGGATTTTCACCGGCATTTCCGGCGGGTCGACCTTCTGCGGCGCTATGGAAGTGGCGAAATCGGCGCCCAAGGGAACGACCATTCTCGCCATGCTGCCCGACACCGGCGAGCGTTATCTCTCAACGCCGCTGTTTGCAGATGTCGCTGCGGATATGGACGCCGAAGAGGTCGAAATTTCACGCTCGACGCCGGGCTATCAGCTTTCCGACTAGAGCCCGATCCGGAAGCGCTGGCAAAGCCCGTCGAGGGCGGAAGAGTCGTCCTCGCGCGAAATTGATTTCGATCATTTCGCGTGTTCCGGAAATATGGCTTATATACGCCCTGACGCAAGGCGCGCCCCCGCGTCAGCGTCCCCGGGCTGGGCGCACGGAGGAAGTTATGAAAAAGAATTTGCTGTTGGCGGGCATGATTGCGCTTGCCGGCGCCGGCTGTGCGACAGCCGCGTCAAAACCGGAGCTATCTGAGAAAGCGGCGGAGCGCCTTTCGGCGTTCAAGCAGACCGGCGAGATGCGGTCTTGCCTCAGTCTCACCCAGATCCGCTCGATCGACGCCATCGACGATTATCATTTCCTGATTGAGACCAGGAACGGCGACCATTATCTCAACTCGCTTTCAAACCGCTGTTCGGGCGCAAGTCGGACCGGCAACTACATCCAGTATAAAACGTCGATTAATCAGCTCTGCAGCGGTCAGATCGTCACGGTCGTCGACAACATGACCGACATGACGACGGGCTCCTGCGGCCTCAATGAATTTGAAAAGCTGGAAGACGCCCCAGCGGAAGAAAACTAGCGTGGGCGCCCGGCATATGAAACCGACACGCCCGGTCTCGCGCGCAGCGCGTGGCGGCGCCGTTTGTGCGGCCGCTTTGATCGCCGCGGGCGTTTTTGCAAGTGCGTTCGCGCGGCCGAACAAGGACGAAGACATTCTGTCGAAATATGAAAAGACAGGCGAGACGGTGTCCTGCCTGTCCCTGCGCAGCGTGCGCGACACCGACGTGATCGACGATTACGCCATGCTGGTTGAGGCGGGCGGCGAGGTCTATCTCAATGAGCTCAACGGCAGATGCATCGGCCTTGCACGCGAGGAGCGGTATGTCCATGACGCCGTCATCGGCAGGATGTGCCGCGGCGACATCATCCGGGTCATGGATAGTTTCGGCAATCCTCTGGGTTCTTGCAGCCTCGGAGATTTTGAAAAGCTGAATGAAATTTCCGAGACCGACCAGCCGTAAGGCGCAAAGCTTCATCGCAAGAAACAAAAGCGCCGGGCGAAAGTCCGGCGCTTTTGTTTGTATACAGATTTTCTGAAATCTTAACGCAATCTTTCCAGGACGTAAACAAATCGCTAATTCGTTATTAACGGGATTTTAGCCTCAGCTCTTTCATCCTTCTCATGGTTAATCCGTTCGCACGGGAAGCGGGCGGGCGTGCAAATAATGAAGGGGCGTCAACAATGACAATCGCCATGGGTGTGGAAGCGCTCGAAGCGGCCGAGCCGTTCTTGAGTGACTCAGAAATGTACCGTCTCGGCCTTGCGGCTTCGACGGGCGGAGAGGAAGGCGCGTTCGATCTGATCAATGCGCATAAATGGTTCAATCTCGCGGCCATGCAGGGCAATCTCGAAGCGCGCGCCTATCGCGCCGAGCTCGCCAACGAAATGACGCCGGAAGAGATCGCCGAAGCGCAAAGGCTGGCGCGCGAATATCTCGCGACGCATCGCGCCCGTCCAAACGCTTAAAGACCTGCGGAAGGTTAGATGTCGTCCCGGGACTGCGATGCAGGTCCGGATCCGGCGCCCAGCGTTTCGGCTGCGATCCGCCGGAAAGTCTGTTTTTGCGTTTCGTCGAGATTATCGAAACGCGGGCGTTTGGCCCCTCTGAGCGCTTGCCGCTCGGCCTCGCTCATTTCCCGCCATTGCCGTTTGCGCGCCGCCCGGAACCGGGCGCGCCCGGCCGCATCCAGCGTCAGATAGCGCCGCGCGGTTTGCGCCTCGATGCGCTGCGCCTGGGAAAGCCTGAGGCTCGTTTCGTAAAAATCGGCCGCCATCAAATCCACGAAAAGGCCGCCGCTTTGGGGCGCCGTCGCGCGGACGTCATGGCGGGGCCGGTCCTCAGCCTGCGCGTTACATGCACAGGCGCACGCCAGGGCGAAGGCCGACGAGAACAGGAAAAGAGCGCGCAATGAAAAATCCCCCCAAGGATGACAGAGCCGATATGGGCCCAGCATAAGGCGTTCCGCTTTCCAGCGCCTTGAGGGAAACTCGCAAATCGCAGGATTCTGGTTAATCTGGGGAAAAAAACCGGCCCCGGGCGCAAGATGGCCTTGCCAAGCCGGGCGTCCTGGCTTAGACGACCGGGCTTCCCATTCCAGCGTTTGCGCCGGGCGGGCCCCGAGGCTCCGCCGATCCGGCGCGCGACAGCGATTGACGATTTAGAGGTTTCCATGGCCGTCCCGAAGAGAAAAGTCACCTCCGCCAAGCGGGGCATGCGCCGCAGCCACGACAAGCTCGGCCAGGCGAGCTATATCGAGGATCAGGACTCCGGCGAATTGCGCCGTCCGCACCATATCGATCTGAAAACCGGCAAATATCGCGGCCGTCAGGTGCTCGAGCCTAAAGAAGACTAATTGCCGGCTTTATTCGCCTCCTATTTGCGCGCCGCCCGGTTTGGGCGGCGTTTGCATTTGCGCAGGCCGGCTTTATGCTGACTCCCGGGTGCGGGGCCCAGATAAGGGACTCTCGGGGATGAAGCTTTACAAAGCTGCTTTCGGGCTGGCGTTGTTCGTGCTCGCCGGCTGCACGACTTATCCGTATCAATCCGCCTTCGACGCCTGCGACGAGCAGGCCGGCGCCTGTTACCGCTATTGCGAGGACTTCGCCGCCGACGCGGTGCACTACAGCGCCTGCCATGCGGATTGCGACAGCGAGGCGAACCAGTGTTTCGCGAACGCCTATGACAGCTATTCCTCCTATAGTTCGAGTTATTCCAGCAGCTATTATTACGCCCCGTCCTGGCCATGGTACGGGCGCTACGGCGCCTGGGGGCCTTCCAGCGGCTATTACTTCGACTTCACCTATTGGGGCGGCTATCGCGATTATGACCGCCGCCACAAGCGCCGCCATGATTATGACCGCGACCGCCGCCGGCGCGATTACAATCGCCGTCATCGCGATCGTGACCGCTATGACCGGGACCATGACCGCGACCGCCGTCACGACCGCGACAGGGATCGCCGCGACTATCGCGGCAAAGACCGGAAGCCGCCGCGCGCTGCGCCGAACGATCCGACGCCCCGCCTGACCCCGCGCCAGCGCCGCTACCAGGACACTCGTCCGCAACAGCGAAGCCAATCCCGGCCCCAATCCCGGCCGACGCGTCGCGCGGCGCCCCGGCGGGCGACGCCGCCGGCCTCGAGCCCGCCGCCCAAAAGCGCGCCCAAATCGGCGCCGCCGTCCTCGGCGCAGCCGTCTTCCTCTCCGCCGCCTCGCCGCGCGGCCCCGCGCCAGCGGCAGCGCCAAAGCGGCGCCGAACCGCGTCAGCGCCCGCCCAGCCGGCGGCCGGACCGGCGCTATGACGAGCAATAGCGCCGGATAGGGGCGCTTGAGGGCGCCAGCCCGTTGCACTCATTCCCTGTCGGGCTATAGAGGCTCCGGAAACAAACCGGAGCCTTTTTCATGACCGCCATCGCCGATATTTTCGCCCGCGAGATCCTCGACAGCCGGGGCAATCCCACCGTCGAAGTGGATGTCACGCTCGAAGACGGCTCCTTGGGGCGGGCCGCCGTGCCGTCCGGCGCCTCCACCGGCGCCCATGAAGCCCATGAGCTGCGCGACGGCGGCGAGCGCTATGGCGGCAAGGGCGTGTTGCAGGCTGTGGACGCGGTGAACGGCGAGATCTTCGATGCGCTCTCGGGCTTCGAGGCGGAAGAACAGACCCTGATCGACGAGACCCTGATCGGGCTCGACGGGACGGAGAACAAATCCCGCCTCGGCGCCAACGCAATTCTCGGCGTCTCGCTCGCCGTCGCCAAGGCCGCCGCCGAAGCTTCGGCGCTGCCGCTTTACCGCTATGTGGGCGGCGTCTCTGCGCGCGTCCTGCCGGCGCCGATGATGAACATCATCAATGGCGGTGAACATGCTGACAATCCTATCGACATTCAGGAATTCATGATCATGCCGCTTGGCGCCGAGAATTTCTCCGAGGCGCTGCGCATGGGCGCGGAAGTCTTTCACGCGCTGAAGAAAGGTTTGAAAGACGCCGGGCACAACACCAATGTCGGCGACGAGGGCGGTTTCGCGCCGAATTTGAAATCCACCGACGAGGCGCTCGGCTTCATCATGAGCGCCGTTGAAAAAGCCGGCTACCGTCCGGCCGAGGACGTTTTCATCGCTCTCGATGCGGCGTCCACGGAGTTTTACAAGAACGGCAAATACGAGCTCGAAGGCGAGGGCAAGTCGCTCGACAGCGAGGGCATGGCGAAATATCTCGCCGATCTCGTCTCGCGCTATCCGATTGTCTCCATCGAGGACGGCATGGCCGAAGACGACTGGGACGGCTGGAAGGCGCTCACCGATCTGACGGGCGAGAAATGCCAGCTCGTGGGCGACGATCTTTTCGTGACCAATGAGAAACGCCTGCGCACCGGGATAGCAAAAGGCTGCGCCAATTCGATCCTCGTCAAGGTCAACCAGATCGGCACGCTCACCGAAACGCTGGCGGCCGTCGATACGGCCCATCGCGCGCGCTACACAGCGGTGATGTCGCACCGCTCCGGCGAGACAGAGGACGCGACCATCGCCGATCTCGCCGTCGCGACCAATTGCGGCCAGATCAAGACCGGCTCGCTGGCGCGTTCCGACCGGCTGGCGAAATACAACCAGCTTCTCAGGATCGAGCAGGAGCTTGACGACACCGCGGTTTACGCCGGCGCCGCCATGCTGCGCGCGTCGTGAGGGGCCGATGAACGCGCCTGTCATCCGTCCGGCGACCAATGCGGACTGCGGTAAAGTCCGCGCCCTGATCTTCGCCGTGCTCGACGAATACGGGCTCGAGCCGGCGCCGAAAACGACCGACAGCGACCTCGACGATCTCGAAGGCTTTTACGCCGGCGGGATGTTCGACGTCATCGAGACGCCGGAAGGCGACATCATCGGCACAGTGGGGCTTTGGCCGCTGGATGGCGAGGGGAGCGAGGGCGCGGTCGAGCTGCGCAAGATGTATTTAAAGCCCGGCGCCCGAGGGAAGGGGATGGGCAAGCTCCTCCTCACTCACGCCATTGCGCGCGCCCGCGCGCTCGGCTTCACGCGCATCGAGCTTCAGACCAACAATGTGCTGGAAGAGGCGCTGGGGCTTTACGGGAAATTCGGCTTTGCCCCGTCCGCGCGGAACGAGGTCGAGCGCCGCTGCGATCAGGCCCTGGCGCTCGATCTTTAGGGCGTTTTGAAGCCCAGGCGGATCGCCAAGCCTTCATCCTGAGGAGCGGAAATCCTTCATGTCCTTCGAGACGCGCCGCATGAGCGGCGCTCCTCAGGATGAAGGATTTTTGCGTCTCGAAGGATGAAGTCGTGAATCGACGGCGAATGAAAAAGCTCTATTCAGCGCGGAAGCGGAAAAGCGAATCGGCTTAACGAATCGTTAACCAAGTTTGATTCTTTTAAAACGCAACAAAAAAGAACGAGCTTCCATGTTGCGTATCCGTTTTCTTCTCGACATTGCGTTTCCGGCGCTCGTGATGTGTCTGACGGGCATTCTCGTCTGGGGCGCGACGGCGAGCGACACCGGCTACCGGGCCCTGAGCCAGCTTCAGGACGAAGCGGAGGTGAAAACCGCGGAGCTCGACGCCTTGCGCGCGCGCCGCCTGGAGCTTGAACAGCGGGCCGATCTCCTGAACCCGAAATCCCTCGACCCCGACATCCTCGACGAGCGCATCCGGGCGGTTCTCGGCTATAGCCGGGAGGGCGACGTGGTGATCCCCCGGCGCGAGCTCGACAGGCTCCTAAGCGAGGAAAAACGCTAGGGTTTTCGCCTTTTCAAGGTCTCTATTGCCCGCAGCCTGCTTGTTCGGGCGGGCCGTCCCGCGTATGACATGGGCCGCATTCGGGAGATCAAATCGATGGCTGACGACGCGAGCGCCAAAACCAACCTTTCCGCCACGACGGAAGAGCTGCTCAAATATTATCGCGACATGCTGCTCATTCGCCGCTTCGAGGAGCGCGCGGGCCAGCTTTACGGCATGGGCCATATCGGCGGCTTCTGCCACCTCTATATCGGCCAGGAGGCCGTGGTGGTCGGCATGGAGGCGGTGAAGAAAGACGGCGACCAGACCATCACCGGCTATCGCGATCACGGCCATATGCTCGCCTGCGGCATGGACCCGAAAGGCGTCATGGCCGAGCTCACGGGCCGCGAAGGCGGCTATTCCAAGGGCAAGGGCGGCTCCATGCACATGTTCTCCAAGGAAAAGGAGTTCTATGGCGGGCACGGCATTGTCGGCGCCTCGGTGCCGCTTGGCGTCGGCCTCGGTTTCGCCAATCGCTACCGCGAGAATGACTCGGTCAGCCTGACCTATTTCGGCGACGGCGCCTCGAACCAGGGGCAGATTTTCGAAGCCATGAATATGGCGCAGCTGTGGAAGCTGCCGGTGGTCTTCATCATCGAGAACAACCAGTACGCCATGGGCACCAGCGTCAAGCGCTCTCATTCCGACACCCATCTTTACCGCCGCGGCGCGGCCTTCGGCATTCCGGGCATGGAAGTCGACGGCATGGATGTCGTCGCGGTGCGCGAGGCGGGCCGCCAGGCGGTGGAGCATGCGCGCAAGGGCGAGGGGCCTTACGTCCTTGAAATGAAGACCTATCGCTATCGCGGCCATTCCATGTCGGACCCGGCGAAATACCGGACCCGCGAGGAAGTCGACCACATTCGCGAAACTTCGGACCCGATCAAGCGCTGCGAACAGCGGCTTTCCGAAAACGGCTTCTCCGACGAAGATCAGTTGAAAGGGATCGACAAGGAGATCAAGGCGATCGTCAAAGGCGCGGCGGATTTCGCCCTCGAAAGCCCCGAGCCCGCCGCCGATCAGCTCTTTACGGATATTTACGCCTGATCGAAGCGGGCGAGCTTCAGGAAATCGAATTCGCGCATGGTCTCGCCTTTTAGGGCGAGGTCGGCGAGGGCTTCGCCGATGAGTGGCGCGAATTTAAATCCGTGTCCGGAATGGCCCATGGCGAGAACCACATGCTCGCTTTCCGGATGGCGGTCGATGATGAAATGCCCGTCCGGGCTCATGGCGTAAAGACAGCTTTGTTCTTTAATGATCGTTGAAGACACGCCCGGGATGCGGCGTTTCAGGAACGCCTCCATGTCGCGGCGCGCTTCGGCGGCGGCGTCCGGCGCCTGGTCGAGCGGATCGGCGACTGGCGCGCCGCCAGTATGTTCGCCGATCTTCACCCCGTCCGCATCGACCGCCGGAAAACCGTAGCGAAAACGTCCGTCCGCCTCTTCTATGGCGTAGGGGAGAAAGCCGTTGGCGAGGGTGAAGCGGTCTTCGCCAGGCGACGTCCAGAAGAGGCTTTTGCGCAGCGGCTGAAGAAACTTGCGCCCCAGTTTTACGAACTCGCCAGCGAAAGCCCCCGGGGCGAGCACAAGCCGATCGAAGCAATGCCTTTCGCCTCCGGCCTCGAGTTCAATTTGCCCGCCCTTCGCCGTCCAGCCGGAGACGGGGGAATTTTCGTGCAGTTCAGCGTCATGGGCGCTCGCGGCCTTGAGATAGGCGGCGCGGGCGCGGTCGGCGTAAACGAAACCCGCATCGGGTTCGATCATCGCCTCCATATCGTCGTCGAGCGCGAACCAGAAAAACCGTTTCCTGGCTTCAGCGCGCGACAGGCGATGCAGATGAAGCCCGTGCTGTTCGGCGGCGAGGCTCGTGCCGGCGATGAGCCCGGAGTCGGCCCGGCCCGCCATGAAGACGCCTGTCATCTCGAACAGGGTTTCGTGGGCTTCTTCTTCCAATTCACGCCACAACATGGCGGCGCGTTTTAACAGCGGCACATAGTCGGGATGTTCGAAATAGGCGGTGCGGAAAAGCCGTGTGGCGCCGTGAGAAGAGCCGCGGTCATGGCCGAAGGGAAATTGTTCGAACAGCGTGACGCGCGCGCCGCGCCGCGCCAGCGCATAGGCCGCCGCCGCGCCCATGATCCCGGCGCCGACGACGGCGCAATGCGGGCCCCCGCTCACGGGAGCGGCTTTCGCATGTGAATCAGCTTTTGCGCATGGGGGTTCCAGAGTTCGGTTTCTTCCTCGCTGACCACGTCGAAACCGAGGCGCAAATAGAGGTCCATGGACGCGGGCAGTCCGGTCGTCGTTTCCAGCGTGATCTCGCTCCAGCCCTCGCTGGCGGCGTAGTCGATCGCCGCGTTGACGAGCTTCTTGCCAAGGCCTGTTCCGCGCGCTTCCGGGGACACCAGCACCCAGCGCAGTTGGCCCTTGCCGCCGCGGTCGACCATGGCCGTGCAGCCGACCAGCCGGCCGTCCCGCTCGGCCAGCCAGACGCGGCCCTTCGCGCCGTTGTCGATGACGAAATCCGCCACGGTGCGCGCCACAAAGGCTTCGAAGGCGAGGCCGAAATGGCCTTCCTCACGGCCATAACCCTCGCCGTGAAGCGTAATGATGCGGCCGAGATCGCCGGGTTTCAAATCGGTTCTGATGATGATGTCGCTGGTCATGGCCATGTTCCTCGCAACGCCATTATCAGGGCTGAAGCGCCCGCGACAACCCTTTGCGCGGACACGCGAAACCTGTCACATCAACCGGCATGCAGGACGCAGCCTCAAGCGGCGGGCCGTCAGGGGAAACGGTTCTGCTGCATGTCTTTCCGAGCTTTTCCTTCGGCGGCCAGCAGGCCCGGCTTGCCGCGCTCGCCCGCGGTCTTGGGACGGGCTATCGGCATGTGATTGTCGCCCTTGACGGCGATCATGCCGCGCGGGCGCTGTTCGACGAAAGCGTGAAGGCCAAGTTCAGAACGCTGATCCTGAAAAAATCATCGGGCCTCAGCCTTTCGAATATCTGGCGTTTGCGGGGTCTCCTCCGCGAGGAAGATCCGGATATTCTGTGCACCTATAATTGGGGATCCATGGAGACCGTTGTCGCCAACAAACTCGGCCCGCGTGTTCCCCATGTGCATTTCGAAGACGGCTTCGGCCCCGACGAAACCATCGACCGGCAGCGTCCCCGCCGGGTGCGCGCCCGGCGCCGGCTGTTGAAAAAGACGCCCGTGGTCGTCCCCTCGCGCGCGCTTGAAAAAACGGCGGCGGAACAATGGGGGCTCAAATCCGTGCGGCGCATCGGGAACGGCGTCGATTTCGACAGGCTGCAGGGCGGCAAGCGCGGCCATAATGACGCGCTTGTGGTGGGCTCGCTCGCCGCGCTTCGCCCGGAGAAGAATTACCGCCGGCTGATCGCCGTGTTTCGCGCCGCGGACTATGAAGGGCGCGCGCGGCTCGAGATTTTCGGCGCCGGGCCGGAGCTTGACGCCCTCAGGCAGGCGGCGAAGGACGACCCGCGGATTTCCCTGCCGGGCCCTACGGCGGACGCGGCGGACGCCTATGCCCGATTCGATGTCTTCGCCTTGTCCTCGGATACGGAGCAGGCCCCGTTGAGCCTGATGGAGGCGATGGCGGCGGGGCTTCCCGTTGTCGCGACGGGCGTGGGGGACATCGCTGAGATGGTGGCGGAAGAGAATCTCCCCTACATTACGCCTGTCGGCGACGATGAAGCCTACGCCCACGCTCTCGCGCAGATGCTGCAAAATCCGTCGGCGCGGGCCGCCATCGGCGCCGCCAACAAGCGCAAGGCGAGGGAGGCGTTTTCGCAGGACCGCATGATCGCCGCCTGTCGCGCGCTATTCGAGGATGTGCAAGGCCGCCATGGATGAAGCCCCTGATGTAAAAGCCGTGGTCGCGCCGCTTGAGGACCACGACGCTTTCCTCGCCGAATGGACGCAGCTTTATGCGAGTTGCCCCGACGCCGGTTTTTTCCAGTCGCCGGAATGGATGACCGCCTGGCTTGCCGGCGCGCCGGAGGGCGCGGAGCTTTACCGGGTCGAAGTCTCCGAAAACGGCGCCCCAAAGCTGATGGGCGCTTTCGCTGCGCCGAAGCGCAAGACCATGGGACTGGGGCTTCGTGAAGTCTGGTTCCAGGAATTCGGCGACCCGGCCCGCGATGCGATCTACCCGGAATATCTCGACTTCCTCGCGCCGCGTCCCTCCGGCGGTCTCAGGACCAAAGCCGCGGGCGCGATCATGAATTATTTTACCGATGCCGACGGGTTTGTTTTCCGCAATGCGCGCATGCGCATGACATCGACGGTCCTGTCGGCGGCGGCGGGGCGCGGCTTTTCCGCCCGCGTCCTGCGCGAACAGCCGGTTTACGTCTGCGAGCTCGGGAGCACGGATTTCATCGCCGGGCTCAGCAAATCCCTGCAGACGAAAATCCGCCGGTCCATCGCGCTTTATGAAGAGCGCGGCGGGATCAAGACACGGCTTGCGCAAACGGCGGAGGAAAAGAAGGCCGCCTTTGAAAAGCTGAAAGAGCTGCACCAGCAGCGCTGGCGGGCAAGGGGGCGGGAAGGCGTTTTCGCCAATCCGCATCTGAAAAGTTTTCACGAGCGGCTCCGGGCTCATGCGCCGGAAAACCTGCATCTTTTTGAAGTGAGCGCAGGGGGTGAGACTTTCGCCGTTCTCTATAATTTCGTGCACGGCAAGCGCGTCATGAATTATCAAAGCGGCTTTAACATAGAAGACGACAACCGCGTTTCGCCCGGCTTTGTCGCCCATGCGCTCGCGGCGCAGTTTTATCAGGACAAGGGCTTCGAGGCTTACGACCTCCTCGCCGGCGAAGAGGAATACAAGGCGCGGCTCGGCGATCCGGAAACCATCCTGACCTCTTTCGTGGTCGAGCGCCCGACCTGGCGCAACCGGCTGCGCGCGCGCGTCAAAGGTTAGCGCGCCTTGCGCAAAAACGCGTCGAACATGATGATGCTCCAGATTTCCTGGGCGCAGTCGGCGCCGCCGCTTTTATGCGATGCGATCATCGCCTCGACCGCTTTTTCATCGAACAAGCCGCTTTCGCGCCACGCCCGCGAGGCGTTGAGCCGCATGGCCGGATTGCCCTGCTTGCGGCGCATCCAGTCTTTCAGCGGCGGTGCAAAGCCCTGTTTCTTGCGGGCGACGTAATCGGGCCCAAGCCGCGGCGTGAAGGCCGCTTTCAGGATGCGTTTTCCGTCCATGCCCGTGAGCTTGTAGTCCGCGGGAAGCGCGCCGGCCCATTCCACGAGCCTGTGATCGAGCAGGGGCGGCCGCGTTTCGAGCCCGTGCGCCATCGATGTGCGGTCGGCCTTGACGAGCATCCGTCCCGGCAGCCAGGTCATAAGATCGGCATATTGCGCGCGGGCGAGCGGCTCTTCGGTTCCTGCATCCGCCATGGCGGCGCTCATGACCGATTCCGGTTCATAGCCGGCGAGGGCGCGTTTGAAATCGGGATTGAAAATCACGTCGATGCGCGAGGGCAGGTTGATCGCGGCGGCGGCGGCGTAGCCTTCAGCGCTCGAACGCGCCATCGCCTGAAAGGTGGTCTTGGCGCGCAGATAACGCGGCGCCCAGTCGAGTTTCGGATAGGCCGCGCCGAGCGGTCCGAAAACGCCGGCGCGCAAGGGCGCGGGCGCAAGGTCGCGCATTTTTTCCTCGGCGAGAAAGAACGGATAGCGCCTGTAGCCGGCGAAGACTTCATCGCCGCCGTCCCCGGTGAGCGCGACGGTGACGTGGCGGCGCGCGGCTTGCGCCACGAGATAAGACGGCAATGCCGAAGCGTCGGCGAAGGGCTCGCCCATGGCGGCCGCGACTTTGTCGATTAGCGCCGCCGTCTCGCAATCGGCGAGCTCTTCATAATGGACGGCGCCGAATTTCTCCGCGATTTCGCGCGCGGCTTCGCGTTCGTCATGGCCTGCTTCGTCAAAGCCGATGGTGCAGGCGACGGGCCGGGCGCCGGTTTCGGCCATGGAAGAAACGATGCTGGCGGAATCGACGCCGCCGGACAGAAACGCCCCGAGCGGCGCATCGGACAGCATTTGCAACTTCACCGCGTCGTCGATCTTGGCGCGCAGCATGTCCGCGGCTTCTTCGAAAGGGGCCGCCGCGGCGTCGGCGAAGACGGGGCGCCAATAACGCTCTATGCGGGGCGTCTGGCCGCGCTCGGCGATCAGCTTGTGCGCGGGCGCCAGCTTGTAGATGCTGCGATAGATGGTCTTCGGATCGGGGACATAACCGTAATAAAAATAATCGGCGACGGCGCGCGGATCGAGCGCTGCGTCCACAAGCCCCGATGCGAGAAGGGCGCCGATTTCCGAGGCGAAAAGGAGAAATCCGTCGCGGGTTTCCGCATAATAAAGCGGGCGCTCGCCGAGCCGGTCGCGGGCGAGCGTCAGGCGCTTCTTTTCGGGCTCGTAAAAACCGAAAGCGAACATGCCGTGCAGCTCGTGAAGAAAATCCGCGCCTTTCAGTGCGAGGCCTTCGGCGAGAAGCTCCGTGTCCGACCGGGTTTTGAAAGAGACGCCGGCAAGCGTTTTGGCGAGCGCCTGATAATTATAAATCTCGCCATTGTAAGTGAGGACGGCGCCGCCGGTCTGGGCGTGAAAGGGCTGCGCGCCGCCTTCGCGATCAATAATGGCGAGCCGGCGATGGCCGAAGCCGGCGCCCGGCGCGACGAAACAGCCTTCGCCGTCGGGCCCGCGATGGGTGAGCGCGTCCGTCATGCGCTTTAATGCATCGCGGTCGATGTCGCGTTCGCCGTTCAGATCGAAAATGCCCGCAATGCCGCACATGGTGTCTAGCGCACGCCGCCGTTTTGAAAGCTGCTGTGGCGCGCGCGCCAGGCGGAGAAGCGCTCCACATCGCCGGTGAAGGCGCGGATGCGGTTCAGGGCCTTGGAAGGCTCGCCCGCATAGTCCGAGGCGATGACGATGACGCCGCCCGGCGGATTCGCGCCTTTGAGCTTGTCTTTCATCTGGGCGGCTTTGAAGGCCAGCGGATCGGTGTAAACCTCGTCGCCGCGCCAATAGGCCGTCAGGGTCAAAAGACGGCGGCGCTGGGGGCCTGCGAAAATTTCCAGCGGAACCGCGCGCGACTCCCCGAAGAGATAAACGACGTCTTCTTCGCCCGCGATGCGCCGCCAGTCGCCGCCGGCGGCGCTGTTTTGCGTATTGACGATTTCGCGCGCGCGCCGGTCATGGGTGAAGCCGGCGAGGCCCACATAAACGCGTTCGCCGTTCCTTTCATAGGTGTAGACGCGCATGCGGTCGGCGTCGATGGCGGGCGTCCAGTTTTGCGGGCCGGAAAGAATGCGCCAGCCCGGCGCATTGAAAACCGAGACTTCGGCAGCGCCGGTGGGCGGCGTCACATCGACAACGACTTTTGCATAAAAGGCGGCGAGGAGCACCGGAACGAAGGCGAGGACGGCGAGCGTTCCCCGCCAGGGACGGCGCGCCATGACCGGCGCATGCTCGGGAAAAACGTCCCGTGGTTTTTTCATCTTCGCGCCGATCCAGAACAGGACGAAAAACACCGCGCCGTAAAACACAAGACCGATGACCCAATGGTCCGGCCCAACGGCCAGCGCCATGCCGGAAAGGTCCGCGATGAGGATCACCACAAAGACGCGCAGGAAATTTGCGGCGAGCGCGATCAGCGTCGCAATGAAGAGAAAGACAAGACGCGCGCGCAAGGACGGCAAAACCTGACAGGCATAGATATACGCGATCATCAGCGCCGCGAGGAGGAAATTCAAACCGGCGCAAGCCTCGGCGATTTGGAAAAGCCCCGCCGGGGTTTTGATGAGAACGCCGTCAATTATCGTCGATGAAAGGCCGACGAGATTGAGCAAGGTCACGACCGAGCCGGCCGTCGCCTGTTGCAGAAACGGGATCAGGATTTCCCCGAAAGGAACCATGAAATAAAGAAAGAGAAGCGGCAGCGCCCACAGCCGGAAAGCGGCGGCGCCGAAAAAGACGCCAGCGCCGGCGATCAACAGGCTGACAAAGGCGAATTGCTCCACAAGAGCGACGCCCGCCGCATGACCGGCAAGCCAGACAAGCGCGGCGGCGATGACGCCGAGGAGAAAAGACGGACCGGTCGCCGGATCGATGCGCGGGCGCGACAGGATCATCAATAGCGCCAGCGGCGCGACCGCGACGCCGTGATGATAGGTCGAGGAGGAAAGCCAGGTTTTCGCCATGGAAAGCGCCGCCGGATGCAGCGCCAGGCCGGCTACAATCGCGAACAGGCCGTAGGCCGCGACCGGAAGGCTCCAGTCGCTGCGGCGCGCATGCGAAAAGTCTGCGGCGATAGCCATCGGTCTCCCGGCGCTCAGCTTCGCCCAGAGACTAAAGAGACGGCGTTTCCGGTTTGTTAAGAATAACCGCCTTGCAAGGCTAAGTTTATGACAAAGTCCTCATCCTGAGGAGCCCGATTTCCTCGTTCTTCGCGACATCGGGTCTGTAACGCACGCGATACAGACCCAACCCTTGGAATGAGGGAATCGGGCGTCGCGAAGGATGATTGCATCGCGCGCCGTTAGGTTTGTTTAACGGTTTTTGCGGCCTTCGATCAGCGCATCGACGACCCCCGGATCGGCCAGCGTCGAGGTGTCGCCAAGGGCGCCGAACTCGTTTTCCGCGATCTTTCTTAAGATGCGGCGCATGATCTTGCCGGAGCGGGTTTTCGGCAGGCCCGGCGTGAAATGGATATGGTCCGGTTTCGCAATCGGCCCGATCTCCTGGCGCACGGTTTCGACGATTTCCTTTTCCAGCGCCTCGGAGGGCTCGTCCGTCGCATGCAGCGTCACATAAGCGTAAATGCCCTGGCCCTTGACGTCGTGAGGAAAGCCGACGACGGCGGATTCCACGACGAGGGGATGCTCGTCGATGGCGGCCTCGACTTCCGCCGTGCCCATGCGGTGGCCGGAGACGTTGATGACGTCGTCGACGCGGCCGGTGATCCAGTAATAGCCGTCGGCGTCGCGGCGGACGCCGTCGCCGGTGAAATACATGCCGGGATAGGTTTTGAAATAGGTGTCGATGAAACGCTGATGGTCGCCATAGACCGTGCGCATCTGGCCGGGCCATGAATCGGTTATGACGAGATTGCCTTCGCAGGCGCCCTCGAGGAAATTGCCGTTGGCGTCGACGATGGCCGGGAACACGCCGGGCAGCGGCTGCGTCGCCGAGCCGGGTTTCAAATCCGTCGCGCCGGGCAGGGGCGAGATCAAAATGCCGCCGGTTTCCGTCTGCCACCAGGTGTCGACGATCGGATGTTTGCTGTCGCCGACGACTTCGTAATACCACATCCAGGCTTCCGGATTGATCGGCTCGCCCACCGACCCTAGAAGACGCAAGGAAGACCGGTCCGCCTTTTTCACCCAGTCGTCGCCTTCGCGCATCAGGGCGCGGAGCGCCGTCGGCGCGGTGTAGAAGATGTTCACCTTGTGCTTTTCGATCACCCGCCAGAAGCGCGAGGCGTCCGGATAGGTGGGCACGCCTTCGAAGATCAGCGTCGTCGCGCCGTTCGCCAGCGGTCCATAGACGATATAGGAATGGCCCGTGACCCAGCCCACATCCGCGGTGCACCAGTAAATTTCACCGGGCTTGTAATCGAACACCATCTCATAGGTGTAGGCGGCGTAAGCGAGATAACCGCCGGTGGTGTGCAGGACGCCTTTCGGTTTTCCGGTGGAGCCAGACGTATACAGAATAAAAAGCGTGTCCTCGGCGTTCACCGCTTCGGCGGGGCATTCGGGCGAGACGTCGTCGCGGGCTTCGGCGTACCAGTAGAGGTCGCGCCCCGCCTTCATCGGGATGTCCGCCCTGGTGCGTTCGACCACGAGAACGGCGCGCACGTCGGGCGCCTTTTCAAGCGCCTTGTCCACATTGGCTTTCAGGGGCACGGTCTTGCCGCCGCGCACGCCTTCATCGGCGGTGATGACGGCGCTCGCGCCGCAGTCCTCAATGCGGCTCGCCAGCGCGTCCGGGGAGAAGCCGCCGAAGACGACGGAATGAACCGCGCCGATGCGCGCGCAGGCGAGCATGGCGTAAGCGGCCTCGGGGATCATCGGCATGTAGATGACGACGCGGTCGCCTTTCTTCACGCCGCGCGCCTTCAGGACATTCGCCATGCGGCATGTTTCTTCGAAGGCTTCCGCATAGGTGATTTTCTTGTCGACGCCCGGATCGTCGCTCTCCCAGATGATCGCGACGTCGTTCGCCTTTTCCGGCAGGTGACGGTCGAGACAGTTGACGCAGGCGTTGAGCTCCCCGTCATAGAACCAGCGAATGTGCAGATCGCTCGCATCGAAGGAGACGTCCTTCACCTTGGTGAACGGCTTCGACCAGTCGAGGCGCGCTGCGACGCCGGCCCAGAACGTTTCCGGGTCCTTTTCCGCCTCGGCGCGCATGGCGGCGGCCTTGTCTTTATCGACAAGCGCGTCTTTGGCGATGGCTTCATTCACTTTGATGATGGCGTCGTGCGACATTCGTTTCTTCTCCCGAAAAATTGCGGCGGAGATTAGTTGAAGCGGGCTTTGTGCGCAAATGGTGCGCTTTGTCTCAGCTAATCCGCCCCCATGTGTAAATCTAACATGGGGGCGAACGCCAGTTTTACATTTTCGTTACCAAGCCGTCACGGTCTCGTTACAAAAAACGGGCATGGCCCGGCCTCGTAAGTATTTTGGTGGGGCTATTCATGAACCGTTCTCTTCACTCCGCTTCGGCGGCGTCCGTCATCGCTGTGGCTGCTTTGGCGCCGCTGCCCGCGCTGGCAGGCGTGATCGAAGGCCGCGTCAGCGACCAGACCGAAAGCGTCTCGCTTGAAGGCGCCACTGTACGCCTCGCCGAAACCGGCGCGACGACATCGACAAACCGCGCCGGCGAATATCGCTTCGCGAATGTCCCGGCCGGTCAATACACGCTGATCTTCAGCTATGTCGGCGCGGAAAGCACGACGGTCAGCCTCTCGGTGCCGAGCGAAGACGCAACCGTTCGCCAGAATATCAGCCTTGGCGGCGACGTGGCGGTCATCGACAACGTCCTCGTGATCGGCCAGCGCGGCGCCCTTAATTCCGCGCTCAGCCAGCAAAAGTCCTCCGACAAAGTGATCACCGTCCTGTCGTCCGACGCGGTCGGCCAATTGCCCGACGAAAACGTCGCGGAAGCGGCGCGCCGGGCCGTCGGCGTCAACATCCAGAACGACCAGGGCGAAGGCCGCTATGTCTCGATCCGCGGCGCCAATCCGAACTTCGTGACGACGACCGTCAACGGCGTGCGCCTGCCGTCGCCGGATTCCGACCAGCGCCAAGTGCCGCTCGACGTCATCGACTCGGACATCCTCTCCAGCATCACCATCACCAAATCGCTGACCCCGGATGTGGACGGCGATTCCATTGGCGGCAATGTCGAAATCACGACCCTGTCCGGCCTCGACCAGAAAGACCTGCTCTTCAAGCTGAAAGCCGCCGGCATCTACACCAACCAGGTCGATGAGTTCGGCCAGCGTTATTCCGGCGCTTTCGCCGACAATTTCCTTGACGGCCGTCTCGGCGTCGCCGGCACGCTCGCCTATCAAAAGCGAAAATTCGGCTCCGAAAACAAGGAGAATGACGGCGAATGGATCCTCGATGAGGCCGTCATTTACCCGGAAGAACTCGAGCTTCGCGATTATCAGGTGACGCGCAAGCGGTTTTCCGCGGCGCTCAATCTCGATTTCCAGGCGAACGACAATCTCCTGCTTTATGCGCACGGTCTCTATTCCGACTTTTCCGACCAGGAATATCGCAGCCGCGTCGAAAACAAATTCGGCGACCCCAGCTTCAGCGATACGAGCAGCGGTTCCGTGGCTGTGGTCGACGCCGGCGACGACGATCCTTACGAAGTCGATCGCGACGTGAAAGACCGCTACGAAGATCAGCTGATTTACTCTTTCATAGGCGGTTTCGAATTCGCCAAGGACGCCGTCTCCTTCGATGCTTCGGCCGCCTATTCCTACGCGGAAGAGAGCGAGCCTGACCGTATTGACGCCGACTTCCGCGCAGAGTTCGAAGGAGGCCTATTCGGCGTCGATGTTTCAGACACGATCCTGCCGACGCTGGTTTTCCCCGATGCGGCAGCGGAGGCGGCCTATTACGACCCGGACAATTACGAATTCGACGGGGTAGAGCACACCAATGGCATCGCCAAAGACAAGGAATACGCTTTCCAAACCAATCTTCGCGTCGATGTCGATATGTTCGGCGCGCCCGGCTATGTCAAAACCGGCGCCAAATTCCGCCTGCGCGAAAAATCCTACGATCTCGACCTCGCCATTTATGAAGCCGACGATCTTGTTCTGACCGATTTCGCGACAGAGGTCGATTACGAACTCGACCGCATCAATCCGGTCGCCGATCCGGCCGCGTTCCGCGACTTTTTCTTCTCCAACATGGATAGCTTCGAGCTTGACGCCGTCGATACGGCGCTCGAATCCACGGGCGCCAATTATCTCGCCAACGAGGACGTCTATGCCGGCTATGTCATGGGGCAGCGCCAGTTCGGCGGCGCCAGCGTCGTCGCCGGCGTGCGCATGGAGCATACCGAATACGACGCATCCGGCTTTAACGCGTATGAGCCGGGCGCCGCGGTTCCCGCCGCCGCCGAACTCATCGCCGAAGACGACGGCGATGAAGTCTACAGACAGGCCGTGGACGTCAGCCGGTCCTATACGGACTGGCTGCCGAGCATCAATGTCCGTTACGACGTGACCGACGAAGTCGTCTTCCGTCTCGGTTATTACAAAACGATCGTTCGCCCGAATCTCGAAGCGGCTGCGCCGCGCACGCTGGTAGACGACGACGCTGAAGGCGAGGCGGGCAACCCGCTGCTCGACCGCCAGAAGGCGCACAATTTCGACGCGTCGCTCGAATGGTATCCGGGCAACAAGTCGATCCTGTCGGCCGGCGTCTTCTACAAGGATATTTCGGACCTCATCACGTCGACGATCAACGAAGACGTCACGGTCAGCGGCATTTTCTTTGAAGAAGTCGAAACCTATGTGAACGTGCCCGACGCGTCGCTGTTCGGGGTCGAGCTGAACTATCAGCAGCCGCTGGACTTCCTCCCCGGTTTGCTCGACGGCTTCATCGTCGGCGCCAACTACACCTATATCGACAGTGAGGCGACGCTCATTGACGGGCGCGAGATCACCATTCCCGGCCAGTCCAAGCATGTCGCCACCGGCATTCTCGGCTATGAAAAAGGCCCGATCGATTTGCGTTTCGCGGCGACCTATCGCGACGAATATCTCGACGAACTTTCCTATCAGGAAGACGAAAACGGCGTTGATATCGACCGGATTGTCGACGATCACCTGCAGATCGACGTGTCGGCGAAATACCGCCTGACCGATCAGTTCCGCCTGTTTGCGGAATTCAAGAACGTCAATGACGAGCCGTTTGTCGCTTTCGTTCGCAGCCCCGCCTACGGCAAGCTGAATTCTCAGTATGAGCAATATGGCTGGTCGGCGAAGTTCGGCGTGGCGTTTAAATATTAAAGAGTTCCTCTGCGTTTCGCGAAAGTAGGCGAAAGAGGATGTTTGTTGTGTAGCGGCGGCGGACGCGTAGATTGTCCGCCGCTGTTTTATTTGAAAAGAGGGTTTTCATGAGACTGAAATTTTCCGCCGCCGCGCTTTTGCCGCTCGCCGCCGGCTGCATTTCCGCGGGGCCTTCGGCGCCCTCTGTCCATGCGGCGGGCGAAACCGCGCCGGTGAACTCTGCGGGCGACGCGGCGGACGACCCGGCGGTCTGGGTGAATGTGGGAGACACAGCAGAGAGCCTCATTCTCGGCACCGATAAACGGGCGGGGCTTTACGTTTACGATCTTAAAGGCGCGGTGGTTCAGTTCCTGCCTGCGGGCAAGCTCAACAATGTGGACCTGCGCCAGAATGTGAGCCTTGACGGCTGGACCGGCGACATCGCCGCCGCCTCGAACCGCACCGACAATACGGTTACCCTCTTCACCATCGAAGAAGACGGCGCGGTCGCCGAAAGCGGGGCCTTTCCGTCATTGCTGGATGAACCCTACGGGCTTTGCCTGGGCGCGCAGGGCGGGGATGTCTTCGCCTTTGTCGCTTACAAGACCGGCGATCTCATCGCTTACCGGCTGGCGGGCCCGGGCGGAGGCGCCGAGGCCGCGCGGATGAAACTTGAAAGTCAGCTTGAAGGCTGCGTCTTCGACGATGAAGCGGGCGTCCTCTATATCGGCGAGGAAGAGACAGGCGTCTGGAAAGCGGCTTTCGACGGCGGCGGGTTTTCCGCGCTCTCGTTCATCGACGAAGTCGGCGGGGCAAGCGGCGTCGCTGCGGATGTGGAAGGGCTTGCGCTTTACAAGACGGGGCCGGGGACCGGCTATCTCATTGCCTCTTCGCAGGGCAACAACTCATACGCCGTTTACACGCGCGAAGGCGACAACGCTTTCGTGACGCGCTTCGCCGTCACGCCGGGCGAAACAATTGACGGGTCGGAAGAGACCGACGGCGTCGAGGCGGTGTCCGCTGATCTTGGTCCGGATTTTCCTGAAGGCGTCTTCATCGCCCAGGACGGATTCAACGATCCCAAAGGATCGGCGCAGAATTTCAAGATTGTCGACTGGCGCGAGATCGGCACGCTGATCGAAACGGCGGAATCCGGATTGGAGGCTGGCGCGGCGAATTAGCGCCCATTGGCGTTGGCCGTCGCGGCGCCTTTTTTCGCGGTCTCCGTTGCGCCGTCCCCGTCGGAGATGATGAAACAGGAGACCTTCTTGTCTTTCAGGGTCTCGCAGCCGGCGGCGGCTTCGATTTCCGAAAGCCGGATGATGCGCGCGCGATAAAGGGTTTTGCCTTCGTCCATAGGCGTCGGCATGACCATGCGTTCGCGATCGCTCATGCCCGCCTTGGCGACGGCGTCTTCAAGCTCGTGCTGCGCCATCTCCTTGGTGGAATAGGCGCCGATCTGAATGCTCCAGTTGTAATCGGCGAAGCTGTCCGTATCGCCCTGGCCGATGAGCTCGCCATGGGCGTCGACCGAGGCGAGGCGGGTGCGCTCGAATTCGTTGAAATCGTCCGGATCGGCCTGCGCGATCAGAGCGCCGATGCTGTCGGTCGGATCGCCTGCTTTTTTGTTCTCGCCGAGAGTGGCGGCGGCGGTCATGATCTCGGCGCGCATGGCGTCATTGCCGGCGACCGTCGGCGCGGCGTGTTCTGCGGCGCGCGCGGCGACGAGCGTCGGCTTCAGGCGCGGGCTCGGCTTTTTGCGGTAGAGCGCGGCGACAAGGGTCGGTTTCTTGTCGATCTCGGCGAAGGCCTCATTGAGGATCTTGCGCATATGCGCGTCGCGGGTGCGCGAGGAGCGCCCGCCAAGAACGACGCCGATCAGCCGGTTGCCGTCGCGGTCCGCCGTGGTGACGAGATTAAAGCCGGAGCGGCGCGTATAGCCGGTTTTGAGCCCGTCCGCGCCGTCAAAGGTTTTCACCAGCGCATTATGCGTGCGGTAGGTCCGGTCGTTCCAGGAGAAGCTCTCGACCGCGAAATAATGAAAATATTGTGGGAAATCCTGGATGATGCGCCGTCCGAGAACCGCCATGTCCCGCGCCGTCGTAACCTGCTTCGAATTCGGGAGACCCGAGGCGTTGCGGAACGTCGTGCGCCACATGCTGAGTTCGCGCGCTTTGTCCGTCATCTTCCTGGCGAAGCGCCATTCCGAGCCGGAAATTTCTTCGGCGACCGCCGCGGCCACGTCATTGGCGGATTTGACGACCAGCGCCTTGATCGCGGTGTCCACATCGATGGTCGAGCCGGCGGATATGCCAAGCTTCGACGGCGGCTGGCCGGCGGCGTGGGCCGAGACGTGAATCTTCGAATCCAGCGTCATGCGTCCGGCTTCCAGCTCCTCAAAGAGGAGATAGAGCGTCATCATCTTGGTTAACGAAGCGGGATAACGCCGGCCGGTGGAATAGCGGTCGAAAAACACATCGCCCGTATCGGCGTGCATTACATAAGCGGCGTATTTGGAATTTGCGGACGCCTGTGGCGCAAAAAGGAACGCTGCGAGCACCGCAAGCGTTAGAACTGTTACGCTACGAAACGCCATGACCATTTAACGAGCCTCGCCCATTCCCAAGCCGTTTTCAATATTCGGAAGACGCGCCCCCGCAAAAAATCGGCGTTCAGATCGCCCTCTCGCCCCTTGCAAGGCCAGTCGCCTTCCGCCGCCGGAAGACGCCTGTCCGACAGGAGCAAACGCCGTGCCGCTCGCCGGTTTTCATGTCTCGCGGCGGCACAAAGGATCGGCGATCGCGGTAAACGGACCGTTAACGAAAGTTTTACTGTTATAGCCGAAATAAAAATTGTGCGCTGCAGCAAAATTTCCCTTGACGAAGGGCGCAACCGTCCATATGTTGCACTGCACAAAAGGCGCTCTTGTGTATAGAGCACCATTTATTTCAATAGCTTAGCGATAAGAATCGCAGGGAGATGAAGATGGCCGCAGCCAAGAAAACCGCCACTGGCGCTGAAGCCTTCGACATGACGGCCTTCAGCCCGGACACCTTCAAGGAAGGGTATGAAAAATTCGCCGAAGGCATGACGTCCTTCGCGGATTTCCAGAAAGAATCGCTGAATGCCCTGATGGCCTCGGCCGGCGCGTTCGCCAAAGGCTTTGAGAAGCTGACGAGCGAAAGCACGGCCTTTTCCAAGGCCGCGTTTGAAGACACGGTCTCGAACGCCAAAGCCGCCACCTCGGCGAAAACGCTGCAGGAAGCCCTCGAGCTCAACAGCGATTTCATGAAGACGTCGGTTGAGAAAAATCTCGGCCAAATCAACAAGGTGGCCGATATTTGCGCGTCGACGGCGAAAGATGCGACGGAGCCCCTGACGGCGCGTTACACCGAGCTTGTCGAAAAAATTCAGTCTTACCGTCCGTAAGACCTGAAACACCCGTTTTTAGTGCCTGTTGCGTGAATGGGCCCGGTGCGTATCGCCGGGCCCATTCGATTCGTGCGCTGTGGGAACATTAAGTTTACCGGCCCGCAGAAAATTTGCGTCTTTTCAACCCGGGCCGACTACTTATCTACTAATCGAGGCGGTGTTTTGCGGTTGCAAAGCGCCAGCGCAATGCAGAAACTGAAGGACTATGGCTGAAGACAACGATCAGGATCAGGAAGGCGGAACCGGCCCGGGGCAGGGCGTCGGCGTCGTTTCGAAGACTGCGCCGAAGACCAAACGGCCTTCGCTCTACAAGGTGCTTCTCCTGAATGACGACTACACGCCGCAGGAATTCGTCGTGTGGCTGCTTCAGGCCGTGTTCAAGAAAGACCCGGAAGAGGCGGTGCGGATCATGCTGCACGTCCATCAGTCCGGGGTGGGCGTTTGCGGCGTCTATACATATGAAATTGCGGAGACCAAGGTGGCGCAGGTGATGGAGCTGTCGCGGCGCAACCAGCATCCGCTGCAATGCACGATGGAACGGGAGTAGGCTCCATGGCGTCCTTCAGTAGAACTTTAGACGAAGCCCTGCACAGCGCGATTGCGCTGGCGACGGAGCGCGATCACGAACTGGCGACGCTCGAACACCTTCTTCTGGCGCTTACCGACGACCGCGATGCGGCGGCCGTCTTGCGCGCCTGCAATGTGGATATCGAACTCCTTCGCCGCCAGCTTTACGAATTCATCGAAAACGATCTCGCCAATCTGAAGCTGGAAAACGGCGAACAGGCGAAACCGACGCCGAGCTTCCAGCGGGTGATCCAGCGCGCGGTCATCCATGTTCAGTCTTCGGGCCGCGAGGAAGTGACCGGCGCCAATGTGCTCGTCGCGCTCTTCGCCGAGCGCGAATCCCACGCCGCGCATTTCCTGCAGGCGCAGGACATGAGCCGTTTCGATGCGGTGAATTACATTTCCCACGGCATCGCCAAGCGGCCCGGCGAAAGCCAGCCGCGCTCGCCCCGCGGTGCCAATGAAGAAGCCGAAGCCGCGCAGGGCGGCAAGCAGGAAAGCGCGCTTGAGGCCTATTGCGTCGATTTGAACGCCAAGGCCCGCTCCGGCAAGATCGATCCCCTGATCGGCCGCGAGCCGGAAGTCGAGCGCTCGATCCAGGTCCTGTGCCGCCGGCGCAAGAACAATCCGCTCCTGGTCGGCGATCCCGGCGTCGGCAAGACCGCCATCGCCGAAGGCCTTGCGCGCAAGATCGTCGACGAAGAAGTGCCTGAGGTTCTGGCGAACTCCACCATCTATGCGCTCGACATGGGCGCGCTCCTCGCCGGCACGCGCTATCGCGGCGATTTCGAAGAGCGCATCAAGGCGGTGCTGAAAGAACTCGAAGACCATGAGGACGCGATCCTCTTCATCGACGAGATCCACACGGTTATCGGCGCCGGGGCGACGTCCGGCGGCGCCATGGATGCGTCGAATCTTTTAAAGCCCGCGCTGCAATCCGGCGCGCTGCGCTGCATGGGTTCGACCACCTACAAGGAATACCGTCAGCATTTCGAAAAGGACCGGGCGCTCGCCCGCCGCTTCCAGAAGATCGACGTTGTCGAGCCGTCGAAAGACGACACGGTGAAGATTCTCATGGGGCTGAAGCCTTATTTCGAGGAGCATCACAAGCTGAAATACACCGACGATGCGATCATCGCGGCGGCGGAGCTGTCGTCGAAATACATGACCGACCGCAAGCTGCCCGATAAGGCCATCGACGTCATCGACGAGGCGGGCGCGCGGCAGATGCTGTTCCCCGCCGACAAGCGCGTGGAAACCATCGACGAAGCCCAGATCGAGGAAGTGATCGCCAAGATGGCGCGCATCCCGCCGAAATCCGTTTCCAAGTCGGATACCGAACGGCTCGCCAAGCTGGGCGAAGATCTGCGCCGGGTCGTCTTCGGTCAGGACAAGGCGATCGATCAGCTCGCCGCGGCGATCAAGCTGAGCCGTGCGGGGCTGCGCGAACCCAACAAGCCTATCGGTTCATATCTCTTCGCCGGGCCCACGGGCGTCGGCAAAACCGAAGTCGCCAAGCAGCTCGGCATGGTCATGGGCGTCGAGCTCGTGCGCTTCGACATGTCCGAATATATGGAGCGGCACACGGTCTCGCGCCTCATCGGCGCGCCGCCGGGCTATGTCGGCTTCGATCAGGGCGGTCTTCTGACCGACGCCATCGACCAGCATCCCCATTGCGTCCTCCTGCTCGACGAAATCGAGAAGGCGCATCCGGAGATCTTCAACATTCTCCTCCAGGTGATGGACAACGGCCAGCTTACCGACGCCAACGGCCGCAAGGTCGATTTCCGCAATGTGATCGTCATCATGACCACCAATGCGGGCGCCCAGGATGCGGCGAAAAACGTCATCGGTTTCCAGGGCGGCAAAAAGATCGATGAGACCGAAGAAGCGATCAAGCGGATGTTCACGCCGGAATTCCGCAACCGCCTCGACGCGGTCATCGAGTTCGCCGGCCTGTCGCCGGCGATCATCAACCGCATCGTCGAGAAGTTCGTCCTGCAGCTTGAAGCCCAGCTTGCCGATCGCGGCGTCACCTTCGAGCTGACGGAGGCGGCGACCAAATGGCTCGCCGAACGCGGCTTCGACGACGAGATGGGCGCCCGCCCGCTCGCCCGCGTCATTCAGGAGCATGTGAAGAAGCCCATCGCCGACGAAATTCTCTTCGGCGCGCTGAAAGACGGCGGCGTCGTGCGCGTCATGGTGGATGAGAACGACGAGTCGAAACTCGCGTTCGAATATCTTCCCGACGAGCAGGGCGGAGACAAACCGGGCGACGGCGGCGGCGACGCCAATGTGCCGGCTTTGATGGAATAGCGTTTAAAACAGCAGGCAAAAAAACGCCGGGCTCAGGCCCGGCGTTTTTGCATCAGGAGTTTGCAGCTGCCTGCGCGAGGCTATTGGCAGGCGGGGAAATTGCTGAAGACCGGGATGCTGCAATAATTCGGCTTTGGCTGATTGTTGTTATTGCCGTTGTTTCCATTATTGCCGTTATTCCCGTTGTTTCCGTTATTCCCGTTATTGCCCGGACCGCCGCCATTGCCGCCGCCGTGATTGCCGTTATTGCCGCCGCCATGATTGCCGTTGTTGCCATGGCCGCCGCCATTGTTTCCGTTATTGCCGTTGTTGCCGCCGGGGCCGCCATTGCCCGAGCCGCCGCCGGAACCGCCATTGCCGGAACCGCCGCCGCCCGAACCGCCATTATTGGCCGGCGGGGTTGCGCCGCCGCCGCCCGAAGATCCGCCACCTGAAGATCCGCCGCCAGCCGCGCCGCCCCCCGAGGATCCGCCGCCGCCCGAACCGCCGCCGCCCCCGGTCGCGCCGCCAAGCGGGTCGCCGCCGCCGGCCGGGCCGTTTGGCGGTTCGTCATTGAGCGACGCCTCGACATTATCGAATTTCCGCTTCGTGGTTTCGCCCGTCACTTCAAGCGCGGCGTAAATCGCAACGGCGATCAGGGTGGCGATGAGGCTGTACTCGATAGCCACCGAGCCGGATTTATCTTTATAAAGACGATTAAAAATACGCATGGGTCCTGCTTGGCCGTCAAAGCGGCCTCTTTCACATAGTTCAAATTTTACACATGACTGTATACAGACTGTTAATTTACGCGCACAGTTTGCGCATGGCGGTCTCCATGAAAAGCAGTCTTTCAGATTGTGCGGCGATTAAACAGAAAGTCTTTTCAAACGGAAAAACGGTCAACCGAAATTAACTATGAGTCTTGCTCTTGAGAGGTAATTTCAATTTTCAAAAAAAGTTTCAATTTTTCGTCTGGAGCCAGAACTTTTTCGCCGAAACCGCCGGGCGAATGGGTCACCGGTTCGGCGCAGAAAAAGTCCGCGCTTTCCGGCGAATATAGATGCAGAAAGCGGGCGTTGCTATTTATGGCGAGCCGCATGCCGTTATTGATGATCTCGGCCGCGCCGCCCCAGTTTTCATGCGTGTCGTCCATGCCTGTGCCGGCGAAACGCACGCGCTCGCCGCCGAAGTCAATCTGGGCGTCGCCGCCGCGCGGGAAAAACGGATGCAGCCCAAGCCCGGCGGGCATCGGGCCGGCGCCCGTATTCGTCACGGAGAGGGCGATTTCAAAACGTGCCGGCGCGAGCGTAAATTCCTGAACCGCGCGGAAGGGGAACGGAAAGCCGAGCGGTTTCGGCGCATAATCGAAAGCGCAGACAAGCCGGTCCTGGGTTTGCGCCGTCACCTCCCAGGGGCTCGTCCAGCCATGGCCGTGCAGCGCATGGTCCGGATCGCAGGCGGGCAAGGTCGGCGCCAGGTCGTAATGGCGTCCGGCGAAATCAAGGCCGCCGGCGAGGCGGGAAAACCAGGGAACGCAAGGATAACAGGCGGCGTCGCGCGGGTCGGCGACGGCGCCGGGCGAGGGCGCGCGGCGTAAAAGGTGCCGGCCGTCAAGGCTGAGCGACAAGACCGCGCCGCCCAGCGCCGGCGCCAGCGCTGCTTTCATCTTTCCCGATGCAATTTCAGTCACCGCGCGTTCCGACATCGCCGCCGCCTAGTTTCCGTCAAGCGGCGCCGTCATGATCCGCAAGGGCTGGCGCGCCGGCTTGTCTTTTACGCCGCCGTCTTGATTGTAAGAAGGCCAGTTGGACGTGGCGATGTAATGGAAGTTGTCGCCAACGACCGCGCCATGGGTGGGTTCGTTCCAGTCCGCGAGATTTTGTTGAAGCACCGTGAAGGAGACGGCGGACGCGCCGGCTTCATCGAGTCCGATCCTGACAATGCGCTGGGGCGTCGTTCCGTTTTGAACGCCGATCAGCACTCCTTCATGATAATAAAGCCCGTCGACGCCGCCGAGATGAGCGTCGGCGGCGTTTTCGATCTGCGTTGCTTCTCCTGTTTCGAGATCGACGACGAAAAGCCCCGCAAGATAGTCCGCGACGAAAAGGCGGCCGTGCTCTTCGTCGAGCGCGAGCCCCTGCAGGTTCACGAAGCGCGGGTCCTGCATGAAGATTTCCGGGGCGTTGTCTCCCGGCGCCAGACGGTAAATCCGCGGCGTTTTTGAATCGCTTGCATAGGCGGTTCCGTCTTTGGCGACTTCAAGGTCGCCCAGCATGGCGGCGTCTTCGCCGACGCGCGCTTCGCGGACAATCCTGCCGGTTTTCCCGTCGAAGATCATGATTGCTGCAAAAGGCTTGTCCGGCGCGGCGTGTTCGTAAGGCGGCGGGTTGTTGACGGCGGCCCAGAGGTGACGCGCCCGGACCTCAAGGTCGAAGACGCCTCCCGGCGCCGCGGCGACCGGCGAGAGTCTTTCCGCTTTTTCGCCGGCCTTCACGATTTCGCCGGTGCGCACGCCGCCCACATAGAGCGTCTGCTTGCGGCCATAGGCGATCGCCTCGGGCAGGAGGCCGGTTTCGGCGAAGGTCCGAACGGGCCCGCCGCCGCCTTTCGGTTTTGCGTTTTCCTCCATGCGCGCGGTGATCGCCTCGAAACCGGAAAGCGCCGCCAGCTTGTCAAACGCCGGATGGCCGGAAAGATCGAGCGCGAGCCCGCGATCCGCCGCTTTTTCGGCGAGGCCCAGGGCCTCTTCCTCGCGGCCCGCCAGCAGGCGCGCCAGAATGCGGTTGCGATAGACATAAAGCGACCAGGGCCGCATCGCCTGGGCCGCATTGAGCGCTTCATTGAGCGCCGGCCAGTTCTCGTCTTCATAGGCCTTCCCGGCGGCTGCCATGTTGTCGCGATATGACTGCGGCGCCGCATGGGCGGCGCTCACGGCGCAGAGGGCGAGAATGGCGAGGATCGTCTTTTTCATGAAGCGCTCCCTTTCCTCGAGCTAAGCGGCGCCGGCGAGACGAGGCAAGAGCGGTGCGGGAAGATAAACCGAGGCTTCCCGCAAAAAGACCGCTGCGAGGGAAGGGGATCGCAACGGCCTTTCTGAATGGCGCGCCCTGGCGGCAAGGGATGGTCAGGCGCGCCCGTGCGGGTCGCTCAAAAGCTGGAGCTGGCGGAGGGGGGGCCGCCATAACGCTCCAGTGCAACAAGGGAGTTACGTTGCAGGATCGTTGATAGCGGGCTGCGTCCCGGCCCGCAAAACACGACTGCGAGAGCGCGTGATGAGATAAAGTTACAGCGACAAAACGCGCATCTTCACCCAAGCGCCTTGCGGATTTTATCCGCAATCGGCTCGAGCTCTTCCGCATTCGCCGGCTTGCCGCTGGCGTGGGCGGCCACGACCACGCCCTCATAAACGGGCAGCACATGAAAATGCAGATGGAAAATGGTCTGACCGGCGCGCGCGCCGCTGAACTGCATGACGCGTATCCCGTCGGGCTCCAGCGCTTTTTCAACCGCGCGCGCGAGGGTTTGCGTTGCGCCGATCAGCTCGTTAAGCGCCTCCGGCTCGACATCGAGGATGTTCACGGCTTTGCTTTTCTTGTGAATGACGAGGCAGTGGCCCTTGCTCTGCGGAAAGACATCCATGAAAGCGAGAACATTGTCCGTCTCCATGAGTTTCACGCAGGGCATTTCACCGCGGATGATTTTCGCGAAGATGTTGTCCGGGTCGTAGGGTTGTTGAAGCGACATGAGCTGGTTCCGTTTTAGGTTTTCCTGAAAGGCGTGACGTCTTTTAAGGCCTCGATTTCCATGCCGGTCTGTTCGCGCTCCGCTTCGAGATAGCGGGCGATGGCCTCTCGAAAACTTTCATTGGATATCCAGTGCGCCGACCATGTCGCCACCGGCTCGTAGCCGCGCGCGATCTTGTGCTGGCCCTGCGCGCCGGCTTCGACGCGGGAGAGGCCGCGCTCGATGGCGAACTCGACCGCCTGATGATAGCACAGCTCGAAATGCAGGAACGGCACGTCTTCAAGACAGCCCCAATAGCGTCCGTAAAGCGCGTCGCCGCCGATGAAATTGAGCGCCCCGGCGATCGGCTCGCCGTCGCGTTCGGCGACGATGAGCAGCAGGCTGTCGGCCATGGTTTCGGCGATGATCCGAAAGAAGGTCCGCGTGAGATAGGGATAGCCCCATTTGCGCGCGCCGGTGTCCTGATAAAAGAGCCAGAAGGCGTCCCAATAACGCTCCGTGATGTCCGCGCCCACAAGCCGCCTGATGACAAGGCCGTCGCCGGCTTCGCGCCGCTCTTTCTTCACTGCCTTGCGCTTGCGCGAGGCGAGGGCGGCCAGAAAATCGTCGAAAGTCTCATAGCCGCGATTGAACCAGTGATATTGCTCGCCCATGCGCGCCATGAATCCGGCTTTGACGAGCGCGGCTTTGTCGTCTTCGGTGATGAAATTCACATGCGCCGACGATGCGCCGAGCTGTTCCGTCACCTGGCGCAAGGCGACAGCGAGGGTCTGTTTCGCATTGTCGTTTGGCGCTAAAAGGCGCGGGCCCGGCACGGGCGTGAAGGGGGCGGCGCTGAGGAGTTTGGGATAGTAGCGTCCGCCGGCGCGTTCCAGCGCATCCGCCCAGTGATGGTCGAATACATATTCGCCCTGGCTGTGGCCTTTCACATAAAGCGGCGCGGCGCCGGTGACGGCCCCCGCCTCTTCAACGATGAGATGCAGGGGCGCCCAGCCGGTTTCCGGCGCAACGGATTTCGACTGTTCGAGCGCCGACAGAAATTCGTGGCTGACAAAGGGGTTGTAACGGGACGGGTCGGGATTGGCGAGACGGTTCCATTGTGCAGGATCGATCTCCTTGATGGAGCCGATTGTTCGCGCCAGCGCAGCATCCGATCCGTCGGGCATCAGTCGATCTCGAAAACCCCGTCCACCTCGACCGCGGCGTTCAGGGGCAGGGCGGGCGCGCCGACCGCCGCGCGGGCGTGACGGCCCTTGTCGGCGAAGACCGCCACCATGAGGTCGGAACACCCGTTCACGACTTTCGGCTGGTCGGTGAAATCGGGCGTTGAATTGACGAATCCGCCGAGCTTCACGACCCGCGTCACCCGGTCGAGATCGCCGCCGCAGGCCGCGCGCAATTGCGCGATCAGATTGACGCCGCAGGCATGGGCCGCCTCGACGCCTTTTTCGAGGTCGAGATCCGCGCCGAGTTTGCCGGTGATGAGGCCGCCGGGGCCGATCGACACCTGCCCCGATATGAAAACGAGATTTCCCGAGATCACGTAGGGCACGTAGTTCGCCACCGGGGCGACGGGCTCGGGAAGAACAAGGCCGAGTTCGGCAAGGCGGTCGTCAATGCGAGACATGAAGGCTCCTGATGTTCGCTGCAGTTTGATTCGTTTTTGCAGCTTTGCCAACCGCGTGGCCAGTGTTTATTGGGCGGAAATTATTTCAAATTCAATGCGCCGGTTGCGTTCGCGTCCGGCCTCGGTTGCGTTGTTTGCAATCGGTTCCGATTCGCCGGCGCCGTCGGCGGTGACGGTCTCGGCCGGCGCCCCGGCGGAAATCAGGAAGTCGCGCACGACGCGGGCGCGCTCAAGGCTGAGCCGAAGATTGTCCCGGGCCTGGCCGAGGGAATCCGTATGGCCGGTGATTTCAAGGCGCGTATTCGGACAATCGGCGAGGAGGGCGGCCAGGGCGCGCAGGCTGTCTTCGGCGCCGGCGTCAAGGTCTGAATCGGCCGAAGGGAAACGGATGCGCAATGCCGATGCGGCGTTCTGCAACTCTTCCAGGCAGGTTTCACGCGCCGGCGTCATTTGTTCCGTGTCGGCGGCGCCCGCGGCGTTTTCGTCCGGCGCCGGAAGGTTTGGCGCCGGCGGCGGCGCGGCCTCATCAACGGCGATGTCGCTTTCGCCGGCAAGTCCGTCCGGCATGGCGGTCATCAGCATGCGCGCGGCGCCGGCGCGCACCTCGTCTTCGGCCTTGCCCATGACCGCAAAGCGCGCGCCTTCCGCCGAGACGGCCCCGCGCTGGAGGTAATAAAGCGCGCGCAGCGATGTTTCCGCGGCGATGCGCCAGCTTTCGGGCGCGACGGGCGCGCCGCCGGCGATGTCAATCACGCCGGAAATATCCGTGTCCGGAAAAAGATCGCCTGCGAGCCGATAAACGGCGTCCCGCGTTTCCTGATCCGGCGCATAACCGGAAAAGGCGAGGACGCCGTTTTCATATTCCGCGATGAAGATGAACGGATCGGCGACCGGCGGCGCCGCAATCACTTTCAAGGCGCCGGCGTCGACCGTGGTGACGCCGCCCGCGACAAGGCCTCCGCCGCCTTCTGCGGCGGCGACGCGCGCGATCAGCGCATCCCGGGCCGCTTCGCTTGGCGCGGTTCCCGAAAGGATCGCTTTTTGTCCGTCCATGGTGACCGACGCCCATGCGCCCGCGTCGGCGCCGAGCGCCTTCACGGCGCTTTCCTCAAGTTTGCGCTGCGCCGAGGCCGCCGAGCCTGGCGCGCCGTCGATGAAAAACGCGGCAAGGCCGATCAGCGCAAGCACAGCGAGCCCGGCGAGGAGTTTCAGGAAAGCGTTCATGCGGCGGTCTTGGGGCTATCCTTATGGCCTGTCACCATTCCAGAATCACTTTGCCTGACTGGCCGGAGCGCATGATGTCAAAGCCCGCCTGATAATCTTCGATGGGAAAGCGATGGGTGATGACCGGCGTCAGATCGAGCCCCGCCTGCAGCATCGCGCCCATCTTGTACCAGGTCTCGAACATGCGCCGGCCGTAAATGCCCTTGATGTCGAGCCCTTTGAAGATGACTTTCTCCCAGTCGATCCCGGCGCCGTTGGGCATGATGCCGAGCATGGCGACCTTGCCGCCGTGATTCATCGTGTCGAGCATGGATTCGAAGGCCGAGGGAACGCCCGACATCTCAAGGCCGATGTCGAAGCCTTCCGTCATCCCCAGATCCTTCATGACGTCTTTCAGGGATTCGTTCGTTACGTTCACCGCCCGCGTCGCGCCCATCTTTTTCGCGAGGTCGAGGCGGTAATCGTTGACGTCGGTGATGACGACGTGACGGGCGCCGGAAAATTTGGCGATGGCGACCGCCATCACGCCGATGGGCCCGGCGCCGGTGATCAACACGTCTTCGCCGACGAGGTCGAAGGCGAGGGCGGTGTGGGTCGCATTGCCGTAAGGATCGAAGATCGCGCCCATATCATCGGAGACGGCGTCGGGCAGGCGATAGACGTTGAACGCCGGCACGGCGACATATTCCGCGAAAGAGCCCGGACGGTTGACGCCGACGCCGACGGTGTTGCGGCACAGATGCCGCTTGCCCGCGCGGCAATTGCGGCAATAGCCGCAGGTGACATGGCCTTCCGCCGAGACGCGGTCGCCGATTTTGAAGGTTGCATGTTCGGGATGAACTTCCGAGCCGATCTCCACGACTTCGCCGGAAAATTCGTGGCCCACCGTCATCGGCACCGGAATGGTGCGCTGCGCCCAGGCGTCCCAGTTGTAGATGTGCACGTCCGTGCCGCAGATCGCCGAGCGCTTCACCCTGATGAGCACGTCGTTAGGGCCGATCTCGGGGCGCGAGGCGTCGACCATCCAAATGCCCTCTTCGGGCTTGGCTTTCATCAGGGCTTTCATAGCGTTTCCTGCAAGGCGGTTCTCATGGCTTGGAACGGGGCTTGAAGCGCCCTTTTCAGGCGCCCGAGATAGCCTTCTACCAAGCCGGACGAGCGCCGTCACCATAGGCGGGCGCTTCATAAAGGTTCAGATGTCATTATCCGAACCGCCTGAAAGACTGCAGGAAAAAAGTCCGCGGCTCAGTCCGTTTTGTTCCCGTTCTCTTTATCGTCATGGCCGGGATCGCGGACCGGAGAGGGCGGATCGCTCGCGGGGAAGGATTCGTCCAGCGCCTCGTCGAGCTCTTCCTGCTCTTCTTTTGTCGGCTTCTGGTTTTCAGTCTTTGGGGAGGCGGGCATCATCGGACTCCTTGGGGTTAAAGCACAGGACTAACGCCTCGCCGGGCTGGATTGTTCCGGCGGAGGATTCGCGAAAAACTGCAGGTTTTAGGGAGATAGCGCGTCGCAAAAGTCCGGCGAAGCATCCGAAAGGCGATTTGGCCCGCTTGTCGCAAAAATTTTTCAAGGGCGCTCTTGCAGGCGCAAGATCGGCGCGGATTTTGTGCGCCGCCGTTGCTATGAAATTTTTCACTAAGACGGCGCTTAATAAGGGCTAAAGCTTCCAAATCATGAGCGCGTGCGGAGTTGAACTTCGCAAGCTTTTACGCGCCGCAACAAACCGGGTGTTGAAGCGGCTGTTTCTTAACGCGCGTAACGAAAACTTGATGCGAAAATTGGTGTTGCGGTTTTCCGTTTTAGACGACATGCACAGCAACAGGCGCACGTAAAAAGATGCGCCGTTTAGGGTGGGCGTCCAGGAACAAGGAAGTCTTATTCATGATCAAAAAACTTATCATTACGGCCGCCGGCGCTGCGGCGCTCAGCATTGGTTTCAGCACGGCGAGCTTCGCCGGCGACGCGCAGCTGCGTTATGCGTCAGTGGAATTGACGACGCAAAGCGGGGCGATGGATGTTTATCATCGCATTCAAAAAGTCGCTGCTGAGACATGCGACGCCCGGCTCAATCACGACAGCGTCATAAAATACAGCGCCGTGCGCGAAAGCTGCGTTGCGAATGCCGTTGACGAACTCGTCGCCAGAGTGAATGACGAGCGGATCGACAGCATTCATGCGGGCAATGTCTAAGGCGTTACGCCGCAATCAAGCTTCGTTACGTAAAACGCCCCGGATTTAAATCCGGGGCGTTTGTTTTTTAGTTTTTGTACGGCTTACGCCGCTTCTTGCAGGCGTTCGGCAAGCTGCTTGTCAACCTGCGCCCGCTGAGCGATCTGGTTATAGCGCTGAACGCTTAAGCCTTCTTTTTCGATGGCGGCGATCATTTGCGTCTGCGCTTTCTTTTGCATCTGTTGAGCCTCTTGCTGAGACTCGGCGGACTGCACTTTCGGGCTCCATTCCTCGACAATGGCGCCGATCTTCTTTTCGGCTTTCACGAATTTTTTGACTTCCTTGTCGCTGACCGGCGCTATTTGCTGTTGTTGAGCGGCGGCGTCCTGCGCCATCGCAGCCGGTCCTGCGCTTGCGGCGGCGGCCGCGGCGGCGGCGGCGAGGAGCTTGGTCATCTTGAAACAGTTCATCGTAGCTTTTCCTTTAGTCGCTTACAGGTGCGCGCCTAACATAAGGCGCCGCCGCCTTCATAGTTTCTAAAAGTCGGACAGATTTCGAAATTGTCATCTCTATAGCGCGCGCAGGATTACAATTTAAAAATTTTACCGCTTGAGAAACGCGCGTCTGTGGACATGGAAAGCAAAAGAAGCGAGGGTCCCAATGCGTGGTCCGTCCGGTTAAATAATATCTTAACCCGACGTTTTCGTCTCTATATGACGCCTACGGACTTTCCGACCTTGATGAACGCTTCGACCGCCTCGTCCACCTGTTCGTCCGTATGCCCTGCGCACATTTGCGTTCGAATGCGCGCCTTTTCGCGCGGCACGACCGGGAAAGAAAAGGCGGTGACGTAAACCCCTTCCTCCATCAGCGCGTCGGCCATCTGGCCCGCCTTCTTGGCGTCATAGATCATGATCGGAATGATCGGGTGTTCGCCCGGCAGGAGGTCGAAGCCGGCTTTCGTCATCTGCTCGCGGAAGCGGCGCGCATTGCGGAAGAGCTGTTCGCGCAAATGCCCGCCATGGCGCACCAGCTCCAGCGTTTTCAGGGTGGCGCCGAGGAGCGCCGGCGTCAGCGCATTGGAGAAAAGATAGGGCCGCGCGCGGTTGCGCAACAGATGCACGACGTCTTTCGACGCGCAGATATAACCGCCCATGCCCCCGCCCAGCGCCTTGCCGAGCGTGCCGGTGAGGATGTCGACCCGCGCCGCGACGCCGCAATGGGCGGGCGCGCCTTCGCCATGAGGCCCCATGAAGCCGGTGGCGTGGCAGTCGTCGACCATGACGAGCGCGCCATATTCATCGGCGATGGCGCAGATCTCGTCCAGCTTGGCGATATAGCCGTCCATGGAGAAAACGCCGTCGGTGACGATCAGCTTGGTGCGCGCGCCGTCGAGATCGGCCTGTTCGAGCTGTTTTCTGAGATCGTCCATGTCGGAATTGGCGAAGCGGTAACGCTTGGCCTTGCACAGTCGCACCCCGTCGATAATCGAGGCGTGGTTCAGCGCGTCGGAGATGATCGCATCGTCGGCTTCCAGCAGCGGCTCGAAGACCCCGCCATTGGCGTCGAAACAGGCGGCGAAGAGGATCGAGTCCTCATAGCCGAGATAATCGGCGATCTCCTTTTCCACCCGGCGATGCAGGTCCGTCGTCCCGCAGATGAAGCGGACCGAGGCCATGCCGAAGCCGTATTCGTCCATGGTCGCCTTGGCGGCGGCGACGATCTCCGGATTATCGGCGAGGCCGAGATAGTTGTTGGCGCAGAAATTGAGGACCTTTTTGCGCTGGCCCTTGTGGTCGACGTCGATCACCGGCCCTTGCGGCGAGGTGATCTGGCGCTCGATCTTTTCGAGCCCGGCTTCGCGGATATCGCCGAGGGTCGCGGCGACGCGGTCGTAAAAATCCTGGCGCATGGGCAGGCCTCTTTTTCAGCGAGGGCCATGGTTTGGCGCCGCGGCCCGATTGGGTCAATGGCGGGGTCAATGCCGCGCGCCGCCGCGCGCCGCCGCGGGACGGCGGGCGGCGGACATGTAAAGAAAAAGGGCCGGCGAAGCGCCGGCCCTTCTCAGATTAGGATGGGAAAGCCTTATTTCCCGGTGCGCCAGCCGGACGCATATTCCTTCCGGGCGACTTCCGAATAGGGAACCGGGCTCACAATGGCGCGGACTTCCATCTGCTGGTGCTTTTCGACCGTGGTCTTTTCGGTGCCGCCGTCGGGCTCGCCCCAGACCACCGTGACCTCGTTGCCGACCTCGACATCATTGTCGACCGTGGCGAGCGAGAGCGCCTTGCGCTCATTGTAGGAGATGCCGGTGAACATGGAGAAGCCGGCGTTCTTGCCGTTCGCGAGCACCGAGTCGTAGTTCGACGAGGCGTAGTTGGCGAGCGGCTGCTCGAAATATTTGTAAGGCGTGCCTTCGCCGACGACCGAGCCCATGATCTTACGCACGTCGTCGTCGTTCCAGGCGAGCGTCACCTTGCGGCGGGTCTGTTCGCCTTCCATTTTCTTCAGGGCGTCGGCGCCGATGAAGTCATGGTCGAATTTGACGAAGGGCCCATAGCCGATGTCGTAAGGCGAGACATAATAGTCTTCGATATTGTCGGAGACGTAAGAACCGCCGATGGAGCCCATGGCCTCATAAGAGTTGGCCGGGAGCCATTCGCGGTATTTTTTCATCTCTTCGCCGGTGTAGACAGCGGGAAGCGGCGAGGGGATCCAGCCCGACTCAAGTGTGTTGGTCGCATAGGCGCGGCAGCCCACCGGCACGATGCCGAATTCGGCGCCCTCTTCGAGGATTTTCGCGCGAATGTCGAGATATTCCTCGTAAGGGCCCCAGATTTCGAGACCCGGCGCGCCGGCCATGCCGTGGCGCAGGGCGCGGACTTTTTTGCCGCCGATATTAATGTAGCCCATATGGAAGAACTTGATGTCTTCGAACGGGCCGCCATTGAGCTTTTCAATGATCTTCTGGGCGTTTGGGCCCTGGATCTGGAAGCGGTAGAATTTGCGGGTGACGGCGCGGCCCATGGGCATGGAGGGCGAGCGGTCGTCATAGGTGACTTCGACATCGTAGCCGCCGGTTTCCGCCTGGAACTGCAGCCAGTTGGCGGAAGGCGCGCGGCCGACGAATACCAGGTGGTTTTCTTCGAGGTTGAAGAGAATGCCGTCGCCGATCACATAGCCGTCATGGCTGACCGGCACATATTGTTTGGCGCGGTTGACGGGGAAGTTCTTGAAAGTGTTGATCGCGGTGTCGGAGCAGACCTTGATCGCGTCCGGGCCTTTCAGGAACAGATCGACCATGTGGTGGGTCTGGTCGAACAGGACGGCGGTCTCGCGCCAGGCGCGCTGTTCGTCCCGCCAGTTGTGAAATTCGGTCGGCACGACCGGATAGACATAAGCGCCGATTTTCGAATTGCGGAGCATGTCCACCGTATTGCCGGCGGCTTTGAGCTTTTCTTCCAGGTTCTTGGCTGTCATTGCGGCGGAATCCTCCTCGATCTCGGGTTTTCAAGAATTAAAGGGACGTCCGCGAGTTGAGGGCGCCCAATATTGTTTATGTTGCTTACAATTTTTGAAGGCGCGGGTCTACTATCGGCGCTTGCAAACACTGACCGAAAATAGCTCGAAAACCCTGCCCCAGCGCAGAAAAAATGGCGGAAAAAGGAAGTTGCGGCGCCGCCTTCCAAAACGGCTTTACGGCGATGAAGGCGCCGGCGATTTTGCTGCACCTGCGTAAAGGCGAGTGAAAGCCGGCGACGCGCGATGAGCGAAGCCTTGCAAATCAGGCCTTTGCGACGGGCGCGCGCCGGAAAGTGTGATTTCGCTTTTAAAGGATTTCGATGCCGCGAACGGCGCCAACATCATCGCCCGCTTCCAAGCAGCGCATTGTCAAGCAGACCGGCGTTCTGCTTAAAGCGGAAAGCTTTAGCGTAAGGCCCGACGGGCGAGGCAGGACGAACTCATGCGAACGATCGATTATTTCGACAAGATGGCGAAGACTTATCCGGACCGGGACGTCCTGGTCGCCGGCGAGACGCGTTATACCTATCGCGAGATGGAGGCGCTGACCCACAAGGTTGCCGGCGCCTTGCGCGCGGCCGGCATGGAAAACCAGGAGCCGATCGCCGTCATGTCGCCCAATGACGGATCGGTGCTGACCGCGATGCTGGGCTGCTGGCGGGCCGGAGCGGTCTGGATCCCGGTCAATACGCGCAACGCCCTCGACGCCAATATCGCTTATCTCAACTATGTCCGCGTCGCGATGATCTTCTATCATTCGAGCTACGCCAAGGAGGCGGCCGAGATTAAAAGCCAGGTCCCGACGGTGCGCCATATGGTCTGTCTCGACAAGCCGGAGGGCGGCCATGCCTCCCTCGACGACTTCATGGCGACGGCGCCCTCGGATCACTTTCCCGATCTCGGCGATCCTATCGGCAATCCGGAAGAACTGACGGCGCTGATCGCCACCGGCGGCACGACGGGCCCGGCCAAGGGCGTGCGGGTCATGAACCGCAGCTGGGGCGCGATGCTGGAGACCATCTGCAACATCATGCCGGTCGAAGGGAAGCCGGTTTCCCTTGCGACCGCGCCGCTGACTCATGCGGCGGGGCCGGTGACCATGGCGGCGCTCGCCATGGGCGCGACGGTGGTGGTGCTGCCGACTTTCGACGCCGAAGCGGTGATGAAGGCGATCGAGGAACACAAAGTCACCCACATGTTCCTGCCGCCGACGGCGCTCTATTCCATGCTCGGCCATCCGAAAGTGAAGGACTACGATTATTCGAGCCTCAAATATTTTCTTCTCGCCGGCTCGCCCGTGGCCGGAGAGAAGCTGAAACAGGCGGTGGAGGTCTTCGGTCCTTGCATGTGCCAGAGCTACGGCCAGACGGAGTTTCACCTGGTGGCCACCTGGCTCTCGCCTGAGGTCGTCGCGGCGGCGGCGAAGGGCGATCATCCGGAACGCCTCACGAGCTGCGGACAGGCGACTTATTCCGTGCGCGTCGAATTGATGGACGATGACGGCAATCTTCTGCCCGTGGGCGAGGTCGGCGAGATCGTCGGGCGCGGCGGCATTGTCGGCGGCGGCTATTTCGAACTGCCCGAGGCGAGCGCCGAGGCGACGGCCCATGGCTGGCATCACACCGGCGATGTGGGCAAGCGCGACGAGCACGGCTTTTTCTACATTGTCGACCGCAAGAAGGACATGATCGTCTCCGGCGGCTTCAACGTCTTCTCCGCGGAAGTCGAGGATGCGGTGATGGAGCTCGCGGAAGTCGCCGAATGCGCGGTCATCGGCGTGCCCCACGAGAAATGGGGCGAGCAGGTGACGGCCATGGTGGTGAAGCGCGCCGGCGCCGAGATCGACGCCGATGCGATCATCGCGCACGCCAAGGCCCGTATCGGTTCCGTGAAGGCGCCAAAGGACGTGCATTTCATCGACGCCATTCCGCGCACCCCTGTGGGCAAGATGGACAAGAAAAAACTGCGCGAACCGTTCTGGGGCGGCGCGGGAAGAAGCGTGAATTAGATGTTCAAGGCCTGCAACTTGCGACTCGCCGCGGCCCGAGGCTAAACTTGACCGTGGCGTCCCTCTTTGTGGGAAAGTCGGCGAGAAACATGCTGAAAGATGGACCCCACGCTTAAAGCGTGGGGAGTCGGCGAAACTATCAGAGCGCAAAGCGCGCCTTAAATCTTGATCACCACTTTCCCGAAGGCGCCCGTCTGCTGATGGCGGAAGGCTTCGGCGGCGTCTTCATAGGGGAAAACCTTGTCGATGGCGGGCTTCATGCCGTTGACGTCGATGGCGGCGGCGAGATCTTCAGCCATCGCCTTGTTGCCGACGAAGATGCCGCGAATGCTCGCGCCTTTCAGCATCAGCGGATGCGGCGTCGTATCGCCTTCGCGGGTCAGGACGCCGATGAGCGCGATCTCGCCATTGAAATTCACCGCCTGCATGGATTGAGCGAGCGTGCCGGCGCCGCCGACTTCGACCACCACATCGGCGCCGCCGCGATTGCTCGCCGCCGCAACCGCCGGGCCCCATTCCGGCGTCGATTTGTAATTGACGCCCGCCGCCGCGCCGAGCTTTTTGGCGCGCTCGAGTTTTTCGTCCGACGACGAGGTGACGACCACATGCGCGCCCGCGGCGTGGGCGATGCCGAGCCCGATCATGGAGACGCCGCCGGTGCCGAGGACGCAGACGCAATCGCCCGCCTTGATGGGGCGGCGCCCGCACATCAGCGCGTTCCAGGCGGTGACGCCCGCGCAAGGCAGGGTCGCGGCTTCTTCGTAAGAGAGGGTTTCGGGAATTTTGGTGACGCCCGCTTCGGGAAGGCAGACATATTCGGCGAGCATGCCGTCGCAGCCGGCGGCGCCGAGCGCCGGTCCCGCTGTCGGGTTCGGCGGACCGTCATGCCAGTTCTGGAAGAAAAGCCCCGCAACGCGGTCGCCGACTTTAAACTCCGTCACCTCGTCGCCGACCGCTGCGACTTCGCCCGCGCCGTCGGAGAGGGGAACCGTGTCTTCGGTGAGGACGCCGCCGAAATAATTGCCGGTGACCACCGCCTGGTCGCGGAAGTTCAGGGAACAGGCGTGAACGCGGATCAGCACCTCATGGGGTTTTACCTGCGGCGTGTCGCATTCGATGCTGACGAGGCTGTCGAGCGAGGTCGAGCCCGCTTTCAAAACATATTTTTTCATGGGAGGCCGTCCGTTCTGTGTTGCCCTAACAATTCGCTGTTGCGCCCATCATAACGTCATGGCGCGGTGAAATCGATCAAAGCGCTGTGATTTCGCCCAGAGCCGGTTCCTAATTCCCTGCGGCTCAATTCGGCGGAAGAGGCTCAGGCGGTTTTGCGTGCGGTTTTCTTGTGGGTTCGTTTGCCCGCGTTTTGGCCGAGCCCTTTCGCCTCCTCGCGCAGCCAGTCGATGAGGAGGTCGCGGGAGGCGGAGGGCCGGCTTTCGTCCCAGCATAAAAACACCGGCGCCACGGCGTCTTTCAGATCGAGCGGGACCGTGACGACGTCGGGCCAGTCCGGCGCGCCCTCCATGTCGAGCGCGATAGTGACGCCGAAGCCGGCGCGCACGAAACCCAGCACCGTGTACCATTCGTCCGCCTCCTGCACGATATTCGGCGTAAAACCGGCGCGAATGCAAAGCGCGTTGATCTGGTGATGCAGGCCAGGCGCGATGGCGTGATCGAACAGGACGAAAGGCTCGTTCGCCAGGTGCGCCAGCGAAAGTTTTTTGCGCGCCGCCAGCGGGTGATCCTTTGAGAGAAAGGCGACAAAACGCTGATGCCCAATGATTTCGCTGCGGATCGGGCGGCTGGAATCGATTTCCCGCGTAATCGAAATATCGATCTGTCCCGACCGCAGCGCTTCGGATTGCTCGGTAGAGTGCATGTCGCGCAGGGTGATGCCGATTTCCGGATAGCGGTTGCGGAATTTCCTGATCGAGCCCGGAATATCGGAAAGAATGATGCTCGAACTGATCGCGGTGACGACGGCGCCGACCTCGCCGCGTTCGACGCGCCTGGCCTGTTCCGCCGCCGCCTCGAAATCGTTGAAGGCGCGCCTTGCGGCGTCCATGACGATCTTGCCCGCCGGCGTCACGGCGACGCGCGGGCGGCGCACAAAGAGATCGACGCCCACGGAGCGCTCGATCTGGGCAAGCCGCGTCGAGAGTTGCGGCTGGCGCATGCCGAGCGCGTCGGCGGCGCGGCCGAAATGCAGTTCATTCGCCAGAACGGTGAGAAGTTGGAAATCCCGGGTGCTGAGGCTCATATGAAAAACCGAATGACGTGATCCGAATATTCCGCTTTTCGAGAAGATAAGGAAGGGTTAAAGTGCTGTCCATTGCGCGCCTCCCCGCCATTTTCCGGCGGCGCGAGCGCCGGACAAGGCGATATCAGCCAAGGCGATAAAAAAAGCCCGCAAAAGAGGCGTCGCCCGGAGGAAACGAGGATATTATGCTAGACAAGCCCGCCGGCTTTCCTAAACCGAGCTCCCTGAAGGTCGCCGAAGGCACCGAAGGCGCCCAGGCCGCTTATCCCTATTACATGCAGTTTTCACCGGAAGACGACGAGCGCTTCTGGTTTTACAACTCCATGCACTTCCCCGAGCCCATGCACACCTTCGACATGGTGACGGCGGAGGCGGCTTATTGCGCGCTCGGCTCGTCCAATACGCGCGTCCATTGCCTGCCGACGACGCTCGGCATCGATTACCGCGTCATCAACGGCCGGGTTTATATCGGCGGCAACGCGGTGACCGACCCCGATGAAATCGAACGGCGCACCAAGGAATTCGAACAGCGCGCGTTTTACTATTACGAACACTGGGAGCGTCTTTACGACCAGTGGAAAGACAAGATGAAAAAGCTCATTGCCGACGCGCAAGAGCTTCCCAAGCCAACGCTTCCCGAATTCGAGCCCCTTGAAAACGTTCACGCCGGCAAGGGCGTCGCCTCCAACCACGAGCTTTTGAAAACCTATCAAAAGACGCTCGAGGGCTATTTCCGCATGTGGCACCACCATTTCGAGTTTCTCCTGCTCGGATACGGCGCCTATATGGTGTTCTTCGATTTCTGCAAGAAAGCCTTTCCGGAAATCACCGACCAGACCATCGCGCGCATGGTGGCGGGCTTCGAGGCCGAAATCTTCAAGCCCGACGAGGAAGTTAAACGCCTTGCGCGAAAAGCCGTGGAGCTTGGGGTCGAAGGCAAATTCGCCGACGGCGTTTCCGCCGACGACCTGATCGCCTCGCTCGAGCAGATGGGCGCGCCGGGCAAGGAGTGGCTCGATCAGCTCGAAAAGTCCCGTAACCCGTGGTTCAACGTCAATGTGGGCGACGGCTTCTATCACTATCACCGTTCCTGGAACGACGATCTCTCGCTGCCGTTCTCGGCGCTTCCCGGTTACATCGCGAAGATCAAGGCGGGCGAGAATATCGAACGCCCCATGGATCAGCTGAAAGAAGAGCGCCAGGAGTTGATCGACGGCTATCGCGATCTTCTTGGGACGGATGAAGAGCGCGCGGCCTACGATCAGATGATCGAGCTCGCCTGCCGCGTCTTCCCTTATGTGGAAGGCCATAAATTCTATTGCGAGCACTGGTACACCAATCTCTTCTTCAACAAGATCCGCGAATATGGCGCGCTTTTCGTCGAAAACGGGTTGATGGACGACGCCGAAGACGTTTTTCATCTTTCGCGCTATGAGGTGGAGCAGGCGATCATCGACGTGATGACGAGCTGGTCCAACGGTTCGCCGACGCGCGGCGGCGCGCGTTTCAAGGCGATGATCGCAGAACGCAAAGCGGCCATCGAGAAGTGGGCGGAGCTCGATACGCCGCCGGCGCTCGGTCCCGTGCCCGACATTATCGACGATCCGGCGATCGTCATGCTCTGGGGCATCACGCGCGAAAATCTCGACATCTGGATGAAGGGCCCCGCCGACGCCGACTCGAACGAGATCCGCGGCTTCGCGGCGTCGTCAGGCGTTGTCGAGGGCACGGCCCGGGTCATCAAGTCGGTCAAGGAAATCGACCGGCTGAAGGAAGGCGACATCCTCGTCTGTCAGGTGACGAACCCGACCTGGGCGCCGGTCTTCCAGAAAATCGCCGCCGCTGTTTCCGACATCGGCGGCTCCATGAGCCACGCGGCCATCGTCGCGCGCGAATATGGGCTTCCCGCCGTGGTCGGCACGGGACAGGCCACGTCCCGCATCGAAGACGGCCAGCGCGTGCGCGTCGACGGCGCGCGCGGCGTCGTGACGCTGCTGTAGGGTTTAAGTCATGACCAATGAAAACATCTCCTGGTTCTCCGATATCGGACTCGAAGACCGTCCGACCGTCGGCGGCAAGGGCGGCAGCCTCGGCGAGTTGACCAAGGCGGGCATTGCCGTGCCGCCGGGCTTCGTCGTCCGGACGGAAGGCTTCGAACGTTTCATTCAAAAGCTCGACAAGGAAGAACCCCTGCGCGCGCCGGTGGAAGCGCTCGATCCGGACGATTACGACACTGTCGGCAAGGTGACGGCGGCGATCCGCGAGCGCATCGAGAAAGAACCGCTTCCCGCCGAAGTCGAGACCGAGATCAAGGCCGCCTACGCCGAACTCTGCGAAGGCGACGCGAAAGCGCCGGTGGCGGTGCGCTCTTCGGCGACCACGGAAGACGCCGAAGACGCGTCTTTCGCGGGGCTTCAGGACACTTATCTCTGGGTGCTCGGCGCGGAGGAAACCTTGCAGATGGTGCGCCGCTGCTGGGCGAGCCTCTATTCAGTCGAGTCGGTCTGCTATCGCCGCCGCCAGGACTTTCCCGAAAGCGGCGTCGCCATGGGCGTCGTTGTTCAGCGCATGGTCGATGCACGGACGGCGGGCGTCATGTTTACGCGCAGCCCTTTGACCGGCGACCGCTCGGTGATCACCATCGAAGGCGCCTGGGGGCTCGGCTCCGCTGTCGTCTCCGGCGAAGTGACGCCGGATCGCTGGGTTGTCGGCAAGCTGACCGGCGAGATCACGACGCGCGAGATTTCCAAAAAACATATCCGCCAGTCGCCGAAAGCCGACGGCGGCATCGAGGATGTGGCGCTTCCCGAAGAAGAACAGACGGCGGCGTCCTTAAGCGATGACGAGCTGCAAAAGCTGCGCGACATCGCGCGCAAGACCGAAAAACATTACGGGCGCCCGCAGGACATCGAATGGGCCGTCGACAGGGACGGGAGCATTTTCCTGCTCCAGAGCCGGCCGGAAACGGTCTGGTCCGCGAAAGATGACGCCCCCGTTGCAAAGCCCGAAACCGATCCGAAAAAGCACGTCATGAGCATTTTCGGCGGCCGGCGTTGAGTTTGAAAAATGGTTGATGATCTTCCCCTAACCCCCGAAGATGTCGAGGAAATCACCTCGATTCTTTCGAAGTCGTCTTATGACGTCCTCGACATTGAAACCGCGCGCTTCCGGCTTCGCGTCAAACGCGCAGGAGAAGGCTTCACCCAGGAATGGACGCCGATCGGCGGCGAGACCAAGGAAGTCGCCTCGGCGGTGGAGCCGGAAGTCGCGGCGGAGCAAGACGGGCTCCTCGTCATCAAGCCGCCTTTGCCGGGCACCTTCTACCGCGCGCCGCAGCCGGGGGCGCCGCCCTTTGTCGAGGTGGGCGACAAGGTGACCGCCGACACGGTGGTGGCGATCATCGAAACCATGAAGCTGATGAATCCGGTTCATGCGGGCGTCGAAGGCGAGATCGTGGAAATCATTCCCGAAAACGCCGAGCCTATCGAAGCGACGACAGTGCTCATGAAAGTGAAGCCGGCGTGAAGCTGCGAGGATTAAATTCAGACCGCTTCGTCCTTCGAGACGAAAATGTCCTTCATCCTGAGGAGCAAGCCGAAGGCTTGCGTCTCGAAGGACGAAGGACATTTTCTCCTCAGGATGAAGCGGCGGGAGTGCGCTGAAAAGCTATGCGCAACAACATCAACACGCTGTTCATCGCCAATCGCGGCGAAATTGCGCTCAGGATTATTCGCACGGCGAAGAAGCTCGGCCTTAAAACCGCGCTTGGCGTCTCCGATGCGGATGCGGGCTCGCGCGCGGCCGCTGAAGCCGATCATGTGGCGCGGCTCGGGCCCGCGCCGTCCTCGCAATCCTATCTCAATATCGAGAAAGTCGTCGCCGCCGCCAAAGAGGCGGGCGCCGATGCGGTGCATCCGGGTTACGGCTTCCTGTCGGAGAACATCAAGTTTGCGCGCGCCGTGGCCGAGGCCGGCATGGTGTTTGTCGGCCCCGATCCGGAAGCCCTGGAAGCCATGGGCGACAAGCTGAAGGCGCGGGCCGTCGCGATTGAAGCGGGGCTTCCCGTGGTGCCAGGCGGCGAGGCGGAGACGGTTGAAGAAGCCGCCAGTATCGCCGGAGAAACCGGTTATCCGCTCTTGATCAAGGCGGTTTCCGGCGGCGGCGGGCGCGGCATGAAGCGCGTCGATGATGAAAAGGACCTTAAAAGCCAGATCGGCTACGCCATGTCGGAAGCCGAAGCCGCCTTCGGCGACCCCCGCATCTATGTGGAACGGTTCATTGCCAGCGGGCGCCATGTGGAGGTGCAGGTGATCGGCGACGGAACGCGCGCCATCCATTTGGGCACCCGCGACTGTTCGATCCAGCGGCGCTTCCAGAAGCTGGTGGAAGAAGCGCCGGCGCCGAACATCCCCGACGCCAAACATCGCGCCATCGAAGACGCGGCGGTGAAGCTCGCGGAGCATCTTCATTACAAGGGCGCCGGGACGGTGGAATTCTTGGTCGACGCCGAAACCTTCGATTTCTTCTTCCTTGAAATGAATGCGCGCATTCAGGTGGAGCATCCGGTGACGGAGGAAGTCACCGGAGTCGACATCGTCGAACAGCAATTGCTGATCGCCGACGGCGCGCCGCTGGGTTACGAGCAGCGCGACATCGAAATCCAGGGCGCGGCCATCGAAGTCCGCATCAACGCCGAAGACCCGAACGCCGATTTCCGGCCGTCGCCGGGGCTTGTCGCAAAGGCCGAATGGCCGGCGGGGGCGGGCGTGCGCGTCGATTCACATATCCGTTCCGGCGACAACATTCCGCCGACCTACGACTCGCTGATCGGCAAGCTCATCGTTTATGGCGCGACCCGCGAGGAGGCGGTGGCGCGCGCCGCGGCGGCGCTCGCAACGCTCAATGTGGAAGGGGTGAAAACCACCGCGCCCCTGCATGCGCGGATCATGGACGACGCGCGGTTCAAAAAAGGGGGCGTCGACACGCGCTTTTTCGAAGGCCTTTCTGCAAAAGGAGGGGCAAATGGCTGAGATCAAACTTGTCGATGTCTCGATCCGCGACGGCAATCAGTCGCTCTGGGGCGCCACGGGGCTTAACACCGCGCAGATCCTCGGGATCGCCGGGGCCATGGACCGCGTCGGCTTTCACGCCTGCGACTTCACCTCCTCGACGACCATGGCGGTGGCGATCCGCTATTTCCAGAACAATCCCTGGGAGCGGATCAAGCGCATGCGCGCGGCGATGCCGCGAACGCCGCTGCAGTTCATCACGACGGGGCTTCGTTTCGTGGCGTGGCAGCAGGCGGACCCGGAATTCATGCGGCTCGCCTATCGCCGCTTGCAGATGGCGGGCATCCGCCGCTTCATCGTCCTCGACCCCATGCACGATCCGGACGCGGTGATCGAAGCCGCGCGCATCATCAAGGAGGAGGGCGACGCCGATGTGATGGGCGCGCTCACTTTCACGCTGTCGGATATTCACACCGATGAATTTTACGCCGACTTCGCGGGTAAGCTCGCGAAGAGCAATCACGTCGATCTTTTCTATCTGAAAGACCCGAGCGGGCTGATGTCGCCGGATCGGGTGAAGACGCTGGCCCCGGCGGTGAAAGCCGCCATCGGGGCGAAACCGCTCGAAGTGCACGCGCACTGCACCATTGGCTACGGGCCCCTAACCTCGCTCACGGCCGCCGATCTTGGCATCATCGATGCGGTGCATGTGGGCGTCGGCCCGCTCGGCGACGGCTCCTCGCTGCCGGAGGCGACGCGCATGGTCGCCAATCTGCGTGAAGCGGGTCACACGGTGAACATCAACGACGCCGCGCTCGCGGAAGTCAAAGACTACTGGACCAAGCTCGCCAAGGCCGAAGGCCTGCCGCCGGGCAAGCCGCAAAGCTTCGATGCGAGCTTCCTCAGGCACCAGATCGCCGGCGGCGTCATGACCACGACACGCCGTCAGCTTCAGGAGCTCAATCTCGAGCACAAATTCGACGAGGTCGTCGAAGAGACCGAGCGCGTGCGCGCCGAGCTCGGCTATCCCATCATGGTGACGCCGTTCCCGCAGATGGTGATGAGCCAGGCGCTCTTTAACGTCATCGGAACGAAGCGCTATGGGCAGGTTTCCGACCAGGTGATCCGCTATGTCATGGGCAAGTTCGGACGGCCCACAAGCCCTATCGATGAAGAGATCAGGCAAATCATTCTTGACCGGCCGCGCGTGAAAGAACTCGAAAAAGAGCCCATGTTCCCGGCTTACAAAGACTTGCGCAAGCAGTTCGGCGAGGATATGGACGACGAGGAGTTCCTGTTCCGCGCGGTGATGCCTGAGGAGCAGGTGGACGCCATGCTGGCGGCCGGCAGAAGCCGCGACAGCTACACGCCCGAAGCGGCGCCGATCATGAAATTACTGAAAGACCTCGCGGCGCGCCCCGACGCGCCCGACATCGCCGTGGAGCGCAAAGGCTTCCGCATGGCGCTCTACAAGGGAGCAGGCATTGCCTCATAAGTTAAACGAAGCCGAAGGCTTCATCTTTGACATGGACGGGACGCTCGTCCTCGGCGACAAGGCGAGCGCGGGCCAGAAGGCGTTGCCCGGCGCCGTTGAGACGCTGGCGCTTTTGCGCGAACGCGGCGTTCCCTATCAGCTCTTCACCAACGGCACGGCCAGGACGCCCGACTGGTATGCGAACGCCATGCGCGAGGCCGGGCTCGACGTGCGCGATGAGGAGTTCATGACGCCCTCGACCGCCGCGGCGCATTACCTGAAAGAGCAAGGCGCCAAGCGGATTCTGGTTCTGGGCAAAGAACCGGTATGGAAGCCGCTTGCCGATCTCGGGCTCGAGGTCGTGGAATCCCCCGGCGACGGCGGGCCTTACGATGCAATCTATGTGGGCTGGTTCCGCGAGTTCACCTTTCCCGATCTCGAAGCGGCGACCCACGCCATCTGGGCGGGCGCGCCCCTGACCACCGCCTCGGACGTGCCGTTCTTCGCCGCGGCGGGCGCCGATAAGCGCGGCATCGGGACGAGCTTTGCGATCAACGCCATGCTGAAGGCGCTGACCGGCGCGGAGCCCCATGTCCTCGGCAAGCCGTCCACAGACGCGCTCGCCGTCGCGAAATCGCGCATGGGGCTCGCCCCCGACGCGAAAATCGTCGTCGTCGGCGACGACCCCCAGCTCGAGCCGAAAATGGCCAATATGGGCGGCGCCTATTCGGTGGCGGTGACCACCGGGATTTACGGCGCGGACGACTTTAAAGGCCGCGAGGATCCGCAGGAAGAGCCGGAATTACTGCTGTCCGGCGTCGACAAGCTCTACGAGCTCCTTCGCGAAGGGGCGTGAAACCTTTCGCGTCTTGGGGTGTCCCCGCATCGCGAATTTGGCGTAAAATACGGCAAGCGCTTTTGGGGCGCTTCGTCCTTCGAGACGAAAATTTCCTTCATCCTGAGGAGCAAGCCGAAGGCTTGCGTCTCGAAGGGCGAAGGAAATTTTCTCCTCAGGATGAAGCGATGTTAGTTTTGCGCCAAACAGGTTTATCGGTAAGGCAGGAACATGATCGACGTAGACAAAATTAAGGCCATCGACATTCACACCCATGCGGAGGTGTCGTGCAACGACCCCGAAGATCCGATCATGGGCAAGTTCCTCGATGCGGCGAGCGTTTATTTCAAGGCCGACCGCAAGCGCCCCACGATCCCCGAGACCATCGAGTATTACCGCAAGCAGAATATCGCCTTCGTGATGTTCACGGTCGACATGGAGTCCGGCACCGGCATCAAGCGCATCCGCAACGAAGAAGTCGCGCAGTTCGCCAAGGACAATGACGACATCATGATGGCCTTCGCGTCCATCGACCCGCACAAATCGAAATTCGGCGCCATCGAGGCGCGGCGCATGATCGAGGAATACGGCGTCAAGGGCTTCAAGTTCCACCCGCCGATCCAGAACTTCCATCCTTACGACCGCATGGCCTGGCCGATCTATGAAGTGATCGCCGAATACGGCCTGCCCGCCATCTTCCATACGGGCCATTCGGGCATGGGCACCGGCATGAAGGGCGGCGGCGGCATTCGCCTCAAATACGGCCAGCCCATGATGGTGGACGACGTGGCGGTGGACTTCCCCGACATGAAGATCATTCTCGCCCACCCGTCATGGCCGTGGACGGACGAGTCGCTCTCCATGGCGCTCCACAAGGAGAATGTTTACATCGACCTTTCCGGCTGGTCGCCGAAATATTTCCCGAAACAGGTGATCGCCGACGCCAATTCGCGGCTGAAACACAAGATGCTGTTCGGCTCCGACTTCCCGCTGATCAAGCCGGACAAATGGATGGCCGCGGCTGAGAGCGCCGGTTTCCGCGAGGAAGTGATGCCGCTGATCATGAAGGAGAATGCGGCGAAGCTTCTGGGCCTTAAATGATCAAAAGCGTTTCGCTCGAAGGAAAACGCATCATCGTCACCGGCGCCTCCACCGGCATCGGCGCCGCGGCGGCGGAGATCATGGGCTCCCTCGGGGCGAAAGTCCTCGTCGCCGCGCGCTCCGAAGACAAGCTAAAAGCCGTCGCCGACAAAGTGACCAAAGCCGGCGGGGAGGGCCGGTATCTCGCCGCCGACATGGGCAGCGAAGCCGACATCGCCGCGCTTGCCGAAAAGGCGAAAGCGCTCTGGGGCGGCGTCGACGGCGTTTTCGCGAATGCTGGCGTGTCCGGTCCCGCCGCGCCCATGACGGAATACTCTCTCGACGCGTATGACGACGTCATGAACGTTAATCTGAAGTCGATGTTCATCCTGATTAAGGCGGTCCTGCCCGGCATGATCGAGCAGGGCTCGGGCTCCATCGTCTGCACCGGCTCCCTGACCTCGAAACTCGGCGCGCCCATGACGCCGGCTTACGTCATGTCGAAACACGCCGTCTTAGGCCTCGTGCGCGCGACGGCGGCGGAAGTCGCCAAACACAATATCCGCGTCAACTGCCTCATCCCCGGCCTTATCAACACGCCGCTCCTCGAACCGCTGGCCGAGCACGTCGCCGACGGCGACATGAAGGCGACGCTGAATATTCTCAAAGCAATGGTCCCGCAGGGGCGCGTCGGCGAACCGGAAGAGGCGGGCTGGCTCGCCGCCTTCCTGCTCTCCGATGCGGCGGGCTATATCAATGCGCAGTCGATCTCCGCCGACGGCGGCATGCTCGGCATCATGCGCAGCTGAATAAGCATTTCGTTGAACCCGGTAAGATTGGCGTCTGCACGGTATTGCAGCATGGCTCCCTCTTCCCCCGCTTGCGGGGGAAGTCCCGGCGAAGCCGGGGGGGGGGGCGGCGACGGCGTTTAAGCCCCTTCCGTATCAGCTTTCGGCCTCGACACCTCCCTCATAATTATGGGGGAGGAGCGGCGGCGGGCGCCATCATAAAGCCAAACCGGCGCCCGGGGATAAAATTTCATATATGAAATTTTATCCCCGCCTCGCGCCGGCGGGCCTATGATGCGGCATGACCGGTGTGGCGTCCTATCAGCCTGCGATTCTCCACGCTTCATGCGTGGGGTCCATGTCGTTTTTTCATGGCTGGACGCCGCGATTAAATCGTGGCGAGTCGCAAACGGAGAGGCCGGAGAAGTGACGAAGCACGCCTCGCCCCCCGTGAAACATTTTTACGCAAATGGCGCCAAATTGGCCCGAAACCCAGGGAATACGCCGATGAAACGAGCCGCGCGATTGAAAGACGACAAATTGTTCCACGGGGGCCGCCGCGCCGGGCCGGGCGTCGCAGAGGCCTGCTGCATGTGCGAAATCGGGGCGTGACGCGCGGCCCCGAGTCGGCTAAAGGCTGAACATGCAGCTCGATTCTCACCACGCCCAAGTGCACGACCGCGTCCTGATTGTCGATTTCGGCAGCCAGGTGACGCAGCTCATCGCCCGCCGCCTTCGCGAGAACGGGGTTTATTGCGAAATCCACCCCTTCAACCGCGTCGACAAGGGCTTCCTTGACGACTTCGCGCCGCGCGCGATCATCCTGTCCGGCGGGCCGGCCAGCGTCAAAATCGACACCAGCCCCAAGGCGGACCCGGCGATTTACGAGCAGGCGGTTCCGGTTCTCGGCATCTGTTACGGCGAACAGATGATCTGCGCCCAGCTCGGCGGCGATGTGGAAAGCTCCGACCATCGCGAATTCGGCCGCGCCATGGTCGACGTCGTCAAGGCGAGCCGCCTCTTCGAAGGGGTGTGGGAGCCGGGGACGCGCCACCAGGTTTGGATGAGCCATGGCGACCGCGTGAACGCGATCCCCGACGGGTTCGAGATCATCGCCAAATCCGACGGCGCGCCCTTCGCCGCCATCGCCGACGAACGCCGGAACATCTACGCCGTGCAGTTTCACCCGGAAGTGATGCACACGCCCGACGGGGCGAAGCTTCTGAAGAACTTCACCCACAAGATCGCCGGGCTTTCCGGCGACTGGACCATGGCCGCCTTCCGCGACGAGGCCATCGCCAAGATCCGCGAGCAGGTGGGCGACGCGCGCGTCATCTGCGGGCTGTCGGGCGGCGTCGATTCCTCCGTCGCGGCGGTGCTTATTCATGAAGCCATCGGCGAGCAATTGACCTGCGTCTTCGTCGACACCGGGCTGATGCGCGCGGGCGAGGGCGAGGAGGTCGTGCGCCTCTTCCGCGACAGCTACAACATCCCGCTGATCCATGTGGAGGCGGAGGATCTGTTCCTCGGCAAGCTCGCCGGCGTCGACGACCCGGAGAAAAAGCGCAAAATCATCGGCTCGCTCTTCATCGACGTCTTCGACAAGGAAGCCTCTCAGATCGAGAACGCGTCCTTCCTGGCGCAGGGAACGCTCTACCCGGACGTCATCGAAAGCGTTTCCTTCGACGGCGGGCCCTCGGTGACGATCAAGTCGCACCACAATGTCGGCGGGCTTCCCGAACGCATGAATTTAAAACTGGTCGAGCCCCTGCGCGAGCTTTTCAAGGACGAGGTGCGCGCGCTCGGCCGCGAGCTCGGCCTGCCCGAACATTTCGTCGGGCGCCATCCCTTCCCGGGGCCGGGGCTTGCGATCCGCATTCCGGGCGAAGTGACGAAAGAGAAAGCCGACATCTTGCGCAAGGCGGATACGATCTATCTCGACGAGATCCGCAAGGCCGGGCTTTACGACGCCATTTGGCAGGCTTTTTCCGTCTTGCTGCCAGTGCGCACAGTCGGAGTCATGGGCGACGAGCGCACATACGATCATGTGCTGGCGCTGCGCGCCGTCACCTCCACCGACGGCATGACCGCGGATTATTATCCGTTCCCTCATGATTTCCTCGGGCAATGCGCCACGCGCATCATCAACGAGGTCCGCGGCGTCAACCGCGTCGTCTACGACGTGACCTCGAAACCGCCCGGCACGATTGAGTGGGAGTAAAACCTATGGACCATAAGGTCACTGCCGTTCTCGACGCCTATCACACGCGCATGCAGCGCGAGCGTAAGGAGCGCGAAGGCAAGAGCAGTTCCGATTTTCTGGACAAGCACATGCTGTCGGTGGGGCCGGACACCGGGCCCTTCATCAACCTGATTGCGCGCAGCATGGACGCGCCGCATATTCTCGAGATCGGCACGTCTTTCGGTTATTCCGGCATATGGCTGGCGGAAGCCGCGCGCGCCGCCGGCGGGCGCGTGACGACCCTGGAGCTCGACGCAGCGAAATCCGCGCACGCCAAGAAGATGGCCGAAAAGGCGGGGCTTGCGAATTATATCGAGTTTCAGGTGGGCGATGCGGTGGAGCTTATCGGCGCGCTTTCAACGGGCGTCGATTTCGTGCTGCTCGATCTCTGGAAAGACATGTATGTGCCTTGCCTCGAGGCGTTCTTTCCGAAGCTCAATCCCGGCGCCATCATCGTCGCGGACAACATGATCTATCCCGGCGGCGAGAGCGTCGAGCGCTACGGGAAAGCCGTGCGCGCAAAGCCGGGCGTAAACAGCGTTCTCTTGCCCGTGGGCACCGGCCTCGAAATCAGTCGGCTTGCCTGACATCCATTGACGTTTTTGTGCCTCGCAAGCGTTTGTGTTAATAGACGCTCATCGCCTGTAACTCGCCGGGAGGCCGTTTGATGAAACTTTTAACGCGCTCGATTATCGCATCGGCCTGTCTTGGCCTTGCGGCCTGTTCGCAGCCGGCGGAGACGCCTTTAAACGGCGCCTGGACCGTAGACGGGGCTGAGTCTCATTTTTCATTCGTCACGGTCAAAGCCGGCGCCATCGCCGAAGCGCATAGTTTCGGCTCGGTCACGGGGTCGGTTTCCGCGGACGGCGCCGCGCAAATCGACATCGACCTCGATACGGTCGAGACGAATATAGACATCCGCAATGAACGCATGCGCGAATTTCTGTTCGAGACGGACTCGTTCCCAACGGCGACTGTCACGGCGCAACTTGACCCGTCGGTTTTCGCCCAGCTTGGCGTCGGCGAAAGCGTCACGCAGCCTGTAACCGCCACCTTGAACCTTCACGGCGTTGAAAACGACGTTGACGCTGAACTGTCGGTCACCCGCATCGGCCCTGACAAAGTGCTCGTCGCAACGACCGAACCGATCATCATCAACGCCGATAGTTTCGATCTGGGCGACGGGGTTGAAAAACTGCGCGAACTGGCCGGGCTGCCCGGCATCACGCCGCAGGTTCCCGTCGCCTTCTCCCTTGTGTTCACCCGCTGAGACGCATGGGCGAAACACCGCCCGAAACACAATCGCGATGAGCGCCGAAGGCTTCAATCTGTTCTTCGCGATTTTTCCGGATGAGGAAACAGCAGCGCAAATCAAGGACGTTGCGGTCCGGTTGCGAATGCGTCATGGCCTGAAAGGCGAAACCTTCGCGCAGCATCGTTTTCATGTTTCGCTTCACGGGCTGGGTTCTCCCTATGAGCGCCGGCCTGCGGAGATTATCAACGCCGCGCAGCGGGCTGCAGAACGCGTGACGGCGGCGCCGTTCGATGTTGTCTTCGATCGCGCGGACAGTTTCGACCGAAACAAGCCGGACCGCTTTCCACTCGTTTTGCTCGGGCATGACGAACTTGCAACGCTGATTGCCTTTCACAAGCAACTCGGCCTGGCGCTCAGGAAATCCGGGCTTGGCCGTTTTGCCGCGCCCCGTTTCGAACCGCATGTGACCTTGCTTTATGGCGACAAGCGCCTCGAAGGAGAGCACCCAATCGCGCCGCCTGTCAGCTGGACTGTAAAGTCGTTCGCGCTTGTCTGGAGTCATGCCGGCAAGACGCGCTACGAAACGCTCGGCGCATGGCCGTTGCTCGGCGAGACGTAGGGCGTTGACCGGACGGGCGCCCGGCCAACGCTTAGGGCTTAATGGTCCGGCCGGTCTTTCATATAGGTGTCGTCATACTGGTCGGCCATGGCGCTGTCGCTGACGATGTTGCGCTTGCTGAAATACCAGACGCCGTCGATCTTCTCGAGCGTGTCATATTCGCGGCCCTGCTCGAAAACCCGCGGCGGGGCTTTGAGATTGTCGTTCTTGACGCCGGTCCAGATCACCCGGGCTGTGGCCGTGTCTTCGTCTTCGAACTGAACGCTCAAATTGGTCATCAGCATATGGCTTTTGCCGAAGCGCATCTCGCTCGCTTGCGATCCGAGCTCCGCATAGATGTCGTCGATGGCCTTGCTGCCTTTGTATCTTTTGCCGTTGACGATGAAGAGCGCGTCCTCGGTGAAATACTCGCTGAGCTTGGAGTGCGCGCCGGAGCCGAGTTCGGCGTAATAGTCGATGATCATCTGCTCGATCTGCATGCGGTCGAGCATGTGCTCTTCGCTGAGGCTGGGCGGGCGCGCAAAAGCGGGACTGGTGGCCGCCGTCATGGAAACCGCCGACGCCCCCGCCAGCAGCGCGACGAACGCCCCTTTAAATCTTTTTGTCATGTCCTGGTCCTCCCTGTGGACTGTTCCGGTGCGGATTTTTTGATCGGTCAATCCTATCGGCAAGCGCCGGACAGTCGAGTTGCAAACCGTAATGACGCTTATTGCATCCCGTGAACGCCAAAGGGTCAGACAGGAATCAGAAAAGAATAATCAGCCTTTGTAGACCCAGTAATTGGGTCCAAAGCGGTCCTCGAGGGCGGCGAGACAATCTTTATGAATTTCGCGCACGCGCGCCGGCGTAATCGCCTGGGCGGGATCGACTTCTTCGATCTTGAGGCTGGTCACGTCCTCGTAAAGATGCTCGCCGGCGAGCCGCGCCTTGTCGTCATAAGGCCAGATGAACGCCTGGCGGCTTGAGACGTGATAAATCTTGTCCGGCTCTTTCGCGTCATAGCCCATGGCCTGAAGGCCGGCGCCCGGCGCCATGAGGTGAAAGGTGAGCTCGTCGAAGATGCCGTCATTGCTGACCGCCAGCTTGTCGTCGGAGTTCCACAAGACGATTTCGCCGACGGAGTTGTAGAAGTCGAGCACGCCTTGTTTGCCGTCGATGACGGCCGGATTGCTGCCCCAGGTCACGCGATAGACCGGATGATCGGCCATCATGTCGTCGGCGACGATCTTGTCGTATTGCGCGGAGCCTTCCAGATGCACATGCCGCCAGAAATTCAGGAGCATCGCTTTGTGCAGCGGGTTTTCCGTGCGTTGATAGAGCGCGTCGGTCGCGTCCATGCAGCTGTAAACGGCTTTTTCGAACTTGTTCATTATTTCCACCCGGTTTTGCTTTGCCGCCAGTCAATCCGGCTTGTCTTCGCGCCGCGCCTCCGGAAATTAACTCAGAAGCGGCTATTCGGGAAAAGATGCGCCATTGTCCGGGAAGGCTTCGTTTTTGTCCAAGTCCTGCCTGTTCACGCCATAGGTCATCAGCCTTTTGCCGACGGTTTCATCGAAGACTTTGAATTCGTTGGCTTCGAGGATGGCGCGGCAGGCCTCATGGGTTCGCTCGCCTTTGCGCTCGGCGCCGGTGTCGAGCGCAATGACGCGGATATGCGCGAACATCGCGCCAACGCCTTCTAAGACTTCCGGTTCCGCGCCTTCCGCGTCGCATTTTAAAAGGTCGATATGCGTGATGGCGTTGTCGGCGCAAAAGCGTTCGAGCGTCACAGCCCGCCTTAGGCTTTCCGGCCCCTGGCCCTCATCGAACACCGAACTGTCGGCGCGTTCGGGCGCGGAGAAAAAACTGATCTCGCCGTTTTCTTTCCAGATCAGCGCGTCATGGGCGCAAGCGTCCGGCAAGCCTTCAATATTGGCCTTGAGACAGACAAGGGCGCGGGGATCGGGCTCGATGCAATGAATCGTCGCGCCGTAGCGCGCGGCCACATGCGCGAATTCGCCGGCGTTCGCGCCGATGTCGACAATGACGTCGCCGGGCTTCAGGGAAACATGCTGGCCGACGCCATATTCCCGCTCGAGCTGGTCGAGCCGCGCGCGCCAGCCTTTTTTGTAAAGCTTCCAGCGCAAGGGCGAGGGGACATAGACCCTCATGCCCGACACGCCGATAACGGCGCCGAGGGGATGGTCCCTGATTTTCACCGGGACATGGCCGCGAAAACCAAAGGCCGCATAAAGCGACTGGCGAACCAGTTTCAGCCGCTGCTTTGGGGGCAGGTCAAGGCCCATTCTCGCCGCCTAACTCTTGCGCACCGCCATCTTGATCGGGCCTTCGGCGCGGCCGTGAACGAACTGGTCGACCATGGGGTTGCCGGAATTTTCGATCTCGTCGGGCGAGCCGCGCCAGATGATGCGCCCCTGATAGAGCATGGCGATCTCATCGGCGATCTTGCGCGCCGAGGCCATGTCGTGGGTGATCGACACGGCCGTGGCGCCGAGCGCTTTCACCCGGTCGACGATGAGATTGTTGATGACGTCCGCCATGATCGGATCGAGGCCGGTGGTCGGTTCGTCGAAAAACAGGATATGCGGGTCCGACGCGATGGCGCGGGCGAGGCTGACGCGCTTTTGCATGCCGCCCGAGAGCGCGGCCGGCTGCAAGTCGCCCACTTCCGGCGCGAGCCCCACCTGGGCGAGACATTCGATGGCTTTTTCGCGTGCTTCCTTGCGCGGTTTTCGTTCGGCGTTGAGAAGGCGGAAGGCGACATTCTCCCAAACTTTCAGGCTGTCGAACAGGGCCGAGCCCTGAAACAGCATGCCGGTCAGCTGCGTCATGTAACGCCGGTCGCTGTCGCTGTGCCGTGAGATGTTGCGCCCGTCGACTTCAATGCTGCCGCGGTCAGGCTTCATAAGGCCGATGATGCATTTCAAGAGCACCGATTTGCCGGTGCCGGAGCCGCCGATCACAACCAGCGAGCGGCCCTTGTTCACGTCAAGATCGACGCCGCGCAGCACCTGATTGCTGTCGAAGCCTTTGTGCAGATCGCGCACGGTGATCGCCGGGGTCGTCTCGCTCATGACCGTTTAAAACTCCACCATGAAGGAGGTCATGACATAGTTCGAGGCGAGGATGGCGACCGCCGCCGCGACAACCGCAGTGCGGGTCGCGGCGCCAACGCCTTGTGCGCCGCCGCGGCTTCTGTAGCCGTAATAACAGCCCATCACCGCGATCAGAAAGCCGAACGCCGCCGCCTTTATAAGACCGCTGACGGTGTCGCGGTTTTCAATGAACTCCGCGATATTGCGGATGAAGACGGGCCCCGAAAAATCGAGCCCGTAAACCGCCACGAGATAGCCGCCGTATATGCCGATGATGTCGGCGATCAGCACGAGAATAGGGAGCGCAATCGTGGTCGCAGCGATGCGCGGCGCGATAAGGTATTTGAACGGATCGACGGAGAGCGTCGACATAGCGTCGATCTGTTCGGTGACGCGCATGGTGCCGATCTCCGCCGCCATGGCCGAGGCGCAGCGCCCGGCGACCATCAGCGCGGCGAGCACGGGACCGAGCTCGCGCACGATGGAGACGCTCAAAATCTGCGGCAGGAACGTCTCGGCGTTAAAGCGTAAGGAGCCGTCATAGATGTTGAGCGCCAGCGCGGCGCCGGTGAAGACGGCGGTGAGCCCGACCACCGGCAGGGACGTAAAGCCGATGCGCATCAGCGAAGAGAAAAAGGCGCGCCAGTAAAACGGCCCGAGAACGCCGGCGACGGCGCCGCGCCCGGCGAACTGCGCCATGCGGCCGGTCTCGCGCAGGCCCTCGATAGTGAGGCTGCCGGTGAGGGCGAATATGTTCATGCGCGCTGAATCCCCTTGGTGAACGACTAGAGGTAACGGCGATGGGCCCGCCCGCCAAGCCCCGTCAGGAAGTCATAGGCCGTGCGGCCGGCGGCTGCGGCGGCCTCGAAGAGCCGCAAAGAGGGGCCAAAAAATTCAGCAATATCACCGGGTTCTGCCGGTTTTTTCAGGTCCGTCACATCGAGCGTGACAAAATCCATGGAGACCTTGCCGACGATCCTCGCGCGCTCGTTATGGATTATGGCCTCGCCGCGGCCGGCCCCTGCGCGCGGATAGCCGTCGCCATAGCCGATAGCGACGGTCGCGATTCGGGTCGGGCGTTCGGCGGTGAAGGCCGCGTCATAGCCGACGGTTTCGCCGGGCGCGAGATGGCGGATCTGGAGGATGGGCGCGCGCAAGGCGGCGACGGGTTTGATGCGCGCATCGTCTTGCGCGAAGGGGCTGCCGCCGTAAAGCGCGATCCCCGGACGGATGAGATCGAAATGATATTCCTTGCCCATGAGCGCGCCGCCCGACGCGGCGAGAGAAAGCCTGGCGCCGGAAAAGTTTTGCGCGGCTTCCATGAAACGCGCGCGCTGTTCGCGGTTTTTCGGATGGTCGGGCTCGGAAGCGCAGGCGAGGTGGCTCATGACGAGCGTGATGTTGAGGCCGTTCACGGCGGCGATGTCGGCGAGCGAACTGACGGGCGCGCCGAGGCGGTTCATGCCGGTGTCCAAATGCAGCGCCGCTTCGGCGCCCGGCTTGCGCGCCGCCCATAATGCCGCCTGGTCGAGGGAGTTTAGAACCGGCGTCAGCTTGGCGGTGTCGAAAATCGGCAGGGTTTCCTCCGCCGGGCCGCCGAAACAATAGATGACGCTGTCGGCGTCGTTCAGCGCCGCGCGCAGGGCCGCGCCTTCCTCCGGATAGACGACGAAAAATTCGCGGGCGCCGGCGCGATTGCAAAGCGTGCGCGCGACGGGCCCGGCGCCGAGGCCATAGGCCTCGCATTTCACCGCCGGGGCGAGCGGGACGCCCGGCGCCGCTCCGGCGAGCATGGCGTAATTGTCGCAGAGCGCGCCGAGGTCGATGTCGATCCATGGACCCTTTGCGACGGGGCCTTGAGAAATGGCGCCCTGCTGCGGCGTCGATGTCTGTCCGGCGTTCATGAAACTCAGCCTTAAGCGGGTTTTACGGGCGGGGAAAGGGTGAAAAGGCGGCGCTTTTCCGGCGAACCATCTTCCGGCCATGCCTGCTCTGCCCTTGCGTGGAACAATTTGCGTCAATCTCCTTTCTCTTTTTTTCTCCGCGGCGTCTTTCGTGGCTTTCAGGCGAGTTTGGCGCCATTTGCGTAAAAATGTTTCACGGGGGCGGCGCGCGTTTTTTCTCCGGCTTCTCGGTCAGCGGCCCGCTGCAATACAATCGTGGCGTCCGGCCATGACAAAGACATGGAACCGGACCACACGCTTGAAGCGTGGGGACGCGCCAAGGATGCGCCTCTCACCGCCATCATAAGCCTGCAGGCAGGGACGGGGACGAAATTTCATATATTAAATTTTATCCCCCGGTTTCAGTCTGGCTTTATCATGCCGCCCGCCGCCGGCGCTCCCATTCTCAAACGCGGACTTGCTGCTGACGCGTTTGTAATCTTCATGGCGCTCCGCGCGCGCATGTTGAACGACGAAAAGAACAGTAAATTAATCAGTTTTCGGCACGATCCCGACCGTGGCGCGCCTTTCTTTTAGGGCGTGTTTGTACGGGTTTGGGTTGTGACGCATTTAAATAAGATTGTTCCGCTTTTCGGATTTGTTTTTCTCGTCGCCTGCACCGCCGCCGGCGGAGACGAGGCCGACGCCGGCCCGAACAGTCCGCCCGCCGTCGCGTCCGCCAACGCGAACCAGTCCGCCTTTGTCGGATACGAGTTCGAATATGACGCGACGCAAGGCGGCGCGACGTTTTCCGATGCTGACGGCGACGCGCTGAGCTATTCCTTTTCCTTTGCGCCTGACAGCCGCGGCCTTGCCGCGGCGGGCGGCGTCATTTCCGGCGTCCCCGACGGGCCGGGCTCCCTGACCGTCACCATGACGGCGACCGACGGCGCAGGGGCCTCGGCGAGCGATGAATTCGTCATCGACATTACGATCGACCAGGACGCCGTCCTTCTGGCTTTCGAGGGCGCGGTCAATCTTTCCGAACTTGAGAACTACGCCGAGCCGGACATTCCCGATTACATCACGAAATTCCAGGACGGCAACAGGGTGACGGACGCCGCGGCCACGCTCGGGCGCGTGCTTTTTTACGACAAGAGCCTTTCTAATAATGACGAGATTTCCTGCGGCTTCTGTCACAAGCAGTCGCTCGCCTTCGGCGACAATGTCGATTACACCTTTGGACAGGCTGGCGAGCAGCAGCGTCACACGCCGCGGCTGGTGAACGCGCAGTATGCGGAGGAAACGAATTTCTTCTGGAACGAGCGCGTCGACTCCCTGGAGGCGCAGGTTACGGAGCCCATCCATCACCCGAACGAACTTGGTTTCAGCGGCCGTCTCGGGCAGCCCGATTTCGCCGATCTGGTCGAAAAACTCGAAGCCATAGACTATTACGAAGAGCTTTTCCGCTTCGTCTTTCTTGATCCGGAGATCACCGAAGAGCGGCTTCAGATCGCGCTCGGCCAGTTCGTGCGCTCCATCGTTTCCTATGACTCGCGCTGGGACGAAGGGCGCGCCCAGGTCGCGTCCGTGGACGATCCGTTCCCGAATTTCACGCCGGACGAAAACAGCGGCAAGACCCTGTTCACGCGCACGCCGGCCGAGGGCGGCGCGGGCTGCGCCGCCTGTCACCGGCCGCCGGAATTCGACATCGATCCGAACGCCGGCCATAACGGCGTCGTCACCGTTCTCGATGACGAATTCTCCTTCGATTACGAAAACACCCGCGCGCCGTCCTTAAGGGATCTCGCCCATGGCGACGGCGCCCTGAACGGGCCTTTCATGCATGACGGCGCGTTCGACACCTTGCGCGCCGTGATCGACCATTACGACAATCTCGAAGTGACGGACCACGCCGACCCGGCGGAGTTCATGGCGTCGCTCGACGAACGCCTGCAGACCGGCGGCAGCCCGCAGACGCTCAATCTGACCGAGACGGAGAAAAACCAGCTCGAGGCCTATCTCCTGACCCTTGGCGGATCGGCGCTTTACACCGATCCGAAATGGTCGTCGCCGTTTCCTGAATAGGCGATGTTTTCGCGGCCGCGCGCGTTGCGGCGCGATAGACAAAAGATGCGGACAATTATCCCGCCCTCTATTTCCATGATAGCGTAAGCGGCGCCCGCTTTTTCATTTTGCCGGGCCAACAAGAGCTTGAGGGAGTGATTTCATGTCCGCTGATAAAGCCCGGCCCGCCGCTGCGGCATTTTCCAATCCGCCGGGACTGATCGATCCGACGCGGTTTCATTTCTCGCAAATGGCGGTGGTCGAGCCCGGCGCGCGCATGATTTTCCTGGCCGGGCAGGGCGGGTTCGAGGCGGAAGGGGCTTTATCTTCCGACTTCGACGAACAGGCGCGGCAGGCGTTCCGGAACATTGATCTTGCGCTCAACAGCGCCGGCGCGGAGATCGAAGACATAGTCAGGCTGACGGTGTTTATCGTCGATTACGATGAAGCGCGCATGCGCGCCTATCACGCCGTGCAGTATGAAGCTTTCGGCGAGCACCGCCCCGCCGCGACCCTGATTCCCGTGACGAAGCTCGCCATGCCGGAGATGATGATCGAGATCGAGGCGACGGCGGCGGTGCAGGCTTAAAAGCCTCCGCCGCCCCCGCCATAGCGGTCGTCCGCGAGGTCGGAGAACTTCGTGAACTTCTCTTCGAAGTGGAGATCGACCTTGCCGATGGGGCCGTGGCGCTGCTTGCCGATGATGACTTCCGCCGTGTCGCCGACTTCCGTGAGCCGGTCGAGCCATTTCGCATGCTCCTCGGTGCCTTCGCGGGGCTCCTGACGGCTCAGATAATATTTTTCGCGATAAACGAAGAGGACGACGTCGGCGTCCTGTTCGATGGAGCCGGATTCGCGAAGGTCGGAGAGCTGCGGGCGTTTGTCGTCGCGGGCTTCAACCTGGCGCGAAAGCTGGGAGAGCGCGATGACCGGCACGTCGAGTTCTTTCGCCAGGGTTTTCAGTCCCTGCGAAATCTCGGTGATCTCCTGCACGCGTCCGTCATTGCGGCGTCCCGACCCCGTCAGGAGCTGGAGATAGTCCACGACAAGGAGGTCGAGCCCGTGCTGGCGCTTGAGGCGGCGCGCCCGGGCGGCGAGCTGCGCGATGGACAGGCCGCCGGTGTCGTCGATAAAGAGCGGCAGCTTTTCGAGTTCGCGGGCGGCGTGGTAGACCTTGTCGAACTGGTCCTGATCGACTTCGCCGCGGCGGATTTCCGACGACGAGACTTCCGCGACTTCGGATATGATGCGGGTCGCAAGCTGTTCGGCGGACATTTCCAGCGAGAAGAAGCCGACCACCGCGCCTTCGACGGTTTTTATCGTGCCGTCGGGTTGGCGCTCGGTCTTGTGCGCCTTCGCCGCGTTCATGGCGATGTTGGTGGCGAGCGAGGTTTTGCCCATGGAGGGGCGCCCGGCGAGAATGATGAGGTCCGACGGGTGAAGCCCGCCGAGCATGCGGTCGAAATCGCGCAGTCCGGAGGAGACGCCCGCCAGACCGCCGTCGCGTTTGACCGCGGCGTTAGCAAGCTCGATGGCTTCGGTGATGGCCGAGCGGAAGCTTTTAAAGCCGCCGCCGTATTTTCCGGTTTCGGCGAGATTGTAGAGCGCCTGTTCGGCGTCCTGCAATTGCTGCGCGGGCGAGTCTTCGAGCGTGGCGATTTTCGCACGCTCGGACATCTCCGAGCCGATATTGATGAGGCCGCGGCAGACGGAGAGATCGAATACGATCTTGGCGTAATCGCTGGCGCCCGCGGTCGTCGGCACGTTCGCGGCGAGCTGTTCGAGATACCGCTTGCCGCCGGCGTCCGTGTAGCCCTGCTTGTTCGCAAGATAAGTGTCGATGGTGACGGGCGAGCCGAGGCGGCCGGAATTGATGAGATCGCCCGCCGCCTCATAGATGAGCTGGTGGACGGGATCGAAAAAATGTTCCGGTTTTAAAAAGACCGAGACGCGGTAATAGATCTCGTTGTCGAACAGGATCGCGCCGAGGATCGCCTGTTCGGCGTCGAGGCTGACGGGGAGTTTTTCCTCCGTTCCCTGATTATCCGGGCGTGCATTGGTTGCGCCGTCTGCCATGACGTTCTTAGACCAAAAAAAACGCCGGCTGAGAAGTCAGCCGGCGCGTTAATTTTTCCCCTTTAAGGGAAAGCGGGTTTTGCATCTGCAAAAACGCTTTTGTTATTCGGTCTTGCCTTCGCCTTCTTCGCCGGCCGCTTCCTCTTCCGATGCGACAGCGGCGCCGGCGCCTTCGTCGAAGAATTCCGGCGTTTCGGCTGCGGCCTCTTCTTCGGCTGCGGCCTCTTCTTCGGCTGCGGCCTGTTCTTCAGGGCTGGCGAGAACGTTTTCGCCGCGGGCCTGGCGTTCGGCTTCGTCTTCGGACCGCGCGATGTTGATGTCGATCTTGGTGTCCACTTCCGGGTGAAGCATCAAGCGAATGGTGAAAACGCCAAGCGACTTCAACGGCTTGTCGAGGCGAACCTGACTGCGTTCGATCTTCACGCCGCCCTCGGACGCCGCTTCGGCGATGTCGCGCGTGGAGACGGAGCCGTAAAGCACGCCCATTTCGGAAGACTGGCGGATCAAGACGAAAGACGCGCCGTTGATCTTCTTGGCGGCCTCTTCGGCTTCCTTCTTGCGTTCGAGGTTGCGCGCTTCGAGTTCGACGCGGCGTTCCTCAAACACTTTCTTGTTGTCTTCATTGGCGCGCAGCGCCTTTTGACGGGGCAGCAGATAGTTGCGCGCATAGCCGGATTTGACTTTGACGACATCGCCCATCTGGCCGAGATTTTCGACCCGTTCGAGAAGGATGACTTCCATCGTGCTTACTCCGATACGTAAGGAAGAAGCGCCAGGGTGCGGGCGCGCTTGATGGCGCGCGCAAGTTCGCGCTGCTTCTTGTGAGAGACGGCGGAAATCCGCGACGGAACGATCTTGCCGCGCTCGGAAATGAAGCGCTGCAGGAGTTTCGGATCCTTGTAATCGATCTTCGGCGCGTTGTCGCCGGAGAAGGGGCAGGTTTTGCGGCGTCTGAAAAACGGTTTGGCCATGATTGATCCCTTTCCTCGTTAACGCCGGTCGCGGCGGTCGCCCCGGTCGCCTTTGTCGTTGCGGTCGCGGCGCGACAGAACGGGCGAGGGGTCGGCGTCTAGCTCGTCGACGCGCACGGTCAGCGACCGCAGGACGTCGTCATTGATCCGCTCCTGGCGTTCGAGCTCCTGCACGGCGTCGGCGGGGGCGCTGATATTGAAAAGGCTGTAATGGCCTTTGCGGTTTTTCTTGATCTTGTACTGGAGATTGCGAAGGCCCCAATATTCGGACTTCTCAATCTTGCCGCCATGATCGGTGACGACCTTGGCGAGCGTTTCGGTCAGACCCTCGACCTGCGCGGGCGAGATGTCCTGACGCGCGATAAAAATGTGTTCGTATAGCGGCATTGACGCCAGCTCCTCGTCTGGGCGACGGAGACGTTTGGACCCTGTCTGCTGGCGACCGGGAAACGCCTTCGGCTCATGACGCTAAGGGACCATCCCTTAAACCGCCCCGTAAAAGGGCCGGCGCGCCTGACCGTCGCTCGTGAAGACGGCGGACATAGCCTACGGGCAAAGGTCTGGCAAGCGCTGGAAAGCCTTAATTTCCGCCGAACCAGCGGGTGAGAAGCCGCTCGAAAAAGGCGACGGTGGCCGCTTCGCTGTAATGGGCGCTGGCTTCGGCCTTCGCAGCTTCGCCAAGACGGGCGGCGAGCGCCGGATCGGCCTCAAGCCGGCGGACGGCGGCGGCGAGCGCTCCGGCGTCGCCGGCCGGGACCAGGAGCCCGGTTTCCCCGTCTTTCAGGTAATCGGCGGCCCCGGCGGCGTCGGTGACGATCTGGGCCTTGCCGAGATGCATGCCGCCCACAAGGGTGACGAGGCCGCACGGGGTCTCCCGGCTGCGCAAGGGGATGAGGGCGGCCGTGGCGTGCTGGACGATCCCCCAGGCCTCCTCGAAGGGCAGGTTGAAACGGACTTCAAGGTTTGCCGGCGGATCCAGCCCCTCGAAATTATGGGGCCGGGCGACGGCGACAAAGCGCGTCTCAGGCATGGCCCGGGCCGCTTCGCACAGGACGGCGTAATCGCGCGCCTCGCCGCCGAGCGCAGCGAAATACTCGCCCTCGATGGCGCGGGGCTGAACCGCCGAAAGCGGCGGCGCGACGCCCCAGGGCGCGCGCAACAGCTTCTCAGGGGGAAGCCTGAAATAATCTGCGTAAAGCCTTTGTTCCGCATCGGTAAAAACAGCCAGGGCGTCGACCCGCCTGAAGGCGCGCTGCATCAGCGCCTTGCGCAAACCGGTCGGCAAATCGGTAAAATTAAAAGTGAAGGCGAAATGGCGCGCCCCGGTTTTTTGGGGATTTGCGACCCATTGAGTCCAGGCCGTCGCCCAGGGTCCGTGGCTGATTACGAGGTCGAAGGGCTGTTTCGCGGCGTCTGCGGCGAGCGTCCTGGCGGCGCGCCATCGGTCAAGGGCGGCGGGGCGGGATTGGCCCGCCATGGAATAGCCCCGCCAGTCGAGGCGGCGGCCGGCGACCTCGAAATCCGGGTCCATCAGATCGCGGATCCACGCCCAGCCGGGCTGTGCAATGGTGGAGATGTTGGCGATGCGAATGGGCGGCGGGCTCATTGTCTGATCAATCCGGGTCTCGTCACGCTGACGCTTTGCACCTCTCTTCCCCCGTTTGCGGGGGAAGTGTCCAGACGCATTTCTTTGATGCGGCTGGACAAAAGGGGGATTTGGACGAAAAGCTCTCCAACCTTGCCCTTCCGCGCCAGCGTCGCTATGTCCGCGGGCCTGATTAATTATGAAGGAGCGGCGCCGGGCGATGACGCGGGCTTATATATTTCCGGGACAGGGCAGCCAGGCGGTGGGCATGGGATCGGCGCTGGCCGACGCCTTTCCCGCCGCGCGCGAAGTCTTCGAGGAAGTGGACGAGGCGCTCGGCGAGAAGCTTTCAAAGCTGATGCGCGAAGGCCCCATGGAGGCGCTGACGCTGACGGCCAACGCCCAGCCGGCGCTGATGGCCCACTCCATTGCGGCGATGCGCGTTCTTGAAACGGAAGCCGGCGCCGATGTCTCGAACGCCATGTTCGTGGCCGGCCATTCCCTCGGCGAATATTCAGCGCTTTGCGCGGCGCGCTCGATCAGCCTTTCGGACACGGCGAAGCTTTTGCGCATTCGCGGCGAAGCGATGCAGGCGGCGGTTCCCGTGGGCGAAGGCGCCATGGCGGCGCTGATCGGCGTCGATCTTGAGGGCGCGCAAAAGGCCATCGATGCGGCGGAAGGCGAGGGCGTTTGCGAAATCGCCAATGACAACGCGCCGGGCCAGGTGGTGATTTCCGGCGAGAAGGCCCGCGTTGAAGCGGTTTGCGCAGGGGCTAAAGAATTCGGCGCCAAGATCGCGAAATTGTTGCCGGTTTCGGCGCCGTTTCACTCTTCGCTGATGGCGCCCGCCGCCGAGCGCATGAAACAAGCGCTCGGCGAAACAAAGATCGTTGCGCCGGCGACGACGCTGGTCGCCAATGTCACCGCGAAAGACGTCGCCAATCCGGCCTCGATCCGCGATCTGCTCGTGAAACAGGTGACGGGCCGGGTGCGCTGGACCGAAAGCGTCCAGCACATGACCAAGGAAGGCTGCGAATTGTTTGTGGAAGTCGGCGCCGGCAAGGTTCTCTCCGGCCTCGTCAAACGCATCAACCGCGATGTGCGGACCGTCAATGTGGGCGAGCCGGCCGACATCGACGCTTTTGCGAAAGCGTAAGACCCAAGACGTCATCCGCCGTTGAAAGAAAGGGATGCTCCATGTTTGATCTGACAGGCAAGCGGGCGCTTGTCACCGGCGCCACGGGCGGCATCGGCGAAGCGGTCGCAAGGGCGCTGCACGCGCAAGGCGCCAGCGTCGCCATTTCCGGCACGCGTGCGGAAAAACTCGAAGCGCTTGCGGGCGATCTCAAAGAACGCGTCCATCTTGCCCCTTGCAATCTGTCCGATCTCGACGCGGTGGACGCGTTGCCGAAGACGGCGTCCGAGGCCATGGGCGGGCTCGACATCGTCATCTCCAATGCGGGCGTCACTCGCGACAATTTGATGATGATGATGAAGCCCGACATGTGGGACGAGGTCTTGAAGATCAATCTCACCGCCTATTTCCGGCTCGCCAAAGCGAGTTTGCGCGGCATGACCAAGCAGCGCTATGGGCGCATTATCGGCGTCACTTCCATTGTCGGCGTCACCGGCAATCCGGGCCAGGCGAACTACGCCGCCTCCAAGGCGGGGATGATCGGCATGTCGAAATCCCTCGCGGCGGAAGTGGCGGGGCGCAACGTCACCGTGAACTGTATCGCGCCGGGCTTTATTGCGACGGCGATGACGGACGCCTTGAACGATCAGCAGAAAGAAGCGATTCTCGGCAAGATTCCCGCAGGCGCCATGGGCGCGCCGGAGGATATCGCCGCCGCGGCGGTCTATCTCGCCTCTGAGGAGGCGCGTTATGTCACGGGCCAGACCCTCCATGTGAATGGCGGGATGGCGATGGTATAGGCTGATAAAATGCTGTCCTTAGGAAAAATCGGGCGTCAGTTTTGACATTGCAACAATCTGCAATATGCCGTAATTCGCCCCCGAACCCGCTCACAGCCAGCTCAAGCCGGTTTCGAGCGGCCCCGTTTAACCCCCGCCGGGAACCCGTCTTTCTGGCGCCGGCAGAAAATCGTAAAGATCCGTTTTTACCAAGGAGCGTTGAATGTCTGATCTTGCAGAACGCGTGAAAAAAATTGTTGTCGAGCATCTCGACGTGGATGCGGCCAAGGTTGAGCCCAAGGCGAGCTTCATCGACGATCTCGGCGCGGACAGCCTTGATATCGTCGAACTCGTGATGGCGTTCGAAGAAGAATTCGACGTTGAGATTCCCGATGACGCCGCCGAGACCATTCAGACCGTCGGCGACGCCATCAAATTTATCGAAGAACAAAAGTCTTAAGACCGGCTGTTCTTCCCGATAACGAGCCGCATGGGTCCTTTTCGCCTCGGCGGCGCCGTTTGACGGGTTTTTCATAAAACCGCATCGGCGCCGGCCGGTTTCCGGGCGAGAGCCCCGGCTCCTTAAAGGTTTGGAGTGGGTTTGATGCGCCGCGTTGTCGTTACAGGAATGGGACTGGTCACGCCTTTGGGGGCGGGGCTCGATCCCGTATGGCGCCGGCTTATCGATGGCGAGTCGGGCGCCGGGCCCATCGAACAGTTCGACGCATCGGACCTGCCTTGCCGCATCGCTGCCTCGGTGCCGCGGTCGGACGGCTCGCGCGGCGGCGATAAGGCGGGCGACGCGGCGTTCAATGCGGACGATTTCGTCGAACCGCGCGAACAGCGCCGGATCAACGAGTTCATCACCTTCGGCATCGCCGCAGCGCAGATGGCGTTCGACGATTCGGGGCTTGAGCTAAAAACCGAAGAAGAGCGCGACCGCGCCGGCGTCATGACCGGCTCCGGCATTGGCGGGCTTTCCGGGATTGAGCACGAAGTGCTGGTCTTGAACAATAAAGGCCCGCGCCGGGTGTCGCCCTTCTTCATCACCGGCAATCTCATCAATCTCGTCTCCGGCCAGGTGTCGATTCGGCTCGGCATGAAGGGCCCCAACCACGCGGTGGTGACCGCGTGCTCGTCGGGCGCGCATGCGATCGGCGATGCGGCGCGGCTCATCGCGCTCGACGATGCGGATGTGATGCTGGCGGGCGGCGCGGAGGCTGCGATCTGCCCCATCGGCATTGCGGGCTTCTCGTCTTGCAAGGCGCTCACCACCCATTTCAACGATACGCCGGAAAAGGCCTCGCGCCCTTACGACAAGGACCGCGACGGCTTCCTCATGGGCGAGGGCTCGGGCTTCGTCATGCTCGAGGAATATGAGCGCGCCAAGGCGCGCGGCGCGAAGATCTACGGCGAAATCGTCGGATACGGATTGTCGGGCGACGCCTATCACATCACGTCGCCGGCCGAAGACGGCAATGGCGGTTATCGCTCCATGGAAATGGCGCTGAAGCGCGCCGGGCTCCAGCCGAAAGACATCGACTATGTGAACGCTCACGGCACCTCGACTCCGGTGGGCGACGAGATCGAGCTGAAAGCCGTGGAGCGGCTTTTCGGCGACGCGGCGGACGGCCTCGTCATGTCCTCGACCAAATCCTCCGTCGGCCATCTCCTCGGCGCCGCGGGTGCGGTGGAGGCGATTTTCTGCCTCCTCGCCATGCGCGACGGCGTCGCCCCGCCGACCCTCAATCTCGACAATCCGTCGGTCGAAACGCCGATCAACCTTGCCCCTAAAGAAGCCGTTAAAAAGCCGATTAATATCGCGCTCTCCAATTCCTTCGGTTTCGGCGGCACAAACGCCTCTCTGGTGATGCGGCGCATTGACGGCTAAACTGCCCTGGAATCGGAGGGCAGGGCGAGCGACAGGCATGACGGGCGGCGGTAAAAGCGCATTGGCATCATGGCGCCGAAAGAGGCGCTCCGGTCAGCGGGGCGGCGCGGTGAAGTCCGTCCTCCTGTTTCTGGCGGGGCTTGCGGCGCTGGCTGCGGCGGCCCTCGGCGTCGGCGGCTGGCTCGGCTATCGCGCCGCGACGGAGCCGGGCCCCGCGAGTGACGCCGTGATCGTTCTCCTGCCCCATGGCAGCGCCGTTTCGACCATCGCCCAGCAGCTGGAAGACGAAGGCGTCATCAAGCATCCGGAAATTTTCATCGCCGCCGTGCGCATTCGCGGCGTGCAAGGCGAAATCAAGGCCGGCGAATATGAAATCCCGGCGCGTTCGAGCGTCATGGAGATCATCGACCAGCTCATGGAGGGCAAAAGCATCCTCCATTACTTCACCGCGCCGGAAGGCCTGACGACGGCGCAGATCATCCGCCTCCTGAACGCCGATGAGGTGCTCGAAGGCGAGGTGACATTAGAGCCGGGCGAGGGCGAGCTCTTGCCCGAAACTTTCGCCTACACGCGCGGGGAGACCCGCGACGGGCTGTTGCGGCGGATGATGAAGGATCAGGATGCGCTGCTCGATGAAATCTGGGACGAGCGCGCCATGGAGCTTCCCTTCTCGACGCAAGGCGAGGCGATCATCCTCGCCTCCATCGTCGAAAAAGAAACCGGCGTGCCTGAAGAGCGCGCGCGCATCGCCGCGGTCTTCGTCAACCGGTTGAAGCGCGGCATGCGCCTTGAGTCCGATCCGACCATTATTTACGGCCTCACGGAAGGCGAGCCCCTTGGCCGGGGCCTCCGGGTCAGCGAATTGCGCAAGGAAACGCCGTACAACACCTATATCATCCGCGGCCTGCCGCCGACGCCCATCGCCAATCCCGGCGCGGCGTCCATCAAAGCGGTTTTAAACCCGGCGGATACGGACGACATCTTCTTCGTCGCCGACGGCACGGGCGGCCATGTTTTTTCCTCGACCTTGCGCGAACATAACGCCAATGTCGCCAAATGGCGGACCATCGAGCGCCAGCGCAAAGGACGCCAGTGACAAAAACATTTTCATCCATGACCGGCTTCGCCCGCGCCGAAGGTGCGCATGAAGGCTGGCGCTTTGTCTGGGAAGTCCGCTCGGTCAACGGCCGCGGGCTGGAATGGCGCGCGCGCCTGCCGCCCGGTTACGATGCGCTCGATCCCGAGATGCGCAAGCTTGCGAAGCAGAAACTCTCGCGCGGCTCGCTCAATATCGGTCTCACGCTCGCCTCGGATCGCTCGGACTCCGGCTATCGCATCAACGAAGCGATGCTCGCCGACGCCGTTTCCATGATCAACAAGCTGCGCCTCAATGTGGAATGCGCGCCGCCGAGCGCCGACGGGCTCCTGGGGCTTCGCGGCGTCATCGAGCAGGCGGAAGAGGAATTGAGCGCGGAGGCGCGCGAGGCTTTGTTCGCCGCGCTTCTCAATTCTTTTGGCGAGGCGCTCGACGCGCTTGTCGCCGCGCGGCGCAAGGAAGGCGCGTCCATGGGCGCGGTTATCGCCGGCCATTTCGAAACCATCGAAAAACTGACCGCCGACGCTGCGGCGAACGCCGCCGCCATGCCCGCCGCAATCCGCGACCGCATCGCCGCCCAGCTGAAAGAACTGCTCGACGGCGCCGTGCCGGAAGACCGTCTCGCCCAGGAAGCCTCGCTGCTGGCCATCAAGGCCGATGTCAGGGAAGAGCTCGACCGGCTCTCCTCCCATGTGAGCGCGGGCCGGGCGTTGCTCGCGCGCGAAGGCCCCGTGGGCCGCGATCTCGACTTCCTGACCCAGGAATTCAACCGCGAAGCCAACACCTTATGCTCGAAAGCCCAGGATATGGAGTTGAAGCGCATCGGCCTCGAGCTTAAACGGGTCATCGACCAGCTGCGCGAACAGGTGCAGAATATCGAGTAGGAAGAAAGATGATCGGCGGCGATCTCAAAGTGGCCCGCAGGGGCCTGATGTTCATCCTGTCGAGCCCCTCGGGGGCCGGCAAAACAACGCTCGCCGAGCGGCTTCTCGAAAAAGACGACGAAATGGTTCTCTCGGTCTCCGCGACGACGCGCCAGCGCCGCCCGGGCGAGGCGCACGGCAAGGACTATTATTTCGTCTCCGAAGAAGAATTCACGCGCATGCGCGATGAGGGCGAGTTCCTCGAATGGGCGAATGTCTTCGGCCATTATTACGGTACGCCCCGTTCATTGGTCGAAGACGTGCTTCGTCAGGGCAAGGACGTTCTGTTCGACATCGACTGGCAGGGCGCGCAGCAGCTCGATGAGGTGGCGGGCGAGGACGTGGTCAAGGTCTTCATCCTGCCGCCCTCGCGCGAGGAGCTCGAACGGCGCCTGCGCCAGCGCGCGCAGGACCCTGAAGACGTGGTGCAGCGGCGCATGGCCAAAGCCGACGCCGAAATGTCCCACTGGGCCGAGTACGACTATGTCATCGTCAATTACGACCTCGACGAATCCGAAGAACTCCTGCGCTCGATCCTCTTCGCCGAGCGGTTGAAGCGCCGTCGCCAGATCGGCCTCGCCGCCATCGTTAAGGAGATGATCGGCGAGGGGTGAGTTGGTGAAAGAGGTAAGCTGCTTAAGGCTTGCTTCTAAATCACCAGGTGGATGAACACCGCCGCCACGGCGAGCGGCGCCACATAGCGGATCAGAAAGCGCCAGACCCGGTAGGCTTTGCCGGAGGCGAATTCGCCGCGCAGGAGCGTCTTCGGCGCCGCCCAGCCGGCGAAGATGGCGACGCCCATGCCGCCCAGCGGCAGGGAGATTTCCGTCGTCAGGTGGTTGAGCCAGTCGAAGAGGGTTTTTTCCGCGTCCCACAGCCGCACCTCCGACCAGATGTTGAAAGAGAAAACGGAAACCAGCCCCAATGCGCCGGCGATGGCGGTCAGGCGGAGCGTCCAGACGCGCCGCGAGGCGCCGTCATTCGCCAGCGACGCGGCCATGGGCTCGATGAGGGAGAGCGTTGACGTCAGGGCGGCGATGACAAGCAGCGTGAAGAAGAGGCCGCCTGCAATGGCCCCGCCCGGCATGGCGCCGAAAGCGACCGGCAGGGTTACGAAAATAAGCCCCGGGCCTGCGGCCGGATCGAGACCGAACGCGAAAACGATCGGAAAGATCACCATCCCTGCGGCGAGGGCGCAAAGCGTGTCGAACAGCGCCACCCATGCGGCGGCGCGGGGAACGGAGACATGCTCCGGGATATAGCCGCCATAAGCGATCATCGCGCCGACGCCGAGCGAGAGCGTGAAAAAAGCATGGCCCGCGGCGGATAGCGCCGCTTCCGGCGTCAGCGCGGAGAAATCCGGCGTAAACAGAAAGCGCAGCGCAGCGCCGGCGTCGCCTAGCGCCGCTGCGTAAACGCCGAGCGCGACAAGCAGAAGCGCCAGCAGCGGCATCAGCCATCTGACCGCCCGGTCGAGCCCGCCGCGCACGCCGCCCGCCGCGATCGACGCTGTCGCGCCGAGAATGACGGCCTGCCAGAAGATCATCTCGCCCGGGTTGGCCAGGAGCGTATCGAAATGCGCCGCATAGTCTTCCGGCGCGAGCCCCTGCATCGATCCGGAGACGGACTTTACGGCGTAGGCGAGCGCCCAGCCGGCGACGATGCTGTAGAAACTGAGAATGACGATCGCCGTTCCGGCGCTGAGCCAGCCAAGCGCGTTCCATAACCGCCCTTTGCCGCCTGTTATTCGTCCGAAGCATCTGGAGACGGCGGCACCGCCGCGGCGGCCAAGCGTCAATTCCGCAATGAGGATCGGCACGCCAATGACGGCGACCATGCCCAGATAGAGAATGACAAAGGCGCCGCCGCCATTCGCGCCGGCCATGTAAGGGAATTTCCAGATATTGCCGAGCCCCACGGCGGAGCCCACGGCCGCGGCGAGAAACGCAAAGCGGGATGACCATACGGGCGCCGGCGCCGTGGTGGGCTCTGAAAGAGAAATGCTGCTTGCGGCGATATTGGCTGTGTGCTCGCTCATGCCGCGCTCCGTGACTTTTCAAGCTGCTTGGTCATGGCGACGCCGGTCATGAAGAGCCCGTCGACTTTCAGTTTTTTTTCGCCGGTCGCGGAAAAACCGAGGGCCTCATAAAAAGCCCGTCCGTTAAGGGTCGACAAAAGCGAAAGACGCAGAACGCTGGCTTCGGCTGCGTCCTTTTCGATGCGGTCGAGCAACCGTCTGGCGACGCCGCGCCGGGTCCAGCCCGGGCGCACATGCACGGAGCGTATTTCCGCTTCCGGCAGGGTCGGCCGTTTTGGCAGGGCGCTTAAACTGATCGCGCCGGGCCGGCACCAGGCGGCGCAACCGATGACCAGAGGTCCGGCCACAGCCACCCAGCAATTGGCCTTCTCGATAATTTCGCTGAGGATCGCCTCGCCATGTTCCAGAAAAGCGGCGATTTGCGCCGTCTCATAGGACATCGAGGCGAGCTCCCGCATGGAGCGTTGCTGTATTTCCGCCAGAGCAGGGAGGTCCGCGGCGATGGCGCGGCGTATTTCGAAATCTGTCATTCTCATCAACTTTTCTTATGCAAATCAAAGCGAGACTAAAAAATCTCATAAAATATGCGGCTTATAGAAAGCCAGCCAATTGATTTGAGAACATTCTTCAATATTATTGATGTTATGTTTGATCAGGATCTTCTGCGCACTTTTGTCCGAATTGTCGACAGCGGCAGCTTCGCCGCCACGGCTGAGCAGCTTGGGCGAACGCCTTCAGCCGTCAGTATGCAGATGAAGCGCCTTGAAGAAGCGGCTGGTCGCCGTCTTCTTGTGCGCAGCGCGCATGGCGTTGCGCCAACGGCGGAAGGCGAAACTCTGCTCATTCATGCTCGTCAGATTCTTGAGGCGCACGAGGCGGCGTTTGATGCAATGATGGCTGCACGCGGCGGGAAAAGCCTGATCATCGGCACGCCGGACATGTATGTGAAAGCGCTCCTGCAGCCGCACCTCGCCGAGTTCGTCCGCGCCTTTCCTGAAACTAGCCTGCATGTCGTGGTCGACGGCTCGAGCGAACTGCTGCGCCGTTTTGACGAGGGCGCGCTTCATCTTGCGCTGCTTACGGAATATCAAATCAACGATGACCGTGGCGATCTCGTCTATAGCGAGCGCGGCTTGTGGGCGTGTAAGCGAAACACCGACATTCACAAAAAGACGCCTTTGCCGCTGGCGCTCGCTTTTGAGGGGAGTCACTACCGGCGCCTCGCGCAAGACTTCCTGCGCCGCCATAAGCGTATTTATCGCATCGCTGTCGCCAGCAACCGGCAGCATGCAATTCAGGCGGCCATCGACGCAGGCGCCGCTGTCGGTCTCTTGCCGGAATCCTGGCTGCTGGCGTCCATGCGCGAGCTAAAGCAAGCCGACGGGTTTTTCGAGGCGCCGCCGCTGACTGTGCGTATGCGCGCCAAAAAACGGCTTTCCGCCGCCGGCGAATGGTTCGTCGACCGCCTCAGGGCCTCACAGGCGGAACATGCGCGATGAGACGGCTATGACGCGCACGTAAGCGTACGTCACCCCAGGGTCTCGATCTTGCGCAACACATGCTGCCAGTGGGTGAAGAGCAGATACTGGCCGGCGTTTTCGACCCAGGTGACGGTGCTTTCGGGAACCCGCTCGCAAAACAGTTCGATGCGCGAAGGCGGGACCATGACGTCGCCGAGGCCGTGAATGATGTGCATGGGCGTTGTCAGTTTCTGCGCCTCGTCCACATAATCTTTCGAACGGATGACGCATTCCCGGCAATAGGTTTCGCATCCCTGCTGGATGGTGTGATGGAGCGCGCGCACCATCACCTCATAGGTTTCCTTTTGCTTCATCGCCTTTTCGTCGGCGGGAATGTCCCAGGTGAGGGCGTCGAGAAAGCGGTCGTGATTGCCGCTCCGTATCAACGCGGCGCCGGCGCGCGTGATGAAGGGCAGGAGCTGCGGCGCATAGCGCGCGACGGTGTAAACCTGGCGCTGGCGCACGGGCAGGTCCTTCAGCCATTTGTCTTTCCAGATCGGCGCGTGGCTGACTGCGATCAGCGCCTTCACGCGATGGGGATAACGCCGCGCAAAACGCATGGCGTAGATTGAGGCGATGCCGTGGCCGAGCACGACGGCCCGCTCGATATGGAGGTGGTCGAGAAGTTCGCAGAAATCCGCGGCGACGGCGTCGATAAAGGCGTCGTTTTTCTGATTGGGCAGCTGGTCGGAATAGCCGAAGCCGGGGCGCGAGGGCGCCAGGATGCGGATGTCCCGTTTCTCCGCGGCGAAGAGCGCGCTTGGCGTCCATTCCGCGCCGTAAAGCATGTTGTGCGCGAAGAGGACCGGGGTTCCCGCTTCTGCGCCCTGTTCGCTGTAGGAGAGGCGGCGCCCGTCGCGCAGGGTGAGGGCGCTGCGGCGCAAAGGCACGTTCGGCGCGCTCTTGCCCGTGGCGAGGTCGGAATGTTGCAGCATGGTCGTCAGATTGGCGAGCAGGGCGCCGAAAAGCCTGATGATGTCTGCGATGGAGTTCGTGCCGGTTTTTTTCTGAATGGATTTAATCTGTGTCCTGATGGTGTTGATGGATTTGTCTCTTTGTTCGGCGATGTCCTGGACCTGCAGACCCTGAATCAGTCCGAAGGCGATGTCGACCTCCACATCGGAAAGGGCATAGGCCTGACGCAGCACCTTTCTTTGTTCGGGGTTCAGCGAAAAACTTGAAAAGGTGAGCAGGAAGCGGACGCCGCTTTCCAGATATTCGGTGTCGATATTGACCTTTGACAACAGCGCGCAGCCATTTTGCTCGCGCCAGGCGCCGGTGAGCGGTACGACGCGGAGATTGTCGTCTTTGGTGAGTTCGTCGATGGCGTTTTGAACGGCGCTTTCTGTTTTGGGATCGACGCCGAAATCGGCAAGGCGCGGCATGTTTGTGGCGATCGCGCCGCGCGCGGCTTCATTGAGAGCCGTAATGGAAAGATCGCTGTCAAGAATAATGGCCGGTCCCGGCGCCGATTCGGCGATGGCGGAGGCGCGGTTTCCGGACATTCTCTTGCGTCCCAGCGTTTCCAGCAGCGTCAGGGCCGTTTTGAAGTGCCGCTCGGCGGGGGCCTGCCCCCGGGCGTCTTTCCTGGAGCGAAGGCTGGTGAGATAAGTCTCCACCGTCTCCATGAACTGGTCGTAGTGTTCCGGCGACAATGTCGTCGCATAGATGTCGGAAATGAGCTGATCGCTGATCTGCGTCCATGTATCGTCGGACAGGCCTTCCCCCTCAGGCGCTTTCATTATCGTCTCCCCCGATATCAAAAAGTTCCGGCTTATCACCAATAGAGGTGAAAGCGTTTTGCAAATTTTATGCTTTTTGTGAACTGTCGCCGCCGCGTTTCGGCGGGATTTTATTGTAGTTTATGCAAGGGGGAGCGGCCGCGCGCCGCCACAGGACAAGCATGAGTCAAATCAGGAAAAGGTTCGCCGCCAGCCTTCAATTGGCGGTTTTCGGTGCTGCATCGTTGGTCATTGCAGGACAGGCGCAGGCGGCGACGCTTGTGCTCGATCCGACCGCCGATGGCGACGTCACGACGTTTGGCGGGGACGCCGTTGATACGACGGATGGCGCGCTGAGCATTTTGCAGTCGGGAGGAAACATCACAAACGCCATCCTGGAGTTCGATCTCGGCGTTATTCCCGACGCTGCAACCATCGATTCCGTAAGCCTGTCGGTCGTGCTTGATCGCTTTGTCAGCAATACGGGCGGCAATCCGGCGGAATTCGACGTCTTTGCATATGCGGGCGACGGCGTCGTCGATATTGCCGATTATGATGCGCCCGGGTCTCAGGTGATCGACGCGCAACTGCCCATTGGCGGCTCGTCAGGGGATGTGCTGGCGACGGTCTTCAGCGACGTTTCGCCGGTTCAGGCGCTGCTGATCGGCGACTTGCTGACGCTGCGCCTTGAAACAGACAGTTTCGCATCAGTTCAGATCGCTTCGCTTGAAACGCTGAAGGACCTGAGCGCGTCGTTTCTGACGATCAATTACACCGTGCCGGAAGTCTCCGAAGTGCCGGTTCCGGCGGCGCTTCCGCTTTTGCTTTCGGGGATCGCCGGTCTTGGCTTCGCGTCGCGCCGGCGTAAATCGGCCTGACGCGTTTTTCGCTCTATAGCGAAAGAAAAAGCCGGCCCCCGGGGAGAGGGGCCGGCTTTTTTGCATTCAAAACTCTGCGGGGCGGCGTTTATTTGTAAACAACCTTTTCGATCTCGTAGGCGCGCGCGCCGCCGGGGGCCTGAACCTCGACCGAGTCACCGACGGACTTGCCGATAAGGGCGCGGGCGATGGGTGAAGAGATCGAAATCCGGCGCTGTTTTACGTCGGCTTCAAGGTCGCCGACGATCTGCCAGACTTTTTCTTCTTCGGTGTCTTCGTCGATCAGGGTGACGGTCGCGCCGAACTTCACGCTGTCGCCGTCGAGTTTGGCGACGTCGATGACCTCGGCGCGGTTATATTTGTCTTCGAGCTCGAGAATCTGCGATTCGATCCAGCCCTGACGCTCCTTGGCGGCGTGGTATTCTGCGTTTTCCGAGAGGTCGCCATGGGCGCGCGCTTCGGCGATCGCCTGAATCACCGCCGGGCGCTCCTCATTTTTCAGCTTTTTCAAATCCTCTTCCAGCTTCTGATAGCCGGCGAGGGTCATCGGAAATTTTTCCATTGCTCCGCCCTTTCTCCTGGCGACGAGGAGAGGCCCGGATTGGCCGCTCCTTCCTGCACGCTTTCGGGTCTCGTTTTGGACTCTCAAGCTAAAAAAATAGCGCGGCCCGAGGCGTTTGCGCCGGGCCGTCGCTGATTTGCCGAGCCGGGTATTTAATCAGTCCGGAACGGGATTTCAAGGCCGGGGCGCCCGGAACTATCCCCATAGTCCTTTGGAAACTAATGAGTTTTTCTAATTATTCTTGAAGCGCCGCCGCCGCGTCCGTCGCGAAATAGGCCTGCAGCGGCGCGACCTCAAGATCCCCGGCCCGCATGGCCTCGATGGCCCGGACCGCCGCCCGGGCGCCCGCCGCCGTCGTGATGCAGGGGATTTTCTGGGCCAGCGCCGTGGTGCGGATAGAGCGCGAGTCCTTGATCGACTGGGCGCCTTCCGTGGTGTTGAAGACCATCTGGACTTCGCCGTTTTTAAGCGCGTCGACGATATGCGGCCGGCCTTCCAGCACCTTGTTGACCTTGGCGACGTCGAGGCCCTGGTTTTTCAGATATTCCGCCGTGCCGCCGGTGGCGATGATCGTAAAGCCCATGTCGAGGAGCTTCGACGCCGCGCCGACCATATGCGCTTTGTCGCTGTCTTTCAGCGAGATGAAGACGCAGCCCTTCATGGGGATGCGCGCGCCGGCGGCGATAAGGCTCTTCGCCCGCGCCTTGTCGAAATTGACGTCGATGCCCATGACCTCGCCGGTGGAGCGCATTTCCGGTCCCAGCACCGTGTCGACGCCGGGGAAGCGCGCGAAAGGAAAGACGACTTCTTTCACCGCCACATGATTAAGCGCCGGCCAATGAAGGTCGAGATCCTTGATCTTTTCGCCGGCCATGACTTTCGCGGCGATGCGCGCCACGGGAAGCCCCACGGCTTTCGCGACGAAGGGCACGGTGCGCGATGCGCGCGGGTTCACCTCGATAATATAGATGTCGCCGTCCTTGATGGCGTATTGCACATTCATGAGGCCGACGACGCCGAGCTCCAGCGCCATGCGGCGTGTTTCTTCTTTCAACTCGTCGATGATTTGTTCGGACAGCGTGTAGGGCGGCAGGGAGCAGGCGCTGTCGCCGGAATGAACGCCCGCTTCCTCGATATGCTCCATGACGCCGGCGATGAATACGTCTTCGCCGTCTGCAATGGCGTCCACATCCACCTCGACGGCGTTTTGAAGATAATGATCGAGGAGAAGCGGTTCGTCTTCGTCGATCTCGATCTGGGCGGTGGCGAGATATTGGTTGAGCGAAGCCTTGTCGCGCACGATCTCCATGGCGCGCCCGCCGAGAACGTAAGAGGGCCGCGTCACCAGCGGATAGCCCACCTCTTCGGCAATGGCGGGGGCGGCTTCGCGGCTCGGCGCGGTGGCGTTTTTCGGCTGTTTGAGCCCGAGCTTCTGCACGAGTTTCTGGAAGCGCTCGCGGTCTTCGGCGAGGTCGATCGCATCATAGGGCGTGCCGAGCAGGGGAATGCCTTCTTCTTCCAGGGTGCGCGCCAGCTTCAAAGGCGTCTGTCCGCCATATTGCACGATGACGCCGAGAAGTTCGCCCTTCTCGCGTTCCTTGGCGACGATTTCGAGAACGTCTTCGGCGGTCAGCGGTTCGAAATAAAGCCGGTCCGAGGTGTCGTAATCGGTGGAGACCGTTTCGGGGTTGCAGTTCACCATGATCGACTCGACGCCGATATCGGCGAGGGCGAAAGCGGCGTGACAACAGCAATAATCGAACTCGATGCCCTGACCGATGCGGTTCGGTCCGCCGCCGAGGATGATGACTTTCTTGCGGTCGGACGGTTTAGATTCGCAGGCTGGCGTTCCGCCAAAAGACGGTTCATAGGCGGAATACATGTAAGGGGTCTTGGCCTCGAATTCCGCCGCGCAGGTGTCGATGCGTTTGAAGACGGGGCGGACGTCGCGCGCGCGCCGGTGCTCGCGCACTTCCTTTTCCGTTCCTTCGCATAATTGCGCGAGGCGCTTGTCTGAAAAGCCCATGGCTTTCAGCGCCCGCAAGGCGTCCGCGTCATCGGGCAGGCCTTCGCGCGCGATCTGCTTTTCGGTTTCGACGATTTCCGAAAGCTGTTCCAGGAACCATGGGTCGTATTGAGTGATGGAGCGGATCTGTTCCAGCGGCAGTTCATGACGGAACGCTTCGGCCGTGACGCGCAGCCGGTCCGGCGTCGGCGCGGCGAGCGCGGCGCGGAAGGCGTTGACGTCGTCGTCTTCGCCGAGCCCCGGTATCTCGATGGGATCGAGGCCGGAGAGCCCGGTCTCGAGGGAGCGCATGGCTTTTTGCATGGACTCCTTGAAAGACCGGCCGATGGCCATGGCTTCGCCCACCGATTTCATGGCGGTCGACAGCGTCGCTTCCGCGCCCGGAAATTTCTCGAAGGCGAAGCGCGGGATTTTCGTCACCACGTAATCGATGGTCGGTTCGAAGGAGGCGGGCGTCGCGCCGGTGATGTCGTTGTCGAGCTCGTCGAGCGTATAGCCGACGGCGAGCTTCGCCGCGATGCGTGCAATCGGGAAACCGGTCGCTTTTGAGGCGAGGGCGGAGGAGCGCGAGACGCGCGGGTTCATCTCGATGACGACGAGGCGTCCCGTTTCCGGATTGACCGCGAATTGCACATTGGAGCCGCCGGTCTCGACGCCGATCTCGCGCATCACCGCGATCGAGGCGTTGCGCATCATCTGGAATTCCTTGTCGGTGAGGGTCAGCGCCGGGGCGACGGTGATCGAATCGCCGGTGTGCACGCCCATCGGGTCGACGTTTTCGATGGAGCAGACGATGATGCAGTTGTCCGCCTTGTCGCGGACGACCTCCATTTCATATTCTTTCCAGCCGAGGAGGCTCTCGTCGATCAGGACTTGGCCGACGGGGCTCGCTTCGATGCCGGAGCGGACATAATGCTCGAACTCCTCGCGGTTATAAGCGACGCCGCCGCCCGTGCCGCCGAGGGTGAAGGCCGGGCGGATGATGGCGGGCAGGCCGATGTCTTCGAGATAGGCCATGGCGTTTGAAACGCCCGCCGCCCGGTCATAGCCGACCGTCCTGCCTTGCTCGTTCTTGATGGCGGGTGAAGCCGCAATCGCCGAGCGCGGGTTTTCAAGCCCGATCTTCTCCATGGCGACGCGGAATTTCTCGCGGTCTTCGGCTTTTTCGATGACGTCGGCCCGGGCGCCGATCATCTCCACATTGTATTTTTCGAGAACGCCCGCCTGTTCGAGGTCGAGGGCGCAGTTCAAGGCCGTCTGGCCGCCCATGGTTGGCAACAGCGCGTCCGGGCGCTCGCGCGCGATGACCTTTTCCACGAATTCCGGGCTGATCGGCTCGATATAGGTGGCGTCGGCGAGCTCCGGATCGGTCATGATCGTCGCCGGGTTCGAATTGACGAGGATGACGCGGTAGCCTTCCTCCTTCAGCGCTTTGACCGCCTGCACCCCGGAATAGTCGAATTCGCAGGCCTGCCCGATAATGATGGGACCGGCGCCGATGATGAGAATGGAGGAAATATCTGTGCGTTTCGGCATACCTTACTCGCGCGCAGCCTCGCCGGACGGGCGGGCCTGCAGAGGCGGCCGCACGCGCGCGGGGAGGCGAGAATCAATTGTCGATTAAAGCGCTGTCTTAGGGCAAGCTACGGACGAGCGAAAGGCCCCGAGGGAAAGAGTTTTCAAGTTCTTCCGAATTTTTCGGCAGCGCCTCAGTTTGCCTTCGCCCTTCGAGACAGCCCCGCCCCTTCATCCTGAGGAGCAAGCCCGCGCGCGCGCCAATTCTAGATTGACCGCATTCGCGGTCGGGCTTGCGTCTCGAAGGACGAAGGGGCGGGGCCCCTCAGGATGAAGGCAAACTGAGGCGCCGCCAATTTTCTGCGGGCTTGACATAATACCAAAAGGTTTCATATAAAGAGAAACCATAAGGTTTTATGTTGAGATCCCATGCCTGCACGCCCGCCATCCGCTGACGCCCAGCCCGTTTTCCGCGCGCTCGCCGACCCGACCCGGCGGGCGATCATTTCCATGCTGGCCGAGGGGCCGCGCCCCATCGCCGAGATCGCCGCGGCCTTCGATATGACGCGCCCCGCCGTCGCCAAGCATCTGGCGATCTTGAAGGACGGCGGGATTATCGCCGTCGAAGCAAAGGGACGTGAACGGATCAACCGCCTCAACCCGGAAGCGCTCAAGACCGCCGCCGACTGGCTGGGCCATTTCGACCGCTTCTGGGATGAGCGTCTCGCCAAACTCAAAGACGTCGTGGAGAGAACATCATGAGCAAGATGAAGATCGTCAAAACCCTTTTCTTAAAAGCGCCGCCTGAACATGTCTGGAAATTCCTGACCGAGCCCGACCAGCTTGCGCTCTGGTTTCACCGCGGCGCGGGCGACCTCAAAGAGGGCGGCGAGTACGGCCTTCTGACCAACAGCTACGGCAAGGACGGCGAAAAGCTCTGCTGGGGCAAAGTCCTCGAGATGAAAAAGCCGGAGCGGCTGGTTCACACCTTCACCCATAATCATCTGGGCGGCGTCGAGACCATTTGCGCCTGGACTCTCGAAGCGGTGAAGGGCGGCACGATTTTGACTCTCGTCCATGACGGCTGGGAGAAATACGAAGAAGATCCCTTCGGCATGGCGTCCAATCACGATTCCGGCTGGGACGAGCATTTCGCGCGGCTTCGGCGCGTGGCGAATTAGGGGCGCTCAGCAGCCCGCGAGACAGGCGGAATGCGGGTTTTGCAGCCATGCTGCGCCGCCGTCATGTCCGATCTTTAATCTTCCCTCCGGCGCCATGGCGCGCGCGGCTATAGTAGGTAAAGGCTCTGACGCGGGCGGCGCGGTAAGCGCCGGAGGAGGGTGCGATGAGGATTTTCGGGGCTGCAATTCTTTCGGGCGTAATGATGATGACGCCGGTCTTCGCCGAAGAAACGGTCGACATCAGGGAATGGAAAGTTCCGTTCGAGAACACCCGTCCGCGCGATCCGTTTGCCGAGAGCGCCAATTCCGTCTGGTTCGTGGGCCAGGCGGGCGGCTATATCGGCCATCTCGACGCCTCGAGCGGCGTCATCGTCAAATACGACCTGCCGGAAGGCGAGGGGCCGCATAATCTCATCGTCGGCGAAGACGGGATCGTCTGGTACGCCGGCAACCGCACCGGCGTCATCGGTCGCTTCGATCCGAAGACGAAAGAGACCGAAGAAATCCCGATGCCTGACGAAGCCGCGCGCGATCCTCATACGTTGGTCTTCGATGAAGGCGAAGAGAACATCTGGTTCACGGTGCAGGGCGGCAATTTTATCGGCCGGCTGAATATCGAAAGCCGCAAAGTTGATCTCATTGCCTCAAAGACCGAGCGCTCGCGGCCTTATGGAATCAAGATGGCGCCCGACGGGTCGGTCTGGGTCGCGCTGTTCGGGACCTACAAGCTCGCCCATATAAATCCTGAGACACTCGAATTGACGGAAATCGACCTGCCCCGCGAAGGCGCGCTGCCGCGCCGTCTTGAAATCACCAGCGACGGGCGCGTCTGGTATGGCGATTACATCAAGGGTGTGCTCGGCGTTTATGATCCGGAAAAGAAAACCTTCAAGGAATGGGAGATGCCCCAGGGCGAGCGGGCGCGTCCCTATGGCATGGCCGTTGACGGACAGGACCGTATCTGGATGGTCGCCACCGGCGTCGACCCGAATATCTTCATGGGATTCGATCCGAAGACGGAGGAATTTTTCTCCAAGACCGACATTCCGTCCGGTGGCGGGACCATCCGCCATATGCATTACTATGCGCCGGCGGGCGCGGTCTGGTTCGGCGCGGACACCAATTATGTGGGCCGCGCCGTCGTCGAGCCGCCGGTGACGGATTAGGCGCGAAGCCTACTGCCAGCGTTTTGAGAGCTTCTGGTCGATTTCGTTGGGCGCTTCTTTTTCGGCGCCCTGATAGCCGGTGACCTTGTCGGCGACGAAGGGGTTCGATTGGCGCTCGCGCCCGAAGCTCGAGGTCGGCCCGTGGCCCGGCACGAACTGCACGTCGCCAAGCGGCCAGAGCTTTTGCGTGATGGAATTGACGAGCGTCTGCTGATCGCCGCGGGGAAAGTCCGTGCGCCCGACAGAGCCCGCGAACAGAACGTCGCCGACAAAGGCGATATTGGCGTCCTTGTTGTAGATCACCACATGGCCTGGCGTGTGGCCGGGCGTGTAGACGACCTGAAACTTGATCCCGTCGAGATCGAGTTCGTCGCCGTCATGCAGCCATTTGTCCGGCTTGCAGTCCTCGCCCATGCCGGGATGGCCGTATTGCGCCCAGTGGCCGGCGATCTCGTCGAGCCAAAACGTATCTTCTTCATGCGGCCCGATGATCGGCGCGCCGGTTTCGCGTTTCACCGCCTCGGCGCCGCCCGCATGGTCGAGATGGCCATGAGTGAGCCATATCTGTTCGATCTCGGCGTTGAAGTCTTTCGCCGCCTGCAAAATCTTTTCCGGCTCGCCGCCGGGATCGACCACAGCCGCCTTGCCGGAAGGCGCACGGATAATCGAGCAATTCTGCTGGAACGGCGTCACCGGAACGACGCGGACGGTGAAGGGCGGTTTGGCTTGGGTCTGGCTCATGAGCCTTACCTAAGCGTCCCGGGGGCGGCTTGCCAAGGCCGGAACGTTTTTTTGCTGCTGCCGATCCTTCGCGACGCCCAATCGTCCTCATCCTGAGGGTTGAGCAAGCATAAAATGCTTGCTCAATGTCGCGAAGGGCGAGGACGATTGGGCTCCTCAGGATGAGGGTGAGCTTGTGGCGAAGTGAATAATGAATCTGCTAGAGGCTAATTGATTTCAGCGTCACGAGCGCCGTCGCGACCATCGCGCGCGCGCCGTCCTTTTCCGCCCAGACGTCGGAGCGCACGACGCCGATGGAGCGCCCGCGCGACAGCGCCGTCGCTTCGGCGACCAGCATGTCGCCCTCGGCCGGCTTCATGAAGTTGATCTTGAGCTCCACGGTGAGGCACGCCTTGCCTTCGGGCAGAACGGACGCGTAGCAGGCGCCGGCGGCGTGGTCGGCGAGGCCGGTGACGACGCCCGCATGAACATAGCCCATGAACTGAACGAGCGATTCCTTCGGCGCGACTTCTAGAGCGACATAGCCTTCCTCGAAATCGCGCACGTGAAAGCCCGACTCCTTTGTAAAGCCGCGGGCGGTCGTGATCTGCTCGAAAGTATCGCGAATGTCCTGGCGCATGAGGAAAATGCTAGCGGGGGCTTAAACCCTGCGCCAGCATCATGCGCAGCGGGAACTGCTATTTGTTCGCCGCGTCAGGCCGGCTTGCTGCGGATCAGATAGCGGTAAATGCCGAGCAGATTGATGCCGGTGAGGACGACGTTCTGGACGACGAGCCCGTGATCGTTCTCCGCCGCGCCGAAATAAACCCACATCAGCGACGAGGCGGTGAAGATGATGAAGGCGATTCCCGTCACCTTCTGGCTGATATGGGCGGCGATGAGGCTCGCGGCGACAATCGCCGACAGGCTCGCCGTCCATTGAATGACATCGGTCATGGGAGGGGGTTACGCCGCGGCTTCGATTTCGCTTTCTTTCAGCGGCTTCAAGGCGGCGAGCACGACTTTCTTGCGCGCGTCGAAGCGTTCGCCCATCAGCGCCGCCTGGTCTTTCGACAGGAGCTTTCTGGCTTTCGGGAAGAACTCGTCCTCCTCTTCGTCCATATGATGTTCGATAAGCTCGGAGAGCGCGCCGAATTTGACGCCCCATTCCTCGCTCGCCACGGGGAAGGTGTCGAGTTCTTCGAGGAGGCCGTTCCCCACATGGTGCTCGTTCAGCGCTTCGTAGGAATCTATGCTCATCTTAGTGTCGTCGCGGAGATAGGAATAGAACACCGCTTCCTCGACCTTGTGATGGGCCCACATGTCGAGCTTGAAGTCGTCGAACAGTTTGCGCCGGGTTTTTTCCGCGCGCGCGGTCGTATCCTTGAGCTCTTTCATGAGCGCGCGCGCGTCGTCGTGATCTTTCTTAATCCGTTCGAAAATATCCATGTTTCTCGCCTCCTTGGATTTGGAGGGAGAACACGGGGGGAGGGTCGGAGTTCCGCCTCAGGCGGCGGCCGGCCGGACGCTGTCGATGAAGCGCCGGAAGATATAAAAACTGTCTTCCGGGCCCGGCGAGGCTTCCGGGTGATACTGCACGGAAAAGGCCGGGGCGTCTTTCAGTGCGATGCCGGTGTTGGACCCGTCGAAGAGCGAGACATGGGTCTCCGTCACATTGGCGGGCAGGTTTTCCGAATCCACTGTGAAGCCGTGATTCATGGAGACGATTTCCACCTTGCCCGTGGCGAGGTCTTTGACGGGGTGGTTCGCGCCGTGATGGCCTTGCGGCATTTTCTTGGTTTTCGCGCCGGCGGCGAGCGCCAGCATCTGGTGGCCGAGACAGATGCCGAGCACTGGCACCTTGTTTTCGATCAGCTTGCGGATCACCGGCGCGGCGTATTCGCCCGTCGCCGCCGGGTCGCCCGGCCCGTTGGAAAGCACGACGCCGTCTGGGTTCTTTTCCATGATGTCTTCATAGCTCGACGTCGCCGAGACGACGGTGACGCGGCACTGTTCGCTCGCCAGCCGGCGCAGGATGTTGCGTTTGACGCCATAGTCGATGACGACGATATGCGGGCCGGAGCCGTCATGTTGCGTATAGCCTTTGTCCCATTCCCAGCCCTTTTCCGTATGCGGATAGCTTTGCAGGGTGGTGACGTCTTTCGCGAGGTCGCGGCCTTCGAGCCCCGCCCATTCGGCGGCGCGCTTTTGCAGCGCCTCGATGTCGAAGCGGCCCGAGGGGTTATGGGCGATGACGCCGTGGGGCATGCCTTTTTCGCGGATAAGGGATGTCAGCGCGCGCGTATCGACCCCGGCGATGGCGATAATCCCGCGCCGGCGCATCCAGGCGGAAAGATCGAGCTGGGCGCGATAGTTCGACGGGCTTGTGACGTCGGCCCGGAGGATCGCCCCGCGCGCCGCCGTCGAGGCCGCCGGGGAGGCGTTTTCAATGTCTTCGGAATTGACGCCCACATTGCCGATATGGGGGAAGGTGAAGGTGACGAGCTGTCCCGCATAAGAGGGGTCGGTGAGGATTTCCTGATAGCCCGACATCGCCGTGTTGAAGCAGACCTCGCCCACGGCTTCGCCGGCGGCCCCCAGCCCGTGCCCGTAAATGCTTGTTCCATCTGCTAAAACCAGAACCGCGGTGGGGCGTTCGGCGGGCGCTTGACTAATCTTCATGGATAACTATCTCTTCGCGGCCTTGTTGCATTGCAAGATTGCGCGGCGGCGCTGGCGATTGCGGTTCCGCTGTGCAGCAAAAGCGGCCGCGCGCAAATTGGCCGGAAGCTATGCGAAGGGACCTGTAGGGTCAATAACGGATAAGCCAGGAATTATCCAGACAAATCAGTTATTTATGGTGGGGCTAAAAAGGACGGCGCGGATTTTGAATCCCTGCGGTCGTCCGCAACGGAGAATCAGATGCTCAAAGAGCAGATCAACACAGCGCTGAAAGCGGCCATGAAAGCCGGCGACGCCAAGCTGCGCGTGGCGACCTTGCGGCTCATCAACGCCGCTATCAAGGATCGTGATATTGCAGCCCGCGCCGAAGACCGCTGCGAGGGCGCCACGGATGAAGAAATCCTCGCGATCCTCACCAAGATGGTGAAGCAGCGCGAAGAGAGCGCCAAAGCCTTCGAGGACGGCGGCCGGCCCGAACTCGCCGAACAGGAGCGCGCCGAGATCGAGGTCATCAGCGAATTCCTGCCGCGCCAGCTTTCGGAGGAAGAAATCAAATCCGCCGTCGCCGAGGTGATCGAAGAATATGACGCGGAGGGCCTGAAAGACATGGGGCGCTGCATGGGCGCGTTAAAAGAGCGGTTCAACGGCGCCATGGATTTCGGCAAGGCCGGCAAGCTGATGAAAGAGCAGCTGATCTAAAACACTTTCCAGTTTCACCGGTGCGGTTTTCTGCGGTTATATCTGCATCAGACGGTCATCATTCTTGCTGGTTATTATCTAGCGCAATGACGTCTCGGCGTATGCCGGAGTTTGTCGCGTTGACGACATTGACCGTCTGCGGATGTTTCGGCGGTTATGAAGTGTTGAAACGCGTTCCTTATTTAAGACCGTGCTTTGGGATTGCGCGACGTCAAAAATAAGTTCCGCTCTATCGCGGTAGACGGCGGCGGCGAATTAGACTTTTGTATTGTCTCGACTTCGCGGGACGACAGACATCACTCATCATCTCAATATCGCAATCGCCGGCGCAGGGATTGCCGGACTTGCAACGGCTTCGTTTTTAAGCCGCATCGGCCATTCCGTTGCGGTTTACGACAAAGCGGCGGAGCCGGCGCCGGTCGGTTCCGGGCTTATCGTTCAGCCCACGGGGCAAGCCGCGCTTCGCGCGCTTGGTTGCGCCGACAGGCTGATGCAATGCGGCGCGCGTCTGAAGCGTCTTGACGGGCGCCTCGAAGGCGGCGGGCGCAAAGTGCTGGACGTGCGCTATGACGCGCTGGGACCGGATGTTTTCGGTCTCGCCGTTCATCGCGCGGCGCTGTTTGACGTGCTGCACGATGCGGCGCAGGACGCGGGCGCCAAACTTTTTTATGACCGCGAAGTTGCGGGCGCGGAACAGGCCGGCGAGGCCGTGCGCCTGAAACTTGACGGCGCCGCCGCGGCCGGACCTTTCGATCTTGTTATCGATGCGCTTGGCGTGCGCTCGCCGTTTATCGAACGAAACGATGTGTTCCTGAAATACGGCGCCTTGTGGGCCAATGCGCCTTTTCCGTCCGGGGGCGGCTTCACGCAGGACGTTCTCGCCCAGCGTTATCGCGGCGCCGGCGTGTCCGCCGGAGTGATGCCCATCGGGACTTCAGGAGACGGCGCGGCGCCGCTTGCCGCCTTTTTCTGGACGTTGCAGGCGGAGCATTACGACGCCTGGCATATGACGCCGCTTCACCGGTGGAAAGATCGGGTGTTAAAGCTCTGGCCGGAGGCGGCGCCGGTGCTCAAGCATTTCACCGATCACGACCAGTTCGTGTTCGCCCATTACGCCCATCATACGGCGGCGCAGCCCGTCGAGGGGCGTCTCGTCCATATCGGCGATGCGTGGCATGCGGCGAGCCCGCAGCTGGGGCAGGGGGCGAATATGGCGCTGCTCGACGCCTGGGCGTTGTCGAATGCGCTGGAACGCCATGAGGATATCGGCGCCGCGCTCGCCGCCTTTCTCAAGCTGCGCGTCCGGCATGTGAAGCTTTATCAGGCGATGAGCCGTCTTTTCACGCCGGCCTATCAGTCGGATTCGAAAATGCTGCCGGCTATGCGCGACAAGTTCGCTGAACCTCTCTCATCATTTTGGTTCATGCCGAAACTGTTGGCGTCCATGGTGGCGGGGACGCTCGGCGGGCCGCTCAAGAAACTAACGCCGGATTAGCTCATAGCTTGCGGGAAAGTGAAAACTAGGCCGTTTCTTTCGCGCGCCTCTTGCGCAGATGCGGTTTCAGCGCGATCTTCCGCAGGCGGATCGATTTCGGCGTCACCTCGACGAGCTCGTCGTCGCCGATATAGGAAATGGCGGTTTCGAGCGTCAGCCTGCGCGGCGGCGTCAGTTTCACCGCTTCGTCCTTGCCGGAAGCGCGCATGTTGGTGAGCTGTTTGGCTTTTAAGGGATTGACGTCGAGATCGTCCGGCTTGGCGTTCTCGCCGATGATCATGCCTTCATAGACGGCTTCGCCCGGCTCGATGAACATGATCCCGCGCTCTTCGAGGTTCCACAGCGCGTAGGGCACCGCCGTTCCGTCGCCATTGGAAATGAGGACGCCGTTGCGCCGGCCCTCAATGGCGCCTTTGTAGGGTTGGTGCTCGAGATAAGAGCGGTTCATGACGCCGGTGCCGCGCGTGTCGGTGAGGAATTCGCCGTGATAGCCGATGAGCGCGCGCGAGGGGGCATGCATGACGATGCGCGTTTTGCCTGCGCCCGCCGGCTTCATCTCTGCAAGTTCAGCCTTTTTCTGGGAAAGCTTTTCGATGACGACGCCGGAATACTCGTCATCGACATCGATCACCACTTCCTCGATCGGTTCGAGCACCTGGCCGTTCTCGTCCGTGCGGGTGACGACGCGCGGGCGCGACACCGCGAGTTCGAAGCCTTCCCGGCGCATGTTTTCGATCAGGACGCCGAGCTGCAACTCGCCGCGGCCGGCGACGTCGAAGGCGTCTTTGTTTTCCGTTTCCGTCACGGAAATCGCCACATCGCCTTCGGCCTGGCGCAGCAGGCGTTCGCGGATGACGCGCGACTGCACCTTGTCGCCTTCGCGGCCCGCCAGCGGCGAATCGTTCGCGGCGATGGTGACCGAAAGCGTCGGCGGGTCGATCGGCTGGGCTGGGAGAGGGGCGTCTAGCGAAAGGTCGCAAAGCGTGTCGGAAACGGAGGCTTTCGAAAAACCGGCGATGGAGACAATGTCGCCGGGGAAAGCTTCATCCACCGGCTGGCGTTTAAGGCCCCGGAAGGCGAGCACCTTGGAGACGCGCGCCTGCTCGATGGTTTTGCCGTCGCGCGACAACGCTTTCAGGGTGACGCCGGGCTTGGCGACGCCGGAGATGACCCGCCCCGTGAGCAGGCGCCCGAGATAAGGATCGGCCTCAAGGGTTGTCGCCAGCATGGCGAAGGGCGCATCCGCCGCCTCGGCGGCGATGTCCGGCTCGGGAACATGCGTGAGGATCGTTTCGAAGAGGGCGTCGAGATTTTCCCGCTTGCCTTCGAGGCTCGTATCGGCCCAGCCGTCGCGCCCCGCCGCATAGAGGATGGGAAAATCGAGCTGTTCGTCCGAAGCGCCGAGCGCGGCGAAAAGATCGAAGGCCGCGTCAAGGGCGGCGTCCGGGTCGGCGCTCGGCCGGTCCACCTTGTTGAGAACGACGATGGGCTTCAGGCCCAGCGCCAGCGCCTTCGACAAAACGAATTTGGTCTGGGGCATCGGCCCTTCGGCGGCGTCGATGAGCAGGAGGCAGCCGTCCACCATGGAGAGAATGCGCTCCACTTCGCCGCCGAAATCGGCGTGGCCCGGCGTGTCGACGATATTGAGACGCACCGGCGGATCGGATTTTTCCCAGACGACGCTGGTGCATTTGGCGAGGATGGTGATCCCGCGCTCGCGCTCGATGTCGTTGGAATCCATGGCGCGCTCGGCCATTTCCGCGTTGTCGCGGACCGCGCCGGACTGGCGCAGCATCTCATCGACGAGCGTGGTTTTGCCATGGTCGACGTGAGCGATGATGGCGATGTTTCTGAGAGCCGGGGTCATAAATCTAAAAGGGTCCTGTCGGCGCGGAAGCTCCGGCCGCCTGAATCGATATTGCGTTGCGTCATTGGGGCGGCAAGTGCGCGCTTTCCCGGTGTTTGGCAAGGGGGCAGGTGGGGAAAAGCGGTTAATGGCGATGCTAGGCGCTCGAGGGGGATAAGCTTATATCTCGGGGCCGCCCTTCATATATGAGCCCTATGCCCCGTTTCACCCCGGAATTTCTCGATGAGCTGAAGTCGCGCCTGAGGCCGTCCGACGTTATCGGGCGTTTTGTGAAGCTGAAAAAGCGGGGCAACGCCTGGTGGGGCCTGTCGCCCTTCAAGCCGGAGAAGACCCCGTCCTTTTCCGTGGACGACCGGCGCGGCACCTATCACTGCTTTTCGACCCAGAACCATGGCGACATCATCACGTTTCTCATCGAAACGCAGGGGATGACCTTCCCCGAGGCGGTGGAACGGCTCGCCGCCGATGCGGGGCTGGAGCTGCCGGCGGAAAACCCGGAAGCGGCGGCGCGTGCGGAAAAAGCCAAGGGGCTTGCCGAGGCCTGCGCGGCGGCGGCGAAATTTTATCAGGCGATGCTGCACCGGGCGGACGGGCGCGAGGCCATGGATTACTTGCGCGGGCGCGAGATCACCGACGCCCAGATCGAAGCCTTCGCCATTGGCTTCGCCCCGGCTGGCCGGAACGCCTTGAAAGACTATCTCCTCAATAAAGACTTCCCCGAAGACGTGCTCGTCGAAGCGGGGCTCCTGATCAAACCGGAGGACGGCGGCGCCAGTTACGACCGCTTCCGCAACCGCATCATGTTCCCGATCCTCGGGAGCCGCGACCGGGTCATCGCTTTCGGGGGCCGGGCGCTCGATCCGAACGCCCGGGCGAAATATCTCAATTCCCCGGAAACGCCGCTCTTTCACAAGGGCTCGGTGCTTTACAATTTCAACGCCGCGCGGGCCGCCGCCGCCGACGATAAAAAGCCGCTGATCGTCTGCGAAGGCTATATGGACGTGATCGCGCTGTGGGGAGCGGGGATCAAACGCGGCGTTGCGCCGCTCGGCACGGCGCTCACCGAAGACCAGTTGGCGCTGCTGTGGCGCTCCTCGGACGAGCCGGTCCTGTGTTTCGACGGCGACAGCGCCGGGGTCAACGCCGCCCATCGCTCCGTCGACCGGGCGCTGCCCATGCTGAAGCCCGGCAAGTCCTTGAACTTCGCCTTCCTGCCCGAAGGCCAGGACCCGGACGATCTGATCCGGTCCGAAGGCGTCGCCGCCATGAATGAGGTGCTCGCAAAGGCGCGCCCGCTGGTGGACGTCCTCTGGTCGCGCGAGACCACGATCCGCCCGCTCGACACGCCGGAGCGCCGGGCCGCCCTGCGCTCCCATCTGCGCGACCTCGTCAAACAGGTCGCCGACAAGGACGTGCGCGGCGCTTATGGCGAGGAGCTGTCGCGGCGGCTCGACGCCGAGTTCCGTCCGCCGGAGCGCCGGCAATCCTATGGCGGGGGCGCCCGCCAGGGCGGCAATCCGTTCCGCGGGTCCAGCCGGGATTTCGGCAAGGGCCGGGGCCCAAATCAGAAGGGGCCAAATAACAGGGGAATGGGGTTCCGCTACGCCGCCCCGGCGCGGCCGACCCCGGGGCTCAAAGGCCCCTCCCAATGGGTCCGGGAGGCCAGCCTCGTCCTCGCGGCGATCAACCATCCGGCCCTGATCGAACGCCATGAGGACGCCTTTTTCGGGCTCGAGCTCGCCGACCCCGGCCTCAAGACCCTTCTGGGCGAGGTCCTGGCGGCGATTTCCACAACCCCAACCCTTGACAGTGCGGGGCTGAAAAGCCATCTCAGCCAGACCGGCGCGGCAGGCATATTGGAGCGGGTGACGCAGGATCCCCAGCTCAGAAACAACTGGCGCCTGCGCCCCGACGCTGAGATTGGCGAGGTCGAGCTGGGGTTCCAGAACGCCTTGGCGCATCATCTGTTTGAATCGACCCACAAGCAGGAGGTGGCGCGATCCGCATCTCAGATATTCACGGAAGGCGATGGCGCGTGGAAAGCCGCGGCGGCGGCGCGCGAGGAGTTGATCAATTCGAGCAAGCCCGAGGAAGCCGAAGGGGACGAGGGCGATTCCCCCAAGCGGTTCGCCGACGCGCTCGAAAGAATGAAACAGACCGTAGATAAAAAATTCGGTCGGTAGAGGTATTGCGACATGGCGAAAAAAGCGGCGGCGACGAAAGAGACGGAAACGGCCGAGGCGAGCGACGGCCCGATCCTCGATCTTACCGATGCGGATGTAAAGAAACTCATCAAGACGGCGAAGTCGCGCGGCTACGTCACCTATGACGAGCTCAACAAGGTTCTTCCTTCCGAAGAAGTCTCTTCCGAACAGATCGAAGACATCATGGCCCAGCTTTCCGAGATGGGCATCAATGTCATCGAACACGAAGAAGACGAGGACGACGACAACGCCGCCAATGACGATGGCGGCGATGACGGCGCCGCGCCGAAATCGCGCGCCGTCGCCGTCAAGGACGAGAAAAAGGGCGGCCAGGTCGTCACCACCAACACCGGCTCTTCCGGCGATCGCACCGACGATCCCGTGCGCATGTATTTGCGCGAAATGGGCACCGTCGAGCTGTTGTCGCGCGAAGGCGAGATCGCCATCGCCAAGCGCATCGAGGCCGGCCGCGAAACCATGATCAAGGCGCTGTGCGAAAGCTCGCTCACCTTCGAGGCGATCACCGTCTGGCGCGACGAACTTCAGGAAGGCCGGGTCCTGTTGCGCGACATTATCGACCTCGACGCCACTTACGGCGGCGGGCCGGAATCGCGCCCCGACATGACCCAGCCGGAAGTCGCCGAGCGCGTCCAGCGCGAGGAGGCCGAAAAGGCCGAGAACGCCGAGGACGACGAAGACGACTTCGACGAGGGCGCCCTGTCGCTCTCCGCCATGGAGGCGGAGCTGCGCGACGGCGTGATGATGACCTTCGACGAGATTTCCTCGGACTATAAAAAGCTGCGCCGCCTTCAGGACATCATGATCGAAGAGCAGCTGAAAGGCGAAGATCTGTCGAGCTCGCAGACGCGCCGGTTCAAAAAGCTCCAGAAAGACATTGTCGAGCGCGTGCGCTCGGTCCGTCTCAACAATCAGCGCATCGAGGCGCTGGTCGAACAGCTTTACGACATCAACCGCCGGCTTATGGCGCTCGAAGGAAAGCTCGTGCGGCTTGCGGACTCATACGGCGTCAACCGCCAGGAGTTCCTCGCCGACTATATCGGCGCCGAGCTCGACCCGGAATGGTTCGACCGCGTCAGCGAGAAAACCGGCAAGGGCTGGCAGAATTTCGTCAAGAAAGGCGAAAGCCAGGTGATGGCGATCCGCGAGGAGATCGGCGAGCTCGCCACTGAAACCGGCCTCACGGTTCAGGATTTCCGCCGCATCGTCTCCATGGTGCAAAAGGGCGAGCGCGAAGCGCGCATCGCCAAGAAAGAAATGGTCGAAGCGAACCTGCGCCTCGTTATTTCCATCGCCAAGAAATACACCAATCGCGGGCTGCAATTCCTCGACCTCATCCAGGAAGGCAATATCGGCCTCATGAAAGCGGTGGATAAGTTCGAATATCGCCGCGGCTACAAATTCTCGACCTATGCGACCTGGTGGATCCGGCAGGCGATCACCCGGTCGATCGCCGACCAGGCGCGCACCATCCGCATTCCGGTGCACATGATCGAGACGATCAACAAGATCGTCAGGACCTCGCGCCAGATGCTGCACGAGATCGGCCGCGAGCCGACGCCGGAAGAGCTCGCCGAAAAACTCTCCATGCCGCTCGAGAAAGTCCGCAAGGTGATGAAAATCGCCAAGGAGCCGATCTCCCTCGAAACGCCCATCGGCGACGAGGAAGATTCCCATCTCGGCGACTTCATCGAGGACAAGAACACGATCCTGCCCATCGACGCGGCGATCCAGTCGAACCTGCGCGAAACGACGACGCGCGTCCTCGCCTCGCTGACGCCGCGCGAGGAGCGCGTTCTTCGCATGCGCTTCGGCATCGGCATGAATACTGACCACACCCTCGAAGAGGTCGGCCAGCAATTCTCCGTCACCCGCGAACGCATCCGCCAGATCGAGGCGAAGGCGCTCAGGAAGCTGAAGCATCCCTCAAGGTCGCGGAAGCTGCGGTCGTTCCTCGACAACTGATCAAAAAAGCCCCGGCAGTAGCCGGGGCTTTTTTATCTGATGAAGATGCGTTGATTGCGCCCTGACGGGGCAGGGGACAAACGCAACGCCGGTTCACCCTATTTGAACGTCACGACAATATCCGCGCTCTGTACGACGCCTACGCAAATTCGATCATGCTTGCGTTTTTTTGTGGTCCACGGAGTGAATGCGATGCCGTGATTGTTGAGGCTGCCGTCAGCCCAGCCTTTCACCCATTCGGTGACGTCCAGTTTCCAGGATCCGCCGCGCAGGTCCGGCCGCACGGTTCCGCTTATATTACGAAGGACGCCTTCACGGCCCGATGTCAGCCGTTTAACGGTGAAATTTCCGTCTCCCGCGTTGCGGTCCGCCAGAGCGATCATGCCGACTCGGCCGTCTGGTGCGTAGCAATATTCCGGATCGTCCACGAAGGCCGCCACGTCGGCGAAGCTGCTGTCTTGAAAGTGCAGCACCGCGGATTTGATTTCCCGGCCGCGCACAGGCTCCATGTCGTATTCAAGAATAGGCTGCAGAAAATAACTCACGCCGTGTTCACAACGCTTGCGCGGCTTGTCGTTCCAGAAATGGGCGTAGCCCGTATAGATCAGCCCCTCGCGCCACCACTCTCCCGGCGCCAGACCGGATCTTTGCACGCCGCACGCCGCAACGCGGGCGGCCGAGGAACTCCGGCGGCGCAGTTCGTTGCGCACGCGCTGCGGCTCAAGGACGATCTTATCGATACTGAGATCCAGATCCTTGGCGACGTCGGTTTTCGGCAGCGCAAGGCCGGGATCAATCGGCGGCTTCGCCACGGCCGCACTGTTTAAACCGGCAATGCAAAGCACGGCGGCGAGCGTCGCTGCGGCGAATTTTTGCCGGTGCGGGATTTGATTTATAAAGGGACTCTTTGTCATGGTCTCCCCCTAAGGTTTGCTGCATGACCCGCCCGCCCTCTGCTCTTTTTTGAATGCGCCTAGTGAATCATATCATCGCTGCGCTCTCAACCGTCTTCTAACGGCGGTCCGTATGATGAAATATATGAAAAGAACAAGGCAGCTCACAGGGTTATGCCCCATGTCGCGCGTGTCGGATCGAAATCGAACCTATTATAATTCGGCTGTTAAAAAAACCTCGTCAGCATGATCCGTTATTCGTCATCCAAACGCGCCTTCACGCGCCGTTTCAAACACAGGTTGAAAAAGCCTCCCAGCGCGCCTTGAGTTCGGCTGAAATCGCGGTCAAGACCTCGCAGAATCGAGATTTTCAGTATTCCATTAGAATCCTACTGGTGCTAGCAGCTTTCCGGGGGGATCGTTCGGGAGGGGCTCATGTTTTTCCGTATCGCTGCATTCGCAATCGCCGCCTTTTGCGGGCCGGTTTCCGCCGCGTCGATCACCCTTGAAAAGATCTACGACACCACCAAGGCCGAAGGCGAGGGCGATTTTACGGTGTTCGACTTCAACCCGTTCATCGAGGCGCAGCGCGCCAACGGCTATGACGTCGCCTTCACCGGCGGCTGGTTCAACTTCACGGGCAAGTCCAACCCGCACGATTACGGCTTGGACCTTGCCGACAGCTTTGTCACTGACGGCCAGAGCTGTTACCCGACCCTGTTTGGCGAATTCTGTACGGACTACAGGATCAAGGTGAAAATATACCGGGAGGGCGACTATCAGTGGGACCGCGTGAAGGGGACGGTGCACGACATGAGCTTCGAGATCGCGCCCGCTGCCGGGCCTGCGAACGTTCGCTGGCAAAACCGGCCGGGAGACGATGAGTATGACGGCTATCGAGACTGGCTGATTACTTATTACCTTTATGGAATCGCGTCGTTTAACGCCGAGGTGTCGGACGGGCTGTTGGATAAAGTCAATCGCTCTGGCGAGGTCTTCATGATCTGGCAGGTGATGGAAGGGTTTTTCGATCACACCGTCGCCAATTTGACGCTCGATTATGAGCTGTCGCGGATCGACGGCTGGGAGCCTCCTCTGGAAACGCCGCTCCCGGCGGCGGGCTGGCTGTTGCTGAGCGGTCTCGCTGGTATGGGATTTTTGCGCCGGCGGCGCAGGTGAAATTAAAGGGCGGTCGTCGCGAAGCGAATCGCCTGAAAAGAACACCGTTGTTTACGGAGCTGCGCCCCATGACCGCGCCGAATGTCGGATCGAAAGCGAACCCGTCGCAATTCGACTGTTATGACGACCTCGCCGAGGACGCGCCTTGTTTCGTCATCCGCGCCGCTCGCTGTGCAGTTCATCACAGGCGGTGTCAAAGGGCTTCACAGTTCGGGCGGTGCGGCGCTGCAGATAAGTTAAGTAAAGCAAGATGCCATGAATTACGGCGACTACATCGCCTGTTTCAGCGCAGGAGACGATGAGCGCCTCGTAGAGGACTTCTTCTGCGATGATGTCGTCTTCCGGAGTTCAGGTCGCGATTTTCAGGGCAAGGCGGCGCTGAAGGATTTCCTCGACTGGGCCCATGACGGCGTGCGCGAGGTGCCGCGCCCGCAGCTTGTCCTTCAGAACAGGGATCACCTGTTCGCTGAAATCGACATGGACTTTCATGCGGTGAAGGAACGGCCGGATTTTCCGTTCGGCCACCTTCACGCCGGCGATATGATGACGGTGAAGTTCTTTGTGACTTATGAACTTCGCGGCGGACGCGTCGCATCGCTCACCTCTATGGTCTGGCCGCCGGAAAAGGGCGTCAGCCGGGTTCCGCGCCTTGGCGCCATGCCCACCCAAATCGCGGCCTTTCACAGCTATGCGGCGGCGTTCAGCGCCGGTGATACGGAACGGTTCACGAAGTTCTACACTGATGACATTGTGCTGGAGTTGCCGGCAGCGCCGCCTATTAAAGGGCCGGACGCCATTGCGGAGTATTACAGCGCCATGTTTAAGCGCGTGCGCGAGACCATCACCATTCACAGTCTTGATGCGACGGCGGAGAAGGTCACGCTCAACGCGACAGCGCGATTTACGGCTGTCAAAGATGCGCCTGATTTTGTGGTCGCCGCGCTTTCAAAAGGCGAGTTTCTCGAAAGCAATGTCATTGTCGAATATCGCCTCAAGGACGGCCTGATCGACCATATCGACGTGCGGCGAAATGGTGAAAAGCTCACCCACGGCAAGATCGGATGAAGCGCGCTAATCAGGCGAAAAGAGCGATGCGCTGCAAAGGAACTCCCCCAGCATGACCGCTCCCACCGGCTCAAAAGCCAATCCGTCAAAATTCGACCGCCATGACGATCTCGCCGGGGACGACCTTATTTGTCATCCGCGCGGATGATCCGTTGTCGAGCGCGCTGATTGAACTGCACGCCGATACCGACGCGGGGCAGCCGGAAAGGCGGTAATAAAAAGCCCGGAGCTTTGCAGCCCCGGGCGTGTTATTTTTTCGTGTCGTTGCCGCCTACGACTTTTTCAGATCGAAGCGATCCGCCGTCATGACCTTGGTCCAGGCGTCGACGAAGTCGTTGACGAATTTTTCTTCCGCCCCCTCGAAGGCGTAGACCTCGACCACTGCGCGCAGTTCCGCATTGGAGCCGAAGACGAGGTCGTTTTCCGTCGCCGTCCATTTAAGATCGCCGGTCTGGCGGTCCCGGCCTTCGAAGACATATTCCTCGTCCGACGGCGCCCATTTCGTCGACATGTCGAGGAGGTTCACGAAGAAGTCGTTGTTGAGCGTTCCCGGGCTGTCGGTGAAGACGCCGTGATCGGATCCGCCGGCGTTCGCGTCGAGCGCGCGCATGCCGCCGACCAGCACCGTCATTTCAGGCACGGTAAGGTCGAGGAGGCTCGCCCGGTCGACCAGCAATTCCGCTGGCGACTGGTCGTGGCCGCTTCCGAGATAGTTGCGGAAGCCGTCAGCCGTCGGTTCGAGCACGGCGAATGCGGCTGCGTCGGTCTGGTCTTGCGAAGCGTCCATGCGTCCCGGCGTGAAGGGGACGGTCACGTCATGGCCTGCATCCTCCGCCGCTTTCTCGATCGCGGCGGCGCCGCCGAGAACGATGACGTCGGCGAGCGAGACTTTCTTGCCGCCCGTTTGCGCCTCGTTAAAGTCCGTCTGGATTGTCTCCAGGGTTCCGAGGACTTTTGCGAGTTCATCGGGGTCGTTGACCGCCCAGTCCTTTTGCGGCGCAAGACGGATGCGCGCGCCGTTCGCGCCGCCGCGCATGTCGGTGCCGCGGAAGGTCGAGGCGGAGGCCCAGGCGGTGCGGACGAGTTCAGGCACGGTGAGGCCCGAGGCGAGGATGTCGGCTTTCAGCGCCGCAATATCCTGTGCATTGACCAGCGGATGATCGACGGCGGGGATGGGGTCCTGCCAGATCAGTTCTTCATCGGGGATCTCGGAGCCGAGATAGCGCGCGCGGGGGCCCATGTCGCGATGGGTCAGCTTGAACCACGCCTTGGCGAAGGCGAGTTCGAACTCTTCCGGATTTTCGTAGAAGCGTTCCGAGACTTTCCGGAATTCCGGATCCATTTTCAGCGCAAGGTCCGTCGTGAACATGATCGGCGCATGGCGTTTCTCCGGATCATGGGCGTCCGGCGCCAATTGCGCCGCAGCCTCATCCGTCGGAATCCACTGGACGGCGCCCGCCGGGCTGCGGGTCTGCTTCCATTCGAAGTTAAAGAGATTGCCGAAATACTGATGCGTCCATTCGGTGGGGTTCATCGTCCAGGAGCCTTCCAGGCCGCTGGTGATTGTGTCTTCCGCATTGCCTTTGCCGCAATTGTTCTTCCACCCAAGGCCCTGCTCTTCGATTCCCGCAGCGGCGGGTTCGGCTTCAAGGCATTCGGCCGGTTTGTGCGCGCCGTGGGCCTTGCCGAAAGTGTGGCCGCCCGCGATCAGCGCGATCGTTTCCTCATCGGTCATCGCCATACCGCGGAAAGCCTGGCGAATGTCATGGGCCGCGGCGAGCGGATCGGGATTGCCGTTCGGTCCTTCCGGGTTGACGTAGATGAGGCCCATCTGGGTCGCGGCCAGGGGCTGCGCAAGTTCTCGCTCGCTATGGAAGCGTTTGTCGCCGCCAAGCATCTCGGCCTCCGGGCCCCAATTGACCAGTTCCGCTTCCCAGTCGTCCTCGCGGCCGCCGGCGAAGCCGAAGGTTTTAAAGCCCATCGATTCCATCGCGACGTTTCCGGTGAGGACCATGAGGTCGCCCCAGGAAAGGGCGCGGCCATATTTCTGCTTCACCGGCCAGAGCAGCCGGCGCGCCTTGTCGAGGCTGACATTGTCAGGCCAGCTGTTCAGCGGCTCGAAACGCTGCTGGGCGCCGCCTGCGCCGCCGCGGCCGTCATACATGCGATAGGTGCCGGCGGCGTGCCACGCCATGCGGATAAAGAAGGGACCGTAATGGCCGTAATCCGCCGGCCACCAGTCCTGCGACTCCGTCATCACCGCTTCAATGTCTTTTTTCACCTCGGCGAGATCGAGTTTTTCGAACTCAGCCGCGTAATCGAAGTCCGCGCCAATAGGATTGGAGCTGGCGTCGTTCCGCCGAAGCGGGCCGAGGTCGAGAGATTCCGGCCACCAGAACTGGTTCGGCTTGGCTTCGCTTGCCGCCATGCCGGACGCAGATTCAACGGACGCCTCTTGCTGCATTGCGGCATCCTGCGTTTCCGGGGCGGGCTTTTCTGCGGCGTCGCTGGAGGCGTTCTGATTCGAACAAGCAGATGCGAATGCGAGCGTCATCACAGCCGCGGTCGCAAGCAATACTGATTTGGAACTATAATTCATTATAATCTCCCTTTTTCAATCCTGAGCGCGAGGCTTATGCGTGCCACTCGGTCTATGCTCCCTCAAAGATACCGGTGTCCGCGCTCCGTGTACAATTGATTGTGTTGATGCTTCGCATCGGGAGAGTCTATGAATGAGAGGGCAAAACAAACTCTGGGGCGGTTAATGTCGAATCACCTGAAAAGAGGGCCAGTAAACCAGTAAAAAAGGGATTCCCATGACCGCGCCGAATGTCGGATCGAAATCGAACCCGTCGCAATTCGACTGTTATGACGACCTCGCCGAGGACGAGCCTTATTTCGTCATCCGCGCGGACGATCCGCTCTCCGATGCGCTGATCGAGCTTCACGCCTATATCGGCGCGGGCCAGTCCGGTGCGGCGCACAACAAGCTCGCCGAGATCATGGAGCTGACCCGGGACCGGCCGCCGCGCCCGTCGGACTCGCCGAAATATCGCGAGACCTTCGCCATCAGCCAGGCCATGGAGGGCTGGCGGCGCGAGCACAAAAAGCGCTGAGCGCCGCGCTTCGTCTTCACGCAGCTTTGAAAAGATCCGACGGCAGGGCGAGCCCTTCGCGCTCGTCGTCCCAGATCATGTGCATGATCCACCAGCGTTCGCCGTCGTCATAAAGATGGATCATGTTCATGCCGCGCTTTAAAAGGTCCGGCGCTTTCGGGGCCGCCTTCGCTTCGTAAGCGGAGAAGACCGTGGCGATATTGCCGAAGCGCTCGGTCCTGCGCGCGATCTCATATTCATAGAAAGGCGCGTCTTTCAGCATCTCGCTGGCGTTCTTTTTGTACTCGTCAAGGGAAAAGGAGAACGCGACCGGCTTGCCGTCTTCGCCGAGGCGGGTGCGCACCATGCGGGCGTCCGGCGCAAACAGCGCCATGATCGTCTCCCAGTCCCGCTCATACGGCTCGCCGGAGATCGCTGCATACAGTCCCGTGACGACATCGTCGATCGAATGCAGGTCGAGCTTTTGCGGTTCCGTCATTGCGCGCCTCTTTCTCCAAAAGGAAACGTCTAGCACGGCCTTTGGCGTTCTGTCTCTGATGGTTCGTCAGGGCCGGTTATTTCTGGACGTCTTCGAGCCAGTTAAGAATGACATCCGCCGTTTGCGCCCAGACCGGTTCGCCGCCTTCGCGCGGATAAGCCGAGACGATGTCGTCATAACGGTAATTGCTGTGCCCGACGCCTTTTTGCTCAACCAAGGTTCCTGTGCCGGGACGCAGGCGATTAACCATGTCGGTGATGAGCTGATGGCCGTAACGCGCTTCGAACTGGTCATATTCGTTGAAGATTACGAGCACGGGCGCGTCGAGCGCCGCCCAGGCGGCGAGAAAATTGCGTTTGGCCGCCTGCTGGTGCCAGGCGAAAGGCCGGCCGTAATGGTCCGTTTCGCCAAGGCCGAGAATATCAGCGCGCACCGCCGCCATCCGGGCGCTGTCTTTGGCGATCATATCCGGATGCCGGTCCTTGATGAGATATTCATAATGAAAGCGCGCGCGGGCGATCATCTCGTCGTGAATGTCTTCAGGCGCGACGTCGGCCGGCCGGCGCTCGAGATAGTGGCGGTCAAAGGTCAGCATGCGTTCGTAATATGTTTCCGCGCCGCCGCCCTGAACCGCCACGCCAGCGATATTGTAACCTTGGTCCTGTAAGGCCTTTGCAACAAGCGGCGCTGTCGTTGAACCAAGGCTTGAGCCGTATAGATACACCTTGCTCGGATCAAAACGGTCGTCTTCCAGCACCTGTGAAAACGCTTCAATGTAATGGGCGACTTCGGTGTCGTAATCGAGGTCGTCGCAGGCGGGACCGACGCTGTCGCCGTCCGAAGCGCGTTCGACGCGCGCCAAAGCCAGACCGGAATTTTTAGCGAGCGACGCGAGAATATTGTCGCCATTGCGAAACTCGAGAGAGCCGCAAGAGACCCATTGCGTGAAAAGGAGGGGATGCAGCCGTCCCCCGGCGCCGTCAGGCCGCGTAATGATCGTGCGAAGCCTTGCGCCGTCGCTGGTTTCAGCAACGCCATAGTCGGAAGAAAAGCCGTCCATGTTTTCGAGGGGCCGGTCGGTTTTGCGTGCAAGACCGCCAACCATGTCGCCTTCGGCCGCTGAAGCGGGAGCGATTGGCGAGAGGGCCAGCGCGGCGGCGGCGAATTTCAGAAGAAGAGAATGTTTATGGTCGCCAGATGTCATTCGGATCGGTCTCCCTTTCGTCAGTTTTTTATCGTAATCGGAATTTGAAGTTCGGTGAGATATGCTTCCCGCGGGCTGGCCGTCATGCGCGCAGGCAATGAATACCCGTCCTGGTCTGCGCCGAAGCGGTGAAAGATTTCGCGAAATGGTCCTGCGGGTGTCAGGTCAGATTGTTCGATCCATGCAGTCATTTCGTCGTAAAGAGGTTCAGTCTGGTCATACCCGCCTTCATAAACGAGCGAACAGGCGAGGGCGGCCCCCGGGAGGGTTTTGACGCCTTCCAGGGTTCTCGCTTCATCGGTGACCGGGATGCAGACTTCGACGTTTAAATTTCGCTTTTGCGTCGGGGCCGAGCGAAAGATCAGAAGCGGCGAGACTGGCGCGCGAAAAGGCGCGACCATTATTTCCGCATTTTCAAACATCTCCGTGACCGGCGCGCCGAGATGGGCGACTTGCTTTTCATAGGCGTAAACGAGCAGGTCTTCTGTCGGGGCGAGTTTGAAGGACGGCGCCGGCGTATTTTCAGCGCGCTGCGCCGCCTGCATGAGAATGTCGATAAGACGTGTTTTGCGTTCGAGCGCCGCCGCCGCCTCGTGAAGCGCCTGTTTTTTCGTTTCAAGCGAGCATGCAAGATCGTCGGGCGCTTCCTGCGCCAGGATCTGCGTGATTTCTGCAATGGAAAAATCAACGAGGCGTAGATTCGTGATTCGCGCCAGCTGCGCCGCCTGATTCACCGAATAGTAACGATAGCCCGTCTGTGGATCGACATAGGCCGGGCGCAAGAGCCCCTGTTCGTCGTAAAAGCGCAGGGCCTTGACGGTGACGCCGCCGAGCCGTGCGAAATCGCCGATCTGGATCAGAGTGTTCATGGGCGAGAGACTAGGGTCTCCCCCAAGAGGAGAGTCAAACTCGCTCCGCCGCTTGATCCCTTCGTTTCGGCGCGTTGAATCGTCTCTCCGCCCCTGCATTCCGGTCTTGCACGGGCGAGTGCAATCGCTAAGGTCGGCGCGAAGCCAAAACCCCATATTCCGGGGTGTTAGAGGAGAAGATCATGGCGATTGACGGCAAGTGGAACATCACGATCAAGACCCCCATGGGCGACCAGAACGCCACCCTCACCCTGAAACAGGAAGGCGACGCGCTCACCGGCGAGATGGTCGGCGCCGCCGGCGCGACGCCCATTGAAAACGGCAAGGTCGAAGGCGACACCGCCACTTGGGACGCCAAGGTGACGAGCCCGATGCCGATTACGCTCTCCTTCAAGGGCAAGGCCGAAGGCGATACGATTTCCGGCGACGTGCAGCTCGGCTCTTTCGGCAACTCCACTTTCTCCGGCACGGCCGCTTAAAACCCGATGATGCGGCGCGCCGCCATCCTGGCCGCCATCTTTGCGGCGGGGGCCGCGCTTGCGGCTTGCGGCGGCGAGGGCCCCGAGCGGCAAGCGCCTGACGGCGCCGCGTCGCTTGCCGCGGAGCCAAGATACGAAGCCGCGCAGGAAGCGGCGGCGAGCCTCAACGCCATCGGCGAGGAATTCGTCAAGCTCGCCCTCGCGGTTGGCCAGCACGATCCGGCTTTCGTGGACGCCTATCATGGACCCGAAGACTGGGCCGAGGCCGCGAAAGCCGAGCCGCGCTCCCTCGATCAACTGGAGCAGGACGCCAAGGGGCTCTTGATCTCCGTCAGGCGCGCCAATGGCGACGACGCCTCCGTGCGCGGCGCCATGCTGGAAAAGAATATTCGCGCGGCGCTGACCCGCATCCAAATGGCCGGGGGCGAGACCTTCGCCTTCGATGAAGAAACGCGGCTTCTTTACGACGCGGTCGCGCCGCAATACGATCTCGCCGACTTCGATGCGGCGCTCGAAGAGATCGACGCGCTGCTGCCGGGCGAGGGGCCGACGAGCGAGCGCGTCGACGCCTTTCGCCAGTCTCTCGCCATTCCCGAAGGCAAGTTGCGGCCCGTCTTCGAGGCCGCCATCGCCGAGTGCCGCAAGCGCACGCTTGCCCATTACGACCTGCCCGAGGGCGAACGCTTCCGCATGGAGTTCGTCACCGACAAGCCGTGGAGCGGCTACAACTGGTATCAAGGCGATTATGAAAGCCTCATCCAGGTCAATACGGATTTTCCGATCATCATCGACCGCGCCGTCGATCTTGGCTGCCATGAAGGCTATCCGGGCCATCACACTTGGAATGTCTTTCTGGAGCGCGACTTTCTCAAAGGAAAGGGCTGGATTGAATATTCCGTCTACCCCCTGTTTTCGCCCATGTCCGTGACGGCGGAAGGCTCCGGCAATTACGGCATCGAGCTCGCCTTTCCGGGCGCTGAGAAAATCGCCTTTGAGCGCGACGTCCTGTTCCCCATCGCCGGGCTCGATCCTGAAAAGGCCGCGACGCTTGAAAAGCTCAACGATCTGCGCCGGAAATTGAAGCATGCGGACAATTACGTGGCGCGCGAATATCTAGACGGGCGCATCTCCCGCGGCGAGGCGGTCGATCTCATCCGGAAATACAAGCTGGATTCTCGCGAGCGCGCCGAACAGCGCGTGCGCTTTATCGAGACCTATCGCGGTTATGTCCTGAATTACAATCTCGGCCGCGACCTCGTCGCCGCCTATGTGGAGGCGAAGGCGCGCGAAAATGGCGGCGACCGCTGGGCGGCGTTCGAAACGCTTTTGACGACGCCGCTTTCCGCGTCGGACATCGCGGCGGCGGCGGGCGGCGGCGGCGAATGAAATTGAAGACCTGGATTCAGCGCATTCATCTATGGGCCGGGCTGGTGTTCGGCGTCCAGGTTTTGCTCTGGATGGCGTCCGGCGTCGTCATGAGCTGGTTTCCCATCGAGCTCGTGCGCGGCGAAACGAGCGCCTACACCGCGCCGCTTCGCCCGCTTGCGGCGGAAACCTACGCCTCGCCCGGCGGCGTCATTGCGCAAGTCGACGGCGCAACCTCGGTGGAGCTGACGCGGTTTCTGGGCCGTCCGGTCTATGTGACGCGCGGGCCCGGCGAAGCGGCGACGGCGATTTTCGACGCCTCGAGCGGGGACAGGCTGACGCCGCTTTCGGAAAAGGACGCGCGCCGTGTCGCGCGGCGCGATTATGTGGGCGAAGGCGAAATCGACCGCGCCGCGCTGGTTTCCTTTCCGCCGCAGGAATATCGGGGCGAGACGCCGGTCTGGCGGATCGACTTCGACGACAAGCGCCACACAAGGCTTTACATATCGCCGGATACGGGCGAGGTGCGCGCGCGCCGCAACGATATCTGGCGGCTCTATGATTTTTTCTGGATGCTGCACATCATGGATTATGAAGACCGCAAGGACTTCAACAATCCGCTGATCATGACGGCTTCCGCGGCGGGACTTGTCTTCGCGCTTTCTGGGATCGTCATCGTCATTCTGCGTCTCATGCGCGGACGCTACGGCAACGATCTGAAGCTCCTCGCCGGCAGGCGGCCGGGCAAGAAAACCGAGCGGCCGTAAGCCTGAAAAAGGGCTGCAATGGCGCGAAGGCGGGCGGCTCCTTTGGCGTTATCCCGCAAAATCTTCGGGGCCGACCGCGCCGTCCTTGTCCGCGTCATGGGCGGCGATGACGCCATGGGCCATCAAGGCCGCGCCCGCCGCCGGGCTTCGGTCGCCGGCCATGGCTCTTCGCGCCGTGATATAGGCGGCGAGTTCGCCTTCAGCGACTTTGCCGTCTCCGTCCTGGTCCGCCTGAAGGACGGGTTCGTTTAGAACCGTTTCGACGGTGACAATTGAGCTCAGTTCCTCAAGGCTCAACATGCCGTCTTTCGTTTGATCCATGCGGGCGAACAGGCGCTCCCGCGTTTCGTTTGCGGGAATTGCGCCTTTGGTTGTGAGCATGATCATGAGCCCGTTGAAGCTTGCTTCCCCGGTTTTTTCAGGCGAGAGAAACTCCTGCTTTGAAATCGCCTCGTCATGATCGGCGTCGAGCCATTGAAACACCGCCTCTACTCTCGGATCGGCGGCTGCGGAGGTCGTGGCTAGGGCGAAGCCGGCGGCGATGCAGCCTGCCAGCGCCGAAAGTCTCAGCTTGTTTTTGTTGATCAGTCTCAGCATGTCGAACTCCTTGATTGGGATGCTTTGAGGAGCCCGATTGGTTTCTGCGATATAGAGGTCGATGAAACCACGGATGACGGCGCTTGCCGAGCGTTTGCGTTTTTCACAAGACGCCATGAAAGCTTGCTTGGCGTCGGGCGACAAACGGATTTCGATTGTCTCGGTTTTCTTTGGCGGGCGCTGGCGGTTCATCAACAGCCTCTCGCGAAATCGGGCGCAGCAGAGATAAGCCGCGCCGGATTGATCACTGAAGCAGTTTCGATCCGGGACGCAACAGAATTCGTGTCCGGACACGAAAACACAAAGCTAAATTACGCACGAGTGACCATCTTCGATCACGAGGACAGCGCTCGTAAACGATGAAAATAGAGGGGAGGCGCGTCGATTAAAACGCGAAGTAGATCGGCTCGGGACCGACAAGCTGCTTCTTCTTGTCTTTGTCTTCGCTTGCGCCGTCCGCTTCGCTGAGCTTTTCGGCTTCTTTCGGGCAGCCGCCTTTGGGGTGTTCGGCCGCGGCCGTCCTGGTGACTTCGGCTTTTGTCTCGACCGTAATGAAGCGGGCGAGGATCGCGCTGAGCGCCGAGCGGGCCTCTTCCTCAGGCGCCGGCCCTTCCTCCGCCAGCAGGGCGGCGGAATCGAGCTCCGCAGGGAGCGGTTCGGGCGCCGCATGCGCCGCGCCCATGGACATTGCCGAGGCGCTGATGGCGGCGATGCTCGTCAATAAGGATTTGCGCATAAATAGCCCTCTCTCCGCGCGCGACTATGCCCCTGACGCCCCGTTTCCGGCAAGGGAATAAAGCGGCCAGGGAAGGCCGCAAACCTTACTATAAGGTAATATTTCCGAGAGGCTTGGCCTTGTTTTCGAGGATCGCCCAAGACTTGCGCAAGAAAAAGCCCCGCCTGACGCGCACGCCAAACGGGGCTTTTCGGGGAGGAACTGTTGAACGCTCAGGCCTTCAGCGCGTCTTCGGCCGGGACGTAATCGACGCCGAGGGCGTCGGCCACCGCCTTGTAGGTGACATGGCCTTTATGAATGTTGAGGCCGTCCCGGAGATGCGGGTTCTCCTTCAGCGCGGCGAGGCCCTTGTTGGCGAGGGCGAGGCCGAAGGCGAGAGTCGCATTGTTGAGCGCGTGCGAGGAGGTGAGGGGCACCGCGCCCGGCATGTTGGCGACGCAATAATGAATGACCCCGTCCACCACATAAGTCGGATCCGCATGGGTCGTCGCATGGGAGGTTTCGAAACACCCGCCCTGGTCGATGGCGACGTCGACGAGCACGGCGCCTTCCTTCATGCCTTTCAGCATCTCGCGCGTGACGAGTTTCGGCGCCGAGGCGCCGGGAATGAGCACCGCGCCGACGACGACATCCGCGACGTCGGTTTCCTCGTCCAGCGCTTCAAAGGTGGAGTAGCGGGTTTTCGCGCGGCCTTCGAAGGCTTCGTCGAGTTCGGCGAGGCGGCGGTTGGAACGGTCTAGAATGGTGACGTCGGCGCCGAGGCCTACAGCCATGCGCGCCGCATGGGTGCCGACGACGCCGCCGCCGATGACGAGGACTTTCGCCGGCAACACGCCCGGCACGCCGCCCATCAAGAGGCCGCGCCCGCCCTGATGCGCCGTCAGTGCGTAAGCCGCGGCCTGGATCGAAAGCCGGCCAGCGACTTCGCTCATGGGCGCAAGCAGGGGAAGCCCGCCATAAGCATCCGTCACGGTTTCGTAAGCGACGGCGGTGACGCCCGACTGCATCAGCCCGCGCGCCTGATCCGGATCGGGCGCCAGGTGAAGATAGGTGTACAGAATTTGTCCTTCGCGAAGTTGCGCCCATTCTGTCGGCTGGGGCTCTTTCACCTTCACGATCATGTCGGCTTTTTCGAAAACCGTTTTGGCGTCCGGCGCGATTTTCGCGCCCGCGGCGACGTAATCCTCGTCGCTCGCCTTGATGCCGGCCCCGGCGCCGGTTTCCACCAGCACTTCATGGCCGTTTTGCACATATTCGCGCACGCTGCCGGGCACGAGGCCGACGCGGTATTCGTGATTTTTGATTTCCTTGGGAACGCCAACGAGCATGAGACCCTCCTGCGGCTTGTTCGGGCGCATCATATTCGGATTTCAAAGGATTTTCTTGATATTTTCCGGTATTTTAGCAATTATAGAGAATGTTATTTTGAAAATAAGCTAATTTAAGAAACGGGATTCTGAATATGGACCGCTTTGACACGGCCATCCTGAATGTTCTCCAGGAAGACGCCCAGACGCCGTTCACTGAACTCGGCGAAAAGGTGGGCCTGTCGCCCTCGGCCTGCCACAAGCGGGTGAAGGAGATGTGGCGGACCGGGGTCATCACCCAGGAGGTGGTGCTGGTCGACGAGCGCGCGGCGGGGCTCGAAACCTCCGTCTTCGTGCAGGCGACCCTTAAAAACCAGCAACAGGCGACGCTCGCCGCCTTTGAAGAGGCCGCCGCGCGGCGCCGGGAAATCATGGAATGTTATCTGATGGCCGGGCTTTCCGATTATCTGTTGCGCATCCTTTGTCGCGACGGCGCCGATTACGAACGCATTCACACGCAAATCCTGACACGCCTGCCGGGCGTCGACCGGGTCATCACGAACTTCGCGATCCGCAAAGTCATCAGGCGCACGGCCGTCCCGTTATGAGGCGAAATATTAAGGCGAAACGGCGCCAGATTGTGGCGACAATGGGGCGGCGTTAAGCCTCATAAGCCTTGCTGCGCGCACCTTACGAGAAAGTTATTCAATTTGCCGTTAAGCCTTTAAGCCGGCGGCAAATCTTCTGCGCCAGGCTTTCCTCGAAACGGTTTTGGAAAAGAGGATGCCATGCTCACGACTGCGCGTGTTGAAATTCCGGCCCCGGTTGTCGCGCGCCTGAAACATGCCGCGGACTATTCGGACAATGTCAATGATTACGCCCGCGAGGACCTGATCGGGTTCAAGCGGCCGCTGGCGGCGACATTTGCGCTGCTTTTGCCTTTGACGCTCGCTTTTGCTTATTACGCCGGCGGGCCGATGATGGTGCTCCAGCTTGGCCTTTCGATCATTTTAATGGTCGCTTTCGGCATTTACGTCATCGGCCGTCAGGAATGGCCGAATATCGTCGCGAAGTTCCAGGACTGCGTGATGACCAAACGCAAGGCGATCGCCGACTTGAGATGCGGCTTCGGAGAATCGTCTTTTCTCAGCAATGGCCGCGCGCCGCAATTTTTCGAACATGCGAACGGCGTTCTGGCGCTCGCCGATGCGGGCGATTTAAAAACGCTGTTCTTCGACATCTCCAAGGACGGGTCCGACCCGCGCTGGGCGCTTTATCAGAGCGGCGAAATCCGCCGCCGGGTCTGGCGCTGGCTGCGCCTGCCGGTCTCGCGCGAAGTGGTGAAATTCTCCACCGAAGGCGCCCGGCTCGCCCGCGTCGAAAAGGCGCCGATGATCCCCTCCATCGAAGCCTGGGAAGCCATTAACGTCTCGCTGGGCGAGCCCATGGACGGCGCGATCATCCACCGCCCGTTCGACGAAGTGATCGACGACGTGAACCGCCTTATGTTCTAACCCCTTGAGCTTTCATGCCTTTGGCGGTTCACGGATAGAGAGCGGCGCCCCCTTACAATATCGGGGCGCCGCTGCTACATGGGCGTTATGGCCACCCTTATAGACAGTTTAAGCGACAAGCCGCGCCACCCTGAAAAGCAGAAGCGCGCGGACAGCCCCGTCCTGCGCAAGCCCGAATGGATTCGCGTCAAGGCGCCGGTTTCCAAAGGCTACGCCGAAACCCGCAAGATCGTTCATTCGAAAAACCTCCACACCGTGTGCGAGGAAGCGGCCTGTCCGAATATCGGCGAGTGTTGGGATAAAAAACACGCGACCATGATGATCATGGGCGACACCTGCACGCGGGCCTGCGCCTTTTGCAACATCAAGACCGGCCTGCCGGCGGCGCTTAATGTGGACGAGCCGGAAAACGTCGCCAAGGCGGTGGCGGAGATGGGGCTCAATCATGTGGTCATCACCTCGGTCGACCGCGACGATCTCGAGGATGGCGGCGCCGAGCATTTCGCCAAGGTGGTGCGTGCGATCCGCGCCGCGGCGCCGGGCACGACGATTGAAATTCTGACGCCGGACTTTTTGCGTAAAACGGGCGCCGCGGAAATCGTCATCGATTCTAAGCCTGACGTCTTCAACCACAATCTCGAAACCGTGCCGCGCCTTTATCTCTCGATCCGCCCCGGCGCGCGCTATTATCATTCCATGCGCCTGCTTGAAAAAGTGAAGGAGCGCGATCCGCAGATGTTTACGAAGTCCGGCATTATGGTCGGGCTCGGCGAAAGCCGCGAAGAAGTGATGCAGGTGATGGACGACATGCGTTCGGCCGGCGTCGATTTCATCACCATCGGCCAGTACCTCCAGCCGACGAGGAAGCACGCGCCCATCGACCGCTTCGTGACCCCGGACGAATTCAAGTCCTATGAAATCACGGCGCGCGCCAAGGGCTTTTTGATGGTCTCGTCCTCGCCGCTGACCCGGTCTTCGCATCATGCGGGCGAGGACTTTGCGAAACTGCAGGCCGCGCGCGCCGCGAAAACGCGCTAGAGCGGAAGCGAACCGGAAAGCCGGTTTTGCTTTTCCCGATCGCGCTCTAACACTGCCGGCAGGGCTTTCGGCAGCGCCGGTCGAGCAGGCCGCGCGCATTGCCGCAGAGCATCAGAATGTCCTGATCCACTTTTTTGTCGCCGGTTTTCGACTCGTTCGACTGTGTTTGCGTCTGCGTCGTATCCTGCTCGATATTGTTGTTGATCGTCACCGGCGGCCGTTTTTTGCCGTGGCGGGACTTTTTCTTCCGGTTTTCGATCCGGCGCAGGGTTTCGGCGAGATCTGAAAAGCGCCGCTCGGCGTCCTTGCGGTCGCTCGCGGCCATATAGCACTTGCCTTCGTCGTAGCGCTGGACTTCCAGGCAATGCATGTGCGTCTTGCAGCGCTGCACGACATTATTATAGGCGGCGTTGATTTCAGCGCGAAACGCATCGAGCGGCGCTTTCGTGGCGTCCGGCTCGCCCTTGGCGGCGATGCGCGTTTCGACGGCGGCGAGATAATTCTGTTTGTCGCCTTCATATTGCGCTTCGCACGTTTCTTCGGCGACCTGAACCCGCTGATCGAATTCCGCCGAAGGAACGATTGTCCTGTTCGTCACCGTGATGTCGTCAACGGCGACTTGGTGGGTGCAGGCGGCGGCGAGAGCGGACGCGGTGAGCGCAAGGATGATTTTCTGCATGGATGGATACCCCCCGTATTTGCGGCCGTTTGCGCACGGCCTCATGAATGGCGCGGTGAAGCGGCGCTCAAAGGTCCAGATCGAAATCGAAGTCGTACCCGCCGATGCAGCAGGGCGCGGCGAAATAGCCGGCGCGCCAGCCGGCGCAATATCCGGCCCCGATCAAGATCACGGCGACGATGACGCCCGCCGCCGCCATCGCGAGGGGATGCGACTTTTTCGGCGGCGGCGCAGGCTTTTCGATATGAAAAAAAGCAATATCCTGACAGCTTTTTTTAATAGTTGAAAACATTATTCCCCTCCACGCATAGTAAAGAACAAATAAACAACATCTTCTTATTACAATCTATAATTGTGGCTTGTCGAGTCTTTTCGAGGAAAGGTTGTGTCCTAAAGTATCGGCGCCGCCATCCGCCGGGGCGCTTGCCCGCCGGGGCGGGGCGGGGCTATGACACCGCCGACTTCACCGGACGGAAACAGGCCTATGTCCTTGAAATTATACGATCTGGCGCTCGCCGACCGGGATATCCGGCCGAGCCCGTTTTGCTGGATCGCGAAATTCGCGCTCCTGCATAAAGGGCTCGATTTCGAGACCGTCCCCGTGGGGTTTTCCAACAAGCAGGATTATCCCGACCCCGAATATGGCCGGGTGCCGGTGCTGGTGGACGGCGACGAGATGGTGAAGGACAGCGCGGCCATCGCCGCCTGGCTCGACAAGACCTATCCCGAGAAGCCGCTCACCGCGACGCCGGGCGAGGCGGCTGCGGCGGAGTTTTACAAGGCCTGGCTGTTTGCGGCGTTTTTTCCGGCGGTGATGCCCATGCTGGTGACGCGGATCCACGCCCTCGCCAAGAAAGAGGACAAGCCCTATTTCCGGCAGTCGCGCGAAGAGCGTTTCGGCAAAACGCTTGAGGATCTCGCCGCGGCCAAAGGCCAAAAGGAGAAACTCGAAAAAGCGGTCGAGCTGTTGTCGGCGCCGTTGTCGCGCTTTTCATATCTCGGCGGCGACGCGCCCAATCTTTCCGATTATCTCGTCATGGGCGCCTTCATGTGGCCGCGGCTTTCCACGGCTAAAGACATTTACACGGCGCCCGAGCCTGTCGCCGCATGGACCGAACGCATGCTCGACCTTTATGACGGCTATGCGCGAAAGGCGAAGCGCCCCTCGTGACCGCCCGGCATACGCAGACAGACGTTCCGTACACAGCCGACCAGATGTTCGATCTGGTCGCCGATGTGGAGCGCTATCCGGAATTCCTGCCCTGGTGCGTCGCCTTGCGCATTATCGAGCGCGACGACGCGGCGGGAACGCTCACCGCCGACATGGTCGTCGCTTACAAGGTCTTTCGTGAACGTTTCCGCAGCAAAGTGATGCTTAACCGCGCCGAAAAGCATATTGAAGCTTTTTACATCGACGGGCCGTTCCGTAATCTCGAAAACCGCTGGCGCTTCACGGATAAGCCTGAAGGCGGCTCGGTGATCGATTTCGAAATCTCTTTTGAGTTCAAGAACTTTCTTTTACAGGCGACGGCGCAGGCGGTCTTCGACAAGGCCTTCGCGCGCATGTCGGAAGCGTTCGTGAAGCGGGCGGATGAGGTATACGGCTAACACCCCCGCACTGTTTCCCGGCTATTTCATATCCGGCAGGCGGAAGGAGACGACCTTGCCGCGCGGGCGGCTGATCGCCCAGACGCGATCCGGCTCTTTCGGATCGAAGTCAAAGGCCTGACCTTCGGCGGGAACCGCGATGGTCGCCGCATGGACCAGGGTTGGCCCCATCTCAGGGAAATCGAGGACATACATTTCCGGGAGGTCGTGGCCCATGACGTAAAGCTTGCCGTCCGGTCCGATGGAGCCGCCCGACGCGGCCTGCGGCGCCATTTTCTCTAAAATGCCGGCGGGCAGGGCGTAGCCGCCGGTCTTGCGCCAGTCTTTGTCGAAGGTCACGACCGTTGCATAGGTGTGGTCTTTATAGGGAAGACCTGTTTCGTCGTCATATTGCGCAAAGCCGGCGATCCAGCCGTCCTTGTAATGGTCGAACCAGACGAGGGAGCCCTCGTCCAGGACGCCGAGGCTCTTCGAGTCCGCATGGGTCATGGTCTTCGTATCGAAGATCTCGATGGAGCTCGCCATGGGCAGGTGCGGATGGTTTGAATTGGCGCAGTAAAGCCGGCCCGCTTCTTCGTAACAGCTGTTGAGATGGCCGATCAGGCCGCCGCGCTTGCCGATCCAGCGTTTTACGAGCGCGCCGGTTTTGCGGTCGTATTTGCCGATGACGTAATTGGCGACGGCGTAGAAATATTTTCCGTCGGCGGCGACGCCTTGCGTCGCGTCCGGGGCGTCCCAGGCGCCGAGTTCCTCCGCCGTTCCCGTTTTCACTTCGGGGGGAACATAATCCTCGATGCCCATGGCGGCCCAGGCGGCTCGGCGCGCGTCGCGTTTCGCCTCGATATTATCGGGCTCTTCGGCTTGCGCGAGGGAGGCGGCGCAGAGGCCGAGAGCGGAAAGAAAAGCGGCGGCGGTCTTGATCATGACGGGTCCTTGGGAAAAAGCGGGCGCTCTACAATATTTAGAGCGCCCGTTTCGGGTTTGGCTAGAAGGAGGCGTTGACGCCGAGCCAGAAAGTGCGGCCGAAACGCGCGTCTTCCTGCAGGAATTTCTTGTTCGGCCCAGTCAGCTCCGTACGGCCTTCATCGGTGACGTTGACCGCTTCGGCGACCAGCGAAAGATTTTCGCTGACATTCACGCGGGCCTGCAGGTCGAGCTGGCCGCGTTCTTCCCAGTATTCATCCTTGTTCGGATCGCCGGCGTTGAGCGAGTCAAGGAACTTGCCGGTGAAGTTGTAAGACCCGCGAAGTTCGAAATATTCGTTCTGATAGAACGCGGTCAGGTTATAGGTGAGGTCCGGCTGCTGATAGAGTGTTGTCGTGCGGCTCGTCCCGTCGCCCAGCGGCACGACAAAGTCAGTGTCGAGCCAGGTGACGTTGGCGCCGACGCCGAGGCCGTTCCAGGGCGCGGGCAGGAAGGACAGCACCTGCTGATACTGGGCCTCAAGGCCCCAGATTTCCGCATTCGCCGCGTTTTCCGGCTGGTTCACCGTGTCGAAGGTGTCGCCGTTGATGACGATGCCGGCGCCGGTGGTGGTCAGGTTGAAGATTTCGTCTTTGATGTCCTTGTAGAAGCCGCCGACCGCGAAAATGCCGTCGGGAATGTACCATTCGAGCGAGACGTCCAGGTTGGTGGATTTGCGCGGCTCGAGATCGGGGTTGGAGCGCGTGACGCTGTTTTCCGTCACATTGATGGAAAGGCCCCGGGTCAGGCTGGTGATGTCCGGGCGGCCGATGGTGCGCGAAGCGGCGATGCGGAACACGACGTCATCAGCGAGTTCGAAGCGGGCGATGGCGCTTGGCAACCAGTTTGTGTACTCGCCGGAAACTTGCTCCGCATCCGCCGGGCCGCCGTCCCAGGAGGTGTGTTCGACGCGCAGGCCGCCGACGATGGAGCCGACGCCGAAATCCAGATCGCCTTGAATGTAGCCGGCGATGACTTCTTCAGAAGCGGTCGAGCCCGAGATGTAAGGCGCGCCGGCGCTGAACGCGTTCTCAGCGAAATAGGCGTTCGCCGCGTCAGAGTCGATGCGGAACGGGAAGTGGTAATTGCCCTGATAATCGACATCGCCGAGCTTTGTATCAAGGACCTGGGCGAGCGTGTAAGGCGCGTCCGCAGAATAGCTTACATAGGTAAGCCCTTCTTCTTTGGTGCGGTCGCGATAGACGCCGCCGGCTTTCACGGTGAAGCTTTCGAAGGCGAATTCGCCGTTCAGCGCCGCTTCGTAAATCTCGTCATCAGCGAAACGGTCAAGACCGCCGCGGCCGCTATGGGCGTAGTTGGACGGATCGAAGAACGCTTCCGGGTCGAGTGGCGAGAAACGGTTGAAGAAATCGACTGTGTCATAGCGCGCGCCGTAAGTCGTGTCGGTGCGGAAGCTTTCCGTCGATTCCGGATTGTGCAGTTTCGCGCCGGAATAGGTGAAGCGCGTGTCGAAAGTGGCGATATCGCTTGGGCGCCAGATCGCGTCGGCTTGAGCGTTGTAGATCTTACGGTCGAGGATGAAGCGGCCGATGCCGACGATGCCATAGCCGGTCTGGGTGACGCCGGAGGTTGGCGTCTGGCCGGTGATCGTCGCAGGCTCCGACGCGCTGCCGCTCGTGCCGAGCTCGTAAGTGAATTCGTCACGGCGCTCGTCATCGTTGAACTGGGTGTAAAGGCCCGAAAGCGCCAGTTCGAACTGTTCGGAGGGCCGCCACTCGACTTTGCCCGAGCCGCCAATGCGCTGGCGGGTGTTGTTATAGAAGAAGAGGCGGTTGTTGGTTGGCACGATGATGCCGTTGCCATTGCCGAGCCCGACATTGTTTCCGGCGTCGTCGAATTCGGTGTAGTCGGCGTCGTCCACTTCGATCTGCGGAATCTCAAAGTTACGCACGGAATAGTCGAAGCCGATGACGACGCCGAATTGATCGTCCGGGCCGAAGCGCGTGCCGGTCGCGAAATTGGCGCGCCAGGGCTGGACCCGGTCGCCGTCGCTCAGCGTGCCGCCGTCGCCGGATTGTTCATGGAAACCGATAAAGCCCGAGCCGTAAAAGAACGGATCTTCCTGATCGAAGGCGCTGCGCGTGACGACGTTGATGGCGCCGCCGATGGCGTTGGCGTTGAGTTCCGGCGTCGCCGATTTCACGACTTCAAGCCGCGACAAAAGCGAGGCGGGAATGACGTCAAGCGGCACGGCGCGGCCTGACCCGCCGCGTTCCGGCGAGGAGACGATGCCGCCGTCGATGGTCGTGCGGTTATAGGTCGGGTTGAGGCCGCGGATAATGGGAAAGCGGGCTTCGGCCTGGTCGTTCTGGACCGCAACGCCGGTAATGCGGCGGATGACGGAAGCGGTGTTGAGATCGGGCAGGCGTCCGATATCGTCCTGCACGGTGGCGTCCATGATGTTGGTCGCCGCGCGCTTGGCGTCGACGGAACGCTGCATCGAAAGCGCCTGACCGTAAACGACGATTTCGTCGGCCTCGTCCTCATCGTCTGCGTTTTGCGCATAAACCGGCGCGCTGATGCAGGCGGCGAGCGCAGCCGTGCAACAGGTGCGCATAAAACGGGCGCTGAATTTTGGACGAGCGAAATTGACGCGTAAACGCGTTTGATCAGACATTGCCTTATACCCCTCAACAGGAATCAACTTCGTTGCGCAGCGCAACAGGGCGGGATCAAGCACAAATATGCGTCAGTTTGATGTCTGTTTTTTCTCGTTGATGTTACAGCTTTAGAATTTATATTTTCGCGCAATAGATAATAAAATCAGTAGACAGAATAAATTGGTTTAACGCTTTCGGCGGTAATCTTTTGTTTGCTTTCGCAAAAGCCAGAATGCGGGGGCGGTGATGCGAGCGCGCCCCGCTATGATGCAAAGCGCGTATTTGAAAATCGGCGCATGGTAAAAATAACGAGAGCGGTGCGCACGGATTGCGTAAAAAGGGGTTACGCCTGGCCGCCGAGCGCCGTCAGCATGAGATGCAGCGCGGTTTCGGTCGCCTTGGTGCGCACGAAATCGCGCCCGCCCTCGGCGAAGACGCGGCGTTCGACGCGCGCCGGCGCGCCTTTGACCGCAAGGCCGAACCAGACGAGCCCCACGGGCTTTCGCGCTGTGCCGCCGTCGGGGCCGGCGATGCCAGTGACCGAGACGGCGATATCGGCGCGGGAGTGAAGGAGTGCGCCTTTCGCCATCGCCCGCGCGACGGCGGCGCTGACGGCGCCGTGCCGTGCGATCAGCGCCATAGGCACGCCGAGCATTTCGTTTTTGGCTTCGTTGGAATAGGTGACGAAACCGCGTTCGACCACCGCGGAGGAGCCCGGCACGTCGGTGAGCGCCCCGGCGATGAGCCCGCCGGTGCAGGACTCCGCCGTCGCGACCATCATGCCTTCCGCGCCGGCCTTGTCGATGATGGCCTCGGCGAGGGACCAGATGCGATGGGTTTGGGTCACAGATGTTCGTCCTTTAAGCGACTGCAAGCCATGTCTCGCCTTATCTGCTGAAAACGCCGGAAGAATAGAAGCCTAGCGCTAAGACGCCTCCTATAAGAAGGCTTAACATCAAACCGTAAAGAATAACTGTCCTGCCGACTTTGAGGGCCTTCGTTCTTTCTGTCTTGGAACGCAGAACCGGCAAGACAACCGAGCCGAGAAAAACGAAAAGAACCAAAACGGAAAAAATCGAAAGGAATCGGAAGGCCGTTGCGTCTAGCTGGTCCCGGAATATCTCTACTGAGGCAAAAAGCACTATCAATACGCACAAAAGGAGCATTCTAGCTTTCGGCATTTCACTAGTCTTTGTTGTGCGTGCGGCTGATCTCGTCGCCGATATCGGCCTCGCGCATGATGCGTTTGGCGTCTTCGAAATCGTCGTCGGGCACGAGAATGCGCCGGGGCAGGGCGCCGATGGAGCCGTCCATGATGCTGGCATGCTGGTCGGCGAGCAGAAATTCGATCTCCGCTTCTGACAGAAGGCTCTGAACGAAGCTCAAGAGCGCCGGATTGTTGGTGCGGACAAGTTCTTTCATGGCTTACTCCGTTGCGGGCAGGGCGATCGTCGCCGTCGCCATGGCGGCGAGGCCTTCGCCGCGGCCCGTAAAGCCGAGTTTTTCCGTGGTCGTCGCTTTCACCGAGATGCGGGGCTCGTCGATGTCGAGGATGAGGGCGAGCGCAGCGCGCATGCGATCCCGGTGCGGGCCGATCTTCGGCGTCTCGCAGATCAGCGTCACGTCGCAATGAACGATCTTGCCCTGATATTGGGCGACGAGGTCTCGCGCCTTTTCCAGAAACACATGGCTCGGCGCGCCTTTCCATTGCGGGTCGGAGGGCGGGAAATGATCGCCGATGTCGCCTTCGCCGATGGCGCCTAATATGGCGTCGGTGAGGGCGTGCATGCCCGCGTCTGCGTCGGAATGGCCTTTCAGTTTCTTGTCGTGGGGAATTTCGACGCCGCAGAGCATGACGGCGTTTCCGTCCTCGAAGGCGTGAACGTCATAGCCGTGGCCGGTGCGGTATTCCATTTGATTGTCTTTCCGGCCGAGCAGGGTTTCGGCCATGCCGAAATCTTCAGCCTGGGTCAGTTTCATATTGTCCGGCGAGCCGGGGACGAGCGCCACTACAAGCCCCGCCTCTTCGGCGACCGCGGCGTCGTCGGTCAGCACCTTGCCTTGCGCCGCGCGATGGGCGGCGAGGATCTTGTCGAAGTGAAAGCCCTGCGGCGTTTGCGCCCTCCATAGCGCGTCGCGCGGCACCGTCGTCTCGATCTTGCCGTCCGCGTCTTCGCGCTTGATGGTGTCGTGAACGGGGAGGGCGGCGATGGCGCCGTCCGCCGTGTCGAGGGCGTTGATCACGCGGGTGATGGTCGCTTCGTCGATAAAAGGCCGGGCGGCGTCGTGAATGAGCACGCGCATCGGCTCTTCTGCGACGATGCTTTCCAGGCCGAGCCGCACGGAATCCTGGCGCTCGGCGCCGCCGGTGACGGGCTCCATGAGTTTCTTGTCTTTTAAGAGCGGGCCCATGGCGGCGTCATATTCCTCCCGGTCGTCGCGGTGGATGATGACCCGCACGCCGTCGATATCGGGATGGGCCAGAAAAGCCTCCGCCGTGCGGGCGATGACGGCGCGCCCGCTAAGCTGGCGATATTGCTTAGGCCCGCCCGCCCCGGCGCGGGCGCCGCGCCCGGCGGCGACGATGACAGCGATGGTGTTCAGCTTAACCATGGAATCCCAAAGTTATTTGTAACGTCATGCTTTAGCGGTTAAACACGGCCGCCGCCAACATGAACCCTGAAGAATGTTTTCGATCGCCGACATCACGCTGAAAAACGCCGTCGCTCTGGCGCCCATGTCGGGCGTTTCGGACCTGCCGTTTCGGCGGGCGGTGGCGCGGTTCGGGGCCGGGCTCGTGGTGTCGGAGATGACCGCCTGCGAGGAGCTGGCGCGGGGCCGCCCGGACGTCGTGCGCCGTGCCGAAGGCGACGGCGAGATCTTTCCTTTCGTCGTTCAGCTTGCGGGCCGCGAGGCGCGCTGGATGGCCGAGGGCGCGCGGCTCGCCGAAGCGGCGGGCGCGGACATCATCGACATCAATATGGGCTGCCCCTCGCGCCAGGTGACGGGCGTGCTCTCAGGCTCGGCGCTGATGCGCGATCTCGATCACGCCCTGACGCTGATCGAGGCGACGGTCGGCGCGACGGCGAAACCGGTGACGCTTAAAATGCGTTTGGGCTGGGACTGGAACTCCTTGAATGCGCCGGAGCTCGCAAGCCGCGCCGAAAGCGCCGGGGTGCGGATGGTCACGGTCCATGGCCGCACCCGCAACGATTTCTATACGGGGGTCGCGGACTGGTCCGCGGTGCGCGCGGTGAAGGAAGCGGTCTCGGTTCCGGTCATCGTCAATGGCGACATCACGGACGAGACGACAGCGCGCGAAGCCCTGCAACAGTCCGGCGCCGACGGCGTCATGATCGGGCGCGCGGCGACGGGCCGGCCCTGGCTGCCGGGCGTCGTTGCGAAAGCGCTGGAGACGGGCGGGGCGATGGCGCCGCCGCCGCTGGAGGCGCAGCGCGATGCGGCGCTCGCTCACTATGAAGAGACCATCGCCCATTACGGCGCGCCGCTGGGCGTCCGGATGGCGCGCAAGCATCTGGCGGCGACGGTCGACCATCTGCCCCTCGATCTCGACCCGGCTTTGCGCCGCTCCTTCCGCAGCGCCCTTTGCCGGATCGCTTCGCCGGAGCGGGTGCTGGACGCGCTCGCCGGCTTTTTCGAAGGCGAGACCGGCCTCGAAGAAGAGGTCGCGGCCAGCAAATCCGCCGCCTGAGTCGGCCCGATTCGCGTTGAGCCGGTCTGGAGCCGGTCTGGTCTCGGCCCGGGGCGAAGCCGCCCGCTTTCCCGCAGCCGGACGGCGAAAATTTACCCTGTTTCATTTTGGCAACAAATGTGTTGATTTTCGGCAACAACAGACGCAACATCCTGCTGGTTTGGGGGGCCGTCTGTCCTGCCCGGCGCTTTTCGGAGTCCGAATCGGCAGGGGGCGTGCGGCGAAAACAAACCCGGGCGTGAAGCGCCCTTCAGGATGGCGTGGAGTTGAGTAGTCTGACTCAAAACCAAGGCGATAAAGACAATTCCAGCCGGCGGTTCATACCGCAATGGGCGCTTTCCAACACGACCGCCGCTGCGGCGCTGTTCGGCGCGGGCGCCGTGGCCTTTTTCACAACATGGTTTTTGATGTCGCCGCTGGTCGAGCGCGTCGACCGCAGCTTCCTGATGTGGATGATCATCGGCAACATCGTCATCGCCGCAGGCTTTGCGTTGCTCGTGGGCGTGCGCCTTTTCCACGTCTGGTCGAGCCGGCGCAACCAGCTCGCCGGGTCGCGCACGCATATTCAGCTTGTCGGGATTTTCTCCGCGCTTGCAGTGGTGCCGGCGGTGATCGCCTTTCTGTTCGCTTTTACGATCCTGCGCGCCAGCCTCAACGATGTGTTCAGTGAACGGATCGACCGCTATCAGGAAACGGCGCGCGATCTCGCCCGCGGCCTCATCGACTTCAATTCGTCGGAAGCCCAGCAGACCATCCGCGAAGTCGCCTATGACATTCACCGTCAGGAAGAGGCGGGCATCGGGTTCGAACAGACGCCGATTTCGTTCCGGCGCTATATATTCGCCCAGGCGCAGATCCGCGGCCTGTCGGCGCTTTATCTCATGGACGGGGACATGAATCTCCTGGTCCGGGCGGAGCTCGAACCGGGCAATTACACGCTGCCTTCGGCGGATATCTTCCGCAAGATCGCGGAAAATCCCGCGCCCGGCGGGCCGTTCTTCTTCGGCGTCAATAATGACGAAACCTACGACATGTTCCGGGGGACGCTGCCCATCGAGGATTATGGCGGCGGCTATCTCATCGCCTATTACCGCATCGATCCGCAGACGACGGCGCGCATCATTTCCGCCCGGCAGGTGGTGGAGGACTGGGAGGAGGCCAAGCTCGGCCGCGCCCGGCTCGAACGGGTGTTCCTCGCCGGCTATGTGGTGCTGGCGATCATCATTCTCTTCGGCGCAATCTGGCTTGCGCTGTGGGCGGCGACCCGCTTCGTCCAGCCTATCGGCCGCCTCGTGAACATGGCCGAGCGCGTGTCCGGCGGCGAGCTCGGCGCCCGGGTCGAAGTGCACAAGGAAGACGGCGAGCTTGGCGCGCTGGCGCGCTCGATGAATCACATGACGGCGCAGCTTCAAACGCAACGCGACGATCTCATCGACACCAACCGCCAGTTCGACGAACGCCGCCGCTTCACCGAAGCCGTGCTGTCGGGCGTCTCCGCCGGGGTCATCGGCCTCGCCGCCGACGGGCGCATCACCATCGCCAACAAATCCGCCGCCGAACTCCTCGGCGAAGATCCGGGCAAGCTCACCGGCCAGAACATCAAGGAGATCATGCCGGAGCTCGCCGGGCTTCTGGAGCAGTCGGAGCAATCTTCTTATGCGGAGGTGGGCAACCAGATCGACATCGCCCGCCATGGCCGCGTCAGAACGCTCAATGTGCGGGTCGTCAAAGACCTTGCCGGCGAGGGCGGGCGTTACGTCGCGACCTTCGACGACATCACCCAGCTGATCTCCGCTCAGCGCAACGCCGCCTGGGGCGACGTGGCGCGGCGCATCGCCCATGAGATCAAGAACCCGCTGACGCCGATCCAGCTTTCGGCGGAACGGCTCAGGCGCAAATACCGCAGCGAGATCCAGTCGAACCCGGACGTCTTCGAACGCTGCACCGAAACCATCATTCGCCAGGTCAGCGATATTGGCCGCATGGTCGACGAATTCTCGTCTTTCGCGCGCATGCCCAAGCCGGTCATCAACAGCGAGGATCTGCGCGAGCTCGTCAAGGCGGCGGTGTTTCCGCAGAAAGTCGCTTTTCCCGACGTGGAGTTCACAGTGGAGGGGCTCGACGCGCCGGCCTATGTGGAATGCGACGGGCGGCTTATCGTGCAGGCCCTGTCCAATCTCTTGAAGAACGCAGCGGAGTCGATCGGCGCGAGGATTGCCGAAGACGAAGACGGCGTTCCGGGCCGCATTGTGGTGCGCATTGAAAATGACGGTCCCTTGTCGAGAGTCCATATCACCGATAACGGGATCGGCTTGCCGAAAGAGGAACGCCACCGGCTCGCCGAACCTTACATGACCACCCGCGCCAAAGGCACCGGGCTCGGGCTTGCGATCGTCAAGAAGGTCGCGGAAGAACATGGCGGATCGCTTGAATTCGCCGACGATCAGTCGCTGGGCCCCACCGGCGCGCGGATCACCATGTCATTATTGCGGGAGAAAACCGGCGCGGCGGCGCAAGTCGCGGCGGCGGAATAAGATCAGGGAAGAAGGCGCATATGAGTATCGATGTTCTAATTGTCGACGACGAGGAAGACATCCGGGAGCTCATCTCGGGGATCCTCGAGGATGAAGGCTTTTCGCCCCGGGCGGCGGCGAATTCGACCGAGGCGCTCGCCGCCGTGCGCGACCGCCTGCCGTCGCTCGTCATTCTCGACGTCTGGCTGCAGAACTCCGAAATGGACGGGATCGAAATCCTGGAAGCGTTGAAAAAACTGCATCCTGAAATTCCCGTCGTCATTATTTCCGGACACGGAACGATCGAGACCGCCGTCGCTGCGATCAAGAAAGGCGCTTACGACTTTGTCGAAAAGCCGTTCAACGCCGACCGGCTGATCCTCGCCGCCACGCGCGCTCTCGAGACGGCGCGACTCACCCGCGAGGTTTCGGAGCTGCGCGAGCGCGCGCCCGACTGGGGGCTGATCGGGTCGTCCGCCGCCGTCGCATCCTTGCGCAATGTCATCGAACGCGTCGCCGACGCCCGTTCGCGGGTTCTCATCTCCGGTCCGCCGGGCTCCGGCAAGGAAATGATCGCGCGGCTTCTGCATGCGCGCTCGAGCCGCAACACGCGGCCTTTCGTGGTCGCCAGCGCCGCCTCCATCGCGCCGGACCGCATGGAGGAGGAGCTGTTCGGCATCGAGGATGAAAGCGGCGACACGCGCGCCGTCGGTCTTCTGGAAAGGGCCCATGGCGGCACCTTGATGTTCGACGAAATCTCGGACATGCCGCTCGAAACCCAGGGCAAGATCCTGCGCGTTCTCGTGGAGCAGCGCTTTAAGCGCGTCGGCGCCCAGAAAGCGGTGGAGGTCGATGTGCGCATCGTCTCGACCACCTCACAGGACCTCCTGGCGCTCGCCGGCGAAGGCCGCTTCCGCGAGGATCTCTTTCATCGCCTTAACGTGGTTTCGATCAACGCGCCGGGGCTCGACGAACGCCGCGAGGACATCCCCGCGCTCACGGCGTTTTTTGTCGACCGCATCGCCAAGTCGTCGGGCCTGCCGAAGCGCCCGCTCTCGGCCGAAGCCATGGCGGCGCTGCAGGCCTGCGCCTGGCCGGGCAATGTCCGCCAGTTGCGGAACGTCATCGAGCGCACGCTCATCCTTATGGGCCGCGATCCGGAAATAGAGATCACCTGCGAGCACCTGCCTACGGAGGTCATGGATTCAGGCCTGTCGATTCCGGCGGGCGAGGGGCTCGAACAGATCATCACGCTCCCCTTGCGCGAGGCGCGCGAGCGTTTCGAGCGCGAATATCTGATTGCGCAGATCAACCGATTCGGCGGCAATATCTCCCGCACGGCGGCGTTCATCGGCATGGAGCGCTCGGCGCTGCACCGCAAGCTCAAAGCCCTCGGCGTCAACGGCCAGGCGCGCATTGAAAGCGCCTAAGCGCCCGGTTAAGACCCGCGAGGCGAAAAGAAAGAGGATCGGATCATGCGCGTGATCGTTTGCGGCGCCGGCCGCGTCGGCGTCGGCATCGCCCGGCGCCTTTCGCATGAGAACAATGAAGTGACGGTGGTCGATCAGTCGAAAGAGCTGATCCGCGCCGTCACCGAACGTCTCGACGTGCGCGGCGTCGTCGGCAACGGCGCTTATCCCGAAACCTTGGAGGAAGCGGGCGCGCGCGAAGCGGACATGGTCATCGCCGTCACCTTTTCCGACGAGGTGAACATGGTGGCCTGCCAGATCGCCCATTCGCTGTTCAAGGTGCCGACCAAGATCGCCCGGGTGCGCGCGCAAGGTTATCTCGACCCGCGCTATTCCGACATCTTCTCGCGCAACCACCTGCCCATCGACGTCGTCATCTCGCCGGAACGCGAAGTCTCCGAAGCGATCACCCAGCGCATGTCGACGCCCGGCGCTTTCGAACTCAAGACCTTTGTCGACGGGCGGGTCTGGGCGGTGGGCGTCAAGCTGCGCGAGGATTGCGCCATCGTGAACACGCCCCTGCGCCAGGTGGCGGAGCTGTTCCCGGATCTCAAGATCACGATTGTTGCAGTCAAGCGCGGCGATCACATCTGGCGCGCCCATTCCGGCGACATGCTCGAAGCCGGCGACCGCGTGTTTTTCATCGCCGACCGCGCCGATGTTTCCCGCGCGCTCGAAATCATGGGCGAGGCGGCGCGTCAGGCGCGGCGCGTCATCATTGTCGGCGGCGGCAATATCGGCCTGTTCGTCGCCAAGGGGCTCGAGAAAATGGGCGCGATGAAAATCCGTCTCATCGAGCGCAACCGCAAGCGCGCGGAGATCATCGCCGAGGAGCTCGAGCGCACGATTGTGTTGCAGGGCGACGGGCTCGATCGCAGCATCTTGCGCGAAGCCGGCGTTTCGGAAGCGGAAACCGTGGTCGCCGTCACCGACAACGACCAGGTCAACATTCTCGCCGGCGTCGTCGCCAAGCGCGAAGGCTCGCGCCGGGCCATGGCGCTGATCAACGACCAGGATTACGGGCCGATCAGCGAAGCCGTGGGGGTCGACCGCTATGTGGATCCGCGCGCTACGACCATTTCAACGATCCTCCAGCATATCCGCCGCGGACGCATTAAAGGCGTCTATTCGTTGTCCGACGGCGATGCTGAGCTGATCGACGCCGTGGCGCTCGAAACCTCGCCGCTTGTCGGCAAACCCCTGCGCGAGGCGAACCTGCCCGAAGGCGTGATGATCGGCGCCGTTTATCGCGACAACGAGGTGCAAATGCCCACGGGCGACATGGTGATCAACGCCGGCGACCGCGTCGTTTTGATGTCCATGCGCGAAAACGTCAAAGACGTCGAACAGATGTTCCGCGTCAGCATCGAATATTTTTAAGGCGCGCATGCGCATGGCCGCATCATGGCGTTGACGAGCATTCTGCGCAGTACGGCGGCGTTGCTGCTGATTCTCGCCGCCGCCATGATCGCGCCGATGATCATGGCGTTCGCCAATGGCGAGCAAACCGCCGGGGCTTACCTGTTCGCCTTTTCGACGGCGCTTCTGTTCGGCGCCGGGGCTTACGCCGCCGGGCTCGGCAAGCGCTACCCTTCAGGCTTTCGCGGCGCGATGATCGTCGTTCTGGTCTGGTGGATCGTCATTCCCCTGTTCGCGGCGCCGCCGATCATGGCGGAAGGCTTAAGCTTCGCCGACGCCTATTTCGAAACGGTCTCGGCAATGACGACCACCGGCGCCTGGCTGTCCCATAACAGCGCCATTGCAACGCGCGCCGGCGCCCTCTGGCGGGCCGAGCTGCAATGGCTGGGCGGGCTCGGTTCTCTCGCCATCGCCGCGGCGATTTTCATCCGCCCCGCCTTTATCGGCATCGACACGCTGTTGCCGCCGTTTTCCCGCGGCGAACAGGACTCTTATCTGCGGCCCTTGCGCAATGCGGTGGTGTCCTTTTCGGGCGTATATCTGATCGTGACGCTTGCGGCGTTTTCCGCCATCGCCGTCGCCGGCGCGCCGACTCTCGACGCGGTGATCATGGCGATGACGACGGCGGCGTCCGGCGGCTTCATTCCCCATGACCGCGGTCTCGCCGGGTACTCCACCGGCGTCGAAACCGCGATTTTCTTTTTCACGCTGCTGGGCGGCGTCAATTTCGTTCTTCTGGCTCGCGTGATGAAAGGCGAGCGCGAGCGGCTGCGCGATATTGAAACCGGCGCCTATCTGATGATCGTCCTGTGGGCGGCGGTGCTTTTCTGGATCACCGCCGGGGCCGGGGACGTCATTCTGCTCGCGCCGCAGCTTTTCAACGCGGCCTCTCTCGTCACCACCAACGGCTATCTCATCGGCGAGGCCCCGCCGCTGCTTGTGGCGCTCGTCACCTCGATCATCGGCGCGGCCGCCGTGTCGACCGCCGGCGGTTTCAAGATCCTGCGCTGGCTCGTCATCATGCGCCGGGCGCGGGAGGAAATCCGCCGCCTGATCACGCCGAGCGCGATTTTCGGAACGCGCCGCGTGGTGAACGAATTCGGCGTGTGGATGCATTTTCTCGTTTTCACGCTGACGCTCGCCGGGCTCTTGCTGGCGCTGTCCATGGGCGGGCATTCTTTTGATCTGGCTGCTGCGGCGGCCACGGCGGCGCTGTCGAACACCGGCCCGCTGATCGGGCTTGCGGCGGAACATGCAGACGGTTACGCCGTCTTTCAGGAGCCTTTACGCTGGCTGCTTCTCGGGGCCATGATCCTTGGCCGGCTCGAAGCGGCGGTGGCGCTCGCCCTTGTCAACCGCACCTTCTGGAGATGGTGATCCCGATGTCGCGCATTGCTTATGTCAACGGCCAGTATGTTCCCGTCTCGAAGGCGATGGTGCATATCGAGGATCGCGGCTATCAGTTCGCAGACGGCATTTACGAAGTCTGCACCGTGGTGAACGGCCGCTATTGGGACATGGAGGGCCATCTGGCGCGGCTCGACCGGTCCTTGCGCGAGTTGCAAATGGACGCGCCCATGGATCACGCCGCGCTGAGAGTCGTGATGAAAGAGGTCGTGCGGCGCAACCGGCTTAAAAACGCGCTCGTTTACATGCAGGTGACCCGGGGCGTCGCGCCGCGCAACCACGCCTTTCCGCCCGAAGGCACGCCGCCTTCGCTGGTCATCACGGCGCGCCGGTTCAATCTCAATCGCGGTGACGCGCTTGCGGAAAGCGGCGTCTCCGTCATCAGCCATCCGGATATTCGCTGGGGCCGGGTCGACATTAAGACGGTCGGCCTTTTGCCCAATGCGCTGGCCAAACAGGCGGCGAGCGAAGCCGGCGCCTATGAAGCGTTTTTGGTTCGCGACGGCTATGTCACGGAATGCTCCTCTTCGAACGCCTGGATCGTCGATGAGAGCGGGGCGCTCGTCACCCATCCCAAGGGAAACACCATCCTTGGCGGCATCACCCGCCAGACCGCCATCGCCTGCGCCGAAGAGCTCCAGATCAAGGTGATCGAGCGTCCGTTCACCCTGGAGGAGGCCAAGGCCGCGCCGGAGGCGTTCCTGACCTCGGCGACTTCCTTCGTCACCCCGGTCACCGCCATCGACGGGGTGCGAATCGGGTCGGGCAAGCCCGGCCCCGTGGCCCGCCGGCTGCGGGAAGCTTACAAGGCGCGGGCCGCAAGGGGCTGAAAAACCAGCCTTTTATCCCCATATCAGGGTTAAATTGCAGAACTTGACGCCTTACGGGCCTTAAACCAGTTGCAAGCCCCGATTTTCCGCGTCAGTATGTTTGCTGCGCTGCAATAAAAATAACCGACTCGGAGAAGCGGGATAAATGACGGAAAAGAAACAAAACTTGCAGGACACGTTCCTGAATCACGTTCGCAAGACGAAAATCCCGGTGACGATTTTCCTCGTGAATGGCGTGAAATTGCAGGGCATCGTGAGCTGGTTCGACAATTTCTGCGTGTTGTTGAAACGCGACGGCCACGCCCAGCTTGTTTACAAGCACGCGATTTCCACGGTCATGCCGCAATCTCCGGTCACGCTCTGGGACGGCGATGACGCGGGCGAATAAACCCCGCCGGATCGCGTGAGCCTTGCGCGGCTTTTAAAGCTGGAAAACGCCGAGCCCAAGGGCGGCCCGCGAAAACGCGTGAGCGATTTTTCGCCACAGCGCCGCGGCAATCGAAATTTTACACCGTGATGCGCGATTCTGAAATCACGCATCATGCTGTAGTATGGTGGACATGACGGAAGCCAAATCGTCTGAAAATCTCTTTGCGGTTGTCGTCCACCCCGCCATTCGCGGGGAGGAGGGATTGCGAGACCCTGAGGCGCGGCTTGAAGAAGCCGTGGGCCTGGCGGCGGCTATTGACCTTGAGGTTGTGGCGTCGGAAATCGCGCCGGTCGTCAAGCCGCGCCCGGCGACGTTGATGGGCGCCGGCAAGGTCGAAGAGATCAAGGCGCGGCTCGACGGTTTCGAACCGCGCCCGGCGCTTGTCATCATCGACGGCGCCTTGACGCCGGTGCAGCACCGCAATCTCGAACGCGAACTGAACGCGAAAGTGCTCGACCGCACGGCGCTCATTCTCGAAATTTTCGGCGATCGCGCGCAGACGGCGGAAGGCCGGCTGCAGGTCGATCTCGCCCATCTCAATTATCAGCGCTCGCGGCTGGTGCGCTCCTGGACCCACCTCGAGCGTCAGCGCGGCGGCGCCGGTTTTCTCGGCGGTCCCGGCGAACGCCAGATCGAAAGCGACCGGCGCGCGCTTGACGACAAGATCGTCCGTCTCAAGAAGAAACTGGAGGACGTCCGGCGCACGCGCACGCTTCAGCGCGCCAAGCGTAAGCGCGCGCCGCATCCCATCGTTGCGCTTGTGGGCTACACCAACGCCGGCAAGTCGACGCTGTTCAACCGGCTGACGCATTCGCGCGTCATGGCGGAGGATCTTCTGTTCGCCACGCTCGACCCGACCATGCGCGCCATCGACCTGCCGTCCGGCGTGGGGGCGATCCTGTCCGACACGGTGGGCTTCATCTCCGATCTGCCGACGCAGCTCGTGGCCGCTTTCCGCGCCACGCTCGAAGAGGTGCTCGAAGCCGACGTCATCGTTCATGTGCGCGACATCGCCCATCCCGATTCCGACGCCCAGCGGGCGGACGTGGTGAAGGTGCTGGGCGAACTCGGGATCAAAGGAGAAGATTCGCGCCCGGTGATCGAAGCCCTGAACAAGATCGACCTTCTCGATGAAGACGAGCGCCTCGACGTGGAAGCGATTGCGCGTTTGTCTCAGACCGGCGAGCCGGGAACGCTCGCCGCGCCCGTGCGCGCGGCGATTTCCGCCGAGACGGGCGAGGGCGTCGCGCATCTGCTGGATCTTATCGAGGAGGCGCTGACCGCGGAGCATGAGACGGTGACGATCCGTCTGCCGTCGCCTTTCGGTGCGGCGCGCGCCTGGCTCCACGATCGCGCCGACATTCTCGACGAAACGCCCAGCGGCGAAGATATGATCATCACGGCGCGCCTGTCGAAAAAGACCGAAGGACAGTTCTTCAAACTCTACCCGGACGCAATCGTCGCCGCTGACGACGACCTGTCAGAAAAGCGCGCATGATTGTCGATCCTGAAAAAGCCGCAGCGCTGATCGCCGAGATCGCGGAAGAAGAGATCATGCCCCGTTTCGGCGCGCTCGCCGAACATGAGATCGACACGAAGTCGGGGCCTGAGGATTTCGTCACCGCCGCCGATCATGCAGCCGAAGCGCGCCTCGAAAAAGCGCTTGGCGGGCTTTATCCGGGCGCGGCGTTTATTGGCGAGGAAAGCGCCGCCGCCGATCTCTCGCTGGTTTCGCGCCTTGATCATGAACGCGGCGCCTTCTGGATCGTCGATCCCCTCGACGGCACGCGCAATTTCGTCCATGGCCGACGCGAATTCGCGACTATTGTCGCGCTTATCGAGAACGGCGAAATCCGGCAAGGCTGGATTTATGCGATCCCGGACCGCGCCTGCGCCATCGGCTCGAAAGGCGACGGCGCGGCCTGGCGGGGCGCGCCTTTAGGGCCGGTGGCGGCGCCGGACGGCAAAATGAGCGGCTATCGCGGCATGAACTCCATGGCGCCGGCCTGGAAAGACCGCATCATGGACGCGCTGAAGAAAAATTTCGAGAGCGAGCGCGCCCGCTGCTCCGCCTACGCCTATATCAATCTTGCGCGCGGGGAGAAGGATTTCGCCGTTTATTCGCGGGTCAATCCCTGGGATCACGCCGCCGGCGTCTTGCTGTTGCGCGAGATCGGCGGGCGCGCCGCCTACCTCGACGATGAAAGCCCTTACGCGCCCCGGCTCACCGTGGGCCGGCCGCTTCTCGTTTCGGGAAGCCGGGAGATATGGGCGCGCGCCGCCGCCTTTCTTGAAAACGGCGTTTAAGTTCAAAAACAAAAAACGCCGCCCGAAGGCGGCGTTTTGTTGTTCAGATGAGCTCAGGCTTAAGCGGCTTTGCGCTTTTTGCGGCCGAAGAAGCCGAGCGCGCCGACGCCCGACAGGAGCAATGGCAGGGCCGCAGGCAGCGGCACTTCGCTCGGCGGCGGCGCCACGTCTTCCGTGATGCCCGCATAACGGACATCTTCTTGCGAGAAGTTGTAAAATCCGAAAGCGCCGTCTGAGAACGAGCCGGTCACGTAAAGTTCGAGAACGTCGTCGACATAAACGCTGATATAGCTGGATGTGAAGTTAAGATCGAACTTGTAGGTCGTGTTGTCTTCCCAGCCCGTGTCGCCGAGATTGTTGGCCCTGTCGAGAAGCTCGACATTGCCTGTATGTGTCCAGGTGTCCGCAGTCACGTCCGTGCCGCCTGCCTGGATAGGGCCGGTGACGCGCGAAATGGACATGCCTTCTTCCCAGCCGCTTTGGTCGCCCTGTTTCCAGTCGATGAGGATGAAATCCGTGTCATCGTTGCCGTCGATGTCGCCCTGCGTGTAGCCGAGAACGAAGCCGATAAAGTCGTTATCGGCCGTAGTCTCCACCGTGATGGAGCCGGACAGAGACTTGCCCTGGCTGTTTTCGCCGTTGTGAAAAACCGTCGGCGGGCTGTTCAGCGACTGGAACACGCTGTTGTTGTCGCCCGCCAGCGTCCAGTTCCCGTTGCCGTCGACGGTCCAGCTTGAAAGGTCGACGGGCGCGGCATGGGCCTGCGCGGCGAACAGGGCGGACGCCACCGCAATGGCTGATAATTTGTGTCGCATAGTGCTCCCCACATAACGTAAATACGGCGTTAGGGTTGCCGATTTACAAATGTAGCGCAACCCGTATCCCCCTGAATTTTCAAAAAATAGGGGGCCGGCTTCAAAAACTAGGTGTGTAGCGCGAACTCTCCGCGACCCTTACGTGTTTTTAGCATGCTGTGCGTTATTTTACGTTGAATTCGCGCTAGCGCCTTACGCACGAATCTATCCCTCCGCCGAAGGGCTGGCTGGCGTGTTAACGATCGCTATGACGTTATTATGGATGCTAGCGAAATTATGGATGCTGGCGAAATAAGCGCTGCTTACCCCGCCAGATAGCCGTTCTTTTCGAGATAATCGACAATCCGGGTCGCGGCGTCCGCCGCCGACATCTCCGCCGTGTTGAGATCGAGCTCGGCGTTTTCCGGCGCTTCATAGTCGCTGTCGATGCCGGTGAAGTTCTTGATCTCGCCGCGCCGCGCGCGCGCATAGAGCCCTTTGACGTCGCGCTGTTCGCAGACTTCGAGCGGCGTCGAGATATAGACCTCCACGAACTCGCCGTCTTCCACCACGTCGCGCGCCATGCGCCGCTCGCTCTGGAAGGGCGAGATGAAGGAAACGAGCACGATCAGCCCGGCGTCGACCATGAGCCGCGCGGTTTCCCCGACGCGGCGGATGTTTTCGACCCGGTCGGCGTCGGTGAAGCCGAGATCCTTGTTGAGGCCGTGGCGCACATTGTCGCCGTCGAGCGTGTAGGTGTGCCGGCCCATGTCATGGAGGCGCTTTTCAACGAGGTTCGCCACCGTCGATTTGCCGGAGCCCGAAAGTCCGGTGAACCACAAGACGCATGGCTTCTGGTGCTTGGCGCTCGCCCGCACGGTTTTGTTGACGTCGAGATCCTGCCAGTGGACGTTCTTCGCCCGCCTGAGGGAGAAGTCGATCATGCCGACGCCGATGGTGGCGTTGGTGCGCCGGTCGATGAGGATGAAAGACCCCGTCTTCGGATTGTCCTTGTAGGGGTCGAAGGCGATCGGCTGGGCCAGGTTGAAATTGCAGAAGCCGACTTCGTTGAGCTCCATGGTCTTGCCGGACATATGCTCCAGCGTGTTGACGTTGACCTTGTGTTTCAGCTCCGTGACCGTCGCGGGAATAGTGCGGTTCGCGGTTTTCAACAGATATTGCCGGCCCGGGTAAAGCGCGTCTTCGCCCATCCAGAGGAGATGTGCGGCGAACTGGTCGGTCTGTTCCGCCGGCGCCTTGCCGGCGCAGATGATGTCGCCGCGGGAAATGTCGATCTCGTCTTCCAGCGTCAGGGTCACCGCCATGTCGGGGCGCGCTTCGGCGAGTTCGCCGTCATGCGTGACAATGCTTTTCACTTTAGAGCGCTTGGCCGATGGCAGGACGACGATCTCATCGCCGGGCTTGACGACGCCGCTGGCGACGGTGCCGGAAAAGCCGCGGAAATCGAGATTGGGCCGGTTCACCCATTGCACGGGCAGGCGGAAGGGCTTTTCTTCTAGCCGCCCGCGCACCTTGACCGTTTCCAGATAGGGCAGGAGCGCGCAGCCCTGATACCAGCCGGTTTCGCTGCTCTGTTTGGTGATGTTGACGCCTTCGAGCGCCGACATCGGGATGCAGGTGATCGATTCGAAACCGAGGTCTTTAGCGAAAGCGCGGTAATCGGCTTCTATCCTGTCGAAGGTGCTTTCGGAATAATCGACGAGGTCCATCTTGTTGATGGCGACGACCACATGGCGGATGCCGAGGAGCGAGACGATATAGGAGTGTCGGCGGGTCTGCGTCAGGACGCCCTTGCGCGCGTCGACGAGAATGACCGCAAGGTCCGCGGTCGAGGCGCCGGTCGCCATATTGCGGGTGTATTGCTCGTGGCCCGGCGTGTCGGCGACGATGAATTTGCGTTTTTCCGTTGAGAAGAAACGATAGGCGACGTCGATGGTGATGCCCTGTTCGCGCTCGGCGGCGAGGCCGTCGACGAGGAGGGCGAAGTCGATCTTCTCGCCTTGCGTGCCGTGTTTCTTGGTGTCGCTTTCAAGCGCTGAAATCTGGTCGTCGTAAAGCAGTTTCGAATCGTAGAGCAGGCGCCCGATCAGGGTCGACTTGCCGTCGTCGACGCTGCCGCAGGTGATGAAGCGCAGCATGGATTTCTTCTCATGCGCGGCGAGATATTCGATGACGTCGTCGGAGGGTTTGAGCGTCGAAACGGACATTAGAAATACCCTTCCTGTTTCTTCTTCTCCATGGACGCCGCCTGGTCGTGGTCGATGACACGGCCCTGGCGCTCGGACGTGGTGGCGACCAGCATTTCCTTGATGATTTCGGGCAGGGTCGTCGCGGTCGAGCGCACGGCGCCGGTCAGCGGATAGCAGCCGAGGGTGCGGAAGCGCACCATTTCCTTCTTGGGCGTCTGGCCGTCGAGCGGCATGCGCTCGTCATCGACCATGATGAGCGCGCCGTCGCGCTCCACCACCGGGCGTTCGGCGGCGAAATAAAGCGGCACGATGGGGATGCTCTCGCGATAGATATATTGCCAGATATCGAGCTCGGTCCAATTGGAGAGCGGGAAGACGCGGATCGATTCGCCCTTGTTGATGCGCGTGTTGTAGATGTTCCAGAGCTCCGGGCGCTGATTTTTCGGGTCCCAGCGATGCTCGCGCGAGCGGAAGGAGAAGATGCGTTCTTTCGCGCGGGATTTCTCCTCGTCGCGCCGCGCGCCGCCGAAGGCCGCGTCGAACTTGTATTTGTCGAGCGCCTGTTTCAGGCTTTGCGTCTTCATGATGTCGGTGTGAAGCTGCGAGCCGTGGGTGAAGGGGCCGACGCCTTGCTCCACGCCTTCCTGATTGATGTGGACGATGAGATCGAGGCCGAGCTTCGCCGTCATCTCGTCGCGGAACTGGATCATCTCCCGGAACTTCCAGGTGGTGTCCACATGCATGACCGGGAAGGGCGGTTTCGACGGATAGAACGCCTTCATGGCGAGATGCAGCATCACCGCGGAGTCCTTGCCGACGGAATAGAGCATCACCGGATTTTCCGCTTCCGAGGCGACCTCGCGCATGATGTGAATCGATTCCGCTTCGAGCCGGTCGAGATGGGTCATGGTTGAGGGCGTCAACAGGCCCGTCTCGTCATTGGCCGGACTGGCGGCGGTGTCGGGGGCAGCGCTTTCGGCGCTGGGGCTTGCGCCGGATTGCAGCTCGGCGAGGCGCGCCCGCGCCGTTTCCAGGGTCTTCAGCGTGCATTGCCCGCCGGCCTCGAGCCGGGCGATCGCCTTGCCGTCATTGAAGAGCTTGCGGCTGATGGTGGAGACCGAAAGGCCCGTGCTTTCAGCGGCGGCTTTCGCCTGGTTCAGAAGAGTGGTGATTTCCGACATTGGGACATTACCCACGTTTGCGCGACAAGATTGCCGACCTTTTCAGCACAACATCGTGGGATATGCAAGTTTCTTACGCATTAAACCGGTAATCGTGGGATTAATCCAACGATTCCGAATTTTATTGGCTTGGCTCTCTGTTTTTCCTAAATTTCTGTCATGACAGAAATAACTGTAAATAGTGCTGAGCTCAGCCCCGCCATCAAGCGCTTCGTTCTTCACTGGGGCGATCTCGGGGGGCAATGGGGCGTCAATCGCTCCGTGGCGCAGATCCATGCGCTGCTCCTGGTAAGCGACAAGCCGATGAACGCCGAAGACATCGCCGAGGCGCTCGGCCTTGCGCGTTCCAATGTCTCGAACTCGGTGAAAGAGCTTCTGACCTGGGACCTCGTCCGGCGCGCGCCGGTGGCCGGCGACCGCCGCGACCATTTCGAGGCGGAAAGCGACATGTGGGAGATGGTTTCGCGCATCGTCGCCATGCGCAAAGCCCGCGAGCTCGACCCGGCGGCGAAGGTTCTCGACTCGTGTCTGACCGATGCGAAGGAAGACCCGGCGGCGGGCGAGGCGGCGGTCAAGCGCCTTTCCGATTTGCAGGAGCTGATCGGGCTGCTCGACGGCTGGTACGCGCAGATGAACAAGCTGCCGAAATCGCGCCTCTTGCCCTTGATCCGTATGGGAACGAAAGCCGTCGATTTGCTGGCGCCTTTTATGGGCAAGAAAAAGGAGTGACGCCAAAACATTGAGGGCAAGCGTGAATTTTTAACCGCTCATCCCGGCGAAAGCCGGGATCTGGAGCAGCCCGGAAATAGATTCCGGCCTTCGCCGGAATGAGCGGATCAGGGACGGGAAGATGGAGGCGATAATGAGCTATGCAGATGTTCTTGAGCTTCGCCGTTTTGGAAACCGCAAAGAGACGAAGCGCCGCGCTCCTTCCGTCGTCGCATCGGAAGATGTTAAAACCGGCGCCGCGCAGCTTCTCGCCTATCTCGCGGCCGCGCCGCTCATCGCCGCATCGCTTGTGATCGTCGCCGGGAGCGAAGAGGCGGCGCGCATATCCATCTATTTCATGAGCCTTTACGGCGCGGCGCTGATCGTCTTTTTCGGGGGCGTCAGATGGGGCGTCGCGGTGATGAAAGAGGGCGGGCCGACCATGGGCGCGCTCTTCGGCGCCGTCCTGCCGCTCGCCGCCGCCATGCCGCTCTTCGCGCCGATCGGCGGCGTGTTCTGGAAATTTCCTGTGATTATGGCCGTCATTGCGATCCTCTTGCTGGACGACCTGAAGGCCACGGCCCGCGGTTCCGGTGCGCCCGCCTGGTATCTCGCAACGCGGCTGCCGCTGACGGTGCTGATCGAGCTTGCCTTTGTCATCGCCATCACGGGAGCGGTGAAATGACCCAGGTGGAGACAAAGTTGAAAACGCCAGAAGCCGCTGATCCCGGTGAAAAGATCGGGCGCCGTTTTGCAATTTTTTGCGTCTATCTCGTCCTCGGTCCGCCGGTGGGCGGGCTTTTCCTCATCGCGGGGGCGCTGCTCACAGCGGGCGCCTCAGTCTTTACCGGGAATGGAGACGGAATTTCCAGCGGCTCTGGGTGGGACACCATTTTTGGCGTGTTCGCCCTCACGCCTTTGGTGCTCATGTTCAGCTATCTGTTCGGCGGGCTGCAGGCGGCGGCGACGGGGCTTTTCCTCGCTGTTTTTTCCGGAAAGGAAGGCCGGTTCGGCTACATCCTCGCCGTGCTGGCGCCGGTTCCGCCAGGGCTTGTGGCGTTGTTCGTAATGGGCCGCGACGGTTTAAGCGGCGGCCTTGCGCTGGGCCTTCTCGGCATTCTCGCCAGTGTCACCCTGCGCTTTGTCTTCCGCAAAAGCTTCGGGCGCCGCCCGCCGGAACTTTAGCGCCGGGCGCCTGTTCTCCTCATGAGGCAATGACAGGGAGGCTTGGCTCATGACCTCCGCCAATGACAATCCGCAGGGAACGACGCCGGACAAACCCGCCGGCCATTACCGCCGCCGCGCTTATGCGCTGTGGATCGGCGCGCTGATCGGCGTTTTTCTTCTTTACATGATCGCGCCGGTGCTGCTGCCGTTGTTCGACCTGCCGCCGCGCCTTCTCGCCGCGCCGCTGGTCTTTATCGAGATCGCGCTGGTTCTGTTCGGGCTCGGCTGGCTGGCCTTTTACGTTTTCGGCGCGCCGCGCAAGAAAGACCGCGGCGCCCGATAGAATTGCATCGCTCTGGCCTGCAGTGCGATTGTCATGATCAAGCACAGGGCGTATGCATTTCCCCGCAACAAAGACGGGGCTTTAAATGCAACTTTTGCGCTTGTGGGCTGCGGCCGGGATTTTCACGTTAGCGGCCTGCGCCTCAGCGCCGGTTGGCGGACGGGCGCCAGCTGCGATAGCCTTTCCGGTCATCGGCGACATTCCGTATAGCGATGAAGACAGCTATGTTCTCGAAGAACAGATCGTTCCCGCCGTCAAGGCTGGCGGCTATCCCTTCGTCATTCATATCGGCGACTATAAGAGCGGCGGCGCGCCATGCACGGCGGAAAAAGACGACGCCTTCGCCGCGCTGATCGAAGAGTTCGCGCCGGTTCCCGTCTTTTATACGCCCGGCGACAATGAATGGACCGATTGCGACCGTTTCGAAGATCCGGCGACGGGCCAGCCCCAGTCTGAGCTTGCGCGCCTCGACATCATCCGCACGCGGTATTTCAAGGAGCTTGTTGCGGCGCCGGAGGCGATGCAGGCGACGGCGCAGCCGGACGCGCCGGAGAATGTGATGTGGCGTTATAAGCGCGTGCGTTTTGCGACAGTCCATGTGGTCGGCACGGGCAATGGCCGCCGGGCGGTTGCGGGCGACGATCCAGCCGAAGCCGGACGCCGCGCGGATGCGCGGGAAGCCGCCGCGCGCAACTGGATTACGGCCGCCTCGGCCGCTGCGAAAACCGAAAACGCCAAGGCGCTCGTCATCGCCATGCATGCAGACATGACCGATGTTGACAATGCTGTCTTTGGCGAGCCTTGCGCCGGCGCGGCGGCGGCGCGCGAACAGCGTTGCGACGCGTTCGTCGCCTTGCGGGCCGCCGTGCGGGATGCGGCCGCAACGTTCGGCGGGCCGACGCTCCTCATTCACGGCGACACGGCGCCCTTTACGCTGACGCAAAGCTTTGGCGGAGATGAGGCTGACAATCTCTGGGTTTTGAACGCCGCCGGCGATCATGGCGTGACGGCGGAAGGGTTTCATTACGGCCTGCAGGATTCGACCCTGGTCGAGATCCGGCCCGGCGCCGCGGCGCCGTTTTCCGCGCGCGGCGTCGCTGAAGGCGCGCCGGCCGACTGACGTTTTTTGTTGACGCCGGCCCGTGACTCCGCGCTGCTGACAATATGGAATTCTGGAAGCCCCTGTTGCTCTTCGCCGCCGGCGTCGTTTCCGGATGGATCAACGTCATGGCCGGCGGGGGCTCGATCATCTCCGTGCCGGTGATGGTGTTTCTCGGCCTGCCGGGGCCGGTCGCGAACGGCACCAACCGCATCGGCATTATCGCCCAGAATGTGATGGCGGTGTGGGGCTTTTTCCGCAAAGGCTTTTCCGATTTCAAACTGAGCGCGAGCCTCGCCGCCTGCGCGTCGCTCGGCGCTTTTTTCGGCGCCAATGCCGGCGTGCGCCTCGAAGGCGCCTGGTTCGAGCGCACGCTCGCCATGATCATGATCGGCGTGTTGATCATCTCCATGACCGGCTTCGGGCAGAAACGCGTCTCCCCGGAGGACAAGCCGAAAAATCTCCTGCTCGGTCATTTGCTGTTTGTCGGCGCTGGGTTCTGGGGCGGCTTCATCCAGATCGGCGTTGGCCTTATCCAGCTTCCGATTCTCAATCGCGTCATGGGGCTCGATCTTGTGCGCGCCAATATGCACAAGGTTTTTATCGCGCTGGTTTTCTCTTTCGTGTCGCTTGCGGTCTTCGCCGCCCAGGTCGAAATCGAATGGGAGCTGGGTCTGGCTCTCGGGCTCGGTTATGCACTCGGCGGCTGGCTGGGGGCCCATTCCGCTGTTTCGCGCGGGGAGGGGCTGATCCGCAAAGTGTTTTACCTCGCGCTTGTCGCTATGGCTGTTAAGCTATTGTTTTTCTGATATAAGTTTTCCAGAGGCGTTATGACGCCTTTTCCGTGAGTGGACAGCTTGTCGCAGCGGGGAGTAGGAGGGCGCCGAACGTATCCGGGCGGTCCCCCGAACCCCGCCCATCCCTGTTTACTGGCCCGAAAAGAGGTTTTGCTCCCATGGAAATCCATGACGTCCGCGCCCATCGCTCCAAGGACAATCTGAAGCGCGAAGATCAGCTCGCCTGGAAGATCGCCGAAGTCGCCGCCGACCCGGTGGAGGTCGACGCCGAGGCGACGGACATGATCATTAACCGCATCATCGACAATGCGTCGGTGGCCATCGCCTCTTTGAATCGCGGGCCCATCAAATCGGCCCGCGCCATGGCGAACGCGCATCTGCGCGCCGGCGGCGCGAGCCTGTTCGGTCTTCCCGCCGATCACGCCGTCTGCGCCGAATGGGCGGCCTGGGCGAACGGCACGGCGGTGCGCGAGCTCGACTATCACGACACGTTTCTGGCCGCCGAATATTCCCACCCCGGCGACAACATCCCGCCGGTGCTGGCGGTTGCGCAGCAATGCGGGCGTGGCGGGCGCGATCTCGTGCGCGGCATCGCGACCGGCTATGAAATTCAGGTCAATCTCGTGAAGTCGATCTGCCTGCACGAGCACAAGATCGACCATATCGCCCATATCGGTCCGTCGGCCTCTGCAGGCGTTGGCACGCTTCTTGGTCTGCCGACGGAAATTATTTATCAGTCGGTGCAGCAGGGCCTGCACACGACGGTGACCACGCGCCAGTCGCGCAAAGGCGAAATCTCTTCATGGAAGGCCTTCGCGCCGGCCTATGCGGGCAAGCTCGCCATCGAGGCCGTCGACCGCTGCATGCGCGGCGAGGGCGCCCCGTCGCCGATTTATGAAGGCGAGGATTCGGTGATCGCCTACATCCTCAACGGCCGCACCGCGCGCGACCGCGGTGAAAGCCCCTACGAGCCTGCCTATCATGTGCCGCTGCCGGGCAAAGGGGAAGCGAAGCGCGCCATCCTCGACACCTACACCAAGGAGCATTCGGCTGAATATCAGAGCCAGGCGCTGATCGACCTCGCCTTCCGCATGGGCAAGGAGATCGAAAAGCGCGGCGGCTTCGACAAGGTGAAGTCGATCGTTCTGCACACGTCGCATCACACCCATTACGTGATCGGCACGGGCTCGGGCGATCCGCAGAAGATGGACCCGAACGCCTCGCGCGAAACCCTCGACCACTCCATCATGTATATCTTCGCCGTCGCGCTGCAGGACGGCGAATGGCACCATGTGAAATCTTATGCGCCCGAACGCGCCCAGCGCGAAGACACGGTGCGTCTCTGGCATAAGATTTCGACGACGGAAGATCCGGAATGGACGCGCCGTTATCACAGCCAGGACCCGAACGAGAAAGCCTTCGGCGCGCGCGTCGTTGTCACGTTCGAGGACGGCTCGGAGCTTGTCGACGAACTCGGCATCGCTAACGCCCACCCCTTCGGCGCGCGGCCGTTCGCGCGGCCGGAATATATCAAGAAGTTCAAGACGCTCACGGACGACATTCTCGACAAGGCGGAAAGCGAACGTTTCCTCGATCTCGTCCAGCAATTGCCGAACCTTTCCGCCGAGCAGGTGAAACAGCTCAATCCCGTGGCGCCGAAAGGCTATCTCGTTGAAAATGAAACAAAGGGGATATTTTGATTTTGGGAAACCAGCCCCCTCAGTCGCTTCGCGACAGCTCCCCCCGTGAATGGGGGAACAGGGCGCATGGGGCGCGTCTTTTCTCCCCCGCTTGCGAGGGAGGTGTCGGCCCCGGGCCTCGTCCGGGCGAGACGGAGGGGGGCGATCCTTCGCGACGGATTGAACATTCTGTAAATGCTCAATCCTCCTCAGGATGAGGGAGGGCTTATGACGGAATTAAAAGACAGTGCTCAGACTGCTTTGGCCCGCTGGCGTGAGGTGGCCGCTTCCGGCGATTTTTCAAAAGTCGGCGAGATTGCGCGTAAGGATGTGATTTTCCGTTCGCCGGTCGTTTACAAGCCTTACAAAGGCCGCGAAGCGCTGACGCTGGTGCTCACGACCGTGATCAAGGTGTTTGAAGACTTCACCTATCACCGCCAGTTTGTTTCGGAAGACGGTCTGAGCGTCGCGCTTGAGTTCAGCGCCCATGTGGGCGGCAAAGAATTGAAGGGCGCCGATTTTATCAAGTTCGGCGAGGACGGGATGATCGAGGAATTCGAAGTGATGATCCGCCCCGCCTCCGGCCTGATGGCGCTGGGCCAGGCCATGGGCGCGAAGCTTGAAGGCAAGCTCGACATTCTCAAAGGGGGAGATGCGTGATGAAGCGAAAAGGACTTTTCCTGCTTGGCGCCGCCGCTTTGCTTGCCGCCTGTGCGGAACAACCGGCGACTGAGCCGTCCGTCGATCACGAGGCCGCGATTGCGGAGATCGACGCTTTGCGCAGCGGCTTCGAAAGGGCCGTTGCGGAAGGCGACATGGCGGCGCTCGGCGCGCTGGTCACGCCGGAGGCGATTATGCTTCAGCCGGGGTCTGCGGACTGGAAAGCCATGCAGGCGCTTGCCGCCGGCGCGCCTTTTCCGCCGGGCGCCGAAATTCGCATCACGCCTTTCGAGACGAAGATCGTGAATGCGACATGGGCGTTTGAGCGCGGCGCGTCCCTTGTCGCTTATGCCGATCCTGCGAGCGGCGATGAAATCGTCTTGCGCGATGCTTATCTCCTGATTTTCCGCAACGACGGAGAGGGATGGCGGCTTCACCGCGAAGTCGCCAGCGCCAGCGAGCCGCCGGAAGGCTGGCCGGCCGCCGACTGATCCAATGACTTCTGAAAGATGAAAGAATAATCACATGCTGTTTACGAAAAAATCCGCCGCTGAAAAGCGCGAAGCTTTCCGCAAAGGACTCGCCTCCGGAAAACTGTTGCAGTTTCCGGGCGCCTTCAATCCGCTCTGCGCGCAGATGATCGAGCGCAAGGGCTTTGACGGCGTTTACATTTCGGGCGCGGTGATGGCCGCCGATCTTTGCCTGCCGGATATCGGTCTTGCGACCATGACGGAATTCGCCGAGCGCGGCCAGCAGATCGCGCGCGTCACAGACCTGCCGTCCTTTATCGACATCGACACCGGCTTCGGCGAGCCCATGGCGGCGGCGCGCACGGTGCGCACGATGGAGGAGGCGGGGCTTTCCGGCTGTCACATCGAAGACCAGGTGATGCCCAAACGCTGCGGCCATCTCGACGGCAAGGAGATCGTGTCGACGGACGTGATGGTCCAGCGCGTCAAGGCCGCGGCGGAGGCCAAGCGCGATCCGAATTTCGTTCTCATCGCGCGTTCCGACGCCCGCGCCGTCGAAGGGCTCGAAGCGTCCATCGACCGCATGAAAGCCTATGTGGACGCGGGCGCCGACATGATCTTCCCGGAAGCCATGAAGTCCGAACAGGAATTCGAAGCGGTTCGGAAAGCCCTCGACGTGCCGATCCTCGCCAACATGACCGAGTTCGGCAAGTCGCGTCTTCTGAACAAGAAAGAGCTCGAAGATCTCGGCTTCAATGTTGTCATCTATCCGGTGACGACCTTGCGCCTCGCCATGGGCGCCTGCGACCGCGGGCTCGACGCCATCCTCAAGGACGGCGACCAGAACAACATCCTCGACGAGATGCAGCACCGGCGCGATCTCTACGATCTTCTGCGCTATCACGAATACAACAAGTTCGATGAGTCGATTTACAACTTTCAAGTCAGCGACACGCCGACGGAGTAACCCCGACAAAACAGCAATGCGGCGCGAGGCCGGAGAGCAGGGCAGGAGAAAAGATAATGAGCGAAGTAGAAGTGCAATACGGCCTTGCGGGCGTTTATGCGGACGATACGGCGATCTCCAAGGTGATGCCGGAGATCAATTCGCTGACCTATCGCGGCTACAAGGTGCAGGACCTTGCAACCCAGTGCCGGTTCGAGGAAACGGCTTATCTCATCTGGAACGGCGAATTGCCGACGCAAAGCCAGCTCGATGCGTTTAACGCGGCGGAGAAAAAAGAGCGCGGGCTTTCCGGAGATCTTTACAAGGTCATGGGGCTGTTCAATCCGAAAGCGCATCCCATGGACACGCTGAGGACCGCGATCTCGTTTCTCGGCCAGGAAGACGAAACTGCGGACGATTCCTCGCCGGAAGCGCTGATGGAAAAATCCATCCGCATGTATGCGAAGATCCCGGAAATCGTCGCGGCGACCTATCGCCTGCGCAACGGCAAACAGCCGATCCCGACGACGAAGGACCTCGCCTTTTCGGAAAACTTCTTCCATATGTGCTTCGGCGAAGTGCCGGCGCCGGAGATCGTCAAATGTTTCGACATTTCCATGACGCTTTACGCCGAACATTCCTTCAACGCCTCGACCTTCACCGCGCGCACGATTGCGTCCTCGACCTCGGACATTTATTCGGCGGTGACGGGCGCTGTCGGCTCGCTGAAAGGCCCTCTGCATGGCGGCGCCAATGAAGCCGTGATGTATATGCTCAAAGAGGTGGGCTCGGCGGAAAAGGCCAAAGACTGGATGCTCGACGCCCTCGCCACCAAGAAGAAAATCATGGGCTTCGGCCACCGGGTCTACCGCTCCGGCGACAGCCGCGTGCCGACCATGACCGAGGCCTACAAGAAAATGGTCGACGTTATTGGAACTGACGAGGCTAAAAAGTATTGGGAGATGAGCCGCATTCTCGACGAGACCATGGTGGCGGAAAAAGGCATCTATCCGAACCTCGATTTCCCGGCCGGTCCGGCCTATTATCTCATGGGCTTTGAGATCCCGATGTTCACGCCGATCTTCGTCGTGAGCCGGATCACCGGATGGACGGCGCATGTTATGGAGCAGCTGGCCAACAACAAGCTCATCCGGCCCCTTTCGCACTATGTCGGCGAGGGCCAACGCGAGGTGACGCCGATCGCCGCCCGATAGGAGACTTTATGAGCGGTCAATTTGGAGAACGCACCGAGGAACAGCGCGAACGCGCGCTTGAAGCGGTGCGCGAGCTTATCCGCTGGATCGGCGACAATCCGGCGCGCGAGGGGCTAAAAGACACGCCTCGGCGCGTCGTCGACGCCTATCTTGAATATTTTCAAGGTTACGATCAGCAGCCGGAAGACTATCTCACCCGCACCTTCGAGCAGGTGGGCGGTTATGACGAGATCGTCCTTTTAAAGGAGATTCCGTTTCACTCCCATTGCGAACATCACATGGCGCCGATCATCGGCAAGGCGCATGTCGCCTATCTGCCGACCGACAAGGTGGTGGGCATTTCGAAACTCGCCCGCGTGGTGCAGGCCTACGCCCGGCGCCTGCAGGTGCAGGAGCGGCTGACGGCGGAGATCGCGGACTGCATCCAGAAAGTGCTGGAGCCGCAAGGGGTCGCCGTCGTCATCGAGGCGAGCCACGCCTGCATGACAGCGCGCGGCGTCAACACGCCGGGGGTCTCCATGACCACGAGCCGCATGATGGGCGTCTTCCGCGAAGACCAGAAAGCCCGTGAAGAAGTGATCAAGCTCATCGGCATCAAGTGACGAGAAGCAGCAGTCAGGAAAACCTCATGCCTTACGAATGCATCCTTACCGAAACCGACGGCGCGGTCGCCGTCATCACGCTGAACCGGCCGGACGCGCTGAACGCGTTCAACCGGCAGCTCATGGATGAACTGACCGATGCGGTGAAAAAATTCGAAGCGGATGACGCCATTGGCTGCATGGTCGTCACCGGCTCGGAAAAAGCCTTCGCCGCAGGGGCCGACATCAAGGAAATGGCCGACAAGGATTATATCGACGTTCTCAAGGAGGATTTCATCACCGCCAACTGGGAAGAGGCGAGCCGTGCGCGAAAACCGATCATTGCGGCGGTCGCCGGCTATGCGCTCGGCGGCGGCTGCGAGCTCGCCCTGATGTGCGATTTCATCATCGCTGGCGACAACGCCAAATTCGGCCAGCCGGAAATTTCCATCGGCGCCATGCCGGGCGCCGGCGGCACGCAGCGCCTCGCGCGCTTTATCGGCAAGTCCAAAGCCATGGAAATGTGCCTGACGGGCCGGATGATGGACGCCGAGGAGGCCGAGCGCTGCGGGCTTGTGAGCCGCATCGTGCCGAAGGGCGAGCTTCGCGAGGAAGCGATGCGCGTCGCCAAGCAGATCGCCGGCTTCTCCCGGCCCATTACGATCCTGACCAAGGAATCGGTGAACCGCGCCTTTGAAACGACCTTGGCTGAAGGCGTGCGCTTCGAACGCCGGGTCTTCCATTCGGTTTTCGCCTTTGAAGACCAGAAAGAAGGCATGGCCGCCTTTGCGGAAAAGCGCAAACCGGTGTTCAAGAACCGGTAACGGCCGCTCCCCGCGGGAGACTGAATGGAAAATCTCGTCCTCGCCTTCGCCATTATCGGCGTTCTCGGCATTGGCGCGCAATGGCTCGCCTGGCGCTTCAACCTTCCGGCGATCGTGCTGATGGCCGTCGCCGGCATTCTCGCCGGGCCGGTTTTCAATATTTTCTCCGCTTCCGATGCGCCGCCGGGAACGCCGCCCATGGAGGCGCTTTTCGGCGACTTCTACCGGCCGATCATCGCCGTCGCGGTCGCCGTCATTTTGTTCGAGGGCGGGCTGCAGCTCAATTTCTCCGAATTGCGCGGGCTGACCCGCGGCGTGCGCCGGCTTGTGCTTCCCGGCGTTCCCATCGCCTGGTTTCTCGCCGCCATCGCCGGCTACCTGATCGCCGGGCTGACCTGGCAGGCGGCGCTTTTGTTCGGCGGGATCATGGTCGTCACCGGCCCCACGGTGATTATTCCGCTCCTCAGGCAGTCGCGGCTGAATGCCCGTCCGGCGACGCTTTTGAAGTGGGAAGGCATCGTCAACGACCCCATCGGCGCGCTGCTCGCTGTTCTGGTCTACGAATTTCTCGTCATTGGCGATCATAGCGGCACGTCGATTGAGATCGTCAGCTCGCTTGTTTTGGCGGCGCTGCTTTCCGCCGGTCTTGGTTTCGCCTTCGGGCGGTTCACGGCGACGTCTTTCCGGCGCGGCTGGGTTCCGGAATATTTAAAGCCGCCGGTGCTCCTGGCGCTGGTGCTTGTTTGCTTCGAGCTCGCGAACCTCATGCAGGAGGAGGCGGGCCTCTTGTCGGTGACGGCCATGGGCGTCACCCTCGCCAATTCGCGCATCGCCAGCATCGATGATTTGCGCCTGTTCAAAGAAAACATCACGGTGATGCTGGTGTCGGGGGTGTTCATCATCCTCACCGCCAATCTCACCATGGGCGACATCGCCGCGCTCGATTGGCGGTCCTTCTGGTTCATTATCGCCATGCTGTTTGTGGTGCGCCCCCTGACTGTGTTGATTGCGACAGTCGGCGCGGGACTTCCCTGGAAGGAGCGTCTGCTGGTGGGCTGGATCGCGCCGCGCGGCATCGTCGCCGTTGCGGTGACGGGCTTTTTCGGCGCGTCCATGACCGACGCCGGCTATCTCGACGGCGACAAGGTCATTGCGCTCGCCTTCGCCATGGTGTTCGCCACCGTCGCGCTGCACGGGTTTTCGATATCGCCTTTGGCTAAAGCGCTGGGGCTGGCCTCGCGCGAAAGCCCCGGCGTCCTCATTATCGGCGCGTCGCCTTTCGCGATCTCACTTGCGACCAAGCTGAAGGAGATGGAAATCCCCGTCATGGTCGCCGATACGAGCTGGCGGCGGCTGAAGCCCGCGCGTCTCGCCAATGTGGAGACCTATTACGGCGAAATCCTCTCCGAAGTGACCGAGCACCATCTCGACCTCAACCGCTTCGGCTATCTGCTCGCGCTCGGCGGCAACGAGGCGCATAACGCGCTCGTCGCCACCGACCTGGCGCCGGAGCTCGGCCGCGCCGCGATCTTTCAGGTGAACGCTCGCGGCAAGGACGAAGAAGACCGCAAAGCGCTGTCCTACACGCTGCAGGGGCGCACCTTCCTTCAGTCCGGCCCGGCGCTCGACGAGCTGGTGCGCCGCCATTATTCCGGCTGGATCTTCCAGCGCACCAAGCTCTCGGACGAATATCCCCCCGAGCAGTACAAAAAGGATTTGGGCGCCGAAGGCGAACTCGTCCTTGTCATCCGCAAAGGCGTCATCAATTTCGCTTCGCCCGAGGTCCCGGTGACGCCGGAAACCGGCGACATCGCGCTCGCCTATATTCCAAAGCCTTCCGAGCCTAAAGAAAAGCCCGCGAAACAGGACAAGGAAAAAGAGGCGAAGGCGGAAAAGGACAAGGAAACGGCGCCGGATAAACCGGCTGACGAACCGCCGGCGCCCCCGGCTGACGACGTTGTCTGAAAGCCGTTTTACCTTCGGTTAACCATGATTTTCAGCGGCGATTGCTTAACGGCGCATTAGCGCTTGGCGGATAGTTTTTCCGTCAGGGACAGTCACATGCGTACGCTTCGCTCATTCACTGCGTCACAGGGCTCGCGGCTCGCCGATTACGGCGCGCGCGTCAGCGAATTGTTGATTCGCCGCCGGGCCGAGCTGGAGGCGCGCGCCGCCCGCATGGAGGCTGAATTCGCCATCAAGGCGCGATCGGAATTTCTGGCCAATATGAATCACGAATTGAGAACGCCGTTGAACGCAATCATCGGCTTCGCCACCATGCTGCGCGACAGCGACGACTATCAGATCGGCGAGGAGCAGCGCCGCACCTATTCGGAATATATCCTTCAGTCTGCGGATCTGTTGCTTGGCCATATCAACACGCTGCTCGAAGTGGCGGCGCTCGAAAGCGGCCGCGTTGAAATTCATTCCGCCGCCATCGACTTGCGGGCGCTGCTCGATGACGCCATTGAACGCGCGCAGATCCGCGCCGAGGTGGCCGGCGTCGAAGTGAGGCGCCAGAGCGAGCATGACGAGGTCGTCGGCTGGGGCGATCCGGAACGCACCGCGCAGGCGGTCGACCATCTGATCCAGACCGCGATCAAGCTGAGCGACGAAGGCTCCCGGGTTCACGCGCGCGCCTCGATCGGCGCCAGTGGCTGGCCGGAAATCACGGTGCGCGACCAGGGCGACGGCTTCACCGAGGAAGATCTCGAAGAGGCGCTCGAAGCCTTTACGGAAATCCATCGCGGTCTCGACCGGTCCTTCCTGGGGCCGGGCGTCGGCTATGCGGTCGCAAAGACTTTCGTGGAAATGCAAGGCGGCCGCTTCGCCATCGAAAGCCGGTCAGGGCAGGGGACGCGCGCGACGATTTCATTGCCGCCGGCGGAAGCCGGTCATGACAGCGGCGAAGACGACGACGCGCCGGAGGCGGACGAAGACCGCATCGAGGAACGGGACGATGACGCCGCATAAATCATCGCACAAGAAATCACCTTTTGCGCGTAAAGGGGGCGCCTCGCCGACAGCCGAGGCGTTCGACCAGGCCTTCCAGGACAAACCGCGCGTCGGAACGGTGGTTTCCGTCACCGGCTCTCACGCGCTTGTCATGCTGGATGAGGAGACGGCGGATTCGGAACGCGCGTCGCGCCCGCAGCTCGGCGCCATTATGAGCGTCGATGCGGGTTCGTCCATCGTCCTCGGTCTTGTTTCCGCCATGAGCATGCCGGCGCCGAGCCTCGACGCCGGCGGGCTCGACATGCGGATCATCGAAATTGAGCTCATCGGCGAGTTTACGAAACCGACGATCAATGCGCCCGCGCGTTTCCGCCGCGGCGTTTCCGCCTATCCGACGCTCGGCGACAATGTGCATGTGGCGACCCGCGACGAACTGACGGCGCTGTTCGCCGTCAATGGCGCGGCGAGCGTGCGCGTCGGCGTCGTCAAGCAGGACTCTTCAATCCCGGCGACCGTCAATGTGGACGAGATTTTCTCGCGCCATTGCGCCGTCCTCGGGACGACGGGCGCGGGCAAGTCCTGCGCCATTGCGCTCCTCCTGCGTGCGGTCCTGCAGCGCTTTCCCCATGCGCATATGGTCATTCTCGATCCGCATAATGAATATGCGAACAGTTTCGGCGACGGCGCCGTCGTTTTCGATCCGACGAATTTTTCGCTGCCCTACTGGATGCTGACTTTCGACGAGCTTGTCGAAGTGCTCTATCCGGGCCGGGCGCGCGATTCCGAAGAAATCGAAATTCTCGCCGATCTTCTGCCGGCCGCGAAAAAGATGAATCTGGGCGGGGCCGGGCGGGGAAGCCGCCTGCGCGCCGACACCTCGGCGGTGACGGTGGACACGCCCATGCCTTACCGCATTTCCGAACTGCTCGGGCTGATCGACAAGGCGCTGGGTGGGCTCGACGCCGCGCGTTCGGGCGCGCCTTACAAGCGTCTTCGAAGCCGGATTTACACCATCAGCCAGGACGCGCGTTACGCGTTCATGTTCGGCAGTCTCACCGTTCAGGACACGCTGAAAGACATGCTGAGCGAGCTCTTCCGCATTCCCGTGGACGGTCGCCCGGTGAGCGTCATCGAACTTGGCGGCCTGCCGGCGGAAGTGGTGCAGGTCGTTGTCTCCGTCGTTTCGCGCCTCGCCTTCGAATTCGGCTTGTGGAGCAAGGGCGCCGCGCCCATTGCGCTCGTTGTCGAGGATGCGCACCGTTACGCGCCGGCGGACGCGAAGGAAGGCTTCGGGCCGACCCGCCGGTCTCTCATTCGCATCGCCAAGGAAGGCCGCAAGACCGGCGTTTCCTTGTGGATCGCCTCGCAGCGCCCGACGGAGCTCGACCCGACCGTCCTTTCCCAGTGCAATACGATCTTCGCCATGCGCCTTGCGAACCAGGCGGACCAAGATGCGCTTCGCGCTGCTGTCCCTGATGCGTCGACCAGCCTCTTAAGCTGCCTGCCGTCGCTCGGCCTTGGCGAAGCCATCGCGGTCGGCGAGGGCGTGCCCATGCCGACGCGCATCCGTTTCGATGCGCTGCCCGCCGACGCGGTGCCAAGGAGCCTGACGGCCTGTTTCACCGATGGCTGGTCGGTGGACATCGAAGACAACAGCTTCATCGACCGCATTGTCGAGCAATGGCGCGCCCAGCGCATGATGACGCCGGATATCGACTGATTTGGCCGCTCATCCCGGCGAAAGCCGGGATCTCCATGCGGCGGATTGCGTTGCAGCTTTTCCTTGATCGCTTCCGCCGGCGCTTCCACAATGGCGCGCAAACGGAAGGGGCGATTCATGCGGTTTGTACTTGGATTTCTGGCGGCGTTATGGGCGGCGGGGGCCGCGTTTGCAGCGGATGAGGCGTCCGCGCCCATCACTATCGTCATTCACGGCGGCGCCGGGGCGCTCGCGCCCGGCCGCTACACGCCGGAAGAAGAGGCCGCTTACAAGGCCAAGCTCGGCGAAGCGCTCGATGCAGGCTACGCCGTTCTCGAAGAGGGCGGCGCGGCGCTCGACGCGATCGAGGCGGCGATCGTGACGATGGAGGACTCGCCGCTGTTCAACGCCGGCAAAGGCGCTGTTTTCACCCGCGACGGCAAGAACGAACTCGACACCTCGATCATGGACGGCAGGACCCTGAACGCCGGCGCGGCGGCGGGCGTCACCACCGTGAAAAACCCGATTAAGCTTGCCCGCGCGATCATGGAAAACTCCGAGCATGTGATGTTCGCGCGCGACGGCGCCGATAAATTTGCAAAAGAACAGGGCCTCGATCTTGTCAAACCGGAATATTTCCGCACCGAACGCCGCTGGAACGCGTACAAGAAGGCGCTGAAGGCGGAAAAGGAAGCGGCGAAAGACGGCAAGGGCGCCGCCCTGCCGCATCCCTTCAAATACGGCACGGTGGGCGCCGTCGCGCTCGACGCCGACGGCAATCTCGCGGCGGGCACGTCGACCGGCGGCATGATGATGAAGCGGTATGGCCGGGTCGGCGACTCGCCGATCATCGGCGCCGGGACCTTCGCCGACAATAAATCCTGCGCCGTCTCGGCGACCGGCTGGGGCGAGTATTTCATCCGCCTCACCATTGCGCGGGACATCTGCGCGCAAGTGGAATACGCCGGCAAGACCGTTGAAGAAGCCGCGGATGACGTCATTCATCATCGCCTGCCGGATCTCGGCGGCGACGGCGGCGTCATCGTCCTCGGCCCCGACGGGTCTTATGTGATGAGTTTCAACACCAAGGGCATGTTCCGCGGGGTCAAAAACGCCGACACGCAGATGGTGGCGATCTACGGCGAAACCGAAGCAACGGAAGAATAATCAGCCGCCGCTGAACAGCTTCTTCACGTCTGCGGGATCGAACAGCGCCGTGCCTTCGCTCATGCGCGTCGCCGCGGCGGCGGCCATACCGAAACGGAGCGCGTCTTCCGGCGCCTCGCCGCGGCAGAGCGCCGTGACGAGCCCGCCGACGAAACTGTCCCCGGCGCCGACCGCGCTTGAGGCGCGCACCTTGTAGGCGGGGGCGGTGAAAACGCCGTCCGCGTTCGCCAGGAGCGATCCGTCGCCGCCATGGCTCACCACCATGTTCTGGACGCGGCCTTTGGATACCATGTCCTTTGCGTAAGTTTCGATCCCGTCCGGCCATTTCAGGGTCTTGCCTGCGACGGCCGCATATTCATGTTCGTTCTGGCGCAGCATGTAGACGCCTTCATCGAGCGCCGCATCGAGCCCGCTGATGGAATCGAGCACGAAGCGCGCGCCTTCCTGTTTGGCGAGGTGCGCCGCTTCCGCCCAGAAATCCTCCGGCGCCCCCGGGGGCAGCGACCCGCTGCCAACGACGAAATCGCCGGGCTCGGCCTCCTCGCGCACGGCGTTGAAAAAGCGCCGGATTTCCCCTTCGCTCATTTCCGCGCCGGGCAGATTGAAGCGATATTCATTGCCTTCCTTGCGATTGTTCACATGGAAGGCGAGGCGGGTGTCGCCGGCGATGGGGATCATCCGCATGGGAACGTTTTCCGACGCGAGCGATTTTATCAGTGCATCGCCATAGACCCCGCCGGCGGTGTAGATCGCCAGCGTATGGGCGCCGAGCCGGGCGCAGGAACGGGCCACATTAACGCCGCCGCCGCCCGGATGCATTTGCGGATCGCGGCAGCGGATTTTGCGGTTCGGCTCGACGAAATCGGCGGCGACGGCGTAATCGAGCGCCGGGTTCGGGGTGAGGGTGATGATGCGGGTCATGAATGAAGCCCCAATCCTAAAGAAGTCCCAGCGTTTTGAAACTCGCATGGCGGTCATGGCCGATGACGAGATGATCGTGCACGCGGATATTAAGCGCCGATGCGGCTTTGACGATCTGATTGGTCATGTCGACATCCGCCTTTGAGGGCGTCGGGTCGCCCGAGGGGTGGTTGTGCACGAGAATAATCGCCGAGGCGCCGAGTTCGAGGGCGCGCTTGACGACTTCGCGCGGATAGACCGGCGTGTGGTCCACGGTGCCGCGCTGCTGCACCTCGTCGGCGATGAGGATGTTCTTCTTGTCGAGAAAGAGAATGCGGAAAAGCTCGGTCTTTTCATCGGCCATGGCCGCGCGGCAATAGGAGAGGAGCGCGTCCCAGGAGGAAATGACCGGCCGTTTCAGCACCCGCGCCTGAGACAGCTTGATCGCCGAGGCGTGGATGATCTTGAGCTCCTGCGCGACATTTTCCGAGACACCCTTGATCTCCATGAGGCGCTCCATGGGCGCGGCCAGCACCTGCGGGAAGCCGCCGAAGGCCGCGATCAGGTCTTTCGCCAGCGGTTTGACGTCCCGGCGGGGAATGGCGCGGAATAAAATGAGCTCCAGAAGCTCGTAATCCTGCACGCCGTCGACGCCGGCTTTTTTAAAGCGTGCGCGCAACCGCTCGCGATGCCCCGCGGCGTGATTTTGCGTGTCTTTCTGGAGGGTGTTTGGTTTCACGCAGCTATCCCCGTCCGCTCATCCCCGCGAAAGCGGGGATCCAGAATCCCGGAGTTTTACAGGAAGCGCAAGCATGCTTGTTTCAGCCATATTTTCTGTGCCGTTTCCCGTTAGCATGCAGGCTTTATTGGATTCCCGCTTTCGCGGGGATGAGCGGCTGGAAAACGCAACAGGAAATCAATAAGGCGGCTTGTCGAGGCCCTTCGGCGATTTGGTGAAAATCTCGAAGCTCGTTTCGGTGACGGCGATGGAATGTTCGAACTGGGCGGAGAGGGACTTGTCGCGCGACACGGCGGTCCAGTTGTCTTTGAGCAGCTTCACGTCCGGCTTGCCTTCGTTGATCATCGGCTCGATGGTGAAGAACATGCCAGGTTTCAATTCCGTTTCCGGCGCCTGGTGAACGCCGCCCCAGCGGTCTTTATATTCCGCATAATGAACGACATTGGGCGCGTCGTGGAAGACGCGGCCAAGCCCGTGGCCGCAGAAATCGCGCACCACGGAAAAGCCCTGACCCTCGGCGATCATTTGGATGGCGCGGCCGATATCGCGCAGGGTCGCCCCGGGCTTCACTGCTTCGATCCCCGCCATCATGGCGTCATAGGTCGTATCCACAAGGCGGCGCGCCTTCACCTTGGGTTCGCCGGCGTAGAACATGCGGCTCGTGTCGCCATGCCAGCCGTCGACGATGACGGTGACGTCGATATTCATGATGTCGCCGTTCTTTAAGAGTTTGTCGCCGGGAATGCCGTGACAGATCACATGATTGAGCGAGATGCAGCTCGCATGGCGGTAGCCGCGATAGCCGATGGTTGCGGAAAGGGCGCCGTGATCCATGACGAAGTCGCGGATGAGATTGTCGAGATGGCCGGTGGTGACGCCCGGCTTCACCTCGCCGGCGATCATGTCGAGGCATTCGGCGGCGAGCCGCCCGGCCTTGCGCATGCCCTCGAAATCCTCCGCGCCGTGGATCTTGATCGACCCGGTGCGGATGTCCTGTTCTTCGTCGTCGAGCATGCTCTCGGTCATGTCGTCTCCAGATCGATCTCAAGCGCCTTGCGCAGCACTACCTCTGATGTGGTCACTTCGCAATCATAACACAGGAGTTCAACCCCTGCGGAAGCCGCCGATTTCAAGGCCTTAGCATAGGCGGGGTCGAGATCGGCGGCGGGAGCGAAGCGGCGGCAGTCGGCGCGCTGGACGACGAACAGCATCACGGGCCGGGCTTGCTTCGCGTCCGCGAGGCGCGAGAGCTCCTCAAGATGCTTGGCGCCGCGCTTGGTGACGCTGTCCGGGAATTCCGCGAGCCCGGGCGTGCGCGACAGGTGCACATTCTTGATTTCCACATAGCAGGGTTTTTTCCGCCGCCCCCCGGAAAGCAGAAGGTCAATCCGGCTGCCTTCGCCATATTTCACCTCCCGCGCGATCTCGCCATAGCCGGAGAGTTCGGGGATGACGCCCTTGTCGAGGGCTTCGGGGACGATGCGGTTGGGGTTCGTCGTGTTGACGGGAATGAGCACGCCGCCGATCTCTACAAGCTCCCATGAGAAGGCGAGCTTGCGTTTCCTGTCGCCATGCTCCCACAGCCAGACTTTCGCGCCTTCAACCGCGACGCCGAGCATGGAGCCCGGATTGGCGCAATGGGCCGTGACCTCGCGCCCGTCATCCAGAAGGACATCGGCGAGGAAGCGTTTATAGCGTTTGACAAGACGGCCGGCGACGAGCGGCGAAGGCAGGCGCATAGGCGATGACTATCTCCTGATTTCAAAGCGCGCAAGCAAAGGTTGATTCGCGGCTTTGCGGATTCATCATTTCCGATGAATTCTTCAAGGAATCCCGCCTTCGGTGCGTAGTTATCCACCAACCTTGCGGCGGTGTTATGCTCGCTCTCACGTGTCATTCCGCACGCGGCGAAGCCATTCCTTCGTCCTTCGAGACACGGCGCTGACACGCCGTCCTCAGGATGAAGGAATGGCTTCGGACCGGCCTCTTCATCCTGAGGAGCCGCCGCTCTTACGGCGGCGTCTCGAAGGACGGCCGGTCCGGCGGAAGGGCCGATCGCGCGCATGCGCGTTTCGGGATGGCAAATGAAAGAAAGAGAATCTCGTGAAACACGCCGTGGAACAATTACCGCAAATGGCGCCAAACTCCGCTGAAAGCCAGGAAAGACGCCATTTAAAAGAAAGAGAGACTCGCGTTTACGTAAATTGTTCCACGCGGCGGTCAGCGCCCGGCGCGCTTCATGAGCCGGGCGAGAACGCGCACCGCCTTGTCGTCATTGGCGGGGGCGTTTTCGATATCGGCGAGCGCCTGCGCCACCTCGCTGCGCAGGGCTTCGTCTTTCAGCCGGGCGAAGTCGCGATAATCGGATGGCGAGATGACGACCGCGACGGTGCGCTTGTGGCGCGTGACGGCGACCGGCGCGGCGCGCGCCTCGTCGACAAGAGCGCTGAAATGACGGACGGCTTTATGGGCGGTGATCGTTTTCATGATGGACCTTTCAATGTTTATCGCCGCGCTGCTTCCTTTATAAAAGAAGCGTACGGATGAATTTCAAGAAAAAGATTCGCATGTTTTTCAATTGGCGTTGCGGGGAAAACCGGCTATGACCATTGAAAAAAACAGAGGACAGGCAATGCAAAAGACGGCGGCCATCTTGGCGATCGGCGATGAAATCCTTTCCGGGCGCACGCGCGATGCGAATATGCATTATCTCGCCGGGTGGCTGACCGAACGGGGCGTCGACCTCATGGAGGCGCGGGTCGTTCCCGACAATGCGCAGATGATCGGCGAGGCGCTGAACGCGCTGCGCGAACGGTATGATTACGTCTTTACGTGCGGCGGCATCGGGCCCACCCATGACGACATCACCATCGACGCCATTGCAGCGGCGCTGGGACGTCCCGTCATCGAGCACCCGCGGGCGGCCGCCATGGTGCGCGCTTATTACAAAGGCAAGGGAGACGAAGTGACGCCGGCGCGCCTGCGCATGGCGCGCACGCCCGACGGCGCCGAGCTTATTGAAAATCCCGTATCCGGCGCGCCGGGCGTCAGGATCGAAAATGTTTTCGTCATGGCGGGCGTGCCGAAGATTTTCCAGGCGATGCTGAACGCTATCGAGGGCGAGATCGAGCATGGCGTGCGGCTTTATTCCTTTGCGGCGACGGCCCGCAATCTTCCCGAATCGACCCTGTCCGATCAGCTGCGCGATATTCAGGCGGCGCTGAAAGACGTCACGCTCGGCAGCTACCCCATTGAAGGCGACGAAAAGGGCGTCACCGTGGTGGCGCGCTCGCCCGACGCCGACACCGCGAAGAAGGCGATCAATGCGGTCGCGGCCGCCATGCGCGCGCTTGGCTTCGAGCCGGAAATGGAAGACCGCAAAAAGAAATAAGGCGCTGAAATTCTATTCTTTCGGCGCGAGCGCGACGGCGCGTAAAGGCCCGCCCGATCCGCCCTCGATTTTCATGGGCAGCGCCATGACATAAGCGCCCGTCGGCGGCAGCTGGTCGAGATTGGCGAGGTTTTCGAAGCCGGGCGTGTTGGCCGCGCCCATGATCCGGTGAACGGGAAAATCCGTAGACGGACCGTAATCGGTCGAGGCCGTGTCTATGCCGAGCGCCGCCGCTTCGCGTTCTTCGATGAGAAAGCGCGCCGCATCCGCGCCGAAACTCGGAAAGGCGAGGGCGGACGGATCCGTTCCGCCGAGATAGGCTTTTGCATTCGGCCAGTATTGCGACCAGCCGGTGCGGACAAGGACGATGGTTCCGGGCGCGATTTCGCCATGGATGATTTCGAAGGCGAGAATGTCGCCGGGCTTGACGCGATAGAGCCGGTCCCCGGCGGTCCTGTCCGTCACGTCGATGACAACCGCCGGCGCGATCAGCCGCGACAAGGGGACGCTCGCCGCATCGTCGCCTTCGGAGTCGAAATGATAGGGCGCGTCCATATGCGTGCCGCCATGCTCGGCCGTGGCGATGTCGAAAGCGGCGTACCAGCCGTCTTCGCGCTCGCCTTCGAAAACGGTTTTTTTCGAAAAGCCTTTTTTATCCGTAGGCCAATAGATCGTGTCAGGAGCAAAGGCGTGACTGAGATCGACGATCCGGTAGCGCTCAAGGTCAAGGGAAGGCGGCGCCGGCTCGGCGTCCGGCGCCGGCGTGCACGCCCCGAGCCACAACGCCGCCGCTGCGGCGGCTCCAAGAGAGTGTTCCGCCAGTCGCCCCATGCCCGGTCCTTCCCGAATCCCGGCTGTAGCGTGAAAACCTACCGCGGTTCCGCCGTCCCGGCAAATGGGGAAAAAACGGTCAGGCGGCCTTTGCCGCGCCGCGGGCGCGCATGATGGCGGCTTCAATTTCCTTACGGACTTTTGTGGGGCTTCCGACGACCGGAAACTCGACCGTCGAATCGCCCGTGCCGCGCACTCTCAGGACGCCATAACCGAGGATCCGCCCGAGAAAACTCTGCTTCACCAGCACTTCTTCGATTTCGTCCAGCATGACTTCATGGCTGGCGCGGGCGATCATGCCGGTCTTGAGGATCAGCCGCACGGAGGTGACGGCGATCACCGTTGTCCATTTGCGCACGAAGCGCGACAGGCACAGAACGGCGCCGAGCGTCAGCGACGCGCCCGAGAGATAGGCGAGGCTTTCGCTGAGGAAGTCGTGGCGCAGCGCATCCATCCTCAGGGCGTAAAGCCACAGCCCTGTGGGGATCGCCGAAAAGACAAGCCAGACCCAGCTGCGGAAATCATACGTCCAGTTGAAATGCGCGCGGTAAAGATAGTCCTCGCCCGGCGCGAGCGTGCGTTTCACATAGCCCATTGGCCCTCTCTTTCCCGCGCCGCACTACAACAGCCTATGGCGGCCGGTTCAGGCGGCTTTGCCGGCTTTGTCCGCCTCGGCGGCGTGTTCGTCGAGATCGTCGAGCACTTCTTCGGCGCGCTCTTCCACCGGCTCCAGCGTGGCGTTGGTGATGTCCGCCGCCATGTGCAAAAGCTTCGAGGCTTCGTCGGCGTAATCGCGCAGCGCGTCTTCAACAAACTCCGCCTGCGCATGATAGGCGGTTTTGCTGGTTTTTGCGGTCATGAAATTTTGCGCGCAAGCGAGATCCTTCTGGAAGCGCTTGCTCATGAAATCCAGCATCTCCCAGTTCAGTTTCGCCGCGCCGGAAATGCAGGCGCTGGCGGCGCGCGTCGCGAAGTCGAGATTGCGCGCGCCGGTGTCTGTAAAGTCGCCCGGATCGAAAAGCGGGAACGGCGTCGCATGATGTCCGGTCTTGGGTTTGGCGGCTTTGGTTTTGGCGGATTTGGCCATGGAGGACCTCCCTCAAAAAAGCGCTTTGGAATGGTAGCGAAACTAGCCGGGGCGCGACAAGGGGAAGTTGATTTGCATCAATCCTTCTGGCCGTTTTCCCTGTCCTCGTACAGCGAGACAAGGAGCTGGCCGGCGGCCCCGATCAGCATGCCGAAGGAGCCGGCGATAAACAGCCATACGCCCGCGGTTTTATAGGGCTCCAGCGCCGGCAGGAAGAAAATGCTGCCGATGAAAAAGGCCAAATTGCCCACAAGACCGAGGGAGAGGTGGATCCAGCCGAAATCCTGGACGAGGGTTTTGATGAAATTGGCGATGGCGGGCCTCCTTTCCATATGCCGGCGGGGCGGGCGCACCCAGCGCTCTTTTGGGGCGGCGAACAGCTTTCCCGGCGCCGGGTTTTCCCGCAAGACGCGGAAATCCGGGCGCGCCGCCCGGCATTCGACAGGCGCGCCCGGATGGCGCATAATAGATGCTTCGTTGTCAGGGGGAGTTGATAATGAAGCACAGTCTCATCCTTTTCGCGGCGCTCGCCGCTTTCGCAGCCGCGCCGGCGCAGGCCGGCGTTCTCTATACTTTCGCCTATACCGGCGAGATCGCCGAGCTCGGTCTCGACGACGGCCTGTTCGGCGCGCCGGGCGACACGGAGATCGGCGATACGTTCTCCGGCAGCTTCAGCTATGTGGTCGGGCCGGAAAATCCCGACATGCAACCCGGCGACGCGACGGTCGGCCAGTATGCGATCCAGTCGGCAGGCGTTGACGGAACCCTTCTGCCGCTGGGGCCGGTCCCGGTCTTCGGCGGGATCGTGACCCATGAACCGGGGGGTGTGGCCCTGCCGCCGGCGCCGCCGGACGACGGCGAGGACTCGCTTGTCATTCCGCTCGGTTTCGATCTCGGCGACTATGCGACGGTCAGCCTCCGCTTCGAGGCGCCCTATGAAATGGCGTTTACGGACGATTCCCTTCCGGCGAGCCTCGATCTGTCGGATTTCGTCATCGCGGAAATCGTCGGCAAGGAAGCGCCGGCTCTTTCCGTATCCCTGGCGCAGAACCTGAACGACGACGTGGAGACCCTGGTCGATCGCGGGGTCATCACCTCGCTCACGCTCATCTCCACGACGCCCGTGGGCGAGGTTCCGCTGCCGGCCGCGCTGCCGCTGTTTCTCGCGGGGGTTGGCGTTGTCGGCGCGGCCGCCCGCAGGAAGCGCAGGGCGTAAGGCCCGGCGTCCCGGAAATTCGCCTTATGCGGGCGCCCGCCGCCGGGTTTCCCCCGATGTTTGTGACGGGCGGGGGAAATTTTCATCTTTTTTCGGCTCCGGAACGACGCCCGTGCTTGTAAGCTGGCGCCGAATTTGCGAAAGATAAAACTTGAAACAAGTGTATGGGGGTTTCCATGATGTCTCGCCTAAAATTCGCCGTCGCCGCTGGCGCGGCTTCTCTCGCGGCAGCGGGCCCCGCCTCCGCCGCCGAGATTTTCTTCGACAGCTTCGAAGCGCCGGATGTCGCCGACTGGGCCGTGTTCCAGGTCGCCGGCGACGGCAGCGACTGGACCGCCGAATTCGGCACGGGCATCGAGATCCAGGACGAAAGCCTCGGCATCACCGACGCCTATGACGGCGAACAATATGTCGAGCTCGACAGCGATTTCGCCCGCGGCGGCGACGCCGGCGCGAGCGGCACCAATTCCGGCATGGGCGCGCTGGTTCCTTTCGTCGAGGGCCGGACTTACGACATCTCCTTCGCCTACAAGCCGCGCACCGACGTGGCCGACGACAATATCATCCAGCTTTACGCTCTGGCCTATGACGGGGCGGATGTCGACAACGCCGTTCAACTTTTCGAGGTCAACGAAACCACGTCGACCCTGTCCGACTGGATGGTCTACACGGTGAGCTATACGGCGCTGGCCGGTTTCAACGGCATCGGCTTCGCCGCGGACGGCATCGAAAACTCGCTCGGCGGCTTTCTCGACGCGGTCAGCGTTTCCGAAGTTCCGCTTCCGGCCGCGCTGCCCTTGTTCCTCGCGGGCGTCGCCGGCTTCGGCTTCGCCGGGCGCAAGCGCAAGGCCGCCGCTTAAACCGGACGGCTTCAGCACTGAACAAAGACCCCCGCTGCGGCGGGGGTTTTTTGTTGCGGGGGGCGCCGGACGCGCGCCGGACCGTGAAACAATCCGCGTGAAACATTTTGACGTGAAACCATCGCGCGATGTTTTTAAACGGCGTATTTGCTGGCTTTCGGAAGAGTTTGGCGCCATTTGCGCAAAATGTTCCACGGGGGCTTCTGGCGCTCCTTTTTTGTCTGCGCCCCGCGCAAATGCAGAGCGCCCGGCGCGCATTATGCGCCCGCCGGAAAGGCCGGGGACGGAATTTCATATATTAAATTTCATCCTCGCTTTCGCGTTCGGGCTTATCCTGGAAGGTTTGCCGGAAAAGCGGGAACCGCCGAAAACAGGAGCGATGACAGGCTTGCCCGCCCGGCGGCGGTCTATGGACCCTCGCGCTTAAAGCGCGGGGAGGCGGGCCCGCCGGGCGGAACCGTAGGGCGGGTTGAAGCCGCAGGCGCAAACCCGCCGATGGCGCATCAGCCGCGGGGCGGAACGGCCCTGCGCCGATAGCCGCTTTGCCGCCCCTTTCGGCTCCGGCATGCTTTGCCCATGCCCAATTACCGGCGCGTTTTCGTCGAAGGCGGAACCTATTTCTTCACCGTCAATCTGCGCGATCGGCGGCGCGGGGTTCTTGTGGACCGGATTGCGGATATGCGCGCCGCCTGGCGCGAAACCGCTGCGGCCTGGCCGGTTGAAACCGTTGCTGCGGTCGTCCTGCCCGATCATCTGCATTTCATCTGGCGTCTTCCGGAGGGCGACAGCGATTTTTCAACGCGCATCCGGCTTATCAAGGCGGGCTTTACGCGCCGCCTCCCGGCCGGTGAAAAGTCCGACGGGCGCAAGGGCGAGCGCGGCGTTTTTCAGAGTCGCTTCTGGGAGCATCTGATCCGTGACGAAAGTGATTTCGACCGGCACGTCGATTATGTGCATTTCAATCCGGTGAAGCATGGATATGTGACGCGCCCGGAGGATTGGCCGCATTCGACGTTTCAACAATGGCGCCGCGAGACCGGGCGCCCCATAACCACGCCGCCGGAAGATTGGCGCCCTTGCCATCTCGGCGAACGGTAAAGTAGGGCGGGTTGAGGCCAAAGGCCGATACCCGCCGATCACGCGTGAGGCGAGGGGAGATGGCGGAGAGGCCGGGAAAGCGTAGGGCGGGTTGAAGCCGCAGGCGCAAACCCGCCGATAAGCTGCGGCGGGGAATGGCGGGTATCGCTGCGCTCAACCCGCCCTACTTGCTACTTGCTTTGCCGGCTGGCGAGCCCCAGCAAATCAGATCTACTTGCTTGCTGTTTGTCTGGTCTATAGTAATTAAAATGCATTATTTATGGGAGGGATAATCTTGTCGGGCGCTCTTTTTAACGATGATGTTCAAGATTTGATTACGCTCATTGAGGAGTCCACGCGTGCGAGTAGCCTTACCTCACAGTACTTTGTTGAACCTGCGCCAGGTGTTCTTTCTCGTGCTAAATCACGTCGACATCACATTCTCTTTGGCAGAAGGGGTTCGGGAAAATCTAGTTTGCTAAATAAGATTCACTCTGAAAATTTAATTCAACGGACGCCGTCAGCTTTTGTGGATTTGGAGAAATTCAAGGGGCATATATATCCCGATGTCTTGCTGAGCATTTTGATTGAGACATTCACAGCCTACGAAGCATGGCTTAAGGAGGCTGCTATAGCTCCAGCCAGTAAAAAATCATTTTGGAGCAAGATAGCGCAGATTGGGCCGACAAAAAGAAAAGCAGAAAAGGCAAAAGCTAAAGAGCTTTCTGAAGAATTACGGGTAGAGATAGACACTTTAAATCAGCTTCTACAACAAGAAGAGAGAATATCCGTAGAAGATACAGCACATAATGAAGCCGAAAACTCTGATGAAGTTCAGATGGGGGCAAATCTTAACGGAGGGGGCGGTTCACTAGAAGCGTCGGCTTCTGCGGGGAGAAGAAGTCTTACTTCTCGAGAGAAACGGAAATCATATGAGACGCAGAAACATCAAATTCTGCAACGAAATATACTACGCTATCAGAGTCTTTTTGCGAAGATTAAGTCAGTTTCCGCATCTGAAGTGTTTCTAATATTTGATGATTTATATCATATTATAAGGTTAGATCAGGCAGACGTTATAGACTATTTTCATAAGATCGCAAAAGGTGGAAGCTTTTGGCTAAAGATAGGTACAGTACGGCATCGAACGAGCCATTATCGCAATGGAAACCCGCCTGTAGGGGTGAAGTTAAGCGATGATATTGATGCTATTGATCTAGATTTAACTTTAGAGAAATACGCAACCACAAAAAAATTCCTATTTGAAGTGCTTTCAGGATATGCAAACACGCACGATGTTCAGATAGCCAGTATTCTTACAGATGGTGCTCGGGACCGTTTAGTGCTGGCTAGCGGTGGTGTTGCTAGGGATTTTCTGAGCTTGTTTCGTAATTCGATTTATGAAGCGAGAGAGAGGCTTAATTCTGGTGACGTGGCGCGTGGCGAAAAGGTGACTGCTGAAGATGTTAATCGCGCGTCAGGGCAGTACTATAACGATAAACTTCAAGAGCTTGAGCGTGACACCGCGGAAAACGATCAGCATCAAATAGAGAGCGAAATTGAAAATTTAAGATCCTTTTGCTTTGAAAAATCAAATTCAAATATCGTCTTGATAAGGAAGGATGCTAATACCGAATTGCGGAATGTTATTGGAGAACTAGTGGATTTGAAAATCATCCATCAAGTGCGATCTGGAGTAAGTATTCGGACTGAGCCAGGAGTACGGTATGACGCTTTTATGCTGGACTATAGTTTTTATACTGGTGACCGAACAAAGAGGGGTTTTGAGATAATCGATTTTTGGAAATCTAAAACGCGAGACGATGAAATTAGAAAAAAGAGATTCGTTTATGTTCCAAAAGAGACGTAAAATGTGTTCGGGACTACAAGTCTAGCGCCGTTTCCTCTTCGCCCCCCGCGGCTTACTCCGCACATTGCTCACCGTGCCTTCAGACTTCTTGATCCTTCCCTCCGAGGCTTCTTCGACGCGGGCTTCCACTGTGGACTGACGCGCTAATGGATCGTCGGCGACGGCGAGCTCCACTTCCTGCAGGCGCTTGATTTCGTCCCTTAGGCGGGCGGCGGTTTCGAATTCGAGGTTGGAGGCGGCCTCGCGCATTTCTTTTTCGAGATGGGAGAGGACGGCCTTCAAATTGTGGCCCGCGCCGGCGAACTCGGCGCCGTCTTCGGCGAAGCCCGCCGCCATTTCGCCGCCATGGGCGCTGCGGACATTGCGGTGGCCGACGAAAGTCTGGCCCATGGCGGCTTTCGCGCCTTCGTCGTCGCTCTCGGCGATTTCGGCGATTTTCGCCTTCACCGTGGCCGGGGTGATCCCGTGCGCCTTGTTGTGGGCGAGCTGTTTTTCGCGCCGCCGCTCGGTCTCGCCCATGGCCCGCTCCATGGAGCCGGTGATGTTGTCCGCATAGAGAATGACCCGGCCGTCGACATTGCGCGCCGCGCGCCCGATGGTCTGGATCAGCGAGGTCTCCGACCGCAAAAACCCTTCCTTGTCGGCGTCGAGGATCGCCACGAGCTGGCATTCGGGAATATCGAGCCCCTCGCGCAGCAGGTTGATGCCCACCAGCACGTCAAATGCGCCGAGGCGGAGATCGCGGATGATCTCGATCCGCTCCAGCGTGTCGATGTCGGAATGCATGTAGCGCACGCGCACGCCCTGTTCGTGCATATATTCGGTGAGGTCTTCGGCCATGCGCTTGGTCAGCGTCGTGACCAGCACGCGCCCGCCCTTTTTCGCGACCGCCTTGCACTCGGCGATGACGTCGTCGACCTGGTTCGATTTGTCTCCCGTCACCGGGCGGATTTCCACCTCCGGGTCGACGAGGCCGGTGGGGCGGATCACCTGTTCGGTGAAGACGCCGCCCGTGCGGTTCAGCTCCCAGTCGCCGGGCGTCGCGGAGACATGCACCGTCTGCGGGCGCATCTTCTCCCACTCCTCGAATTTCAGCGGCCGGTTGTCCATGCAGGAGGGCAGGCGAAAGCCGTATTCGGCGAGCGTTCGCTTGCGGTTGAAGTCGCCGCGGAACATGGCGCCGATCTGCGGCACGGTGACATGGCTTTCGTCGCAGAAGATGAGCGCGTTTTCCGGGAGATATTCGAACAGGGTCGGGGGCGGCTCGCCCGGCTGGCGCCCGGTGAGATAGCGCGAATAGTTCTCGATGCCGTTGCAGGCGCCGGTCGCCGCCATCATCTCGAGGTCGAACTGCACGCGCTGTTCGAGGCGCTGGGCTTCGAGCAGGCGGCCTTCCTCGCGCATGATCGGCAGGGTCTCGTTCAGCTCTTTCTTGATGCCGGCGATGGCCTGCTGCAGCGTCGGGCGCGGCGTCACATAGTGGGAGTTGGCGTAGAGCGTCACTTCCTCGAGATCGCCGGTCTTCTGGCCCGTCAGCGGGTCGAACTCGGTGAGGCTCTCGATCTCGTCGCCGAACATGGAGACGCGCCAGGCGCGGTCTTCATAGTGCGCCGGGAAGACTTCGATGGTGTCGCCGCGCGCCCGGAACGCGCCGCGGGCGAAAGCGTTGTCGTTGCGCTTATATTGCAGGGCCACGAGATCGGCGAGCAGCTTCTTGCGCGAGAGCTCCTGCCCGACCTTCAGGGAAAAGGTCATGGCCGTATAGGTCTCCACCGAGCCGATGCCGTAAATGCACGAAACGCTAGCGACTATAATCACGTCGTCGCGCTCGAGGATCGCCCGCGTCGCGGCGTGGCGCATGCGGTCGATCTGCTCGTTGATGGAGCTTTCCTTCTCGATATAGGTGTCCGTGCGCGGAACATAGGCTTCCGGCTGGTAATAGTCGTAGTAAGAGACGAAATATTCGACCGCGTTGTCGGGGAAGAACGCCTTGAACTCGCCATAGAGCTGCGCCGCGAGGGTCTTGTTCGGCGCGAGGATCAGCGCCGGGCGCTGGCACGCCTCGATGACCTTGGCCATGGTGAAGGTCTTGCCCGTGCCCGTGGCGCCGAGCAGGACCTGGTCCCATTCATGGGTCTTGATCCCCTCGGAAAGCTCCTTGATCGCCTGGGGCTGGTCGCCGGCGGGCTCATAGTCCGAGACGACGCGCAAAGGCTTCGACAGGCCGGATTTCTCCGGGCGCTCGGGCCGGTGCGGGACCCATTCGTCGAGCGGCACAGCGAGCCGGTCGTGATAGGCGGCGACGGCTTCGGAAAAGCCGCCGGGCGTCACCGCCGCGCTGTCGGTGACGGGCTGGCTCGCGGGCCGTTTGGCTTTCGGGTCGTATCCGGGGCGGTGTCTGGATTTGGCTTTCGAGTCTGGGGGCATGGGCAGAACATAATGCGAACCCGCCGAAAGGGAAGGGGGGCGGGCGCCCGGAACCGGCTTGCGGCCGCCGTGTTTCCTGCGAAAAAGGAGGTTGTTATGACCCGCTGGATCACCGCCCTTGCGGCGATCGTAGCCCTGATCCTCATTTTCGTGTTTTTCACCGGCGAAGAGCCCTCGGAAAGAACCGAGCTGCCGGCGGCGGACGCGCCCGGCGCGGCGCTGGAAAGCAGCGACGGCGCCGACACGGAAATGGAGGTCAATCCGCAGCCAGGCGATCTCAGGCTCGAGACAGATCCCATTGAGCCCGGCGTGGGTGAAGACAAGCCGGACGCAGAGGCGCTCGACGTGACCATGCCGGAAGGCGAAAGCCGGCTCGACGGCGAGCTTCAGGACGCGCCGGGCGAATCCGGCCTTGCCGAGGAAGACGAAGAAGAAACCGGCGTGACCGGCGAAGACGAAGACCCGCAGCGCTAAGGCCGCGCAGCTTTAAGCGCCGCCCTTAGCTGTGCAGCGTCGGGGCGAGGGCCAGGATCTGCACGTCCACATCCATGCCGGTGAAGGCGTCCGTGGCGCCGTGGAACGAACCGTCCAGCGGCACGGCCTGACTTGGCGTGCGCGCCACGCCGGTGCGGATCAGATTGCCGCTCGCGACGAGGCCGTTGGTGGGGTCGAACTCGATCCAGCCGGCGCCGGGCAAGAACACCTGCACCCAGGCGTGGGTCGCGCCGGTGCCTTGAAGGGCGCCGCTCTGGCTGGCGACCGGATCGTAGAGATACCCGGTGACGAAGCGCGCCGCGAAACCGAGCTGGCGCACAGCCTCTATCATCAGGATCGCGAAATCCCGGCAGGAGCCGTGCCCGAGGTCAATGGTTTCACGCGGCGCCTGAATGCCCGGTTCCTCGCGTCGCCGGTATTCGAATGTTTTGTGTATCGTATTGTTGATTGTGGTCAGGATGGTCCAGGTGTCGGCGCCGGCTTCGCGCAGCAGCTTGTTCGCCCACTCGTTCACCGCTTCCGCCGGGTGATCGTATTCGGGCCGGATTAGCGCGATCAGATCGGGGATCTGTTCTTTCGGATAATCGAACGGATAGTTCTGCGCATTGAGCGCGATCGGAAAGACCGGCGCATAGACGCTGGTGCGAATGACATTAAAGACGCACAATATTTCCAGCGTGTCAGACAATGGCGCAGCATCGAAATTGAGGATGACTTTTGAGTTGGAAAACACGTCATGAACCCAGTGCTGCTTTGCGGGCGGGTTCGTCGTGATGTCAAAAGCCGTCAGGCGCAGGTCATTGCTTTCATGCGGCCTGAACATGGCGCGATGCGGACCGAAGGCGACAGGCTCGCTGTAGCGATAGCGCGTCGTGTGTCGCACTTGCAGAATATCGGTGCTGACATTCGGTGTGGGAGCGTTCATGTTCGGGTCTGACACAATTTTTTATACGGTTACTGTTTTGTGCGCCGGCATTTAAGGTCAGGCGCCCTGACGATTGGTTAACACCGCCCGGCCGGCATGCGCTCAGGCCGGCGAAAAATAGCGGTCATCGAGGACGTTGGCGAGGGTTATGATCTCCTGCTGGATCTGGTCGAGATACCGGTGGAGAGAGCGCCCCGAAAGCCGCGCCGGCGGGGCGTCGAGCCGCTCCCGCAGGGCCTTGGCGGCGCGGGAGACAGCGGCCCCCGGCCGGGCGCCGAAATCCTCGTCGAGGCGGGCGAGCTGTTCGCAGGCGGCCTCGACCGCATTCGTCACAGACAGCGGCAAGTGCTTGTCGCAAATAAGAAAACGGGCTGCATCCGCAGGGTCTGCATTAAAAGAATACCGGCGCTGGAAGGCGTGATAGCCGGAGGCCGAGCGCAACAGGGTGTTCCACCAGGCGACGTCCGGCGGGGCGGGCTCGTCATCGTCGTCGTCGCGGTCGAAGCGGAAATATTTGATGTCGATGAGGCGGGTCGACTGGTCCGCCCGCTCGAGCGCCGCGCCGAGCTGCAGGAAGCGCCAGACCTCATCGCGATAGCAGGTGGCGTCGAGGACGCCCCTCAAGGTGCACGAGCCGTCGCGGATGTCGGCGCAGATTTCGCTCATCTTGGAGAGGGCGAAACGGCGCTTTTGCAGGGCGGCGACGCTTTTTTGGAAAAGCGAGACCTGGCGCCAGCTTTCGGTGCTGAGAAGATGACGCAGGGACCGCGCATTCTCTTTCATCATGGTCGCGGCGAGAATGACCGAATTCGAATTGTTCGGGTCGGCGAGATAAAAGCGCGCGACATTGAGCGCGGTGAGCGGCTTGCCGCGTTCGGAGAAAGCGTCCGTATCTGCGAAGACCTGAAGAATCGGCGCCCAGGCTTCGTCGCTTTCCTGATCGGCGGCGAAACTTTCGGTCACCATCAATAGGCGCGCAAGACTTTCGGCCCGCTCCAAATAGCGGCCCATCCAGAAAGCGCTGTCGGCGAACCGCGAGAGCAACATCAGCGCATCACCCATGTGTCTTTGGAGCCGCCGCCTTGCGAAGAATTGACGACGAGCGAGCCCTCGCGCATGGCGACGCGGGTGAGCCCGCCGGGCAGGACCCAGGGCTCTTCGCCGGTGAGCACGAAAGGACGCAAATCCACATGGCGCGGGCGAAGCCCCGCCTTGGTCAGGGTCGGCGAAACGGAAAGGCGGATCATCGGCTGGGCAATGTAATTCGACGGATTCTTTTTCAGCTCGCGGCGCACGGCGGCGAGTTCGGCCTTGGTCGCCATGGGGCCGATGACGATGCCGTAGCCGCCGCTCTCGCCCACGGGTTTCACCACCAGGTCCTCGAGATGCTCGAGCACATAGGCGAGCGCGTCTTTCTCGCGGCAGATCCAGGTCTCCACATTGTTGAGCACCGGGTCTTCGTCGAGATAATATTTGATGATGCGCGGCATATAGGCGTAGACCGCCTTGTCGTCGGCGACGCCGGCGCCGACCGCATTGGCGATGGCGACCTTGCCGGCTTTGAGCGAGCGCATGAGGCCCGGCGCGCCGAGCATCGAATCCTTGCGGAAGACTTCCGGGTCGAGAAACGCGTCGTCGATGCGCCGGTAAATCATGTGGACGCGCTCAAGCCCTGAGATGGTTTTCATGAAGACCCGGTCTTCCTCGTCGACGACGAGGTCGCGGCCTTCGACCAGCGGCACGCCCATCTCCCGGGCGAGAAAGACATGTTCGAAATAGGCGGAGTTGAAGACGCCCGGCGTTAACAGCACGACCTGCGGGTTCTGGTATCGCGCCGGGGTGGTTTCGGTGAGCGTGGCTTTCAGCCGCTTGCCGTAATCGGAGACCGGCATGACTTTCACGCCTTCCATGAGGTCGGGGAAGGAGCGCATCATCAGGTGGCGGTTCTCAATCACATAGGAAACGCCCGAGGGAGACCGGCAATTGTCTTCGAGGACGAGAAATTCGCCATGCTCGTCGCGGATGAGATCGACGCCGCTGATATGGGTGTAGGTGCTGTGGGGCAGCTTCACCCCGACCATTTCCTTGCGGAAATTCTTGTTGCCGGTGACGAGGGCCTTCGGGATGATCTTGTCTTTGAAGATCTTCTGTTTGCCGTAGACATCGGCGAGAAAGGCGTTGAGCGCCATGACGCGCTGACGGCAGCCTTTTTCGAGCACCTTCCAGTCGGCCTGCGAAATCTGCCGGGGAATCGGGTCGAAGGGCAGGATGCGGTCGATGGCGCCGGAATCGGAATAGACGGTGAAAGTGATTCCGAGATTGTGCAATTCGCGCTCGGCGGCGCTGTTGCGCTGGTTGAGCGTGCGGATGTTGTATTTGGAAAGTCTTTGTGCAAGCGGGTTTTGGGTCTGCTTGCCGTCCGCCGGGCCGAAGATCTCGCAAAAGTCGCCGTCAGGGTCGTATCCCTGAAACGCATCGTTCTTCTTCATGGATGAATGTCTAAATCATTCCGTGGTTGATGGCAAACAAAGCGCGCTGTTTTATTTAAACGCTGCCGGGGAACTTTTCGGCGGCGACGGTGTTGACGGCGGCTGGCGGGAATTCATTGCACGGATGAACCGGATGGAATCATGGCCGGCGGTCGCCCGCCGGCCATGATGTTTGCGCAAGGAATGCTCCTGCCTTGCGCCGGACGCCCCCGATGCGCCCGAACTCTTGACTTAAGCTTTAGAACGACGCGTTGAAGCCGAGCCCCCACCAAACGGCGCTCGACTTGGTCGTGCCGGCGATGGAGTCGTCGATGACGGAGCCGCCCGGAAGGTCGGAGCCGCCGTACCGCACGCCCGCATAGAACGAGCCGTTGTCGGAAATCGCGTAGGAAATGTCGGCGGACGCCGTGCCGTAGACATAGTCCGTGCCGCCCGTGTCGTCGATCACGTAGCCGATATAGCCGCCGACATCGAAGCTGGTCTTTTCGGCGAGCGGAAAGGAATATGACCCGTTGGCCTGGAAGGTCGTCGTGTCGAAATTGAAGTCATGATAGACATAGATCGACGGCGACAGCGGGATGTCGAAGGCGAGGCCGGCGTAAGGCTCGAGCGTGTTGGCGCCCATGCCGTCGCCGTCTTCTTCGTAAAGATCGAAGAAGCCGCTCGCGAGATCCGGGAAGGTGTAATAGGTCAGGCCCACATCGAATGAGACGACGTCGCTTATGGGCGCGCTGTAGCCGACCACGAGGTCGAGCTCTTCGCCGCCGGGCGTCACAACGAGGTCGTCATCGCCGATCGGCAGGTTCAGCCAGGCGGTTCCATAGAAATTGCCGTAGCCGAGGTTGATGGCGGGCTGAAAGCTTGTTTCGGCGAACTGAACGCCGCGGAACAGGTAACGTGATTCAAAGCCGACAGTGGTGGAAACCTCCAGGGATTCCGCGGCCGCCGGAAGGGCGACGGTTGACAGAACTAGTGCAGTGGCGAGTGAGCGCAGCATAGACTCCTCCTTTTTTTTGCTCGTTTTCTGGGAAACGAGGTATACGGAACACATAAGTTTGTTTACGGAGAAAGCTTGTCCAAGAATGCCGCATCGCACAATAACATTTTTGCAACAGCTGCCATGAACTGCGAAAAACGCAAGAAATCTACCTATAATTAGAGTATATGGTTATAAATATAGCATTATATTCCAATTCAATTGGTTTTTTTTCGCCCCTGCAGCAAAATTCAGTTGCGTGACATATTTATGATTGTTAGCGTTGCTTCCGAATCGGCGCCGTCGAGGCGGCCTTGGGGCGGCGGTTGGAACGGCGTAAAGTAAAAAAGAGGCCGCAAAAAATAGAGTGCGGGAAAGGGGCTAAAACGATGAAATATATAATAGCTGTAGTTAAGCCGCATCGTCTGGACGAGATCAGGACCGCTCTGACCTCGATCGGCGTCGAGGGCATGACCGTCTCGGAGGTCAAAGGCTTCGGTCGGCAAAAAGGCCATAGCGAAGTTTATCGGGGTGCGGAGTATCAGGTTGATTTCGTGCCGAAAGTGAAGCTTGAGATCGCCGTGGAGGCGAGCCAGGCGGCGAAGGTCGTCGAGGCGATTCGGGACGCGGCCAAGACCGACCGGATCGGCGACGGCAAGATCTTCGTTCTCGCTCTGGAAGACGCCGTGCGCGTGCGCACCGGCGAAAGCGGCGCGGCGGCGCTGTAGACTTAGAACAAGAACAGGAAAATCATCATGAAAAAGAAACTGTCTCTCGCCGCGCTCGGCGGCGCAGCCCTGGCGACGTTTGCGCCTGCAATGGCGTTCGCGCAGGAAGCCGCGCAAGCGGCCCCCGCGCCCGCGTCCGACACCTCTTTGTTTGTTTTCAACACGCTCTTGTTCCTCATCATGGGAATGGTCGTCATGTTCATGGCGGCCGGCTTTTGCATGCTCGAGGCGGGGCTCGTTCGCTCGAAAAACGCGGCGACCATCTGTCTGAAGAACATTGCGCTTTATTCCGTGGCCGGGCTGATGGTCTATTTCATCGGCTACAACCTGATTTACGGGATCGCCGAAGGCGGCGTCATCGCGCCGTTCGACTTCTTCTGGGCGGCTGACGATTCCGATCCTATGGGCGTCGGTTACGGCTCGCACTCGGACTGGTATTTCCAGATGGTGTTCGTGGCGACGGCGGCCTCGATCGTCTCCGGCACGCTCGCCGAGCGCATCAAGTTGTGGCCCTTCCTGATCTTCACGGCGCTCCTGACCGGCTTCATCTACCCGATCCAGGCCTCCTGGGAATGGGGTGCGGGCTGGCTCGACGCCATGGGCTTTTCCGATTTCGCCGGATCGACTCTGGTGCATTCCACCGGCGGCTGGGCGGCGCTTGCAGGCGCGCTCGTGCTGGGCCCGCGCGTCGGCAAATATGTCGGCGGCAAGGTGCATCCGTTTCCGGGCTCGAACCTGCCGCTCGCGACGCTCGGCACGTTCATTCTGTGGCTCGGCTGGTTCGGCTTTAACGGCGGTTCGCAGCTTGCGCTCGGCACCATTGACGACGCGGTTGCGGTGGGCCGGATCTTCGTCAACACCAATACGGCGGCCTGCGCCGGCGTGGTGACGGCGATGATCGCGACCCAGCTGGTCTACAAGAAGGTCGACCTCACCATCGCGCTCAACGGCGCGATCGGCGGTCTCGTCTCGATCACGGCGGAGCCGCTGGCGCCGACCATCGGCTTTGCGATTTTCGTCGGCTTTGTGGGCGGGCTCATCGTCACCTTCGCCGTGCCGGTCCTCGACAAGCTGAAAATCGACGATGTCGTCGGCGCGATCCCGGCGCACCTTCTGTGCGGCATCTGGGGCACCTTCATTGTCCCGGCGTCGAACGCCGAAGCGACCTATGGCGTGCAGCTGCTCGGCATCGTCGCCATTGGTGTTTTCGTGTTCTTTGTTAGCTTAATCTGCTGGCTTGCGCTGAAATACACGACTGGAATCCGTGTCAGCGAGGAACATGAGCGTGAGGGGCTCGACAAAGTCGAACTTGGACTTGAAGCTTATCCAGAATTCTCTAAAGGGTGATTTGAACTCTGGGAGGCTCATATTTCTGAGCGCATGCTGAAATTCGTCTCGCGCGACCGCGAGACCCCGACGAAGCGAAATCCCGGCGTAAGGCGCCGGGATTTTGATGAGATCTATGCGCCTTTCGCCCGGGATCGCGCGGCGGCGCAGGCTGCGCGCTGTTCGCAATGCGGGATCCCGTTCTGTCAGGACCATTGCCCGCTCGGCAACGACATTCCCGACTGGCTGAAGCTGGTCGCAGAAGGCCGCCTCGAAGAGGCCTACGCCGTCTCCTCCGCCACCAACAACATGCCGGAAGTGTGCGGCCGGATCTGTCCGCAGGACCGGCTTTGCGAAGGCTCCTGCGTCATCGAACAGTCCGGCCACGGCACGGTGACCATCGGCGCGGTGGAGCAGTTCATCACCGAAACCGCCTGGGAGGAGGGCTGGATCAAGCCGGTTAAGCCCGCCGTCGAGCGCGCTGAATCCGTCGGCATTATCGGCGCCGGCCCCGCCGGTCTCGCCGCCGCCGAAGAGCTGCGCAAGGAAGGCTTCCAGGTCAAAGTTTACGACCGTTACGACCGCACCGGCGGGCTCCTCGTTTACGGCATTCCGAATTTCAAACTCGACAAACACGTCGTCGGCCGGCGCACGGAGCATCTCGAAAAGAGCGGCGTCGAGTTCGTGCGCAATGTGGATATCGGCAAGGATATGGCGTTCGGCGAAATCCGCGCCGAGCATGACGCGGTGCTGATCGCCACAGGCGTTTACAAGGCGCGCGATCTCGTCTGCCCCGGCTCGGGCAGCGCAGGCGTCGTCGCCGCGCTCGATTATCTCACCGCCTCGAACCGCGAAGGCCTGGGCGACAAGGTCGACGCGTTCGATTCGGGCGAACTCAATGCGGACGGCAAAAAAGTCGTCGTCATCGGCGGCGGCGACACCGCCATGGACTGCGTCAGGACCGCCGTGCGCCAGGGCGCGACGTCGGTCACCTGTCTTTACAGGCGCGACCGCAAGAACATGCCGGGCTCGGCCCGGGAAACCGCCAACGCCGAAGAAGAGGGCGTCATTTTCGAATGGCTCGCCGCGCCGAAAGCGGTCCGCGGCGACGCGGCGAAGGCCGCCGGCATCCGCGTCGCGCGCATGGAGCTTGGCGCGCCGGACGCGAGCGGAAGGCGCGCGCCGGTGGAGATCGACGGCGCGGAATTCGATCTTGAGGCCGACCTCGTCGTCAAGGCACTCGGTTTCGAGCCGGAAGACATGCCGGCGCTGTTTGACGCGCCGGAACTGAAGACGACCGCCTATGGCACGTTGCGGGTCGATGGGGAAACCCTCGAAACCGCGCTGCCGGGGGTTTATGCGGCGGGCGATATTGTCCGCGGCGCCTCGCTCGTAGTATGGGCGATTGTGGACGGGCGGAAAGCCGCCGCGGCCATTACAGAGCGGCTTAAAGACGCGCGAACGCGTCCTCTCGCCGCCCAGTAAGCCGCCGCCAAACCCCGCCCTCGCAACAACAAAATAAGAAGACCAAGCCGATGACTGACTGCGTATCGACCTATCTGCGCCGCCGCGACCGCCTGATCGAGGCGAACGCCTATGATCCGTCGTCCGAGCATGACGCCTGCGGCGTTGGTCTCGTCGTGGCGCTGGACGCCGAGCCCCGCCGGGAAATCGTCGACATGGCGATCGAGGCCCTGAAAGCCGTCTGGCACCGGGGCGCCGTGGACGCAGATGGAAAAACGGGCGACGGCGCGGGGATCCGCCTCAACGTCCCGCAGGATCTTTTCCGGTCTTTCGTGGAGCGCACCGGCCATAAGGCGGGCGAGGAAGACATCTGCGTCGGCATGGTGTTTCTGCCGCGCACCAATTTCGGCGCGCAGGATGCGGCGCGCGCGATTGTCGAATCCGAAATCCTGCATCGCGGCTTTTACATCTATGGCTGGCGCCAGGTCCCGGTGCAGTCGCGCGTGCTCGGCGACAAGGCGAACGCGACGCGTCCCGCCATCGAACAAATCCTGTTCTGCGATCCGAAAGGCCGCAGCCAGGAAGAGCTCGACCGCATTCTCTATGTGGTCCGCCGCCGCATCGAAAAGCGCGCGCGCGAAAAGGGGCTGCACGAGCTTTACGTTTGCTCGCTCTCCTCGCAGGACATCGTCTACAAGGGCATGTTCCTCGCCGAGGAAATCGATAATTTCTACACGGACCTTAAGGATCCGCGCTTCATCTCCCGCGTGGCGATCTTCCACCAGCGCTATTCGACGAACACCTTCCCCGAATGGCGCCTCGCCCAGCCTTTCCGCATGCTCGCCCATAATGGCGAGATCAACACGCTGAAAGGCAACGTCAACTGGATGAAGAGCCATGAAATCCCCATGGCCGCCGAAGTCTTCGGCGACGACGGCGAGGACATCAAGCCGGTGATCCAGCCGGGCTCGTCGGATAGCGCGACCCTCGACCAGGTGTTCGAGCTTCTGGTGCGCGCCGGCCGCACGGCGCCCATGGCGAAAACGCTGCTGATCCCTGAGGCGTGGTCGAAGCGCCTCGGCGCCCTGCCGGACAAATGGCGCGCGCTTTACGAATATTGCAACGCCGTGATGGAGCCCTGGGACGGGCCGGCCGCGATCGCCGCCTATGACGGCAAATGGGCGGTGGCGGGGCTCGACCGCAACGGTCTTCGCCCCTTGCGTTACGCCATCACCGAGGACGGCATTCTCGCCGTCGGCTCCGAAACCGGCATGTGCCCGCTCGACGGGCGCGAAGTGAAAAAGCGCGGCGCGCTCGAGCCGGGGCGCATGATCGCCGTCGATCTCGAAAGCGGCGAATATTACGGTTCGGGCTCCATCGTCGATCTCCTCGCCGATAAACATCCCTATACGGAATGGCTGGAAAACATCGTCGAGCTCGAACAGAAAATCGGGCCGGGACCGGAAGAGCGCCTTTACGAAGGCGATGAGCTTTTGCGCCGTCAGGGCGCGGCCGGCTACGATCTCGAAGAGCTCGAGCTCATTCTTCGCCCCATGGCCGAAGACGCCAAGGAGACCATCGGCTCCATGGGCGACGACACGCCGATCGCCGTCCTGTCGGAAAACTATCGTCCGCTGTCGCATTTCTTCCGCCAGAATTTCAGCCAGGTGACGAACCCGCCCATCGATCCGTTGCGCGAAGACGGGGTGATGAGCCTCAAGACCCGGTTTAAAAATCTCGGCAATATTCTGGTTACGGATAAAACCCAGACCGATGTTTTCGTGCTGGAAAGTCCGATCCTGACCAACGGCATGTTCAAACGGCTGTGGGACTATCTCGACACCAAGATCGTCGAGATCGACTGCACCTATGACGTCGCCGACGTCAAGAACAACGGAGAAGCGCTCGCCGCCGCGCTCGACCGCATCCGCAAGGATGCGGAAGAGGCGGTGAAAGACGGCGCCGGCTCGATTGTCCTGACCGACGAACGTCAGGGGCCGGAGCGTCTCGCCGTCCCGATGATCCTCGCCGCCGGGGGCGTGCACGCCCATCTCACCAATGTCGGCGTCAGAACCTATTGCTCGATCATCGTGCGCTCGGCCGAGTGCATCGACTCCCATTATGCGGCGGTGCTGGTCGGCGTCGGCGCGACGGTGGTGAACCCTTATCTTGCTTTCGACTCGCTGGCCCAGGCGCATGCGCAAGGCCGCTTCGACGGCATGTCCATGGGGCGGTGCGCCTACAATTATAAAAAAGCGCTGGAAGCCGGGCTCCTCAAGATCATTTCGAAGATGGGCATCTCGGTCATCTCCGCCTATCGCGGCGGCTGCAATTTCGAGGCGCTCGGCCTGTCGCGCACGCTGGTGCAGGAATTCTTCCCGGGCATGACCAGCCGCATTTCCGGCATCGGTCTCGCCGGTCTTGAAAAACAGTCGGCGGCGCTGCATGCGCGCGCCTGGGAAAGCGGCGTCGCGCGCCTGCCGGTGGGCGGCTTTTACCGTCACCGCCGCCGCGGCGAACAGCATATTCTCGAAGCCGATCTGATCGCCGATTTGCAGGAGGCGGTCCGCAATGACGACGCGAGCGCCTATGCGCGCTATTCGGCGGCGCTGGAAAAGCAGCGTCCGGCGCAGATCCGCGATCTTCTCGATCCGCATCCGCTGCGCGACCCCATCGGCGTCGACAAGGTCGAAACCGCGAACGACATTCGCCGCCGCTTCGTGACGCCCGGCATGTCGCTGGGGGCGCTTTCGCCGGAAGCCCACGGCGCGCTCAACATCGCCATGAACCGCATCGGCGCGAAGTCGGTGTCGGGCGAGGGCGGCGAGGTGCCCGAGCGCTATCAGCCCCTGCCGAACGGCGACAACGCCAATTCCGCGATCAAGCAGGTCGCTTCAGGCCGTTTCGGGGTGACCGCGGAATATCTCAATCAATGCCGTGAGTTGGAGATCAAAGTTGCGCAAGGGGCGAAGCCCGGCGAGGGCGGCCAGCTCCCAGGCTTCAAGGTCACCGAATTCATCGCCCGGATGCGCCATTCGACGCCGGGCGTCACCCTGATCTCGCCGCCGCCGCATCACGATATTTATTCCATCGAGGATCTGGCGCAGCTGATTTACGATCTGAAACAGATCAACCCGGAAGTGCGGGTCTGCGTGAAGCTCGTCTCCATGACCGGCATCGGCGCCATCGCGGCGGGCGTGGCGAAAGCCAAAGCCGACATCATCCTGATCTCCGGCAATGTGGGCGGCACCGGCGCCTCGCCGCAGACCTCGATCAAATTCGCCGGCGCGCCCTGGGAGCTCGGTCTTTCCGAAGCCCATCAGGTGCTGACGCTGAATAACCTGCGCGACGGCGTGACCTTGCGCACCGACGGCGGCATCCGCACCGGCCGCGACGTCGTCACCGCCGCGATGCTCGGCGCCGAGGAATACGGCGTCGGCACGGTCTCGCTCCTGGCGCTTGGCTGCCTCATGGTGCGCCAGTGCCATTCCAACACTTGCCCTGTCGGCGTGTGCACCCAGGATGACGCTTTGCGCGCGCGTTTCACCGGCTTGCCGGAACATGTGGTTCATCTGATGACCTTCATCGCCGAGGAGACGCGCCAGATTCTGGCCTCGCTCGGCGCGACCTCGCTTGAAGAGGTCATCGGGCGCTCGGACCTTCTCGATCAGGTCTCGCGCGGGGCGCAGCATCTCGACGATCTCGATTTGAACCCAATCCTCACCCTCGTTGACGCCGGCGAGCGGCCCATGCGCTCGACCCGCACCGGGCGCAAGGAAGTCACCGATACGCTCGACCAGCGCATTGCGCCGGATCTCGCGCCGTTCTTCGAGCGCCGGGAGAAAGTGCAGCTTTCCTATCCGGTGAAGAACACCGACCGCGCCATTGGCGCGCGCACCTCGTCCTTCATCACGCGCAATTACAAGCGCGAGGATCTGACCGAAGACCACGTCACCATCCGCCTGAAAGGCTCGGCCGGCCAGTCGCTCGGCGCCTTTTCCGCCTACGGCCTCAAGATCATCGTCGACGGCGACGCCAACGACTATGTGGGCAAGGGGCTTTCCGGCGCGACGCTGGTCGTCCGGCCGGAAGAGCAGAGCGTCGACCGCAATGACGCGATCATCGGCAACACCTGTCTTTACGGCGCCACGTCGGGCGCGCTGTTTGCGGCGGGCCGGGCCGGCGGGCGTTTCGCGGTGAGGAATTCCGGCGTCCATACGGTGGTCGAGGGCTGTTCGGCCAATGGCTGCGAATATATGACCGGCGGCGTTGCGGTGATCCTCGGCGCCGTCGGCGCCAATTTCGGCGCGGGCATGACCGGCGGCAAGGCCTATGTCTATGACGATAAGGGCGACTTCGAAGAAGCCGTGAACCCGGAGAGCGTCGTCATTCGCGGTTTCCTCGACGGCGAGGACGACCAGGAATGCCTGGCGCTGATCGAACGCCATTGGCGTGAGACCAAGTCGCCGAAGGCGCGCGGCGTTCTCGACGACTGGGCCAATGCAAGGGCGAAATTCTGGGTGATCGAACCGCGCGAGATTCTTGCGCGCCAGAAAAAACTGGAAGCCGCCGCCAAATCGGCGTGACGATGGTTTGTACGCCCCGGGCGCCTTCTTTAAATCAAGGCAAGGCCCCGGCGGCGCCTTGAAACCGCGCCATTCGCCCGCAATAAGCTTTGTTGTAGTCAGGATCGGGCAAGCCCAGCCATCATGCCGACAGAAGAAGAATTCTACCGCATCCAGAAGCTGCCTCCTTACGTCTTCGAGGAGGTGAACAAGCTGAAGGCGAAGCTGCGCGCCGAAAAGCACGACATCATCGATCTCGGCATGGGCAATCCCGACATGCCGACGCCGGCGCATATCGTCGACAAGCTGTGCGAGACCGCGCGCAATCCGAAGGCGCATCGCTATTCCGCCTCGCGCGGGATCGTCGGCTTGCGGCGCGCCATGGCCCGTTATTACGAGCGCCGTTTCAACGTCTCGCTCAATCCCGAAACGGAAATCGTCGCCACCATCGGCTCCAAGGAAGGCTTTGCGAACCTCGCCCAGGCGATCACCGGGCCGGGCGACGTCATCCTCGCGCCGAACCCGGCCTATCCGATCCACGCTTTCGGTTTCATCATCGCGGGCGGGGTGATCCTGCCCGTGCCCGCGCCGTCGCCGGAGGACTATCTTTCCGGCTTGTCCGAAGCCATCGGCAAGGCGCATATGAAGCCGCGGGCGATGGTGTTGAATTATCCCTCGAACCCCACGGCGCAGACGGTCGGCCTCGATTTCTACAAGGACGCCGTGGCGCTCGCGAAAAAGCACGAGATCATCATCCTCTCCGACCTCGCTTATGGCGAGATCTATTTCGGGGACGTTCCGCCGCCGTCGATCCTCGAAGTCGAGGGCGCGAGAGACATCGCCGTCGAGATCAACTCCCTGTCGAAAACCTTCGCCATGGCGGGCTGGCGCGTCGGCATGGCGGTCGGCAATGAACGGCTCATCAATGCGCTCGCAAGGGTGAAATCCTATCTCGACTACGGCGCCTTCACGCCGATCCAGGTCGCGGCGGTCGCCGCGCTCGACGGGCCGTGGGAGTGCGTCGAGGAAATCCGCGAGACTTATAAGCGCCGCCGCGACGTTCTGATCGACGCTTTCGCCATGGCCGGCTGGGACATCCCGACGCCCGAAGCGTCCATGTTCGCCTGGGCGGAGATCCCGGAAAAATACAAGGCCATGGGGTCGGTCGAGTTCTCCAAGATGCTGATCGAGCGCGCCGACGTCGCCGTCGCGCCGGGGCTCGGCTTCGGCGAATATGGCGAAGGGTTTGTGCGCATCGGGCTTGTCGAAAACCAGCAGCGCATCCGCCAGGCGGCGAGAAACCTGCGCAGAGTGTTTCAGGGAAACTGAAACGCTCCGCGCAGGCGCCAAGGGGGACTAACCCTTACCTGTCTGTTCGCATTCGCAGCGCGCAGCCAATTGCGCCGTCGCCTCGAAGGCGAAGCGCAGCTGCTTTACGCAACTCATCGTAATTTTTCGCCGCGACATTTTTACGGCCATGGCGATCATGGCTTCAATCGCATGCGGAGGATTGTAAATTCTCGACACCAACCCTTAAAAGCAGGGAAGACGAATTTGGCGCGCCGACGCCCATGGAGCGGTTGAGTGGAATTTTCGTATTATGAACCCGCGCCGGCCCTGAGGGAGCTCGTCAGCAGTTATTATTTCGTATCGCTCCCCTTTGAGGTTTCCGACATCATGCGCGCGGAGATCGCTAATGTGCGGTTCATTCTGCAGGGGCATGTGGCGTCCAATCTCAGCGGCGAAGACGCCGATTTCCAGCCGGGCGACGCGGCGCTTTGCGGGCCGACCTATGGCTGGAGCCGGATCAAGTTCGCGGCCGGCACCCGCATTTTCGGCGCTGCGATCACGCCGCTCGGCTGGCGGCGCCTGTTTTCCGTCAGCGCCGAAAAGCTCGCCGACGACCACGCCCCGCTTCAGGAATATGTGCCGTCAGCGGCGAAACCGCTGATCGCGGAAATCTTCGGCCAGAAGGACAATGACGCCGTCGTCCGGGCGGCGGACGCTCTGTTTTCGTCCTTCGTATCCGAAAAACGTCTGGTTCATGACGATTTTATTGAGCAGGCGACGCATTGGATCGTCGATCCCGAGCCGAACGAGATCGAACATCTCCTCGACCATGTGGACCTGTCTCACCGGCAGATCGAGCGGCTGTGCAAGGCCTATTTCGGGGCCGGGCCGAAACGGCTTCACCGCAAGTTCCGGGCCTTGCATGCGGCGAACCGGCTCACCTGGATGAACCTTTCCGACTGGCGCGACATCGCCCGGGCCGCTTATTATGATCAGGCGCACTTCATTCGCGAGTTCAAACAGTTTAATGGCCGCACGCCGCAGGAATTCATCAACGGGCCGCATATCCTCGTGCGCATGACCCTTGAAGAACGGCTCAAGATCAATCACGGCTCGCCCTTCAGCCTGGTCGGGTGAGGGACAAGACGCCAGCTCATGAAGCCCAAACTACTGACGACCCTTGAAAACTACTCGCTGAAGCTTTTTTGGGGCGACCTCTTTGCCGGCGTCACCGTCGCCATGGTGGCGATGCCCCTGAGCCTCGCCATCGCGATTGCGTCGGGCGCGAGCCCCGAAAAGGGGATCGTCACAGCGATCATCGGCGGCTTTCTGATTTCGGCGCTCGGCGGCAGCCGGTTCCAGATCGGCGGACCGACCGGCGCCTTCATCGTCGTCGTCTACGACGTCATCGCCAATCACGGCTATGACGGGCTGGTGCTCGCGACCTTCATGGCCGGGATCATCCTTCTGGTCTCGGGGGTTTTGCGCGCCGGCCGGCTGATCGCCTTCGTGCCTGAGGCGGTGGTCAACGGCTTCACTATCGGCATCGCCGTCCTGATCGCCTTCAGCCAGGTCAAGGACCTCTTTGGGCTTTCCGCCGATCACCTTCCCGCGGCGTTTTTCGAGAAACTGCCTGTCCTGTGGCAAGCGAGAGCGAGCTTCAGTCCCGCGGCTTTCGGTCTGGGCGCGGCGACAATTGCGTGCATCGTCCTGTTGCGCCGCCTCGCGCCGAAATTGCCAGGCCTCATCGTCGCTGTCGCGGCGACCTCGGCGGCGGCCGCGATCATGGGGGGGCCGGTGGATACGATCGCCTCGCGCTTCGGCGACTTGCCGAACCATTTGCCGGCGCCGTCCTTGCCGGCGTTTACGTCTTATGAGCGGGTGCTCGAGCTCCTGCCGTCGGCTTTCGTCATCGCCTTTCTGGCGGGCGTTGAATCGCTGCTTTCCGCCATGGTCGCCGACAAGATGAGCGGCGACGGAAGGCACCGTCCCAATGCGGAGGTGCTGGCGCAGGGCGCGGCCAATGTCGGCTCGGCGCTTTTCGGCGGCCTGCCCGCGACCGGCGCCATTGCGCGCACGGCGACGAATATCAGGGCCGGGGGCAAGACCCCGATGGCGGGGATCGTCCATGCGCTGACGATTTTGATCGTCATGCTCATCGCCGCGCCGCTCGCCGGCTATCTCGCCATGCCGGCGCTCGCCGGGCTGTTGATGATCACCGCCTGGAACATGAGCGAGCCGCATAAATGGAAGGCCCACTTTCTCGAAGGGCGGCTGTCGGACCGCGCGCTTCTGGTCACGACCCTGGTTCTTACCGTCGCCACGGACCTCACCATCGCCATCGGGGTGGGCGTCTCGCTCGGCCTCGCCATCCGGCTGCAGCGCCGCCATGTCCCGCCCGCCGAATGGGAGACGCCGGAGCGGTGAGGGCGCCTTCGCCCGATTATTTCATCATAGAAGCTTTTTCTGCTAAAATTAGGCAACGCTTACGATATCCTGTTGACGGCGCCGCGGGCGCAAAGTATCACCCTGATCAACTCATCAAGACCAGCTGAGGGATAGGCCCGTTGACGCTGGGGCAACCGCCGAAAAGCCTGACCGGCTTTTAGGAAAGGTGCCAATTCCTGCGGGAAGGTTTCTTTCTTCCCGAGAGATGAGTCGGACGACGACCGACGATGATCGTCCGATGAGGTCTCTCAAGCGAATTTCCTGATCGAGTTGAACGGGTTTGACGCGGAGAGACTAGGCATGTCAGCAGCGACAGAAGAACGGACCGGCAAAGAGGGGCTGAAGTCTCAGCCTTTCTGTGACGTCACCGTGTTTCTGCCTTCGGATTTCATTCTGGACAGCGGCGAAAGCTTGAGCCGCCCGGAGCTGAAAGTCCGCGTTTACGGCGATCTTGAAAAGCCGGCCATCGCCGTCGCCGGCGGCATTTCCGCGGGCCGCGTCGTTGCGACTTGCAAGGACGGCGAGGGCTGGTGGCGCGACATGGTTTCGCCCGGCGGCTTCATCGATCTCGACCGGTACTGCGTCATCGGGTTCGACTTTCTGCCGAACGCCGGCGAGGCGGCGAAAACGGTGACGACGCGCGATCACGCCCGCGCGCTCGCCGACGCTCTCGACACCCTCAATATCGAAAAACTCCACGGCTTTGTGGGCGCCTCCTATGGCGGGATGATCGGTCTCGTCTTCGCCGAACTTTTCCCGGACCGCATCGAAAAGCTGTGCGCGATTTCCGCGCCCGACCGGCCGCACCCTTCCGCCACGGCCCTGCGCGGCGTGCAGCGGCGGATCATCGATTTCGCCCTGAAGCACGGCGACGGCGAAGGCGGCGTCGCGCTCGCCCGCCAGATCGGCATGATCACCTACAGAACGCCCGAGGAATTCGGGGCGCGCTTTGAAAGCGCCCCCGGCGCCGCGGCGGGCGACCCTTACGACATCTGCGACTATCTGATCGCGCGCGGCGACGCCTACGGCATGGATGCGCGCCGCTATGTGACGTTGTCGGACTCCATCGACCGTCATCGCGCCGACCCGGCGAAGATTTCCGCCGACAGCCTCATCATCGCCGCGGAAACCGACCGGCTGGCGCCGCTCGCCGATCTGGAGCGTCTCGCCGGCGCCGTCGACGGCGCACGCTTGATCAAGGTTCCGTCTCTTTACGGCCATGACGCGTTTTTGAAGGAAACGGCTGTCATCGGCCCGCACATCAAAGAATTCCTCGAGGAGAAAACATCATGAGCGACGCTCAGCACACTGACGCCCTGCGCCCTGAAACTCTGATCGCGACGGCGGGCGTCGCCGATGATCCGGCGTTCAACTCGGTGTCGCCGCCGATCCATCTATCGGCGAACTACGCCTGGCGCGACCCGTTGGAAAAGCCGCAATACGACTATGCGCGCTCCGGCAACCCGTCGCGCACGCAGCTTGAAGACGCGCTCGCGCAGCTCGAAGGCGGCGCCCGCGGCGTTGTCGTCTCCTCCGGCATGGCGGCGCTCGACCTTCTCCTGAATCTTGTCGATCCGGGCGAAGTGGTGATCGCGCCGCACGATTGTTACGGCGGCACGCACCGGCTTCTGACGGCGCGCGCCAAGCGCAGCCAGTTCGAGCTTGTCTACGCAAACCAGACCGATCCGGAAGAGCTCGCAAAAGCTTTTGCGCGCAAACCGAAACTGGTGCTCGTTGAAACGCCCTCCAACCCGCTCCTGCGCATCACCGACATTCGCGCGGTGGTCGAACTGGCGAAGGAATGCGGCGCCATCGTCGCCGCCGACAACACCTTCCTGTCGCCGGCGCTGCAGCGTCCGCTCGATCTCGGCTGCGACATCGTCGTGCATTCGACGACGAAATTCATCAACGGCCATTCCGACGTTGTCGGCGGCGCCGTTGTCGCCAGGGATCAGGCGCTCGGCGACGATCTCGCCTGGTGGGCGAACTGCACCGGCGTTTCCGGCGCGCCCTTCGATTCCTTTATGACCCTGCGCGGCCTCAGGACCTTGTTCCCGCGCATCGAGCGCCAGCAGGCGACGGCGGGTGAAATCGTGACGCATCTCGAGAACGATGCGCGCATCGAAAACATTTATTTCCCCGGTCTCAAATCCCATCCGGGTCACGAGACCGCGAAAGCGCAGCAAAAGGGTTTCGGCTCGATGTTCTCGATTGAATTCGCTGAAGGCGTCGATGTCATCGAGCTTCTGCGCCAGTTGAACCTGTTTACCATCGCTGAATCCCTCGGCGGCTTTGAGAGCCTTGTGTGCACGCCCGCGACCATGACCCATGCGGCGATGACGCCGGAAGCGCGCGAAACGGCGGGCATTTCCGACCGGCTCGTCCGCTTTTCCATCGGGCTTGAGCATGCCGAGGATCTTGTGCGAGACATAGAACAAGCGCTCGACGTTGCAGGGAAGGCGGGCGCCGGCAAAGTGGCGTATCTGTCGAAGGGGACGGCAAGCAAATGTGCGTAGATGTAGATGACAAGGTTGTTGTGAGCGTTGGTGAAAAATTAAGCGCGCCCCGGCGTTTGCGCGTGGCGGTGGCGGGACTTGGCGTGATCGGCGAGGGCGCGGCGTTGCGTCTTGCCGAGGAAACGGGCGCCTATGCGCTGTGCGCCGGGCTTGTGAATAACCCGGACAAGGAGCGTCATGAACGGCTCAGTGGCCTGCGCACCTATTCCGATCCCAATGTGTTTCTGGTCGAACAGCCGGATGTGGTGATCGATGCGCTGCCTTCCGGCGAGGCGGGGCTGAAGCTCATCGCGGCGGCGCTCGCCCGCGGCGTTCATGTGGTGACCGCCAACAAACAGGCGATCGCCGGCCATCTCGCCGATCTGCACAAGCTTGCGCAGCAAAACAATGTGACGCTCGCCTATTCGCCGTCTGTCGGCGGCGGCGCGCCCATGGTCGAAACTGTGCGCCGCGCGCGCGAAGCGGGCGACGTGCGCTCCATCACCGCGATCCTCAATGGCACGGTGAACTATATTCTCTCCGCCATGAAAGACGGCGCCTCTTATGAAGGCGCGGTCAAAGCCGCACAGGAGGCCGGTTTCGCCGAACCCGATCCCACGGCGGACTTGTCCGGCGAGGACGCGCGCGCGAAAATCTCGATCCTCACTTATGAAGCGTTCGGCCGCGAATTCCCGCAGGATTCGATTCGCATCGAACCCTTAACGGCCGAACGGGCCGACGAATTCGTGAAGCTCGGCGGCGTCTGGAAGCAATTGTCCACGGTGAAAAAATCGCCCGACGGCGGCATTTCCGCCCGGGTGCGTTTCGAGCGCGTCGACGACGATGCGTTCCTCGCCGGGGTTGACGGCGAGGGCAATGCGGTCCGCGTCATCAACACCAATGGCGAGGAGTTCACCTGCACGGGGAAAGGCGCCGGGCGCGCCCCGACGGTGGCCAGCATCTTCTCCGATCTTGAACGCATCGCCATGACGCCGCCGCCGGACAGCGAAAAGACTTTGCGCCGCATCCAGACGTTCAGCTAAAGACAAGTCCCATGTCTTCGAATTTGAACCGGAACGCGGCGCAGGGCGCCGCGTCTGCAGCCGCGCATGCCGCAAAACGCCTTGTCATCAAGGTGGGCTCGGCGATTTTGTGCGGGCCCGACGGCGTGCGCGAGGCCTGGCTTTCAACGCTCGCCGCGGACATCGTGGAATTGCGCGCCGGCGGCGTCGAGATTGTGGTGGTGACCTCCGGCGCCATTGCGATCGGGCGAAACCGCCTTGGCCTCAAGGGCGCGCTTCGGCTCGACGAAAAACAGGCGGCCTCGGCGGCGGGACAGGCGGCGCTGGCGCAGGGCTGGCAGGCGGCCTTCACGCCCCATGACATCGCCATCGCGCAGGTCCTGTTGACGCTCGAGGACACGGAAAACCGGCGGCGTTATCTCAATGCGCGCGCGACCTTGCGCACGCTGCTTGGATTGGGCGCCCTGCCGCTGGTCAATGAAAACGACACCATTGCGACAAGCGAAATCCGCTATGGCGACAATGACCGGCTGGCGGCCCACGCCGCGCAGCTCGTGGAAAGCGATCTCCTCGTCATCCTGTCGGACATAGACGGTCTTTACACGGCCGATCCGAGAAAAGACGGGTCGGCGAAACATATTCCGCTGGTGGAAGCGATCACGCCCGAGATCGAACGCGCCGCGGGCGGCGTCAATCAGAGCGCCGGCGTCGGCTCCGGCGGCATGGCCTCGAAAGTGGCGGCGGCGAAGATCGCCGGCGGCGCGGGCTGCGATACGGTGATCGCGCCGGGGCTCGTGGACCATCCCCTGAAAGCAGTGCTCGACGGCGGGCCGGCGACGCTGTTCCGCGCCTCGATCACCCATGAAGGGGCGAGGCGGCAATGGATCGCCGGACGGTTGAAGCCGTCGGGCCGCATCGTCATCGACGACGGCGCCGCGAAAGCCCTCGAAAACGGCGCCAGTCTGCTTCCTGCAGGCGTCAAAGACGTCGAAGGCGCTTTCGCCCGCGGCGATGCGGTGGAAATCGTCACGCTTGACGGCCAGTCTATCGGCCAGGGGCTCATCGCCTTCGATGCGGGCGACGCGCGCAAAATCGCCGGCGCCAAATCGGACCGGATCGAGGCGCTGCTCGGCTATCGCCGCCGCCCGGCCATGGTCGAAAAAGACGATCTCATTTTGAGGAGCGAGTAATGACCGATGCCGGGTCGCTTGACGATTACATGGAAGGCCTTGCGGCGAAGGCGCGGGCCGCCGCGCGCCTCATGGCCTCTGCCCCGACGGAGCGCAAGAACGCGGCGCTGACAAAGGCTGCGGAACTGGTTCGCGAACGCGCCGGCGAGATTCTTGAAATCAACGCCGCCGAGATTTCCGCCGCCAAAGCGCGCGGGACGGAAGAAGCCTTTCTCGACCGCATGACGCTCAATCCCGAACGGATCGAAAGCATCGCCAAGGCGCTCGAAGACATCGCCGCGCTCGATGATCCCGTGGGCAAATCGATCTCGAAATGGCCGCGGCCCAACGGGCTGGAGATCGAGCGGGTGAGAACGCCCATCGGCGTCATCGCCATGATCTATGAAAGCCGTCCCAACGTGACCGTCGATGCGGCGGCGATTGCGGTGAAGGCCGGCAACGCCGTCATCCTGCGCGGCGGATCGGAATGCATCAAAACCTCGAAGGCGCTTTACGACTGCTTCCATGACGCGCTCGGCGTCGCGGGCCTGCCTGAAGACGCGGCGCTCTTCATCGAGACGACAGACCGCGCCGCGGTAGGCGCCTTGCTGTCGGGGATGGGCGGGCGCATCGACCTCCTCATTCCCCGCGGCGGCAAGTCGCTGGTGGCGCGGGTGCAAAAGGAAGCGCGCGCGCCCGTGCTCTCCCATCTCGACGGCGTCTGCCATGTCTATGTGGACCGCGATGCGGACCTGGAGAAGGCGGTGGAGATCGCCGTCAATTCGAAGATGCGGCGCACCGGCGTCTGCGGCGCCATGGAGACGCTGCTCATCGACGAGGCGGTTGCGAAAAAAGCCTGGCCGCCGATTGTGGACGCTTTGCGTAAAAAGGGCTGCGAGATCCGGGGCGACAATGCGCTGCGCAAGATCGACCCGACGGTCGTTCCCGCTGCGGAGGAAGATTTTTATACGGAATATCTGGCCCCTGTTTTGTCGGTTGCGGTTGTCGACGGCGTCGCCGGGGCGATTGACCACATCGCAAAATACGGGTCCGGCCACACGGACTCCATCGTCACCGAAAATGAGGAGACGGCCCGGCGCTTCCTGACGGAAGTCGACAGCGCCATCGTCATGCACAACGCCTCGACCCAGTTCGCGGACGGCGGCGAATTCGGTCTCGGCGCGGAAATCGGCATCGCCACAGGCCGCCTTCATGCAAGGGGGCCGGCGGGCGTCGAGGAGCTCACCACCTACAAGAATTTGGTGCGCGGCACGGGGCAGACGCGGCCCTAAGACGATCCGATTCCCGAGGGAGCAGAATCTGCTAAGCCTTTGCGCGCACCCAGCGCCCATCGGGAAAAAATTGACGCATCCGGGCATTTTTTGCTTGTTTGTTAACGGGGCGGGTTGTAAGCGGGGTTCGGCGCTGCAAAACGGCGCAAAAGGTAGTGAAATGCGGGCTTTGGCGGATATCGGCATCAAGGGAGAGGGCGTGGCGTTTGTCGCGGAGCCTCTGCTTATGGCTGTAAGCCTCCTTCCGCTCGTACTCGTACTCCTTATTAGCCCCATCCGGGGAGCGGCCATGGAGCCCGCGCGCTAACTTAGCAGCACGGACCTCCGGATAGCCCGCTCCCGAAAGGAGCGGGTTTTTTCATGTCCGGCGGTCCGTTCAACAAAGAACGAACGGACGATAATGACGAGTAAAAGATCAGACGCCATCACCAAGGGAGCCGCCAAGGCGCCGGCGCGGGCGATGCTGCGCGCGACGGGGCTGGGCGACAAGGAGCTCGACCAGCCGATCATCGCCGTGGTCAACACCTGGTCGACGGTGACCCCCTGCAACATGCATCTCGACAAGCTGGCCGAGCCGGTGCGCGAGGGCGTGCGCGCGGGCGGCGCGACCCCGGTCGACTTCAACACCATCGTCGTTTCCGACGGCATCACCATGGGCGGCGAGGGGATGCGCGCCTCGCTGATCTCGCGCGAGGTGATCGCCGATTCCATCGAACTCGCCGTGCGCGGCCATTCGCTCGACGCGGCGGTCATTCTCGTCGGCTGCGACAAGACCCTGCCGGCCGCCGCGATGGCGCTGGCGCGCATGGATATTCCCGGCGTCATTTTCTATGGCGGCACCATCATGCCGGGTCACTGCAAATTCCGCGGCGAAGAAAAAGACATTTCCATCCAGGACGTGTTCGAAGCGGTCGGCGCCCATTCGAAAGGCGATTATTCCGACCAGGAGCTCGACCAGATCGAACGCGCCGCCTGTCCGGGCGCCGGCGCCTGCGGCGGCCAGTTCACGGCGAACACCATGGCCATGGCGCTGGCCTTTCTTGGCCTCGCGCCCATCGGCGCAGGCGACCCGCCGGCGATCGCCGAAGAAAAAGCCGCCGAGGGCGTCAGATGCGGCAAGCTGGCCGCGCAATTGGCCAATGAAGGCAAGACGGCCCGGCAGTTCATCACTGAAAAATCCATGCGCAACGCCGCGACCTCGGTTGTCGCTTCGGGCGGCTCCACCAATGCGGTGTTGCACCTGACGGCGATTGCGACGGAAGCGGGCGTGCCATTTTCCATCGATCTTTTCGACGAGCTGTCGCGCACGACGCCGGTGATCTCCAATCTGAAGCCGGGCGGACAGTTTCTCGCGAAAGATCTTTACGCCGCAGGCGGCGTGCGCCTCTTCGGCAAACAGTTGATGGAAGGCGGCAAGATCGAAGATGCGCCGACCGTTTCCGGCGCGTCGCTGTTCGAGGAATTTGGCAAAGCCGAAGCAACGCCGGGCCAGCAGGTGGTGCACTCCGTCGCCGAACCGTTCAAGGAAACCGGCGGCTTGCGCATTCTTTACGGCGAGGTTGCGCCCGAAGGCGCGGTCTTGAAAACCGCCGGCTATGCGGACAAGCCGTTCGAAGGCGTCGCGCGCGTCTTTGAAGGCGAGGAAGCGGCGTTCAAGGCGATTTCCGCCGGCGAGATCAAGGAAGGCGATGTCGTCGTCATCCGTTATGAAGGCCCGAAAGGCGGACCCGGCATGCGCGAAATGCTGGCGGTCACCGCCGCCGTCGCGGGCCAGGGCCTTGCCGGCAAAGTGGCGCTGATCACCGACGGGCGCTTCTCCGGCGCCTCCCACGGCTTCGTCATCGGTCATGTGGCGCCGGAAGCCGCCTTTGGCGGGCCCATCGCGCTCTTGCAGGACGGCGACAAGATCACCATCGACGCCGAAGCGCGCCGCATCGACGCCGACATCGACTGGGATGCGCGCCGCGCCGCTTATCAGCCGAAAAAGCCGCACCGCATGGGCGGGGTTTTCGACAAATACGCCGTGCTGGTTTCTTCGGCGTCGAAAGGCGCCGTCACCATTCAATCGTTCAACGACTAAACCGTAAGAGGAATTTTGAAATGAGAGTTTATACGGAAGATGACGCCGATCCGAAGATCGTGAAAGACGATGTGGTCGCGGTCATCGGTTACGGCAGCCAGGGCCGCGCCCATGCGCTGAACCTTCATGATTCCGGATGCAAGGTGCTGGTCGGCGTGCGTCCCGACGGCCCGGGCGCGAAACGCGCGACCGAAGACGGCCTCGAAGTCGCGACGGTCGCTGAAGCGGCCCGTCAGGCGAAGCTGATCGCCGTCCTGACGCCGGACATGACGCATGAACAGATTTTCAAGGACGACATCGAGCCGAACCTGAAAGACGGCGATGCGCTTTTGTTCGCCCACGGATTTACGGTGCTTTACGGCCGCGTCACGCCGCCGGAAAATGTGGACGTCATTATGGTGGCGCCGAAAGGCCCCGGCGGGCTGGTGCGGTCCGAATATGAGCGCGGGCGCGGCGTGCCGAGCCTTTTCGCCGTCCATCAGGACGCCACCGGCAAGGCCAAGGAAAAAGCGCTCGCTTATGCGAGCCTCATCGGCGGCGCCTCGGCGGGCGTCATCGAGACGACCTTCCGCGAAGAGACCGAAACGGACCTCTTCGGCGAGCAGGCTGTGCTTTGCGGCGGCGCCTCGGAGCTTGTCATCGCCGGCTTCGAGACGCTGGTGGAAGCCGGCTATCAGCCCGAAATCGCCTATTATGAATGTCTTCACGAGCTGAAGCTTATCGTCGACCTCTTCTATGAGGGCGGGATCAGCCGCATGCATGACTTCATCTCCGAGACTGCGAAATACGGCGATTTCGTTTCGGGCCCGCGCGTCATCAATGCGGAAACGAAACAGCGCATGAAGGAAGTCCTCAAAGACATTCAGAACGGCTCCTTCGCCCATGACTGGATCGTCGAAAACCAGGCCGGCAAGGTTCGCTACAACCAGATGCTGCGGGCCGACCTGGAGCACCCAATCGAAAAGACCGGCAAGGAGCTGCGCGCGCGCATGTCCTGGTTGAAGCCGGGCGCCAACACCAAAGAGAACTGAGGCCAACCATGACTGCTCCTCAAGCAAAGCAAGAGACCAAGACGGCGGCTCAGATTTTGAAATCGGGCGCCGAACTTCTCCTTGATGCGCTGGAGGAGCAGGGCGTGGAGGTGATTTTCGGCTATCCCGGCGGCGCCGTCTTGCCGATCTATGACGCGCTTTACGAACGCGACACGATCCGCCACGTTCTGGTGCGTCACGAACAGGGCGCCCTGCACGCGGCGGAGGGATATGCGCGCTCGACCGGCAAGGTCGGCGTCGCGCTGGTGACGTCGGGCCCCGGCGCCACCAACGCCGTCACCGGCCTCGCCGACGCGCTGCTCGATTCCATTCCGGTCGTCTGCATCTCCGGGCAGGTGGCGCGGCCGCTGATCGGCACCGACGCCTTTCAGGAATGCGACACCACAGGGATCACGCGTTCATGCACCAAGCACAACTATCTCGTGAAGTCGGCGCACGGCCTGCCGACCATTGTGCATGAAGCGTTTCACATCGCCCGCAACGGCCGCCCCGGGCCGGTGCTGATCGACATACCGAAAGACATCCAGTTCGAAAAAGATCGCTACACCGCGCGCGAAGACGCGCAAAAACGCAATTGCATTGTCACGCCGGAGATCAGCGCCCACCAGATCGAACAGGTTGTCGACTTGATGCGCTATGCCCGTCGGCCGGTTTTTTATACGGGCGGCGGCGTCGTCAATGCGGGGCCGGAAGCGTCGAAAGTCCTGCGCGACCTGGCGAAAGCGACCGGCTTTCCGGTGACCTCGACCCTGATGGGCCTCGGCGCTTTTCCGGCCTCCGATCCGCAATGGCTCGGCATGCTGGGGATGCATGGGTCTTATGAGTCCAACAACGCCATGCACGATTGCGATCTGATGATCGCGATCGGCGCGCGTTTCGACGATCGGGTGACGGGGCGCCTCGACGCTTTCTCGCCGAATTCGCGCAAGATTCACATCGACATCGATCCGTCCTCCATCAACAAGAACGTGCCCGTCGATATCGGCATTGTCGGCGATGCGGGCGCGGTGATGCAGGCGATGCTCGATGAATGGAAACGCCGCGACAAGTCGGAAGCCCATGACAAGGCGCGCATTAAAGATTGGTGGGGCCAGATCGACGGCTGGCGTGCGCGCAAATCCTTCGCCTATGCGAACAGCGGGACCTTTATCAAACCGCAATATGCGGTCGAGCGGCTTTACGCCCTGACCCGCGACAAGGACGTTTATGTGACGACGGAAGTCGGCCAGCATCAGATGTGGGCGGCGCAGCACTTCCATTTCGAAGAGCCGAACCGCTGGATGACCTCAGGCGGGCTCGGCACCATGGGCTACGGATTGCCCGCCGCGCTCGGCGTCCAGGCCGCGCATCCGGACGCCCTCGTCATCGACATCGCCGGCGACGCCTCGGTGCAGATGACCATGCAGGAGATGTCGGCGGCGATCCAGCACGAACTGCCGATCAAGATCTTCATCCTGAACAACGCCTATCTCGGCATGGTGCGCCAGTGGCAGGAGCTCCTCCATGGCGGGCGTTATTCGCATTCCTATTCCGACAGCCTGCCGGATTTCGTGAAGCTCGCCGAGGCTTATGGCGGCCACGGCATTCGCGCAACGGACCCGGCGGAGCTCGACGAAAAGATCATGGAGATGATCGCATCGCCCAAGCCCGTGCTGTTCGACTGCGTCGTCACGCAGGAAGAAAACGTCTTCCCGATGATCCCGTCGGGCGCGGCGCATAACGAGATGCTGTTTGGCGAGATGAAAGAGGATTCCGTTTCGGAGCAGGGGAAGACGCTGGTATGACCGCCTCTAGCACTCAATCGCAATCGGTCTATCCGGTCACGCGCGACGAAGGCGCGGAGCGCGAGGTTATTCTCGCGGTCATTGTCGACAACGAGCCGGGCGTCTTGTCCCGCGTCGTCGGTCTCATCTCCGCGCGCGGCTACAATATCGAAAGCTTGACGGTCGCCGAGACCGACATGGAAAAGCACACCTCGCGCATCACCGTGGTGACGCGCGGCTCGCCCTCGAAAATCGAGCAGATCAAGGCTCAGCTCGGCCGCCTGGTGCCGGTGCGCCGGGTCGTCGACGTTTCCGCTGAAACGGATGCGCTCGAACGCGAGCTGGCGCTTATCAAGGTGGTCAATGAAGGCGAACAGCGCGTCGAAGCCATGCGCCTGGCTGATATTTTCCGCGCCAAGGCGCTCGATACGACGCATCAGTCTTTCGTCTTCGAGATCACCGGCGCGCGCGAAAAAATCAACGCCTTTATCGATCTGATGAAGCCTTTGGGGCTCTCCGAAGTTTCCCGCACTGGCGTCCTTTCTATTCGCCGCGGCGTTGAAAGGGACTGATGTCATGTTTTTGCGTCATTCGTTGAACAGCCTGTCGAGCCTGCTCCTTAGCCCCGCGCGGTGAAATCTCCGCGCGATAGAAGTCGGCGTTATGAAGGAACAGAACGAAGGGATTCAAAAGTGACCAGGACCGAAACAGAAGAAAGCGACGTAAAGGCGAAACCCGCCGATCACGTCAAGATTTTCGACACCACCTTGCGCGACGGCGAACAGGCGCCGGGCTTTTCCATGGCGACGGACGCCAAGATGGTCGTCGCCCGGGCGCTTGAGGCGCTGAATGTGGATATTATCGAGGCGGGCTTCGCCGCGGCCTCGCCCGGCGATGCGGCGGCGATCTCCGCCATTGCGTCCGAGATCAAGGGGCCGACGATCTGTTCGCTCTCGCGCCTCAACGACAAGGACATCGAGGCGTCGGCCAAGGCGCTGGAGCCGGCGCGCCATAAGCGCATCCACACCTTCATCGGCACGAGCCCCCTGCATCGCGACGCCAAGCTGAAGATGACCAAGGACGAGATCATCGAGAAGATTGGCCGTCTCGTCGCCTTTGCGGTTCCCCTGTGCGACGAAGTCGAGTTCTCGCCCGAAGACGCTATCCGCACCGAACGCGATTATCTGATCGAAGCGGTGAATACGGCGATCGAGGCCGGCGCCACGACGATCAACATCCCCGACACGGTCGGTTACACGACGACGGAGGAGATCGCCGATCTCTTCCGTTTTCTCAAGGAAAACGCCAAGGACGCCGACAAGGTGACCTTCTCGACCCATTGTCATGACGATCTCGGCATGGCGGTCGCCAATTCGCTGGCCGCCGTGCGCGGCGGCGCCCGCCAGATCGAATGCGCCATCAACGGCATCGGCGAGCGAGCCGGCAATTGCTCCCTGGAAGAGGCGGTCATGGCGCTGGAGACCCGCAAGGACTTTTTCGGCCTCGGGACCCAGATCGACACCACCAAGATCTATCCGGCGAGCCTTGCTCTGTCGCGCGTCACGCACAACCCGATCCCGCGCAACAAGGCGGTCGTCGGCAAGAACGCTTTCGCCCATGAAAGCGGCATTCATCAGCACGGCGTCTTGGCGAACAAGCGCACTTACGAGATCATGGATGCGGAGTCTGTGGGCATGCCCGCAAATTCCATTGTCCTCGGCAAGCATTCCGGCAAGCACGCCGTGCGCGCCCGCGCCGAAGCTTTGGGTTTCAAGATTTCGCCGCAGAAGGTGGAGGACATCTTCCCGGCGTTCAAAAAACTCGCCGATACGACGCGCGAGGTCAGCGACGCACAGCTCATCAAGCTGGTCACTGGCAATTCCGTCGTCGACGGGCGGGTCGGCCCCTGGCGCATGCGCCGCACGGAGCTGCGCATCGATATGGAGGAGGGGACGAAGCCTTATGCGCGCATCACGCTCGAACATGACAGCGGCGAGCAGCACACGGTGACCCATGAAGGCGCCGGGCCCATCGACGCCGCTTTCGCGGCCGTCTGCGCCATCACCGATGTGTCCGGCGTCATCAAGACGCTCGATCTTCATCACGAGGCGGAGGAGGGCGTCGTGCGCGCCGACGCGGTCGTGACCGTGGACGGGCGCGACTACGCCGGCAAGGGCAAGGAAGTGGACATCGCCGACGCGGCGGTCGCGGCCTTCGTGGCGGCGATCAATCAGGCGGCGGCGGTCCGCGCCGGTCTCGGTGTTGTGGAAAGCGAGGCGGCGGCGTCATGAGTATTGAGGGTTCCAGTCCAAAGTCCCTGTTCGACAAATTGTGGGAGCGTCATGTGGTCGTCGAAGAGACGGCCGAGGCGCCGGCGGTGTTGTATATCGACCTGCATCTTATTCATGAGGTGACGTCGCCTCAGGCCTTTTCGGTGCTTGAAGGGCGCGGGGTGAAAGTGCGCCGTCCCGACAAGACTTTCGGCACGCTCGATCATTCGACGCCGACCCTGCCGGCGAATGACCGGGGCGAGCTGCCTTACGCGACGCCGGAAGCGAAAAGCCAGGTGGAAAGGCTTATTGAAAACTGCGCAGAGCACGGAATCGAGCTTCTCAATATGGGCGATCCGCGCCGCGGCATCGTGCATGTGATCGGGCCGGAGTTGGGCCTGACCCAGCCGGGCAAAACCATCGTCTGCGGCGACAGCCACACCTCGACCCACGGCGCCTTCGGCGCGCTCGCCTTCGGCATCGGCACCACGGAAGTGGGCCATGTGCTGGCGACGCAATGCGTGCTTCAAAGGAAGCCCAAATCCATGCGCGTCGTCTTTGACGGGCTTTTGCCGGAAGGCGTCGGCGCCAAAGACATGGCCCTCGCCATGATTGCGCAGATCGGCGCAGACGGCGGGCAGGGCTACGCCATCGAATTTGCAGGCGAGGCCGTGCGCGCCCTTTCCATGGAAGCGCGCATGACGCTGTGCAACATGTCGATCGAGGCGGGCGCGCGTTTCGGCATGATCGCGCCGGACGAAACCACTTTCGAATGGCTCCATGGCCGCGACTATGTGCCGAAGGGGTTGGCGTGGAACGAAGCGCTTGCCGACTGGACGGATCTCAGAAGCGAGATCGGCGCCCATTTCGACAAGGAAGTGCATGTGGACGCGACCAAAATCCGCCCCATGATCACTTATGGCGTGTCGCCGGACGCCGCCGCGCCGGTGGACGCGCTCGCGCCGGAGCCCCATTCGGAGGCGGAAAAACACGCCGCCGATTATATGAAGTTCAATGCGGGAAAACCGTTTCATGACGTTGCGGTCGACCGCGTTTTTATCGGCAGCTGCACCAATTCGCGGCTTTCCGATTTGCGCGAGGCGGCGGCGGTGATGCGCGGGCGCAAGGTGAAAGAAGGCGTCGTCGCGCTCATCGTGCCGGGATCGGAAGCGGTGAAGCACGCGGCGGAGGCGGAGAAGCTCCACGAAGTGTTCCTGGCCGCCGGCGCCGAATGGCGCGAGCCGGGCTGCTCCATGTGCATCGCCATGAACGGCGATTCAGGAAAACCGGGCGAACTTGTGGTCTCGACTTCGAACCGCAACTTTATAGGCCGCCAGGGCAAGGGCGTTCGCACCGTGCTCGCAAGCCCCGCCACGGCGGCGGCCTCTGCCATTGAAGGCCATATCGCCGATCCGCGGCCCTATCTCTTTGCGAAGGAGAGCGCGTAATGTCATTCGATCCGATCAAGACGTTGACCTCGCGCACGGTTGTTCTGAGCCAGGAGAATATCGACACCGACCAGATCATTCCGGCGCGGTTCCTGACGACCACGGTGAAGGACGGACTTGGCGCCTCGGCCTTTTACGATTGGCGTTACGACGAAGACGGCCGACCGAAAAATTCCTCCGTCTTCAACGGCGTCGACCCCGAGACCCATAAAATTCTCGTCGCCGGATCGAATTTCGGCTGCGGCTCGTCGCGCGAGCATGCGCCCTGGGCGCTGGCCGATTTCGGCTTTCGCGCGGTGATCAGCTCCGACATCGCCGATATTTTCAAAAGCAACGCCCAGAAGAACGGGCTCCTGCCCGTCGAAGTCGACGAAGAAACTCACAAGAAACTGCTCGCTTCGCCGGGCGCGCAAGTCACCATCGATCTCGAGACGTGCGAAGTCACGTTCGGCGACGGCGAAAAGGGAAGCTTCCCGATTGAAGCTTTCGCGCGTCGGTGTCTCCTCGACGGCGTCGACCCCCTTGGCCACCTCATCAATCAGATGCCTGCCATCGAAGACTACGAAAGACAAAGATAATGGCTTCGAAAATCGCATTCCTGCCTGGCGACGGCGTCGGTCCCGAAGTCGCAAACGCGGCGAAAAAGGTGCTCGACGCTGCGGCGAAGAAACACGAACTGTCGCTTGAATATGCGGACTGTTTCTTCGGCGGCGCCGCCATCGACGCCATGGGCGATCCGTTCCCGGCGGAAACCAAAGAGGCGTGTCTGTCGGCGGATGCGATTTTCCTCGGCGCCATTGGCGGGCCGAAATGGGACGGCGCGAAAAAACGGCCCGAGGCGGGACTTCTCGAAATGCGAAAAGCGCTCGGCGTTTTCGCCAATCTGCGGCCCGTTTCCGTGGCGCCCGGCATGGAGCAGCTCTCGCCCCTGCGCGAGGAACGCGCGAAAGGCGTCGATCTCCTGATCGTGCGCGAACTGACCGGCGGGCTTTATTTCGGCGAACGCACTGAAGGCTACGATCTCGCGACGGATCAATGCCTTTACACGAAAGACGAGGTGACGCGGGTCGCGCGCATCGCCTTCGAAGCGGCGAAAAAGCGCGGCGGACGCGTCGCGTCGGTGGACAAGGCCAATGTGCTGGCGACGAGCCGGCTATGGCGCAGCGCCGTCAAAGAGCTTCATGAAGCGGAATACAAAGACGTTGAATTAACGCATGTCCTTGTCGACGCCATGGCCATGAAGCTCATCCAGGCGCCGGCGGAGTTTGACGTCATCCTCACCGAGAACCTTTTCGGCGACATTTTGAGCGACGAGGCGAGCGTCCTGTCGGGCTCCATCGGCCTTGCGCCTTCGGCGTCATTGGGCGAGGGGCCGCGCGGGCTTTACGAGCCGATCCACGGCTCCGCGCCGGACATTGCCGGGCAGGGCAAGGCGAACCCCGCCGGCGCGATCATGAGCGCAGCCATGTTGCTGCGCTATTCGCTGGGAGAAAGCGCCGCCGCCGACAATATCGAAGCGGCGGTTTCAAAGGCGCTCGCCTCGGGGCGCGGCACCGGCGACATCGGCGGCGAGGACGATACGGCGTCGTTCACCGATGCGGTTGTTGAGTTGATATAAGATTCTCCGCTCATCCCCGCGCAAGCGGGGATCCATTCCAGTCAGTTATCTGATCAGTTGCTTTTCTGGATTCCCGCTTGCGCGGGAATGAGCGGGGAGAGAGTGTCTCTCACTCCATAATATCCTCGTTCCACAAGTCCGGTTTTTCACGGATGAAGCGCGCCATCAGCTCGAGCGAGGCGGGGTGCGCGGCGTCGATCACCTCGACGCCGCGTGACTTGAGGAACTCTTCATTGCCGCCGAAATTTTCCGTGTCGTTGATGACGACGCGCGGGATCTTGAACTGCACGATGGTTCCTGAGCACATCATGCAGGGCGAGAGCGAGGTATAGAGCGTCAACTCGCGATAGCTTTTCTGGCGGCCGGCTTTGCGCAAGCAGTCCATCTCGCCATGGGCGATAGGATCGCCTTTTTGCACGCGCTGATTATGGCCTTCGGCGATCAGCTCGCTCCCGCGCGCCAGCACCGAGCCGATGGGAAGCCCGCCCTCGTCATAGCTCTTTTTGGCTTGGGCGTAGGCGCGCTCAATGAACTCCTGATCCCAGTCTTCCAGCATCTGGCCCTCCCGATGGACAAGCTCCGCCCCATGATCGATAAAGGCGCCAGGCGATTATGACAATCAAGGGCGCTTAAAGCCATGTCTGACAATCTCACCATCGTCGATCATCCGCTGATCCAGCACAAGCTCACGATCCTCAGAGACAAGACCACCTCGACGGCGCAGTTCCGCCAGGTCATTCGCGAGGTCGCCTTCGTGCTCGGCTGTGAGGTGACGCAGGATTTAAAGCTGAAAGAGGTGGAGATCGAAACGCCGATTGAAAAAATGACGGCGCCCTATCTCGAGGGCAAGAAACTGTGTTTCGTCTCGATCCTGCGCGCCGGGAACGGGCTGCTTGATGGATTGCTCGATCTCATCCCGTCGGCGCGCGTCGGCCATGTGGGCATTTACCGCGATCATGAAACGCTTGAGGCGCACCGTTATTATTTCAAGACGCCGGACAAGCTCGGCGAGCGGCTTGTGGTGCTTGTCGATCCCATGCTGGCGACGGGGAACACCGCCATCGACGCCGCCAATGAACTGAAGAAAGCGGGTGCGAAAGCCATGAAATTTTTGTGCCTCGTCGCCGCGCCGGAAGGGGTCGAAAAATTCTCGGCGGCGCATCCCGACGTGCCGATCATCACCGCAGCGCTCGACCGCCAGCTCAACGATGTCGGCTATATTATGCCGGGCCTCGGCGACGCCGGCGACCGGATTTACGGGACGAAAGGGTAAAATGGGGTTGGGGGCTCATTCTTCGAAATATCGATTTTACGAAACTTTCACTCCGCTAATCCCGGCGTAAGCCGGGATCCAGCGTAGGAGACTTTCAATAGAATGTCTTAATTCACCAATTGCGCCTCGCCACGCTTTAAGCGTGGCGTCCAGCATCTCAGACCTTTTGAAGGGTGACCCCACGGTCAAGCCGTGGGGAATCGATGATGGAGAAGCTTGGCGCCCAAACGGAAACCGATCTGGATCCCGGCTTTCGCCGGGATGATCGGTGAAAAGACATCGCCCGGAAAAGTTAATTCGTCAGCGGCGCGTTTTCAGCCGGCAATTCGTGGCTGATGCCCTGAAGCTCTTTCGGGATGTAATTCTCATCGTGCTTGGCGAGGATCGTCTGCGCGACGAAAACGCCCTCGGCGTTGAACGCGCCTTGCGCGATGACGCCCTGGCCCTCGCGGAAGAGGTCCGGCACGATCCCGGCATAGGTGACCGGCATGGTCGCGGTCCCGTCCGTCACGCGGAAGGAGATCGCAAGCCCGTCCCCATGTTCGACGCTGCCCGTCTCCACGAGCCCGCCAAGGCGGATGCGCGTGTCGGGCGCGACGCCCGCTTCCTGCGCCTCGCTTGGCGTATAAAAGTAAGAGATATTGCGCTTGAGGGCGGTAAAGACGAGCCCCGCCGCGGCGGCGAGGAGGACGCCCCCGCCGACCACAAGGCCTAACCGCCGGTTCCGGTGGATCGGTTTCATGGGCCCTATTTAAGGCGTCCCGGGCCCGGCGCCAAACGCTATCGCAAGGCGCTCATTGTCGCGGCGTTTGAGGGGCGCCCGCGCCTGTCCAGCGCGGGCGAATTGCCCTAAACCCTTGAGCCCATGGACCGATACCGGCGCGACATCAGCCTTTCCGCCGAGAACGCCGGGTGCGACCGCGCCGGGGCGGCGATTGTGCGCGGGGTGAGCTTCGCCCTGAAGCCGGGCGAGGGGCTGCAGCTTTTCGGGCCCAACGGGGCGGGCAAGTCTAGCCTTCTTTCCATGTTCGCCGGGCTTATCCGCCCGGCGGAGGGGGCTTTGCGCTGGCGTGAGGGTGGGGCCGAGACGGACCGGCCGCCGGAGGGGAGCGTCTTCTTTCTGGGTCATGACGCCAGCGTCAAACCGGCCCTGACGGCCAAAGAGAATCTGGACTTCTGGGCGAAGACTTATGGCGGCGGAGATGTGCGGGCGGCGCTCGAGGCCGTCGACGCTATGGCCTTCCGCCATTTGCGCGCGCGGTCCCTGTCGGCGGGCCAGCGCCGCCGGGTGGACCTTGCGCGGGCTTTTCTGGCGCAACGCGAGGTCTGGCTCCTCGACGAACCCGCCGCCGCCATCGACCGCGACGGCGTCAAAATCATCCGCAAGCTGATCGCCGATCACCTGGCGCGCGGCGGCGTCGCCATTGTCGCGACCCATGACGATCTCGGGAACGGCTTCAAGCGCCTGGAGCTGGCGCGATGAAACTGGGCGCCGCCATCTTAACGCGCGATCTCGCGCTTGCCTTCCGCTCCGGCGGGGGCTGGTTTTACGCGCTCTTCTTCTTCGCGGTCTTTACCGCGCTGGCGGGCATCGCCTTCGGTCCGTCCCTGACAGCGCTCGCCGCGGCGGCGCCGGCGGCGATCTGGCTCGCGGCGGCGCTGGCGATCCAGTTTGCGGCGGCGGATCTTTTCGAAAGCGATCTTTCGGACGGCTCCTTGCGCGTCTTCGCGGCGGAGCAAAAAAGCCTCCTGCCGTATTGGTGCGCCAAGGCGGGGCTGCTGGCGCTGACCGCCGCCGCGCCCATGATTGTCGCGGCGCCGTTTTTCCTGACCATGCTCGGCGTCGCCTTCGGGCAGGGGATCGGGCTCGCTGTCCTGCTTCTACTCGGCGCGCCGGCGCTGGTCTTCATCGCGATCCTCACCGCCGCCTTGAGCGCGGGACTGAGGGCCGGCGGGCTTCTGGCCATGGTCATCGCCGCGCCCTTCGCCGCGCCGGTGCTCGTTTTCGGCGTCATGGCCGCGAAGGCGTTTCTTCTGGGCGGCGTTCTCGCTTCGCCCGAGGCCTTGATTTTGGCGGCCCTTAGCCTGTTTATGGCGGCCGTGACGCCCGCTTTCGCCATCGCGGCGCTGCGCGTTAGCCTCGAATAAGCGAGCCGTGACAAGGGAACGAAACGCAACCATGTGGAGCCGGTTTTCCAATCCAGCGAAATTCGAAGGGCTTGCGCGCATAGCCGGGCCGATCGCCTGCGGCGTGTTCGTTCTTTGCGCCGCTTTCGGTCTTGTCGCCGGTCTTTTCTTTTCGCCGGCCGATTACCAGCAGGGCGATTCGGCGCGCATCATGTATGTGCATGTGCCCGCCGCCTGGATGGCCATGGCGTCTTACAGCTTCATCGCGATGATGAGCCTCATCGCCTTTGTCTGGCGTCATTCGCTGGCCGATGTCGCCGCGCGCGCCGCCGCCGCGCCGGGAACCATATTCACCGCATTGGCGCTCTTTACCGGCGCCGTGTGGGGCAAGCCGACCTGGGGCGCATGGTGGGTGTGGGATGCGCGGCTCACCTCCATGCTGCTCCTCTTGTTTATCTATTTCGGTTATATGGCGGTCTGGCAGGCGGTCCCGGAAACGGCGCGCGCGGCGCGGTTCGCGCGCATTCTCGCGCTGATCGGCTTCATCAACATTCCGATCATCAAGTTTTCCGTCGACTGGTGGAATTCGCTGCACCAGACGGCGAGCATCATCCGCGCCGGCGGTCCGACCATCCATCCGAGCATGCTGACGCCGCTTTTCGCGATGATCATCGCTTATACGGCGCTCTTTGTCTGGCTCGTCTTTCTCGGCATGCGCGCGGCCCTCGCCAGACGCCGGATCGAGGCGCGCGGCGCGCGGGCGCCGAGCCGGCCGGCGGCGCCGGCGGAGGCGACATAATGGATTTCAGCGCCCACACGACGCCTTACGTCCTCACGGCCTATGCTGTGTCGCTCTTCGCGCTCGCCGTGCTGATCGTCTGGCGCGTGCGCGAATTCAAAAAGGCGAAGCGCGAAGAAGAGCGGCTCGGCGAACGCGATTAGAGCATCCTGCACATTAGTTGATTTAACAGGATGCTCTAGATTCTTTTGCGCGCGTTTTGAGACGGAAAACCGGTAAACCACTTTTCCTTCAAAACGCTCTAGCGCGCCGCCTTTTTCGCTTCCTTGATTTTCTCTTCCAGCGTGTCGCGGTCGAAGCCCGGCACCACGTCGACATAAGAACCGTCAACGGCGGCGACGATAAAGGCCGGCGTGCCTTCGACGCCGAGCGCCGAAGCCATCACATGATTGTCGGTGATCATTTTCGGAATGCCGTTCTTTTCGATGGCGGCCTGCATTTTCTCGACATCGAGGCCCTGCTTGCGGGCGATGTCGTTGACGCGCTTTTCGGTCAGGACGCCCGAGGCGTCGAGCAGCGCAAAGTGGAAATCGAGAAACTTGCCCTGGTCGCGGGCGGCGAGCGCCATTTCCGCCGCATATTCGGATTCCTCGCGCAGGATCGGCAATTCGCGGAAGACGACTTTCACATCCGCGTCTTTCTTGACCATGTCGCTCACGATGTCGGCGGCGCGTTTGCAGTAGGTGCAGTGATAATCATACAATTCGACGACCGCGACTTTCGCCTTGTCGGGGTTTTTGCCCGCGACATAGCTTGTCTTCGGATCGAGCAGCGCCGGCAGGCTGTCCGCCGCCGCCGCCTTCATCTGCTCTTCCGCGGCGGCGCGCTGTTCGTAGCTGTATTTGTTCACCGCCTCGATGATGACTTCCGGATTTTCCATCAGATAGGCGCGCACGATCTTGCCGATCTCTTCTTCCTGCAAATCGGAGAATGAAGTCGTGACTTTCGACGGGGCGTGAGACATGGCGTCTTCCGCCGGCGCTTCATCCTGTTTCGGCTGGGCGGCGGAATAGGCGACCGCAAGCGCGCCGAGAAGAAACGCGCCGCCAAGGGCGGCGCCGACGGCGATCTTCGATTGCAGCATGAAACTCTCCTTTTTGCGGCGCTCGGGGCCCCCCGCGCGCAATCTCTGGCGTTTTAGTTGGTGTTGTGGTCTTCGATGATGATCGGATCGGGAACGTCCGGCGTTTTGGGCTCTTCCTGCGGGACAGGTTTGGGCTCGCCGCTCTCTTCAGGCTCCGCTTGCGGCAGCGGCGGGGCGCCTTCGGCCGGCTGGGTTGCGAGAATGATGTCCATGGCGCGGCGCCATTCCGGCGTGCCGCGCTCAAGCCCGCGCAGAGCGCGCCGCGCGAACTGGTTGGCGTCGGGTTTGGCGCCGCTGTAATAGCGCGCTTCCGCCGTGGCGAGTTGCGCTTTCGGCTCGTCGCCCATTTGCGAATAGGCGCGCGCCAGTTCGAACCAGGCGAAGCCGTTGTCGGGTTCGAGCGTGGTTGCGCGTTTCAATTCCACCGCCGCTTCCTCGACGAGGTCGGGTTCATTGCTGGCGAGCAGCGTGCGGCCCAGCTGTATGCGCATCAGGGCGTTGGCCGGCAAGAGCTTCACCGCCTTGCGGCTCGGCGCGACCGCTTCGTCGGCATGACCGTATTCGAACAGGATCTGACCTTCGAGTTCGTGAAAATAGGGATAGTCAGGGCGCTCCCCGGTCAGGGCGCGCACTTCCTTCAACGCCTTGTCGATGTCCGAATAGCGGTAATAGGCGACGGCGCGGGCGTAATGGGCGGGCTCCGACTGATCCGACAAAGGATAATCGCGCAGCACCTGGTTCGGATCCTCGAGAAAGCCCTTGATCTTCGCCTGAATGAGTTTGAGGCGCGCAATTTCCTCCGGGCTGTCTTTCTTTTCGAAATAGGGCGAAGCTTGCGCGCGTTTGGCGAGCGCCGCATAGCGGTCATTCGCCAGCGGGTGGGTTTGCAGGAAAGGATTGGCGCGCCGGCCGGTGATAATCTGGTAATTGCGCATCCGGCTCCACAGATCCATGGCGCCTTTCGTCGATTTGCCGAGACGGTCGAGATAGGTGATCGAGAGCTGGTCGGCGGTGCCTTCCTGGCTGCGGCTGTAGACGAGATAATCGGCGATGGCGACGTTCTGGCCGAGGCCGAGAATCCCGATGCCTGCTTCCGGCGACCCGGCCGCGATGGCCGCGGCGCCGAGGAGAAGCCCTAAGATCATCGGCCGGCTGGCGTTGGCCATGGCTTCGGCGGAGCGGGTCGTGTGGTTGGCCGCAAGATGGCCGGCTTCGTGGGCGATCACCGCGTCGACTTCGCTCGGCGTTTCGGCGAAGGTCAGCATGCCGGTGTTGACGCCCATATAGCGCGCCCCGGCGAAGGCGTTGAAGGTCTGGTCGTTGACGAGAAGGATTTCAATCGAGTTGGGATTGATCCCCGCCGCCTTGAAGATCGGGCGGGCGTGATCATCGAGGAATTTTTCGGTTTCCGCATCGCGCAAGAGCGAAATGCCTTGCGCATTGGCGTTCGCAATCGGCGCCGTCGCGGAAACCGCCGCCGCGAACGCCAGAAAGGCCTTCTTCAAACGCAACCCGAACTGACCTGACGCCATCCTTGACCCTCTTCGCACGGCCCCCCGTGGATATATCGTCCCCTCAAGGCCTCGCGCGCTTATATCTTAAGGGCGCTTTGCGGCGATTTCGAGATGCGCACGCCCCTGGGCGCCGCATTTGTGAGGCGGAAAAGAAGGGGATTTGCGCCCGTCAGGCGTCGCTTCCCCGGCTCCACCAGCCTTTTTTGCGCGGTTTTTTCACTTCCGGCTGCGGCGCTTCGGCAAGGTCGGTCTCAGCCCCGGCTTCAACCCCGGTCTCTTCCTTGGCGGGCTTTTCGGCGGCTTTCGCCGCGTCCTCGGCGACATCATGCCCGTTCGCGGCCGGTTCGGCTTCGTGCGGCGCTTGCTCCGCCGGTTCTTCCGGCGCGGGCTCTTGCGTCTCAGCCGCTTCAGCCGGCGCCTCTTCAATCGACGTTGCTTCAAGCGACGTCTGGGGCGCCTCTTCGACCGCTGCTTCTACGGCTTCCATGACGGCGACTTCTTCGACCGCATCGTCCTTGCCGGAGGGCTGGTCGCCATCCTGCGCAGCGTCGCTTTGGGCGGCCGCCTGGTCGTCGTCTTGCGCCTCAGCATTATCGCTGCGATTGCGGCGGTTGCGCCGTCCGCCGCGGCGACCCCGCCTGCGCCGGCGCTTGGTCTGGCCGTCTTCGTCAGCATTGTCGCCGCCGCTGGCTTCAGCCTTGTCGTCGGACTTGTCTTCGTCGCCGCCGTCTGACTCTTCGCCGCTGTCGTCCGCCTCGCGGGCCTCGGCCTGGTCTTGATCCTGATCCTTGTCCTTGCGGCGCCGCCGGCGGCCGCGGCGCTTCTTGCGCTCGCCCCCCTCGCGGTCTTCGCTTTCCGCCTCGGCGGTCTCGGCTTCGGGCTCAGGGATTTCGTCGGTCGCATCGAAGTCGGCCTGGTCGGCGCGGATCACCTGGGCGGTTTCTTTCGGCTCGCGCGGGACGCCGCTCTTTTCAACCGAGAAGTCGTCGCCGGCGCGCTCGGGATCGGGGATGAGCTGGATGGTGACGCCGTTCTGGTCCTCGATGCGTTTCAGCCATTCGCGATGCTGGTTGAGCACATAGACCGCAACATCGGTCGGCGCATGCACGGACAACAGGCCCGCCTTGCCGGACACGGCCTCGCCTTCGACGGCGCGCAGGATCCTGAGCGCCGCCATTTCGGACGAGCGGATGGCGCCGGCGCCGGCGCAGGTCGGGCAGGCCTGGGTGGTGCCGTCGACAATGCCGGAGCGCCTGCGTTGTCTCGACATTTCGAGAAGTCCGAAATTCGAGATGCGGCCGAGCTGGATGCGCGCGCGGTCGTTTTTGATGGCGTCTTTCAACGCTTTTTCGACCTTGCGGTTGTTGCGTTGCTCTTCCATGTCGATGAAGTCGAGCACGATCAGCCCGGCGAGGTCGCGCAGGCGGAATTGGCGCGCGGCTTCGTAAGCCGCTTCGATATTCGTCTTCAGTGCGGTTTGTTCGATATTGCGTTCGCGCGTCGCGCGGCCGGAGTTCACGTCGATGGCGACGAGGGCTTCGGTCTGGTGAATGACGATATAGCCGCCGGATTTCAGCCGCACGACCGGCTGATACATGCCGTCGAGCTGGGTTTCGACCCCGTATTTCAGGAAGATCGGCGCATTGCCCTTATAGGGCTGCACATACTTGGCGTGACTGGGCATCAGCATCTTCATGAAGTCTTTGGCTTCGCGGTAGCCCGCTTCGCCTTCGACCTGCACTTCGCCGATATCCTTGTCGTAAAGATCGCGGATCGCGCGCTTGATGAGGCTTGCTTCCTCGTAAATGAGGCAGGGCGCGATCGACTTTAACGTCAGGCTGCGGATGGTCTCCCACAAGCGCAGGAGATAATCGTAGTCGCGCTTGATTTCCGTCTTCGTGCGCTTGGCGCCGGCGGTGCGGATGATCAGCCCCATGCCCTGGGGCACGTCGAGACTGTCGACCACGCGGCGCAGGCGCTTGCGGTCCGCCGAATGGGGGATCTTGCGGGAAATGCCGCCGCCGCGGGCGGTGTTCGGCATCAAAACGCAATAGCGGCCGGCCAGCGACATGTAGGTGGTCAGCGCCGCGCCTTTGTTGCCGCGCTCTTCCTTGACGACCTGCACCAGCAGGATCTGGCGGCGCTTGATGACTTCCTGGATCTTGTAATTACGCAAAAGGTTCGAGCGGCGGCGTTTGGCGTCCTTGTACTTTTCGAACAGCGCCGCGCGTTCTTTCGCCTTTGTACGTTTCGTCTCGGGCGTTTCGTCTTCGTCGTCCTCGCCGTCGTCTTCAGCGCCGTCTTCGTCATCATCCGAGTCGGCGTCTTCGTCTTCGTCTTCAGCGCTCGCCTCGGCGGCGTCCGCGTCATCTTCTTCACTGTCTTCGCTGGAAGCGGCTTCGACGGCGTCTTCTTTGCCGGAGACGGCGTCAACAGAATCCTGTTCGCTTTCGCTGTTTTCGGATGCGGCGTCTTCGTCTTTGGTTTTCACTGCGGCGGGCGCGGCGTCTTCGTTCTCTTCGCCGTCTTCTTCTTCCTCTTCTTCCTCGTCGCCGCCGGACGCATCGCCCGCGATTTCATCGGTGGGATCGCCGTCATCGTCCTCGGCGCCGGCTTTTTTCAGATTCTTTTCGTCTGAATCCTCGTCGTCGCCGTCCTGTTCCTTGCGGCGGCGGCTGCGCTTGCGCGGCGGCCGGCGATTGTCCTCTTCGTCATCGCCGTCATCCTCGTCATCATGGTCGTGATCGTCTTCGTCGCCGCGCGAGGAGAGCTCGAGCTGCGAGGCGAGTTCGGCCACTTCCGCTTCGGCGGCCTGCAGCGCCTGCCGGTCGGAAACCGGGATCTGGTAATAATCGGGATGGATCTCGCTGAAGGCGAGAAAGCCGTGGCGGTTGCCGCCATATTCGACGAAGGCCGCCTGCAGCGATGGTTCGACGCGCGTGACGCGCGCCAGATAAATATTGCCTCTAAGCGGTTTGCGGGAGGCGGATTCGAAGTCGAAGTCCTCGACTTTGCCATTGTCGAGAACCGCGACGCGCACCTCTTCCGGGTGGGCCGCGTCGATCAGCATTTTTTTTGTCATTGAATAAGGCTCCGCAATGCGGGCGCGTAGCCGGCGCATTGCTCATGTTGGATCGCCGATCGCGACGCGCGCGCTCGTCTCCGCGCGCCGGACAGCCTTCACGGCTGGCGGCGGGGGAGAGTCTATGGGCGGTCACTGTCATCAGCGAAAGCTGTTTTCCATGCCGGAAATCCGGCGGGTTCCATTGCCGGAAAATCCGGCGTTAATTTGCGCCGGCAATCCGGCGTTTTTTTATTCGTGGCGCACATGCGCCGGGTGTTTGGCCCCCAGTCATCATTCGACGGGCGCCCGTTTGTTTTTGCTCCTCGCGCCGCCGGAGGGTTCCGGCATCGCGGGCCGGCTTGGGGAGCTTGCCGGCTTCAAGTTTCTGGAAAGGCTTGTCTTTTCGCCGTTTCCCGAAAAATTCCTTCTAAAAGCGCAGGGCTCTGGCGCCCCTTCGGTCACCCCTTTAAATGGCCCCTGCGCGGCCAGATATCAACTGCCTGGCATTTGGCCGATGGATCGGGCCGGGCGCAAGCGAATTTTCACACTGCCATGAGTGCGGGGAAAAAGAAAACCCATGGTTAACGCCGACTCAGTGTTGCATATGAAAATCGAATGAATGATTAACGCGGCGTTAACGCTGGCGAAATCACAATGCCGCCATTAAAGATCAAGCCGGGAGCATCCGGGGCGACAAGGCGGCGTTTATCGCGGCGGCGCGCGGCGCGTGTTGAAGCGGGCGTATGGATGGGCATCATGGCCGGATTCTTCAAATCAGGACAAAGGGTTGCGAGAGCCGTCGCGGCGCTCGCCGGGTTTGCGCTGGCGTTGTCGGGGCTCGCCCGCGCGTCCGATCTTCTGGATGTGCGCTTCGGCCCGAAACCGGACGAAACGCGAATCGTCTTCGACCTCATGGGCGCGCCGGATTATCGCGTCTCCGGCGATGAAGCCGGCGCGGGCCGGATCTTTGTGGATTTTTCAAGCCTTGAGGGCTCTCTCGCGGCGCGGGGCGGGCGGGGCCATATCGCAGACGTCAGCTTCGTCAAAATTGGCGGGTCCCGGGTCCGGGCTGTGGTGAATTTCAAGAAAACCGCGAAAATCAAAGACTTGTTCGTTCTCGACCCGCAAGGCGGCGTGACCAAGCACCGTCTCGTCATCGACGTCGCCACGGCGGACAAGAAAGCCCTCATGGCGAGCCTGCCGGCGTCCAAGGACGACATCGCCGACATCATCGCGCAGGTTGCGCCGGATGAAGCCGCGGCCAGTGAGGTCGCCCGTAAAACTGCAAGCCTTTCTCCGCCGCCGGCGCCGAGCCGCAAGGATGCGGAGGCCGCCGCCGACGAGAAGAAAATTGTGGTGATCGATCCCGGCCATGGCGGGCGCGATCCCGGCGCGCTGGGGCAAAGCGGCACGCAGGAAAAGAATGTGACGCTCGCCGCCGCCAAGGCGCTCGCCGAGTTGCTGGAGGCGCGCGGCGACTACAAGGTCGTCATGACCCGTAATGAGGACGAGACCATCCGTCCCGACGCGCGCGAGACGCTGGCCCGCGCCGCCGGCGCCGATCTCTTCATTTCGCTGCATGCGGACGCCATCGACCAGCACGCCGTGCGCGGCGGTTCGGTCTACACCCTCGCCGAAGAAAGCACGGCGCGCACGGCCAAGCTCGCCAAATCCCAGGGCGATTACCACGTCTTCGACGTCGCCCTGAACGATTACGAATCGATCGCCGGCATCCTCCTCGATAAAGCGCAGGAAAAGACGATGTCGGAATCGTCGAAATTCGCCGAGCTGTTGATCCACAACCTTTCCGGGAAAACGCCGCTATTAAACCGCTCGCACCGCAAGGGCGATCTGCGGGTTCTCCTGGCGGCGGACGTGCCGGCGGTGCTGTTTGAAATGGCGTTTATTTCCAACGCCAAGGACGAAGCGAACCTGAATTCGCCGGTCTGGCGCGAACGCGCCATGACTGCGGTCGCTGCGTCGATCGACTCCTATTTCGAAGGCGTCACCCTGCAGCGCCATGCACAATATGCGCCCGCGGCGGGACAGTAATCAAAACCTTACGAAAATAAGGGATTTATGCGGCTATTGCGCCTCGCTGCCGTCCAATTTATGCGGTAAAAGGGCGGAATATGGAGCGCATGGGGGCGGCAGCAAGCGTACGGCGGCAAGCGTAAAGACAGATGAGCGATCACAAAGACGACGAGCCTAAAAAAACGCCGCCGGGGGGCGGCGAGCGCCTGTCTTTTGGCGATGCGCCGGAAGAGGACGGCGCGCGCCGCACAGCGCAGGCGTCGTCTGAAGACGATGCGGAGCCCATCGAAGACGATATGTTCTCGCGCGACGAGGCGGCCAGGACGGAAGACCCAGAGGCGGCGAAAGCCGGCCCGGCGCCCGCGCCCGGCCCCAAGCTTGGCGATGACGCCGATGGCGACGACGAAGTCGTGCTGGGCGAGGCGGAGGAAATCCGGGACGAGCAACCGGCCGAAACGCTTTCCGCGCCCAAGCGCCGCGCTGCGGCGCCGCCGCCGCCGGAGCCGGCGCCTGAACCCGCCTCCGGCGGCGGCGGTAGCGGTCCGGGCGGCTGGGCGATGTCGGCCATGAAATTCATCGGCTTTGTTTTTGCGGCCGGCGCCCTTGGCCTGATCGGCGTCGCCGGGTTTTCCGCCTGGTATCTCCACAATCTCAACAAGGACCTGCCGGACTATCAACAGCTTGCGGAATACGCGCCGCCGGTCACGACGCGCGTCTACGCCGGCGACGGCTCGCTGGTGGCGGAATTCGCCCGCGAGCGCCGGCTTTTCGTGCCCATCGAAGCGATCCCCGATCACGTCAAATACGCCTTCGTCTCGGCGGAGGACAAATCCTTCTACGATCATGCGGGTCTCGACTTCCGCGGGCTCTTGCGCGCGCAGATTTCGAATGTGAGCAACGTGCTGCGCGGCCGGCGCCTCGAAGGCGGCTCGACCATCACCCAGCAGGTGGCGAAAAACTTTCTCCTGACCAGCGAGCAGCGGGTCGAGCGCAAGCTCCGGGAAATGCTCATTGCACGGAAGATGGAGCGGACCTTCACCAAGGACCACATTCTCGAGCTCTATCTCAACGAGATTTATCTCGGCAACCGCTCCTATGGCGTGGCCGCTGCGGCGCTCAACTATTTCGACAAGTCCCTCGACGAACTGACCATCGCCGAAGCCGCTTATCTCGCCGCCATCACCAAGGGGCCGAGCAATTATCATCCGATCTATAACGAAGACCGGGCGGTGGAACGGCGCAACTGGGTGATCGGGCGCCTCTATGAAGACGGGCGCATTACGCAGGAAGAAGAGATCGAGGCGCAGGCGCAGCCGCTCGGCGCCGACATCGCCCAGCCGCTCGGCGCGCGCGACTGGACCATGGAGTATTTCGCCGAGGAGGTCCGCAAACGGATCGTCGATCTTTACGGCGTCGAAGCGCTTTACGATGGCGGCCTCGCCGTCAGGACCTCGGTCGATCCGAACCTGCAGAAAAAAGCCGGCGAGGCCTTGCGCCGCTGGCTCGTCGACTATGACCAGCGTCACGGCTGGCGCGGCGCCATCGATGCGATGGAGGTCGGCGAAGACTGGGTCGAGCCGTTTGCGGAAAAAGTCGACGATCTCAAAAACGCCCGCAAGGTCGCCGACGACATGGCGCCCTGGCGTCCGGCGCTGGTGCTGTCCGCCGGCGCGCGCCAGGCCGAAATCGGGTTCGAGGACGGCGAGACCGCTGTCCTTCCGCTCGACCTGATGCGCTGGGCGCGCGAATACATCTCCGCCAACAAGCGCGGCGAGGACGTGCGGTCCGTCGCTGACGTCTTAAAGCGCGGCGACGTGGTCTATGTTGTGAAATATGACGGGGACACGCTGCCGCTGCCGGAAGACGCCGCCGACGGCGCGAAAGCCAAGCCGGCGCCGGAAAACGCTTACGCCCTGCGCCAGGTCCCGGCGGTCAATGGCGGTCTCATCGCCATGGATCCGCATACGGGCCGGGTTCTCGCCATGGTCGGCGGCTTTTCGTTCCAGATGTCGGAATTCAACCGCGCGGTGCAGGCCGAGCGCCAGCCGGGCTCGGCTTTCAAGCCGTTCGTTTATTCGGTGGCGCTCGATAATGGCTACACGCCGTCCTCGACCGTGCTTGACGCGCCCTTCGTCGCGCCGGGCGTCGACAGCTGGTACCGCCCGGGCAACTATATCGAAGGCCGGTTTTACGGTCTGTCGACCTTGCGTCTCGGCATTGAACAGTCGCGCAATACGATGACCGCGCGCCTCGCCCAGGATCTCGGCATCGGCCGCATCATGGACTATGTGGAGCGCTTCAAACTCTCCGACCGCCTGCCGCGCGAGCTGGCGATTTCTCTGGGCGCCGCTGAAACGACGGTGATGCGGATTACTGCGGGCTATTCGGTCTTCGTCAATGGCGGCAAGGGCGTCGACCCGGTGCTCATCGACCGCATTCAGGACCGCACCGGCGAGACCATTTACAAGCGCGACAGGCGCCAATGCCCGGCCTGCAATGTCGAGGTCTGGTCCGGCCAGTCCGAGCCGCAATTGCCCGACATGCGCCGCCAGGTGATGGACCCGCGCACCGCCTATCAGATCACCTCGATCCTTGAAGGCGTCGTCCGCCGCGGGACGGGCTCGGCCGTGCGCCGGGTCACGAACAAACCCATCGCCGGCAAGACCGGCACCACCAACGATTACAAGGACGCCTGGTTCGTCGGCTTTTCGCCGGACCTCGCCGCCGGCGTCTATGTCGGCTTCGACATGCCGCAAACGCTCGGCCAGGGCGAGGCGGGCGGCCATGTGGCGGCGCCGATTTTCGCCGATTTCATGGTCGAGGCTCTTAAGGATACCCCGGGCATTCCGTTCCGCGTGCCGTCGGGCGTGCGTCTCGTCAGGGTCAACGCCAAGACCGGCAAGCCGGCGGGGCCGGGCGATGGGAACGTCATTCTCGAAGCGTTCAAGGCCGAAGACGATCCCAATCACAGCCGCTCGCTCGACGACGATTACGCGCTCGACCCGCTGTTGAGCGCCGCGCCGAACGACGCAGAGTCGGAAGACGAGCTCAACGGGCTTTACTAGGGCTGCGATCTCAATATATCGAAACAGCAGAAGATGACTGCGCGGCCCTTGCGGCGTTGATGCGCAGTCCAGGCAGGAGAGACCGATCATGCGCGCGGAAATCACGGCGCTCACGGACGACATCAAGCAGTCGCTGGAACTGCTGAGGAGGCGTCTTTGACTGGGATAAGTCAGAAAAAGAATTAGCCGAGCTGAACGCCAAGGCCGAAGACCCCAATCTCTGGGACAATCCGGAAGAGGCGCAGGCGCTGATGCAAAAACGCACGGCGCTTGAGAGTCAGATGAACGCGGTCGGCGAAATCCAGACCGAACTCGACGATCTTTCGGGCCTTGCTGAAATGGCCTGGGAGGAAGAAGACGCGGCGAGCCTCGACGAGGCGCAAAGCTTGATCGCCGATTTGCGCGAGCGCGCCCAGAAAGCCGAGATCGAGGCGCTCTTGTCGGGCGAGGCGGACGCCAATGACTGTTTCGTTGAAATTCATCCGGGCGCCGGCGGCACGGAGTCGAACGACTGGGCTTCGATGCTTATGCGCATGTATGTGCGCTGGGCGCAAAAGGCAGGCTACAAGGTCGACGTGATCGAAGAGCAGCCCGGCGAGGAAGCGGGCATTAAATCCGCGACCATTCAGATCAAGGGCCACAACGCCTATGGCTGGCTCAAGACGGAATCCGGCGTGCACCGGCTGGTGCGCATCTCGCCTTATGATTCGAACGCGCGCCGGCACACCTCTTTCGCCTCCGTCTGGGTCTATCCGGTGGTCGACGACAAGATCGACATCGAGGTCAATGAATCCGAATGCCGCGTCGACACCTTCCGCGCCTCGGGCGCCGGCGGCCAGCATGTGAACACCACGGACTCAGCCGTCAGGATCACCCACGAACCCACCGGCATCGTCGTTCAGTGCCAGAACGAGCGCTCGCAGCACAAGAACCGGGCGACCGCCTGGAACATGCTGCGCGCCCGGCTTTACGAACGCGAGCTGCAAAGGCGCGAAGAAGAGGCGCTGGCCCAGGCGTCGAGCAAAACCGACATCGGCTGGGGCCACCAGATCCGCTCTTACGTGTTGCAGCCTTATCAGCTGGTGAAGGACACGCGCACCGGCGTCGAACACACCGACCCGGATGCAGTGCTCGGCGGCGACATTGACGGTTTCATGAGCGCCGCGCTCGCCCAGCGGGTGGGCGGCGACGCCTCCTGACAGCGCATTGCGGCGGTTTCGGCGCCGGAACGCCAGTGATTCCGCGCCGAAATCTTAACAAAACCTTAAAATGTGAAAATGGTTAACGTTGTTTTCGATTGACGGTCCCGCGCTTTCGTTATTCGATATTCCTTGTAGGTACTAATTCCCTCCCTGTACCGACAATTTGTGATCGAAGCAGAACGGAGCCTTGCTTTCGCAACAAAGCTTTTACATCAAGGGACATGAATCCCGGACCACGCAACAGAACACACTCATCAATCATGCAGTCTGTGATGCTGGCCAGGGACGAATGGAAAACGCGCGGGCGCAGCACAGCGCTCGCGCGTTTTTATCTGGCGAAGGGTATTAAAGTCGGTTGTCGATGAGATGGTTCATTAAGCCTTCATCCTGAGGAGCGCAAATTTCGTCGTCCTTCGAGACGGTCTCACGGCCTCCTCAGGATGAAGAAATTTGCGCGTCTCGAAGGACGAAGGCTCCTTTTAAGCACGCATCTTCGTGACGTTTCAGTCGCGATAGTCGAGCGGCGGCTCGCGGTCGCCGAGGAGCGAGGAATATTCATAGTCTTCGCCGCGCGCTTCTTCGAACTCGGCGCGCGCCGCGTCGCGCAAATCGGGATTGGTGTAAAGCTCAATGGCGGCGAGGGTGAGAGTTTTCGCCGCGACCTGCGCGCCTTTATAGCCGATCGACATGCCGCTCGCCGCAACCGCCTGCCAGGAATGGGCGGACGTGCCCGGCGCCCAGGTGGCGGTCCGCAAGCCCACAGTCGGCGCGGCGTAGGAAACGTCGCCCACATCGGTGGAGCCATAGCCGAGGGAGCGCGAATAGGGCTTGATCTCTTCGGCGCTTTCAAGGCTCGGAACATCCCCGTCGAAGCTTTCGCGGATCTTGGTCGCGAATTTGCGCTCCGCCGGGGTGTAGGTGACGCCGCCGACTTCGCGCAGCTTTTCATCCATCATGGTCGCCAGCGTTTCATTGATTAAGAGCGGGTTGTTGCCGTGGATGACCTCCCATTCGACCTCCGTGCCGGTGCCCAAGGCCGCGCCCCGGGCGGCGTCTTCGACCCGCGTCCAGATTTTCTCGACGCCTTCGGCTTCGGGGTGGCGGACGTAATAAAAGACTTCCGCGAAATCCGGCACCACATTCGGCGCGAGGCCGCCTTGCGTGATGACATAGTGGATGCGCGCATCCTGCGGCACATGCTCGCGCATCAGATTGACCATCATGTTGAAGGCCTCGACGCCGTCGAGCGCCGAGCGCGCCCGGTGGGGCGCGCCGGCGGCGTGGGCCGACTGTCCGTGAAAGCGGAATTTCGCCGAGCGGTTGGCGAGGCTGGTGCGCGCGGCGGCGGAGTTTTCGTCATCGGCGTGCCAGTGCAGCGCGATGTCCACATCGTCGAAAAGACCGGCGCGCACCATGTAGACCTTGCCGCTGCCGCCTTCTTCGGCGGGCGTCCCGTAAAACCGGATGCGCCCCGGCGTTCCCGTCTCTTCGAGCCAGTCGCGGATGGCGAGCACGGCGGTTAACGATCCCGCGCCGAACAGATTGTGGCCGCAGGCCTGGCCCGCCGCCTTGCCTTCAATGGGTTCGCGCGTCGGGACGTCGTCCTGGTTGATCCCGGGCAGGGCGTCGAACTCGCCGAGAATGGCGATCACCGGCCCGCCTTTTCCATATTCGGCGATGAAGGCCGTGGGGATGCCGGCGACGCCCTTGCGGATATCGAAGCCGGCGGCGTCGAGCTTCGACTGCAGGAGCGCGCTCGATTTCTCCTCCTTGTAGCCGACCTCGGCCCATTCCCAGAGCTGGCGCGCGACGGCGGCCGTATCGTCATAGCGCGCGTCGATATCTGCGAGGACGGCGCTGTCATCGGCAAAAGCGGCGGCGGGCAGGAAGGCGATAAGAGATAAAAGGGCGCGGCGCATGAAATGGTCCTTTTTCGATAAATTTTCGCGCCCGCGGGCGCGTGACTCTTGCGACTATAAAAGACCCGGCCCGAGACGCAAAAAGGGCGGCGCACCGGGGGATGCGCCGCCCGCGGGGGCTTTAGGGGAGAGAGAAGAGGGTCAGCCCCCGAATTTTACTTCCAGGTTGAGGCCGAAGCTTTCGGCGTTGGAATCGCTGAAATCGTAGTGGGTGTAGTCGGCCCTCAGCGACAGATTTTCGGTGATGTCGTAGGCCGCCGACCCGCCGAAGGCGAAGCCGTCGTCGGAGCCGCCGAAGACAAGCTGATTGCCGCCGAGCGTCTGAACCGTCGAATCGATTTCCGCGAAGGCGTAGCCCGCGCGCGCTGACAGGTCGACCTTGTCGCTGACGGGAAAGATGAACCGGCCATAGCCGCCGACCAGATAGTCGAGGCCGAGATCGCCCGGGCCCGCGATCACGTCGTTGAAGTCATCGTCGTTATTGTCGTCGAAATCGAGGTCGTCTTCGTTACGGTTGAAGTCGAACCCGCCATCGTCAACGCCGAAGGAAATGTCGCTTTCGATGGCGAAAAACCGGGCGAACTGCCAGCCGCCGCGCGCGGTGATCGCGCTGATGTCGGCGTCGCCGCCGACCTTTTCGTCGAAATCCATATAATTGTAGCCGGCGGACAGATAAGGCCCGACGCTTTCCTCGCCGGCTCCATAGCCTTGCGCCTGCGCGGCGCCGGCCGCGCACAGCGATGCGGCGCTGAGGAACAGGATTGTTTTCTTTTTACGCATGAAACGCCTCCGGGAGGTTGCAAAACACGGTGTCTCGCCCCGCCAACAAGCCGGCCCCGGCGCGGTTCCAATCCTTCCAAAGGTTCATGTTCGTTAAAAAAAGCCCGCCGAAACCGGCGGGCTTTCCTTCTTGCGTTAGACGGCGGGTTTAGCGGCGGTGGTCATCATCATGCCAGCCATAGCCGCGGCCCCAGCCATTGTTCCAGCCATGGCCCCAGCCGGCGCCCCAGCCATGATGGCCGCCATGACCGCGGTTGAATTTCTTGAGCGCGGCTTTGGCGTCGACCATGCCGAAGCCGGAATCGAAATCGAAACCGCCGAATCCGACTTCGTCGAACACCTGCACCGTTTCGCCGGTGCCGTTGTCGGCCCTGACGCTCATATTTTGCGCAGTGGAGCGCATGACCCAATAGATCTCCTCCGGCTCGGTCCTGTCGCAGGGGCCCAGCAGGGCGCCGTCATCGACAAGATCCTGAACGTCTTCAGGCGATACGTGAAGGTCGCGCCCGCGGATCCGTTCCGAGCGCGGATGGTGTTTACGGAAGAAGCCGTGTCCTCGCGGATGCTTTTTGCGCGGCATGCACATCCTGTAGAAGACATCGCCATTATAGGCGGTTTTGATGATCTGCGAATTTTCAGAATCGATCATCAGGGCCGCGACGGACGCGGCATGGGGCGCTGCGGCCGAGGTGCCGAAGAAGTTCGGGAATTCTCCCGGCTCGCCGGTCTCGAACACGCCATCGCCGTCATCGTCGTCGCGGCTGGTGTCATTAAAGAAAAACGACGTGTTGGTTCCGTCCGGCGCGGTGACGCCCGGCTTCAGGCGAATGTCCGGCCATCTGAGGCGGTTGCCGTCCGTATCGAAGAAGATCGGCGTGCCGCCTGCGGAGGAGAAGTCGTTAAGGCAGGCGGGGACGCATTCCGGTTCGCCGGCTTCGGCCCGCAATTGCTGCGTCGAGGGATCGCCGATGAATTCTTCGGTGAAGTAAAACGCCGCCGCGCCGACGCCTTCCGCGCCGGCCGCATTGTTGTGGCCATAACCGGAAGGCGCGTCGATTGCATATTCCGAAGACGCAAAGCCGCCGCCTGCAATGACGAATTTCACGAAGCCGGGCGCATCGCCGGACTGCGTTTCAAAGCCGAGCTGCACGGTTTGGCCGCCGATAAAGTCGACGAGCGACAGGAACTCGATCGCGTCGCCGCCGCCGCCGCCGTCAATCGGCACGCCGCCATCGGTGAAGATGAACTGGCAAAGGCCGTTCGGGGGGACGACAAGCGGTCCGCCGCCGGGGAAGCAGTCGGCCACCCGGTCGCCGGCCTGGTCGAACATGATGACGTCGACGTCATTTTGAGCGCCGTCGCCGCCCGACACCGAAAAGTTCGGGCTGTCCCACTGGAAGGACAGGTTAGTCTGGAGCGAGCCGTCAAGCTGGACGGTCATCAAGGGATCTTCGCCCGGGCCCGGATCGAAATCGTGGAAGGTCGAACCGTCAAAGGCGACCGCCCGGTATTTCGACTGGTAAGAGTCGCGGGCGCGGTTGCCGTTGGAGGAATAATAGGGAACGCCGAGGCGCGAGACTTCATCGGCCGCCTGCGCGATGATGCCGTCCTGGAACATCGGTTCGGTGAAATAGATCACGTCGTCGACGATCACGTCTGCGCCCGCTAGCGCGAGCTCCACGATGCCGCTGGCGAAATCCGCTTCGCCGCCAAAGGCCGTGTGAAACAGGATTTTCGCTTCCGGCGCGACGTCATGGATCAATTGCGCCATGCCGCGGCCTTCATCGATGCAATCGGGATCGGTGGTCGGAAGGTCTGCGAGAATGCCGACATTAGGCGGAATGTCGTTATTGGCTTCGTCTTCAGCGGGCGTCGTGTAAACGCCGGCGGCGTTGAGCGGGCCGGGATCGCAGGCGAAGCTGTCGGAGAGGACGCCGATGGTGAGGCCCGAACCGTCATAGCCGAATTGCTGGCGGACGATGTCAGTGCGCATGGAGCGGTCGCCCTGCGATGTCACCAGGCCGACATTGGTCGTCGCCAGGGCGGGGCGCGCAAAGGCGAGATAGTGGCTGCCGGCGAGATCGCCGAGGCGGTCCACCGGGAAAGAAGCGGAGACGGTTTTGCCCAGGCTCGAGACATTGCGCGCGCCCATAGCCTCCATGGTGGCGGAAAGATCTTCGGTCGCGCCGGACGCAATGGCGTCTAGCCGCACATATCCGTCTTCGCTCACATTCGCGATGACAAGCTCTTGTTCGCCGGCGGCGCGCGCGCGCCCAAGCTCGACGCCTTCACCGGACCAGTCGGGCCGTGTTTTCACGGCGGGCGCGGCGCGGCGGGCGCTGCGCAGCGCAACGGCGGATTGGTTCTTGCTGTAAACGACCTGCAAGGCGCCGCCTATTTTTCGCATCTGGGAATCTTTTCCGCCGTCCTGGGCGTTCGCCAGCGATGGAGCAGCGCTTAACGCTGCGGCCATGCCGACGCCGAGAAATAATTTTCTAAGCATCGTTATTCCTTTCCGGTGTTACAGAAATCGCCCTTGCGTCGTTCAATGACGAGAGAAACGTAAGAGCGTTTGCGTATGCTGCTTTTATGGAAAGCGCCCGAATAAAGGACGGTCTCCCCCAAGCGCTGTATCAGTATCATGAGCGTGAAATATCGTGCAAGCAAACATTCATTGCGATCATGAAAATATAAGAATGATGCAATTAAAGGAATTTATTGCGCTAAAATTTCATCAATTTTTAGATGCAACGCCTATATGCACAAATATCAGTACACGGAATATTTTTCGCCGCAGCGCAAACCGCGTGATATAACATCACTCATCACTGCTGCGGCGCCCGGCAGGATCCCGCGTAAACGGCGACGCCGCCTTCGGCGGCGGGGCCATAGGCGATAAACGACAAATCTTTTTCAAAGGCGATGGTGACGCCATCCTGGTGAAAGACGTGCAGATCGGCGGAGCGCAGCGCCTGTGCAGGCGCAGCAAAAATGTCGGGCGTTATGCTTGCACTGAACATGCGGCGGGGCTCGGGTTCGTAGCGGTCGGTTTCTCCGCTGAGATCGCGGTCTAGGCCGCGTAAAGGGCCTTTGCGCAACTCTTCCGGCGTGACTGGCGACTCATAGGCGGAGAACACAAACGCCGCCGGGGCGCGATCCAGGTCATAGCTTTCGGCGGATGAGGTGACGCCGGCGGTCTCGTCAATGTTGCATTGATAGTCGCCGAAGCTTGCAATTGGCGGCTGCGGGACTTGAGAGGTCGCGCAGGCGGGCAGGGCGGTCGCCGCGAAAGCCGCGATGCAGGCGGAAAAACCGAAGACGCGCTGCATGGGCAGAGGCCTCCTCAAGCCAAAACTTGGATGAGGCCAGCCTAATCCCGCCGCCTGATCAGGAAAAGAAAAAACTGCAGCCGCGAAAACCGCCAAAAGGCGATAAACGCCGCATCCTGTTTTACGCGACGGAGACCTGCGGCGCCGCTTCGGGCAGGTCTTCGCCGAAGGCGCGCTGATAGAATTCCGCGACCGTGGGGCGCTCGAGCTCGTCGCATTTGTTGAGGAAGGTCACGCGGAAGGCATAGCCGATATTCTGGAAGATCTCGGCGTTCTGCGCCCAGGTGATGACCGTGCGCGGGCTCATGACCGTGGAGATGTCGCCGGCGATGAAGGCGTTGCGCGTCATGTCGGCGACGCGAACCATGGCGTTGATCGCCTCGCGGCCTTCTTTCGAATCGTAAAGCGGACATTTCGCGATCACGATTTCCGCTTCTTCGTCATGTTCGAGATAGTTGAGCGTCGTCACGATGGACCAGCGGTCCATCTGGCCCTGGTTGATCTGCTGCGTGCCGTGATAGAGGCCGCTCGTGTCGCCAAGCCCGATGGTGTTGGTCGTCGAAAAGAGCCGGAAATAAGGGTTCGGCGTTAAGACCTTGTTCTGGTCCAAGAGGGTGAGGCGGCCTTCCGCTTCGAGCACGCGCTGGATGACGAACATCACGTCCGGGCGGCCGGCGTCATATTCGTCGAAGACGAGCGCCACCGGGCGCTGGAACGCCCAGGGCAGGATGCCTTCCTTGAACGCCGTCACCTGCTGGCCGTCTTCAACGACAATGGCGTCCTTGCCGATGAGATCGATGCGGCTGACATGGCTGTCGAGATTGATCCGGATGCAGGGCCAGTTAAGGCGCGCCGCCACCTGTTCGATATGGGTCGACTTGCCGGTGCCGTGATAGCCCTGGACCATGACCCGGCGGTTCCTGGCGAATCCGGCGAGGATCGCCATGGTGGTCTCCGGGTCGAACCGGTAGGCCTCGTCGAGCGGCGGCACATAGGTGTTCGGCTTCGAAAAGGCGGGGATATCGATATCCATGGCGACGCCGAAGACCTCCTTGGCGGAGACGGTCTTGTCGGGCGCGTCCATGAATTCTTCGTCGGTCATTTCGGCCATAGCGGCGGCTTTCGTTTGTTGCACTGCACTTGCGGGCGGACCCTCGCCTGAAAGGGACGCCATGACAAGGCTCTAAGGCGCCACAAATGGCGGCGCCGCGGGGCTCTGTAAAGGCTTGGGGCTAGAGGAACTGGCCCTTTTTCAGGATCTGGTGGGCCTTCACAACCTCGGCGAGCTGCTGCTCGGCGCTGCGGTCGCCGCCATTGGAATCCGGGTGGAAGCGGCGCACGAGCTCCGCATAGCGGCGGCGGATCTCCCCGGAAGAGGCGGAATAGGACAGCGCCATGGTGTCGAAGGCGTTGACCTGCAGCTTGGTCAGCCGCTTGCCGCCGCGATAATGGCCGCGGGTCTCTGTCTGGACCTTCGCCTCTTTGCCGAAGACGCCGAAGCTATCCTCCATATCCGCCGGCCCGCGGGCGTTGGCGGCGGCCCGGGCGCGGTCGTTCTTGCCCATAGACCAGGTCGGGCGGTCGCCATACTGGCTCGCCTCGCGCACTTTCTGGGCCTCGCCTTCCGAGAGGCCCTCGAAATAATTCCAGCTGCGGTTGTGCTCGCGGGCGTGGGCCATGCACAGCCAGATCCGCTCGCGCGGCTCGCGAGGGGATTTCGGCAGGCTGCAGGCGGCCTTCGACTCGCAATCCGGCGCTGCGCAGTCGTGTTTGGACGGATCTTCGCCCGACTGCGCCGCGGAGGCGGTCTTCTTCTTCTTTTCCTGGCCGGGCGGTTTGACCCGAATGTCGAAACCGAGGCGGGGCTTGTAATTTCTCTCAGACATCGGGGCAATATGGGGGCGGTTGCGTCTTGACACAATCTTGACGTCTATGGCTGTTATGTCGTTTCTGGGCCCATGCCGGTTTCCGATTCCATCCATGAGAAATTAACCAAGGGGCTCGCGCCTCAGCGGCTCGAGGTGATCGACGAATCCCACCTCCATGCGGGGCACGCCAGCGCGCCGGAAGGGGGCGAATCGCATTTTCGGCTCCTCATCGTTTCCGCCGCTTTCGAGGGCTTGAGCCGCGTCGCCCGCCAGCGCCTCGTCAACGGTCTTCTCAGCGAAGAGCTTTCCGGCCCCGTCCACGCCCTCGCCATGAAGACGCTGACGCCGGACGAAGCGGCGGCGGCGTAAGAAAAGAGCGGGACCGAAAACAGCCATGGAACTTCCCGGCGCGCCCGCCACCTACGCCCTGATTATCGCCAATCTGGTCGCCAGCATTTATGGGCTTTCCTTTGACCGGGGTTTTGTCGGTTCTTTCGCCTTCAATGTCGGCGCGCTGGCGAAAGCGAAGCAGCATTACCGCGTCTTCACCTCGTCCTTCCTGCATGGCGACTATTTCCATCTCCTGTTCAACATGATGACCCTGTGGTTTTTCGGGCCCCAGGTTGAAAGACTTCTGGGTACGGACGGGTTTCTGGTGGTCTATTTCGGCGCGGTGCTGGCGAGCGGCATCGTCTCCTTTTATGTGAACAGGAAGAATTACGCCTATACCTCGCTCGGGGCGTCGGACGGGGTTTCGGGCGTCGTTCTGTCTTTTTGTCTGTTTTATCCGCTGGCGCCGATCTATTTCTTTTTGATTCCCATCGGCATCCCGGCGATCCTGTACGGCGTCTTTTACATTCTCATTTCCGCCAACATGATGGGCCGCTTCGGCGGCAAGACCGCTCATGAGGCGCATCTCGCCGGCGCGATCGCCGGCGTCGTGCTGACCGTATTGATGCGCCCTGACGTGATCACATATATCTTCGGTTGAGGCGCCGTCTCAATTTTCCGGGGAAACCCGCCGGAATACAGAGGGTTGTGCGGGCTCGCGGATATTGCGTTTAACGCGAATATGAGCCTGCAAACTTTTCAGCGCCGGATGAGTGCTATAGGCTCTCCAAAGGAGTAATGGGGGCGTAGTAGATGAGCCGACCGAGGCTTCCGGACGCGGTTCCGCCGGACAATCAGACCAAATCCTTCGGCCCGTCCAGCTTACCCGGCGCCGGCGGAGAAGAGGAATTCAAGGCTCCCGATACGGCGACGCCCGATTTCGCCATTCCGAATTCGAACGCCGGTCCTGAGGCGCAGAACGATGCGCCGTCCTTCGCGCGCCCGCCCGAACCGGCGCCGTCTTTCGCGAAAGTCATCATCGAGACCGACGACGAGGAAGACGAAGAAGAGGAGGAAGAAGACCATCTCATGGGCGGTCATCAACATCCTTCCTACCGGCTTTTGATTGTCATCGGCGTGCTATTGATCGCGCTTGCGGCGTTCGTCGCCTCGCGCAATCAGGGGCCGGACCTGCCCGATTGCGCCAGCCAGCCCGAATGGAACCAGTATAACTGCCGGAAGAGCTGAGCTTTAAGCCACGCGGTCGGTCTGCGTCGCGCCGCGTTCGCGCATGATTTTCTGATAGGCGTAATTGACTTTTTGCGAGGCGTGCACGGCCGCTTTCGCGATCTCTTCGTCGAGGCCGAGCGAAGACAGGCGGTCCGGATGCACCGCTTTCATGCGCGCCTTGTAGGCGCTGCGGATTTCCTCATCGGACGCCGACGGCGCGACGCGCAGAGCGGCGTAGGCGTCGAACGGCTTCATGGGTTTTTCTTCAAGCTTCGGCTCGCCGGAAAAGTCTTCGCCGTGCAGATTGGATTTCTTTTTGTCTTGGGCTTCGGTTTCTTTCTCTGTGATCGAGGCGATCTGGCTTTTGGCGATGATCATCGTCTCGCCGGAGGCAAGGCGCACCGGGATAAAGGCGCGGGAATCGTTCAACAGGTCGGAGGCGCGCTCGCCTAGGCTCGCAAAGACGGTGGCCGCCACCGGCTCCTCGCTGGTCGACATGCGCAAGGTGACGCAGATCTCGTTGCGGTGGCGGTAGGTCCGCTGCTTTGCATCGAAGGCGCTCATCTTGGGTCCCCGTTTCGCCGCCCATACCCAAAAGGCGGGTCTCGCGAGAGGGACTTGCAACCGGCTTGCCAGATTAACCTTTGCGGGGCTTTAACTATCGAGGCCCTTCTTTTTGCGGGGCTCGGCTTCCATCCATTGCATCGCGTAACGGGCCGGAAACGCCCAGGCGACGCCCGCAACGAGAAAGTAAAGGGCTTTCAGAAGCTGGTTATTCGGGACATATTCGCCGAGCGCGGCGGCTGCGAAAAAATACAGCATTAGCGCCGGCAGGAAGGCGAGAAAGCCGATCAGCTTCTTGATGCGCGGGCTCATTCGGGACCGTTTGTTGAGGCCGCGACGCAGCGCCGCGTGCGAAATGGGCGGGAATGCCCTAAAGGACGGCCATGGCCTCTAGCACGTCTTCCCAGCCCGCGCCAAACAGCGCCGCGCCCGGCGCCTCCCGCAGCAATCGGCGCATCGCGCTCTGGCTGTTCTTCATGTGCGGGCTCGTCGCCGCCATGGTGATCGTCGGCGGCGCGACGCGGCTCACCGATTCCGGTCTTTCCATCGTCGAATGGCGGCCTGTCACCGGCGCGATCCCGCCCATGAGCGAAGCGGACTGGCTTTCGGAATTCGAGAAATACAAGACCATTCCCGAATACGCCCAGGTCAATTTCGGGATGAGTCTCGCCGAGTTCAAACGGATTTACTGGTGGGAATGGGGCCACCGGCTGCTCGGGCGCATTATCGGCTTCGCGTTCCTCCTGCCGCTGATCTTTTTCGCCGCGACGAAACAGCTGACGCGCGATCTTTCCGTCAAGCTGGGGGGACTTTTTGTCTTGGGCGGGATGCAGGGCGCGCTCGGCTGGTGGATGGTGACGTCCGGTTTCGCCGACCGCATCGATGTCAGCCAGTACCGGCTTGCGGCGCATCTGTCGCTCGCCGTCCTGCTCTTCGCGGCGATGTTCTGGCTGGCGCTCGATTTGTGGCCGCAAAAGAAAATCGGGGTTTCCAAAAATCTGCAGCTTGGCGCCATGGCGCTCGCGGCCGGCGTTTTTCTTCAGATGGTGCTCGGCGCCTTTGTGGCGGGCTTGCGCGCAGGGCGCACTTTCAACACATGGCCCCTGATGGACGGCAAGTTTTTCCCGGACGGGTATTTCAACACCCCCGCCACCTTCCACGATCTTTTCGAGACCATGGCGGCGGTGCAGTTCAATCACCGCATCGGCGCTTATCTTCTCGCCGCCGGCGCCGTCTGGTTTTATCTCGCTGCGCGCAAGGGCGCCTATAAACACCGCGCGCATCTCATTCTCGCAGCGTTGGGCGTGCAGATCCTTTTAGGAATATGGACCGTTATCGCCGCGACGCCGATCGCGCTCGGCCTTTTGCACCAGGCCGGCGCACTGATCGTTTTCGCAACGGCGCTTTACGCCGCCCATGGCGCCAAACGGGCTGAGAGCCCGCCCGAAAATTCAATAAAATGCGTTCATGCCTGACGGTCAGACGTCCGCCAGCGCGAACCCGATGCTCCTCGGGCTCTCATTGTTTAGAACGAAGAGCCTGATGCGCATCGTATCCTGGCAAGCGAACGTCCGATTACGCCTCCTCTCGGAAGCTTGCTGCATTTTCGGTCAGGCTCTTAGGCCCGCGCTTCGAGCACCATATTGGTGGGCGTCTCGCTCGCCCGGCGCACTTTCGTGAAGCCCGCTTCATTGAGGACTTGCGTCAGGCGCTTTTCGCCCGCCTGCGCGCCGAGCCCGAGACCCACTTCCTGGGCCAGCGAGGCGGGCACGCACGCGGTCGTCGAAAAGCCGTAGAAGATGCGGCCCAGCGGATGCAGGTTTTCCTCCAGCTTGTCGCCCGCCATGGGCTCGACCAGCATGAAAACGCCGTCCGGCGACAGGGTTTCGCGGATATGCGCCGCCGCGCCGACGGGATCGCCCATATCGTGCAACGCGTCGAAGATGCAGGCGAGATCGTAATCCGACCCCGGAAAATCCTTTGCCGAGGCGACTTCGAATTTCACATTGGCGACGCCTTCCTTCGCCGCCTCTTCGCGCGCTTTCTCGACCGACGGTTCGTGGAAATCGAAACCGGTGAAAGTCGAATTCGGAAAAGTCTTGGCCATGAGGATCGTCGAGCTGCCATAGCCGCAGCCGATATCGGCGACCGAGCCGCCGGCTTCGAGCTTGTCCTTGACGCCCGTTAAAGACGGGATCCACGCATCCATGAGATGCGCCGCATAGCCGGGCCGGAAGAACCGGTCCGTTGCGCAAAAGCAGCAGGGCGGCTGGTCGCTCCACGGACGGCCCTTGCCGGACTTGAACGTGTCGACAATTTTCTCGTGAGATTCGAACTGGGAAACGATCGCCTGGAAGAACCCTTGCATGCACATGGGCTGGCCTTCGCGCCCGAAAATCGTCGCCTGCTCCGGCGACAGCGCGAAAGTTTCGTTCTTGGCGTCATAATCGACATAACCGGCCGCGGCGTTGACGCTCAGCCATTCGCGCAGATAACGCTCGTTAAGGCCGGTCTTTTTGGCGAGTGTTTCGGACGTCATCGGCCCTTCGCCGTCCATGGCGTCGTAGACGCCGGCCTGATCGCCGAGATAAGCCATGAGAACGCCGGTCGCGCCGGCGATATCGCCGATGACCTTTCCGGCCAGCTCTTCCAGCTTTGCTTCGTTCGGTGCTGTCATGAGTTCACTCCCCGTGATTGCTTATAGCGGGCTGAGCGCCCGCAGCCGGGGGAGGCTAACACGGAATTCGATGACAGTTGACGGGGGAGCTGTCGCTTATTGCTGATCGAAGTTGGCGGGGATGATAAGTCCGCCGTCTTCGGTCGTGGGCGCCTCGCCCCGCGGAGAGACCGGCTCGCCGAGCGGCAGCGAAAGCGCGTTCTTCACCGTGCTCGCCGGCGCGATGCGGATCGCCGGACCGTCTTCCGTTTCGGCGACGCCGAAGGCGATGACGCCGTTGCGGTAAAGCGCGCCGAGATTGGCGCCGGTCGCGCCGAAGACCTCAGCTTCGCCGACCGCCGGGAGCGAGCTTGTCTCGATAAGCCGCACCGAGCCCAGCGCGGCGCCGGTTTCGCGGTCGAAGACATGGACTTCGCCTTGCGCAAGGCCGGCGAGGAAGAGGTGGCCTGTAATGCCGGAGGCGTCTTCTTCGCCGGCGGCGGGAACAACGCTGAGATCGCCGGTCCGGTCCGCCGGGCCTTTCGCGAAGGGCGCGGCGAAGCTGTTATCGCCGGCAAGCCGGTAGATGTCGCCAGTGTCCGCCGCGGCGAGAAGCGCGCCGTCGAGATCGACGGCGCAGCTGACGAGGTTGTCCGGCGCGGCGATTTCGGTTTGGCTGTCGACGGCGACGCCGCTTTCGCTGGCGGCGAGATTGAAGACTTGGATCTTGTCTTTCTGAATGACGAAGAGCGACGGCGCCGCGACGCCCAGTCCGCGGCCGAGACAGAAACCGCGCACCGCGCCGCGAATGGCGGGGCCGGCCTCGAGCGGCAGGAAGGCGCGGCTCTGATTGTCGACGCCGTAAAACCGGAATGTGTTTTCGTCGCCGTCGAGAAACGCGATGAAGCCTGCCGCCGCATCGCCGAGGCCGAGATAGCCCGTGGCGACGCCGTCCGCGTTAAACCCGTCGATGCGCGAGACTTCCGTTCCGTCCTCCATGGAATAGGAGAGAACGCCGTCCTCCGTCGCCACGATCATCAGCCCGTTAAAGGAAAGCGTCGGGTGATCCCAGAAGGCGATCCCGGTCGCCGGCGCGGGCAGGCCCGGCAGTTCGTCGCTCACCGGCGCGGTGACGGAGGGAGCTTCCTGCGGCGCTTCGCCCGGCGGGGACGCTTCGCGCTCGCAAGCGGCGGCGAAAAGCAGAAGTCCGGCGAGGAGAGGGGCGGCAAGACGCATGATAGGGGCCTATTTTCGGTTACGGGCTTGGCGTCCTTGTCCGCTGCGCGCCTGGCGCCGTCAAGGCTGAGCCGATGACGGTTTGCTCAGCTTGACAATGAGGTATCAAAATACCTCATAAATAATGCCCTGATTTCCATATATTTATTGGAAGGGTGTTGACGCAAACGCGCCGGACGGGTACCTGCCGCGCTTCCAGCGGCGGGATGCGCCCGAAACGCGGCGTTCCGCCCCATGAATTCAACCGAACCGCTCCCTTTACGGGAAAAGACCCCAGGATTGGACCAATGAAAACCTACGCCATGAAACCGGCGGAAGCGGATGCGCAGAAGAACTGGATCCTGATCGATGCGGAGGGCCTTGTCGTCGGCCGCCTCGCGACGGTCATCGCCACGCGCCTTCGCGGCAAGCACAAGCCCGCCTATACGCCGCATGTGGATTGCGGCGACAATATCGTCGTCGTCAACGCCGACAAGATCGTCTTCACCGGCGACAAGCTGTGGAACAAGAAGTTCTACTGGCACACCGGTTATCCGGGCGGCATCAAGGAGCGCACCATGGAGAAGATCCTGGGCGGGGCGCATCCCGAGCGCGTTCTCATGAAAGCTGTCGAGCGCATGATGCCCAAGGAATCGCCGCTCGCCCGCAAGCAGATGACCAACCTTAAAATCTACGCCGGCGCGGAGCATCCGCACGAGGCGCAAAGCCCCGTCAAGCTCGACGTCGCCGCGATGAACGTTAAGAACAAGAAAGAAGCCTAAGCCATGAGCACGACTTCCCTTGAAGACCTGAAAGACGTCGCGACCGAAGCCGGCGTCGTTGAAGCCGCGCCGGAAGAAACTGCGCTGCCCGAGCCGAAAATCGACGCGCAAGGCCGCTCCTACGCCACCGGCAAGCGCAAGACCGCCGTGGCGCGCGTGTGGATCAAGCCGGGCGCCGGCAAGATCACCGTCAACGGCAAGGACCAGACGGAATATTTCGGCCGCGCGGTGCTGCAGATGATCATCAAACAGCCGCTCGTCGCCGCCGAACGCAACGACCAGTATGATGTCTTTTGCACTGTCACGGGCTCGGGCCCGTCGGGCCAGGCCGGCGCCGTGCGCCACGGCATCGCCCGCGCGCTCACCTTTTACGAGCCGTCCCTGCGCTCTGTGCTGAAAAAGGGCGGGTTCCTGACCCGCGACAGCCGGACCGTCGAACGCAAGAAATACGGTCGCAAGAAAGCCCGCCGCTCGTTCCAGTTCTCGAAACGTTAATCACGTTTCCGGGCCGGTTTTCCAAGCGCTGATCGGCGCTTGGAGGGCGGTTCTCCAAACGCTGGGAGATCTGTGGCGGAGGCTTTCCAAAGGTTAATCCTGGAGCGCTTTCGTGTCCGATTGGTAATTTGCGTTTTGAAGGCCCGGGGCCGATTCTGCCGGTCCCCCACACAACTATCCCAAAGCGCCGTCCCTGTTTTCACGGGGGCGGCGCTTTCGGGTTTGGGGCGTCCCTAAAAATCCTTTTTCCAGTTCGCCGAGACGGTCTGGTCGCCGTTCTGTTCAAGTTCGGTTTCAACGACGATATTGTCGGTGATCTCGTATTTGACCGAGACCGAGCCGTTGCGGCCTTCCGCGTCCTGACTGGCGGAGACGAAAAATCCCTCCGCCACATATTTGCCGACGGTTAGCGAGCCGCCGCCGCTTTGCGGATCGACATCGATATTCAAAAGATCGAGTCCGACCGCGCGGCGCAGTTTCCCGGTGATGCCGCCGCCGCCCCCGCCGAACGGGCCGATGCCGCTGAGCGAGGCGAGGGCGAGCGCGGCCTGCGCCGATTCCGTTTCCGACAGCTCCTGGGCGGGTTTGCCGAACAGGACGAAGGCCATGATGTCTTCCGACGGCATGGAAGGCGTCGACGTCAGCTCGATATCGGGATCGTCGGCCCGGCCCGAGACGGTGATGACGGCGGTGATGTCGGCGGTGCTCAGTTCGGCGCGGATGTCGATGCGCGGATTGTTCGGCGCCAGCCGGTCGAAGTCGACGGATCCGCGGGTGAGGTCGAAGCGCCGGCCCGAGAAATCGACCCAGCCGCGGCGCAAGGAAAGCGAGCCGAGCACCAGCGGCGCCTCGCGGCCGGTGACGGCGTTGACGTCCGCCGACCATTCGCTTTCGAGCCCGCGTCCGCGAATGAAAATGCGGTCGTCCGCCGACACATGGATGTCGTAGTCGAGATTGGGCTCGGACGCCGCCGCTTCCGTTTCCTGCGCCGCCTGGGGTTCGTCATTATAGGCGATGACCTCGATATCGACGAGGCCGGTGGATTCCGGGGAGGCGATTTCCGCATCGAGTTCGGCGACGGTGATCTCGCCTTCGGCCTTTAAGGCGCCGAGCGGCCCCGACAAGGAAAGATCGCCGTCGGCGCGCACCTTGTTCACCGGATGGGCGGAGAGTTCGGCGCCGTCGAGCTTGACCGCGAGCGTGATCTTCGACTCTTCGCCGAGCGTCAGATCGCCGTTGAAGGTAATCGTATCCTTGCGCGACTGCCCGGCGCCACTTGCGCCGCCTTTGAAGGTCAGGGCGCTCGCCCCGCCGCCATAGGAGGCCTGTGCCTCGGCATGCAGGCCGTCGAGCGAAAAGCCGGATTCGATTTCCGTATAGGCGCCGTCGGCGAGATCGGCGCGGCCCGAAAGGTCCGGCGCCTCGAGCGTGCCGGAAAGTCTGAAATCGGCGGCGAGATCGCCTTCGACGCTTTGCAGGACCGGCGGCATATAGGCGGCGAGCGCCTGAATGTCGCCTTCATAACGCACCCGGCCGTCGAGCTCTTCGGATGTGTCGACCGACAGCGCCGGCGTTTTGACCAGCTTCGCCGGCAGGCGCACGTCCATTTCGAGCGATTTTTCATCGCCGCGGTCGGTGAGGCGCAGGGTTTCGCCGTCCCAGACGAGACGGCCGTCGATCGAGGCCTCCTCGTCGGCGACCAGCAGCGAACGCAGATAAAATTCGCCGCGGCCGGGCGTTTCGGCCTCCGTGTCGAGGGCGACGGTCGCCGTCACCTGACTGTCGGCGCCCGGAATATTGGCGTTAGTGAACGCCGCGTCGGCGCGCCAGCGCGTTTCGCTGAAACCGCCGTCCAGGGAAATGACGCCGTCCTTGCCCCAATTCATGCGCAGATTGCGGATATCGACGCCGTCTTCGAAATCAAACCGGGCCGGGGCTGTCAGCTCCGCCCGGTTGTCGCGGATAACCGCCTCGAAGGCGGTGAGGGTCAGGGTCGGCGCGCCGCGCGCATTGAACTGGCCGCGCGCCGAAAACCCGGTGATCGCGCCGGCCTGGGGCGTCGTCACGCTGTCGCTCGAAACGGTGAGCTCCATGGCGCCGGGCGGGCCTTCGGCCGTCGCTTCGGCGCCGCTGACCGCTATCTCGTTGACGCGCAGCCTGCCGGCGCTCGCCTGCATCTTGCTGAGCGCGCCTTCGCGGGAAAGAACGCCCTTGATCGCAAGATCGCCGGCGGCGTTCACGCCGGGCCAGGGCTCGGCGTCTTTGTCGCCTTCATAGGCGAGGTCGAGATTTACTGTCTGGCGGTCGGGCTCCACGCGCCCGGTCCCTTTGAGCTCAAAGCCGCGCCCGGCGTAAAGCAGTTGCGGGAGCCGAACCGTTCCGTCCTCGGAGGACCGGAACCGGACCTCGAGGCGGCGCGGCGCATCGTTCGCAGCGCGCGCTTTCACCTCGCCATTGGGATAGCGCGGCAGGCCGGACAGCGCCGCCTGCGCATTCATCGGCGGCAGCGTGCTGTCGTTCATCTTGATGGCGGGCGTTTCGAACGCAGTGTTGAGCGTGAAGAGATCGAGCGGGCCGGAAAGATCGATGTCGCCGGTCACGGCGCCGGAAAAATCCGTTCCCGGCGCCAGTTTTTCGGCGACCTCCGCCGGCAGGATGATGTCGCCTTTCAGGGCGAGCGAGTCGTCTTCGAAGCCGTAAGCGCCGGCGCCCGTAAAGCGCGCGCCGCCGCCGGTTTCAAAGCGCGCATTCGTGAACTCTGCGCGGGTTTCGAAATCGGCGTCGAGGCCGGCTTCGAAAACAAAGCCGTCTTCAAGCCAGACAGGCGCGTTGTCGCGGGGGCCGGCCTCAAGCCTCGCATCGCCGGAAATCAGATGGCGCAGATCCGTTGCGCCGTTTTCAAGGGTGAGCGTCGCCAGCGGCCCGGCGAGCGTTCCTTTCAAGGCGTAGTCGTCGCGCCGCCAGTCGAGCACGGCTTTGAGGGCGAGCTCATCGCCGGCGATCTCCTGAATCTCCGGGCGGTAGTCTTCGGCGAGCTGGGCCTTCACCTCCACATTCAGCCTGTCGACGAAGCCGCGCGGCGCGCGCCACCGGAGCCCGCCTTCGATCTCGCCCAGCGCCGAGGTCAGCTTGCGAATGGCGAGGGCGCCGCCGCGGTTTTTCACGTCATAGCGCGCATCGAGCGCCACCGGCCCCGACAGCTCGGTGACCGAATTGAGCCGGGGGCCGGGCGCGAGGCTCAGCTTGATGTCCGCGCCGTCGAAGCCGTCGAAATTCGCGACGATCTGCGCTTCGATATCGCCATAACCGCCGATGGCTCCCGCGATGGTCATGGGGGCTTCATTGACCGGGCCGTCGCCGGCCGCATGGAGGGAGAGTGGGCCTTCAAGCCCGATGAGCGTGGTCAAGGCGCCGCCGGGCGCGCCCTTGATCGTTGCATCCAGTTTGAAATGGCCTTGCGAGGGCGATTTATCGAACAGGATGTCGGCCTCGTCGGCGCCGTCCCGGCTTGAGAGATTGAGCGCCAGCGCAATCTCGGGGCCGTCGAGACGCACTGCGCCGCCGCCGTCAATGCGCCGCTCGACGCCGTTCACGCGCGCCGTGAAACCGTCGACGACGAGACGGCGAATGTCGATATGCGGCGCCTCGCCGAAAATCTTGAATTGCCGCGCCTCGTCGTTTTGCGTTTCGCCTTCCGGCGGCGCGCCTTTCAGATCGGCGCCGGTCAGCACAGCCTCGTCGATGATAATCCGTTTACGGAGGAGGGCGAAAGGCCGCCATCTCAGCTCGAGCTTTTCTGCGGAAAGCCAGGGATCGGCATCGTCAGGCGATGTCGGGTCCCAAAGAGCGACGCCGTCGAGAATGATATGACCGGGCAGGCCGCCCTTGAGCGCGCCGACATCCGCGCGGCTGTCAAGCGCGCCGCCGAGCTGGCTTTCCACGATTTCCTCCAGGAACTCGCGTCCCGGCGGCGTGTGGAAGAGTCCGATCCACGCGCCGATGACGACGGCGATGACGGAACCGAGCGCAACGAGGGATATGACGATCGCATGGCGCATCAGAAGGGCTGCCCCAGCGCGATGTAAATCTGGAAGTCGCTGTCGGTCTCGCGCTTGTCGAGGGGAAAGGCGACATCGACGCGGATCGGCCCGATCGGCGTCAGATAGCGCACGCCGCCGCCATAGCCGATGAAATATTCATCGGTGAAATCGGGAACCGCTTTGGTCGAAACCGAGCCGGCGTCCACGAAGCCGGCGAGCTGCACTTTCTTGATCACCTTGACCCGCGCCTCGAAGGCGCCTTCGACTTTGGAGCGCCCGCCGATGGGATCGTTGTCGGCGTCGAGCGGGCCGGCCTCCTGGTAGCTGTAGCCGCGCACCGACCCGCCGCCGCCGGCATAGTAGCGCTTGTTGAGCGGCAGGTCGGCGAAGTCGATCGCGTAAGTGGAGCCGAGCGCGGCGCGCGCCGCCAGGGTCACAAGATCGTTCTTGCCGATATGGACGCGCCCGCGGGTCGAGAAATCCATCTGCGTAAAGCTCTTGGACCCGGTGTAGGGCGCGACGGTGAAAGCGGCGCGGAAGCCTTTGCTCGGATCGAGTAAGTCGTCTTCGGAATTCCAGATCACCGACAAGGGCGTTGAGACCAGATAATTCCGCTCTTCCTCGCCATTGTTGCGCACATTCGAGGTTTCAAGCGCAAGCGTTCCGCGGGTTTCGAGCTTGTCTTTGAGCCATTTCTTCGAAAGCCCGGCGGACAGCTCGAGTGAGCGCGCATTATAGGCGTCGGTCGTCTCATTGGTGAAGGCGGCGTTTCCGAAAGCCTCGCCGCCCAGACGGGGCAGGGGGCGGGAGAGCTTCACATTGGCCGACTGCTCGATTTCCGAGCCGCGAAATTCAAGGCGGCCGTTTTCGCCATGGCCGAACATGTTGCGATGTTCGAAGAACAGGCGCCCGCCAGGGCCTTCCGAGGTGGAATAGGAAAGGCCGGCGCCGATGGTGCGCTGCTTGCGCTCTTCGAGATTGACGACGATCGGCGCGGCGCCGTTTTCGTCGAGCGGGCCCGCATGAACGTCGATTTTGGAATAAAGGCCGGTCTTGCTGAGACGGTCGTAATAGGCGGTCAGTTTCTCCCGGTCGAACTCCTCGCCTTCTTCCCAGGTTTTCATGCGCGCAATGAAGGACGGGTCGGACTTGCCGTCGACATTGACGCGCGGCTTGCCGAATTGCGCTTTGGGACCGCTCTGGAAAACGAAGACGGCGTGAGCTTCGCCGCTTTCGAAGTCGGCGATGGCGCGGCGCGCAACAATTTGCGCTTCGGGAAATCCGTTGTTCAGAAGATAGGTGACGAAGGCTTCCTGATGCGCGCGCAAACTCGCGCCGTCGGCCTTGCCTCTTGTCTTGATTTTCGCCTCTTTCAAGGTTTGCGGCCGGCCTTCGGCTTCGTCCTTGTAGAGGACTTCATATTCGACGACCTTGAAAGCCTCGCCGGGCGCGATCTTGAACACGACCGTCGGGTCGCCGCCGCCGTCTGGATAGACCAGCTCGAAATCGGCCTTGCCGGCGTAATAGCCGGCGGCGCTCAGCGCCTCGTCGAAAGCTTCTATATCCCGCCGCGCGGCGCGGCGCAGCGCCGCAGCGGTTGGATAGTCGCGCTTGCCTTTGACCAGATCGGAGATCAACTGGAGCTTCGGCTTAAGCCCTTCGGGCGCGCCTTCGATCCTCGTGGAATAGGAGAGGTCGGGCGCCGCCTCGTCCTCCTCCCCCTGGGCGGCGAAGGCGGGCGCGCTGGCGGCGGGAATGAGGCTCGCGGCAAGGCCGCAGAAAACCGCCGCTTGCCAGTATGATCGCCGCTGGAAACGCAACATGTCCTTGCTCAATTCACGCCTGACCCGCAGCCCCGGTGCGGGGCCCGGCCGCTCCCTCCATGGAGTGTTTCTGCGCAGCCTGTCACGCCATGGTTAACCATGTGCTGCAAATAGGCCCGGGAGGCCGGCGTTTCCGCCGAAATGAGGGTATTCAACGGCTTTGCGGCGATTTTCCGGCGGTCCTCCCGGTCTCCTCAGCTTGGCGGGGGCGGGCGGGGTGCGCTATGCCCGTCCAGAGCCCGGCTCAAAAGTTCGCAACGCCGTGAGGAACCGGATGGACAGACGTTCGCTAGCCGAAGACCCGATGCCGCCAAGGCTCTTCTCCTTCAAGAGCAGAGCCGGCCTCGCATCGTGGCGTGGAAAGGAACGTCTGATCTTCCTCTTTCCTCACAGGGTTGCTGGCAGTTCGACCCCGGCTCTGAAGCGTTAACAGGCTGAAAGGCGAAACATTCCATGGCGCATCCTCTGAGCGGAGCCAATCCCGGCACTCTGGCGACGGTGATGGGCCGGTCGGGCCTGCCCAGCCACCCGCTTCAAGGGGCGGCGATCGGGCTCTCGGCGCTCGCGCGCTGGCCGTTTTCCACCGCCGAGCGGCTGATTATGGACGGCAAGCTGCCGAAACTCGAAGACATGCCGGCGCCGGTCTTCATTCTCGGTCACTGGCGCTCAGGCACGACCCATCTCTACAACATCATGTGCGAGAGCGGCGAGTGGGGCTATGTGCCGCCGGTGGCGACGGGCCTGCCCTGGGATCTTTTCGGGCTCGCAAAAGTCTTCAACCCGCTGCTCGAACGCGCGCTCCCCAAGCACCGTTATATCGACAATATTCCGGTGACGCCGACGAGCCCGCAGGAAGACGAGATCGCCATCGCGAACATGTCGGAAGTCTCGTTCTATCACGGCATCTATTTTCCGAAGGCGTTCGCCGAAAACGTAACGCGCGGCCTTTTCTTCGACGGCTGCACGACGGCCGACATTCGCGGCTGGCGCAAGCAGTTCTCATATTTCCTGAGGAAGCTTTACCTCTATCAGGACGAAAAGCCGCTCCTTATCAAGAACCCGGTTTATACGGGCCGCTTCGCCATGCTGAAGGACATGTTTCCCGACGCGAAATTCATCCACATTCACCGCAATCCTTACGACGTTTTCGTCTCTATGCGGAATTTCTATAAAAAACTTTTGAAGGAATTCGCGCTGCAGGGCTACGATCATGTGGATATCGACGAGACCATCCTCTCCGTTTACGAGCGGATGATGACCGATTATCTGCGCGATGCGGAAGGCATGGGGCCGGACAAGCTTGTGGAGCTGCGCTATGACGAACTAGACGCCGATCCGATGGCGTCGGTGGAGACAGTCTACGACCGGCTGGGGCTGCCCGGTTTTGAGGCGGCCAGGGGCAAATTCGAGGCCTATCTTGCCTCCGTCGCGACCTTCGAGAAAAATAAGTTCGATTATTCCGACGAAGCGGCGGCCAAAGTAGAGGCGCGTCTGAAGCCCTTCATCGACAAATGGGATTATCGCCGGCCGGGCCGGAAACAAGAAAAGCCCGCCGGCGATGAAGGGAAGGGCGAAGGGGCGCATGGGGAAGACGCTGCTTAAAATCGCGGCTTTGGCGTTGCTTCTCGCCGCCTGCGGGCGCGCGGAAATCGGCGCGGCGAAATACGGGGGCGATGACTGCCGCCGCGTTTCGCTGATCGACGCCGCGACGGGCGCGGCGGTGCGCGGCGCCGAGGATTTCGCCCTCGACGCCGAAAACGGACGGCTTTTCATTTCCGCCTATGACCGGCGCGCGGTCGAAAAAGCCGCGCGCAAGAAACGCGAGACGCTGCCCCAGGGCGGGCTTTACGCCGTGGCGCTCGCCGATCTTTTCAACCCTGAGACACAGGCGCTGAAAGCCGAGTCGCTCGCTAGTCCGGCGGACTTCGCCGGGGGCTTGCATCCGCACGGGCTTTCCTTCGATGCGGCGAACCATGAGCTTGTCTTCATCAACCGCGCTTACAGGCGCGACGGGCGCAAATGGACAATGACGCCGCATCTGAGGCGCATCGGCGCCAATGGCGAAGTTTACGTGGGTGTGGCGGAAGCAGCCCATTGCGCCGCCAATGATGTGGCGGCGGACGCAGACGGGGTCGTGACCAGTTTCGATCATGGCTCCTGCGGGCTGGGCGCCGGGTTTGAAAACGTCTTCGGTCTGAAACGCAGCGGCGTTGCGCGCCGCGGTGAGACGCTTTTCGACAAGGCGCTTTTCGCCAACGGCCTCGCGCATCGTCAAAATGGCGATCTCGTGATGGCGGCGACGCGCGAAGACGCGCTCCTGACCCTCGGCGACGACTTTGCGGAAACCGGGCGCATCGCCATTCCCGGCGGACCCGACAATCTCACGATCGCTGATGACGGCGACATCGTCGCGGCGGCCCATCCCTCGCTTTTCAAGCTGATGCTGACCCGTAAATTCGGGTTCGGCGCGGCGCCGTCGCGCATCGTCAAAGCGGACCCGGAGACGGGGGCGGTCGAGATCCTGTTCGACGATCCCAAAGGCGCGCTGTTCAGCGCCGCCACCGTCGCCATCGAAACCGAAAACGGCCTCGCCGCCGGATCGGTCACCGATGAAGGGCTGCTTGTCTGTCAGGCGGCTTCATGAGCGGCGTGACGCTGGTCACCGGCGGCGCCGGCTTTGTGGGCAAGGCGCTGGTTGAACGCTTGCGCGCCCAAGGCGAGCGCGTCCGCAGTTTCGATCTTGCAGCGCCCGTTCATGAAGACGACATGCAGGGGTCCATCACCGACAGGGACGCCGTAACGCGCGCCATGGCCGGCGCCTCCTCCGTCTTTCATCTCGCCGGCAATGCCCAGCTCTCGGCGCGCGACGACACGGTGTTCGATCTCGTCAATCATCAGGGAACGATCCTCGTCGCGCATTCTGCTAAAGATGCTGGCGCGCGCCTCGTCCATTGTTCGAGCCTGACGACGCTGGTCAGCGCAAAGACTCCTATCGGCGCGTCAAATGCGGACGAAACGCTCCGCTGGACGCCGGAAGACATGCTTGGACTTTATCCGCGGTCGAAATTGCTGGCCGAACATGCTGTCGAACAGGCGGCGCGCGAGGGCCTCGACGCGGTCATCGCGCTGCCGACGGAGCCTTTGGGGCCGGGCGATGACGTCATTACGCCGCCGACGCAGATGATCCTCGATTTCGCCAATGGCGAGACGCCGGCCTTTATCGACTGCGTCCTGAATTTCGTGCCCGTCGACAGCCTCGCCGAAGGGCTGATCGCTGCGCGCGATAAGGGCCGCAAGGGCGAGCGCTATCTTTTGGGCGGCGAGAACATTCCCATGACGCGGCTTCTTGCGATGATTGAAAAGCAGACCGGGCGTCCGGCGCCGAAAACCAGAATGCCTTACTGGGTGGCGCTCGCCGCAGGCGCCGTCGATACGGGGATTGTGTCAGCAATTACCGGCAAGCCGCCGAAAGCGCCGCTCACCGGCGTGCGCCTTGCGGGGCGTCAGGTGTCGTTTTCTTCTGAAAAAGCGGCGAGAGAACTCGGCTGGCGCGCCGCGCCCGCCGAACCGGCGCTCGCCGCCATGCTCGTCTGGGCGCGTGAAAAGGGACTGCTGAAAGCGGTTTAACCTGTCGTCAAAAAGTCCCATCATCGCGTGCAGGAGAGGTTGCGATGAGCGCTGTTGAAGAAAAACAACCCGTTGAATACGCACGCTGGCTCGGCGGGCGCGATTTCGATGACTGGCGCGAGGAGTTCGACCGCGAGGGCTATCTCATATTCAAAAATGTCCTGAGCGGCGAACAACTCGCCGCAATCAAGGCCGCGCTGGCGCCTTATCTCGATCAGAACGTCAGGGGGCGCAACGAATTCGAAGGCCGGGAGTCGAACCGTGTTTACGCCATGCTGGCGAAGTCGCCGGTCTTTGCGGACCTGGTGACGCATCCCCTGGCCATGGCTTTCGCAGAGGCCGATCTGGGGCCGGACTGTCTTCTGTCCGCCTGCCTCGCCATCAATCTCCATCCCGGCGAGACCGCCCAGCCCTGGCATTTCGATGACAGTCATTGCGGGTGGCCGCGCCCGCGGCCATCGCTTGGCGTCTCGACTTTCTGGGCGATCACCGACACGATGGAGACCAACGGCGCCACGGAAATCCTGCCCGGCAGTCATCTGTGGGCGGAGGACCATATCGAAGGCGCCATCGCTGAAGACGATTTCTCGAAGACCGGCAAGCGCGAGGGGGATCCTGGTTTCCGGCCCGATGCGGTGAAGGCGGTGATGCCCGCAGGTTCTCTTATGGTCGCCAAAGGGACGCTCTGGCACCGCGGCGGCGCCAATGTCTCGGATCAGGACCGCCTCCTCATCACGCCGCAATATTGCCCGGGCTGGACGCGTCCCCTTGAAAACATGTCTCTCGCCGTCCCCCCGGCCATCGCGCGGACCCTGCCGGTCCGGGCGCAGGAGCTCCTCGGTTATTCCATTCATCCGCCTTTCATGGGTTATGTGGACGGGCGGCACCCGAAACGCCTGCTTGGCGATTAAGTTCTTGATCGCGATCAAGTCATTGCGCCGGCGGCGGTTTAAGCTGCAAAATAGGATGCTTATATAGGCTAGAGGCCAGGGAGCGCAGCTATGCAGTTCAAATCCATTATCGCCGCCATCGATCTCGACGACGATCTCGCCGAAGGCGTGGTCAGCGCCGCCGCCAGTCTCGCCCATAAGGACGGGGCGGGGCTGCAGATCGTCAGCGTCTGGCCGCCGCTGACCACGGCGACGCCCGGCTTTTCCGCCGAGCTCGGCGCCAGTTCGTCCGTGGTCACCGAAGCGCTCATGGAGCAGCACAAGGAAGGCCGTGCGGACGCGGTCAAGCAGCTCGAGGCGATGACCGAGAAGCGCGCCCCCTCGGCCAAGTCGGTCATGCTCGACGGCGAAGCGCCGGACGAAGTCGCCCAATATGCCGCCAAGATCGGCGCCGACGTCATCGTGACGGGCTCGCACCAGCGCAATTTCTGGGGCTCGCTATTCCAGGGCAGCGCCTCCATGGAGCTGGTGCGCGAGGCGCCCTGCGCGGTGTTCCTCGTGACCAAGGCCTTCGCCGAAAAGCACAAATAAGAAGCTCTCAGGCGCCGGGCCGGGAATAGGTCCGGCCTTTCCATTGTCCGCCTTGCCCCTGTTCGTGGCGCAGGGCGGAGGAAACCGTCATGGCCGAATAAAACCCGGCGGCGACGGGCAACAGCGCCGCCTCCCAGGGCGCGCGGCCGTAAAGCCGCAAGGTTGGCCAGTAAGTGTAGCCCATGAGGGCGCAGGCCCCCGCGGCGTAGGCGAGCGCCGCCAGATTCCAGTGTGAAAACAGGGTGAGGATGATCAGCGGCGGCGCCAGATAGATCAGCGCCATGCCGAGCGCCGTCCCCGCCAGCATCAAGGGCGAATAGTCCAACTGCGCATAGGCCGTGCGCGCCACCATGTTCCAGATCGAGGACAGCTCGCGATTGTCGCGCAGAGAGACGGCTTCGTCGCGCGCGAGCCCGATCCAGATTCGGGTCGCGGGCGTCAGGTCCTTCACGGCTTTCGCGAAAGTGCAGTCATCGATGAGCGCGGTCCTGATCGCGCCCATGCCGCCGATCGCCTCGATCGCTGCGCGCCGCGCCAGCATGCAGCCGCCCGCCGCCGCCGCCATGTTGTCGTCGGGGTCGTTGGCGCGCGGGAAGGGATAAAGTTTCTGGAAGAAATAGACGAAAGCGGGAATGAGGAATGAGGCCCAGGGCCCCCGCGAATCGAGCCGCGCCATCAGCGAGGCCAGCGCGAGATTTTCTTTTTCAGCTTTCGAGACGAGCCGGGCGAGCGTATCGCGGGAAAGCACGATGTCCGCATCAGTCAACAGGACGTATTTTGCGTCCGGCGCGATTTCTTTTGCGCGCTCCAGACCGTTTTCGACGGCCCAGAGCTTGCCGGTCCAGCCATCGGGCAGGGGCGGGACCGTGACCACGTCCAAAGCCCGCTCATCGCCGGCCGCGGCGGCGAGCGCGATGTCCGCCGTTCCGTCGCTCGAGCCGTCATCGGCGAGGATCACCGTCAGCTTGCCCGGATAATCGGCGGCCATATGGGCGCGGATGACCGCACCGATGGTTTCCGCCTCGTCCCGGGCGGGGATCACCGCAACGATATCGGGCCAGGCCTCAGGCGCCGGGGGATCGCCGAGGCGTTCCGAAGCGCGCCAGAAATCGCCGCGCAGGAGCGTCAGCCAGCCCCAGGCGGCGAGCGTGGCAAAGGCGATGAAGGTCAACATGGAGCTCCAATAGCGGCTTTCAGGGAGCGGCAAAACCCGCCTTGGAAAAGCGGTCGAAATCCGTAAGGTGCGCCCCATGTCAACCGCACGGGATATTGCTGTCGATGCGCCCGCCTCAGCCGGGGCGGAGACCCCTTCAGGAAAAGGCGCGAAGGACGAGAATTTTCCCGTCGGGTCTTTCCTCCTGCCGAAACATCTGCGCCCCCATGTGGCGGTTTTTTACGCCTTCGCCCGGGCCATCGACGATGTCGCCGACAACGCCGCGCTTTCCTCCGAAGAGAAGATCAAACGCCTTACCGCTTTCGATGCGGCCCTGAACGGCGCGCCCGGCTATGGCGAGGCCTATCACAAGGCCCACGCCTTACGCGAAAGCCTGCAGGAAACGGGCGTCACCACCAAGCATGGTTCGGATCTCGTCGCCGCTTTCATTCTCGACGCCGAGAAAAGCCGTTACGCCACATGGGACGAACTCCTCGGTTATTGCGAGCTTTCCGCCAATCCGGTGGGCCGTTATCTCCTTGACCTTCATGGCGAAGACAAAGCCGGCTACCGCTATTCCGACGCGCTGTGCACCGTGTTGCAGATCACTAACCATTTGCAGGATTGCGGCGACGACAAGCGCGAGCTCGACCGCATTTACATGATCGGCGACTGGCTGAAGGAAGAGGGCGAAGATTTTACCGTGGTTGAACGCGATGCTGTCTCACCCGGGTTCCGCAAGGTCATGGACCGGATGCTCGACGGCTGCGAAGAGCTGATGAAAGACGCGCGCAAACTGCCTTCCGCCCTCAACTCGAAACACCTCGCCATGGAATCGGCGGTGATCGTGCGGCTCGCCGAACGCCTTATTCAGATTCTGCGCAAAGGCGATCCGCTGGCGCGGCGCGTGGCGCTCACCAAGCTTGATTTCGCATCAGCAAGCCTGCGTGGCGCGGCGGCGGGCTTTTTCTCAGCGGGCAAAGGCGCGGAGTGATTTCGTGGACGCGGCCATGATCAGCCCGGAGGATGCGCGCCGTCACGCCGAAGAAACGGTGCGGCGCTCGAAAACCTCTTTCGGGCCGGGCATGCGCATTCTTTCCAGGGATCGGCGCGACGGCATGTACGCCGTCTATGCCTTCTGCCGCGAGGTGGACGACATCGCCGACGAAGGCGGGACCCGCGAGGAAAAACTTGCAGGGCTCAAGGGCTGGCGCGAGGAAATCGACCGGTTGTTCGAAGGACGCCCTGAATATCCGACAGGCATCGCGCTCTTGGAGCCCATGCGCCAGTTCGATCTGCCCAAGGAGGAATTTATCCTCATGATCGAGGGCATGGAGATGGACGCAAAAGGCCCCATCGTCGCGCCGTCAATGGACGAACTTGCCGCCTATACGCGGCGGGCGGCCGGCGCGGCGGGTCAGCTTTCCATGCCGATCTTCGGCGCGCCCAAGGGCAAGGCGTCCGACGATTTCGCGATATCGCTCGGCGACGCGCTGCAGCTAACCAATATTCTGCGGGATGTGGAACAGGACGCGAAAGAAGGCCGCCTCTATTTGCCGCGCGAGCTTCTTGAGAAACATGGCTGCCCGTTGACGCCGGACGCGATCGCCGCGGCGGAAGGGCTCCCCGCCGTGCGCGCGGAGCTTGCCGAGCTGGCGCGGGAGAAATTCGCCGCCGCGCGCGCAGCGTTGAAATCCCTCGACTGGCGCGTGCTCCGGCCCGCTCTTCTTATGATGGGCGTTTATGAGCGCTATCTCGATAAGATGGCGGCGCGCGGCTGGGCCAACGGCCAGCCGCGGGTCATGCTGTCAAAACAGGAAAAAACCATCATCGCGATCCGCTGGCTCATCGCGCCGAAATTGACCCGCGAGGCGCCCGGCCAATGACCCGCGTTCATATTATCGGCGCGGGGCTGTCGGGCCTCGCCGCAGCCGTGCGTCTCATCGAACACGATGTGCCGGTGACGGTTTACGAAAGCGCGGGCCAGGCGGGCGGGCGCTGCCGCACCTTTTACGACCGCCATCTCGAATGCGAGATCGACAACGGCAACCATCTGATCATGTCAGGCAACAAGTCGGCATTGTCTTACCTCGCGCGCATCGGCGCGGAAGATCCGCTCACCGGCCCGCCCTTCGCGCTCTATCCGTTCGTGGACGTTAAATCGGGCAAGCGTTGGACGGTGCGGATCAATGAAGGGCCGATCCCCTTCTGGGTCTTCGACAGGAAATGGCGCGTGCCCGACACGAACGTCATGGATTATGTGAAGGCGGCGGGAATCGCCTTCGCCGGTGACGGCAAGACTGTGGCGGAAGTTGTTGATAAAAATAGCGTTCTCTATCCCTGCTTCTGGGAGCCCCTGACCCTCGCCGTCTTGAATACGACGCCGGAAAAGGGCCAGGCGAAACTGCTCTGGCGGGTGATCCGCGAGACGTTCCTTCTGGGCGGGCAGGCTTCCGTGCCGCTGACCGCGAAGACCGGGCTTGGCCACGCCTTCATCGAGCCGGCGGTGAAGTTCATCGAGGCCCATGGCGGGACCGTGCGTCTCGGCGCGCGGGTGCGCGGCGTCTGGATGGAAGGCGGCGAAGTGACGACGCTCAACTTCGCCGACGAGACCGTAACTTTGGAGGAAGGCGACAAGGCGATCTTCGCCATTCCGCCGACGCGGCTCAAAGACTTGCTGCCCGATATCGATCCGCCGAATGACGACGCCAGCATTTTGAACATTCACTACCGGCTCGGCAAACCGGTTCCGCGTGCGGCGGTCGGCGACGGGCCGTTCATCGGCATGGTGTCGAGCCTCGGCCAGTGGGCCTTTGTGCGCGACGACGTCATCAGCCTGACGACCTCGGCCTCCAACGCCATTGGCGCCGACGATCAGCCCAATGACGATGTGGTTTCGAAAATCTGGCGCGAAACGCAGATTGCGCTTGGGTTAGAGGATACGGAGTATGAGCGCGTGCGCGTCATCCGCGAAAAGCGCGCCACGCCGGACCAGAGCCCGGAAGGCGCGCGCAAGCGCCTGAAACCGGAAACGCAGTGGCGCAATCTCTTCCTCGCCGGCGACCATACGGATACGGGCGTGCCCGCGACGATTGAAGGATCGATCAGGTCGGGAGACCGGGCGGCGGAGTTGGCGATTCGGAGTATTTCGTGAAAGACGGAAACAATATTCAGGATAAAGTTAAGGCATGGGTAAAAGCCTTCGAAGACCTTAGACAAGGCAAGCGCGACGTAAAATGTCCTGAATGTGGCGTAGGTGAAATGGCTCTTCAGAATATCGAGCATAATGGTCAAATTGTAGAGGTTAGGATCTACTGTTCTGAAGATCCAACTCATGAAAACTATGTGCGCCTCTGATACTAATAGCTCCAATTTCATCGGCGTCATTTGCGGGTTGAAATCCGAAGCGCAGGCTGTTGCGGCGGGCGTCGACAAATCCAAGATCCGCATCGGGGTTTCCGGCGCTAATGCGGCGCGTGCGGAAGACATCGCTCGGGACTTCTGCAATGAGGGCGCGAGCGCGATCTTTTCCATCGGCTTTTCCGGCGGCCTCGATCCGGCGCTGAGGCCGGGCGATCTCGTCATCGGCGAGACGATCATCGCCGATGACGGGTCGGTCTATGCGGGCGACCGTTATCTGCTCGGTTGTCTCAATCCCGCTCTTTCCCGCGAAAGCGGGAATCCAGGAAGGTCTGCAAAAATGGATCCCCGCCTGCGCGGGGATGAGCGGGGGAAGGTAGAAGCAAGATTGGCGGCGCTGTTCGGCGCGGACGAGATCGTCGACAGCACGCTGAAAAAGTCCGCGCTGTTTCAGAACCACGGCGCCGTCGCCGTCGACATGGAAAGCCATGGCGCGGCGCGGGCCGCCGCACGCGCCGGCGCGCCGTTTCTCGCCATCCGCGCCATCGCCGACCCGGCGGACCGGGCCCTGCCGCCGGCGGCCTTGAACGCCGTGGCGCCGGACGGGTCCGTGCGCGCGCTCGCCACGGTCGGCGCGGCGCTGCGCGATCCCAAACAATTATGGGCGTTGAGAGAGCTCGGGCAGGACTCGGCCGCCGCGGCGAAAACTTTACGCCGCAGCCTTGGCCCGCTCTTTAGCCGCCTTTTTCTCAGCCTCGATCTTTGATTTGTCGCTTTTTGCTAAGGGCCTGTCTTGTTCTGGCCCTCTTCTAACCGCTTTTGCATTATGGGTGATGGACAGCGGTCGCCCATTAACATCTCGCATCCTGCCCCAACAAGAACCACTATTAGTATCAAGGCCAATGGTGCGAAGATAAGTTGGTACGCTGGAAGTCGTCCCAAATCTCCGAGTTTCAGTACCCATCTTAATAATCCAAATAGAAAAACAAGAACTGCAATCGCAGCGGCAGAGTATTGAAGTAACTCAGTGGCTGTAACGTTGTTCATTCCCAAGCCCCCCCACTGCTTCTGCCGCTACGCCGCAGCCTCGGCCCGCTCTTTGGCCGACTTTTTCTCAGCCTCGATCTTTGACATCTCGGCTTCGACCAGTTCTTCGTGCATGTCCTCGGCGGGCCGCGCGTTCGACAGATCGATCTCCGGCGCCATGGGGCCCTCGGTCTTGATCTTGAACATGTTCGGGATGCGGAACATCTTGAAGGGATGCTTCACCGCGTCCATGGCCGCCGTCGGCTCATAGCCGCAATGGGCCATGCAGTTCGAGCATTTCTCGTATTTGCCGGTGCCGTATTTGTCCCACTCGGTCGTCTCCATCAGCTCCTTGAAGGTGGAGACATAGCCTTCGCCGAGAAGGTAGCAGGGCTTTTGCCAGCCGAAGACATTGCGCGTCGGCGAGCCCCAGGGCGTGCAGTGATATTCTTCATTGCCGGCGAGGAAATTGAGGAAGAGCGAGGAGTGCGACAGGTTCCATTCGCGCCCGCGTTCCTTGCCGATCTTGAAGATGTCGCGGAAGAGGTTCTTGGTTTTCTCGCGCGACAGGAAGTGTTCCTTGTCCTCGGCGCGCTCATAGGCGTAGCCCGGCGAGATCGAGATGTTGCAGCCGAGATCGGTGGCGAAATCGAGATAGTCCGCGACCTGCTCCGCGGTCATGTTGTCGAAGATCGTTGCGTTGACATTGACCTGGAAGCCCGCGTCCTGCGCCGCCTTGATCGCCTTGACGGCGATCTTGAAGGTGCCTTTCTGGTCGACCGCGCGGTCGTGCTCTTCCTCGAGGCCGTCGAGATGAACGGAGAAGAAGAGGAAAGGCGACGGTTTGAAGAGGTGCAGTTTCTTCTCGAGCAGCAGCGCGTTGGTGCAAAGCGACACGAATTTCTTGCGCTTGACGATGCCCTCGACGATTTCGCCGATTTCCTTGTGGATCAGCGGTTCGCCGCCGGGGATCGCCACCACGGGCGCGCCGCATTCGTCGACAGCGTCGAGGCATTCCTGCGCCGACAGGCGCTTATTGAGGATCGGCGCCGGATAATCGATCTTGCCGCAGCCGGGGCAAGCGAGGTTGCAGCGGAAAAGCGGCTCAAGAAACAGGACCAGCGGATATTTCTCGCGACCCATAAGGGTTTGCTTCGCCACATAGGCGCCGACGCGGATCTGCTGGTGAAGCGATACTGACATGAGCGGGTCTCCGGAGTTTTTTCTAATTCAGGGTCGGATGAGTTAGGCGCTGCTGACGGCCCAGGCTTCCAGCGCGTCTTTCGGGCGCGGCGTGTCGGCGAGTTCCTTCGGCAATTTGAAGTGGACGTTTTCTTCGACGCCGTCGAGCAGGTCGACCGTGACGTCGCAATGTTGCTTGAGGCGCGAGATCGTGTCCTGCACCAGGGTTTCGGGCGCCGAGGCGCCGGCGGTGAGGCCGATGGTTTCAACGCCGTCGAGCCAGGCCGGATCGAACATCCGCGCATCTTCGATGAGATAACTCGGAATGCCGAAATTCTCGCCGATCTCGCGCAGGCGGTTCGAGTTCGAGGAGTTGTGCGCGCCGACGACGAGCAGGAGATCCACCTGCTTCGCCATGGCGATCACCGCCGTCTGGCGGTTCTGCGTCGCGTAGCAGATGTCGCGGGTGTCGGGCCCGACGATATTCGGGAAGCGTTCCTTGAGGGCCGCGATGACGTCCTTGGTGTCGTTCACCGACAGCGTCGTCTGGGTGACGAAAGCGACGCGCTCGGGGTCCGCCACGTCGAGGCCGGCGACGTCTTCCGGCTCGGAAATCACATGAACGGGGCCGGCGATCTGGCCCAGCGTGCCTTCCACTTCCGGATGGCCGATATGGCCGATGAGGACGATGTCGTAGCCCTTCTCGGCGTAGCGGCGGCCCTCCTTGTGGACTTTGGTGACGAGCGGACAGGTGGCGTCGATGACGTCGAGATCGCGCTCCAGCGCCCCGGTTTCGACCTTTCGGGCGACGCCATGGGCGGAAAAAACGGTGACCGCGCCGGTCGGGATTTCGTCGATTTCCTCGACGAAAATCGCGCCCCGGGCGCGCAGGGTCTCCACCACATATTTGTTGTGGACGATCTCGTGGCGGACATAGACGGGGGCGCCGTATTTCTCCAGCGCCCGTTCGACAATGTCGATGGCGCGCTCGACGCCGGCGCAGAACCCCCGCGGCTGGGCCAGAACGACTTTGATTTTCTTATTATCCGTCGCCATAAAATCTCGCCCCTCCGCCATACACGCTCAAACGACAGCCGCTTTATTTCATGGGCCCGGCCAGCCTTCAACCGGGCGGCGGCCTGATTGAAGGCCGGGCCCGTATTTTCATTTCCCCTTCTATATCGCGAGTTGCGCTGCAGTGCAAAAGAACCCAGCGCGCCTTACTCGGATTTCAGACGCCCGTTGCGCCGCGGGCACGTCCGCCCAGAAGCCAGCCGGGGCCCGTCCAGACGCCGCGATTCGGACTTCTTGGCTCAAAAGGTCCCCTCGTGTAGCGTTCCCGGCGAGGGTGTATGTGGGTAACGATTGGGTGAGGGGGCCCGGCAATCATGTTTCGCAAATTTACAGGCGGGGCGCGCGAGGCGTCCTGGCCGGTCGACAAGGTCGTCGCCGCGCTGGAGACGCAATATGGCGGTCTTCACAAGCTGGGCGAGGACGGGCCGCTTTCGGTCTATGGCGTCCAGCATAATGGAATCAATTTTATCGTCGCCCTGATGCAGACCGCGGAAGGCTCCGGCAAGGTCGAGGAGATGGGTTTTCTCGCCCGCTTTGTCGGCTTTGAGGTGAGCGAGTTCCAGGTCGAGGCGATCAACCGCAATCTCCACATCTCCGTCGCCTCTATCGAAGACAGCGGCGATCTTTTCCTGATGGCGGGGCTCGAGGTCGCGGGCGCCTTCGATCAGGCGCAGTTCATGATGATGCTCGAAAGCTGGAAGCGCGATCTGATGATGACGCTCGCCCGGATTTCCGGCGACGGCGCCTCCATGGCGGCGGCCTTTCCGGCGGCGCGGATGGAAGCGGCGCGCGAATTCGCCGTCAACGCCGCCCCGGCGCCGGTGGAGGGAAGGCCGGTGGACATGCTGGCGAGTTTCCTCGGCGGCAAAGAAAAGCGCGCGATCTGTTCCGATTGCGGCGGGCGCGGCAAACGCGGCTTCTTTGCGCGCCTGTGCGGCGAATGCGACGGCTCAGGATTCGTGAATGCGCGGTGAGGGTGGCGTTTTCTGAAAATGCTGCATATTCATCTGCTCATCCCGGCGTCCTTCGAGACGCGCCCAATCCCTTCATCCTGAGGGCGTTCGCGGAGCGAACGCGTCTCGAAGGACGAAGGGATTGGGCGCTCCTCAGGATGAAGAGACGGTAAGAACGGAAAAGAAAGACCAGTCTGAATGTCAGCCTTTGCGAGCACCATCAAAGAAACCGCCGCCCTTGTCGAAGACGCGCTCGACGGCTTCCTGCCGACGCGCGGCGGGCCATTGGGCCGGGTCGTCGACGCCATGCGCTGGGGGGCGCTCGACGGCGGCAAGCGGCTGCGTCCCTTTCTGGTGATTGCGGCGGCGGATATGTTCGACTGTCCCCGGTCGCGCTCGGTGCGCGTTGGCTGCGCGGTGGAAATGATCCATTGCTATTCGCTGATCCATGACGACCTCCCCGCCATGGACGATTCGGACCTGCGCCGCGGCCGCCCTTCGGTGCACAAGAAATTCGACGACGCGACAGCGATCCTTGCGGGCGACGCGCTTTTGACGCAGGCCTTCGAAATTCTCGCGGAAAAGGAAACCCACTCTTCCGGCGACGTGCGCTGTGCGGTCGCGCTGGAGCTCTCCCGCGCCGCCGGCAAGATCGGCATGGTGGGCGGTCAGATGATCGACATCTACGCCGAGCAGAAGGAATTCGACATCGAAGGCATCGAGGAGCTGCAGCGCCTCAAGACCGGCGCGCTCATTCGTTTTTCCGCCGTCGGCGGCGGGCTGATCGGCGAGGCGTCGGCCGATGAAATCGCGGCGCTCGCGGCTTACGCCGAAGATCTGGGGCTCGCCTTCCAGATCGTCGACGATATTCTCGACGCCACCGCCGACGCCGAAACCCTTGGCAAGCCCGCCGGCCAGGACGCGGAGATGGACAAGGCGACCTTCATCAAGCTTCTCGGCATGGACGGCGCGAAGTCAAAGGCGGCGGACCTCGTCGAGCGCTGCAAGTCGCATCTCGACCGCTTCGGCGATGCAGCGGAGCCGCTCAAAGGCGCGGCGGATTTCGTGTTCGAGCGGAAGAGTTAGTCTGAATGGCGGAATTACTTCTGCTGCGTAGGCTCTGTGCGCTTTTCGGAAGCTACTGTGAAATAGACGCCTTCGCGCTGATTAAGCATACGAATCTGATCGGCAAACGACGAAATAAGATGGCTGAACGCAATACGGTCATCCCGCTCCGCACGCAGACTAAATGTTAATGCTGCGCCGATGGACCACGCCGCCACTGTCATGCCTAGTACGGTTAAGGAAAGCTCAAATTCTGACATACCGAACTCCATGTTCGTAATTTCGCAATTCAGGGCGACTTTTTCAAGTCATTGATTAAGCGGCTGAGTTTACGTGAGTCTGCCTTCTTTTTCGTTGATTTTTGCCGCTGCACGCTTGCGGAGACGGCGCCAACGCCAATACTGAAAAGCCCGCCAGCGACGGCGACGACAGCTCCAACCCCGCCGGATGCGAGAATCGCTGCTATACCGGCTCCGGCCGCCACGAGACCAGTTCCCGTAACCGATTGGTCGAGTAGTTTCGCAGTTGTACTATGCTTTTCTGCTTGGTCCGACGCTTCATCGGCGATGTCCTCAAGAAACGTGACTATAATGTCGCGCAATTCTTCATTTTGACATTGTTCGCGTACCAGCGCCTTAAAACGAGCGCGTGAGGATGGGTATTCTATTATTTTCAGAAAGGTTGGGCTGTCGAACTCAATTCTTTGTTTGTCGCCAAGCATAACCGCGCGAGCGTCTTGGAAGAATAATTCCGCCAATTCGAACTCGCGCGAGTTGTGTGATGATGACGTGACCGTCATGCGATTAAGCCGCCGCGTCTTCCTCCAAGCGATCCAGCAAGGGATCGACGCCGTTCGACGCGATAAAGGACGAGAACTCCTCGCGTTTCACCAGCATGATGGAAACGCCGGAAACGATGATGTCGATGGCCTTGCGCTCGCCCGAGCGCAGCTGGCGCACGCGCCAGTCGACCATGATCGGGCCGCCGTCCTTGCGGTCGAATTTCGTCCGGACGATCACATCCTTGGCGCCGAGCTGTTTGGCCTCGATGACCTGCAGCGGCTTGCCGACAATGTCCTGGAACTGTTCGGCGTAAAGCTTGGTGAGATATTGCGGGAAGACCGCATTGTAGCGAGCGAGCTGCTCCTCGCTCATGGTCTTGCGGGTATCGCCGATCATGAACCGGCCGATGACGTCGAGGGCCATGCCGTCGGACAGCACGGCGCGGAAATCTTCGAGCTGGTCGGCCTCCGGCTTGTCGGAGGTCAGCGCCGTGGTGGCGTTCGCCGTCAGCTCCTTGGCGAAGGCAATGGCGCCGTCGACAGCGGCGCTCTCCGATTCGGCCGCCGGCTCGGGGTCTTGCGCGGCGGCGGGCATGGCGGAGGTTGCGGCGATGAGCGCGGCGAGAATGCGGACGCGAGACATGAACATGCGGATAGCCCTCGAGATTTGCGGCGCGCCGGAAGGCGCTGAAATGAAGTCCGACCAATATGGGACGATTGCGGCGGAAATCCAGCAGCATTGGGACCGCGCCCGCCCCGGCGCATGACATTTGCGTTAGGCGGGTTAACGTTCTCGTTCGGAGAGGCCGCCGAAATTTTCCACAATAGCTTGAAAATCAAGTCTTTTTCGACGCCCGCGTCTCTTCGTAGTGGAAGGCGGCGGGCAGGACGATGAGCGTGCAGATCAGCGTGAAAGCGATGGCCACAGAAAGAAGCTCGCCCATGGAGGCCGTGCCCCGGTGCGGCGACAGCATCAGGCTGCCGAAGGAGGCGACGGTGGTGAGCGCCGAGAAGAAGACGGCGCGCGGCGTCGACGTGCCGTAGACGCCTTCGCCCGCCTTCACCTGCTCGTTCCTGAGGACGAGGTGAATGCCGCTGTCGACGCCGATGCCGATCAGGAGCGGCAGGACGATGACATTGGCGTAGTTGAACGGAATGTCGAGGAGGACGCCCGCCGCCGAGGTCAGCACCGCCGCCAGGGCGAGCGGAAACAGCATCAGGAGAACGGTCTTGAAGCTGCGCACCAGAAGCCACAGGAAAATCGCGATGGCTGCGAAGGCGATGCCGGTCGCTTCCAGCATGGCGTTGGAAATCGTTTCGCCTGCTTTCTTCGCCTGATAGGCGCCGCCGGCGAGATCGGGAATGACCGCTTCGACATCGTCGACGAAACGATCGAGCGCGCGGTGGTCGCGCACATCCTCGCTCGGCAGAATGTCGACCCGCCATTTGCCGCCGGCGCTTAAATAGCGGCTGCTCAAGGCGTCGGGCACGTCTTCGAGCGCCACATAATCGGCGTTGAAACCGGCGCGCAGCTGCGCCACCAGCTGCGGCCAGAAGGCGAAGACGTTTTCCTGCATTTTCGCCTGCGCGGCGTCATTGTTCTGAAGCTCGCCGAGCAGCGCCGCCAGCCGCGCGGCGGGGCCGTCGCTATAGGCTTCGTCGAGGCGCGCCTTGAGGGCGGCGACGCCGTCCGCCGTTGAGGGGCCTTCCACCGATCCCGGCTCGGCGTCGAGAGCGAAGATCAAAGTGCCTGCGCCGAAATCGATGAGCTCCAGCTTTTCGTCCTGGTCCTCGGGCACGTAGTCGGTGAGGGCGCGCACGCTTTCGACCGTTTCGAGATCGTTGAGGAGGTCTTCGGTTTCCGCCACGTCCTCTGCGCTGGAAACGATGCGGCTTAACCGGTAGGGCGCGGTTTCCGCGTCGTCGAAAAGATAATTGAAGCCGACGACCGACTGCGCTTTCGGATTTCGAAGCGCCATCTGGTCGGCGTCGAACCGCACCTGCGGCATCAGGAACAAAGCGGCGACGCCGAAAACGACCGTGGCGCCGGCGATGGGGCCGGAATGATTGCTGATCCAGTTGAAGACGGCCCTGACCGCGCCATGGCCCGCCGCGCGCGGCTGTTTCCTGAACAGGAACAGCGCCGCCGGCGCGAAGGTGACGGTGACGAGGAAAGCGATGACGACCCCGGCGCCGGCGATGATCCCGAGCTGGGCGATGCCGTCGAAGCGCGTCGGCACGAAGGAGAGAAAGGCGAGCGCCGTCGTCGGCGCGGCGAGGGTGAGCGCCGGGCCCACCTCATGCACGGTCCGCCGCAGGGCGCTCATATTGTCGCGGCCCGCGGCGCGGTGTTCCTGAATATGGAGAAGGAGGTGAATGGCGAAGTCGAGCCCGAGCCCCACCAGCAGCACGGTGAACGCGACGGAAACGAGATTGAGCTCGCCCACGGTCAGCGCCGCAAAGGCCGAGGTGAGGGTGAGCGTGACGACAAGGCCGGCGAGCGTCAGCAGCGCCATGGCGAGAGAGCGGTAGCAGACAAGCAGGAGGAAGGTGACGAGCACGAAGGACAGGAGGAAGGAAAGGCCGATCCCCGTCGTCACCGCCTCGAGCTCCTCCATCCTCAGCGCCGGATCGCCGGTGACGTAAGTCTCGACCCGGCCGCCATAGGTCTCGTCGAGCTTTGCGGTCTGCGCCCGCAGCGCGTTGATCGCCGCCTTGGCGGGCTTCAGCTTCGAATAATCGAGAACCGGCGTTGCATAGACGAGGCGCGTATGCGTTTCCTCGTCTCTGGTTTCTTCATCGAGCGCGCCCATCCATGAAAAGGGCCGCCGCTCGCCTGCAAGGCTGGCTTCGGCGACATCGGCAAGCTCGGCGTAAATCTGCTGCAGGGTCTCCTGGCCGAGATCGGAGCGTTCGGCGAGTTCGTCATTGTCGGCGAGGGTGGTGAACAGCGTCCCCAGCGTCGGCGACTGGATCAGGGTTTCGATCAGCCCCGCGGCTTTCGACATCTGCGTCAGCCGCGATTCCAACTCGTCCGAGCTTAAATAAAGAAGCCCGTTATTGCGGAAGAACGGTTCGGCGGCGGGCGCGAAGACGGCGGTGAAGTTTTCCGTATCGGCGAGGATGGCGCCCCGAAGCTCGGCCGAATAGGCGTCGGCTTCGTCGAGGGTCGGCGCGCGCACCAGGATGAGAATGTCGTCCTTGATCTCCGGGAAGGCGTCGCGCAGCTCCGTCGCGCGCTTCTGGAACGGCAGGTCCGGGTCGAGCATGGCGCTCGTGTCGGTGTTAACCTTGAGATGGGTCGCCGCGTAATAGCCCGCTACGCCCGCCAGGAGCAGGATCAGCGCCGCCAAAAACGGCCCGCCCCGGCGCGCCGTCTCAGTCCACGCCGCCAGCACTTTTTCGATGAATGTCAGCATCCGCCTACAAGAATGACTCGCGTTTTGGCGGACTATAGGCCGCTTCGCGCCGGGAAGAAACGATGCGCGCCCATATCTGCCCAAGGCCCTCACTTGCGGGGATTCGCAAGGATCGCTACTGCTCTTGGCCCATGACAGCCGCCCATAATTATAAAGCCGACCTCGCCTTTCTGGACGACAGGCGCGGGCCCATGACCGAGACCTTGCGAGCCTGGTGCGCCATCAATTCCGGCAGCGCCAATCTCGCCGGATTGAAGCGCATGCACGCCGCGCTTTGCGAAGGTTTCGCCGGTCTCGGCGCCGAGATCGAAACCGTTCCCTCGCGCCCGCATCAGATCGTCACCGAAGACGGCGAGGTGGTTGAACAGCCCGTGGGCGATATGCTGCGGCTTGTGAAGCGCCCCCAGGCGCCGGTGCGGGTGCTCCTGACCGGGCACATGGACACGGTCTTCGGCGAAGACCATCCGTTCCAGTCCGAACGGTTTCTCGATGACGACACGCTGAATGCGCCGGGCGCCGCCGACATGAAGGGCGGCCTCCTCGTCATGCTGAATGCGCTGATGGCGATTGAGAACTCCCCCCTCGCCGAGCGCGTCGGTTATGAAGTGCTGATCAACGCTGACGAAGAGATCGGCTCCATCGGTTCGGCGCATATGCTCACCGAAGCGGCGAAGCGCGCGCAGTTCGCCTGCGTTTACGAACCGGCGCTCGCCGACGGGACGCTCGCCGGCGCGCGCAAAGGCAGCGGCAATTTCTCGGCGGTCATTCGCGGGAAAAGCGCCCATGCCGGGCGCGAGCATCATCTGGGACGGAACGCCCTCGTCGCGGCGGCGGATTTCATCGCCGGCATCGACAAGCTGTCGGGCCAGCGCGAAGGCCTCACCGTCAATGTCGCGCGCCTCGACGGCGGCGGGCCAAACAATGTGGTGCCCGACCTTGCGGTGGCGCGCTTTAATGTCCGCCTCGAACAGCCCGCGGATTCCGACTGGCTTCTGGAACAGGCCAACGCCCTGATTGCGGAGATCGACGCCCGCGAGGGCTATTCGGCGAAACTCGAGGGCGGGTTTACCCGTCCGCCGAAGCCCATGACGGCGCAATTGGAAGCGTTCTTCCTCGCTCTGCGCGCGACCGGCGAGGAACTGGGGATCAATATCGACTGGGTTCCCACGGGCGGCTGCTGCGACGGCAACAATATCGCCGCCGCTGGCATTCCGGTCATCGACACGCTCGGCGTCAGGGGCGCCAATATCCATTCGGCGCAGGAAATCGCCAAGCTCGACAGCCTTGTGGAGCGCGCGAAACTTTCCGCGCTCTTGCTTTTAAAGATTGCGGCCGGGGACCTTCCCAATCCCGGCGCCTTTGTTGCGGAGAAAACCTGATGTCGCACGCCTTTATGCGCCCGGTGCGGCGCGAGGATTTCGATGAGATTCTTGCGCTCGCCAAACAGTCGGGCGGCGGCATGACCAACCTTCCGTCCGATCCGGACTCGCTGCGCAAGCGTGTGGAGTTCGCTGCAGCGAGTTTCGAAGCCAACGCGACGGCGCCGAATGGCGAGGTCTACACCATGGTGCTCGAAAAGGACGGCAAGGTCATCGGCCTGTCCGCCGTGTTTTCGTCCGTGGGTCTTGAATACGGTTTCGTCAATTACCGCATCAACAAGGCGGTGCATGTCTCGAAACAGCTTTCGAAGCGGTTCGAGCAGCGCCAGCTCGTTCTTTCTTATGATTTCACCGGCGCGTCGGAGGTGGGATCGCTGTTCCTGTCGCCGGACGTGCGCGGCGGCGGTTATGGCAAGATGCTCGCAAGGGCGCGTTATCTCTTCATCGCCCAGCATCGCGCACTCATTGCGGATCCGGTCTGCGCGGAGCTTCGCGGCTGGCGCGGCCCCAATGGCGAGCAGCCCTTCTGGGAGGCGGTGGGGCATAAATTCTTTGAAATGGATTTCGAAGACGCCGACTCCGCAAACTCCTCTCTCGGCAACCAGATCATCAACGATCTCCTGCCGCGCTATCCGATCTATGTGGCGATGCTGCCCGATGCGGCGCGCGAGATTCTCGGCCGGCCCCATGACAGCGCCCGGCCGGCGCTCAACATGCTGCTCGCAGAAGGGTTCGCCTTCAATCACTATATCGATGTGTTCGACGGCGGCCCGCTGGTCGATGCGGCGATCGACGACATCAAGACGATCCGGGAAAGCGGGATTTACAAAGTCGCTGTGGGCGACCCGGGAGACGCGCCGCTGCATTTAATGGGGGCGGGGCGGCTGCAAAGTTTCCGGGCGACGCGCGGCCATGGCAAGACGCAAGGCGACGTCATGACCATATCGCAGGAGGCGGCAAGCGCGCTCGGCGTTAAACCGGGCGATGAAATCCGCGCAGTGGAGTGGTGAGACGATGAGCAATCAGATCCTGATCAACGGCAAATGGCGCGACGGCGCCGGGGCGGAATTTTCGAGTTTCGATCCGTCGACGGGCGAGACCGTCTGGACCGGCGCGGGCGCGACCAAAAATGATGTCGAGGAGGCCGTCGGCGCGGCGCGCGGCGCGTTCGAGAAATGGGCGCTGACGCCTTTGGCCGAACGCATCGCGATCATGGAGCGCTATCGCGATCTCATCAAACGCGATTCCGAGCTGCTGGCGCGCCTCATCTCCCGCGAGACCGGCAAGCCGTTCTGGGAAACGAAGACGGAAGCGGCGGCGGTCGCCGGCAAGGTCGATATCTCGATCCGCGCCTATCATGAACGCACCGGCGAGAAAGCGAATCCGGCGGGGCCGACGACCGCGGTGCTGCGCCACAAACCCCATGGCGTCATGGCGGTGCTCGGGCCGTATAACTTCCCGGCGCATCTTCCGAACGGCCACATGGTGCCGGCGCTCATCGCCGGCAACTGTGTGGTCTTCAAGCCGTCGGAAATGACGCCGGGGCCGGGCGCCTTCATTATCGAGCGCATGGTCGAGGCGGGCGTGCCCGAAGGCGTCGTCAATCTGGTGCAGGGCGGGCGCGAGACCGGCGAAGCGCTGACCGGCGCAGAGGTGGACGGCGTTCTCTTCACCGGCGGCGCCAAAACCGGGCTCGCCATCAACAAGATGTTCGCCGACCGCCTCGACGTTATTCTCGCCCTTGAACTTGGCGGCAACAATCCCCTGATCTGGTGGGACACGGATGATCTCGACGCCGCCGCCTTCGCGGTGGTGCAGTCGGCGTTCCTGACGAGCGGCCAGCGCTGCACCTGCGCGCGCCGGCTGATCGTTCCTGAAGGGCCGGAAGGCGACAAGGCGCTGCTGGCGCTCGGCAAGTTGACGGAGCGTCTTATCGTCGGCGCGCCTTTCGACGAGCCGCAGCCCTTCATGGGCCCGGTGATCTCGCCGAAGATCGCCGAAAGCTTGGAGCGCGCCTTCGACCAGCTGGTGGATCGCGACGGCGTGCCTGTCAAAAACCTCTCGGTCATCGACGAGGGCAAGGCGTTCGTCTCGCCGGGCATTATCGACGTTTCCATGTTCGCGGATCAGGTTCCCGACGAAGAACATTTCGGGCCGTTCCTGAAAGTCTATCGCGTGAAGACGTTCGACGACGCCATCGCGCGCGCCAACAAAACGCGTTTCGGGCTCTCCGCCGGCGTTCTCACCGACGACAAGGCCAAATGGGACAAGTTCCTGGCGCTCTCGCGCGCCGGCATCGTCAACTGGAACCGCCAGACCACGGGCGCGTCGGGCTCCGCGCCCTTCGGCGGCATCGGCGACAGCGGCAATCACCGGCCCTCCGCCTATTACGCCGCCGACTATTGCGCCTATCCGGTGGCGAGCATGGAGGGCGAGGCGCTTCTTCCCATGGCGGAGGATCAGGTGGGGGTTAAGTAATTCGCTTAATGCAGAGACAAATCTTCCCCCTCACCCGAAATTTGCTTTGGCAAATTTCGACCTCTCCCCGATGGGGAGAGGTGAGGATGACGAGATGAGCAATGCTTTTGCAAAAAATCTTCGGCGAAGTCAGACGGAAGCCGAGCGCACATTATGGTCGAAATTGCGCAACAGACAATTGGGCGGGTTCAAGTTCAAAAGACAGGTTCCAAAGGGGCCGTATGTCGTTGATTTCTACTGCGCTGAAGCACATCTGGTCATTGAACTTGACGGCGGTCAACATGCAGATGAAGAAGCGGTTGCGCATGATGCGAAACGCACCTCTTTTCTTCAAGAGAGTGGTTTTCGGGTTTTAAGGTTTTGGAATTCAGACATAGCTGAGGGGATCGAAGGAGTTCTCGAAACGATATGGGCCAAGCTTCAGGAGCCGCCTCTGCCGGATCGCACGGCGCATTCCCTCTCCCCATCGGGGAGAGGGTTAGGGGGAAGAAAAGGCGCATGCGGAATGACAGACGAATAAAATGACCTACGCCGAATACAATTTCGACGGCCTCATTGGACCCACGCATAATTATGCGGGGCTCAGTTTTGGCAATCTCGCCTCGGCGAAGAATGCGGGCGCCGCGTCGAACCCGAAAGAGGCGGCGCTGCAGGGCCTTGCGAAAATGCGCGAGGCCATGGGGCTCGGCCTCAAACAGGGCTTCCTGCCGCCGCATGACAGGCCGCATCTGAAAACCCTGCGCGCGCTTGGCTTTTCGGGAACCGACAAAAAGATCATCGAAAGCGCGGCCAGAACCTCGCCGGAAATTCTCGCCAATTGCTACGCCGCCTCGCCCATGTGGACGGCGAATGCGGGCACCGTCGCGCCGTCGCCGGACACGCTCGACAAGAAGGCGCATTTCACGGCGGCCAATCTCGCCGCGAATTTTCACCGCGCCATTGAGGCGGACGTGACCGCGCGCGTCCTCGCTCATATTTTCGATGACGATACTCATTTCGTTCATCACCCGCCGCTGCCCGGCGGCATGCATTTCGGTGACGAAGGCGCGGCGAACCATGGCCGCCTTTGTGAAAACCACGGGCAAAAGGGCGTGCATCTTTTCGTCTTCGGCGAGGACGGCGAAAAATTCCCGGCGCGCCAGAAACTGCGCGCCTCCGAAGCGGTCGCGCGCAATCACCGGCTCGATCCGGCGAAAACCGTTTTCCTGAAACAATCCGGCGCCGCGCTCGACGCCGGCGCTTTCCATAATGACGTCGTCGGCGTCGCTAACGGAACGGTGCTGTTCCTGCACGAAGAAAGTTTCGCTGACAAAGAAACCGCCTACAGGGAAATCCGCGAGGCCGCGCCCTTTGTCGAAATCATCGAAGCGACGGCCAAGGACGTTTCGCTCGAGGACTGTATCAATTCCTATCTCTTTAACTCACAGCTCTTGACCCTGCCCGGCGGGGAAATGGCGCTGCTCCTGCCGGTCGAGGCGGGGGAGAACCCCCGCGTCAAAGCTTTCGTCGACGAGACGCTCTCGAAGAACAATCCCATCAACCGCGCCATCTACAAGGATGTGCGCGAGTCCATGAGGAATGGCGGCGGGCCCGCCTGCCTTCGCCTGCGCGTCGTTCTTTCCGAAGAAGAGGCCGCTGCGGCGAACCCGAATTTCATTCTCGATGAAGACCGGATCACGCAGCTGGAACACTGGGTGAAAGCTCATTACCGCGACCGTCTCACCCCCGACGATCTCGCCGACCCGGCGCTGATGGAGGAAAGCCTTGCCGCCACGCAGGCGCTCACCGATCTTCTCTCCATGGGCGCCTTTTACGATTTCCAGCGCTGACTTTGGGCAGGGGGCGGCGTGACGGGAGCTCCGGCAAGTTTACGGCGAAGACGGCGGCGGTGATCATTTTTTCGGCGCCGGCGCCGTGAGGCTCGTCATCTATATTTTGCGGCCTCGCTCAGGCGATAAGCCGCATACGCTCTGCAAACCTGTCCCAAAGCGGAACAGCGACGGGTAGGCGGCGCTTAAGAATTTCCGGCTACATGTAACGGGTGGAATTGGTGCGCGTGCGCGGTGACGGCCAGGCGGCCGGCTGCGCGAAGTCCAAACCGGAGACGTTGATGACGAATGTCGCGCCTCAACATGAAGGAGCCGGCGCCCAGGCTCACGCATCGGTCCTTTCCGGACTGATCACCACGGCGCAGACCCGCAAGCGCGAGCTCAAAACCCGCTTTATCATTGCGGCGATCGGCGCCGTTATTTTGTGGGGCGTGGCCAATCCCGTTTACGCGGCCGCATGGTTCCTGGCGATTGTGGTGAGCCAGATCGCCGATATTTACACCTGGCGCGGCTTCACCGACTTGTCGCGCACAAAGCCGCCCTCAAAAACCGAATGGATCACGCTTTGCGTCTCCGCCGTGCAGGCGACAATGATTTACTCCATCTTTCCCGTCATGATGTGGTTCATGTGGGACGATCCGGGCAAGATTTTCGCGATGTTGTGGCTCGCCGGGGCGCTTTTGCATGTCACTATGCATATGCATCATGAAAAGCGCACATATACCGCCGCGGTCATGCCGCACGCCGTTTATTTTTTCGCCTTGCCGCTTTATTCGCTGATTACCGGCGACACGCCTGGGCGGATCGGCAGTCTCGCCATTCTCCTTGCGCAGATGCTTTATGTCTCGCATCTCCTCGTGGCGTTTCGCGCCTATGAAGCGGCGAGCGCAGGGATGCGTTTTGAGCGCGAACGCGCGCTTGAAAAACAGATCGCCGCGGAACAGGCGAACCGGGCGAAATCCGCGTTTCTCGCCAATATGAGCCATGAAATCCGCACGCCCATGAACGGCATTCTCGGCATGGCGGCGGTGCTTGAAGACAGCGAACTGACGCCGGACCAGCAGGACAAGCTGAAGATTATCCGCGATTCCGGCGACCTTCTAATGATGGTGCTGAACGACCTCCTCGATTTTTCGAAAATCGAGGCGAACAAGATCGAGCTCGAAACGACGCCTTACCGTTTCACCGATATTCGCCGGCGCGTGGAGAATCTGCATGCGCTGAAGGCCAGAGAAAAGGGGCTGGATTTTTCCGTTGTCTGCGAATGCGCCTGCGCGACCGTCCGCATGGGCGACGAGCATCGCATTTTGCAGGTGCTGCACAATCTTGTCTCGAATGCGATCAAATTCACAGAGAAAGGCGCCGTGCAGGTGCGCGTCATGAGCTCTCGCGAGGAACCCGACCGGGTGCGGATTATCGTCAGCGACACCGGCATTGGCCTTGAAGCGGATCAGCGCGACCGGATATTCGAGCCGTTCGTCCAGGCCGACGTGACGACGACGCGCAAATATGGCGGCACCGGCCTCGGCCTCGCCATCACCAAGGAGCTCGTTGAAGCCATGGGCGGCGCCATCCATGTGGAATCGGCGCCCGGCGAAGGCTCGCGCTTCACTGTCGATCTTCCGGCGCCGGTTGTTGAATTTGAAAGCGCAGACGCGGCGCTGGCGGCCGCCGTGACGCCCATGCCGCCGCAGGCGCCGGGCCTGGCGTCCCGCTTGCGCATCCTTGTCGGCGAAGACAACATGGTGAACCAGGCGGTGCTGAACGCGTTTTTAAGCCAGCGCGGCCATGACATCGTTTTCGCCGAAGACGGCCTCAAGACGGTCGAGGCGTTCGAGAAAGGCGCCTTTGACGTCGTGTTGATGGACATTTCCATGCCCGGTCTCGACGGCGTGGAGGCGATGCGCCGGATACGCGACATCGAAGAAAAGCGCGGCGGGCCGCGCGCGCCCGTGCTCGTTGTTTCCGCCCACGCCATTAAGCAGGAGATCGATGACTATCTTGCGCTTGGCTTTGACGGCTATATCACCAAGCCGGTCCATGCGGAAAAGCTGCATGCGGAAATCGCCAGGGTTGTGAACGCGCCCGCCGGCGGCGCCGCGAATGTCGCCTGACGAAAACGTCCTAGCGAATGATCGACTGGGGCAGGGGCGTCACCACCTTGCGCGAGACCTCCCGCAGCGTGAAGCTTGATTCCACCGTTGCGATATTCGGCATGCGGAGCATCGTTTCCGACAGGAAGGTTTCATAGGTCGCCAGCGACGGCACCACGACGCGGATGAAATAATCGAACTTGCCGGTAACGAGATAGCACTCCATCACCTCTTCGCGGTTCTTGATGGCCGTCTCGAATTCGCGCAGCGTCTTGTCGTCCTCGCGCTCAAGCTTGACGAGAATGATCACCGTCACATTAACGCCGAGGGCTTCGCGGTTGATCTCCGTGCGATAGCCTTTAATGATCCCCTCGGTCTCGAGCCGTCTCAAGCGCCTGAGACAGGGCGTCGGCGACAGGCCCACCCGCTCGGCGAGTTCGGCGTTGGTGATCCGGGCGTTTTCCTGAAGGTGCTTCAGGATCTTGTGGTCGATATGGTCGAGCTTCATAGGTCCGCTTTCGCTAATCCGTCCTGTATTTAGCATTATATGCTAAGCGTCAAGGAGGAAAGCCCGATATTTGACCGGAAGCGCTCCGTGAAATTGGCTAGGAGAAAGTCTGTCCGGGACGGCGCCCAGCGGTCCCATAAGGAGGAAAGCCCCCATGAAGTCTGAGGTGTTGCCGGTCGAGGGCTGGCGCAAGGTTGTCCGTTTTACCGATGAAGCCTCGGGGCTCGATGCGATAATCGCCGTTCACGACGCCACGCTGGGGCCGGGCTGCGGCGGCTGCCGGATTTACCCTTATCCGAGTTTCGAGGCGGGCCTGGAAGACGTCAAAAACCTCTCCCGCGGCATGACCTACAAGAACGCCCTTGGCGGCATTCCTTTCGGCGGCGGCAAGGCGGTGATCTTCGCCGATCCGAAGAAAGACAAGACGCCGGAGATGCTGAAGGCTTTCGCCCGCGCCGTGGACAGCCTTGAGGGGCTTTATTACACGGCGGAGGATTCCGGCGTGACCGAAGCCGATCTCGCCCTGATTCGCTCCGTCACGAATTACGCCGCCGGGATGGAGACCAAAGGCGTCGGCGGCAATCCGTCGCCCTTCACCGCGCGCGGCGTCTGGCGCGGCATGCAGGCGGCGGCCAGGCACAAATTCGGCGCGGACAGTCTCGATGGCCTCACCGTCTCCATTCTCGGCGTCGGCGCGGTCGGCATGGAGCTCGCCCGCTTGATCCATGAAGAAGGCGGCAAGCTCGTCGTTGCGGACGTCAACGCCGAGGCGGTGAAGGAAGCGGTCGCCCGCTTCGGCGCGGAAACGGCGACGCCTGAGGATGCGCCCGGCGTCGATGTGGATATTTTCGCGCCTTGCGCGCTCGGCGGCGCGATCAATGAAGTGACGATTGCGCAGCTCAAGGCCAAAATCGTCGCCGGCGCCGCCAATAATCAGCTGAAAACGCCCGATATGGACCAGCGCCTGAAGGACATGGGCGTGCTTTACTGCCCCGACTATGTGATCAATGGCGCAGGCGTGATTTCCGTCGGGCTTGAAATCACCGGCGAGTGGACGACATCGGAGATGACAAAGCGCATCGATCATATCGGCGTGCTCTTGAGCGACATCTTCAAGCGCGCCGAAGCGGAAGACCTGCCGACAGGCGCGGTCGCCGACAAAATGGCGCTGGAAGTGATCGCCCGCGGCCCCAAGACCGCGCAAATAAAAGCGGCTGAATAAAGGCGCAGTATCGTGCTGCAAAAAGGAGATCCGTCATGACTGCATCCGATCCCATCGTCATCGCCGGCATGGCGCGCACGCCCATCGGCAATTTCCTCGGCGCCTTTGCGAGCGTGAAAGCGACTGAGCTCGGCTCAACAGCGATCAAGGCGGCGCTGGAGCGAGGGCAGGTGAAGGCGGACGGGATCGACGAAGTGCTCATGGGCTGCGTCCTCCCGGCGGGGCTCGGCCAGGCGCCGGCGCGCCAGGCGGCGCTCGGGGCGGGCGTGCCGAAATCGGCCGGCTGCGTCACCGTCAACAAGGTCTGCGGGTCGGGCATGAAGACCGTGATGATGGCCCATGACGCGATCCTCGCGGGCTCGATTTCCGCCGCCGTCGCCGGCGGCATGGAATCCATGACCGGCGCGCCGCATCTTCTTCCTTCGGGCCGCACCGGCATCAAATTCGGCAATGGCCAGGTCTTCGATCACATGTCTTATGACGGCCTTGAAGACCCTTATAACGATCATGCGTCCATGGGCATTTTCGCCGAAAAATGCGCCCGCGAATGGCAGTTCTCCCGCGAGGACCAGGACGAGTATTCCATGCGCTCGGTGACCCGCGCACAAGAGGCGATCAAATCCGGCAAGTTCAAGGACGAAATCGTTTCCGTCGATGTCGTCGGCCGCAAGGGAACGGTGACGGTTTCAGACGATGAAAAGCCCGGCCTCGTCGACGCCTCGAAAATTCCCTCCTTGCGTCCGGCTTTTGAAAAAGACGGCACGGTGACGGCGGGCTCTTCCTCGGCGATCTCCGACGGCGCCGCGGCGCTGGTCGTCATGCGCCAGTCGGAAGCGCAAAAACGCGGCGCCAAGGTGGTTGCGAAACTTCTCGGCCATGCGACTCACTCCCAGGAGCCGGAATGGTTCACCACGGCGCCGGTCGCCTCGATCAAAACGCTCTTGGAAAAAGTCGGCTGGTCGGCCTCCGACGTCGATCTTTACGAAGTTAACGAAGCGTTCTCGGTCGTGCCCATGGCGGTGATGCGCGAGCACAAGATCCCGGCCGAGAAAATGAACATCCATGGCGGCGCGGTCGCGCTCGGCCACCCCATCGGCGCCTCGGGCGCGCGCATCATCGTGACGCTGATCAACGCGCTGCGCGAGACCGGCGGCAATAAAGGCGTTGCATCTCTTTGCATCGGCGGCGGCGAAGCGACCTCCGTAGCTGTCGAATTAGTGTGATGGAAGGGCCGAAGGACGTCATCAAAGGCTGGGTCGACGCCTTCAATTCAGGCGAGGCGGATCGCATCGCTGAATTTTATGTGGACGATGCTGTGAACCATCAGGTGACGCAGGATCCGGTTGTCGGCAAAGAGGCGATCCGCGAGATGTTCGCGGCGGAATTCGCCAGTGCGGACATGACGTGCCTTATTGAAAACATCTTTGAAGATGGCGAATGGGTCGCGCTGGAATGGAAGGACCCGAACGGGTTGCGCGGTTGCGGTTTTTTTCATGTGAAGAATGGAAAAATCGCTTTTCAGCGCGGCTATTGGGACAAGCTTTCTTTTCTTCGACTGCATAATCTGCCGATAGAGTAGCTTGTCTCGCAGTCATGGAGGCAGGCGGCGTTATGCACTGTGAATTTGCATGACCGATAGTGGGCCGGTTGAACGTTTAAGCGAGAACATCTGGCTCGCCGAAGGCGGCATTGTCGATTTCTACGGCTTTCCCTATCCGACGCGTTCGGTGATCGTGCGCCTGCCCGGCGGCGCCTTATGGATATGGTCGCCGATCGAGCTGACGCCGGACTTGCGTGAAGCCGTCGAAGCGCTCGGGGCGCCGGCCCATCTCGTCAGCCCGAACAAGATCCACCATCTGTTTCTTGGCGAATGGAAGGACGCTTATCCGCAGGCGAAGCTCTGGGGGCCGGCGTCGACCATCAAAAAGCGCAAGGATCTTTCTTTCGAGGCGCCGCTCGACAACGATCCGCCTGCGGACTGGGACGGCGCGTTTGAGATGCAGCGTTTCACCGGCTCGCGTTTTATGGATGAAATCGCTTTCTTCCATAAAGAAAGCCGCACGGCGATTTTCGCCGATCTTTCCGAAAACTTTTCGGAAGCGTTTTTAAAAGAGCATTGGTCCTGGTGGGCGCGCCCGATTGCGCGTCTCTGGAAGATCGTCGAGGGCTACGGCTATGCGCCGCTGGAATGGCGGCTGTCCTTCAACAAGAAGACGGCGCGCGCCGCGAAAGAAAACGTCATCGCCTGGAACCCGGAGCGCGTGATCATGGCTCATGGCGAATGGATCCGCGAGAACGGCCAGGCTTATCTCAAACAGGCTTTCGCGTGGTTGTAAGATGAGCGATCGGCTGGACCGTTTTGTCGAGGCGCAGGACCCGGTGATTGACCGGGCGCTCGAAGAGTTGCGGGCGGGCCGCAAACAAAGCCACTGGATGTGGTTCGTCTTTCCGCATATTGCAGGGCTCGGACGCAGCCCCATGGCGCAGAAATACGCGCTTGCCTCGCTTGACGAAGCGCGGGCCTATCTCGCCCATCCAATTCTCGGCCCCCGTCTTCATGAGGCGACAGAGGCGGTGCTGATCCACTGCGATCAGAATGGCCGCCCAAATCGCAGCATTCACGAAATCTTTGGCTCGCCCGACGATCTGAAATTTCATTCGTCCATGACGCTGTTTCACAAGGCCGCGCCCGACGATCTTCTGTTCGCTCAGGCGCTCGATGCATTCTTTGACGGCGTAGAGGATGAGGAAACTCTCAAGCGCCTCTGACATACGGCCTGATCGGCCTGAAAACGCCTGAAAATCGCAGGAAAATCACATCGCTGGCGCATTGCGGGCGCCTGCCGCCGGAGCTACATACGGGGCTGAATAAGGAGAATTCCATGGCCGACGCAGGCGATTCAAAAATGCAAAAACAAACCTTCGACTGGCAGGATCCGCTGTTTCTTGAAGGCCAGTTGAGCGACGAGGAGCGGATGATCCGCGACGCGGCGCGCGGCTACGCCCAGGACAAGCTCATGCCGCGCATTCTCATGGCGAACCGCGAGGAGCGTTTCGACAAAGAAATCATGGCCGAGCTCGGCCAGCAGGGTCTCCTGGGCGCGACCGTGGCGGAGGAATATGGCGGCGGCGGCGCGGGCCATGTGGCCTATGGCCTGATCGCGCGGGAAGTGGAGCGCGTTGATTCGGGCTACCGCTCGGCGATGTCGGTGCAGTCTTCGCTCGTGATGTATCCCATCGAAAGTTTCGGTACGGAGGAGCAGAAGCAGAAATATCTGCCGAAACTCGCGACCGGGGAAATGATCGGTTGTTTCGGCCTCACCGAACCCGACGGCGGCTCCGATCCGGGCGCCATGCGCACCAAAGCCGAGAAAGTGTCGGACGGTTACAAGCTCAATGGCGCGAAAATGTGGATCACCAATTCGCCCATCGCCGACATCGCCGTGGTCTGGGCGAAGCTTGACGGCGAAATCCGCGGCTTCATCGTCGAACGCGGAACCAAGGGCTTCGAGACGCCGAAGATCGAAGGCAAGCTTTCCTTGCGCGCCTCGATCACCGGCGAGATCGCGCTCGACGACGCCGTCGTGCCCGAAGATGCGCTCTTGCCCAACGTTAAGGGACTGCGCGGGCCGTTCTCCTGTCTCAACAAGGCGCGCTACGGCATTTCATGGGGCGCCATGGGCGCCGCGGAATATTGCTGGATGGCGGCGCGCGATTACGCCATGGAGCGCGTCGTTTTCGGCAAGCCGATTGCGGCGACGCAGCTCGTGCAGAAAAAACTCGCCGACATGCAGACCGAGATTGCGCTTGGGCTACAGGGCGCGCTTCAGCTCGGGCGTCTTTTAGACGAGGGCGCTTACGTCCCCGAGGCCATCTCCATGATGAAGCGCAACAATTGCGGCAAGGCGCTCGACATTGCGCGTCTTGCCCGCGACGTTCACGGCGGCAATGGCATTTCGGACGAATATCACGTCCTCAGGCACGCCATGAATCTCGAAACCGTCAACACTTATGAAGGCACGCACGACATCCACGCCCTTATTCTCGGGCGCGCCATGACCGGGCTGCAGGCGTTTCAGTAAGAGGAAAAGGCGGCGCCGGCTGCCCCGACTTGATAGCGGGACTGGCCGGCGCCTGGCGCCGTCCTGAGGGCGTTTCCTCTTCAGGGCGTTTCCTCCCGGGGACGGCGCATCCGCGTTCTGACCCGTGCTTCGGACGCGGGCCGCGCAGCTTTTTGTTGCCTCCCCGGCGGGGGATTTAACACGAGTACGGAGGAAGGTCATTTTGCAGCGCGGCATAGCCCCCGCGCTGTTTTCTATTGCTTCGAATGGAAAGCATTTAGCGGGCGATTTGCGCCTGCAGACCTTTCGCGGAAGTTGTGTGCTGGAATTTCAACTTCTTGTCGGGGAAGGCGTAGTGAAACGCCCCGTGTGACATCAGCGCGGCTTCGTGAAAGCCCGACAGGATGAGTTTCAGCTTGCCGGGATACCAGGCCATGTCGCCGATGCAGAAGATGCCGGGGACCGAGGTCTCGAATTTCTCCGTATCGACCTCAATCCGGTTTTCGGCGAGGTTCACCCCGAATTCGGCGATGGGGCCGAGCTTCATGGTGAGGCCGTAAAAGGCGAGCATCGCCTCGCAGGGGATGTCGTATCGGCCTTTGCCCTCGGCCTCGACCGTGACGGCGGAAATCTGTCCTCCTGAGCCTTTGAGGCCCTTGATCTGCGCCACATGGAAATCGATTTTCTCTTCATTGGCGAGGGCGCGCATCCGCTCGACGCTGTCGGGCGCGGCGCGGAAATCCGGGCGGCGGTGAATGAGGGTCACCGATCTGGCGACGGGCTCCAGGTTCAACGTCCAGTCGAGGGCGGAATCGCCGCCGCCGGCGATGACGATGTCCTTGTCCTTGAACGTCTCGCGTTTTCTGACGGCGTAGAAAACCGTTTCGCCTTCGAAGTCCTCGACGCCGGGAATGGGCGGCTTTTTCGGCTGGAACGAGCCGCCGCCCGCGGCGATGCAGATGACCGGCGCCGTGACCCGCGTGCCGAGATCGGTTTCGATCAGCCAGCGGCCATCTTCTCCCTTGTCGAGAGAGACCGCCATTTCGCTTAAATGAAATTTCGGCTCGAAAGGCGCGATCTGTTCGAGCAGCTTTTGGGTCAGGTCTTCGCCGGTGATCGATTTGATCGCCGGAATGTCGAGGATCGGCTTTTCCGGGTAAAGCTCCGCGCACTGACCGCCGGGCTTGTCGAGAATGTCGATGAGATGCGCCTTTGCGCCGAGCAGCCCCAGTTCGAAAACCGCGAAAAGGCCGCAGGGACCTGCGCCGATGATGATGACATCGGTCTCATGCGCCCCGCCGGGCGGCATGCTTTCCACGGTCGCTGCGGCCATGCCAGTCCTCCCGTGAGTGAGGAAGACCCTAGACGCGTTTTGAGGGGCGTGGGAAGGGCGCCCGGCCCCGGCTAGTTCTCCCCGCCTTCTTCTTCCTCATTGGCGTCCGCTGCTTCCTCTTCCTCGTCATTGGCGGGATCGTATTTCTCGAACCAGCCCATGATATTGTCGGTCTTGGCGATGAGCCGGCTCGGGCGGCTGGCGATGTAATGCGGCGAGCCGGGCACGCGCACCAGCGCCGTGTCGATCTTGCGCATTTTCAGCGCCGTGTAGAACTGTTCCGACTCCCATGTCGGCGTGCGCCAGTCCTCTTCGCCGACCATCACCATGGTCGGGGTCTCGACATTGCCGACGAGGGAAATGGGCGACAGTCTCCAGTAGGCTTCCGGGTCGTCCCACGGGTCGGCGCGGATCCAGTGGCGGCGCACATAGGCGGCGATATCCCCGGCGAGCGCCATGGTGAACCAGTTGATCACCGGCTTGACGGTGACGGCGGCCGCAAAGCGGTTCGTCTTGCCGACGATCCACGCTGTCAGAACGCCGCCGCCGGACCCGCCGGTGACGAACAGGCGGTCCGGGTCGACATAGTTTTTGTCGATCACCGCATCGACGACGCTCATCAGGTCGTCATAGTCCTCGCCCGGATAGGCGAGGTCGATGAGCTGCGCGAACTCTTCGCCGTACCCGGTCGAGCCGCGGGGGTTGACGTAAACGACGACATAACCTTCGGCGGCGTAGCGCTGGATTTCCGCCGCAAAATAAGGGCCGTACATGGCGAAGGGTCCGCCATGGATTTCGAGCAGCAGCGGATAGCTTCCGTCGGCTTTAAACCCGTGCGGCAGGGCGATCCAGGCTTCGATCTCCCGCTCGTCATATGAGGATTTGACCTTGATCTCTTCGATTTTCGCCATGTCGAGATAAGGGAGAAGGTCGTCATTGAGCGAAGTCATGACGCGGCCCTGGCGATTGCCGTTAAGGCCCGGGATCAGGCTCGGCTGATAAAGCCCGACTTCCGCGGGGCGGTCGGGGCTGCCCGCCGTATAGGCGACGGCGCCGTTCCGGGCGGCGGAAAAAGAGCCGGCGGCGTAGGGACGGCCGATGGAGGTTCCGCCGACGCCTGTGATCAGCGTCGAAACATTTCCGTTGGCCGGGACTTCCAGAATTTCGATATCGCCGTCGACTTCGGCCTGGGCGAGAAGCGAAGAGCCGCTCCATTTGAAAGAGCCGATGCTGCGGTCGTAATCCGCGGTCAGATTGGCGACGTTCGATCCGTCGGCGTTCATGACGTAAAGGTCGGTCTGCTGATAGGATTTGACCTCGTCGTCATAGCCGAGAAAGGCGATGCGCCGCCCGTCGGCGGAAGCGGCGGGCGCCGTGTCCGGACCGTCGCGGCTCGTGAGCGCGGTCATGGAGAGATCGTCGAGGCTGACGGCGTAGATTTCGCTCTCCACAGGATCGAGATCGGCGTTCGGAACGTCATTGCCGACAACCAGCAACGTGTCGTTGCCGAGCCAGGCGGGGCTGTTGAAATCGGTTTCGCCATGGGTGATCTGGCGCGGCGTGCCGCCCTCGGCGGAGATGACGTAAACATGCGTCGCGCCTTCGCGTAGGTAGCCCGCCCCGTCGAAACGGAAGGTGAGATCGTCGAACACGCGCACCGGCTTTGACCATTCGGCCCCCTCCGGCTGTTTCGGCGGCTTGGCGAAGCTCGGGCCTTCCGCCGGCGTGAACATGGAAAAGGCGATGGACTGGCCGTCCGGAGACCATTTGGGCGCGCTCGGCGCTTCTTCGAACTGGGCGAGGGAAAAGCTTTCGCCCGAGTCCATGTAAAGCACGCGCAGCTCGGGTTTTCCGTCTTTCGCGCCGAGATAAAGCAGGCGATCGCCCGATGGCGACCAGCGCGGGGAAGCGATGGAGCCTTCGCCGTCGATCAGCGGGCGGTGCGCGCCCGAGCGCGTATCGATGGACCAGATGTCGGCGGACATTCTGTCGGTGAGCTTGTCCATATGGGTGCGCGCATAGACGATGGTGCGCCCGTCCGGCGAGATTTGCGGATCGTTCGCGTATTCAAGATCGAAAACGCGTTCGGCGGTGAATTTTCTGTCTACGGATTGATCGTCGGGTTCGCCCGCCGCCATTGCCGGCGTGACGAGCGCCAGGGCGGCGCATGCAAAAGCTGATCGGATCACGGGTCTCTCCAATGTCGTGTCTGGGGGCGTGCTTGGCGCGCAGTTAAGCGGTTTTTCGACAGAGAGGCAATGAAGCGGGATTTACTCCACCGTCAGCACGATCTTGCCCATGACCTTGCGGTCTTGAAGCATTTCAAGCGCTTTCGCCGCTTCTTCGAGCGGAAAAACGCCCGTCACATGGGGACGGATCTTGCCCTCTTCATAAAACCGGAAAAGCTCGGCGACATAGTCCGCATTCTTTGCGGGATTGCGCATGGTGAAGGCGCCCCAGAAAACGCCGACGATCTCGCAGGATTTAAGCAGCGTCAGGTTCAAGGGGATTTTCGGAATGCCGGCGGGAAATCCGACCACGAGGAAGCGCCCTTCCCAGGCGAGGGCGCGCAGGGCGGGTTCGGCGTAATCGCCGCCGACGGCGTCATAGACGATGTCCGCGCCTTCGCCGCCGCAAAGTTTCTTGATTTCGCCCGACAGCGCTTTTTGCGCATCGCGGTCGAGCGCGCGCGGATAGACGAGCGTTTCGTCGGCGCCGATCTCCTTGCAGAAGGCGGCTTTGTCTTCCGAAGACACCCCGGCGACGACTTTCGCGCCGAAGGCCTTGCCGAGCTCGATCGCCGCCGCGCCGACGCCGCCCGCCGCGCCGAGGATAAACAGCGTGTCGCCTTCTGTTATCTTCGCGCGGTCCTTCAGCGCATAGTGCGACGTGCCATAGGTGAGCATGAAGGAGGCGGCTTCATCGAAAGGCATGGCGTCCGGAATCTTGTGCGTGCGCGCTGCTTCGGCGATGAAATGCGTCGCAAAGCCGCCATTGATCCCTCCGGAAAGCACGCGGTCGCCGGCTTCGAACCCTTCGACGCCGTCGCCGACCGCTTCGACGGTCCCGGCGACCTCGCCGCCCGGCGCGAAGGGGCGGGGCGGTTTGAACTGGTAAAGGTCCTTGATGATGAGGGTGTCGGGAAAATTGACGCCCGCCGCCTTCACCGCAATGCGCAGCTGGCCCGGCCCGGGCTCGGGCGTTTCGGCTTCAGTCAGTTTCAATGTTTCCGGCCCGCCGGGCTCGTGGCTCATCATCGCTTTCATGGGGCGCCCTTCTTCCTTGCGTTGCAGTGTGATCTTACGCATTGTTGCGGGCCACATAAATGATCAATCGCAGAAGACGAGGGAAGGGACGCCGGATGCCAAAATGGATATTTGCAGCGCTCGCTGCAGCGATGATGGCGGGTTGCGCCACGGCGGCGCGCTATACGCTGCAGGACCGGTTCCGCGCCATCGGCATTCCGGCGGGGACCGCCGACTGCATGGTCGACGAACTCGATGAACGGCTTTCCAGCGAAGATTTGCAGGATCTCGCCCGCTACACGCTGCGTCTGTCGCGCGCCGATTCAACGCTCGCGGCGATCCGTTCACTGATGACGATCGACAATCCGCGCGCCGTGACGGCGGTCGGCTCCTCGGGCGTCGCCTGCGTGACGGGCTTTCGGCTGTGACGGCGGAGAAAAACGCGCCGACAGCGCCGGCGCCGGAACAATCCGCAAGCCGCTACAGCTATTTCGTGCTGGGCTTGCTGACGCTGGTTTACACTTTCAACTTCATCGACCGGCAGATCATCGCGATCCTGTCGCCGGCGATCAAAGAAGATCTCGGGCTTTCGGACTCCGTTTTGGGCCTGTTGAAAGGCCTCGCTTTCGCCGTTTTGTATACGACGCTGGGCATTCCCATCGCCTGGGCGGCGGACCGCTGGAACCGGGTCAACATCGTGGCGGTTTCGCTCGGCTTGTGGTCGGCCTTTACCGCGCTTTCCGGCCTGGCGATGAATGCAACGCAATTGATGCTGGCGCGCCTTGGCGTCGGCATCGGGGAGGCGGGCGGATCGCCGCCGGCGCATTCGCTTATTTCCGATTATTTTCCGAAGGAAAAACGCGCAAGCGCGCTCGCCATTTATTCCCTCGGCATTCCCTTCGGGCAGATGTTCGCTTTTCTCGCCGGCGGCTGGGTGCTGTCTCAATATGGCTGGCGCGGGACGTTTTTTATTGTCGGCGTGCCGGGCGTGCTTCTCGCCATTCTTTTAAAGCTGGCGGTGAAGGAGCCCATACGCGGCGTTCATGACGGCGCGGCGGCGGCGGTGAAAGTCGGATTCAAGCAAGGGCTCGCACATCTTCTGTCGATCCCGACCTATTGGGGCGTTACGATTGCGGTGACGTTCGCGTCTTTCACGGGCTACGGCACGGCGATGTGGATCGTCGATTTTTACCGCCGCACTTACGAGCTCGGCTATCTCGAAATCACCGTGCCGCTCGGCATTTTGAATGGCGTCGTTTACGGGATCGGCACCTGGGCGGGCGGCTGGCTCACCGACCGCTTCGGCAAAAACGATAAAGGCGCTTACGCCTGGTTGCCGGGGCTCGGCATGTTGCTGACCATTCCCGTGGGCTGGGCGACGATCTGGGCGCCGGCGCCCTTCTGGGCGTTTTTCTGGTCGGCGCCGTTTCTGATCGGGCTGGGCTTTTATCTGGGGCCGAGCTTTTCGCTGGTGCAGACGCTGGCGCCGGTGCGGTTCAGGGCTGTCGCGACGGCGTTTTTCTTTTTCATCCTCAATCTCATTGCGCTCGGTTTCGGCCCTTTGTGGGTCGGCGCCCTCTCCGATATTTTCGCCGCCAGCTATGGCGACGTGACGGGGCTCAGACTCGCCCTGACGACGCTTGGCGGGTCGAGCCTTCTCGCGGCCATCGCTTTTTTCTGGACGGCGCGCAAGCTGCCCGCCGACTGGGCGAAAGCCACTGGGGAGTCCGTTTCATGACGAGGAGAGCCGGGAAGCTCGATCATGGCGAAATCATACAAGGCCGCCAAGGTGAAATGGGGCTAGACGAGGCGCTTGTCAGCGGAGGAGCGCCATGAGCGAGTTTCTTTCAAGCGATATCGGCGCCGTCAGCCTCATCGCCGTTCCGGCCGCGCTCGCCGCGCTTGTCGCGCTTGGGGTGACGGCGAAGGGCCTGCGCGGCTCCGGCGGCGCGGCGTTCATGGCGTTGTTGCTGGCGCTGGTCATCGTGCTCGCGCTCGGCGCCGGGGCGGTGCTGGGGGTGAAGGAATATGCGCTCAGCGAAATGATCCCGAAATGCGAAGCCGAACAGCAGGCCGCTCATCAGCGCGGCGAGGCGCTGCTTCTCGATTGCGAATCGGAAGGGTTGATCGTCGCCTTTCCGGTTTTCAGCGCCGTCATCGCGCTTGGTCTTGTCTTCATCGGCGCCGCGTTTATTCGTTTAACGCGAAGAAGCTGAAAGCGGTTTCGCCTTCTACGCGAGGCCCGCGCAAATTCAGAATCATAACCGCAATTCCTTTGTGTCGTCCGTCACAGAGCGAGAGCCCGTGCGCACGCTAGTCTTCGGTCATCGGCATTCACGAAAGCGTGCGCCCCGCTTCGGCCCCAATTCGGCCACGCCAGGCGCGCTTTTTCGGAAAAAGATTGTGAAATCGGAGACATTTTCCGAGGCGAAGACAGGGGAGACTGAAAATGACCACAGCAATCAGAGGCGCGGGGGCGCGCTACGATGTCAGGCCGGCGCGAGCGAATGGGAGCCTTTACGGCGGTCCGCTCGGCGCGCTTGCCTGCATGGTCAAGGATTGCGCGCAAGGCGCCGGCGCGGGGTTTTTGTCCCTGACCGGCGCAACGTCCATCGCCAGCGGCCAGCCCATGACGGCGACCGGCGATTTCGGGCTTCTCGGCGCGGTGTTTCCGTCGCTGGCCTCGAGCGGGCTCACCGGCCCCTTGCAGCTTGTCGGCGGGGTGCTCTTGTTTCTGGCGGCGCGCCGCACGGTTTCGCGCACGACAGGCCTTCTCGCCTTTGTCGCGTTCCTTGCGGCTTACGCCAACGGCTTTACGCTCGCCGACATGCTGACGGCGGCTTCAAACGCGCTCGAGGGCGCCGCCGGCGCCCTCGATACGATTCCTGTTGCGGAAGCAGCCTGAGGTTAGGCTTTTTCGAAATGCAGGATGCCCCAGGCGAGGTAGCCATTGTCGGCGCCGTCGACCCAGTGTTTCAGTCCTGCAAGCATGTGGTCGATATAATCCGAGGAGATCTTGCCCTCGAGTTCGCCGCGCCGGTCGGCAAGCTCCTGGCGGACCGTTGCGTAATGGGTGCGCAGCTGATGGGTGAGATCTTCGACCGAGACTTCCTTGAAGCCGAGTTTTTTCAGCTCGTCGCGGTAAAAGCCGATGGAGCCGAGGCTTGACAGGTGAATGCGGTCGTAGACCGGCTGCAACACCGACGGATCTTTCAGGCCGTCCGCCTGCATCGGGTCGGTGAAGATAATCTCCCCGCCTTTTTTCAGCACCCGCGCAGCTTCCTCCAAGACCTTTGTCCGGTCCGCCGCGTGAAGAATTGCATCCTGCGACCAGACGATGTCGAACTCATTATCGTCGCAAGGAATGTCGTCGAATGACCCGTCGATGACCGAGACCTTGTCGTCAAGGCCCTGTTCCTTGTTCATGGCGCGGTTGCGGTCGTTCTCAACCGTGGAAAGATTGAGACAGGTGACATGGGCGCCGAACTCTCTTGCGAGCGTGCGCGCGCCGCCGCCATAGCCGGCGCCGATGTCGAGCACTTTCGCGCCGGGCTTCAGGTTCTTCAGCCGCTTCGCCATGTAAAGGACGGTCTGGTGGCTGGCTTCCTTGATCGAATTCGACCCGTCGTAAAGGCCGATATGGATGTCTTCGCCACCCCAGATTGCGTGGTAGAAATTGTCCGCGTCTTCACTATCGTAATAGTCGCGCGCCGTTTCGGTTATCTGTTCTGTCTGACTCATTTTTCCTCGATGTAGGTCTTGTCCGCGATGTGGACGAGAAAGTCCGGATCGTGATCGTCGAAAGTCTCCTGGAAGTCGCCATAGGTGTTGACCTTCTGGAAGCCGACTTCCTTCATGAGATTGCGCATATAGGCTCTGCGCAGCGGGAACATGTTGAGGTGATAAACCGACCCGTCCGGGAAGGTGTAGCGGAAGCGCGCCAACGAGTTGTCCATATGCTCCGGCTCCGCCGTCACCTGGTCGCCGCAATAATAATATTTGTGTTTCGAATCGAAGCCGACATCGAGAATGGCGTCGTAATTGCGCTGGTCGAGAATCAGAACGCCGTCATGTTTGAGCGCGGCGTAAAACTCCGCAAGCGCGCGCCGCCGGTCCGATTCCTTGAACAGGTGCGTGAATGAATTGCCGAGACAAATGATGGCGTCGAACTTGCCGTGAATGTCGCGGTTAAGCCAGCGCCAATCCGCATGCGCCGTCTTGAGAACAAGGCCGCGTTTGCGGGCGTTCTCGAACGCTTTGGTCACCATTTCCGCCGAGCCGTCGACGCTGGTGACGTCAAAACCGGCCTTGAGAAGCTGCACGGAATGAAAGCCGGTGCCGCAGGCGACGTCGAGCACGGTTTTCTTGCCGCGCGCTTTCAGCATGTCGATGAAGAACTGTCCTTCGCTCTGCGCGCGCGCGTCCCAGTCGATCAATTCGTCCCATTTGTCGACGAAACCGTGAACATATTCTTCCTGATAATGGTCGGTTTCGCGAACTTCGATCGGGTTGTCGCCGAAATCCTGAGTCGCGCCGTCTTTGCTCTCTTTTTCTGCAATTGCGGTAGTCTCTTGATTTGAGGCCATGAATTCCACTCGTTTGATGCTAAACAAAACCCTTCCCCGCGGATTGCTGGGGGCAATTCGGCAGGGCGAAGGCTGCGATTTCTGATTTCGCGCCTAATGTAACGCGATCATGCGCCGATTTAAACCACAGAAGGGGAATTTTTTGGTATTTTTCTTATTTTATGCGGTTTTCACTGCATTTTAAAAATCCGTGCAAAGACCAATAGATTCAAAGTTTTTTCTGTGGTGGGACAAGAATGGGACAAGTCTTGATGGTTTTATTGCGCGCCTGCGACATATTGTGCGAAATACCGGTTAATTCGATGCGAAATATGTGCGCATCCAGAATGCGCGACAGGCATCGACTGTAAGGCGATGAAAACTTGTATTGCATAACAAATCCGTAAACGGATGAATTAGCGCGTATCTGCGCCGGCATAAGAAACGAAAGCATGAATTTCACTGTAGCGCAACAACACGAAGACGACTGGCCGGAGGTCTGGCGTGTCCTTGAGCCGGCCTTTCGCGCGGGCGATAGTTATCCTTTGCCGAGAGACGTGACCGAGGCGTCCGCCAAACGCTATTGGATCAAACAGGACGGCTATAACGCCGTTGCGCGCGATGCGGGCGGCGCCGTCGTCGGAGTTTATTATTTAAGGCCCGACCAGGGCGGGCCGGGCGATCATATCTGCAACGCCGGCTACGTGGTCGCCGAGGCGGCGCGGGGGAAGGGGCTTGCAACGGCGCTCTGCCGCCAGTCGCAGGAGCAGGCGCGCGCCATGGGCTTTCGCGGCATGAAGTTCAATCTGGTCGTTTCCACAAACGCCGCGGCGATCAAGGCCTGGAAAAGAGCCGGCATGGAGATCATCGGCGCGGTCCCCGGGGCGTTCCGTCATCCGACGCGGGGGACGGTGGACGCGCATATCATGTTCAAGGCGCTGTAGGACGGAGCGCCAGGACCCGGCCTTGCGATGTGGAATTCGCCTCCGGGCAGCACCAGAAATGGCTCGTCGCCCTGAAAGACAAAGCCATGCTGGCGACGCTCAACCAGGCGCAGGCGATGATGCGCGCCGTCATGGCGGTGTTGCGCGCCAGCGTTTTCGATGAAGACGCCCTCGAGACCGCCAATGCCCTGCCGCCGGAGCCCGGCCGGGCCTTGGCGGCGAAGCCGCCTGCGGCCTTGAAGCCCCTCTGGCCCGCTTAAGGCGCGGGATTTCTTGTGGAGTCGGGGCGCATCCCGCTATAGACCGGGCCAGTCCCAAGGAAAGACCCCCGCATGGCCCGCATCCTGATCACCTCGGCGCTGCCCTATATCAATGGAATCAAACACTTGGGAAACCTTGTGGGGTCCATGCTGCCGGCCGACGTCTATGCCCGGTTCAAGCGCCAGCAGGGCCATGAGACGCTCTTCATCTGCGCCACGGACGAGCACGGCACGCCGGCGGAGCTCGCCGCCCGGGCCGCCGGCCAGGACGTCGCCGCCTATTGCCGCGAGCAGTATGAAATCCAGAAGGACGCCGGCGACCGCTTCGGCCTTTCCTTCGACCATTTCGGGCGCTCCTCGAACCCGCCCAACCATCGCCTGACCCAGCATTTCGCCCATGTGCTGGAGGAAAACGGGCTTATCGAAGAGCGCCTGGACCATCAGGTGTATTCCGTCGATGACGAACGCTTTCTGCCCGACCGTTATGTGGAAGGGACATGTCCCCATTGCGGTTATGAAAAGGCGCGCGGCGACCAGTGCGACAGTTGCGGGCGTCTGCTCGATCCGGTCGATCTGATTGATCCGTACTCGGCGATTTCCGGATCGAAGAATGTCGAGGTGCGCGAGACGAAGCATCTTTATCTTTTGCAGGCGCAGATGCAGGACCGCATCGCCGACTGGGTCGCCTCGAAAAAGGACTGGCCGCAGCTGACGAAATCCATTGCGGGCAAATGGCTGAAAGAAGGCTTGCGCGACCGCTCCATCACCCGCGATCTCAAATGGGGCATTCCCGTCGCCTATGAAGGCGAAGCCCGGCCGGGCTTTGAAAACAAGGTGTTTTACGTCTGGTTCGACGCGCCCATCGAATATATCGGCGCCACGGAAGAATGGGCGCAGAAAACAGGCGGCGATTGGGAAAGCTGGTGGCGCACGGACAAGGGCGCCGGCGATGTCTCCTATGTGCAATTCATGGGCAAGGACAATGTCGCCTTTCACACGGTGAGTTTTCCGGCGACCATTCTCGGCTCGGAAGAGCCGTGGAAGACGGTGGACGCCTTGAAGTCGCTCAACTGGCTCACCTGGTATGGCGGCAAGTTTTCGACCAGCCAGAACCGCGGGATCTTCATGGATCAGGCGCTGGAGCTGTTGCCCGCCGATTACTGGCGCTGGCACCTGATGGCGAATGCGCCGGAATCCGACGACGCCTCCTTCACGCTCGAACATTTCGCGAGCGTTGTGAACAAGGATCTCGCCGACGTTCTCGGCAATTTCGTCAACCGCATCACCCGCTTTTGCAAGGCGCGTTTCGGCGAGGAAGTTCCCGCCGAAGGCGCCTATGGAGAGGCCGAAGCCGCGCTCGAAAAGGAGCTCGACGCCAAGATTAAATCCTATACGGACAATCTCGAGCTGATGGAGTTCAGGAAGGCGTTTGTCGATTTGCGCGCGATCTGGGTGGCGGGCAACGAATATCTGCAGATCGCCGCGCCCTGGACGGCGATCAAGGAAGACCGCGAAAAGGCCGCCGCCTCCGTGCGTTGCGCGCTCAATCTCATCGTTCTCTTTGCGGCGCTGTCGCGCCCCGTCATTCCGTTCACGGCGGACAAGATGTTTGCTATTTTCGGCCTCGATCCGGAAGAGGCCTCGCGCTGGCCGTCTTCGGCGGGCGAGGCGCTTTCGCGCTTCAAGGGCGGGGAAAGCTTCACGCCGCCGGATGTTCTCTTCGCCAAGATCGAGGAAGACCAGGTGGCCGCATGGCGCGACCAATTCGGAGCGGAGTAGGGTGGGCGCGTCTCTTCACCTCCCCCCCCCTTGAGGGGAGGTCGAAATTGCGGCAGCAATTTCGGGTGGGGGAGAACGAAAAGAAAGAATGGGAAAGTTTTTCGGTGTCGCTAGTTAACCCCCTCCCGAAATCGAAGATTTCGGCCTCCCCTCAAGGGGGAGGCGGTTTTGTTGCGCTGTTGTCGCTGTTTTGCGCATGTCTTTTCTTCGCCGCCTGCTCGCCCGATGCGGAGCGTGCGGGCCCGCCGCCGGCGTCGGGCGACAATGTCGAGGTGGTGAACGGGCTGATGGCCGCCTTTAACGACCATGACGCCGACAAGATGCGCGAATTCTGGGCGCCCGACGTGACCTGGATCGAGCTTTCCGGCGAGCAGGCGAGCACGGTGACCACGAGCGCCGAGCAGCTGCACGACGAACTCGTCGCCTATTTCGAGGCCTATCCATCCGTCTCGTCGAGCCTTGAGCATATTTCGGTGAACGGTCATTTCGTCACCGCCATCGAGCGCCCCGTCTGGGAGGAGGGCGGCGAGCGCATGAGCCAGTCTTCCGTCGTTGTGTATGAAATCATTGACGGCAAGGTGAAACGCTTCTGGTATTATCCTCCGCAATAGGAGACTTCCTCGATGATGAAAGACCTTTTCTCGCTCGACGGGCGCACGGCGCTGGTGACCGGCGGCTCGCGCGGCATCGGCAAGATGATCGCGCAAGGGTTTCTTGAGCAGGGCGCGAAAGTCTACATCACCGCGCGCAAGGCGCCGCAATGCGATCAGGCGGCCGAAGAGCTCTCGCAATACGGCTCCTGCGTGTCGCTGCCGCACGATCTCTCGACGGTCGAAGGCTGCGAAGCGCTGGCGACGGAGCTGAAGACGCACGAGTTAAAGCTCGACATCCTGGTCAACAATGCGGGCGCGGCCTGGGGCGCGGAGTTCGACGAGTATCCCGAAAGCGGCTGGGACAAGACCATGGACCTCAATGTGAAGTCGCTGTTCTTCCTGACCCAGAAACTGCACGGCCTCATGAAAGCCGCGGCGAGCGAAGACAGGCCCGGCAAGGTGATCAACATCGCCTCCATCGACGGCATCAAGATCAACCCGTGGGAAACTTACGCTTACCAGGCCTCGAAAGCGGCGGTCATCCATCTGACGCGGCGCATGGCGGCCCGGCTTATCAATGACAATATCTGCGTCGCCGGCATCGCGCCGGGCGCGTTCGCCTCTGAGATGAACAAGGCGGCGAAGGATCATGGCGACGCCGTCGCCGATATGATCCCGGCCAAACGCATCGGCCGGCCGAGCGACATGGCGGGCGTTGCGGTGTTCCTCGCCTCGCGCGCCGGCGATTATGTGGTGGGCGACACCCTCGCCGTCGACGGCGGCGTCGCCTATTCGCAGATCGGCCAGGCTTGGGGATAGCATATTCGTTTGCGTAGGATTTCTTCCCCCGCTTGCGGGGGAGGAGAAACACGCCGAAGTTTATTTCTTCTTCGCCTCTTTCTCGGCTTTTTTCAGCTCTTGCTTCATCTTGGCGATGTGCTCCTTGCGGCGCTCAGCGTCCTCTTCCATAAGTTTGATCGTTTTGCGCAGCGCTTCGGCGCGTTTTTCCGGACCGGCCTCGCTGTCATCGAGACACAGGACCTCCCGGGTGATCGTCTCGTTTTCATCGCCTCCGTCTTCGTCTTTCCAGACAAAGACTGAAAGATTGTCGCCTTCGCTGTCGCAGCCTACCGCATGGAAGTCGTGCGGCATGGCGCCGTCTTTTCCTGATTTGGAGAAAAATACGACGTCCTTTTCCATGCCTTTCGTCAGCTGGTGAAATTCGCCGTCGATGTCGCCGCCGAGGATCATGTAATCGCCTTTGGCGCCGGCGATGCTGAGTTCCTTTTCGGTCCCGTCTTCATCCGTAATCCTTACGGTTTTGAAGGGAAAATCCGCACCCGGACCATAGATGTTCTCGGAAATCAGTTCGCCATCCTTGTCGTAGATGCGAACCGTCCGCGCGCCGTTTTCCTCCTCGATTTGGATCTTGCGCGCGCCGTCTACGCCTTCAACATTGAGCGTCTCATCGCCGTCGGCCGTGATGATGGTGGTTTTTATCGTTTTATTGGCGACGGCGCGCGCTTCCTGTTCGCCGGATTTTTCGTCGGCGAAACCGTAAGAGGCGGTTGCGGCGAGGCTTGCGGCTGTGAATACGGAGACGGCGGCCGCGCCAGCGAGAAGCCGCAAGCGGCTTTTTTTAGGGGACTTCAAGAGCATCAATCTCTCCTTTACGGGATGGGCGAGCGCAAGGGCGTGGGAAGGCGTTTTCACGCCCGTGCGGACGGATTTTAAGATGGCGGCGGCGTAATCGCCGGCGGCTTTGTTTCCTTTTGCACAGCGCGCGAGCACAAACGCGTCGCAGGCGGCTTCCTGGTCGGTGCGAAAAGCGCGGAACGACAGGTGTGCGAGCGGGTTTGGCCATTGCAAGGCTTGAAAAGCGAAGGCGGCCAGCATGACGGCCATGTCGCCGCGCGCCACATGGGCGATTTCATGGGCGAGGGCGAGGCGCTGTTCGCGGCTTGCGTAATTGTCTTCGAAACCGGCGGGCAGGAACACAACAGGGCGGAAAAGCCCGATGACGCAGGGCCCCGCCGCATCGTCCTTGCTGATGCGTATGACGGGCGTGCGGCGTAGACCGAGTTCGCGGGCGATGGCCTGCGCCATTTCCGCCAGCACGAGTGAAGGCGCCTTAGAAGCTGCCAAGCGTTCGCGCCGGTAGCGCGCCTGTAATTCCAGTTTGAGGCTGAACCAGGCGAAAGCGACGGTCGCCCACAGGATCAGACCGACAGCCGCGGCGAGCGACGCCCAGTCAAAGGCGGGTGCGGCGTCGGCGATAATGGTTGTTGTCGGATAAAAAACAGAAGCCGGCTCAAACACAGCCGTCGCCATCTCTACTGGCGCGGGCAGAAGCTTCAACTCAGGGAGAAAGAGCCGCGCCGCGGGGGCAAGCCAGAGCGCGTAAGCGGCGCGGGCGCCGAAGGCCTTAGCGAAGGGTTTCCTGATGATCAGCACCAGGAGGATAAGGATGCTGACCGCGAGCGAGGTTTCCGCCAGCCAGCGGACAAGATCAATCACTGTCACGTTTCAACTCCTTCACCAGCGCTTCAAGGTCCTGGATGTCGTCTTCGCAAAGGCCTTCTCCCTCAGCGAGGTGGGCGACGAGCGGCGCCGCGCGCCCGCCGAAAAGCTGGTCGGCGAGTTTTTTCGTTGCGCCGCGCGCATAGGACTGGCGGCTCACATTCGGGCGGTAGAGATAACGCCGCCCGTCCGGTTCATGGGCGACGGCGCCTTTTTCCACGAGCCGCGAGATCAGCGTCTTGACCGTCTTCAGGCTCCAGCCGGTGTCTTCGGCCAGCTTATCGGCGATATCGGCCGCCGCCATGGGGCTTTCGTCCCATAAGACATGCATGATCTCGAACTCGGCTTTGGTGATTTGGCCGGACATAGGGCTCTGGCGCTCCGCGTTAGCGATTACAGTTGTAGGCTATATAGGGACTACAAGTGTAGTCAATAGCGAAAGGGCGGCGGCTCAGATGAACAAGCGGAAAGATTCGCACTGTCCTAATTCCCGGGTGGTCACGGCTTTCGGCGCAGATTATGGTCCTTCGCCGCGGGGAGATCAGCAGCAGAAACGTCGCTTAGGAGCCGGACATGCCCGCCGAAAACCAGATTCCCTTAAAGACGGGCTTCGGCCCTCACACCGCCGCCAGCGAAGTGATGGAGGGGGTCGATCTTGCGGGCAAGACGGCGGTCGTCACCGGCGGCTATTCGGGGATCGGGCTTGAAGTCGTCAAGGCGCTGAGCGCGGCGGGCGCGGAAGTGATCGTGCCGGCGCGCAACAAATCGCGGGCCGACGAGGCGCTCGCCTCGAACGGCCTTGCGGCGGCGGCCGTCGACATGGATCTTGCGGATCTGACCAGCGTTTATGAATGCGCGGCGGAAATCGGCGACGCCCACAACGCCATCCATTTTCTCTTCAACAACGCCGGGATCATGGCTTGTCCGGAAGCCCGTGTTGGGCCGGGCTGGGAGAAGCAGTTCGCGGTCAACCATCTCGGCCATTTCGTGCTGGCGCGCGAGCTGATGCCCTATCTTCTGAACGCCGGCGGCGCGCGCATGGTGACGACCTCGTCGGTCGCTCATAAGCGCTCGAAGATTCATTGGGACGACGTCAATTTCGAAAAAGAGCCCTATGACAAATGGGTCGCTTACGGCCAGTCGAAGACCGCCAATGCGCTGTTTGCGCTCGAAGTGAACAACCGACGCAGCGGCGAAGGGGTCAAGTCCTTTTCCGTGCATCCGGGGCCCATCCTGACGCCGATCATGCGCCATATCACCAAGGAGGAACTGGTGCTCATGGGCTGGCTGACCGAGGACGGCGAGGTTTCCGAAGAGGCCAAGGGCTATATCAAGACGCCGGATCAGGGCGCGGCGTCGCTGCTCTGGGCGGCGACAAGCCCGCTGCTTGACGATCGCGGCGGCGAATATTGCGAGGATTGCGACATTGCGGCGATGTCGACGCCGGAAGAGCCGCGCTGGCGCAACGTCGCCGAATGGGCGGTCGACGACGCCGGGGCCGAGCGGCTCTGGGAATTGAGCGAAGCCATGATCCTGTCGGCGCAGGCTTAGGCGGCGGCAACCCCGAACAAGGATCCGATGAAATAGGTTGCGCCGCCGGCCAGCGCGCCGATGAGCAACATGCGCGCGCCGCCAGCCAGCGCGCCCTTGCCTGAAAACAAGCTCAGCGCTGCGCCAATCACGAAGAGGCTCGCGCCGGCAAGACCGGCGGCGACGGGAATAGCGGCCGCCTTCGCGCCAAGCAGGAACGGGAGCAGCGGGATGACGGCGCCGCCTGTAAAAGCGAGAAATGAGGACATCGCGGCGCCGAAAGGAGAGCCAAGATTGTCGGGGTCAAGGCCAAGTTCTTCCCGCGTCAGCGCGTCGAGCGCCGCTTCGGGATCCGCGATCAGATCGTTGGCGATGCTGCGGGCATCCTCAAGCGGCATCCCCCGGGCGTGATAGATGAGGGCGAGCTCCTCGGCTTCTTCTTCCGGATAGAGCTCCAGTTCCTCGCGCTCCTGGCTGATCTGGTATTCGTACATCTCGCGCTGCGAACGCACGGAGACATATTCGCCGGCGGCCATGGAAAACGCGCCGGCGAGCAGTCCGGCAACGCCGGTGAGAACGATTGCATCCGGCGCAAGCGCGGCGCCCGACACGCCCATGACCAGCGAGGTGTTGGAAATGAGGCCGTCATTGACGCCGAAGACCGCCGCGCGCAGCGAGCCGCCGCCGCCGCGATGGCGCTCTCCGATTTTCTCCACATCGGTCGGCATCGGGTGCCCGGGGCGCAGCACCGGACCGGAATAGAAAGAAACGCCCCTTACCTTTGTGGCGGCGAGGATGGCGCGCATCCGTCTCGGCCCGAAGGTCTTGATCATCTTTTTAATCAGGCGCGAGCGCAGCGACGGCCGGAAAACCGGTTTCGCCTGCATTTCTTCGGCGATGATGCCGGCCTGCTCTTCGGCGGCCCCGGCCATGTCGTTGAACAGTTTTTTGCCGGCAAGGGAGCGTTCGGCCGCGGCGACGGCGGCGCAGAGATAAGCGGCGGTCTTTTCCGAACGCCAGCGAGCGAAAAGCGGATCGGGCTTCATCATGCGGCTTTGAATGCGGGCTTTGCCTTTCCCGCGAATGGGTTAGACTGTGAGCAGAGTGATGACTGTAGGGGTGATTTCAGCGTGTCAGCAAGAATTATGGCGCTCGTCGCGGCGGTTTTCACGATGTGCGCCGCCGCAGGGGCGCAGTCCGTTCCGGCGCGAGCGCTGGGCGAGGGGCCGTATGACCGGCTGGTGATCCGCGGCGCCACGGTGATCGACGGCGCCGGCGCGCCGCCTTTCGGGCCGGCGGATATTGTGGTCGAGGACGGGCGCATCACCGAAATCGTTGCGGTCGGCGCGCCGGGCCTGCCGATGAAAGAAGACCGCCCCGCGCCGGGCGCGCGCGAGATCGACGCGGAAGGCATGTATGTCATGCCCGGCTTCATCAATCTCCACGGACATATCCATAACAAGGATACGGGGCAGGGCGTCCCGCCGGACTACATTTTCAAACTCTGGCTCGCCCACGGGATCACCTCGGTGCGCGAGCTTGGCAACGATGCGGGCGCCGCCTGGACGGCCGGCGTCGCGCGCCGCTCTGCGAAGAATGAAATCGACGCGCCGACGATTTATCCTTATCCGGTGTTTCGCGGCTGGACCGCCGGCGAGGTGGACTCAGCCGACGAGGCGCGCGACCGCATTCGCCAGTTGAAACGCGACGGCGCCGTGGGCGTCAAATTCTTCGGCGCGCCGGAAGAGATTTTATGGGCCGGGCTTGAGGAGGCCAAAAAACAGAACCTCAAAACCACCATGCACCATGCGCAGCTCGACGTCGCCCATGCCGATGTCATGGACACCTCGGCGCACGGGCTCGGCTCCATGGAGCACTGGTACGGGCTGCCCGAAGCGCTGTTCGACGACCGCACGCTGCAGGATTATCCGCTCGATTATAATTACAATGACGAGCAGCACCGTTTCGAAAACGCCGGTAAGCTCTGGAAACAGGCGGCGGGACCGGATTCGAAACGCTGGGAAGAGGTGATGTCGACGCTTTTAGAGCGCGGGTTTTCGATCGTCCCGACCTTTTCCATCTATTCCTCGAGCCGCGACTGGATGCGCAAGCGCCGCGCCGAATGGCATGACGAATACACCATGCCCTCGCTCTGGAAATTCTACGCGCCGGACCGCAACGCCCACGGCTCTTACTGGTTCGACTGGGGCACGGAGCAGGAAGCGGCCTGGAAAGAAAATTATCGGCTTTGGATGCGGTTCATCGAGGAATATAAGAACCGCGGCGGCAAGGTCGGCGTCGGCGAAGACGCCGGCTATATTTATTCGACCTACGGTTTCGGCTTTATCGAGGAAATGGAAATGCTGCGCGAGGCGGGGTTCCATCCGCTCGAAGTGATCAACGCCGCGACGCTGCAGGGCGCCAAAATTCTCGGCGTCGAAAGCGAAACCGGCTCGATCCAGGTGGGCAAGCGCGCCGACCTTGTCATCGTGAAAGAAAACCCGCTCGCCAATCTGAAGACGCTTTACGCCAGCGGCCACATCAAGCTCGATCCTGAGACCAATCGTCCCGTGCGGGTCGGCGGCGTTGACTATGTGGTGAAGAAGGGCGTCGTTTATGAGGGCGCGCGCCTGCGCGATGAGATCAAAACCATGGTCGCCGCCGAAAAACAAAGGCTCGGCGTTGCGCCGGGGCCCATGCCGATTGTCGATTTTGACCTGTCAGAAGACTGAAGACGAACTGAGGATTTCAATGAAAAAACTGTTGCTCGCCGCCGCCGCTTCGCTCGCCTTTCTCGGCTCCGGGGCCGCATATGCCGATGAACTGGCTGATGCAGTGGCTGAAGATTACGGCTACGTCTTCAATCTTTACAAGCACTTCCATAAAAATCCGGAGCTTTCGTTCAAGGAAAGCGAAAGCGCCAAACGCATGGCCGCCGAGCTTGAAGGGCTTGGCTTCACGGTGACCACGGGCGTCGGCGATAAATGGACGAAATCCAAGGCCAAAAAGGACGCCGGCGAAGTCGGGGACGGCGTCGCCGGCTATGGGCTGGTCGCGGTCATGGAGAACGGCGAAGGGCCGACGGTGATGCTGCGCGCCGATATGGACGCGCTGCCGCTCGAGGAGAAAACCGGGCTGCCTTACGCCTCGAAGGTCACGATGACCGATTATCTCGGCCAGGAGGCGCCGGTGATGCACGCCTGCGCCCATGACAGCCATATGGCGATCATGATCGGGACCGCGCGCCGCCTCGCCGCCATGAAAGACCAGTGGTCGGGCACGCTCGTCATCATCGGCCAGCCGGCGGAGGAAATCGGCCTCGGCGCCTTGGCGATGATCGAAGACGGGCTTTTCAAGAAATTTCCGAAACCGGACTACATTCTCGCGACGCATACGTCGGGCTGGGACGCGGCGGGCGACGTCACCTACACGCCGGGCTGGGCGCTCGCCAATGTGGACAGCGTCGACATCATCATTCACGGCGTCGGCGCGCATGGCTCCGCACCGCAAATGGGCAAGGACCCGATCGTCATCGGCGCGCAGATCGTCAATGCGCTGCAGACGCTTGTCAGCCGCGAGCTCGATCCGCAATCGGCCGGCGTCGTCACGGTCGGCGCTTTCCAGGCGGGCTATAAACACAACATCATTCCCGACGAGGCGCATCTGCAACTGACCGTGCGCTCTTACGAAGACGGCGTGCGCGAAAAACTGCTGACCGGGATCGAGCGCATCGCCGTCGCCCAGGCGAAGTCGGCCGGCCTGCCCGACGATCTCATGCCGGACGTGAAAATCGAAAGCGATTACACGCCGGCGACGTATAATGACGAGGCGATGACCGACCGCGTGATGACCGCCATCGCCGACAGCATCGGGGCGGAGCGCGTCTATGCCCGGCCGGCCAGCATGGGCGGCGAGGATTTCTCGCGCTTCGGCCGCACGCCTGAAGATATCCCGGCGCTCATCTTCTGGACCGGCGCGCAGGACCCGAAAGCCTTGAAAGCGGCTGCGGAAGGCAAGGCGCCGCCGCCGCCGGCGAACCATTCGCCCTTCTTCGCGCCGCAGCCCGAGCCCGCGCTCAAGACCGGCGTTCAGGCGATGACCGCCGGCGCGCTGGAGCTTCTCGGGAAGAACTGACCGGCGCATGGCTTGGGCCTTCGCGCCGGTTGTTCAGCGATTTAAAAAACCCAAGCGGCGGCGGGGAGGCCACCGCCCCGCCGCCGCATCAACCTCGTCAATCGGGCAAGTCGGTTGACGAGGTTATGCGCAAAGTCGTCTTGCCGCCCGGCGGCGTGGGGAGACCGTCCCGGCCGACCGGCTGGCCGCCGCCGACCCATATCTCGACCTTGCCTTTCGGTACGAACCGCGCGCCGTCTTCGCCGACGACGGAAAGCGCGCGGTCTTTCAGGGTGAAAGAAACGGTTTTGCTTTCGCCTTTTTTGAGATGGATGCGTTTGAAGCCCTGCAGCGCCCGGATCGGCGCGGGCGAGACGCCTTTATGCGTCACATAAAGCTGCGCGACTTCGTCGCTGTCCATGTCGCCCGTATTCGTCACCTCCACTGAGACGGTGACTTCGCCGTTCCCTTCGATCTTTTTCGCCGACAGTTTCGGCTTGCCGTAATCGAAGCTGGAATAGCTCAGTCCGTATCCGAAGGGATAAAGCACCTCGCCGTCGAAATAGCGGTAGGTGCGTCCTTCCATGGAATAATCGGTGAAGGCCGGAAGCTGATCGACGGAGCGATAAAACGTGACGGGCAGGCGCCCGGCCGGGCTGAAATCCCCGGCGATCAGGTTCGCCACCGCATCGCCGCCCTGTCCGCCCGGATACCAGGCTTCGATGATCGCGGGGATGTTCTCGTCGGCCCAGTTCACGGCGACCGCCGAGCCGTTCATCAGGACGAAGACGACGGGCTTGCCGGTTTCGTGCAGCGCTTTGAGGAGGGTCTGCTGCGGGGCGGGCAGGCCGATCGCGGTGCGGTCGCCGCCGGCGAACCCTTCCGTCTCAATCCGCATTTCCTCGCCCTCGACGCGCGCGGTCAGGCCGCCGACGAAGATCACGAGGTCGGCGTCGGTCGCCGCCGCCACAGCCGGTCCGGTGGCGTCGCTTGGCCGGCTCCAGACGAGTTTCTGTTCGCCTCTGAGGCCGCGCTGAAAGCCCTCGACTCGGATCGGGTAGATCTCGCCTTCTTCGAGGGAGATCGCGCCGGATGCGATGGACGGCGCGTCGCCGACGCCCCACTCGTCGATCACGGTCTTGCCGTCGACGAAGACGCGATAGCCGTTCTGGCTCGAAAAGCGGAAGCGGTATTCGCCGGATTCCGGCGCCTTCAGATAGCCCGTCCAGCGCACGGAAGTATGTCGTTCCGGGCTAAACCACTCAAAAGCCGCGTTGGATTCGACGCCGGTGGAAACCGGTTCGCCCTGAAGGTTTTCATTGTCGAAATGTTCGGCCTTGAGGCCTTTTTTCGCGCATGCCTTGTCCAGGCAAAGGACATCGTCCGGAACCGGCGTTTCAGCCGGGCCGATCAGCCCCGTGCCCTGAACATAGGTGATTTCGGAATCCGCGAAGCGCTTGCGCACGCCGTCGAGAATGGTGACGGGATGCGAGGGCGTGCCGTAATAATTGCCGATCAGCGCGTCGAGACTGTCGGCGTTCGGCCCGATGACGGCGATCTTGTCCGGCGCCTCCCGGATCGGCAGCAGCCCGTCATTCTTCAACAGCACCATGGACTTTTCCGCGACCGTCACGGATTTCGCGCGGTGTTCGGGCGTGTCGTTGTCTTCCGCCGTGACGTCCGCATAAGGAACATCGTCATCGTAATCCGGTTCATCGAAGAGACCGAGCCGGATGCGCGCCGTGAAGAGGCGCTCCAGCGACCGGTCGAGGACGGCTTCGTCCAGCATGTCGTTTTCGACCGCGGCGATGATGTGCTCGGTCTCCATGCTCCACTCATTGCGGAAATCGCCGCAGATGAGGTCCATGCCGGCGTTGAACGAAAGCGTGACGGCTTCCTCGCCGGTGTCGACGTAATTGAGGCTGTCCTCGCGATAGACATTCGCCGCGCCGCCGCAATCCGACAGCACATAGCCGTCGAAATCCCATTGATCGCGCAGGATCGTCTGCATCAGCTCTTCGCTGGCGCAGGCCGGCACGCCGTCGACGGCGTTATAGGCGCACATGATGGCGTCGACGCCGCCTTCGACCACCGCCGCGCGGAAAGCGGGGAGGTAGGTGTCTTCGAAATCGTAAGGCGAGGGATGAATGTCCTCGCGGTGACGGTTGGATTCAGGGCCGGAGTGGACGGCGTAATGTTTCGCCGTGGCGTTCACCCAGGGATGGTCGGGATCGTCGCCCTGCAGCGACTTGATGAACGCGATGGCGATTTCGCCGGTGAGGTAAGGATCCTCGCCATAGGTTTCCTGACCGCGCCCCCAGCGCGGATCGCGGAAGATATTGATGTTGGGCGACCAGACGGTGAGGCCGTGATAGCGTTCCGAAGCGCTCCCATCGGCGAGCGCCTGCAGGCGCTTGGCGCGGAACTCGACGCGGATGATCTCGCCCATCTCGGCGATCGTCTCGCGGTCCCAGGTGGCGGCGAGGCCGATCGCCTGCGGGAATACGGTGGCGAAGCCGGCGCGCGCGACGCCGTGAAGGCCTTCGTTCCACCAGTCATAGGCGGGGATATCGAGACGCGGGATCGCCGGCGCTGCGTTGCCCGTCTGCCAGGCTTTTTCCTCGAGCGTCATGTGCGAGACGAGATCGGCGGCGCGCTCTTCGGCGGAAAGCGACGCGTCGAGATAAGCTTCGCCGTCATCCTGGCCCCCACCCTGCGCACATGCGGATGATGCGGCGCAGGTCCCGGCCAGCGCCGTCAGCGCCAGACACACGGATCTCGTGAGATTGGTCATGCAGTTTGTCCTCCCTGGCCCGGCGGTGTTTTGTTTGTCCGGTTATTGTTATCGCTAACAGAACCCAGCGGGAGATGATTTTCAAGAGGGGAATCGTGAAAATCGGCGCCGAACGGTCGTTATGGCGCCGCTTGGATCGTGTCTCAGTTTGCCTTCGTCCTGAGGGGCCCCGCCCCTCCGTCCTTCGAGACGTAAGCCTGCGGCTTACTCCTCAGGATGAAGAGGCGGGGCTGTCTCGAAGGACGAAGGCAAACTGAGACACGACCGCCGCTTGCCTGGGGGGACGTGAAGGGGGCTATTTATGCTCGAGGAGGAGCTTGCCTTCTTTCTCGACCTTGCCGGCCACGGTTTCGGCGAGGGAGGCGAGCAGGCCGGGCAGGGTCGCGATGATGCGCACATGCTCCGGGAAGATGTCGATGGTTCCGGCGATCTCCTGGCCGAGCCCTTTCGCGGTGAAGGAAAGCGTGTCCTCGCTTGTCCATTCCTCGGAAAATTTGAACATCATGCCGCCGGTCATGGCGTTTTTGAGCTTGTCGAAACCTTCGCGCACGCGCGTTTTCGCCTCTTCCTTGCCGAGGTCGTGGGAAATCGTGACGGTGACCGGCCGGGCCATGGGCGGGGCTCCTTTGCTCGCTGAAGGCTTTAGATGAGCCTTGGCGGGCCCCAGTTCAACCGCCATGGAGGGACGCGCGGCGCGTCACGCGAGGGCGTCGGCGAGCAGCGTGAGGAGGTGCGACCAGGCGTGTTCGGCCTGATCGTGATTGTAAACGCGCGAATCCGGCGGGCACCAGCCATGCATCGCGCCCTCATAAACCTCGATTTTGGCGGCAAGGCCCGCCGCATCATAGGCTTCGCGCAGCTTCGTCTTCGCTTCCGGATCGTGTTCGTCGTCATTTTCGGCGATGGCGATGAGCGAGCGCGCTTTCATTTGCGGGATCAGCAGATGCGGGCTCGTCGCATCGTCCGTGACAAGGCCGCCGCCATGGAAGGAGCCGACCGCGCCGATCCGGTCTGGAACCGCCGCCGCACCGCGCATGGCGAAGGAGCCGGTCATGCAATAGCCGGTGACGCCCATTTTGCGTTTTGTGTCCACCGCGTCCTGGCTGTCGAGAAATTTTACAAAAGCCTTGGTGTCGGTGACTTGCGTCTCCGGCGACAGCGACCGCGCGTAAGGCATCAGACGCTCACGCACTTCCGGATCGGCGAAGCTTTCGCCTTTTTCGATTACATTGCCTTTCACCATGCGGTAATAGGGATTTACAACGAGTACGGAATAACCGGACTGGGCGAGGCGTTTGCCCATCTGCCGGAAAGCGGGACGAATGCCCATAATGTCCGGCCAGATGATGACGGCCGGATGTTTGCCCGACGCGGGATGAACGAAATAGGCGTCGGCCTCGCCGTCGGGCGTTGAAACCGTGACGTCGGCCTCGCTCACCGCCATGGCGTTCGCAGGTGCGGGAAGAATTATTGCAGCGCCCGCGCCGGCGGCGATCGCATTGAAATGGCGCCGGGAAAGCGCGCCTTTGTTTTTGAAAAAGGCTTCGTTCTCTGCTTCCGTCCGCTCGTCGCACATGGTTTCGCACTCCCTCTATCGGCGCATTCAAGCGCGGAAAACGCTAGAGGAAGGGTGCGGAACAGGCAATCGCGGTCGCGGAAACTTGAAACTGAAAGCATTGGGCGGGCCTTGTGGGCAGTGTCTCAGTTTGCCTTCATCCTTCGAGACAGCCCCGCTCCTTCATCCTGAGGAGCAAGCCGGAAGGCTTGCGTCTCGAAGGACGAAGGCAAACTGAGACACTACCGCCTTTGCGCCTCGTGCATTACGGCCGCGCTTGGGCTATGGTCCGGCGGGGCTGTAAGTATTGAGGGGTTGATCAATGCGAATTTTGACGACGCTTTTTGCGCTGGCGGCGCTGGCTTGCGCGGTTGCGATCGCGGCGGCCGGACCGGGCTCGCAAATAGGCTGGTGGTCATGGGGCGACGGGCTCACATTGATCCGCAAGGTGTCTGCGCCGGTTGAGCTGGGGCCAGTGGGCTTTTCTCCGATTTTTACAGCGGCTGTGCTGGCCGCGCTGACAGGCGTCGTCAGCTTTTTCATGGGCGCGCGCGGGACCGGCGCTTTCGCCGTCCTTGCGGCGGTCGCCGCAGGCGCGCTCGGCATGGTCCCGGTGCAGATGAAAGCGGATGTGGAGGCCAATCCCTTCATTCACGACATCACCACCGATTTCGACAATCCGCCGCCGATTATCGCCGGCGCGCCGGCGCGCGCGGGCGAAGGCTTCAATCCGCCGGACTATCTCGGCGACGAGCTCGTTCTCGATACGGGCAAGTCCGTAGAGGAATGGCAGAAAGAGGCGTTTCCCGACATCGAGCCGCAAACCGTCAATGCAGGGCTCGACGAAACCGCGGAAATCGCGCGGGTGATCCTCAAAGACATGAACATGACCATGATCGACGAAACCCTGACCGATGAGGGCTGGCTGCTTGAAGCGACCTACAAATCGCCATGGTTCGGTTTCATCGACGATTTCGTCGTGCGCCTGACGCCGGAAGGCTCCATGACCCGCGTCGACGTGCGCTCGAAATCGCGCGTCGGCCTTTCCGATCTCGGCGCCAACGCCAAGCGCGTGCGGGAATTTTTCGAAAAGCTCGAAGCGGCGACGCCGTCGTAAAAAACAGGCGTTACGAAACGGACGGAACGATCAGCGCGCCGTCGCCCTTGACGTTTTTGTCATAGGTGACGGCGCCGCCGGTAAGCCGCGCCTTGCCTTCAATGAGAAGTCTGAGACAGGCGGGGTAGAGCCGGTGTTCCTGTTCGAGGATGCGAGCGGCGAGACTGTCCGCGTCGTCGCCCGGCAGGACCGGCACCGCGGCCTGTCCGATGATCGGCCCGTTGTCGACCTCCGCCGAAACGAAATGAACCGTGCAGCCGGCGATTTTGACGCCCGCTTCGATCATCCGTTCATGCACATGCAGGCCTTCGAATGAGGGCAGGAGCGAGGGGTGGATGTTGAGCAGGCGCCCGCGCCAGTCGCTGGCGAAGCCGTTGGTCAGGACGCGCATGAAGCCGGCGAGACAGACATAATCGACTTTCGAGGTTTTCAGGGCGTCGTTGAGCGCCGCCTCGAAGTCTTCGCGGGTTTCGAAGTCCTTGTGATTGACGACCTCGCGCTTGATCCCCGCGTCGCCGGCGCGCTCCAGCCCTTGCGCTTTCGGTTTGTTGGAAACGACGAGCGCAATTTCGCCCGGATAATCGGGGTCGGCGCAGGCGTCGATCAGCGCCTGCAGATTGGTGCCCCGTCCGGAGATGAGAACGGCTATGCGCGCTTTCGCCATTATGCGGCGTCCTTGATGTCGCCGATCACACGGGGCGTTTCGCCCGAGGCGGCGAGCTTTTCCATGGCCGCGTCGGCGGCTTCGGGGGAACAGACGACGACGCCGCCGATCCCGCAATTGAACGTTCTGCGCATTTCCGCGTCCGAAAGACCGCCCGTTTCTTTCAGCCATTGAAAAAGCGGGGGCAGCGCGAGCGCGTCGTCGTCATAACGCGGCTCAAGCCCTTCCGGCAGGACGCGCGGCGTATTGTCGGCGAGCCCGCCGCCGGTGATGTGCGCGAAGGCTTTAACCCGTTCGTCGTCGAGAAGGGCGAGGACCGGCTTTACGTAAATCCGCGTCGGCGCGATCAGCGCTTCGCCGAGCGTTTTCGCCTTATCGAAGGGCGCCGGCGCGTCATATTTGACGCCAGCCTCGCCCGCGATCTTGCGGATCAGGGAATAGCCGTTGGAATGGGCGCCGGAAGAGGCGAGGCCGATCATCACGTCGCCGGCGTTGACGATGCGCGGCAGCAGCCGGGCGCGCTCCGCGGCGCCGACGCAGAACCCTGCGAGATCGTATTCGCCGGGCGCGTACATGCCGGGCATTTCCGCCGTCTCGCCGCCGATCAGCGCGCAGCCCGCTTCGGCGCAGGCTTTCGCGATCCCGGCGACGACCCGCGCCGCGGTCTCCTCGTCGAGCTTGCCGGTGGCGAAATAGTCGAGAAAGAAAAGCGGCTCCGCGCCCTGCGCCAGGACGTCATTGACGCACATGGCGACGAGATCGGACCCGATCGTGTCGTGAAGGCCTGTCTCAAAAGCGATCTTCAGCTTGGTGCCGACGCCGTCGGTTCCCGAAACCAGAATCGGGTCCTTGAAGCCGGCGGCTTTCAGGTCGAACAGCCCGCCGAACCCGCCGAGCGCCGCATCCGCGCCGGGCCGCGCCGTCGCCCTGGCCAGGGGGCCGATGGCGTCCACCAGCCGCTCGCCCGCGTCGATATCGACGCCCGCTTTTTTGTACGCTTCGCTCATGCCCGCGACATTCCTCCTGACCTTGCGCCGTCCTAGCGGCGGCAGGGGGCAGTGGGCAAGTGGAAAGCGGGGTCTCGCCGGCCCCGCAAGGCTTGTCTTCGCCATGCCGGGCCGGCGGCCCCCGGCTCCCCCTGCGGGCGTCGAGGATCTGTTTTAGGGGATAAATATTTCAGAAAGCAAGAAATACTGAATGCGGCATTGGTATTATAAGTAAAAATATTTAAAGATGATTTATGTTCATTAGTTTTATTTGAAAAAGGAGGGCCCGGTGGGGATGAGAGGGGCTGATTTCCTATTTTCGCGTTTGCTGACCGCCCATTTCAAAAAGGAAAACGATGAAGCGGGCGAGGGCGCGCGCAAGTCCGATGAGACGGTTCGGTTGAATATTCCCGTCGTGGAAGCGAAAAACCGCGAGGTTTTATACGCCCACGCAAAAAAACATATCGAAAGCCGGAAAATCGGCGAAGTCGAAATCTATGTCAGACCTTTCACGAAACAGGTCCGCTCGGATTTGCGGTTGTTGCATGGCGTATTGAAGCCGTTTTTCGATGAGGCTGACCGCACGAGCAAAGAGGTCGTTCGCACGGCGATGCGCCTGCGGGCGATCACGCTGCTGTTTTTCTGCATTTATGTCTTTTATGGATTTTTAGCGCTTCAAAAAATAGCGACGGCGAAGCCCGGGAGCGGGGCGGGCGCGTCGCCTGATAATCTGGCAAATCAGTTTGCGCACGTCCCAATTTTGTTCTGGCTGCCGCCGATCATCGCTTTTTTTGTGGTCGGGTTATTCCGGTATTCTCAAATCCGTGAAATCAAAACCAAGGCCGGCGATTTCGGCGGGACTTTTAACGGCAATCTGCAATTGTTGAACAATAAGGCCAGCTTCGCCCTAGAGCGCGTGTCCGACGACGAACCCACTGCGGAAGGCTGCGAGCAAAGGGCGGAAGAGTGGACGTCCGTGGCGCTCTGGCTTTTCGATTTATACGCTGTCTATGACCGCTATGTTACGACTGCGTCCTGGGTCGTGCAGACAAGTCTGATTTACATCACAAACGTTTTTCGCACAGTGAAAGGGCTGCTGCTTCTCGCCGCTTGCGGCCTATTCGTGTTCATGGGGCTGGGCAAAGATATGGCTATGGGGCCCGCTTTTTTCGTGCTGCTCGCATATTATGCGGCGGGACTTGTTATCTGGGATATTGCTCCCGGCCGGGGAGCGAGCAACAGCATCTTCTCAGACAGTTTTATCGGGTCGATTTCCGGGCGCAATCCGGAAGAGATTTTCGAAAACCACGTCAACACGAAAACCGCGCGCGTGGTGAAGAAACTGCGCGGTCTCTATTACAACGCGTTGAAAGCGCATTAAAAGGCGGCGAACCAGCCGAGGACGCGCTTGCCGTTCTGGTAACGGCTAATCCAGCGCATTGAGCAAAAGTTTTCAAAGGCTTAAGCCTGCTTTTTGTTGATGCTTGATCTATTGAAATAAAGAGGTATTTTATAAAGTAGTTATAAGTAAAATAATCATCAATACATGAAGTAAAAGAGGAGATGCAAGAATGTTCAAGATAGAATCAAAAAAAGCCTTCCTGTGCATTATCTTTATGGTTTTCAGCGCCTTTTCGATGCCTTCCTTTGCGCAGGCTGACGAGGAGACGGAGTGGAAATCTAGCCTCTCAGAAGATGAAATTCGCAATGCTGAGCTCGACACTGCCGTGCGCAGGTCATTTACGACGGGCGCGATCTCGAAATCCCGCAATGAGAATAATCATCGAACACTAGTCGTGCAGCTGCCTCGTGGCGCCGAAATTATTGACATTCGCGCTTATATGAAAAACGCTCCTTGGCCGAACAATTGCGACCTCGGCTCTGTCGATTTCAAGCGTTGTCCTGTCGGCAGCGGGGAATGTCCGATAAGTTGGTCGAAAGTCAGGAATTTAAGAGTTTCATCAAGCCGAATTGTTTCGGCTAATTTCCATAACTGGAGTGACTGCAATTTGCGCACTGGCATGCTTGAGGTGCTTTGGAGGTAAGCGAGCCGTCTGCGGCTTGGCAAATTCAAAAATATGAATCTCGCCAAGACGTCATAACCTTCCGCGCAGGCGACAGGTTATACAGATAACTCTGATAAGGCGTTGGCTGAGCGCCTATTGCAGGCCCGCCGCGCCGCCGCCTGTGGTTTCTTCAAGCGCCAGCCAGTCCTTTTGCGGCAGGCCGAGCGTCAGGTCGAGAAACATGGGCGCGATGCTCCACATTCTTTTGGTGCGCGCATTGGCGAGAACGACAATCCCGGCGTCGAGTTCGGGAATGAAGGCGATCTGCGCGCCATAGCCGTCGACGGAGCCGCCATGGGCGATCACGGTCTTGCCGCCGTAATCGTAAACGCGCCAGCCAAGGCCGTATTGCGAGGCGTTGAGATTCTCCATCACCCGGCGCATGCGGCGCGTCTCTGACCGGGTCGGCACCTGCGGCGCGTGAATGAGGTCGAGCACGGTGGCGTCCAAGACGTCGGGCCTGTCGCCGAGCTGGGCTTTCAGCCATTGCGCCATGTCGGAAATGCTGGCGTTGACGCCGCCGGCGGCGGGAATGTCGTAATAGGGCTTCTTGACCTCAATTTCATGCCAGGGGTTCGGCGCTGCATCCTCAGACTTGCGCCGGTCGCGCTTGTGCGGGCGCGCCCAGTCGGCGCTGGCGGTCAGCGCGTCGAAGCCGATGGAGGCGGTCTTCATGCCGAGCGGCGCGAACAGGCGGGTCTCGACCAGCTCGGCGTAAGGCTCGTGATAGGTTTCCGCGAGCGCCAGCCCGGCGATGTCATAGACGACATTCTGATAAGCGTAGCAATCGCCGACGCGGCAGATCGGTTTCACCTTGCGGTATCGCGGCAGGATTTTGGCGGGCGCGATTCCGGCTTCCAGAAGATTGTCATAGGCGTTCGGCGGCAGGCCGGTGCGATGGCTTAAGAGCTCGGCGAGGGTCAGCGCTTTTTCGGCGCCGCCAGCCAACTTGAGATCGGGCGCGAAGTCGATGGCGGGCGCGTCGAGCGAGAGCTTGCCTTCCTCGACGGCGAGCCCGGCGAGGCTCGAGGCGAAGCCTTTCGACAAAGACGCGATGCGGAAAAGGGTGTTCGGGGTGACGGCTGCGCCGCCGTCGATCTCGGTCACCCCGTAGGTTTTCAGGAATTTAGTTTCGCCGTCCCGCACCACGGCGACGGCAAGGCCGACGAAATCGCCGGTGGCCATGGCGCGCTCCAGGGTCTGGTCGATTTTTTGAAGCTGGCTTTCCTCAAGGCTGACCGGCCCGAGAAAGGGCGTCAGCGGGGTCGGGGCGTTGTCGGCTGCGGCGCCCGGGGTCAGGCAGGCGACGCCGGAAAGGATCAGTGAGACCAGCCATTTGCCCATGCGATAAACTCCATTGTCGGAACTTCGGCTTTTATGCTGGGCCCCGCGCCGCGCCGTCAAGCGCCGGCCGATGGGGAAACTGGGTCCTGAAATATAAGCAATTCCGGCGATTCGGGGTCGTTTCCCGTGTCGGGCCCGGCTATAAACGGCCGCATTCGGCCTCTATACTCGGCAAGCTGTGAAAACGGAGTTCTGGATGAGCATGATGCGGCAAGCGGCGGTTCTGGCGGCGATGCTGACGGCCGCCCTTCTGGCGGGCCTTTCGAGCGCGCTGGCGGCGGGCGACGACGTCTTCGTGGTGCCCCGCGTTTCGGTCCAGGCCGAGGCGAACAGCGCCACGGCGGCGAAAAACCTCGCCCAGACGGAAGGACGGCGCAAAGCCATTGAAATTCTCCTGCGCCGCCTGACGGTCGAGGAGGACTGGCCCTATCTGCCGAAAGTCGTCGCGGACATGGACGAGGCGGCGCCCGAAGCGGCGACCGCGATCCCCGACCGGCCTTCCGGCGAGCTGCCCCCCGATTTCAGCACTTTCGGCCCGGCGCCGCGCCCGGTGATCACGCTCACCGACGACACGCTCGAAGAGCTCGAATCCGGCTTCGAAGTCTATAACGAGAAAAGCTCGGCCAAGACCTACCGCGCCTATATCACCTACCGTTTCAAGCCGTCGGCGGTCCGCAAGCTCCTGCGCGACGCTGAGATTCCCTATTCCGAGGCCCAGACCCGCACGGCGCTGGTGCTGCCGGTCCTGCAGACCCAGAACGGGCTCTATCTGTGGGAAGAAAACAATCCGTGGATGGCGGCGTGGAAGGTTCGTCCGTACAACAACGAATTGACGCCGATGACGGCGCCGCTCGGCGACTTGGAAGATTCCGCCGCCATCGGCCCGCGCGAAGCGCTCAACATTAACGAAGAAGCGCTTGCGAATATCGCCGACCGCTACGCCGTAAGCCAGGTGATCGTCGCCCACGCTTATCTGCGTCAGGAGAACGGCGAATATGTTTTGCGCGTGCGCCTCATCAACGGCTATCGCGAAAGCGCCGACATCGCCGAAGAGCAGGAAGACATGATGGACGGTTTCGACCCCGGCGGTGAAATGTTCGCCGATCAGGGGGCGGGCGCGAAGACGGATTTCGGCATGCCGGCGCAAGGGCCGGGCAATAACAATTTCAATCTCGCCAAGCCCGGCGACGTCCTCGCCGAAGCCTGGTTCCGCCGCCCCGCCGGCAATTTTCCGGCGCTTGCCGAAGAGGCGATCGAGGTGGTGATCGCCAAGCACGCCAAGCCGTGGAAGAAGCAGACCCTGATCGACCACACCGAAGCCGCGCTTCTGGAAGCGAGCGCTTATTTCCGCTCTCTCGGCGAATGGGCGAAAATCCGCGCGGCGCTGATCTCGACGCCGCTGGTGGGCTCGGTGCAGGTGCGTTCGCTCTCGCGCACGGGCGCGGAAATGCTGGTGCGCGCTTATGGCGATCCGCAAAAGCTGATCGTCGCCATGGAGGCGCAGGGCCTCGTCCTGTGGACCGAAGACGGCGAGCGCTGGCTGGTGGCGACGCCGGGCACGGCGCAGGAGATGCGTCTTAGGGACCGCCGCAGCAAGCGCTTCGGCGGGGCCGGCGCCGCGTCGCCGGTTCAGCCCGCCAGTTACGGCGCCGGCGATGAAACCGGCGTTCAGCAATATTAAGGGCGGATCATCCGCTGATCTTTTATGTCCAGTCGTGATCAAGGCGCGCATGCTTTAAAACAGCCAGGCGTGCGCCAACTGCCGCTTGAATTGCCCAATGCGCCGCCGCGTTACGATCGCGGCGCGTTCGTGCGCGCCGATGCGAACGAAACGGCGTGGCGGACGGGGCAGGCGTGGCTCGCGTCGAATGAGCCGGCGCTGGTCGTCTGCGGACCGCAAGGCGCCGGCAAGACCCATTTCGCCCGCGCCCTGACCGAGGATCTCGGGCCGGCGCTGCTCCGCGCGGAAGAGTTTGCGGGCGCGCCGCCGGCGCCGCTCGCCATTGTCGACGACATGCCGGCGGCCGACCCGAGGGCCTTTCTTGACGCGTTCGAAACCGGCGCCGCCGCCGGCCGGCGTTTCATTCTCGTCGGGGAAGGTCATCCTTCGGCCTGGTCCATGGGGCTTAAAGATTTGAGGACGCGCATCGAGGCGGCGCCCCGGGCGGTGCTCGCCGACCCGGACGAGGCCCTGATCCGCGCGGTGATCGCCAAGGGCTTCCGCGACCGCCAGGTCGCCGTCTCGGCCCAGGTGATCGATTACGCCGTGCCGCGCCTCGCCCGCACCTTCGCCGCCGCGCGGGCCTTCGTCGCCCTCGCCGACCGCGCCGCCCTCGAGGAAAAGCGGAAAATCACCACGCCATTCGTCCAAAAACTTCTTGATAACCTTTCTGAAGGCGATCCGGCGCCATAAAAGACATTTGGCGCAGGAAAGAGGCGAAGGCGATGGCTGCCGATGACGGCGTAAGGCAGGGACTGGAAGGGGCCGCAATGATTGCGCCCGACTCTCCCGGGCGGTTCATCAACCGCGAAACTTCGTGGCTCGCCTTTAACGGCCGCGTCCTCGAAGAGGCGTTCAACGAACATCATCCGCTGCTTGAGCGCTTAAGATTTCTGTCGATTTCCGCCAGCAATCTCGACGAGTTTTTCATGGTCCGTGTCGCGGGGCTTCGCGGCCAGGTGCGCGAGGGCGTGCCCGCCGTCAGTCAGGAAGGCATGTCCGCGCAGGAACAGCTCGCCGTGATTTCCGACCAGGCGGCGGCGCTGATGGAAGAGCAGCAGCGCTGCTGGCGCGAGCTGCGGCCATTAATGCGCGAGGCGGGGGTGCTCGTCCTCGAAGACGACGAGCTGACCGAGGCCGATCTTGAATGGCTCGAGCAGGAATTTCAGGCGAACATCTTTCCGATCCTGACGCCGCTGGCGCTCGATCCGGCCCATCCTTTTCCCTTCGTGCCCAATCTCGGTTTTGTCCTGTGTTTCGAGCTGAAGCGCAGCGACGGCTCGCTGCTCGAAGCGCTGTTGCCGGTGCCGGTGAAGATCGGCCGCTTCATCCGCCTGCCGGACGCTCCCGGAACCGAGGAGGCGCGCGCGCCCGTGCGTTACGTCTCTCTCGAAAAAACCATCGTGCGGTTTATCCAGCATGTCTTTCCCGGTTTCGAGATCATGGCGCACGGCGCCTTCCGGGTCTTGCGCGACTCCGATGTGGAGATCGAGGAAGAAGCCGAAGACCTGGTGCGCGTCTTCGAGACCATGCTGAAGCGGCGCCGGCGCGGCGACGTCATTCGCGTCAAGATCGATTCGATTACGCCGGATCATCTGCGCGATCTCATTCGCGAGCGGTTGCAGGCGACGCCGCAGGACGTCATCGTCGTGGACGGCATTTTAGGGCTCGCCCAGACCAACGAGCTGATCCCCGCCGACCGCCCCGATCTCCAGTTCGCGCCGTTTGAGCCGCGCTTTCCCGAACGCATCCGCGAACATGGCGGCGATTGTTTCTCGGCGATCCGGGCGAAGGACATTCTCGTCCATCACCCTTACGAGTCGTTCGACGTGGTGGTGCAGTTCCTGAAACAGGCCGCCGCCGACCCGAAAGTCGTCGCCATCAAGCAGACGCTCTACCGCACCTCGAAACAATCGCCCATCGTCGAGGCGCTGATCGAGGCGGCGGAGGCCGGCAAGAACGTCACCGCGCTCGTGGAGCTGAAAGCCCGTTTCGACGAAGAGGCGAATATCCGCTGGGCGCGCGCCCTCGAGCGCGCCGGCGTCAATGTCGTCTACGGCTTTCTCGAATATAAGACCCACGCGAAATTGTCGCTTGTGGTCCGGCAGGAAGACACCGGCGCGCGCACCTATGCGCATGTGGGCACGGGCAATTACCACCCGATCACCGCGAAAATTTACACCGATTTGTCGCTTTTCACCTGCGATCCGGCGATCGGGCGCGATGCGGCGAAAGTGTTCAACTTCATCACCGGCTACGCCGCGCCGAAAGAGTTCGAGAAATTCGCCGTCGCGCCCTTAAACGCCCGCCAGCACATCGCCAAGCTCATCGACAAGGAGATCCGCAACGCCGGCAAAGGCAAACCGGCGGCGATCTGGATGAAGATGAACGCGCTTGTGGACGGCGCCGTCATCGACAAGCTTTACGAAGCCTCGAACGCCGGGGTGAAGATCGATCTCGTGGTGCGCGGCATTTGCTGTTTGCGCCCGGGCGTGCCGGGCCTGTCGGAAAACATTCGCGTCAAAAGCATTGTCGGGCGCTTCCTCGAACATGCGCGAATCTACTGTTTCGGTTCGGGCGACAGCCTGCCCAATCCGGGCGCTAAAGTGTTCGTTTCTTCCGCAGACTTGATGCCGCGCAATCTGAACCGCCGGGTCGAGGTCTTCTGTCCCATCGAGAATCCGACCGTGCACAGCCAGATTCTCGACTACATCATGGTCGCCAATCTCACCGACGAAGCGCAAAGCTGGATCCTGAAATATGACGGCTCTTATGAGCGCGTGAAGCCGGCCGGAGAGGGCGAGGCGTTCAACGTCCACACCTATATGATGACCAATCCGTCGCTGTCGGGCCGCGGCGGGGCCATCGAATATAATGCTCCGCGCGAGCTCAAGCGGCGGAAATGACGGCCGCCGGGCTTCGAATCGGGAAAGAGTGCTGAGTGCGCTTTTCGCAGTTGATGATGAAGCACGAATGACGAGATGGCGGCCCCGAAAACATCTTCACCCTTGAGCGACCGCCGGGCGGTCGTCGACATCGGTTCGAACTCGGTCCGCCTTGTGGTTTACGAAGGCCCGCCGCGCGCGCCGATTCCGATCTGCAACGAAAAGGCGCTGTGCGGCCTCGGCCGCGACATGACGGAGGATGGCGGACTCAATCCGGGCGCCGTCTCCGACGCGCTCGCAACGCTGACGCGCTTTCGCCATGTGCTCGACGATCTCGGCCGCCCGCCGGCGACGGCGATCGCCACGGCGGCGGTGCGCGTCTCGAAAGACGGCCCCCGTTTCGTCGAGGCGGCGCGCGCCCTCGGCTTCGATGTCGACGTGATCACCGGCGAAGAGGAAGGCAAGCTCGCCGCGCTCGGCGTCGTTCTGGTGGAGCCGGGCGCGACCGGCATTGTCGGCGATATGGGCGGCGGCAGTCTGGAGCTCGCCATGCTGTCTTCGGGCGAAGCCGCCGGCAGCGTCAGCCTGCCGATCGGGCCTTTGAACCTGATGCAGGCGTCGAAGGGCGATGCGAAACGCGCCTCGAAAATCATCGACGATCATCTTTCAGAAGTCCCGTTTTTAACAAAAGGCGCCTCGGACACGCTTTACACGGTGGGCGGCGCCTGGCGCGCCATCGCCCGCATTCACATGGGGCTGAAAGGCTATCCGCTCCCGGTCCTGCACCATTACGAGCTGACGGTGGGGCAGGTGATCGAGATTTGCGATCTCCTGGGCAAATTAAGCCGCAAATCGCTTGAAGAGATTCCCGGCATTCCGCGCCGGCGCATCGACACGCTGCCGCTCGCCTCGACGGTGTTGAAAGCCGTTCTGACCCGGATGAAAGCGAAAAAAGTCGTGGTCTCCACCGGCGGCGTTCGCGAGGGGCTCTTGTATTCGGGGCTTTCCCCGCAAGACAAAACGCTCGATCCGTTCCTCGAAGCCTGCCGGTTTTACGCCGACAGGCTGGCGCCGGACGCCGGCTTCGGGGAAGCGGCGTTCGACGCGATCGAACCGCTGTTCGCCCGTGACGATCCGGACGGCGCGCGCCTGCGCTACGGGACGGCGCTGCTCGCCGATATCGGCGCCTATTTCCATCCTGATTTGAGAGGACGCCATGCATTCGACACGGCGCTCCGGGCCCCGTTTTATGCGGTGAGCCATGAAGAGCGCTTGTGGATCGCGCTGGCGCTTTTCCGGCGCCATCAGGGGCGTTCGGCGCCGCCGCCCAATGAAGAGGCGATGGCGCTGCTTTCCGAAGAGGCGCGGCTGCAAGCGACGCGTTTCGGCCTCGCTTTGCGCTTTGCGGCGGCGATCGCGCCGAAGGCGCCTGCGGCGCTGAAAGGCTGCCGTCTCGAAAACCGGGACGGGGAGATCGTCTTCAATGCGCCTTCGGACCGTCAGGCCTTGATGGGCGAAACGCCGCGCCGGCGCTTCGTGTCGCTGGCCTCGGCGTTCGACGCCGGCGCCGGGGAAGTCTACGAAGATTAGGGAATAGCGTTGGCGGCGCTGGAAAGGCCGTGAAGTTTTACTCATTGCCCATAAATTCGGCGCCCCAATAAGTTGACCGCAGCGTCGAGGCTTCATCACCTGCGATGAATTCTTCGCTGAATCCCGCATTCGGTGCGTAGTTGTCCACGGATGTCGCGGCGGGCGTATAGTCTCTCAACTGTCATCCCGCACGCGCTGCAGCATGGGAATGCTGCTGCGCAGATGCAGGACCCATGGTCCGGCTCAAATGGAAGCTGCTGGGTCCCGTGTCTGCAGCGCGTCATTTCATGCCGTGCAGCGCACGGGATGACAGGCTGAACAGGAGAACCCGCCGTGAAACACGCCGTGGAACAATTTACGCAAATGGCGCCAAATCGGCCTGAAAGCCAGCAAAGACGGGAGAAAAAAGAAAAGAGTAATCCGTTTTACGCAAATTGTTCCACGGCGGGCGCGCCGCTATTTGCGGAACATGTCGAGGCCGTTCACCCGTTCGAGGATGCGGTCGGTGAGGGCCGACGGCAGCAGGTTCCGCAGCGCCAGCGCATAGGCCATTTTCGGCGGGGCGACATAGCGCGATTTCGGATGTTCGGCGGTCAGCGCATGATGCACCGCCTCGGCGACGACCGAAGGACCCGGCGCGGCCGGATGCTGGCGCTCGAACCAGGCCTTGAAGGTCGTCACCTGATCGCCGTAAGGCGCGTCGGTTTCATAACGCTCGAGCATCTCGGCCTCATGGGCGCCGAAAGGCGTGTTAATGGCGCCGGGGCGCACCACCGAAACCTTGACGCCGTAAGGAACGAGTTCGCGGCGCAGGGAATCCGACAGCCCCTCCACCGCATGTTTGGAGGCGGCGTAAACGCCCTGAAAGGGCGAGGCGATGCGGCCCGTCAGCGAGCCGATATTGACGATGCGCCCGCGCCCGGCCTCGCGCATTTGCGGCAGGACCGCTCTTGTCACGGCGGCGAGGCCGAAGACATTGGTTTCGAAGACCTGGCGCCATTCGTCGGCGGGCAGCTTTTCCAGGGGCCCCATGGAGGACGCGCCGGCATTGTTGACGAGACCGTAAAGCGGCGCGCCATCCTCGGCGATGGTCTTCATGGCGGCGGCGATGGACGCCTCGTCGGTGACGTCCATGGCGAGGGCCGTGATGCGCCCCGCGCCGACGGCGCCGGCGAGCTCCTTCAGCTTGTCGAGACGGCGCGCCGCGGCGAAGACGCGAAAGCCTTTATGGGCGAGAAACACGGCGCATTCCTCGCCAATGCCGCTCGACGCGCCGGTGATGAGAACGGATTGGTACAAGGCGGCCTCCTTCTTCAGCAGGCGCTAGACGAGCCGCGAACGCTTCACCGCCGCCTCAATAAAAGAGGCGAACAAGGGATGCGGGTCGAATGGCCGGGATTTCAGTTCCGGATGAAACTGAACGCCGATGAACCAGGGGTGCTCCGGGATCTCCATGATCTCCGGCAATTCGCCGTCGGGCGAGGTTCCCGAAAACACGACGCCATGGTCGGAAAGCCTTTCGGCCCAGCCCATGTCGACTTCGAAACGGTGACGGTGGCGTTCGCTGATCTCGGTCGTTTTGTAGATGTCCGCGACGCGGCTGCCGGGCTTCAGTTTCGCCGGATAGGCGCCGAGGCGCATGGTGCCGCCGAGATCGCCGTCTTCGCTACGCGTTTCTTTCTGGTTGCCGCGCACCCATTCGGTCATCAGGCCCACGATCGGCTTGCCGCAGGAAGAAAATTCCGACGAACTCGCCTGCTTTTCGCCGAGAAGGTTGCGCGCCGCCTCGATGATCGCCATCTGCATGCCGAAGCAAATGCCGAAATAGGGGATCTCTTTTTCGCGCGCGAAGGTCGCCGCCTTGATCTTGCCTTCCGCGCCGCGTTCGCCGAAGCCGCCGGGCACGAGAATGCCGTGCACGCCTTCAAGGGCGGAAATCGCTTCTTCTTCCTTTTCGAAGACGTCGCTTTCGATCCATTCGATATTGACGCGCACATTGTTGGCGATACCGCCATGGGCGATGGCTTCGATCAGCGATTTATAGGCGTCTTTCAGGACCGTGTATTTGCCGACGACGGCGATGGTGACTTCGCCGTCCGGCGCGGTGACGCGATGAACGATGTTCTCCCAGCCTTCGAGCTTCGGCTCGGGCGGGTTCTTCACGCCGAAGGCGTCGAGGACTTCGCTGTCGAAACGCTCGGCGTGATAGGTGAGGGGCACCTCGTAAATCGTGCGGCAGTCGAGGGCCTGCACCACCGCGGAGGGGCGCACATTGCAGAAAAGCGCGATCTTCTTGCGCTCGCTGCCGGGGATTTCCCGGTCGGCGCGCACCAGAAGGACGTCCGGCTGGATGCCGATGGCGCGCAGCTCGCGCACCGAATGCTGGGTCGGCTTGGTCTTGAGTTCGCCCGCAGACGGGATGAACGGCATCAAGGTGAGATGCACGTAAACCGCATCGCCGCGCGGCAATTCGTTGCCGAGCTGGCGGATCGCTTCGAAAAAGGGCAGCGCCTCGATGTCGCCCACCGTGCCGCCGATCTCGCACAAAACGAAATCGGCGCCGCCGGCGTCGGACAGAACGAACTGTTTGATGGCGTCGGTGACATGGGGAATGACCTGCACCGTGGCGCCGAGATAATCGCCGCGCCGCTCGCGCTCGAGAATGCGCGAATAGATCTGCCCCGTAGTGACGTTGTCGCTTTTCGAAGCGGACACGCCGGTGAAGCGTTCGTAATGACCGAGGTCGAGATCGGTCTCGGCCCCGTCATCGGTGACGAAGACTTCGCCATGCTGATAGGGCGACATGGTGCCGGGATCGACGTTCAGATAGGGGTCGAGCTTTCTCAGCCGGACCTTGTAGCCGCGCGCCTGAAGAAGCGCGCCCAACGCCGCCGAAGCAACACCTTTTCCGAGAGACGACACCACGCCGCCGGTAATGAATATGTACCGCGCCATGGAAGTCCGTCATAGAGCCAGAATCATGTGTTAGCAACACGCGTTTGGCGCGGATGAGCAGATGTTGGGCAGGGGTTTGCCGGCCGGACATCGGCGACGTTAAGACTCTCTTCCCGGATCGGGCTGCGGGCGAAAAGTCCGCGCGATCGAACGCGGAATCCGACAGCCGGCGAAACCGCCGGAACGCCGCTTAGCGGTTCGGCCCGTCGGTGGTCGTCTCGTCCGTTCCCGGCTGCGGTTCGCCGGCGTTTTCGGGCGCGTCGGCCGCGCCCGTCGGAGCTTCCTGCGCAGGCTCTGTATTGGCGGAGGGGGCGTCGACACCCTCCGCGTTCAGGAGGTCTTCCGTCGTTTCGGGCGCCGGAGCGGCTTCGTCTTCCGCGCCCAGAGAATTCAGGATGTCTTCGGTCGACATTTCGCCGCTGGATTGCGGCTCCTCTGCCGGGGCCTGGGTCTCCGCGCCGGTCAGTTCGTCGAGAACCGCATCGGAGTTGTCGCCGGTCCCGGCGCGAATCGCCAGAACCACCGAGGTGGCGAAAAACGCCGCCGCCAGAATCGCGGTCGTGCGGGTGAGCGCATTCGCCGCGCCGCGGCCGGTCATGAAACCGCCGCCGCCCCCGCCGCCGCCGAGACCGAGCGCGCCCCCGTCGGAACGCTGCAGCAGCACCACGCCGATCAGCGCCAGCACGATAAGGGAATGGATGGTCAGAATAACGACGGTCATGCGAAGGTCTCCGCCCTCAGGGCTGTCTCGCCCGGCGGGCTCTATTTAGGGGGCCGGACGCCGATGTCAAAGGCGGGCCCGTAAAAGGCGGGCCTTTGCCGGGACGGCCGGAGGGGGCCGGGACTTAAAGGAAACCCGGCGCCCCCGCAAGTCCGGAGATTGCAAGTCCGGAGACCGCAAGTCCGCAGGAGGCCGCCGCTCTAATGGGCGCGCAGGCGCCGGCGCACCTTGGCGATCTGGCGGTTGAGAATGGGCGGCAGGAAATCGCCGAGGATCTCGTTTGACCGCACCTGCCAGTCATAGCGGTCATGCGTGCCCGGCCGCGCAAAGAATTGCGTGGTCTTCGAGGCCTTCGCGGGGTCCCATGTCGGCGTGTAATAATAAAGCGCAATCGACCGCCGCGATTCGCCGTCCGGATGATTGATCGGCTGGGGGTGGCCGTGCATGGATTTGCCCGTGGTCGTGAACATCACGCAGCGATTGGCGATCGGCGCGATTTCCTGGACCTGTTCGGACATGTCCGTTTTCCAGAGCTCGAGCGCGCCGCCATATTCGACCTTCCAGTCGCGGTTGAGATAAATCAGGACATTGACGCGCCGTTCGAGATCGAGCGGTTTGTGATGGTTAAAATCGGCGTGCATGTCGAGATGCCCGCCCTGACGCGTCTCGTGAAAGCCGCCGCCGAGGAAATAAGGATCGGGCACAAGACCTTTGATGCCGGTGATGTTCTCCACGATCTTGATGAAAGGGCGCGAGTTCAGCGAATAGAACAGGTGTCGCAACGCCGGCTCCATATAGTCCGGATGATAGCTCGTCTTATAGCGTTCCTGGTCGCGGTCGAAGCTGACGCTCTCCGGGTCAGGGCCTTTCGGGAATTTCTCGATGCAAAGCTCGATCAGGTCGTTGGGGAGGAAATTGTCGATCGCGATATGAGGGAACGGATCGCCGGCCGCATAGGCCTCATGCAGCTCCTTGCCGAGATCCTTCACGGCGTCGTAGCTGAAAAGGGTCGGGTCCGACGGGTTGGATGGAAGATACGACATTTTACGCCTCACTCGCGCTGAACACACTATCTACTGCAGCGGATGCATAATCCAAGCCGGGCCCGGATTTTTGCTCTGCGTCAAACCGCCGGGATTTTCTATGGTTAAGGCGCGAATGCAACAGGATTTGGCCCGCCCGCCCGGCGCCGGTTTCCGGGCGCGGCGGGGCCCCAAAACCGCTATATTGCGTATAATATCTGGACCCAGCTGCGCAAATTCTCTCTTGTCCGCTTCCATGCCTTGCGGGTAGGAAGAGGCTGACTCAGCGCTCACACTCGGAAAGTCGAGACAAATCAATGCCAACGCCGATTCTCATGCCTGCGCTTTCTCCCACCATGGAAGAAGGCACCCTCTCCAAGTGGAACGTCAAGGAAGGGGATACGGTTTCATCGGGCGACGTCATCGCTGAAATTGAGACCGACAAGGCCACGATGGAGGTCGAGGCGGTGGACGAGGGCGTCGTCGGCAAGATCATCGTCCCCGAGGGCACGGAGAATGTGAAGGTTAACGACCCCATTGCCGTCCTCGTCGAGGAAGGCGAGAGCGCCGACGATATCGATATGTCCAAGCTGAACGGCGCCGCCGCTTCGGACGAGGGCAAGCAGGACGCGGCGCAGGACGACGCCGACGATGAGAGCGACGACAAGGAAGAAGAAGCCGCGACGCCGCAGCCGGCGGTGACGGCCGCCGCCGATCCCGAGCTTCCCGACGACGTTCAGATGGTCGAGACCACGATCCGCGACGCGCTGCGCGACGCCATGGCCGAGGAGATGCGTCGCGACGGCGACGTTTTCCTGATGGGCGAGGAAGTCGCGGAATATGAAGGCGCTTACAAAGTTTCGCGCGGGCTCCTCGATGAATTCGGGCCGAAGCGCGTGGTCGATACGCCGATTACGGAATATGGCTTCGCCGGTCTCGGCGTCGGCGCGGCTTTCGCGGGCCTCAAACCCATCGTTGAATTCATGACCTGGAACTTCGCCATGCAGGCGATCGATCACGTCATCAACTCCGCGGCGAAAACGCGCTATATGTCGGGCGGGCAGATGGGCTCGCCGATCGTCTTCCGCGGACCGAACGCCGCTGCGAGCCGCGTCGGCGCCCAGCACTCACAGGATTATGCGCCGTGGTATGCGCATGTGCCGGGCCTCATCGTGATCGCGCCTTATTCCGCGTCGGACGCGAAAGGCTTGCTGAAAGCAGCGATTCGCAACCCGAACCCGGTCGTCTTTCTCGAACATGAATTGCTTTACGGCGATGCGATGGACGTGCCCGATGTCGAAGACTGGGTGCTGCCCATCGGCAAGGCGAAAATCGCGCGCGAAGGATCGGACGTCACTATCGTCACTTATTCGCGCGGCGTGAAGTTCGCACTCGAAGCGGCGGAGAAACTTTCAGAAGAAGGGGTTTCGGCGGAGGTCGTGGATCTCAGGACGCTGCGGCCCATGGATATCGAGACGGTGCTGGAGTCCGTGAAGAAAACCAACCGCGTCGTCACCGTGGAGGAAGGCTGGGCCCCTTGCGGCGTCGGCGCGGAAGTCGGCTGGCAGGTCACGCAACATGCGTTCGATTATCTCGATGCGCCGCCCGCGCGCGTTTGCCAGGAAGACGCGCCGTTGGCTTACGCCGCCAATCTCGAAGTCATGAGCCTTCCGAATGCGGACAAAATCGTCAAGGCCGTCAAGGTCGTGATGTATAAGGACTGAATATAATGCCAACCCCGATCCTGATGCCCGCCCTGTCGCCGACCATGGAGGAAGGCACGCTTTCCAAATGGAACGTTAAGGAAGGCGATACGGTTTCGTCCGGCGACGTCATCGCCGAGATCGAGACCGACAAAGCCACGATGGAAGTGGAGGCGGTGGATGAAGGCACCGTTGGCAAGATCATCGTTTCCGAAGGCACGGAGAATGTGAAGGTCAACGCCCCGATCGCCGTGCTGCTCGAAGAGGGTGAAAGCGCCGACGATATTGATGTGAGCGCGCTGCAGAATGGCGGCGGCGCGGCTGAAACGTCGAAGCCGAACGGAGAATCCGCTCCCCCGCCTGCGGGGGAGCTGTCCGCGAAGCGGACTGAGGGGGTAAGCGACAAAACACCCCCTCCGTCGACTGCGTCGACACCTCCCCCGCGAGCGGGGGAGGAGAAGCCGGCGCAGAAATCGAACGGCCGCATTTTCGCGTCGCCCTTGGCCAAGCGCATCGCGGAGAATGAAGGGCTCGATTTATCAGCGCTGTCCGGCACGGGGCCCCATGGCCGCATCGTCAAGCGCGACGTGGAAAAAGCCCTGAAGGAAGGAACGGGCAAAGCCGCCGCCGCGCCGGCGCAGATCGCGCCGGCCTCGGTCGATGCGCGGCTCTATCCGGAAGACAGCTACACTGCGGTCAAGCTCGACGGCATGCGCAAGACCATCGCCAAGCGCCTGACCCAGAGCTTCAACCAGGAAGTCCCGCACTTCCCGCTCAATATCGACGTCGAGCTCGACCGGCTTCTGGAAGCGCGCGCGGCGCTCAATGCGACGTCGCCGAAGGAAGGCGAGGGGACGTTCAAGCTGTCGGTGAACGATTTCATCATCAAGGCCTCGGCCATGGCGCTGATGAAAGTGCCCCAGGCCAATGCGACTTATACGGACGAAGCGCTGCTCCTCCACAAGCACGCCGATATCGGCGTCGCCGTCGCCATCGAAGGCGGGCTGATCACGCCCATCGTCTGGAAGGCGGAAGAAAAGGGCCTGAAAGAGATTTCCACCGAGATCAAGGACATGGCGAGCCGCGCCCGCCAGAAGAAGCTGAAGCCCGAAGAATATCAGGGCGGCACCTTCTCGGTCTCCAATCTCGGCATGTTCGGGATCAAGAGCTTCGCCTCCATCGTGAACCAGCCTCACGGCGCGATCATGTCCGTGGGCGCCGGCGAGGAGCGTGCAGTCGTCCGCAATGGCGAGATGGTCATTCGCAATGTGATGACTGTGACGCTGACCTGCGACCACCGGGTCGTCGACGGCGCGGTTGGGGCCGAATTCCTCGCCGCCTTCAAGGCGTTCATCGAAGAGCCCACGGCGATGCTGCTTTAGGGCCCGGCGGGCCGAGAGGCAGCGGCGGCGAGTTTGTTACAAAAGCGGCTTCAGGGGCGGCGCGACGCGGGCTCGATAAACTTGAATAATATCAGTATCTTATCTGATGGACCCGAAAGCTGTGGTAGGAGAATATAACATTTCGTGATGCCGCGGCGCAAAAACGACACATTTTGGCCGCAACTTTTTGCCAATTGATTGCAATATTCTGCTCATCGCGAGGGCGTTGTGTTTACCGCGCGAAGGCGGGGCGGTCAGCGATCTCTCTCCCCCCGTGCTGATCCCGCCTCGCCGCCCCTTCATGCTTCCTCCCGCATGAGGGGCGCCCGGCGCGCCCTTGCATCTTTAAGTGTGTAAGTTTATAACATCACGAGAGTGCGGCGGACACCGCCAGTTTCTCTTCAGTACAGTTGCGTAGAGTATCAGTGGCGTATCGAAGGCGGGCGGCCTTACGTCCCCCATAAAGGCCGCCCGTTTTCTTTTGCTGTTTTCCCGACATTCCGGCGATTTCGCCCTTGCGAACGGGGCCCGGCTCCTCTAAGAGCCTGCGCCTTCGCGGGAGGTTTTGGGTGAAGTCCAGCCCAATCCGGACCGCGGCCCTTCAACGGGCGGAGGCTGTTAAATCGGTCCCGCCATCACAAACGAGAAGGCTATAAAATGGCGAAGAAAATCTCAGGCTACCTGAAGCTTCAGGTGCCGGCGGGAGCGGCCACGCCGTCCCCTCCGATCGGCCCGGCGCTTGGCCAGCGCGGTCTCAACATCATGGAATTCTGCAAGGCGTTCAACGCCAAGACGCAGGAAATGGAAAAGGGGATGCCGATCCCCACGATCATCACGATCTTTTCCGACAAGTCGTTCACTTTCGTGACGAAGACGCCGCCGGCGTCTTACTACCTCAAGAAAGCGGCGAAGCTGCAAAAGGGCGGTCAAACGCCCGGCAAAGCGGTCGCCGGCAAGGTCACCGCAGCGCAATGCCGCGAAATCGCCGAAGCGAAAATGGCCGATCTGAACGCCAACGATCTCGATGCGGCGACGAAGATCATTATGGGCTCGGCCAAGGCCATGGGCCTCGAGGTGCAGGGGTAACGATCATGGCGAAACCAGGAAAAAGAATCCGCAATGCGCGCGAAGGCCTCGACCGCGAGAAACTGCACACGGTTGAAGAAGCCGTTGCGCTCGTCAAATCGAAAGCCAGCGCCAAATTCGACGAAACGATCGAGATTGCGATGAATCTCGGCGTCGACCCCCGTCACGCCGACCAGATGGTGCGCGGCGTCGTCGCCCTGCCGAACGGCACGGGCCGCACGGTGCGCGTCGCTGTCTTTGCGAAAGACGCGAAAGCCGAAGAAGCCAAGGAAGCCGGCGCCGACATTGTCGGCGCGGAAGACCTCATGGAGAAAATCCAGGGCGGCTTCATGGATTTTGACCGCGTCATCGCAACGCCGGACATGATGGGCGTCGTCGGTCGTCTCGGCAAAGTCTTGGGCCCCCGCGGCCTGATGCCGAACCCGAAAGTCGGCACCGTGACCCCGAATGTGGCGCAAGCCGTAAAGGACTCCAAAGGCGGCGCGGTCGAGTTTCGCGTCGAAAAGGCGGGCATCGTTCACGCCGGCGTCGGCAAAGCGAGCTTCGACGAAAAAGCCATCGCCGAAAACGTGAAAGCGTTCATCGACGCGGTGACAAAAGCCAAGCCCGCAGGCGCCAAAGGCACGTATCTCAAAAGGATCGCGCTCTCCTCGACCATGGGGCCAGGCGTCAAGATCGAAACTGCAAGCGCTTAAGTCGTCGCCGAACAGTTTACAGGAAAACGGCCCTGAAAACGGGGCCGTTTTTTTATGGACGTCTCATAGTTTGACGCGCCTCAGGCGCAGCGCATTGCCGATCACCGACACGGATGAAAAGCTCATCGCCGCGGCGGCGATCATCGGACTTAAAAGAACGCCGAAAAAGGGATACAGAATCCCCGCCGCCACCGGCACGCCGGCGCTGTTGTAAATGAAAGCGAAAAACAGGTTCTGGCGGATATTGCGCATCGTCGCGCGGCTTAAGCGCAAAGCCCGCGAAACGCCGCGCAAATCGCCTTTGACGAGCGTGACGCCCGCGCTTTCCATGGCGACATCGGTTCCGGTGCCCATGGCGACGCCGACATCGGCCTGGGCGAGGGCGGGGGCGTCGTTGACGCCGTCGCCGGCCATGGCGACCCTTTCGCCCGCTTCCTGTAGTTCGCGGATGATGCGGTTCTTGTCTTCGGGCGAGACATTGGCGTGGATTTCGTCGATGCCGATTTTTTTCGCGACAGCCTCGGCGGTTTTCCGGTTGTCGCCGGTCAGCATAACTACGCGCACGCCTTCATGGTGGAGCGCGCGGATGGCTTCAGGCGTTGTTTCCTTGATGGGATCGGCGACGCCGACAAGGCCGGCAAGCGCGCCGTCAATGGCGACGAATATGACGGTTTGTCCCTCGGCCCGCGCTTCATCGGCTTTGTTCGAGAAAGCGGACGTATCGGCGCCGGCCCGCGCCATCATCTTGTCATTGCCGATGGCGACTTTGCGTCCATGCACCGTCGCTGTCGCGCCTTCGCCGGTGACGGAGTCAAAATCCTGGGCTTCGGGAATTTGAACGCCGCGCTCGCGCGCGCCGGCAACGACCGCCTGGGCCAGCGGGTGTTCGCTCGCCGCTTCGACGCCAGCCGCGGCGGAAAGCAACTGGTCTCCCGTCACCCCTTCGGCCGGTTCGACAAGAGTCAGTTTCGGCTTTCCTTCCGTCAGCGTGCCGGTCTTGTCGACGACGATGACGTCCACCTTCTCAAAAGTCTCGAGCGCTTCGGCGTTCTTGATGAGAATGCCCTCGCGCGCGCCCTTGCCGGTTCCGACCATGATCGACATGGGCGTGGCGAGCCCGAGCGCGCAGGGGCAGGCGATGATCAGCACTGAAACAGCGTTGACAAGGGCGAAAGCCATCGCGGGTTCGGGCCCGACGAAGCTCCAGACTACGAAAGTAATGACAGCGGCGAGAATGACCGCGGGCACGAACCAGCCGGCGACGATGTCCGCCAGGCGCTGGATCGGCGCGCGGCTGCGCTGGGCCTCGGCGACCATCTGCACGATCTGCGACAGGAGCGTGTCCTTGCCGACACGGGTTGCTTTCATAACGAAGCCGCCGGTTCCGTTGATCGTGCCGCCGGTGACAGTGTCGCCCGGCGTTTTTTCTACCGGCATGGGCTCGCCTGTGATCATCGATTCATCGACGGCGCTCCTGCCCTCGACGATGACGCCGTCCACGGGAATTCTCTCCCCGGGACGAACGCGCAGGCGGTCGTCTTCGGCGACATCGTCGACGGAAATTTCCTCTTCCTCGCCATTTTCATTAAGCCGCGTAGCTGTGGGCGGGGCCAGTTCCAGGAGCGCGCGGATAGCGCCGGAGGTCTGGCTACGCGCGCGCAGTTCGAGCACCTGACCGAGCAGCACCAGCGTCGTGATGACGGCGGCCGCTTCGAAATAGACCGGAACGTCGCCGCCGTGACCGCGAAACGCCGGCGGAAAGACCGACGGCGCGACGGTCGCGACCAGTGAAAACAGATAAGCGACGCTGACGCCAAGGCCGATCAGCGTGAACATGTTGAGGTTCATGGTGCGAACGGACTGAACGCCGCGCGCCAGAAACGGCCAGCCGCCCCACAGAACGACGGGCGTCGCCAGCGCGAGCTGTATCCATTGCGCCCAGCCCGGCGGCGCAATGTCCCGAAGCGGCGCGTTAGGCAACATTTCCGCCATGGCGTAGATGAAAAGCGGCAGGGTGAAGATGGCGCTCGCCCAGAAGCGCAGCGTCATGTCGTTGAGTTCGGACGTGTCTTCTTCCTGGCCGGCTTCGAAGCTTTCCGGCTCCAGCGCCATGCCGCAAAGCGGGCAGGAGCCGGGTTTTACTTGCCGCACCTCAGGATGCATGGGGCAGGTGTAGACGGTTCCGTGATAATCGGCCGGGACCGTATCGTATTTGCCGCCGGATTCGGCTGTACTTTCGCCGCCACTGCAACAAGCATCCGTCTGCTGATCTTTATGGGTATGCGCGTCGTGAGACATGCTTCATCCTCACTTTGCTTCTATGCCGGTTTTTAAAACCAGATCCGAACCCCTGCGAGAAAAGACACGCCGCCCGGATCCTCGCCGTCGGCGCGGGCGAAATCGGCCGTGTCGCCAAGGGCGCGCTCCCATGAAACACCGATATAAGGCGCGAATTCCCGCTTGATCTCATAGCGCAGGCGCGCGCCGACTTCCGCAGTCGACAGTCCCGAGCCGAGCCCGTATTCGGGAACGTCCTGAAATTCGAAATTGAGTTCCGTGCGTGGCTGAAGAATGAGGCGCTGGGTGATCAGCAATTCGTATTCCGCCTCGATGCGCGCCGAGACGTCTCCGTCATCGGAAACGAACAGCGCGGAATCCACTTCGAACAGATAGGGCGTCAGGCCCTGAAGCCCGACCACCGCGAAAGTGCGGTCGCCGCCCGGCGCGAAGTCGTGGCGCAGACCCGCCTGAGCGTCGAAAAAACCGCCAATGGCGCGGCTCCACAAGGCCTGGACTTCGGCCTCTTCGAATTCGTCGGCCTTGAAATCATATTCGCCTTCGGTCTTCACCCACAGCTTGTTGATGTCGCCGCCATACCAGCCCTGCGCGTCCCATAGGAAAACCGGATCGCCTTCATTGGAGCGGTATTCAAGCCGTTCACCCTCGACATAGCCGAGGGTCAGCCCGCCATGATGCTCACGCGTGTGTTCGCGCATCTCGCTGTTCGACGGGATGGTCTGCGCCGCTGCCGGCGCGGCGAGGAGGGAAGACGTCGCGAGAAGGGAAAGCCATTTCATTATGAGCGCTCCCCATGGCTTTTATGCATGTCATGCATGTCGTGATTGTCATGCTCCATCATTGCGTCGCGCGGGTGCACGGAGACGACGCGCATCATGCCGGCGGCCATGTGATAGAGCAGGTGACAATGGAAGGCCCAGTCGCCCACCGCGTCGGCCGTGACGTCCACCGAAACCTTTTCGCCGGGCTTGACGATGATCGTGTGTTTGCGCGGTTTGAAATGGCTCGACGGGTCGGTAACGACGTCGAAGAACATGCCGTGCAGATGGATCGGATGCGACATCATAGTGTCGTTGACGAGGGTGAGGCGCAGCCGCTCGCCTTCGTTGAAAACGATAGGTCCGTCGACTTCGGAGAATTTCCGGCCGTCGAAAGACCACATATAACGGTGCATGTTGCCGGTGAGATGCAGCTCCATCTCGCGTTCCGGGGCGCGCATGTCGGGGTTCATGTCGAGCGCCGCGAGCTGGCTGTAGGTGAGAACCCGGTGGCCGGCGTTTTCGAGGCCGAGTCCGGGCTCGTCGAGACGGCGCGAAGGAACCTCCGCGACCATGTCGACGCCGACGCCTGTCGGGTGATTGTGTTCCTGCAGCGCGGTTTCGCCGCCGGCGTCCATGGAATGGCCCGACATGTCTCCGGCCATGCCGTCATGATCCATATCACCGTGATCCATGCCTTCATGATTCATGTCGCCGTGATCCATGGACATTCCGTCATCGGAATCGTTTTTCATCCCGCCGCTCATATTCATGTCATGTCCGGCGTGCCCCGCCATGGCCATGTCGCGCATGGTGAGCGTCGGGCGCTCGCGCAAAGGCGGGACGGGCGCGCTCATGCCTTCGCGCGGGGCGAAGGTGGCGCGCGCATAGCCGGAGCGGTCGATGGACTCCGCCATCAGCGTGTAGGCTTTGTCTTCACGCGGCTGAATGACGACGTCATAGGTTTCCGCAACGCCGACCTGGATTTCATCCGTCTCGACAGGTTTGACGTTGAGGCCGTCCGCCTGAACCACCGTCATGGGCAATTCGGGAAAGCGCAGATTGAAGATGGTCATCGCCGAGGCGTTGATGATGCGCAGGCGCACCCGCTCGCCGGGATTGAAAAGGCCCGTCCAGTTGTCGCCCGGCCCGTGGCCGTTGATGAGATAAGTGTAGGTTTCGCCCGTGACGTCCGCGATGTCCGTGGGGCTCATGCGCATGGCGCCCCACATGGCGCGGTTGGAAAAAGCGGCGTCCAGCCCGTCTTCGTCCACATCGCGGAAGAAATCGACAAGCGTGCGCTTCTGGAAATTGTAACTTTCGGAATTCTTTTTCAGCTTCGCAAACACATGATCGGGGTTGGCGAAGGTCCAGTCGGAGAGGACAATCACATAATCCCGGTCATAAGCGACCGGGTCGGCGCCTTTCGGCTCGATAACAATCGGCCCGTAATGACCGGCCTGTTCCTGCAATCCCGAATGGGAGTGATACCAGTATGTGCCTGCCTGTTTGACCGGAAAGCGGTAGGTGAAGGTCTCGCCTGGCCTGACGCCGGGGAAGGAAACCCCCGGCACGCCGTCCATTTCCGGCGGCAGGAGGATGCCGTGCCAGTGGATGGAGGTGTCCTCGTCGAGGCTGTTGGTGAGATGCAGGGTCAACTCGTCGCCTTCCCGCCACCTGAGGAGCGGGGCGGGGAGCTGGCCGTTGATAGCAACAGCGCGGCCCGGCCTGCCGTCGATGGAGACCGGCGTGTGTGCGGCGCGCAGGTGAAATTCGGTTCCCGAGAGCGCCTTGAGGCCGGTCATGTCGTTCGCCGCGCCCGAGCGCGCCCAGGCGGGCAGGAGCGTCTGGGTGGCGGCTGAGCCGGTGAAGAAGGCGGCGGTTTCAAGGAACTTTCGGCGATTGAACATGGGCGTTCCCATCAGGGCTTTTCATTTGCGACCCGATCTATAATATACCCCTATAGGGTATTTCAAGTCACGGATCCGTCATGAGCCATTGCGACAAGTCATCGACCATCAAGCGCCTCAACCGCATCGAGGGCCAAGTGCGCGGCGTCGCCCGCATGATCGAGGAAGACCGCTATTGCATGGACGTCCTCCACCAGATCCAGGCGGTGAAGGCGGCGATTTCAAAGGTCGAGGATGCGGTTCTCTCCAGCCACGCCGCTTCCTGCGTCGAAGAAGCGATTGCGTCCGGGGATGCGGCGGACCAGCGCGAGAAGTTCAGCGAGCTCGTGGAGCTTTTCTCGAAGACGAAGCGCTAGCCCTCGTCTGAGATCGGGGGCTTGCGATCAGGCGCCGCCGATCAGGGGAATGAGAAGACCGCCCGCCAGCCACGCGAAAGCCAGAAACGCCAGCCAGCGCAGGATGCGTTCGCTCCACATATCTCCATCGCGCGCCATGAAGCCGGCGGTGCGCCATTTCCAGATCAGGAACGCCGCGCTGACGGCGGCGAACGCCAGATTGAAAAACAGCGTGTAATCGACCTTGAAGAATTCGCGGTCCGTCACCGATTGCGCGCTCGATGAATCGGGGAGCATGCCGAAGGCGGCGAAGCCGTAATGCATGATCACGGCGGCGCTCACAAGAATGAACAGGAAGACCGCCAGAATATATCCCGCCATGCGCCAGCCGTAATATTTCGCCTGAATGCGCAAGACCGGCAGCACGACAAGATCGCTGAAGATGAAGGCCATGACGCCGGCGAAGCTGACGCCATTGGAGAATAAGACCGCGGCGAGGGGGATGTTGCCCATGGAGCCGATGAACGTGAAGAACGCCGCCACGGGACCGATCAGGCTTTGCGCCAGCACTTCCCAGAAAGCCGGATTCTCCGCCCCGGAGCCGATAAAGAGCGCCTGAAAGAAGGCTTTCGGCACGAAGGCGGCGATAATGCCGGCGACGGTGAAGCCGACCGTCACGTCCTTCCAGACCATCCCCCATTCCATCACATAGCGGTTGGCGACTTTTCGCCAGCCTTCCCGGCTGCGGATCAGTTTCTTCCAGTCGGGAATATCTTCCGACTCTTCCTCGGCTTCCTGTTCGCGCGCATGTTCGCGCGCCTTCTCAATGAGTTTTTTTGGGCGCGTCAGGCGCACGACGAGCCACATCAGAAGGATCAGGAGAACGCCGCCGAGATATTCGCCGACGACGAATTGCCAGCCGAGGAATACGGCGATGACGATCCCCAGTTCGATGACGAGATTGGTCGAAGCGAGAAGAAAGGCGAGAGACGGGATGATCCCGGCGCCTTTGGCGAACAGCGACCGGGTGGTCGCCAGCGCCGCGAAGGAGCAAGAGCTCGAGATGAAGCCGAAGAGGCTTCCAAGCCCGACGCTCTTGGCGCCGGCCTCGCCCATGCTCTTTTTCATGCGCTCGCGCGTCACGAAAACCTGGATCATGCTGGAGATCAGATAGCCGAGGCCGAAGGCCCAGAAGGCCATCCAGAACAGGCCGAGGGTCGTCTGGGCGGCCTCGCGCCAGGTCGTGAGGAATTCGCCGGACATAGCGACACGCTAACACTGCGCGGGCGAATTCGTCCCCCGGAAGGCGGGAAGGGGCTTGCATTCGTCAAAAATGCCGCTAAGAAGCCGTCTTCTCTGGACGTCCTCGGACGTCAGGGGAAAACCTGTCCGAGACTGCGGGCGAGGGGCTTCTCCTCTTAATCTCCCGCATAGACAGAGGGAAATGGATCAGCCGGCTTTCTTGGCCGCGCTTTCCGTGAGGACCTTCTGGGGCAGGCTCTCGGCGTTCAATCGCGGGAGCCTTTTTGGTTTCCGCTTTTCAAACGCTGATTTTGAAGCCCCCCGCGGCAAGCGGGGACAGTTGGGGCCGGGGATTTCCGCGGCCTCGTATGAACCAAAGGACCTGCCTCATGGACAGAACCCAAAAGGCGGAAATGGTCGAATGGATCGGCGGCGTGTTCGATGCGAATACGGTTGTCGTGGTGGAAAATGGCGGCCTGACGGTCTCCGAATTCGAGACCTTGCGCGCTGATCTTCGCGAGGCCGGCGCCTCCATGAAAATCGTCAAGAATCGGCTCGCCAAGATCGCGATCTCCGGCAAGGCGGCGGAAAAACTTTCCGACCTCTTCCAGGGACCGACCGCTATTGCGTTCTCCGAAGATCCGGTCGCGGCGGCGAAAGCCGTCAAGAAGTTCGCCAAGGATAATGAGAGGCTCAAAATCCTCGGCGGCGCGATGGGCGAGGAAATCATGGACGAGAAGGGGGTGGACGCGCTGGCCTCCATGCCGTCTCGCGAAGAACTCATCGCCTCCATCGTTGCGGCCGTCACGTCTCCCGCGGCGGAGATCGCCGGCGCCCTCGGCGCGCCTGCGTCCAATATCGCCGGCATTCTGGAGACCCTGGAGACCCGCGAAGCGGCCTAACCATCGATCAATTTTTCTAACCCAATCAACGAACTAGGAACTTAAGACAATGGCTGATCTGAAAAAACTGGCTGAAGAGCTTGTGGGCCTGACGCTTCTCGAAGCGGCTGAGCTCAAAAACATCCTCAAAGACGAGTACGGCATCGAGCCGGCGGCGGGCGCGGTTGCGGTCGCGGCGGCCCCGGGCGCCGGCGGCGGTGAAGCGGCTGCTGAGGAAAAAGACGAATTCGACGTCATCCTGGTCGATGCCGGCGACAAAAAGATCAATGTGATCAAGGAAGTCCGCGCCATCACCGGTCTTGGCCTGAAAGAAGCCAAGGAACTCGTCGAAGCCGGCGGCAAGGCTGTCAAAGAAGCCGCGCCGAAGGCCGAAGCCGAGGAAATGAAGAAAAAGCTCGAAGAAGCCGGCGCGAAAGTCGACCTCAAATAGATTGGCGGAACCCGCCATCCGGGCGCGTTTTTCTCCTCAATTTCTTCCCCCACGGGGGTTGCGGAGGCGGGCGAGCGCGCCTATTACACCCATTCGCCGCCGACGGCAGTCCGTCGGCGGCTTCAGGCTTTGCGGCGACGTGCTTCGGTTAATCGAGAACAAAATTTAGGTCACCCGCGACCCGCGGTCGAACTTGGTCCGGCCGACGGGGCTTTTGCGCATGCGTTAACCCTGTTTGTCGCGACGGGTTTCGCGCGCTTTGGGACTGACTTCCGCTTGTGAGGATAATATGGCGCAATCCTTCGTAGAGAAGAAACGCATTAGAAAAAGCTTCGGCCGCATCGGAGACGCTGCGCCGATGCCGAACCTCATCCAGGTTCAAAAGGATTCCTACGAACAATTTCTGCAACGCTTTGCGAAGCCGGAGGACCGGGACATCGATGGCCTCGAGGCGGTGTTCCGCTCGGTCTTCCCGATCTCGGACTTCACCGAGACCGCAACCCTTGAATATGTCTCCTATGAGTTCGAGGAGCCGAAATACGACACTGAAGAGTGCCAGCAGCGCGACATGACCTACGCGGCGCCGCTGAAGGTGACGCTCCGCCTCATCGTCTTTGAGGTCGACGAGGAAACCGGCGCCAAATCCGTCAAGGACATCAAGGAGCAGGAAGTCTACATGGGCGACATGCCGCTCATGACCGACAACGGCACCTTCATCGTCAACGGCACCGAGCGCGTCATCGTCTCCCAGATGCACCGCTCGCCGGGCGTCTTCTTCGACCATGACAAGGGCAAGACCCACTCTTCGGGCAAGCTCCTCTTCGCCGCGCGGATCATTCCCTATCGCGGCTCCTGGCTCGATTTCGAATTCGACGCCAAAGACATCGTCAATGTCCGCATCGACCGGCGCCGCAAGCTGCCGGCGACGACGCTTCTTTATGCGCTGGGCATGGATCAGGAAGAGATCCTCGACGAGTTCTACGACCGCGTCTCGCACAAGAAGATCAAGACCGGCTGGACCATGCCGTATAATCCCGAGCGCTGGAAAGGCGTGAAGGTCGAGCGCGATCTCATCAACGCCAAGAACGGCGAAGTGGTGCTCGAAGCCGGCAAGAAGCTTTCGGCCCGCGCCGCCAAGAAGCTCGCGGAAGACGGTCTGAAAGACCTTCTGCTCTCCGATGAGGAGATGATCGGCCGCTTCTTCGCCTCCGACCTCGTCAATTTCGATTCAGGTGAGATCTACGCCGAAGCCGGCGAAGAGATCACCAAGGAGCATCTCGAAACCTTCGAGGAAATCGGGATCAATTCCTTCGACACGATCGACGTCGACCACATCAATATCGGCGCTTATGTCCGCAACTCGCTCAACGCGGACAAGAACCGCAATCGCGAGATGGCGCTGATCGACATTTACCGGGTCATGCGCCCGGGCGAACCGCCGACGCTGGAAACGGCGGAAGGTCTTTTCTATTCGCTGTTCTTCGATCCCGAACGCTACGACCTCTCTTCGGTCGGCCGGGTGAAAATGAACATCCGTCTCGGCTTCGAGACGGAAGACTCGCTTCGCACGCTGCGCAAGGAAGACATTATCGCTGTCTTGAAGACCCTTGTGCAGCTGCGCGACGGCAAGGGCGAGATCGACGACATCGACAATCTCGGCAACCGCCGGGTGCGTTCGGTCGGCGAGCTTATGGAGAACCAGTACCGCATCGGGCTTTTGCGCATGGAGCGCGCCATCAAAGAGCGCATGTCCTCGCAGGAACTCGACACGCTGATGCCGCACGATCTCATCAACGCAAAGCCGGCGGCGGCGGCGGTGCGAGAATTCTTCGGCTCCTCGCAGCTCTCGCAGTTCATGGACCAGACCAACCCGCTCTCGGAGATCACTCACAAGCGCCGCCTTTCGGCGCTTGGCCCGGGCGGCCTCACCCGCGAGCGCGCCGGCTTCGAAGTTCGCGACGTGCACCCGACCCATTACGGCCGGATCTGCCCGATCGAGACGCCGGAAGGGCCGAATATCGGCCTCATCAACTCCCTTGCGACCCACGCGCAGGTCAACAAATACGGCTTCATCGAAAGCCCCTACCGCAAGGTCGAGAACGGACGTCTGTCGGACGACGTCGTCTATCTCTCGGCGATGGAGGAGGCCCGCTACAACATCGCGCAGGCCAACGCCGAGGTCGACGAGAACGGCAATCTCGCCAATGAATTCGTCAACTGCCGCGCCGGCGCCTTCCGCGACGCCACGCTGATCCCGCGCGAGGAAGTGCATTATATCGACGTTTCGCCGAAGCAACTCGTTTCGGTCGCCGCGGCGCTCATTCCGTTTCTCGAAAATGACGACGCCAACCGTGCGCTCATGGGCTCGAACATGCAGCGCCAGGCCGTGCCGCTTCTCCAGGCCGAGGCGCCGTTCGTCGGCACCGGCATGGAAGCGATCGTGGCCCGGGATTCCGGCGCCGCCGTCTCCGCGCGCCGTCACGGCGTCGTCGAGCAGGTGGACGCCCAGCGCATCGTCATTCGCGCCACGGAAGAAAAAGACCCCACCAAACCGGGCGTCGACATTTACAACCTCCGCAAGTTCCAGCGCTCGAACCAGAACACCTGCATCAACCAGCGCCCGCTGGTGAAGATCGGCGACCAGGTCCGCGAAGGCGACATCATCGCCGACGGCCCCTCGACCGATCTCGGCGAACTGGCGCTCGGCAAGAACGTGCTCGTCGCGTTCATGCCGTGGAACGGCTACAACTTCGAGGACTCGATCCTCATTTCCGAGCGCATCGTGCGCGACGACGTGTTCACCTCCATCCACATCGAGGAATTCGAAGTGATGGCGCGGGACACGAAGCTCGGGCCCGAAGAGATCACCCGCGACATTCCGAACGTCTCGGAAGAGGCGCTCCGCAATCTCGACGAGGCGGGCATCGTCGCCATCGGCGCCGAAGTTCACCCGGGCGACATCCTTGTGGGCAAGATCACGCCCAAGGGTGAATCGCCAATGACGCCGGAGGAAAAACTCCTGCGCGCCATCTTCGGCGAGAAGGCCTCGGACGTGCGCGACACCTCCCTCAAACTGCCCCCGGGCGTTGCGGGCACGGTCGTCGAAGTCCGCGTCTTCAACCGTCACGGCGTCGACAAGGACGAGCGCGCGGTTTCTATCGAGCGTGAGGAAGTCGAACGTCTCGCCAAAGACCGCGACGACGAACTCGCGATCCTCGAGCGCAACGTCTATGGCCGCCTGAAGCCGCTCCTCATGGGCAAAGACGCCGTCTCGGGCCCGAAAGGCTTTGAGAAGGGCACGGTCACCGAGGAGGTGCTCGAAGAGCAGCTCACGCGCGGCCAGTGGTGGAAGATCGGCGTCGCCGACGATGCGGTGATGGCCGAAATCGAAGCCATGAAAAAGCAGTTCGACGAGTCGAAAGCGCGCCTTGAGGCCCGCTTTGAAGACAAGGTCGACAAGCTGAAGCGCGGCGACGAACTGCCGCCGGGCGTGATGAAGATGGTCAAGGTCTTCGTCGCCGTGAAGCGCAAGCTTCAGCCGGGCGACAAGATGGCCGGCCGTCACGGCAACAAGGGCGTCATCTCCAAGATCTCGCCCATGGAAGACATGCCGTTCCTCGAAGACGGAACGCCGGTCGATATCGTCCTCAATCCCTTGGGCGTGCCGTCGCGCATGAATGTGGGGCAGATTCTCGAGACCCATCTCGGCTGGGCCTGCCGCGGTCTCGGCCGCCAGATCGACAATATGCTCGAGCAATGGGAAGCGGGCGAAAAAACCCGCGAAGATCTCATCGCGCAGCTGAAAGACGTCTATGGCGAGGAGCAGGTGCTGCCGCGCTCCAATGAGGAGCTGAAAGAACTTGCGACGAACTTGAAGCGCGGCGTGCCGGCGGCGACTCCGGTCTTTGACGGCGCGCGCGAAGCCGAGATCGTCGACATGCTGACCAAAGCCGGGCTCGAAGAGTCAGGGCAGGTGACGCTGTTCGACGGACGCACCGGCGACACGTTCAAGCGCAAGGTGACCGTGGGCTACAAGTATCTCTTGAAGCTGCACCACCTGGTGGACGACAAGATTCACGCGCGCTCCATCGGCCCTTATTCGCTCGTCACGCAGCAGCCTCTGGGCGGCAAGGCCCAGTTCGGTGGTCAGCGCTTCGGGGAGATGGAGGTCTGGGCGCTCGAAGCTTACGGCGCGGCCTATACGCTGCAGGAAATGCTCACCGTGAAGTCGGACGACGTCGCCGGCCGCACGAAAGTCTATGAAGCGATCGTCCGCGGCGACGACAGCTTCGAGGCGGGCATTCCCGAAAGCTTCAACGTGCTCGTGAAAGAGATGCGGTCGCTCGGCCTTAATGTGGAATTGCAGAACGGGTGACGCGTCGGCGTTTCCCGTTCCACCCTTTGATTTTATTTGCGGACTGATCATCCGCCCCGAAAGTTAAGAGGCGCTCATGTCACAGGAACTGCTGAACGTATTCAATCCCACTGCGCCCGCGCAGACGTTCAACAAGATCCGCATTTCGCTCGCGAGTCCGGAGAAAATTCTCTCCTGGTCGTTCGGCGAGATCAAAAAGCCCGAAACCATCAACTACCGCACCTTCAAGCCGGAGCGGGACGGGCTGTTCTGCGCCCGCATCTTCGGCCCGACGAAGGATTACGAATGCTTGTGCGGCAAGTACAAGCGCATGAAATACAAAGGCATCGTCTGCGAGAAGTGCGGCGTCGAGGTGACGCTTACCAAGGTTCGCCGCGAGCGCATGGGCCATATCGAGCTCGCCGCGCCTTGCGCCCATATCTGGTTCCTGAAGTCGCTGCCGTCCCGCATTTCGCTGATGCTCGACATGACGCTGAAGGATGTGGAGCGCGTTCTCTATTTCGAACAGCATATCGTCATCGAGCCGGGCCTGACGAATCTCACGCCGAACCAGCTTCTGACTGAAGAAGAATATCTTCAGGCCCAGGAAGAGTTCGGCGAGGACTCGTTCACCGCCGGCATCGGCGCCGAGGCGATCCGCGAAATCCTCACCAACATCGATATGGAGGCTGAGGTTGAAAAGCTGCGTGTCGATATTTCCGAATCGACGTCCGAGCTCAAAACCAAAAAGCTCGCCAAGCGCCTGAAGCTGATCACGGCCTTCCTCGAATCCGGCAACCGCCCGGAATGGATGATCATGACGGTCGTGCCGGTGATCCCGCCGGAGCTGCGCCCGCTGGTTCCGCTCGACGGCGGCCGCTTCGCAACGTCCGACCTCAACGATCTCTATCGCCGGGTCATCAACCGCAACAACCGCCTGAAGCGCCTGATCGAGCTGCGCGCGCCGGACATCATCGTGCGCAACGAAAAGCGCATGCTCCAGGAGTCTGTCGACGCCCTCTTCGACAATGGCCGCCGCGGGCGCGTCATCACGGGCACCAACAAGCGCCCCTTGAAGTCGCTCTCCGACATGCTGAAAGGCAAACAGGGCCGTTTCCGCCAGAACCTGCTCGGCAAGCGCGTCGACTATTCCGGCCGTTCGGTGATCGTGGTCGGCCCGGAGCTCAAGCTTCACGAGTGCGGCCTGCCGAAGAAGATGGCGCTCGAGCTCTTCAAACCGTTCATCTATTCGCGCCTCGACGCCAAAGGTCTTTCCGCGACCGTCAAGCAGGCGAAAAAGCTCGTCGAAAAAGAACGCCCCGAAGTCTGGGACATTCTCGACGAGGTCATTCGCGAGCACCCGGTTCTTTTGAACCGCGCGCCGACGCTGCACCGTCTCGGCATTCAGGCGTTCGAGCCCAAACTCATCGAAGGCAAGGCGATCCAGCTTCACCCGCTGGTCTGCACCGCCTTCAACGCCGACTTCGACGGCGACCAGATGGCCGTGCACGTCCCCTTGTCGCTCGAAGCGCAGCTCGAAGCGCGCGTCCTGATGATGTCGACGAACAACATCCTGTCGCCCGCCAACGGCAAGCCGATCATCGTGCCGTCCCAGGACATCGTTCTCGGGCTTTATTACATCACCATGGAAATAGAGGGCGAGCCGGGCGAGGGCAAGGTCTTCGGCACGATCCAGGAAATCGAGCACGCGCTCGACGCCGGCGTCGTCACGCTGCACACCAAGATCAAAGCGCGCTGGGAAGGCGTTGACGAGAAAGGCGAGGAGATCTGCGAACTCGTCGAGACGACCCCCGGCCGCATGAAGGTGGCGCAGGTCCTGCCGATTAATTCCAACGTGCCGTTCTCGGTGATCAACCAGCTTCTGACGAAGAAGACGATTCAGGGCCTTATTGACATCGTCTACCGCCATTGCGGTCAGAAAAAGACGGTGATTTTCGCCGACCACATTATGGATCTCGGCTTCAAGGAAGCCTGCAAAGCGGGCATTTCCTTCGGCAAGGACGACGTCGTCATTCCGGCGGCGAAGAAGGGGCTGGTCGACGAAACCCGCTCGCAGGTTTCCGAATTTGAATCGCAATATGCGGAAGGCCTCATCACCCGCGGCGAGAAATACAACAAGGTTATCGACGCCTGGGCGAAGTGCACCGACAAAATCGCCGATGCGATGATGGAGGAGATTTCCGAGACCAAATACGATCCGGAATCGGGTCGCCAGCTCGAGCCGAACTCGATCTATATGATGTCGCATTCGGGCGCGCGCGGGTCGCCGACCCAGATGCGCCAGCTCGGCGCCATGCGCGGCCTGATGGCGAAACCGTCGGGCGAGATCATCGAAACGCCGATCACCTCGAACTTCAAGGAAGGCCTCACCGTGCTCGAGTACTTCAACTCGACCCACGGCGCCCGGAAGGGGCTTGCGGACACCGCCTTGAAAACGGCGAACTCTGGCTATCTCACCCGCCGCCTCGTCGACGTGGCGCAGGACTGCATCGTGCGCGAGATCGATTGCGGCACGGAAAACGGCATCACCATGGAAGCCGTCGTGCAGTCGGGCGAGATCGTCGTTCCCCTGTCGCAGATCATTCTCGGCCGCACATTGCTTGAAGATGTCGCGCATCCGGAAACGGGCGAGATTCTCGGCAAGGCCAATGACGAAGTCGACGAAGCGCAGGCCGAAGAGATCGAAGGCGCCGGGCTCCAGAAAATCCGTGTGCGCTCGGTTCTGACCTGCGATTCCAAAGTCGGCGTCTGCGCCAAGTGTTATGGCCGCGACCTGGCGCGCGGCTGTCCGGTGAATATCGGCGAGAGCGTCGGCGTCATCGCGGCGCAGTCCATCGGCGAGCCGGGCACGCAGCTCACCATGCGGACCTTCCACGTGGGCGGCACGGCGCAGGTTGGCGACACCTCGTTCATCGAGGCGAGCCATGAAGGCGTCATCAAGCTCGAAGGCGGCAGCGTCCTCAAAGACTCCCAGAACGACTTCGTCGTCATGGGCCGCAACACGCTGGTGAAGATACTCGACAGCGAGGGCAAGGAGCACGCCTCCTACAAGATTTCCTACGGCGCCAAGCTGCGCGTGGGCGATGGCGACAAGGTCACCCGCGGCCAGCGTCTCGCTGACTGGGATCCCTACACCATGCCGATCCTCACCGAGGTTGCGGGCAAGATTAAGTTCGAAGACCTGCAGGAAGGCTTTTCCATGCAGGTCGTCGCCGACGAGGCCACCGGCATCGCCAGCCGCGTCGTCACCGACTGGCGGGCGAACCCGCGCGCCGCCGACTTGAAGCCGGCGATCGTCATTGTCGACGACAAGGGCGAGCCCTTAAAGCTCTCCACCGGCGGCGAGGCGCGCTACATGCTGCCTGTGGACGCCATTCTCTCCGTCGAAGACGGCGAAGACATCAATCCGGGCGACGCGCTGGCGCGTATCCCGACCGAAGGCGCCAAAACGCGCGACATCACCGGCGGTCTGCCGCGGGTCGCGGAGCTCTTCGAAGCGCGCCGTCCGAAAGATCACGCGATCATCGCCGATGTCGACGGCCGCGTTGAGTTCGGCCGCGATTACAAGAACAAGCGCCGCATCCGGATCATTCCGACCGATGAGAGCCTTGAGCCCTCCGATTATCTCGTCCCGAAAGGCCGCCACATCGCGGTTCAGGACGGCGACTTCATCGCCAAGGGCGAATATCTTATGGACGGCAATCCGGCGCCGCACGACATTCTGGCGATCATGGGGATCGAGGCGCTCGCCGACTTCCTCATCGACGAAATCCAGGAAGTCTACCGTCTGCAGGGCGTGCCGATTAACGACAAGCATATCGAGGTGATCGTCCGCCAGATGCTGCAGAAGGTGGAAATCACCGATCCGGGCGAGTCGCTGTTCCTGAAAGAAGAGCAGGTCGACAAGCTCGAATTCGAGGAGACCAACGCCAAGCTTGAGGATCAGGGCAAGAAGCCGGCGCAGGCTGTGCCGGTCCTCCTCGGGATCACCAAGGCCTCGCTCCAGACCCGGTCCTTCATCTCGGCCGCCTCCTTCCAGGAGACGACCCGCGTCCTCACCGACGCCGCCGTCAACGGCAAGGTCGACACGCTTGAGGGCCTGAAAGAAAACGTCATTGTCGGCCGGCTGATCCCGGCGGGCACCGGCGGGGCCATGTCCAAGCATCAGGTCGAGGCCGAACGCCGCGACGAGGTGCTGCTCGAAGAACGCCAGAAACGCGCCGGGGTCTCGGATGCGCCGGCGCTCGAAGCGCCGTCGGTCGAAGCCGCTGAAGCGGAAGCTGAAGCCGAAGCCGAGCCGGCAAGTCAGGACGCAGCCGAGTAGGGCGCATTCTGCATGGCTTGAAATCGAAAAGGCTTTCCGGTCATCCGGAAAGCCTTTTCCTTATTAAGGGCGAGGTCAGGCGGTCGCCGCCTTTTGCTTGCGCCAAAGGTCAATCGTTCTGAGGATCTTGTCGGCGTCCACGACATAGCCGTCGGGGGAGGCGTCCGCGACGATAAAAGCGGTATTAAGTCCAAATGCGTCAGCCCGTTCCAAAGGAGCTAAGCAAAACCTGTCCGATGGCTGAATGACGAGCAATAGTCCGTGCTCTTTTAGAAAATAGTGCGCGTGATCCATGTGACTGCCGTCGATCGTGACGCAGATCTCTGCGTCGAGCGCCTGGCGCAGCAAGTCGCGAGCGCTGAGCCCGGTAATATCAAGGATCTTGAAGCCCTTAGCGGCAAGGCGGGCGATCAATTCATCTTCGTGGGCGATTTCACGCCGCACGCCAGACAGGCCGCGCCGCAAGTAAACAAGCCCGCCGCCCGCCTTTTCTTCCTTCAGATCATCATGGGCGCGCAAACGCCGGCGTAGTTCCCGGCAGCGTCTGGCGCGGTTTTCGCCCTGTCCGATGTCGTGCACCCAGGACAAAGTTTCAACGTGATAAACGCCCGGAGCCTCTGGCGTCAGTCCGAACAGATGCGAGTATTCCGCCGTGTGCGGCCATTCGTCCTTATTGGTCATCAACAGGGCTTCATCCTCTTCTTTTAAGAGAGCCGTCGGGCAGGAATCGCCCAGCCAGTGACCGAAATAACGTACGCTTACTGATGTATGCGTAGAGAGCGCTTTCGGCAGCCGCGTGAGCTTTCCGCTCATAAGCTCCCGATGAGGTAGAGACAGACTGCGCATGTAGTTTGCGGCTTCTGTGCTTAAACCGGTCGGATAGACGAGGATATTCTTGAACTCATATCGGATGAGCGGAGCTTTTGTGACTTCGCCGCCAAAGATTAAAGCTTTCGCTCTGTCAAAAGTATCGCCAGGCGAAAAGCCGGTGACCCGATCCATCTCTCCGTTTATTAATAGCGGAGGCCGATGAGTCATTTTCATTTCGGGTTCAAGGATGATCGACTGCGTGGCGGATTCGACAAAGGCCGGCGGCCGCCGCAAACGCTTCATTGCTGCGTTGGTATAAGGACGAAGACGGATCATCGGATTCATTGAGGCTGTTTCCAGCCGGCGGCGACCAAGGCCTTGTAAAGTTGAGCCCCCCATGATCGCGAGCGGTCGAACGTGATTTTGGCGCGCTTCCGGCAAAGGGCGCTGAGCCTTTCATAGCGTTCCGGATCGGAAAGCGTTTCCCCGATCGCGTGCGCCAGCGCAGCTGCGTCATTGGCTGGATAGACGACGCAGGCGCCCTGCAGGAGATCCTGCGCCGGCACGACGGAGCTCATGACGGAGGGCGCGCCATGCGCGGCGGCCTCGAAACAGACGAGAGCGAGCCCTTCCTTGAAGTCGGTGCGTGTCGGGCAGACGACAAGGTCCGCCTTGGCGAGCTCGGCGTGGACTTCGTCCGAGCCCAGCTGGCCGAGGGCCCGGACCTGACCGTCCAGTTTCTTTTCGGCGATAGCCTCGCGAAGCGGCGCGAGCGCGCCGCCGCCGCCGGCATAGACAAGCTCCAGATCCGGGCGGTTCGCGCGAAGCCGGGAATACGCCTCGAGCAGATCGAAGACTCCTTTCGACTGTTCAAGGCGCCCCAGAAACATAAGCCGCCCGCCGGTCGGCGACGGGGCGGGGCGGGGACCCTGGCCGGCGGTCTTGCGGATGGCCAATTGCGGCGTTTCCACGAAAGTCGGGAAATCGTCCCCGGACAACTGCTTCGTCTGCCTTTCGCACTCATGGGAGGTGCAGACCGCGGCATCCGCCGACCGGAGCGCCAGCCGGTAGCCAGCATTCCCCAGTTTCTGGCGCAGGCTGAGATGCTCGGCCCCCATGGGCCATCTTGTATTATGGATCGACAGGATCAGGCGGCCGGCTGCGCGCTTGGCTTGCGCCAGATATTGCCAGTCGAAGTCGCTGGAAAGGATGGTCGCGTGGGGTTTGAACGCGTTGAGGGCCTTAAGGCAGCTTTGGGCGTATTGATAGCGGCTGGCATAATAAGAGGCGGTCCCGGCGCCCGGCGTGTGGGCGATGTTAACGAAGGTGTAGCCGCCGTCCGCGATGGTCGGAGCGCCCTCGGCGGAATAAGAGATTAAAAGACCCTCGCAGCTGGCCGTCTCGCAGAATTCGTAAAACTGCAGGGAATAGGTGACGGTGGGGGAGCGCGGATCGTGCCGGCCTTCCCGCCAGTGGCGGAAGGTGCCGTAGACGTCTCCCGGGCCGGGCAGATAGGCGAGCCGGGCCGGCTCGTCGGGGGCGAGACCCAGCGATTCGCGCAAACGCGCCCCGGCGTCCTCCGGGATGGCGAGAATCGGCTCTTCGAATACGGTCATTAGCTGGCTCCGGCGTCGGGGCGGGCGCAATCTCGGCAAGTCCCCACTAAAGCTGGTTTGCATTTACGCCTCTATGGCGCAAGATGGGTCTATTGCGCACGCGAATATGCAAGAAAACGCCCAATTTTTCGCCCAGCCCGCTAGTGAGGCAAAAAAGCGCCCGGCTTGAGTGAAAAATCTTAAAACCGTATTGACCCCCGCGATTCGCAAGGTTATGTCTCGCGCCGCTGAATGGCTGGCCGTCAGCTCTTTTCCTTTGGAAAAGACCCTGAAACGCAGCCGCTTTTAGCTGATGACAGTGCCAGGTTTTTTGAGCGGCGTTCCGCCTGACGGGGCTCCGCTCGTTTGCGTCATGGACGGCTGCGTTCATGCCGCGTTCGAATTTTAGGGCCGCCGCCCGCGAAAAGCGAAGGCCAAGCCCGGAGAGACGGAAACGGATGCCGACGATACAACAATTGATCCGCAAACCGCGGAAGCCGAAACGCGCAATCAACAAAGTGCCGGCGCTTGAGGGCAATCCTCAAAAGCGCGGCGTGTGCACGCGCGTCTACACGACGACGCCGAAGAAGCCGAACTCGGCGCTCCGGAAAGTCGCGAAAATCCGTCTGACCAACGGCTATGAAGTCATCGGCTACATCCCGGGCGAAGGCCACAATCTGCAGGAGCACTCGGTGGTGCTGATCCGCGGCGGCCGCGTGAAAGACCTTCCGGGCGTTCGCTATCACATCGTGCGCGGCGTGCTTGACACGCAAGGCGTGAAAGACCGCAAACAGCGCCGTTCGAAATACGGCGCCAAGCGTCCGAAGTAAGGGATTAAGAGATGTCACGTCGTCACCGCGCAGACAAACGCGTCGTTCATCCGGACCCGAAGTTCGGCGACAAGACCGTTTCGAAATTCATGAACTACGTCATGGTCGACGGCAAAAAGCCGGCGGCCGAAAAGATCGTCTACGGCGCCTTCGACAAGATCGAAGACAAGCTGCGCCGTCCGCCGGTCGAGCTGTTCAAGGAAGCGCTCGACAATGTGACGCCCGCCATCGAGGTTCGCTCCCGCCGGGTCGGCGGCGCGACCTATCAGGTGCCGGTTGAGGTCCGTCCGGACCGCAAGCTGGCGCTCGCCATGCGCTGGATCATCGCCGCGGCCCGTTCGCGCAATGAAACGACCATGGTCGACAAGCTTTCGAACGAGTTGATGGACGCCGCCCAGAACCGGGGCGCGGCCGTCAAGAAGCGCGAAGACACGCACCGGATGGCCGAAGCCAACCGCGCGTTCTCGCATTATCGCTGGTAACGGAATTCAAACGAGTTAAGGCCGTCAGTCATGACCCGCACGCATAAAATCGAGGACTACCGGAACTTCGGCATCATGGCCCACATCGATGCGGGCAAAACGACGACGACCGAGCGTGTCCTTTATTACACCGGCAAGTCTCACAAAATCGGCGAAGTCCATGACGGCGCCGCGACCATGGACTGGATGGAGCAGGAGCAGGAGCGGGGGATCACCATCACCTCGGCCGCGACGACCTGCGCCTGGAAAGACAAGCGCCTCAACATTATCGACACCCCAGGCCACGTCGACTTCACCATCGAAGTCGAGCGTTCGCTTCGCGTGCTGGACGGGGCGGTCGCGCTTCTCGACGCCAACGCCGGCGTCGAGCCGCAAACCGAAACGGTCTGGCGCCAGGGCGACAAGTACCAGGTTCCGCGCATCTTCTTCATCAACAAGATGGATAAGCTCGGCGCGGACTTCTATTATTCCGTGGACACCATCCACAAACGCCTCGCTGCGAAGACGGTCATTCTTCAGCTGCCCGTAGGCGCGGAAAGCAATTTTCAAGGCGTTGTCGATCTTCTCACGATGAAAGCCATCATCTGGGAAGAGGAGGGTCTCGGCGCCGCTTTCCACGAAGAAGAGATTCCGGCCGATCTCGTCGAGAAGGCCAAGGAATATCGCGAGCAGATGATCGAGACCGTCGTTGAAATCGACGAAGAGGCGATGGAAGCCTATCTCGAAGGCAACGAGCCGGACGTGGACACGCTGAAGCGTCTTATCCGCAAAGGCACCTGCTCGGTTGAGTTCCACCCGGTGCTGTGCGGCTCGGCCTTCAAGAACAAGGGCGTTCAGCCGATGCTCGACGCGGTTGTCGACTATCTGCCGAGCCCGGTCGAAGTGAAGCCAATCAAGGGCGTGCTGCCGGACAGCGAAGAAGAAGTGGTGCGCAAATCGTCCGACGACGAGCCGCTCTCCATGCTGGCCTTTAAAGTGATGAACGACCCGTTTGTGGGTTCGCTCACTTTCTGCCGGATTTATTCGGGCAAGCTCGAAGCCGGGTCGCAGGTGCTGAACACGGTGAAAGGCAAGAAAGAACGCGCCGGCCGGATGCTGCAAATGCACTCCAACAGCCGCGAAGAGATCAAAGAGGCCTATGCGGGCGACATCATCGCCATTGTCGGCCTGAAAGACACGACCACGGGCGACACGCTCTGCGATCCCGCGAAGCCGGTCATTCTCGAGCGCATGGAATTTCCCGAGCCGGTCATCGAGCTCGCCGTCGAGCCGAAAACCAAGGCCGACCAGGAAAAGATGGGCCTCGCGCTGCAGCGTCTCGCCGCCGAAGACCCGTCCTTCCGCGTCTCCACCGATGAAGAGTCCGGCCAGACCATCATCAAGGGCATGGGCGAGCTTCACCTCGACATTCTCGTCGATCGCATGAAGCGCGAATTCAAAGTCGAAGCCAATATCGGCGCGCCGCAGGTGGCCTATCGCGAAACGATCACCAAAGAAGCGGATATCGACTACACCCACAAAAAACAGTCCGGCGGGTCGGGCCAGTTCGCGCGCATCAAGTTCCGCGTCATTCCGCAGGAGCCGGGCACGGGCTACTCCTTCGAAAGCCAGATCGTCGGCGGGTCCATTCCCAAGGAATACATCCCCGGCGTCGAAAAAGGCATCAATTCGATCCGCGAGACAGGTCTCCTGGTCGGCTTCCCGATCCTCGACTTCAAAGTCGAGCTTTATGACGGCGCCTTCCACGATGTTGACTCATCCGTGCTCGCGTTCGAAATCGCGTCGCGCGCAGCGTTCCGCGAAAACAAGCCGGCGCTGGGGCTTGCGCTTCTCGAGCCGGTCATGAAGGTCGAGGTCGTGACCCCGGAAGAATACACCGGCACGGTCATCGGCGACCTCAACTCGCGGCGCGGGCAGATCCAGGACCAGGAAATGCGCGGCAACGCCAATGTGGTGCACGCCATGGTGCCGCTCGCCAACATGTTTGGCTATGTGAACAATCTTCGCTCGGCGACCCAGGGTCGCGCTCAGTACACGATGCAGTTCGATCATTATGAGCGCGTGCCGAAAGCGGTCGAAGACGAAGTTAAGGCGAAGCTGGCAGGCTAGCCGACACGCGAAGGCGCCCGCCAGTAAGCAGAACCGGGCGATAAGGTTTAACGACAGACGTCAAAGAAGACGGAGAGAAGTGAAATGTCGAAGGCAAAGTTTGAACGTAATAAGCCGCACGCCAACATTGGCACGATTGGTCACGTCGACCACGGCAAGACGACCCTGACGGCTGCGATCACCAAATATTTCGGTGACTTCCAGGCCTATGATCAGATTGACGCCGCGCCGGAAGAAAAGGCGCGCGGCATCACCATCTCTACGGCGCACGTCGAGTATGAAACGGAAAACCGTCACTACGCACACGTCGACTGCCCCGGCCACGCCGACTATGTGAAAAACATGATCACCGGCGCGGCGCAGATGGACGGCGCGATCCTCGTTGTGAACGCCGCCGACGGCCCGATGCCGCAGACCCGCGAGCACATCCTGCTTGCGCGTCAGGTCGGCGTGCCGGCGATCGTCGTTTATCTCAACAAAGTCGACCAGGTCGACGACGAAGAACTTCTCGAGCTCGTGGAAATGGAAGTCCGCGAACTTCTGTCCTCTTACGAATTCCCGGGCGACGATATTCCGATCATCAAAGGCTCGGCGCTCGCCGCGCTTGAAGGCCGCGATCCGGAAATCGGCGAAAACTCCATCAAAGAGCTGATGAAAGCCGTCGACGAATACATCCCGACCCCGGATCGTCCGGTCGACCAGCCGTTCCTGCTGCCGATCGAAGACGTGTTCTCGATCTCCGGCCGCGGCACCGTCGTGACCGGCCGTGTCGAGCGCGGCGTCGTCACCGTCGGCGACGAGCTTGAAATCGTCGGCATCAAAGACACCAAGAAAACCACCTGCACGGGCGTTGAAATGTTCCGCAAGCTGCTTGACCGCGGCGAAGCGGGCGACAATGTCGGCGTTCTGCTTCGCGGCATCGAACGTGACGCGGTCGAGCGCGGCCAGGTTCTCTGCAAGCCGGGCTCCGTGACCCCGCACACGAAATTCGTGGCCGAAGCCTACATTCTGACGAAAGAAGAAGGCGGCCGTCACACCCCGTTCTTCACCAACTACCGTCCGCAGTTCTATTTCCGCACGACCGACGTGACCGGCGTCGTGACGCTGAAAGAAGGCACGGAAATGGTGATGCCGGGCGACAACGCCGAGCTGAATGTCGAACTGATCGTGCCGATCGCCATGGAAGAGAAGCTCCGCTTCGCTATCCGTGAAGGCGGCCGCACCGTCGGCGCCGGCATTGTCTCGAAGATCATCGAGTAGCAGGCATGAAAATAGCGCGGACCGGTTTATGGCCGGTCCGCGTTTTCGACTCCGGAATTAAGGTCCGGAAAGTTTTAAAGAGCGAAGCGTAGACCCGAAAGCAAAGCGACCGAAAAATGCAACAGAATATCCGCATCAGACTGAAGGCGTTTGATCATCGCGTGCTCGACGCTTCGACGCAGGAAATCGTCAATACGGCGAAACGCACGGGCGCGAATGTGCGCGGGCCGATCCCGCTGCCGACCCGCATCGAGCGTTACACGGTCAACCGGTCGCCGCATATCGATAAGAAAAGCCGTGAGCAGTTCGAAATGCGCACTCACAAGCGCATGCTCGACATTGTCGATCCGACGCCGCAAACGGTTGATGCGCTGATGAAACTCGACCTCTCGGCCGGCGTCGACGTCGAAATCAAGCTTGGCGCTTAAGGAGCACTGGAAATGCGCACGGGATTAATTGCGAAAAAGGTCGGGATGACCCGCATCTTCACCGAGGGCGGCGATCACCTGCCGGTGACGGTGATGCAGCTCGACGCCTGCCAGGTCGTGGGCCAGCGCACCGCCGACAAGAACGGCTACACCGCCGTTCAGCTCGGCGCCGGCAAGAAGAAAGCCAAGCGCGCCACCAAGGCCGAGCGCGGCCAGTTCGCGAAAGCCAATGTGGAGCCGAAAGCCAAAGTGGCCGAGTTCCGCGTTTCGGAAGACAACATGATCAATGTCGGCGAAGAGATCACGGCCGACCATTATTTCGAAGGCCAGTTCGTGGACGTCACCGGCACCTCCATCGGCAAGGGCTTCGCCGGCGCCATGAAGCGCTGGAATTTCGGCGGGCTTCGCGCCACGCACGGCGTCTCGATCTCGCACCGCGCGCACGGCTCCACCGGTCAATGCCAGGATCCGGGCAAGGTCTTCAAAGGCAAGAAAATGGCCGGCCATTACGGCGCCGCGCGGGTGACGACCCAAAACCTGCAGGTCGTCAAAACCGATGCGGATCGGGGGCTTATCCTGATCAAAGGCGCCGTGCCGGGGCCGAAAGGCGGCTGGGTGCTGATCAAGGACGCGGTGAAAAAGCCGACGCCCGACAACATCATTCTGCCGGCGGCGCTGAAATCCGCGGCTGAAGAAGCCAAGCGCCAGGCGGAAGAAGCCGCCGCGGCCGCTGCGGCGGAAGAAGAGGCGGCGGCGGCGGCCCAGCGCGAGGAAGAACTTGCGCAGCAGCGCGCCGCGCTTGAAGAACAGGATTCCGGGGCCGGCGCTGAAGGCGTCGAAGAAGCCCCTGAAGAAGAGAAGAAGGAAGGGGACGAATAATGAAAACCGACGTCCTCAGCATGGATAACAAGAAGGCCGGCTCCATCGATCTCGATGAGGCGATCTTCGGGCTCGAGCCGCGTGCGGACATTCTGCATCGCTGCGTCGTCTATCAGCTGGCCAAGCGCCAGCAAGGCACGCACAAGGCGAAAGAACGCGGCGAGGTCAAGATGACCTCGAAGAAATGGGGCCGCCAAAAGGGAAGCGGCGGCGCCCGTCACGGCAACCGCGCGGCCCCGCAATTCCGCGGCGGCGGCAAGGCCCACGGGCCCCGTCCGCGCAGCCATGAGATCGGCCTGCCGAAAAAGGTTCGCCGTCTTGCGCTCAAGCATGCGCTGTCCGCCAAGGCCGCCGAAGGCTCGCTGATCGTCATTGACGAAGCAAAGCTCGCCGAAGCCAAGACCAAGAGCCTGATCGAGGCTTTCGCAAAGATGAACATCGAAAACGCGCTGATCGTCGACGCGTCGGTGGATGAGAATTTCGGCCTTGCGACGCGCAACCTGGCGAGCATCGACATGCTCCCGGTCATCGGCGCGAATGTTTACGACATCCTGCGCAAGGACAAGCTGGTCCTCACGAAAGCGGCTGTTGAAGGCCTGGAGGCTCGACTCAAATGAGCAAGAAATCCGACACCACGGCCGCCGAGGCCCATTACAACACGCTGATTGCGCCGGTGATCACCGAGAAATCGACGATCGCGGCGGAGCACAATCAGGTCGTGTTCCAGACACCGATCACGGCCACCAAGCCGGAGATCAAGGAAGCCGTCGAGGCGCTGTTCAAGGTGAAAGTGAAAGCCGTGAACACCCTGCGCGTCAAAGGCAAGAACAAGCAGTTCCGTGGCCGGCCCTATACGCGCTCCACGGTGAAAAAAGCGGTCGTGACCCTCGAAGAGGGCCATACGATCGACGTGACGACCGGACTTTAAGGCGGACTGAAAAATGGCTTTGAAAAAATTCAAACCGACGACGCCGGGCCGCCGCCAGCTGGTGCTGGTGGACAAAAGCGAACTCTGGAAAGGCAAGCCCGTCAAAGGGCTGACCGAAGGCCTCTCGGAGAGCGCCGGGCGCAACAATACGGGCCGCATCACCGTGCGCCGCCGCGGCGGCGGCGTGAAAAAGGCCTATCGCGTCATCGACTTCAAACGGAACAAGTTTGGCGTTGAAGCAAAGGTCGAGCGTCTCGAATATGATCCGAACCGCACGGCGTTCATCGCGCTGGTCAAATATCTCGACGGCGAGCAGGCTTACATCCTCGCGCCGCAGCGCCTCAAAGCGGGCGACAAGGTGATCGCCGGCGAAAAGGTCGACGTGAAGCCGGGCAACGCCATGAAGCTGAAGTCGATCCCGGTGGGCACGATCGTCCACAATGTGGAATTGAAGCCGGGCAAGGGCGGCCAGATCGCCCGCTCCGCCGGCTCCTACGCTCAGCTGGTCGGCCGCGATGCGGGCATGGCCCAGGTCAGAATGCAATCGGGCGAGGTTCGCCTCGTTTCCGGCGAATGCATGGCGACCATCGGCGCGGTGTCCAACCCGGATCACATGAACCAGTCGGCGGGCAAGGCCGGCCGCAACCGCTACAAGGGCAAGCGTCCGTCCGTGCGCGGCGTCGTCATGAACCCGGTCGATCACCCCCATGGCGGCGGCGAAGGCCGCACCTCGGGCGGGCGTCACCCGGTGACCCCGTGGGGCAAGCCGACCAAGGGCGCCAAGACCCGCAAGAACAAAGCAACTGACAAACTCATTTTGCGCTCGCGTCACGCGCGCAAGAAGAAGAAATAGGCCGGAGTTAAAACGACATGCCACGTTCAGTCTGGAAAGGCCCGTTCGTCGACCGCTATCTCCTGAAGAAAGCGGAAGAGAGCCAGGAGGGCAAACACAAAGGCGGGATCAAATCCTGGTCGCGCCGCTCGACCATCCTGCCGCAATTCGTCGGACTGACGTTCAACGTTTACAACGGCCAGAAATTCATTCCGGTTCATGTCACCGAAGACATGGTCGGGCACAAATTCGGCGAATTCTCTCCGACCCGGTCCTATTACGGTCACGGCGCGGACAAGAAGGCGAAGAGGAAATAGTCATGGGGCAGAAGAAAAATCCCCGGCGCGTCAGCGAAGGAGCGGCGATGGCCAAGGGCCGTCTGATCCGCACCTCGCCGCAGAAGCTGAACCTCGTTGCGCAGCTCATCCGCGGCATGCCGGTTGAGAAGGCGCTCGCGGAGCTCACCTTTTCGCGCAAGCGCATCTCCCAGAACGTCAAGAAGGTTCTGGAAAGCGCCATCGCGAACGCCGAGAACAACCATGACCTCGATATCGACTCGCTCGTCGTCGATCAGGCCTTTGTCGGCAAGAACATGGTCATGAAGCGCTGGAAAGCGCGCGCCAGGGGCCGCGTCGGCAGAATTCAAAAACCGTTTTCGGAAATCACCATTGTCGTGAAAGAAGTCGAGGAGGCCGCTTAATGGGCCAGAAAGTTAATCCGATCGGTCTGCGCCTCGGTATCAACCGCACCTGGGACTCGCGCTGGTTCGCCGGCAAAGCCGCCTATGGCGATTTGCTGCATGAAGACCTGCGCATCCGCAGATATCTCGAAAAGCGTCTGCACCAGGCCGGCGTGTCGCGCATCGTCATCGAGCGTCCGCACAAGAAATGCCGCGTGACGATCTACACCGCGCGTCCGGGCGTCGTCATCGGCAAGAAGGGCGCGGACATCGAGAAGCTGCGTCAGGAGCTGTCGAAACTGTCGTCTTCGGAAACGGTCCTCAACATCGTCGAAATCCGCAAGCCGGAAATCGACGCAACGCTGGTCGCCGAAAACATCGCGCAGCAGCTTGAGCGCCGGGTCGCGTTCCGCCGCGCTATGAAGCGCGCCATGCAGACCGCGCAGCGCATGGGCGCCCTCGGCATTCGCGTCAATGTTTCGGGCCGTCTCGGCGGCGCGGAGATCGCGCGCATGGAATGGTACCGCGAGGGCCGCGTGCCGCTTCACACGCTGCGCGCCGACATCGATTACGGCGTCGCGACCGCCCAGACGACCTACGGCGCCATCGGCGTCAAGGTCTGGATCTTCAAGGGCGAGATCATGGAACACGACCCCATGGGTCAGGAAAAACGGCTGATTGAAGCCCAGACGGGCAGCGTCGGTCAGCAGCGCAACAGTTAAGTCGCGCAAAAGAAAGGTTTTGGAGGCGTCTCAGTCATGCTGCAGCCGAAGAAAACAAAATTCCGCAAGATGCACAAAGGCCGCATCAAAGGCGCCGCCAAGGGCGGGACGGATCTCAATTTCGGCTCCCACGGCCTCAAAGCCATGGAGCCGGAGCGGATCACCGCGCGCCAGATCGAGGCGACGCGCCGGGCCATCACCCGCGCCATGAAACGTCAGGGCCGGGTGTGGATCCGCATCTTCCCCGACGTGCCGGTGTCGAAAAAGCCGACCGAAGTCCGCATGGGCAAGGGCAAGGGCTCTGTCGAATACTGGGCGGCGAAAGTGAAGCCGGGCCGCGTGATGTTCGAACTCGACGGCGTGTCCGACGAGGTCGCTCGCGAAGCGTTGACCCTCGGCGCCGCGAAGCTGCCGGTCAAGACGCGCATCGTGACGCGCATTGGCGAGTAATTGGGGCGAAGTAAGGAGCATTTGAGATGAACGCGACCGAAGCCCGCGATATGACGCCGGACGAGTTGAAGGATCGTCTTCTTCAGCTCCGCAAAGAACAGTTCAACCTGCGCTTCCAGCAAGCGTCAGGCCAGCTTGAGAAAACCGCGCGCATTTCCGAAGTGCGCAAGGACATCGCGCGGATCAAAACCATCCTCGGCGAAAAGACCCGGGCGAACTAAGGACAAGAGGCAAAGACATGCCAAAACGCATTCTGCAAGGCTCCGTGGTGAGCGACAAGGGCGACAAGACGGTGATCGTGAGCGTCGACCGTATGTTCACGCATCCGCTCTTTAAAAAGACGGTTCGCCGGTCGAACCGTTTCCACGCTCATGACGCGGAAAACGAATACAAGGTCGGCGATCTTGTGCGGATTCAGGAATGCGCGCCGAAGTCGAAACTGAAGCGCTGGGAAGTCATCGGCCTCGGGTCGAAAGGTTAAGCCCGTCCGCCTCCGATCTTCGGATAAGGGGCGGCCGGAAAGAGTGAAGCGGGGCCAGTGACGGCCCATCAGGAGGATCACCCATGATCCAGATGCAGACAAATTTGGACGTCGCCGACAATTCCGGCGCCAAGCGCGTTCAGTGCATCAAGGTGCTCGGCGGCGCGAAACGCAAATACGCCGGCGTCGGCGATATTATCGTCGTCTCCGTCAAGGAAGCGATTCCGCGCGGGCGCGTGAAAAAAGGCCAGGTCATGAAAGCCGTGGTCGTCAGAACGGCGAAGGACATCAAGCGCCGCGACGGATCGGTCATCCGGTTCGACCGCAACGCCGCCGTCCTGATCAACAACAACAAAGAGCCGATCGGCACGCGTATCTTCGGGCCGGTGACGCGCGAGCTGCGCGCCTCCAAGCACATGAAGATCGTGTCGCTCGCCCCGGAGGTCTTGTAATGGCTGCGAAGATCAAAAAAGGCGATAAGGTCATCGTTCTCGCCGGCCGCGATCGCGGCGCGGAAGGCGAAGTGATCGAGGTCATGCCGAAAGCCGACCGCGTCGTCGTGCGCGGCGTCAACGTGATCAAGAAGCATCAGCGCCAGACGCCGCAACAGGAAGGCGGCATCATTACGCGCGAAGCGCCGCTCCATGTGTCGAATGTGGCGCTGAAGGATCCGTCTACGGGCAAAGCGACCCGTGTCGGCTTCAAGGTCGAAGATGGAAAGAAAGTCCGCGTCGCAAAAGCGTCCGGTGAGGTTATCGATGGCTGAAGCAACCACATATGAACCGCGTCTGAAGACGCTTTACCGCGACGATATCCGCGGGAAGCTGAACGAGAAATTCAGCTATCCGAACCCGATGATGACGCCGTGGATCGAAAAGGTCGTCATCAATATGGGCGTGGGCGACGCTGTCAACGACCGCAAGGCCGTCGACGCGGCGGTGACGGACCTGACGCTGATCTCCGGCCAGAAGCCGGTGATCACCAAGGCCAAGAAATCGATCGCCGGCTTCAAGCTGCGCGAAGGCATGCCGGTGGGCGCGAAAGTCACGCTGCGCAAAGACCGCATGTACGAGTTTCTCGACCGGCTCATCACCATCGCGCTGCCGCGGGTGCGCGACTTCCGCGGCCTCAACGCCAAGAGCTTTGACGGGCGCGGCAATTACGCGATGGGCCTGAAAGAACACATCGTGTTTCCGGAAATCGATTACGACAAGGTCGACAAGATCCGGGGCATGGACATCATCGTTTGCACGACGGCGCGCACTGACGACGAAGCGCGCGAGCTCTTGCGGGAATTCAACTTTCCGTTCCGGAAATAGGAAGGCATTGGGCAAGGTCCGCGGACCCCCGCGGAAACCGGCTTGAGAAGGAGAAGACATGGCGAAGAAATCAATGGTCGAGCGCGATCTCAAACGCCGCCGCATGGCGAAAAAGTTTGAGTCCAAGCGCAACCGGCTGAAAGCGGTCATCAAGGATCAGGACAAGCCGGGCGAAGAGCGCTTTATGGCGGCCCTGAAGCTTGCCGAACTGCCGCGCAACTCGTCCAAGACGCGCATCCGCAACCGCTGCGAAGTGACGGGCCGTCCGCGCGGCTACTATCGCAAGCTGAAGATGTCGCGCATTGCGCTGCGGCAACTGGGTTCGGCCGGGAAGATCCCAGGCCTCGTGAAGTCAAGCTGGTAAGGGGGCCTGGAGAACAATGGCTATCAATGATCCTATCGGCGATTTGATCACCCGCCTTCGCAATGCACAGCTGCGCCGGCATTCGATTATGTCCGTGCCGGCCTCGAAACTGCGTGGCTGGGTGCTGGACGTCCTTGAGACCGAAGGCTACATCCGCGGCTATTCGCGCATCGAAAAAGACGGCGAGAAGCCGAGCTTCGAAGTCGAGCTGAAATATTACGAAGGCGCGCCGGTGATCCAGAAGATCAAGCGGATCTCCAAGCCGGGCCGCCGGGTTTATTCGTCTGTCCGCGACCTTAGCTCTGTGCGCAACGGTCTCGGCATTTCCATCGTCTCGACGCCCAAGGGCGTCATGTCCGACGCAGCTGCGCGCGACGCCAATGTCGGCGGCGAAGTGCTCTGCGAAGTCTACTAAGGCTGGGAGTAAGTTAGATGTCCCGCATTGGTAAAAGATCGATCCCCGTGCCGAGCGGCGTGACCGTCAATGTCGACGGCCAGACCGTGAGCGCGAAGGGTCCGAAAGGCGAATTGAAATTCGTCGTCAACGATCTGTGCACGGTTGCGCTCGAAGACGACGCCGTGACGGTCAAGCCGGTCAATGATTCCAAGCCGGCGCGCTCCCTGTGGGGCATGAGCCGCACGCAGATCGCCAACATGTTCGAGGGGGTCGCGAACGAGTTCACGAAAACCCTCGAGCTCGTCGGCGTCGGCTATCGCGCGCAGATGAAGGGCACGTCCCTCAATCTGGCGCTCGGCTACAGCCACGAGATCGATTATCCGGCGCCGGACGGCGTCAAGATCGCGACGCCGAAGCCGACGGAAGTCGTTCTTTCCGGCATCGACAAGCAAAAGGTCGGACAGGCCGCCGCGGAGATCCGCGGCATGCGTCCGCCCGAGCCGTACAAAGGCAAGGGCGTGAAATACGCCGACGAATATATCTTCCGCAAGGAAGGCAAGAAGAAGTAACGCTTCGCTAGAGGATATCGGGCAATGGCCGATCTAAAGAGAAAACAACACATCTCCCGGGCGGGCCGCACGCGGAAGAAGATTCACTCCGTCTCGACGGACCGTCCGCGCCTGTCGGTCTACCGGTCGTCGAAAAACATCTCGGCGCAGATCATCGACGACAAGCAAGGCAAGACGCTTGCCTCCGCCACGTCGCTTGAAAAAGAGTTCGGCAAGGGCTCCGACAAGGATGCGGCGGCGAAAGTCGGCAAGGCGATCGCCGAGCGCGCGGTCAAGGCGGGCGTCAAGAATGTCGTGTTCGATCGCGGCGGGTATATGTATCACGGCCGGATAAAAGCGCTTGCGGACGCCGCGCGCGAATCCGGCCTCAATTTTTAAGGAGCATCGAGCATGGCGCGTGAAGAAGGACGTGGACGCGGCCGCGGTCAGGGCAGAGGCCGGGGCGAACGCGAAGAACGCGACGAGTTCGTCGACAAGCTGGTCGCCATCAACCGCGTGGCGAAGGTTGTGAAGGGCGGCAAGAATTTCGGTTTCGCCGCGCTCGTCGTTGTCGGCGACCAGAAGGGCCGCGTCGGTTTCGGCAAGGGCAAGGCCCGCGAAGTGCCCGAAGCGATCCGCAAGGCGACCCAGGAAGCCAAGCGCAATCTCGTGCGCGTGCCGCTGCGCGAAGGCCGCACGCTGCACCATGACGCCCATGGCCGCTGGGGCGCAGGCAAGGTTCTCCTGCGTTCGGCGCCGCCGGGAACCGGCATCATCGCCGGCGGTCCGATGCGCGCGATTTTCGAAACGCTCGGCGTTCAGGACGTGGTGGCCAAATCGGTCGGCTCGTCGAATCCCTACAACATGGTGCGCGCCACGGTCGACGCGCTGAAAAACCAGACCAGCCCGCGCACCATGGCGTCGAAGCGCGGCAAGAAGGTCTCCGATATTCTTTCCGGGCGCGGCCGCGGCGCCGATGCGGCTGACGCGGCGTAAGGAGCGACCTCATGGCGAAGAAAATGCTGAAAGTCCGCCAGACCGGCAGCGCAGCGCGCCGTCCGCAAGACCAGCGGGCGACCCTTGTCGGTCTCGGCCTCAACAAAATCGGCCGCGAGCGCGAGCTTGAAGACACGCCCGCCGTGCGCGGCATGATCCGCAAGGTCTCGCACATGGTGGAGATCGTCGAAGAGAAATAGGCGAACGGGCGGAGGCCCGTTCATAAAACGCGCCTTCTCGGCGCAAACAGGCGAGGCGGCTTTCCTTTTTGGAAATAACCGTCGCAAGTCGAGGTAAGAAAATGAAACTCAACGAACTTTCCGACAATAAAGGCGCGCGCAAGAACCGCATGCGCGTCGGCCGCGGCATCGGCTCCGGCAAGGGCAAGACCGGCGGACGCGGCGTCAAAGGTCAAAAATCGCGTTCCGGCGTCACCGGCATCCGCCATTACGAAGGCGGCCAGATGCCGCTTTACATGCGCCTGCCGAAGCGCGGCTTTAAAAAGCCGAATCGCCAATCTTTCGTCGAAGTCAATGTCGGCCGTCTTCAGGCCGCTGTGGACGCCGGCAAGCTCGATGCGGGCGAGACCATCGACGCGGCGGCGCTTGTCCAGGCGGGCGTCATCCGCCGCGCGAAAAACGGCGTGCGTCTTCTCGGCGTCGGCGAATTGAAATCCAAGCTGACCCTCGAGGTCGCCCACGCTTCGGCCGGCGCGAAAGCCGCGGTCGAGAAAGCGGGCGGCTCGGTGACGGTCGCGGCGTCGGCGGAATAGGGGCGGAACAGGCTGTTTGGGGTCTTGAGGGTTGCGGACGCCGTCCGCAGCCGCCACATGGCTTCCCATCGGGGCCCCGCCAAAAGGCAAGCTGAACAGGTGACAGGCACATGACTTCCGCAGCGGAACAGTTCGCGTCGAACATCAACTTCTCGTCTTTTGCGAAAGCGGAAGAGCTGAAGAAGCGGCTCCTCTTCACCCTCGGCGCGCTCATCGTCTACCGCCTCGGCACCTTCGTTCCGATCCCGGGCGTCGATCCGGAAGCCTTCGCCCGCGGGTTTCAGAGCCAGCAGGGCGGCCTTCTCGGCACGCTCAATATTTTCGCCGGCGGCGCTGTCGAGCGCATGGCGCTCTTCGCCCTCAACATCATGCCGTATATCTCCGCCTCGATCATCATGCAGCTGATGTCGGCGGTCATTCCCTCGCTTGAAAAGATCAAGAAAGAAGGCGAACAGGGCCGGCGCCAGATCAACCAGTACACCCGCTATCTGACCGTGTTCCTGGCGACCATGCAGGGCTATTTCATTGCGGTCAGCCTGCAGTCCACGGCCGGCACGGTGATCAATCCGGGCCCGTTCTTCCTCTTCACGACGACGATCACGCTCGTCGGTGGCGTCATGTTCCTTCTTTGGCTTGGCGAGCAGATCACCGCGCGCGGCGTCGGCAACGGCGTCTCGCTGATCATTTTCGCCGGCATCATTGCGGAGCTGCCGCGGGCGATCGCCGCGCTTCTCGATCAGGGCCGGGCCGGCGGCGGCGTCGGCGGCGGCGCGATCCTCATCATCGCCGCGCTGGCGCTTTCGCTCATCGCCTTCGTCGTTTTCATGGAGCGCTCCCAGCGCCGGATTCTGGTCCAGTATCCGCGCCGTCAGGTCGGCCAGCGCATGACGCAAGGGGAGAAATCCCACCTGCCGCTGAAACTCAACGTTTCCGGCGTCATTCCGCCGATTTTCGCGTCGTCTCTGCTCCTTTTGCCGGCGACGGCGGCTGGCGCGGTTGGCGAGGGCTCGCCCGAGTGGCTTCAGAACCTGACCTTCCTGTTCGCCCCGGGCCGTCCGTCCTATATTGCGCTCTATGCGGCGCTGATCATCGGTTTCACCTTTGTCTACACCTCGGTCGTCTTCAATGTGGAAGAAGTGGCGGACAATCTGAAGAAATATGGCGGCTTCGTTCAGGGCTACCGCCCCGGCGCGCGCACGGCGGAATATCTCGACTATGTCCTGACCCGCCTGACCGTCCTCGGCGCAATGTATCTGACTTTCGTCTGCATCCTGCCGGAAATCCTGAAAGCGAGCTACAGCCAGACGATCCCGGTTTATATCGGGGGGACGTCGCTCCTGATCGTGGTTTCGGTGACCCTCGACACGGTCGGCCAGATTCAAGGCCACCTGCTCGCCCAGCAATATGAAAGCCTGATCAAGAAATCGAAGCTCCGGGGAGGCCGGCGATGATCGTAATCTTTCTCGGGCCGCCGGGCGCCGGCAAAGGCACCCAGGCCGCTCATATCGTTGATCGTTACGGGATTCCCCAGCTTTCCACCGGCGACATGCTGCGCGCCGCCGTGAAAGCCGGCACGCCGGTCGGCCAGAAGGCGAAAGCCATTATGGATGCGGGCAATCTGGTGCCGGACGACGTGGTCGCGGCCATCATCGAGGAGCGGATCGAGCAGGATGACTGCGCCCCCGGCTTCCTCCTGGACGGCTTCCCCCGGACCGTGGCCCAGGCCGAGATGCTGGACCAGATCCTGGTTAAGAAAGGCCGCTCGGTCGACGTGGTGATCGAGCTTCAGGTGGACGAGGCGGCGCTCCTCGACCGCCTCCGGAACCGGATCAAGGAGACCCTTGAAAAGGGCGGCGAGGTCCGGGCCGACGACAATGAAGAGACCTTTGCGAAGCGCCTCGGCGTCTATCGCGAACAGACAGCGCCCTTGATCCCGTTTTACGCGGGGCAGGGCAAATTGCGCCCTGTGGACGGCATGAAAGCGGTCGAGGCCGTTTCCGCCGACATAGACGCGATTTTGGACCCGATTCAGGGCTGAATTAGCCCCTGAAGACGGTTGACGGCGGGCGGCGCGTGGGCTTATCAACGCGCTCTCCGCCAAAAGGAGTACCGCCCGCCCGGCAGGGTTTATCCCTATACGCCGTCGCGGGTGTTGTTGCTTGGAAACAGGCGGCTTTTGAGTGCGTAAGAGGCGGGTCCGAACGGACCTTTAAAATGGTTGGCCCGGCCAAGGGAAAAGGGGCGAGAGGCAAAAGAAGGATACTACCTGTGGCTCGTATTGCAGGCGTCAATATTCCGACGAACAAGCGCGTTACCATCGCGCTGCGCTATATTCACGGCATCGGCGCGGCGAAAGCCGCCGAGATTTGCGAAAAAGTCGGCATCGCGCCGGAACGCCGCGTCAACGAATTGTCTGACTCGGAGGTTTTGCAGATCCGCGAGACCATCGACACCGACTATATGGTCGAAGGCGATCTTCGCCGCGAGGTGGCGGTGAACATCAAGCGCCTGATGGACCAGGGCTGCTATCGCGGTCTTCGCCACCGCCGCGGCCTGCCGGTCCGCGGCCAGCGCACCCACACCAACGCCCGCACGCGCAAAGGGCCCGCCAAGCCGATCGCCGGCAAGAAGAAGTAAGGATCAGGACAGATGGCGAAGCAAGCAGCCGGAACGCGCGTCAAACGCCGCGAACGCAAAAACATCTCCACGGGCGTCGTTCATGTGAACGCCTCCTTCAACAACACCATGGTCACGGTTTCGGACGAACAGGGCAATACGATCTCCTGGTCCTCCGCCGGCGGCATGGGCTTTAAAGGCTCGCGCAAATCGACGCCTTATGCGGCGCAGCTCGCCGCCGAAGACGCCGCCAAGAAAGCCATGGATCACGGCCTGCAGACGGTCAGCGTCGAAGTGCGCGGTCCGGGTTCGGGCCGCGAAAGCGCTTTGCGCGCGCTGCAGTCGGCGGGCCTCACCGTCACGGTCATCCATGACGTCACGCCCATTCCCCACAATGGCTGCCGTCCCCGCAAGCGCCGCCGCGTTTAATTTCGATACTGAATAAAGAGAGCGATCCACCTATGGATACGACACAAATCCTCGAAAAAAACTGGCTTGAACTGATCCGTCCGTCGAAACTCGAAGTGGTTCCGGCTGGCGACGCAAAGCGCAAGGCGACGATCGTCGCCCAGCCGCTTGAACGCGGTTTCGGTCTCACGCTCGGCAACTCCCTGCGCCGCATTCTGATGTCGTCTCTGCAGGGTGCGGCCGTCACCTCGATCCAGATCGATGGCGTCGTCCACGAATTCTCCTCGATCCCGGGCGTGCGCGAGGACGTCACCGACATCGTCCTCAATGTGAAGCAGCTCGCAATCCGGATGCATGCGGACGGGCCGAAGCGCCTCGTGCTTAAAAAGTCGACGCCGGGCGTCGTCACCGCCGCCGACATCGAAGAAACGTCTGCGGTCGAGATCCTCAACAAGGATCACATCATCTGCCACCTCGACGAAGGCGCTAACCTTCGCATCGAGCTGACGGTCAACACCGGCAAGGGCTACACGCCGGCCGAGCAGAATCGCCCGGAAGACGCGCCGATCGGCCTCATTCCGGTCGACAGCCTCTATTCGCCGGTGAACCGCGTCGCCTATCGCGTTGAGAACACCCGCGAAGGCCAGGTGCTTGACTATGACAAACTGACCCTTGAAGTCGAAACCGACGGCTCGTTGTCGCCGGACGACGCGGTCGCTTACGCCGCGCGCATCCTGCAGGACCAGCTGCAGATTTTCATCAATTTCGACGAGCCGACGAAAGACAAGGGCGGCGACGCCCGCGAAGAGCTTCCGTTCAACCCGGCGCTTCTGCGCAAGGTGGACGAGCTCGAACTTTCGGTGCGCTCCGCGAACTGCCTGAAGAACGACAATATCGTTTATATCGGTGATTTGATCCAGAAGACGGAAGCGGAAATGCTTCGCACCCCGAATTTCGGCCGCAAGTCGCTGAATGAGATCAAGGAAGTGCTGGCGGGCCTCGGCCTCCATCTCGGCATGGACGTGCCCGACTGGCCTCCGGAAAACATCGAAGAACTCGCGAAGAAATTTGACGAATAACAAAGACCGGCGGGACGTCGGCCTACGGAGTGTAAAGCCATGCGACACGGGATGGCGCAACGAAAACTGAACCGCACGCATGAACACCGCAAAGCGATGTTCGCAAACATGTCGTGCGCGCTGATCAAGCATGAGCAGATCACGACGACTCTGCCGAAAGCCAAAGAGCTTCGTCCGATCGTCGAGAAACTCGTGACCAAGGCGAAACACGCCGCCAAAGACGAAAGTCGGTCGCTGCATCTGCGCCGTCAGGTGATTTCGTCGATCCGCGACAAGGATATGACGAAGAAGCTGTTCGACACGCTCGGCCCCCGCTACGCCGAACGCGACGGCGGCTATATCCGCATCATGAAAGCCGGTTTTCGCTATGGCGACAATGCGCCGCTCGCGGTCATCGAATTCGTCGACCGCGACGAGGACGCCAAAGGCCAGGATTCCGGCCCCGTCATGGGCGTCGAGGACGAAGACGAAGAATAGACGCGAAAGCCTCATTCTGTTTTTTTTGAAAAAGCCCGCCGGATTATCTTCCGGCGGGTTTTTCACTGTTATAGGGCGGGGTTGAGACCACGGTCGCGGCGCGGCGCCCGGAGGCTTGAAGGATGCTCCCGAGGCGCCATCTATGATGGTGTCGTCCGGGTCTTTGCTCCTTCATCCCCCCGTCTTTGCCAAGGCCGGGACGGCGTTGTATGGATGCAGCCTCCCGATTACCGCCAGCAAAAGGTACTTCCATGAGATTGCGCAGCTCCCTCATTTTCGCAGCCCTTTTGGCAGCCAGCGCGGCTTGCGCCCAGCCGGCGCCGGAAACCCAAGACGCGCAAGGCGGGGGACCTGGCGGGGGAGGACAGGGCGAAATGGCGGGCGACATCATCGAGTCGCCGCGGGTCGTGCCGCAATCCATGGAGGAGGTGAAGCTTTCCTTCGCCCCGGGCGTGGAGCGCGCCGCGCCGGCTGTCGTCAATGTTTACACCAAGCGCGTCATCCAGCAGCGCAGCCCTTTTGCGGGCGACCCGTTTTTCGAGCGGTTTTTCGGCGGCGCCTTCGATGCGCCGCGCGAGCGCGTGCAGAACTCTCTCGGTTCCGGCGTTCTCGTCAGCCCGGACGGCGTCATTGTCACCAACAACCACGTCATTGAGGGCATGACGGAGATCAAGGTGGTGCTCCATGACCGCCGCGAATATGAAGCCGAGCTCGTCATGGCCGATCCGCAAACGGACCTTGCGGTCTTGCAGATCGAGGCGGACGAGCCGCTTCCCTTTCTTTCTTTCGCCAATTCGGATTCGATCCATGTGGGCGACGTGGTGCTCGCCATCGGCAATCCATTCGGCGTCGGCCAGACGGTCACGAGCGGCATCGTCTCCGCGCTCGCCCGCACCGCGGTTTCGATTTCCGATTATCAGTTTTTCATCCAGACCGACGCCGCCATCAATCCGGGCAATTCCGGCGGGGCGCTCATTGACATTGACGGGCGCCTCGTCGGCGTTAATTCCGCGATCTATTCGCGTTCGGGCGGCTCCAACGGCATCGGCTTCGCCATTCCCTCGCGTCTCGTCCAGCAGGTGATCAAGTCCGCCGTTTCTGGCACGGCGCTGGTGCGCCCATGGATCGGCGCCTCGTCCGACACGGTCACCGCCGATATGGCGAAGGCCCTGAAGCTTGACCGGCCCGCCGGCGCCATCGTCAACGATGTCTGGAAAAAGGGGCCGGCCGACCGCGCCGGGATCAAGCCCGGCGACGTCATCACAGAGGTGGACGGCCAGCCGGTTTACGACGCACAGGCCCTGCAGTATCGCGTCGGCGTCAATAATGACGGGGACACAACGCGCGTCGTTTATGTCCGCAACGGCAAGCAACACACGGCGAGCGTCAAGCTGGCGCTGCCGCCGGAAAACCCGGCCCGCGACACCCGCGAACTTGAAGGCAAGCACCCTTTGAACGGCGTCACGGTAGACAATCTCTCGCCGCGCTACAGCGAAGAGCTCGGCCTCGATCCGCTGTCGAAAGGCGTTGTCGTTTCCAAAGTCGACGGGCGCTCCTTTGCGGCGCGGCGGGGCTTGCGTCCCGGTCACAAGATCATCTCGATTAACGGTAAGGAAATCTCGACGACGGCGGAGCTTGAACGGGAAATCAAGAAACCGGCGACCCGCTGGGAGCTTGAAGTCGACACGGGCGGGCGCATCGTGCCTTGGCGCGTGGGGCGGTAAGGCGTAATGAGCGATCTCTTCGGCGCGGCGGGACTGGAACAGGATGCGCCGCATCCGCTGGCGGATCGCCTGCGCCCGAAGGCCTTGTCGGAGGTGGTGGGTCAGGATCATTTGCTGGCGAAAGGCGCGCCTTTGCGGCGCATGCTCGACGCCGGACGGTTGTCCTCCTCCATTCTCTGGGGTCCACCCGGGACCGGCAAGACCACCATCGCCCGGTTGCTGGCTGAGGACGCCAAACTCGAATTCGAACAGATTTCCGCGATCTTTTCCGGCGTCGCTGACCTTCGAAAGGTTTTCGAGCGCGCCAAGGCGCGCCGCCAGGCGGGGAAGGGCACGCTCCTCTTCGTCGATGAGATCCACCGTTTCAACAAGGCGCAGCAGGATAGCTTCCTGCCGCATGTGGAGTCCGGCGTCATCACGCTGATCGGCGCCACCACAGAGAACCCGTCTTTCGAACTGAACGCCGCGCTTTTGTCGCGCGCGCAGGTTTTCACCCTCAACCGTCTCGACGACGAGGCCCTGGAGCTGCTTCTCAAACGCGCCGAAGAGGCGGAGGGCCGCAAGCTTCCGCTGACGGAGGAGGCGCGCGAATTGATGCGCTCCATGGCGGATGGCGACGGGCGCTTCATGCTGAACCTCGCCGAGGAAATCTTTGCTGAGCCTGAAGACCGCAAGCCCATCGAGCCGAAAGAGCTTGCGGTCATCATCCAGCGCCGGGCGCCGGTCTACGACAAAAGCGATGAATCCCATTATAATCTGGCGAGCGCGCTGCAAAAATCCATTCGCGGCTCAGACGTCGACGCCGCGCTTTACTGGGCCGCGCGCATGCTGGTCAGCGGCGAGGATCCGCGCTTCGTGTTGCGCCGGCTGATTGTCGTCGCGTCGGAAGATATCGGGAACGCCGACCCGCAGGCGCTGCCGCTGGCCATCGCCGCCAAGGAGGCTTACGAATTCTTGGGCCAGCCCGAAGGCGAAATCGCCATCGGCCAGCTCGTGACCTATCTCGCCACCGCGCCGAAATCGAACCGCGCCTATGTCGCCTTTCACAACGCCAAGGCGGTCGCAAAGGAAACCGGCTCCCTGATGCCGCCGATGCATGCGGTCAACGCGCCGACAAAGCTCATGAAAGAGCTCGGCTATCACAAAGGTTACGAATACGACCACGACGCCGAAGGCTCGTTCGCGGGGCTCAACTATTTTCCTGACGGCATGGCGCGCCAGAAATTTTACGAGCCGACGCAATTTGGGTTCGACAAGGAAATCGCCAAGCGCCTCGAATACTGGGACAAGAAGCGCCGAGAAAAATCCGGGTCCTGATGGAAGGCGTCATTCAACAATTTCTCGCGGCCGCCGGCGGCGTCAAAACGCTCGCCGCCGGCGCTGTGTTCGCACTGCTCTTTATCGGCGAGCGCATCGTCTCGGCGGCCCCGCCGCCCCATTCGACCGCGCGCCTTGTCCGCAATCTCGGGCTCTGGGCGATCGTGCTTTTGACGTCGCCGCTGATCGTTGCGCCGATCACCGCCTTCGGCGCCAATCATCTTTTATGGGAGAGGCCGGAAGCGTTGCACGGCGGTCTCATCCTTATTGCCGACATCGTCATTCTCGATCTGTGGACTTACTGGGTGCACCGCGCCTGGCATCGCGTGCCGGTCATGTGGCGGTTTCACAAGGTGCATCATTTCGATGAGTTTCTCGACACGACGAGCGCCTTTCGGTTTCACCTTGGCGAGGTGATCGTCTCCGCCGCGCTGCGGCTCATTCCGATCACGGCTCTCGCCATGCCGCTCGCCCATGTCCTGACTTTCGAGACGGTGTTCATCTGCGCGGTGCTCTTCCATCATTCCAATCTGCGCTTGCCGTCGGCTTTCGAGCGGGCGCTGTCGAAGATTATGGTGACGCCGTCGATCCACTGGGTGCACCATCATGCGGTGATGCGGGACACCCATTCCAATTATGCGGCGATTTTCAGCCTCTGGGACCGACTTTTCGCCTCGAAGAGCGCGACCCCGCGCACCCCGGAGATGAAAATCGGTCTCGAATCCGTTGAAGATAAACCGCTTTTGCGGCTAATCCTGACGCCCTTTATGAGGAAAACTTAATGGGAGCACATATCTGGATGGCGGTCGCGGCGGGCGGCGCTGTGGGCGCCGTGGGCCGCAATGCGGTGTCGCGCGCGGCGATGCATTTTCTGGGGCCGAATTTCCCCTGGGGCACGCTCGCCGTGAACGTGCTTGGCTCTTTCGCTATGGGGTTCTTCATTGTGTGGCTCGCCCATCGCGAGCCGGCGAGCCCGGCTTTGCGCGCTTTCCTGACCGTGGGGCTTCTTGGCGCCTTCACGACTTTCTCCACCTTTTCCCTTGACGCCGTTACGCTTTACCGCGACAGGACGCTGATGGTCGCCGGAGTCTATGTTCTCGCCTCGGTGATATTGTCCGTAGGCGGTCTTTTTGCAGGCCTCGCCGCTGGCCGGCAGGTATTATGAGCGGCGTTCAGACAAAAACGGTGAAGGCCGATGAAGAGGGCATGCGTCTTGACCGCTGGTTCAAGGCGCATTTCCCGCAGGTGCGTCACGGCGAGCTTGAGAAGTTCCTGCGCAAGGGGCAGGTGCGCGTCTCCGGCGGGCGCGCAAAATCGAACCGGCGTCTCGAAGCCGGCGAGGAAGTGCGCATCCCGCCCTTGTCCGACGACGCGCCGGCGCCGCGCAAAGCCAGCCCCGCCGACGCCGGGGCGGTGCGCAAACTGATCGTCTATGAAGACGACGCGATCATCGCGCTCAACAAGCCCTTCGGTCTTGCGGTGCAGGGCGGATCGGGGATGAAGCAGCATCTCGACGGCATGCTGGCGGCGCTCGAAAAAGACGGCGAGCGTCCGCGCCTCGTCCACCGGCTCGACAAGGATACGGGCGGGCTCATGCTGGTCGCGAAGACGCGACAGGCGGCGCAGCGGCTCGGGGACGCCTTCAAGAGCCATGATGTCGACAAGACCTATTGGGCGCTTGTCGCCGGCCTGCCGCGCCCGAAAGAGGGAACCATCGATCTTCCCATCGCAAAGAAAATGATGCGCATCGGCGAGGGCGAAGAAGAGCGTGTGGTCCCGGCGGACGGCGAAGACGCAAAAAAAGCGATCACCGATTACCAGACCATGGAGGAGGCGGGGCCGGTCACTTTTCTCGCCATGCGGCCCGTCACCGGGCGCACGCACCAGCTGCGCGTCCATGCGGCGGCCATCGGCTGTCCCATCGTCGGCGACGGAAAATATGGCGGCGAGAAATCGCGCATCGAAGGCGTCTCGCCGAAGCTTCACCTCTTCTGCCGGTCCATGACCTTCCCGCACCCGAAAACCGGGCGGCGCATGACGCTCGACGCGCCGCTGTCGGGGCATATGCTCGAGACCTGGAAATTCTTCACCTTCGAGAAGAATGTGAAAGTCGACTGGCCGGAGGATTTGCGGTGAGCGAAAACGTCCGCCCCAAGAGGTTTTACAAGGAAGTCGCGGTCGTCGAACATGAAGGCCGGCACGGCGTCGCCCTTGACGGACGCAAGACAAAGACGCGAGGCCGCAATGTGCTCGCCGCGCCGACGCCGGCGCTGGCTGAAGCCGTCGCCGCCGAATGGGATTTACAGGGCGAGCACATCGACCGCACGACCATGCCGCTCACCGCCATGCTCTCCGCCGCGATCGACGGCGGCGAAGAAGATTTGCAAGCCTGGCGCGAAGAGATCGTCAAATATCTCGGCTCCGATCTCGTCTGTTATCGGGCCGATGCGCCGGCGGTGCTCGCCGAGCGCCAGGCGGCGATCTGGGACCCTTATATCGAATTCATGCGCCGGGAGTTCGGCGCCATTCTCGTCACCACCGCAGGCATCGTTGCCGTGCCCCAGGCGGACGCCTCCTTTTCGGCCGTGCGCGGCGCGCTCGCAAAAGAAACGCCGGAAACCCTCTTCGGCCTGCAAATCGCTGCCGCCATCGCGGGCTCGGCCGTCCTGGCGCTGGCGCTCTGGAAAGGCGAGGAGACCGCGGAATCCGTATTCGAAGCCTCGCGCGTCGACGAACGGTTTCAGGAAGAAAAGTGGGGCGTCGATGAGGAAGCGAAAGCCCGCGAGAACCGGCTGCGCGCAGACTTCCTGAAAGCGGCGGAGTTTCTCGCGCTGCTCGACAGCTGATTACATATCCAGCGTTTCGCCGCGATTGATGGCGCGAAAGCGCATCAGTTCCTCATCGGTGAGCACCATGTCTTTGTCTTCGTCCATGGAGTCGAAATCGAGCATATATTCGCGAATGTAATCCTTGAGGCTCATGGTCTCGGCGGCGCCGGCCATGAATGCGAATTTCTGTTTGGCGAAGCTTTCCGTCTGCGCTTGCGCCGTATCCGGATCGATCTCGGCGATGAAGGCGTCATACTGGCGCTGCCGGGCGATCTCCTCGCTCGGCGCGTCGGCCTGGCGGGTTTCGTTCTTGCGCCAGCTTTCGACCAGCCTTGCAAATTCTTCTGCGGTCATCTTGTCGTCGTGATTGGCGTCGGCGATGGCGAAATCGAGTTTGGCCTCTTCGAAGGCCTCGGTGCGGGTGAGGGCTTCGCCGTCGAAAGCGTCTTTCACCCGTTCGAGCGTCGTCTCGCCCGCTTCGGTTTCACGGTACGGCGCGTTGCGGTCATAGGTGACGGTGCGTTTCTCGGTCTCGACGAGTTTGCCGTCGACGGTGCGGCGCAGCGTGATCGTTTGTTTGAGCTGCTGGCTGGAATTCAGCTGGTCGGCCATTTCGTCGGGATTGACCTCTTCCGGCTCGCCGGCCGCATCCTCCGCGGCGGGTTCAAGGGCGAGGGCGACAGGCGCTTCGCCGGCGCCGCTTTCATCCTGAGCGGCGTCTTCCTGAGCGAAAGCGGGACCTGAAAAAACAAGCGCGGCGAGACTGGCCGCGGCGATCTCAAACCGGAATTTCGCCATCTGAACGCTCCTTTGGTGCTTACCCTGCCTAGCAGCTTAACTGGTAAAATCTCGACAAACCCGAAGGTTTTCGCGTCAAATTAAACTATTAAATCACGTTAAGGCGCTCAAGCGCCGCCCCGGCCTCGATGACCGCCTCTTTGGCGGGCCGGAAGCGGACATCCGTTAACGCCGTCACATAGTCCGTCTCGGCCTGCGGCGCGACGCCGAGATCGGGCACGACCGAGGCGAGATTGCGGTCGAACAGCGCCAGCGCCCGCACCAGCCAGGACGGCAGGGTTTTGGAGGGGATCTTTTTCGCCCGGTCCGGAAACGCCTCGCGCAGGATGTCCGCGACGCCTTTCAGCGACAGCGTATCCGCCGACGCAATGAGGCGCCGGCCGCCGGCCTCCGGCGTTTCGAGCGCCGCCACATGCAGCGCCGCTGCGTCGCGCACGTCGACAATCGGAAAAGAGACGGGCGGAATAGCGGGATAAGCGCCGGTCATGAAAAACTTGATGAGGTCGAGCGAGGCGCCGATGTCGTCATCGAGCGGCGGCCCGAGGACGAGCGACGGATTGACGACCGTCAGCCGGTGTTTGAAGCCGCCAATCACCGCAGCATCCCAGGCCGCTTTTTCCGCCGCCGTCTTGGAGACGATATAAGGCGAGAGAGCCCGCCATTCGAGATCGGTCCAGTCGTCTTCGCCGATGCGCACAACCGGCGGGCGGTTCGGGTGGTACACCATCGCCGCCATGGACGAGGTCATGACAATACGCCCCGCCTTTTCCGCCGCCTTCAGAACCCGTAGCGCGCCGTCCCGGGCGGCGGGCGTCAGCGCGTCGCGATCGCGCGGCTGCGAGACCGGGAAGGGCGAGGCCACATGCATGACGCCGCCGCAGCCTTCCGCCGCCTCGTCCCAGCCTTCATCCGAGGTGAGGTCCGCCGCGACGAAAGACAGGCGGGAGACGTCGGCGCCGGCGTCTTCAAGCGTTTTCTTGACCTGGAAAGCTTTGCTCAGGGAGCGGACGGTGCCGCGCACTTCATAGCCCTTTTGCAAAAGCTGAAGCGCTGCATGTTTCGCGATAAACCCGCTTACGCCCGTAACGAGGACTTTGTCCGCCATGGCAAGCCTGCCTTTCGGGAGAATCAGTCGTCCAAGGCCTTATCTCACCATGAAGGCGGAGCGGCGTCGAGCGTCGGCCCGAAAACCTTGTGAAAAGCGCGTTTCAGCGCGTCATCCGCATCATCCAGCGTCACCGGCAGGCCGAGGTCTACAAGGCTCGTGACGCCGAGGCCGGGATCGCTGACCCCGCACGGAGTGATGCCGGAAAAATGCGAGAGATCGGGCTCCACATTGAGCGCGACGCCGTGAAAGCTCACCCAGCGCCGGACGCGAACGCCGATGGCGGCGATCTTGTCTTCCCTTAAAGGGCCGCCGGGCTCGGTGCGGTCGACCCAGACGCCGACTCTGTCGGCGCGCGGCTCGCCTTTGACATTGAAGCTGTCGAGGGTTTCGACGATCCAGCGCTCAAGTCCGTGCACGAAGGAGCGCACGTCTTTCCCGCGTTTTTCAAGATCGAGCATAACATAGGCGACGCGCTGGCCCGGCCCGTGATAGGTGTATTGTCCGCCCCGGGACGATTTGTGGACCGGGAACCGGTCCGCATTGAGAAGGTCCTGAGGCTTGGCGCTGGTCCCGCCGGTGTAAAGCGGATCGTGCTCCAGAAGCCAGACAAGCTCCTTCGCCTCGCCGGCGCGGATCGCCGCCGCACGGGTCTCCATGAAGGCGACGGCGCGGTCATAATCGACGTGGGTCCGCGAGACCGCCCATTCGACGGGATCGTCGCTCAGGAGCTTCGCGAGGCCTTGCTCGCTCGAAGTCGTTAACCGGTCAGAAGCCATGATTTCCGTTGCGCGGCGGGATAAGGGCGATATGCGCCGCGCGCCCGCAAGGGGCAAGGGGTTGGGGGCGTCAAGCTTTCGGGATGCCCCGCCGGGAGAAGCCGGAGAGAAAATGGTGCGGTCGAGAAGACTCGAACTTCCACGGGTTGCCCCACAGCGACCTCAACGCTGCGCGTCTACCAATTCCGCCACGACCGCACGTCCCGGCAGGAGGGAGCGGGCGGCATAGCAAAAGCCTTCGGCCCTGTGAAGTCCAAATCGGCACGGGGAAGCCGTCTTCCCTCGGGCGGCTTTCGAGGACCCCAGGGGCCCCGAAAATCCCGCATTTCAGGGTTAATCCCCGACTTGGCGCGAAGCCTGCAACGCGCCGGCCATGGAAGCTGGGCGCATCATCCTTGCCGGAATCTCGTTCTCCGTCGCCGGGCTCGGCGCCGCCGGGGACGTCGTCTTCACGCGCCCGGGCCCTTGCGCCGCCCAGGAGACCTATCTCCTCGCCGCCAACAGCGCCGCCCTGATCCGGGTCGAGGCGCCGGAAGACGGCGCGGCGAACGAAGGCGTCATCTATTACCGCAAACCGGACGACCGGCGGGGCTGGGCCAGCCGGAGGCTTCTTCAGCGCTTCGACCTCAGTCTCGAAGAGGCCGGGGTGACGATCATCAACTCAGGCGAATTCTGCAGGGGGACGCAATGAAAATGCTCGTCTTCGTCATCTCGCTCGGCGTTCTGTACTGGACCATGACCAGTTTCGCGCAGACCCGGCTTGCGCCCATAGCGCCCTGTCCGGAGCCGGCCAATGTCTCCACGATCGGGCATGCGGGCGATGCGGCCGCTGCAGGCGATGAGGCAAGCGCCTATCAGCTTGTGCAGCTGGCCTCTGATACGGCCGAGACGGATATGTGCGGCCACTAAGGGCCGCAAGGGTTTCCCCTCCGCCGGAAAACGCTCTAGAAGGCTCTCCCGTAGCTGAGCTTTCCGGACCCCCATGCGTCTTTCCCGATATTACCTGCCCTTGCTTAAAGAAACGCCCGCCGAGGCGCAGATCGCCTCGCACCGCCTGATGCTGCGCGCCGGCATGATCCGACAGGAAGGGGCGGGGATTTACGCCTGGCTGCCGCTCGGCTTCCGGGTTCTCAAAAAGATCGAACAGATCGTGCGCGAAGAACAGGACCGCGCCGGGGCCGTCGAAATGCTGATGCCCACCATCCAGTCTGCGGATCTGTGGCGCGAGAGCGGGCGCTATGACGCCTATGGCAAGGAGATGCTGCGGATCACCGACCGCGCCGACCGGGAGATGCTCTACGGGCCCACCAATGAAGAGATGATCACGGAGATCTTCCGGGCGGGCGTCCGGTCCTACAAGGACCTGCCGAAGCTGCTCTATCATATTCAATGGAAATTCCGCGATGAAATCCGTCCGCGTTTCGGAATCATGCGCGGGCGCGAATTCCTGATGAAAGACGCCTATTCCTTCGACATCGACGAGACGGCGGCGCGCAAGAGCTACAACAAGATGTTCGTGTCTTACCTGCGCACCTTCTCGCGGATGGGTCTGAAAGCCATCCCCATGCGCGCGGAGACGGGCCCCATTGGCGGCGATCTCTCCCATGAATTCATCATCCTCGCCGAAACCGGCGAGAGCGCGGTCTTTTGCGACCAGGGCCTCATCAATATGGCGGTTCCGCCGAAGACGACGGATTTCGAAGGCGATCTGCAACCGGTCATCGATCAGTTCACCTCGCTTTACGCCGCCACCGACGAAATGCACGACGAAGGCGAATTCAATTCCCGCGTGAAGGAAGGCGACCGGCTTTCCGCGCGCGGCATCGAGGTCGGCCATATCTTTTTCTTCGGCGAGAAATATTCAAAGCCCATGAAGGCGGTTGTCGCCGGCCCCGATGGCGGAGAGGTCCCGGTGCAGATGGGCTCTTACGGGGTCGGCGTGTCGCGCCTGCTTGGCGCCATCATCGAAGCCCATCACGACGAGGCGGGCTGCAAATGGCCGACATCCGTGGCGCCGTTCCATGTGGGCCTCATCAATATGAGGAGCGGCGACGGGCCTTGCGAGGCGGTCTGTGAGAAGATTTACGCAGCGCTCGAAGCGGCGGGCGTCGAAGTGCTTTACGACGACACCCCGGCGCGCGGCGGCGAGAAATTCGCGCGCATGGACCTCATCGGGCTGCCCTATCAGATCACTATCGGCCCGCGCGGGCTCGAGGCTGGCGAAGCGGAAGTCAAATCCCGCGCCGACGGTCAGAAATCTTCGATTGCGCTTGAAAGCGTTGTCGCGGACATCGCCGGCAAGGTGAAGGCCGAACTCGATTACGCATAAGGCGGGCGGCGAAAGCGAAGCGAAAGGCGGATGATGGCGGGTTCGGCGAAAACGGCGCCCTTCACTTATTTCGAATGGATGGTGGCGCGGCGTTATCTCGGCGCCACGCGGTCGGGCAAAGGCGTGTCGCTGATTTCCGTCATCGCTTTTGGCGGCATCATGCTCGCTGTCTTTGCGCTGATCGCCGTCATGTCGATCATGCAAGGGTTTCGCCTGACCCTGCTTGACCAGCTTCTCGGCACCAATGGCCACGCCCATGTTCAGGCGGATGTTCCCATCCGCAATTACGACGACCTCGCCGCGCGGATCGCCGACCTTCCCGGGATCACGCAAGCGACTCCGCTGATCGAGATGCCGGTCTTCGCCAGCGCCGAGGGCGAGACAGGCATGGTGATCCGCGGGGTCCGGCGCGAGGAAATTCTGGGCAATGACTATGTGTCCGGCTCGGATCATATTGTCGACGGCTCGGTCGAGACTTTCGGGATTGGCGAGAAGGGCGGCGATGAGATCCTGCTCGGCAGCCGGGTGGCGAGCCAGCTCGGCGTGCGCGCCGGCGACAAGGTGCGTTTGTTGACGGGGCAGGGGCCGGAAACCGCCTTCGGGCGCACGCCGCGGTCGAAGGTCTATACGGTCGGCGCGACCTTCCATGTGGGGAACGCTGAGTATGACGCGATCTACGGCTTCATGCCGCTGGAGCAGGCGCAGCTTTTCTTCGGTTACGGCGACAGCGTGCAGAATATCGAGGTCAAGGTCGATAATCCTGAAGAGATCAAGTCTTATCGCGACGCCCTCGCCGATGTCGGCAAGGGGCTTTACGTCATTGACTGGCAACAGCGCTTTCAAAGCTATTTCAACGCGCTTCAGGTGGAGCGCTTCGCCATGCGGCTCGTCCTCTTCCTGATCATCATCGTCGCCACGCTCAACATCGTCACCGGGCTCATTATGCTCGTGAAAGACAAGACCGGCGACATCGCGGTCTTGCGCACCATGGGCGCGACGCAAGGGTCGATTTCGCGCATCTTCCTTTTGTCCGGCACCATGGTCGGGTTTTTGGGGACATTCGCGGGCATCATCCTCGGGTCGCTTTTTGTCCTGAATATCGACCCCATTGAAAACGGCCTTTCCGCCCTGATCGGCATCGATATCTTTCCGGCGGAAGTCTATTATCTCGACGGCGTGCCGGCGAAACTCGAATTGCACGAAGTGGCGCTGATCGCGGGCTTTTCGCTTTTCATGTCGTTCATCACGACGATCTACCCCGCCTGGCGCGCCGCGCGCCTCGATCCGGTGGAGGCGCTGCGTTATGAGTGAGCCCGTTCTCCGCCTTGAAGATGTAGCGCGCCGTTACGGCGATCTCGTCGTGGTTGAGCATATCGAATTTTCCCTGCGCCCCGGCGAGACGGCGGCGCTGTTAGGGCCTTCGGGCTCGGGCAAGTCGTCGCTGCTCCATATCGCCGGGCTTCTCGAAAAGGCGTCTGCGGGCGAGGTCCACATTATGGGCCGCGCAACCTCGAAACTGAGCGACGCCGAACGCACGCATATCCGCCGGGCGACGCTCGGCTTCGTCTATCAGTTCCACCATCTGCTCCCGGAGTTTTCCGCCCTGGGCAATGTCGCACTGCCACAGCTCATCGCCGGCGTGAAAAAGAAAAAGGCGGAAGCCGAAGCCAAACGGCTCCTCACGCTGATGGGGCTTGGCGAGCGGCTTGAGCATCAGCCGGGCCAGCTCTCGGGCGGCGAACAGCAGCGCACGGCCATCGCTCGCGCCCTCGCCAACAACCCGAAAATCCTTCTGGCGGACGAGCCCACCGGCAATCTCGATCCGAAAACTTCGGATGTAGTTTTTGATGCGCTGTTAAATCTCGTGCGCAAGGAAGGGCTGTCGGCTGTGATCGCCACCCACGACCAGCGTCTCGCCAAACGCATGGACCGCGTCTTCGTGATCCGCGAACAGCGGCTCGTCGAAGTGCGCAAGGAACCCGTTTAAGCCGGCGTCACGAGGATCTGGCGCACATTTGTGGTGCCCGCGCGAAAGCCCGCTTCGCAATAAGCGAGATAAAACCGCCAGAGTTTCGAAAAGCGCTCATCGAACCCGAGCGGGCGGATATCCTCCCAGGACGAAAGAAACCGCTCGCTCCATTCATGCAAGGTGCGGGCGTAGTCCTCGCCGAATTCCTGCATGTCCTTGAGTTTCAGTCCCGCCTTTTCGGTCATGGTCGACAGGATTGACGGGCTCGGCAGCACGCCGCCCGGAAACACATAACGCTGGATGAAGTCGGTGGACTTCACATAGGTGTCGAAGAACCGGTCGGCGATGGTGATGATCTGAAGGCCCGCCCGCCCGCCGGGCTTCAGGACTTCTTTCAGTTTCTGAAAATAGGTCGGCCAGTATTCCTTGCCCACCGCCTCGAACATTTCGATGGACGCGACCTTGTCGAATTTTTCGCTGACGTCGCGATAATCCTGCAGGCGGAATTCGACCTTGTCTTCAAGTCCGGCGCGTTTGATCCGCTCGCGCGCATAGTCGAGCTGCGACGGCGACAAGGTGACGCCAACGACATGCGCGCCATATTGGCCCGCGGCGTATTCGGCGAAACCGCCCCAGCCCGAGCCGATCTCCAACACGCGGTCGCCCTCCTGAAGATCGATCATCTTCGCAAGGCTTTCATATTTGTTGAGCTGCGCCGCCTCGAGGCTGTTGGTGAGCGATGAAAAGCGTGCGGATGAATAGGTCATCGTCGGGTCGAGCCACTTTTCGTAAAAGCTGTTGCCGAGATCGTAATGGGCGACGATGTTCCGCTTCGAGCCGGCTTTGGTGTTTTTTTCGCCGCGCCGGCGTAAAGAGTTGAGCCACTCGACGAAGGGCAGGGCGGCGAAGACGCGCTGAACGTGATCGGCGTTGCGCGCGAAAATATAAAGCAGCGAGGCGAGATCGGGCGTGTCCCAGTCGCCGTCCGCGAAGCTTTCGAAAAAGCCGATATCGCCGCCGAAAATCACCCGGCGGGCGAAGCGGTAATTTCGAATAAGAATAATGCCCTTGGCGTCGGTTTCCGCCTTGCCGGCGATGGTCACCGTGCGCCCGTCGGGCAGGTGGAAGACGAGTGTTCCGTATTGGATGTGTCCGGCGATTTTCAGAACTTGCCGGAAGAAAAAGGGCAGGCCGTCCGTCTGCAGGGCGGGCGGGCTATGTTCGGTTTGCGTTGTCATAAGACATGACCTCTTTCTTGCGGTGTCCTCTCCGCCGCCGGTCACAACTTTACACTTACGCGCGCTTTATTTTTTCGTATCCCTCAAGAGCGCGTTTACGCGCCGCGGCGTGATCCACAATCGGATGCGGATAGGATTTTCCGAGCTTCACCCCGGCCTTGTCAAGCACATCGTCAGGCGCTTTCCAGGGGGCGTGTATGTGTTTAGCCGGCATTTCTTTCAGTTCGGGAACGAATTCTCGCACATAGGCGCCGTCAGGATCGAACTTTTCGCCTTGCGTCACCGGGTTGAAAATCCGGAAATAGGGGGCGGCGTCGGCGCCGCATCCGGCGACCCATTGCCAGCCGGAAGAATTGTTGGCGAGATCGGCGTCGAGAAGCGTGTCCCAGAACCAGGCTTCGCCGTCCTGCCAGCGAATCAAAAGGTCCTTGATGAGAAAGCTTGCTACGATCATCCGCACCCGGTTGTGCATCCATCCCGTGCGCCAGAGCTGGCGCATCCCGGCGTCGACGATCGGGTAGCCGGTCTCGCCTTTGCGCCAGGCGGCGAGCTCTCTAGCGTCGTCCCGCCAGGGATAGTCCGAAAACTCTTCACGCAAGGGCGCCTCCGGCAGCCCTTCGTTATAGAATAGGAGACAGTAACAGAATTCGCGCCAGCAAAGTTCCGACAGGAATTTATCGGCGGCGCTGTCGCTGATGTCGCCTTTTGAGATTTTGGCTTGCGTCGCCCGCCATATCTGCAAAGGGCTGATTTCTCCGAAGGCGAGATGCGGCGACAGACGGGAGGTATAATCCTTGTCCGGACGGTCGCGCCCGTCTTTGTAATCCTGAATAATATCGTTCAGAAAGTCCCGCAGGCGTTCGCGGGCGCCCGCTTCGCCAGGCGTCCATAAAGGCTCGAAACCTTCCGCCCAGTTCGGTTCTTGCGGAAGCAGCGCCCAGTCTTTCAGGCTGTCGCTCTTCAGTTTCGCCTTCTTCGTTTCCAGCTTGCGCGGATTGGCCTCCGTATCCGCGCGGGCAGGGCCGGCTTGCTTCAGCGCTTTCCAGAACGGCGTGAAGACGCGATAGGGCCCGCCCGAGCCCGTTTTCAACTCCCAGGGCTCGCGCAGGAGCGCGCCGTTGAAGGTCTCCACAGTGACGCCGGCCTCTGTGAGCTCGCTTTTAAGCTTCTTGTCGGTCTCGATATGGCCCGGGAAATAACGCCGGTTCCAGAAGACATGGGCCGCGTTCGTTTCCTCGACGAGGCCGGGGATGATTTCCGCCGCGGACCCGCGCCGCAGGATCAGCTTTGCGCCCAGCTTTTCGAGCTCCGCCGAAAGCGCCTCGAGGCTGTGATGTAGCCACCAGCGCGCGGCGGCGCCGGGCGGGTGGGCGAGGCTGTCGTCGAAAACATAGACCGGGATGACCGGCAAACCGGTTTTTCGCGCTGCGGCAAGAGCCGGATTGTCGGCGAGGCGAAGGTCCTGGCGGAACCAGAGGAGGGCGGGGCGGGAGGACATCAGCGAATAATAGCCTGCGGGTGGACCCTGGGGGATTAAGGCGGTAACCTGTTATACAGTCACAGGGGAGGCCGGTTCCGGCCTATAGTGACCGGGTTTGAGGGGTAGGTAATGGCGGTTGCTGATTTTTTTACGGCTCTGGGTGCTGGCGACCTGTTCTCCGGCGGATTTACGCTGCTTGAGCTTACGCTCGCGGCCATCTTGACCTTTTTGTTCGCCGGCTCGCTGGCGCTCTCGGTTTTGGCCGCCCGCTCGGCCGCAGCGGCCCGTCAGGCGCGCGGAGAGGCGCGCGAGGCGCTTGCCGCCGTCAGGGAGCAGGCGGCGGAATTCAGGGCGCTGGCGGGCGATCTGGAGCGCACGGCCAGCGATCTGGCGGCCTCTCAGGCCGAGCTGAAAGACTTGCAGGCCGCCGCTGCAGCCCGGCAGGACTATTCCGCGGAGGCTGCTGCGGAGACGCCTGAAGAGGCGTCTCAGGACACGGGGAGCGCATCCGGGCCCGCCCCGATTGAACGCCGGTTCGATCCTCTGCCGCCTCGGGAACGCGCAGAAACGGCTGACGAAGGGCCGTCTCAGGGCGGCAAATCCGCTCTTTTCCGGGGGCTTTTGCGCCGGCGCTGACGCTTGCGGCGCGGCGCCCCTCTTTTCCCGGGCTAAAAACCGCTGAAACACGCCATTTTCCGCCAGTTTCCGGCTTGCGCCGGGGGGCGAGAGGGCGTATAGCGCGCGCCATCTCACACGCGGCGTGATCCTCAGTGATCCGGCGGCCCAGAAGCTTAAATCTTCGGGCTTTCCGGGTTTTCAGCGCGCCGCGGCGGAAAAACTGAAGGAGACTACCAAATGGCGCTGCCAGAATATTCCATGCGCCAGCTGCTTGAAGCTGGCGTGCATTTCGGACACCAGACCCATCGCTGGAATCCGAAGATGAAAAGTTTCATCTTCGGCGACCGCAATGGCATCCACATTATCGACCTGTCGCAAACCGTTCCGCTCCTGCATCAGGCGCTCGTAAAAGTGCGCGACGTCGTCGCCGGCGGCGGCCGCGTTCTCTTCGTCGGCACCAAGCGCCAGGCGCAAGGCCCGGTCGCGGAAGCGGCGAGCAATTGCGCCCAATATTACATGAATACGCGCTGGCTCGGCGGCACGCTCACCAACTGGGAGACGATTTCCGCTTCCATCCGTCGTCTGAAAGACATGGAGGAGCGTCTCGCCTCGGGCGCGTCGGGCCTCACCAAAAAAGAACAGATGATGCTCCAGCGCGACCGTGACCGTCTTGAAGCGTCGCTCGGCGGCATTCGCGAAATGGGCGGCCTGCCGGATCTTATGTTCGTCATCGACGTGAAAAAAGAAGCGATCGCCATTCAGGAAGCCAAAAAGCTCGGCATTCCGGTTATCGCCGTCGTCGACACCAATTGCGACCCGGATAATATCGACTATGTCATCCCGGGCAATGACGACGCTTCGCGCGCGATTTCGCTTTACTGCAACCTCGTTTCCGACGCCGTGATCGACGGCATCGGTGAAGGCCAGGCGGCGCTGGGCGTCGATATCGGCGCAGCGGAAGAAGCCCCGGCTGAACCCGCGCTCGCAGAAGCGGAAGAAGAGCCGAAGCAGGCTGAACAAGCCTCAGCTTAAAGCCCAACGCCTTATGAGAAGCGAGGCGGGGCGCGATCAGGACCACGGCCCGCCTGTCATCGTTTGGCTAAGAAACCGGATGACTGCGCTTGTCACAGCGCACTGTGAAACAAGAGGAGAAACCAATGTCTGGCATTACCGCGGCGAACGTTAAGCAATTGCGCGAAATGACCGGCGCAGGAATGATGGATTGCAAGTCCGCCCTGCAGGAAACTAATGGCGATATGGACGCCGCCGTCGACTGGCTGCGCAAGAAAGGTCTTTCGAAAGCGGCGAAAAAAGCCGGCCGCACCGCGGCGGAAGGCCTCGTCGCCATCGCTGTCGAACCGAATGCGTCGGGCGCGACCGGCGTCGTCGTCGAAGTCAATTCGGAAACCGACTTCGTGGCGCGCAACGAGCTTTTTCAGAAAATGGTGAGCGACATCGCCAACACCGCGCTCAGCGTCGGCGGCGACCTTGAAAAGCTGCGCGCCGAGACCTTCCCGGGCGCCGGCAAGTCCGTGGACGAACATATTGCGGAGATGGTCGGCCAGATCGGCGAGAATATGAGCCTGCGCCGTTCCGACGGCATCAGCGTCGATGAAGGCGTCGTCGCCTCTTACGTGCATGGCGCGGTCACCGACGGCGCCGGCAAAATCGGCGTCATTGTCGGCCTCAAGTCTTCCGGCGACAAAGCCAAGCTCGAAGCGCTCGGCAAGCAGATCGCCATGCATGTGGCGGCGGCCCGTCCGCTCGCGACGAAAGTCGACGATCTCGATCCGAACGTCGTCAAAAAGGAAAAGGAAGTCCTCGCCGATCAGGCGCGCGCCTCCGGCAAGCCCGAGAACATCATCGAGAAGATGGTCGAAGGCCGCCTGCGCAAATTCTACGAGGAATCGGTGCTGCTTGAGCAGATTTTCGTGATCGACGGCGAGACCCCGATTCGCAAGGTCCTCGAAAACGCCGCTAAAGATGTCGGCGGGCCGATTGAGCTCGTGGGCTTTGCCCGCCTCGAACTGGGCGAGGGCGTCGAGAAAAGCGACGACGAAGACTAAGCCGCCTTAAGCCGGCGTTTGACGGCGGCGTGCAAAAGTTCCAAAAGCGCCGCGGGGGATCGCGCCCTTCGCGGCGTTTTTGCTGAGGGCCGGCGGCGAGAGGGCTGCCAATCGGCGGCGACGCGGCTTAGAGTGGCGCCGGCCGGTCCCTCGAGAGTTAGGCCCTCAAGAGTTAGGCCCTCAAGAGTAAGGAAAGCCGAGTCATGTCCCAGACATCCGCAGAAGATGGCGATAAATCCGCCCCGAAGACGGGCGGCGCGCCCCTGCGCTACCGCCGGGTTCTCCTGAAGATCAGCGGCGAAGCGCTGATGGGGCCGGGGCAATACGGCATCGACAACGACACCGTGAAACGCATCGCCGGCGAGGTAAGGGACGCCAAGGCGCTTGGCGCTGAAATCTGCCTCGTCATCGGCGGCGGCAACATCTTCCGCGGGGTCTCCCAGGCCGCGCAAGGGATGGAGCGGGCGAGCGCCGACTATATGGGCATGCTGGCGACGGTGATGAATGCGCTCGCCGTGCAGAACGCGCTGGAATCGATCGGGGTTTACACCCGCGTCCTTTCGGCGATCGAGATGACGGCGATCTGCGAGACCTATATCCGCCGCCGGGCGCTGCGCCATATGGAAAAGGGCCGGATCGTGATTTTCGCCGCCGGCACCGGCAATCCGTTTTTCACCACTGATACGGCGGCGGCCCTGCGCGCGGCGGAAATGGGCTGCGATGCGCTGTTGAAAGGCACACAGGTCGACGGCGTTTACTCCGCCGATCCCAAGCTCGACCCCAAGGCTGAGCGCTTCGAGCGGCTGAGCTATCACGAGGTGCTGATGCGCGACCTTAAAGTCATGGATCAGGCGGCGATTTCCCTGACCCGGGAGAGCGGCATTCCCATCGTCGTCTTCCCGATCGGTGAAAAAGGCGGCGTCGTCGGCGCCTTGACCGGGCAGGGCGCCTCCACCGTGATCACAGACGAAAAGCCTTGATCCGGACAAGACACGACCCGATTTTCACCGTAAAATCAGACGATAAGACACGAAGGAGCAGAGGAAAGACATGAGCGGAGTAGATATCAAGGACCTGCGCAAACGCATGGACGGCGCGCTGGCTTCGCTGAAGTCTGAATTTTCGGGCCTCAGAACCGGCCGCGCCAGCGCCGCGCTGGTCGAGCCGATCGAAGTCGAAGCCTATGGCTCGCGCATGCCGATCCCGCAGGTCGGCACGGTCGCCGTGCCCGAGGCGCGCATGATCTCCATCAATGTCTGGGACAAGGGGCTCGTGGGCGCCGTTGAAAAGGCCATCCGCGAATCCGGGATTGGCCTTAATCCGGTTGTCGACGGACAGAATGTGCGCATTCCGATTCCTCCGCTTACGGAGGACCGCCGCAAGGAGCTCGCGAAAATCGCCGCCAAATACGCCGAGCAAGCCAAGGTGGCGATCCGCAATGTGCGCCGCGAGGGCATGGAAGATGTGAAATCCGCCGAAGGCGGCGAGGACGAACAAAAGAAGCTGTCCGAAGACGTGCAGAAGCTGACCGACGAAATGGTGAAAAAGGTGGACGAAGCCTATGAGGCCAAGGAAGCCGAAATCATGCAGGTCTGACCCTTGCGGATTGGCGCTTGCAGGCAGGACATGTTGAGTGAGAGTTAACCACGATAATCTATTGTCGGCGCCCAGGGAAACGGAGGCCGCAAAGTGACCGCATCGCCCGCGCCATCGGCGGAGCCTGAGCAAGGCGGCGGCGCGCCTGCGCCGAAACACGCCGCCATCATCATGGACGGCAATGGGCGCTGGGCGAAGGCGCGGGGTCTTTCTCGCACCGAAGGCCATAAAGCCGGCGTCGAGGCCGCCCGCCGCGCGGTTGAAGCGGCGCGCAATCTCGGTCTCACCCATCTCACGCTCTATTCCTTCTCCACGGAAAACTGGCGCCGCCCCGCCGGCGAAGTGCGCGATCTGATGGGGCTGTTGCGCCAGTTCATCGTCGACGATCTTCCGAAATTGAAAAAGGAAGGGTGCAAAGTCGTCATCATCGGCGACCGCGAAAACCTGTCCATGGACCTCAAAGCCCTCGTTAGCCGCGCCGAGGGAGAGACCCGGGGCAACAGCGCCTTTGTGCTCGTCATCGCCTTTAATTACGGCGGGCGCGACGAGATTGCGCGCGGCGTGCGCGCGGCGGCGAAAGCGGTCGCGGCGGGCGAGCTCTCGCCTGACGACATCACGGAAAAGACATTCGGGACTTATCTCGACACGAAAGACATTCCGGACCCGGACCTTGTCATCCGCACCAGCGGCGAAAAACGCGTATCGAATTATCTGTTGTGGCAGGCGGCCTATGCAGAATATGTGTTTCTCGATGTTCTGTGGCCGGACTTTACCGAAGAGGTGTTTGCAGGCGCCATCGACGAATATTATCGCCGCGAGCGCCGTTATGGCGGCGTTGGCGCCGGCTGACACCGCGCGCGCATGCCATCATCCATTGACAAGCTGGACATCGTTCGCCCGGCGTCCGCAGGGCCGCTGAAAAGACGGATCTTTGCGGCCGCGGTTTTGATACCGGTCGTCATCGCCGCCGTGCATGCGGGCGGATCGGCCTTCGCCGCCATGGTCGCCTTCGCCGCCGTCATCATGTTGTTCGAATGGGCGCGCATGGTGGAGCGGCGCTCTTCCAGCCGGGCTTTCTATGCGCTCGTCGCCGGTTCGGCGGCGGCCATGTATTTCGCGGCGGGCGGAAACTACGACGCGGCGATTGCATTCGCCGCCGCGAGCGGCGTCGCCGCTTTTTTCTGTGCTAAGCGTGAAACCGGCATCGGCGGCTGGTCGGCGCTGGGCGCGGTCTACATCATCATGCCCTGCATCGCGCTCATCTGGCTGAGGCTCGACGCGCCCTCGGGGCGGGCGCTCACCTATCTCCTTTACGGCGTCGTCTGGGCGGCCGATACAGGCGCCTTTATTTTCGGCAAATTCATCGGCGGCCCGAAAATCAGCCACGCCTTGTCGCCCTCCAAGACCTGGGCCGGGATTGGCGGCGGCATTCTCGGCGGCGCCCTTGTGGGCGCGGCCGCCGGGGCGCTCATGTTCGGCGCGGAATGGGCGGTTTTGCACTTTTTCATCGGCGGCGGCCTCGGCGCCGCCTCGGTCGTCGGGGATCTCGTCGAATCGGCCTTCAAGCGCAATTTCAAGCTGAAGGACATTTCCGGCTTCATTCCGGGCCATGGCGGGGCTTTGGACCGGCTCGACGGCATGATTTTCGCCACTTCAGCGATGACGGGAGGGCTTCTCCTCTATATGCTGTCGGAAAAGCTTCAGGGGTGACAATGGGGACGCCGATTACGCAGGGCCGCGGGGCCCGGCGACGCATTACGATTTTAGGCTCGACCGGTTCCATCGGCGAATCGACCTTGAGCGTGCTTGCGCATGCGGACGGCCTCGGCGAGGCCGACTTCGAAATCGAAGCCTTGACCGCCAATCGCAATGTCGAAAGGCTCGCCGAGCAGGCGAAAAAGTTCAAACCGAAATTCGTCGCCGTCGCCGATGAAAGCCTCGGCGGAGACCTGAAAGCCGCGCTTGAAGGGACCGGCATTGAAACCGGCGCCGGCGCGGCCGCGGTCGAAGAAGCGGCGAGCCGCGACGCCGACTGGGTGATGGCGGCGATTGTCGGCGCCGCCGGCCTGAAGCCCACCTTGAAAGCCGCGCTCCGGGGCGCGGACATCGCGCTCGCCAATAAGGAATGCCTCGTCTGCGCCGGCGATGTCGTCACCGAGGCGATCCGCGAAGGCGGCGGCGCGCTTTTGCCTGTGGACTCGGAACACAACGCAATCTTTCAGGTCTTCGATTTCGATCAGCCGGACCGCGTCTCGCGCCTCATCCTGACGGCGTCCGGCGGGCCGTTCCGCACCTGGACGCGCGAGGCGATGCTGGAGGCGACGCCGGCGCAGGCGGTCGCGCATCCCAACTGGTCCATGGGCGCGAAGATATCCGTCGATTCCGCCACCATGATGAACAAGGGCCTCGAGCTCATCGAGGCCGCGCACATCTTCCCGGTGGGACACGAGCAGATCGAAATTCTCGTGCATCCGCAGTCGGTGATTCACTCCATGGTTGAATATGTGGACGGATCGGTGCTCGCCCAGCTAGGCACGCCCGACATGAGAACGCCGATTGCGACGACGCTCGCCTGGCCGAAACGGACCCCAAGCCCGAGCGCCCAGCTCAACTTCGCGGAAGTCGCCAAACTGACTTTCGAAGCCCCTGATTTGCATAGATTTCCCGCCCTCAGGCTCGCCCGTGAGGCGATCGGCGCCGGCGGGATCATGCCGGCGGTTCTCAACGCCGCCAATGAAGTGGCGGTCGCCGCCTTCCTCGCCGGCGGGCTCAAATTCCTTGATATCGCCGCAGTTTCCGAGCAGGTATTGGACCGGGCGGGGCGTCTTAACGGTCCGGCGCGCCTGAGCACGCTGGAGGAGGCCATGGACGCGGATGCGCAAGCGCGACGCATGGCGGAAGAATGCGTCGCAGCGAAAGCCGCGGCCTGAAGGATGGATTAGTCGCTGATGCCGTTCGCCGAAACGCTGATCGCCGTGTTGTTTTCCGCCACGGCTTTTATCGCCCTTTTGATGATCATCGTGTTCGTACACGAATACGGGCATTTCTCCGTCGCAAGACTGTTGGGCGTAAAAGTCGACGTGTTTTCCATCGGCTTCGGCAAGCCGATCATGAAATGGATCGACCGCAAGGGCACCGAATGGCGGATTTCGTGGCTGCCGCTCGGCGGTTATGTGAAGTTTTTCGGCGACTTGAACGCCGCTTCGCAAGGACCGGCTGAAGCCTCGGAAAAACCGGTCACGACGCAGTTCCCCAAGCCTTCCGAAGCAGAGGCCGTCGCCGGACAGATGAGCGCGGAGGAACGCGCCGTGTGTTTTCACTTCAAGCCGCTCTGGCGGCGCGCAGCAGTTGTGGCGGCCGGGCCTTTCGCCAATTTCATTCTCGCCGTAGCGATTTTCGCCGCGCTCTTTATGTTTTTCGGCCGCGCCGTGGTGGACCCGGTCGTCGGCGGCGTCGCCGAAGGCTCCGCCGCGCAGGAGGCGGGTTTCCTGCCCGGCGACAGGATTATCGAGGTCGACGGCCGTAAAATTACGGAATTCGCCGATATGTACGATGTGGTGATCGTCAGCGGCGGCAATGAGATGAATGTCGTTGTGGAGCGGGACGGCGCGCGCGAGGCGATCGCCGTGACGCCGCGCCGCGTCGAATCTGTGGACCGCTACGACAACAAGATTACGCGCTGGCAACTCGGCATAGCGCCGCCGGGCAGCGATCATGTGAGTTTCCGCAAATACGGCCCCGTCAGGGCGCTGGGCGAGGGGATTGGCGAACTCGGCCGGATTCTGGCCATGACCGTGAAATATATCGGCAACATCGTTCTCGGCAAAGAAGACGCGCGGCAGTTGGGCGGGCCCATTAAAATGGCGAAATACGCCGGCCAGTCCATCCAGTCGGGCTTTGACGACTCAAGCTATAGAGAGCCGCCCGGCTTCCTCACGAAGCTGCGGGCGAGTTTGGTGGATTTTATTTCTCTCGCGGCGGTTGTGTCGGTGTCCATTGGATTCCTGAACCTTCTGCCCATACCGGTCCTCGACGGCGGCCATCTATTGTATTACGCATACGAGGCCGTTGCCGGCAGACCGTTGGGCGCGCGGGCGCAGGCGTTCGGTTTTCGGTTGGGCCTCGTCTTGCTGGCGTCGCTCATGATCTTTGTGACCTGGAACGACATAAACAGCTAACATCATAGGCAGTTAGGGCGGCGGCATGAGTTTGTACAAGTCGGGGGGAGGCGTTATTCGCGCGGGGCTTGCGCTTGCGGCGGTTATCTTAGCCTCCGTAACGGGCGCGGCGGCGCAGTCGGCCCAGCAAAGCGCTGAGGCCCCGCCGCTCGCTCAAGGGCTATTCGAATCAAAACCGGCGCCGATCATTCAGAACATCGCAGTCAAGGGCAATCAGCGCATCGAAGCCGAGACCGTCGGCTCCTATCTTCCGCTGCAGCCGGGCATGCCGGCGGAAGAAGAATTGCTCGACCTGTCGCTGAAAACGCTTTTCCGCACCGGTCTCTTCTCCGACGTGAAACTCCAGATGCAGCCGAACGGCACGCTGTTGATCGAGGTCGATGAGAACCCGATCGTCAACCGCGTCATCCTTGAGGGCAATCGCCGCCTGAAAGACGACAAGATCACCGAAGAGATCCAGCTTGCGGCGCGCACGGTCTACACCCGCGCCAAGGTGCAGTCCGACGTTCAGAAGATTATCGAGCTCTACCGCGCGAAAGGCCGGTTCGCCGCGACGGTGACGCCGAAAGTCACGCCGCTCGATCAGAACCGCATCGACGTCATCTATGAAATCGACGAGGGCCCGAAAACCGGCATCGCCAAGGTCAATTTCATCGGCAATGAAGTCTTCACCGACAATGAGTTGCGCGGCGTCATCCTGACCAAGGAAAGCCGCTGGTGGCGGTTTTTCACCAATTACGACAATTACGACCCCGACCGGCTTGAATATGAGCGCCAGCTCCTGCGCGAGTTTTACGGCAAGCACGGCTATGCGGACTTTCAGGTGGTCTCCGCCGTCGCCGAGCTGACGCCCGACCGCAAGGATTTCTTCATCACCTTCACCGTGGATGAAGGGCCGAAATACACGATCGGCGAAGTGCGCGTGAAGACGACGCTCGCCAAGCTCTCGGGCGACGTGCTCGTCAACTATGTGCCGATGAGAGCCGGCCAGACATTCGACTCTGAGAAGATCGAAAAGGCGATCGAATCCCTGACTTTCGCCACGGGCACTGTCGGCTATGCTTTTGTGGATGTTCGCGAGCAACTGACCCGCCACCCTGAATCCAACACCATCGACATTACCTTCGTCGTCAATGAAGGCCCGCGGGTTTACGTCGACCGGATCAACATCAAGGGCAATACGCGCACGCTCGACAAGGTGATCCGACGAGAGATCCGGCTGTCTGAAGGCGACGCGTTCAACCGCGTTCTCGTGGACCGATCGCGGTCGCGAATCCGATCTCTAGGCTATTTCAAGGAAGTGAATATCGAGGAAAAGCCGGGCTCGGCGCCGGACAGAACCGAACTCGACGTCTCGGTGGAGGAACAGTCCACCGGCTCGCTCAGCGTCGGCGTCGGCATCTCCTCGACCGAGAATTTCATTGTCGACCTTTCGGTCGAAGAGCGAAACCTTCTCGGCCGCGGACAATATCTGCGCTTCCGCGTGCAGGCGAGTTCGCGGACCCGGCAGGTCGACCTTCGCTTCACCCAGCCTTATTTCCTCGACCGCAACCTTGCGGCGGGCGGCTCCATCTTCAATCAGCGCACGGACTTTAAAGAGTCCGGCTTCGTGCGCGACCGGATCGGCATGGGACTGAACGCCGGCTTTCAGGTGTCTGAATATGGCCGCGGCGGCGTGAATTATCTGCTGACGCGCGACAAGGTGCAGATCGACACGCAGTCCGCTCAAATTATCGATATTGGGGCCGATCCGTTGTCGATTCTCATACCGGGCGCCATGCCGACAAGCGTCACCCAGCTCACCGACGCCAACGGCGATCCGTCGGGGCAGAGGGTTTCAGCTAATTTCTGTGATTTCGTGAACGCATCGCTGACGCCGACCTGCGAATCGCGCGGCAGCTTCCTGACATCGCTGGTGGGCTTCAGCCTGTCTTTCGACAAGCGCGACGACCCGATCACGCCGCGGCGCGGCTGGCGGGCCGGCGGCTCGGTCAGCGTGGCGGGGCTTGGCGGCGACGTTAACTATTACCAGACCGAGTTCAACGGCGCCTGGTATCACCCGATCATCGGCGACTTCATCGGCGCGCTGAAAGGCCGGGCCGGGTATATCGACGGTTATGGCGGCGACAATGTCCGGCTCTCGGACCGGTTCTTCGAAGGCGCGTCGACTTTCCGGGGCTTCGAGGTCGCCGGCGTCGGGCCGCGCTATATTTCCGGCACGGCGGGACCAAATGGCGTTCTGGTGCCGCGCACGGACCGGGACGGGAAAATCTTCGGCCAGTCCATCGGCGCCAAGATCTACGCCATCGGGAGCGCGGAAATCCTGCTGCCATTGCCTTTGCCTGAGCAATATGGCATTCGGGCGGCCCTGTTTAGCGATTTCGGCACGGTTGGCAGTGTCGATTCCGATACTAAGGCGTTGAATAACGACCTGAATTTCTGGCTCGACACAGACGGGGACGGCGTGGTCGATTTGGCGCCGGTGCAGGACGATCTTTCCTTAAGGGCGACGGCCGGGGTGACCGTAAGTTGGGATTCGCCGTTCGGTCCTGTAAGGTTCGATTTCGCCAAGATCCTGATGAAAGAGGAATACGACCGGACAGAGGGGTTCCGATTCAGCGCGGGGACGAGTTTTTAAGGTAGAGGTGTAAACCATGAACAGACAGTTTTACGCGATTGCGGGCGCTGCCTCGCTGTTGATCGCAAGCATTGCAGGCGGCGCTGTCTTCAGCAACGCGGAAGCCCAGTCGGCGTCAAAGCCGCCGGTCATTCTGATTGTTGATCGCGCGCAGCTTGTGTCTCAGACTAAGGCCGGCAAGACCATTCCGGAACAGGCTGAGAAGGTGAAGGCAAGCGTCGAAAAAGAGCTTGAGGCGGAAGCCGACAAGCTCAAAAAAGAGATCGAGGACTTCAAGAAAAATGCGTCCTTGATGTCCGAAGAAGTGCGCAAGCAGAAAGAACAGGAGCTCGCAGGCCAATATCAATACGGCCTGCCGCAACGCGTCCAGATCATGGAAAAGGCGTTCAACGCGGCCGTGCAGAACGCGCAGGCGAAAATCCTCGTTCAAAGCCAGCCGATCCTGAAAGACATCGTCGAGGATCGCGGCGCCACCATCCTTCTGGACCGCTCGGCGGTGATGTATGCGGCGCCCGAAACGGACGTCACCCAGGAGGTCATTGCGAAGCTGGACAAGAAATTCCCGGAGGTCGAAGTCGAGAAAATCTCGCTCGCCCAGCTGGAAAAACAGCTCAAGGAAGCCCAGGCCAAGGCGCAGCAAAACGCCAAGAACTAGGCTTTCAAAACAAATCCGAGCCTCTTTTGCGGGGCCCTAAAAGGCCGGCGGAATTTTCCGCCGGCCTTTGTATATCCGCCGCCTGTCGCCTCTAAGCCTATGGATTATCTGCAAAATGCGTTTTATGACCGTAGGGGACGGGACGTAAGCAAAGCAGGATTTTGATGCCGGACAGCCGTTTTTTCGAAACGCTTGCGCCTCTTGCCGCCGCCGAGGCCGCGAAGCTTGCCGGCGCGGAGCTGGTTTCCGGCGACGGGGCCGCGCCGGTCGGCCGGGCGGGATCTCTCGACGAAAACCTGGATGAAAACATCCTCGTCTACTGCGACAAGCCCGCCACGCTGAAGCGGCTGGAGGGCAAAAATTACGGGCTGTGCTTCGCCCCGGAAGCGCCGGCGGCGCCCGGCGGCGCCGTCGCCATTAGCTCAAATCCGCGTCTTGCGTTCTCGCTGATCGCCGGCCGGTTGCACCGGCCCCGGGAGGCCGGCGCCCGCATGAGGGACACGCCGCCAGGTGCCGCCATTCATGAAACGGCGTTTGTGGATGAAACCGCCGAAATCGCTGACGGCGTTTCGATCGGGCCGCATGTCTTCATAGGGCCGGGGGTTGTGATCGGCGCCGGGGCGGAAATCGCCGACGGCGTCAGCCTTTCCTGCGCCCTTATCGGCGAGAATGCGCGCATCCTTCCCGGCGCGCGCATCGGGCAGGCGGGTTTCGGCTTTGTCGAGGGACCAAAGGGCATCGTCAGCGTTCCGCAGCTTGGCCGCGTCGTCATCGGAGACGGCGTCGATATCGGTGCCAACACGACCATCGATCGCGGCGCCCTTGGCGACACGATGGTCGGGGACGGGACGAAGATCGACAATCTCGTCCAAATCGGCCACAACGCCCGAATCGGCCGCAATTGCATTATTGCAGCGCAAACCGGCATTTCGGGAAGCTGCATCATCGGCGACGGGGTGATGATGGGCGGCCAGGTCGGCCTCGCGGATCATCTCGTCATTGGCGACGGCGCGCAGATCGCCGCCGGGTCCGGATTGATGCGGGACATCCCGCCTGGAGAAAAATGGGGCGGCCGGCCGGGCCGGCCGATAAAAGACTGGTTGCGGGAAACCGCGGTGCTGGCGAAACTGGCGAAAAAAAGGAATGGTTAGGCCGATGTCCAAGGTTGAGCCCGGAAAAAGCGTACTCAATGTAGAGGAATTGATGCAGATCCTGCCGCATCGGTATCCTCTTTTGCTTGTCGACCGCCTGGTGGACATCGTGCCCGGCGAAGGCGCCGTGGGCATCAAGAATGTCAGTTACGGGGAGCAGTTTTTTCAGGGCCATTTTCCGCAAAAGCCGGTCATGCCGGGCGTCCTCATCATCGAGGCCATGGCGCAATCCGCCGCCGCTTATACATCGTATACGGAAAACCTCGACGTGGAGGGCAAGGTCGTTTTGTTCATGGGCGTCGACAAGGCGCGTTTCCGCCGCCCCGTGGTTCCGGGCGATCAATTGCGCATCGCCGTGCGCACCGTGCAGCGCCGCCCGCCGGTCTGGCGCTTTGAGGGCGAAGCCACTGTGGACGGCAAGCGTGTTGCGGAAGCGCAATTCTCCGCCATGCTCGCTCAGGCAATCTGACGCGCGTACTTATGAGCATTCATCCGACAGCGATAGTGGAAGACGGGGCCGGTCTCGGCGATGTCGAAATCGGTCCGTTCTGCCATGTGGGCGTGGGCGCGAAGCTGCATGACGGCGTCGTTCTGGAGCGTCATGTGGTCATCGAGGGCGATGTCGAAATCGGCGCGAACACCCGGGTCTCGCCTTTCGCCGTGCTCGGCGGCCCGCCGCAGCATCTTGGCTGCAAAGGCGAAGGGTCGCGGCTGGTCATCGGCGCCGGGAACATCATTCGCGAGCATGTGACAATGAACAGGGGCACCACGGCCGGCGGCGGCGTGACCCGCGTCGGCGACAAAGGGTTTTTCATGACCGGCTCGCATGTCGCCCATGACTGCCAGGTCGGCGATAATGTGATCTTCGCGAACGGCGTCGCCGTCGGCGGGCATGTCGTCATTGGCGATCATGCCTTTCTCGGCGGCCTTTGCGCCCTGCACCAGCATTGCCGCGTCGGCGACCATGCTTTTGTGGGCGGCTGCGCCGCGGTGACCAAGGACATCATTCCTTTCGCCTCGGCCGTGGGCAACCACGCGCGTCTTGTCGGGCTGAATATTGTCGGCCTCAAACGCCGGGGCTTCGAACGCAAGACGCTGCATGATTTACGCGCCGCTTATCGCATCCTGTTTTTCGGCGACGATGTCTTCAAGAACCGCCTTGAGGTCGTGCGCGAGAAATATGCAGCCAGTGCGGAAGTCATGCGCATGCTTTCCTTTGTCGACGCCGGCAAGTCGCGCCCGCTGATGACGCCGGACCAGGACGGCTGATGACCCGCTGGCGCAAGCTGGGCGTTATCGCTGGCGGCGGGGCGCTGCCGCTCAGGATCGCCGAGGCCTGCGCGGCGGCGGGCAAGGAGTGCTTTTTCATTCGTCTCGCCGGCGTCGCCGAACCGGGGCTTGGCGGTTATCCCGGCGAGGACTGCGCCATTGGCGAGGCCGGAAAAATCATCCGCATGCTGAAGCAAGAAGGCTGTGACGCCGCCGTTTACGCGGGCATCGTTAAACGGCCCGACTTTGCGAATCTTAAAGCCGACTGGCGCGGCGCGGCCTTGCTGCCGAAAATCATCAAGGCGGCGGGCAAGGGCGACGGCGCCATTTTGAACGTGCTCGTTGAAACCCTCGAAGCCGAAGGGCTCCTGGTCATCGGTCCAGACGAAGTCGTTGAAGACGTCGCGTGCGAGGCCGGGCCTGTGGGGCGCCTAGCCCCGGCGAAAGAGCAATTTGCCGATATTTGCAAGGCCGCCGCCATCGTCCAGGCGTTAGGCCCGTTCGATGTCGGCCAGGGCGCGGTCGTCGCCAACGGGTTCGTGCTGGCCATCGAAGCGGCGGAGGGCACCGACGCCATGCTCGACCGCTGTGCGGCCCTGGCGAATGATGCGAGCCGCGGCGGCGTCCTCGTCAAGCGACCGAAACCGGGGCAGGAGCTTAGGATCGACCTGCCCGTGATCGGCGCCGAGACCATCCGACGGGCGGCGCGGGCGCGGCTTGCAGGCGTCGCCGTAGAGGCGAAACACTGCATTATCATCGACCGGCGGGAAGTGGCGCAGCTGGCGGACGAGGCCGGGTTGTTTGTCTATGGATTCACGCAGCAAGACCTTGAAGGCGAAGCGTGAGCGCGTCGCCGCTCAAGATCTTGCTGTGCGCGCTGGAGCCTTCTGCAGACGCCCTTGGCGCGGACCTTATGGCGGCGCTTCGCAAACGCTGTCCGGAGGCGGCCTTCATCGGCTGCGGCGGCGCGCTCATGGCGGCGCAAGGGCTCGAGAGCCTTTTTCCCGTTGACCGTTTTTCGGTAATCGGTCCCGTCGCTGCGCTGCAGGCGCTGCCGGCGGCGTTGAAAGCCGCCGACCGGCTTGCCGATCTCGCCGAAAAGGAAAAGCCGCAGACGGCGATCCTGATCGACAGCTGGTCCTTTTCGAAGATTGCGGCGATGCGCCTGCGCAAGCGCGCGCCGGAGATGCGGCTCATCAAATATGTGGCGCCGCAGGTCTGGGCCTCGCGCCCGCGGCGCGCGCAAAAAACGGCGGAACTTTTCGACGGCGTGTTGTGCCTTTTCGGCTTTGAAACGGGCTATTTCGAACAGGCGGGCGCGAATACCCGCTGGGTCGGCCATCCCGGCTTTCAGGCGATCCTTGCGCATGATTCCGATAAGGCGGCGTTTCGCGCAAGACACAATATCGGGGCGGGGCCCTTGCTCGCGGTGCTGCCGGGCAGCCGCGCCGCGGAATTGAAGCGCCATGCGGCGCCGTTTCGCGGCGCCATTGAAAAGCTTCTGACGGACTTCCCGGATTTGCGCGTGGTTGTATCCGCCGCCCCGGGGGCGGAAAACGCCGTGCGCGCGCTCGCCGCCGGCTGGCCGGGCGGCGCTTTCGTCGTGGAAGGCGAGGAACGGTTCGAGGCTTGTCGCGCCGCCGATGCGGCGCTGGCCGCGTCGGGCACCGCCACCGCCGAGCTCGCGCTTCTCGGAACGCCCATGGTGGTCGCCTATAAGGTGGAGCTTTTGACGGAGCTCTGGGCGCGCGCGGTGTTGACGACGCCGCATGTGTCGCTGGTCAACATCGCCGCCGGACGGGAGGTTGCGCCGGAGCTTTTGCAAAGGGATTGCCGCCCGGAGCGTCTGGCCGCGGCGCTCGCCCCGCTCATGCGGGACGGGCCGGCGCGGCGCAGCCAGATCGAGGCTTTTCCGGCGATCGCCCGCCTGCTCGCCGGCGAGCGATCGCCGGGAGACGCGGCGGCGGCGGCGGTCCTCGACTGGCTCGGAACGGGAAAAACGCCCTAAGCTATTGAAACAGGCGCAAACGGGCCTTATTGCAATGGCCTTGGCCTAGGGGTGTAGCTCAGTTGGTAGAGCATCGGTCTCCAAAACCGAGGGCCGTGGGTTCGAGTCCCTCCGCCCCTGCCATTTCCGGAAGGTCCGTTCCGGGGCGGCGTATCGGGTCAGAAGCTGCTTTGTTCGGATTTTTTATTGTATCCGATTCCGATGATTCTCGGTGGAATCATCACGGAATAGACCTCGACATTTTCCATGCCCTCGAAAAGAACTTCGCGATAACATTGTGGGCTGAAACGGTAATAATCGCCCGGCCAGTTGTGAATGTCGAGGGTGGAGGTTCCCAGTGTTAGGAAATGAAACTTGTTGATCAGGAAGCGTCTGATCTTCGTCTTCAGCGCCGGAAGCCTCACATTGTCCAATATGTCATAGCCGGGCGAGGCGATGGCGATCAGCGCGCCGTTTTTCGCAATGCGCTTGATTTCGGAGATGGTTTTCCAAAAGAACTTGTCATGCTCAATGACTGAGTTTGTGATGATCGTGTCGAAGTAACTGTCGCTGAACTGCGGCATGTCGTTCGCGTTTGCCTTGACTATGTTGTATCGTTTTTCATCTGACGTCGCGCCGAAGATATAACTTTCGCCGCCGTCGAGATTGACGCCAACGCGCTCGGCGCAGTTGTCGAATGCTTTCAGATTCAGGAGGCTGTCGGAGGTCGGCACGGCGCCTATCTCCAGAACGCGTTCTCCGACATTCCGGCCAGACAGAATTTTTTCAAATTCTGCAAACATTTGCGGTGTCATACTTTCCCCTTGGATTACCCCTGATAATATTTCCCGTTAAAGAGAGCGATGCGGGAATGCAATCTTCGTCCAGCGCGCCGCAATCGCTTCTCTTGCGCAATCATTGTGCCGCAGCTGTGTAGAATTGGCGCCTGAATGGTGTATAAGTTATTGATTTTCTGAATATTATTATTTTATTGAGGTGGAAGGGGCGAGTATCCGACGTTAAAAAGAAGCCGCGAAAGGCTTGCGCGAATTTATCTGCCCTCGAAAGCCGCCATGCAGGCGTGGAGAGGGAAATCAGGGAGTGGCGGCTCGGCGAAGTCGATAGCTCGGTGCTGGATTTCGCCCCGGCGATGCGCGACAATAAAGCTGGCGTTTGGGGAGGCTTTTTAATGATCCGGTTTTGCAGTTTAGCGCGGTTCGGCGCAGTGCTGAGCGCGCTGGTCGTGCTGCTCCTTGGCGCCGGTCTACAAAGTTGCGGACGCGCGCATGCGCAGGAAGCGCAGTTGCAGGCCGGCCTCTGGTATCCCGTCAGCTATAATATCGAGGATTATTACATCAACCTCTTTCAGCTTGGCGACAACAATTGGGGCGTCAACAGCCAAAGGCTCAGCAACGAAGAGCTTTTGGCCGGGGGCTATATCAGCCCCGAAGGCTATCCGCAGAAAATGCCGGAGAACGACCGCCTCTATTATGGCGGTTTTCTTCAGGGGGAAAACTGGGATGGCAAATGGCTTATTCTCTGGGGCCCGGCGGCGTGCGCTGAGTTCAAAATCAATGACGGGCCCGGCGACGAGGTTTCCGTCTCGCCGGGACGGCTCGCCTTCACGCGGGATTATGAGAAAAATCCGAGGCTCGGTTTCAGGGTGACGATAACGCGCCTCGACTGTCCGCTGACCGAGCTTGCTTATATCCGCGCCGAAAACGAGGACGCTTATAAGGCGGGCGAAATCTGGAATCCGCGCCTTAAACCCTATCTCGCCGATTACGACATGCTGCGCATGATGGACCCTATGGCGGGCGGCACGGCGACCGTCACGCATCCCGACCAACTGGCGAAACCGGGCTCGCTTTTCTGGGGACGGGCCGGATGGCCGCCTTCTGGAACGGCGAAACCGCTGCAGCAATCCATGCCGCTGGAAGCCGTCATCGACGCCGGGATCGCTTACGACAACGCGCTGTGGCTGAACGCGCCGCTGATGCTGGGCGCGCCGCAATCCTTCTGGGACCTGCGGCCAGAAAGCGGCGACGGGCAGGAGTGGAATCAGGCGTTTTTCGCCATGGTGCAGGACAACGCCGAAACGATCCTCGACAGTCCGGCCTGGGACGCTTACGCCGACGCGCTGATCGCCGCGATGGCGAGCGAGGGCTATCCGCAAAACCGCCCGCTTTACATCGCGCCCGGCAACGAGGTCTGGAACTGGTCCAGACAATATTGGCTGGGCTCCCATTACGCCCATGAACTGGCGAAAGGTCTTCCCGAAATCGGCGACAATCTCCGCCATGGCTATGGCGTGCTCGTCGCCCGCCTGAAAATGGCCATCGACGGGGCGCAAGCCCGCGCCGGAACGGATTTCGACATCACCGTGATTTTCGAGGGCCAGACCGGGGCGGGTACGACAAAGGCGTCGCTTGAAGCCGCCAAAGCGTGGCTCGAATCGAAAGGCGAAAACTGGGACGATTACGCGCCGGGATTCGGCTCTTCCGTCGCGTCATACTGGTACGCCGACTGGTGGGGGCCGATGCTGACGGACGCGGAGCGCAGGACATATTGGCAGGTTTCCAAGAAAGAGCGGGAAGCTTTAAAAGGTCTTGCCAGGGAACGCTGGCGGGAAAGCATTGCGAGCGATCCGGAAGGAACGGCTGAACGCGTCGCCGATTTTATCCTGAACGGACCGGCGTCGGGGTTCGGCCTCACGCTTGCCTACCATCTCGCAACGCTTCGCACGCTTGTTGACGTGAGCGAAGGCCAGTACGGCGTGCGCTTTGTCGGCTTCTATGAAGGCGGGTCGCATTTCGGCAGGCCCGACTGGATGGACAAGGACTGGTACGAGACCTTCCTCTGGGGCGAACAGGGCGGGCGGCTGAATTACGAAATCAATGTCGCGCTGGCCAAGGCGTTCCCGAGCGTCATGCTGTCGAACTACATCCTCGCCGGAGTGGTCGGAAACCACCCCTTCTCCGAAGGCCCGCTCGGGGCGGACAACCCTTATGCGGTGAGCTGGGGGAAGATTAAGGAAGCGGTGAGGGGACAGTAAGCCCCGGCCCAGGGCCCCGGAATGGCGGGGCGCGGGGGCTTGTCCGGCCTTGAAAAGCCCCCACGAGGTCCGCAAACGGCCCATCGCAGGGGCTTTTCAAGGCCGTAAAATGGGGGCGGACCCCATTTCCCCAGCCAGCCGCCTTGACGGGGCTGCGAAAAAGTATACCTAGGGCCAATCTTCCGGAATTTTCGAAGATCGAGAGCGCGAACCCCGCGCACGAGAAACTGTGTCCCGAAGGCGGCTTGGAATGGCGAAAAGCAAAAAATCCGGCGGCGACGCCTCAGTAATCGAAGGCAAAGCGGCCGAAGTCACGAAAAAGAAAAAACGCACCAGTCCGTTCGAGTTCATTCAGCAGGTGCGTAACGAAGCTGCGAAAGTTACTTGGACGACGCGCAATGAAACGGTGATCTCGACAATCATGGTGCTGATCATGGTGGCGATCATGTCGATCTTTTTCTTCGGCGTGGATCAGGGACTGCGCTTTGTCGTCTGCCACGTTCTCCCGATCGATTGCGTCGGGTCGAGCAATTAAGAATTCAAGAACGGAAACCGTCATGGCCAGCAACTGGTATATCGTTCACGCCTATTCGAATTTCGAAAAGAAAGTCGCCGAGTCCATCCTGGCCTCCGCGAAAGAGAAGGGACTCGATCCTCTCATCGAGGAAGTTTTCGTTCCGACTGAAGAAGTCACGGAAGTGCGCCGGGGCCGCAAGATCAATACGGAGCGTCGTTTCTTTCCGGGCTATGTGCTCGTCAAGATGACGCTCAATGACGAGACCTATCACCTGATCAAGGACACGCCGAAAGTCACCGGCTTTCTCGGCTCGGGGAACAAGCCGATGCCGGTCCCGCAAAAAGAAGTGGACCGTATTCGCGGCGTTATCGAGGAGGGGGAAAGCCGTCCGCGCTCGACCATCACCTTCGAGATCGGCGAAACCGTGCGCGTCACCGACGGGCCGTTCGCTTCTTTCTCCGGCATTGTCGAGGAGGTCGACGAGGACACCGAGCGCGTCAAGGTCGCTGTGTCGATCTTCGGGCGCGCGACGCCGGTGGAGCTCGAATTTACGCAGGTTGAAAAGGGCGCTTAACGCGCTTCTATAAGCCTCGCCGCATTCGTTTTCAGGCGGCGCAGGATCGCGAGATCAAACCAGAAGTTCACCGGGTCGAAACGCGGGCGCAGGCCTTTGCAGGCGTCTTGCGTATAGATTTCCGAGACGGCTTCCGGCATAGCCCGGACGCCTTCTTCTTTCAGAATTCGATAAAGAATTTTTTTCTGAAAATGCCGTTCGGAATAGCGCAGCAACCGGCGGGCGTAGAGTCCGGCGTCGCGCAGGCTCGCCTGCAGGGACTCGAATTCGAAGGTCGCGTCTTCGGCGATGACGATCCGGCGCTTATGGCTGTCGTCTTTCCCGCCCTTCAAATCCGTCAGCAGAAGATAAGACAAAAGCCCGTCCTCGCCTTTGGCGCCGAAAGGCAGCCTGATGCGTTTTTCACGGAAAAGGGCGAGCGCATCGCCGGAAAGCGCGTAAAGATTGCCGCTGAGATAATGATTGGCGATGAGGCTGCGCGCCCACGCGCGCCGGCTGCGTCCTGAGGCGGGCAAGGCCGCGGCGGCGTAGCTTTCCGGCGAAGCGGCGAGGGCTTTGGCAAGCGCTGTCAGCGCGTCCGGACTGGCTGCAATATCGCCGTCGATGAAGACATGCGCGCCGGCGCGCGCCGGCGCAATCCGATGAACATATTCGTTCCAGGCGTTCACCTTATCGCCGACAGGCAGGTCGTGGACGCGTATTCGCGGATCGGCCGCGCCGAGCGTGCGCGCCGTCAGCCCGGTATTGTCGGCGGACCCGTTGACCAGAATATGGACTTCATCCGTCTCGCCGAGCCCGGCGCGCACGAGCGAGCCGACGCATTGCGGCAAAAGCCGTTCTTCATTTCTGGCGAAAATGCATGTTGAAAGCATGGGTCCCGCATCCGTAAGGCGCTTCCAGCCATGCTCAGCAAGATGCATTCCAGCGGAAATTAACCTTCGCGGGCGTTGTCCTCCGGCGGCTCGGGATGCTTTGCCGGATCGGTGTCTTCGAAGGTTTCATGAAAGCGCGGCGGCGACCGGTGCGCGGCGAGGCGCACCATTTTGTCAAACCAGCGCCAGCGCCGGCGCATGGCGAGGATGAGCGGGCGCGCGGCCGGATTGGCGGCGGCGATCATGATAAGACCGAGCACGATAAGGACAACGCCCAGGGGCAGGGGAGATATGGCGGCGATGACGCCATAGATCACCAGGATGGCCCCGGTCAGGGTCGTTGCGGCTCTTGCGAGCATCTTGAAGCGCTCCGTTTCGAGAGAAGGCCGGCGGGCAAGTCCGGAACTTTATGCCGATCCTTGAGGAAACGCCACGTTCCGCGCGGGCGCCTAACGGACGGCGCTAGAGCGTCAGCCGCCGCTCATGGAAAAAGGCGTAGTCTTCCGCGCACGCCTTCGCGACCTCTTCAAGCTCCGGGCTCAGCGTCAGCGCGCGTTCCTCATAGGGCTTGAAGCCGGTCGAGGCGCGCACTGCGTCATACCAGTGGTCGGCCCAGACGCCGTCGCTCGCGCGCGGGCCGGCTTCCCATGACAGCATCTCCTCCATGAAGGGCATGTCCAGCGCGGCGCAGAGCGCGCGCAACATAGCGCCCGGCGCTTTCAGGATGTCGCCAGCGTCGATGACGGGGGCGGGCGATTGTTTATAGAGGCGGCGCTGAACGCGGTAGCTGTCGATGATCGGCCGGACGTCGTCATATTTGTTCTTGTAAGAAGCGACCATGGCGCGCGGGTCGCGGATCAGGTGAAGAACCTTCGCGCCTTTGAGCCAGCCGAAATCCGAAATATCGGCGAAATGAAAGGCGATGTGTTTTTCGAACACATAGGCCGGGCCGGCAGCCGGGGAGCATAGGTCTTCGACCACATCCGCCCAGTCCGTCGGCATGCTCGCCATGATCTCGGCGCGCATCGGATGATCCGCGCCGCTTGTTTTCAGATACCAGCCATAGAAAGGCTCGTCCCGGACCTCCGTATCTGGACGGCTTTCGAAACTGCGCATCATCGTTGTGGAGATGTTGCGCGGGCCTGAGAACATGATGATCCGCATGCGGGTGGTTTATTCCTGATTGTTTTCAGCTGACTTCTTCTTGGCCAGCGCTTTCTGGACCGGCGCCGCATCGGTGTTTTGAGCGGGCTCGGCGGTGACTTTCGGCGCCTGTTTCTTCTTCGGCTCGATAACGTAAGGTTCCGGTTCGGCGCCGGAATATTCGTCGATCATGCGTATGATATGGCGGGAGGAGGCGATGACTTCCTTGCCGCCGTCGCTTTTCAACCGCGTGAACTTCGCCTGATTCTCCATCGCCTGAATGGCGGCGTAAGCCTTGTTTGCGGCCGCGTGGAGATTCTCAAGGAGATCGTCGAGCTTCGGATCGTCGCCGGCGAGCTTTTTCTCCGCCACCGATCGCAACCGGACGATCTCGCTACGCACTTCCTGATAATGTTTGCGCAGCTTTCGGTCTGCAAACCATGCGCCGATAAGCGCGCCAAGCGCCATGCCGCTGACCGCCGCCGCGGCTCCGATAAGAATGAAATTCAACACCCCAAACGCCCCTTGTCCGCCAAACAACCCCAAGGGGGAAATTCTCGCATTTTATGGCCGTTTGACAAGACCGCGAGGGGGCCGGGAGGCGCCCAAACACCATTCAGCCGCCCGCATCATAGGCTTTGAGGAGCCTTTTTGGCGCCTGCTCACGCCAGACGCGCAGGAGATTCGCCTTCGCCCAGTCCATATCGAGGCGGTCCGGGCGCACAAGGACGAGTTTGTGGTTTTTATAGTGATCCGTGAAGAAAAACGTTTCCGGCTCGGCCTCGACGAGCATATCGCGCTCTTCGAAAGGGACTTTGAAGACCGGCGCGTCTTCCGTCGGGCTCCAGAAAAACCAGAGCTTGCCATGAGCTTTGAGGCAGGGCTGGCCCCAGGAGACGGCTTCCGTGACGCCGGGCAGATCGAGCGACAGCGCGAGCGCCTTCAGATCGTCATAGGCGATGCGTTTTCGTTTCGCCATCGTCAGCGCCCTTGAGAAGGTCAGTCGAAATTCACGCGCCGTCCGTCTTTGATGTCGTTCGCCACGCGTTCCTTGTAGAGGCCGCGCAGCTTTGCCACCATCGGGCCGGAAGCGGCGCCGAGCGTTCTACCGTCGATTTCCGCCACCGGCGTGAGTCCGGCGAAGGTGCCGGTGACAAAAGCTTCGTCCGCATTATAGGCGTCATGCAGCGAGAAGTTGCGTTCATGGACGGTGACGCCGGCCTCGCGCGCGGTTTCGATAATGACTTTGCGCGTGATGCCGCCAAGACAGAAATCGCCGGTGGAGGTCCAGATTTCGCCGTCTTTCACGATAAAGAAATGCGTGGAGTTGCAGGTCGCGACAAAGCCGTGCGGGTCGAGCATCAGCGCTTCGTCGGCGTCCGCTTTCGCCGCCTGAATGCACGCCATGATGCAATTCAGCTTCGAGTGGGAGTTGAGTTTCTGGTCCTGCACGTCCGGGTAGCCGCGCCGGACATGGACAGTGAAAAGACTGAGGCCGCGCGCGCCGGCGTCCGGGGAGGGCGTTTTAAATTCCGGAATGATGACGATGGTCGGCGGCGTAATGGTCGCGCGCGGGTCCTGATAAGGCGTCGCCTTGACGCCGCGGGACGTCATGAGGCGCACATGCACGCCGTCATGCGCTTCGTTCGCGTCGAGGCAGGCATAGAGCCGTTCGGCGAACTCGGTCTTGCTGAGCGGAAATTCGTAATCGAGGGTTTTTGCGCCAGCATAAAGCCGCGCCAGATGACGGTCGAGAAAAGCGATGACGCCTTTGCCGTCCGGTCCGGCGTAAACGCGCAAACCTTCCCAGACGCCGTCGCCGAGCACGAAACCGGAATCGAAAACCGAGACCTTCGCGTCGGCGCGCGGAAACAATTCGCCGTTGATGTCGATAAGGATGGAGTCGTTTCGCGGGTCGGGCGCATAAGCGTGTGTCGAATGGGTCATGGCGCCTTTATCGAACAGCACAGGTCGATCCGCAATCGGGGACGTTCAAAAGCCAGCCGGAAGCCGCGTCTCAGGCTTCATGCATTTGTTGCACAATTTATATTGTCGCAAATTATTGGAATGTGCGGAAGGGCGGATTTTAGGCGGCGGCGCCTATAGGAATCGGACCCAAAAACGTCGGGAACGCACAAACATCGCGGCGGCGAGGCTTGTGCGTTCCCGTGATGCCCAGAACCTCGTCCCCCGCCGGTCTCTCCCTTCCGGCTGGCTGGTTCTGGTAGCGGCATTCTCCCTACAATGTCGGCACATTACCCTGTAATTCAGCGTCGCTATAGGAAATATTGGCCATCTCAATATTAAACTGCAGAATTAGAAGCTTGCCAGCGGCAATGACAGCGCCTCGGAGCGCTGGCTTTGGATCTCCGTGATCAGCTGAGCCTGGTTGCCCATGAGCTGTCTCGGCGTCACGCCGATGAAGGTCCTGAATTCCTTGATGAAATGGGATTGGTCATAATAGCCGTCGCCGGCGGCCGCGAGCCAGTCCGTCTCGCCGGCGCGGATCCGGTCGGCCGCACGCAAGGCGCGGTATTTGCGCTGCAGATATTTCGGCGACGCCCCGAAATAAAGTTTTGCGATCCGGTCGGTCTGACGTCGGGACACATCCATCGTGGAAAGCAGCGAATCGAGACCGAGATCGTTCGGATCGAGCAGCCAGCGCCCCAGCGCTTCCGGATATGGCGCTGTGCGACGCGCGCCTTGTTTCATTAAAATTTGAGCGAAAAACCGGTCCGCCGCGAAGGCCAGCTCGCTGAGACTGCGGGCGTTGCGCATTTCCTCGATGCTCGAACGCGCCATGCCGCCCGCGAAAGATGTGAGGTCGATGACCCGGTCCGTGGCCTCCTCGGCGCTCACGCCGCAAAGCGTCATCCATCCTTTCGGGCGCACGCCGATGCCGAAGACGCGCGTGCCCGCTTCCGCCTCCATGCAGTAAGCGCCCATGGTGGGACCGATCAGAAACGCCGAGATGATTTTCTGTTTGTCCCCGTTGGGCATGTGCAGGAACCCGCCGCCGCCAAGGACGACGCGAATATTGCCCATTTCCGCGCAAAGCGGCTGGATCGTCGGATTGTCCGTTGAGAAATAATAATAGGCGCGGACATAGTCGCGAAGATCCGCTCGCGGCATGTAATATTCCAGCGCCATCGCCTTCCCCTGCGCAATTTACACACGCATTTTACTGCGCCAATGAGCCCGTTTTGCGGCGAAAATGCGAAACGGGCCGTCAAATACTCATTGCAGCGGCGGCATCTCGTCCATCGCCTCGCTTATCGTCTCTAAATATTCCGGATGCTCGCTTGTAAGTGTCTGCATGGCCATGCCGATCCGCATTTGCGGTTTGGTCAGATCGTTTGCGCGCGCCGCCATGGCGGCGGTCAATTGCATCTTGTTCGCCTCGTTGAATTTCTCGGCGAGAATTTCAAATTCATTTGTCGCATCGGCGATGACCTGCGCCGCCGTCTGCGCGCCCGCTTCCGACTCCACCGCCTCCAACGCATCGGCGATGCGTGTGAGGTGTACGGAATAAACCTCGACGGCTTCGCTTGCGCTATCCGCGTTCTCGGCGTTGACGGTTTTTGCGTCGGCGCCGGCCTCTTCGCCGCCGCTGCAGGCGGCCGCGCCCATCGCCATCAAAACAAGCAATATTTGCTTGAAATTATTCATATTTCCCTCACCCCGGAACGCTTGAAAAACGCCTCTTCCGTTATTCAGCATTTCCCATGATCGTCAAGCCGTCATAAGCAGGCGCGACGCCCGCCGGAAGCCGGTTTTTGAGGGTTTCGTAGTCCATATGGACGTGCAGGTTAGTGAGAATACCCTTCTCGGGCCCGACGCGCGCCAGCCATTCCAGGGCGAGATCGAGATGGGCGTGGGTTTTATGGGGTTTGTATTGCAAGGCGTCGACGATCCAGCATTTTACACCAGTCAGTGTAGCAAAGCTTTCTTCGGGCAGGCCGACCACGTCGCTGGAATAGGCCATATCGCCGAAGCGAAAACCGAGAGAGTCGACATTGCCGTGAAACTGCAGGAACGCTTTTACCGGGATCGGCCCGCTCGGTCCGTCTACGGAGAATTCCTCACCGCAAGGCGGCATGTCGATTTTTTCGAGGATCGCCGGATAAAGACTGCCCGGCGGCTGTTCGAAACAATAATCGAACCGCTCCAGAAGACGGCCGGCTGTCGCGTCATCGATATAGACCGGCATGCGCCGGCGCATCTGCAGGGCGAAAACGCGCAAATCGTCGATGCCGTGCGTCTGGTCCGCGTGATCATGGGTGAACAGCACCGCATCGAGGCGCGAACAGCGCGCCGCCAGCAATTGCGCGCGCATGTCCGGCGACGCATCCACCAGAACGGAGGTCACCTTGTCATGGGCGAAACCGTGTTCCGGGTGTTCGCGCTGCACCAGGATCGAACAGCGCGTGCGGCGGTTCTTCGGTTCGTTCGGATCGCATTCGCCCCAGTCGCCCGCCCCGTCAGGTCCGCCGAAACGCGGCACGCCGCCGGAGGAGCCGGAGCCCAAGACGGTGATGCGCAACTTAGCCGTCATGAAACCTCTTGCGGCGCGCGCGCCTTTGAAAACAGGCGGAAGAAATTATCCGTAGTGACGGCGGCGATCTCCTCGACGCTCATCCCTTTTATCTCCGCCAGCTTTTCCGCCACATGAACCACATAAGCCGGCTCGTTGCGCCGTCCCCGCTTCGGGACTGGCGCGAGATAAGGACAGTCGGTCTCGATGATGATCCGCTCCAGCGGCGTCGTCTCGGCGACCGCGCGCACATCGCTTGCATTCTTGAAGGTGATGATGCCGGAAAAAGAAACGTATCCGCCGAGCCCGAGCGCCGCCTCGGCGAGCGCCGGCCCGCCCGTATAGCAATGGAGGAGGGGGACGAAGCCCCCTTCCCCATGCGCCTCTTCCAGCTTTGCGCGCATGAGGTCATCGGCGTCGCGCGTATGGATGATCAGCGGCAGCCGCGTTTTCTGCGCCGCGGCGATATGAGCCCGGAAGACGGCTTCTTGCGCCTCGCGGTCGGAATATTCGTAATAGAAATCGAGGCCGCATTCGCCGATGCCGACAACGTCGTCATCCGCCGCCATGTCGACCAGCGTCTCAGCGGAAAGATCCGCATAATCCTTTGCATGATGCGGATGCACGCCGACGCTGCGCCAGATATTCGGATCGCGCGCGGCGATTTCTTTGATCGCCTCGGTCGACGACAATTGATCGGAGATGGTCAGCATCGTTCCGACGCCCGCCTCGCGCGCGCGCGCCATGACCGCGTCGAGGTCTTCAGCGTATTTCTCCGAATGCAGATTAACGTGACTGTCGACAAACATCGGATGCGCCATCAGGCGGCCTGCGCCTTGAGCGCGGCTTTAAGGTCGAACGCCATCGCCTGAAGCAATTGCGCGCGGTCGAGATTAAGCGCTTCGCCGCGCCCCGAAAGCTGCGTCAGCGCCTGCCAGGCGTCGAGGAGCGCGCCGGCGGAAACGCCCTCGAAACCTTCCGCATTCCCTTGCATCGCCGCCATGCGCGCCGCGTCGCTGAGCCCCGTCAGCACCGTGTCGAGAAACACCGGCCAGCACCCTTCCCCGGCTTTGCCTGAAACCCCGGCGATGATTTTCGAGATGTCGCCGCCTTTTTGCGCCGCATTGAGAAACGCTTGCGCCAGGCGGATGGCGTCGGCCCCCTCGCCCGCCGCCAATGTCAGCGCATAGCCGGGCCGGCCGCGGGCGTGATCGGCGATGTTTTTCGCGTCGCCCATGCTGACGGCTTCGGAAATCAGGAACTTTTCCACAACATCATTAGACAGCGGCGGCAGATCGATGCGCCGGCAGCGCGAGCGGATGGTGGGCAGAAGCCGCCCCGGCGTCGCGGAGAGCAGCAGCAGGAGCGTTCCCGGCGGCGGCTCTTCCAGCGCTTTTAAGAGCGCGTTGGCGGCGTTGCGGTTCATATCGTCAGCGGTGTCGACAATGGCGACGCGCGCGCCGGCGCCCGACGCCGTATGGCTCAGAAACGATGTCAGCTTCCGGATGGTTTCGACCGTAATTTCAGCCTGTTGCTTGCCTTTTTTCTCGTCCCACAGCCGCTCGGCGACAAAAAGGTCGGGCTGCGCCTGGCTGGCGATCAGGCGAAAGACCCGCGCCGTTTCGGGCATGTCCAGCGTGTCGCCCGGTTCGAGCGCTTGGCGGTCAAGAACGGCCCGGGCGATGCGATAGGCGAGCGTCGCCTTGCCCGCCCCTTCAGGCCCCGCCAGGATCCAGCCATGGCTCAGCGTCCCGGCCTCAAGGGCGGCGCGCAGGCGCTTTTCCAAGGGCTCGCGGCCGATCTGGCGCGCGCGTGCGCGGGGCGGGATCAAGTCCTCTTCCATGAGATGGTGTTATTCCGTTTGAGCCGCCTATGGAAGGCGGGATCAGGCGGAAAAAAGGCCCGGCAGGCGCGCCTCCACAGCTTTGCGGAGCTGCGCGGCGACGCTTTCCTCATCGCCCCGCGCATCGACGACGAGACAGCGCTCCGGTTCGCGCCGGGCGATCTCCAGAAAGGCCTGGCGCACCTCTTCCTGATAGGCGGTTCCCTTCGATTCGAAACGCTGTTCACCGCCATGCCCGGCGTTTTTTTTGTCTCCGGCGCGATGGCCCGCGCGTTTCAGCCCCTCTTCCACCGGGATGTCGAGAATGATGGTGAGGTCCGGGCCGCGCTCGCCGACCACGAGCTTGTAAAGCGTCGAGACGGTTTCTTCGCCGAGCGATCCGGCAAGTCCCTGATAGGCCATGGTGGAGTCGGCGAAGCGGTCGGTGATGACCACCGCGCCGCGATGCAGCGCCGGGATGATGGTGCGCTCGAGATGGTCTTCGCGCGCGGCGTACATGAGGAGCGCTTCGGCGAGCGGCGACCAGCGGTCGGCGTCGCCTTCAAGAATGAGTTTGCGGATGGCCTCGGCGCCTTCCGATCCGCCTGGCTCGCGCGTCAATACGACCTCGCGGCCTTCGGCGCGCAGGATTTCGGCGAGCCGTGTAATCTGCGTTGTCTTGCCGGCGCCGTCTCCGCCCTCGAAGGAGATGAAGAGGCCGGTCCAGGCGTCGGGCGCGTCCATTTTATTGCGCGGCTTGCGCTTCAGGAAGCGCGGTTTCGTCATGGGGTTTGGCCAGAAGCTTTTTCGCGGCGAGGCCGATCTTGCCCCATATGCCCGTCTCTTTCACCGGCTGGCCCGCATAGAGCGCATATTCGCGCGCGGGCCCGGACGGTGTTTCGACGCGAAGAAAGCCAATCTGCTGGTTTTCCTTCACCGGCGCCGCCACCGGCCCCTGATAGACGATGGTCGCCTTGGCCTCGTCCATGAGCGAGCGGTGCATGATGAGTTTCACCGGCTCGCGCGCGATCAGCGGCACATGGGCGTCTTTGCCTTTGAAGACCTCGGCCGCGCCGACGATGTCGCCCGGTTCGAAGAAGGTCTTAGTAGAGAAATCGTTGAAGGCAATGCGCATCAGCCGCGCCGATTCCGTTGCGCGTTCGCGTTCCGAGGAAAGGCCGTTGACGACGACGATGCGCCGCTCGCCGTTCTGCACCGCCGAGCCGACAAGGCCATAGCCGGATTCTTCCGTATGCCCCGTTTTAAGCCCGTCCGCCCCCTCGACCATGTCGAGGATCGGATTGCGGTTCGCCTGACGGATTTTCTCCCAGGTGAATTCGCGCTCGGCGAAGAGCGCGTAATATTCGCTGTAGTCGGAAATGATCTTGCGGGTCAGGAGCGCAAGATCGCGCATGCTCATCTTCTGATCCGGCGCGGGCTTGCCGTGCGGGTTGCCGAAGGTGGAATCGTTGAGGCCCCATTCATGCGCCTTGCGGTTCATGAGCTCCACAAAGGCTTCTTCGGAGCCGGAAATGTTTTCGGCCACCACGATGCAGGCGTCGTTGCCCGACTGCACGATGATGCCGCGCAACAGATTAAGGACGGAAATCTTGTCGCCGACGCGCACCCACATGGACGAGCCTTCGCGTTCGCGCCACGCCTTTTCGCTGACGTCGAATTCATCGGTGAGCTGTAAGGAGCCGTTTTTCAGGCGCTCGAACACGATGGCGACGGTCATCAGTTTCGACATGGAGGCCGGCGCCGTCGGCGTGCGCGCATTCTTCTCGTAGAGAATTTCGCCGGTGCGATAATCCATGATGACGGCGTAATCGGCCGGGGTTGTGATCGGCTGCTGGGCGTAGGCGGCGCCGGACAGCAAGACCGCAAGGCCGGCGAGAATTTTTAAAAACTGCAAAACGCGTCTCCTTCAACAGTCTGATCCGCCGGTTGAGAAACCGGGACAAACGCCTTGATTTTAAACGCCCTTTTCGGGCCGTCTTATGGCGTCAACGTGACCAGCGCGGCGTCAGCATAGCCCGCCAGCCGCACCGCTTCCAATCGTTTGGCCGCCGTTTCGATAGAGGAAAACGGCCCCAGATTGACGCGGTAAAACACAGTTCCGGCGTCGGTTTCAACGCGCGACATGCGCAAGGTCCCGAGATCGCCAAGCTGGGCGCGCAGGGCGTCGATATGGTCGAGCCGGGAAAGCGCCGCAACGCGCACGAGATAAAGCGCCTCCAGCCCGGCGCCGGCCGGGGCTTTGGAATGCACCATGCGCGCGTCTTCCGGGGCTGGCGTCGACAAGTCCGCCGCCGGGATTTCCACCTCGTCGGGCGCGCCGCCCTCGGCCTCTGCGATCGCCGTCTTCTCAGCGCCAGGGGTCAGCGCCGGCGCGTTTTCCATGCTGGTGAGAAGCTCGGAAATGGCGTCGCCGTCCGGAGCGCCGCCGCTGGGTTTGACCGTTTCCTCCCGGACGGGCGCCGCCCGCGCGATACGTTGCGGTTTCGAGGCGTATTTCGGCGCGGCGCCGTTGAGCGGCGCCGGACCGGCGTAGCGCACCCGCACCCGCGCCGTGCCCTGATGCTCAAAGCCGAGGCGGCGCGCCGCCTCCCGCGATAAATCGATGATCCGGCCATGAGCGAAAGGCCCGCGGTCGTTCACCCGCACGAGGATCGAGCGGTTGTTTTCGAGATTGGTGACTTCGACCATGGAGGGCAGCGGCAGGGTCGTATGGGCCGCCGACAGCCGGTTCATGTCGAAGATTTCCCCATTGGCCGTCAGCCGGCCGTGAAACTGGGATCCGTACCAGGAGGCGACGCCGGTTTTCGAATAATGCGGGTCTTCTTCGGGCCGGTACCACTTGCCGTTGACCTTATAGGGCTTGCCGACCTTGTAATGCGGGGAACCGCCCTTCCCGCCGCCAGGCCCCGTAGCGCAGGCCGCGGCCAGCGCCATCAGGAAAAGCGCAAAGAGTTTCTGGAGAAAGGACGCCGGATGGCTCATCGGGGGCACGCCTGAACTTGTCGCAATTAAACGGGAACCAAACGCCTCAGGCAATAAGCGGCGAGTGTTAACGCCTCATTAACTGTAGCTTCCAGTCCCTTGCGGCTTCCGGCGGGCGCGCCATTTCCCGCCCCTCGCATTTTGCGTCGCCCGTCCTAACGCTCCGGCGCGCCCGGCGGCGCAGCACAGTGGTCGCTCCCGCCCGCCTCCGGCGGCCGAGTTTACGGTTTGCCTTCGACCGCTCCGGATGAAGATCGCTCAGTTGCTTCAATCAATTCGGCAATGTAGACAGCAGCCGTTGTGCTACCGGAGGGGTGGCAGAGTGGTCGAATGCGGCGGTCTTGAAAACCGTTGAGCGTGTGAGCGTTCCGTGGGTTCGAATCCCACCCCCTCCGCCAGCTTAGGTGTTGATCATCAGACGTCAGTCCGCCCCGGCATGGCTGTCTCACCCACGTTCTGCAAGAATGCGCGCCTTCGCGCGCGGGGTTCGAATCCCACCCCCTCCGCCACTATTTATCTCGCGCGAGCTCGCTTCGCTCGCGGCTCCGAAGGGGCGCCCTGGCCGGGCGGCGGCCAGTCGGCCGCGCTTGGAGCGTAGCGCAGAGCTCTATGTTTTTTGCAGCTGGTTGCTAGATTACACCCCGGACGGAATTTTCGCGCGCATCATTTCTTTGCGGTCGAATTTGCGCCCGTCGGCGATAAAGGTTCCGTCCCCGACCGCATGGATCATTCTTTGGTCCTTGCGGGCGCTGTCGGCATAGGCGGCGAGCCCTTCAAGCACGATGATGTTGTGCCGGTCGACGAAATCGACGATCCGGCATTCAATATTGCCGAGACATTCCTTGATGAGCGGCGCGCGGACGTGCTTCGCCTTGACCGGCGTGAGGCCGAATTTCTCGAATTTGTCCGTGTCTTCGCCGGAACACATGCCGACGCCGACGGCCTTATCAATAAGGTCCGCGCCGGGGATAGCGAACACGCATTCCTTCGTTTCGCGAAGCGCGGCGTAGGAATAGTTCCACGGCCCCGTCGTCATGGCGAAGCTCGGCGAGAAATCCATCACCATGGTCCAGGTGATGGTCATGATGTTATTGGCTTGGCCGTTATTCGTCGTCACCAGCACGACCGGTCCCGGTTCGATGAGCGTGAAGGCTTTACTGAGCGGCAGCGTCTTCATGTCATATCCCGAGCAGGTCTTTCACGGCGGGCCAGGATCGCGCGCCATTGGCCCGCATGTTTTCAATAAGGTCCGCCGGCATCCATTTGAAAAAGGCCGGCTCGAAAGTCGCCCGCGCCCTGATGCGGGCGAACCAGTCTTCGACGCACGGCAGGCGCCCGTCCCGCCACATGCCATGGCATTGCAGCATGGCGAGGCGGTTTAGATAAGGCGCAAGCGCGACATCGGCCATGGTGAAGGCGCCGCCGGCGAGCCAGTCGCTTTTTTCGAGCGCCGCCTCCATCTTGTGGAGATAGCCGTCATAAAGCCGGATTTTGTCGGCGACGCCGGGCGCATCGAGGCCTTCCTGGATCCATCGCCATTTAAGCTCGCGCGCCGCGCGTCCATCCGGCCCCGCGCCTTTCAGGAAATCGTCGAAGGAGCCGGCGCCGTTGCGCAGGATCGCATGGCGATGCGAGAGCACATAGGTGAGCGCCGAACAGGCCGGGTGCAGCTCTTCATCGACCGCCTTGGTCCACAGCCGCACTTTTGTCCGCGCCAGCGGGCTTTCCGGATAAAGCCGCGGCGTCTCCGGGAAGGCCTCTTCGAGATATTCGCAGATGACGGTCGATTCCAGAATGATCTCGCCGTCATGGACCAGCACCGGGACTACGGCTTTCGGGTTGATCGCGAGGAAAGCCGGGTCGAATTGCTCGCCCTTTAAAAGGTCCACATAATGGCCGGTCCAGTCGAGCCCCTTCTCAGCGAGTGCGAAACGCACCTTCGCGGCGCAGGCTGAGGATCCGTGGTGATAGAGTTCGAGCACGCTCAGTCTCCTCCCGCGTAACAGCCGCAGCATAGCGGTGCGCAGGGACAAAAGAAAACGCCGCACCGTTTCCGGTGCGGCGTCGATCTTGAGAGCGTGAAGCGCTTCTAGAAGTTGCGTTTCACCGTCACGGCCCAAGTGCGCGGCTTGCCGGGCGAGCCATAAACATGACCCACAGCAGCAATATCGTTCACCTTGGTCGTGAAGTAGTATTTGTCGAACATATTCTTCACCTCGAAGGCGATGCCCCAGTCGCCGTCGCCGGAGTTCCACATGACCCGGGCGTTTCCGAGGAAATAGCCGTCGATCAGGTTGTCGGCCACCAGCGTGTCGATCGGGCCGCCGCCGCCATTCAGACCGATGTCTTCAAATCCTTCCGATTCAGCAACAACGTCGCTTGGGATCAATCTTTCGCGGACATTGCCCGCTTCCGTGAAGATCTCCGACTGGTAGGAGCCGTCGACCCGGAAGCTCAAATCGCCGCCGAACACATTGTTGACGTCATACTGCACGCCGAAGCTGTACTGCCATTCCGGCGTGTAGGGCGTGACGTCGCCGAGCGCGACGCCGGTGCCGGCCAGTTCGTCGATCTCCTTATACTGGAAGTCGAGATAGCTCAGCGACGCGTCGATGCTGAAGTTTGAAGTCGGATAGAAGAACGCTTCCGCTTCGAAGCCTTTAACCTTCGCCGAACCGACATTGTCCGGACGCAGGCAGGGCGTCGCCTGATCCATATCCGCCAAGTCGGCGCAATAGGTCGAAAGCAGCACGATGTTGTCATAGGGGAAATAGAACCCGGCGACGTTCAAGCGCAGCGTGTCGTCGAAGAGGTCGGATTTGAAGCCGATCTCGTAAGACCTGATCGTTTCCGGCACGTGCGGCGTCGCCTGGCTCGGGAAGAACGGCCGGGCGTTGAAGCCGCCGGCGCGATAGCCGGTCGCAATCTGGCCATAGACCATGAGCGCGTCGTTAAAGCGGTAGTCCGCGGCCACGCGCCAGTCGAGCCGGTCGTTTTTGAAGGTCGCTTCCGTGCCGTTGATGCCGAACAGCAGGCAGTTCGGCTGGTTGCCGAGGCCGACCGGCCCGGCGACCATGGCGCCGAGGAAGAAGTTGCACGGCCCTTCGATATCCGTGTAGTCCGGATTGTGCCGGAAATACTGATACTCTTTCTTGTCCCATGACTGGCGGACGCCGCCCGTCAGGTGGAACGCGTCGCTAAAGTTGAAGGTGACGTTGCCGAAAATCGCCTTGTTGTTCGAGGGTGTCGGGTCGGGCCCGTGGATGAAGTCGATCCCGGCATAAGGCAGATCGACGCGCGCGGTGTAGAAACCGTCAGTGTCGAAATAAAAGCCGCCCAGCGTGAAGTCGATAAAGTTATCGGCCAGCGTTCCGTTCAGGCGGATTTCCTGGCTGACCTGCTCATTGGTCTGTTTCTGGTTAAGAATGTTCGGCGCCAGCGGCGAGCCGTCGACGTCGTAAGACCAGTCGGTTTCATATTTCCGGTAGGACGTGATCGAGTAGACCGACAGCGTGTCGCTCAGATCGTAATTGATCGTCAGCGCGGTTCCGTAATTGTCCATATCCCGGTGCGGATCGAGCGCAAAGGGTTTGTAAGGCTGTTGCGAGTCGCCGGGATAGAGATCGTTGAACGTCGCATAAGTGATGTAACGCCCGTCAAACTGGGTCTGCGTGTCGCAGCTGTTCACGCCATGCGGCACGAACATGCAGTTATAGGGAATGGCGGCGCCATCCGTGCCGGTAAGCCAGGGCCGGGCCGGATTGGCGTTCATATACCCTTCCGCGTTGGCCAGTTGGAGCGTAGCGACGCCCGCTTCATTGCGCTCGCGCGTGTAATCGCCCGACAGATTAACGTCGAGGCGATCGTTCGGCGTCCAGCGGAAAGCGATCTTGCCCGCCGCGATGGCATGACCGCCGAGCGTGCCAAGCACCGGATCGTTGCCGGCGGCCTGTGTCGGCACATTGGTGCCCGGATGGGTCAGGTTGTAATCGAGACGCTTAATGTAACCGTCTTCGTTCTTGCTGACGGCGGAAACGCGCATGGCGAGGTCTTCCGTAAGCGGAACGTCATAGATGCCGCGGATGTCAAGCCGGTCATAGGAGCCGTAGGTCACCTGAAGCGAACCGGAATTGTCGCCGCGCGGCTTCACCGAATACATCTTGATCGCGCCGCCGATGGAGTTCCGGCCGGCGAGCGTGCCTTGCGGGCCGCGCAAGACTTCGACGCGGTCAACGTCCATCAGGTCGAGCAGCGAACCGGTCAGCGTCGGCAGATAGACGTCGTCGATATAGATGCCGACGCCGGGTTCGACCGCGAAGTTCGGGTCGTTCTGGCCGATGCCGCGGATATAGGCGATCATGGCGGAACCATATTCCTGGTTCTGCCCCGCCAGCGTAACGTTCGGCGCCTGGCGCGCGATTTCGGAAATTTCGGTCTGGCTGCGACGGTTGAGCATGTCGCCGCTGACCGCCGTCACGGCGAGCGGCGTGTCCTGCACGTTCTGTTCACGGAACTGAGCCGTAACAACGATCTCGTCCGTTTGCGCGAGCGCCGCATCGGCAAGGCCGACGCCGCCCGCCAAGGCCGCCATCGACACGCCCATGCGCGCGATATTTCTGGATATAGTTTTCCGCGTGGTCATTCATACCTCCCTAGAGCAACATATTTCGAATCGTCTTGACTGCGATTTCTTTTTGTCATGCCTACCATAATTGATATGGCGAAACCGTTTAAATTCGCCAAAAGTTCAATTTGCGATAACCGATGTTGCTAAACGGCAACGTAATCCGTTGATATACGGAGCAATATTAGTGTTAGAATAAGATATCATGGTATTGTTAACACCATGATAATTGGACGCGCTTCCCTCATTCGCCAAAGCTGCTGCGTGCATTGTCAAATGTCGAATTTTACGCCCTGCGCGAGCGGCAGCGCCGTCGAATAATTCACCGTCTGGGTTTGCCGGCGCATGTAAGCCTTCCATGCGTCCGAACCGCTTTCGCGCCCGCCGCCGGTTTCCTTTTCTCCGCCGAAGGCGCCGCCGATCTCGGCGCCGGACGGGCCGATATTCACATTGGCGATGCCGCAATCCGAGCCTGTTGCGGATAGGAATGTTTCCGCCTCGAGAACGTCGCGGGTGAAAATGCAGGAGGACAGGCCTTGCGTGACGGAATTTTGCAACGCGATGGCGTCTTCCAGGTTTTCATAGCGCATCACATAAAGGATTGGCGCGAAGGTTTCCTCGTTAACGACTCCTTCATGGTCTGAAAGCTCTGCAATGGCGGGGCGCACATAACACCCCTCGCCTTCAAGGCGCTCGCCGCCGGCGACGGCCGCGCTCTGTTCTTTCGCACGGGCGAGCGCGTCCTGCATTCGTTCAAGCGCGTCTTTGTCGATGAGCGGTCCCACAAGCGTTCCCTCCTTCAAGGGATCGCCGACCGGCAGGGATTGATAGGCGGCTTTCAGGCGCGGGACGAAATCATCATAAATGCTGTCATGCACGAACAGCCTGCGCAGGCTTGTGCAGCGTTGCCCCGCCGTGCCCGCCGCGGAAAAGCAGACCGCGCGCAAGGCGAGATCGGGATCGGCGGACGGCGCGACGATGCCGGCGTTGTTGCCGCCGAGTTCTAAGAGCACGCGGCCGAAGCGCCTAGCGACGCGCGGGCCTACGTCCCGGCCCATGCGGGTCGAGCCTGTGGCGGAGACAAGCGCAATGTTTTTGTCGTCAGCGATCCGCTCCCCGGCTTCGCGCCCGCCGATGACGACGCTCATCAGGCCTTCGGGCGCGTCGCCGAATTTCTGCGCGGCGCGTTCCAGCAAGGACTGCACGGCGAGCGCCGTCAGCGGCGTTTTCTCGGACGGCTTCCAGACGAGCGTGTCGCCGCAGACAAGCGCCAGCGCCGCATTCCACGACCACACGGCGACGGGAAAGTTGAAAGCGGAGATGACGCCCACCGGCCCCAGCGGTTGCCAGCTTTCGCGCATGTGATGGCCGGGGCGCTCCGAGGCGATGGTCAGGCCGTAAAGCTGGCGCGACAGGCCGACGGCGAAATCGCAGATATCGATCATCTCCTGCACTTCGCCGAGCCCCTCGGAAAGAATTTTGCCGCATTCGATGGTGACGAGCCGGCCGAGGGCGTTCTTGTGCGCGCGCAGCTCCTCGCCTAACAGGCGAACGAGCTCGCCCCGGCGCGGCGCCGGAACCTTGCGCCAGCTCTGAAAAGCCTTTTCAGCAAATCGGATCTTGGCGTCGATCTCCGCATCGTCGTCGGGCGCGACCCGCGCGATTTCCGAGCCGTCGATGGGGGTCGCCACCGCAAGCGGGCCTTGGGTGAACAGGCGGTCCTCGACGCCGAGGTCGTACATCAGGTCGGTAATTTTCATGAGGCCCGTCTCCTTTGCGCCGCGTCCTACACCCCTACCCAGCCCTTCAGCAATGCGCCGATGACATAGGCGAAGCCCGCCGCGGCCATGCCGATCGTGAAAGTTTCAAGGGCGGACGTCCACCAGCGCGCCGTCGACCATTTAGACTTCATGGCCCCGATGCCGAGAAAGACAAAACCGGTCATGACGACGGCCGCTGCAAGCGCATTTGCGCCGGCGCCGAACAAAAAGGGGAGCAGCGGCACGGCGCCGCAAATGAAAAACGCAGCAAAAGTCGCCGCGCCGGCCATTATGGCGGAGCGTTCGACTTTCGGGGCGCCGAACTCTTCTTCCAGCATGACGGATATCCAGCGGTCATGGCTCTCCGTGATGATCTCGACCGCCCGTTCAAGATCGTCGCCTTCGAATCCCTTGGCGGCGAAAATCTGACGGATTTCCTCGCGCTCGCCTTCAGGGGTCAGTGCGATATGACGGCTCTCCATTTCCCTGAGGCGCTGATAGTCGTCTTTTTCCGCCTTCACGCCGGAATAGTTCCCGGCGGCCATGGAAAAGCCGTCGGCGATGAGATTGGCGGCGCCGAGAATCAGGATGACGCCTATGGAAAGCTCGGCGCCGGCGACGCCCGCGACGACGGCGAAGGTTGTCACGGCGCCGTCGATTCCGCCAAGCACCCAGTCGCGCAAATAGCTGACCGTCGGGCCGTCTTTCAGCCTTTCGGCGATCGCGGCCGGACTGTGGCCGTGTTCGATCTCTTGTTGGGATGCCGTGGGGTCCATGACGGCGTCATATGACGCGCGCCGCCAAGTCCCGTCAATCAACCTTTCGCTCCTGAGAACGTCTTGCAAAACGGGCCCTTATCGCATCCACGCCGATGCGGCTTTCGGCGAGATTGCACGCGGAGCGATGGCGGCGTAAGCCATGCGCAAAACAGCCCCCTTGATGAGAGACGTCATCGCATGACCCGCAAATATGACCGCGTGCCGGAGCTCAGCCTCAAAGCTTATACCGACGGAAGCTTAAGCGAACGCCGCGATTTTGAAGAGGCCTTGATGGAAGGCTTTAAATATTTCGGCTTTATCATCCTGAAAGACCACAAGGTGAGTCGCGATCTTTTGCAGCGCGCTTACGACAAGAGCGCGGAATTTTTCGCGCTGCCGGAAGACTACAAGATGCAGTTCTTCAGGAAGGACGGCCAGCGCGGCTACACCCCCTTCGGGCGCGAGCACGCCAAGGATTCAAAATATCCGGACCTGAAAGAATTCTGGCATGTGGGCCGGGAGTTCGACGCCACATCCCCCCTCGCCGACGCCTATCCGGCGAATATGTGGCCGGATAAACCGGAAAGCTTTCGCACGACCTTTATAGAGCTTTACGACGCGCTCGAAGAAGCGGGGCTCGTCATGCTCGAAGCGCTGGCGCCGTCGCTTGACGTGCCGCGCAATTTCTTCCGCGACATGGCGACGGACGGCAATTCGATCCTGCGTCTTCTACACTATCCGCCGATCCCGGAAGGCGTTGAGCCGGGTTCGATCCGCGCGGCGGCCCATGAAGACATCAATCTCATCACCATCCTCGTCGCCGCCAACGGCGCCGGGCTGCAGCTTCTCGACCGCGAGGGCGAATGGCTGCCCGTAGAGACCGATCCCGACAACCTCATCGTCGACGCCGGCGACATGCTGGCGCGCGTGTGCAACGACGTCATCCCGGCGACGACGCACCGCGTCGTCAATCCGGAAGGCGCGGTGAACGAGTCGCGCTACTCTATGCCGTTCTTCATGCATCCGCGCTGGGACGCCATGCTTTCCTGTCTCGACAGCTGCAAGGGCGACGGCGCGAAATATCCCGACATCACCGCAGAGGATTTCCTGCAGCAGCGGCTCCGCGAAATCGGGCTTGCCGGATGACGGCTAGAATCTGCATTCAGCAAAGCTGGAATTAATTTCCGCTCACCCCGGCGAAAGCCGGGGCCCAGAAGCGGCAAGCGCCGGAATGAGAGACTCTGGATCCCGGCTTTCGCCGGGATGAGCGGGAAGACAGCACTACCTCTTTAATCAACCGTCGAAATCCTCGCAGTGCCAGCAATCCTCCATCATGCCGTCGCTGGCGCCGATGGGACTGCCCGGCGGGATCTCCGCCGCCGGCGTTGACGGCGCGGCGGGCGCCGCCGGCCGGTCGAGATGGGCCTCGATGCGCGACTGCAGCCAGGCGTTATGCTCGCGCGCCTGCTGGCCGCTGAACAGCGACGGGTTCAGCCGGTTGGCGATGGCGCGCAGTTTCGCATCCGCCAGCGCCCGCGCCGCCGGGATCGCGTCTTCGTTGCGCGACAGCGCGATGAGCGAAGACACGAACCGGTCCTGCGCGACAGTCATGAGCGGCTGCGCGCCGGGCCCGGCCGCCGCAAAGACTTTCGCGTCAATGGCGTTCAGGACATCGCCGAAACCGAGCGCCTGCGGCGCGCGCCGGCGCTGCTCCACAAGGCGCGCCGCGCGCGCGGAATCGAGGAGCGCATCGATCGTGAGGCTGACCGCTGTGTCGGCGGCGCTCATGAGATCGAACATGGGGCGCGTATCGTCGTCGAACACTTCGCCGCTCCCGCCGCCGCCGAAGCCTCCCATTTGCGGCGTCATTTGATCGAGCAGGCTTGCCGGCAACATGAGCGCCTCCGGGTCGAGCGTGTCGATAAGCGCGGACAGCGCGGCGCGCTGCTTTTCATCGGCAACGACAGAGCCAGCGGATAGATCGTCGCCCTTGGTCTTGTAGGCGAAGTCGTAACCGCCGACGAGTTTCGCCGCGGCCGCGACCTGATAGCGGTGATAAAGATAGACCGGCACGATCACTTCGCGCAGTTTCGACAAGGGCTGGCCTTCATGGATGGCGCGCGCGCCGAAATTGTCGAGCGCGACCTTGCGCACCGCCATGGTCTCTTTCAGCGCCGCGACGGCGTCTTCGCCATTGTCCCAGACGCTGGCGTAGGGATTGCCCGTCGAAACGCTGCGCCCTTCACTATCGGCGACATAACGAAGGCCCGACGCATAGGCGTCTTCGAGAATTTTATCGAGCGTCGCGCGTTCATCCGCATCCGCCGGAAACTGCGCGTAAAGCCACGTCGCCGCGACTTTGTCCCACTCGCCGATGCCGACATCATAGGCCTCGCTGAAATCAAGCGCGCCGTCATCGCCCACCGTCACCAGCGGCGCCGGGTAATCCATCACCGAGGCGCGGCCGTTGGAAGAGGCGGCGAAATTGTGCGCGAAGCCGAGGGCGTGGCCGACTTCATGCGCCGAGAGTTGGCGAATGCGCGCCAGCGCGATCTCGACCGGATCGTCCGTCTCCCCTGTGCCGGATTTCTCAGCGCCGGCGAGGCCTTCGAAGATCATCCGGTCCTGGCGCACGCGCTGCGAGCCGAGAATGACGCTGCCTTTCAGCATTTCGCCGGTGCGCGGATCGGAAACGCCGCCGCCATAAGACCAGCCGCGGGTCTGGCGGTGGGTCCAGGAAATGACATTGTAGCGGATGTCCCGTGGATGGGCGCCTTCGGGGAGAGGCTCGACGCGGAACGCGTCTTCGAACCCCGCTGCGGCGAAAGCGTCGGCCCACCAGGAGGCGCCTTCGATCAGCGCGTCGCGGATCTGCGGCGGCGCGCCTGAATCGACGTAAAAGACGATGGGCTTTTTGACCGGACCGGACGCCGCTGACGGATCGACGCGTTCGAGCCGGAAGCGCCGCGCCACGGAGCGGATAATCGAGTCGGAAAGCGGCGCGGAGAAATCGTAATAAGGAATGTCGATAGCGCCCGAGCGCACGTCATAAGGGCGCGGTTTGTACCCGTCGTCCGGCAGGCGCGCCAGCGTATGGTGCATCACAATGGTGATCGCGCGCGCATCCGCCGCCGTCGCCCGGACTTCGCTTCCCGGCTTGTCGCTTGTCAGCGTCAGGAAAGAGTCGAACTCCACATTGTCGGGAAAGGCGAGCGCGTTCGCCGCGTCGGGAAAGGTGCGGTCTTTCGCGACTTCGTAAGTCCCGCCCTTGGGGTGGTCTTTCAGCGCCTTGACGACGCCCAGCGAGTCCCGCGTTAAGAATCCCGATATGTCTACAAGGCTTTCGCCGTTCGGGCCGGTCGCGGTCACCTCGCCCGCCCAGAGGAAAGAGCGTGCAAAGGATTCCCGCACGGCCTTGCGCTCCAGCGGATTGTCGGCGCTGGCGCGATAGGTCCAGTTCTCCTGCTCGGCGATCATCCTGTCGCCGACGCGGCGGAAAGCGACGAGGGAGCCGCTGTCGAACAGACCGCGGTCGAGTCCCACCGGATTGGAGCCGAGCCCGGAGGTCAGCCCCGCTGCGTAAATAGCGCGAAGGGCGACGCCGTCCTCATCGGCTGGCGGGAACACCGCATAGACCTTGCCGCCCTTTTCATCGGCGTAGAGGGTCAGGAAGCCGTCCTTGCGGGTGAAATCCTTGACGCTGTCGTCGACCCAGCCGTCATCGGAGGATGCCGCGGGTTGCGGCGCCGCAGCTTCCGCCCCATCGGGCGTATTTTTCGGCTCTTCACCCTGCCGGGCGCAGGCGACAAAGACGAAAGCGGCGACAAAAAGGGCTGCAAGACGCATGGGGCTTCCTTTCGGGCTGGCCGGGCTGGCGCGCCGGAAGCTGCCGGATTTTCCGGGGAATTGCAAAAAGGAATGCGATCTCCGCTGCTTCCCGCATTTGCACAACGCCCCTGCGCCTCCCTATAGTCGCCCTCTGAAGCCATGAAAAAGAGAGCGTTTTCCCGTGAAGTTTGCCGGCACCAAGGATTATGTCGCCACCGAAGATCTGAAAGTCGCGGTCAACGCCGCCGTCGCGCTGGAGCGCCCGCTCCTCGTCAAGGGCGAGCCGGGCACCGGCAAGACCGTGCTTGCGGTGGAGGTGGCTAAGGCGCTCGGCGCGCCGCTCCTCGAATGGCACATCAAATCGACCACCAAGGCCCATCAGGGGCTTTACGAATATGACGCGGTGGCGCGCCTCAGAGACGGCCAGCTCGGCGAAGAGCGCGCAAAAGATGTCCGGAATTATATCAAGCGCGGCAAGCTGTGGGAGGCGTTCACGGCGGATCAGCGCCCGGTGCTCCTCATCGACGAGATCGACAAGGCCGACATCGAATTCCCGAACGATCTCCTGCAGGAACTCGACCGCATGGAGTTCTATGTCTACGAAACGAGCGAAACGGTGAAAGCGAAACAGCGCCCCATCGTCATCATCACCTCGAACAATGAAAAGGAACTGCCCGACGCGTTCCTGCGCCGCTGCTTTTTTCATTACATCAAGTTTCCCGACGCCGAGACCATGGCCGAGATCGTCGAAGTGCATTTCCCAGGCATCAAGAAGCGTCTCGTCTCCGACGCCATGAAGGTGTTTTACGAAATCCGCGAGGTTCCGGGCCTCAAGAAAAAGCCGTCGACGTCGGAGCTCCTTGACTGGCTGAAACTGTTGATGGCGGAAGACCTGCCCGAAGAAGTTTTGTCAGAGCGCGATCCGCGCAAGGCGATCCCGCCGCTCCATGGCGCACTCCTGAAGAACGAGCAGGACGTGCATCTGTTCGAACGGCTGGCGTTTCTGGCCCGGCGCGAAGGGAATTAATGCGGGCGCAAACCCATCGCATTACCGCCAATGGCCTTTCCCATTTCGTGCGCGACAGCGGTGAAGAAAGCGCGCCGGCTGCGATCCTCATGCACGGATTTCCGGATTCGTCCGCCGTGTGGGACAAGGTCACTCCCCTGCTCGTTCAAGCCGGCTTTCGCGTCATCGCGCCGGACATGCGCGGTTTCGGCGAAACCGACATGGCGGCAAGCGTCGCCGATTATGAAATCCAGACCGGCGCCGTCAAAGACGTGCTCGGCGTCATGGAGGCGCTGAAGATCAAAATCGCCCATGTCGTGGGTCACGATTTCGGCGCGCCGATCGCCTGGGCCCTCGCCGCGCAGCATCCCGAACGCTTCAAGACGCTGACGGCGATCTCCGTCGGCCACACCCGCGCTTACCTCAAAGCCGGGTGGGAGCAGAAACGCCGCGGCGCTTATATTCTTTTCCATCAGCTTCGCGGGATATGCGAGGCCGCCTACAAGGCGAATGACTGGGCGCTGTTGCGCAAACACTGGTCGGCCCATGGCGACATTGAAGAGACGATCCGCCTCCTATCCCGCCCCGGGCGCCTTGCCGCCGGGCTCAACTGGTATCGCGCCAACATCTCCCTCGCCCGCATGATGAAGCCGCCGCCGGCGGGCAGTCTTGGCGAGGAAATCGTGCGCATTCCAACGCTCGGGATATGGAGCGACGGCGAGGCCTATCTCACCGAAGCGCAGATGACAGGCTCGGCGGACTATATGGACGCGCCCTGGACCTATGAGCGGATCGAGGGCGCAAGCCACTGGATTCCCTATGACGCGCCGGAGATCCTTGCGCAGGCGATGCTTTCGCACTGGCGAAAATACGGGTGAATGTCGCCTGGTTTGGGCGGCCTTCCCTCGCCTTCAAAAAATCCCTAAGCTTTCAAAACACTGTCTTGCGTAGAGGGGTTTCGGGGCATGGACGCGTTATTCGGCATTTTGCCGCTCCTGTTGATTTTGCTGTTCATTTTTTCGCGCAATCTCGCGAACCAGCAGCGCCATGCGGAGCTCGTCAACAAGTTCTCGAAAATTCAGAAAAAGCGCAAAAGCCGGATCATCGCCATCGTGCACCGGCAGGAGCCCATGGGCCTCCTCGGCATTCCCATGCTGCGCTATATCGATCTCAACGACGCCGAAGACGTGCTCGATGCGATCCGCAAGACGCCGCCCAACAAGCCGCTTGAATTCATCCTGCACACGCCGGGCGGGCTCGTCCTTCCCGCCGTGCAGATCGCCCGGGCGATCAAAGCCCATCCCGGCAAGAAGACGGTGTTCGTGCCGCACTACGCCATGTCCGGCGGCACGCTGATCGCGCTCGCCGCCGACGAGATCGTGTTGAGCCAGCATGCGGTCTTAGGTCCTATCGATCCGCAGATCGGCGGTCTTCCCGCCGCGTCGGTGGTGCGCGTCGCCAATGAGAAACCTATTCAGAACACGGACGATTACACCCTCGTTCTCGCCGATGTGGGCGCCATGGCGATCACCCAGTTGCAGAAAATCGCGCGCGAGCTGCTTTCCGGCACGGTCTCGGAAAACGCCGCCGTCGCGGCTTCCGAGCAATTGTCATCGGGGCGCTGGACCCATGACTATCCCATCGGCTACAGCGAGGCGAAGGATATCGGCCTTAATGTCTCCAACGACATGCCCAAGGAAATCATGGAGATGATGGCGCTGTTTCCGGATACGCTGCGGCGCACGAAAAGCGTCAGATATGTCGAGGACCAGCAGCATGCGCCGGCCTCCAACGCCACAACCGACCATCGCGTGACGCTCACCGGCTATCAGCCGCAGCCCGGCTCGCGCAGCTACAGCTACGGCCCCTGGAACCCGAAAGAGCTGAAAGGTCCAGACACGCGCGAAGGAAAACGCAAACCATTCTGGCGGCGCGGCGAGGAATAACTTTTAATACATGAACTCCGCTTCTTCCGGCACGCGGGAAAAAGCGATCTTTGCGCCGAGATAATTGAGCGCAAGCCCCGACTGGCTGGCAAGCGAGATATGACGCTTCGCCTCCCCGGAAGGCGCGCCGAGGCGGCGGAATTTGGCGTCGAGATCGGCGTTGATGTCGTCGATCGCCTTCCACAGCCCGGCCCGGCGGCTGTCGGTTTCGGCCTGGGCCGGCTCGGCGAAAAGGTCGAGCTGGTCGATAGCGGTCTCGCCGGGTTTGGAAAGTCCGTGCAGATAAACGGTGACCCCGCCGATGCGCGGCGCGGGTCCCTCGCGCCGCTGGCGCGTCAGAAACGTTTCCCACATGTCGTCGAGGGTTTTCAGGAACAGGAAACTGTCCTGGGAATGAGAGAAACGCCGCGCCGTTTCCCAGCCGCCTTCGGGCCGCAGCCGCGCCGAAAGGCTCAAGGAGCTCGCAAACAGGCCGTAATGGCGCAGGCGCGATGCGGCTTTCAGCAACAGCGCCCGGGCGACGATGCGCGCCTTGTCCGGCGTTTCATGCTCGCGCGTCAACACCCGGCTGTGGCCGATCATGGATTTCTTCGTGGGCTCTTCGACGGTTTCGAACCCGTGCAGCCCGTACCAGAAACGCTCGCCCATCACCGAGCCCCAGATCGCCCGCGCCTGTTTCGGCTGCAGGTTCCAGAGCTTCAGGAAATTATCGATTCCGGCTTTTTCGAGACGGTTCATGACGCCCGCGCCGACGCCGGGAATGTCCGTAAGCGTCATATCGGCGAGTTTGTGCGGAAGATCGCGCGCCTCGAGCACCGTGAGCCCGTCGGGCTTCACCCTCTCTGCGGCGAGCTTGGCGAGAAGCCGGCTCGGCGCCAGCCCGACAGAGGCGCGCAGGGCCGGGCCGACATTTTCCGCAATTCCCTGTTTGACGCGCCTTGCGGTTTCGACGGCGCGGGCCGGGTCGCGCTCCGAACGCGACAGGCGAAACGCCGCCTCGTCGATGGAATAGATTTTATCGAGCGGAAGATGCCGCTCGATCTCTTTCATCAAAAGCTTGTGCACGGCGACATAGCGGTCGTGGCGCGCCGGCATGACGGCGATCCCCGGGCACATCCGGCGCGCATCGCGCACCGGGGTGCCGCGCCTGATCCCGTAGCCCCGCGCCTCGTAACTCGCCGCGATGGCGCCTGTATGTTCCGAAGCGAGCGGCGTGACGATCACCGGCCGGCCCCGCAGCTCGGGATGGTCATGCTGCTCGACGCTGGCGAAATAGGCGTTGAAATCGAGAAACAGATAAGCGAGCGGGCGGTCCGCGCTAGGGGTGACGGCGTCATCGGGGCTCGGTTTCCTGTCCTGGTCGGGGGCGGCAAACATGAGAACAAAAATAGAACATTTATTCCCGCCTGTCCATCACTTCCGCCTGAGCCACGACCCAAGCCTGAGGCCGGCGCTTATTGGAGGCCGTGCGCTGCGATTTCGATGCGCGCCGCCGCGCCGTAAAGCGCCGACGCTTTGCCCTCGGTCGAGGCGTCGGTGAGGCTGTTATAGGGCGCGAGCGCCAGTTCGATCTGCTCATGGGCGAGCGCAATGGCGTCGCTTTCGTTAACGTCCTGCGTGTCGATTCCGGAAAGAATCTCTCGCGACGCGATCAAAAAGCCGTAGGCGTCCTGATATTCATGGGCGTTGACCACGGTCCCGTCGTCTTCGACGCCGATGTCGAATTCGTCCGCGGCGGTGCGCACGATCTCGGACACCGCGAGCAACTGTTTCGCAACGCTGGCCTTCGGCGTGTTCGCCGTTATGGCGGCGACAACCTCGCGATACGGCCCCTCGACATCCCCGCCCGCCTCGGCCGCCGCTGCGAGCGCGCTCAGCTCTTCGGCGAAGCCGTCGAGACCGCGCGCTTCGAAAGCCGGAAGCAGCGAGGCGTAGAGCTCGCTTTTGGGATGCTTCACATGGGTCATGGCCATGTCCGTGACGCCGCCCCGATAGAGCTCCGTAAAGGCGATCAGATGGCCGCGCACCAGCCCCAGGACATGCATATAGGCGACATCGCTCGAGGCGGGATCGGTTGCGGCCGCGCCTTCGCCTTCGCCCTCTCCCTCGCTGGCGCCGGATTCGCCCTCGCCCGCCGCGACGGCGGAGAGATCGGCGTCGTTATCTGCGCCTTCCCCGGCCTCGCCCTCGCCGCCGCAGCCGGTCAGCGCCAATGCGCTCGCCGCCGCCAGGGTGGAAAGGCCGGTCATCAGTTTCACGCGCCGCGTCATCTTGCTCCTCCGCTTATCTTGCCAGCATGATAGTGGTTCGCTGGGTAGATGCAAATCATTCTTAATAACTAGGGCCCCAATGCTTCTCCATATCGACAAGGTTCTGACCAAAGACGACTGCCGCGCGATCCTGGACGCCCTTGATGCCCCGGCGCTCTGGCGCGACGGCAAGGCGACCGCCATGGGCGGGGCCCGGGCGGTGAAGGACAACCAGCAGGCCGACGCCGCCTCCCCGGCGGCGAAAGGTGTTCTGTCGAAAATCGAAGCCGCCCTCGCCGCGCATCCGGTTTTCAAAGCGGCGGCCCAGCCCGCCTCGTTCGCGCGCCTTGCCTTGAACCGCTATGGCGAAGGCATGGCTTACGGCGATCATGTGGACGCGCCTTACATCGACGGAACGCGCACCGATCTTTCCTTTACGGTCTTCCTGACGGAGCCGGACGAGTATGAGGGCGGCGCGCTTGTCGTCGACAATGCGGGCCATGAAGACGCGATCCGCGGCGCCGCCGGCAGCGTCGTCCTCTACCCGTCATCCTCATTGCACAGAGTCGAAGAAGTGACCTCCGGGGCGCGGATCGCCTGCATCGGCTGGGTGAAAAGCCGCATCCGTTCGTCTGAACAGCGCGCGCTTGTCTTCGAACTGGAGACGGCGCTCGCCGACCTTAAAACAGTCGGCGCGCCGCTGGGCGTTTATAACCGCCTCCTCAATCTGCGGAACAATCTCCTGCGCACATTCGGAGATTAGGAATGGCGGAGATCAGGAAGCGGTCGGGGTCTAGAACCAGTAGCTCTTGTTGAGACGCTGCATGAAGAGCGGCGTATTGGACGGCGTCATGTCGATGTTCCAGTCCACCTTCTGGCCCAGAGTTGCGTCATAGGACGTCACTTCAATGGCGTAGCCCTGCGCTTCGACGCGCACCCACAATTTCCCTTCGTTCGACCGCGCCGGAACGCCGGCTCGGATGACAAGTGAATTCCCCTGCTGGCGCATCAACCCGCCGGCGCTGCGGAACAGGTTGAAGGTCTCGCCGGTATCTTCATTAAGAAGGCGGCCGCGCAACGATCCTTTGCGGACCATGGTGTCTACTTCGTCCGGCAGGCCTTCCGGAAAATTGATGGTGAGATAGACATCGTATTTCGCTCCCCGGCTGTCCTGAACCTGAACATATTGCGCGGGCCTGTAGCTCGCCTGATAGATGCGCGCCTGCCCAAGAGAAGCTTCCTGTTGAGATGGCGATGGTTCAAGCCCGGGCAGCGTGTCGTTGATGGCTTCGAGACCACCGGAAAGATTGGAAGGGACCGCCGTCATCATCACGGCGAGCAGACCGAAACCTTGCGCAAAGGCGCCCTGCCGCGTGATCGGCTGGAAATAGAAAATCGAACCGGCGCCGAGCAGCGTCAGACCGACCACCACCATCCAGAGAGGCACCTGGCCGAAGCCGAGAATATTGCCGAGCTGCACGACCCACTGGTTGATTGTAAAAAGCGCGGACGCCTCGCCCGACTGCTGATAGTCGGTCACAAGCGCGGAAATGATGCCGGCCGACCCCGCCAGCGCCAGCCCCGCCATATCCACCAAATTATAGTCGCCAGGCGTTTTGACGCCCTGCTTCACACCATACGGCATTGAAAAACTCCCTCACCAAAACCCCTCGGAAGTCCGATTTAACCACAAAAATGCGAAAGGTTTAAGGCGGTTTCTTCGACCTTTTCAGGCTTGCGGAGCCTGTCGGGGCCGCAAGCCGCCGAAATCCACGTCGAACAGATGTTCGAGGCTGGAGCGGGAAAGTCCTTTTTTGACAAAGTCATAGGCCGTCACGTTCAGGGCTTTGACGGCGATCCGCTCGATCTGCAGCCCCGCGCGGTTTTCGGCCGGCGTCACGTCCACATCGAGAAGATTGATGCAGGCGAGGTCCTGTTCAAAGGCTGCAATGGTGGACAGGCCGCCGCCGCAGGCCCATCCGAGCGCAATCCGGTTGACGCCTTCATGGGCGACGATCAGCGCCGAGCGCCACTCCTGTTCCAGGATCAGCTCCCGGAGGGCTGCTGTTATGCGGGTTTGGGCGTCTTCGAAGGTCTCGCCGTCGGGCAGGAAAGACGCGCCGGGCCGATGCGCGTCGTCGAAACTGTAGGCGAGCCTCGCCGCCAGCTCTTCCCGGGTCGTCGCCTTGATCCAGCCGCTCTTGATTTCCTCGAGCCCCTCATGGGCGACGAGCGCCGGGGGCGCGTCATTGCCGGAAAGCACGATTTCAGCGGTCTCTTTCGTGCGCGGCAGGCCGGAATAAACGGCGATGTCGAATTCGGCGTGTTTGAGGGCGTCGCGAGCGGCTTCGGCCTGGGCGCGGCCTTCGTCGGTCAGCGAGACTTGCCGCGGATCGGTCAAATCCGGCGCAAAATAATCCACATGTCCGTGCCGCATCAGATAGATGCGCCGCCTGCCCGCGCCTTTCATGCAGAACCGCCCTTCGCTGCTTTGCCCGATGCGGGCGGCATAGCCGAAACAGGCGGCCGGCGCCAGCGAGCCCGCCAGTTGGCGCCTGACTAAAAAATCCCGCTCACCCGCTCGCATCCGGCCAAAACGGGTGATAAGGTTCGCTTTCTGGGGCGTGGGGCTCGAGAGGGCCGAAACGTTGTCGAGGGGTGTTCTGGGGCGATGGCGTTGCGTTCGCCAACATATCTGGCCGGGGTGTTTCTTTTCCTGGCGATCTCGTTTTTGCTCTATTTCAATCTCGCCGTGCGGCTTGACGCCGGCGCGGCGCTCTTCCGATTCAACCAGTTGACCGAGGTCGGCGCAGACGCGCGCGCCGCCGGTCATGGCGAACGGGCGCTGACGCTCTTGCGCCGCGAAGGCGAGAGCGACGAAAGCCTTTCGCCTTTGATGCTGCGGGTTGCGAACGCCCAGATGGCCCGCAAGAACCACGCCCGCGTCGCCGGTCTCCTGCGCGACGCGCTCGCCACCAACGCCTCCCGCACGCTCACCAAACGCGAACGCGCCGATTACGAAGACAAGCTCGCCCGCGCTTCGATCCTCTCCGGCGACATTGAATCGGCGGTGGCGATCTACGCCTCCTTCCTTGAACTCGCCGGCGACGATGCGGCGCGCGGCGGCGGCGAAGACCCGAACGCCATGAGCGCCTTTTACGCCGAACGGGTCGGCCAGGCGGGAGCGCTCTTCACCGGCGCGCTCAACCATGCGCGCCCCTATGAGCCCGCGCGCGGCGCGCGCGAGGCGCATCTGGCGGCGGCGGGCGACATGGCCTCGCTCGGCGTTTTTTACTCTATGCGTGAAGACGGCGCCTATGCGGCGGCGGGGCTTTTGTCCTCCGCCTACGCCATTCGTCAAAGACTTCTGGGCGGCGATCATCCCGATACGGTTCAATTAACGCTCGTGCTCGGGCCCGTCTATGCGCAGATGGGCCGGCTCGACGACGCCGAAAAGCTTTATCTCGACGCGTTTCACGCGCAGGAGCAGCTGAAAGGCGCGAACAGCCCGGATCTCAGCCTCTACATCAAGCTCCTCACCCGCATCTATGAAAAACAGGGCCGCATCACCGAAGCGCAGGCGCTGCAGGAACATATGCGCAACCTCTTCCGCGATGCGTTCGGCGCTCAGCGTTACGCCGTCAACCGCGAACGCGACCGCCGCGAAGACATCAACCGGCCGGTCTCGAAACAGTTCGTGCTCGAGGCGGCGTATGCGCCGGGCGATCTCGTTTCCGCTGCCGAATATTCGGTGCCGACGGCGAAGTCGCCTAATATCGACGAAATGAAACTGCGCCTCGCCGGCGATCAAGGGCTCGACCCGCGCGAGGCGAACCTGCCCGCGCGTCTCGCCCAACTGATCTCGCTGTGCCGCTCGGAGGCGGGCGAGCGGATTTCCCTGCGCTCAGGCTATCGCTCCTATGGGACGCAAAAAGTGCTCTACGCCAATATCGGCGACAAAGGCACGGTGACGCCGCCGGGCATGTCGGAGCATCAGACGGGCCTCGCCGCCGACATCAATGTGGACGGGCGTTTCATGCGGCCGTCGGACCGGTCCTATCAGTGCTTTGAGGAAAACGCCTATCGCTTCGGCTTCATCCTTTCCTATCCGCCGGACAATGATTACCTTCCCGCCGGCGACAGCTATGAACCCTGGCACTGGCGTTATGTCGGGGTGTCGACCGCGCAGCTCTATCGCGAAGCCGGTCCGCACCAGAAGCCGCAGGAATTTCTCGCCGCCCTGCCCTGCTATCAGGAGCGGGCCGCGAACGGGATTTTTCCCGCTATTGGCGAGAAGGACATCTGTCTTTCCGGCAAACCCGACGTGAAAGTTGCGGCGAGCGATGCAGACGCCGCGCAACCGCAAGACGAGGACGCCAGAGCGGCCCGCATCTTGAATAAACTGCCGGCAGCGGCGACGCCGCGCTGACAATAGACGTGCGGCCGTCCGAGGCCGCCTGCCGGGTGACTTCATGCAGGACAAGATCGGCCGCGCGCCGAAAGCAAGGATCGTTTATGTGGGCGGGCCTGACGAGGCCCGCGCGGCGTTAACCATGAGCTTCGCCGAGGCCGGCTTTGCGCTTGTCTCCCATGAAGACGCCGCGCGCTGCGATATCGGCCTCATCGACCTGCGCGGGCGACGCCTGTCGAGCCGCAAGGCGCAGTCGATCGCCGGCGTGTTGCGCAAATCATCGCCGGAATCGTCGATCCTCATCATCATCGACCCATACATGGACGAAACCGCGCGCAAGGCCCTGCGCCGCCATGGCGAACTTGTCGTCATGCTGACGCGGCCCCAAGGCCTTATCGAGCGCTGCCGCCAGGTCCTGCGCCTGCGCAATGTCGCCGAGGAAGCGGGCGAAAGACTGAAATCGCTTGCAGGGCTGAACCGTCTCAATGAATTCCCGCCGATTGCGGCGCCGGCGGCGCCGTTGCGCGTTCTCATCGCCGGCGAAGCCGGACCGGCAGCGCTCGCCGCCGTGAACGCGCTGACGCCGATCACCGAACAATGCATCTGCGTTTTTTCCGCGGGGCAGGCCCTGCGCGCCGTCGAAACTGCGCGCTTCGACGTCGCCGTCTTTCTCGCTAAGCGCGACAACGACCCGCTGATGAGCCTCGTGCGTTCCTTACGCCGTCATCCCAAACATGCGAGCATGCCGGTGATCTTCCCTTTGAACGATCCCGACCTCGCAGCCGATTATGCAAAACGCGGCGCCGCGGATTTCATGCTGACCGATCATCTGGCGGCGGATCTCGGGCCGAAAGTCCAGATCACGGCGCGGCGTTCGCGCCTGTTGAAATCCATGCGCCGTTTCCTGAAGGCCTGCGAAGGCGACGGCGTGCGCGATCCGGGCTCCGGCGCCTTCACGGCGACCTTCCTCACCGAACATGGCGCGCGTCTCGCCGCCCGGGCCGACCAGAGCGGCCGAAAGATGGCGATGATCGCGCTGAAGCTCCATATGGAGACGAAAGAGGGCGAAGCCGAGCCTGGTCGGCGCGCCTTGCACCAGGCCGCGCGCCTCATCAATCGCGTCACCCGCGCCGAAGATATTGCCGCGCGTGTCGGGGTCGATACGTTTCTGGTGCTGGCGCCGGCGACGACCGAGGCCAATGCCGAAAAAGCGGCGCTGCGCATTCAGGGCGTTCTTGAAAACACCGTCTTTCGCTCCGGCGACGACAAGCAGCTTTACGGCGTCTCCATCGATACGGCTGTCTGCGCGCGCCCGGAAGGATTGTGCATCGAGGAAAGCGTGGCGCTGGCGCTTGCGGCTTTGCGGGACAAGCCGGTCGCGCCGAAGACCGGGTCGCTGGAGTTCAGGTAGCGTTTTTTAACGCCTGTTAGATTTATCCTATCTCTCCATTGTCATCCCGGCCAAGCAGCCGCGCGGCTGTGCAGAGCCGGGATCCAGGGCCGCTTGCTCCGTATTCGGATCATAGATCCCGGACAGCTCAATTCGCCAGGAAAGTCGTAGATTTGGGCCGAATTGGCTTCCGGGATGACATCTGAGAAATGAACCGGATTTCGAAAGCCCCTAAGCCGCCTTCTCGGCGATCTCCGCAATGATCCCGGCGATCTTCTTCGCGCCGCGAAGCCGCGCCTTTTCGTCGGCCCAGTCCTGACGGAAGACGAGTTTCTGGTCCGGGCGCAGCTTCACGTCGAGCGGCGAGCTTCCGATGAACGCGACGAGTCCCGCCGGATTGGCGAAAGCCTCGTTGCGGAAGGAGATGACCGCGCCTTTCGGCCCGGCGTCGATTTTGGCGATGCCCGCCTTGCGGCAGGTCGCCTTGATGGCGACGGTTTCGAGGAGTTGTTCGACCTCGCTCGGCATCCTGCCGAACCGGTCCACAAGCTCCGCGCCGAAGGCGTCGATCTCTTCCTGGGACGTCACATCGCCGAGGCGGCGGTAGAGCGCCATGCGGACATCGAGATCGGTGACGTAAGTTTCCGGGATCAGCACCGCGGCGCCGATATTGATCTGCGGCGACCACTGATCGTCGCCCGCATCGCCGCCCTCGCGCAATTCCGCGACCGCTTCCTCCAGCATGTGCTGGTAAAGCTCGACGCCCACTTCCTTCACCTGGCCGGACTGTTCCTCGCCAAGCAAGTTCCCCGCGCCGCGAATGTCGAGATCGTGGCTCGCCAGCGTGAACCCGGCGCCCAGCGTGTCGAGGGATTGCATCACTTTGAGGCGGCGTTCGGCGGCGTCGGTGAGTTTCTTGCGCGCGCTGGTCGTCAGATACGCATAAGCGCGCTGCTTCGAGCGCCCGACGCGTCCGCGCATCTGGTAAAGCTGGCCGAGGCCGAACATGTCGGCGCGGTGGATGATGATGGTGTTCGCCGTCGGAATGTCGAGACCGGATTCGATGATGGTTGTCGAAACGAGCACGTCGAATTTGCCTTCGTAAAAGGCGGTCATGATGTCTTCTAGTTCGCCCGACCCCATCTGGCCGTGGGCGATCTTGAATTTCAGCTCCGGCAAATCCTCGCGCAGAAATTCCGCGATGTCCTGGAGATCGGAAATGCGTGGCGCGACGTAAAAGCTCTGCCCGCCGCGATAATGCTCGCGCAGCAAGGTCTCTCGCGCCACCACCGGATCGAAGGGACCGACGGTGGTCCGCACAGCAAGCCGGTCCACCGGCGGCGTCGCGATCAGCGAGAGATCGCGAATGCCGCTCATGGCGAGCTGAAGCGTGCGCGGGATTGGCGTTGCGGTGAGGGTTAAAACGTGCGTGTCGGCGCGGAATTCCTTGAGGCGTTCTTTATGCTTGACGCCGAAATGCTGTTCTTCGTCGACAATGACGAGGCCGAGATCGCGGAACTTGATGGTCTTCTGTAAGAGGGCGTGCGTGCCGATGATGATGTCCACATCGCCGCTCTCAAGCCCTTCCTTCGCCGCCTTGACGTCTGCGGCGGAGACCATTCGCGACAACTGCGCGAGCTTTAACGGAAAGCCTTTGAAGCGTTCGGTGAAGTTCTTGTAGTGCTGGCGCGCGAGCAGCGTCGTCGGCGTGATCACCGCGACCTGCCGGCCCGTCATCGCCATGATGAAGGCGGCGCGCAGCGCCACTTCCGTCTTGCCGAAACCCACATCGCCGCAGATGAGGCGGTCCATGGGCTGGCCCTTCGCCAAATCCTCGATGACGTCAGCGATGGCGTTTTCCTGGTCTTCCGTCTCCGCATAGGGAAAGCGCGCGCAGAATTCGTCATAGGTCCCGGTCGCCGGCTCGACCGCATCGGCGTGACGCATGGCGCGTTTGGCGGCGATGGAGATGAGCTCTTCGGCCAGCATCTTGATGCGCGCGCGCATCTTCGCCTTGCGGCCCTGCCAGGCGGCGCCGCCGAGCTTGTCGAGCTGCACGCCGGAATCTTCCGAACCGAAGCGCGACAAGAGGTCGATATTCTCGACCGGCAGGAACAGCTTGTCGCCGCCGTGATATTCAAGATGCAGGCAATCGTGCGGCGCGCCCTGCACTTCCAACGTTTTGAGGCCCTGATAGCGCGCGACGCCGTGATCCACATGGACGACGAGATCGCCAACCGAAAGGCTCGAGGCTTCGGAAAGGAAATTCTCCGCACGCTTCTTCTTGCCCCGCCGCACGAGGCGGTCGCCGAGAATGTCCTGTTCTGAAATGAACGCCGCATCCGGGGTTTCGAACCCGCTTTCAAGGCCCAAGACCGCCGCGACCATGGGCGCGGACGCGGTTTTGACGCTGCGCCAGTCTTGCGCGACCGGCATTTCCTTCGCGCCATGATCTGAGAGCACGGTTTTCATCCGGTCCGCCGAGCCTTCGGACCAGCAGGCGATGACGACTTTCTTCTTGGCGGCGATCAGATTTTTGGCGTGGGCGTTCACCGCATCGAAGACATTGATGTTTTCCGCGGCGCGTTCGGCGGCGAAACCGCGGCCGACTTTCGCGCCGAAATTAAAGGCGCGGATGTTTTCCGGCGGCGAGAACGGCGACAAGGGCCGCAGGCGCACGGTGAACATGCGCTCTTTCCATTCGTCTTCGCTCAAGTAAAGCGCGTCTGGCGGGAGCGGACGGTAAGCGGGCGCGGCGAAATCGTTATTGCGCGGCTTTCTCGCTTCGGCGTCTTCGGCGCGCGCGTCGTAATGATCGCGAATGGAATTGAGGCGTTCTTCGGCGGCCTCTTCGCCCAGATGGTCGATGAACACCTGTGCGCCGCCGATGAAGTCGAACAGCGTGTCCATGCGCTCATAGAAAAGCGGCAGCCAGTGTTCGGCGCCGGCGTGAGAGCGCCCGGCGCTCACCGCCTCGTAAAGCGGATCGTCGCCCGCCGGGCCGAATGTCGCCACATAGCCCTTGCGGAAATGGGAGACGGTCTCGTCCGACAGCAGGATTTCGCTGGCTGCGGCGAGGGAAAAGCCGGAAAGCTGATGCGTCGTGCGCTGGGTCTCCGCATCGAAGGCTCTGACGCTTTCAAGACTGTCCCCGAAAAAATCGAGGCGTACTGGCTCTTCCCCGCCCGGCGGAAAGATGTCGACGAGCCCGCCCCGCACCGCAAACTCGCCCGGCTCGCGCACGGTCGAGGAGCGCGCATACCCGTTGGCGCTCAGATAATTCACAAGCGCGTCCATCTCCATCACGGCGCCCGGCGCCAGCGACAAAGCGGCGTTTTCGATGATCTCTTTGGGCGGTGTTTTCTGGACGGCGGCGTTCACCGATGCGACGACGATAAAGGCGCCCTCTCCGCGCCGCTGGATCGCGGCGAGCGCGGCCATGCGGTTTGACGACACCGCCGGCGACGGCGACACACGATCGTAAGGCAGGCAGTCCCAGGCCGGATATTCGATGACGGGAATGTCGGGGGCGAAGAATTTCAGCGACTGGACCATCGCCGCAGCACGGGTTCCGTCGCGGGCGATGTGCAGGACGAGCCCGTTCGTCGCGCGCGCAGCCTCGGCGACGGCCATGGCGTCGGCGCCTTCCGGCGCGCCGAAAACATCGAGACGGCCTTCGGTTTTCCAGGCGGTCTCGGCGCTGATCGCCGCTGTGCCTGAAACCATTGTTTTTTCGCCGTCCGCCGCCGCCATTTTCAAAAATTCCTCAACGCAAAATGCGCGGGACGCCGATTTGGCGGCCCGCGTTGAGGAGGTGATGTAGGCGGGCGCGGGCGCGATTGCAATGAAGAACGCGCCGCCGGCAGCCCGCGAAAAATAGGTAAGCAATCCTCGAAAATTACGGGTCCCCTCCCATGCGCCGGGGGCCGCGGGCCATTAGCATTCAAACCGTAGTGTATCTTGATGGGAGGGGGGCCAGATGTCCCGAATGTTGCGTATTTTCATGTCTCTCGCCATGCCCTGTGCAATGGCGGGCTCAGTGTTCGCTTTCGGCGGCTTGGCGCCAGCCCGGGCGACGCCGCTGAATATCGGCGCGAGCGTATCCATAAATACGGATCTGCGGGTCAACGGGGGGATCGTGTCCGATGACATCACCCCTACGTTAAGTGTTCTGACAGCGCTGACCGGCGGCGTCGATAGCGCTGTGGACGATGGATCCGCCGTTAACGCGGCGGACAGCTTCAGCCAGGTTGGAAATCCTTTCACCGATCCGCCTACCCCATTCATCGCGACGGCTTTCGATGAAACCGTTCAGCCGGATGGCGACCGGGCGCGCGGTTTCTATTATATCGAATCGACAATAACGCCTGATGACAATCAGAAACCGGCGGTGCTTGACCGGACGCTAACAAGCACTGCGGAACTCGATTTCGCGGATGTCGATACCGACGCCAGCGCTGCAAGCTCGTTCGAGTTGGGGCGGGATCTGGTCCTGACGAATACAAGCGATATGACGGCGTATGCTTTCTCGATCTCCACCGGCTTTGACTACGATCTGGCTGCGTCGGCCGATGCGCTCGGCTCTCAGTCGATCGCCGAAGCTGTCTTCACTCTCTCTTTCATCACAAGCGGGACCGTGTTTCTTAGCGATCCTGCGGCGCTCCTCCAATCGAACATGATCGATGATTCAGATCCAGGCGTTTCAGCCACGCAAAACCTGGTTACGAGCAACGCGCTGTTTGACGGCGTCCACTATAGGGCCAGCGTTTCCGCAACGGGGACCGGCGCGCCGACCGAGGCGTCGCTGTCGGCTGTCGGCCAGTTCTTATTTTCGGTGATGATGGCGCCCGGCTCGAGCCTGCGGCTCAGTTTCTTCCAATCAGAGAACACGATGACGAGCTATGTGGAGCCGCCGGTTTCAGAGGTTCCGCTTCCCGCATCTGCGCTGCTCTTCCTTGGCGGACTTGGCGTGTTCGCCGGCGCCAAAAAACGGCGCGGTCGCCCGGTGCTGTAAGCGGGCGCGCTGGCTTAGGCGCTGAGCGCGGCGTCGCGGAATTTGCGCCGCTCGGCGCTGGCGCCGTCGCTTACAGTCCGCAGCTTGTGCACCATGATATCGGTTTCGCATGCAATCTGATTGCGCCCTTTGGCCTTGGCGAGATAAAGCGCTTCGTCGGCGCGGGTCATAAGTTCCCGAAGCGCCTCGCCGGGCTGGCGCATGGCGACGCCAAAGCTCGCCGTGACGCGATAGGCGCCTGCATCCGCATCGCCATTATCGACCCGCAGGGCGGCGAAATCGCGCCGTATGGCTTCGGCGACGTCCCTCGCGGCGTCCAACGGCTCGCCGACAAGCAGCATGGCGAACTCCTCGCCGCCGATGCGTCCGGCGAAGCGGCCGTAATCGGCGTATTGGCCCAACAGCGCGCCCATTTCCGCGATCACCATATCGCCGAAAGCATGGCCCTTGGCGTCATTCAGGCGTTTGAAATGATCGATGTCCACGAGAATGACAGTGATGAAGCCGTCTTTGCCGCCGCCCGCTTCAAAAATCGGCTCCGCCGCCTCTTCGAAGCCGCGGCGATTCAAAAGACCGGACAGGCGGTCGGTGGCGGACCGCTGCTCGAGATCGGAAACGATCTCGCTCGAAAAAGCGACGAGAAGCGTCATGCCGAGGACGACCGCGCAGGCGCCGACGACGAATTGCAGCACCATCAGGAAGACCGGAAGATCGAACGTCTCCGCCGTCATGCCGCCGGAGAAGTAAGCGACCAGCAAGGGCCGCGCGAAACATTGAAACGCGCCGACGGCGCAAAGCCAGAATACGGCCTTGTCGATTTTCCGCGGCATGTGCTTGCGGATCAGGAAAAGCCCGAGACCGAAAATGACGCCGCAGCCGAAATTCGCCGCCAGCGACGAGCCCCAGCCATAGCCGAATGTAAGGTAACACCAGCTGTAGACGGCCATATGCGCCGCCAACACGGACCCGAACAGCCGCCATGGCGCATGCCCGCGGTAATGCAATGTCAGCGCGGCGGAAAAAAGCATCGCCGTGCCGGCGTAGATGGCGGTGATGGGGATGGAGCCGATCAGGTGGAGCCCGGCCTGCGCGAAAATATCGACGATAAAGGCCGCCGCGCCGACAACATAGGATAAGGCCAGAAGCAGCACGGCCCGCGAAGGGCGGATGGCGTGAATGCAGAAAAATCCTGCTGCGAACAACAGGAAGATCAGCGGATTCATGAACTGAAAATACGCTTCCGCCTGCACCTTGACCCGACTTGCTTGACTTCGACCCGTCTTCCCTTGCTCCGCTCCTAGCGAATAATTCGTAACGCCCGGTTAGTTTTGAAGGGAAATTTGCGCCAAGGTTAACAAGCTCTGAAAAGGACAAAGCCTCATAAGACGGCGTCAGCCGCGCGGGATCTCGAAGGCTTTCAGCTTGTCGAGCACCGTTCCTTCAAGATTAGCCGGCGCGGCGGCGTTTCCCGTAGCCCAGGCGTAAAGCTCGCGGTCGTTCTGTTTTAAAAGCGCTTCGAACTGGTCGAGTTCGCCCTCGTCCATCTCGCCAAGATGGGCTTTCGCAAAGCCGCCGATCAGAAGGTCGGCTTCTTTGAAGCCGCGATAGGTCGCAAGGTAAAGGAGGCGCTTGCGGCGGGTGTCGATGTCCTGGCTCATGATTGCGGCGCCGTCAGATTGCGGATGATAGCGATGATCGTCTCGGTTTCGGCGTGATGCAAGGCGTGGCCGGTCTCCGGCAGCAACGTCAATTGCGCGCCGCCGATGTCTTCGGCCAGTCTTTTTGAATGGCGTTCGGGGCTGACGGTCTTGTCACCCGTTCCCGTCACGATCGCCGTCGGCAGCGTCAACGCGCTATAGCGATCCTGCTGGGCGACGATCTCGGCTTTCAGATTGGCGAGATCGGCGGCGTTGGCCTTGAAATCCGATGCGCGGAACAACAGCGCGAGACCGGTGTCCTCGGCGTAGTTTTCCGGCGGCGCATCGGGCGCGAAAGACCCGGCGACGCCGCTTTGCGCCGCGAGTTGACCATAGACGGGAATGACCAGCCGGCGCAGCAAGACGCCGGCCACCGGCCACTGCGAAACCTTGTTGTACCAGGCGACGCGGCCCGGCCATTCATGGCTCACCGCCGCGAGCAGAACGAGCCCGCTCATCTCGTCCTGATAGTCGAGCGCATACCGAAGCGCGACCGCGCCGCCGAGGCTCTGACCGACGACCACCGGCTGTTCAACGCCGAGCATGTCGACGGCGCCTTTGATCAGCCGCGCCTGCACGCCGAGCCGATAGCCGCCTTCGGGCCGGGAGGAATAGCCGCGGCCCGGCCGGTCGATGAGGATAACCCGGCGGTTTTCGGCGAGCCGGTCGCCAAGCGCCAGCTTCATGTCGCGCATATTGACGCTGGCGCCATGGATTAAAACCAGCGGCGGCTCTGCGCCGTCTCTCGGTCCCATGTCGAGCACATGCAGACGCTCGCCGTCGATGTCGACAAAAGCGCCGAGCGCGGGCGCGCGTTTTTCCGCATTCCACGTCGCGCATCCCGAAAGGCCCAGGACAAGAGCCAGAAGCGCGAGGGCGGCGACGAGCGTCATGCGCGATCGGGCGCTCACATCTCGCCCGGCGCGGCGGTGACGATGGGATGGAAATCTGCGGCCTTAAGGCTCGCCCCGCCCACAAGCGCGCCGTTGACATTGGTGACGGCGAGAATTTCCTTCGCATTGCCGGGCTTCACCGAGCCGCCGTAAAGCAGCCGCGTTCCTTGCGGCGTTTTCGAGCGGATGAAGTCGTGCATTTCCGCGATGTCGTCGATGGTCGGCGTCAGCCCTGTGCCGATGGCCCAGACCGGTTCGTACGCGACGACGAAAGGCTCGCCGGTTTCGGGCAGCGAACCTTCGAGCTGCGCGCCGACGATCTCGAGCGCCTTGCCCGCTTCGCGCTGGTCTTTGGTTTCGCCGACGCAGACGATCGGCGTCAGCCCGGCGCGGAACGCGGCCTGCGCCTTGGCTTTGACGACAGCGTCGGTTTCGCCGTGATCGGCGCGGCGTTCGGAATGGCCGACAATCACAAAGCCCGCCCCCGCATCGGCCAGCATTTCGGCGCTGATGTCGCCTGTATGGGCGCCGTTCGCCTCGGGGTGGCAGTCCTGTCCGCCGATCTGGATCGCCTCGTCGGAATATCTGGCGGCGAAGGCGGCGACCAGCGTCGCCGGCGGGCAGATGAGGACGTCGCGGTCGTCCGGCGCCGAGCCGCCCAGCAGACGGATCAGCGCGTCGATTTCGGCGCTTGCGGCGGCAAGGCCGTTCATTTTCCAGTTCCCGGCGATCAGCGGTTTCATGGGCCTTGCGCTCCCCTCTTAAAATTCAGGCGAAATCGCCGTCGAGGTAAGCGATGGCGGCGGGCCTGTCCAGCCGCGCCGGCAGCCGTCTTGCGCGCAAAAGGGCGGCGCCTCAGTTTGCCTTCGCCCTTCGAGACAGCCCCACTTCTTCATCCTGAGGAGCAAGCCGAAAGCTTGCGTCTCGAAGGACGAAGGAGTGGGGCCCCTCAGGATGAAGGCAAACTGAGGCGCCGCCTCCAAAGGACCGCCCTTGCCCATCGTCGAGGGCCCCACTAGGTTACGCGCCAATTTCGAATCGCGGCCCTTCTGGGCCCAGAAAAACAAGGCGGTATCAATGCTTAGTCAGGTTCGCGGCGTGCTGAAGGGCGCAGTCGCCTGGGTGATCATCATTCTTCTGATCGCGGCCTTCGCCTTGTGGCAGGTGCCGAGCATCACCCAGCTGATGTCGAACGCCACGGTCAAGGTCGGCGGCGAGAGCTTTTCTCAGAACTATGTCAGCAACGAGTTCGACCGCAGCTTCCAACGCGCGGTGCGCGAATCCGGCGGCGGCTACACCCGCCAGCAGGCGATCGCCAGCGGCCTGCCGGCCCAGGTCGTCGACCGCATCGTCACCCAGTCCGCGCTGTCGCAATATACGGAAAAAATGAATCTCGCCCTGCCGCGCGAAGCGATTGCGGAATATTTAAACGAGACCGAAATGTTCCAGAATCCGGCGACCGGCCAGGTTGACCGCGCCACGCTGGAATCGCTCTTACGCCAGAACGGGCTGACGGTCGCCGCCTTCGAACAGATCCTGCGCGAGGACCTGACCCGCAGCCAGCTTGTGGAATCGCTCGCCGCTTCGACGCCGGCGCCGCGCGGCCTTATGGAGCCCATGATCCTGCGCGAGGTCGAGCGCCGCCGCATCGCCTATCTCACCGTGACGGACGAGATGGCCGGCGTTCCCGCCCAGCCGACCCCGGACGACCTTCAGGCCTTCTACGAAGACAATGCGGAGCTCTTCACCGCGCCCGAATACCGGACTTTCGATCTTCTCGTCCTGCGCGACGAAGATTTCCGCAAGGATCTCGAGGCGCCGGAAGAGGAAATGCGCCGGCTCTACGAAGCCGGCAAGGAGCGCCGGTACAACACGCCGGAGCGGCGCACGATCTATCAGATCACCTATGAGACCGAAGCCGAGGCGCAGGCCGCCGTCGCCGATCTCAATCAGGGAAAACCGTTCGAAGCGCTGGCCGTCGAAAAAGGCATGACGCTTGACGGCGCCACATACGAGAACGCCCGCAAGCGCGACATCCTCGATCCGGCTGTCGCCGACGCCGCTTTCGCCGACGGGCTCGAGCCGGGCGCCGTTTTAGAGCCGGTGCGCAGCCTTTTCGGCTGGACCGTGGTGCAGCTCGTCGACGTGACGCCGGGCGAAAGCCGCAGCTTCGAAGAGGTGCGTCCCGAACTCGAAAAGGCCTATCTCGATAATGACGTCAGGAGCCGCATGCAGGACGCCATCGACGAAATCGAGGAAGTGCGCGACACCGGCGCCGGCCTCGCCGAAGCCGCCGACGCGGCCGGTTTCGAAGTCGAGACCGTCGGCCCCGTGGACCGCGTCAGCTTCGCGCCCGGCGGCGCCATCATCGACAAGGTCCCGGGCGAAGCGCTGGCCGAAGCCTTCGCGCTTGACGAAGGCGAACAGAGCGAAGCCCTGCCGCTCTCGTCAGACGACGGCTATTTCTTTGTCGACATGCATGAAATCAGGACGCCCGCGTTGAAGCCTTACGCCGATGTCGAAGACGACGTCCTCCGGCGCTGGCGCGACAAGGAGCGGCGCGCGCGCATCGCCGGGACCGTCGCTGCGATCCGCGAGGAAGTCGCCGCCGGCAAAAGCTTCGAGGAGGTCGCCGGCGAGTTCGACCGTGCGCCGATCGTGGAAATCATCGACCGGCGCTTCCAGAACGACGTCATCAATGAAGACTTCAATGACAAGATCTTCTTCACCGAGCTTGGCGGGCTCGCCTCGGCCCCGGTCGGCGCCGGCGGCGCCCAGGCGGTCGCGGAGGTGCGTGAAATCGGTTTCAATCGCAGCGCCGTGCCGCCCGCTGCGCAAGAGCAGCTCGCGCAGCTTGTGGGCCGCCAGATCGACCAGGAGCTGATCGAGGCCTTCATCAACGCCATCCGCGAGGATTACGGCGTCAAAATCAACCAGTCGCAGCTCGAGGCCCTGTTCTCGGACAGCTACTAATCCGGGCCGCAAGCCCTTCCCCTGCTGAGCTTTTGCGACGGACCGACAGCGCGGCGCGATAAAAATGCGCGCCTTTCGCCCGCAAACCGGCTTACACTGCCCCGCAAATGCGCCCGCCGGCCGGCGGGCGCTCATTTTCATGAAGGGGCACGATCCATGCTGAAATCGTTGAAACTGGTCCTCGCCGCGACAACGGCGCTCGCCGTTCTTCCCGCCGCCGGGGCTTACGCGCAGGAGCCTGCGGACGCCGCCGAAGCCGCGCAGACCGAAGACGAACGCCTCGCCGCGTTTTTCGAAGACATCTTCCAGCGCAATCTCGCCGAAAGCCCGATCCTGCAGGCTCAGATCGGCATGAAGACCGAGCGCTATGGCGAGTGGGACGATTTTTCCGACGCCGAAGCGATCCGCCAGAACGAGGATGTGAAAAACGACCTCGCGCGCCTGCGCGCCGATTTCGATTACGACGCGCTGTCGGAAAAGATGAAGGTCAGCTACCGGATTTTCGAGTTCCTGCAGGAACGCGCGCTCGCCGACTTCCCCTACCGGTTTCACGGCTACGCCTTCTCGACCATGAACAACCCGGCGACCTTTCCGGCGACGTTCCTGCAGAACGTACATAGCGTGGACGATGTCTCCGACGCCGAGGCCTATATCTCGCGCCTTGAAAAGCTCGACCCCGCGATCGACCAGTTGATCGAAGGGATCGACATGGCCGTCGAGCGCGGCGTCGTCCCAACCTCTTTCTCTTTCGATCCGGTGCTGAAAGACAGCGCCAACATGATCAAGGGCGCGCCCTTCGACGACAGCGGCGAAGACAATGCGATCTATGCGGATTTCAAGACTAAAATCGATGCCCTTGAAATCCATAGCGCAGCAAAGGCAAGGCTTTTGTCCGAAGTGGAAGCTGCGCTGACAGGCCCTTATAAATCCGCCTATGAAAATTTTATCGCCAAGGTGGAAAGCTTGCGCAACCAGTCGCCAGGGCCGAACGGCGTCTGGGCGCTGCCCGAAGGCGACGACTATTACCAAAACCGGATCGCGTTCTGGACCAGCGAGAAAGACCTTTCCGCAGCCGAGATTCACAAGATCGGCCTGAAAGAGGTCAAGCGCATCCGCAAGGAAATGAAGAACGTCATGAAAGAGGTCGGCTTTGACGGCTCGCTCGCTGAGTTCTTCGACTATCTGCGCACCGACCCGTCGAATTTTTTTCCGAATACGGAAGAAGGCCAGCAGGCTTATCTAGACCAGTCGAAAGCTTATATCGACGCGATCTACGCCGACGTCGACAAATATTTCAACATTCTTCCCAAGGCCCCGCTCGAAGTGCGCAAGGTCGAGGAATGGCGCGAGGAAACCGCGCCCATCGCTTTTTACAACCGCCCTTCTCCGGACGGCTCGCGGCCCGGCATCTATTACGTCAATCTGAAAGATATGACGAAAAAACAAAAGCACGAGATGGAAACCGTCGCCTATCACGAAGGCGCGCCCGGCCATCATTTCCAGATCGCGATCCAGCAGGAGCTGACCGGCGTCCCGACTTTCCAGAAATTCGCTTTCTTCGGCGCCTATACCGAAGGCTGGGGCCTTTACGCCGAACGGCTGGCGAAAGAGGAAGGCCGCTTCACCGACCCGATGCAGGATTTCGGCCGGCTGCAAAACGAGATGCTGCGCGCCTGCCGGCTCGTCGTCGACACTGGCGGCCATTCGAAGAAATGGACGCGCGAAGAGATGATCCAGTTCATGCTCGACAACAATCCGATGACGGAGGAAGACGCAACGAAAGAGGTCGAGCGCTATCTCGATCTGCCCGGCCAGGCCCTCTCCTACAAGATCGGCATGATGAAGATCCTTGAACTGCGCGCGAAAGCCAAAAAGGCGCTCGGCGACAAATTCGACATTCGCGACTATCACGACGTCGTCCTGAAAAACGGCGCCGTGCCGCTGCCGATCCTCGAAGAGATGGTCGACGCCTATATCGCCGAGAAAAAGGCGTCTTAATAAGCGTTTTGCGGTAAAGGACTTAAAGGGCGCTGCAGCGCCCTTTTTATTTCATTTGACGCGCCCCCCGCACAAGCCGGCGCCGTTCATGACCTCATGGGCGCAAGCGCCGGCGGCGGGCGCCAGGATAAGGCCAAACGCGCATGCGGGGATGAAATTTAATGAATTAAATTTCGTCCCCGTCTTTGCCCGCCGCTTTATGATGGGGCGGTGAAGACGTCCGGAAGCCGGCGGCGCGCCGCCAGGCTTATGGAAGAAGGAAAGAAACCCCGCCCCCCGTGAAACATTTTTACGCAAATGGCGCCAAATCGGCCTGAAAGCCAGGAAAGACGCCAATCAGAGAGATCGAAAGAAGGAAATTACGCAAATTGTTTCACGGAAAAAGACCGGCGGCGATCCGTCCGTTTACGAGTCCCCACGCTTTAAGCGTGGGGTCCACGGGGCCCTCGCTGGACGCCACGGTCAAGCCGTGGCGAGACGCAGGCAGATGGCATTTGAGAATTTTGCCTGCCTTACAGCCGCAAAGACGGCGCGGCGGCGAGCGCTTTGGGTTTCGCGTTTTCATGAATGGTCTTGAGCGCGCTTGCATAGACGAGATCGAAGCCGCGCGCCGGCGCGCTTGTCAGCCAGGGTCCGAGCACGGCGAGCGTTTCTTTGCGCGGATGGCCGATGGCGACCGCATAGCCGGTTTTGCGGGCGATGCGTTCGGCGAGCGCGAGCTGGCTTCTGACCGCCTCTTCGCTGCCTGCTTCGGCGTCGAGGAAAACGTCGCGCGCATAAACGTCGAGCCCGAGCTCCCGGGCCGCGCGGCGCGCCGCCGTGTCGGGCGTCGTCACGGAGTCGAGAAAGAAGACGCCTTTATGATCGAGATAGCCGAGCAGGGTTTTCATCGCCGCAATGTCGGCGGTGAGTTTAGAGCCCATATGATTGTTGACGCCGACATAGCCGTCGAAGCGCCCGAGATTCCAGTCGAGGGCGCGCATGAACTCCGCGCCGGTCATGAAGGAAGTGAGCGCATGGGGCCCCGGATCTTCGACGCCTTCCGGCTCCATGGGCAAATGCAGCATCAATTCGCCGCCGGCGTCATGGGCGGCCGAGGCGATCTCGGCGACATCGCGCCCGTAAGGCAGGAAAGAAAATGTCAGCGGCCCGGGAAGTTCCAGCGCCTTTTCGCTCGCCTGCCGGTTGATCCCCATATCGTCGATGATGATGACGATTTTCGGCCGGATCGCCGACTGCGTTTGGTAGGCGCGCCCGTAAGCGCGCAATGTGCCGGTCGGCGGGGTCAGCCGCTCCGGCGCCGGTTCGGACAGGATCTCGGCCACGATCCGGTCGCGCTCGGCGAGAAAGGCGTCTTCGGGCTCGGCGGGCTGGGCGGTTTCGCTCGTGCTTTTCGCCGTCGCGCGCGCGCCGCGCTCGCCCATATAGGCGGAAATCGCGCCCACGGCGACGCCCGCAAAGGCGATGGCCACGGTCGCGATCAGCCCGGCGTTTCCCGCCCGGGGGGCCGAAAGCCGGGGCTTTCCCGCCCTGATTTTGCGCATTCGCAACATGCCCGCGCTCTGCAAGCCATTTCCTCGCCGCCTTCATATGCTTGCGCCTCTGGCGGGCGGCGTTAAACCAAGAGTGAAACTGAGCAATATTACTGATTCTCCCGACAATGATCCTCCTGATCGACATAACGCGCCAAATGCCTCACGCCGCCGCCGGCAAAGGAGCCGCCCGCCGGTCATGAGCGCCTTCACCCCCCACCTTTCCCGGGCCGTCTCCGGCGCCCCCCTGGCGCCTGCGGAGATGCGCGCCGCCATGGACGCCCTCTTCGCCGGCGAAGCCAGCGACGTTGAAATCGCGGGCTTTCTTTCCGCGCTCCGGGCGCGGGGCGAAACCGTGGCGGAAATCGCGGCGGCGGCCCAGGCGATGCGCGATCACGCGGTCAAGGTCGAGGCGCCCAAAGACGTCATCGACACCTGCGGCACCGGCGGCGACGGCGCCGGCACCTACAATATTTCCACAGCCGCGGCGCTGATCGCGGCGGGCTGCGGCGTCCGCGTCGCCAAGCACGGCAACAAGGCCGCCTCGTCGAAATCCGGCTCGTCGGAAGTGCTGGAGTCGCTCGGGGTGAAGCTTGACATCGCTCCGGAGCGGATCGCCGCGTGCATCGAGGAAGCTAATGTCGGCTTCATGTTCGCCGCCCTCCACCATCCGGCGATGAAGCATGTGGCGCCGGTGAGGAAGGCGCTCGGCGTCCGGACCCTGTTCAATGCGCTGGGCCCCCTTTCCAACCCGGCGGGCGCGACGCGGCAGGTAATGGGCGTCTTCGACCGCGCGCTCGTGCGCCCCATCGCGGAAGTCATGCCGCATCTCGGGGTGACGCGCGCCTGGGTCGTGCATGGAAGCGACGGCCTCGACGAGCTGACGACGACGGGCCCGAGCCATGTCGCTTCGCTGGAAGACGGCGAGGTAACGGAGTTCGAGGTAACGCCGGAAGAGGCGGGACTGGCGCGCGCGAAGCCGGAAGACCTCGCCGGCGGCGATCCGTCGGAAAACGCCGCCGCGCTGTGGCGCCTGCTCGAAGGCGAAAAAAGCGCCTATCGCGATATTTCGGTTCTGAACGCCGCGGCAGCGCTGATCGTCGCCGGCAAGGCGGACGCGCTCGACGCGGCGGCGCGGCTTGCGGAAAAGTCCATCGACACAGGCGCGGCCAAGGCGGCGCTCGAAAACCTCGTTGCATGCTCGAACAGGCGCAAATGACCATTCTCGACGACATCATCGCTTACAAAAAGAAGGAAGTCGCCGCCGCGAAAGCCGCGACGCCCCTCGCCGCCATCGAGGCGCTGGCGAAGGAGCAGCCGCCTGTGCGCGGATTTCGACGGGCGCTGGAGAAAAAAGCCGCGGACGGCTATGCGCTGATCGCCGAAGTAAAGAAGGCGAGCCCCTCCAAGGGGCTCATCCGGGCCGATTTCGACCCGGCGTCCATCGCCAAGGCCTATGAGGAAGGCGGCGCGGCCTGCCTGTCCGTTCTGACCGACGGGCCGAGTTTTCAGGGCGCGCCGGAATTCCTGATCGAGGCGCGGGCGGCGACGGCGCTGCCCGCCCTGCGCAAGGATTTCATGATCGATCCCTATCAGGTTGCGGAAGCGCGCAGTTGGGGCGCGGATTGCATTCTCCTCATCATGGCCTGTCTCTCCGACGATCAGGCGAGCGAGTTGCTGGCCGCCGCGAAGCCATGGAATCTCGATGTGCTGGTCGAGGTCCATGACGAAGACGAGATGGCGCGCGCTATTAAATTGAATGTTGAGCTTATTGGTGTAAACAACCGGAATCTTGCGACTTTTGAGACCTCACTTCTGACGACATCGAGGTTGGCGGCCCTCGCCCCGCCCTCGGCGCTTCTGGTCAGCGAAAGCGGCATCGGGAGCCATCAGGATCTTGTCACGCTCGCCGGCTATGGCGCGAAGGCCTTTCTCGTCGGCGAAAGCCTAATGCGCCAGGAAGATGTAAAGGCCGCAACAAAAGCGCTCCTTCACCCTGTTTCCATTGCTTAATTCAACGCCAGGCATTGACGGGGCATAAGAACAACCATAGAACATCGTTGTCGTTTTGTTCCTTTGTCGTTTCGGGCGTGCAAACAGCCCTGCGTTGAAAGAGCGGACGGCTTCCCGCGCCTGGCGCGAATCCCGGCCCGGCACAGAAAAGCCGGCCGACGAAAGAAGAATCGAGGGCGGAAATGCTCACTAAGAAGCAACATGAACTGCTCGTTTTCATTAACGACCGGCTGACCGAGACCGGCGTTTCCCCGTCTTTCGACGAGATGAAAGAGGCGCTCGATCTGCGCTCGAAATCCGGCATTCACCGGCTCATCACGGCGCTGGAAGAGCGCGGCTTCATCCGCCGCCTGCCCCATCGCGCCCGCGCCCTGGAAATCCTGAAAATGCCCGAAGGCGCGAAAGCCGATCCTGCGCCCGCCCCGGCGCAGCGGGGTTTCAAACCGGCCGTTGTGGACGGCGATTTCAAGCGCCGCCGGCCCGAGATCGCGCCTCGCGCCGCCGCGCCCGCCGGCGCCGGCTCGGTGGACCTGCCGGTGCTCGGCCGCATCGCCGCCGGCACGCCCATCGAGGCGATCCAGCACGAGGTCGACCGGTTCAACGCCCCCGACGCGCTCATCGGCAAAGGCGATCACTACATCCTCGAGGTGCAGGGCGAATCGATGATCAACGCCGGCATCCAGGACGGCGACTATGTGATCATCAAGCGCTGCTCCGATGCGGAGAACGGCGCCATCGTCGTGGCGCTCGTCGACGACGAGGAAGCGACCCTGAAGCGCCTCCGGCGTAAAGGCGCCTCCGTCGCATTAGAGGCGGCTAATCCCGATTTCGAAACCCGCATCTACGGGCCCGACCGCGTCGCGGTTCAGGGCAAGCTTGTAGGGTTGATGCGAAGCTACCACTAGCCGCCCCGCGTCCAGGGTCGGTCGCCGCGGATTTCATTCGCGGTCTTCACGACGAGATCGCCATTGCGGCTGGTCCACACCGCATGCGCGCCGCGCCGCCAGACCGAACGCCGGTCGATGAGATACGCCTTGCAGGCGCGCCAGTCTTCAGGACTTGCGGGAAAGAAGGCGACCACAAGGTCGGCGCGGCCGCAGTCTTCCGCGAGGCTTATTTTGTCTTGCGTGAAAGCGGCGATAACGGCGCTTCGGTCTTCCACTGCGCCCTGGCAGCCGCCTTCGTCGCAGGCGAGAATTTCGGTCATGCGTTCGGGCCGCGCCTTTTCCGGATCGAGCCCCGCCGCCTCTTCCCACAGGCTCGCCGCGAACCGCTCGCGCCGTCTTGAGTGGACAAAAAGCGCCGGCGCGCCCTCGCCTTTGCCGGCGATGACGCCCGCATTGAGACCGGTCGGCGAGACGAAGAGCACCGGCGGTCTTGCGCCGGCGACGAACAGCGCCGCCACGGGAATGGCGGCGAGCCCGGCGAGCCGCCAGGGCGCGCGCGACAGGCACAGCCACAGGCCGCCGGCGCTCAGCGCCAGCATCGCCGACAAGGGCCATTGCGCCGTCACCGACACCGCGCCCTGCAGTCCCGCCACCCAGCCGGCGATGTCGAGAATGCGCTCCATCCACCAGGCCGCTGCGCGCCAGGCCCATGCGTCGAGCCCCAACGGCGTCAGCACCAGCGCGAGGATCGCGAACGGCACGACGAAAAATCCCATGATCGGCATGGCGGCGATATTGGCGGGCAGCGAATAAAGCGCCACGCGGTTGAAATGAAACAGCGCGTAAGGCGCCGTTGCGAGCGCCGCGATGACGTCCGTTATGGCAAGCCCCGCCGCATAGCGTTTAATCAGGGCGAACAAGGAGAAGTGACGGTCGGGGTCGGCGCGCGCGCCCATCCATTCATAAGCGGCGATCAGCGCCGTCACCGCCGCGAAAGACATCTGAAAGCCGGGGCTGAATAGCGCTTCCGGCGTTGTCAGCAAAATGATGATAGCGGCGACGGCGACGTTTCTGAGCGATAGCGCACGCCGGTCGACGAGGATCGCCGCAAACATGATCGCCGCCATGATGAAGGCCCTGCGCGCCGACCATCCGCCTCCGGACAGAATGAGATAAAAAACGCCGGAGGCGAGCGCCGCCGCAGCCGCCCATTTCTTGATCGGATAGCGCAGGGCGACCGGCTCGAACGCCGCAAGCCCAAAGCATGAGTAATCGGGCTTGGCGCCCAGCGGTCAGGCTCCTGTGGCAAGGTCAGTTTTTGACCTGCAAGATGGGAGATGAAGATGAAATACTACGTTGGATTGGATGTTGCGCTGCGTTCACTGGCGCTTTGCGTCATTGACGCCGACGGCAAGATTGCTCTCGAACGAGCGTTGCCATGCGAAATTAAAGACGTCGCTGATTGCATTCGTGATTTTGGCAAGCCCGTCGAAATGATTGGTTTTGAAGCCGGCACAATGAGCCAGCATCTATTCCACGGGCTGGTCGCTGAGGGTTTTGAAGTTGTTTGCATGGAGGCGCGCCAGGTGAGCGCCGCTCTGTCCGCCATGCGTAACAAGACTGACAAAAATGATGCGCGCGGCATTGCGCAAGTCGTCCGGTCCGGCTGGTACAATCCGGTTCACATGAAAAGCCGTTCCAGCCATTGTGAACGAGCGCTTCTCACCAGCAGAAAAACAATCCTTCGCAAATGCCTGGATCTGGAAAACGAAATCCGTGGTCTGTTCAAGGCCTTCGGCATTCGATTGCCGAAGGCGATAAAGCGGTACAACTTCGCCAAGCAGGTGCGGCCCATCATCGAAGCTGACGAAGGCTTGTCACATGCGTTGTTGCCGGTGCTTGATGCTCATGAAACATTGCTGGTCATCTTTGTGGAACTGGATCGACGAGTAAAGACGTACGCACGAAAAGACCCCGTTTGCACCCGTCTCATGACGGCGCCGGGCGTTGGCGAAATTACGGCGCTGAGCTTTAAGGCGGCTATCGATGACCCGACGCGGTTTAAATCCTCCCGCAATGTTGGCGCACACTTCGGGCTTACGCCAAGACGCTTTCAATCCGGCGAGATGGACAATCATGGCCGAATATCCCGCGCGGGAGATGAAGGCGTTCGAGCTAATCTTTATTCGGCGGCAAACTCACTGCTGACACGGTCACGCAATCCATCGAGGCTCAAGTCATGGGCTATGAAATTGATGCGTAGCAAAGGTCGACGTAGAGCAACCGTCGCGCTTGCCCGCAAACTCGCGGTCATCCTGCATCGCATGTGGGTTGCCGGGACAGACTTCCGATGGAACGCTACGGAGGTAACTGCATGATCTAAAACCTCACCCCGTTCCATCGGGATCGTCCTCACTTGGACGAGGTTGGTGGATGAAGCCGATTATGTCTGCTGCGCCTTATAATAAGCGCGACTCAAAGCGAGGCTCTCCACAAACCAATCCGGCACATGCATGCAGCCGCTTTTCATCTTACGAAGCGAACAGACTGCGGAGAGAAGCGTGACCCAAGTGAATACGAAACCGCGGAAAACTAAATTTGGAGCTTGACTGGACCCGCCGATTAGAGAAGCGGACA
>NZ_PJCH01000016.1 GCF_002943565.1 Hyphococcus luteus | reverse complement strand
GCGTGCAGCTCTTCGCCGCGGATCCCGTGCCGCCGCGCAACCGCCGACATGGTCGCCCCCGGCAGGCGCGCCTCGTCGACGATCTTCAACTTCTCCGCCGCGCTCAACGCCCGCGGCTCGGCTTCGCTCGATGGCATGTGCAATGAGAAATCCCGAACCCGAATATGGACCCGATTATCGGCCCCGGTATCAAAGGATCAAGGCGGCCCTCGGCGTAGGCTTACCGAGGGATCCGTGACAGAGGGCGTCGTCAGCGCCTGCTGACGCGTTAAGATCGCCCGGGCGAGAGCTCCGCCGTCAAGGAATTATCTTTTCCATAGCGGCTCTTGGCGTGCCGCCAGAGCTTTAACGCGGTTTTTGTCTTCGCGCTCTTGGGGGCGCGCTTTCATCCCAGGCTTGCGCGTCGTCGGGAAGTTGCGTGCCCGACGGCGCCTCTTTCCACAATACAACATTGTTCTGCGCAGCATAAGTCTCCCAGCCATCGAGCATGTTCGCGAGTTCCTGCGGTCGAACCTCGGAAAGATCGAATGCTTCATTAGGATCGGCTTTAAGGTTGAATAATCGCCATCCATCTGCTCCGTCATACGGATCCCAGAGTAATTTCCAGTAGCCGCAGCGCAGCGCGCGCCACCCCATGAGCTCCCAACCGATGCAGCGGCCGGTGTTATTGCTTTTTACGGCAACATCAGATTCCGCCAGGAGATGGGCGAAGGATTGCCCGGATAACGCAGCTACCTTTCGGCCATCGAATTCCGGCGTTGGACGGGCGATTTTGGCGAGTTCGAGAACAGTCGGTGCGATGTCCAGGACTGAAACTGGGCGGCGCGCGTAAAACCCCTCGGCCGCGCTTCTCGAATAGTGGATAATCGCCGGAACTCGCACGCCGCCTTCCCGGGTTTGCCCTTTGGCTCCCGAAAATGGCGTCGCGCTCACCCACGCCCAACCGGGCGTGTTCCAAACATAAGACTTCGCCGATCCAATGGTGTCATAGCTCTGGTCGCAACACCCCGCGATCGATGAAAAGAGTTCTGGCCAATAGGTTTCGAACATCCCCGCCTCGGGTCCGTTGTCCGAAAGAAAGATGATCACCGTATTGTCGTACTCGCCGATCTTTTTAAGGTGGCTGATTATATCGCCCACATAGCGGTCGATGTCTGCAATCATCGCCGCATAGACCTCCATAAACTGCGCCTGGCGCGTTTTCTCATCCGCAGAAAGCGATTCCCATGACGCAAGCGACCCCGGTCTCGCCGATGCGTCGTGCATGAGATCTATCAAACCGAGTCTGCGCATTCTTTTCACGCGCTGCGCACGAATGACGTCATAACCGGCGTCGTATTTACCTGCGAATCGGGCGATCGACGATTTTGGTGCCTGAAGCGGCCAGTGCGGCGCCGTGTAAGCAAGATAAGCAAAAAACGGCTTATCGTCCCCGACATTTGCATCAATATATTCGATCAGTTTCTCTGTGTAGAAACGGGTTGAATAAAAATTCGCAGGCAGCGTCGCACGAGTCCCGTCTTCGAGATAGGCTGTCGCCTTGCGCGGATCATTAAGAGACTGGTTGCCGAGATGACCCGCGCCGCCGCGTAGCAGCGCATATGAGCGTTCAAACCCGCGCGCTTTAGGACCGTGCTCAGCGTCAAAGCCGAGATGCCATTTGCCCGCCATATAAGTGTGATAACCATTGGCGCGCAGGATTTCCGATATGCTCGCCACATTCTGATTTAGAAAGCCTTCATATCCTGGCGACCCGCGTCGCGGGTCCCCGTCAAGCGCTATCATCTCGGCCATATTGCCGAGACCGGCGACATGATTGTCGACGCCGGACAGCAGCATGGCGCGAGTCGGCGAGCAGGAGGGAGAAGCGTAGAAGTCGGTGAAGAGGATTCCGTCCCGCGCCAATGCGGAGATGTTCGGGGTCTTTATCTCCCCGCCGAAAGGTTCGAGGTCTGAATAACCGAGATCGTCTGCGAGGATAATCAAAATGTTTGGGCGTTCTGGCTCGGATCGGTCCGATGACTCCCGCTCACAACCTGTCAGGAAGCTGGCGAACGCCAAAATCAATCCGAACGGCTTAATCACGCGGAGCGTTCCCGCTTGCGCAGTCTGCGCTGTGCGCGATGCAATCTGGAACATGTGTTGTATGTGACGATGGTTTTTCAATGCGTGCTCAAGCGAGGACCGGGTCCAAACCCGTCTCGACATAGCGTCGATCAAGATATATCAACGGCGTTTTCGCGCCTTCTGTTGAGCGCGCAGACTCGACCGATGCCACAATGACCGTATGCGTCCCAAATGTCAGCGTTCTCGCAATACTGCAAAATATCGTTGCTTGCGCGTTCCGTAGATAGGGCGTCTGCAACGTGTCTGCGGCCCAGTCGAAATCGTCGAAGCGCGCTGCGCCAGTTTTCCGTCCTCCACAATCTTCTGCAATACGCTTTTGCGATCTGTCAAGAATATTGATTGCAAAATAACGCGCCGCGGTCAGCGGCGCCAAGAGAGACGCCGATCTGTTCACGCAGATCAGCATCGTCGGCGGTTCGAGGCAAACCTCTGTAACGGCGGTGGCGGTCATTGCGTAACGCTTTCCCGAATGCGCACAGGAAATCACCGTCACGCTTTTCGCGAAATAGCGCAATGCCGACTTTAACGTTTCTTCCGGGGCTGGGCTCACCGCTGGCGGTCGCTCGCAAGCCTCGCCCACGGCGGGCTGTTGGCGCCCTTTCGTTCGTCCGTCGCAGGGTATTTGAGGCGTACGACGCGTGTACGCTGACCGGTTGTGCGGCGCAAAATCGAGTGGGCTTGCGGCAGGCGCGGCGCCGCCGACGCTCAAACCGGCGCAATCGCACGCGCCATCGACTGTTTCCCATATGAACATCCACGCCTCCATATTCTTCGCGCCGCACCATTAAATTCCTGCACGACACCGCTTGACTTGAGTCTACCAAACGGTCAGGCTGACCAAATGGTAGGTTTAATATACGGAAGAATTGGTCGATTGCAACTGCGGGAGCGCGCATGGGATACGCAGAACTAAAAGTCGCGGCAGAAGGGTTGCGACCCTTGATTGAGGCAGAGGCCGATGAAGCCGAGCGCCTGACGCATCTGACAGATAAGACGGTAGAGGCGTTGCAGGCCGCTGGTTTGTATACGATGCTTTTGCCAAAAGAGCTCGGCGGCGAACAAGTTTCCTTTTCCGACGCGATTCGCATCATTGAAGACATCGCTTATGCAGACGGATCGGCCGGCTGGTGCACAATGGTCGCTGGTGTCGCCAGCAGCTCGGTCGGCGCCTTTATTCCGGATGCTGGTGCGGAACAGATTTACGGCGACGGCCCAAAACGAATAGTTGCTGGACAGGGCGTGCCGCGCGGCCTTGCGCAGCGTACGGACGGCGGCTTCATAATAGAAGGAAATTGGAGCTACGGCAGCGGAATCTATCATGCTGAAATTATTCACTCCGGCTGCACCGTGATGCGTGATGGACAACCGGAACGATACGATGACGGACGGCCTATCGTAATTCTGGCCCACTTCGATCGCGAGCATATCGATCTTGGCCACAACTGGGATGTTCTGGGGCTGCGAGGAACAGGCAGCTATGACTATTCAGTGAAGAATCTCTTCGTCCCGGACGATATGTGCTATGAATACGCGGCCACGGAACCGCTCCGCGGAGGCAATCAGTATTCGCTAGGTCTCGTCGGCTTCACATCTTTCGGTCATACAGCCTGGGCGATCGGAGTCGGCCGTCGTACGCTGGACGAACTTGCGGAAATCGCGCGCACAAAAGCCAATCCATTCGGCGTCATCGGCGATTCGGCGAGCTTTAAGGAAAAATACGCGCATGCCGAAGCGAAGTATCGATCGGCGCGAGCGTTCTGCTACGAAGCATGGGACGATTTAAGCGAAACTCTGCTCAAAGGGCGTCCGGCTACGAATGAACAAATTGCGCTCATTCGCCTCGCCATGCGCCATATTCACGATGTGATTTCGGAAAATGCTGTCTTCGCGCATATCAACGCTGGCGGCGCCAGCCTGCGCAAGAGCAGGTTGCAACGCTGTTTCCGGGACATTCACGCCGGCACTCAGCACGTTTTGCTTTCCGACCAGATCGTTCAGGCATGCGGACAAGTCCTCGAAGGCCGCGTCGGCGATAAAGCAAAATGGAACATTTTCGGCGTTCTTGAGTAACAGCCATTGAGGGAAATTCTGAAAACCATCTCCTGTCATACGATCGTTGACTCCCTCGTTTTCGGAGAGGCGCCAAGATGGCGCGACGGATTTCTTTGGGCGTCGGATATGTTTGGCGGACGGATCGTTCGCGTTGACGAGGCGGGACGCGTGGAAACGGTTCTTGAGACTGAGACGCCGTCCGGGCTTGGGTGGCTGCCGGACGGGCGGCTGGTCTTCGTTTCGATGAAGGCCTGCGAGTTGAAGGTCTTCGACGGCGTGCGCGCCAAGACCTATGCGGATTTGTCGGCGCTTTGCCCGAACAAGAGTCTGAACGACATGGTGGTTGACGCGAAAGGGGGCGCCTATGTGGGGAACACGGGGTGCAATCTTTTTGAAGCGCTCGATCCGCAGCCGACCAACCTCGTTTATGTGCATCGGGAGCAACTAAGAACCGTCGCGGACGATCTGATTTTCCCCAACGGCATGATCATAACTCCCGGCGGAGAAACGTTGATTGTCGCCGAGACGTTCGCTCATCGACTGACAGCATTTGACATAGAATCGGATGGCTCTTTATCGGGCCGACGCGTGTTCGCCGATCTTGGCGAAAGGACGCCGGACGGCATTTGTCTGGACGAACAAGGCGCCGTTTGGGTGTCGTCGTCTGAAACCGGCGAATTCGTGCGCGTCCTGGAAGGTGGCGAAGTTACTCATAAGATCGATAGCGACGCGTCGTTCGCGGCAGCTTGTGCGTTGGGCGGTGCGGGCAGAAAGAGGCTTTTCATGATGGCGACGCTCGCGACGCCGGCAGAGATTTTGAGCGGACGGTCGCGGGCGCGCATCGATGTGGCGCAAGTCGAAATTCCAGGAGCAGGACCGCCTTGATTTGCGAGCCTTCGCTCGGAAGGCTTTATTGAGGCGATAAGGAAAATAAAACGTAGGGAGGGAATGATGAGAACAACAATTTCGCTATTGGCCGGCGTGGCTGTTTGTGCAGTCGCGCAATCGACCGCCGGCGCTGCTGCGAGGGAGGCGGACGACGTTATCATTGTCACCGCTCAGAAGCGGGCGGAAGACATACAGTCCGTACCAATATCAATGCAAGCATTCACGAACGAGGAAATGTCTCGCCGAGGTTTAACGTCTTCGACCGAAATCTTAGGCCTTATTCCAAACGCTTCGACCAATATCGCCGCGGGAGACTCGCAGTTCAATTTTTATATTCGCGGAGTCGGCGACTCCAATTTTCACGTGAATTCGAATACGGCCATCGGGGTTTATGCGGACGAAGTGACCCTAAATTCACCGGTATCGTGGGCGTTTCCTCTTTTCGATCTTGAGAGGGTTGAGGTGCTGCGTGGGCCTCAGAACACTTTGTTCGGGCGCAATACCACCGGCGGCGCGATAAACTACATTTCCAAAAAGCCGATCATCGGAGATGGTGTTTCCGGTTTTGGGCGGTTTACTGGCGGCCGCTACGCTCAACTCGACATGGAAGGGGCTGTTAACCTGCCGATATCCGATGAAATGGCGGTGAGGGTCGCCGGCATGCTTAATTTGAGGGACGAAATCCAGGAGAACAAATTTCTCGGCGTGGAAGGCTTCAACAAAGAACGATACGCCGCACGCGCGCAATTTCTTTGGCGGCCGACCGATAGGTTTGAGGTGTTGTTGAACGGGCATTACGGCGCAAATCGCGGCAGCAATCACGCCGTAAAAACGATCGGCACGCGAGATCCGGCCGACCCGACCATGCCATGCGCGCTGCCCCCCGAAGAATGGGGACTCGGCCAGCCATGCGCCGACGCCGGAGGCTTTGTCGATAATGATGACGCGCTCGAAGTGTTCGCTAACATGCCGGACGCACGCAATGACATCGATTCATGGGGCGGTTTTGCAAACATCAGTTGGGATTTTGGGTTCGCCACGCTTACTTCCATTACAGCCTATGAAGATAACGAGCTGCGCCGCAGCAACGATGTCGACGGCGGTCCGCATGCATTTTTTGAGTTGCACCAATCTGTTGATGCGAAACAGTGGAGCCAGGAACTCAGATTGATGTCTCCGGATGACGCGGCGTTTCGCTGGATCATAGGCGGGCTCTATTTCGCGGAAGACGCAAAATGGGTGACTGCGGCGAGGACGACGGGATCGCCGCCTCCGGTCGGCGGGGCTTTGCCGGGATCGCCAGCGGCGGCTTTCACATTGGTGCCGACCACGATCATCGACCAGGATGATACTGCAGTCTCCATCTATGGTCAGTCGGACTGGGACATGACGGACAAGCTTACGTTAACGGTTGGCGGCCGCTACTCATGGGAGGAGAAAAGCGGGTTCAACGACACGCTGATCGGCCGGGGCGCGCAGTATCCATTCGGAACGTTTCTGGACGAAGCTGCTGTCAGGTTTGATCCTATCGCTCTGATTGCCAGCACGCCGCTTGAGGGGGACTGGGAAGAGTGGGGCGGTCGCGTCGCGTTATCCTATGACGTTTCCGACGACGCGATGCTTTTTGCGAACGTTTCGAGAGGTTTCAAGTCCGGCGGCTTCAGCGCCGCAGCGTTGCAGGCGATCATCGGCGAGGCTGCGCGCGCGGTCGATGAAGAAACATTGCTCACCTACGAAGGCGGCGTGAAAACCAGATCTCTCAACGGGCGTCTTCTCGCCAACGCTTCTGTATTTTATAATGACTGGAAGGATATGCAGATATTCAGCGTGCTTCTGGAAAACGGTCAAATTTTGCCGCTTCTGCTGAATATTCCTAAAGCCGCGAGCTGGGGCGCCGAACTGGAACTGCAATACGAACCTGTGGACGGCTTGATGTTTCAGGGCGCCGTCGGCTGGCTCGACACGGAAGTGAAAGATGCGACCAATCTGCCGACTATCAGCGAGGGGAATATGCTGCCTAATTCACCGCATTGGACGGCCAACGCACTCGTAAGAAAAGAATGGATATTGTCGGAGTCCTCGCTATTCGCCGCGCAATTCGATGTGGCCTATGTTGGCGATCAAACCTACGACATTGAAAATAAGCCTGAGTTCGAAGAGGAGCAACGGACGATCCTGAATGCGAGACTTTCTTACGTTATCGGAAATTTGGACTTCGGTCTTTGGGGCAAGAATTTAACCGGCAAGACTTATTGCGATAACGTTCAGGAATTGAGATCAAATACCGGCTCGATCAAATGCCTTCAAAATGACGGCGTGCCTATATTCGGCGGCGACGTGCGGGTCAGCTTCTAACGATTGGAGAACGACGTATGATTGAGTCAGGAAAAGAAAAGCCAATGCTCGAGCATCTCGGACTCAATGTCTATGACCTGAAAACGATGGTGGATTTTTATTCGCGGATCATGGGTTTGCGGGTAACAGATCGGGGAATGATGTCGCGCATCAATGCCGAGATTGTTTTCATGAGTTCCGATCCGGAAGTGCATCATCAACTCGTTCTGGCGAGCGGGAGACCAGAAGCCGCGCGTCCTGGCGCCATCAACCAGATTTCGTTCCGGGTCAGGTCGCTCAGCGGACTGAAAGAGATTCTTCACCGTCTCGACTCGGAAGGAATAGAAACACTCGACAGAATGGATCATGGCAATGCGTGGTCAATATATTTCAAGGACCCGGAAGAGAACGTGATTGAGGTCTATGCGAAATCACCATGGCATGTGCCACAGCCTTGCCGCTTTGACCTCGACCTCGATAAATCTGACGATGAAATCATAGCGATTACAGCGAAAAGGGTGAAAGAAACGCCCGGTTATATGCCGGCGGAAAAGCGCGAAGCTGAAATGCGCCAGCGTATGGCGCGCGCCTGACAGGGCGCAAGGTAGGATCAAGGCGATACAGAAGAAGGTGGTATGAAACTAGCGCTTATAGAAGCTCAAGGACTTGGGATTATTCGCGACGATGTCGTGATCGACGCGTCGGCGGCGGTGGCGCCCGATGCAGAAAGGACAAGCCAAGAACTCATTGAAGCCGTCATCGAAGACTTCGATGCGCTCTCCGCGCCTTTGAGGGAACTTGAGCAAAACGGAGAGGGCAGGCCCTTGTCGGAGGCGCGCCTTCTCGCACCGGTTCCTAAACCCGGCAAGATCGTCGCGATGGGCGCCAATTACCTTGAAGGGACTGACGGACCGCCCTTGCCGATATGGTCGTTTTTTAAGTCGCCTCAAGCGATCCTTGGCCCCGGCGGCACGGTCGCGCTGCCTCCCGCGGATGCCCGGGTGTTCCATCATGAGCCCGAACTTGTCTTGGTCATCGGGCGCAAATGCAGGAATGTCGCCCCGGCCGATGCGCTCGACTATGTGTTCGGTTACACGGTCGGCATTGATGTGTCGGGGCGGTTTCCAGTTTTGCAGCAGTCACTCTTCAATAAGTCTCACGATACATTTGCGCCGATCGGCCCCTGGATCGTCACAGCCGACGAAATCGACGACCCGCAGAATCTGCGTGTTCGGTTGTGGGTCGACGGTCAGCCCCGGCACGATTTCTCAACCAGCGATATGGGACATGGAATCCGGGAATGCATCGCCTTTATCAGTTCAGTGACGCCGTTGCTTCCGGGCGACCTCGTCTTCACGGGAACCAATCACCAAGGCATCGGTCCGATACAGGATGGCGAGACTGTGACTGTCGAAATCGAAAAGATTGGCCGGCTCGTCGTAAACGTGAGTGATCCGTTAGAACGCCGCTGGCCGAAACGGATCGACGACGAAATGCCTGCCCGCATCCGGCGAATGATCAAGGAAGGCACGCCGCCCGGCGGCATCTCGGCGCATCGCTGATTGGAGGCGAACGCATGGACAACCACATCTTCAATAAGGGACGAAAAATCCGGGAAGAATTGCTGGGCGAGGACTACGTCCGCAAGGCGCTCGATGAGGCTAGCGATTTCGACAGGGATTTTCAGGAATATATCACTGAATGCGGATGGGGGCGTATTTGGGGGCGCGACGGCCTTACACGCAAACAGCGCAGTCTGCTCAATCTCGGAATGTTGACCTGCATGGGCCGGCTGCCCGAACTGGAGCTTCACGTACGCGTTGCCCTGCGCAACGGACTGACCAAAGAGGAAATCAAGGAGGTTTTCATCCACGTGGCGGGATATTGCGGCATTCCCGCTGCGCTCGAAGGACAAAAAGTTGCACGCGACGTCATCGAGAAAGCTGGCGTCTGACAGGACCGCCCCTCAGGCTTTGGCTAAGTCTCTTTCCCGGATTGTTACTGACAGCCCTCAATCGTCGAAGAAAACGCCCTCGACTATCCGCCAGTATTCCTGTCTGGTCTTCGGCGAATCGACTTTTCTTTTTGTAACAAATTCAATTTCTGAAGCCAAGCTCGAAAGAACAGCCGATACGCCGATCAGCATATAAGAAAACAAGACAGGATCGCCTTTCGGAAGCTGCCCGCGGATTTGACAGTCTTTGATGCACTTCGACTGTAGTTCGATGATGGGGACGACATGCTTCTTGATGGCTCTTCGGCCTTGCGGCCCCATGCGCGCGCTTGCCTGGATCATGAAGCGGTGGAACGCCTTGTTCTCCATATCATATTCGAAGAAGGTTTTGACGATTTCCTTGAGAATCGTGCGGCTCTCGACCGTTTTCGAAATACCTTCAATTCGCTTTGCGAGCTCGCCAACGCAGCGTTCTGCGACCGCATTCCAGAGTCCTTCCTTATTGCCAAAATGATAGTCGATGATCGGGTGTTTGGCTCCGCTTGCGGCGGCGATGCTGCGGATGGTTGCGCCCTCATATCCTTTCGCGGCGAATTCGGTCAAAGCGGCAGCCAATATGCGCTCCCGCATTCGTGCCGCGCGCGGGGAGATTTTGGTGTTCATCAGCTGACCTTTCGCTACTATTCTTTTTGATCCGTTGACGGCTTGAGCACTCTTCAACCCTAAAATCGTTCGCGAGCGAAGCGAAGACGGAAGTGAACTCTGATTTTGTTTTTATTCATGATCGAACGACAGTGTACAATCTGCACGTGATTGATGATGTTCTCAAGGTGATGGCGAAACAGGCCTTCCGCGTTGTCGTCGACTGGTTCCTTCGGTCCCAGCCCATCGCTCCCTCACGTCGAAATAATCGCCAAAAAGGGCTCGCGATAAGCAAGCTTTCGAACCCAAAACCCGCAAAATCCTGCAATCTCGAACACGGCACAGCCGACCGGGCTTTTGAGAATCAAACGCCGGCGCGTTCGTCACAAAGGACCAGCAAACCGCGCCGCCTAATCGGCCTCATCACAATTTCCGGCCATAGTTCGCTCGAAGGCCTTATACTCCTCGACCGCCTGGCTTTCTTCACGCGGCGGCGCATAAAGGACGGAGATCGGCGATTGCTAGATTACACCAGTCAGGGGCTTTAGGCTGCCGCAAGCGGCTGGCATTCTGCGGATTTTGAAGCAGGGTCCCTCGTGAATTCCCCGCCAATTTGTGCGATGCTAAACGCAAAACTGGGAAGCCGGGCTATTGCGCCCGGGGCGGCGAATGGCGAAGCGGCGCGGGATTGAGGGTAAAGGGACGAGGAGCGGCCTGATCAGCCGCCGATCGCTGCTTGGCGCCGCGGCGATGGCCTTCGCAGCGAGCCCGGCTCCTGGGCAGTCCGCTCCGTCGGCGCGGCGTCGCATCGGCGTGATTTACGCGCATTCGGACCGCTTTGCGCCGATCCTCGACGCCACCCTTTCAGGTCTTGCCGCGGCGGCGCCCTCTTGGGAATTCGATCTCAAGCGATTGCGGCCTGGCATTACGGCGGCCGAGATCGAGGGATGGTTCGATGGCCCCGTTTCCGGCTGGATCCTCCTGGGGACGGAAGCGAAAGACATCGTCAAAGGCGTTCGGATCCGAAAGCCTGCGGTGACGGGGCTTCAATATATATCGCCGGTCGATGAGATCGCCGATGGCGGGGTGTCCCTCGATTTTGATCCGGAAGACGTGCTGCCGGAACTGGCCGCGCTGCTTCCGCGTCATAATCGCATCCATGCGCTTTACGTTGACGGCCGCGACGACTGGATCATCGAGCGTCTGCGCCGGGCGAGCGCGATGCGCGCGTATTCCGTGCTCCCGGCGGCCGCCGGCAGCCTCAGCGAGGCAACCGATCACTTCAGCGGAGTATTGCGCTACGGCAATCCGGCGACTGACATCATATGGGTGCTGGGCGGATCGGGACTCCTTACCGGCGACACGGCGGGGCATCTCTTTCAACAGGCGTATAACGGGCGGTTTCCCGTTTTCACGAACCGCAGGGCGTGGGTGAATGAAGGCGCCTTTCTTGGCGGCGAGCCGGATTTTCACGCGCACGGCGCACAAATCTCAAGACTGCTCGACAAAATCCTGGCGACCGGCAAGCGGCGATTTGAAACGACGTCCAGGATTTCCTTCGTCATGAATGTCCGCGTCGCCCGCCGCGTGGGCGTCGATGTCAGCCAGGCCGTCCGGGACAGGATGGGAGCGCTCGTCGCCGATGATTAAGCGCTTGTCGATATCGCGTTTATCGTTCCGGACGAAGGCCCTTTTCGTCAGCTTTGCCCTGCAGTGCCTTTTCGTGGCGGTGTTCGCGAGCGCTGTCCTGTACATCATCGCCGACCGCGGCGCGACGGTGCTTAAGGAAAATCTCGCCGCAGCGACGGCCGGATACGCCAGAAACGCCGCCTTTGTTTTCATTGGGAGCCTTGAATCGAACCGGCGCGATTTTCTGGAAGCGGCGCGCGGAAGCCCCAGCATCGAGACCGCGTTTCTCGCCACGACGGATTTCGAAATTCTCGCCATATCGACTGAAGACTGGCGCGAGAGGATCGAGGAAATCCCGCGCTCTCCTCAATCGTCGGCGGCGCCTTTTGTTGAGGAGTATGCGGATTACTGGATCTTCTTCGAACCCGTCTTCGCTGTCGACGACAGCGCATGCGGCGTATTGGGAGACGGAATCGACGAATGCGCGGCCCCTCGGGAGCTGCTCGGATATTTGGGGGTGGTCGGCAGCAAGGATCTCATATCTTCGCTGTTCCGCCAGACCGCGTTGATCGTCGTGGTCGCGGCGATCGTGCTATTGGCGCACATATACTGGGCGACGAACTGGCTCAGCGACCGATTATACGGACCCATGCTCCAGCTTGCCGATCGAACACGGCAGACAGCCGATCGCGGCTATCGCGAGAAGCTGGAGTTTTCAGGGCCCCCGGAGGTCGAAAATATCGCGGAAGCCATCAATCACCTGATCGGCCGGGCCGCGCAAACGGCGGATCAACTGCAACAAATGGTCGCCGACAAGACGAGGGAAGAGCGTGAGGCGCGGGAAGAGGCGGAAGCCGCGCGCGCTTTCGCCGAACGCGTGAAGGAATGGCGAACGGACCTGATGGCGGTCAACACGCACGAACTCTTAACGCCGCTTCGGATCCTGATCGGCGAGCTTGACCGGGCGCTCGCCGAATTGCGCTTTCTCGAGCCCGGACGGACCAGGGAAACATTGTCGAAGCGGCTGCAGCAGATGCGCGCGCCCATCAGACGCATCGAAGAGATCGTCGAGCAAGTGAATATCGCCATGCGCATCGAGGAGGGAAGGATCGATGTTCGGCCGAGCGAAGGGAAGATCGAAGACGTAATGGAGCGCCTTCAGAGCCTCTATTCGGAGGAGGCGAGCCGCCGCGGCAACAAATTTAACGTTCGTTGCGAGGTCGAAGAATCGATCGTCACGGATTTTCGCATGCTGGAAACGATCTTGTCGAACCTTGTCTCGAATGCGTGCAAGTTCACAAGCAACGGCGCCATAAAATTAAGCGCACATAGTGACGGCGATATGCTCGACATTATCTGCGCTGATACGGGGATAGGGATTCCCGAGGATAAAAAGGCGCTCATTTTCGAGCCGCTTTATCAGGCGGACATGTCGTCAAGGCGCGTTTCGGACGGATTGGGTCTCGGGCTTTCGATCGTCAAGGGCTACGTGGACAAGCTGAGCGGCAAGATCGACGTGGAAAGCCGAAGCGGGGCGGGCTCAAAAATATCCATTCGCCTGCCGATTGAATTCGCCTCCGTTGAGGAAGCTTCTGAAAGCGCATCGGGAATTGACGATATCGACCGCGATGCTCGCTAGGCGGCGCGCGAAAATTTGACGCGGATGTCCGGATCCGGCGCCAGGGTCACCGCCGCCTTGGCGCGGATCGGCGCGTCATCGGCGCGTTTCATGTCGAAGTGCGCGCAAAGCTCGGCGACGATCAGCGTCAGTTCAAGCTCGGCGAGCGACGCGCCGACGCATTTCCGTCTTCCGTGTCCAAACGGGATGAAAGCGCAGGGGTGGCGGCCGCCGGCGTTTTCGGACTTGAACCGGTCGGGATCGAATGTGTCAGGCGCGCTCCAGTAAGCCGGGTTGCGATGGACATTGCTGACCGCGATCGGCGCGATCGTTCCGGTTGGCGCATCAAGCCCCTCCAGCACATCGTCAGCCGCGAACTCGCGATCGATCGCGTAGGCGACGGGACGAAGGCGAAGGGACTCGCGCACAACATTCAATGTCGTTTTCAATGCTTTAAGATCGACGTCGTCGCGATCGAATAATCCCGCGAGGCGCGCCTCGGTGCGTATGCGTTCGGTCAAGGCGGGGTTTTCGCACAAAAAGTATATAGTCCAGGCGAGCGCGCGGGCGGTCGTATCCTGACCCGCGTAGAATAGGACCGTGATCTGGTCCTTGATTTCCTGCTGGCGAGTTTCGGATTGTGGGACTGCCCGAATGATCGCGGCAGCGAGACTTTGATCAGTGTCTTCGAGGTCGCGATCAAGAAGTTCGTCGATGAACCGGCCGATTGACGCTACCGCCCTTTTTAGTCGCCGGCTTCCGGGCGTCGGAATGGATTGCAGGGGCCCACGCAGGACGCTGTTGCGGATGAACGCGCCGAAGAGACAATCGTTGACCGTCTGCAGATCGGCCATCAGCGCGTCGAGCCGGTCGCGGGGAAAGAGATCGCCGAAGAGGATGCGGCCCATGATCCGCTGGATGAGGAGGCGCGCTTCCTTGCCGGCCTCGAAACAATGATCCGCCGGCGCGGCGCCGATGCGCGCGCACAGGCCCCTTGTTTCATCGGCGATGACCGGGATGTGACGGACGATCGACTTCGGAGCCAGGAGAGCGTTGAGATAGGCGCGCTGCCGGGCCCAGACCTCGCCTTCGGCGATGAGGACGCTTTCACCGAAGACAATTCCCATCATTTTCGTATAGCGGGATTTGCGGACCTTCGTTTCCGGCGCCATCAGCAAGGTTTTTGCGTCTTCCGCGTCCGAAAGAAGAAGGCCTTTTTGTGGACCCATAAAAAACGGCGCCCGGGGTCCGTAGCGCGCGAAAAGGCGCGCGAATGTCCCGGTGACGTCCGCGAAAAGTTCCGGAATGTCTCCCAGCAGCGGCCAGCGCATGCGTATGTCCTTCGATCCTAAAATGACTTCGACAGGCTGCCGATGATGGAACGTCCTTCTCTCGGAAAATCGCCGGGCGCTAGAAGATAAGACGTCGTCGGATCAGCGTATTCTACGTCGAAGATATTCTTGATGGCGAGGTTCGCCTCCAGTCCCTGAAGCTGCGGCGGACGCCAGGCTAAACGCAAGTCGGTCCGGATGTAGTCGTCAAGCGGCGGGCGCGGGTCGCCGAACGCTCTGGCGCGCTCGCCCACATAGGATGCGATCAGATTCGCCCGGAACCCCTCGGAAGGCTTGAACTCAAGGTCGGCGAAAGCGGAATGGGCCGGCGCATCGGCGTAGCGCATACCCGTATCGCGCATCGTCACGCGCTGGTAAGCGTAGTGGCCTTTGAGACTGAGGCTTGCAAGAGGCGAAATGCTGAAAGTCGCCTCGACGCCTTTCCCTTCGAAACCGGTAGTGTTGTCGAAGGTCGGCACGGTCGGCGTATTGATGACCGCGATCGCATCCTCGGACTTGAAATAAAACCCGCTCACCGATGCTGAGAATTCGTCGGCGAAGCGATGCGAGATCTCGACCTCATAGGTGTCGATGGTCTCGGGCTCGAGATCCGGATTGCCGGCGATGAGCGCGCCGGGATTGGTGCGATACTCGAGGAATGTGGGCGCCCGGAACGCCGCGCCGTAGAGAAGCTTTACGGTCGTCGCCAGCGACGGGGCCCAGACGAGGGAGGCGCGCGGATTGAGCGTGCCGCCAAACACAGAGTAGTGATCGAAACGCAAACCCGCCGTCAGCGTCAGCTCGGGCGACAGCCGCCATTCGTCCTGGACCGAAACAAACCCGATGGTTCGTTTGGAGCCGGAACTGTTGGGAAGCTGGCCGAGCGACAGAACGTCGACAATGTCGGGCGATGCCGCGGGTATAAGGCCTGAAGGCGAGATAACGAAGTTGCGCCGGTCGAGGATATCGTAGCCGCGCTGATGGACGCCGCCGGCGCCGAAGCGGATCGTGTGCGCGCCGACATCGCGAACCGCGGCGGCCTCGAGCCGCGCATCGATCGACTCGTAATCGAACTGGTTGCGCAGATCGAACGGGATGAGCGCAAAGGTTGCAGGGGACAGCGCACCGGCGGGCGCGACCAGAGTTCTCGCCGAAAGATTATTCCACAGGACGCGACCATTGACGTCGAGCCGCGTTTCGCCGGCGCGCGTGCGAAATCCGAATCCTCCGGAAACGAGATGGTTGTTGAATTCATGGAAGTCGTCGACGTGAAACGTGCTGGCGTAGGCCGAGCCCGTATTGAAAAAACCGTCATAGGAAGCGAAAATGGTCAGCGAATCGTTCGGCTTTAAATTGAGGCGGGCGGCGATTTCAGAGCGGTCGGTGCGCAATCGCCCGGGCGCGCCGGACGCCGTCGTTCCAAAGATCGTATCCGCGAGGCTTTGTGCGTCAGCAAGGCCAATCTGATCGGGATCGCCCCCTGTTCGTCGTCCCTGCAAGGTCAGGGCGGCGCGTGCGCCACCGACGTCGAAAGTCTTGAGCGCATAGCCACCTATCGTGCCGAAATTGCCGCCGAAAACTCCGAGTTCCGACAACTGTTCGCGCACGGCGCCTTTGGTGATGATATTGACGACCCCGGTATAGGCATCCGCGCCGAAAACCGAGGAGCCCGGCCCGCGAATGATTTCCACCCGCTCGATCGCCGGGGTCAACATGTTCCAGGCGATCGGGCGGCCGCCGGCGACGGGATCGGAGATCGGCGACCCATCAATCATGATGAGGACTTGCGGGTTCAGTTCGTTGTAGACGCCCCGGAAGGTAAAGACCGGATCATTGACGCGGTTCTTTTGCACGACGACCCCGGCCGCGCGCTGCATGATTTCATCGAAGCTGATCGCCCCGAGCGCCTCGATCTCGTCGCGGGTAATCGTCTCGACGACGCCGGGCGCGAGGCGTTCCGGCCGATCGTATCCGGTGGCGAGTTCCGTCTTCGGACCGAAAAACGCGTCGAGGTCGCTGGATGGAGCACGGCCTTCCTGCGCCTCAGCGCCCGCCATAAGTGCAAAACAACTCATAACGACGCTGCACATAACTAATCGCATTCGACTTCTCCCTCCAAAGCATGGTCATTCATCATCGATGGTCAGATCGTCGTCTGTCGGCGGCGCAGCATTGCGGACGAGCGCGCCTTTCAACCGCTCCGCCGCGAACGCCGCGCGGCCGACGCCGAGATCACGGCGCGCGGCGTTAATCGCGCGCACGAGCCGTCCTGTCGCGCTCGCTTCGTTGGCGGCGGCTTTCGAAGCACGGGCGATCGCGTATTCGAGGACGAGGTCGCGCAGTTCGCGCTCGAGTGTCGAAAGCGGCATGTTCTTCGACAGGAACCGCGTGATGCCCGCCTTTGTCAGTGCAATATGATTGCGCGGCGTATCGTGGGCCGTGAGAATCACGATCGGCGTCTCGGGGTTAATCGCCCTCAATTCGCGGGCGACGCCCTCGCCGTCGCGAAAAGGCATGCTGTAGTCAGATACGACGATGTCCGGTTTCTCGGAGGTGAAAATCGAGCCTGCCGTTTCGGGGCTGCTTGTGGTCACGACACGGAACGACTGCTCAAGATGCTCCGCGAGCAGCGACAAATATTGATCATTGTCATCGATGAGAAGCAGGAGCGGCCGCGGGCGGTCGTTGATCGCGGCTTCAATCGCCTGCGGCGCTGCGCCGAGATCGGACCGTTTTAATCCCTTGACGAAATATCGCTGCGCGACCTCCTCGAGGCCGTCGATTGCGAGGTCTGCAACAAGAACAATGGGCAGATTCGGCGCGCATAAGTCGCCCGAGCGGATGAGGCTGATAAGCCCCTGATAGATAAGACCATGAAACTGTTCGGATATCAGGAGCGCGTCGTATCGCTCCGATTCAAGGCGATGGAGTAAATCGTCGTCCGACGCTGCGCTGATCATGCGAACGCCCGGACGCGAGCGCAATTGCTCGGCGATCGCTGCGGCCATCGGTGCTTCGTCGACCGCGATCAGAACGTCTGCGACCAGATCCTTCGATTGATCCTTCATGCCGCGACTCATAAGGAAGCCGCGGCGCGACGGTGCGGAGCGGTAGCCGGCTCATCAGCTGAATACTCGCCGTCAGGAAGATTAAGTTCACTGATGATGTTCTTGAGCGATTGGGGATAGCCAAGAAAGTGGCGCGCTGTGCTGTGAGTTTCGTTCCGGCGCGCTTCCGCCGCGAGGCGTTGATGCAGCCACAAAATGAGTTGATCGCCAGGATCGTCGCTTTCAATGCGCTCGACATTGTCGTCCATCAACATGAACGCCAGCAACAGCGTATTGAGGGACGAATTTGACACGCGGCCCAGAGCCCGAAGGCGCTCGGCGGAGAGCGGCGTTTGGCCGGACTCGATGCGCCCATATTGCGCCGGTGACACGCCCATTTCGCTGGCCGCAACCTTGCGCTCCACGCGGAAAAGCTCCCGCCAAAGCTCGAGGAAATTGTGAAAATCGCTCAAACCGGAGGTTCCCCAATTTCGATCAGCGATGAGAGCATGCCACGATATTATGCGTTCGTAAACGCAAAACTTGACTCAAAGTGAAGATGTGGCAAACTGACCTCAACGATCGCCGCCCGACCGGCGATTCGAATGAGGCATATGACGCGCGGTCACGCCAGAACGGTCGCAATAGCAACACATCCCCGTGTCGACGCGAGCGATCTCGCGCCGCTCATCCATGCAGATGACGGCGACATTGTCACTGTGTCGCCGAAAGTGTTCCTTGCCTGTTCATTCCTGAACGCGGCGCAGGGGAAGTTAAAGAAGGCGGATCGCGCGTTTTGGTCCGATATGGCGACCCGGCGCGGAAAACTCCGCCGGCAAACGGCGTTTGCAGCTGTAGGGATTGTTGGCGGCGAGGCATATATTCTGGATGGCGCAAAACGCGCCCGCGCCTGGCGGGAAGGGTTGTCGAAGGCGCCCGACGAGCTTTATGTCACCGTCCATCAATTGATGAGTCTGGCGCAAGCCGAAACGATCGCCGCAGCCTATCAGGCGTCACAACGGGTTGAAAGAAGCGCCGACGCCGTTAAAGGCGCTTATGATGCGTTCGACATGAAAATGACGAGCCATCGTCTTGCGCGCGGCGCAATCGGCAGTGCTATCTATCTCGCCTTTCGCGGCTCGGTCTTCGAAGACGATAATCATCCTACGGCCGCGCCGATCAATCTTCGCGAAGCGGTCGGCCTCATCAAAGGAGAACTCGTTTTTCTGGACAAGCTCGGCTGTTCGTCTCGGACATTCTATTCGGGTATACTCGCCATGGCGATCATTGCGCTCGCAGTCGATCCTGACGCGAAAGAATTTATCGAGCGCATTGCGGCCAAACGTGGAAACAAGGTCGACGGCATGATGGACCCGGCGGAAAGCGTGCTCCACTTGGCCCTGATCACCGAACTTAAAGAGCCCGGCCGCGGCGCCGCTTACCAGGCCGAACTTTTCTCACGGGCGCTGCGCGGATTTGATAAATGGCGAAACGCAAAGAAAATGCCGGCGCGCGCCTATACCAAAGGCGTCCTGACGGCGATCGATCCGGAACCGTTCGTTCGCGAATTCCGCGCCGTCAAGGGAATTGAGGACAGGATCGACTTATAGTGCGCCGAAACGCTTATTGCGCCCTCCATTCAAACTGCGGTCAGCATTACGTTTGAGATCGATGAAATACAAAAGCCCCCTGACCAAAGGCCAGGGGGCTTTTGCTACGCCGCCAGTTTCTTGGCGAGCGCGATTTCAACGGAATCGGTCGACTGGTTCAGGACGTCAAGGCCCGTCTCCGGCATCGAGCCGCTCGTCGACTGCGCGACGGAGATTTTCTCGGCCATGAGGCTGAGGCATTCCGTCTGCGCCGTATTCGCATAGCCGAGGAAATAAACATCCACCGGCTCTTTCTGGCCGATCCGCCAGGACCGGCGCGAGGCTTGCATGAGCGTGAAGACAGAATATCCCGTCTGCATAAAGACGAGTGTCGGGAATTCCAGCAAATCAAGCCCTGTCTTGACGAGCTCGGGATTGGCGATGAGGACGTCGATCCCGCGCTCTACCTGGTCGGCGATCCAGTCTTCACGCTCCTCGGTCGGCACGGACGACCGCAGCACCGCGACTTTCAGCCCAGCGTCCTGCAGGATGCGTTTCAGCCGGGGTCCGAGATCGTGCTTGCCGGTGTAGATTGTGTAGACAAGAGACCGCCGGCCTTTCGCCTTTTCCTGTTTGCAGAGCTGCACCAGCTTTTCTTCCTTGGGCGAGAGTTCGTCCGCGGAAAAATCCGGCGCCGCGAAGTCGATCCGCATGCGCGAGCGGGGATGGATGACCTCCTCCGCCCGAAACCCCGTATCGGGGCGCCGCAACAGGACGCTCAGGACAAGCCCTAAGAGCGTGTTGTCGCCGCGTGCGAGCGCGGCGCGAAGCTCCGTCGTCAGGCTGTCGGCGAGACGTCGGTAGGACGCCTCCTGGTGCGCCGCCATCGGCACTTCGACATAGTGCTCGCGATAGGGCGGCAAAATGTCGCCGCCGATATCGGTGAGCTTCAGGAAGACCGTAAAGGGCAGAACGAAACGGGTGACGCCCTTGGGGCCGAATCCGGGCGCCCGCTTGACGGTAGAAGAGCGGCTTTTGGCCCGCGAGGTCTTGAACGACGCGCTCTCATGTTCGCGGATGACCTCTTTCAGGATGCCATGCTCGCGCATGAACTGCGTCGCCGCCGTTCCGAGCGTGTTGCGGGCGTTGTACGTGAAGCCGTCCTCGATCATCCGTTGCGGGAGCAGCCGGAACAGAAGGTAGAAAAGGTCGTCCGCATAACCGCCCATAAGCGTGCCGGTGAGCAGAATGACCTTGGTCGATATGAGCGCGAGCACCGTCATGGCCTCGGCCTGGGCCGAGCCTTCGGCCTTGTATTCGTGGCCTTCGTCCACGAGACACAGCCCGAAGGTGCCTTTGGGCAGGAAGCGCTTGATGAACTCGCTCGGTTGATAAGAGCCCTGGCCGAAGGAGAACTCCATCCGCCCGAAGGCGCGTTCAAGACGCGCCGCCTGGCGGTCCGAGAACACAAGCTCGCCGTCGTCGTCCATCAGGTTGATGAACTCATAGACATTGTCGGCGAGGAGCGCCGCGAGCTGTTCGTGCCCGAATATGCTCACGAGCTTATCGGCAGTCTTCTCGCCGATTGTCGGCAGCTTCTTCAACGCCGCGACCACGCTGGCGCGCGGATCGGCGGCCTCTTTGTCGCGGTGCTGCAGCGTCCACAAGGGGTCGCCGCAATGCACGCAAAACCGTCGCGAAGCCGCGTTATAGTCGTCGAACTTCACAGGAACGCGTTCGCCGTCGGGCATTTGCTCCCGGACGATCGTGCCGCACCCCGAGCAGCCGGCGTAGGTTTGCGTGACCCATTTGGTTTTGGGTTTCGCGTTTTCTTGCGGAATCGCGACTTTCAAATGCCGGCGGACGGGCGCGACGGCGTGGCGCCAATGAAAGCCCATCCGCATGCGGACGCGGCCGAGAATGTAGAAGGCCGGAACCGCAGGCCTTACGCCGGAACGGATCGTTTCCTGCAATTTGAAAAGCTTCACCAGCGTGTCGGGGCCGTTGAGCACCCACACTTCAGCGTTCGGGACGGTCATCAGGATTTCGCGGCGCCATTTGTAGACGAGGTGCGGCGGGCTCAGGACAAGCGTGCGCCTAACGCCCTCTTCATGGAGCGCCGCCGCGGCGGATATCCCCATGATCGTCTTTCCGGTTCCCATGTCGGCGTTGAGGATTGCGGCCTTTTCGCCCTGATCCTGCAAAAGCGCGAGCAGCGCCTGAACGCAATCGGCCTGCTCCGGGTAGGGTGAACGCGCAAGGTTTTCCAAAACGTTCGCGCGCCTGGGGCAGGGGGCTTCATAAATCGGCGGGTGCTGGTCTGAGACGGCCTCGAGGAGGCTGTCGCCGAAATCGTCAAGAAACGCCGCCAACGGATAGGCGGCCTCCGTCTCTACCGACGGATCGAGTTCGTCGAACATTGCTGCATCTCCTTGGTTGGCGAATGGGAGATGCGACTGTCCCGTCCGGGGGTTTTCGCGAAATCCCATCCGGGTTGGACATGAACGGACAAGGCTTCGCGCCTTGCGGACCTCCCGCCCCGTTCGAGCCAGGTCCTTTGGCCGCCGGCGGCGCCGGCGATGACAAGCGAAGCTACTTCGCCGCCAATCTTTTGGTCCTGTCGCTTTTCGCCGGCTCAGCCGTAGAGCGATCGCGCGCAGGAAACGGGATGACCTCACAGACCCTCCGTACAGAGAGCGGCGGTGCGACCGTGCGATAATCGCCGCGCATCAGCGCCATATAATAGGCGGCGCGATCGAGATAGGAGACGCGGCCTGCGATCGCGTCCAAGGGCGTGACGCAGGATAGCGGCAGGCCGCGTTCATTCTGTCCGATGACGGCCATACGGCCGGGAACCGGCAAAGAGACGCCAGGCAGCAGGACATAGTGCTCGGCGATTGCGTGCGCCTTCTCGTCAATGACGACGACGTCGCCGTTCTCCAATTTGCAGAACGGCATGACTCGCCGCGCGTGGAGAAGAACGCGCAGGAAATTGCGCCGCATATTCGGCGCATCGGGCAAGGCGGCTTCCGTCACTGTTCGACGGTCGGGCCATATATAGATGATAGTCATGGGTCACAGCTCCTTCTTGGGGTTATGCGCGGAAACAAGGCGCGCGGGCGAAGAGCCCCCTCGCGACGCCTTCTGCAGCGGCGTTAAATGAAAGTGAGCGACGCCGCTGGAGAAGGCTCGCCCGGACGGCGAGCCGGTTGGGTTGAAGCGGGAAAACCCCGAGCGCTTGAAAGAATCCGCGCCGCCTCAAACGTCAGCAGGCGGAGCAGGCCGGTGGAGTGCGCCCCAGGAGAACGCGTCGCAAATCCCTCGCGAGTCTCGCGACATCCATCCTCACGGTCATATCTCAGGGGATCGAAGACCGAGTACACGGGTGCTGGGGTGAATCCAACTAAGGGGCCGCGCCGATAAGGCCGGCGGGCAAGCCTTTGCGGTTGAGAAGGCCGGGTCCATGTCGTCCCGCCTTCGAAAAGGATCCGGCAATGGCGTTCCCGGGTTCTTGTCGAAGGCCGCGGGGTCGCCCCCGCGAACCTTGCTGCGTCGCGATCATTCGGCAATCAATCGCCAGATTTGATCTTTCGACTGGAATCGATAGCCGAGTTGCTTGAGGACGTCCCGCTGGCGCCGGAATACGGCGCGATCAACGGTCGCGTCCAGCTTGACGGTCTCGCCAAGCGGCCATAACGGTCCGAAGAGGTCGGCGCGGCTCAAACCCGATGCGTCTCGCGCATCCGTTTCGCCCGCAGCGGGCTTCTCCGCCGGCTGGCTGGCGACTTTCCGCTTCAGAAGGCTTTTCGGCTTGTCGTCGCCGATGGCTTCTGCGCCGGAAACGTCTTCGTCTTCTTCGATGGGGTCTGTCTCTGAGACGCCCACAGGCGCGTCATCCGGGAGCGAAGCCTCATCGAACAGCGTCATTGCGTCGAGACGGGCGCGCAGTTCAATGATGTAACCGCCGCCGGCGACGCGCCGTTCGGCCTGGAAGACGTTGCCAAGCTCGAAGGCGCCCTCATAGGCGCCTTCCTCATACTGATCGATGATTTTGTCCTTGATGCAGAATTCGCCGAACGGGCAGACGAGCTTGCCCACGTTGAACCGGCCGAACTGCCCATGGATGGACTTCACAAAAAGCGTGCCCTCTACGAGCACTGTGTTGCGTGTCGTCATAAGATGCTCTCCAATGAAAAGCGCCCTGAACTTTGAAAAGTCCAGGGCGCGATAGGGTTCAAACAGGAAGAGAGAATTTAGGCCGCGTCGCGATTTTCGTCCGCGCTTGTCTCTTCTTCCGCAGTCGTCTCCGCCTGATAGACGGTTTCATAATCGCCGCTATCGGACTCTTTGACTTTCACCCAGGAGAGCCTGAGCAACCGCGTTTTCAGGGAAACGCGGTTTTCGCCGGCGGCGGCGCCCTTTTTCGGCTGATAGATTTCGGGCCGCACGCCGCCGCAGGTAAAGCCGACAAGAACTTTCACGTCCTTGTCGTTGATTCCGGCCTCCAGCTCTTTAGCCAGCTGTTTCGCCGTCTCGCCGACCACGATGGCGTCGAAATACCGATAGTCCGGATTGTTCTTGTCGCCTTCCATGGCGGCGATCTGCACCGCGAGGTAGGCGTCGCCCTTGCGCGCGCGCTTGGGTTCAACCGTGCGCAGGCGATTCAGATATCCGATGCCTCGGATATACAGGTCGAAATATCCCCGCTCGTCGTTATCGGATGATGGGGAGTTTGCGGATGCCTGATTGTTCGATTTGAACTTCGTCAAAGTCATGGGACACGTGTCCTTTTCTATGGTTGGAAAAGAGGGGGTGCGTGTCCCTTGCGGGCGCGACGCACCCGCTGGGTCAAAATGAACGGACGGCTGAAGAGCCGCGGACCTGTTTCACCGTTCGCACCAGGTCTTTAAAACATCGACTGCGTCGATGGCGCCGGGCCGCGAGGCTCCAAACACGAAGATAAATATCGACGACATCACGCGCATCGTCAAGCTTCATTTAAAGGAGATTTGTTTTTCTATGGCGGCGACTCATGCAAGACAATGAATGATAATCTCTGTGCTGTATTTAACTGCAATAAGCGCAGCGGCCGTCACGACAATGGCGGCAATCGGCTCCAAGTTCATGCGGTGAATTGTTCCGTACGCCTCCGCAGAAATGACACGTGCGCGAGCCGCGGCAGTATGCGCAGAACTCGGCTTCCCGGCGCTCGGCCGCCTGGGCTTCGCGATGCTCCTGCAGCGCGGCGTGTCGCTCCTCGCGGCGTTCGGCGCGTCTTTCGGGCGTGACAGTGAACGCCCGCCGCAATAATCCGAACATATCCCGTCTCCTGAAGCGGAGCGGCGCGATGTTCGAACGATCGCGCCGATGAGGTTGGGCCGGTTCTGGAATCCATGAAGGCTCCAAAAAACGGCGGCTTGTCCCCGGATCAGGCGGCGTCGCGCGCACTGTCGTCCTCGGCGTCCGAGGCTTTCGGCGCCATCTCGATGGATTTAACGCCCACGAGCTCCAGGCTGACGGCATCGGCGCGAATGGCGTAGTTTTCATATTCTTCGCCGTCTTTTTCGCGCTTTTTGCAGATTTCCGTCCCTTGAACGGCGATCAGCATGCCTTTGCGAATGTGCTGGGCGACGCGTTTGCCGAGGCCTTCGCGCCAGATTTCGATATCGCGCCAGAACCCGTATTTGTCTTCATATCCGTCTTCGGATTTGACGGAGCCATCGAAATAAACGCGGAAACGGACAAGGGGGCTGGCGTCCTCGCCGGTTCCGATGGTGAGTTGCTCAGGGTTGGTGCCGACCCTGCCGACGGCGGCGAATTTCACGGACATGTCATCCTCCTGACTGAAACGATTGGGTCACAGACAGTGAGGCTAGGAGAGACGACTGTGCAGCGCCAGCGACATCGCCGACGCGCTGGCGCCGAGTTCGGCAAGCCAAAGACGTTGGCGCGAGGCGTCGAGCGCCAGCCAGCAAATAGGTTGCGACAACGCCGGCGCAGGTGGGGGGACGGACTATTTTGTCGAAGTGATCGGATGGATCGCCGGCAGCCATGTCGAAACACAAACACTGAATCAGGAACTGCGCCATCTTCCGGATCCTTTCCCTCGCTATCCTTTGCGCAAGCGCGGCGCGGCGAACGAGGCCCGAGGCCGCTTTTGCAAAAGTTATCCCGGGATAACTTTTTGGTCGCGGAGGCTGCGCCATGGCGCCGGCGAAAACTTATCCCGGGATAACATGTCCGGCGCGACGTTGCGCCTGTAATCGAGGAATGGGATTGCCAAAGTCCGAGGAGATGATCCGGCTGGGACAAATCCTGAGCCTGAACCCAAGCCGATCCTTTGGCCCCTTCTCCGCCCCCTTACCCTTAAAGGAAGAATGCGCCATCACACGGCCGGTTCAGGCTGCGGCGCGGACGCCGTCTCGGCCGCCGGACGATTGCGCCACATCTTCGAGAAGTTATCCCGGGATAACTTTTCAGGCGGACTGCGCTGTTGGTCGGCGAGAACTTATCCCGGGATAACTTGCCCGGGGAGGCTGCGCCGTGGGGACGGCAAAAACTTATCCCGGGATAACTTTTGGGGGCTTATTCCGCAGCGGCGATGCTGGCGGCGCCGTCGTCCGATGAAGGGTCATTCGCGTCGGCGGCGTCTTCCTGGGCGTCGCCCTGATCATCCTCTGTCTTTTCAGATGCGCCGTCGGCGCTGCGCCAGTTGCCATAGGCCGGTTCGACGGACCGCAACAGGATCGCTTCGGGCACCGCGCCATGCGCCTCGATGGCGCGCTGGGCCCGCGCATTCGGCTGCGGCAGGAAGTCGGCGCGCGTGGTTCCCGTGAAACGGTATTTTGCGGGGATCGCGAACAGGCGCCGGACGCGCGCGAAAATCTCGTTCTGGGTCTTCTCCGTATAACTGCGTTTGACGAGCGCATAGTGGTTGGCGCCAAGAAGCTTGGTCATCAAGCGATCGGCCTGCAGCACGATATGGCAGGCTTTGAAGCTGTAGGGAGAAAAGAACGAAACTTCTTCGGTCGCCGGCTTTTTCGAAAGATGCAGCGCGACGTCGAAGCCCGTAGCGTTGCCGAGGAGATCATCGAGCTTGCGTTCGAGCGCGTCATAGTCCGTTTCGATTTCCGCAAACTCCGTATCGATCCGCACAAAATGCCAATCCGCATAAGGATCGCCCGCCATGGAGCCGGTCTGCAGCTGTTTGGCGAGGTTGCCGAAACCGTAAACGCCGGGGATCGGCGGCTTGGGTTCGCCGTTCTTGTAGAACTCGCCTTTGCGCCGGCCCTTGAACAGTCGCTGGGCCTGGCGCGTATGCAGCGTGATCCTGGTGACGCCGGCGAGGGCGCCGGGTTCATCGCCGGCCGGCTTGTTGGCGTTCGCCGCGCTCTCTGGTTTAGGGCCGGTCACACATCGCCTCCATGTACATAGTCAAGAGCAGACTATGGCTGCCGGGCGCGCATCCGCGCGAGCGGGATCGGCGACGGGATGCGAACGATTTCGGGCCGGTCAGGCGACGTGATAGGCGTCGATGCCATAGGCCAGCACCGGCTCCATCTCCTTCCAGACCACCCGGACGTCGGCGCGGCAGCGCTCGGCGATGTCGAGAATGGTCTCGGCCGTGATGTCGCCCTCGTGCTCGGCAATGTGATTATAGATCGCCACGTTCTCATCCGGCCTGGCGCGCGGGGTGCGGCCCATCTGGCATTTCTTGCCGGCGAAATCGCAGAGCTTTTTATATTGGCGCGTGCTGATGTGAAAGAAATACGCCATCATATTGTACGGGGCTTCCGCTGAAACGCAGCGCATAACGAGCTCCTCCGTCTTCCTGGCGTTTTCAACGGCCGACAGCCAGGCGTCGAAGGCGGGGGCGTCTATTTGCACGGCGACCGGCGCGCCGGCGAGATCGGCATTGGCGAGGAGGTCCTGAGCCGTCAATTTCGTAAGTCTTGCGATCTGATCTTCCGTTATCCCGATCTGCCGGATGGCCTGCGTGTCGCGATCGGCGCACGCTTTCACGATGTAGAGAATCGCGGCCTGGACGAGATGGCTGTCCTTGGCTCTGGCGGAAGGGATAGCGGTCATCGGTTGCTCCTGGTGCTGACGGGTTAAAGGCTCCATAGATTGTGAAGGCCGCGGACGGCGACGGTCATTGCCTTGAAGAGCTTTTGAATCGCGAGGAAGTCGGACCAGTCCTTTGCTTTCAGCGCGTCCCAAAACCGCCCTGACTGGTCGAAAGACTGGAAAGGGTATCCCTGGGCCAGTAACTCGATATTTCCCTGGTCGAGCGTGGTGCGAAGGAAGGAGTCCTCCGGCATCACACGATCCCGCACGGCTTCGGGCGTCATCGACAATGCGCATCCCGCTGCGAGCGCCCACCAGGCGACAATGCTCGGTGAGACGGTCCGGGCAGCCTGCATAAGATCGTCATGGACTTCGATGAGAAGGTAGCCGAACCCTGAGTCCGGCAGGGCGACCACGAGATCCTGAAGCCCGTTGCGTATGGCGATCCGCGAGGCGTAGCCGTAGGCATTGCGGCGCAGAGCAGGCAGATCGTCGCCCTCTTTCGGCGGACTCAGGGGGTGGGGCGCTAACGAATCCGACCGCACGGAATGCGCCAGGGCAATCTCGATGGCGTCATGGCCGTTCCCCGGCGGATCTTTCGTTTCAGACGTTTGATCCTTGGAAAACGTGTGAACGTCGGGTAGCGTCGCCCGCGTCTGCGGCGAAGTGCTGATGTCGGCCTGGGGAAGTTCGTCGCCGTCCGCCTCAAGCGCATCCCGCGGAATGATTTTGGGGCCGCCGTGCAGGGCGGCGCTGATCCAGACGCCGGCTTGAGCATAGCTGCAGTCGATCGCTTCCGAGCGCGCGAACTCGTTCTGTAGTCCGGAAATCAACTCGTCGTCGTTGTAGGCGATATCCGGCAGGCTTGAGGGATCGTCCGCAATTTCCCGCGCGAAGGTCTTTTCAAGCGCTTTATCCTGGCGCGCGAGCAGTCCGAAGAACGCTTCGTCGAATTCGTCCTTCGTCCCTGCGTCCTTGTCGCACCATACCGCCTTGATTTTGTTGTAGCGTCCCCGGATCGCGACCGCCTGGGCCTTGGTGAAACGGGTTCGGCGCACCAGAAACGGCATCGCCTCGGCGAGCGGCTCCGCCGTGAACTTGTAAAGCGAGAAATTGGACGGCGCGCAGGGGATGCCGAAACGCTTAGCGAGGTAACTGCAGAATTTTGCGACGGTCGGCCTGCTATCGGTCGGCGCGGCTTCTTCGCAGTATTGCCGGTAGAGCGCGAGCATTTCGAGACTGCGCTCGCCGAATGAGAGATCGCCGCGGGTGTTGTTCTCGCGATAATGGCGCGCCATGACGTCGAGATCGCCGGGCCAGGGCCGAATGTCGGCCGTCACATGGCGGAAGCGCTCATCGTTCGTTTCAGAAAGCAGCTTCTTCAAAAGGATAAGCGTCGTGTTGCCGCCTTCGAGGACCATGTAAGCGCCGGCGCCGGGCCGGCGCGTCACCGCCAGAACACGCTCGAGGCCGCCGGACGCTCGCAACGATGCTTCGAGATCATGAGTCTTTGGATTCGGTAACTGACGGGGGTTTCGGTCATAGGGCTCGATCTGATCGATATCCAACCTGCGATAATCGCCGGCTTCTCGGTTCGACGGAGAGTCGAGCGCGGCGTTCATCGGAGTTCATTCCTGGTTGCGACCGCGCGCGAGGTTGAAAACGCGATTTCAATGCAAATAATTGGGCAATTTCTATGTCTGTTCAAACCAAACATGATTTAGCGCTGATCGACAACGTACACGGATAAATGATTGAGATGATTGCATAGCGGATTCGCTTTGTTAACCAATGCTGGTTTTCATCGACCCGACATAAATTTTCATCGGTTGCCGAGCTTGTTTCACCTACTCCGCTCAAAATTTCATCGGTTTGCGGTTTTGTTTCGGCGACTCATGACGCACGCCGAAGCGAGCGTCGCTTGAAACGCCTTGCCCTGAGACGAAGGCGTCGTGCGCCCCGAAGCACCCAGCAACGGATCGCGTCGGCAAAGTGCGCGATGAGCTGAGCACGCGCGTGGTGCTGGTGTTTCCGCTATCATTAGCGAACCCAATCCACACAGCGCCGCCAGCGCATGTCTTTAAAGGCTCGGTAGAATTTGCGCTCTGCATGCGCCGGCGACGCGGGTAGACTGCGCCGATGCTGGCTCGCGCTAAAGCTCTGCGACTGGGACCAGGTTGGTTTCGGCTATTTGAAAGGGCGTCGTCTTCGCCTGGCGCGCACGGTCCCGCGCCGGTTGAGTATGCGCTGCCGGTCCGTTCGCCCGACGTGCTTCTCAGCGCGCCGAAACGCGCCGCTGCGATCCGTCAGATCAAGGCGCTCGTCTCCGCGACGGATCGGCATTTTGAGACCGTCTATCGCGCCACGCTTATGCGCTGGGCGGCGTTCGCCCAAGAGCTCCCCGCGTCGGAAGCGCATCATCATGCGCATCAGGGCGGCCTTCTCGACCATTCACTCGATGTCGCAAGGCGCGCGCTGTTGATACGCCGTCAATACATGCTCCCCGTGGGCGCGCCGCCCGAAGTCGCGACGCGGGCTGCGGATCGGTGGACCTATGCAGCGTTTGTTTCAGCCCTTCTGCACGACGCCGGCAAGCCGGCGACGGATCAGGAGATCGAGCTGTACGCGGCAGACGGGTCCAAGATCGGAATATGGAATCCCTGGGCGGGGCCGATGACGCCGGGGGGTTATTATTTCATGCGGTTTCGGACCTCGCGAGTTTATCAGGACCACGAGACGGTCGCGGCCTTTCTGGCAGCGCAACTGTTGCCGCAAGAGGCGATCGCCTGGGTGGGCCAAGACGCGCAAGTGATGCCGGTCTTGATCGGTGCGCTGTCGCATCATGCAACTGCCGGGCGCGCGCTTTCCGAAATTATCGGTCTCGCCGACCAGCAGTCCGCCGCGTCCGCGCTTGGCGGCGATGCTGTCCAGATGCCAGGCGCTCGCCGTAAGAGTCTCGCCGTTGTCGTTCGCGAAACCATCCGGGATCTAATCGACACTGGCGAGATTCCCATTAACCGTCCCGGGGCCGGCGGGTTCATCAGCGATGATTCTTTGTGGCTGGTTTCGAAACGCGGGATGGACCGGATCCGCGCCAAGCTGCGCGAAACGGGCGCCGCTAACATCGCGCCGCGCAACGACACGTTCATGGACGACATGCAAGGTCAAGGCGTGATTATTCCGAATTCGGACGGGCGCGCGATCTGGCGGGCGCGGGTTCGCTCTCCGGATGGGAATTTCGATCAGGAGCTATCGTTTCTGAAATTTCCGGTCCGCGCCCTATGGCCTGCGCCGGCGCGGGGGCCCGAACCGTATGAGGGCGAGGTCGAGCCGAAGAGTGTCGAGGCCGCAGCGACGGAACCGCGATCTTCCGAGTCGGCCGCTGCGCAGCCAGCGAACGCGCAATTGTCCCCGGACGACCCCGACCCCGCGCAGCCGTCAGATGAAGCCGTTGAGCCAAAGTCTACGCGCCAGGATGCGCCCCCGCAGGCGGGCGAAGACAACTCGGGCGCTCATACAAAGGAGGAGAGTCACCATCCGGATATTGACGACGGGCGTGAGATTGCACGCTCCGTCGATCATGGCGGCCGCATTCGCAAGGGCGACATTCGTCTCGACGGAGAGCCGGAAGCGTTTTTCGACTGGCTCGCCCGCGGCATTCGGGAGGGAGACCTGACGGTCAATAATTCGAAGGCGCAGCTGCATGTGGTCGCGGAAGGGCTATTCCTCGTGAGCCCGCTCATATTCAAGGCTTATGCGGGAGAGGACGGCCCCTGGACCACGGTTCAAAAGAAAATGATCCGCGCCGGGCGCCACATTCGAACCGCGAACGGACAGAACATCTTCCTTTACCGGGTCGAAGGAAAAAACAGCGCGTCCAAGCTCCGCGGCCTTGTGTTGGAGGATCCGGAAACCTTCCTGGACGTGAAACTGCCGAAATTGAATAATCGCTTGATGCGAATGAGCGAGTTTTAGTCCGTCAGCGAAATGTTGCTGGAACGCTATAGAAAATCGAAGCGTACATAACGCCGCGCCTAGTGGACACGCTTACCGTATGCCTACTCCTGTACATCGGATATATTCTTTCCGCCATGCTTTCGAAAAACGTATGCTCGAAGCAGGGACCGACTACGAACTGCGTTGCCAGCTCATTGGGCACGCCAAGCCGCGGCCTGATTACGGCGGCGGTTCCATCACCTTCCGGCGCGACCAGCTTTTGAAGATCGCTCATCCTTATGAGGAGGGGCTGTTTGACTGCGTCGTTGAACGCTCGATGCGGACTTAGCTGCGGGTCCGCTCTGGGCAATAGAGCGAGTGCGCTCTGACTCCGGCTTACCGAGAATAGCAGCGTTCGTCGATAAAGCAGGACAATAACTTCTGACCGAGCACACGGCCGCTGGTCCATGGCTGTTCTGGGGTGTCGTCCGCTTGGGACATGCCCGGAATCCTTAAGCTCACGTTGGCCAGTCGGCGTCTTATTCTTAGCTTCAGACTGAATTAGCTGGCGGTAGAAATCGAACGGATGAGTCCGTGCAAATCGGCAGAACGCTGGATTCCATCGCCTGATCGACGGTGCTATCCGTCAGACTCCTACCACTATGAGCGTGTTTGTGACTATTCTTCTTCACAGAATGATTGTTGAATATCTGTAGTCATTCCTCTAAAAAATTAAGCGCACGCTGAACAATTAACAAATTATTGATTTTAAGCGATTTTAACTCAAACTGCGATTAGCGTAACCGCATTTGTAGCGTTTCCACAGCGTTTAATTCGCGCCCAGTAGCTCCGGCCAGTGCTGCCAGTTTCGTGTGCTCGACAGGGGAGGAAATCCGTGACCGCCGATGCTGCCGCAACAGACGAACATGAACTTGAGGCGTGGGTCCGGACACGCATCGAAGCGCTGCGCCCGCGGCTGCTTGATCTCACCCGCAGAAATCCGCTGATTTCCACAAAACTTACGCCGCGGTCCAATTCCTACGTTCGCGTTGTTGATGAGTTGCCCGATGTGCTCGCATTCGAACTCAGCAATCAGCAAAGCATGCGGTTTGTTCCGCTTCCTTCTCTCGAACTTGATCCCAAAGATGAGCTGCGGCCGGATTTTCGTGTAGCGCTGGCGGGAGCTCGCCGCACTGACGAAATATACCTGGAAGCGACCAAGACAATTCAAAATGGCGGTGACGAAGCTCAGGACGAAATGCGGCGTCTTGAGCGGGAGCTAAAAGACCGTGTGCGCGAACGCTTAGATTTGCCACCGCGTCAAACAGGCGCCGACATTTCACTCGCACAGCACGCTAAGCTGCACGGGATTTCTCCGTCCTATGACTTGCCCGATCCGAGCGAGGAACATCAAGACGGACGGCACCGGGACGAAGACATACAAACGCTCTTGCTGGCGGATGATCTTGAGAGGAAAATGACCGGCATTACGACAAAGTGCCGGACGTGGTTGCAAGAAACCGGAATCAATGTTTTGCATGCGGCATTCGGCTTTCTGGAATGGCAGGATGACAGATCGCGCAGCAGCGCCTTTGCGCCGCTCGTCCTCATGCCGGTCGGCATTACAAAGAATAAAACGCCGGAAGGACCCGAGTTCTGGGTAAAGGGGCTGGGAGACGCCGGAGAATCGAATCTTGTGCTTGCCGAAATGCTCCGCAATGATTTCGGGATCGATCTGCCAAAATTCTCAGAAGGGTCCATTGAAGACTATCTGGCGGAAGTCGCAGCGCTAAAGCCACGCAATTTGAAATGGAAAGTGCGCAGGCAGGCCACCTTTGGCGTTTTTCCCTCGGCGCGCATGGCTATGTATCACGACCTCGATACGTCGAAGACCTCATTTCACAATCAGGAATTGGTGAAGCAGCTTCTCGGTGGCGCGGATTCTTCAGAAGATTCGCCTTTCGCGGATGAGTATGATGTTGACGCCCCTGAAGTCGAGGCGAAGATTTCCTGCCTGGTTATGGACGCCGATTCTTCGCAGCTCAGCGTCATCGCGGACATAGCCGATGGCCGCAATCTTGCCGTCGAGGGCCCGCCCGGCACTGGCAAATCTCAGACGATCGTCAATACGATTGCGAGCGCTATAGCAGGCGGCAAAAAAATATTGTTTGTTGCAGAGAAAATGGCCGCGCTGGAAGTTGTAAAATCCCGCCTGGAATCGGTCGGCCTTGGCGAGTTTGTTCTGCCGTTGCAGGCAGAACGCTCGACGCGCGAACAGGTGATATCTTCCGTCAAGGAACGAATGGAAATGGGCGCGCCGCGTGCGGCGCCAGACTACGAATCAAAGCTTGCACAATTCAAAAAGGTCCGGTCTGAGCTGACGACATATATTGATGTTATTTCATCGCCTTACGGCGCTACTGGCCTCAAAGTCTACGACGTGCTCGGCAGAGCCATGTGGTCCAATGATATGTTAAGAGACCGGCCTGACGTATTTCTAAATCCGCCTATCAGCGATCCGGAATCCTTTGACAAAATTCGTCTTGAAACGCTTCGTCATGCTGGGGATCGGTTGGATGCGGCGAGCAACGAGGCATCCCAAGCAGCAGAATATTGGCGCGGCCTCGATATTGATAGCGCAGACCGATTCACGCTGGAGCAAATCCTGGCGCTCGCCAAGGGCGCCAAGGATGCTTGTGAGGCGGCGGCGCGTGAACGGGAAGCGCTTCAGGACTTTAATATTGATCCTAAGCTGCAGCAAAGCGGTGTCGCTGCTATCGAAGGCGCGCTTAAGGAGATTAAATCAAAGATTGGAGATTGTGATGCGGCATTTATTGTGCGCATGGCGAAAAGTGGCGTACTTGATGAAATTGTAAGATTCCACGAGGCTTGCGCTCGCTATCAGACAATCTTCGGGAAACTGAAGAAATTCCTCACCGCGCCGTCTGATGATATGCTCGCGGAACGCGTGCGCAGAATATATGCGCTTTGCACGCAGAACGACATAAGTTCGCTCGACCTGGAAGCGCTGCTTCGCCGTATTGAGTCAGACCGACACGAACTTGCGTCGCTGGAACAGGTTGAATCATCTCTATCGGATTTACCTGAAGACATTGCGGGATCGGAGAGCCTGAACATCGATGCGATCCGCGTAGCGCATGACCTCATCGCCAATTCTTCACCAGAATCTCTCGCTTTGCGTACTTCGGCGAATGCTAATCCGGCAGCTGCTCTCATCGTCAAGCAGGCGGCACAAACAGGAAGGAAGTTGCGTGATGAAAAGACGAATCTCGAAGAACGTCTGATCATCCCACCTGATTTGACTTCGACGGAGCTGGCCGGACACGCTGCCGCCTTACGTGATTCAAGTGTCTTCTCGTTCCTCTCAAGCTCCTGCCGAAATGCAAAACGCATAATGCGCACTCTGTCTCGCGCCGGCCGCGTGAAGAAGGACGAAGGCGTTCGGCAGCTTCAGGCTCTGGCGGATTGGAAAGCTTCGGAAGCGAAGTTTCTGGCAGATGAGCAAGCCAAAGCCTGCTTCGGCATGCATTTCAAAGGTATAGAGACGGATTTTGATGCGTTTGAAAGGCTTGGCCATTACTACGAGAAAGTAGACCAACGCCTGAAAGGCAATGGCAACCGCAATCTGCGCAACTTTTTAAAGGAAGGCGATTTAGATGCGCTCCTTGCCGTTCCCGAGCTTCCAAAAACGCAGTGGGACGGAAAAATCTCTGATCTTTCCCGTAAACGTGCCGAACTTGCATCGCAAACCCAGGCGCTCGAAGCGGCGCACCAGGAATTAAAAGAGCTGTGCAATTGCTTCATAGCGCCTGCAAAAATGCGCATTGACGCTCTGCTGGAACTTGCCAAGCAAATTGAGGCGAATGTTAAACGTAAACATGAACTTGATAGCGATACAGTGATTGCAGGCACTCTTGAAGACAAATTCCACGGAGCCGTAACCGATATCGAAGAGCTAGCGCGGAATTTGACGATCGCTCAAATCGCTACATCAAATGATGCCTATGCCGATGAAATCCTGACGCAAGTTGAGGCGGGTTCGATTATACCCTGCTTGAAAGCGCTTCAAAGCGTGCAAGAACGCGATGCGTTCGCCCGTGAAGCCCTTGAAGCGCTTTGTGATCGCTCGCATATTCCACAATCGCAAATCACGGAAGGCAGAGATCACGGTGAAGTTGCTGTTTTTCTTGATGCCGCGTGCAGTGATGAATCCGGCCTTCAGGCACATGCGAAATACGCCCGCGCTCGCCGCCGCGTCGATGAGCTAGGCTTCGGCTGGGCGACGACAGCGCTATTGGGCCAAGAACAGGCGCTAAGAGGCTTTGGCGAAATCATCGAAGCTTCTGTTATTCGCGCTATGGCGCTCCAGCTCATGTCGACGCACGGGGCTGTGCTTGACCGTTTTCCTGGTACGCAGCTCGATGCGCTTCGAGCGAAACTTGCCGGCCTCGATTCGCAAATAATACGTTTAGCCCAACAACAACTCCGGTCTATGGTCGCGGGCAGCGCCAATCCTCCGTCAGGCATTGGATCGGGGCCAAAATCACGCTGGACAGAAATGGCTTTGCTTGAGAACGAAACGAGCAAGAAACAAAGATTCATTGCTGTGCGTGACCTGACGCAACGCGCACGGCGTTCGCTTCAAGAGCTTAAGCCGTGTTGGATGATGTCGCCGTTGGCTGTCGCGCAGTATCTTCCTGCGGGCGAGGTTTCCTTTGACCTCTGCATCATAGATGAAGCGTCGCAGATGCGGCCGGAAGATGCTATCGGCGCTCTTGCGCGTTGCTCCCAAGCCATGATTGTCGGTGATACTAACCAGCTTCCGCCGTCCAACTTCTTTCAGAAGATGCTGAATGACGGCGAAGATGAAGACGAAGATGCTCTGGTTGACGAGGAATCGATTCTTGAAATCGCGAATTCCCGCTTTCGCCCGGCACGGCGCCTACGGTGGCATTACCGCTCGCAACATTCCGGGCTTATTCGGTTTTCAAATGAGCTGGTCTATCACAACGATCTGGTGATTTTCCCGTCCGCATCCGAACAGCGCGCCGATATGGGCGTATCGCTCGTACCGGTGGAAGGACGTTATAGATCAGGAGTTAATCTCGATGAAGCACAAGCCATCGTCGAAGCGGCCATTCGCTTTATGCAAACCTTTCCGGATAGATCTTTAGGGATTGTTACGCTCAATCAAAAACAGCGTGACCTGTTGATCGATGAAATGAACTATGCCCTCGATAAGGATCGCGCTGCGAATGCATACGTAGAGGATTGGGCGGTACGCAATGACGGGCTTGAGTCGTTTTTCATTAAGAACCTTGAAAATGTTCAAGGCGACGAGCGGGATGTCATCTTCATAGGCACCGTATACGGTCCGGAGCAGCCGGGTGGACCCGTTATGCAGCGCTTCGGCCCGATCAATGGAAAAGCGGGGCGGCGCAGGCTCAATGTTCTTTTTTCCCGCGCCAAGCTGCAAATCGTGACATTCTCTTCGATGAGGCCGTCTGATATCCGCGCCGACGAGAATTTCAATCCCGGCACATACATGCTCAAGCGCTGGCTGGAATATTCCGCGAGCGGCGTTCTCGAAGCGACCGACCAATCACATGCGAGCACGGATTCCGATTTTGAGGATTATGTGATTCAACAGCTCAAGTCGATGGGCTGCGAGCCAGTGCCTCAAGTCGGCGCAGCCGGCTATTACATAGATATTGGCGTGAAACATCCGGATTGGCCATACGGATATATCCTGGCCGTAGAATGTGACGGGGCAAGCTATCATTCTTGCCGTTCGGCGCGGGATCGCGATCGCTTGCGGCAGGAAGTGCTGGAACGCCGCGGCTGGAAATTCCATCGCATCTGGTCGACAGACTGGTTTAACGATCCCATTCGCGAGGCGCAGCGGTTGCGTGAATCCATCGAAGCAAGGCTCGCCGAATTGTCGTCTCAGCGAGAACGCTTTACGCCACCAGCACCCCCTGAGCACGTCCTGGAAGATGTCCAAAGCGACTTGGCGGCCGCGCCTTCTGAAAGGCTGGCTAAATCGCAAATCGAACTGGATGCGCAAACGCCGGGTGACCCGAAAGAACGGCAGGCAGAAGACTCTGCTGAAGCGCTGCAGACCTCCAACCCATCTCCCTTCATTGAAATCGGCGATCAGGTCCGGGTTCGTTACCTTACTGGCTCACAATCCACCCTGCAGGTAATCATAAACGACAAGTTGAACGATCCTGATAACGGAATAATATCCGCGCATGAGCCGCTTGCCACGGCGCTGCTTGGCGCGGAACAGGGCGAAGAAATCGAAGTGCTGGTCGGGAGCTATGTACGTAAAGCCCTCATTGAAAATGTCGTTAAGGCTGAAAATCGAACGATCATGAAGTAAAAGGCCACGGTTCTTCGCGATTTGGAAGATTGCCGAGTTCGCGTAAATCCTGCCTTACCGCTTTTTCCTCGGGCGAATTGGATGCGGGATTGGCGTATCGAACCGGTAATTAAAAACTTCTGGTTGGATGCTGCGTGAGCGAGTCGAACTCGATGGCATGAGGATGGTCCGCCGAATTTGATCTTGAACTGGTTAACTTCATCGATTCACCTCAGCAGGGATGCAAAATGTGCCTTCACGCCGTGTTGCTCGATAGGCTTCGGGTTGTCACGCGCACGGAATTGCCGCCGAGGTTTCGGAATGCGCGCTGCCTGCAGGATAAGACGAGAATCTGTAGGTCGTCGGCTTGCCGGTGCAGCGCGTCGAACATTAGTTCAATCCGGTCATCGTCAGTGAAGACCAGGGCGTCATCGAGAATCACGGGAGCATTATGTCCATGCTTTGCGAGCATTCGGGCGAAAGCAAGACGGACTAGGAGGGCGACCTGCTCCTTCGTGCCGCCTGAGAGAATCTCAATCGGCTCTTCCTGTCCATTACGGATCAGGGCCGTCGGCAACAACGTCTTGTCGCCCCAGGAGAGCTCCGCGTCGGGCCAGAGAAGTTGCAAGAGCGGCTTCAATTCGATGGCGACTGGTTCGAAATAGCGTTCTCGCGCGTCGCTGCGGGCTTCTTCAAGCACTGTTTCCAATCTCAGAAGGACGGCAACCTCCTGTTCGATCCTAGCAAGCGTGGCCTGCGCGACTTCAAGCTTCTGATCGGTCTCGGCAAGCCGTTCTTCAACGGCGTCGCCGGCACTTCGGGCGATACGCTCGTCGAGCGTCGCTAGTTCAGGTTTGAGCCGGACGATTTCAGCGCGGGCTGTTTCCTCGACCGATTGGGCTCGTTTGAGCTTCGCTTCGGCGGCTGCAAGATCCGGGGAGGACCGGACCTTCTCCGAATGCAGCGCTTCGGCAGCTTCAAGCGCTGTCGTGGCGCGACGCAGCTCATCGTTGAGGGCTGTTTCGTCAGTGTCGCCGAGTCGGCCCAAAGAAGCAGTCGCTCTTGAGAGACGTTCTTGCGCGGCCTTCAATTCAGCATCTATGCGCGAAGAGGTCGAACGGGCGTCTGAGAGGTGGTCTGTTGCGGCGGTCCGACTGGTTTCGGCTTTGAGTCGCGTGTCATCGGCCTGCGCCAAGAGCTGCTCAGCATCCGCCAGCGGAGGGACATCCTCCTCAACCTCTTTCAGTTCGGGGATCGCGGCAAGCTTGGCACGTAGGTCCTCAATGCCGTCAGGGGCAAGCGAATCGAGTGACGCTTTCGCTTCCATACGACGGTGTTCCGCCGCATCTCTGGCCTCTGCGGCGTTACGGGCTTCTTCAATCGTGGTGCAGCCATGTCGTTCGAGCGCAGCGAAAAGCGCTTTTTCGGCCTTATCTACAGACCCGTCGTCCTGACCGCCCGTACCAGCGCTGACTGTCAGGACACCGATGCCTTCAATAGCGAGATCCGCGCCATTGGGGATCGCCAACGGACGGTCCCCCGGCAATTCCTCGCCATTGCGTTTGATCTTGCCTTCGGAGCCCTCGTCATAAGCCATGATCAATTGCGCCGCCTCGCCGTCACGGATGGCGCGTGCAGTGGTCAAGTCTGAAGCCAGATCTTCCAGCTGACGCAGCGATTTGGAATCGGGTCCGCGCTTCGCCTCCGCAGCGGCGGATTCCATGTTATTACGCGCTGTCTGTGCATTCTTAATTCGCTCAATAAGTTCTTTCCGTCTCTCAGCGCCATCCAGCGCTGCTTGCCGGCGTTGCGATGCACGAAGCGCATCTAGTGCGTTCTTATAGGCGATCTGCGATTCTTTGAGTTGCAGTTGGGCCTTCGCACGTGTCGCTTCAGCCGACTCAAGATTGAGACTTGCCGCCGTAGCCTCCTTGGAGGCGTTCGCGACAGCTTCCTCGGCATCGGTTCGCTCCTTTGTGGAGTCCCTCAGGGTCGTGAGGCGCGTTTTAAGGTTTGTTACGATGAGACGCGCTGCGTCGACTTTCCGGGATTCAGATTCAACCGCCTCTGCATGGCGCTCTGCGGCCTGGAGTTCGGCGGTCGCGTCCTTCAGGCGCTCTTTGCGCGAGGCGGCAGCTTCCGGATCTTCCAATTCCGTCAACTCGCGGCGCTTGCGTTTGCGCTCCTTCAGGTCATGGCGAAGGTTTGTCGCAGTGGTGGCTAGATTCTTGTGCTCGGCGAGAAGAGCTTCGACGAGTTCCTCGGCAGCTTTCCACGGTCCGCCTGCCTTCGGTCGTCCTTTCGGCGTTGCGAAGTTGAGGAGTTCCTCGCGACATCGCGCCAGCGCCATGTCCATCCGGCGACCGCCTGTCATGGCTTCGACTTCTCCGGTCACAGAGGAAAGAAGATCGCGCCTAGCTTCCAGCGCTGCTTTCTGTTCCTTCTTTGACCCCTCCGTCAAGGCGGTCAGTCCCTGGCGAACCCAGAGAAGGCCCGAGGGTCCGCCATCCCCGCCGCCAAGCAGCTGCGAGATCCAGGACTCGGCTTCATCGGCCTGCGCAATTAGCCTGCCGTCCTTCTCGATGGTGGCGGAAGGTTTCGACATCCATCTTTTGGCGATCGTGAAGCGGCCATCGTCAGTTTCGATTTCGACGGTGACTTCCGGCGCGCCGCCCGCATGCGGACGGAGTGCCTTGATGTCCTTGTCGCTCGAACTGTGGGCCTTGAAGAAGACCGCCTGTAGCGCATCGAACAGAGTGGACTTGCCGAACTCATTCGGTTTACAGAGGACGTTGAGCCCGTTGCTCAATCCCTCCAGGCGGACAGGACTGGTGAAGCGCCGGACGTTGTTGAGAGAAATAGATCGAATTCTCATTCCGCCGCCTCCTTCACATATGCATACAAGCGGGCGAGAGCGCCAGCCGACACAGCGCGTTCCTCTGCGGATAGCGTTTCCGACTCGGTGCCTTCTTTTAGGCGATTTGCAGCAAGCCGGAGCGCGCCTGCCTTGTCGATGTCATCGAGGTCGGCGTCGTCGTAGGTTGTGCCGAGCATATTCGTATCAAAGTCGAAGTGCGCAAAGTCCGGCCCGAGACGAGCAGCCGCCTGGCGCAAATCCGCTTGCTGTTGCAGACTGGCCCAGCCTGTCGCTCGGACGCGGATCAGAATGTCGCGGCGGCCTTCATCTGGTAACACCGCCTCCAGCGCTCGTGCACAATCCGTGTTCGGAAGAAGCGGTAATTCGGTGTTGATCCACAGAAACGCGCCCGTCTCGACCTCTTCGACCGTAGGCGGCGCGCCAGGACCTTCTAATGTCACGCTCAGGCAGACACCGCGCCGTCCATGCTTGAACCGATCCTGTTCGGGGCTGCCGCTATAATGTGTGCGATCGCTGATTTGGAGACGTCCGTGCCAGTCGCCAAGCGCAAGATAATCGAGCCGGGCGCTACGGTCTCTGTCGGGCGGAATGTGAGCACCGCTGTCGGTAAATCGACGACGCCACCATGCGCGAGACCGATCCGCAAGGCGCCCTTTGTCGCCGGTATATCCATTAAGTTCGCTGTCAGATCGCGTCCAGAGGAACGAAAAGCGACCGGGCAGGGGAAAAGAAATATCTTAGGCGCCAGTTCGACGGCCGACGCGTCGGCCAGCGCGTGTACATTCGCGGGCGCGTCGCGTGTGATCGTTTCCCAGAGAGGCTCTGCATCCTTCAGATTGTCGTGATTGCCGGGCAGGAGCCACCAGTGAATGTCCGCATTCTCACCCATGGCGGTAAGGGCCTGCCGCACCACCGAATCTGAGGGCGTTGCGGTGTCGAACGTATCCCCTGCGAGGAGGATATGCTTTGCATTTCTGTCATGAGCAACCTTTGCAATTCGGGAAATCGACGCATGCCGCGCCTCCATGAGCCGACCACGGATATTTCCGTCCGGCGGCTGCGGAATATTTGCAAACCGCCTACCGAGGTGTAGGTCAGACGCATGAATCAGGCGAAAGGCCATCGGAATCTCCAAACTCTCCTTCTCAGGGCGCAGACAATGCGCGATCTGAGGAAATAGCGGATCAGAAATCGCCGCTGTAAAGGCGACAATAACTTCTTCAAAACACCACCCAAAGCCTTATTCCCGCAAGTTATTTCTTCGCGGCATTCAAGTGCATTTGCGGCCGTCCGTTCTTGCACCAGTTCACCTGGCCCCTTTTTATCCAGAAATGGCACCCGCAGGCGTTTCGCTGGTGAACCGATGGGCTGACGGTCGGGCGTCGCCACCAATCAAGGGTGACGGACCAGCGAGGCCGCTGATGAGGGTTGAGTGAGAGATCGATCCGTCGTCCGCAGCCGCCAGGACAGCGCAAGGACGCCCATTTTTTGATCCCGCCGTCCTTGGCGAGCACGAAATCCGGCGAGACGGATCCGTCCTGTCTGGGAAGGCGCGGCCTCGTCTCGGCGATAAAATCCGCCTTCAGGAACCCAAGGCGGCGGACGATATTGATGAACAAGCTCTTCATATCACGTCACCATGTCCAAAAAGGGATCGCAGTCGCCGCGGCCCAGCGTGGAGGTCGCTTCGCAAGCCGGGCACTCTGGACTCTTTGCGATCGCTGGAAACCGGTCGTCGCAGGCGTGAAACCGCCGGATACGGACGGGGCGCATGCCGGAGTCGCCATGAAACCCGGTCACCGCGGCAAGGAGTTCGCCAATCGCTAGACAGCCTGCTTCCGTCGTGAAAGCGGCGACGGCAGGCGCAGGCTCGCCTTCGCCCAGCACATAGGCTTCCTTTTTCAACGCCTCGTAGGCGTCCGGATCGCGTCGCATCAGGGTTTCTTCTCGGGCGCGGCGGGGATTGACATTGTTTCCGCAGACGAGGCAGGCATGTCCCGCCACAAGCGTCGAGACCCGCGCAAAAAGGTCGAAACCGCCGTCAGTGCGCCGCTGCATCGCGAGACCCACATCGATAACGGGGATGCCGTAGAAACGACTGAACCGGTTGAGAAAGAGACGGCCGGCGTGATCGTCCGTACAAGAAAAGATCACGTCGCAGGCCTTCAATGCATCCCAACTTTCCGGATCGCCTGCGAAAGCGTTCAGTGTGACGAGATTCATGCCTAGATCGGCTTCACGGACAGTGCGTTGATGGATCTCGGCTTTCGGCGCCCCCACATCGGCGTCAGTGCGGCGGGCGCCGTGGAGACGATTGAGATTGGAATGGTCCGCAGCATCCTTTTCGAACAATATGGCGTTGCGCACGCCATGACGCATTAGCAGCGGAAGCACTGCGCTGCCCGTCCCGCCGCCGCCGGCTACGCCGCACCGAAGATTTGCGATCGTCGCATTGGCCCTATCCCCGAAAAGACGGATTTGACGATCGAGGAAGTCCGGCGAGACGCCAGGGCCCGCCGTCTCTGTAATCGTAATCCGCGAACCGGCATGTAGAATGCGGGAGATTGGTTCGTGCCGATCTCGCCCGGCCCAATACCGTGCGGCGATCAAGCCCTCGCCATTAATTAGGAGGCTGATTAACCCCGGAGCGCCTTTCAGCGAGGCCGTTCGCGCAAGCTCCGCTTCATTACGGTCGTCCTGGCCGGAAAATGCGGCGGGACCTCCGGGGTGGGTGTGCACGATGGCGGGAATGAGCCCCTCATTTACGGCGTCGCCTAGTAGCCGCATGAAGCCGTCCGTCGACCAGGTGACATGGACGGCTGAGGCCGATACCGCGTGCGCTGCGGGAATGGAGCGAAACGCGTGCGAGACGAAACGCCGCCGCGGACGCCCGCTCCAGGGGTCCGCGGCGATGTCGGCGAGGCCAAAAAGGAGGTAGCCGGCGGTTTCGACGCCGGCTCCCATCGACAGCAAGGACCGAATATCGGCCTCGTGCGGCGCCTGCAGAATGAGGTCGAGCTCAGTCATCAGGCGCGCGCTTCTTCAAGGGCGCGACGTACGCGGGCGACCATGGTCTGCAGCCCGTCAATGCCGGGCCGCCAGGCGTTGCAGTGGCGAGACCAGCGCTGCCATGTACGGCCGCCGAAATCGTAAGCGGCGTTGGCGGCCCGCGGTTCACGTCCGATGCTGGCGAGTTTGAGGCGCGGCGAGGTGTAGAACATATCGGGCGCCACGTCCGGATAGCCCGGCGGCAAGATGATCAAAATGTCGGCGGTCGCGTGATCGAACTTGCCGTCCGGAAGCGGAAAGTCCTCGAGAATCACGGCGATCTTCCCGCCCTCGTTGAGCACCTCGAAGGCGACGTCGTGACTCTCGAGGAAGCTGCGGTCCGCGGACGGGATCAGCTCCCGTCCTTCGGTCGTTTCGTCGATAATCGAGATAAAGCGCTCAACGCCCGGCTTGCCGAGATCGATGAGATCGCAATCCTGGATCTTTTGGTCGTGGCCGCCCGGAACGTCGAGCCAGAGCGCGTAGTTGGGCGCGAGTCGGGCGAGTTTTTTCGCAACGAAACCGCTGATGAAACGGCGCGGCCATTCAAGATCAGCGTCGTCGATCTTGAAGAGAAATTTCCGGTCGGTCCGGACGACGAGCACGCGCTCGGCACCGCGGCCGCGTAGATCATACTGCTCATCGAGTCGGATATCCTCGAAATCGCCATCGGGCAGAATGGCGATCGCGACATATTCGTGAACGGGCGCCCCGCCGACCGCTTCAACGAATTGGCGGCCGAGCGGCTTCGGGTCGTCAAAGATGACGGGCTTGAAGTCGAGCGTCTCATCTGCCATGAGCACGCGGAAGCGAGCCCCAGCACGCAGGGGGCGATTGTCGCGGACGGCCTCGGCGAGGTCGTCGACATCGTTTTCGTCAGGAAAATCAGTCACTAAACAAAGTCCTTCTATTGGGGCGAGCGCGACCTCGCGCCCGCTTGCAGAAGGTCAATCGCGCCCGGTGGCGCGAACCGGTAAGTCAGAAGAGGTTTTTTTTAAGAAGCCGACCGGCAGGCGGGTCGGAGCAGATAAAGAAGTGAGGGCAGCGAGGGCAGGAGCGGCTCGGTGCGGCGGGAAATGATCCCACTTGGATAGCGGCGACAACCGTTTCGATCCGATCCCGACGATTATTTAGCTTGGTGCCTGTGAGGTGCACCGGCTCGGCGATCTCGTCCGTCAGAAAGACGAACTGAATATTGGCTGAGGTGCCGCCAGCCAGCTGGAAAGCCGTGGCGTCGAGATCTTCCATCGCGCCGGAAGTCTGGCGGCCGGTCCAGATGCGGCGCAGTATGATGCGGCCATCTCTGGCGCGGACGCGATCATGGGGCCTCACGACGATCTTTGCGTCGCCAATGTCAAAGCTCAGTTCTTCCAGCGGAAGCGGCTCATCGCCGTCACGCAGCCGTTTCAAATAGCCAAGGAGCCTTTCCGCCGCCGCTTTATAGGCGGCGGCGTTCGGATCGTCCGCCGGTCCCCGTTCCGCCCAGTGACGCTCGAAATCGTCGTCATCCCCGCGAAGCAATGCATCGATGGCCGACTGAACCGAAGCGTGCATTTTCATGTAAGGGGTTTCTGTGCGCCGCCCGCCGAGCCGCAGGACATGGGTGTAAAAGAATCTCCGAGGACATTTCTCGAAGAGGGCAAGCTGCGCCGGAGAGATCGTGAGAGGGCTGTCAAAGGAGACCTCGACCCTTCGCTCCGGCGACGTGTCGGCGCCGTTGCCGGATAAGGGTTTTTCGGACACCAGGAGATCGGCAATGCGATCAATGAAGGGCGAACGGTTTTGACGCCGTCCTCCCTTTTGCAAGGACGGGGCGTAAAGAATGAGGCGATCTTCGGCACGGGACAGCGCGACAAAGAACAAACATTCCTGTTCTTCGTCATGCCCGGATTTGAGGGCGTCTTCACCCCGATGCGGCGCACTTTCGATCATGCCGTCTGGCGGCGGAAGTCCGCGCATCTGTCCTGCGTGTTGAGGAAGCGAGCCTTTCGTCAATGACGGCAAGTGCAACGCTTTGAACTCCAGCCCCTTGCTCTTGTGGATAGTCAGCAGGCGAACGGCATTCAATGATTGAGCGGCGGCGGGAAGGTCACGAAGTTCACGTTCATCTGCCAGCACCACGAGGCGGCGGATGTGGTTCAGGAGATCCGTAATCGGAAATCCGCGCCGTTCGTAACGCGCTGATCTAAGGAAATTCTGGAACTGCCATAAGGCGATTGCCGGAAGCGGGTTTCCGGCGGCGATGTCATGATGGGCCTTGGCAGCGAGACGGGAATGATCGAGATAGATGGAGGCGAAGGCGCGCCAGGGCGTTGTTTCGGGCGACAAATCCCGTAACGCCTCCACCAATCCGTCAAAGCCGACTTTTCCGGACCTGGAAAGCACGCTCGACTCGGCGAGGCGAGTCTTCCATTCGAGCGGTGCGAGTCCCGATGCCGTCGCCAGGACGCTGGCACACTCTGCGATGTCGTTGAGTGGGATTGAGAATTCGGGGAGCCGAGAGGTAGCGGCGAGGCCCATGGCGCGCGGATCGACCAACAACGAAAGTAGAGAAAGAGCGATCTTGACTTCTGGTCGGTCAAAGAGCGGGCCGAGAAAAAGGACAGGCACGCCGCGACCTTCAAGCCCTCCGGCAACTTCGGAAAGGCGATCATTCGCCTTGCAGAGAACCGCCTGATCTTTATACGGAACGCCAGCTGCCTCAAGCGCTTTAATGCGTGCTGCGATCTCTTCCAGTTCGTCGTCTTTTGTACCGACCGTGACGAGCAGCGGCTTGAGACCGGAAGCGCCGCGGTGCGCATCTACGGAGAAACCAGGCTCCGCTGCGATCATTTCTTGGGAGGCGAAGCCGGCGAAAGCATCGCAGATCTCCTGGCGCGAACGATAATTGGTCAGCAGATCCTTGACCACGCCGCCTGGGAAATCCTCATTACCGAAACGCGACATATTGTATGAGGATGCGCCGCGGAATCGGTAGATTGACTGCTTGCTGTCACCGACGACCCAGAGCCCTTCGCCGCTTGGCTTGAGTGCGGTCAGGAGGCGGACGCTTGCGCGATTGACGTCCTGATACTCGTCGACGAGGATATGTTTATATCTCGTTCGGAGCTGATTCCGCACAGAAGAGTCGTTTTCGAGAAGTGAGGCGGGTCGGGCGACGAGATCGCCGAAATCAACCGCCCCGTGTTGTGCCTTCAGGATTTCGTAGGTCTGGTAGATGGTCGCAATCTCCAGACATTTTTCCGCTCGGATACGATCGTCATCGTTCGTGGCGGTGTCACGCATGGTTTGCGCAAGCGCCGCATAAAGATCAGCGTCGGCAACCTCATCCTTTGCGCGTGAAATTGCGGAAAGGATATCGCGCAGCTTATCGGTCGGATCCCAGAGATCGCGGAAATGCTTGAGATCGAGACGTGCAAACTCATTTTCCAGAAGGGAAATCGCTTCGGCGGCATCGAGGAGCCTCGGATCCTGAGGCAAATCAAGACGATCATGAAACCGCCGGATAAGGTCGAGCCCGAAGGCGTGGAACGTACCGATCCAAAGCGAGCCCGCCGCATCTGGCCAAACCTGCATTGCCCGGTTTGTCATCTCCTCGGCAGCCTTGTTGGAAAAGGTCAGCACAAGGATAGAGGCGGGATCGATCGATTTGTCCTTCAAGGAGGAGAGGCGACCGATCAGGGTCTGGGTTTTACCGGTGCCGGGACCGGCCCTTAGCAAAAGGGCGGGTCCGTCGTGGGATGCTGCATCTGATTGCTTTACATTGAGCGGCTTTGGCGAGGCTGGTTTTACTTGCTCAAGCTGCACGTCTGGCAGGAGGAGTGCGTCGAAGAGTTGCACGGCGACCATATCGTAAGGAGCGCCGAGCTTTTCAGCGATCTTGGCGGCTGACATTCCGTGTTCGACATGCCACTGTCTGGCGACCGGGCGGGGCAGCAGAAACTCCCTCGCGAATAGGTCCATCTGGACTTCCTGGCGGGCCTTTTGGCTGTAATCGACTACCCGGTCGGCGCCCGTCGCGGCGGGATCAGCCGAGCGCGCAAGGTCCATTTCGGACGTCGCCGAGAGATCGACACGGCCGCCAAATTCATCGTGGCCGATTTCGTGAGCTACGAAGAAGGCGTCGAGAAATCTATCGCCTGTTTGCTCATGGCGTATCGAACGGGCTTCGGGATCGAGGAGGGCGCGCCCTCCCTCCAGCATCTGGTCTCCTGGAGGATAGGATCGGACTTCGATATCACGTCGCTCGGCTTCGCGAAGAACAAAGGCATAGGGATCATTCGGGCTCGCGCCACCATCAACGAGCGCTTTGTGTAACGCGGCGGCTCGCTGGCGGGCGACTTCAAGCGGATCCATCTCGTTCGCCCAGCCGCTTTAACGCGGCCGACTCCGCTTCTGTCAGTCCCAGGTTTCCGACGAAGGTCTCGAAATCCAGAGCGGCCTGAGGGGTTGGTTTGCTGTCTGCTTTGAAAGCGAGCGCTGTTTGATTCTGCGGCCGTGACTGAAGATAGGTCAGGAAAATATGGACACCAACGCCGAGCTTACGAGCAAGGCCCAACAGGATGGGGAGAGGGACGGTTTCAACCCGAACCTTGGCGTCTCTGAACCCGCACAAAAAATCGCGCGGCAAACCGATAGACTTCGCGAATGCTCTTAAACCCTCGCCGGAGAAGGCTGCGTCCAAAGCAGCGAAACCTTTCGCCGTCACTTCTTTGACAGATTTGGTTTCCAGCGTTGCGGCGTCGATTTGAACTTCCAGGTCGCACAGAGTCAGTTCGTGGAAGAGATCTGTCAGTTCGAGCGCTAATTCTGGATAACGGCAGATATAATCACGCAGAACCGCGTGATTGAGCGGCTGTTCCATTGCGAAGTCGGAAAGGACGTCTTCTGGATCATATTCAGACGTCATGGTGAACCTCTATTCCAAGCTTTTCTCTCAGTTTTTTGATGGCCCGGCTACGGATGGCGCGTACTGTTTTGGGCGTGCGCCCGATGATACGCGAGATCGAGGGGGTATCTTCATCTTTGCTTTCGTCCTGAATTCCCGCTTCCTGCATCTCGATAACTCTCCTTTCTTCCTCCGGGAGAGAGTCAATCGCGGCCCGAACTTGAAACCGGTAAGTGAGTTCCTCTTCCGGGGACAGGGATTGGGGTCCGAGAAAATCCAGACTCTCCTCGACCTCAGCAGGAACATCGCCGCTCTCGTCATATTCAAGAGGGGCGAGGGGCTTTTGACGTGTCATGACTTTTCGAATGGCGCTGTGTCGGAGGGTGACGACGGCTCGGTCGAACACGGCTTCGAAAATGTCCAGACGTTCCTCATAATCCTGACGGTCTAGCAGGACGAGTTCGGTAAATCTGTCGAGGGTCTGTTCCAGGATGGCCGCGAGGTGGGAGATTTCCGCGGGCTTGTCCTCGATGCGGGTTTCGGCCTTGGGGCAGGCGCGTTTGATGCGTTCAGAAACAATTGAAAATATGGCGTCGAATTCAGCATTCGAATTATGCCGACGGCATCTTCTCAGCCGATGCATCAGGATTTCTGACGGGATGTAATCAGGGTCGCGCCGGTTTTTGATGAGGGCTCGATCTGAAAACGCTTCCAGAGGTAGCGAAAGCAACTCAGGGAGTCGTGACTCGATCTGCGGCTGCCTGACATAGGGACTGCCGTCATTTTTCACTTTGCGTAGTGGGGGAATATCGGGCGGCTCGAAATCGGTCATGTCGCTGATGTTTTTTTATGCGCTGAATTGGCGATTGTTTCGACTTCTTTGATGATGCTCAACAACTCCTCAAAGGTCGAGGCGTCGTTCAGTAGAAGGCCATCCGCGACCATTGCCTCATAGTCTTTTTGAAGTTCATTCAGGCGGTCTCCGTCCGGGATGAGGTTAAGCGCTCCGTTGACTGCGAGGTTATAGTCGATAGCGCCTCCGTCCGGCCCCGGCTCCCGGAAAAAGAGCGTCTTGTGCTGAGCAACAGCGGCGGCAAGCGATTTGTCTGCAATGGCGCTTTGAGCCGTTCCGGCGTTGTGGAGACGGCCGAGGTCATGCCAATGGCGCGCGAAAGCGGGGCGTCCTCGATTACGGCCGCCGGCGCAATAGACATGAACTGCGGTCGCCTTTTCCCAGAACGTCCGCTCGGGGGTCATGGCGCGAACGGTAGTTGATGGAAAGGCAAGCATTGGGAGCGCAGGGGCCGCGTCGCAATCAATGCCGATTTCCTTTGAGGGTTCGCCCGTGGAGCGGGCGCCGAATTCGGCAAGGACAACTGGCTTTACATATCCGCTGCCAGCGCTCGCTGGCGGATAGCTTATAATGAGCGCGTCGCCGTCTACTGACGGCTCTGCGGTAAGGCCATCTTCCTGCAGCGCTTTTCCTATGGTTGGCAGCGTTGTTTCAGATACCCATTCCGGCAACCGTTGTCGGATCTCCTTGGTCCATTTGTTTGCCTGCGATCGATTTTTCGGCAAGCCGTCAGCATTGCTTGCGAGTTCAGGGATGAGAGCGGTGACATTGTAAGTAAGGTCGATGTCTTCCGAGAAGCGATTGATGATTTTATACGCTTTGGAGAGCGACGTACCGCCTTTGAACACCAACTTATCTCCAAACGGAGCTTCGAAGAGCGTCTTCAGCGTCCAGACGACCCATGCGTCTTTTTCGAGCAGATGCATGGGTCGCCCCGTTTGATCAGCCGCGATCGCAAGCGCCTCGGCTTTGTCCGGCTCGGGCAGGGAGAGGAAGGGAGGATGCTGTTCGTCAGGCGGCAAGGCTGCTCAACTCTTTCGCCATCCATTCAGGCATGCGTGTCCGCATGGAGAGCAATTCCTGTTTTTCAGTCGCATTCAAAGCGCCGCCGAGGCGCATTGTGGTTTCGGCTGCACGTTCCTTTCCCATCCAGGCAAGGGCGCGGACAGCATGTCCCGATTTCGCCAAAGGCCGTAGCAGCATCCAAGGCGCCGCATGGCGCAGTTCGACCTTTTGCCCGCCGAGCGACAGAGATCGCGTTCGGCCGGATGTCAGGTAAACTAGGGCGGAGGGATTCTGGGTGGTCAGTCCGAGCATGTTCGCCGCCGCCGCGCCGTTCGGCGCGACGGTCTCACCGGTGCGTGCGGAAAGCTGCTTGATGAACTTCTCCGGCGTGGGTGCCCGCTTGCCGAAACGTGAGGAGACGGGACGCGTATAGACGCCGCGGCCCGCGCGGATGAGCGCGCCGCGTTTCACAAGCCGGGAGAGCGCCTGGTCGATGCTCGCGCGTTCGCCAAGGTGCAACAGCTCCTTCGCGGCGATCGGCGCGCCTTCGGGCAGGGGCTCCGTATATCGCAGAATTGATTCCGCAGTGGTCATCTCTGTCTCCATATGTCAGAAAATATAGCCTAGTTTCTGACAGTTTGCAACGGCTATATTACGGCTGAAAGAGATCGGTGGCGGAAATTAAGTCGTTGAAAATAATGGGGTTATTTTAAATGTGATGATATCAAAGCGAGGGTGGGCCACTTTAATGGCGACGCTATGCATGGCCTGCTCGATATCAAGGGCTAGCGAGCATTGGGTAGCCGTTCAATCGCGGTTTAACGCATCCGGACCGCGTCAAACTAGTTCATTCGGTGGTGACGCTGGAGGTTATTGCAGGACGGCCACGCATATTCTTTATCCCGATATCCTTTCCCCAATCTTGTTTGGGGCCCTTTCAAATAAGCCCATTACCATTCACAGTCCCTTAGCCATTGGGCCGTTTCACTTTTTCCCGTTTCGCCCTTTTGTCGCCCTCTTTGAGCGCAATGTTAATTTTGTGAGATGGAGGTTTTCGGATCGATTTCGGAATCAGGGCTTATCGGGCTATTTCAACGAAAGCGCAATTGACCAGAACCGAGCCACGAATTGTGAAAGTCGCCGGAATGTTCAAATTCTTTTTCACTCTCATAGAGGACCTCCTGCGCAGTGATGCAGAGGTGGAGGAGCTAACTGAACATGTTGACGAACGCTTCTTCAACTACCAGACGGGAGAGGCGATTGATCTGCCGACGGCTGGTGGCATCTATGATGTTGATGTAATCGACGAGAAATCTATAGATGATCTGCGCGGCTAATGTCGGCGCTATTTTCCTATTTTCGCTGCACTGGCCCGGCCGACAGTAGCAACTTTGCCGCTGACTTTCCTGCCTGCATTGAATGCGCCAGTCGCCGCCGTGTTGACGGCAGGAGCTGAAGCGGCCACCTGCAATGTCGACGCGGCGCGGGCAGCTTGATAGCCGGCGAGCCCCATCAACGTCGAAAAGATCAGGGGAAAGAAAATATACGTGCTGGCTGTTACGAGGTTCAGCAGGTTGAACTTCGTCGTCCCGCCAACCGGCGATATCAAACCGCCGGTGTTCGTATTGTAATGGGTCGAGAACAACGTATCGAGATAATTCACATCGGGCCAGAATGACTTCATCAGGTTCTCATCGACCCAGCTCGCCATATACCACCAGCTCGACCAGGACGAGACGGTGAAGATCGCGACGGCGCCGACAATGAGCGTCGACAGGCTGTAGCGGCTGGCGACGAGAAGAAACGGCAGCAGCCCGAATATGCCGAGCTTGATCAGCGCCTGAAGCATTGGCGCTGCGAGCAACATCGTTTCAAGCTTGGTGAGGACGTCCTGGCGTCCCGAGCCCAGCCCCAGTTCCCGTGCCGCTGTGCGCATGGTCCCGCCGACGCCGGCATAGTTGTTCCGCGACAACAGCAGGTCCTCGTTCGAAAAGGAGGGCGGGTTGTTTTCAATCAGTTTGCGCACCGCGAAATTATCAACGGCGCCGGGCGTCGCCCATCCCGGAAACGCCGCGGCGATCGCCGGAATCAGGCCGGCGGCGGTGGCGTTCACCTCATCGATGAGCTTGGCGCGGAGGCCCTGCGCCCCGGCGGCCGCTCCCTCGCCGAGCCACCATTGCCGGCAGGTGGGTTTGCCCCAGCCGTCCGCCGGCGCCGTCTCCCACTCGAAATCGCGGCTCGCGTCGTATGGAAATCCTTCTATAGCCACCCGGGCGCGCAGGTCGCGCCGATAGAACCGGTTCTGCGTGAGGAACGTTGCGGAGCCGAGCCAGAGTTCGCGCGGATCGAAGGCGGCGGGCCGTAATTCCTGAAGCTTCGACCGGGCCGGCGTAAAACATTGCGAGTAGAACATATTCGTCTCGGCCTGCACCGCCGGGTCGGCGATATTGGCGAGCTTGGACGTTGCGATGACATCTCTAAGGCCTTCGAGGCTCGGCAGGCCGGCGATGACGGCGCGGTTGAAGCCTTCGCTGAAGGCGACGACGCCATACCACCACGCGGGAAGGGGAATGTCCGTGCCGGTGCAAGAGGCGTCTCCGGCGGGACAGCCGAACACTGCATCATATGTTGAGTCTGACGCCGCCGGCGTCACGGTCGCCGGCGCCGGATCGGAAATCGTCTTCGCGTAAGGACGCGCCTGGATGTTGTCATGCTGAAAGGATGTGAGATCCATCGGAGTGCCGGCGAAACCGATGACGATCAGCATGACCAGAAGCTGCGTTTCCAACCGCGCAAGCGCTACTTTGGACTGGCTATCGGTGAGATCGCCTTCCGTTCGCGTGTCGATGACCGTGGTTATAAGGAGCCCAAGAAAGGGAAGGAAAGCGATTCCCGTACCCACCAGCACGTCCCAGATGACATTGTAGAATTGCCAGCCGAACAACGTCGTGAATAGAGACAAGGGGGAATCGAATGTGATCATCCGTCCTCTCCCTGCGCATCTTCTCGGATCAACGGGATCAGCCGCCGGCGCGAAGCGACGAAGAGGGGGACGCCGAGCAAGACGCCGAACAACACCAGCCCCTGGCCGATGGCGATCTCGATAACGGCGATCCAAAGCGCGCAGTGCAGCCAATAGCGCGTCGCGCGCGCGGCAAACGATTCGCTGATAAGATTAAGCCGCATGGCAAGCCTCGCGCCCTGCCGCCAGAAGCTTACGCCCAAGATCAGAAGCATCGGACGCACAAAGCGCATTACGCCGTCAAAAGTTTCCGTCCAGGATTGAACGTGGGCGAGCCCATGGGCGCCCGCGAGGCTGTGCAGGACGGCGCCAATGACCGCGACGGTGCAAAGGACGGCGCCGATGCTGAGCGCGGCGAAGCCTCCGCGTCCGATGCACCGCCTGCCGGTCACCTATTCGACCTTCCCGTTTATCAAAGGATTGGGATCGGACGGATCCGTGACCGACTGGTCACGGGCCAATTGACGCCGGCTCTCTTCGCGCTCGAGCACGATTTGCGCGGTTCGCGATACAAGGCGTTCGCGAATCTGGTCTTCATAAAGAAAATTGTCGATCTCTCTTTCGATGATGTCGACAAGGTCCGCCTGGGCGTCAAGCGCTTCGCGGACGCCTGAGATTTCCGGGACTTTCTGGCCGGTGATGATCGCGCGCCGGATCGCGAGCGCTTTCTCCACGGTCCGCGCCGTCGCGATGTCGCTGACGAGGCGGCCGACCGCGAGATCGCGCTCCTGATCGTCGCTGATGTTCCGGATCGCGCCGATGAGCTGCGTCGTCACTTCAATATTGGACGCCGACGCCGCGCGGCGGTTCGCCGGCGTCGGATCGCTCGCGCCCGTAACAAGGTCGACGATTAACGGACGCAGCGCGACTTTCTCGGCTTCATAGCGGGGCATGAGGCCGGTTCCGGGCACAGTTCCGGGGACGCAACCCTGGCAGGTCGTGATGATTTCATCGCCGAGCACCTGCTGGCCCCAGTCCGCCGCCGCGATCGGATCGGGCCACAGCTCGACAATTCGCGGCGTTCCGGCGACGGCCGGGGGCCCCGTCTGCTCGGGCGGCTCGCCCACGGTGATGTTGTAGCCGGCTCTCACCGTGTCGTGGACGACGCGAATGGGCGGCTGGTCGGCGCCTCCGGCGTTCGCGCCGCCCAGCCAGGGCACGCCGTCGTCGCCATTGGCGAGATCGACGTTTTCCGCCGCGCTGACAGGATCGTTGCCCGGCGTTAAGATCTCGGCGCGCATGGTGTTGCGGCGGGAGACTTTCACCCAGTCGCGAAAAGGATCCTGACCGGTTGCGGCGTCGTCGACCATCTCCCGGCAGGATTTCACCGCGATATCGACCTGGGCCTCAGCCCGAATGAGGGCGTTCTGGAAATGATCGTAGACGCCCGGCAGGGCGCGCTGCAGGACGATCGACGGCAGCGCGGCGATGGCGTTGTTCGCCGAGAGCACCATGGCGGATTCGAACTGGTCGACGCCGTCCTTGATGTCGTCGAGGATATTCGACACCGACACCACCGGGTCGAGCGAGGTGCAGGCGTTGGGCAGTCGCAAGCCGTCAGAGCCGGTGATCTCCGCCGTGAAAACCGTCGCATTGGGCGCCGCGCTTACCGGTTCGGCGCCGCCGATAGCGTAATACCATTCGCCGGAGCCCGATACGGGCTGCTGCGCAAGCGCGTCGTTTGCGGCGAGTGGCAGCGTGGCGGCGACGGTGATCAATAGGCGTAAGGGTATGCGCATGGCGTCGTTTCCTAAAAGTCGATGCTGGTGATGAAGATCCCCTCATCCTCGCAACAGGAATAAGGCCGCCACAAATTGAATGTGTAATCGGCCTTGTCGAACTTTCCGTCGGACCAGGCGTTCGCTTTGAGCCGGTCGTCGACGCCGAACGCTTCGCATTCGTCTTCCGTCAGCGGCACAAGCATTTGCCAGACCGAATTGTCGGGATCATTCTCGCGCAGTTCGCCAGGCTCCCAGACGCGCATCCCGCCGTCGGGCCGGCCAGGCAGATTGCCGACACGGATATAAATGTGCGGCTGCCCGGATTTGTAGACGATGTCGGCGGCGCGCTGCGCAATGACGGCGCCGGATTTGACGTCGTCCGGATTGCGCAGGAATCCGAAGCGCGGAAAGAGCGGCCCCCATGTGTTGCCGAGCGGGTTCGTGAGCGAGCGGTCGCCGATTTCTCTTAAGCCCGGAACCCAACTCGCGGCGTAGATGAGCTCCGTCGTCCCCGTGGTCCAGGCGATCGCATCAATGCCTGACAGGAAATAGGGCGCGAGCGGGGCGATATCCGTCATCGGACAAAAGAGCGGCAATCCGAAACCGCTCGCGATGGTCGCGATATTGCCCGGCCCCCCGATGACGTCGGCCGATTTGAAATGCGTGTCCTCGCGGTTCGGATTCGTGTTGTTGACGAATTTGCCGCCGGGCATCTCGCGGTTCATATTGACGCCCTGCGCCGCATATTGCGTCTTATGAGCGGTGAGCTGCGCGGCGGCGTACAAGGCGCGTGTCTCGACCCACGGACTTTCGCCTGCCGTGTCGTAAGCGCTGACAACAAGGGATGGGCTTCTATGGCTGACCTTGATCGAAACTTCGACGGAACAGGCCGTAATGCCGCAATCGAGCCAGAAGCACGCTCCAGAGATCCGCCATTCCATGCAGCCGAAATTCGACGAGGCGGCGACGATCTCCGGCGTCGTGATCGAGTCCCTGGCCGCTGCCGGCTGAGCGAAAGGCGATGCGGCCAGAATCGCCGCAACGTACAACAAAATGCAAACGCGCTTATTCACGGCCGGTCTCCTTGGCGCGTTCAAAGGCAGCGATCGCCCGCGCAACATCGGTTTCGCCATAGACAACGGCCTCGCCAGCGTTGAAGACGATGGCCGGGACATGCGTCAGCTTGAGCGAAAAGGCCCGCTCAAGTCCGACGGAGACGCGCCGAGCGCGCCGGCGCAAGGCGTCGCCATTGGCGGCGAACCGTGCTCTTGCTTCAGCCTTGGCGCGCGCCGGGTCCGCCGGCAGTCCGGCGCTTAGTTCCTCGGCGATGCGGTCGAAATCGTCGAGCTTGAACACAACAACGCGATAGCCGGCTTGGGTATAGGGGGCCCAGGGCGAGGGCAGGACGATTTCGTAATCGGCTGTCGTGAATATTTCGATGTCGGCGCCGGCATGCGCGGGGCTTGCGATGGCAAGCGCACCAATTGCGAGAAGAAGGGCGAGAAGAAAACGCATCCCGATCATCGCTGGGCGTCCAGCTCGGCTGCGATGCGTTCGGCGGCTTCGAGCTCCGTTGCGAGGCCGTGCTCTTCCATCAAATGGGCGCGGCGCGCCTTTTCATGCTTTTCGGTTTGCGCGAGCGCCAGCGCGATCGACGGCGGCACGATGCGGATAAGGCTTTGCAGCCGGTCCGACAGAATGACGCCTTCGGTGTATTTTCGATCCTCTTTCCGGGCGCTCAAGAGCAGCGCCTTGGTTTCCGCGTCGAGGTCTTTGAAGCGCGCGACCTGCTCGATCTCGTCTTTCGGCATGGTCAGGAGGATCCAGAACTCCGCCATGTTGAGCATTTTTTCCGACGCGTCCGGAAAGTCGGCGAGATTTTGCGTCGCGAGCCAGAACCAGGCGCCGAGCTTGCGCCACATCTTGGTGATCTTCACCACATAGCGCGCCAGCAAGGGATTGGTGGTGATCATATGCCCTTCGTCGGTGACGACGATGGTCGGCCGTTCGTCATATTCGTCCCGCTCCACGAGGGCGGAGATCCGATTGATGAGCGAAATATAGGCGACGGCGAGCTCGCCTTCGTTCCCGTCATTGGCGAGCGCGCCGAGATCGACCAGGGTGACGTCGCATTCCGGAAAGGCTTGGCCCCCGCGATTGAAAAGCTCGCCGCCGATGGAGCGCGGGTCGGTGAAGAGCGCCATGGCGTCGGCCATTTCCTTGATCCGCTCGCGCCTTCCGCCGCTGTGGACGGGCGCCGCCGCCATTTCGTTCATCACGTCGACGATATGGCCGGGGCGCACGGTCGCACGCCCTCGCGCACGGGCCGTTTTCGCCGCCTTGAGGATCGCTTCGCGGATGACCAGCCGATCCGACCTTGTGATCCGGGCGTCCTCCTTGTCTTCCCCGCCGGTGATCATCAGCCGGGCGATGATTTCGAGTTCCCCGAGAACGTCGCGGTGATCCTCGCCTTCGTCTTCATTGTCGGAGGCGTCGAGCGAGTCTTCCGTCTGTGCGACGAATTCGCGTTCGTACCTTTTGTCGAGCAACCGCCAGGTGTCGGCAAAAGGCGGCAGGGAGACGTTGCAGCCGGGGCGAAGATCGAGGGCATTCACGGACAATCCTTCCCGCGCGAAATAATCGCCGAGGAGATTGAAGCTCCGTCCCCGCTCGATGATGAAGAGCCGCGGCTTGTGGGCCGCAACGATCGACATCAGCATCGCGACGAGCGTCGCGGACTTGCCGGCGCCCGTGGGGCCGAGCAGGAGGAGATGCGCGTTCTTTGCGCGGTCGGATTTCTGCAATGGGTCGATGGTCAGCGGCTCGCCGCCGCGGTTGAAGAAGAGGAGCCCCGGATTGCCGGTTCCGCGCGAGCGGCCGAATAGGGGCAGCATGCGCGCGATGTGGGAGGCGTAATGAAGGCGGCTGCGCCGGTGGGACTTCAGGCGATCGGCCCGATAGGCCATGGGCAAATTGTCGAACCAGCGGTCGAGCAAGAGGAGCTCGTGGCGATTGTCGATCGCGTGGAGGCCCGTCTGGTGAAAGAGCGATGAAACTTCCCGCTGCGCCCGTCGAAGCCCCGCGAGATCGTTCCCGCGAATATAGGCGGCGATTTCAAGCGGGTAGAGATCGTCGCCTTTCGCCATTTTCAGTTTGACGAGCTGGGCTTCTTCCTTGACGAGACCCACGCCCATTTCGCCGCCGAGGGCGTTGTCTTCGACATCGGCGATATGGTTTTCCGTCGCGTCGCGAGGCTGGAAAATGATGGTCATAACGAGGATCGTTCTCTCGGGAAGCTTGTCGAACAAGGCGAAGGCGCGATTGTTCTTCTTCTGCTCGCAGGTGAAATGACCGGGTTTCGGCGCCTTCTTAAATCCCAGGGTGGTTACGATGGATGTGGGCGCGCCATCGAAATAAAGAACGCCGTGCTTCCCATCGGCGACGGGCTCTGCGAAGAGCAGCATGTCGGCGAAGTCGCGGCCGTAAGGGAGATCGTCGTCGCCGGGATAGGGCGCGAGCGCAAGAAGCGCGGCCGCATCGCCGCCCGTCAGCGCAGGCTTCGGATTGAACCATTTCACCATCCACGCGTAGAAATCGGCGCCGCCATAGCGGCGCCAGGAAACGCCCGCCGTCTTGAACGCCTGTTCGAGGCTCGCGGCGGTCTCGGCGAGTTCTTCATCGGGCGTCAGACCGCCGATCGGCTGCTGGCGGCCGAGCCGACGATAGAGAACGAGTCTGACGCGCCGCTGTTTTCCGCGCCAGGGCGCGTCGGTCACTTCCTTGTCTTCGAAATACCCGCCCTCGCGCGAGACATTTTTAAGATGCGCCGCCATGCGCTCGGCGTAATGTCGGGAATAGGCGGACCCTCCGGCGGCGCCGTTCTGATAAGACCTGAAGCGCTCGGCCATAAAGGCAAGGTCGGGTTCGTCCGACACATAGATCTGCATCACCCAGGGCATGGGGTCGATTTCGGGAATCGTATCCGCAACAATGCCGGCAAGATCGTTGCAGAGTTCCGCTTTGGAAGCGTCCGAGCGGCCTTCGGTGCTGATCGGCTCCACTTCCCAGATCGCGCCGACGGACCTTCCGTCTTCGAGCAGAAAACTCTCCGTCTCAGGACAATATTCCCGCCAGGGCAATTCGTCAGTGAAATTATCCTGGGGCTCGGGCCGTGGAGGTGATCGCCAGCGCTCTTTCGCCGCGCCGGCGCCGGACGAGGTTCCAGGCTTTAAGAAATCAAGGAAGAGGCTGGCGCCCCAGCGTTCCGTTCGCGCCGCCATCGTCTCACTCTCCCGGCGCGAATTCGGCGTTGATCAGCCGATCGTCGCCTGGCGCGAGGCTCGGCGTGGCCGCAGGCGCAGGTTCGACAAAACGCGTCTCGCCCGGCAAGGCGAAATGTGTCTTTTCATAAAGCGTGAACGCCGTCGCGTAGCCGGGGACAGGCAGGCCTTCCTCGCCGGCGAGGTGCGGATGGACATACATCACAAGAATGGGATTGGGGAGCGTCGGAAAGAGATTGAGCGTCTCCGACGCTTGCGTCCGGGACCAGGCGACGAGGCGGTCATAATCATGGGAGTTGCGCGCGGCTGTTTCGATTGTCGTCATGTGACCGGGTTTGACATCCCGGCGGTCCGCATCTTTCGTCGATGTCGAGTAAGGCCTGCCGGCGCGCGCCAGATGGTTTTCATAGATCTCCACCATGGAGGGCGCGTTCGCGGTGTCGAAAACCTTGTCCTTATTGGTCGCGCAGCCGGCAAGAAGCGCAGCGGCGCTAATCAAGGCGGCGCGCCGCGCCGTTCTGGGCTTGGGCATAATCGAGCTTCCTTCCATTGGGGTCGTAATCGATGGCGATTTCCTTCTCGATCAGGATCGCCACTTCCCGGCCCGGCTCGATGAAAACGACATCGAACGAGTCGTTGAGCCGTTGCGCGAGGTAATCTTCTGCCGCGGAAAAGCCGCCGGCGATGGAGCGCCCGGCGACATAGCGGCCGACATCGCCGTCGATAATGTCGACGACTGTGCCTGTTCCCGCGCCGATGATTTGCGACGTTTCCGCCGCCGCCGCGGCGTCGGCCGCCGCGCCCGCCGCCGACAGCGCGATTTGACCGGCGAGATAACTGCGGGCGTTGGAGACGCGCTTGCCGGAAATGCACGGGACGCCGTAGCGGTCGGCGATATAGCCGAGACGCTCCCCGGACCGGCTGCTTGCGCCGCCGGGCTTATCGCCGAAGCCGACGCCGCCCGCATTCGTCCGGGTCGAGACGGTGCGGATCGTGCCGTCCTCAAAGATGAAGGTCGCCGTATGGAGGCGGCCCGTGGCGCAACCGAGGGTCCAGTCGCCGACCGCGTCGCCTTCGAACACCATGGCGATGATTTCCGATGGAACATGCAACCCGCTGGCCGAGAGATTTTCCTTGCCGACGAGGACGCGGAAGGGCACGGGATCGCTGATCTGTCCGTCGATCGGCACCCGGCCGATAATCGCCGTGAACGCCGTGCTTCCGGCCAGCGTCGCCAGATTGTTGATCGTGAAATACGGCTCGGCCGGAAGCGGCGCATCGGGCGAGGCGTTGCCCGGGGCCGTCGTCCTGGCGATTTTGTCGAAGCTCGCGGGCAGAAGGCCGCCGTCGTCGCCTTTTCGCGCGTCCATCGGGTCGAGCCATAGATAGTCGCCGCCCGTGACGCCGTCGAGGCCGAAACCGGCCGGCAGGCCGCGCGCGTCCGCCATTGTCGCATCGTTCCCTTCCGAGCCGCCGATCGGAATGGTGGTCTTCATGCCTTCGATGAGGCTTTCAAGGCGCATCACATGAGCCTGCAAACGGCTCATATCGGCGGCGCCGTCGCGCGCGGCGGCGGTCTTTTGTTCGGCGAGCTTGCGGTCGAACTCCGCGGCGAGATCGGTCCGGATTTCGCGGGCTTTCCGTTTCAGCATCTCGTTCTCGGCGCGCATGTCGTCGAGATCGGCCTCGACGGACTTGTATTTATTGTTGGTCTTTTCGACCTGCGCCTTCAGCGTACGGATCGTGTCGGCGGGCGTGTCGCCGTCGGGCGACGCAGACGGGGCCGGGACCTCCGTCAGCATCTCGCCCGATTTGACGACCGCCGGCTTTTCAGGACCGGACATGCGAATGCCGATAAATCCGAGGAACAGCACGGCTCCGACGCCGAGGACCGGAACGATCTTGTTGGCGCTCAGTCGAGCCATGGTGCGGCGGCCTCCTCGAACCGCTCTTCGGAAACCACATACGCGGTCGTGGTGTCGCTATCGGCGCCGCGGGGTCCGAGCGTGCGATGATGCAGCGTCGTCGCCAGCCACTCGCCCCTCAGCCGCCTCGGATCGACGTCAAAGCGCTCGTTCAAGCGGTTCTTGAGTTTGAGCGCCGTTACATAAAGGCCGTTCCGGGCGCGCCAGGACGCAAGCGGCGTCACCTCGACATACGCCCCCTCGAATATCTGCGGCGCGACGGTTCGCGTCACCGGCGTGCGCGTCACGCCCGCGAGCGGCGCGATCAATCGCTCAGGCGCGTAGACCTGCTGTGCCGCGAAGCGGGTGAGGGGCATCAAACCGTAATCCGGCGCCGGCCCGGTGCTCGCGGGCGCCGTCGTCCGGAGCGTGACAGTCGTCCCCGGCGCCGCTTCGCCGGCGACGGCGATTCGCACAGGCGTCGTCGGGGCGGACGTCTCGCCTTTGAGATCCAGGAGATAGATGCGTCCCGTTCCGATTTCGCGCACCGGCATGCGCGTCGTCTCAAACCCTTCGGCCGCCGTGATATAAAGCGTGTCGGCGACGGTCTGGACCCGCAACGTGCTGGCGAGCTTGCGCGGAAGGCCGGGCTGCACGGCGCCGGGAAAGCTGATCATGCGCTCTTTCCCGACCGGCAGAGAGAGCGTGATGGGCGTCTTGTCCCACGCGATCGTCTCCGCGCCAGCCGGAGCCTCAGCCGAGGCCGGAAAAACGCAAGCGATGAGCGCGGCCGCCGCGAGAGCCGCCAGTAGCGCCATACGGATCATTGACCGCCTCCGTTCGATGCGCTCTGCGACGCCGTTTCAGCGAGTGTGAGATCGAGCTTTTCCGGGAAATACCCTTCCGGATAACCGTCAAGAGCGAGGCCCCAGGGATTGAGCTCGCGATTGACGTCATAGCGAACGATGCGCAGCGGCCAGCGCACATAGGCCGTCTTCACATGCATGCCTTCGGCGTATTCGCGGATTTCGGAATCGAACCAGACGATCCAGGACCCGTCGCTTTCGACATGGACGCGGTCCGGCGTGAAACTCGCGCCGGGCAGCTCGGCGATCGAGCGCCTGCGGCCGCGGGTTTCGCCCTTGCCGTGCCGGCGATCGAAATCCGCCGTCAGATAGGCTTGATAGTCGGGCGTCAGGAAGGCCTGAAGCCGATAGATGTTTTTCGGATAGTCGCTATCGCCGTCTTCCCGCCAGTATTGCAGCTGCTGAAAAATGTAAGACGCGAATGTGTAGACATTGGCGGTCGGTACGGCGCCGGCGTTCTGAACCGAGGTCTGGCGCATGTCCGGCGGGATGTGAACCGTCAACTGCCTGGGCGCCGACCGCCAGCCCATCCACAGTAGAAACATGAGGGCGACGCAACCGCTCAAGGCGATTCGCAAGGTGAGGATGTGGGAGTCTTTCGAAGCGACGGCGTCGGTGAAGCGTTTCCGGGTCATCTTGTTCGCCCCAGTGCGAGCTTGCCCTTCGGCAGCCGGAAGCGGGATTTGACAATCCCGCGCCGGTGCAAGGCGATAGGGATCAATTGTTGATAGTAGCCGGGCGGACGGTTGCGCTTGATCCGCTGGAGGATGGTGGCTGAGACAAAGACCGACCCCAGCATCAGGAGAAAGGCGGCGCCGAGACCCAGCATCCAGCCGCCGACAAATGACGCGACAAATGTGCAAAGCGGCAGGAGCATGGCGAGGGAGAGGACGGCGATGAAGATGAGTTCGCCCGCCGTGCATCCGCGAAAAACGGTGGGCGGATCGTTTACGCGGATCGCGAGGACATGGTCCAGATCGTCTCGGGGGGAAGACATGACGGGCGAACTCAAACCTTTGTTGCTTCGTCTTAGAGGGCGGTGATGTAGCCGGTGGCGTTGTTGAGGATGACGGCGGCTATGCCGACGACGATGGCGCCGACGCCGCCGACCATGGCGACTTCGCCGAGTTCGGCGCGGTTCTGACGCCATTGAATGAACTTCATGACGACGGCGGCGATAAAGCCGAACGAAATCAGCGTCAGGAAGACGACGGCGGCGACGTCCGTGAGATCTTTCGCCGAGTTGTTGGTCAGCTGCAGAATATTGCCGTCGGCGGCGCCGTCGGACGGCGTCGGCGGGGCCGGCAATTGCGCCGCCGCCGGGGCGATGATGATCGTCGCGGCGATTCCGGCCGCCAGGACGGCGCGTTCAAGGATTTGAGCGCTGCGTTTTATCAATTTCGACATGGCTTCCTTCTCTCCTTTTAAAGATGCGGGCCGCCGTTCACGGCCGAATGAAAAACCCCACAAACAGCGCCACCAGGGAAATCCGGAGCCCGACCCATAAGAGTTCGCGGGACTCAAGGCGCGCTTTCGCCCATCCCTGGAATGCGCCAAACAAGATCCAGACGATGACGAACGCCGTCATGACGCCGACAAACTGCGCGATGACGGTTTTCATCGTCCCCGCCGCCTGACCCGAGCCTGTCTGGAACTCGGCTTCAGACGCCGCCGACATCTGCGCGATTGCCGGCTCGGCGATCGCGAGCGCGACGAGTCCGAAGACTAGACCCGCGGCTATGCTATTGCGCCGGATCGACGACCACATAGGAAGCCTCCAGCGGTTCGAAGGTTCGCGGTTGCGGGCGGCGTTCGTCGAGATATTGACGAATGCCGAGTTTGACTTGCGTCAGCTCCGCGCGAAGCGCGTCGTAATCAAAGTAGATGCGGGCGCCTGAGAGGCGGCGTGCTTCGGCGTCGGCGATCAAGCGCTCGATCGCCTGGAATTCCTGGAGAGCGCGCGCGAGCGCTTCGCGTTCGGCTTCCGCGGAGCGTTGGGCGGCGGCGCTGTCAGGCGTGGGCATCTCTTCCGCCCGCAAAGGCGCGGCGGCCAGGACGAGCCCCGATGCTATGACAGCTCTTATGCCTCTCATCATGCCGTTCTCCTTCGCAAGGACTTTCGTTCGGTTACGCGCGAAGGCTGCGGCGGGCGGGGAGATTTGGGAATCGAAATGTCAGACGCCGCTTGTCGAGAAACGATTGAGTCCGCTTGTTTAAGTCGGACGTGTTCAGATCGAGATTGGGCGAGAGGACCCGAATTCCAGTGTTTCCATGCGACCTGGCGATTTGGCGGACGCCGCTCTATTGTCGCCCAATGTGCGGACGATTTTGGGCGTCACTCACCTGGGAGGAATATCGCGAGCTGCTCGACCTCACGGGCGAGCTGCCGGAGACGAATTTTTGGCCAACGGCAACGGGGTCGCTACGCATAATGTACTGATTGGTAGCGAATACGACGGGGTAGCGAAAAGGTGAGATGGGGCCTTGTTCCGCCTTGGGGCAGGAACGGTCGATCGCCGAAGCTCAATTTATCGTCGGCTTTCCATGCTTGAAGAGACGTTTTCGGCGCGAGGTGAAGCGGCCAAGTCATAATGTTAGGCTTCCGCGCAAGGGAAAAACATGATGGCATCAGAATCCGAAGGTGAGGCCGGCCGTCGCCGCCCACTCGGGTGAAGCGCTTGAGAGACCGCGACGAACGCCCAGATCGAAGACGATCGACGATTGCTTGGGCTGAAAGCGCGCGCCGAAAAGGACAGATCGATCGGGCGCCGCGCCGGCCGCGTCTTCTGCCGCGACCTCGCCCGCCAATGTCAGCTTATCGGAGACGGAAAGCTCCCCGATGACGCCCCATGTCCAGAAAGCATTTCCGGCGCGATCGACGCCGCCGCCGACATTGATGTGATAGGTGAATGATGCAAGCGCGCCGCTCGCGATGAGAACGGCTTCGCCGCCGAGATCGTTCCCCCCGCCCCCGATCTGGTCGGGGGGATCGGAGGCGCCGCTCTCCGGCAAGAGCGCTCCGACTTCCGCCGCGATGGAAAGGCCTGATCGGTTCTGAAGCGCGCCCTCCTTGAGCAACGCCTTTAGAAAGACGCCGGGATCGGCGACCCGCCAGGATTCGTCCGGCGGCCGCTCCAGCTCGAACTCGCCGACGAGTTCCAGCGTGTCCGTCAGGCCATAGTTCGCCACGAGACTGGGCGCGATATAGGCTGTCCTCCCGTCGTCGCGCTCGACCGTCAGCGGACCAAGCTCGATTTCAAGCTCGCCTCGCTTGACGACGTCGGCGTCGGTCGACTCGAAGGGCCGGTAGGCGTCGGCCTCTTTGGGCGCCAGCAGGACGGCGATGAACGCGGCGATGCATAAAAGACGCGCCGTCATGGTTGATCCGCCTCCTGAGGGTTCGCCCGCCCGAGGCCGAGCGTATAGGTCCGCAGATGCCGCGCGGCGCTGGTCTTCGGTTGATTGATAGCGTCGTGAATTGAGCCCTCTTCGGCGATGTTTCCCGTTTCGAGAACGATCAGGTAGCGGGCAAGCGCCAGCACTTCCGCGGGGTCGTGGCTCACGAGCAGGATGGTCGGCCCCGTCTCGCGCGCGAGCGCTGAAATCATTTCGAGCAGCGCCGATTTTGTCTCCCAGTCGAGTCCGGCAAACGGCTCGTCCAGAAACAGAAACGCCGGATGCGCGGCGATGGCGCGCGCGAGCGCCGCGCGCTGCTGTTCGCCGCCGGACAATTCCCCCGGCCGGCGCTTCGCCAATGGCTCGATACCGCAGTGCGCAAGCGCCTCGCGCGCTCGGGCGTCGCTCACGGAGCGCCCCAGGCGCACATTGTCGAGGACCGAGAGATTGGGCCAGAGCGCCAGGTCCTGGAATACCATGCCGACGCCGCGCTTGTGCGGAGCGATCAGCATCCCCTCGGGCGTCGAGGCGAGCTTGCCGCCCTGAACAACCTCGCCGGAGTCCGGCGGCTCAAGGCCGGCGAGAAGGCGCAGGAGCGTCGATTTTCCGCACCCGGAAGGACCGAGAAGAGCCGTATGACGGCCCGCTGGCAGCGTGCAGGAAATATCGCTCAGAACAACCTGCCGTCCGTAGCGCTTCGAGACATTGTGCAATTCGAAGCCGCTGTTCCCGGTCATGCGCGCTTCCATCCGACGAGGCGCCACAAGGCGAACAGGAGCATGGCGGCGATCGCGACATAGACCAGCGCGAGCGCGGCGACGAACGCCTCGGGCGCGTTCGCCATCACCGTGAAGATGGCAAGCGGAAACGAGGCCGCGCCGGGCGGATGGAGCAGCAGCGCCGTCCCGATATCGGCGATGGCGAGAAGACCGGCGAGCAGGAACGCCGCGGCGGCGGCCGGGGCCAGATGCGGCGCCGTCACACGTTTCAAAAACAACGCCAGAGGCACGCCATGCACGGCGGCGGCGTGCGTCCATGACGGCGAGGATGTCGCTTGCGCTCTCAGGCCGAAAAGGGCGGCGACCGGAAACAGCCGGAGGCCCAACGTCAGGCATAAAGCGAACCGGCTTCGCAGGACCGGATCGGCCCAGGCCGGCGCCGCCGTCGCCAGCTGGATCATGCCGAGCGCGGCAAGCGCCGGCGGCAGGCACAGAAGAAAGAGACAGGCCGCGATCGCGAAGCGCCGACGTCCCGCATCGCGCCCGACCGCAACGGCCAAAGCGAATCCAAGAAGAACGGCGATAAATCCCGCGCCCGCCGCGTAGACAAGCGTATCGCCTCCTGTCCGCAGGAGCTCCGAAAAGGCGCGCGAAAGCCAGCGCAAATCGCCCCCCTCGACAAGAGAGTAGGCCAACGGCGAAACGAGACCGATCATCGGCGTCAGCAAGGCCGCCATGATCATGACTGCGGCCGCCGCACCGGCCGCAGCCCGCGGACCGCGCATGCGCGCGCGCCGCACGCGCCGCGTCTCGCGCGCCATCAGCGCCTCTGCGATGCGCGGCGCGACAAGAAATGCAAGCGGGCCCGCCGCAGCCAGGATGATGGCCGCGACGGTGACGCTTTGCCGCGCGGCGAGGCCGAAGTCGCCGAGGGCGGCGAAGCTCGCCAGGATTTCTGAAGCCGCTGTTTGCACACGGAACACCTGTCCGGGGCCGGGGTCGGCGATCGAGAGCGCGGCGCCGAGACCCGCCGCCGCCATGGCCGGAACGAAAGCGTGGCGGGCCGTAAGCACGATCGCGCCCCGCTCGCCGCCCGCAAGCCGCGCCGCCTCGACCGCCGTCGCCGACAATCCCGCGCCCCCGGCGTAGGTCGCAAAAGCCACGAGCGGCAAAATCCACGAGGCGAAGACGACGATGGGACCGGCCGGGCCGTCGAGCCCGCCGCCCGCGAGCATCGACCATCCAAGCGCGATGAGAAAAGGCGGCAGGAGGAGCGGAAGCGCAAGAACGACCATGAGCGCGCGGCGGCCCGGAAAGTCGTAAAGCGTCAGCGCAACGCCCGTCGGAACGCCAAGGACGAGCGCAACGGAAGCTGCAAGGACGCCGATCACGAGCCCGCCCTGGACGGCGGCGGCGAAGACGCCGCTCATGACGGCTTGGCCGCTCGACGTCAGCGCCTCTGCGAGAAGCGGCAAGGCCGGCGTAATGGCGAGGAGGAAGATCCCGGCGATCACGAGTCCGCGCCATGCGCCCGGCGCTTCCAGAACAAGCGGCGAAACAGGTCCGGATTGCAGGGAACGTATCGGCGGCGCGTCAGCGTTCATGCCGGTCCTTCCGGATTCTTGTGTGTCGCGCGATTCTCGCAAAAAGCCGGTTCCCGCTTTTTTGCATCGCGCTCCCGTTTCACCGGGCGCGGTCGGCGAAGTCCTTGAGGAAACCGCGGTTGAGCTCCTCAAGCCGGCCGGCGAGCGCCGTATAATCGACTTCCATCGGGCGCATTTGATCGAGGGTAATCATTTCCTCCGGGACGGCGACGCCGGCGCGTAATGGAAATTGCGCGGCGGCGCTTGTCGCAAGGGCCTCTTCGGTCGCGGGCCGCAGCAGATAGTCGATAAAGCGCTCGCCGTTTTCCGGATTGGGGCCGCCCGCAATCAGGACGGCTGCGTTGGGGATGACAAGCGTCCCCATGCCGTCCGCATCGGGATAGACGATCTCGATGGGCTTTCCTTCCATAAGCGCGACATTGGCGTCATCGGTATCCGTGACACCGATGGCGCAACGGCCTTCGGCGACAAGCCGCCGCACGTCGCCATTCGAGGAGGCGAGCTGTCCGCCATTCGCCAGGAATTCGTTGAAGAAGCGCTTCGCGCCTTCCTCGCCCAGCACCGCAAAGAGCGCCGCCGCATGCATGGACGTCGTGCCAAAAAGCGGATTGGCGAGACAGGCGCGCCCTTGAAATCGAGGGTTGACCAGATCCATGACGGAGCGGGGCGCGTCGCCGGCGGCGACCCTGTCTTTGTTATAAATGAGCACTCGCGCCCGGGCGGAGAACCCCGTCCAGTAGCCTTGCGGGTCGGAAAACGCAGCAGGCAGCCCATCGGCTTGCGGCGACTTGTACGGCGTCGCGACGCCCTGTTTCTTCAGGATCTCCGCGCGAACCGGATCGCCGCTCCAGAACACATCCGCTTGCGGACGATTCTTTTCCGCGATCAGCCGGTTGAGCAGGCCCGTGCTCTTTGCTTCCTCAGTATCGGGGACAAGGCGGACGGCAACGCCGGTTTCCTTCTGAAACGCCTCTGCGATCGGCCGGGCGAACACATCGTCGACCGAGGTATAGACAACGACTTCTCCGGCGTCGCGCCCGCTCCAGGGCCGCCACACAGCGAGGGCGAGAACGAGGGCGAGCGCTGCGATCGCGATCAAAAACACTCTGCTCATGGGCTCATTCCTTCCGGGCGACGGTCACGCCCCCTTGTTTTTCAGCCAACAGGCCGAGATGTCATTGAGCGCCGAATGCAAAGTCGTCGAATTCGGTGACGCTGTCCGCTTTGGTCCATACGCCGACGGCGCCCGCGCCGGAAATATGATCATCTTCGAGATCAATATATTGAACGCCATCGAGGAACACATTGATTTTCTGCCCGGCGAATTCCACGCGCAGCACATGCCATTCGTTCAACGCCACCGGCGCGTCGACATATTTGATCGTCCGGCGCCTGCCTTTCGTCGTGTGGTACAGCGAAACGTTATTTTCAAGCGCGTTGGCGCGCGCGACGTAATAATTGTCGCCGTCCTTCCAGCGCCACATCAGTCCGCCGGCCTGATCTTTTTTCCCCTCAAGCGGTCGGAATCTGACCTCCACATATCCGTCGGCGATCGATGCGGGCGTATACGCACACCACGGAAAATCCCCGCGCCCGGATTGTTTTAGAACATTGGGCGGCGTCGGCGCCGTCTCGTTCGTTTCGACCTTCCAGATCGGCGCGCCCTTTCCTGTCACGCCGCATGTCCAATCCTCGGCAAGCGCGCCGGGCGCCGCCGCATCGAAGTTTTCATTGCCGGCGAGGGCCGCCGTTGACACCGTCGCCATTGCCGCCGCTATGAATAGGGTTTTCATTGGCTGCTCCTTCATGCCTGTTGAACGCTGATCCGCTTTGACACTGAGCGCCCGCTCGATGAGGCTGGTCCGGCTTCATTAAGGCAGTATTATGCGCCGCCGCCCTCCGCTTAATACTGCGATAATGACGCCCGGCGAGGGTGACCCAGCGGACATGGAAGCGAGGCAGCCGGTTTGCGCATTTTGATCGTCGAGGACGAGGATCGGATCGTCGAAATCCTCACTGCCGCGCTGCGCAAGGCGGGATTTACGGTCGACGCCGCCGGGACGGCCGCCGATGCGGGCGAGGCGCTTGCGGCTATTCCCTACGATGCCGTGATCCTCGATCTCGGTCTGCCGGATGGCGACGGGCTTGACGTGCTCGCGGCGGCGCGGACCGCCGGCGGAAATGCGCCCGTCCTGATCCTGACCGCGCGCGACGCCGTCGAGGACCGGGTATTGGGTCTCGACAGCGGAGCCGACGACTATCTCGTCAAGCCCTTCGCGACCGCCGAGCTCATCGCCCGCGTCAAGGCGCTCCTGCGCCGGCCGGGGGGCGCGTTGGGCGCGGTTCTGACGGCCGGCAACCTCACCCTCGACACCATCGGCCGCGACGCGAAAGTCGATGACCGGCCGGTTTCGCTATCGCGGCGCGAGATCGCCATTCTCGAGCATCTGATGCGCCGGCTCGGCCGGGTCGTGCCGAGAGGCGTGCTCGAAGAAAAGCTCTACGGGATCGAGGAAGAGGTCGACTCCAACGCCATTCCCGTCCACGTCCATCATCTGCGGCGCAAGCTTCTTGAAAACGGCGCCGCTGCGGAAATCCACACCGTGCGGGGGATTGGCTACATGCTTGCCGAGCCGAAGCCATGAAAGCCCTTCGCCTGCGCTCGCTTCAGCTTCGGCTCGCCCTGCGTCTGGGAGCGTTGTTTCTTGCGGCGAGCCTTCTTGCGACCGGCGCTCTTGTCTATCAGACATATGAGGCCGCGGACTCGCTCGGCGAGCGGAACCTGATCGAGCGCGCCAATGATCTCGCGCGGCTCGTCAAGCGCGAAGACAACAACGCATCCGTCATCGACCTTCCCCCGCGGCTCGCCGCCGCCTATGGCTCTTCCGACGGCGTCTCGGCGTTCGCGATCCGCGATGCGGGCGGCCGGGTGATCGCCGCTTCCCGAGACGAGATCGCGACGCTGGCGGCAGGGCGTCCGCCGGCCGATGACGAGCCGCGTTTCTTCCGCTTCAACGTGTCGGGGCGCGAGTATTATGGTCTTGACCAGCGATTGGAGAGCGCCGCCGGGCCGATCTTCGTCACGGTCGCAGAGGCGAGCGAAGCAGAGGCCCTCCTGCACGCCATGTTGCGCGAGTTCATCTTCGATGCGGCCTGGACCATCCCGATCTTCGTCGCCGCAACGCTTCTTGTCGGCGTGCTCGCCATCCGCGGCGGTCTCAAGCCATTGCGCGAAGTCTCGGCGCAAGCCGCCATGATCGAGCCGGGCGCCATCTCGCAGCGCCTGTCGACGCGCGATCTGCCGGGCGAGATCGAGCCGCTGGTCGCCGCCGTGAACAAGGCGCTCGACCGCCTTGAACAAGGCTTCGCCCTGCAGCGCCAGTTCACGGCCAACGCGGCCCACGAATTGCGCACGCCGCTCGCCATCATCTCAGGCGCCCTGGAGACGATCGAAGGCGACGGCGACATCGCCAAGCTCCGCCAGGACGCCGCCCGGATGAACCGGCTTGTGGAGCAACTGCTTCGCGTCGCCCGACTCGACAGCGTCGCCCTCGATGTCTCGGCGGAGACAGATCTCGCCGCGGTCGCAACCGAAGTCGTGGAGCACATGGCGCCGCTGGCGATCGCGCAAGATCGTTCGATTGCTTTCATTGGCGCTGATCGTCCGGTCCACATCAAAGGCAATCGATATGCGATCGAAGACGCCTTGAGGAATCTGATCGAAAACGCCATCGCGCACACGCCGCCGCAAACCGAAATCTGCGTAGAAGTTTTGGAGCGGGGCGAGGTTAGCGTTTCCGATCACGGCCCCGGCGTTCCGCCGGAGGATCGCGAGCGCGTCTTCGACCGCTTCTGGCGCGGCGACGCGCGCGGCGCGGGCGCCGGACTCGGGCTTGCCATCGTCCGGGAGACGATGAAGGCCCATGGCGGCGGCGTCGAGGTCGCCGATAATCCTGGCGGCGGCGCGCGGTTTACGCTGCGTTTTAGGCGCTCGTCGCACGACCTAGATCAATGAGATATCGTCAGTAAAAGGAAGAAAGAAATCATGAGAACAATCTGCACAGTTATCGCGTTTGCGCTCGCGCTTGCGCTTGCGCTCTCCAATACGAGCATTGCGCTCGGCGCAGAGTCGTCAATCAAGGCGGCTGTGGAGCGCGGCGCGGACATGTCGGCGACGGTGACGAGTGACGGCGTCGTGCGCATCGGCTGGCAAAGAGATGACGCGCCGGTGCGGATCGACGGGGCCGCGTTTCCGCCGGCCGCAGGCCTCGGTTCCTGGGCGGCTTTCACAGCCGTGGGCGACCACGCCATGCTCATGGGAGACACCGTGGTTTTCGAGGACGAGATCACGCCCGCCATGGACGCGGCGTTCGCCAATGGTCTTTCCGTCACCGCCTTGCACAATCATTTCATCTATGACGACCCGCCGGTCTATTTCATGCATATCGGCGGCCAGGGCGAGGCGGAGGCGCTCGCCAAGGGCGTCAAGGCGATGTGGGACGCGATCAGGTCCGTGCGCGCGGCGCATTCCGCGCCGCGGCGAAGCAGCGGCGCCGGCGAAGTCGGAACGGGCGATCTCGATAGCGCCGCGCTGGAGCGCATTCTCGGCGCCGCGGCGTCCGTGAACGGCGGCGTCGCGAAGTTCACCTTCGCCAGAGAAGGCGTCATGCACGGGCAGCGGATCGGCGGCTCGATGGGTTTGACCACCTGGGCCGCCTTCATCGGCGATGATTCCGCGGCGGCCGTCGCCGGCGACTTCATGATGACCGCCGACGAGGTCCAGCCCGTCATGCGCGCCTTGCGCCGTCATGACGTCCATATCGTCGCGCTGCACAACCACATGATCGGGGAGGAGCCGACCTCCTACTTCCTCCACTTCTGGGGCCGCGGTCCGGCGCAAGAGCTCGCCGCAGGCATTCGCGCGGCGCTCGACGCACAAAAGGAATGACCCTCGCTTTCTCGGCCTTTGCTGAATCCCGGGAAGCGATGAACTTTGATACTTTCGGCGGCGTCTCATGACTCTTCCGGCGGCCTAATGTTCCGGAACTGCGTGAGCAGAAGAAGATCGTAGACGATCTTCAGCATGCCGCAGATGAGTAGAGGCAAGGCCTGATATGAAGCCGCGAACAATGCTCCGGCCATTGCCGGGCTGGCCGCAGCCGCGAGGCTGCGCGGCACTGCCGTGAAGCTTGCGGCGGCGGCGCGTTCCGTCTCGGTGACGACCGCCATCACATAGGAGGAGCGCGTCGGCACGTCCATCTGCGAGAGCGCGGCGCGGATGAGCAGGAGTCCTAACGCCAACGGAAGCGTCGGGGCGATCGCGGCCAGCATCAGGGCGATGCTGGAAGGAATATGCGTAAACACCATCGTGTTGATGAGCCCGATGCGCTGCGAGAGCCAGGCGGCGACGGGAAACGAGAACGCCGACAGCACGCCGGAGCAAAAGAAGAAAACGCCGGCGGCCGCCAGCGACAGGTCGAACCGCTCGAACAGCCAGAGGGCCAGCAACGACTGGACAACGAATCCGCCAGCGAAGGCGTCAAAGCTGAAGAGCGCCGCCAGCCGGAAGACGATCCCGCGGGACGGACCCAGCGCAGACGCCGAGCGCGCGTTTCGGACCGGCCGCCGCTTCGGGATCCGGGCATAAAAAACGCCCCCGATGAGGCCGAGAAGCGCATAGAGAATGAACATCGCCTTGATGGCGATCAGCGTGTCGACTCCAATCCGTGCGAGGAGGTCGGGTGCGCCCGCAACGAGGGCGCCGACCGCTGCGGCCAGGGCGCCGACGAGGCTATAGCGTGCGAACATCTTCGTGCGGTCGGCATCGCTGACGGCTGAAGTGAGCGCCGCGTGCTCCAGCGGCACGAAGACGCTGACGCTCCCGGCCGAGGGATTGATCGTGCCCGCGAAGGCCACGACCAGCAGTAACGCATAGGCGTCGATCGCAGCAAAGGCGACGCCGGTTGCGATCATCAGGCTGGCCGCGCCAAGTAGAAGCGGGCGATGGCCGTAGCGCGCGCCGAGAAGGCCGACGCCGATGGTGAGAAACGCCGAACCCAAGAGCGATGCCGTCGAGATGACGCCGACCTCGAGCGGCGTAAGGCCGAGCGCGAGCAGGTAGACCGGCAAGAGGACGGCAACGAAGCCGTCGCCGAAATCCCGCAGCGCACGGGCCGTGAACAGGCATGTCGTTGCGTGAAACCGCACGTGTTTCACGCCAGCATGCGCCACGCGACCCCCAGCGCGGCGCTGACGCCGAGCACCGGGATCATGCCCGCATGGAAGCGCAACATCGCAATTAATGCGCCGGCGGCGAGCACGAGGCTCGCGATATCGATGGTTTCGATCGCCGGAATCTGCAGCCTGAGACCGTAAGCCCGGAAGACTGCGACCTCCGCGAACACCACATGCAGGGAGAACCAGACTGCAAGGTTGAGAACCACGCCGACGACCGCCGCCGTGATCGCCGAAAGCGCCGCGCTCAAGGATTGATTTCCTCTGAGCTGCTCGACATAGGGCGCCCCAAGAAAGATCCACAGGAAGCACGGTGTGAAGGTCACCCATGTCGCCAGCACCGACGCGAGCATGCCGGCCGTGAAAGGATCGAGCCCGGTGGCCTCCCGGAAGGCGCCCATGAAGGCCACAAATTGCACGACCTGGATCAAGGGACCCGGCGTCGTCTCCGCCATGCCCAGACCGTCGAGCATCTCGCCGGGAGCGAGCCAGCCGTAGTTCTGCACGGCCTCTTGCGCCATATAGGCGAGCACGGCGTAGGCGCCGCCGAAGGTGACGACGGCGAGCTTCGAAAAGAACAGCCCGATCCTGGTGAAGACATCATCCGGCCCAAGGACGGCGGCGATGACGATCAGCGGCGCAAACCACAGGGAAAGCCAGACGCCCGCGACCCTGACGGCGCGGCCAAGCGTTGGCCGCGTGTGGTCCGCCCGCCCGTCCGCAAGCATTGAGTCGACCGCCGGCTCCTCGCTGTTCCCTTTGGCCTCGCGTTCCTTGATGACGACGAACTTGTCGGGGTCGAACCGCTCGCCGAGAAAGCCGATCAAGGCGGCGCCGATGACGATTAGGGGAAACGGCGCATCGAGAAAGAAAATGCCGATAAAGGCCGCCGCGGCGATCGCATACATGTAGCTGTTCTTCAGGACGCGCTTGCCGATCCTGAGCACGGCTTCCACAACCACGGCCAGCACGGCCGCCTTGACGCCGAAGAAGATCGCCTGAACGAAGGCAAGCTCCTGATACCCGGCGTAGAGGACGCTCAAGATCAGGATACTGATGAAGCCGGGCAGCACGAACAATGTCCCGGCGACGAGGCCGCCGGCCGTCCGGTGCAGCAACCAGCCGATATAGGTCGCGAGCTGCTGCGCCTCGGGCCCGGGCAGCAGCATGCAATAGTTGAGGGCGTGCAGGAACCGGCTTTCGCTGATCCACTTCTTCTCGTCGACAAGGATGCGATGCATCACTGCAATCTGCCCCGCCGGTCCGCCGAAGGAGAGCGCCGCGACACGCAGCCAGACGCGGAACGCCTCTCCGAATGACACGGATCGCCCATGCGTGTTCGGCGCGGTCGCCTTTTGCGTTGAACCGGTCATTTTTTCGATCCCCGCCCGACTTGTTCTCTTCCGATGCGGCGCGCCGCCGCGCGCCGCTCATCACTGCACGCGTTTGCCGGCCGGGCATTGAGCGGCCGCGCTGGGTCTTGCCCAGCGCCTTTCAACGCCGGATCCGGCGCCGGGAGATTAAGCTTCGATATGGGAAGGCGCTTCATGCCGACGCTCCGCTGCCCGGCGCGATGACCATCACGCCGTCACGAAGCGGGACTTGGGCGAAACCTCGCCTGCAGCGGGCGCCCGCTGCAGGCCCGCGAAAGGATTGATATCACCTAAAGAAAGGCGCCGCAATATGAACGCGAAACGCGCGAGGGGTCAGCGAACGCCTGACTTTTCATTCGTTCGTCCGCGCCCGCGTCGGACATTTGCGCGCCGGAGTTCGTAACGGAAGTTCAGGACGCCTTCAACACAGGCAACGACGTGTCATACGCACCGCCTTCCATCGATCGGGTCCGATCACCGCTCGTCATCCGCCCAGGCTGGAGCGTGGCGCACGACTATACGCCAGCGCAGGTGAATTACGCGAAGAGGGCGCCTGCTGTGAAACTCACAAATCTGCTTCTGTCGGCATCGTACCCGTCAGCGGACATTCGCCCTAAATCGACTACAGTTTGGGATAAACGCGAATATCGTACATGCCTTGTCAGAGATATTTCTTGAAGCTGGCCGAGGAGACCCTGAGCGCGAGCCCGAAGAGAACCGCGAAGGGCAATATCACCAGGGCCGGATTGATCCTCACCGGCGACGACAAATAGAGGACCCAGGTCCAGATGATCGCTGGTTTGATGAACCGCGCAGCGATATGGAACACATAGCCGCTTTCCCTTCCGCCGCCCCATCGGCGGATGTCGCGCTCGACGAGACCATCCGCCAGGCCGACGACGCCGGCGAGGAGGAAAACCGGCATGGCGAGCGAGAGAATGGTGAGGCGGACGACGAACACCTGAGTGATGTTGACCAAGGCGAAGGCGTATTCGCGGATGACGCCGCCAAACCTTGAAAACCATTCGATCGCGCCAGTGCGCTCCCAAACCCGTTCATAGGTCCAATCGACTGCGTCGGCCGCGATGTCGGACGGAGGGCGGCCCGTGAGCACGGCCTTGGCCCCATGGGCGAGATTGGAGATTTCGGCGCGCAAGAGATTGAGACTGTGCTCAGCCCCTTCTTCTTTCCACCAAAACGCCATGCCGATCCATTCGAGGATGACGGAGAAAACCAGCGAGATCATCAACCAGGCGACGATTTCGAGCACCGAACCTATGATGAAGCTGACAAGGCCGCGTTGTTCCGTTTGCGTCCTGGTTGGCGCCGTCGCCATTGGCTCAATCCTCCGAAGCGGCGTTTGCCGCCTCTAAAAAACCAACCGGCGGGGACGGCGTAGCGATCTCGTCAACCGCTACGTCTAGAGCTGCGTCTTCTTCTGTGATGTTGACGGGCGCGCCGCCGGCGTTCGCTATGCTCGCGGCCCGGCGCCACCAGGGCTCCTCGGTGCGGAACCAGAGATCATTGGTGACATAACGCTCGCGCATGGCCTCGGCGATGCCTTCGACGCCATCAGGCAGAGACTCGTTTCTCGGCTCGACAGGCAGCGGCAAGCGCAGTTTCCACAGCGTGCCGCCTTCGAGCAGGGCGAAGGCTTGCCCCTTGGGCAGCTGGATCAGTTGCGACGGCGTCACCATGGGAACGCGCATGGTGGTGACGCGGTCTTCATTGCGGCTCGTAAAATGCGAGCTCGAATCCGGCGCGCTCGAATCGTTGACGCCCGAGACGGACATCATTTGCTGAATCTCCACCTCGCTTAGCTGGTTGGTCAAGAGCTCGGCCGTCGCCTGCTCCTTGACGCGCAGCATGATGAGCGTGTTGAAATTTCCCGTGATCTGTCCCGCCTTGGCGCGACTCCTAACCCGCGCCTCGATATCGGACCAGGTTTGGGTGTAAGCGGTCACCTGCACGCCGGCGCCGCCCGCCTTGTTGACGAGGGGAATGAATTCATCGCCGATCAGTTCGTTGAATTCGTCGGCATGGATGTTGATGGGCTGTTTAACTTTGACCGCTGCGCTATCGCTCGTCGCCAACCCGTCCTCGATTCCGTGCTTGTAAATCTCGCCGGCGACGCTGACGAGGTCGGCGAACATGGAATTGCCGACGGCGCTCGACACGGTGAAGTCCGAGAGCGCGTCGAGGCCGACATAAACGATGCCCTTTTCGCGGATCACCTGACGCCAGTCGAGGATCGGACGATCGTCATTGAGATTGCAATAATCGGGCGAGAGGAGCTCGGCGACCTGACCGCTGGTCAGCTTCTCCATCAAGGGGCCGAGCGAGGAAACGATTTTGTCGAAATAGGTCCGGTCGTATTGCCAGGCCGATTTGAGGCCGTCGAGAACGGGATCGTAGTCGTTCTTTTTGGCTGTATATTTAAAGAGCGCGATCGCTTCGTGGTTGCGACCTTTCATGGCGAAGGGCAGATGGCGTTCGTCGATATTGTTGCGAATGGTCTCGATCGCTTGTGACCAGCCGGCCTCGCCATGCTCCCTCAAATAGACATTGGCGTATTCGATGAAGAGACCTTCGATGTTGTTGATATACTGACGGATCTGCTTGTAGTCGGGGCGCCGGCCGAGGGCGACGAGGGCGCGCGCGATGATATTGGTGAACCGCCAGGCGAACTCCCGGAAGGCCGCAGCGTTGCCTTCATTGGGAAGCTGGCCGGCGATCCGCGTCGCCACTTCGGTGATCCGCGAGAAGGAGCCGATGGCGTTGTAGCGTGCCGATTGCGCCGGAAAGCCGAGATGGAAGAGGTAGAATCGTTCTTCGCGGCCCGCCGCGACCGCTTCCGCGTACATGCGTTTCAAGAGATCGGCGTCGCCCTTGGGGTCGAAAGTAATGACGACGTCGCCGCGGCGGATGTCCTGGGTGATCAGCGTCTCGGCGAGGCGAGTCTTGCCGACGCGCGTCGTGCCGAGAACGAGCGTGTGGCCGACGCGTTCGCGCAAATCCATGAAAGCGCTCTGCTCGCGGGGCTCGATCGCATGGATTGCGGGATTGCCGCCGACGGGCGGCAGCGGCCTTAAAGGGTTCCACCAGGCGTCGCGGCTGAGAAAGCCCGCGATCAGGGAGAGGCTTGGCGCGTGCTCCCAGGCGACTTCCGCTTTGCGCGCCCATCGATAGAGCGGGCCCGGACGGACGTAAGCTTGCGCTTCGGGCCGCAACGTATCGCGCAGGCGCTGCGTGTGTTTCTGCTCCCATTGAAAGCCCCGCCCTAGAAACAGCTTGCGGTTCGACACCGGGATCCGATCGGCGGGAAGGGCGTAACGCGGCAAGCGTTTCAAATGACGATGGTACGTCACGATCCGCCAGCCTTCTCGAAGACGGGGAATGGTCACAAGGAGGAGGATCGCGGCGCTGGCGCCGTAGGCGACTTTCGGCGGCATCAGCGTCAGGCCCGGCGCGATCGCCGCAACGGCCGCGACACAGAATGAAATGAGCGCGCTCCACAGTTCGACGGGCGGCCTCAACAGCGCTTCGACCTGGTATTTGTCGCTCATCGCCGCCTCTAATAGCATTACTACTGTTGTACGCTGTTAGGCGTGATCAGGACGGGATAGTGAAAAAGCCCCAGCTCGCGCGCGATGTCGTCGCCGCCTCCGGCGAAAAGCGGAAGATCGGGCGCAACGCGCGCTAGCGCCTCGAAGCGGGCGCGGCTTTCCACATTGACGACCAGCCCGACGGCGCCGCTCGACTTCAAATAGTCCGCATTGCCCTTGAGCCAGGCGGCCGACGTGGGATCGTCGCCGATCAAGAAAACAGGCCGCATGCCGGGGCGCTTTTTGATTTCAGCCAGGACCGCAAGCGACCGGTCGCCGACACGTCCGACGGTGAGCCGCTTGGATCGGATTGGATAAAGGGAGTCCGACGACAAATTCGGATGCGTGACGGGCTGCTGCGCGCTCGCATGAAGTTTTTCGCGTAAGGCCGGGTCCGCGAAGAGATCGGCGATCGGCGTCGTCTCGCCTGTCGAATAGAGAACGCGAGGGTCCTCCGCCGCAGCGGGCGCGCATACAAATATGAGGAGGCAGAGGAGCGCCTGTCGCGTCATGGATCCGTCTCAGATTGAAGCGCGCGGCGCAGCGCGGCGACATGATCCCGATAGCGCGCCGCCCTGGCGCGTTGGGCGGGCGAGCTTCCGGGCGAGTGATAACGCCCGACCGCAATTTCCCAATCGCCGCTGACGCGATATTCCGCGGCGAGGATTTTTGCGCCCATATTGAGATTGGCGACCGGATTGAGCGCCGTATAAGGATCGATCAACGTATCCTCGTTCCAGCGATAGTTGATCTGCATCAGGCCGATGTCGATATTGCGTTCGCCCGCCGCAATGAACTCATAAAGCGCGGCCCACGCTTGCGTTTCCGTCTCGTAGAAATAACCCTTGCCCGCGACGTTCAATGTCCAGGGCCAGGGCCGCAGCGCGCCTTCGGGCAGCTGTCTTTTGGATTCGGCGAGCGCAACAGAGTAGAGCAGTGCGGGATCGGGAATATCCCAAAACGCGGCGGTCTCGCGAAAAGCAAGCGGAATGTCCGACTGCGCATGAGCGGCGGCATTGGGCGGCAAGGGCAGCGCCGCCAGAGCGAGGGGAAGTGCATAGAACTTACAGAGCATTTGGGGACACGGCCTCATATGCATCGCCGCGCCGCTCGATAAAAACAGTGTTGCCCGCAAAACTGCGCCCGAGGCGGCGGCTCACGAACTCATATTCGCCCTGGTCGTAATTGAGCGTGATGCGGCGTTTGCGGATTTTCTCGGGGCTGAGGTCAAGGCCGCGCGCCCATTTGCGGATCTCTGCATCTCGCCCCTGCTCGAGTTCGACAAAATAGATATCGGCGCCGATAAATGTTCCGGCATCGATTTTGGCGAGCGCATCCGACACTGAATCCTGACACGGGCCGCAGTCGAGACGCGTAAAGATCATCAAACGGCCCGGACGCCGGAGTCCTAGAGGCAAGGGGCCGTAGCGGCTGCCGAAATCTTCGCGCGCGGCATTGATCCGGGCGTGGTTCAGTACTTTGACATCGCCATGAGTGCGCCGCCAAGTAGCGTGCACCGTGCGCGTGAACGCGAGCGCCTTGTCGGCCTCGCGCGCCATCATCTCCACATAGAGTTCGGCGTATTTTTCGCGCTCGGCCATGGATCGCGCTTCAATACCAAGCACTTCGATCGGCGTGATGGCGGGATCACTGAGGCGGCCGCGCGGGCCGGTCATCAAATTCTGATAGCGGCGATATTCAGCCTCGGTGAGCCTCCAACGATCCGCCGCCTCTTTCAGCGGCATCGACTTCGTCGCAGACAGCTCCGTCTCGGCGCGCTCGATCGGAACGGGGGTCTGGGCATCGGCCGAAGGCGAACCGAGCACCACAATCGCGAAGGCGGCGATGAGGATTTCGTAGCCTCGCAACCGCTGCGCGCAGCGCATAGCCCGAGCGAGCGTCATGACGGGCGCTCCGGTGATTTCTCAAGCGTCACTTTATAGTTATGCGCGTCGTCGCCGATCCTGATCCATTGCCGGTGGGGCCTAAAGCCCGGCGCCGTCACTTCGATATCGTAAAGACCGGGCGCGAGCGGCATTTGCGGCGCGTAGATCGGCTTGATGTTCATAACGCGAATGCGCGCGTCGGCCGGCGTTGCGTTTACCGTGAGCGTCGCCTCCGCCGGATGTGCGCGCAGCGGGTCTGCGAAGCCTTCGCCCAACACATAGCGGCGCGGGACGCCGTCCGCCGACTGAAGAATGACCGCGCCTGCGTCGCGGTCGGCGCTTACAAGTGTCCATTCTTGACGCGTCTCGCCGGCCACGAGGTGAGCGAGTCCCTCCTTGCTCCGGATCGCGAGTTGCGGCGCGCCCGCCCACAGGTCGATGGCGACCGGCGTGAACGGCAAGTCCAGGGAGTCATCTGTTTCGCCCTCCGGCGCAGGGGCCGACGGCGACAGCGTGATGACAGAAGTCCGTGCCGCCGATTGCGGCGCTGGCAGCTTCTCAAGGCGCGCGCTGAATGCGTCCAGCGAAGTTTGCGTTTCCGCCAGTTTTTGACGAACCGTTGCAATGGCCTCTGAAGAGTCAGCGTCGCGAGATTCCGCGGTGTCGAGGCGCGCTTCAAGCGTGGCGAGATCGGCGGTCAGCCCGCGCAGGGCGCGCTTAACGGCGTCCGCGCCGGCGGCGAGGTCCGTTCGGGCGACCGCGGCTTCGCGATCGCTCGCTTCGAGGGCGTCGATCCGTTCCCTGACATCGTCAAGCTCCGCGGTCATGCGTTCGGCGAACCGGTCTTCATCCGCCGTCCAGGGGCCGTAAGATGCGGCTAGCGCGACAATGCTTGCGGCCGCGATGATTATCAGCCCGCCTGCTATCCAGCGGCGACGTTTTGCAGCATTCGCATGCGAGCGCTCATTGTCGGCCTCCAACGCGGCCGGCGATATTTCGTCCTCTGTAGCGGCAGTGTCATCGGCCGCCGTCTGATTTTGCTCTTCTTCGTCGCTTCGCAGCGCGTCGCCTGAGCGCGCGAGCCGCGTGACATTCGAGCGAGGCTCCTTGTCATCGGAAATGGAAGCGGCGCCGGACATGAGGGTTTTCCTTTGCTCTTCGTTCGATTCCTCAAATCCCGCGCTTGCGGCGTATGCCGTCTCGATCGACGTCTTCCTTGAGTTCGAAAACGACCGTCCGTTCGGCGTCATCGATCACCGGCCGGTAGGCGCCGCCGGCGAGCGCCTCCAGCGCCGACGCGATGGTCACCCCGTCGAAGCGGCGATGGATTTCCGGCAAGGGAAAGCTCGCAACCCTGGCGTGGTCCGGAAAAGCTTCGGCGTCGACCGCAAGCATCGCGTAACCAGTGCGGCGCAGGAGATATTTTGCTGCGTCGCCAACAGTCGCGATCTCCCGCCGCGGGAAAGTGACCGACACAATCGTCTGCAGCGGCTTGATCTGCTCCTGGGCGGGAACGGCGACGACGCGTACATAGCGGCCGCCTTCGAATACTTTAACTTCGTCTGCGGACGCTGCGCCGCTCGACAATGCCGCGGCGAGGGCGGCGACGTAAACGGAAGATCTCATGGGTCACGGCTCCAGTTTGCGATGAACTCGCGGTGGAGCTTCCAATGGGGACGGTCACGATGACCAGAGAGATGTCCGCCGAAGCTTGTCGACAATAAGGGCTGGCGGCGCGGCTTAAGTCTCGGCTGCGCGCGAAGAAAGTCCTTCGCGGCCCGTTCGACTTTCCGATCGCCCTCGCCGGCGGTTCAGCAGTGTCTTTGTCGTTCCGCTTCCGCCCCGATCGCCGATCCCAAGGTCAGGCACAGGCGAGGACGCATCGAGAAAGAGAAGACAATTGAGAGTGCGTCTATCTTCCCGTCACTCTGCTTCGTTCCAACTATCGTTTTCTTGAGGCTTGGCCAGTCGGACGCCCGGTCCGCCGCCGTTTTCGGGGATGAATTCGACGCCGCCGCTCTCAAGTGCCTGCGCTATCGCCGCCAAGCTTGCATGAATCGGCGACCGTGCGCCCCGCTCAAAATCCGTAATCGTGCGTTCAGAGACTTTGGCCGCCGATGCGAGATCGGAGCGCGACCATCCTATAAGCGCTCTGGCGGCTCGGCATTGTTCTTTTGTTATCATAATTTACGCAATGTTGCCGATTTTATGTTGACATTAATTCTGAAAGGTTGCAGACTATATGTGTACTTCGCCATTCAAGGAAAGGAGCGGGCATGGCCGCGCGCCTGAAAGGTCTTCTGTTGCCGAAATTCCGCCGGTTCGCGCGGCGGCGCAAGCCGAACGCGCAGGAAGCGATGGAGCCTTAATATGGCGGCACGCCGGAAATCCGCCTCGTCGCGAAAACGCCGCCGGTCAGCGCGAAAGGCCGAGGGGGAGGGGCGTGCGTTCAACACCGCCGATCTCTCCGACCGGCTTTACGACGTCATGGCCGAGCTTTTCGTTGTGTCCGACGCGATCGCCGGGAGCGAGTTGGACGACCCGAAAGAAAGCGGCCTGCGGACGATCCTTCACCGCCAGATCGACGAGATCAAAAGCCTTAAAGACATCATCCACCCGTGGACGCCGCCAAGTCCCAAGGAGACCGAATCATGACGACCCGCCGGACCATTCTGCAGGGCGCCGCCTCTCTGATCGCGCCCGCCGACTTCGACCTCGGCAATCCTCCTGTTTTGCCGGCGACCCGGTCGCCCTTCGGCGTGCTCGTCGGCGAATACCGCTGCATGCTCGCGCAGCTCGACGGTCTTTTCGCCGCCCGCAACCGGATCGAAGCCGACGCCTCATCCCGAAATAGAAAATTCCGTGACTGCCCTGAACTTGCAGTCGTCGAACAGAATGAGCGCGCTTGGTATGACGCCGAAAAGAAGCTCATCCAGCTCGGAGCGCGCACGCGGGCCGCCTCTATCGACGAGGTTATGCTCAAGCTCGTCTTGTGGCGGCTCACCGACTTCGATGCCGGGGGCTTCGACAATCCCTTCGACATGCTCGCATTCGCCGCGTATCGCGATCTGCTGTCCCTGACGGGCTGCGCCTCGCTGACGCCCAAGGCTGACGACAAGGCGCTTGCCATCGTATGGGACGATCAGGCGTTTCACCATGGTCACGACGATGAGGACGATGATGACTTCGACGAAGACGGTGAAGGCGATTGATCGACGATCCTGACTTATCGGAACAGTGAATTGTACGCCTGGAGAGGCGTCTGGCGGCAATCATGCCGCCGCTAACGGGTATGGGCGCACAGGATTCACCCATCTTTTTCCGGATTGCATCTACGTTCGGCGAGCCGAATTCGTCCGCATAGAAGAAGTTGCGGAGTCACGCCATGAGCGGCCGCTTTCCACCCGCTGCGAAATTCAACTTGGCAGGCGCCGGCGGCCCTTCGCGCTTTACCGGACGCATCCAGGCTGCTAATGGTGCGCCGTTGAAGGCGATTTATCGCTGTGGTCGGCCTGATGGTCGGCATAAAGAACCTGGCTCGAGCAGGGTAGAAGGTTCGCGGTTTTCAACGCCGTCTGCTCATCTTGAAACCGCCAAGGGTGTGTCGAACACCCGCTGGCGGGGATGAAGACGCACCTCTTTCAATACAAATGGAGTGCGTCATGGATCGTGAATTCACGACAACCAGGGGCATTCTCGTCGCCATGGCGACGGAAGACCCCAATACATTCTTGGGCTGCGTTTCGAACGCCGGCCTCGAAGACGACGACATCGAGGGCCTCGAATATCTGGTCGACATGGCCCGACGGGCCCCCGGCTACGACGCCCGCGCAGACATGCTTCGCATTCGAGGCGTGTGCTGACGATATCGACATGCGCTCGCCGCTCAGACGGGCAATCCCTGACACCGGCGATCATCCTCCGGGAGCTGGCCTCAACGGCTCGCCCCCGCGAGGGTGACGCTATGTTTCAATTTCGACGGATGCAAAGGCGTCTCCGCACTGCACCGTCCACCAATGGAGCAAACAAAATGAAGTTCCTGCGACTGAAGCAGATCGACGACGTTTTTGTCGACGGTCTCCTGACGGACGAAAATCGTTTGTTGTTCATGTCCTGCTGGGCGGCGGAAAGCCGCGCCCAGGAATTGACGGCCAAACTCTCGCTGCCGGACTCGGAAGACGGCTTCCTCGGCGGCGTTTTGACGTTCGAACGACCGGACGGCACGGTTCTGCCCGCGAACCTCGCGGCCGACGCCAAGCTCGACAAGGAGCAGGGCCGCATGCCGGCGACGGCGTTATTCGGCGATCGCATGGCGCATGTGATGGTGTTCGACCGGCTCGTAGGCTCGGTCGATAAAGTCAATCGCAAGGCGATCGCCATTCGGCGTGCGGATGCGTCCGTGACGGATCTCGATGATCGTCTCTGGCGCCTGATCAACGATGTTGCGGCGATCCCGCTGCTGGACGACTGGCGGGAGCCGATGATGGCCGCTTTTCGCGAAGAAGGCTGGCTCTATCCGATCCCCGGCTTCGGCGTCGACGGCGTCATGCTCAATCTAGCCGATGCGGCGCTGGAGCGCTGGATCAGCGAGCAACTGAAATCCGGCGTGCTCACTGTTCCGCCACGCGCCGAACGGCGCGCAGCCTGACATCCGGCGGGCTTTCAAACTTTGCGCTGTTTTCATGGTTCATGAAAGGCGCGCCGGCGGCGGCGATTACCGCCGTCACGGCGGAGACGCTGCCGGCCTTCCTCGCGGGAGACGGCGAATGCAAAGCGTTGGCGGACGAATGAAGTAGTCCGTTCACGGCAGGTCGTCCCGGCCCGCCGTGAACTCAGCCTCTCCCGCGCTTGGTCCAGACCTGTGCGTGTCTGATCCGTGTGCGCGACTTTACGCGGTCATGGTGTCGCGACCCGGTGGCCGACGCGCATGCGCCAGCGCTCCACCGCGCCATAAGCTCGGCGCCCGGACCGGATTCCTGGTACGGACGGCTTGCCGCTAGCGAAAGCAACGCAGGCGTGACGATGACTCACGCCGATCGCCCGCGGACCCCGGCGCACGGGACTGGATTCCCCCATCACTCGAAAGGCTCGGCGTTGTATATTCCCATACGGATAATCAACCGGGCTTGCAGGCCTCTGGGCCTCGTTCAAACCGGCCCATAAGGGCCAGACCTGTCCAAAAGCGCTGCCGGTGTTCGATGCCGGCAGCGATTGAGCCCATGGGCTCGAGGACCCGGCGTACCATCAACGCCGTTCAAACTGAAATCCGGGCGCATCCGTTCGAGGATCGCGCCCGGAAGCTCTTTCAACCCCACGGGGCGCATGCGTCCCCGGAGGGGACATGCGCCCATGTCATTAACAGGAGGCCATCATGGGCGACAGAACATATGCGAGCATCGCCATACCGAAAGCGTTCGAAGAGATCGTCGATCTCTGGAACGAAGTCGAAGGCGATGCGGTGGTAAAGGAAAACAGCGACGAGTCGATCGTCGTCTATGCCGATGAAGAGGCGAACTACGGTAATATCGACTGGCTGGAGCAACTGCTCGAAGAAAACGCCATTCCCTACGACAAGGAGTGGAGCCGCGGCGGCGGTTACGAGCCCGGAACCAAGAAAGTGCGCATCCGGAGAGTGGAAAATGGCGAACTCGCTGTCGACATTCTCGAATGGGACGAATCCCAGGAGAGCATAGAACTCGCCGAAGTCGCGCGGCTGCTGGATGCCGGCGCGTTCAATGAGCTGTCTGAACGGGTGCGGGAACGCCTCTCGCGGGTAACGGTATCCACGACGCTCGAAGAATCGGTGTTCTTCGAGGAGCATCAAATCCTCCTCGAACGATTGCGGCGGGAGAAGCTGGACCGGGAACGGGACGCCTGTCTCGCCGCGACGCAAAGGCATGCGTATACGCAGGCAAACGCCAATCGCGATCTTTTCGCCGAAGCAGCGATGATTTTCACCGAACTCCTTTTCGACCGTCAGTTCGACGACGAACTGACGGACAGCCTCTTAGCCTATCTCGAAGAGGTCGGCCCAATGCAGCTGCGCCACGACATCCGCGCGACGTCCGAAGCGCTGCACCGTTCCTTCGTCGTGACGGAAGAAGCCGCGGACGGAACCTGGGATCGGGCTTACGACTATGACTGGATGCCGACCTTTTTGAAGGCGGCCCTTCGCGTTGACATGAGCGTCCCAGGCCTGACGCTCGATGAAAACTTCATCCGCATCGCCTGGGAATTAGGGCTCGCCCACAAGGAAGGCCGAACGCCTGACTTTACTGCGTTTGAGTCAAAAAAGGCGCCGGCGTGAGCTGGACCCGAGGCCGATGTCAATTCTGCAGCCGTCAAAAGGAGGTGAATAAATCCGGCGTCATCGTTCGCCATTATAAAGACGGCGCGCCCTGTCGAGGTTCGGGCGCGCTGCCTTTCGAAGAAACTTGCGCCGCCCTCGAGGCGGCGCATGCGACTCTGGAGCGGCGATACCGTCAACTCCTGAAGGCGCGGGCTTCGGCCAGCCTGGTCGCAGCCATCGAGCTTGGCGCGGTCGTCTGCGAGATGTTGCGCCTGGAGCGTCGGATAAAGCGATGGCGCCGCACATACGGGCGTGACAGGAAAGACGCGCGGGAGGGCGGATCTCCAATGGACACGTCCTCTTAACGCGTGATGTGCGAGGCGGCGGCGCTATCGAGCTTGCGGCGGCCGTTTGAAGATTGGAGGCCGGCTCTCGTCCGGCGCCATGACAAGGACCTGGCTTGAACGGGGCAGGAGGTCCGCAAGGCGCCAGCCTTGTCCGTTCACTTCTCTTCAACCCCGACGGGGCGTTTCAGGACGCCCGCCCGGGGCTTCCAGCGCGCCGTCCCAAATCCAGGGAGACTATAATGACAGCGATTGCGAAGTCGCCCATTACGGGCGCGTCGCGGCAAGGCGCGCTGACGCGATATTTCGGCGCGCGCGCCACGCAATTCGAAATGTGCGTCTATACGCTTATGGACAATTTCTGCCCCGATTATGCGGGCGGTTACTGGGACTTTTACAGTCTCGACAATGGCGGATTCTTCATGTCCGTCGCAATGGATCATCGTTTGCGGATCATCAATTCGATGAACGGGTTCGACGATCGAATGAGTCCCGAAGCGGCGAGCATCGGGGTCAATCTCATCGCCATCAACCGTCTGCAATGGTCGGAAGATCTGACGCAAACGTCCGCCGCGCATCTGAGCGGGCTGTTCGACAAGTTGCGCGACTACGCTTTCCAGCGCGACGAAGCGGCGTTGATCGCCCGCTTCATCGACTGAACGCGAAACACAAACGAAATAGGAGAACCGCTATGGCGGATTATGTCGGCTTATGCCGGAGCAACTACGTGCGTTCGAAAGACAAGGCCGCACTGATTGAATTCCTTCGCACATTCGATGACATTTGCATCGCGGAGCGTGATGATCAGGTCTGTTTTTACGCGGAAGAGGGCGGCCTGGCGTCCCGTTGGACGAACGACGACGAGCGCGAGACGCTGGAGGATCGCGCAAAAGACCTCGCCGATCTTCTTGCAGACGGCGAAGTGCTCGTCATTCAGGAAATCGGCTTTGAAAGGTTGCGTTATTTCGTCGGCTTTTCAATCGCCATTCATTCGTCGGGCCGGACGACCAAGGTCTCGATCGAAGACATCTACGAATTGGCGTCGCTCGAATTCGACGTCGAGCCCGACGCCATCAGCCACTGCTCATATTAAGAGCAACTTCATCCAACCCCGAGGGGGCGCATTCCGCCCCGCATTCGGGGGCGAATAGCGCCTCCTCGCCGGAAACAAGGGAGGCCGTCATGGGATGGCTGTTCACAAACGATTACCAGGGCGGCGGCGTACGCGCCTATCTCGACCGCCAACTCACACACGAAGACGACGCGCACACGCACGAAATCGTCAAGTCGGCGCTTGTCGCCATGTCTCGATATTTCGCAGCCATGCGCACGACTTCGAAATCGACAGGCAAGTCGCATGTCCGGGCGCTGGTCGCGCTCGTCAAATACAATCCCAAAGCCGCGGACGGCATGACTCTCGGCTGGAAAACCATGGATGAGACCATGGGGCCTCACGTCGAGAATTGTCCGCTGGGGATTTTAAACCTGCTCACCGATCCGCCGCCTAATGACAATGCGGCGGCTTGGCGGGCGCAATGCAGCGCCTATCACGCAAACAAACCGCCGCGGCCGCGGCCCGGCGACGTCCTCGTTTTCTCCGAGCCGATCGAATTCAGCGACGGCTCGCGGGAGACGCGCTTCAAGGCCTATCGCCACGGCCATCGCGCCATTCGGTTTTTTGGCCTGACGACGGGCGGCCATTACCGCATCCCGGCTCTCGAGAAGCGATTCTACGTCATCGAGGGACGGTGATCGGTCATTCACTCAGTTCAACAGATTAAGGAGACTACTCATGTTGATGTTTCAACGCATCGCGCTGAATTTCGCCAAAAACGGCTATTTTCCAACCGATGAAGGAACCCTCGAACGCTTGCTGCCGATGCTGGCGCCGGCGGACGACAAACCGATCAAAATCCTCGATCCGTGTTGCGGCGAGGGGACGGCGCTCGCGGAAATCAAGCATGCGCTTGGCGCGGGTCGAGCGATCGCCTACGGCGTCGAGCTCGACAAGGATCGCGCTTATCAGGCGAAAGCCCTGCTCGACCATGTGATCCATGGCGACATGCAGCGTTGCCGGATCCAAAAACAGGCCTTCGGGCTCTTGTTCCTCAATCCGCCTTATGGCCGTCTCATGGCGGACAGGGCGCAGACCGGCCTCGGCGACGTGAGGGAAAAGCGTCTCGAACAACTTTTCCTGAGGGTGTCGTTGCCGAGCCTGAAAATCGGCGGCGTCATGGTGCTGATCGTTCCGGACACCTGCCTTAATACGGCGCTTACGGATATCATCGCCGCCAATTTCGACTGCGTCCGCGTGTTTCGCGCGGTCGAACGGCGATTTCGACAGTTGGTCATTCTGGGCGTGCGCGTCAAACGACGCACGTCCGGCCTCAAGCCGATCCTGCCGAAGGGAGAGGACGGCGCCTACATCGTCTCCGACGAAACCGCGCCCATTCTCGACCCGGCTGGCCTCAAAGGGGCTTACGCGGCGCCGGGCGACGATCAAACGGTGAAGGAGTTTCTTACCTATGAAATCGAACCCGAGCAACTTGCAGCGGAGATCAAAAGGTTTCCGTGCCTTTGGGGGCAATTCGAGCATCGGTTTCGCCGGCGCGAACTTGCTCCGCGGCGGCCGCTGCGCAAGCTGTCGAAATGGCACTTGTCGCTGATGCTGGCGTCGGGGGAACTCTCCGGCCTCGTCGAAGCGAAAAACGGCCGCCGCCTTCTATTGAAAGGCGACACCTTCAAGGCGCAGGACGAAAAAGTCGAGTTCCTGGAGCCGACGGACGACCGCCCCGGCGGCACGACCGTCACGACCCGCACCGATCGGTTCGTACCGGTAATCAAGGCGATCGACCTGACCGAGGGCGCGCCGACCTTCGGTCAGGTTCTAACGATTAAGTAAGGCCGCTTGGCCGGCGAATAGCAATTGAGAGCGCTCCGCTGGTGGGGCGGGCGCTCTCCTCATTCGCTGTCGAGCTTTTCAGGTTTGCCAAAGCGCCGACACAGGAACTGCGGAGAGCCGATCACCGAAAGAAAGCGCCTTGTCTCCAATGTAAAGCACGACGCCATGCCGAAATGCTTTCGGCGCCGCGGCCTGCAGCCGCTTCAGGCCCTTGAAGTCTTCCGACCTCACCGTCGCCGACGCTTTCACCTCTATGCCGACAATCTCGTTGGCGTTCCGTTCAATGACAAAGTCAACTTCATTCTTGTCCTTATCGCGGTAGTGGTGAAACGACATCCGGTCATCCGACCAGGACGAGTGCTTGAGAAGCTCCGAAAAAACGAAGGACTTCAGAAGAGGGCCGAGGAGTGCCTTATGGTCGGCTATCTTTTCTTGAGTGATGTTTCTCACAGCGGCCAAAAGGCCCGTATCCAGAAAGTGCAACTTTGGAGTTTTCACCAAGCGCTTTAGCGCGTTGTTATGCCATGCGGGCAGATACCGCACGAGATACATCTGCTCCAATGTCTGGATATAGCGCTGTGCGGTTTTCACGCTCAGGCCCAATCCGTGGGCGATCGGCGTATGGACGACCAATTGTGAAGACTGGATCGCGGCGACCTGTAGCAACTTTGTCAGGTCGTCCATGTGATAAGCGTCGACAATTTCCTTGATATCCCGGCTAAGGATCGTGTTGATGTAGGAACGCGCCCATGCTTGGCGCCGCGCTGCATTTCGCCGCGATTGCATTTCAGGGTATCCACCAGTAAGAACGCGCGAAATGACATCCTCATAGGGATAGGGACCGACGGCGAATGGCGGCGATTCGGCGTCAAAGAGACGTTGCAGCGCGTTGTTCTTGTCTCCTTCGATTTCGCACTGCGCGAGCGGCAACAATTCTTCGATCGCCATTCGCCCGGCAAGAGATTCAGAGGCTTTTGGAATCGTCAGAATGTTCGCCGATCCCGTGAGCAGGAACCGGCCCGGTCGTTGGTCCGTATCAACCGACATCTTTATGACCGGAAGAAGTTCGGGAACGCGCTGGATTTCGTCGATCACCGCGCAATCCACATTTCGAATGAAGCCGACGGGATCGGATCTTGCGGCATCGTGGATCACAGGATCGTCAAGCGTGAGAAATTGGCGATTTTCGCCCGCAAGCGCGCGGGCGAGCGTGGTCTTGCCGGCTTGCCGCGGCCCCGAGATCATTACAACGCGCGTGTCCTCGAGCGCCTCCATGAGGCGCGGCTTGATGAAACGCGGAAAGCGGTCGGCGGTCATGTCGTCCAATCTGAAATTTTGATACGTCCAGATTGGATTTTTACGCCGACTCAGATGGAAAGATCAAGCGTCCATATTGGAATTTTTGATCGTCCAGTTTGGAATTTATGAAAGCTGCATGCCCAAACCGCGGGTTCCTGTCGACTGTCGCGGGGCTCAGGAGGAGGCGACACCAGCCTTGCCCACGCTATAACCGGCGGCGCAGATGATCCGTCTTTCGCCGCTACCGCAAACATCTGCGATCAGGGCGAAAAAGGTGAACGTAGTTCAAGAAAAAAGTCGTTCGCCCGCTGCCGGACATTTCGTTCGATAAGTTCCGTGGACATAATGGGGGTCCGGCTTGCTAATCGCGCACGCTATTTCCTCGATCAGCCTAGCCAGCCTTCCAACTTGACAGGGCTTCCCGTCCTAGGCATTGGTTCGTCGCGCCGATTGGTCATTGATCGACGCTAAATGGGCTTGGCGCGAATGGGGCAGGAGGCCCGGGTTGCGAGACAGTTTCGCGACCTCCATTCATTCTCTTCACCGTGAAGCAATTCTTCCGCTTCCGAACTTTTTCCATTCCCTTGCCGCTGTTCTGGCCGTTTGACGCAGGAGACACCGCTCTTGGTGGGCGGGTCGAAACGGTTGGCGTTTTCATTGCGCGTCGGCTTAGACGTTGATTAGACCGGTTTATGCTGGCGGAGACTCTGCGCCCTGGTCATCGACCACTACACAGTCTCGCGGCCGCTCACGCTAGCTAGTCTCGGTTTTTGAACTCGCAACTAAACTCTGATCTCTCATCTGCGCCTCCGTTGCGGGCGCTGCACGCAATCCAGGCGTTGACCATTATCGCCGTGGCGTGGGCCCGTCGCCCTTCGCCATCCACTCCATCCGTACACGGTGGAGAAATAATCGTCGGTCATAACAATTGTCGGGAGAAGGATCATGGAAAAGCGAGGGGAGCGAAGTTTCAGCCTGTCTGAAACGTATGGCGAGCGCGCCCGCGGAGCGAGCGCAGGCCGAAGCATGACGTCTTGGAGCGCGGCGCGGCGGCGCGCGTTTCACCGGGCGCAGCCGGGCGGCTGGCGGTCTGCTTGGGCGAACACAGAGGACAGGCCGCGAGACAGCGCAAAGGCCAGCAAAGAGCAGGTGCAAGCTGGAGACGCGCATGCCGAGAGCATGGCGAGGACAATCGCCGCGGCCGCGGCGGCAGCCGTCCATTTCCTCTCGGCGGCGCGGGCGGCCGATCCCGATCTTTTGTCCATTTCTGACGTCGCGTGTGTGCTTCGCTGCACTGAAGATACGGTACGGCGGATTCCGCGGAACGACTTGCCCGTCCACAGGGTGGGGAAATCCAATCTCTATTTCCGCGAGGACCTGTTGCGCTTTGTGCGAACGCGACCGATTCGCCAAAGTGGGGCCGCCGAAAGAGTCGACCATGACGAGCACGGCGCGCGCGTCAAGGACGCTGAAGCCGAGAAAGCAAAAGTTGCCGATCTCGTGCGCGCCGTACTAGACTGCAAGGCGATTGATGCGCGGGAGCCTTCCAACAAAAGGAGGGTGAGATGAGCACATCTCTATCCCGCGCGGTCGGCCCGTTTCGGGTCCGGCCGTATGTTAAGAACGGGGCGCCGACGGGCAAGTGGTTCGTAGACGTTCCGGCTTCGCTAACCAGCAATGGCAAGCGCAAGCGAAAGCTCTTTGACAATCAGGGTAGCGCACTGGCCGCGGCGGAGACGCTGCGGAACAGCATCGATGAAATCACGGGACTTGTAAAAGTCCGTGAAGAGACGGTCAGCACAACATTCGGCGAAGCGGCCGATGGCTGGCTTAAGGATGAAGAGCTGCGGGTTCAAACTTTGAAGAAGCGGGCCGGCAGCTTGCAGGTCAACCGTTATCGCCTGAATGCGGCGCGTGCTTTTTTTGGAAAGGATCCGCTCGCGTCGATAACGGACCGGCGTCTTGTCGAATATCAGGCCGCGCGTTTGAAAGCCGGACGAAAGCCTGTCTCGATCAACGCCGACATGCAGACCATCCGACAGGTTTTGAAATGGGCGGTAAAGCGCAGACTGATCGACGCCGTGCCGGAAGTGGAAGCGATCCCGACGCGGCCCGTTCGGGTCGTTGTGCCGACGCCGGAAGAGGTGGTCAGAATCATCGATCACCTTCCGGCGTACTTAAAACCGCTCATCCATTTCTTGGCGGAGACCGGATGCCGGCGCGGCGAAGCGGTCCATCTGACCTGGGACTGCATCGACGAGATCGGCGGTTACGCGGAGATCCGGTCGCGGGACGGGTGGACGCCAAAGACGCAAAGCTCGGAGCGGCGCATATTATTAAGTGACGGCCTTCTTGAGGTCTTGCGCCGATTGCCAAAAAAGGGGCTTTACGTCTTTCCGGGCAAGACGCCGGACAAGCCGATCGGGCTCTTTCGCAAGACCTGGGCGCGGGCGGTTCGCAAAGCGAACATCGTTCGGGCCAGCCGGCCGGTCCACGTCCAGGTCAAGACCCTGCGCAAGGCCCACGCCACCTGGCAGGCCGAACGGGGCACGCCTGAAAGCGTCCTTCAGGACCGGCTCGGGCACTCGAAAGGCTCGACGGTCACCCGCGCGTTTTATGTTCAGACTACGGATGAAGCGCGCCGGGCTGCGGTGATCGAATTGCCGCGCGGAGAGGCCGCTCTCAAGTCCGATCAAGCTGAGGCGGCTCTCGTAGCGAGCAAGGGCGGCAAAGAGGGCGGCAAAATCGTCGCCACCAAGGCTTGAGTGCACTGCCATTTACGGCAGGTGTCGGGTCGCCTCCGCTGACTTGGCAATATCTGGCAACAACGCGTTGCCAAAAAAATCAGGTGTCGGCGAAGAGCTTCGCTAACAACCTGAAATATTTCGGGAAAGAATGGTCGGAGTGGGGTGATTCGAACACCCGGCCCCTGCCTCCCGAAGACAGTGCTCTACCAGGCTGAGCTACACTCCGAATTGAGCGGCGCTCTATAGCTCGGGCCCTCGCCGATGGCAAAACATTTCTTGGCGGCGTTGGGGCGGCGGCCGGGCTGGCGGCGGCGGGCGCGTTCGGCCCTTGCGGCGGTCCCCGCCGCGCCCGGTGACAAGCGCCTTTGAAAAGGGGCGGGCGCGCGCAAATCGTGCGCCGTGAGGGGGGCGCCGCCTGGCGCCGGCCTTTGGGGCCCGAAGGGCTGTTTTTGACGGGAAATTTCGCTCCGGCGCCATTGCCAGCGCTGAGGGAAAGCGCTATCTGGCCCGCTCCCGCCCGCCGGGGCCTTCACCTTGAGGGGCCGCGCCGGGAGATTGGGGCGTCGCCAAGTGGTAAGGCATCGGTTTTTGGTACCGACATTCCCAGGTTCGAATCCTGGCGCCCCAGCCAATTGTCACACCCGCGCGTATTATTATTAATAATGCGCGGCACGGGACTTCTTTTCTTTTTTCTTCGGTTCCGAGCGTCGCCCGCGCCGGTCCCCGTGGGGGCCGGCTGCTTTGGCCTGCGTAATGACTGTCATGCGCGCCCTGTTGATCAAAGCGGCGGTTAATCCTGAGCTTCGCGATTTCCATTAATATTACTACAGGCAATGCGGGATTTTACCCAATTCCGGCGATTGCCAGCGGTGAAAACAATTGTTACAAACTAACGGGGTGTGTAGCCGGCGCTGAGGTCTGAAAGGGCTGGAGGCGGTCGCGCCGCGCGAGTTTAAAGGTGTCACGAATCTTGCAGTAATCGTCTAGGGCGACGCAAAGGGCGAGACGTTTGAGCGATTGTCAAAACGTCGTTGCAATTTTGCGCCAAATATACGATTGCTACGTTGGCTTGTGGGGATTTTTTAGGGGACGTTCTTGGTGAAGAGCATCTTTCAACAGTTTTTCGAAGCGTCAAAACACGCTTCTTATCGGCGCGGTGACGCGTCACAGGTCCGCGGCCCTGATGCAATTAGACATGGCGCCGTTTCTTTCAGCCGCAACAATCCGGTAGGTGAGGCATTTATGAAAAGTTCAGCGATTTTGGGTTCAGCGGCGGCGGCGCTCGCTGTGTTGAGCGCTCCGGCGCAGGCGCAGTTCCGCTCCGCCCTTGAGGTAAGCGAGGCGACGGCGCGGGAAACTGCAAACGCCCAAAAGCAGATTGATCAGCTCGACGATCAAACGGCTTCGCTGCTCAATGATTATCGCGCCAACCTGAAGCAGCTTGAAGCGGCGCGCCGCTACAACGCTTCGCTCACCCGCAATATCGAGGCGCAGGAGCGTCAGATCACGCGGCTTCGCGAAGACATTGATAATGTCGAAGGCCTGCAGCGCGCGATGCAGCCTTTGATGGAAGACATGGTGGCGCGCTTCGGCGAACTCGTCGACGCGGACCTGCCGTTCAAAACCGGCGAGCGGCAAGATCGCGTCGCGCGCCTTTCCGGCATTCTCGACGATCCGGAAATGTCGGCGGCGCAGCGCTATCGCCTGATCATCGAAGCCTACCAGATCGAAGGCGAATACGGCCGCACCATCAGCGCCTATGAAGGCACGGTGAACTTCGAAGACCAGGAGCTGACGGGCGAATTCCTTCAGGTCGGCCGCATCTCGCTGATGTTCAAAACGCCGGACGATTCGACGCTTCTTATTTACGATCCGGCCGCCGGCGGCTGGACCAACTTGAACCGCTCTTATCTTCAGGATGTGAAATACGCGATGCGCATGGCCAAGGAACAGACCGCGCCAGACATCTTCTTCACGCCGGTCAAACCGCCGGTGCAGGCGCAGTAACGGCGAGCACGGGTTAAAAGGAATTACAGGTCATGAAACTCTTCAAACTTGCTTCTCTTTCCCTGATCGCCGGCCTTGCTGCGGCGACCATGGATTTTCAGGCCGGCGGCTTCGCCTCGGCGAACGCTCAGGTGACATTGGATCAGGTGCTGCAGGCCGTCCGTCAGGAACGCGTCGAAGTCAGCCAGGAAAACCAGGAGCGCCTCAACCGGTTCCGCAACGAGCGCAACCAGCAGCAGGCCCTGCTTAACCAGGTCCGGCAACAGGTCGCCGCGGCGGCCGCCGAATCCACCCGCCTCGAAGGCGTGATGGAGACGAATAAAGAACAGATCGCGGAACTCGACCAGGAGCTCGCTTCCAAACAGGGCGAATTCCAGGAGCTCTTCGGCGCCGCGCGCACCGCCGCCGCCGACCTTAACGCCCAGGTCGAACGGTCGATCATTTCCGCGCAGTATAGTGGCCGCAGCGCGATGCTCAAAGAGCTCGCCCAGACCGAAAAACTGCCGACCGAAGACCAGCTGCGCGATCTGTGGGAGATCATGATCCAGCAGATGGCCGAGCAGGGCAAAACCGTGACGTTCCAGTCGAGCATCGTCCAGGCGGACGGCGAGACCTCCGAAGCGGAAGTCACCCGGATCGGCCCGTTCGTCGCTTTCTCGAACGGCAAATATCTCACCTATGACAACAGCAAGCTGAAATTCCTGGCGCGCCAGCCTTCCGGCGACATCACCGGTGCGGCGAGCCGCGTCGAGAATGCGACCGGCGACGGCTTCGTCAAAGGCGCCATCGACCCGTCGCTCGGCGTGCTTCTGGGCCTCGTCGTCGAAACGCCGACCCTGAAAGAGCGCATCGATCAGGGCCGCTTCATCGGTAAGGTGATCATTGTCGCGGCGATCCTCGGCGTCATTCTCGGCATCTACAAATGGGTCACCCTGACCATGACGGCCGGCGCCGTGCGCGCCCAGGTCCGCCGCAAGAAAGCCTCCAAGGCGAACCCGCTGGGCCGCGTCATGCTGGCATACGAAAACACCACCTCGAGCGATGTCGAGACGGTGGCGTTGAAGCTTGACGACGCGATCCTCAAGGAAGTGCCGAAACTCGAAGGCGGGCTCAACCTGATCAAGGTGCTCGCCGCCGTGGCGCCGCTCCTCGGCCTTCTCGGCACGGTTATCGGCATGATCAACACCTTCCAGGCGATCACGCTCTTCGGCACCGGCGACCCGCAGATCATGGCGTCGGGCATCTCCGAAGCGCTGGTCACCACGGTGCTTGGTCTTGTCGCCGCGATCCCGCTGCTTCTCCTCCACTCTTTTGCGGCCGGCGCGTCCAAGCGCGTGTCGCAGATCCTGGAAGAGCAGGCGGCCGGCATCATTGCTGAACATGCGGAAGGCGGCCGGGCGTAAGCGCCCGGTCCCCGCTCACCCTTAGAGAAAGGGGCATCGAGACGTGGAGTTGTTAAACCCTCAGATCGCCTTTACCGCGCTCCGGGACTTTCTGGGCGCCGGCGGAGAAGTCCTCGTCGTCATCATGTTCACCACGTTCTTCATGTGGGCGCTGATCATCGAGCGGCTCATGTACTGGACGGGCGCCCATGCGGGCGTCGCCAAAAAGGCCCAGCGGGCCTGGGCTGCGCGCACCGACCATAAATCCTGGTACGCGCACGCCGTCCGCGAGCGGCTGATTTCGGAGACGACGCAGGAGGCCTCGCGCTTCAACAACGTCATCCGCGCGCTTGTGGCGGTGACGCCGCTTTTGGGGCTTCTCGGCACGGTGACCGGCATGGTTCAGGTCTTCGACGTCATGGCCGTGACCGGCTCCTCCAACGCCCGCCTGATGGCCGCCGGCATCTCCAAGGCGACCATTCCGACCATGGCGGGCCTGGTTGCGTCCCTGTCGGGGCTCATCTTCATCAACGCTTTCGACCGCAATGTTCAGAAAGCGAACGGTCAGATTTCTGACGAATTGTTGATCGAGTAGTAATGCGATGAGAAAAACAGCGACCCATCAGAGCGATGAAGCGGATGTCAACATCACGCCGCTGCTCGACATCGTGTTCATTCTCTTGATCTTCTTCATCGTCACGGCGACCTTCCTGCGCGAGCAGGGCATCGATGTGCGGACGCCGGAAGACAGCGAAGACAATCCGGAAACGGTTCCGCCGCCCGCTTTGCTGCTGGCGGTGCAGGAAGACGGCTATGTCCGCGTCAACAATGTCCGCGTCATCGATCCCGCTTCGGTGAAGCCGGTGGTGCAGGAATTCATCGCCCGCGAGCCGCAGGGCGTGGTGCTGGTCAGCGCCGCTCCCGAGTCCGCATCCGGCGTGGCGGTCGAGGTGATGGACCAGGCGCAGGACGGCGGCGCCATGGGCAAAGTGTCCCTGGCGCTTCAGAAAGAGCAACAATAGCCGGCGCATCGGCGCATTTCGGCATTAGTTCGTAGGCGGATAGATTATGGCGAGACGGAACATATCTCAAACGGCGGAAGACGATGAGGACGTCAATGTGACGCCTCTGCTCGACATCGTCTTCATCATGCTGATCTTCTTCATCGTGACGTCGACTTTCGTGAAGGAGCCGGGCGTGGAGATTGACCGCCCCGGCGCGGTCTCGGCCTCCGAGCGCAAGCTCGCCTCGATCATCGTCGCCATCTCGGACGAAGACGAGATCTGGATCAACAAGGAACGGGTCGAACTTGAAGAAGTGAAGACCGTTGTCGAACAGCTGCGCCGTGAAAACCCGAAAGGCACCGCCGTCGTTCAGGCGGACGAGGAGTCGAAAACCCGTCTTCTCGTTGAGGTTGTCAACCAGATTCGCGCGACCGGCGTGACGGACGTCGCCGTCTCGACGGAAGACGTTTAAGGAGAGCATAAAGATGGGCTCATTCGTTCGTTTGATTCTGGGCGTGCCGGGCGCGGTGATTGTCACCGGCGGCCTGTTCCTCTTCATGGCGGGCATGATCCGGTCGGATCTGCGCCTCGAAGAGGAAAAGAGCGCGGTCAGCATCAACATCACGCAGCAGCTTGACGATTCGGACATCAACAACGCCAATCGCGAGTTTAAACGGCCGACGCTCGACGCGCCGCCGCCGCCGCCGCCGGCCGTGAACGACCCGTCGAACCGCCCGGCGCTCGACGGCGTCAGCGCGCAGATTCCCGAAATCAACGCCGATTTGAATATCGGCTCCGGTTTTAACCCGGACCGCGACGCCCAGCCGCTGGTGCGCATTCCGCCGCAATATCCCGAGCGCTGCATGTCGCGCGCCGCGGCCAGCGAAAGCGTGCTTGTGCAGTTCGACGTGACGCCGGACGGGCAGACAACGAATATCGAGGCGGTCGACAGCACCAACAGCTGCCTCAATCGCGCGGCCATTCGGTCGGTCGAGCGCTGGAAATATCAGCCGAAGATCGTGGACAACACGGCCGAATGGCGCCGCGGCGTGCAAACGGTCATCACCTTCGAACTTTCGGATGGCTAATAACCGCACCGCTCCAGGCTTCGCCGGGCGGGACCCGAGACGGCTTCAATCAGGGGTTGAGACGGCAGGATGAAAAAAATGCGTGGGAACTATCGTAAGTTTTATTTTTCGGCCCTGGCGTCTGCTTCCGCCGCGCTGATGATGTCGGCGGCGCCGACGGCTGCGCTTGCGCAGCCGGCGCAATGCGACGCGGAAGAAGGCGGGCCGTCGAAAACCCTGTCGCCGCGCGTCGGCCAGGATATCCAGAAGCTTTATGAGTTCATGCAGAACGATCAGTATCAGGAGGCCCTGGCGGGCTTCAACAATCTGATCTCGAACCGCGGCGACTCGTTCAGCGCTTATGAGAAATCGACGGTCTACGAGCTGCGCGCCAACGTCAAAGTCAATCTCGAAGACTTCCGCGGCGCCTTGCGCGACATGCAGGTCGCGCTCGACGCCAACGGCCTGCCGCCGGCGCGCAACAACCAGCTGCGCTATTTCATCGCCCAGCTGAACTTCCAGCTCGAGGAGTTCCAGACCGCGATCCGCGGCCTTAATCAGTGGATCCAGCTTGCGAACACCTGCGGCGTCGAAGTCGACCCGAACGCTTATTACCTGCTCGCCGCCGCCTATACGCAGATCAATCCGCCGAACTATCGCGCCGCGCTCGATCCGGCGGAAAAGGCGCTGGCCAATCAGGGCGCCGAGCCGCGCAAAGGCTATTACGACCTGTTGAACCTCATCTATTCGGAGCTCAACAACAATCAAAAGCGCGCGCCGCTTCTGGAGCAGATGGTCAATCACTGGCCGGAAAACAAAAGCTACTGGACGCAGCTTTCGGGCGCCTATTCGACCATGGGCCGCGACCGCGACGCGTTCTCCGTTCTGGAAGTCGCCTATCGCGCCGGTCTTCTCACGACCGAAAGCGAAATGCTGACGCTGATCCAGTATTACTCCTTCTTCGACAATCCCTATCGCGGCGCGGTGCTGCTCGAGCGCGAAATGAACGCCGGCAATATCGATCGCGACCAGGACAATCTCATCCTCCTGTCCCAGCTCTGGAGCCAGGCGCGCGAACACAAAAAGTCGATTCCCATTCTTCAGGAGGCGGCCAGAAACGCGTCTAAGGGCGAGCTTTCCTACCGCCTCGGCATGGTGCTTCTCGCCGACGAGCAATACGCCAAGGCCCAGCGCGCCCTTGAAGCCGCCATCAACAAGGGCGGCATGGATGCAAGGGACACCGGCGACGCGTGGCTGCTGCTCGGCACGGCGCGCTTCAGCCAGGCCGGCCCGTCGGACACGGACCGCTGGGAGAGCGCAAAACAGGCGTTCCAGCGGGCGCAGAATTATCAAAACACCCGCGGGCGCGCCCGCGACTGGATCACCTATATCGACGCGGTGGTCGACACGTATTGGACCGGGCTTCGGCTCGATTACCGGCAGAATATGGAGCTGTGCCAGGACGATCTGGCGCGTTTCGAGCGCGACCAGCGCATCCGCGATCTGCAGAATCGCGAGCCCTCGCAGGAAGATCTCGACCGCGAACAGGCCCGCCGCGATGAATGCGCCGCGCTGGAGGCACAGGGCGAGCCGAGCCCGTCGAATCCCCCGCCGCCGCAGGACGGCGAATAAGAAACGTTTTTCGCACGAAAGAAAAGGCGGCTCTTTAAAGAGCCGCCTTTTTTCATGTCCGCCGCCGGAATGCGCGCGAAGCGCGCCCCCCGCGGGTTAATACTCGTTGCGCTCGCCGAGAATGCGGCCGCCGTCCTTGGCCTCGGGCGTCTGGGTCGAACATTCGAGATAGCCCTGGCGCCAGCCCGCCCGATAGGCCGCGTCATTCTCGAAAGCGTAGCTGTCGCGCTCAGTGCGGGTCGAGAAGCTCTTGTCCTCTTCCGTCGCCGTGGCGCAGCCGTCGCCGTATCCTGCTGTAAAGCCGGGCGATTCTCTCAGCTCGGCGAGGTTTCCGTCGGACGCGCAGCCGGCGGCGAAAAGCCCGGCGAGAGGCGCCAGAGACAAGAGAAAACGGCGTGAAATCGGGAAAATACGGAATGTCACGGGGATTGCGGGTCCTTGAGAGCTGCGCGGGCGATCTTAGCAGCCGTAAAGCGCCAGGTCTTGGAAAACTCGCGCTTTCAATGAAATCCCCCGTTAACGGTGTTCCGGCTACAACGGTCGGCGGAATTCCTTGGGGCTTTCAAGGGGAAAGGCGAATTCGAGACGCCATGAATGAATTCGACGCCGACGACGACGAGGATGTCCGGTCCCGTTCCGCCGGGCCGCAGCCGGACGCCGAGACCATGCTGACGCCGCTCACGGCGTCGGGCCCCACCGTGCGCACCCTGATGGTGCGCAAATTGACCGATATTGTGGCGCTGCCCGCGGGCAAGCTGTCCTCCAATGAGCGTTCGCTCGCCGCCGACATTCTTCTGCATGTCCTCGACAAGGTCGAAGAGGATATCCGCATGGAGGTCGCGCAGCGCATCGCCCGCGTCTCCGAATGTCCGCCGGCGCTGATGCGCATGCTCATGCTCGACGAGCCGGCGGTGGCGGAAAAAATCACGACGAAGGCCGAAGCGCTCCCCGAAGCGCTCTTGATTGAGGCCGCGCGGGACGGAACCATGGCGCACCGGGTGATGATCGCCCGCCGGCTGGATCTGACGACGGCGGTCGCCGACGCCTGCCTCGCCTATGACGAAATGGATGTCTGCAAGCTCATCCTGAAGCGCGAGGAATGCACGCTCTCGCCCAACGCCGTGAACAAGATGGTCGCGTTAAGTTCGGCCAACAAAGAGGTGCAGGCGCTGCTTTTGCGCCGTCAAGAACTTGAGCCCGCGCACGGTTTCATCATGTTCTGGTGGGTCGACGCCGAACGCCGCCGCCGCATTCTGACGCGGTTCGCCCTCGACCGCAGCGTCCTTCAGGACGCGCTCGCCGATCTTTATCCGCGGGTTTTCCGCGGCGCCGACGACGACACGGTGGTGAAAGACATTCTCACCCTGTCCGAGCGCCGCCACCGGCCCCGCGGCGTCAATGGCGAGCCGGTCTCCATGGAGGTGGTCAAGCGCACCCTGGCCGCGGCCTGCAAATACCCGGCCCAGGAAATCATCGACGCCGTCGCCATGATCGGCGGCGTGTCGCGCGATCTGTCGAGCCGCATCCTGCGCGATCCCGGCGGCGAGCCTTTCGCGGTTCTGTGCAAGAGCCTCGGCGTGGCGCGCGACGATTTTTACGGCTTCTTAACCGACGCGGGCGAAGGCGAGGAGGCCGAAGCGCGCGCCGATTATCTTCTCGCCATCTTCGATTCCATGGCTCGCGATTTTTCCCGCGCGGTCCTGCGTTACTGGGACTGGGACTCAAATCCGCGCATCGCCCACATCACCCGGCTCATGGCGATTTTGCAGTCCGACATCAACATCAACGACATGGGCGATTTCTCGGACGAGATGTCCGCCTATTCCTGAAAACAGGCGCGGCGCGCGAAAACGCCGTCCGGTCTTTAAGTCTCTTTTAGCAGCTTTGCGCTAAGACGTCTTCTTGCTGGCGGCGGCCTTGCGTATCTAGGTTGCCGCTGGCTTTTTTATGGCCGGTTTCCCGGCCCGCCTGATTTCCAAAGGCCGCGCGGGTTCCGTCAAATTTGATGAAAATTGTCGTTGTCTTTAACGCGACGCGTTAACGCGCGTCCGGCATCATCTTCAGGCGTCATATGGGCATTTGACAGATTTTTCGGAGGGCGCATGCTGTCATCGATGCGTGTAATAGTCTTCGCATCGCAAAAGGGCGGTTCGGGCAAGACGACTTTGTCCGGCCATATTGCGGTGGAGGCGGAGCGCCAGGGGGCCGGCCCTGTGGCGCTGATCGACACCGACCCGCAAGGCTCGCTGGCGAAGTGGTGGAACGTGCGTAAAGACCCTCAGCCGGCCTTTATTCAATCGGTTTTCTCAAATCTTTTCTACGATCTCGACTCGGCCCGCGAAGAGGGCTTCCGGCTGGTGGTCATCGACACGCCGCCGGCGGTGACGCGCGCGATTTCCGAAGTCGTCAGTTTCGCCGACATCGTCGTCGCGCCGACCCGGCCGAGCCCGCACGATCTGCGCGCCGTCGGCCCCACGGTCGACATCGCCGAAGCGCGCGGCAAGCCGCTGATCTTCGTCGTCAACGGCGCGACCCAGCGCGCGCGCATCACCTCTGAGGCCGCCGTCGCCCTGTCCCAGCACGGCACAGTGGCGCCGGTCACCGTACATCACCGCGTCGACTTCGCCGCGGCGATGATCGACGGGCGCACGGTGATGGAGATCGATCCCTTCTGTCAGTCGGCGCAGGAAGTGTCGGCGCTGTGGACTTATCTTTACGAGCGGCTGCAGCGCGCCGATGGCGGCTACCGTCAGGAAGAGGGCGCCGCCGCGGCCAGTCCCCACAGCCGCGTCTTTGGACGGCGGGCGGCGCAATGAACGCATATGCTCCCAATAACTCCTCCGCCAATGGCGGCGAGGGCGGCGGCGGCTTCGCGCAGCTGACCTCGAGCCTGCTCGCGCGCAAGGGCGAGGCGTTGCCGGCGGTGGATGCGGTCGCGCATGAAGGCGTCGACATCGACATGCGCCCTATGAAGCCGGCGAACAGTCCGGGAGCGCCGAGTTCGGTCGGCGAAGAGGCGATCGAAACGCTTTCTCCGGGGAACAAAGCGCGACCGCGCAGCGGCGCGGGCGGCCGCGCGCCTTCCGTGCGGCTGGTTCATTCTTCCGGCGCGCGTTCGCGCGCCGCCGAAGAGGCGCCGCAAGCCTGGACCCTGCCGGGCGGACGTTTAAGACCGCGCCCGCGCCCCGGAGCCCATCATGGGGCCCATTCCGGGACCGGCGCCGGCGCGCCGCCGACCGGCGTTCTCGCCCGCAAGGCGATCGTCACCTTGCGCATGCCGGCGCGCGATCTGGTGCGGCTGAAACTCGCCAGCCGCGATCTCGAAATGTCCTGCCAGGCGATTATTCTCGACGCGCTCGAATGCTATCTCGACGCCAATGACGTGCCTTCGGCTTCCGACGACGACGCGATCCGCCGCGAGGTCGAGCGGCTGATGTCGAAGGCGAAAGCCAAACGCGGCGCTTAGAGCCCGAACGCATATTCATCAAAACCATGCAAATGAGTATTTGTCAGACGTTCGTTAGCCGGAAAACGATGCGTCTCGGGCTCTAACATAAAAGAATAAGAGCCTGGCGGCGTATCGTGCTGTGGCCGGCTGACGTCCGGCCATCTTAATTTTTGCTCTACTGCTGGATTTTCGGTCAGGCTCTTAGGCGCGGCGGTCAGGCTTTCATACGCTCCATCGCCGAGGGCGCGGCCCCGTAATGTTTCCGGAAAGCCTTGAAGAACGCCGTGCGGTCGGAATAGCCGACGGCATGGGCGATCTCGCCCGTGGAAAGACGGGTCTCTTTCAAAAGGCGCAGCGCCGCATCCATGCGCACATGCTTTAGAAACTGCGCCGGCGTCGTCCCCGCCACCGCCTTGAAGACGCGGATGAGGTGATAAGGCGAAAGGCACGCCTCGCGGGCGATGTCGTTCAGCGCGAGACTATGTTCGCCGAAGCGCTGCAGGATTGTTTTCTTGGCTGTTTCCGCGCGCCGGGCGAGTTCGGCGCGGGTGCCGGGCTTCACCGCTTCGATCCGCTCGCGCGCGGCGGCGCGCTGGTCCTGCGCCTCGATGAGCCCCGCATAAAGGAGCGCGCATTTCTCCGCATACCAATCATCATCCGTCTCGCCGCTGCGGCACCGTGCGACGATGGCGTTCATCAGGGCCGACAGCGCGGCGTCAGGACGGGTGAGGCGGGTTTCGAGCCGCGTCGCCGCCGGCTTCGCTTCGCCCTCGAGAACGGCGTCCTCCGCCGCGTCGGTGATCCAGCGGGGAAAGGAGATCATGTTGGAGCGAAACGGCGCGTCCCCGAGCGCTGCATAAGCGTAGCGCGCGCCGCGGGCCAGCGTCAGCACGCCGGCCGAGCGCACATTCACCGCGCCGTCGCCTAAAAACCGGTATTCTTCCTCGCCGCCGGCGGACCAGGTGACGCTCGCGCAGGCCCAGTCCTCATTGTAATCTTCGGCGATCTCGAAACGCTCGCCGCGCATCAATCCCGAATGCACCATGCCTTCGCGCGCCGTGCGCTCATACACGATGGCGAGGTCGGCGGGCGTTGCCGGCGCGGCGGTCAGAAGCTGCATGGTTCGGCGCGTGTCCTTTCAACGGTCTTGCATTGCAGACAGTTTACGGTTTCGCCGCCCCCGGCGCCAGATGAAAGACGGCCGATTTTGCCGTCAAATTCCCGGCAAAGCATTGATTTTAGCGCCAAATCTGCGAAATTACGAAAGCGCGGCGCGTTCCTGCTGCGCTGTGTCGCGCATGGCTTTTCCCGCTGGCGCGCCAGTTTCTATTGTCTCCGGCGCGTTGCGTCTCTATTCCTCTCGCCGGCGATATTTCATGAGGACGGCGCCGTCCGATCCAACGGGCGGCCGGGGCATTAAGAGAGGTTCCTCAAAGAGGGCTGATGGGGCGGTTTATCATCCTCGTTCTGGCGCTGGCCGGTCTGTGGCTCCTGCTGTCGGGCTATTTCGACAAGGCGCTGCTGCTCGGGCTCGGCGCCGCGTCGATCCTCGTCACCGCCTGGCTCGCCGCCCGCGCCCGCGTGATGGACGGCGACAGCGTGCCCACCGGGCTGATGCCGGGGATTTTCCTCTACTGGATCTGGCTTGCGGGCGAGATCGGCAAGGCCAATATCGCCGTCATCCGGCAGGCGCTGGCGGTGGAGCCGAAGCTCTCGCCGAAAATGTTCACCGTGCCGCTGCCCCCGAAAACCAGCGTCGGGCAGGCGACATTCGCCAATTCCATCACGCTGACGCCGGGCACTGTCTCTGTGGATCTGCGTGAGAACGAAATTCTCGTCCACGGGCTCACCGAAGCGCTTTGCGACGTTCCGGCCATCACCGATATGGGCGAGCGCGTCGCCCGGTGCGAGGGAGGCGGCCAATGATGTTCGCCGCCGCCACCGTCGCGATCATCGCCGCCATGGTGCTCGCCCTGGTGCGCGCTTTCGCCGGCCCTTCGCTTTACGACCGCATTCTCGCCGGCAATTCTTTCGGCACCAAAACGGTCCTTTTAATCGGCCTGATGGGTTTTCTGACCGGCCGGCCCGACTTTCTCGACATCGCGCTCCTTTATGCGCTGATCAACTTCGCTTCGACCATCGCGATCCTGCGCTTTTTCTCCTATCGCCGCTCGCGCGAGGAGGCGTCGTGACCGAAGCGGTCGGACAGTTCTGGGCGGATATCGAGCTGATCCGCAACATCCTCTCCTGGGGCTTCTTTTTGGCGGGCGGAATCTCCGTCGTCTCCGGCGCCATCGGCATTGTGCGGTTCCCCGATTTCTACACCCGCCTGCACGCCGCCGGCGTCACCGACACGGGCGGGGCGGAATTGATTCTCATCGGCATGCTGTTCCAGGCGCCGACATGGATCGTCGCGGTGAAAATCCTGTTTATCGGCTTCTTTCTTTTCTTCACCTCGCCGGTGGCGACCCACGCCATTGCTCACGCCGCCTGGATGGTGGGGTTTCGGCCGCTGGAAGGGCCTGAGCTGCGTTACAAGGAGGAGGGCGAATGAGCGATTTCGAGACCGTCTTCTCGCCGATCGTCTTTCTCGACCTGGCGCTTCTCACCATGCTGTTCCTGGTGGCGATCGCGATGCTGCGCTCGCGCCATCTCTTCGGCGTCGTCATGCTGTCGGGGATTTATTCGCTGTTGTCCGCGGCGTTTTTCGTCTCTCTGGATGCGGTGGACGTCGCTTTCACCGAAGCGGCCGTCGGGGCGGGCATTTCGACGGTGCTGATGCTGTCGGGCATGTTGCTCACCGTGCGCCGCGAAAAACCGAAGACGCCGGGCCGCGCGCCGGTGGCCATGCTGGCGGTGCTGGCGACGGGCGCGGCGCTGATCTACGCGACCATCGACATGCCGGCTTTCGGCGATCCGAACGCCCCGGCCAACAGCGCCATCGGCCAGCAATATGTGGAGCGCACGGCCTCGGAAATTCCCATGCCCAACATCGTCACCGCGGTGCTGGCGAGCTACAGGGGCTTCGACACCATGGGCGAGACCATGGTGATTTTCACCGCCGGCGTGGCGGTGATGCTGCTCCTCGGCGTCGGCTCGGCGCGCGGCGGCCGGCGGGTCTCCGACATTGACGCGAAAGAGACGTCCGACGAAGGGAAGGGTGAGTGATGGAGCATCTCATTCTCCGCGTGACGACCAAGTTGATGTTCGCGCCGATCATCCTGTTCGCGTTCTATGTGCAGTTTCACGGCGATTACGGGCCGGGCGGCGGTTTTCAGGCGGGCGTCATCTTCGCCGTCGCCTTCATCCTCCACGCCTTCTGCTTCGGTCTCGACGAAACCAAAAAGGTCCTGCCGCAAAAAGCGCTGATCGTCATGATGGTGATCGGCTTTCTGTTCTACGCCGGCACCGGCGTCGTCACCATGCTGCTCGGCGCCAATTTCCTCGGCTATGACGCGCTGGTTCCGGAATCGACCCATCACGCCGGCCAGCATTACGGCATTCTTCTGGTGGAGTGGGGCGTCGGCACGGCGGTCGCCTCGACCATGCTGACGATTTTCTATCACTTCGCCGGCCGCGAGCCCGACATCGATCAGGAAGACTGGTAGACGATGGACGACTGGCTCACTTTCATCCTCGAACGGTACAACTACTGGATCGTCATCATGCTGATGATGACCGGTCTTTATATCGTCTTCGCGCGCGGCAATCTGGTGAAGAAGATCGTCGGCCTCAACATCTTCCAGACGTCCGTTTTCATTTACTACATCACCATCGGCAAGATCGTCGACGGCACCGCGCCGATCTATATGGGCGGCGAGCTGGAGGCGGCGAGCCATCACGGGGGCAAAGAGGCGGGCGGCGCCGGCCATGGGGCGGAGGCTGCAGCCCATGATGCGGCTGCCGCCGGCGAGGCCGTGCACGCCAAGATCGACAATTCGGCGCTCGATCACGGCCAGGAGCTGAAAGACGCGCTGAAGCATGCGCCGGCGCCGGAAGAGGGCGGCTCCCTGCACGAGCTTCCCGATGCAGGCGACAAGATCGCTAATGCGATGGGCGACCATCTCGGCAAGACGCCGCCCGCCGACGCATCCGGTTTCGATGTCGGCAGTGCGGCTGGGGGCGCCCATGACGCGGCCGGCAATGCAGCCGGGGGCGTGGGCGACGGCGCCGCCGATGCGCTGCACGGCGCCATGGACGCCGTCGTCTACACCAATCCGCTGCCGCATGTCCTGATCCTCACCGCCATCGTCGTCGGCGTGGCGACGACCGCAGTGGGCTTGGCGCTCGCCGTCCGGATCCGCGAAGCTTACGGCACCATCGAGGAAGACGAACTCGAAGCGGCGGACGAGATCGCCGAATTCGGCCATGCCGCGGGCGAGCGCGCGCAAGCTGAGGCGGGGGCCGGCGCATGAATCTGATCGCCCAGCTTCCCGTCCTGCCGATCATCATCCCGATCGTCGCGGCGCCGATCACGCTCCTCCTGCCGAAGGGCCGGGTGCCGCATCTGTGGGCGTGCCTTTTCTCATGGCTGACCTTCGCCGCCTGCATCGCGCTCTTCGCCGAAGTCTCGTCGACCGGGCCGATCTCCTATCATCTCGGCGACTGGGCGCCGCCTATCGGCATCGAATATTATATCGATCTTGCGAATGCGCTGGTCCTGCTCTTGGTCTCCGGCATTGCCGCGGTGGTCTTCCCCTACGCCTATCGCTCTGTGCAACTGGAAGTCGACGAGCGCCAGACGCCGCTGTTCTACGGCGCGCTTCTCATCTGCATGACCGGCCTTTTGGGCGTCACCATCACCGGCGACGCCTTCAACGTCTTCGTGTTTCTCGAGATTTCGTCGCTGTCCGGTTACGCGCTGATCGCCATGGGCGCGCGCCGCGACCGCCGGGCGCTCACCGCCGCCTTCAACTATCTCGTCATGGGGACGATCGGCGCGACCTTCTTCGTCATCGGCCTCGGGCTTTTGTATCAGGCGACGGGCACGCTCAACATGGCCGATCTCGCGGATAGGCTGATCGGCCAGGACAATCGCATGGTCGAGGCGGGCTTCGCCTTCATCCTCGTCGGCATGGGGCTGAAGCTTGCGATGTTCCCTATGCATCTGTGGCTGCCGAACGCCTACACCTACGCCCCGTCGGCGGTGACGGCGTTCATGGCGGCGACGGCCACGAAAGTCGCGGTCTATGTCATCATCCGCTTCATCTTCTCGGTCTTCAATTTCGATTTCGCCTTTATCGGCGCGGCCTTCACCTATGTCCTCCTGCCGCTGGGGCTCGCGGGCATGTTCGTCGCCTCTTTCGTGGCGCTGTTCCAGGAAGACGTGAAGCGCATGCTGGCCTACTCGTCGGTGGCGCAGATCGGCTACATGCTGTTGGGGCTTTCCTTCGCCACGGTCGAAGGCCTCACCGCGACGCTCGTCCATATTTTCAACCACGCGCTGATGAAGGGCGCCCTCTTCATGGCGGTGGGCTGCGTCGTGTTGCGCGCGGGCTCCCATTCGATCTACGCCTTTGCAGGGTTGTCGAAGCGCATGCCGGTCACCACCTGGGCGTTTTTGATTTCCGGCCTGTCGCTGATCGGCGTGCCGCTCACCGTCGGCTTCATTTCCAAATGGTATCTCTTGCAGGCGGCGTTCGAGGCCGGCCACTGGTATGCAGGCTTTCTGATCGTCGCCTCCTCGCTGATCGCGCTTGCTTATGTGGGCCGCGTCGCCGAGGTGATGTTGCTGCGCGAACCGGCTGAAGACGGCAAATACGCCATGCCGAAAGAAGAGGCGCCGCTCTCCATGCTGATCCCCATGTGGGTGCTCGTCGCCGCGAATATCTATTTCGGCGTCCGCACCGATCTCACCGGCGGCATCGCGCAACGCGCCGCCGAGACGCTGATGTCCATGGCGGGAGGCGCGCCGTGATCTCTGCAGAACTCGCCATTCCGCTTGCGCTCTTCCTGCCGCTCGCCGGTTTCATCGCGATCTGGTTGATCGGCGAGAAAAGTCCGAATCTGCGCGAGGCGGCGACACTCGTCACCGGCGCGATCCTGTTTTCACTGGCGGTCATCGTCTTCGCCGCCGTCGCCGGCGGCGCGCGCCCCGACTTCGAACTGATCGAAGTGATCGACGGCCTGCCCATCGCGTTTCAGGCCGAACCGCTCGGCGCCATGTTCGCGGTGATCGCGAGCGGTTTATGGATCGTCAATTCGGTCTATTCCATCGGCTATATGCGCGGTCACGGCGAAGAGCATCAGACGCGCTTTTACATGTGCTTTGCGGTCGCGATCTCCGCGGCCATGGGCGTCGCTTTCGCCGCGAACCTCTTCACGCTCTTCATCTTCTATGAAGTGCTGACGCTTTCGACCTTCCCGCTCGTCACCCATTACGGCGACGCCAAGGCGCGAAATGGCGGGCGCATCTATCTCGGCGTGTTGATGGCGACGTCCATCGGCCTTCTCCTGCCCGCCATCGTCTGGACCTACGCCATCACCGGCACGACGGATTTCGTTGCGGGCGGGATCATGGCGGCGCATTCGGAAGCGGTGGCGCCCATCGCCGGCGTCCTGATGGGGCTTTACGCCTTCGGCATCGGCAAGGCGGCCCTGATGCCGGTTCATCCCTGGCTCCCCAACGCCATGGTGGCGCCGACGCCGGTCTCGGCCTTTCTTCACGCCGTTGCGGTCGTCAAAGCCGGCGTCTTCTCCATCCTCAAAGTCGCCGTCTATATTTTCGGCGTCGATTTTCTCCACGAGACCGGGGCGGGAACGCCCTATATGTGGATCGCCGGCGGCTCGATCCTGCTCGCTTCCGCCATCGCCATGAACAAGGACAATTTGAAAGCGCGGCTCGCCTATTCGACGGTCTCGCAGCTTTCCTACGTCACGCTCGGCGCCATGCTCGCGACGCAGATGGGCGTCATGGGCGGGGCGATGCAGATCGCGGCGCACGCGCTCGGCAAGATGACGCTCTTCATGTGCGCCGGCGCGATTTACGTGGCGCACCACAAGTCGCTGGTTTCCGAACTTCGGGGCTTAGGCCGGGTGATGCCGTTCACTTTCGGCGCCTTTTTCCTCGGCGCCATGTCGATTGTCGGCCTGCCGCCTATGGCCGGCTCCTGGCCGAAATTTTTCCTGATGCTGGGCGCGGCGGACGCCGGCCAGCTGGCGATCATCGCGGTGTTGATGATCTCCTCGATCCTCAATGTGATCTATCTGCTCTCGATCCCCGTGCAGGCGTTTTACATGAAGCCCGCTGAAGACGGCGCGAAACCGCAAGGGGCGGAAAATGCGTCCATTCAATGGGGCAATCTCAAGGAAGCGCCGATCCTGTGCCTCGCGCCGCCCATGGTCACCGCGGCGGGCGCTTTCCTGCTCTTTTTCTTCGCCGACCCGCTTTACGAATTCCTGACGCCGCTGATCGGGGGACAGTAATGTCTGACCAACACGAACATCATTCTGGCGAAGAAGGCTGGGCCGATAAAAAATCCTTCCGCAACGCGTTTCTCGGCGTGCTGGTCGTCGCGAGCATTCTCGCCGCCGTCGCCGGATTCGTTCCCGCCTGGCGGAAAGAGCATCCGCATTTCCCGGCGGAGGAATTCGGCGTCTTCTTCGCCGTGTGGGGCTTTGCGGCTTTCATGTTCATCGTGCTCGCCGGTCAGCATTTAAGAAAACTCGTGGGGCGCAAGGAAGATTATTACGAGGAGCGTGAATAGAAATGACCGCGTTCTTCGAAGCCCTTCTCGCCAATCCCGCCGTCATCCTGACGGTCGGCGCCTTCGTGATTTTCTTTCTGCCGCGTCATCTCGCCTGCGCCTGGTGTCTTCTCGTCACGGCGTTCTCCGCGATCAAGCTTTATACGCTGGGGCTTGGCGAGTATGGCGCGCTGCATGTTTTCGGCGAACAACTGACCACCGTGCGTGTCGACCCCTTGTCGCGCATTTTCGCGGTGGTGTTCCACATCGCCATTGTCCTCAACGTCATTTACGCCTGGGGCCAGCGCGACAAGGCGCAGAATTTCGCCATGCTCGCCTATCCCGCCGCCTGCCTTGGCGGCGTTCTCGCCGGCGATCTCATCACGCTCTTTTTCTGGTGGGAGATGGCGGCGATCACTTCCGTCTTCCTCGTCTGGGCGCCGGGCACGCGCGTCACCTATCTCGCGGGCATGCGCTATCTCGCGATCCAGATTCTCTCGGGCGTGCTTCTCCTCGGCGGCGTCGCGCTCACCTATCGCGAGACGGGCTCCTTCGCGTTCGACATGATGGGGCTGAGGGACGCCGACGGCGCGGTGAAGATCTCCGCCCTCGTCATGTTCCTTGCCTTCGGCATCAAGTCGGCCTTTCCGCTGCTCCACAACTGGGTGCAGGATGCTTATCCAAAATCGACCCTGACGGGCGCGATCATCCTTTCGATCTTCACGACCAAGCTCGCGGTCTATTCGCTGGCGCGCGCCTTCCCGGGGACGAACGAGCTCATCTATATCGGCGTCGTGATGACGCTCTTCCCGATCTTTTTCGCGCTCATCGAAAACGATCTCAGGAAGGTCTTGTGCTATTCCATCAACAACCAGGTGGGCTTCATGGTCTGCGCCATCGGGCTCGGGACCATCAACGGCGCGGCGGGCTACGCCTTCGGCAACATCATTTTCGAAGGGCTTCTCTTCATGGCGCTCGGCGCGGCGATGCACCGGACGGGCACGTCGAAAGCGACGGAGCTCGGCGGGCTTTACAAGACCATGCCGGTCACCATGGCGCTGTGCATTGTGGGCGCGCTGTCGATTTCCGCTTTCCCGGGCACGCTCGGCTTTGTCACCAAGGGCCTGATCATCGACGGCGCGGGCGAGGCCCATCTTTTCTGGGTCTGGCTGGGGCTCCTCTTCGCCTCCGCCGGCGTTCTCGAGCATGCCGGGATCAAGATTCCCTATTTCACCTTCTTCGCGCACGATTCCGGCCAGCGCCCGAAAGACGCGCCTTTGCCCATGATGATCGCCATGGGGATTGCGGCGGCGCTCTGTCTCGGGCTCGGGATCTATCCCGATCCGCTTTACGCGCTTTTGCCCGACCAGGCGGCGATTGCGGACTATCATCCCTACACCGCCTATCATCTCATCGAGCAGTTGCAGCTCCTCCTCTGGGCGGTGCTCGCTTTCGCAATCCTCATCCTCGTCAAATGGTATCCGGCCGAAGTGCCGTCGACCAATCTCGATACGGACTGGTTCTATCGCGTGCCGGGCCGCGCGCTGATGAGCTGGGCCGCTGGTGCGTCGCGCGCAACATGGATCGCCCTATGGGGGATTTTCTCGGGCCGCGTGCAAGCGCTGATGGCGCGGGTTTACAGCGTGCACGGGCCCGAAGGCGAGATGGCGCGCTCCTGGCCGATCGGCTTCATGGCGCTGTGGACGGCGATTTTGCTGGCGCTTGTGCTCGTCATCTCCTTCATCGCCTGACGCTTTTCGCAGACGCAGCGACAATCAACCTTAACGGATGCGCCTTTAGGGCGCCGGCGGCGGCGTCCCCGCGTCCGCTTGCGGCCTTATCCTGTTCCCCGAACGAGGCCCGGTTCTTGCGCTGAGTCTCGCTTATGGGAGGCGGCATGGCGAAGAAATCGGACCGTTTTTCGCAAACCGCGCGCCGGCTGATTGCGCGCATGGCCAAAGAGATCGTATGCGAGGCCTATTCCATTCCGCATGCGGAATTGATGGCGCCGGAGCGGCGCAGCGCCGCGCATGCGCGGGCCCGCCAGGCGGCGATGTATCTCGCCCATGTGGTGGGCCAGCTGACCTTGAACGAAGTTTCCGACTATTTCGGGCGCGACCGCTCCACCGTCTCTCACGCCTGCATCAATGTGGAGGACAGCCGCGACAGCCCGGTGATCGAACTGCAGCTCGATTACATGGAGCGGCGTTTGCGCGAGCGCATCCGGAGCGCCGAAGCCGCCGGGCTTTTTTCGCGGGGGCGCGGGATTGAAAAGAAAGCCCTGGACGCCGCCATGCGCGAACAGCGGGCGATTGTTTAAGCCGCCTCGCCTGCGATCTCGCGAATGCGCTGGATCATGGAGTGCAGCCCGTTGGAGCGCTGCGGCGTCAGATGGCCGTCGAGATCGAACGGCGCCAGCGCTTCTTGCGGATCGACCGCGAGCATCTCTTTCGGGGATTTGCCGGAATAAAGCGCGATCAGAAGCGCCACCAGCCCTTTGACGATATGCGCGTCGGAATCGCCTTTCAGCGTGATCGTCCCGCCTTCAGCCTCGGCGAACAGCCAGACCTGGCTGGCGCAGCCTTTGACCTTATGGGCCTCGTCGCGGACGTCCTCCGGATAGGGCGCGAGCTCGCGCCCCAGATCGATGAGATATTTGTAGCGCTCGTCCCATTCGTCGAGGAACGCGAAATCGGCTGAGATGTCGTCGAAACTTGGCATGGGCGGGAGATAGGGGTTCAGGCGGCCTCAGGCAAGCCGGCCGCTAGTCCGCGCCTGCCTTTTGCAGGCGGGCGCCGCGATGCAGAAGGACGATGCGCGGGGCCAATTTCGCGGCCGGCATCGTCACGGTCACAGGTCTTGCGGCGACGAGTTTCGGCCACAGCCATGCGTCCGTCGCGGCCGTGAGGTCGAGGTCGCGTTCGATCGCGAAAAGGCCTCTCGGGTCGCGCTGCTTCAGCGCTTCCAGCATAGCGCGGTCCAGGGCGGGATCGTCCGAGCGCGTCCAGCGAATGAGATCGTATTCGGTGACGGCGCGGACATCGCCGCGCTCGACGAAAGGCTTTAAGCTTGCGTGGCGGCCCTCAAAGTCGCGGGCGTAGCGTTCGAGCGTCGCTTCCGCCAGCCGTCGCCGGTGGTGCTTGCGCGCATGGCCAGGCGCGCGCTCCGATTCAATCTGTATAAGGATTAGGTTGGAGTCTTTCCAGGGCAGCAGCGCCGCGTAGCGCAGCAGCTCTTCCGCCCTTTCCATGTCCGGTTCTCCCAGGAGGCCGCGCATATGGATGAGAGCGAGGGTGTAGGCCGCGGATTCCGAATTGTTGATGTCGTCCATGGGGCGCGGCTCAAGAGAACGAAAACGCAAGCCTGTTTTGTGCACTTTGATGCGCCGGCGCCTGTCGCGCGGCTTTTGGCCTTCGCGAACGGCGCGCGCCAGCCAGCGGGCGGCGGTTTTGTAATCCGGCGCGCCATCCTCGTCCGCGCCGAAAACGCCTGTGAAATAACGCTCGCCCAGCCGCGTCATGGCGGGGACAGACCCCTGCTTCGCTGCGGCCTTCAGCCAGTCTTCCCGCCTGTCGCCCTCGTACCAGAGGCCGAGCGCCTCCTGCGCGCTGACATTGCCGCCTTGCGCGGCCACAAGATAATAGCGTTCGACCTCTTCCTCGGTCAGGATGTCCCGTCCGCGGGCGTAAGACGCGAGTTCTTCCGCCGCGATCGGGTCGCCCGCATCGGCGAGTTCGGTGACAAGCCGCAGGGCTTCGGCCGGGTCTTCCTCGGTCGAGGACCGGTGTCTGGCAAGCGCATAAGCGAGCGGCGCGAGCGGATCGCCTAATGCAACGGCGCGCCGGAGCCATTTTTTCGCCGCTGCATGGCCGGGCCGTTCGACCTGGCAGCGGGGGCACATCAGCCCCTGGTTATAGGCGCCGGGGGCGTAGCCTTCGCCGGCGAGTTCGCGAAAGATCGCGCTCGCTTTGCGCGTGGCCAGAAAGCGGCTTTGCCGCGTGCCGTCAGGATCGTAAATGGCGAGATGATAGTCGATCACGGCGACGTTGTTGCGCCCGCGCGGATCGTTCTCATAGGCTGTGGTCGCATAGAAAAACCGCGCAGCCTTTAAGGCCTGGCGTTGGGTCAGCCAATCCCCGGCGCCGTTGCGCGCGTCGAACGACCAGCCGACGGGCGCCAGGGCGGCGCAAAACGCAGCCATCAGGATCAGCGAAATGGCGACAAACCGGCTCATGACCCAGCCTCTCCTGGCGGTCCCGCATGCAAGAGCGGCCGATTATCGCCGGCCGGGCTTAAGGTCCGGTGAAGCCCGCCGCGCTTGCGCCGGCGTTCGGCGCAAGCGCGGAAAGGCCTTGGAAATCCTCGATTTACGCCCGGGCGGGGAAGGTCAGACGCGGCGGCTGAAGCCAGCCTTGCGAAAGAACAGGAAGGGTCACGCCTGGCCTTCTCCGGGCCGCTCTTCAGGCCGCAGGCCGGGAGATTTCGCCCAAGGCCTCGCCGGCGACATTGGCGCCCGGCGCTTGCCGGGCCAGATCGCCGATCGCCACCATGCCCACAAGGCGCTTGTCTCTGTTGACGACCGGCATGCGCCGGACCTGCATCTCGCCCATATTGGCGGCGACGTCTTCGATGTCCTGGTCGTCGTAACAATAATAGATTTCGCCGGACATGATGTCGCCGATCTTTGTCTGCGCCGCGTCGCGGCCGTCAGCGAGGCCGCGCACGACGATGTCGCGGTCGGTCAACATGCCGACGAGCCGGTTGTTTTCGGCTATGGGGACCGCGCCGAAATCTTCATCCGCCATCAGTTTCGCGGCGTCGACGACGGAGTCGCCGGGCGCGCAATAGCGACACTCGGCGTTCATGACGTCTCTCGTCTTCATGATTTCCTCCTTTATCTTGCGGAACACGCCAGCTGCTCTTTGCGAGGCTGTTTTGCGTGTTCTTGCAAAGGAGCAACAGGCGCTGCGGCCCCCGTGTTCCTGCACCCGCTATTTTTCTTTTCAGTCTTTCCGCGCCGCCAGCTTTGCGCGGTAATCGGCGACGGGCAGGCCGCCGACGCCCCAGTCCTCCATCTCCACCTCGTCGATGACGACGAAGGTCGTCGCCGGGTTCTTGTCGAGGACGCGCGCGAGCAGGTCCGTCGTCCCCCTGATGAGCTCTGCCTTCTGTTCCGGCGTAGTCCCGCCTTCGCGGGTGATCTTGATGTTGACGTAAGGCATCTCAGCTCTCCTTTTCGATGAGATCGTAATGAAAAACTTTCGCGGCGATGCGCCATTCGCCCCTGATGCGGGTGAAAGACAGAAAGTCGGTGAAGCGTTTGCCCATCAGCGCGCAGGTGAGGACGGCGAAGGCGGTGTCGGCCCCCGCGAAACGCACGCTTTCGACGTCATACCCGTATGCGTCGCCGAGAGCCGCGGGCGCCGTGCGCTTGCGCACAACATCCATATAGGCCGGCATGTCATAAGTGAGCGGCTTTTCGCCCGAGGCGGTGTGATAGACCGCCCCGGGGTGAAAGACGGATTCCAGGAGAACGGCGTCGCCGTAATAGAGCCCGTCATAATAGCGCTTCAGCGCCTCAAGGATTTCGGTGAACGCATCCGGCATCGTTTGGGCCTGCTCTTGCGTGTCCTCCCCCGCGGGAAGCGGGGGAGGATCAAGCGCCTTACGCCGCTTGCGCCAGAAGGCCTTCGGCGGCGAGCGCGTTCGTCACCGCAGGGCGGGCTGCGACGCGTTTCACGAAAGAAACGACATTCGGCCATTTTGAAAGGTCGACATTGACGAAATTCGCCCAGTTGGCGACGACGAAGACGTAAGCGTCGGCGATGGTGAAGGCGTCGCCCGTCAGATAGGCGCGCCCGTCCGCGAGCCGGCTTTCGATATGGTCGAGACGCGTGCCGATTTTCTCGATGATGGCGTCGCGCGCCGCGCCTTCCGGGGCCGGGTCGGCGAACAGCGGCGCGAACGCCTTGTGCAGCTCCGATCCGGCGAAGTTCAAAAGCGCATTGACGCGGGCGCGCTCGACCGTGCCGTTTTCCGGCGCGAGCCCGGCGGATTGGTTTGTATCGGCGATGAATTGCAGGATCGCCGGACCCTCGGTCAGGATCTCGCCATTGTCGAGGCGCAGGGCCGGCACATACCCGTTGGGATTGATCGCCGAATAGTCTTCGCCGTTTTCCGTCGTCTTCGTCGCCGTGTCGGTTTTCTCAAGCGCGACGGCGACGCCGGCTTCATTGAGGGCGATATGCGAGGCGAGGGAGCATGCGCCGGGCTTGTAATAAAGCTTCATGAGATCGTTCCTTTTCTTTGATGGCTCCGGGGAGCGGCGCCCCGGGCCTTTTTCGATAGGCGGGCCGATTTAGGAACGGGAAGTTACTTTTGTAAACTTCATAAATTCGTGATAGTAAAGAACGAAGTTTCCTTATGGTGACCGGGTAACCCCGGCGAAACTTCGAAAGGCGGCGCGCCCATGGCCCTTAAAATCCGCAGGAATCAGAGCCCGCCCGCGCCTTACGAGTGCCCCCTGTCCGAATGCATGGCGCTGATCGGCGGCGCCTGGACGCCGAATATCTTATGGAACTTGAGCGCCGGGCCGCGGCGCTTTTCCGAGCTGCGGCACGACATGCCGCGCATCTCGGCGAAGATGCTGACGACGCGGCTGAAAGAGCTTGAAGAAAAAGGCGTCGTCGCGCGCACGGTGATGCCGACCTCGCCGCCCTCGGTGGAATATGCGCTGACGCGCGAGGGCTGCGAGCTTTTGCCCGCGATCGAGGCGATCGCTGCGGTGGGCGAGAAGCTGAAACGCAGAAAAAAGAGAGCGGCGCGCGGCTGACCCTAGACCACTTCGTCCCAGCGCGGGGATAAAAGCGCGGCGGCGTTGATGATGCCGGCCATGGAATAGGTCTGCGGGAAGTTCCCCCAAAGCTCGCCTTTCGCGACGTCGATGTCCTCGGACAAAATGCCGAGCCGCGTGCGGTGCGCGAGCACGTCCTCGAACATGGCGCGCGCCTCGTCCTTGCGGCCGATGCGCGCAAGCGCGTCGATATGCCAGAAGGTGCAGGCGGTGAAGGCGGTCTGCGGCTTGCCGAAATCGTCTTCCGCGCGATAGCGGTAGACGTGATAGCCCTCGCGCAGCTCTTCGTCGATGCGCTCGACCGTCGCCACATAGCGCGGATCTTTCGGGTCGATGAAGCCGATTTCCGCCATCAGGAGAACCGAGGCGTCGAGATCCTTGCCGCCGAAGGCGCCGGCAAAGGCGTTGCGCTCTTCGTTCCAGGCTTCTTTCAGGATCACCGCGCGCATGGCGTCGGCGCGCCCGCGCCAATAGGCGGCGCGGTCGTCGCGGCCGAGATGATCGGCGATGCGCGAAAGCCGGTCGCAGGCGGCCCAGCACATGATCGCCGAGGAGGTGTGCACGCTGGCGCGGCCGCGATATTCCCAGATGCCGGCGTCCGGCGTGTTGTAGACCGCATAGGCGCGCTCGCCCACCAGTTCGAACTGCTCGAATTCGTGCGTCCCAGCCTTGGCGAGAAGACGCTCGTCGAAAAACGCCTGGGACGCGCCGAGAATGACATGGCCGTAGACATCGTGCTGAACATGTTCGGCCGCCTGATTGCCGAAGCGCACGGGGCCCATGCCGCGATAGCCTTCGAGGTCGGTCGCGTTTTCCTCTTTCAGGTCTTCTTCCAGCGAAATCCCGTAAACCGGTTGAATATGCCCGCCCTTGGTGTGCGCGACCGTGTTTCGAAGATAAGCCAGATAGCGTTCGAGGGTGCCGACCGCGGACAGGCGGTTAAGCGCCGTCACGGTGAAGTAAGCGTCGCGCAGCCAGCAGTACCGGTAATCCCAGTTGCGCTCGGAGTCGGCGTGTTCGGGGATCGAGGTGGTCAGCGCCGCGACAATGCCGCCGGTTTCTTCATAAACGCAAAGCTTCAAGGTGATCGCGGCGCGGATGACCGCGTCCTGCCAGAGCGGCGGGGTCGCCAGCCGGCGCGCCCAGCCGCGCCAGTCCTCGCAGGTGCGCTTTTCCCATTCCGACGCCATGACGGCCGGGTTGTCCGAAAGCGATTCGTCCGGACCAAGAATAAAATGCAGCTCGTTGGCGAGCACGAATTCGCGTTGCGCCGCAACGTAGGAGACCGGCGCGTCGGTGGTGACGCGAAAGCCCGCATGATCGTTCTTGAAGCGGATATGCGAGACGCCGCGCATCGGCGCCATGTCCTCAGCCCCCAGGCCGGTCTGCGGCGTCAGGGTCACCGAGATTTTCGGCATGCCGCGCAAGGGCGTCACCCGGCGCACGACGGAGGCGGGCCGGAAGGTGCGGCCCCGGTCGAAAAAACGCGGCGCGAAATCGGTGATGCACACGGAAGAGCCGTCTTCGGCTTCGAGCACGGTTTCGAGAATCGCGGTGTTTTTGTGGTAGCGCTGGCGCGTCTTGCAACAACCGGACAGTTCGATGGAAAAAACGCCGCCGCCGCCGATGAGACGGTTGAACACCGGCTCGCCGTCGAACCGCGGCAGGCACATCCAGACGAGGTCGGCCTTTTCGTCGATCAGCGCCGCTATGGTGCCGTTGCCGATAATGCCGAGCTCAAGATTGGGCCGCCCGTTGCGGGTGATCTTTGGATTCATGAAGCCGCCGCCTCCAGCCATCGCCAAACATCGGCCGGGCCGGAAAGGCGAAAGCGCGCGCGGCTTTCTCCCGGGCCGACCTTGACGCCTTCGCCGCCCGCATCGATGGCGAAAGCAATGGCGTCTTCATCGGTTGCGTCGTCGCCTACCATGACCGGCGTCCGGCCGGCAAAAGGCGGGTTTTCCATCATCGCCGCCAGCGCGCGGCCTTTGTGGGCGCCGAAAGGTTTGGCTTCGAGCACCATTTTGCCCGATTGAAGACGATAGCCGTCAATATCGCGTAAAATTTCCGTCATGGCCGCGGCGAGCGCTTCGCCCGCTTCCGGCGCGGCGCGGTAATGCAGGGCGAGAACGCCGCCTTTTTCTTCAAGCCGCGCGCCGGACGTGTCCGCCGCGAGCCTTTTGAGGGCGTTGACGAGCAGGGCCGGGGCGGCGTGCGCGGCGCCGGCCGGGTCTTCGCCCGGCGCGCAGATATCGAGCCCGTGCCCGCCGATGCGCCACAGGCCGGCGGGCGCGCGTTTCGCGAGATCGACAATGCCGCGCCCGCTGATGACGGCGAGCGCGCCGCCGAGTTTTCCGGAAAGCGCCGTTAAAACCGCCGCGCCGCCGTCGGGCAGCCAGACCGCATCGGGATCGTCGCGCAGCGCCGTGAGCGTGCCGTCGAAATCGAGGAACAGCGCATCGCCGGGGCCCGGCAAGGGGGGCTCGGGCAAAGGCGGGCCGGGCAGGGGCGGCTTTTGGGACGTCATGATGTTCGAAACCCTGGCGCGCGGATCAGGAAAGCCCGCCCGGGGCGAGATCGGCGAGAAACTTTTCGCGCCACCACGAGACATCCTGCTCCACCGTGATGTCGCGCAAGCGTCGCCAGCGCCGCTGGCGTTCGTCGAGCGACATGGTGAGCGCGGCGTGGATGGCTTCGGCCACGTCATCCGTATCGTGAGGATTGACGATCAGCGCATCCTGCAGCTGTTCGGCGGCGCCCGCGAATTCCGACAGGATGAGGACGCCGGGGTCGTTTTCGTCCTGCGCCATGACGAATTCCTTACACACGAGGTTCATGCCGTCGCGCAAGGGCGTGACGAGGCCGACGCGGGCGATGCGAAAAAGCCCCGCGAGCTCTTCGCGCGTGTAGGAGCGGGCGAGATAGCGCAGCGGAATCCAGTCGAGATCGCCGTAATCGCCGTTGATGCGGCCCGCAAGCTGGTCGAGCTCGACCCGGAGCTCCTGATATTCCTCGACCTTCGAGCGCGAGGGCGGGGTGATCTGCGTTACCGAAACCTTGCCGCGCGTGTCGGGGAAATTGTCGAACAGCCGCCCCACGGCCTCGAAACGTTGCGGCAGGCCTTTCGAATAATCCATGCGGTCGACGCCGATGACGAGATCGCGCTGGCCGAGGAACTGGCCGATGCGCTGCGCGGCTTCGTCGGCCTTGTCCGAATGCGCGGCCTCGACAAAGCCTTGCGCGTCGATGCCGATGGGATAGGCCTTGACCGTCAGCGTATGGTCGAAGGCCTGCACGCGCCCGTCGCCGAGATCCTCGCCGCCGCATTCCTCGATGAGATATTGAATGAAATTATAACGGTCGCGCTCGGCCTGGAAGCCGACGACGTCATAAGCGCACATCGCCCGCGCGATCCAGTGATGCTCGGGCAGGGCCGCAAAAACTTCCGGCGCCGGAAAGGGAATATGGAGGAAAAAGCCGATGGGGCCTTCCCAGCCGGCGTTGCGCAAGCCGTCAGCCATTAAAAGGAAGTGGTAATCATGCACCCAGACGATGTCGCCGTTCCGGAGCCGCGGCTCGACCTGGCGGGCGATGCGCTGATTGACCGCCGCATAGACTGTAAACGCGTCGCGGTCGAACCAGGCGAGATCGATCCGGTAATGAAACACCGGCCAGATCACGCGGTTGGCGTAATTCAGGTAATAGCCGTCATGCTCTTCCTGGGTGAGGTCGGTGAGCAGGAACTCGACCCCTTCGTCATAATGAGCGTGCAAGGTGTTTGAGCGCGGGCCTTCCTCGACGATGTCGCCGCTCCAGCCGAACCATAGGCCTCCTGTGGCCTTCAGCGATTCCCAGACGGCGACCGCAAGCCCGCCCGCGCGCGCTTTTGGATCGACGGCGGTCCGGTTCGAAATGGCGACAAGGCGGCTCATTTTAGATCCCGTAGGAATTTCAGCCCGGTGAGAATTCGATGCGCGTTATCTCAAAGGCGGTGCGTCCGAAAAAGTTCCTGTGCAGCGCACAATACGCCATATTGGCGAAAATTTCAAAGAAAAGCGGCCTGCTTTTCTGCGAAAGGTTTGCAAAAGGCGAAAACAGACCGCCGGGTCAAAAAAGAGGCCGCCCCTGAAGGGCGGCCTCTTTTCCGTTCTCATCGTTGGCGCAACAATATTCCGCTTACGGAATATATTTTTATCAGCTGGCGCCGGCGCCGGCCACCCAGCCGGTGCAGGTCGCGACGTCTTTCAGCCCGTGCTCGCCGAGGCAGAACGCTTCCTCGTAAGGCGTGCGCGTCGCGGCGATGCACTGATCCAGCGTCAGCTTCGCCATGGACAGGCAGCGCTCGGATTTGGTGTTCGTCGCATAGGCCTTGACGATTTTCGGATTGAGCGAGTCGGTCGAATAGCGCGCGGCGAGAATGAGAATGCGGTCGACGATCACTTCCGCGTTCTTTTCGGTCATCTTGCCTTGCCCGGCGCCTTCGCCCCAGTCGGCGGCCCATTCTTCGTTGGCGCTGGCGAGCGAGGGCGCAAGGACGCCGTCATTCGACGCATAGGCGAAATGCGGCGCCGGCGGCGCGCCGCGCGAGGCGCCGAAAGTCGCCGCCTCTGAAATGCGCTTCTGGCTCGGGGAGATTTTCTTTTTGCCCCAGCTCGTTTTCTGCATGGCGTAGGCCTGGGTCTTGAAGGCTTCGCCAAGCTCGGTGATGCGCGCGCCGTCCTGGACGGTCATGGCGAGCACCGCCCGCACCGCCTTGTCGGCGCCCGGCAGGTTGCGCAGATAATCCGGATCCTGCGCGGCGTGCGACATCAGCCCGTCGACGCCGCCGAGCTCGCCCTTGCGGCGGTTCGGCTTTTTGCTGATTTCTTTTTCCAGGGATTTTGCGAATTCCGGCTGGTCCGAGGCGACGAGCGCCGCATAGGCGACCCAGCCCGAGGCGATTTTTTCGGGATCGTGGGCGGCGAGGCGGCGATGCGCCTCCCGGGTCACTTCGGCGTTGGTGAAGGGCATCGCCTCGATCGCGGCGACGTCCTCGCGATAGCGGATGTAATTGGCCGCTTCGCGCTCCAGCGTGTTGTCTTTCGGCTGGGCCAGCGTATCCGCGGCCACGGTGCTGGCGGCGAGGCCGGCCATCACCGCGACGATAGCGGCGTGCAGGCGCAAACTGGATCGGGGCTTGGCCCTGGGGGCGGCTTTGCCGGCGCGCATCCCCTTTAAATTACGCGACATCAAGTCATTCTCCCAAATGGCGGTCCAAGACGTGAGCCGCCACGTTATCGCCCCAATTTTTAAGACAGCGCTCATCATCCTAGCGAAATTATTATCAAATTCGACCGGTCCGCGGCGCCCATCCGAAATATTAATATTCGCCCGGGAAACCGGGCCCCGCAAAACGGCTTTTCGCCCCGAAATCCCACGATTTCCGCCAAAAAGGCGATTTATCTTTTGTTAACGACGCCTGGCGCATGGTGAAGGCGCGTTAACGAATCGGGCCGCCCGTCCTTTGCGCCGGCGGCCTTTGAACCGGGACCGGCATTCATGGGCTTTCGCCTCGCCTCACTTCTGGGTCTTCAGCCGCGCGGGCCGCAATGGCGCTCGGGCGCGGGCGATCCCGTGCTGGCGCTGAGCGCCGACGGGACGGTGCGCTCGGCGAGCCCCGGGGCCGAGGCGCTGATCGGCGCGGAGGGCGGCCTTTCCGCCCGCGCGCTCGCCGATTTCATCGCCCGGGAGGACCGGGCGGGCCTCAAAGACGCGCTGGCGCGCGCCGGCGCGGCGGAAAAAGGCGGCCCCGCCGAGCGGGTCTGCGTCCGGCTCCTGCGGCCCGGCCAGCCGCCGCTTTTCGCCGAGATTTCCCTCGCCCGGCGCGGGGCGGGCCTGACGGCGCTGATCCGCGACCGCGGGGCCGAGCTCGCCGCGGCGCGCGCCGACCGCATGGCGCCTGCCGAGGATGCGTCCTCGAAGGGCGTCTCGCCGGAGCTGCTGGCCGATCTCAGCCACGAGCTCAAAACCCCGCTCAACGCCATTCTCGGTTTCGCCGACGCCATGGAGCAGGAAACCTTCGGCCCGCTCGGCAATGAAAAATACCGGGAATATGCCGGCCATATCCGCTCGTCCGGCGGCCATCTCGCCGACCTCATCGCCGCCATCCTCGATCGCGCCAAGCTCGACGCCGGGCGCTACCAGCTCGCCCCGGCGCTCGCCGAGCCCGGCCCGCTGGCGAAGGCTTGCGCGGAGATGATTCGCGGCGAGGCGGAAAAGGCGGGGCTGACCTTGCGCGTCGAGATCGCCGAGGGCCTGCCCGAGACCATGCTCGACGCCCGCGCGGTCAAACAGATCCTGATCAATCTTCTTTCCAATGCGGTGAAGTTCACCGAGGCCGGTGAAGTCGGCCTTAAGGTCTTTGAAAAAGACGGCGTCCTTGTCTTCCGGGTTTCCGACACCGGCGTCGGCATGAGCCAGATGGCGCTCGCCCGTCTCGGCGAGCGCTTTACCGGGCTCCATAAAAGCGGCGTCCGGGGCGCGCCGGGGTCGGGCCTCGGCCTGTCGCTCGCTTTCTCGCTCGCCAAGCTTCATGGCGGCGCGCTCGAGCTTTCCTCCGCGCCGGGGGAAGGCGCCGTCGCGACGCTCTCGCTCCCCGTGCGCAAGTCGCTCGCCGACATGGCCGGCGAGGGGCTCTCCGTCGGCGGCGACATCCAGAGCCAGCTCGACCGGGTCGCGCAGTTCCGCCGCGAACGCGCGGCTCTTGCCGAAAAAGAAGCCGGCGACGATGCGCTGCCCGGCCAGGAAACCGGCAAGAACGGCCGCAGCGCGGCTTAACGCGTCTTGACGTTGACGGGTTCTGCAGTCCGCGCCAGCTTCGCCTTATGACCGAACCGCGCCTTAAAACCGAAATCCGCGTCTCGGCGCAGCTGCGCCGGGCGCAAGGCGAAGGCGCCTTTGCGGTCGTCGTGCGGCGCGGCGACCCGGATGCGGGCGCGGTGGCGGTGAAGCTTTATCAGGGGCCGGGCGCGGCTAAGCTTTACGTTCAGAGCCGCGACCTCGACGGCAATCCGGTCTGGCGCGAGCCGTTTGAAGAAGAAAGCAGCGAAGACATCGAAGCGAAAATCGACCGCTGGCTCGAAAAGGAAGTCTCCATCGATCCGGACCTGTGGGTCGTCGAGATCGAGGACCGCGAGGGGCGGGCCTTTCTGGATTAGGCTTGGTGTTCTCAGGCGCGCTTCTTTTAAAGCGCGCCCGTTTGCCTGCCGGGCTCAGCCGCTTCGTCCTCGCCATAGCTCATGAAGGCGGCGTCGCGGCCTTCTTTGGTGCGCATGCGCCAGAAGCGCATGATGCGCTCCGCCGCTTCGGCCGGCACTTTCTCATAGATGTCGAGGATCCTCAGCGCCTTCGCCTTGGCGTCGTTGTCGCGGCGCAGGCTGAAAACGATCTTGGCGAAAGTCTGGTGTTCGATCCCCGCGGCGCGGCAGACGACGGCGAGGGATTCGAAGGTCCGGTCTTTCAGGATCGTCTGGGCGGCGCTCATGTCGACGCCGGCGAGCCAGGCGAAGGCGAAGAGAAATTCCGTATACTGCTTTTCTGAAATAAGCGATTTCAGGAGCGCCTCGTCGACGGCCCCGGCGCGGATCGCGTCGGCGATGAAGCGCTTGGCGTCGGAGTGCTGGGCTTCTGCCTCGCGCATCGCCTGATCGAGCACGCGGCGGCGGTTCGCCGTGACCGCGACATCGACAAGCGACGGGTCGAGGAAGTCGGCGCGGGCGAGAATCTCCTTTTTGAGATGCGTGGAGACGAAGAAATAAAGCTGCGTCAAAAGCTGCGGCGGCAGGTCGTGACGTCCGGTGAGCGGCTCCTGCAGCGCCTGGCGGCGGCGCGCTTCGTGGATCAGCGTGTGGATGGCGCGCAGGGAAAAGCGCGCGCCCTGGTTTTTCGCAAGACAGACAAGGGTTTCGTCATCGCCTTGTTCGGCAAGGATTTCCGAAACGGCTTCGCCGATCTCGCGGCGCCGGGCGACGGCCTTCATATGGGCGGGGCCGCGCTCGCCGATGACGGCGATGAGGTCCTGGTCGGAGAGCGCCTTCGACCGGCGCAGCACCGGTTCGGCGACATTGATCTCGTCGCGCGCGAGCGTCAGAAGAACGCCTTTCGGGGCGGCGGGCGCGTCGGCGAGGCGTTCGGCGATTTCACGGCGCAGGGCCGGCGCCGTCTCCCGGATGAGGACGGTGAGAATGGCGTCGAAATGTTCCCGTTCGGCGGGGCTGAAACGGTCCGGTCCGGCAAGGAAAATATCGGCGAGCGCGCGCAACAGAGCGCTGCGCGCGTTCGGCGCGGCGTCATTAGCCTTGTCCATCAGCTCTAAAAGCCGAGATGCTCCCGCCGTCATCGCCGCTCACTCCACAAGCCGGGCAGAGTGTGCAACAAAGGTAAAAAATCCGTCGATTGAGTCGATGCAAAGGAGAAGACCGGATGGCTGGCGAAACGCGCATGGATTTCAGGCGGTCGGCGTTAATGCTCATGGCGGCGCTGGCGCTCGGCGCCTGTTCGAGCCTGTCGGACATCAGCCCGTTCGAAAGCGGCGGCGTTAACTATGCGGGCGGCTCGCCGGCCGGAGACCGGCTCAATGGCGGCGATCGCGACGCGCTTGCGGCCGCCTTCACGCGCGCCATGGAGACAGGCTCGGCGCAGAGCTGGCGGGGCGATCGCGCCGTCGGCGAAGTGACGCCGCAAGGCTACGCCATCGCCAATCTGAAACCCGATCCGCGCGCGCGCATTGCGGCGGCGCGCGGCGATTTCGATCTCGCCCATGTGATGGAGACCGAGCTCGGGCTTTACGTGCTGACGCGCAATTCGAACATCCGCACCGGCCCCGGCACGGACAACAAGGCCGTGGAAGTGCTGCCGTCCGGCACCGGCGTCGACGTGGTGGGCCGGGTTCGCGACAGGAACTGGATGCTTGTCGCCGTCGACGGCGCGGTGCGCGGCTATGTTTTCGGCGATCTTCTGATCGAGGCGCCGGGCGCCGAGCTCGAACTCGCCGGGGGCCCCATGCGCCGGCCGCTGCTCTGCCGCAATTTCACCCAGCGGGTGAACGTCTATTCCGAGCGCTATGAATGGGAAGGCGCGGCCTGCAATGACGGAACCGGCTGGCGCCTCGCGCAAGATCCGCCGCCGCCTGAAAACGCGCCGGAAGAACTGATCGAGTTTTAAGGCGGTTTAGCCGACCCGGCTTAGCCGACGAAAGCGATGCGGCCTTCGGTCAGGTGCTGGATGAAGGCGTCGAGGGAGAGGGTGAAGCTCTTTTCGCCGCTGTTCTTGCAAAGCAGCACGCAGTCGCATCGGTTGTCGATGATGTACTCTCCGCAAGGCGCTGTTTCGCGCGCGCCGCTGGCGTTGCAGTAGATCGGATCTTTGACGATCGCTTTAGTACCCGAACCCATGGGCTTGTCCCCTAGCAGTGCGACTCCCTGCTTACCGAACGCTTATGACCGCGGATGGTTCAAATTGCGTTCATTTTCAGGCGTCAGTTGTCATGAGTTGAGTAAACTTCATGACGCCCGTCCTCGCTGTGATGGTGAGCACAGGCCGGGGCGCATTGTAAAGGGGCGCGAGCCGGAGGAAGCAGACTCGCGCCCCAAACCCGCTCTTGGGCGAAGGGCGGGCTAGGCCGAAAAGCCGTTAAAGATCACCTCCAGCTTGTTGCCGAAAGGATCGCGCACGTAGGCGGTGTAAACCTCGGGGTTGGGGTATGCGGCCCGCGGTCCGGGCTCGCCTTCGCAGACGCCCCCTTTTTCCAGCGCATAGGCGTGAAACGCATCGACCATGTCGCGGCTTTGCGCCCGGAAGCCGATATGGGTCCCGTTGCCGGCGGTCTGCGCCTTGCCGTCATAGGGACGCATGATCAGGAAAATCGGCGCGTCGACGCCGTAGGCGGCGAGGGCTTCGTTTTGCAGGAGGTTTTTGGCGCCGAGCGTCGCCATCAGGCCGTCATAGAACTCGGCGGCGTCTTCGACCGAAGGAACGCCGACGCTCAAGTGATCGAGAATGGTCATGATGTCTCCATGAAAAGGCGCCCCCGCGGGGGCGCCGTTATCGGGGGGTGAAAATTAAAGGTCGCCGGCGGCGGCGTGCTGGATCTTCGCCCAGTTCTTTTCCGCTTTGGCGATCACGCCGTCCTTGTTCTTTTGATAGTTGCGGAAGACGTCTTCGTTGAGAAAGACGTAGAGCTTGCCGTTGTGGATGTCGGCGTATTGCGGGTCGCCGTCGAATTTCTTGCCCACCGACACGCCGAACGTGCAAAAGCCGCCATTGGCCGGCAGGAATTTTTCAGGCGCGCGTTTGAAGGCGTTCATGTTCTTGCGCGTCGCGAAGTAATAGGCGACGCCGTCGTGAACGGCGGTGAATTCGGCGGTTCCTTCGACGCGATTGCCGATCTCCACAAAGGCGACGGGATCGACGCCGTGAAGACCCAGGGGAGCGCCTGCGGCGGTAAGGCCCGGGGCGGCGTTGTTTTCATCCGCGGCAAAGGCGGGGGTCGCGATGGCGGCGGCGGTCAGCGCCAAAAGGGCGAGCATTTTCGATTTCATGGGATTCTCCTTTTAATCTGTAAGCGGACCGCTTTTGCGATCCGGCGTCGTTGTTCGACGACGCCCATTTGATCGGGGCGGGAGGGTCGATCAATAATCGGGCGGAAGTTCGGGATGGCGGGCAACATTTTCGGGACGATCTGCAAATGTCAGGCGCGCTGACGACGGTAGGCTGTGGGCGAGGCGCCGAATTTCGCGGTGAAAGCGCGCGTGAAAGCGGCCGGAGACCGGTAACCGCTTTCCGCGGCGGCCTGTTGGATGGTGCATTGATGATTGTCGAGAAGCGCCAGCGCCTTTTGCAGGCGCCATTCGCTTAAATAGGCGAGGGGGCTCATGCCGATCAGGGCGCGGAATTTTTCAGCATAGCGGCTGCGCGACATGCCCGCTTCGCCGGCGAGCCCCTCCACCGTCCAGATTTCATGCGGGCGCGCATGCATCAGGCTCAGGGTGCGCCCGATCTGTCTATCGGCGAGGGCGGCGAGGACCGGCTTCATTTCCGGCGCGCCTTCGGCGCCCGCCCGCACCATTTCCACGAACGCCGCTTCGGAAAGCCGGGTCACCGCCGCGCCGGCGCCCGGCCCCGCCTCGAACACCCGGCGCGCCAGAAGCCGCAGGATTTCATCGAGCCAGGGCGCGCGCATTCGGTCCGCGGCGGAAAAAACAAGCTGGGCGGGAAGCGCGCGCAACAGCGGATGATCGGCGCCGTCGCGGAATGTGTAATGGCCGCAGATCATCTGCGTCGCGGCGGCGCCGTCATCGCCGCCGGCGACAAAGACGCCCTCGCCGTCATAGCCTGCGTCTTTCAGCACGGTTTCGAGCGGCGGCGCGCTATTCACGGGAGGGTCGGCCAGGATGTGACTGCGGCCTGCGGGAATAAGAATGAGATCGCCGGCGCCAAGCGTCAGCGTTGCGCCGCCGGCCACCGAAACATGGCATTGACCCTCAACGATCAGATGAAACCGCGCCGCGCCTTTCAATTCGGGCACGGTCGTCGCCCAGGGGGCGGAGAACTGCGTGCGAAAATAGAGCGCGCCTTTCAGCGCAAGCGTCGCCAGAATGTCGTCGAGCACGTCCATGGCGGCGGCGTAGCCAAGGCGCCGCGCGCGCGCCAATCACAAGACGGCGGCGCGCGCAAAAGTGAAAACCGGTGATGCCGGGCCCGCCGCGCCGGTCCTTGGGAAAAGGCTTAATCCGTTCCGGCGAGGCGTTCCGAAAGCGGCTCCGGATCGGTGACGAGATAGTCTGCGATGACGGCGCGGGCCTCTTGCGCGGCGACGGACGCGGTCTTCTCGCCGTCCTCGACCGCTTCGGCGAGGTCGAGGATTTTCATATAGACCTCTTCCGGCTCGCCCTGCACCGACAGGCCGAATTCGCGATAAGTTGCTTCGATGCGGTCCCATTCGGCGCGGACTTCCGCCCAGAAATCTTTCGTCGCCGCCCAGTAATCGTCGGCGACCGCGATGTCGAAATCGTCGGAGTTCATGTAAGTGTTAACGCCGATCTCGCGCGCCAGCGCCTGCGGGCGCTCGCCGGTGAGGATGAGCTTGGTGTTGTTCTGCTCATGCACCCAGCCGTCCGGCGTGATCGTGTGCCGGTTGATCGCCTCGACCGCCTGGTAATCGTCGCGGGTGGTGGCGTCGCGGCGCGGCAGCGGGCGCCATTCCGCCGGCGGCGTCCAGGAGGAATAGCCGTCCTCGTGGCTCCATGTCCCGAGCGCGCCGTAGCGCGGGGCGTCGTCCACCTGATAGACGGTCTGGCTCCATTTGCCTTTCGCTTCGGAAGGGGAGAGGTCGCGCCGCTCCCATGAATTGGCGCCGGTGAAGACAAGCACGCTCGACGGTTCGTAGCGCCAGTCCTGGCGCCAGTGTTTCACCGGAAACTTGTCTTCGCCGCCGACCACGAGAATGTGCTGCAGGCTGATATAATCGCCTTCATCGGCGATCACGCGCACGACTTCATTGCCGCTGGAAATTTTCTGCGGCGCCAGGGCGTAGTCGATGTCGAAAGCGACGGTTTCGGTGAAATCGAAGGTGACGTGATAGGTCCCCGCCATGGCGAGGATCGCTTTTCTGTCTTTCTCGAACTGAGCGTCTTGCGTGCTGCTGCTTTGCGTTTCGGCGGCGGGCGCCGCCGCCGTCGTCGCGCAGCCCGTCATGGTTGACGCCGACAGGGCGAAGGCGGCGAGGGCGAAGGCGGAAAGAAGCGGCTTTGAAAATTGCGGGCTGGATTGTGCTTGAGCGGTCATTGTCTTCCCCGGGTCTGGGACTGTCGTCCTTTTGAAACTGTCGCGGCGCGCGCGGTCGCCCTTTCGGGCCGGCTTTTCCCGCCTGGCGCGGCGGCGCGCGCTGTCACGCCCCGGCGGGTCGAAAAATTCCATAATGCGAATGATTCTAAGTTGCAATCGCAAATCCTCCTTGTTATGGAACAGCAATTGAGAATTATTTGCAAGTAGCTGGGGATCGTAACCGACATGCGGGCGAGAGAAAAAAATTTGCTTTTGGGAACAACAGCCTGGGTCGTCCTGATGACGGCGGGCGCCGCCGCCGCGGATGATGCGGCGGACGCTGGTGGGAGCGATGCTGCGGCGTTCGATCTCGCCCAGCTCGACGAGGTCACGGTCTATGCGACGCGCAATCCCATGCCGGCCTTCGATTACGCCGGCGAAGTCACCGTCATCCCCAAAGACATCATCGACGACTTCAATCCGTCGACGCTCGCCGACGTGTTCGACGCCGTGCCGGGCGCGGCGATCGGCGGCGGCCCGCGCCGCACCGGCATGACCCCGGATGTGCGCGGACTTTCCGGCGAAGGCGTGCTCGTCTTGTTCGACGGCGCGCGCCAGAGTTTTCTCTCCGGCCATGACGGGCGTTTCTTCGTCGATCCCGATCTCGTGCGCGCGGTGGAGGTTGTGCGCGGGCCGACCTCGGCGCTTTACGGCTCCGGTGCACTTGGCGGGGTGATCGCGGTGCGGACGATTACCGCTGAGGATCTCCTCGAAGAGGGTCAGAGCGCGGGCGTCAAGGTTTCCTCCGGTTATCAGAGCGTCAACGACGAATGGCGCGTCGGCGCCACGGGCGTCTGGCGCAGCGAAGACGAGCGCGTCGACATTGTCGGCAATTTCACGCTGAGAAATTCCGGCGACATCGAGCTCGGCAGCGGCCTGACCCTGCCCGCCGACGACGAGATCCTGTCGTCTCTCTTGAAAACCACCTTCCGGCCCAGCGACGACCTCACTTTGTCGGCGTCGTGGATGCGCTATGGCGGCGACAGCGTCGACCCGACCAACCCGCAAGGAAACAACACCGCCGGGCCCGGCAACGAACTCGTCGACCGCGACATCGATTCCAACACCATTCAGGGAACGGCAAATTACAACCCGGCATCGGATCTCATCGACGCCAATCTCGTCGCCTATATCACCCGCAACAATGTGACCGAGGACGAGGTCGACACGACGCGCGTCGTGAGCCGCGAGGTCGAAACCTTCGGCGTCTCCTTTGACAACCGCTCGAAATTCGATCTAGGCGCGGCCTCGCTCACCTTCACCTATGGCGGCGAATATTACCGCGACGAACAGACCGGGACGGACAATGCGACCGCCGACGGCACGCGCGGCGGCGTGCCCGACGCGAGCGCCGATTTCTACGGGGCTTTCGCGCAAGGCGAGCTCGCGGTGGAGGGCGCGTTCGGCGAAGTCACGCTCATCCCCGGCGTTCGCTGGGACCGGTTCGAAAATTCCGCGCCGGGCGATCCGGACACCGCCGACGAGGCGATCTCGCCGAAAGTGGGCGCGACCTGGAAGCCGGTTCCCGAACTGATTGTCTTCGGCAACTGGTCGGAGGCGTTCCGCGCGCCGTCCTTCAACGAGATCTACGCCGACGACATTCACTTCGAGATTCCCAATCTCTCCGTGCCGGGACCATACGGGCCCTTCGGGCCGCCGGCCTTCGTCACCAATTTCTTCATTCCGAACCCGGATCTCACGCCGGAGGAATCGCAAACCTGGGAAGTCGGCGCCGGCGTCGATTTTGACAGCGTTCTGTTCGAGGGCGACCGCTTCACGGCGAAAGGCTCTTATTACCAGTCGGACGTGACGGACCTCATCGACCTCGAGGTGAACATTCCCTTCACCTGTTTCCTGACGCCCGATCAGCTGTTCCCGGGCGCGCCGCCCTGCGGCACGGGCGAGCCCTTCGGCAATTATTCGCGCAATGTGAATGTGACGAACGCCGAACTCGACGGCGTCGAGCTCGAGGCGCAATATGACAGCCCTTATTTCTATCTGCGCGGCAATTTCTCCACCATCGACGGCGAAGACGTCGACAGCGGCGATTATGTGGGCGTTCTGTCGCCGGACATGGTGTTTGTCGACGGCGGCGTGAAATTCCTGAACGGCGATTTTCGTCTCGGCGCGCGGGTCTCGCACGCGTCCGACTTCGACAAGGTGAACGATCCGGCCAACGCCCGCGACGGCTATACGGTGGGCGACGTTTACGCCGTGTGGGCGCCGATGTCGGGTCCTTTGCAAGGGCTTCGCGTCGATCTCGGCGCCGACAACGTCACCGACGCCGATTACGACGTGGTCGCCGCCGGGGTCAGCCAGCCGGGCCGCAATTACAAGATCGCCGTCAGCTGGCGGCAGGGATTTTAAAGTGAGACTTTCCTCCCCCATTTATGGGGGAGGAGAAAAACAAGGGAGAGTCAGATGATCCGCAGCCACGCCGAAGAAAGAAGCCTTATGTCCTGGCTCGTCATGCAGGAAAGAGTCTTGCGGTTGTGGATCGAGGAGGCGCTGGCCGACGCGCCGGCGGATGGCGGCTTCCTCGCCGAGCTTGAAAGCCATCATGGCTGGCTCGCCGCGCAGATCGCCCGCCTGCAACAAAACGCCGCTTAAACAAGCTCTAAAAAGCCCCGCAAGCGCGGGGGCTAACAGGAATGCGAGCTTATCGCCCGATGTTCTACCGCCAGCGCAGCATGTCGCGATTCAAATCGGTGATTTTCGACACGCCGGCGAGTTTCATGTCGCGCTCGATCTCGAGGCGCAAATTGCCGAGCGCTTTTTCGACGCCCGGCTGGCCCGCGGCGGCGAGCGCGTAAAGATAAAGGCGCCCGCCCGAACAGGCCTTGGCGCCGGCGGCGAGGGCTTTCAGGACATGCGTGCCGCGCCGGATCCCGCCGTCGCAGATAATCTCGATCTTGTCGCCCACAGCGTCGGCGATCTCCGCGATCTGGTCGAAGGGCGACCGCGAGCCGTCGAGCTGGCGCCCGCCATGGTTCGACACCATGATCGCGTCGGCGCCGATCTCGGCGGCGCGGCGCGCATCCTCGACGCTCATCACGCCTTTCAAACAGAACGGCCCGCCCCATTGCGCGCGCAAGCTTTCAGCGTCTTTCCAGTTCATGGACTGGTCGAGCATTGAGGAGAAATACTCGCCGATGGAGATCGAGACGTTCGAGCCTTCCTTGATGTAGTCCTTAAGTTCCGAGAGCTCGAAGCCGCCGCTCAGAAAATAATTCACCGCCCAGGCGGGATGCGCGGCGAAACTGGCGAGGCTCGCCGGCGTCAGGCGCGGCGGCGACGTGAAGCCGGTGCGCAAATCGCGTTCGCGGTTGCCGCCGGTGATGGTGTCGACGGTGAGCGCGAGAACGTCGAACTTCGCCTCTTTCGCCTTTTGCACCATAGCGTCGTTAAGGCCGCGGTCTTTATGGAAATAGAACTGGAACATCTTCGGCGTGGAGATGAGTTCGCCGATTTCTTTCAGGGTGACGGTGCCGAGTGAGGAGACCCCGAACATGGTGCCGAATTTCTGCGCCGCCAAAGCCACGGCGCGCTCGCCATCCGGGTGGAAAAGGCGCTGCAGGGCGGTGGGCGAACAGAAGACTGGCATATCGAGCTTCTGGCCCATCACCGTCACCGACATGTCGATGTCTTCAACGCCGGCCAGCACGTTCGGCACGAGGTCGCATTGCTCGAAACTTTGGGTGTTGCGCCGATAGGTGACTTCGTCGTCCGCCGCGCCGTCGATATAATGGAAGATCGGCCCCGGCAGGCGCTGCTTGGCGAGCAAGCGCATGTCCGCGACATTCGAGCAGGATTTCAGCGTTCGAAACATGGTATTGATTGTCCGCCCCGTTGGTTTTGAAGTTCGTCTAGCAGAAGATCGGTCTGCTGACGACAGCGCAGGAAAGCAAAGGGCGCGCGTTATCGCGCGCCCTGATCATTGTCATCATGAGATCGCCTGCGCTGGCCTTCTGGGCGGAGCGGCCCGCCGTCAGGCGCAGGCTCTTGCGCCGCCGAGCGCGCGGCTTGGGCGCGCGCGCGCCGGGCGTTTCTTCTCGCGCCGGGCCGCCAGGATCAGCGCGCAGCCGGCGAGGCCTGAGGCGAGCGATCCCGCAAGGACGCCGAGCCGCACTTCGTTCAACAGCGCCGCGTCGTCAAAGGCGAGGCCGCCGATGAACAGGCTCATGGTGAAGCCGACGCCCGTAAAGGCGGCGACGCCGGCCAGTTGCGTCCAGCTTGCGCCTTCCGGCAGGCGCGCCCAGCCGAGCCGGACCGCCGCGGCCGCGGCGCCGAGCACGCCCAGCGGCTTGCCGATAAACAGGCCGAGCGCCACGCCCAGCGCCACCGGCGAGGCGAAGGCCGAGGCCGGCAGGTCTTTGAAAGACAGACCGGCATTGGCGAAAGCGAAGAGCGGCAGCACGGCGAAGATGACCCAGGGGTGCAGGCCATGTTCGAGCCGCTGCAAGGGAGACGCATCTTCCGGCTTGCGCCCGTCCATGGGAATCATCAGGGCGGTGACGACGCCGGCGAGCGTCGCGTGCACGCCCGATTTCAGAACGAAGGCCCAGACCAGGGCGCCGATGAGGATGTAGGGCGCCGTGCGCTTCACGCCCGCCAGATTGAGCGCCGCGAGCAGCGCGGCGCCGGCGCCGGCGAAACCGAGCATCGTGAGCGAGAGATCCGCGGTGTAAAACAGCGCGATGATCGCAATGGCGCCGAGATCGTCGATGATGGCGACGGCCAGCAGGAAGACCTTGAGGCTCGCCGGCGCGCCCATGCTCACCAGGGCGAGAAAACCGAGCGCAAAGGCGATGTCGGTCGCCGCCGGTATGGCCCAGCCGTTCATCACGGCGGGATCGTTCCAGGTAAAGAGGATATAAATGAGGGCTGGGACCGCCATGCCGCCGATCGCGGCGAAGACGGGCAGCGAGGCCTTGTCGAAGCTCGACAGTTTGCCGCGGAGGATTTCGCGTTTCACTTCAAGGCCGACGAGAAAGAAAAAGGCGGCCATCAAACCGTCATTGATCCACAGCAAGAGCGGCTTTTCGATTGCGAAGGCGCCGATCTCGACCGCCGCCGGCGTGCCGAGAAGCGCATTGTAATAGCTGCTGAAGGCGCTGTTGCTCGCCAGGAGGGCGAAGAGCGCGGCGGCGATCAGCATGACGCCGATAAAGGCGTCGCTGTGAATGAAGTTTTTCAATCTTGCGGAGGTCATGATGGGAATCTTATCGGTTGCGGATTAAAGGTCTTGCGGGTGCGGCGCTTCTTTCCAGCAGGTGATGGTTGAAAGCCTTGCGCGCAAATCGTCTTCGAAATGACTGCGGGCGCTCGCATCGCCGTGATAGTCGAAACGGCATAGAATGCGCAGCGCGCCGAACGCGTCGTGTCCGAGCGGCTTCATTTCCGCCAGTTCGAACGGGCCCCAGTCGGTTTCGTTGTCGATGGCGCGGCGCAGTTCCGCCGCGTTTTCGCCCCACAGCGCGACGATCTCAAAAGGGCGGGGCTTGTCCGGCGCGGCTTTGCGCCCGGGTTTCATGGCCGGGCTGCGGGACGCGCTTTGTCCGTCATCGAAAAAAGGGGACTGCGCGTCCCTGGGACTGTAATCGAACATGAAACCTTCTCCTTGTCGGCGTCGGTTTCGATGTAGGCGGCGCCGGCATATTGAAAACTAGATCAGAAATTATATTTTAATAGGAATTTTCTATCATCAGAAGGCGCGGAGACGGTCGATGATCACGCTGAAACAGCTGCAATGCCTTTTGGCGGTTGAAGACACCGCGCATTTCCGCCGGGCGGCCGAACGGTTGGACATGACCCAGCCTTCCTTGAGCGCCCAGATTCAAAATCTCGAATCCGAGCTCAGCCTGCGCCTCGCGGAGCGCAGCCGCGCCGGCGTCGTCCTCACGCCTGCGGGGCGCGAAGTGGCGCAGCGCGCGCGGCGCATCATGAACGAGGTTCAGGGCGTCGCCGATTTCGCCGAAGAGGCGCAAGAGGGCCTCGCCGGCGTCATCCGGCTCGGCGCCAAGCCCACGCTGGGGCCTTACCTCCTGCCGCATGTGGTCGCCGCGCTGCACCGCACGCACAAAGACCTTCGCCTTTACGTGCGCGAGAGCGAACCGCGCCAGCTCGAAGACGAGCTTGCGCGCGGCGTGCATGACGTCATTCTCACCCAGCTTCCCCTCGCCGGGACCGAGCTTGTGGCCGAGCCTTTGTTCAGCGAGCCGCTTTATCTTGCGCTGGCCCGCGATCATCCCCTGGCGAAAGAGGAGACGGTGTCCGTCTCGGCGCTGAAAGGGCTTGACGTCCTGACCCTCAATCCGAGCTATCATCTTTACGATCAGATCGCCGCCCTTTGCGAAACCTTCGGCGCGCGCCTCGTGCGCGATTATGAAGGCACCAGCCTCGACGCGCTGCGGCTGATGACCGGCATGAATATGGGCGCGGCGTTCCTGCCCTCGCTTTACGTTCATTCGGAGATCACGGCGCGCAGCGAAGTCGTCGTGAAAAAACTGAAAGGCCGCAGCATCACGCGCAGCGTCGGGCTGGCCTGGCGCAAAAGCGCCGGCCGCGGCGAGGCTTATCGCGCCATCGCCGGGGTGGCGCGCGACGTCGCCGCGCGCAAGTTCAAGGATCTTGCGGTGCGCTGAGGCGGGGCTATTTTGATCGGAAAAAACTATCGGAAAATACAGTTCCGATTGCTTGTTTAAAGGCCGGCGCGAGCACACATCCTGCCCGCAAGACAGCAGACCGCTAACAAAAAAGGAGCCCCTCATGTACCGCGCCGCCGGCGTCAGCGCCGTCGCCATCCTTCTAACCGGCTATTTCGCCGCCCTCGCCGCGTTTCTCTGACATAGCTCTCATCGCCCCCGAGACCGGAGAAACGCGCCTGACGGCTCCGCCTCACCAGCGGAGCCGTTTTCTTTTACCGCCGGAACCGGCGCTCATTGCCGTCGCGGCGCACGCGGTTGAGCCCGCGCGAAACCTCCGCATAGAAATTGAGGAGCAAGGGCTCCGAGGCGTAGGAGACCGCCGGATAGGCGCCGTCGATGGAGGCGAGCCGCAATCCCTGATGGGCGGACAGCATGAAGTCTTTCCAGATCGTCGCGGGGATGGTGCCGCCGGTCACATGCTCCATGGGCGTGTAATCGTCATTGCCGACCCAGACCCCGGCGATGATCTGCGGCGTGTAGCCGACGAACCAGGCGTCGCGCCAGTCATTGGTGGTGCCGGTCTTGCCCGCCGCCTGACGCCGGCCGAGGGCGGCGCGCCGGCCCGTGCCCGACAGCATCACCTGATAGAGCAGGTGGTTCATCTTTTCCGCGACGTCGTCAGTCATGACGCGCGGCGGCTCGCCGTTTTCATGCTCAAAGATCATCTCGCCGTCGCGGGTTTCGATCTTTTCGATGGCGTAAGGCTCGGGCGCGAGGCCGTGGCGGGCGAAGGGGATATAGGCGCCCACAAGCTCCTCCAGCGTCACGTCGACGGCGCCGAGGGAAATGGAGCGGTGCGGCGGCACGTCCGATTTGATGCCGAGGCGTTTGGCGGCTTCGGCGACCTTGCCGCGGCCGACCTGTTCGGTGACCTGCACGGCGACGGTGTTGATGGATTTCGCCAGCGCTTCGGCGATGCGCACGGGGCCCCTGTAACCGGGCGTGTAATTGGTGGGCTTCCAGCCATCGATGTCGATGGGCTGGTCGATAAAGCGCGATTGCGGCGTCAACCCCGCCTCCATCGCGGCGACATAGACGAACGGCTTGAAGGCTGAGCCCGGCTGGCGCTTCGCCTGCACGGCGCGATTGAACTGGCTTTCTTTATAATCGCGCCCGCCCACCATGGCCCTGAGCGCGCCGTCCGCGTCATAGGCGACGAGCGCGGCCTGGTCGGCGCCTTTGAGGCGCGCCTCGACAGTCATCGCGGCTTTCACCGCGGCTTCCGCGTCGCGCTGCAGTTTTTGATCGATGGTGGTGTGGACGATGACGTCGCCCACAGCGTTCGGCGCCAGTTTTTTCGCTTTCGCCGCGGCGTAATCGAAGAAATAGCCGAGGCCGGAATCGACATTCTGCGTGACGATGGAAGGCGGGTTCTGGCGCGCTTCGCGGGCGGCGAAAGGTTCGATGGCGCCGATATCGAGAAGATTGTCGAGAACCTGGCCGGCGCGCCGCTGCGCGCCTTGCGGGTTTTGCGTCGGCGCGTAAGTGGAGGGCGCTTTCGGCAGACCGGCGAGCATCGCCGCTTCGGCGAGCGTCACGTCGCGGGCCGACTTGCCGAAATAGGTTTGCGCCGCCGATTCGACGCCATAGGCGCCGGCCCCGAGATAGATGCGGTTGAGATAAAGCGAGAGGATTTCGTCTTTGGTGTAATGGCCCTCGATCCACAGGGCGAGCAGGGCCTCGCGCGCCTTGCGCTCATAAGTCTGGCGCGGCGACAGGAAGAGGTTCTTCGCCAGCTGCTGGGTGATGGTCGAGCCGCCCTCGACCACGGTTCCGGCCTTTAGGTTGGAAATCATGGCGCGGGTCATGCCGCGCAAATCGACGCCGCCATGTTCGTAAAAGCGCCGGTCCTCCGTAGACAGAATGGCCTTGATCAGATGATCGGGCAGCTCGGCGGGCTCCACATGTTCGCCATAGCGCGCGCCGCGCGCGGCGATCTCCTCGCCATTGCGGTCGAGGACGATGATCGCCGCCTGGCGGTTGACGTTCCACAGATCCGCGCCGTCCGGCACGCGCGGCGCCATGGCGATGAAGGCGAGGCCGAGAACGAAAGCAACGCCGAGAAAGCCGAGGGAGACGACGGCGAGCGCGAGCGAGCCCCAGAGATTGCGCCAGGCCTTTCCGTCGCCGGGGAGCTTCGGATATTTCGAGGCTTCGGCGTAAGGCTCTTTGGCGGCGGGCGGTTTTTCCGAAAAGCCGAAAAGCTTTAAAAAGTCGCCGTGAAACGCCGCCGCGCCGCGCTTCAGGTCCCCCCAAAGACTGGCGATCACGGCGGAGAGCCCGCTTCTGTCGTATTGTTTCTTGTTTCTGGCCATTTACGCCGCCGCCGACACCCTTAACGCGCGCACAGTTTTCCGTCCCGCCGGTTTTCCTTGCAAGACTTATACTGGCCCGGCGCGGCCCCATGCAAATGCGGCGGTTCTGGCGGGCGAAGACGGCGGAAAAGCGGCGCGATTCCGGGAGAATGCGCGCGTTTTCATGACAAATCGGCAAGGCGGCGTGAAAAACCGCGCCGGACGGGAGAGGGCCGTCCGGCGCGGCTTACGCAACGATACGCAACTGAAGTCTCAGAGCCCAAACGAATAGTCGTCAAAGCCATGTAGGCGGGAGTTTGTCAGACGTTCGCCAGCCGGAAAACGATGCGTCCCGGGGCTCTTACATGAAAGAATAAGAGCCTGGCGGCGTATCGTGCTGTGGCTGGCTGACATCTGATCATCTTGATTTTTGCTGTATTGCCGGAGTTTCGTTCAGGCTCTTAAAGATTGCTGCCGACCTTGGGCGGCACATAGAAAGACTGGTTCGAAAAGCCGATGCGCGTGCAGCGCTGGGTCTTCTTGTCCCAGGAAAAGGAGACGTAACCGTAATCGGCGCTCGCCTCGATGGCGTCGAGGAGGTCTTCATTGTCGGTGTTGCAGAAGGCGCGGTCGCCCTCGGCGTCTTCGGCCTGGCAGAAGCCGAAGGCGGTGGCCCCGCCGGCGCCGTCGTCGAATTTCCTGACGCCGCAGCCGATGAACTCGGTCTTGTTGGGCGCATAGCGCGCGCTCAACAGATCGCCGCCGGCGATCAGATTGACGAGATCCACATCGACTTTCGCGGGCTGGACCATGCCGGCCATGGCGGCGGTGGAGGCGAAAGCGGCGGCGACCCCCGCGATCAGATATTTGCGTTTCAGTTTCATGCGTATTCTCCCTCTGGTTTAAGAACTGGCGGATTACATCAGCCCGTCGATCTCGCCGCGGGTCATGGCTCTCGCGAGCTCGCTCAGGGCGTTGCGGCGTTCGGCGAGCGGCAGCTTTGCGATCTTGGTCTGCAGGATTTCCATCTCGGTCGGGGTGATGGCGCCGGCGCCTTTGTAATAATTGATGTCGCCGGCGACATTCGCGGCCATGCGGCGCGTCTCCTCCGGCGATGGGCCAGAAGGCGCGGCGGGCGGTTCGGCCTGCGCCGCCGGGCGTTCAAGGGCGGCGAGTTCTTCGCGCAGGATGAGGCGCGCCTCTTCGGCCGTCAGCGACGGCGCGGACGCGTTTTCCCATGACGGCGCGGTCTGGCTTGAGAGACGTCCCGCTTCGGCGGCGCGGCGCGCGGCGTCGACGTTTTTCGCAATCGCGTCGGTTTCAAGATCGATGGCGACAACGCGCAGGCCCAGCATGGCGATGAGGGCGGTCTGCGCGATGGAAAGCGATAAAAGCCATTTCATGAGTTCGTCTCCCGGTTCGCTGTTCACGATAGGGCCGGGAGACGCGGCGGGCTGTGACGGCGATCACAGCCCGGGCGCGAAGGCCTTTTTAAGCGGCGAGGCGCGGGCGGATCAGTAATCCATCACGCGCTTATGGGCCCGCCAGAAGACGTCGACCTCGTATTTGCCGCCGAGCCCCTGGAAGGTGAGGGTCTGGGTCGGGCTGATGAATTCGGTCTTGCCGTTCGGCAGCGATTTCACCGTGCCCGGCAGCTTGTGGATTTCCGCTGCGCTGGAAGAGGGCAAGTTGAGCTCGACCCGCTTGTCGTCCAGCGGATTGTCGGAATCGGTGAATAATTCCTTCAGCCAGTCGAACAGCGCGCCGAGCGCTTCGCCGAGAATGGCGCCGACGGCGACGCCGATCAGCGTGCCGAGGCCGGGGATCGGAATCGCGCTGCCGATCGCCCCGCCGATGCCGGCGCCGATCAGCCCGTCCAGATGGTCCTTGATGATCGGCTCCAGCTTGTCGAGCAGCTTCTGGATCACCGCTTCCATGAATTCCCCGAAGCCGCCGCCCGGATCGCGTTCGGCCATGAACAGGTTGAACGTATAGGTGCGCGGCCAGGGAATGCGGTGATTGTCGGTGGGCGGCTGGCTGAGGAGATTGACCCCGGCCGGCGTGGTGTTGAAGAAAAAGAAGGTTCCCTGGCGCACCGGGCGGTCGTCCGGGTCGTCTGGCTCGACTTCGCCTTTGTCGAAATCGTCGCTGACCGTCCACAGCCCGAAATGCTCGACCCCGCCGTCGGCGAGGGTGTAAAATCCGTCGAACAGGATGTGATCGGAATCCGCCGCTTCGTTGGTTTCGTCGAGGCATTTGATCTTGTCGACATAAAACGACAGCGCCTGGTAATGGCCGAGATTGTCTTCAATCTTGATCGCCGGCTGAACGTAAGTCGATTTTTCGTAAGTGATCGTGATCGGCAGGGAGGCGGGCCCCGCCGGGTCGGACGACCGGCCGCTGGTCATCGGCTGGATGCGGATGAAATAGCTGACGGAATTGTCCGGCGGCGCCGGCGGCAGGATGTCCGCGAGATCGAGCGTGAATTCGCCGCCGGGCGCGCTCCCGGCGTTGCCTTTGGCGATTTTCGGCGCCGGCGCGCCGACGGAGCCCTGTATCGTCCACACCGCGTAGCTCGCATCCTCTTCTTCGGTGTTCCAGCGGATGCGGATTTTCTGCGGCTCGTTGATCGTCAGATGCATCGCATATTGCGAGAGCTCCTTGGAAAGAATCATCTCCGCATAAGTTCTGGGTTTCGGAAGGTTCGCCGAGGGCGCCTTTAATTGCTGGGCGAGTTCGGAATTCACCGGCTGGTCCTCGTCCAAAACCTTTTGCACCTTCGCCTTGAAAACCGGATCGACCGCATCGCTTCTGACGCGGGCCGCATTGGGATCGACGCCGGCGAAGCGGCCGAAGACTTGCCGCTGCTGCGCCTCGGGCCGGTCGAACAACGCCTGCGCTTTCACGCGGGCCGCTTCGCGCGACGGCGCGTTGCGCGCCAGGATGCGCTGCTGCGTGACCCGCTGAATGCTGCCTTCGGGATATTGGGCGGTGAGCGGCGAGGCCGCCGTCGAGGCGATTTCATGGCGCAGCTCGTTGACGATGTCGTCGGCGAGGTCCTGTTGCGCGGGCGTCAGTTTGGGGCCGGGCGTCAGCGTGCTGCGCGGGGTCCAGCGCACGGCCTGGAGCCGGCTTGTATCGGCGAGGGGCGCGGCCGTGCGTCCCGGCGG
>NZ_PJCH01000015.1 GCF_002943565.1 Hyphococcus luteus | reverse complement strand
CGCACTTCATTCCGGTGACCGCTTTCGATCTTGTTGTGTTCGGGGCGGCGGGCGATCTGTCTTTGCGCAAGCTCATTCCGGCGTTGTTTCACCGCTGGCGCGACAACCAGATTCCGGCGGAATCGAAAATCGTCGGCGTATCGCGCACGGCCATGGATGATGACGCGTTCCGCAAGCTGGCGATCGAAAGTTTCCGCAAATTCCATCCCGATGAGATCATCGACGACAGCGAATGGGCGGCTTTCGCAAGCCAGCTTTATTATGCGGAGCTTGACGCGGTCAAAGAGGGCGGCGAGGGCTGGGCCCGGCTGAAAGACCTGCTCTCCGGCGGAGAAGACAAGCAGCGGGTGTTTTATCTCGCGCTCGCGCCCGGCCTTTACGGCGCCGTCAGCGCCAATATCGATGCGGCGGGATTGAAGTCGCCCGGCGCGCGCATCGTTCTTGAAAAGCCCATCGGCACGGATCTTCAAAGCGCGCACGCCATCAACGAGGCGGTGGGCGCGGTCTTCGAGGAAGAGTCGATTTTCCGCATCGATCATTATCTGGGCAAGGAGACGGTGCAGAACCTGATCGTGCTGCGTTTCATGAACTCGCTCTTCGAGCCGGTGTGGAACGCCAACGCCATCGATCATATCGAGATCACGGTGGCTGAATCCATCGGCGCGGGCGGGCGGGCCAGCTATTACGACAAGGCCGGGGCTCTGCGCGACATGGTGCAGAACCATCTGTTGCAGCTTTTATGTCTCGTCGCCATGGAGCCGCCGCTCGACCTTTCGCCGGACACGCTGCGCGATGAAAAGATCAAGGTGTTGCGCGCGCTGCGGCCGATCACGAAAGACAATGCGCGCCAGACAACGGTGCGCGGCCAGTACGGCAAGGGCGCCGCGGACAGCGAAGTGGCGCCGGGTTACGCCGAAGAGTTGGGCGCTGAAAGCACGACCGAAACCTTCGTCGCCATCAAAGCCAATATCGACAACTGGCGCTGGAAGGGCATGCCGATTTACCTGCGCACCGGCAAACGCATGAAAGACCGGCGTTCGGAGATTATCATTCAGTTCAAGGAAGTCGCCCACGCGCTCATCAATGACGGCGGGCCCTTGCCGCCGACGCGCATGGTCATCCGGTTGCAGCCCGATGAGGGCGTGCGGTTGTTGCTGGTGACCAAGGATCCCGGGCCGGGCGGCATGCGTCTTCGCTATGTGCCGTTGAACCTTTCTTACGCCGACGCATTCAAGGCGCGCTATCCGGACGCTTATGAGCGGCTCTTGATGGCGGTGGTGCGCGGCGATCTCGCGCTTTTCATGCGGCGCGACGAAGTCGAGGCGGCGTGGCGCTGGGTCGACGGCATTCTTGAGGCGTGGGAGGCCGACGGCACGCCGGCTTACGCATACGCTGCCGGAACGGAAGGCCCGGCTCAGGCGGCGATGATGCTCGACCGGGACGGGCGCGAATGGTTCGAGGGCGTCTGAGGTGAAACGGATCGACTTTGCCTCGCGCGATGACATGGCGGAGCAACTTGCCGGTGATGTTGCAGACCGCTTGCGCCGGGCGCTCGAAGAGCGGGGCGGGGCGGCGATGGCGCTTTCCGGCGGGTCGACGCCGGCGGGCCTTTACGAGGCTTTGTCGAAACGCGATCTCGATTGGGCGAACGTGACGGCGGCCTTGGTGGATGAACGCTGGGTCGCGCCGGGCGAAGAGGGCTCGAATGAAAGTTTCGTGTGCGCCAAGCTGCAACAAAACAGGGCCGCGGATGTTCGCTTTGTGGGGATGTGGTCCGATGCGCCGACCCCGGCGGAAGGCTTGGCCGCGGCGGAAGCCCGCTATGAAACAGTGAAAGGATCTTTCGATGTGGTCGTGCTCGGCATGGGGCCGGACGGGCATACGGCGTCGTGGTTTCCTCATGCGCAGGGCCTCGGTCGTGCGCTTGACGCCGGCGGCGTGCGCCTTGCGGCGGTGAAAGCGCAAAAAAGCGCCGTGACCGGAGAGCATCTCGATCGCATGACGCTGACACTCGGCGCGGTTAGCGAAGCGCATTATATCTGTTTATTGATGACGGGCGTGGAAAAGCGAAGCGTATTCGAGCAGGCGTTAAAAGCCGGGCCGGTCGAAGACATGCCTGTTCGCGCGATTATCCGCATGCGGCCCGATTTGTCTGTATGCTGGGCCCCGTGAAGGGCTTGGCGAAGGAGTTTCTGTGGCGAAACTGAATGACGTTCTGGCGCGGGTGACGGACCGCGTGCGCGAGAAAAGCCGGAAGACGCGCGAGGCGTATCTGAAACAGATGCGCGCGGCCGCCTCGGAAGGCCCGCATCGCTCGCACGTATCGTGTGGAAACCTTGCGCACGCCGCCGCGGCCTGCGGGGCCGATGAAAAACGCGCGCTTGCGAAAGGCGGCGGGCCGAACATCGCCATCGTCACCGCTTATAACGACATGCTTTCCGCGCATCAGCCGCTCGGGGCCTATCCCGGGCGCTGGAATTGTCGTGCGGCGCGTGCAGATCGGCGAGGACGGCGAGGGCTATTCCGTTGAAGGAACGCCAGCCGAGGCGGCCGGGTTGGGGATTATGGCGCTGTCGGGCGGGGCGCCGTTCGATCTCGTCATCGCCGGGATCAATCGAGGTGAAAACACCGGTTTGGCGAATCTGTATTCCGGCACGGTCAACGCCGCCATGGAGGCGCTTGTGCGCGGTGCGCCGGCGATTGCTGTGTCGCAGGACGCCGCCTATGACGATGATTTCGCTTTCTCCGCGGCGCTGACGCGTAAGTTTGCCGATAGGGTTCTCAAATATGGACTGCCGCAGGGCGTGATGTTGAACGTCAACATCCCTGTGGACCCGCGAGGCGTCGTGATCGTCCCGTCGCGCGGGTTAAGCGTCGCTGTCGCCGGATTTGACGCAAGCGAACAGGAAGACGGCGCAGTGCTTTACGCGCCCCGTATGGCGGCTGTGAACGACATGCCGGACGGCGATGTCAGGGCGTATCTTGAACGGTATGTATCGGTCGCGCCTCTGGCGCTCGACCGCACGAGCAATGACGCATTCGGCGAATTAGGATGGATCGGCGATGTTGAATTCTGACGGCAAGGAACTGATCGGCGCGCCGGGCGGGCGCTGGCGCATTCCGACCCCCGCGCTTGTCCTTGATCTCGATGCGTTCGAGGCGAACATCGCCGCCGCCGCTTCGTTTTGTCGGGAAAACGGGATCTCGTTCCGGCCCCATGCGAAAAGCCACCGTTGCGTCAATGTCGCACGCCGCCAGATCGCCTCCGGCGCCGTGGGCCAGGGATGCGCCAAGCTCGGCGAGGCGGAGGCGCTTGCGCAAGGCGGCGTCAGCGGGCTTCTCGTGACCTCGCCGATTGTTACCGACGCCGGCATTGAAAGGCTTGTTGCGCTGAATGCCCGCGTCGATGATTTGCTCGCCGTGGTCGATCACCCCGATCCCCTGTCGAGGATCGCCGCGGCGGCGGAGGCCTCCGGCAAACGCATGAAACTTGTTGTGGATATCGATGTGGGCCTGCGCCGCACGGGGGCCGCCACGCCCGACGCCGCCGCGATGCTGGTGAACGCCATCCTCGAGAATTCCGCCCTCGAATTTGCAGGCGTGCAGGGCTATGCCGGCCATCTCATGCATGTCGCCGGCTATGCAGAGCGCAGGGCTGCGCTTGAAGAAGCCATGGCGCCGCTGGCGGCCTTGAAGCAAACTTTGCGCGACAGGAACATCGAAGTTCCGATCTATACGGGCGGCGGCACGGGCAGTATGCAGATCGATGCTGAAATGGGCTTGCTGACGGAGTTGCAGCCCGGGTCTTATCCTTTTATGGACAGCCAGTATGAGGATGTTTGGGTCAAAGCGGACGAAGCGCCGCCGTTCCGCGCCGCGCTATTTGTCCAGACGACGGTGATCAGCGCGAACCATGCGGGCCTCGCCACGGTCGACGCCGGCTACAAGGCTTTCGCTACGGACGCCGACACGCCGTGCATCGTATCGTCAGGCGCGCAGCCCATGAGCTATTTTTTCTATGGCGACGAGCAGGGCGGGCTGACTTTCGACGGACCCGGGCCGGGACTCGGGGATGTCGTCACCTGTTCGGTCCCGCATTGCGATCCGACGGTCAATCTCTACGACCTCTATCACGTGGTGCGCGGCGACCGGGTCGTCGATCTCTGGCCGATCGAGGCGCGCGGGCGCTCCCAGTAATGCGCGATCGGGCGCTGCAGACCTGTTCGGTGAAGGCGCTATATCTCCTCGGCGGATAATTCGGTATGCGCTTGAATCGGGGCGGCCATTACCAGGGCAAACGCCGCGGTATGGATGAAAATCGCCCAATGTTTCGACGGACCTCCAGTCGATGCGCCGGCGCCGAGAAAGCGACTAATGATCTGGCATCGCTTACAGGTAATTCCTTGTACGTGGATATGATAATGGCTGTTGGCGTAGTCATTGATGGATGATACGGACTGTTGAATTTTTTCAGCGATTTACGAGGCGACGTGTGCAGTATGCGTGCACACAGAATAGTTCGCAGGCGATAGGTTTTTTCGATAGTTGTCGATCCGGCGTGATCTGCGGCTTCCGATTGCGCTTCCGGTAATGGCGCGGACGACGCGCTGGATAATGACCGGGTGAATTCGAGGATCGTCCTGCCCCCGACAATATTCAGAGAACGGCTCGGCGCGACGGCGACTGCCGGGTTCGCATTTCTTGAGTTGTCGGTGGATTTGGACAGCCATGTGTCAATTACCAAGAGGGTCTGAAACTGCCTTCGAGGCTGTATCTCCTTCGCCAGATAAGTATGGACGCTTGAGTCGCTGCGCTATTGGAGAATCCGGTTTCGGCGGGGCGCCCGTTTTCTAAATAGCGCCTGAGGAGAGTCTTGCTCCGCATCTTCTAATCGTTATGGTGAGGGCGGGGATGGTCCAGTAATGCCGGTTGCATGGCCTGGGTCTGCAAGCAGTGCTGGGATATGAGCGGGCATTCTACAACCTATGCGGAAATACAGTCGCTGCTTGTTGCGAGCAGGTCTGGCGACGAAGCATCGCGGGACGCTTTATTTCGTCTTGTGCACCGTGAACTGTCCGCAATTGCAGCGTTCGAAAGCTTTTGCATGTCATCTGGATGTCTTATTGCGCTGTGTCCGGCTATGCCGTCGATTCGCGAAACGGACACGCTGATTGATATTGATACGACCGCTTATTTCGAAGATATCATTCGTGTGCATAATTGTTCACAGGATTTATTTGCACACGCTTACCGGGCGCAATGCAGACAAGAGAGAATGTGAGGAGGCCGGGGCGTCTATCAATTCTCAGGCAGATTACGAAAAACTATACTCCAAGTTGTTGAGAACGGGGCTACTTCCGCGAAACACGCGCAAGCAGGGGGTATTTCAATCGAAACCTCAGAACGCAAAATCAGTTGTCGCGGTGCAATCTGGCGTATTCGGTTGGCGTTACCCCGAAAATTCTGCGAAAACTGTGGCAAAAATGGGCGGCGTCGCTGAAGCCGGCCTCCATGGCAATGTCGGTCACCGTGCCGCCGAATGACGGGGAGCGAAGCATGAACGCCGCCAGGTTGGCGCGCCGGGTTAGGATATATTGAGACGGCGTTACGCCGAGCATTGCGAAAATCCTTTGGACCTGTCTGCGCGAAACCGACAAATGTCTGGCGATCATATTCGTGCGAAGCGTATTATCCCGAAGAGAGTTTTCGACAAATTCTAATATACGGCTGCAAAGGAAAACGTCATCGTCCATGGCCGCCGCCGTATTTTCGGCGCATGTATGTAACAGCGCTGAAAAGACGCCCGAGATGCACTCTTCTGCATTCTCTTCATCATGAAACACGTTGAATTCGTCATCCAGAACCGTCAAGGCGAAATCATGAAGCCGTTTGACCGATTCCGATCTTGCAATGAGCCTTCCTTCTGCGGGAATGTTAATGCTCAGCAAGTTTGTTGGGAATTCAATGGTAATCGCGACGTTCCGATCGGAAATGTTAAGTCCGTAAGGCGCTCCCGCCGCGCCAATTGCGAGATCGCCCGTGTTTATCAACCCTGCCGCATCTTCTCTGAACGCCAGGCAGGTTCCTTCGCTTACTATGTGGGCAATGCTGCGTCCGTATTCAGGGTCCGGCGTCGTTGATTGCCATCGATGAATGCGCGCTTTTTGAGAGTTGATGCGCATAACACGAAAGGCGCCGATCGTCCGCGTCTTCCAACTCGCGCTGATGTTTCTTGCGGCCGAAACCGACATCCCGGGAAATTCATTTTCCAGGATGCTGTTCCAGTAGTCGAGGCGTTGGCTTGAGGCGACGTCGCTGGTGGATAGTAACCTGCTCATTAAGTTATTTCGCCTTTCCGCAAGATTATTCAGCCGGACAGGCAATCGGAAATGCTTCCGAGGCCCTGGGCGAGTTTTCATCAGTCTGCTGCGATTCTATCCGTGGACTGCTGTATTGCAATGGTGCGCCGCACAAAAGGGCTGGCGCGCCAGCCTTCCGTATACAATCGAAGCAAGAGTAATGGCTGGCGCGTTTGTACAATATCCGGCCCTCCGGGCATGGTAACTTTCAGGCAAAATATAAATGAAGCCGTCTTAAAGGCTGGCTCGCGGCGCAGGCGTAGTCGCGAGCGGTGGGGCGGCGTTGTCTTGCATTCCAGGGAGGGGCCCACATGACGCACAAGAAACGAAAAGAGTACGCCATGCGCGCAAGCGTTTTGGCGATCGGAGCGGCGCTCGCCGTCGGCCAGTCGGCGTTGGCGCAATCGGGCGAGAATGGCGGTCTCGACACTATTGTCGTTACCGCTCAGTTTAAGGAGCAAAATGTTCAGGACGCGCCGATTGCAATCACCGCCGTGTCGGGTGAGTTGCTGCGCGCGCGCGGCCAGAACACGGTCGAAGAAATATCGGCCCAGGCGCCGAATGTCACCCTGACGAGAGCCGGTTCTTTCGCTGGACCCGCGCTGATCGGTTTCATCCGCGGCGTCGGCCAGACCGACTTCAATCCTGCGCTGGAGCCGGGCGTCGGCCTTTATGTCGACGACGTCTATTATTCGACGCTGACGGGATCGATCCTCGACCTTCTCGATCTCGACCGGGTCGAAGTTTTGCGGGGCCCCCAAGGAACGCTCGCCGGCAAGAACTCGATCGGCGGCGCCGTTAAAATGTTCTCGGTGCGGCCGTCCGATGAGCCGGACGGCTATATCGAGGCCGGCGTTGGCAGCTACGACGCCGTCAATCTGCGTGCGGCGAGCAACTTCACTCTTGTGGAAGACCGGCTATTCGCCCGCGTCTCCGGCGTGTTCAGATCGCGCGACGGCCATGTTACGACTCTGGATTACGGTTGCACGCATCCGGGTTCGGGTTTCGACAGCCAGGTTTCCGGCGCAGATTGCATTACCGGCCATGAGGGCGGCATCAAATATGGAGCCGCTCGCCTCGCCTTTCGGTGGTTGCCGGCGGATAATGTCGAAATCAATCTGGCGGGGGATTGGACAGATGACGAGTCAGAGCCCGTGGCCAACACGCTGTTGGCTACGGGCCCCACAGTTGCGCCGAGCCTGATCTTCCCCAGCGCTGGCGGCCCGCCGCTCTTCTGGGAAAATGTTGCAATTCCGGGGCAGGATGTATTGCAGACTGGCTGTATGTTTATCGCATATGGAGCCAACTCCTGCGATCCGCTGAGTCCGAATGACCCCTATGTCAACTATGAGGACTATAAGGATCCGGTGTCCGGCTATGTTGCCGATCGGCGTCAGTATGTGGAATCAAAAGGCGCATCCCTGAATATCGATTGGAATATGGCTGAGAATCTCAACGTCAAGTCGATTACAGCTTATCGCGAGTATGATTCTGCCTTCGCCAGCGCGCAGGACGGTTCGCCGTTTCCGCTCGCCCTGTTGTTCCAGCGGACGCTACACGACCAGTTCAGTCAGGAAGTCCGTGTCAACGGGCGGTTCGGCGATTTCGCCGACATCACTTTTGGCGGCTTCTACTTCCGCGCCAATACCGACTTCGATGCGCGCGTCAATCTCGACTATGTGGGCTTCGATTTCATCCACGGGCCCGATCCGGTGGATACAAGAAACATGGCGGTTTTCGCGAATGCGATCTTCACGCTCACCGACCGCTTGGAACTCGCCGGCGGCTTGCGGTACAGCGACGATAAAAAGGTTTACACCTATCGCCGTCACAATCCTGACGGTAGCGTGATCGATCCCTGCCTCGGACCGCCGGGAACGCCGGGCAACCCGCCCAATTGTCTGATTTCGTCGCTGGACGGCGTGACCAGCACCTTCAAGGACGACCGCATCGATTATCGTGTGGCGCTCAGCTATCACTGGACTGACGATGTCATGACTTATGTCCAGTATTCCACCGGCTACAAGGGCGGCGGCGTCAATCCGCGACCCTTTTACAATGTCCAGGCCGTTTCTTTCGATCCGGAAGAGTTGAAGACCATCGAGGTCGGCGCCAAGACACAACTTTTCGACAATCGTCTCCGGCTTAACGGCGCGCTCTTCTATAACGACTACACGGGCGTTACCGCCACGTTTGGCGACTGCAGCGCCCAGTTCGGGCCGATTTTCGGTGTTCCGTGTCTCCTGAACTCGAATGCGGGCGACGCCAAGGTGAAAGGCGCCGAACTTGAATTGGATTTCGTGCCGGTCGAAGGTTTTCAGATCGATGGATCGTTCAGCGTTCTCGATTTCGAATACAAGACCGTTAACCCCGCCACCGGCATCCCTCTCAGCGCAATTACGCAGTATACGCCGGAACTGTCCTGGAGCATCGGCGCGCAATATGCTTATGAAGCGGGGTTTGGCGTCATCACGCCGCGTCTCGACATTTCCTATCAGGACGACATGTTCACGGACCCGACCAATACGCCGGGCAGTAAAATCGACGCCTACACGCTTCTCAATGGCCGGATCACCTGGGAGGATCCGGATCATGACTGGGCTCTCGCCTTCGAAGTGCGCAACCTGACGGACAAGTTGTACTATGGGGCCAAGGGAGAGGGTATAACCGGCGGGAGTGGGTTCGATAACGGTGCGCCTGGTCTGCCAAGAACCTGGCTGGTTTCCGTACGGCGCAATTTCTAGGTGTGTCGCGCTGGCGTTGCTTCCTTGCGCAACGCCGAATCTGCGTCACGCCTGACGTCAGGCGTGACGCCTTTTGTCCCTAACCGCATGAGCGGCAGGAGTTTGTAAAATGCACAATTTCCGAGGCAGGAGCGTTGCGGTCGTGATATCCGCGTTGGCTTCAGTATCTTTTCCTGCACAAGCTGACGAAGTCCCTGCGCCTGTACAGGAACTGCGGCGGCATATGCTTGACGCGGACGTGAACGCGCTATTCTTTCATAATATGGATGAGCTGTTCGACACGCGCGTCGTGACCCGCGCGGGGCCCGTCTCGCCGCTGTTGCGCGAAGACGCCGCGCCGCCGGGACTGAAATTCGAAGGCAAGGCTTATTCTTACGACCAATTCGCAGAAGCAACGTACACTAATGCTTTCCTGGTCATCCGGGACGGAAAGATCGTTTTCGAGGACTACCGGAACAACACCCATGCCGACATGCGGTTCATCGGGTTTTCGATGTCGAAGTCGATCACTTCGATGCTGATCGGCATTGCAATCGAACATGGCGACATAAAATCGGTCGATGACCTGGCGGTCGAATATGCGCCCGAGCTTCGCGGCTCGGGTTATGACGGCGTGACAATCCGCCAGATCCTCGAAATGCGCTCCGGCGTCGACTACGAGGAGCGGTACGACTTTGGCGAAAATCCCAGTCTTGCCGCGAACATACATGAGAATGCGATTGTGCAGAATAAAGAGCGTTTCGCCGATCGCGCGCAGACGATCAAACGCAAAGTCGAGCCCGGATCGCGCTTCAACTATGCAACGCTGGACACCGCGGTCCTCGGCAGGGTTCTCGAAGGGGCGACAGGGCAAGCGATTTCCAAATTCATGAGCGAACATCTGTGGGAGCCGGCCGGCATGGAATATTCCGGTTTCTGGATAGCGGATGGTCCGCCCGGCGTCGGCCGCGAACTCAACGGCATGGGTTACAATGCGACCCTGCGCGATTTCGGCCGGCTCGGCCTGCTTATGCTGAATGACGGCAAGCTGGGGGATCGGCAGATCGTTCCGGAAGCTTGGGTGCGCGCGTCGACGAAGATGAAGCCGATTGAAGGAGGCGAATTCGCCGGGCCGCACAGCGCGTACGGATATCAATGGTGGAAACTCGACGACAGGGCCGGCTCGTTCATAGCGGTAGGCCTGCAGGGGCAATTCATCTATGTCGATCCGCGTTCGAAGACGGTGATCGTAAAACTCAGCTATTTTCCGCCGGACGCCCCTGAAGAAATAACGGATATGACGGTCGCTTATTTCAACGCAATCATCGGATGGTCGCCGGCGCAACCTCGGTAAGCCTTACAGAGCAGACTGGCCGATTCCGCAGTTTCGGCAGTCATGACGTCGTAATGATTTGAAATCATGATCGCTACACGGACGATTGTTTCGTCTCGAGCGGAAGCCGACGTCAAGAGGCAATCATCGAACACCAGAAATATGTTGCTTTGCGAAGGGCGTTTCTGAGCCAGATATTTCCGGCGTCGCTATCAACTGATTTGCGCCGTCTTGTTGCAAGCAAGAAACGCAAATTACCGTCTGAATTGCATCGAGCGGCTGAAAGTGTCTGGCGTAACAAATGCCAATATGAATGCTATCAGGATGGATATGATTGCATCATGTTGTCTGGCCTTTGATGGATGGCACGGACTGAGTAACGTTTTCAATATTTATGAGATGGCATATGCAGTATGTATGCGCACGAATGTGTCTGCGGTAGAGAGATTTCTTTGCAAGCGCTTCATTATTTAAGGAATGCGATCTGCGCATCCTCTTATTCACCCGCGGAGGCGAGGGGAGAGCCAGCGCCTGCCAGCAGTTCTTTCATCATTTCCTCTGCAAAAATGACTGCGGAATGATGAATGGCTTGCCGGTCGGTTTTGTCGCCGACTTCATAAGTGAGGGCCGGGGCGCCGAAGCGGCCGAAAACATAATTCTTTGACGTGTCGAGATCCGATTGGTGGCGTTCGGCGCGTTCAAAGTCATATCCGTCAAGACGGACCCGCGCGGCGGCGAGCCAGTCCTGCGTAAAATTGGGCGGCCTCGTGACGTCTTCTTGCGTTTGTGTATAAAAAACGTTGCGGTTCGTGGCGTGAAAATCAAACATCAGCCTGAGAGCGCTGTTTGCATCCGCTGCGATGTCGTCGAGCGTCGCTTTGACGGCCCGGGTTTCGGGCTGTGTGAACGGGCCCCAGTCGCGATTGAGGTCAACGCCATTCATATTGTGGCGCCAGTGACCGTTGGCGACGCCGTCTGGGTTCATGAGCGGCACGGCGATAATGTGAAAGCGCTCGCGGAACGCCTTGGCGAGCTGCGTATCGGCGAAAACTGTTTCCAGAAAAGGCAGCATGGCGAAAGCGCCGGTCAGCTCCGGCGGATGCTGGCGGCCGATAAAAAGCACATATTCTTTTTCGTCGCGCGCTGTTTGCGGCGCGCTGAAAAGCGCTGTGATTTCGCGCCCCTCGACGGAGGAGCCGATGGTCTCGCGCGTGAGCCTCGCGCGTGCCGCAATGTCTTTTTCCCATGTTTCATAGGCTTCGCCGATCAGCATTTCCTGCGCGGCGATGATGAAGGGCGCAGTCCCCGGCTCAAGCGTCAGCGTCACCGATTTTCCCTTCCGGCGAAGCTTCACGCGATCTTCGTCCACCAGGCGCCACACGCCGTCGCCTTCGCTGCGCTTTGGCCGGTAGCGGTGGCGCGCGTCGGAATATTTTATGACGATTTCGATCTCGTCTTGCGTTTTCGGCGTCACCCGAAACGCATACCAGGGACTTGGATTGATTGGTTTGTTTTCCGGATCGATGCGAATTTTGAATTTCTTCGTGCGCGCATTGCAATCGGACATGCGTGCGCCCTCGAAGTCAGCGTCAATGACGGCGGTGTCATTTTCGCAAGACCTGCCGTCGTCGCTAGCCGCGGCGGCAAACGGGAAAAGGCTTAAAATGATGAGAAAAGATAAAAAGCGCATGGGGCAAATCATTTTAGCGGCCGGCGGTGACGCCGGCCGCATTGTTGGCTTCAGGTTGGGTTAAATCAGAAGTCTTTCTTCACTTCGAAATAGAGAAAACGCCCGCGCGACGAGTGATATTCGTTGTAATAGCCGAATGTTTCGTCTGCGAGCGGCGGCTCTTTGTCGAGGAGATTGTTGACGCCGACGCGCAGCCTTGTGCCGCTAAGGACGCCGTTATTCTCGATGTCGTATTGCGCGTAAAGGTTGATTCTGCGCCATGACTTTACGATGAACGGCTCGTCATCGTCATTGAGCCCTGCGCTTGGATCGATAAACGATCCCACATGCTCAAACCGCGCCCCGCCGCCGAGGCCGGAAGCGTGGCGCCAGCTGACATTCGCCATCGCGCGCCAGCGGGGCTGGCCGTCCTGACGGACGATGTCGCCTTCCTGGGCGATGTCGATTTCGTTAGAAATGAGCCCCGCTTCGATAGCATCGGCGATCATCTGCGAGCCCGGCGAGAGGTTGATGAAATATTCGCGCAGCTTGGTGGCGTTGAATTTCAGGTTGAAATCGCCAAGCGGCGTATCGTCGAGGTCGTAATAAAGAGCGAAATCCGTGCCCGTGACGGACTGGGTTTCGTTATTGTCGTAAGTATCCCGAACGAACAGGATGTCGCCTGCGGGTGCGAGGCCTGTGCCTGCGAAAAACGCGATATCGTCTGCATCGGGATCGGCGCGCACCACATTCGGGTTCGACGAGCCCGCCAGGCGCTGGACAAGGTCAAGGCTGATGTGATTTTCCGCGCCGAAGACGCCGACGACGTTTTCGCGGCGAATATCCCAGCGGTCCACCGTGATGGTCAGCGGATTGAGGAAGCTGAACGGCCCTTCAATGCCGCGCGGCTGGAAAACGAGACCATAAGTGATGTTGCGGTCGTCTTCCGGTCCGATATCCGGATCGGATGTGCGCCGTTCCTGGCGGGATTCGGTGAACCCGTCGCAATCGCCAAATTCCGCAAAAGTGCCGTTTTCAACGCCCACATGGCATAGCAGCGAGTCTTCGCGGGTGTTCGACCGGGCGACGTCCTGGTTGATGACAATCAGGTTCGGCGCGCGGAACCCTTCGGACCAGGCGCCGCGGAATTTGAGGAAGCTGAACGGCTTCCATGCCGCCGCGATGCGCGGCTTTACGCCGGAGCTGCCGAAATCCGAATAATGCTCGACCCGGGCCGCAGCCTGAATATCGAATGTATGGATCAGCGGAATTTGCATTTCGGGGCCGACGAGCGGAATCGAGGCTTCGGCGAAGCCGGCGACGACCGTGCGCGAGCCTTGCGAATCCGGCGTGCCGCTGGAGTTGAGGACGTCGGAATCAGTGAAATACCCCGTCACCGCATCCGTGAAAGTGATTGTACCGTCGAGCCGCGGGTCGCGGTCCTCCTCGTAAGCCTCGCGGCGCACTTCCGCGCCGAAGGCGAGGCCGAGATCGCCGCCCGGCAAACTCAGCAACTGACCGTTTGAAAGCTTGAAATCGCCGAGAAGCAGGCTCGTATGCGTCAGGCGCTGCACGTCGATGATGAACGGGTCGATCAAATCGCGGGAATTGCCCGGCGCGTCGCCATTGTTGGGATCGTCCTGATTGCCGCCATTGAAGATATTGTAGACATTCGGTGTTTCATTGAAGAGGGCCTGCTGGAACAGGGTCGACGAAATTCTGTTGTCCGTAACGTCGTTGGTTTTTGCACGCGAAAAGAGAAGGGCGCTGTCCCAATCCCAATTGGAGTCGAAGATGGATCCGCGCATGCCGGCGAGGGCGCGCCAGGACGTGTTGGTCACGCCGACAAGGCGATTGCCCACATCCACCAGCCGGAAACGGCCGCCATCGACAAAGACCGGCAGGCCTTCCGCCGGCACGTTATCTAGCCCGGGCAGGCGGTTCGGGTTGGGCGATCCGTCGGAGAACGTCACCGGGCCGAACGGATTGTAGTAATAATTCGCCGGGATCACGATGTCGCCGGAGGAGATCGGCGAGTTCGGCGAATTCACTGGGCTGGTCTTCGCATAATAATAGCCGAATTCACCGTAGAACCGCACCGAGTCGCTAAGGTCATGATTGAGGAAAGTGAAAACATTGAAGCGGTCGCGATCGGAAATGATCGTGCGGCCTTCATAAATATTATATCGCAGTTCCGGGTTCAGCGAGCTGTCATCGATGCAAATGCCGGGCGTTGAAACGATGTCCGCAAGACAGCCGCTGCTGCTTGAAGGCTGAACGTGGAAGCGCCCGCTGGATGTTGTCAGCGCCGTCCCGTTCTGGGTGACTTCATCGCCGAGAGTGAACTGGCCCCAAGGCGAGCCGGTGGAAAGGTTGCGGAACGAGGTGTCGCCTTCGAAGCTTGTGCCTTCGAGGAACGGACGCAAATCCGCATATTCCGAAAATTCCTGCTCGCTCGCAAACAAGGCGTCGCGGCGTGAATATTCCGCAAACAGGGAAACATTGGTCGCGCCGCCGTTAAAGGTTTTGCCGGCCTTCAGGATGAAGGTCTGTTCGTCTAGCTCCGTATCGAGCGCTGTTCCGTGACGCGCTTTCAGCGACAGGCCTTCATAATCGTCCTGAAGGATCATGTTGACGACGCCGGCTACGGCGTCGGAACCGTAGATCGCCGAGGCGCCGTCATTGAGGACTTCCATCCGCTCAAGACCGCCCACGGGCAGGGCGTTGGTGTTGACCGTCGTTACCGGGGTCGACAACTCGGCCTGGGTCCCGGGGTGATTGACGACGCGGCGGCCGTTTAACAATACCAGCGTGCCGCTCGATCCGATGGAACGCAGATTGATTGACCCGACGTCTCCGCGGGCGGAGTTGATTGTCCCCGCATTGTCATTGCGGAAGTTTACGGCGCCGTTGGCCGGCAGGGCGCGGATAAGATCGTCGCCGTCTACGCCGCCAATGGCGGCGATGTCAGAGGCGTTGAAGACTGTCACCGGCAGCGCCTCGTTAATGCGCGCGCCGCGAATGTTCGTGCCTGTGACGACAATAACGTCTTGGGGCGTCGCCGCCGTTTCGCCCGTATCCTGCGCGACGGCCGCCGTCGCTATGACCGACGCAAATGACGACAGCGCTGTGGTTAGTAAAAAGCGTGACTGTTTCTTCATGGGTTTATCCCCTTCCGACCTGTTTTCTGTTTTGCGGAGCGACACGGTAATCACGCCGCTTTCCGTCAGGCCGCCTTTGAGGCTTGTCCCTTGAAACATCTCGTCCAGGGCTCGCTGGAGGGAATAATCCCCTTTCAGCGAATTGGTGTTCACCGCCATGACATCTTCTGTCTGGAAAAGAACCGAACGCTTATGCGCCCGCGCAAGCGCCTTTACGGCGTCCTGCGCGGTTTGAGCCGGAATATCGAGGTCGACCCGCGTGTCCGCCGCTTCCTGCGCCGCGGCGCAGGACAGGACGCCAAGACCGAACAAGATAGCCCCTACCAATGCGCGCTTAAGCGCTAACCGCATTCCATCCAAACCAACTGTCATGACATCGTCATCGCATCGCGAGACGGCCATGTTAACCTGTCAGTCTGAGATGGGAAATCCGCCAGTGCAGGGCTGAAAATCTTTTAGCCCGCCAAGAACTGTTGCGAAAATACATCGCTAGGCCGGGCGGCAAAACGCTCGCGCGACTTTTCAGCGAAGCGTCAGTCCGTTTTTGCTGTATGCAGCAAGATTACGCCATCGCTGCGCCGCTCGACATCAATCCCAAGCCCTTCAAGAGCTTCGAGCAGCGGCTCGACGTCGCCCGTCCGGAAAATGCCGCCCAGCTTGACGTCCTCAAGCGCCGGATCGGCGATTTCGATCGAAACGTCATTATGGCGCGTAACTTCCGTTACCACTTCTCGCAACGGTGTTTGCGAGAAATCGAGCAAGCCTTCCGTCCAGGACAGCCTTCGCTGGATGTCGCGCTGGGTGATCACAGGGATCTCGGCGCCGTCAAGCGCGTCGCCTTTCGCCGGGATATCGTCCGATGTCAGACTTTGCCCGGCGCGCAGGATTACCCGCGCCTGTTTTTGAAGCAATTCTGCGTTTTTCGCCGCGTTTTGTCTCGCCTGGTCGGTGGCAGCGTCGATCGTCTCCGGCAATCTAAAAAAGGCGACAGCCCCTTCGACCACCGAAAGTTCGGTGATCTGATCGCGCAGCCGCAGGGCAAATGACGTTCCCACGGCTTCTGCAACTGCTGCGTCGGAATAGACGATAAACGGCCGGTCGGGGTTTTTCGCCACATCAAACAATGCCTCTCCATTGACAAGGCGCACCCGCCGTTCGTCTTTCGAGTAATCGACCTCAATCTGCGTGTTCGTATTCAGCTTGACGACGGTGCCATCGGTCAGATCGAGGGAACGGTATTCGCCGATCGCCGTGCGATAGATTTCCGGCGCGCTGCCCCCCGGCTGGCGCCAGGCGATAAACATAACCGCGGCGACTGCAAAAATGGCAAGCGCGGCTAAAGCTGGCGCGGCGAAGGCCCGCAGCGGTTTTGATTTCCGGAGACTGCTCGCCGCCCCGGAAGCCGCCGCCAGCGGCGTCGTCAGTTCGCTCAGCACAGAAAGGCTTCCCGAGAGCTGTGCGACAGCCCGGATCTCCCTTGCATGGGCGGGGCTGCGGGATATCCATTCGCGCAAGGCGGCCATATCCGCGCCTGAAAGTGAGCCGGATTCAATCTGCGCGAGCCAGGCGCAGGCTTCGCCGACAATTTCCTTGTCAGCGGGGATTTTCGTTTTTTCGTTCATTTACGCGACACTGATCTAGCGCCTGCGCCCTTCCAGGCCCAAAACGCTTTTTTCACTCTCTTCTCCACACGTTCCGGTCTCGGACTGTTCGCTCAACATCACTTCTCTGCATCGGCGCAGCCCAAGCGCCACATGTTTTTCAACGGTGCTAACGGCGATATCGAGCTTTTCAGCGATCTCCTTATGTGACACCCCGTACACATGTTTCAATAAAAAAGCCTTTTGGCATTGCGGCGGCAGCATGGCGACCGCTTTGCCAAAAACCTGCATCCGCTGGCGCGCATCGACCACGTCGTCAATGGCGGGTTCGTCTGATACGTATGTTTCCGGGTCCAAATCATCTAGTAAGTCGCACGTGATTTTCGCGCGGCGTTCAAGCTCGGCCCTGGCGACATTCTTTGCAATGCCAACCAGAAACCGTTTAGGCTCTTGAATTTGCGTACGTTTTTCAGCTTCGAGCGCGCGCAGCACGGTTTCCTGCGAGAGGTCCTCAAGATCAACTTGGCGAAGGCTGTAACGGCGCAGCACGCTAAGGACCAAGCCGCGATTGGACTGAAAGACGCCAAACATCCGTTGTCTGTTTTTTTTCTTATCCGGCATAGGCCATCCCGGCCCCTTTTTCCCACGCATCGCTTCAGCATAAGTCCTGAAGTGATCTTGCGCAAATAGGACGGCGCGCTTTCGCCTAAGTCCGGTGTCTAAGTCCTATGTTTGCAACGGGTATTTCACGATGGGGGCCGCCCGTCCCTCGATCGCTGACCGGGAACAGAGGCTTGTAGTAATGATCTAAAATGCTTTGATTAGCCGCATCGCCTGTTCTGATTCTGGCAGTTACGGCATAAGTGCTGACGGATGAAACCGGCGCACAGACGCGCGAATTTGCACACATAGAAGGAGATGCGCATAAGGTCGTCGTCGTCGCTTTGATGTCCGAAAGAGAAAATACAGGAAATCAGAGATATAAGTTCTGCGTTGCCCCGATGATGGATGATACAAACTAAGTAATGTTTTCAATGCCTTCCAAGGCGACGTGTGCAGTATGTGTGCATACAGAATGGATTGGCGGGAATAGGTTTTTTGGATTTGTACAGCTCTGGGGTGCGCTATAACGATACATCAACGGCGCAACGCAATGTCCATTGACTTGGATGCGCAATCCAATTCCGCATAAGTCCGCGTTTACGGCTTTACCGTTGCGCCGCATAAGGGGTTCGATGAGATCCGTTTTCAAGCGGCCGGAAGCGATGGGTTTGTCCTCATATGTCACTCCGTGGTTTGCCGCATCGAATATCAAGGCGCCGGCTTCAGGGTAGATGCCATGTTCGGAATAGGTGGAATTTTTGGCCAGACTTTCGGCGAGTCGGGGACGAAAATCGGTCTCGTTTTCGATCAATAGGACGCGCATTGCGGGGCAAACCAGATGACGACACTCCAATACATGAAGGCGTTTTTGATGGTGAGCTGAGGCTACGTAATTTTCGTTCCTGTGAGCGATCGCGCGTTATCCAGCGGCGGCCTCCCCGAACTTTGTCTCCACTTCAACGCCGATTTCTCTTAAAAAGGCCGTTGGCAGAATGCCGCCGGCGCAGATGATGACATCGTCATTGGCGGCTTTCTTTTTGACGCCGCCCTTTTCCAGCACGACGTGGTCGGGGGCGATGGCCGCGACATTCGACTCCATGACGACTTTCAGCGCGCCGCTTTCCTGAGCGTTGGCCACACGGTCGCGGTTGCGCTGGCGTGCGCGGGAAAAAGACGCGCTGCGATAAGAAAGAATGACTTTCGCGCCCGGTTGTTCGGCGATCTCGGTTGCGGCTTCAAGCGCGCTGTCGCCGCCGCCGACGACGAGCACGCGCCGGTCCTTATATTGTTCTGGATCGATCATGCGATAGACAACTTTGGACAGCTCTTCGCCCGGCGCGCCAAGCTTGCGCGGCGTGCCGCGCCGGCCAATCGCCAGCAGTATGTTTTTTGATTTGTAAACGCTTTGCGTGGTTTTCACTTCGAAGCCGCCGCCGCTTTCTGTAATCGATTCAACGCGCTCATTATATTGAATGGAAACGCCGGATTTCCGTTCGACCGATTGCCAGAATTCGAGAAGTTTTTCCTTGCTCGGTTCCTTGATCTTGGCTTTGCCGATAATGGGAAGATTGACGGGTTTTGTCATGACCAGCTTGCCGCGCGGGTAATGGGCTACGGTTCCGCCGAGCGATTCCTGCTCTATGGTCACGCTGCGCAGTCCGTATTGTTTTGCGGCAAGCGTCGCCGCAAAACCGGCGGGCCCGGCGCCGACTATGATAAGATCAAGCGCGTCCGCTGCTGCTTTGCGGCCGTTCTTTCTGATCTCATCGACCGCCTGCTTGCCCTGTTCGATGGCGTTGCGGATCAGTCCCATGCCGCCAAGTTCTCCGGCGATGTAAATGCCCGGCACATTGGTCTGGAAGTCCGCGCCCACGAATGGAATGTCGACGCCGCGCTTTTCAGTGCCGAAAACCAGCGAAATGGCGTCGGTGGGACAGGCCTTGGCGCATGCGCCGTGACCGATGCAATGGGTCGGCTCGATCAAGACTGCCTTGCCGCCGATCAGGCCGATGACGTCGCCTTCCGGACAGGCTTTTGCGCAAGATCCGCATCCAAGACAGGCCGCGGGATCGATGACCGGATGCAATGATTGCGGTTCGGTGAGGCCGGCCTCGACCGCCGCGGCGTGAATTGTCTGCGCCTTCCGGGAAGATCGGGCCCGCAAGCCGTAATAGACGAAAATGATAACGCAGAGCGGCGCGCCATAAACCAGAATAGCGGTCCAGTCGGTCATGACGCACACGCTGTATATCGCCGGGCCGGCGCGAGAAAGCCAGAGCGATAGTCAAGGTTATGCGAGGCGAGGGGAATCATAAAATCATAACGCGGCGGCTGGTTTATGGATCAATTTTAATAATCGCTCTTTTCCGAGCGTTGCATCCTGGTGGATAAACTATTTTTAAGCGAAATCTTTAACGATAGGAGCAACGCAAACACTAAACTTTTGTCAGAAAACAAAATAAGAGATGATTCTGATCAGCGGACGGATTAATAATGCAAGTCATTCTTAAAGAGCAGGCTGCCGGGCCGGCGTCTTCTCTGGGCGGGGAAGGGCGTCCTGCAGGCCGGAGGAGAGCGCCGGCCAGGAAAAAAGCGGCGTCGTGGGGCTCGGTTATTTTCGGACTGCTGATCGCCGGGGCGCTTGGCTATGGCTGGCGCATGAGAGACCGGTGGATCGAGGCGGAAGCAGGGCTGGGCTATTATCTGGGCATCGCCGGCGCTATCGCCATGCTGCTTTTGCTGACTTATCCATTGCGCAAAAATTCGCGCCTGTTGCAGTGGGCGGGGCCCGTCTCGTTCTGGTTTCGTCTTCATATGGCGCTTGGGCTGATCGGCCCAACGCTCATTCTTTATCATGCGAATTTCGGGCTGGGCTCGACAAACAGCAATGTGGCGCTCGCCGCCATGCTGATCGTGGCGAGCTCGGGGCTTATCGGCCGTTTCTTTTACGCAAAAATCCATCGCGGCCTCTACGGAAAGAGAGCCGAAGCGCGCGAGCTGGTGACCGAGGCTGGGGCGATTCGCGACAGGCTCTCCGTCGCCATCGACGATGATCTAAAAAGGCGGATTGATGATCTGGAGGCGGCCGCGTTTGAGAGTTCGGCAGGCATGGGCGCAGCAGCGGTCAAGGCTTTCGCCGTCGTTTCAAAAGCGAGAGCGCTTAAGGGAAAACTTTCGAAACAACTGAAATCATCGCCGCAGTTGCGGGGCCGGCAAAAGGCGCTCACGCAGCAGCTTGACTTTTCGGCGCGCTATTTCAGCCGTATCGAACAGGCGGCGGAGCTTGCCTTCTACGAACGCCTCTTCGCCGCCTGGCATGTTCTTCACCTGCCGCTGTTTATTCTGTTGATCATCACTGCGATCATTCATGTCGTCGCGGTTCATTTATATTAGCGCGGTTGCGCTAGCGGTCGTTGTCGGCGCGCTTTTCGCCGCGCCGCCGGCAAGCGCCCAGAGCGTTATTGAAAAGCTGGTCTCGCCCGGTCCGGTTAGCGCCGCGCACAAGGGGCAGGAAAAAACCTGCAATGCATGCCATGCGTCTTTCGACAAGGGGGCGCAGTCAGGGCTGTGTCTTGATTGTCATGAGGATGTGGCCGGCGATGTTTCCAAACATTCAGGCTTCCACGGGAAATCGCCCGATGTTGACGGAAAACCCTGCAAGGCCTGCCACACGGAACACAAGGGCGCGGCGTTTCAAATTGTTTCCTTTGATCGCCGGGCATTCGATCATGGGTTGACGGATTACGTATTAAAGGGCGCGCACAGGGACGTCGAATGCGGCGAGTGCCATGCCGGGAAGAAGAAATTTCGAGACGCCGCTCATGACTGTGCAACATGTCATAAAGCCGATGAGCCGCATAAAGGGCGCCTGGGCGACGATTGCCAGTCCTGCCATCGCGAAACCGACTGGAAAGAGATCTCGTACGATCATTCGAAAACCGACTTTCCACTCGTCGGCGAACATCGCGGCGCGAAGTGCCGCGCCTGCCATGTAGAGGAAGTTTATGATGGGCTACCGTCTCTTTGCATCGACTGTCATAAGGAAGACGATGTTCATAAGGGCGCTTTCGGAACTGATTGCGAAACCTGCCATCAACCTGCTGGATGGGGCGCCATTGCGTTCGACCACGGCCGCCGGACGGGGTTTTCCCTGACCGGCAAACATGCGCCGCTCGCCTGCAAGACTTGTCACACGCAAACGCTCTTTGAGCCGAAGCTCAAACAGGGCTGCGTCTCCTGCCATCGGAGCGACGACGTGCATGAGGGCCGAAACGGACCGGATTGCGCGAGTTGTCACCGGACGTCGTCCTGGACCGCTTCGCGTTTCAACCATGATCGCGATACGACTTTTGCGCTTATGGGCGCGCATCGTCGCGTCGACTGCAAATCATGCCATTTGAAGCCTGTAACTGTAGCCTTGCCCGGCAAGGAGTGCGTCGACTGCCATCAGTCGGATGATCCCCATAAGGGCGCGCAAGGAGAAGACTGCGCATCTTGCCATAATGTAACGTCCTGGGTCGAAAATACGCAGTTCGATCATGATCTCTCCCGGTTTCCGTTGCTTGGGCGGCATAAAGACGTGAAATGCGCGGCGTGTCACAAAAGCAAGGTCTTTTCCGACGCGCCCATGGCGTGCCGGTCTTGCCATGCCGATGAGGACAAACATGGCGGCGCGCTCGGCGCCGACTGCGGGCTATGCCATAGTCCAGCCAAATGGTCTCATTGGTTGTTTGATCATGAGCGGCAGACGACATTCGCTTTGACGGGAAGCCATAAAGGGCTGATTTGCAGCACCTGCCACAAACCGAATGGATGGTCCGCCGGCGACCAGTCCAGCGAGTGCGTCGCCTGTCACCGTGTTGACGACAAGCATCGCGGTCAATATGGCGGCGACTGCGGCAGGTGTCATACAACCCAAAGTTTCGATTCCGTCAAAATGAATTGAATTGTTCGAAACCGCCGCAAGGCGCGATTTTCGCTTCATTAAAATCAAGTAACTGGCGAAATAATAAGCTTTTTTACACGGCGAAGCCGCATACGGTGATGTGCGAATTAGTTCGTAGCATGAATATTATAATGAGAATGATTTGCGGTTGAGTGGGCTTCGCCGCGGGTCAAACTCAAAGCCGCTGAGTGATCGGGATGGGGCGCGCAAGGGCAAATCATTATAGACGGCAGCCATTCCCGCTGCTCTTCATTGGCCTTTGCTGGCTGATGCAATTTTTCATTGCAGCGCACGCCATGCCTGACTTGGCGGAAGTGGAAGAGCATTTAAAGACCGGGTTCCCCCTTGAAGGCGCTCACCGCTTTGTCGAGTGCGAAGACTGCCACATGAACGGCGTTTTTGAAGGCACGCCCCGGCAATGCGGCTTGTGCCACAACGGCGTCTCGGCCCCGGGCAAGCCGCCGGACCATTTTCTGTCTCAAAACAATTGCAGCGATTGTCATGCGCTCCAGAGCTGGACGCAGGTCCGGTTCGACCATTTCAGCGCGACCGGGACATGCATGTCCTGTCATGACGGGCGGCGCGCGACGGGCAAGTCTCCGACGCATATTCAATCGTCGAACAATTGCGGCGACTGCCACAGCACGGTTGGATGGTCGGCTGTCCGGTTCGACCATTCCGGCGTCGCGGGAAATTGCGTGAGCTGCCATAACGGGACGACGGCGCAAGGCAAATCTGCGTTACACATGCCGACGACGAATATCTGCGAGGACTGCCACCGGACGACATCGTGGCTTATTGTGCGTTTTGACCACGCTGCGGCGACCGCGTCCTGCTTTACTTGTCATAACGGGACAACGGCGCCTGGGAAAACACCGACGCATATTGCATCCTCCAACACATGCGACGACTGTCATGTGACGTCGAACTGGGCGAATGTTTCGTTCGACCATGCAAGCGTCACGGGCAATTGCTTCAGTTGCCACAACGGCGCAACCGCAGTCGGCAAGCCGGCGACGCATATGCCGACAACGAACATCTGCGAGGACTGTCATCTGACGTCCACATGGACCAGCATACGCTTCGATCATGCGGCGACGACAGCGTCGTGCTTCACCTGTCATAACGGAACGACCGCTGCCGGCAAACATGCGACGCATATCGCATCTGTAAATATGTGTGACGATTGCCATGTGACGTCCAGCTGGACGAATGTGCGCTTTGATCATGGCGCCGTCACCGGCTCCTGTTCAAGCTGCCACAACGGCACGACGGCGACAGGGAAGGGGCCGCTGCATATCGCGACGACGGGAGAGTGCGACGCCTGTCATACGACGCTCGCCTGGATACCGGCGACTTTCGACCATGACACGATTACGGGCTCTTGCTCGAGTTGCCACAACGGCTCCACGGCCACAGGCAAACCGCCGAGCCATTTTGTCACCTCCCTGCAATGCGGCGATTGTCACCGGACGACGGCCTGGCTGCCGATCCTGTTTTCCCACACGTCGCCGTCTTATCCCGGCGATCACGGATCTGGCGTCGGCTGTACGGATTGTCATACGACGAATTCCCAGACAATCGCCTGGCAGTTCGGCGCTTATCAGCCAGATTGCGCAGCGTGCCACGCAGGCGACTATCGTTCGGACCCGCACAAGAAACATGAAAATCCTGACGTGCGTTACACCGTCGCCGAATTGCGCGATTGCACGGGCTCCTGTCACATCTACACCGACAGTTCTCTGACCACGATCAAGGAGCGCCGGAACAGCAATCACAGAGTTTCCGACAGGGATTGGGACTAATCCATGCTTCGGTTCGTGCGTTACAGAGGTGGGGCGGTTAGATGCCTTGTTCTTGCAGCGGCCATATGCTGCAATGCATTTGAAGCAAGCGCGCAGCCGGTGGGCGATCGCGTGCTCTCGCGCGTCACGGTCTCCGAATCGCAGCAATGCGCCGTCGCGACAATCTCCTTCAACTTTCCGATCCGCGCCGTTTCGCATTTTCCAAAAGATCATGGCGACCATGTTCGCATCGATCTGAAGCCCATCGAAACAGGCAGAAGCATAAGCGACGGCCTCACCGCGAGGGAAGAATTACGCGCGCCGTTGAGCCGGAAGGCCGGCATTCAGGAAATACAATATGACGGCGACGCGCCGACGGGACCTGTCCTCACCGTCACGTTCGATCACAACCGGCATTTTGCGATTGCGCAGGGCGCGGATTTTCGCAGCCTCGACATCACGATTGCGGACGCGCCCGTATCTGACGCTTGTTCCGGCGGAGGCCCGCGATTGCGCACAGGGCCCGAAACTTCGATACGCCGCAAACTTAGCGGCGTCTCGTCCGTATTGCACTCCATGCCCGATACGCTCGATGTGAACGCCGTCTATGCGCTGAACCTGCTTTCGCAACAATCGGCGATCGATGCGGACAATATTCCCGCTTTAAAGCCCTTTTCCGCCTACGCCGCTTATGCAGTTCGCTTCGAGGAAGACGGCGTCGTCTGGAACCGCTTGCGGCTTGGTTTTTTCAAGACCCGGACCGAAGCCCAGAAAGCGGCGGACCAGTTGAAAACCTCATATCCGGACGCATGGATCGTCAGAACCTCGGCGGCGGAGCGCGAAAGCGTCTATCAGGCCTGGCTGGATAAGAGAAAAACGGCGCAACGCAATCTGGACGCCGCCCGGCGCTTGCCGGCTGTAGAGCCGCTTCCCGAAAATCGCGATGCGGCGACGCTTGTCGCCGAAGCGCGCACGCTGATGACGAAAGGCGATTATGCGCGCGCCATTCAGCTTCTGACGAAAGCGACAACCCTGGAGGAAAGCCAGGCGTCGCCGGAGGCGAAAGAACTTCTTGGCGTCGCCCGCGAAAAGAACGGCCAGAAAGCGCACGCCAAGGCGGAATATGAAGAATATCTGGAACGCTATCCTGACGCCGAGGGCGCGCCCCGCGTCCGCCAGCGGCTTGCGGCGCTGTTGTCGCAAGGCCAGGAAGGCCCGCCCGAACTGCGCGAGGGCAAGAGCGGGGGATTCGTCACGCGGCTCACCGCCAGCCTGTCGCAATATTATCAGCGCGATGAAAGCACGGTAACGCTCGAGCAGCCGGATTTGACGCCCGATCCGGATAAACAGGTAAATCGCAATGCGCTTGTTTCCGGGGCGGACATGACGGCGAGCGTTAGCAATGACCGCGTCGATCTTAGCATGCGGTTTTCCGGCGCGCACACCAAGGATTTCATGGAAGGCGGCAAAGGCGATCTCGGCGCTGTCAGCGCCTGGTTTGTGGAGGTTGTCGACAGCGCGACGCGGCTCGCCGCCCGCATCGGCCGGCAAACGCGCAGCACGGGCGGCGTTCTCGGCCGTTTTGACGGCGGCCTTTTAAGTTTTGATGTGAATGACAAGGTGCGCGTGAATGCGGTCGCCGGCGCGCCGGTGATCCGTTCGCGCGATTTGTTTGTCGACAAACACAGGAAATTCGCAGGCGGCAGCGTCGATGTGAACCAGGTTGTGGAGGGGCTCGATACGACCGTCTATTTCATTCATCAAACGGTGGACGGTCTCGTGGATCGTCAGGCCGCAGGTTTTGAGTTCCGCTATGTGGATGAAAGCCGGTCCGCTTTCGGCCTTGTCGATTACGATACGTTTTACGGCTCCCTGAACCTCGCCTTGTTCAACGGATCCTGGCGGTTGGAAGACAATACGAACATCAACATCGCTTTCGATTATCGCTGGGCGCCGGCCTTGATGACGATCGACGCGTTGCAGGGGCAGGGGGTTGAGTCGATCGAGGAGCTGCGTTCAACCTATGCGGACGAAGATATTTATTCTCTGGCGCAGGCGCGTGCGGCGCGACTCAAAAGCGGCTCGATCAATATTTCCCGCCCGCTTTCGGAAAAGTTCCAGGTCAATGCGGGCGTCACCGTCGCCAATATGAAGCCGACCGCCGATGCGGGCGGCGTGCCGGGCCAGCCGGGGACAGGGGTGGAGGCGTTTTATTCGGCGCAGGTCTATGGGCAGAGCCTTCTTAAAGAGGGCGACTTCGCCACCCTCGGCGTGCGTTATGACGACATGTCGACAGCGAAGCGCTATGTCATCGATCTGAACACGCGCTATCCTTTTTCGCGCAGGTTCCGGATCGGCCCGCGCATGCGGATTTCCCGCCGCCGGGCGGCCGCCGCCGACCAGACGCAATTCACCGTCAAGCCGTCCATGCGCATCAATTATCTTCCAACCCGGACTTTTCAGTTGGAGCTTGAAGGCGGCGCGGAATGGACGACGACGGAAAACCTGCTCGGAACCGAGACACTCACAGGATATTACGTAATCGCCGGATACCGCCTGGATTTCTGAAGGGGGCCGATACAGGCAAGGTGTCCGTTTCATATAACCTTAAAGGCCGGGGCGAAGAGGGCGTGATTATCGTCGCCTTCACCGCACCGGATTCAGCGTTTATCTGACCGGTGGAGAAACGAAAATCGGTGACGACCGCAGCCCTTGGGATCCTAGCAACATATCGTTTGATGCGACGGTTAATGGAAGATCCAAATACCGGGTCCAGGCGCCCATTGCACCCCAGGAGTGTGTTTGTGATAGGAGTAGCGCGCATAGACAGACATCGAAGGAAATGCACTTCCTTTGATGGATGATACCAACTAAGCAAGTTTTTCAACGACTTAGAGAGACGCATGCAGTATGTGTGCATGCGGAGCGTTTTGCTGTGGGCGGATCTTTTTCTCTAACAATGCTGTGTTTTGAAAACGCGCTTTGGTGCGCAGCGCCAACTGATGCTCAGGTCGGTTGATTTGATGAGCGATTCAGTGCGTCTTATCGGAAATTCTGATTAATTAATCGTATTAATTGAATTGAACAAATCAATATAGTCAACCATCATCACATTGAAAAAACAAAGCAAGCTCTCGCGGGCATACAGCAGCGCTAGCCGCAAGGCTTTTTGAACGCGAATTCATAGCCAGCCGATGCAAATGCTTTTCGGCGCCGTTGCTAGCGTGCGGGGGAAGGGATGTCGAATCCGGGGCCGAACTTAAGCCTGAACTCAAGATTATGTGCGCATGGGCTCTTCAGACTGGTCTTTTTTTCAGCCGCCGCCGCTCGGTGCGCCATGCTTGCCGGGGCTGCTAATTCCGGCCAGCTATTTGTTGACTTGGGGATCATGGCGTTGTTGGCCGCGTTCGTCAGGCTGGACGTAAGAATGCTTACGCGGTTTCTGAATGCTCGAGGTTTTGAATTAAGCGTAGCCGCGCTGCATGGCGTTGCTGCAATCTTCAGGTCCCGCGCATCTGGGAATTTGAAGCGGTTCTTAGTGAGGCGCCATTCCGGTTTTGCCCTCTCCGGAACGCCTTTCGTCCTCGTTATGATCCCCGCATTTTTTCTGTTTCAACGCAAACGTCTTGCGCGGTTGCGGCGAAGTCTGCGCCAGACTTTTCAGCTTGGCGCAAAGGCGCCTCATGGTGCTCGCTGTGATTACGCGTGCATTGAGCGTTTGTGTAGTGAGTGAATTAGAAGCGCTTTTGCATCATCCGCCCATCCATTGGGCTATGCAACCCATATGAATTGAGGCCGGTCATGAGCACCATTGAACATGTTGAGGAAGGCGCGAACGATCGTTCGCTGATAAAGGCGATAGAAGACGAAGTCGCCATTTATAAAGAAAGAAACGCCGAAAGCCTTGCCCGCTATGAGCGCGCTTGCCGCGTTTTGCCGGGGGGAAGCACACGCGCTACGCTTTATTATCCTCCCTTTCCCGTCGTTATTGAGAGAGGGGAAAACAACTTTTTATTTGATGCGGACGGCCATAAGTATCTCAATTTCGTTGGTGAATATACTGCAGGGCTTTACGGCCATAATGAAGAAATGCTGCGGGATATTTTGTCCGAAATCGGAAAACGAGGGCTCATGCTCAGCGGCCCTAATATATATGAAGAAAAGCTGGCCGACATAATCTGCACACGCTTTCAATCGATTTCGAAAGTGCGTTTTTGCAATTCCGGGACAGAAGCGAATTTGCTTGCCCTGGCTTTAGCGCGCAATGCGACGCGCAAAGAAACGGCCCTTGTTTTCAAGGGCGCTTATCATGGCGGTTTTTTGACATTTGGGGCGTCAGGCGCTCCGCTTAACGTCCCTATGAAAGCTTTGATCGGCGCCTACAACGATGTCGAAGGAACGCGCGCGCTCATCGAAAAAAACAAAGACGAACTGGGAGCGATTATCGTTGAGCCGATGATGGGGTCGGGCGGATGCATAGCCGGCGATCCCGTATTTCTGGAAATGCTCCGCACAGCGGCGAGCGAGCACGATATCGTCCTGATTTTTGATGAAGTAATGACGTCTCGATTGTCGCCTGGCGGTCTTCAGGAAAAACTGGGCATTGAGCCGGATCTGACAAGTCTCGGAAAATACATAGGAGGAGGGTTCAGCTGCGGCGCCCTGGGCGGCCGGGACGAGTTGATGTCGATGTTTGATCTGCGGCGAGAGAATGGCCTTTCTCACGCTGGGACGTTCAACAACAATATCGCATCGATGATCGGCGGCAGCATCGGGCTGGGAAAATATTTCACAGGCGAAGCATGCGTTTCATTGAACGCGCGCGGCGATAAATTACGCGAGCGGTTGAATGAAATCGCCAAGGAAGCCAATACGCCTGTTCAAGTGACAGGCATTGGGAGCGTAATGAATCCGCATCTCGGTCTTGAGACGATCAAGAGCCCGGACGATATCAACCATCCCAATCTCCAATTATTCCGCATGCTAATGCATCTTCATATGATGAACCGCGGATTTTATGTTGCTTCGCGCGGTTTGATCACACTGAACCTAAAGTCCACAGATGACGACATAGAGGCTTTCGAACGCGAATTCGAAAACTTTCTTCAAATCTATGGCGCTGCACTTTGCGGCGAGTGAATATGTTTGAGGTGAACCAAGATGAAGCGAAAAATCGTTCTTACCTGCGCTGTCACGGGTAATGCGCCGTTAAACCCGAAATATCCTTACGAATACCCGGTCACGCCTAAACAAATATGCGAAGCAGTCGCTGAAGCGGCCAGCGCCGGCGCCAGCATCGCCCATATTCATGTTCGTGACCCCGAAAGCGGTTCCGGCTCGCGCGATGTCGCGTTGTTCAAAGAGGTCGTCGACCGAATTCGGCAGCGCGGGATCAACATCGTCATTAATCTGACCGCCGGCATGGGAGCGTTGTTTTTGCCTGACCCTAAGGACGAAGGCCGGGCTTTGCCGGAAAGCGATCTGATCGGCGCGGAAGAACGCGTTGAACACCTTGTCGAATGTCTGCCGGAAATTGCGTCGCTCGATGTGACCACCGGCAACCAGATGGAAGGCGACTTTGAATTTGTCTATTTGAATACGACACGCACCCTGCGCGAAATGGCGAAACGCTTTCAAGCCTTGGGGGTGAAGCCGGAGCTGGAAGCTTTTCAGGCCGGCGACGTGCTGTTCGCAAATCAGCTCGTCAAGGAAGGACTGATTGACGGCCCGTCGCTTTATCAGTTTGTGTTAGGCGTGAAATGGGGCGCGCCCGCTGACCCGGAAACCGTCCTCTATATGCGCAATCTTCTTCCTCGGGACGCCATTTGGGGTGCAATGGGGATCGCCCAGCTGCAATTTCCGATGGCGGCGCAGTCATTGCTGGCCGGAGGGAATGTGCGTGTCGGGCTGGAGGACAATCTCTATTTGGAGCGCGGCGTTTTCGCCACAAACGGACAGCTTGTCGAGCGCGCTGCAGGGCTTATCGACAGTCTTGGATGCGACGTTGCGAGCCCGGCTGAAGCGCGGGAAATGCTTGACCTGAAAACACCAGGCTAACTGAGCCTTGCATCAATTAGACGAACTGAGCGGCGCAATGAAAAGCACAGACGGGAAATTCGATACATTTCGGGCCGTGATACATCCGTGGCAATGCGACGTCATGGGGCATATGGCGACGCGTCATTATTCGCCGATGTTCGAAGATGCGAGCTATCATCTTTTTTCCATGATGGGCGTGTCCGGCGAACGTGACGACGGGCTGGGCTGGGCGGATGTGCGGCAGGAATACGAGTATCTAAAGGAGGTTCGCCGCGGCGACCTGCTGCTGCTCCAGTCCTATCCGGTTAAGTTGGGCTCAAAATCCATAACTTATGTGCATGAAATGAAGGACGCCGAAAGCGATGACCTTAAGACGCGCGTAACCACCATATCGGTTCGTTTTGATCTTAAAGCGCGCAGCGCCGTGCCTATAGAAGATGAAATCCGTCAACGCATTGAAGCCAATTTGCTTATATCGGCACTGTCCGAATGAACAGAGTCCTCACGCGGGTGAGGCCTAAACCCGAAATCTTTCTTGGCTGGATGCGCCCCGAAATCGGGCAGCCTTTGTTGCTGCGGTAAACGGAAAAAATATATGACCGCTGACGTCGCCGCTCTGATGCAGGACAGGGAAGTGTTTTTAGAGGCGTTGGATGCGGACCCCTATTCCGTATACCGCGCGCTGCGTGAGAAGGGGCCCATACATTGGATTGAGCCTTTGAAGATGTGGTATGTGGTCGATCACCGCCATATCCACGAAATTCTCATGAATGCCGCTGACTTCGTCACCGGCACGCCGCATTCTCTGCTTTATGACACATTTGGCGAACACATGCTCACCGTCGACGGCGCTGCGCATTTTCGCTATCGCAGCGCTTTTCGAGGGGCGTTTACGCCAAAAACGATACAAGAAAATCTGTCGGCTCGCATAGAGCGCCGCGTCGACGAGTTAATTGACGGGTTTGTTGCGCAAGGAGAAACAGACTTGCGAGATTCGATCGCCAGCCGCTTGCCTGTCCTCACGATACTGGAAATTTTCGGATTGCCGCTCGAACTCGAACAAAGATTTCGAAACTGGTACGACAGTTTCGAAGCAGCCTTATCAAATTTCAGCTGGGATGCGGCATGCCGACAGCGCGCCGCCAAAAATCGCGAAGAATTTCATGAGGTTCTGCAAGGCCAGATCGAAACGTTGCGAGGCTCATCGACGCATGGCCTCCTGTCCTCGGTTGTGAACGGCGACGAGAACCGCCTCAGCGATGCGGAAATCAGGCGCAACGCGCTTATCATCATGTTTGGCGGCATCTCTACGGTGGAAGCCTTATTGCTGAATACGGTTTACGCCATCCTGAGCCAGGATTTTCTGCGCTTGCAGGTCGACGAAAATCCGGAAATCATTCCCGCTGTCGTGGAAGAAAGCGTAAGATGGGTTTCGCCCGTTCAATCCGCGACGCGCCATGTTGCAAATGATATTGAATTTGCCGGCGTTTCGCTCAAGGCGGGCGATATCGTCAACTGCATGCTTGGCGCGGCCAATAGGGATCCCGCCATTTTCGAAGATCCGGATAAATTCATCCTGAATCGCAATAATATTCGAAAGCATCTGGGCTTCGCCATAGGACCGCATGTTTGCCTTGGAAACAATCTCGCCCGGCTGGAGGCGAAAACCGCGATCGAAAAGTTGATGGCGCGTTTGGACGGCCTGAAATTAAAAGACGCCGGCGCTGTTGCGATCAGGGGGTATGAGTTCCGTCAGCCCAAAAGGCTGGACCTTGTTTGGACGCCAAAGACCGCATAACAGAATTTCTGATTTCAAAAGAGCTGCGTTCATCGTCCGTTCGAAGCAATCACGTCCAGAGCGGTGTCAAGCATGGGGGGGCGCGCGCTTTTTCTCCATAAAATCGCCCGGGTGAGTTTCGCTTCGGGTTCGTCGAGTTCGACGATAGTGACGTCATCCCTGTTTTTGGCGCGTGACGAGAAATGGCCAATCGTTATGCCGACGCCTTCCGCGACGAGGTTTACGCCCAGCTCGGAGTCGTGGACTCTTTGCACGATGTCGCGCTCGACGCCATGTTGAGAAAACAGGCGGTTAATGACGCGTTCGGAGGCGGCTTGAGGCGAGAGCGGGCCTTCGATGAAATGTTCGTCGGCAAGCGTCGAAATTTTCACTTTTTTTCGTTTTTTCAATGGGTGGCTGGCGGGCAGGGCGACGCTTAGGGGAAGCGGCTCCAGGGGCAGGATCTGATATTCTTTTCCAAGCGGTTCTTCGGGAATAGGGCAAACTAATATTGCGTCGGCGAGGCCGTTTTTCAGCAGCTCGGTCAGTTGCGGGGTCATGCCCGGCATGAGGTCAAGATCGGCGGTCGGCTGCGATTCTTTTATGCGCCGCACCCAATACGGCAAATAATCGATTGCAAACTCGTCCGTATATCCCAGCCTAAGCCGGTTTTGTTCGCCAAGCTCTGTTGCTTTCGCCGCTTCGACGCTGTCTTGCATGCCCTGGACAACGAGCTGCACGCGGTCGCGAAACATTTTCCCTGCTGTCGTCAGCTCCACACGCCGGCTGGTGCGGTCGAACAGTTTGACGTCGATCGCATATTCGAGGGCTTTGATCTGCTCGCTGAGAAGAGGCTGCGCGATGCCGAGTTCTTCGGCGGCTTTGCTGAAATGCAGATGTTCGGCGAGGGCGAGGAATCGCATGAGATAGGCGAAATTCAGTGAGTGAAGGTTCATCTAGCGCCCCGGCAATTCATCGCCACAGATAATGAATATATATTTTTAATATGATTGAACTGCTTAATTCCGTCAACCATCCTTATTGAACCGCCAGCGTCAGCGCAGCGGCGTTCCATTCGTCTGGCCAGGGCGCGAGGGACAAACAAATATGTTGTTAAACGATCTGTCCGCAGACCAGTTCCCCCGCAAGCGTGACGCGCATCGTTTGAATGAAGACGAGAATGCAGGTTCAGCGCCCGCTTGGTACAAGGGCGTTGTTTATGGATGCGCCCAATGATCATGTCTCGCAATGCGGCCAACCTCTCCATAGTGGAATTTATTTCAGAGTTGAGGAATAGAGCGCGCGCCGCACGAAAGGGTGCTCTGCGCCGGCGCAAAATGTCGCTTCGGACAAGTTATGAATATACGCGGCGCCTGCGAAGTGCTTGGATTATGCGTGACGTCGCCAGAACTACAATTGAGCCGCTGCAACTGAAATCGTCGGCGTTGCGCGGGGGGCGGGTAAGCTGGCGTGATATGGAAGAGAAGGCTGCGATATGGCTGACAATGAGTTTGAAAAACGTGGGTCTGAAACGAGCAGCAAACGCGCCGGCAAAGGTATCACACGTCGCGACTATCTTGGCGGCGTCCTGGTGGGAACCGGCGCGGCGCTCCTGGGCGGTTTGACGCCGCGCGAATTGCTCGCGCAGACCATGAAGGGTGAAGCGGCGCCGAGAGCTTACCCTGCTGTCGACCCGGAAAAGGCCGCCTTGTTCGACGGCCCAAGCGGAATTGGCGATTATCGCGGCAATAACGGCAATACCTGGGACGTATTGTCCCGCGCGCACCGAATCCGCGACGGCGTTTTTGAGCAAACCGATGTCGATGCAGCGTCGGTTGAAGACGGCGAATACGACGTCGTGATAGTCGGTGGCGGCGGCGCCGGCGTTGGCGCGGCTTATCGCCTGAAAAAAGAGCGGGGCGATAATCTTCGCGTTCTTATTCTGGAAAACCACAATATTTTCGGCGGTGAAGCCAAGCTCAACGAATTCGAAGTTGACGGCTATAAAATCTACGGCCCCCAAGGCTCGAACATGACCTATGTGCCGAGCGAGTCCGGCCAAACCGTTCTGAACTTCGATCTGCTTTATGACGAATATAAAGATATCAAAATGCCGCTTGAGTATTCTTGGACGCCGCTGGCCGGAACCAAGAAGAATCTGGAATTCGATGTTTCGAATTTCATGTTCATGGTGCAAGCGACAATTTCCGACAGCATCGCCTATTACAATCAATCCGGGAAAAATCGGGAAAACCCGAAGCCTGTACGAAATCCGTGGATGAAAGGGCTTGAGGGGCTGGACCTCGACCCTGAAGTTCAACGCGACCTGATGAAATGGCATTGGGAGCTGGTGCTGGACCGTCCCAAAGAAGGCCTTGAAGAATGGCTCGACCAGATGACTTACGAAGAGTTGCTGGTCGATGTTCATGGCCTGAGGCCGGAAGTGGCGCGGTTTTGCGATCCGCTTTTGGCGAGCGCCTTGGGCCTCGGATCGGACACCTGCTCGGCCTTGATGGCGACGCTTCATCTGGGATTGCCCGGGGCGGCGCTGGCCAGCGAGACCGATCTCGACGCGATGAAGGATCCGAGCCGAAAGGCTTTGACCGATTGGCTGGTCCGCAACCGGATTGCATGTTTCCCTGGCGGCAACAGCTATGTGTACCGCTATTTTCTAAAAAACGTCATGCCGGACGCAATTGAAGGCGGGTATGAACCTGGCGATGTCCAGTGCAATCCCGTCCGTTTCGACCGTCTGGATGTTGATGGCGCGCCGTTCCGTGTTCGCCTGGGCGCAACCGCGATTGACGTTCGCAACCGACAGGGCGACGGAAACCTAGACGGCGTGCGGATCGTCTATGAAAAAGACGGAAAGCTGCATGCAGTTCATGCGAAATCCGCCATTGTGTGTTGCGGAAGCTGGGTCAGCCGCCACATTGTGAAAGGCGCGCCCGACCGCCTCCAAAAAGCGCTCTCAAGTTTCGTGCATGCGCCGGTGGTGGTCGCCAATGTCGCCTTGCGCAACTGGAAATTCATGGAGAAAATGGGCGTCACCACGGCGCTCTACTTGAATGGTGATTTCGGGTTCAGCTGCAACATCCGCCAGCCCTTGAATATAGAAGGCTATGAAGCGCCGTTCGATCCTGAAAAACCGATCGTGCTGACTTTCTACGCGCCGCTCATGGAGAATGGGCTGCCCGCTAAGGCGCAAGGCGCCGCCCTGCGCTGGGAACTCTTCAACGCGCCCTTCGCCGAGATTGAGAGCCGAATTCTTTCCCAAATGAATGCGCTGTTCCGCCGGGGCGGGTTCAAGGCCGAGCGTGATATTGCGGGCATCACGATAAATCGCTGGGGGCATGCCTATGTCGTGCCGCAGCCGGGTTTCATGTATCCGGCAGGCGGGGGGAAATCCAATTCCGACATCGTGCGCGAAGGGTTTGGCCGAATCTTTTTTGCACACAGCGAATTGTACGGCGTTCAGGCCTTTATCGGCGCCGTCGGAGAAGGACAGAGAGCGGCGCGCCAGGCGCTCTCCTTTGTCTAGACTGATCTTCGCCAACGGCGGACCGGCGGCGCCGGCGAAAGAGCCGGCAGGCTTTCGCATCCGAAAGCGGGTCGCGCGTTCACAAGCGCAGTTTCATGAAGGGTGAAAGAAATGGCAGACCAGGATTTGATCAAAGCCGAATGCGAAAAATACATACGCGCCTTTCTCTCTGCCGACAGCCGGCTCATGGACGGGGTGTTTCACGAACGGGCGTTCATCTATGGCGCCATCGCCGGCGAGGATTGGAGCGGCGATCCCAAAGCGTTGGCGCAATTCTGCGATTCAGCTCCGCCAAGCGCGCAACAGGATGTTCCGCCCGGCGCGATAACCGTTCTCGCGCTTGCCGGAAATTCCGCGGCCGTCCGGGTTGACGTTCAGACCGACGCCGGTCTGAGCTTCGCCGAGTTCTTTGTCATGCAGAAAATCGACGGCGCATGGCGCGTCGTCGGCAAGGCGTTCAGCAGCCTATAAGGCTGTATTTTTTCTATTCAGACTTCGTTATCAATATATATTTTTTATATGATTGAACTGCTTAATAAAGTCAATCATCCTCAATGTCGCGCCCTGGAAAGCGTTTTCGGCGAATTTGCGGCCGGTTGCCGGTCGCGCGTTTCGGAGATCGAATGCTCGTGGAGTACGTCTCGAGAGCAAATTTAAGCTGGCTGGCGGCAATGGCGCGGGGCTGTTCTGAACACGCCGTGATATTCAGGGCGCGGAGAACAGGCCGATGAGCTCTTATTACCGAATAGGCATCGATACTGGCGGCACCTTCACCGACGTCGTGCTCGCGGATGACCAAGGCCGTATGTTGATCGGCAAGGCGCTGACGACAAAGGAAAAGATCTCGCAGGGCATGCTGGAGGCGATTGGCGTTGCCGCGGAACAGCTCGGCGCCTCGACGGCGGACGTGCTCGCGAAAACGCAGCTTCTCATTTATGGTTCGACGCGCGCGACAAACGCGATCCTCGAAGAGAAAACCGCGCGCACGGCGTTGATTGTCACCGAAGGATTTCCGGACGTCTTGGTGCGCCGGGAAGGCGGCAAGGAAAACCCCTGGGACTTTACCCAACCTTTCCCGGAGCCATACGTGCCGCGCCGCCAGACATTCGAGTTGCCTGAGCGCATGACCGCGGAAGGCGAAATTTTCAAACCGTTCGACGAGGCGGCGGCGTTGGAAATCATCAGCAGGCTGCGGCAGGAAAACATCGAAGCCGTCGCCGTGTGCCTCCTTTGGTCCATGGTCAACCCGGCTCACGAAGAGCGTTTCGGCGCGCTTCTCGAACAGCATATGCCCGGGGTTCCCTATACGCTCTCGAGCAGGCTCAATCCGGTCATTCGCGAATATCGCCGCGCCTCCGCCGCCGCGATCGACGCTTCCTTAAAGCCGCTGATGCAGGAGCACCTGCGGGAGATGGAGACAGATTTGCAGGCGGCGGGGTTTCGGGGGGATCTTTTGCCGGCGACGTCGCTGGGCGGCGTCGCCGCCGTGGGCGATGTTATTGAACGTCCGATCCTGATGGTGCGCTCCGGACCCGCTTTGGGGCCGGTTCTGGGCGCCGCTTATGCGGAAGCCGAGACCGGGGATCAGAACGTCATTGTCTGCGATACGGGCGGAACGAGTTTCGATGTCAGTCTCGTGCGCGACGGCCGGCCGGTGCGCAGCCGCGAAACCTGGCTGGGCGGGCGCTATAGCGGCCATCTGACCGGGCTGTCGGCGGTGGATGCGCGCAGCGTCGGATCCGGCGGCGGGTCAATCGCCTGGGTCGATGCGGGCGGGCTGTTGCAGGTCGGTCCGGAGAGCGCCGGCGCCATGCCCGGACCGGCGTGTTACGGCCGGGGCGGGGACAGAGCGACCGTAACGGACGCCGCTGTCGTGCTCGGTTATCTTGATCCGGATTATTTTCTCGGCGGCCGGATGGCCCTCGATGTGAAGGCGGCGCGGCAGGTCGTGGGCGGGATTGCCGACCGCCTCGGCTGCTCGCTGCATGAAGCCGCTTACGGGATCATGACGATCGCCAGCGAGCATATGGTCGAAGCGACAAAAGAGATCACCATCAATGAAGGGGTCGATCCCCGCGACAGCCTGATCATCGCCGGCGGCGGCGCCGGCGGTCTCAATCTGGTGTTGATCGCGCGTGAGCTCGGCTGCAAGCGGCTTTTATTCCCGCGCACGGCGGGCGTCCTTTGCGCATGCGGGGCGCAGTTCTCCGACATTGCGCGCGAATGGAGCGCCAGCCGGGTGATGCGCTCTGACCGCTTCGACCTGGCGGAAGCCGGCGAGGTCTTGGATCACTTGCGCGGCGAAATGGCGGCTTTTGAACAGACATTTGAAAACTGGCGAGTGGAAGGCTTCCGCCAGGAGTTTATTGTCGAGGCGCGTTATCTCGGTCAGGTTTGGGAAATCGAGATCCCGCTGCAATCCGATCTGAAAACGCAACAAGACGTCGAAGCATTGATTGCGCAATTTCACGACGCCCATGAAGCCATATTCGCCATTCGCGACGCGAACGAGGTGATCGAATTCATGCAATGGCGCGCGCGTATGACGGCGCAGTTAAAAAAACCGGCGATGGAGGCGGTGCTCGAAGGCGGCGCCCAGGAGCCCGCCGCAGCGAAGCGCATTTCCACCTATTTCCGGGAAACCGGCGAGGTCGAAATTCCTGTTTATCAGGGCGAGACCCTCAAGCCGGGCATGCGCATCGAGGGGCCGGCGCTGATTGCGGAGCCCACCACGACGATTGTGCTTCACGCCGGCAGCGAAGCGCGCGTGACGGCCCTGGGCAATCATATGGTTGAGATCGATGTCTAGGTCTCGGAAAGAATCGAAAAAGATGGCGCGAAAAGAGGGCGTGGAACCCACAACCGACAGCCAGCTCGACCCGATCCTCGTGTCTGTGTTGGCGAACCGTTTTGATGCGATCGTTCGGGAGATGACCAATACGCTGTTCCGCACAGGACGGTCGGCGATCCTCAACACCGCGAAGGATTTTTCCTGCTGCATCGTCACCAACGATCATAATCTTTTGTCCGCTGTGGACAGCTTGCAAATTCACGTCATGGGAGCGGGATTGCAGACGCCGTCCATCCATGAATTTCACGACGATGTTTGTGAAGGCGACGCCTTCTTGCATAACGACCCGTATCTCGGGAATACGCATATAGCGGATCACACAATTCTTGTTCCTGTGTATGTGGACGGAGAACATCTCTTTACGTCCTGCGCGAAAGCCCATCAGGCCGATTGCGGAAACGCCCAGCCAACGACTTACATGCCGTTTGCGCAGGATGTTTATGAAGAGGCCGGACTGGTTTTCCCTTGCGTCCGAATTCAAAAAGATTATCGCGACATCGATGACATCATCCGGATGTGCCGCAGCCGGATCCGGGTGCCTGACGTATGGTTCGGGGATTATCTGGCGACGCTGGGCGCTGCGCGCATTGGCGAGAAGCGGCTGAAGGAGCTGGTGGCGCGTTACGGCCGGGAGACGGTCGTCTCTTTCGTCAGGGAATGGCTTGATTATTCGGAGCGCCGGATGGGGCACGCCATCTCGCAATTGCCGGCGGGAGAATTGCGCGCCTCCAGCTGTCATGATCCGCTGCCGGGTCTTCCCGACGGCGTGCCCGTAAATGTGACCATCCGCGTGAAGCCGGAAGACGAGATCATCGAAGTCGATCTTCGCGACAATGTCGATTGCGTGCCGGCGGGGATCAATCTTTCGGAAGCGTCGTCGAGGACGTCGGCGATGATCGGCGTTTTAAACTGCGTTGACTCCAGCGTGCCGCGCAATGGCGGCAGCTTTCGGCGGATCAATGTGTTGCTGCGCGACAATTGCGTCGTCGGCAAGCCGAAATTTCCGGCGTCCTGTTCGATGGCGACAACGAACATGACGAACCGGCTGATCAATGCGACGCAACGCGCCTTCTCCGAGCTTGGGAGTGAATACGGTCTCGCCGAGGGCGCCGCCTCCATGGGGGCGGGACTTGGCGTCATTTCCGGCAAGGACGCACGCTCGAATGGCGACGAGTATGTCAACCAGATTTTGCTCAGCAATAATGGCGGGCCGGCGTCGCCGGTTTGCGACGGCTGGGTGACTTACGGAATGCCCGATTGCGCCACGACGACGCTGGTCGACAGCATCGAGATTTGCGAGCTGAAATATCCGATATTGGTCCGCTCGCTTCACTTGCTGAAGGATTCCGGCGGCGCCGGAAAATTTCGCGGCGCGCCGGCGCACGAAATTGTTTACGGCCCGCGCTTTGACAAGATGACGGTCGCCTATTTCGCAGAGATGAATCAGCATCCGCCTCTTGGCGCGCGCGAAGGCCTGCCCGGGGCGATGTCTTATGTGCGCAAAATTGAAAAAGACGGATCGGAGACCGATCTGCCGCCCATCGGGGTGACGGAATTGGAGCCCGGCGAATGGATAAGGGGCGCCGAAAGCGGCGGCGGCGGTCTCGGCGATCCGCACGAGCGCGATCGTGAACGCGTGCGCCGCGATCTTGAAGAAGGCTGGGTGACGCCGGAGGCCGCCGCCTCCGTTTACGGATATCGGGGTGAGTAGTCCGCGCGAATACATATCGGGGAAGGTGGCGCCGCCATCATATTACGGCAAAGGAGAAATGCATGAGGGGATATATCAACAACAGGGGCGGGTTATCTTGGACCGCGGCGCTTTTGAGCGTCTCGACGCTTGCGCTGGCCGCGGGCGGCGCAAACGCACAGGAAAGCCAAGGCGGGGTGGACTCCATCGTCGTGACGGCCACAAAGCGCGAACAGAACGTCAATGATGTCGGCGCGGCCGTTAATGCGTTTTCAGATGAACAGCTGCGTGACCTTGGGGTCGAATCCAGCACGCAGATAGCCCAGCAAAGCGTCGGCGTCTATTTTGCCGAAGGGCCGCTTTCTCACCTGCCGCTGAGCAATATTCGCGGCGTGTCGCAAAATGACTTTACCGGTTATCTTGAGCCGCCGAACGCGATCTATATCGATCAGGCCTATATCAGCTTTCAGGGCGCGACAGCGTTCCAGCTTTATGACATCGATCGGGTTGAAGTGATCAAAGGCCCGCAAGGCACGCTTTTCGGGCGAAACGCAACCGGCGGCCTTATTCAATACATCACGAAAGCGCCGACGCGCGAGACCGAGGGATATGTGAAGCTTTCCGGCGGCGAGCTTGGCAAATTTTCATCCGAAGGCGCAGTCAGCGGTCCCATCTCGGACAGTTTAAGCGGGCGTATTTCCGGCCTCTATTCAAGAACGTCCCCTTACATCGATAACCGCGCCGGCCAGGATCTGATGAAATTCAATGACTGGAGCATTCGCGGTCAGCTGCTGTGGGAGCCGACGGACGCCTGGTCCGACAGGCTCATTCTCAGCTACTCGGATCAGGATCATAATTTCGCCTTTCAGCATTCATCGACGGGATTCGATCCGGTCAGCGGCCTGGAATACGACCTGCCGATGGATGAAAACTATTACGGCAATTGCGAAGGCTGCGATCCTGGCGGATATGTTGACACGGACGGCGATCCGTTCAAAGTCGCTCAGGACGCGCCGGGTCTGTTCGATGCGCAAACATTCAACACGACGAACATTCTCACCGGGGATCTCAGCGAATCCGTTACTCTCACATCCGTGTCGAACTATGTCAGTTACGAATATTCCTATCAGGAAGATTCCGACATGACGCCGCGTTATGGCCTGCTTGGCCAGCGCACCGGCGATTATAATCAGTTCAATCAGGAGCTGCGGTTGCAGGGAGACGCCGGCGATTTTCGTTGGGTCGGCGGCCTCTATTTTCTGTGGCGCGACACGGATGACACGGCGAACCAGACTTTCGGCGTGCCGTGGCTGGATGACGTGCTTGCGAGCTTTGGCGAAATTGCGCCGGGCGACCTGCTTGGCCTCGGCAATGAAGACCGCCTGTTCTCCGATTTTTCGATGGAGACAACGTCTTACGCCGCTTTCGGCCAGTTCGAATATGATTTCGCACCGCAGTGGACGCTGATCGGCGGACTTCGGTATTCTTATGACTCCATCGACTACAGTTTCGTCATGGATGAATTTCTCGATGACGTTCCCGCCGCCGGCGCTTTCGGGACGACCAATTTTACGCCGGCGACAGTCGGCGATCTTGCTGAAAACAACAAAGGCGAATGGTCCGGCCAACTCGCTCTGAATTACAAGCCTCGGGACGGCGTTCTGCTTTATCTCAGCGGCAACCGCAGCAACAAGGCGGGCGGATGGAACGCGCCGTTTACAGGCGGCGCAGTGTTGCCGCTCGATCAGGAAATCCTGACCTCCATAGAGGGCGGCTTCAAGGCGCTCCTCGCCGACGGTAAAGTCCAGTTTAACGCCAGCGGTTTCCATTATTTTTACAAAGACTATCAGGGCTTCACTTTCGTCAACTTGGCGACGCTGCTGACCAATCTCGATGCGGACGTCACGGGCGGCGAGGTGGAGATTGTCGCAGCGCCAGGCGAAGGCTGGCGGCTGCGGTTCGCCGCCGGCTATCTCGATACCATGGCGGATACGAATGTTCCGACCGCGACGGGTGTGCGGGATTCGGTCTTGCCGCTGGCGCCGAAATGGAACCTCAACGGATCCATCGGCAAGGAATGGCCGGCTTTCGGCGGAACGGTGTCGATCAACGCAAATGCGGTTTACACCAGCGAGCAGTATTCCGAAGTGCTGAACGCGCCGGCGGGCCGCATTCCCGAGCGGATAATCGGGAATGTCCGCGTTGCATATCTGACGGGTGACGAAAGCCTCCAGTTTGCGGTGTCGGTGCGCAATATCGGCGACGATGAGAAGCCGATTTTCCGCATCCCGACGCATGTGGGCTTTACCCAGAATATGTATGATCAGCCGACGCATGTTCTGGCCGAGATTACATACGGCTTTTAACAGCGCTTTCCGCGCAGCTCTCTAATGGGCTGCGCGGAGAAGAAACGGAAAGATTTTGCAACATACAGTAACGCTGCGCCAATTATTCTCGCTTGGCGTGGGAACGATTGTCGGCGTCGCCTGGCTGATCGTGCTGGGCGACGCTATGATCAATGCAGGACCGATTGGCGCCATCCTGGCGTTCGCGATCGGCGCCGCCTGCATGATCCCGATCGCGCTCTGTTATGGCGAGTTGGGCGGGATCATGCCGCAGACCGGCGGCGAAATCGTCTACGCGCAGAAAATTTTCGGGGATAACGCGGCCTATGCTGCGGGCGTTTCTCTCGTTGTCATTTATCTCATTAATTGCGTCTTTTTTGGCGTTTCAGTCGGCTGGCTTGCGAATGAGCTGGTTCCGGGGCTCAAAGGCCCGCTGCTTTACACCGTATTGGGAAATGAAGTTCACGCCGGCAGCGTTGGCGTCGGCATGGTTTGCGCCGGTCTGATTGCGTATGTGAATTATCGCGGCGTGAAATGGGCGACGGCGTTTCAGGATATTGCGACGTACACGCTTATTGCTGCGGCCTGCCTGTTGGTCATCGCAGGGTTGCTTTTTGGGTCGGTTGAAAATCTCCAGCCGTTTATCAAAAAAACCGATTGGGGCTGGGGCTGGGGCGGCGTTCTCGGCGTGCTGGCTACGACGCCGTATTTTTTCGGCGGTTTCAGCACGATCCCCCAGGCTTTGGGAGAGTTGGCGAATAAGAGCGACAAGAAAAAGATCGGGCATGTAATCAACGCCTGCATCTTCTTTTCCCTGCTTTTTTATAGCTTCGTCATTTTAGCCGTTGGAATGGTGCTGCCGTCCGGACGCCTTGAAGAGTTTGAACTTCCGATCGCCGCCGCCTTTGAGAACGCTTTCTCATCTCCATTGGCGGGAAATTTCGTGCTTGTCGCGGGTATTGGCGGCTTGTTGGCGGTCTGGAATGCGCTTTTCTTCGCCGCGACGCGCGCTCTTTACGCGATGGGACAGCGGGGCCTGTTCCATCCGGATTTATCCCGATTGCATTCAACCGCACAGTCGCCGGTCGCTGCGATTGCAGCGGTGTCTCTGATTAGCATCGCGGGGTTGTTTCTCGGACAAGGCTTCCTCTTGCCGGTTGTGAACATGACCTCGACATTGCTCGCGGGAATGTACCTGTTGGTCACATTGGGGTTGTTGAAGGCGCGCGCCCAACGAATTGGGGCGGACGCATTGCCGCCCTTTGTTGCGCCGGGCGGCAGGCTGATGATCCTGGCCGGCGCTTTCTTTTCAGCATATCTCGTCGTTTTGTCTCTGGTGCAGCAGTCGGCGGCGGCCGGTTGGCGCTGGCCGCCGGAATGGTCAGTTCTGCTTGGCGTCCTGGCTGTGGCGTTCGCATTCCGCATACGGGAGTTGCGTCGCATTAAGCCTGCAAGTAGTTAGAGCGTGTTGCGTGTCTGTTGAAGCTTTCGCAATAGCCGTTCTCCCAAGGCGATCCGGGCTCGATGTAGAGCGTCTTTACAGCCAGCTTGCCGATTCAATCCCGCACAGCCTGTGCGATAAGCTCCGGCCCATTATTGTTAGAACGAATGTGCTGCGGCGACCCATGCCTGACGAAGAGCTTACCGAGAATACACAGCGCGTCCTGACTGTTGAGTTTTCGGCGGACATGGATTGCGAGGCATTCCCGGGTGTATTCATCAATGACGCACAGCATGCGAAAGGCCCTGCCGTCATGGGTTCGATCCATCACAAAGTCATAGCTCCAGACATGGCTCTTCGCTGCCGGCCGAAGCCGAATGTATGAACCGTCATTCAGCCAGAGCCGGCTGCGTTTCGGTTGCTTTTGCGGAACTTTGAGCCCCTCACGCCGCCATATGCGTTTCACCCGGGTTAGACTGATACGCCAGCCATCTTGTTCGAGCAGCCAGTGGATGCGTCTATAGCCATAGCGGCCGAACTTCGAAACCAGGCGAATGATCGTTCTCGTCAGAACATCTTCATCCGCCCGGCCTGTCGGCTTTCTGCGTTGCGTTGAGCGATGTTGTCCCAGAACTTTGCAGGCCCGCGTTGGTTGTCTACATTATGCATGCATCAGTTGCTGCCTCTACTCGTAAGTAAAGGCTTGTAGAGTTTATGATATGCAATTGGGGAGACATACATGAACTGGAAGGTTTTGGCCTGCTCGCTTTGTCTTCTGGGCTCGCTCACCGTAAATGTCCCGAGCCTCGCGCAATACGCGCCAACTTATGTAGAAAAGTCAGGTCTTACATTGACTTGCTATGCGCGTCACCGCGCTTCCGGCAGCTTTGTGCCGGTGATAGGCGTCAATGGCAACGCACGAGGATATTGGGGATACGCAACCTATCAGCCAAACGGCCAACCCGTGATTATTTTTGATCCTCAGTTTTTGCTACCCTATCCAGATGTAGTCGCACGCTATGTCTACTATCATGAATGCGCGCACCTAAAATATGAAACGTCAAATGAGATTGAAGCGAGCTGCAAGGGGTTGATAGACATGCGAAGCGCCGGCCATGTAACGACCGCGGGGGAGAACGCACTCAAACGAGTTCATTATTCGCTCGGCCCGTTAGAGCCGAAATATGGCGGGTCGGGCAAAGCGCTTTGGGACCTGACCGTGAAATGCGCTAACGGGAACTAGCATGACGGCCTCAACAGGCGACTAACGAAACTGGGTCAGGTACCAACAAATGTGCCATTTGTACCAACCGCTCGGCCAGCGCTGCGCATGTTTGCGGGAATGTGGGGAAGTTTGCGGGGGGCTGAAAGCGTAAGCATTTCAGCACGTTAAAACGGCGCTGAACAAATTTCAGCGCCGGTCCGCAAACGTCAGAAAAGTGCAGATGGTGCCCAGGAGAAGACTCGAACTTCCACGACCGTAAGGCCACTGGCACCTGAAGCCAGCGCGTCTACCAATTCCGCCACCTGGGCAGGTGAAGGACGGCTCGTTTACGGGATGCGCGCCTTGGCTGTCAATTGTGTTTGGCTGGCGGGGCCGTGGGGCTGAGGCGTCCCGGAAAGGCGGCGGCGCCCCGAACCGGACTGGGAGAGGAGAGGGGCGCGATCTGGCGGGCGGGGCCCCCGCGCGGGAGGAGGTCTCCCGCGTTTGGCGGACGGCGGCTCCAGGACCCGGGTGAGAGGGCCGCCAAGGCGCCCCAACGCGGCGGCTCTCTCGCTGCAAGCCGTTTTTCCGGCGCGTCCGCCCCGGAAGGCAAGCGCCAGGCCGGTTCTGGCGGCCCCGCGGCGTTCGGGACGATTGTCCCCGGCGCGGAATTCGGATAGGTCCCTGAGCTTGAAATCGGCCCGGATTTGCGGGTCTTGCATCAGGCGATGGAAAGGCCGCGCGCGGCGCGGCGGAGGCGACGGAACGTGACGGGAAAACTGGCGGTCGTTTTTGGCGGATCGGGCTTTTTGGGGCGTAATGTGGTGCGCGAGCTTGCCAAGCGCGGCTGGCGCGTGCGGGTCGCCGTGCGCCGGCCGCATCACGCGGGGTTCCTCAGGCCCATGGGCGCGGTCGGTCAGATCCAGCTCAAACAGTGCAATGTCCGCCACGCGCCGTCGGTGGCCGATGCGCTTGCCGGCGCCGACGCCGTCGTCAATCTCGTCGGGCTTTTATATCAATCCGGGTCGCAGCGTTTCGATACGGTTCAGGCCGGCGGCGCGGCGACGGTGGCGCGGCTCGCGGCGGAAGCGGGGATTGAAAATCTCGTTCATGTCTCCGCCATCGGCGCCGATCCTGAGAGCGAAAGCCAATACGCTCGCACCAAGGCGGAAGCCGAGCGCGCCGTTCGCGAGGCCGTGCCGGGCGCGACGATCATCCGCCCCTCCATCATCTTCGGTCAGGAGGATGAGTTCTTCAACAAGTTCGCAACCATGGCGAGTCTGTCGCCGGCGCTGCCGCTGATCGGCGGCGGCAAGACGAAATTCCAGCCCATCTATGTGGACGATGCGGCGGACGCAGTCTGCGCCGCGCTGGAGCGCGCCGACGCCAAGGGCAAAACCTACGAGATCGGCGGGCCGCGCATTTATACGTTCCGTGAGCTGATGGAGTTGATGCTGGCGGAAACGGGCTTGCGCCGCATTCTTTTGCCCGTGCCGTTTCCCGCAGCGTCTTTGATGGGGCTTGGCGGCGAGATCGCCGGCGTGCTGCCTTTCGTGGAGCCGCCGATCACGCGCGATCAGGTGAGGCTGTTGAAGAAAGATAATGTGGTCGATGCGAGCGGCGATGTGGGCGTCCTCGCCGATCTCGGGGTCGAGCCGGACACGCTTGAGGCGATCCTGCCGAGCTATATGGTGCGCTACCGCAAATACGGACAGTTCGCCGAGCACGCGGCCTGAGCGGTCAAGACGTGTAGCCGTCCGGATTCTGGCTTTGCCAGCGCCAGTGATCGGCGCACATTTCGTCCAGCGTTTTTTCCGCCCGCCAGCCGAGCAGCTTTTTTGCGCGTTCCGGATTGGCGTAGATTTCGGCGATGTCGCCGTCGCGCCGCGGCGCGATGGCGTAAGGAATGTCGCGGTTTGAGGCGCGTTTGAAGGCGTTGATGGCTTCCAGCACGGAATAGCCGGTTCCCGTGCCGAGATTGACGTCGAGCGCGCAGCCTTCTGCGCATGTCGCCAGATAATTGAGCGCAGCCGCATGGCCTTTTGCGAGATCCGTGACATGGATGTAATCGCGCACGCCGGTTCCGTCCCGGGTCGGATAATCGCCGCCGAACACCGACAGTTTCTCGCGTTTGCCGACCGCAACCTGCGCGATGAAGGGAAACAGGTTGTTGGGAACGCCGTTAGGGTCTTCGCCGATGCGGCCCGAGGGGTGCGCGCCGACGGGGTTGAAATAGCGCAAATTGACGACGCGCCAGTCGGGATCGGAACGGGCGATGTCTTTCAGCATTTCCTCGATGAAAAACTTCGTGCGCCCGTAAGGGTTGGCGGGGCCGGTCGCGGCGTTTTCATCCACCGGATTGGCGTTGGTTTCGCCATAAACGGTGGCGGAGGAGGAAAAGACAATGGTTTTTGCATCCGCCGCTTTGAGCGCATCGATCAGCGTCAGCGCCGAGCCGAGATTGACGCGGTAATAGCGCGCCGGCTCGGCGACGGATTCGCCGACGGCTTTGAGGCCGGCGAGATGAACGGCGCCGTCGGGCTTGAAGGCTCTGACGGCCTTGACGATCATGTCGCGCTGGGCCTCGTCGGCCATGTCGGCTTTCAAAAGGTCGACATCGCCTGTGGCGAGCTCGCGAATGCGCTCCACGGCTTCCGGATGGGAGTTTGAAAAGTCGTCGATGATGAGGAGCGCGTCGCCGCGCGACAACAGTTCGACCGAGACATGGCTGCCGATGTAACCGGCGCCGCCGGCGACCACGATGCGCGAACTCATGAGGCGTTCTCCGGCAGGCGGCGCAGTTTCTTGCCGCGGGAAATCTTCAAACGCGATGCGATTTGCTGGCGCAGCATATTGTCCGCGGCGTTAACGAAACGCAAAAAGGGCTGCTCGGGCCGGCCCATGAAAGAGGTGACGTGATAATAATCGGCGCCGTCGGGCGAAGCGGCGCTAAAATAATAGTTGCTGACGCAGCAGCGCGCCGCGTCCGCGACGACCGGGTTCACTGAATGCCAGGAGGTTCTGTCCGTCTCCATGATGACGAGCCGGTTGAACAGGGAAGGGATTTCGAGCGGGGTTTTCACATGGCTGTCCCAGAGCTCCAGATTGCCGCCATGCTCGGCGCGCCAGTCGGGGCTCACATAGAAAAGCAGGTTCAGACGGCGATAGCGCGTGCGGTCCGCATTGTGAGAGTTGTCGATATGCGGGTTCAAGAAATCGCCCCGGTCCATTTTCGAAACGCCGCCGGCGTAAAGGCTCGGATCGGGCTCAAGATCGCGCATGCCGGTGATGGCAGCGACGGCGGCGACCACGTCTGGCTGTTGAAAAGCGTCGGTCGCCGCGCCGATAAGCGGATCGATCCGGTCGAGCTTGGCGAAAGTCTTTTTGCGCTCGCGGAAACTGTCGAGCCGGCGCCAGTCTTCGCTTTCCGGCGGGAAGGCGCGATAGATGCGCATGGTGAGACCGGGTTCGAGAAGATTGTCGATCATGACGTGACGGGCGACGCCCGCCGGGGCGCTTTCCCAGGCGCCTCGCAAAGCGTCTTCATCGCGCCTGAGGCGCGCGGCGACGGCGCCGGCAATGTCCTCGCCAATATCGCTTGTCATCGTCATGGGCTGTGCAAGGGGCTCCCGCGCGAATCGATCAGGGCGCCGATCCTCGCGCACTCGCGCGGCTTACTCAACCGTCACCGATTTTGCGAGATTGCGCGGCTGGTCCACATCGGTGCCTTTGGTCGTCGCCGTGAAATAGGCGAGGAGCTGCACAGGAACCGCATAGACGACCGGCGCCAGCATCGGGTGGGTTTTCGGCGTTTCGATGCTCGCCCACGCCCTGGCGCCGGCCGCGGCGATGCCGTCCTTGCAGGAAATGAGCAGCGCCTTGCCGTCCCGCGCCATCACTTCCTGCATGTTGGAGACGGTTTTCTCAAAATGCGCATCCATCGGCGCGATCACGGCGATCGGCAGGTTTTCGTCGATGAGGGCGATGGGTCCGTGCTTCAGCTCGCCGGCGGCGTAGCCTTCGGCGTGGATATAGGAAATCTCTTTCAGTTTCAGCGCGCCTTCGAGCGCCATGGGGTAGGAAACGCCGCGGCCGATATAAAAAACGCCCGTCGCCTTGGCGATGTCGCGGGCGATGGCTTCGATCTTGTCGCTTTGCTTCAGCGCCTCGGCGACAAGGCGGGGAATTTCCAGAAGCCCGCCGACAAGCTCTTTTTCCTCTTCGGCGGAAAGGGTTCCGCGTTCGCGTCCCGCCGCAATGGCGATGCAGGCGAGCGAGACAAGCTGGCAGGTGAAGGCCTTGGTCGAGGCGACGCCGATTTCCGGTCCCGCCGTCATGGGAAAGATCACATCCGCCTCGCGCGCGATCGAGCTTTCGGCGACATTGACGACCGCAGCGATCTGCTGACCGTTGGCGCACGCTTCGCGCAAGGCCGCGAGCGTGTCTGCGGTTTCGCCCGATTGCGAGATGAAAAGCGCGCCGCCGTTTTTCGTCCACGGGACGTCGCGATAACGCAGCTCCGACGCGACGTCGATTTCGATGGGCAGGCGCGCCCATTTTTCGAACCAGTATTTCGAAACGAGCCCCGCATAATAGGCGGTGCCGCAGGCGGAAATCGTCAGCCGGTCGAGCTTTTTGAAATCGAACGCGCCTTTCGGCAGGCGCACGGTCATTTCCGCCGGATCCACATAGCGCGAAATCGTGTGGGCGATGACTTCCGGCTGTTCGTGAATCTCCTTCGCCATGAAATGGCGGTGACCCTCTTTGTCGACGAGGCCCTGACTGGCGCTGGAGATTTTTTCGGCGCGCGTCACCTTTGCGCCGGACTCGTCGCGGATGTCGATGGAGTCGCGCGTCAGCACCGCCCAGTCGCCTTCTTCGAGATAGGTGATGCGGTTGGTGAAGGGCGCCAGCGCATAGGCGTCCGAACCGATGAACATTTCGCCGTCGCCGCGCCCGATGGCCAGCGGGCTGCCTTTGCGCCCGCAGATCATCAGATCTTCCTCGCCGGAGAAAATCGCCGCGAAAGCGAAAGCGCCGCGCATCCGGCCGATGGCCTTCTTGAAGGCTTCAGCGGGCGTCAGATTTTCGTTTTCGAGATAATAGGTGATGAGCTGCGGACAGACTTCCGCATCGGTCTCGGATTCGAAGACCGCGCCTTTTTCTTCCAGTTCGCGGCGCAGCTCGGCGAAATTCTCGATAATGCCGTTATGGACGACCGCCGCGCGGTAGGTTGCATGGGGGTGGGCGTTGGTCTCGTTCGGCGCGCCATGGGTCGCCCAGCGGGTATGGCCGATGCCCGCCGCGCCGGGCAGGGGGGCGGTTTCAAGGACGGCGTCGAGATTGACGAGCTTGCCCGGCGCGCGCCGCCGGTCGAGCCGGCCGTCATGGACAGTGGCGACGCCGGCGGAATCATAGCCGCGATATTCAAGCCGTTTCAGCCCGGCCATGATCCGGGGAACCGCCTCTTCATTGCCTAAAACGCCGATAATCCCGCACATAACGCTTCCGTCTCGCTTAGCCGCTGTCCGGCGGCGATATCCGCCGACTACGGCCTCAATATAGCAAAAATCCGGCCATCCCGCGTAGCCTCGCCCTCATATAATGGTAAGGCGCGCCAGCCTTTCTTTTAGTTAAGGCGCGCGCGGGCCATTGTACACGGGGGCGCAGTTTACTTTATGAAGGGCTTTGCTATGCCCTCGCCGTTTTAACCAAGACGGGGATGCTCCAGGAGGCGATTGATGAAGGTTTTGCGCATGGGCTTGATTGGCGGTCTGATCGGGCTTGCCGTCGCGCTGGCGCCGCAGCTTGCGGGCGCCGCCGACGAAGACGGGCGCGGCGAGCCGATCAATCTCGGCTATATCGAGAATGTGGCGGTGGGTAACAAGGCGCTGGCGATGAAGGGCAAGCTCGACACCGGCGCGGATACGAGCTCGGTGCACGCCTATAATGTCAAAGTCTACAAACGCGGCGAAAACGATAACTGGGTGAAATTCCGGCTTATCGGCAAGGACGGCCGCGCCATTCGCTACGACCAGAACGTCATCCGCTTCGTCCGGATCAAGACCAAGACCGGCGGAACGATCCGCCGTCCGGTCATCCATCTGCCGCTCTGCGTCGGCGGGCGCTGGGGGCGGGCGGAGCTCAATCTCGCCGACCGCGGGGATTTCGAATACGATATTCTGATCGGACGGGAATTCCTCGCCAACCGGGTGCTGGTCGATTCCGGCCGGACCTTCGTGGCTGAAGAAGAATGCGAACGCGCTGATGAAAACTAAAGCCCGCCAGGCGGTGATTTTGGGCTTCGCCCTGATCGCCGCCGGCCTTGCCGTTTTCCTGATCAAGGCGGCGCTTCTCGATTATCCGCTGACCCCGGGCGAACGCGCGACGCTCTGGAATTTCGAGCTTTACATCGAATTCGACGGGCGCAATCAGCCGGCCCGCATCGAAGCCTTTCTGCCGCCGAGCGATGTCGGGCGCGCCTTTTTGCAGGAAGCGTTTTATGACGGCTCCTTCGGGCGCAGCCTTGTGGGCGAACCGGAAACGCGCAACCGCAAGGCGGTCTGGACCTACCGCTATCCCGCGAACAAGAAAGTGCTGCGCTACGCCGCGCAGACCATGGGCGAGACCCAGTCGACGCCGTTGCCGCTGTCCTTCCGGGAATCGAGCGCGCAGGTGACGCCGTTCGAGGCCGACCCGGTCAAGCGCCAGGCCTTCATCGTGCTTTCCGGCAATCTGCGCCAGCGCTCCGCCGACGAACGCTCCTTCGCCGATCTGGCGATTGCGGAAGCCTTTGAGGAACGCAGCGGCGGCGAACCTTATGCGGATGAAATCTCGGCCCTGCTCGATGAGAGCACAGGCGTCGCCGGGCGGCTGGAACTCGTGCGCCAGCTTTTGAACTCGCAGGGCATTCCGGCGCGCATCGCCGGCGGCGTCTACCTGACGGAGACGAGCCGGCGCATCGATCCCCGGCGCTGGCTTGAATATTATGTTGACGGCGAGGACTTCCGGTTTTTTCCGGGCGGCGCGCCGGCGCGGTTCTTCACCATCTGGTACGGGCCGGAGCCGCTGCTTGACGCGACGGGGGTCGACAATCTCGACTTTCAGATCGCCTTGAAGTCGGAGGAGACGTCCGCCGCCGGCGTCGCGGAAAACGCGCCGGGCGCGCTCGGCGCGTTCGGCCGGTCCATCGGCTTCGGTTCTCTGCCGCTGACGACGCAGCTTGTCTATCAGGTGCTGATCACCATTCCCGTGGGCATCACCCTGCTTGTTTTCCTGCGCCAGTTCATCGGCTTCACGACCCTCGGCACCTTCATGCCGGTGCTGATCGGCATCGCCTTCCGCGAGACGGCCTTGTTGAACGGCGTTCTTCTGTTCTCGCTGCTTGTGGCGCTGGGGCTCGCGCTTCGGTTTTATCTCGAGCGATTGCAATTATTGCTTGTGCCGCGGCTGGCGGTGGTGCTGATTTTCATCGTCATGACCATGGCCGTGTTCGCGGTGATGATGACCGGCGCCAATCAGGCCATGGGGCTTTCGATTTCGCTCTTCCCCATGGTGATCCTCACCATGACGATCGAGCGCATGTCCATCGTCTGGGAGGAAAGCTCCGCCGGCGAAGCGATCAAGCAGGGTCTCGGCTCGCTCGGCGCCGCCGCGCTCACCTATCTCGCCATGACCAATCCGCAGATCGAATATCTGATGTACCGTTTTCCCGAGCTCTTGCTCGTGCTTATGGGGCTTTGCGTTCTCATGGGGCGCTATACGGGGCTTCGGCTGTCCGAGCTCTGGCGTTTCAAGGCGCTGGCGGGGTAAGCCATGCTCAAGACCTTTAAAGCGCTCAGGGCGAACGGCGTCATCGGCATCAATGAACGCAATGTCGCTTATGTGAGCGCGCTCAACCCCCGCAAGTTTCTCAATCGCGTCGACGACAAGCTCTTGACCAAACAGCTAGTCGAACCGGCGGGCATTCCGGCGCCGGCGCTTTACGGCGTCATCGAGAACGCCCGCGACATGAAGCGGCTTGAAGAGTTCATCGGCCATCCGGACGGTTTCGTCATCAAGCCGGCGCAGGGCTCGCAGGGAAAAGGCATCGTCGTCGTCGAAGGGCCTTTGAAAGGCGGCTGGCGCCTGTCGTCCGGCAAGCGCATCGATCTCGACGCCATGAAGTTCCAGATCAACAACATGATTTCAGGGATGTATTCCCTCGGCGGCCAGCCGGACAGGGCGCTGATCGAATATCGCGTGAAATTCGACGACGTTTTCGGCAAGGTGTCGTTCCGCGGCGTGCCGGATATTCGCTTGATCGTCCTCAAGGGCATTCCCGTCTTCGCTATGCTGCGCCTGCCGACCGCGGAATCCGACGGCAAGGCGAACCTGCACAAGGGCGGCGTCGGCGCCGGGATCGATCTGGCGACGGGCCGGACCATGCAGGCCATGCAGCACGACAAATTCGTCGAGATACATCCCGACACCGCCCATCCGCTCGAAGACATCCAGACGCCTTACTGGGACGAAATTCTCCTGATGGCGGCGAAATCTTATGAGGTGACGGAGCTTGGCTATATCGGCGTCGACGTGGTGCTCGACCGCGAGAAGGGGCCGCTGCTTCTCGAGCTCAATGCCCGGCCAGGCATTTCGATCCAGATCGCCAACCGAAAAGGAATGCGCTTCGTACTTGAGAAAGCGATGGCGCTCGGCGATGAGGCGCGCACGCCCGAAGAGCGGGTGGCGATTGCGAAAACGCTGTCCGATGCGGCGCCGGTGAAGCCGGGCAAGCTCGAACCGGCGGTTTCTTAAGTCGCCTTGATCAGGTCCGCCGCTTTTTCGGCGATCATGATGGTCGGGGCGTTGGTGTTTCCTGAAACTAGGAACGGCATCACGGACGCGTCGATGACGCGAAGCCCTTCGACGCCGTTGACGCGGCATTCAGGATCGACGACGGCCTCGGTGTCCGAGCCCATGCGGCAGGTCCCCACCGGGTGATAGATGGTGTCCGAGCGTGCGCGGATGTCGGCTTCGAGCGCATCGTCGTCCGCCGGTTCGTCGAGATAAAGCCGCTTGCCCCGGATTGCTTTCATCGCCGGCGCGTCGAAGATCCGTTCGACGATGCGCGCGCCTTTTTTGAGGCGTTTCAAATCGTCTTCGTCGTCAAGGAAATTCGGGTCGATGGCCGGCGCCGCCAGCGGATCGGAAGAGGCGAGGCGCACGGTCCCGCGTGATTTCGGGCGCAAGACGCAGACATGGCAGGAGATCCCGCCGCCGAGATGTTTCTTGCGCCCATGATCGTCCACTATGGCGGGCAGGAAATGCAGCTGCACGTCGGGTTCCGGCTCTGAATGGTCGGTTTTCAAAAAGCCGCCTGCTTCGGCGATGTTGGTGGTGAACGGGCCTTCGCGGCGCTTCCTGTAAGCGTTGAGGGCGGGCAAAGCGCGCATCGCCATGCCGACATGCATGCCGATGCTGTCGCCCGACTTCGCCTTGTAAAGCGCGGCCCAGTCGAGATGGTCCTGCAGGTTTTCGCCGACTTGCGCCCGGTCGGCGACCACGTCGATCCCGTGCTCGCGCAGATGCGCCGCCGGGCCGACGCCGGAAAGCTGCAAGATCTGCGGCGACTGGAAGGCGCCGGCGGCAAGAATGACTTCGCGTTTCGCCGAAACGAATTTCTTCGCGCCGTTTTGCGTGACCTGAACGCCGGATGCGCGCTTGCCGTTGAAGGTCACGCGTTCTGTATGGGCGTTCGTCACGACGTTGACATTGGGCCGCTCCGTCGCCGGATGCAGATAGGCCCGCGCGGCGGAACAGCGCTGGCCGCCGCGCTGCGTCACCTGATAATAACCTATGCCTTCCTGGGCGGCGGCGTTAAAATCGGCATTGGACGGCAGTTGAATTTCAGATGCGGCTTCGAGAAAAACATCCGATAACGGATTTTTATAGCGTAAATCGCACACCGAAAGAGGTCCGCCGACGCTGTGATAGGCGTCGGAGCCGCGTTCATTGTCTTCGGCTTTGAGGAAATAGGGCAGGACGTCGTCCCAGGCCCACCCGTTAGCGCCATGGGCCGCCCAGCGGTCGTAATCGGCGCGAGAGCCGCGGATATAGATCATGGCGTTGATGGAGCTTGACCCGCCGAGCGTTTTGCCGCGCGGCTGATGGCCGTTGCGTCCGTTCAGGTGCTTTTGCGGCACGGTGTCGAAGCGCCAGTTCAGGGGCGCCTTTTCGCCGAAAAAGGCGAATCCGATGGGTGCGTGAATGAGCGGATTGTCGTCCGGCCCGCCTGCTTCAAGGACGCAGACGGTGACGGCCGGATCTTCCGACAGCCGCGCCGCCAGCGTGCAGCCGGCCGAGCCCGCGCCAACGATGACATAATCGAATTCGCCGAGGCTTTCCCTCATGCTTCCACCCTTTTTGTTTTTATTCGGCGCGCATCTTGTACGCGTTTTTGCGAAGCATAGGGCTGGCGCCCGCGCCGTTTAAAGGATTTTGCGCACAAAGGAGATGATTTTATCGGTCTTCGCCGTATAGGGCGGGTGCAGCAAGGCGCTGCTTGCAAACCGGCTTTGATAGAAGACCGGTTTTAGATGCGAGAAGGTGTTGAAGCCGGTCTCGCCGTGATAAGCGCCGATGCCGCTCTTGCCGACGCCGCCGAAGGGCAGGTTTTCCTGCGCCACGTGCCAGAGCGCGTCATTGACGGTGACCCCGCCGGAAACGGTCTTTTCAAGCACCTTGTCGCGCGCCGCATCACTTTCGCCATACCAGTAGAGCGCCAGCGGGCGGTCGCCCTTATTCACATAAGCGATGGCCTCATCCGTTGAACCGATGGGCAGGACCGGCAGGACGGGCCCGAAAATCTCTTCTTTCATCACGGCGGCGTCGGCCGGGGGATCGACGATCATGGTGAGCGGCAGCTTTCGTTGCGGGTAGAGCGCGTTTGAAGAGCCGATCTCGACGATTTTCGCGCCGCGGTCGCGCGCTTCCTCGACGAGGGATTTCAGCCGCGCGAAATGCCGGTCGGAGATGATCGAGGTGTAATCATGCGTGGTGTCGATGGCGGGGAACATTTTCCGCGCCGCCGCGGCGATGGCGTCCACTGTCGCGTCGACCTTGTCGCGCGGCGCCAGGACATAATCCGGCGCGACGCAGGTCTGGCCGGCGTTCAGCATCTTGCCATGGGCGATGGAGCGCGCGGCGGTCTCGATATCGGCGCTCTCATCGATGATCGCCGGAGATTTGCCGCCGAGTTCGAGCGTCACGGGCGTCAGGTTCTTTGCAGCGGCCTCAGCGACGCGCTTGCCCACGGCGGTCGAGCCGGTGAAGAGAAGATGATCGAAGGGCGTTTCGGTGAAAGCCTGGCCTGTCTCGACCCCGCCGGTGACGACGGCGCACACGCTTTCGTCGAATTCCGACGCAATGGCGGCTTTGAGGGTTTCGGCAAGGTGCGGGGTCAGCTCGCTCGGCTTGATCAAAACGCGATTGCCAGCGGCGAGGGCGGCGATGGCGGGGGCGAGCGCAAGCTGCAAGGGGTAATTCCAGGGCGAGATGATTCCGACGACGCCCAAGGGCTGCGGCTCGATGCGGCTGCGCGCGGGAAGCATGTGCAGGGGCGTCGGCGCGCCCCGCGGCTGCATCCATTTTTTGAGGTTCTTTTTCGTCAGCTTCGCGCCGGAGACCGTGACGACGATTTCGGCGATGACCGTTTCCTGGCGGGCGCGATTGCCGAAATCCGCGTTGATCGCCTCGATAAAGGCGTCTTCATTGGCCTCCGTCAGCCGGATGATGCGGTTGAGATTGGCGATTCGCTCCTCATAGGAGGGAAAGGGCGCGGCAGCGTAAGCCTCTTTTTGCAGCGCGAAGAGACGGGCGAGTTCGCGCTCGCCGTCGGTCCGGCCTTCTGACGGGGTGTGGGCGGCGTCTGCGGCCATGGGGCCTCCTCGGGAGAGTTTGGAGCGGATTGTAGATGATCGGGAAGGTCTGTCCAGCCGCCCGGGCGCCTTTCCGGAAACCGCGAAATCACGTGATATTCATGCGTGTAAGGAGGAAAGGCGGCGGCAACGCGTTCGCCCGCCTTCGTTTCACCCCGTCTTCGTTTCACTGTGGCGCGCCATCACGCTTCGTGACGCTTCGGCTCGTCGCGCCGAAGCTAAATTTCGCCTCCAGCAAAATCAGCGAAGACGGCTGACGGAGCTGGACGAAGAAAGATTAAACCGGGTTGCACAAGCAGCCGACCGGCCGCCGGGCGGTCTGCCCGCCCCCGCGGAGGACGTCGCGAAGCGATCGTCCGCGAGCGATATGATGGTGGCGCTGGAAGCAGGAATATCGAACGGATGGCTCGCCTGGCCCTAGCCGCGATCAGTCCGCCTTCGTTCCTTCGGAACTGCGGCGCGACAGCCTTCTTGCTAATCTCGCTTCGCTCGATAAGCGGCGAAGGCTGGTGGAGCTGAGGGGAATCGAACCCCTGACCTCGTCATTGCGAACGACGCGCTCTCCCAACTGAGCTACAGCCCCGATCCAGGGATCCCCTAGCCAGAAGTCATGGCCGGGAAGGGGCGGCGTCTTGAAAAAGGGCGCGGCCCCATTTGGGAAGCGGCGTCTTACGGCTTGGCGGGGCGGAATGTCAATTGGCCCGTTGGCGGCCCTTTGGCGGCTTGATTGAGGCCCGCCCGGCGCTGGCCCGCGGGCCGGTTCCGGCGTAAACTTGAGGCGTCGCCAAGGAAAGGGCTTCGCCCATGCTGATGCTGCTTCTCGCCGCGCTTCTTTCCGCCTCGAAATCGGAAATTCCGCCGGATCTCTGGGCCTGCTCCAACGATATCGAGGTCTGGTGCGCGGTGGACAGTTGCGCCGCCCGGCCCGAGGCGGAAACGACGCCCATGGCCATCGCCGCCCGGCGCAGCGGCGAATTCTCGGTCTGCGCTTATTCGGGCTGCTGGGAGGGCGAGGCGCAGACGGCCGATGTTGGCGGGCGGCTCCTCTGGGCGGCGGACGACGTCCCGTTCTCGAGCCCGCCGGAGGGCGGCTTTACGGCGGATGTCTCGCTTTTGATCATCGAGGCCGAGGGCGTCGGCTTCGTGCGGGTCGGGGGCATTGCGAGCCCGCTCCTGTGCCTGCGCCGGCCCGTGGATGAAGGGGCCGGAGAATAGGGCGCGGTTGCGCCCTGGGGCGACGCGCCTTACATGCCGGGTTGCTCTAAACGCCTTGCGCCGCTCCGGAAAAAAGGCCCGAACGGAAGGATCGTCCGCCCATGGCCATGATCGCCTATATCGTCAACGCGCTCATCAATCTCTATGTGCTGGTCCTGTTCGTGACGATTATTTTGAGCCTGTTGATCAGCTTCAACGTGGTCAATCGCCATAACCAGTTTGTCGACATGATCTACCGCACCGGCGTGTCGCTGACCGAGCCGCTGCTGCGGCCCGTGCGCAACATGCTGCCCGCCATGGGCGGCATCGACATCTCGCCGATCATCGTTCTGATCCTTGTTCGGGCGGTGCAGATCGGCCTTAATACGTATGTCTTCAGTCCGATGATCTCCTCCGGCCTTTAAGGCGCGGCCATGGCGTCCGTCGCCATTGCGGTGCGCGCGACGCCCGGCGCGTCGAAGAACGCCGCGGGCGGGGCGTGGACCGGCCCCGACGGCGCCGCGCGGCTCATCGTGAAAGTGACGGCCCCGCCGGACAGCGGGCGCGCCAACAAGGCCATCGAGTTGCTACTTGCTTCCGCTTTCGGCTTGTCGAAATCCGCCGTCTCTGTAACGTCCGGCGCGAAAAACCGGCTGAAAACCGTGACATTGAACGGGCCGGATGAAGCCTCATTAAAGCGGCGGTTCGAAGAGTTGTTAGGAGAGCGAAAATGACGACTGTTATCGACGGAAAAGCCGTCGCCGCCGATCTGCGCGAGAAAGTGGCGCAGGCCGTCGCGAAGATCAAAGAAGAGCACAATGTGCAGCCGGCGCTGGCGGTGGTGCTCGTGGGCGAGGACCCGGCGAGCCAAGTCTATGTGCGCAACAAACATACAGCGACGGAAAAGTCCGGCATGCGCTCCATCGAACACAAGCTGCCGGAAACGACGCGCGAAGAAGACGTTGTCGCGCTGGTGAGGAACCTCAACGAAGATCCGGAGGTGGACGGTATTCTCGTGCAGCTGCCGCTGCCCAAGCACATCTCTTCCGACCGTGTTCTTAACGAGATTCACCCGGACAAAGATGTGGACGGGCTGACCGAGGTGAACGCCGGACGGCTCATGCTCGGCAAGGACGGTCTTGTCCCATGCACGCCGCAGGGCTCGGTCATTCTTGCGAAGACCGTGAAGGAGAATCTGTCGGGTCTGAAGGCGGTGGTCGTCGGGCGCTCCATCCTGGTGGGCAAGCCGCTCGCCATGCTGCTGCTTGCCGAGAACTGCACCGTCACCATGGCGCATTCGCGCACGAAAGATCTCGCCGCTGTCTGCCGCGAAGCGGACATTCTCTGCGCAGCGGTGGGCATTCCGCGCCTCATCAAGGGCGACTGGGTGAAAAAGGGCGCCATCGTCATCGATGTGGGCATTAACCGCATCGAGGAAGACGGCAAGAAACGCCTTGTGGGCGACGTTGACTATGGCGCGGCGAAAGACGCCGCCGCCGCCATCACGCCGGTGCCGGGCGGCGTCGGGCCCATGACCATCGCCTGCCTGTTGCGCAACACGGTGCTCGCCGCCGCGCGGCGGCGCGGGCTCGGCGCGGTCGAGGTTTAGGCTCTCCGCAAATTCCTCCGTCTGCAGCGCTTTCATTAACGAGCGCAGGGCGTTCGATCAGGGGCAGGGGTTCTGCTTGCGCCCGTGCAGCTCGTTCACGGCGTTTTCCATGTCCTGCGTCCATTCGACATTGAGCGAGGCGAAGATCGTTTCGAGCTGGTCGAGAGTGCGCGCCCCGAAAATATTCGAGGTGACGAAAGGCCGGCTCGTTACGAAAGCCATGGCGAAGGCGGCGGGATCGACGCCGAATTTTTCGGCGAGCGCCACATAGCCGCGAACCGCCTCATCCGCGCCGGGCGTTTCGTAACGCTGAACCCGGTCGAACAGGGCCTTGCGCGAGCCCGCCGGATTCTTCCCGTCGAGATATTTTCCGGTGAGCACGCCCTGCGCGATGGGCGAATAGGCGAGGAGGCCGACCTGTTCTTCCATGGCGATTTCGGCGAGCCCCGTCTCGAAAGTGCGGTTCAGGAAATTATAGGCGTTCTGGATGGAGACGACGCGCGGCAGGTCCAGCTCTTTCGCGGCCGCCAGAAAACGCATGACGCCATAGGGCGTTTCATTCGACAGGCCTACATGGCGCACCTTGCCTTCTTTCACGAGATCGCCGAGCGCGCCGAGGGTTTCTTCGATGGGAACGCCTTTCTCGCCGGAATAGACATAGCCCGCGCGCGCGGCGCCGAAGAGCTGCACGGGGCGGTCCGGCCAGTGGAGCTGATAAAGGTCAACATAATCCGTCTGCAGATTTTTCAGGCTGCGCTCGATGGCGAACCGGATCTGGTCGGGCGTGAGGCGCGTTTCGCCGCCTTCGGGCCGCATATAGGCGGCGGGAGAGCGGCCTGCGACCTTGGTTGCGAGGATGATTTTGTCGCGGTTTTTGCGCGCCGCGAGCCAGCGCCCGACAATGCGTTCGGACTCGCCTTGCGTCTCCGGCTTCGGCGGCACGGTGTACATCTCCGCCGTGTCGAGAAAATTGATCCCCCGGTCGAAACACGCATCCATCTGCAGGACGGCGTCGTCCCCGCTGATCTGGTCGCCATACATCATGGTTCCGAGGCAGAGCGCGGGAACTTCCAATTCCGTGCGGCCAAGACGTCGTTTTTCCATGACTATCCTCTTTTTCTGCGTCGCATTTTCGCTTGAGAAAACGGGCATAGCGACGCCGCAGGGGAAGCGTCACCATGTTGAAAGCGCCCTCGCGAGCCCCCATCTATAATCACAAATTATCCGGAGGACGGAATGTTGAAAATCGGCAAGGGCAAGGCCGCCATGATGGCGGCTGTTTCGGTCATCGCGGCGTCTGCAGCGCTGTCGCCGGCGGGGGCGCGCGATATCGACCCGGCGGCGCATCCAGCGACGGTCGCCGTCGAGGCGCCGCTCGCCCATGCAGCGGATCACGCCGACGAGGCCTCCCAAGCTCAGAAAACGGGCCCCAAGAAATGGGCCCTGCTCGCCGCTGCGGCGGCCTCGCTCGCCGGGCTCGTAAAGCTCATCGGCGCGCGCCGGGTGGGCGAGTTTGTGACGGAAAGCGCCGTCAAAACTGCCCGCGCCGCCGCGACCGGGGCCTCCGTCGCCGTCAAATCCGTGGGCCGGGCGGTTTCCTCGCCGCTGCGGTTTCTGGCCATGCTTTTCGGTCTCGCGCTCTTCGCGCTCACCGGCGCGGGGCTTTACGACGTCGAATGGATCGCCGGCCTCCTTTCCGGCGCGGCGCTGGCCGGGGCGGGGCTTTACGGGCTGTGGAAAACCAAACGCGCCTTTAACCCCGTCAGGGTAAAGGCGAAGCCGGATGTTGTTAAAGCTAACGAAAATTAACCAGTAAAAACAACATTTTGGACAAATTTGACGGGTTTTTTGTCTTACTTTCGCCCCATTCCGCGCCTAAAAATTTCCCCATCAGCGTTGGCGCAACAGCACGCAGCTTTCTCTAGCGTACGTCCCTGACGCTCTTGCACGCACCACCCCCCTGAAAAACCCCGCCAGAATGGCGGGGTTTTTTGCATTGCGGGGAAATCTTGGGGGCTATTTTTATTGCGCGGGCGAGGCGCATCACGATACCTCCTTTCCATGAGCCGCGTTCTGATCGCCCCCTCCATTCTGTCCGCCGACTTCGCCCGTCTCGGGGCCGAAATCGCCGCTGTCGCCGCCGCCGGGGCGGATTTCATCCATGTCGATGTGATGGACGGGCATTTCGTGCCGAACCTCACCATCGGCCCCATGGTCGTGAAGGCGATCCGTTCGGCGACGGACCTGCCTTTCGACGTGCATCTGATGATCTCCCCGGTCGACCCTTATATCGACGAGTTTGCGGCGGCGGGGGCGAACATTCTCACCGTCCATCCGGAGGCTGGCGCGCATCTTCACCGCACCCTTCAGGCGATCAAGGCGGCGGGCGTCAAGGCCGGCGCCGCGCTCAATCCGGCGACGCCGGCGAGCGTCATCGAGCCGGTGATCGACGATCTCGATCTGGTGCTCGTCATGTCGGTCAATCCCGGCTTCGGCGGCCAGTCCTTCATCTCCTCCCAGCTTCGCAAGATCGAAGCGGTCCGGAAGATGATCGACCGGACGGGCCGCGACATACATCTCGAAGTCGACGGCGGCGTGAACGCCGACACCGCGCCGAAGGTCATCAGCGCCGGCGCCGATGTCCTGGTCGCCGGCTCGGCGGTCTTCCGCGGCGGTGAAGACGCTTACGCGGCGAATATCGCCGCCTTGCGGCCGGGGGCGTGATGGACATGGCGCGAACGGCGCGACATTCCGGCAATGGCTCTCGCGATGTGCTGGCGCGCATGCGAAAGGTCTGGGGCGAAAGCCCGTTTTATCAGGCGCAGTTGAAAGGCCCGGCGCCGGACCGTCTGCTCTTCCAGCCCGATGATCCGTATGCGCCGGATAAGACGCTGGCGACGGCGCTGGCGCGCGGGCGCATCGTCGTCGGCGAAGAACAGGCCGATTGCGAAGGCGAGCTTGAAAAGCTCTGGGATCTGGCGGCGCCGGACGGCGCCTTGTTCGCCTATTTGCAGGAATTTTCCTGGCTAAGGCATCTCGCGGCGCTCGGCGATGACGGCAAGGCGCCGGCGCGCACGCTGATGCGCGCCTGGCTCGACCGCTATGAGCGCTGGTCCTCGGAAAGCTGGGAGCCTTATTTCGTCGCCGAACGGCTGGTGCAGCTTTGTTCGCATTATCCGCTCCTGCTTGCGGGAACCGACGCCATGTGGCGCAGCCGCGTGCTCGCCTGCATGGCGCGCCAGACCCGCCATCTCGCACGCGCCGCGCCGCGGGCCGCCACCGGCTTCGACCGGCTGATGACCTCGCTCGGGCTCGGCGTTGCGGGTTATTCCCTGCCGGGTTGCGAAGGCCCCGCCGAACGCGGGCTGGAAATGGCGCGCCGCGAATTGCGTTTGCAGCTGCGTCCCGATGGCGGCCATGTGAGCCGCAATCCGTCGCGGCAGTTGAAGCTCGCTCTGCGATTGCAGGCGCTCTTGAAAGTCATCGAGGCGCGCGGCTTTCAGCCGCCGGGGTTCCTGCGCCACCAGGTGCAGCGGGCGAGCGCCATGGCGGCGTTCTTCCGCACGCCCGACGGCAAGCTTGCGGTTTTCAATGGCGGCTATGAAGACGACGCCAAAGCCATCATCGCCGTTCAGACTGGATCGGGCGCGGATATTGCGCCGTCGGAATTCGCGCGCCATTCCGGCTATCACAAACTGACCGCCGCCCGCGCGCTCCTGATTGTCGACACGGCGGACGACAACGCCGTCGCTTACAAAAGCGCCGGCTCGTTGCATTTCTCCTCGGGCCGCTCGCGTATTCTCGTCAATTGCGGCTCGGGCGCGCATCGCGGCTATGAATGGAAAAGAGCGCTGGAACAGCGCAGCGCCCATTCCGGACTTTCCTTTCTCGATGGCGGCCCGCAGCCGGCCTTTGGCGACATCACCCATCGCCGCGGCGAGGAGACGGCGGGCCATCTTCTCGAATTCGAGCGCCGTCTCGTCACCGTCAATCCGGAAGGCGCGTCTTACCTGCGCCGGCTCTTCCTGTCCCCGGGCGGGGCGGACTTACGCGGCGAGGAGATGCTGGCCGGCCTTGCGCCCGGCGAGATCGACCGGGCGGTCTGGCGGTTTCACCTGCATCCGGGTGCGCGGGCCTCGCTCGCCCGCGATAAGAAATCCGTGATCCTGCTGCTGCCCAACAAGGAGGGCTGGCGCTTCAAATCGAACTGCCCCGAATTGTCGCTCGAAAAGAGCGTTTATTGCGGCGGCGGCGGCGGCGGCGCGCCCGCCGCATCTGAACAAATTGTCATCCGCGCCGATGCTTATGCACGGCGCGAGGATACGGCGATCAATGTAAAATGGGCGCTGGCGCGGCTTGACGCTGTCTAGCGCTCCAGGACTGATGACTGGCGCGAACGCCGCCAGTGTGCATTAATAAGACAAGCGGAGCGGCGGCGTCGGATGTCGGGGATGATCGAAAAATTTCAGCGCATGATGGCGCGCGGCGCGAAAACCGGCCGGCGCGCCTCGGATATCGATCCGGCGGCCTTGCTTCCCCGGGCGCCGCGCAAGATCGATTTGCGCGCGGCCCGCAAGATGGTTGCGGGAAAGAGCGTTCTCGTCACCGGCGCCGGCGGGACGATCGGCTCCGAGCTCTGCCGCCAGATCGTTTCTTTCGATCCCGCCCATCTGACCCTGGTCGATAACGCGGAATTCGCGCTTTATCAGATCGATCTCGAACTGAAAGAGGCGGGTCATGGCGGCGTCATCGCGTCCGATCTCACCGATGTGTGCCGCAAGGAGCATTTGAACCGCGTCTTCGACCGCGCCATGCCGGATGTCGTTCTGCATGCGGCGGCGTTCAAACATGTGCCGATCGTCGAGGAGAACCGCTGCGCCGGCGCGATGACCAATGTGCTCGGCGCCAAGACTGTCTTCGACGCCGCCATCGAACATGAGGCGGACTCGGTGGTGTTCATCTCCACCGATAAGGCGGTGAACCCCACAAGCTTCATGGGCGCGACGAAACGCATCGCGGAACTTTACGCCCAGGCGCTCGACGTTGCGCAAAACGAAACGCGCTTCGTCACCGTGCGCTTCGGCAATGTGCTGGGCTCCACCGGCTCGGTGGTGCCGCTGTTCCGCCGCCAGATCGAGAATGGCGGGCCGGTGACGGTCACTCATCCCGAGATCATCCGCTATTTCATGACGACCCGCGAAGCAGTGCAGCTTGTCCTGCTCGCGGCGAGCCTCGACGTCGCGGAGGAGACTATCGTCACCCATGACGGGCGCGTCTTCGTTCTCGATATGGGCGATCCGGTGAAAATCCTCGATTTCGCCAAACGCATGATCGAGGCTTACGGCCTCAATCCCGGCAAGGACATCGAGATCAAGTTTACGGGGCTTCGCCCCGGCGAGAAGCTGTTCGAGGAAATCTTCCTCGATAGCGATGCGCTGATCAAAACCGGCGCGGAAGGCGTGCTCCTGGCCTCGCCGGCGATGATCGACCTGCCGCTTCTCAATCCCCGCCTGTCGGACGTCATCGAGGCGGCCCAGAGCGGCGAACAGGGCGTCCTCGATGAGGCGGTGCACCATCTGGTGCCGGAATTCGTCGCCCATAAAGACGCCGCCCGCGCGCCGAACCAGTCGAATCGGTAATTCCAGCGCGGCGCCTTGCCCTCATAGGGCTGGAGCGGTAATCCGGCGCCATTCGAAAAAAGGGATTTTCCAATGGCTGACGCGAGCCCCGTCAAGCGGGCGCTGATTTCCGTTTCCGACAAGACCGGCATTGTCGATTTCGCCAGACGCCTCGCCGCGGCGGGCGTCGATCTGGTCTCCACCGGCGGCACGGCGCGGGCCTTGCGCGAGGCGGGGCTGACGGTGAGCGACGTGTCCGACGTCACCGAATTTCCCGAAATGATGGACGGGCGGATCAAGACCCTGCATCCGCGCATTCATGGCGGCTTGTTGGCGCTGCGCGACGATGAGGGGCACCTTAAATCCATGCGCGATCACGACATCGCCGGCATCGAACTTCTGGTGGTCAATCTCTATCCGTTTGAGGAAACGGTCGCGAAAGGCGCCGGCTTCGAAGACTGCATTGAGAATATCGACATTGGCGGGCCGGCGATGATCCGCGCCGCGGCGAAGAACCATCGCTTTGTCGGCGTCGTCACCGACCCCGCCGATTACGAAACCGTGCTCGGCGAAGTCGAAGGCGACGGCGCCTTGAAAGACGAAACCAAAAAACGCCTCGCCGCAAAGGCCTTCGCCAAAACCGCCTCTTACGACTCCGCCATTTCGCGCTGGTTCGCGCAGCAGAACGGCGAAACCTTTCCAAAGGATTATACGCTTGCGGGCAAGCTCGACGCGGTCCTGCGTTACGGCGAAAACCCGCATCAGGAAGCCGCCTTTTACCGCACAGGCGGCAAGCGTCCGGGCGTGGCGACGGCGGAACAGGCGCAAGGCAAAGAGCTTTCCTACAACAACCTGAACGACACCGACGCGGCTTATGAGCTGATTGCGGAGTTCGGAACCGAAAAACCCGCGGTGGCGATCATCAAGCACGCCAATCCTTGCGGCGTTGCGGCGGGTGAGGACATGCTTGAGGCTTACCTCGCCGCGCTTCGCTGCGATCCGGTGTCGGCCTTTGGCGGCATTGTCGCGCTCAATCAGAAACTCACCGGGCCGGTCGCGGAAAAAATCGTCGAGACCTTCACCGAAGTCGTCATTGCGCCGGATGCGGACGAGGCGGCTAAGCAAGTTTTTGCGAAAAAGAAAAACCTGCGCCTCCTCATTGCGGGCGGCGTTCCCGATCCGCAAGCGCCTGGCATGACGATCAAACCGCTCGCCGGCGGGTTCCTGTTGCAGTCGCGCGACGCAAAAATCACGCGGCCCGAAGATTTGAAAGTCGTCACCAAGCGCCAGCCCACGGACGCCGAACTTGCCGACATGCTGTTTGCGTTCAAGGTGGCGAAACATGTGAAATCGAACGCTATCGTCTACGCCAAAGACGGCGCCACGGTCGGGATCGGCGCGGGACAGATGAGCCGGCTCGATTCAAGCCGCATCGCGGCGCGGAAATCCGAAGACGCAGCGAAAGCCTGCGGCGCGGGCGCGCCGCTCGCCAAAGGCTCGGTCGTCGCCTCGGACGCGTTCTTTCCCTTTGCGGACGGGTTGCTGTCAGCGGCTGAGGCGGGCGCGACGGCGGTCATCCAGCCGGGCGGCTCCATGCGCGATGACGACGTCATCAATGCGGCGGACGAGGCCGGCCTCGCCATGGTCTTCACCGGCGTCCGGCATTTCCGGCATTAAAGAGTTTCATCTTATTTTGCGGGAAGCCTCTCCACGAGCGAGATGAAATTCCCTCCCCTTGAAAAGGGGAGGTGGAAAAAAGAGACCCTTGTCGAGTCTGTCAGTTTACACCGCCGTATCCTCCGCCAGCGCGTCGAGCTGGCGGATGAAGAGCGTGAACTTGCCGACGCTGACGGGACCTGAGAGATCGAGTTCGTCGGTGGTTGCATTGTAGAGCGCGATTGCGTCTTCCGCGCCGGACCGCCATTTGTCGATGACCTTTTGCGTCCATTTCGCCGCAGCGCCCTTGGGCTCGGCGCCGGCGGCGGCGATCACTCGGGCCGTCAGCAGCCGCTGGCGCGCCGTCAGCTCCTCGATGATCTGGCGCAGCGCGATCTTGTCGAAATGATCGGCGGGCGGTTCGGCCCGCGCTTTGTCGCGCATGGCGTCGATATTGAAGAGGCGTCCGACCGCGAAAAAGACGCCGCCGACGCCGGGATTCGACCAGCCGGTCTCGCGCGCCAGATTGACGATGTCGAAAGCGAATTCGAGCGCCGGGATCGACGCGGCGAGGCGGGCGATGTCTTCCGGCGCTTTTTCCGCGATCCAGCCCTGACGGCGCTCTTCGAGCGCGCCGGCGTCTTCGGCCGGCAGGATGTCGGGCAGGGCGGTTTTGAATTCCGCCACCGGGGCCTGATATTGCTCGATCATGGCTTTGAGGCCGCGGCTCGTAAGCGTGTCGCGCGCCTTGGCGTCGCCGAGAAGGTGGAAAGTCTGCCCGCTCAAGAGCCGCGAGGCTTCGAGATAAAGCGCCGTCTGCAGGGAGGCCGGCGCCTGGTTGTCGAGAGCGTCGACCGCGGCGGCGAAGTCGTTGAGATTGTAAATCCGCCGCACGGCCTCATAGGCGAGCGTGATGGTCGCGAAATCGACGCCGCTCGTCTCGGCCGCACGCTGCACGAAGCTGACGCCGCAGGTGTCGACGATTTCATTCGACAGGCGCGTGGCGATAATTTCGCGGCGCAGCTGGTGGCTCACCACTGAATGATTGAACTGATGCAGCGCGTCGGGGAAATAGGCGAAGAGTTCGCCTTCGAACAACGGATCGTCCGGGGTTTGCGACTCCACGATCTCGTCGAACAGCCACATTTTCGCATAGGCCAGAAGGACGGCGAGATCGGGCCGCGTCGGCCCGAGCCCGTGCTGGCGCATATGGGCGAGCTCTTCCGTATCGGGAAGATATTCGATCGCCCGGTCGAGCCGGCCTTCGCGTTCGAGCGTCGACATGAAGCGGGCATAGATGTCGAGCTCGGCCGGCGCCGTCATTTCCATCTGGGTGACGGCGCGGGTCTGGTCGTAATTGTGACGCAGGACATGCTCGGCCACGTCGTCGGTCATGGAGGCGAGCAGGGGGTCGCGGTCTTCGCGCTTCAATTCGCCATGCTCGATGGCGCCGGAGAGCAGGATCTTGATGTTGACTTCATGGTCGGAGGAATCGACGCCCGCCGAGTTGTCGATGGCGTCGGTGTTGATGCGCCCGCCGCCTCGCGCATATTCGATGCGGGCGAGCTGGGTGAGGCCGAGATTGGCGCCTTCGCCGATGACTTTCGCGCGGGTCTCGCTTGCATTGACGCGCACCGCGTCATTGGTGCGGTCGCCGACGCGCCAGTTCTCTTCATCTTCGGCCTTGAAATAAGTGCCGATGCCGCCGAGCCAGAACAGCTCCACCGGCGCTTTCAAGATCGCCTGGATGAGCTCCGCAGGCGTCATGGTCTTGTCGGTGATGTCGAGCAGGGCGCGCATTTCCGGCGTTACCGCGATCGACTTGGCGTTGCGCGAAAAGACGCCGCCGCCCTTGGAAATGAGCTTCTTGTCGTAATCGGCCCAGGACGAACGCGGCAGGTCGAAAAGGCGCTTGCGCTCTTTCCAGGTTTTCGCCGGGTCGGGATCGGGGTCGATGAAGATGTCGCGGTGGTCGAAAGCGGCGACGAGCTTGGTCTGCTCTGAAAGCAGCATGCCATTGCCGAAAACATCGCCGGACATGTCGCCGACGCCGGCGGCGGTGAAAGGCTCGGTCTGGATGTCCTTGCCCATCTCGCGGAAATGGCGCTTCACCGCCTCCCAGGCGCCGCGGGCGGTGATGCCCATGACCTTGTGGTCGTAGCCGGCCGAACCGCCGGACGCGAACGCGTCGCCGAGCCAGAAGCCGTATTCCTTGGAAATCGCATTGGCCGTGTCGGAAAAGGCCGCCGTGCCCTTGTCGGCGGCGACGACGAGATAGGCGTCGGGATCGTCCCACCGGACGATTTTCGCCGGCGTTTTGGGCTCGCCTTTCACGATATTGTCGGTGAGGTCGAGAAGCCCGCGAATGAAAATCTTGTAGGCTTCGCGGCCTTCTTCATAAACGGCGGTGCGGTCGCCCGACGCCGGAAGCTGTTTCGGATAAAAGCCGCCCTTCGAGCCCGTGGGCACGATCACCGCATTCTTCACGCGCTGCGCCTTGACGAGGCCGAGAACTTCCGTGCGGAAATCTTCGCGCCGGTCGGACCAGCGAAGCCCGCCGCGCGCCACCGGCCCGAAGCGCAAGTGCACGCCGTCGACGCGCGGGCCGGAGACGAAAATCTCGCGATAAGGCTTGGGTTCGGGAAGCTCCGCAAGTTTCGAGCTGTCGATCTTGAAGGAGATATAGGTTTTGACCGAACCGTCTTTTTCCCGTTGATAGTAATTGGTGCGGGTGATGGCGCAGAAAAGGTTGAGAAACCGGCTGATGATGCGGTCCTGGTCGAGGCTCGCCACGTCGTCCAGGGCTTCGCGCACGGCGTTGTCGGCTTTTTCGACGTCCTTGATGCGCGCATCGGCGTTGGACGGGCCTTCCGGATTGAAACGGGCGTGGAAAGCAGCGACGAGTTTGCGCGCAATCGCCGGATGGTTGGCCAGCGCTTCCTGGATATAGGCCTGCGAATAGGCGAATCCGGATTGTAAATGATGTTTCGCCGCGGCGCGCAGGAGCCAGGCCTCGCGCCAGTTGACGCCGGCGGTGAGCACCAGCTCGTTGAAGCCGTCGTCTTCCGTGCGGCCTTCGACCACGGCGAGAATGGTTTCCTCAAAAGCTTCCTTGACGTCGGGAAGCGTAATCGGCTGACCGCTTGTCTGTTCCGTGTTGAAATCGTGGATCCAGAAAGATTCCTTGCCGCCGCCGAAAGGCGAAACCTGATAACTCGCCTCCTGCAGGACGCTGAGCCCCAGATTTTCAATCGTCGGAATAAGTTTCGACAACGACATCGGCTCGCCGCGTTTGTAGATTTTGATGCGCACGGATTTCTCGCCGTCGCCAGGTTTGCGATAGGCGCGCACCACCATGGGATCGGCGTCGAGTTGTTCGAGAGCGGCGATGTCGGAGAGGGTTTCTTCGGCCGGCGTGCGTTCGCGATAGCCGGCGTCGAACGCTTTTTCATATTTTGCGTAAAGCGCCGCGGGCGTCGCGCCGTCATGGGCTTCGCGCATGGCCTCGAGCAGGCCGTCCGTCCAGGTGCGGCAGATTTCGCGCATCTGGCGGGTCAGTTCCTGGACGCCCGGCCCTTGCGGCGCGCCGGGCTTGATGCCGATGATGAAGTGCACGCGCACGAGCGCGGCGTCGCCGAAGAACGGCGCAAAGGACATCACCTTGCCGTCGAAGCTTTCCGCCAGAAGATCGGCGGCGCGTTCGCGAATATCGGAATTGAAGCGGTCGCGCGGCACATAGAGCAGGGCGGAGACGAACCGGTCGAACCGGTCGCGGCGCAGGAACAGTTTCACGCGCGGGCGCTTGTAAAGACGCAAAATGCCGAGCGCCATTTCAGTCAGCGTGTCGACGTCGACCTGGAAAAGCTCGTCGCGCGGGCAGGATTCAAGGATGTTGATCAGCGCTTTTTCATTATGGCCGCCGGGCGTGAAAGCCGTCCGCTCAAGCACGGCGTCGAGCTTGGCGCGGATCAGCGGAATGTCGGAAGCCGGGCGGTTATAGGCTTCGGCCGTGAAAAGGCCGACAAACAGCTCTTCGCCGATCGCCGTCCCATCGGGCGCGAAGCTTTTGACCGCCACGTAATCCATATAGGCGCGCCGGTGGGTGAGCGATTTCGAGCTCGATTTGGCGATCAGGATGGGCTCTTTCGACGCCAGAAAAGAGGCGACCGCCGGCGACAAATCGCCGTCCGGCTGGAAGGTCGACATCAGGACATTGCGGCCCGGGTTTCTTAAAATGCCGAGGTCCTTGTCCGCATCGACTTCGAGTTGAAGCGTTCCGCCTTCGCCCACCTTGTCGAAATGCCGGACGCCGAGAAAAGCGAAACGATTGTCCCAGAGCCATTTCAGGAATTGAACGGCCTCGCGTTGTTCGTCGGCTTTGACGCCGGGAAGGCGCGAGCGTTCGAGTTGCGCAATGCACGAGCCGAGGCGCGCGCGCATAGGCTCCCAGTCTTCGACGGCAATAGCGACGTCGCTGAGGACGGCTTTGATCTCGTCGCGCAAGGCTTCGATTTCATTGTCGATGACCGGCGGGTCCATCTCCACATGGATCATGGATTCGCGCAGGGCCCCCTGGCCGTCCGCGTCGCGCTTGCCGGCGGCGTTGCGCGCAACGGCGACGACGGCGTTGGAGAAAAAACTCACCGGCTTGCCGGCGTCGGCGAGGGCGGCGGAAATGGAATCGACGAGAAAGGGTTTGTCGTCGGTGACGATGTCGAGGACCATGCGCCGGTCCGACCAGGTTTTCCCTTCTTCCAGGCGCAGCGAGATATTGCTTTCGCCGGGTTTGCGGACAGCGCCGTGCTTCCATGCGGCGGCGGCGCGATTGAGGAGCGATTGCGGCTCGTTCCAGTTCCGGTCTTCGCCGGTGGCGTAAAGAACCAGCTGTTCGATATAGCTTTTGAAGGCGGGCGCCAGCGCGCCGTTTTCGTCAACGTCGCCGACCTTTTTCTTTTGCGCGAGCGCAATGACCTGGTCCAGAATCTGACTGTCGACGTCGGTGATGAAGCCCTCAGGCATATCGCTCCCTTTACGGTCCTTTGTTTATTGGCGCGTCATAACGCGAAGACTTTGAAATTGTCTAACGAAACACAACGAAAATGCGCCGGTCTCGGAAAGACCGGGCGCGGGCGCGTCGGGAAGCTTGCGAAAAACTTAAGGCGTCAGGCCTGCAGCGCCGAGGAAGAGGCGGCGCTCGCGCTTCCGGCTGCAGTCTGGCGCTCGATTTCCCGGCGGACCAGCGTGGTGCGCGGATACGCCCGGGCGGCGCTCTTTTCAAGATAGCGGTGCGCCAGATAAAGACCTGTTAATCCAAGCAAGGAAGTTGCGAGACTCGCCATGAGAAGGCCTGAATCGCCTGCGCGAAGCCCGGTCAGCACCGCGAAAATCGCGCCGGGCGCCGCAAATGCGGCTGCGCTCGGCAGATGCGCGGCCGCCAGAAGCGCGGCTGCGAAGCTCGCGGTCACGGAAAGCGCGAGAATTTGAACGCCGAACACCGCCGGCGCCCCGGCCGGCGCGAGGAGAATCGGCGCCGAAGCGAGAATGACGCCGAGCACGCTGAGGCTCGCCGTGAAAGACGCGCGCCAGCGGAAAGGCCGGGAGGAAAGGCTCGCCCCGGACCGGAATTCGCTTCTGAGGCGGCGGGCGATCCACAAAGCGGCCAGCATCATCGCCGCCCAGGTTGCGGCCCGGGCCGGATAGGCGCGTCCCGCGACAACGGCCATATAGACCGAAACGCCGGCGACAAGGGCGAGGCCGAGCCCGCTCCAGCGCGAGAGAATGTCGATGAGATGAAGCCGCGCGGCGCGCGACAGGCCGGGCCGGCGCTTGCGCCGCGGCTGCATCGGCGTTTCGCGGGCGAGCTCCTGCAGCTCGTGAACCGATTTTCCCTGCAGCGATGCGCTTGCCATATGCGCCGTCCTTTCAACGCCTTTCGGCCATCGGATGATTCATTCCTTAACCAAGGGTTAACGATAAGCCGTCTTCGAGCTTTGGGCTGATTTTTCCGGCGCGTCGAGGTGAAAAAGCGCGGGAATGGGCGTGAAAGACGCCGCCCTTTCCGTATGCGATTCGCCACGATTTAATCGTGGCGTCCATCTTTCAGAACGGCGACCAGCAGGAAGTCCGGGGCCATGGACCCCACGCTTGAAGCGTGGGGAGTCGGTTACGGACAGGCAATGGCTACTTTTTTTCCGGCGGATCGTAATAGACGTCGATGGTCATGCCCCTCCGGGCGAGATCGCCCCTGAGGACGAGGGCGTCGACATTGACCGGATCGATGGAGAGCGCCGCCACCACGTCATCCGCGGCGCGTTCATAGGCGCCGAGCACGTAGCGCGCCCGCCCGCGAATGACATAGGTTTCGGCGCTGGCGAACCCGCCTTCTTCGGCTGCGGTGATCGCCTCTATGGCGTCCTGCCAGCGTTCCTGCGCGGCGTAGACCTTCCCGGCGGTCAGATGCAGCTCGGCGCTGTCCGGGACAAGGGCCAGCGCTTTTTCAAGCGCGGCTTCGGCGTGACCGGTCTCCTCCGCCTCGAGCCAGGCCTCGGCCGCCTGGGAATAAAGCCGGGCGCGCACATAATCGTCGCCGGCGTCCTTGCGCTGGGCGATCTCTTCCAGCCGAAGCGCGGCGAGTTTGGGAAAGCCGGCTTCGAGATCCGCAATGGCGAGGCAATGGCGCGCCGGGGCGCCGCCGCCTTCGTCCACCCATTGCTGGGCGGCGATGCGGCCGAGCTCGAGATCGGCCTTCAGGAATTCGACGCAGTCCACATAGCGCGGGTCCAATCGTTCCTGCGCGGAAGCGGCGGAAGAAGAAGGGGCGGGGGCCTGGCTTACAGAAGGCTGGCCCGCTGACTGGGCCGCCATGACGGCGGCGAGGAAGCTCAACAACATGGGATGGACTGTAGCCGACTATTCGGGGCGGAAAAGGGGCGCCGCCCTGTTATTCGGCGGCCTTTTTACTCGGCGGCTTGAGGCCGCGTTTCTTTGGCGCCGTCTTTTTTGTCCGCCTTGGTTTTGGCGCGTTTGCGGGCCGGCGCCTTTTTGGCGGGTTTTTTCTTCGGCGCGTCCTTTTTGTCGGACTTGGGGCCCGGCGCGCCGCCGCCTTCGCCGCCGGATGCGCCCCCTGATGCGCCATTGGCCTCATTGCCGGCCGGGGCGGCCTTGGCGGCGTCCGCAGGTTCGGGAATGAAGCAGGTGACGGTCGCGCCTTCGCCTTCATGGGACTCCATCCGGACCCAGCCATGGTGCAGTTTCACGAAGCGCTCGACGAGGGCGAGGCCAAGCCCGGCGCCCGCGCTTGGCCCGCGGCTTTCAAAGGCGTCGAAGGCGCGCGCCTGGTCGGACGGGGACAGGCCGCGCCCTGTGTCGGCGACCCAGAGCTTCACCGCGTCGCCGACTTTGCGCGCGCCGATGGTCACCGTCCCGCCCGCGCCCGTATAGGCGAAGGCGTTGGAGAGGAGGTTGAACAGCACCTGCTTTATGCGCTTTTCGTCGAGCGGCGCGTCGCCGATGTCTTTCGGACAATCGACTTTCAGGCTCACCTGCGTGTCCTCGGCTTTGAGGGCCGCGAAGGTCGCTGCGTTCTCAAGGAGTTTTCTGATGTCGGTCTTCTCGACATTGAGATCGAGCTGGCCGGCGTCGATGGCGCCGAGATCGATGATGTCGTTAATGAGATCGCGCAGATGATAAGACGCCGACAGGATCGAGGCGATGTAATCCTTCTGGCGGTCGTTCAGAACGCCGAACATCTGGCCGTCGAGCATTTCGGAAAAGCCGATAATGGTCGAAAGCGGCGTCCTCAATTGATAGGAAACGTGATCGACGAATTTCGATTTCAGCCGGTCGGCGTTTTCGAGAATCGCGTTGCGCTCTTTCAGTTCTTTTTCGCGCTCTTTGGAGTCGGTGACGTCGAGGAAATGCGCCAGGGTCGCGCCGTCGGGCAGGGGCTCTGCGCCGATCGCAATCGTGCGCCCGTCCGCCAGCCGGATTTCGCGGAACTCGTAAGTCTGGCGGTCTTCATGGGCCTTCGAGACGATGCAGCGGCGCAGCGCGTCGAAAGAGGCGTCGGCGTCGCGGGCGAGCTTTTTCAGATTGTCGAGGATCGAGTCGATATGCGGCTTGGCGTCGAGATGGCGCGCATCGAGCCGCCAGAGTTTCTGGAACGCCTTGTTGTAAAGCTTCAAAGAGCCGTCGGCGGCGAACACGGCGACGCCTTCGGCGAGATTGTTGAGCGTCGCCTTCTGGACGCTGATCTGGGTGTTGAATTGCGTTTCGAGGGCGATCTTTTCGGTGATGTCCTCAAAGGCGAGCATCACCCCGCCAAGCGGATGGCGAAGGCGCGCAACCCTGAGCGTGCGCCCGTCCGGCAGATGCCAGATTTCGTCCGGCGCGCCGCCGAGACGCTCCGCGCCCGGTTCGGACAGACCGTCCGTATAAAGCGCAAGCTGCTTTTCCTTCCACGCGTCATAATCGGAAGGTTCGGGCAGCTTGCCCTTCATCCTGAGCTGGTCAAGCACTTCGCCGTGATAGACGCGGCCTGAAAGCTCGGCGTCGTCGAGCGACCAGAGCTCCTGAAAAGCGCGGTTGTGATAGATGAGGTTCTGGCTCGCCCCGAAGATCGCCACGGCGGTCTGGATCTGGTCGAGGGTGCGCTGGTTCGCCTCGATCTGTTGTTTCAGATCCGACTTCGCCTTGTCGAGTTCGGTGACGTCGATGGCGACCCCGCCCATGGCCGCGTCTCCCGAGCCGTGCAGCGGGGTTTCGATAATGCGGTAGACGCGCCGCTCGCCGCGCGAATTGATCACCGCGCGCCCTTCATTGGCTTTGCGTTCCGTTGCGGCGGTGGAGGCGATTTTCCTGATCGTATTGTCGAGCTCGATCTGCTGCTTCAGGACGTCGGCGACGCTCGGCGCTTCAACGAGGTCCGCATAGGCGCGGTTCACCCAGACAAGCTGGAGATCGGCGCCGCGCCGCCAGGACGGGACGGGCGCGCGTTCGAGCAGCGCGTGGGCGCCGTGAAGGTCGACGGCGCGTTCGCGGAAGGCGCCGATGACGGCGCCGTCTTCGGCCATCCGGACGGCGGGGTCGGTGATCCACAAGGCGACCTGGCCGCCGGCGACGCGCCCGTCCACTTCGATGGAGCGGCCGTCCGGCGTCACCACATTGCCGGAAAAGGCGACGCCATGGGCGCGCAAATTCTTCACCTTTTCGCGCAGGGTTTCGGGTTTGTCCGCTTCGTCATCTTGCAGGGGCAGGGCGCCGAGCGCGTTCAAAAGCCGGTCGACCGGCGAGGATTTCGCGTCTTCTTCGTCCTTGGAGAAAGAAAGGAGCGAGGCGAGCGCCGCGGGCCCGCCGAGAATTTTCGGTTCGCCCCAGCCGGCGCTCAAGGAATCGCTGTCGTCTTCCCAGACGAGGACGAGGCCCGGATGGGCCGAGAGCACCGAGTCGGATTTTTCAAGCCGGGCTTCAAGTTCGGCGAGCTTGTCGGACCAGTGGAGCGCCTGGTGGCGGGTGGCGGCGGAGACCCGGAAGGCCCAGATCACGGCGGCGACGGCGAGCGCAATCGCGCCGCCCGCGCCGGCCACCAGCGGGTCGATATTGGCGAGCATGGAAGCAGCGCTTTGCGCAGCCTCGCCCTGGGCCTCGTTCGGGGCGTCCTGCGCCCATGCGGCGGAGAAGAGCGCGCTGGCGCCGCTCAAGATTGTCCCCGCCATCAATGATTTCGCAAAACGATGCATGCTGTGGCGCCCTGTTCGCGCCGGCCGGACGCGGTGGGTTCTCCCCTTATCGCTATCTTTAACCAGATTCGCGATATTTTGCGTCGCCAGCGTGTAAGCGCACAATATGTACTGTGTTCGTTTGGCGCCGCTAGGGCAAAAGGGGACGTTCGGGCCGCCGCAAAGATGAAGTTTTCAACAGGCGGCGGCCCGTTTCGAGGCCTTAAGGGCGGTCAGCCCTCGAGCCGGAAATTGAACCGCTCCATAAGGCCGTAGCGCATGCCGCCGCCCGCCGCCGGCGGATATTTCCATCCAGAGACGGCCTTCAGGACGCTGCGGTTGAAGCAGCGGTTGGCGCTGTCGACGACCTGCGCATTGACCACATTGCCCTCGGGCGTGACGTCGAATTCGACGATCACCACCCCTTCGGCGCCGCGGGAGCGGCAGTTTTCGGGATAGGGCGGCGGGATGCGGATGACGGGGCTGGAAACGGCTTTTCCGCCCGGTGGAAGCGGCTCGATTTCCGCCGGTCCCGGCCGCGGCGTCGGCGTTTGCACAGGCCCCGTCCTTTCAGGGAATTGATACTCGGTCGGCGGCATTTTTTCGGGGATCGTCTCCCGCGGCGGTTTGATTTCATTCGGGTCGGACAGCTTTTTTTCGGGGGTGATCTGGAGCTTTAGAGCGGGTTTCGGCGGCGGATAGTCGCCGCCTTTTTCCTTGATGAGCTGCGCCATCAGGAAGAACAGCCCGGTTGTGACGAGGGCTGCAAAAGGCAGCCCAAGCGCCCATCGAAACAAGACCATAGCGCATTCCTTTCATGTCATGGCCGAGGCTCTTGAGGCGCCGCCTCAAGGGCTCCGGCCGTCCGGTGGAAGGCGCCAAGGCCCGAAACGCCGAAACATGCGCGCGCCCCTTCATCATGCTTCGCATCGACGGATGTGCTACAATAGTCGCACCTTAACAGGCTGCGACATTTGTGGCAAGTCATGGCGCGCGGGCGGCAATCCGGGCAAAGAAAAAGGCCGCCCGAAAGGGCGGCCTTTCCAAGGCTGAATTTAAGAAGCAGCGCTTAGTAGCGGTAGTGGTCGGACTTGTACGGGCCCTTGACCGGCACGCCGATATAGTCGGCCTGCTCTTCGGAAAGCGTGGTGAGCTGGGCGCCGATCTTGTCGAGGTGAAGCTGCGCGACTTTTTCGTCGAGATGCTTGGGCAGGATATAGACCTCGTTCTTGTACTGCTCGCCTTTGGTCCACAGTTCGATCTGGGCCAGCGTCTGGTTGGTGAAGGACGCGGACATCACGAAGCTCGGATGGCCGGTGGCGTTGCCGAGGTTCAACAGGCGGCCCTGAGACAGAAGCAGCATGCGCTTGCCGTCCGGGAACTCGACCAGATCGACCTGGTCTTTGATGTTGACCCATTTGAAGTTCTTGAGGCCCTCGACCTGAATTTCGTTGTCGAAGTGGCCGATATTGCCGACGATCGCCATGTCTTTGAGCATGCGCATGTGATCGACGGTCAAGACGTCCTTGTTGCCGGTCGAGGTGATGACGATGTCGGCGCGCGGGCAGCCTTCTTCCATGGTGACGACTTCAAAGCCGTCCATGGCGGCCTGCAGGGCGCAGATCGGGTCGATCTCGGTGACCATGACGCGCGCGCCGGCCCCGGCGAGCGACGCGGCGGAGCCTTTGCCCACATCGCCGTAACCGGCGACGAGCGCGACCTTGCCGGCCATCATCACATCGGTGCCGCGGCGGATGCCGTCGACGAGCGATTCTTTACAACCGTATTTGTTGTCGAATTTCGACTTGGTCACCGAGTCGTTGACGTTGATCGCCGGGAAGGGGAGCTGGCCTTTTTTCTGGCGCTGATAAAGACGCAGAACGCCGGTGGTCGTTTCTTCCGAAACGCCTTTGATGTTGGCTTTGACCGTGGAGTACCAGTTCGGCTGCTTGTCGAGGCGGCGTTTGATCGTGGAGAAGAGCGCCTTTTCCTCTTCGTTCGACGGATTGTCGAGGATCGACGGGTCTTTCTCCGCGTCGGCGCCGAGGAGGATAAGCAGCGTCGCGTCGCCGCCGTCGTCGAGGATCATGTTGGCGGTCTCGCCGTTCGGCCATTCGAAGATCTTGTCGGCGAGGTCCCAGTATTCCTCCAGCGTTTCGCCCTTGAAAGCGAAGACCGGGGTGCCGGTGGCGGCGATCGCCGCGGCGGCGTGGTCCTGGGTCGAATAGATGTTGCACGAGCACCAGCGAACCTCGGCGCCGAGCTCTTGCAGGGTCTCGATGAGAACCGCGGTCTGGATGGTCATGTGCAGGGAGCCTGCGATGCGCGCGCCTTTCAGCGGCTTTGAGGCTCCATATTCCTCGCGGGTCGCCATCAGGCCGGGCATTTCGGTCTCGGCGATCTCAATCTCGCGGCGGCCGTAATCGGCCAGGTTAATGTCTTTGACGTGATAATCGTGGTGCGCGGGCGCGGTCATAGGTGTTTCCCTGATCTGCTGAAAATATGTGGGCGGGCTATAACAGGCCCCCCGGGCGAAGCCAAGGGCATATAAGGATTTCTTTATGTGACTTCGCCCTGCCGCGGAAAAATTTTCGTAAAGAGATTGTAAACAATTGTTTTATAATCCTTTTTATAAAAGGAAAGAGGCGATCAAAGGAGAGCGAGGCATGGAAACGCTCGTCTACGCCAGCGCGGCGGCCGAGGCCGCGCCCGATCTTAAAGACATTCTCGCGGTTTCGCGCCGGAACAACGCCAGAAACGGCCTCACCGGCCTGCTTCTCTTTGCGGAAGGTAATTTCATTCAGGCGCTGGAAGGGCCCGGAGAAGCGCTCAAGGCGACTTATGAGCGAATCCTGAAAGATCCGCGCCACAAGCTGATTATCGAGCTTTACCGCGCCCCGATCGAGCGGCGGAATTTTCCCGACTGGTCCATGGGCGCCCGGACGATCGAGGGCGCTGACATCCCCGGCGGAGCGTTCAAATTGACCCGGGCCTCGCTGGAAGAGATCCACAGCCATGATCGCGGCGAGGAGGTCTTCACCCTCCTGAAATCCTTCTACCGCGTCTCTTATCCTGACGACATGGCGTCCTGACGCGGGCTCATCGTCCCTCGCAAGAGCGGCGCGCTGATCGCGCATTTGTGAAAAAACCGAGCCGCTTGTCTTGTGCTAACCTGTTCCTGGCTGGGCGCGACAAGTGGAGAAAATCCAATGAAAAAGTTTTTGCCGTTGATCGCTGCAGCCGGCATGGCCGCCGCGGTCATGAACGCCGCCGCTTTCGCCGAGCATCATGAAGGCGATGAAGCCGAAGCCCCGGACCCGCGCATCGGCGAGGAGGCGGACCGCATCTGTTTCGCCAGCACCATCAATGGCTGGCGCAGCGTCAAGGGCGAGGACGATGTCGTTTTGCTGCAGCGCGGCGTCAATGACTGGTACCGGGTCGAACTGAATGGCGGCTGCCGCGAGAGCATCTTTCGCTCAGCCATAGCCATCGGCATCGACAGCCGGCCGGGCGGCGGCTGCGTCACCCGCGGCGACGTCATCATCGTCAAGGACAGCCCCGGCTTCACCCGCCGCTGCATGATTTCCCGCATATATAAGTGGGATGAGGACGCGGCTGAGGAAACGGAAGACGCCGAATAGGCGCCGCAGCGCAGCAATTCCAATTATAATCCGGGCCCCGCTCATATTTGCAGCGGGGCTCTGGCGTATGTGTACGGACCGTTTTGATATGGGCCCAATGTAGCGTATCAAGGCGAGACTCTCCGTGTGCGTTAGAACCCATGCGCCGCCACGGATGAGAAAACCGGACGCTCCTTATGAAAAAGACGGTTATAATAGCTGCGGCGCTTGCTGCTGCCAGTTCAGTTTACGCAAAGAAACCCGAGTCCGCTGAAACGCCGCCCCCGGCCGAAAGTTACGAAATGAGCAATCAGCGGATGGGCGAAGCGCTCGACCGGATATGCATCGCCGCGCCGCTGGCCGCTGAGACGTACGACTCCAAAGACAATATGGTCATTGTCGCGACCGACGACGGCGGGCAGGCTTTCCTGCACCTGTCGGGCGAGTGCAATTCCATGGCGTTGATGTTCGCTGATACAGCAAGCGGCGGTGAGAACGGCTGTTTCGAGGCAGGCGACGAGATCACCTTTTCCTCAGGCGGGGGAACTGGAAAAACCTGCGAAATCACGGCGATCCACAACTGGCTCGAAGAGGCGGAAGAAGACCCCTTTTACGAGTATTAAGACAGGGATCGAGCGATCGCGTCGAGGCCTTCGCGATAGGTCGGAAAAGCGAGCCTGACCTCCAGCGCCTCCTTGACGCGTCGGTTGGAGACCCGCTTATTGTCCGCATAAAAACTTTTCGCCATATCGGAAAGATCGGCTTCGTCGATGGGCGTCAGCGGCGGCGGCGCGACGCCGAGCAGCGCGCAGGCATATTCGATCACGTCCTGCGGCGGCGCCGGTTCGTCATCGGCGAGATTATAAACATCGTGAAGGCGCGGGCGCGCCATGCTCGCCTCCAGAGTCTTGGCGATGTCGGCGACATGCATGCGCGAGAAAACCTGGCTTTCCTTATAAATGCGTTTGGCTTTTCCGGCGCGCACCGTGTCGATGGCGGAGCGTCCCGGCCCGTAAATGCCGGGCAGTCGAAAGACTATGAGCGGCAGGTCGTTTTCACGCGCAAAATCGCGCCACTGGTTTTCCGCCTTGATGCGGCGCTGGGCGCGCGGGGAGGTCGCGCGCAATTCGCTTTCTTCATTCACCCAGGCGCCGTCATGGTCACCGTAAACGCCATTTGTGGAGAGATAGCCGATCCATTGGCATTGTCCGGCGCGCGCGGCGATGGCGGCCGCCGCCGCGGCGAAAGCCGGGCAGCCCTCATCGCCGGGCGGGGTTGAAATCAGGATCGCCTGCGCCCCGTCGAGCCATGACGGATCGATATCGCCGCCGTCCCAGATGAGCGCTTCGACGCCCTCGGCGGCAAGCGCCGCCGCCTTTTCCGGCGCGCGCGTGGTTCCGGCGATGCGCCAGCCGCGGCGTTTCAGGCGGTCGGCGAAAAAGCGCGCCGTATAGCCATAGCCCAGGCAAAGGAGTTTTTTTTCGGCCATCGGGCCCCTTTCTTGCTGCGGGCGGCGAAGATGTCTAAGGCGGTCAGATAATATATCCGCCGTGATTTTCCATGCACCGTTTATTCGTCGCCCTTGAAATCCCTGAAATCGTCGCTGACGCGCTCACGCTCCTGCAATCGGGCGTCGACGGCGCGCGCTGGGTGAAAGCTGAGAATTTTCACTTAACGCTGGCTTTTATCGGCGAGGCCGACCGGCACGGATTTTCCGCCGCCCTCGACGCGCTTGAAAAAGTCGAGGCGCCCGCCTTCGACATGCGCCTTTCCGGCGTCGGCGTTTTCGGCGACAGGAAACCGCACGCCTTATGGGCGGGCGTCGCCGCCTCGCCGGAACTTAATCATCTGCAGGCGAAAGTCGAAACCGCGCTGCGCCGCGCCGGCTTCAATCTCGACAAGCGCAAGTTCACGCCACATGTGACGCTTGCCTATCTGAAAAATGTCAGCCGGGACATCGCGGAGAAATACGCCGCGCAGCACGGGCTATTTTCGTGCGGGCCGTTTCCGGTGGAGGCGTTTCATCTTTATTCGTCGGAGCTCGGCCGCAACGGCGCCCATTACGCCATCGAGGCGAGCTACGCGCTTTCGTCTTCGAGGTGATCGAGGAAACCTTCCGCGCCGAGTTCGATCAGGTTCAGGACGCGCTCGAAACCGTCGCCCCCGCCATAATAAGGATCCGGCGTTTCGCGTTCGGCGCAATCGGCGAAATCGAGAAACAGGCGGATGTCGCAGGTCCGGTTCGGCGGCGCGAGCTCAAGAAGGTCCGTGTGGTTCGACAGATCCATAGCGAGGATATAATCGAACTGGTAGAAGTCCGAGAGATCGACCTGACGCGCGCGCTGATAGGAAATGTCGACGCCCCGCCGCGCCGCCGCCTTGATCATCCGCCCGTCCGGCGGATCGCCCGCATGCCAGCCGCCGGTGCCGGCGGATTCGATCGCAAGCTCGAGCCCGCGTTCTTTCGCCCTGGCGCGCAAGACGCCTTCCGCCGCCGGGGAGCGGCAAATATTGCCGAGGCAAACGAAAAGAACCTTTGCGGCCATGATGCTCCTTTAAAACGCCGTCGCCGGAATTTGATCTGACGGCGCGGCTTTCGGGAGGACGTTGAAAGGCGTAAAACTTCAGCCGTCAATAGCGCCCTGATTTCCGAAGGAGCCTCATCATGACTTTCCCCATCTCGCAAATTGCGGAAACCGCCCTCGGCCAGATGTTCGGCGGGCTTGAGCGCGCGCTCAAAAAAGGCGCCGCGCATGCCGAAGCCAACAAGGTTGAGGAAAGCGTTTATCTCGACTGGCGTCTCGCGCCCGACATGTTTCCCATGAAACGCCAGGTGCAGATCGCGACGGAGCTGCCGGCGCGCGGGCTTGCCCGGCTCGCCGGGGCGCCCCTGCCGTCCTTCGACGACAAGGAGGAGAATTTCGCCGCTCTCCTGGCGCGCATCGACAAGGCCCGCGACTTCATCAAGGATCTCGACATGCAGGCGGTCGACAGGAACCCGGATGCGAACATCACCGTGCCCATGGGACCGCAGGAAATGACCTTCGCGCGCTCGGCCTATTTCCTCACTTTTGTCCTGCCCAATCTCTATTTCCATATAACGGCGGCCTATCTCAATTTGCGCAATATGGGCGTCGATGTGGGCAAGCTCGATTATATGAACGCGCAGCAAGAGGCGTGAGCCCATGGCGCCGCCGCGCAATATCGTCATTCTCACCGGCTCCGGCGTCTCGGCGGAGTCGGGTGTGGCGACGTTTCGCGACAAGGACGGCGTCTGGTCGAAATACGATTATCGGCAAGTGGCGACGCCTGAAGGTTTCGCCGCCAATCCGGCGCTGGTGCATGAGTTTTATAATGCGCGCCGGCGCGCCCTGCCGGGCGTCGAGCCGAACGCCGCCCATAAGGCGCTCGCCGAGCTCGAGCGCGGGCTCGACGCGCGCGGCGGCAAGCTGACGCTGATCACGCAGAATGTGGACGACCTGCATGAGCGGGGCGGGTCGAAAAACATTCTTCATATGCATGGCGAGCTCTTGAAATCGGAATGCGCCCATTGCGGCGCCGTTGCGGCTGGCGATGCAGATCTTTCCCTGGGGCTGGCCTGTGGCGCCTGCTCGCGGGCGGGCGGCATGCGTCCTTATGTGGTCTGGTTCGGCGAGACGCCGCGCCACCTGGACGAGGCCGCCGACGCCATCATGACCGCCGACCTTTTCGTTTCCATCGGCACCTCCGGGTCGGTCTATCCCGCCGCAGGTTTTGTGGCGGAGGCGCGGGCGCTCGGCGTGCCGGCGATGGAGCTTAATCTCGAACCGTCGGAGAACGCGCATTTTTTCACCGATGCGCGCTATGGGCCCGCCGGCGAAATCGTGCCGCAATGGGTCAGTGAAATTCTCGGCGAAAAGTGAGGCTTTAACGCCGCAGGTCCTAGGCTTTGCGCCTGCGAGGCTTGTAACGCCTTCGCTCGACGCCCTAGGCTGACCCCAACACGGAATCACCGGGGTCATATCCATGAAAAAGACGATTGGGCTATTCGCCGTTCTGGCGTTCGCGCCGGGCGTTCTCGCAGCGCAGGATGAGAAGAAAGACGAAAAATGGGACGTGTCTGCGCCGCCGCTGGAAACGCGGGACGTCGCCATCGATGTCGAGGAAGGCACCTGGATGAGCCTCGACGTCAGCCCGGACGGACGGACCGTCGCTTTCGATCTTCTCGGCGACATCTATGTGATCCCCATGGCGGGCGGCGAAGCGCGCCCCATCGCCAGCGGCATGGCCTGGGAAATACAGCCGCGCTTTTCCCCGGACGGCGACAAAATCGCTTTCACCTCCGACCGCGGGGGCGGCGACAATATCTGGATCATGAACGCCGACGGGTCCGACAAACGGCAGGTGACGAAAGAGGATTTCCGCCTGTTGAACAATCCTGCGTGGTCGGCGGACGGGCGCTATATCGCCGCGCGCAAGCATTTCACCACCCAGCGCTCGCTCGGAACCGGCGAGATCTGGCTCTATCACGTCTCCGGCGGCGCCGGCGTGCCGCTTGTGGAGCGTCCAAGCGAGGCGCACCAGAAAGAGCTCGGCGAACCGATTTTCTCCGCAGACGGAAAATATGTCTATTACTCACAGAACATCACGCCGGGTCCGATCTTCGAATATGCGCAGGACTCCAACACCGATCTCTTCGACATCAAGCGGTACGAAATGGCGACCGGCGAGATCGAAACCGCTGTCTCCGGCTATGGCGGCTCGGTGCGCCCGGCGCCGTCGCCGGACGGGCGCTATATGGCGTTCGTGCGCCGCGAGCGCGCCAAGTCGAAGCTTTATCTGAAAGACATGCATTCCGGCGAAGAGCGCAAGATCTATGACGATCTCGACCAGGACATGCAGGAAGCCTGGGCGGTGCAGGGCGTCTATCCGAATATGGACTGGACGCCGGACGGGAAATCCGTCGTCTTCTGGGCGGGCGGCAAGATCCGCCGCCTCAATGTGGAGACGGGCGCCGCGTCGGTCATTCCGTTCCATGTCAAGGACACGCGCGCGGTGGTCGATCCGCCGCGCCCGCAAGTCGCGGTCGCGCCCGACAGTTTCAAAACCTCGATGCCGCGTTTCGCCGCCGTCTCGCCGGACGGGTCGCGCGCGGTTTTTGAATCGGTCGGCAAGCTTTATGTGAAGACCCTGCCTGACGGGACGCCGCGCCGCCTGACCAACGGCCGCGACGGGTACGAATTCTTCCCGTCATGGTCTTATGACGGCCGGCGCATCGCCTATGTGAGCTGGACCGATGAAGGGCTCGGAACCATCCGCACGGTCGGCGCGCGCGGCGGATCGGGCCGCGCCGTCACCGACGAGCCCGGCCATTACCGCCGTCCGCGCTTCTCGCCGGACGGCGACATGATCGTCTTTGAGAAAGGCGAGGGCGGGTATCTCACCGATGACGACTGGTCCGAAGAGCCGGGCGTTTACGTGATCCTCGCGCGCGGCGGCGCCATGACTCGCGTCACGGACAACGGCTCTCACCCGCATTTCGGCGCCGACGAGACCCGTATTTTCGTAACGCGCACGGACGGCGATGCGGGCCAGTTCGTCAGTCTCAATCTGTCCGGCAATGAAGAACGCGTTCATGCGTCCGGCGATCTCGTCACCGAATATCAGGTCTCTCATGACGGTAAGAGCGTCGCCTTCATGGACAATTACAGCGCCTTCGTGATGCCGCTGACGCCGGGCCCGCAGAAAACAGGCGCCGGGCGCAAGGCGTCGGCCCTGCCGGTGACGAAAGCGAGCGGCGACGGGGCGAGCTATATCAACTGGTCGCGGGGCGCCTTGAACTGGAGTCTTGGGGCCACGCTTTATTCCGCAAGCCTTGCGGAGATGACGCCGACTGCGCCGCAAGACGAAGACGACGAGACTAAAAGCTATGAGCCGCCGTCAGAGGGCGCCGATCTTTCCATGACGTTCAAGGCGGACAAGCCGACGGGAACGGTGGCGCTTGTGGGCGCGCGGATCGTCACCATGGCGGACGACGAGGGCGGCGTCATCGAAAACGGCGTCGTGCTTGTCGAAAACAACCGCATTGCGGCGGTCGGTCCCGCCGCGTCGATGACTTATCCGGCCGGCACGCTCACGGTCGACATGCAAGGCAAGACGATCATTCCGGGCCTCATCGACGCGCACGCCCACGGACCTTACGGGGTCGACGACATCATCCCGGAACAGAACTGGTCGACAATGGCGCATCTCGCGCTCGGCGTGACGACGACGCACGATCCGTCGAGCCAGGCGAGCCATGTTTTCTCCGCATCTGAATATCAGCGCGCGGGCGAAATTCTGGCGCCGCGCCTCTATTCGACCGGCGAAGTGATCTACGGCGCCAAGGCGCCGGGCGTTTACGCCGTCGTCGACAGTTATGACGACGCGCTCGCCCATGTGCGGCGCCTGAAAAGCCAAGGCGCCCACTCCGTGAAGAACTACAACCAGCCGCGCCGCGAGCAGCGCCAGCAGGTTACGGCGGCGGCAATCAATGAAAATATCGAGGTCGTGCCGGAGGGCGGCTCGCTTTTCCATATGGACATGTCGCTGATCGCCGACGGCAACTCCTCTATCGAGCACAATCTGCCGCAGGCCATGCTCTATGAAGACGTGTTGAGCTTTTTCAGCGCGACTAAAGCCGCCTATGTCCCAACGCTCGTCGTGACCTTCGGCGGGATCGGCGGCGATCCTTACTGGCGCCAGGCGACGGATGTGTGGCTGCATCCCTTGTTGTCCAAGCATACGCCGCCGCGGCTCATGCAGGCGAAATCGGTGCGCCGGGAAAAGGCGCCGGAGGAAGACTACGCCGACCAGGCGAGCGCGGCGACGGCGAAAATGCTCGCCGACCGCGGGGTCCTGGTCTCGATCGGCGCGCACGGCCAGGAAGAAGGGCTCGCCGCCCATTGGGAGATGTGGTCTTTCGCGCGCGGCGGCATGAGCCCGGTCGAAGTCCTGAAGACGGCGACGATTTCGCCGGCGAAGCATCTCGGTTTCGACAAGGACATCGGCTCCATTGAGGCCGGCAAGCTCGCCGATCTCGTGACCCTCAATTCGAACCCGCTGGAGAATATCCGCAATACGGACGACATCAGCGAGGTGATGCTGAACGGCCGGCTCTACGATGCGGCGACGCTGAACGAGAAGGTTACGGGCGACCACGAGCGTGCTCCTTACTGGTGGGAATGAGCGGGGCTTACCGATGAAGACGTTTTTGACCTGCGTTGCGGCGGCGCTGGCGATCGCCGCCTGTTCCAAAGCGCCAAGCGAGGCGCCTGCGCCTGACGAAGCGCGTGAAACGGCGGCGCAAGCGGCGCCCGGAGCGGCGGGCGGAACCTATGCGGCCGAAGGCGTTGCGGCGTTGACGCTTCCCGAACTCGCCGCGGCGATCAAGGCGGGCGACGTCACGTCCGAAGAGGCGACCAAAACTTATATCGCGCGCATCGAAGCGGTGGACTGGGCCGGACCGGAACTGCAGAGCGTGCTCGCGCTCAATCCGGACGCGCTGGACGCTGCGCGCGCAGCCGATGCGCAAAGGGAGGCCGGCGAGGCGCTGGGCGCGCTCCACGGCGTGCCGGTCCTTCTCAAAGACAATATCGAAACCGCCGACCCGATGGCGACGACCGCCGGGGCGCTGGCGCTGAAAGACAACGTCACGGGCCGCGACTCGCCGCTCGCCGCGGGGTTGAGGGCGCAAGGCGCGATCATTCTCGGCAAGACCAATCTGAGCCAGTGGGCGAATTTCCGTTCGAACGCCTCCATGAGCGGCTGGTCGGCGCTCGGCGGACAGGTCAAGAATCCGCATATGCTCGACCGAAACCCTTGCGGGTCGAGTTCGGGCTCGGGCGCCGCCGTCGCCGCGTCGCTCGCGGCGGGGGCGGTCGGCACGGAGACCAACGGCTCGATCATCTGCCCGTCCAACGTCAATGGCGTTGTCGGCTTCAAGCCGACCGTCGGGCTCGTCTCGCAGGATTATATCGTCCCGATTTCCTTCTCGCAGGACACGGCGGGGCCGATGACCAAGACCGTCACGGGCGCCGCGATGATGCTCAATGCGATGGCCACAGGCGAGGCCAAGACCGATTACGTCGCCGCGCTCGATCTTGACGCGCTCGACGGCGCGCGCATCGGCGTGTTGCGTTTCGCCGAAGGCTCGAACGCCGACATCTCCGAAAAATTCAGCGCCGCGCTCGAGGCGATGGAGGCGGCCGGCGCCGTGCTGGTGGACATCGACAAATTCGAGCCTGCGACCGAGAACTTTCGCGGCAAGGGCTATGAAGTGCTGCTTTACGAATTCAAGGCGACGCTGAACGACTATCTTGCGGACGCCGCGCCGGCGGTGACGACGCGCAGCCTCGACGATCTCATCGCTTTTAATGAAGGCCATGCCGACATCGAACTGGCGCTCTTCGATCAGAGCATTTTCGAAGAGGCGGCGGAAAAGAACGGTCTCGACGATCCGGATTATATTTCCGCGCGCGACGACGTGCAAAAAGCAGCGGGGCCCGACGGTCTCGACGCGCTGATGGCGGAGCATCAGGTCGACATTCTCGTCTCGCCGTCCGGGCCGGTGACGCCGCGGGTCGATCCGGTGAACGGCGATGTCTGGCCGGACTGGGCGGGCGCCGGCTATCTCGCCGCGATGGCGGGCTATCCGCATCTTACCGTGCCCATGGGAACGGTGCATGATCTTCCCATCGGCGTTTCTTTCATGGGCGCGAAGAACGAGGACGCGAAAGTGCTCTCCTTCGGCTACGCCTATGAGCAGAAAACCATGGCGCGCGCCGAACCGAAATATCTGCCGACCGCGCAAGCGCTGAACGACATTGCGGCGGCGATGAAGCGGAAAGCCGAGTAAGCCTTAAATCGAGCCGTGGCAGTGCTTGTATTTCTTGCCTGAGCCGCAGGGGCAGGGGGCGTTGCGCGGCACGCGGCCCCATGTGTCCGGATTGTTCGGATCGGGCGCCTGCTGCGCGCCGGCCGGGCTGCGCAGAGCCGCCCCGCCGGCCGTGACGCGCTCGCGCGGCGCGGCCTGCGCCGCCGCCATCTCGTTTTCGCCGGTTGTCGGATTCGCATGGGTTTCCGTCATGGGAATGGACGGGCGCTGGGGCGCGGCCTGTTCCGGGGCTCTCACCTGCACATGCATCAGCATGCGCGTGACGTCGCGGCGAAGCCCGTCGAGGAGACTCTCGAAGAGGGCAAAGGCTTCCGTCTTGAACTCGTTCACCGGATCGCGCTGGCCGTGGCCCCTCAGCCAGATCACCGAACGCAGATGATCGAGCATCTGCAGGTGCTCGCGCCAGTTGGTGTCGAGGACGTTGAGGAGGATCGCTTTTTCGACCCGGCGCATGGTGTCCGAGCCGATTTCGGCGGCGCGGGCGGCGGCGATCTTGTCGGTCTCTTCGATCAGCCGTTCGATGATTTCCGAATCGGCGACGCCTTCTTCCTTGGCCCATTCATCGACCGGCAGGTCCTTGCCGAAGACCTCCATGAGTTCTTTTTTCAGCCCCTCCACGTCCCACTGCTCGGCGTAGGATTTGGCGGGAAGATGCGCGGCCACCAGGTCTTCCACGAGCTGATTGCGCATGTCGGCGATGATGTCGTCGACCGTGTCCGTGGACATGAACTCGATGCGCTGTTCGAAGATCGCCTTGCGCTGGTCGTTGATGACGTCGTCGAATTTAAGGACGTTTTTGCGCATGTCGTAATTGCGCTGTTCGACCTTTTTCTGCGCCGTCTCGACGGCCTTGGTGAACCAGGGATGCTCGATGGATTCGTCGGGCTGGATGCCGAAGCGCTTCAGCATTTTCTCCATGCCGTCGCCGAAGATGCGCATCAGGTCGTCTTCGATCGAGAGGAAGAATTTGGTCGTGCCCGGGTCGCCCTGACGGCCGGAGCGCCCGCGCAGCTGGTTGTCGATGCGCCGGCTTTCATGGCGCTCGGTGGCGAGCACGAAAAGCCCGCCCGCCTCGAGCGCCTTTTTCTTGTCTTCGGCGATTTTGGCTTCGATCTCGGCGCGCTTTTTCTTGATCGTCTCTTCGTCGTCGCCTTCTTCGAGCGCGTTCATCAGCTGCATGTCGACGGAGCCGCCGAGCTGAATGTCGGTGCCGCGACCGGCCATGTTGGTGGCGATGGTGACGGCGCCCGGCGCGCCGGCGCCGGCGACGATTTCCGCTTCCTGTTCGTGATAACGCGCGTTCAGAACATTGTGCGGTATGGGCGTCTTTTTTTGACCGAGCTCGTCGAGATAAGCGGCCTGCGCCTCCATCTCCTCCTTGATCTCGTCTTCCTTGTCTTTCAGCGCCTTCGCGCGCTCGCGTAGGGATTTGGCGAGCTCCTTGAAAAACTTCTTGTCGTTCAAAAGCGAGGACAGATATTCGGATTTTTCGATGGAGACCGTGCCCACGAGCACCGGCTGGCCGCGCTTGGCGCAATCGGCGATCTGCATCGCGATGGCTTTGTATTTCTCCGCCGCCGTCATGTAGAGTTCGTCGTCCAGATCCTCCCGCGCGATCGGCAGGTTGGTGGGAATTTCGGAGACGTTGAGCTTGTAGATGTCGGCGAATTCGGCCTCTTCGGTGAGCGCCGTGCCGGTCATGCCGGCGAGCTTTTCGTAAAGGCGGAAATAATTCTGGAAGGTGATCGAGGCGAGGGTCTGGTTTTCCGGCTGGATCGTGACTTTTTCTTTCGCCTCGCAGGCCTGGTGCAGCCCGTCGGACCAGCGCCGGCCTTCCATCATCCGGCCGGTGAATTCGTCGATGATCGTCACCTTGTCGTTGCGGACGATGTAGTCTTTGTCGCGCTCGAAAATCTTGTGGGCTTTGAGCGCCTGATTGACGTGGTGCACGATGGAGATGTTGATCGAGTCGTAAAGGCTTTCGCCTTGAAGAAGCCCCGCGTCTTTCAACAAAGACTCGATCTTCTCATTGCCTTCTTCGGTGAGCGTGATCGAGCGCTGCTTCTCGTCGATCTCGTAGTCTTCTTCGTCCAGCTCGGGGATGAGGCTGTCGATCTTGATATAAAGATCGGACTTGTCGTCGGTGGGCCCGGAAATGATCAGCGGCGTTCTGGCTTCGTCGATGAGGATCGAGTCCACCTCGTCGACAATGGCGTAATGATGGCCGCGCTGGACCATCTGGTCGAGCGAGGATTTCATGTTGTCGCGCAGATAATCGAAGCCGAATTCGTTGTTCGTGCCGTAGGTGATGTCGCAGGCGTAGGCGGCGCGCCGCTCCTCGTCATTGAGGCCGTGAACGATGCAGCCGGTGGTCATGCCGAGCTGGCTGTAGACCCGGCCCATCCATTCCGCGTCGCGGCTGGCGAGATAGTCGTTGACGGTGATCACATGGACGCCGCGGCCCGTCAGGGCGTTCAGATAGACGGCGAGGGTGGCGACCAGGGTTTTGCCCTCGCCGGTCTTCATTTCGGCGATATTGCCGTCATGAAGAACCATGCCGCCCACCAGCTGGACGTCGTAATGGCGCTGGCCGAGGGCCCGTTTTGCGGCCTCGCGCACCGTCGCAAAGGCCTCTTCGAGCAATTGGTCGAGAGATTCGCCGTCCTTATAGCGCTGTTTTAACTTTTCAGTTTGAGCAATCAGGCCATCATCGGTGAGTTTGGCGATCTCGTCTTCCAGCGCATTGATCGCTTCCACGCGGCGGAATAAAGGCTTGAGGCGGCGGTCATTGGATGAGCCGAAGATTTTTTTTGCGATACCGAGTAACGCCATGAGCGCGGGGCCTTCGTGCTGCGATGAAAAGCTCGTCGGCGCCCTCGTCAGACCAGCGCGGGGCGCGCCTTTCATCGGCCGGGTTGGAATTGCGGAGCCCCGGAGGGGGCGCCGGAGAGATAAGGAGCGCCTCAGGCCCTGTCAACGAAAGCGGGCCCGCAAGGACGCCGCAGGCGGAACATGATGGAAACGCCGGATGGACAGAAAATGAAGCCCGAAAGACGCGCCAGGCCGCTGGCGGCGGCTTTCGGCGCCGTTGTTCGCGCCGTGCTGGCCGCCGGCCGTCTGATCGCCGGCGCAATCCTCATGGTCTTGAGAGCCGTGGGCAAGGTCGCGCTTACCACCTGGCGGCTGGCGGCGGCCCTCGATTCGGCGCTGTGGCGGGCGGTGAAGCTGATGGCGAGCCGGGCCCTGGAAGGGTTGTCCTACGCCGCGCGCCTCGCCGCCGCGGCCTTCCGCGGGCTTCTCGTCTGGCTGCCGACGCGCACCGGGCGTGCCTACAGCGCGCTCTCCGGCGCTTTTCTGGTGATTGCCGGGCTCTGGATCATCGACGTCTTGCGCGCCGCGCCGTCTCTTGACGCCTCCGGCGGCGCCTCGGCCCGCGCGCCCATCGACGAAGACGATCCGATCCTCGCCCGGATCGACGGGCGCTATGTGCATCTTTCCGAGATCGAGGCGACGGCCCGCGCCGGCGGGTTCTTGCGTCCGGACGAAACCCTGACGCCGAAAACCGCCTTTGAGCGCAATCTGGTCGAGTCCTATGTGGAGCAGCGCCTTCTCGCCCGGGCGGCGCTCGACACCGGCCTGCAGCGCAGCCCCAGCGTCGCCCGCAAGGTCAACGCCGCCCGCGACCGGGTGCTCGCGTCGGCCTATATGGACGCGCAGATCGAGGACGCCGTCACGCCGGACACCGTGGAGCGTCTTTATAAGGCGCAATCCGACGTCACCCGGCTCGGCGACGAGGTGCGGGCCCGCCACATCCTTGTGGCGACCGGCGAGGAGGCGGAAGAGATCGTCGCCCTTTTGAAGGACGGCGCCGATTTCGCCGACCTCGCCCGCACGCGCTCCCTCGACCGGGCGACGGCGCCTTTGGGAGGGGAAATCGGCTGGTTCACGAGAAGCATGATGACCCCGGTCTTTTCGCGCGCCGTTTTCGCCGCCGAACCGGGAGACATCGCGCCGCCGTTCAAGACGGAATTCGGCTGGCACGTCGTGGAAGTGCTCGACCGGCGCCCGACCAGCGCCGTGCCTTTCGACCAGGTGCGCGGGCCGATCGAGAAATTCCTGCGTATGCGGACGATTGAGACGTCGCTTCAGACGCTCGAAGAAGAAAGCCAGGTCGTCTATTTCCGCCCCGAAGAGGAGGAGCCGGCGCCGCAAGCCGCGCCGCCGGATCTTTCCGATCCCGATCTCGCCGATCCGGACTTCACGCTGCCGGGCGGCGGCGTCGAAGAGGACGGCGAATCCCAGGATGCTCTTCAGTAAACGGAAATTAACCCTGTCCTTGCGAGCGAACTGAATACAATTTTACCGATTTCGGCATGAAGCTGTTAAAAAACCTCCTTTAGGAATTAAGGCGAGAATATGGCGAAGCTGTTGCTTGTGGCGGCTTGCGCGCTCATCGACAGAGACGGAAAAGTCCTGATGGCGCGCCGGCCCGACGGAAAAGACCACGCTGGCTTGTGGGAGTTTCCAGGCGGCAAACTCGCAGAAGGCGAGACGCCCGAAGCGGCGCTGGTGCGTGAGTTGAGGGAAGAGCTCGCCATAGATACGGAGGCGTCCTGTCTGGCGCCGGCGGCCTTTGCGTCCGAGGCTTTAGGGGACTTTCATCTTTTGATGCCCCTATTTGTCTGCCGGAAATGGAAGGGCGCGCCGCGGCCGCTTGAGGGGCAGGAGCTTCGGTGGGTGCGGCGCGAAGCGCTGACGGCGATGGAGATGCCGCCTGCGGACCGGCCGTTGGCGGCGCAGTTGAGGGACTTGTTGTGATGGGCGCACAGGCTGAGAACACACCGATGCGGCGCAGCCTGGCTGCGCGGATCAGCGATTTCCGCCGCAATGAGAGCGGCGCCACCGCGATTGAGTACACCCTGATTATCGCGCTCATCTTCCTGGCGGTCGTCGCCGCGATACGCGGTTACACGAACACCACCAGCGGCATGTACAATGAAATCGACCAGACGCTGCAGGACGAAATTAACTGAAGCCGGGCCGGGCGCATCGCCTGGGGGCGAATCTCACGACGCGCCTTTGATTGCATCTTTCAATGACATTTTCGCAGAGCCGGGCTTTAACGGCTTTTGCTGGCTTTCATGCGGCGTCCAGCCGGTGAGATAGACGATTTCGAATTTTTCCGTTCCGCCCGCTTCCGCGAATAAAGCCATCGCCCGCATGAGAACATCGCGGCGCAAAGGCCCCGGCCGGTTCATAAGCGTGTTTGTCTCCCCCATGCCGCGCAGATCGCGCAGAAGCTTCAGGGGGTCGTCATAAGAAACCGCAACCTTGTCCACATCGACGACCGGCAGCGCGAAGCCGGCGCGGGCGAGCGCCTGGCCGCAATCCTGGATGGCGGCGAAAGGCGCGACGCGCGCGGAAACGCCGCCGGTGATCTCGGCTTCCGCGGCGTAAAAGGCGCGGCGCAGGGCGCCGAGCGTTTCCTCGCCAAAGACAGCGGCGATGAAAAGCCCGTCGGGCTTCAGCGCCATGCGGGCCTGCGCCAGCGCGCCGACAAGATCGTTCGCCGTATGCAGCGTCAGCAGGCTGACAAAAAGATTGAGGCTGTGCGGGGCGAAGGGAAGCGCTTCGGCGTCGGCGGCGAGACGCAATCCGGTTTGCGGCAGGCGCGCCGGCGCCAGATCCATGGAAATGACGTCTTCGACGTCGCAAGCCGGCGTCAGCATGGACGTCAGATCGCCCGCCCCATCAAAGGCGGCAAGGTCGAACCGCCGCTTCACGATCTCGAGGCGTTCGACAATGTCTTCCATGGCGCGGCGGTGAAGAAAGCCGGCGTCGCCCACGGTCTTTGCGGCCCGCGCGCGCCGGCGGGCGTAAAGCGTCTTGTCGAAGATCTGCGGCGGCGATGACATGGCGGTCCTGTCTGAAGGCGTCTCAATTTGCCTTCGCCCTTCGAGACGGCCTCGTCCCTTCATCCTGAGGGCGCGCTTGAAGAGCGCGCGTCTCGAAGGACGAAGGGACGAGGCCCCTCAGGATGAAGGCAAACTGAGACGCCGCCCCTTGTCTGGTCCTTTTCCGGTCGCGGCGGTAGTCTATCCGACGTGAAACCGCAAATCTTCCGCCGGATCGAGGATGGCATCGCCGGGATGGCGAAAGCCGCGCTCGATCTCGCCATGCCGCCGCATTGCCCGTTGACGCGCGAGGAGGTCGGCTCGGCCCGGGCGCTCGGCGCGGCGGCCTGGAGCGCCGTTCACTTTATCGACGATCCCGCCTGCCGGCGCTGCGGCGTTCCGTTTTCGGCGGAGTATGGCGCGGAGGTCGAGTGCCCGTCCTGCATCGCCGCGCCGCCGGATTTCGACCGCGCCCGCGCCGCCCTCGTCTATGACGACGCCAGCCACAGGCTGGTCGTCGGCTTCAAGCATGGCGACCGGACCGAGCTTGCGGAGATGTTCGGCGGCTGGATGGCGCGCGCTGCGGGCGAGATTCTCGATGGATCGCCAATCCTGACGCCAGCGCCGCTGCATCCGCGCCGGCTGCTGGCGCGGCGCTTCAACCAGTCCGCCTTGCTGGCCCGGGCTGTCGCCGTTCAATCCGGCGCGCGGCTGTCGGTCGACGGCCTCGTGCGCCGCCGCGCGACCCCGCCGCAAAAGGATTTTTCGGCCGATGCGCGCCGGCGCAATGTGGCGGGCGCCTTCGCCTTGCGCGACGACAAAGCGCGCGCGCTGTTCAGGGGCGCGCATGTGGTGCTGATTGACGACGTCCTGACCACCGGCGCCACCTTGTCGGCGGCGGCGCGGGCGCTGAAACGGGCCGGGGCCGCGCGGGTGGACGCCCTCGTTCTGGCGCGGGTTGTGAAAGGCGGGATCGGGGCCATATAAAGCCCTTCTTGAATTGCCGGAGGCCGGGAAGAATGAAAGACGTCGTCGTTTATACGAAACCCATGTGCCCTTTCTGCGTGCGGGCGCTGATGCTGCTTCAGAAAAAAGGCGTCAAGGCGACCGAGATTTCCGCGGCCTATGACAAGGAAAAGCGCGAGGAGATGCTCGCCAAATCGAACGGCAAGACCACCTATCCGCAGATTTTCATCGGCGAGACCCATGTGGGCGGCTATGACGATCTCGCCGCCCTCGAGCGCGACGGCAAGCTGGACCCGATGTTGAATGGCTGAGCCAAGTTCCTTTACGGCGGCCTGCGTTCAGATGCGCTCCGGTCTCGACCGCGCGCGCAATGTCGAAGACGCCTGCGCGCTGATCGCCGACGCGGCGCAGAAGGGCGCGGGCTTCATCGCGACGCCTGAAATGACCAATGTGGTCGACCGCAAGGCGAGCCGGCTTTTCGAAAACCTGCCGGAAGAAAAAGACCTGACGGAGATCGCCGCCTTTTCCGACGCGGCGAAGCAACACGGCGTCTGGCTTCTCATCGGCTCCATGGCGGTGAAGATCGAAGACCGGCGCGCCGCCAATCGCAGTTTTCTGTTTGCGCCCGACGGCTCGGTCGCGGCGCGCTATGACAAAATTCATATGTTCGACGTAGATCTCCCGAATGGCGAAAGCTGGAAGGAATCGAAGGTCTACCGGCCCGGCGACAAGGCGGTGCTGGCCAGAACCCCGCTCGCGCAAGTCGGTCTCACGATCTGCTATGACGTGCGTTTCCCGCATCTCTATCGCGAACTCTCCCGGAACGGGGCGGAGGTCCTGTGCGTGCCCGCCGCCTTCACCCGCCAGACCGGCATGGCTCACTGGAAGACATTGCTCGGCGCAAGAGCGATCGAGAACGGGGCCTTTGTCGTCGCGCCGGCGCAAGGGGGAACCCATGAAGACGGCCGCGAGACCTATGGCCATTCCCTGATCATCGGCCCCTGGGGCGAGATCTTGGCGGAGGCCGACGGCGACGAACCCGGCGTCGTTTTGGCGGAGATCGACCCTGCGAAAGCCCATAAGGCGCGCCAGCGCATCCCCAATTTGGGACTTGAACAATCCTTTGAACTCTCCATTCTAAGCACATGATTAAATACCGACTGATTTGCGACGCGGACCACGAATTCGAAGGCTGGTTCCGTGACAGCGCCGATTTCGATGTTCAGGCCGAAAAAGGCCTGCTCGACTGCCCGAGCTGCGGCTCGGGCGCGGTGCGCAAGGCCGTGATGGCGCCGGCGATTGGGCGTAAAGGCGCCGCCTCTCAGGGCGACCGCAAAGAGCGGCTCGCCGCCATCCAGCAGGATATGGCCCGCGCCGTCGCCCGCGCCCGCGACTATGTCGAAAAGAATTTCGATTATGTGGGCGAGAAATTCCCCGAGGAAGCCCGCAAAATTCATTACGGCGAGGCCGAAGAGCGCGGCATTTACGGGGAAGCCTCCGGCAAGGAGGTCAAGGAATTGGTCGAGGAGGGCGTCGAGGTCTCTCCGATGCCCGGCGCGCCGGCGAAGACTGACGCCGCCGGCGAGCCCAAGACGCCTGAACCCCAGAAGAAACTGAACTGAATCGCGCCTGGCGGTTCTAATTTTTAGTGGTCGCGCCGGTTTTGCGAAAAACCGGTTCCCACTTTTTCACCCGGCGCTCCGGACGCGTCTTCGCGTCCGCTGGCGCGGCGTTTCAAATCCGGCTAGTGATTGCGCGCATGATGGACGCCGTCCGCGCACGCCTTCGCAATCTTCCCTTCTTCGCCGGTCTTGGCGCGGAAACGCTGGACGCTATCGCCGATGCGAGCACCTGGCAGTCGCTGGCGGGCGGCTGGGAAGTGTTCTCGCAAGGCGCTCCTTCCGACGCGCTTCACATCAATCTCACAGGCCGGCTGATCGTCGTGCGCGAAAGCCCGGAGGGCGCCGATGACGAGGTCGTCGGCTATATCCGCGCCGGCGAACCGGTGGGCGAAATGTCGATTCTCTCCGGCGAGCCGCATTCGGCGAGCGTTTACGCCCTGCGCGACACCGAGCTCTTGTCCATTCCGCGCGACAGCGTCGATCATCTCATCCGCGAGCATGGCGATTTCGCCGCGGCGCTGGCGCGCATCGTCCTGACCCGGGCCCGCCGTCCGCAGACGAGTTTCCAGCAATCGGCGCCGCGGATTTTCGCCGTCATCGCAACCTCGCCGTCGATCGATGTGGATGCGCGGGTGAAAGAGCTGGCGCATCGCGTCGCCGCTTATAAGGTCAACGCCACCTGGCTTGGCTGTAATAGCGAGCCGCCCGAAACCAGCGAATTCGATCTTACCGAAAACGCGCACGACGTGGTGTTGCTGGCGGCGCGGGTCGATCAAAGCCCTTGGTATCGTTTCGTCTTGCGCCATGCGGACCGGTTTCTCGTCCTGGCGCGGCGCGACAGCCGGCCGTCGAAGCCCTTTCCGCTCACCTCCGACGCCGGCGCCCGGGCGCGCAAGTTTCGCCTTGTGGATCTCGTCCTCCTCCATGAGGGCGCCCATAGCGGCAGGACGGCGGAATGGATGGAGGCGGTCGGCGCCGTGCGCGTCGTCAATATTCGCGACAGCGCCTGCGTCGACCGGCTGGCGCGGATCATTTCCGGCAAGTCGGTGGGGCTTGTGCTTTCCGGCGGCGGCGCGCGCGCCTATGCGCATATCGGCGCCGTGAAGGCGATGCGCGAGGCCGGCGTGCCCATCGATTTCATCTGCGGCGCCTCCATGGGGGCGGTGGTGGCGGCCTGCGTCGCCATGGGCTGGTCCCAGGAGGATATGGAGACCCGCATCCGCGACGCGTTCGTCGCGTCAAATCCCCTCGGCGATCATGTGCTGCCGGTGGTGGCGCTGACCCGGGGCGGGCGCGTCGAGGAGCGGCTCAAGCGCAATTTCGACGACACGCTGATCGAGAATTTGTCCGTGCCGTTCTTTTGCGTGTCGTCCGACATCGTCAATGGCGCGGTGCGCGTGCACAATCGCGGTCGGCTGCGCACGGCGCTGCGCGCATCGATCGCCCTGCCGGGCATTCTGCCGCCGGTGATCGACGATCATGCGCTCCTCGTCGACGGCGCCGTGGTCAATAACTTCCCGACGGACATCATGACCACCTTGCATCGCGGCCTCACCATCGGCGTCGACGTCGCCCGCGAAGGCGTCATCGATATCGAGGCGTTCCGCGATCCGCCGGGCTTCTTCTCCTGGATTGCCAGCAACGGCTTTTCCGACGCGCCGCCCATCGTCTCTCTTCTCATGCGCTCGGCGACGGCCCGGCGCGAGCATCTGGAAATGCCGCGCCCGGCCGACATTATGATCACGCCGCCGGTGCCGGGCGTCGAACTGCGGGACTGGAAAAGATACGAGATCGCCGTCACGGACGGCTACCGGGCGGCGAAGGCGGCGATCGACGAGCATTGGGCTTCGCTCGCCCCGATCATATCGGCCGCCGGCCGTTAAAACCGGCTTTCGCAATAGGGGAGTGGCCGGAATTGCGTATTTTCGCGGCGCGGCCTGATAACCGTCCGCCAGGTGGTATGAAAGAGGCGAGGTTTTAAAAGGGAGCTCCCCATGAAAACAGCCTGCGCCGCTTTTGCGTCCGTCATGGTCATCGCCGTTTCCGCCAGCGCCGCCGCGCAGGACCAAACCGCGCCCGAACCCGCCCCAAAACCCACTCCGTGTTCCACGGAGGAATATCGCCAGTTCGATTTCTGGCTCGGCGAATGGGACGTCACCCCGGCGGGCCAGGACAAGCCGGTCGCCGTCAACCGCATCTCTGCGCAACATGGCGGCTGCGTCGTGCTCGAAGAATATGAAGCGGGCGGCTATTCCGGCATGAGCCTCAATTTTTATGACAAGACCGCCGGCGAGTGGCGCCAGACATGGATGTCGAACCAGGGCGCGCCGCTCTATCTCGCCGGCGGGCTCGACGAGACCGGCGCCATGGTGATGTCGGATGAAGGTCTTGTCGACGGCGATAAAATCAACCGCATCACCTGGACGGCGAATGACGACGGCGCCGTGCGCCAGCTCTGGGAGCAGTCGGAGGATGACGGCGAAAGCTGGAAGACCGTTTTCGACGGTCTTTATACGAAGAAAATGGAAGATTAGGCGCTTCTTGTTCGCGATCCGCTAGCGCTTCATCCTGAGGAGCAAAAATCCTTCGCCCTTCGAGACGCGGCTTCGCCGCTCCTCAGGATGAAGGATTTTTGCGTCTCGAAGGACGAGGCGCGTCGGAAGGATGCTGCAAGCGTGGAGCCGGATAGGCTCAGCCTTTCAGCGCCGTCAGCATGTAATTGACGTCGGTGTCGTCGCTGATGCGCCAGATGTCCATCAGCGGATTGTAGCTGACGCCGGCTTCGGCCGTTACGGAAAGGCCGGCGCGGGTCAGCGCCGATTTCGCTTCTTCGGGTTTGACGAATTTGCGCGGATCGTGCGTGCCGGCGGGCAGCCAGCGCAAAACATATTCCGCGCCGATCTTGGCGAGCGCCAGCGCCTTCAAGGTCCGGTTGATGGTCGCCATCACCGTCATGCCGCCGGGCTTGATCAGGTTTGCGGAGGTTTCGAGAAAAACATCCACATCAGCGACATGTTCGACGACTTCGAGATTGAGCACGATGTCGAAGGGGCCGGCGTTTTCCTCCACGAGGTTTTCGACGGTCGTCGCGCGGTAATCGATGTCGAGCCCTAACGGCTCGGCGTGGGCCATGGCGGTCTTGATGTTGCGCTCCGAGGCGTCGATGGCGGTGACCGCGGCGCCGAGACGACGCATGGGCTCGGCCACGAGCCCGCCGCCGCAGCCGATGTCGAGCAGCGAGAGCCCTTCCAGCGGCGCGGTTGCGCGCCGGTCGCGGCCGAAATGGGCGCAGGCGCCGTCGCGGATATAAGCGAGCCGGATGGGATTGAATTTGTGCAGCGGCTTGAACTTGCCGAAGGGATCCCACCATTCATCGGCGATCGCCGAGAACTTTCTGACCTCGTCAGGGTCGATTGTTGTTCTGCCTGAGGGGGATCGTGCGGCAGGATCGGCGCTGGTTAATTCGGATTGCGCCATTTTCAATATTTCCTTGCTTGCGTCGGCCCGCGCCGCTTTCTAGAGATACGCGTCCATTTGAGGTCTCCGGCAGGCGGGGGCAAGAGGTCAAGTCTTCGCAGGCGCAGCATTCCATGGCTCGTATCGTAATGAAATTCGGCGGCACGTCGGTCGCCAATCTCGACCGCATTCGCGCGGTGGCCGCTATTGTGCGCCGCGAAGTCGATGCGGGGCATTCCGTGGCGGTGGTGGTCTCGGCCATGGCCGGCGAAACCAACCGCCTTGTCAGCCTGTGTCAGGAGGCGGGGGAGCCGGCGCCGGCGCTTGACGCCCGGGATGTGGAATATGACGCCGTGGTCGCCTCCGGCGAACAGGTGACGTCGGGCCTTCTGGCGCTTGTCATGCAAAATCTCGGCTACCGCGCGCGCTCCTGGCTCGGCTGGCAGATCCCCTTGAACACCGACATGGCGCATGGCAAGGCGCGCATCGCCGACATTGACGGCGGCGCGCTCGGCGAAGCCATCGACAATGGCGAGATTGCGGTTTGCGCCGGCTTTCAGGGCGTCGCCCCCGACAAGCGCATCGCCACGCTGGGCCGCGGCGGCTCCGACACGTCGGCCGTCGCCCTCGCCGCCGCTGTCGGCGCCGAGCGCTGCGACATCTACACCGATGTCGACGGCGTCTACACGACCGACCCGCGCCTCACCAAACAGGCGCGGCGCATTGGAAAAATTTCCTTTGAGGAAATGCTGGAAATGGCGTCTCTCGGCGCCAAAGTGTTGCAGACCCGTTCGGTTGAGCTCGCCATGCGCTATAAAGTGCCCGTGCGCGTCCTTTCGAGCTTCGATCCCCCCGACGCGCCGGGTCCCGGCACGCTCATCTGCGATGAGGATGATATTGTGGAAGAAAACATCGTCACGACCGTCACGCCCGATTTTAACGAGGCCAGCGTCACCATTCTCTCGGTGCCGGACGAGCCGGGCAGGGCCGCAGGGATTTTCATCGCGCTCGCTGCGGCGAACATCAATATCGACATGATCGTGCAGAGCCCCTCGCGCAATCAGGGCTTCGCCAACATCTCTTTCACGACCAAAGAAGGCGATCTCGATCAGGCGATGAAAGTGCTTTCCGACGAGCAGCAGAATATCGGCTTTAAAGCATTGCAATCCGACCGCAATGTGGCGAAGGTTTCGGTCATCGGCCTCGGCATGCGCAGTCATGCGGGCGTTGCGGCGACCATGTTCCGGACCCTTGCGGAAAAAGGCATCAACATCCAGAATATCTCCACATCTGAGATTAAAATCAGTGTGCTGATTAATGCGGACGCCGCCGAATATGCGGTGCGCGCCCTGCACGACGCCTACGGTCTGGACGACCTCGGCCAGGCCGCGCGAAGCTGAAAAGGCCGCGATGAGCATTGAAAACACACGCCCGCCGCATGGCGGTCACGGCGAACAGGGCATCACTGTGCTCTTGAAGCGCATGCGCGACGCTGTCGCGCTCGATTCGAGCGCGCAGGAGCGTCTTGACGTCCTGACGAAGGTCATCGCCAGCCATGTGGTCGCGGATGTCTGTTCGATCTATCTGCGCCGCCCGGACGATCTGCTCGAGCTTTATTCGACGGAAGGCCTCAATCCTCAGGCCGTGCACATAACCCGTATGCAATGGGGCGAAGGCCTCGTGGGCGCCGTCGCCCAGCGCCATACGCCGCTCGTCACGTCGAACGCGCCGAAACATCCGGCCTTCTCCTACCGGCCGGAGACGGGCGAGGACCCCTTGCAGTCCTTCCTCGGCGTGCCGCTCATCCGCTCAGGGAAAACGCTCGGCGTGCTCGTCGTCCAGAACAAGGCGCCGCGCGAATACACCCATGAAGAAATCGAGGCGGTGCAGGCGGTGGCGACGCTGCTCGCCGAAATCGCCGCCTCGGGCGAACTCCTCAGCCAGGAGGAAACCGAAGCGGTGGGCGCGATGCTCCACCGGCCGGAGAAGCTGAAAGGCTTCGGCATCGTCTCGGGCGTCGCCATCGGCAAGGCAGTCTTCCTGCAGCCGCCGGCCCCGAAGCACAAAGTGTTCGCCAAGGATCCCGCCGGGGACGCGGCGCGCCTGGAAGAAGGCCTCACCGACCTGCGCCAGTCGGTCGACGACATGCTGGCCGACAATTCCTCGCTCAGCGGCGTCTCGCGCGAGGTGCTGGAGACATACCGCCTGTTCGCTTACGACCGCGGCTGGAAAGACCGGCTGCGCGCCGCCGTCTTTTCGGGGCTGACCGCGGAATCGGCGGTGGAGCAGGTGAAGGCGGAAAACCGCGCGCGCCTGTCGCAGTCGCGCGATCCTTATCTGCGCGAGCGCCTGCACGATCTCGACGATCTCTCGAACCGGCTGTTGCGCCATCTCGCCGGCGACAAGAATATCGGCAAGCGCGCGCTTTACGACGAGACGATCTTGATCGCGCGCACCATGGGGCCGGCGGAGCTCCTCGAATATGACCGCAAGCGCCTCAAAGGCCTCGTTCTCGGTGAAGTGTCCGCGACCTCGCATGTCGCCATTGTCGCGCGCGCGCTGAAAATTCCCATGGTCACCGGCGCGCCCGAGGCCATGGAGCTGACCGAAGACGGCGACCAGACGATTGTCGACGGCGACGCCGGCGAAATCTATGTTCGTCCGACTGCGGATGTTCTCGACTCCTACCGCACCAAGAAATCGCGCTATCAGGAGCTCGAAGCGAGCTATGAAAGCGAAAAATCCCTGGCGTCCGTCAGCAAGGACGGCGTCGCGGTGGAGATCTTGATGAATGCGGGGCTGGCGCTCGACATGCCGTTCCTGGAGCAGACCGGCGCCGCCGGGGTCGGCTTGTTCCGCACCGAGCTTCAATTCCTCATCGGGTCGCAATTGCCGAGCGTCGCCACCCAGGAAACGCTTTACCGCGAGGCGCTCGATCTCGCCGACGGCAAGCCGGTTGTGTTCCGCACCGCCGATATCGGCGGCGACAAGACCGCGCCCTATATGGATCACGGCAATGAAATCAATCCGGCCATGGGCTGGCGCGGCGTGCGCATGGCGGTGGACCGGCCGGGCATGATCCGCCCGCAAATGCGCGCGCTGCTTTCCGCCGCCGCCGAGCGCACATTGTGGGTGATGTTTCCCTTCGTGACCTTGCCGGGCGAGATCGACGACATCCGGGATTTGCTCGATCGCGAAATCGACCGCGCCAGGCGCCGCGACAAGGCGCTGCCGGCGGACATCAAGATCGGCGCGATGATCGAAACCCCGGCCTCGGCCTGGCGCGCGGATCTGATCGCGCAGAAAGTCGATTTCCTGTCGGTCGGCGGCAACGACCTCGCCCAGTTCTATTTCGCGGCGGACCGCGATTCGGAGCGGGTGCAGCGCCGCTATGACCCCATGAACCCGGGCTTTTTGAGCTTTTTGAAAAACACGGTCGAAAAAGTGTCCCGGACCGGGACGCCTTTGTCCTATTGCGGCGAGCAGACGGCCGATCCCATCACCGCCGCGGCGCTGGTCGGCGTCGGCGTGCGCCAGTTCTCGCTGCCGGCGGCCTTTGTGGGGCCGTTCCGCCGCCTGGTGCGGTCGCTGGAGGCGAAGGCCGTCAGCGACTGGCTCGAGGCGCATCTCCACGCGCCCGAGGTCACCCTGCGCCCGGCTTTCGCGCAATTCCTGAAAGATTCGGGCGCCGCCCTTGAATAAAGCGCGGGTTAACGCTTGCTGTTTTAAAAAGACGGTCTTTCATCGACAGGGTGCGTTCCGGCGCCGCTTTATAGTATGCTGCAAAGCGCCGGATGTGAAACGGAAGGGCGTAGCGTGGCGACGGCGAATGGGTCAGCGGAAATAGTCGATATGGCGGATGCGCGGGCGCGTCTTGCTGCTGACGCCGGAGAATTCGAGCATGTGGGCGCGCGTCTCGCCGCCATCCGCGAAAGCCGCGGCGTCAGTTTGAGCGAGGCCGCCGGCCGCACGCATATCCGTGAAAACCATCTCGCCGCGATCGAGGCCGTGGACGGCGCCGCGCTGCCGGCGCGCCCCTATGCGCTCGGTTTCGTGCGCACCTATGCGGAGTTCCTTGAGCTCGATCCGCGTCCGGTTGTCGAGCAGTTCAAATTCGATGCGGGCTATGAGGCGCCGCAGCCGGTGGAGGCGGAAAAGTTTCGCGCCGCAGAGGACGCCGCCGACGCTGAAGGCCGCGACATGTCGTTGACGGTGTTCATCGCGATCATCGCCTTCATCATCTGGTGCGCCTGGCAGATCACGCTGACCGCCAAGGTGACGCCGCTTGGCGAAGAGGCGGCGGGGGCCGCGCCGGTGATCGAAACGCCCGCGCCCGAGCCGGCGCCAGGCGTCGTCGTCGACCCGCGCGTCGCCGAGCGCGTCGAGCCGGTCTATCCGTTCAGTTGCGCCCCCGCCGCCCGCGCAAGCGAAACCGTCACGGTGGCTTTCACGGTGACCGCCACGGGGCGGGTCGCCGGCGAGCGCGTCACCGGGTCGACCAATGACTGTTTCGATGCAGCCGCCCTCAATGCGCTGCGCCGCTGGCGGTTCGAGCCGAAAACGGTCGACGGCGCCGCCAAGCCCGCTTATGACCGGGTTGAGACCTTCCGCTTCGAGCGCCCGTAAGCGGCCGCACTCAAGCCTTCAGGCGCGCTCAGTGAGCTTTGCCGCGCCCCCGGAAACGCCTTTTTCCGGGCTTTGAAAGCCGGGGCCGGGACGGGGACTTGACTTCGCCAATGAGAACGCAATCTTGGCGGTGCGAACCCCGGGTTTAAAGGCCCGTTTTTAAAGGTAAAGGCGCCCCCCCATGTCCGTACGTCCCTGGCGCGATATCGAACGCCGCAAATGCCGCCAGATCATGGTGGGCGATGTGCCCATTGGCGGCGACGCGCCCATCGCCGTTCAGTCCATGACCAACACGCTCACCTCGGACGCCGGGGCGACTATCCGCCAGATCAACGAGATCGCGGAAGCGGGCGCCGATGTGGTGCGCGTTTCCTGTCCGGACGTCGATTCGACCAAGGCGCTGAAAGAGATCGTCAAGGGCTCGCCGATCCCGATCATCGCCGACATCCATTTCCATTATAAGCGCGGCATCGAAGCGGCCGAAGCGGGCGCGGCCTGCTTGCGCATCAATCCCGGCAATATCGGGGCCGAGACCCGCGTGCGCGAAGTAATCCAGGCGGCGAAAGACCACGGCTGCTCCATGCGCATCGGCGTCAATGGCGGCTCCCTCGAAAAGGACCTGCTCGAAAAATACGGAGAGCCGTGCCCTGAGGCGATGGTCGAAAGCGCGCTCGATCACGCTAAAATTCTTCAGGACAATGACTTTCACGAATTCAAGATTTCCGTGAAGGCTTCCGACGTTTTCCTGACGGTCGCCGCCTATCACGCGCTCGCCGAAGCCATCGACTGCCCTTTGCATCTCGGCGTCACTGAAGCCGGCGGGCTTCGCATCGGCTCCATCAAGTCGGCCATCGGGCTCGGCAATCTTCTCTGGGCCGGCATTGGCGACACGATCCGCGTGTCGCTTTCGGCCGATCCTGTGGAGGAGGTGAAGGCCGGGTTCGACATTCTGAAATCGCTCAATCTGCGCCATCGCGGCGTCAATGTGATTTCCTGCCCGTCCTGCGCGCGCCAGGGCTTCAACGTCATCGAAACGGTCGAAATCCTTGAGGAGCGGCTGGCCCATATTACGACGCCCATGACGCTTTCGGTGATCGGCTGCGTTGTCAACGGGCCGGGCGAGGCGCGCGAGACCGATATCGGCTTTACCGGCGGCGGCGCCGGCAAGGAGCACGGCATGGTCTATCTGGGCGGCGAGGTGGATCACCGCATCGACAATTCAGAGCTGGTCGACCATCTCGTCGAACTCGTCGAAAAACGCGCTGCGGAAATCGAGGCGGAAGAAGCCAAACAGTCCGTCGCCGCGGAGTAGCGACGCAACATTGCTGAAACGCGTGCAAGGAATATCCCTTGCGCGCGTTTTTTCTTGAGGAAACAAAAAATGAAAAAAACAACAGCCCTCGCCATTGCGGTCCTGATTGCGCTGGCCGCGGCGCCTTGCGGCCGGAATGAAGCTCAGGCTGCGCCCGCGCCGACGGATGCGGCGCACCTCATCATCGTTTTTCATGTGTCGGAAGACCGTCTCGGTGATTTTCTACCCATTATGACGGGCGTTAATGAAGACATGGCCGGCGAGGAAGGGTTTATGAACGCTGTCGTCTATCGCGACGCCGATGACCCGTTGACCTTTACGCTTATTGAACAATGGGAAAGCCGGGCGCTTCATGAAGCGCATTACGAGCGGATCGTTGAAGCGGGGGGCTGGGCGAATATTCTCGCCATGCTCACGCAAGCGCCGGTCCTGCGGTATAATGATAAACTCTGATTGGCGGAAAGCCGGGCTCCAAAACAGATTGAATTAAAATGATCCCCCAGGAAAAACTCGACGCGTTGATCGCGAAATTCGAAAAGCTCGAAACCGCCATGTCCACGGCGAGCGAAGCGGACGAGATCGTGCGTCTGTCGAAAGAACATGGAGAGCTGAAAGAGGTTGTCGAAAAAGCGCGCGCGCTGACCTCGATCCGCACGCAGATTGCGGAGCTGAAAGAGCTGTCCGAGAGCGACGACAAGGATATGGCCGACATGGCCTATGAAGAGCTGCAGGAGCTGAAGGAAAAAGAGCCCGGGGTCGAGCATGACCTGCAGCTCATGCTGCTGCCGAAAGACAAGGCGGACAATTCCTCGGTCATTCTCGAAGTCCGGGCCGGCACCGGCGGCGATGAGGCGGCGATTTTCGCCGGCGATCTTTTCCGCATGTATCAGCGCTATGCGCAGCTTCAGGGCTGGAAAGTGGACATCCTGTCGGCTTCGGAAACGGAGCGGGGCGGGTATAAGGAAATCCAGGCGAACATTTCCGGCGACAGCGTTTACGCCAAGATGAAATTCGAATCCGGCGTCCACCGGGTGCAGCGTGTGCCGGAAACCGAGACCCAAGGGCGCGTCCACACTTCCGCGGCGACGGTGGCGGTTCTGCCCGAACCGGAAGAAGTCGATATTGAGATCAATGACGCCGATCTTCGGATCGATGTTTTTCGCGCTTCGGGCCCCGGCGGCCAGTCGGTCAACACCACCGACTCGGCGGTGCGCATCACCCACATCCCGACGGGCGTGGTCGTCATTCAGCAGGATGAAAAATCGCAGCACAAGAACAAGGCGAAAGCCATGAAAGTCCTGCGGGCGCGGCTTTACGAAGCTGAACGCGAGCGGGCGACGGCGGAGCGGGCGGCGGCGCGCAAGGGCATGGTCGGCTCGGGCGACCGCTCCGAGCGCATCCGCACCTATAATTTCCCGCAAAGCCGCGTCACCGATCACCGCATCGGGCTGACCGTGCATAATTTGGACGAAATCATTCGCGGCGACGGCCTTGATTCGGTCATCGAGGAGCTGCGCGCCCAGGACCGCGCCGACCGCCTCGCGGCGATCCAGGAAGATGCCTGAGAAAAAGACGTCTCCGGCAGGGTCGCCCCCCCTTGAAAAGGGAGGGCAGGGGGAAATCTCTGACGACGCTTACAATGTCGCCGCGACGATTGATCCCCACCCGGAGTTTTCAATGAAAATTCCGACCTCCCCTTTCCAAGGGGAGGTGAAAATTGGCGAAGCCCTGCGATTGGCCGCTAAAGAGCTGACGCAAACCCAAACGCCGCAGCTCGATGCGCGCATTTTGTTGCGTCATGCTCTCTCGCTTGACGATGCGGGGCTGATCGCGCATGCGAACGACCCCATGCCGCCCGCCGGCGCCGACCATTACGCCGCGCTCATCGCCCGCCGCGAAAAGGGCGAGCCCGTCGCCTATCTCACGGGCGTCAAGGAATTCTGGAGCCTGCCTTTCAAGGTGACGCCGGACGTCTTGATCCCGCGCGACGATTCCGGCGCGCTGATCGAGGCGGCGTTGGCGCGGCGGGGGCGGGACGAGCCTTTGCGCATTGTCGATCTTGGAACCGGGTCGGGCTGTCTTCTCTGCGCGTTGTTATCCGAATTTCCGAATAGCGAAGGCGTCGGCGTCGACGCATCGGAGGCCGCGCTCGCCGTCGCCCGTGAAAACGCGGCCGCGTTGGGGCTCGCCGGCCGGGCGCGGTTCCTCGCCGGAGACTGGCTTCAGCCCTTGTCGGGCGCCTTCGATATCGTGATCGCAAACCCGCCCTATATCCCCGAAGGAGACCGGCCGGGGCTCGCCCGCGACGTCGCCGGTTATGAGCCCTCAAGCGCGCTTTTCGCCGGCGCCGACGGGCTCGACGCCTATCGCGCCATTCTCGGCGGCCTCGCCGCCCGGCTTTCGAAAGAGGCGCTCGTTTTGATGGAATGCGGATCGGATCAGGTCGCCCCGCTCAGCGCCATGCTCGCCCGTCTGGCCCCCGAAAAGGCCCTGTTTACTATGGCCGATCTCGCCGGAAGGCCGCGCGGGGCGGGCATTGATCTCAGAAAGACGGAAAAAAGGGATTGAAATGCGCGGCCCAGCCACTATCATAGAGAGCAAGACAGGGGTTCAAAGCCTTCGACTTCCTTGAATCTTCGGCTGGCCCGGTCTTGCATCCGACCATCGTCCGGCATTGGCGTGATCCGCTGGGGATCGCTTATATCCGGAAACAGTCGGGCCCCGTATCGGGCGGCTCAAGCCGCAGCATGGCTGCGACAGGAACTAGACATTCGCATGAAGATACAGGCGATCTGATCTTTCGCCATTAGCTCGATAGACCACTTTCATCTCGAAAAGTCGGGGGATTTCCGCTTTTCGGAAGGGGAATTGTTAAAGGTAAAATTATGAAGCGTGGCCGTAACCAACGCCGCCGTCCGGGCGGACCGAATCCGAACCGGGCGCTCGATTCCAACGGGCCCGATGTGCGCATCCGGGGCACCGCCAACCAGATTTACGACAAATATCTTGCGCTCGCCCGCGACGCCTCCTCGTCCGGCGACCGCGTGAAGGCGGAAAGCTATCTGCAGCATGCGGAGCACTATTTCCGCGTCCTGCGCGCCATGCAGCCCGCGCAGCAGCCGAATCAGCAGGCCGGCGACAGCGACGGCGAACAGCCGAGCGTCGATGATAACGGCCAGGAGCAGCAACAGCCCCAGCGCGAATCGCGCAAGCCGCGCCGCAATAACAATAATGCGGACGATGCGGCGGAGCCCAAATCCGACGCTAAGGCTGATGCAAAGACTGACGCCAAATCCGATGAGAAATCCGACGCCCAGCCTGACGTCAAGTCCGATGGGGGCGAGGAGCAGAAGACGGCGAAAGACGCCGACGCCTCCGGCGAGCCGGCGGAAGAAAAAAAGCCTCGCCGGAAACGCGCGCCGCGCCGCTCAACCAAGAAAACCGATGGCGACAATGCGGATGCGCCCGCGGCAGCCGCCGCGGAATAAGCGCCGCCTTTTAAAGCCGCCGCCGGCAGGTTGACGCGCGCGGGGTTAGACCGCCCGCGTCGCTTTCTCGAACCAGTCCTTGATCTCCGCCGGGACCAGCGGCGACAACGTCTCGCGCACGCGGGCGTGATAATCATTCAGCCATTGCCGTTCGTCCTCGGTTAAGAGGTCGGTTTTGACGAGATCGAGATTGATCGGCGCCAGCGTGATCGTCTCGAACTCCATCATTTCGCGCTCGCCGCCGGGAACCGGCTTGGGCGGCGTCACGACGATGAGGTTTTCGATGCGAATGCCGTATTCATTGGCCTTGTAATAGCCGGGCTCGTTGGAAAGGATCATGCCGGGTTTCAACGCCTGGCTGTTCGGCGCCTTGGCGATGCGCTGCGGGCCTTCATGCACGCCGAGAAACGAGCCGACGCCGTGGCCGGTGCCGTGATCGTAATCGAGGCCGGCGTCCCAGAGCGGCTTCCTCGCAATCATATCGATCTGGTGGCCGGTCGTGCCCGCCGGGAATTTCAGCGTCGCGAGCGCGATGTGGCCTTTCAGGACGCGGGTGAAGCGGTCGCGCATTTCGTCCGACGGCTCGCCGATGGGCACGGTGCGGGTGATGTCCGTCGTGCCGTCGAGATATTGTCCGCCGGAGTCGATCAGATAGAGCGAGCCGGGTTTCAGCGGCGCATTGCTTTGCGTTGAAACGCGGTAATGGCAAAGCGCGCCATTGGCGCCGGCGCCCGAGATCGAATCGAAGCTCAAGTCGCGCAGATCGTCGGACTCGGCGCGGATCGATTCGAGCTTTTGCGCGGCCCTGATTTCGTCCACATCGCCTGACTGCGCTTGCGTGTCGAGCCAATGCAGGAATTTCGTCACCGCCGCGCCGTCGCGGATATGGGCTTCGCGCGCGCCTTCAACTTCGGTGTCGTTTTTTGCGGCGCGGGGAAGGGCGCAAGGATCCGTCATATCGACGATGACGGCGCCGGCCTCTTTCAGATCGTCTACATATTTCGACGGCGCGAGCGCGGGGTCGACCGCGACTTTCGCGCCTTCCTTGCCGAGTTTTTGAAGCGCGACGCCGACATCGCTTTCGGCGCGCACATCAACGGCGTCGCCGAGAAAACCGGGCAGTTCATTGCCGACTTTCTCCGGCGCGATGAACAAGGTCGCGGTTCCGTCTTTATTAAGCAGCGCGCGGCCGAGCGGCAGAGGCGAGCGCGAGACGTCGGCCCCGCGAATATTGAAAAGCCAGGCGACGGAAGGCGGCGCCGTGATCAGCGCCGCGTCTGCGCCCGTCTTGGCGATCTCGGCGGCGATCTCTTTTCGTTTGTCCTCGGAGGATTTTCCGGCGAACTCGATCTCATGGGGCTTTGCGGGCGTCAGCGGCGCCGCCGGCTGGTCCTTCCAGGCGGCGTCGACGGGATTTTGCGAAACGGCGACAAGCTCGAACCCCGCCTTCTCGGCGGCGGCTTTCAGTTTTTTGACGCCCGCCGTTGCATGCAGCATCGGATCATAGCCGATGCGCGATCCCTTGGCGGCGTTTTCCGCGAGCCAGGCGTCGGGCGCGGTTTCGGTTATGTCGACATAATCGAAATAATCGCTGTCCGCCTGCTGGCGCACCTGGAGCGTATAGCGCCCGTCGGTGAACATCACCGCCTTGTCCTGAAGGATCACCGCGGCGCCGGCGGAGCCGGAAAAGCCGGTCGCCCACATCAGGCGCTCTGCGTAAGCCGGGATATATTCGTTTTGATATTCGTCGTCATGGGGAATGACGAAGCCGTCAAGATTTTGTTTCTTCATTTCCGCGCGCAAGAGCGGCAGATGCTTGCCGGCGAAAGAACGGTCGGAAACGGGATCGAAGGATTGATGCTGAAACATGGGAGGGCGTCCAATTCGGTTGGCGTTTGCCCGGAATATCGCGCTTCGGCCGCGCCCTTACAAGGGCGCGCCGTCCTTATGTTTAGGGGCCTCGCGTTTAGGGGCCTCACATTTTGACGAATAAAAGGACCGGCCAGGTCGGCTGTTCGAGCCGGTTGATGAGGCGGAACCCGGCCTTTTCGTAAGCCTCGGTGACGCGCGCCTCCTGCGCCGACATGAGGCCCGCCAGCATGACCCGGCCGTTTTTGGCCACATGCTCGCCCATCTTCGGGGCGAGCTCGGCGAGCGGGCCGGCGAGAATGTTGGCGAAGACGAAATCGTAGGGCGCGGCGGCGGCGATCTCCTCATGGTCGAAACCGGCGGCGCAGACGCTTTTGATTTTATCGCCGACTTCATTAAGCGCGGCGTTTTCATCGGCGATGGCGACCGAGTCTTCGTCGATGTCGCTCGCCAGAATGTCGCGGCCCCATAGCTTCGCCGCGGCGATGGCCAGCACCGCCGAGCCGCAGCCGAGATCCAAAATCGATTTCGGCGCCCAGCCGGCGAACCGGTCGAGCAGGACGAGACAGCCCGCGGTCGTCGGATGGTGGCCGGTGCCGAAGGCGAGATTAGCGTCGATGCGGATCGGAATGTCGTCTTCTTCGTTGGGCAGCTTGTCGGCGTCATGAACGCCGTACAAAACGAAGCGCCCGCAGCGCACGACGCCGAGCCCTTCGAGGGAGTGCGCGACCCAGTCGATATCGGGAAGCTCTTCAATCTCGCCGGGCGGCGGCGCGCTCACCGTTTCCGCGAGCGCGTTGACCGCGTCCATATCCGGGCGTTCGCCGAAATAGGCGTCGAGGCGCCAGTCGGTGTCTCCGTCTTCCGCCGTCACGTCGTCCTTGGTGAGGCTGACGGCGCCCGCCGGCGGCCATAACAGCTCGCTTAAGGCGTTGCTCATCTTGTCGAGCGTCTCGCGATCGCCCGTCCAGAATAATTTGTATGCTTTCATATCAGCCTTTTGATTTCTTCAGCGCTTCGACATCGCGTTTGTCGATTTCCCGTCCGGATGCTTCTTTCAGACGGATAAGGTCTTCTCTTGATGCAAAGGAAACAACAGTTCCATCGACTTCGCGCTCGATGCGTCTGCTCCATGCCTTTTCGAAGTCAACGTTTCCGGGCGGCCCCATGATAATATCAATGCGGTTAGGGGACTCTCCGAAAAAGAAAAATTCATCGCTTCCCTGGAAGTCCTCAGGGGTGCATCCATATAGCGGCGCGCCAAACTCCTTTAAAGTTTTGAAAATGGCTTCGGCGTTTTTTGGATCGGTTGCTATCCAGAAGTCACAATCCTTGGTGTAGCGAGGCTCAGCGTGGAAGCCGACAGCATATCCTCCGATGATCAGATATCTAACGCTGTTCTTTTCGAAAGCCGCCAACAGCTCGATTAAGTCTGAGTTCATTTGGGTCACGGTTATTTACCCTATGATGGAAGACTGTCATTTCCCATATCGCAGCCATTTTCATTTTTAGCGTTTGGTCGCGCCAGAATTCATAGTCGAAAGCCCGGTCGCTTTCGCTAAGTTTGCCGCGCCGCATTTGTGCTTTTGAAAGGTCTAACGCCATCACGCCGCCTCAACGAATGTGTCGATGACTTTTTTCGGGCCGGAATGTTCGAAATCGACGGTGAGTTTCTGGCCTTCCACGGATGAAATTTTTCCGTAGCCGAATTTCTGGTGAAAGACGCGCTGGCCTTTCTTGTATTTCGATTTGCCGGGCGCGGAAACGGAAACGGTGGAGCCGCGCCCTTCGATGAGCGGCGGTTCCGCCGCGCGCCGGGAAGACGCCGCCGCGCGGGCGCGCCGCCAGCCCGGATTGTCGTAATAGGCGTCGTCTTTCAGCTTCATGCCTTCGAAAGCCGAATGGCTGGCGAGGTCTGAGGCGGCGTTGCCGTAAAGACCGGGCTCGGAAACGACCTCCACATGCTCTTCGGGCAATTCGTCGATGAAGCGCGACGGGATCGCCGCCTGCCAGCGGCCATAGACCTGACGGTTGGCGGCGAAGGAGATGCGGCAGCTTTCCTCGGCGCGGGTGATGCCCACATAAGCGAGGCGGCGTTCTTCTTCGAGGGCGGCGTTGCCGTTTTCATCGAGGGAGCGTTTGGAGGGAAAGATTTCCTCCTCCCAGCCGGGCAGGAACACCACGGGAAATTCAAGCCCCTTGGCGGCGTGCAGGGTCATCAGCCAGACTTGTCCGTCAGCGGAGCTTTCGCTCAGTTCCGAAACCAGCGCCACATGGTCGAGATAGGCTTCGAGCGTGTCGAATTCCGACACCGCCTGGATGAGTTCTTTCAAGTTGTCGAGCTTGCCGCCGGCCTGCGGGCTTTTGGAGTTCTTCCACATCTCGATATAGCCGGACTCTTCGAGAACCAGTTCGGCGAGATCGGCGGGCGCCATATCCTTCGCGTCCCGCGCCCAGCGGTCGATGGTGTCGACGAAATTGAGGAGCGAGCGGCGCGCGGCTTTCGCAAGGTCATCGCCTTCGAGCGCCAGGCGCGAGGCGGCCATCAGCGGCATGTCGTTGGCGCGGGCGATCTTGTGCAGCGTCTGCAGCGCCTTGTCGCCAAGCCCGCGTTTGGGTTTGTTGACGATGCGGTCGAAGGCGAGATCGTCGTCGGGCGAGCGGATGAGGCGGAGATAGGCGAGGGCGTCGCGGCTTTCCTCGCGCTCGTAAAAGCGCGGGCCGCCGACCACCTTATAGCCGAGGCCGAGCGTGTTGAAGCGCTCTTCAAAAGCGCGCATCTGGAAAGACGCGCGGACCAGCACCGCCATGTCGGACAGCGAGCGGCCCTTCATCTGCTCGGCTTCGATGTCGTCGCCGATGAGGCGTGCTTCCTCCTCGCCGTCCCAGACGCCGCGCACCTTCACCTTCTCGCCTTCCTCAAGCTCGGTCCACAGCGTCTTGCCGAGGCGGTCGGCGTTCGAGGCGATCAGGCCCGAGGCGGCGCCGAGGATCGACGGCGTCGAGCGGTAATTGCGTTCAAGCCGGATCACGGTCGCGCCCGGAAAGTCTTTTTCAAAGCGCAGAATGTTTTCGACTTCCGCGCCGCGCCAGCCATAGATCGACTGGTCGTCGTCGCCGACGCAGCAGATGTTTTTATGTTTCTGGGCAAGGAGGCGCAGCCACAGATACTGCGCCACATTGGTGTCCTGATATTCGTCCACCAGCATGTATTTGAAGCGCCGCTGATATTCCTCGAGCACGTCGGGATGGTTCTGGAAGATCGTCAGATTATGGACGAGGAGGTCGCCGAAATCGGCGGCGTTCAAGGTCGTCAGCCGCGCCTGGTAGGCTTTGTAAAGGCTGATGCCGCGCCCGTCGGCGAAATGCCAGGCTTCGTTCTCGGGAACCTTTTCCGGCGTGAGGCCGCGGTTCTTCCAGCCGTCGATGACGAAGGCGAGGCCGCGCCCGGTCCAGCGTTTGACGTCGAGATCGGCGGCCTCGATCACCTGCTTGGCGAGGCGCGTCTGGTCGTCGGCGTCGAGGATGGTGAAACTCGATTTAAGGCCCACAAGCTCGGCGTGACGGCGCAGGATCTGCGCGCCGATAGAGTGGAAGGTGCCGAGCCATTTCATGCCCTCCACATGCGCGCCCACCAGGGCCTCGATGCGCTCCTTCATCTCGCGGGCGGCCTTGTTGGTGAAAGTCACGGCGAGAATCTGCCAGGGCTGGGCGCGTCCCGTATTGAGAAGATGGGCGAGGCGGGTGGTCAGCGCCCGGGTCTTGCCGGTGCCTGCGCCGGCCAGCATCAGGACGGGCCCCTCGGTCGCGAGCACCGCCGCGCGCTGCTCCTCATTGAGGCCCTCGAGATAGGGCGCGTCATCGCCGGCCGTCCCGGCGAAGGCCTCGCCAGGCCTTTGCGCGGCAGCCATGGCGCGCTCGGAAATGGACATTTTGCGGTCGGGGGCGGAAGTCATTGATTGAGCTTAGCGAAACGAGAACGATTCTGGAACATGCGAGACATAAAGCTGTCGCCGCGAATTGCAATGAGGCGTGGAATCGCGACTATGAAGGCAGGGAAAACGGGCCCGCCGGGCCGACAGAGGAGACCAAGCAAATGGCTGGAAAATTTGAGCTTTATAAGGACGGCGCAGGGGAGTTCCGTTTCCGCCTCAAGGCCGGGAATGGCGAAAACATTCTCGCCAGCGAGGGCTATGAGAACAAGTCTGGGGCCGAAAACGGCATCGCCTCGGTGAAAAAGAATGCGCCCGAAGACGGCAATTACGAGCGCAAGACTTCGTCCAACGACAAGCATTTCTTCAATCTCAAGGCCGCCAACCACCAGGTGATCGGCACGTCGCAAATGTATGCGTCCGCGGACGGCATGGAAAACGGCATCGCTTCGGTGAAGGCGAACGCCCCCGACGCTGAGATTGACGACCAGACGGCGTAAGCTGCGTCTGTTTGAGAATTTTGCAGCGCCGCCTTTAAAGGCGGCGCTGTTCGTTTTCCGATTTGCCTCGCCGCGGGCCCCCGCGCATAGTCTGCTCATGGCCGAAAAGACCTCCTTCACCCATCGCATTGCGACGCGAGCCGACATTCCCGCCATCATGGACGTGATGAAGGTGTCGATCGCGGAGAATATGAAAGGCTTCCTCACCGAAGAGGAGATCGCCGCCGCGCAGGAGACCATGGGGCTCGACACGACGCTGCTCGACGACGGCACCTATTTCGTCATCGAAGCCGAAAAGGACGGCGAAACCGTCATGGCCGGCTGCGGCGGCTGGGGCAAACGCAAGACGCTCTATGGCGGCAATCACACCAGGGGCCGGGACGACAGCTACGCCGATCCCGAGACGGACGCCGCGCGCATACGCGCCATGTACACCCATCCCGCCTGGACAAGGCAGGGCGTCGGGACCTTGCTTTTGGAGCTTGGCGAAAACGCCGCGCGGGAGGCGGGGTTTAAAATGATCGAGCTTGGCTCCACGGTGCCTGGCGAGCCGCTTTACCGGGCGCGCGGTTATAAAGAGATCAGCCGTGACGAGCAGATCGCAGATAACGGACAGGTCAACACGATCATCGTCATGCGCAAGGCGCTTTAGGTCAGCACGCCATTTCCGAAAATAAAAAAGGGCCGGCATAGCCGGCCCTTTTGCAACGGAGTTTATATTCCGCTTATTTCTTACGCTTCTTACGCGCGGCGGCTCCGAAAAGTCCGGCGCCGGCGAGGAAGAGCGGGAGAGCAGCCGGCAGCGGCACTTCCCGCACGTCTTTCAGAAGGATCGACGTTTCGATGCGGAAGCTCGACTGCGTCGTATGGCGTTCCGCAAAGAAGAGATTGAAGTTGTAGTCTTCGCCAAGCGTCAGGCCGAGATCGTCAAGATTGACCGAAGCGGTCTGGGCCGTGTGAACGCCGCCGAGATCGATGACGAGCTCATCGTCGATGAATACCCACAGATCATCGTCGCCGGTGAAGGTGAAGGTTTCACCGCCCGTATAGGTGAACTCGGTCGCAAGCTCGAACGTGAAGTGATAGTTGTGCGAGCGGCCCTGATTGCCGAACAGCTCTCCGTCGATCGGGAAGAAGCTGCTGTCGGAGTACGTGTAAACGCCGTCATTTTCGGGATCGTCGAGCATGATCGACAGCGAGTCGGACATGTTGACCCCCGGCGTGTCATTATACCACTGATTGAAATTCGCTGCGCCGCTCGTGGTCGGCGTCGTGGTCGCGCTCGCATAGACGGGCTTGCCGTCCCCGCCCAGCGTGGTTTCGACAATGCCCTTGTCGGTGGCGATCACGCCTTCGAAGTCGGGATGGCTGTCGTTGAAGTCCCGGACCGTGCCGGTCAGGGTGATGGAGGCCGCCGAAGCGCCGCCAGTCATAAGAAGAGTGGCCGCGGCGGCCATTAGAATGCGCATGATGAAACTCCCCACACAGTTAGTTTGATGGCCTTAAATTATCAGGGAAGCAAAGCTTTGCAACAAAATAAGCAAGCGCATCTTAAAACGGATTCGCCTTTAAGTTGTACTGCGGCGTGTCCTGAATGTCCAGAACGGGAATATTATCCATAACGCCGGCCGGTCAGAGCCCCGGGATTAAGATCCCTGCAGAAGGTCGTCAGTTTCTTCTTCGGGCTTCGTTCCGGCGGAGGGCGTGTCATCGGCCTCTGTGAAGTCCGCGAGCACGGCGGCGCAATCGTCCTGGACGAAAGCGAGATCGTCGATCAGGAAGCGCAGCACGTCGCCCTTTTCCGAGCCTTTGCCGCTTGTCATCTCGACGGCGATCTTTTTCGCCCGCGCGCCGAGATAATAGGCGCCGGCCATATTCCGCCAGCGCACGGTGTTTTTCGTCCATTCGAATTCGGCCTTGGCGGCGGGGAGCGCCGCGCCGTTTTCATCCCAGCTGTGGATCGTGACCGTGAAGGGCTCTTCTTCTTTGCCGCCGGTCGGGTAGATCGCCATTGTGACGACGCAGACCGGCTTGTCGAACTCCATGACCAGCGGCGCATTCAGGTAATTCACATAGCCGGCGGCGTAGTCGCCGCTCGGCGGCGCCTCATAAGTGCAGATGGAGTCGTAATAAAAGCGGCGCTGCCCCTCGCAGACCTGGCGGGAGAGCCCGCGGCTGAAGGTGACGCCGAAATCTTTCTCATAAGCTTTGCGGATGACATCGCCATGCTTGCCCGGCGGCGGCTCGAAGGTGATGACGCGATAAGGGTCGTCATTGGCGGCTTCCGCGGCGTCGCCAACGCGTTTGATGACGCCGGTGACGGTTGCGGGATTGGTGTCGTGATCCGGGTCCGGGCCAATGCCGTTTTCGTGAATCAGGCCGCTGTCCTGCGCGGCGGCGGCGCCGAGGGCGCCGAATAAGACGGCGGAAAGAAGTATGAAGGTTCTGATCATCACGCTGTGTTCCCCAGTCTTCATAATACCGCGAATGGCGCAGGGTTCCAATTTTTCCGGGAGCGCCGTTGGTTCGCGGCGGCGCTGAACAAAAAGCGTTGAAAAATCACCTCATTACATATGCGGGCGCGCTGCGCGGTTGACCGCGGCGGACCGCGCCCGCTTAATCTCCGCCACATCGCCGGGAGATATTGAATGTTGTCGCTGCTGACCCGTTTTTCGTTATTCGCACCGCTCGTGCTGCTTGTCGCCTGTGCAAGCGTCGAGCCTGCCGCGTTCAGCCCTGAGATCGAGGCGGCGGTCGCGGCGGCGGAAACGGCCGGGGACGACGCGGCGCGGCTTAGGGCCGACATCGCCTGGCTCGCCGACGATGCGCGCGAGGGCCGCGAGGCCGGCGCGCAAGGGTATGTGCAGGCGGCGCAGTATGTCGCCGCGCGCATGGCCTCGCTGGGACTTCAGCCGGGCGTGGACGGAGGCTGGTTTCAGGAGGTTCCGTTTGTTTCCGGAACGCAGATCGGCGATGCGTCGGCGTTTTCGATCACCGGCCCGGACGGCGAGACCGTCGATCTCGCCTATCTCGACGACTTTCGCATCTTTCCGTCTCTGGCGGCGCCGTCTTTCGACATCGAGAACGCCGAAGCGGTGTTCGTCGGTTACGGCGTTCATGCGCCGGAATTCGGTTATGACGACTATGAAGGCGTCGACGCCGACGGCAAAGTCGTCGTTTATTTCAGCGGCGCGCCCGACATTTTCGACACTGAAAGCCGCGCGCATTTCAAATCGAACGCGCTCAAGATGCAAACCGCCTCGGAGCGCGGCGCGGTCGGCGTGATTTCGCTTTACACCGCCGAGACTGAGAAGAGCTATCCCTGGGAGCGTTTCATCGCTCATCCGGATTATGCGTCCATGACCTGGATCGGGCCGGACGGGCGGCCCGATATTTCCGGTCCGACCATCAAAGCCCGCGCGGTCGCGCATCCGGACGCCGCGCCGCTTCTGTTCGAAGGCGCCGCTCATTCCTATGCCGAATCGCGGGCTGCGGCCGACGGCGAAGGCGCGCCGGTCGGCAGTTTCGATCTTGCAGCGACAGTCTCCCTGGCCAGCGCCATGGAGATGGAACGCGTGACGAGCCCCAATGTGGCGGGGCTTATTCCCGGCGCCGATCCCGAACTGAAAGACGAATATGTCATCCTCACCGCGCATCTCGATCATATCGGCGTCAATGAAAAGCTGATCGCCGACGGCGAGGACGGGATCAATAACGGCGCCATGGATAATGCGACCGGTGTCGCGACGCTGTTGCAAGTCGCGGCCGATTTTATGGCGGGCGAGGCGCCGGCGCGCAGCGTGATGATCGTCGCCGTCACGGCGGAGGAAAAAGGCCTGCTCGGCGCCGATTATTTCGCCCATTTCCCGCCCATCGGGGACGGGGAGATGGTCGCCAATGTCAATCTCGACATGCCGGTGATGCTGCACGACTTCACCGATGTCATCGCCTTCGGCGCGGAGCGTTCCTCCATCGGCCCGGTCATGGAGGCGGCGCTCGAGGCCGAAGGCGTCAAGCTGACGCCGGATCCGATCCCCGAGCTCGGGGTTTTCACGCGCTCGGATCATTACGCCTTTGTGAAGCAGGGCGTGCCGTCGATTTTCCTGTGGACGGGATTCGACAATGGCGGCGAAGAGATGTTCTGGGAGTTTTACAAAAACCATTACCATCGCCCGAGCGACGACATCAGCCAGCCCATCCGGTATGACGCGCTGGCGCGCTTCGCAGACGTGAATTTCGTCATCGCCGACGCGCTCGCGAATGCGCCGGACAGGCCCACATGGAACGAGGGCGACTTTTTCGGCGATCTTTTCGGCAAGGAATAAAGTTCCTTCGCCCTCCCGCATCAAAGCGCCGCCGGGCGGGCTGAAGGATAAGCCCAAATGCGCGAGCGGGGATAAAATTTAATGAATTAAATTTCGTCCCCCGCCGTTCCTGCCGGGGGTAGGGTGTGGGTCGTGATCGTTCAACGAGCCTGACCGGCGCTTTGTGAAGGTTTGGCCGTTTGCGGCTCGCTGCGATTTAATCGTGGCGTCCATGCCGCGGTGTTCCGGTCCCTGTGCTTGGCGCGTGGGAGATGAAAGCGTGAACCGAAAAAGAGGATGCGTCCCCGTGAAACATTTTTACGCAAATGGCGCCAAACTTGGCTGAAAGCCAGGAAAGACGCCGTTTAAAAGAAAAGAGAAATCGGTTTTGCGCAAAATTGTTTCACGGAAGGCGCGCCAGGCGGCGCCCGGCTTATTCGATCTCGTAGACCAGCGAGACCGACACGGTGACGCTCGATTCGCCGGCCTCCATGGGAACCGATGAGTCGGCGGCCATCTCCATGCGCGCCGAATACATTTTCGGCTGCGGCGCGGCGGCGTATCCTTCCTGAATGGTGATCAGCTTGCCGAGGCGCACGCCCGCGGCGTCGGTCAGGAGGGTCGCTTTCGCTCTGGCGTCGGCGACGGCTTTTTTGCGCGCCTCGTCCATCAGCGGCTTCGGATCGGAAAAGGCGAAAGAAATCCCGCCGAGGCTGTTGGCGCCGGACTGCACCGCCTCGTCGATGACCGCGCCGGCGTTGTCGAGATCGCGCAGGCGCACGGTGACATTGTTCGACGCGGTGAAGCCGATCACTTCCGGGTTCGAGCGGTTCTTGTCGTAATTATAGCGCGGATTGACGGAGAGGCCCGAGGTCTGGATGTCGCGGTTTTCAACGCCGAGTTCTTTCAGCGTGTCGATGGTCGCGGTCATGTCTTCCGAGTTCTGGCGCAAGGCGCCGGCGGCTGTGGGCGCATCGGTGCGAACGCCGATCCGGATCACCGCCATGTCCGGCGCGGCGGACGCCTCGCCTTCGCCATTGACGGTGATGGTGCGGTGCTGGACGGCGGGGTCTGCGGCGACGGCTTGGGGCGCGCTGCACCCGGCGGCGAGAATCGCGGCGGCGATAGCGGCGGGGGCGGCGAATCGGGCGGGGGCGTGGCGCATGAGATTTTTCTCCTTATTGGATGTTTGTGCGGGATGTGAGCGGCTTCCGGTGACGAAATCAAGGCGAAAAGGAGAAGCGCAATAAGGCGCTGCTTCACGAAACCGGCGCCCGGGCGGGCGGGCTTTTACGCCGCGGCGATAGCTGATAATAGGGCGCTTCCCGAAGAGGGGCCTTCCCGCGCTCTTCAAAGGGCCTGTAGCTCAATTGGTTAGAGCTGGCGGCTCATAACCGCTAGGTTGGGGGTTCGAGTCCCTCCGGGCCCACCAGCCTTCGCCGCTTATCGAGCGAAGCGAGATTAGCAAGAAAGCTGTCGCGCCGCAGTTCCGAAGAAACGAAGGCGGACTGATCGCGGCTACGGCTAGGCAAGCCATCCGTTCGATATTCCTGCTTCCAGCTCATCGTATCGCTCGCGGACAATCGCTTCGCGACGTCCTCCGCGGGGGCGGGCTGACCGCCCGGCGGCCGGTCGGCTGCTTGTGCAACCCGGTTCAATCTTTCTTCGTCCGGCTCCGCCATTATGCTACAATTTTATTGCGGCTCGCTTTGGCGTTTCAAACTAAAACTGGCCATGGCTTGCAGGCGCGGCGAATCCATTATTGAGCACAGCCAGCGTCAGGTAAGCGCGTTCTGCGGCGACGCGATAGTCCACGAGCGCCTGTTCGGTCATCATCAGCGTGCGCCGGGTCGTTGTCAGGTCGCTTAAATTGACGGCGCCCATGGCGTAGCCTTTTTTGAGCCGGTCCATGGCGTCGCGCGCCGTGATGACGGAGTTTTCGGCGTTATTGAGATTTTTCGAGGCGAGCCGGGCCGCGCGTTTCGCCTGATCGTAGCGGCGCGCCGCGTCGAGCTCCGCAGCTCTCAGCCTTGCGGCGGCGGCGACGGCCTGGCTGCCGGCCTCCGCTGCGGCGGCGCTGCGGGCGCGCCCGCTGAGCGGAATGGAGACGGTCGCCATGATGCTGGTTTCATTGCCGCCGAACTCATTGGCGACTTGAACGCCGAATGTGGGATCGGGCAACCGGTCGAGCCGCACGCGTTTTGCTTTCGCCTCCATCTGGTCAAGCGCCAGCCGCGCCTCGCGGACCGTCGCGGATTTCGCCATCTCGGTTTCCATCAAGAGCGCGGCGATGCGCGCCTCATCCCAGTCGAGGGCGCCGGGCTTCGCCGGCATGACGAGATCGGGAAACGCCGCGGCGAGATTCGCCTTCGCGTTTTCCGCCTCGATGGTTTTCCGGTCGGCTTCGAGACTTAAAAGACCGGCCTCGGCGCGCAACTGGTCGACGTAAATCCGGCGGCTGGCCCCGAGGTCAACGGCTTTTCCCTCCGCATCGGCGAGCTCGAGCGCATCGTCGGCGAGCCGGCGGGCGGTTTTCGAAGCGTCGACCGCGGCGCGCCAGTCCGTCCATAAGGTGACGAATTCGAGGAGCGCGTCTCTGCGCGCTCTTGCATAGGCGGCGTTGGCCTTTTCGATTTCGAGCGACGCCAGCTTTTTGTCGGCGCTGCGTTTGCCGGGCAGGCGCATCGTGCGGCTGAGCCCGGCGTTCCATTCCGTATATTCGCTTTCGCCGGCGCCGGGATCGTCAACGGTGCGGCGCCCGCCGCTTCCCGAGACAACCACCTCATAATCGCCGACGCGCAAGCGCCGCGCCGTGGCGCGCGCGCGGTCGAGATCGGCTTTCGCCGCCATCACCATCGGCGAGGCGTCGACGGCTTCTGCAATCAGCGGTTCGGGCGGCAGGGCGGCCGCGGGCGCGCCGGCGGCGGCGATCACGCAGGCGGCGGTTATCGTCATCAGTCTACGCATCTGCAAGCCGTCCGAAGTCTTCAACCGGTTCCACCCAATAAGAGATCTGCGGGCGCGGGCAGGCGCCGCGAACCGTCTCTGTAACGTCTTCGACGCGCTCGCGCGGCAGGATGAGAATGAACATCGCCGTGCGCAGGGCGCCGCGGACCTTCTCCACGGCCGAGGCCGAATGCATCGCCGCGCCGCGGCCATGGGCTTCAACCAGCGTGTAGCCCGGCACGGACGGCTCCATAGCGTCGAGCGCATCCGCCAGCACCGCCTCGACTTCTCGTGGACAGACGATTGTCAGCTTGCGTAAGGGCGCATCCATGCAACCTCCTTATGAAATGTTTCGGCGGCGGATTCGGCGCCGAAGCGCCGGTACAGCAGCGGCAAGAGGAACAGCGTGAGAATGGTTGACGTGAAAAGGCCGCCGATGACGACAATGGCGAGCGGGCGCTGGATCTCCGAGCCCGGCCCCGAAGCAAAGAGCAGCGGGACGAGCCCGAAGGTCGCCGTCGCCGCCGTCATCAACACCGGGCGCAGCCGCCGCGCGCCGCCCTGTTTCACTGCTTCGTCGACGCCAAGACCAAGCGTGCGCAGATCGTTGAAATAGGTGACGAGCACAAGACCGTTCAAAACTGCAATGCCAAGGAGCGCGATGAAGCCCACGGAAGCAGGCACGGAAAGATATTGTCCCGACAGGGTCAGCGCGATAATGCCGCCGACAAGCGCGAAGGGAATGTTGAAAAGAATGAGAAACGCCTGACGCAGGGAGCGAAGCGTCGCGAACAGAACCACGAAGATCAGCGCCAGCGACAAGGGCACCATGACCGAAAGCTGCGCCGCGGCGCGCTGCTGGTTCTCGAATTCGCCGCCCCAGGTCAGCCGGTAGCCTGCGGGCAGGCCTCCCATGGCGGCGACGGCGGCCTTGGCGTCCTCGACAAAGCTCACAAGATCGCGGCCCGACACGAAAGCCTGCACGACCGCGTAACGCGACCCGTTTTCCCGGTCGACGGCGGCGAGCCCTTCGGCGCGCTCCACATGCGCCACATCGGAAAGCGGCACGACGCCGCCATCCGGCGTCACCAGCCTTGCATCGGCGAAGCCGTAGACATCCGCGGCCCTGTCCGCATCGGCGCGGATCACAATGGGCGTGCGCCGGCCGGGCTCGATCACTTCGCCGGCTTTGACGCCCTCAAGACGCGCGCGCAGTTCGTCCTGCACGGATAAAACGTCGAGGCCGAAGCGTCCGGCGCGCTCCGGATCGATGTCGATCTGAAGATATTCCGCCACATCGTTCGAGGTGGTGAAGACATCCGCCGCGCCGGGAACGCCGGTGAGCGCGGTTTCGATCTGACCGGCCAGTTCCGCAAGGGTCGCGCCGTCGGGGCCGAATATTTTCACGGCGACGTCGCCGCGCGAGCCGGTGAGCATTTCCGAAACGCGCATTTCAATGGGCTGCGTAAAAGAGGTTTCGATCCCTTGAAAATCGTCCATCACGGCGCGCATTTCACCGACGAGCCATTCCGTGTCCGGTCCGCGCCATTCCGAGCGCGGCGCCAGCTCCAGGAACATGTCGCTTTCATTGAGGCTCATGGGGTCGAGACCGAGTTCGTCGGAGCCGACGCGGGCGATAACGTGTTTGACCTCCGGCACGCGGTCGATCAGCGCGCGTTGAATGCGCATGTCGTCGGCCTGGCTCTGGTCGAGATTGATGGAGGGAAGCGACGCCGCCTGCATGACGACGGCGCCTTCATTCATCGTCGGCATGAAGGTCTTGCCGACGGAAAGGTAGCTGACGACCGCCAGCGCGACGGCGACGCCCGCCGCGACATAGACCGGCCAGGGACGGGCCATCGCAGCGCCGAGGAGGCGTTCATAAGCCGGCGTGATCAAGCGCATGATCGGCGCTTCCTTCGAGTGGGCGGTTTTCAAGAGGAAAGCGGCGAGCACCGGGATCAGGGTGAGGGCCAGAATGAGCGCCGAGCCGAGCGCGAAAATGATAGAGAGCGCGACCGGCGCGAACAGTTTGCCTTCCAGCCCTTGCAGGGTAAGGAGCGGCATGAAGACGAGACAGATGATCAAGGTGCCCGCCGCCGTGGGCGCTGCGACTTCCGCCGCCGCGCGATAAATGACGTGCAGCTTGTTCGCGCGCCCGCCTTCGTTCAGCCGTTCGACGGCGTTTTCGGTGACGACGATGGCGCCGTCGACGATCATGCCGATGGCGATGGCGAGGCCGCCGAGGCTCATGAGGTTCGCCGACATGCCGAAGCCTCGCATCAGCAAAAAGGCGGCGAGGGCCGAAAAGGGCAGGATCAGCGTGACGACGAGCGCCGCGCGCAGATTGTTCAGGAAGAGAAGCAACAAGCCGATCACGAGAACCACGGCGATAATGAGCGCTTCGGTGACGGTGCTGACGGCTTTTTCGATGAGGTCGGAACGGTTGTAAAAGGCTTTGACCTCGACGCCTTCGGGAAAGCCAGCGGCGAGCTCTTCAAGCCTTGCCTCGACGCCGGCGACCACTTTGCGCGCGTCCGCGCCCCGTAACGCAACGACAATGCCTTCAACGGCTTCGCCTTCGCCGTCCTTGGTGACCGAGCCGTAGCGCGTCAGCGAATCGGTTGTGACGCCCGCCACGTCGCCGACGCGCACGACGCCGGTTTGCGCGCGCCGCACCACCAGCGTTTCGATGTCCTTGGCCGTGTCGACGGCGCCGAGGCTGCGCACGACGAGGGTTTCCTCGCCGTCGGCGAGGCGTCCGGCCCCGTCATTGCGATTGTTCTGCTCCAGCGCGGCGCGCAACGCGTCGAGGCTGACGCCGGCGGCGGCCATGGCGGCCTCGTCCGGCGCCACGTTGAAAGTGCGCACGCGCCCGCCGAGCGCGTTCACATCCGCAACGCCGGGCAGGGTGCGAAGGCTCGGCCGGATCACCCAGTCGAGGAGCGAGCGCCGTTCTTCAAGGGAAAGGTCGCCGCCTTCGATGGTGAACATGAAAAGTTCGGAGAGCGCTGTCGAGATCGGCGCAAGGCCGCCCGACACCGTCGACGGCAGATCCGGCAGGACGGCGGCGAGGCGTTCGCTCACCTGCTGGCGCGCCCAGTAGACGTCGGTTCCGTCCTCAAAATCGATGGTGATGTCGGCGATGGCGTATTTCGTCTTGGCCCGCATGATTTTCTGGCGGGGGATGCCGAGAAGCTCCATCTCGAGCGGCCGCACGACGCGCGACTCAACCTCTTCCGGCGTCATGCCGGGCGCCTTCATGATGATCTTGACCTGGGTCGGCGCGATTTCGGGGAAGGCGTCGATGGGAAGGCGCAGCGCCGCCATCGCCCCCGCCGCGGCGAGAAGCGCCGCGAGGCCGAGAATGAACATCCGCTGGGTCAGCGAAAAAGCGATCAGCCGGTCCAGCATGGATTAGACTCCGCTAGCGATGTTTTTGAGTGCGGCCAGGCCGGAGACGGCGACTTTGTCGCCTTGCACGAGAGCGCCGCCGCGGATCAGCGCGTCCTGACGCGAGCGGGAAACCACGTCGACCGGCGTCGTTAGAAACCCTTCCTCCGTTTCGACAAAGACGACGTCGGCGCCGCCAAGTCTCACGATCGCTTTTGACGGGACCAGAAGAGCGCCTTCGCCCGGCGCCGTTTCGAAGGACAGCGTCAGCATGGCGCCGAGCCGCCATGTGCGCACCGGGGGAAGTTCGGCCACGACATTGAGCGAGCGCGTGGCCGGGTCGATTTCAGGATCGACGGAGACGATGCGCCCTTTTGCGGAAATGTTTTCAACGGTTACGGGCGCGCCGGGCTTCAGCGTAGCGCCGTGGCGCTCCGACACTTGCGCGCGCGCCCAGAAAACGTCGCCGGCGAGAATGGAGATGACCGGCGCGCCGGCGTCGATCATTTCGCCCGCGCCGGGGCGAACATGCGTGACGATCCCGGCGGCGGGCGCGGTTAGCACGAACTGGCCGGGCTGGCCGCCGCGCCGGACATATTCGAGTTGCTCCTGCAAGGCTTCATAAGAAAGCTGCGCCGAGATGGCGTCGTGATGGGCTTCGTCGGCTTCCTGTTCCGATCTCAACCCCAGTTTCAAAAGCTCGTCGGCGCGTTCTGCGAGATGCGCCATATGCGCCATGGTGAGGCGGCGGGCCTCAAGCTCGGAAGCGGCGTCCGCGTAAGAGGCGCTGTAGATGACGGCGAGCGGGTCGCCGGCTTTGATATCGCTGCCCGGCGTTTTCAGGGCTTCGACCATGACGCCGTCAAAAGGCGAGGCGGCGGCCTTCAGGGCGCCGTTCGGCGCGATGACCATCGCCGGGGCGCTGACGCCTTCGGACGCCGTCGCGGTTGCGACCGTCGCCGTCTCGACGCCCAGCGCCATGCGCGAAGCGGGCGACATCTCGATTTCGCGTTGCGCGGCGGCGGGCGCATGAGCGGCCCATGCGGCCAGAAGAAAAATTCCCGCCCGAAGGAAGTTTTGCGCCATCATTCCAAGGATTCCCACGATTGCTTCATACCTCGCGGGGATCGTTGTTACGTTGGCTTTGCTGACATTAACCTGACTGTGAATTGCGTTTGCAAGCGGCGTCGAAACACAGCCGCACGCCGGCCCGGTCGGGCATTGCGGTCTGCACTTCGCCGCCATGCGCCTCGGCGATGCGGTCGGCGATGGCGAGACCGAGCCCTGCGCCGCCGCCGGGGGCGCGGTCGGCGCGCACGCCGCGCGCTTTCAACGCATCGAGCGCCTTTGCATCGAGGCCTTCGCCGCCGTCATAGACGCTGACGGTGGGGCCCGGCCCGGCTTCGATGACGATTTCGCCGCCTTCCGGCGTCGCCCGGATCGCATTGACGGCGAGCGTGCGCACCGCTGCGGCGATCGCTTCTTCGAGCCCTGTGACCTGTTGCGGCGCGCCGTTTGACTGAAAGGCGATGGTCTTGCCTTCGGCGACGGCGGCGGGCGCAAGCTCGGCCGCAATCCGGCGGGCGACAGCGTGAAGATCCGCCGGCGGCTGTTTGGCCAGTGATTCCTCGGACTGGCTGCGCGCCAGAAGCAGAAACTGTTCGACCATGTCGCTCATCGCGTTCAATTGCTTGCGCAGCCGCGCCGCATCCTCCTGCGGCAACTTGTCGAGTTCGAGCGCGAGGACGGCCAGCGGGGTTTTCAGCTCATGCGCCGCATCCATCGCAAAGGCTTCCTGCCGGCGCGCATAGGTTTCGAGTTTGGCGGTGAGTTGCGAAACGGCTTTTGCGAACGGTTCGATCTCGGCCGGCAGGGCGTTGCCGCTTGCATCGTAACTTTCCAGCCGTTCCGCTGCGGCGACCACGTCGCGCGTCGCGGCTTTCAGGCGGCGCGTCACATGCCTGATGACCCAGAAGGCGCCCAGCCCGAACAAGAGCAGGAACACGGCGAGCGGAATGAGAACGTGATCGACGATCTCCATCCATGTCGCCGCCGCGGGCGGGGGGTGTTCACTGAAAAAGCCGTATTGATGCCCCACCAAGGCAACAAGAACGCCGGCGCTGACGGCGCCGGCGACGACGAGGCCGACGGCGATCTGTCCGCCGATGGAGCGCGTCATGACGGATCTCCCTTGATGAAATAACCGACGCCTCGGACCGTATGAAGGCTGTTGTCGGCGCCGGCTTCGGCCAGCCGCCGGCGCAGGCGCGACGCGAGCGCCTCCAAGGCGTTCGGCGTCACCGCGTCCTCCAGTCCGTAAAGCACGGCTTCAATGGACTCGCGCGGCACGACCTTGCCGGCGCGGCGCATCAGGAGTTCGAGAAAATCCGTTTCCTTGCGGCCCAACGCGATGGGCCGGTCTTCATATTTCACTTCGCGGCTGACCGGATCGAAGGTCAGGGCGCCGGCGCTTAAAATCACCGGGTCGCGCGATCCGGGCCGGCGCAGCAAGGCGCGCAGCCGGGCGGCGATCTCGTCGATTTCGGCCGGTTTGACAAGATAGTCGTCGGCCCCGGAATCAAGGCCGAGAATGCGCTCCGGCAGGGCGCCGCGCGCTGAAAGGATCAAAACCGGCGGGCGGTCGTCGCGCAGGCTGTTCAGCCAGTCGACGCCGTCGCCGTCGGGCAGGCCGAGATCGAGAATGATCGCGTCATAGGCATTGTCGGAAAGACGCAAGGCGGCGGCTTTCAGAGTCGGAGCGTGCTCGGAAGCGATGGAACGCTTGTCCAGGCCTTCGGCGAGCAGGGACGCGAAATCGGCGTTGTCTTCAATCAGTAGAACGCGCATAGCGGCCTGAGCTTATTCTTATTGCAGCAGCTTTGTCAGGTTTTCCTGACTATTCGCTGACAGATTGCGGCGCCATCGCAGCAGCTTTGCGGGCTAAGGTTCTTATGATGACGATAACTCAATTATGATGCCTGTTTTGTTGGCTGATTTGGCGCCCCAGAGTATTAGCCGCAACAGGTTGCAGCTTGGCAAGAGTATATTTTCATTCGCTTAATCGGAAGACATATTCCCATCCCGCCGGACCCCGTCATCATATCGCTCGCGGACAATCGCGTCGCGATGTCGCCGGTGTTGAACCATCCGCCCGCGTCGGCGGCGTCCCCAACTGAACTTGAAATAGCGTCTAAGAGAAGGGGCTGAGTGAATAGAGTTCCAGTGTTTGACGATTGCCGCTAAACATGAATTTAGTACGCCAAAATCGCACATTCGAACCAGGGAAGCTCCTATGACTAACGCGCCTCAACCAACAACCGAAGAGATGAAGCGGGTCTTTGATCTGCAAAAGGAGAACCAGTGGAATGTCAAAGCATCGACCGCCGGGGAGCGCAAGGCGAAACTCACGAAACTGAAATCCGCTGTGGAAGCGCACGCCGACGATATCGTCGCCGCCGTGCAAACCGATACGCGCAAGCCGGAAGCCGAAATTCGCGTGACCGAAGTCGGCGGCGTGATGGGCAACATCCAGCTCAATATCGACAACCTCGATGAGTGGATGCAGCCGACCATGGTTCAGCCATCGTCCAATCCGGAAGACAAGGCGAAGATCGTTTATGAAGCGCGCGGCGTGTGTCTGATTTTGGGGCCATGGAATTTCCCCTTGGGACTGACCTTCGGCCCGCTCGCCGCGGCGGTCGCCGCCGGCAATTGCTGCATGGTGAAGCTGACCGATCTCTGCCCCGCAACGGCCGCGGTGGCGGGAAAGATCATCCGCGAGGTTTTTGACGAAAAGGAAGTGGCGCTGTTCGAAGGCGAGGTCTCGGTCGCGGAAGCGCTTCTTGAGCTGCCCTTCAACCATATTTTCTTCACCGGCTCGCCGCGTGTCGGGAAGATCGTCATGGCGGCCGCCGCCAAACATCTCTCGAGCGTGACGCTGGAGCTCGGCGGAAAGTCGCCGGTGATTGTCGATGAAAACGCCGATATCGACAAGGTGGCGGCGGACCTCGCGCAGGCCAAACAGTTCAATGGCGGCCAGGCCTGTATCTGCCCCGACTATGTCTTCGTCAAAGAGGGCCAGAAAGACGCTCTGGCCCAAGGTTTTGCGGCGCGTGTTAAAGAAAATCTTTATACGGACGGAAAGATCAAGAAGGAAAACATCGCCCAGATCGTCAACAAAAAGAACTTCGAGCGCGTCAAGGGCATGTTTGACGACGCGGTGGCCAAAGGGGCGAGCGTCGCTGCGGGCGGCGTGTTGGAAGAGGCGGACCTGACCGTCCATCCGACGATGCTGACGGACGTCACGCCTCAAATGAAAATCATGCAGGAAGAGATTTTCGCGCCCGTGATCCCCGTGATGACCTATGACTCCATCGATGAGGTGATCGGTTATATCGAGGCGCGCGACAAACCGCTGGCGCTTTATATCTACAGCAAGGATCAGGGGACGGTGGACAAGGTGCTCGCTCGTACCTCGTCCGGCGGCGTCACCGTCAACGGCGTGTTCTCTCACTACCTGGAAAACCGCTTGCCCTTTGGCGGCGTGAACCAGAGCGGCATTGGCAATTATCACGGGTTTTTCGGGTTCAAGACCTTTTCGCACGAACGCTCCGTCTACATGCATTCGGCGTAACGGCCTGTCCGGCGTCGTCTTGTTTCGGCGCGATGCGCGGTGAAACAGGGCGGGCGCCGGCCCTTTTGCGCGCGATGCGAGATTAAGAAAGCGTCCTAAAGCCTGCAGGGAAAGAGGGCTTTGCAGGACGCTTTTTTTCTTTCGGGTCCGCCCTTGCGGCAAAGCCCGCAGTTTTTTTCAAAGGACAGGATGGGCGCATGAAAGCGCCCGGAACCGCCGGATTGCTAAGGGCCTGTCCGCCCTCCAGCCCCGACAAATATGAGAATTATTCTCAATATGCGGCGCCGACAGTATTGAAATTGAGAATTATTCGCAATATGCAGGCCCCGTAAGGGAAACCAGGCGGGGTCCCGGGCGGAGAACGGCAGGGCATGAAAGCGTCGCAAAGGGCCTTCTGGCTCAGGCAATTGCATCAATGGCACTGGATCAGCGCCGCGCTGAGCCTTGTGGGCATGCTCGTCTTCGCCGTGACCGGCGTCACCTTGAACCATGCCGCCGACATCCCCGCGACGCCGCAGGTGACGACGCTCGAGGGCGAGGTTCCGCAAACGCTGCTTGCGACCCTGCCTGAAGCCGGCGGCGAGACCCTTCCGTTGCCGGATGATTTGCGCGCCTGGCTCGGAACGGAAATGGATCTCGAAGTCGGCCCGCGTCCGGCGGAATGGTCGGCGGATGAAATCTATCTCGCTTTGCCGCGTCCCGGCGGCGACGCCTGGCTCAGCATCGATCTTGTCACCGGCGGCGTTCTTTATGAAGCGACCTTTCGCGGATGGGTTTCCTATTTCAACGACCTTCACAAGGGCCGCGACACCGGAACCGCCTGGCGCTGGTTCATCGACATCTTTGCCGGCGCCTGCGTCATCTTCTGCGTGACGGGACTCATTCTCCTGCAGTTTCACGCCGCGCGCCGCCCATCCACATGGCCGATGGTGGGCTTCGGTTTCATCGCGCCGTTGCTGCTTGTCATCTTGTTCATTCACTAAAGAGGGTTTTATGAAACTGTTTCTTCCCGCTACGGCCGCAGCCGCGCTGATCGCGCCGGCCGCCGCTGCGGACATGACCGTCGGCGTCGACATTCCGCGCCTCGACGTCGCCGAATATCACCGGCCTTATGTGGCCATGTGGCTGCAGACGCCGGACGGCAAGCCGGCCGCCAATCTCGCCGTCTGGTACGACGTCGAGATGCGCAATGACGAAGGCGAGGACTGGCTGAAGGATCTGCGCCAGTGGTGGCGGCGCATCGGGCGCAGCACCGACATGCCGGTCGACGGCGTCAGCGGGCCGACGCGCGCGCCGGGCGCCCATGAAGTGACATTCGACGAAAAACTCAATGACCTCGCGCCGGGCGAATACGAATTCATGATCGAGGCCGTGCGCGAAGTCGGAGGCCGCGAACTCCTGCATGGGGCCGTGCAATGGCCGCCGAAAGAAGAAACCACCATCCGTCTCGAAGGCGGGCGCGAACTCGGCCCCGTCATCCTTACGCTCAAACCCTAGAATCCTTGGGAGAAAGACATGACTTTGAAAAAATGGACCGCGCTGGCGCTCGCCTTGCTCATTCCCACCTCAGCCATGGCGCACCGCACCTGGTTTTTGCCGTCTTCCACCGTTTTGTCGGGGGATGATGTCTGGGTGACCGTCGATGCGGCGGCGGCCAATGAAGTCTTTTATTTCGATCACCGACCGCTTCGCCTCGAGGATCTCGTGATCGCCGCTCCGGACGGCTCTTCCGTCGAGCCTCAGAATATGGCCGAAGGCCGTCTCAGAAATTCGTTCGACCTCAATCTCAAGCAGCAGGGCACCTATCGCGTTTCGCTCGTCAGCGACGGCGTCTTTGCGTTCTACAAGGTGAACGGCGAACAAAAGCGCTGGCGCGGCCAGGCGTCGGAAATCGAAACGGCCATCCCGAAAGACGCCGAGGATGTGCGCATCAGCGAGAGCGCGCGCCGCGTCGACACCTTCGTCACGGTCGGCGCGCCGACCGATGAAACGGTGAAAACCTCCGGCAAGGGCCTCGAGATCGAATATGGGGTTCATCCGAACGATCTCTTTGCCGGAGAAACCGCATCCTTCCGTCTACTGATGAATGGCAAACCCGCAAAAGGCGTTGTAGTGTCCGTCATTCGCGATGGCATCCGCTACCGCAATGCGCTGAATGAGATGAAAGTCACGACCGGCGATGACGGAAGCTTCGACGTGACCTGGCCGGAAGCAGGCATGTATTGGCTCAATGCGACGATGGAGAGCAAGGAGACAAGCGTGCCGCGCTCCTCCGGCTCGCGCGCGGGCTACACCGCGACGCTGGAAGTCTTGCCGCAGTAAAACGGGGTGGAAATTGGAAAGCATGTCAGCAAGGCGCGCGGCGATTCCGCATTTGTCGGCGCCGCCGCGCGCGCTTCCTCAAGGGAGCGTCAGGCGGTGCGCCGGCGAAACCATGGGAACCACATGGAGCGTGCGCTTTGTTGCGCCGGAGTCCGTGGACGCCGGCGCGGTGTGCGAAGCGGTGCAGCACAGTCTCGACCGCGTCGTCGCCGAGATGAGCCCGTGGGAGCGCTATAGCGACATCGCGCGCTTTAATGCGGCGCCGGCCGCAAGCTGGGTCGAGATCCCCGATGCGTTCATGCGCGTGGCGAAGGCAGCCGCCGCCGTCGCAAAGGAGACCGGCGGCGCTTACGATCCCGCGAGCGGCGCGCTTGTGGATTTGTGGGGGTTCGGCCCCGCCGAAAGGCGCGCCGCGCCGCCTTCCGGACGGGACATCGACGCGGCGCTCGGCCGGTGCGGGCGGGCGCTGGACACCGACGAAGAGGCGGGCCGGCTTTTTCAGCCGGGCGGCGTGAAGCTCGACCTTTGCTCCATCGCCAAAGGCTTCGGCGTCGACGAGGCGGGCGACGCGCTCGACGCGCTCGGGATCGCCTCCTGGCTTGTGGAAGTCGGCGGCGAGCTCAAAGGACGGGGCGTCAAACCTAATGGCGAGCCGTGGTGGGCGGCGCTTGACGCTGACGCGGCGGTGGAGGATGCGGGATTTGTCATCGCGCTTTACGATCTCGCCGTTGCGACGTCGGGGAGCGGCGTCAATTTTTTCGATCATGGCGGCCGGCGCTATTCGCATCTTCTCGACCCGCGCACGGGCTATTCGGCTGAGAGCGGGCTTTCGGCCGTGACCGTCATTCATGACAGCGCGATGATGGCCGACGCTTATGCGACGGCGATTTTCGTCATGGGGCCGCTGGACGGGTTTGCTTTTGCGGAAAAACAGGGGCTCGCCGTGCGGCTTGCCGGCGCCGGCGCGGGGGACGAGCGCCTCACTGGCGCGCTCGCCGCCATGCTGGACTGACCGGGGCGCGCATGGCGGCTGTAAGCATATTCATCGCGGGCGTTCTCGCCCTCCTGTGGTTCGCAGGCGGATTGGCGGGGCATGGGGTTGCGCCTTTATGGTTGAAGGCCGCCGAGGCGGGTCTTGTCGCCGCTTTGTATCTTCTCTTTATACGGATCACGGCGCGCCGGAAATCGGCAAGCGAGACGGGCGGCGCGGAAAACGCAGACGAAATCCTCGTCGCTTATGCGACCCAGACCGGCGTCGCCGAAGAACTGGCGCGCCACACCGTGAAAGCGCTTGCCGACGGCGGACAGGCGGCGCGCCTTGCGGATGTCGCGGCGCTCGATCTTGCGCAGCTTCAAAAGGCGCGCATGGCGCTTTTCATTGCGAGCACCACGGGCGAGGGCGACGCGCCCGATGCGGCGGGCGGTTTCGAGGCCCGCATGATGGCGGCGCCCGCCGCGCTGTCCGGTCTTCGCTACGCCGTTCTCGCGCTTGGCGACAGCAGCTACGCCGATTTCTGCGGTTTCGGGCGGCGTCTTGACGCCTGGCTCGAGGCGAGCGGCGCGGCGGCGCTGTTCGTCCGCACCGATGTGGACCGCGGCGATGAAGCGGCTATCGCGGAATGGTTTGCAAAGCTTGCAACCCTCGGCGCGGCGTCAGGCGCGGATGCGCCCGCCTTCGAGACATGGCGCCTCGCCGCGCGCCGCCGGCTCAATCCCGGCAGCGACAATGCGCCTGTCTTTCATATGTGCCTTGAACCGACGGCCGCGCTTCCCGATTGGCGCGCCGGGGACATTGCGGTCGTCAGGCCGCGCAACGAGACGCGCGCCGTCGACGACTTGCTTCTCGCCTTGAAGCTCGATGGCGGCGCGCCGGTGACGCTGCGCGGTGAAAAGATGACGCTGAAAGACGCGCTCCGGCAACGGACGCTGCCGGAGCCGGGTATGCGCGCAAAGCTTGCGGGCGCCGGCGCGCAAGGGGCGGTCGATGGCCTGCAGCCGCTTGCGCCGCGCGAATATTCGCTGGCGTCCCTGCCGGCGGATGGAAAAGCCGAGCTCGTCATTCGTCAGTTGCGTTATCCGGACGGGCGTCTCGGCGTCGGCTCCGGCTGGCTGACGGAGCATGCGGCGGAAGGCGCGGAGATCGAGATGCGCCTGCGCGCCAATCCGTCTTTCCGCGGTCCCGAAAAAGACCGGCCGATGATCCTTATCGGCGCCGGATCGGGCGTCGCGGGCTTGCGCGCTCACATGAAAGAACGCGCGGCTGCGGGGCGGGGCCGCAACTGGCTGATTTTCGGCGAACGCGACCCTGAAAAGGATTATCTTTTCAAAGACGAGATCGAAAGCTGGCGGGCGTCAGCGGCGCTGGCGCGTCTTGATTTGTGTTTCCTCGAAGACGGCGTCCAGAGGCTGGCCCAGGATGTCTTGCGGGAAGAAGACTCCCAACTGCATCAATGGCTGAAGGACGGCGCGGCGATCTATGTGAGCGGCAGCCGCAAGGGGCTGGGCGACGGCGTCGATGCGGCGCTGAAAGAAGTCATCGGCGAGGCGGCGCTGTCGCGCCTCATTGCAGACAACCGCTATAGAAGAGACGTCTACTGATCGCCCGGCTCAGCGTTCCGTGAACGCCCGGTCGAGGGAGCGCGAGACCGGCTTTAACGCATATTGCATGAGCGTGCGCGTCTGGGTCACGATTTCGGCCCGGACCTGCATGCCCGCCGTCAGCGCCCGGGCGTTATGGCCCTTGCCGATCATTTGTTCTTCAAGCTCGACATAGGCGATGTAATAGGCGTCGCCCGTGCGTTCGTCGGTGAAGCTGTCGGCTGAAATGTGCGACACCGTGCCGGATATCTTGCCATAGCGGTTCGGATCGAAGGTCGTGATCGTCACGTCGGTTTTCTGTCCCGGGGCCACATGGCCGATGTCTTTCGGCGCGACGCGCACTTCGGCGAAGAGCTTGGCGCCGGTGGGCGTGATCTCGGCGACGACGCCGCCGGGGCGGACAACGTCGCCATGACCGTTCACCAACACCGCATTGACGACGCCGGCAACGGGCGAGCGCACGGTCAGCCGGTCGGAACGGTCCTGCAGCGCATTGAAGGGCTGTTCAAGCTCGGCGAGTTCGCCGAGTACGCCGGCGCGTTCTTCGGCGATCTTAGACTTGTAGTCCGCTTCCGCGCCGGCGCGGTCGGCGCTCGCGGCTTCCAGCGCGTCGCGCGCCTGGCCGAGGCGGGATTTGGCGACGGCGGCGTTCGCTTCGGCGGTGGCGACCGCCGATTTCGCCTGAAGGTAGGATTGTCTCGATGTAAAGCCTTCGTCGATGAGCTGCTCTTGAATGGAGAGTTGTTCGCGGGCGAATTCGAGAATGTCATTTTCCGATCTGAGCTGCGCTTCGGCTTTGACGACTTCCGCTTTCGCCGAGGTTTCGCGCGAAACCAGCGTCGCCATCTCGGCTTCCCGCTTAGCGACGGCGGCGTTGTAGACCGATTGCTGTTCCGTCACGAGGCCGGGCCAGGCGTCCTGCCAGGCTGTGAAATCCGGCGCGCGCCCGGCGGCTTGCGCGTCCATGCGTTCGGCGCGGATGTCGAGGCTGGCGCGCCGGGCCGAAAGCCGTTCGACCTCGCCGCCGGCGCCTTCCGCCGTCAGGCGGGCGAGGGGCTGGTTTTCAGCGACGACGTCGCCCGGCTTTACCAGCAATTCGTCGATAATGCCGCCTTCGAGATGCGCCGCTTCGCGGGTCGAACCGTAAGGCGCGATTTCGCCGACAGCGACCGACAGCTCGCGGATATGGGCGATGTTCGCCCAGACGAGAAGCAGGATCACAAGACCGCTGAGGATCGCCATCGCCGTCTTGGCGAGATGCGGCGGCGCGCCTTCCTCAAGCTCGATGGGCAGCGCCAGGCCGTGGCGCTCGCCGACGGTCTCATGCGGGGTTTGGACATTCAATTTTGTGTTCGACATGGGTCCTTCTCCGGCGTCAGGCGGCGAGCACTTTCGGCACGATCGCATCGGGCGGGCCGATATCGCGGACAAAGCCGCGATCCATCCACACGACAAAATCGGCAAGCCGCATATGGCTCGGACGCTGGGTCGTCATGATGATTGAACTGGTTTTCCGTCTTTCCTCGAGGATGGAAAGCAGCGCTTTCTCCCCTTCGCTGTCGAGCGTCGCGCCGGGTTCGTCGAGAAGGTAGATCGGCGCGTCCTTGATGAAGGCGCGGGCGAGGTTGATGCGCGAAAGCAGCGCGTTGGGCCAGCGCGCGCGCGCCTGGGACGTGCACATCGTGTCGAGCCCCTGATCGAGCGCGCCGCCATAATAGCGGTCGATGCCGAGCCGTTCGGCGATCTGTTCGATGTCGGCGTCGGAGGCGTCGGGACTCGCAAGGCGGATGTTCTGCGCGACCGTTCCGTAAAACAGGTCGAGCGAGGGCATGGCGACGCCGATCGCCTGGCGCCATTCGCCCTTGTCGAGCTGGCGCAGATCGAGGCCGTCGATGAAGATCGAGCCGGCTTGCTGCTGATGCAGGCCCAACAGGACGCGCAGCATCGTCGAGGCGCCGGAGCCGCTCTGGCCGTAAATGCACATGAGATTGCCGGGGCGCACGTCGAAGGAGACGCCGCGCAAGGAAGGCTCGCGCTGGCCCGGATAACGGAAGGTCACCTTGTCGGCCATGATGTGGCCTTTGAAACTGCGCGGGATGGACGGGCTTGCATTCGGTTCGCGCTCCAGCGGCATGCGCGTCAGCCGGTTCACCTGCTGCAGGCTTTGAATGGTTTGCCCCAGCGTCAAGCCGGTGAGGAAGAGATTGCGGATCGGTCCGAGCACGCGCCAGGAAAGCGCCATCACGGCAATCAGCGCGCCGCCGGTGAGATCGCCCGCGATCACCCTTTCGACGCCGAAGGTCAAAACCGCGACGCCGACGGTCGCCACCATGGCCTGGGAAAAAGTTTGCAGCCCGAAATTAAGCCGCCGCGCCTTCATATGCGCCATGGCGGTTTCGGCGGAAAGCTTGCGGTGGCGGCGCAGCCAGACATGTTCGGCGGCGAGGTCGCTGATCGCCTGCTGCGAGGAGACGGCCTCGACGGTCAGATTATTGAGATGCGAACGCGCTTCCCCGGCCTTGCGAATGAGACGGTTGTTTTTCGGGATCGCCCAGGCGGCGGCGAGGGCGTAAACCGCGATGAGCGTGATCGGCGCCCAGACAAGCGGTCCGCCGATCAGCGCGATGACGAGAATGAAGAGCGCCACATAAGGCAGATCGAACAGCGCGCCGGCGAGCGGGCCGGTGAAGACTTCATGCAGCGACGTCATCTGCCTGAGGCGCGTCAGCTGCGCGCCGATGGGCGCGTCTTCCGTATGCGACAGGGACAGATGCAGAAGATGGCGGAATGCGGTTTCGTTAAGCTGTTCGTCGAGCCGCGCGCCGAGATAGGCCTGAAGGCGCACGCGCACCTGGCGCAGGGCGAAATCCGCGGCGACGATGAAAGTGATGCCGATGGCGAGACCGGCGAGCACGTCGAAGGAATGCGTGGCGATCGCCTTGTCGTAAACCGACATGACGAAAATCGGCGGCGCCAGCGCCAGGACATTGACGGCGAAGCTGATGACGAAAATATGCCGTATAAGCGGCCGGAAGACGCGCAGGATTTCCGATGTCCAGGAAGGCGGATTCGGCGCGTTCTGAGTTTCCGTCTTTTCGATCTTTTCGGGAAACACAGCGAGGCCGTCGATCTCTTCCGGCTTCATCTTTGTGCTGGCCCGGGTCGTCGGGTCGTAGATGACGATATCGCCGTCGCGGGTGCGCTGCTCGGCGAGTTTGACGGCGCCGCTCTCCTCCCGGATGAAACAGGGAAGATATTCGGGGCGCAGATTTTGCGCCGCCGCCGGCTCCGATTTCGACGTAAAGCCGAGGCGGAAAAGAACGGCGCGGAAAGCCGCGACGGTTTCGACCGCATCCATATGGGGCATCGCTTCGAAGACCCGGCGCCGGCCCTGCGCCCAGTCGGTGAGGGCGAGAAAGCGCTCGAGGGCGGCGATGCAGTCGTCATTCGCGGTCGTCTTGCGGCTCGCGCCGGTGGAGAAAGCCGCGCGCAAACGGTTCTGCAGCCGGTGCACCGGGGGGCTTGGCGCGGCGCCGTCTTCGGCGGTTTCGGGCGCGGGCGGAGAGGTCTGAATCTCGGTCATGACGCCGCCTTGCCGATTTCGGGTTGAGCCGGCTCGACCGACGCAGGCGCCAGCTTGCCGTCGCGGATTTCATAGACCTTGTCGGCGAGACGCAGGAGCGACGGACGGTGCGTGGACATGACGATCGTCGTCTTGCCGCGCAGTTTTTCCAGCGCTTCGACAAAGCGCTGTTCGCCGGAGAAATCGAGCGACGCGTTCGCATCGTCGAGCACCAGCACGGAAGGGCGCATGGCGATCGCCCGGGCGAGCGCGATGCGCTGGGCCGTGGGCGTCGGCAGATCGCGGCCGGTCGAACTTTTCAGAAGCGTGTCATAGCCGAGCGGCATGCGCACAACTTCGTCGTCGAGACCGACGAGCTTTGAGGCCGAAAGCGCTACATGCGTCGGGGTTTCGCCGAAAAGCGTAATGTTGTCGAGAATGGACCCCCGGAAAAGCGACGGATGCTGTCCGACATAGCGTATCGCTCGACGCGACAGCGTCGTGGAGTCGATATTGGTGACTTCATCGCCGATGACGATCTCGCCGCCGGCGATTGGGGCGTCGTGAATCAGCGCGCGCAGCAGGGACGAACGGCCGCTGCCGTCGTCGCCTTTGATGGCGATAAAGGCGCCGGCGTCGATTTCGAGATTGAGGTTCTCGAAAAGCGGCGGCGCGTCGCCATGGCGGATGGTGAGATCTTTAAATGCAACTTTCTGCGGCGTGAAACGGTTCGGATATCGCGTCGGCGGCAGATTGCGCGCTTCGCATTCCTGAAAAATGGCGGCGATCCGGTCGCGCCGGTGTTGGGCCAGCTTGACTTCGTTCCAGCTCGCCAGCGAACGCATCAAAGGCTGCAGCAATTGCGAAGACAAAAGCATGCAGCAGGCCAGCGCCCCGAGGGTCAGCCGGCCGTTCAGCACCAGGAGCGCGCCGACGCTGACAATGGTGACGGTGGAAAGCGCGGCGTAGGCGCTGTTATAAGTGCGCGCCATGCCGGCCAGTTTGATCATTCTCTTGGTGACGACGCTCGCCGCCGACTGCAGCCGTTCGAAACGGCGCATCATCAACGGCTCCATGGCGTTCGATTTGACGGTCTGAATGGCCCCCAGCACCTCAATCACGAAATCCTGTTTGCGCGCGTCGAAGGCTTCGCGCTCATTGATGGTCTCGTTGAGAGACTTCGTTCCGTCATAGGCGAGAAAGCCGAAGAGAACGAAAAGCGCGACGACGCTGGAGAAGATGACGCCGCCGATGGCGATGATGACGAGTGAAAACACCGGAATGAACGCAATGTCGACCATGACCGTGCGCGACTGGGCGCTTAAGTGATTGCCGAGGCCGGTGACTGCGTTCAAGCGCTCTAGATGTTCGCTGGCGGTGGTCTTGTTGAAGGACGAAGGCTTTGTCGCCAGCATCGAGGTCAGCGCGCGCACGGAAAGCTTGTGCGTAAAGGACGCTGCGGTCCAGTTGACCACAGTCGAGCGGAAATATTTCAACAGCCCGTCAATGACGATGGCGGCGAGGAGCATGAGCACAAGCGCCGTCAGCGTTTCGTAGGCGGCGTTCGGAAGCACGCGGTCATAGACCTGCAAAATGGTGAGGGGCAGGGCGAGCGCGAGAATATTGATCACAGCCGACGCCACATACGCCGCCATGCCTAAAGGCGGTTCCGGAAGGTCGTTCTCCTTCCCGCCGCTGTTTTGAAAAAACTCGGCCGCGAATTCACGCACTCTCGATAACATCAAACGAACTTCTTTGACGCCTGAACTTTCCAATTTTTCTTTATGGTTAAAACCTTTAGGAATAATAAGCGCTAAAGGTCGTTATGTTTTACCGGGTGTTAACTAGGTTGATAAGTTTCTGATTAAGTTCCCGCCGTTAGGCTCTTTATCGTTGCGTAACATACAGAGTTGAGCCATGGCCAAAGACAAGTCCGGCCCCGAGGAAACGCCGAAACAGCCCGGCAGCGATGCTGCGGGCAATCGTCAAGGCGCCGATTTTCAAAGGACCCACGAAGACGACAGCCTCGAAAGCGACCGCGAGTCGCTGAAAAAGGCGCGCGAAATCGAGGATCAGGGGTTTGACTCCGACGCCGCCGCGGACGGCTATGGCAACCTCCATTTTGGCGATCAAAATCTCGAGGACGCTGAAACCGGCGGCGCGCCGGCGCAGGATGGCGAGAATATTTCTAGCGTCATCGCAGGCGCAGCGGCGCCCCAAAATAAGGGCGCTGAAACTGAAAATTCAAAAACCGGCGTTAACGAAGCGCAAACCAATTTTGATAACGAATTAAGCGCGGCGCCCGAAACGAACGCAAACAATCAATCTTCCTTATCGCCGCTCGCGAATGACGCCGCCGCTCAGAACGCGTCGGGCGGGGTGCCCGTCGCCGCGCCGGCCGCCAATACGCCGCGCGCGCCCGAAGGCGTTTCCGCCAGCCAAAGCCACGGGGGCGCGCAGGGCGGCAATCCTTTCGGCGACCAGGCGCCGGTCAACGACGCGCCCACAGACATCGTTCTCTCCGCCAGCGAGGTTGCGGAGAACGCGCCCGGCGCGGTTATCGCCAGCCTTGAGGCGCTCGATCCGGACCTCGAGGATGCGTCGACCTTCACCATCGTCTCGGACGAATCCGGCCTGTTCGAAATCGTCGGCGATGAGTTGAAGCTGAAAGACGGCGCGGTCCTCGATTATGAAGCGCAGGACAATTACGTCCTCACCCTGCGCGCGACGGACAGCGCCGGCAATGTCTTCGATAAAACCGTCACGCTCGATGTGACGGACGTCAATGAAGCGCCGGAAGACTTAAATCTTTCCGGAACGTCGCTAGCGGAAAATGCAGACGGCGCCATTGTGGCGACACTCTCGGCAAGCGACCCGGACGCCGGCGATACGGCGACATTCGCCATCGCTGATGATCCGTCCGGGCTTTTCGAGGTCGTCGGCGATCAGTTGAAACTGAAAGACAGCGCGGCGGCGGATTTCGAACAGCAGGACAGTTACGAGTTGACCCTGCGCGCGGCGGACCGCGACGGCGCCGCGATCGAGCGGACGGTGACCATCAACGTCGCCGACGTCAATGAAGCGCCGACGGACATTTCGCTTTCCGCGGCCGGCGTCGCCGAGAACGACGCGGGCGCGACGGTGGGAACGCTTTCCGTCGCCGATCCGGATATCGGCGACAGCGCGAGCTATGCGATTGCGGAAGACGCATCCGGTCTGTTCGAGGTCGTCGGAGACGAATTGCGTTTAAAGCCGGGCGTTTCTTTGGACCATGAAGCCCGGGATTCCTACGACCTGACCCTCCGAGTGACGGACGGGGCGGGGAACAGCTTCGACAAGCCGGTGACGGTCAGCGTCGCCGACATCAACGAAACGCCCACGGATATTGCTCTGTCCGCGAGCGGCGTCGCTGAAAATGATGCAGGCGCGACGGTCGCGACGCTTTCGGCCGTCGATCCGGATATCGGCGACAGTGCGAGCTATGCGATTGCGGAAGATGCGTCCGGCCTCTTTGAAATCGTCGGCGACGAACTGCGTCTGAAGCCAGGCCTAGCGCTCGATCACGAGGCGCGGGATTCCTACGACCTGACCCTCCGTGTGACGGACGGGGCCGGCAACAGCTTTGACAAGCCGGTTACGATCAGCGTCGCCGACGTCAACGAGACCCCGACAGATATCACGCTTTCTGCGACCGACGTTGCTGAAAACGACGCGGGCGCGACCGTAGGAACGCTCTCCGTTGCCGATCCCGATGTTGGCGACAGTGCGAGCTATGCGATTGCGGAAGACGCGTCCGGCCTGTTCGAGGTCGTCGGCGACGAATTGCGTTTGAAGCCGGGCGTCGCGCTCGACCATGAAACGCAGGAGTCTTACGACCTGACCCTACGGGTGACGGACGGGGCGGGGAACGGCTTCGACAAGCCGGTGACGATCAGCGTCGCCGACATCAATGAAACGCCCACGGATATCATGTTGTCCGCTGCGCCCGTCGCCGAAAACGACGCGGGCGCGGTCGTGGGGACGCTCTCGGCCATGGATCCCGATTTCGGCGACAGCGCCAGCTTCGCCATCGCCGACGATCCGTCCGGTCTTTTCGAAGTGGTCGGCGACGAAGTCCGCCTCAAAGCCGGCGCCGCGCTCGATTTCGAAAGCCAGGATTCCCATGACATCCTCGTCGAAGCGACGGACAGCGCCGGCAATGTCTTTGGAAAGACGGTCACCATCAATGTCGCGGACGTCAATGAAGCGCCCGGCGCGATTTCCCTTTCGTCGACCGATATCTCCGAGAACGCCGACGGCGCCGTTGTCGGCACGCTTTCCGCCGTCGATCCCGATGCGGGCGATGCGGTCAGCTACACGGTGTCGGACGACCGCTTCGAGGTCGTCGGCGACGAACTGAAACTGAAGCCCGGCGTTTCCTTCGATTATGAAACCGCCGCGCCCATCGACGTCACGGTCACCGCGAGTGATGCGGGCGGGCTGACCTCCGAACAGAATTTCACCCTGACGGTGACGGACGCGAATGAAGGCCCGTCCCTGGGCCTCGTCAGCAGTCCCGGCCTCAAAGCGTCTTATTACGATATCGGCCATTCCCTGAGCGATCTCGACGAAATCGATTTCAACGCGCCGCCCAACGCGGAAAGCGTGGTCGACAGCATCGATTACATGCAAGGCCAGCAAGCTTTCTGGGACGGGGCGCCGGGCAATTATTTCGCGGCGAAATATGAAGGCCAGCTCGTCGTTAATGAAGGCGGGACTTATACGTTCTCCATGGCGAGCGACGACGGCAGCATGCTGTTCATCGACGGCGAGCCGGTCATCGACAATGACGGGCTTCATGGAACCCGCACGGACACGATGACAGTCGACCTTGAGGCGGGCGCCCATGATATCGAAGTGCGCTATTTCGAAAACACCGGCAGCCAGACTCTGCGGCTGTCCTGGTCCGGTCCCGACACCGGCGGCGCCACGGAAGTCATCGGCGGCGAGGCGTTCGAACATGGCTACAGCGCCGGCTCGCTTTCCGTCGCTGAAGACACGGCGGGCGCCGTTGTCGCCGAATTGACGGTTGCCGACCCCGACGCCGGCGACTCTCATGCCTTCGCGGTCAGCGACGACCGCTTCGAGGTGGTGAACGAGGACGGGACCTATGTTCTAAAGCTCAAAGACGGCGAAAGCCTCGATTATGAATCCGAGCCGTCGGTAGATCTTTCCGTCACCGTCACCGATTCCGGCGGCGCCAGCGACGTCATGTCTTTCTCCGTGGGCGTTGAGAATGTGAACTCTGCGCCGGAGATCGCGCTTCAAGGCGGCGAGGGCCTCAAAGGGTCTTACTATAATATCGGCCATTCCCTGAGCGATCTCGATCAGGTGGATTTCAACGCCGCGCCGGACGCGGAAGGCGTTGTCGACAGCTTGAATTACACCCAGGGCCAGGAAGCTTTCTGGGACGGGGCGCCGGGAGATTATTTCGCGGCGAAATATGAAGGCCAGGTCATGGTCGGGGAGGGCGGCGCCTATACCTTCTCCATGGCGAGCGACGACGGCAGCATGCTGTTCATCGACGGCGAGCCGGTTCTCGACAATGACGGGCTACATTCGACGCGCACCCGCACGGTGACGGTCGATCTCGATGAAGGCGCGCACGACATCGAAGTGCGCTATTTCGAAAATGGCGGCGAAGCGACGCTGCAGCTTTCCTGGGCCGGCCCCGATACGGGCGGCGTCACGGAAGTCATCGGCGGCGACAGCTACCGCCTGCCGGGCGTCACCGACGAAGACCGGCTCGGCGTTACGGAGAACACCCCCGGCGATCACGCCGCGCTCCTGTCCATCGCGGACCCGGACGGCGACGCTGTTTCCATCGCGGTCAGCGACGACCGGTTCGAAGTGGTCGAAGACGACAGCGGTTATGTGCTGAAGCTCAAAGACGACGCTGACGTCAATTACGAAGAAGGCTCGGAAATTAATGTCACCGTCACCGCGACGGACGCCCATGGCGAAAGCGCCAGCGAAAGCTTCGACATTCCCGTCGCCGACCTGACGGAAACGCCGACGGATTTCGCCCTGTCGCCGGCCGCCTCACCGGGCGTGTTGTCGCTCAATAGGGACGGCGGCGGCGACGATGCGGCCATCGCGTCGGACATGGCGGGGTTCCCGACCGACGCGCTGACGGTCGAAGTCGCGTTTGCATCCGATCAGACCGATGTGGGCAATGGCGCGCCGCTCTTTTCTTATGCGGCGAGCGACGGTTCGGATAACGAAGCCTTGTTGTGGATGGAAGGCTCCAGCGGCAAGCTGCATGTTTTCCTCGCCAGCCAGAAGATCAACACCGGCGTCGACAACGCTTCGCTGCTCGACGGCGAGCAGCATCAGGTCTCCTTCACCTGGGACCAGGCCTCGAACGAGCTGAAAGTCTATGTGGACGGCGAAACGGCGTTTGAGACCTCGGTCAATATCCGCGACCTCAAATCCGGCGGCTCGCTGGTTTTCGGCCAGGAGCAGGATTCGGAAGGCGGCGGCTTTAACAGCGGCCAGGTCTTTGAAGGCGAGATCGCGGAAGTCCGGATCTTCGATTATGCGCGCAGCGGCGAGGAGATCGCCGCAAACAAAGGCGCGCCCATCGCCAGCCCGGACACCGAGCCGGGCCTCGTCAACAACTGGGTGATGAATGCCGAGACCGGCGGCGTCATTGAAGACCTTGTGGGCGCGGACGATCTCTCCTTGCAGAACGGCGCCTATGTGGAAGGCGGCGAGGCGTTCGACGTTCCGACGGTCGTCGAAAACCAGCCGGGCGCGGTTGCGGGCGTTCTTTCCGCAACGGATCCGGACAATGGCGGGCCGGTGACGGAGTTCGCCATCGTCGACGATCCCTCCGGCGCGTTCGAAATCGTCGGGAATGAAATCAGACTGAAAGACGGCGTTTCTCTCAACCACGAAACGCAGGACTCTCACGACATCACCGTGGAGGCGATCAGCGCCTCCGGGGATACGGTCCAGTCGACCTTTACCGTGGCTGTCGGCGATATCGACGAAGCGCCGGTTGATTTCTATCTGGCGCCTGCAAACCGGCCCAACGCGCTGGCGCTCAACACGGACGGCGGCGTCGACGACGGCGCGCTCGCCATGAATCTCGAAGGCTTCCCCACCGACGCGCTGACGGTCGAAGTGGCTTTCGCCTCCGATCAGACCGATGTGGGCGCCGGAACGCCGCTCTTTTCCTATGCGGCGAGCGACGGCTCCAACAATGAAGCGCTGCTCTTCCTCGATGGCGGCAGCGGCGATCTCAACATTTATATTGCCGGTCAAAGCATCAACACCGGCGTGACGAACGCCTCGCTGCTCGACGGCGACCGCCATCAGGTCTCGTTCACCTGGGACCAGGCGTCGAATGAGCTGAAACTCTTTGTGGACGGCGAAACGGCGTTCGAGACGTCGGTGAATATCCGCGATCTGAAATCCGGCGGCTCGCTCGCCTTCGGCCAGGAGCAGGATTCCGAAGGCGGAAGCTTCGATACGGGCCAGGTTTTCGAGGGCGAAATTTATGAAGCGCGCATTTTCGATTATGCGCGCAGCCCGGAAGAAATCGCCGACCATGCAGGCAGGCCGCTCGCCAATCCGGACACCGAGCCGGGTCTTGTCAACAACTGGGTGATGACGAGCGCGCCGGGCGGCGAGATCGAGGATCTTGCCGGCGCGGATAATCTGCAGCTTGTGAACGGCGCGGACGTGACCATGAGCGCGCTTTCCGATGCGCCCATGGTGGTCGAAAACGACGCGGGCGCTGTCATCGGGACGCTCGCCGCGGCCGATCCGGAAACCGGCGGCGCGGTGACGCAGTTCGTCATCGCCGACGACCCCTCGGGCGCCTTTGAAATCGTCGGCGACCAGCTCAAGCTGAAAGACGGCGCCGCGCTCGACTATGAGACCCAGTCTTCCCATCAGGTGACGGTCAACGCGGTCGGCGCCGGGGGCGAGACGACGCTCATGACCTTCACCATCGATGTGGCCGATGTCGAGGATTACAATGTCATCGAGGGCGCGGCCGGCGCGGATACGCTGCGCGGAACCGCCCAAAACGACATGATCGCCGGCGGCGCGGGCGACGATGTGATCCGCGGCCGTAACGGCGACGACATTCTCTCCGGCGATGAAGGCAATGACAATATTCGCGGCAATGCCGGCGACGACGTCATCGCTGGCGGCGACGGGAACGATGTCATTCGCGGCGATGCAGGCGCGGACGAACTCTCCGGCGGCGCCGGGGACGACCGCATTTACGCTGACGGCGCGGATACAAGCATCGACGGCGGCGAAGGCTATGACCGCGTCGTCGTGCAGGGCGATGAAGACTTCGCTATCAACATGGCGGCCTCGAATGTCGAGCAGGTCCATGGCGGGGCCGGGTCGGATGCGATTGACGCCAGCAGCGCGACCGAAAGCGTCCGTCAATATGGCCGGGACGGGGATGACGTGCTGACCGGCGGAGCGGGCGATGACGTCCAGCGCGGCGGGGCTGGCGACGACGTGATCGCAGGCGGGGCCGGCAATGACGTCCTTCGCGGCGACGCAGGCGCGGATGCCCTCTCCGGCGGGGCCGGAGACGACCGCATCTATGCCGACGGCGCGGATACAAGCATCGACGGCGGCGAGGGGTACGACCGCGTCATCGTTCAGGGCGATGAAGACTTCGCCATCGATATGGCTGCGTCCAATGTGGAGCAGGTGCACGGCGGCGCCGGATCGGATGCGATTGACGCCAGCGGCGCGACAGAAGGCGTCCGTCAATATGGCCGGGACGGGGACGATGCGCTGACCGGCGGGGCCGGCGACGACGTGCAGCGCGGCGGCGCCGGCGACGACGTGATCGCGGGGGGCGATGGCAACGACGTCATTCGCGGCGATGCAGGCGCGGACGAGCTTTCCGGCGGCGCGGGTGATGATCGGATTTACGCCGATGGCGCCGACACGGCGATTGACGGCGGCGAAGGCTATGACCGGGTCATCGTTCAGGGCGATGAAGACTTTTCCATCGATATGGCTGCGTCCAATGTGGAACAGGTTCATGGCGGCGCCGGATCGGATGCGATTGACGCCAGCGGCGCGACAGAAGGCGTCCGTCAATATGGCCGGGACGGGGACGATGCGCTGACCGGCGGGGCCGGCGACGATGTTCAGCGTGGCGGCGCGGGCGACGACGTGATCGCCGGCGGCGCTGGCGACGACGTCATCCGCGGCGATGCAGGCGCGGACGAGCTTTCCGGCGGCGCGGGCGACGACCGCATCTACGCCGACGGCGCCGACACGGCGATTGACGGCGGCGAAGGCTATGACCGCGTCATCGTTCAGGGCGATGAGGATTTTTCCATCGACATGGCTGCGTCCAATGTCGAACAGGTGCATGGCGGGGCGGGCTCCGACGCCATCGATGCAAGCGGCGCCACCGAAAGCGTCCGTCAATATGGCCGCGATGGCGACGATGTGCTGACCGGCGGGACAGGCGATGACGTCCAGCGTGGCGGCGAAGGGAATGATGTCGTCTCCGGCGGCGCTGGCGACGATGTCGTCCGCGGCGATGCGGGCGATGACGTTCTGACGGGCGGCGAAGGCGACGACCGGATCTATGGCGGGGACGGCGAAGACATGGCGGTGTTCTCCGGCAATCGCGCCGATTACACCATCGAACAACTCAATGACACGGCCTATCGGGTCATCGACAACCGCGACGGAACGCCGGACGGAACCGACCGGGTCTATGACGTCGAGCATTTCGAATTCGCCGATCAGACGATCGACGCGGGAAACATTCTGAACGAACCGCCCACGGACATCTCCCTGGAGCCGGCCTTGTCGACGCGCGCCGTCGGCGCGGAGGTTTCCAACGGCAATATCGCCACCGCGGATGGCGGCGGGTCCGGCGTCGCGGGCGTGAATTTCGGCGGCGCTGTCGCCGGGACCGGCATGGTGACGCTGGCTTTCGCCGCTGTCGATAATTCCTTCGAACTGCTCGTCAACGGCGAGTCGCTTACGGGGCGGACGGTGCAGCTGCAGTCGAATGTCTATGATTCCGGCAGCCAGGCCTTCCTCCAGTTCGAGGACGGCTCGGCGATGACCACCCCCTGGACGGCGAGCGCCGACGGATCGCCGCGCGTCATTGTGCAAGTTACGGAGAACGGCGTCGACGTCATGGCGACGCGCACGCCGGACTCGACCGAATATGAATCGATGACGCTGGTGAACGGCGCCTTCACGCCGCCGAGCTTCCTCGATGGCGACAACACCGTCACCGTCGTGAATCCGAACGATGACGGCCCGGACGGTCTCAGCGTCGAGGTCTTCGCGGAGTACGACGAAGCGGTTGAAGGGCCGCTCGAAGGCGTCGACGGCGCGGTGGTCGGCACGCTGTCGGCGGATGACGCCGACGCGTCTGGCGCGGCGAGTTTCGCCATTGCGGACGATCCCTCCGGCCTTTTCGAAGTCGCCGGCGATCAGCTCAAAGTCAAAGACGGCGTGTCTCTCGATTATGACAGCCAGTCTTCCCATGAAATCGTCATCGAGGCGACGGACGATCAGGGCGCGATCTATCAGGAAACCGTCACCGTCAATGTCCAGGAAGTGCAGTCTGCTTCCGAATTTCTGTTCGGCGGCGCAGGGGACGATGTTCTCGAAGGCGGCGCGGGCGACGACTTCCTTTATGGCGGCGGCGGAGATGACGTGCTGCAGGGCGGCGCCGGGGATGACTTCATGTCCGGCGGCGACGGTTCCGACGTCTTCGTTTACGAAATGGGTGACGGCAACGATCATATCGAGGGCGGCGCCGGGGCGGGCTGGACCGATACGATCCAGCTTCAGGATGGTGCGACGCCGGTCGGCGAGCTTGGAACCGACTGGACCGTGGAGCTGAGCCAGGGCTCGGTCGTTTCCTCCGACGAACACGGCCTCATCTTCAGCGAAGACGCAGACGGCGTCATCACGCTCGCCGACGGCTCGACCATCGATTTCGCCGATGTCGAACAGGTGACGTACTAAGAAGGCTGTTTACTCGGCGTCTTGCCGGGCGCGGGCGTCGTCGCCGAAAAAGGCTTCGAGAATGAAGCCGGTGGCGGCGATGAGTTCGTACTGGCTGACGCGCACTTCATATTCGGCCTGCGACGCGTTGATCTGCGCGATGGCGAGATCGCGCTGGCCGTCAAGCACGTCGATGACGCTGCGCTGGCCTGCTTCATACTCCATTTTCAGCCCACGGACGGATTGCTTCGCAGCTTCGATGCCGATTTTCGCCGCCGCGGCGCGCGAGAGGGCCTCAGTCCATTGCCGCCAGCTGCGCGTCACCGTCTCGTCGATCGCATAGATCGCGGTCATCATGCGCGCCTGTTCCTGGCTCACATTCGCGCCGGCGCTGCGTAGCCCCGCGATGTCTTCGGTCTGGCGGAAGATCGGCATGCGCAAGCGCGCGACGAGCTGATATTCCTCGTCCGGCGTTTGCGCGGCCATGATCTGGTTTTCGCCATAGCGTTTCAGATAGCTGCCTTCGAGGGTGAGCCGCGGCGCGAACGCGCCTTTGGCGGCGTTCTTGGCGTGTTCGGCGGCGTCGACGCCTTTTTCCGCGGCGGCGATCACCGGATTGTTGTTATGGGCTGCGGCGATGGCGTCTTCGACGGATGCGAAGGCGCCGGCGAGATCGCGCCCATCGGGCGTGAGATCGGCGGTCGGCGCGCGCCCGGTGATGCGTTCGAAGGCGGCTTCCTGTTCGGCGAGGCGGGTGCGCGCCCCGCCGAGATCGACCTGCGCCTGGGCGAGGCGCATGCGCGCTTGTTCGACGCCGGTGCGGCTCTGGGCGCCGGCCTCCTGGCGTTTTTGCGCGATGTTGAGCTGTTCTTTGACGAGCGCCATGTTGTCGATGCGGTGTTCGACGATGGCGCGCGCCAGGATGACGCCCGCATGGGCGCGGGCCGCCGCAAGCGCGGTCTCCTGCTGCGCGGCGAGGAGGGACAGGTCCGACTGGCTGACGCGCGCGCGCGCGGCGCGGAACCGGTTGATGGCGGCAAGGCCCTGAAACACCGGCTGCACGGCGGTGATCCCTAAGGTCGTGCCGTCGCGGTCGGTCAGGGTTTGCAGGCTGTCGCTGCGCAGGCTGTCGTCGGCGTAAGTGGCGCTCGCTTCGATATTCGGCAGGAAGCCGCCGAGCGCGCGAAAGCGTTCGGCCTTGGCGGCGTCTTTCTGGGCGGCGGCAGCGCTGATCTGCGGATCGTGGGAGAGGGCGGCGCGGATCGCGCCCTTGACGGTCTCGACCTCCACAGCGCCGCCGTCGGGGTTGGCGGGCGCTTCCTCGAAAGCGGCGTAGACGCTGCCTCTAACCGAGAGGTCGTCTTCGTCTTCGGCCCATGCGGCGGCCCCAAGGCCTGAAAAGGCGCAGCATAAAAGAGCCGAAAGAAGGGGCGGTCGCGCCATGATCTTAAGCACCTGTCCACGGGGATTACCGCAGATAGGGTTAACGAGACGTGAATCGTTAATATTTGCAAGGTTTTAGGGGGGGGCGTCGTGTCTCAGTTTGCCTTCATCCTGAGGGGCCCCGCTCCTTCGTCCTTCGAGATGCAAGCCTACGGCTTGCTCCTCAGGATGAAGGGGGGCTGTCTCGAAGGGCGAAGGCAAACTGAGACACGACAGAAGGCGCGTTTAGCCCCTTGTCCTCAAGCCATGGGGCGCACCGGGTCCGAGCCGTCCCATTTGATCGAGGCGGCGTAGAACCGGCTGAACGCGTCGTCGAGGCCGGGCCCCGATTCGATCAGCTCCAGAAAGCCCGGGAGTTCGCCCTTGGCGTCGAGATAGCCGACGCGCCCGCCGGTGGGGACCAGCGCCTGAAAGGCGAGCTCATAGCCCTCCGCCTCATAGCGTTTGAGGTCGGCGTCATAGTCGGGCGAGGCCTTGCCGAAATGGTGAAAGCCATGGCCGCGCGCGTCGATTGTTTCCTTATAGACGGAAGGATGATCGTCATTCGGCTGGATCAGTTCGATCTGCATATGGCCCGCAAAGCCCATGGCGATCGCCACATCGGCCTTCGACGGCCCGCCGCGATAGGTCGCCTCGTCGCCGGTGAAATGATCGAGCAGGAACCACGGGCCGGCCTTGAGGCGCTTCGTCCACAGCGCCATGGCCGCGTGAATATCCTCGACCACATAGGCCATCTGGATGATGCCGTCGTCGGGCTGGCCGAAATCGAACTGGGTCATGGGGCGTTTCTCCTCTGGGGGGCGGGCTTTCGGGGCAGGGCGCATTTTCGCGCTTCTCTCCGCCTTTTTACCCCTCGCGGCCATGGGAAAAAAGCTTGAGCGCGCAGCCGGACCCGTCCGTCCGCGCGCCTTGCAAAGCCAGTCATTTCCGGGCATTACCGGCGGCGGAGACGTGGCCGAGTGGTCGAAGGCGCTCCCCTGCTAAGGGAGTAAGCGGTTTGTCCCGCTTCGAGGGTTCGAATCCCTTCGTCTCCGCCAGATGGCCAGACTTCGGCATTCGGTAGCAAAAGCAGGGAGCGATTCCACCGGTCAAACCCCACATCGAACCGGAGGGCCGGTTAGATGAATTTGATAATTTCAGCCGTTTTTGGGGTGGCCGCCGCGCTCACTTATAATTTTGACGGTTCCCTCCTCTCCAAGGCCCAAGCTAATGAGCGGTTGGAAAATCGTTTTATCCAATCCGTTCTTTCCGAGAAACGCCTCAAGGCTGGTGATATTGCTTTCAAGATAGAGATCAACGGCCTGTCTAGGTATTTCTTCAAAAACAGTATCCCAGCTAACGGTGGCTTTCAGGCTGATAAAAAATGGGGTTTTGTTGTCAATTCGTCCTTTGGCCCCCGTGCCTGGATGGAGCCTCACAAAAGCGCTTTCGGTCGCAGACGGGGCTATATCCGGGCAAAAAGTCTCCATCTCAATTTCATAGATATTTTCCCAAGCCGACATTCCCGGCCTAACAAGACCGCCCCCGAAAGTTTTGATCAGTTTTTGAATTGCGGGTGGCGGTATGCCGGGTACAGAGATATTACCAACCACTGTAGCGCGCACGTTTTTGGCTGGGCTATTCCCAAAATTTTTTATTCGTATGGCGCATTGGAAGCCAATAAATTTATTGCTTGAGCCCTCGACTATACAGCTAAGAAGCCCCTCATTTCCTCCAAGATAAGCTTGGGTTTGGGCCATGCCAATTTCGCGAGTGACGCGAGTTGTACTGATGGCCGCTGCTGTGCCGGTTTGCGTCGATTTCAACGTATTCCAAGCCAATTTTTCGGTTCGGAAAGTGGCGATAAGAGTCCAAATCAGCGTGACAAACGCCAAGCCTGTGAACCACGCAATGTACGCATTCCAGCGCGTGGAACGGCGTTGCTCGATCAGCGCAAGACCGTCTATGGAGCCGGGTTTGCCATCGCGTCGTTTGCCGGTCTGATCGGCATTTACCTCTTCCTCACCAGCCGGAGCGCGAAACGTAACTTGGCAATCTCTGTGGCATGTTACGCTATTGGAATCGGAGGCGTCTTTTTCAGCCTGACCTTTTTCGTTCTCGCCAACTCCTGAGGCGAGGGCTGATTGTCTTGGAGGTTGAGTAATGACGCCAATCGTAAGCGCTATCAAAACAATGGCGCTTACTCCGATAGGGACAAGGTTTTCACGCCTAAAGAATCTAAGCATTGGAGAAAAAACCCCGCCGTAAAGAAGCCCCTCCCGACCTTGTTTGACAGGTTCCGGGGGCTCTCTTCTATCCCAATGCTTTTCAGCTTCTCTGCTAAGTTCTCATAACGCAAGTTTTGGCGCGCCAGTTCGGCCCGGAGGCGGCTCTTCGGCTTCGTCCGGTGTTGTTTATCGGCTTCATTTTACAGAGATTTTTTCTCTGCTTTACTTACACGCCCCATCCTCGCCCTGGAGTTCTTCGAGGGCGGCGGCGTTGAGGTCTGCGGCGCCCGCTTCTTCGGCAAGGCCGTTGCGGGTCAGGAATTCGCGATAGGCGCGGCAATATTCGCTTTCGCTCATGCCGGTGAGGCTGAGATCGTCGGTCGCGTCTTCGACCGCCTCGGCCATGGGCGGCGCGTCCGCCTCCATTTCATCATTGAGAACGCCGTCTGCGGGTCCGGCGGCTTTCGCTTTATCGAGAAATTTTTCGTCCGACCCGGACATTTCCGTTTCTGCGGCGAAGCCTTCGGCGGGCGCTGCTGTTTCCAGCGCGGCTTGTTCTGCATTCACGCCATCCGCATCGCCGCCCTCCGCCTGTGAAATCTTGTCGGCGATGTCCGCGGCGGGCGGCTCTTCATCAGCCGCCGCTTGCGTTGCGTCCGCCTGCGTTCTTTCGGCGGGCGCCGGCGCATGCGGCTCCTGCGTCTCGTTCAGCGCGAGGGCTTCGGCGGGCGCGCTTTCCTGCGCGTCTGAGTTTTGCGCAACCGGCGTCAGGACGGGCGCGGGCGCGTCAGTCTTGGCGGGCTTGGCGCCGCGTTTTCCTGACTTCCGCCTTCCTTTCTTGTCTTTGGCGGACGCTTTGCCTTCCTCATAGGCGATGGGCGCGGCGCCTTCGGGGCCGGTCTCTACGTTTGCGCCGGGAAGCGCCGGCGGGTTTTCCATGGCGTAGCGCCGGGCGCGCTCCACCGTGCGCTCGGGAACGGGCGGAATGGGCGCGGCGCTGAACGGCGCTGCGGCGCTCGCCAGCACCACGGACGGGGCCGTCTTGTTGGCGATGCGCCCGCGCGCGCCGCCGCGCTCGATGTCGCCGGCGAGGCGCCCGGGGATCGGCTTGTTGTTGAGGCGCCCGCGATAAACCTGCGTGTTCTCAAGCACGCGCTGCACATAATTGCGGGTTTCCGAGAAAGGAATGAGCTCGACCCAGTCGAGCGGATCGACCGCATCGCTTCTCGGGTCGCCATATTCCTCGATCCAGCGGTTCACCCTGTTCGCCCCGGCGTTGTAGGAGGCCAGCGTCATGATCAGCGAGCCGTCGAAACGGTCGACGAGATGCGAAAGATGCGCCGCGCCGATGGTCATGTTGTAGACCGGATCGTCGAGCAGCGCCGAGCGCGAATAGCGCAGCCCTTCTTTGCGGGCGGTGATCTGCGCCGTCGAGGGGATGAGCTGCATCATGCCGCGGGCGCCGGCGCGCGAATAGGCGCGCGGATTGAACTCGCTCTCCTGGCGCGACAGGCCGAGAACGATTTCCGGCGAAACGAACCGCGCCGCCTCGTCCGGCACGAAAACGAGGGGGTAGGCGACTTCCGGCGCGAAGGCGCCGCGCTGGATGCCGACCTTGCCGGCGCGCACGGTGAGATGCGGCGCGCCTTCGCCTTCGGTGATCTTGGCGAGCTCGAGATATTCGCCCGGCCGTTCGAGCTCGTCATCCACATGATAGGCGAAGACCATGAACTCGTAGTCGAGATTGAGATCGGTGAGCATGCGCAAGGCCGCAACGGCGGGGCGCGAGGCGAAGAGCGCGCGGTCGGCGGGGCTCGCCTCTGTCGGCGCGGAAAAGGTCGCGTCGGTGAGATCGATGCCGGCTTCTTCCGCCGCCAATTGTCCGTAATAGGAATAATAATGCTCGGCGGCGTTGGCGTAATAGATTTTTGCGCCTTGCGCATCCCCCTGGGCCGCGGCGGCGCGGCCGAGCCAGTAATAGGCGCGCGAGACGGAGATCGGCGAGCCGACCGCCGAGGCGAGCGCGAGAAAATGCGTTTCCGCCCGTTCCGGTTCTTTCAGGAAGCGCAGCGCAATCCAGCCGGCGTAGAATTCCGCTTCGGCGTAATCCGTGCCTTCGTCCATGCCGTTTTCGGCGGCGAGCTTGTAGGCGTCGGCGAAGCGTCCGTTCTTCAGGGCCCAGCGCATCAGGATGCCGCGCTCGTCCCACCAGCGCGCGCCATTGCGCAAGTCTTCCGGATTGTCGGGCGCCAGCGCCGCGAGCGCGATGGCGCGTTCTTCCTGCCCGCGCCGGCGGTTATGGCGCACGGCGGCGTGCAGCATGCCGCTGTCGAGCCGGTCCTTCTCCGGCAGCCGGTCGTAAAGCCGTTGCCCCGAGGAGGCCTGAAGGAGGAGAGCGGCGCGCGCTTCGGCCTTTTTGCGCTCATGCGAGGAGAGATAAGGGAAGACGCGCCGCGCATTCGTGACCTGACGTCCCCAGAGGAGGCGGTCGACCCGCGCCGCATGATCTTCACGCGTCAGCCGCCGGCCATAGACGGAGAGAATGCGGCGCTCTTCGGCGATGGTGAAATTATTGTTGATCCAGGCGTCGCGCAGATAACGTTCGCCGCCTTCCTGGTCGCCGACGGAAAACAGGGCCCGGGCGAGCTGAATCTTGCCGTCCCCGGTGACCGGCGCGCGCGAATCGAAAAAGGCGAGCACCTCGCCGGCGGGCGCGTCATTGGGAATGCGTTTTTCCACATAGCTGCTGATGCGCGAGACCGCGGGCCATTGCAGATGGGAATCGAGGAAGCGGTCGGCCTCGTTGAAATCCACGTTCGGGTCCTGCGCCATCAGATACATCCACTCGCCGAGGCTCTGGGCGATCGGATCTTCGACGAGCTCGGTCAGGGATTTCGCTGTGGAAAACTGGCGGGCCTTCAGCGCCTTGGAGACTGCGAGAAGGCGGTTCTTGTCGGCCCGGGTCATATAAGCGGGGCCGGGCGCGGGCGGCTTGATCTGCGGGGCGGGGGCGGTCAGGGGAGCGGCGCTCGCGCCGGCCGAAAACAAGGCGGCCGCCAGCGCTGCCGCGGCGGCGTGCAAAAACGGGACGCGCCTCGGCCGCCCCGCCTTGAAACTCCGCCTCGCCCCCGCCTGCCTGCGCCGATTGTGATCCGTGGGCGCCTTACGCGTCATACCGAGAAAACTCCCGCCTCAAACTCACCGGTTCGCCATACAATAGCCTAATCGGGGCTCCATCCAAACAGGCGGCGCTTGCTGAAAGCGGGCCTTGGCGTTATCGAGGCCTAAAATTTGAGAAAATTAAGCTTATGACACACTTTAAAGGCTCAATCACCGCTCTCGTCACGCCGTTCAAAAACGGCGCCGTCGATGAACGCGCTTTCCAGGAGCTCGTCGAGCGCCAGATCGCCGCCGGCACGCATGGGCTCGTGCCCGTTGGGACGACCGGCGAATCCGCGACGCTCACCGATGAGGAGCATGAGCGGGTCATTACGTTGTGCGTCGAGGCCGCCGCCGGCCGCGCGCCGGTGATCGGCGGCGCCGGGTCGAACGAGACCGCTTATTCGATTTCCATGGCGAAGCGCATCCAGAAAATCGGCGTCGACGCAATCCTGTCCGTCACCGGCTACTATAACCGGCCGAGCCAGGCGGGGCTTGTCGCTCATTACACCGCGCTCCATGACGCGACGGACGTGCCGATCATCATCTACAATATCCCTGCGCGCACGGTTGTCGGGTTGTCGCGCGAGACCATGGCGACCCTGTCGAAGCTGCCGCGCATTATCGGCGTCAAGGACGCGACCGCCGATCTCGCGCGCGTCGCCCTGCAGCGGCGCGAATGCGGCGAGGATTTCATCCAGCTTTCCGGCGAGGACATGACGGCGGTGGGCTTCAACGCCATGGGCGGGACGGGGTGCATTTCCGTGACCTCGAATGTGGCGCCGGAGCTTTGCGCGCATATGCAGAACGCCTGCCTCGGCGACGATTACGTTACGGCGCGGGCGCTTCAGGACCGGCTGGCGCCGCTGCATGACGCGCTCTTTTCCGACGCTTCGCCGGGACCGGTGAAATACGCCATGTCGCTCCTCGGGCTGATGTCGGACGAGCTGCGCCTGCCTATGGTCGCGCCGAACGACGCCGCCAAAGCAAAGGTCAAGGCCGCGCTCGAAGAGATCGGCCTTCTCGGCTGATGGCCGCCAAAGACAAAGAGGGCCGCAAGATCGTTGCGGAGAACCGCCGCGCGCGCCACGAGTATTTCATCGAGGATTCGGTGGAGGCGGGGCTCGTCCTGACGGGCACCGAGGTGAAGGCCCTGCGCGAAGGCAAGGCGAATATCGCGGAAAGCTACGCCTCGCCCGAAGGCGGCGAGATCTGGCTGATCAACGCCAACATCCCGGAATATTCCGCCGGCAATCGCCAGAACCACGAGCCGAAACGCAAGCGCAAGCTCTTGCTCAACAAGCGCGAGATGGCGCGCCTGTCGCAGGCGGTGGAGCGCCGGGGCTACACGCTGACGCCGTTAAAGCTCTATTTCAACGAACGCGGCATCGCCAAGCTCGAGCTCGGGCTCGGCCAGGGCAAGAAAGTGCATGACAAGCGCGACACCTCGAAAGAGCGCGACTGGAACCGCCAGAAGCAGCGATTATTGCGCGAACGCGGCTAGGCCTCTTCCTCATAATAAGGAACGAAGGCGAGCACGGTCTGGAACGCCGCCGCCGCGCCGGCGCCGCCGGAAATGCACAAGAGCAGTATGCTGATAAATTTCGGATCGAGGGCGCCCGTCAGTTTCGCCAGAAGCAGGATGACGCCGAGGCCGAGCGCGGCTTTGGCGTAAAACCGCACCAGCTTCGAAAACGGATCCCCCTTGGCGGAAAGCTGCGCCGCAAAGCGCGGGCGGGCGAGCCAGATATAGGTCCAGCAGCCGAAGCCCGCCGCGACGATCGCCGGAATAATGCTGACGCCGTGAAACAGGCTGACCGCCGCATCGCGCGCCTCGGCGAAGCTGATGGCGGCGACGGCGGCGCCGATGACGCCGAAAACGGCGCTCACGAACAGCGTCATGCCGGGCTTGGCCTCCTTGGCGTTGCGGAACGCGTCCCGGTCGCTTTTCGGGGGCAGGCCCCAGTTTCTGTTCATGGCGTCTTCGTTCCCGCTGCTGGTCCGCTGCTGCGCTCTTGTCCGGGCGCGCGCCTCGGCGGCCCGGCTGTTTCCGTTTCCTTCCCGTTTTCGGCCGATCTTGCCGTCAGCCTTTGCCGATCCTCTCAATGATCGCGGCGAACACCGACTCGAACATCTCAGGCGTCAGCCTGCGCGTGTTCGTATTGTAGCGCGAGCAGTGATAGCTGTCGAACAGGACGAGGCCGCGATCCTTGACCGCATGGGCCGCGCCATGGGCGAAAGGAGCGTCTTTTTGTTTAAGCCCTAAGGCGGCGAGCGTTGAATCATGCGCGATCCGTCCGAGGCAGAGGATCGCTTCGAGCCGCGGCAGGGCCTCGATCCGGCTGACGAGAAACGGCCGGCAGGTTTTGATCTCCGCCGCGGTCGGCTTGTTCTGCGGCGGCACGCAGCGCACCGCATTGGTGATCATCGCGCGCTTTAACGCAAGCCCGTCATTCGGGTCCGCTTTATAAGTCCCTTTGGAGAATCCGAATTTCGCCAGCGTCGCGTAGAGGAGGTCGCCCGCATAATCGCCGGTGAAGGGCCGGGCGGTGCGGTTCGCGCCGTGCAGGCCCGGCGCCAGGCCGACGATCAGCAATTTGGCCTGCGCATCGCCGAAAGACGGCGCCGCGCCGTTGAAATAATCCGGGTAGGTTTCCTGATTTTCTTCGCGGAATTCCACAAGCCGCGGGCATAAATCGCAATCGACGGGCGGCTCCGGCGGAGGATCGGCGGGTGCGGCTTCAGCCGGCGCTGCGCGTTTGGCGGCGGGCATGAGGATTAATCGACGTCTTCGAAGTCGTCTTCGTAATCGTCCTCATAATCGTCTTCATACTCCACCGCCGGCTTCGGTTTGCGGGACGGGCCGCCGCGCCGGCCGATGATGTTTTCGAGATCGGCGAGATCGATGAAGCTGTCGGCCTGACGGCGCAGCTCGTCCGACGCCATGGGCGGGGAGGATTTCACCGTGGAGACGACGCTGACGCGCACGCCCTTCGCCTGGATCGCCTCGATCACCCGGCGGAAATCGCCATTGCCGGAGAACAGGACGAGATGGTCGAGGCGGTCGGCCATGAGCATCATGTCGACCACGAGCTCCACGTCGGTCGAGCCCTTAAAGCGCTTGCGCCCTTGCGGGTCGGTGAACTCGCGCGTCGTCTTGGTGACCATGGTGTAGCCATTATAGTCGAGCCAGTCGACGAGGGGGCGCAGCGGGGAATAGTCCTGGTCCCGGTCTTCTTGAATGGCGGTGTAATAAGAGGCGCGGATCAGCTGGCACGCCTCCTGCGTTTTCGCCAGGAGGCTCTTGTAATCAATATCGAAACCGAGATTGCGGGCGGCCTTGTAGAGATTGGCGCCGTCGATAAAATAAGCCGTCTTTTCCTGCTCGCGCAGGCCAAGGAATTTCGTCATAATCGCCTCGTGAAGTTTAGCTTTGAAATAAAGTCCGCTTTCTGCGCGACATCCATTTGAACAATAATGATTTTAATCGCCGCCGGTTCCAACTTGCCTTTTTGCGGTCTTGATTCGCAAGATATTGTTTTAAGGGCGTTTAACGCCATTGGCCGAATGTCGCACCTGAAGCGCGTTTCGTCCCTCTATAACACGCCGGCCTGGCCGGATCCCGCCGATCCGCCATTTGTGAATGCGGTCGCCGAAATCGAGACCGATATGGGGCCGCAGGCGCTGCTCGCCGCGCTTCACGCCGTCGAGGCGGGCTTCGGGCGCCGGCGCTCGGAGAAAAACGCCCCGCGGACCCTCGATCTCGACCTTCTCGCCTATCACGATATGGCGCGGGAAGGGGCCGATGGCGGCCCGGCGCTGCCCCATCCGCGGCTCGCTGACAGGGCCTTTGTCCTCATCCCCCTGGCCGAGATCGCCCCGGACTGGCGCCACCCGGTCACAGGCGAAAGGGCGGGCGCTCTCGCCGCCCGATTGACTGACCGGGGCGCGGCCGCGGACGTGGTTAAAATCTCGTGATTTCGCCGTTTTTTTGCGCCGCAGTGCTTGTCTCGGCCCCGCGCAGACGATATGGCAATAAGTCCCGCTCCGGCCTCTGGCCGGCGCGACCCCATATTTTACGATGATTTCTGGAGACATGAATGGCCCGCGTCACCGTTGAAGATTGCGTCGAGAAAGTCACGAACCGGTTCGAACTCGTGCTGCTCGCCGCGCACCGCGCGCGGGTTCTGTCTTCCGGCGCGCCGCTTCTCGTTGAGCGCGACAATGACAAAAACCCGGTCGTCGCCCTGCGCGAGCTTGCCGACGGCGAGCTTGAGCCCGATCAGGTCGAGGAGGATCTCGTTTCCTCCCTGCAAAAACAGGTCGAGGTCGAAGAGAGCGAAGACGCCGAAGCCGCGCCGGAAAAAGCCGATGCGCCGGAATTCGATAAGATGACCGAAGAAGACTATCTCAAGGCCATTCAGGCGGCGGGCATGACCACGCCGCAGACCTTGCCTAAGGGCTAATAGTTCTGGCCGGCGGTTCCGGACTGCCCGAGTAAGCGCGGAGCATCCCTGCCGGCCGCAGTTTGATGTGATGGCCGAAGGGATATGACGGAGAAACAAGCGGCCGGCGAAGAAGCGACAGCACCACCCCCTGAAGCGGCGGCGCGCCCGCCCTCGCGCCAGCCCATCGGCTTCATCCGCCAGGTCGAGCTTGTCGATCGCGTCAAATCTTATGATCCGGAGGCGGATGAAGATCTCCTGAACAAGGCTTATGTCTACGCCATGAAAGCCCATGGCGGTCAGACGCGCGCCTCGGGCGATCCTTATTTTTCCCATCCCCTCGCGGTGGCGGCGATCCTGACCAGCTTGCGCGCCGATCCCGCGACCGTGGCGACGGCGCTTTTGCATGACGTCGTCGAAGACACCGACGCGTCGATCATCGACATCGACAAGCTGTTCGGGCCGGAGATCGCGCGGCTCGTCGACGGCGTCACCAAGCTCTCCCAGATCGAGCTGAAAAGCGAGGCGTCGAAACAGGCGGAGAATTTCAGGAAGCTGGTGCTCGCCATGGCGGACGACGTGCGCGTCCTCCTCGTCAAGCTCGCCGACCGGCTGCACAATATGCGCACGCTCCACTACATCTCCAAGCCGGAAAAGCGTCAGCGCATCGCCCGCGAGACCATGGACATCTATGCGCCGCTCGCCGGGCGCATCGGCGTGCAGCGTTTCCGCGAAGAACTCGAAGACATCTCTTTTCGCGAATTGAGCGCCGACGCGTATGAGACCATTGCGACGCGGCTCGACGATCTCCAGAAGAATTCCTTAAGCGCGGTTCTCGAACTGGCGAATGTCCTGCGCGAACGGCTTTCGGCGGCCGGGATCAAGGCGCAGGTGACGAGCCGGGAGAAGCGGCCTTATTCGATCTGGCGCAAGATGACGCAAAAGAGCGTTTCTTTCGACGAGCTTGCGGATATTTACGCCTTCCGCGTGCTTGTTGACAAACCGGAGGACTGTTACGCGGCGCTCGGCGTCATTCACTCGAACTGGCGGATGATCACCGAGGAATTCGACGATTACATTTCCGCGCCCAAGCCGAACAATTACCGCTCCATCCACACGGCGGTGATCGGCCCGCCTTCTGCAGACGGGCGCCGCCAGCGCATCGAAATCCAGATCCGCACTTACGAGATGCACGAAACCGCTGAACGCGGCGTCGCCGCGCACTGGCAATATAAGGATTCCGGCGCCGGCGACACGAGCGTCGAGATCGTCACCCGCGGGCAATACGATCCATACGAAACTCCGCGTCGACTCGTTGAAATGTTCCAGTCCGGCGAGGATCCGGATGAGGCGCTGAAATACGCCAAGCTCGAACTGTTTCAGGACCAGGTCTTCTGTTTCACGCCCAAGGGCCGCGTCATCGCGCTGCCGAAGGGCGCGACGCCGCTCGATTTTGCGTACGGCGTTCACACCGATGTGGGCGACCAGTGTATCGGCGCGAAGATCAATGGCGTGCAGCGGCCCTTGCGCACGGCCCTCAACAATGGCGACGTGGTTGAGGTTTTGCGCTCCGATCATGCGCCCGTGCCGACGGAGTGGGAAAGCATCGCCGTCATGGGCCGCACCAGGAGCGCCATCCGCCGCCGCATCAAGAAGATGCAGCATGACGAAACCGTCGCGCTCGGCCGCTCTATTGCGGAAAGCGTCTTTACCGGCGCCAATCTGGAATTCTCCATCAAGGGCATCCGCGAAGGGCTGAAACGGCTCGGCAAGTCGTCGGTGGATGACGTGCTCTCCGCCATTGGCCGCGGCGAACTCCCAGTGGGCGATCTCGTGGAGGCGGTCTATCCCGGCGCCTCCATTGAAAGCGAAAGCGAAATCCGCGGCGCCTCCATGAGCGCTTTCCGCCCGCGCCTCGCCATTTCCGGCCTGACGCCCGGCGTTCAGGTGAAAATGGCCCGCTGCTGCACGCCGCTGCCGGGCGAGCGCATTGTCGGCATCCGTCAGGATGACGGCTCGATCATGGTGCATGCGATTTCCTGCGAAACCCTCGAAGAGGAAGACCCGCCCCAGGAGCGCTGGCTCGATCTCAAATGGCGCGATCAGGAAGAAACCGGCGCCGCCTTTGCGCGCATCCGCACGACGGTGCGCAACGGGCTCGGCGTTCTCTCCGAAGTTGCGGGAACGGTGGCGCGCTATGGCGTCTCCATCGCCAATATCCGCATTCAGGACCGCTCGCGCGAGTTTGTGGATTTCATTATGGATGTGGAAGTGAAGGATGCGCGCCAGCTTGCGCATATGCTGGCGGGCTTGAGGGCCTCGCCGAATGTGATTGACGCCGAACGGACAGGAGCTGACGACCATGACGAGCTTTGACGCGCTGAAAGAATTCGAAGACGCCGGCGCGCTGATGAAGGGACACTTCATCCTGTCTTCGGGGCTGCATTCGGACACTTATCTGAACAAGTCCATCGTCTCCATGTATCCCGACCGCGCCGAACGGCTGTGCCGCGCGCTCGCCGAAAAGATCGCAGGGGAAGTCAAAGACATCGACTATGTCGTCTCGCCGGCCATGGGCGCGATCATTTACGGCTATGAAACCGCGCGGCATCTGAAAACGCCTTTCATGTTCCTCGAGCGCGTCAGAAATAAGGAAGGTGAGGGGGGCGAGTTCCAGTTGCGCCGCGGCTTTTCGATCCCTAAGGGCGCGCGCGTCGTCGTCGTGGAAGACATCGTCTCGACCGGGCTGTCTGCGCGCGAGGCGATCCATGCGGTGAAAAAAGCGGGCGGGGAAGTGCTGGCGCTCGGCTGTCTGGTGGACCGGTCCGCGGGCGCGGTGGAGGTGGGCGCGCCGATCATTCCGCTCGCCGAAATCAAGGTCGAGGCCTGGGAGCCCGACAATCTTCCCGCGCATCTCAAAGGCACGCCCGCGGTCAAGCCCGGCAGCCGCGGGGTCAGCCAATGAGCGGTCTTCGCAGCTCATCCTTCGAGACGCCCTTTCCCTTCACCCTGAGGGCGCGCATGAAATGCGCGCGTCTCGAAGGACGAAGGGAAAGGGCGTCTCGAAGGATGAAGGTTTCGCCGTGTTTCTAAAGGTGAGTGTGTAATGGCGGACAAAAAACCCATCCGCCTCGGGGTCAATATCGACCATGTGGCGACGATCCGGAATGCGCGCGGCGGCCCGCATCCCGATCCGGTGCGCGCGGCGTTGCTCGTCGAAGGGGCGGGCGCTGACGGGATCACGGCGCATCTGCGCGAAGACCGGCGCCATATCACCGATGACGACATGCGCCGGCTCAAGGCGGAAATCGGCCTGCCGCTGAATTTCGAAATGGCGGCGACGGCGGAGATGCTGCAGCTTTGCACGCAGGTGCAGCCCCGCGCCTGCTGCCTCGTGCCGGAAAACCGCAATGAGCGCACCACCGAAGGCGGGCTCGACGTCGCGGGCCAGCATAATTTCATCGCGCCCTTCGTCCGTGAGCTGACGGATGCGGGCATTCGCGTCTCGCTTTTCGTCGATCCCGAACCGGCGCAGATCGAGGCGGCGAAATCCGCCGGCGCGCCGGTCATCGAACTCCACACCGGCGCTTATTACGAAGCGACCCTGAAAACCGAACCGGCGCTCTACAAGGCGGAGCTTGAAAAGATCCGCGCCGGCGCCAAGCTCGCCGACGAGCTCGGGCTGGAAGTGCACGCCGGCCATGGCCTCACCTTCCTCAATGTGCAGCCGGTGGCCGCGATCCCCGAGATCGTCGAGCTCAATATCGGCCATTTCCTCGTGGGCGAGGCGGTGTTCATGGGCCTCGCCGAGGCGGTGAAGGAAATGAAGCGCCTGATGAGTGACGCGCGCACGGGCGGGCTTTATTAAGAATGTTTATTTGCGAGCAAACACTTCATCCTGAGGAGCAAAAAACCCTTCGCCCTTCGAGACGAGCCTTCGGCTCTCCTCAGGATGAAGGATTTTTTGCGTCTCGAAGGACGAAGTGTTTGCGGACCGGGCGCCGGGCTTGGGTGAAGGCTCCATGATTATCGGCATCGGCAACGATCTCATCGACATCCGGCGCGTGGAAAAGACGCTCGAACGCCACGGCGAGCGCTTCACCATGCGCGTCTTCACCGACATCGAGCGGGCGAAATCCGATAAACGACTCAACCGGGCCGCGTCCTACGCCAAGCGATTCGCCGCGAAAGAGGCCTGCGCCAAGGCGCTGGGGACCGGGCTGTCGCGCGGCGTTTTCTGGCGCGATATGGGCGTTGTTAACCTCCCCGGCGGCAAACCGACCCTTAATCTCACCGGCGGGGCGGCGGAAAGATTGAAGGAAATCACGCCGGAAGGCCATATTCCGGACATTCACCTCACCATCACCGACGATTTTCCCCTGGCTCAGGCCATTGTCATTATCTATGCGCAGGCTAAATAAGGTCTTTGGTCTTTTGGGGCGGGCAGCAAAAAGGTAGCGTCATGTCGACAAGCGAAGAGAGCGGCCCCATCGCCGAGAAGACTTCGGCCAAGCCGGCCGAAACGCCGATGACCGCGGCGGAAGAGGCCTGGGACCTCGCCAAGACCGTGCTCTTCGCCGTCGCTATCGCGCTTGTCCTGCGCATTATCATTTTCCAGCCCTTCAACATCCCGTCGGGCTCCATGAAGCCGACGCTTCTCGTGGGCGATTTTCTCGTCGTTTCGAAACCGACTTTCGGCTATTCGAAAGCCTCGCTCGTCTATCCGCTGACGCGCCTGCCGGTCGACGGGCGCATTCTCGCTTTCGGCAAACCGAAACGCGGCGATGTCGTCGTCTTCAAAAATCGCAAAGACGGCAACAAGGATTACATCAAGCGCGTCATCGGCCTTCCCGGCGACAAAATCCAGGTGCTCGGCGGGCGCCTTCACATCAACGACAAGCCGGTGAAGAAAGAACTTGTCGCGGCTGAGGTTTCCGATGTCTGCGGGCCGGGCTGGGGCGCGCCGGAATATCGCGAAACCCTCGACAACGGCGTTTCCTATATCGTGCAGGAATGCGCGGGCGACGACGGGCCGCTCGACAACACGTCCGCCTATCATGTGCCGGCGGGCCATTATTTCATGATGGGCGACAATCGCGATCAATCCCAGGACAGCCGCGTCATCAGCCAGGTCGGCTATGTTCCCCAAGACGCGCTTGTGGGTCGCGCCGAACGTCTGTTTTTCTCCGTGGACGGACAGGAAACCAGACTCTGGACGCCCTGGAAATGGCCGTTCGCCGTCCGCTACGGCCGCATTTTCGATCCGGTGAAATGACAAAGCCGAACTTCGCCGAGCTTGAAAAGCGCATCGGCCACGCCTTCAAGGACAAGAGTTTGTTGACCCGCGCGCTCACCCATTCGAGCCTGTCGGGCGGCGAGCGCACGGTGCGCGATCTCGAAAGGCTGGAGTTTCTCGGCGACCGCGTCCTCGGGCTCTTAACGGCGGAGGAACTCTGGCGGCGCTATCCCCATTATGAAGAGGGGGAGATGGCGCCGCGCCTCAACGCGCTGGTCAGGAAAGAAACCTGCGCCAAGGCGGCGCTCCATTTCGGACTCGACGGGTTCATCATGATGTCCGAATGGGAGGCGCAGTCCGGCGGGCGCAAGAAAAAGGCGATCCTCGGCGACGTCATGGAGGCGCTGCTCGGCGCGATCTATATCGATGGCGGGCTCGATGCGGCGCGGGGCATATTCGATCAGTTCTGGACGCCGAATCTCGAAGACCTCTCGAAAGTGCACAAGGACCCGAAGACCGCGCTGCAGGAATGGAGCCAGAACAGAAAGCTCGGCACGCCCGATTACGATGTCGTCGACGCGGCCGGCCCCGCCCATGCGCCGGACTTCAAGGTCGCGGTGCGCGTCAAGGGGCTAAAGCCGGCGCATGGCGAGGGCCGCTCGAAACGCGAAGCGCAGATGGAGGCCGCGCGTGCCTTGCTGGTGCGCGAAGGCGTATGGTCGGAAGACGATGAGTGAGTTGTGGGCGGCTTTTCACCTCTCCCCTGCGGGGAGAGGTCGGAATTCGTCGTCGAATTCCGGGTGAGGGGGAGATATGGTTGTTATTTGCATGCTGACTTTCCCCCTCACCCTAACCCTCTCCCCAAAGGGGAGAGGGAATGAACGCTCATAGGCGGCGCATATGTCCGATGAAAACACCAAATGCGCCGTTGTCGCCGTGATCGGCGCGCCGAACGCGGGCAAGTCGACGCTCGTTAATGCGCTTGTCGGCGCGAAGATTTCCATCGTTACGCAGAAGGTGCAGACGACGCGCGCGCGCGTGCGCGGCATCCTCACCGACGGCGCAACACAGCTCGTCTTTATCGACACGCCGGGCATTTTCGCGCCGAAGCGCAAGCTCGACCGCGCCATGGTCGCCGCCGCCTGGGAAGGGCTTGAGGGGTCCGACATCACGCTGATGATGATCGACGCGCCGGGTTATCTTGCGGGCGAGACCGAGAAAGGCGCGGCGGGCAAGTCCCGCGCCGACGCCGAGCGCATCATCGAGGGGCTGAAGGCCGCGAACCGCAAGGCGGCGCTGGTCCTCAACAAGATCGACGATATCGCCCGCCCGAAACTGCTGGCGCTGGCGCAAGATCTGAACGAGGCCGGCATATTCACGGACGTCTTCATGATTTCCGCAAAGAATGGCGACGGGCTCGGCGATTTGAGAACGTTCCTCCTAGAAAAAGCGCCGGCGGGCCCGTGGCTCTATCCGGAAGATCAGCTCTCTGACATTTCCGACCGGCTGATGGCGGCGGAGGTGACGCGCGAAAAGCTGTTCCTGCGCCTGCATCAGGAACTGCCCTATGACTCCACCGTCGAAACCGACAGTTGGAAAGAAACCAAGTCGGGCGTGCGCGTCGACCAGACGATTTATGTGGCGCGCGACAGCCAGAAGCCCATCGTTCTTGGTAAGAACGGCCAGACCCTCAAAGCCATCGGCCAGGCCGCGCGCGAGGAACTGACCGACATTCTCGGGATCCCCGTGCATCTGTTCCTCCACGTCAAAGTCCGCGAAGGCTGGGACGAGGAGGGGGCGCGGCTGAGGAGTATTGGGCTCGATAGCGTGGAGTAGCGGAAGCTTTCCATCTGCGACTCTCCACGGCTTGCCCGTGGAGTCCATTACCTGTTCCAGCTCTATGCGTTATGCTTTCGATTTCGCGCATTGTGCGTGACGGGAAATGGATCCCACGCTTAAAGCGTGGGAAGGCGACTGTGGATGGTGAGCGCGTCATAATGAGCAAGAAATGAACTTCACTGATGTCGGCATCGTTCTCGACGCGCGCGCCCATGGGGAGACCCATGCGGTGGTGGACGTCTTTACGCAAAGCCATGGCCGCTGGGCGGGGCTCGTTTATGGCGGGCAGGGCAAGCGCATGCGCCCGCTCTTGCAGGCGGGAAACGAAGTGACGCTCGAATGGAAAGGCCGCGGCGAAGATTCGCTCGGCCATTTTTCCCTGGAAATGTCCCATGCGCGCGCGGGCGAGGCCATGGGCGAGCGCCTGTCGCTCGCCGCGCTCTCCGCCGCCTGCGCCGTGGCGCTCGCGACCCTGCCCGAACGCGAGGCGCACGCCCGCGCTTACACGGCGATGGCGGTGCTGCTCGCCAATCTCGACGACATCGAGGTCTGGCCGGCGCTGATGGCGCGTTGGGAGCTGGGATTGCTGGCCGAGCTCGGCTTTGGACTGACCCTCGACCGCTGCGCGGCGACGGGCGCGCGGGAGAACCTTGTCTATGTCTCGCCGCGCTCGGCCTGCGCCGTGTCGGCGGAGGCGGGCGAGCCTTATAAGGATAAGCTCTTGCCCCTGCCGGCGTTTTTACGGGGCGCCTCGAGTGAAGCGAGCCCGAAAGAAGCCATCGACGCGCTCGCCACCACAGGGCATTTCATCGAAACCCGCATTCTGCATTTATCGGACAAACAACTGCCCGAAGCGCGGATGAGGATTGTCGAATTATTGAAGGGAAGGTTGTGAAACCGACCTCGCAATGAGCAATTCTCATTGCGAGAGAGGCAAGCGCGACCGCGCGCCCGCAGCGAAGCGAGGATCGCATGGGCGTAAGGCCCATGCGCAAAAGAAGATTTACATCAACACCAGCTCGGCATGGAGCGCGCCGGCGGCTTTCACCGATTTCAGGATGTCGATGAGCTCGCGCGGGCCGACGCCGAGCGCGTTGAGGCCCTCGATCAAGTCGGAAAGCGAGACGTTTTCGTCGACTTCGGCGATGCGCCGTTCGGAATTGGTGTCCACCTCGATCGTCGTGTCCGGCAGGACGATGGTCTCGCCCTTGCGCGAAAACGGGTTGGGCTGGGAGACGAAGGGCGTTTCCTTGACCGTGATGGTGAGATTGCCTTGCGTCACCGCGAAGGTCGAAATCTTGACGTCGGCGCCGAGCACCACGGTTCCCGATTTCTGGTCGATGACGATGCGGGCCTTCTGTTCGGGCCTTACGCGAATATTTTCGATGCGCCCGATCATGTGCACCGGGCTGTCGACCATGGCGATTTCGATGGTGCCGGGATCGAGCAGTTTCGCCACCGGCTTGCCGAAGGCGTTGTTGATCGCGGCTTCGACGCGCGTCGCCGTGGTGAAATCCGGTGAGCGCAAGGCAAGGCGCAGCGTCTCCATTTCTTCGAAATTGAAATCGATCTCGCGTTCGACGCGCGCGCCTTGCGGAATCGAGCCGGTGGTCGGCGCGCCGAAGGTCACCGAGGCGCCGTCGCCTTCCGCGGAGAACCCGCTGGCGAGGACCGGGCCTTGCGCGACCGCGTAGATCTGGCCGTCGCCGGCGTGGAGCGGCGTCATGATCAGCGTGCCGCCAAGAAGATTGCTGGCGTCGCCGATGGCCGAAACCGTGATGTCGATCTGCGAGCCGGCGCGCGCGAAAGGCGGCAGGGTCGCAGTGACGACCACGGCGGCGACATTGCGCGGACGGAAATCCTCGCCCTGGACGTTGACGCCGAGCCGTTCGAGCAGGCTCGACAGCGCTTCTTCCGTATAGGGAGAATTGCGGACGCCGTCGCCCGTGCCGTCAAGGCCCACGACAAGCCCGTAGCCGACGAGATCGTTGCCTCTGACGCCTTCGATATTGACGATGTCTTTCAGGCGCACATCCGCGGCCGCGTCGGCGCAGAAGACAAAGCCGGCGAGAAGGGCGGCGAGGAATATTTTCAGATGCTCAAACATTTTTTATCTCAAATAATTGGAGAGCGAGAGGAGGGAGATGCGCGACGTCATGAGGTAGGCCGCGTCAAGCTGCGCTTCGTATTGTTTCAGGCGCGTGGCGGCTTCTTCCGGATCGCGCGCCGTGTGTTCGTTGTACGTGGCGCTGAGCGCCGTCGCTTCGGCTTCAAGGCGTTCGTCGGCGGCGGCGATGCGTTCTTCCGCGGCGCCGATGCGCGCGCGAACGCCGACAATATCGTTCGCCGACTGGATCAGCCCGCCGGCGGCGGTTGAGAGCGCTTCTTCGCGTCCGGCGAAACCGGTCTGTTCATTGGCGACCACGGCAGCCGCGAGATTGCGCAACAGGTCGCGTACGGGTTGTTCGTCGGCCTTGGCGCTGTAATCCACAAGCTCGCCGTCGGCGATTTCCGTGCGCGCCGCATTGCCCGCGCCGCCGGTATAGATGTTCGTTTCAAAACCGCCGCCCGGGGCGTTGAAATAGGCGTCGAGATCGGTCTGGAGCTGGGCGTTGTCGGCCGCGCCGGTAAAGATCGCGCGGACGTCGTTGAGCAGCGTTTCGGCGTCCGCCAGCGCCGGCTGGTTCGTGGCGTCGCCGGAGAAAAGGCCCCTGCCTTCGTAACGGCTGTTGAAGGCGGATATCGCCGCTTCAAGCTGCAGCTCAGCTTTTTCCGCGTTGATGGCGATGCTGGGTTCGTTGTTCTGGCCGATGGCGTCGAGAAGGCCGGCGCCGATGGATTCGAGGCCTTCCGTTGCATTGGTCAGGGCGAGCTGCATGGTTTGCGTCCGGCCGAGAACGCGCGCCGCGGCGTCCTGGCGGGCGCGCACGTCGCCGATGGCTTTGTCGAGAAGATGAACGTCGCCGATCCTGGCGCCGAGTTCGCCTTTCATGTCGGCGATGCGCCAGGTCACGGTTTCCGTGCGCGCCTGGGCCGCCTTGGATTTCAGGTCCGCGGCCGCGCCGGTCAGCCGGCTGTATTGGAGAAGCGTGGGAAAACCGTAAGAGGACATGGGTTAGAGCTCCATCAACCGGCTGATCATCTGCTCCACGGTTTGAATGACCCGCGCATTGGCCGAGTAAGCCTGTTCGATGACCAGGAGGTTTTGCAGTTCGGCGTCCGTATCGACGCCGGTCTGCATTTTTTCGGCCTCATAAAGGCTTTGCGACAGCGCCGTGGCGGCGATTTCCTGATCGGCGGCGTGGCTGCGCGCGGCGCCGGCGAGAGAAGCGAGATGCGCCGCGCCTTCCGAGGCGTTCAGATCGCGGGAGGATTGCAGCCCGGCTTCGCCCGGGCGCGTCTGCGTCATCGCGTCGATCATGGCGCGCAAGGTGATGTCGGAGCCTGCGGCCGCCGGCGTTGCGGCGTTGACGCCGTCGCGCATGCGCCAGGCGGCGCCCCCTTGTGCGGGATCGACCGCGGCGTTGAGTTCAAGGCGACTGGCAAGGCCGGTGATGGTCAACACATCGGCCGCCGCGCCGTTGTCGGTGAAGACCCCGGGATCGCCGGGAGCGAGCGTCGCGTCGACGGCCGGGTCGGCGAAGCGGCCGACAAGGTCGAAAGCAAGCGCGTCGAGCGCGCCGGACATCTCCGGCACGGCGGTGTCGCGCACATTGAAAAGACCGGCGATGGCGCCGCTGGAAAGATTCTGACCGCCGGGACCGCCGGGCGTGATGTCCTTGCCTTCGACGGAAAGACCGGAAAGCGCGCCGGCGCCGCCGTTATATTGCATGCCGTCGCTGACATTGGCGACGCTCGTGAACTCCACTGTGCGCGCCGTGCCGGCGAGCAGGAAAACGCCTTCCGGCGTCATCAGGTCGACCTTGCCGTGGTCGCGCTGAAGCTCGCGCACCGGGATCGATTCATTGACCTTGTTGATCAGCAGCTGGCGCTGGTCCTCAAGCGCCGCGACATCGGCGCCGGAGGCGTAGCCGCGGCTGATCGAATTGTTGAGGTCTTCGATTTTCTGAAGCGCGTCATTGACGCCCGCGACGCGTTCGCCGATTTCCTTGTCGGCGTCAGCGCGGATTTTCTGATAGCTCGAAGAAATCTTGTTGAACGCGTTGGCGAGATCGTTCGCCGAAGAGACGACTTGCTGCTGCAGCGGCGCCGAATCCGGGGTTTCGGCAAGCGCGCGCAGGGAGGATTCGAGGCTGGCGTATTTCTGGAACAGCGACGAGGCGTCTTCCGGTCCGCCCAGAAGGTTCGATATGCGCGTCATGGCGTCGGCGTTGGCGCCGCTATAAGCGAGGTCGGCGTCTGCGATCCGGCGTTCATAAGCGATGGCGGGATCGCTCGCGCGCGTAACCCCGGCGACGGTGACGCCGGCGCCCTGACCGCTGACGACGCGTTCGGCTAACGAGATTTCGCGGCGGCTGTAGCCTTCGGTCAGCGCATTGGCGATGTTGTTCGACGTGACGCCGGCCCGCCGCGACGTCGCAGTGAGGCCGGAGGTCGCATTCGAAAGCGCCTGGGAGATTGTCATAAAGACGGCCCCTCGTGCCTACGCCTCGCCGGCGCGCTTACCTGATGATGTCCGTGGTTTCCTGAAGCATTTCATCGACCGTCTGGATGATCTTGGCGTTCGATGAATAGGCGCGCTGCGTCTGGATGAGGTCCGTCAATTCCGACGCGATATCGGTGGTCGATTCCGCAAGCGAATAGCCCGAGGTTGTTCCCACAGGGCCGTCGCCGGCGTCCCAGAAATAAACATCGCCGGACTCTTGCGTGATCGAGAAGGCGGCGTTGCCCTTGGCGGCGAGGCCGGAATAGTTCGGCACGTCCGCGACCGGGATCTGATAGATCGTGCGGCGGAAGCCGGTGTCGTAAACAGACTCCAGAAAACCGCGATCGTTGATCTCGATTGAGTTGAGCTTGCCGATCGGCGCGCCGTCCTTGCTGACCGAAAGCGGCGAGAAGCTGTTGGAAAGCTGGGTCAGCGGCGAGGGCTCGGTGTTGTTGCCGACGAAGAGATTGATGTCCTGCGTCGCCGCCGCGACGGTGAGGTTGCCGGTCCCGGCGTCGTATGTCGCGCCGGCGCCGGCGGTGACCGAAGCGATGGAGCCGCCCGATCCGGCCGTATCGTCAAAGGTGACGGTGAAAGTTGCAATCGGCGTCAGCGGGTCCGTGGCGTCGTCATAGACATCCACGCTCCATTCGTTCGACGCGCCGCTTGCCGGCACGGTCGGGGTGAATTCCAGATTGAGCGTCTGCGAGCGGCCGAGCGTGTCGTAATATTCAATCGGCAGATCGTAAGGCGTGCCCGCCGCGCCCGCTTCGGTTTCCGTCGCGGGCAGGTTGACGCCCAGCGTGATGTTCTGGGTCGGCGAGGCTGCGTTCTGATTGAGATTGACGCGCACAGGCTCGAGCCCGGTTGATGAATCGCGCGGCGGCGATTGCACATTGCCGTTCACATCCGCCGGCCAGCCCATCAGGTAAAGGCCGCTTTTCGTGCGCAGATAGCCTTGCTCGTCCGTATAGAAAGACCCGGTGGAGGTGAGCATGAGCGAACGGTCGCCGGCGCCGGCGCCGATGCTTCCGACATCCGTAACCGGAAGCATGCCCTGGCCGTCTACGGAAATATCCGTAGAGCTGCTCGTTGAGATCAGAGAGCTTTTCGCGCCTGCGTCGCGATAAGTCAGCGCGCGCACGCCGCCTGCGGAATAATCGCCATTCGTCTGGGCGAGAACCATGTCCGCGAATTGCGTTTCGGCGCGCTTGTAGCCGTTGGTTTGCGAGTTCGCGATATTGTCGGAAATGGTGCCGAGCTTAACGGCGTTGACGGCGAGCCCCATAACCCCGGCGTTAAGCGATGACGAAATCCCCATGTCGATCTCCAGTCGGAAAAAATTTTATTACTATTGTCGATTTTATCGCCAAGCCGTTTAAAGAAGCCCTAATAGAACAGAGGCTTTTAAAGTTATTTTCGCGTCAGCAGCGTTATGGCGATGCGCCGGTTCTGCGGCGCGAGCGGATCGTCGGCGAACGGTTCGGTCGCCGCCTTGCCGGTGACCTGAACGATTTGTTTACCTGTAATGCCGTTGGCGATGAGAAGGCGGCGCGCGGCGAGCGCGCGGTCCGTGGACAATTCCCAGTTCGTGTAATCGGCGCTGGCGGAGAAGGGCTTGGCGTCCGTGTGGCCGACAATCGCCATGTCGTTCGAGACGGTGGCGAGGACCGGTCCGACGACTTCGATCAGATCGTGCAGCAGCTGCGAGGGGGTTGACGAGCCGAGATTGTAAAGCGGCTCGCCGTCCGCATCCACAAGTTCGATGACAAGGCCGTCGGGCGTCATGCGGGTGTGGATGTGCTCGGCCAGTTTGTCCTCGAGCGCGCCGACCGTTTCGGCGTCGATCCGGTTTTGGACGTCCGCAAGATCGGCGGGGCCGCCGCCGGCTTCCTCCGCGATCATTTTCGCAAAGCGCGCGCGTTCGTCCGCGCCGTCGCCAGCGCCGAGTTCGTCATCCATGCCGCGGCCTTCATGGGCGCCGTTGAGGTCGAATTCGTCGCTGTCGCCGTCCTTTTCGAGGACTTTGCTTTTGGGAAACTCGTTATCGGATCCCGCCCGGTTCGACACGGCGCTGTCTTCGGAAAAGACCGACTCGCCGTTAAGCGCCCCGTTGCCGCCGCCGGAAATCCGGCTGATCGGGATCGACGGGTTGAAATAGTCGGCAAGGCCCTTGCGCTGGTCTTCCGTGGTGGCGTTCAACAGCCACATCAACAGGAAGAAGGCCATCATTGCGGTGACGAAGTCGGCATAGGCGACTTTCCAGGCGCCGCCATGATGGCCGCCGCCTGCGATCACCTTCTTTTTCTTGATGATGATCGGCGCTTCGCCTTTGCCCCGGCCAGCCATTTATCCCGCCCGCTTGCATCGATATCAGTTGGTTAACCGAAACACCTTTCCGCGGGTTTTACGCGTTTACGCAATTTATAGCTATTCATGGTTGAGATGGCCCTAATGATTGCAGACCACACTTCGTGAAACCGGGCGCGCATGAGCGACGAAAAGAACACCATCATCAAACGCAAAATGGCCGCGGCCGGACGCGATCCGGGCCCGCTGCATCTGGTCGCCGATCTGTCGGAGCGCATGGGCGGGGCCGGCGTCGGCGCCTTTACGGAATATTTCGGCGAGAAATGCCAGCTCGGCGGCGGCGACGCGCCGTCTTTCGCGGCTTTGGGAGAAGCGCTCGCGCCTTATGCGTCCGCCTCCGCGATTTATCATTTCCGGCATATCTCGGGCGGGGATTTCGTCGTCGTCCTTGACGCGGACACGTCGCTGCGCGCGGCGGGCTGGTCCTTGTCGGAAACGCGGGAGCTTCCCGATCCCAAACCGGAAACGGTCAGCGCCATCGACCGGCGCCTCGCCAAACGTCTCGCGATCCGCACGGCGGAACTGATTTTCGAAAAGGACGACAAGACCGGCGTCGTCAAAGGCGGGGTGGAGCTGATCGCCAGCGGCGACGATCCGCGCCGTTTCGACTTCGCCGGCGACGACCAGAAAGTCGTTTGCGCGCGCTATGACGTGGAGACGCTGGAAGCAGAAGCGCTCGGAAGCATCCGGGTGTTCGCGGCGGAGAAGCTGACCGTCGCCATGCGCGATTATTACGCAAAGACCATTCCGCTCGCTGAAGAGAAGTGGAAACGCGACCTCATGAAGCTTGCGGCGATGTCGCCCGTCGAGATGCGCACTTCGCTGGCGGAGCAGGACATTCCCCTCGGCCTGTTGATGAACTTGCAGCCCGGCCAGGTCGTCAATCTCGGCATGGCGACGATCGATGACGTGAAAGTCCGGCCCGTCCTGCAAACGCAATCGAAGCTCGAACTTGCCGGCGCGCTCGGCAATCGCGACGGCGCGCGTGCGCTGAAAATCGGCTCGATCGCCTATTAGCCGTCCGTTCTCCGCCGGGCGTGCATTCAAGCCTTTGAAAACACTCCTGTTTGACGATCACGGCGGGGCCGGGCAAAGTCCTCCGCAACGATTCCAGTCAGAGGGTGTTTTTCCATGATTTTCCGTCCTACCGCCGCATGCGCGGCGCTCGCCGTCTTTGCACTCGCCGCCTGCGGGCAAAAGAGCGAGGCGCCGGCGCCGTCCCAAGAAGAACCCGCCGCCGAAAGCGGCGACGTGCAGATCGCGCCGATCGACGAAGCGGATTTGCGCGAACGCATTGCAACGCTAGCCTCCGACGAATTTGAAGGCCGCGCGCCGGCGACCGAAGGCGGCATGAAGACCCGGGAATATCTGATCTCGGAAATGAAAGAGATCGGCCTCGAGCCCGGCAATGGCGATTCTTACGAACAGGAAGTGCCGCTCGTCGAACTGACGGTCGACCCGGAAGCCTCAAGCCTTTCGATCAATGGCGAGACGCTCGAATATGGGCCGGAGGCGATGTACTGGACGAAGCGCGTCAAAGAAGATGTCTCCTTCGAAGACAGCGACGTCGTCTTTGTCGGCTATGGCGTCGTCGCGCCGGAATATGGCTGGAACGATTACGAAGGCCTCGATGTCGAAGGCAAGACCGTGATCATTCTGGTCAACGATCCGGGTTACGCAACCGAAGACCCGGAACTCTTCAACGGCCGCGCCATGACCTATTACGGCCGCTGGACTTATAAATATGAAGAGGCGGCGCGCCAGGGCGCGGCCGCCGCGCTGGTCGTCCACCAGACCGCGCCCGCCGCTTACGGCTGGGGCGTCGTCGAGGGAAGCTGGGCCGGACCGCAACTCGATCTTGAGCGCCCCGACGGCGGCGCCGGACGCGTCGCCCTCGAAGGCTGGATCCAGGAACAAACCGCGCGCGATCTTTTCGCTGAGGCCGGGCTCGATTTCGATGAGGCGGCGGCGTCCGCCCATGAGAGCGGTTTTGAAGCGATCCCCATGGAAGGGCTCAAGGCCTCGGGAACGCTCAAAAACACGATCCGCCGTTCGAATTCGGCGAATGTCGCCGGCGTCATTCCGGGAACCGAACATCCGGAAGAATATGTCCTCTATATGGGCCATTGGGACCATAACGGCGTCGGCGCGCCCGATGAAAACGGCGACAATATCTGGAACGGCGCCGTCGACAACGCCACCGGCGCGGCGGGCATTTTGTCCATCGCCGAGGCCTTCATGAACTCGACGCCGAAGCCGAAGCGCTCGATCATGTTCCTCGCGGTGACGGCGGAAGAGTCGGGGCTTCTGGGCTCGGCCTATTTCGGCGAAGATCCGCTCGTGCCGTATTCCGAGATCGTCGGCGGGATCAATATCGACGCGCTTTTGCCGTCGCCGGCGGCCAAAGACATCATCGTCATCGGGTACGGCGCCTCGGAGCTTGAAGACCTCCTGAAGAAGGCGGCCGACAAGCGCGGCATGTATCTAAGACCCGACGCCGAGCCGGAGAAGGGCTATTTCTACCGCTCCGACCATATTTCGCTCGCCAAGAAAGGCGTGCCGATGCTCTACGCCGACAGCGGCGTCGATCTCGTCGAGGGCGGCGAGGAGGCGGGGCGCGCGCTCGCCGAAGATTACGTGACCAACCGCTATCACAAGCCGTCGGATGAATATTCCGAAGACTGGAACTTTGAAGGCATCCTCAACACCTTCAATATTCTTACGGAAGTCGGCGCCGATATGGCGTATACGGATATCTGGCCGAACTGGTATGAAGGGAACGAGTTCCGCGCTCTGCGCGACGCGCAGATGGCGACGGAATAAGCGCCGCCATATCTCTCCCCGCGGGCGCGCAACGCCAGGTTGATCGCGCCTGCGGGGTTTACATCTTCCATGATGAATTCTTCGCTGAAACCCGCTTTCGGTGCGTAGTTATCCACGGGTTTCAAGACGGCTTTATAGTTCTCTTTGCTGTCATCGCGCGCGCTGCAACGCGAAGCGTTGCTGTGCTGATGCGCGATCCATGATTTTTGCGTTGATGGCGCGTCATGGTTTCCGGGTTCGCCTGCCGGCGCCGCCGCCCCGGGATGACAGCGAGAGGAAGGAGCAGAAAATCGCGTGGAACAATTTACCGCAAATGGCGCCAAATCGGCCCGAAAGCCAGCAAAGACGCCGAAAAAAAGAAACGCGGCAAGCGGTTTACGCAAATTGTTTCACGCCGCCGTCGTCGTCGATCAGCGACGCGATTTCGTCGAGCGTGCGTTCGGTGTTGGAGGGGGCGCCCTTTTTGTGCAGGCGGCCGAAATAGCCGTTGATCCCCGTATGCGTCATGCCGTCGAGGGGATGGATGTCGATGCGTCCTTCGCGTCTGGCCGCATTCCAGTCGGAATAGGCGGCGGCGGTCCAGCGGTCGGGAAACATGAGCGCGCCGAAGCGCTCCACATTATCGAGGCTTCCCACGATGTGGTGCAGCTTGCGCACATATTTCAGCCCCGGATCGGAGGCGAGCACGCCGCCGACGGAGATGACGTCGACGGGCGCGCCGAGGCGTGCGGCGAGGAACGGCGCCGCCCCGACCGCGACCTGCGCCGCGCCGGAATAGGCGATGACGGTGATGGGCGCGCCGGCGCCCCGCGCATAGTCGTTTTTCAAAAGCGCTGTTTCGATAACGTTCGCCGCGCCTTGGTTGAAAATGGGGCCGTAGCGGTGATCGGCGGAGACCATGACCTGGAAGATGTTGCGGAAATTGATCAGCCGGTAAAGAAACTTCGCCCGCCCGTGCATGCGCAGGAACTGGACCCGCCGCCAGAGCTGTTCGAAAAGCCGCGGCGAGGCGAGCAGCGGCTGGCCGCTCGGGGAATAGGGAAAGACGTCGCTGACAATGACCGCGTCCGGAAACCGCTTTTGCAGTTTGCGGATGAACGCCTTTTCCCGCGGCAAGAGGAACTTGCCGGAGATCGAGGCGACGCCGGAAAGGTAGACAATGTAATGCGTGTGACGATCCGGCGCGTCCGCCGCCGGGCCCGCCTCGTCGCCAAGCTCGTCTTCGGTCCAGCCCGCCCACCAGGAGAGGGTTTCGAGCGGCGACAGCGCCGCCGTCAGCGTCAGAACGAAGAGGCCGAGCAGGAGCCCCGAGACAAGCACGTCGGTGATCATGCTTTGCTCCCGGGCTTCAGCCGGCGCGTCATGTCGTCGATGATCTGTTGCGGCGTCTTGTCGAGGGGCGAGCCCGAGACGAGCACGCGCACGCGGCCCAAAGGTTTCGCGAGCAGATGACCGAGATAGGCGCGCACGACATAAGAGACCGCCCAGCCCGCGCCGCCGCAGAAAAGCGCGGCGGCGAGCGGCAGGCCGAAGCCGGCGTGAAGGCCGAAGACCGCGAGCACCATGGCCCAGGCTTCGAGGACATGGCCGAGGGCGAGGCCGAAATAGGGCGCGATGGAAAAAACGCCGAAAAGCCGCGGCGCGAAAGCAAGCGAGACGACGCCGACCACCCCGGCGATTTCGTTCGGCGTGAGGACGCCGAGCCGGGTGAGCGGCGAAACGGCGATGGCGAAAAGCGCCCAGGCGAGCGCCGTCAGCACATAAGACGCGCCGGTGAAGGCGAGGCTTGCAAGGAACCGGTAGAGCGCCACGCGGTTGATGACGAGAATGACCGACTGGCCGAGCATTTCCGACACCCCGGCGAGAAATGCGATAACGAGCGCCGCCGTCTGCGCCTCGCCGGAGGCGGCCGCCCGGGCGAAGGCCTCAGCCGAAAAGCCGAGCGCGCCCCCGGCCAGCTCGAGGACCAGCAGCGGAAAGGCGAAAAGATCGGCGAGAAAGGCGAGCATGAAAGCGGGATAGCCGAATGCGCCGCTGTGGAAAACCATGGAATGCGCCGGAGGGGCTCAACAGGCTGGCGGGAGCCGCAGACTCTGCTAGAGACGGGGCTATGAGCAAGTCCAAGACCAAAACCGCCAAAACGCAAAAGCCGCCCAAGCCTGAGGAGATTTTCCTCGAGCCCTTCGACGAGGCCTTGTCCCAGCGTTATCTCGCCTATGCGCTCTCGACCATCACCTCGCGGGCGCTCCCCGACGTGCGCGACGGGCTGAAGCCGGTTCACAGGCGCATTCTTTACGCCATGCGCCAGATGAAGCTGAACCCCGCGGGCGGTTTCAAGAAATCGGCGAAGGTCGTCGGCGAGGTGATGGGCAATTTCCACCCTCATGGCGACCAGGCGATCTATGACGCCATGGTGCGCCTCGTTCAGGATTTCTCCGTGCGCGTGCCGCTGGTCGACGGGCAGGGGAATTTCGGCAATATCGACGGCGATAACGCCGCGGCCATGCGCTACACTGAAAGCCGTCTCACCGAAGCCGCGCAATTGCTGCTCGACGGCATCGACGAAGACACGGTCGATTTCCGCGAAACCTATGACGGCGAAGGCAAGGAGCCGTCGGTGCTGCCAGCGGCGTTCCCGAATCTTTTGGCGAACGGCGCCAACGGCATTGCGGTCGGCATGGCGACCTCGATTCCGCCGCACAATGTGGCCGAGCTCATCGACGCGAGCTTGCATCTCATCAAGACGCCGAATGCGCGCACCGAAACGCTGCTCAAATATGTGAAGGGCCCGGACTTTCCGACGGGCGGCGTGTGCATCGAGGATGCGGCCTCCATGGAGGAAGCCTATGCGACGGGCCGCGGCGGCTTCCGTTTGCGCGCGCGCTGGGAGACGGAAGATCTCGGCCGCGGCAAATATCAGATCGTCGTCACTGAAATCCCTTACCAGGTGCAAAAGTCGAAGCTGATCGAAAAGATCGCCGAGATGATGCAGGCGAGAAAGCTCCCGGCGCTCGCCGATATTCGCGATGAAAGCGCCGAAGACATCCGCCTCATCCTCGAGCCGAAATCCGGCAATATCGAACCGGCGGCGCTGATGGAGTCGCTGTTTAAGGCGACGGACCTTGAATCGCGCATGTCGCTCAACATGAACGTCCTCGGCGCCGACGGCGCCCCGCGCGTCATGGGGCTGCGCGAAGTGTTGCAGTCCTATCTCGATCACCGCAAGGAAGTCCTGCAGCGGCGCACAAGATACCGCCTCGACAAGATCGAAAAGCGGCTCGAAATTCTCGACGGCTTCCTCATCGCCTATCTCAATCTCGACGAGGTGATCCGCATCATCCGCTATGAGGACGACCCCAAAGCGGAATTGATGAAGACCTTCAAGCTTTCGGAAACGCAGACCGAGGCGATCCTCAATATGCGCCTCCGGTCTTTGCGCAAGCTTGAGGAAATGGAGATTAAGACCGAGCACAAGGATCTGAAGGCCGAACAGAAGGCGTTGAAGGCGCTGATGAAGTCCGACGAAAAGCAATGGGCGAAAATCGCCGACGAGCTGAAAGACGTCAAAAAGACGTTCGATCCGAAATCGGCGCTCGGGCGGCGGCGCACTGACATCGCCGGCGCGCCGGAGATCGAAGACATCGACCTTGATGTTCTCGTTGAAAAAGAGCCGGTCACCGTGGTCGTTTCCGAAAAAGGCTGGGTGCGGACGATGAAGGGGCACGTCGAGGACGCCAAGTCCATCAAATACAAGGAAGGCGACCGCGAAGGCTTCGTCGTGCATGCCCAGACCAATGACAAGCTGATGCTCTTCGCCACCAATGGGAAATTCTACTCCCTCGATGTGGCGGGTCTGCCCGGCGGGCGCGGCCATGGCGAGCCGATCCGCCTCATGGTCGATATGGGCAATGACGACGCGGTGGTCTCGGCTTTTCTTTACGAAGGCGGGCGGAAATTCCTCGTCGCCTCGTCGTCGGGCCACGGTTTCATCGCGCCGGAGGACGAGTGTCTTTCGAACACGCGCAAGGGCAAACAGGTCTTGAACGTGCCGGCGGGCGCGGAAGCCGCGGTCTGCCGCCCCGCACCGGATGAAATCAAGAAGGACGACATGGTCGCCGTCGTCGGCGACAACAAGAAATTCCTCGTCTTTCCCGCCGACGAGTTGCCGGAAATGACCCGCGGCAAGGGCGTCGTCCTGCAGAAATATCACGATGGCGGGCTTTCCGACGCCAAGCTGTTTTCGAAAAAGGAAGGGCTCACCTGGACCGACCGCTCGGGCCGCACGCAAACCGTCGAAGACTGGAAGCCTTATCTCGGCAAGCGCGCTCAGGCCGGGCGCATCGCGCCGAAAGGCTTTCCCACATCGAAGAAGTTTGGGGCGTAAGCAGTAAATCGTCTTGGTGGAAACGATTATTGCGAGGCCTTGGCGTTTTCGGTCGAACCTTCGGGTGCGTCAAAATTCCTCTTGGAGAATTGCTGCGGCGCAATGAAGCTTGGCTCGGCGGAATTGATTCCGCATCGCGCAGCGGCGTCAACATCCGCTGCACCTCAAGGAGACAATAATGACGAGAAATCGAGTTGGCGCCGCCATCCTCATCGCGCTGGTCGTCGGCATGGTGATGACCGAATATGCGATCGCGCACCACATCATCCCGTCGCCCGGTCATGCGGCTGCTCCCGCGCCGGCGGACGCGGCGCAATAATTTCGGCTCGCTGGCGGGCTTAGCCGTTCGCCGCCTGCTGCCGCGCTTTCACCGCCGCCGGTTTGGTCTTTGTTTGCACCTGCCCGGCGTTTAACGGCGCGACTTTTTCATTTACGGCCTGTCCGTTCATGGCTTTCGGCGGCGCCTGTCTTGCTTGGGTCTGCTGTGCTTGAGGGGGCTGTTTTTTCGCTGCGGGCGCAGCCGGTTTGGGTTGCGGCTGTGCCTGTTGCGCAGGCGCTTTCGCCTGGGGTTTTGGCGCATTCGCCGCCGGGCCGGGCTTTGCTCCCGGTTTTTGAACGATCTGTTTTTGTGCGGCCTGCTTTTGAACGCGCGCAGTTTGGGTTTGCGGCTTCCTGACCGGTTGTTGTTGAGCCGGCTGTTTTTGCACAACAGGTTTTCGCCCAGCGCCGGCTTTTGGGGCGGGCGCGGCTTTCGCCTGCGCCTGTTTGCTTCCCTGATTGCCGTGAAGGCTGCTCATCAGCCGTTGTTGTTTATGCTCGGCGCGCACGCGCGAGGCTTCTGAAAGACGCGCCTTCGCAAAACTTGAAAACGCCCGGTAATGTTCGGCGTTGAGGAAAATCCGCTTCGGCAGGGGCACGGCGTAATCCGCCATGATCACGAGATAGGACGTAAGGCGGCATTCGAGAAATTGCTGGACGCCCTGCCATTCGACCGCTTCGGTGACGCCGTTGCGGCTGATAAAGAGCCCGCTTTTGGAAAGGGTGACGACCGTTATTTCCGTTTGCGCGAAAGGCCATTTTTTGTCTTTGCGCAAAGGATGAGCGGGCCCGCGGAAAAACCGCGCATTGGCGATGAAGACGCCGGCGGCTGCGAAGGCGGCGGCGAAACCGATCGCGGCGGCCGCAAGGTCGAACGCGCGGAAGGCCGTATAAAGCGCTGCTGCGGCCAGACCGGCGAAAACGAGAAACAAAAAGGCGGGCCACGGACGCCACTGCGCGAAGCCGCGCAAGAGGCTCGTGACGCCTTCGCGCTGGCGGTGATAATGGGCGCGATATTCGGCGAGATCTTCCGGAAAGCATTCAAAGCTGACGCTGAGCGGCTTGGCGTGCACCGCTTCGTCGAATGACAGATTGCTTTTGATCGCCGCGCCATGGTTCTTCAACAGCGTTTCCAGAAGGTCTTTTTGCTTGATGACGTTTTTCGGCAGGAATTCGAAAGATCCGTCATATTTCCAGAAGATAAGATTCGTTTTCGCATTTTCGATGCGGTCGATCGCCGACCAGGCGACTTTCTTAAGCGCCATGGGGCTTTTGATAACGAGAAAATTTTCGGTGAACTGATAGTCGAAGCGTCCGATGGTGAGGCCGTTTTTCAGGCGCGCCTGGCGTTTCGCTTTGTCGAGCGCGCGCCGCGCCTTGTAAACGCCGACAGCGGCGATGATTGAAAACGCCATGACTGCGATGGAAATAACGAACGTGATGAAGTCCGGCGTCGGCGCGCGCAAAAGCTGCGCGAAGCTTGCGGCGAGCGGCGCCGCGCTGCTTTCGGCGATTTCAGTGAAGGCGCGCCAGGCGGCGAAGCCGGCGCTGAAAAAAAGCGCGGCGAGTAAAGCAGCGGTTCCGGCAAGGCTCATGCTTGCCCGCGTGATGCGTTTTCTCACGTCGCGCTGAAGATTGGCGATGTCCTGCGGGTCTATATCGGCGCGTATGCTCAAGGCGGCGTTCCTTATGGAAACGCTGCATAGCTAGCCTGCAACCGTCAAACGAGCCGTGAAACAAAAGGGTGGGATTTGCTTAAAACCGGCGCAATCGCGCGGGGGCTCATGTGTTCAGGTTCGATAAATTTTTAAAAAGGCGTCGACGGCGCGTTTGATCTTTTCCTTGCGCCCTCTGGCTTTGCCGCCGTCGTCAGCAGCAAGGAGCGCGGCAAGCTGGTCGGCGCCTTTGACGAGCCCTAGAAACTGTTGTGCGGCCTCGGCGGGGTCGTCGATTTCGAGACGGCCTTTTTTGCACTCGGTCTCAAGATATTCGGCGAGGCGCTGATGCACATAGCCTGGGCCGTTTTCGAAAAACCGGCGCGCAAGGTCCGGAAACTGCTGCGCCTGAGCGATCAGCAGGCGCTGCATCGAAACCCGGCGGGGATCGAGAATGATGTCCTGATAGCGCAGCCCAAGTTCCGTAAGCGCCTCGGCGAGGCTTGCATGCTGACTGGCTTTAAACATCGCGCCCATCAACTCGTCCGCGCCGGAGCGCACAGCCGCTTCGAACAATTCCTCTTTACTGGCGAAGCGCGCATAAACGGTCTGTTTTGAAACGCCCGCCGTCGCGGCGATATCGTCGATCGATACCGAATAACCGTGCTCAAGAAACAGCGCATGCGCCGCGTCGAGAATGGCGGCGTTTTTCGCCGGATCGGGCCGGCGCCCGCGTTTTACCGCTGCGGTCATCAATGTCCTCCCGCCGCCGGCGGCGGCTGTTTCGGCGCCCGCGCCAGGAGCAGCGTCAGCATGGTGAGCGCGCAGGCGAACATGATCAGGCGGATGGTGTCCGCGAAAGCGAGCGTCGCCGCTTCGCGCTGGACCAGTTGCTGCATGAGCGCCAGCGCGGAATTTTCAGGATCCGCCATGCCCTGTTCATGCATCAGCGCCGTAATTCCCGCGAGCCTTTCGGCGACGATGGGACGGCTTGGATCGAGCGAGTCGGCGAGGCGCTGGAAATGAAAGACCGTGCGGTCGGTGAGAATGGTGTTGATGATCGCAAGACCGAGCGCGCCGCCGAGATTGCGCATGAGATTGTAAAGACCGCTGGCGCCTTTCAACTTGTCCTGCGGCAAGGTGCCGAGCGCAATGACATTGACGGCGGACATGACCCACATGATGCCGAAGCCGCGGCCGATTTGCGGCAGGAAGAGTTGCCAGAAGCCCCATTCCGACGTCACTTTCGACATGGCGTAGGTGCTGACGGTCAGGATGGCGAGGCCGGTTCCCGCGATCAGGCGCGGGTCCATTTTACGCGACAGCATGCCGGCGATCGGCGCTGCGATAAACATCGCCGCTCCCGTAACGAACAGCGTCTCGCCGATCTGAAGCGCGCTGAAGCCGCGAACCCGCGCAAGGAAGAGCGGCAGAAGATAAACGAGGCCGAAAAGCGCGATCCCCATGACAAAGGCGATAAGGCTGCCGGCGCTGAAATTCGTATTGCCATAGGCCGTCAGATCGACAATCGGATTGGCGCTTTTCAGCGAGCGCCGGAAAAAGGCGAGGCCGGCGATGACCGCGATGATCGTCAGGTACAGGATGGTCCGGCTTTCGAACCAGTCTTCGCCCGGCGCCTCTTCGAGAATATATTCGATGAGAGCGAGGGAGACGGCCATCAGGGCGAAGGCGCTGAAATCGAACCGTTTCAAGAGCGATAAGTCCGGCTCGTCGAAATCAGCGTAAAGCCAGGTGACGAAAGTGATGATCGTTCCCGGCACGAGATTGACAAAGAAAAGCCAGTGCCAGGAAAGATGTTCCGAGATATAGCCGCCGACCGTTGGGCCAATGGTCGGGGCGAGGGTGACGATAAGGCCGATGGTCGCGGAGAGCGGTCCGGCGTAATGGCGCGGAAACGACGAAAAGGAGAGGGCGAACACGGTCGGAATCATGGCGCCGCCGAGAAAGCCCTGGATCGCGCGCATGACGATCAGGGACTCCATATTCCAGGACAGGCCGCAGCCGAAGCTCGCCAGCGTGAAGCCGCCTGCGGAGACGACGAAAATGATCCGTGTGGAAAGCGCCCGGGAGAGATAGCCGGAGATCGGGATCATGATCACTTCGGCAATGAGGTAAGAGGTCTGGATCCAGCTCACTTCTTCGGGGCTGGCGGCGAGACCCGCCTGAATTTCGGAAAGCGACGCGGCGACGATCTGAATGTCGAGGATCGCCATGAACATGCCGGCCGCCATCACGGCGAAGACGGCGAGCTTGCCGAGGCTCACATAATTCGGGTCGGCGAAAGACGATGTTCCGCCGCCGCTCCCTTGCATGACGCCGACCGCGCTCATCCCGCCGTATTCATTTCCTGCGGCGCGACGGAGATCGGCGGACTTTCCTCAATATGCCGCCGCGGCGAGAACACCGGCGCTTCGCGGTCGCCCGTGCGCGTGTCCACCGAGGCGGTGACGGAAAGGCCGGGGAGGATCGTCACGTTTTCCGGCGCCTCGGTGATGCGAATGCGGATCGGCACGCGCTGTACGATCTTGACGAAATTGCCGGTGGCGTTTTCAGGGGGCAGGAGGCTGAATTCCGAGCCGCTCGCCGGGGAGAAGTTTTCAACCTCGCCGATGATTTCCTCGCCCGGAAAGGCGTCGAGTTCGAGCGTCGCCTTTGCGCCGGGGTAGATGCCTTCGATCTGCGTTTCCTTGAAATTCGCAACGACGTAAACATCGTTCAGGGGAACGAGCGACATAAGGCGCTGACCGGGACTGACGAATTGTCCGTCGCGCGCCGCAAGGTTGCCGACGACGCCGTCGCGCGGGGCGCGCACGACAGTATTTTCTTCGTTCAGAAGGGCTGTCTCATAGAGCGCGTCGGCTTTTTTAAGAGCGGCTTGCGCCTCGTCTTTCTGGGCGCGGGCGACAAGCGCGGCGGCTTTTGCAGCGTCCAGCGCCGCCTCGGCGCTTTCCAGTTTTCCGCTCCAGTTTTCAACGCCGGCGTTCGCCTGGTCGAGGCTCTGGCGGGCGGCGACGTTGCGGTCAGCAAGGTCGGCCGTGCGCTTGCGGTCAAGCTGTTTAAGGGTCAGCTGCGCTTTGGCGGATTTTATGGCGGCGGCGGCGTCGGCTATTTTTGCGTCGGCGAGCGTGATCTGTTGCCGGATGGACTCGAGCGCCGCTTTGCGCGCCGCGACTTCCGCTTCCGCCTGACGACGCGCCGCGGCGTAGTCTTCGTTTTCGAGAAGAACGAGGGGATCGCCCTGGTTCACATAAGCGTTCTCTTCGACCGCGACGCGGGCGATGCGGTTGGCGATTTTCGCCGACACCGTGACGGCGTCCGCTTTCACATAGGCGTTGTCGGTTTCCTGAAAGAAACGCCCGTGAAACGCCCAGCGCGCGCCGGCGAAAAGCGCGGCGGCGCTGAACAAGGCGAGAAAGGCGGCAAGGATGATTTTTCGCATGGGAGCTACGCTGCAAACCGGATTTTCAATATCATACTGGACTGAGTAGTATGAAAAATAGATTGCCGGCGCCAGCATTTCTTGCAGGTCAGCGCAAGCGGGGCGGCGCGAAGTACAGTATTATCTTTAAGATGCTGAAAAAATTAAGAAAAATCATAAAGACGGGCATAGAATTCTGGCTCCCGAAGACGGGATTTAGAGGAATGGCGGCTTTGGGGGCGGCCCAGGGATGGGCGGCGAGGGGCGCGCTGGCGCTGAATTCAGGCGTCGATCAGCCAGGGTTCGTTCTGGACGCGCAGCATCGCCTCCATGCGGTTTTCCACATTCAACTTAGTCAGAATCGACGAGACGTGGTGCTCCACGGTTCGTTGCGAGCGCGACAAGGTTTCTGAGATTTCCCGATTGGTCACGCCTTTCGCGATCAAAGCGAGGATCTCCTGCTCGCGCCGGGTCAGTCCCAAAGGATGATTGCGCGCCGCCTTATAAGGGCCGCGCCGCGGCCGGGGCATTTTGTTTGAAGCGCCGATGGCGTCAGCCAGGCGTTGAACTTTGCCGATAGCGCCGTCGGCGCTCATTTTGATGAGAAGCTTCATCGCGCGGGCAAGCCTTTCGGGCGCGTCGTCGCCTTTGCTATGCGCCAGGGCCACCGCCGCCGCGTAGGGCGCCTTCAGATTCATCCATTCATCGCCGGCCTTTTCAAAATCGCCGTGAAGTTCGCGCTTATAAGGCGAGGGGATCTGATACGGAAATTCGTCGGAACGCGTTTCCTCGTCAAAACGGCGCGCCCAGCACATCAGCTCGCCGGCGCTCCAGGGATGCATGGTTTCCCCGCCTATGGCGTAAAGCGCTTCAAAATGTTCGCGGGCCTGCGCAGGTTTGTCATGAAGCCAGGACGATTCAATCAAGGCGAGGCGTATGGGGATGATATATTGCGGCTCTTCTGTCGCCATGGCGTCCTGCAAGGCCTGTGACAGCAAGGCTTCGGCGTCGTCTTTTCCGAGGCGCAGGCGCGTTTTGGCGAGCACGATCAGCGCCGGCAAGCGCATCAACAAGGTCAGGCGCTCCAGTTTCAGAACGCCCGCCGCAATGGTTTCCGCATCCTGCAGGCGGCCCTGCTCCATGCGCAGTTGCGCCTGGCGTCCGACCAGGTAGTGCGTCCATGCATCAAGGTCATGCTGCGTGTCGAAAGCGATGCCGTCAGCGATGGTCCGCTCGGCGAGATCGAAATTTCTGAATTCGACTCCGTATTCGGCGAGATTGGTGTAGACGCGCGCCGCATGTTCATGAAACGCGTGTTCATTCGCCAGCCCCTGGCTCTCTTCAAGCTGTTTGACGCCTTCACTGTCGTCTCTGAAAATGCGGGCCGTGCCGACATTGTTCAAGGCGTGAATTTTGACCTCCACATCGTTGAACTTTTCAGCCAGCTCCAAGGCGCGCTTGCCCCATTCAATCGCTTCGTCCATTTCATCGTTCAGCATGTGAAGCTGCGAGCGCAGGCTGTAGGCCATGGCGCGTTCCGCCGAGGCGGGGGCGCTTTCGAGCGTGCGCACGGCTTCATCGGCGAAATGCGCGGCCTTCGCCGCTTCGCCGCGATACCAGTGCAGGCGCGACAGCCAGCGTAAATTTTCGCCGACCTTGTCGGTTCGTCCAAGGGCGCGCCAGAGGGTGATGGCGTGCCGTCGCGCCTCCAGCACGTCATCGTCGATTTGCAGGGAAAGACCGGCTTCATAGGCCCACTTTTCGTAAAGATCGGCCGCCTGCGCCGGCTCGGCTTCGTCAATGAAACGCAGCGCCGTCAGGAGATGCGCCGCCGCCTCCCTGTGGGCGCCGACCGTCGCGGCGCGCGCCGCCGCTTTCGGCGCGAATTCGAGCACGCGCTTGGCGTCGATGGCACCGGCGGCGTGATGCACAAGCTGATCGTAAGCCGTCTCCGGCTCCGCATCGAGAATGGCTTCAAGCACCCGGGCGTGGATATTTTTTTGTTTCGAGACGGAAAGGCGCGCAAGAGTCGCCAGCCGCGCCAGTTCATGGCGAAAACGCAGTTCGTCGTTAATATCCTTGATGAGAAGATTGCGGCCCAGCGCCGCCATGGCCAGCATTTCTCCTTCCGTGCCGAACAGGGATTTCAACAGCCGCGGGTCGACGGGGCCGGGAATGATGCTGATGGTTTCCAGGAACTCCCTTTCCAAATCGGCGAGCCGGTTTAGGCGCGTATTGACGGCGTCCTTGATGGAAGAGGGAATGTCATCGGCGCCGCCGTCATGAGAGGACAGAATTTCGCGCACAAAGAAAGGATTGCCGCCTGTGCTCTCATAAAGTTCGTCAGGCGTATATTGCGAGCCGAACTCTACGCCCATGCGCCTGACGCCGTCGAGGCTCAAGGGTTTAAGCGCGATGCGGTTTGTATAGGCAGGCGGCAAATCGCCAAGAACCTGCGTGAACGGATGATCAATGTCCACTTCATCGCCGCGATAGCTCATCACCAGAACGACGGGGAGCATGCTGATGCGGCGCCCGAGAAATTTTAGGAAATCGAGCGTTGCATGGTCGGCCCAGTGCACGTCTTCGAAAATGAGGAGGGCGGCTTTGGGCGAGGCTTCCAGATGCGAAAGAACGGCTGAAAAGAGTTCGGCCGAATTGGCGCCTTGCGACAACAGCTTTTGAACCTGCGGGCCGAGCGAGCGCGCCATATCCTGGATCGGTCCCAGCGGGCGCGGCGTGAAAAGCGCATCGCAGCCGCCCCAGATCACCGGATGGTCGTCATTGATGCGGCGGCGCAGCGCATCGAGCATCGACGTTTTGCCGATGCCGGCCTCGCCGTCGACAAGCGCGATCCCTCCGCGGCCTTTGTCGGCGCTGGCGAGCAGAGAGCCAAACCTTTCCAGGGAGTCTTCGCGTTCAAGGAGCAATACGGATTCTCTGTGGCATCGAGGGCTGTTTCGAGAGGCATCCTACGTATATTTCGCGAGGAAAGAACAGCAACCCTTTTGCCGGTTTTGTGCGCCAAACGAGGCGAAATGCGGCGCTTGTTTGCCAAAATTAGGTAAAGCTCCGAAAAAATAGGTATTTCTACGGAAGCGCAGACTGGCGGCGATTGCTAGTTTCACTATCGGAACGAAGACTGCGACACGAAGCACGGTGATTGTTGAAGTTATCCGTACAGGGGGAGTCGCAAATGCGCAGGCAGCGCTCAAGATTAGTTGAAAGTGTTCAGCAAATATTGGGCGTTGCTTGCGCAGCTGTAATTGGCGCATGGGCGCCCGTTGACTCTGCGCAAACCAGAGAGGCCGGGCAGAGGCAAACTCGACTATCGCCGGCGCAAGCGGCATCGACGCTTTCCGAAAACGCTTTCGCCGCAGCGATCGTGCCGACGTTCGGCGCGCAAGACGCGACATATGACGGCCGTATGGATATGAACGCCGGCGCCTATGCGTTCAAAGCCGAAGACAAGGTCACAATCTGGATGAATCTGCGGCTGATAGCGCCGTCGAGTCCGGTTTCAGACGACCTTGGCAATGAAGTGCTTCTTGCGGCGTCGGCCGGCGGTTATGGCGATGCATCGAAGATGAGAAGGATTGCGGAAGACATCGCCGTTTCCGCGCAGGACTCGCTCGAAAACATCGCTCGGAATTAACGCTCCATGCCGGGCGGAAAGGCAGTTGATATGTCTGCATGGCTTCCGAACACACGCTTGCCGCTGGCCGCCGCCGCGGCCTTCGTTATCGCCGGTCCGGCGCATGCCGAAACCGAACTGCTGGCCTATTTTCCATTCGACGGCGCGCCGGACGAGGCGGCGCGCGGCATTCCCACCGAAGTGATAAATGTCAGCGGCGGCGAGCTCACATCGGTCGAGGGCAAATATGGCGAGGCTTATGAATTCGGTGAGCGGTTCGAATCCGCGGTGATCGCCGCCGAACTCGACATCGACTTCAACACCTACCGCCAGCTCAGCGCCAGCGCCTGGGTCAAGCTTGGTTTCGATCGCGCGGCTTCGGGCGGCTATATTTTTTCTTCCGGAAGCAGCAAGTCCGGCGCGCCGCGGATGGGGCTGTATAATGAAGACATTCGCACCAACGCCGGGCGTTCCAAACCGCGCCACAGCAAGAAGCTGAAAGTCGGCGTCTGGACCCATGTCGCCGCCGTCTGGGACTATGATGAACAATCTGTGCGCATTTATGTTGATGGAGAACCTCAAGACTTTCCGGACCAGGATATGGACCCGGCGGACCTCGCGGCCAACGGCCGCAACCAGCCGCTTCTGGAACATCCCACAGACAACGAGAAGGAAGACAAGCGGTATCTCGTCATCGGCGCTCTGACGCTCGAAGGCTATCAGGTCGCCGAAGACGCGGCGATCGACGATCTGCGGATTTATGAGGGCAAGCTGACGCCGGGACAGGTGGAGTCGCTGCGCACCGCCGAAAGCCCGGCCCCGCTGGGCGACACTGCGCCGCCGGTGGAAACTGAAGAACAGAAAACCGCAGACTCCGGCGACAGCGCCGAAGCAGGAGAAGGCGAAGAGACCAGTAAAGCATCGTCCTCTGACGATCGGCAAAACGACGACAACCGCAAGCTCGCTGGTCTGCGCCTGTCGGACGAGTATAGTATTTCCAAGCTTTCCGGGGATTCAGCAGAACAGACAGAGATGCTGGATCTTCAATCGGTTCCGGTGCGTGCGCTGCGAATTCAACAAGACAACAGCGTGGCGAAAGCGCCTTGCGAAGTTGCGATCAGTTCCGAACCGCCTGGAAATTTCGATTTCACTCCGAACGCGGGAAAGAAGAAGCGGCAGGAGTTTTCGAAATGCTTAACATCCGGCATCACCGTTGACGCGCCTGGAGCACAGGGCGCGCGTCTTTTGGCGGACTATGAGACGGGCTATTATCTTCAATCCCTGCGCGTGTGCCAGAACGGCCGGCAGAACAACCGCGTCAAAGGATTTCAATCCAGCGCCGTGCGCGTTGTTGTCGATCAAGATGCGAACGTTATTGCATTCAAGGATGTGGATACGCAGGAAACGATCTTGCCACGATGCAGCGAATGGAAAGAGCTAGTGAGCTGCGACAAAGGTGTGGAAGTCGCCTCCGGCGTGCGCATCCGGTACGACACGGTCAATAATCTTGGAAAGGCGTCCGTTACCGGCCTCGAACTTGTCTGCCGCAAGGTGGAAGGCGTCTATGAAGAGAAGTAATCAGTCAAAGGAGAAAATGATGCGCATTGCGAGATCGATTGGAATAGCGGCGTTCCTGACGGCGACCTGTCTGGCGCTGCCGGCCTGCGGCGAGCGCGCACAAGGTTCAGAGAACGACAGCGGGGAAGCCGCCGAACAGGCGCCGCCGCAGGAGCCCCGGGAAGAAGCCCAGCCCCTGCGCCTGGCGGCGGCGGATGCCGGCTGCGCCGAACAGATTGAGGCGCTCGACGCGCGTCTCGCCAGCGATAGCGATCTGACGGAAGCGGAAAAGACGGCCTTTCGGAGGGCGCGCGACATGGCTGCGGAGCTCTGCGACCAGGGCAACGAGGCCATGGCCCAACAGCTTCTCGCCGGCCTTTTGGATCGGGCCGAAGACCAGGCCACGATAAACAAAGTCGACAAGGAGAAAGCGGCGCAGGCGGCCGACAACAATGCGCCGCCTGAAGACTACGCCCTTGGCGAGCCGCGCGGCGATCTCGACCGTTTCTACGGTCTCTACGCCCTTCCGGACAGCGACAACCGCAAACTCTTCGTTGCGCCGGCGGACAACGGCAATCCGGATCGCCCGATTCCGGACGGCTATCTGATGGTCGGCGCCATGTGGGGCGACGTCGCCCCCTGGTACATGAAATCTCTCGCCGACATGCGGTTCGAACAGCAATGGGTCAACTCCGGCGGTCAGCCGGTGCGCGTTGAGTTTCAGACCGGCGCCGATGGACAGGCCGTCTCAATGTCCATCTCGTCCCGCTACATGAATTACGACCGCATGGAGCGCGTCGGCGCCCTTCCAGAGAAATGGCGGTGAACATTTCAATGCTTAGCGCGTAGGCTTTTTTTTCAGGCCGGCGGCGGTCACGTTTGCTGTTGCTTTTGGCGCAGCAGCACCGCGACGACCAGAGCTGGGAGCTTGGCTAGCGCCGGACGTTTAAATTTATATTTTGCGGTGAATTTACGTTTTGATGAAATGGCCCCCCGAACTGGACTCGAACCAGTGGCCCGCTGATTAACAGATTGCCGTGCGGTTCTGACTGATTCGTCGGGCCCTTTTGATCCGTAAGGCCGGATGCCCGGAATGTCGGGCGGCGTTTTGAAATGAATGTTGCCCGCATTCTCTCGTTAGAAGCGTGATAGCAAGCAGACACTGATTATAATTGTGCATTTCTGCAAACCGTCCGCCGGTAATTCGCATTTTCATTTAATATCTGCCGTCAGAAAACGTTTGATACCGTTTTTCAAGTCTATTGATAGCAATTCTGAATTAATTGGTCTCTTGTCACCTGTTCTTCTCATGAAGCAAAAGCTTAGTCGTAAAGTGCCGGCGCTATACGGCTGGCGTAAGGCGGGGCGCGTTACGGCCGCGCGCAAAAACATTTCGGAGAATGGCGGCTATTGTGAACAATTCCGGGTCGGACTTTCCCCCGGGCGCTAGCGAAGCGCCGGCCCATGTTTTGTGCAATGCGTCGTTCCGTCGAACCTGGCTTGCATCGCTTTCTTCAAATCTCGGCATTCACATCATGGTGGCGACCGCCGCCTGGTTAATGAAAATCATGACGGACGATCCTGAACGGGTCGCCATGGTCCAGACGGCGTTTCTTCTGCCGGTGTTGCTTTTTGGCTTTCTGTCAGGGCCTGTCGCCGACACCTTTGAGAAGCGGCGCATCATGTTTATTGCGGGATTAGTCATGGCGCTGGCCAGTTTCGCCGCATGGATGGGAGACAGAGGGGCTTTGCTGCAGCCGCTCGCGATCTTGTTTTTGTGTTTTGCACTTGGAAGCGGCCAAGCGTTCTTCATTCCCGCGTTGCAGACGTCGATCCGTCAATATCTGCCGCACGAACAATTGCCCCAGGCGATTTCGCTGAACTCGATCAGTTTCAATATAGGGCGCAGCGTCGGGCCCGCGATCGGCGGCGCGCTCATCGCTGCGGCGGGCACGGCGGCGGGATTCGTAGCGCCGTTTTTCGCCATGCTTCCCATTATCGGCGTTTCACTGTTCAGTCCGCCTGAAAAAACGGACCGGTCCTACAGGGAACGGCTTGGAGACGCCGTCGGATCGGGAGTCCGTTATATAATCAATTCGCCGGTTATTCTAAATTGTCAGTTCCGGGCGCTGATCGTGAGCTGTTGCACGAGTGTTATGGCTGCGCTTGCGCCGTTTATCGCTACGGACATTCTGGGGGCCGGCGCCTCCGCTTACGGCGGACTGCTCGCCGCATTCGGTTTCGGCTCCATTACCGGCGCGCTTTTGATTGAACGTATTCGAAAAAATTTTGGGGCAGAGGCTTTATTGCACGGTTTGCTTGCTATTGGGGCCGCAGGATGCGGGATCGTTTCGGTTTCGCCTGTGGCGGGCCTTTCCATGTTTGGGTTTTATCTGGTCGGTCTTGCTCATATGGGCTCCATCACGCTGTTGAACATTATCGGCCAGCTCCATAGCGCTCAGTGGGCCGCTGCGAGAGTTTTCAGCAGTTACTTCTCTTTTTCCGCCGGCGGCCTTGCCGGCTCGAGCATCTTGTGGGGCGTTCTCGCCGCGCATATGGACACTTCAGCCGTCATGGGGGTCGCGACGGGCGTCTTCTGTCTGGCGATCGGGCTTTCATTGCTAGCGCCGGTTTCGTTTCCCTCGGGCGATGCTGTTCAGCCGGGCGACCCGTTGCCACTCCGCTGGCCGGCCGAGGCGCTTGCACCCAGAGACGGGCCTATTGTCGTGGAGATACAGTTCTCCATTGACGATGCGGATCGCGAGCTCTTCCTCGAAAAGATGGCGAAGCTGGCGCAAAGCCATGCCAGAATAGGGTTTCGCAATTGGACTCTCACGCGAAGCGTCGAGAACCCCAGTGCATGGCGGATGCGGTTTATGGTGAAGACCTGGGCGGATTATCTGAACTATCGTACACGGATGACTGTGGCCGACCGCGAGATTATCGAAGCGCTCCATGCTCTTCACCGTGGGCCTGATTCCGTTCAGGTTTTCATCAGCGTCGTTGTGCGGCCGGCGATGGAGTCCGCTTAGCTGATCCTCATTCACGCCGCATGACAGCTATACATTTTGCAAAACGAATTCGCGGAGGAGAGCATTTATGTCAAAACTGACGGGTAAAACCGCCATCATCACCGGCGCCAGCACAGGCATCGGCCGCGGAATCGCGCAGCAACTGGCCCGCGCCGGCGCGTCGGTCATCGTCACGGCGCGCAGCGCCGACAAGCTTGAAGACCTTGCACAGGAAATAACCGCAGAGGGCGAGCGCGCTCTTGCCGCGCCCGCAGATGTAACAAAGGAATCTGAAATCGTCGGCGTATTCGAAACCTGCCTGAAAGCGTTCGGCGCTCCCGATATACTGGTCAATAATGCGGGCATGGCCGATGCAACGCCGGTCCACGAGCTGACCACAGAGCGGTGGCGGCAAGTGATCGACACCAATCTGACCAGTTATTTCCTGTTCTCGCGCGAGGCGATACGCCTGATGAAAGAAAACGGAACAGGAGGGCGGATTATCAATATCGGCTCCTTGTCCGCAAAAATTCCGCGGGGGCATTCCATGGCCTATACGGCGAGCAAGTTCGCAATTGAGGGAATGACCAAGCAGATTGCGCTCGATTACCGCGACGATCTCATCACGGCCGCAGCCATTCATCCGGGAGCCACACGATCGATGCTGGCGCCGGGGTTCAGCGACAAACCTTCGCCCGACCGCCTCGAGCCGGCGCATATCGGCGATCTGATCGTTTATCTGTGTGGGCTGCCGCCGGAAATGACGCTGCTTGATACGGTGATTTTGCCGGTGCGGGTCCCGTTCCTGGGCCGCGGATAGGAGAGGCGCAACTGGCGGCGCTTCCCTGCCGGCGTTCGTCAATAATAATATTATTGCTGGATCGGTCGCTTTTTTATGCCTGCGGGTTATGGGTGGCGCTCCCAGAAAGAATTAGACCCGCCCTGACGGGGGACCTAAGGTCGCCCTAACAACAAATGCGGAATGGCGTTTTTGCCGCCGTCACAAAGAAAAGAACATAGGCCGCCGCCAGTCGGCCGGGAGGAGTATTTAAGACCGCCATGTATGGTAAGAATGACCTTCGTGCGTCTTTGGTTTCCAATAAACAGCCGGAAATGCGAACGCCGTTTCAGCCGGCGTCTTACGGGCTTTTCTATAATGAAAAGCCTGTAGAAAGCGATGAAAACGGCGCCTCCTGGCTCTGCCGCGGGCAAACGCTCATCGTAAATTACATTGAGGCGAAGGCTGGCGGACGTTTTACGCGCAAAAATCAGCCGGACGAATATGCTCTTCTGCTTCCCTTTGAAGGAATGACGGTGAAAGTCACCGCCAACGGAGAGGAACAGACAATTTCCGGTCCTTCCGTGGTTTTCATTCCGCCGGGCGAAAGCGAAATCGAAACGAAAAACGACGGCGCCATTTGGCGTCTCATCACCACGCAGTCAGCCGATCTCGTCGAAAAATGTCCCAACAAAGGCGATTATAAAGAGCCAGACCCGAACGTGGCGCCGTTTGAAGCCTGGCCCGAGCCGGTCGGCGGGCATCGCATTCGCGCTTATTCCGGAACCGTGCCGCGTGAAGAGGGGCGTTTCGGCCGTCTTTATCGCGGCTCGACGGTCATGGTGAATTTCGGCGACGGCCGGGTCGGCAAACGCGATCCGAAAAACGTTTCGCCGCATCATCATGACGACTTCGAGCAATATTCGATCGCGCTCGCCGGAGAGTTCACCCATCACCTGCGTTGGCCATGGACGCATGACATGACCACATGGCGCGAAGATGAGCATGCCTATTGCAATGCGCCTTCGGTTTGCGTCATCCCGCCGCCGGCCACCCACACATCCGCAGGCATGACGGACGGTCTTAACCGGCTGTGCGACGCCTTTTGCCCGCCGAGGCGGGATTTTTCCGAACGTGAAGGATGGGTGCTGAACGCGGACGATTATCCGATGCCTGACTTCGGCGATTGATCGCTCTTCAAATGGCGATTCCTCAATGAGTGGAGCAACAAATGAATCGTGAAGAACAGATTGACCGCCTGATGACCGGCGCCATCGATTTGCACTGTCACAGCGGCCCGTCCGTGATGCCGCGCGGGCTCAATCATGTCGAAGCGATCAAACAGGCGGAAGAAGCGGGGCTGCGCGCCATTCTCTTCAAGGATCATTATTATTCCGTCACGCCTGTCGTCGAGCTCTTGAAAGAGACAATGCCGCTCAAGGTGGAGCTCCTGTCGGGCGTTCCGCTCAACAATACGGTCGGCGGGCTCAATCCTTATGCCGTAGACCACGGCTTCAAGCTGAACGCCCGGCTTGTCTGGATGCCGACTTTTTCAGCGGCCAATCACATTCGTCATTCGCATCGCAAGAATTACCTTGCGACCAAAGAGGAAATGTTGAAGCCGAAAGCGCTGACGATCGTCACGGATACGGGCGAACTTGTCGACGAGGTCAAGACGATCCTCGACATCATCGCCAAATATGACGGCGTGCTTTCGGCGGGCCATCTGCACATATCCGAAATCTGGCCGTTGTTCGATGAAGCCAAGGCGCGCGGCGTGACGCGCCTTCTGGTAAACCACCCGACTTTTCTTATTGGCTGCAGCCTTTCGGACATCAGCGAGCTCGCCGCCATGGGGGCCATGCTTGAGCATTCCTGCTGCATGTGGGCGGGCGTTCAAAACAAGAGCGGCAAATACACGCTCGAAGGTCTTGGCGAATTGATCGAGGCCGGCGGCGTCGACCACACGATCATCGGCTCGGACCTGGGGCAGGAGGGTAATCCGACGCCCGTCGAAGGCCTGCGTTACGTCATCAATATGTGCCTCGATCTCGGCCATAGCGAAGAAGAAGTGCGCAAAATGACCGGCGGCAACGCCGCGCGGCTGATGGGGCTTGAGGGAGCCTGATCGGATCGAGCCGGGAGCATGCTGCGCGCGCTCAAGACAAAACTTAAAGGGAGTTGAATTTAATGCTTTTGCCCACATCCTTGGTTGGTTCTTATGCGATGCCGGAGTGGCTGATTGACCGGAAACGGCTGCAGGACCGTTTCCCGCCCCGGGTGCGCGCCAAGGAATTGTGGAGGGTTGATCCGCAATGGCTGGAAGAGGCGCAAAACGACGCCACCATCATGGCGATTCACGATCAAGAGCAGGCCGGCCTCGACATCATCACCGATGGGGAGATGCGCCGGGAAAGTTATTCAAATAGATTTGCAACGGCGCTTGAGGGCGTCGATATGGAAAATCACGGGACCGCGCTTGACCGCAGCGGCCATCCCAATCCGGTGCCGCGCATTACCGGCAAGATCAGGCGCAAATATCCGGTGCAGGTCGAGGACGTAAAATTTCTTCGCGCCCATACGGACAGAAAAATAAAGATTACCGTGCCCGGGCCCTTCACTATGAGCCAGCAGGCGCAAAATGATCATTATGAAGATGAGGCGGCGCTCGCTCTCGATTATGCGGCGGCGCTCAATGAAGAAATCAAGGATCTGTTCGAGGCCGGGGCTGACATCGTTCAGCTTGACGAACCCTATATGCAGGCCCGGCCCGAAAAGGCGCGCGAATACGGGGTGAAGGCGCTGCAGCGCGCTCTGGACGGCGTTAAAGGCGAAACGGCGCTCCATATCTGTTTCGGCTATGCGGCGATCATTCATGACGAACGAGCTACAGGGTATCATTTTCTCGGCGAACTGGCGGAAACCGGGATCGATCAGGTTTCGGTGGAGACGGCGCAAAGCCATCTCAATCCGAAAGAGCTAGCGCCGCTGAAAGACAAAAAAGTTATTCTGGGCGTGCTCGATCTCAGCGATCCGGAGATTGAGAGTCCGGAAACGGTGGCCGAACGCATCCGCGCGGGGCTTGAAGTCGTCCCCGCAGCCAATGTGATCGTCGCGCCTGACTGCGGCCTGAAATATCTCCCGCATGAAACCGCCTTCGGGAAAATGAAGGCGATGGCTGAAGGGGCGAAGATCGTTCGGGCGGAGCTGGCCTGAATGATGCGGTTCGGCTCTCATTGTTTCTATGGACACTCGCCTCGATTTGAGCCAAAGAGGCGACATGAGCGGCGCTGCGAAAAAGACGGCGGACCCGAAATTTTCCGAGGGACCGCTGCTTCTTTATCTGATCAAACACGTACAGCTGAAGTCGTCGATGCGTCTCGGCGCGGCGCTCGAACCCTATGGCGTCACTGCGGTGCAATTTCGCGTGCTGGCGGAAATAGATCATCACAGCCATCTGTCTTCGGCGGAGCTTTCACGGCTTTTCGATGTGCGCCCGCAGACCATGAACAAGCAGATCGCCCAGCTCGAGGGGCTCGGCCTCATCAAGAGGATCGTGTCTCCGGAAAACCGGCGCGTCCTCGAGATGTCGTTGACGCGCGCCGGCCGCCGCACGTTGCGCGACTGTTCGGAAGAGGCGTTGAAACTCGAGAAACTGCTGTTTCGGTCGTTCTCAAAGCAGCAGCGCGACGAATTTCGCGCAAGCCTGTTCCGGCTTTTGCGGAATATGGACTGACGCCCGGCGTTGCAGACGCGCCGCAGGGCTGTGCCGCACCATGTTTTCGTATTTTTCCCTTAAGTCCGCTGCAGTTCGTTCTCTGCGGCCGCAATATTGGAGCGCCTTATGAGAGATGATCAGGCGAGCGATAACCCCGCGCGCGAAGTCATTGCGCAATCGCCCATGAGCTTGCTGCAATTCTTGGTCGTAGGCTTGTGCTGTCTGATCAACATGTCGGAGGGCTATGACGTTCTTTCGCTCGGACTCGCGGCGCCTGAGCTGACGAAGGAATGGTCGGTGTCTCCGGAAATTCTGGGGCTGGCGTTCAGCGCAACATCGGTCGGTCTGGCGCTTGGCGCGTTTTTTGTCGCGCCCGTGGCCGACCGCGTTGGCCGTCGCACTGTCATCCTGGCGGCGGTCGCTATTATAACGGTGGTGCACTGGCTTTCTGCAATTGCCGGCAGCATCTGGGTAATCCTTGCCCTGCGTTTCGTGATGGGGCTGGGGCTTGGGACGCTTGTTGTGAGCCTCAATGTGATGGTGTCCGAGTTCAGCAATGAACGCTGGCGCAATCTGCTCATTGCTAGTCTGCACACCGGATTTTCGATCGGGATGGCGCTCAGCGGCCTCGTCGCGGCGAACGTGCTGGATACGCTGGGCTGGCGCTACATCTTTGTGGCCGGCGGGGTCCTTAATTGCGTGGTCCTGATACTTGGATATTTTTTCCTGCTGGAATCGCCGGAATATCTTACGAGCCAGCAGCCGCGCAACGCGCTTCAGCGGATCAACAAGGTGCTTGGAAAGCTGAATTTCACGCAGCTGGACGCGCTGCCGCCGAAAAAGGTCAAGACAAAAGGAAAGCCGAGTTTTGCGCTGCTTCTGTCGGAGGGAATGCGGACCCAGACGATCCTGATCTGGGTGGCGTCCTTTGCTTACGCCATTGTCGGCTACTTCCTGATGAACTGGAAGCCGCAGGTGCTGGTGAATGCGGGACTGACACCGGTTATGGCGAGCTATGTGGGCGTGCTCAACGGCGTTTTCGGCGTTGTCGGTCACATCTCCATCGCCATTCTGACCAAATGGTTCGACAATGTGAAGCTGACGGCGGCCTATTTTGCGTTGCTCACCGTGGCGCTGATCTTTTTCGGCATGGCGCCGCCGGCGCCTTGGCTGCTGCTGACGACCGCAGGCGTCATGACCATGTTCACGGTCGGCGCTTATACCGGCGTCTTCCTCGTAGCGATCAACATCTACACGGTGGAAATGCGCAATACGGGTGTCGGTTATATTGTCGGCTGGGGACGAGTCGGATCGATCCTCGGGCCGATGCTGGGCGGATTGCTTGTCGGCGCCGGGCTTGGCCGGATGTCCGTCTTCGCTGTATTTGCGGTCATTTCCGTCATTCCCGCGCTTACCATGCTGCTGGCCGGGGGCGGGCGGCTGACGGCTGACGAAGAAGCCGAACAAGCGACCGCCTGATTCACCGGAGATGTGCAATAATGAAGGTAAGGCGAGGCTGACATTGTTTCCTATATCAGTCTGGCTGATATTGAATATCGCGCAACGCAATTACGTGGAACCCCATCATGTTTAACAGCTGCATCAAAAAAAAGCTCGACCGCGGAGAGACGGTTTTTGGTTCATTCTTTAAGTTCAACTCTCCAAATCTGGTGGAGCTTTTCGGATTCGCCGGGTTCGATTTTCTGATTATCGACTGCGAACACTCAACCTTCGGTCATGCGGACGTCGAAACCATGATCCGCGCCTGCGAGCGGGCGGGCATGAGCTCAATCATCCGCACGCAGGACGCCAGCGAGGCGAACATCCTTCATGCGCTCGACAGCGGCGCCAGCGGCGTTCAGGTGCCCTCGCTGCGACATCCCGATCAGGTCCGGGAGGTTGTCCACAAATCCAAATATCATCCCATCGGCGGAAGAGGGTGGGCGCCGGGATGCCGCGCCGCCGGCTACGCCTTTTTTAATGTCGACGAATATGTGGAGCGCGCCAATCGCGAAACCGTGGTCTCGGTGCATGTCGAAAATAAAGAGATGGTCGATGAGATCGAGGCGCTTTGCGAGATCGATCATCTCGACGTCCTGTTTATTGGGACAGGCGATTTAAGCCAGTCGCTCGGCCATCCCGGAAAGGCGGGCCATCCTGACGTGCAGGCGGCTGTCGACAAGGTGATCGAAGCCGGGGTCCGTCACGGCAAACATCTCGGCGCTGTGGTCGGCAATCCCGATCAGCTGAAATCCTATGTGGAGCGCGGCGTCAAATATATCGCATGGCAATCGGATCTCACCATGTACAAAAATGCGCTGAAAGCGGCGGCGGCCAATTTCAGTCCTTATCGTCAGAAAGAAGATTGACCATGAGCGTTTCCGGTTCCGCACCGCGTTTTGATTTGCGCCGGCTTCTTAACCCATCCTCCGTCGCCATCGCCGGCGCCTCGCCGGACCCGAAGTCCATCGGCGGCGCGGTCCTGGGGAATGTTCAGGCTTCGGGTTTTGACGGGGCGCTGACCCTTGTCAGTCCCCGCCGCGATGAAATCAACGGCCGTCCTTGCGTGAAGTCGCTGCGCGACATTCCTGAGGGAACCGACGCAGTCATCTTGAACATTCCGCACGCCGCAATCCGTCAGGCGCTGGAGGATTGCGCCGCGCGCAAGGTCGGCGGGGCTGTCGTGTTCGCTTCCGGTTTCGGCGAAACAGGCGAAGCAGGCCGTGCGGAACAGGAGGCGATCTCCGCCCTTTGCCGTGAAAACGGATTGGCGCTCATCGGGCCGAACTGCCTTGGTTTCATCAATTACGCCGACGGATTTTCTGCGACGTTCGAAGGGCAAAGCTTCGACACGATGAGCGCGAAAGGCGCAAGGCGCGTTGCAGTGATCGCTCAGAGCGGGGCGACCGCGACAAGCGTGCGGGATGCTTTCCGCGCGCGCGGCCTTTCCATTTCACACATGATCACCACGGGCAACGAGGCGGTCCTGCATGCGGCGGATTTCGTTTCCTATGTGATCGAGGAGGGCGTTGCCGCGGTCGCGCTTTACATCGAACAGATCCGCGATCCTCAAGCCTTTCTCGCCGCGGCGCGGCGCGCCCGTGAAAAGGGCGTGCCCATCATCATGCTGCATCCGGGCCGCAGCGCGCGCGCCAGAGAGGCTGCGCAATCCCATACGGGCGCCCTGACGGGCGATTACGCCATGATGAAGACGGCAGTCGAGAAGGAGGCGGTCGTCCTTGTTGAAACCATGGACGAGCTTCTCGACGCGACGGTGATCCTGCAGCGTTTTCCGAAATCGCCTTTTGGAGACGCCGCCATCGTCACCAATTCAGGCGCCATAAGAGGTCTTTCTCTCGACATGATCGAAGATGTCGGATTGCCGTTGGCGACCCCGTCGGCGGCGACGCTGGAGCTTTTCAAGTCTCTGGTTCCGGCTGGAATGGAAATCGACCTTCCGCTCGATCTTGGCACCGCCGGCTACTCGAACGCCGGCGTCTATACCGATACGGCGGCCGCGCTGCTGGCGGACGACAACGCCGCTTCCATCTTGTACGCCATGATCGGCGGCGGACCGCACCAGCAGCGGGCGAAAGCGGAAGCTCTGGCGCCGGTTATGAAGGGGACCGACAAGCCGGTGGTTCTGACCATTACCGGCGATCAGTCCGCCCTCGATGACGAGTTCAAGACCATCGTGCGGGACAATGAGATTCCGCTGTTCCGCTCGCTGGACCGTTCGATCCGCGCCATGGCGGCGGTGCATGGCTTCGCCAAGGCGCGCGAGGCGGCGGAAGGCCGGAGGGCGGCGCCTGAAGGCCTGCCGTTGCTCAAAGGCGCGGGCGCCGTTTCGGAATATGACGGCAAGGCGTGGCTGAAAAAGCTCGGCGTTCCGGTTCCGAAGGGCGGCCTTGTCAGTTCCGTGAACGATGCTTGCGCCAAGGCGTCGGAGATTGGTTATCCGATCGTCATCAAGGCGCATGGCTCCACGCTGATGCACAAGAGCGACATCGGCGGCGTCATCGTCGGCGTCAAGGATGAGGCTGAGTTGAAAGCCGCCTGGGACAGGCTTCATGCGAATATCGCCGAGGCGTCGAAAACCGCCGAGCTTGAGGGCGTGCTTCTTGAGCAAATGTCAAAGCCGGGTCTTGAAATGGTCGTCGGCGCGAAACGGGATCCGGAATGGGGGCCGGTCGTTCTCGCGGGGCTTGGGGGCGTCTGGATCGAGGCGTTGAAAGCCGTTGAGATCATGCCGCCCGACATAACCCATAAGCAGGCTGTAGAGCGCATCTGCGCGATGCAGGGCGCAAGTCTTTTAAAAGCATTCCGCGGACAGCCGGCGCGTGACGTTAACGCTCTCGCGGAAATCGTTGTGCTGTTGGGAGACGCGATGCGCGCCGATCCGTCGATAACGGAAGTCGACATTAATCCGGTGATGCTTTTCGCTGACGGCGAAGGCGCCATGGCTCTCGATGCGCTCATCGTGAAAGGGAAATAACAGAGGTGCCAAATGCAGGCGTAATTTTAATTTCAATATCAGTCTGGCTGATAAAGGCCGCTCGCTAAGAGAGGACCCGCATTAGCCGGATGAAGGAAAGGGAAAAGATCATGACGGAAAAAACTGAATACAAGCACGCCGACAATCTTCCTGGCGGCGATAATGTGATTGTCGATTTCGAGGACGGAATTGCATGGGTCCGGTTCAACAGGCCGGAAAAGCGCAATGCAATGAGCGTCGGCCTCGCCGAGGAAATGAACGAGATTTTCGATGCGCTTGAAGTCGATGACCGGTGCGGCGTGATCGTTCTCACCGGCATTGGCGACGCTTGGTCCGCAGGCATGGACCTTAAGGATTTCTTCCGTGCAACGGACGGTCTATCGGACGTGCATCGCCATCGCGCCTATCGCTCCACCCGCGCCTGGCAGTGGCGCACACTCATGCACTATGCGAAGCCCACCATCGCCATGGTGAACGGCTGGTGTTTCGGCGGCGCCTTCACGCCGCTCATCTGCTGCGATCTTGCGGTTACGGACGAAAAGGCCGTGTTCGGATTGTCGGAAATCAACTGGGGCGTCATTCCGGGCGGCGTTGTCTCAAAGGCGATATCGACGCTGATGGGCGACCGTGAAGCGATGTATTATGTGATGACCGGCGAGAAGTTCACGGGCGCGCGGGCGAAAGAACTGGGCCTTGTGAACGAGGCCGTGCCCGCGGAGCAGCTGGTGGAGAGAACGCGCGAACTTGCCAAAATCCTGCTGGAAAAGAACCCCACGGTTTTGCGCCAGGCGCGCATGGCGTACAAATTCGCCCGTTACATGGACTGGGAGCAGGCGGCGGAATATCTGACCGCCAAAATGGACCAGCTTGCTTTTGTGGATCCGGAAAAAGGCAAGCAGGAAGGACTGAAGCAGTTCCTCGACGAGAAATCCTTCCGCCCTGGTCACGGCAATTACACCCGCGAATAGATCGGGCTTCTCGCGTCAGCAGGCGTGATCCTCGCGGATCATGTCTGCCGCCTTCTCGGCGATCATGATGACGGCGGCGTTGGTGTTGCCGCTGGGAACCGTGGGCATGACGGAGGCGTCGACGACGCGCAAGCCGTCAATCCCGCGAACGCACAAACGAGGGGAGACGACCGCCTCCTCTGAAACGCCCATGGAACAGGTGCCGACCGGATGCTGCGTAATGCCGAGATTGTTCCGGATATAATCATCAAGCGCGCCCTCATCGGCGATTGACGCGCCGGGTTTTCGTTCTTTGGAAATCATTTCGGCCAGAGGCGATGTTGAAAACAGTTTGCGAACAGCGGCGACGCCTTCGCGCACATCGGCGAAGTCCTGCGGCGTTGAAAGAAGGTTGAGACTGATTTTCGGTTTCTCCAGGGGATCGACGGAGCGAAGCGTCAGCTTGCCGCGGCTTGCCGGATGCAGGTGAATGATCATGATGGAGAAAACATGGGCCTGCCTTTGGCCGACGCCCGGAATCCACGGGCGCGCGTCGAGCCTCACCGGCAGGATCATGAGCTGAATATCGGGCCGCTCCAGTTCCGGCCTCGTTTTGAGCATGATCGCGCAGTTGCAGATCTGCGTCGACATCGGTCCCTTGCCGCTAATCGCCCAGGCGAGGACGGAGCGCGCCAGGCGGTCAAGGCGCAACGCATTGAGGAATGTCACCGACTCATGGGTTTCATATTCCGCATAAAGACAGGGGTGCTCGGAAAGATTGCGCCCGACGCCGGGCAGGTCTTTTCGAACCTCAATGCCCATCTCTTGCAGGTGGCCGGCGGGACCTACGCCCGACAGCATCAGAAGTTGCGGCGAATTATAGGAGCCTCCGGAAAGGATCACTTCACGTGCGGCGAGCGCTTTTTTCTCCGCGCCGTTGCTCCGATAGACAAGACCTGTCGCGCGACCGTTTTCGATGAGGATGCGCGTTGCTATTGAGTTTTTGGCGATGGTTAGGTTCGCGCGCGAGGCTGCGGGCCCAAGATAGGCGCGAGAGGCGCTTGCGCGTCGCCCGCGCGTGTTGACGGTGACCTCGCACTCGCCATAGCCGAGCGCGCCGTTGCTGAAGTCGGGCGCATAATCGTGTCCCGCCGCTTTCGCCGCGCGCCAGACCGGGTCGCCGCCGAGCCGTTCGCTGTCGACCCGCTGCACGCTCAAAGGTCCGTCGCCGCCATGCAGCTCTCCGCCGCCGCGCCAGCTGCTTTCCATTTTGCGGAAATAAGGAAGAACGTCATCGGCGCCCCAGCCGGCGCAGCCCATTTGACGCCAGCCGTCGTAATCCAGCGAATGGCCGCGCATGTAGATCATGCCGTTGACGGTTGAGCAGCCGCCCATGATTTTACCGCGGGGAAGGGGCAGGACGCGGCCGTTCATATGCGGCTCCGGCTCGGTCGCATACCCCCAGTCGATGGCCGGATTCCGCGCAGCCGTGAGGAAGCCCAGAGGCATCGCGAAAAGAGGATTGGCGTCAGAGCCACCAGCCTCGAGCAGAAGCACCTCGACTTTCGGGTTCTCGCTGAGACGGCTCGCCAGCACGCAGCCCGCAGAGCCAGCGCCGACAATTATATAGTCATACTGCTTCACATCGTTGTCCGGGCTTGCTAATCAGAAAAAATTGTACAATTACACATGTGATTTGATATAAACGAATTATATGATTTGTCATCAGGGAGATTGTCATGGACGAAACCGCTCGCGCCGCCGCCCTCGAAAAAGCGCAGACATTCGCGGCTTCGAAACACCAGCTCTTGATTGGCGGCGCCTGGCGCGACGCTGCGTCCGGCAAGACTTTTGACAGCATCAATCCAGCGACCAGACAGGTCCTGGCGACTGTCGCGGCAGGCGGCGAGGAAGACGCTGATCTTGCATCGAAGGCGGCGCGCGCGGCGCTGGAAGGCCCGCTCTTCGAGATGAAGCCGGCTGAGCGGGCGAGACTGCTTCTTCGTCTGGCGGAATTGGTGGAAGCGAATATTGATGAAATTGCGACGCTCGAAACGCTCGACAACGGAAAACCTATAAACGAGTCACGTTACTTCGACATTCCGTACGCCGTCGAGTCGATTCGCTATAACGCCGGCTGGTGCACCAAGCTGACTGGCGAGACGATCAGCCTTTCAGGACCCGGCGACTGGCACGCTTACACGGTCCGCGAGCCGGTCGGCGTCGTTGCGCAGATCGTTCCATGGAACACGCCTTTCGCCATGGCTGTCCAGAAAGCGGCGCCCGCGCTGGCGGCGGGCTGCGCCGTTATATTGAAACCGGCCGAGCAAACGCCGCTGACAGCGTTGCGCCTCGCCCATCTCGTTCAGGAAGCAGGGTTCCCCGATGGCGCGTTCAACCTTCTGACCGGCGACGGCGTTGAAGCCGGCGCGGCGCTGACGGCCCATCCCGGCGTCGACAAGGTCACCTTTACGGGGTCGACGGAGGTGGGGCGCGAAATCATCAAGGCGTCGGCGGGGAATTTCAAACGCGTAACGCTTGAGCTTGGCGGCAAGACCCCGGTGATCGTCATGCCCGACGCCGACATCGATAAAGCGATTACGGGCGCCGCGCGCTCCATTTTCACCAACGCCGGCCAGATCTGCAACGCCGGCTCGCGGCTTTTCGCCCACGCCAGCATCTTTGACCGGCTGGTCGAAGGCGTCGCGGACTATGCGGACAAGATCAGACTTGGATCGGGGCTTGAAACCACCACGCAAATGGGGCCGGTCGTTTCCGAAGAACAGCAAACCCGGGTTCTCGGTTATGTAAAAAGCGGCCTCGAACAAGGCGCCAGCCGGCTGACGAAGGGTGAGGCGCCGGAAGGGGACGGCTATTTCGTACCGCCGACCGTGCTCGTGGATACGAAACCTACAATGCGCGTGGTCAGCGAGGAGATTTTCGGGCCGGTCCTTTGCGCCATGCGCTTCGATGACGATGAACTTTCATCAATCGCTGTGCAGGCGAATGAGAGCGACTATGGTTTGGGCGCGGTCATATGGACCAGCAATCTTTCCGCGGCCCATCGCCTTGCGCGCAAGCTGAAGGCCGGCACCGTACGCGTCAATGGCGGCGGGCTCGACCCGGCGCTTCCCTTCGGCGGCTTCAAGCATTCGGGCTGGGGCAGGGAGAACGGGCGCGCCGGCATTGACGCGTATACGGAGATAAAATCCGTTGCGATGGCTTACTAAACGCTTTGGCTGGCGCCCATCCGGCTGGATAGCTCGCTCGCCGCCGAGCAAAGGCTTTCAATACAGCGTTTATGTTCCGCGCCTTTGAGATATTTGTCCGGACCAAGAATGGTCAAGACGGCGGCGATGCCGCCTGTATGATCGAATACCGGCGCTGCGACCGCTACGAAATTGGCGTTCACATTGCCATGGGTCGTTGCATAGCCCTGCTTGTGGATTTTCGGAAGATAGGTCTCGACTTCCTTGCGGGAAAGATAGTCGGGACGGTCCTCCGGTTGCGGCCTTGCATATTCCTGATCGAGAAGCGCGATGCGTTGCGGTTCGGGAAGGTGCGCGAGAAAGACATGTCCCGTTGCTGTATCGGTCAAGGGGAGGACATAACCCAGCCGAACTGAGAGGGCGCCGTTCCGGAAACCGTCGGATTTTGAAACGATGGAAGGACCGCGCTCGCTCAGGAGTGAGAGGTAGACGCCGCAGCCAGTGCTGTTCGACAGATCGAGTAGGAATTTTCGGGCCTCGTCGACGATCGACAATCGCTGGATCGCCGACAGCCCAAGCTGGATCGCGAACTGTCCGAGGCCGTAATGACCCGTTTCCGGGTCCTGCACGGCCATCCCCTCCCGCACGAAGCTGGCGAGATAGAGGTGAGCCTTGCTCGGCGCCATGCCCGCCTCTGCGGCGAGATCACGCAGCGGCATCGGGCCGTCCGCCAGAAGCATGGCCCGGATCACCCGAAATCCCACCTCGATCGAACGAATCCGCCGCCGTTTCTGCCCTTCATTTTCGGTTTCCGCGTCCATCGATTCTCCCTTTCGGGGGACGCTAGACGCGTCCCTGTTGCCTGTCGATAGCCAGAGAATTGCAAAGTTCGTCATAGACGAATATAATTTGATATTATTAAATAATGTTGGAAGGGATTTGGGCGAGATGAAAATCGGCATTATTGGCGCTGGAATCGGCGGCCTGACCGCAGCGCTGGCGTTGCTGCGCCGGGGGTTTGACGTTGAGGTTTACGAGCAGGCTCATGAATTGAAGGAGGTGGGGGCTGGCCTCCAGATCGCCGCCAACGCCACGCGGGTGTTCGATAATCTCGGGATTTTGGACCGGGTCGTCTCTGTGGGCTTTCAGCCGGAAGGCAAGGAAGTCAGGCTCTGGAATACGGGCCAGACCTGGAAATTGTTCGATCTCGGCGCGGAATCCGTAGAGCGATACGGATTTCCCTATGTGACGATCCACAGAGGCGACCTTCACTCGGCGCTGGTCGACGCTGTCCGCGCGGTGAAGCCTGACGCCATTCATCTCAATCATCATTTCAACTCGTCCGAGCAAGACGGCGCGTCGGTAACGCTTCACTTCGATGACCAGCCGTCTGTGGCTTGCAATATCGTCATCGGCGCTGACGGCGTTCATTCCGCCATGCGAAAGCAGCTTTTCGGCGAGGGAAAAGCCGATTTCACCGGCATTGTCGCCTGGCGCGGGCTCATTCCTTTCGAGCGGCTGCCGGAACGGTTGAGACGGCCGATCGGCACCAACTGGATCGGCCCCGGCGGCCATGTGATTCACTATCCGCTTCGGCCCGGTAAGCTAATGAACTTCACCAGCGTTGTTGAAAACCAGGAATGGAAAATCGAAAGTTGGTCCGAGCCGGGCACCGTTGAGGAATATCACGCCGATTATCCCGGCTGGCATCCCGACGTACACGAATATATTCAGAACATTGACGAGCCGTTTCGCTGGGCGCTGTTTTCGCGCCCGCCAATGAAAACCTGGACGCAAGGCCGTATTACGTTGCTCGGAGACGCCTGCCATCCGGCGCTGCCTTTCCTCGCACAAGGCGCGGCGATGGCGATTGAAGACGGCCTTATTCTGGCGCGCGCGCTCGGGGCCTATGAAAATCCGGAAAAGGCTTTGAAAGCGTATGAAGACGCCCGGATTGAACGCACGTCGCGCATGGTTCGCGGCGCGGCCAAGAATACCGAGCGTTTCCATAATCCGGCGCTCGCGACCGTCGAGGGCGCGCAGGCTTATGTCGATCGTGAATGGCGGCCCGATCTCGTCAGCGAACGCTATGACTGGCTGTTCGAATATGACGCCGTCAACGCTGCGGTTTGAAACGACGCTCTCACGAAACAAGAATATCGGAAAGCAAATGGCAAAGTCAGTTTCAAAAGCCGAATGGACGCGCATCCCGCAAATCGTTTCCTTTGCGGAGAATCCGAAATTCACGGAGACCTATGGATTTGCGGGCAATTCAGGAAAGGTCAATCTCGAGGGACAACTCCTGCGCGCGTCGGACCGTCCGTCCAAGACGGTCTATGTGTTCATGCATCCGACGTCGACATTACAGCTTTTGCCGATGCCCACAGCGCTCGCCGACCGGGGTTTGCATGTTCTTTGTCCGGCGAGCCGTTACGCCAAAAATGACAGCGCCCTCATTATGGAGAAAGTGGCCGTCGATCTTGGGCGGTGGATGCGCCATGCGCGTGAAACGCTTGGCTATGAGAAGGTCGTGCTTGTGGGGTGGTCGGGCGGCGGCTCCTTGTCGCTATTTTATCAGGCGCAGGCCGAAAACCCCACCATCACCCAAACGCCGGCGGGGGATGACGTCGATCTGACCGTTGAAGGGCTGACGCCAGCCGATGGCGTGATTTTTATCGCCGCGCATCTGTCGCGCGCGGAAACCCTCACCGAATGGATCGATCCTTCCGTCATCGATGAACTCGATCCGGACAAGCGCGATCCGGCATTCGACATCTATTCCCCCGATTGTCCTGCGCAGCCCCCTTATGATGCGGAGTTCATCGCCGCCTTCCGCAAGGCGCAGATTGCGCGCAACCGCAAGATCACCCAGTGGTGTCAAGAAAAGCTCGAAGCCTTGCGCAAGGCGGATACAGGCGAGATGGAGCGCGCCTTTGTCGTACACCGGACCATGTGCGACGTGCGCTGGTTCGACCCGAGCGTCGATCCGAATGATCGCAAGCCTGGTTGGTCTTATATGGGCGATCCTCGCGCTGTGAATGTGGGCCCGGTGGGACTCGCGCGTTATTCGACGTTGCGGTCATGGCTGAGCCAGTGGAGCTACGATCTCTCGAACGCCAAAGGGCCGGCCAATGCGAAAAAGATTCACCGCACGCCGGTTCTGCAGATTGAAAACACCGCGGATGACGCCGTGCCGGCAACGCATAATCCGATCATTCGGGACGCGCTGGCGACGCCGGATAAAAGCTACCTGCAACTCAAGGGCGCTACGCATTATTATGTCGGCCAGCCGGAGCTGTTGAAGCAATGCCTCGATACGGTCGAGAGCTGGAGCGTTGAGAAAAACTTGCTGGAGGCGTAAGCGGCCTCTTACAGGCGGGTCGTTCTCAATTCAGGAGCCGGCCTGCTCATCGATGAAGGCGGCTTTCCGGCGCGACCATTCTTCGAGCTGGCCGGGCGCTTCCGCCCTTGCCTTGGCGAGAACGCCAGGCCCTTCAGTGCGCGTTGCGATTTCAAGGCGCAAGCCGTTCGGGTCGAAGAAGTAAATGGAGTAAACGAAACCGTGATCCACAGGACCCAACACTTCAACGCCGTTGTCGATCAGCCGTTGACGCATGAACTCGACATTTTCTTTCGATGCGGTCTCGATAGCGAAGTGCTGAACCCAAGCGGGCGTGTTTGGCGACGGCGCCGGTTTTTCGTAATCGGGAAGGTCGAAAAAGGCGACGTAAGAGCCGTCGCCAAATTCAAAAAAGAAATGCGCATAAGGCGTTTCTTCGCCGGTGCTCGGCACTTTTTCCGAAGTCATGCAATTCACCAGCGGCAGGCCAAGGATGTCTTCGTAAAAATGCCGGGTCTCGTCAGCGTCGCGGCAAGGATAAGCGAAATGATAAAGACCGTTGAGAGCGGGAATCGTGTCAACCAAAATATCCTCCCTTGCGGTTCGCGGCGCGCGCCCAGGATCGCCTTTGCGAATAACATAAGAACCAGGGGGGCGCTTTTCCATCACCCATATTGGGGGACAAGATGACCCTTCATGTCTCTGCGCCTGTGCTCGACATAACCGCGCGCCTCATTCCAGAAATAGGCAGGCGTGAGTTTCCCGGTGAAGTTCTGTCGGCGTATCGCGAGCTCGCGGGTTGCGATTATTGCGCCGTCTTCGATCTGGCGGGCGATAAAGGGCCGCGCGTTGTTTTCGCCGAAGGAATTCATCCGCGAATTCCGGATTTCGCCGTCGAGGCGTCATCCGCTTATGCGGCGCGTTATTGGCGGGTGGACGTGGCGCTGCAAAAAAAGGGCGCGTCGCTGTCAGCCGGCGATGTTGCGTTGTTGCAAACCACTGCGTCAGAGATTGCGAGCGTGGATTACCGCCGCGATTGTTATGACAGGCCCGGCGTCATAGAGCGTCTCGCCCTCTTCAATCTCTGTAATGGTTCGCATCTGGCCGCCGGTTATCGCGCCAGATCGCGAGGCTTTGCGACGCCGGAAGAAAGGCGCCGCATTGCGGCCGCCGGCCCGTCGCTGATGGCGGCGGTAAAGCGACATTGCGAGCTATCCATGACGGTGATTGCCGATCAGTATACAGAATGTTATCGCGCGATGGTCGAAAAGGCGAAAAGACGGGGGCTGAGCGAGCGCGAGGCGCAAGTGGCCGCCAGTCTCGCTGGCGGGGAAGGGCAGGCCGAAATAGCAGAGCGGTGCGGCGTCGCCTTTTCGAGCGTCGTCACTTACCGCAAACGCGCCTACATGAAGCTGAAAGTTGAAAGCAAACGGCAGTTGAGAGACTTTTTCGAGATGGGGCGGGCGGCGATCCCTAAGCCAGGGACCGCCGTTCAAGGCCATTAATCCGGCGCCATGGCGTTTAGAAATAGGTCGAGAGCGGATGAATCATCCGATTTGCGCCATAACATTCTTATGTTGAAAGAGATGCCCAGATCTTCAACTTTGCGCAGTATGATGTTGCCTGACTGATAACGATTCTCGGAATACTCTACAAACCCCAGGCCCATGCCGGCGGCGACGAGACTTAGAAGAATGGAATTTGTCGCCGTTTCCTGCACAATTTCCGGCGTTACGCCGTGGACGCTGAAGGCCTGGGTCAGGACGTCGTAATAACGCGGCATGGCGCTCCGGATCGGCCAGAGAAATCTTTCGCCGTCGAGATCCTTCATCCAGATCTTTTTCGATTTTGTGAGCCGATGCCCCTGGTAAAGAGCGAGCGAGATGTCGCTGACTGCGATGTCGCTGTAGTCGAGCACTTCCAGATCGGCGTCTGTCGTGTGGGTGTCGTAGACAATGGCGGCGTCAATCCTTGCGTCTTTCAGCGCTTCGATCTGATTGCGCGAGCCCATCGGCAGCAAGTCCAGGGTTACATTGGGTTCGGAAAGGCGAAAGTCGAGTAGCTTGCTCGGGATGTCATGATGCGCGGAGGCGATTTCGCTGAAGCCGACGCGCAGCGATCCGTAATGGCCGCTTGCATGGCTGCGTGTGTTTTCAATCGCGCGCTCTACCTGGGCGAGGATGCTTTCGGTTTCGCTGAGGAAAGCCCGGCCGGCTGACGAAAGCCGCACGCCGCGTGGCAGCCGTTCAAAAAGCTGCACGCCCAGCTCCTCTTCAAGATGGCGGATCTGCCGAGTCAGGGCGGGTTGAGCGATGTTGAGGATTTTCGCCGCACGGCCGAAATGTTCTTCTCGACCGACTGTGCGGAAATATCGGAGATGCCTGAGTTCCATTCGGAACCAATACCGCATGGATATTGGTCGGGCAAGAACAAAGAATTGGATGTATCAAAACCGGACATGGGAAAAACGCTCCGCAAAGCTGCATTACAAAACGGTTCGTCTGCGACGCCGTCACGGCGGTTCGTCTGCTTGGGCGGCTTAAAGGAGGAAGCGTGGCTGAATTCAAACTGGTGATCGGCGGGCGGGCGGTTCGCGGCGATCGGGAAATAGACGTCGTCAATCCAGCTACGGAAGATATTATCGCTCGCTGTCCGGCGGCGAGCGCTGCGCAGTTGGATGAAGCGGTCGCAGCCGCCAAGTCCGCGTTTCCGCCCTGGGCGCAAACGCCTGTCGAAAAGCGTGAGGCGCTGATGCGCGAGGCGGCCGCTGCGATAAGGGCGCGGCTCGACGAGCTTAGTAGAGTGCTGACGGCTGAGCAGGGCAAGCCGTTGAATCTTGCAAGAATGGAGATTTCACGCGCATGCGATGCGCTCGACTATTTTGCGCAGCAGCGCATGCCGCGACGGATTTTTCGCGAAACGCAAAGCGAGTTGATTTACGAGCAACGCAAGCCCTTGGGCGTCGTGGCTGCGATCACGCCTTGGAACTTTCCCGTCATTTTGCTGACTAACAAATTAGGGCCGGCGCTCATAACTGGAAATTGCGTTGTAGCAAAGCCCGCCCCGACGACGCCGCTGACGACGCTCCGCATCGGCGAGATTTGCGCAGATATTCTGCCGTCTGGGGTTTTTAATGTGATCTGCGATGACAACGATCTCGGGGCGGCGCTGACCGGCCATCCGGACGTGGCCAAGATTTCCTTTACGGGGTCAACGGCGACCGGGCGCAAAGTGTTTGCGAGCGCTGCGCCGGATCTCAAGAGGGTGACGCTGGAGCTTGGCGGCAATGATGCGGCGCTCATTCTTGATGACGCCGATCTTGAAGAAGCGATTCCGCAAATCTACCGCAGCGCCATGACCAACTCTGGTCAGGTCTGCATGGCGATTAAACGCGTTTATGCGCCGGAGGCGCTTTATGATGAAGTTTGCGAGCGCCTGAGCGAAGCGGCGCAATCGTCAACGGTCGGCAATGGCGCCGACCCCGGCGTCGATATGGGGCCGGTGCAGAATGCGGCGCAGTTTCGAAAACTGAAGGCTTTGCTGGGCGATTGCGACAAACAGGGAAAGCTTACGCAAGGCGAAACGCCGCGCAGCAACAGGGGATATTTCATTCCGCCGACGATCGTGAAGGATATTCCCGACAATGCGCCTGTTGTTCAGGAGGAACAGTTCGGCCCTGTGCTGCCGGTTTTGCAATATGCCGATCTGGAGGACGCGCTGGCGCGGATCAATGACAGCATATTCGGCTTGGGGGCGAGCGTGTGGAGCAGAGATATTGCGCGCGCCGTGAAGCTGGGCGAGCGCATCGATAGCGGAACCGTCTGGATCAACAGGCATCAGTCTGTAGACCCTTCCGTGCCTTTCCGCGGGGCGCGTCAATCCGGCATGGGTGCTGAACTCGGCGAGGCGGGCATGTGGGAATTTACGCAGGCGCAAGTCGTCAATATCATGAAGGAGGCCGCCTTTCAGCGGCGCCCGTCCTCATCCGTGTCATAAGCAATTGAAAAATATAAACCTTCTACCGTTTGATTTCGCTTCGGTGCCGGAAAGGTATCAAATCCGTGCCTAAGTGGTCTTGGACAAAATTTTCGAATGTATAATACCATTCAACAATACATAATTTCATAAGCGGCCAAAACCCGCAGGGAGTTAGGAAGGAAACACTGAAGCCAATCACAGGATTAAGTGCGTCTGTGCTGCCAACCCCGCCAATCGCGGAGTGTCAGAGGCGTGCATCCCGGATATGGCGGAGGTCCAAGGAGGGGTGTTAGGTACCATGAAAACCCAACTAAAACTGAAGACGGCGTTATTGAGCTGTGCAAGCGCGTGTGTGATGGCGGCGCAACCGGCATGGGCGCAGGATGAGGGAGTGCAGGATACGATCACTGTCACTGGCACCCGCATTTCCGACTTCGATGCGCCGACGCCGGTTACTGCATTTGACGAAGAGGAAATAGACCGGAAAGCGGTTTTTCGGATTTCTGACCTTGTCGTCGATGTGCCAGCGTTTGTTCCGCATCAGAATATCGGCAAGTTCAGTGAAGCCATCGGCACAAGTTATTTCAACTTGCGCGGTTTGGGCTTTGCGCGGACGCTCACTTTGCTTGATGGACGGCGGCTCGCGCCGACATCGCCGGATGGCATTGTCGATACGAACGTAATTCCTCTTTCGCTTATCAAGAAAGTGGAAATTGTAACCGGCGGCGCATCCGCCGCATATGGTTCTGACGCTGTTTCCGGCGTGGTCAACCTAACGCTCGATCATAGGCTGGAAGGGGTCAAGGGCGACATCCAATACGGGATTTCAACCTACGATGATGTGTCGGCGCCGGCCGTTTCGCTGGCGGCGGGTCATTCATTTGCCGACGACAGGCTCCATATTGTCGCTGGTTTCGATTTTTATGACAATAATGGCCAGCTAGCGCAAGGAACGCGCCCATGGGGCGACGACAACACTGCTCTGGTGACGCTGCCGGATGGTCCGCCAAACCGGACTCAGGCGAATAATGCTGTCTATTCTCAGCTTACTTATGGCGGCGTGTCATCGCTGAACAATATTCCTGAGTTGCAAGGCATTCAGTTCGGGCCTGGCGGCGAGGTGCAGCCCTTCCAATACGGAACGGCGGTCGGTTCCACATGGATGATCGGCGGCGACGGCGTTTCAATGGCGAACGAAGCCAATATTTATCCGAAAGTGTCGCGGCAAGCCGGTTATGCGCGCGCGACTTTTGATCTCACTGACACAACGGAGCTGTTTGCTGACGCGCTTTATTCACACACATACGCTTTTTCCGATAGCGCTTATGTGTCCACCAACCGCTCTCCGTTGGCGATCGACATAGATAACCCATTCCTTCCGCAGGGCGTGCGCGACATTATGATGGATAATGGCGTCGACACCTATTATCTGAGGCGCATTCTTGGCGAGCAGGGGCCGATCACGAACGCCAACGACATTGATTATCAGCGTTATGGCGCAGGCGCCAAGGGCGAATTAAGCGGCGGATGGAACTGGGACGTCACCTTCCAGTATAGCAAAAGCAACTTTTATCGTGAGGACGGCGGCAATACAAATCTGAGGCGGCTCAGCCTCGGCACAGATGTTGTTCTCGATCCTATGACCAATGATCCCGTCTGCCGGTCGTCGCTAAACAATCCGTCCAGCACGGATCCGGATATTGCGAATTGTGTTCCGGTCAATCTTTTCGGCGAAGGCTCGCTTAACGGGTCGGCGCTCGACTACATCAGCGGCACGGCTGTTCTGGATTCCGAGCAAAAGCAAACGCTCGTATCGTTCAACCTGAGCGGCTCGCCATTCCAGACTTGGGCCGGCGACGTCTCGGTTGCCGTTGGCGGAGAATGGCGCAAGGACGAACTCTCTGCGACCACAGATCCTATCTCGGCCATGACCGGGTGGTACGCCGTCAACTCGCAGCCTTTGAGCGGCGAAGTCAGCGTCAAGGAAGCCTACACCGAGGTCGTCGTTCCTTTGATGTCCGATCAGCCCATGGGCTACAGCATGGATGTGAACGGCGCGGCGCGCGTCACGGACTATTCAACCAGTGGCACGGTCGTTACCTGGAAAGCCGGCATGAATTATTCGCCGACGCCGGACATCCGTTTTCGGGGCACTTATTCCCGTGACATTCGGGCGCCGAGCGTAAACGAGTTGTTTTCCGGACAGAGCCAGTTCGTGAACCAGCTCGTCGACCCTCGTGACAACTCAAACCCAACGGTGCCTCTCCTGACCGGCGGCAATCCGACTCTCGATCCGGAAAAATCGAACGCATGGACTGTCGGTGTTGTGCTGACGCCGGGTTTTGCGAACGGATTGAGCCTGTCTTTCGATTACTATTCGTTCAAAATCAAGGATGCGATCGCCTCGCTTGATGGTCAGACTATTGTCGATAACTGCTTCATCCTGATGCAAACCTCGCTTTGCGATGCGATCATGCAGAACTCGAACGGCAATATTACCGAAGTTCAGGCAACGCTGCTGAACGCCGCTGCTGCCTCGGCAAAAGGTTTTGACGTTCAAATGGATTACGGAGTGCCGTTCTTGAGCGGCGATCTCAACTTCAGCGTGCTCGCGAACTATGTGGGAGAGCTCTCTACGACGATCAGCGGGGTCAAATCCGACGTTGTCGGTCAGTTGGCGAGCGAGACTGCTGGCGGCGTGCCGGAATGGCGCTTCAATCTTGGCGCACGCTACGTCACCGATGATTTCGCTGCGGGGGTTCTCGTGCGCTATGTCGATAATGGCGTGTTCCGCACAGCATACACCGAAGGCGTTGATATTGACGACAATACAATTCCTTCGCGCACTTATGTCGATGTGGATATCTCCAAGCGCATAACTGAAAACATTCAACTCTACGGCAAGATCAATAACCTTTTCAATGTTGCTCCGCCGGCGGCGACAACCTTCATTACGCAGCCAAACTATAATGGCGGCGCCTTCCATGACCGGATTGGCCGTTATTTCAAGGTCGGCGCGCGGTTCCAATTCTGATTACATAGTCTTCCCTAAGCGGACTGTCGCGTCGCTCTTCATTGGGCGGCGCGACTTTTTATGCGTACAGGCGCTTTAAAAGCGTCATGATGAAATATCCGCAATGCGGATAGATTTTCAAATTTAAGGAGAGCCGAGTTGACGCAAACCGGAATGGATACGGACGTTTTTCAGGCATTCGTCGTACAGTTGGAGCGGTTCGTGAGAGAGCGCCTCGTGCCGGCGGAAAAAGAGACTGAAAAACTTAACCGCGTGCCTGACGCTATCCTGGCGGAAATGCGCGATATGGGCCTTTTCGGTCTCACTATGCCGGAAGAATATGGCGGCGCCGGCATGAATGTTTCTCAATATGTCGAGACTATACGCATCTTAAGCTGGGCCAGCGGCGCCTTCAGGGCGCTCATATCCATCAATATCGGCATGGCCTGTTCAGCGCTTGTCAAAAACGGAACGGACGAACAACGAAAGTACTGGCTGCCGAAACTCGCAGATGGCGCGATCGCGGCGTTCGCCTTAACCGAACCGGACAGCGGCTCCGACGCAGCGGCGCTAAAGACAAGCGCGCGCCGCGACGGCGGCGATTATGTGCTGAACGGCTCTAAGCGCTATATCACCAATGCGCCCTTTGCCGACATGATCATCGTGATGGCGCGCACCGAAGCGGCGGCGCTGCCCAAGAATGCGCATATAAGCGCCTTTCTAGTGCCTGCCGACACGCCGGGAGTTTCAATCGGGAAGCCGGAAGAAAAACTCGGCCAGAACGGTTCGCAGATTGCGGACGTGATTCTGGAAGACGCACGCGTGCCTGCTGCGGCGCTCCTTGGCGGCGAAGAAGGGACCGGCTTCAAGGCCGCCATGCAGTCGCTCGATGCGGGACGAATCTGCATCGCCGCCGCCGCGACCGGTTATGCCGCACGTATTCTCGATTGCGGTTTGCGCTATGCGGCCGAGCGCAAGGCGTTCGGGCAGCCTATCGCCCAGTTCCAGCTTATTCAGGCCATGCTCGCCGATTCAAAGGCCGAGCTTTACGCGGCCGAATGCATGATCCGCGATGCTGCGTTGAATGCGGACAAAGGTCGGCAGGTGTCTTTGGAGGCGAGCTGCGCCAAAATGTATGCGTCGGAAATGTGCGGACGCATTGCCGACCGTGTTGTGCAGATACATGGCGGCGCCGGCTATCTTAAGGAATATGAGGCGGAGCGGTTTTTTCGTGATGCGCGCATTTTCCGGATTTACGAAGGCACGACGCAGATACAGCAATTGGTGATCGCCAAAAACATGCTCCGCCGCATGGCGGGATGAGGGAGGGTTATTCTTCCCCGTCTTCGACCTCCATTTGCTGCACCACTTCGAGAAACCGCCGGCTGGCGGTGACCGCTGAAGGCCAGGAAGCGTAAAAGGCGAGATGCAAAATGGCTTCGCTGATCTCTTCTTTTGTCAGGCCGTTCTTCATGGCGAGACCCAGATGCGCCGGAAGCTGCTCGGGACGGTACATGCTGATCAGCGCCGCAATCGTAATCAGGCTGCGGTCGCGTTTCGAAAGGCCGGGGCGCTCCCAGACGTCCTCATACAAGACGCGGTCCGTATATTCCGTAAAAGCCGGAACAACAGCTGAGAGCTCGTCTCCTTTTTTACCGCTGGGACGTTTCATGTTTTCCTCCTTGAACGCACTGGTCTTGCACAGCATTGATGATCTGGAGCGGAATGAGGCTCCGCCTTTTCCAAACATTATGGTTATTCGGGGAAGCTTACCAATCGCGCTTGGTGAGCGAACCGATAACGCGAGAGCATGTCCCGCCCCCTGACGGGCGGCGAATTTTGATGCTCTTTGGGCATAAATATCGTGATAACAAAGAATTAGACGGCTTTGCGCCCAGCCGCCAGTCTTGCGGGACAAGACCGGCCGGCGCGTAAACCCCCTTTATAGGCGCCGTCGGCGTTATTAAGAGAAAAGGGCGAGCTTATCGCTCTCAGGAGGAAAAGGCGTTGGCCCCGCAAGCCGAACAACAAGATCCGCTTTTCGATGCTCATGCGCATTTCTTCACCAATGACATCGCGCATTACCCGATCAATACGGCGAACGCCCGCGAAGGCGAAGAAAATATCCGAAAGCGGATTGTGTCTGAGCCGGCGACGCCCGAGGCGATTCTGCCCGTCTGGGAGAAATGCGGCGTCGTCGGCGGCGCCGGCGTTCAGTACAACACGGTCTACAAGACCGACAACAGCTACATCATGGATGTGTCGGATCGCCATCCCGACAAGATTTCCAGCGTCGTCATTCTTCACGCGGATGCGCCCGACACGCCCGCCACGCTTGAAAAGATGATTGTCGAGCGCAACGTCGTAGGCTTGCGTCTTTACGGGCGCCAGACCGAGGACGGGACGACGCCCTGGCTCGATTCGCCTGAGGCGCATCAGACATGGAGGATCGCCGACAAATACAGGCTGAACATGGTGCTGATGTATTCGCCGCAGGGGTCTTTCGCGACGGCGCTTCCGCGCATCGCCGCCCTGGCGCGCACCTATCCTGCGACAAGGATTTCTCTCGACCATTTCGGCTGGCCGGTCTCGGGCGCTTCCAATCTCGGTCTGACGCAGGAGCACGTTGCGTTAACCGCTTTCAAAAACATCTATTTCAAACTGAGCACGATCAATTTCAATATTTTCAGGGAGGCGGGCGTCGACTGCGCCGAATTCCTGAGGAATGCTGTCGATGTTGTCGGGGCCGATCATATCATGTGGGGTTCCGATCAGGGCAACACGTTGGAGGATTATGGGCGGATGGCCCAGCGCGCCCGCGAGGCGGCGTCTCTTTTGACCAAGGAGGAGCGCCGGAAAGTGCTTTGCGAAACGGGAAAAGGCCTGTTCGCCCGCAAGCAGAAAGACTGAGATGTTCGTCGAACCGCCTGTTGTCGACTCCCACTGCCATATACTGACGCGCCGCATGCCGTTGCGGCCGGATGCGTGGACGCGGCCTGACTACGATTACACGGCGGAAGACTATCTGGCGGATCTCGACCGGCATGGCGTCGCTTTCGGCGTCATCGCCGCCGCCAGCCTCTATGGCGACTACAATGACTATACGCTTCAGGCGCTGAGCGCGCATAAAAGATTGCGGGCGACGCTTTATCCGCAGCCCGATCTCGGGCTGCATGAGCTGCGCCGCCTGCGCGATCTTGGCGTCGTCGGCGTGCGGCTGCAATGGAAGAAAGACGCCGTGCTTCCTGATTTTGACGGATTTGAATACGGCAAATATCTGAACCGGCTCGCCGATTGCGGCATGCATGTGGAGCTCAACGCCAGCAGCGAACAGCTCGCTCATGCGTTGCCGAAACTGAGAGAAAAAGGCCTCGCGATCGTCGTCGATCATTTCGGTCTGCTCCGTTCGCCTGAGGGCGTGAACGGCGAGGGGTTCAAAGCGACCCTCGCGGCTGCGGAGGCCGGCAAGACCTGGGTGAAAATATCCGCCGGTTTCCGGCTCGAACATGATGTCTTGCACGACTGCACGCAAAAGCTTCTCTCCGTTGCGGGTCCTGAGCGCCTGCTATGGGGAAGCGATTCGCCTTTTGTCGGCCATGAGGACGTGATGAGTTACGAAAAGGCGCTCGGCATGTTCTATGAGATCGTGCCGGATGCCGAAACGCGCCGGACCATATCCGACGCTGCGCTTCGGTTCTATTTTTTCTAAGACGGAAAAAGGGGGCGGCTTTACGCCGTTAAGCCCGGGATTTCGAGGCTACGAACAAATCCGCGCGCACCCCGTCAGCGGCTGCTTTGAGACGCAGGCGGCGCGCCTCGTCTCTCATCTCTTCCGGCAGCCAGTCGCGTTCATGTCCCCACAAGCTGGGGCCCAATGTCATCTCAAAAGCCTCCCATGCGTCCGGATCTATATCGCGGCCGCCCCAGCCATATTCGATCAGGAACTGCGAGGGCGTGCGCACATAGAACGAGGTCATGTGATCGTTTGAGTGACGGCCCAGCGTTGTCGCAACGCGGTCCGGGTCGAGTTGCGCTAGATCGTAGCCCTGTCCCATATCGTCGAAACCACGCACTTCCATCATGAGATGATGCATGCCGCCGCGTTCGTTTTCGATCAGGGCGAGGCTGTGATGACGCGCATTGACGTGAAAGAAATAAGCCTTGAAAGGGCGGAGCGTGTAATCGCTGAGGCGAAAGCCAAGAATGTCCCGGTAAAAGAAAAGCGCCGAGTCCATATCTTTGACGTTCATCACTGCATGGCCCATGCCGAGCGAGCCGGTGCGGAAACCGGAAATGGGCCTGCCGGGCCTGAAAGGCGCATCGGCTCTATATTGCCCATAAAAAATTTCCAGCCGGTTGCCTTCCGGATCGCAGGTTGAGATCGCGTCGCTGACCTGGCGCTGTTCGACAAGGCTGGAGGGCAGGCGTTCGACGCGGCGCCCATGTTCTTCCAGACGCGCAGCCAGCGCTTCCAACGCTTGCCGGTTGCGAACTTCCCATCCGAAGAAATCGGGCTCTTCGCGAGCGCCTTCGCGCAATAATAGACGCGCGGCGGCGTCATCCATGCGGAAGGCCAGCCTTTTCCCGGAAAGGGCTACTGGTTGCAGCCCCAGGAGACCGGTTCCAAAATCGCGCCACGTCTCAAGCGACGCGGTTTGAACGCCGACATAGCCGAGGCCGAGTATGGGCGCGCCGCTCATACGGGCGAGTATTGCTCTACGCGCTGTTCGATCGCGCCGAAGATGCTGCGTCCGGCATTGTCCAGCATGTCGATTTTCACAAGGTCGCCAAAGCGGAGAAACGGCGTTTTCGGCGCCCCTTCGTCAATGGTCTCGATCATGCGGCGCTCCGCGAGGCAGGAAGAGCCGACCGCGCGCTCGCGATTGGAGACTGTGCCCGAGCCGATGATCGTTCCCGCGCCGAGCTCCCGGGTCTTCGCCGCATGCTCGATCAGGGCCGCGAAATCGAAATTGAGATCCTCGCCGGCGTTCGGCAGGCCAAGCCGTTCGCCATTGACCCAGCTTTGAAGCGGCAGGGAAAGTTTGGCGCCGTCCCAGGCGTCGTCAAGTTCGTCGGGCGTCACGGCGACCGCCGCAAACGCAGTAGACGGTTTTGACTGAAAGAAGCCGAAACCCTTTGCGAGTTCTCCTGGAATAAGGCCGCGCAGGCTGACATCGTTCACAATGGTGACAAGGGCGATATGACCGGGCGCGGCGGATTTGCGAACGCCCATCGGCGTGTCAGTGACAATGACGGCGATCTCCGCTTCGAGGTCGATGCCCCAGCTTTCGTCCGCTAGCACAATCGGATCGCGCGGCCCCAGCATCTTATCGCTGCCGCCCTGGTACATCAGCGGATTCTCATAGAGTTCCGGCGGCATTTCCGCATTGCGCGCCTTGCGCACCAATTCGGCATGGGAAAGATAGGCCGACCCGTCGCACCATTGATAAGCGCGGGGAAGGGGCGCGGCGGCGGCTTCAGAATCGAACGTGAAAACGCCCTCTATATCGCCGGCTTCAAGCGCCGCCGCGGCTTTGCGCAGCAGCGGCGCCGTCTTCTCCCAGTCGTCCAGCGCCTGTTGCATAGTCTGTGCGATGTGCGGCACGGCGGCGGCGCGCGAAAGATCCTTCGAGACGACGACGAGTTTTCCATCCCGCTTGTCCGTTTTTATCGTAGCGAGTTTCATTTCCAACCCTGATTTTTGCCCTGATTTTTGATTGCAGCGTTACGCGCTGGCGAATTCGCCGTAGCGCCCATCCATATAGACGAGCGGTTTCGCTAGCTCGCGCCGAAGCACCTGCTCGACCTCGCCAATGAAGATGTTGTGCGTTCCGTGTTCGAAATTTTTCGAAACATTACGGCAAAAAATATTCGCCTGGGCGTCTTCGAGATAAGGCGGACCAAGCGGCGAGCCAAGCCAGGAGCCCACGGTGAATCGTGATTCGCCTTTCGCCTTGCCGCTGCACATGTTCGAAATTTCAGATTGCTCGGCGCACAGGATGTTTATGCAAAAATCGGCGCCATGGGAAAGCGGCTCGTAAAGGCTGGCGGTTTTGTTGACGCAAACCAGCATGGACGGCGGGTCCATGCTGAGTTCGCTGATGGCCGTCGCCGTCATCGCATAACGCTGGCCTTCATGCTCGCAGGTTATCACCGCAACGGCTTTGGCGAGGCTGCGCAGTCCGTCTTTTAGCGCCTCTGCGATTTCGCGGGTTTCCGTTTTGTCGAGAATTTCGGGACGAGGTCTGACATCGATGTTCATAACACGCCTCTCCTTTTAATACGCATCGATTTCTTTCAGCGCCGCCGTCGCCTGGCGCCAGCTATCGCTGGCTGCGGGAAGGCCGTAATAAAGCGCTGCATGAAGCAGGATTTCCCTGATTTCTTCTTTGGTGACGCCGTTTTTGATGGCGCCTTTCACATGGTGCTTGAGCTGATCGGGTTTGCTCATGCCGACCAGCACCGCGACCGTCAGCATGCTTCTGATTTTCAGCGACAATTGCGGCCGGCTCCAGACTTCGCCGAAGCAAATGCGGGTCACTGCGTCCTGAAGCGGCATTTGGAAATCATCGGCGTTGATAAGGCTTTTCATGCCTTCCGGCCCGAAAATTTCTTCGCGCAGCTCACGGCCTTTTTGTCCAGCGTCTTTTGGGGACTCAGTCATCGGGAATTGTCTTCTTTTGTTCGAGGCTGGCGCTCGGGCCACAGATAGGGGCGGGCGGTTGCGGCGAGGCCGTTCAGTTCTTTCGCCGCCGCCGGCGACATCGCTCTTGCGCGCAAAAAGCCGTGGACCATGCCGGGGGCGGCGCGAACCGTTGCAGCTACGCCGGCGGCGTTGAGGCGCTCCGCATATTCGAACGCTTCATCACGCAAAGGGTCGCGTTCGGCGGCGAGAATGAGCGCTGGCGGCAGCGCGCTTAGATCCGTTGCGGACAAGGGCGGCGTCAGGCCGGAATCCTTGTCGAGAGTGCGATGATAAAGCTCAATGAACCCTTCGACTTTGTCGCTGGTCAATAAGGGATCACGGGACTGTGCGTAGGCGGGACGTCCGGGCTCCAGTGCGAATGCGCCGTAAAGAAGAAGCTGACAGGCCAGTGGGGGCCCCTTGCGGTCGCGCGCCTGCATGGCCGCCGTCGTCGCCAGCAGCGCGCCGACGCTGTCGCCCGCCACGGCGAGACGCGACGCATCGATATTCAGCTCTCCGGTATGCCGGTGCAGCCAGCATAGCGCTTCGTAGCAATCGTCCTGCGCGTCATTGTAGCTGCTTTCCGGCAACCGGCGATATTCAACGCTGGCGACGACGGCGCCGGTCTCCTCGGCAAGGCCCGAGGCGACGCTGTCGAATGTTTCAAGGCTGCCGAAGGCGAATCCGCCGCCATGGAAATAACATATCCCCGGCCGCGCCGTGTCCGTTCCCGGATGATAGATTTTGACGCCGATCTCGCGGCCTTCACGCACAATGAATGTCGTGAAGGTCTCCATGGGACATGCAGGCGGCGCGTCGAAGGCCCGCGCGTTCATATCCGAACGCAACCGCGCCGCGCTCAGCGTTGTCGCGCCGGCCTGGGCCGTCCGAAAAAGAGCGACATATTTGTCTATGCCTTCGGGCAGGGAAGCATCCACTGCCGCGTTCGGCTGGTTAACGCCGGGCGATTGAGCCGATGCGCGCCTTTCGCGGGGAGTGGTCTTGATATCCTTCAGGACTACCATGGAGCGCCCTAAGCGAACGCCTCATACCGGACTTCCGGTCCCTCAGCGGAAAGCTCTTTGAGGCGCGGCATGACTTCCTTGGAGAAGAGAGTCAGGTTCTCGACCGTGTCTTCATGGCTGAGCGTGCCGGCCTGCCCCATCATCAGAAGATTGCCGAAGCCGCCGACATCCGAATAAAACTGCGCGATCTGTTTGAAGACGTCATCGGGCGTGCCGACAAACATGAGACCGGCGTCGATATATTGTTCAATGGTCGGATCGGACGGGAGCGGCGAGCCGTCACGCAGGCGTGGACGAATGGCGAAGGGACCGGCTTGCGCCATTTTCACATTCACCTGCCACGGATTGAAGCCGGCCGGATTGCGGAATTGCGGATCGAGCCGGGCCGCGGTCGTGAAATAAGACTTCATCTCCTCTGCGCGTTCAAACGCTTTTTTGCGATCATCGGCGACCGAGACGATGGCGAGGTAAGCAAGCTTGTCGTCCGAAGGCAGACGGCCATGAGCTTCGCTGTAGGATTTGCGATAACCGTCGAAAACCGACCGCGCCACGGCGCCGGAAAGGAAGGTCGCGCAGTTGTAGTCGAGTTTCGCATGGGGCGCGGCGCTGTTGGCGCTGGACGCGGTCATCCAGATCGGCGGATGCGGATCCTGGATCGGCCGCGGCCACAGGCTGACCACGCGATAATGGAAGTTTTCGCTGTCCCAGGAGAAATTGTCTCCCCTGTTGGTCAGCGCTGCGAGAATGAGATCATGCGTTTCCCAGAAGCGGTCGACGAACCGGTTCGGAAGGCGGTTCGACATGAACACTTCATAAGCCGCGCCTTTCACAAGCCCGACTTCAAGCCTGCCGCCGGAGATCGCGTCGACCATGGCGATTTCCTCGGCGACACGCACCGGGTTTGAGCGGTTGGCGATGGGAATGCCGAGTGCGAGGAGGCGCGCGTTCTGGGTTTGCCGGGCGAGGATCGCGAGTGTCGTCATGCAAGACGTCGACATGCAGGTCGCCGCAGCATGGTGCTCATTGATCATGATGTTGTAGCCGAGCTGGTCGGCGAGCATATATTCGTCGAGATACCGGTTGATGAGCGCCCCCGCTTCAACGGGATCGCAATGATGGGACGGCAGGTTGACGCGCATGGCGCCGGGAACCTCAAAAGCCGGATGATAAGCTTGTTCGCTGAATTGCCAGACTTTCATGGTTTCCTCCTAGCTCGCCGCTGCGTTTTTGAATTTTGTAATGCGGTCGGCGGCAGCCTCGGGGCTGTCCGTGTAGATGCGGTGGCCGCAGGAAGGAATGGTCTCGAAACTGGCGTTCTTGATGCCGGTGACGAACCCGTCTCCGTATGTTGTCGGCGCGATGCGGTCTTCCTCGCCCCAGAGAACGAGCGTCGAGACTTTGATCCGGTGAAGGCGCTGTTCCAGCTTAGGATTGTAGAGATAGGGAGACCAGCCATAGAGCGTTAAGGCTTCGGCGTTGCGCGCCTTGCGTCCCAGTTCTTCTTCCGACAGTTCGGAAACATCCGTCAGCGCCGGCGACTTGAACTGCATACGCTCCTCGGCATCCTTGCGGTCCAGCATGAAGATGTCGGTGACGATCTGCTCGCGCCGGTTTGCGGTTCTAAGGCCGAGCGGCGCGCCGAGAACGGCGTTGGAAAAGCGGCTGCCATCCTTCACGAGGATCTCCGCCGCCACCCATCCGCCGAAGGAAAACCCGACAAGCGTGACATCGTTGAGATCCAGATGCTCCATCAAATCGAGATAGAAATAGGAAAGGTCGTCGACCGTGCTGAAATGACGGGGAAGATCGGAAGCGCCGAAGCCGGGATGGGAAGGCGCGTAAACCGTAAATTTCTGGGCCAGAATATCAATCAGGGCGGCGGAACCTTCAACGCCGTCCATGCCGTGCAGGTAAAGAAGAGCCGGCCCTTCACCTTTGACAAAATATTCGAGGCTGACGCCGTCAAGCTCCAATGTCTTGGCGTCTTTCAAATAGTCTTCCAGTGATGGAACCTTGCTCATTTTCCTCACTCATGTTTATCGGCGCGCTGTCGCATGTGCTTTTTTGAGCGCCAGTTTGTTGAGGAAGATTATTTTCGGAATGATAGATAACGTCCAATTCTTTCAATCGGTGGTTTTGATAATTAACGGGTATCAGGCATGCGGCGGAGAGGTTTTCCGCCCAAGGGTGACTGGGAAATATCGTGTATTATCAATGTGCTAATGTGAGTTCGCGGGGTGATTTCGGTTCCATAATGCATGGCGGCGCCCCGCCGCTCGGGCATGGGTTTGGGAGCGCGATGCGCCTTCAACATAATAAAGTTGTATACGGATAAATACGCATCAGCAGAGCATATGAAATACACTTCATTATAAGCGATGCCTTTTCGATATGATACCGATGCCCGTCAACGCTTGGTTCGGCAACTTGCGGACGCGTCTTGACGCGCGACCACATTCCATGAATGCCTTCTAGGCGACAGCGCTGCGTCTATGTCTAAACCGCGCTGGCCAGTCGCCACGCTTCGGGGCAATCGGCTAGACGCAAATCAAAAGCAGCCAAAACATACGCAGAATATAAGAACATGCCCTATACAAAGACTGTCCGTGAATGCGTTTTCGAAATATTCGACCAGTTCGGCATTGATAAGGTTTTCGGAAACCCCGGCTCGACAGAGTTGCCGATGTTCCGGAATTTTCCGGAACACTTCGAATATGTGCTGGGCTTGCAGGAATCGATTGTGATCGGCATGGCGGATGGGTACGCACAGGCTAGGCGCCGTCCTGCTGTGGTCAACCTCCATTCCGCGGTCGGCGTCGGCCATGCGCTGGGCAATATTTTCACAGCCTATAAAAACCAGACGCCGCTCCTGGTGACGGCGGGGCAGCAGGCGCGGTCGATCCTGCCTTACCAGCCGTTTCTTGGCGCAGAGCAGGCGGCTGAATTCCCTAAACCGTATGTGAAATGGAGCTGCGAACCGGCTCGCGCCGAAGACGTGCCGGCGGCGATTGCAACTGCGCTTCGTATGGCGGTGCAGCCGCCCATGGGGCCTGTGTTCGTGTCCATTCCGGTCGATGATTGGGACAGGCCAGGCGAGGCGGCGCACGCCCGCTCCGTGACTACCCGCATGCGGGCGGATCCGGACGCTGTCGCCCGGATCGCCGCCGCTTTGGCGCGGTCGAAAAAGCCCTGTTTTATCAGCGGAGCCGGAGTGGCGCTGGATGACGCATGGGACGAGTTCGTCACTTTCGCCGAACGCAACAATGCGCCCGTGTGGGTTGCGCCGATGACCGCGCGCAACTCGTTTCCTGAAAATCATGATCTTTTCCAGGGGTTTTTGCCGGCGCAGCGGCAGGCGATCGTTGAACGCCTTCAAGGCCATGATCTTATTCTGGTCATGGGCGCGCCGTTATTCACCTATCATGTGGAGGGAGGCGGGCCGCATATTCCGGATGACGCCGAAGCTTTTCAGATCACCAACAATCCTCAACACGCCGCTTGCGCCGCAGCAGGGAAAGCGATCTGCGCGAATGTGAAACTGGTTTTGCAGGACCTGCTCGATCGATTGGAGCCGGCGCGCCGCCCTGCGCCGCCAAAGCGGGAGGAAACAGCGCTGGCTTCAGGAGAGCCGCTGACGGACGTCTATCTGTTTCAGCGGATGGCCGCGCTGCGCGATCCCAAAAGCATCATCGTTGAGGAAGCCCCTTCCAGCCGGCTGGCGATGCAGGCCAATCTTCCGGTCACCGTCAAAAACGGATTTTACACCTGCGCCAGCGGCGGGCTCGGTCATGCGCTGCCGGCCTCGCTCGGCGTCGCGATGGGACGGCCTGAGGAAAAGGTGATAGCGCTATTGGGCGACGGCTCCAGCATGTACGCTATTCAAGGCCTGTGGTCGGCGGCGCAACACAAGCTTCCGATCAGTTTCATCATCGTCAATAACGGCCGTTATGAGGCGCTTGAGCGGTTTGGCCGGCATTTCAGCATGCAAAAGGTCGAGGGCACGAAACTCTCCGATATCGATTTTGTGGGGCTTGCTGAATCGCAGGGCGTTTCCGCCTGGAGAGCGTTGCATAAGGACGAACTGGATGACGCGCTGTTGCGCTCCTTTGCTGCAAAGGAGCCGACTCTAGTCGAGGTTGTCGTGGAGTAGGGGCGAATATGGTCCTGTCCTGTGAGCCATGAAACTCGCGCGCCCTGACGGGCGCGATTAACATATAATGGAAGCGTTTTCCGAAACGATGCGCGATGGCGTCGCTGATGCTGAGTCCATCGACAAGGCGATGATCAATGGCGTTAATTATCCTTTCGGACCGATGACGTGGGCGTGCGCCGCTCGCCATGCAACAGGCGAAATGGTGGTGAACGCCGCGTTGACCTGCCGCATACGGTGAATCTCGCCTTTGCGCGGCAGATTTTTTCTTTGCTGTTTTCAACGCGTGACAAACAGGAGGGCGTCGAGGCTTTCCTTGAAATACGCATGTCTGAATGGAAAGCTTGTTAAGCTCAGGGGGATCAGGGCGCTGTGGCGTTTTTGAAGGAGCGCACCAGATGTTCCACATTATTTTCATTAACGCCGCAAAGATTGATGCGCCCACCGCCGACAATATAGACGCCGTGCTCATCGCGCATCGCGCGCAGCTGGTCGTCCGTCAGGGGCAACAGAGAAAACATGCCCGCTTGCTCGGCGATAAAGCTCAACTGGTTATGCAGGCCAAAATTCTCGGCGGTTCTCGCCAGCAGACGGCGATTGCCCTGCACGCGTTTGGCCATCTCCGAAAGCTCTTCGCGCCAGAGCGCCGTCAACGCCGCATCACTGAGAATCTCGGCGACAATGGCCCCGCCATGCGCAGGCGGTATCGAATAGTTCCGGCGCGCCAGACTTGTCGCGTGGGATTTCACGGCGAGAGCGTTGTCGGCGTTTGGACCGACATAGATCAGCGCGCCTGTGCGTTCGCGATAAAGACCGAAATTCTTCGAACAGGAATAGGTGATCAGCACTTCCGGCAGGTCAGCCGAGAACTTGCGCACCATGTAAGCGTCGGCGTCGAGATCCTTGGAAAAGCCGTGATAGGCGGTGTCGACCAAAGGCAGGAAACCTTGCGCGGCCGCCATCGTTGCGATCTCGTCGATCTGTTCGGTGCTAAGGTCGGCCCCGGTCGGATTATGGCAGCAGCCATGCAGCAATAGAACGTCTTTCGGGCCGAGCTTTGAAACGCCCGCTTTGAAGGCTTCGAAATCGACTGCGTTGGCATCCCGGTCATAATAGGGAATGGAATTGAGTTTGAGGCCCGCGGCGGAAAGGAGAGGCACATGGTTCGGCCAGGTGGGCTCGCCCAGGGTGAGGCTCGCAGCGCCCTGGCTATTCGCCAGCTCGCCCGCGAGGCGTAGCGCGCCGCATCCGCCCGGAGTTTGCACGGCCGCCGCGCGGCCCGCGGAAAGAGTTTCACTGTCCTTTCCGAATATAAGATCGAGTATGGCTGGACCGAAGCCCGGCGCGCCATCGGTCGGCGTATAGGCTTTCGTGGTCTGTTTGGCCGTGACATTCGCTTCCGCCTGCGCCACGGCTTTCATTATCGGCGTCGTCCCGTTGATGTCGCGGTAAACCCCGACGCCAAGGTCGATCTTATCCGGACGGGGATCGTCCTGAAAGAGTTTCGTCAGCCCCAGAATGGGATCGGGCGGGAGGAGTTTCGTATCTGCGAACATAGGCGTCTTCGTACCAGCGAACGGGGCGCGGTCAAGCGGCCTGGCTTGCCGGCGACGCTTTTTCGAAGTCCGCAATGAGAGATTTCAGACATTCTTCGGCCTCTTCGACGGACTTTTCATTCACCGGACCAAAAACCGCCAATCTCGCTGATCAATTCCGCGACGGATGCAAATCCGTCGTGAAACTGAAACCTGGAAATCCTCCAGCCGGGTGGCTCAATTTTAAGGGAAAAGGACAGTCAAAACTATTTGTACTTGTTTGTTGGGACGTTCAAATGACTCGACGGTCCCCAAGCCGCCAATAGCGCCGAGGTTGATTTTATGAGCCAATGATGAAACTCGTCGACGGGCATTTCGCCAGCGTCCAACCATTTCAACGTCGACTCGAAGAAAAATGAAACAAGCACATTAGCGCAGAAGTCGACATTGTATGGGCCCTTATCGATATTGCTGAATGCCTCCATACGCCTGCATGTCAGGTGTAGAATATCCGCGTGATAACGCTGGAAATAGATACGGTAGTCTGGATCGTTTGCCGCGTGTCTGCAGAGGATTATGAACGAGGTCGGGTGGTCGGCGATATATTCCAGCGCGCCGAGCAGGTGCTTTCTCCAATCTTTGAAATCACCAGCGGTGTCGGCTTCGACGAGGTTTTCGCGGGCTGCTTCAAGCGTCGACTGTATGAGTTTCGTTTTCGAAGGAAAGTAACGGTAGAGGCCGGGCTTTTTGACGCCAAGCTCGTCGGCGATTTCGTCGATCGTCAGTTTGCGCAGGCCGTTTTCCGCCAGAATGATCGTAATGCGACCAAGCAGTTCCCGTTCGCGCTCGGCGCGATGGGTTTTGAACCGGGTGCTGCGCCGGTCGGGCTGCGGCGCGGCCTCCGCGGATGCTGCTTTCCGGGACATGGACAAACCTCGTCAGGCTGAGAAGCCGCGGCTTCTGGGATCCGGCGTAAAGACGTCTGATTGAACAATTGTCCGCCTTCTACTGCAATTTGACTGCGGACGGTCCTTGCAACCGTGAAAATAAGTGATACGAATTAGTATCATGTAAATCGCGCGCGCGCCATCGCCGCGATGCGGGAAGATTCTCACCGATCTGGACGTGCCATGCAGAAATGCGCCATTTCGGATACCGCCGCCAAACGGAAAGCCAGCCTTTCCGGGGCCGGTCGCTTGAACCGCCGTTATTTTCTGCTTTCGAGCGCCGGCGTCGCGATCTCCGGATGCGTCGCTGCGGCCCCGCGATCTTTTTCCGCCGATCCGGCCGTGCGGCGCGCCTGGGAATGGCCGGTCTACGGCGCGACCAACGCCGCGACGAAATATTCGCCGCTTGCCGGCATTCATGGCGGCAATTTCAACGAGCTGAAAATCGCATGGGAATGGCGTTCGCCGGACGAGGCGATCATCTCGGACAATCCCGATTTTCGCCCTGGCGAGTTTCAGGCGACGCCGATCATGGTCGACGGGCGGCTTTTCGTCTCGACCGCCATGTCGCAAGTCTGCGCCATCGATCCCGAGACCGGGCGAACGCTCTGGGTTCACGATCCGGGAACCTGGCGCAACGGCTATCCCACCAGCAAAGGATTTCAGCATCGCGGCGTCGCCTACTGGCGGCGCGAGGGTGACGCCCGTGTTTTCATTGCGACTGGCGACAACAGGCTGATCGCCCTCAAGGCGGAAGACGGCGCGCCGGTCGCCTCTTTCGGCGAAGGCGGCGAAGTAGATCTGCGGGTGTCCGGCCGGCGAAAACCGGTGGAGGCGCGCCCCGCCGATTTGTTCGGAACAACGTCGCCGCCTTTGATCGTCGGCGATACGGTCGTCGTCGGCCAGTACATCCATGATCGCGTCGTGAAGGACGAGATGCCGCCCGGCGATGTTCGTGGTTTTGACGCCTATACTGGTTCCTTGAAATGGGTGTTCAATATCATCCCTGGTCCCGGCGAGCCTGGTTCCGAGACGTGGCGCAATGGTTTGGCGCGCGGCGCCGGCAACGCCAATGTCTGGGCGCCCATGAGCGCCGACGACGAAGCCGGCATCGTTTACCTGCCAACAAGCTGCCCCACGAATAATTTCTTCGGGGGCGACCGGCCCGGCGACAATCTCTTCGCCAATTCGATTGTCGCGCTCGATGCTGAAACCGGCGAACGCCTCTGGCATTTCCAGATCGTTCATCACGATATCTGGGATTACGATCTTCCCTGCGCGCCCATTCTCATGGACATCCATGTCGAAGGCCGGCCGCGCAAGGCCGTCGCCCAGCTGACGAAGCAGGGTTATTGCTTCGTCTTCGACCGGATTACAGGCGAACCGGTCTGGCCCATCGAGGAAAAGCCCGTCCCGCAAACGAAACTCGCGGCGGAATGGACCTCGCCGACCCAACCGGCGCCGGCGAAGCCGCCGCCTTTCGAGCGTCAGGGACTAACGCGCGACGATCTCATCGATTTCACCCCCGAATTGCGCGCCGAAGCCGAGGAAATTTTCTCGCGCCTCGATGCGGGACCGCTGTTCACGCCGCTGGGGCCGGAACCGACCGTCGTGCTGCCGAGCTGGGTCGGGGGCGCAAACTGGTGGGGCGGCGCTTTCGATCCGGAAACGGCGCGCCTGTTCGTTCCGTCCATCTCCGTGCCCGTCGCCATGGCGCTCGACGAAGACGGGAGGCGCATCGATAGCGGGGAAGGCGTTCATGAAATCGCCGGACGAACAACGGTCATCCGCGGGCCGCAAGGCATGTCGCTTTTAAAGCCGCCTTACGGCCGGATCACCGCCTTCGACATGAACGAAGGCGAAATCGACTGGACGCGGCCCAACGGTCCCGGCGCCATGGATGCCGACAAATATGCGCCGTTCAATACCGGCTGGCTCGGCACGACGGCGCGCACCGGACCGCTCGTGACGCCGACAGCGCTGTTCATGGGCGAGGGGCCGCATCACCGCCAAGCGCGCAAAGTGCTGCGCGCTTATGAAAAAGCGTCGGGCGATGTCTTGGGCGAAGTTCCGCTGCCCGACAATACGTTGGGACCGCCGATGACCTACGCGGTCGACGGGCGCCAGTACATAGTCTGCGGCATGGGGTTTCGCGGTTCGCCGCACCGGCTGGTGGCGCTGGCGCTCGCATAAGGCCGGAAACAAAGGAGATCGGGATTGGATCAGACCGTAACCAAATGCCGGCTTCAGGCGATGGTGTTCGCCGTCCTTGCGATGTTTTCGGCGCCGGTCTCGGCCGCGCCGGCCGGCCCCGCAATCAAGCATTACATTCTCATTCATCTCAAACCCGGTGCCGACCAGCTTCAACTCGACCGCTGGTATCTGACCTATCACGGTCCGGAAAATCGGCGCGCGGTCAAAGCATGGCAGCGAAACTATCTGTCTTACCGGAGCTACCTGCCGCCGCGCGAAACCGAAGATAAGGTTCCCCTGCAATATGGACGGATGACGGAGATCCATTTCGATTCCCTCGATGATTTCCGGGCGACACGCAAAAACAGTCTTTATGGCGGTTTATCCTCCTATACGCCGCCGCCCGGCGGCTGGCGCGACAACAAACTCTTTGAAACGACGACCGCGACGATCCCGGTCAATCCGGAGGCGCTTCCCGTATCGAAGCCGACGCCGCCGAAGGAAACGCCCTATGTGCGCTGGATCATCGTCTTCGATTATCCGGAAAGCATTACAGTCGAAGAAGGCGACGACTGGTGGGCGCAGGAGCGCGCTCCCGCTCTTGAGCGGCTACAAGGCGTGCGCCGCTTCGGTTTTTACAAATCCGCCAGCGATGCGTCGCCCAAGCGGCGCCTCGCGGAAATCTGGTTCGACGACATGGAGACGTGGAAGGCGAGCGCCGCAGACTGGTTTCCATCGCGTGCAAAACCGGCATGGGGCGATCCGTTCGACGGCGCCGCCATGATGCTCATTGGAGAAAATCCAGACATCGACTTTGTCTATGACAGCCGCGTTATTCCGTAAGCGATAGCGCGAATGCGTAAGCGTGAAATCCGGCGAATGCGAATTCGCCGGCAGAGGACACGTGTGTGCCGATAGCCAGGTGGCGGAGCGCGCCCATGACGCTATCCGCACGCGTCGCGTGAGGGGAGGCAGTAACGACAGTAAAAACCTACATCAGAAAAAGGAAACGCCCATGACGACCAAATCCAAACAACCATCGACTCGCCTTTTCATGCTCGGCGCAGCCTGGCTCGCGCTCGGCGGTGCGGCTTTCGCCGACTCGACCGACGCGACCAATGCGGCGAACGGGTCCGCCTGCAACGACATACGCCCCTTTTACTGGGAAATCGGCGAAGACAGCGGCGGCCCGGTCGTATCGGGACAGGTCGGCGGAACCGACTATGCCCGCGACACGCAGATCGGCATCGCATCGGCGTCGAAATGGATTTTCGGCGCCTATGTTCTGGAGCGCTATTACGGTCCGCCCACGGGTTCGGCCGGCGCGACTATCGTGTCAGCGCTCAACATGCAGGAAGGCCATACGAGCTTTTCGCCGCTCTATTGCGCCTTCACGACATATGTGAACGGGTGCCATATGATCGGCTCCAATGACGACGTCGATTCGAGCAAGGTCGGCTATTTCAATTATGGCGGCGGCGACGGGCAGTACGCCGCTGCGGATACGGGGCTCCTCGGTCTCAACACGAAGACCGCGACGACCCTGTTGAACGAAGTCAACAGCTATCTGAGCCTCGGCTCCGACTTCGAATATAATTTCCCGGCGGTCGCCGGCGGCATGCGGTCAAGCGCCGAGGATTACGCGGCCTTTCTGCAGAACCTGATGGACGGCACTTATGTGATGTCGAGCTATCTCGGCGACTCTGCGGTCAACACGCAGTGCACGGAATGCAGCAGCCCGTTCGGCTCTGTCGACCTTCATTATTCCTATTTCCACTGGGTCGAAGACCAGACCGGCGGAAACCTGCCCAACGGAACGTCGGTCAGCGCCGGCGACGGTTCCTTTTCAAGTCCGGGCGCGCTCGGATTTTATCCGTGGATCAGCGCGGACAAGGAAACCTACGGGATCGTCGCCACCGACGATGCGAGTTTCCAGGAAAGCTACGTCTGCGGCGTGGCGATCCGTGACGCGTATTTCCAATAACCTCAAAGGCTAGCCGGTCACGAAAGGACGGCGGCGGGAGCGCTTGTCTCCCGCCGCCGTCTTCGTAAAGAAACGGCGCGGACTTTGTGAAAGGGCCGCGCCGTCAAGTGGGGGTAGAAACCGAAAAAACTTTCGCGAGCTCTTACGCCGGTCGGCAGACGTCGTGTTGACGCGCCGCTTGCGCCGCCTTCAGCATTTCCGGCGATCCTGCAAGCCGGCGAATAAGCGCAACGCCTTTGCGCGTCGGGGAGGTCGCTTTTATCGCCGCCGGATCAAGGTCGGACACATCGTCCCCGTCTTCCACTAAAAAGACGCGCCCCGGGCCGTTTTCGATTTCGCGGTCGTTGACGACGAAGAAATTGTTGGTGTCGTTATCGAAGATGGACAGCGACGAATAATATTCGTTGAGGGTCATTTCGAGATAGACCGGTCCGTCCGAGAGATCGTAAACGCAGATGGAGTAGATCAGATCCGGCGAGGGACGCACGACATTGCGCGAAGCGTTGGTGATCGGCTGCGCGTGAACGAGCGTGTTCACGCGCTCGCCGTCGCGCCCGACGCGTTCGATGACCTTGTCCATTTCAGTCCGGGGAAAGGCGCGCACCGTATATAAATGAGTTGCGACAAGCGCCGTCAGGAAAACAGCCAGGATAATGACGATCTGTACAGGTTTCATGATTGGCTCTCCTGGCAATAGATCTTCGTCAGGTCGGGAAAAGGGATGTCTTCCGGCCGCTCAAGGGCGGCGTCCGAGGGATTGTAAAGGCGCAAGGTGAGATTGAACGGCCCGGCTTCCTTCGAGGAAATCCAGGCGCCGTTTTCCGGTCGCGACGGCTGGATGACGGCCTGCCAGTCGGCGCCGTCGCTAATCTTCTCAGGGCTCACCGAATGGGCGTTGTCGTCGTTCAGCGCCAGGAAATCGTCCTCGGCGTAGAGCGTCACCGACCACCATCGCGCCGGCATGGCGCCGCCCGTGAGGCGATAGCGGCATGTCTCCACAAGGCGATCGCCGGCGTCGTCGCGATCGCGGAAGAAATAGATCGTTTCGTCCCGGCTCAGCGCCAGGAGGCCGCGCTTGGCGATCCTCGCGCGCGTATAGGGCCCGGCGTCGCGAGACCCGATGGCGAGGTCGCCGGACCAGCCTTTTGCGTTGAACTTATAGGCCTGGCCGTCCCAGCCGTCGCCGCCAAAGGCGCCGAACGACCAAAGCCCGCTGACGGCGCCGACGATGAGGCCGGCGACGGCGGCGAAGCCGGCGAGTAAAAGGAAGCGGAAAATTTTGCTCATGGATCGGTCTCCAGGACGATGGTTGCGGCCATGCCGCCGGCGACAGTCCCGGAAGACCCGGCGCCAGCGTTTTGCATGCGATTGATTATGGTCGGCGCCGCTCGAAACGCGCGCCTTCAGCGAAAGCTTCCTTCGCGCTCGGTCCGTCGAGCCAGGCCCGCGCTTCCTCGTCGTGCTTGAGATAGGCGTCGAAAAAGGCCGTCGCCGCCACCGCCGTGCGCGTGCGAATGTCCGGGTACCACGCTTTTGCCCGCGGACCGGATGCGCCGCCGAAAACCGCATGATCGGCGCCGTCGAAGACAAGAAGATACTGAGGCGCGCCGTCGATCTCGGCGAAAGGGATCGTCCGGTTTATCGGTGCATCGCTCTCGTCCAACGGATTGGCGTCTTCTGTGCCCGTCACATGCAGGATCGGGCGGTCGATGGCGCCGTAAACGAAATCATAGTCATCCGGTTTGACGCGCGGCCCCGGGGAGGGGGGCGACAAAGCCATGCCGGCGCGCAATCTCGGCTCTTTAAAGTCGCCGACCTCGCCAATGCCCTGATAACGCCGGCCGAGCAGCGCCAGGACCGTGTGCGCCCCGAAGGAATGGCCTGCTATGCCGATGCGGCTGACATCGGCGTTCAAGTCGCCGGAAACGGTCCGCGCCTCGATCTCATCGATCACGAAAGGTACGTCGTTATACCGGTTGATCGTTGTCGCCGGCTTTTTCGTCGCCTTGCGCAGGGCGGCGAGGATCGCCGCGCGTCCCCGTTTGCCGCGCCACACTTCGGCGTCGGATCCGGGATGCTGGATGTAAATGACGAGGAAACCGTGAGAAGAAAGTTGTTTGCCAAAATAAGGCGCGGCCTCCACGCTGCCGCCGAGGCCGTGAGAAAAGATAACCACTGGCGCGGGCTCATCCGTTTCCGGCGCATAGAGTTTGACCTTGATGTCGCGTCCGCGTTCTTCGTCGGTCCAGACGTCATAGCGAACCAAGGCGCGGTAAGGGCCCGGCGCGCTGTAGTCATTGTCAGGATGGCTTTGCGCCTCGCTTGCCTTAGCCGCGCCAGCGTCGCCGGCGCGCGCAATGGCGCAGCCGCTCAACGCCAATGCGAAACTGGCGAGCAGAATCGCGGAGCGAATGGATCGATATGCTGGCAACGGACCCTCCCAGGCTATTTTACCGGCGCAGGTTTTTGGCGGCGCGCCGCCGGAAACGAGCCTTCGGCAAGGACCGTCGAAAGGCGGCGGGATGCGCCTTTTATTTTGCGCCTGTCTCACCTTAGCTCTTGAGATTAAATTGTCCACAAATTTGTTGACAATTAAGCCGTAAAGCTAATGATTTGAGTTTCAGCAGGGTGCAGGGCCTCGAAGACGAATCCGCCTCAACGGAAAGAGTCTGGAATCTCAAAATTTTATCTGGTCTTTCGCTGAGCCTGCAGTCAAATTATGACAATCATGTCAGCAATGTTGTACACAAAAGGTAAGAGCATTCATGGCGGCGCCGAAAACCAAGCGTGTTTCTTCTGACGATCTCGTTGCGGAGATCATCAGGCTCATTGAGCGTAAGGTGTTTCAACCGGGGGACCGCCTTCGCGAACAGGATCTGGCCAACCGTTTCGGCGTCAGCCGCGGGCCGATCCGCGAAACCTTGCGCGCGCTCGAAGCCAAGGGGCTTGTACATATCGAACCGATGCGCGGCGCCTGCGTCACTCGGCTTACCGATGAAGACGCGCTGGAAACCGTCGAAATCAGTGCGGTTCTGTTCGGTCTCGCCGCGCGCAAGGCGGTCGGCTGCAGCGCCGGCGCCATCGAGAAAATGCGTCAGCGTCATGAGGTGCTGGCCGGCATGGCCGAACTGGAGACGACGTCAAAAGCGTTCTTCCAGCAAACGCTGCGCATTGGCCTTGAGGTTATGAATGCAGCGAACAGTCCGCGCCTGTCGTCCCTGGTCACCGATATCCGGATTGGCACGCCGAACCTCTACGGCCATCTCGGGTTTACGACGAAGCCCTTGCGGGAGACCGCCATCAAAAAGTGGGGCGAAATGATCGCGGCGATCGAGGCCGGCGACAGCGCCGCGGCGGAACGTCTGGCGCGCGAAGTCCATGCAGATTCGCTGAACGCTGCGCTCGAAATTATCGGATAAAAGCCGGGCTCGCTCCGCCGGGCGGGGATGTTCATCAACTCCAGTTAAGTCTGAAAAGCCTGGCTTCCAGCGTCTCATATTTATCACAACGCAGCTGTGCCTGCAAAATTGTCAACAATAATGTGGACAAGACTTGGGCGCTGTGTCTACGATGGGAAAAAACGCCGCTGCGAAAAAGCGGGCACATAAAGGGACAGGGAGGACGCAATGAAAGATCATTTTTACATGACGTCTGCGATTCTGGCGGCGTTGGGCGGGCTTTGCCTCGCCCCGGGGGCCATGGCGCAGGAAGCGGGCGCGCGCGCCGGCGCGGAAGACACGATCGTCGTAACGGCGCGCAAGCGCAGCGAAAGACTCGAGGACGTGGCGGCGAGCGTTTCGGTCCTCTCTGAGGAGGATACGGAACTCCTGGCGCTCGACGGGATCGCGGATTACGTGCGCCAGATTCCCAACGCGACGCTTGTCAGCGCCGGTCCCGAATATCTTGCGGACATTTCCATTCGCGGCCAGGGGGGCGGGCGTCAGGGATTTTCGGAATCCGCCACAGGCATTTACCGCAACGGGATTTACGTCGCCGGCGGCGGTTTCGGCGGGCGTTCCTTCAGCCGGCTCGATTTCTTCGACGTCGACCGGATTGAAACCTATCGCGGCCCGCAAGGCGCGCTCTACGGACGAAACGCCGTGGGCGGCGCGATCAATGTGATCAGCCAGCGGCCCACCGACGAATTCTCGGCGGAATTCAAGGCGGGATACGAATCTCCCGAACGCTATTCGGGAAAGGCCATCCTCAATGCGCCGCTCAGCGACGCCGTGGCGGCCCGCATCGGCGCCTATTACACCGACCAGAACGACGGTTTTATTAAAGAGGAATCGACAGGCGAGGCGGTGGATAAAAGGGAATATTTCGGCGCCCGCGGCCAGCTGAGAGCCGATCTTTCAAGCGCCACCACGGCGAACCTGACTGTCGAATATTTCGACAGCACCGCGCCCGGTTTCTCCGCTCTCGGGCAGCGCCAGGCGCCGCGTTTCGCCGCCGGACAGTTTGCGGACACCGAACCGGGCCCCTTTGTCTCGCGGGACAGCCGGCGAGGGGTCGTCGAAATCGATTCGACGGCGGTCTTCGCGGAATTGAATTCGGCGCTCAGCTTCGGAGAGTTCACCGCGATCTTTTCCTACAAGCAGCGCAACGGCGACCGCTTCAATGAAGACCTCGACAGTTTTCTCGGTTTTCAGGGCATCACGGTCGCCGGCATTCCGACCGATCTCATCGCCTCGCAGAGCGAAGATTTCGAACGCTTCGGCGGCGAAGTCCGACTGGCGTCCAACGATGACGGCGGCGTGACCTGGCTGATCGGGGCGGATTTCGGCGCGCACACCGACGACGTGGTGACGGCGAATGACGGGGCCGCAGGCATTGGCGCGCTGGCCGCGCTCGCGACCCGCGTCGACGCTTTCACGGAAGACCTCACGACCTATTCGGCGTTCGGCCTCGTCGACTTTCCGTTGGGAGGCAATACGACCCTGACCGCCGAAGCGCGCGTTCAACACGACGAAAAGGATTTTGTCTTCACGCGCGAACAGCTGGGCGCCGTGGTGCTGGACACGGGCGACGTCTCGGAAAGCTGGACGAAGTTTCTGCCTGCAATCACCTTGAGCCATGATTTCGCCGAGGGGCATCTGATCTATCTTAAGGCGGCCAGTGGGTATCGCCCGGGCGGCTTCAACACCGGCATCGATACCGCGAACGCGGACTTCATTCCCTATGATCCGGAAACCGCCTATTCATTCGAAGCCGGCATGAAAGGCGTCTTCGGAAATGGCGTCCGCTACGGGCTGACCGGCTATTACATTATCACCGAGGATATTCAGGCCGTCTCGACGCTTGGAACAACAACGACGACGACCGCCCTGCAGAATGTCGGCGACACCAACGCCTATGGCGTCGAAGCGGAGCTCGGCGGCGTGACGCCCGCGGGGCCTGGGCGGTTGCGCTGGAACCTCGCGGCGGCGTCAGGCAGCGGCGAATTTTCCGACGACGCCGTCATTACGACAGCCGGCGGCGGCAGCGTTGTCGAAGTGATCGATCTCGGCGGGGTGCGTCTGAACCGGACGCGTGACTATATCTTGTCGGCAAACGCGTTCTATTTCGCCCCGCTTTCGGGCGATATCGACTGGTTCCTCGGCGGGTCGATGCAGGCCGAGGGCGGCGGCTATGAAAACGCTTCCGGCGGGTCCGATTCGCCGACCGGGCGCAGCCTCGATCATTTTCTTATGTTTGACGCGCGCGCCGGCATTTCGGGCGATAACTGGCGGCTTAGCGCCTACGGCAAGAATCTCAGCGACGAGGTTTACAGGGTGCAGTCTGTCGGCGGGAATGCATTTTATAACGAACCGCGAAAATATGGCGTCGAACTGCAACTCAAATTCGGCGGGTAGGCGTTCATCAGAATCGACGGAGGCGGAAGAAAAATTTCGGCCCGCCTCCGTCGGACCGGCTCGCCTGAGGCTGCAATGACGGGCCGGTTCCGCTATAAGAGCGCGGCAAGGCTTTAAAAGGTCTGTTTACTTGGTGTTGAACCTGCCATTCCTGACGCGCTTTTTCGCGGCCACGATCCTCATCGCGGGCGCTTGCGCGCCAACGGCGGGGACTGAGAATGCGCAAGAGCGGACACCGCCCGCCGAACCTTACAATATTGTACTCATCGTTGCGGACGATCTCGGCGTCAACGATGTCGGCTATAACGGTAATCCGGCGATCGCGACGCCCCGTCTCGACGCCTTGGCGACGCACGGCGCCGTCTTCCGCAACGCCTATGCCTCGAGTCCCGTCTGCGCGACGTCGAGAGCCGGACTTCTGACAGGTGTCTATCAGCAACGCTTCGGCATGGAATCCAATCCGAGCCCGCGCCGCCTGGCCGCCCGCACGGTGCTCGACGACCCGGGGGCAGAAATGGCGCCGGAGGTGCTGGGCGATCCGCCGCATGAGGAGCGGGGATTGCCGCCTGAAGCGGTGACGATCGCCGAGCGTTTGAAAGACGCAGGCTACAAAACGGCGCATATCGGCAAATGGCATCTTGGCAGCGCCGACGGGTACACGCCGAACGATCAGGGCTATGATGAATTTTATGGCTTTCTCGGCGGCGCTTCGATGTTCGCAGAGCGCGACGATCCGGATGTCGTCGGCGCGCAACTTGAGTGGAACGGACTCGACAACTTTCTGTGGGAGCGTCTTTCTTATTCCCTCCAGCGTAATGGCGAATCGCAGCCCGAACGGCCCTACCAGACCGACGCTTTCGGCGCTGCAGCGCGGGACTTCATTTCCAAAGCAGGAGGCGCGCCGTTCTTTCTTTCCATTGCTTTCAACGCGCCGCACAATCCATTGCAGGCGCCGAAAGATCTCGTGGCGCAGCAGCCCGAAGCCTTGCCGCATCGAAACCGCGTCTATTACGCAATGATCGAATCGCTCGACCGGAATATCGGCGTTGTGATGGACGAACTTGAAAGAACCGGTCTGCGCGACCGGACGATCGTCATCGTGACCAGCGACAATGGCGGCGCGGCCTATATCCGCATCGACGACGTGAATTCGCCGTTTCGGGGCTTTAAGGCGAATTTCTGGGAAGGCGGCGTGCGCGTGCCGCTTGTCGTCGACGTACCCGGCGCGGCGCCCGCAGACGTTGACGAGCCTGTCAGCCTGCTCGACCTTGCCCCGATGATTTTTAACGCGGCGGGGGTCGAGGCGGAAAGGCTTGACGGACACTCGCCGCTCGCCGCGACGGCCGGACCGAGAACGCTCGCCTGGCGCAACAATACTCTTTCGGCGGTGCGGCGCGGCGATTGGAAGCTGATCCGCGATGCAAAACGCGACCGGAACTGGCTCTATAATTTGAAAAAGGACCCCGAAGAACACCATAATCTTGCGGAGACGCGCCCTGACATGGTCGCGAAGCTTACAGCGGAATATGAAAGGGCCACGGCGGACTGGCCGACAAAACCGGCCTGGGGGCCGACTTACTATCTTCCGGTTCACGCTGATCCGGTGGAAAATCCGATAGAAGCCGAGAATGATGACTGGACATACTGGCCGGGATAAGCCGGGCGGAAGCGCCCTGAAGTCCCTTTGCCTTCGCGCGCAAAGGAAGGCGCGGTTGTGAGCGTGATTCGCCCGTCGCGACGCTCCCTGTTGGCGATGGCCGCCGGCGCGGCGGCGACGCCCGGTTGCGCGTCCGTCATGCCGCAAGGATTGTTTCGTTCAAGTTCTCTCAGCGATGCAGAACCCGATAACGAATTTTCGGTCTCGCGCCTGCAGGCGGATCTCGAAACCTATGACGGGTTCGGCATTCACCGGTCTGGATCGCAGGCCGATCGCGACACCGTCGAATGGCTGGCGAAAGACTGGCGCGCTCTCGGCTATGAAATCGAATTTCAACCCTTCGAGGTTCCCGATAACGATGTGCTCTATGCGGAGCTTGAAGCCGGCGGCGAGACGGCGACACTGCTGGCGCAGCCGCCTTTTCCGGCGGCGGCGAATGCAGTCGCGCAAGCGCCGCTCGTTCTGACCGATGAAAACGGACCGGTGTGCAAGGCAAAGGGCGCCATACTCCTTGCCGAGGCGCCTTATATGCGCGCGTCGAGCTATGAAACGAAACCCTTCCGAAAACTCGCCGACCTGGCCCTCGCCGAAGATGCGAAAGCCCTCATCATCGTAACCCCAGGACCAACGGGGGAAGGTGTTTTCCTCAATATCGATCCTGAGCGTCCATATCCCGTGACGGCGATTGCGGCCCCCGGGCAGAGCGCGCTTTTGAAACGCATCGCGGAAAGCGGACGGTCCGTGCGTCTCGCCATGCCGCCGGCGAAACCGATGCGTACAGCGCACAACGTGATCGCCCGCCGCGAAGGCGGCGCGCAAACGATTATCGTGACAACGCCTGTCAGCGGATGGACTCATTGCGCCGGAGAAAGAGGGCCGGGGATCGCCATCATGCGTGCGCTCGCCCCTTGGCTTGCAAAAACCTTTCCGCAGAAATCGATCCTTCTTGCGGGCCTCAGCGGTCACGAACTGGAGGGACTCGGCGCACGGATTTTTATTGAGACAAAAGCCCCGCCGAACGAAAACGTCGCGCTTTGGCTTCATCTCGGCGCAGGCATCGCGGCGCGAAACTGGCACGAAACGGATATTGGCCTTCTGCCGCTGCAAAGCGCCGATCCGCAACGCTTTCTGCTTGCGGCGCCACCGCTAAACCAGGCGGTTGCGCCGCATATGAAGGGCCTCTCGGGATTGGAACAGGCCTATGCGTTGACGCCGGAAACGGTTGCAGGCGATCTGAAGGAAATTCATAACGCCGGCTATGAAAATCTCATGGGCGCTTTTGGAGCCCATCGCTTTCATCATGTGATCGGCGACCGGATGAATACGACATCCGGAGCGCTTACGGCGCCGGTGGCGCTCGCATTTCGCGACTCAATTTTATCGGCTCTGTCCGGCTCGATATAATGATGGTCAAAATATTAATGTCCGCTGATTGAAGGCTAAAGCGCGAAAAACACTTGGAAAAGCTAAGTGATCAAGTCCGCAGGACATTGTGCGGCAAGAGAATGAGAAACCGAACTCTTTCCGCAAGATGCCAAGCGATCACGCAAAAGCGGTCGATCAGGAACAGTTTTGGCGATGGACCTAGGTGCCGAAATAATTGATCAAGCTTCAGAGCAATTTCTGCAGCAGATGGTTGTTGAGGAGCATTTTTCCGGAGCGGCTCTCGTTATGCGCGGCGACGATATCGTCCATGCGCGGGCCTATGGGCCCGCCACGTTGGATGCGTCGAACAGGCTGGACACTATCTTCCATGTGGCTTCCATGACGAAAGAGTTCACCGCCGCGGCGGTCATGCAATTGGTCGAACAAGGCATGATCGATCTCGAGGGATCAATTAACGACTATCTCCCCGAGCGATATCGCTCCGAAAAATGGTCATCCGTTAAGGTCCGTCATCTACTGTCACATACAAGCGGCGTGCCGGATTATGCGGAAACCCGAGACTATTATGACGTGGTCGACGGCTGGGCGTTCGGCGACACCGTTGACGGCATGATCCGCGAAGCGATGGACAAGGACCTGCAATTCGAGCCCGGCTCGGATTTTTACTATTCTAACATAGGCTTCACGCTTCTCGGCGAAATCCTCCAGGAGCAGTCAGGCCAGCCATATGCCGCCTTCATTCAAGACAATGTGCTTGATCCGGCCGGCATGACAAATTCGCGCATTCATGTGGAAGGGCATGAGCCAAGGCCCGGCGAAGCGGCCGGCCTTCGATGGGATGAAGAAAAAGGCCGGCATGTCAAAGACGATATTCTGTCGCTGCCTGTCACGCCGCCTGATGGCGGGCTTGCAACGACGCTCAGTGACTTCATCAAATGGATTTCCGTCTATCGGGATATGTCTCATCCAAAGCTGTCCGCGGCGTCGCTTGAGCGGATGATGCAGCCGTCTATTCCGCCTGTGTCATATCTATGGCCGGATCAGGGACTGCGAGGCGAGGCGTCCTATGGGTTTGGCCTTACGCTCAGCGGCGATTTGATCATGCATGAAGGCTATATCGTCGGGTTCCGGAGTCATTTCATTTATAGCCGTGATGACGATCTGCTGATTGCGGTTTTCACCAACAACACCAGCAATGACGTATTCCGCATGTCGTCAGGGCTTTTCGCGATCAATCAGTAAAATGGATGCGCGTCAGCGCTGCGGCCGGAGCAATGGCGGCGCAGTATTTTGTTATGCATATTCCTCAAGCGGTTGTTCGCGGATCAGCTCCTGCGCGATCATTTGCGCTATCGCTTCGGGCGTTCGGTTTTCCTTTTCTGATCTGACGAAAATTTCCAGAAGGCGCCCGTAGATGCTCTCAAGCAAGTCTTCCAAGGGCGCCATGTCGATCTTTTTTCGGCCTGGCATATTTTGCATTGCCTCGACCCCGCTGATGACCCCGCCTGCGTTGATAACATAGTCCGGGGCGAACAAGATATTGCGTTGCGCGAGCATAGCGCCGGCTTCCGGGGACGCGAGCTGGTTGTTCGCCGCGCCTGCGACTGCATGCGCGCGAATTTGGGGCGCGGTCGTCATGGTGATGACGCCGCCCAAAGCGCAAGGGCAAAAGATGTCCGCTTGCGCTGCGTGAATTTCGTCAGTCTCCATCGTCAGGGCGTGGAAATCATTTTGCGCCTTCGTGACTTTTTCGGGGTCAATATCGGCGACAATCAATTCAGCCCCCGCTTCATGCAGTTGTCGGGCGACCCGCCAGCCGACCGAGCCAAGGCCCTGGACCGCGACTTTCACTCCTTCGAAGCTTTTGCGGCCTAGACGAAACTCCGCCACAGCGCGCAGCCCGTGCAGGACGCCTGTGGCGGTGTGGATCGATGGATCGCCGGCGCCCTTTGACATCCCGCCGACATAAGGGGTCACTTCGAACATTGTCTCGACATCAGCGACGGAAAAGCCGACATCCTCGCCCGTTGCAAAGACATTACCGATACGGTCGATGAAGCGGCCGAACGCTAAGAGCAGCTCTCGGGATTTGAGTTCCCTGGGATCGCCGATGATCACCGCCTTGCCGCCGCCAACAGGCAGGCCCGCCAGCGCGGATTTATAGGACATCGCCCGTGACAGTCGCAGCGCGTCGTCAAGCGCCATATCGTCGGAAGCGTATGACTTGAAACGTGTTCCCCCGGCGGCGGGCCCGCGGGTAGTTGAGTGGATCGCGACGATCGCGCGCAAATTGGTCGCTTCATCTGAAAAGAAACAAACTTGTTCGTGCTTGTCGAACTCTTCCGATTGCCAAACGCCCATGATTTCTGTCCTGCCTTGAAGTTTTAATCTCAAGATATGCAGAAGTATCTATTATGGAAAGTTTGTCTTTATAAGAAATTTTATGGAAGGAGGAGGGCTCAGGCTAGGTCTTTGCTGACTGGCGAGGAGGATACGATGTTGAAGGCGCTCGCATCTCGTGGCGCGGGGTTTCCCGGAAGTCATAACTTAAAAAGTTTGAGCACACTGCGTGTATCCGTCATCACATAACTTGAGGCCATTGAACGCTGCATTTCGTCCGGGCTTTTCGCGATTAATCAGTAAAATAAATGCGCGGCGGCGCAATAGCGGCGCAGTGCTTTGCTTAGTCTTTAAGCGGGCGTTCGCTTATCAGTTCCTGCGCCATCATTTGCGCTGTGGCTGCAGGCGTGAGGTTTTCCTTCTCCTTCAGCTTCGTCAGCGTTCGGCGTCTCGATTGAAGGCATGGTAGCGTGCTTCCTATGATGAAGACGCATGGCAACGGATTTACCGGCCCTGTTTTTTACATTGTTGTGGGATTTTTGGCTTTTTCGTTCGATGCCCGTGACTTAAGGCGCCGTCATTTTACGGACATTTTGCCTTGCGCTGGGGCGCCGATGTTCGAAATTACGGAATTTTCCGAGCTCGGAGCATGTTTCGATTGCGCGTGCTCATAAAACATATGGACCGATGGCGTCGTCAAACCCGTAGCAGAATCTGAAATAATCTTTTCCGGCGCTTAAAATACGTCTTTGCCTGTTTGACCGGCCATTTCAGGAGGCGTAGTTTTTGCAAATTGTAAGGTCCTTAAACTGCCTATGTCCCAGGTTTTCAAAGCATTTCTGAAACACAAGCCAGTGATCCGCAGGATTGTGGGCAAGTACAGGTCTAATCCGTCGGATATCGAAGAGCTTGTCCAGGAGACGTTCCTGCGCGCCTATGCGGCGGAGTTGAAGGCGGAAATCAGGCAGCCTGAGAAATTTCTGTACAGAATAGCGAAGAACCTCTCAATCAGCCGCGCCATTCGAAAAGAAAACTCCACAACCCAATTCGTTGGGGAGTTAAGCGAGATGGAAGTCTTTGCTGATGATGGGCAGGTTTCTCAGGAAGATCACCTCGATGCGCGACAGCGCCTCGCGGTATTTGCTGAGGCGCTGGAAAGCCTCTCGCCGGAATTGCGTGAAACGTTGATCATGCGCAGGATCGAAGGGCTGACCGTGCCGAAAATAGCGATGCGTCTGGATCTCTCGGTCAGCGCGATTGAAAAGCGTCTGGCGAAGGCCATCGTCGATTGTTACGCCTACATCAGAGGGAAGGGCCTGGACCCCGCCGACTTTGGCGCAAAAAAAATAATCCGCATGAAAGTGGCGTCGCGACGAGTCGCCACAAAATCGGATAAGAAATGAGGCAAGCGTCATGAACAATACAAATATAACACTCTTGCCGCGGTTTCAGGAAATTGAGCGTGAAGCCGCCTTATGGGCGGTGAGGCTCGATCGGGAGGATGTTCCAGCGGATTTGTTTCTTGAATTCGAGCAATGGCGAAATCAGAGCGCGCAACATCGCGAAGCCGCAGAGCGGTTCAAGGATTTTTGGGCTGGCACAGCGGACCTGGATTTGTTCAACGATCTGGCGGGAACGAACGCGGCGTCCCATGAGGGAAGTCGCCGCTGGCGGCGTTTCGCGCCGGCGATGATCGCCGCGTCGTTCGCCGCTTGCGGCGCATTCGTCTATATGGCGCTATTCGCTGGCGCTGGATTTGAGCAGGCATACCGAACTGCCGTGGGCGAGCAGCAAACAATCGACCTGCCCGATGGGTCCAGAATCATTCTCAATACAAACAGCGCTCTTGAAGCTGAATTTACAGCCAAAGCCAGGATCATCCGGTTAACGGAGGGTGAGGCGTATTTCGAGGTCGCAAAGAATCCAACAAAACCTTTTTCTGTGGAAACAGAAAAAGGGACTGTCACGGCCGTGGGCACTGCATTTTCGGTGCGGGTGAGCAGTGCGGAGATGAATGTCCTGGTCTCCGAAGGACGCGTGGCGCTGAGTTCGGAGCCTCTTTATGCGGGGGCTAGTCGAATTCTTTCCGCCCAGAACCAAAAACAACCGCATTCTGACATCGTGGAAGTCGATGCCGGACAGGCTGCTGTCTATGACCGGCAAGTCAGAGAAATCAAAGATGTCGCAGAAAAAGAAATCGAACATCAACTTGATTGGCAGGACGGGCTCCTTGCATTCCACGGCGAGCCGTTGAGTGAGGTTGTCGCCGCAATAAGCCATTACACTGATGCTACGATTGAGATTGCAGACCCTTCGCTCGCAGAACACCGCGTGGTCGCATATTATCAGGTCGGCAAAATCGAACCTATGCTGGAAGCGCTGAAGCTTTCAGCGAATGTGAAGGTCGAGCGTATAGATGGGCGCCATGTCCGCCTCACTCAAGAGGATTAGAAGGGCTAGTCGAGGTATGCGTCGCGTAGAGGGACTGTGCTTAAATGCGCTTATTTGAAAAAACTATTACGGGGATTTCATCGCCATTAGTCAACCTCAATGAGGCTGGTGTGAAGTTCGAACAAGTGTGCTGATCACTGGGCCAAGCATAGGATGCTGAGGGGAAAAGAGCGGATTAGATTTTTGATCTGTTCAGTCGCCATTATCGTACTGGCGACGGGATATGCGCATGCGCAAGAGACGGAAAATCGATACGATCTTTGTATCGAGGGCGGGACTCTTGATCAGGCGATAAAGGAGCTCCATGAAGAAACAGGTGTTCCTCTCTGGGTAGACTATGAGTTGGCGTCGACAGCGGGCATTCATCCCGTCGTGGGCAAGCACACGCTAAATGAAGCCTTGGAGGTCATGCTCAAAGGCTCGGGACTCGTCAGCAGCCTCACGGAAAGCGGGATGATTGTGATCACCCGCATTGATAGCGCGCAAGCGCCGCACCCGGAGGGGAATATGACGAGAAGCAAGCTGAAAAAGTCTCTATTGGCGTCCATAGCTGCGTTTGTGTTTGGCGCAAGCGCCGATGCGCAAGAGGGCAAAGCTGAGGGGACGGGCGCGTCGGATGACGATACAATCATCGTGACCGCGACGCGCCGCGCTGAAAGGCTGATTGACGTGCCTTTGGCCATTCAAGCGCTAAGCGGCGACGACCTTGAAAAACTCGGGGCCGTCAATTTCTCTGATTATGCACGCACCTTGGCCGGCGTTTCCTTTATTGACGCAGGCGCGGGCCGCTCGCAGGTCTTTATTCGCGGCGTGACCACGGGGGCGGACATTGGCCAGGGCGCTGAAGCGACCGTCGGCGTTTATTTTGATGAAGTCCCGATCTCTGAAGCGGCGTCGCAGCCTGATCTTAAACTCTTCGACATCGACCGGATCGAGGTGCTGCGCGGACCGCAAGGGACGGTTTACGGCAGCGGTTCGTTAGGCGGCACGCTTCGGGTCATGCCGCGCATGCCGGAATTTGACGATGTTTCGGGCGCAATACAGCTCACGGGTTCGGGAACCGAAAAAGGCGGCGGCAACGGTGAAGTGAGCGGTTGGCTTAACCTGCCGTTTTCCGACAAGGCGGCTCTGAGAGTTGTCGGTTTCGGCGTTAAAAACAGCGGTTTTTTAGACGATGGCTATTCCGGCCTCGGCTCAAGCGCTGAAGATAATATCAACGATGAAAAATCATATGGCGGCCGCGCCGCTTTCCACGTTCAGCCTACGGAACAGATCGATATTGTTCTCACCGGTATTTACCAGAAAAGCAAATTCGGCGCTTATGAGCAGGTAACCGATGAATTTCCCGCTCTCGTTATCCAACAAAGTTCTGACCAGCCCTTTGAAGATGAAGTTAAGATTGCAAATCTGAAAATTAATTATGATTTTGGATTTGCGACACTGACTTCCGCCACGTCGTATTTTGATCGTAGTCGATTTTTTCAGAATGACATTGATTACTTTACGGAGGCCCTCGGCATTGCTCGCGTCGTGTCGCCGCTCTTATACGAAGGGGAAACAATTTCCCAAGAAGTTCGGTTGGCTTCTAGCGGCGATGGCCCGTTTAGTTGGCTAATCGGCGGATTCTACCTGGATCGCAGCGACGACTTTCTTCAGATTATAAATCCGCTTGGCGTCCCGGCGTCATCGGATCCGGCTGCGAATCTTTTTTATCTCCATCGCGCATCCGATATTGAACAACTCGCAGGCTTCATTGAGCTCGGTTACGATTTGACGGACCGGCTAAACATCACAGCGGGCGTGCGCGTGTCTGACATTGATCGGGCCAATGTTACGGTGAATGACGGTCTGTTATTTCAGGCGGCGGTGTCTGGAGACGTTAGCGAACAATCTACAACGCCCAAAGTCAACGTGTCGTATGAATTGGCCGATGATGCGCTGGTTTATTTTCAGGCCGCTCAAGGCTACCGGATCGGCGGCGTCAATCCAGGTCTTCCGCCCTGCGATCCGCTCGCCGGCTGCACCATCGATGTCGGGCCAACCTATGGGTCTGACAGTCTTTGGAATTATGAAGTCGGAACCAAGTTTCGGGCGTTTGACGACGCGCTGACGGTCGCCGCAGCGATATTTTACATCGACTGGAAAGACATTCAGCTCAATGTCAGCCGCGGCGACGGTTTTGACGGATTCCTGAACGCCGGAGACGCAACCAGCAAAGGCGCGGAGCTTGAAACGAGCTTTATCGCCAATGAACACCTTACCCTTGGCGGTCAGGTCACCTACACGGATGCGTCTCTCGATGATGTGCCGGCTTCTATCGCCGCTTTTGCGCTTCCCGGACAACGCGTCCCGGTCACGCCGAAATGGAGTTCGGCGATGAATTTCGAACTGAGCGCGCCCGTCTTCGGGAACGGCAACGCTTATCTTCGCGGCGACCTGCAATATGTCGGCGGGCGGCAAAGCTCTCTCGGTCCGGCTTCCAGCGATCTTGAGAGCTATGTGTTGCTGGGCTTGCGCGCCGGGCTTGAACACGGGCCTTATTCAGTTGCAATTTTTGTCGACAATCTCACCGACGAGCGGACCGAGCTCGACAGAACGACAGTCTTTGGACTGCGCGGCGGCGCGCCTCTGACCCTGGAGCGGACGACAATTAACCGGCCGCGCACCGTTGGTGTCACTATCGGGCGTGAATTCTGATCCTGTAAAAAAGTCTTGATGGGGACGCCGCTCTTCCTTCCGAGTGGCGCTCTCTATTTTGAGCATTGCGTTTGACGTTTATGATAGCGACAATGCTTCGTTTTAACCAGCCGGGCGGATTGTCTCTATGCGAATAAAAGCTGCGCTGATTTTCGTATTCTTTTTGTCGGCGCCGTTCGTTTCGGCGTGCGCGCAAGAAGACGCCGTTGGAGCCGCGCCCTTCACTTGTGAGAGCGTTCAGGACATTATTCGCGAGGCACAAGACATTCAAACGCCGCGCGGCATAAACGACCTGAAAGAAATCGAGATTGGCGGGATCAAACAATGGATTTCCGTGCGCGGCCGCGACCGGAGAAATCCCATCCTGCTTTTTATTCATGGCGGACCGGGAACGACGGAAATGCCGGTGCGCTGGTTTTACCAGGCGCCGCTTGAAGACTATTTCACGGTCGTTCAATGGGATCAGCGCGGAAGCGGAAAGACCGCCGTTTCAAACGATCAGGCGGAAGTCCTTCCGACCATCACCGTTGAGCGCATGATTAAGGACAGTGAGGAAGTCGCATCATATCTTCGAAAGACATATGAGAAAGACAAGATATTCGTGCTCGGCCATTCCTGGGGATCGATTCTCGGGCTAGAGCTCGCGAAACGTCACCCCCAATGGCTGCACGCTTACATCGGGATGGGGCAGGTTGTCTCCTCTCTCGAAAATGAAGCCGTCGGCTACCGCTTCGCGCTGGAGGAGGCGCGCTGGCGCGGCGATGAGACCGCCATGAAAGAGCTTGAAGCGATCGCCCCCTATCCGGAAGAAGACAGAAGCATTCCGGTCGAGAAGGTTATGGTCCAGAGAAAATGGGTCTCAACCTATGGCGGCATGAGTTGGGGGCGCCTAAATCTCGATTATGAAAACAATCTGCGCTCCTTGTCCCCGGATTATTCAGATGCGGATCTCGCCGCCGACGCGCAAATTGTGAGCGTCGTCATGCAATTGCTGCCGCAATTGGGCGGCGTCGATTATCGGGACCTGATGACACTCAATACGCCGGTGTTCCTGTTCGCCGGACGCCATGATTATGCAACGCCGTCGGAAATCTCATCCGCGTGGTTCGAGAATTTGCAGGCGCCGGCCAAAGAAATCATTTGGTTCGAGCATTCAGCGCATATGATGCATATGGAACAGCCCGGCAAGTTTATCTATCGCCTCATTGACGATGTGAGACCCCTTGCAGTGAAAGCGGGGGACGCGGCGCCGGAAGACGCCGTCGGGATTGAGCCGTAGTTTTTTTAACGTTTGCGCGGCAAAAGCCCGCGCAGCCGATAGGTGGCGCCCGCCAGTTTCGCCAATGGTCCAAACAATAAGCGTATGAAGCAAGCCGAGGACTTTAAGAGCGAAGCCGGCCGGTTGGAGAGTCTTCTCTCGTCGCTTGATGAAGGCGCCTTTGACCGCAAAACCGCCTTCAAGGGCTGGAGCATCAACGAGATCCTGCGGCATTTGCATGTCTGGAACCTCGCTGCTTATTTCGCCCTGACCGACGAAGCCGCAATTGCGGAGTTTTTAAAAGAAGCGACGCCATTCGTCACAGCGTTGCGTCTGCCGGAATTTGAAAGGTCCTATCTCAAAAGTCTTTCCGGCAAAGCGTTGTTCGACAGATGGGCTGGGTTTCACCGAAAGTTGGCTGACGCCTATAGGGCCGCGGACCCGTCTCATCGTGTTATGTAGGCGGGGCCTGGCATGAGCGCGCGATCTTCCATCACTGCCCGTCAGATGGTGACATGGGCGCATGGTCAGGCGATCTATGACGAGCTTGGTCTCGATCGTCAAAACACCGACGCGATTCAAAACATCGTTATTCTTGGCGTGAACACCTATGGCTGGACATTCGCTACTCGGGGGCGTGCCGCGCTTGAGCCGCGCCCAACCATTATTTTAACAGCGCCTTCCGGCGATATCTGGACATATGGCGACGATCAGGAGGATGAGCGTATTGAAGGCGACGCCGTTGAATTCTGCCAAGTCGTAACGCAGGTTCGCAATGTCAAAGACACGCGATTAGCCATTACTGGACCGAATGCGACCGCCTGGATGGAAGCGGTCCAATGTTTCGCCGGGCCCCCGGTTGATCCGCCGGCGCCGGGAATGCGACGAAAAAGGACTGAATATGGCGAATGAACTGGCGTCTCTGATTGGATGGATATGGTGGGAGGCGGTTGCATGGTCATTTTCGAGTCTGTTTTGATGGTCAGTGGCGGGGCGCGTTGAAAATTCACGGAAAACGATTTCTTAGGAATGCAAATCTGCAATTTCTCTCAAAGAAATACGAAGATTGTGACGCTTGAAACCCTCCAAATAAGAGATCACAGCATCAGGATTGAAGCTAAAACCGTCGACAAACCTGCTTGACGGCATGGCGATCGGCGTCGTGGCCTCGGACAGCATCCAGGCATGCTCCTCGGCGCCTTCGGGTTTTTCGTCGATTGTCGGATAGGCGACGCCGAGCCTGCCGGCAGCGGCGCGGTAAATCTCAGGCAGGTAAGCGCCCTGCGCGATTTCGTGAAGATCGACAGGACTGACGATCTGGCCCCAGCGCGCCATCTGGGTCAGGAACCAGAGTGCATGGGAGCGCCAGGGAAAATTAGCGGCGTAACGGTGAAAGATGAGATAATCGCTCGCTTCGATAATGCTCTTGCGGTTCGCCAGCGCGCCGATTCCGGCCAGCGACGGCAGCAATGCTTTCGTTTGCAAGCCGATATAATCGTTGCGGGAGAGGATCTCCGCGATTTCCAGACGGTTTCGCCGTTTGTCGAGCCAGGCCGCCGCTTCAAGCACGCTTGCAACAAGCGCAACATGAGTTTCAGGAAATTCATCGGCCCATTCTTGCCTGACGCCCAGAACTTTTTCCGGCATGTGGCGCCAGATCTCTGCTGAACGAACGATGGCGCGGCCGACGCTGTCGCATTCCGCCAGTGTGTTCCAGGGTTCGCCGACGCAGAATGCGTCGATCTTTCCTTCTTTCAGATGCTCCACCATGTAAGGCGGCGGCGCGACAACCATGCGCACGTCGCGGTCGGGGTTTAAACCTTCCGCGCCCAGCCAGTAGCGCACGGCGTAATTATGCGAGGAGAAAGGAAAAACCGTTCCGATATTGATCGTCTCCTGTCCCGCTTTCAGCCGGTTTGCGATGACTTTTTTCAAGGCTCGTGCGGAAGTGGGCCGTTCGAACATGGCTTCCGGGTCGGCCTCTACCATCTGCCGGTAAAGCTCTTCCGAAACCGTAATCGCGTTGCCGTTGAGATTAAGCGAAAGCCCTGTGACAAACCGCTCGCCGCCATAAGCGTTGTCGAGCCAGCTCGCCGGCGCCATGGGCGCGAGCATATGCGCCGCATCGAGTGCGCCGGCGGCAAGCTTGTCGCGGATCTGCGACCACGATTGGTGCCTTTCGAGTTCGACGTTAAGTCCGTGCTTTTCGAAAAACCCCTTTTCTTTGGCGGCGACGAGCGGCGCAGAGTCGATAAGCGGCACGAACCCGATGAGAAGTTGATTTTTTTCAAGCCTCATGGCGCGCCGCCTATTCGTCGAACAAGCTTGCGACGGAAAGAATATTGTCCGCCACGTCCTTGATCGAGATTTTCTGTTTCATCGCCATGGTGCGCATCGCGGCGTAGGCGTCGTTTTCGGAAAGCTGGCGCTTTTGCATCAAAAGCCCCTTCGCTCGCTCGATCGCCTTGCGCGCTTCGAGATCGCGTTTCGATTTTTCGAGATCGCGCCAGAGTGCGTCGAACATCCGGAAGCGTTCGATGGCGATTTCGACGACAGGCAGCACCCGCTTTTCGGAAAGCCCGTCGACGATATAGGCGCTGACGCCGGCGCGCACCGCTTCCTTGGCGAGGGCGCCGTCGCCGTTTTCAACGAACATGACAATCGGCTTGGGATTCTTGCGCGCCACAAGCTGAAGATTTTCGATGGTGTCCCGGTCGGGCGATTCGCAATCGATAATGATCGCGTCTGGCTGCAGCCTTTCGATGACGCCCAGGAGTTCGACCCCGTGGAGGGACGGCGCCTGTTTGACCACGGCGGCCCCATGCAATCCCTGCTCGACGATCTTCGCCCGCTCGGGATTGCTGTCCACCAGAAGGACGATAATGGGCGTGTCCGCCATGTCTGCCCAGTTCCCCGCAATCTATGTTGCGCTGCAAAATATAACATTGCTGTGATGCAACATCCAGCGGAGAAACCCTAATGAAAATAGGAGATTCTGGTTAACTCAGGAGGGAGGTTTTGTTCGCGCATGCGAGAAGCCGCCTTCCGGAAAACCCGTCCGACGCCGATCAGGATAGGGTGGCCCGGATCGATAGCCGCCGTTGTGAGCTCGGCCAGCGTCAGGGCGTTGAGGCGCTCTTCCGGGCGGCTGACCGCCGCTGCGATGATCGCCGGGGTCGCCGGATCGAGCCCTTCGGCCATGAGCCGCGCGGCGAAGTCCGGCGCTTTCCGGGCGCCCATATAGACCATGAGCGTGATGTCGGGATCGGCGGCGGCGCGCCAGTCGATGTCGGGCAATGCGCCGTTTTTGCTGTGCGCCGTGATGAATTTGACGCCTTGCGCGCAGTCGCGATGGGTGAGGGAGGTTTTAAGGCGCGCCGCGGCGGCGAGGGCGGCGGTGACGCCCGGCGCGATGTCGACTTCGACGCCCGTGGCCTCCAGCATGTCTATCTCCTCGCCGGCGCGGCCGAAAATCATCGGATCGCCGGATTTTAACCGCACGACATTTTTGCCCTGACGCGCAAGGCGCAGCATGGTTTGGTTGATGTCGTCCTGTCTGCAGGAAGCGCGGCCGCCGCGTTTGCCCACAAGCATGCGCTTGGATTCGCGCCGCGCGAGGTCGAGTACTTCATCGGAAACGAGGTCGTCGAAAAGAATGATGTCTGCGGACTGAAGCGCACGCACGGCTTTCAGCGTCAGATATTCTACATCGCCGGGCCCGGCGCCCACAAGCGTCACCTTGCCGGCGGAGGTTTTCTTCCAGACAAGGAGCTTTTGAACGCATTCGTCGATTTGCGAGGCCGGCGTAGCGAAAGCCGTTTCCGCGAAGCGGCGCCAGAAGTCTTTGCGCATCTTCGTATCGGGCAAAAGCCTGGAAAGCTTAGGACGCAGATTTTTCGCGGCCTGCGCCCAATCGGCGATGCTTTGCGGCAATAGGGCTTCGATGCGTCTGCGAATGGCTTGGCCGAGCGCCGGGGCGGCGCCGTCGGTGGAAATCGCCACGACCGCCGGCGTGCGGTTGACGATGGAGCCGAACTGAAAGTCGCAGAAATCCGGCCTGTCGACGACATTGACGGGAATGTTTCGGTCTCGCGCGGCGGCGGCGAAGCGCGCCGCTTGCGCGTCATCTTCGAAGGCGCCGACAGCGAGGGCGGCGTGTTTAAAGTCGGCCTCGCGCCATGGTCTCGGCGACAATTCGCACTGTTCGGGCGCGCTTTGGATAAACTCGCGCATCTCCTGACAAGGCGAAGGGGCGGCGATGCGCACGATCGCGCCGGCGGCGGCGAGGAGCTCCGCTTTCCATACGGCGGTTTCATTGTCGCCGGCGAGTAGAACCCGCCGTCCCTCGAGTTTGAAGAACACCGGCAAAACCGGCAGGGCGGTCATGCGCGGACGCTCCATCAGTTCAGGTTTGCGCATCGGCTGTCTCCGGCAATAAGCGTTTGATCTCTCCGCGGCACGAGCCGCAATTGGTTCCGGCGCCGGTGGCGGCGCCGATCTTGGCGAGGGACGTGCATCCCTTGGCGACGGCGCCGGCGATTTCATTGGCGCCGACATTCATGCAGGTGCAGACGATGGCGCCGCGGTCAGGCGCATCATCGCCGGGCCGCCCCGCCAGAACCGCGACCCGTTCCTGTGGTGCAAATGACCGGCCCAACAGTTCGCAGGCCCAGCTTCGCGAGATCTCGACCGGCGTTTTCGCCATAAAGAACGCGCCTTTGAGGCGGTCGCCGATAAACACGGCGAAGCGATGGACGCCGCGCCGCCGGTCGCAATATTGAATGACCTGCGCCTCGGTTGCATGGCGTTCAAGAACCGGTTCGAAGAAGGCGTCGGCTGCAAAGCGGATGTTTTTATAGTCCATGGCGCTTGCAAGTTCCGCCCTGAGCCCGCCTTCGATGCGTGCTTTCGCCCAATAGTCAGCGCCGGCCGGCATGACGGCGCCGGAGAAGTCGCGCGTCGCCAGAACGCCGAAGCCATGCCAGGCCGCATCGAAGCGTTCAATGCGCGCCGCGCCTGACTTTAACGCCGGCTGGCCCGACAGGGGATCGGTGACGGCGGCCACAAGCGCATCGATCCGGCCCTTGCTGGAAAATTCCTCCGTCCAGTGCATGGGCGCGAAAACCGATCCGTCGCGCTGGCGATCGGTCACCAGCGCGCGAGTGAGCGCCAGGCCGTATAGGGATGAGACGCGCACAATATCGGCGTCCTTGATGCGCAGGCGTTCGGCGTCGCGCGGCGAGATTTCGATAAAGGGTTCGGCGAAATGCTGGCTGAGGCGCGCGCTGCGGCCCGTACGGGTCATCGTATGCCAGTGATCGCGAATACGCCCCGTATTGAGAACGAAGGGAAAATCCGGCGTCGTCTGCTTATCAGGCGAGGCGGCGGGGACAATAAAACTCGCCTTGCCGTTCTGCGTGAAGAAACGGCCGTCCGCAAAGAGGCGCGCCTTGCCTTTCACAATATTTTCAGAAACGGGCCACTGCACCGGCGCCAGGGCGTCATAGCCCTGCGCGTCGATGTCTTTCAACGCGCTGAGGTTGAGGTCGCGCGCGCCGTCATTTTCAAATGCGCAAAGCGAGGCGTATTCGCGGAAGATGTCAGCGGCCGCTTCATAGGAAAAAGCTTCGCCCCAGCCCATTTTCACCGCCACGTCGCAGAATTGACGCCAATCGTCACGCGCTTCGCCAGGCGCTTTTAAAAACCGGCGCTGGCGCGAGATGCGCCGCTCCGAATTCGTCACCGTGCCGTTTTTTTCTCCCCAGCTTGCAGAGGGCAGGAGGATATCCGCGCAGGCGGCGGTGTCCGTATTGGCGTTGACGTCGGAGACAACGACAAGCTCGCATTTCTTCAGCGCCTCGCGCACGCGATCGGCGTTCGGCATGCTCGCGACCGGGTTGGTCGCCATGATCCAGACCGCTTTTACTTTTCCGGCGTGTATCGCCTCGAAGAGGTCGACCGCTTTGAGGCCCGGCTTTTCCGCCATGCGCGGCGCGGTCCAGAAGCGTTGCACAAGGTCGCGATGGACAGGATCGCCGAGCTCCATATGGGAGGCAAGCTGATTGGCGAGGCCGCCGACTTCGCGCCCGCCCATGGCGTTCGGCTGACCGGTGACGGAAAACGGCCCCATGCCGGGCTCGCCAATGCGTCCGGTCAGCAGATGGCAATTGATGATCGCGTTGACCCGGTCAGAGCCGTCAGCCGCCTGATTGACCCCTTGCGAGTAGACCGTGACGGTCTTTCGAGTCGATAAAAACAATTCATAGAACGCGATAATGTCGCCTTCATGCAGCTCGGTTTCGTCTGCAACGCACCCGAGAGTGTGCGTCTTGGCGGCGTTCAGCGCCGTATCGGCGCCATTCGTGTGATTACGGATGAATATGTCATTCCTGCCGCCGCGCTTGTCGAGATAGTTTAAAAGCCCCTGAAAGAGCGCGACGTCGCTGTCTGGCGCGATGGCGAGATGCAGATCGGCGAATTCGCAAGTCGCCGTCTTTCTCGGATCGATCACGACGATCTTGAGGCCGGGGCGTTTTTCCTTCGCCGCCAGAATGCGCTGGTAGAGCACCGGGTGGCACCAGGCGAGGTTCGATCCCGTCAGCACGATAAGGTCTGCAAGCTCCAGGTCTTCGTAACAGCCCGGAACACTGTCGGCGCCGAAGGCGCGCTTGTGGCCGGTAACGGAGGAGGCCATGCACAAGCGGGAATTGGTGTCGATATTGGCCGAGCCGATAAAACCCTTCATCAGCTTGTTGGCGACGTAATAATCTTCCGTCAGAATTTGGCCCGAGACATAGAAAGCGACAGCGTCAGGTCCGTGCTCCGCGATAATCGAGCGAAACTTGTCGGCGATGACGTCCGTTGCGCGGTCCCAGGATACTCGCTCGTCTTTGATCAACGGATAAAGCAACCGATTGTCGCGCCCAAGAGTGTCGACCAGCGCCAGACCCTTGGAGCACAGCCTGCCGAAATTCGCCGGATGATCCGGGTCGCCCTCGACGCTGACTGCATCGGCGGTCTTTTTTACAAGAACCCCGCAGCCGACGCCGCAATAAGGACAGGTCGTGCGGGTGACGTCGCCAGGCGTCGCAGCATATGTCGCATCTAGCGCCACGGGGTTACGCGCGACATTTGACATCGGCGTCAAGGTCGTCGGCGCAGAGCAAAACCTCCGCTGACTTCCCGACACGCACGCGAAAAGTGCGAACAGACCCTTCATCGGCGCCTTGGGCCACGCCAGTTTCAAGCGAGATGACCCAGTTGTGCAAAGGGCAGGTGACGCAGTCGCCGTGCACGATGCCCTGACTTAAGGGACCTTTCCGGTGCGGGCATGTGTCTTCGATGGCGCGCACGGAATCATCGCCCGTGCGGAAGACAGCAATCGCCAGATCGCCCCTGACGACCCGCCGCGCGCCGCGTAAAGGGATATCGTCCAAGGCGCCGAGACTGATCCAGTTTCCGGTCATTGCATTCATGTGATCCGCCTCCTGGTTCATTCCGCCGCCTGCAGGGAGAGCGTCGCCATGGGCTTGAATTCATGCTTGTCCTTGCCGGAGACGCGCTCCGACCACGGATCGACCTGGGCGAATTTCTGGGAGAAGACGAAGCGGTCGAAATAGGCTCTGCGCTTCTCGGCGTCATCCATGATCTGGCGACGCACTTCGTCATAGCCAATGCGCTTCGCCCATTTGTAAATCCGTTCAAGATAGTGGCCTTGCTCGCGATACATCTGGACGAGGGCGACGATATGTTCGAGGGCTTGCGTCTCGGTTTTAACGAGGCCGAGCACTTCCGTTCCCTTGATGTCGAGACCTGCGGCCCCGGCGAAATGTATCTCGTAACCGCTGTCGACGCAGATGACGCCTACATCCTTGCAGGTCGCTTCGGCGCAATTGCGCGGACAGCCTGAGACGGCCATCTTCACCTTGGCGGGCGTCCAGGAGCCCCACATGAATTTTTCGATCCTGACGCCAAGACCGGTCGAGTCCTGCGTGCCGAAGCGGCACCAGTCCGTGCCAACGCAGGTCTTAACGGTGCGCAGGCCCTTGGCGTAGGCGTGGCCGGAAACGAAGCCGGCCTTACCGAGATCGGCCCAGACGGCGGGCAAGTCTTCCTTTTTAATGCCGAGCATGTCGATGCGCTGTCCGCCTGTCACTTTCACCGTGGGAATGTTGAACTTGTCAACGACATCGGCGATGGCGCGCAGCTCGCTCGAAGAGGTCTGGCCGCCCCACATGCGCGGTACGACCGAATAGGTGCCGTCTTTCTGGATATTGGCGTGGGCGCGCTCATTGATAAAGCGCGACTGGTAATCGTCGGCATATTCGTCCGGCCAGTCGCAGACGAGGTAATAGTTGAGGGCGGGGCGGCATTTTGCGCAGCCGCAGGAGCTTTTCCATTCCAGCGTCTGCATGACGGCGGGTATAGTTTTGAGCTCCTTCGCCTTGATCAGCCGGCGCACGTCGTCATGCGAGAGATCCGTACAGCCGCACATGGGACTGACAGCATCCGGATCGAACGCCTCGCCAAGGGTCAGGCTCATTAATTGCTCCACGAGACCGGTGCAGGTCCCGCATGACGCCGACGCCTTTGTGTGCGCGCGCACATCGTCGAGCGAGCTCAGTCCTTTTTCGCTGATAGCGCCGACGATCTTGCCCTTGCATACGCCGTTGCAGCCGCAGATTTCCGCGTCATCGGGCAATGCTGCAACGGCCGCCATAGGGTCCAGCGCCTCGCCCCCAGCGTATGCTGGTCCGAAGATCAACGTGTCCCGCATGCCGGAAATATCGGTTCCGTCTTTGATCTGCTGGAAGAACCAGCCGCCATCGGCGGTATCGCCGTAAAGAACGACGCCGACGATTTTATCATCTTCAAGAACGAGGCGTTTATAGACTCCGTTCGCCGCGTCGCGCAGGACGATTTCCTCGCGGGTTTCGCCGTCGGCGAAATCGCCGGCGGAATAAAGGTCGACGCCCGTGACCTTCAGCTTCGTCGCCAGCGCCGAGTCGCTAAATCCGTCATTGGCGTCGCCCATCAACTCCCTGGCGGTGACGCCCGCCATCTGATAGAGCGGCGCAACAAGACCGTAGACTTTGCCGTCGAATTCAACGCATTCCCCAACGGCGTAAATATCCGGATCCGATGTCCGCATTTGCGGATCGACCAGAATGCCGCGATTGGTTTTAAGACCTGCATCTTTCGCAAGCTGTGCGTTCGGGCGAATGCCGACGGCCATGACGACAAGATCGGCGTCAATCTCCGTGCCATCCTCGAGCCGCACGGCGCGCACGCCTTTGTTGTTCGGCTGCGGCAGGATTTCCGCCGTGTTGGCGCCAGTTTTGATGTCGATGCCGCGCGCTTCGAGCGTAGACTGCAAAAGATGACCCGCCGCCGCATCGAGCTGGCGCTCCATCAGCGTCGGCATGAGATGCAGGACGGTGACGTCCATGCCGCGTTCTTTAAGACCCGCCGCCGCTTCGAGACCCAACAGGCCGCCGCCGATGACAACCGCCTTGCCGCCGGACTTCGCCGCCAGCAGCATGGCCGTGACGTCATCGAGGTCGCGATAGGTGAGAACGCCGGGCAGGTCGTGACCCGGCACGGGAATGACGATCGGCAGGGAGCCGGTGGCGACGATCAGCTTATCGTATTCGGCGGTGACGCCGTTTTCCGACGTAACCGTTTTGGCATCGCGGTCGATATTGACGACCTTTTCGCCTTTAAGAAGTTCAACCCCGTGATCCACATACCAGGCGTCGCCGTGGATGATGATTTCCTCGTATTTTTTTTCGCCCGAAAGCACGGGCGACAGCATGATGCGGTCATAGTTGACGCGCGGTTCGGCGTTGAAGATTGTCACGTCATAAAGGTCCGGCGCGTGCTCGAACAATTCGTCGAGCACGCGGCCGGGGGCCATGCCATTGCCGATGATGACCAGTCTTTTTTTCATGGGCGTTTCCTCTTCATCTGCATTGGTGGGCTAAAAACCGAAGTCCAGTTGAAGCCAGAACTTGTCGCGGTCGCTGGCGAATCCGTCCGAGTCGTAGCTTGCGAATTTGGCGAGCAGCGCGAAGCGGTCGAGCTTGGCGACGCCGACAAGGCCGAATTCAGAGCCGTAATCGGCGCCGGTGTTTTCGGCGGAAAAGTCGTGATAGACGGCGGCGATTTTCAGGAGCGAAAACGGCGCCGCGGTTTTGGTTGTATAACCGGCGGTGACGTAAATATCTTCAAGGCCGTCGGCGGGCGTTCCCAAAAATACATCCGCCCAGCCGTTAAAGGCGTGCAGGGTCGCCAGCGGCGTTGAAAACCCAATGGCGCCGTCGCCGGTCAGGACTTCATAGCCGGCTTTGAGGCTGAAGCCTTTTTGTGTGTAGCCGCCTTCGACCGTGTAATAGTCGGCGTCATAGGCGAGCGGCTGCGCGGCGTAGTCGCTTTGCGCCGCATAGGTTCCTTTCAAGGTGAAGGGGCCTTTGCTGAACGAGGCGTTGACGCCATAGGTTTGCGAGGAGACGCCGGGCGCGCTTTCTATGTCGAGAAGGTAGGCGAAACCGCCGATTGCGATCTTCGCGCCATCGACGGGCAGGCTGTATTTGCCGTTGACGAGCCAGCTGTCGCTTTCCCAGCGGCCCATGGACGAATCGTCGCCGAAAATGCGGTTGACCTGATCCACATAAGTGACGTCGAGTTTCAGGCCTTTGAGGCTCGTGTTTTCGAGCCGCACCGCATCGAACGTCTGTTCGTTCTGGCGCCAGCCGACATTGCCGACGAAACGGTCGTTATCGAGTTTAATGCGCTGGCGGCCGAGCGTGACTTTCGTGTCCGGCAGGGACGTGTTGGTCACTTGGAAGCGGTTCAATTCCGTCGCTTTCGGGTCGGCGACGACTGGAAACGCCGTATTGCCGTTGATCGTGCTGTTATAATCGCCGATGAGGTCGTCTACATGTTCGAATTCGACAAGCAGGGAGGTGTCCCACAGCTTGCCGGTCTCAAACCCGGCGCGCAGGCGATAGGTGAGCGCATCGGCGTTATCGGCGAACCCGTCCTGAGAGACGTTTTCAAAACGCAGGCGCGTATTGAACAGAATTTTCGATGCGGAGATGGCTTTGTCGAGTGCGGATGCTCCCGGCGCCGGCGCTTCTTCCGCACCGGCTATGCCGAATAAGACCGTTGCCGACAAAACGGCGATGGACACATCTTTTAAAAGACCTGTAAGTTTGGACACGGCGAGTCCCCTCAATAAGTTGAAATCCGCTGGGCCACCGGGCCCGACTTAAGGATTCCGCTGCTGCGCGGAGGAAGGAGGGTCGCCGTTGACCCTTGCAAGCGCCGCCTTTTATGCGGCGCTTTTGTCGTGCGTTTCGTATTCTTCGAGAAACGTTAGAAGCTGTTCGCGGTATTTGTAATAATCCGGATGCTCAAGCAGCGCCTTGCGCGAGCGCGGCCGGGGCAGACCCACTTCCATGATTTTGCCGACGCGGGCGTGTGGGCCATTGGTCATCATGATGATGCGGTCGGCGACGAGAATCGCCTCGTCCACATCGTGGGTGACGCAGATCGCCGTGACCTGGGTGCGCTTCCAGACATCCATCAGAACTTCCTGAAGCTCCCAGCGCGTCAGGGAATCGAGCATGCCGAAGGGTTCGTCCAGGAGGAGAAGTTTTGGCGACAGCGCGAAGGCGCGGGCGATGCCGACGCGCTGCTGCATGCCGTTTGAAAGGTCGCTGGCGCGCTTGTGCATGGCGCCGGCGAGCCCGACGCGCCCGAGATAATATTCGATGATATTGTGGCGTTCGATTTTGGAGATGTGCGGATAAACTCGCTCCACGCCGAGCGCGATATTCTCGTAAGCAGTCAGCCATGGGAAAAGGCTCGGCGACTGGAAGACAACGCCGCGATCGGGTCCGGCGCCGCTGATTTCTTTTCCGTCGAGAACGATCCCGCCTTCGGTGATGGGATTGAGACCTGCGGCCATGGACAGGACCGTCGACTTGCCGCAACCGGAATGGCCGATCAGCGAAATAAACTCGCCTTTGTGCAAATCGAGCGTGAAATCGTCGACGACCGTCAACGGACCCTTCGGCGTCGGATAGGCTTTCGTGACTTTGAAGAACTCGACATATTTGTTGAGGTTTTGCGTATGCGGTTTGCCAGCTTCCTTGACCGGATCGGGCAGGTCGGGGTCCTGCAAGGGTTTCGACGCGGCGAGATCGATCACCTTGCCGCCATCGCGTTTCCTCCGGGCCTTGGCTTCTTTCAGACCGTTTTTCAGCCCGCCTTGCGTAGCGGTCAGCGGCGCCACGTCCGGCAGCTCCAACTCCGCGTTATTTCCCGGGCGCTCCATACCGATTTTCATAAGATAGTCGGTGATGGCGGCGCGAAGACGGATGAATTCAGGGTCATGATTGACCGCCTTGCGGTCGCGCGGCCGGTCGAGCCTGATATTGAAGGCCGGCCCTAGTGTCGCATTCGGACCGGGCGTAAGGGGAATGATCCGGTCGGCGAGAAGCAAGGCTTCGTCCACGTCATTGGTAATGAGAATGACGGTTTTGCGCTCGTTCTCCCAGATGCGTTCGATCTCGTCCTGCAAATTGGCGCGGGTCAGGGCGTCGAGCGCGCTTAAAGGTTCGTCCAACAGCAACAGTTTCGGCTGGATTGCGAGGGCTCTTGCGACATTTACGCGCTGGCGCATGCCGCCGGAAAGCTCCGCCGGACGCCGGTCTTTTGCCTGGGAAAGGCCCACCATGTCGACATAATGTGCGACGCGGGCGGCTTTTTCTTTCGCCGGCATTTTCGGAAAAATAGCGTCGACGGCGAGGCGCACATTGCCGGCGACCGACAGCCACGGCATCAGCGAATAATTCTGGAAGACGACGCCGCGCTCGGGCGCCGCGCCGCGCGCCGGCGCGCCGTCAAAGACGATCTCTCCTTCATCCGCCCCGATGAGACCGGCGATAAGCGAGATCAGCGTCGTCTTGCCGCTCCCGGAAAAGCCGACAATCGCGACGAACTCATTTTCCTCGACATCGAGATTGATGTCGCTGAGAACGGCTTCGCCGCCATAGGACTTCGAGACATTATTGAGGCTGAAAATCGGCATGATGGGGCCCGCCTATCTTTTGTCCGAGAAGGTGAACATCGCCTGCAGCGCGTACATGATGCGGTCGAGCAGGAAGCCGATGACGCCGATGGTCAGGACGGCGACCATGATCCGCGCCAAGGACGTGGAAGACCCGTTCTGGAACTCGTCCCAGACGAATTTCCCGAGCCCGGGATTTTGCGCCAGCATTTCAGCCGCGATCAGCACCATCCAGCCGACGCCGAGCGAGAGGCGAAGGCCGGTGAAGATCAGGGGCAGGGACGAAGGGATGACAAGTTTGAAAATTTTGTCGGCGGGTTTGAGCTGCAGCACTTTCGAGACGTTCAAGAGATCCTTGTCGATGGACGAGACGCCAAGCGCCGTGTTGATCAGTGTTGGCCACAACGAACACAAGGTCACCGTGATCGCGGAAATCAGAAAGGATTTTGGCATCGCTTCCGTTGTATTCACATAGAGGGCGGAAACGAGCATGGTGACGATAGGCAGCCAGGCCAGCGGCGAGACCGGTTTGAAGATCTGGATCAGCGGGTTGAATGCGGCGTTGACGGTCGGGCTCAGGCCGCAGAAAATCCCGAGCGGCACGGCGATCAGCGTTGCGATGACGAAGCCGAAGAATACAGTCTTCAGTGAAGTGACAATCTGGTCGATATAGGTCGGTTTGCCGGTGAAGGCCCGGTCCTTGACCATGTCGGGTTGGCCCGCCGCGATATATTGGGCGTTGCGTTCGGCGACGCGCTGGTTAAACGCCGCCTCTTTTGCACGCATGGTTTTGTGATCTTCCATCAGCGCATCGAACTGCTCCCACACGGCGGCGGGCCCCGGAATCTGACCGAGGCTGGTTTCGACCTGCGACGCGCCCAGCGACCATGCGCCGAGAAACAGTCCAATCGCCAGGAGCGGCACGCCCAGCATCTTCCAGAGTTCGGCGGCCTGCGTTTTCGGATTATCGCCTATGACGAGACGGATGAACGGATTGATGAAACCGAGCCCGAGCACGGCGAAAACATTCATAGCTTTTTGCAGCATCACGCCGGCGCCGCTGCGTGGTTTGGAAGAGGCCTGTTTTTCGCCGTCTGGAGACTCTTCGTTCGCCGGGGCGGGACCGCTCTCCTCATCACTGGCTTCTTTTAACATGGTCGCGCTCATCCTGCGATCCTCCGGGCGTTCCGTGAACGATTGAGTCTGCAAATTGCGTTTAGCCAAGGCGGCGCCGCTCGTGCGCCGCCGCCAGAGCTTGTCCTACTGGGTCAGCACTTCACCGGTTTCGGTGACCTTTTCGCCTTCCTTGAGACCGATAGAAAATTTTGAAAGATAGTCGTTCGGCTTGCGGCCGTCGAAGACGATGCTGTCGATGAATTCCGTCTGCGGCGATTTGAAACCGTCCGTGCCGAAGGGAAAGTCTTGCTTTTGCGCCTTGCCCTCGTCGATGAGCGCCTGCGCGGCTTTCATGTAAATGTCAGGTCGATAGACTTTCTTCGCCACATCCATATACCAGCCGTCCGGTTTCGATTCGGGAATTTGTCCCCAGCGGCGCATCTGCGTCAGATACCAGATGGCGTCGGAATAATATGGGTATGTTGCGAAATAGCGGAAGAAGACGTTGAAGTCCGGCACGGCGCGTTTGTCGCCTTTTTCATATTCGAACGTGCCGGTCATCGAGGCTGCGATGACTTCCGCATCCGCGCCGACATAATCGGAGCGGGAAAGAATCTCTACCGCCTCCGGCCGGTTGGCGTTGTCGTTTTCATCGAGCCAGATCGCCGCGCGGATCAGCGCCTTGACGACGGCGATGTGCGTGTTGGGGTTTTCCTCCGCCCATTCGGCTGAAACGCCGAATACTTTTTCCGGATTATCTTTCCAGATTTCATAATCGGTAATGACGGGAACGCCGATGCCTTTGAACACCGCTTGCTGGTTCCACGGTTCGCCGACGCAATAGCCGTAGATCGTGCCGGCTTCGAGCGTTGACGGCATTTGCGGCGGCGGCGTGACGGAGAGCAGCGCGTCAGCCTGGATCTGGCCCGACGTGTCGTCCGCGCCGTAATAGCCGGGATGAATGCCGCCCGCGGCGAGCCAGTAGCGCAGCTCGTAATTATGCGTCGAGACCGGGAACACCATGCCCATCTTGAAAGGCTTGCCTTCATTCTTGAATTTCGTGACCACGGGTTTGAGGTAATCGGCCTTGATCGGATGAACCGGCTTGCCGTCTTCGCGCATGGGAATGTGCGGCTTCATCTGTTCCCAGATTTCGTTGGAAACGGTGATGCCATTGCCGTTAAGGTCCATGGAAAAGGCGGTGATGATGTCGGCCTTGGTGCCGAAACCGATAGTGGCGCCGAGCGGCTGGCCCGCCAGCATGTGCGCTCCGTCAAGCTCGCCGTCGATGACGCGGTCGAGCAGCACTTTCCAGTTCGCCTGGGGCTCCAGCGTGACGAAAAGCCCTTCGTCCTCGAAATACCCCTTCTCATAGGCGATGGCCAGCGGGGCCATGTCTGTGAGTTTGATGAAGCCGAAGGTCAGTTCGTCCTTTTCCAGCGCCAGCATGTTTTCAAGATTGGGCGCAGCGGCCGCGTCTTCCGTGACTGTCGTTTCGGGCGTTTCGGTTTCGCCGCCGCAGCCGGCCAAAAGCGCGCCGGCGGCGAGGAAGGAAGCGACTTTACCGAGGCGGGTATTGCGAAGACCGGATTTGCGAAGAATGGTCATGCCTGAATGGATCCCCCGTGCTTTCCTGTTTGAACGAAAGGCGGGCGTAAAGACGCGCGCAAAGGCAGCGCCAAGGTCGCCCTAATGGATGTTGGAGATGCCTCTTTCGCCAGAGACGATGGCCCCACAGCGCTTTCAATAAGTATGAAATTTGCTGCGGCGTCGGCCCTTCGCTGGTCCGACTACTGCTCTTCCTTGAGCGGATTAAAGGAAAACAGATTTTCAATAGGAGGTCAATAGATTTTTTTTGCGGCGCACAAAATGGCGTCAATGCCAGTTTTCAAAGACGCCTGTGACGGCATTTGTTTCGAACCGGTGACCCGACCCATTTGAGTACGGTTTGCTGAGAGTAAAACGGTTACATAAGAGAGAGTTTTGCTGAACGGCAAATGGAACTCGGTCTATATTCGCTTTCACCGCTGGGCGGAGCAAGGCGTATGAGATGTGTCGTTCGAAACGTTTGTGGATCTGGGATTAACCGCCAATTGGGCGCATCAAGTCGATATAACGACGGTTCGCGACCACAGACGGGCGGCGTCGGGGATCGAAGACTACAGCGCATATTCAGCAGGCTGTACTGATGCGCGGCGGTCATATCTCTCGCTTGCCCGGTATTTATGCCCGCGCCGGTGTCCTGCTTATGCTGCAATGCGGCGTTTGACCTCCACGGCGCCGGAAGTTTACCTGTCCGGCACTTCTTCTCATTTCAGTTGACTGATGGGCCGGAAGTCTCAAACGGTGGCGGCAATCAAAAAAAGAACGACACAGGTCCTAACGGCTTGAGAGTTCGGATCAATGGGAGCGAACGCGATGCATCGAAGAGCCGCGGATATGAACTGGCGCGCTTTGATGGCGGCAGGGCTTAAAATGCTCGGCGCTTACGTGTCTTCCACGCAGAATCGTGTCGCTCCGGTCTGGCCTTGTTCCGAAGCGCCGGCGGGGCTGTAATCGGTCATGCGAAGCTTGCCTGTTTCCTATATTGCAGCCCTGCGCAGCGTGTTTTTTGGGGCGGCGGTCATGTTCGCAACAGTCTTCTTTCTTGCCGGCTGCAGCAGGGAAAACGCCTTGGCGCCGGGAGAAAAGACACTCAGTACAGAAAAGGCCGCCAGGATTGCGCGGATTGGCGCCGACGCCGTCAATGCGCAATCGGTTCGCGACGTCAAAAGGCTGCAGCACGCTTTCGCGCAGTATGCCGAAGCGGGTGACTGGCGGGCAATGGCGTCGCTTTTCGCTGAAAACGGAAAATATGTGTCTGGCGATGTAAAAGTAAGCGGGGCCGATGCGCTTTACACGCATTTTCGCGATGAAATGGGCGCTGGCGAAGACGGGCTTTTACCCGACCGGCTCAATATTCGCCTTTTCCTTTCGCCGGTGTTGACGCTTTCCGGCGACGGAAAAACTGCGCAAGGGCGTTGGCATGAGGTCGCCATGCTCGGCCGTTACGGCGAGGGGGCTTCCTGGAAAGGCGGCATCTATGAAAACGATTACGTCAGGGAAGGCGGCGTCTGGAAAATCGAAACGCTGCATTATTATCCGCAATATGCGGGATCCTATGATAAGGGCTGGCGCAATGTCGCCGATGTGGTGCCGCTGACGCCTTATCATTACACGCCTGATGAGGCGGGGGCGCCGGCGCCGCAGACGCCGGATGTCGAGATCTCGGCGCTTGACGCGGGCGAAACCGACACGCTGATGAGAAACGCAGAGGCAACAGCAGACGCTTTGCTCGACGAAAGCGCAGTGCAAAATCTCCAGGCCGCCTATGGCTATTATGTCGACCGCAAAATGTGGGAGGACGTTGCCGATCTTTTCGCCGAGGACGCGACTTATGAAGTCGCAGGCGAGGGGCTCTATCGCGGCCGCGACGCTATTCGCGAACGGTTTTTCGGCCTTGGCGAGCCCGGCCTTAAGGAAGGCGAGCTTAACGACCATTTGCAGCTCGATCCCGTTGTCACACTGTCGCCAAATGGCGAGACGGCGACAATCCGCGGTTTTGAATTGCAGATGACCGGACGGCATAGCGGCGCCTCCGCGTGGGGCTTTGGCGTCTTTGACAATTCTTATGTCAAAGAAGACGGTGTCTGGAAAATCCAGTCGGTGAAGATCTATCCGCGCTTCGCCGCCGATTATAATATCGGCTGGGCGCGTGATCTGTTGCCTACGGCGCCGCCTGTCGATGCGCCGCATGAGGCGTCGACGCTCGCAAGCGCCGACTATCCGGAACATGAGAGCCCCCATATAGGGTTTCCGGAAAAGGCCCCTGCGCCTGAGGCGGAGGACAAGCCCGCCGCGCTCGACGAGATTGAACGCAAGATCGCCATGGCGAAAGCCTATGACGGCGCCGAGAATGTCTCTGACGCTTATGGCTATTACATTGACGAATTTCGCTGGGACGATACGGCGGATCTCTTCGCTGAAGACGGATGGAAAGAGCTTTCCTATATCGGCGCCTATTACGGCCGCGAACGGGTGAGGGGATCGCTGTTCTCGCGTTATGGCGACCGCGGGCGTCGGCCGAATTTCATGGCGATCCACCAGAAAACGCAGCCTTACGTTACGGTCGCGCCGGACGGAAAAAGCGCGCAGATCCGTTTGCGTTTGTTTCAGTTCAACAGCCAGCTCGACGGCGACGGATCTTATATTGCCGGCGTTTACGAAAACCAGGCGAAGCTCGAAGACGGCGTCTGGAAGATCGCCGGGATGGATCTCGATTACGTTTTTCTCGCCAGTTATGCCGGTGGCTGGGCAGCGGTCGAAGAAGGCTCTGCAAAACGCTTTGCGCCGACGCCGGAAAGCATCGCTGAATATCCGCCTGACGGACCTTTGCGCGGCGTTGTTTTTGCGCCGTTTCCGGCAATCGCGCCCATGGGGTTTCATTTCAACAATCCAGTGAGCGGGCGTGCGCCGGAATTGAAACTCGACTGGTCGATCTCGGCGCGCCCGGGCGAGAAAAACGCGGGCGCATCATCAGGATCGGCGCCCGATGAACATTGAAATGGCGGCAGAAAGGGCGGAGAGCAAAACCGTGAGCGACGATCAGGACAACATCCCTCCGGTGGTCGATTGTCACGCCCATATATTCCAGGCGGACATGCCGCTCAGCAGCAACGCCTGGACGAAAACGAATTATTCCTTCACCGCCGATGATTATCTTGCGCTGCTTGACAAATATGGCGTCCATTTCGGGATCATTTCCGGCCTCAGCATTTCCGGCTTTTATAACGATTATATGATTTCCGAACTCCGCAAGCATCGCCGCCTGCGCGGCACGGCGATTGTCGCGCCGACGACAGACCGATATTCGCTTGAGCGTATGCGCGAAGACGGGATTATCGGCATTCGCCTGCAGCTTGCGCGCATGACGGAACTGCCGGATTTTAGGAGCGAAGAATATAAGCTTCTTTTCCGCCGCGTGCGTGATCTCGACTGGCATGTGCATGTGGCGATCGAAGGTCCTCTCCTGCCGCCAGTGTTAGAGGCGCTGGAGGAAAGCGGCGTAAAGGTCGTGATCGACCATTTCGGTCATCCCGATCCTAAGCTCAGCGTTCGATGTCCCGGGCATCAGGCGATTCTCACCGCCGTCGAGCGCGGCAATACCTGGGTCAAGCTGTCGGGCGGGTTTCGTCTTCTCGGGACGGCGGCTTGGCGCACCAATCCGGAAGGGGATGCGGATGAGATCGCATCGGCGCTGGCGCAATCCCTCCTTGCCAATGCAGGACCGGAGCGATTGTTGTGGGGAAGCGACTGTCCGTTTGTTGGTTATGAAAATCGCATCACATTCGACTACGCGCTTGAACGTTTCCGCCGCTGGGCGCCTGATCCCATGGTGCGCTGGCGTATCTCTCAGACCGCGCTGAAGCTTTATTTCGGCTAAACGTCCGGCTTTCGCGCCCGCGCGATGCGGATCGACATTGCAGGCCGCCGTAAGGGCGTATAAAATAAAAAGAAAACATCTGCTTAAGCGGGTGCATGGCCAATAAAAACGGTCTCCTGGGAGGGGATGTATGGAGTATTATCGGAGTGCGGATTATCCGGTTGCACGGCGCGCCGCTTCCTGGAACAGCACCTATTCGAGCCGCTTTGCGCAGGTGACCTTCCAGCCTTCGCGTGAAGATGTTTTCGATGCGGAGCTGCGCGTCACCTCGCTCGGTTTTCTTGGTTTCGCCGATGTGCGCACCAGCGGCGCCAGCATTGAGCGCACCGCCGCCCACATCAGTGAATCGAAAGCGCATGTTTTTTCTTTTCTTTTGATGGCGGAAGGCGGCGCCCGTTTCTCTCATTACGGGAATGAGACGCGTCTTGACGCTGGTGATTTCACGCTGTGCGACAACGCCGCGCCGCACCGCATCGAACTTGATCCGAATGCGCGTTTTTTGATCCTGCGCGCTTCGCCGAAAATGCTGAAGACGCATTTGCCTTGTCCGGAGCAGCTTTGCGGCCTTCGCCTGCCGGCCGAGCTCGGACTGACGAGCACCGCCTCCGCCATGGCGCACAGCCTGTGGCGCAAGGCGGAAGAGGGGTTGCCGCTCGAATTCGGCGACCGCATCGCCGGGCATTTGCTCGATGTTCTCGGCACGGCCTATTCCATCAGCCTCGGCCACAAAATGACCAATTCGACCGTGGTCGGCCTCAGGAAAGCGCAGGCGAAACAATATATCGAAGCCAATCTCAGCGATCCGGATCTGACGCCGGGCGCGGTCGCCGACGCCATGCGCATCTCGCCGCGTTATCTGCGCGTCCTATTCGCCGAAGACAATGAGACGACGTCCGCTTATATCCTGCGGCGGCGTCTGGAAGAATGCGCTTCGCAAATCGCCAATTCGGCGTGGCGCAGTCTCACCGTTTCAGAAGTCGCCTTCTCCTGGGGCTTTAACAGTGCGGCCCATTTCGCCCGCGCGTTTCGCGCCAAATACGGTATGGCCCCGTCCGAATACAGACGATTGCAGCTGCGTCCGCATTAAGGGCTCGGTTCGGCTCCGGCTTGCTTCGCTGTCGACGTTGCGACGCAGCAAAGCGAGGCTGTTTTTCACCTGCGCATTCCTTCTTTCTCCTGTGCCGTCAAGCGCAAACCGATATGCCTTCCGGTGCAAGCTGACATGACGCAACTGTGCGAGCTTGCCTTCATGGCAAAAACGCTCCGTTCCGGACCTGCGAAGCGGGCTGGCGGCGGCGCGAAACAAAAACGCCAGGGAGGGTATTCCATTGCGAAATTCTATTTTTAACCGCATGTCGAAATCCGCTTTGCTCACCGGCGCATCGGCGGCTATGCTCGCAGTCGGTTCTGCGCCGGCGGTGGGGCAGGATGAGGGCGCTTCGTCCGACCAGATCATCGTGACCGGGTCGCGCATCAAGCGAGACGGCTTTGATTCTCCGACGCCGGCGACGGTCATGTCGGCCGATCTCATTCAGGGTCTCGGCCAGACCAATGTCTCGGAGACTTTGCGTCTCATTCCGCAGATTTCCCTGTTCCAGTCGGATTCGACGGCGGGGATTACGGCGGGCGCAAATGTCGGTGCGTTTTATGCGAACCTGCGCGGTCTAAACCCTTATAACGGCACGCGCACGCTGACGCTCGTCAACACCCGCCGCTTCATTCCGACCTCGGACGGCGGCGCGGTCGATCTCAACATCATTCCTTCGTCAATGATCGAACGGGTCGAAACAGTGACCGGCGGCGCCTCGGCGGCTTACGGGTCGGACGCGGTCGCCGGCGTAGTCAACATCATTCTCGATACGGACTTTGAGGGTTTCCGCGGCCAGGTCGATTACGGCCAGACAGCGCGCGGCGATGGCGAAACCTATCACGCGGCGCTGACCTTTGGCTCCGGCTTCGCTGGAGGGCGCGGCCATGTGGTCATTGGCGGTGAATTCGAGAAAAAGGAAGGCATCGGCGACTGTTACGAATCCCGTCTGTGGTGCGCCGAAGGCTGGGACCGCTTCACCAACGCCAGCAATATTCTCCTCGACGGCACGGTGTCCGGCTACAATCTGCCGGGCACGCCGGACTATGGTCTGCCGAATTTCGTCATCGGACCGGATTCCAGGCAGGCCTTTAACGATCCTCATGGCGTCGTGCGCAACCGCGACCCAGCCGACCCCGATGCGCGCAATCATCGTTTCAACGATGACGGCACAGGGATTATCGAATTCGATCCGGGCCGGTTTGTTTCAACGTCGACTTTTGGCCCGCGCCAAGGCGGCGACGGCGCATCGACTTACGCCGACTCCGATCTGCAGACGCCGACCGAGCGCTATGTGGGGTATCTCTACAGCGAATATGAATTGACGGACAGCCTTAATCTTGTCGGCGAATTCACCTACGCCAACCGCCAGGCGAGCAACACCGGCGTAACGGCGGGGCCGCGTTCGACCTTTTTCGTCAAGCCGACCAACGCCTATCTTCCGGCGGAGCTTGTAACGCTGCTCGACGGCACGTCTTTCAGTCTCGGCAAGGACATCGACGCGCAGGTGCCGTCCTACAACGAAGCAACGACGGAAGTCTTCCGCGGCGTGATCGGCGCCAATGGCGAGTTCGGCGACAGCTGGTCGTGGGACGTCTACTATCAATACGGCAAGAACGACCGGCACCAGAGCCGCACCAATTCGCGGGTCAACACGCCTTTCGTTTATGCGCTGGACGCGGTCGTCGACCCGATGACAAACGAAATCGTCTGCGCCGAACTGCTTGAGGCCGATCCGGATCCGGTGGCTGAGGGCTGCGTGCCGCTTAATCTGTTCGGTCTCGACAATCTCGACCCGGCGGCGGTGGCCTATGCTTATCGTCCTGTCGTCGAGGACTTCAAATACGACCAGCATGTGATTGCCGGCAGCATTCAGGGCGTTGTCTACGACGGCTGGGGCGCCGGGCCCATCGGCGTTGCTGCAGGCGGCGAATATCGCGACGAGGGCGGCGACGTCACCCATGGCGACATCCCGAACTATAACGATTACGCCTTTACTTTCGGTCTCGACTATGCCGGCGACATCAGCGTGCTCGAAGGTTTTTTCGAGATGAACATTCCGGTGTTGCGCGATGTGGCGTTGGCCGATTACCTCGAAATCAACGGCGCGGTGCGCCAGACGCGCAACCACGCCACGGACCGGCTCACCAAGGAGGAGAAAACCAGCAACGCCACGAGCTGGAAAGTCTCCACCATTTACGACATCACTGAAGGGCTTCGGTTCCGCGCCTCGCGCTCGCGCGACATTCGCGCCGCCGGGTTCCGCGAGCTTTATTTGAAAAACGTGCCGACCGAAGAGGGCTCGTCCCAGGGCATCGTCGACAATCCGGCCATCCCGGGCTCGCCCGGCGGCGGCGGCGACGATCCGACGCCGATTCTCGGCGGCGGCGCCTTCTCCCTGACGCCGGAAAAGGCGGACACCACGACGGCCGGCTTCGTCGTCTCGCCGGGCTTCGTCCCCGGGCTGACCTTCTCGGCCGATTGGTATCAGATCAAGATCAAGGACGTGGTCTCGACGCTCACAGGCCAGGGCATCGTCAATTTCTGCGAAGATTATAATCTCTTCTGCGGCCGCATCACTTACGCTTCGCCGACAGACATTACCTTTGTCGATGCGCGGCAGGTCAATCTCGGCCAGCTTACTGTGCGCGGTTTCGATTTCGAGCTGGATTACAATCTGCCGCTCGAAAACCTGCATGACGGTCTTGCCGGCGATCTCAACTTCCGGGTGCTTGCAAATCATCAATATGACTTTGTGGTTTTGCCGGATCCCACTGTGGACGCTATTGACTATGCGGGGCAATCGGGGCCGATCCGCGATGGCGGCGACTTCAACCCGTCGCCGAAATGGATCTGGAACGGCTTCATTTCTTATAATTATGGCGGTTTCAACACGACTGTCACCGTGCGGCGTATCGGATCCGGAATTTACGGCGTTGAATATACCGGTCCCGAAGACGCAGGCTACGATCCGAGCCTGCCGAACAGCATCAGCACCAACCGCGTCGACGCGGCGACTTATGTCAACCTCGCCATGTCGTATGAAATTAAGACGGGATCCGGCGGGCAGAATGTCGAAGTCTTCGGGGCCATCGACAACCTCTTCGATAAGAAACCGCCGGTGGCGCCAGGCGGCGGCGGTCTTGGCGGATCCAACTATCCGACCAATCCGGTTTACTTCGATACTTTCGGCATGAGGTTTAAAACCGGGGTCCGCATTCGTTTCTAGGGATGTTCCTTCCCAATATGCAAATCTCCCTAGCAACGCGGGAGCCGGGTTTGTGCGCCCGGCTCCTCTTTGTATGCAAAGGAATGCTTGAGGTGAAAAACCTATGGTGGAAGAAGAAGTTTAAGCTTGGAGAGGCTGATTATGCGACATAGATTTAAAACCTTAAGCACTGTAGTCCTATTCGGCGCAGCCGCGCTGGCGGGCGGCTGTGTGTCGCAAGCGCCGGAGGCGGTCTTTGAACCCGGGCCGATTGCAATTCACGGTAACGTGCAGACTTTCGAAATCGCGCCCGTGTTGCTCGCGGCCGAAGAGTTTTATTCCGACGAGGCGACGGTCAAGATGGGCGGGATTCCGAATCTGGTAGGCGCTCCGAGCATTCAGGGATTTGGCGAGGAAGGCGTGGCCGACGTGGCCACCCATGCGGAAACTCAGGCTCTGCGTTACTCGGTGGAGCATCCGAACATACGTATTGTGCTGACCGTGACGCGCGGGCTTTACCGCATTGTCGCCCGCCGCTCAGCGGGCATTGAAACGGTCGCCGACCTCAAGGGCAAGACTGTCGCCACCATCCCGCCGACATCGTCCGGCTATTTTCTCTTCTGCATGCTCGACAATGCGGGCCTCAGTTTCGACGATATCGAGCCGAAATCCATCGTGCCGCTGGCCGGCATGACCAAAGCGCTTGCCAATGGCGAGGTTGACGCGGTCGTCATCTGGGAGCCCTATAGCGGCAGCTCGGCGGACGTGTTGGGCGACGATCTGATCGAGTTTTCCGGCAAGGAAATCTATTCCGAGCATTTCGATCTCAACACCACGGCGGAGAACCTCGCCGACCCGGAGCAGCGCGCGAAGGTGGTCGCTTTCGTGCGCGCCACGATGGACGCCGTTGAAGCGATGAAGCAAGACCCTTCAGCCGCCAAGGCGCTGGTCAACGAAAAGGGCGGCTTCACGATGGAGGAAATCGAACGTTCCTGGAGTCACCATGATTATACGGCGAGTTATCCAGACAACCTGCTGGATATTCTGGTCAAGGAAGAACAGTGGCTGGCTGAGCGGAATGATCGTGTGCCGCGCAGCCGCGAAGAATTGTCGACGCTTATCGACAGGAGCGTCTATGAAGAAGCTCTGGCGCTTAGCGGCGAATGATGTGTTTCTATTCGCGATAAGGCCGGACAAATCGGGTCAGGGCAGCCGGCGGCTCACAGTTGAGCTGGCGGCGTCCTGTTTTCCGACAGGACGCGAATGTAACGAGGCGAAGCATGGCTGTTGAAATTTCGGATTCTCCTCTTCTTCTCGTCACCGGCGGCAGTCGCGGCATTGGCGCAGCAACGGCGCTCGCCGCGGCGTGCGCGGGCTACGACGTCGCGCTCACCTATGTCGCCAATCAGGCGGCGGCCGAAAAGGTCGCGGATGAAATTCGTGCACTCGGGCGCCGCGCCGTGATCATCAAGGCGGACATGGGCGTTGAAAGCGATATTGAGAAGATGTTCGCTGAAGTCGACGCCGCTGGCGGGCTGAAGGCGGTTGTCTACAACAGCGCCGTCACTGGAGAGAACTCCACGCTCGCAGACGCGCGGAACGAAACCCTGCGCGAAGTTGTCGAGGTCAATCTTCTTGGCGCGCTAATGGTGGGGCGCGAGGCGGTGAAACGTCTTTCGACGAAACATGGGGGGCGGGGCGGCTCGATCGTCTTCATCTCGTCGCGTGCGTCGGATTACGGATCAGCGGGCGAATATGTCTGGTATGCAGCTTCAAAAGGCGGCGTCGACAGCCTGACTATCGGGCTTGCGCGCGAGGTCGCGCGCGAAGGCGTTCGCGTCAACGCGGTTTCGCCAGGCCCCATTGCAACGGACATGCACCGGCCCGGCCGGCTTGAAGCGGCGATCGAGCGCTTTCCTTTCGGTCGCGCGGGAACGCCGGACGAGGTGGCCGAAGCGGTGATGTTTCTCTTATCGGAAAAAGCCTCGTTTACATCTGGCGCGATTTTGAACGTATCCGGCGCCGCTTGAGGCGTTTTTTATGGGCATGGCTTCAATCATGACTGCATCAAGCGGCCATCTCACCCAGGCCCGCCTGCCAGCTCCGGTCCGGACTTTCGGGGAACGACTATCCGGCCAGCTGGTTTCCGGGGCTTTCCGGGCCGGCTGCGTATTTGATCGAACAGGCGTTAATTTTGGATCATCGCGGACGCTGCCGGCGCCTGTGCTTGCAACGAGCGGTCATGCGCCTGAAGCTGCAGGCAAGCGGCTAAATGATATGGGAGGATTGCAATGACGGCCGGAAAGCTGGGCAGAGCGTTCGTTGTTTTGTTGCTCGTTCTGTTTTTTACGGGCTGCAATGACACGTCAAAGGGGGAAAGCGTTGAACCGGCCCTAAAGTCCGGCGGAAAAGAGCGGCGGGTGGAGGGCTTGGACAATCTGGCGCGCAGTGTGGAACGACTCGAATCTCTGCGCGCGGTCAAGGATCTTCAGCGCCATTACGCGCAATATGAACAATATTCCCTGTGGGGCGACATGGCGGCCCTTTTTGCGAAGGACGCGCGGGTCGAATGGGGCGATGAGAAAATCGACGGGCGTGATGCGATTTCAGACTGGCTGAATGAGGGCGGCGATCTCGCGCCCGGCGCGCTCAATACCGAATTCATCGACGAGCCGCTGGTCAATCTTTCCGTCGACGGTGATAGCGCCAAGGGCCGCTGGATGAGCCTCGCCTTTAAGGGCGACGGGCAAGGCCGGGCCTGGTTTGAGGGCGGCCTTTACGAAAACGATTATGTGCGCGAGGACGGCGTCTGGAAAATCGCCGTCATGCGGTACTATCCGCAGTATGAAGGCGATTACGCTGAAGGCTGGAAGAATGTCGGCGGCGAAGATATTCCGATCATTCCCTATCATTTCACGATCGATGAAACCGGTGTGCCGATCCCCGAGCCGGAAGGCGATGCGCCTGAGAGCGATGCATCGCTCGACAGTCTCGAACAGCGCATTGCGGCCATGAACGACGAAGACGACGTGCGCAATCTGCAAAACGCCTATGGCTATTATGTGGACCGCAAGATGTGGGACGATGTGGTCGATCTTTTCGCCGAAGACAGTGCGGTGGAAATCGCGGGCGCCGGCGTTTTTAAGGGACCGGAAGGCGTGCGCGAAGCCATGGAGCTTATGGGCCCGGCGGGGCTCGGTCACGGCGAGCTTAACGAGCACCCGCTTTTCGACACACTCGTCAGAGTCGTGCCGGACGGGAACGAGGCGGAAACCCGCGGCATCGAGCTCGCCATGCTGGGCGATGCTGACGAGGATGCAGCTTCATGGAAAATCAGCGTTTACCGCAACCGGTTCGTCAAGGAAGGCGGCATCTGGAAGTTCAAGGAGATGCGCCTTTATCCCATGATGAAGGCCGATTATGACGAAGGCTGGGGCTCGGGCGAGGGCGTCGAGCACAGGTTTCCGGCCTTTCTCAGCCCCAATCCGGGTACAGGAAGTCCTGTGGATGTGGCCGATTTTATGGTGGTTGCAAAAGACGACCTGACTGGCACGGTCGACCAATCGGACAGTGGTGAAGAAACGGCGCAAGCGCCAGAAGACCGTCTCGTCGATTTGCGCCGGCGGCTGAAACGGTCTGAGGCCTATGATGCGGTAGTGAATGTCTCAGCCGCTTATGGTTATTATCTCGATGATTTTCAGTGGACGAAGCTTTCCTCGATCTTCGCCGAAGACGGCAACAAGCAATCGCCCTTCGCCGGCTTTTATCTGGGCCAGGACCGCATCATGGGCGCGGCGAACGCCATGTGGGGGCCGCCGCGCGAAATGCGCCCGGCGGTGTCGTTCCACTGGCGCACCCAGCCGGTCATCCATGTCTCCCATGACGGGCGCTCGGCCAATCTGCGCACGCGGCTTTTCCAGCCGCGCACCTCGAAAGACCCGGATGCGCCGTCCCGGTTTTACATGGGCGGGCTTCATGGAGGCATGTATCCCAACGATCAGCTGGTGCTGGAAAACGGCGTCTGGCGGTTCTGGAGCCTCACTATCGACGAACATTATTTCGCAATGCCGAATTGGGAAGACGGATGGTCCGGCGCGGAAGAGCCGGAGGCGGAGGCCGAGCCTTATCGCAGTCCGCTGCTCGACAAATATCCGCCTGACATTCTCTTAACCGAACTCGGCGAACGCCAGGAAGGTTTTCGCGGCGGCACAGGCGAAACCGTCGATTGGCCGGGCATTTTGCCCATGTGGTTCCACTATCGAAATCCGGTGAGCGGGCGCACGCCTGAGCATTATTGGCCTGACTGCGTGCCCTGCGAGAAACTTTCCGAAGCGCGCCTGACCGAGCACGGCTATGAAATGCCGCCCACTGGACCGGAGATCGACGGCGTCGAGCTACGCTGATGCGGTCCACGCGACAGAAGGACGGCTTGCGGCGACCCGCCATGAGGCAGGTGCAAATTTATGCGCCTTCCGGGGCAAGATCGAGTGGGTCGGCCTCTGTTAAAAAGTGGAAAAAAACCGGACTTAACGGGAGGAAAGGGCGGCGCGCCGCTTAAGCGTGAAAGCATGAATCTGAAAAGCGTTATTTCCCTTTTGGGGCGACTGGTCCTGGCATTTCTGGGCGCGGCGGCGGTGATCGCCTGCACGCCATCCGCGAAAAACGAGACTTCATCTCCCGCACAAGCGGTGTTTGAGCCCGACCCGCCTCACGTTTGCGATTTCTGTGAGCGACTGAATGAGCCCATGGCGCCGTTTCAGGTTTACGGGAACACTTATTATGTCGGCACGGCGATGATCTCTTCGGTTTTGATCGCGTCCGATGACGGCCTTGTCCTCATCAATGGCGGCATGACCCAGACTGCGCCCCGTATCGTCGACAATATCGAAGCGCTCGGCTTTTCGCTCGCTGACCTCAAGCTGATTTTTAACAGCCATCCTCACTTCGATCACGCCGGCGGGATCGCCGCGCTGGAGCGCGCGACCGGCGCCGAGGTCGCCGCAAGCATTGAAAGCGCAAAGGCGTTGGAGATGGGCCATCCCACGGAAGACGATCCCCAGCGCGGCATTGAAGACAATGTCTTTCCGGCCGTTCCAGACGTGCGCGCTGTCAAAGACGGCGAGGCCCTTGCGGTCGGCGATGTCAAAATCACGGCCCGTTACATGCCCGGCCACACGCCCGGCAGCGCGGCCTGGACCTGGCGCTCCTGCGAAGAGGACCGCTGTCTCGACGTGGTCTTTGCAGATACGTTCTCAACGCGTTCCGCGCCCGGTTTCCGCTTTACCGATGATCCGGAGCGGGTTGAGACATTCCGCAATTCCATTGCGAAAGTCGCGGGTCTGCCTTGCGACATACTGCTTGCGCCGTCGCCGCTTTCCATTGACGTGGAGGCGAAACTAAAAGCCCGCGAGGAAGATCCTGAGACCAATCCTTTCATCGATCCGGATGCTTGCCGCGCCTATGCCGAGGCCGGAACCGGCCGGCTTGAAAAACGCCTCGCCGAAGAAGCCTCGGATCAATAGCCGCAGCGCAACGACACAAAAAACAGGCATAATCAATGAGCATGACAGACAGTGTTGAAGAACCCGCGCGGGGCGGGCCGTTCGCCTGGTATCAGGCAGCGAATAAAAAGGTCCGCCGGGTTTTCTGGACATGCTCGGTCGCATGGACGCTCGATGCGATGGATGCGCTCGTTTATCAGTATCTCATTCCGATCGTTATCGCCGCCTTCGGCATCAGCCTTGCGCAAGCTGCGGCCATCGCCAGCGCCAGCTATTTCGCCTCCGCCGTGGGCGGATGGATGGGCGGCTGGCTCGCCGACAAATTCGGGCGCGTGCGCATCCTGCAGATCACCATTTTGTGGTTCTCGCTGTTCTCTTTCCTGTCCGGTTTCGCGCAGACTTACGAACAGCTTCTGGTCCTTCGCGTGTTGCAGGGCCTTGGCTTCGGCGCCGAATGGGCGGTGGGGGCCGTGCTTCTCGGCGAGATTGTCGCGCGCAAGGACCGCGGCAAGGCGATCGGCTCGGTGCAGAGCGGCGTCGCTGTGGGTTCAGGTCTCGCCGCGCTTCTGGCCGGCCCGTTCGTCGCCATGTTCCCGCTCGAGCTCGGCTGGCGCGTGGTGTTCTGGGTCGGTCTTCTGCCGGCGATCCTGATCTTTTTCGTGCGCCGCGGTGACGACGATTCGGAAGTCTTCAAAAAGAACAAGGCGCAGCGCGAGGCGGAAAAACGCTCGGTGACGCCGCTCGAGATCTTCCGCCTGAAATATCTGCGCGTCACAGCGCTCGCCGCGCTCCTTGCGGTCGGCGCGCAAGGGGCGGGCTATTCGGTCTCGAGTTATCTGACGACGTTCCTGCAGAATGAGCGCGGCATTTCAGCGTCGACGGCGGGCATCTTCGTTCTTCTGAATAGCGTCGGCGCCTTTTTCGGGCTGATCACCAACGCCTATTTCAGCGACCGCTTCGGGCGGCGCATGGCTTTCCGTCTTTTCGGTCTCGGTTTCATTATTGCGACGTCGATTTATCTTTGCGCGCCGCTCGGCAGTTCAGCCTATCTGCTGATCCCCGCCGGCATTGTCCAGAGTTTCTGCCAGTTCGGTCTTTACGGCTCCTTCGGCCCTTATTTCACGGAGCTTTTTCCGACGGAAATCCGCGCCTCGGGCCAGGCTTTCGCCTATAATTTCGGGCGGGCGGTCAGCGGCATCTTCATTCAGGGCGTGGCGATTTTCGCGGCGGGCCTGGCGCTCAACGTCTCCATGACGGTGATGGGCAGCATCGGGGTTCTGTGCGCCCTCGTGGCGACGGTGCTCCTGCCGGAGACGGTGGGCCGGGATCTCAACGAGCTCGACGAAAAACGGGCGTAAAAACTTGCTGCGCCGCGGTGGTATGGCGGAGCTCACGGCCTGCCTGCCGCAGGCGTCAAGAGATTGATCCGGTTCGATAAAGCTCCGCTGACGGGCGGGCCGGTATGATTATGGACAGGTCATCAGCATGAAACAGTTCCACCAGTTTTGCGCCGAACGCGGCGGAAGCCTTCTTGGCACATGGCTCAAAATCCCGAGCCTGGCTACGGTGGAAATGATGGGCCATGCGGGCTTCGACTTCCTTGTCATCGACATGGAGCACGCCCCGCACAGCCTCGATCAGGTCTACCAGTTCATTTTCGCAACGCAGGCCTCGGGCATGGCCGCGCTCGTGCGTCTGCCCGATCATAACGGCTCGGACATTCAGCGCCTGCTCGATTCCGGCGCCGACGGGCTTCTGGCGCCGCGCATGACCAGCGTCGAAACCGCCGAGCGCCTGACGAACCAGATGCTGTTCAGCCCCAAAGGCGAACGCGGTCTTGGGACGACGTCGCGCGCCGGGCGTTGGGGGCTTGCGCCCATGGAGGATTATCTGAAGCGCGGCGACGAAGAATGCTTGCGCATGGTGCAGCTTGAAAACTGGGAGACGCTGAACGCCGTCGAGGATTATCTGGCGGTTCCCGGCGTCAACGGCGTTTTTGTGGGCCATGGCGATCTCTATCTTTCCAGCGGCAAGCCGGCTTCCGATCCCGAGGTCCGTCAATTGACGCAGCGCGTTTGCGATGCGGCGCGCAAAGCCGGCAAGCTGTGCGGCGCCGCCGCTGCAACGCCGGAAGACGCCAGAATTTATCGCGAGATGGGTTATTCGCTCGTCATGGTGAGCAATGACGCGACCCTTTTCGCAAAGGCGGCCGCGGATGCGGTCGCGCAAAGCAAGTCCAGTTCATAATAACGAAACGAGGTTGAGATGAGCCAGTCCGCGGATCCCCGTTCCCGTCTTTCCACTAGCGGCGCGCCTGCGTCGGCGAGCGGCCAGCCCTTTTCCCCCGGCGTCTATGCGCGGTTTTACGACATGGCTCCGCAGGAAGAGACGGACAAGGCGAAGACCTGGATGGCGCGCGGCCAGAACCCCATCGTCGCGGTTTCCGAAGCTGAGGCCGGCGCGGTTTTCGAGCGCAAAAATCAGCCCGACGAATATGTCCTGATCTTGCCCGATGCGGAAACCAGCGCGCGGGTCACCGCCGGCGGCGAGACGAAGGACATTGACGGCTTCACCATCACCATCGTGCCGCCGGGTGACAGTACGATCGAGGTGACCGGCGGCGGGCAGGTTATCCGCCTGTTCACGAGCCAGTCTCAGGACCTTGCGGACAAAACCGCGAATGCGGACGGCTATCGCGAGCCGCATCCGCATATTCCGCCGTTCAAGCCGTGGCCCGAACCGCCGGAAGGCTACAAGATCCGCAGCTACAGCCTCGACGTGCCCGATGAGGAAGGGCGTTTCGGCAAGATCTGGCGCTGCACGACTTTCATGGTGAATGTGTTCCCGCCGCAAAACGGGCCGCGCGATCCGTCGAAACTCTCCCCGCACCATCATGACGAGTTCGAGCAATGCTCGCTCGTCATTGGCGGGGAATATGAACACCATTTGCGCTGGCCGTGGACGGCGAATATTGCCGAATGGCGCGATGACGATCATGAAAAATGCGGCGCGCCGTCGGTGACGGTGATTCCGCCCAAAGCCATTCACACCTCGGCGGCGATCGATCCGGGCGTCAATCTCCTGATCGACATCTTTTCGCCGCCGCGCGAGGATTTCTCGAAAATGGAAGGCTGGGTGCTGAACGCCGAGGAGTATCCGATGCCGCCGGAGCTCAAAGACTAGGCTCGTCTAAAACGCCGTGCGATCTGCGCCCTTGAGGTCCAGCAATTGGCGGGCCTCATCGGGCGTTGCGATTTCAAGCCCCAGCTCTTCGATGATCGTCCGCACCTTGCGCACTTGTTCGGCGTTGCTCTTCGCCAGCTCGCCGCGTCCGATATAAAGGCTGTCCTCGAGCCCGACCCGGACATTGCCGCCGAGTAGCGCCGACTGATTGCAGAAGGTCATCTGGGCGCGCCCCGCCGCGAAGGCCGAAAACACATAGTCCTCGCCGAAGAGGCTGTCGGCGATGGTGACCATGTGGGAGAGATTGCGCGGGTCCGCGCCGATGCCGCCGAGAATGCCGAAAATCCCCTGAATGAGAAAGGGCGGTTTGATGAGGCCTTTGTCGGCGAAATGCGCCAGGGTGTAGAGATGGCCGATATCGTAGCATTCGAATTCGAAACGGGTGCCGTAAGCCTCGCCGACTTCGCGCATGATGCGTTCGATGAAGCTGTTCGAATTATACATGATGCGGTCGTTGGAGGTTTCCACATAGTCGCGCTCCCACTCATGCGCCCAGGTCTCGACCTTGGCGCCGGCGGCGCTGAAGTCGAAAATGAGGGGGCCCATATTGAGCGAGCAGATTTCCGGCTGCGCCGCATGGGCCCCTTCGAGCCGGTCATCGAGGGACATGTTGGCGCTGCCGCCGGTGGAGATGTTGATGACCGCGTCGCTCGCCTGCTTGATGCGCGGCAGGAAGGCCATGAAATCCTTCGCCGCGGGGCTCGGGCGTCCGTCTTCCGGATTGCGGGCGTGAAGATGCAGGATCGCGGCACCGGCCTCCGCCGCCTCGACAGAGGCCTGTGCGATCTCGTCGGGCGTCACCGGCAGGTAGGGCGACATGGAGGGCGTGTGGATTGAGCCCGTCGGCGCGCAGGTGATGATGACCTTTTTGCTTTTGCGCATATCAGACTTTCCTAAAGGCCGGCGTGGCAGAGATATTTGAGATTGAGATATTCCATGAGGCCGTGCGACGAGCCTTCGCGGCCGAGGCCGGACATTTTAACCCCGCCAAAGGGAACGACCGCGGTGGAGATAAGCCCGGTGTTGATCCCCACCATGCCGCTTTCAATGGCGCGGCCGACCCGGGCGATGGTCGCCGGGTCTTCCGAACACAGATAAGCGGCGAGGCCGAAGGGCGTGTCATTGGCGAGCCGGACGCCGTCTTCCGCCGTCTCGAAGGGAATGACCCCGGCGAGGGGGCCAAAGGTTTCCTCGCGCGTCAAAAGCGCGTCCGGCGCGACGTCGCGCAGAAGCGTTGGCGGCATCAGGCGGCCATCGGATGCGCCGGCGCCGGCGAGGACTTTCGCGCCGCCTTCGACCGCTTCGTCGAGATGCTCGCGCACCTTGGCGACGCCAGGCTCGTCGATCAGCGGGCCGATATCGGATTTTTCATCAAAGCCGTCGCCGAGGACGAGCCCATCGACCCGCGCCGCGAACGCCGCGAGGAATTTTTCGTAAATGCCCTTTTGGGCGTAGATGCGGTTGGCGGCGATGCAGCTCTGGCCGCTATTGCGGAATTTCGCCACGAGCGCGGTTTCGACAGCTGTCTCGAGGTCGGCGTCGTCGAAGATCAAAAGCGGCGCGTTGCCGCCGAGCTCCAGCGACAGGCGCTTGATAGAGGGCGCCGAGGCTTCCATCAGCTTGGCGCCGATTTCGGTGGAGCCGGTGAAGCTGATTTTGCGCACTGCCGACGATGCGGTCAGAAGACCGCCGATCATGCCGGCCTTGCCGGTGACGACATTGAGAACCCCCGGCGGCAGTCCCGCCTCTTCTGCGAGGACGGCGAGGGCGTAAGCCGAAAGCGGCGTTTGGCTCGCCGGTTTGGCGACCATGGTGCAGCCCGCGGCGAGCGCCGGCGCGGCTTTGCGCGTCAGCATGGCGAGGGGGAAGTTCCAGGGCGTGATGGCGGCGCAAACGCCGATGGGTTCGGGCTCCAGCAGGAGACGGCGCCCCTCGACGGGCGAGGGGATGGTCTCTCCGAAAATGCGGCCCGCTTCGTCGGCGTAGAACTCGATGAAGCCGGCGCCGTAAGCGACTTCGGCGCGCGCTTCCTTCAGCGGCTTGCCGTTTTCGAGCGTGATCAGCCGCGCAAGATCTTCCTGATGGTCCATGACGAGCTCGAACCAGCGCCTCAGGATCGCGCCGCGATGACGGGTCAGCTCTTTCGCCCATCCGGGAAAGGCTTTCTCCGCCGATGAGATCGCGGCCTTTGCCTGGTCTTCGGAAACGGAGGGCGCCCGCCCGATGATCTCGCCGGTGAACGGATCATCGACGTCGATAGAGGCGCCGCCATCGGCCTCGAGCCATTTCCCGTCGATATAGGCTTTGTCGCGGATCAGGTCGGCGCGGGAAAGCGCGCCGCGCGCGAGCGCGCCGTTTTCAGCATTCGCCCCAGCATCAGCCATTGTCGTCGTCCAGATTGGGGTTGGTCACCGGCGTGCCTCCTTCATACCAGTGCTCAAAGCGGCGATAGGTGCAAAGCCAGCGTCCGTCTTCGGCGCGTTTGAAACGGTCGGTCGCAAGCGAGATGGTTGTCGGCGGCTGCGTCGGCAGCACTTTCTCGCCATTCTCGGCATAGAGAAAAAGAAAGTTCGTCGCTTCCGCCGTGTCGGGCCCGGTGAAGCGGGCGCGGAAATTGGTGAAAGAATGAACCGAAAGGCGCGGGCCTTGTTTCACGCGCCAGTCGTAAAATTCCTGAATTTTCGCCTTGCCGTAATAAGATGCGAACTGGCCATGAAACTCGGCGTCGTCGGTGTAGTAGTCAGAGGCGTTGCGTCCTCCGTTCGTGTCGATTTCGTGCCAGTACTCCGCCAGAAGTAAGGAAAGTTCTGCATTCAGCTTGAGGACGTCATCCTGATACACCGCCGCGCTCCTTCATTATTATTCCGCGGCACAGGCCGCGGTGAAGCATCGCGATGTCTTCCCCCGGCGTCTTGTTCGGAGGGGAAAAAAGACTTGAGCGGAGCGGTCCCGATCAGTTATGCGCGCCGGTGAAGGCGCTGCGATACTCCCGCGGCGCCATGCCGAACTTGTCGCGGAAACAGCGTGTGAAATGCGCGGCGCTGTTAAACCCCCAGGAAAAGGCGATCTCGGTCAGCGTATGACCGTTCCAGGCGGGGTTTTTCATCTGGCGGGCGCATTCCTCGAGGCGCCGGCGCAGGATGAAAGCCGAAATTTTTTCACCCGACACGGAAAACACCGCCCGGAGATAACGCGGCGAAAGATTGAGACTCTGCGCAATCGACGCGGAAGAGAGTTCGGGATCGCGCAGATTGTCCTCGATGAAGGAGATGACGTCATTGCGCCGCCGCCACAAAATGGCGGACTCTCCGGAAATGTCGAATCCGGCCGTGTACGACATGGAAATCATCTCAAGCAAATGACGCGCGACGCGTTCTTCATGATCGCGGCTGATCCCTCTGCCGACGCCCTCGCTCAGCGACGCCACCATCGCCCCGAGCGTGCCGGCGAGACCGACGGCGTGGCCGAGGCGCAGGCCGCTGAATTGCTCTGGTGTCGGAAGATATTCGCGAAGCAGCGAGGGCAGGACGCGCACCATAATGGTGACGGAGAAATCTTTCGTGTCGAAGAAATGCGGGAGGCCGGTGTCGACGAGAACGAAATCGCCGGCGTCGAGATTCGACTCATGTCCGCAATGGTGAATGGTGCTGCTGCCTTTTGCCTGCAGGAGGAGTGAATAAATTCGCGGCCTGTTATCGTTGATGTGATCCTTGCTGCGTTCTACGCAATAACGATCCATGGTAAGTTTTGCGAGTTTAACGGGGCCAAGCGTTCCAATGCTGAGTTCGGCGCCAAAGCCTTGTTTATCGGCCGGCGTGAATTCGACTTGACTCATCCTTGTCGCGTAGAGAGCATTCCAAGCTGCGGTCCGGCCGTTTGTCGGCAAGCCGATCGTGCTGAACTTCTCCATCTGCACTCCTCCCACTCGGCCCGGCTTATGGACGCCGGTGTCATAAGCGGCTTTTTACCACCAATAACAGACTTTTGCACCGACCTTGAGCGGCGTCAAGCTGAGCGAAGCGGGCATGCGGATGGGTGAAAAGAACGCTGAAATTTGCGAACAATCGCCTCTTTTCCTGTCGACGCAAAATGCGGACAGGCCGTGCAGCGTTAACGCTAACCGCGCTCGCTTTGAACCTTTGGTTCAAAGGGCGGCTTTGTAAATTCCAACCGCGTCCCGCTCAGTGACGATGCGCGGATTGCGTTCGAGAAGGCGCGTGACTGTCATTGCGGCTTCGGCCATGCGCGGGATGGCTTCTGCGCTGATTCCGAAAGAAGACAGGCGCTGTTCAATATTACAGCATTCTGCAAGGTCGATGATTTTCTCCACGCCTCGCCTAGCGGTTGTAACATCGTCGCCTGCATCGCTTGCGCCGAGAGCGCGGGCGATGGCTGCATAACGCGCCGGTTCAGCTTCGAGATTAAACTCCAGGACATGCGGCAGAAGAAGGGCGTTGGCGACGCCATGCTCGATATGAAATTCGCCGCCCAAGGGATAGGCGAGCGCATGCACGGCGGCGGTGTTGACCGGTCCCAGGCACATGCCGCCATAAAGGCTTGCGAGCAGCATCGCCTCACGGGCAGCCAAGTCGTCGCCCTGTTTGCAGGCGCGCTCCAGATTATCCGCGATCAGCCTGACGCCGGCCAGCGCGTAAATATCCGCAATCGGATGAGCGAATTTGTTCGTATAAGCCTCGATGCAGTGTGTGAGGGCGTCGAATCCCGTCGCCGCGGTCACGGCGGGGGGCATGCTCACAGTCATTAACGGGTCGAGATAGGCGGCGTCCGGGACGAGATGGCGGCTGACGGCGCCTTTTTTGAGGTCTTCCGCCTCGTCGGCGAGAATGGCGATGGGCGTCACTTCGCTGCCGGTGCCGGCGGTCGTCGGGATGCAGGCGAGCGGCAAGGACCGGCCTTTGAGGAAATCGACGCCGATCACCTCGTCGATGGTCTGCGCGCCATCATAGAGCGCGGCGACAAGCTTGGCGACATCCATGCTGCTGCCGCCCCCGAGGCCGATGACGGCGTCCGCACTGAAATCCCGTGCTTTTTCGAGCGCTTCGGCGAATTCATCTAGGGTCGGCTCGCCTTTGAGATTGTCCCAGATCTTCGCCGCGCCGCCGCGTTTATCGATGACAGCGAGCAGCGGATCGCAAAGAGACCTTGTCGGCGGCGTCGTCACGATGAACACATGCTTCACCCCGCGGTCCATCAGATCTTCGGCGCAGCATTTTGCCGCCCCGCTTCCGAAGGTCAGGGTTCCGACGTTGAAAAGCGTGAGAAGACGTTCGTTCGGCTGCGTCATGCGCCGTTACTCCGGCCCGGGGGAGGGCCCGGTTCTTAAATACTGTTTGCCGCACTTTATGATACTTTCCAGGCTTGGGTTTGATCCTTTCGGCGCCAGGATTTGAGCAATCGGCTATTTTTGCAGAGACCTCCGGATCCCGCTTGCCATGCGGCTTCCCGCCCCCTTAGAGGTCTTTCAAGAATATCGCCTTGAGACGAAAGGAAGCGCCATGACCGACCCGCTTTTTTCCATTGACGGCAAGATCGCCCTCGTCACGGGCGGAACCAGCGGCATTGGCCTGATGATCGCTCGCGGGCTGACACGCCGCGGCGTCAAAACTTACATTACCGGGCGCGATGAAAAAGCGACGGCGGAACTCGCCGAAACGCTCTCGGCCGAGGAAAACGGCGGCTGCATCGGTCTGGGCGCCGACCTTGCGGGCGAGGACGGGCCCCGGCATCTCGCCGAAGCGCTCGCCGAACGCGAGACTGCGCTCCATATTCTGATCAATAACGCCGGCGCGGGCGAGGCCGCTCCGCTGCCTGACGTCTCGGTGGCCGACTGGGACATGGTGATGAACGTCAATCTGCGGGCGCCGTTTTTCCTGGTGCAAAAACTCCTGCCGCTTCTGGAAAAAGCGGCCAGCGCGAGCGATCCGGCGCGCGTGATCAATCTCGGGTCTATTGGCGGGTTGCATATTCCGAATTGGGATGCGTTCCCCTATGGCGCGTCAAAGGCGGCGATCCATCACTTGACCCGCGCGCTGACGAAACGGCTCGGTTCAAGCCGCATCACGGTGAACGCCATCGCGCCGGGGCCTTTCCCCTCGCGACTCACCGATACGAGCTTGGATGCAGTGAAAAAGAGTATCGAGACTTATGTGCCGCTCGGGCGGCCGGGCGAGCCGGAAGACGTCGAAGGACTGGTGGTCTTTCTCGCATCGCGGGCCGGCGCCTATGTCAATGGATCGACGATTCCGCTCGACGGCGGCTATATCGCGGCCCTCTAACCAAAAGCGCGATTGCGTTAAGGCGTCTAATTTCAAAACAACCAGAATGACGGTTGAGCCGAGACGGCGGATGCTGAATGGGCGCGACCGTCATTGCGGCAAGTTGTGGCTCCGTTTCAGGCAAGACCTCAAAAACGCTCCTGAATAGGCTTTGTAAAAACCTAAAAGAAATCGAGCAAGGGGAGGTGAAGATAGACATTATTTTCATGAGATTCTTCGCAATCTGTAAAACGGATTCGCCAAGCGCGCGCTGAGCAGATGCACGTGCTGACGTGTGGGAAAGACTTTGATTTTTGCCGGCCCGGGTCCTCCCTGGACATGGCCGGCCGTCGCCCCAGCCGGGTCGAGCACGAAATTTTCGCTGCTTGGTCCGGTCTGGGATGACGTATTTTTCAAGCAGGCGTGCGGGGCCTCAGGGCTGCTCAATGATCAATCAGGGCTGCTCAATGATCAAAAGGCGTACCCATACCTAATCAGTACGCATCTGAAAATCATGCAAAAGCCCGACAGACAGGCGTGGCGGACAAGAGTGAGTATGAAAAAACAAGAATATGCGAAAGGGCGCGGTGATGGTCGCTTCTTTGTTTGATACGCATGCGCATCTGATTTCCGATGACTGGGATAAATATCCGGCAAGGGCGCTGACGCCGGGTTTGCCGACGCCAGACAGGCCTAACTATACGGTGACGGTCGAATCGCTGATTGAGATGATGGATTCGCATAATGTCGAACGGGCTTGTCTCGTTCAGCGCGGTCATGTCTATGGTTTTGACAACAGCTACATCATCGACTCAGCGGCGAAATTTCCGGGCCGCCTGCATCCGGTGGTGATCCTGGATGCGCAGGACCCGGAAACGCCGGCCAAATACCGCCATATGGTGAAAAATGACAGCGTGTGCGGCTTTCGCATGGCGGCGGCGCGCCCCTGGTTGTGGGACACTGCGTGGATGAGTTCGCCGGCCGCCATGGAAATCTGGAAAGCCTGCGCCGATCTCGGCACGCCGATGACGATCATCTTTTATCAAAAGCATCTCTCCTACAACTTGCCGCTCCTGAAAATCATTGCGAAGCAATTCCCCGACCTTCCCATCATTATCGATCATGGCGGCATGCCTTACGGCATGACCCAGGTTGAGGTTGGCTATGCGGAGGAAGACGGCGAAGAGGTTATCATGCCTCCGCCGCCCGATTTCGGCATTAACGAAACGATTAAGATATTCGAAGATGTTCCCAACGTTTACTTCAAGTTCACGGAAATCAATATCGAGCGCCTTGCCGCAGAGAAAATCAGGCCAGCGCATATCGTTCGACGTTTGGTCGATGGTTTTGGACCCGACCGGCTGGTCTGGGGGTCGGATATCGGCCAGAGCATGCTGTGGTCATACAAGGAAAAAACGGAAATGGCGCGCAAGGCTGCGGACTTTCTGACCGAAGAAGAGGCGGTGAAGTTCCTTCACGACAACGCCGCGCGAATCTACAGCAACGCATGTTGAGAGCTCTTTTCATCCGTATGGAATGTTTAATGGTCAGCGCCCGGAATCACCTATGCCAGCTGCGGCAATCACGCGCCGCAGCGGGGGAGCGGCCTGGTCTGTGGCGGCGGCGGTTGCGGCGTGTGAACGGCGAGGCCGGCCGGTCGTTCATCAAAATGTTGAATTTTCCACGCGGCGAGGAAATCCACCACAAAATTTTGATCCGATTGGATCAAGCCGCGGCGCCGCGGCTCCGCTAGGCGTGTTGGCAATCACAATAATAGAATTCTCAGTAGGAGGGGTAGGAAATGCTTAAGACTCTTGCGATGGCTTCCATTTCGACGGCGGCCTTGATGACGGCCCAGAGCGCCTACGCGCAAACGGGAGACTCAGACGGCAACGACAGCCGTCGCGAAAGGGATACGATCGTCGTCACGGCGACGAAGGTTGAGACCAATCTTCAAGAAACGCCGATTGCGATTACGGCGGTTACGTCCGAGACGCTTGCGACGCGGGGCCTGACGACAACCGCCGATCTCGGGAAGATCGTCCCGAACGCGGATTTTCAAAAAGCGCAAGGCATCTATGGTCCCGCTGTCACCGTCTTCCTGCGCGGCGTCGGCCAGCATGACCCGCAGCTCAACGGCGAGCCGGCGGTCGCTTATTACATTGACGACGTTTATTACCCGCATCTTTTCGGTTCGCAGTTCGATCTTCTCGAGCTCGATCATGTGGAAGTGTTGCGCGGGCCCCAGGGCACGCTCTTCGGGCGAAACTCTATCGCCGGCGCAATCAACCTGGTCAGTAAAAAACCGAGCCTGACGGAAGCAAGCGCCTCGATCGAGGCGACGCTTGGCGCCTATAGCCGCCGCGATTTCCGCGCAAGCTTCAGCGTGCCCGTGACCGATACGTTGGCAGTTGGCGGTTCAATGATCTCGAAGAAGCGTGAAGGCTATCAGGAGATGCTCGACTTCACCTGTCAGATGTACAAGAACGGAACGCCGGAACTTGCCGGATCGTTTCCGTTTCAAACGCCTGACACGTCTTATGGCGGTTTCCGCGATCCGGACAGCTGTGTGATCGATCATCTCGGCGGTGAAGACACTCGCGCCATTCGCGGTTCGGTCTATTGGGTTCCGTCGGATCGGGTCGAGCTCAATATCAGCGCCGATTACAATGACCAAAACGACGATATCCCGGCCTCCTACATTATCGGCACGGACTATGCGCAAACAACGACGCGCCCGAACTTCGTGACGGCGTTCGATCAGTTCTCCGTCGCCGGCGACCCGCCTTTCCAATGGGACGACCGGTTTGAGACGAATGATCCCTACAAAACATTCGACAATTTCTGCGATCCGTTTCCGGCGGGCACGCTGATTCCCGGGAACACCTATTACAACGGGTCGATCTTCAAGGGCGGAAAATGCTACGGCAACACCGTGCCGCTGAAGAATCGCGGCATGCAAGGCAAGCTCATTGTCGGCCTGACCGATGACATCGATCTGTCCCTGATCGGCGGTTACCGCAAGCTGGATATGAGCTTCGGCGCCGCCTCCGACGGCACGCCGCTGAACGACTCGATTATCTATCACGAGTTCCATGAAAAGCACTGGAACACCGAAGTGCGCCTTACGGGCCAGCATGACTGGATCGATTGGGTCGCCGGCTTCTTCTACTATAAGGGGGACGCCGAGCATCTCGGCCAGCCCCAGGGCGTGCGCGCCGGCACTCAGCGTTTCCAGGTCGACAGCTATGAACCCAAGGCGTGGGCCGGCTACGGCAATGTCGTCATTCACCTGATGGAAGACCGTCTTAATCTTACGGGCGGCATTCGCAGGTCAGATGACCAGAAGTTCGTCGACTTCAACAGCCTGACCGATGCAACGCCTCCGGGCCAAACAGAGTTCGTTCCCTCTACGGCGAGCACCGTTTTCGACGTGACCATCGCTACGGAGCGCTGGGACTGGAAAGCCGGAATCGACTACAGGTTCACCGATGCGTTGATGGCCTATGCCTCGGCCGGCACGGGCTACCGTCTGCCAGGCTTTAACGTTCGTCCTTCACAGCCGGGGCAGGAAGGCCAGACGCCTGGCGAGGCATTGCGCAGTTATGAAGTGGGCGTCAAATCCGAGCTGTTTGACGACCGGCTGAAACTTAATGTAGCCGCGTTTCTGATGGACTTCACGGAACGTCCCGGTACTTATGCGGGACAGGAAGCGCAACTGACGGACGACCTTTCCGGCAACGTGCCCGGCGACTCGACAGTGGTTCCCGGCGGTCCGGACGGCACGGGCTATTCCGACGCCTTCTTCACCTGCCGCGATTACGACATGGCTCTGGACGGGGCGAGAGATCCGGCGGCGGGCGTCGGCGTCAACTGCGTCGCGCGCAGCTATTACTACAGCGTGGCCGGCAAGGTGAAAGGCATCGAAGCCGAAGTCGAAGCCGAGCCCATCGACAATCTCCATATCACCGGCTCCATGGGCTATGTGAAGTGGAAAGCCGACGACATCACGCGCGTGGTGCGCGTTCCGGACTGGACGGCGAGCGCCGGCGTCTCTTACGATTTCCTTGATGTGCTTGGCGGCACTGTCACGCCGCGTCTCGACTGGTACTACACGGGACGCACGGCCTATAATGCGAACCTGCCGGAATTCGACCAGTTGGCTTACAGCCTGGTCAACGCGCGGCTCACCTACCACAATGAAGAACATGATTTTGACATTGCGGTCGGCGCCACCAATCTTTTCGACAAGTTCTATTACCGCAACAAGATCGCCTTCCAGGCGTTCGGCCTGCCCACTAATCTTGGCCAGCCTGCGCCGCCGCGCGAATGGTATGTGAGCGTCAAGAAGCGGTTCTAACATAGCTTTGCCGCGGAGCCCTTTGCGAAGAACAGGCCCGCGGCGAATGAACTGAGAGGCGTCCGGCGGATCGCGGAGCTTGGCTCTGAACTTCTCCGGCGCCTCATTTGTTGATAATAGGGTTACTCTTGAGGGCGGCGCATTAGAAAGGCCGTCTTAATGAAGACAGGAGGAATTTCATGATTGAACGCCGCACAGTGCTCGCATCCGCCTTGGCGGCGACGGCCTTCGGATCCCTGACCAAAACGGCGGGCGCCGCCATGGCTTCGAAGTCGGCGCCTTTCAAGCTTTTCGACTGCCACGGCCATTTCTATACGAATGACTGGAGAAAATACCCGTTCGATGCGCATACGGCGCGTTATGGTCCGGAACGCATGGTCGCCAAGGCCATGGAGAACCCCATGACCGCGGAAAAGGTTATGAAGTTCTGGGACAAAGCGGGAGTCGCAAAAGGGCTCGGGGTGCAATATTCGAGCACCTATTACACCGACAATCGCTATCTTCTGGATATCGCCGATAAGTATGACCGGATCATCCCGGTTGTCATTCTCGATGCGACCGCGGAAGAAACGCCGGGAACGCTGAAGAAATACGCCAAGGAGCACGGCATCGCCGGCGTGCGTTTCATGGGCCGCCCGGGCGATGACGGCGTTTTCCCGTTCATGAGCGAGGCGGCCTACCCGTCATGGGAGATGGCCAACGAGCTTGGGCTGACCATCACGCTCATGCCGCTCGCCTTCGACAATCCGGGCGCGCCGATCCGACGCGTCGCCGAGATGGCTGAGATGTACCCCAATGTGGGTGTTGTCATGGATCACATCGGCTTCCCGAGATATGGGGAGAGGCCCGACAGTTTCGGCTATCTGCCCGAACATCTGGCGCTCGCCGAGCACAAAAACATCTATTACAAATACACGACTTTCCTGATCGATATGCTGCTCAATGACGACACGCCGCTCAAGGAGTTTCTGGAATACACCGTCGGCGTTTACGGCGCCGATCACATGATCTGGGGCTCGGACATCGGCAACAGCGAAGTCGACGAACTGGCCTTTGTGCAACATGCGCTTGATTCCGCGAAAGGCCTCCCCGTGGAGCAGCAAAAAGCTCTCTTCTACGATACGGCAAGCGGTCTTTTTATTCCCGGCGGCCGCGGCGGCGCGTAACGGTCTTCCCAAGCTGAGAGCAACGCATTCAGCTTACTTGAGCCGGCGAGCCGCTGAAACGGTTCGCCGGCTTTTTCTGTTCGGGTGACGGAAGATCATAGAACGTCTCGCCGGACACAGAAAACCCCGCATCGCTTAGATGACGATGTGGGGTTTCAAAGGTTGAGGAAGCTGTCGCCGGTTTCGGTCAGACCTTGAAGATGCTGCGCGCAATATGGCGCACGCCGCCCTTGCTGCCGCCGACAACCTGCATCGGGTCGTCCTTGCTGTTGAAATAATAGATCGCGCCGATCTTGCCCGGCTCGACTTCGAAGGCGTTGGGATACCCCACATCCCAACTGCCGCCGTCATCCCGGATGATGATTTCGCCGCCCCATGTCTTGCCGCCGTCTTCGCTGACGACGGCGCGGATGCCGAAAGGCGGCAGGCGGTAGCCGTAAACGATGACGAGGCGGCCGTCTTCCATGACGACCAGGCTGCCAGGGGCGCCCCAGTCATTGACGCGCGACAGGAAGCCCCAGGTCCGTCCGCCATCGTCGCTTTTGTAGACTTCGGTCCACATCGTGCCGCGCGGATCGCGCTGGGAGCGCAGCGTGCAGAGGATGCGGCCGTTCGGCAGCATGCTGGCGCGCGGATAGAACCAGCGATGGCCGCCAAAGGCGTGGCTGGTCTTCCAGTCGCCGGAGGCTTGCGCTTTCGGGTCGTGCTGCGCCGTGATGAAGGACATGAAACGGAACTCGGTCCCGCCGTCGAGGCTGCCATAGACCAGCGGCCGGCGGTTCCAGCCGTCTTCGGCGGACTCGAAAAGGAAAAGCAGGCAGCGCCCGTCCGGACGCACGAGAGAGGAGTTGAGCCCCGTGAGCGAGCTCAAGCCGTCGAGCGGCAGAAACGATTTGGGCGACCAGGTTTCGCCCGAGTTCTTTGAAATCTGGACATAGGTGCGCGCGTCCGGCTTGCCGAAATTCTGGCCGAAATTGCTGATCAGCACGTTTTTGTCGAGATAGTCGACAGGGCCTAGACCCTCGAGCGACCCGGTTCCGCCGTCATTGCCTCGGTCCAGCATATTGATGATCGGCTCGTCGCCGTTCCAGGTCCGGCCCCGGTCTTTCGAACGCACGGTGATCATGCGCCGGTCCGTGGCGCGGCTGGCGAGATTGTCATGATTGATGTTGTCCGGATCGTTATAAACGACGGTTAAAGACAAAAAGCTCTGTAGGAAATCGCCATCACCCGTCTCCCAGAAACCCATCGTGTAAGGCCAGGAGCAAAATTCGTCTTCGCGGCGATAGACCACGGAATGATCCACATCTTTCGCGGGACGCGGCGCTTTATACTCCCTGATCAGCGCCGGTTTGCGGGCGGCTGCGCTTGTCGTCGCAAGAGCGCCTCCGACAAGGCCGGATATCAGCACGTTACGGCGCTGGATCATGATGTGTCTCCCGTAGTTGTTACGCTTGGTTGCAGATAGCTTTGGGCGATGGACCGCGCCCTTGCAATAAGGAGATCAAGCGAAGGCCGGTTTCATCCAAAATCAGCGCCCGCCCGGTCAAATACCGCGCCGCAGCAATGAAAAACTGTCCCGGCTCTACAATTTTTGGGTCCTTTTCGGGCAAGGAATGGTTAAAGACGCCCCATAAAATCACGACCACAAGAAGCAAATGGAAACGCCATGATAGAACGCCGCGACGTGCTCATCTCAGGGCTGGGAGCGACGGCGCTCGCCTCCTGCGCCACGCGGGCGCCTGCGGTGCGCCGGGACGCATCCATTAATGAACGATTTTCAGCGCCGCGCGAAGACACGACTGTGAAGCATGGCGTTGTTTACCGTAACGAAAACGAGTTTTGCGGCTGGCCGTTTTATTGCGGTTTCTGGAAGACAGCAGACGGGTCCTTGCTGGCGAGCTTCAAGCGCATCCCGACCGAGTACAATGCTTACGACGATGTCGATCACAACAATCTGACGAAGAACCGCGGCAAGCTCTGGACCATCCGGTCGCGCGACAATGGCGAGAGCTGGGACCCGTCAACCTTCCAGGCGGTGTTCGATATGAATATCCGTGAGGAAAACGATTTGCCCGGCGGCGGCGCGGCGGACCGGTCGGACGAAGCGCCGCTCGATTTTTTCAGCAGGGACACGCTCATTATGGGCGGGGGCATTCCACGCCTATTCTCGCCCGGCGGAGAGGCGTGGATGCGCGCATCGACCGATGGCGGGCGCACATGGCGCCGGCCCATGCTGATCCCGAAATACGATTTGCCCTCGCTGACGGCTTTCGGCTCGTCCATGTATGCAACGCGCGAGGATGGCGTTCATATTCTGGGGCTCAACACCGGCGCGCCGGAAGCCCTGTCGCCGCGTCCGCTTGTTTATCACTCGAGCGACGGCAAGAACTGGCGCTTCCTTTCCTTCGTCACCGAAGAGCGCCCGCCGTCGCCCTTTTATCCGGGCGGCTCGCCCTTCGCCCCGGCGCCGCATTTTTATCCGCGCGTAACGATCCTCGAAGGCGGGCACATGCTGGCTTCGCTGCGCTATCAGCGCGATCCGCGCAATGTGATCTGGACGGAGATTCACGAAAGCAAAGATGGCGGGCGCACATGGAATTATCTTTCCCGCGTCAATGACTGGGGCGCGCCGGGCGATCTCGTCCCCATGCGTGACGGGCGCGTCGTCTGCGTTTACGGCTATCGCATCGCGCCGCAGGGCATTCGCTACCGGGTGAGCGAGGACAAGGGCAAAACATGGGGCCCGGAAATGATCCTGCGCGACGACGGCGGCAGTTGGGACCTCGGTTATCCGCGCGTCATCGAAGTCGAGCCGGGCGAGCTGATGACCATCTATTACATGAATCTGAAAAGCGATCCGGTGCAGGTCAATGGCGGCGTGCGCCACATCGCCTGGACGAAATTCCACCCGTAACGCCGATGCTTTTTAAGACGGATAATTCCCGATGACCGACAGTTTCAAACCGCCGCAACGCGCGCCCCGAGCCGAACATGGCGTCGTTTACCGCAATGAGAACGAATATTGCGGCTGGCCGTTTTATTGCGGGCTTTGGCAAACCGAGAATGGCGATATAGTCGCCAGTTTCAAACGGGTGCGGAATAATTACGCCGGCGCCGATGACGTCGATCATGGCCAGATTCAGGAAAAGCCCGCGCATCTCATCACCATTCGCTCGAAAAATGGCGGACGAAGCTGGGACGCGTCGAGCGTCCGGGAAGTGTTCGACATGGCGTGGAAAAACCCGGCGGACTTTCCGCAAGGAGAAGCCGCCGACTGGTCGGACCTGCCGCCGCTCGATTTCAAAAGCCGAGACACGCTGATCATGGGCGGCGGCGTGCCCTCGCTTTTCGGGCGCGAGGCGAATAGCTGGCTGCGCGCTTCGACCGATGGCGGCGCGACTTGGCGCGATCCCATGATGCTGCCACAATACAGCCTGCCGTCGCTCACCAATTTCGGCTCGCCCATGTATGCGACGCGCGAGGACGGCGTGCATCTCCTCGGTTGTCAGACCGTTTCGCCGGACGTCTTGTCGCCGCGCCCGCTGGTCTATGGATCGCCGAACGGCGTGGACTGGCTTTATCTTTCTTTCATGACGGAGGACCGTCCGCCGTCGCCCTTTTATGTGTCGAAATCGCCTTACTCGCCCCTACCGCATTTCTATCCGCGCATCGTCGTCCTGCCGAACGGCAAGGTCATCGCCTCGCTGCGTTATCAACGCGATGCGCGCAGCGTCATCTGGACGGAGATTTACGAAAGCCTCGACGGCGGCCGGAGCTGGGGATTTTCATCCCGCGTCAACGATATAGGTGCGCCGGGCGATCTCGTCCCCATGCGCGACGGCCGCGTCGTTTGCGTATACGGCTACCGCACCATGCCGTCGGGCGTTCGCTACAAGGTGAGCGAGGATGACGGGCGCACATGGGGCCCGGAAATAATCCTGCGCGATGACGGCGGCAGTTGGGATGTGGGTTATCCGCGCGTCATCGAGACCGAGCCGGGCAAATTGCTGACCGTCTATTATATCAACCGCAAGAACGATCCCATGCAGATGAATGGCGGCGTCCGTCACATAGCCTGGACCATGTTCCGGCCATAGGCGGAGCGGGTGCTTGTGTTTTTGCACTTGGGTGCGCGCTTGCAGAGACTGAATCATTTTTAGTCAAGCTGACCGGCTGTGACTCGGACGATCTTCAAGCGTCCTTCCCAAGTATTCAGGCGTTCCCCAAAATATTACCCAAGCGGGCTTAATCGGGAGAAAAGCTGTTGCCCAAAATTTTTCAGGTCTAGAAAGCCGTTGAATTGTTTGATTTGAATGGCTCCCCTTCGTGAACACATATCGAACTTTATGTCAGGCTCCGAAGGCAGATTTTCGAGCGCTTTTACAGGAAATTGGCCATTAGATAGACCGAAATACCCTTATATATCAGTCCATTGCGGAGTATGCTTTATTTCGGATCCTTAGCAGAACTCATCTAGACGGAATTTTCCCAGGGTTCGAACGGACAGACTGCTTGAGCGGCTCTGTGAGAAGCCATTCTTTTTTACCGGGTCGGCCCATTTCCGTTTAATTTCCTGTCACGCCGGAGGTCGCGGGTTCGAGTCCCGTCACTCGCGCCATTTTCTTCAAGGAAATGAACGCCTTATCAGTTTTTCGATTTTTCAGATCTCACGAATTATGGTTCGGGGTACCACCGGGGTACCAAACTTTGCGGCCATAAACTGGGGACAATTTTTCTGGTTTGTTCGCGTCGGAAGCTCATGAGGATGCGTTCACTTCGGCTATCCGCGGCAATGAATGATAACTGGTTTTGGAACGGAACGCGGGTCATCGCTTTGGATGCGCGCGAAGGATGGATATTGACCCCGTCACCGTGTCGAGTTTTTCTATCTCTTCGACCGGGAAAAAGCCGGCGTCACCCAATAGCTTTGGAATAGCGCCGTCAGCGTTTGCTTGGGTGTTTTGCACCCCATCGAGCGCCTGCACGGTTTTCCGAAAGAGAAACCGCATAAGACCAGTTTGCAAGCCGTAGTCTGCAATGAGTAAGGCGCCGTCCGGCGATAACGCTTTATTCGCTTCCGATATGATTCGCCGCTTTTCCGTGAGCGGTACCTGATGCAAGACGAGGCTGCTCACAATGATGGTTGGCGGGTCGGCGAAATAATCCTCCTCGGCTGAAAAATACCCGCAGCGAAACAGGATGTCTCCCTTCAGTTTAGCGGTTTTGTTGATAGCGCGTTTGACGGCTTCTTCGTCTGGATCAATTCCAACATAGCGAGCCCCCGGACATGTTTGATGAATTGCGAGCGCGAGACTGCCGGTGCCTGAGCCGATATCGAGGATGCGGTCGTCCGGCTGCGGTGATATGGCTGCAACGAGCGCTTTTCTCCAAGCTTTCTCCCGGGTTAACGATGCAATCGCAAAATCGTAAAGAGGTGTCAGAGCACGATGGCCCAGCGGCGGCGTATGCTGGGCGTTGCCGCCGCCGGGTGTTACGGCGCCGCTCACAGTTTAGCGCCTCGAAGCCGGAGCGCGTTGCCGATGACGGAGACAGATGAAAAGCTCATCGCCGCCGCCGCAATCATCGGACTCAGGAGCAACCCGAAAACCGGATAGAGGACGCCGGCAGCCACTGGCACGCCGAGGGCGTTGTAGATGAAGGCGAAAAAGAGATTCTGCCGAATGTTGCGCATAGTCGCTTGGCTGAGGCGACGCGCGCGGGCAACGCCGCGCAGATCGCCTTTAACGAGCGTAACGCCGGCGCTTTCCATGGCGACGTCCGTGCCTGTACCCATTGCAATGCCAACATCGGCCTGGGCGAGCGCGGGGGCGTCGTTGATGCCGTCGCCTGCCATGGCGACTTTTGCGCCGGTTTCCTGCAATTCGCGCACGATTCGGTTTTTGTCTTCCGGCGAAACGTCGGCGTGAATCTCATCGATACCGATTTTGGCGCCGACAGCTTCCGCAGTCGCGCGGTTGTCGCCGGTGAGCATCACGACTTTGACGCCGGCGTCATGCAGCGCCTTGATGGCGTCCGGCGTTGTCACCTTAATCGGATCGGCAACGCCGATGAGGCCGGCCGGTTTTCCATCGACGGCGACGAACATGACTGTCTGGCCTTCGCGCCGATGATCCTCAGCGTTCGCCGCCATACTTTCGTCGTAGGCGCCGACGCGTTTCATCATCTTCGCGTTGCCAAGCGCGACCTTGCGGCCGTCGACCATCGCCTCAACGCCTTCTCCGGTGACCGAGGAGAATTCCGACGCCGAACTGATTTGGGCGCCGCGTTCTTCAGCCCCTTCGACGATGGCCGCCGCCAGCGGGTGTTCGCTGCCTCTTTCGACAGACGCCGCCAGGGACAGGAGTTCGCCTTCTGTAAATGGAGATTGCGGCTCGACGAGGACAAGTTTCGGGCGGCCCTCTGTCAGGGTGCCAGTCTTGTCGACGACAATCGTATCGACCTTTTCCAGGGTTTCGAGGGCTTCGGCGTTCTTGATGAGGATGCCGTTCTGCGCGCCCTTGCCAGTCCCGACCATGATCGACATTGGCGTGGCCAGACCGAGCGCGCAAGGGCAGGCGATGATCAGCACCGCGACTGCGTTGACGGTCGCGAACGCCATGGCCGGCTCGGGGCCAAAAAGACTCCAGACAATAAACGTGATGATCGAAATGACGACGACCGCAGGCACGAACCAGCCCGAAACCGTATCCGCAAGGCGCTGAATGGGCGCACGGCTGCGCTGCGCTTCCGACACCATTTTAACGATCTGCGAGAGCATTGTGTCTTCGCCGACGTGGGTCGCCTTCATAATAAAGCCGCCGGTTCCGTTGACCGTGCCGCCCGTGACCTTGTCGCCGGCATTCTTTTCGACCGGGATCGGTTCGCCTGTGACCATCGATTCATCGACCGAACTTCTGCCCTCGATGATTTCTCCGTCGACCGGAACCTTCTCGCCCGGCCGAACGCGTAGACGATCTCCTTCGCGCAAATGGTCGATAGAAACTTCTTCTTCGGAGCCGTCGTCGTTGATGCGATGGGCCGTTGGCGGTGCCAATTCCAGGAGCGCGCGAATGGCGCCGGAGGTTTGGCTGCGGGCGCGCAATTCAAGCACCTGACCAAGCAGCACAAGGGTAGTGATGACGGCCGCCGCTTCAAAATAAACGGCGACATTGCCATGCATGCCGCGGAAGGCGTCCGGGAAAACACCAGGCGCGACTGTTGCGACCACGCTGAAAACATAAGCGACGCCGACGCCAAGGGCGATCAGCGTAAACATATTCAGATTCATGGTGCGAACGGACTGAACGCCGCGGACAAAAAATGGCCAGCCGCCCCAAAGGACAACGGGCGTCGCCATGGCGAACTGGATCCATTGCGGCCAGGCGCCGGGAAGCAGGCCTTCAAACGGTTGGCCGGGAATGAGATCGCCCATAGCGTAGATGAAAAGGGGGATGCTCAAGACGGTGCCGACCCAGAATCGCCGCGTCATGGAATCGAGTTCCGACATGTCTTCTTCGGCGCTCAAGGAAACGGTCTCTGGCTCCAGCGCCATGCCGCAGATTGGACAACCGGTGTTGCTGGTTTCGCGCACTTGGCTGTGCATGGGGCAGGTCCAGACCGTTCCGGTGTAACCGGCAGGGACATTGTCATATTTTCCGGGCGCGGCGTCCGCGGCGCCCGGAGTGGCGTGACAGTGAATATGTGTATCCATAATTATTCAGCGGCTCCGCGCTTGTTGAACAAGTTATAGAGGGGAACGAATACGATCGTCGTGTACCAGCCATAGACATAGGCCCAGACGAGTCCGATCAGAAAAGCTGGAAATGAAACCCAGTGAAAGCCCGGCATCATCATTTCCCACGCTTCATGCATATGCATGGCGGGAGGCGTCACTAGACCCCAGCCGATGCAAATGGCGAATGTGATTACAAAGAAGATGGACAGAGCATGTCCGACAGGAACGATACGCATGATTTGCCTCCGTTTCATCGCAGGCAGCGTCAGCATTGAGTTGGCGCTGTCGAATTCCAGCCGGTCGCACAAGGCGTCCCAGCTGCTGATGCGCTTATACATAATACCCCTATGGGGTATAGTCAAGCGTCGTGTTGATGATGCGACGCCCTGACGCCGTCTTCGCCCCTCAGTCCGCGAAGGTAGAAGAGCTCAAAAGCGAAAATGAACGCGATAGCAGCAATTCCGATTATGACGATCGGTAGATCGGCGGCCGATTTGATCGCCAGAAACGCCCCCAGCGCGACCGCATCCAGCGCAATCGCCGATAGAAGAATCCACGCCTTTGCATCGACGTCATGACGAAGATGTCGGTAGACGCCCCAGTGAATAGCGATGTCCATGACAAGATAAAATATCGCACCGAGCGAGGCGATCCGGCTCAGATCAAAGAAGACAGCAAGAAACGCTGCGAGCACGACGGTGTAGACCAGCGTGTGTTTCTGAATGCGTCCCGGCATGCCGAAATGGCTGTGCGGGATAAGATTCATTTCCGTCAGCATGGCGAGCATGCGCGACACGGCGAACACGCTGGCTAGCAACCCTGACGATGTTGCGATAATCGCAATCGCCACGGTGAAAATGACGCCATATTGCCCGAGCGCCGGGCGCGCCGCCTCGGCGAGCGAATAATCTTTTGCGGCGACCAATTCATCGATGGTCAACGACGAGCCCACGGCGAAAGCAACCGCCATGTAAACAGCGAGACAAATTCCCAGCGAGATCATGATTGCGCGCCCGACATTGCGGTTCGGGTTTTTTACCTCATCGCCGCTGTTTGTTATCGTCGTGAAGCCCTTGTAGGCGAGGATCGCCAACGCGACGCCGGCCAGGAACCCGGTGAAAGAAGAGTCAGAATTCTGGGAAGCGCTCGCCGCCTCGAACGAAAATCCCGACGCCCAAAGCGCGGCGCCGGCGAAGGCCAATATGCCGCCGACTTTGAGGACGGCCGTGATTTTCGAAACCGCTCCAATGTATTTATTGCCGGCCAGATTGATCAGAAATGCAAAGACAATGAGCCCGACAGCGAGGACCGGAACCAGCGTTGTGCTATTTTCAACGTCGAAAAGCTGCAGCGTGTAGGTTCCGAAGGTGCGGGCAACCAGGCTTTCGTTGATGACCATTGAAAACGCCATCAACAGGGCGCACGCCCCGCTAACAGCCGACTGCCCATAGGCCTTGTGCAAAATCATCGCGATGCCGCCGGCCGACGGATATTTGTTCGACATCTTGATGTAAGTGTAGGCGCTAAACGCGCTGATGATGGAGGCGAGCAGGAACGCCGCAGGGAACCAAGGACCGGCATACTCCGCCACCTGACCGGTGAGGGCGAATATGCCGGCGCCGATCATGACGCCGGTTCCCATGGCGACCGTGCCGAAAAGCGTCAGGCTGCCTTTCTTGTATTCGCTTTTACGGTGCTCATCGGACATCAGTGTTCATGTTCACCCGTGATCGGCGCAGACGACCAATGGATGTGAACAATGCGCCATTGGCCGCCCTCGCGGCGCAAGACCATCGTTTCCATCATTCTCGAATGCACGTTTTCGCCCTTGTATGTTCCATGAACCTGCGACTCGGAAATGACTGTTGCGAGATCGGCGTTTTCGATCACATCACGCTTCTTCAGTGAAAACTCGACCGCCGCCGTAAACGCCATGTCGGCCGGCATGTGGTGACCGGCATATTCTTCGACTGAGCGCTCGGCGCCGCCGCCCTCGGCGATGATGACATCAGGCGCCAATAGTGCGCGCAGGGCGGCTTCATCTTTTGCTTTTAATGCGGCGCCATAGGCGTTGACGACGGCTTCCGGAGAACCAGCCTCGACGGCGCGCGCTGGCGTCGACAGTCCTGCATCGTCATCATGGTGACCATCGCTATCGTCGTGCTCCGCATTCTCGGCGGCGTTTTCCGGGTCCTTGTCATGATGGCCGTCTATATTGTCGTGTTCTTCGGACTCAGAAGTTGTTGCTGTGCCGCCATGCTCCTGGCCTGGCGCATGCTCGTGGTCATGGCCTTCGCCGGTGACGGTGGGCATGCTTTTCACACCGAGACCGTAGCCATAGACGATCTTTCCACCCCACCATGCCGTGACCGACAAGGAGAGAGCTGCGACGGCGAGGAGCGCAACGAATATCGGTGAGGCCGCTTTCGTGCGCGCCCGCCAGCGCCAGAGCGCCAATAACAAGATCGCGGCGCCCGAAGGGACTGCCCAATTGCGATGAACTGTCATTGCCGCATGCGACGGTCCGTCGTGTGCAACCGAGTAGTAAGCCTGAAATCCCGCCGCAATCGTCGCGACGATTGAAAGGGCGCCAAATGCGAGCATCCAGTCCGCAGCCGGACGGAGCGATTCACGCCATTTCCCCGACGGCGCCAATGACGCCAGCGTGTACGAGACAAAAGCTGTTATCGACAGCGCATAAGCAAAATGAACAAGGATCGGATGAATATTCGGTTCAATCATATTTTCCATTGGTGTTCCTCCCTAGAACCAAAGCCGCAATCCGGCGACGAATGAAACGCCGCCGGGGTCTTCGCCGTCAGCGCGCGCAAAGTCAGCTGTTTCCCCGACCGAGCGCGTCCACGAGACGCCTACATAGGGCGCAAACTGCCGCCTGATTTCGTAGCGGAGGCGCGCCCCGACTTCGGCTGTGGATAAGCCGCTGCCAACGCCGACCTCCTCAACGGACTGAATGGCGAAATTCAACTCCGTACGCGGTTGAAGAATGAGTCGCTGCGTCAGCAACAGTTCATATTCAAGTTCGACCCGGGCTGAGACATCACCGTCGCCGCTGACAAAGGCGGCGGCGTCGATTTCGAACCAGTAGGGCGCAAGGCCTTGCACGCCGAGAACGCCGAAGGTTCGATCGGCGCCGGCTGTAAAGTCATGGCGCACGCCTGCCTGTAGATCGAAGTAGCGGGCGATCGGCCGTGTCCACAACGCCTGAATCTCAGCCTCTTCGAAACGATCAGCCGTCAGGTCATATTCGAGCTCGGACTTGAGGGTCAGTTTATTCCGGTCTCCGCCCCACCAGCCCTGGCCGTCAAACAGCAGCAACGGATCGCCGTCATTGGTTTGGTATTCCAGCCGGTCGGCGAGCACGTAATACATGGTATTGCCGCCATGCTCTTTCTGGACGGCGCGTCGTGCTTCCGCCATTTCTGTCGGACCGTAATAGCTGTCGGCCTGCGACCAGGGTTGGGTCGGATCCTCCGCTTTCGCAGGCGCAATCGCCAACGCAAGAATGAAACAGGCGCCGCCGGCGGCCGAGAAATATGTTGCCTTCGCCATCAGTGCTCGCTCCCATGTGTCATTTTCGAGTGGTCGGGAGATGAAATCTCTCTCGGTTTCATGGTCTCGTCGGACATCTTCATGGAGCCGTGATCCATGCCTTCGTGGCCCATCGCCTTGTGGTCCATTTTCATCTCGTCAGGCGCGATTGGCGCGGCGCCGTCGCGTGGTAACAGTGACACGACCTGCATCATCCCGGCATGCATGTGAAATAACAGATGGCAATGGAACGCCCAGTCCCCGACATGTTCCGCCGAGACATCGAATGACAATTTGTCGCCCGGCTTGACGTTCACTGTATGCTTGCGCGGCTTGTGATCGCCTTCATCGACAACAAGATCGAAAAACATGCCATGTAGATGGATCGGGTGCGTCATCATTGTATCGTTGACGAGTGTGACGCGGAGGCGTTCGCCTTCATGAAAGATGATTGGTTTTTCAACGGCGGAAAACTTCACGCCGTCGAACGACCACATGTACCGCTCCATATTGCCGGTGAGATGGATTTCCATTTCCCGTTCCGGCGCGCGCGTGTCCGGATTCGGATCAAGGCTTCGAAGTTGCGAATAGCGTAACGCGCGATGCGGCACATCTTCGAGACCGAGGCCGGGTTCATCGAGACGATTGGTCGGCGCCATGGCGACATTGTCGACGCCGGCGTCGGTCTTGTGATTGTGTTCCTGCATCGCACCGCCGGACATGTCGTGCGACATGGAAGACATTCCTGACTTGTCTTCAGACATCCCGGGCATGCTCGCCATGTCCGGTTTGACCGCGCCGTCGTTTGTGTCCGCACTGGTTCCGTGCCCCATGGCCGCATGATCCATTGACCCTTGAACATTCGGTCCCGGCGCCTTCGAGCCGCTTGCCATGGCCCCGTGATCCATGCCGCCATGATTCATGCCGGCCATTGCGGCCATGCCCATGTCCTTGTGGGTCAGGGTCGGGCGGTCGCGTAGCAGCGGCGCCGTCGCGCGCATGTCCGGTTCGGGCGCGAAAGTGGCGACGACCTGACCGGAGCGGTCGATCGATTCCGCGACGATTGGAAAGGCCCGCGCGCGTTTTGGCTCGACAATCACGTCATAGGTCTCCGCAACGCCGATCTGGAACTCGTCGGTCTCGACCGGCCGCACATTGAGGCCGTCGGCGGCGACGACTGTCATTGGCAAGCCGGGAATCCGGAAATTGAAGATCGTCATCGCCGACGCGTTGATGATCCGCAGACGCACCCGTTCGCCAGGGTTGAATATGCCCGTCCAGTTGTCAGCGGTCGCATGGCCGTTGATCAGGTAGGTGTAAGCGGCCGCCGTAACGTCCGAGATGTCCGTTGGGGACATGCGCATCTGGCCCCACATCGCGCGATCTTCGAGGGTTGCGCCGAGCCCGTTCTTTCCAACGTCGCTGACAAAGTCGCCAATTGTCCGCTGCTGGAAGTTGTAGACCTCCATATCCTTTTTGACTCTGGCGAAGACCTTGTGCGGATGCTCGAAAGACCAGTCCGATAGCACCAGCACATATTCGCGGTCTGATGTGACGGGATCGGCGCTGGCGGGATCGATGATGATCGGTCCGTAATGGCCCGCTTGCTCCTGCAGTCCCGAATGGGAGTGATACCAGTATGTGCCGTATTGCGGGACGGCATATTCATAGGTGAAAGTTTCGCCCGGCTTGATGCCGGGGAAGGAGACGCCGGGAACGCCGTCCATATAGAACGGCACCAGAAGCCCATGCCAGTGGATCGATGTGTCCTCGTCCAGCATATTCTTGACGCGGAGCGTCAGCTTCTCGCCCTCGCGAAAACGCAGGAGCGGGCCCGGAACGGTCCCGTTGACCGTAATCGCGTGGCCGCGGCGCTTGCCAATTTCAACGGCGCTATGGCCGACGGTCAGGTCGAACGAATTGCCGGCAAGCTCAAAAATGCCGGTATTGCCGGCGCTGGCGCTTTTCGCCCAAGCGGGCAGCAAACCGGTTGCGGAGGCGATGACGCCGCCCGCGGCGCCTGCCTGCATAAATCGTCTTCGCGAATACATTCTAAGTCTCCAATCAGAATTACTCTTGCCGCGGCTGCGACGGCGCGGCGCGCCAGGGCGCGCCGCCATTATTGTTAGTGATGGCCTTTGTGGTCGGATTTCGCGGCGTCGCCGGACTTGCCCATGTCGCCATGGTCCATGCCCTTCATGCCGTCCATTTCGCCCATCGGGCAGGCGACGCCCTCCTCGGACGCCGACTTCATGGCGACATCGTGCATTTTCGCCATGCAGGCTTCATGCGTTCCTTCGTCGGCGTCGAGCGAACACATCATTGCAATAGAGTAGGACTTGTCTTTTTCGGCCTTCAGCATGAAGTGGACGCGCTCGCCGACCGCGAAGGCGGAGAGATCGACCGGTTTCAAAATGGAGAACTGCATTTTCATCTCCGGCCAACCGATCGATTCAATCGGTTCATGAGTGAGATCGATTTTCGACTTTTTGACATCAAGGGCGTTGATCACGCCTTCGCCGGTCGGCATGCCGCAATGGTCGCCATGATCCATGGTCTCGCCAGCTATTTTGGCGGCTGGGTCCATGTCTGATTGATCCAGCGCGGCAAGTGCGGGCGCAGCGAGGAAAGCGAGGATGGCTAAAGTTGAAACTGTCAGCGTATTTTTCATCGGGCTTGTCCTTATTGATTGCTTATTTGGCGCGAATTTCGGGTCCGCGTTTGGTGGGCGATTGCCTCGGGGCGACGTCAGACGTCAGTGGGGAAAATGTGTGAACTGACGTCGCTGTACGCGCGGCACAAATATCTTTATGCCGCACGCGATCGGCGCACTCGCGAATGAGTGCGCGTCAGGACCAACCTAGTTCAGAAGTTTAGTTTTCAAAGAAACTGGCGTTTCGCCGGGCGGGCCGCGCCTACGCAAGGCAACCTGAAATGAGACGGCGCCGACGCGGCTGATTGATGCAAGTGCGTCATCATGAAGGATGACAAAAAACGCAGCCGACGCAGGAAGCGGGCTGGCGAGTTCGGCGACGGACGCGGTTTTATAAAATTGCGCAGCGTTGCAGTGTTGGCAGTCTGAATCGCCCGTTCCACAGGGAGCCTCATGCTCCCCGGAAAACTTTTGTGCGGTTTTATGGTTCGCGTGATGGTCGTTGCCGGCATCTAATGCGTGCGATTCATGGACCGGCGTCGAGGCTGACGCGGAAGAGGCCAACACTTCCGCACAAACACTGTGACCCACGCTTAAAATGAGCGCAAACAGTGCAAAGACAACTGTTTTTAACGAGCCTGCAAACACGCCTTGACCATCCTCTTCAAGCTGCATATCTATACCCTTGTAGGGTATATGTCAATGTCAGGAAATCTCGTGTCGGACAATTCAGCGATTATCAAACGCCTCAGCCGTATCGAAGGGCAGGTCCGCGGCGTCGCCCGCATGATCGAGGAGGATCGGTACTGCATCGATATTTTGCATCAAGTGCAGGCGATCAAATCCGCTTTATCACGGGCAGAAAGTGAAATCCTCAAAAACCATGCCCACCATTGCGTGGAGGAGGCGATTACTGCTGGCAGCGCCAAAGCGCAGAGGGAGAAGTTTTCGGAACTGGTGGATTTATTCGAAAGGACGAAGCGTTAGCCTCCAACGGAGTTGCCTTTGGCGGAAGTTAAAAGAACATTTAGGAAACCCGTTCACTGTATCGTTGATTGACATCGAAGCCGTTCGAGGCGGATAATTGGCTTAATGCGTATCTTTGTTTTCATAGCCTTGATTTTCTCCATGGCGGTTTCGCCAGCCGTGGCGCTGGCGTCCTGCGCCTCCATGGGCGACGAGGCGGGGATGGTGGAAATGACGGATGCCGGTCCGCAGATGTCGATGGGCGCCATGGGCGCTGACGATTGTGACAGCATGAAAGGCGAAAAGTCTCAAAGTCATGACGCTGGATGCGCTGCAGCCTGCGCGCTCATCTGCCCGGGTTTTTATTCAGGCCCTGAACCAACGGCGGATAATGGTCTGGCCTTTCAGTTAGTTCAGTATGCGATCCCGCCGGTTGAGCCAGGCCAGGCGACGCCATCGCATCTCGATCCGCCTCCTCCTCGATTCTGAGCAAATCCGCTTCCTAAAGCGGGCTTCGTCATAGCGCTGCGCGTGTTCGCACGGCGTTTGTTGCACGTGCTCAATTTTCGAGATTTATCATGCTTAAAATTATAGGCGCGATGGCTGCGGCCTTCGCGGGGCTGGCGTCGGGCGTTACATACGCCGCTGATGAGCCGCTGGAATTAAATGAGGCCGTGGAGATCGCGGTCACGGCGGAAGACCCGGCATACGCCCGGTTCGATGCGCGCGCCGCCGCACAGGAAGATCGTGCGGTTTCAGATTCGCAACTGCCCGATCCGACTTTGCGGACCGCGATCGCGAATGTTCCGACAGACACTTTCGCATTCGGCCAGGAACCCATGACGCAAGCGCAGATCGGTCTGCGTCAGGAAATTCCGCGGGGGAGCACTTTGCGGCTCAATCGATATAAGCGCGAGGGCGAAGCCGAGATCGAGCGCATGCGACGGGAGACGACGGTACGCAATGTCGAACTCGCCGTGCGGCTCGCATGGTTTGATAAATATTACGCGGCGAACGCGCAAACGGTCGTTGAAAAAAGCCGGTCAGCCGTCAGTGAGTTGATCGATGCGCTCGCCGCTTCCTATGCGCAAGGCAAGCTGACAAGTCAGGATGTGTTGCGTGCTGAACTGGAACTGTCGCTGCTTGATGACAGGCTGGCGGAGTTGCAGCAGCGCCAAGCCCTCGCCGAAGCCGAACTGTCGAGGTTTATCGGCGCAAACGCCTCGCGCCCGGCCCCGGATCAATTGCCGCCGCTTTCATCACCCGGATCTGTTGAAGAGATAGAACAGCGGCTCGCGCGTCATCCGGTCGTGCGCGTGAGCGACGCCATGATCGATGTCGAAGAAACCGACATTGAACTGGCGAAGCAGGCGTACAAGCCTGCATGGGCGATCGAGGGCGGTTACGGCGCGAGGGGCGCCGACCGGTCCGACTTCGCCAGCGTCGGCGTCAGTCTGACAATTCCGCTTTTCACTGGCAAGCGCCAGGACCGCGCGTTGTCGGCAGCGCGCAAGGACAAGTCTGCCGCAGAACTTGATCGCGCAGCGACATTGCTCGATTTGAGGCGCGATCTTATTCGCGCTTACGCCGACTGGACGCAATTAGAGCGGCGCGTCAGCCTTTATGACGATGCCGTCATCAAGCGTGCCAATGAGACCGCTGACGCATCCATTTCCGCCTATGGCGGCGGCCTCGCCGACTTCCCTGAACTCATCCGCAGCCAGCTCGCTGAACTCGATGCAGAACTCAAACGTCTCGAATTGCGCATCGAGCGCGCCAAGGCGTGGGCGCGGCTTTCCTATCTCGCAGGAGACGAACAATGACTAATTTGCGTATTATATTCATTTTACTGATTATTGTCGGCGCTGCCGGCGCCTTCCTGTTCCTGCGTTCAAGCGATAATGAAACGGGCGGTGAACATGCGTCCGGCGGCGAACGCAAAATCGCCTATTGGGTCGCGCCCATGGACCCGAATTATCGCCGCGATGAACCCGGCAAATCTCCCATGGGGATGGACCTGATCCCGGTTTATGAAGACGGAGAGAACGCTGGCGGAGAACCGGCCCTCACGATTGATCCCGCCGTCGTCAACAATATCGGAGTCAAAACACAAACGGTCACGCGCGAGGAGTTGGCGCGCGACATCGATACTGTCGGCGCGATCGTGATCAATGAAGAAGCGCGGTCAGACATTCACGTTCGCGCCGAAGGCTGGGTCGAAAAACTTCATGTAGAAGCGGTCGGCGAGAAAGTTGATGCTGGCGATGTCCTATTCGAAATCTACGCGCCGGCGCTGGTTGCTGCGCAGTCTGAATTCATTCAAGCGCTGAAGATTGGCCGCGCGCCGTTAATTGCGGCGGCGAGCGAACGGCTGACCGCGCTCGGCATGAACGCCGATCAGATTGCGGAATTGAAGCGTACGCAGAAGCCTATGCGCCGCGTTGCGGTGAAGGCGCCGCAGTCAGGCGTCGTCACTATGCTGAATGCGCGTGAGGGGATGTTTCTCAAGCCCGGCGATATGGCTATGCGACTCGCCGATCTCTCCGACGTCTGGATCATCGCCGACGTATTTGACACCGAGGCAGCGTGGGTAACGGTGGACGACAACGCCGTTATGACCTTGCCAGCCTTTCCCGGCGAAAGTTGGGAAGGGACGGTCGATTATGTTTATCCGACGGCGGAAATGATGACGCGAACCGTACAGGTTCGTTTGCGATTTCCCAATCCCGGCGACCGTTTGCGGCCGAACATGTTCGCCAATGTGATGATCGGCGCCGAGCCGAAGGAAGACGTGCTGACCGTTCCGCAATCGGCAGTCATCCGGTCAAGCAAGGGCGACCGCGTCATTCTAGCGCTGGGCGAAGGGCGATTTCGCCCGGCGGAAATCAAAACCGGCATGGAAAGCGGCGGCAAGGTCGAAGTGCTCGGCGGTCTTGCGGACGGCGAGCGCGTTGTTGTTGAGAGCCAGTTCCTGATCGATTCCGAAGCGAGCCTTACACCCGGATTGCTGCGCATGGCTTCGCCTGAAAACGAGGAAGATGCAAAGATGGATATGGACGGCATGTCCATGCCGGAGATGGATATGCCTGCGGAAGGCATGAACCAAATGGAAGCGGACGCGGTCAGCGCGGAAGGCCGCGTCGTCTCCGTCGATATGGACGCAAATAGCGTCACCATCGATCATAAACCCGTCCCTGAAATCGGCTGGCCGGCGATGGTGATGGCGTTCAAGGCGCCGTCTGAAATCGACTTGATGAGCGTCAAAGCCGGCGAGCCTGTGCGCTTCGCGTTTAGGGAGACGGAGACCGGTTATGAACTCGATATGATTGAATCGATGCCGGAAGACGGTGAAGCGGGAGATGAGCAATGATCTCCCAAATTATCCGCGGTTCGATCGAAAACCGCTTTCTCATTATTGTCGGCGCGATTTTTCTCGCCGTCGCGGGCGTCGTCTCGCTTCGGTCGACACCGCTCGACGCCATCCCTGACCTTTCCGATGTACAGGTGATCATCAAAACCAGCTACCCGGGACAGGCGCCGCAGGTGGTCGAGGATCAGGTCACCTATCCGCTGGCGACGGCGATGCTCGCTGTGCCCGGCGCAAAAACCGTGCGCGGCTATTCCTTCTTCAACGATTCCTACGTCTACATCATTTTCGAAGACGGGACCGATCTTTACTGGGCGCGCTCGCGCGTGCTCGAATATTTAAGTCAGGTTGCGCCGCAACTCCCTGAAGCGGCGAAACCCGCGCTCGGTCCCGACGCTACCGGCGTCGGTTGGGTCTATCAATATGCGCTGATTGACAAGACCGGCCGCCATAATCTCGCCGATCTCCGCTCGCTCCAGGACTGGTTTCTGAAATACGAGCTTCAGACTGTCGAAGGCGTTTCGGAAGTTGCCGCGATTGGCGGCATGGTCAAGCAGTATCAAATTGTCGTCGATCCGAACCGATTGCGGTCCTTCGGCATTCCGCTTGTTGATGTCCGGCGCGCCATAGAGCGCGGCAATATGGAATCGGGCGGGCGCGTCGTTGAAATGGCGGAGGCGGAATATATCGTCCGCGCCGGCGGCTATGTGGAGTCCATCGAAGACCTGGAGCAGATTCCCTTGCGCGTCAGCGATGCGGGAACGCCGATCCTGTTGCGCGACGTGGCGGACATCAGGCTCGGCCCGGAGCTTCGCCGCGGCGTCGGCGAACTCAACGGCGAGGGTGAAGCCGTTGGCGGCGTTATTATCATGCGCGCCGGCGGCAACGCCGAGGCGACAATCAAACGCGTCAAAAAGAAACTCGAAACCCTAAAGGCGGGTCTGCCGGAAGGAGTCGAACTCGTCACGACCTATGACCGCTCCAAGCTCATCGAACGCGCGGTTGAGACTCTACAAGGAAAACTGCTGGAAGAGTTCATTATCGTCGCGCTGGTCTGCGCGCTGTTTCTTTTTCATCTGCGATCCGCGCTTGTCGTTGTCATCAGTTTGCCGCTGGGCGTTCTTGCAGCGTTTATTGTCATGAACGCGCAAGGCATCACCGCCAACATCATGTCGCTCGGCGGCATCGCCATCGCCATCGGCGCCATGGTCGACGCCACCATCGTGATGATCGAGAACGTGCATAAAAAACTTGAAGAAAATAGTGAGGTTCAAGGTTCCGGACGCTGGCGGTTGATCGCCGACGCCTGCGTCGAAGTCGGACCGCCGCTGTTTTTCTCACTGCTGATTATCACGCTCAGCTTCACGCCGATCTTCGCGCTGCAGGCGCAGGAAGGGCGGCTGTTCTCGCCGCTCGCTTTTACCAAGACCTACGCTATGGCGGCTGCGACCATCCTGTCGGTGACGCTGGTTCCGGTACTGATCGGATTGCTCGTGCGCGGGCGCATCGCGCCGGAACATGCAAACCCGATTAATCGGCTTTTTATGCGTGGGTACAAGCCGGTCATTGGCCTGGCCTTGCGCCGGCCATGGATCACGCTTGCTGCGGCAGGAATATTGATGGCGAGCATGGCGATCCCCGCGAGTCTCATCGGCGGCGAGTTCATGCCCGATCTCGACGAGGGCGATCTTCTCTACATGCCGAGCGCATATCCGGGGATCTCCGCCGGCAAGGTCGCACAGGTCGTTCAGCAGACGAACAAGCTGATCATGACCATTCCCGAAGTCGAGACGGTCTACGGCAAGGCGGGCCGCGCAGAGACCGCGACGGACCCGGCGCCGCTTCCGATGATCGAAACAACAATCCAGTTGAAGCCGCGCGATGAATGGCGTCCCGGCGTCACGATGGAATCCTTGAAAGCCGAACTCAATGCGCTCGTCAATGTGCCGAGCCTCACCAATGTCTGGATCATGCCGATCAAGAACCGGCTCGACATGCTGGCGACAGGCATCAAGACCCCGGTTGGGGTCAAGGTCGCCGGGCCCGATCTCAACGTCATCGCCGAAGTCGGCCGCGACATAGAGAACGTCTTGCAAGACGTTGACGGCACGGCTTCCGTCTATGCGGAGCGCGTGACCGGCGGGCGGTTTATTGATGTCGATATCAATCGCGAAGCCGCGGCGCGTTTTGGCCTCAATATCGCCGACGTCCATGACATCGTGAAGACGGCGATTGGCGGCATGACGATCAGCCAAAGCGTTGAAGGACTTGAGCGCTACCCGATCAATCTGCGCTATCCGCGCGAAGTGCGCGATTCTCCAGCGCGTCTTCGCGAATTGCCGATCGTTACGGCATCGGGCGCCGAGATTCCGCTCGGCCGGATCGCTGACATCCGCATCAATGAAGGTCCGGCGATCATCCGCAGCGAGAATGCGCGGCTCAATGGCTGGATTTATGTGGACATCGCCGGTCGCGACATAGGCTCTTATGTCGACGAAGCGCGGCGTGTGGTTGCTGAAAATGTCGATTTGCCGGCGGGTTATTCGATCGCCTGGTCGGGACAGTATGAATACATGCAACGCGCCAAGGAGCGGTTCGCCTATGTCGGACCCGGCATGTTGCTGATCATCATGTTGCTCCTGTTCCTGAATTTCAGGCGCGTGTCCGATGTCTTGATTATCCTCGGCACCTTGCCCTTCGCGCTTGTCGGCGGGTTATGGCTGATGTTCCTCCTCGGCTTTAATTTGTCTGTTGCCGCCGCGGTCGGGTTCATAGCGCTTGCTGGCGTCGCCGTCGAAATCGGCGTCCTGATGATCATGTATCTGAAACAGGAAATCGCCGCGGCGAATGCAACAGCGAGAGAGGAGGGCTCGCCTCTCGACGAACCGCATTTCGCCGACGCCATCGCCAAAGGCGCGCTGCGCCGGCTGCGCCCGATCATGATGACTTTTGCGGTTATCTTCGCAGGGCTATTGCCGATCATGTACGGCCATGGCGCCGGCGGCGAGGTCATGCGCCGCATCGCCGCGCCAATGATCGGCGGCATCGTCAGTGCGACCGTGCTCGCGCTTGTCGTGATTCCGGCGGTCTACTTCCTGTGGAACCGCCGGGCGCTTCAGCATGTTGAACAATATGACCCCGTCGATCCAAATCTGGCGCCGGCAGAATAGGATCGGAGTAAGCGGCGTCACGGGCATTTGCTCGCTGCAGTCAGAAATACGTATAGGGAGCATGTAAATTGAGGAAACGAACGAATTGCTCCAGCCGACTCTTGTGGGCGGCCTCGTTTCATGCGCGACGAGGTCAGCCGTCTCTCAGTGCGCATAACATCGAAAGGAAACTGCAATGAAATCTATGAAACTCTCCACGATCGCCGCTGGCGTCGCCATCGCGCTCATTTCCGTTCCGGCGCTCAGCCAGAGCGGAGACATGAAAATGGGCGAAATGAAACGCATACAGATGGACGGCATGTCCTGCTGCAATGACATGGCGCCCGGCTTCGGCGTCGTCAACTCCGTCGATCTGGATGCGAGGACGGTCAATCTCTCGCACGATCCCATCAAAAAAATCGGATGGGGCAAGATGACGATGGACTTCGCAGTCAGCGACATGGTCGCGCTTCAGAAGTTCCAGAAAGGCGACAACGTGCATTTCATGCTGACGAAGAATGACGACGGCGCCTACGACGTGTCGATGATGATGCCTATCGGCGGTGATCCGGAAGAATTCAAAGCAGCGATGAAATCGATGATGGGCGGCGGCATGATGTGCGAAGGAATGAAGATGGGTGATGGTATGATGGACGGCATGCAACAGGGCTCCGAGAAGGACCAGAATTGACGACCGGCGGGAAGCAAAACTAGAAGACTTTTAGAGTCCGGGCGGCTTTCGCTCAGCCGTGGTCAGCATACTCGTTATCATCGGTAAAGAGAATGAAGATGATGGAAGGCGGAATGATGATGGGTGCAGGCGGCGCAGTGATAATGTTGTTAATCGTCCTGTTTCTTCTTTTGGGCATTGCGGCGTTTGTGAAATATCTTTTCTTTCACAGAAAATAAAAGACAGCGCTTGATGTACGTTGTGTGAAAGATTTTGGAGCTGCTGCCAATCTTTTTTATACCTTCCTCAGGCTGGACGATTAGTGAGGCCTTTGTGCCAGAGTTATGATTATTGATGTCCGGTGGCGCAAAGCTCATGATTGGATAGGATTTCAATTACGCGGCAATCTGAAATCCGATCGACGCTGCATTCCATGATCATGCGATTGAGCTCGCGTTCGAGCGATTTCAATCTCTTGATACGTTGTTTGATGTCTTCGGCATGGCGGCGCGCGATTTCATCGACTTCCGCACAGGAACGGTCTTCATTTCTGGAAAGGGCTATCAGCTCGCGGATCGCCTCCAGCGGAAAGCCGAGATCGCGGGCATGGCGGATGAAACGCATGCGCTCGACGGCTTTCTGGTCGTAGATGCGTTGGCCGCCTTCTGACCGGTCGGGCGGATCGATGAGGCCAATGCTTTCATAATAGCGGATTGTCGTGACTTTGACGTCGGATGCTTTGGCCAACCGTCCGATGGTGACCGGCTTTTTTTCGAGTTTCCGCATTTTTCCTCTTGAACCTACAGTTGCTGTAGACATTAGATTAGGCTTGCGAGCTTTTCAATGGAGACGAGAGTGGCCGGTTGCGCCTGCGATAACGATCAGTTTGACGGGCAATCCCCTTCCTACAAGCGGGCGCTGATTGCCGTCATCGCAATTAACGCCGTGATGTTTTTCGTCGAAATGTCGGCGGGATTCCTCGGGGGCTCTCAGGCCTTGAAAGCCGACGCTCTCGACTTTGCAGGCGATACGGCGACGTACGCCTTGAGCCTTGCAGTCATTGGCGCCGCGCTGCATACGCGCGCGACAGCGGCGCTGATCAAAGGCGCCAGTCTTGCTTTGATGGCGGTGTTCGTCCTGATAACGACAATCGCGAGCGCGTTTGGCGACGTTTCCCCGGCCGCACCAGTCATGAGCGGCGTCGGTCTGCTGGCGCTCGGGGCCAATGTCGCAAGCATTTTCATTTTGCTGCGCTGGCGCGACGGCGATTCCAATGTCCGCTCCGTCTGGCTGTGCTCGCGCAACGACGCCATTGGAAACATTGCGGTGATCGCCGCCGGCGGCGCCGTGTGGCTTACAGGATCCTTCTGGCCCGACTTGATTGTCGCCGCGCTGCTCGCCAGCCTGTTTGCAAAGTCATCGTACTCGATTATAGCGCAGGCGATGAAAGAACGCCGCGCTTCGTTGAACTTCGCAGACGGGCGTATTTAAACATGGTTCGAGCGTTACTCATATTGGCGGCGGTCAATGCAGTGCTTTCCATTCCGATGGCGATGCTGGTCAAACGGGATTTTGCAGAACGCGGCCGTGTCAGCTTATCAATGGCGGTCTGGACTGGCGCCGCCATGCACGGCAATGCTTTGTTGCTGTTTGCAATCGCCTGGTTCGATCGGGGGTCGCTTGGCGACCTAGGCGAATTCACAGTTGCGGCCGGCGGATTATTCGCCTTTGCCGGAGCGATGCTGATTTATCTTGGCCGAAGCGCCTATGCGGATTTTTCGAGAGTCTATGGACTCAAGGAAGACGAACTCATTGAACGGGGCGTTTATCGCTGGTCGCGCAACCGGCAATATGTCGGATACGCCTTGTTTCTGGGCGGCGTGTCGCTCATCGCGATGTCGATATGGGCGTTTTCGCTGGCCCTGTTATTCGCGCTCTTCATTCACTGTTATATTGTAGCGGTCGAAGAGCCGCATCTTCGGGCGGCTTTTGGAAAAGCCTATGAGGCGTATGTCGTTAGGACAGCGCGATATTTCGGGCTGCCCTCCGGGCGGCGACACATCGACATAAACGAAAAATTATAATGATTTGTCAGGAGTTTTGCAGTAGGACGCATTTGAGATGATGTCAGCCATTCGACATATGCACCGCGTCATCGCGGTATTGATGGTTGCGCTATGGGGCGCGGTCGGCATTGTCGCGCCCGCTCATGCCGCGGAAGAAGACATTCATCATGCCGCCCAACACGATGTTGGTGAAGAACGCGCAGCTGCGCAGGGCGAGCCTGCCGACGAAGGTTCTGTTCACCCGGAACACGCTGCGCATTGTCATTCCGGTGCGTGCCATTTTCATGCGCTATCGCGCGCCTCTGTCGATCCGGCGTCCGTACTACTCTTTGCAAGCAAGATCATCGCGTCGCAAAACGGCGTGGTTCCCCAAACCTCTCTTTCTTCATTATTCCGTCCTCCGCGAATCTGACTGATCGCGCGCGGTTGCGCGCCCATCAGTAATTTTGATTCCAAGAGGACAATGACCAATGATCATCAGAATATGCGGGCTCGCGCTCGCCGCTTTTGCGGCGTGGGGGCTCGGCGCTGCGTCCGCGCAGGAGAATACCGCTGACCCGGGCTTGACGTTAGGGCAGTTTCTTGAAGACGCGGCGCGCAATCACCCGCGGCTTGAAGAAGCGCGCGCAGAACTTGATGCAGCCGAAGCGCGCGGACGGGCGAATTCGCGGCCGCTCTATAACCCTGAATTCGAAGGCGAATTCTCCGACAGTGAGGACGACGCGGATGACAGCCGTTCCATCGGCCTGTCGAAAGCGTTCGACATCACCAACAAACGCGCCACGCGGGCCAAAGGCGCACGCAGCGCCGTGGACGCCGCAAGGTTTACGTATGAAGCGGAGAAGCGCTCGCTGTTCGCCGATCTCCTGACGGCGCTGGCGGATTACCAGGCGCGCAAGCGCCTGTCGGAACTGGCGGCGCAACGGGCTGAAGTCGCACGTGAATTCTCTTCAATCGCCGGCAGGCGCGCTGAGGCCGGCGATCTTTCAAAGTCGGAACGTCTTGCTGCGCAATTAAGTCTTTCCCAGGCTATCGCGGAACAAACGACCGCCCGGAGCGATTTCTCCGAAGCGAGGCAGGCCTTAACTGCACTCGTCGGCGAAGTGATGCCCGCATGGCCCGTTCTCCCGGATCCGCCGGCGGCGGCGGCGCCGCTCGACATGACGCTGGTTCGCCGATTGCCGGAACTTCGCGCGGCGGAAGCGCTCGCCGACGCGCTCGCAGCTGAAATCCGGTTCGCTAAAAAATCGCGCATTCCCGATCCGACGATCGGCGCGGCCTATGGGCGCGATGGAGACGCCGATTTCGCCGGCGTTCGATTGTCCGTACCAATCCCCGTTTTTGCGTCTGGCCAGGCCGAAGTGGATGAAGCTCGCGCCGAACGCATTGCTGCCCAGCAATCTATCCGCAATCAGTTGCGCAACGCCGAAGCGCGGCTCATCGAAGCCAGCGGACGCTACGCCGTCGCGGCCGGGACATGGCGCGTCTGGATGCGGGACGGATCAGACGTGCTCGGAGAACAACGCGGGGTGCTCGATCAATTATGGCGATCGGGCGACATCACCGCCGTCGAGTATCTGGTGCAACTTGATCAAACTTATAGCGCCGAGCGTGCGGGAATTGAACTTCAAGGGTCGCTATGGCGCGCCTGGATCGATTGGCTCGATGCGTCCGGCACTCTCAATGAATGGATGGAGACACTGTAATGCGTAATTATCGAAAACTGAATTCAGGCATCGGATTGGCGATCATTGCATTTGGTACGCTGACAATCGCCGCTTGCGGCGCGTCGGACGCTGAGGAAAAAACTGTCCCGGCCGCCCAAGCCGAAGATGAGCACGGCGAAGAGGAAGGCGGCGGTCATATCGAGATGACGGCGGCCGAACGCGGCGAAAAAGGGATAAAATCTGTAACGCTCGGCATGAGAAAACTGTCGGGCGAGTTTATCGCGCCGGGCGAGGTGACGGCGAACCGCTACAAGACTGCGCAAGTTGCGCCGCGCATCAGCGCGCAAATTATCGAACGTCATGTCGTGCGCGGTGAGGAAGTCGGCGAAGGCGCGCCGCTGGTCACTTTGTCCAGCGTCGATATGGCCGAAGCGCAAGGCGCGCTCATCATCGGCGATAAGGAATGGCGCCGGGTCCGCAACCTCGGCCGGGACGTCGTTTCCGAAAAGCGTTACGTGGAAGCGGAAGTGGCGCGCCAGCAGGCCCACGCAAAGCTTTTGTCCTTCGGCATGGCGGAACAGGAAGTCGCCGCGTTGTTGAAAACCGGCGACGCAAGCAAGGCCACAGGTCGTTTTATTTTGTTTGCGCCGCAAGCGGGAACCGTTGTCCGCGATGAGTTTACACTGGGCGAATTTGTCGATCCGGGAAGGGTGCTGGTCGAAATCAGTGATGAATCGACGGTTTGGGTCGAGGCGCGATTGACGGCCGAGCAGGCTGGGCGGATTTCTATCGGCGCGCCCGCGCGCGTGAAGTCAAACGCGGATCACTGGGAGGAAGGAGAGGTTATTCAACTCCAGCACGCACTCGATGAAACGACGCGTACATTAATGGCGCGCATCGAGATCAGCAATGACGATGACGACTTCCATGCTGGCCAATTCGTTGATGCAGTGATTGCCGTCGGCGCCAGCGACGAAGCGCTGGCGCTGCCGGAAAGCGCTGTCGTCCTGATGGACGGCGCGCCCACAGTCTTCCGCATCGAAGGCGATGAAATCGAACCGGTGAGTATAGAGACCGGTGCCGCGAGCGGCGGCTGGATTGTAGTCAATTCCGGCGTCGCGGAAGGCGATGAAATCGTCACCGAAAAAACCTTTCTCCTCAAATCGCTCATTCAGAAAACAAAAATGGGCGAAGGCCACGGGCATTAGGAATTGATGATATGTTGAATAAACTCGTTGAACTCTCGCTCCAGTATAAAGTTCTGGTGCTCATCATCTTCGCCGTCGTCGGCTTTCTCGGCTGGCGCGCCGTGACGACGGTTCCGATCGACGCTTTCCCGGACGTGACGCCCGTTCAGGTCAATATCTATACGGAATCGCCGGGCCTTGCCGCGGAAGACGTCGAGCAATTGCTGACGTTCCCGGTAGAGTCGGCGATGGCGGGGCTTCCCGACGTGTCGGAAATCCGTTCGGTGAGCCTCTTCGGTCTTTCCTATGTCGCTGTTTATTTCAAGGACAGCGTCGATATCTATTTCGCGCGGCGCCTTGTTATGGAGCGGCTTGCGGAAGTCCGCGACCGCATTCCCGAAGGATATGGATCGCCAGAAATGGGCCCAAATGCGTCGGGTCTCGGCCAGGTCTTCTGGTACACGCTCGAACGCGCTGATGAATCCCTCAAGGGCGACATCAGCGACATGGATCTACGGACCCTTCAGGACTGGAACGTGCGGCTCATTCTGCGCACAGCCGCCGGCGTCGATGACGTCATGTCCTGGGGCGGGCAGGAACGCCAGTTCCAGGTCCAGATCGATCCCTTGCAACTTATCAAATACGAATTGGGGTTTTCCGATGTCGTCGAAGCGCTTGAGGCGAATAACCGCCAGGTCGGCGGGCAATATATCGATCAGGGACCGGAGCAATATCTCGTGCGCGGCCTCGGCCTTGTGCGGGACGAAACCGATATTGGCAACATCGTCGTCAAGGTAAAGGACGGAGCCCCGGTTTATGTGCGCGATGTCGCGAACGTCGAACAGGCGCCCGCCTTGCGGTTCGGCGCCGTCACCCGCGACGGCGAGGAAGTGGTTCTCGGCATGGCGCTTGCGCGTATTAACGAGAACGCCAAGAACGTCGTCGACGCGGTTAAAGAGAAAGTTAAGACTGTCGAAAGCGCGTTACCGGATGGCGTCATTGTCAAGCCCATCTATGACCGCACCGAGCTGGTCGAAAAAGCGGTCGGCACGGCGGAGAAAGCCCTCATAGAAGGGTCGATCCTGGTCGCCATCGTGCTGTTTCTGTTTCTCGGCGAAATCCGATCGGCGCTGGTGGTCATTACTGCATTGCCGCTCGCCATGCTCATCGCCTTCATTTTTATGGGCCAGATGGGTCTTTCCGCCAATCTGATGTCGCTCGCGGGTCTCGCCATCGGCATCGGCATGATGGTCGACGGCGCCGTCGTCATAGTCGAAAACTCGTTCCGCATCATGGCCGAGCGCAAGGAGGAAGGCGGCGAGGTCAATCGGACAGCCGCCGTTCTGCAGGCTGCGAGGGAAGTCGCCAATCCCATCGCATTTGCGATTATGATCATCATCGTCGTCTTTCTGCCGCTCTTCAGTCTTGAGGGCTTAGAAGGCAAACTCTTCAAGCCCATGGCCTTCAATATCAGCTTCGCCATGGCGGGCTCGCTGATTCTGACGCTGACGATCATTCCCGTCCTGGCGGCGATGATCCTGAAGCCGAAGGAAGAGCGCGACACGATGCTGATGCGGATCGTCAAGCGCGGCTATCTGCCTCTGATCGCCTGGAGTCTCGATAACAAGCGCAAGGTGGGCCTCGCGGCCGGCGGTCTTCTGGTCGCCAGCCTCGCGCTCTTTCCCTTCCTCGGCAAGGAGTTCATGCCTCAATTACAGGAAGGGTCGATCATGTGGCGGGTCACGTCGATCCCTTCGACTTCGCTGGATCAGTCGATTGAGATTTCCAAGGAAATTGAAAACACGCTGTCTGAGTTTCCCGAAGTGGAAACGACAATCGCCATGATCGGGCGCGCCGAAAAAGGCGAGACCGCAGATGTCAACTACATGGAAATCTACACGGCGCTAAAACCGCAAAGCGAGTGGCCCCGTAAGCGTTCGGTCGCTTCGCTTGCCGACGACATGCGCGAAAAGCTTGAAGAAACCGTGCCGACCTCGGTCATCGCCTTCACGCAACCAATCCAGATGCGCGTTGAAGAGCTGATCTCGGGCGTTCGCGCAACGCTTGCCGCGAAAATCTATGGTCAGGATCTTGGCGAACTGGACAGGCTCAGCCAGGAAATCAAGGAAGCGATTTCCGGCGTGCCGGGCGCCGCTGATCTTTCGCTCGAAGCCAATATCGGCAAGCCGCAAATCCGCATTCAGGTCGACCGCGCCGAACTCGCGCGATACGGCATGAACGCCGACGATGTTCTGAACGTCGTGCGGACCGGCATCGGCGCGGAGCCCGTGGGCACGCTTATCGATGGCGTCAGGCGGTTCGATATCACCGCCCGTCTGCAGGACGCGTCGAAAGCGTCCATGGAATCGATCCGCAATATTCCGCTGCAGACCGCGGACGGCGCGATTATTCCCCTCGGCCGCGTGGCGAATGTTACGTCCGCGGAGGGCTATTCCTTTGTCCGCCGCGAACAATTGCAGCGTTACGCCGTGATCCAGATGGATGTGCGCGGCCGAGACGTCGATGGGTTCGTGAAAGACGCCAATGACGTCATTGCGGCGAATGTGGAATTGCCGCCCGGCTACTGGATCGAATGGGGCGGCGCCTTTGAGAACCAGCAACGCGCGCTGGCGAAGTTATCGCTCATCGTTCCGGCGACGATCTTCTTTATTTTCGTGTTGCTCTACACGGCGTTCAACTCGGTTAAATACGCCGCGTTAATTATCGCCAACGTGCCTTTTGCAGCGAGCGGAGGATTGTTCGCACTCTTCATCACTGGACAATATCTATCGGTGCCGTCAGCGATCGGGTTTATCGCGGTCTTCGGAGTCGCCATGCTCAATGGCATCGTCCTCGTCAGTTTCATCAATGAACAGCGGGACGCCGGATACAATGTCCGCGATGCCGTCAGGCGCGGCGTTGAATTGAGACTTCGCCCAGTGCTGATGACCGCAAGCGTAGCGATACTGGGCCTTGTCCCCATGCTGCTTTCGACAGGCGTCGGCGCCGAGACACAGCGGCCTCTGGCTTCGGTTGTTGTCGGTGGATTGCTGACCTCGACCGCACTCACATTGATCCTGTTGCCGGTGATTTATGAGTGGATGGAAACACGCGGGCGAAAATCGCAGGCGCCGCCGTCTCGCGGCGATCTCGAACTCGCCGAGGCGCACGCGAAAGCAGCCGAATGAAAGGAGTACGAAAATGATTGAGATTAAAGCATTTGTTCACCGCAGCCGGGCCGCGAGCGTCGTTCGCGCCTTGCGCAAAGGCGGCTTCGCCAACATGACGGCAGTCGACGTCAAGGGCATGGTCAAGGCGCTCGACGAAAAAGAACAGCAATATTCAACGGAGCTCGGCGACCGAGTGATCACGGAGGTGAAGCTGGAGCTGGTTTGCGAAGACGACCGCCTTTCCGAGGCGACCGAACTCATTCGCGCAAATGGGAAAACCGATATGGAGGAATCGGGATTCATTTATGTGAGCAATATCACGGCGGCAATTCCGTTCTAAGTCACTTGCTTCTGGTCTCGCAATTCGTTGACTTGTTTTGATTTGCGAGCGGGCGAAAGCGCTTACTTCCTGCGCGTGCGATCGCCCTACGTAGCCAGAAGGAGCCGCCGGGTTCGTCCCCCTAACCCGGCGGCTCCGCCTGAACTTTTTGACAACTGTAATCAGTACGCAAATGTCAGCATCGTTACTCTTATTGCACCAACTCAATAGCCTCTTCGAGGAATTCCTACCGTGAACGAAGAAAATCAGCCAACCGACAACACCGCAAAAGACGAGCATCAGCACGGTGACTGGCTAAACAGGTTGTTGCATGGCCGGGCGGAACTCGCCTTTTCATTGCTGTGCGGCGCTGCGCTTCTTGCTGGCTGGCTTGGGCCGAAGATATCGGCGATGCCAGAATCCGCGGCATTTGGGCTGTTCCTAGCTGCATACTTTTTCGGCGGGTATTTCACGCTGAAGGAGGCGCTGGGCAAAATCTCGCAGGGCAAATTCGAGATAGATTTCCTGATGCTCGTCGCCGCCGGCGGAGCCGCGATCCTGGGAGAATGGGCGGAAGGCGCGTTTCTCCTGTTCCTGTTCAGCATCGGACACGCCCTCGAAAATTACGCAATGGCGCGGGCGCGCAATGCGATCGCTGCGCTAGCGGACCTCGCGCCGGAGGAAGCGCTGGTCCGGCGCGCTGGCGAGGAAGTTACAATCCCAGTCGAAGAGTTGAAGGATGGCGATATCGTCGTCATAAGGTCCAATGAGCGCGTTCCTGCAGACGGGTTTGTTATCAAAGGCGAGAGTAGCATCGATCAGGCGCCCATCACCGGCGAGAGCGTCCCGGTTGATAAATCGCCAGTGAAAGATGCCGCCGCCGCCGCGGAAAAACCCGAAGGCGTCAAGCCGGCGCATAAGGTCTTCGCCGGTTCCATCAACGGCGCCGGGAGTCTCGAAATACAGGTGACCCGGCGCGCCTCGGAATCGACCCTCGCACGCGTAATCGACATGGTCAGCGCCGCCGAGACCCGGCAGTCGCCGACGCAAAGTTTCACAAAAAAGTTTGAGAAAATATTTGTTCCATGTGTCGTCATGCTCGCCTTCATAACGGCTTTGTCGTGGCTCGTTCTCGACGAGGACCCGGCGCAGAGTTTCTACCGGTCGATGGCGGTGCTGGTCGCGGCCAGCCCCTGCGCCCTCGCGATTGCAACGCCCAGCGCGATTCTGAGCGGTGTTGCCCGCGCCGCGCGCGGCGGCGTGTTAATCAAAGGAGGCGCGCCGCTGGAAGCTCTGGGGCGTCTCGATTCAATTGCATTTGACAAGACTGGCACGCTGACATCGGGAGAGCCGAAGCTCGTTGAAATCACGCCCTCTGCCGGCGTCACAGAAACGGAGCTTCTTCGCGTCGCCGCGGCTGTTGAAGCGTTAAGCGACCATCCGCTCGCCGAGGCCATCGTTCGCGACGTTAAAGAGCGAATGGGAACCGTTGAACGCAATGCGACTGAATTCAAAAGCATCACGGGTCGGGGCGTGTCAGCAAGACTGGACGGGGAGCTTGTCCATATCGGAAAAACCGCTCTGTTCACTGAGTCAGATGGAACGCCGTTGCCTGATGATCTGCGGGCGATCGTCAAGAGCATGTCGGCGCGGGGGCGGACGACGATGATTGTCCGGCGTGGCAATTCGTATCTCGGCGCTCTGGGGTTGATGGACACGCCGCGATCCGCTGCCAGACGGGTTATCCAACACCTGCGCGATGTCGGCGTCTCGAAAATGATGATGATTTCGGGCGACAATCAAAATGTGGCGGACGCAATTGCACGCCAGGTCGGCCTCGATCAGGCGTTCGGCGACCTCATGCCGCAAGACAAGGTCGAAAAAATCAAAGAACTGAAGGAAGCGGGAGGAGTTGCGATGGTGGGCGACGGCGTCAACGATGCGCCGGCGATGGCGAATGCAACCGTTGGCATCGCTATGGGCGCGGCAGGCTCCGACGTTGCATTGGAGACCGCAGACATTGCGCTTATGGCGGATGATCTCGAAACGCTGCCATTCGTGGTCGGGCTCAGTCGCGCGACCAGCCGCATCATCCGTCAGAACCTTTGGGTCAGTCTGGGCATTGTTGCGGTTCTTATTCCTGCGACGCTTCTCGGGCTTGGCATCGGGCCAGCTGTTCTGGTGCATGAGGGATCGACCCTCATTGTCGTCGCAAATGCATTGAGATTGTTGGCCTATAGAGACTCGTTGCCGACGGCGTATCCGCTTGGCGATCTCGGGGCAGTGGACCAGTCGGTGAGCTGATTATTCGTCTAGGCGAGATCGCTGCGTACTGACCCTGAGTTGAAATCAATCAATTTTAAAGCGAGAAGCCATTCGGCGGCCTCTTGAACCTCCAGTTGCTGTAGCATTTATAATGCATCGCCGTGAGATGATATGGATCAAGATGTTAGTAATAGAAGTGAATTTTAGCATGAATCTGTTGTTGGTGCGAAATAGTCACCCTGAATTTCCAACCATTGTTATCTGAGATGTCTGATATGAATGACGAAGATTGCTGCGTCGTTGATAAAGAATTGATTCGATCCCCTGGTTATCGGCGCGCGTTGTGGATTGTCGTCGGGCTGAACGTTGCATACGGGCTCGTGGAAATTGTCGGCGGCTTTTTGGCGAATTCCCAAGCCTTGAAAGCTGACGCGCTCGATTTTCTCGGCGACGGTTCGATTACGTTTCTGGGATTGTTGGCGATCGGCTGGTCGATCGCATGGCGCGCGCGTTCTGCGCTCATGCAGGGGCTTTTTCTCGGGCTGCTCGGCGCATGGGTGCTTGGCAGCACTTTGATTAGACTCTTTAACGACTCGCCTGTCGAAGCCGGCTTGATGGGCGTCTTCGCGTTCGTCGCATTGATCGTCAATGTCGCGGCGGTCATACCGCTGCTGCCTTATCGGGATGGTGACGCGAATATGCGTGCTGTGTGGCTGTTCTCGCGGAATGACGCTATCGGAAATGTTGCTGTCCTTATCGCAGCAGGGCTGGTTGCGCTATCCGGTTCGTCTTTTCCCGACCTGATAGTTGCATTGCTGATTGCGGGTCTATTTCTTCATTCGGCGTGGAACATTGTTGATCGCGCCCGAAAAGATTTGCGCGCTGCGAATGCAGCCGAACAGGCGCCATAGGGCGCAAGGAACCGGTCTGAATGAACATCGCATCGAGCAGTCGTTCCGACTCGACACTCACAAGTTCGTCCCGGCCTTTAGCTGTAGTGTTCGGACTGGCGTCGACGATTGTCGTCGTCGTGTTTGACATCATCATCAAGCAATACATAACGACACTATTGCTTAACACCCGCGGCCCGATCGAAGTCACGCAATTTTTTAATCTGGTGCTTGGTTTTAACCGCGGCGTGAGCTTTGGTCTGTTGAGCTCGGAAAGCGCATGGGCGCCATGGGCGTTATCCGCCGTTGCCGTTTTAATCGCAGCGTGGCTCGCATTCCGCCTGCTTAAAACAGTTCGGATCGTTGAGGCGACAGGCCTTGGCTTGATTATAGGCGGCGCGATTGCGAACGCTGTTGACCGCCTCGCCGATGGAGCGGTTACAGACTATCTCGATTTTCATGTGGGCGATCTTCACTGGCCTGCATTCAATCTTGCGGATGCTGCGATCGTTTGCGGCATTGCTATTTTTGCGTTTTTCATGATGATAGCAAGGAATAAACCATCTCTGCCTTGATGGCGACCGTCGCTTGCTGCGGTCAAGATCAGGTATGGCTCGCGCCAGTTGGCGACAATTTCATGTCTGCAGAATTGATTTCAATTCGTCGCTTTGCGCGCGATGCTTATCCGGATTTTCCGCGATCAGTTTTTTCAAATTCAGAATTTTCCACTTTATCGCCGGCAGATCTGCGGCCTGCGGCAAACCGATAAGCGTGAAGTCTGGCTCACCCGACTGAAGTCCGATCAGGAAATCGGCGGCGGCCCCGTTGAGGCGCGCCTGGATATCGGTGATAAGTCGCCTGCGCGCCGAAGTGAGTTCGCGGAGGTCGACCGGTTTGGCGGTCATGCCGGCAAACTCGCGAGTGAATTCCTGAGAGATATCTTTTTCATTCGGCGCTAAAAGTTCATGCATCGGTCGGCTGGAACAGGCGGCGTAAACGAGAAAAGTGCGGAAAAGATCGCCAGTGAGTCCTTCGTGTTCATAGAGAAGTTTGACGTCGAACAGATCTCGCGGATGCTGGCGATCGAGCGCGGCGTGCAGCTTTCCGGCGTATAGATCGTCGAAGGCGAGAACATTCGTTGCAACGAAGCCGAACGCGTCTTCGACGGCGTCTGTCGTTCGCATCAGGCGCGGCTCGCCGACGGCGCCGCGCATTACCGGCGAGGTTTCGATCTTTATCGTGACGCTATCGGCGTCGGCGAGAATGCGCGTGTCGCCGGCGCCGCCGCCGGCTATGCGCTGGGCGCTTGCGCCCGGGAGTTTGTTGATCTGGCTCGTGATGCGGTCGTATGCAGCGTCAATGGCGTTCAATGAAGTCGCGCGATCTTCAATTGGCAGATAAGCGAGATCGATATCGACGGAGAGCCGCGGCATGTCGCGATGGAAAAGATTGATCGCCGTGCCGCCCTTCAAAGCGAAGGCGGGCTCTGTCGAGACGACGGGCAGGAGGCGCATGAGCAGATGCACCTGCGCGAGATAGGTTTCACGGGCCATCTTCAGGCTCAGGGTTTTGCATGTCGCCTATCAATTCCGGCGGCACCGTGATGTCGTAGCGCGGATGCAGCCTTCCGCCTTCGACAAGCGCGCGCGGGCCCGATCCGAGATCAAAGTCGTCCGGGTCCAGATGTTGCCGCCACGTGTGATCGTGCTGGTCGGCAAAGACGAAGAAGAGGCGTTTTGTTTTCACGCTTCGGCATTCTTTGAGCAAGGCTTCGAGCAGACGCGGGCGCAGATTGACGAGTCCTTCAAACAGCATATCGGCGTTGTGAAAGCTTTCATCCGCCGGCAGCTCGTTCAGGAGTTCGAGGATCGCCCGTTCGGGCGTTGAAACCATGAGGTCGTTTAATCGTCGTTGCGGCGGGGATGATTGTTTTTCATCGTCTACGCCGTCAACACCGGTTTTTGATCCGCCGAAGAGGCTTAGAGTTCTCGTTTCGAACCGGTCCGCGTTCGGCAGCCGCGCAAGCCAGGACGGGACATTGCCATAGAGATATATGGGCACCGCCTCGGCGCCGAGGCTGAGATAGTGCTCAAAGCCGTGCAGCGACAGGGCGGTGCGCCCGCCGACATGGACCTCGTATCCCATAACCCGCTGCAGGGAGAGAACGAGGCGCCGCCAGTCGCTGGCGGCGCTGACATCGCGGTGTGTGTCAGGCCGACTGTAGACGCCGCGGGCGAGTTTTTCGAGCCAGCCGCGCTGCTCATATTGCAGGATCGATTTGCGGTCGATGCCGCGGCCCACGAGCCAGGCCGCGTCGGCGACATAGCCGGGCGGCAGGTCGTCAAGCAGGGGCTTTAAGCGTTCTTGGCGTTGTTGGGTCATAACCAATAAAATAGGGATATTGCAAAGCGACGGCAAGGGCCTGTTTATAGAAATCCCATGATCGGGGTTAATTACCATTAAAACAGCTAAATATTAAAGTCATCCGCTTCCCTGCGCGGCGGCCTGGGGCGCGGCGCGGCCCCTGCCTGACCGCGGAAATCGGCGAAAGCGGTTCCTCCCCACGAGAAACAGCATTCCGATTTGCCAGCGATTGCCTGAAAAGGGCGCATTTTCTCACGAAAACAGCGTTTTGATGATCGCGCAGTCGGGGGTTTTATTGCGGCTGCATTCCTTTGCGACTGTCGACAGGGTTTTTTCAAGTTTTTTGAGATCCGTTATCTTTGTCCGGATCAAATCGACATGCGCTGAGGTGATGTCGAACACCTCCGCGCAGGTGGGTTTTTGATCCTCAAGGCCAAGCAACGTCCGGATATCATCAAGGGAAAACCCAAGCTCGCGGCCACGCCGGATGAACCGCAACCGGTCGGCGAGTGCGTCATTATACATCCGGCGCCCGCTTTCCGTCCGCGGCGGCGCCGGCATCAGTCCGATTTTTTCGTAATAGCGGATGGTTTCGATCTTCACGCCGGTTTGATCGCTTAGCTTCCCAATCGTCAGCTCATATCCATCCATCGGCCTTGATCCTGTAGCGACTACAGATACTAGGATGACGCTCATGTCGAGTGAAGGCAAAACTTCCAAACGCCCCAAAAAGGGCGGCGTCATGGCCGGCGGAAGCGTCTTGTCAGGGTTCGCGGCCTTTGTCGGCGCGTCCTGCTGCGTGCTGCCCTTAATTCTGGTCAATCTCGGCGTCAGTACGGCTCTTGTCGGCAAACTCGCTTTCTTCGCGCGGGCTCAACACTATTTCATGGGCGCGGCGGTCGTTCTTCTTGGCGCCGCAATCATCGCCGCATTCTGGAACGGGCGGCGACCAAGCAAGAGAGTCGCGATAACCCTCGTCCTTGCTGCGCTGCTGGTTGTTGTCGCCTACATCATGCCTTTTTATGAACCTCAATTGCTTCGTTGGGTGAACCAATGAGCGTAATCACCGAACACTCCACAATCACCTGTCCTGAATGCGGGCATCAGTCTACCGATGAAATGCCGACAAATGCGTGTCAGTGGTTTTACGATTGCAAAGGCTGCGGCGCCGTCTTGAAACCAAAAGCCGGCGATTGCTGCGTCTATTGCTCCTATGGCGATGTGAAGTGCCCGCCGATACAAGAAGGGCGCGCATGTTGTGGTTGATCGAACGACAAACGATCATGCAGCGCGGCCGCTTCCTTTCTTCTGGTCCTGGGGCTTGCCGCTCGCTGTGTTGTTTTCAACGAACTTTTTGAGCGGCTTTGCGCCGTTCCCCATAATCGTCTTCATTATGAGCGGCGCGTTGTTCTGGATGGGGCTCGCTTGCGTGATGAATGCGAAACGTTGCCGGCGCCGGCATTGTTATTATTCCGGGCCGATCTTTCTAGCTGGCGGCGTCGCTGTTTTGTTCGTCGGCTTCGAGGTCGTTTCGCTCGGCCCGGACGGACTCATCATGGCCGTCGGCGGAACCTTTACGCTCGCGCTTTTCACCTATCTCACCGAACCCATATTCCTGCATTATGTATACGTTGAAATAATCTAATTAAATCAATGCTCTAATATGCCCTGTCATGAAGCTGGCATTAGCTGATTGCTTGGCTTCTGGTGTCAATGTGTTCCCGTATCTGCCGGGTTCGTACTTCCTATTTTTTCTCTGGTAGGGAATATTGGAAATTATGTTTATCTATTTAATACGTATACAGAATAACACACTTAGACACATTTGTCAAGTTTTGAGGGAAATCATGCGGGAAATCCTGAGCCAGAGGCTGGTGTTGGCGCGCAGCGTTTACGGCGTCGAAGCGGTGAGTAGGCGAGCCGTCTTCGGCGCAGTAAATCGGCACGATCAATGCCGGGCTCTGGCTGGTGTTGGATGACTGCGAACAGGTATTGGAAAATTGGAAAAGTGACGCCGGTAGAGGCTTATTTCAGACTAAGATGATTATTAAATATGGTATATTTGTTTAGTCAGTATACGGAGCGGGTCCGTCACAATTCCGCCACATTTCAGAGAAACGAGTATAAATGTGGGTCGCCTTTTCCATGACCAGTATGTACCCTGATTAATGCTCCGGCGTCAATAAGCAAATTGATTGCGTTCCTAAGTGTGTCCTCTGAATAGCCTAGCGTCACATTCGCCATGTCAGCCGCGCTAATTGGAAACTCTTCCCTGTTCCCGAAAATGTCCCGCTTGTTCCAAACGGTCAGCAGGGTTGCATAAAGCAGCGTCGCGACGCCAGAAGCAAAGCTATTCGCTGAACATCCCTTGTCGTCGGTGAGGCTATATTCTTTAAGAAAGCGCGCCGCCGTGCCGTTCATTTGAATGTAGCCGTGCGGATCGCCTGAGAAGTAGAGTTGTCCTGTCTGCCCCATCTCCCAAACTCGGACGGCTTGCTGCCGCGCCTGCGCCGCTGTGAAGGCGTGTCCTTCGTTATGCTTGGTCTCTGATTGCCGGATCGTCTCGGCAACATCGATTAGGTCGTCTACCGTATCGCAATGCCGGTACTCTTCACGCAAGCGATTGAAGATATGCTGGCGGCGAACGCCTTCGGGTGCAGGTTTGTCGGCGCTGTAGAGCGCGCCTGATACGGCTTTGACTTCCGGCAGGGTGAGGGCGGGAAGATTACTTACGAGCGTGTAATCGCCTCTGTGGAATGCGTATCGGCTGGAAATGTCATAACGCTTGCTCGGCGGCGCAAGAACATAACGTCCAGTCGATTGAAGCTCACCGCTAAAGCCGAATTTATCTAATGTCTGAGAGGGCTCGCCGCTGCAACGATAATAGCAATGGAAGCCTCGGAATGTTCGCGTGATTACAGGCGTATCGCCAAAGGTCTGTAATGCACGCTCAAGATCGTCGGCGTCGTCTAAGTCAATCACAGTTAGATTACTGACAGCGCCCGTGATTATGCCGACGTTTGCGTTCGGATGGCTGAATGCAAGCCGTCGCTTTGTGTTTGCGGTTTGGCGCTTAAATTTAAATTGTGACCAAGTGAATCGCTTTGGTTCGCCGTCCTTTTTAAAGCCGCCAATCGTTACCGGCGGCTTGCCACTGTCGCAATCGCTGCCGCCGCATGGCAAGACATTGACATGAAGAGCGCCCCATTGAGCCACGAAATCGCGAAAGATCGTCATTGTTTAGCTCTCTTGTTATTAAGCGCGCCTTCCAGAAAGGAAATCAATTCAATCGCCAAGCCCGGCTTGCCGCGTTCGGCGAGGGCGATCACAAAATCAAGGGCTCGGCTGACGGCTTCCTCGCGCGCGTCGGCATCGGCTCGGCTATTGCGATATTCAAGCTCGCTGGCGCGGCGTTTTATTTCTTTATGTTTTGTTTCTTTCTGCATATTTTTTTCTTCTAATTTCGCTCTGCTTTTTTCCTAGGCGGTTGTATCCGATGGCTCGATCAATTCCGTTCGCGCACTGTTCGACCAGATCAAGATGCCCGGAGCGCGCGAGATGAACGAGGAAATCGAAAAGTCCGATAACGGCGATCTTGTGAAGCTCATTGTCGCCGTCAATGAGGACTTTGCGTTCAAGTTCGCATAAGTCGGCTAACGCCTCGTTATATTCGTCAAGCTGTTCGCGTGTTTTGTCGTCAAAATCGGTTTTCATGGAAAATGGAAGTTATCATTATCAGTACAAAGACTATATCACATAAATGGATTGAGCGCAAATTTGGCATTTTTAAACCGGCTGCTTCATGTGTAGGGCAATGATTCTGTTTAAATCTTGAGCGCGCCAATACGGGCGACGGCAATAATAGAGTGGCGGCGGCGCTTGTGGGTGCCGTTTGTACCTATCGAAAGTTTTCGTTGCGATCTTGCAATATTCAGCCGCTTCAGAGCGTGAATAAAGATCAGCAAACGGATAATCTTCAGGGGGTGTTTTTGTAGACATAGCAATGCAAACCTCTCGCCCCGTGGGGCGTTTTCTGGAGGCTCGCGTCGCTTCGTCATGGCTCCAGAGGAGGGCGGAAGCGGGCGGGCTATGTCGTATGCAGACTAGGCAGTTAAGGCTGCCGCGCGCCGGTTTCAAGGTAGCGATTTAAATCCCGGAACAAGTGCGAACAAACGGAAACGGGCAGTGGTGACAGACTCACGAGTCAGACTTGAGTGGTCATGACTGCTCAGAAAAACGACTGTCAGCCTAATGTCAGGTTCATTGAAAAACGACGAATCGGACCCCGATAGCGCGGGGCTGCGCAGCGCTCAGCAGCGGCTGTTAAATGTTGATTTTGTTTGGAAATTTAGAATGGCTCCCCTTCGTGAATGCGTATCGAACTTTATGTCAGGCGCCAAAGGCGGACTTTCGAGCGCTCTTACAGGAGATAGGTCGTAAAAAACACAGAAAAATATAGATAAATCAATGTTTTGTAAGGTGTGCATCTGTTTTCGTTTTTGGTAGAGCCCGTCCAGCTGGAATGTTCTCAGGGGCCGGTTCTCGAAAGGCGTACGAATTGTCATTCCTGCGGACGAACTCTCACCAAATCCGTTCAATTTCTGTCACGCCGGAGGTTTCTGCGTATTCGAATCTAACAATGGACCTTTTCAGGACAGGTGTTCGCGCCAGAGCGACAATTTTTCCTGGGTCGCCTTGTCGGAGAAGCTGAACAGCAAGAGATCGCTTTGCGCTGCAATGATCCTTTCCGACCAGCAGGGGCTGACGACGATTTCACCCGGTTTGAGATCATAGTCTTTACCGTCGATTGACATCGTCCCTTCGCCCTCGACAACGACATGAACCATCCCGTCGGTGCTGCGCATTGGCTGCGTACGGAAACCAGCCGGGGCCAGCCGGGCGAAGGCGGAAATTGTCGACATGACGGAGCCGCCGTCGACCGGATTGACGAACTCCATCAGATAGGCGTCGTGCGGATGCGGGTCATCCGAGCGGCGCATCACTTCCAGGGATTCACGCCACTCCTCAAAAGGATAGATGAAAAGCGGATTGGCGCGGACAGAAGAGGCTTCCACTCGCGCAGGGCGGAGATTGCGGCCCCAGCGGAAATTGGAATCGCCCGCTTCACGCGTGGCGGGCATGGCGCCGCGATCCTCGCGATGTTCCGCAAAGCTGCCGTCCAGCATCTGCACAAGCGGAATATCCAGCCCATCAAGCCAGATCATCGGCGTGTCGGTTTCATTGCCATGATCGTGCCAGAGCATGGACGGGGTGAGTTGGGGATTGACGCCATCGTCGACAAGGGAGCCGGGCAGGGGTGCCTGCTCCGGGCTGTTCGACAGATTTTCGATGCAAGCGACAACGCTCTGATTGCAACTGTGCGCCAGACTTCTCTGCTGCGAGGCGATGGCGGGTGCGGTTCGTATGGCGAGACGCTTCCCCCTTCAAAGCCCGTGCCCGACCGCGGTCCCGACGCTCGCATGGAGATTGAGACGAGGCCTGAACAGGCGCTGCTTTATCGTCTATCGGGCGACTACAATCCGCTTCACGCCGACCCGCAGGTTGCTGCCGACGCCGGTTTTCCTGCGCCAATTCTGCACGGCCTTTGCACATACGCGATAGCCGGAAAGGCGATCCTCGGCTGGGCTTGCGATAATGACCCGGCCTTGCTGCGCGGTCTGGATTGCCGATTCACCGCGCCCGTATTTCCGGGCGAGAGGCTGCTTGTAGAGATGTGGCGGTCGGCGACGGACGTGGTGGCGTTCCGGGCGTCGGTCCCCGCCCGTGAAACAATTGTTCTGGATTGCGGCCTGGCGCAGTTGGACTTCAAGGTCACGGATGCAGCCGTTCAAGGCGGCGCGGCGCAATCGCAGGATTTAAAAAACAAGGCCAAGACTGAGTCGCCGGCTTAAAGGAGGATGGTTTGAATAACGCGCAATCACCATTGGAGATCGCACAGATCGGAATTAACAGCTCTGATCTCGCAGGTTCGTTGCGGCTTTTCGTGGAGCTAGGCTTTCAGAATGCCGGAGGACACATGATCTGGGGGCAGCCCATGGCGATACAGGGGCTGCCGCCTTCTGCGCGCGGTCAGTTGTGGTGGCTGATCGGTCGGCAACGGCGCGTGCAGCTTGAATTCTTTCACCTGACCAACCCCGCCCAGCGACCGCTTCGCGACGATTGGCGGTGCTGCGATCTGGGGTGGATCCGCTTCGGCATTGCGGCGCCGGATCTCGATGCGGCGAAAGCTGTGTTGGCGAGATGGGACATCCCGATCACGGGAGAAATGGCGCAAGCGGGAGAGCCGCGGCGGCTGGCGTTTCGCGATCCTTTCAGCGGCTGCTTCGTTGAAATCATGGAAGATAGCGATGTCATTCCCGGCGGGCGCGCGCCGCATTTTCATGACGCCGGGCCGGCGGTGGTTTACGCCACTAGTTCGGTTTCGGACCTCGCTGCTGCGCGCGACTATTATTCGAATGTCCTCGAGCTCGATGTAACCGACGACTTGGCGATCCATGGACCTGAACATGAGGCCTTGTGGAGTCTTGATGGCGCCAGAAGCGAGAGCTTCGTTGTAAAGGGCGGCGGGTTCCTGCTTGAGATCGTTCAGTATCTCGATCCGGTCGGTCGTCCGAAAGCCGATGACTATACCGTGGCGGATCAGGGCATTTTGAATGTGGCGATCGTATCTCGCGATCTTGCGGTCGTTAAAAAGGCCGTCGACCGTGTGAGAAACGCCGGGTGGCGCGCCAGCGAGATGGTGACAAACGGCGAAGCAGGAGGAGCTTATATTCTCGAGCCCGAGCGCGAAGTTGAGATTGGCTCGCTCGCAGAAAAGGACGAGGCGATTTTCGGTTATGTTCCGTCTACCCCCTTTTTAGGGCAAATGTTTTGAGTCTTTCCCGCAGGCCGCCGTCAATATGGGCTGTTTGGGCGGACTGGTTGAGCGCGCCGGTTCAATCTTTCAGGTCGCAATAGGCGCTAAAATACAATCCGGTTAAGATCCGGAACCGCTGACAAAATCTCTTGCCATGAAGGAGCGCAATCAAATGACCCTTGCTACTTCCCAAAAAGTCTCATTCCTTTCCGGCTTTGGCTCGGTTACAGATGTGCCGCGGCTTCCCGACGGGTTCGCCGACACGTTCCAGAGCTACAGCGTCGATACTGGCAATGTAAGATTGCATGCGGTGATCGGCGGCTCCGGCGAGCCGCTGCTTCTCCATATCGGATGGCCGCAATGCTGGTTTGCCTGGCGTTACCTCATGCTGCCGCTCAGCAAACATTACACAGTGATCGCGGTGGACCCGCGAGGGCTCGGCATTTCCGCCAAGCCGGCTGACGGCTATGATGTGGACACCCTGGCCAATGACATGTTCGGCTTGATGGATGCGCTTGGCTATGACCGCTTTCTTATGGCGGGACACGACATAGGCCTCATCGTCGGCTATGTAATGGCCGCGAGCCGGCCGGAACGAATCAGACGCATCGCTCTGGGCGAAGGTCTGATCGTGGGCGCTTCGCCTTCACCGCCATTGATTCCGGAACATCGGCAAATGAACGACTTCCTGTGGCATTTCGGCTTCAATCGCGCGCTCGATATCAACGAACGGCTGGTGGAAGGCCGCGAGGATCTGTTCTTCAATTATCAGTTCGCCACCAAGGCCGCGTCGGAAGAGGCGGTGCCGAAATATGCGCGCGACTTCTACATCGAACTGATGCGCCGCGTTCCGGGAACGCTAAAAGCGAGCTTCGATCATTACCGCGCGCTGGATGAAACGATCCCGCAGCTGCGCCGCCACATGGCTGCAAAAGTCACCGTGCCGGTCTTCACGTTCGCCGGCGCTCTGGCGTGCGGAGATATGGTGGAGGCTGAGTTCCGAACACTGGCCGACAATGTTGAGGCGCTAGTCATATCCGAATGCGGTCACTTTCCACCGGAGGAGCAACCGGAGGCGCTGCTCGCCGCGCTCACCGGCTTCTTCGCCGCCTGAAGCGTGCGAAGGACGCACCTTCGAATTTTTCGCGATTGGGGCGATGTTCTGGAAATCAGTCAGCCTAGAAATCTTTTTAGATTAGCGCCGCGCGCGAGAAAAAGTCTGCTTTTCGCGGGCGGAATCGGCATCACGCCGATCCTGTGCATGGCGGAGCAACTCTCGCAGGAGAGCGGTGACTTCGAGATGCACTATTGCGCGCGATCCGAAGACCGGGTCGCGTTCCGTTCACGCTTAGCGGAATCGTCATATGCGGACGCCGTCCACTTTCATTTCGACGATCAAGACGTCAACCAAAAGCTCGATTTCGAATCTGTACTCGGCGAACCGCAGCTTGATACCCGTTTATATGTCTGCGGACCAAAGGGATTTATGGACGCTGTTCTTGGATTTGCACGAGATAGCGGTTGGCCGGAGAGCCAAATCCATTACGAGTGTTTCGAGGCGGAGGAGTTGGTTGAAGAGGACAGCAGTAGTTTCGATGTGAAGATCGCAAGCTCCGGGCAGACCATCACGATCCCCGCAGGAAAGAGAGTGACGGAGGTTCTCGAGGAACATGGGATTAAAGTTCCGACGTCCTGTTCGCAGGGGGTTTGCGGGACTTGCCTGACAGGCGTTCTGGAGGGGACGCCGGATCACAGGGACAATTATCTCACACCGGAAGAGCAAGAAGAGGGCAAGCTTTTTCTTCCATGTTGTTCTCGAGCAAAAACACCCTTTCTTGCTTTAGACCTCTAGGCTGAAATTAACAGGCCGCGCCTGTTCGAAAAATTTACCGTGCGACACGAGTTCGGGGACTCGACAGTCGATTTTGGGCCGTTGGCATTACAATATTGTTTCCAAACCGCTAATTGGCGAATGGCTATTAGCGCTGTTGCTTGTGTATATCCATAATTTTGTACCTAATCGAAGCTCTATCTGTTTGGCGCGCCCGGATAGCGGGAGCCGGATCAAGTGGGGAGACACTATCAAGTGCGAGCGGAAGCCATAATCTGTTTTTGGTTTTGGCCGGATCAATGTGATGCACGCATTGAAACCGTTGGCTGAGCGAGAGCTATATGGGCCTAACCTGGCGGTTTCCGCCTCCCGTACTGATCGGACACAGCTTGGGTGCTTCGAAAGCGCCTGTTGTTTCATTCGTGATGGAAGTCATCGGCCTGGTTTCGTCGAATGCCGCCAGTGAGATGCAATCTGCAAGCCCTTGTGTTACAAGCCTTCAATATCCATGCACTTTAGCGGGGGCGGAAACATGGAATGGGCGGCGGCGTTCTTCAAGAACATAGGCGATATCTACAACCATCCCGGTTATCTGGATAACATCACGGCGGGTCTCCATGTTATGGCGCTCGAAGTGATCCTGGTCACCGTCCTGCTGACGCGTCTGCTGCAACATATCGACTATAAGAACACGGAGAGAAAATGGCTTGACACCAGAAAACAACTTGCGACGGCTTTGCTTGTTTCGGGAGTGCAGCTTGCAAAATCCACGCTGCGGTTGTTTTCGTCAGAGGACGATGAAATCATTTTGAATGCAGATTTCGTCGAGCAATTGGCGCAGATCGAAACGGCTATCGACAATGTAAACGATCAAATCATGGTTCATTTGAATGCGTTGACGCCATCGCTCGTGCAGGAGATTTCCATTCTTTCGGCGAAGCTCGCAGGGTATCAGCATACAATCGGCATACTGAAGTCACGCGCCGGCAGCATCGAAATTCCGCGCTTTCAGGCCGATGCGATTGATGCGCAACGAATTTCCGGCGAGGCTTTGGCCCGGTCGCCGGAACGATGGGACGCCCTTGCGCAATCGGACTGGACGCTGCTCAGTCAAACCTATTTCGCAAAAATGTGCATGTATGCTATTCGGCATGGACACGATATCGCCGGTTATCTGACAGAGTTGGTCGACAGGTTTTACGATGCCGAGGACTTGCCCGCCCGATGGGAGACCTCAGCGGCTGATTGGCGTAGGAAGCTGATGGCGGACAATGACGCCCTGATCGACTGTGAAAAACATATTGTGGAAAAGGGGATTGTGTTGATGACCGTCAATCGCCCGTTCTGGAAGTGACCAGGATCCGGTTTGCGTTTAATCAGCGAGCTTTGGAAACGCGAGTTTCACAACCCCGGCGGTGTGGACGGTCATCCGGACGTCGTAGATAGGCTCCAGGACAGCCGGGTCGATGAGAGAGGCCGCCGGTCCCCGCCAGGCGATGCGACCTTCCTTAAGAGCTACAATTTCATCGCAATAGCGCGCCGCGAGATTGATGTCGTGCAGGATAATCAGAATTGAGACTGCACGCATGCGAGAGATGCTGCGCACAAGATTCATCGTTTCAATCTGAAAGCGTATGTCGAGCGCGGAAATTGGCTCATCCAGAATCAGGACGCTTGCCTGCTGCGCCAGAAGCATTGCGATCCAGCAGCGTTGGCGTTCTCCGCCGGAAAGAGTGTCCGTCGAGCGGTCTGCAAGCTTGTCCATGCCGGTGATGGCCAGAGCCTCGTCGACCGCCGCGCGGTCATCGGCGGAGAATTGTCCAAGGGCGCCGTGCCACGGATATCGCCCGGTGCGGACCAACTCATGCACGGTCAGGCCGGTGGCGACGGGGATGGATTGGGGAAGATATGCGATGCGGCGGGCGAAATCGCGCGCGCCGAAGGCGTCATAGGGTTTTTCATCGAGCCTGCATTCGCCGGAAGAAAGCGACAGCTGGCGCGCGACGACTTTTGCGAGAGTGGACTTGCCGGCGCCGTTGGGGCCGATCAGGCCGGTGACGCATAACGGCGCCAATCGGATGTCGATATTGTTGAGCAGGTTGACATCGCCAATCGACACGGAGGCGGCCTTGATCTCGACAGCGGCGCCATCGGCTTTCTCTGGCGTATCGCTCGTCGACGCCGGTGCTCCAGTCTGGATTTCGTTCATTGCTTCCTTCCCTTTGCGATCAGCAGAAGAAGAACGGGACCGGAGATCAGGCTTGCCAGCACGCCGGTCGGCAGTTGAAGCGGGAACGCAATGGTCCTCGCAAGGCTGTCGGCGATCGTCATCAGCGCGGCGCCCGTCAGCGCGCTCGCGACAAGACCCGCCGGCGCGCTTCTGACGCCAAGCAGGCGAACCATATGGGGCGCCATCAGCCCGACAAAGGTCAATGGTCCGATCACCGGGGTGGCGATGGCTGTCATCACCGCGACAAGTGCGAAGAGAGAGGAAAGCGCGAGCGGAACCCGCACGCCGACCCCGGCGGCGACGGGCGTTCCCAGGGGCAGGACGGCTAGCCAGCGCGAACCGAGCAATGCGACGCAGAGAAAGATCAGCGCCGCCGCGCACGCGCTCGCCGCCATCGTCATGTCGACGCCGCCGGCGGAGCCGGCCATCCAGGCGAGTAAGAGAACGGCGGACGGACTGCCGCTGGCGGAAAACACGCCGACGGCGGCGTCGACGAGCGCCGTCAGGGCGACGCCCGCCAGCAGCATCCGTTCGGGCGCCGCCGGTCCGCGAAACGCAATGTTGAGAACGAATACTAGCGCCGCGAACGATCCTGCCGCAGCCGCAAGGCCGAGACTGATTTCGGAGGCTGCGCCGCCCAGAGCGAGAACGATGGCCGCGCCCATGATCGCGCCGGCGCTCACGCCGATGATTTCGGGGCTGGCCATCGGGTTCTGCGTCACCCGCTGGAGGATGTATCCGCCAATCGCGAGAAGGCCGCCGGCGCCCGCCGCGCCAAGCGTGCGCGGCAAACGCCAGGGCATGATTTCGCCGAACATGTTGGCAGGCAGAATGAACCAGCTTCCGTCCGGCGCGCGGCCGATGAGCGGAAGGAAGCACAGACAAAGCAGGGCCCCCGCCGCAAGAAAGGCCCATACAGGCGCGTTTCGGGCCGGATGCGGCGTACGCACTGGCATGCTCGCATCGACCGCAAGAAGTTGCGGCTCGCGCGAGCGTAGCCGCGAAAGGAAGACAAGCAGCAGAGGCGAACCGATCACCGCCGTCACCGCGCCGGTGGGGATGAAGGCGCCGCCGTCCCCGCCTGTCACCTGAACCGCCAGGTCTGTGACCACAAGCAGCAGGGCGCCAAATATAGTCGACCAAAAGCACCGCGCGACAAATCGCTCAGCGCCGCACAGAGTTGCGAGGGCGGGCGCGGCAAGGCCGATGAAACCGATCACGCCGACCGCACTGGTGACGAACGCCGCCATCAGCACGGCGAGCCCAACCGCGAATATCCGGACCCGCTCGACCGGCACGCCGACGGCGCGCGCCGCCTCTTCACCGGCGTCCATGACTGACAGGGGGCGCATCAGCATCGCGAGAGGGAGCCCGCAAGCCAGCAGGCGCAGCGCCAGTTGAATGGCGGGCTCCCAGCTTTGCTGGCTCAGGGAGCCGGAGCCCCAGATGAAAAGACCGACCAGATACCGGTCCTTGAGCAGCACAAGGACGGTTGACGCGGCCCCGCAATAGAGACTGACCACGAGACCGGCGAGGATCATCGATAGCGGGGAATATCGCCGCGAGCCTGCAATCGCGAGGACGAGAAGGGTTGAGACGGCTGCGCCGGCGATCGCGACGAGATCCCGGCCAAAGCCGAGCAGGCCTGGCGCCAGGACGGCGGCAAGGGCGAGGGCGAGCCTTGCCCCGGCGTTCACCGCCACCGTGTCGGGAGCGACCAGAGGATTGCGAAGCACTTGCTGAAGGATCGTCCCCGACAAGGCGAGCCCGGCGCCGCAGAGAATCGCCATCGTTATCCGCGGCAAAGTCGCGTGCAGCAAGATGAGGCGCTCGAATTGCTCCTCAACCGAATCTGCAGCGAGGCTTGTTTGCAAAGGCTCGCGCAAGAGAATGGCGCCGAATATCACCGCGGCGGCCGATAAGGCGCCGGACAACAATCCTGGATCAAGCGTCCGTTTCAAGCTCTGTCCCATTTTGTTTCCAGATAGGCGAGCAGCAGCTTGGCGAAGCGTTGTGCGGAGGGCAGGGCGCCGAACATGAACACCGGGGGAATGCGTCCTTCGCGCCCGGCCTTGACGAAGGGCAGTTCGGTCCATAGCGGACTTGACGACAACGCTCGTGAAATATCCGGCGGAACGGGTTCGACCGCAATCAGTTCGACATCGGCTGCCGTGGCGAGGTCTTCCAGACCTACAGTTGCGAAGCCGAAATAGCCCACAGGTTTTCTCCAGCCGTTTTGGAGGCCGAGCCAGGCGAGCGTATCGGCGTAAAGACTGCTTCCGCCGTAAACGCGCGCATGGCGATTGTCGATGAAGCTGACAAGCAGCACCGGCCGTCGCTTCAGCCTGGAAAGACGCGCTTCCGCCTCATCGCGCAACGCGTCGAGCGCGGAAATATACGCGTCAGCCGCGTGCTCGGCGTCGATATGCGAGGCCAGCTTCCGGGTAATCCTGATGCGGTTGGCCAGCGGCGTGTCTGCGTGTTCATAGACCGAGAGATTGACCGATGGCGCGATGCGGTCAAGCTTCGGTTTGAAGCGCTCCAGAAACGGCGATATGAGAATGAGCCGCGGGCGCAACGCGGCAATGAGCTCGAAATTCAGTTCCTGTTGCAGGCCGAGATCGGTGACGCCATCTGGCAAGGCAGGCTCGACGACAAAGCGGCGCCAGTCGGCGGCGGCGACGACGCCGGCGGGCGGCTCGCCGAGGGCGATCATGGTTTCAGCGAGCGCCCAGTCGAGCGCGGCGACGCCGCCGCGGGACAATCCAGCCGGAGCGGGAGCGCAGGCAGCGAGCGCAGGCAGGCTCATCCCCTGCAACACTGCCCGGCGCGTGAGGTTCATGCCCCGCTTGTGCATTTCACTTTTCCGGCCTGCGTCCTTGCGCAACACAGTCGCGGATCGCGGCGGGATGAGCGAAGCGCCCCCCATGCCGGACGAGGTCAAAACTCGCCGGTAATTGAGAACGCCGCCGTTCGCGGCGCGCCGGGCGAGGTGGCGGCCCAATAACGCTTGTCGCCGACATTGGTCACGTTCACGCGCATCACGACAGTCTGCCCGAACAGCTCCGTTTTATAGCGCGCCCCGACGTCGACAAGCATGTAATCGGGAATCGTGCGGGTGTTGAGCGGATCCTGATATTGTTCTCCTGTATAGTAGAGACCGCCTGTGAAGGTCACGCCGGGCAGGATATCGGGGAAATATTCCGCATAGACCTTGAAGATTTCCTGCGCGACCCAGTTCGGCCGCCGCCCGTTGAGCGCGGGATCGGCGCTTTCGCGTATTTCAGCGTCCAGCAGGGTCAGCCCTGCGATGACGCTGAGTTCCCTGAAAGGTTTGCCGCTCGCGCTGAGTTCGAGGCCCCTGTGAACTTGAAGTCCGTCCTGGACATAAAGGCCCATCATCGTTCCGTCGTCGGAACGCTCGCTCGCCTTTTCGATCTGGAAGAGCGCGCCGGTGAGAAGAACGCCCTTGAGATTCGCCTTGGCGCCGATCTCGAACTGCTGACTCGTCAAGGGCTCCAGGATCTGGTTGGCGTTGGCGTATGTGGGGCCGACGATGGCGCCTTGTTCGATCGACTCCATGTAGCTCGCATAGGCGGTAAAATTATCATGGGGCTTGAACAGCAGCGAGGCCGTGGGGGTGAGCGCCGTTTCGTCGTACAGCGTGCCGGGCAGCGCCGCGCCGGTCGCGAAGTCGAAACTTTCCGAGCGAATGTTGCTGAGATTGAGCCCGAGCAGCATCGACCATTTTTCGCCGAACGCAATGTCGTCGCCAATAATCCCGTTAAGATTGCGGCTTCTTGCATTCACGATCGTGTAGGAGTCGTCGATATCCCAGTCCGGGACCGGCAAGTCAACGACAGAGCGGTCGGAAAGCGCGTAGACGTAAGGATCGGAGAAGAAAGAGGGAAAGCCGTTTGACTGGATCGCGAGGCTGTTGACGAAGAAATGCCCGTTGGTGCCTATGGTGAGCCGGTGTTTTACCGGTCCCGTGGAGAAGGCGCGGTCGACATAGAAATATCCGCCGTTGGTTTTCGCCCCGTTGCGTCCGCCATAGAGGGTGAACTGGAATTCCGTATCGCCTGGCAGGAGGCTGCCAAGGGGATAGACCAGCGAGCGCGTATCCTTCTTGAAGGCATAGGCGGCGCGGATCGCCCAGTCGTCGGAGGGGGCATAGGCGAAAGTTGCGCCGGCGTCCCTCGACTCGACGTCGAGATAGGTGTCTTTCGGCGCGTAAAGTTTCGATCCGTCGATGGCGGGCGGGACGTTGCCGTTCAGGAAAAACTGAAACTGACGCCCATTGAGTTCGTAATCTTTCGTCGATAGAAAAAACTCAAGCGCCATATCATCGGTGGGCCGCCAGTCCGCCGCAATGCTGACCATGCCGCGCTGAAGCGACTGATGGTCGATTGGCGTGTCGCCGTCCTGATAGAGCAAGTTGAGCCGGTAGCCAAAACGGCCCTCGGCGCCAAGCGCGCCGCCGAAATCCGCATGGGCGTAAAACTGTTCGCCGCCGTAATTGCCGAGGGTGATGTTGCGCAAATCATATTCGGTCGGCCGTTTAAGCTGGTAGTTGATGACGCCGCCGACGGGGCTTGCTCCATACAGAAAGCCGGACAGCCCGTTGAGCAGTTCCAGCTGCCCGATCTCCTCGACGAACACGCCCATGCCGAGATTGTTGTTTTGCACGCCGTTGACATAGGCTCTGGCGACATTGAAGCCGCGCAGCGTCGCCTGTGCAATGTTGTTGACGTCCTGGGACTGGCCTGCCTGGACAAGAGGGCTCGCAGTGAACAGGGAATCGAGATTGCGCGCGACGGTGTTTTCGATGAATTCGCTCGGCAATACGGTGATGGAATAGGGAACGTCCTGGATCGACCGCCCGCCCCAGGGGCCGGTGGTGGCGACGGTTTCGGGCTTGTAGCCGTCTGTGGATTTGCTTTCGCGTTTGCCGATAACGATAATCGTCTCGGGCGAAGCGCCCTCGTCCCTCTCGGTCGATTGACTTTCCTCGGAGTTCGCGAGTGCAGGTGCGATTGAGGAAAAGCCGCAACATAAGACAAGACCGCAATGTGCAATGGTGCAACACCAGCGCAACGATTTGCGGCGCCGTGCGAGAAGCGTGCGTGTTTCCCCATGACCGTCCGACAATTCAGCCAAACGGATGCGTCGATCGTAATTACTCACTTGATCCCCCTCAGGTATTCCCCTTCTGCCCCCCATTTATCCGCAAAGAACAGCATGCGGTTGGCAATATAGACGACCTGTAAACGTCTCACAATAAGACTCGCGCGGGCTTTTCGAATTTGCAAAGTCAATCCGGACAGCGCGACGACAGAAACATACCGCGCACAGATTGAGAGAGGTTGTTATCGTCAACGCGCTATTGACAAAACCCCGATGGTGGCCCAACCCCTTTGAACGTCTCCTTTGCCAATTTGTACTACCTCAAACCGGCTGCGTTCAAAGGGGTTGGGTCACCAAAGGCCTTGCGCAGATCCTGAAGCGAGGCTTCCTCGGCGATGAGTTCTGTGGCGCGCGCCTCGATTTTCGCCCGGCGCGCTTTCGGCAGGGATTTCATCACCTCATTCAATGAGCGGGCCATCGGATCAACCCTCCTTGTTCTCTTTCAACGCTCCCAGATGCTGATCAAATCTTTCGTCAGCGGTTTTGATCAGCCTTTTGTAAAACTTCTTTTCGTTTCCGCCGGACTTGTCCGCCGCCACGAGAATGACGGCCTCGCGTTTCGGATCGAAGGCGAACGCCGCCCGCCACACGCCGTCATCAGCTTCAAATCGCAGCTCCTTCATATTGGCGTGCTTCGAGCCTTTCACCGTATCGACACGCGGGCGGCCCGCCGCCGGGCCGAAGGTTTCGATCACGCGCGCGCGTTGATAGTTCGAAACTAAAAAATGGGGTTACGATTTTTGCTCGCTATTCCATTGAATATGTTGCGAAAAATTTGTGGCTCCCCTTCGTGAATGCGTATCGAACTTTGTGTCAGGCGCCGGACGCTGAATTTTTTGCGCTTTTACATCATTTTAACTCCTGAAGCACTGGTAACGTCGCTGCCCATCTGGCCTGGAATTTCTGGCTAACTACGACTTTTAGAGGTTGGCCGTCCGCAGGCGGTCGGGAGCGATTTCTGGATCGAACAAGTTTGAGGATGCGTTTCGAAATGGCGTCTCAGCAGCGGATGAACCGGATTGGAGTGACAAGGTCATTGCGGAGCGTGAACGCGCATTGCGTCTGCGTTTGCTTTCATATTAACCCGACGCGCGCATTGTTGGTCTGCGCTTTGATTCCTCTCCTTTCCGTTTGCGCTTGATTGGTGCGAACTGGCTAAGCATGAGCCATTCCGGAAATCTTTTTTTTAGCGTCGCTGGTCCGGCAAGCTTGATTCGCCCCGCGCGAATCTCTGCGTGCAAATCGCGAATGCCTCGCCACGCCTCGACAAAAATACGGATATCGGAACTGACAACGAGATCGACATCGAACCCCGGCGGCTTCAGGCACATGTCGATGGCGCCGCCTTCACCGACCAGCCAGAAACGGCGATACTCGGTGGGAACGCCAGAAAATTCAAACTGCAAAACGGTGCGCTCCGCCGGCATCGCATCGGTGTTCATCCTGAGATGCATGCTCCAGGCCAGAAATCCCGGATCGAGATCGTCGTCTTCCATATCGCGTGCCCAGCGTTGTCCCCATTCGGCGAGACCATTCAACAATGGCTCCAGTTCAAGCGCCGCCTTGGTCGGCCGATAGCGCGCATTTTTTGCGCCTTTCACCTTTTCACGTTTCACAAGTTCAGCCTGTTCGAGCTCGGAAAGGCGCGACGAAAGAAGCGACGGCGAAATGCGCGGCACGCCGCGATAAATGTCGCTGAAGGTCGCGCAACCTTCAATGACGCGGCTGAGCACTAGAATAGTCCACCGTCCGCCCAGCGTTTCAGTGGCTAGCGCCAGCGGACAATACTGACCATAGCCTGCGCGTGATCGAGATTTCACCGTCATCAGCGCCGCTCCCGCAATTGCTACAGTTTTAATAGTAGCGCATTGGCCCCCTCGCCACTACCGTTTGCCTTTCATTAGGAGCTTTGTCATGCGCCTCATCCTGGTCCTTCTTTTGCTCGCCGGTTTCGCATTCAAAGCGAGAGCCGAAACCGCCAATCCGGTCGTTGAGTGGAACGAACTGCTGCTTTCAACCGCGCAGTCTGAGGATGGGTTTTTGACGCTCAAGGGCGTGCGGGCTGCCGCGATCATGCATCTTGCAATCCACGACTCGCTCAACGCCATCGAAGGTGAATTCAATACTTACGCCTATCATGACCCCGCGCCGTTGGCGGATCCGGGCGCGGCGCTCGCACACGCTGCTTATGACGTCGCTGCGGATCAATATCCAGACAAGGCTGCCGACTTCGCTGCGCTGCGCGACAGATGGCTCGCTAAGGTCGACGACAGCCGCGCGGAATCCGCAGGCGCGGCGGTCGGCGCGGCTGCGGCGCGCGCCGCCCTCGCGAAGCGCGTAGGCGATAACTGGAACACTGAAGTCGAATATCAGCTTCATCCGATGGGGCCGGGCGTCTATGCGGAGTTTCCCGATCACAGCGGCACGCCACAAGGCTTTGTCTTTGGCGCGGCGTGGGCGCACGCCAAAGGCTTTGCCCTAAAATCCGCCGATCAGTTTCGCGCGCCGCCTCCGCCGGCGATCGACAGCGACGCCTATGCGCGCGCGTTCAATGAAGTCAAGGAAGTGGGCCGCTTTCAGTCAATGACGCGCACCGCGGATCAAACACATCTTGCCTTGTGGTGGAAAGATTTTGCCGAGAATTCTCACAACCGCCTCGCGCGAAAACTGGCGGTTGAGGAGAAGCTTTCGCTTGCCGAAAGCGCGCGGCTGTTTGCGCTGATCAACATGGGCATTTTCGACGCTTATGTGAGCGTTTTTGAGAACAAGTTTCATTACAATCACTGGCGGCCCTATACAGCGATCCGCTGGGCTGAAAATGACGGCAATCCCGATACGGCGCCGGAGCCGACATGGAACAATACGCACCGCCACACTTACGCGTTCCCCTCCTATCCTTCCGCGCACGGCGCTGTTTGCGCGGCGGCGATGGCGGTGTTTTCGGATGTTTTCGGCGACGCTCGCAAATTCGAGATGGAGACAAAAACAGTCGATATCGCCGGACCTTTTTCCGAGCCTCTCGAAATGCATCCGCCGACGCGCCGTTTCAAAAAGTTTTCAAGCGCCGCCGAGGAATGCGCGTTGTCACGGGTCTATCTTGGCATTCACTTCCGCTACGATTCGGTGGAAGGAACTAAGCTTGGCCGCGCCGTCGGCGAGAACGTCATCGACACCCTGCTGACGCGCCGTTGAAAACCGCGTGCCGACTGTGGACCGTAAAGAAAAAATGATTCCGCAGCGGCGCCGAATTTATTAGTCGGCGTTGACCAAGCGAATGTTTGTCGTCTGGGCGAGTAATAATCGAGAAATTTGGCGCTAATTTCCCTTTGAGAATTATCCCCGGCGTGTGGGCGGCCTTGAACGGCCCTCGAAGGTCGCAGAGTCCGATGTGCGAATGTGGCGTAAATACTTCTGATTAAACGGTGCCTGCTACTCTTAAAACCAATGACAAGCGCATGATAAAGTCCAATACCTGTTCGAGAATCAAATTGGGGTCGCGCGCAAATTCTCGCTTAACATGTTGGAATCATTAGCATGAGATAGTGGCTCCCCTTCGTGAACGCATATCGAACTTTATGTCAGGCTCCTAAGTCCGAATTTCGAGTGATTTTGCAGGAGGTTAGCACAATATTTTCGCCAGCATGCGTAAGGCCCATATAGTGCATGCGACAGGGCGGGAAATTGACTTCCTTTATGGGTCGGTTGGGCGGTGTATAATCATTGCGCCTGTTGCCGGGCCGAGCGGTAGCGGCGCGACATTCGTATTTCCCGCAATGGAGTCCGCGCGAACGATATCCGAAAGCCGGTCACCGCCAATCGGGGAGTAAACCCGGTTCAAAAGGACCGAATAGTCGCCCGCACCCGTGCCGGGCAGAAATCCGGGTACGGCAAGATCTTCGATGGGCGCAAATTCTGTCGGGATCGCGACTGGCGCACCTGCGCATGTTAGTTGGTCATTTAACTCGCAGACATGCGTATGACGGGTTGCATTGCCACTCAATTCGTTATTCGTGTCGGTGAGGTTGTGCTGAAACCCGGCGCATTCTTCGTTCATCACGAGATCCGGATCGACACGATTGACGCCAAGCGCAAGGAACCGGCCGTCATCGCTGATTGCCGACAGCATCTCGCCCCATTCAGGCGTAACGCCCATCGCCCGATGTTCGGGAGAAGTGGCTGGCTCGTGCACCGGCGTCAGATCGGCAAAGTGCTGTTTGGGTTCACAAAACGCGTTGAGTTCGACGACAAAAGTTCTCAACACGGGAACGTTTTGTTGCGGCCCGGGAATGCATGCGCCGCTCGATGCATCATTAACAAGGCGCGTGTTGTGACGCGAATAGGCCGCGCTCGTGACCGGTTCGTCATAACAGCGTCTGACAATTGACAGGCGCTGGCCGTCAAAACACTGATCGGCTTGTCGCGGCGGCTGCGCGTTGACGCGCCCGGTCAGACAGTTCTGATTTTCGAGCCTGTCGGGCGCAAAAAGCTCAACGCGGGGTGATCCGGAAATGCGCAACGCATAAATTTGCGGCGTGTTTTCCTCTTGCTCTGTGATCCAGCCGGTTCCGTTCGGCGCCGCGAGCGCATTAAATAACGCAAGGTCGTTATTGAGCCATGTGCTCCAGCCATGCGCCTCATAAGGCGAGGCCAGACCAAGGCTTGAAAGATTGATATGCACCCATTCGTCGTCGTCCGGTCCGGCGTTGCGTTCATCATGGTATACGTACCACATGCTTGTTAGGCAGTCGATTTGCGAGGCGCAGTTGACGCGCTGCTTCGCCGTCAGGGCGCGGTTGAGACCGGGCGATACTACAGTCACCTGTGTCGCCCAACCCAGCGGCTGAAGCGGGTCATTCAGGATTTCAGATTGATTGTTGGTAGCCAGGATGTCGGCCATCCTGACCGCGCCATCGGTAAGATCCGTATACGTAATTGTGTGCCGGTCGCCGTCGATGGCATGATAGGGGCAGCGGATCTCAACATCTTGCGCAACAATGCGGCAGCTGGCTTGCGGCTGCGGAGGGGCTTCGGCTTCCATAGCAACCGGCGCATCACCGTCGCATGCGCACACCGTTGCTAAAGCCAGTACTGCAGAGCAGCTCGCAGCTTTGAGCGGAGAAGCTGCCAAAAATGACATGCGCATACCTGAACTCAGTCACCGATACGGTAAATTCCAGAGCATTATTACATCGGAACCCAAGGTATGTCAAGCCGTCTGGCGTAGACCTTCGCCAGAGCGCGCGCGCCGTCAGCCGCCACGGGTTATGAGGAACGCGAAAAGACCGGTCATCCCCGCCGCTAGTGCGAGTGAGGCCTTGCCAAACTTCGTGTTACGCCCCGCAAAGCCCAGCGAAGCGGAGAAGATAATGGCAGTCAGGATCAGCGGCGCCGACATGCGTTCCATCAACGCCGGATCAATATTTGGCAATATCAGGAACGCAGTCACGAAAACGATCAGTCCACCGAAAAATCCTGCGCCACCGAACAGATGCTCACGATCAGACTTCTTTGCGCCGACCGCCGTCTCGCCGAACCGCTCAACGAATGCCGTCGGCGGATCAAGGCTTGCGACGATGGCGTTAATGTCTGCACCGTCTTGCGATATGGCTTCATGAACATGCTCTCGCAAGCCCGCTTGGATGTCGGCGATTTCTGCAGGGGCAGCGCCTGCTTCGCGTAATGCGTCTGCAACTTGCGCGAGGTACGACCCCAATATCTTATGTTCCGACATAACAATCTATCCTTTTCCTGCAAGGAGGTCGTCGAGCCCGGCGCGAAGCGCCTTCCAGTAGACAGTCAGGTTTTTCAGCCGCGCACGCCCTTTTGCGGTGAGGCTGTAATATCGCCGCGCGCGGCCGCGCAGGGATGGGCCTTCTCGAACCGCCAGTAGGCCTTCGCCGGCCATTTTTGACAACACCGGGTAGAGTGTCGATTCCGAGAAGGAAAGCGCATCAAAAGCGCTGAGCTCGGCGAGGATGGCATAGCCGTAATTTTCCGATCGCTTGAGCACGATCAAAATGCAAAGCTCAGCAAATCCTTTGCGCATTTGTTGCGGCCAAGCGTCGTCCATAAGTGCATTACCTTCATTTTGCACTTTCCTAACATTGACTTACATTGTAGTCCAATGTAATAATACTTTGGATGTCAAGGTAATAACCAATAGCGATGCGATTGCACAAGGGCGGCAAACCCCGTAACGAGCAAACAGAACGGAGCTAAGATGAATTGTCGAACGATCGCACTCGTTCTGCTTGCAGGGTTATTCCCACTCCATGCCCGCGCCATAGGTGAGCGCCCGCCGACGGACGAGGCGCGCTGGTCAGAAATTTTCATCGAAGGCGAAGATGCTCCCAACGGGATCTATGACCCGTCTATGGAATACGGTCCCGACGGCGTGGGCTGGATGGCTTATTCCGCCGTTAAGGCCGGTAAAGACAGCCGCGTAGAAACGCGAATCGCCCGCTCTGACGACAACGGTCGCACGTGGCGCCGGGTTGCAAAGGTGAACAGAGCGTCGCCTGCCGCGTCAACACTGGCAAATGGCGAGGCCGTCTCCGGGCGCTGGTGGCATGAAACGGCGAGCCTCGTTCACACGCCGGGCGACGCTGGCAGAGAGTGGAAGCTATTCTGGCACCGTTATCTTTCGCGACAACCATATCGCGGGCCCCATGATCGCAAGTTAGAAATCGGTTGGATCGCTTACTCCCATGCTCCATACCCGGAAGGGCCGTGGTCGGATGAAGTGGCGCTTTTCGGCGCGGGACCTTTCCCGGTTTCGCCTTTTCGAACGCAGTTCAAGCTCGGCGAAATCAATCGCGACCTGGCCGACTATATCATCTTGACTGAACCGGGAACGCTTTTTTACAAAGGTCGGCTCTATTTATCACTGCAGGCGATCCGCAATCCGGTGCTTCACGGCGGTAAGGTGCTCGCCGACACCATTCTCTTGGCGAGTGACCGCGCCGGCGAGAACTGGAGTTATGTGGCGAAGCTTCTGACGCCGGAGGACGCCGCGCCCTATGCGGGCGACTGGTTCACAGGCTCAAGCCTCGCCGTTGAAAACGACCGCATCTTTCTCTTGGTTGCGCCGGAGCAGTTAGGCAACGCGCGCACAGGCCATCGCGGCACGGTGGTCTTTGAGTTCGACGATATAGCAACCGGGCACCTGCGGCGCGGCGACGACGGCGCGCCTCAGCCCGTTAAATTCTTGCCGCCGCAGCAAGCGAAGGGCGGGCAGTCGGACTATGATGAAGCGAATGTAAATGGTGGAATCGTCATGCCGCAATTTGATCGAAAACACTTGCCGCGACCATTTGGGATCTACAGCACCGGTAAATTTATCGCCGATGACCGGAATTTGAAAAATCGGCCCGACCCTTGAGGAAGAATCTGGCTTAATTCGTCATATGAAGGGGGAGAGAATGAAACGCAAGCGACTTAGGACTGAAAAGTTGTTGGAATGTTGCCTAATGCCTTTATCTTGAACTGTTCAATAGCTTAATGGGGTCAAAATCGTCATTGAACGCTGGTGACGGCAATGCAACACAATCTGTCGGCCTCGTCAGTGCGCTATAAACCGCCAGCCCCAGAAACCATCCGTCCTCCGCGATTTGGAAGCTCCAGCCGGATCGGCCTTCCGTCGGAGCATCTTTATCTGTTACATAGAACCCGGCTGCGCACTCAGGGGCGGGTCAGAAACAGGTTCACGATAAAAGGCGACCGTCCGTATTAGGTGTGGTGCGCTTTCCATGTCAGATGACAATGTAGGGACCGACGAATCTTAAAGAAATTCACCGGTTGCATTGCCGTTAAGCCCGGCGCTTCGTCAGTGTTTATCGCGATTTCCGAGTGTGCTTTAGTCTTTACTCCTTCATTCGTTGATCAACGAAGTCGGCGACATTCATATTCAACGCGACCGCGCAAAACTGATCTGAAGCCTTTTCTAAGTGTTGTTTTGAAGTTTGTTTATGCCAGACGGGCGACCAGTTGAGGGCGGCGATCAGGGCGCGTCTACAAAATTCTGGATCGCTTTTGAGGCGCTGGTGTTTTTTCAGATTTGTCAATTCGCCTATCCATACATTTCGATATTGCTCATTGACTGCGCGCAAACGGTTTCGCGCTTTTTGAGACAAGGAACCCCATTCACGAAAAGAAACATTATGCGCGTTTCCCGGAGGTCCGTTAAGTGCAAGTAAATGTGACAGGACTAAACCATGGAAACGCGAGAGCGGCCCAGTCAATTCCGACAGTTGCGTTTCAACGATGGATAGACCGCTGGTCATTCCGTGTTCGATTACCGCCTCAAGGAGCTGTTCCTTGTTGTCAAAATGATAGAAAATGCTGCCCGATGTTATCCCGATTTCCTCGGCGATATTTCGGACGGTTGTACGCTGAAATCCCAGCTTGTTGAACAATTTTGCCGACGCGTTGATCAGTTCGTCTCGGCGCGCTACGGCGTTTTCCGTGTTCTTGGGGCGGGCCATCTCGTTATCCTTTAAAGTTCAAAGACTTATCTTAAGAACTAAGTGGTTTATACTGATTTTTTCCCCGCGCCGAATTTTTTGACGAATTCGAAGGCGTCCATTCGCCTTTGCTTCTCGGCCCTATGCGCTTTCATTCGGTGGCCCTCATCTCGGTAGGCGCTGCGTGCTTTGCGACCGAATTTCAGGCCATTTCAGCGCCGTTTGTCGACGAGTGATGCGCTATTTACGACAAGTTTTCCTGTTTGCGCAGAACAGTGAGTGAGCCTTCACGCTGTAAACCATGCGAATCGTTGTTGACAAAACGTCGCAATCCAATTAAGCAAGCGCTTGATAAATATCAATCAAGCGCTTGCTTAATTGCGCGAACAATTTGTGATGTACACAAACGCGAGCCGGGAGGGTAAAATGAATTCTGAAAATCATAAATCTTTCAAAGTGTTGCGTGGTCTGCTGCTTGCGGCAGGGTCGCAGGCGATTCTCGCTCCTGTGGGCGCGTTCGCGCAAGATACAGAGGCTGCGGCGCCTGAGGTGGCGGGCGAACGCCGGTCTCTCGACACCATCGTCGTCACCGCGCAAAAGCGGGAAGAAACGGCCCAGTCCGTTCCGATCTCCATTTCCGCATTTTCTGGCGAATCACTGGAGCAGGGGCAGCTGACCACGCTGACAGACCTTGCCCAAGTGACGCCCGGTCTTGCTTTCAATACTTTCCAGCCAGGTCAGCCGGAAATCTCCATTCGTGGTATTGGAACAAAAGAGGACGGCGCCGGGGCGTCCGATTCAACGTTGGTTATGGTTGACGGCGTCTATGTTGCCGCTCGGTCGGCCTCAAACGTCGATATATTTGATCTTGAGCGCGTTGAGGTATTGCGCGGGCCTCAAGGCACGCTGTTCGGCAAGAACTCGATCGGGGGCGTCATCAACTATATTACCCGCAAACCCGACGATGAATTCCGCGTGCGCGTACGTCAAACAGTCGGAAAATATGACCAGTTCGATACTGCGGCCATGGTTAATGTGCCGTTGACCGGCAATTTGTTTACAAAGCTTTCGTTCAGCCGCCGAGCATTCGAAGGTTATGACCGCTGGATCGGCCCGGGCCAGGGCGATGAAATTGGCGGTAACAACCTTTTTGCCTGGCGTGCACAGGCGCTATGGGAAGCCGCCGATGATTTGAGTGTTCTCGTGTCCCTTGACGGCGCCGACGAAGAGCTTGGCAATATTAATCGCCAACCGGTCGGCTCAGCTGGCCCGCTTCATGATTGCGGATGCGCGTCGGACCCCATTGCCGTTGATATTGCGCTTGGTGGTGCAGACTCGGTGCGCACCTATCTCGGCGAAGAGGATAATGGCGGCGAACGCAATGTTTTCGGCGCTATGGTTGAAATCAATAAGGATTTCACATTTGCGACGCTGACCGCAATGGGTGCGTATCGGGAGTCCGAATATTATTTCTCCCACGACGACACGGGGTTGCCGCCGTCGCCGGTGGTAGATTTGACTGGATCCAATGGCAATCCGAACGATCTGCTGTTGGGCGATCCGAGCATCGGGTTCACTTTCGACAACAGCGATATTGTCTGGGAGGATTCACAACAATTCACAGGAGAGATTCGTCTATCTTCTAACTCGAGCGGCCCGCTAAAATGGGTTGTCGGCGCGTTCGGAAGCATAGAAGAAATCGACAGAACAGAAGGAATTTTCTTTACGGCCCTTGCAGATGCATCACTTGATCCGAACTATGCGGCGGCGACAATGCTGTTCGAAGGTAGCGCGGTCGCCGCGTTCGCCCAGGCGACCTATGACCTGACGGACCGTCTGAGCCTGACAGCGGGCGGGCGTTTTTCCTATGAAGAAAAAGAGATTGTCGCTTTTAATGAAATGCCTACCTCGCCCAGTTTGCTCCTGGTTCTTTCCGCATTCCCGCCTACCGCCGGCGAAGACAGTTGGGATAATTTCTCATGGAAAGCCGCGATCGATTACGAAGTCGTTGATGATGTGCTAATCTACGGCACGGTCGCCACTGGCTTCAAAAGCGGCGGCTTCACGGGAGCAGCAACAACGGCTGCTGGCGCGACAACACCGTTTATGCCGGAGGAGGCGACGAACTACGAAATCGGGATGAAGGGAGACTTCCTTGACAGCCGGCTTCGCGTCAACCTTTCCGGCTTTTACGTTGATTACAGGGATCTTCAGGTTACACGCTTCTTCCAGCCGCCGACATCCGGTGCGGGCGAGTTTATCACCGAGAACGCCGCCGACGCCGAAATTATGGGTTTCGAAGGCGAATTCACAGCGTTGTTAACCGATAATATTGAGGTCGGAGGTTTCTACTCCTATCTTGACGCCACGTTTGAGAACTTTTTCGGCACGCCCGATATTTCGGGAAGCGGCGACTTTACGGGCAACACGCTGCGTCAGGCGCCAAAACATTCCGGCGGTGGTCATGTTCAATATATTCATGAATTTGCAGACGGCCACGGCAGCCTGACAGCGAATGTCAACGTCAAATATCAGAGCGTGTCGTTCACGAATGTGGACAATAATCCGCTTGACGTCATTCCCGAGCACACGGTTGGCGATGCGTGGCTCGCTTGGAATTCGGACAATGACAAGTGGATGGTTCAGGCCTGGGTCAGGAACTTCACCGATGAGGTCTACCGCACTCACGTCTTCACGCAGCGAGGCAACCGGATTGCATTTGGCACCTTTGCACCGCCGCGCACCTACGGATTGACGTTGCAGTTCAGCTACTAGGCCAAGGCCCAGTTGTACAGGCGGCGCACATTCAGATGCGCCGCCTCATCATGGCGCAGGAGTTCGTCGAGTGAGTGAGCCGACGTTGGAGAGCGCGTGTCGAACAATGGAGGGTACGAAATGCTTTCACCAGTCTTAAGGCCCGGCTTTATACAGCTTCGCGTGCTCGATATTGACGAAGCGATTGTTCACTACCGTGACCACATGGGCCTCGATTTCGTTTCCCGGGATGACGGGCGGGTTTATTTCAAGGCTTATGATGAATTCGATCGTCACAGCGTTGTGCTTCGTGAGGCGGACAATGTCGGGGTTGACGTGATGGGTTTTAAGATGGCGTCACAGGAAGCCGTAGAGGAGCTCAGACGAAACCTCGATGAGCGAGGCGTCGCGCATGAGACGGTCGAGCCTGAAGAGCAGCCGGGCGTTGGCGAACGGCTGCGTGTGCATATGCCGACAGGTCATCTGTTTGATTTTTACGCCACCATGGCGCTCTCCGACAATGGGCCTATGACAGACAATCCGGAACTATGGCGCGACGAGCCCAAAGGCATGCGTATTATCAGGTTTGATCATTGCGCTCTGCTTGGTGACGAAATCGAGGCCGCCGCAGAAATTCTGATCGAATGTCTCGGCTTTAGCGTTACTGAACGCGTTGTTGATCCGGCCGGCGAGAATATCGCTATATTTCTATCATGCTCAAACAAGGCCCATGACGTTGCATTCCTCAAAGCGCCGGTTAAGGGAAAGCTCCATCATGCGTCATTCCTGTTGGAGTCCTGGGCCGACATCGGCCACGCGGCCGACTTGATGGCGCGGCGCAATATCAAGATAGATATCGGGCCGACCCGGCACGGTATTACGCGGGGGCAAACTATCTACTTCTTTGATCCTTCCGGCAATCGGAATGAAACATTTTCGGGCGGCTATCATTTCTATCCCGACAATCCAACGCGTGTTTGGACGACGGATAAATTTGGCAAGGGTCTTTTTTACTATGAACAGGAAGTCGTCGAGAGTTTTGTCGGCGTTTACACGTAGAGCAGAATTATCCGTTATGTGGCGGCCGTCCGCTGTGGCCGCATTATGGCTCCGAACCTGAACTCAGGATGAAGTAGGCATTTCTATGTATGTGAGAGTTTGCAATAGCACTGAGCTTTCCGACGGTGAAGTCATCCGTTTCGTGCCCGACGGTGAGGAGGAGGGGATCGCAGTCTGTCACTCTGACGGAGAATTTTTTGCGATCGGAGACAAGTGTTCGCACGGCAATTGGAGTTTGTCGGAGGGGTTTCTGGAAAACTGCCATCTCGAATGCGTCTTGCACGGATCGGCGTTCGACTTGCGGACCGGTTGGCCGGACAAGCTACCCGCGACAAAACCGGTCAAAATTTATGATGTTAAAATTGAAGATGGAGATGTGCTCGTCGACGTGTCTTCAGGCCGAATAACGCAACCGGACGATGAAAACTTTGCCGCCCAACGTTAGTATATATTCAGAATGTTGCTTTGATGCGAGGCAACGAAGTCCGGAGCTGCTGGCCTGTGGGTTCGGGCGCAAGCTCGTGACCTGACGTGGGCGCCTTTCGAATATCTATTCCGGAAGCGGGATGTATTTCGACTTGCGAACCGGATGAGACCGTTCTCGCGGCGATGGGGCGACATGGGTTGAAGAAAATCCCGTCGGGGTGTCATGGCGGCGGCTGCGGTGTATGCAAGATAAGAATTTTATCTGGCTGCTATCGTGTTGGAAAGATGAATCGCGACGTGATCTCGCCCAAAGAAATAGAGGACGGTTTTGCCTTGGCGTGCAAGACTATTGCCGAAGGGGATCTGGAGATTGCGGTTGTCGGGCGCATGCGAAAATTCTATCGCGAGCGACTTTAGATATTTTCGCGCTCAGACCGCGTCGCTTTGGGCGAGGGCGCGCAACTCAAACTTTTGAATTTTGCCCGTCGATGTTTTTGGCAACTCCTGAAAACTCACGCGGGTGGGGCATTTGAAATGGGCGAGCCGTTCCCGGCAGAAGGCAATGATTTCCTCTTCAGTCGCCTCTTTACCCGGCCCGGTTTCGATAAATGCGTATGGGGTTTCGCCCCATTTTTCATGGGGCGCAGCGACGACAGCGGCGGCAGAAACAGCGGGATGTTTGTACAGTACGCCTTCTACTTCGATGCTTGAAATATTCTCCCCGCCGGAAATGATAATATCTTTGGACCGGTCCCGAATTTCGAGATAGCCGTCGGGATGGCAGACCGCCAGATCGCCGCTGTGAAAATACCCGCCTGCCAGCGCCTTGTTGGTGGCTTCAGGATTTTTGAAGTACTCCGACATGACCAGGTTTCCGCGGAACATCACTTCGCCGAGCGTTTCTCCGTCCCGCGGCGCCGGCTGCATGGTTTCCGGATTCATCACAACCATTTCTTCGACCACCGGATAGCCGACTCCTTGACGGGCCTTCATTTCCGCTTGCTGGTCAATCGGCAGATTATTCCATTCCGGTCGCCAGGCGCTAACGGCGCAGGGGCCATAAACCTCCGTAAGGCCATAGGTGTGGGTGATGTCGAATCCGATTTCCTGCGCCTTTTTAAGTAAAGCTGCAGGCGGCGCCGCGCCCGCGGTCATCACGGCGACGCTGAGCTTCTCGCTCGATTCCTCAGTCGCAGCTGCTGCATCGACAAGCATTCGGACAACGATAGGGGCGCCGCACAAATGCGTAACCTGATGCTCCTTGACCAAGCGAAGAAGCATCTCCGCTTCCACGCCGCGCACGCACACATTGACGCCGCCCTGCAGCGCGATTGTCCAAGGGAAACACCAGCCATTGCAGTGAAAAAGGGGCAAGGACCACAAGTAAACCGGAAAATGCGGCATCTGCCATGACAGGGCGTTGCCGATCGAATTCAAATATGCGCCGCGATGATGCAACACCACACCCTTTGGATCGCCGGTCGTGCCCGAAGTGTAGTTGAGCGCAATCGGATCGCGTTCATCCAGTTCAAACGGTGTAAGCGTTTCATCGGAGCCTGATTTCAGAAAGTCCTCATAGGTCTGACTGGCGTAGGACGGCGGCTCGCCAAATGTTGGATCACCAATGTCAATGACGAGCATTTCACGCCCGGCCCGGTCTATCGCTTCAGCGGCAAGAGTGCGGTAGCGTCTGTCGACAAGGAATATTTTTGTTTCGGCGTGATTGAGAATGAATGCTATGGCTTCGGCGTCGAGGCGGGTGTTAATAGCGTTAATGACTCCGCCCGCCATTGGAATGCCGAAACATGCTTCAATTGACGCGGGGATATTGTCGGCGATGATTGAGACTGTTTCCTTACGGTTCAATCCGGCGCCGCGCAACGCGCTCGCCAGTTGCAAGCACCGGGCGGAGGTCTCGGCCCATGTGCGCTGTTGGGCGCCGTAAACTACGGCCGGCAGGTCGGCGTAGACTGCCGCCGTTCGGGTCAGAAAGCTGATCGGGGTTAGGGCGGCGAAATTGGCGGCGGCCGGAAATTTGGCCGCTTTGTCTCGATCGATCATTTTCCGGATTTCCTGCGTTAAGTTTCTCAAGCGTCCTGTTGAAAGATGGTTCAACCAACAAAAACTTATTGACAATAGTCTGTCATCTATTTTAAACTAATCAAGCGCTCAGTTAAAAATTTAACACCCTCGGATCGAACCAACCAGTTTTCCGACCCTGAATCAGGAAGCGAAAAGCATGATGAATCAAACAGATACTTCAAAATTCCCGCGGTATGACAAATTGATAACCGACGCACGGGTTCACTCATCGCTCTATACGGATGAGAAAGTCTTTGAAGACGAATTGAACAAGATTTTTCGGATGGGTTGGGTATTTATCTGTCACGATTCTGAAATTCCGAACGCCGGGGATTTTGTCAGACGTAATGTCGGCCGGGAGCCGGTGTTCGCCATCCGGTCGCGTGATGGCGAAATTTCCGTCATCGTGAATCGTTGCGCGCATCGCGGCAACATTATCTGCCAGGAAGACAAAGGTAACACGAAAGCGCTCGTATGCCAGTATCACGGCTGGGCGTATGACACCAAAGGCGCTCTTGTCGATGTCCCGTATCCTGGAGGATTCAAAGGGGATTTCTCCTGTCATGGGCTGGAGCGGCTTCCGCTTGTTGATAGTTACCAAGGCTTTGTTTTCGCGTCATTCAATGAGAATGCGCCGCCCCTCCTCAATCATCTGGGGCGCGCAACGGAACTTATTGACCGGGCCGTTGAAATGTCGCCTGTTGGACGAATTCGACTCTCAGGAGGGTGGGTCCGACACCAGTTGAACTGCAACTGGAAAATGCTGCCCGAGAACGACACTGATGGTTATCATGTCAACTTTGTCCACCCCTCATTTGCGCAGGCGATTCGTTCCAATTATGACGAAGCGGTGCTTGACGACGAGGAGGGCCTGAAGTCGCTGGCGAAAGACTGGGGCAACGGTCACACGGAGTTGTTTTTCTCGCCGTCCTATACGAGACCGTTGGAATGGTTCGGTTGCGCGGAAGATCGCCACCCGGCTTACACAAAGGCGTTGCTGGCCGCGTATGGCGAAGAAAAAGGCGGCCGCATTTTGAGGGATGGGCCGCCTCATGCGGTCATTTTTCCAAATCTGTTTCTTGGCGAAATGAACATCGTACGTTTCGAGCCGGTTGCGCCGGGGGTTTGTCTTCATGTTCATACTCCGATGTATCTCGAAGGAGTTGAAGATGACGTCAACAAACGAATTTTGCGCCAATCCGAAGGCGCTCTCGGGCCGACCGCATTTCTGCTCGCCGATGACTGCGTTATTGCCGAGCGCGCTCAAAACGCTCTTCAAGGCAAGGGGCGCTGGCTTGACCTCAGTCGCGGCGCTGAGCGGGAAGTTGTGGCTGATGACGGCGTGATTTCCAGCCATCTTACCGACGAGACTCCAAACCGAGGTTTCTGGCGTCACTATCGAAGCGTTATGCATCCGGGCGCGCCGACATCCGGCGTAAGCGCTGTCGCATAGCTAAAAAATACTCAGAAATCGGATTTGAAATTGCAAGAAACGTGGCGTGGATATGATTTCCGTTGAAGATCGACTTGAAGTTGAAGCATTTCTATTCAAGGAGGCGCGGCTGGCCGATGAGTCGCGCTATTCGGAATGGGAGGCGCTTGTCGATGACGATATGCACTATTGGGTTCCCCTGCAGGAGTCTCAGGAGCCGGATTCTGATCAGGTTTCTATATTAAACGACAATCGCACGCGCCTGGCTACGCGCATCCGTCAATTGAACACTGGCGTGCGTCATGCGCAATTGCCCCCGTCGCGCATGCGTCGCTCGATTTCAAATATCGAGATAGAAAAAACGGGAGCTGACGAGTATGTCGTCAGGTCAAATGTCGTTCTCTATGAGTTCCGTCGGCAGGCGACAAAAGAACTCGAAGTCTGGCCTGCGCGCGTGGAGCACAAGCTCAGACGGAAAGATGGCGAACTGAAGATGTTCAGCAAGCATATCTTTTTACTGAATTCAGAAGGTTCCGTCCGCGGATTGTCTTTTATAATATGAGCGTCCGAAAGGTTCAATGATTAGGCATGAATGTGGCCAGGAAACGTTCTGCGACAGCGGCTGTTATTGGGCTCGGTGAAAGTACGTTTTCGCGGAAGTCCGACAAGACGGCGCGCGCGCATGCGGTTGACGCTTGTCTCGGTGCAGTCTCGGATGCTGGTCTCAAAGTCGCTGAGATTGACGGCTTGTTGCTGAACAGGAGCCCGATCGAACCCAGTAGTGTGCTGCCGCTGCACCTTAAACGGGATATCGGTCTTGGCGACCTTTCGCTGTTGGCGTCCATTGAGGCCGAAGGCAGTTCCGCCATACAGATGATCCAGTATGCCGCGCTGGCGATTGGCGCTGGAATGGTAGAAAAAGTTCTCTGCGTCTTCGCTGACGCGCCAGTGGGAGCGACCGGAGCGGGGGACGCCTATTCGATCTCCATGAATTTGATTGGGCTTGACGGCTGGGACGAGCGCCATGGGTTGATCGGCGCCACAGGGGGCTTTGCGCTGTCAGTGCAGCGTTACTTTTATCTGTATGGAGCCGACAGCAACGCGCTTTTCGAGGCGGCGGCGGCGGATCGGGAATGGGCGGCGCTCAATCCCAAGGCGTTTCTACGCAAGCCGCTCGATAAGGATGAATACTTCGCCTCGCGCTGGATAGTGGAGCCCTTACGTTTGTTCGATTGCGCATATCCGGTAAATGGCGCTGTCGCTGTAATTGTTTCAAGCGCAGACAGAGCTACAGACGGGCCAAATCCGCCTGTTTACCTGCATGGCTTTGGGCAGGGGCATTCCGGCGCACGAAATTTCGCCGGCGATGAACCGGAAATTCAGACTGGAGCCGAGATTGCCGGTCGCAATCTGTTCGATGGGCTTGGAGCCACCCCAAGGGCTTTCGATTTTTGCGAATTTTATAATCCTTTCAGCATCACGACGATTCTTGCGCTTGAAGGATATGGCTTCTGCAAACCTGGCGAGGGCGCGGACTTCATTGCAGACGGCGCAACACGGCCGGGAGGCAAATTGCCGGCAAACACAGGCGGCGGCCATCTGTCATCCTATTACCTTCAGGGCATGACGCCGGTCCATGAGGCGATTGTGCAGATCCGCGGGCAGGGCGGCGAGCGCCAAGCGCCCTCAACAAATCTTGGTCTCGTGACGGGATTCGGCGGGCGAATGGAGTATCATTCCGCCATGGCTGTCAGTCCGCATAGGGATATTTAATCAATGGGAAGCCGACTTGACGATGAACCAACCAAAGACGTCAACCCTGTCGTAAGCGAAATTCTGCGGCGGGCGAAAACCGGCGAATTGTGCTGTTTGTCCTGCGCTGCTGGATGCGGCGCGACAGATTACGCCGCGCGCATTTGTCCGTTATGCGGCAAGCCGGTTGAATTGCGTCCGGTATCCGGGCGCGGGCGAATCCATTCCTATTCTGTTTTTCACGCGCCGTTCAATTCGAAATTGCCGGCTCCCTACACGGTGCTTCTTGTGGAGCTTGAAGAAGGTCCCCGGTTGGCGGTGGTTTTCGATGGAGAAGGCGGGCCGCCGCAAAAAGTTGGTGATGCGGTCGTGTTCTCCGGGGCGGACGATGGCATCGTTCGGTTCTCGATGGCATGAAAATAAAAAGGGTCGCAATAGACTCGGGAGGAACTGGTGAAACAACATGGGGTAAGCAATCCGTCAGACGGAAGCCGATTTGCGGAGAACATGCGTGCGTATCGTAGCGATCTGGAAATTCTGCCGCGCGATCTCGTGAGGCGCACTGGGTTAAACAATCCAAATAAAGTCGCTTATGTCTGTGGCCATCGGTCTGCGAGCTGGGGTGAAATGCATGCGAATTCCGATCGGCTCGGTGCCGCTCTCTTGGCGAAGGGGATTTCGGTCGGCGACGCCGTCGGGATTGTGGCGCCGGAATGTATTGAAGTGTACGTGCATTTCTTTGCTTGTATGAAGGTTGGCGCCATACGCGTTGGCGTAAATCGTCGATTTGCTGACGCGGAACTGCGGCACGTCTTGGTCGATTCCGGTATGAAATGTCTCTTCGTGCATGCGTCATGCGGCGAAATATTGAAAAATGTTCGGGATGACTTGAAATCTCTGAATATCCTGACTGTCGGGTTCGGCGGCGAACACGATTTCGATGTAGATCTTGAAGCTGTTCTCGGTGAGGCCGACGCCGCTCCTGAGTTGCCATCCCTGTCGGGCCACGACTCGCTAATGTACAGTTATACGTCGGGTACGACGGGTTCTCCGAAAGGGGCGGTATTAACGCACGGGGCGGTTACGTCGACTATTCTTCATGCGTTGGCGGAGTTCGGTTTCGTGCGCGACGACCGGTTTTTCCTGCCGACAGGAAACGCCTGGGTCGCTGTCGTTCTCGCGTTTCTTGGTCTCGGCAACGGCATGACTCACATCATTGCAGATGGCGATTACGATCGTTCGACTTTCTTCGATATCGTCAAAGACCAGAACGTGACAGCGTTTCTGCTCGCGCCCACGATGTTGCACTGGGCGCTTGAGGACAACCGGAAAACGCCATTTGATCTCTCTTCGGTGCGCCTCATCATTTACGGATCTTCGCCGGCGGCGCCCGCGCTAATCAAAAGGGTGCACGAAACATTCGCCAAAGATATGATCAATGTTTATGCACTAACAGAGACAACATGGGGCGGCGTGACGTTTTTATCGCCGGAGGATCACCGCCGCGCATTGACCGATAAACCCGAACTATTGACATCAGTCGGCCGGGTCGCTTCGCATTTTGAGATTTCAATCCGTGCCGAAGACGGCGAGCCCGTCGAGACTGGCGAGCCCGGCGAAATCTGGCTGCGCGGACCGACGATTATGGCGCATTATTTGAACCTTCCAGAACAGACCGAAGAGGTCCTGCGCGACGGATGGTTGCGCACCAATGATGTCGGCCGTCTCGATGAGGATGGATATGTTTACCTCCTTGACCGCCAAAAATTCATGATTGTTTCAGGCGGGGTCAATATCTATCCCGCCGCCGTTGAGGCTATCCTTGTCAAGCATCCGGGCCTCGCAGACATCTGTGTGGTCGGCGTTCCTCATCCAGAATGGGGAGAAGCGGTGGTCGCTGTCGTCCGCAAAAATGAGGGTCATGAAAATCTTACTGGCGGCGACTTGATCGAATTTTGTCGCGACAAGCTCAACCGTCCGTCAACTCCGAAGCATTTTGTTTTTGTGGAAGATGATTTTCCCCGGACTACGAACTTCAAGGTGCGCAAAAAAGAAGTCCAGGCTTTTGTCATGAGCGATCAGGGCGGTCTGCCTTGGGACTGCAGTGAAGGCGCCGGGTGATCGAACGAATGTTATTCAGCATGGAATCTCTGGTTGGTTGTTATGACAGCGCGTAACGGGATCATGAAAATGCGCCGCGATATTGATTTTCGCGCTGCGCATGTCTGCGTCGAGGCGGCTGTGTCACATGGGTTGCGGATTGGCGCGCCGCTTGCGGCGGCGGTGGTTGACGGATCGGCGCGCCTGACGGCGTTTCTTCGTTCCGGGAGCGCTTTCGTCCGGTCGACGGAAATAGCGGTGAACAAAGCGGAGACGGCGGCGGGATTCCGGATGGAAACGGGCGCGCTCTACGGGATGGTAAAGGACAATGCGGCCGTTCTTGAGGGCTTGCGGTCGCTGCCGGGCGCGGCGCTTTTCGGGGGCGGCGTTCCGATCATGTTTGCGGATGAAGTGATCGGCGCGATCGGGGTTTCGGGCGGTTCTGAAGATCAGGATATTGAATGCGCAAGAGCCGGCATTGCGGCGATCGAAGCGCTTCTGGCCGGCGAATCGCAGGCATTCGGAAATGAACGAGGCCTGGCTGATGACTGAGCGTCAGGAATTTTTGCATTTTATAGACGGGGCCTATCGGCCAAGCGCGTCCGGGAAGACGTTTCCGGTTGTGGCTCCGGCGACCGGCGAAATTTACGCCGCGGCGCATGAGGGCGGCGAAGCGGAAGTGAACGCCGCGGTGTCGGCGGCGCGGTCTGCGTTAAACGGCGCATGGGGCGCGTTGAGCATTGCGGACCGTACGGATCTGGTCATTTCGGTTGCGGATGAAATTAACGCGCGGTTTGACGACTTTCTGGAAGCGGAAATCATCGACACCGGTAAGCCGAAGTCACTTGCTTCGCATATCGATATTCCGCGCGGCGCGGCGAATTTCAAAATGTTCGCTGACACGATCCGGACGATTTCGGGGGAAGCGTTTGAGACAGCGACGCCCGACGGCGCGGGCGCGATCAATTATTCCGTACGCAAGCCGCGTGGCGTGATTGCAGTCATTTGTCCGTGGAATTTTCCGCTTTTGCTGATGACGTGGAAGGTCGGGCCGGCGCTGGCTTGCGGCAATACGGTTGTTGTCAAACCGTCGGAGGAAACGCCCGCGACGGCGACGCTGCTCGGCGAGGTGATGAACAAGGTGGGCGTGCCAAAGGGCGTCTATAATGTCGTTCACGGCTACGGACCGGGATCGGCGGGCGAATTCCTGACGTCTCATCCCGGCGTCGACGGCATTACCTTCACCGGAGAGACGCGCACCGGCGAGGCGATTATGAAAGCTGCGGGAACAGGCGTGCGTCCGGTATCGCTGGAGCTTGGCGGCAAGAACTCGGCGATTGTGTTTGCGGATGCTAATCTCGACAAGGCGATCGAAGGGACCATGCGCTCGGTCTTCGCCAATTGCGGTCAGGTTTGTCTTGGTACGGAGCGTGTTTATGTCGAACGACCTGTTTTCGACGAGTTCGCTGCGCGCCTTAAGGCGGGTGCGGAAGCCCTGAAAATCGGCGGTCCTTTTGAAGAGGGGGTGAGCCTCGGACCGCTGATCAGCGCCGAGCATCTGGACAAAGTGTTATCTTACTACAAATTGGCGAAACAGGAAGGGGCGCAAGTGCTGACCGGCGGCGGTCGCCTTGCGCTCGGCGGTGCGACGAAAAACGGTTTTTTTGTCGAGCCGACGATCTGGACGGGCCTGACTGACGAGTCTCGTGTGATGCGAGAGGAAATATTCGGACCGTGTTGTGCGTTGGCGCCATTCGATGATGAAGAGGAAGTTATCGCGCGGACGAATAACACATATTATGGCCTTGCGGCGTCGGTCTGGACCGATAATCTCTCGAGAGCGCATCGTGTTGCGCGCCGGCTAGAGGTGGGCGTTTGCTGGGTGAACAGCTGGTTCCTGCGGGATTTGCGGACAGCATTCGGCGGCGCCAAGGCCTCCGGGGTTGGTCGCGAGGGCGGCGTGCATTCGCTTGAATTCTACACTGAGCTTGAAAATATCTGCGTGAAATTGTGAACGGGCGGGTGGCATGACGGACAGCATACGGACTGCGGCGGATCGGCTTTGGCGCGCAGCTGAGTCCAAGGAGCCATGCGCGCCGGTGCGCGATTTGATCGGCGAGCTTGAGATCGGCGAGGCCTACCAGGTTCAGGAGATCAACACGGCGCGTCGCCTTGAGGCGGGGCGCCGGCTTGTCGGGCGTAAGACAGGACTGACGGCGAAGGCGGTGCAAGCCCAGCTTGGCGTTGACCAGCCCGATTACGGGATGCTGTTTGACGACATGGACATGCCGCTTGGGTCGGAGATTTCAGTGTCTGCGGTGATGCAGCCGAAGGTCGAGGCCGAAATTGCCTTCATCATGGGCGATGATCTGAATGATGAAAGACTGACCGCTGCGGATATTACCGCGTCGGTCGCCTATGCCGTGGCGGCGATCGAGATCGTCGGCAGCCGGGTGAAGGGTTGGGACATTCGCATTCACGACACCATTGCGGACAACGCCTCGAGCGGGGTGTTTGTGCTGGGTGATGCGCCGCGGCGTCTTTCCGAGATCAATTTGCGGCTGTGCGGGATGGTGATGGAGCGGCGGGGCGAGCCGGTTTCGGTCGGGGCGGGCGTGGCGTGCCTGGGCAGCCCGGTGACGGCGTGTCTGTGGCTGGCAAAGGTGATGGCGCGTGAGGGCCGGCCGCTTGTCAACGGCGATATTGTGCTGACTGGAGCCTTGGGTCCTATGGCCGGTGTGGAAGCAGGCGATGCGGTGACAGCGCGGATCAACGGGCTTGGTTCGGTGACGGCGTTTTTTACGGACTGACAGGAAGGGCGAGTTGAATGGCAGGTAAAGTGAAATGTGCGATTGTCGGGTCCGGCAATATCGGCACCGATCTGATGATCAAGGTGATGCGAACGTCGGATGTCCTGGAGATGGGGGCGATGGTCGGCATCGATCCGGATTCTGACGGACTGGCGCGGGCGAGGAAGCTGGGCGTTGCGGCGACCCATGAGGGCATGGACGGCCTCGTCAAGATGCCGGTGTGGAAGGACATCGAGGTTGTGTTCGACGCGACGTCGGCGAAGGCGCATGAATACCATAACGAACTTTGCAAGCGCGACGGCAAGCGGATGGTGGACCTCACGCCGGCGGCGATCGGCCCATACTGCATTCCCGTCGTGAACGCCGGGGAGCATCTCGACAAACAGAATGTCAATATGGTGACGTGCGGCGGTCAGGCGACGATCCCGATTGTGCATGCGGTGCGGCGGGTGTCGCAAAGCGTTCCCTATGCGGAGATTGTGGCGTCTGTTTCTTCGAAGTCGGCAGGACCAGGCACGCGGGCGAATATCGATGAGTTCACCGAGACGACGGCGAAGGGCGTTGAGGTGTTGGGCGGCGCCGAGCATGGCAAGGCGATCATCATTCTCAATCCGGCCGAGCCGCCCCTGATCATGCGCGACACGGTTTACGCCTTTTCAGTGGGCGGCAAGGAAGCGGAGATCGAGAAGTCGGTCGAAGATATGGTCGCCGCGGTCCAGGAATATGTGCCGGGTTATCGTCTCAAGCAAAAAGTGCAATTCGAGCGTTTCGGCGGCAACCGTAAGCTGAAGATCCCGGAACTTGGCGAATATGAAGGCGTTAAGGTGACGGTGTTCCTGGAAGTGGAGGGGGCGGCCCATTACCTGCCGGCTTATGCGGGCAATCTGGACATCATGACCTCGGCGGGCCTGACAATCGGCGAGCGCATGGTGAAGCATCTGGCGGAGGCGGCGGCGTGAGCGGGCTGATCATGGATCCGACGAAGGAAAAAATCTACGTGCAGGATGTAACGCTGCGCGACGGCATGCATGCGATCCGCCACCTTTACGGCATCGATCATGTGGCAAAAATTGCAAAGGCGCTGGACGAGGCCGGGGTAGATGCGATCGAGATCGCCCATGGCGACGGGATTCGCGGGTCGAGCTTCAATTACGGGTTCGGCGCTCATACGGACTGGGAATGGATCGAGGCTGTCGCCGACGCAGTCGACCGTGCCGTGGTGACGACGCTGATCCTGCCGGGCATCTGCACGATCACCGATCTGAAGCGGGCCTATGAGCTTGGCGTGCGTTCGGTGCGGGTGGCGACCCATTGCACGGAGGCCGACGTCGCCCGCCAGCATATCGGCGCGGCGCGTGATCTTGGCATGGACACCATCGGCTTTTTGATGATGAGCCATATGGTCGAGCCGGAAAAGCTCGCCGAGCAGGCGCTTTTAATGGAAAGCTACGGCGCGCAATGCGTTTATGTGACCGATTCCGGCGGCGCGCTTGATATGGACGGATACGCGGCGCGGTTCGAGGCCTACAACAAGGTCCTCAAGGACGAGACCGAGCGGGGCGTGCACGCCCACCACAATCTGTCGCTCGGCGTCGCCAACTCGATTGTCGCGGTGCAGAAGGGCGCCCGGCGGGTTGACGCCTCGCTGGCGGGCATGGGCGCGGGCGCGGGCAATGCGCCGCTGGAAGTCTTTGTTGCGGCGGCCGACCGCAAGGGCTGGAACACCGGTTGCGACGTCTTCAAGCTGATGGATGCGGCGGAAGATCTTGTGCGACCCTTGCAGGACCGTCCGGTGCGGGTCGACCGGGAAACCCTGATGCTCGGTTATGCGGGCGTTTATTCGAGCTTCCTGCGTCATTCGGAAAAAGCGGCGGAAGAATACGGCGTCGACGTGCGCGACATCCTTGTCGAGCTGGGGCGTCGCGGCATGGTCGGCGGCCAGGAGGACATGATCGTCGATGTCGCGCTTGATATCCTGAAAGAGCGCGAGCAGGCGGGAGCGGCGTAGATGGCCGGTCTTGAGGAACTGGCCGTGATTGTCGACGAGGCGCAGCGCGCGGCGCGCGCGATCCCGCAATTGACCAAAGACCATCCAGACCTGTCGGTGTCGGACGCTTATGCGATCCAGGCCCTGTCGGTGGCGCGGCGGATCGCGCGCGGCGAGAAGCGCATCGGCGTCAAGATGGGGCTGACCAGCCGCGCGAAGATGATCCAGGTCGGCGTCGAGGAAGCGGCCTGGGGACGGTTGACCGACGCGATGCTGCTGGAGGAGGGCGGCGTCCTGAAAAAATCCGCTTTCGTGCATCCGCGGCTTGAGCCGGAAATCGTCTTCCTCCTGAAGAAACGGCTCTCGGGCAAGGTGTCCGCGCTGGAGGCGATGGCGGCGGTTGAGGCGGTTGCGCCGGCGATGGAGGTGATCGACAGCCGTTACGAGAACTTCAAGTTCGCACTGCCGGACGTGATCGCGGACAACACCTCGTCGTCGGGGCTCGTGATCGGCGCCTGGCGCCCGCCGGAAATCGACGTCTCCAACCTTGGCATGGTGCTGTCAGTGAACGGGCGGCCGAAAGAAATCGGCTCGTCCGCGGCTATCCTCGGCCACCCATTGCGCTCGCTTGTGGCGGCCGCACGTATGAGCGCGGAATGGGGCGAGGCGCTGGAGCCCGGCCATATCGTCATGGCCGGAGGGGCGACGGCGGCGCATCCCGCCAGCATCGGAGAGACGATCAGCCTTGAGGTGCAAAATCTCGGCGGCGTCTCGATCAATGTGGAGACGTAAGGTCTGTGCCGATTATTGACGTCACCATGCTGGAAGGACGCACGGCGGAAGAAAAGGCGACATTGATCCGTGAACTGACCGATGCGGCGGTGCGTGCGGTCCATGCGCCGATCCAGTCCGTGCGCGTCATTATCAGGGAAGTGCCGCCCGAACACTTTGCCGCCGCGGGCGTTTCGAAAGCGGAAGAACGCGCAAAACTAGCAAGCGGCGATGCAAAAGGATAGAAAAATGAGTCACAATCCCGAAATCGGCAAGTCCATCGACGCTGGCGGCGTTAAGACCAACTATCATGATCTGGGCGAGGGACGCCCGGTGATCCTGATTCACGGCTCGGGGCCTGGCGTGACGGCCTGGGCGAACTGGCGGCTCAACCTGCCGGTGCTGTCGGAGCGCGTGCGTGCAATTGCGCCGGACATGCTGGGCTTCGGCTACACAGAGCGGCCGGCGGACGGCGTTTACAATATGGAGCGCTGGCGCGGGCATCTGATGGATCTTGCCGACGCCCTCGGCCTTCAGGAATTTGATATTATCGGCAACTCTTTCGGCGGCGCGCTCGCGCTCTCCATGGCGGTTCATCATCCGGACCGCGTCCGGCGCATGGTGTTGATGGGAGCGGCCGGCCTTGAATTCGAGCTGACCGAAGCGCTCGACAAAGTGTGGGGTTATGAACCGTCGGTAGAGGCGATGCGTGCGATGCTTGACATCTTCGCCTATGACAACTCGCTCGTCTCAGACGAGCTTGCCGAAATGCGCTACCGGGCGAGCATCCAGCCGGGCTTTCACGAGGCCTTCAGCGCCATGTTCCCGGCGCCGCGCCAACAGCACATCACCGCGCTTTCAACGCCGGAAAAAGAAATTGCGAAGATCGCCTGCCCAACGCTAATCCTGCACGGGCGTGAAGACCGTGTTCTGCCCATGAGCAACAGCCTGCGGCTGTTCGATCTCATCAGGACGTCCGAAGTTCATCTGTTCGGCAAATGCGGCCATTGGACCCAGATCGAGCACAAGGACCGGTTCAATCTCCTGGTCTCTGACTTCCTTGCGCGGGAGTGACGACGGATTGACTGATCGTGCGTCTCTTCCTCCACTAGCTGATGGAATCCGGATATCGTGACTGACACAACAATCAACATCGACGTACTGATAGCGGGCGCCGGCCATGCCGGGGCGCAGGCTGCGTTGATGCTGCGCAAGCTTGGATATGCCGGCGCGGTCGCGCTGGCGGGGGCGGAGGCTGATCCTCCCTATGAGCGTCCGCCCCTATCCAAGGCCTATCTGGCTGGCGAGGAGCCTTTCGAGCGCATGATGATGCGCCCGAAGGAAGCATGGGCCGAGCTGAATATCGATCTGCTTCCCGGGCGCAAGATCGTCTCGGTCGATCCTGCGGCACATGAAGCGCGCTGCGAGGATGGCGAGAGGATTACTTACGGCAAGATGATCTGGGCGGCGGGCGGCACGCCGCGGCAGCTGCCGGCGCCGGGCGGCGACTTTGCCGGGATCCATGTCATCCGTACGCGTGCGGATGTGGATGCTATCCGCGCCGGGCTCGACAGCGCCGGGAACATTGTCATCATCGGCGGCGGGTATATCGGTCTTGAAGCGGCGTCGGTGCTGGTCGGCATGGGCAAACGCGTCGTCGTCCTCGAAGCCCAGGAGCGGCTGCTGGCGCGGGTGGCGGGACCGGCGCTGTCGGCTTTTTACGAGAAGGAGCATCGCAGGCGGGGCGTCGACATCCGGCTCGGCGCAAAAATCGAAGCGATCATTGAGAAGGGCGGCCGCCCTGCGGGGGTGCGCCTTGCCGGCGGCGCCGACCTGCCGGCGGACCTTGTGATCGTCGGGATCGGCATCGCCCCGGAGGTCGAGCCGCTGATCGCGGCGGGCGCCGAAGAGGCGCTCGGCGGCGTGAAGGTCGATCAATTTTGCCGCACCAGCCTGCCGGACATCTACGCCGCCGGCGATTGCGCCGCGCACGCGAACCGCTACGCCGGCGGCGCGGTCATCCGCCTTGAATCGGTGCAGAACGCGCATGATCAGGCGGCTGTGGCCGCTGCGTCGATCGCAGGGGCTGCGAAACCCTACGACGCCGTTCCCTGGTTCTGGTCCGATCAGTACGACCTCAAACTGCAGACCGCCGGGCTTTCATCCGGCTATGACAGGGCGGTCCTGCGCGGCGATCCCGACAGCCGCTCCTTCTCCGTGGTCTATCTGAAGGACGGCCGCGTCATCGCCCTCGACTGTGTCAACGCCACCCGCGACTATGCGCAAGGCCGGCGCCTCGTGGCCGCCGGCGGCGCGTGCGACCACGAAACCATCGCAGACCCAGGCGCGCCCCTATTCAAACCGGCCGCTAGAAAAGGGTGAGCTAAGAGGCCGATTAATAGGAAAAGGCGCCGCCATAATCGCCGATTACAGTTTGTATAGAGAATAATCGTTAAAGCTTAAAAACGTCAAATGGTGCGCTTCGCTACGATTGGACGGCCGCGCCTGTTTCTATCAGCCTCTCGATTTTTTCATCTGGAACGCCCCAATCCGACAGAGCAGAACGCGTGTCAGCGCCGAGAATGCTTGGTTCGTGATGGATCGCGCCCGGCGTTCGCGAAAACCGCGGCGCCGGCGAAGGCTGAACACCAAATTTGGTGTGCGCAAACGTGCCGCGATGCGCATTGTGCGGCGCATCGGGCGCTTCGGCGAGTGTGTGCACAGGCATAATACAAGCCTCGGCGTCGTCAAACGCGCGTACCCAATCCGCACGTGTTTTGGCAGCAAAAATTGCGTCTAGACGTTCGATCATCTTTGGCCATTTGGCGGGGTTATGCTGTGACGCGAACAAGGGATCATCAGTAAGTCCGAGAACGCCGATGAAGTTAGAATAAAATTTCGGTTCGATAGCGCCAACACAAATGAATTTGTCGTCGTTTGTCTTGTAAACACGATAAAATGGAGCGCCGCCGTCAACGAGATTGGCCTCACGCTGATCGCGCCACAGGCCGACGTTAAACAACGAATATGTGAGCGCCATGTTCATTGCTGTACCGTCGATCATAGCCGCATCGACGACCTGTCCTTTTCCAGAGTGATTCGCTTCAAAGAGCGCGCAGACGAGGCCGAAGGCGAGCAGCATCCCCCCGCCTGCAAAATCGCCGACCAGATTTAACGGAGGAAAGGGTCGTTCCGCAGGCCCTGTCGCGTGCAAGGCGCCCGTCAGCGCAATGTAATTGATATCGTGCCCGGCTGTTTGAGCGAGCGGCCCATCCTGTCCCCAGCCGGTTATCCGGCCATAAACGAGCGCTTCATTCGCGGCTAAACATTGCGCCGGCCCAAGGCCGAGCCGCTCCATTACCCCGGGACGGAACCCTTCAATCAGCCCGTCGGCCTGCTGGCACAAATCGAGGATGACATCGACGGCCGCCGGATGTTTGAGATCAAGCGCAATAGAACGCCGGTTCCGGTTCAATATATTCTTGTCGTAGTCCAGTGGTGGGGATTCGTCATTTTCCTGCGTGCGGTCGATCCGAATGACTTCGGCGCCCATATCGGCGAGCATCATTGCGCAGAAAGGCCCGGGCGCAAGACTTGCAATCTCAATTATTCGGACGCCTTTCAAAGGCCCGGATGCGAAAGTTTCATAATCCACGGGAAATCCCTCTCATCAATCAGGCCGTTACAGTGACTTCAGCCAAGGAACGGTTGATAGTTGTCGGAAAATATATCCCGCCCGATTATGAGTTTCATGATTTCCGAGCTTCCAGCAAGGATTCTATTGATGCGTGCGTCAGTAAAACGCCGACAGATTTCAAACTCACGCATATATCCGGCGCCGCCATGCAACTGAACACCCTCGTCAACGACCCGCCATTCAAGTTCGCTGGTCACCAGTTTCAGTGCTGCAGCCTCGGGCGGTGATAAATCGCCAGCATTGTGTTTTGCAACGCAATGGTCGAGATAGCATTGAACAGCTTGAAGTTGAGCATGTAATTCGGCAAGCTTGAACTGAGTATTTTGCATGTCGGCGATACGTTTGCCGAATGCTTTGCGATCCATCACATAACTTCTTGTCAGGTCAAACGCCCTGTGCGCATTGCACATATAGCTAACAGATCCAATAAGGCGCTCCTCGACGAGGCCCTGCATGAGATATTGAAATCCTTTTGTCGGATCACTCAAAACATTTTCCTTCGGCACTTTCACGTTGTCAAAAAAAAGTTCGGCCGTGTCTTGAGCAACGAGCCCCATTTTTTCGAGGTTCCGCCCGCGTCGAAAGCCTTCCATGTCGCGCTCCACGCAGAGTAGCGCCATGGAGTGACGATCGTCAGTGTCGCCTGATTTTGCCGCCACTATGACCAGATCGGCATTGATCCCGTTCGAGATATAAATCTTAGACCCATTAAGGAGGAAATGGTCGCCCTTGTCCTCAACGGTGGTGCGCATCCCCGACAAATCGCTTCCGGCGTCTGGCTCCGTCATCGCGATGGCCAGAATAGATTCGCCGGAAACACACTTCGGCAGGAAGCGCTCTTGTTGCTCTGATGAGCCAAACCGCTTCAGATAGGGCCCGACCATCCGGCTGTGCAGCGTCGGAAACCATTCGCCGCAGTCTGCGCGCGCCACTTCTTCCATAATGATTTGCTCATAGCGGAAATCGGATTCGCCGATGCCGCCAAAGTCCTCATCGGCCCAGATCAGAAGGAAACCGTTTTCGCCGGCTTTGCGATAAATTTCACGATCGACGATGCCGTCCTTCCTATATGATTCCATATTCGGCGCCACTTCCCGCTCGAGAAAGCGACGAAAAGAAGCGCGAAATGACGATTGCTCATCGGTGAAGTTACGCATGACGTTAGCCTTAAGTTTAGGGTTTCTGCAGGGATGATGCGCTTTTCGGTGCCTGGGCTATTTGCCGTAATCGTCGTCCGGCCCGATCGGCGTCAGCCGTTCGCGCAATTTTGGTTTGACGATCTTGTCGAGAGTGGCGCGTGGAAAATCGTCCACGAAAATGACTTCCCGAACGACCTTGAAATCCGCAAGGTCTCGCTTGCATGCGGCAATAATGCCATCACGAATTTCATCCCTGTCTCCAGGTTTCGGGATCGCAAAAACAACGGGCACTTCATCGAGCATGTAATGCTTGCGGCCGACAACCGCACATTCTTCAATGAGTCCTGTTTTCATAATGACAGTTTCGATTTCCGACGATGCGACATTCTCCGCGCCGACTTTCAGCATATCCTTGTCGCGTCCGAGAAAGTAGAGATATCCGTCATGGTCGATGGAAATCATGTCGCCGGTTTTCAGCCAGCCTTCCGCATCAACGGCGTCACGGGTGGCTTCTGGATCGTTAAAATACTCTTTGAACAAAGAGACGCCGGGAACGCCTCGCACAAAAAGCGTTCCTTGTTCGCCGGGTCCGACCGGATTGCCATTTTCGTCGCGCACTTCTATATCGTAGCACGGTGCGGACCGGCCAATTGATCCTTCGGGTGGGGGCTGATGAAAGTTTGAAATAATCCCTTGTGTGATTGTTTCCGTCATGCCCCAAGCGCAAACTACGTCGATGCCAAATTTCTGACAAAGCGGCGTTGAATAACCGCCGATCATCCAAAAGCGGTAGTCATGGTTTTTTGGCGCCTCGCGTTGCATCAGCGGGTATACGAGGAATGGGATTACAAATGTCCAGGTGCATTTGTTCCGGATCGATACGTCCCAAAAACGCGAAACAGAAAGGCGCGGTTGCAAGACGATTGTGCCACCAACCCACAAAGTTGTCATCGTGGAATAAGAAACGGCGTTGATGTGGAATAGAGGAGAGAAGACGAGGGCGATATCTTCACTTGAAACCAAGAAGTTCCGTGCATTCATTTGCGCCCCCCAGATAAAATTGCCGTGGGTGAGGAGCACTGGTTTCGGCCGAGACGTTGTGCCCGACGTGAATTGAATGAGAAAATCCGCGCTGGCGTCCGGCGCACGTTTCGGTGGCGTCGGCCGCGGTGAAAGACAGCTGTCGAAGGGGATGTAATCAGAAGCGTCGAATTGAGACGCCGCAGCGCCGGAATTATCCTCGGTGACGATTATGAAATTCAGGCTGGGCGCTGATTCAGCGATCAGCGATGCAAATGCGGGTTGAGTGATTGCGGCTGTTATGCCGGCTGCATCGACATAATATTCAATATCGCGCGCAACCGATCGGGTGTTTGTTGTGACCGCCACAGCGCCGATGCGCGCGCAGGCGAAAACAGCTATCAGAAATTCTGGACAGTTTTCCATATGGACCAGCAACCGATCGCCCGCGGCGACGTCGCGCTCTAGAAGAGCCGCTGCGAATCGATCAGCACTCTCCCGTATTTCGGAATAGGTCCAGCTTTTTGGATCGCCTTCAAATGGCTCCCACACCAGAAAAACTTTCTCCGGCGTTCGCTCCGCCCAACGGTCCAGCATCCAAGCGACATCCTGACCGTGAACCATCAGCCGCTGTGCTTCCGCGATTGCGTCGAGTATTCTTTTTGGGCTGGTCGACGTGCGGTTAAGCATCTTATGAATTCTCCCAAGGCAGTTTATCGCTGTCTTTTTGTGCGCGGTTTCCTTGATCCACTTTGTAATTGCTCGCTGTTAAATTTGATATACGAAAATCTGATATCATCTATCGATCTTAGCGTGTTGCTCCAGACCGTAAGTGCGCATGATTATTTCTATAAGTCGTTCGAGAAATATCATTATTGTGCAGCGCAACAAAACGCACTTTTGCACAATATGTAAAACATAACGCGGCGGCGAAACATTAAAAAGCAATCGGGAGGGATACTCATGTTTTGGCACAAAAGGGCGGCTGCGTTACTGGCGTCGGTTTCGGTTTCGACAATTGCATTCGCGGCAACAGCGTATGCGCAACGGGCTTCAGATGCGTTGACGGACGAAATTATTGTAACGGCGACTAAGCAGGTCGGCGGCGTCGCCGCACAGGACGCGCCGATTGCAATCTCTGTCTATGGGGAAGAGCAGCTTGAAGCGTTGCGGGTGAGCGATCTTGAAACGCTTAGTTACAGTCAGCCGAATGTGTCGCTTGAAGATGTCGGATCCATACAAGGCACGGCGAATTTCTCGATCCGCGGGCTGGGCATAAACAGTTCAATCCCTTCGATTGATCCTACAGTAGGCGTTTTTGTCGACGGGGTTTATCTCGGCACGACCGCCGGTTTGCTCTTCGATACATTCGATATGGAGGCGATTGAGGTATTGCGGGGCCCGCAAGGAGTTCTTTTCGGACGCAATGTTACCGGCGGCGCGGTGTTGATCCGGACGAAACGCCCGACAGATGAGTTTGAGGCAAGCGCGCAAGGCGCGTGGGAAACCGGCTTGAACCAGGTGTACCAGGCGTCTGTTTCAGGGCCGATCGTTCCTGGGGTTCTGAAAGCGAAAATTGCTGCCTATTACAAAAATGATGAAGGTTTTTGGACAAACGAGCTTGATGGTTCTAAGCTGGGCGAAGTGGAAACGATTGTTGTACGTCCGGTCGTCGAATTCACGCCGAGCGAGAATGCTGAATTTATTGTACGCTATGAACATGGAGAATCCGAAGGCCACGGAACAATCGCGCAAAACAGGGCCCTGTTCGAACGGGGCACCGACCGCGTAACGACGGACGCGCCAGGGTTCATGGATCATGAATGGGACCAGGTGAGTGCGGAAGCCAATATCGACGTCCCGTTCGGCGATGGCGTAATCACGAATATCTTTGGCTGGCGTCAATATAGTTCAGCATCGCAAAGTGATTTCGACGCCACGACCTTGAACTTGTTGCTTTTCGGGGAGATCACCGAGCAAGAGCAGTTTAGCAACGAACTTCGATACTCAGGCCGGTTCTTCGATCGTCTCAATTTCACGCTTGGGGGATTCTGGTTCGATCAGGAGCTGAAGTATCAGGAAACGCGCTTTTTGTTCCAGGATCCCAGCCTCGCGCCGGCACAGGCGATAGGGGCGGTGCCCGGACCTCTCTCCTTTTACGGAGGCGGCATCCAGAACCATCAAGTCCTCGGCGTTTTTGGACAAGCAGCGATCGATTTGACTGACGCCCTGACGCTCGACCTTGGTTTGCGCTGGAGCCACGAGGAAAAGTATGTGCAACTGGCTACGATCGTGCCGGGGCCGGCTTCTCCGGATTTGTGGAGCATCCCCGCTGGGGCCTGTAATATCCATGCAGATGATTGCTTCTTCAATTTAAACGCCGATCCCACATTCGATCCGGAGGAAGATTGGAGTAACCTGTCTCCTAAGATTGGCTTGCGGTATTCCATTGCAGATAATGCGCGGCTTTATGGCCACTGGAGCCGCGGCTTCCGTTCCGGCGGATACAATCTGCGCAACACTGTGCCGACGGCGTCGCCCGGTCCGTTCGCTGAAGAGCAAGTCGATAGTTTCGAGCTCGGATTCAAATCGGAGCCCTTGCCCGGGGCGATATTCAATGCTGCGATCTTTCACACCAGCATTTCGGATATGCAACGTGAGGTCTTGTTGTCAGACCCGATTTTGGGGACGATCCAGATCATCACCAACACTGCGGACGCGAAAATATTCGGGGTTGAGTTTGAAACGCAGTATTCACCGGTGGAAGGGCTGGTCCTGAATGCTTCGGTCGGCCACCTTGACGCAGAGTATACTGACATTCTCTTTGATATAAGCGGCGACGGGGTGGTGAATCAGATGGATCTGGCGCTTGCGCTTCCGCGCGTTCCAAAACTGACTTACAATGTCGGGTTCGTTTATGACCATGATATCGGCAATGCGGGATTTTTGACTGCGCGCGCTAATTTCAATCATCGCGACAGTCAGGCGTTTACAGATAATAATCGCGGAATCCTGAGCGGCGGTGATATGTTGGATGCGTCCTTGTCTTTCACGACAAACGGCGGCGGGCTGCGTTTCTCCATATATGGCGACAACCTGCTCGACGAGATTACGGAGGGTTCGGACTCGCAAACGCCGTTCCCGCCGGGTTCGACGAATGGCAGCCACTCGCCGTTGAATAAGGGCCGCGTGCTCGGGGCTTCGGTTAAAGTGGCTTTGTAGCCGTTCGCAATAGCGGCAAAAAACCAACCGCCAGGGCCTACGCCGCGAACCCGCTTCACGGCGTAGGCAGGCGGAAACGAATTGTTAGGAGATAAAATTTCGTGTCTTTTGAAGGCAAAGTCGCACTGATTACTGGCGCCGGCAACGGGCTTGGCAAATCACACGCACTGATGTTCGCCGGGCTTGGCGCGCGCGTCGTGGTCAATGATTATGGTACAACCGTCCAAGGTGCGGGCGCTGACAAATCGCCGGCCGAGGCGGTGGTTGACGAAATAACGGGCAAGGGCGGCGAAGCCGTCGCGAATACCGACTCTGTTGAATCGGGTGCGCGCCTTGTCGAAACCGCGATGGATGCCTTTGGTCGCCTCGACATCGTGGTTAACAACGCCGGATTTCTGCGCGATATTTCGTTTCATAAAATGCGCGAGACCGACTGGTTTGACATCATCAATGTGCATTTGAACGGCGCATTCAAGGTCAATCGGGCGGCATGGCCGTATATGCGCGAGCAGAATTTCGGACGCATTGTCAATACCGCATCCGCGGCCGGCATTTACGGGAATTTCGGGCAGGTCAATTACAGTTCGGCAAAGCTGGCGCTTCACGGCATGACGCAAGCTCTCGCGATCGAAGGCCAAAAACGCAACATTTTCGTCAATACGATAGCGCCGGCCGCCGCTTCCCGGCTCACTGATACCGTCATCAGCCGGGAGCAGACTGCAGCATTGCGTCCGGAGTTGGTTAGCCCTCTGGTCGGTTACCTTTGCAGCGAAGAAAGCTCGCAGACAGGGGGGCTCTTCGAAGCGGGCGCAGGCTGGTTTGGAAAGCTGCGTTGGGAAAGGAGCCGCGGCGTCACTCTGAAAGGGGAAATAAAAGTTGAAGATATCGCCGCCAATATCGATCGGATCACTGATTTTTCCAACGCAATGCATCCGCAGAATATCGCGGAGGCGTTTGCGCCATTCGGCGAAGCCATGGGCGCTGCCGTCTCTGAACGATAACGACGACGCATTAGTATGATAGATCGCTCATTTATCGGCTTCGAAATGGAGCCATTCGACGCTACCCTTGAAAAGGGACAGATGGAGTTGTTCGCCAAAGCGCTAGGTGAGAAAAACTCGATCTACTGCGACGAGGCAGTCGCCCGTGCTGAGGGGTACGCTTCCATTGTCGCGCTGCCGACTTACTTAATTCGCCTTGGCACGCGGGACGATCTAACATACGGCCTTTTTGACAAACTCGGCATTGATCTGGCGAAATTGTTGCATGGTGAGCAGGAATTCATCCTAGAACGCCCCTTGTGTGCTGGAGAAAGCTTGCGAGGCGTGAAGAAGATTATCGACATTTTTGATAAAAAAGACGGCGTGCTTGAATTCGTCGTTACTGAAATTCAGTATCATGACGAAAAAGGCCAGTTTGCGGGCACTGATCGGTGCTCGTTCGTAATTCGGAATCGCTGATTTAGGGTGCGAAAACATGAATGAGCAGACGCGCAAACTCGGATCACTGCAGGTCGGCGATACGCTGCCAACGCTTCAAACGGGTTCGATCTCGCGCCACACCATTGCCCTCTATGCAGCCGGTTCGTCGGATCTCAATCCGATTCATACCGATATCGATTTCGCAAAAAACAAGGCGGGACTGTCCGACGTCATCGTGCACGGAATGTTCGTCATGGGATATCTTGCGAAAATCGGAACCGAGAATGCGCCGGCGGGCGCCATTCGCCGGATTAAAACCCAGTTCCGGGCCATGACGAATGTGGGTGACAATCTTCATTGCATCGGTAAGGTTACAGACAAAAAAACTCATGACGGCGCGACGATCTTGACTTGGGCGCTTGCCGCGACGCGCCAGAGTGACGGCGTGGTGGTGGCGACAGGCGAAATTGATATTGCTGTTGGCGCCGCATAGCGGGCAACGCACGCGAAACGCATCGGAGTATTGACGACGATTATGGCTAGAGGTGACGAAACAACCGGAATCACCGCTTTTGGGATTTATGTTCCGTCAATGCGCTTGCATCGAAAAGCGATGGCGAGTGAAGTCGGATGGATTAATCCAGCCTTGAACGGATACAGGCACGGCGTCCGCGCGATCTGCGACTTTGACGAGGACGTGATTACGATGGCGGTGGAGGCTGCGCGTCATTGCAAGGACTCGGAGGCGCTCGGCGAGATATCCGCCATTGTCGCCGCTTCGACGACGTTTCCGTTTGCCGACCGGTTAAATGCTTCCGTTATCGCGGCCGCCGCCGGGTTGTCCAACTGCGTTCAGGCCGTTGATATAGCCAATACGCAGCGCGCCGGCGTGTCTGCATTTCGTGTAGCGGAACGCCTGAGTGCGGCTGACGGCGCGCCGCACCAGGTTTTGTGCGTTGCCGCAGACTGTCGCCGCGGACGGCCGGGCAGCTTGGTGGAGATGACAAGCGGTGACGCAGCGGTGTCGTTCGTATTTGGATGTGAAAACGTCATTGCACGTGTCATGGCGCATAGGGTTTCAACAGTCGACTTCGTCGATCACTATCGCCGCGCCAATGAGGCGTATGAATATGGCTGGGAGGAGCGGTGGGTTCGGGACGAAGGATACCGGAAAATCGCACCGCCGATCCTCACTTGCGCAATGGAAGCCGCCGGTGTTTCTTCTGCGGAAATCGACCATTTCATTTTTCCGTCAACAATCCGCGGCGTCGCAGGCGGACTGGCGAAAGCAGTCGATATTCGCGATGACGCGGTGCGCGACGACTTTCAGGATGTTATCGGCGAAGCTGGCGCTGCCCATTCTCTTCTAATGCTTGCCGATACGCTTTGCGCCGCTGGCCCAGGCGAAAAAATTCTTATGGCGGGCTTTGGCCAGGGCTGCGAGGCGATCGTGTTGGAAACGACGTCGCTGATCAAATCGATTGGCGATCGACAAGGTGTTCGCGCGCTGGCCGAAAGCGATCAGCACGAGTTGTCATTCATCCGGTACTTGTCCTTCAACGGACAATTGGAACCGGACTTCGGGCCGCGGGCGGAAACTGACCGAAAAACCGCGCACAGCGCCGCCTATCGTCATGCGGATAGAGTTGCGCGGCTGATCGCCGGAAAGTGCGAAAAATGTGGAACGGTTCAGTTCCCGAAAGCTAAAATTTGCGTCAATCCGAACTGTGGTCATGAAGGCAATCAATCTGACCACGCATTGGCGCAGGAGGCGGCGGTCATAAAAACTGTCACGACAGACTGGCTCGGGTTTTCGCGCAATCCGCCGAACCGATATGGCATGGTGGAATTCGCCAGCGGCGCGCGCATGATCCTAAACTTCACGAGTGCGCCGGATGAACCGCCAGTAGGCAGTGAAGTCAGTATGGTCTACCGCATCCAGGAATTCGATCCCTATCGGAAATTTCATCGCTATAGCTGGAAGGCGAAGTCCGCCGATGGGCCGCGTAATGGAGACATAAAGTGACAAGCGGAATTCGCGACAAGGTCGCCATCATTGGCATGGGGTGCAGCAAGTTTGGCGAACGCTTTGATTGCGACGCGCAAGACCTCATGCTTGAAGCCTTCATTGAGGCCAGAGCGGATGCCGGCATCGAAACCAGCGAAATTGACGCGGCCTGGCTGGGCCATGCCATGCCCGATCTCGGCATGGGGCCGACGGCGACGCCGGCATCAGTCGCCTTGCGGTTGCAGAATATTCCGGTGACAAGAGTGGAGAACGCCTGCGCCACTGGAACGGAGGCGCTACGCGGCGCTGTTTATGCGGTGGCGTCGGGCGCTGCGCGCATTGCGTTGGCAATTGGCGTTGAAAAACTGAAGGACACCGGGTTCGGCGGTTTGCCTGAGTTCGATTTTGGACCGCGCGCGAGTCTGTTTGCCCCGTCTATGAGCGCACCCGGCGGTTTTGCGCAGCTTGCCGCCGCCTATGGCGCCAAGCACAAGGTCAACGCTTCCGACCTGAAACGCGCTATGGCTCACGTTTCATGGAAAAGCCACGAGAACGGGGCCGTCAATCCGAAAGCGCATCTGCGTCGGCGTGTGGATATGGATACGATTATAAAGGCGCCGATGATCGCTGCACCGCTTGGACTTTTTGATTGCTGCGGCGTCAGTGATGGCGCGGCGTGTGCGATTGTCACCACGCCGGAAGTGGCGGCCGGTCTTGGAAAAAAACATGAATCCGTGATGGTCAAGGCGTTGCAGTTGGCCGTATCGAATGGTGTTGAAGCGTCGCACTCCTCTTGGGATGGGGCCAGCATAATTACAACGCGTAGCGCCGCCAAACGCGCGTATACCGAAGCCGGCGTTGAAAATCCGCGCAAAGCGCTCAGCCTCATCGAGGTGCATGACTGTTTCTCAATTACGGAATTGGTCACCATGGAAGACCTGTTCCTTTCCGACGAGGGATCGGCGGTCGTTGATGTGCTTGACGGCTTTTACGACCGGGAAGGGGGAGTTCCCTGCCAGGTTGACGGCGGACTAAAGTGTTTCGGTCATCCGATCGGCGCGTCGGGGCTGCGGATGGCGTATGAAGTTTATACGCAATTGCTCGGCAGGGCCGGCGAGCGGCAATTAAGCAGTCCGACGCTCGGATTGACCCATAATCTCGGCGGCTTTCCGCATGAGAACGTAAGCGGTATCGGAATTTTCGGCCTGCCCGGAGTTTGAAGCGCTTGCCGGCTAGGACAAAGTGCGAATAACCAGAATCGATACATTGCCATGAGTAATTGATTGGTCGCGTGACTTTGCAAATAGTCGGCCCCCGCTTCTTTGCATCACGCTTTAATTTCCCCCAGGAGTACGGCGAAATTCAGGGCGTGCGAGATAATCAAGCGCCGCATCGACGAATATGTCGTTCTGATCACCGGTAAGCATGTGCTGCGCGCCCTTAATCTCCGTAAAATGGATATGGGGCGCAATGTCGCGGAAATGCGCCGCAGCTTCCTGCGTGACAAGTTCGCTGTTTCCGGCGCGCATGAAGTGAACAGGAATTATCAGACTTTTTGCCGCGTCAGTCAGCTCGCGCTCAAATTCCGCTGGCTCAAGGTGAAGCGTTTCGACAAAAGCTGGGTCCCAGTGCCATCGCCACCGCCCATCTTCACCCTGACGCAAATTTTTCTGCAGACCGCTGGTCCCTCCAGAGGACCGGTTCTCGGTATTCGGCCGCGGAAAGTGTTTTGAAAGGAAAGCAGCTGCCTCGCTTACATTTTCAAATCCGTTTTTTGCGGCGCCGAGCATGAAATTCCGGATCGAACAGAACCCGTGTTCACTGATCTTTGGGGCGACATCAACCAGCGTGAGAGATGCAAACCCATCCTGACGGATTTTGCCCGCCGCCACGAGCGCGGCGACGCCGCCGAGCGATGCGCCGATAAAATGCGGCTTGACCCCGGTTCGTCTTCCCATCCAGTCGCTAAGAACGAGCGCGTCCCGGGCGTAATCAGTATAGGAATAGGTGCCTCCCGGTGCGCGGTCGCTGTCTCCATGTCCGCGCAAATCGGCGCAGAGAACAATATAACCCTCTCTGGCGAAGGCGAACGCAGCGCCAGACCATGCATGGCGGGTCTGGCCGCCGCCCGGCGAAAGTATGATTGCGCCCTTATCGGGCCTGCCGAATTGGCTGGCGACGAGCGCGCACCCGTCAAATGAGGTAATGGCGATTGTCTCCGGTTCGCCGCCTTGCTGATATGGCGTCATTGACGCCTAGTCTGCGGAATACGGAACATGCGTGCACTGCGTGCTCCTCGCGGTAATACGCTACGCGATTGCGGTTCGGGAAGCAATGCGCCTAGCATGCCGATAAGGTCTTCCTTGACGATCTGTATTGGTTCAAAATCACTCATCCCACGGAAGCTTCACGTTCTCAGAGATATATAATTTAAGATCGCGTTTTTGCAACTTGCCGGTAATTGTTCTTGGAAGCTCGTTCATGAATATAAAATGTTTTGGGCATTCCTGTTTGCTGAGATTCTCAACGCAATGGGCGTTCAGTTGCGCGATACAATCCTCATCGCTCAGCTGAACCCCGTTTCGCAACACAATGGCGGCGATGACAGCCTCGCCCCAGCGCGGATGGGGCACGCCGACGACAGACGATTCGGAAACAATCTCGTTTTCCGCGAGCACTGCCTCGACTTGCGCAGGAAATACATTTACGCCGCCTGTGTTGATGAGAAAATTTCGTCGGTCAAGAAGATAGACAAACCCATTCTTATCAATGCGACCAATGTCATTTGTCTTCAGCCAGCCATCGGCGTTCAACACACCCGCCGTTTCCTCCGGCTGATTGAGATAGCCGCTCATTATCGTATCGCCTTTGAGGTAAATAACGCCTGCCTCGCCGGCCGGAACTTCCTCGCCGTCATCATTGCATATTTTGTAGTCGATAAAGGCCGCAAAACGACCGGAAGAGCGCAAAATATGCTCCTCTCCGGCAAGGGCCCGTCGATGGTCGTCCGGCTGGAGGAAGCAGGCCCAGGCGACGCACTCTGTCATTCCGTAAAGCTGCACGAGATTCACTCCAAGCGTATCGGTTGTGCGCCTGATCAATGCAGGTGTCGTTGGAGCGGATCCATAAGCGATGGTATGCAGCGAGGGGAGGGAGAGATCGTTTTCCTTGAGATAATCGAGCACTGCCGGAATCATAGCAGGAACGAGCAGCGCGACCGTTGCTTTGTGTCTGTTGATGTCGTCAACACAATCCCCGACGTCGAATACGTCCGTAGGAATAATTGTACCTGACCCGGATGCAAGGCCGAACAGTCCGCCGACAACGGCGACCCATGCAGATTGCGCAGGCATGTAATATCGATCGTTTGCAGATATGCCATAATAGTGGGGCGCGTAGGTAATTTCAGTAAGGATCGCCTTGTGAGACAATATGACAGCCTTGGGATGCGCCGTGGCGCCGGACGTGTAAGTATGTAGGAGAGGCGCGTTCTCGTCGAAATCGGTCGCGACGAGTTCTGGCGCCTTTTCAATTAGAAGTTCGTAATCCGTGTCAAAGCCGTGACCTACACCCAGGCCGATGATATCAATCGACAATGCTTTAAATTCATCGTTGCGAGGTTCAATCAACGGCCAACACTTGTCCTGCACGACGCATACGGTAACGCTGCTGTTTTTCAGGACATGAAGCATTTCACGCGAACTATATCGCCAGTTTACGCCCACTCGGACCGCGCCGATGATCATGCAGGCAAAGAAATGTTCATAAATCTCGATGCATTCCTTGGCCAGAATGGCTACCCGGTCTCCCGGACGGACGCCGCGCGCCTGAAGGGCGCCGGCGAGGGCGAGAGACCGGCGATAAATTTCTGACCAAGTAATTGTCCGCTCGCCCTGGTGAAAGGCGATCTTGTCCGGGTAATGTTCCGCGCAGCGACGTAGATTATCTCGAAGCATTCGCATTTCCGTTGTTGGATGGCGGCCGCCGCCCGGCGTCGATGCATGAGCGGCGTGCATGAAAATCAGCCTAGAAAATAGGCGGGACTAATCTAGAAAGAGACCAATAATTCGCCGCCGACTACGCGCCCCTTGTTCAAACCGGCATAGGTGCCTTGCTGGCCCGGCGGAAATCCGAGAGGATTTTCCGACCCTTCCGTCACATCATTCAGAAGGTTTTTGCCGTAGACAGAGAAACGAATATTCTCATTTACAGGCGAAAAGCTCACGGAAGCGCTTAATATGTCGCCCGGGCTCAAGACGCCTACATTGTTATCTGAATAATATGACCTGTCACGGTGGCTGAAATTCACACGCGCCGTCGCATGGCCGATATTGTTCACCGGAAGGTCTAGAATGGCTCCGACCCCATATGTCCATTTCGGGGCGCGGGGGAGTTCGAGATTTAGATCCACGTCGTCGACGACGCCGTCCTGAGTGATGTCGAAGAGCACGTTGGTGTATTCTGCATCCGTGTGGCCGGCGAATCCGGTCAGGACGAAATTGTCAGTCACGAAGATCTGCCCGTCCAATTCGAAACCGCGAATGCGCGCGTCGGCAGTGTTTTCAATGATCTGGATCAGGCCGCTGACAGGATCCGGAAAAATTACTTCGCGCTGCATGTCAGAGACGTTGTTCCAGTACAGCGCCGCGTTAACGGTCGCGCGACCGGAAAGCGTTTGGGCCTTCAGGCCGAACTCGAATGCGTCGATTGTTTCCTGATCGAACGGACCGGGCAGGGCGACCGGCGAGGTGTTGCGCAAGTTATAGCCGCCGGATCGATTGCCGCGAGACCAGTGGAAATAGGCTTGTGCATCGTCACGAAAATCCCACTGGAAACCAATTTTAGGGCTCAGCGCAGAGAAATCCTTCTCGGGATCAAAATTTGGATCGGCGTTGACGTTGAATACGCAATCGTTATCGGGGAGGTTACATGCGCCCGGTGGGATGTCGAAGTCATTTGGCGACGGCGGCCCCGGTACGATCGTGGCAATATTGACGCTCTTTTCTTCATAAGAATATCGAAGCCCCAAGAGAAGAGACAAGGTAGGGGTCAAAGCAATATCAACATGGCTAAATACGCCATAAGTTTGATGATCTTGGATGCCCCCACCGTAAAACGAAAGCGGTCCCGGAACCGTTCCCAAGGCTTGTCCTGGCGCTAGTATCGGGTCCTGAAAAAGAAACCGTACTTCTTCGTAAAGTACGTCCTGACTAAAATAGTAAAGCCCAAGTGTCAGTTCGACGATGTCGCTGAATGTTCCAGCGTATCGGAGTTCGTTACTGATCTGGTCTTGCTCGGTGTATTCGCCAAATTTGAAATAATCGACTGCGGTGCTGTCCGGGTCGAATATCGAGCGAGAGTTGAATTTGCGCCACCCGAAAATATTGGTGATCGTACCCTCGCCAAATGCGACATCGAGGTTGGCTTCCGCCGTCACCATATCCCATTCCTGATTCAGGAAGCCCGGATTGCCGATTTCAAGATCAAAAGTATCGCGATCGTAAAGCGCGCGATTTTGGCCGACGCCATGGCCGTCTTCAGTTTCGCCATGTTCATAGCGGACGTAAAGATCAAAAGATTCGCCGAGAGTCAGCTCGATTGAAGGCCGAATGGAAAATGATTGGCCCGGATTAAACTTCTCCCCGGTAGCCAGATTGGTGAACCAGCCCTGATCATCATTGAACATGCCGGAAATTTTAGCATTCAAGACGCCTGGGATAAGTGGAGCGGAGACGGCTGCCTGGTAGACTTGGTTCAACCCCGACTCCCATTGGCCTTTCGCCTTGAATTCAAATTCGTCTGAAGGACGCTTCGATTTAATCAACACCGCGCCACCCGTGACGTTGCGGCCGAACAGCACGCCCTGAGGTCCGCGGAGGATTTCGATGCCTTCGAGGTCGAAAGTATCGAACGTCGCGCCTGTCGTAATGCCGAGATAAACGCCATCGACAAATACGCCGACAGCAGGATCGATTGAAGGAATCGAGCTGTTCACGCCTAGGCCGCGAATGGAGAAATTCAAGGCGCCGCCGACCGAATTGATGTTCTCCAATGTCACATTCGGCTGGCTGAAGCTGAGATCTGATATGTCCTTGACCAATAAAGCGTCCAGCTGCGCCTCGCCATAGGCTGTCACGGCCAGCGGCACTTCTTGCACGTCTTCGGCTTCTGATTTTTTTGTCGCTGTAACGACGATCGAGTCACGAAGCGCATCTGTCGCCTGCGCCAGTGCAGGCGTTAGGCTATTGGCCGCATTGCATGCGAAAATTGAACCGGCCAGAATCATTCTCAAGCGTCGTTGACGCCGAATGAACGCAATAGAGGCATACCGATCCGTCATATTTCCCTCCCAAGAAATATTAGGGTAATACGCGTCTGGTTATTAATTGCGCGCTGATGTTAATTTTGGTACGAACTAAAAATAATTCGCAATGCGCCGGCTGAGATAACTGATATATGGAAGAGGAATATCTCGCGACGCTCAAATGGCCCGCGGCTTTGAGCGTGACCTAGCCGGGTTCGAGCCTAATGTTCGGGACTGCGCAATAAATAGCGGTGTGGGCAGCGCTTTAAATGAGAATTCCGAACACGAAAAACGAACAATCTGAATCGATGTTTCGAGCTAAATCATTGACTGGCCGCAAAACTTTAAAAAATCCGGCACACAAGGCCTGCGATGCGAGCTAAACTGACGCGCCGCCGTCGATGACGATATTTTGGCCCGTCAAGAAGGTGGAGCCTGGGCCGGCCAGAAATACCGCCATCGGCGCAATGTCCTCGGGCAAACCTAGGCGTCCGACAAAGGTTTCACGTTCAAAAGCGGTCTTCAGTTTCGAGTTGGCGATCGTCGATTTTGAAAAATCGGTTTCGATCACGCCGGGCGAAATTGCATTGACTCTGATATTGCTCGGGCCCAGTTCACGAGCGTAATTGCGCGCCAGTTGGAGCATCGCCGCCTTCGAGACGGAATAAGCGCCGATATGATCATAAGCGCGAAGCCCGCCAATCGATGCGATATAAATGATCGAGCCGCCGCCGATATTCTGCATATGCGGGACCGACGAACGGGTGAGCCAGTGGGCTGAAAGAATGTTATTTTTCAGCACAGCTTCGAAGTCCGGATCGGGAGCGTCGCGCATAGGTCCGAAATAGGGTGAGGAAGCCGCATTACAGACGACACAATCAAGCCGTCCGAAGGTTTCGTTAGCCGCCTCTACAAGGCCTTCCAGCGCCTGCCTGTCGGCAATATCGGCTGCGAAAGGAAAGGCAACGGTGCGGCCTTCCGCCTCGTTTATCCGATCGGCGGCGGTTTCACAAGCCTCGCTTCGCCTGGAAGAAATCACGACATTATAGCCGGCGTTCGCCAATTCAGTCGCAATCGCATTGCCGATCCCGCGCGTGGAACCGGTAACGATTGCCGCCCGGCCGGTCTTCTCGATAGGAGTCGTCATTTAGGTTCTTTTCTCCCTTTCGCCGCTGGCCTTTTTTATGGCGGCGGGTCGCTTCTGGTTTTTCTTGGCGCCACCCATAAATTTCTCGACGCTGCCGTCCCAGTGGATGTTCTGAACGACTGAAAAAATCTGTTCTCGCAGCCACCGATGAGCCGGATCCTTGTGAAACCGTTCATGCCAGAGCATTTTCACGTCGATCGACGGCAATCTTACGGGATGTTCGTAGCCGCATAAATCGGGCGGCCCGTCCTTCAGGGCGAGACCGAACGCTCGCGGCACGGTGGCTAACAAATCCGTGCCTGAAACGATATGAGGGATCGACATGAAATTCGGAACCCGCACCTTTATCCTGCGATCGATGCCGAGCGCGTCGAAATTCTGTTCGAGCAGGTAAAAGTGCCCGGTGCCGCGCGCTTCCGCGACAACGTGACCTGCGGCCTTGAACGCCGCTATCGAGATGCCCTTCGCCACCTCCGGATGGCTTTTCCGTGCTAGGCAGATGTAATCGGTCGAAAAAAGTTTGCGCTGAAAAAATCCGACATCCAGATAGGGCATGTATGCGATTGCGAGCTCGGCAAGCCCGCTCTTAAGGGCGTCCGGCGTTTCATGGGTCGGTAGATTGATCGCCCGAAAAGATATTGTGGGACTGAAGCGTGAGAAGGCGCGGATTATTGACGGCAGAATAGTCGTCTCTCCAATGTCCGTCATGATAATTGTGAATGTGCGGCTGTCGGCGTGAGGATCAAATTCCCGGACATCCTTCAGCCCTCGCCCGATCGTATCAAGCGCGTCGCGAATGTAGGGGTATAGATTCTCCGAAAAGGGCGTCGGCGCAACGCCATGACTCTCTCGAACGAAAAGAGGATCGTTCAGGGCTTCGCGAAGCTTGCTAATCTGCCCGCTCGTCGACGGCTGAGTCATCCCCAGATCTTCGGCCGCCCGTGATACGCTCCCCAGCCGCATAACGGCGTCGAACACGCGCAGGAGGTTCAGGTCCAGCCCCCTGATATTCGTTTTGCTGATATCATCTATTCGCATCAGACTTCTTTACTTTCATGGGCCTGGAAATAGTTTCGTGAAGATGGATATGCAGCGCCCGTTGAAGTTAAATGCCGTCATTCAAATGAAGTTCTCGGCACCAGAAAGTAGAGACAGATTGAAATATGCGCAAGCATATTGTGTATGTGCATCAATTCAATAATCGCTCCAGCCACGCGAATGGCGTTGAAAGGATAGAAAGGAAGTCGCATGAGTGTTCAAAACGCGATTGACTATTCGACGATTGTGAAAGACGGCATCATCAACAGCCGCGTTTATAAGGACGAAAAGATTTTCGAAGACGAAATCAGGAAAATCTTTCATAACGGCTGGAGCTTCGTCGCCCATGACTCGGAAATTCCGAATCCAGGCGATTATGTCCGTCGCAGCATTGGTAGAGAGCCATATCTCGTCATCCGCAATCGCGACGGCGAAGTTAATGTCATTTCGAACAAATGCACGCACCGCGGCACGCTTCTATGTCAAGAAGAAAGGGGTAATGTGCGCGGTGCGATCACTTGCTGGTATCACGGCTGGGTGTTTGGTTTGAATGGCGACCTTAAGTCGGTTCCTTACGGTGCGGGCTCCAAAGACCTCGATCACAAGTGCCTGCCAAAGGCGACCGTTGGTGTTTACAAGGGGTTTGTCTTCGCAACATTGAACCCGAATCCCGTCGATTTTATGGATTACCTCGGCGAAGGCGCGAGTCTGATAGATCGCGCGGTGGAAAGTTCGCCTGTCGGGAAAATCCGATTGAACGCAGGCTGGGCAAAATTTCTGTACAAGACAAACTGGAAACTTCAGTGTGAGAACAATATCGACGGGTATCATGTGAACTATGTTCACGCTTCGCTCGCACGTTCCATCGAGTCACGTTACAATGAAGCTGTTCTCGCTGGTGAGGACGAATTAAAGACGACCGCGGTCGATTGGGGGAACGGGCATTCAGAGCTGTTTCTCGCTGCCGGGTTCTCAAGCGATCTGGAGTGGCTCGGTTACAGCGATAAAAAACCGATGAAGCCCTTCGCCAAGGCGTATTGCGACCAGCTTCGTGAAGCTTACGGCGACAATCGGGCATCGCGAATCATCCATGATGGACCGCCGCATGCCCTGATCTTTCCAAACCTGTTTCTGGCCGAGACCAATATCGTTTATTACGAGGTCGATCAGGTCGGCGTAACGGTGCAGCGCCACACGCCAATGCTGCTCGAAGGTGTTTCTGACGAAATGAACACGCGCATTATTCGCCTCTGTGAGGCGGCTCTTGGACCGTCATCCTTCTTTCTTCCTGATGATGGCGTGATCACCGAGCGTCAGGATTTGGCCTTCGATGGGGGTCCCATGGAGATTGACCTTCGAAGGGGCATGGGTCGGGAAGACAGAAACGGTATGGGTGTGATGGAGTCGCATGTGACCGATGAAGTGACGAATCGCGCGTTCTGGAGTCGCTACAAAGAAGTGATGGTCGCTTGACCAGGTAGCGGTGCGGCGGAAAGCGCCGTCATGATGACGGCTTAGCTACGAGGATTAATTATGGTTTCTGATGAAGAATACAGAAGCATCTGCAACCTGTTGTACAAAGAGGCGCGTTTCGCGGACAATGCTCAGTACGATGATTGGGAAAGCCTGTTGACTGATGACATGGAGTATTGGGTTCCAATCAATCGGGAGGATCCAAATCCGGCAACTCAGCTCTCTCTCCTTTATGACAACCGTTCGCGCGTTTCCACGAGAATCCGAATGTTAAAGACAGGCGTTCGCCATGCGCAAGTGCCGCCGTCACCAATGACACGACTGATTTCCAATATTGAAGTCGAATCTCTCAACGAGTCTGAATATAAGGTTTGCTCTGCTTTCATGCTCGGCGAATTACAGATTCAATCGACCAAGGACCTGCATTGGTGGATCGGGCGGACGGAGCATATTTTCCGGCGCGTCGATGAAACCTTGAGAATCGCACGCAAGCGCGTCGACCTTATTAACTCCCAAGAGGCTGTGCCTTCCCTTGCTTTTCTGATCTAACCGGCGATGTTTCGGTTTAGAGTGTTTCAGCGGGGAATCGGGCAACTGGAGTGATATGACGTCAAAGCGAGTCGATAAGCCAATTGCAAAAATCTGCGGCCTGGGTTTTGCCGAACTATCGCGCGAATATTTGAAGTCGCAAAAAGCGTTAGCTTGCGACGCTATCATCGCAGCTGTTGCTGACGCCGGCCTTCAGAAAAGCGATGTAGATGGCGTAGTAATCAATCGCAGCGATACGAACCCATCCGATGACTTGCCGTTACGGCTTTTCGATGATCTTGGCTTTCGCGACCTGACATTTGGCAATGTCTTGGCTTCGCAGGCTGCATGCGGCGTGCAGATGATTCAATATGCAGCGATGGCGGTTGCGAATGGAATGGCGGAAAATGTTGTCTGTGTCTTTGCCGATACGCCAATCCTGCCAAAGCGGAGAGGCGGTGATGCCTACGCAATCGATTTAGCGCTGACGAATATTCCTGGCTGGGAGCGGCAATACGGACTTTACGGCGCAGTGGGTGCCTATGGTTTTGCGATGCGCCGCTATATGGAACTGTTTGGTGTCGGCGCGGAGACATTCGGTGAAGTGGCGCTGGCGGCGCGTCAATGGGCGCGACGCAGTCCGCTCGCGTTTCAGACTAAACCGATGTCAATGGACGATTATCTGAATTCAAAGCTGATCGCCGATCCGCTGCGCATGTTCGATTGTGCGTTCCCAGTCAACGGCGCCGGCGCCGTAATTGTTTCCGCTCCGGAAGGCGGTGGCGGCGAACGAAATGGCGCCGCGTTTATCTGGGGCATGGGCCAGGGGCACCGCGGCTATCTCGCCTATTCCGATTACGAAAACGAGACTGACACTCCGGCCAGGGTCGCGGGAAAGAAAGCCTATCGAATGGCCGGAATATCTGCGCGTGATATTGATCACGCGCAGATCTATGATGCTTTTACGGTTACAACGCTCCTCGGTCTTGAAGGATATGGGTTTTGCGAGCGCGGCGAGGGCAAGGATTTTGTTGCGGACGGCGCCTTGGCGCCCGGCGGGCGATTTCCAGTTAATACCGGCGGCGGCCAGCTTTCCGGTTATTATCTTCAGGGGATGACACAGGTTTCAGAAGGTTATCTTCAGGCCGCGAATCGCGCCGGTGATCGGCAAATCGGAAATAATGGATGGTCCTTGGTCACTGCGCAAGGCGGGCGAATGGATTATCATGCATGCCTAGTTCTTAGTCCGGAGAAAGTCCGTTGACGGAAGAAAGATTTTTTCGCGATGAGCAAAATATCGCCTTCTGGGAGGGGGTAGCCCGAAACGAGTTGCGGCTGAAAAAATGCAGCGTATGCGGCGTCGTCCTTGCCCCGGGCGCAACTTTCTGTTCAGAGTGTTGGTCCAGTGAATTGACGGAAATGAAGGCGTCTGGATACGGAAAAGTTCATAGTTTTGTCGTTTATCACCGGGCATTCAGCGAAAATGAAACGCCGCCATATGGCGTTGCGCTGATTGCGCTCGAAGAGGGGCCGAGGATCGTTTCCGCCGTTACTGGTGGCGTAACGGCGCATGTCGGCGATGACGTCGAAGCCGTATGGTCTGTCGCGCCGACTGAGGGCCCGACGCTCAGCTTTTCCGTCGTCAATGAAGCAGGCTGGAAGAGGGAGGATTAAAATGGCCGTAACCGGTGTATTAAGACCAGGATTCATTCAGATTCGCGTCATGGACCTCGGCGAGGGAATTGTTCATTACCGGGATAATCTGGGATTGGACCTGGTAAGCCAGGATGGCGAGGTCGCCTTTTTGAAGGCGTATGATGAATTTGACCGACATTCCGTCGTGCTAAGGCAAGCGGATGAAGCAGGTCTGGATGTATTAGGGTTCAAGGTCCTCACCGAGGAGGCGCTCACCGTTTTTGCAAAACGTCTAAAAGGCATTGGCGTCGAGACGGCTATCGTTCCGGCTGGTGCTTATCCGGGTGTCGGTAGGCGCGTTCGCTTTTCGATTCCAACGGGGCATACGATTGAACTTTATTCAGAGATGGAGCTTTCTGGCAATGGGCCTCAGACAAAAAATCCCGACATCTGGCGACACGAACCGCGGGGTATGCGCATTTCAAGATTCGACCACTGCGCGGTTCTGGGTGTGGATATCGCAGCTTCGGCTGAGATTTTCGAAAAGGCGCTTGATTTTGTCGTAACCGAGCGCGCGACTGATCCAGAGGGAAACGCTATCGCTATATTTCTCACCTGCTCAAACAAAGCGCATGATATTGCGTTCCTAACAGGCCCCGCCGACGCGAAGTTACATCATGCTTCTTTCCTTGTGGAATCGTGGAACGATGTGGGCCATGCATGCGATCTGATCGCCCAGCGAAATATATCGCTTGATATTGGGCCGACCCGTCATGGTATAACCCGCGGCCAAACAGTTTATTTTTTTGATCCATCCGGGAATCGGAACGAGTGTTTTGCGGGAGGTTATCAACACTATCCGGATAATCCGGTTCGGGAGTGGACGGTGGACCAAATGGGGAAGGCTATTTTCTATTACGAAAAAGAAGTTCATGATCGATTCACTTCAGTGATGACGTGAATGCAGTGAAATTGCATGGCTGGCGTCCCGCGCGAAGAGTGCCGCAATCCGAATGCATTTTTCCAAATAACAGGTAATCATGTTGTGGAATCGAAGAGCAGCGCGACGTTTCAGATTCGAGTGATGGGCGCAGAGCCTGTCGGCTGTTCGGTCGGCGCTGATGTGCTTTCGGCTCTAGAGTATGCTGGCGTAACGCACATTCCCGTCGGCTGCCGAAGGGGTGGATGCGGTGTCTGTCGGGTCAGAATTCTCAATGGTGAGGTCGTGCGAAAAAAGATGAGTCGGGCGAAAGTGTCCGTCGCCGACGAAGAGAAAAACTATGCGCTCGCCTGCTGCATTTTCCCACGCTCCGATCTGACAATCACTCCGGCGCCGCTCGACAAGAATGCCTGAATAAATCAAAAAGCCAATAGCACAATCCACAAAAGCGCCAAAACCGACTTCGACCGTGAAAAATAGGGGAGTCTCTTCGGTAATGCGGCTTGAGCGAAAGGAAAAGAATGAAAAATGTGTTGCGTCTATGCGCCGAGTCGGAAGTCATCGAGGGGGTGCCTGTCTCTGTTGAAATCGAAGGCATTCCGCCCCTCGCGGTCTATCGCGTTGATGACGAAATCTACGTTACTAACCGTACTTGTACGCACGGAGATGCAGATCTCACTGAAGGGTTTCAAGAAGGTGACCTGATCGAATGCCCGTTCCATGGCGGATCGTTTTCAATCAAAACTGGAGGGGTTGTGAATTTGCCGTGCTCAGTTCCATTGAAAACCTATTCAGCGCAAGTTGTCGATGGGTTTGTGTGCATCGAGAAGCCTGAGTGACATCCATAACGTAGGACAGAGTTAGCCGCCTTCAAGGAAGCAAGATGGACAGAACATGTTGTTCATCAACGGCGATCAGGTTTATGATGGCTTTTCTTATCTTGCGAAATGTTCAAGAAATCTTGGCGCGCTCGTCATCAACGAGTTCCTGGGAGCGTTTACGCTTTCATATTGCGGGATAGTGTGGCCGCAGATGGCATAAAGCTTGACCGGACACATTTTCGGTAGCTGAGCACCATACATAGTATGAATTTTAAAATGGGTTTTTCTGTTTATCTGCGCACATGGAGGCAATCCGCGTGGAGCTTAACGAATCGAAGGACAATGAATATATACTTGGTATCAACCAATAACGTTGAGGGCTCATTGCATTTCGTTGAGGCAAGCGCGAGTTCTATTGCCTGCGGCTTGAGATATAGTGGCGGGACAATGAAAAGTTGTGATAACAATCTAAGGCGGCTTGCCAGAAGGAATTACGAAAGCTTCGATAAATGGCGAATATGACAAGACCCGCGGGAATAAAAACTCTTCTCGTCGCCAACCGAAGTGAGATCGCGATTCGCGTGATGCGCGGGGCGGCGGAGCTTGGGATCAAGACCGTTGCGATTTACGCCGAGGAAGACAAGCTCGCGCTGCACCGTTTCAAGGCGGATGAGAGCTATCAGGTCGGGGCCGGGCTGGGACCGGTCAAAGCCTATCTCGACATCGAAGACATTGTGCGCATCGCCCGCAAATGCGGCGCCGACGCGATCCATCCCGGTTACGGGTTTCTGTCGGAAAACCCCGATTTCGCCGAACGCTGCGCCGAAGAGGGGATTGTCTTTATCGGCCCGTCGCCGTCGATCATGCGCGCACTTGGCGACAAGGTGTCGGCTCGCGCCATCGCCGAGAAAGCCGGTGTGCCTGTAGTGCCGGCGACCGGTGTTTTGCCGGATGACGAAACGGCAATCAAAAAAGCCGCTGCTGGCGTCGGCTATCCCCTGATGCTTAAGGCGAGCTGGGGCGGCGGCGGCCGCGGCATGCGCGTTATTGAGGACGAGTCGGAGCTTCTCGCCGCCGTCGATACGGGCCGGCGCGAAGCCTTGTCGGCCTTCGGCAAGGGCGACGTCTATCTTGAAAAGCTCGTGCGTCAGGCGCGGCATGTGGAAGTGCAGCTGATCGGCGATTCCCACGGGAATCTTTTACATCTTTTTGAACGGGACTGTTCGGTGCAGCGACGTCATCAGAAGGTTGTGGAGCGCGCGCCCGCGCCTTATCTCGATGACGCACAGCGTCAGTCGCTTTGCGCGCTGGCGTTAAAGCTCGGCCGCGAGGTTAGCTATAACAACGCCGGGACTGTTGAGTTCCTGATGGACGCGGAGACGAGCGCCTTTTACTTTATCGAGGTCAATCCGCGCATTCAGGTTGAGCATACGGTGACCGAAGAGGTCACCGGCGTCGACATTGTCAAAGCGCAGATTCGCATCGCCGAGGGCCAGGCGATCGGTTCGCCGGAAAGCGGCATCCCGACGCAAGAAGATATCCATCTCAACGGTCATGCGCTGCAATGCCGGGTGACGACGGAAAACCCGGAAGAAAACTTCATTCCGGATTATGGGCGTATCGTCGCCTATCGCGGGGCCACGGGCTTTGGCATCCGGCTCGATGGCGGCACAGCCTATGCGGGCGCGCAGGTGACGCGGTTTTACGACTCGCTGCTAGAAAAAGTGACTGCCTGGGCACCGACGCCGGACGAAGCGATCAATCGCATGTCGCGGGCCCTAAACGAGTTCCGTATTCGCGGCGTCGCGACCAATCTCGTGTTCCTCGCGAATCTCGTCAATCATCCGAAGTTCCGCTCGAACGATTACACGACGCGCTTCATTGATGAGACGCCGGAGCTGTTCGCATTCCCGAAGCGCAAAGACCGTGCGACGAAGCTTTTGCGCTTCCTCGCAGACGTAAATGTCAATGGCAATCCGGAAGTGAAGGGCAGGGCGGAGCCGGCGCGCCATGTCGACCCGCAATTGCCGGACGTTGCGGGAAGCCCTGTTCCGCCTGGATTGCGAGACAAGTTGAAAGAGCTTGGCCCCACCGCCTTCGGCCAATGGGTGCGGGACCAAAAACAGGTCTTCGTCACCGACACGACTATGCGCGACGCGCATCAGTCGCTGCTGGCGACACGCATGCGCACCTATGACATGGTTCAGGCCGCGCCTCATTACGCGCGGCGTTTGCCCAATCTCTTTTCGCTGGAATGCTGGGGCGGGGCGACGTTCGATGTCGCAATGCGCTTTTTGAAAGAAGATCCGTGGCGGCGGCTGGAGCTTCTTCGCGAAGCCGCGCCGAATATCCCCTTGCAAATGCTCCTGCGCGCTTCCAATGCGGTCGGCTACACCAACTATCCGGATAATGTCGTCCAGTATTTTGTGGAGCGCGCCGCCGATACGGGCATCGATATCTTCCGCGTGTTCGATTCGCTCAACTGGGCGGAGAACATGTATGTCGCCATGGACGCGGTGCAAAAAACCGGCGCCGTATGCGAAGCCGCTATTTGCTATTCCGGCGATCTGACGAGTGAACACGAAAAGAAATTCACGCTCGACTATTATCTGAAGCTCGCCAAGGACCTTGAAACGCATGGCGCGCACATGCTGGCGATCAAGGATATGGCGGGCGTCGCCAAACCGCGTGCGGCGAAGCTGCTTGTGGCGGCGCTCAAGGAAGAAACAAAGCTGCCTGTTCACTTCCACACCCATGACACCAGCGGCGCCTCATCTGCGTCGGTGCTGGCGGCGGTCGATGCGGGCGTTGATGTGGTCGACGCGGCGCTCGATTCCATGAGCGGACTGACGGCGCAACCGCCGCTGGGATCTATCGTGGCGGCGCTTCAGGGGGATGTGCGCGATCCCGGTCTCGATGACGGAGCAATCCGCGAGTTGAGTTTTTATTGGGAGGCGGTGCGCGATCTTTACGCCGCTTTTGAAAGCGATGTGCGCTCCGGCGCGTCGGAGGTTTATCTCCATGCGATGCCGGGCGGGCAGTTCACAAACTTACGCGAACAGGCGCGTTCTCTTGGCATCGAGGGCGAACGCTGGCATGAGGTGGCGCAGGCCTATGCTGACGTCAACGAGATGTTCGGCAACATCGTCAAGGTGACGCCAAGCTCGAAAGTTGTCGGCGACATGGCGCTCTCCATGGTGTCGGCGGGGCTGACGCGCGCGGATGTCGAAAATCCGAAAAAGGATATTTCCTTTCCGGAATCGGTCGTGTCATTCTTCCATGGCGATCTCGGCCAACCCCATGGCGGCTTCCCCAAAGCGCTGCAACAGAAAATCCTGAAAGGCGCGACGCCGATCACCGACCGGCCGGGCAAACATATGGCGCCGGTTGATCTGGAGGCGAAGCGCACTGAGACCGCAGAGGCGACAGGCGCCGGGGTTAGCGATAATGATCTCGCTTCGGCCTTGTTATATCCGAAAGTGTTTGCAGAGTTCGCCAAATTCCGCGGCGACTATGGCGATATGAGCGTGTTGCCGACGGACGAGTTTTTCTATGGCTTGCCGCCGGAGAAAGAAATTTCCGTCGAAATTGAACACGGAAAAACCCTGATCATTCAATGCCAGTCGGTCTCGGATGCCGACGAGGAAGGGCTGGCGCGGGTGTTCTTCTCCCTGAACGGTCAGCCGCGCACCATCAAAATCCGCGACGCCGCGCGCGAGGATAAAAGCGTTCACCGCGAAAAGGCGAAAGCCGGTGATGTGAAGGCTGTCGGCGCGCCCATGCCGGGCGCCGTCAGCGAGATTCGTGTCGCGCCCGGCGACAAGGTGAAGGCGGGCGATGCGCTGGTCATCCTTGAAGCCATGAAAATGGAAGTGAAAGTCGCCGCAGAAACCGACGGCGTCGTCAAACGCATCGCCATTGAGACGGGCGACCAGATCGATGCCAAAGATCTACTTGTAGAATTAGAATAAAGCTGTAGGTGTCCGGTGAAGACTGCGGAATTTTCCGTTGTCTGAGTGGTCATACCATACCTGTTCTTTTATCACCCAGCAATATGCTATTGTGCGTTGATAGATCGGCGACCGGCTCTAAGTTTCTTGTCCTTCTCATCGAGCTGCTTCAAGCGGTGTATCTCCGAAGCTTGCACCAACGAAAAATCCTTCTTCCCGCGGCAAATGTGGGATTGGCAATCCCTATCTTTCCACAGAAATCCACGACTGGCGTGCCCGTTTTGCCTAACATTGCGCAAATGCAAACTGCTCGTTCGAATATTGTTGCTTTGGCGTCCAATCCTTTGCGCCAAGTTAGCATTATGTTCAAAAAAAAGCGCTCAGTCGTGAGTGAAGTTCCTCGAGAGAGCCATATCGCCTAGTATACCGTTTTCAAACGCTAAGTGGTCTAAACACCACCTGATTCGTGCGGAGGCGATCCCGCGCGTGACGGATTGCTAAACGTGCCACGAGCCGTCACCGGGGCAAGCGCCTGTGCGCCCGCGTGGGAGCGTTTTCATTAATTGGCTGCCCGTCCCCGCGACTTTCGAGGTCAGCCGCAGTAGCCTCGTTTTCCGAGACGTCGTGCCATAGAATAACATTGTTTTGTGCAACATATGTTTTCCAAGCGTCAATCATTTGCGATAATTCCTCCGGTCGAACCTCAGACAGATCGAAAGCTTCGTTCGGATCCGCTTTGAGGTTGTACAACCGCCATCCGTCCGATTGATCATAGGGATCCCATAGAAGTTTCCAGTTTCCGCGGCGAAGCGCCCGCCAACCCATAAGCTCCCAGCCTATGGCGCGATCCGCATCACCCGCTTTTTCTTCCGAAGCGGGTGATTCATCAGCTAGAAGATCAGCGAAGGATCGTCCAGCGAGCGCAGCGATGCTTCGTCCGGCGAATTCCGGCGCCGGGTGAGCGATCTTTGAAAGTTCGAGAACTGTCGGGGCAATATCGAGAACTGAGCTGGGACGTCGCTCAAGCCACGCTTGGCGTGGCGCCCCCGCGTAGGAGAGGATCGCCGGCACCCGAACACCGCCTTCTCGAGTTTCCCCTTTTACCCCCGAAAACGGCGTGCCGCTGACCCATGCCCAGCCAGGCGTGTTCCAAACATAGGATTGCGCCGAACCGATGGCGTCAAAGCTCTGGTCGCAACATCCATCGATGGATGAAAAGAGTTCAGGCCAGTAGGTTTCGAACATTCCGGCTTCGGGCCCGTTGTCCGACAGAATGATGATGACCGTGTTATCGTATTCGCCGATTTTCTTCAGGTGGCCCACAATGCGTCCGATATAGCGATCAATGTCGGCGATCATCGCGGCATAGACTTCCATCAGCCGCGCCTGGCGTTTTTGCTCATCGGGAGAAAGCGAATCCCATGAGGGGATAGACGCCGGCCTCGGTGACGCCTCATGCATGACGTCAATCAATCCCAAGCGGCGCATTTGTTTTACGCGCTGCGCCCTAATTTCATCATACCCGGCATCATATTTTCCTTTAAACCTTGCGATTGACGATTTTGGCGCCTGGAGCGGCCAATGCGGCGCGGTGTAGGCGAGATAAGCGAAGAAAGGCTTTTTGTCGCCGACATTTTCGTCAATGTACTCGATAAGTTTTTCTGTGTAGAAGCGAGTTGAATAAAAGTCGGTCGGCAATTCTACCGGGTTTCCATCCTCAAGATAGGTAGAACTTTTGCGCGGATCGTAAAGGGACTGGTTTCCAAGATGGCCCGCGCCGCCCGGCAGCAGCGTAAATGAACGCTTGAACCCGCGCGCCTTCGGACCGTACTCAGCGTCGAAGCCAAGATGCCATTTGCCCGCCATGTAGGTGTGATAGCCGTTGGCGCTCAGGATCTCCGATATGCTCGCCACGCTACTGTTCAAGTACCCTTCAAATCCCGGTAGCCCCAGGCGCGTATCTTGGTCGATCACCATCATGGACGCCATATTGCCGAGTCCGGCAACATGATTGTCGGCGCCGGACAACAACATGGCGCGCGTCGGCGAGCAGGACGGCGAGGCATAAAAATCGGTGAAAAGAATTCCGTCCCGCGCCAGGGCGGCGATATTGGGCGTCTCTATCTCTCCGCCGTAGGGCGCCAGGTCTGAATAGCCGAGGTCATCTGCGAGAATGATCAAGAAATTCGGGGGTCCGGGCCTGGTCACGTGTTTTGGGTCGCGGTCGCACCCGGACAGGGTTGCGGCGAACAAGAGTGCCAATATCCAAAACAGCAGGGACGAAGCGCTTCCCTCTTGCCTATTATCAGTCGCGGAGGCTCCGGTCCGCCCCATCATGGAACGGTCGTATCCAAAGAGGCGTCAAGATACCGTCGGTCAATATAAATCAAAGGAGTCGGTCGGTCATTGGCGCGCACTCCCTGAACCTCGCCAAAAACGACAAAATGCGTGCCGTATTCCAGTGTTCTCGCAACGCGGCAAAAGATGGTGGCCTGCGAGTTCTGGAGATAAGGTGTATCGAGGTGATCGCTCGTCCAATCTTGATCTGCGAACCGATCATCGCCTGACCTTCGCCCGCTACAATCCTCCGAAATCTGCTGCTGGGATCTGTCGAGCACATTGATCGCAAATCGACTCTCATCGATAAGCGGCGCGGCGATTGAAGCCGACTTGTTTATGCAGACCAGCATGGTGGGCGGTTCGAGGCAAACCTCCGAGACTGCGGTGGCGGTCATTGCAAAACGCTCTCCTGAATGCGCGCAAGAAATGACCGTCACGCTTTTTGCGAAGCTGCGCAAGGCTGTTTTCAGATCGTCCATGCAAATCAGTTCGACTTGATGCGGTCGAAGATCAGGTTGTTGCGCGGCGCGGGGCCCGGATATTTCCGTGAGGCGGTCCTTTCGTTGCCAGGCGGCGGGCGCCCTGGCATGGGCAGTGTGCGGCGCACAAAAATTCGCGAAAGCCATGCGCGCGTTTGCAGCGCCCAATTCCGTCCGGCCGCCCGAACTCTCAGATATTTCGCAACTGAACATTCGCATTTCCTTCTTTTGCCGCACCGAACCGCCATAAATCTTCCCGCGGCGCCAATTGACAAAGGGCTACCAAATGGTCAGACTGACCAAATGGTAGAAATCAGATAGCGCGAAAAACCACCATTGGCAAGGTACAGGGCGAGCATGGGATACACAGAGTTAAAAGCCGCGGCGAAAAAGTTGCAGCCTTTGATCGAAGCGGAGGCTGACGAAGCCGAACGCCTCACGCACTTGACGGATGCCACCGTAAAGGCGCTGCAGGATGCCGGTTTGTATACGATGCTCTTGCCAAAGGATCTCGGCGGCGCGCAAATAACCTTCTCCGATGCGATCCGCGTTGTTGAGGATGTCGCTTACGCCGATGCATCAGCGGGCTGGTGCACAATGGTCGCCGGCGTCGCTGGCAGTACGGTTGGCGCCTACATACCCGATGGCGGGGCGGAAAAGATTTACGGAAAGGGTCCGAATCGAATAGTCGCGGGACAGGGCGTGCCCCGCGGCCTCGCCCGTCGTGCTGACGGCGGCTTCGTCATTGAAGGAAATTGGAGCTATGGCAGCGGCATCTATCATGCGGAGATAGTGCATTCCGGCTGCACTGTCATGAAAAACGGTGAGCCGGAACGATACGATGACGGCACGCCGGTTGTCATTCTCGCTCATTTCGACCGAGAGCATATGGAGCTCGGGCACAATTGGGACGTTCTGGGTCTGCGAGGCACTGGAAGCTACGACTATACGGCGAAGGATCTCTTCGTGCCGGACGACATGTGCTACGAGTACGCGGCGACGGATCCGGTTCGCGGCGGTAACCAGTATTCTCTCGGGTTGATCGGGTTCACCTCCTTCGGACATACAGCCTGGGCCATCGGCGTCGGTCGGCGAACTCTGGATGAGCTTGCCGAAGTCGCGCGCACCAAAGCTAATCCTTTCGGCGTCATCGGCGATTCGGCGAGTTTCAAGGAGAAATACGCGCATGCCGAGGCGAAATACCGGGCTGCAAGGGCGTTCTGCTATGAGGCATGGGACGATTTGAGTGAGGTATTGCTGAAAGACCGTCCCGCATCGCTTGAACAAATTGCTCTTATCCGTCTTGCGATGCGCCATATTCACGACGTGATCTCTGAAAACGCCGTATTCGCTCACATCAACGGTGGCGGCGTCAGCTTACGCAAAAGCCGGTTGCAGCGCTGTTTCAGAGACATTCACGCCGGCACGCAGCACATTTTGCTGTCCGACCAGATCGTCCAGGCCTGCGGACAGGTGCTTGAGGGGCGCGTCAATCAGGACGCGAAATGGAATATCTTCGGCGTACTTGATTGACGCCGGCTGTCGAGAGTCGCGATGAAGCCCATATCTTGTCATACGATCGCTGACGCCCTCGTTTTCGGCGAATCCCCGCGTTGGCGCGATGGATGTCTTTGGGCGTCCGACATGTTTGGCGGGCGGATCGTACGCATGAATGAAGCGGGAGCCGTGGAAACGGTCCTTGAGACCGAAGCGCCGTCCGGGCTCGGCTGGCTTCCGGACGGTCGATTGGTTTTCGTTTCGATGAAGTCCTGCGAACTCAGGTCTTACGACGGGACGCGCGTTGAGCCTTATGCCGACCTGTCGGCGCTTTGCGCCGGCAAGAGCCTTAACGACATGGTGATCGACGCTAGGGGCCGCGCTTATGTCGGGAATACGGGCTGCAACCTCTTTGAGGGGCTCGATCCCCATCCGACTAATCTCGTTTTCGTGGAAAACGGTCGGCCGAGAACGGTTGCTGACGATTTGATTTTCCCGAACGGCATGGCGATTACGCCCGATGGATGCACATTGATCGTGGCGGAGACATTCGCGCATCGGCTGACGGCTTTCGACATCGATCCGAGCGGCTCCCTGTCGCGGCGGCGCGTCTTCGCCGATCTCGGTGAGAGAACGCCGGATGGCATCTGTCTCGACGAACAAGGAGCGGTCTGGGTGGCGTCATCCGAAACCGGCGAATTCGTCCGCATCCTGGAGGGCGGGGAAATTACGCATCGGATCGATAGCGACGCCCCGTTCGCCGCTGCATGTGCGACGGGTGGAGCAGATAGAAAGACGCTTTACATGATGGCGACGCTGTCAAGTCCTGCAGAGATTCTGAGCGGACGGTCGCGCGCCCGTATCGATGCAGCGCCTCTCGAAATTCCAGGAGCGGGGCTGCCGTAAAACGATGAGCCGCCGCGGGGTGGTGTTTCCCCGACGGTGCCGCGAATTTTAGGAAACACATCGGGAGGGAATTATGAGGAATAAGAGAAGGATGATGGCGGGAGCCGGGCTGATCTCCCTAGTCATGTCGACAACCGCCATTTCGGCCGATGACATCGATGACGTCATTATTGTCACGGCGCAAAAGCGCGCGGAGGATATTCAATCTGTGCCGATCACGATGCAGGCTTTTACTGCGAACGAAATCGCACGGCGCGGCGTCACATCGTCGACTGAGGTGTTTGCGCTCATTCCTAACGCCTCAACCAATGTCGCCGCAGGAGACTCGCAGTTTAATTTCTATATTCGCGGCGTTGGCGACTCGAACTTTCACGTCAACTCGAACACGGCCATTGGCGTTTACGCCGACGAGGTTACGCTGAACTCGCCGGTTTCATGGTCGTTTCCACTTTTCGATCTGGAACGAATTGAAGTGCTGCGCGGGCCGCAGAACACATTATTCGGAAGAAACACGACGGGCGGCGCGGTCAGCTACATTTCCGCCAAGCCGTCGCTTGAGGGTGGAACCTCCGGCTTCGGCCGCTTCACCGCCGGGCGATATTCTCAGTTCGATGTGGAAAGCGCGCTGAACTTGCCTCTTTCGGACACAGCGGCGCTGCGCATCGCCGGCATGGCGAACATTCGCGATGATATTCAGGAAAACAAATTCCTTGGCGTTGACGGTTTCGACAAGAAAAAATACGCCGCTCGCGCACAGTTGTTATGGCGACCCTCAGATCGGCTCGAAGTTCTCCTGAACGGACATTTCGGCCTAAACCGGGGCAGCAATCACGCCGTGAAAACCATTGGCACGCGCGATCCAGGCGATCCGACCATGCCTTGCGCTTTGCCGCCTGGAGACTGGGGCTTGGGCCAACCTTGCGCCGACGCGGGAGGATTTGTTGACACGGGTGACGCGCTCGAGGTGTTCGCGAACATGCCAAACGCGCGGAACGATATTGATTCGTATGGCGGCTTCTTCAACATCAACTGGGATCTCGGATTCGCCAACATCACCGCCATCACCGCCTATGAAGACAATAAGCTGCGCCGCAGTAATGATGTCGACGGCGGGCCACACGCGTTCTTTGAGCTGCATCAATCGGCTGACGCGGACCAGTGGAGCCAGGAGGTCAGGCTGACGTCGCCCGGCGACAAGGCGTTTCGCTGGATTGTCGGGGGGCTTTACTTCAACGAAAAGGCGAAATGGGTCACGGCGGCGAGAACGACAGGCGCGCCGCCGCCGATCGGCGGTGCGCTGCCGGGTTCGCCGGCGGCGGCTTTCACGCTGGTGCCAACGACGATCATCGACCAGGACGATGCTGCGATATCCGTTTACGGTCAGGCGGACTGGGACGTGGCGGACAAATTGACCATCACAGTCGGCGGTCGCTATTCTTGGGAGGAAAAGGACGGGTTCAATGACACGTTGATCGGACGCGGGGCCTTGTTTCCAATCGGCACTTTCCTCGGTGAAGCGGAAGTTGAAACTGATCCGATCAGGTTGGTCACCAGCACGCCATTGTCGGGCGACTGGAATGAATGGGGTGGGCGGTTTGCAATTGCTTATGACGTGAATGACGACGCGATGCTTTTTGCCAGCGTATCACGGGGTTTCAAGACCGGCGGCTTCAGCACAGCGGCGTTGCAGGCGATTATCGGTCAGGCCGCGCGGCAGGTCGATGAGGAAACTCTGCTCACCTATGAGGGTGGTTTGAAAACGAGATCGTTCGGCGGGCAGCTGCTCGCAAACGCCTCCGTCTTTTACAACGACTGGAAAGACATGCAGATTTTCAGCGTGCTTCTGGAAGGCGGTCAGATTCTGCCGCTTCTGCTGAATATTCCCAAGGCGGCGAGCTGGGGCGCTGAGCTTGAACTTCAATTCGAACCTCAAGACGGCTTGGTATTCCAGGGCGCGGTGGGCTGGCTAGATTCGGAGGTCAAAGACGCGACTAGCCTGCCGACCATCAGCGAAGGCAACACGCTTCCATATTCTCCGCATTGGACGGTCAACGGACTCGTAAGGAAAGAATGGGAATTATCGAATTCCGCGGTACTCGCGGCGCAAATCGACGCCGCTTATGTCGGCGACCAATCCTACGACATCGAGAATAAGCCTGAGTTCAACGAGGACCAGCGGACAATTCTGAATGCGAGACTGTCATATGTCGTGGGCAATCTTGATTTTGGACTTTGGGGAAAGAACCTGACGGGTCAAACCTATTGCGACAATATTCAGGAGTTACGATCTAATACTGGATCGATCAAGTGCCTCCAAAATGACGGCGTGCCGATATTTGGCGGCGACGTGCGGGTCAATTTCTAACGGGAGGAGCGTATCACATGATTGAAGCGAGCAATGATCCTCCAATGCTCGAACATGTTGGATTGAACGTCTATGACCTGAAATCAATGGTCGGCTTTTATTCGCGGGTTATGGGGTTGCACGTAACGGATCAGGGACAGATGTCGCGCAGCAACGCCGATATCGTTTTCATGAGTTCCGATCCGGAACTGCATCATCAACTCGTCCTGGCGAGCGGAAGGCCGGAAACTGCGCGGCCCGGCGCAATCAATCAGGTCTCATTCCGGGTCAGGTCTCTCGGCGGACTGAAGGAGGTTCTCCGACGTCTTGATAGAGAAGGAATAGAAACGCTCGACAGAATGGATCATGGCAATGCATGGTCGATCTATTTCAATGATCCTGAAGAAAACGTCATTGAAGTATACGCGAAGTCGCCGTGGCATGTACCGCAACCCTGTCGTCTTGAACTTGATCTTGAACAGTCGGATGACGAAATCGTCGCGATTACGGCGCGCAGAGTTAAAGACATTCCAGGCTACATGCTGGCGGCGGAGCGCGAGGCGGAGATGCGCAAGCGAATGGGCGCCGCCTGACTGAAGCGAGGCTGAAACTCTTGATTTGAAATATACGGAAGACCGCATGAAATTAGCACTGGTTGAAGGTCAGGGATTGGGAATTGTTCGCGATGATTTAGTCATCGACGCGTCGGTGTTGGTGGCGTCCTACAAGGCGAAGACAAATCAGGAGCTCGTTGAGGCGGTCATCAAGGATTTCGGCGCGCTTCAAGCCCCTCTCGAAGAGCTTGAAAAAAGCGGAACGGGACGGCCATTGTCGGAGGCGCGTCTTCAAGCGCCGGTTCCAAGACCAGGCAAGATTATTGCGATGGGCGCCAACTATCTCGAAGGGACAGATGGACCGCCTTTGCCCATTTGGTCCTTCTTCAAGTCGCCTGAATCGATCCTTGGTCCCGGCGGCACAGTTGAGCTGCCGGACGTGGATGCGAGAGTGTTTCATCATGAGCCTGAGTTGGTGCTTGTAATTGGGCGCGAATGCAGGAATGTAACGCCGCAAGACGCTCTGGATTACGTGTTTGGTTATACCGTCGGCATTGATGTGTCGGGGCGGTTTCCGGTTTTGCAGCAGTCGCTATTCAACAAGTCGCACGATACCTTTGCGCCGATCGGCCCTTGGATCGTCACAGCCGAGGAAATTGACGACCCGCAGAATCTGCGTATTCGGTTGTGGGTCGACGATCAACCCCGGCACGATTTCTCGACAAGCGATATGGGGCATCGTATCCGGGAGTGCATTGCATATATTAGCGCCGTAACGCCGTTGCTTCCGGGCGATCTGGTTTTCACAGGGACGAACCATCAGGGCATAGGCCCGATTCAGGACGGCGAGACTGTCACGGTCGAAATCGAGCAAGTCGGCCGGCTCGTCGTCAAGGTGAAAGATCCGCTGAAACGGCGCTGGCCGAAACGGATTGACGACGAAATGCCAGCCCGCATCCGGCGAATGATCAAGGAGGGCACACCGCCCGGCGGCGTTTCGGCGCACCGGTGACTGGAGGCGCAAAGATGGACAGCGATACTTTCAAAAAAGGGCGGAAAATCCGGGAAGAATTGCTTGGCGAGGACTATGTTCGCAAGGCGCTCGATGAAGCGAACGATTTCGACCGGGATTTTCAGGAATATATCACCGAATGTGGATGGGGACGCATCTGGGGACGCGATGGCCTTACACGCAAACAACGCAGCCTGCTCAATCTCGGGATGCTGACATGCATGGGCCGGCTGCCAGAATTGGAGCTTCATGTCGGCGTCGCCTTGCGCAACGGGCTCACAAAGGAGGAAATCAAAGAGGTTTTTATCCACGTAGCAGGTTATTGCGGCATTCCTGCAGCACTCGAAGGACAGAAAGTTGCGCGCAAGGTCATTGAACAGACCGGCCTCTGATAGAAACCACCCTGACGACGCCGCTTCTGTCCGGCATGCGGCCGACGCTCGCTAATTGTCAAAAAACACACCCTCAATAATTTTCCAGTATTCTTGCCTAGTCTTAGAGGAATCGACTTTTTTCTTTGCGACAAATTCTATTTCTGAAGTCAGGCTAGAAAGAACGGCCGATACGCCGATCAGCATATAAGAAAATAAGATAGGATCGCCTTTGGGAAGCTGGCCGCTGTTTTGACAGTCTTTGATGCACTTCGACTGCAGCTCGATGATTGGCGCGACATGTTTCTTGATCGCCTTCCTGCCCTTCAGACTCATGCGCGCGCTCGCCTGGATCATGAAGCGGTGGAACGCTTTGTTCTCCATATCATATTCAAAAAACGTCCTGACGATTTCCTTGAGAACGGAGCGGCTGTCCGCTTTTTTGGAAATACTCTCAATGCGCTTTGCGAGTTCGCCAACGCAGTGCTCTATGACAGCATCCCACAGTCCTTCCTTATTGCCGAAGTGATAGTCGATGATCGGATGCTTGGCTCCGCTTGCAGCGGCGATGTTGCGAATGGTTGCGCCATCATATCCTTTTGCGGCGAATTCGGCCAAAGCGGCAGCCAATATGCGCTCCCGCATTCGCGCCGCGCGCGGGGAGATTTTGGTATTCATCGGCTGACCTTTCGTTTTTTCCCGACCTATCATGGCTTGCGCCGTCTTCAAGTATACAATTCTAGGATAGTTCACGAGCAATGCGAAGGTTGGAATGGTTGCGGGTATGGCTCTTTTCCGCAACCTGATTGCCGGCGGCATCTTGGGCGACTACCGTAGACGTCGAATAAGAGGAAGCGGCAATTTTTTAGCCATAACGTCGATTTGCCGCTTCATGTGGCAAAATCCCGCTTCAGCAATTGTAGTGTTGCGCTCTTGGTCAATGGCGTGCTCGGGCAAAAACAGGCGGTCGAGGTCTCGCCGGTGGCGTCAAGCTTCGGCGGAAGAAGTTGAACGCATCCGGACGCGAGCCCTCAGTCATATGGCGCGTCATAGTCTCTGCAAGAGGCTGTCCCTGCAAAATATTCTATCGGGCCTGACAAGAATGCTTCAACATTGCTCGCGCCGCTAATTGATCACTACGCGCAACCCTATATGGTCCGCACTGAAAACCTTATTCTAAACTTGCAGGGCTTAGGGGTGGCTGCGCACAGATATGCTCAAGATACGGAAAATATCCGCTCTTGCTAAGATGCTGCGCGATATTTCTATTTGCTTATTGATCATGAATATCTGATGCCCATTCCCAGGAATTGTCGATTATGCATAGGCCCCGTTTCTGTTAGGAAAGCTCCCGACATGAAGGAGAACTGCGTAGCCTGCGCTTGGGCTATCAAGCAATGGAAAGCGCGCTACCACATATTGACGCGCCTCGCGGCCGCGAATCCGTTTTACCCAGTGGCGCGCCATACGCCTCATCAAAATCAGGGAGGAGTTAGGCGCTAACTCCGTTCTTTGTGAAATGTGTGTGCAACTAATCCCAGCGATCATACAGGTTCAATTCCGAAAAATGCCCCGAGGAGCGGCCTCCTCGGGGCTAGTTAGGCGTGCACCAGGGAGGACGCAGCGCCGATTATGTAGCAAAAATGAACATGCCGCTTTCGCGGCGGGTGAGTCCTCGTTGTCTTGCCATACGATGCAATCGATAAAGGCGAGCCGGCGCCCGGCTTTTGCAATGTGCGCTCTGGCGAAGAGCGGCGAAAGCCTGACGGATTTCAGATAGTCCACATTGATGTTGATCGCCTCGCCCGCTGGATCGGAACCAAGGGCGCGCCGCAATTCATGCAGTGCGGCAAGTTCCAGAAAAGTCGACACAACCCCGCCATGGAGCGCTTTGATCAGCGGATTGCCGATGTGAGCGTCATCCGGTGAAATTGAATAAAGGGCGCCGTTTTCGGTTTCCTCGACATCAAACCGGAGCCAGTGGCGAAGCGGCGAGTTCGCAAATTGCGTCATGCCGGTTGCCTTTTCCCGAGCCGTGCAAAGTCCGGCCCACCGCTGGCGATCATGAAAGCGCCAGTCGCACTCGCTAGAGGTCTCCCATCATAATCAAGGATATCTCCTCGCGTCCGGGCGATTTTACCGCTGACGTCGTGACATTCGGCGCTGCATATAATCTTTGTACCGATTTCAATGGGGCGGAGATAGTCCGTCTTCAGATTGATCGTAGCAATTGCTTTTGGCTGTTGAATTTTTGCAAAAATTGAAAATCCGAATACCGTGTCAAGAATGATTGTATAAGCGCCCGGGTGCGCGCTGCTTTCTCCATCCTTATACGCGAAAAAATCCGGTATTGTCGCGAAAACCGAAACCCCGTCTTTGTCGACTTTATTCGGTTCCATCCGTAATGCCGCGAACAATTGATGGTCCCCGGAGAAGAACGACTTCATCACCTCCGCCCAAGGCGGCATACCGCCTCCGTCATTAAACGACATTTCACTCTGCTGGCTGCTCATGACTGTGATTTATTTTTGGAGGCTTTGCGCTGGACGCGATTCAGCTCATCGACGCTGTCGGAAGCATACCCGACCGGCTCGGCGCTGAGATCATTAAGGTTGGATTTTGCGATAGTGAGCGCCTCGACGAAGTCCTCAACGTTCTTGTTCGACATTCCCTTGAAGGCGTCTTTATAGAGATTGTTCGCCGCCGCGCGCATCTCCTCAATTAGAGGTATAATCTTGTCTGTCAGATGAACAAGATTTGCGCGCCGATCGGCTGCCGATGGCGCACGGCGAACCCAGCCGCTTTCTTCCAGCCGGTCAATAAGCCTTCCGAGCGGCGCCGGCTCCATATCGAGCTCATCTGCGAGCGCCCGCTGCGTCCGCCCATCATTTCGGTAAAGGTGCGCCAAAACAAACCATTGCGCCCGCGTGAGTCCTAAGTGTTTGACCCGGCGATCAAATTCGCGCCGGAGCAGGCGCGCTACGTCGTGAACTAAATAACCTGGATTGCGTTCAAGCCTGTTGTCCCACCTGTTCATTCTTCGCACCCGCGCCTTGTGATTGCCACGCTTAATATATACTAAGTTATTAAGTGGTAGTATAGCAAAAATGTCAGACAGCCGAGAGTAGGGCCTGATAATGCGTGCGGTTGTAAAATTTCTGCCCGGTTGGCGGATCGGCGTGGCGGCTTTCGCGGCCGCAATCGTTACGCTCGCCGGCTGCGATTCGGTCGACGGCGGGGGCGTTGAGCCGTCGCAAGGTTCGTTAACGGAAGCGCCGGCACCTGCCAAGTCCGTAAAAATCGTCAAGCCGAAATCCGCGACGACGCGTGAAACGGTCGTCGCGACAGGTTCGATCGGTTCAAAGCAAACAAGCAATATCGGCCCGCTTGTCGAAGGCGTTGTCGAAACGATCTTTGTCAATGTCGGCGACAGGGTTGCCAAAGGCGATCCCCTCTTTCGGACGCGGCCGTCGCGTTATGAAAGAGAAGTCGATGAAGCAGAGGCGAATCTTACGCTTGCGAAAGCGAACCTGCGCAACGCCCGTCAAGCGTTCGACAGGGTTCGAAAGCTGAAAGAAGAAGGTTATTCTTCTCAATCACGCCTCGACGACGCCAGGACGGCGTTGGATGTCGCTGCGGCGGAAGCGGAAAAACGCGAAGCCGAGCTTAAAACCGCACGCAAGAACCTTGAGGACACCACTGTCAGGGCGCCCTACGACGGCGTCATCACGCGGCGCTTCAACGATGAAGGCGTATATCTGTCGAATGTCTTCCGCGGAGGCGTTGAAAGCTCGGTTCTGCAAATTCAGGAAAACCACATTGTCGTCGCGGTCGTTTATGCACCCGAACAACATTTGAGTTCGCTGAAGCTTGAACAAAAAGCGCTCGTCTACGTTGAGACGCAACCGGAGCCGCGGGAATCATACGTTTTAGTATTGAATGATATGCTCGATGTCGGCGCCCGTACGGTTGAGTTGCGCCTGCCGATCGACAACTCGGATTACGCGCTGAAATCAGGCCAGTTCGCCCGCGCTGAAATATTCACCGATGAAAAGCCGGTATTGTCAGTCCCGGCAAAAGCGGTTTTTCAGGACCAGTCGGGCGCTTATGTTCTGGTTTCGCTGGATGGCCGCGCTGAAATGCGGCGCGTCGTCGCGAAGGAGCGTCCCGACGGAACATTCGCCGTGCTCGAGGGCCTCGACGCGGACGATGACGTCATTGTCCCGAACGGCGAGCCCGTCGCCGCCGGCGATCCCGTTGCGCCCGAGTCCGTGTGATGTGGCTCGTCGATCTATCCATCAAGCGCCCGGTTCTCGCCGTGATGATGATCGGCGCATTGGTCGTGCTCGGCTGGATTTCGATGGGCCGGCTTGGCGTTGATCTCTTTCCGGATGTCGAGTTTCCGTATGTCGCGGTGACGACCACGCTTGAGGGCGCGAGTCCCGACACGATGGAAACGGAAGTTTCCGACGTGATCGAGGAAAGCGTCAATACGATTTCCGGGATCAAGCAACTGCGTTCGACAAGTGCGGATGGCCTCTCGCAGGTTTTTATCGAGTTCGAACTCGAAGAAAATGTCGATGTGAAGGCGCAGGACGTGCGCGATAAGGTCAATATCGCTCGCCGCGACTTGCCCGAAGACATCGATCCGCCGGTCATTGAGAAAGTCGATCCTGACGCCGCGCCGATCATGTCCATCATGATCGCCGCAGACGCGTCAATCGGCGAAATCACGACCTATGCGGATGAAATCGTCAAGGAAGCGGTTCAGCGCCTGCCAGGTGTCGGGTCGGTCACTATCGTCGGCGGTCGTCTCCGCGAAATCCGCATTTGGCTGAACGCAGACAAGATGCGCGCATTCGGCGTGACGGCCGACGACGTTGTCCATGCGGTCAGATCTGAGCACGCAGAAGTGCCCGGCGGGCGCTTTGAGATCGGCGGCGGCGCGCGCGAATTCGGGGCCAAGACGGTGTCGGAGGCGAAGACTCCGCAGGAGTTCGCCGATCTCGTGGTCGCTTATCGCGAGAGCGGCGCGCCTACGCGGATCGGCGATGTCGCGCGAGTCGAGGACGGGCTGGAGGACGAACGCAGCTATGCGCAATTCAATGGAAGGCCCGGCGTTTCGCTAGAAGTCCGCCGCCAGTCCGGCCGCAATACGCTCGAAGTCGCCGAGGCCGTTCATGCCGAGGTCGAGCGACTGCAGGCGGGCGCCCCCGATGGATATGAACTTGTTGTCGCGCGCGATGTGAGTCGGTTCATCGAATCGTCGGTTGAGGATGTCACCCGCGAACTCGAGATCGCGATCGTTCTCGTCGTCATCGTCACCTTTTTCTTTCTCTTAAGCTGGCGCGCCACGCTGATGGTCGCCATCGCCATTCCGACATCCCTGATCTCGGCGTTCTTCGCCTTCGAGGTCTTCGATTTCACCATCAACATGCTGACATTGCTGGCGCTGACGGTGACCATAGGCTTGCTTGTCGATGACGCCATCGTCGTCGTTGAGAGCGTGCAACGCGATATTGACGCCGGGATCGAGCGGGAAGTTGCTGCACGACAGGGAACCGCGCGCGTGGCGCTCGCGGTGCTCGCCGGCACCTTTGCGACGCTCGCCGTCTTCGTGCCGATCGCGTTCATGGAAGGCATTGTCGGGCGATTTTTCCTTCAATACGGCCTTGCGATCGTCTTCGCCGTCTCTGTGTCCTTGCTCGTAGCGCTGACATTGACGCCTATGCTGGCGTCGCGCTTCCTGAAGCCGGAATCGCATCCGGCCCTTCTGCGCCCGATCGAAAAGTTTCATCGGCGCCTGGACCGCGCATACAGCGCTATCGTCGGCGTTGTCGTCCGCTGGCGCTATCTTGCGCTGGCCGCCGCGATCGGCTCGCTTTTTATCGGCGGTTTTTTCGCCTCGCGCGTACCGAGCGGTTTCACCTCAAAAGCCGATCGCAGCGAATTTCTGGGGGCGATCGAATTGCCGCTTGGATCGGGAATCGCTGAATCGAAAAAAGCGATTGCAGCGACGAATGAAGCGTTGCGCGGCGTTGAGCATGTGAAGAACATTTTTCTGACCGCCGGGGCGGGTAGCCAGGGAAAAGCGAATGTCATCGACCTCTATGCGTCGATTACACCGAAACAAGAGCGGCGGATCGGTCAGTTCGAGGTCATGGATGAAGCGCGGCGTGCGCTTCGCGAGGCCGTTCCCGAGGCGAGCGAAATCACCGTGGCCGAAGTGCCGTGGATTTCCGGCGGCGGGGTTTCCACCGGCGATATCGAACTCGTCATTCGCGGCGACTCGATCCCGGAAATCGACGCATATGTCAAAGCCATCATGGCGAGAATGCGAGAGACAAACCTTTACTCAGATTTGCGTTCGAGTTTCGAAGAGGGCCGGCCGGAACTGCTGATCGATTTCAACCGCACGCGCGCCGGCGATCTCGGCGTTTCCGCACGCAACTTGGCCACGACGGCGCGCACGGTGATCGGCGGCGTTGACGCCGGAACTTATGAAGAAGGCGGCAGGCGTTATGACGTGCGCGTACGCCTTGAGGAGTCCCAGCGGCAGAATCGGGACCAGTTGCAGCTCATCCAGATAAGAAGCGAGTCTGGTCAGTTGATCGATCTCGCCAGTGTCGCGACCATGCGCTTCGCCAGCGGGCCGTCGCAAATCGACCGTCAGGACCGGGCGCGCAAAATCTCGATCCTCGCCAACACCGCCTCAAACGTTGCGCTTGGGACGGCAACGGAAGCGCTTGAGATGATCATCGCGGAATACCCCCCGCCTGCGACCATGCAGATAAGCTATGAGGGATCTGTGCGGCGGATGAATGAGTCGATTTCAGCGATCATTTTCGCCTTCGGATTGGCGATGGTCGCGCTCTATATCGTACTTGCAAGCCAGTTCAATTCTTTCGTGCAGCCGGTCGTCATCATGCTGACGGCGCCGCTGTCGTTTTCCGGCGCCTTCGCCATGCTTTATTTCGGCGGGCAGGAAATGTCGCTGTTCGCGCAGATCGGCCTCATCGCGCTGATGGGGATCGTCATGAAAAACGGCATTCTGCTCGTAGATCGCGCAAACCAGCTACGCGAGGAAGGCGCGCCGGCGCGCGAGGCGATCCTCAAGGCCTGCCCGGAGCGATTGCGGCCGGTGCTGATGACGGCGTTCGCCGCCATATTCGGCATGATCCCGGTTGCGCTTTCAGGATCCGACGGCGCGGAATGGAGAAACGCACTCGGTTATCTGATCATCGGCGGACTTTCATCATCGACAATCCTGACCCTGCTCGTCGTGCCGGCCGCCTATATGGTTCCGGGCGACGTCAAGCAACTTATTTCGCAGGTAGTTACTAAGTTCTATCGCAGACGAGGGGCACGAGAGCATGCAAATGTTTAAAGTGAGTGGTTGCGCGTCGATGGTAAGAGCGGCGGTGTTTGCCTTGCTCGGGATTCTGGTTTCGGCGTGCGCGACGGATCAACACTATTGGGCGCCTCCGCTTGACGCCGTCCGCATTCAGGAAAGTCGAAGTGCTAATTGCGTCGATAACGAAATCTTGCTCGCGGGCCGCGATGCTTTGGCTGTCGTTGAGCAGACCAGACGCGATCCAGATAATGCAATCGAAAAAATTTTTGCAGAAATGACTGTCTCAGCCGTGATTGGCGAGATTGCTTATTGCGATTCCATGGAAGGCGAGGAGGAAGAGAAAATCCAGGCTGCGCTAAGCGATTTCGGCGCGCTTTCCTATAATGCCGCTTATCTTCGTCCCCGATTTTCATCGTTAACTACGTTTCCGAGCGTTTATCTTCTTTCAAAGCCCAGTTCTCATCGCATTATAGTGTATTTTCCCGGGGTAGATGCGGCGGCGGGGCCTGGTGACCTTCTGCAAAGCCTGAAAGCTGGCGCCGCCGAAGATCAGCCGGTCGCAGGACAACCATATATTCCTCGCGGGCACGGCGGTTTTCGCGAAGGTATCGCAAATTTGATAAACGACGGTTTTTTCTTACAGGCAAAATCGCTTGCGGAGCTTGAGGAAGAATGCAGTCAGTCAGCCAAATCGGATAGGGCTCCGGACCGGAAGACAGTTTCGCTCGCCGGCTTTATCTGCACATATGATGTTGCCGATCCAACACGTTCTGATCCAATTGAACTCGTTGTCGCCGGACATAGTCTTGGCGCGGGCGTTGCGCAAAGCGCGCTTGGCGCATTCAACGGCATGACGTGGATCCGAGAGCCTGCAGGCGGCTGGGCTGTCGCGGCGCCGGAACGCAATTGGCCGTTTCGTGTTAGAGCGGCCTATCTTTATTCGCCGCCCCTTGCACTTTATCCACGGGATGAAGGCTGCAATCGGGTCAGTGGCGGCGCCGTCAATCCTATAGATGTCTACACGGTTCACGGTTTAACTGATCTTACGTACTCAATCATCAAGGAAGGCGATCCTGTACCCAATCTTTGGCGCCCAGGAGGACCGTCTATAAATTGTGTTGAAGGCAATCATTTTGGCAAGATGGTGTCTATTCCTCGAGGCGAGGAACCTGATATTGCAGCGCGGACACCAGTTACAATCAAATGGGACAATCCATTTCCTCATCGCCTGCAGTCCTATCGCAAAGCCCTCGCAAACGCCCTTCGCCGAACGCAGGATGATCGCCCTGGTGCGAAAGATGAAAAGATCTCCGAGCCAATGGGCGGGTATTGATATGATATCTGCAATACGAATGTTCACATCTGTCTCTTTGTCGATACTTTTGTTGATAGTGAACGGCGTTGCGAGTGCCGAAACCCTGGAGGAGGCCCTGTTGCTGGCCTTCGCCGCGAATCCGGAAATCGCTGCAGAACGCGCGCAGCTTAACGCAACGCGTGAAGGCGTCGCCCAGGCGCGCGCACGCGGCCTTCCGCAGATAACGGCTGGCGCCGGTTATGAGGAGGTCGATAATACCCAGTCAATCAGCAGCGAAGTTTTCGGCGCCGGGGCGGAGGATCGCAATTTCGATCTGACTACGGCGACCGCACAAGTGCAGGGCGAGCAGCAAATCTTTGCGGGATTGCGCAACGTCAACGCCATCCGGCAAGCGAAGGCGCGCGCGAAAGCCGGCGGCGCTCAGCTTTCCCTTGTCGAGCAGGACGTACTTAACCGTGCGGCGGCGGCATATTTCGACGTCGTACGCGACATGGTCGTTTACAGGGCAACAGAAAACAACGTTCAGGTTTTAATTAAGCAATTCGAAGAGATCGCGTTTCGTTTTGAAATCGGCGAAGTCACAAAAACAGATGTTGCGCAAAGCGAAGCGCGCCTCGCGCAGGCGCGAGCCCGGATGACCAACGCGCAGGCGCTGCTCGCAATCAGCCGCGCTGCATTTGCTGAAATCATCGGGCAAATGCCCGGGAGTCTTGAGGAGGCGCCGGGCATGCCTGATACGCCGGCCACGCTCGATGAGGCAAAGGCCATTGCGCGGGAGCTCTCGCCTGTCATCGCGCAGGCGCAAATGCGGGAAGAAGCGTCACGCCGAGGCGTCGCTATCGCAAAAGGCGCGTTTTCGCCGACAGTGTCCCTGCGGGCGGAATATCAATATGCCGAGGAGCCGTCGTCATTCATCGAACAGGATGAACGTTTCGCTTATGGCGTCCGCGTGACCGCGCCGATCTTTCTTGGCGGCCTTCGCCTTTCGCGCGTGCGGGAGGCGCGCGCAATCAATAGTGCAGACCGCCGCCGCATCACCGTGGCCGAACGGCAGGTTGATGCGCGCGTGACGATTGGCTGGCAGCGACTTACGGCCGCACGCGCGAACATTGTGTCATCGCGAACGCAAGTGCGGGCCAACGCGCTGGCCCTTGACGGCGTACGGCGCGAAGCCGAGGTCGGTGTGCGCACTACGTTGGACGTGCTCGATGCTGAACAAGAATATCTTGACGCGCAAGTGGCGTTGGCGAACGCAGAACGCGATGCGCGGGCTACGACTTATGAGCTACTAGCATCAATCGGTGCGATTCACCTTCAAGAATAAGGAGGCGCTTCATTGCGCACGAAACTGGCTATTTTGACATTTAACAGTTCGCATTATGCGCTTTATGGGCAAGAGTCGGCCAGTCAGGCGAAGTTTGACTGCGAATACTCATTACTTTTTGCGAATCAATAATATGTCGAAAGGAAAAGCATTTGTCCGATCGGTCATCAGGTATGAGAAAGAACTGCGTGCTTACTTCCTGCGACGCATGAGCTCGCGGGCGGACGCCGAGGACTTGACACAGGAAGTTATTCTTCGAGCGCTCTGTGCAGCGGAGCGTCAGGAAATTGAACAACCCAGAGCGTTTCTTTATGGGGTGGCCAGGAATGTCTTGCGAAGCGAAGTTACAAAAAAATCACAGTCAATCATTCATTATATAGAGGATTTAGGCGCTTCGGAGGACTTCAGTACTGAATTGCCTTTGGAGGAGGCAATCGAGGCGCGGGCTGCTTGGCGGGATTTCGCCGAAGCGGTGAATTCGCTGCCGGAACAATGCCAAAAGGTCTTTGTAATGAAAAAGGTTTACGGGTATTCGATGAAGGAGATTGCGTCGAAACTCGACATATCGCCCAGTACCGTAGAGAAACACGTTGCCGCGGGCCTTAAAAGATTGGTTCAGGTGAAGACGGCTCAGCAGTCGGCGAAAGCGGGTTCTTCCACGGTGCGGCTATTAAGACCTGGAAAGCGGTCCTAGACATGACTGCAAACCAAGCATTTGAAAGCAACGATCAAATTCTTTCCGAAGCGGCATCGTGGATTGCGCAGCTCGAATCCGGGCCAATTTCGGCGGAAGACGAGAAGGCTTTGAAGGAGTGGGTCATCAGAAGTCCGGCGCACAGGGCGGCTCTTCTGCAGTGCGCTCGCGTTTGGGTTGATTCAGACGCCGCATCAATTCTTCAGCCGTTTTTTGTGAATGCGGTGCGTGAGCATCGGCTAAGTTTGCGGCAGTCTCGGTATCGGCGCATGCGACGTTGGTCAGCGGCTATATTGGTCGCTTCTGCGATCGTTTTCACAGCGATCGCCTTAGTGCGCTTTTCAGTTGTGCGGGAGGTATCGACCATTAAGATTGCGACGGGATACGGCGAAACGGAGAGTGCCGCTTTGCCGGACGGCTCCGCCATAACGGTGAATTCTTCAAGCCGGGTCGAAGTGGAAATTGACCCCGGTAAACGTGAGGTGCGCCTCGCAAGCGGCGAGGCTATTTTTGATGTCGCAAAGGATAGGGACCGACCATTCATAGTGGTCGCGGGGGAGCATGTTGTGCAGGCGGTCGGCACCGTTTTTAGCGTTCGTTACGAAGGTGAGGAGCTCAATGTTTCCGTACTCGAGGGGTCTGTCCATTTTTCGCAAAAAGTGCAAGCACCGTCGAATCCTTCAGTACACGGGCGGCGGGAAGAAAATGCGGGGACGCTTCAGTATGAGGCGTATATTGTTGCTGGGCAGGAATTGACCACTGCGCCGGAAAAAGGAACGCTTATCGATAAAGTGGAATTCTCTGTATTGGAACGGCGTTCAGCATGGCGCGACAATCTCTTGGATTTTGACGGAGAAAGACTTGATTTCGTTTTATCAGAGTTATCGCGGCACACGGGACTGACGTTCGAAATCGAGAGTGAAGACGTGGCGCAAACGCGGGTTGCGGGAATCTTCCAGCTTTCCAATGCCGACCAAGCAGTTGACATCATTGTTGAAAGTTTGGGTTTGGTAGCGACTGAAAATCCTCAGGGCGTTATCCAGATTACACAAAAAGAAACCGAAATCGAAAAACCTTAGATTATGAGTAGAGGATTTTTCTCGCCAAACTGACTTCTGGTTAGTCACCAGGCTAAAACGGCGACATAGGGAGGCGACATTTTTCGAATCTTACGGGGCTTATGCGCCGCGCTAATTATTCTGGCGCACTGTTCGGCATTTGCGAGCGGTGCCAACTCGCATCAAATAAATATTGAGCGCGGGCCGGCGGAGCATACGCTAAAGCGATTGGCCGAATCGACTGGCGTTTCCATCGTGTTTGATTTGAATGTTGTTCGCGAAGTGCTGACCAACCAGGTTAACGGTCAGTTCTCCGTCAATGACGCTCTCTCAATTATGCTCGACGATACTGCTCTGCGTGGCGCTCAAACGGACGGGGGCTTCATTGTGATTGCCCCTGCCGGCAGCCGGGAGGGTAGAAAGATGAGCAGACGATTAGCGAGGCTTGGATTGTTGGTGGGCGCGAGCGCAATAGCGACGACGGCTGCGGCTCAGGATGAGCTGACCAGCGCTGATACTGACGATGTTATTGTTGTTACAGGAATCAGGGGCAGCCTGCAAACGGCAAATCAGAGAAAGAGGTCGGCAGACAGCTTCATAGATGGAATCGCTGCAGAGGATCTCGGCAAATTTCCTGATCAAAACGTAGCCGAGTCGCTGCAGCGAATCACAGGCGTCACAATCAATCGCGTTGCCGGGGAGGGTGCGCAGATCACGGTTCGCGGTTTTGGTCCAGAGTTTAATCTTGTGCGGATGAATGACCGCACCCTCGCAACTGTGACGGAGGAACGGAGCTTTGATTTCCAGATTCTACCATCGGAACTGATTGTTGGCGCGGATGTTGTGAAGAGCCCGACGGCCGATATGTGGGGCGGATCAATCGGTGCGAATGTCAATCTTCGCACGGCGCGGCCACTTGACGGGTCGGGTTTTACACTGGTCGGATCAGGTCAGGCGCGTTATCAAGATCTTGGCGAGAAATGGGGACCGCGCCTATCGGCTGTCATCGGGCAGACATTCGCGGATGACTCATTCGGCGTACTGCTCGGCGCGGCTTATGAGGATAGGGTCGTCCGGACGGAAGAATCGCGTAACGGAGAAGCTTTCGGCCAAGGAAACGGCTGGTTTCTTTTCGATGGGCCCGTCGGCGGTCCGGGGACCGAGGTCCGCCAATTCCGTGTTCCGGCTCGTTCAGGCCAGAGTTTTTCCGAGGACGACCGTCGCCGGATTGCTGTTCATGGCACCATGCAATGGCGCCCGTCGGACAAAGTGGAAATGGTGGTCGACGGGCTTTTTGTCGATTTCCAGCGTGACGGCACGTTGCAGGGAGTTATCGCGCCTCTCCAGTTTCCGACATTCGATCCGGCGAATCTGGTTGTGAACGAGAACGGCACGGCCGTTTCATTTACCAAGTTCTTCGGGCCCTTGGATATTCGCTATGAAGAAAACAACGCGGCGAGCAATACTTATGCGATCGGCTGGCATGGAACGTTCGAGCCCACCGAGCGCGTGACGTTTAATGCCGACGCATCCTGGTCCCGCGCCTCAGCTACAAATCAGTCCATCCTGATTTCGCCAGGCATTTTGAATAACAACCCACTGAATAATCCCTTGCCTGGCGGCGCTGCAGATCCCGCCTTCCAGCAGAATGTCATAACCTGGACGAATGGCGACGTGCCGTCCTGGTCGAACAGCTTGGATCTCTCAGATCCAAGCCTGGCGCGCATCCATGTTGCGAGACATCTCGCCGACGAACTCGAAGACGAGCTGTTTGAAACCAGGCTGGACGGAACCTTCGAGGTGGATCACGGCCTCTTCAAGTCTTTCAGTATCGGCGGTTTCTACAGGGATCGCAGCAAGTCGACGCTGCCTTTTAATAACGGCGTCGGCCCGAACGGTGAAGACGGCCCGCTCGGCGGCAACATTCCCGCCTGGATAATGCCCGGCGCGCCTTTTTCCGTGTATGGAAGGCCCAATGCTTCGGGCCGCGTTTTCCAGGCGCCCGCGGCTATTTTCACGCCGGTGTCCGTTCCTGATTTGCTTAGCAGCGAGAACGCCTCCATTCTGACGGATTTTCTCCTGATCGATGTTGACGCCTATTGCGATTACGTCCGTGAAGCTACGCTCAACCAAAATGTGTGCTCGCTGCAAGAACGGCAAGATTTCAGGACCGGCGTTGATGAGACGGTGTTTGGCGGCTATGCGCGCATGGACCTGGCCGGCGAATTTGGCTCGATGCCTTTCACGGCGAACTTCGGAATTCGATATGAACGCACTGAAACGACGTCCGAAGGACCGTTTTCCGCGTTGCTGAATTTAGCGCCGGAATCTCCAGACGGATCGACGTCGGGTCTGCTAGTCACCACATCGCCAAGCGAGATTGTGACAGCGGACAATGAATATTCGAATTTCCTGCCGAGCTTCAACTTTTCTCTTGAGCTCTCGCGGGGAACCTATTTCCGTTTCGCTGCTGCGAAAGTGATCTCTCGGCCGACGCTTGGAAAGATCATTCCTGGCCAGACCTTCCCGTCACGGAGCATCGAAAGCTTCCAGCGGATCGCGAACAACCCTGACCTTGACCCTTATGAGGCGTTCCAGCTTGACGGCGCGCTTGAGCATTATGCGGAGAACGGGAACGCGTTCTCAATTTCTCTGTTCTACAAGGAAATCGAGACGTTCATTTCCGAACAGACAGTTCTTGTGGATTCGGGGTACGATCACCCGACATTTGGCGACATTATCATCCGCGACCAAGCGCCGCGAAACCGGCAGGGAGGCACGATTCAGGGCTTCGAGATCGCCGCTTTGGTGAACTTTGATTTCCTCCCTGGCTTTGCCAGAAATTTAGGTGTGCAGGCAAACTACACTTTCGTGTCCAGTGAGGACGCCGCTGCGAATGATGAAATCGCCGAATTGCCGCTCGCCACGCTTCCCGACAACGGACTTGAGGGTTTCACGCCTCATTCCTATAACATCGTGGGCTTCTACGAAGATGAGCGTTTCCGCGCTCGCGTCGCCTGGAACTGGCGCGACACATTCCTAGAATTCCGCTCCGGCGCCGAAGGTATAGCCAGTCACATTGACGCCTATGGACAGCTTGATGCGGGCCTCGGGTTCAAGATCAATGATCACTTCGAACTGACGGCCGAAGCGAGCAATCTGCTCAACGAAAATACGATCCGTTTTGCAGATATTCGTGAGCGCGTGTTGCTCAACGAATATACCGGGAGACGTCTCTTTCTCGGCGTGCGTGGTAGCTACTAGCAGCAATTTCAATCCATCGCCGGATCGGTGCGTCGGCAGTCCGAAAGTTTCCAATCCTTGCGGGCGCCCGCTGCGGCGATGAAGAATGAGATGCGGTCTCGCCAAAGCTGAAAACCGACCCGTGGCTCCGAGGGAGTTATCTTCGCAGGTGGGGCGGGAACCGCAGAAAGACTGATGATGGATAGACGCAGAGAATTGACTTTATTGGGCCGCAAAGTGTGTTTGGCGTGCCTGTTTGCGCTTGTGGCTGCGTGTGTTGGCGGGGGGCGTTCTAGCGAGGTGATCGCGCTTACCGCCGACCAGCCCATGATTTTTGTGCTGGCCGGGCAGTCCAACATGGTTTCGCGCGGGAAATTGGACGACGTGTTTCGCGACGATGTATTGCGTTCGACAGGCATAAGCTACGTGTGGGGTCTGGAGCGCCGGCCGATCGCTGATTTCGTATCGCGCTCTGGCCTCGACGACCCCTGGCCAAGAAAGGCCGGAAATTACACGCAGGGAGTTGGCGTCAGCTTCGCCCTCGCCTTGCGTTCAATGGGCGTCAAGCAGGACATAGTTCTTGTACCGTGCGCAGTTAGCGGATCAAGCATTGTCGAATGGGTTTCCGAACCTTCGGGCGCGACGACGGAAGGTCTTTATGAACGGTGTCTAGGGAATGTTGAGGCAGCGCGCCAATTTGGAGAAGTTCGTGCGCTGCTTTTCTACCAAGGCGAGCGCGATGCGAGAGATGATATACGCGCGCGCAGCTGGGGGAAGCTTTTTCGAACCGTAATCGGCGCTTTTCGCGCTGACCTCGACAACTCTGCGCTTCCGGTGTTCGTTGTGCCCCTCCCAGAGCTCGGCGCGTCGCTTAACGATCGATATCCATTCTGGAGCGACGTTCAGAAAATGCAGGCTGAGATCAGCGGTAGCGCCTTGAGCGTCGTCGATAGCTCGAATTTAAAAACCGGTGATGACGGGCTTCATCTCGACTCGGAGTCGCATCGGATCTTGGGGTGGCGTCTGGCGGCAGCGTTCTGCGACAGAACCGACGTATGTTAGTTCATTGGGATGACGCGGCGATCCGCCAGAGCGCTGCACCGAATGCGGCAAGGCTGAGAGACGAGACTGTTTGGCGGTATTGGCGAGTGGAAGTGGATAGGTTGAAACGGTGCGGAAATGAGTAAATTCAAGATTTCACAGCCTGCCGTTCTGGCGGCCCTTGTAACGCTAATCGGTTGCTTCACGTCCGCTTACGCCGCCGCTCCAGGCAAAAAGCCTAATGTAGTCATTTTTCTTGCGGATGATCTTGGCTATGGTGATCTCGCGACTTATGGCGGAAAAGCGCAATCGCCCAACATTCAGAAGCTTGCCGATCGCGGCGCGATGTTTACTGACTATTACGCGGCTGCGCCAGTGTGTTCGCCTTCGCGCGCTGGACTTCTTACTGGCCGGTTCCCGATGTCGACAGGAATATTCACCTATATCCGCGCGCGCCGGCCAGGTCGGGATCTTGCCGAAGAGCAGGTGTGGCTCAAAGAGTCATTCCTGACAATGCCTGAAATGTTGAAATCCGCCGGTTACCAAACCGCGCATTTCGGAAAATGGCATCTCGGGGCTTATCCGAAAACGGCGTCACATCCGCATCCGCAGCCTGCCGATCACGGATTCGACTATACATTCGGGACGCCGAACAACGCATTTCCAAGCCATCTCAATCCGACGAATTTTTTTCGCAACGGCGAACCGCTCGGCAAGATCGAAGGCTATTCAGCTCAGATTGTCGCATCGGACGTTATTGCGCAGTTGGACAAGCGCGACGCCGATCGGCCGTTCTTCTATTATCTTGCTTTTCACGAGCCCCATTCGCCGATCGCTTCGCCCGAAGACTTGATCGAAAAATATGCCGAGCAAGGATACGGTCCTGTCGAAGCGGAATATCTGGCCAACATAGAAAATCTCGACTCGGCTATTGGACGGGTCATCGCCGCGCTCGACGAACGATCCCTTCTTGAAAACACTGTGATCGTCTTTCAGTCCGACAACGGGCCTATCAAGCCGGGGGAAACCGGCGGGTTGCTTGGCGAGAAAAACCTGGTCTACGAAGGCGGAATTCGGGTGCCGTTCGTTATGGCGGGACCGGGGGTGCCAAATGGCCTCTACACCTTTCCCGCCGGCGCGGTCGATTTGTTGCCCACACTAAGTGCGATGCTTTCGGTTGAGGACGCCGCACGGTTGTCGCGCGACGGCGTCAGCATCCTGCCATTTCTTCGTGAGGCGGCGCCAAATCGCCCTCGGCCGATGGCGTGGTTCTTCTATAGGAACAAACCTCAAGCGGCGCTGCGTTCCGGTGACTACGTTCTTGTCGCGTCCTTCGACGACTCGACTGCGCGAACGCACTTTATCGCCGCTGAAGATCAGGAAGACATTCGACGGATGCCGTCGGAGTTCGACACCTTCAAACTTTACGATATCCGCAAAGATCCGGGCCAGACGAAAGATCTGGCGAAGTCTCAGCCCGAGACGACGCGGATGCTGGCGCTCGAACTGCAGAAAATCCTGATCAAGGACCTCGACGAAGCGCCGATCTGGAAAAAACTTCCGAGCCGCAAGGGATGGCCCCAGCGCGTTCAGAACTGGCCACAGGAGTAGAAATGAGAGCCGCAATCACATTTTTTACAATTGTTCTATTCGCAATCTCATCCGCTTACGCCGCGGAACGGCCGAACATTGTCCTGATCGTCGCCGACGACCACGGGCTCGACGCGATCGGCGCATACGGAAATGATGTAGTTCAAACGCCAAACTTGGATCGGCTCGCCGCTGAAGGCGTCCGGTTCACGAATGCTCATGCGACGGTTTCTAGCTGCAGTCCGAGCCGATCTGTTCTGCTGACGGGCAAGCAGAATCACGAAAACGGCATGTACGGATTGCAGCACTGGGAACATCATTTCAGTTCGTTCGACGATATAAAATCATTGCCAGTCATGCTGGCCGATAGCGGCTATCGAACCGGGCGGGTCGGCAAAGTGCATCTTGCGCCGGACGCGGTTTACAAATTCGACAGCCCGCTTTCGGACGGCGCCGCCAACGACATGGCCTCCGTCGCGCGCAGCCCGGTCGAAATGGTTGAGTTATCGGAAGATTTTATCGCTGCGGACGGCACTTTCTTCCTCTACTTCGCCACAGATGATCCGCACCGCGCGTTTCCCTTCGACACTTATCCCGCGCCGAACAGTTTCGGTAATCGCAATGAAGGCTACCCTGGAATCACTCACGTCGAATATAGGCCGGAAGACGTGAAAGTCCCGGCATTTCTACCGGACATTTCGGCGGTACGCGAAGAACTGGCTCAATACTATTCATCCGTATCGCGGCTCGATCAGGGAGTCGGCGCCCTGCGCGCGGTCCTGGAGAAACATGGGAAGCTCGAAAACACGATTATCATTTATCTGTCCGATAATGGAGTCGCTTTCCCTGGCGCCAAGACGACCCTCTATGAGCCGGGCATCAATTTGCCATTGATCATTCGCGACCCGAAGAGCCGACGAGCCGGCGGCGATGTCAGCGATGCTCTCGTGTCATGGATGGATATCACGCCTACAATTCTTGATTATGCAAATGCGTCGGCTGAGGGTGAAACGCTGCGCGGCGTATCACTGAAGAAACACATTCAGAAATCGGGGAAAATGAACCGGGCTGCGATTTTCGGATCGCATTCTTTCCACGAAATTCACATGTATTATCCGGTTCGGATGATTCACACAGGTCGCTACAAGCTTATACATAATCTTGAGCCGACTCTCGATTTCCCGATGGCGCTCGATCTTGAGCAGTCTTCAACATGGAGAGCGTTTCTTGACAGTGGTGATGATCATTACGCGAACCGTTCCAAAAAAGAATTTTTTGATCGACCGGAGTTCGAACTCTATGACCTTGTTGAGGATCCGGACGAGTTGAACAATCTCGCCGATGACCCTGGTCATCGTGAGATTCTGAACAGGATGAAGAACGATCTTCACAAGTTCATGGTTGATACCAATGATCCATGGCTGTTGGCCTTGGATCGCTGACGCGCGTTTGCGGGTGAGCGTCGACAATAGCCCTGGCCGCGAGTGCGCGGGACGGGATTGAAATGCGGCAGGCGGAAACTCTCGACTGCCGTCAGGAGCACAAGGCGAATTAGAATCATGGCTGACCCAGCGTTGAGAGCGGTATTCCTGGTTGCCGCGGCGTTTCTTTCGGCATGTTCTCATGTTGAAGCCGCCGGGAAGAATACACCTGTCGTGGAGCTAGGATCCGTCCGTCTTGAAGGGAGCGTCGAGGACGGCGCACAGTCCTTCAAGGGGATTCCCTACGCCGCGCCCCCGGTCGGCGATTTGCGATGGCGCCCGCCACAGCCGCCGTCCGATTTGCCGCAGTCGCAGTCGTATGAGGCTCGCGCTTTCCGCTCCGACTGCATGCAGATCCCTTTCGAAAGTATTGTCGGCACTCCTATCAATACGGAGCCGTCCGAAGACTGCTTATATCTCAATGTCTGGCGCCCGGCTGACACGGACGTCGGCGCCAACCTTCCTGTCATTGTGTGGATTCACGGCGGTGGGTTCGTTAATGGCGGCTCCTCGCAGGATATTTACGACGGCGCCGCCATGGCGCGCGGCGATGTCATCTTTGTGACCTTTAATTACCGTCTCGGACGTTTCGGATTTTTCGCCCACCCCGCCCTGAGCGCGGAGGGCAAAGGACCCTCCGGAAATTACGGCTTCATGGATCAGATCGCCGCCCTGAACTGGGTGAAAGGTAATATCTCTGCATTCGGCGGCGACCCGGACAATGTGACAGTTATCGGAGAATCTGCGGGCGGCGTTTCGGTTTTGAATCTGATGGTTTCTCCCGCCGCCCGCGGCTTGTTCCAACGCGCTGTCGTCATGTCGGGCGGCGGCAGGACCATTCGCGGCTTCGGCGGTCGCCATATACGCGAAAGTCGGATTGGCGTGGCGTCGGCGGAGGAAATCGGCGTCAATTTCGCGCGCGCGGCGGGAATTAACAGTGAAGGAAAGGCCGTGCTGGAAGCACTGCGCGCATTGACAGCGGAAAAGGTTCTCGGCGATCTGAATCTGCGGACGTTGTTTGTGCAAGATCCGCTTTCGCCGCAATTTCCCGGCGGGCCTTTCGTGGACGACGGAATCATCACCGGAGAGATCGAAGACCTGATCGGTGGCGAAAACGCCTTTAGCGGACCGCTGATGATCGGCACGACGAGCGCGGATATGGGGTTTGCGGCCGCTCCGACTAAGCCTCTATTGTTCGCTACATTTGGTCAGTATGCGAAAGAAGCGAGAGCGGTTTATGATCCGGCTGGAGAAATGGGCCTGAAAAATCTCGTGGATATGGTAGGCGCTGATCGTGTGATGCACGAGCCGGCCCGGCATGTCGCTCGGCGCCATTCCGATTTCGGCGCCGCTGTTTATCTATACAGGTTTCATTATGTAGCCGACGCTGTTCGCGATAAGTGGGATGGCGCTCGACACGCGTCTGAAATTCCCTACTTCTTCGGAACGGTCGGCATCCGCTACGGCGATGAAACAACGACGCAGGACTTGTCGGTGCAGCGGTTGGCCAATGGATATTTGTTGAATTTTGCGAAAACAGGCGATCCCAATGGCGCTGCCCTGAATAACTGGCCGACGTTCCACCCGCGCGAAATCCTGCTGAAGTTCACCCAGGAAGGAGAGGCGAGTGCTGGCGCTGATCCGTGGGCGCAAAGGCTAGATGTGGTCGAGGCCGCTCGGAGCGTCAGCCGAAACAGTAGCGACAATCAATGACAGATGCGACTAAGGAAGACGTATTGGGGTGCAGAAAAGGAATTGTCCGCCTCAGTGATCGTGATGCGAATAAATCGGCTGCTGTGAACAACGATAGTTCGGCTTTTGTGGATACATATTATGGCGCTTGAGTTTCTGGATATTGTTATTATTGCTGGTTACGCTCTGGCGCTTATCGCAATTGCAACGCTGGTCAGCCGCGAAGCGGCCGGTCACAAGAAGGATACTGCGGATTATTTCCTTGCGGGCAAGGCGCTGCCGTGGTGGGCGATCGGGGCGTCGCTCATTGCCGCCAATATTTCGGCGGAACAGATCATCGGCATGTCCGGTTCGGGTTACGCCATCGGTCTGGCGATTGCCTCTTATGAGTGGCTCGCCGCCATCACGCTGATCGTTGTCGGCAAGTACTTTTTGCCGATCTTTTTACAGCGCGGCATTTATACGATGCCGCAGTTTCTGGAGCAGCGCTTCGGCAGCGGCGTCAAATATGTGATGTCGGTCTTCTGGATCGGCATATATACTTTCGTCAATTTGACGACCATTTTGTGGCTTGGGGCGACGGCGATCAACGCGCTTGCTGGTGCCGAAATGATGCTCGGCATGGTGCTGCTTGCGATGTTCGCCGCAGCGTATTCTCTTTATGGAGGACTGAAAGCGGTGGCGCTTACCGATATCATTCAGGTTGTGCTGCTCGTTCTCGGCGGCGCCCTGATCACGCATGTGACGCTGACGCAAGTAGGCGACGGTTCCGTGTGGGGCGGATATCAGGAGCTTGTGGCTGAGTTTCCTGAACGCTTCGACATGATCCTTTCAAAAGATAATCCGCAATACGCTAATTTGCCCGGTCTCGGCGTTATCCTGGGCGGGATGTGGATCATGCATTTTTCGTATTGGGGCTTCAATCAATATATCATCCAGCGTGCGCTGGCGGCGAAGAGCGTAGCGGAAGCGCAAAAGGGGGTTATGTTCGCCGCTTTCCTGAAAGTAGTGACGCCTTTTATTATTGTCGTGCCAGGAATCGCCGCCGTGTCCTTGGCGCCAGATCTGGCAAAGCCGGACCAAGCATATCCGGAGATGATGAAGCTCGTGCCAGCGGGGATTCGCGGGTTGATCTTCGCTGCGTTGATCGCTGCGATTGTGTCTTCGCTTGGCTCGATGATGAATTCGATTTCGACGATCTTTACGATGGACCTCTACCGGCCATTGCTAGGTAAAGACAGATCCGAGCGCGAGCTGGTGCGCGTCGGCCGCATCACCAGCTTTTCGGCGCTTGCCATCGCTGTCCTCGCGGCGCGGCCGCTGCTCGACGGCGCTGATCAGGTCTTTCAGGTTATTCAGGAATACACCGGTTTCTTCACACCCGGTATTGTCGCCATCTTCGTGCTCGGCATGTTTTGGAAGCGGGCGACGGAGTTTGGCGTGATCGCGGCTGTCATAGGATCGTTCGCCCTGTCGCTTGCCTTCAAGATCCAGCTTCCCGAAATGCCATTTATTGATCGCGTCGGCCTGGTTTTTCTCTCCTGTCTCGCGGTCGGTGTCGCGCTGTCATATATGCAGAAGCCAGACTGTGAGGAGAAAGCGGTGCGGCTCGGCGACATTTCCTTTAGAACGGGCCCGGTATTCAATCTCGGCTCCGTTGTCGTCGCCTCCACTCTGATTTTCCTTTATGCATTCTACTGGTGAGTGAATGTGAATATGCTTATGTCGGCTGGAGGTTTAATAAATTGCTCCACTCGAGCTACAGTCAAAATTGATTTGGAAACAGATCAATTGTCTCCGAGCATCAGAGCCCTAAAAATATTTTGCATCTCCCTTGCGAGCCTGATGGCTGTTGCCTGCGACAGGGCCGTCGTTACGGTGCCTGATGCCGATGCCCACTGTTTGGCGCCGAGAGAGGGCGCGGATGGTTCCGTCGCCATACCGGCCGGAACGGTGCGGCTTGGGGAAGGAGGGCTTTACCGTGAAGAAGGCCTCGTGCGGGAAGTCAGCATTGAGGCCTTCGAAATCGACCGCACCGAAGTGACCAATCAGGCGTTCAGTGAATTTGTCGATGCAACCGGCTATGTCACCCGTGCTGAACGCGGTCTCGATACGACCGTTGCGGCTGAATTGCCTGAGGAACTCCGTCAACCCGGTTCGCTGGTTTTCTCGCCGCCGGAGGCGCGGGAAGCTATGACGCCTTCCGCTTGGTGGCGCTTTACGCCGGGCGCAGACTGGCGCCATCCGTACGGGCCAGGCAGCACGATCGAAGGCAAAGACCAGTACCCGGTCGTTCACATCGCGATCGAGGACGCGATCGCTTATGCGAACTGGAAAGGACGTCGGCTGCCAACGGAGGCGGAATGGGAATACGCCGCCGCTCGCGACGCTGGCGCCAACCCCGCCGCGCCTTCGGCCAATTACTGGCAGGGTATGTTTCCGTTTATCAACAGCGGCGAGGATGGTTTTACGGGACTCGCGCCCGTGGGCTGTTTCAAGGCGAACAAGCACGGCCTTTACGATATGGTCGGCAATGTCTGGGAGTTGACTGCCAGTCCCTATTATCCACGCCACGCAGCGGATGGGTTACGGGATGAATTTCCTCAAGGATACGCACCGGAGCAACCTGGGATACCCGTCAATGTCATAAAGGGCGGCTCTTATCTTTGCGCAAAGAATTTCTGTTTCCGTTACCGTCCGCAATCGCGCCAGCCGCAGGACGCTTATCTAGCGACCTCGCATGTGGGATTTCGTACGGTGAAGCGGCTGTGAACGGGACGATGGGTGGTCATTTCTCAGCAAGGTCGGCATTAGTTCCAGTACCTGAATTTGATATAATAGTGTTCGGGGCTACGGGCGATCTTGCGCTTCGAAAACTGATTCCATCATTGTTTCATCGGTGGCGCGACGGACAGATATCGAAGACTTCGAGGATTGTCGGCGTATCGCGCGCCGAAATGGATTGCGTTGGCTTTAGCAAGCTGGCGCTTGGGAGCTTTCGGGAATTTCATCCAAGCGAGAGAGTTGACGAGGCGGAGTGGGGCGCCTTTACGAACAACCTCCGCTATTGCGGACTTGATGCGGCGCATGCCGAAGCCGATTGGTCATACGTACGCAACGCGCTGAAGGGCGCCGGCGACAAACAACGCATTTTTTATCTTGCGCTGCCGCCGGCGCTTTACGGCGCGGTCAGCGCCAATATCGCCGCCGCTGGCCTGAACCAGGCCGGCGCGCGTATCGTTCTGGAAAAGCCAATCGGCGCGGGTTTGCAAAGCGCCCGCGATATTAACGCCGCGGTCGGCGCCGTATTCAACGAAGACGAAATTTACCGGATCGACCATTATCTCGGAAAGGAGACCGTCCAGAATCTGATCGTTTTGCGGTTCATGAACTCGTTATTTGAACCGGTGTGGAATGCCAACGCTATCGACCACGTGGAAATTACCGTCGCGGAAACAATTGGAGCCGGCGGACGGGCCAGCTATTATGACGCCGCTGGCGCGCTACGCGACATGGTGCAGAACCACCTGCTGCAATTGCTGTGTCTTGTGGCGATGGAGCCGCCGCTTGATCTTGATTCCGATACGCTACGCGATGAAAAGATAAAGGTATTGCGCGCCCTGCGCCCGATTTCGCGCGTGAATGTGCGTTCGTCTACGGTCAGAGGCCAGTACGGTAAGGGCGCTATCGACGGCGAAGTGGCTGCCGGTTACTGTGAAGAGCTTGGGGGCCCGTCCGATACCGAAACGTTTGTCGCGATTAGGGCTAATGTCGATAACTGGCGCTGGAAAGGCGTCCCGTTCTATTTGCGCACGGGAAAGCGGATGGCGTCTCGTTATTCCGAGATCATTATTCAGTTTAAGGATATTGCGCACGCCCTGGTTGATGACGAGCCTCTGCCACCGACGCGAATGGTGATCAGGCTCCAGCCGGATGAAGGCGTCAAATTGCTCCTCGTGACAAAAGATCCCGGCCCCGGCGGTATGCGGCTTCGCTATGTGCCTCTGAATCTTTCTTACGCGGAACAGTTTGAGGCTCGCTATCCTGACGCCTATGAGCGGCTCCTGATGGCTGTGGTGCGCGGTGATCTCGGTCTGTTCATGCGCCGCGACGAGGTTGAGGCCGCGTGGCGTTGGGTCGATGGAATCCGCGACGCATGGGCACAGGATGACACGCCTGTCTACAATTACGCTGCGGGCACGGAAGGGCCGGCGCAGGCCGCCATGATGCTCGATCGCGAAGGACGGGAGTGGTTCAATGGCGCTTGAGCCGGCGATGACCGCATTCACATCACGCGAAGCGCTTGCAATGCGGATCAGTGCCCTGATCGCAACGGAGCTTGACCGTGGGGCGCGCCTTAACGGTAGCGCGGCGATCGCCGTTTCCGGGGGGACGACGCCGAAACCGCTTTACGAGGCGCTGGCCGAGCGGGACCTACCCTGGGGGCGCATTGCGGTTGCGTTAATCGATGAGCGCTGGGTCCCGCCGGATCATCCCCGTTCCAACGAGACCTTTGTGCGCAATGCGTTCGCTGCCGCGACCTGTGCGCGGATCAGTGGGCTCTATCAAGACGGCGTGTCGGCTGAAAAGGCCGCTGGCAGGATCTGTGCAGCCGGGGATCGACCTGCATTCAATGTAGTGGTGCTCGGCATGGGCGAGGACGGGCATACGGCCTCATGGTTTCCCCAGGCACAGGGCCTTGCGAATGCGCTCCGGAGCGATAAACCCGTATGCGCCGTGACGGCGCGCCGAAGCGAAGCGACCGGCGACGAAGTCGAGCGCATCACGATGTCGCTTTCCGCGATCGCCAAAGCGCCGCTCGTGATCTTGACTATAGCAGGCGGGGAAAAACGCGCTGCTTTCGAGGCGGCGATGGCGGACGGTCCGGTTGAGGACATGCCGGTCCGAGCCATTTTGCGGGCGCGGCCCGACCTTTTAGTCTGCTGGGCGCCATGAGGAAAAAGCTGTGGTGAAGCTGAATCACGTTGTAACGCGCGTTACCGATCGCATCTGCGAACGCAGCGAAAAGACGCGCAACGCCTATTTGAAACTGATGCGCGTCGCCGCCTCGAAAGGACCCCACAGATCTCATTTATCATGCGGAAACCTGGCGCATGCGGCGGCGGCGTGCGATGCCGTCGCCAAGAAACGCCTCGCCGAGGGCGTCTGCCCAAATATAGGCATCGTCACGGCCCATAACGACATGCTGTCCGCGCATCAGCCGCTCGGCGCATATCCCGACGTCATTAAGGCGGCGCTTGGCGAAATCGGCGCCACGGGGCAGATCGCCGGCGGCGTGCCAGCCATGTGCGACGGCGTTACGCAGGGACAGCCCGGCATGGACTTGTCGCTGTTTTCCCGCGACGTAATCGCCATGGCTACAGCGGTCTCGCTTTCGCACAATGTGTTTGACGGCGCGCTCATGTTGGGCGTCTGCGACAAGATAGTGCCGGGCATGTTTATTGGAGGCGCGCGTTTCGGTCATCTTCCCATTTTGTTCCTACCGGCCGGGCCGATGACGTCCGGCCTGGAGAACAACGAGAAGGCACGCGTGCGACAACTGCACGCCGAAGGAAAGGTCGGCCGCGATGCGCTCTTGAGGGCTGAAAGCGAGAGTTATCATTCGCCTGGCACTTGCACGTTTTATGGCACCGCCAACTCCAACCAGATGATGATGGAGGCGATGGGGCTGCACGTCCCTGGATCCGCCTTCGTCAATCCTGGAACGCCTCTGCGCGAAGCCATTGTCAGAAAAACCGCGCTGCAGGCGGCGTCCGTGACTGCGCTCGGCAACACGTATATTCCATTCTGCCACGTCGTCGATGAACGCGCGATCGTCAACGCGATGGTCGGCCTCCACGCCACTGGGGGGTCGACCAACCACACGATTCATCTTGTGGCCATGGCGCGGGCGTGCGGCATTGTCATTGACTGGGATGATTTTTCCGCGCTTTCCGATGTAACGCCGTTGCTGGCGCGCATTTACCCGAACGGCATGGCGGACGTGAATCGCTTTCACGCCGCAGGAGGGTTGGGGTTCGTCATTCGCGAACTGCTCGACGCCGGGCTTATGCATGAGGACGTGACGACCGTCATGGGGAAGGGGCTTCGCCGCTTCGCCGCCGAGCCGCATCTTGAGAACGGCGCATTCGGCTGGCGCTCCCCGCCCGCCCGGTCCGGCGACGGCGAGACATTGCGGCCGGCGCAAAATCCATTTTCGAAAACTGGCGGGCTTCGCATACTCAAGGGCAACCTCGGCCGGGCCGTAATCAAAGTCTCGGCGGTTGAGCCGAAAAAGCGAACCCTTGCCGCGCCGGCGATCGTGTTTCGTAGCCAGCAGGAATTGATCGATCGATTTCGGGCGGGCGAGCTGAACCGCAATTTCGTCGCCGTTGTTCCATTTCAAGGTCCCAAGGCGAACGGCATGCCGGAGCTTCACCGCCTGACGCCGCCTCTCGCTGTCCTTCAGGAGAAAGGATTTAAAGTGGCTCTGATCACGGACGGCCGCATGTCAGGGGCCAGCGGAAAGGTGGCCGCCGCGATCCATGTAACCCCAGAGGCCGTCGACGGCGGCGCGATCGGAAAACTTCGCGACGGCGACATGATTCGCCTCGATGCGCAGGCCGGCGTCCTCACAACCGATGCCGATCTTAATGGCCGCCAGATGTTGGCGCACAAGCTCGATCCGGACCACTGGGGAACCGGCCGTGAACTCTTCGCCGGATTTCGGGCGTTGGTTGGTCCCGCGGAGACAGGCGCGATGACTGTTAATCTGGATGCGGATCGTGGCTGACCCCTTTTTGGTTGCCGATATCGGGGGAACGAATGCCCGTTTCGCCATTGCGGTTGAGATCGGCGAGAAGTACGCGGTTCGCGATGCGATGGTTTATCGCGCTATGGACTTCGAAAACGTACTTGATGCGGCCACCGCCTATCTCGACACCGTTGCAGCAAAACCGAAGCGCGCGTGCTTTGCAGCCGCTGGCCCGGTCGTCGATGGTAAAGTTGATTTCACCAATTCGCACTGGACGTTGTGCGGGCCCGAGATCGCGCGGCCTTTGGGTATCGAGCAGTTGCGCATCGTCAACGATTTTTTCGCTCTGGCGGCAGGCTTCGCGCATCTTCCCGGCGACAGCGTTCTCAAGGTCAAGGACGGTTCACCTATGACAGATGCGCCGCAGCTTGTCATCGGCCCCGGCACAGGTCTCGGCCAGGCGCTGATTGCGCCAACAAGCTGGGGTCGCAAGGTCATCGCCACTGAAGGCGGTCACGTTGCTTTTGCGCCGTATACGCAAGACGAAATCGAAATCAGGAACCTGATCAGCCGGGACCATCCGCGCGTGTCGGTCGAGCGGCTATTGTCTGGTGGCGGACTTGTCCGGATCCATCGCGCTCTTTGCGCAATCGAGGGAGCTGGTTGCGATTTCATGCAGGCGCACGAAATCACCAGCGCCGCGACCACGGGTGGACATATGATCGCTGTGAAAGCGGTAGAGATGTTCTGCGCCATTTTAGGCCGGGTCGCGGGCGACGCCGTACTGGCGACGGGCGCGCGCGGCGGCGTTGTTCTGGGCGGCGGCATCCTACCAAAAATGAAGGAAGTTTTTCTTAACAGCGATTTTCTCCGGTGTTTCAAGGACAAGGGGCGGATGTCCGATTACGTCGGCGCCGTTCCTGTGCAATTGATCATCACAGAAAACGCGGCGCTATTCGGCGCGGCGGCGTCTATGGAGACAGACAATTGAATATCGACGACATTCTCGACGTTGCGAAGATCATCCCGGTTCTCGAAGTTTCCTCCCTTGAAAAGGCGACGCCGCTGGCCAAAGCGCTTGCCCGAGGCGGCATGCAGGTCGTTGAGGTGACCCTGCGAACGCCCTGTGCCCTAGAGGTGGTCGCCGCAATGCGATCCGCGGCGCCCGAGTTGATCGTTGGCGTCGGGACGATCTGTAAACCTAGCGATGTCGTTGCAGCGATAGACGCCGGCGCGGCGTTCCTGGTCAGCCCTGGCGCAAGCGAGACCCTTCTTGGTGAGCTGGCGGCATCCGGCGCGCCGTCGATGCCCGGTGTTGCGACCGCATCTGAATCAATCGCCGCATTTGAGGCGGGATTTAAAGCGCAGAAATTTTTTCCGGCTGAGCTGGCGGGCGGGGTTTCCTATCTCAAGGCCCTCGCGGGACCATTGCCTGACGTCAGGTTTTGCCCGACAGGCGGCGTCAGCGCCGCCCGTGCGCTGGACTATCTCGCGCTTCCCAACGTCGCTTGCGTCGGCGGTTCGTGGGTTGCGACGAAACAACTGATTGCAGAGAGCGCCTGGGTGGTGATTGAAGACAATGCCAGAACCGCTGTGGACTTACAGTCAGCATCCAGATTTTCCGGTCGACCTCAATGAGGCTTTCCCTTGAAGCCGCCGCAGCCCGGCTTTTGCAATGTGCGCTCTGGCGAAGAGTGGCGAAAGCCTGACGGATTTCAGATATTCCACATTAATGTTGATCGCCTCGCCAGCTGGATCGAAACCAAGGGCGCGCCGCAATTCATGCAGCGCGGCAAGTTCCAGAAAAGTTGACACAACCCCGCCACGGAGCGCTTTGATCAGCGGATTGCCGAAGTGAGCGTCATCCGGTGAAGTTGAATAAAGGGCGCCGTTTTCGGTTTCCTCGACATCAAACCGGAACCACTGGCGAAGCGGCAAGTTCGCAAATTGCGTCATGCCGGTTGCCTTTTCCCGAGCCGTGCAAAGTCCGGCCCACCGCTCGCGATCATGAAAGCGCCAGCCGCACTCGCTAGCGGCAGCAGGCAAAGAATGGCTATGAGCGCGTATTCGGAGATTGCTACGAGCGTATAGAAAAGGAAGACATTAGATCAAATCTGACGTAGTGAGCCGAATTCTGTAATCTCTGCGTTCTTTATTTTTGTGCTTGCCACGACGCGTGTCAAACAAGAGTGCATGTTGCCTAACTTAATCTTCAAAATGATTATGTCTGTTCCGCTTTTGCCGCGTGGCTCCATTTTGCACCGCCGTTGACGGCCGCCATTGGTATCTTGACGTCCCGGATTGACGACCGTGCTGGCGGGGGCCAAGAGATTGAATGAAGCGTAATGGGAGAACTCAATGAAGAATAGTTCTTGCATTTCTGGCGAGAGGCGATGGGTCGAGCGCTGGCCCGATGAAGATTCCATTACTCGCCATTTTCATTGCAGCGCTATGGGCTCCATGCACCTTTGCGGAAGAAAAAGCGACATGGAGCGTGCTTCTTGAGAATGACTATTTCGGTTCGACTGATAGCAACCACACAAACGGCGTGCGGTTTGGTTATCTGTCGACGCCGGGGCGCGGTAAAGAAATCGCGAGACGGTTTTTGCGGGCGTCGCCGGCTGACGTTACGCGAATTGGCTTCGCTCTCAGTCACAGCATTTTACCCCGCAAGATACAGAGGCGATTGAACCGCTTCCTGATCAGCATACATACGCCGTTTGGCTCTACGGGGAATATTCCGTGCTGGTTGAACGCGACAATGATATGTTCGACATGCTCACCGTTTTGGCCGGTGTAATCGGGCCTGCCGTGCTCGGCGACAACGTGCAGTACAATTTCCATCGACTTATCAAGGGCGACAGGGTCAACGGATGGGACAACCAGCTCTGCAACGAGCCCGGTTTAATTCTGTCCTATGAACGGCGCTGGCGGCCGTTTTTTTCGCGTATCTCGCCCCGGCGTCGGAATCGATGCATCGCCCAATGCGGGCATCTCCGTCGGCAATGTGTTGACGCAAGGCAAGACCGGCCTGACATTTCACGTCGGCCAAAATCTTGAAGGAAACTACTGGCCGCCGCGCATTCGGCCCAGCCTTGCAGGCGCCGGATATTATCGCGGCGTCGACGCCGCATCGTGGTACCTGTTCGCCGGCGCGGAAGGGCGTGCGGTCGCGCGCAATATTTTTCTTGACGGGAATACCTGGCGCGCAAGTCTTTCGGTCGAAAAACGCCATCTCGTCGCCGACGTCCAGGCCGGCGCCGTGATCCAAATCAAATCGTTCCAGATCGCCTATACTTATGTTTGGCGGACGAAGGAGTTTGCAACACAGGACACGCGGCATGAGTTCGGCGCGCTTTCGCTATCGGCAAAATTCTAGCATGATCGCTGATCGACGAAAAACGGCGCCGAACCAGCGCAAATGCATTTGGAAGTCTGCTTTGAGGATGTTTCTGAAGTCTCCATCGCCGGATGCACACCGGGCAAAATTTCGGCCGGAATTTCCTTGATTATGTGCTGCTCATAATTCGGCGGTATGGAGAATTGCGGATAATTGCTCTCGCTGCACACGGTGCTTGTCCGGGTTTTCTGCCATCAACTTTTTTAAGTTCAGAATTTTCCATTTGATCGCCGGCAGGGCGGCGGCCTGCGGCAGACCGATGAGTGAGAAATCAGGTTCGCCCGCCTGCAGCGTCATCAGGAATTCCGCCGCTGGTCCCTTAATGCGCGACCTAACGTCGGCAATCAGCTGCGATCGCGCGCCGGTCAATTCTTCGAGTGCAACGGGCGCCGCCGTCATCCCGACGAGTTCCTTCTCGAATTCGGCCGCGATATCCTTTTCGTTCGGCGCCAGCAATTCATGGGTGGGACGGCTCGAACAGGCGATGTAAATTAGAAACGCGCCGAAGAGTTCGTCGGTGAGGCCTTCGTTTTCGTAGAGGAGTTTTATGTCGAAGAGATCGCGCGGGTGCTGGCGGTCTAGCGCGGCGTGTAATTTGCTGGCGTAAAGATCATCGAACGAGACTACCTTCGTTTCCACGAATCCATATCTGTCTTCGACCGCAGGCGCCGCACGCATGAGGCGCGTTTTGCCGATCACGCCGCGCATGACGGGCGAGGTCTCGATCTTGACTGTAACGCGGCCAGCATCCGCAAGGATGCGCGTCTCGCCGCCGCCGCCGGCGATGCGCCCAGCCTTTGCACCGGGCAGAGCGTTGATGCGCGCTGTGAGGCGATCGAACGCCTCGTCAATCGCTTCCAACGACGGCGCGCGTTCGGCGATAGGGAGATAGGCGAGGTCGATATCTACCGACAGCCGCGGCATGTCGCGATAAAAGAGATTGATCGCCGTGCCGCCTTTGAGTGCAAAGTCGGGTTCGTCAGCGAGGAGCGGCAACAGCCGCACCAAGAGCCGCACCTGCGCCAGATAGGTCTCACGGGCCATCGTCGGGTCTCTCGTTTTGCGCGTCGTCTATCAGATCGGGCGGGATCGTGATGGCGTAGCGCGGATGCAGGCGGCCGCCTTCAACAAGCGCGCGCGGACCCGATCCGAGATCGAAATCGTCCGGGTTCAGATATTTTCGCCAGGCGTGATCGTGCTGGTCGGCGTAGACGAAGAACAGCCGTTTGACTTTCACGCTGCGGCATTCCTGGAGCAGGGCTTCGAGAAGCCGCGGGCGAAGATTGGCGAGACCTTCGAATATTGCATCGACATTGTGAAAGCTTTCATGGACCGGCAGTTCATTCAGCATTTCGAGGATCGCCCGTTCGGGCGTTGAGACGACGAGATCGTTCAATCGTCGTTGCTTCGGGGATGATTGCTTTTTGTCGTCTACGCCATCGACGCCGGTTTTTGATCCGCTGAACAGGCTAAGGGTTCTCGTTTCGAACCGGTCCGCACCCGGCAGCCGCGCAAGCCATGACGGGACATCGCCATAAAGATAGACGCGCGGCGCCTCGGCGCCGAGGCGCAGATAGTGCTCAAAGCCGTGCAGCGACAGGGCGGTGCGCCCGCCCACATGAACGTCGTAGCCCATAACCCGCTGCAGAGAGAGGACGAGGCGGCGCCAGTCGTCGGCGGCGCTGACATCGCGGTTCGTGTCAGGCCGGCGGTAAACGCCGCGGGCGAGCTTTTCGAGCCAGCCGCGTTGCTCATATTGCAGGATCGATTTGCGGTCGATTCCGCGAGCCGTCAGCCATGCGGCGTCGGCGACATAGCCGGGCGGCAAGTCGTCGAGTAGGGGCTTTAACCGTTCCTGACGTTGTTGGGTCATAGCCAATAAAATATAGTATTTTCAAAGTTCTGGCAAGGCTTTGGTTTGACAACATGCCTTTTCAGGGGTTAATAACCAATAAATCACCATTTTAGTAAAGTTGCTTGCCGCGGGCGGCCGCCTGGCGGTGCCGGGCTCTAGGCGCGCCGATCAAAGGGTGATCGGCGGCCCGAAGACGACAAATTCAAAAAATGAATTCGCCGTCTTCGCCCTTCGGGTGACGATCCCTGCCGCTTGCCCGACCGTTGGTCGGGATACGGACGCGGGGGCAGGCCCCCGCGACTTTTACGAATTCCCCTGGGACGGTCGGGGGCGGCGGAACGGAAGACGGGGGCGGGTAGCGCCGGGCGGCCGGTCCGCAACCGTTTTGGATTTTGATCCGTCTAAGTCGTTTTCCTTCTCCTACCAAAACCATTGCGGCCCGTCCTTAAAACCCGGCGCTTCTCCGCGCCCCGTTTCCGCCGCCCCCGCCGTCTGGGGAAATTTGCGGCGGGGCGAAGTCCGGAAAGGAGCGGCGAGCGATGGAAAAACAGACAAACATTAAAGCAAGCGGAGAGGCCGCAGAAGCGGACGTCAATGGCGTCCGGCATGGCGAGTCGCAAAACGCTCAGCAAAACAAACGAGCGCGCAAACGACGCCGCGGCAAGAATGGCGAGCCGCGCACTAACATTTATGACGAGGTAACGGCGAAGATCGTTCGGGAACTTGAGGCCGGGCGCTTTCCATGGGCGCAGCCTTGGGCCGCGCGCGGTGAACCCGCAACCATCGCTGCAGGCCTGCCGAAAAATGCCCAGACAGGCCGCGCCTATTCCGGGATCAATATTCTGTTGCTCTGGGGCGCCGCCATCGATAACGGCTTTTCTGACCAGACATGGCTGACTTTCAAACAGGCGAAAGCCTTGGGCGGTTCTGTCATGAAAGGCGAGCGCGGCGCCATGGTCGTTTACGCCGACAAATTTATCCCGAGGGACGAGCAGGAGCGAGCGGCGAAAGACGGCGACGAGGCGTCATTCGTGCCATTCCTCAAACGCTATACGGTCTTTAACGCCGCGCAATGCGAGGGCTTGGCCGAAGAACTGACGGCGGGCGCCAAGCCACTGCCGGAATGCGATGCGATCCCGCGCGCGGAAAATCTTATCAAGGCGACCGGCGCCGATTTTCGGATCGGCGGCGACAGGGCGTTTTATGTACCGAGCCAAGACTTTATTCGCGTTCCGCCGCAACCGGCGTTCTTCGAGCAGATCAACTATTATCGCACATGCTTTCACGAGCTTGGCCACTGGACCGGCCACGCCTCGCGCCTGAACCGTGAATTCAAGGGCCGCTACGGAAGCCACGCTTATGCCCGCGAGGAACTGGTCGCCGAAATGGCGAGCGCGTTTATCTGCGCGTCGCTATCCATCACGCCGACCGTGCGCCATGCGGATTATCTGGGTGCATGGCTTGAGGTCTTGAAGGAAGACAACCGCGCAATTTTCAACGCGGCGTCGCTCGCCTCCAAAGCGGCGGAGTTTATTCTCGCCTTTGAGAATCCGGCGCCGGACGCTGACGCATCTGCGATGGAGCGCGCGGCATGAGCGCGCGCGACGAAAAGCCGGAAGCAGAAGAAACGGGTGCCGGAACGCAATCGCTGATGTGCGGCGTCGCGCCGATCACGTTGCGCGACCGGCTTGGCGTGTTGGCGGCGGCGCCCTTGGCGCCCCGCGCCGCGCAAAAAAGCTGCGACATGGGACTCTTCGATTTGGAATTCCGCTGCCAGATCGACCTTATCGATGAATTGCGCCGTCTCGACCGCGAAGCGGCGTCTCAATCCAAACCATCAGCAACAGGAGAATGAAAGATGGAACTGCAAACAATCCCGCTCGACCGATTGGCGGTCTCAGCGCTCAATATGAGAGCGTCGCGCAAAAAGCCATATCTCGACGATATATTGCCGTCGATCCGCGAACGCGGCGTATTGGTGCCGCTGCTCGTGCGTCCCAATGGCGAGCCAGACCACTTCGAAATCGTCGCCGGACGGCGGCGATTTCTGGCCTCGAAGACAATCGAAAAGGAAACCGGCGAGGCGCGCGAATTGCCCTGCCGGGTGTTGGCCGAGGGCGATGACGCCGCCGCCGTGGAGGCCTCGATTCTTGAAAACACCGCCCGGCTCGAGCCCGACGAAATGCAGGAATTCGAGGCGTTCAAAAATCTCAACGACAAAGGCAAGAGCGTTGACGAGATCGCCCGCATATTCGGGTTGACGGAACTCACAGTGAAGCGCCGCTTCGCCTTGGCGAGCCTCATTCCCGGCATCCGCAAGGCCTATGCCGACGACGACATCGACGGGGCCAGCATCACCGCGCTCACCCTAGCGAGCGTTGCTAAGCAGCGCGAATGGTTCGAAATGTTCAAATCGGAGGACATGCGGGCTCCACGTGGACCCGCGTTAAAGCGCTGGCTCTTGGGCGGCGGCGAGATCGAAACCAGCGCCGCGCTCTTTTCCCTAGAAGATTATGACGGCGATATCTTCGAGGATTTGTTCGGCGAGCGGTCGGTTTTCGCTGACGCCGAAAAGTTCTGGGCGCGTCAGGAAGCGGCGATTGAAGTCGAGCGCGAAAAGCTGATTTCAAGCGGCTGGAGCAAAGTGACGGTCCTGCCGCGCGGAGAGTTTTTCCATTCATGGGAGTACGATCAACTCCCCAAAAAAGAGGGCGGCGAAGTGTTCGTCGAAGTGCGCCATTCCGGCGAAGTCGCCTTCATCAAGGGCTACGCGCCCCGGCGGAAAAAGAGCGCGGCGAAAACAGAAAAGCGCACTGAGCGACCCGAATGCTCAGCGCCCTTGGAGAATTATGTGGACCTTCACCGCCATGCCGCCGCGCGCGTCGTGCTCTTGAAACACCAACAAATTGCGATGCGTTTGCTGGCGGCGCATCTGATCGCAGGCGCGCCGAATATCCGTTGTCAGCCCGACCGGCAGGCGACGCGGAAAGAGGAAACGGCGGCGAGCGTTGCGGCGTCGAAAGGGCAAATAGCATTTGAGAAAGAGCGCGCCGACATCGGCAAATTGCTCGATCTTGACGAGCCGTCCTTTATCACGGGCGGCAATGAAGACGGCTGGCGAATGGCTTGCGTTTTCGCAAAAATAATGACGCTTTCGGATACAGACATCACCCGTATTCTGACTTTCGTCACGGCGGAAATCATCGCCGCCGGTCACGAGGCGGTGGACTGTCTCGCGCGCGTTGTGCCTATTGATATCGCCGACTGGATGACGCCCGACGATGCGTTTTTTGAGCTTTTGCGCGACAAAAACATGACCAACGCCATGCTCGCCGACATTGCAGGCGACAGCGTTGCGAAGGCGAACAGCGATGCGACGGCGAAAGCCCAGAAAGCGATCATTCGCGACTGCCTCGACGGCCGGAACGGTCGCGAAAAAACGCAGAACTGGCGCCCGCGCTGGCTGCAGTTTCCGGCGCTGTCCTATGGCGACGTCGGAAAGCCCGGCGCGGTCAAACGCGCCGAGAAAATTGCGCCGCTTTTTGCGGGCTAGGCGATCACGGGGCGGGGCGCATTTCGCGCTTCGCCTCGTCATTTTAGGAACTGATTAGTGCGATATTCAGGTCATCAAAGCCACGCCTTCAATCAGCGATGCGTTCAATTTGCGCGCTTCAGTTCCGGCGCTCAGAACGCCATTCGTCTCTCTCGATTTCGCTTGAGCGACGACGACCATTCCCGGCCTTTATCGCGCGAAACTGAACGACGACCGGCCCGCCCGAAACCGGCGTTGACGAATTTTTTCCTCGGCCTTCGGCCTTCATCGCGAAACAAAAAATCCGTCCCCGCCGGTCCTCCGCTGCGCTTCGGCCCCCAAAAGTGAAAGAGGGGGTTCAGGCGGTCCGGCGCGCCGTTCTCATCGTTTCGCGTCAGGCCGGGGAATGGTTCTCCGGCCAAGCAATAAGGAGACGAAAAGATGGCTCAATCACTTGGAACCGTAACGAAACGCGAGAATGGCGGCTTTGAAGGCACGCTGGCGATGATGACCTTGAATACCAAGATCACCATCGTTCCCAACGAGGCGAAGGACAATGAGCGCCAGCCCGATTTCCGCATCTACGCCGCGCGCGGCAATGAGATCGGCGGCGGCTGGAACCGCGTCGGGAAAAATTCCGGCAAGCCCTACGTCTCGCTCACCTTCGCGCATCCGGCCTTTGGCGAGAAACGCGTTTTCGCGAACCTCGCCCGCGCCGCCGGGCAGGAAGACGAGCGCGTCCTCGCCATTCTCTGGAATCCGCAAAACTAACGCGAGGGTTCCATTGCATTAACGCCCCCCCGCGCGGAACTTCCGCGCGGGGGTTTTCATTATCCGGAATCATTTCTGCGTCATCCGAGTCGATTTTGCGTCATCGTAAATTCGACTCTGGGCGCTTGGTCTTCGCCCGTTCATTGTGACCTTCGTGGGATTGGTTGCACGACCTCCCGTAAAGCGGCGAGCAAGACGCTTCGCGGAAAGGCGATGGATGATGACCGGGACGCAAAAGAGCCCCGAAAGCCCGTTTCTCTATGCAGCGGAAGCGGCGCAATATTTGAGATTAAGCGAACGCACGCTCGAATATTACCGGATTTACGGCGGCGGGCCTGTCTATCGCAAACATGGCAACCGCATTCTCTATCATCGCGCCGATCTCGACGGCTGGTCGCAGGGACGCAAATATACGTCGACCGGCGGCGCCGGGTCGCCGGATCGCGACAGAGCGGCTGGGCAATCATGAAGAGGGGCCGCAAGAAACCTCTCATTATTGGCGCCGTGGCGGTTGCTGCGCTCGGCGTTGCAAGCGCCGCCGAATTTGCGCCGCGCCTCGTCTGGAACGCCAGCGCCAGCGCGCCCATTGGGCTTTATTCGGTATTGCAAGAGAGGCTTGAGCGCGGCGATTTTGTCATCGTAGCGCCGACGCCACGCATTCAGGCGCTGATCGACGAACGCGGTTATCTGCCGCCGGCGACGCCGCTTTTGAAGCGTGTTGCGGCGCGTTCCGGCGCCCGTATTTGCCGTAACGAAGACACTATTTCAATTGACGGCGCTGTTGTCGCCCATGCGCTGCTTCGCGATTCCGAAGGCCGCACACTGCCGGTCTGGAGCGGCTGCAAGACCCTCGAAGCCGATGAAATCTTTCTTCTCAACGATCACGCTCAGTCCCTGGATGGACGGTATTTCGGAGCGACCAAAACCGCTTTCGTGATCGGCGTCGCGCGTCCTGTCTGGACGCGCGGCGAGCGGAACCAATTTCAGGAAATGGAATGAAGAAATGAGACGGGTACGGAATAAGGCGGGAAGGGCAAGATTAAACGGGCGACGCCGCTATGCGGCTAAGCCCTTGTCTGCACATCTTTTTAGGTGGCGCCGCCTTGACAGCGGCGGCGCCAAAATGCGGCGGATGCGGTATGCGCGCTGACAGCGATTTCCAACCACGCTTGGGGCGCATTCGCGCCCAGGGCGGCAAGGCCTCCAAGCGCTATCTGGCGCGTCTTTACGCAAGCATGGAAAAGGCGCGGCCCGGCGTCTTCGCACGGCGCGGTTCGAGACGTTTTGTGGGCGCCCAGATCGGCCGCGGCGCCGGGCTCGGCGCGGCGTTCATTGCGAACGGGCGGGCGTTTGCTCGCCATCACATGCGGCGCGCCGCCGTGAAGATCCGTTCGGTCCGCCTCGGCGCCAACGGCCTCGGTAAGGCGCGCGCGCATTTGCGCTATATCCAGCGCGACGGCGCCGAGAAAGATGGCGCGCCCGGCAAGCTCTACGGTCCGGATCGCGACGCAGCGGACGGCAAGGCGTTTCTGGAGGAAGGGCGCGGCGACCGCCATCAATTCCGGATCATCCTGTCGCCGGAAGACGGTGGCGAACTCGACGATCTCAACGGCTACACGCGCGCCGTCATGGCGGCGGCGGAGCGCGATCTTGGCACGCGCCTCGACTGGGTTGCGGTCAACCATCACGACACCGACCACCCGCATGTGCATATCGTGCTGCGCGGGCGCGACGATCAGGGCCGCGATCTCGTCATCGCGCGGGATTATATCACCCACGGTTTTCGTAAGCGCGCCGAGGAAATTGCGACGCTCGAATTGGGGCCGCGACGCGATCTCGCCATCGCCCGCAGTCGCCACGCGGAAATCGACAAGGAGCGCTTCACGTCGCTCGACCGCAAACTTTGTGCAGCGGCCATAGACGGCGTGGTCGCCCCGTCGCATGGGCGGACAGCTTATGAGCGCTTTCAAACGAAGCTGCTTTTGGCGCGGCTCCGAACCCTCGAAAAGATGCGCCTCGCTGCGCGCGAAAAGGATGGCTGGCGGCTCGCGCCGGGCCTCGAAGAAACGCTGCGGGAAGCGGGCCGTCGCGGCGACATCATCCGCTCTATGGGCGCGGCCATGGGGCTGCAATTCGAGCCCGCGAAATTGCGCGAGCTCGGAGCTGCGGGATCGCCGCCCCGCCTAGTCGGACGCGTGGTCGGCGAAGGCGCTGCAGACGACGCGCATGACAAGCGCTTTCTGGCGCTCGACGGCGCCGATGGAAATCAGTGGCATGTAACCTTTGACGGCGCCCCCGGAACGGCGCCGCCGGAAGGCGCGATTGTCGAAGCCTCGCTGGCTTCAGCGGCGCCGCGCAAATCCGACCGCACCATCGCTGAAATCGCCGCGCGTCATGACGGGATGTATTCAGACGCCTTGCACGCGCGCTGCGATCCTTCCGCCAGCCCCGAATACCGGCTTGCGCATAAGCGCCGCCTCGAAGCGTTGCGCCGGGCCGGCATCGGCGGGCGCCTGGCCGATGGGACATGGCGCATTCCGGGCGACTTTCTTGAACGTACAGCGCAGTTTGAAGCGGCGAAGGCGTCGGCGCGAATGCGGACATTGTCATGGGTCAGGCTTGATGCGCTGACGACGGCGCCCACACGGACCTTTCTTGATGACGCCATAGAGAAGGGCGAAGACACTCACGGCGCGCTTGGGTTTGGCAGTGCAGTTCAGAAGGCGCTTGCAACGCGCCGCAACTGGCTTCTTGCGCAAGGTCTGGCGCAGGAAAAAGAAAACGGCTTCTCCATCGATCAGGACAAGCTCGCGGCGCGGGGCGCCGCCGCCATGAATGCGCACGCTGAAACGCTAGGGCACAGACTCGGCAAGACATTTGTTCCAACCGAAGATGGAGAGACCATCAAGGGCCGCTTCACAGAGCGGCTCGATCTTTCCGCCGGACGTTTCGCGGTGCTCGAAAAATCGAAGGAATTTACGCTGGTCCCGTGGCGGCCGGTCATGGAGGCGCGCAGGGGCCGGCTCATCGAGGGCGTCATGGAGCGCGGGCGCGTCAACTGGAATTTCGGACGAACGCGCAGCGGGCTGGGCCGCTAGGAGACAGTCATGCCGATCACAGAAATGTCATCTATTCGCCAGTGCAAAAAACACAAGTTTAACAGGAAAGCGGCGCGCCTCGATTTGAAGTTCTGCATCAGAATACTTGATCAAAGCGCTTGTCTTTACAAAAATTTCCACAGTCTTGTTTCGGGCAGGGGGTAGCATGGTTCCTGCACCATTAAAGGATACAAAGCAGGCGATTATTGTCGCCTCCGACATTTTAAGGCCGCTCGCCGCGCCTGCCTCCGCGGCGTTTTGGGGGGAGCGATTCAAGACGATTTATTGCGAGACCGGGCGCGCACTTATCGACCGGCTGCGCCGCAGGCCATTCCATTGCGCAATTATTCAGGATCAGCTGGAGGATTGCGACTGCTGGCGTCTCGCCAAGATCATCCGCTCAGGGCGCTTCTGCGCTCCCGCTCTGCCGATTGTGGTTCTTCATCGAGGCGCACCAAGCGCCGGGTTCGACGCCATCGCGAAAAGCCTGAACGCTGCAACGGCTTCGCTGGCCGAACCCGATGCGATTCCTCGCATCGTTCAGGCGGCGATCGATCAGCGGCGGCGGTCCAGCGTCTTGATCATTGAAGACGACCCGGACGCCGCCGAAACCGCACGGCGCGCGCTTGATGCCGACTACAAGGTCGAAATCGCCGTCAACGGCGCGGACGGTCTCTCTGTATGGAAAGAAAAACGCCACGATCTCGTCCTGCTTGATCTCATGTTGCCGGCGTTGCCCGGAGAGGAAGTGCTCAAGGAAATTCTCGTTGTCAATCCCAAACAGCCGGTCATCATTGTCACCGCGCACGCTTCGCAAAGCCGCCATTCAAATCTGATGCTGCTCGGCGCCAATGAGTTCGTCGAGAAACCATTCGACATCAATGTGCTTCGCGCGCTCTGTCGAAGCCTGTTTCAAGAAATGGCGCTGGCGCGCGCCGACCGGGAAATCGATGAAATGCGCGCAGCCGCGCGTGAGAACGCACATCGCGCGACCGCCGCATCAATCAGCTTGCGTCAGGGAAATACGTCCGGCGCCGCGATGCAGCTGGACGCCATGCTTGCCGGCGCGCCGCAGGATTTAACCGACGATGAATGGGTGGAGGTGTTAAATGACGTACAAGATAAATAACTCAAAGAGAGCAATTTCGGCAGCGTTCATGGCTTTTCTGCCTGGACAGGTGTTCGCACAGGAAAATGATTTGGTCCAATCTCTTGGCGGGGATCAAATGTTTAGTTTGGCGGTCGGTTACGAGCAGCCGATCTCCGAAGCGCCAGCCGTTGCGACAGTAATTACAGCGAAGGACATTGAAGCGCTCGGCGCGACCAGAATCGAAGAAGTGCTCGCTACCGTCACCGGCTTGCATATATCAAAAAACCGGGCGCATGACAGCATATATGTAATTCGATCCATAGCGTCGGAAGTAAATCCACACGTTTTGGTTATGATCAATGGCGCCCCCATTGGCGACGCCGTGCAGGGCGGCAGGCCGCTCGGTTGGACTTTACCAGTTCAAAATATCTCCCGCATTGAAATCGTACGGGGCCCAGGCTCAGCGCTATATGGCGCGGATGCTTTTGCCGGCACGATAAATATTATTACGAAGACTGCTCAGGAAATCGGACCTTTCTCGGTCGGCGCATTGGGCGGAAGTTTCAGTACCTATGGCGGCTGGATTCAAAGCGGAATAATTCGAGATGGCTTTGAAGCGGCGCTTTCATTAGAAGTGCAAACGACGAGTGGCGACGATCCAATTGTGCAGGCCGACGTGCAGACTTTCCTCGACCAACTGTTTAGCACGAGCGCGTCATTAGCGCCTGGCGGCATTAGGCTCGGTAGAACCGATATCAATGCGCGAAGCGATTTTCGCATTGGAGACAGCTTCACCTGGCGCGCCGCATATCAGGGCATCATAGACGCCCAAAATGGAGCTGGTGTCGCATTTGCGCTCGATCCTGTCGGCGAAAGAGATCTTCATCTATTTTCTTCTGATCTAACGTTCGAAACAGCCCTCACCGAGAATTTGGAGATGATGGCGACGGCGAGCTTCTTCAGAGAAGATTTCAAAGCATTATTTCAATCGAACCCGCCGGGCGCATTCGGCTTTTTTCCGGAGGGCGTTTTGAACCAAATCGATTTCGACCTCACGGAATATCGCGGGCGCGCCGAAATTCTGTATGCGCCAGGAAATGCTCACAAGCTAAAGGCAGGTTTCGGTGTTACATATCAAGAAGCCACGAATATTGTGGATCGCCGCAACTTTCTTCAAGGTCCCGGCGGTGTGTTATTGCCTGCGCCCGGATTTCTTACAACGGACGAACTGGGCGTCCTTCCGAACGCCTTTGCCGATTCGCGAACGAATGTATTCGGACTCTTGCAAGATGAATGGTCAGTGGCCCCGGACTGGACTGTGACGCTTGGCGTCCGGTTCGATCATTTCTCCAATTTCGGCTTGACGATCAATCCACGCGCATCAGTGGTTTGGAACGCAAAGCCAACACTTACCGTCAAGGCGCTTTACGGAAGCGCATTCCGAGCGCCTACGTTCTTGGAGGAGACAGAAGGATCAGGACAGGTCGCAAGAGGCAATCAGGACTTAGAGCCAGAAATGATAGATACGGCGGAAATCGTTCTGGAAAAGCGATGGTCAGAAGCGTTCGAAACATCAATTACAGGTTATGCCTATTGGACCAATGATTTAATTGAAGTCGTCCCCTCTCCGATGACTGGGATACCGACATTTGAAAACACGGGCGGCACGCGAGGGGCCGGAGTTGAGCTCGATGGGCGTTTGGAGGTCAGTGATAATGTGAGTGTGAGGACGAGCTACGCTTACCAAAGCGCAGAGCTTCGCGATTCAGGCCAACGGGTTAGCGGCGTCCCGCAACACCTGTTATATGCTGAAGGACGCTGGATGATGACGCCTGAATGGTCAGGATTGATTGGCGTCAAGTATGTCGGAAATCGCTCTCGTGCAGCATCCGACATCCGTCCGCCAATAAACGGATATGCGCTCGCCAATCTGTCATTGGAATATAGACCACGGCAAATTACAGGTCTCTTTGTGCGGGTCGCTGCAACGAATTTGTTAGACAAGCGCGCTCTCGAACCCAGTCCAAATCTGATTTTCCCAACGGATGATATTCCCCTTGAAGGTCGAAAGATTATTGCTCGAATTGGAGTGTCTAGGTGAAGCGTACCAGCGAAAATGCTAGGTCGTCATCAGAAAGAGACAGGCCATATTTTATAAAGGGCTGGCCATTCCTAGGCCAGCTTCCTGCTTTGGCGAATGATCTTATCGGATCGCTCAGAAGGTTTGCCGAGCGAGATGATCGGCCAGTTGAATTCAAAATAATGACTTCAAACGCTTATTTGGTATCTTCGCCAGACGGCGTGAAAGAAGTCCTGACAAGGGGCGAGCCCGACTTTACGAAAGGGATTCTCACATCCTCAATGAAGGCGGCGTTTGGTGACTCGTTAGCGCTAGAAAATGGCGATGAATGGCGCCGAAAACGCAAACTGCTGCAGCCGTTATTTTTGAAGAAATCAGTTCAGGCATGGCGTCCGATCATAAACTCAAATGTTGATTTGTTGGTTGAAAGATGGAGTCACAGAGATGCAGAAGGTTCGGTCGTTAATATATCGACAGAGGCCAACCACCTTATTCTCGATATCATGACAACGATCATGTTTGGCGAAGATATGTCGTCGGAGCGCGCGCAGGCCGCTAGCGAAGCCGTGACCAGTATCAATGAGGCTTTGTTTGGTGTCTTCTGCCGAAGTTTTGTCCTAAGGGGCTCGTTTCAGAACTCAAAACTTGCGCAAGGCAAAAAATTTAGGAACGCCTTGAAAAAGTTTAACGACATAGTTGACCATTCTATCACAAGCAGCACCGCCCAAGCTACTTCAACTCTCATCGATCAATTCCGTTTGCTCAAGTCGTCAGATGGCGATCAATTATGCGAGAAGGAAGTGCGCGATGAGGCGACGGCATTCTTTTTTGCCGGCTTAGAAACGACTGCAAATGCGTTAGTATGGGCATTCTATTATCTTGCGTCGCATCCGAACTTTGCGGACCGAATTGCTGCGGAGGCATCACAACTTTCGGAATCGCACTTGCCGGATTTTGATGAGGCTGAGCGATTACCTTTCACGCATGCATTTGTAATGGAGACATTAAGATTGAAGCCGCCGGCCTACGCTTTGGAACGGCGCGCGTCCAGCGAAACGAAACCGGTTCAGGGATGCCCTCTGAGAAAGAATGCAACAGTTATACTTTCACCCGCGGTGACGCATAGGCAGACGGAGTATTGGGAGGAACCGGATAAATTCTGTCCGGATCGGTTTGAGTCGGGAAGTAAAAGTCCGCAGCACCAATTTGCGTTTTTTCCCTTTGGTGGCGGCGCGCGAAAGTGCATCGGTATGCATTTGGCGCTTATGGAAGTGATAATGACCATTGCAAGATGCGCGCAGAAATTTGAGTTTAGACTGGTCGATGGTCAAACGGTGGGCGATAAAGTCGGCGTGACGCTTATGCCGGACAGAGATATTCAACTTATTTTGCGCCATAGGCGCCCATCTTAATTGGTAGCGGAATTTTAGCTGTAAATACCGACCCCGCACCAAGCTCACTGCGAACATCAATCTCGCCACCCATTAATTTTGCAAATTGTCGTGAGATAGCCAAGCCAAGCCCGGTTCCGCCAAATGCGCGACTGGCGCTCATATCGACCTGGCGGAAAGGTTCAAAGACAGAATCAATATCCTTTTCAGCGATACCGACGCCCGTGTCTTCGACTTCTAACAATAGCCGGTTGGGGCGACCTTTGCATCTGAGGTAAATCTCGCCATTGTGCGTAAACTTGCAGGCGTTCGTCATAAGGTTAAGCGCGATCTGCTGAAACTTGTCGCGGTCGATCAGAATTGTCGCCGGACAGTCGATTTCAGCAGTGAACTTGTTGTTCCTCTCTGCAGCAAGTGGCAGGATCGACTTCTGGGCATCGTGAAGCAGTGCGCTGATGTCGGTTTCGACCAGATTAAGGTCGAACTTTCCTGCTTCTGCGCGGGCCAGATCAAGCATCTGGGTGATGCGGTTTAGGAGTTCATGCGCGCGTCCGAGAATATTTGAAAGTTGTTCCCGTGAGCGATGGGCGGCGTCGTCTTCGACGGCGAATTCCAGCTCTTCTAGCGTCAATTGCGTATAGCCGATTATCGCCTGTAAAGGCGTTTTCATTTCGTGGGTAACCGCGGCCATAATTTCGGACTTCTGCCGGTTGGCGGCAAACGCTGCATCGCGGGCGGTTTTTAGCTCCTGCGTTCGGATCGCTACTTCTGATTCTAGCGCAGCCTGGGATGTCTCGATCTCATCCATAAGCTGGTTATAGATCGCGGCGATTTCCTGAATCTCCTTGGATCCAAATATTCTGGCGCGCTTACGCGGCGCGTCACGCCCGCCATTCGACATCGTTGAACTTAGCGATCTCAATGGATCGGTCAGCACACGCATCTGGAAGGATAATAGTGCCAGGAATATGCCGGCGGCGGCTAACCCCGCTAAACCATTGATGACCCAGATTGTACGAATAGTTTCACGCACCGGCGATTTCGAGAACGCCAGCACAACTGAACCAAGATATTCCGCGTTGACCGATCCGTTATCTAAATCGTTGGGTTCTGGAGAGGACAGAACCGGCGCGGCGACTATCCAATACTCAGAGGACTCCCTTATATTTGTGAGATGACGGATCGGGCTGTTGGTGTCATTTATAGCGTGGCCATTATCGTATCTTGCCAGTGTCTCGCCGTCGGCTCTAATCAGTCTCGCATCATCAATATTTGGGAATGCGGTGATGCTCCCAATCGCCTCTTCTGCGACTGTCAGGTCTTCTACGAGAAACGCGAAGATGGTGCGTTCAGCGAATTGCTCGGTTTGCAGCCGCGCATCAGTAACTGCGTTGTCTCTGAGCTGACGTGAAATCAAGGTAGAGGCTATAGCCGTCAGGGTAACCGAGAATAGAATGATGCTGGCTCCGGCAGTGATGGAGAGCTGACGGCTAATTCGCATCTGGCGGAAACGATTGAACATCGTGCTCATCGCTCCCCCAGGATGAGATCAAAGGATCGCTCATCCTGCGCCGATATTGCTATGCCGAGGTGACTTGCAATCCGCTTGTTGACGGCGAATTTTACTGCGCCGAGCGGTTCGACCTCCGGGCGCTTGTTAGGATTCTCAGAAATTGCGATGGCTAGATCGGCAAGCTGAGCGCCCATCGCCTCAAGATCAGGATAAATAGCAATAAACGTTCCGCGGCGCGCATGATCGATATTGTTGCTGATGATCGTAAAATTACGCCGCCAACTCTCTTCGACGAGGCGCGGAAGATTGCTGTTTGAGACAAATGACGGGTTGGAAAGAAGCCACAAAACATCAGTTTCGGGGTTGCCGTATTTCAGGATATTCCAGTAGTGGTTTGAAGCTTCCGAGAGTGTCGTGGCTTCATGGGCGACGATTGTAATCCCGATAGAAGCCGATATCGCTTTGGCGCGCTCAATGAGCCAACGGTCTTTTGAAGGGTCGTAAACGACAATTATTCGCCGTTTTTCCGGCATAAGCGTTTTCAATCGGCTGAGCAGGAATACGGGATCGGCGGTCAGGGAGACGCCGTCCCGGCTTCCTAGGCCCGGCTCAATATCAAGTCCGCCCACCACTTGGCGGATATCCAGGCCGCTGCTTCGATAGGATTCGTCTGCTTGCCGGCCGAGCGTGAAAACAAGTTCGGGCGCATCCGAGGAAATACCGTTTCGCATCGCTTGCGCAGATGCGAAAGCATCGAGCCGGCGCTCCGTAATAGAAAGCGCAGACCCTCGCGATCGAATGCCCATTTCAATGGCGTTAAATATCTCATCGAATGTGGGGTTTGGGGCAGGTCGAAGAATAACTGCTTCGACGGGGCGTTCTTGTTGCGCTCTGGCGTCTGGTGGAGAGAACGCGCTAATTATCAGCGCAAAGAGGAGCGAGCCCGCAACAAGGCGGGTTAATGCGCGCCATTCAACCGGCGCCGGCGTGCCGGCTTTCTCGCGTTCCCGCATCCCATGCCGTCCCGCTTAAATTTCACCCTTGTCGGCGATTTTTTTCTTTCGCCGAACCCGCTTCACATAGGCATCGAGGTCAACGCCCTGAATCATGCGTTTGAACCAGTACCGCTTCATTGTGTTGTTGACCCGACCTTCAAAGATTTCCGGGTCGCCGCGCATATGGGCCAGAAAAGCGCGCACTGTTCGCGCGCATAAATCTTCCTGTACAGCATCAATCGATGCAGTTCCCTGGTTCCGGATTTTTTCGACTAGGCTTAAAACGCATTCCACAGGGTCCAATAACCCGTCGCGTTTGTTGCCTTTTTCCTGAGCTAGCTTTTCGAAGAACACTTCGTGCTTTGGATAGAGCGTCAGGCAAATCAACGCGGCCGCAACGACGCCAGTCTGAAAGATTTCCGTGCTCGGCATCGCCTTGTCGAGCAGAAGCAGTTCGTCGCGAAATAAACCGACTGCATTTCTGAGATCGACGGGCGTTTCATCTGACGCGACTCTAATTCTTCCGCGCAGCGCCAATGTGAACGCTTGAACGAGGAGCCCATGCTTCAGACGTCTGGAATTAAGGCTCATTTCATTTTCACGAAACGCCGCCTGTATGTCGTCAAGGCGACTGATCGCAGAGCTGGCGGCGTGATGGGCCCGGTATAGATCGTAAAATTCACGTTCGGATTCAGGAAAATAAATCGTTGCGCGAACTGTCGCCGGCGCTGCGACAGCGCCATTGCGCCACAGTCCAGCCCGCACATGGCCGTCAAGCTTGTAAAGAGCGCCCTCCCATTTACATCCAACGACCTGCCGCAAGGTCTCGCGGAGGGAACCGCTTGCGTTTTTCATGAACGCCCAGTGCCCGTCAGTCGGCCCGGCGCTGTGACTTGGATGATCCAAAGCGCTTGTCCACACTGATGCCGGCAGTTCTACGGTGGCTGGCGCGCCGTTCCTGGTGGGCAGAATATCCGGCATCAAATCTATGTTACTCTTTTTGCGAAGATGATTAGTCATATTTTGTGCTCGGGCGGCAAGTTTATTCAATCTCGGACAGCAAAAAATGCAATAAAATCAAACTATTTCCTGCAAAGCAAAGGCCAGGAAAACCTATATCGCAATTATGCATGATGTTCTACTATCTTCCTCTTTTAGCGAAGGAAAAAATGCATTAGCATTGTCAACGAGAAAGCCAATTTGACGGGTTTAAGGCCTTGGGAACGTGGACAGAGCTGTTCAACAGGCGCTGCCGGAACATACGCCTCTCACAGACGGCGAGGCGCGGACATCTGCGGGATGGGCTTTCGAGTTCCTTCGGCGAAACCCCGAATTTATTTCCGCTGTAGAACCAAGAGAAGAGAAAACTCCTCCAAGCAAAAGCGTAGGGGGCGTAACGGTTGTTACGGTCGGTGAGGGGGAGTCGCCAGAAGACTTTGGGGTTCTTTATTGCGACCGTTGCGATCGTCCAATCGATAATACGGTAGTTTTTTGGGCGCGCGATCTATCCGTTGATATCATAGATGCAAGAATTGTTAATTCGCCTGCCGATGAGACAGAAGACAATGTGCTGAAGTTGGAGAAATTTAAGTGCGATAAAATTCTGCTGACCGGGCCAGATCAGACGCCACAATTGCTTCTTAAAACGGGTTCAAAGCAAATTCAGATAAATTGCATAGGCGGAGATTTTGTGAGTGTAGGGCAGGCGATTATTCCTCAAATTGCGCCTGCCAGAAATATTGAACGCCAGTTGCTCGCGATGCGTCGATTGTTTCATCTGTACAGCGAGCGCGAATTTGCAGAATCGCTCTTCAAGCCAGACGCCAAAAGCGCGCGCCTTGGCGAAGTGCTTATCGCGCTCGATCTTTGGCTTCGACAGACTCCGATGCGGGACATCGCGGTCGCACTGTATGGTGAACACATAGTCAACGATGACTGGGCGCCAGAGGGAGGGTATTTGATTGACCGCGTCAGGCGATCCATCCGGCGGGGGAGATTCATGATGGAAAAGGGGTATCGCCAGCTGTTGGGATAGTCCTAAATGAGTTTTTCGGTATCCGGCTCTTCGGCACCCCTGATTTCATGTTACGATTGGCAAATATATGGCATTGGCGCTCGTCAAGAGATGGGACCAACGCGAATCGCCTTCAGATCGCCCGATATGCGTAAATGTACTCTCCCAATGATGGTCAAAATCACTAATAATGCCGCCAATATTCTGAAATACTGATTCTGGGCGGTGACTTTCAATGTGGTGGCTTTTGATCATTGCCGGAGTGGCCTTGTTCTTTTTCTTCAATGGCCGGAAGAAGCCGACGGCCTCACGCCTGAAAAGTGCTGTGCCGCCACAGGCGGTAGCCTCGCCCCGGTCGCAAGCAAAAACGCCGCCCCGGAAGTCCGCTTCCAAAGGTCGTCCCATGAAATGGGTGCCGAAAGGTGACGCCGTCATCATCCAGGGCGTCAGAATTGACGGAGGAATGATCTATGTGGGCGAACGCAATCGCCCGGGAGATTCAGACCGCCCTCAGAACGCGCTGATCAATCCGTCCTTGTCAGCTTCTGGCTCCGCACGCGATCCCGGCGGGGACTCGATGCCGTATTGGCCATCTTACTCAGAGATTGAGCCGCGGGCTCGGGGAACGTATCTCGAATGGTTGGCGAGCGGGCGCGACGATCCTGAAATTGGCGTCGGTTATGTATTTTTGTACTTCTACGGCCTCGAATACCGGCTGTTCTTTGAACAAGCAGAGGCAGAGGCCGATGAAATTCTCGCTGAAGTAAAGCGCCTTCTTTCAATTTACGGCGGCAATAATTCGTTCCGCGGCTATGCCGAACGGTTGCTCGATGCGGCGGGATTTTTGACGACAAAGCTTGATCAAAGACCTCCGGTCGAACCGCCACGCTCTTCACTTTTCGAAATGCCGTATGACGTACGAGCATACCTTGGCCGAAAGGTGCTGGATGGCGAGAACCTCGACGCCGATGACGCCTTGCTCTGGATGGTCTCATCACCGGCCGTACAGCTTCGGACGCCTGCCATCCGATGTTTCGATGAACTGGGCGCGCTTTGGAATGTTCGGTTTAACAAGCGGTTTCCAAACGGCATAAAGGTCAAACCGCCGAAAAAGAAGCTATCCCTGGATTATCAGGCTGCGAGCGGCCGTTTTAACGCATCGATTTCGGGAAAAGGCGACAATCTGCCGGACATTGGGGCGCTGACGGCGCCAGTGAACAAGCTGAACGGGCTTCTCGCCGAGTGTACTAGCGAACTTGATGCTTACAGCCGCTTGATTGGGCGTTCACCAGAAGCGAAAGGAACGATCGACGCTGCAGCGTTGCTTCCGGCGGACCTCATGGATGCGCCATCCGCCAATCCGCTGAAGGAAATTGCCTCCGTGATTGTAGCGCGCCTGTCTGAGAAGAAATCCGGATGGATGCCGGTAAAATCATTGCTCGAGGCGATTGATTTGGAGGTTCCGAAAACCGGAAAAATTCCTGCAGCGACGCTGAACAAGCTGGGGGCCGTGCTTGATAAGTTGGGACTGGGATTCGAGCCTGACCGGCGGTTGGGAAGCATGCCGCCGGGCCCTGACGACATCGTCGTTTTGTTTGAAGGGAAGGGCGGGGTTATTGACGCTGATGGCGATCCTTATCGCGCGGCGAAGACGGTAACAGAAATTTGCGCGCTTGCTGCTGGAGCAGACGGCGAGATCGCCCAGGAAGAGATTGAGCATATCAAATCTGAAATCCTTTCTGTGCCCGGCCTTTCAGTTGACGAACGTCAGCGTCTTTTCGCTTACGCAAAAGCCCTCTGCCGCAATGCACCGCGTCACCAGCCGGTTTTGCGGAAATTATCCAAAGCTGATGAAGAGATCAGAAAGACGATCGCAAGATCGGCGATTGATGCAGTCCTCGCAGACGGCCGGGTCGAGCCCGCTGAAGTGAAATATATCGAGCAACTCTTCCGTACCCTCGGCTTCCCGACCGAAGACGCCTACGCTGCCTTGCATCGGGGCGCTGCTGGTTCCGATGAGCCGATTGCTGTCAGGCCGGCGACTCCTGAGCCTGGTACGTCCGTGCCCCCTTTACCCGGAATGGCGGCGGAGAAAGCGGGGTCAATCGATCGCCAGAAGATTGAGCGCATCACCAAAGAAACAGCGCAAGTGGCGGGGCTTCTCAGCGAGATATTCGCCAGTGAAGACGAGGAATTCGTTCAGCCGCCCTCGAAAGCTGCAGACAACATGTCGTTGCGATTTGAAGGGTTGGATCAGCAGCATGGCGAATTGTTGAGTTATCTGATTGCGAATGGCGAACTGTCGCGCCCTTCCTTTGAAAGCGAAGCGAGGCGGCTGCAATTGCTCCCAGATGGCGCGATGGAGACCATCAATGAATGGGGCTTTGATGTTATTGGCGAGCCGGTTCTCGATGCAGAAGATAATATTTGCATTGTGAGCGACCTCTTTGAGGAAATTCAAACGCTGGAGAAAAGATGATGGCGAAGTCTCCGAAGATCCGCACACGAGAAAGAGACACAATTGTTCAGGCGCTTGCGGCCGGTGTTGTGCCGCGCATCGGGCTTCAACACATTCAGGTCGGACGGGCCGCAGAGTTGAATGCGCTGGTGCGCGATATAGACCGAATTGCCGAGGACGGGTCCGCTGTGCGATTCATTATCGGCGAATACGGCGCCGGCAAGACATTCTTTTCAAACTTGGTGCGCTTGATTGCGCTTGAAAAGAAGCTGGTCACCGCGCATGCGGATCTTGCGCCGGATAGGCGCCTTCATGCGACCGGCGGGCAGGCGAGAACGCTCTATGCGGAGGCGGTCAAAAACCTCTCGACCCGCACTAATCCTGACGGGGGAGCATTGCAGAATATCCTCGAACGCTTCGTAACCGAATGCGTGCGACGGGGCGAAGCGCAACAAAAGCCAATCGAAAAGGTCATAGATGAAAGGCTGGCGGCGTTGCAGGACCTTGTAGGCGGTTATGATTTTGCAACCGTTGTTAAGGCCTATTGGCGGGGCAGCGAGACCGGCGACGATGTGCTGAAGGCAGGCTCCCTGAGGTGGCTGCGGGGTGAGTTTTCAACGAAAACAGAAGCACGACAGGCTGTCGGTGTCAGGACCATAATAGACGACGCCTCGATCTATGACGGCTTAAAGCTTCTCTCTGAGTTCGTGAGACTTGCAGGATATGGCGGATTGCTCATCGTATTCGACGAGATGGTCAATCTCTACAAACTCCAAAGCGCGCAAGCGAGAAAGCAGAACTACGAGCAAATCCTCAGAATGTTGAACGATGTTCTTCAGGGGAACGTCGGCGGCATTGGTTTTCTTTTCGGCGGGACGCCTGAATTTTTGATGGACCCTCGCCGCGGCCTTTATAGTTATGAAGCCCTGCAATCAAGGCTTTCGGAGAATACGTTCGCCGTAGACGGTCTTGTCGACATGACGGGACCGATCGTGCGGCTTCAAAGCCTGACCCCCGAAGAACTCTATGTGCTGCTCCAGAATCTGAGGCACGTCTATTCGGGCGGGAATGAAAAGGCGTATCTTGTTCCGGATGAGGCGCTGGAGGCTTTTATGGAACATTGCAGCGAACACGTCGGGGAGGCTTATTTCCGGACGCCCAGAAATACGATCAAGGCCTTCGTTCACATGCTGGCGGTTTTAGAACAGAACCCGCAGACAGAATGGCGGGCGCTGCTCGGCGCTACGGATATCGCTCCCGATGAGGAGGAGGAAGGGGTGGATGACACCGCATCGGATGGCGATGATGAGCTCACCTCCATCACCCTCTAAGGCATTCGACCGGCTGCATCCGGAAGTCCAGCGATGGATCTGGGAGAAGAAGTGGCGGGCGCTTCGCGATATCCAGGATCGCGCAATTCCCGCAATTCTTGACGGGGAAGGGGATGTCCTGATTTCCGCCTCGACGGCGGCGGGAAAAACCGAAGCGGCCTTTCTGCCGATCCTGACGGCGATCAAGAACGAAGATGCGCCCGGACTCTCCGTATTGTGCGTCAGTCCTTTGAAGGCGCTGATCAACGACCAGTTTCAACGGCTGGATCTGCTTTGCGAGCGGATGGAGATTCCTGTCGTTCGCTGGCATGGCGACGCCCCCCAGGGAGCCAAGCAAAGAACTCTCAAGGAACCGCGCGGCGTCGCCATCATTACCCCTGAATCGATTGAAGCCCTGTTCGTTCGCAAACCCGCCGCTGCTCGAAAACTCTTTGGCAGCCTGCGGTTTGTCGTCATCGACGAACTACATGCATTTCTGCACGGGCCGCGAGGGCTTCATTTGTCGAGCCTGCTCACGCGTATAAACGAGCTAAACCAATCGAGGCCGCGTCGCATTGGCCTGTCAGCGACCATCGGCGATCTATCCGCTGCCGCTCGATGGATGAATTGGCGGCACCCGGAAGAGGTTTTCATCCTTGAATCTTCTGCTGAAAAGCGCGAGCTACAATTGCAAATCCGAGGCTATGAAGAATTACCGCCGGCTTCTTCCGCCAACGAGATGGATTTGGAGGACGACAAGCACTCGGCGATTGCCCGAATTGCCGAGCATATGTTCGGGCGCCTTCGCGGCGAGAACAATCTTGTCTTCGGCGGACGCCGCGTTGACGTAGAGGTGATCGCCGACCGCCTTCGTCAACTATCGGAAGACGCCTCCGTTCCCAACGAATTTTTCGCGCACCATGGCAGCATCTCTAAAGGACTTCGCGAAGATTTGGAGGCGCGTCTTCGCAGAGGCGATTTGCCGACGACGGCTGTGGCGACATCCACGCTGGAGCTTGGGATCGATCTTGGATCGGTAAAAAGCGTAGCGCAATATGGTGCGCCGAGATCAATCAGCTCCCTGAAACAACGATTGGGTCGGAGCGGGCGCCGCGAGGGATCGCCGTCGATACTTCGCATTTACGCGAGGGAGCGATTTGTCCGCAACGGAGATGATCCTATTGACCGGTTGCGGCTTGAGATTGTGCGGGCGGTCGCTGCGGTTCGTTTGCTCATTCGCGACCAGCTTGAGCCGCCTGCTGTCGACGACTCGACAGCAACTGTCATTCTTCACCAAACACTTTCGGTCATAACCGACCGAGGCGGCGAACGAGCCGACCGGCTATACAAAGCGATTTGCGACGCCGGGCCCTTGTCATCTTTTTCCACTCAGGATTATGCGCGGCTATTGCGCCATATGGCTCATCCGGATGTTAAGCTCATCGAGCAAGCGCCCGACGGCGCTGTCATGCTGGGCGAGCTAGGAGAAAAGATTGTCGATAGCCGCAGCTTCTACGCAATTTTTCCGACGGATCAGGAATGGCGTCTCATCCACAAGGGAGAGTCGCTTGGGACTCTTCCTTTGAGCAATATTATCAGCATCGGCAGCCTAATCTTGTTCGCCGGCCGGAGGTGGCGCGTCGTTTCGGTGGATGATCCAGGCAAAGTGCTTGACGTTACGCCTCATAAATCGGCGCGCCTTCCAAAATTCGAATCTGCCTTTTCAGAATCAGTCAGCGACGAATTCGTTGCAGAAATGCGGACCGTGTTGCGTGGGGTAGATGAGCCTCCTTATCTTGATAAGGAGGGATTGCGGCTGCTCGGCGAGGCGAGGGCGGCCTATCGGGAATTCGAGATTGACTCCGTTAGAATTTTAAGTGTCGGCAGAGACACGCATCTGTTCTTATGGCGTGGAACCGCGGTCACGAATGCATTCGCTATTGCCTTGCAAGCCGCTGGCCTGGAAAGCGAACCGCATGATCTTGGCGTTACGCTTCCGGAGACTAGCGGGGATGAGGCCAGAGCGATTGTTCAACAGATTTCGCGCGCAGCCGGCCTGACGGCGCAAGAACTACCAGGTTTCGTAGAGAATATCCAATCAGCTAAGTATGACAATCTGATCAGCGAAGAGATTCTCAGAATTGAATGGCGCAAACGGAATGAAGCCTGCTGTGATGAAATTTCTACTGTCGCAAGGGAACTGATTTAGGCAACATTTGCCGTGCTAAAAATACTCTTTGTAAGAATATTCGTAATGTCCGTCACTCATCGAACGCGTACCCTGATTAATCGAAATAGCTCCGCCTGAAATAACGCGTCAGAAAGCGCGTTATGATTTCCGCGCCGGCTTGGACGGAGCGCTTCCGTCATGAGACTTGATTTCGTCTCAGCCCACGGGCATCCGGTCGCACCCATATATAGAGCTTTGATATCAAGCGCTGCAAATCCGAACGGGTTATTACCGAGATAGCGGTGAAAATAATAATTAACGAAAGACCAGTCGAAGGGAGCATTGAACCCCACAAAAACAAGATTGCTTTCCTTGTCCGAAATCTTCTGTAACCAAGATGCAAATTTTCTCATCGCGGTCTCAGGCTCGGTGCCAGTGCGAGCAAGTTCCTCCAGAGAAAACCCGCTGATGTCGAGCGCTTTCGGGTCTGCCCGATCGGTAATCGGCCTCAGCTCGCATTCAAAGGTTTTGCGATCGTCCGCGATATTGCAGGCGCCGATCGATAGCAAGCTAAATTCCCCCGGTATCGGACCGGACGTCTCAACATCGACCGATATGAAGATTTCCCGTGAGCCGATCACGATACAAGCATCTGGTTTGATACAAGAGGCGGGCGGGATTGAATCACCGTCCAGTGTGCTCTGAATTCGCGGCGTCGTTCTTCTGCGCTCCCACTGGCGGACCAGTGGTGTCCTCCGACCGTCGTAATGTCGAAAGGCACATCTGCGCCTTCCTTGGCCATAATCATGGTGGGCAGACATCGGCCGAGCGCATAACCGAGTTCGATGAAGCAATTCGGACGGGCGCCGGTGATGTCGGCGAGAACGACGTTGCTTCGATACAATTTCTCAAAGATTTCCTTATCAAGAGTTGCGTATTCGTAAGGCTGCGTTCCATCAACGACAACAATCTTAAAGCCAAGCTCGCCTTCAATCACTGGCTGGACGACATTGTCGAAAAAATCCTGAACGGCAGCAAAATCCGGATGTTTCTTGTTCAGCAACCTGACGGCGAATGCGCGCGGCGCCTCAAGCGCTTCCAGCAATTGCAAAAGTAGAGAAACGCGATCTTCAATAGGCTGTCGCTTAGAGAAATTAATTCTATTCATCCAGGCATGGGCGCTATTCCCACTGGTTCGGAACAGCTTCGGCGCGTCGGCGCTGGAAAGTCCAAGCGAAAATAGACGGCGCGCACCCTCGGTAGGCGGAGTGATCGGGTTCGAGAGCGGGATAACCGGCTTGCCAGCATCGTGATACAGATTTGCTAAGTAGAGAACGCCTTCAGAACCTCCGATAGCAATAAGGATATCACCCAACCGCGCTTGCGCTTCCATTCTTTTGCTATTCATATTCCAGTGTGAGACATTTTCGATCTGCACAATATCCGACGTTCGCACGCTATCCCAGAGGGCTTCAAATTCACGCGGAATCTGGTCTTCGGTTTTGTGATGCTGAACGGCCACTGCGAACGGATTGGACGCGCCAGTGGGCCGCAACGCCAGACTTTCATACAAGGTTCGCCAAACGAGCCAGTCGAAACAAATTTCCTGATTATCCGCCGCTCGCCTTTTTTCTGCGTCAACCGGAACAACAAATCCTGCCCCTCGCTTGGTAAGCTCTTTCACCAGCTCCGCTATAAGCCGCCTTGCGTCATCTACGTCTTCAGCAGACGCCGATGACGGATCGCCGGCGATGCTCCCTGCGATATGGATGCGCCTTCCAAAAAGCGGAGATCGCAGCATCAACAATCCTCTACAATGGGCGATGGCCGGATCTGCCCCACTGCGGTCTTCAAATGATCGAACGTAAGCGGGCAGTCCGGAAAGGCCAGGGCCAAGGCCATCGGATAAAGGCGCGTCCTGATGTCGGAATACGTCCAAACCGGCCCGCCGTTGATAGCCCCGGTTCTTTCAACGAGATACGCAAATTCTGCGTCAGATAAATTGAGGCCTTCAAGATCCATGGCCAGTAGGCGGCGGCGTTCGCTGTCATCGGGGCGCTTAAACTCTTCAATAATGGCCGCGCGACGCTGCAAAGCGGGATCGAGAGCGGAAACGCGATTGGTGCACAATATGGTGACGACGCGCCCGCCATAATTGCGCAGCTCGTCAATGCCTTGAATTAGCGTGTTTACGGCGACTTTATCTTCGTGGTGGCTATGCTCCTGCGAACGCGCGGCGGCCAGAGAATCGCCCTCGTCAATAATAAGAATAGCGCGACGATTTTTGCCGGCGGACTTCGCGATCTGTTCAAATGCTTCTGAAAGAAGCGTTCCCATCTCGCCGACTTTGCCGCTTCCTCTGACCCTGTTGCTCATTTTGAACAGGACGGAGTCTTCCGTCCGGCTTTCCTTGACCAGACGATTTGCAGCGCATTCCGCCATTGCTGTTTTCCCGGTTCCGACATCGCCGTAAAAGATGGCTAACGGATACTGTTCGGTAACGAGTTCGCACAGATCGAGCCGCCCTTTATGGTGCTTCTTGTTCCACTGCCTTAGCTCGTCAATCTGCAAAAGGAGCCTGAATTGATTCCTGATGCGTCTGTAGCGTTCGTCGAATCCGAGGAGCGTCTTCTCTTTTCGATCGAAGCGGTCATCAGGAAGCGCGACCTGACTGTCAAAAATTCGCGTGCCGGTCATGCCGCATAATCCTGACGCTGCAAGCCCCATCCGTTGCTTGCATAATCACGCCCGCCTGTACGTGAGAGGCCGACGTGGCTCGTGTCCGCATTGGTCGGGCTCCAGCCGACTTTGAATTTCTTTTTCATCCGCTCACGTGCGGCGTCGTCATAATCAGAAGTGTAGCTAATAACGATGCGAAGATAAGCATTTTCAACCTGCGGCCACATCACGCCGCCGGGACGCACCATCGTCAAATCATTCGCTGCGGTATTAACGATATACTGGCAGGCCCTGACCTCTACGTCCGCGCTGAGCAGGGTAAGATCGACTTTTTTCAGGTAGCCCTCTTTGGCCAGCAGTTCGACATCATGAGCATAGTCACGCGCCTTGGCCTCCGTGATGGCGCGGGAACTCTGCGCAATCATCACAATATCCGCCGTAAAGCGTCGAACTACGGTGGCGATATCCGTAGTTGTATAAGTTTCGGTCTCAGTAACGGCGTAACTCATGCCTATTCCTCTGTCTTAAAGCGCGGTCCGAATAGTTCCTTCCAGACGCCGTGGTCGTTTTCCGCGGACGCAAAGTTCGCAGTCTCCCATGCGGACTGCGCCGCTGCGACGATTTCTTTCCGCTCGGCCTCAGTAATGCGGGAGGCGACATTGTTGCTGCTGCAAACGGGGTCCAAAATAACGACAGGATCGTCAAATTCGCCGAGCGGCTTGGTGTTCTCCGGGAAACTGATGATTTCCTTCAGTTCCGACTGGGCGATATAAAGCAGAAACCGCCTGAAGCGCTGCTCAATCGAACCGTCGGCGCCTTCTGCGTCGAGCAATTTCGCGATGATAAGTTCTATGGCGAACGATTTCAGCGCTTTTAACTCAGCGTGGTTGCGCCATTTTTTTCCAAGGCGGACAAGCGTCCTGTAATGATTGTCCTGATCCTTGCGGGTACGGACAAACTGAATCTGGCACGGCGCGCAGGTCTCCATTTTTGATCCGCTATGAATGTCATACTGCCAGCCATAACCGTCCGCCCCATCGTCTTGGATAACTGGCACGACATCGACGCTAATGCCGCTGGCGATAAAGTTTACGGTGGTGGCTTTCCGCTGCAGTTCGAAATCCTCGACTTTCTTGCTCGGATATATTTTGACCAAGAGATCGAAGATCGTGTCGTTTAACGACTGCAGCGTTTCCTCGTCGGCGTCCTTGTCCGCCACATAAAAGACCACGTCGACATCGACCGGATCTGACGAGGTTTTGCGCAGGATCGTGTGTTTTGCAAAAGATCCCGCCTTAACGACTTTAGTGATCTTAATTTCGGTCTTGTCGCGAATGCTTTTTTTCAGTTCATCGACCAGCCGATCGACCTGCTGATGATATTCCTTCCGCTTGTCGCCAGGCAGTCTCAGCACATTGCTGTCGTAAAAACTGAGTTCCGTGTTCGTCAGCGGCACGGCGCGGCCCCTCCTATTTGAGCCCTTCGGCGGTTGCGGACCCAAGAACGGTCCTTTTCTGCCAATTTGTCGCGGTTTACAAATTGAGGTAATCAGATGAGCAATGCCGATAGAATAAGCCATATTTGAGGTAATTCAAGGGGTGCAGTTTACAAAAAATTAGAAATACCCATATATGTAAACCGGGGGATCGGAGATGAGGAAATGATCGGACAAAAGCTCAAGGTGGCGCGGGCGGCGGCAGGCTTGTCCCTGCGGGATCTGTCGGCGCGCATCGGCGGCCGGGTCACGGCCCAAGCCATTGGAAAGTACGAGCGGAATGAGGATATGCCGAGTTCTGGCGTACTGATTGCGCTCGCCCGCGCTTTGGGGGTTTCTGAAGACTATTTGCTTAGCGCTTCCGAACTCGCTCTTGAGGGTGCGGAATTCCGGAAAAAAGCTGGTTCGTCCGCCCGTGAAGAGGCTGCGCTAGAGGCGCGGGCAATCCATTTCATGGAGCGATATCTCGCAATTGAGGATTTGCTGAATTTACGAAGCGTCGAATGGGAGAAGCCATGGAGCGCCCCCTATCCAGTGAAAGAGTTGCGGGATGCGGAAGACGCCGCTCGTTCCGTTCGAGAGGAATGGGGCTTGGGGAACGACCCTATCCCGAATCTTGCTGAACTCCTTGAAGAGCGGGGAATCAAGATACTTTCGCTTGATCTCGACGACATTGACGGCTTGGCCGCCAAAGTGCGCCGGAAAGACCGTGAGGCGGCGAGAGTGATAGTTATTAAGAAAAGCACGTGGTCCGAGCGAAAGCGATTTAATCTCGCGCACGAACTTGGGCATATGGTGATCGATCCAGCGCAAGGGCTGGATGAAGAAAAGGCTGCCCATCGTTTTGCTGGGGCGTTTCTGATTCCGGCAGATGTTCTGCGTTCTGAAGTCGGCGCCAAAAGATCGTCGATAAGCTTGGGCGAATTGGTTGCGTTGAAGCAACGATTTGGCGTGAGCATCCAGGCAATCGCCTATCGGTGCAAAGATCTTGGAATATTGAATCAAGCTGCGTTTGCTCGGTTGTTCAAAATCTTTGCGCAACGGGGATGGCGAGCGCCGCCCTATGAAGAGCCGGGACGGCTTGATCCTGAAGTTGAAGAGCCAAAGCGCTTTGAGCGGTTATGCTATCGTGCTCTTGCAGAACGAGTGATTGGCGAGTCCCGCGCTGCGGAGCTGCTGGGAATTTCGGTTCGCGAATTGGACGCTCGTCTGGACCAACAGGCGGCCTAGCGTGTGGCGATCCTAGTTTCGGATACGTCGGTTCTTATCGATTTGGAACGTGGGTCGCTCCTGGAGGCGCTATTTCAATTACCTTATCAATTTGCTGTGCCCGATCTTCTATATGAACGCGAACTTGTTGGTCCGTTCGGAGAAACGCTGAAATCGTTGGGGCTCGTAGTTGAGGAACTGACCCCCGACGAAGTTTCGCGAGCTACTCTGGTTCGGCGCGAACGGGCAACGCTATCGGCGCCTGATACATTTGCATTCGCTCTGGCGGAAGCCCGGACTTGGGCTTTGCTAACTGGAGATGGTGAATTACGCAACTTGGCGACCGCCGAAGGCGTCGAATTCCATGGCGTGCTATGGCTGATCGATCAATTCGAAGCAGAAGCCACTATTGCAGTTGAAGACTTGCACGCAGCACTGACGGCTATTTCATCACATCCGCGGTGCCGTTTGCCAAAGGCGGAAATTAAGAAAAGACTAAATAGACTGGCTCCTGGTGGCTGATCAAATCCAACCACTAACAAAAGACTGATCTTGCGGAATAATGTCTCATGAACTCAGGTCGAATTTTGACGCTCGACAACAATGAATTTCGATTTTACGACGCGGGCAGTTACGCCGACTTGTTTGTAAATGCTGACCGATCACGTTGTTGGAAACTATTTCGAAAATTGCCCGAGAATATGAGATCATTTGATGTCTTTGAGAGTGAGCTTGCTGCATACGAGATTGCAACTAAATCGACTGCCTTACGGAAACTGGTCCCTCAGCTTTATCGGTCACGAATAGCTTCGATCGAAGTTATAGAAATAAACGGTCAAAGCGTGACATCTGAATACTTTGGAGGACTGAATTATGAGCTCGAGTTCATCAATAAGCCATTTCAAAAATTTGGTACTCTGTCTTGGGATGATGCTCGCAACCTTCGCGAGATCTTTTTTAATGAAGGTATAAAACATCTGAGTGACGCTTCGATTGCAGAGGATGTGAATTCGCCAAAAATAATAGATTTTGCAGTTCAAGAATATGAAATTTGGCACGAATGAGTACTTAAGTTAGATGGCGTTGGTGTGCTATGCCATCTTATTTTTAAGGCGGAATAACGATAGGCCCTATGTCACACGAGTCGTCCCTAACAATCCCTACGTAAACGCGAGTGACTTTTTAGGCTCGGTAGACCGATGATTGATTCGCGAAACGCCGCAAAGCGGTTGCGAGAATTCAATCATGACGCCGACGAAAATACTTATTGGTCAAGCGATAATTGTCTTTCTTATTATCGGCGCGGCGCTTTGGTTTGCGACTGCTTATGTCGCTGGCGCATTGGGGTTTGATCGTGCGCTAGGCACGCCCTGGTTCGTCGCTTTCGATTTACCCGTCTATTATCCTTGGCGGCTTTTCGAGTGGTGGTACGCGTTTGAGCCTTATGCGCCAGATGTGTTCATGCGTGGCGGCGGAATTGCAGCCTCCGGCGGCATGTTGGGTGCGGCGGCCGCCATTGCCGGTTCTGTATGGCGCGCTCGTCAAACAAGAAATGTAACGACATTCGGTTCTGCGCGATGGGCTCGCCGCCAAGACATCGCGCATGCCGGCCTTTTCGATGCCCGAGGCGTATTCTTGGGAAAATGGAAGGGCCGGTATCTGCGCCATGACGGCCCCGAACACGTCATGGCGTTCGCCCCGACCCGGTCCGGGAAGGGAGTGGGACTGGTTGTCCCGACGCTCCTCTCCTGGACCGGGAGTGCGGTTATTCACGATATCAAAGGCGAAAACTGGCAGTTGACCGCCGGATGGCGCTCGCGATTTTCGCACTGCCTTCTGTTCGATCCGACCAACTCGCTTTCAGCAAAATACAATCCCTTGCTTGAAGTGCGCCGCGGCGACCAGGAGGTACGCGATGTTCAGAACATAGCGGATATTCTTGTCGATCCGGAAGGATCACTTGAACGCCGCAGTCATTGGGAAAAGACAGGCCACGCGCTTCTTGTCGGCGTCATCTTGCATGTTCTTTATGCCGAAAGCGAAAAGACGCTGGCGCGCGTTGCCGCGTTTTTATCTGACCCCTCGCGCAGCTTTGAGCGCACGCTCAAAGTGATGATGATCACCAATCATATCGGAACGGTCGAGGCGCCAAAGGTTCATCCGGTGGTGGCGCAAGCCGCGCGAGAACTTCTCAATAAGTCCGAAAACGAGCGCTCCGGCGTTTTATCGACGGCGATGAGCTTTCTAGGGCTTTACCGTGATCCGACCATCGCGCGTGTCACGAGCCGTTGCGACTGGAAGATTGACGATCTGATGAACGCTGAGCGGCCGGTCTCTCTTTACCTCGTCGTGCCGCCTTCCGACATATCGAGAACCAAGCCGTTGGTGCGCCTCATCTTGAATCAGATTGGCCGCCGGTTGACGGAGGAACTGGAGAGCAACGCTGGCGAGAGCGCGCATCGGTTGCTGATGATGCTCGACGAGTTTCCGGCGCTCGGGCGGCTCGATTTCTTTGAATCGGCGCTTGCCTTTATGGCCGGCTATGGCGTTCGCGCTTACCTGATCGCTCAGTCGCTGAACCAAATCGAGAAAGCGTACGGCGCCAATAATTCCATATTGGACAACTGCCACGTGCGCATTGCCTTTGCGGCGAATGACGAACGAACAGCCAAGCGCATTTCGGACTCGCTAGGCACAGCGACGGAACTCCGCGCCCAGAAAAACTACGCCGGTCACCGGCTCGCCCCATGGCTCGCCCATGTCATGGTGTCGCGTCAGGAGACTGCCCGGCCGTTGCTGACGCCCGGCGAAGTCATGCAGCTTCCGCCAAATGAGGCGATTGCGATGGTGTCGGGTGTCGCGCCGATTCGCGCCCAGAAACTTCAATATTTCCGGGACCAGAATTTCATCGCCCGTTGCCTCGCACCGCCTGACATCAGCGCGGACGGTGATTTCTACACAGATGCGCCGAGAGCTCGTGATGACAATTGGTCCGGCATCGTCGCCAGAACGGATGCGCGTCTCAGCCAACCCTGGTTCGATATGGTCAAAGGCGAGGGCGATAATGACGATGGCGGACACGCCATGCAGCATGAATTTGCCATGCCGACCCCGAACAAGTCCGACCCTGAATCTCATGATCCGTCGATATCGGAGAATGATGACGACGTTGCGCAAGCCAAGAAGCTTCAGGATATCGCGAGGACCGCGACGCAGCGCGCCGCCGTCATGGACCGGCACCCCGACAGCATTACGCCGAGTTTTTAAACCATGAAAAAAGCAAGACTGCAGGTTCGATTGGGAGAAAAAGCGGAAACGCTCTTGTCGCGCGCCGCGGAGCGGCCGGGCGTCACCAAGGCGTCGATTGTGGAAGCGGCGATTGTCGAGCTTCTAAACCCCAAAGAAGATTCTCAGGAATATGCAGCGCTCATAAAACGGCTCGACAAATTGACGCGAGCGATGGAGCGCCTTGCCGACGACGCATCCGCACAGACCGAAACGCTTGCGCTCTACATTCTCTACTATCTCTGCATCACGCCGCCACTGCCGGAGCAAAACCGCGCCGCCGCAGAAGCGTTGGGCCATAAGCGGTTCGAGCGGTTTATCTCGCAGGTCGGCGATCGCCTCATGGGGCAGGAGCGATTCACCGACACGCTGCTCGAACATATGGGCTTGACCGCGGCGACAAGTGAACAGCGCGGGGAGGCGGTCCAATGACCAACCTCCAGGGTCAACAACACACTGCGCGGGTCGCGTCTCGCCGGATTTCGATGCTTAAGACTGCGTTTGGGCCGGCAATCGCCAGCGCGCTTGACGATGATAGCGTGACCGAAATCATCGCCAATCCCGATGGCGCGTTGTGGATTGAGCGCGCCGGAATTGGTCGTGAACGAGCGGACGCGCCAATGTCGGCGGCCGATGTTGAGCGGATTATCCGGCTTGTCGCGTCGGCTCTCGATACGATCTGCGATCAAGAGCACCCGATCATCTCCGGAGAACTGCCGGGAACCGGCGAACGCTTTGAAGGGGTCCTGCCTCCAGTCTCAAGCAACCCCGCATTCACAATCCGAAAGCCCTCGAAGATCGTCATTCCTCTCGACGATTATGTGATGGCCGGAGTCATGACGCAATGCCAGGCGCAGGTTCTAAGTTCGTCCGTGCGCATGCGGAGCAGTATTCTTATCGCCGGCGGTACGGCGTCCGGCAAAACAACTCTGGCGAACTCACTTCTTGCTGAAATCGCAGAACGCAATGAGCGAGTTGTCATTCTCGAAGACACGCGCGAGCTGCGATGCGAAGCGAGAGACTCCATCGCCTTGCGCACATCGCAACGCGTGACGCTTGAAGCGCTCGTTCGTTCGACCATGCGGTTGCGGCCGGACAGGATCATCGTCGGGGAGGTCCGCGGCGGCGAGGCGCTCGATCTCATGAAGGCTTGGAACACGGGCCATCCGGGCGGCATTGCGACTATTCATGCGAATTCAGCAGTCTTGGCGCTTGCACGTCTGGAGCAACTGATTGGAGAGCGATCGCAAAGCGCATCGCAATCCCTGATCGCCCAAGCCGTCGATGTCGTCGTCTTCATCGAGAAGACGCAAGAAGGGTGGCGCGTTACCGAAATCATTCGCGTCACAGGGCATGATCGACAGCAAGGCTACATGCTGGAGCCAGCCGACGCGCCTGAACTTTTTATCGTCAATAACGGAGACCATTCATGATCGCTCGCAACTATTCTCGCGCCCTTCACCTGTCGGCGTTGCTTGCCGTCGCCCTGTTGTTCTTCAGCGGACATGCTCACGCTGCGGGATCCGGCATGCCGTGGGAAGCGCCACTGACGCAAATTCTCGCCTCGATTGAGGGGCCGGTAGCGCGGATCGTCGCTGTGATCATCATCATTATCACCGGACTGTCGCTCGCGTTCGGGGATACCTCTGGCGGGTTCCGCCGCCTCATTCAGATCGTTTTCGGGCTTTCGATCGCATTCGCGGCGACGAGCTTCTTCCTCGCCTTTTTCTCCTTCGGCGGCGGCGCGCTGGTTTGAAGGAGGAAGACAATGGTCGAAGGTTACTCCATCCCCATTCATCGCAGCCTTACGGAGCCGCTCTTAATGGCGGGCGCGCCGCGCAGCATCGCCATCATCAACGGCACCATCGCCGCAGCCATTGGTCTCGGCATGCAAATGTGGGCGGCAGGCATCGTGCTGGGACTGATCGGACATGCCGCGGCGGTTTGCGCCGCTAAGAAAGACCCGAAGTTTCTGGAGGTAGGTGTTCGACACTTGAAGCAGGGCGCGTATCTTTCATGCTGAATCTCGCCGAATATCAAAAACGTCCGAAGCGCCTTGCCGATTATCTCCCCTGGGCGGCGCTTGTCGCGCCGGGCATCGTCCTGAACAAGGACGGCGCGCTGCAACGGACTATCCGTTATCGCGGACCTGATCTCGAAAGCGCCAGCCCTGAAGAACTTCTCAGTTATACGGCGCGCGTAAACAATGTTCTGCGCAGGTTCCGATCAGGCTGGGTGTTGCATTTTGAAGCGGCCAGGATTCCCGCGTCGGATTATCCGACGAGCGCGTGGCCGTGCCCGTTATCATTCCTCATCGACGAGGAGCGCCGCGCTGCATTTGAGTCGACCGCGGAATATTTCGAATGCGAATACTTTCTCACCTTTGCTTATATGCCGCCGGCCGACCGGACGGCGCGAGCGGAGCGGGCATTCCTGAAACAAGACGAACTTGCCGCTCCGAACCATGCGGGCGATCGTCTTGGCTATTTTGTTCAGGAGACAGACAAAGCGATCGATCTCTTGGCGCTGGCGATGCCAAAATGCCGCCCGCTCGATGATGATGAAACGCTTGCCTATCTGCATGCGTGTGTTTCTTCAAAACGGCACGACATCGTCGCGCCGGAAACGCCTCTCTATCTGGATGCGCTGCTGGTCGATGAACCGCTAACCGGCGGTCTGGAGCCAAAACTCGGTGAAGCTCACCTGCGGGTGATTTCGGTCCTTGGTTTTCCGCCGGCCAGCGAACCGGGTTTCTTGGATAGCCTCAATGCGCTCGCGTTTCCTTATCGCTGGACGACAAGGTTCATAGCCATGGATAAGGCGAGGGCGTCCGCTGAACTCGCCAAATACCGCCGCCAGTGGTTCGCCAAACGCAAATCCATCGCAGCAATCATCAAAGAGACACTGTTCAATGAAGCCAGCGCCCTCGGTGATACGGACGCCGACAATAAGACAGCCGATGCGGACGCCGCGCTGCAGGAACTCGGCGCCGACGACGTTTCTTTCGGGTTTCTAACGACGTCGATTGTCGTACACGATCAGGAGCGGAGCGTTGTTGACCAGTGCGTGCGGGAAATCGAACGCGTCTTAAACGAACGCGGTTTCGTGACCATTCGCGAGTCTGTGAACGCCGTGGATGCATGGCTCGGCAGCCTGCCCGGACATCTCTACGCAAATATCCGCCAGCCGCTCGTGCACACGTTAAACCTTGCGCATATCGCGCCATTGTCCTCCGTTTGGGCGGGGCCGGCGCGCAACGATCATCTGGAGGGACCGCCTTTGGTCCTGGCGACGACGCGCGGCCATACGCCGTTTCGGTTGTCGACCCATATTGGTGATGTCGGTCATACGCTGATCGTCGGTCCAACTGGCGCCGGGAAATCGGTGCTTCTCGCTTTTATCGCGGCGCAGTTTCACCGTTATGAGAATGCGCAAGTTTTCGCATTCGACAAAGGCCGCTCGATCCGCGCTGCATGCCTCGGTCTTGAAGGGGTCGTCTATGATCTCGGGTCCAAAGCGGATCTTTCCTTCCAACCCTTGCGCGATCTTGAGGCGCCGGAAGACAAGGCGCGCGCCCAACGCTGGTTGCTCGGTTTGCTGGCTCAGGAAGGCGTGACAGCCGATCCACCAATCAAAGAGGCGGTTTGGTCGGCGCTATCCAGTCTTGCCGCGGCGCCGACCGCCGAGCGCACGCTCACTGGCTTCTCGCTCCTGGTCCAAGACCGGAGTCTCCGCAATGCGTTGAAGCCTTTCACCGTGGAAGGAGCGTTCGGCGACCTCTTTGACGCAGATAAAGAGGTGTTTTCGTTTTCGAATCTCGTTTGCTTCGAGATGGAAGAGCTTATGCGACAGCAGTCGGCTATCGCACCAGCGCTTACCTATCTCTTTGATCGACTGGAAGAGCGGTTCAACGGAAATCCTACGCTGTTGTTGTTGGACGAAGCCTGGCTCTTTCTCGACAATCCAATGTTTTCGGGAAGAATCCGAGACTGGCTGAAGACGCTTCGCAAGAAGAATGTTTCTGTCATCTTTGCGACCCAGTCGCTGAGCGACGTGCAAGCCTCCCCAATTGCGCCAGCCATAATAGAATCCTGCCCGTCGCGAATATTCCTGCCCAATCCGCGGGCGCGAGAGTCGAGCATCTATTCGGCATATGCGAATTTTGGACTGAACGGCCGGCAAATCGACATCATCGCAAGCATGACGCCCAAGCAGGAGTATTATTACCAGTCTCCCGTCGGCAATCGCATTTTTGATCTTCGATTGGGAGACATTGCGCTTGCTTTTTGTGGCGCCTCCTCGCCGCAGGATCACCGGCTCATCGACAAAATACTCTGCAAGGCGAGCGACGCGCCCTTTGCACAGCAACTGCTTGCCGCAAAAGGGCTCGACTGGGCCGCCGCTCTCTTGCCGGAACCATCATCGTCGAAAGGAGAAAGAGAATGAAACGCAAAATGAAAACCCTTGTTTCAACGCTTGCGCTGGCGATCGCGGCGAGCATTGCGCAGGCGCCCCCGGCCAACGCCTTTATCCTGGGCGGGATCGTTTATGACCCGACGAACTACGCACAGAACCTTCTGACAGCCGCGCGCACGCTTGAGATGATCAACAATCAGATCAAGCAATTGACGAATGAAGCAGCGATGATCGCCAATCAGGCGAAAGAGCTGACACAGCTTCCTTATTCGGCAAAGGCGGCGTTGAAGGCGCGCCTTGTTGAGATCGACAAGTTGATCCAGACCGCCAACGGGCTCGCCTATGATGTCGCCACCATCGACGCCGCCTTCAAAACCCTCTTTCCTCAGGATTACTCCGCTTTTTCCAACCTCGCCATGGGCGCGGCGGCGAACGCTCACTGGAAAGAAGCGAGCAGGGCGTTGAATGACGCCCTCGTCATACAGGCGAAGGTGACTGAGACGATTGCCCTCGACGTGTCGACGCTGGAAGAAATCGTAACCGAGAGCGAAACCGCCATCGGCGGCCTGCAGGTGGAGCAGGCCGGAAACCAGCTGCTAGCGCTTCAAACCAAGCAGTCGATGCAGACCGCGCAATTACTGGCGGTTCAGTATCGCGCCGAGGCGCTCGATCGCGCGCGCCAGCTGCAGACGGAAGAACGCGCCCGCATTCATCGCGGACGCTTCCTCGGCGACGGCTCCGCTTATACGCCCTCTTAATCAACGAGCACGCCCATGGACGACCTCAACGTCATCGACGATTTCACCAGCACGTTCATCGCCTATATCGATAGCGGCTTTGGGCTGCTTGCCGGCGATGTCGGTTTTCTGACCGCTGTCCTGATTGGCATTGATGTCGTCCTTGCAGGGTTGTTCTGGGCGTTTGCCGGCGAGCAGAATGTCCTGGGTCAGTTCATCAAAAAGGTGCTCTATGTGGGCGCGTTCGCTTTCATCATTAACAATTTCGCGTTGCTCGCGAATATCATCTTTTCGTCTTTTGCTGGGCTCGGCCTGGTGGCGACGGGAACGTCGCTTACCGCAGCGGACCTTCTAAAGCCGGGTTTTGTTGCAGCGACAGGATATGACGCGGCCTACCCGCTCCTGGAGGAAGCCAATTCGCTAATTGGTTTCCCGAGTTTCTTCACCAATTTCGTCACGATCATGATCATTCTGCTGTCATGGGTGATCGTGCTTTTCGCCTTCTTCATTCTCGCCATTCAGCTTTTTGTCACAATCATTGAATTCAAGCTGACGACGCTTGCGGGATTTGTCCTCGTTCCTTTTGCGCTTTGGAACAAGACGTCGTTTCTTGCGGAGCGGGTGCTTGGCAATGTCGTCGCGTCCGGCGTCAAGCTCATGGTTCTCGCCATCATCGTCGGCATCGGCTCGACCATATTCGGATCGGTCACATCTACGTTCACGCCCGGATCGGTGACTCTTGAACAGGCCGCGTCAACGATACTCGGTTCTCTCTCGTTGTTGGCGCTTGGCATTTTCGGACCTGGGATCGCCACAGGGCTTGTCGCTGGCGCCCCGCAACTCGGCGCAGGCGCCGCCGTTGCTACGGCTGCAGGCACAGGTGCTGCAGTGATAGGCGCAGGCGCGCTTGCGGCGTCCGGCGCCCGTGCCGGCGTCACCGCCGGTCAATCGGCCGTGCGGGCGGGCGCGTCCATGGCTGGCGGCGCGAGCGCTGCTTACTCGCTTGGCCGTGTCGGCGCCGGCGATGGCGGGTGGCGTTCAACCGCCGCCGGCGTCGGTGCTGTCGCTCAGGCGGGCGCCGCTGGCGTTGCTGACCGCGCTCGCAGTTCCGTATCGCGCGCAATGGGCTCGCCGGGCGAAGCCTTTCAATCGGGCGCGCGGCGCGCATTTTCGTCAACCGGCGGATCAATCAACTCAACCCTTTCGGCAGCTAAAGACATACCCGGCGTTAAAGACGCAGCGGCAAATAACGCGCCGGATTGGGCGCAACGCATGCGCCGCGAACAGGGATTACGGGACGCAGGCCTGACGGCGACACACATGGTCGCTTCGGGAGACCGACCGGGTTCCGGCGATGCGCCAAAACTTCGACAGGACGAGGAGTGAGATGATGTTCAAACGCTCTTCCGTAAAATACGGCGAGACCCCGGCGCCGGAGACTCCCTATCAACGCGCGCAAGCGATCTGGGATGAGCGGATCGGGTCTTCGCGCGCACAGGCCGCGAATTGGAGATTGGCGACTTTCGGATCGCTCATCATTGCTTTGTCAGCAGTCGGCGGACTCATTTGGCAATCGACGCAATCTATTGTGACGCCTTATGTCGTCGAAGTTGGTGCTGCGGGGACAGTCCGCGCCATCGGCCCGGCGACTGAAACTTACAAACCGAAAGACGCGCAGATCGCCCATCACATCGCGAACTTTATTCGCAATGTGCGCTCCATTTCGATTGACCCCGTGGTGGTCCGCGAAAACTGGCTGAAAGCCTATGACTTCGCCACTGATCGAGGCGCCGTCGCGTTAAATGATTATGCGCGCGAGCATGATCCCTTCGCCGAAATCGGCCGTCGCAGCGTCAATGTGGAAGTGACCAGCGTGGTGCGCGCCAGCGATGACAGCTTCGAAGTGCGCTGGATAGAAAAGACTTACACCAACGGCCAGTTTGAGAGACAGGAGCGGTTTACCGCCCATATCACGATTGTCCTGTCGCCGCCGCGTACAGCGGAAGCGATCCATAAAAACCCGCTCGGAATTTACGTTCACGGAATCAATTGGTCGAAGGACCTCTCATGAGGAGGCTTGGTATGAGGCGTTTATTATTACTAGCGAGCGTCGCTGGATTAGCCGGGTGCGAAACGGCGACGTTTGAGGCGCCTCTTGATCCGGCGCCAATGAAGCCCGCGCGAGAGATCGCCTTTGGTGCGGACGAGCCATTGCGCGAGATCGTCGAGACGGCAAGGCCTTATCCGTTACCTGGACAATTGAGACCGAAAGAAGAACCCGCGCCGCCGCCATCGCTCGCCCCTTTCGAACGGATCGACGCCGCAAACGACCGCGCCAAGGTGGAGCCCGACCTCGACCGGTTTCTCAATGCCGTTCAGGTCTATCCCTTCATGGACGGCGCGCTTTATCGACTTTATGCGGCGCCGGAGCAGGTGACGGATATCGCGCTGGAGCCAGGCGAAATTCTCAATTCGGTTTCCGCTGGCGATACGGTTCGCTGGATTGTCGGCGATACGACCAGCGGCGGGCCCTATGGAAATAATGGCGGCGAGCGCGTGCATATTCTCGTAAAGCCCATTGCGCCGGACCTGAAAACGAATCTTGTCATCACAACGGACCGGCGCGCCTATCACCTTGAAATGCGCTCGTTTCGCGAAACCTATATGGCGGCGATTTCCTGGACCTATCCGCAGGACCAGTTCAAACGCCGTCGTGACGAGAATGAACAGCAGCGCAAGCGCGACGAAATGATCGTCGCAGCGGGCGTATCGCCCGGCGATTTGCAATTTCGGTATGAAATCGAGGGCGACAAACCGCATTGGCGTCCTGTCCGCGTTTTCGATGACGGGCGTCAGGTGTTCATTCAGTTCCCTGAGAACATATCGCAAGGCGAAGCGCCGCCACTTTTCGTTCTCGGACGCAAAGGGGACCCTGAACTCGTCAATTACCGGATGCGCGGCAACTACTATGTCGTCGATCGTCTCTTTGCGGCCGCTGAACTGCGTCTCGGCGGGAAGAGACAGGACGTTGTCCGGATCGTGCGAACCGATCTGAAGAGGCGGTCGTGACCGAACGTGAAAAAGTAGATCCATCGACGCTTAAACTGCGGCCCCGGCCGAGACCGGTCACGCGACTCAACAAAAATGCGCTGATGCTGGCGGCGGGCGGGGCAGCGCTCGTTATCTTCGCTGCGACAAGCATTGCGTTGAAACCGCCGCGCGCGGCGAGCGATGCGCGCCCTCAAGAGCTATACAATGTGGATACGAAGCCGACCGCCGAAGGGCTAGAGGCTTTGCCGGAAAGTTACGCCGATATCCGCCCGCCGCTCGGGCGTCCGTTACCCGGCGACCTTGGCGCAGCGCTTCTTCGCGCCCAGCAGGCGGCGCAAGACTTGGATCCGTCGGGAATCGACCTCTCGGCGCCGCCGCCGGTCGCACCGTTCCGGAATTCACCCGAGGCCGATGCGGCGAGGGAGGCGGCCCTCCGGGAAGCGCAAATGGCTGCCGATGCGCGCGAGGCGGGGGTGTTCTTTCAATTGTCGACGCCCGCAGTTCAGGCGATCAACAAAGGAAGCGCTTCCGAGCGCGTGTCGCCATTTGATATTGCATCGGCCTTTCAGAGCGCCGCACCGACGCCGGTGCCGTTCGGCAGCGAACGGGACAACGATCCGAGCCGGCAATTCCGCAAACTTCAGTTTCTGGAGGGTGACCTCGATTCCGCGACTAACAACGGCCATCGTCTCGAAGATCCGGAAACGCCATTCGAAGTCATGGCCGGCTCGATCATCCCGGCAAGCCTGATCACGGGTGTTAACTCCGACTTGCCAGGAACGGTCGTCGCGCAGGTCACGCAAAATGTTTACGACACGGTAAGCGGCCAATATGTGCTGATCCCCCAGGGCGCGAAAATAATTGGCCGATACGACAGCGTGATCGCGTTTGGGCAGTCCCGCGCCCTTTTGGTCTGGTCGCGCATTATTTATCCCGACGGCGCATCTATTGTGATCGAAAACATGCCGGCGAGCGACGTATCCGGTTTTGCCGGCCTTGCTGACAAGGTGGACTTTCATACATTCCGTTTGCTGAAAGGCATTGTCCTTTCAACATTACTCGGCGTCGGAACGGAACTGTCTTTCGGCGATTCTGAAAGCGATCTGGTTGAGGCGCTCAGAGAGTCCGCGCAGGCATCCGCCAACCAGGCCGGCCAAAGAATTATTCAGAGAAATCTCGACACCCAGCCGACAATCAGAATCAGGCCCGGATGGCCGTTCCGCATCATCGTTCACAAGGATCTCGTCCTTCGCCCGTATGAAGCGGAAGGAGCAATCCGATGACTCTTAAGCTCGGCCCGATTCCGGAACGCGCTCCGGTCAAGCTTAACATATCGCTGGCACCCCCTGTTCACGAAGCGCTTGTTGACTATGCGGCGCTTCACGAGCGCGCCTATGGCGCGAAGGCGTCGATCCCCGAAGTCGTAGCGTTAATGATCGAAAACTTCCTGGAAAGTGACCGGTCCTTTCGGCGCGCGCGCAAAACCCTTCATCAACCCGTGAAAACAAAGGAGACTTCAAAATGAGCGTAATCGGCACATTTTCGAAAAGCCCGGATGGATACGTTGGAACGATCCGAACCATGACCATCAACGTGAAAGCGAAAATCGTCGCCAACGACAAGAACGGAAATGACAAAGCGCCAGACTTTCGAATTATCGCCGGTGGCGCGGAGCTTGGCGCCGCCTGGCGTTCGAACAGCTCCGGCGAGGAGAAAAAGTCGTTTCTCAGCGTTGAGCTCGATGATCCGAGCTTTGCTGCTCCCGTCCGCGCGGCGTTTTTTGAGAATGCGGACGACGGGACCGGCGCTCTGGTTTGGAGTCGCAATCGATAAATTTTAAGTTGGTAAGGTGGCGTAGATCGATGAAAACTCCAAGACGGCAGTTGCATAATTCAGGTTTGGGAGACGCCAACCGCTCGCCCCTTCCTCGGGCTCGTAAATTTCCTAAGCCGGAATTGATTCGTAGAACAATGGATGAATGGCAGCCGCACTACGCACACAGGCTGACACAGGAAGACGCCCGGGAGATCGTCGATAACGCCGTTGGCTTTTTTCGGATTCTTCGAGAATGGAAAATTGCGGAACAGAAGGCGCAAGCAGGACATTCGAAGCACAATTAGAAAATGCGCGGTCCTTCAATGAAGCGCGTTCTGTTCTAATTGCGGCCAACCGGTTGATTGGCCCGCAATTTCCCCAAATTTGATTCGTCGAACATTTTAGGAACAAGCCATTCGCACCGAGCCCGAATGATGCTAGAGAATCTATATTTCTCGTGAAGCTGAACGGACGGACCCATGGCCTCTCGAAACTGGGGAAAAACTCAATCAAAGCAGCAAACTGCGCCGCGCGCTGTAGTCTATGCACGCGTTTCCTCTAAAGAGCAGGAAAAAGAAGGGTTTTCGATTCCCGCGCAGTTGAAGCTCTTAAGCGAATACGCGGCGATAAACGGAATCCGCGTGGTTGAAGAATTTGTCGATGTTGAAACGGCCAAGAAAAGCGGCCGCACGCATTTCGACAAAATGATGACTTATCTGCGTCGCCATCCGACCGTGCGCGTATTGTTGGTCGAGAAAACGGACCGCCTTTATCGGAATCTAAAGGATTGGGTGACCGTCGATGATTTGGACGTCGAGATCCATTTCGTAAAAGAGGGAACGGTTCTTTCCTACGACTCGCGGTCGTCCGAAAAATTCATGCACGGCATCAAAGTTTTGATGGCCAAGAATTACATCGACAATCTTTCGGAGGAAACCCGGAAAGGAATGCTGGAAAAGGCGGAACAGGGGATTTGGCCGTCCTGCGCTCCGCTGGGCTATCACAATACCGACGGACCGAATGGGAAGAAGATAATCGAAGTCGATCCCGTCGCTGGACCGCTCATTGCCAAAATGTTTGAATGGTATGCAACGGGCCGTTACTCACTTCGGCAGCTTGGCGTTAAAGCACGCTCTCACGGGTTGACGTTTCGGAAGAGCGGCCAACCTGTAACCAACAGCACGATTCATAAAATTCTCCGCAACCGAATTTATACGGGCGAGTTCGATTGGAAAGGGAAGCGATATCAGGGCAGCCATGAGCCACTCGTAACGAATGAATTATGGTCGCGCGTCCAGGGCGTATTGGATGGAAGAAACACATCCAAGCTGCGGGGATCATCTGCGCATGACTTCGCCTTTACCGGGTTGATCACTTGCGGCCATTGCGGCTGCGCCATGGTCGGAGAGCTGAAAAAGAAAAAATACGTCTACTATCATTGCACTGGGTTTAAGGGAAAATGCGGCGAGCCCTATACGCGTGAAGAAGTGTTGGAAGAGAAATTCACTTCATTTTTGCGTAAGCTCCGATTCGATGATGACGTTTTTGAGTGGGTCAGCCGGGCGCTGAAAGACAGCTGCGCCGACGAGAAGCGCGAGCATGCCGAGGCCATCGCCAGGCTTGAGAAAGAGCGAAATCGGCTGCAGCAGCGAATTGACGCCATGTATATCGATAAGCTCGACGGGCGGGTGTCAGAAGAGTTTTATGACCGAATGCGGACCCAGTGGCGCGACGAGCAGGCGCGTTGTGCGAAGGACATCGAGCGTCATGAAATGGCTGACGATTCCTACATGGACGAGGGTATCGAACTTTTGAAATTGGCGAAGGACGCCCATCGCCTGTTCGAAAAACAGTCGGCAAAAGAGAAGTCGAGGATGCTGAATTTCTTACTTTCGAACTGCACCTGGGCGCACGGAGAATTGAACGCAGAATTCAAGCAACCTTTTGATTCTCTTGCAGAAACGGCAATGATTGCAGCGCAAGCCTCGGCATCGAAAATGGGCGATTCGGCTCGTTTTGAAAAATGGCTCCCCGAACTGGACTCGAACCAGTGACCCGCTGATTAACAGTCAGCTGCTCTACCAACTGAGCTATCGGGGAACGCCCGTGAGAGGCGGCGTATAGCAAGCGCGCGGCGCTGAATCCATACCTTATTTGCTGGGCGGCGCGCATTTTTTTCGTCGCTCGAGGGATAAAGCGGGCGCGGCGGCCGGGCCGCAAAACTGTCATGGAATCAGCGCTAAAGACGCTGCGCCGGTCTCATGATGCGCCGCCGGCCGGCCTTATAAGGGATGGAAAAGGGGCCTAAAAAGCGAGGCGGCCGCGCTTGGGGGAAACGCGGCCGGTACTCACTGTCGTGGGGTATGGTGGGGTATCTTCTCGGGAGAAGACAGGGATTAAGGTCTCATCAAGGTCTTAACATAAGGTTAACGGCTAAGGGCCCGTTTCCGGGCCCTTTTTCAGTCTCGCCAGCGGTTTTGAAGGACCGGCCGACTATTCCGCCGGATCCCAGAGCGGATTGCGCCGACCGCTGATGCCTTGAACGTGACCTTCATGCGATTCGCCGTAATCGGAATGCTCCGAGGCGCCGTGGCCCACGGGGGCTTGTTTCTGGCCGGTCCAGGCCCAGCGGTAGAAGCGGGAGATGTCCGCCCCGACCGCATACATGGCCGGCACGAAGAGCAGCGTCACGAAGGTCGCGAAAAAGACGCCGAAAGCGAGGGAGACGACGGTCGGCATCAGGAACTGCGCCGAGGTCGAGCGCTCGAACATGATCGGCAAAAGGCCCACAAAAGTCGTCAGCGAGGTCAGGAGAATGGGGCGGAAGCGCCCGACGCCGGCTTTGACCAGCGCCGAAATCGCGCCTTCGCCTTCGTCGCGCAGCCGGTTCACATAGTCGATCAGAACGAGGTTGTCGTTGACGACGACGCCCGCCGCCGCCGCAATCCCGAAGAAGGAGAAGAGCGCGAAATCGAGGCCGAAGAGGAAATGGCCGAAGGCCGCGCCCATAAAGCCGAAGGGGATCGCCGACATGACGAGCAGCGGCTGGAAATAAGAGCCGAAAGCGATCGCCAGGAGTACATACATGGCGAAGAAGGCGGCTATCTGAAGCACCGCCCATTCGCCGATGAATTCCTGCTGCTCCTCGGCGTCGCCGCGCTGGGCGAGGGAAACGTCCGGATGGCGCTGCTTGAATTCAGGCGCGAATTCGTCGCGGTAGATTTTCATCACTGCTTCGCGGTCGGCGCCTTCGTGCAGCTCCGCCGTCACGCGCGCCGAACGCTGACGGTCGCGCCGGTCGATGCGTTTGAAGCTCGGCGCGAATTTGGCGTCGGCGACGGCGGTAAGCGGCACTTCGCGGCCGTCCGGCGTACGGATGCGCATGCTTTCGATGGTCGTCAGCGATTCCCGGTCCGATTTCGGATAGCGCACCATGACGCGCACATCCTGGCCGCCACGGGGCAGGCGCTGCACTTCCTCGCCGTAAAACGCCTGGCGGATCTGGCCCGAGACCGAAGCGAGGGTGAGGCCGAACCGTTCGGCGCCGGGTTTCAGCTCCACCTGTAATTCCGGCGTGGCGGACTGCAGGTTGTTTCGGACGTCATAGGTTCCGGGCAGGGTGCGCAGGAAATTCTGCAGATCGAGAACGCCGAGACGCAATTCTTCGAGCTTGTCCGATTCAATGCCGAAGGAAAGGTCCGGCCCGCCGTCATTGAGTGTGTAGCTGATCGTCACTTCTTCCGCATCGGGAATATCGCCGAGCTTCTCGCGGAAAAGCTCCGCGACCTCCTTGGTGGACTGGCGGCGTTTATCGGCCTCGACAATCGTGACGTAAGCGTCAATGTCTTGTTCGTCGGCGCCGATATAAACATATTTGACGAATTCAAGGTCCGGCGTGTTGAGCTCCGCCTTGAGTTCGTCGGCGGCGCGTTCGACTTCGTCGAAAACCTGCTGGCTGCGCGCCCAGGGCGAGCCCTCCGGCATGCGCACGGTGAGCGAAAGGAACGTGCCTTGCACTTCCGGCTGGAACTTGAAGGCAATCCATCCGGAGGCCAGAAGCGAGGCTGCAATCATGAAAGCGCCGATGAAAAACGCGACGGTGAAATAGCGGAATTTCAGCGCCATTTTGACGGCTGGACGGTAGACCGTGTCAGCGAACGTCATCAGTCCTTCGGCAAAGAAGCGCTGCAGCCTGTAATAGACGCCATCCTTATTCTGCGGCTTCATGTGGGACAGGTGCGAGGGCAGGATCAGGAAAGATTCGATCAGCGAAAACAGGAGCGCAAAGATGATCGTGTAGCTGATATGCTTGGTGAACTGGGTCACGCCGCCGGACAGAAGCAGCCAGGGCAGGAAGGTGATCATCGTCGTCAGGACGGCGAAAATGACCGGTTTGGCGACGAGCTGGGTTGCAATGGTCGCCGCATTGACGCCCTTGCCGCCGGCCTCCACCTCGTTGTGAATGGCTTCGCCGACGATGATCGCGTCGTCGACGACGACGCCGATCACAAGCAGGAAAGCGAACAACGACAGCATGTTCAGCGAAACGCCGACCGCCGGCAAAAAGATGAACGCGCCGGCGAACGAAATGGCGATGCCTACCGTCACCCACATCGCCACGATGGGGCGCAGGAACAAAAGCAACACGATCATCACGAGGCCGAGGCCGATCAGCGCGTTCGAGGCCACGAGATTGACGCGCTCGAAATAAAGATCGGCGAAGTCGAACCAGATATTCAGTTCCGCCGTGCCTTCGAGCTCCTTGTTCTTTTCCGCCAGCCAGTCGTCCACGGCTTTAGAGAGCGTGACAATGTTCAAGGTCTCCGGCGCCTGCACGATGAGGTTCACCACCGGCTTGCCGTTCATTTCCCGGATGGACTTCGAATCTTCAAAACCGTCCACGACGTTTGCGACGTCGCGCACGCGAATGGTGGAGCCGTCGGCGAGCTGGCGAACGATGATGTTTTCGAATTCTTCTTCAGAATCGGCGAGATTGCGGGTGGCGAGCTGAATGTTGCCGGTGTCTGTGCGCACCTGCCCGCCGGCGAGATTAAGGGATGAGCCGCGAATCGCGTTCGCAACATCGTCGAAGGTCAGCCCGTAACGGCGCAGCGCCTCTTCGGAGACTTCAATCGAGACTTCTTCATTGCGGATGCCCCAGGTGTCCACCAGCGGCGAACCATTCGGAATTTGCGCCAGTTCATCGCGCAGCTCCCGGCCGAGACGATAAAGCTCTCGCGGTTCAAGATCGCCATAGATGGCGATGAACTGCGTCTGACTCTGATTGCGCCATTGCTGAATAACGGGCGGGAAGGCGTCCTGCGGCAGAGTGGAGATGCCGTCGACGCGGTTCTTGATTTCGTTGAGGAAGAAGGTCGGATCGACCGTGTCGGCGCCTTCCACATTGACGCTGGCGACGCCTTCGCGCGCCGTCGAGGTGATGTGTTCAAGGCCGTCGACATCGGAGATCGCCTCTTCGATGCGCAGGATGATCTGTTCCTCCACTTCCTGCGGCGAGGCGCCGGGCCAGGCGACGGAGATGTTGGCGCCGTTGAAGGAAGCGGAGGGAAAAACCTCGCGCTCCATTTTCGTAAAGGCGATGAGGCCCGCAATGATGCAGGACACCATCAAAAGGTTGGCCGCGACCGAATTCTTCGCCCACCATGCGATCAGTCCGTTCATGCCCCTAGTCTCCCGAGGTCACGTTCTGCGCCGTCGTGCGGGCGGAGGCGGGATCGGGCTCGTCCGGGTTTTCGGCGCCGGGTGTTCCCTGAAGCGGATCGGCCGGGCTCACCTCGTCGCCTTCCGAAGCACCGCGCAAGGGCGAGGTGACGATGCGCGCGCCGGGTTCGACGCCGCTGGCGATGGTGATCGTGTCCCGGTCGGTGGTGACGATGTTGACCTTATGGGCGACGAGCGTGTCGTCTTCGCTGATTGAATAGACGGTGTCGCGGCCATAAAGCGCCGAGCGCGGCAGGACGATCGCATTTTCGTAAGGTTTGCCGGTGATCACGGCGTCCACATAAAGGCCCATGGCGAGCGGCGTGCCGTCGTCCGAGCCTTCGCCGTAAGGGTCGTCAAGCACGGCGATGGCGATGACCTGACGGGTGGCGGCGTCGATGGCCCCTTCCGTGCGGGCGATGCGGCCCTCCCAGTGATGCGTCTCGCCGGCGATCATGGCGCTCATCCTGACGACCGGGCCGGGCTCGTCTTCAGTTTCTGTAAAGGCGAGCGGCAAGCCGAGCTTGGCGAGATCGTTGTCGGTCAGCGCCAGGCGGATTTCGGCGATGTCGGTCGAGAAAATCCGGCCGAGCTGCGCGCCCGGCGTCACATACTGACCGATGCCGGCGATGCGTTCGCGCACCCGGCCCGGAAACGGGGCGCGGATGGTCGTGCGTTCGAGATTGAGGCGCGCAGCGTCATATTCGGCCTGCGCCGCTTCGAAATTGGCGCGCGCTTGGGCGAGCTGGGGAATGCGCAGGGTGAGATCGGACGGCTGCTCGCCGGCGCCGAGATCGAGTTCTTCATAATCGCGGCGGGCGAGGTCGGCTTCGGCTTCTTCGAGGCGCAGCGCTTGTTCGGCTTGCGCAACGCGCGCCTTGGCGGCGGCCGCCGCCGCGCGATAATCGGCGTCTTCGATCTTGATCAGCATGTCGTCTTCGTCGAAGGCGCCGCCATTGACGAAATGATCGGACGTATCGACCACGCGGCCTGCGACCTGCGCCGTCAGGTTGATGTCGGTGCGCGGGCGCACTTCGCCCTGCGCAGCGACGTCAAGCGTCACCGATTGCGTATTGGCGACCGTGAAGAACACGGAAGGGGCCGTGATCTCAGGCTCCTGACGTTCCGGTTGCGGCCGCAACATAAAGATTCCGGCGATCAGGAGACCGAAGACAACGAAAATCCCGATCGTGCCGAAGATGGTGAAAAACTTGCGGAACATGACGCTTCCTTACTCTCCCGTGTCCGCTTGCAGCGCTGCGAGCCTTTCTTCCGTCAGGAAGTCGCCGCCAATGGCGAGATAGAGCTGGACGCGGTTAGAAACGCGCTGCTGCTGGGCCTGGATGTAAGAACTTTCCGCGGAAATCCGGCGGGTTTGCGCATCCAGAAGGTTGAAGATGGTGGCGGCGCCGCTTGAATAGCGCCGCTCGGTGAGGTCTTCGGCCGCCGCCGCTTCTTCATAGGCAAGGCGCAAGGCTTCCTCGCGCGCGGCGAGAAGCGTCTCGGCGGCGATCGCATTTTCCGCTTCCTGATAAGCGGCGAGGACGGTCTGAACGTAATTGTACAGAGAGGCCTCGGCGGCGGCGCGGGCGCGCTTCGAATTGGCGAGGATCCGTCCGCCCTGGAAGAGCGGCTGGAAAAGGCCGCCGGCGATATTGCCCGCAAGGCGTTGCGGATCGACGAGATCGGCGAAGTCGGGTCCCGACGTGCCGGCGCGCGAGGAGAGGGTCAGCTGCGGCAAAAATTGCTTGCGCGCGGCGCGGGCTTGAAGGCCGGCGGCCTCCATGCGCGCTTCGGCGGCGACGAGATCGGGGCGGCGGGAAAGGATGTCGCCGGGCGCGCCGGCGCCGGCAAGCGGCGGCAGGTCCGGCAAGGCGGCGGCGGCTTCGAGTTCGGCCGCCGGATAACGTCCGAGCAGGACTTCGAGCGCGCGCGAGGCTTCAAGTTCGAGGCGTTGGCGCAGGGCGAGGTTGGCCCGGCTCGAGCCGAGCGCGGAACGGGAAAGACGCACGTCGAGGCTTGACGAGACGCCGCGCTCATAGCGGCGCTCGGTGACGCGTAAATTTCGTTCGCGCGCTTCAGTGTCGCGTTCGGCGAGTTCGCGCTGCTGGCGCGCTTCAATCAATGAGAACCAGGCCTGCGCCACGCGCCCGGCGATAGAGAGGTGCGCGCCGGCGAGATCGGCGTAGGCGGCTTTCGCCTCTTTGTAAGAGGCGCGTGTTTCGTCGGTCAGGCGGCCCCAGATATCGAGCTCCCAGTTCAGCTGTCCGCCAAGGGAGAAATTATTGATGTAGAGACGGGTTGAGCCGCTGCCGGCGCTGCCGCCAGCCTGCGCCGCCGTTGTCGGGTCCGTAACGATGGCGTTGCGCTGCGCGTTGAAATTGGCGCCGATGGTCGGAAGCTGGTTCGCCAGGGTGATGCGCGCGCCGGCGCGGGCCTGTTCGAGATTGGCGGCGGCGGCGAGCAGATCGTTGTTGTGAACCATGGCTTCACTGATCAGTGAGCGCAGCGTCGTGTCGTCGAACGCCGCGACCCAGTCGCCCGTCGGCGCGCCGACAACACCCTCGTCCGCCGTCCAGGCGGACGGCGTGTCCGGCAGCTGCGCTTCGAGCAATTCCTGGTTTACGCTTGCGCAGGAAGCCGTCATCAACGCCGCCAGCGCCACGCTCCCGATTCGCATAAAATCCACTCCTAAAATCGTCTACATGCCCTTTAACGGGCGAGCGCCCTGTACTTGTCGCTTGTTCGCCGGAACCGCAAGCGCGAAGCGGCGGGCGGTTCCAAGGATGCGGCGAACAGCGTTTACGCGGCGTTATTCCTAACCAATTGAAAACAGGCGGACTTAAAATTTTAATGAAGAGATAAGGCTGCAAACGCCCGAAAACATGGCCAAAAATAGAGAAAAATGAAATAGAGTCAGCATGTTGTATGGAGGCCACGGCCGGAATCGAACCGCCCGCGCGCGACCGCGCGCGAATTTTCAAAGCGCCGGTGAGGCCGATCATCACTTTGCGGGCTGACGTCTGATTATCCAGGATTTTGGAGGCCACGGCCGGAATCGAACCGGCGTACACGGCTTTGCAGGCCGCTGCGTCACCACTCCGCCACGTGGCCAAGTCAAGAAGAGACGGCGGTGGTGGGCGCCAGTCTCGAAGGGCCGACCTCATAGCGCGGGGCGCCGGTCCGGTCAAAGCCTGTTTTGGCTCTGTTTTGAGCCGCTCAGGCGGATTGGCGCCGCGGGCGCCCGAATTGCGCTTTTTGGCGCGTTGCCAGCCGCGGCGGCCGGATGTATGCCGCTCCTGAAAAGATCTGACGGATAGGGGCCTTCCCATGGATTTCAAAGCGGCGCGGCGACGGATGGTGGACAGCCAGGTGCGCACCAATGACGTGACGGATCTGCGCCTGCAGACGGCGCTCGAAACGATCCCCCGGGAAAACTTCCTGCCTGCCGGGCTGCGCGATCAGGCTTATGTGGAGCGCGAACTCGCCTATGCGCCGGGCCGCGCCATGATGACGGTGCGCGACTTCGCCAAGCTGGTCGACGCCGCGGATCCGGCCGCCGGCGATCTGTGTCTCGCCGTCGCGGCGGGAACCGGCTATTCGACGGCGGTTCTCGCGCGCCTCGTCGATATGGTCGTGGCGGTGGAGGGCGACGAGGCGCTGGCCGCCGCCGCCCAGGAGAACCTCACCAGGCTCGGCGTCAGCAATGCGGCGGTCCTCAATACGGATAACGCCAAGGGGGCGGCCGATCAGGGGCCTTACGACCTGATCTTCATCGACGGCGTCATTGAAAAACGTCCCGAGGCGCTTCTGGCGCAGCTGAAAGACGGCGGGCGTCTCGCCGCGATTCAGCGCAAAAACGACGTCTCGCGCGGGGTGATCTACTGGCGCTCCGGCGACGCCTTTGGCTGTAAGGAAAAATTCGACGCATCGGTGAAAATCGTGCTGCCGGGCTTTGCGGCGGAAAAAACTTTCGTCTTTTAACTGTAAATTCACGCTGCAAGCTGCTGAATCGCCTTGAAGAACGCCGGTGAAGGCGCAGATTAGCCCTGCGCCGCAAGGATAAGGGCGCCGCAAGGAAAGGCGGAGCCGTTTTAAACACGGCAAGGAGCGTTGGTTTTGCGAGTTTCTCTATCCTTTCTGGCCTTGCTGGCGGCGCTCGGGGCGGGCGCGCCCGCCGCGGGCGAGACGCTGGATGACGCGCTGGCGCTCGCCTATCAGACCAATCCGACCATTCGCGCCGAACGGGCCCGGCTGCGCGCCGTCCGCGAGTCGAAAGCGCAGGCTTGGGCCGGGGCGCTGCCGCAGGTTTCCGCCTCGGCGAGCTATCAAAAGACCGATCAAACCGTCACGTCGCTGTTCAGCGCAGACCCGAACGATCCCGATCCGACGCCGCAGGCGCAATCGACGAATTTCGAGCCGCTGACCGCCGGCGTCACCGCCGAGCAGCCGGTCTTTACGGGCTTTCGCAATTACAACGCCATCAAACAGGCCGGCGCGCGCATTCGCGCCGGCGGCGCGCAGCTCGTCGCGACAGAGCAGCAGGTGCTCTATGATGTGGCGGCCGCTTATTTCAACGTTCAGCGCAATATGGCGGTGTTCGAACTCAGCAACCGCAATGTGGTGGTGCTCGACCGTCAACGGGAAATGGCGCAGGCGCGTTTCGATGTGGGCGAACTGACCCGGACCGATGTGGCGCAGGCCGAAGCGCGGCTCGCCGAAGCGCGCGCGCGGCTTTCCACGGCGCAGGGCGATCTCGCCATTGCGCGGTCGGCCTACGCCGAGCTTGTGGGCCAGCTTCCGGGCGATCTTGAGCCGGTGGAGACATTGCCCGAATTGCCTGACACGCTGGAAGAGGCGCAGGCGATCGCCGAGCAATATGCGCCGGCGCTCATCGCCGCGCGCGAGCAGGCCGAGATTTCGCGCCGGCAAGTGAATATCGCCAGAGGCACATTCCTGCCGTCGGTGTCGCTGACCGCAGGCTATCAGTATGCGGAAGAGCCGAGTTTTTTCGTCAACAACAGCGAAGAATTCAGCTTCGGCGCCCGGGCGTCGATGCCGATCTTTCTCGGCGGGCTCAATTTTTCGAAAGTGCGCGAAGCCAAGGCGCTGCATTCGAGCGACCGCTCGAAGATCGATGAAGCCAAGCGCGCGGTCGACGCGCAGACTATTTCCGCCTGGGAGAAGCTTGTCGCCGCCCGCGCCGTAGCGCGCTCCGCCGCTTCGTCGGTGGAGGCGAACACGCTGGCGCTGGAAGGGGTCCGCCAGGAAGAGCGGGTCGGAACGCGCACGACCCTTGACGTGTTGAACGCCGAGCAGGAAATGCTGAACGCCGAAGTCTCTCTTGTCAGCGCCCAGCGGGACGCCCAGACAGCCGCCTTTGGCCTGCTCGCCGCCATCGGCATGCTGACCCCCGAGGCGGCGGGGCTGTCGGCGGAAGAACTTGAAGCCGCGGCCGCCGAGCTTTATCAGGATTAACCTTCGGGTAAGCTAGGCCTTGATAAGTGCCGCGAAGCGCCTGAAAACGGCGGGAGAACAGGCGCACCGCGCCGATTTTTCCGATTTGGCCCGCCAGAGGGACCCTAGGTCAATGGACAACGCCCAGCCCGAACCGAGTATGGAAGAGATTCTCGCCTCGATCCGCCGGATTATTTCTGAGGACGAGGACGATCAGGCCAAACCGGCCGCGGCGGCCCCGCCGTCTGCGGCGGCGGCGCCCAAGCCCGAGCTTACGCTGAAACCGGCCGCGCCGGCTGCTGATCACAAACCGGCTGCGGAGGCGTCAGGACAGCCTCAGGAATCCAAGCCTGCGCCCGAACCGGAAACGTCGGCGGCTCCTGATGCGGTGCCGGCGCCGGCCGAGGCTCAGCCCGAGACCGGAACTGAAGACGTCGAAGGGGCGAAGAAAACGATGGCGGCCACCATGCAAGACGAAATCGAAGACGAGATCCTCGACCAGACGACTGCGGCGGCGGCGTCCAAGGCCTTTACGACGCTTTCGCAATCGGTCCGCGTGTCCGAAGGGCCGGGGCGCACGCTTGAAGACATCGTCACCGAGATGCTGCGGCCCATGGTCAAGGAATGGCTCGACGCTAATCTTCCGGCGATTGTCGAGGAAAAGGTCGAGGAAGAAGTACAGCGGGTGGCGCGCCGCCGACGCAGCTAGGCCTTGCCGCTATCGGGAAAAACAGCCGGCCTTTTGAGGCCGGCTTTTTCTTTTGGCGCGGAGTGCGTTAAGCAGCGCCATCAGGCGAGTGTGAGAGCGAGCGTGCGATGACGAAGCTGACCTATCCGGAAACCAGAAGAACAGATCAGAGCGACGCGCATTTCGGCGTAACCGTCGTCGATCCTTATCGCTGGCTTGAAAACGACGTCCGGGAAGACGAAGACGTCGCGGCGTGGGTCGCCGCGCAAAATGAAGCAACCTTCGGCTATCTGAAGGCTTTGCCGGGCCGCGCGCAAATTGAAAAGCGCCTGCGCACACTTTGGAATTACGAGAAATTCACGCTTCCGAGCCAAAAGGGCGGACGGATTTTCTACGGGCATAATGACGGGCTGCAGAACCAGTTCGTCCTTTATACGCAGGATGACAAAGAACTTCCGCGCGTCCTTCTCGATCCGAACAAATGGTCCGAAGACGGCGCCACGGCGCTCGCCGCTTATTATCCGTCCCCGGACGGATCGCTTGTCGCCTATATGGTCCAGGACGGCGGATCGGACTGGAACACGATCCGCACAGTCGACGCGACGACAGGCGCAGTTCTCAGCGACGAAATCGAATGGGTGAAATTCTCCGGCGTCTCCTGGGCGAAGAACGGGTCGGGCTTTTATTATTCGCGCTATCCCGAACCGGAGGAAGGCGAGGCGTTCCAGAGCCTCAATCTCGGGCAGGCGGTCTATTTCCATAAGATCGGCGACGCGCAGGCAAAAGACGCACGTGTTTACGCCCGCCCCGAGGCGCCTGAAACAGGCTTTTCAGCAGAGGTCTCCAGCGACGGCGCGAGTCTGATTGTCACGGCCTGGAAGGGCACGGATTCCCGTTACGAAGTCGTGCTGATCGATCTTGAAAACCCGGACGCCGACCCGGTCGATCTCGTCACCGGCTTCGCCCACGACTATTCCTATATCGCCACAGCGGAGGGGCGGCATTTTTTCTTCAGCGACGAGAATGCGCCCAAGGGCAAAGTGGTGTCGACGCCTGCGAAACCTGGCGCCGGCGCCGTCCAATGGATGGAAGTCATCCCGGAAGCCGACGGCGTTCTCTCCGGCGTCAACATCGTTGGCGGCCGAATTTTCGCCAATTACATGGAGGATGTGAAATCCGCCGTGCATTTGTTCGCGCTCGACGGCGCGCCGCTGGGCGGTGTGGACTTGCCGGGCCCGGGAACGGCGATAGGCTTCGGCGGCGAGCCGGATGACGCGGAAACCTTTTACAGCTTTGAAAGCTTCAACCGACCCCCGACGCTTTACCGCTATGACATTGCGAGCGGCGCGCTCTCGGTGTTCCGCGAACCGGAAGCGCCGTTCGATCCGAACGATTACGAAGTCGCGCAGGTTTTCTATCCGTCCAAAGACGGAACGAAGATACCGATGTTCATCGCCCATAAGAAAGGTCTCGATCTTTCGGATGGCGCGCCGACATTGCTTTACGGCTATGGCGGGTTCAACGTCTCGCTGACGCCGGGTTTTTCAGTGACGCGCCTTCAATGGATGGAGATGGGCGGGGTCTATGCGCTCGCCAATCTTCGCGGCGGCGGCGAATACGGCAAGGCGTGGCACGACGCCGGGCGGCTCGAAAACAAGCAGAATGTTTTCGACGACTTTATCGCGGCGGGGGAATATCTGATCGGCGAAGGAATTGCGACGAAGGACAAGCTTGCCATTCTCGGCGGGTCTAATGGCGGGCTCCTGGTCGGCGCCGTGATCAACCAGCGGCCAGACCTCTTCGCGGCGGGGCTGCCCGCCGTCGGCGTCATGGACATGCTGCGCTTCAACCAGTTCACGGCGGGCCGGTTCTGGACCGACGATTACGGCGATCCTTCGAGCGAGGCGGATTTCCGGAATCTCTACGCCTACTCGCCCTATCATAATATCCACAACGGGGAGGCCTATCCGGCGATCCTAGTGACGACGGCGGACACCGACGACCGGGTGGTGCCGGGCCACTCCTTCAAATACGCCGCCGCGCTTCAGGCCGCCGAGATCGGCGACAAGCCCCATCTGATCCGGATTGAGACACGGGCGGGCCACGGGGCGGGCAAGCCGACCGAGAAGATTATCGAGGAATATGCCGATATGTGGGCCTTTATCGCCCACGAGACGGGACTTTGCGTCCCTGCGGCGTAAACGCCGAGCAAAGCGCCTCCAGAGAAGGTTGAGGATTCTCGCGCTGGCGGATAAACCCGAGCTTCCGCCAGCCGCAGAGTGCTCCTCATGTCCGACAAGACGCCTGACGCCACGCCCGACAAGGCTTTAGACAAGACTTTCGATTTCAAGGACGCCGAAGCCCGCCTTTACGAGGCCTGGGAGGCTTCCGGCGCGTTCAAGCCCTCCAGGACAGGCGAGCCCTTCACCATCGTCATCCCGCCGCCCAACGTCACGGGCTCCCTCCATATGGGCCACGCCCTTAACAATACCCTGCAGGACATTCTCTGCCGTTTCGAACGCATGCGCGGGAAATCCGTTCTGTGGCAGCCGGGGACCGACCATGCCGGCATTGCGACTCAGATGGTGGTGGAGCGCCAGCTTGCGAACGAAGGCGCCAATCAGGACCGGCGCTCCATGGGCCGCGAGGCCTTTGTCGAGCGCGTCTGGAAATGGCGCCATGAATCGGGCGGGCAGATCATCAATCAGCTGAAGCGCCTCGGCGCCTCCTGCGACTGGTCGCGCGAGCGCTTCACCATGGGCGAGGACGGGTCCGCCGACGACCAGATGGTCAAAGCGGTGATGAAGGTCTTCGTCCAGCTCTACAAGGAAGGCCTCATCTATCGCGACAAGCGTTTGGTGAACTGGGATCCGAAATTCGAAACCGCGATTTCCGATCTCGAAGTGGAGAACAAGGAAGTCGACGGCCATTTCTGGCATTTCAAATATCCGCTGGAAAATGGCGAGACCTACGAATTTCCGACCGCCTATGACGAGGAAGGCGAACCGACGGAGTGGGAGACGCGCGACTATATCTCCATCGCGACGACGCGTCCCGAGACGATGCTGGGCGACGGCGCGGTGGCGGTGCATCCGGACGACAAGCGCTATGCGCCGATTGTCGGCAAGAAATGCCTGTTGCCGCTCGCCGACCGCTACATTCCGATCATCACGGATGACTATCCGGACCCGGATTTCGGTTCGGGCGCCGTGAAGATCACCGGCGCCCACGATTTCAACGACTATCAGGTCGCGCGCCGCAACGACATTCCCATGTATCCGCTGTTCGACACGAAAGCGGTGATGCTCGAAGACGATTACATCCCCGAGCGCTATCGCGGCATGGACCGCTACGAAGCGCGCGAGGCGGTGGTTCAGGACATCAAGGAGCGCGGCCTCCTGATTGCGGTCGAAGACAAGAAGATCATGCAGCCTTTCGGCGACCGCTCCGGCGTCGTCATCGAGCCCATGCTCACCGACCAGTGGTATGTGGACGCCGAAACGCTGGCCAAGCCTGCGATCCATGCGGTGGAGACCGGAAAGACCAAATTCGTCCCGGAAAACTGGACCAAGACCTATTATCAGTGGATGAAGAATATCGAGCCCTGGTGCATCTCGCGCCAGCTCTGGTGGGGCCATCGCATTCCGGCCTGGTACGGCCCGGACGGCCATGTCTTCGTCGCCGAAAACGAGGACGAGGCGACGAAAGAAGCAATCCAGAAATATACGGCTGAAGGCTATTCCCTCGAAGAGATCAACGACATGCGCCGGCACGAGCATGACGGCGCGCCGCTCCTCGTTCAGGACGAGGACGTGCTCGACACCTGGTTCTCATCGGCGCTGTGGCCGTTTTCGACGCTCGGCTGGCCGGAAGAGACGCCGGAGCTCAAAAAGCATTACCCCACAAGCGTGCTCGTCACCGCTTTCGATATCATCTTCTTCTGGGTGGCGCGGATGATGATGCAGGGCGTCCACTTCATGAAAGAGGTTCCGTTCCACACGGTCTATATTCATGCGCTGGTGCTCGACGAGCATGGCCAGAAGATGTCGAAGTCGAAAGGCAATGTCATCGATCCGCTCGTCCTCATCGACAAGTTCGGCGCCGACGCTTTGCGTTTCACGTTGGCGGCGCAGGCGGCGCAGGGCCGCAATATCCGCCTGTCGGAAGCCCGTGTCGAAGGTTATCGCAATTTCTCCACCAAACTGTGGAACGCCGCGCGCTTCTGCGAAATGAACGAGTGCAAGCCCGATCCGGATTTCGATCCGGCAAAGGCCACGCTCACGCTCAATCAGTGGATCATCCACGAGGCGAACCAGTGCGCGGCGGATGTCACGCGCGAGATCGAGGCCTATCGCTTCAACGATGCGGCGGGCGCGATCTATCGGTTTATCTGGAGCGTCTTCTGCGACTGGTATCTGGAGCTCGCCAAGCCCGTGATGCAAGGGGCCGACGGCGCGGAGAAAACCGAAACGCGCGCCGCCGCCGCCTGGGCGCTCGACCGCATCCTGCAGCTTCTCCACCCCTTCATGCCGTTCGTGACGGAAGAGATCTGGAATTCGTTTGCGGATCGCGACGCGCTGATGCTCAGCCAATGGCCGTCCTTCGACAAGACGCTCAAGAATGACGCTGCGGCGGCGGAGATGAGCTGGGTGGTCGATCTCATCACGGCCGTGCGCTCGGTGCGTCAGGAAATGAACGTGCCGGTCGCGGCGAAAATCCCGCTGGTCTTTGTGGGCGCCAGCGCTGACGACAAGACGAAGCTTTCCGCCCATGAAGACGTGCTGATGCGCCTTGCGCGCCTGTCGGATATCACGGCGGCGGATGCGGCGCCGAAAGGCGCGGTGCAGATCGTTCATGGCGGCGCCGTCGCGGCGCTCCCCGTCGCCGATTTCATCGACATCGCCGCGGAAAAGGCGCGCCTCGCCAAGGAGAAAGAAAAGGCGGAAAAGGAAATCGCCGGCATCGACAAGAAGCTCGCCAACAAGAAGTTCGTTGAAAAAGCGCCGGCGGAAGTTGTGGAAGAACAGCATTCCCGCCGCGCCGGCTATGTCGAGCAGCTTGAAAAGCTCGAGGCGGCGCTGACGCGATTGGCCGATCTTTAGTATTTGGCCCCGCCCATGCCGGCGAAAGCCGGGTTTGGCCTTTCAGCCCAGCAGAGTCAGCACGTTGCCGGCGGGATCTTTAAAATGGGCGAGGGTTCCGCCCCAGGGCTGTTTTTGCGGCGGGCTCAGGAACTCGACGCCTTTATCGATCAGATTTTCATAGACTTCGGCAATATCCTCGACCTGCAAGGAGACTCCGACAAACCGTCCGATGAGATCGGCGTCATCCCCTTTCGGGTCGCAATATTCGACAATGAGCTCAGCTTCCCCGACCGTATAGCCCGCCGTTTGAGCTTGCTCCATGCGCCAGCTTTCTTCCAGGCCGAGCGTCTCGCGATAAAAGGCGAAAGCCTTTTGCGCATCGCCGACAAAGACCCTTACGCCGTAAAGCCGCATGGACCTTCCTTTCAGGGGTCGCCTAGCTCGTCTCCGCGAGGAACGAAAGCTGGGTCACCATGGCGTTGCGCGCTTCGGCGTCGCGGTCGGTAAGCTTGGTCGGATAATCGCCGGTAAAACAGTGATCGGTGAAGGCCGGCGCGTCGCTGTCGCGCTTGCCCTTGCGGAACGCCTTGTAGAGCCCGTCAAGCGACAGAAAGACGAGGCTGTCGACGCCGAGAATCTTGCGCATTTCTTCTACGGAGCGCTCGACCGCCAGAAGCTCTTCATAAGACGGCGTGTTGATGCCGTAAAAATCCGGATGGACGATGGGCGGGCAGGCGATGCGCATGTGCACTTCCTTTGCACCCGCATTGTACATCATCTCGGCGATCTTGCGCGAGGTGGTGCCGCGCACGATGGAATCGTCGATCAGGACGACGCGCTTGCCTTCGATAAGTCCGCGGTTGGGCGAATGCTTGCGCGCGACGCCCGCCTCGCGGATTTTCTGTTCCGGTTCGATGAAAGTGCGGCCGATATGATGGCTGCGGATCAGAGCCATTTCGTAAGGAAGGCCGGTTTTTTGAGCATAGCCGATGGCCGCCGGCACGCCGGAGTCGGGAATCGGCGAAACGAGATCGGCCTCGCAAGGGGCTTCCTTGGCGAGACGTTCGCCGAGGCGCTTCCTGAGCCCGTAAACGCTTTGCCCGTCGACAATGGAGTTCGGCTTGGCGAAATAGATAAGCTCGAAGATGCAAGGGCGCGCCTGGTTCTGTTTCGGCGATATCTGACGGCTTTCGATGGAGCCGTCCGCCTTGCAGATGACGACTTCGCCCGGCTTGATGTCGCGCACGAATTTCGCGCCGATAATGTCGAGGGCGCAGGTTTCCGAGGCGAGGATCGGCGCGCCTTTCAGGTCGCCGAGAATGAGCGGGCGAATCCCGACGGGATCGCGCGCGCCGATGAGGCCTTCCGGCGTCAGGACGGTGAGGGCGTAGGCGCCTTCCACCTGTTTCAGGCCCTCGATCAGCTTGTCGACGATCGAGAGATATTGCGAGCGCGCGGTGAGCTGCAGGAATATCTCCGAATCCGAGGTGGACTGGAAAATGCACCCGCGCCGGACAAGGTCGGCGCGGAGCGTTTTCGAGTTCGTCAGATTGCCGTTATGGGCGATGGCGATGCCGGTCTGGTCAAGATCGGCGTAAAGCGGCTGCACATTGCGCAGCACCGTGTCGCCTTGCGTCGAATAGCGCGTATGGCCGATGGCGGCGTCGCCTTTCAGGCGTCCCAGCGTTTCCGCGTCGGAGAAATTGTCGGAGACGAGGCCGAGAAAACGTTCATTGTGAAAATGCTGACCGTCGAAGCTGGCGATGCCCGCCGCTTCCTGGCCGCGATGCTGGAGCGCGTGCAGGCCGAGCGCAGTGAGCGCAGCGGCGTCCTTGGTGCCGATGACGCCGAAAACGCCGCATTCCTCGATCAGTTTCGGCTTGCCGACCAGCGCTTCAAGCTCGGCCTGGCGGGCTTTGAAAGCCGGGCCGTCTTTCTTGAGGAATTGGGCGGCGTGCTCGACGAGGGAGAGGGAGGCGTCGCCAAAGTCCCCAATGGACAGAGTCATTCTGGGTTTTCCTCGTTCAGGATGTCCGCAATGGGATCGTCTTCTTCCGCTTCCGCATCTTCGCCGTTTTCCGCGTCGGGCGCGGTGGCGGCGATGGCGGGATCGGTGGTGGTCACGGTGGTGACGATTTCATTCATGCCGTTGCGGTCGCCCCGGTCATAGCCGCTGACGGCCGCATCTTCATCATCCATTTGGGATGGCGGGACCGGCGCATCAAGGTCTGCGGTCTCCGGCGTGAAGCTTTCGAACCAGTGCGCCATGCCGGCGGCGATGGGCCGGGTCATGGCGGTCTTCACTTCTTCAGGCTGTTTGGCTTCGTCGAGATAATAGGAATAGCCGAGATAGGCGAGGCCGATCAGCACGAGCCCGCGCGCGAACCCGAAAACCCCGCCGCCAATCCGGTCGATGAGGGCGGCGCGCCCGGCCAGGGGAAAGCGCTTGAGGCCGATGTGAAAGCCGATATGCGCGAGCACAAAAAAAGCGCCGATGAGCAGCGCCGCAAGAATGGCCGTTCCGAAAAAACTGCCCGCCTGTCCCGTCACGGCGAGCACGGGTTCGATGAGGAGAAGGGTCACGCCGCCGGCCACGGCGAGCGCGAGCAAGGTCGATAATTCCCTGAGGCCTCCACGCAACACGGCAAAGGCCGTCGAAACGCCGACGACCACGAAAAACAGGAGATCAAACATTACTGAACCCGCCTATCATCGCCCCGGAACATTAGGGCGAGTCGCTCATTGCCCCCGGCCATTTCAATAGCGGCGCTGGGGATTTTTCTCAACCGCTAAGCCTGCATGGACCGGGCCAAAATCAAGGGGCCGCGCCTCAAGGATTGCGCGCCCATTGGACCAAATCCGCCAGCGTCTCCGCCCCGACCACTTTGAGCGCGCCGCTTTGGGCGCCGGAAGGGGCGAGGGCCCCTGAAAAGCCCAGCTTTTTGGCTTCTTTAAGGCGGGCCTCGGTCTGGTTGACGGGCCGGACCGCGCCGGAAAGGGCGACCTCGCCGAAGACCACGCGGTCGCGGGGCAGGGGCGAATCGAAAAGCGAGGAACACAGCGCGGCGGCGGCGGCGAGATCGGCCGCAGGCTCGGCGATCCTGAGGCCCCCGGCGACGTTAAGGAAAACGTCATGGCGGCCGAAATCGAGGCCGGCGCGCGCATCGAGAACGGCGAGCAGCATGGAAAGCCGCGCCCCGTCCCAGCCGACGACCGCCCGTCGGGGCGCGGCGAGAGTGGATGGCGAGACCAGCGCCTGAATTTCAACGAGCACGGGCCGCGTGCCCTCGATCCCCGCGAAAATGGCGGCGCCGGAAACGGAGGCGTCGCCGCCGGTGAGAAACAGCTCCGACGGGTTGGCGACTTCGCGCAGCCCGTCGCCGGCCATTTCGAAGACGCCAATCTCGTGCGCGGCGCCGAAGCGGTTTTTGACGGCGCGCAGGATGCGGAAGTCGCGGCCCTGTTCGCTTTCGAAATACATGACGGCGTCGACCATGTGTTCGACGACGCGCGGGCCGGCGATCTGGCCGTCCTTGGTGACATGCCCGACAAGAAGCAGAATCGCGCCGCTGGATTTGGCGAAGCGCACCAGCTCCTGGGCGCAGGCGCGCACCTGCGTCACTGTGCCGGGCGCGGCGGGCAGCGCGTCAGACCACAGCGTCTGGATGGAATCGATGATCACCGCGTCGGGCTTTTCGGCCTTGAGGCTTGCGAGAATATCGCGCAGCGATGTCGCCGAGGCGAGATTGACCGGCGTTTCCGCGACGCCGAGGCGCTTGGCGCGCATGCGGATCTGCGCCGTTGCTTCCTCGCCGGAAATATAGGCGACGCTGGTCCCGCCTTTGGCGAGGCCCGACGCGATCTGCAACAAGAGCGTCGATTTGCCGACGCCCGGATCGCCGCCGATCAACAGCGCCGAGCCGGGCACAAGGCCGCCGCCGCAGGCGCGGTCGAATTCATCATTGCCGGTGAGGAGCCGCGGGACTTCTTTTGCATCGCCCGACAGTGAGGTGAAATCGAGCTTCTTGGCTTTGGCTTTCGACCCGCTGGCTCCGCCGGAAAGACTGCCGGGCGGGCCGGTTTCGGAGGCCTCGAGTTCGATCGTGTTCCACTCGCCGCAGGCCTCGCAGCGCCCGGCCCATTTCGAATAGACCGCGCCGCAGGACTGGCAGACATAGGTGTCGGAAGATCGCGCCATGTATGGTTACTGTATCACTAAAGCTCGGAAAACAATCGCAGACGCCGTAGAAAATCTCTTCAGAACCGGGAGACTGCGGCCCTCTGCGCCGGGGGCGGGCGTTTGTTAAAATTTACCGATAATTTTCATTCTTTAAGAGTGGTGATTCCCTAGGCTGGTGCAATCAAGACAGCATCCGGGCGCTGGAAACGACCAGTGGGAGAGCCAAACAGGGGGAGAAAACAGGAGGCGGTTCCGTGTCGATCTTCGGCCTTGTTATTTCTGTTTTCTGTTTTGCGGCCGGCGCCGGCGCCGCCTGGGGGTTGAGCCGTTTGAAATACAAGAAAACGCTCGCCGCGCGCATGGCGGAAAACAATGCGTTCCTGTCGGCGTCCGCCCAGCAATTGCGGGCGCCCTTGAACCAGATCGTCGGCTCGCTGCAGGCGCTCGATTTTCAGAAAATGGGACTGACGCAAAAGCAGGAAGAGCTGCTGGGCGTTCTGAATGAAGGCTCTTACAATCTTCGTGGCGCGTTGATGGATATTCTGGATATTCTCGACCTGCAGGCGGACCGGCTGAAGATCGAACCTTCGACAGTCAACTTCAAAAAGACCGTGATGTTGCTTGAGCGCCGTTTCGCCAAACGCGCGCGCAAAAAAGGCGTTGCGCTGAATTTTGACGTCCGGAAGCTTTCGCACTGGCATTTTGAGATGGACCAGATGCGTTACATCCAATGCATCTCCACCGTTCTTTCGCAGTGCATCAAGCAAACCGAATCCGGTGCCGTCAGCGTCGGTTTTGACTTTTCAGGCGCGGGCAAACAGAAGCACGGAAACCTGGTCGCCGTCATCAAGGATACGAGCGCCGGCATGGATCAATATATGACTGAAGCCTATTTCAGTCCCGACAAATACGAATTCACCGCGGAGATGATGGATACGGAAGGGCGGCGCCTGGCGCTGATGCTGGCGCGGATGCTGGTCTGGAAAATGGGCGGCGCGCTGACGGTGAAGAGCTCCTTCGGCAACGGCGTCGTGTTTCAGCTCACTTTGCCTGTCGAAGCGACGCCCGCCCCGGAAGGCGAAATCGAAGAGACGCATGTAAAACCCGTCGAGCGGGTTGGAACGTTGTTGGCGAACAAGAGAATTCTGGTGGTCGATGACGATCAGCTCAATCTGATGATTATGAAGGAATTGCTCGAACAGGGCCATGTGGGCGCAGTTGAAACGGCGCCGAATGGCCTCGAGGCGGTGAAAATCATCTCGAAAAGAAAATGCGATCTTGTGTTTATGGATATCCAGATGCCGGTTCTGGATGGTTTGACCGCGACGCGCGAAATTCGCAAATGCGGGCGCGACTTTTCAGATGTTCCTATCGTTGCGCTGACGACGGCCGTGCAGGAGGAAGATTTTGCACGCTATAAGGAAGCGGGCATGAATGACGTCTTGCCCAAGCCGGTTATTATCGACAATTTGTTCGAGACCATCGAGCGCCAATTGGTTGAAAAGCCTCAAAGCAAAGCGGCTTAAGCGCGCGCAGAACGCATCGCGGCGCCGCAAAACCCGGGAAACATCGAAAAGATTTTTAAACACGCCGGCCGGCGTGTTATTCCGCGGCCTGCGGTTGCGCGTCGTTTTCTTCCCGCTCGGCCCGGCGCGCTTCGCGTTCCGCCGCGCGGCGTTTCCAGGCGCGCCGCCAGCTTCGCGGCCAGAAATAACCCGAAATAGGAATGACGGTGCGCTTTAGGAACGGCTTGCGCCGGCGAACCGGTTTCGCCGTTTCTTCCGTCGCGGAATCCTCCGCATGCAGATCGCCCAGCGTATCGTCTTCCTGAGGCGCCTGGACCTCAGGCGCGGATCTCGGTCTTGCGGCGAGCGGCGGTTCTTCCGGCGCATCGTCGCCGGTCTCAAGCTCCGGAACCTCCAGCCCCGACGGCGTTACGGGCGTTTCCGGCTCGCCGGGAAGGGCGGGCGCGCCGACGCGGATGCCCGGCTGGAAATAAGCGCCTGACGGGCCGACGGGCAGAGACATGGACGGGGCCGCTTCTTCATGCGCGTGGGCCTGGGCCGCCATGGCGCGTTCAATGGTGGTGCGTTGCGCCCCCGCCGCCTGCGCGCCGACTTCGACGGGATTTTGCGCAATCTCTTCGCGGTTGATGAGAAAGGGCGTCCCGGCGTCGGCCTGGGTTTCCTGTTCCTGGGGTTCTTCACGGGCCGGTTTTTCGGCCGGGGCCGCGGACGCCGTTTCAGCGGCCTTCTCCGGCGTGTCTTCCGTCTTGAAAGCCTCGCTCAGCCTTTCCTGCATTTCGCGCGGCGGTGCGCCTGCGGCGGCGTCTTCCTCCTCCGGCTTGGCGGCGGCTTTGGCTTTTGCGCGTTCGATGGCGGCGGTCTTGCGGGCGGCGCGCGCTTTGGCGCGTTTCGCAAGAGCGAGGGCTTTGGCTTTTTCCCGGGCGCGCGCTTTTTTGTCGTCTTCCGCAGCCGTTTCCAGCTCTTGGGCCGGCGTCTCCGCGGCGGCGGCTTCGGCCTCCTCCGCTCGTGGCCCCTCGGCGCCCGCATCTTCGGTTTCGGTCTGGGCGACGGGCTCGCTTGTCTCGGTGGTTTCCGCTTCGTCGCTATCTGCTTCTATTTCGCTGGCGTCCCCGAATTGCGCGACGCGCTCATTCAGCCTTTCGAGCAGCGCGTCTTCCGTATCGCCGCCATCTTCTTCTTCTTCGGCGGTTTCGGCTGTCTGAACGGACGGCGCCTCGGTGCGGAACAGTGCAACGAGGCTTTCCTGGCTAAGCGGATCGAGGCCGAGCAGCTCGCGCACCTCGTTGATGCGCTGGGGGCGGAACTCCTTGAGATCGCCGACCTTGCCGAGATGATTGCCTTGCGCCGCCGTGAAGCCGAGCCCGCGCAGCGCCGACAGGGACGCCTGATCTTCGACGCCGACCGCCGTGATGGCGGCGTTGGATTTGCTGGCGACGTCGAGGAGGTCGGCGATGGCCGAAAGGCCGGGGCCGCGCACGGTGCGCGCAAATCTGAGGATCGCCGAGCCGCCTGTCTTGATCTCGTCAAAGGGGAAGGGGTCGAGGGAGCGCAGGAGGTCGTTGGTGCGCCCGCGCACTTCGATAGCGAGACGCGCGCCGGTTTTGGAGAGGCGCTGGAAATGCGAAGCGGCGACGCCGACGGGCATGTCGACCGGCGGCATCGGGCATTCCAGCGTCACGAGATCGGCGGGGAAGTCGTAATCCCTGAGGAGCTTGGTGAAATGGGACGTGAAGGCGTCGTCGCTGAGATCGGACAGCGCCAGATTGACCGACAGGCCCGGAGGCCAGGGGCCGCGCCAGTCCATGTAAGCGTTGAGGGCGGTGCCGAGCACATAGCGGGTGAGCTCGCTCATCCGGCCCTGGCTCTCGAAAAAGGAGATGAAGGCGCCCGGCGGCAACAGGCCGAGCCGCGGATGGCGCCAGCGGACAAAGGTTTCGACGCGCGCAAGAGCCCCGTTGCCGAGGTCAAAGATCGGCTGAAAAAGGACTTCGAAGTCCTTGTTCTTCAACGCATTGTCAATGTCGACGTTCGAAAGCCGAACTGCCTGAGCGCCCATCCCTATGCCCTTCCGTCAGCCATAAGGCCGCGACCCCCCGAATTAACACTCCGTCCATACTCCTTGGCGCGGGTTAATTCTCGCTGAACGGAAACCGGAGAGTATTCCTGACGACTCACCCTGCTTCGATTCAGGGGGCAAGGTAAACTGTTAGTTAACCCTTGGGGATAAGGGATGCGGCTCAGAGCCTGGCTAGCAAGGCCCAGCCTGAGCCGGAGTCTCAGTAATCGAACTGTTCGCTCAGGATCCGCTCGTCGAGAGACTGGCCATGATCGAACAGAAGCGTCATGGCCATATCGCGATTCTCCCACGCCTCCACCTTGGCGACGTCGCGCACTTCCTGATTGTCGGCAACGCCGGAGACCGGGCGCTTGTCGCTTTCGAGAGCTTCGAAGGTGACGACCGCGTCAAAGGGCAGGAGGGCGCCGCGCCAGCGCCGGGGCCGGAACGCGCTGATCGGCGTCAGCGCAAGCATATGCGCGCTGATTGGCAGGATCGGCCCATGCGCGGAAAGGTTATAGGCTGTGGATCCCGCCGGCGTCGCCAGCAAGACCCCGTCGCAGGTCAGCGATTCCATGCGCACCTTGCCGTTGATCGAAATGCGGATGCGCGCCGACTGGCGGGTTTCGCGAAACAGCGAGATTTCGTTGATCGCCATGGCGGTCTCGACGCGTCCGTCGATCGTCGTCGCTTTCATGACGAGCGGATAGATCACGGTCTGCTCCGCGGCGGCGATGCGCTCTTTAAGGCCGGTCACATCTGCGTCATTCATCATGAAACCGACCGTGCCGCGGTTGAAACCGTAGACCGGTTTGCCGTCTTTCATGTGAGCGCGCAGCACATCCAGCATGTGGCCGTCGCCGCCGATGGCGACGATCACGTCACATTTTTCAGCCGCGTGATTGCCGTAGCGTTTCTCGAGGTCCTTCAGCGTCTCCTGGGCGACCGGTTTTTCGCTTGCGATAAAGCACAGCTTCATATCGCGCGCGCTCAACGGCCCGGCTTTCGCGGATGCGGCCAAAGTTGCATCCTCCCCACGGGTTCGGGTTATGATGCGGTCCGCCCTTCGATGCCCGAAAAACTTCATTGACGCTTATGCCCCTTGACCAGCCCGCTTACCATTCAGCCGCGACTATACTCGAAAGTTTCACGCGCGTCAGGGCCGCCAGCGAGGCGCTCGCCAGGCCCTTAAGCCCCGAGGACTGCATGCTCCAGTCCATGGAGGCGGCCTCGCCGGTGAAATGGAACCTCGCCCATACGAGCTGGTTTTTCGAAACCTTCATTCTTCAGCCTCACGCCGCCGGGTATCGGTCCTATCACCCGGAATTCGGCTTCCTGTTTAATTCTTATTACAACCAGATCGGCGAGATGCATCCGCGCCCGATCCGGGGGCTCGTCTCCCGCCCGTCTCTGGAGGACGTCTATTCCTATCGCGCCCATGTGAACGAGGCGTTGACGGCGTTTCTGGAAAAAGCCGACGAGGACGCGCTGGCAGCCGTCACCGGGCTGGTGACGCTTGGCTGCGCCCATGAAGAACAGCATCAGGAATTGCTGGTCACCGATCTGCAGCACGCCATGTCGTATAACGCGCTGAAGCCGGTCGTCTATGAAGACGCGGCGGCGGATATTCGTCATGCGGCGCCGGCGATGACCTGGCGGCGGATGGAAGGCGGCGTCTGCGACATTGGCTGGCCTGGCGGCGGCTTCGCCTTTGACAATGAAGGCCCGCGGCACAAGACCTATCTCCATCCTTTCGAACTGGCGAACCGGCCGGTGACGAATGTGGAATATCTCGAATTCATGGAGGATGGCGGCTACGACACGCCGGACCATTGGCTCTCCGACGGGTGGGACATGGTTCAACGCGAAGGCTGGCGCGCGCCGTTATACTGGCGCAAGGCTGACGGCGAATGGCGGCGATATTCGCTTTTCGGCGAACGCGAAATTGATCCGCACGCCCCGGTTTGCCATGTGAGCCATTACGAGGCGGCGGCCTATGCGAGCTGGGCCGGCGCGCGTTTGCCCACGGAATTCGAGTGGGAGGCGGCGGCCTCGCTGTTCCCGGTCGAGGGACGCTTTATGGAGGCGGGCGCCCCCCGTTCGCCGGCCGCGGCGCCGCAGCCGCAAGATAACGAACTCCTGCAGCTTTTTGGCGATGTCTGGGAATGGACGGCGAGCGCCTATCTGCCTTATCCGGGCTTTGCGGTCGCCGACGGCGCTGTCGGGGAATATAACGGCAAGTTTATGTCCGGCCAGATGGTGCTGAAAGGCGGCTCGGCGGCGACGCCGGCGGACCATATCCGCGTCAGCTACCGCAATTTCTTCCCGCCGGACGCGCGCTGGCAGTTTTCCGGCTTCCGGCTCGCCCGCGACATTAGCTGAAGCCAGCCGTAGCGCCCTACCGCCTCATCTAATAACATGGCCGAAAAGACAGGCGAGGAGACAAGACCATGACGGCGGCGCAAGCAACACAAGCGAATACGGGGATCGACAAGGAGCCCGGTTTCGACATTCCCGATCCTTTAAGCCTGCCTTCGCTCAAGGGCAAAGTGAGCGATGAGGAATGGCGCCTGCGCTGCGATCTCGCAGCAACCTACCGGCTCGGTTCCATCTACGGCATGACGGATATGATCTTCACGCACTTTTCGGCGCGCTGTCCCGATGAGGGCGGCAAGGCGCGGTTCCTGATCAATCCTTACGGCATCTTCTTTGAGGAAATGACGGCGTCTGCGTTGATCAAGGTCGATGTGGACGGACAGGTCGTTTGCGACACGCCTTATTTTTCAAATCCGGCGGGCTTCACTATTCATTCGGCGGTGCATATGGCGCGCGACGACGCCCATGCGGTGCTTCATGTGCATAGTCCTTACGGCGTTGCTGTCTCGGCGCAGCAGGACGGGTTGAAGCGCTATACGCAGTTCGCCATGGTCGTCCATGACGACATCGCCTATCACGACTATGAGGGCATTGCGACGGATCTCGACGAACGCGAACGCCTTGTCGCCGATATGGGCGCGCATCATTTCATGATCCTGCGCAATCACGGCACGCTGACGGTGGGCGCCAATTGCGCGACGGCGTTCTTGCGCATGTATTTTCTCGAACAGGCCTGCAAGGCGCAGATCCTCGCGCAGTCCGACACCAAGCCGCCGCGCGAGGAAACGCCGGAAATGAGCGCGAAAGTGATGATGCAGGGCTCGCCCGCCTTCATTCCAGGCCTCGGCGACAATCTCGCCTGGCCCGGTCTTCTGCGCCGGCTGAACCGGATCAATCCCGGCTACGACGTTTGATGCTGTTTTTGTGTGGGGACGGATAAAAAAGTTTTTTAGAGCAAGACGCCTGAAATCAACGGTAGCGGGCCTCGATAAGCTGAGCGCGAACGATGCGCATAAGCTGAAGGAATGGCTTCAAAATGACCATGTTGAGGATCGAACAGGCGAACCGGAAAAAGCCGATGCGAAGACCGGGGCCGAGACCGGGCGGAACAAAGAATAAAACGCCTATTTCAGCGTTTTGAGATACGCGATGAGGTCGGCGCGCTGTTGCTCGTTGCGAAGCCCCGCATACGCCATGCGGGTGCCGCGCACATATTGCAGCGGGTTTTCGATATAGGCGTCGAGGGTTGCCTCGTTCCAGACGATGTTGGAATTTTTCATCGCCTGCGAATAGGAAAAGCCTTCCAGCGTTCCCGCCTTTCGCCCCACGACGCCGAAAAGATTGGGGCCGACACGGTTGCCCGCGCCTTCCTCAGCGGCGTGGCAGATCGCGCATTGATTGAAGACCTTGCGCCCGCGTTCGGCCGGGGTGGCCGGCGTTTCCGCGGCGGCAGGAGACGCTGGCGCCGCAGCGGCTTTGCCGCCCGGCTCGCTCCCGGCCTTGCCATGGGACCCGCCGCCGGCATCGCCGCAGGCGGCGAGGGAGAGGGCGGCGGCAAGGGCGAGAAGGCGTTTCATGAGAGCGCTCCGGAAAACTTGAGAGGCTTTCTATACCCTCTAGTCAGGCGGCGTCCAATCCGGTATCCCCTGCGGCCAATGCCCCTATAGCTCAGCTGGTAGAGCAACTGATTTGTAATCAGTAGGTCGTTCGTTCGAGTCGGACTGGGGGCACCATTCCTCCATATCGACGGGCTGTGTTTCGGCGTCGGACCGGACGCCATCACGCTTTTTTTGACCGCGCATCTGCAAGGACGCCCGCTAAGATCGCCAGCAGGCCGATGGATGCGACGCTTGCGCCTGGAAAGGACAGGGTGTCGGCATAATGCAGCCCGGTTGCGGCGGCGATATTGTTGGCCCGGAAGATGATCGCCAGCCCCGCCCATAAAAGCCATTGTGCGACGCCTGTCATTGCAAAAGAAAAAATCAGAAGCGGTGCGGCTAGGACAAGGTCATAGGTGTGAAGCGGCGTGATGAACAGAACGCTCCCGATGAGAAGCGGCAGGCCGTTTCCACGGCAAAGCGCGCCGATCGCGAAACCGGCCGCGAGGCTCGCCAGCGCAAACCATGCAGAGGATATGTCCGCGCCCGTCAGCAGCAGCGTTATATTTCGGGCGCCCGTCATGGAGACGGCAAAGGCCGTTTCCTGCGTGTCATAAATGCTGACCTGATGGAGAAAATCGGTCGTCAATTCTGCGGGCAGCGATGAGAAGAAGGCCGGCGCGCACATGACGAACGTGACAAGCGCGGCTGCGCCGACGGTTTTCCAGCCGTCTTTTTGCATGAGAAAGTAGGCGGCGACCGGCGCGCCGAGCTGCGGCTTCAACATTAAAACGACAATCCCGGCGGCGAGCGCCCAAGGACGCTGACTGCAGGCGCCAAAGATGACAAAGGCGAGGCCGAACAGCATGACCGCCGCGTTCTGTCCGATCGCAAGATTCATAGGCGTCGCGCTCATAAGGAAGGCATAGGCGAGACTGGCGGCGAACAGCGGGTGAAGAAACCCTTCCCGCGGTCGGATCGCCCGCCAGGCTAGCGCTATGGAGGCAAACGTCAGAACCGCGCTTATTGTCCGCCAGATCCATGCGGCCAGATCATGAGGCATTAAGGCAAGCGTGGACGAGACCAGCCACCAGTTCGGCGGGTAAGGAAATATCTGCGCATGGTTGGTTTGCGGGAATGTTTCGGCCGCACGTTCCGCAAAGGCCTGCGAATAAGGCGAGACGCCGTCCCGCCAGAGGTCGCCCGCCAGCCAGAAATACTTGAAATCGACAGTTGGCGCTCCCATAAGCGCGCTCTTCATGAAAAGATAAACGAGGCCCAGAAGCGCTGCGGCGTAAGCTGCGCTGATGGCGCCGCGCTGGCGGGCGTAAAGCGTAATGTTATCCATTCAGCTCTCTTTGCCGCACGGCGGTAATAATACAGCTTTTTTCCGATGAAACTACTGCTCCCCGGCTTGTGCGCGGCTTGGGCTGCGAAATGTATTCAAAATGCTCCTGTCCGGCCTGTACCTTTTGATTGCAAATATTACGTCCAATTCCCCTGCGAATTTCGGAACAGGGCTCATCGCTGCGTGTTGGTCGAATTGTAAGCAAAGCCGTAAAACGCAAAAAATGCTTCGGCAGCCAGCTAGAAAATAGCTGGGCTTATTCAGACGTAAAACCGTTTTATCTGCGGCCAGATTCGAAAAGGAGGAGGGAATGAAAAAGATCCTCATGAGCGGCGCCGTCTTATCGCTCGCCGCCTGTCAGGCTTACCCGGACAAGACGGATGACAGCCTGCAAGCCGAAATCGCTCAAAAGCAGGGAGAGGAAGTCTCCCGCATCTGTTTTGCGCGAACTATCAATTCATGGCGCCCGCTTGGCGATGACGCCGTCTTGATCGAACAGGGCGTCAATGACTGGTATCAGTTAAGCCTGAGCGGCGCTTGCAAGCCGGAATGGGCGTTCGACGCGATTGCGCTGAAAACGCGCGGCTCTTCCTGCATCACCAAAGGCGATAAAATCAGCACGCCGGATTCGATCACCGGCGGTCCGTGCTTCATTACGGACATGCATGAATGGAACGAACCTCGCCGTTAAGTCGGAAGAGGGTTAAGGCGCTCTTGATGTCGCTTCAAGGTGCTCGGCCAGCCGCAATGACATCTGAACGATGGTGAACGTGGGGTTGGCGTGCCCGCCATGAGGGAAAACGGATGAGCCGAGAACATATCCGTTCGCCATTCCGAAAATCTTCAGATTGCGGTCGACGACGCCGAGATCGGGCCGCTCCGCCATGCGCGTGCCGCCCATATGGTGGTGGCCGGCCATCCAGCCGGTGGCTGGATGATGCTTCGCGCCTATGATGTGCTCATAGGAATGCACAACGCCTTGGTTCTTTTCCTGAAGGTGGCGTCCGAGCAGTTCCAGCGCCACCTTGGCGGTCCTGTAATCGAGCTTGCTCTTTTTCCAATAAAGTACGGGGCGCGGCACGCCGAAACCGTCTTTTTCTTGCTTTGAGAGTTCGATCCGGTTTTCGCTGCGCGGTTCTTGTTCCCAGACGAGCTGGATCGGATCGGCGCACTTAACACTCACGTCTAATCGGTCAAAAACGCCTGTGCTTACGGGGCGTGTGGCGCAAAACGCGCTGCGCGCCATCGCCTTGGGCAGAGAATCGTCTCCCAACGTATGGTAGATTCGGATTGAGGCATTCAGTATACGAAATTCGCGCATCGCTTCGGCGGTCGGCGACAAAAAAGTCCAATCATAAGGGAAGTTGTATTCTGTCGGAAAGCCGTGGGTTTTAACTTCGCCGCCCATATTATGGGGGTGTTCGAACCAGTATTTCCCGAGGGTTCGCGAGTCGGCCACGACCGGCTCTTCGGACATTTCATTCGACCAGAGCAGGAGCCGCGAATTGTCTATGCCGCCAGCGCAGATAACGGCGAAGCCCGTTCTGACCGTTGTCACTGTTCCGTCCGGGCCGGCGACCTCGGCCGCCTCGATTCGGCCGTTTCTCGCCCTGAGAGAGATAACATTTGCATTCAGGCACAGATTTGCCCTTTTTGAGGATCTGAAGAACTCTTCATACTCGCTGTCTCCGAACCGCACGGGCGGACTGAGCGCGAATTCAATCTCCTTAAGACGCCTGCTGATCGTCTTTTCCTTGAGAGCCGGGACTTTCAGGATCTTGGAGGCCGGTTCGAGATAGGGATCGAGGTCGGTCTTGGCGATAGGCCAGCCTAAATGACTGTCAATATCGTCGCGTGGTTCGAAATCGACCGCGTCAAGCTGCCGGCAGAAACCGCTCCAGTGATTGCTGGCGCCGCCGAAATATTTCAAATGGCTGTATTCAAGGTCCCAATATTCATCGCCGATCACTTTGCCTTTGCATGTTTCTTGAGTGCGTTCGGTCAATTCCATACCGCCAGCTTCGAGAATAAGGCTGTCGACGCCTTTGTTCGCGAGAGTTCTGGCGAGCGTGACTCCGGCCGGACCAGATCCAATAATGACGATTGGCGGGATGTTGAAGGCGCTGAGCTGGTCGAAGTCGAAAATCATCAGTTCAGCTTGATAATATATCCGTCGCGATAGATGAATTCATCTCCGTCCGGATCGGTGACGAGCGCTTGCTCTTTTCTAGTGTTGAGAAGGCTGTGCAATCCAAGCGCGGAAGCAACTGTCGAGACGCCGCCAGCGACAAATAATGAGCGGCGGGAAATCAATTTTTGTATATTGTGCTTGGTCGTGATTACCGACATTTACGCATTTCCCCTGCAATCCAGCCTAAGGGAACCGGTATTTCAGGGCAATAGCGAGAAAGCGCGCCACGCATGGGGGCGTTTTCCAACAATTTTATCTTTCGTTTCTTTCTGCGCACGAAAAAAAAGCCGGACGCTCTGGCCCGGCTTTTTCTTTGAAAACGATTTGACTTGTTACTCGGTCAGCGCGCGCAGCATCCAGGCGGTTTTTTCGTGCGTCTGGATGCGCACGGTGAGAAGGTCCGCGCTCGCCGCATCGCCGGCTTCTTCCGCCGTTTCGAGGCCTTGGCGGGCGCGCTTGATCAGGGTTTCATGATCGGTCAGAAGATTTTTGACCATGTCGCCTGCGGCGGGCGGCTTCGTGTCGGCGCTGTCGATGGCTGCGAGCTCGGCGAACTGCTTGCCGCTGGTCGGCGCGAAGACGCCAAGGGCGCGCACGCGTTCGGCGATTTCGTCCAGCGCTTCCCACATCTCGCGATACTGCTCCTCGAACATATTGTGGAGCGTATTGAATTGCGGGCCCGTCACGTTCCAGTGATAGGCGTGGGTCTTCATATAGAGCGCGTATGTGTCGGCGAGCGTCGCATTGAGCGCTTCGGCGACGGAATTGCGCGCGTTTTCTGCAATGCCAATGTCGACTTTCACCATGAGATCTCTCCTTCGTTGCTTCAGCAATGATATAGGGACGGCAGAGAGCGCAATCAAATTGATAATATCAGTTTGATTGTTCGAATTTATCGATGGAACTCCGGCGGCCGAAACCGCTCCGAAGCGCTATTTCAACGACGCGCAGAAGCGCTGGATCCGGGTGCAGGCCTCGCACATGTCCTCAATCGACGCCGCATAAGACACGCGGAAAAAGGGCGCGAGCCCGAACGCCGTCCCGAACACCGCAGAAACGCCTTCGGCCTGCAAAAGCTCCCGGGTGAAATCCTCGTCGGTTTCGATCTTGACCCCTTCCGGCGTCGTCTTGCCGATGGCGCCGGCGCAGGACGGATAGACGTAAAACGCGCCTTCCGGTTTCGAGCACGTAATGCCTTCCGCCTCGTTCAGCATGTCCACCACCAGATCGCGCCGCGCCTTGAAGGCGGCGTTGCGTTCCTGGAGGAAGGACTGGTCGCCGTCGAGGGCGGCGACGCACGCATATTGCGTGATCGAGCAGGGGTTCGAGGTCGATTGCGACATCACCTTCGCCATGGCCTTGATCAGGGGCGCGGGGCCCCCGGCGTATCCGAGGCGCCAGCCGGTCATGGCGTAAGCTTTGGAGGCGCCGTTGACGGTCAGCGTGCGCTCATAGAGGGCCGGTTCGACCTGCGCGATCGTGGTGAAGACGAAGTCGTCATAGACGATGTGCTCATACATGTCGTCCGCCATGATCCAGACATGGGGGTGGCGCATGAGCACTTCGGTGAGCGCCTTGATTTCGTCTTGCGTATAGGCCGCGCCCGTGGGGTTCGACGGCGAGTTGAAGATCAGCCATCTGGTTTTCGGCGTGATCGCGCGTTCGAGGTCTTCGGGCGTCAGCTTGAAATTGTTTTCCTGGGTCGTCGGAACGATCACCGGTTCGCCGCCGGCGAGCAGCGTCATGTCCGGATAGGAAACCCAATAGGGCGCCGGAATGATGACTTCGTCGCCGGGATTGAGCGTCGCGACGAGGGCGTTGTAGAGCACCGCCTTGCCTCCCGGCGCGACGCCGATCTGGCTGACATCGTAATTCAGGTCGTTGTCGCGTTTGAACTTCCGGGCGATCGCCTGTTTCAATTCGGGAATGCCGTCCACATTGGTGTATTTCGTCTTGCCGTCGCGAATCGCCTTGATCGCCGCTTCCTTGATGAAGTCCGGCGTGTCGAAATCCGGCTCGCCGGCGCCGAGGGAAATGACGTCCCGCCCGGCGGCCTTGAGATCGCGGGCCATCTGGGTGGCGGCGAGGGTCGGAGAAGGGTTGATGCGCTGCAAAGCGGCGGAAGACTGGAAGGTCGACATTTAGGATTCTCGTATGCGGTTGCGGAGGCTCTTTACCCCTTTGTTTGGAAGGGGCCAAACCCTTTTGCGCGCTGCGCCGGAAATCTTTTGTGCGGCGCCGAAAAAGCGCTGAAAAAGCGGGTTTCACAAGCGATCCGCCGCTCCCGCTGGCGATTTTGGCTGCAAGCCCCTAAATTGGGAATGCTTTTTAGGAGCTTGTGGAAAAGCATCGCCCGGCCCGGGCGTCCCGACTTTTGGTTTGAAGCTGTTCTGCGTTATGTTTTCATGGTCGAGCGGGGGAACATGAGGAGCGCTTATGATTGCGGAACTGCAGACCGCAATTTCAAAAGTTCCTAGCCGCAAGGCCCGACTACAGGGCCTGACGCAGGTTGAAGCGGTTAAAGTCAAGGTGGAGCGTGCGGCGCTGTTGTTTCGCGGCGCGCCGGTGGCGGTGGTCGCGAGCGCCCTTAACGCGCTCATCACTGTGGCCGTGGCGTGGAACGCTGTTGAACGCAACACGCTCCTGATCTGGGCCGGCGCCATTCTCGCCATTGCGGCGCTGCGCGCGGGGCTGTGGCTGCGCTACCGGGTCGGTGGGGTCGGCGCGCGCAACATGTCGAATTTTGCAAAGCTCCACATTTTCTTCATGGGGCTCAACGGCATGGTCTGGGGCGCGCTCGCCCCGATATTCGCCGTGCACGGCGCAATCGATCATGCTTTCCTGCCTTTCGTCATCGCCGGCATGACCGCGGCGGCGATCGTCTCAGCCGGCGCGTCCTGGCGGGCCGTGCTCGCCTTCAACATTCCCGCGCTGGCGCCGCTTGCGGCGACTTATGCGCTGGCGTCGAGCGCCAATGGCGTGCTCATTGCGACGGCGGTTGTGTTTTACGGAATTTCGACCGCCTATCTTGCGCTGGTGACGCAGCGGATGATCGACCGGTCGATCCTGTTGCACACGAAAAACGACAAGCTCTTGTCGGTGCTGCGCCGCCGGGTCGATGACGCCCATACGGCGGAGCAGCGTTTCCGCGCGCTGGTGGAGTCCTCTCTCGACGTCACCCTGATCTTTTCACCGGAAGGCAAGGTCATCTATGCGAGCCCGTCGGCCGAACGCGCCTTCGGCGTCCCGGCGGCGTTGCTCCTCGGCAAGACCACCAAGGAAATCGTTCATCCGGACGACATGCCGCAATTCCGGGCGGTGGGCGAGAAGTCGCTATCGCAGCTCGGCGAAGTGATCGCGTTGCCTCATGTCTGCATGCGCGGGGAAAAAGACGGCGAGTATGTCGCTTTTTCGGGCCGGCTCACCAACATGCTCTATGTGCCGGGGGTGGAAGGCTTCGTCTTCGCCGGCGGGCGGCTTTCCGAAGAGGCCGGCCGGCGTCACATCCACGCGGCGGAATAGGCGGTTCTTTCTGCTTGTCTCATCAGGAATCATGCGCATAAGCGCCCCGGGGCCGGGCGTTTTTCGCCGCGGCTGCGTGAGGTGAGGAATGAGCGTTCTTTCCGGCGTCAGGATTGTTGAATTCGAAGGGCTCGGACCGGGGCCTTTCTGCGGCATGTTGCTCGCCGATCTCGGCGCCGATGTCGTCCTGATCGAGAGAAAGGGCGGCGCCGATCCTGGAAAGGCGGCGATCTATAAGCGCGGCAAGCGATCGATTGCGCTCGATCTTAAAAACGAACAGGCGAAAGCCATCGCGCTCGACATCATCGCGAACGCGGACGCCCTGATCGAGGGGTTGCGCCCCGGCGTCATGGAGCGGCTCGGTCTCGGTCCCGACGTCGCTCGCGCGCGCAACAAAAAATTGGTCTACGGACGGCTGACGGGATGGGGCCAGACGGGTCCGCTCTCTTCCGCCGCCGGACACGATATCAACTACGCTGCGCTTTCCGGCGCGGCCTGGTATGCCGGGGGCGAAGGCGAGCGCCCAGTCCCGCCGCCGACGCTGGCGGGCGATGTGGGCGGCGGCGCGCTCTATCTCGCCGTCGGGCTTCTCGCCGGGATCATGCGCGCGCGCGAAACCGGCGAGGGAACGGTGGTCGACGCCGCCATCGTCGACGGCGCGTCCCATATGATGAACCTTCTCTATTCGGTGCGCGCGGCGGGCGGCATGCCCGACGCGCGCGGGCAAAGCATGCTCGACGGCGCCCATTTCTACGACGCTTATGAATGCGCGGATGGCGGCTGGGTCTCGATCGGACCCCTGGAACCGAAATTCTACGCCGCGCTTTTGGAAAAGCTCGGCCTTGCCGACGATCCCGATTTCGCCGCGCAATATGACAAAACGAAATGGCCGGCGCTGAAAGAGCGCTTCAGACAGATTTTTAAAACCAGGCCGCGTGACGAATGGACGGCGCTTCTGGAGGGGACGGATGTGTGTTTCGCGCCCGTGCTGGCGCCGTCTGAGGCGGCGGCGCATCCCCATATGCGCGAGAGAGGCGTTTTGCGTGAAATCGACGGCGTCTTGCAGGCCGCGGCGGCGCCGCGTTTTGGCGGCAAGGCGCCGCCGGCGCCGGGCGCAATCCCTTCCGCCGGTCAGCATACGGAGGAAATCCTCGCCGAAATTGGCGTTGACGACCGGCTGATCGCTGAATGGCGAGAGGCGGGAGTGCTCTAGCGTGGCGGAAACGAAGGCAAAGACCAAGACGAAAAAAGCCAGGAAGCCGAAGCCGCGCATCGGCTGGCGCGAATGGGCGGATCTGCCCGATTTCGAGGTTGAGAACATTAACGCCAAGATCGACACCGGCGCGAAAACCTCGGCCATTCACGCTTTTCACATTCGCGAAATCATGATTGACGGCGTCGAGCATGTGGAGTTTTACCTGCATCCCGTACAGCGGCGCAAAAAGCCGGAGATTTTCTGCTCTGCGCCGATTGCGGACCGCCGGGTCATACGCTCCTCGAACGGGCAGGAAGAAGAACGAATTGTCATCCAAACGCGTTTGCGTCTTGGCGACAGGACTTGGAAAATCGATTTGACCTTGACAAACAGGGACGCCATGGGCTTCCGCCTCTTGCTGGGGCGGGACGCGCTGCGCCGGAAATTCTTGATCGATCCCGGCGCTTCCTATTTGCTGAGCCGGCAGGACTGAAGGAAGACGACCCATGAAACTCGCGCTCATGTGCCGCAATGCGGAGCTTTATTCTCACAAGCGCATCGTCGAAGCCGCCGAAGAACGCGGGCATGAGATCGAGGTTGTCGATCACTTGCGCTGTTACATCAACATCACCTCCCTGCGTCCGTCGGTGCGCTATCGCGGCGAGGATCTGCCGCTTTTCGACGCCGTCATTCCGCGCATCGGCGCCTCGGTGACCTTTTACGGCACGGCCGTTCTGCGGCAGCTCGAAATGATGGGCTGCTATCCGGTGAACGAATCCGTCGCCATCTCGCGCTCGCGCGACAAGCTGAGATCGCTGCAGCTTCTGGCGCGGCGCGGCATCGGCCTGCCGGTGACGGTCTTCGCGCACCGCACCAGCCGCGCCGACGAAATTCTCGATATGATCGGCGGCGCGCCGGTGATCATCAAGCTGCTTGAGGGCACGCAAGGGATCGGCGTTGTTCTCGGCGAGACGCAAAAGGGCGCGGAGTCGATCATTCAGGCCTTCGGCGGGGTCAACACCAACATTCTGGTGCAGGAATTCATCAAGGAAGCAGGCGGCGAGGATGTTCGCTGCATCGTCCTCGGCGACAAGGTCGTCGCCTCCATGAAGCGCAAGGGCAAGGAGGGCGATTTCCGCTCCAACATTCACCGCGGCGGCACCGCCGCGCGCGTGAAAATCACGCCGCAGGAGCGCGCGACCGCGGTCGGCGCGGCAAAAGCCATGGGGCTTAATTTCTGCGGCGTCGACATGCTGCGCTCCAATCACGGGCCGGTGGTGATGGAGGTGAACTCCTCCCCGGGCCTTGAAGGCATGGAGAAGGCTACCGGCATCGACGTCGCCGGGCAGCTTGTCGACTTTATCGAAAAGAATGCGAAATTCGGCAAAACCAAAACCAAGGGCCGGGGCTGACGCGGCGTCCGGGTTCTTGCGCGCCAGCGACATTCGGCTCCATGATGCTGTTTCTGAAATGGGAGAGCGGTCATGGAAAAAGTCGATGGCGTCGGCGGGATTTTCTTCCGGGCGAAAGACCCGAAAGCGCTCGCCAAATGGTATGAAGACCACCTCGGCGTGAAACAGGTCCCGGGCGATTACGACTCGCCGCCCTGGCGCACCAGCGCCGGCACGGTGGTGTTTGCGCCGTTCGAGGAAGACACGACCTATTTCGGCGACATGAAGAACCAGTGGATGATCAATTTCCGGGTGAAAGACCTCGCCGCCATGACGGCGCAATTGCGCGCCGCCGGGATCGAGGTCGAGGACTATCCGGAAGACGGTCCGAACGGGCGCTTCGCGCATCTGTTCGATCCCGAAGGCAACCGCATCGAATTGTGGGAACCGGGCGGCAAGGACCCGGGTTGATCTTTTTTAGTCGAACAGGCTCGACACGGACTCTTCGTTGGCGATGCGGCGGATCGCTTCCGCCAGAAGTTTGGCGATGGAGACCTGCTCGACCTTCGGGCAGTCGGCGACTTCCGCGCGCGCCTCGATGGAGTCGGTGATGATAAGCCGGGTCAGCGCTTCGGATTTCATGATCCGTTCTTCGGCGTTGTCGGAAAGAACGCCGTGGGTGATGCAGGCCGTGACCGATTTCGCGCCCTTGTCCATCAGCGCCTGGGCGGCGTTGCACAAAGTGCCGCCGGAATCGACGATGTCGTCGAAAATCACGCAATGGCCGCCTTTGACCTCGCCGATGATGTTCATCACTTCGGACTGGCCCGGCCCCTCGCGGCGCTTGTCGACAATGGCGAGCGGGCGGTCGTCGAGCCGTTTGGCCAGCGCCCGGGCGCGCACCACGCCGCCCACATCCGGAGAGACGACGATGAGATTCTTAAGATCGCCGTTCTGCAATTCGCGAATGCGCTTCTCGAATTCCTTCACCGCATAGAGGTTGTCGGTGGGGATGTCGAAAAAGCCCTGAATCTGTCCGGCGTGGAGGTCGACGGTGAGAACCCGGTCGGCGCCGGCGGTGGTGATGAGATTTGCGACGAGCTTGGCTGAGATCGGCGTCCTGGGACCGGCTTTGCGATCCTGCCGTGCATAGCCGAAATAGGGAATGACGGCGGTGATGCGGCTCGCGGAGGCGCGGGAAAGCGCGTCCATCGTAATCAGGAGCTCCATCAGATTGTCATTGGCGGGATAGGAGGTCGACTGCAGGACGAAAACATCCTCGCCGCGGACGTTCTCCTGAATTTCGACAAAGACTTCGCCGTCCTTGAAGGTCTTGATTTCGGCGTCGGCCAAGGTGGAGGAGAGTTGGCGAGCAATCGCATCGCTTAACCGTCGGTTCGAGTTGCCGGCGATCAGTTTCATGAAGTCGGTCCCCTGAAATATCCCCCTCACGCGGGCGCTTCATGACGGTTTCTTGACGATTGCGCAACCCGGATTCGGGCCGATTTCCGTTTCAATCGCGTTTTAGCGCTATCGCCGAGAGATTGCGGCCGTAATCGGCCTCGCCCCGGCGGCGCATGGCCCGGTAGCTGAAGAAGCGGTCCGGGTCGCCAAGAGTGCAAAGGCCGATATCGTCGATTTGCGTGACGCCCGATTCTTCGAGCCGCCATCGTCCGAAGCCGACGAGATCGAGCCAGCGCTTGTCAGGCGCGGCGCCGGGAGCGAAAAAGCGTTCCGCTTCAGGGTGCTTGTTGGTGAATGCTTCGAGAAGATCGAGGCCGACCTCGAAATTCGGCTGGCGCAGGCAGGGGCCGGCGGCGGCGCGGATGCGCTCGGCGCGCGCGCCGAGCCCGATCATTGCGGCGACGGTGTTTTCCAGCACCCCGGCGAGGGCGCCGCGCCAGCCGGCATGGGCCGAACCGATGATTCCCGCGTCCGCGTCGGCAAATAAAAAGGGCATGCAGTCGGCGGCGAGAACGCCGAGGGCGAGTCCGGGCGTCCTGGTGACCAGCCCGTCGGCCTTTTCCGGGCCGTTCTCCCACGGCCCCTCGACCACGAGGACATCCGGGGAGTGGACCTGATGGCCGGTCAGCAGCCGCTCCGGCGCGACGCCGAGGGCGCCGGCGCAGCGGCGGCGGTTCTCGGCGATGTTTTCGGGTCGGTCGTCGGAGCCGGGACCGGTGTTTAGGCTCGCATAGGGCGGCGCGGAAACGCCGCCGTCGCGGCTGAAAAAGCCGTGGGAAAGGCCCGGCTGGTCCAGGAGCGGCGAGACCATGAAAGGCGGGGTCCGGGCGCCAGGATCGCTCATGTCTCGAAGCCGGCCGGCGCCGGCAGGTCGGGGGCGGACAGGCAGAGGACCTTGAAGATCTCGCCCATGGCGGCGGGCGAGGCGATGCGCGCCGCGCCGGCGCGGATCTCGTCGGCTTTTTCCTGGTCCCGGCCTTTGCACAGGGCTTCGACGCGCAGCGCCAGCCCCAGCCGGTCGAGAAAGCGGCCTTGCGTCACCGGCCCGTGGGCGGCGACGCCGGCCTCGATGGCGGCGCTCGCCAGCCGGTCGAAATCCACATGGGCGGTGAGGTCGGCGCGGCCCGGCGAAGCGAGCGGGGGCCAGTATTTATGATCGCGCACCGCCTGGAACGTGTCGCCGAAACCGCGCTCCATATGGCCGTAATCGATGATCAGCGCATAGCCGCCCTGTTCCTTTAAAGTGACGCAGATGTCGGCAACGAATTTTTTCGCCTCGAAAGAGATTTCGAAAACATCGCCTTCTTGCGTCTCGGAGAGATCGGGCAAATTGTAATCGGGCGGCGGCGGCGTGCGCCCCAGCGTGAAGGCGAGGCCGTCGCCTTTTTCATCGAGACCGACGAGCCTCTCGCGCCAGCCGGATTTGATGCGTTCGAATTGCCGGATCGGCAGGCAGTCGAAAAACTCGTTGGCGACAATGAGCGCCGGCGCCGGCGGGATGTCGGCGTATTCGTCGGCCCAGAGCGGTTTCACCTCTGTCGCTTTCAGCCGCTTTTGCTGTTCAAGGCGTAAGCGCCCGGAGCTTTCGAGAAGCCAGAGCTGCGCCGCCTTGGCGAAGGCGGGACGCACGCGCGCCGCGCGCAATGCGTCCTCCATCAAGACGCCGCGGCCGGGCCCGAATTCGATGAGGTTGAAATCGGACGGCGATCCCATTTGATTCCACGCCTCGACGAGCCATAACCCGATAAGCTCGCCGAACACCTGGCTGATCTCTGGCGCTGTTGTGAAATCGCCCTCCGCGCCGATGGGCGAGGCTTGCATGTAATAGCCTTCATGCGGGTGGCCGAGCGCGTCGGTCATGTAGTCCGCAATGGTGATCGGCCCTTTCAGTTTGATGAGCTCGATCAGGCGTTCTTCCAGCGGCGTTTTTTCCGGCGCGCCGTCCGTCATGCGCCCGCCTTTTGTGTGTTTGCCTTTTGTGCAGCGCCTTTCGTGCGCCAGATCAGCCACAGGCCGAGAATGAACATCGGGGTGGAAAGCATCATGCCCATGGTCAGGCCGAGTGGGAAATCGGGCATATGCGCGTCCGGCATGCGGAAATTTTCAACGATGATGCGCGAAACGGCGTAGCCCGCGAGAAAGAGCCCCATAGTCGCGCCCGGGCGTTTCAATAATCCGAATTTGCGTGTGGCGAAAAAGAGGATCGTGAAAAGCGCAATCCCTTCGAGCGCGGCTTCGTAAAGCTGGCTCGGATGGCGCGGAACCTGTTGCGGGTCCGTTGGAAAAACCATCGCCCACGGTCCGTCCCAGGCGCGTCCGTAAAGTTCGGCGTTGATGAAATTGGCGATGCGTCCGAAGAAAAGACCGATGGGCGTTGCGCAGGCGAACATGTCGCCGAGCGAGAGCATGTTGAGTTTGTGCTTGCGCGCGAAGAATATCCCCACAAGCGCGACGCCGATAAGTCCGCCGTGAAACGACATGCCGCCATGCCATGTCATCAGCGCCGGGGGAAACGGCACGACGCCGAACAGCTTTTCCCAGGGCGCGATAATCAGTTGGGGTTCGTAAAACAGGAGATAGCCGAGCCGCCCCCCGGCCATCACGCCGATGGCGACCCAGAAGATCACGTCGTCGAGCAGGCGGCGGCCGAGCGGCGGGCCTGATTTCGGCCACAGATGCTTTTTCTTGATGAGGTCCGTCAGATACCACCAGCCGACGGCCAGCCCGCCGATATAGGCCAGCGAATACCAGCGCAGGGAAAACGGGCCGATCTTAAGAAGAACGGGATCGATCTGGGGATAGGGGACGGTCATGCTCTAAGGACTCTGGCTCATTCCGTGCGTCTCAATAGCGCGCTTTGACGCCCCTGTCGCCCCGCACTATTTGCTCCTATATTGGCTTCATTCAAGGAGCGGCCCATGCAGACCCAGAGCGCGTTTTTCGACGAAATCGCCAAGATCATGACCGAGGCGGCGGGCGCCGCCGACGGCGTACGGCGAGAGGCGGAGACTGTCATGCGCAGCCGGCTCCAGACGCTGCTCGCCGATATGGAGCTGGTGAGCCGCGATGAGTTCGAGGCGGTCAAGGAAATGGCCCGGCTCGCCCGCGAGGAGAACGAGACGCTGAAAGCGCGCATCGAAGCCCTCGAGAATCGCTGATTCCCCCAGTCCCAAGAGCCTTGCGCAGACGCCGGCGGCGATTTCGGCGCTTTATGGACAGGCGTTCATTTGCCGCAAACCGACAACGCCGCAAGGCTCTTGTTTTTATAGCCGCGTAAAGCCAGCTTGCGTCTGGCTAGCGGTCGTTTTCTTCTTTGACGAATGCGATAAATGTGAAGGGGCTTACTTTTTGCCAATCACCTTGAAGCGCTTAAAGTCGAAGGCGGAATCGGGGCCACCGTCGTCAATTAGCACCTTTGTGGCGATAAATTCCACCGATCCGATATCCCCCGGGAATTTCAATATGGTATGGAGGCTGGCGCCCCATTGTGTGACGCATTCTTCTGCATCGTGCATTTCATATCGCCAGTATGTACATTCGTAACCGGCGATTTCGGCTCGCCTGTCGGTTTTCGATACCGGGCCGAACAGGTAGCTATCTAGACCAAACTGCAAATTGGGGGAGCCTTCGCCGCGCGCCTGCGGCTTGGAATACCGGTCCGCCATCGGATTGGTTATTATATCGCGCCGGTAATCGATGCTTGCTGCTTTTCCCTTATCGAATAAATAGCCCTCGTGCACGTCGAAGACGAAGCCGATGGCATCCCTCGTGAATTTGCGAATATCCAGTCTTTTGTTTCCTGCATTGCGCACATAGGTTAATTTGAATCCGGTATCGACGCCGCTGATTTTTGAAATCACCGTGTACCGATCGGGCGGAGACGTCAGATTGACGGATTTTGGACCATCAGTTGCCAGGCCTTCCGCCAAGAGGTAGATAACAGGCGTACACAGAACGACGCATGCTACTGCGAATGTTGCATTGATCGTTCCCTCAATACAATATCACACTGACTGTGGCTCTTAATGGTTGTCGTGTTGTAATAAAATTCAGTAAAATAATCAGATATATCATAAATTAAGCCAATAAAGAATCGGCGTTGGCCCCGCGCCTAGGGCGTTGAAAGGAACGTCTGATCTTCCTCAATCCTCTGGCGCTTATGATTTTTTTGCTCAGGCGCTGAGGAAAACCAGTAAAATCGAATCATTTGTCGGCGTCCCGAATCGCAGCGTCATGCGGGTTGTGAGCGGTTGGCTTCAGTCGCCCATATCGAGAATTTGACAGGAAAAAGGGGCGCCGATGTCCATCGAGCTGATCCGCAAGCCACAACAGATCGCCAATCCGCTGAAAGCGCTGGAGGCCGCTGCGGCGGGTCTTGAGTTCGAGATGGAGCGCGCCGGCGAATACGAACTTCACGTCATGCTGCCGGGCGTGTGGCGCGACATCGGCCTGTGGTTCACATGGCGGCCCGAACTCGCCACCTTGCAGATGGGCGCGCCGCTCGATCTCAAGGCGCCGACAGGCCGCGTCGACGAGGCGAGCCGTCTTGTGGTGATGGTGAACGAGCGTTTGTGGATCGGCCATTTCGATCTGTGGGCGGAAGATCATTCCATTGTCTACCGCAACGCCGCGCTTCTGACCGCCGAAGGCGGGCTCGACGCCGTTCAGGGCGAAGCCTTGATCCGCGCGGCGAGCGAGGCGGTGGACCGGTTTTACCCGGCCTTCAACTTCCTCATCTGGGGCGGCAAGAAACCGGATGACGCGCTGAGAGCTTCGCTCTTCGAAACGCAGGGCAACGCCTGATCCTGACCGGTCCTTAAGGCTCGGAAATTACCCGTTTCAAATACTGAAATGCCGGATTGCGTCTTTCAACGCAGCGCCGCAGGCTTTATGTGTTTCGCAATATGCATTGAAGGCTTGTGAGGATCGTCCCCATGACTGACAAACCCTCCGTCGCTCTTATCGGCGCCGGCGCCATGGGCGGCGCCTTGCTGAAAGGCTGGCTCGCCGCCGGCACGATCGATCCTGGGCGCTCGGCTGCCCTCGATCCCAACATCAATGACGAAATGAAGGCGCTCTGCGAACAGCACGGGATCGCCGTCAACGGGAATGACGGTCCCTTCGATGCCATGCTGCTTGCAGTGAAGCCGCAGGTCGCGAATGACGTGCTGCCGTCTTATGCGGGGCTGGCGAAAGACGCCGTCGCGATTTCGGTCATGGCCGGAAAAAGCATCGAGACGATATCCGGCGCTTTGGGCGGCGCGAAAAGAGTTGTCCGGGCGATGCCCAATCTGCCCGCCGCTATCGGCAAGGGCGTTTCCGGCCTTTATGCGCCGGAGGCCGTGGAGGAAAAGGGACGCGCTGTCGCTGACGCGTTGATGCGCGCAGCGGGCGAGGTCGTCTGGGTACGGAGCGAACAGGAGATCGATTTCGTCACGGCGATTTCCGGCTCCGGGCCCGCCTATTATTTTCTCCTCACCGAAGCGCTCGGCGAGGCGGGCGTCAAGCTTGGTCTCGACAAGGACGCCGCCGCCGCGCTTGCGCGCGCGACGCTTGTCGGCGCCGGGGCGCTGGTCGCTTCGGAAACGCGCTCGGCTGCGGAATTGCGCAAGGCGGTGACGTCTCCCGGCGGCACCACGGAGGCGGCCTTGAATGTTTTTGACGGCGACGGCGCGGCGATGCGCCGGCTTGTGGAAGCCGCGGTCGCGGCGGCGGCGAAGCGCGCCGGCGAGCTGACGCAGTAATCGGCCCGGAAACGATTAAATCGGCAGGCGCATGGTCGCCTTGAGGCCGCCCTTGTCGGAGCGTTCGAGCGTCGTGTCTCCGCCATGGGCGCGGGCGACGTCGCGCACGATGGTGAGCCCCATGCCGACGCCGCTTTCTTCATTCTGGTTGCGCGCTGCGTCGAGCCGGGTGAACGGTTTGAAGACGTCTTCATAGCGCGCAGGATCGATGCCCGGCCCGTCGTCTTCGACAATGATTTCGATATAGCGGTCGGAGCGCCGCGTCGAAATCCAGACATGATCGGCGTAGCGCAGGCTGTTGTTGGCGAGATTGCCGACGGCGCGTTTCAGCGCGCTGCGCCGGGCCTCCATGGCGATGGAGGCGGGCGCCGTGACGGACACTTCCCGGCCGCTGCGTTTGGCGTCTGCGGCGATTTCCTCGATCAATTCGGCAAGCCGGAATGTCGCCGGGTCTTCATCCGCCGCCTCGTTGCGGGCGAAGTCGAGATAGGCTTTGATCATCCGCTCCATTTCGACGACGTCCTTGCGGATCGCCTTGATGTCTTCGCTGTCTTCCTGCATGGCGAGGGCGAGCTTGATGCGCGTCAGCGGCGTTCGAAGATCGTGACTGATGCCGGCGAGCATCGCCGTCCTTTGTTCAAGATGGCGCTTGATGCGCTCGCGCATGGCGATGAAGGCGTAGCCGGCTTTCCTGACTTCCGTGGCGCCGGTGGGGCGGTAGTCCGGCGCGTCGCGCCCGCGCCCGAAGGCCGCCGCCGCTTCCGCGAGCCGCAGGATCGAGCGCACCTGGTTGCGCATGAAGATGATGGCGACGATGCCGAGCAGGACCGAGGTGCCGATCAGCCAGAACAGGAAAATGCGGCCCGTGGTGGCGAAAACCCGGTCGCGGCGGGCGAAAAAAACGAGCGCGCCGTCATCCATGGCGACGCGGATCTCCACATCCTGCGGCCAGCTTTGCGTGTTGAGCCAGTAAGGCGCGTCGAGCGCGTTTCGCAGGCGCCGGTTCAGGGTCGCATTATAAACGTTGAAGCGGGCGAGCAGGTTGGCGGCAGGGATCTCCGCTTCCGGGTCGAAAGTGACGCGCATTTTCAGATCGTTGAAGGCCATGGCGGCGATCTCGTCGCGCTCGGCCATGCTGTCGGCTTCTTCATAAAGCCGCTTCACCATGACGATCTGGCCGGCGACGCTTTCGGAGAGATTGGCGCTCACATGGTCCCAATGACGCGCGAAGAAGATGTATGTGACAAGCGCCTGGGTCAGGAAGATCGGCAGGATGACGATCAGCGCGACGCGCGCATAAAGGCTTTTGGGAAAATAACGTCGCAGCATCTCGCGTTAATCCGTCATCAGGGCGTAGCCGACGCCGCGCACGGTCTGCAGATAGATCGGCGCGCGCGGGTCTTCCTCGATTTTCTTGCGCAGCCGCGTCACCTGCACGTCGACCGAGCGCTCCATGCCCGCCGCGGTCTGTTCGGCGAGGGCTTCGCGGCTGATCGCCTCGCGCGGTTTTTGCGCCAGGGCCTTCAGGAGCGAGGCTTCGCCGGCGGTAAGGCGCACAAGATCGCCGTCCTTGCGCAATTCGCTGCGGCCCAGCGAAAAAGTGCAGGCGCCGAATATGACTTCGCGCTTTTCGGGCCGCGCCTGGCCCGTCCGCCGCAAGAGCGAATTGACGCGCAGTAAAAGCTCGCGCGGCTCGAAGGGTTTCGAGAGATAATCGTCCGCGCCCATTTCAAGACCTTCGATGCGGTCCTCCGGTAGGCCCCGCGCGGTGAGGAGGAGGATCGGGACGTTGGAAGCGGCGCGCACGGACCGCGTCAGTTCGAAACCGGTTTCGCCGGGCATCATGACATCGAGGATGAGAAGGTCGAAATCCACCGACGCCATCAGGGCGCGCGCTTCTTTCGCATTACAGGCGACGGAGGTGCGAAAGCCGTGGTCGCTGAGATAACGCTTCAACAGCGTGCGGATGCGGTCATCATCGTCGATGATTAGAAGATGCGCCGCTTCTTCTTCGATGTTCGGCCGGGCGTTCAATTTTGCTTTGTCCGCAATTCTGTCATGGCGCGAAGAGCATACTCCGCGCCGGTCCAGAAGGTAAGGACCGCGGCGATCCAGAGGAAGGCGCTTGCCGCCGGGCGCAAGGGGGGGCCGATGATTCCCGTATGCGCCGCCGCAAGAAGAAGGCCCGCCGCAACGAGCTGCGCCGTGGTTTTCCATTTGGCCAGCGCCGTCACCGGCAGGCTTACAGCTTTCGCGCTTAACGCCTCGCGCAGGCCGCTCACCAGAATCTCACGTAAAATGATGATAATGACGGCGACGACCCCGACGCCGACGACCGTGCCGTTTCGCACCAGTAAAATAAGCGCTGCCGCGATGAGTAGCTTGTCGGCGATGGGATCAAGCGCGGCGCCGAGCGCGGACGTTTCGCCGCGCGCGCGCGCCACATAGCCGTCCAGAAAATCGCTGAGCGATGCGATCACGAAAATGATCAGCGCCACCGTCATGTTCCATGGCGCATTCGCCAGAAAAACGAAGACGAAGGGGATGACAAGCGCCATGCGTGCAAGCGTGATGAGATTGGCCATGGGGCGGCAAGATAGGCTGCGCCGACTTACGAAGCCAGAGGGCGGGCGGCGGCTGGCCGCGAACCAGACGAAACACCGGGACCGAGGATGCGCGCAAGAGTATTGGAGATCGCAAGATTACTCATAAACAGTCTTTGTCTTGATGGCGAAACAATACTTTGCTACTCATCATGCAACCGCATGTCGGTTTAGGGGGCATTTGGAGGGGGCGTATGGATACATTCATCATTCAGACGTGGCGGATTCTGTCATATTTGACGATCCTGGTCAGCACGATCGCCGGCGCTGTTTCGGCGGGCGCCATGACCCACGAACCGATCATGGTTGTGGTCGGCGGTGTGGCTGGCTTTTTGAGCGGCGTTTTTTGGGCGGCTTTTGTGGTGACGATGGTTGATATTCGCCGCCAGCTCATTCTTCTTAATCGCCGGGTGGATGCGGGGCTGGTTCGCGATTATCCCGATATGGAAGCCGAGCTCAAAGAGATCAGAAGCTTGCGCGTCTGACGCCAGACGGCCGCATCGCATCATCGTGAAAATGTGCTGGCGCGTAAGGAAGCAAGCAAACGCGCTAGCCTTCTTTTTTGTCGCCGCCCCACAGGCGCTTCCACCAGGGTTCCGGCTCGGGCGGGGTGAAGCTCTGGTTGCCCGCATTCATCCTGTCACGGATATCGTCAATATCCCAGCCGGTGAGATTGGCGAGGGTCTGCGCTTCTTTTTCAAACCGTTTGGGCAGTTCCGCGCGATAGTCTTTCGCCGCCTCGCAACTTGCGTCGCCTTTGTAAGGATGGCGCAGGACATAACGCCCGTGAAAGTTCGAGCGGTCGCCGGTTTCCTTGAAAATCAGGTCTTCGGGAAAATGTTCGGCGTCGTAAGAGACATGAAGCCGCGTGACATAAACGTCCTGCGCGCCGCCGGGCGCCGGGCGGCGGGGCAGGGCGCCCGAGTTTGCGCTGCCCAGCCAGTAAACGCCGAGTTCGCGCAGCTCCTGCCGCGACAAGGGATCGGCGGCGCAAGGATCGCACCAGGCCATGTCCCAGGCGTATTCGAGAAAGACCGCGCGCTCGTTTTCTTTCTCCACCTGTTCGCGGAACATGGATTTATAGAAATCGCCGAACTCGTCCTTCACATAGAGCGGGACGTTTTGCCCTGTGGGCAGCTTCACCGTGCGGTAATTGGTGGTTTCGATGCGGCCGGAGCGAGTGAGGCCGAAGACGAAAAGCTCCTGCTTGCCTTCCGCGTTCACTGTGCCGAGCCGGATCGGCAGGACGAATTTCGGCGACTCGAAAGCGATCTGTAAAGGGCGCAGATAGTGAAGACCGGTTTGCGCCTGCTCTTCGAGATTGACCTTAGCGACGAAAAATTTGGTGTTCTGTTTGATGTAACTGCCAAGCGTTGCTTCCGCGCCTTCGGGCAGTTTGTAGCCGTTATCGGTCAGCCAGGCGGCGAGCCCGTCCGATTGTTCGGCGGAAAGGATTTGAATATCGTACTCGCCGACCGTGTATTCGGCTTCGATGGTGACGCCGTAGCCTTTCTGTCTCTTCGACGCCGTGACTGTTACGGCGTCCATCGGCGCCGCCATCGCCATCTCCTCGCGCTCGTAAACCATGCACGGGTCTTCGTCGAAATATTCGACAAGACGCGGCGCGGTGTAAGCGTCGAGATGATCGAGGATGGCGCTGTCGGTGACGTGGATCTGGCCTTCCTCGAGCACGACGGGCACAGGCACGACGACGGCGAACTCTTTCAGGTCGCCCTGAAAGTCATTGGCCATGGTCATGACGGTGCGGTCGCCGTCGCGCATGAGCGCGACTTTCGAGGCCTTGTTGAAAAGCTTGGTGTCGGCCTTGGCGACATAAAAACCGCAAAAGGCGATGGCGCCGCCGGTCAGCGCCAGGGCGGCGGTCGCGGATGCGGCGGCGAAAAGGGTTTTCTTGAAGGAGCGGCGCATGGGTTGTCTCTCCGTTTATTCAGCGGGCATGGGATGCGGGCGTGAGAAGGGAAGGCGCTTGAAAGGACGCAGGCGCGAAACCGGATCGCCCCATTTGTACTGGGGCGCCGGGTCGAGCGCTTCGATCGCCGGGCGGATGATGCACATGATCGCGAGGGCGTAGAAAATTCCGTCCGTGATGTAGAAATGATAGCCGAGCACATAGGCGATGAGCGCGGCGCCGGCGGCGAAGACGGTCCGGGCGAGCGCGCCGTCCGGCGTCGTTTTCGGATCGGAGATCATGAAAAACGCGAAGAGCACGAGCGCGCCGTTCTGCAAACGCAGCATGGGGATCGCCAGCGGGTCGCCGAGCCACAAAGCGCGGGCGATAATCAGCGCCGCATAGGTTCCGAGAAAAATGAATGGCACGTCGAGCCGCGCCGAGCGATAGGTGACGAACAATCCTGCGCCCGCCACAGCCGCCGCGAGCCAGAGCGCCGTTCCCCATTGCCCCGGCGTCGTCCAGGCCGCGCCGGGCATGACGGTCTGGGAAAGGATCAGCATGGCGATGATGCCGGCGTTCGCCGGGTTGAACACATGCTTGCCGTAAAGCCGGAGGGTGAATTTCGAACCGATGGCGACTGCGGCGGCGACCATCAGCGGCGCCAGCGCGTCGGCGCGCAACAGAAGCGACAGCGACAGGGTGGTGATGACAGCGCTGCGCGGCTCGAACCGGACGGCGGTCATGAAGGAGCCGAGGAACTGAACGCCGAGCGCGGTTGCGAGAATGGCGGCGACCTGAGCCGGAGAAATTTCAAAGGCGCGGGTCGTCACGCCAAAAGCGAGCAGCGCCGAAAGGACGACGATCTGGTAGTGCCGTGGGTCTTTGAAAATCGCCTTCATCATGCCGCCGTTTTTGGCTCGCGCCCGCCTGGCCCGGAGCGTCTCACATAAGCGTGAGACTAAGGCGGAATCGCGGCGGCGATGCGAAGCTTTGGGGGCGGGTCAGCCCCCTCTGGCTCATGACGGGACAAGGGCGGTTTTTATCGTCTTCCCCGGGTCTTGTAGGTCGCCTGCCTGTTGCCGGACGCAGGCCGCGCGCCTTCCGGCTTGTGCCGGAAGGTGATGCGGCCCTTGGTCAGGTCATAGCTCGACATTTCGATGGTCACGCGGTCGCCGGCCAGCGTCTTGATGCGGTGCTTGCGCATCTTGCCGCCGGCGTAAGCGAGGATCATGTGATCGTTATCCAGCTTGACGCGATAATTTCCGTCCGGCAGCGCCTCTGTGACGACGCCGTCGAACTCGATCAGGTCTTCCTTCGCCATGGGATTCGCCTTTCTTGCCGGCCGCGTCGGGCGCGCGCCGGTCAGTTGGTTTTTTCTTTCGACGCGGCGGTTTTCCCTCGCCGGAGGCAGGGCGCCGGTTTTCATTGGCCGGTCTCGTCGTATCGGCGGGCTTGTCGCCAATGACGGCCATGGGCTGGCGCGTCAGTTTTTCAATGGCGCGCAGGTAAGGCCGCTCTTCGCCGGAACAGAAGGAAACGGCGATGCCGGTTGCGCCCGCGCGTCCGGTTCTGCCGATGCGGTGCGTATAGGTTTCCGGCGTGTTCGGCAGGTCGTAATTCACCACATGGGTGACGTCGCGCACATCGATGCCGCGCGCGGCGATGTCCGTCGCGACGAGAATGCGCGTCTTGCCGCTGCGGAAGGCGTTCAGCGCTTTTTCGCGCTGGCCTTGAGAGCGGTTGCCGTGAATGGCGTGGGCGGGCGCGCCGGCCGCATTCAACTTGCGCACGAGCTTGTCGGCGCCGTGCTTGGTGCGGGTGAAGACAAGCCCGCGTGCGAAGTCCTGTTTTTTGACGATGTCGATCAAGGCCGACGGCTTGGCCGGCTTTTCCACGAACATCACGCTCTGGTCGATTTTCAGCGGTTTCGCCCCGGCGATTTCAACGCGCGCCGGATTGTTGAGCAGGCTTCCGGCGAGCTTGGCGATCGCCGGCGGCATGGTCGCCGAGAAGAAAATGTTCTGGCGCTTTTCGGGAAGCTTCGCGGCGATGGCGCGGATCGCGTGAATGAAGCCGAGATCAAGCATCTGGTCGACTTCGTCGAGAACGAAATGCTCGACGCCTGAAAGCTTCAGAGCGCCTTTATCGACCATGTCGATCAGGCGGCCCGGCGTTGCGACGACAATATCGGCGCCGCGATTGAGCATGGCGCGCTGTTTGCCGAAGGCGACGCCGCCGATGACGAGGCCGGTGGTCAGGCCTTGCGCCGCGCCATAGGCGTCGAAACGCTCGCGCACCTGCAGGGCGAGTTCGCGGGTCGGCGCCAGCACAAGCACGCGGCATTCGCGCGCATTCAGGCGCCGGCGGTCTTTGGCAAGGTGTTGCAGGATCGGCAGCGCAAAGGCCGCCGTTTTGCCGGTGCCGGTCTGGGCGATGCCGAGAAGGTCGCGGCCTTTAAGAAGTTGGGGGATGGCCTCCGCCTGGATCGGCGTGGCGGTTGTGTGTTTCTCGCGCGCAATGGCGGCGAGGATCGGCTTTGAAAGGCCGAATTCGGAGAAGCTGGTCAAAATAATCTTTCTGCGCCGGCGCGAGCGGGACTCGCGCGAAAACGCTCTCGGGTTCAGGAGAACCCGCGTGTCAGGCGCTCTATATTTCTATGAAAAAGTGGCAGTGCGGACTTGTCCGCTTACACGCGCCACGCTGGCTTATATGGGTAGCGCATTTGTAAAAGCAAGGAAAATCCTGCTGCGCTGCAAAATTGGTCAGTAAACGAAAAACCTTAACGATTAAGGTTGGGGTTTACGATTGGGGTTCGTTTTCGCGGACAAATTCCGGCAGGCCGCGTTTTCTTGGCGCTTTTGCGGGCTTTTTCGGCTTTAGCGCTTCGGCCTCGCGCTCTTCGGCTTCCTTGGCGAGGCGCAGTTCACGAAGCCGCGCCGTCTTTTTCTGGGCGTCGCGCTTTTCCTTTTCGTGTTCGGCGCGCGCCGCTTTGGCGTCAATCTGACGATAAGCCTTGCTGGAGGTGTTGGAGGCCATTTTGCGCGTTCCTTTCGGGGCTAGCCCGGGAACAGCACCATGCGGCCGAGGCGTGGCCACCCCCTAACACCTTGCTCCGGTGATTGCATCATCTTCCCTGTGGAAATAATCCCGAAGGCCTCGTTTGCGCCGGAAAAGCCTGTTTTTGACCCGAAATAGGGTCAAAATCGTCAATTGAACCGGAAATGCTTCAATTTCCCTTTGATTGCAGCGTTTGCGGGGCGCCTCAGCCGCCATGAAAATAGTCGTAAATCTTCTGCGCCAGGGCGGCGGAGACGCCCTCGACCGCTTCGAGGTCGGCGGGTTTGGCGCTGGCGACCTCCTTGGCTGAACCGAAATGATGGAGGAGGGCGCGCTTTCGCTTGGCGCCGATGCCGGGGACGCCGTCGAGGGGATTGGCGGCGATGGCTTTCTTGCGCTTGGCGCGGTGCGCGCCGATGGCGAAACGGTGCGCCTCGTCGCGCAAGCGCTGTAAAACGAAAAGGCCCGGGTCGCGCGGCGGCAGGGTGAAGGGCTCGCGCCCCGGCATGACCACCTGTTCGCCAGTGGCGCCGGCCGTCCGGTCGATGCGTTTTTCGCCCGCTTCGTTTTCGCGCCGGCCCTTGGCGACGCCGATAATTGTCACGCCTTCGGCTTCCGGGTCGAATCCCATCTCATTGAGGGCGCCCAGCACAACGGAAAGCTGGCCCTTGCCGCCGTCGATGATGACGAGCTCCGGGCGTTCGGCGTTTTCTTCTTTCAGCATGCGCGCGAAACGACGCGTTAAAACCTCGCGCATCATGCCGAAATCGTCGCCGGGCGCGAGGCTTTCGGTTTTGATGTTGAATTTGCGGTACTGGTTTTTGACGAAGCCTTCCGGTCCCGCGACGATCATGGCGCCGACCGCGTTCGATCCTTGAATATGCGAGTTGTCATAAACTTCGATGCGCTGCGGCGGCGCTTCAAGGCCCAGAACCTCGCTCAGCTGCCTGAGGCTTTTCTGCTGGCTCGCCGATTCCGCCATGCGCCGCGACAGGGACTCCCGGGCGTTCATTTCCGCGGCTTTCACGAGATCGCGCTTTTCGCCCCGTTGCGGCGTCAGGATCGTCACCTTGCGGCCCGCCTTGATGGTCAGCGCTTCGGCGAGGAGATCGCCTTGCGGGGGAGTCACATTGACGAGGATCGAAGGCGGCGGCTCGCGCGCGTCGTAAAACTGCGCGATGAAAGCATCGAGCACCGCCGGCGGCTCGTCTTCCTTGTCTTGTTTTGGAAAGTAAGCGTGGTTGCCCCAGTTCTGGCCGGCGCGGAACAAAAACACCTGAACGCAGGATTGTCCGCCTTCGGAATGAATGGCGAAGACATCCGCTTCCGTAACGCCGCCGGGATTGATGTCCTGCGCGCCCTGAATATAGGAGAGCGCGCGAATGCGGTCGCGCAAGGCGGCGGCGGTTTCGAAATCGAGATCGGCGGAGGCTTTCTCCATCTGCTCGGACAGCGTCTTTTGAACGCTTGCGCTTTCGCCCGACAGGAAGGCTTTGGCTTCCGCCACAAGCTCCTTGTATTCCTCGGCGCTCACGAGACCGACGCAGGGCGCCGAACAGCGTTTGATCTGATGCAACAGGCAGGGCCGCGTCCTGCCTTCATAAGCGCTGTCGGAACACGAGCGCAGGAGAAACGCCTTTTGCAGCGTGTTGAGCGTGCGGTTCACGGCGCCGGCGGAGGCGAAGGGGCCGTAATAAGACCCCGGTCTTTTCTGCGCGCCGCGATGTTTCAGGATCTGCGGCGCATCATGGTCTTCGGCGACGAGAATGAAGGGAAAGGATTTGTCGTCACGCAGGATGACATTATAGCGCGGCTTCAATTGCTTGATGAGGTTCGCTTCGAGGAGCAGCGCCTCGGTCTCCGTCGCCGTGACCACGAACTCCATGGCCCGCGTCTCGGAAATCATTCTCAGAATACGGTTCGAATGGCCGCGTCCTTGCGCGTAAGACGAGACCCGGTTTTTCAGGTTCTTCGCCTTGCCCACGTAAAGAACCTCGCCCTTCGCGCCATACATGCGGTAGACGCCGGGCTTGGCGGGCAGGCGCCTGACCTCGTCGGCGATGAGCGCCGCGCCGGCAAGCGCGGGCTTTCCTTTAATTTCGGGGGCTTCAGGGCTCATTTCGAAATGGTTAACCGGGCGTTCACAATCCGGGTTTACATGAGCCTTTGAGCTAATGGCGCGCGGCGGCGAGGTCAAATGGCCCCTGAGCTGAAAACCAAGTCCGATGTCTCGATCGTGTTGATTTTCTTCACGGCGCTGGCGGTTTTCGGCGTCGCCGGGGGCGGGTTCTTCGTTCACGATTATGCGCGGGCGCGGGCGAGCCTCGGCTGGCCGGCCGTGGACGGCATCGTTTTGAGCCGTCTTGAGCGGGAAAGCGCGCCTTTGCGCTATGTCTATTCCTATGACGGGCGCAGCTATGAATCGACGCGCACGCGCAATTTCATGGGCTGGTTCCTGGCGACACCGGATACCGATCTACGGCCGGGCGAGTCCGTCGCCGTTTATGTGAATCCGGAAAATCCGGCTTATTCGGTGATCTTTCCGGGCGGCGCCGGCGCCGCCTTCGTGATCTTGTCGCTTCTGGCGGGCGGCGCCGTCTTTTTCGGCGTGGGCGGCGTCGTGTGGACGCTGTCCCGGGCGAGCGCGCGCGAACTGGTCTTCGCCGAAAACGCGATCTGAATTTTATCTCTTGGTGCGGATGATCTCGACGCCGGCGGCTTCGGCCTCGGGAATGGCGTTCGGCTTGACGATGCGCACCATGACGGAAATCACCATCGGCTCCGACAGGATGAGATCGGCGATGCGTTCGGCCAGGGTTTCGACAAGCTTGATATGCCCTTCGGCGATGATCGCTTTGATGGCTTGCGTCATGCTGTCATAGCACAGGATGTCGTCGAGGCTGTCGCTGACCGGATTGGCGGGCTCGACGACATCCGCCTCGAAATCGATCTTGATCGGCTGGGTGACGCCCTGTTCGCTTTCATAAGCGCCGATATAGGCGTCGAGCACCAGATCATGCACGAACACGCGCCGCCGCGGCGCCGTTTCGCTGCGGGGCAGGGGCGTGATGTCCATCGGCGTTTTCTGTCGTTTGCTCATGGCTGCTTAGGGGCTCTTTGGACCTATTCCTGCACCAGGACGTCCTCGGTGCGCCAGGCTAGATGTTGCCCCCCATCGACGGCGATCATCTGTCCTGTGACCGAACGCGCTGACAACAGATAAAGAAGCGCCCCGCATATGTCCTCAGGGTTCGCGCCATGGCCGAGAATGGTCGCCGCGTTCTGGCGCGCCCAGTCGGCGTCGGACTGGCGGGGATTTTTAAGGGTGGGACCGGGACCAATAGCGTTGACGCGCACGCCTTTCGGTCCGAGCCCTTGCGCGAGGGTTTTGGTCAGAGTGAAGAGCGTCGATTTCGACGCCGTGTAGGACAGGAACTGCGGCGTCAGCTTGAGGACGCGCTGATCGATGAGATTGACAATGAGACTGTCCGTCGGCGCTTGGCGCGCGAAATCCTGCGCCAGCTTTAACGGCGCGCGCGCATTGACCTCCATATGCAGGTCCCAGCTCTCGCGGGTCATGGTTTCAGCATCGTCATGCTCGAAAACCGAAGCGGAATTGACGAGGACGCAAAGCGGGCCGATCGCCGAGACCGCTTTGTCCATGAGCGCAGCGGTTTCTTTTTCCTGTGAAAGATCGGCGCCGACCGCCGCCGCCTTGCGGCCTTTCGCTTCGATCAGGGAGACGACCTCGTCGGCGCCGGCTTTCGATGCGTTGTAATGAACGGCGACGTCATAGCCGGCCTCGGCCAGCGTCAGGGCGAGGGCGCGGCCGATGCGTTTGCCTGCGCCAGTGACGAGCGCGGCGCCAGCCTTGTTCGCGGTCATGGTTTAAAACGCTCCTGCGTTCTTTGCGAGCAGCAGGATAAAACCAATATAGCCGGCCGTGAACACCAGGCCGCTCAGGCGTCCGATGTCTTTGCGGGTCAAAACGAAAGCCGAGAGCACGATGGCGGCGAAGGTCATGACCGGCAGATCGAGCGCCCGGGAGGCGTCGTCGAAGGCCGCCGTGCCGGCGAGCCCCGCCGCGCCGCCGACAGCAAGAAGATTGAAGATGTTCGAGCCGACGACGCCGCCAATGGCGACATCGGACTTTTTGTGCAGAGCGGCGGCGAACACGGTGGCGAGTTCGGGCAGGGAGGTGCCGAAAGCGACGATGGTGAGGCCGATCAGTTCTTCGCGCACGCCGAGATCCGCAGCGAGCTCCGCGCCGTTCGACACCAGAAAATGCGCCCCGAGCGGCAGGCCGACAAGACCGGCGGCAAGAAATCCGATGGTTTTGAGGCTGACGCCGGCCGCCGCCTGATATTCCTCCACCTCGTCGAGGATCGGGTCTTCGGCGTTTCCGGTCGCCGCGCGGATCCACATATAAGCGACATAGATCAGGATGCCGGCGAAAAGGACGCCGCCGATCCGCAAACCGATTTCGCCGGGGCCGTAAGCGGCGTAGAGAAACACCGCCGTGGCGATCAGCATGATCACGACATGGCGCCTGAGGCCGAGCACATGGGTGGTCACGGGATAGATGAGCGCCGGGACGCCCAGGACGAGGAAGATATTGGCGATGTTCGAGCCGATAATATTCCCGAGCGCAATGCCGTCATTCCCGGACATGACGGCCTGCACCGTCACCACGAGCTCCGGCGCAGAGGTGCCGAAGGCGACGATCGTCAGGCTGACGAGAAGCGCCGGGATTTTCAGCGCCGCCGCAAGGCTGACCGCGCCGCGGACAAGCAAATCGCCGGCGACCAGCAGGACGGCGAGGCCGAGAATGACGAGGGCGACCTGGGAGGCGATCTCCGGGACCATGAAACCCCTGGGGTTATAACCGGCGGCGACCGGCGCTGCGCCGGCGGGCGCAGCAAAACAGCCTAGTCGACGCGGCCTTTTTCGATAACATTCAGGAGTGCGAAAACAATAATGAAAGCGGCGATGATAGCGACCGCGGTCCAGCCTGGATTCATGAGTTTACCCCTTCTTAGCGCTGCGGGCGCTCCTTATAGGGCCGCCCGGGCGGAGCGTCACCCCCCTTCGCGTCCTGCCCGTCCGGCCTAGGCTTTGAGCCTAATAGCTTCAAATTTAGGAAAAAACCCTCTTCGGCGAAACACAGCTTCTTCATGTCTTGCCGCCTATCTTGGCGCCACGGGGGGCAAAAACAGGCGGGCGACATGAAAAGCGACGTTTTGGATAATCCGGGGAAGGCTGCAGAACGCAGGATCACCGAGCGGCGGCTCACCGAACGTGTGAAAAACAAATGGGCGCGAATCGCCCGCGGCCGGCTTCCCAGCCTGCGCGAGGTCGAGGAGCTCAATCTCGGGCCCGACCGGCCATTCTGTTTCGCCATCGATCTCAGGCTGTCGGACATCTTTCCGTATTTCGTTTACATGGGCGAAGAGATCTCGCGGTTTTCTTCGGCCTATCCGCTTGGCGATCCGCGTCGCGAAAAAACGCTGCTCGACGCCGCCATGACCAAGATGGACCAGGCGGCGCTGAACCGGGAGCCGGTGGAATATTCCGATATCAAAAAACTCGATGACGGACGCCGGGTCGCCTTCCGCAGCATCCTTTTGCCGGTGTCGGAAAACGGCCAGGACGTGAGTCATATTTTTGGCGCTGCAAAAGGGCGGATGCTTTAAGGCTGGCGGCGCTATTCCGTGCAAATTTGATCTAAATTTGCGCCTTGCAGAAAATCATCAGCTTACAAACCTGTCATATTCTGGCCGCGGGTGACAGAGCGGGGCGGCGATGCTGAGCGATGTAGCGGAGCTTTTCGGCAGTGAAATGGCGGCGCCGGCGGCGGATCGCCGCCTGACGCGCAGGCTGGTGGACGCCTGGGCCCGCGCGGCGCGCGGACAATTCCCGAGCTGGCAGGCGATGCAGGAATCCAGTCTCGGCGACGACTGGAACTGGGTGTTCGCCGTCGATATCGAAAAGAGCGTCGGTTTCCCCTATTTCATTTATCTCGGTCATTGTCTCGCCAAGCTGTCGGATGTTCATCTGTCCGGCGAGGCGGACTGGACCATGACGCTGCTCGACAAGGCGACATCGGATATTTACGCCGCCGTGGCGTCGGAGGCGCCGCATTATCGCGACGATACGCTGACCTTGTGCGACGGGCGCAGGCTTTTGTTCCGGTCCGTCACGGCGCCGCTTGCGGAGGATGGATCGACCGTTACGCATATTATCGGCGCAGCGAACGGCCGGCTGGCCGTTGACGTCGACCCCGGCCTCAAACTGGTGGAATAATCGGGCGCTGTTCTTGAATGTCGGCGGTCCTGCGGTAAGGGTGGCTCGCGCGCAACCCCCGCGAGGCCTTATGCCGCTCGATCTTGATTTCGTCCGCCGCCAGTTTCCCGCCTTTTCCGAACCGTCGCTCAAGGGGCAGGCGTTTTTCGAGAATGCAGGCGGGTCTTATGCGTGCCGGCAGGTGATCGACCGGCTGACTCGCTATTATCGCGAACGCAAGGTCCAGCCTTACGGGCCTTACGAAGCCTCGCGCCTTGGCGGCGAGGAAATGGACGAAGCGCGTGCGCGGCTGGCGGCGATGCTCAATGTCGAGACCGACGAGGTGAGCTTCGGTCCGTCGACGACGCAAAATACATATGTGCTGGCGAAGGCGTTCGGCGATCATCTGGCGCCCGGCGATGCGGTCATCGTCACCAATCAGGACCATGAAGCCAATTCCGGTCCCTGGCGGCGGCTGGCGGAGAGGGGAATCGAAATTCGCGAATGGAAGCTCGATCCCGAGACCGGCCATCTGCCGCTGGACGGACTGAAAGCGCTGCTCGATGACAAAGCAAAGCTCGTCTGCTTTCCCCATTGCTCCAACATCGTCGCCGAGATCAATCCGGTCGCGGAGATTGCGGCGCTGGCCCATGACGCCGGCGCTTTTGTCTGTGTCGACGGCGTCAGCTACGCCCCGCATGGTCTTCCCGATGTGGGCGCGCTTGGCGCCGACATTTATCTTTTCTCTGCTTACAAAACTTACGGGCCGCATCAGGGTGTGATGGTCATCCGCCGCGCGCTGGGCGAAGCGCTGCCCAATCAGGGGCATTATTTCAACGCCGATACGCTCTACAAACGTTTCACGCCCGCCGGACCCGATCACGCGCAAATCGCGGCCTCCGCCGGCATGGCGGATTATGTGGATGCGCTTTACGCCCATCATGGCGGCGGCGAGGCGTCTGCGCGGGAAAGAGCGCAGGCGGTGCATGATCGCATGCGCGGCCATGAAATCGCGCTCCTTCGGCCTTTGCTCGATTATCTCTCCGAGAAAAATTCCGTGCGGCTTTTAGGACCGCGCGACGCGGGCGCCCGGGCGCCGACGGTCGCCGCCGTCACGAAGGAGCCGGGCGCCGCGGTCGCCGAGAAACTGGCGCCGCTCGGGATCATGGCGGGGGGCGGGAGTTTTTACGGCAATCGCTGTCTTGAGGCGCAAGGGGTCGATCCGGCGCATGGCGCGCTGCGTCTCAGCTTCGTTCATTACACAAGTCCTCAGGAAATCGACAAGCTTCTGCGCGCCCTCGACTCTGTTCTCTAGGCGCCGCCTTTCGAAAATGCGCAAGTTTATCGCTTGCGGAACCGTCTTCGTAGGGGATTTTCGTCCCAAAAGTCGGCGCCGCGCGCGCCTGTCGCCGTGCTTGCGAGGGGGCGGCGCCGGGACTAGGGTCCGCGCGAATTTCAAGAGGCTCCCGAAGGCGGCGAGCCCGCGGAGAGTGAGCGAGGAAATCCCATGACGACCCACGGACATTTCATAGGCGGCAAGTTGGTTGACGGCGCGAGCGGCCGGACGAGCGATGTGTTCAACCCGACGACGGGCGAAGTTCAGGCCAAGGCCGCACTGGCGAGCGCGGCGGAGGTCGCCAGGGCCGTGGATGCGGCGGAAAAGGCGTTTCCGGACTGGGCCGCCACCAACCCGCAGCGCCGGGCGCGGGTCATGTTCAAGTTCAAAGAGCTTGTCGAAAAGGACATGGACAACCTCGCAAAGCTGATTTCCGCCGAGCACGGCAAGATCCTGCCCGACGCGCGCGGCGACGTGCAGCGCGGGCTCGACGTGATCGAGTTCGCCTGCGGCATTCCGCATCTGCAAAAAGGCGAATACACCGAAGCCGCCGGCCCCGGCATCGACGTTTATTCCATGCGCCAGCCGCTCGGCGTTGTGGCGGGGATCACGCCGTTCAACTTCCCGGCGATGATCCCCATGTGGATGTTCGGCGTCGCTGTCGCTGTCGGCAACACGTTCATCAACAAGCCGTCCGAACGCGATCCGTCCTGCCCCTTGCGCCTTGCGGAGCTGATGATGGAGGCCGGCGCGCCGGAAGGGGTTTTGAACGTCGTCAATGGCGACAAGGAGGCCGTGGACGCGCTCTTGCAGGAGCCGCGCGTCAAGGCGATTTCTTTTGTAGGCTCATCGGACATCGCCAATTACATTTACGCGGAAGGCGCCAGATACGGCAAACGCGTGCAGGCTTTCGGCGGCGCCAAGAACCACATGATCATCCTGCCCGATGCGGACATGGAGAACGCCGTCAACAATCTCATCGGCTCGGCTTACGGGTCGGCGGGCGAGCGCTGCATGGCGACGCCGGTCGCGGTGCCTGTGGGCGAGGGAACGGCCGAGGAGCTGATTTCCATGTTGAAGCCGAAGGTGGAGGGCTTGCGCATCGGCCCGTCCATGTCGGAGGATTCCGATCTCGGGCCGCTCGTCACCGCGGCGCATAAGGAGCGCGTCGCGAACTACATCCAGATGGCCATCGACGAAGGCCAGGAGGCGCTCGTCGACGGCCGCGAGTTCAAGCTGCAAGGCTATGAAGACGGCTTCTTCATGGGCGGCACGCTGCTCGACAAGGCGCAACCGAGCCACAAATCCTATATCGAGGAAATCTTCGGGCCCGTGTTGCAGATCGTGCGCGCGAAAAACTTCGAGGAAGCGACGCAGCTTCCCTCGCAGCATCAATATGGCAACGGCGTCGCCATCTTCACGCGCAACGGCGCGGCGGCGCGCGAGTTCGTGCAGAAGGTCAATGTGGGCATGGTCGGCGTCAACGTGCCGATCCCGGTGCCGGTCTCCTATCATACCTTCGGCGGCTGGAAGCGCTCGGGCTTCGGCGACACCAACCAGCACGGCCCCGAAGGCGTGAAGTTCTGGACCAAGATCAAAACCGTCACCCAGCGCTGGCCCGAAGACGTTCAGGGCTCGGAGTTCGTCATTCCCACGATGGAGTAGGGCGGCCAGTGACCGGCGCGCGCCTCATCGTTCCTTCCGGATCGCCGCTGGAGCCGGAAATCGGCTTCAGCCGGGCCGTGCGCGCCGGAAACATGATTGCGGTCGCGGGAACGGCGCCGATTGCGGAAGACGCAATGACCGCCTGTCCCGGCGACGTTTACGGACAGACAAAACGCTGTCTGGAAATTTCTTTGAAAGCAATAGCGGAAGCGGGCGGCGACGCGGCCTCGGTGATCCGGACGCGAATCATGCTGACGGATATTGCGGCATGGAAAGAGGCGGCGCGGGCGCATGGCGAGCTCTTCAAGGATATTCGGCCCGCTTGCACCTTTGTGGAAGTGAAGGGCTTCATCGATCCGGAATGGCTCGTTGAAACCGAAATGGATTGTGTTGTTGAAGGGGATTGAATGACGGTTCTTCAAGGAAGCTGCCTTTGCGGCGCGGTCGAATTCGAGTTCGCCACCGAAGAGCTTGACGTCACCGCCTGTCATTGCGGCCAGTGCCGGCGCTGGAGCGGGCATTACTGGGCGGCCTTCAGCGGGCCGCGCGAGGGCCTCTCCTTTACCGGGGGCGAGGACAAGGTTGGCTGGTTCAAATCCTCGGACCTCGCCCGGCGGGGCTTTTGCCGCGAGTGCGGCTCGGCCCTGTTCTGGCATGGCGAGGGGATCGAGGCCTATAAGGACCGGATTTCCGTCGGCGCGGGAGCGATCAAGGGCGCCCCGCCGCTGCAGTTGACCCAGCATATATTCGTCGACGACAAGGGCTGCTATTACGAGATTGCGGACGGGCTGCCGCAGAAAGACGCATAATGAGCGCATAGGCCCGCCCAATTCTTGACGGGCTGACGCATGACCGCCAGAAACTCTATGGCTTGAACTGTTAAACATAGCGTCAAATGGCCTCAGGCAGGGCGGGCCACTCACCATAGGAGCATTTATGTCAAGCGAAGGTCTTCACGCGCCGCGCGAGCGGCTCAGCAAAGATACGATCCATATGCATCAGGCAATTTCCTCGCTTATGGAGGAGCTTGAGGCCGTCGACTGGTATCAACAGCGCGCCGATGACTGTGAAGACCCGTCGCTAAAGGCGATCCTCCTCCACAATATGAAAGAGGAGATTGAGCACGCCGCCATGGTCCTCGAATGGCTGCGGCGCAATTCTGAGGATTTCGACAAAGAGCTAAAGAACTATCTTTTCAAGGACGGTCCGATTACCAAGCTCGAAGCGGAGACGATGGGCCGCGAGAAATAGCGATGACGCGGCTGTAAAGCCGGCGAGTAAGAGGAGCGTGGGGTTGTTCGGACTTGAAACAGCCGACATGGCGATGCTCACGGGGTGGGCGCTTTACGCCGCGATTTTCTTCACCCCCTTCATTCAGGAAGATGTCGCCGTCATCGGCGCGGCGACCGCCTCTCTCGCCGGCGCCGCCCATACGGAGATTATTCTCCCCGTGATCCTCGCAGGCCTTGTCGCCTCCGACGCTTGGAAATACTGGATGGGCCGGCTCGCCCGGCGCTATGACTGGGCGCATAAATTCGCCGAGAAGCCGGGCGTCTCCGTCGCCGGCGATCTTATCCGCAAGGAATTTCTGCAGACCATGCTGACGGCGCGGTTTGTGCCTGGCACGCGCATCCCCACCTATATCGCCGCCGGGTTCTTCAGGGCCTATTATCCGAAATATGTGCTTACCCTGATGTTCACCGCCTCGCTTTATGTGGGCATCGTTTTTGGCCTGTTCCATTGGGTGGGCGCCGTGGCGGGCGAGCATGCGCTGTTCTGGCTGCCTATAGGCGCGGTTGTGCTGCTCGTCGCCTATATCGTCTTTCGCTGGCTCAATCATGTGCGCCGCCATGAAGGCCCGATGACGCCGCTCACCAAAGAGTTCGATCATCCGATGCCGGACATGCCGGGTTTTGAAGGAACGCCGCTCGAAGAGAAGCCGGACGAGCCGGAAAATAAATAAGAATCTCAGCTATCTCTTTGGTTAAGAAACGGCTATGGTGCGTCCGTAAAATTACTTGGGGCGAGTCCACATGAAACTGAATAATGTATCTGCCGCCGCTGCCTTTGCAGCGGCGTTGTTTTTCTCTGCGTCTGCTTTTGCCGCGCCGGTTTCCGTCAATGAAACCGACGCCTTTATTGGCGGCGATTATCAAAATCTCTTTCTCGACGCCGATCCAGACAATGACGCCTTCGATGTCGAAGCGGGCGCCAATACGTTCGACGGCAGCATCGTGACGCCGGGCGACGGCGCCGACGTCGTCATCGTCAGTCTGGACGATGACGAAATTATCACCGGTTTCATTATCGAGTTCGCCACCAATTCCGATGCGTTCAATCCGGTTTCGATCAGTCAGAACACCAAATTTCTGGTTGAAGAGTTCGACGACACGCCGCTTTTGCTGACAGTGCCGATTGGCGGCGCCGGCACATACTCTTCTCCCTCGGGCTTCACCTTGCCGGGCGGCCAGCTCTATTCGTTGTTTCTCGGTTCCGAAGTGCTGGCGCTCCTGAATGGGGCGGTTGAGTATCGGCTGACCGTGAATGTCGAATCGACGGCTGTCTCGGAAGTGCCGCTGCCGGCGGGCTTCCTTCTCATGGGCGCCGGCATTGCGGGGCTTGGCGCTGTAAGCCGCCGGCGTCGTCGCGCTTAGGCGATCTTCAATCTGCTAAGACTTCGGCGCCGCTGGTCAGCGGCGCCGTTTTCTTTTGGGCGTTTGACGCCCGTTTCACGCATGCCCCGGCTGAGCGTATTGCTGCGTCAGCTTGCACGATCTCGCTAAATCTGCGAGGAGAAATGCTGGCGGCGTAAGGCCTGGCTTGAGGAATTTGATTGATGGATTTCGCCCTTTCCGAGGAACAGGAAGCCATTCAGGAGATGGCGCGGCGTTTTGCCGAAGACGAGCTTGCGCCGCACGCCGCGGAATGGGACGAGCAAAAGCAGTTTCCCGTGGACGTCATCAGGAAAACGGCGGCGCTTGGCCTCGCCGGGATTTACACGCGCGAGGATGTGGGCGGCTCGGGGCTGGGGCGTCTCGATGCGGCGCTGATCTTCGAGGCGTTGTCGGCCGGCTGCACGGCGACGGCGGCTTATATTTCCATTCACAATATGTGTTCCTGGATGATCGACCGTTTTGCGTCGGAGGAGCTGCGCCAGAAATATTGCCCGAAGCTGACGTCGATGGAGATGGTGGCGAGCTATTGCCTTACCGAGCCGGGGTCGGGCTCCGACGCCGCGGCGCTGAAGACCAAGGCCGTCAAAGACGGCGATCATTATGTGCTGAACGGCTCGAAAGCGTTCATCTCCGGCGCCGGCGTCTCCGACCTATACGTCGTCATGGTGCGCACAGGCGGCGACGGGCCCAAGGGCATATCGACCGTACTTGTCGAAAAGGATGCGCCCGGCCTTTCCTTCGGCGCCAATGAAAAGAAGATGGGCTGGAACGCGCAGCCGACGGCGATCGTCAATTTCGAGGATTGCCGCGTGCCGGTCGCCAATCGCGTCGGTGAGGAAGGCGAGGGCTTTAAGTTCGCTATGATGGGCCTCGACGGCGGGCGTTTGAACATCGCCGCCTGCTCCTTGGGCACGGCGAATGCGGCGCTGAAAGCCGCTCTCGATTATTCCAATGAGCGCAAGGCCTTCGGCAAACGGTTGAACGAACAGCAGGCGCTGCAGTTCAAGCTCGCCGACATGGCGACGGAGCTCGAGGCGGCGCGCGTGATGCTCTATCAGGCGGCGTGGAAACTCGATCATAAAACGCCGGATGCGACGCGCCATTGCGCCATGGCGAAACGCTTCGTCACCGATGTGGGTTTCAACGTGGTCAACGAGGCGCTGCAGATCCACGGCGGCTACGGTTATCTCAAAGACTACCCGCTCGAACGCATGCTGCGCGACGTCCGCGTCCACCAGATCCTCGAAGGCGCCAACGAGATCATGCGCGTCATCGTCGCAAGAGATTTGTTGAAAGACTATCAGGCGTAAAGACAGGACGCATTGAGAATACTCGCTTCCATAGGACTGTTTCTCGCTGGGCTCGCGGCAATCGCCTACGCTTATCTCGACGCCTATACAGCCATCGGGCGCGACATTGCGGAAACGGCGGAGCGCGGCGAGGAGGTCTCCGCCTTCAACAAGGCGATGGACCTGATTTTGTCGGGAGAGCTTCCCGAGCCCACAAGCGTTCTTTATGCAGGGCTTCTTCTCATCGCCATCGGCGTTGTAATTTTGATTGTTAGCGGCGGAAAGAAACATGACGACGGACATTCTGTTTGAGGAAATCGGCGACTGGGGCGTCGTCACGCTCAATCGTGAAAAGGCGCTGAACGCGCTGACCCTCGACATGGTGAAAGCCATGCGGGAGCAGTTGACGAAATGGGCCGGCGGGCGTTCGCCGGTGAAAGCGGTGCTCGTCAAAGGCGAAGGCGAAAAGGCTTTCTGCGCCGGCGGCGACATCCGCTGGCTGCATGACAAAGCGAAGGACGACCCCGCCGGCGCCTCGGAATTTTTCCGCGAGGAATACCGCAACAATTCGCTGGTCTATCATTTCCCGAAACCTTACGTTGCGATGGTCGACGGCATCGTCATGGGCGGCGGCGTCGGGATTTCCGTACACGGCGATTTCCGCGTGGCGGGCGACGCGACCATGTTCGCCATGCCCGAAACCGGCATCGGGCTTTTCCCGGATGTGGGCGGCGGGCATTTCATGCCGCGCCTTCATGACGGGCTCGGGCTTTATTACGCGCTCACCGGGGCCCGGGCGAAAGCCGCCGACTGCATGGCGGCGGGCGTCGCCACTCATTATGCGCCGGGCGACAAATACGAAGAACTGCAAAAGGCGCTCCTCGCAACAAAGCTTGGCGGTCATGCGCACGCAGACATTGAAACCGTGCTCGACATCTATGCGGGCGATCCCGGCCATGCGCCGGTGAACGACATTCGCGGCGACATTGCGCGGCTGTTTCAGGGCCATGAGACGCTGGACGGGCTGATGCGCGCGCTCGAAGCCGATGAGAGCGATTTCGCGAAAGAAACGCTGAAAACCCTCTCGCGCATGTCGCCGACGTCGGTGCGGCTCGCTTTCGAACAGATGAAGCGCGGTTACGAGCATGATTTCGACGATGTGATGAAAATGGAGTTCCGCATCGTCCGCCGGGTCATGGAAGGCCATGACTTCTTCGAGGGCGTGCGCGCCCAGATCATCGAAAAAGACCGCAATCCGAAATGGAAGCCCGCTTCTCTCGCCGATGTGAGCGACGCCGATATCGCCCATTATTTCGAACCGCTCGGCGATAAAGAGCTGGTGCTGCCTTAGGAAATGACATGGCCTACTGGCTTTTGAAAACCGAACCGGACGACTGGAGCTGGGACGAGCAACTCGCCAAAGGCAAAAAGGGCGAGCCCTGGACGGGCGTCAGGAACGCCCAGGCGCGCAATTTCATCCGTGAGATGAAGAAAGGCGATCTCGCCTTTTTCTATCACACGGGCGGCGAAAAACAGGTCGTCGGAATCGTGCAAGTCATCAAGGAAGCCTATCCCGACCCGACCACCGATGACGAACGCTGGCTCGTGGTCGATGTCGCCGCCGTCGAGCCGGTCCCGGAACCGGTGACGCTTGCCGACATCAAAGCCGAGCCGAAGCTCGCCGAGATGAAGCTCGTTAAAAATGCGCGGCTTTCCGTTCAGCCGGTTGCGGAAAAGGAATGGAAGCTCGTGCGCAAAATGGGCGGCCTCAAATGAGAAAGGAAAACCATTGACCGCAATTCTCATCACCGGCGCCAATCGCGGCATTGGCCTTGAATTTGTGAAACAATATGCGGGTGAGGGCGCGCGCGTGCACGCCTGCTGCCGCGTTCCCGAAAAGGCGGATGCGCTGAATGCTGTTGAAGGCGATGTCGTCACCCATAAGCTCGACGTCTCTGATTTCGGCGCCGTCAAGGCGCTGGGTAAAGAGATCGACGAGCCGCTCGACATCGTCGTCGCCAATGCGGGCGCCGGCGGCAAGGATGTGGGCGAGTTCGGCGCGCTCGATTATGATGCGTTCCTTCACCTGCTCGCGGTCAATACGCTGGGGCCGGTCGCGACGCTCGAAGCCTTTGCCCCGCATCTCAAAAAAGCCAAGGGCAAATTCGCGGCGATTTCATCCATTCTCGGGTCGATCGCCAATGCCGGCGGTTTCGCGCAGGCCTATTCGACGTCGAAAGCGGGGCTCAATATGGCGCTCAAGGCCTATGCGCCGGTCTTCGCCGATACAGGCGTCGCCATCGCGCCGTTTCACCCGGGCTGGGTCAAAACCGACATGGGCGGTCCGGAAGCGGCGGTCGCGGTCGAAGACAGCGTCGCCGGCCTGCGCGAGCGGATCGAGAAAATGAAACCCGGCGCGCCGCTGCGTCTGACTGATTATCAAGGCAATGAAATCGGCTGGTGACCAATTCGGCCGGGAGGAAATGACAATGACGAAAATCGGATTTATCGGGCTCGGCAATATGGGCGGGCCCATGGCGGCCAACCTCGCCAGGGCGGGGCTCGACGTCACCGCGACGGACCTTTCCATCGGCGCCGTCGATCGCGCGGTGGAAGCTGGCTGCACGCGCGGGGAAACCGTTGCGGCGACCGTGAAGGACGCGGATGTGGTGGTCTCCATGCTGCCGGCGGGCGCCCATGTGCGTTCGGTCTATATGGAAAGCTATGGCGTCATCGCCAACGCCAAGCCGGGCGCGCTTTTCATCGACTCCTCGACCATCGATGTCGATTCTGCGCGCGCCGTGATTGCGGCGGCGACGGAAAAAGGCTTCGCCATGGCCGACGCGCCGGTCTCCGGCGGCGTTGCGGCGGCGACGGGCGGCACGCTCACCTTTATGGTCGGAGGCGAAGCGAACGCGTTCGAGCGCGCCAAGCCGGTGCTCGAAAAAATGGGCAAGAATATTTTCCACGCCGGCGCCGCGGGCAACGGCCAGGTGGCCAAGATCTGCAACAACATGCTTTTGGGCATTTCCATGATCGGCACCTGCGAGGCGTTCAACCTTGCTGAAAAACTGGGGCTCGACGCGCAGACGTTCTTCGACATCTCTTCGGCCGCCTCGGGCCAGTGCTGGTCCATGACGAGCTATTGTCCCGCGCCGGGCCCGGTGCCGAATGCGCCGTCGAACAACGACTACAAGCCCGGCTTTGCGGCGGGGATGATGCTGAAAGATTTGCGGCTCGCTAATGAAGCCGCCCACAAGGCGAAAGCCGCAACGCCGCTCGGCGCCCAGTCGGAAGCGATTTACGCGCTGATGGAGGCGGCCGAGAAAGACGGCGTCGATTTCTCCGGCGTGATGAAGCTCATTCAGGGGGCGCTTTAGATCCGCCCGCATGGGGGTCGGGCCCCTCGCGGCCCGGCGTCAAGTCCTGAACATAGGCGAGGCCGGCTTCGGTCTCCTTCTGCCAGGCGACCCGCGCCTTCTTGACGACGCCGGTCTGGTCGAAATGCAGCACCACCACCGGCGGCAGCGGGTAAGCGCCTTCGAGATGCACATAAGCGCCGCCGTCGCTGACATTGCGGATGACGCAGCGCAGCTGATCCGTTTTGGTCAGGAAAATCTTGCCGGGCTTGAAAACGGCGCCGCGCTCGTCCCGTTCCGGCGCCCAGCGCTTTTTCAATTGCGGGATGCGCGCTTCGGTCACTTTGGGGGCGGCGTTCTTGATCGCCGCCAGGCGTTCTGCAATCCGGTTATTATTTTTCGCCATTCAGCTATCTAAAACTTTGCACTGTCTCTCCCCCGATTCAGCATGCCCTAAATATAATGATTTCCCCGCCCGGCGCTATCGATGCAGGGCATTGTAATGAATTTCTTTTTCGTGATCTCAGGCTGAAAATTCAGGTCGGGGCTGGTTTTTCGCGCGCTCCGGCCCCATTTTCCCGCCGTGACCGCACAAGCTGAAGAAGAATTTGCAGGCGCGCCGGCGCCTTTCGGGCGTTCGATCGCGCGTATGTTCGGGATTCTCTTAAGACCCGAGCTCTCCCGCTGGCGCATGCGAATCGCTCTCGCCTTCCTGCTGACCGTCGCCGCCAAGGGGCTTTCGGTTCTTGCGCCGGTCTTTATGGGCGAGGGGCTGAACACGCTTTCCGCCGGGGAGGCCGCGGCGGCGGGCGGCGCCTTTGTCTTGTTCTTCATCCTGTTCGCCGCGGCGCGTTTCGCGTCGAGCGCGCTGCCGGCGTTGCGCGACGGTTTTTTTTCAGTGGTGACGCAGGACGCGCAGCGGCTTGTCTCGGTCGACGCTTTCCGCCACGCTCAGCATCTTGACCTGCAGTTCCATCTGACGCGCCGGTCCGGCGCGCTCAACCGTGTGATCGAGCGCGGCGCCAGCGCCATGGAATATCTGCTGCGTTTCCTCGCCTTCAATATCGGGCCGACCCTCGTGGAGCTCGCCTTCGCCGCGGCGGTGATGGCCAAGCTTTACGGCGTTCAATTTTCCATTGCGGTGATCATCACCGTCGCGGTCTATGCGGTCTTCACGATCATCGTCACCGAATGGCGCAACAAGCAACGCCGGGTTTTTAATGAGGCGGATACGCGCCTGCGCGGCATCGCCCTCGACACGCTCGCCAATTTCGAGACGGTGAAATCCTTCGCCGCCGAGGACCGCGAGTCCGACCGCTATGACGGCGCCATGCAGGACTATAACCGTCATTATGTGAAGATCATGACGTCGCTGGCTTTCCTCAATGGCGGCCAGGAGCTGATCATGAATTGCGGCGTGCTCGCAGTCGTCGTCATGGCCGGCTTCGGCGTCGTGAACGGCAATCTGCAGGTGGGCGACGTGACGGCGATCATGCTGATGCTCTTCAATATTTACCGGCCGCTCAATATTCTCGGCTGGGCCTGGCGCGAAATCAAACAGGGCACGGTGGACATCGAGAAACTGTTCGGCCTGATGGATAAGAAGCCTGCTGTCGCCGATGCGCCGGGCGCAATCGACTACAAGCCGCGCGACGGCGCGCTTGCCTTCGAGCATGTCTCCTTCGCCCATGAAGGCCGGGCGAGCGGCCTGCGCGATGTGTCTTTCAAGGTTCCGGGCGGCGCCTTTGTGGGCGTTGTCGGCCCTTCCGGCGCCGGCAAGTCGACCGTGTTGAAGCTGCTCTTCCGGTTCTACGATCCGCCCGCGGGCCGCGTCTTGGTCGACGGGCAGGATGTCCGGGACCTGACGCAGCAATCGCTGCGCGCCGCCCTCGGCCTCGTCCCGCAGGAGGTGACGCTGTTCAACGACACGCTGCGGTTCAATCTCGCCTATGCCCGCCCTGAGGCCGGCGACGAAGAAATCATGGCGGCGGCCAGGCGCGCGCAATTGACGCCGTTTATCGAAAGCCTGCCGGCGGGGCTCGACACCAAGGTCGGCGAACGCGGACTGAAACTTTCCGGCGGGGAGAAACAGCGCGTCGGCGTCGCCAGGGCGATTCTGCTCGATCCGAAGATTCTGATTCTCGACGAGGCGACGTCGTCGCTCGATTCAACCACGGAGCGGGAAGTGCAGACGGCGCTGAAGGAAGCCGCGCGGGGGCGCACCACCATCGCCGTCGCGCATCGCCTGTCGACCATTGCTGGCGCCGATATGATCCTTGTTTTCGACAATGGCGAGATTGTCGAGCGCGGAACTCACCAGGAGCTGATCGTGAAAGACGGGCTTTACGCCTCGCTCTGGCGCCGTCAGACGAGCGACGGCGAAGTTGACCCCGCGCTTGAACCGCTTCCGGCCTTTTAGGCGCTGTTGCTGCGGCGTTTGCGCGCCTCATCGCCTGTCCAACGCTTTAAAATCTCTTCAAGCGCATCCTGTTTCACAGGTTTGGGCAGGTAGTCGTCCATGCCGGCGTCTAGACACCGCTGGCGGTCCTCGCGCAGCGCATGGGCGGTGACGCCGATGACGGGCGCATGGCAGTTTTGTTTTTCCTGAATCTTGCGGATATGGCCCGTGGCCTCGGCGCCGTCCATTTCCGGCATGGACATGTCCATGAGGACGACATCGGGCCTGTCGGCCTCATAACTTTCAACGGCGAGCCGGCCATTCGAAGCGATCGACACCTCGCAGCCCATTTTCTCCAGCATCGCCTTGATCACCATCTGGTTGACGATGTTGTCTTCGGCGACAAGGACACGCAGCGGCGCGCCGTTCACTTTAAACTGGTGGGGCTGTTGGCCGTCCTTGTCCTCGGCGAGCTGCGTGTCGGCCGAGCGCAACGCAGAGACGGCGCTGTCGTTGAAAGCCGTCAGAATCGAATCGAGCAGCATGGAGGCGCGTGCGGGTTTGACGAGATAGGCGGAGAAGAGATCGCCTGAAAGACCTGACGGATCGCCCTTTCGCCCGGCCGAGGTCAGGAGAACCAGCGGCGCTGCCGCAAGCTCGGGATCCGCCTTGATCAGTTTCGCCAGTTCGACGCCGTCGGCGCCGGGCATCTGGAAATCGAGAACGCCGATGGCGTAAGGCGCGCCGTCTTTCGCCGCTTTGCGCATGGCGGCGAGGGCCTCGTCCGCATTCTCTGCGAGATCGGCGTCGAGATTCCAGGAGGCGAGCTGTTCTTTCAGGATCGTGCGGTTGACCTCATTGTCGTCGACGATGATGGCGCGCTTGCCCTCGAAAGAGGCGCTCGGCGCCGGCTTTTCGCCCGAGGCGGCGTCGTCAATGGCGAGCGGCAGGCGGATGCGGAACGTGGCGCCCTTGCCGTTCTCGCTTTCCACACTGATGTCGCCGTTCATCGCCTGGATCATCTTTTTACTGATCGAGAGCCCGAGACCGGCGCCGTTATGTTTGCGCGCCGAGGAGCCGTCCACCTGTTCGAACTCCTCGAAGATCGCCTGCAGTTTGTGATCGGGAATGCCGCAGCCGGTATCCGAAACCGAGATGGTTATATCAGCGATTTCGCCGCGTTTGACGCCGCCGACCTCAACAAGGATATGTCCTTCTTCGGTGAATTTCACAGCGTTGCCCAGCAGATTTGTAATGACCTGGCGCAAACGGCCGGGATCGCCGATAAACGTTTCGTCGAGACCCGGATCATAGCGAACCAGAAGCTCGAGATTCTTTTCCTCCACCGGGATCGACAGGAGCGCCGCCACGTCCTCGACGCATTCGCGCAGGCTGAAGGATTCTTTCACGAGCTTCATTTTTCCGGCTTCAAGCCGCGAGAAATCGAGAATGTCGTTGATGATCTTGAGAAGCGCGTCGCCGGAACTGACGATGACGCGCGCCATATCGGCTTGTTTGTCATCGAGCTTTGTGCCGAGAAGAAGGGAGGCCATGCCGATGACGCCGTTCATTGGCGTCCTGATCTCATGGCTCATATTGGCGAGAAATTCCGATTTCGCCCGGTTCGCCGATTCCGCTTCTTCTTTTGAAATGCGAAGCTGTTCAGAAAGGGCGCGGAGCTCATCTTCACGCATCTGCGCTATGGTGATGTCGCGATAGGTGATCACGAGCCCGCCATGCGGGCGCCGCCGCGCGCTCTCTTCGATGATGACGCCGTCCTTCTGGCGACGGATGGCGCGGAATTCTTCTCTGGTGGCGAGGGCGGCCTCGCATTTTTCGAAATAATCTTCCGCGCTTTCGAATTCATACATGCCGTGCCGGACGCCGATTTCCAGGAGCGGGCGGATATCATTGCCGACCGCCCAGGCCTCCTTGGAAAGGCCTGACATCTGCCAGGCCTTTTCATTGATTTCGATGATCGTGAAGCTGTCGTCGATTACAACGAGGCCCTGGGCCATGGATTCCATCACCTCGGCCATGAGCTGGGATTTTTGCGCAATGTCTTCGGTGCGCTGGCGAATTGTTTCTTCGAGATTGGCGTTGGTCTCTTCGAGTTTGCGCAAGGCGTCGGCCTCCGCCATCCTCGCGGAGATCTGGTCGGTGACGTCATGGGCGACGCCGCGATAGCCTTGGAATTCGCCATCCGGTCCGAATATGGGTTTCGCGCTGCGTTCGATCCAAACCGACTTGCCGTTATCGAAGGTCACGCAGGAGACGAATTCCTGGATCGGTTCGCGGCGGGCGATGGCTTCCTGCAATTCAGCCCAGGCTTCCTCGCTGACCCGATTGCCGGAAAACGACATCTTTGCGCCGATGAACCCGCTATGGTCGGCGCCAGTGACTTCTGCGGCCCGGTCGGAAATGTAGGTGTAGCGCAGCTCGGCGTCGACCTCCCAGATCCAGTCGCCGGCGCTTTCGGCGAAATCGCGATAGCGCGCTTCGCTCTCGCGCAGTTTCTTTTCCGCTTCGGCCTGTTCGGATATATCTTTCGTCCAGCCTACATACCCTTTGAAACGGCCGTCTTCATCAAACACCGGCATGCCGTGTTCGGTGACCGTCATAATTGTGCCGTTCATGCGGACAAGATTGTGGCGCACGCCGTCAATCGGTTTGCGTGCATCGAACAGACGAAACAGTTCTGTCTCGGCTTCTTTTGACCGGCCTTCGTCAAGACGAGAAATCTCAAACGCCTTATGGTCCGAGCGGGGCTTGGCTGAGCGGCCGGTCAATTTTGTAAAATTCGGGGAAAGATAGGTCAGATAACCGTCCGCATCGGTTTCCCAGGCCCAGTCCGAGGCGGCCTCCATAAAATGACGGAAACGTCCGCTTTCGCGATTGGCGCTCTCTTCGACTGTTTGCTTTTTTAGAGACAGTTCTGCGAGGGCCTCGCCGGTGCGCCGATTGTGATAATGCGCAATCACGGCGCCGATCAGCATGATGCAGGCGATAATGATGAGATCGCTGTCGCCCGTGGCGATCATCAGCGGCGTAAAAGGTACGATGCACAAGAAAAGCGGAAGGCTTGAAGCGCGCGGGACGGCGGAGAGCCCCAGGGATGCCGCGACGCCGCAATAAAGACACCACAAACCGAGAAGAATGTACCCTTCCTTATCGGCGTATTGCGCCAGGAAGATCGCCATCGCCGCACAGGCGATCCCGAGCCCCGCAGCGATCAGCGGCGACGCCGTGACGCGGCGGCGTTTTTCTTCCGGGCTGAGAGCGTCGATATTCAGTCTCAGCCATTCGGGGATGCGTACGGCGAGGTAGCCGATGAAAATGCCGAGGCTGGTCAAAATGACGGGCCCTGCATTTTCAATGAACCGGTATCCGATCAGGGCGGAGCAAAGGGCGATCCCGACCAGAACGCGCGGAATCTGCAGCTTCAATTCCCGCAATTGCCGGTCGATCACCGCATCGGGCGCGAAAGCCTGCTTTGCGCCGGCGAATTTTTGATTTATTTTTTGCATCCGGCGGAAGGCTCCAGACTAGGTTGGCGTGAGAATGGAAAATGATGGTTAATTCGCCGTTTAGGGAACGCGCCGTCAGCCTCGGGAATAGATGAAAGAGGCTCTAAAGACGCGCGCGCGCTGGGAAAATTGTTAAGCTGAAAAGAACAGTTAACAGTTTGCTATCATGCTGGGGCCTCCAGTCCTGGGATAAAGCGCCGTGCGGGGATGAACATGACGATGAGGCCGCCATCGGACCGGGAAGAGTTTCACGGGTTTCCCGCCTTCTATGAGGCCGAGATTGCGCCCTATCTGCGCCAGAAGGAAGACGCCCGCCAGAAAGCCATCCTGCATGCCGCCCTTATGGGGATCGGCGGGGCGGTGGCCGCGCTCGCCGCGTTTCGCTTCGGCCCCTTTGGCGGGGGCAATATGCAAGCCGGGATCATTATCGCCATGCTGACGCTCGCCGTCGCTATGTGGCGGATCAACCGCACCCGCAGCAACATCACCCGGGGGCTGCTGGAACGGGTTTGCCGCAAGCTCGGTTTTGCTTATCGCCGCGATATCGGCCGGCCGGAATATTTCTCCGACTACGACCGTTTGAAACTGATGCCGAGCTTCAACCGCGAAAGCTGGGAAGACGAAGTGCGCGGGACCCGCGACGGCGCCGATTTCGTCTTTTGCGAAGCGCATCTGAAATACAAATCCAGCGGCAAGAACTCATCGACGCGCACGGTCTTCCACGGCCAGCTTCTGGTCATCGATTATCATAAGGATTTTCTCGGCGAGACGGTGGTGCGCCGCGATGCGGGGCTGTTCAACCGTTTCGGCAAACCCGGCGCCGATTTCCGCCAGGTAGGCATCGCCTCGCCGAAATTCGAAAAAATCTTCGAAGCCTGGTCCACCGATCAGGTGGAGGCGCGCAACCTCCTCGATCCCATCGTTCTGGAAAGGTTCGAGGAGCTCGACCGTTTGTTCGACGGCGCGAAACTGCGCGCGGCGTTTGCAAGCGGGCGGCTTTATATTGCGCTTGAGACCGGCGACAAGCTGAATATGGGCTCGATGTTCGCGCCGCTCGAAGGCCCTGAGCGGGTGGAAAAAATCCTCCACGAGTTCGATCTGATTTTCGATCTCATCGACGTGCTGATCAAGCAGGTGGACGGGCGTCTGGACGGCGCGTTCTCGGTTGCGGCCGTGCGCGGTCAATAGGCGTCGCCGGCGTTCAGGCGTGCGCAGGTGCGGGCTCCTGCGCGGCAGGGTCGACGGCAATCGCACGGTCCTGCGAGCGCGCATCGGTGACGAGCCGGCGGAACTTGACGGGATCGGCCATGGGATGGGTGCGGATTTCGCTGTCGCCCGTGCCGGTGATTTCAACGACGCCGAAGCCGAAAATACGGCCCCAGAAACCCTGATGAAGTTCGATCTGTTCGACGGTCGAGACGCCGAGCTCCATGGTTTCGCGGGTGAAGAGGCCCTTTTTGTAAACCACGCGCCGCGTCGTCAGCGCCGATTCCGTCGTCGCGAAGTGAACGAGCATCAGCGCCCAGATGAGAACGCCGACGCCGACAACGCCAAGCAGTATCAGCGCGCCCCAGGCGACCACATGATAAGGCCAGGGAAAACGCGCGACCATCAGGATGTCTTCGTCGGCGCCGAGACTGGATTTCACATAAGACATGGCGGCCCTTGGTTTGCTCCTCGTCATGAGGAGAACACGTCGGCCGTCAATTGGTTTCCTGTGTGCGCAACGCCCTGAAAAGGGCCGCTGAACGGATCAAGGGGCGTCGGTTGTCGGGCCGGCGTCTTTCGCGCCGCCGCCGACCGCTTCCTGAATCTTGCCGAGCCGGTCATACATGCCGAAGACGACGATGTAGATTTCACACAGGAAGCGCCAAAAAATAAGCGCGATGACGCCGCCGATCGGCGCGGCGATGATCATGCCGAGCCCGCTCAAAACCCCTTTTCCAAATCCGCCGAAAATGCCGACGAGCACGCCGATGGCGATGAACACAACGCCGATCCAGTAAAGCACCTTGATCAAAATGGTGGCGATGAGCTTATCGAATGTGAAGAAACGACTGACGATTTCGGACATTGTCTTGTTCTCCTTTTGGGGCCGGTCGATGGGCGCTGATTGCAATACGAGGTGGCTTCCGGGAAAGCGCGTCTTTTGAAGCGTTACGCCGCTGGCGGTTGCGGGCCTTCGCCATATTGGTTGGGTCCGTCGGAAGGTTTGGTCAGGAAGATAAGGGCGACGACGAGGTTCACGAGCGGAATGAACATCAGGATCACCCAAAGGGCCTGTTTGCCGATATCGTGAAAACGCCGGATGCTGACGGCGACATTGGGCACGATCAGGGCGAGCCCGTAGACAGTCGTCAGAATATCACCCATGCCGAGCGTGCGGCTGACAGCGGTCACGAGAATCGCGCCGATAATATAGGCCAGCACCCACCACCAGAATTCGGCGCGACCGGAACGGCCGTCGAATTTGGCGTAATTCTTTAATACGGTTTTGACTGACTGCATGAAATCCATGAGACTCTCCCTAGCCTGTTTGAGGCAGAGTCTAGACCGGTTCGCCTTCCGTGCAAGGAGGGCTTAGCGGACGAGCGTTAACCTTTCGGCCGCCCTTGTCACGCCCGTATAGAGCCAGCGCGCGCCGTGCTCGCGGAACATGTAGCTTTCGTCAAACAGCACCACATTATCCCATTGCGAGCCCTGCGCCTTGTGGACGGTGAGGGCGTAGCCATAGTCGAACTCGTCCGCGCCCTTGCGCTGAAGCCAGGGGACGGTTTCCGGCCCTTCAGTGAAAAAGCCGCGGGGGACGGTGACGGTGACCGCCTTGCCGCCTTCCTCGGGGCGCACGGCAAAGCGCACGCGCCCGCCTTTCGGCTTCATGGTGCGCTCGACCGTCCAGAGCCCGCCATTCAAGAGGCCCTTCTTCTTATTGTTCCGTAGGCAGACGAGTTTTTCGCCAGCCTCCGGCGTGTCGGCGGCGTGGCCGTGCAGCTCGCGCAGGCGGTCATTATAGCGTTTACGGGTGCGGTTGGCGCCGACGAGGATCTGGTCGGCCTCCATGATTTCTTCGGTCTGAACGTCGCGTTTGGAGATGACGCGGCATTCCTCGGACTGTTCGTCGAAACTCTCGCCCTCGCGGATCGCCATGGAAAGCCGGATGATCGGATTGTCCGCCGCCTGGCGGTGGATTTCCGTCAGCATGAAATCGGGATCGCCCTCGGTGAAAAAGCCGCCGCCCTTGACGGGCGGGAGCTGCGCCGGATCGCCCAGCACCAGCACCGGCTTGTTGAAGGAAAGAAGGTCCTTGCCGAGGTCTTCATCCACCATTGAGCATTCGTCGATGACGATGAGGTCGGCGTCGGCGGCGGGCGCGTCATGGCGGATGGTAAAGGAAGGCTCGCCTTCATCCTCCTCGTCAGCGCGGGACGGGCGGTAGATCAGCGAGTGGATGGTCGTGGCGCCAACGCATCCCTTCTGGCGCATCACATGTGCGGCCTTGCCGGTGAAGGCGGCGAAAGCGACCTCGCCGCCGGCGTTTTCCGCGATATGGCGGGCCAGCGTCGTCTTGCCCGCGCCGGCAAAGCCGAAGAGGCGGAAGACTTGGCTTTCGCCGGCCTTGCGCCAGCGTTCGACGGCGACGAGCGCGTCATCCTGTTGAGGAGACCATTTCATAAGAGCTTGTTAAATCGCTGAATAGGGTGATAATGCAACGCCTGCACTTTAGAATGAGCAGCGGCATGAATAAACCATATTTGAATTTTCTTATTTGGCTTGCTTCGGCCTTTTTGATTCCCGGCAACGCTGCCGCAGAATGGAAAACCTACGAGGGTATCTACATCCGGGGATTTGAGAACCACAGTTTTAGAGAATGCGGCAAAGATGACGCTTGGTGGGTCGACCTGACATCTGAGGCGTCAGCACAATTCAAATCCTTTCTTGATAGCAATGACTCTGAAGAAATGTTGAGAACCGAGACAGATGAGTTATCCAAACTTCCAGCAAATGGTTGGTCGGTAGGCGACAGGTTTTTTGTTCATGTGGAAGGATTTCTCCATTCCAAAGGTGAGTACGGACATATGGGATTATGGAACCGTCAGCTTACCATTAGGCAGTTCAATTCTTTACGATTTCCGACTGAATCCGATCTTGCTCAGTGTGACTAGCGATTAGCTCAGTTCCACCCATGCCGGCACATGGTCGGACGGCTTTTCCTTGCCGCGCTCCTTGCGGTCAATGCCGGCGTCCTTGAAGCGGTCGGCGGCCTGCGGGCTTAAGAGGAGGTGGTCAATGCGGATGCCGTTGTCTTTCTCCCAGGCGCCGCGCTGATAATCCCAGAAAGTAAAACAGGCGGCGCGGGGATGGGCCTGACGGATGGCGTCGGTGAGGCCGAGATTGACGATCTCGCGAAACGCCGCGCGCGTCTCGGGCAGGAACAGCGCATCGCCGATCCAGGCTTTCGGATCATGGGCGTCTTCCTCCTGCGGGATGACATTGTAATCCCCGGTGAGGACGAAGGCTTCCTCGTTTTCGAGCAGCTTTTGCGCGTGTTTTTTGAGGCGCTTCATCCATTTCAGCTTGTAGTCGTATTTCGGGCCCGGGGCCGGATTGCCGTTCGGCAGGTAAAGCCCGCCGACCCGCACCGGCTCGGCGTCGTCCGGCGTCACGAGCGCTTCGATATAGCGCGCCTGCTCGTCGTCCTTGTCGCCGGGCAGGCCTTTCACGACGTCTTCGACGGGGTGCTTCGAGAGGAGGGCGACGCCGTTATAGGTTTTCTGGCCGTGCACCTCGACATTATAGCCGCGGTCCTCGAATTCGAGCGCCGGGAACTTTTCATCGACGCATTTGATTTCCTGCAGCACCGCCACATCGGGCTTGGCGCTCTCGAACCATTCGAGAATGCGGGGCAGGCGGGCGTTGATGGAATTGACGTTGAATGAGGCTATTTTCATCAGAGCCTTTCCATTGAGTTGTCAGCTTCATGAAGCATAAGGATCAGACGTCCGTTTCCATGTGACGATACCGTTTCGGCTCTGCTAAAAAAGATAAAGCGCCTGAGCGGGATCGTGTTTTATCAAGCGAACGTCTGTCTATCAAATGTCGTTTTCTTGTCGAGCGGCGCTGGAGGGCGCTTCGTCTTGTTCGGCTTTTTCTTTCACGCGGGCGAGGGCGCTCTTCAGATAACCGGGCCAGAACAGTTTGACAATGAACCAGAGAAACGGCTCGGCGAGCGCGCCGGCCGGCGTGAAAACATAAGTCCAGTCGATGCGGGTGCGCCCGGAGGCCCTTTGCGTGAAATGCCAGTCGGCGCGCGCCTCGGCGACGAGCGGCGCGAAGAGGCCGGTGAATTCCGTCAGGCGATAGGCGAAGGTTTTCTCGGGCGTGAAGCCGATCAATTCTTCGCGTACGGATGATTTATCGGACAGCTTGTGGCGGCGCACCTCGCCGATCGTTGACCAGGGCGCGTCATGGCCGTCCACGTCCAGGATAGCGGGCAAGGGCCCGTGTTTTTGAATGAGCGTGCGCGCGTCAATGGACGCCGCGGTGTCGAACACCCGTGCGGCGGGCGCGTCGATATATTCGGTGACGGAAATCTGGACCGACATGAAAGCTGTCCCGGTTAAAACTTAAGCCCGCGATGCGGCGCGGGTGAGCGGTTCGCATACCCGATTTCAGCCGGAGATGACACCCGGGGCCGGATCATGCGCTGGAACGCCCGTCACATGCGGTCTTTGAGCCGGCGGCTTTATTGCGTGAGGAAGCGCGCGAATTCGTTCACCTCGGCGCGGGCCGAACGCAGCTCGTTCACTTTCGCGTCAGGGTCGGCATAGCCGAGCGCCATGCCGCAATAAAGCTGGTCGCTGTCGGGAAGCTCGAGAAAGGCGGAAACGGTTTTCGCCTGCCGCGTCCACGCCTCCTGCACGCAGGTCGCAAGGCCTGCTTCTTCCGCGGCGAGGGCGAGCGCCAACATGAACATGCCGAGATGCGCCCCCCGCGCGCGAAGGCGCGCAGATTATAATTTGACCGCCTTCGCGGTCGGGCCCTTGTCGAAGCGCCGGTCGAGGGAAAAGAAAAGACCCACGGGGGCGCCGAAAAACTCATAATTACGCATCAAGTGCTTCAGGCGCGCCGGCTTATCCTCGCGCGGAATGCCGAGACGCGCATACATAGCCTCGCCCACCTCATAGCGCCTCGTGCGCCAGGGCTCGGCGAGTTTCGGCGGATAGACTTCAAGCTCGCTTTCGTCGGCGAGGGGATTGTCCGCAATCGCCTGTTTCACCGTAGCGACCAGCCGGTCGCGGGCCGCGCCGGTGACCACATGAACGCGCCAGGGCTGGAGATTCCCGCCGGACGGCGCCCAGCGGGCGATCTCGAGCAGCGCGCGGATATTGGCCTCGCTCACCGGCTTGTCGAGAAAGGCCCGCGTGGAAATGCGGGATTTTATGGCCTCAGTGACGTTCATGATTTCTCAGCGCTTTTATTCCGGGATGCGGGGACTTACCTAGAGTGATCCTGAGAGTGACGGGCGTGCGCCCTGCGGGCAATGGCGGCGAGCAGTGAGTAAAGAGCGGAAATCGAAATTAACGCTGATAACGACGCTCCTCATGTTCGCGGCGACGGCGCTGCTCATCGCCCGCAATGAAGAGCTGATCTTTCAGGACAGGGGCGTGGTCGCTGTCTCACGCGACCGGCAGGACCCGGAGACGCTGGTCTTTTCATGGCGCAGCAAGGTCGAAGCGCCCATGGCCCGCCAGTTCGAGGAGGCTTATCGCGAATGGAAAGGCGAGGGGCGGCGCATCATCATTGATCTTCATTCCCCCGGCGGCGCCATCGCCGAGGGCGAACAGGTGATCCGTCTCATCGACCGGATGAAGCGCACGCATGAAGTCGACACGCGCGTGCGGTCGCGCCGGGCCTGTTACTCCATGTGCGTGCCGATCTACCTTCAGGGCGAGGAGCGTTATGCGGCGGCGAACGCCCGCTTCATGTTTCACGAACCGTCGGCCTATGATTTTTACACCGGCGAGAAAGTCGACCAGCCGAAATTCGAACGCGACCTTGTGAGCCGGCGTTATTTCGACCGCTATTTCGTCAATTCGCCCATGGACCCGGTCTGGCGGGACAGGCTGGAAGCAGACTGGAAAGGCAAGGACCTTTATTTTACGGGGCAGGAGCTTGCAGATCAGAATTCCAACATCGTGACGGTGCTGGAGTGATTGCGGCATTTACCTTTCCCCTTTGGGGAGAGGTCGGATTTTCGTAGAAAATCCGGGTGAGGGGGAGCTATGGCGCTGAAGGCGAAATACCTTTCCCCCTCATCCGGCCCTTCGGGCCACCTTCTCCCCAATGGGGAGAAGGGCACGCGGCCGCCGTTTGCGCGCCGGTCTAAAACATCGTGTTGTCGTTGGCCGACTCTTCCGGGACCGGCTGCACCACGTCCCAGTGCTCCACGAACTTGCCGTCTTCCATGCGCAAGATGTCGACCACCGCGAGGCCTAAGGAATCCGGCGTCGGCTTGTTGTTGTAATGGATCCAGACGAGATCGCCTTCGGCTGCGGACCGCTTGATGTCGATGGAGGCGTCGGGGTTGCCCTCGAAGAACGGCCCGAGAAACGCCATCAGCGCATCGGCGCCGTCCGGCGCGGCGGGGTTGTGCTGAATATAAGTCTCGCCGAAGCACTCGGCCTTGGCCTGATTCAGCTCGTGCTGGTTGAAGAGAAGGTCCATGCAGTAAAGCGCCTTCTCCTTGTTCGCCGCTTCGAGCGCGGCCTGCGGGTCTTCGCCTGCGCATCCCGCCAGCAACGCGGCGCCGGCCGCCGCCATGAGTAATGTCCGCATGTCTTCCCTCCCTTTTTGTTTGTGCGGGGAGGATAGCGGACAATGACTGTCAGTACGAGCTGTAAGTATGCGTTTTTGGGGTAAAGCCCTTATTTAGTTGCGTATGATTTCATATTTTCCGTTCCCCAGAAAAGCCAAATACCCATTGTCGCGTAAACGTTGTAACTGTTGTCTGATTTTAGGGCGTATATTTTTGTTATTTGGATATAATCTTTGCAGTTCCTCTTCGAACTCATACATTTCCGCCAAAGTAAAAGAGTGCTTGTTTAGTTTTTCGGTGTACCTCATTACGTCAAGCAGCCATCCACGAGATGGAATGGCTTCGTTACGCAGAAATGCTGTCTTATGCCACTGGCTTGTAACAGTTTCTTTTTCTGCAACCCTGCTATCCTTGACGACGAAAATTTTTCCAGCTTCTGGTACCTTGTCCAATAAAATATTGCAGCCCACCCAACCTGCTCGCCTTGCCGTTGACGCAAGAGGTTTGCGACGTTCTATTATTCTGGGCGTAAAGAAATGCTTCGGCACCATGAATAAATTAGTTACCGATAAACTATCCGGATCGTAGCTTAAAAATGCAAAATTTGGATTATTCGAAGCGTTGAGACGGCGGGTTAATGTGTCATATGCCCCATCCAGAACTTTTTTGCCGAATTTTTTCTTTTGGCTTTTCAGTTCAAATTCTTAGTTGCATGTTGGGCAAAAAAAATCAGCCGCAGGGTTGTTATTTTTGAATTTATTTAACTTTTCACAGCCGCATGCAGGGCAAAATAATGTGTTGGAAGCCCAGTACTCAGTGAGTGCGCGCGCATTTTGAGATTGGCTGCTGTAAGAAGCTTGAGCTTCTTCAAATCCAAGTTTCATTCGACGGGCTGTGCATTGATGATGTCTGTTATCTTTATTTTATCAAGCTCATCACGATCTAGAGATTCATATACACCTTCGCCATTTTCAATCAGCTTTTTCGCTTCAGTCCGTGATGGCGCGTCAATTGTCACAGTATGCTCATCATAGCCTTCAGTGCGTCGAATGACTTTGAATGTGTAATTCATCATCTGGCCCTCAAAGCGAAAAACTCGTCCCGCAGCCGCAAGCCGCTGTGGCGTTCGGGTTTTCGATCTTGAAGGCCGCGCCGATGAGCTCGTCGGAAAAGTCGATCACCGAGCCGGCCATGTAGTCGACCGAGACGGAATCGACCAGCACGGAATAACCGTTCGCGTCGAGGACGAGATCGTCATCCTCGCGCTCCGTGACGATGTCGAATTTGTACTGGAAGCCGGAACAGCCGCCGCCCTCGACCGCGACGCGCAGCATGGCGCCCTCCGGCTCTTTCGAGAGGATCGCGGCGATGCGCTTGGCGGCGCGTTCGGATACGGTGACCGGGGAGGCTTCTGCGACAGACATGAACTCGGGTCTCTTCTCCTGCGTCTTCGCCCAACATAAGGGGTCCGGGGCCGGATTTCGAGGGCTTCGCTCCGGCTTGCGGGCGGGAAAAACCGCCCCCATCTCGCCCGAAAGCGGTTAATTTCGGGAAAGCGGCGGCTTTTTGGGAGCGACTCACCGCAATGAAGGGCGGAAATGGCGGGAAATCATGACCTTCAACAGACTTGAGAAGCTTTTTTTCTGGACGACGCGGCTGTTCACCCTGGTGGCCGTGATTGCCTCCCTCGGCGGCGCGCTGATCATGTTCTATCTCGGCGCGGAAAACACCTATTCCGCCTTCGAGCATCAGTTCGATCCGTCTCCGACGAAGCCTGTGGAGGGGCTGCCGGCGGACGAGGCGACGGTCATCAGCCTCATGGTGGCGCTCGACAATTTCCTGATCGGCGTCGTTCTTTTGTTTTTCGCCTACGGGGTTTACGGGCTTTTCATCCGGCCGGAGTTCAATTCCCGCGATCTCGGCCTGCCCGAATGGATGCATGTGGAGCAGATCGGCCAGCTCAAACAGACCATCGCCGAAGTCATCTTCGTCGTTCTTTTTGTTCTGTTTTTAAGGATTGCGCTGCAGACATTCCAGAGCGGCGCGCTCGAGCCGTCCATGCAGCGGATCGGCTGGTTCCTGATGCTGCCCTTTTCCATCCTGATGCTGGCCGGGGCGCTGCGGCTGGTGGAGTTGCATCCCAAGCCGAGAAGGAGCAATCCAGCGAAACACAAAGGCCGGATCACGCCTTCGCAGGATGACGAGACGGATGCGGCGGAGTAAAGATGTCCTATGAGGTTGCAAGGCCAAGTCCCTGAAGACATGCCGGAATCGGCCTATGGCGGCGCATCTGCGCCCATGGCCTTCCCGGCGCCGCTCGCGCCCTATGCGGCCCGGGCTGAGCAAACCAGGGGCCGGCTGCATCCCGAACATGAAAGCGCGGTTCGCACGCCCTTCCAGCGTGACCGCGACCGGGTGATCCACGCCGTCGCTTTCCGGCGCTTAAAGCACAAGACGCAGGTTTTCATCTCCCATGAGGGCGATCATTACCGCACGCGACTCACCCATTCCCTCGAAGTTGCCCAGATCGCCCGCACGCTCGCCCGAGCTTTAAAGCTCGACGAAGACCTCGCCGAAGGCCTGGCGCTCGCCCACGATCTCGGCCATCCGCCTTTCGGCCATACGGGCGAGGATGTGCTGGTCGAATGCATGGCGGATTACAACGGCTTCGACCACAACGCCCAGACCCTAAGGCTCCTGACCAAGCTTGAGCGCCGGCACGCGGATTTCGAGGGGCTCAACCTCACCTGGGAGATGCTGGAAGGCGTCGTCAAACATAACGGCCCGCTGACCGGGCCCCTGGCGGAAAAGAAAGAGCCGCTGCCCGCCGCCATCGTCGAATATGCGCAAAACCACGATCTCTGGCTCGACACCTTTCCGTCGCTCGAAGCGCAGGTCGCCGCCATCGCCGATGACATCGCCTATAACAATCACGATGTCGATGACGGCCTCAGGGCCGGGCTGTTCAGCTTTGACGAGGCGCGGGCCGTTCCGCTTGTGGGCCCGGCGATCGTTTCCGCGCAAATGCGCTGGCCGGACGCGCCGCGGGACATCCTCATCGCCGAAGCGGTGTCCGATCTCATCGGCGCCATGGTCGAGGACGTCCTCGCCGAAACGAAAGGGCGGCTTGTCGCGGTCAATCCGCAGGACGCCGATGCGGTGCGCCGCGCCCCGGCGGCGCTGTGCGCGTTTTCCACAAGCGTCGAGGCGGATCTGTCGGGCCTGCGCGCCTTTCTGCACGAGAACATGTACCGTCATTACAAGGTCAATCGCGCCCGCAGCCAGGCCAAGAGAATCATTAAATCTTTGTTCGACTTATTCTTTACCGAACCGGAGACGTTGCCGCCGGAATGGCGCGAGCGGTATGAGGGCGGAAGCGAGGCGCGGCGCGCCCGGGCGGTCTGCGACTATATCGCCGGCATGACCGACCGCTACGCCGTCCGGGAATACCGGCGCCTTTTTGGCGTCGAATTTGACGGCTAACGCTCTGAGTTCGCGTCTTCCAATGCTAGAATGACGCGGAACGGCGATTCGGCGCCTTTAGGGCGTTTGGCTGAAAGGATATTTGAAAGGCCTCTGAAGCATGGGGTTGATGCGGGGGTGAGGCGGCCCCTAATCAGCGGTCCCCCACGCAGCGGCCTTGGGGAGAAGATCGGGCGCGGACTTTTTGAAGCGCTTTCGAAGGAGCGGTTTTAGACATGGCGAACGCAGCACAAGACGAAGCTTACGAAGAAGACTATCAGGAATATGACGAGTTCGACGATGAAGAAGACGATCGCGGACTGTCGGGTTTCGCTGTCCTGATCATGGGCATCGTCATGATCGGCGCGTTCGTGTCGGTCGTGTGGATCGCCTACAAGCAGGGCATGAAGGTCGGCCGCGACGGCGGCGCCGTTGAAACGCCCTATGTCGCCGCCGATCCCGATCCCATCAAGATCGAGACCGCCGAGGACGGAACGCCCGTCGCCGAGGACCGCGAAGTCTATGACGCGCTCGACGGCGAAGAAGGCGAGCCGGTGACGACGCTCGCCGAAGGGCCCGAAGAGCCCGTCGACCGCTCCCCGGAAGATGCGATCGGCGCGCTTTCGGCCGAGGCGGAAGAGGCCGCCGCCGGCATGAATGACGAGGTCGAAGACCGTCTCGCCGATCTCGAAGCGCAGGACGCCGAAGTGCTCGACAACGAACCGGCGGCGCAAGAGCCTGTCGATACGGGGCCTGCGACTGTGAGCGTGAAACCGGCGCCGGCTTCGACAAGCGCGTCGTCCTCAAGCTCGGGGTCGGCGGGTGCGGTAGACGCCGCTTCGGGCACGCATGTGGTGCAGGTCGGCGCCTTCCGTTCCAATGATGAAGCCATGTCGCAATGGGGCCGCATGGAGACGAAACTCGGCGATTATCTTTCCGGAAAAGGCCCGGATGTGGAGCGGGCCGATCTCGGCGACCGCGGCGTTTATTATCGTCTGCGCGTCGGACCGTTCTCGTCCTCAGACGACGCCAAGACTTATTGCGCCGGGCTGAAGGACCGCGGACAGGACTGTCTCGTGAAGGGGCTTTAAAAATATCCGCTCATCCCGGCGAAAGCCGGGATCTAGTGCCACATGGCGGGAGCCCCCGGCCTGCGCCGGGGTGAGCGGCAGGTAATATAGTGTCATGCCCACAGCTGTTGTTTTCGATTGCGAAGGCCCGCGCCTCTCTGACGAGGAGCGGGCTTTCTTTAAGGATGTCGACCCTTGGGGGTTCATCCTCTTCGCGCGCCATTGCGAAAGCGCCGACGAGGTCCGCGCCCATTGCGACGAGTTGCGCGACTGCGTCGGGCGCGAAGATGCGCCGATCCTGATCGATCAGGAGGGCGGGCGCGTCGCGCGGATGAAGCCGCCGGTCTTTCCGGCCCATCCCGCGCCGACGGTTTTCGGCGAACTCTGGAAGCTCGATCCGAAAAAGGCGCATGAGGCCGCGAAGCTCAATGGCTATCTCCTGGGCCGTCTCGTCTCCGACCTTGGCGTCACCGTGAACTGCGTTCCCATGCTCGACGTGCCGCAGATCGACGCCGACCCGCAAGTGATCGGCGACAGGGCCTATGCGAAATGGCCGGACATCATCGCCAATCTTGGCCATGCGACCATCGAAGGGCTGAAAGAGGGCGGGGCGCTGCCCGTGATCAAGCACCTGCCGGGGCACGGCCGGTCGCTGTGCGATTCCCATCACGCCCTGCCGCGCGTCTCGGCGAAAAAGCGGGACTTGCAATCCTGCGATTTCGAACCCTTCAAATCCTTGCGCGACGAAAAAATGGGCATGACCGCGCATATCGTTTACGAGGCCTATGATGCGGCGCACCCGGCGACCCTGTCGCCGGTGATCGTGCAGGACGTCATTCGCGGCGAGATCGGCTTCGACGGTCTTTTGTTCACGGACGATCTCAAGATGAAGGCGCTGGGCGGCGCCATTCCGGATCGCGTCGCGGGCGCCTATGACGCCGGCTGCGACATTGCGCTCGCCTGCAATTTTACGATGGCCGAAAAGACGGAAAGCGCGGGCGCGCTGCGCAATCTTGAGGGCGCCGCGGCGGACCGCGCGAAAGCCGCCATGGCCGACTTGCGCGCGCCCGAAAGGGGCGATACCAGCGAGCTCTACGAGCGCCTCAACGGGCTGATCAAGCCGGCTCTGGCTTAGTTTTCAACAGAGGGCGGGAAAGCCGATAGGATGCGGCCAGAATCGGCCCTAAGGTGATCTGATGGCGGATGGCGAACATATTCCCCAAATGGCGGCCCCGGTGAACGAGGCAGAGCCTGAAAACGGCGCTGAGAACGCTGACGCGTTCGATGAGCCCGTGCGCGTGACGACGACCGACGAGGCCATCGACGCGCTGGTGGTGAATATCGAGGGCTATGAAGGCCCGCTCGACGTGCTGCTCGATCTGGCGCGCCATCAGAAAGTCGACATCCGCAAGATTTCCATGGTCGCGCTCGTCGACCAGTATCTGCAATTCGTCGAGGCCGCGAAGGAGCGCAATCTTGAGCTCGCCGCCGACTATCTCGTCATGGCGTCATGGCTGGCGTTTTTGAAATCCAAGATGCTGCTGCCCGCCGTTGAGGACGATGGCGACGAGCCGACTGCGGATGAAATGGCCGCGCGGCTGGCCTTCCAGTTGCAACGGCTCGAGGCCATGCGCAAGGCGGTGGACGATCTGCAGGCCCTGCCGCAGGAGGGGATCGACTTCTTCCCGCGCGGCGCGCCGGAAGGCGTGCGGGTCACGCACAAGCCCGACTGGCAGGCGGACCTCCTCGATCTTTTAAAGGCCTACGCGACCCAGCGCATCGCCGCGGTGGACCGCGACTACCATATCGAACCGCCGGCGGTGTTTTCCATCGAGGCGGCGCGGGCGCGCCTTGAGCGCATTCTTGGCTCGATCCCCGAATGGACCGAGCTCAGTACGCTGACGAAAACCTATGAGGCGCAGGCGCCAGGCGTTTCCGTTCTGGCGAGCTCGTTTAACGCGGCGCTGGAATTTGCTAAGGCCGGGCGCATTCATTTGCGTCAGGTCAGCCATTTTGAACCGATTTACATCAAGGCCCGTCCCGAAGACGCCGAAGAAGGCGGCCCTGTCGCGACGGATGAAGGAGACGGGTCGCAATGACCGACGATGCAGGCCGCAATTTTAAAAGCATGGATGCGCGCGAGACGCAGGAAGCGCTCGCCGAGGAATTGTCGGAAGAGCTGATGCATGAGGAAGGCGAAAGCGAAACCGTGACCGACGACGCAGAAAAACACGAAGACGACGAAGCCGAGGCGCAACAGGCCGAAGAGACGGAAGTCGAGGCTGAGGCTGACGCCGAAGACTCCGTAGAGGCTGAAGGCGAAGCTGTCGCCCCGGAATCGGAGTCTGAGCCCGAGTCTGAACCGGTAGTCGAATGGAGCGAGGAGGATCTCGCCGAGCACAAGCGCATGGTGGAGGCGCTGTTGTTCGCCGCCGCCGAGCCCCTCGACGAAAAGTCGATCGCCGACCGGCTGCCCGTCGGCGCGCGTGTCGCCGAGCTCGTCGCCGCCGTCGCCGAGGACTACGAAAACCGCGGGATCACGCTGAAGAAGATCGACAGGAAATGGCGTTTCGTCACCGCGCCCGGCGTCGCCCATGTGCTCCAGAAGGAAAAGGTCACGCAGCGCAAGCTCTCCCGGGCGGCGCTCGAGACGCTGGCGATCATCGCCTATCACCAGCCCTGCACCCGCGCCGATATCGAGGACGTGCGCGGCGTCCAGGTCGCCAAGGGCTCTCTCGACCAGCTCCTCGAAATCGGCTGGGTGAAAATGCGCGGCAAGCGCCGGGACGTCCCGGGCCGGCCGACGCTATACGGGACCACGGAGGATTTCCTCGAGCATTTCGGGCTGGAGAGCGTCCAGGATCTGCCGGGGCTCGCCGATTTGAAGGCCGCAGGGCTCCTCGACGCCCGCCTGCCGCCCGGATTTTCCGTGCCGACGCCCGCCGACGGCGACGACGAGGAGACGGACGAAGAGGAGGAATCCGGCGAATTTGCGCAGGATTTCCTCGAAGACGGCGAGGCGGATGGCGCAGAAGAGGCCGTCGAGGGCGGGGAAGGCCCGGAAGACAAAGCCGCAGACGCATAAAATGCGCGCCGCTTTGGGTTTGCGTCCTCCCCCCTCACGCATTACCTATAGGCCGCAATTCAAGTTGAGAGGCGCAGGATAATGGGTGCAATCGGACCCTGGCAGATCGTCATCATCCTTCTGCTGGCGCTGCTGCTGTTTGGCGGCGGCGGCAAGATTTCGGCGATCATGGGCGACTTCGCCAAGGGCATTAAGTCTTTCCGCAAAGGCCTTCAGGAAGACGACAAGTCCCTCGATGACCAGAGCGACAATGCGGTGGACGTGACGCCGGCCAAGGAAAAGGACAAGGCGTAGCCCCCTTGGCGCAAGGCTCTTGTCCCGCTCATCCCCGCGCAGGCGGGGATCCAGCATAGATCGAGACATGGATTCCCGCCTTCGCGGGAATGAGCGGTGAGAGGGCGAAAACGATGTCTCTATTCCGGCCGCGAGCCGTTTCTGGAACCGCTGCATGAACCTCCTGCCGCAATTCGGGTTTTTCGAGCTGGTGCTCGTCGCCGTGGTGGCGCTGATCGTGGTCGGTCCGAAGGACCTGCCGCGGCTGATGCGCTCCGCCGGCCGGCTCGTTGCGAAAGCGCGCAGTCTGGCGGGCGAGTTCACCGCCGCCTTCGACCAGATGGCGCGCGAGGCGGAGATGGAGGATCTCAGGAAGGAAATCGACGATCTGAAAAAGAACAATCCGGTCGCCGAAGCCAAACGCGCCGTCGAGGAGAGCGTCGCCCCGATTGACAAGGAGATCCGCGACGAGGCGCGCGAGATCGACAAGGCTGTGCGCGAAACGCCGAAACCGGAAACCGGCCCCGCGCCGGCTCAATCCGGCGAGGATGAACCGGCGCCAAACCAATCGGAAAGAGCCGAACCGGCTGAAGACCAATCCGCCCCCGACGCCGTCAAGGGCGAGAGCGAAACTACGAAATCATGAGCGAGACGGGGAAGGAAGAAGAGCTCTCCGAAGAGGATGAGCTGAAGGCTTCGTCGGCGCCCTTGCTCGACCATCTGGTCGAGTTGCGCTCGCGCCTCATCGTGTCGGCCGTCGCCTTCGCGGGCTGCTTTGCGGTCTGCTTCGCTTTTTCCATCCCGCTTTACGATTTTCTCGTCGTCCCGTTCGAGCGCGCGGTGACCGCCGCCGGGGTCGAGCCGAAACTCTATTTCGCGCCGCTCGAATTCTTCTTCACGCGGGTGAAGCTGGCGGCGCTCGGCGGCATTGCGCTCGCCTTTCCGGTGGTCGCTTACGAGATTTATAAATTCGTCGCCCCCGGGCTTTACCGGCGCGAGCGGGCGGCGGCGTTTCCTTTTCTCCTCGCCATGCCGGTTTTGTTCACGGCGGGGGCGGCGCTCGTCTATTTCGTGCTGATGCCCTTCGTCATGCGCTTTGCGGTGGGGATGGAGCAGAACCCGGCGGAGACCGGCGGCGTCGCCATCGAGCTCCTGACCCGGGTGGGGGACTATCTCTCCTTGATGACGACGCTGATCATGGCGTTCGGCTTCGCCTTCCAGCTTCCGGTCTTTTTGACCCTGCTGGCGCGCACCGGGCTCATCACCTCGCAGTTCCTGGTGCGCAATCGGCGCGTCGCCATTGTCGTGATCTTCATCATCGCGGCCTTCCTGACCCCGCCGGACCCGATCAGCCAGCTCATCCTCGGCGCCTGCGTCATCGGACTTTACGAGATTTCGGTCCTTTCCGTGCGCCTTGCGGAGAAGAAGGCGAAAGAGGCGCAGGAAGAGCCGGAGGAAGGCTCGGCCTGACATCTTCTTCTCTTCCCCCGCCCCGCGCCGAATGGCGCGAAATTTTAATTTGTGCGCCTTCGCGCACGGGGGAAGTACCGGCGAAGCCGGGGATGGGGGCGATATTTCAGCCCCCTCCGTCATCCCGGATTTTATCCGGTCTGACACCTCCCCCGTAAACGGGGGAGGAGAACGCCTCGCTCTAGACCCGTTGCGACGGGCAGGCTAAACCCCGGCCCCATGTTCGACATCCGTTATATCCGCGACAATCCGGACGCGTTCGACGCCGGCCTCGCCCGCCGGGGGCTTGAGCCCCGTTCCGGCGAAATCCTCGCCCTCGACGAAGAGGCGCGCAAATGCACCGTCACCCTCAACGAGCTGCAGGAAAAGCGCAACGCCTCTTCCAAGCTGATCGGCCAGGCCAAGGCGAAAGGCGACGAAGCCGAATTCAACCGCCTGCGCGAGGAAGTGGAAAGCATCAAACAGCAGATGCCGGTGGCGGAAGCCGAGCAGAAGAAAAAGCAGGATGCGATCCGCGAGATTCTCTCCGGCCTGCCGAACCTGCCCGCCGAAGACGTTCCCGAAGGCGCGGACGAGACGGCGAATGTCGAGGTGCGGAAATGGGGCGAGCCCAAGCGCCTCAATGACGCCAAGGAGCATTACGACATCGGCGAGGCGCTCGGCCAGATGGATTTCGAGACCGCGGCGAAAATGTCGGGCGCGCGTTTCGTTCTGCTGAAGGGCCAGCTTGCGCGGCTCGAACGCGCCATCGCGTCCTTTATGCTCGATCTTCATACCGGCGAGTTCGGCTATACGGAATGCGCGCCGCCCTTATTGGTGCGCGACGATGCGCTTTACGGCACGGGGCAATTGCCGAAATTCATTGATGACTTGTTTGGTATTCGCAACACTGCGGGACTTCATGAGAGTATCGAAGAAGCAGTTCAAGAGGCGAGGGATGCGGTTCAGGAGCGAACACAGTTCGTAGAATCCTTAGAAGATAAGGTTATATATTTAAAAAATCGGATAAAACTAGAGCGAGGTTTGCAAGCTCGTGATGCTCTGACATCTGAACTGGCGGAAACTCTTTCTCATATAAGGCGACAACAAGAAATTTTAGGGCACGACACCAGCCGATTCAGATCACTTTTTGAGATAATAAGAACTGCACTAAAAGAAGAAAAACTAGCAGATTTTTGGCTCATCCCCACGGCGGAAGTCTCGTTGACCAATATCGTCGCCGGCGACATTCTTTCCGAGGAAGAACTGCCCTTGCGCTTCACCGCCTGGACGCCGTGTTTCCGCTCCGAGGCGGGCTCGGCCGGGCGCGACACGCGCGGCATGATCCGCCTGCACCAGTTTTCGAAAGTCGAACTTGTTTCCGTCACGACGCCGGACAAATCAAAAGACGAACACGAACGCATGGTCTCCTGCGCCGAGGAAGTCTTGAAGCGGCTCGAACTGCCTTTCCGCACCATGGTGCTCTCCACCGGCGACATGGGGTTCTCGGCGCAGAAGACCTACGACCTCGAAGTCTGGCTGCCGGGGCAGGGGGAATATCGCGAGATTTCGTCCTGTTCGAACTGCGGCGACTTCCAGGCGCGGCGCATGAACGCCCGCTACCGAGTCGCGGGCGAAAAGAAAAAAATCGCGCCCGTCCACACGCTGAACGGCTCCGGCCTCGCGGTGGGGAGGACCCTTGTCGCGATCTTGGAAAATTATCAGGAGGCGGACGGCTCCGTCACGGTGCCGGACGCATTGAAACCCTATATGGGCGGGGCGGAAAAGATCGAGGCGCTGAAGTGACGCTCGCGCCGTTTGTCACCTCTCCCCTTTGGGGAGAGGTCGCAATTGCGTCAGCGATTGCGGGTGAGGGGGAAGGATGCTGATTTTACTGCAAACTTTGCTCCCCCTCACCCTAACCCTCTCCCCAAAGGGGAGAGGGAATGAAAGCGTGACGGGCGGCTGGCGCCAAAAAGAAAAGTCTGCGGTTTTTTAGGAGCGCTCAAATAAAGCTTCCGGAAGTAAAGGTTCTGAAAGACCATCCTCTCGTGCGCGCAATGCTCGACCGGGCCCGGGCGGAGATCGGCGCGGCGATCGCCCTTGCCGTCGCCGCGCTTGGGCTTCTGGCCTTCGCCGGCGTCGCCGAGGAAACGGTGGAAGGCGAAACCCACGTTTTCGATGAAACGATCCTGCTGGCGCTGCGCGCGCCCGACGATCCTTCTCAGCTTATCGGCCCGGGCTGGCTCGAACTCGCCATGAGCGACATTACGAGCCTTGGCGGCTTTGTCGTCCTGACGCTGCTCGTCCTCAGCGTCGTCATCTATCTTCTCATTCAGGGCAAATGGAAAAACGCCGTCACCGTCGCCGGCGCCTCGGCGAGCGGCATGATCCTGAGCGAAACCCTCAAGATCGGTTTCGGCCGTCCGCGCCCGGAACTGGTGCCGCAGCTGGCGGAGGTTCATTCGCTGAGCTTCCCGAGCGGCCACGCCATGCTCTCCGCCGTCATCTATCTGACGCTGGGCGCGCTGCTCGCGCGGTTTCACAAAAGAAAGCGCGAGCGCGCCCTCATCATGCTTTACGCCGTGCTCGTGACCATGATGGTCGGCGCCAGCCGGGTTTATCTCGGCGTCCACTGGCCGACGGACGTGATCGCTGGCTGGGCGCTCGGCGCGGCCTGGGCGGCGCTGTGGTGGCTTTTCGCCTGGAAGTTTCTGCGCGATAAGCAGGAAACCGCAGACAGCGTGAAAGAGTAGGTAGAGATGCGGATACTTTGCACCAATGACGACGGCGTTTATGCGCGGGGACTTGAGAGCCTCGTCAAAATCGCCCGCGAGATCAGTGACGACGTCTGGGTCTGCGCCCCGCAGGAGGAGCAGTCCGGGGCGGCGCGCGCGCTCACCCTCGCGCATCCTGTCCGCATCCGCCAATATGACGAGCGCCGTTTCGCGGTGACGGGCACGCCGAGCGATGCCGTGTTGATGGGCATTCAGAAAGTGCTCGGCGGCGAAAAGCCCGACCTCATTCTTTCCGGCGTCAATAACGGCCAGAACCTCGCCGAGGACGTCACCGTCTCAGGCACCATCGCCGGCGCCTTTCAGGGCATGGCCATGGGCGTCAAGTCGATTGCGCTTTCCCTGTCGCGGCTTGCGCGCGACGAGGCGCGCTGGGAGACGCCGGAGGCGCATGGCGCGAAAGTCGTGAAACTGCTGCTCGAGGCCGGCTGGCCGGACAATGTGGTCATGAACGTCAATTTCCCCGACCGGGCGCCCGACGATGTCGCCGGAATCGAGGCGACCGAGCAGGGCCATCGCGACGCGGTCCAGCTCTTCGCCGAAGAGCGCAAGGACCTCCGGGGCGGGACCTATTACTGGTACGGCTATACGGGCGCGCTGTCCGATCCGGCTAAGGGAACCGATCTCAGGGCGATTTATGACGGGCGGATTTCCATCACGCCCCTGCATCTTTCGCTCACCGATTTCACGGCGCGCAAGGCGCTCGAAAAGACGCTCGCCGAAAACTCCGTTTAGGCGCGGGGAAAAATCCTGACGGAAGTCTTAAGCCGCGCGGCGTTTCTTAACGATTCGTTAACCAAAGAAAGCAAACGTCCTCTCGAATCGGCGGATAAGATTACGCGGGTTTTCTGCGGTTTTTCTTGCGTTAGGAGGGGCGATGAGACGCATGCGTTGGGCGATGGCGACGGTTTCGGTGCTGGCGGTTACGGCCTGCGGCTCTCACAATCATGCGCCGGTCGTTTACGGCTCCGATCCTTCGCGCCAGACCCGCGTCTATCACTCGCCGGACGACATTCGCCGCGAGCAACAGGCGCGCCGCGCGCAAACTGCGCAGGCGCCGGTTTACCGCCAGCCTGAATTCAAAGCGCGCTCTTCCGCCGAGGTCGAGCCGGTGAAGCTGGCGCCCTTGTCCGCGGTCTATCTCGACGATGAAGAGCGCGCCCGCGCGCAAAAAGCATCCGTCTCTTCAACGCCGCCAGCGCATCTTCATAGAGCCAAGGGCTATATCGAGGTTCAGCGCGGCGACACGGTCTACGCCATCGCGCGCAAGTTCAATGTGAGCCCTGCGGCGGTGATCGACGAAAACGATCTTAAAAAACCCTACACGCTGAAAGTCGGGCAGGCGTTGAAACTGCCGGACGGCGCCGTCGCGCTCAGAACGGATGCGCCGTCGCACAATCGCGCTTCTCATCGCGTGGTCGTGGCCAAGGACGAGCTTTACACCGTGCGCGCCGGCGATACGCTGTATTCGATTTCGCGCCGCTCGGGCGTGCCGGCGGCGAATATCGCGTCCGCCAACAATATCGCCGCGCCTTATACGCTCGACATCGGCCAGCGGCTTTTGATCCCGCAGGCGCCGACGGGTGCGAAACCGCTGCTGACGGCTCAAAAAGCGCCGGCGCAGAAGAAAGCTGCTGAAACGCCGCAATCCGAAGACGTCGCCGAAATCGCGCGCACGGTTTCCTATACGAAGCCGGAGCCGGCTTCCGCCAAATCGATGTTCGACTGGCCGCTGCACGGCGCCGTCATTTCCGAATTCGGCGCCGGCAATCTCGGCCGGCGCAATGACGGCGTGAACATCGCCGCGCCGGTGGGCGCGCCTGTGCGCGCCGCCGCCGCCGGACAGGTGGTCTATCGCGGTTCGGAGCTTGAAGGCTTCGGCAATCTCCTGCTCGTCAAACATCAGGACGGCTACGTCACCGCCTACGCCCATAACGACGCCATGCTGGTCAAAAAGGGCGATCAGGTCAGGAAAGGCCAGGTGATCGCGAAAGTCGGCCAGACCGGCGCGGTGACGACGCCGCAGCTGCATTTCGAAATCCGCCGGCAAAGCGACGCCGTCGATCCGGTTGCCTTGCTCGGCAAACCGTAATACGCGCTTGCCCATGTGCGGATGCATGGGTTGCGTAGCTATTTCATTCGTATCAAGAAGAAAAACAGTTGAGTCATAATTGGCGGGCCTTTTAAAGGCCCGCTTTTTCTTTGCGCCCCGGCTCTTTGCGGATCGGGCAGGCGGGCGCCGTTCATGATAGCACGGAAATAAAAGACGGGGATAACTATCCACGGGTTTTCCGGCGGGGGTATGATGCGTGCCGAGGCGGGTGAGGACTGGAAGCATTTTCGCAGAACTCACGAAAGAAAGGCCGAACTCTCTTCTTGCGACTCGCCACGGTTTAACCGTGGCGTCCATTCCGCCTCTTCGGCGGTGATACGCGTATGGAAATAGACCCCACGCTTAAAGCGCGGGGATTCGAAGAAGGATAGATGGCGGAAAAAATGAAAAAGCACCGCGTGGAACAATTACCGCAAATGGCGCCAAATTCGGCTCTAAGCCAGGGAAGACGCCGTTTAAAAGAAAAGGAAAATCGGTTTTGCGCAAATTGTTTCACGGGGGATGGGAGAGACGAAGACGCGACGCGGTCTTTACCCGATCTGTCCCGGCCGGCTCGCGATCAGGCGCCGCGCGAGAAAATCGGGGCTCGCCGTCAAAAGCCCTTCGGAAATGAACGGGGTTTCGGAAAAATGCGCCAGCGCAAGCCCGGTCTCGAAGGCCGCGCGCAGTCCCGCGCCGACGCGTTTGGTGGCGTCGAATTTCGTCAGGATGCAGCGTTTGACGCCGATCTCGCGGAACGCGGTCGCCCAGTCCACATATTCGTCGGCGTCGCCGCCGGCCGGAAGGACGAGCACGGGCTCTGCGTCCGCCGCTTCGCGGTAAGAGCGCAGCGCCGCGATGTCGCCGGAATCGTACGGGCTGACGCCGGGCGTGTCGAAAACCACCGCGCCGCCGAGGCGGTTCGACTTGATGATCTGCGCCACGTCGAGCGGCGATTCGGCGATGAAATAATCGGCGCCCAGCGCTTCTCCATAGGCGCGGATCTGGTCGATGGCGCCGGCGCGGCCCACATCGGCGGTGATGATGCTGGCCTTCGCGCCGCCGCCCTGCACGGCTGCGGCGAGCTTCGCCGCGGTCGAGGTCTTGCCCGCCCCGGTCGGGCCCATCAGCATGATCGGCGTCGTCGGCGAGAAAGACAGCGGCGCATAGGTGAAGGCTTCCGCGAACGCGGTTTCGAGCCGGTAGAGGTCCTCGTCGATCTGCGATTTGCGCGCGCCGTCGATCAGCGCCGCGAGGAGGGCTTCGCCGATGCCGTGCGGCGCCAGGATCTCCGCCATGGCGCGCACGGTGGCGTCGCTCATGTCGAGGGCGCGCTGGCCTTTGCCGCCGGTGAGCCTGCTGGACAGCTTTGCGAGCGCGTCGGCGGAGAACTTCGACTCGATGTTTTCGTTGAGCCGCGCGCCCGCGCCCATCTTGAACGGGCCTTCGTCGACCGCGTCGCGCGCCGCGCCCGCGAACTGCGCTTTCGGGGCCGGTTCCGGCGCCGCCGGCGCGGGCTTGTCCGACGCCGTCACCTCAACATCGCCGCTCGGCAGGTCACGCACGGAAATGACCACCGTCTTGCCCCCCAGAGCCCGGCGCGCCTTCGCCTTCGCCGTTTCAACGTCTGAGGCGATGAATTTCATCATGGGCGCGCTACCGGCGGGTTACTGGGGCGAAAAGGCCCGGAATGGTTACTGAGCCATGAACCATAGCGCGAGGGAGGGGGCTGTTCCAAGGGGGCGCGGCGCCTGTTGAAATCTCAGGCTGAAAGCCCCTTAAGCGCAAAGAAAAACCCGCCGGAAGAGGGCGCCGGCGGGCTTCGAAAACCGAAAGTGGCGGGAGGATTAACGGTATTGCTGAACGCGCGTCGCGCGCAGGCCCGGCAGACCGTGATGATCGATCGCTTTCTGCCAGGAGAGAAATTCTTCGACCGTCAGCGTGTAGCGGTTGCACGCTTCTTCAAGCGTCAACAGACCGCCGCGCACGGCGGCGACGACTTCGGCCTTGCGGCGGATCACCCAACGCTTGGTGGTTGGCGGCGGCAAGTCCTGCAAGGTGAGCGGCGTGCCGTCCGGTCCGATGACATAGGCATCGGACTTTCCCGGTGACGCGGCGTTGTCAGCAACGACAGACATGAGCTCTATAACCCCTAAAAACGCAACTATGTTGTTGACGCAGACTAGGGGCGCGTCTTTAAAAAACGCCTAAACAGCAGGGTAAAAGCTTCTATAAGCGGTTGATTATTCGTGAAAAAATACGGTTTCCGCTTTCTGAATAAGCAACAATTGTATCTATATGCGACGCTTGGCGCGCGCGCCTGCCCGGCGGGGAAAACGGCCATCAAAGAGCGTGTCGAAAGGATCGTTTCCGGCCCCGAAATCCGCAATTGTCCACCAATATCAAGACATGCGACCGCGCTTGCCCAAGGGCGCGCTGCGCCGGCGCGGACCCGCATCGGCCTTCGGGGCGTTGCGCGCCGGCGGGCCTCGTTCCAGAAGGGGACAGCATGCGTCCCGCTTCAAGACTGCGCGGGTTAATAACGGGGCAGGGGCCGCCCGATAAAATTCACAAAAATTTTTGCTGAAATTGGACTCTTTACGGACGATGCGGTCCGGTCGGGCCGCGCCAGTCCTTAAATGGTGGCTATCGGGCGCACGCACTCGCGCACGGCGGCGTTTCCTGCGCCGCCGCGTGCCGTCACGCGCGAAAAGATTGACGTCGTTAAGCTTTTTTGCGGCTTGTTTTGCGTTTCGCCGTTTTGCGCTTCTTGGACGTCGCCGTCGTGCCGAGCCCGATGTCTTTCGCGAGCCGTGAACGCGACTTGGCGTAATTTGGCGCTGTCATCGGGTAATCCGCCGGCAGTCCCCATTTTCGACGATATTCTTCCGGGGACAGATTGTAATGCGTGCGCAGATAGCGCTTCAGCATTTTCAGCTTTTTACCATCCTCCAGACAGATGATGAAATCCGGCGTCACCGATTTGTTGATCGGCACGGCCGGCTCGCGGTTGGCGACAAATGCAGCGCCTTCCTCGGCGAGGCCGTTTACGGCGCTGTACACATCATGAAGGAGGTTCGGGAGTTCGTCGGCTTTAACAGAGTTGTTTCCGACATAGGCGGCGACGATATCACTCGCCAGGTGGATTGCGCTGATCTGGTCAACGGAATCCGTCTTTTTGGTGGCCATTCTAGTCTTCTCCAGTGCGAACTATCCGACGACAGCGTTCTCGCTGTCCCTTGCCTTCCCGGAGGTCCGCGGATCTTAAAATACGCAACAACTGTCACGCTTGGGCAACAGCCCACCTAGGCGGTAGCTGCTCTTGTCATCTATGGCAAGTTAACGAGCATAATGACTGTGAAAATAGTCCTCTATGAGCGAAATCAAGCCTATCCCCAAATGAGGAAAGACTAACATTGCATCTAATCATGTTATCATTCTTTCTAATCATTGCGGCGACCGGTAATGGCTTGATTATGCGGATTTTCCGGGCCGGCATTGCCGCTGGGGCCAGCCCCCCTTATATGTCGCCGCAGTTTTAGAGGGCCTCGTCGTCGGGGCCCGCACGCTGTTAGGAGCCGGCCGAATGAGCGCAAGTAAACTCGTCACTGAAACGACAGAATCTTCCTACAAGCTGCCGGAGGGGTTCTTTACCGATTCCCTCGCCAGCCAGGATGAGGAGGTCTTTGGATGGGTTAAAGGCGAACTCGCCCGTCAGCAGCACCAGATCGAGCTGATCGCCTCGGAAAACATCGTCTCCAAGGCGGTGCTTGAGGCGGCGGGATCGGTTCTCACCAACAAATATGCGGAAGGCTATCCGGGGCGGCGCTATTACGGCGGTTGCGACCAAGTCGACGAGGTCGAAGAGATCGCCATCGCCAGGGCGAAAGAGCTCTTCAATTGCGCCGAGGCGATCGTTCAGCCCCATTCCGGCAGCCAGGCCAATCAGTGCGTTTTCATGGCCTGCATGAAGCCGGGCGACACGTTTCTCGGCATGGATCTCGCCGCCGGGGGCCACCTCACCCATGGCGGCGCGGCGAACCAGTCCGGCAAATGGTTCAACGCCGTCCCTTACGGCGTGCGCGACGACGACCACCGAATCGACTTCGATCAGGTCGAAAGCCTCGCCAAAGAGCACAAACCCAAGGTGATTGTGGCGGGCGGCAGCGCCTATTCGCGGATCATCGACTTTAAGCGCTTCCGGGAAATCGCCGACAGCGTCGGGGCGATCTTCATGGTCGACATGGCGCATTTCGCCGGTCTCGTCGCTGGCGGCGTCTATCCGAACCCGCTTGAGCACGCCCATGTCGTCACTACGACGACGCACAAGACGTTGCGCGGCCCGCGCGGCGGCATGGTGCTGACTAATGATCCCGATCTCGCCAAGAAGATCCGGTCTGCGCTGTTCCCGGGCATTCAGGGCGGTCCCCTGATGCATATCGTCGCCGCCAAGGCGGTCGCCTTTGGCGAAGCGCTGCGCCCGGAATTCAAGACTTATGCGCAAGCCGTCGTCGACAACGCCCAGGCGCTGGCCGCGACGCTGGTCGATGCGGGCTATGCGGTGGTCTCCGGCGGCACGGACAGTCATCTGGCGCTGATCGATCTCAGCACCAAAGGGGTTAAAGGCAACGCCGCCGAACACAGCCTCGAGAACGCCGGCATCACCTGCAACAAGAACGGCGTTCCCAACGATCCGGAGAAATTCACCGTCACGTCGGGCATCCGCATCGGCACTCCGGCCGGCACCACCCGCGGCTTCGGCGTGGCTGAGTTCCGGGAAGTCGGGGCGATGATGGCGGAAGTGCTGGATGCGCTCGCCGCCAAGGGCGAGGCCGATCCGGCTGTGGAAAAAGCCGTCCGGGCCCGCGTCGAGGCGCTGACGGCCCGGTTTCCCATTTACGGCTGACTCGCGTAGAAACGCTGGGCTGAAATGCCGGAGGCCAGCCTATGCGATGTCCGTTTTGCGGCAGCGACGACACCCAGGTGAAGGATTCCCGTCCCGCAGAGGACGGCGCCTCGGTGCGCCGGCGCCGGGAATGTTCGGCCTGCGGCGGGCGCTTCACGACCTTTGAGCGGGTGCAGCTGCGCGAACTCGTCGTCATCAAGAACACCGGCAAGCGCGCGCCCTTCGACCGCGACAAGCTGATGCGCTCGATCATGGTCGCCCTTAGAAAACGCGATTTCGACCCGGAGCGGGTGGAGCAGATGGTCTCAGGGATCGTCCGGCGGCTCGAAGCCACAGGCGAAAGCGAGATTGAGTCGAAATTGATTGGCGAGATGGTGATGGAAGGGCTCGCCAAGCTCGATGACGTCGCTTATGTGCGCTATGCGTCCGTCTACAAAAACTTCCGTGAGGCGAAGGACTTCGGCGAATTTCTTGGCGGCATGGAAGAAGGCGAGCGCGAAGAAGGATAGGCGAGAGCCCGGATGGGCGCGATGGTCATGACCGCGAACAAGGACAAACACCGCGAAGGCGCGCCGCCGCGCTCCGCCGCACGGCTCGCCGCCGTGCAGGCGCTTTACCAGATGGAAAAGGGCGGCCAGGGTGTCGAGGCGACAATCCGCGAATTCAAGGACTTCCGCCTCGGTCAGGAGATCGAAGGTGAAAAACTTCATGCGGCGGATGCGGCGTTTTTCGCCGATATTCTGCGCGGCGCCGTGGAGACGCAATCGAAGCTCGATCCTTACCTTCAACGCCAGCTTACCGAAGGCTGGCGCCTGTCGCGTCTCGATGCGACCGTGCGCGCGATCTTGCGCGCCGGGCTTTATGAGATGATCCGCCGGCCGGATGTTCCCTATAAGGTTGTAATCAACGAATATGTGGATGTGGCGCGCGCCTTTTTCGACGGCGACGAGCCAGGCTTTATCAACGCGGTTCTCGATGCGGCGGCGAAGGAAGCGCGCAGCGACGAATTGACGGTTTAAACGGGCAAGGGTCCTCGCGAAGGGCGCATGAACGAATTTGACATTATCCGTGAGGTTTTTGCGCCTCTGACGGCGTCGGCGCCCGGGGCGTTTAATCTTTCTGACGACGCGGCGCTGATTGAATCGCAGAATTTCGTCGTCACCAAGGATCTCATGGTGGCGGGCGTGCATTTCCTGCCGAAAGATCCGCTCGATCTGGTGGCGAGAAAGCTCATTCGCGTCAATTTGTCGGACCTGGCGGCGAAGGGCGCGAAGCCGGTCGGTTATTTTCTCGGCTGCGTCTGGCCGCAGAATGTAAAGCGCGAGGATATCGAACTCTTCGCCCGCGGTCTTGCCGAAGATCAGCAAAAATACCGTATTTCGCTTTATGGCGGCGACACGACGGCGCATCGCGCGAAAGCCGGACCGCTGACCTTGTCGGCGACTTTTTTCGGAACGCCGCCGAAGCAGGGCGTGGTTTCGCGCTCTGGCGCATCGCTAGGCGATGATTTGTACGTGTCCGGAACAATCGGCGATGCGGGGCTCGGTCTTGCGGCGATCCGCAAGGAGTTCAAGTTCACGACCGTGGACAAGGCGTCGCTCACCGGCCGTTATCGCCTGCCGGAGCCGCGTCTTGTGCTTGGCGGCGCGCTGGCCGGGCTCGCGACGGCGGCGATCGACGTTTCCGACGGGCTTATCGCCGACGCAGGCCATCTGGCGCGCGCCTCCGGCTTGCGCGCGGAAATCGACGCGGTGGCGGCGCCGCGCTCGCCGGGCGCAGCGGCGTGGGTCGCGGCGCAGGACAACCGTTGGAAGGCGCTCGCCAAGCTCGCCAGCTTTGGCGACGACTATGAAATACTTTTCGCAGCGCCGCCGGCGCTGCGCCGGTCAGTGACCGTCGCGGCGAAAGCCTCGCGCACGGAAGTCTCACGCATCGGTTCGCTGACGCGCGGCGAGGGGGTGCTGTTTCTCGATGAGGCCGGCGCGCCGATCCCTGTGCCGGAAGCCGGCTACGATCATTTCAAAAAGGAGCGCTAGCGCTTTCGCGGCGGCTTAATACCAGCCGCCGGGAACCCAGTACCAGCCGCGCGCCGTGTGCACCCAGCGCCCGTCGCGCCAGCGTTTGTTCCGCGGCGGATGACGCTCCCAATGGCCGCTGACCCAGGCGAATTCGACGCCGGTCCAGTTCCAGTAGCCCGAGATCCAGATTGCGCTGGCCGTTGGCCTCGGCGGTCTGGAATAATGACGCGGCGGCGGCGGCGCCTTGCGGATGTAAACGACGTTCGATCTCACCGGCGCCGGCCCGTGAGCGTAATGCGTATGATACCAGCAGCCGCTGGCCAGCATCAGAACGGCGCCCAGCCCGAGAATTTTCAGAATGTGAGGAAGTCTCATCAGCTCAACTCCTTATCGCCCTGTCAGCAACGCTACCGTCATTATCTGACGGTTGTCTGACATGTGACAAGACGTTTGGGCTGGAAGCTGTAAGGCCTCAGAGTTTACTGTCCCGGAACCGGGCCTTCTTCGCCAAGCGAGGCGGGCAGCGCCCCCACATTGCCCAGAAGCTGCTCCCAGAAATTGAGCTGCTTGCCGCGGGTCGGCGTCTCGCGCTGGACGAGGCGGATGTCTTCGCCGTCTTTGAGGTCGTAGGTGTCGTAGGCCTCCACCTGACCCTCATCGTCGAAATGGATGGCGACCACGGTGCGCGAGGTCGTCTTGGGCTTGAAGAAAGCGCGGGTCTGGTTCGTGGAGTGAAGATAATACCAGGCGTCCCGGTCGAATGTGCCGATCATCGACGGCTCGCCATATTTGGCGAGGATGGAGTCCTTGGTGTCGAATCCCGGTTCGGCCGTCAGCGACGACTGGTCCGCTTCGAGCACGTACCCATGCGAGGAACGCACGGAGACGCAGGCCTGAAGCGAAAGAAGGGTGAACGCAAGGAGCACTAGTCGGATCATCGGGGTCTCTTTAACTCTGCCTTATGACGCCTTGCCCGCTTTGGGACAGCTGCGGGACGGGCGGCTGACGGGCCGGGGCTTGATCCCGGGCCCTGTCGGGAATACCTCGCCCCCTCTAGGGCAGTGATCTACCAGTGATTTCAAATTGCCGCAAATCCAAGATATAGGCCCTGAATTCGGACCTTCGCCCCTCGGGAAAGCCTTATGTTCAAAGACTTGTTCAGGAAAGATCCGGCGCTTGAGGCCGGCCGCGCGCTTTACGCCGCGGCGGTGGAGCAGGCGCGGGCGCCGGCGCTGTACCGGGATTTCGCCACGCCGGACACCGTCGAGGGCCGTTTCGAACAGGTCGCCCTGCACGTTTATCTGATCATGCGCCGTCTGAAGGGCGACGACGCGGCGAAAAAGGCGAGCCAGAGTCTGATGGACGCCATGTTTCAGAATATGGACGACAGCCTGCGCGAGCTTGGGGTCGGCGATCTTCAGGTCGGCAAAAAGGTGAGGGTGCTCGCCGAGAACTTTTACGGCCGCATCGGCGCCTATGAAGCCGCGCTCAAGGACGACGCCCCGGAAAACGATCTCGCCGAGGCGCTCGCCCGCAACATATACGGCGTCGAAGAGTGCGAAGAGGCGGGGGCGCTCGCCGCCTATGTGCGAAAAGCCGACCGCTATCTGGCGGACCAGCCGGCGGCGCGCATGGCGAACGGCATTGTGATGTTTCCTGACATAGAGCGCGCATCATGACCGAAAGCAAACCCAACACGCCCGAATTCACTCACGAAATCGAACTCGGCGAAGTCGGAAAACACGGCAAAACATTCCGCCTTTCCGCTAATGAGGAAGAACGCGCCAGGATTGCTGCGCGGCTCGATGCGCCATCGGTCGAAAAACTCGACGGTGAGATGTGCATTTCCGCAACGAAATCCGCGATCCGCGTTGAAGGAAAGATCGATGCGGAACTGACCCGCGAATGCGTCGCCTCGCTCGAACCGATGCAGGAGCGCGTGTCGGAAGACTTCGAGATCGATTTTCTGCGCGAGCCGCCCGAAGAAATGAGCGAGGAAGAAGACCTGGAGGCGCCGGAAGTGCATGAAGGCTCGCGGCTCGATCTCGGCGAGCTGCTGGTGCAGCAATTGTCTCTCGCCATGGACCCGTTCCCCCGGAAAGAGGGGGTGGAAAGCCTCGCCGAGGCCTATGCGCCGCCGGAAAAGCTTTCGCCTTTCGCCGGGCTCAAAAGCATTTTGGGAAAAGACGATGATAATCAATAGGTTTACGGCGGCGGCGAAGGGGCTATAAGGACGCTTCCGGCCCCTCCCGGAGAGGCTTTCCGGCGCATGGGGCGCGCGTTGCCACAAGCGGCGGGCGCCCATATCCTGCGCCGCACCAGAAAATGGCAGGTTGGATTGGCGATGACCGAAGAGCGTGACGTAACGCTCGCGATTGACGCGATGGGCGGCGACGCCGGTCCTCAGGCGGTCGTTGACGGCGTCGCCCACGCGGTGAAGGGCGGCCTTAAAACGCGTTTTATTTTCTTCGGCGACAAAGCCGAGCTTGAGCCGTTGATCGCCGCGCACAGCCACATCGCAGATGCGGAAATCCGGCACGCTGAAAATGTCGTCTCCATGACCGACAAGCCGATGCATGTCCTGCGTCGCGGACATGACACCTCCATGTGGGCGGCGGTCTCGGCGCTTGACGGCGGCGAGGCGCAGGCGGTCGTTTCCTGCGGTAACACCGGCGCCCTGATGGCGGTGGCGCGCAAGCAGCTCGGCATGATCGAGGGCGTCGAACGTCCGGCCATCACGGCGCTCTGGCCGACGCCGCGCGGGCGCACGGTCGTTCTCGATGTGGGCGCCAATGTGGAGGCGACCGGCGACCAGCTCGTTCAGTTCGCCATTATGGGCGAGGCGTTCTTCCGGGCGCTGACGAAAGCGCCGAAGCCGACCGTCGGCCTTCTCAATGTCGGCGCTGAAGACTTGAAAGGCCACGATCTCATCCGCACTGCCGCGCGCGTTCTGCGCGAGGCCGATCCCGACATGGCCTTCAAGGGCTTCGTCGAAGGCAATGACATATCCAAGGGCACGGTGGACGTCGTCGTCACCGACGGGTTTACAGGAAACGTGGCCTTGAAAACCGCGGAGGGCGCGGCGCGCCTGCTCGGCCAGTGGATGAAGGAGACGCTGACCGGCACCTGGAACGCCAAGCTCGGCGCGCTTTTGATGGCGCCGGGCCTGAGAAAGCTCAAGGCGCGGATCGATCCTTCCTCGAATAATGGCGGCGTCTTTCTTGGCGTCAACGGCATCGTTGTCAAAAGTCATGGCGGCGCCGACGCGCGCGGCGTTGAGAGCGCTGTCAAAATGGCGGCGAGCCTTGCCAAGCGGCCCTTCGGCGACGAGGTTGCCTCAACTGTGAAAACCGTTATGGACCGGCGTCAGCGCATCGCCGAAACAGCGGCGGATGATGATACGATAAAAGCGGCGGCGGTATGAGTTTGAAAGCAGTGCTGCGCGGATGCGGCGCTTATTTGCCTGAAAAAGTCCTCACCAACGACGAACTCTCAAAGCGCGTTGATACGAGCGACGAATGGATTCGCGAGCGCACGGGGATTCGCGCGCGCCACATCGCCGCGGAAGGCGAGCTGACATCGGACCTTGCGGTCGGCGCGGCGGAGGCCGCGCTTAAAGACGCCGGGCTGACGGCGAAAGACATCGATCTCATTATCGTCGCCACGACGACGCCGGACCTCACCTTTCCATCCACGGCCGCCATCGTGCAGGCGAAGCTGGACGCCGGCGAGGGCGCGGCCTTCGACATCCAGGCGGTCTGCACAGGCTTCGTCTACGCGCTCTCGACGGCGGAGAAGTTCCTGACGAGCGGCCAGCACAAGCGCGCGCTCGTCATCGGCGCGGAGACCTTTTCGCGTATTCTCGATTGGGAGGACCGGGCGACCTGCGTTCTTTTCGGCGACGGCGCCGGGGCCTTCGTCATGGAAGCTCAGCCTGCGGAGGAAGCCGGCGATCGCGGCCTCATGGCGAGCTATCTTCGCTGCGACGGGCGCATGGTCGACCTGCTTTATGTCGATGGCGGGGTCTCGGCCACGAAGACCACAGGCCATGTCAGGATGCAGGGCAACAAGGTCTTCCGCGAGGCGGTCACGCGCATTTCCGACGCTATGGTGAAGGTCTGCGCCGAGGCGGACACGCCTGTCACAGACATCGACTGGTTCGTGCCCCATCAGGCCAATGAGCGAATCATCCAGGGCGTCGTGAAAAAGCTCGACCTCCGGCCCGATCAGGTCGTCTCGACCATCTCGGGCCAGGGCAACACCTCCGCCGCTTCGATCCCGCTCGCCTATTGCGCCGGCGTCGCTGACGGGCGCATCAAAAAAGGCGATCTTGTCCTGTTCGAAGCTATGGGGGGCGGGCTCACCTGGGGCGCGGCCTTGATGCGGGTTTAGGACGCGGCGGCCTAAGGGCCTGAAAAACAGGCAATATTTATCAAAGACTTATTGACCTTATGGGCCTCCACCCGTTAACCTTGGAGCCTCGTGGGAGAAGCGGGCAGGGACCAGCATGACGGGAAAAACCATCACCAGAGCGGACCTGACCGATGCCGTTTATCGGTCTCTAGGCATTTCGCGCAATGAATCTTCAGCATTTGTCGAGCGCATTCTCGATGAAGTGGCGCAGACCCTGGAAAAAGGCGAGACGGTCAAGATTTCGTCTTTCGGCACGTTTTCCGTGCGGGACAAAAAGCTGCGCATGGGCAGAAATCCGAAAACCGGCGAGGAAGTGCCGATCGAGCCGCGGCGCGTCATCACCTTCCGCGCCTCTCACGTCCTCAAGGACCAGATCAACGACACACACCGGCAGGCGAACGCCGCCGAATAACGCCCGCGCCAAGAAGCAGAATTTGGGCCCGAACCCGAGCTGAATTTATGTCAGTGGCGAAATCCGCCGACGCCTTTCGCACCATCTCCGAAGCCGCCCATGAACTGGACGTGCCTCAGCATGTGTTGCGGCACTGGGAAGAGGTGTTCGGCCAGGTGCGGCCCATGCGGCGGGCCGGCGGACGGCGCTATTACCGCCCGCTCGACATCGATCTCCTGCGCGGCATTCGCGTCCTGCTTTACGAACAACGCTACACGACCAAGGGCGTCCAGAAGATCTTCAAGGACGAAGGCGTCAAATATGTCTCCGAGCTTGGCCGGCGCGCAGCGGCCGGCGAAAGCGTGGACGTCCGGCCCGTTCTCGAAGACGACGCCGAGGCGCCCGACCAGACCGAGACCCTGGAGCTCGGTGCGGCGGAGGCCTTTAAGGCCGCGCCGCTCTCTCCCGATATGCGCCGGGCCCTGAAAGCGCTTCTCGCGCGGCTCGAAAATGTTCAGGACGCGCTCGATCAGGCGGCGCTGGCGCTCGAGGCGATCGAGCCCGAACAAGGCGAAGCGGCCGCCGAATAAAGCCCATTTCTTCATTGCCCCTGACGGGTTCGCCTCCTATAAGACCCGCTCGCGCCGGGCGCTTCGCCCGTTCCCGCGAAAGGTCGGAGCGTAGCGCAGCCTGGTAGCGCACTTGACTGGGGGTCAAGGGGTCGTGGGTTCGAATCCCGCCGCTCCGACCATTTTCAAATAACCCTTCGCAATTTTTCAAAAGCCGGATTGAACTCAATCCTTAAGGGGAAAAGCGTTTGCGCCTGCGGTCGGGAGTGACTGCGTTATCGCGACACCGATTGTTTGAGGCGCCGCCGCGCCGGCTATTTTTCAAACACTTGAAGTCTTGCGCCGCCGTTTACGATAAACGCGCGCTTACCATGGTTGGGCCGCTTTTTTTATGCGGTTTCATCGTGCGTTCGCGTTTGCACAAAAATAATCATGAATCGGTTGGAAGCCGCCGATCCGTTTAAGATTTCGGATGCAAATCCTTGCGAATGATTTCCGCGTTGCTTGCTGGATTTCAGTGCGGGGCTTTACATGGCTGCCCATCCTTTGGGTGTTATTGTCGGCGGGGTTTCCTGCCTCGGCGTCGGCGCGGCGGTCGTGACTGTGGCTTCCGGTCCCGGCGCTGGCGTGGAAGCGCCGGCGGCGGAGGAAGCATCCGCGTCCGAAGTCTATTCAATCGAAGAGCGCTACAAAGAACTGGACGAATTGCGCCTTGGCTGCGCGAAAGGCGAAGGCGAGGCCTGTTTCGAACTTGGCCGCGCCCATGAAACGCGCGAAGACCTCTGGGGCCAGCAGGTAAAGGGGGAAGGCGTCCGGCGCGACGACCGAAAAGCCGCGCGTTATTTTCGCCTCTCATGCAAGGCGGGGGTCAAAGAAGGATGCCGGCGCCTCGGCCGGATGTATGAGGCCGGAAAGGGCGTCGCTGAGGATCGCGCCGCCGCCGCGCGTTTTTATCACAAGGCCTGCGGCTTGCGCGATGGCGGCGGCTGCAAAGATTGGGGCGGCGCGTCGGCGGGCGAATAAAGCCGGGTTAGATGTCGATCCGCGTGCGGCGATAGCGATGCGCGCGCGCGCCGGTCACCCGCTGGTCGAGACGGTAAAGGCTCGCCACGTCGCATTGCGGGCGCGCCTCGATCACGAAATGCGCGGCGTCTTCGTCGCTGCGCGCCGGGAACTGATGGCTGAAGCCGCCGGCGAACCCCTTGGCGAAATTCGCGACATCTATTTTCGCTTCATCTGCCCCGTCAGCGCAGCGCGCATACATCACTTCATATTTCGGCGTCATGCCGATCAGCCCTTGCACTTCCAGCAGCGGATTGCGCCGCAGTTCTTCAGGTTTCATGACGAAGGCGGCGCCGGCGATCGCCAGGATCGCCGGAATCGCCGCGTAGGAGGAAATCTCGATGCGTTGCGCCATGGCGCTTCAAACCTCGTGTGTCTGAAATCCTTACGAGGAAGTTAGAAAACGCCTCTTGAGAGAGATTTAAGGGAATATGTCGGATTGGCCTTAACGACCTTTGCGCGCCGGGCTGGCGGCGTCAAACCGGGCGGGCCCGCTCGATGATCGCCGTCGCGTCGATCTTCGCCGTCACAGCGCCATAGGCGTAAGAGCGATTTTCCGGGTCAAGCCGCGCATTGCAGAAGCCGTCGAAAACATAATCCGGCGCTGTCTGTTTCAGCGCGGCGGCGGATAGGGCGAGCGCCATGTCTTCGGCGAAGGCCCGCGCGGTTCCTTCATTCAAGGCGCCCGGCTTCGTCCAGCCGTCGAGCGCCGCGAGATGCCGGTCGAGATGCGCGTTGGCGCCGGCGGCGGCCGTAATCTCTGCGCGCACGGATTCCAGGCTGTCGGGTTCGCGGGCGAGGGCGCGCAGAATATCGAGAGCGATGACATTGCCGGAGCCTTCCCAGATGGCGTTCAAGGGCGACTGGCGGAAAAGTCGCGGCATCGGCCCTTCCTCCACGAAGCCCGCGCCGCCGTGACATTCGAGCGCTTCGTAAACGACGCCGGGCTGGCGCTTGCACACCCAGTATTTGGCGATCGGCGTCGCCAGGCGCATGAAAGCGGCTTCGCGTTCGTCGTTCATGCGATCGAAACTGTAGGCGATGCGCATGGCGAGCGCCGCCGCGGCCTCGGTTTCGAGCGCCAGATCGGCGAGCACCATGGCCATCGCCGGCTGATCGATCAGCTTTTTCTGGAACGCCGAGCGGTGCGCCGCATGCCAAAGCGCTTGCGCTACGCTCGCGCGCATGCCGCCCGCCGAGCCGGCGATGCAGTCGAGCCTTGTATGCTGCACCATCTCGATGATTGTCCTGACGCCGCGGCCTTCCTCGCCGACGCGCTGCGCCCAGGCGCGCGCGTATTCGATTTCCGAAGAGGCGTTGGCGCGGTCGCCGAGCTTGTCCTTGAGGCGCATGATGTGAAACGCGTTTCGGGTTCCGTCGGGACGCCAGCGCGGGACGAGGAAACAGGTGATCCCGGCTTCGGTGCGCGCCAGCGTTAAAAACGCGTCGCACATGGGCGCCGAACAGAACCATTTGTGGCCGGTCAGTTCATATTCGTCGTCGACCACATGCTCGGCGACGGTGGTGTTGGCGCGAATGTCGGAGCCGCCCTGTTTCTCCGTCATCGCCATGCCCATGGTCGCGGCTTTTTTGTCCGCAGCCGGAATAAAACGCGGATCGTAAGCGCCGGCGGTGATGCGCGGGATCCATTCCGCAGCGACTTCGGGCTGGCGCTGGAGCGCGGGAACCGCGGCGTAGGTCATGGTCATGGGGCAGCCGACGCCGGGTTCGCCGCCCGCCTGTAAGTAAGCCATGGCGGCGTGGGCGACATGGCCGCCTTTTTTCGCGGTCCAGGCGATGGAGGAATAGCCGGCGGAAAGGCCAAGATCCATGAGCGCATGATAGGCGGGATGAAACTCCACCTCGTCGAGGCGGTGGCCGTATCGGTCGAAGCTGACGAGCTTCGGCGGGTTCTGATTGGCGAGCCGCGCATTTTCGACCATCTCCGCCGACCCGAGCGCCGCGCCGTAAGCGGAGAGCCGCTCCGCATGGCTTCCCGCGCCGCGCTTTTCGACGTTCTCCTTCAGCGCGCGGTCCGCTTCGAAAAGGTTCACATCCTCGAAGGGCGGGGGCTGGTTGGCGACGTCATGGGTTTCAAGCTCGGATCGGGGGCGGTAGTGGGGCATGCGCGTCTCCTTAGCCTAGAACCTATCGCAACTCGCTTCTGCGCTAAACTGTGTTATGCAGAAGATGCGCTCTATTGCGCGAGGGGGCGCCGCCGCGGGGGGCGGCGCGAAAACGGGAGCTTCGCCATGAAAAATCTGTTTCTTCTCGCCGCTATTTTAGGTCTTGTCTGGGGCTGTTCGAAAGACGGCGGGGAAAACGCCGATGTCCTTTATGTGAACGGCGTCGTCTGGACCGGGGCGCAGGACGCGCCGGACGCCGATGCTGTTGCGGTGAAGGACGGGCGCATAATTTTTGCGGGCGCGGCCGACAATTTCACCGGCGAAGCTGAAGAGACCGTCGACCTCGATGGGCGTTTCATGGCGCCCGGCTTCATCGACAACCATGTGCATTTTCTTGATGGCGGCTTCGGCCTTGCGAGCGTCGATCTGCGCGATGCGGCGACGCCGGAAGAGTTTTCAAAGCGCATCATCGATTACGCCGCGACGCTGCCCGAAGGGCGCTGGGTCCTGAATGGCAACTGGGATCATGAGCGCTGGGGCGGAGAACTGCCGCGTGTGGAATGGATTGATGAAGGAACAGGCTCGACGCCGGTCTTTGTGGTGCGTCTTGACGGCCATATGGCGCTGGCGAATTCCGCGGCGATGGCGCTCGCCGGCGTGACGGCGGAAACGCAAGCCCCCGAAGGCGGCGAAATCGTGCGCGATGAAAACGGCGAACCGGCGGGCGTCTTCAAGGACAACGCCATGTCGCTCATCTACGACGTCATCCCCGAGCCAAGCGAAGAAGAATTGCTCGACGTTTTTCAACTGGCGCAGGATCACGCGCTGAGCCTTGGTTTAACGCAGGTGCATGATGTGGGCGGCACGGGCGGACCGAATGGCAGTTTGCGCGTATTTCGTGAGGCGAAGAAAAAAGGCCTTCTCAAGCTGCGCATCTATTCATTCGCGCCGCTCGCTTATTGGGAAGACGCCCGCGAGCGTGTCGCCGATGAAGGCAAGGGCGATGAAATGTTGCGCTGGGGCGGGCTGAAAGGTTTTGTGGACGGTTCTCTCGGCTCGACCACGGCATGGTTTTACGAGCCTTTCACCGATGCGCCGGAGACCAGCGGTTTTCCCGTGACCGATCCCGATGAGCTGGCGCAATTGATCGCCGACGCCGATGCGGCGGGACTTCACATCGCGGTTCACGCCATCGGCGACAAAGCCATCGACACGCTGCTCAGCGATTTCGAAACGGCGGCGGGCGACGAAATTGTCGGGCGGCGTTATCGCATCGAGCATTTCCAGCATCCGACGCATGAGGCGATCTCCCGCGCGGCGCGCGACGGCGTCATCGCCTCCATGCAGCCTTATCACGCCATTGACGACGGGCGCTGGGCGGAAAAGCGCATCGGGCCGGAGCGGATTAAGACGACTTACGCCTTCCGCTCGATCCTGGACGAAGGCGGGCTCCTGACTTTCGGCTCCGACTGGCCGGTGGCGCCGCTGTCGCCTATCGAAGGCGTTTACGCGGCGGTGACGCGGCGCACTATAGACGGCGCCAATCCGGATGGCTGGCAGCCGCAGGAAAAGATCAGCGTTGAGGAAGCGCTCACTGCCTATACGGCGACGAACGCTTATGCTGGATTGCAGGAAGACGAGCTCGGCAAAATCGCGCTCGGCATGGCGGCGGATTTCGTCGTCCTCTCTGACGATCCGCGCGCCGTGGAGCCGGCCGCCATCAAGGACATCCGCGTTCTGAAGACGATTGTCGGCGGCGAAGAGGTTTACAGCGCGGCTGGATAAAAGCGTACAGGTTTAAAGCGCCAGCCTGTCGAACAGCTCGTCAATCGACGGAGTGACATCGTCGAACGGAACCTTGATCGTGATCATGCCCATGGCGCGGGCGGGTTTTAAGTTGACGCCAAGATCGTCGAGAAAGATACAAGTCTCAGGTGCTACGCAAAGCGCCTCGCACATCATTTCATAGATGCGCGGTTCCGGCTTTCTGACGCCCGCTTTCGACGACTCGATAATATGATCGAAATGGGCGTGGATGCGTTCGACTGTCTCGCGGCTTTCTTCTGGCGCCAGCATGCCTTTGGAATCGATTTTCGGCAGGTTGTTGGTGATGCAGCCCGTCTTGTAGCCGGCGGATTTGATGCGCTCGAGAGCATCGATCATCTCGTGATTGAAATGCAGCCTTAATAGATGGACAAGCGTTTTCCCGCGGATTTCAAACCCGGCGGCTTTGGATTCCTCGGCGAAAGCGGCGTCGAAGTCTTCATGCGTGATTTCCGAGCGCTCAAAACGCGCCCAGGCGTTGTCATGCATGTTCGTCTTGATGACCGAACCGATGAAACGCTCGGGCAGGCCGTGTTCGCGTTCGAAGACGGCGAAGTTCTGCACCGGCGAGGTCGTGAAGACGCCGCCGAAATCGAAAATGACGGCTTCAAATGTCACTATGTCGCGCTCTTGATCCGTTGCGTCCAGGACAGCGCTTCGTCGGGAAAGGCGTCGCCTTCCGGCGCATACTCTTCCGGCTTGTCCATGACGCCGATAAGGAAATGGGTTTCGCCCGCCCATTTGTCGCCGGCATAGGTAAGAGGCGTGCCGCATTTGGCGCAATAGCCGCGCCGGACGCCTTCGGAGCTTTCGTAAAAGCTCGGTTCATCCGTCACCCAGCGGACATTTTCGTTATTAAAGCCGACCCAGGTGGAAAAGGCCGCGCCCGTCGCCTTGCGGCAGGCCTTGCAATGGCAGTTGGAGATGAATTTCGGATCGCTTGTCGCTTCAAAGCGCGCCGCGCCGCACTGACAGCCGCCGGAATGGGGTGCGCTCATGATTCAAACCCGAGTTCAGCGGCGTATTTGGCGCTCGTTTCCTGCGTCTTCGCGAAGGCCGGGCGCGAGGTCATGCGGTCCACATAGTCGGCGATTTTTCCTTTCTTCTCGATAGCGCCGAACATGATCGCGAAGTTTAGCAGCGACCCCATCACAATATCGGCCGCGCTCAATTTCTCGCCGAGAATGTAAGGACCGGCGGAGAGCGCGACGTTGATGGATTTCAGAACGTCTTCTTCCGAGCCGTAACCGGCCGCCATCGGGTTCTCGCGTTTCACGCCGCCAAGCTTGTCCAGCATCATCGGTTCGATGCAGGAGGGGCAGTAAAACATCCAGCGGTAATAGAGACCGCGCTTGGGATCGTTCAGCGCTGGTGCAAATCCCTTGTCCGCAAAAGCGTCAGCGAGGTAGGCGCAGATCGCCGCGCTTTCCGTTACATTGACGCCGTCATGAACGAGCGCGGGCACTTTGCCCATGGGATTAATAGTCAGGAAGTCGGGGCTTTTATGTTCGCCTTCTTTGATGTTCACAAGCTTGATGTCGCAGACCCCGCCGAGCTCTTCATTCAGCCACATGACGGTATCGGCGCGTGTGCGCGGGCAGTAAAAGAAAATCGGTTGTCCCATGGAGCTCTCCTTTTCCGGGCGCCGATCCTAGCGCGGCGGGGGCGATGTGCAAACAAACCGCCGCAGGCGTTCACGCCGATTCAAGGTCCATTTTAAGACCGAGCAGCTTCATCACGTCGGACCGCGACAGCGTGCCGAGAACGCGGTTCCCCTCCGTGACGATCAGCGTGTCGGCGCCGCCTTGCTGCAGGGACTGGAGCGCCGCGATGGCGTCCTGCGCCGGGTCGGCGAGGGCGGCGTCTTCGGGCGGCGTCATCACCTCGCGGACGGTTTTGCGGGACCAGTCTTCGCGCGGCAGGGATTTCAGATGCGCCGTATCGACGACGCCGACGAAACGTCCATGTTCGCTGACGGGAAACGCCGTTTGCTGAAATTCGTAGACATATTTGTCCACAAGCTCGCCGATGGTGAGCGAAGGCGGAACCACATGGGCGTCCTTGTGCATAAGATCGCGCACGGTGACCCCGCCCATGAGCCGGCGCACCTCCATCTGCTGGTAAGAGCCCTGCGCCGCGCTGCGGATGAACATGCCGATCAGGAACCACCACAGGCCCTGGACGAGGCCGCCGCTGAGCGCGGCGAAGAGCCCGAGCATCATCAGCATGAAACCGAAAAGCCCGCCAAGACCTGACGCCCATTTGGTCGCCCAGCGGATGTCGCCTTTGACGGCCCAGAGGACCGAGCGCAAAACGCGCCCGCCATCCATGGGAAAGGCGGGGATCATGTTGAAAATCGCGAGAACGAAATTCAGCCGGCCGAGATAATCGAAAAGCGCGAGCAGGGGCGTGCGGTCCTCGCCGCCGACCCCGCCGAGCCACAGGAAGAGCACGCCGAGAACGATGCTGATCGCGGGCCCCGCAATGGCGGTGAAGAATTCGGCCTTGGCGCTTTCGGGCTCGCCCTGCATTTCCGCAACGCCGCCGAAAAGGAACAGCGTGATCCCGGTCATGCCCGTGCCGAAGGCGCGCGAGACCAGCGAATGCGACAATTCATGAATGACGATGGAGAAAAAGACGCCGATGACGCCGCCGATCGCCATCCACCAATAGGTCGCGGCGGGCCAGCCCTTATAGACGGCGGGAAAGAACCCGAGCGCCAGCGACATGGCGATGAGGAGCGCGAAAAACGTCCAGCTGATGTCGACGCGCACGTCAAAACCGAGAATGCGGAACAGTTTAAGCGAGCGTCCGAACATCGTCTTTTTCCTTTATATTCTTGCCTCGCCTTCTTACGGCTTTTTCCGGCGCATGACTTCATAAAGAGAGACTGCGGCGGCGTTCGAGACATTAAGGCTTTCGACGCCGGAAGAGATGGGGATGCGGTAGAGCTTATTACAGGTGGCGGCGACAAGCTGGCGCAGACCGGCGCCTTCCGCGCCCATGACGAGGGCGAGAGGCGCGTCGGAAAACTCGGTGATTTCTGCTTCGGCTTCCCCGGCGAGACCGGCGCAGTGATAGCCGAGATTCTGCAGGGCCTCGAGCGCGCGGGCGATGTTCACTGCCTGGACGCAGGGCATGGTTTCCACGGCGCCGGCGGCGGCTTTCGCCAAGGCGCCGGAAAGCGGCGGGGTCCGTCGCTCCTGCACGATGACGGCGCGCGCGCCGAAAGCGGCGGCGGCGCGGAAAAGCGCGCCGATATTCTGCGGATCGGTGATCTGATCGAGGATAAGCACGGGGGCGGTAATGTCGGCGGGCGCGCAAACATCCTTGAGCCGCGCCCGGGGAAGCTCCTCTACGAGTGCGGCCAGGCCCTGATGCACCGCCCCTTCATGGAGAAGCTTGTCGATAGCGTCCGGCTTTAAATCCTCAAGCCGGGCGAGAACCGTCTCGCTTGCGCCATGATCGGCCAGCCAGCCGGCGGCGTTCTTGGTGGCGACGACGCGCTTTACCTTACGTTCAGGGTTCGCCAGCGCTGCGGCGACTGCATGGCGGCCGTAAAGCCAGAGGCCGTCCGCCGGCGGGCGCGATTTTCCGGATGCCGAACGCCCGCCTCGGGCCCTTCCTTTTGCGGGGCGCGGTTTTTTCGATTTTGAGCCGGCTTTTTCCTTCATGAGGACGGCCTAGCCGGTTCTTATTGCAAGAGAAACAGGAAATTGGCGGAGGACGCGCCGGGAGCGGTTGCGAAGCTTCAAGCGCGCGGCTATAGACCCCGTTCTCCCGATAGCGGCGAGGCCGGGCGGGCCCCGGTTTGCCGTTGTCTTTCTCGCTGGAGGCGAGCCTTTTCAGGCTTTCCGCCGGCGGCTCCGTGGAGGGGTGGGAGAGTGGTTAAATCCAGCAGACTGTAAATCTGCCCGCGTTAGCGTACGTTGGTTCGAATCCAACCCCCTCCACCATTTTCTCGCTCACGGCCGATCGCTTTGCGATGACCTCCGCGGGGGGGCGGGCTGACCGCCCGGGCCGCAGTCGCGGCCTTGAGTGGAAGGCGCAAAGTTTCGCCATTTAGCTCCGCCATCATTTGGCTCGCGGCGAATTGCTTCGCAATTGCCTCCGGCGGGGCGGCCAAGATAAGCTGGATTGGCCAGCCGGCGCAGCGCACCGTCGTGCGCGTTCAGGCCCAGATTCGAAGTTTCTTCGTCCAGTCCCGCCATTTCATATTCCGCGGCGGATGCGTTTCGCCGGCCTTGGCGCGCCTGTGCAAAAGCTGCTTGCAGGGCTATCGAAACGACTGTGGCATATATGCCATAGGGCGCAACAAGATTGTTAGCGCTAACCAGTCTATATTGATAGCGCAAACATTTTGTGGTGTCGTGGGCTTGGCGCGAATAAGATTCTACCGGCGGGAAATCGCCGCTTCATAAGAACAGGCGCGTCGGACCGGCTTCGTCAGGGAGGTGACAGTGGCCGCAAGCGACCATTTCAAGCGTAGCGTGCAACGTGAGAGGCGCGCCAGAGACGGCTGTTCAAGCAACACCGTCCTGTCGGCCCGTCATGGTCATGAGCGGTTTGTCCAAATGCCCTGAAAATACAACGCAAGATCAAACAACAGCGTTGGCTCGCGCTTGCGAGTTCAAACAAACATCATTGGGAGGCATTGATGAAAATTACGAAAGCAAGACGATTGCTGCAAAGCTGCTCGCGAACGGCGCTGCTCGCGACGGCGTCGGCGGGCATGATATCGGCCGTTCAACCGGCCTATGCGCAGGATGATGAAGAAGACACCATCATCGTCACCGGCATCCGCGGCTCGCTGGGCCGCGCCATGGACGTCAAGCGTGATGCGCACGGCGTCGTCGATGCGATTTCCGCCGAAGATATCGGCAAATTTCCGGACACCAACCTCGCTGAATCGCTGCAGCGGATCACGGGCGTCTCCATCGATCGCGTCAATGGCGAGGGCTCGCTGCTGACGGCGCGCGGTTTCGGGGCCCAGTTCAACCTGGTCACGCTCAACGGCCGTCACATGCCCGCCGCCAACATCACGACGATCGGCGGCGGCGACGGGGCGGACTTCGCCGGCGGCGGAGGACGGTCTTTCGACTTCCAGAACCTGGCTTCGGAAGGCGTCACGCGTCTTGAGGTTTACAAGACCGGCCGTGCGGACAATCCCAGCGGCGGCATCGGCGCGACGGTGAATGTCATGACCGCCCGCCCGCTCGACAATCCCGGCACCCGGCTTACGATCGGCGCAAAGGCGCTCCATGACACCAGCGCCGTGTTCGGCGACGACGTCACGCCGGAGGTGACGGGGCTTGCGAGTTGGACGGATGACAGCGAACGATTCGGGGTCAGCCTCTTCGGGGCCTGGCAACGGCGCGACAGCGGGTCACCCGGCGCGGTCAGCAACACCTGGAACGTTACGACGATTGAAGATTTCCTGAACAACACGGGTCTTCTGCGGCCGACCTCCGTCGTCAACAACGCGCCTTCCGATCCCGACACGCTCGTCACTTTCCCGAATGACAGCCGCTACACGTTCGCCTCGGCTGAACGCGAGCGCCTCAACGGCTACGCCACCGTGCAGTTCAGCCCGACGGAGACGCTGACCTTCACCGCGGACGCCTTTTACGCTCAAAACCTGCAGCAGGAGCAGCGCTCGGAGCAGACCAACTGGTTCAACCGGCCGTTCGACGAAGTGACGTTCTCCGACGACCTGGTGCCGACGACAGAATACCTGTTCGAGGATATCGGCGGCATTGGCAGTCCGAATGTCAAAGACCAGGGGCATGAGCAGCAATTCCGGTCGAGCAAGGAAACGCTGACCTCGTTCGGCTTCAACGCCGAATGGGATAATGGCGATGGATGGCACGCTGAGGTGGATGCGCACACCTCCCGCGCCTGGAGCGGACCGAATTCGAGAAACGAGACGACCTCGACTCTGGTGTCGATCGCCGCGCCGACGACCGACGCGCATTCGCTCGATCTGACCGGTCCTCTCCCGGTCCAAAATGTCGTTTTTAACGACTGTACGCGTCAAGGCGTCACCGCCGACGGTTTCCCGGGGACCAACTGCAACGGGATGCTGGATGTCGCTGACTTAGGATCGCAGGTTGCGCGCACCAACCTGTCGCAGGTGACAAACCAGATCAATGAAGTTCAGTTCAGTGTGGGTCGCGAATTCGGCGACGGCGCCCGCCTCGATTTTGGCGGCGAGTGGCAGGATGGCGACTTCAGTCGGTTGCAGGCCGGCACCACCCAGACGCTGGGCGACTGGGGCATCGTCAATCCAGGCGATGTCGCCCAACTTGCGCCGGGGGTGGTCGAATCCTTCTGTCTGGCCTGTCAGTTTAACGACTTCTCGACAGGCGGCGCCGCCCAGGTCGTGCCGCGCGGCAACGCACTCGATTTGTATGACGCGCTGTCGCCGTACTATCTCGATCTCGGCAATATCCCCACCACCAGCAACAGCTTCGACACCGTCAGTGAGCGGATTTTTGCGGTCTGGGGGCAGGTTTCTTGGGAAGGCGAGTTCGCAAGCCGGCCGGCGGAGTTGGTGTTCGGCGTCCGCTATGAAGACACGAATGTTTCAGCAACGACGACGCAGCTTATTCCCACCGTGATCCGTTGGGAGGCGGATAACGACATCCGGACGATCAACAGCGTCGATCAGGGGACGGTCACCGGCACGGGCGGTTACAACGATCTCTTGCCCAACGTGGACTTCAAGATCGAGGCTATGCCGAACGTCATCGCCCGCGCATCCTACAGTGAAACCATCGCACGGCCCACTTTCGGCAATCTGTCTCCGGGGGCCAGTCCCGATGCACGGCCGCTGGATCGTCCGTCGTTCCTGGGCGGCCAGGCGAGCGGGTCGGCCAACAACACCGGGCTGTTGCCCTTGCGCTCGAAGAACCTCGATCTTTCGTTCGAATGGTATTTCGACGATGCGAGTTATGTTTCGGTCGGCTTCTTCGACAAGCGGGTGCGCAACTTTATCGGGAATGGCGTCACCAGCCGAACCCTGTTCGATCTGCGCGATCCGACATCCGGCAATGCAGGCACGCGCTCGGGCGATGCGCTGGACCTTATCGGAGAGTTGGGGCTCGTGCAGAACGACGTCAGTTTGTTCACGGCAACGGCGCTGGTTGATCAGTTCGGCGTTGACGCGGCCCGTACCATGCTCGCGGCCAACCAGACCGGGGCCGACCTCGATCAGGCCTTTGTCGACCAGACGCTCGCCGACTACGACGTTCTCGGCAATTCGGACGATCCCATCCTTAATTTCGAGGTGGACGTGCCGATCAACAACAGGGAAGGCAAGATTCGCGGCATCGAATTCGCCTTCCAGCACTTCTTCGGCGAGGACATCGGCATTCCGGGCCTCGGCGTTCAGGCGAACTACACCTTTGTCGACGGCGACGTAGAAGCGGATGTGACCCGGGTGCCGGACGCGGATGAATTCGCCCTTGTCGGCCTCAGCAACACTGCGAACGCGACCCTGATCTATGAAAATTACGGCATCTCGGCTCGCGTCGCCTTCAACTGGCGGGACGATTTTGCAGCGCAGCTGAACACCAACGGCGGCAACCGCAACCCGCTGATCACCGAAGCGTTTAAGCAAGTCGATGCAAGCGTTTCCTATGATTTGACGGAAAATCTGCAGCTCACATTCGAAGGCATTAACCTTCTGGGCGAGGATATCCGTCAACATGCCCGGTCCGAAACGGCCTATGTGTTCGTTCAGGACTTGAGCCCGCGTTTCCTCTTCGGGGCGCGCTATCGGTTCTAACGTCAAAAAAGAGTGTAACGAGTCAAAGAAAAGGCCGCTGTCTTCCGGCAGCGGCCTTTTTGAGTCGCCTTGAGAAAGGCGCGCCTTTATTCCATGATGATTGCTATGACGAATACGGCATTGCTGAATAACGTCGATCACGCGGACTTGAGGGTCATCGCCCGGCATTCCGCCGCGTTCGGCGACAATATCAATCAGGCGTTGGTGTTTCCGAGCGAATATGTCGAAGTCCAGCGCGAATATCCCATCTTCTTTCGCAAAGATGCAAATGGCGAATACCAATCGCTCGCGTTGTTGGGGCTCGACGAGGACGAAAACCTTTTTTTGGATGAGGCTGGCTGGAACGCCCGCTATGTGCCGGCCACGCACGCGCGCGGGCCGTTTCTTATCGGGTTGCAGCGCGGGGAAACGGCGGAGCAGGGCGGCGAGCCGATGATACGCGTCGATCTCGATCATCCGCGCGTCAGCGATACGGAAGAAGGCGAGCCGGTCTTTCTGCCGCAAGGCGGCAACGCGCCTTATCTCGAACGCGTTATCCGGGCGCTCAGGATCATTCATCAAGGCGCCGACTTCAGCAAGCGCATGTTCGCCGCCTTTGAGGAATGCGATTTGCTCGAACTCATCACCGTTGAAATCAAGCTGAGCGATACGGAACTGGTCAAGATTCCGGACCGCTATACGATCAGTCAGCAACGTCTTGGACAGCTTTCGGGCGACAAGCTGGAGAGCCTCGCGCAATCCGGATTTTTATACGCCGCCTTTTTAACCGTTGCCTCGCTCGGCAATGTGAGCCGGCTGATCGAGATGAAAAACCGGAAACGCGCGGGGCAAAGCTCCCTGTAAGAGATTATGGCGTAAGAAACAGCGGAAGCATATGAGCGGCATGACACGCAAAACGCAGGAAATCTCGGGGCTCGCGCCCGACGGGATTCCTTTTGCGGAATTGCTGGAGGCGCAAGAGCCGGCTGTTCTGAAAGGCGTTGCGCAGGATTGGCCGCTTGCGCGCCTCGGCCGCCAGTCGCCCGAAGAAACGGCGGGCTATCTCAAATCTTTTGACAGCGGCAAGCCGGTCGTCGGCTATGTCGCGCCGCCCGAGGTCAAGGGGCGGTTTTTCTACAATGAAGATCTGACGGGTCTGAATTTCGAAGCCGGGCGCACGCCGATGGATGCGTTTCTTGACCGCATGCTGGCGCACATTGGCGACGATGAGGCGCCTTCATTTTACATCGGGTCGACCGATGTCGACGTCTATCTGCCGGGCCTGAGACAAGAAAACGATCTTGTGCTCAACGATCCCATGTTCGAGCGCAATCCGCCTATTGTGAATATCTGGATCGGGACCCGCACCGTCGCGTCCGCCCATTACGACATGTCCAACAACATCGCCTGCTGCATGGCCGGCCGGCGCCGCTTCACGCTGTTTCCTCCCGATCAGATCGCCAATATCTATCCCGGTCCTCTGGAGCCGACGCCGGGCGGGCAGGTCGTCAGCATGGTGGACGTCAACGCGCCGGATTTCGACCGGTATCCGCGCTTTAAAGAGGCGCTCGCCGCCGCCGAGGTTGCGGAGATGGAGCCGGGCGACGCGCTCTTTTATCCCGCCATGTGGTGGCACCATGTGGAAGCGCTCGATGCGTTCAACGTGATGATCAATTACTGGTGGAACACCTCGCCCGCCTTCATGGACACGCCGCAGAACACGCTGCTGCACGGACTGCTCAGCCTGCGCGATCGTCCGGAGGCGGAAAAATGCGCCTGGCGGGCCCTGTTCGACTATTATGTGTTCGGCCCCGCGGGCGAGGCGGGCGCGCATCTGCCCGAGCATGCGCGCGGCGCGCTCGGACCCATGGATGAGATGAAGGCCCGGCGCCTGCGCGCCTATCTTCTGAACAGGCTGAACCGCTGAAAGAAGGAAAGAGACCCGGAATGCACGATCAGCGCGTGAAGAAGGTTGTCATCGCCGGCGGCGGCACCGCCGGCTGGTGCGCCGCGGCCGCCCTGACAAGCCAGCTCGGGCCGCTCATCGACGTCACCCTCGTCGAGTCGGAGGATATCGGCACGGTCGGGGTTGGCGAAGCCACCATTCCCACCATCCGGACCTTTCATCATCTCCTGGGGATTGACGAGCGCGCTTTCATGCGCGCGACGCAGGCCAGCTTCAAACTCGCCATCATGTTTGAAAACTGGGCGCGACTCGGCGATCGCTACCTCCATTCCTTCGGCCAGATCGGCAAACCGACCTGGATGGGCGGGTTCCATAATGTCTGGCTGCAGGCGAGGGCGGAAGGACTTGCCGGAGAGATCGGAGACTATTGTTTCGAGCATGAAGCGGCGAAAGCTGGAAAGTTTTTCACCTCCCCTGAGGCCAAGATCAATTACGCTTATCACCTTGATGCGGGTTTATACGGCCGGTTCCTGCGCGAGTTTAGCGAAACCAAGGGCGCAAAGCGTATCGAAGGCAAGATCCAGGAGGTCGAGCAGCGCCCGGATGACGGCTTTATCAGCGCCCTCGTCATGGAGTCCGGCGAACGGGTGGAGGGCGATCTCTTCATCGACTGTACGGGCTTTCGCGGCCTCCTGATTGAGCAGACATTGAAGGCTGGTTATGAGGATTGGAGCCATTGGCTGCCGACCGACAGCGCGATCGCCCTGCAAACTGCGTCTGTCGGACCGGCGCCGCCTTATACCCGCGCAAGCGCCCATGAAGCCGGCTGGCGCTGGCGCATTCCCCTGCGACACCGGGTCGGCAACGGCGCCGTTTTCTGCAGCCGGTATCTGTCGGATGACGAGGCGCGCGCTTATCTGCTTGGCGCCATTGACGGCGAGCCGATCACCGAACCGCGCCTGATCCGCTATCGCACGGGAAAGCGCCGCAAGGCCTGGATCAAGAATTGCGTCGCTCTGGGGCTCAGCTCCGGCTTTGTCGAGCCGCTTGAATCGACCAGCATCCACCTTATCCAGATCGGGCTCACGCGGCTGATCCAGCTTTTTCCGTTCAGCGGTTGTCATAATGCGCTTGTGCGGCGTTACAATGAACAGGCGGACGTCGAACTGGAGCGGGTTCGCGATTTCATCATTCTGCACTACAAGCTGACCGAACGCGACGACAGCCCCTTCTGGCGGCGTTGCCGCGACATGGAGATCCCCGACACGCTGGCGCAGCGGATCGCGCTGTTTCGCGACGACGCCTACGCATATCAGGGCCCGGAAGATCTGTTTCGCGTGGACTCGTGGCTGCAGGTCATGCTGGGGCAGCGTCTTGAACCGCAAGGGCGCCATCATTTGGGCCGCCTGATGACGCGGGAGCAGATGCAAGGGGCGCTCGATAGTCTGAAGAACAACATTGCGGACGCCGTCGCGAAAATGCCGGATCACCAGACGTTTCTGGAGCAATATTATCCGCCTGCAGAGGCCTAGCGGCCTATTGCATGGATGTGTTTGCGCCGCGCATCGTCGGACAAGGGATAGACCATACGGAACTAAACAAGGCTGGCGAGCGCTGGCTCATGGCGCCGCGGTGATGAGCGATGCTTTCATGTAAAAGACCCCCGTTCAATAACAGGGGCCTTTTGAGTCATCATATCCGACTTCCCCTGCTGCGTTCTAGAATTCCTTGCGGATCTTGAAGAAGAATTCCCGCGGACGGCCGGGCTGGCCTGTGTTCGTCCCGGCGCCGACCGCAATGAGGTTGAAGCGCGTCAAGAAATAATATTTGTCGAAGAGGTTCGACACTTCAAGCGCGGCGGACAAGTCGCCGCCCTTATTGCGCCATTCAAGCCGCGCATTCGCCAGGATGTAATTTTCGATCACGTTGAGCGGCGAGTTGGCGGCGTTGGTGTAAATGTCGTCCTGGAAGGATGCGTCGAAGCGCGGCGTCAGCGTGCCGTGCTCGCCGAGATCGGCCGCATATTGAACGCCGACGCTCCATTTGATTTCTGGCAGCAGCGGCGGCACGAACGTATCCGACAGGCCGGTTATCGGATTGATGCGCGTATAATCGAAATCGATATAGCTGAAAGACCCGTCAATGGTGAAGCCGTCAACAGGCTCCAGGAACGCTTCCGCTTCGATCCCCTTGATTTCCGCATCGCCCGCATTGGAAGGCAGGGCGCAGGGCGCGCCCGGGAAAGGGCTGACATCGTCGCATGACAACAATGTCAGCTGGATGCCTTCGACGTCATTATAAAAACCCGTCACGTTGAGCCGGGCGCGGTTGTCGAGGAAGTCGCTCTTGAAGCCGGCTTCGATGGATCGCGCCTGTTCCTGTCCGAAAGACTGTACCTGGGTCGCGAAAAACGGCCGCGGGTTGACGCCGCCGCCTTTAAAGCCCGTGGCGATGGTTGCGTAAGTCATGAAATTATCGTTCCAGCGATAATCGATGCTGACCCGATAATCGACTTTATCGCCGTCGAAATCGCCGGTCACGCCGTCGAGCGCGCCGAGCAGCGGATGCGGTGTGCCGTCGAAATTAGCCCGGTAATAGGTGTAGTCCTTGTGCTCGTCCGTATAACGGACGCCGCCGGTGAGATTGAGATTATCGAGCGGGCTCCAGATGATGGTCGCGAAGACGGCCTTGCTGTCTGCGTTGATCGTGTCGCCGGAACTCATGAACTGCAGGCCGACCGGCGGCACATAGCGCAGGTCCTGTTTTGTCGGATAGACGGTCGTCTGGTCGGAATAATAGCCGCCAAGCGTGAAGACGACATCTTCCCCCAACTCGCCGTTGAGGCGCACTTCCTGACTGAAGAAGTCGTGAATCAGCATGCTTTCTCCCGACGCTGCGTTGGCCGGAGACAAGTCGCTGTCGTCCGCGAAATAGGTGTCGTATTCGCGGTAAGCGGTGATGGAGGTGACGTTGAGATTATCGGTCAGGTCGAAATCGACATTCAGCGAGCCGCCATAACCCTCAAAACGGGTTTTGTTCTGGACCGAAAACGCTTCGGCGAAAGGTGGGACGGCAGGCTGGCTGTAGGTCGCATAGTTGCAGTAGGATCCGCAGATAAAGCGGTCGTCATAAGGAATCGTCGGGGAATAGTCCGTGAACGCCGGGTTTCCTGTCGGCGCGGTGACGAGGACGACTTCGCCGGCGGCGTTGCGTTTGTCGAGCGTCCAGTCCCCGCTGAGCGTGACGTCAAGGCGGTCATTGGGCGCAAAGCGAAGCGTGCCGCGCACCGCCTCATAGCCGACATCGCCCTGCTTCGACAGAACGCAATCGGAAGGCGCGGCGGGATTGGCCGGAATGCCGCCGCCGGGATTGGCGCAGCCGTAATCGATGCGGTCCACATAACCGTCCTGCCGGCGGATGACGCCGGAAATACGCCCGTAAAGGCCTTCGGCGATAGGCCCAGAGATCGCGCCGCGGAAATCCACGCGGTCGCGCGAGCCATATCCCGTTTCAACGAAGGCGTTGAAATCTTCGCTCGGCTTTTTCGAGATAAGCTTGATGGCGCCGCCGATAGAGTTCCGGCCCGTCAGCGTGCCCTGGGGGCCGCGCAAGACTTCGACGCGCTCAAGATCGAGCAGATCGAAAATCGACCCCATCAGAGTCGGGAAATAAACCTCGTCCACATAAATGCCGACGCCCGGTTCGAGCGCGGGGTTGAAGTCGACCTGCCCGATGCCGCGAATATTGGCAGAGAGAGACGGGCCGAAATTGGAGTTCTGCGGCTTCAAGGTGACGCTCGGCGCCTGGTTGGCGATTTGATAAACCTGCGACTGGCCGCGCGCGCGCATGGTTTGCGCATCGACCGCCGTGATGGCGAGCGGCGTATCCTGAAGGTTTTGTTCGCGGAATTGCGCTGTGACGACAATTTCGTCGTTCACCGCCGGCGCATCCTGCGCGGCGGCGCCTGTAGCCAAAAGCGCGCACGCCGATGCTGAAAGCCAAAGCGCCCTGGCGTTGAAAAGTCCTGTCATATTGTCCCTCCCTGGACAGATTTATTCGCTTGTTTGTTTTTGCGAATTTACCGGCAGCTTGCGGCGCGCCGGGCAGCCCTATTTTTTTACCAAATGGTATTTATCTGATTTGACGGTCCCTGCACAGCAGGAAATTACCAAATGGGAAAAAAGCAGGGAGGGCGTGAGGATTATGCAACGCATGATTTCTGCAACGCAAAAATAATCGCTGCGCTGCGGTAAGGCGCAATTGTGGTCACGGTCGAAAGATTACGTCAAAAGACCTGAGGCGGGGGCATGACTCATCGCAGGCGATACAGTTTGAACGCGAAGGATGGCTCAGCGCTCTTTCATGCTTTCCGGGCGTTTGCCGACCGGGTCGCCGCGCCAGTCTTCGCCTGTGACGGGGTGCGGATAATGAAACGGCACGACCCGCGTTTCCGGCCAGACGCGGGGCGTTTCTTTCAGCAATTCATCGGGACCGTTCGGGTCTTCCGGGTAGGTTTTTCAAGCGGCGGCAATAAAGCGCCGCCGACAGACCAGCCTTTTTCATAATCGGCCTGCCAGAGCAGGGAATAATCATAGACGCCGATTTTCCAGACGCCGTTTTCGCGGACATAAGCATGCTCGTAGATGCCGGCTTCCCAGCAGGCGCGCGGCATGCCCGGAATTTCCGGGCGGCTCTCATGAGTTCCGGCGAGCATCAGGCAGCGGAAGCGCCCTTTTGCGGTTTGCCGGTCGGGCGCCACTGTAATGATGTCCTGCAGCAGCATGTGATCCAGAAAGAACCCGTACATAGGCCCGTTATGGCCTTGCGTGAAAAGCTCGCGGAACCAGCCGCACATCAGCCGCCGAATGCTTTCCTTGCCGCGGAAAACGCCGTTGAGGAACGTGGCCTGGCCGTTTTCGGCGAAAAGGTCCACGACTTCGTCATAAAGGCATTTGTCGAGATAGTAGCCGTATTTATATTGCAGCTCGCGAATTTCGTTCTTGTCCTTGAGAAGGCCCACTTCGTTTCGCAGTTCCGAAACCTCCCGCCTCAGCGTCGCCAGCTCGTCCGTCTCGGTCATGTTCGCTTTCCCTCTTCTTCCCGCAGTCGTTTTCTAGCATGAACGGCGAGACGAGCCATGAAGCAGAATGATGCTCTCCCGGATGCAATAGTCCTTCAACTCTGAAGTCGGCGGGAATTCGCCGTCGGCGTGGATGCGCGCCGCTTGCCCGGTGCTCCTGTTTCCACCAATCATTTCAACCGCGATTCTGGTGAAGATTTTTTACGGGAGGCGGCTGTGACCAATGAAGAGATGATTGCTGCGCTGCAACGCGAAGTCGAAAGCCTGAAAGAGAAAATGAGCGCGCTGGAAAAACGCGCGACCGTTTCGGAAGATTACATCGCGATCTGTAATCTCCAGCGCGCTTACGGTTATTACGTCGACAAGGGGCAATGGAACGACGCCGCCGATCTTTTCGCGGAAGACGGTTCGCTCGAGATCGCCGGGCGCGGTGTTTATAAGGGCCAGGCCCGCGTGCGCGACTATATGAACAATTTCCCGAAATATCAGCGCGGGGTGCTCTTCAACCACATGCAGCTTCAGCCGGTGATCACCATCGACGCCGAAGCGGGAACGGCGAAAGGGCGCTGGCGCACGTTCATCCAGATCGCGACGCTCGGGGTCGAAGCGCGCTGGGGCGAGGCGACCTATGAAAACGAATATGTGAAGGTCGACGGCGTCTGGCGCATCGCACGCCTGCACGGCTTCATCACCTTCTATTCCGAATATGATAAAGGTTGGGACAAGGGCGGCGTCAAGCTCCTGCGTTCCTTCAAGGGTGCCCCCGACCATAGAGTACGAAGCCTGGCCGGAAGTTTTCATCCCGCCTTATCATTATCCGAACCCGGTTTCGGGGACGCGCAATGACGGCTCCCTTTAGGCGCTGTTTGTAAAAGGGAGGGGCGAACGCCATGGCGCGACTGATTTTGCCGCTGTTCTTCATGGTGATGATGATCGACGGCTACGATCTCGCGGCAATGCCGCTCGCTCTGCCTTATCTTGTCGAGGCGATGGGCGTCGAACCGTCGGCGTTCAGCACCGCGCTTTCCGCCGTCCTGCTCGGGCTCGGCGTTGGCGCATTGCTGATTGGCCCCCTTGGCGACCGCTTCGGCCGGCGGCTGCTGATTGTTTCATCGCTGGCGCTGATCGGGGCCGCGACAATCGGAACCGGCTTTTCTGCTTCAATCACGGAATTCGTCATCTGGCGGTTTTTCACCGGGCTGGCGCTCGGCGCGTGCTTGCCGAACATCACCGCCTACACCGCGGAACTGGCGCCGCCGGAACGAAAGGCGACGAGCCTTGCGGTGATTTCAGCCGGCATTTCCATCGGCGCCATTCTGGCGGGGCTGATTACGCCGGCGCTTGTTAAGCTCGGCGGCTGGCTGGCGATTTTTCACGCCGCCGGCGCCTTCATTCTGGTTTTGGCGGCGGCGCTATTCGCGGCGCTCCCTAAGACTCAGGCGCCCGCCAGCGAAAATGAAGCAGCGCCAGCGGCGCGCGGCTCCATCCTGGCCCCTTTAAGCCCGCGCTATCTTCCCGCAACGGCGGTCTTTGTCGGGCTCTATACGGTCAACGCTTTCATCCTTTATATGATCGTAAGCTGGCTGCCGCATCTGTTGACTACCGACGGTCTTTCGGCGGACGCCGCCTCACAACTTACGGCGTTTTTTCAGGGCGGAGGACTTGCAGGCGGTCTCGTCATCTCCTGGTTCATTGATCGCGGGCGGCGCGTTTACGCGTTCACCATCGCCTACGCCCTCGTCATCGCCGCCTTTTTTGCAACCGGCGCGGCGGCGGGAAGCGCGTTTTTATGGAGCGTCTTGCTGCTCGTTATCGGCGGCGGGGTTTCCGGCGCACACCTCGCCATCATGGCGTCGAGCGCATCCTTTTACCCGCAGAGCGTTTTCTCATCGGCCATCGGGCTCGCTGTCGCCGTGGCGCGTATCGGCGCCATTGCGGGGCCCTTAGCGGGCGGCGCGCTTGTGGCGCGCGATTTTGCGCCTCAGCCCTTTCTTCTTGTCTGCGGCGCGCCGGTATTAATCTGCATCGCCATTGTGATGGCGAGCGCGCGGGTTAAAAAAGCCGAAGAGATCGAGCCCGCTTAGGCGGCGCTGTCCTTCGCGACCTGCTTCAGGAATTCGGCGTTCGCCTCGATCAGTTCGCGCACAGACCGCGCCTTGCGGCCGGTCAGCTTCTCAACATCATCGGTGCAGATATCGAGATAGCCTTCGCGGATGGCGCGCTCGAAACTCACCATGTCGTCGGAGTTCCAGGGAATGCCCGCCACTGATTGGTCATCCACCGGCTCGCGCGGAATGCCGAGCGCGTCGAAATGCGCATACATGCCGTCATCGTCGGTTTCGACGAGTTTGATCTCCTTGCCGCAGGCCTCGCTCAGCATGGCCGCGACTTCTTCGAAAGTCTCGCTGTTCGGGCCGGTGATGGGATAGGCCTTGTTCTCGTGACCGTCCTGCGTCAGCACGGCGACGGCGCAGTCGACGCAGTCCTCGCGCCAGACCATGGCTTCGCGCCCGCCCTTGGTGCTCGTCAGCCATGTGCCGGATGCAATGAAACCGGGTCCGGCGTTCAAAATCATCGCGTCCGCATAATGCGCGTCGCGCAGGAAGGTCCAGGCAAGCCCGCTCGCCTTGACGAGGTTTTCCGTCTCGCGATGGTCGATGGCGACAATGGCGGGGTTGGCCTCGTCCACATTGACGAAGCTCGTATAGATAATGTGTTTGACGCCGTTCGCGGCCGCCGCGCCAATCGCGGCTTTGTGTTGCGGGATGCGCGCGCCGACGCGCGTTCCGGAAATCAGCAGCATTTTCTCCGCGCCTTTGACCGCGTCGGCGAGCGTCTCCGGCTTGTCGAAATCGCCATAGCGTACATCGCAGCCTTCCGCTTCGCGCTCGGCGAGTTTCGACGGGGTGCGCGTGATCAGGATGAGGTCAGCGGCATGCCCCTTGGCGATTAGCTTGTCCGTCGCCATGCGGCCATATTGGCCTGAAGCGCCGGTGATGACGATTTTGCCCATGAATGTTTTCCTCATCTTTTTGCGGCGCGCGCGCCGTCACAGCAGCGCGTAATAGCGGATGGTGTTGCCGTCCTTGCGCCGCCGGCCGATGCCCACAAAGACATGGCGCATGAGCCATTCATGGGGGCCTTTTTCGGTTTCGAACATGGGCGACGACCGCAAGTAAAATTCCTCGAAGGACACTTCCGGCCCATCGCGGAACATCCAATCCTGCATGCGCTTCAACGTGTCGGGCTCGCGGCCCCAGAGAAAGCCGCGATTGTGCATCAGGATTTTCGTTCCGTCCTCGGCCTCGATCATGTAGCGCGCATCGCTCGCCAGCACGTCGTCAGGGCGGAACTGCGCCCAGTCGCCGCCGCTTCCGGGGAGAACGATCCCGTTCAGCTTCGGGCCTTTGACGACGCCGCTGTCAATATAGACGAAGCCGCGCCCGGCGCCGCTGGGCATGTCGGGGATGGAGTCGTAACGCGCGAAATTGATCTCGATCTCGAAGACGAATTCGAGTTTCGGCGATTCCGGTCCGGAACTGCCTTCAAGGGGAATGTTTGGAAGGTCCGCCATTAAGCCATAACCCAATGAAAGAGGGATTTGCCGGACGCGCCGGGCAATTGCGTTTCGGCGCGAAGGCGCAGCCCCTGTTCTTCGGCGAGCCCGCGCAGGAGCAGATAATCGCTCCAGCTCGTATAACCCTCTATGGCGCCGCGATGAGAGGCGAGGCGCGCTTTGTAAAAAGCAATAAGGTCGCCTTTCAGCGGTTCGATCCGGTTTGCGCGGCCTGCGTTTTTACGCGCCAGGTCCTGCGCCCGGGGGAAGTCAGCGGAGTAAACGGTGATGACGGGCTTGTCAGAGCCGGCGCGGTTTGCGGCGACGGCGACGCCGCCCGACAGGACGACGCTGGCGGCGGCGGCGCCGAGCAACATGTCTCTGCGTTTCATGGTCAGCATGGTTCAATCCTCCCGACGGATCCGCAGATGATTTGTTTTCGGTCTCGTCGTCAAACGCGGGTTGCACGAATTATAACGACCGTTATGATGAGCGCAACAGGGACGAAACGCGTAAAACGCGCCGGCAAGAGCGGCGCCATCGCCGCGCGCGCGAAAACGGGAGCAGGATATGGCCGACCGAATCTTTCCGCCGGGACTTGATGCGGCGAGTTTTGACAGCGCCATCAATGCGCTGAAGCGCGAGTTGGGCGAAGATAAGGTTTTCGACACGGAGCTCGACCGCAACACTTATATCGATCCTTACGCGCTTGGCGACGGCCTCGATCATGCGGCGTCCGCCGCGCTGGCGCCGACGAGCGTCGAGGAAGTGCAGGCGATCGTGCGTCTCGCCAATGAACACAAGCTTCCGGTCTGGCCCGTGGCGCGCGGAAAAAATCTCGGCTATGGCGGCGCGTCGCCGGTTCTCGCCGGCAGCGCGGTTCTCGACATGACCCGGATGAACCAGATCCTCGATGTCGACGAACGTTATGCCTACGCCACGCTCGAACCCGGCGTCGGTTTTTATCAGTTCCATGAACATCTCACCAATAACGACATCCCCTTGTGGATGTCGGTGCCGGCCAATGGCTGGGGTTCGGTGATCGGCAACGCGCTGGAGCGCGGCATCGGCTATACGCCTTACGGCGACAACACGACGAAGCTTTGCGGGCTCGAAGTGGTGACGCCCACGGGCGAGATCGTGCGCACCGGCATGGGCGCCATGGAAGGAAACAAATCCTGGGCGCATTACCCTTACAGTTTCGGTCCGAGCTGGGACCAGATGTTCGTCCAGTCGAATTTGGGCGTCGTCACCAAGGCCAATATGTGGATGATGCCCGAGCCGGAAATGACCGCCCACGCGCAGGTCAACCTGCCGGAGATGGAAGACATCAAATGGGCGATGGACATTCTCGCGGATTTGCGCCTGCGCGGGATCATCGAGCATAATGTGGTCTTCGGCAATTATCTCCACGACGCCTCGGCCTTCACGACGCGCGCCGACTGGTATGAGGGCGAGGGGCCGATCCCCGACGAGATCGCCGAGAAGATCCAGGAAACCTATAATGTAGGCTGGTGGACCTTCCACCTATCGCTCTTCGGCGATGGCGGCGTGGTCGAAGCCAAGCAGAAAATCGTCAACGAGGCGTTCGAGCCGCGTCTCGGCAAAAAACTCGAATGGCGCCACTGGCAGAAGGGCCAGCCGCGCGAGCCATTCAGCATCGCCGTGGGCGTGCCCATGGTTTTGCCCCTGAACGTCGTCAACTGGATGGGCGGACGCGGCGGCCATATCGGCTTTTCGCCGATCCTGCCGCCGTCGGGCGAGCTCGCCTATGACGCCTTCCTCCGGCGCAAGCGGCGCTTCGAGGAGGCGGGGCTCGATTACTATTCAAGCTTCACGGTGGGTCATCGCCACATCGCAAATGTCAACATGATCCTTTATAACCGCGACGACGCGGATATGGTGAGCCGCGCACGCAACCTCTTTACCCAGATGATCAAGGACGCTCGCGAAGAGGGCTATGGCGAATACCGCACCCATATCGACTTCATGCAGCCGGTCGCCGACACCTACGATTACAACAATCACGCGCTGAAGCGGCTTAATGAAACGGTGAAAGACGCGCTCGATCCGAATGGCGTGATCGCGCCCGGCAAGAGCGGCGTCTGGCCGGCGCGTCTGCGCGAGGGGAGGGAATAATGAGCAAGATTTTGTTCGCCGCCCGTTTCGGTTTCGCTGCGGCTGCGGCGCTTGCGCTTGCGGGGTGCGGCGGGAAGGAAGAAGCTGCGCCCGCACCCGAGGCCGGAGAAGATACACAGGTTCAGGAAGCCGCCGCGCCCGCCAGGCCGGCGCCGGAAGAGGCGCCCGCCGAAGAAGCCAAAGCTGGCGACAATTCCGAGCTGACGAAAGTCTCGTCGCAAGCCGCCGCTGCGGAACAGGCGAGGGGCGTTTTCACACGCGCCCGAAGCGGCGACCCCGAAGCGGTCTATCTGGCGCGCTGTCAGTATTGCCATATCGAGCTGGGGCCCGGCACGATTACGCTTGCGCGGCGCATGGGGCCCGAACAGGCGCTGCTGGCCAATCGCACGGACTTGACCGGAGATTATATCAAGACGGTAGTGCGCAATGGCCTCAACACCATGCCGCCGCTGACGCGCGTCGAAGTTAGCGATGAGGACCTCGATCTCATCGTTCAGTATCTGACCCGCAACAATGAAGAGGCGGCGGAGTAAGCCCCGCCGCCGGAACAAAGCCGCGGGACCGGTTTTTAGTCTTTGGCCGCATGCGCTTTTTCAAGCGCGTCCATGGGAACCCACCAGCCATGCACTTGCGGGCGCATGCGGCAGGGCATCGGAACCTTGGCCACAGGTCCGGCGGAAATATTGCCGCCGTCGATCACCCACAGCTCGGATTTATAGTCATTGTCGCCCACCTTGCGGTCGGTGACGCAGACGAGCCAGCCTTCATGTTCGGGGTCGTCGGCGGGAATATGCACCGGCTCGTTGATCGCGCTTTCGAAAGGCAGGGACATCATGTCGAGGCGGCCCGTTTCCGGTTCGATGCGCAAAAGCGCGTTAAAGGCCGTGCCCACGGGGCCGCCGGTCAGCGGCGGGCCGCCTTCCGGGTTCATGCTGAGATACCAGCCATGGGTGTAGGGACGGCCATGCAGCGCGTCGGGAATGCGCGGCAAATCGCCCGGCGGGCCGATATCGGCGATCTCGAAGTCTTCGCCGTCCTTTGAAAGATCGAAGGTCCAGCGCTGGGTCGCGCCGGGAATTTCCGAATTGTCGCGATGGATCCCCGCCGCCTCGCGCATAAAGGGGAACATGTTGGTTTCCGTCGCATGGAGGTCGAGGAAAACGCGGTCGCCGCCATCGTCGAAGGCGTTGAGGATGTGAAACACCGAAACGCCTTTCGGTCCCTTGAAGCCGCGCATGGATTTAACGTCGCCATAGCGCGGCATGATCCCGATCCAGCATTCAAGGTCCTGATCGTGCGCCCAGTGCGGCCCGCCCGCCTTGATGCGCTCGAGATCGGCCGTTGTCGGAAACAGCGGGAAGATGGCGTATTTCTCCGTGACGGCGAAATCGTGCATCATGCCGCAATAGGGCAGCTCGTACCATTGTTCGGAAACGAGATTGCCGTCCTTGTCGGCGATGCAATAGGCAAGTTCCTTGCTGCACAGGCCGCCGGCCTCATAGCCGAAGAAGAACATTTCGCCGGTGTCGGGGTCGACGCGCACATGGGCGGTCATGGTCTGGGACTTCAGCGCGCCGTGATAATCCCATGACCCGATGGTTTCGAGCGTATGCGGATTAACCTCGTAAGCGCGCCCATCCTCCTTGGTCATGAACAGGCGCCCGGCGTGCCAGACCGGCGTGGTGTTCGAAACGGTGCGGTCGACGCCCTCGACGCTCGGATTGTCGGTGAAAGGATTGCGGTAACGCCCGAACAGCGCCTTGCGCGCTTTTTGTTCGGCGAGGTAGCGCGCCGTCTTCACATATTTGATGGCGTAATCCACATGGCCGTCTTCGATCAGAAAACGAGAGACCATGCCGTCGGCGGAAAGACCGGTGTCGTTTTCAACCATGGGAACATGGGCCGGGTCGGGAACGGCGCGGAAAAAGGCGCCGTTGATCTCCGGCGGGATCTCGCCCTCTACAGGCAGGTTTTGAACCTCAAGCTCAATGCGGACCGGCGTATTGAGCTCGGTGAAATCAGGCGTGTTGGGGAACCCCGTCATGTGCGCTTCCTGCCCTTTATAGTTATCGGATTTCCATTTTCTACCAAAAGGTAGTATTTGGAAGCAAGAAAATTGATGTCCCTAAAAAGAAAAAGCGCAAATCGCCGTGCAATGCAGCATAATGAGACAGGGAAGGATCGCAGTCAGGCGTCCGGCCGCGTTTCTTCAAGAAAGATCGAGCGCCCCTCTTCGTCGCGCGCCTCAAGGCTTTCGGTCAGCGTTGCGACATAATGGTCGAAGGCCAGTATTTCCTCAGGGCGCAGCGAGGTGAACAGATATGTCGCCACCCGGTCGGCGGTTGGCAGCATCTGTTTATAGAGCTTTTCGCCCTCCCGGGTGAGGCGGAGAATCTTGCGCCGGCGGTTTTCATCGTCGACGCGGCAGGCGATCCAGCCCTTGCGCTCAAGCGAGGTGACGGCGCGGCTGACGCTCATGGTCGTCACGCCCGACATATCGGCGATCTCATGGGAGGCCGCTGTCCCCAGCCTGCCGATCAGCATGATCACGCGAAACTCGTTCATGGTGACGCGAAAGCGCTTCTCCAGATGCTCCGAGAAAGGCGCGTTCAGCCGGTTGACCAATTTGAGGAGCCGGTGCAGGACATCGAGCGGCTCGGGCGGATGGGCGTCTCTGGCGCGGGTAGGCGGTTTCGCAGTCGTTGTTTTGCTCATAGGGCGCTTTTTTGATCAGTTTTCTGCCGGGAAAGTGGCGCAAATTTTCGTCTTCATGTTTTCTACTTTCAGTCATGAAGGACCGGACTGGCAAAGTCGCCTATAAGGCGGGCGGCGCAGGCCGTCTTTCCTCTTAGGCGTCCTATTGCTAGGCTTTATAACGGCCGTTAATATCACATGCCTGCGCGCGCCCGCACAAGGGCGCCGGCGATGAACACCGTGGGAGGTTCCATGACGCACGACTATAAACTGCTTATCAACGGCAAGCTTGTGCCCGGCGCATCTGAGTTCGATGTGGTCAATCCGGCGACGGGCGACGCCTTCGCCAAATGCCCGAAGGCCGACGTGGATCTTCTCGAACAGGCGGTGAAAGCCGCGAAGGACGCATTCAAGGACTGGTCGAAAAGGCCGGTCGACGAACGCGCTGAGATGGTGGGCAAGCTCTCCGAAGCGCTTGAGGCGCGTGCGGATGAATTTGCGCGTCTCTTGACCGCGGAGCAGGGCAAGCCGCTCGACCAGGCGATGTATGAAGTCATGGGCGCAATCTTCACCCTGCGCGCTTTCGCCGGCATGCGGCTTGAGCAGCGCACCCTGCGCGACGAGGACGGCAACAAGGTCATCGAGCACAGAACGCCGCTCGGCGTCGTCGCCTCGATCACGCCCTGGAACTTCCCGCTGATCCTGCTCATGAACAAGCTGGGCCCGTGTCTCGTCACCGGCAACACCATGGTCGCCAAGCCCGCGCCGACGACGCCGCTGACGACGCTTCTCTTCGGCGAACTCGCCAACGAAATCCTGCCGGCGGGCGTCTTGAACATCGTCTGCGACGAGAACGAACTCGGACCGTTGATGACCAGCCATCCGGATATCGCCAAGGTCGCCTTCACCGGCTCGACCGCCACGGGCAAGAAAGTCATGCAGTCTGCGGCCGAAAGCGTGAAGCGCGTAACGCTGGAGCTCGGCGGCAATGACGCGGCCATCGTAATGGACGACGTCGATCCGAAAATGGTTGCACAGAAAGTCTATGAAGGCGCCATGAAAAACGCCGGGCAAATCTGCGTGGCGATCAAGCGCGCTTACGTGCCCGAAGCCATGTATGACGAGTTCTGCGACGAACTCGCCAAGCTCGCCAAGGACACCGTGGTCGATGAAGGCATGAAGCAGGGCGCGCAGGTCGGGCCCGTCCAGAACAAGATGCAATATGAGAAGGTGAAAGAGTTCCTCGCCGACGCCCGCGAAAAGGGCAAGGTCATCGCCGGCGGGGAAGCGCTGGACCGGCCAGGCTATTTCATCGCGCCGACGGTCGTGCGCGACCTTCCGGAAGATGCGAAAGTCGTGCAGGAAGAGCAGTTCGGCCCTGTGTTGCCGGTGCTGAAATATAACGACATCGATGACGTCATCGCACGGGCCAATGATTCCGAATACGGCCTCGCCGGCACGGTGTGGGGCAAGGATCTCAAGCGCGCGATGGATGTGGCCATGCGTATCGATTCCGGCACGGTCTGGGTCAACCAGCACCTCGCCATCGACGCCAATATTCCTTTCCGCGGTTCGAAACAGTCCGGCATGGGCGGCGAGCTCGGTCTCGAAGGGCTTTACGAATACACCCAGCCGCATGTCGTGAACTCGGTGCCGCTGGAATAAAGCGCGCAAACGCGAGACTTAACTGACTTCGCCATCGGGGCGGGCGTTGCGTTTGAAAAGACGCGGGGCCCGCCCTGCTTCGTTTCAGGGGCCCGAATTGTTTGCGCAGGGTGAAGCGATTGTGCACAGAGCGTACCAATTGGTATTATTTCTTGAAAAAGGCGATGATCAATGAAACTTTAGCGCCGCAGGACGGAAGGCGCCTGAATGAGAACTGGCGCTTTCGTTTGCGGCGTGCATTTTTCTAGACGGGCGCGCGCGAAATGTTGCGGCGCAGCAATGCCGGGCGAGCCGCGCGGGCGCGAGGGATGAAACAGACGGACATGACGGAAAAAGTAAAACCGCTTTCAAGCCTTGGATCCGACATCCAGCTTTTGATCTCTATTTTGAAATGCTCAAGCCTGATTACGATCCCGATGGAAGGCGAGGTGAGCGAGCCGAACGACCTCACCCGTCATGAAATGAAAGTGCTTGTTTGCCTTAGCGGCGAAGGAACGCTGACCGGTCAGGAAATCTCCCAGCTCATGTCCATGCCGGCGATGAATGTCAGCCGGGCGCTCTCCAATCTTCACGAAAGAGGCTGGCTCGAACTTGTGGATGACGCCGGCAATCGCCGCCGCCGACCGTTCCGGATCAGCGCCAAGGGCTGGCGTCAATACAACGCCATGCTTCCTGAGTTCAGATCGGTGGCGGAGCGTCTTTTTGCGCTTTTGAACAAGAAAGACCGGAGGGAGCTGCAGCGTCTTGTAAACCTTTTGAACGATCAGCTCGACAACTGGGCGGAGCTCGCGGACGCCGAAGCGAAGAAAAAGGGATGATGCGCCCTTTTCCGCGGCGCCCGGCGGCGCCTGGACGTATTTGATGAATGGGAGCTTTTAAATGTCTGACATGTTATTGCCCGACGGCGTGACGATCCGCAATCCGGACAAGATTTTCATCGGCGGCGCCTGGGCCTCCCCGTCGACCGACAAGACGATTACGCTGATCGATCCGAATACGGAGCAGCCGGTCGGCCGCGTCGCTGAAGCGGTCGAGGCCGATATGGACCGCGCAGTCGAAGCCGCGCGCAAGGCCTTCGACGAAGGGCCCTGGCCGGCGACCCCGCCGGCGGAAAGAGCGAAATATCTTCACCGGCTCGCCGAGGCGCTTAAAAAACGCGAACCGGAGCTTGCCAGGGCCTGGACCGCGCAGGTCGGCGCCTTGTCGACCATCGCGCCCTTCATTATCGGCGGCGGGACGGCGTCGGCGGCGCATATGGCGTCGGTGACTGAAAGCTATGCGTTTGAAACGCATGCGCCGTCGTCCGAAGCGGATACGGCGGTGATCGTGCGCGAGCCTGTGGGCGTCGTCGCTGCCATCGCGCCCTGGAACGCGCCTTACACCATCATGCTGAGCAAGGTTGCGGCCGCGCTTTCCGCCGGCTGCACGGTGATCATGAAACCGTCGCCGGAAACTCCGCTCGACGCTTACATCATCGCCGAAGTGGCGGAGGAGATCGGCCTGCCGCCGGGCGTCGTCAATCTCGTTTGCGGCGACCGGGCCGCGTCCGACCATCTCGTCTGCAATCACGGCGTCGACAAGGTGAGCTTCACCGGCTCGACGGTCGCCGGCAAGCGCATCGCGAGCGTCTGCGGCGAGCGCATCGCGCGCTGCACGCTGGAGCTCGGCGGCAAGTCCGCCGCCATTGTGCGCGACGATTATTCGACCGAAGAGGCGGCCAAGCTTTTGTCCTCGACGATCACGGTGTTCAGCGGCCAGGTCTGCGCCATGCTGAGCCGGGCCATCGTGCCGCGCAAGCGCCATGACGAACTGGCCGACGCCATCGCCGGCGAGATGAAGAAAATCAAGATCGGTCCCAGCACCGATCCGGAAACCCAGCTCGGCCCCCTCGCCATGGGCCGCCAGCGCGACCGCGTCGAAGGCTATATCGAAAAGGGGAAGGAGACGGCGGACCTCGTCACCGGCGGCCAGCGCCCGAGCCATATGAACCGCGGCTATTTCATCGAACCGACGCTGTTCGCCAATGTGGATAATTCTTCCGTCATCGCCCAGGAGGAGATTTTCGGCCCGGTCTTGAGTCTTATTCCGTGCGAGGACGAAGAGGACGCCGTGCGCATCGCCAATGAGTCGAATTACGGTCTCAACGGTTCCGTGCTGACGCACGATCATGAAGCCGCCTATAGAATCGCCCGGCGCGTGCGCGCCGGCGGGGTGGCGCAGAACGGCATGAAGGCGGATTTCAACCTGCCTTTCGGCGGCTTCAAGCAATCGGGCATCGGCCGGGAAGGCGGCGCGGAAGGCCTCGCCGCCTATCTCGAAACGAAAACCATTCTTCTCGACGGGCGCCCGTCCAAATTCAACTAAGTGCGAGCGGCGCTGCCACAAAGGAGATATTTCATGCGACATGCGCTTTCTCGCATGCTCTTTGCTGTGCTGCTGGCTGCGAATGTCTGCAGCGCGTCAGCGAAAAGCGACAATGAGATCAAGGAGAGAGGAAATGCCATGACGATCCGCAACGCTGCGCCCGCCGCCTATACGCGCGAAGAGCTTTATAAGACGCTCGATGTCTATCTTGACGCGCTGCGCCGGCGTGATCCGAGTGCGGTTCCCTGGGCCGACGTTGTGCGCAACACCGAGGACAATGTTGCGATGGATGTCGGTGACGGCCTGTGGGGCACGATTACAGGACTTGGCGATTATCAGTTGCGATTCGCTGACGTGAAAACAGGCCAGGTGGGTTATTTCGGCGCTGTCGAAGAGACGAACGAGACATCGGCGTTTTCGCTTCGCCTGAAGATCGACAGAGACGGGCGCGTTTCCGAAGTCGAGACTCTTGTCGTGCGCATTTCGTTCAGCGGCCTCGGTATCTTCGCGAACAAGCGGTTTTGGGACAAGCCGGTCCTTAACGAGACCGTGCCGTCGGAACACCGGGTAAAACGCGAGCGCATGATCAGCATTGCTGACGGCTACTTCGATACGCTGCAACTCAATGATGGCGAGATCTTCACGAAGTTTCATCCCGACTGCAATCGCGTCGAGAATGGCGTTCAGACCACAAATAATCCTGAGTTTGCCAAAGAAGTGAATTACCCAATCGCGGCGCTAGGGTGCGAAGCGCAGTTTAAGCGCGGTCAATATTTGTACGACGATGAACTCCGGGCGCGACGCTTTCCGCTAGTGGATGAAGAGCTGGGGCTGGTTCTCGCCAGCGGGTTTATCGATCATGCAGGACGCCTTGGCGATTATGAACTGACAGACGGAACAAAAGTCGTCTCGCCTTTCCGCCGCCCGCACAGCTTCTATCTCCTCGAACTTTTCAAGATCGAAGACGGCGCCATCCGTCAGATCGAAGCGAATTTCATCACCGTTCCGTACAAAATGCCCAGCCCGTGGGATCGGTGATGAAAAAAACATGCTTTCCCCTTTTCGCCGTGTTCATGCTGCTTCCGGCTTGCGGCGGGTCCGAGTCCGAAACGCAAGCGCTTACGCCGGAAAGAAAAACGGCGACCAGCGACATGATGCAAGTCGGCGCCGGAAGGGACTGGCCGCTTGCGGGCGGCGATGTCGGCGGCACGTATTTCTCCCGGCTTGAAGATATTACGCCCGAGAACGTTTCATCGCTGGGTCTTGCCTGGGACTATCCGCTTTACACAAACAGGGGGCAGGAGGCGACGCCGGTCGAGATCGACGGCGTTCTGGTGACGAGCAGCACGGCGGGCCGCGCCGTGGCGCTTGACGCGGCGACGGGCGAAGAAATCTGGCGCTTCGACCCCGAGATCGACATGCAGGCGAACCGGGTCGCCTGCTGCGATATGGTCAATCGCGGCGTTGCTGTTGATGACGGCCGGGTCTTCGTGGCGACTCTCGACGGCGTCCTTTATGCGCTCGATTTCAAATCCGGAGAGATTCTCTGGCAGGCGGACACCCATGACGGCTCGGGCCGGGGGCTGTCGAGCACAGGCGCGCCGGAAGTGGCGGGCGATGTCGTTCTCATTGGCAATAGCGGCGCGGAATATGACGTGCGCGGCTTTGTGACCGCTTATGACGTTGAAACCGGCGCAGCGCGCTGGCGCTTTTACACCGTGCCGCATGATCCGGAGGCAGGCCCGCAGGAAAATCCGGAACTTGAAGAGGCGGTGACGACCTGGGATCCCGAAAGCCGCTGGGATGTGGGTGGCGGCGGGACAGTCTGGGACGCCATTCATTACGATCCGGAATTCGATGCGGTTTATATCGGCGTCGGCAATGGCGGGCCTTATCATCGTGCAAAGCGCTCGCCCTCCGGCGGCGACAATCTTTATCTTTCCTCCATTGTCGCGCTCGACCCGGAAACGGGGCGGGTGAAATGGCATTATCAGGAAACGCCGGGCGATAGCTGGGATTTCACGGCGACGGGGCCGATGACGCTGACGACGCTTGAGATCGACGGCGAGGAAACGCCGGTGCTTCTGCATGCGCCGAAAAATGGCTTTCTCTACGTCATCGACCGGCGCAACGGGAAGCTCCTGCGCGCTAATGCGCTGGTTTTCCAGAACTGGACTTCCGGCATTAATGCGGAGACGGGCCGGCCTGTCATGACGCCTGAAAACGCCGACTATTCGACGGGCCCGAAAATCATTTATCCGGGCACGCCGGGCGCCAGCAACTGGCATCCATTCTCTTATAATCCGCAGACGGGACTTTATTACGGCGCTGTGCTCGAAATGGGCAATCTGATGATGATGACCCCCGGGCAAAAGCCCTACAAAGAAAAGGGCATCAACAGCGACGCCTCGCTCATTTTCACGCCCGACCTGCCGGCCGTGCTGCCGGGCCTGCCGTCTTTCGTGCAGGAGGCGGTGAAAGCGCTTCCCGAATGGAGCCGCGTAGAAGAAGGCCTCGACAAATCGGAGCTTCGCGCGATCGATCCGTTAACGGGCGAAACCGTCTGGGCCGCGCCTTACGCCGGCTGGCAGGACCGTTCCGGCGTGTTGACGACGGCGTCGGGGCTCGTCTTCGCCGGGGACGTGCGCGGCTTTTTCAATGTTTATGACGCGGAAAGCGGCGATCTTTTGAAATCCATCGACACAGGCGCGTCGATCATCGCCGCGCCAATGACTTACGAAGTCGACGGCGTTCAATATGTCGCCGTCATGGCCGGCTGGGGCGGCGGCGGCTGGCCTTACGTGCCGCGTTACGGCGCCGCATATGAACGCCGCAATGACGGGCGCATTCTCGTTTTCAAGCTCGGCGGCGGCGAGACGCCGAAGCCCGACAAGCTGCCGCCGCTGGAGCCCGCGCCGGCGGCGCCGGAAGATCTGTTCGCCGACGCTTCGCCGGAGACGATCGCCCATGGCCGCGCACTGTTTTTCGACAATTGCGCCATTTGTCATTCCAACCAGCACCGGTCGATCTCGCCGGACCTCCGGCGGATGCAGCCTTACACCCACGAAATCTTCAACGATATTCTGCTGGAAGGCCTGCTGGTTCAGAACGGCATGCCGTCCTGGGGCGACCTTCTCATGGAAGAAGACGCGGACGCCATTCACGCCTATCTCATCGGGGAGCAACGCCGTATTCGCGCGGTTGAGCTTGAGCTTCAGAAAGAAGGCTTGCCGCTGGATCAGCCGAGCGCCGCTTTGCTGTCTAACTATTGAGGCGGTTTAGGGCGCCAGCGCGATGCTCTTGATCTGAGCATAGGCGTTGGCGCCTTCCGTTAGCCCGAGCTTTTCCTGCGATTTGCGTGTAATCCGCCCGACGATGCGCGCGCCTTCGCCGTTTTCTCCCAGCGCGGCGACAATGTTCACATGGGTTGGATCTCTTTCCTGAACATTGGCCGACAGGATTTTGACGGGCAGGCAGTTGAGGATCGATGTCTCCTGGGGCGCCGCGCGCGTGAAACTCACATCCGAGGCCTTGATGCTGAGGCGGCGTTCTTCGCCAAGCCTTGCTTGCCGAGAAGGAACGATCAGCGTTCCGCCGTTAACGGCGAGCGTGACAAGGCCGTATGTCTTGTCGATTTCGTTCGTGCGGCCCGTCAGCGCGACAGCGGCCTCCGGCGCGCTCATCAGGGGCAGGGCGGGATCGGCCTGTAAGTCATGCAAGGGCCCGCTGGCGATGACGCGCCCTTTGTCGATGAGCACAAGCGTATCGGCAAGACGTTCGAGCTCGCTCATGTCGTGACTCACATAAAGGCTCGGAATAGAGAGCGCCTCATGCAAGTCTTCGAGATAAGGAAAAAGCTCTTCTTTCGTCTGGCGGTCGAGCGCTGACAACGGTTCGTCGAGAAGGAGAAGGCGTGGGCTCGACATCAGGGCGCGCCCCATGGCGACGCGCTGGCGCTCGCCGCCGGAAAGCGCCGCCGGGGCGCGGTCCATAAGGGCGGAGAGTCCTAATAGATCGACAAGATCGTCGAGCTTGAACGTTTCGCCGGCGCCGGTTTTGTTCCCGCGCTCGGCGCCGAACAGGAGATTGCGGCGTACGGAAAGATGCGGGAAAAGGCTCGCCTCCTGAAACACATAGCCGACCGCGCGCTGATGGGGTTTTCTGAAAAGCTTGGCCGCATCGTCCTGCCAGACTTCGCCGTTGACGGATAAGTTGCCGGAGAAGCGTTCAAGGCCTGCGATGCAGCGCAGGATCGTCGTCTTGCCGCCGCCCGAGGGGCCGAACAGACCCGCAACGCCTTTCGCCAGAATCTCGAACGCCGCGTCGAGTGTGAAATCGCCCAGATTTCCCTTGAACGCCGCATTGATCGTCATGGCGTCACCCGCGCGAAGCGCCTGTTGACGAGCATGGTTGTGAAAATGACGGCGAAGGAAAAGATGAGCATCCCGATGGTGAGGGCGTGCGCGTGGCCCCATTGCAGCGTCTCCACATAATCGTAGATCGCAACGGAGATGACTTTGGTCTCGCCCGGAATATTGCCGCCGATCATCAGGACAACGCCGAACTCGCCCACCGTATGCGCAAAGCCGAGCACGGCGCCGGTGATGAAGCCGGGCCGTGCCAAAGGAACCGCCACGGACCAGAACGCGTCCCAGGGCGAGGCGCGCAAGGTGGCCGCCGCCTCGAGCGGGCGTTCGCCGAAACTTTCGAACGCATTACGCAAGGGCTGCACCACGAAGGGCAGGGAATAGATCACCGAGCCGATGACGAGGCCTTCGAACGTAAAGGCGAGGGAACGCCCGCCGAAAAGACCGGCGACGGCGCCGCCGGGCCCGTTCGGCCCCAGGGCGATCAGAAGATAAAAGCCGAGCACCGTGGGCGGCAGGACAAGCGGCAGAGCGACAACGGCCGCCACCGCTTCTTTCCATCCGTTGCGCGATCGCGCCAGCCACCAGGCGAGCGGCGTGCCGACGATCATCAGAAATACAGTCGTGACGCTGGCGAGCAGCAGGGTCAGGCGGACGGGCGGCCATAATTCTGCGAATTCACTCATGGGTCACTCGTGTTTTTCGGTCGGCGCGCCATAACCGTAGCGTTCTATGATTGCGTGTGCTTTCGCGCCTTTCAGGAAGGTGATGAAAGCTTCAGCCGCTTCGTTGCCTTCGCCGTGGCGGAGAAGAACCGCGTCCTGCGCGATGGGGGAATAAAGGTCTTCCGGCACGGTCCAGCGCGAGCCTTTACCATGCGTGGCGATTTGCGAGAGAGCGACGAAACCGAGTTCGGCGGCGCCGGTGGCGACGAACTGATAGGTTTGCGCGATATTGCCGCCCCGCACCAATTTAGTTCGGAGCGCCTCATAAACGCCGAGCGCTTTCATTACATCGACCGCCGTCGCGCCATAGGGCGCCGTGACCGGATTGGCGATGGCGATATTATGGAAACCGCCGGAGCGAAGCGTTTTATCGCCCGTCACGAGGAATTTGTCCGTGCTGTAGAGAACGATCTTGCCGACGGCGTAAGTGAAACGGCTGCCCGCTACAGCGAAACCTTCCGCGACGGCTTTTTCAGGGCGCGCCTGATCGGCGGCGAGGAGGACGTCGAAAGGCGCGCCTTGGGAAATCTGCGCATAGAGCTGACCCGTGGCGCCGAAACTGAAGACCGCTTCATGGCCGGTTTCTTTTTCAAAGGCTTCGCCGATCTCTTTCGCCGCTTGCGTGAAATTGGCGGCGACGGCGATTTTCGCTTCGCCGGCATGGGCTCCGCCGACACATGAAGCAAGCGCAAGCGCTGCCGCCGCCGCGTGTTTTATGAAAGAGAAGACGTCCATAGCTGCTTACTCGACCGCGAGGATCACTTGGCTCGCCTTGATCAGGGCGCAGGCGCGCTCGCCGGGCTTGAGGCCGAGCGCATCGGCGCTGTCTTTGGTGATGATGGCTGCGAGCGTTTTGCCGCCGCCGAGATCGAGCGTGATCTCGCTGTTCACGGCGCCGTCGTCATGGGCGATGACGGTTCCGCACAGACGGTTTCTGGCGGAGGTTTTGGAAAGCCCGTCTTCCGGCGCGAGAATGACAAAAGACGATTTGATGAGCGCGAAACATTCCGCGCCTTCTTCAAGACCGAGATCGGCGACGCTCTGCCTCGTGACGATGGCGGCGAGACGCTGGCCGTCCGTCAGGTCGAGCAACACTTCGGAATTCACCGCGCCGTCAACGATCTTTTCCACCGTGCAGCGGAACATGTTGCGCGCGCTTGTCTTCATCATCAGGCTCCGGAAAGAGGCGGGCGAGATTTGTGTGGAGGATTCGCTGAGGCGCTTTTCGAGACGGGCGGCGAAGCGCGCGAGCTCCGCCTCGACGCTCGAAAAAGCCGACAGCACGTCTTCGCCGGCCTGGGTGAGCGACGCGCCGCCGCCGTTTTTGCCGCCGGTCTGGCCCGCGACGAGGGGCGCGCCGAAGAGGTTGTTCATGGCGTTCACGCCGTCCCAGGCCGCCTTGTAGGAAAGTCCTACGGCGCGGGCGGCGGCGGAGATCGAGCCGTGATCGCGCACGGCCGCCAGCAGGCGCAGCCGGTCCGCGCCCATGCGGGCGCCGCGGCCGCCCCGGCCTCGTTGGACCGTCATAAGTGCTTCTAATTCAAGGGATTCCATCGCCGGTCCGGACGCTATATAGATGGGCTATATAACGTCCGGGCGCGGGCGGGGCAAGAAAAAGCCCGCCGGGCCGGAACCCGGCGGGCCTGCCCCCGAAAGGGGCGGGGGAGATTTAGTCTTCGCGCGTGAAATTCAGGTCGTGAAAGTCGAAGGAGAAATCCGTCGTTTCGGAGACGGCCTTCATGGTCATGCCCGTGACCTCGCCGTCCTCCGCGGAGAACATGACATAAGCATCGGCGTTCAGCTTGCGGTCGGGCCAGCGGGCGACGAATTTATCGGGCTCTACGGGAATGAGCGGCGCGTCGAGCGCTTCCGAGCGGCTCATGTCGATGAAGAGGGCGCCGTCGCGGATTTCGATGGAGACGGGGCCGTACCAGGGATCGACATAAGTCCCCACATAATCGGCGAGAGGGCGCACGGGATCGATCGCGACATCCTCCGGCGCATCTTCGCCCTTTCCCTGGTCCTTTGCGGCGGACGCCTGATAGGCGTTGTAAAATTCGATGCCGCTGCCGAGCCAGTCCGAATCCGCGCCGGCAGCGTCGTCGAGAATCTGAAGCGCCAGAAAACTTGTGGCGATGGCGAAATCGTTGCTGGTCAGGAAGACCGCAATGTCTTCTTCGGGAAGAATGCCGAAATAGGAAACGGCGCCCAACAGTCCGCCGCTATGGCTGACAAGCAGCTTGCCGTGGAAATCGCGCAGGCTCCAGCCGAGGCCGTAAATGGAAAAATGCGTGTCTCCGAGTTCGGCCAGCATGGGGCTGACGCCGGTGGGCGTCACGCCGGTCCATAGTTCTTTCACCTGCGCTTCGGAGATGAGTTTCTTGCCTGAGGGCGTCGTTGCATCGTTGAGCCAGAACTGCGCCCATTTCGCGAGGTCCTTGATGGAGCAGCTGATGCCGCCCGCCGGCGCGGTGCTGTCGCCCATGATGTAACGCGGGTCGATGGGCTCGCCTTCCCAGCTCCCCGGTTCTCTTAAATGCTGGGTGATGGTGTTCTTCGCCGCTGCGCTTTCGGAGGGAAGCGCTTTGCAGGACTTCATCTTCAGCGGTTTGAAGATGCGCGTCTCGATGACTTCATGCCAGGGCTTGCCTTCTATGCGGGAGAGAACTTCGCCGGCGATGACATACAAGAGGTTGTCATAGGCGAATTCCGACCGGAAGCTTGTCGCCGGGGGGATGTTCTTGAGGGCGGCGAGAATATCCGAAACATCCGGATTGGCGTCGGGGAAGACGAGCAAATCGCCGGCGCCGAGCGGCAGGCCGGACCGGTGCGTGACAAGATCGCGAACGGAAAACTCCGCCGTGATGTAAGGATCGGACATCTCGAATTCGGGAATGTATTTGCGGACCGGATCATCCCAGTCGAGTTTTCCTTCATCGACGGCCATGGCGAGCGCTGCGGTGGTGAACGCCTTGCCGATGGAGGCGAAGGGAAAGAGCGTGTCTTCGTTGACTTTCTCTTCGGGCTTGCGCACGTCGCGCACGCCGTAAGTTTCCTGAAAGATGACGGAGTCGCTCGTTACCACCGTGATCGCGAGGCCGGTGTTTTTGAAGGCGTCAATGGCTTCTTTGGTGTAGGCGTCGATCTGTTCCGGCGTGATGTCCGCTGCTGCGGCGGCGCCTGCGAAAGCGAGGCTGGCGGCGGCGGAGACAAGAAGGCGGCGTAAGCTCATGTGTTTTCTCCCGAAGGGTTCAGATTATGCGGGTTTACGATTTCCAGATGTCGCCAAGAGCGCGTTTGAAGTTGCCGCCGAGAATGAGTTCGATGTCGGCGTCGGAATAGCCCCGGCGGATCAGCCCTTCTGTAAGATCGTAGATTTTTTTGGGATGATCGAAACCGTCCGTGTCGATCTTGCCGCGAAACTTGTATGCGCCCTTGTAGCTGTTCTTGAGCGCGCTGTAGCCGGGTTCGGGAATATCGTCATAGCCGTCCGGATCCATATCGGAGCCGACGCCCAGATGTTCGACGCCGACCATTTTCGCCACATAGTCGAAATGATCGAGCATGTGCTCGATGGTGGTCGGCTCTTTATCGCGCACGAAATTGCGCACGCCGCTTATGCCCATGACGCCGCCGGATTTCGCCATTTTCCGGATGGCTTCATCCGTTTTGCAGCGAACATGGCCGCCGGCCAGCTTGCGGACGTTGGAATGAGTGATGAGCACCGGCGCGGTGGAAATGTCGAAGGAGTCAAGCGTCGTCTGGTCGCCGCAATGGGAGACATCGACCGCCATGCCGAGTTCGTTCATGCGGGCGATAATCGCCGCGCCGAAATCGCTGACGCCGCCGTCAACCCGGTCCGTCGATCCGGCGCCGATCAGATTTTGCTTGTTGTACGTGAGCTGGCTGACGCGCTGGCCGAGATGATAAAACACATTGACGTCGTCAGGCGTATTGAAATGTTCAGCGTTCTGTATGCCGACAATATAGCCGATCTTGCCGTTTTTCCAGGCTTCTTCCATATCGGCGATGCTGGTGATGCGCCGGAAGACGTCCGGCCTTTCGTCGGCGTAGGCGTTGAGCCGCGCGACGAATTCAAGCCCTTCTTCATAGCCGCCAAGCCCGACAGCCGGATGATAGATATTGACGCCGCTTGCGCGGATCTTTTCGATCTGTTCGTCAGTGATGGCGTAGGGGTCGAGGAGTTTGGGATTGTCGCTGAATACCGCCGTCATGGCCTGGCCGAGATTGGCAAGCACGGACAGCATGTCGATGACAAGGCTGCGATTGACGAGGTCGATCACCTTGGCGGAATAAACCCGCTCGCTTGCGGCGCCGAGACTGTAGGCCCCGATATTGATCATGGGCGCGGCGATGGCTGCTGACGCGGTTTTAAGAACGCTGCGTCGCGACAGGGCGGATTTCGTCATGCTTTTATCCCCAAAATGTCCCCCATCGGGCGAAAGCTTACCCTATTGAATATAATTTAACAGCCGTAATTTAAAATAAGGCGTCCAAAAATTCATTTTTCTGGACTAAACCATGGAAATCCGTCAATTTTCGCTGAAAATCTAAAGGCTTAGACGAAAACGATGAAAAAGATGCAGAACGGATCGGACAGCGGGGTGGTCTATGAGGAAATCATGGACGCCATTGTCACGCAGCGGCTCGCGCCGAGCCAGAAAGTTTCCGAAAACATCCTGACGGAGATGTTCGACATCAGCCGCACCACGGCGCGCAACATCATGGAGCAGCTGACCGCGCAGCAGTTTCTCGTGTCCATCTCGCCGCGGGTGACGCGCGTCGCGCCGCTCACTTTGCTCGACGTGAAACAGAACTTCGCCATGCGCAAAATGTTGCAGCCGAATATTTTCGCCATGGCCGCAGCGCAGGTGGACTATGACAAGTTCGTCAAGCTGAACGACGCCATCTCCTTCAAAGGGCCGATCACGGACGACCGCACGGCGTTGAAGCTTTTAAAGGCCAATAAGCGCTTTAATCTCTATGTGGCGCAGCAGCTGAAATACCCGCTGTTAATGCATTGGATCAGCCAGCTCGAAGACACCACCATGCGCATCTACTGGCTCTATGTGAAGATGAAACGCATTCTGCCCTTTACTTGGGAGCATCAGCGCGAATTGCTGGAAGCGGTGAAAAACGATCATGCGGACGAGATCCGCGAGCAGACCCACAAAATTCTGGCAATCTGCGAGGAGCGGGTGCTGGACGCGATCTTTCTGCACGATCAGCTTTATACGCAGGACCTGCGTCTGCCGGCGCAGCCGGAATAAGATTTCCGCGCTTTCCGTCCTCTGACATTTCTCTATTGGCGGCCGGGATCGGCCTCTCCATTGCCTCTTATGGCGGCGCGCCGCCTATCGGGGTCGCCTTATGCGTGCGTTCTCCGGCTTTTCCGGGCTTCTCATGTGTTCTGGCGGCAACAATAGGAAAGACCTCTTTGAAAATCGATAAAGCGGGTATCCATGAAAAGAAAAATGCCTTATAAAAAAATAAGGCAGCTAAAAAAATGGCTGCGGGCGCGACGCGCCGGAGGGGCAAAGGAGATGGATATGAATCACCGCAACAAAGCAGTGCTGCTGGCGGGCGCGGCCTTCGCGGCGCTGAGCGTTTCGGCCTATGCGCAGGAAGACGGGGAAGACCGCGACGTCATTACGGTGACGGCGCAAAAGCGGACGCAGACGCTGCAGGAAGTGCCCTTGTCGGTCAGTGTCGTCGGCGGCGAAACGCTGGAGCGGCTGAACGCCACCAACTTTCAGGATTACCTGGCCCTCGTGCCGGGGCTGCAGCTCAATCAGAGCACGCCCGGGGAAGGGCGGCTGATCATGCGCGGCGTCAACACCGGCGGCGTCGCGTCGACGGTTGCGGTTTATGTGGATGAAACGCCGTTCGGCTCGAGCACCGGCTTGGTGAACGCCGGCATTCTCGCCGGCGACTTCGACACCTTCGATGTGGAGCGGGTCGAGGTGCTGCGCGGCCCCCAGGGGACGCTTTACGGCGCCAATTCGCTGGGCGGCACGCTGAAATTCGTCACCGCCAAGCCCAGCACGGATGCATTCGAGGGGCGCGTGCGCGCCGGTGTTGAAACGGTCAAAGACGGCGAGGTGGGCTATTCCGGCGCCGGCGTGTTGAACGTTCCTTTAAGCGACCGGCTCGCTTTCCGCGGCAGCGGATTTTACCGCAAAAGCGGCGGCTTCATCGATTCCACCGGGGCCAACGGCTCTGATGTGAAAGAGGATATCAACCCGTCCGAATCTTACGGCGGCCGCGCGTCGCTTTTGTTTAACGCGACGGACAATCTGTCGATCCGCTTGAGCGCCGTTCTGCAGGATATCAAAACAGACGAATCGAACTCGATCGAACTTGACGCGACGACGCTCGATCCGATCGGCGGCGGGCTGACCAATTCGGTCTTCGCAGATTCCACGAACAAGGCCGCTTACCGCGTTTATAATGGCACGATCGATTGGGATCTCGGCGCTGTGAATGTCGTCTCCTCGACGAGCTACAGCACTTTCGACCAGACCATTCACGATGACTTCATGACGTTTTCGCTTGGCGGGCTCGTCTCGGCGGTCCTGATGGCGCCGCCGCTGGAGCTGGTTCTGGACCAAGAGACCGACTACCGGAAGTTCACCCAGGAAGTGCGGGTCTCTTCGCAGGATAACGACCGGTTTGAATGGATGATCGGCGGCTACTACACCAATGAAGACGGCCTGATCGATCAGCTCGTCACCGCTGTCGATCCGGGCACGGTCAATCCGACGCCGGGCGTGCCCGTGCTCGCCGATCTCGCCATCGAATCCGACTATGAAGAATATGCGGCTTTCGCGAATGCGACACTGCATCTTGGCGAACGCTTCGATCTGACCGCGGGCGGCCGCTTCAGCCACAACGATCAATCAGCGTTTCAGGAAACCGACGGCCTTCCGGGCCTTTTTGTCGGGCCGCCTGAAGTCTTCCCGGAGATTACGTCCGATGAAGGCGTTTTCACCTGGTCCGTGGCGCCGCGTTTTGAACTGAGCGATTATGCGGCGGTCTATGCGCGGGTGGCGAAAGGCTTCCGTCCAGGCGGACCGAACGTCTTGCCGCCGACAGCGCCGGCGGGAACGCCTTTCACGTTCCAGTCCGATACGATTTTGAGTTATGAAGGCGGCGTGAAAGCGCAAACCGCCGACAATGCGCTGGGGATCGATCTTTCGGCATTCTATCTGGATTGGAGCGACGTCCAGCTTTACACCGTGGTCAACGGCTTCGGCGTCAACACCAATACGGGCGGCGCGAAGAGCGTCGGCGGGGAGGCCACGGTCACGCTGCGCCCGGTCGATGGATTGAACGTCGTCGTGAACGGCGCGATTACGGACTCCGAACTGACGACGGACACCGATCCCATTCTCGTCGGCGGTCTCGACGGCGACAAACTGCCCTTCACGCCGAAATACTCCTTCAGCATCAGCGGCGATTACGAGCGGCCCCTGACGAATGAGGTTACAGGCTACGCCGGCGGGACGTTCCGTTATCAGTCGAGCCAGTTCTCCAACTTCTCGCCTGACGGACGCAGCGAATTTCCTTCCTATGGCGCCCTAGACCTCAGGTCCGGCCTAATCTTCGAGCGTTTTTCGGTTGAACTGTTCGCCCGGAACGTCACCAATGAAAGAGGGCTGACCTCCGGCGGCAATCCCAGCACGGACCTTCCGCCGGGCGTCGTCACCGCGGGCGTCATCCGGCCGCGTACGATCGGCGCGATGCTGACGGCTGAATTTTAAGCCCTGACGGTCCGCCGCGCGTATTTTGCGGCGGGCCGCCGAACCGGCATGCGCACGGATATGGGCGAACAGGGTTTTAATGAGCAGATTTTTCCAGACATATCTGTTGCCGGGGCTTGTGTTTCAGTCCGTGATCATCGGCGGCGGCTACGGCACCGGCCGTGAGATTGCGCAATTCTTTCTGTCTCACGGGCCCCTTGGCGGGCTTTTCGGGCTTGCCGTGACGGCGCTTGCCTGGGGGCTGATGCTGTCCGTCGCCTTCGAATTCGCACGGCTAAGCAAAGGATACGATTACCGCACCTTTTTCAGCGCGTTGATCGGTCCTTTCTGGCGCGTTTTTGAGGTTCTTTATTTGCTTATCGCGCTGCTTGTCCTTTCGGTGCTCGGCTCCGCGGCGGGCGAAATGGTATCCGAGGGGCTCGGCGCGCCGCCGGTCGTCGGCGTCTTGTTTCTTCTCGGCGCTGTCGGCGCGCTCGCCTTTTTCGGCGGCAAGGTGATCGAACGCGCCCTGACAGCGTGGTCCTTCGTGCTGTACGCTGTTTACGGCGTTTTCTTTTTCTGGGTGGCGTCGCGTTTTGGCGGCGCCATTACGGACGCGCTTGGCGAAGGCGAGGCGAGCGGCGCCTGGGCCGTCGACGGCGTGCGCTACGCCGCCTACAACCTGATTGCGCTCGGCGCCGTGCTGTTCGTCCTGCCTTATCTCAAAACGCGCAAGGAAGCCCTGATTTCGGGATTTGCCGCGGGCGCCGCCGGAATTATCCCGGCCGGGTTCGTCTTTCTCGCGCTGCTCTCACAATATCCGGCCATTCAGACGGAGCCCGTGCCGGTTCTTTCCGTGCTTCAGGCGCTCAACTCGGTCTGGTTCCTTGTTGTTTTTCAGATCGTTCTTTTCGGCACATTTGTGGAGACCGGGACCGGCATCGTGCACGCCGTCAATCAGCGCGTCGCCTCGGCGCTCGCTGAAAAGAATCTCGGCTTTCCTCATTGGGCGCGTCTCGGCATAGCGGCGGTCATGTTGGGCGCAGCGGTCTATCTCGCACGCGCCGTCGGCCTCATCGACCTCATCGCCAAGGGCTACGGCGCTTTGTCTTACGCTTTTATCGTCGTTGTCGTCGCGCCGCTCCTGACCGTCGGCGTTTACAAAATTGCTGCAACCAAACCTAACCTTGCGGAGGCGGTGAGTGAATCTCGCTAGTCAGAGCTGGGCGCATGAGCCCGATCCCCAATCGTTCGAAGAGACCGCGGCGCCGATCAAGCTGCGCGCGCCTTATCTTATCTATTTCGGCGATGTTGCGGACGCCGCGCACGCCAAGACAGGTCTCGGCCTTATTCAATGGCGGCGTGAACAATGCGCGGGGCAGATGCGCGCGCCTGGCTGCCGCGTCGATGGCGGCATTCGCGAGATGTGCATCGATGATGCGGCGGAGGCGGGCGTCAAATCGCTGTTGATCGGCGTCGCGCCGTCGGGCGGGTCTATCTCGGCGGCCTGGATCGCCGATCTCGCCGCCGCGGCGCGGGCCGGGCTCGACATCGTCTCCGGCATGCATGCGCGCCTTTCGAGCTTTCCGGAAATCGCGGCCGCGGCGCGCCAGTCTGGCGTGCGGCTCATCGATGTGAGGACGCCGCCGAAAAACATTCCCGTGGGGACCGGCGAGAAACGGTCCGGCAAACGCCTGTTGACGGTCGGCAGCGATTGCGCCGTCGGCAAGAAATACACCGCTCTCTCGATTGAGAAAGAGATGCGGGCGCGCGGCTGGGCGGCTGATTTCCGCGCCACCGGGCAAACAGGAATCATGATCGCCGGATCGGGAATCGCCATCGACTCCGTCGTGGCGGATTTCCTGTCCGGCGCGGCGGAAATGCTCTCACCGTCTGCGCCGGCAAACCATTGGGACGTCATCGAAGGGCAGGGCTCGCTTTTCCATCCGAGCTTCGCCGGCGTCAGTCTCGGTCTTCTACACGGCTCGCAGCCAGACGCGCTTGTGTTGTGTCACGATCCGACGCGCGAGTTTCTTTTGGGTATGGAAAGCCCGCAAAGATTTTCGCTTGTGCCGCCGAGAGAAAACATCGAATTGTGTCTGGCCTTGGCGCGGCGCGTCAACAAAAACGCGCGCTTTGTCGGCGTGTCGCTCAATACGAGCAGCCTTTCGGAAAGCGAACGCGCGAAACTTTACGATCAGTATGCCGAAGAAACCGGTCTTCCCGTGGCGGATCCGATCCGCGACGGCGTCGGACCTTTCATCGATCGGCTTGAAACGGAGCAGGGCGAATGAGCCTTCAATTGAATGTTCACAAGACGTCCTGGCCCATGAAGGCGCCGTTCCGGATCACCGGCCATGTCTTCAACAGCGCCGATGCGATCGTCGTCGAACTTGTCGTGGACGGGCATGCCGGCCGCGGCGAAGGCCTCGGCGCTTATTATCTTAATGAAAACGCCGATCTTCTGCTCGAGCAGGTCGAGGCGGCGCGCGCCGATATTGAACGCGGGATCTCGCTGGAAGACGTGCAGACTTTGTTTCCGGCCGGCGGCGCGCGCAACGCCGTCGATTGCGCGCTCTGGGATCTGACGGCGAAACGCAACGGGCAGTCCGTCTGGGAAATGACGGGCGTCGCGCCGAAGCCGCAGCGCACCGTTTTCACCATCGGCATTCAGGAAACGCCCGGCGAGATGGCGGAAAACGCCGCACGGGCCAAAGGCTATCCGGTGTTGAAAGTCAAACTCGACGGCGAGGCGCCCGTGGAGCGCGTGGCGGCGATCCGCGCAGCGCGTCCCGACGCGACGCTGGTGATCGACGCAAATCAGGGCTTTACGTTCGAACAGCTGAAAGAAGTCACGGAGCCCCTGGCCGAACTCGGCGTCGCCATGATCGAACAGCCCTTGCCGCGCGGACGGGATGAGGAGCTTGAAGGCTATCATTCGCCGATTCCGCTCTGCGCCGATGAAAGCTGCCTTCATCGCGGCGAATTGCCGGCGGCGCTCGAGCGCTATGACATGATCAATATCAAGCTCGACAAAACGGGCGGCCTCACAGAAGCGCTGGCGCTGGCGAAAGAGGCGAAAGAGGCGGGCAAACGCCTCATGGTCGGCAATATGGTCGGCACCTCGCTTTCCATGGCGCCGGCTTTCGTTATCGCCCAGCTGTGCGATTTCGTCGATCTCGACGGGCCTTTGGCGCTAAAGTCCGATTATGCGAACCGGATGTCTTATGACGGCGCGATCGTTTCGGCGCCGCAGACGGGGTTTTGGGGCTGTGTTGAATGAAGCCGCTTTTGATTTTTCCGGCTGAAAAGGGCGGGCCGTCGCCGGCGGCTGGCGGGCGCGCGTGATAGCGGCCGACAACATCTTCGGCCTCCTCGCCATTCTGCTGACCTTGTCGGCGCTGGCGGCGGCGCTCGAGGGCACGGCCTTCGGTAAACGCATTTCCGGCGTCGGACTGATCCTGATCGCGGCGATTGCGGCGTCGCATTTCGGAATCATTCCGCGCAGCGCGCCGGTCTACGGCGCCATCTGGTCCTATCTCGTGCCGCTGGCGATTGCGCTGTTCCTGATCAAGGCGGATCTCATCAAGGTCTTCCGGGAAGGGGGCCGCGTTCTCATCGCGTTTCTCGCCGGCATGGCCGGGACGGCGGTCGGCGCCGTGATCGCCGCGCTGTTTCTCGATCTCGGTCCCGATGAAGCCAAGCTCGCCGGGGTTTTCAGCGCGACATACACCGGCGGATCGTTGAACTTCGTCGCCGTCGCCGAAGCCGTGCGTCTCGACAACGCATCAGAGCTTGCCGCAGCGCTCGCCATCGACAATATTCTCGGCGTCGGTTTCATAATCATGATGAACCTGGCGGCGGCCTGGGCCCTGCTGCACCGCGCCTTTCCCTGGCGCGTGGAATCGATCTGGGGCGAGCCCGATACGGCGGAAGGCGCTCAGCCCGAACCGCTGCAATTGGCCAATCTCTTGACCTCGCTTGCCGTCGCCGCGGTCGTGGTCGCGGTCAGCGAATGGCTGGCCCGCGCGCTCGGCCTCGCCAATTACAGCCTCTTGTTCATTACGACGCTGATGGCTGCGGTCGCGACATTCGGCCGGCGGTTCGCCGCAAAACTGCGCGGCGAAGATATCGTCGCCATGATCTTCATGTATCTCTTTTTTGCGATCATCGGCGCGGGCGCGGACATCAACGCCATGCTGAACGCCGCACCCGGCCTCTTTGTCATGGTCGCGGTCATCTTCGTGACGCATCTTGTGTTTCTGGTCGCCGCCGGGGCGCTCTTTAAACTGAATTACGCCGAGCTTGTCGTCGCGTCGCTCGCCTGCGTCGCCGGGCCGCCGATCGCGGCGGCGATCGCGATCGTGTTGAAATGGCGCAATCTCGTCGCGCCGGGGGTGCTCACCGGCATTCTCGGCTATGTGCTCGGCAATTTTGTCGGCGTCGGCATTTTCACCCTGCTCGGAGGCGCGAGCTCATGACCATCCCTGTTCAATTCAGTTGTCTGGAGGCACCATGTCGTTAACAGCACTCGCACGTAATGCGAAAGCGGCCTTATTGGCCGCCGCGCTCTTGCTCCCCGCTTCGGCGCAGGCGCAGGTGGATCCTGTCGTCCCCGATGATCCCATAACGGAAGACATCGCCGTAGAAGAGGCGGCGCCCGCCGCGCCCGACGTCACCCCTGCGGAAGACGGCGTGCACGCGCTGACCAAGGCGGATGTCGACGCCTGGCTCGACGGCTTCATGCCCTATGCGCTGAACGAAAACCAAGTCGTCGGCGCCGTCGTCATGGTGGTCAAGGACGGAGAAATCCTGACCGGCCGCGGCTTCGGTTACGCCGATCTTGAAACCCGCAAGCCCGTCGATCCGGCGACCACCATGTTCCGCCCGGGATCGATTTCGAAGCTCTTTACCTGGACCGCCGTGATGCAACTGGTGGAAAAGGGCGAGATCGATCTCGATGAAGATGTGAACGCCTATCTCGACTTCAAAATTCCCGATGCCTTCGGCGCGCCCATCACCGTTCGTCATTTGATGACCCATACGGCGGGTTTCGAAGAGGCGATCAAGAACCTGATCTTTGAAGATCCGGAAAAGCTGATGTCGCTCGAAGACTATGTGAAGTCTTCCATCCCGGCGCGCATCTTCCCGCCAGGGCAAACGCCGGCCTATTCGAACTATGCGACGGCGCTTGCCGGTTACATCGTCCAGCGCGTGTCCGGCGAGTCCTTTGACGATTATATCGACAATCATATTTTTACGCCGCTTGGCATGGAGCATTCGACATTCCGCATGCCGCTGCCTGAGAAATATGAAGGACTGATGTCCGGCGGCTATAACGACGCGGCGGATGGCGAGGCGCAGAAATTCGAGCTGATCCCGGCCGGGCCGGCGGGCTCGCTCTCTTCTTCCGGCGAAGACATGAGCCGTTTCATGATCGCGCATCTCAATGATGGCGGCCCGCTGTTGAAGCCGGAAACCGCGCGGCGGATGCATGAAACCATCGATCAGCATACGCCGCCGCTGAACGCCATGGCGCTCGGCTTTTACCAGCAGAACAGGGGCGATCTGCGCAGCGTCGGACATGGCGGCGACACGACCCTGTTCCATTCGGATCTGTCGCTGTTCCTCGACAAAGGCGTCGGGCTTTTCGTTTCCTTTAACAGCAGCGGAACGGGCGGCGGCATGGTCTTGTTGCGTGAAAAGCTCGCTGAGAACTTCGCCGAACGCTATTTCGAAGAAGCGCGCATCCCATTCGAACCGCGTCTTGACACGGCGAAAGAGCATGGGGCAATGGTCGCCGGCCTTTACGAAAGCTCGCGCACGCCCGCTTCAGGGTTCGCCGCCCTGATGCGGATTCTCGGCCAGACGACCATCTCCGTTGACGAAGAGGGCGATCTCGTCATGCCTCTCGGCGCCACGCAATTGCGCTGGCGCGAAGTCGAGCCTTTCATCTGGCGCAATACGCAGATGGGAATGCGCATGGCGGCGGTCATGGATGATGACGGCAAGGTGGACCACATCACTTTCGAGCCGGTGTCGCCGTTCATGCAATATCTGCCGACGCCCTGGCATCGCTCTTCGTCGATCCTGATGCCGCTTCTGTCGGTCGCGCTTGGCGCGCTTGTGCTGACGCTTATCCTGTGGCCGGCGAACGCAATCGTGCGTTGGCGCTACAAGACGCCTTTCGCCCTGAGCGGAAAAGAGGCTCTGGCTTACCGCGCCGTGCGGGTGGGGATTATCCTCGTCTTCGTTCAGCTCTTCTTGTGGTTCCTCATCTTCCAGACCTTGAATTCGGATCTTACGGCGCTGACGGCGGAGCTCGACGGGCAGCTGCGCATGGCGCAATTGGCGCAGGTCTTCCTTTATGCGGCGCTTGGCGCATCCGTGTGGAACCTCGCCATGGTCTGGAGCGGCGCGCGCAGCTGGTTTGCCAAGCTCTGGAGCGTCGTCCTGCCGCTCGCTTTTATGGTGCTGATCTGGTTCTGCGCCGTGGGCGGGCTCCTCAGCTTCGACCTCAATTATTGATCCATGAAAAATCGGCGGGCGCCGGGGCCGCTAGGCTCCGGCGTCCGGCCGGGAAACGGCCCGGTTTCCCGAAAATCACCCAAATCACGGGCCGCAATCCCGGGACAAGCGGGCTTGTTAAAAGCGCCGGCTTTTTAGTGTAAAGCGGGCGGGCCCGCTTTTTCGAGGAGATAAAACTCGATGAAACCCCGCTCACGGCTTGCGCTGCATGTGCCGGCCCCATCGTCGCGTCCCGGAGACAAGCCGGATTTCTCCGGCCTTGATATCCCGGAAGCGGGCGAAATAAGGCGCCCCCCTTGCGATACGGCGGAAGCCGAAATGCGCGATCTGCCCTATGCGCTGATCCGCGTTCTCGATGACGAGGGCGCGCCGCAAGGCGACTGGGCGCCGCGGCTGTCGCCGGACGTCTTGCGGGGCGGTCTTCGCGCTATGTTGCTGACGCGCGCTTTCGACGAGCGACTGTTCCGCATTCAGCGTCAGGGCAAAACCAGCTTTTACATGAAGTCGACCGGCGAGGAGGCGATCGCCGTCGCCGCCTCCATGGCGCTCGGGGCGAAGGACATGTGCTTTCCCACCTATCGCTTCGTCGGCTGGCTGATGGCGCGGAGCCATCCGCTCCTGCCGCTGGTCAATCAGATCTTCTCCAATGAGAAAGATCCGCTGAAAGGCCGCCAGCTGCCGATTCTCTATTCCGCAAGGGAGTATGGATTTTACTCCCTATCGGGCAATGTCGGCAGCCGCTTCGGCCACGCTGTCGGCTGGGCCATGGCGTCGGCTTATAAGGGCGACGACAAGATCGCCATGGGCGTCATCGGGGAAGGCACGACCGCCGAGGGCGACTTTCACGAGGCGCTGACCTTCGCCAGCGTTTACCGCGCGCCCGTCATCCTCGCGATCACCAACAATCAGTGGGCGATCTCTTCCTTTTCCGGCATCGCCGGGGCCGAGGCGACGACCTTCGCGGCCAAAGCGCTGGCCTATGGCATTCCGGGCTTGCGCGTCGACGGCAATGATTTTCTCGCGGTCTGGGCGGCGATCCGCTGGGCCGCCGAGCGCGCCCGGCTCAATCTCGGCGCCACCTTGATCGAGTTCTTCACCTATCGCGCGGAAGGCCATTCGACGAGCGACGATCCAGCGAAATACCGCCCGTCGGAGGAAGCCGGCGCCTGGCCCTTGGGCGATCCGGTCGAGCGTCTGAAACAGCATCTGATCGCGCAAAACGAATGGGACGAGGCGCGGCATGAAGCGCTGATTGCCGAGCTCACCGAAGAGGTGAGGGCTGCGGTCAAGGAAGGCGAGCGCGCGGGCGTTCTCGGGCAGTCGAAGCCGAGCGTGAAGGAAATGTTCGAAAACGTCTTCGAAGAGCCCGACTGGCGTCTTATCGAACAGCGCCGCGAGATGGGGTCATAAAAGCGGCATGCCTGAACTTTCCATGATCAAGGCGCTGAACGACGCCCTCGACGTCATGCTGGCGCGTGACCCGGACGTCCTCATCTTCGGCGAGGATGTAGGCTATTTCGGCGGCGTTTTCCGCGTCACCGACAAGCTGCAGGAAAAGCACGGGGCCACGCGCTGTTTCGATTCGCCGATTTCCGAAGGCGGCATCGTGGCGACGGCCATCGGCATGAGCGCCTACGGCCTGCGGCCCGTGGTGGAAATTCAGTTTGCGGATTATATCCTGCCCGCCTATGACCAGATCGTCTCAGAAGCCTCGCGGCTGCGTTATCGCTCCAATGGCGAGTTCATCGCGCCGCTCACCGTGCGCTCGCCCTATGGCGGCGGCATTTACGGCGGCCAGACCCACAGCCAGAGCCCGGAGGCGATTTTCGCCCATGTGACCGGCGTCAAGACGGTCATTCCCTCGACTCCCTATGACGCCAAAGGCCTCCTTATTGCAGCGATCGAATGCAACGACCCGGTGATCTTTCTGGAGCCGAAGCGCCTTTATAACGGCCCCTTTGACGGTCATCACGACCGGCCGACCACAAGTTGGGCCGGCCATCCGGCGGCGGATGTGCCCGAAGGCCATTATGCGGTTCCCCTGGGCAAAGCGTCGGTGGCGCGCGAGGGGAGCGAAGTCACGGTGCTCGCTTACGGGACCATGGTGCATGTGAGCGCGGCGGCGATCGAGGAAAGCGGAATCGACGCCGAGCTCATCGATCTGCGCTCCATCGTGCCGCTCGATATCGATGCGATCACGGCCTCGGTGCGCAAGACGGGGCGCTGCGTCGTCGTGCACGAGGCGTCGCGTTACGCCGGGTTCGGCGGCGAGCTGGCGGCGCTGGTTCAGGAACGGTGCTTTTATCACCTCGAAAGCCCGGTCGAACGCGTCGCCGGCTGGGACACGCCTTATCCGCATGCCTTCGAGTGGGATTACTTCCCGGGCCCGGCGCGCGTCAGCGCCGCCCTGAAGCGCTGTCTTGAAACGCCGGCCTAACCCCCTCCGCGCCGATAAAAGCGCAGCGGGCCGCCGGGCTGTTACATTTCAATAGACACCGTCGATTTTATGTCGCTGCCACGCATCACGGTTTCGACGATCTCCATAAATCCGTTGGGAGCGGACCGCGTTTCAGAAGAAGGTTTTTCCCATGACGCGGCGAGAGCCAGGCAGGCGACGCTGATGCAGGCCTGTTCGTTGCAAACGGAGGCCGTGCGGACGGCGGAAGCCCCGCTCACGCGCTCGTTCATGCGCTCCGGGTTTTGTCTCCCGTCCATGACGACCTCCGCCGTCACCAGTTCGGGGAGCTGACGGGCGCGCACAGGCGTCGCGGCATGGCCTTGCGAGGCCTTGACCAAGGCTCGACCCGTGTCGTGCGCCGGTTTTGTCAAGCAGTATGCCATCCGTCTGATCGCTATCGCCCATGGCTCTTTTGAGCGGGCCTGTTGAAAGCCGTCTTTATCGGCGTAATCTTCTCAGATTACGCTGCGTTTCCTATTTTATCGGGGTCCGGATTTGTCGCCGATCCCGTGAACTCAATGGCGAATCCGTCATCCACATGACGGCTGACACGGCCGCGCAAAGCGCCGATAATAACCTCTTCTCCGAGGGCCGGTTTTTTCGCCGCGTGCAACAGGCACCCGGATCTCGACATGTCGACGATGGTGCAGATGATCGGCGGTTCGATATTGTCAAGATGCGCCGTCGTTTCGATATTATACCGAATGCGCAGGTCCGAGCGCTTTTCGATGAGGCGCATATAAGATTTGCCCTCAAGCGCCGCCTCAATCCGTTCAAGGATCGTCTCTTTTTGCGATTCGCTTAGATCGAAACTGACGCCAAGGCCGCCCTCGAAACAGCGTACGACTTCGCCCTGGATTCGCCCGAGACCGAGCGGGTAAACCACAATCGGGTCGCCTTCGGCGGCGTCCACATTCGAGAAAAGAGCGAGACCTTTTTCGGATATGTCGAGGAGCCTGCCGGCGCCTTCCTCGGTGCCGCGCAACAGAAATTTGACGGATACGGAGAGGGCGAATCTTTTTGCGCCGCGGCGTTCTTTTCCAGAGTTCATCGGTGTCTCCCTAAGTATCGGGAAAAAGACTACCCGCAGGGTAAAACGAACAATATCTCCATATGTGGAGATAGGTTGTTAGGGCGCTGTTAACCTTTAACAGACGTCAAGGCCGGAAAATGGCTGAAAAAGCGGTTTTTCAACCGAGAATTCCGGCATGGCGAAACAGGCGGTCAGGCCTAGCCGCTATCGTCGGAGAGAATTTGATTAATCTTGCGTTCAAGGTCGACCTGGCGGAACGGCTTGCTGATGAAATTAACGCCGGGATCGAGCCTGCCGCCATGAACGATGGCGTTTTGCGTATAGCCTGAGGTGAACAGAACCCGGATGGCGGGCCTCAGCTTATGCACTTCGGCGGCGACTTCCTTGCCGCTCATGCCGCCCGGCATGACGATGTCGGTGAACAGAAGATCGATATCCGAAATTTGCCGGACGGCTTCAATCGCTTCTCGTCCGTTGCGCGCCTCCACCACCGTGTAGCCGAGCGTGCGCAGTTGCGAAAGAATGTGCCCGCGGACAAGGTCGTCGTCCTCCACCAGCAAAATCTTCACATGGCTGCGGATTTCAGGCTCAGAACTGAAGGCGGACTCGGTTGCGGCGTAGGGCGTGGCGCGCGGCATATACAGACGCACGGTCGTGCCTTCTCCGACTTCCGAATAAACCTTGATATGTCCCCGCGACTGTTTGATGAAGCCGAAGACCATGCTGAGGCCAAGGCCGCTGCCCTTTCCCGGCGCCTTTGTCGTAAAGAAAGGATCGAAAACCCGCGACATGGTTTCAGGTGACATGCCTGTTCCCATGTCTGAAACGGCGACCATCACATATTGGCCGGGAAGAACCTCTTCCTCCTTGTTGGCGTAGTCTTCGCTCAAATGCGCATTGGCGAGTTCGATAATAAGTTTGCCGCCGTCGGGCATGGCGTCGCGGGCGTTGATGGAAAGATTGAGCAGCGCGCTCTCCAGCTGCACCGGATCGATCAGCGCATTCCACAGGCCGGCGCCGCGTATGAATTCGACTTCAATATTACTCCCGAGCGTGCGCCGCAGAAGATCGTCCATGCCGGAGACAAGCTTGTTCAGATCGGTGGATTTAGGGTCGAGTGGCTGCTGGCGGGCGAACGCAAGAAGGCGGCTGGTCAGCGCGGCCCCGCGTTCCGCCGCAGCCTTTGTCAGGTTCGAGATTTGAGAAATTTCCGGATCGTCGGCGAATTTGGCGCTGAGCGAATCGGCGTTGCCGAGAATAACGGTCAACAGGTTGTTGAAATCATGCGCAATGCCGCCGGTGAGCTGTCCGAGAGACTGAAGTCTTTGCGCGTCTCGCAATCTCATCTCAAGCTGCCGGCGCTGCAATATGGCTGAAGCCGATTGCGCGAACAGCTCCATGCTCCGGACGTCTTCTTCGGAAAAAGTTCCTTTTGTTTTAGATAGCACTTCCAATACGGCGACAGGCTGATCGGCCCCTTGCAGAATGCTGATGATGGCGGACTGCACGCCGGCGTCACGCCATGATTGCACGTCCCAGCGGTCTTCCGTTTCAACATCATCGCAAATGATGGTGTTTCCCTTATCGATCGCGGGTGAGGAGCGCTCGTCCGTGATAGGAACAACAGTATCGCGGCGCGAGACGCCAATGCCCTGGGCGGCGACGTAGGAAAGGTTGTCGCCCTGAATGATGCCGAGCACCGCGCCATCCGCATCCAAAAGCGATTGAGCTGCGGCGGTGATCAGCATGAGCAGATCTTTTTCGCTCTCCTGAGAAGAACTGGCGAGCATCTGCACAAGTTCGACCTGCCGCGTCATGCGTGTCGCAATTTGCTGAAGGCGGGGAGTGGTTTTATCCTGTTCATTTAGCACAACAAGCCCGCCAACGAAACGAACAGGGTTGTTGTTTTCATCGAGAATAACAGAACCGCGCTGCGCCACCGGCACTTCGTGGCCGTCATTGTGAACAAAGCGGTATGTTTCCTGCCAGTGTCTTTTATTGTTTTCGATTGCGAATGTTATGCTTTCTGAAATGCGCTGGCGGTCATTGGGGTGGATGCGTTTCAACCAGGACGTCTCCGGATCGGAGTCCGGCTCCATCAGGGTATAACCGAAGACAGTCGTATAGCTTTTGCTCCACCAGATGGTGTCGTTTTTCAGATCCCAATCCCAGACGATGTCGGACATTGCTTCGGCGACGGCGCGGAAGCGCGCTTTACTTTCCGCCAATTCCTGCATTACAGAAACGCGGCCTGTGATGTCGCGCTCAACAGAGACAAAATGCGTGACCTTTCCTGAACTGTTCGCGATTGGCGAAATATCAAGTTCGACCCAGAATTCTTCTCCGGACTTCGTATAGTTGATCAATTCCGCGCGCACCGGCCGTTTTTCTTTTAACGCGTTGCGAATTCTGTCCAGTTCTTTGCGCTGCGTGTTGACGCCTTGCATGAAGCGCGGGCTGTCTCCGATCACTTCTTCCCGGCTGTAGCCCGTGCGCCGCACAAAGGCGTCGTTCACATAGACGATTCTGGGGGCGGGACTTTCGATGTCACCCGCCTCGGTGATAATGACGATGTTGCTGAGACGCTCGAGACTGGTTTCGAGCAGGCGAATCTGAGACCCCGCGCCCGGTTTGAGGCTGGCGTCTCTGGCCACGACAAGCATCAGTTGCTTGCCCTCTTGTTCGATGATGCATAACGACAAATCGACATTGATCATGTCGCCGTTTGCATGATGATGGACGCATCTTTCCTGAACTTTGGCGTCGTCGCCGGAATCCTCAAGACGCTTCTTCAGCCGCACGGCGTCTTCGGGCGTGCTGAGGTTAGCCAAATTCATTTTTAGAAATTCAGCGCGGCTGTAACCGTATTTATCGATGGCGCGCTGATTGACGGCGATAAAGCGGGGCGTTTCGTTGTCACAAACGAATGCGGGATCAGGCAAGGCTTCTAATAATACGTCAATTCTAACTGTCGTCGTCAATTCGTCTGCGTTGGGCATTTATGGGTTTGCTTTTTATATGAACGAAATTTTACGTTTTTACTGACGCGCCGCATTTGCCGTATAAAGAAAATTCAGCATACGCACTCCAAAAGGAAAGCGTCAACGGTGTCCTAAACAAAAGCTGTCGGCGGAAAAACCTATTGAAAATCCAGCCCGATTTATGCGAGCTGTTCGCAACAAAATTGTTTTATAAATCGTTCACGCTGAAATCATTTTATGAAACACTCTGGTGAGTCGCATGCGTGGTCTAAGCGGCGCGCATAGGCCGTCTTAATTCCATTCATGTGCTGCCGTGATTCATAAGACGCGCGGGGCGCCTTCAGCCGATAGGCGCGGCGTCGTTATGCTGTGTGTTGGCGCGGGGGCAAGGGGGCGCCCGCTTGCGCGGCGGCGCTGTGGAACTCCATGGCGAATCCGTTTTCAATATGCCTGACAACACGTCCGCGCAACGTGCCTAATGTCACCTCCGCGCCGATGGGGGGCTGAGAATCGGCTTTTAAAAGACAACCCGTTTTCGACATGTCCTTGATGGTGCAGGCGATTGTTTTGTCTTGGCCTTCTATGCGGGCGTGGGTGTCGATATTGTAACGTATTCGGAAGGATGTTCTCTTTTCGCTGAGACGCATGTAAGGAACCCCGCCCAACACCGCGGCGAGGCGCTCCCTGATGATTTCCCGTTGCCCCTTCGCCAGCGCGAACTGAACGCCGATGCCGCCGTCGAACGCGCGAACGACCTTCCCGGCGAGGCGGCCGAGTCCGATCGGATAGACGACGATGTCGTCCCCTTCTTCGGCTTGCGTTTCCGAGAGCAAGGCGAGGCCCGTTTCAGAAATATCGAGCAACATGCCTGTTGCTTCATGACGGCCCTGTAGAAGGAATTTCAAATCGATGGAAAGCGGAAACCGTTCTGCGCGCCGGCGGTCGTCCTCAAGGTTTTGCATGCCGTTTTGCCTTTTATTCGGGCCGGAAAATATAACGAGGGCGCGATCGGAGCCCTATCCTAATTTGAGGAGGTGCTTTCTTAAGCGGCGATTAACGTAACCAGCTGGACAAGCTCGCTCTGGCGCGAAACGCCGGTCTTGGAAAAGACGTTCTTCAGATAGGTCCGGGCGCTGCTGATCGAAATGCCGGTTTTCCGGGCGGCTTCTTCGAGCCCGCCGCCGTTAGACAGGGCGTGCACCACTCTGGCTTCCGAAGGCAGGATATTGAGCGCAGAGGCGATGATTTCCGGCGAGGCGCTGATGCGCGCCGGGTTCGAGAGCACGAGGCTGTAATAGGCGTCGTTCAACCCGTCCGGGGGATGAAAGCTTGCGGAGGCGAAGACGAAGTTCGGGTCGTCGGCTCTTTCGAAGCGGAAGACGGAGCGCGCGTCGCCGGCGTCCGAATTGGCGCGGACTTTTTCGAGAAAATCCTGGAACTCATAGGTCGTTTTCGGGTTCGTTGAACGCAGGATGCGTTCCGCGCCTATCTCAAACAGCCCTGACGTCTCCAGAATGCGCTTCGCCGACCCATTGGCGTAAATCACGTGGCGGTTTTCGTTCAAAAATGCGATGCCGGCGGTTAGCCGTTCTACGGCGTTGTGGGAGGCGAAGGAAATCATCCGAAGCTTGCGAAGGTTAAGCTCCGTGATCGCTGCATTAAGCGCTATTTCGAGCGTTTGCGTTTCCGCGGGTTTGATCAGAAAACGGAAGACGTGGACGTCATTCACCGCCGACAGCGCCGCGTCGAGATCGGCTTGTCCGGAAAGCAGCATGTAAACCGCATCGTCGTCGATTTCACGCATCTGCGCGATCAGGCTGATGCCGTCCGTGTCCGCCATTTTGAGGTCGGAAATCACGATGTCTGCAGGGGTTTTCTCATGCATCCCAAGCGCTTCCGCGGGCGTTGCGGCGTAGCGGATGTCGAAATCGCCTTTAATGGGGGTTAGCGCGAGGCGCAGTTGTTCAAGACAAATCAAATCGTCATCGACGCAAAGCAGTTTGAATTGGCGCACAGCCATGCTTGAAAACCATCATATCGCTTGGCGAGTGTCATGGATCAGGGTTAAAAAAGGATTGCGCTCTTAAGCGCTAAGAGCGTTGAATTTCTTGGAAAAATAGGCGGGCGGGCCCGTCAGGCCAGCCCCTCAGGAGGGGCAGTGGCCGCCGGCTTCGACCCAGGCGGCCGTCAGGGCGCCGAGGGTTTTCTGGTCGCCGGGCGCGGGCGTGCGGCCTTCGCCGGGGTTCCACGCCCAGTCGACGAGATGGTCTGCGCCGTTATGTTCGACGAGATCCTCAAGCGAGCGCCCGCCCGTCAGGTTCGGATTGTTCAGCTGCACGCAAAGCTCCGCCGGGGTCGCGCCGGCCCAGCCCATGAATTCCGGCGGCAGCACCCAGGGCGTCGCGCCCGGGATGGAGCCTTCCATGGTGGCGAACTCGACGTTTTCCGATCCGTGGCAGGTGAAACACTCCATGCCCGGCGCGCCGATGCCCGATCCGCGCGCCACCGGCGGCTCATGCGGGCGCATGTCGTCGCCCTGCGTCGGGCCGCCCGATTTCGGATGGCAGTTGGCGCAGCGCGGATGCAGCATCACTTTCGCCATTTCATTGAAAAGGGCGGCGGCGCGCTCCTGGTCATCCTCGATGGACGCGAAAGCGGCGGGCGTTTTCAGCCCGTTGACTTCCATGGCGTTTTTGCCCCCGCCGGCGCCTTCATTTTGTTGCCCGCAGGCGGCGAGAAAAGCGAAACCGGCGCCGATCGCCGTTGCGGTCATCCAGCGTGATTGGGTTTTCATCTTTGTTCCTCAGGCCTGAAGGCTTTTGATCATGGGCAGATTGCGGGGCGTCGCGCCGGAAAGGCGGCGCACCGCATTGGCGACGGCGGGACCGATCGGCGGTAGGCCGGGTTCGCCGACGCCCGTGGGCGGTTCGTTCGAGGCGATGATTTCGACCTCGACATCGGGCATTTCGCTGATGCGCAAGGACCGGTAGTCGTGGAAATTCGACTGGGTCACCGCGCCGCCTTCGTCGAGAGTCAGCTCGTTGAAGAGAATGGCGCTGAGGCCGTAGCCGATGCCGCCTTCCATCTGCGCCTTGATGATTTCCGGATTGACGGGAATGCCGCAATCGACGGCGCACCAGACTTTGTGCACGCGGGGTAGGCCGTCCTCCATGGAGACTTCGGCGATTTCCGCCACATAAGACCGGAAGGATTCAACCGCCGCGACGCCGCGCGCGCGCCCTTCCGGCGCCTCCATGCCGCCCGCCATGGCGTTAACGCGCTTCAAGACATTGGCGAGGCGCTGATGTTTCGGCGCCGTCATCAAGGCGAGGCGGCCTTCCACCGGATCCTTGCCGGCTTTTTCCAGAAGCTCGTCGATGAAGGTCTCGACGGCGTAACCCGTATGGGTGTGGCCGACCGAGCGCCACCACAGCGTCGTCACCGGATTGTTGATGATATGCGCGGACGTATTGTAGTTCGGCAGGGCGTAAGGAGTTTCCGACGCGCCTTCGACCATGGTGGCGTCGACGCCGCCCTGCAGCATGCCCTCGAAGGGCGAGTTCGCCACGAAGGATTGTCCGGCGATGACATGCTCCCAGGCGGCGATGTCGCCGGCGTCGTTCACGGCGCCGCGCATGCGGTGAACCATGAGCGGGCGGTAATAGCCGCCCTGAATGTCGTCTTCGCGGGTCCACATGAGCTTGACCGGCGTTTCGCCGCCCGCCGCCATGAAGACTTCCGCGGCCTCGCGCGCGAAATGCGCGTCGGATTGCGCGCGCCGGCCGAAACTGCCGCCGGCGAGGACGGTGTTGAGCGTTACTTTCTCCGGTTCGACATTACAGGCTTCGGCGATGGTCGCCTTGTCCATGGTCTGGATCTGGCTGCCCATCCAGACTTCGACGCCGCCGTCTTCCTTGCGTTCGACAACCGCGTCGAGCGGCTCCATGGGCGCATGGACGAGATAGGGGAAGATATATTCCGCTTCGATGGAATTCGCCGCATCGGCGAAAGCGGAATCGTCAACCGTTCCGTTTTCGCCGGCGACGGCGCCTCGGCTTTTCACGGCGTCCCGGCGCTCCGCGGCGATTTCATCCGTAGACCGTGTTTCGGCGGCGCTTTCGTCCCATTCGACCTTCAGCGCCTTGCGGGCTTTCAGGGCTGCAAAGGTGTTTTTCGCATAGATGGCGACGCCGCTGCTGATCTTCTTGACGTCGACCACGCCGGGGACTTCGCGCGCCGCCTTGTCGTCGAAAGAGGCGACGGTCGCGCCGAACTTCACCGGATGGGCGACGACCACGGTGAGCATGCCCTCGCGATAGATGTCGAGCGTGAACTGCGCTTCGCCGGTGGATTTCATGCCGGTGTCGAGCTTCGGCACATCCTTGCCGATATAGATCCACTGGTCCGGCGTTTTGAGCGTCGGCTCGGCGGGCGCCTCCTGCGCCGCCGCCGCTTCGGCGAACTCGCCGAAAGAGCCGGATTTGCCCGAGCTGTGAGAGAGAACGCCTTTCGAGACGCTGATCTCGCTTGCCGGAACGCCCCAGCTTTCAGCGGCGGCTGCGACCAGCATCGCCTTCGCCGCGGCGCCGGCTTTGCGCATCACGTCGAAAGAGGCGGCCATGGCGGTAGACCCGCCGGTCCCCTGCATGCCGCCGAACATGATGTTGCCGTACAGCTCGGCGTTCGCCGGCGCATGTTCGGCGCGGATTTGCGACCAGTCGGCGTCCATTTCGTCGGCGACGAGGGTGGCGAGGCCCGTAAACGGGCCCTGGCCGAATTCAATATGCTTGATCAGGATCGTGACCGTGTTGTCCGGGCTGATGCGCACGAAGGCGTTCGGCGCGTATTTGATGTTCGAGGCGTCGCCGCCGCCGAAAATGCGTTCTTCACCCGATTGGCCGCGCGACTTTACGGGCAGCGCCACGGCGATGACGAGGCCGCCGGCGCCGGCGAGAAAGGCGCGTCTTGAGGGGGCGGGGGCTTCCATGACAGTCATCTTTTAGCCTCCAAGCTTTTCGCCGGCGGATTTCACGGCTTTCCGTATGCGGACATAAGTTGCGCATTTGCAGATATTGCCGGCCAGCGCCTTGTCGATGTCCTCGTCGCTCGGCTTCGGATTGCGCGACAGCAGCGCCGCGGCGGTCATGATCTGACCCGACTGGCAGTAGCCGCATTGCGGCGTGTCATATTCGGCCCAGGCCTCGCGCACGGCGTCGGCTTGCGGTCCTTCAAGGCCTTCGATGGTGGTGACGCTCGCCCCGTCAAGCGTCGAGACCGGCGTGACGCAGGCGCGCCGCGGCTGGCCGTTCACATGCACGGTGCAGGCGCCGCATTGGGCGATGCCGCAGCCGAATTTCGTGCCGGTGAGTCTGAGATCGTCGCGAAGAACCCAGAGCAGCGGCGTGTCGGGATCGACATCCAGCGTTCGCTGCTCGTTATTGACTTTGAAACTGATGCTCATGCCGCGCCCTCCAGATCAGCCTATGCTGCGATTGCGAATATATAGGGAAGACCCCCGAGTCCTGTCCAGCAAAGCCGTATGATGCGAGTCATTCTCAAAAAGATTTCGACTCAATTTTAGCCGGCGTCTAAGTCCTGCGGCGTGTCGATGTCGCGCAAAAATTTTTCCGGGGCCTTGACGGCGCATCTTGCGGGAAGCCCTGCAAGAATATCCCGCGCGCCGGCGTCGCCTTTCAGCGCGCGCAGTGTCTCGAACCATTGCGACCCGAAAACCGCCGGCGGCGACCGCCGCGCCCCGCAGGCTGTAAAAGCGGCGCGCTCTTCACATTTCTGAGAGCTATGGAGCAGGCTACGCAAATGTGCGGGCGGCGCGAAAGGCATGTCGGCGAGCGCAATGAGGACGCATAACGCGTTATGATCCGACGCCCACTCTATCCCTGCGCGCAAGGATGCGCTCATGCCTTCATGCGCATGAGCATTCACGATGATCTCGAAGCCGAGGTTTTGCAAAAGGGGCGCATGAACCTTCGATGTCTCGCTGATGATTGCAGCGCGCATGTCGCAACCGGCGTCGGCGAGGGCTTTTGCGGACCGTTCAAGAACCTTTTCGTCATTGATCTTCGCCGCGAGTTTGTCGCCGCCGAAACGCGAGGACGCGCCGGCGGCGAGAAGAATGGCGGCGCAAGTCTCGTCCGGCTTCATGCGGCGCCGTGGGGCCAGGCGGCGAGAACGCCGGCGAGCACCGAAACCGCGAGCGCCGACGGATCGCGCGTCGCCGGAATAAGTCCGATGGGCCCCTCGATGCGGGCGAGAGACGCATCGTCGAGCTCGGCGCCGCGCAACGCCTCGATCCGTTCGGCGTGGGTGCGGCGGCTGCCGACCGCGCCGATATAAAAAGCCGAAGAGGCGAGGGCGGCGGGGGCCAGCGCCAGCTCCCATTCGCGGTCATGGAAAAGAAACACGAAAGCCGTCCAGGGATCGGCGGGAATTTCCGGCAGCGACGAGGAGGATTTGAGGTGAAAGCATTCCTGCGCGCCGCATTGGGCGAGAATGGCTTCGTCGGGCGAGATGGCGCAGAAGCGATGGCCGGCGGCGCGGGCGATGCGCGCCAGGAGAACGAGTTCGGCGCCGACGCCGGCGGCGGCGATCCTCAGCGGCGGCTGGTAAATGCGCGTGAACGATGTCTCGCTTTCGCGTTGGCTGCGCCGCGCATCGCAAAGCGTCATCGTGTTTGTTTCGAAACCGGCGGCGACAGGACGCCTTGCGTCGAGCGCGATGCAGGCGTCGCTCAAGGCTTCCGCCGGCGGGTTGACTGTGAACAAAAGATCGACGCCGGAGCCGCAAGGCAGCGTCACGTCAAGAAAAGGCGAGCCTTTGCCGTAACGCACGACGCCGCCTTCGCCCCGGTCCATTGCGGCGCGCGCTTCCTCGACGATGGCGCGTTCGAGACAGCCCGAGGAAATCGATCCGGCGAAACGGCCGTCTTCGGCGACGGCCATCTGGGCGCCCAAGGCTCGCGGCGAAGCGCCGTCGATTTCAACGAGCGTGACGATGACAGCGGGCCGCCCGGCGCGGCGCTCGGCGAGGGCGAAGCGCAAGACGTCGCCGCCCGACGGATCGAAGGCGGCGGGAAGGGGGATTTCCGGCGAGGCGTCCAACATAAGGTTATTCTAGCCCGCCGGCCCGTCCGGCGCCATGCCGCGCATTGAACTCTTCACGCCGACTTGACGGGACGGCGAAGGGATGACAAGTAAGCTTCCATGATCAGGGTGCAGTATTTTTCGAACTGGTGGCGGCTGTCTCAATAGGGACGGCTTAAATCTTGTCGCCGTCTTGCTTGGTAAGGCGGCGCCGCGCATCCCGGAACTCCGCCTTGCCGATTGACGGCGCCCCATAAGAGGCGGAGATGACTCAGAAAGATTACACAACTGCAGGCGGCGTCCGCGTGACGCGGGAAATCGTTCCGGCCTCCTATGAGGCGGGGATCGGCGCGCTTTGCCGCGACATGGACAGCCGCCTCGGCGTCGTCCTGGCCTCGGGTTTTGAATTTCCCGGGCGCTATTCGCGCCTCGACATGGGCTTTGTCGATCCGCCGGTGCAGATCGCCAGCCGCGGGCGCGACTTCTCGATCCGCGCCTTGAATGAGCGGGGCGAGGTTATCCTGCCGGCCTTCATTCCGGCGCTTGAAGCCAATAGCGACATCATGCTGGCGCGCGTGGAGGCGGGGCTTGTTTCAGGGTCGGTAAAAGAACCGACGGAAGTCGTGCCCGAAGAACAGCGCAGCCGCCAGCCCTCGGTCTTCTCGATGCTGCGCGCCTGCCGCGACGCCTTCGCCGCGGGCGAGGACAAGCATCTCGGGCTTTACGGCGCCTTTGCGTACGATCTCTGTTTTCAGTTCGAGCCGATTAATCTGCGCCTGGAGAGACTCGCGGATCATCGCGATCTCGCGCTCTTCCTGCCCGACCAGATCACCATCGTCGATCATGTGCGTAAAGAGGCGCTGATCTACCGTTACGACTTCGAGGTGAACGGCAAGACGACAAGAGACCTGCCGCGCAAAACCGCGGACGATCCCATCAAGGTTGGCGGTCACGAGTTCGAGGCCAGGTCCGACCACGCGCCCGGCGAATATGCGGCGAATGTTGAAAAGGCGCGGGAAGCGTTTTACCGCGGCGATCTTTTCGAAGCGGTGTTGAGCCAGACCTTCGAAGAGCCGCTGACCTCGCGCCCCAGCGCCATTTTTGAACGCCTTTCAACCGAGAATCCGTCGCCTTACGGCGCCTTCATGAATCTGGGGCAGGGCGAAGCGCTCGTCGGCTCTTCGCCGGAAATGTATGTTCGGGTCGAGGGCGACCGGGTCGAGACCTGTCCCATCTCCGGCACGGCGCCGCGCGGGCGCGACGCGCTCGAAGACGCGGAAAATGTCCGGGTACTGCTCAATTCGGAAAAGGACAAGGCTGAGCTCACCATGTGCACGGATGTGGATCGCAACGACAAATCGCGCATCTGCACGCCGGGCTCGGTGAAAGTGCTTGGCCGGCGCCAGCTCGAGTTTTATTCAAAGCTCATTCACACGGTGGACCATGTGGAGGGCTATCTCTCGCCGGGCTTTGATTCCCTCGATGCGTTCCTCACGCATATGTGGGCGGTGACCGTCACCGGCGCGCCGAAAGTCTGGGCGATGCAGTTCATCGAAAATCACGAAAAGACCGCCCGGCGCTGGTATGGCGGGGCCATCGGGCGCCTCACCTTCGATGGCGACATGAACACCGGGCTGACGATCCGTACGACGCGCCTTCATGACGGCGTCGCGGAAGTAAGGGCCGGGGCGACGCTGCTTTACGACAGCGACCCGCAAGCGGAAGACGCCGAATGCCGGCTTAAAGCTTCGGCGCTGTTCGCGGCGATCCGCGGGGCGGGCGGCGGCGCGGCGGCGCAGGCGAAACCGGCGAAACCGCCCATGCGGCGCATCCTCCTCGTCGATCACCAGGATTCCTTCGTGCATACGCTCGGCAGTTATTTCCGCCAGCTCGGCGCGGAGGTGACGACCTTGCGGCCGGATGCGGCGCGCAAAGCGATCAAAAGCCGCGACGATTTCGACATGGCGGTGCTGTCGCCGGGGCCGGGCCGGCCTGAGGATTTCAACACCGCCGAAACCTTAAAGCTGCTCGATGAAAAAGGCCTGCCGGTTTTCGGCGTGTGTCTCGGGCTGCAGGCCATGGTCGAATATGAAGGCGGCGCGCTCGACGTGCTCGCCTATCCCATGCACGGCAAGATGAGCCAGGCGGTGAGCGGCGGCGGGCGGCTGTTCAAGGGGCTGTCGGAAAGTTTCGAGATCGGGCGCTATCATTCGCTTCATGCGAACCGCGATGCGCTTCCCGATTGTTTCGAGGCGACGGCGCAAACGGGCGACGGCGTCATCATGGCGGTGGAGCATAAAACGAAACCCTGGGCCGCCGTGCAGTTCCACCCGGAATCGATCCTGACCTCGCCTCAGGCGACGGGCTTGCCGCTGCTTCGCAATGCGCTTGAGGCGCTGTGTCCGAAGAACAGCGAGAGTTGAGCTTTAGCCACCTCCGCTCATCCCCGCGAAAGCGGGGATCCAGAAAAAGCTTTTAGAGGCGATCTGAACTATCCAACTGCGACTCGCCACGGTTTAACCGTGGCGTCCAGCAATTTGAAATACGTTGCAAGTTGGACCCCACGCTTAAAGCGTGGGGAGTCGGTGACGGCTGGGTCAGGCCTTGCCTCGGCAAATGCGCTGGATCCCGGCTTTTGCCGGGATGAGCGGGAAGGGGGATTAATCCTTCTTGCGATTGAATTCCGACGGCTGGTTGGCGAACATTTTCTTCGCCGCCGGGCGTTCATTGATGCGGCCCAGCCAGTCGAGAATGGCCGGCGTATCTTTCTCGTTCACGAATTCCGGGAAGCCGTTCTGCATGCCGTTGGCGATGGCGAAATTGCAGATGTCGGCGAGCGTATACATGTGATCGCAGGCGAGCCATTTGCTTTCCTGTAAGCGCGCTTCGAGCTTCTTCACCGAATGGCCGATCTTGCGCATCTCCTCGTCGAGCAATTCCTGCGGGAAGCCTTCGCGCGCGCGGCGCCATTTCACCTTCTGTTCGTGGATCGGCACCTTCGCCACCATCTCCTCGAACTCTTCGTCGGAGAGGTGCTTGACCATATTGCCGACCATGCGATGCCAGCCGATGGTGGAGACGCACCAGCAGAAATATTCGTCGACCCATTTGGTCCAGATGCGCATCTGCGCGCGCTCGAAATGATCGGCGGGGCGGAGCGGGTTCTGATCGGGAAACACGTCTTCAAGATATTCGCAGATCACCGTCGATTCGGTGATGATCTTGCCGTCATGCTCCAGCGCCGGCACCTGGCCGTTGGGATTGAGTTTCTTGTACCAGTCCGAATGGTGCTCGAATTTCGCGGGATTCAAAAAGACGCTCTCGAAGTCGAGCTCCTTTTCATAAAGCGCGAGCAGGGGTTTCAGCGAATTGGCGCCGGGTCCGAAGGAGTAGAGTTTCAAGGCCGTTTCTCCTGAACAGATGGATTTTGATCGTTAAAAACGAATGTATCTGAAATAAGCCAAATTAAGCTGCCGTAATGGGAAGTGAATGCCTGAGAATTTACGAATTTCCGTGATGGAAAACCTCCGCTCACCCCGACACAAGTCGGGACCCAAGCTAAAGAAATAATGTCGGGCGAAGCTCGTCTTCCTTTGTTCGACTGGATCCCGGCTTTCGCCGAGATGAGCGGGGTGGAAGATGCAGCAAAAAAAACGCCGCCGGAGCGTTTCGGCTCCGGCGGCGCGCTTTCGCGGGGGCGTTCCCTCCCAGATGCGGTTAACTTGCGGCCGCGAACTGGTTCATTGTGTTATCTTCGCCCGCGGCTTTTAGCGCCGCTTCGCCCGCGAAATACTCCTTATGGTCGTCGCCGATATCCGAGCCCGCCATGTTCTGGTGCTTGACGCAGGCGATCTGCTGGCGGATCTCCTCGCGCTGCACGTTCTTGACATAGCCGAGCATCGCTTCCTCGCCGAAATAGCGCTTGGCGAGGTTGTCGGTGGAGAGCGCCGCCGTGTGATAGGTCGGCAGCGTGATGAGGTGATGGAAGATGCCGGCGCGTTTCGACCCGTCGCGCTGGAACGTCTGGATGCGCTTGTCGGCTTCGAGCGCGAGTTCGGTGTCGTCATAATCGACGCTCATCAGCTTGTCGCGGTTATAGGCCGAAACATCCTTGCCTTCGCTCGACCAGGCGTCGAACACCTGCTGGCGGAAGTTCAATGTCCAGTTGAAGCTCGGCGAGTTGTTGTAGACGAGCTTGGCGTTCGGCACGACTTCGCGGATGCGGTCGACCATGCCGGCGATTTGTTCCACATGCGGCTTTTCGGTTTCGATCCAGAGAAGATCGGCGCCGTGCTGCAGCGAGGTGATGCAGTCGAGAACGCAGCGGTCCTCGCCCGTGCCTTTTTTGAACTGGAAGAGGTTCGAACGCAGGCGTTTCGGGCGCATCAGCTTGCCGTCGCGGGTGATGACGACATCGCCATTGCCGAGATCGCCGGCCCCGACTTCCTCGCAATCGAGGAAGGAATTGTACTGGTCGCCGAGATCGCCGGGCTCGGCGCTATAGGCGATCTGTTTCGTCAGCCCGGCGCCGAGTGAGTCGGTGCGCGCAACGATGATGCCATCCTCGACGCCCATCTCGAGGAAGGCGTAGCGGCAGGCGCGGATTTTCGCGATAAAGTCTTCATGCGGAACAGTGACTTTGCCGTCCTGGTGGCCGCATTGTTTTTCGTCCGAGACCTGGTTTTCGATCTGCAGGGCGCAGGCGCCGGCCTCGATCATTTTCTTGGCGAGGAGATAGGTCGCTTCGGCGTTGCCGAAGCCTGCGTCGATATCGGCGATGATCGGCACGACATGGGTCTGGAAATTGTCGATCTGATTGAGGAGCTGTTTCTCCCTGACCTGATCGTTTTCCTCGCGCGCCTTGTCGAGGTCCCGGAAGAGACCGCCAAGTTCGCGCGCGTCCGCCTGTTTGAGGAAGGTGTAGAGCTCTTCGATGAGCGCCGGGACCGCCGTTTTCTCATGCATGGACTGGTCGGGCAGGGGGCCGAATTCGGACCGCAGCGCGGCGACCATCCAGCCGGAAAGATAGAGATAGCGGCCCTTGGTTTCGCCGAAATGCTTCTTGATGGAGATCATCTTCTGCTGGCCGATGAAGCCGTGCCAGCAGCCGAGCGACTGGGTGTAATTCGCCGGGTCGGCGTCATAGGCTTCCATGTCGGCGCGCATGATCTTCGCGGTGTATTTCGCGATGTCGAGGCCGGTCTTGAAGCGGTTCTGAAGCTGCATCCGGGCGACCGATTCCGCGTCGACGCCGTTCCACTGGCCGTTTCGGGCTTCAATGATGCGGCTCGCCGCGCTCAGATTCTCCAGATAGGTCATCGGTCTATCCCTTTGATTTACTATTCTAAATTCAACGAGGCGGCGTGAGCATGAAACCCCGGGGCCGCCATTGACCCTGTAAATAAGCGGGATTTTCCGGCTTGTGCAGGCGCGAAAAAGTCTTATTGTCAAACTTTACAGAATTTATATGTAATATTGTAAAGTCGTGACTTTACGAGGAAAATCATGGCCAAAGCCAAGGATCGCACGAAAGACCGGGCCGCGTTCATGGGCCCGCGCCTGCGCCGCCTCCGGCGCGAGATGGGGATGACCCAGGCGGTGATGGCCGAGGATCTCGGCGTTTCGCCCTCCTACATTGCGCTGATGGAGCGCAATCAGCGGCCCATGACCGCCGACATGCTCCTAAAGCTCGCGCAGGTTTACGACCTCGACGTCGCCTCGCTCGCCGGCAATCGCGGGGAAGAGTTCGCCGCGCGTTTCGACGGCGTCATGCGCGATCCCTTGTTCGCCGATCTCGAACTGTCGCCCATGGATGTGGAGGACGTCTCGCAATCCTATCCGGCCATGGCGGAAGCGGTCATTCGTCTGTACACCGCCTATCGCGACGGCCAGATGGCGCTCGCCGATCATGGCGACGACGCGCAGGACGCGCCGGACCCGGTGGCCGAAGCGCGCCGGTTTCTGTCGGCGCGCCGCAACTCCTTTCCCTCGATTGACGATCACGGCGAACGCATCGCCGGCGAGATCGGCGACAAGTTTGACGGGGCCGACAATTTCGAGGCCTATTTCAGGGAAAGGCACGATCTCAAGGTGCGCCGCCTGCCGCCCGACGTGATGATGGGCGCGGTGCGCCGGCTCGACCGTCACCGCAGCGAGCTTGTCCTCGATGAAACGCTGGACAAGGCGAGCCGGACATTTCAGCTCGCGCTGCAGATCGCTTATCTCGACATGCGCGAGACCATCGACGAGGCGCTTGGCGAAGGCGGGTTTACTTCCGAAAACAGCGAGCGCCTCGCGCGCCGGGCGTTGGCCAATTACGCCGCCGGGTCGCTGATGATGCCTTACCGCGCCTTTGTCAAAGCCGCCGAGCGCCGCAAATACGATGTCGAAGCCCTGTCGCGTCAGTTCGGCGCCAGTTTCGAGCAGATCTGTCACCGCCTGACGACCCTGCAAAAACCGGGGCAGGAGGGGGCGCCGTTTTTCTTCATCCGCGTCGATGCGGCGGGGAACGTCTCGAAGCGGCTTGACGGCGCCGGGTTTCCTTTCGCGCGCCATGGCGGCTCGTGTCCTTTATGGTCGCTGCATCAGGCGTTCACGAGCCCCCGCGAAATTCTCACCCAATGGGTCGAACTGCCGGACGGCGAAAAATTTTTCACAATTGTCCGCACCGTGACGGCGGGCGGCGGCGCCTGGGGCGCGCCCCGCGTTGAACGCGCTGTTGCGCTCGGCTGCGATGAAAAACACGCGCATCGCCTTGTCTATACGCAAGGAACCGATCTTAAGTCGGTCAAGCCGACGCCCATCGGCGTTGCGTGTCGCCTGTGTCACCGCATCGACTGCGCCGCGCGCGCCGAGCCCCCCATCGGGCGCAGCGTCCTGCCCGACGACTACCGGCGCACGATTGCGCCTTTCGGGTTTTCGGACCGATGAGAGGAGGGAGTGGGGAATAGGCAATAGCGTTCCCATTGCCTAAACCTTCGCCCCAATAACGCGAATCGCACTCCGAAAAATTCATCAAAAATGATGAATTCCTGCCGGAATCCCGCATTCGGTGCGTAGTTATCCACGAGTCCTGCGGCGGCCTTATACTTCATCCGTCGCCGGACTGTGGCCGTAACCGAGGCGGAAGAAACCATCCGCATTCATCAAAGAGGTCCTGACGGCGGCCGTCTTGCGGGAGCGCGAAGCTCGCCGGAAGAGGCTCTTTGACATTGCGGGTTTTGCGCAAGGTTGGCTGCTGCTGGCTTTGCGCGTTTGAGACAGGCTAGCGACGAGCTTGCCCCTCACCCGGATTTTCTTTGAAAATCCGACCTCTCCCAAGGGAGAGGTAGAGGACTGACATTGGCCCACACTACCTCTCCCTCGGGAGAGGTCGAAAGCGCGGATGCGCTTTTGGGTGAGGGGCTGAGCTCTTACTCCGCCGCCTTGGCTTCCTGCCGCCGTTCGGTCAGGACGAACTCGGTATAGCCGTTGGGCTGCTGCGCGCCTTTAAAGACGAGATCGCAGGCCGCCTTGAAGGCCGGCCCGTCGAAACCGGGCGCCATCGGCGTATAAGCGGGGTCGCTCTCGTTCTGCTTGTCGACGACGGCGGCCATGCGCTTCATGGCTTCCATCACTTGGGTCTCGCTGACGATCCCATGCATCAGCCAGTTGGCGAGATGCTGCGAGGAGATGCGCAAGGTGGCGCGGTCTTCCATCAGGCCCACATCGTGAATGTCCGGCACTTTCGAACAGCCGACGCCCTGATCGACCCAGCGCACCACGTAACCCAGAACGCCTTGCGCGTTGTTGTCGATCTCCTCGCGGATTTCGTCTTCGGAGAAGTTGGCGCCGCCGGCGAAAGGCGGGGTTAAGAGCTTGTCGAGGTCGCCGGTCGCCTGGCCCTTCAGTTCTTTCTGGCGCTTGAAGACGTCGACTTCGTGATAATGCAGCGCGTGCAGCGTCGCCGCCGTTGGCGAGGGCGTCCAGGCGGTGGTCGCGCCGGCTTTCGGATGGCCGATCTTCTGCTCCAGCATCGCCGCCATCATGTCGGGCGCGGCCCACATGCCTTTGCCGATCTGCGCTTTGCCGGAAAGACCGCAGGCAAGACCGATGCCGACATTGCGCGCCTCGTAGGCCTTGATCCAGACGGAATCTTTCACCGCGTTTTTGCGGATCACCGGTCCGCCGGCCATGATCGTATGAATCTCGTCGCCGGTGCGGTCGAGGAAGCCTGTATTGATGAAGACGAGGCGTTCGCGCGCGGCGTGAATGCAGGATGCGAGATTGGCGGAGGTGCGTTTCTCCTCGTCCATGACGCCGATTTTCAGCGTGTTTTTCGCCAGGCCCAGCATTTCCTCGACGCGGGTAAACAATTCCACGGCGAAGGCGACTTCTTCCGGCCCATGCAGCTTCGGTTTGACGATATAGACCGAGCCGGCGCGCGAGTTGAGGCGCTTGCCGTTCAAATCGTGAAACGCGATCAGCGAGGTGATCGCCGCATCCATGAAGGTTTCGGGAATCTCTTCGCCGTTCGCGTCGCGGATGACGTTCGTATACATATGATGGCCGACATTGCGGACGAGCAGCATGGATCGGCCATGCAGCGAGAGCGCTCCGCCGTCCGGCGCAACATAGTCCCGGTCCGGATTGAGCGTGCGCGTGACGGTCTCGCCGCCTTTTTCGAAGGCGGCTTCAAGGTCGCCTTTCATCAGGCCGAGCCAGTTGCGATAGACATTCACCTTGTCTTGGGCATCGACCGCCGCGACGGAATCCTCGCAGTCCATGATGGTCGAGATCGCCGATTCGACGATGACATCGGCGACGCCGGCCTTGTCGGTCTTGCCGATAGCGCTCTTGGGATCGATGAGGATTTCCAGATGCAAGCCGTTATTCCTGAGAAGCACGGCGTCAGGCTTGCTGGCGTCGCCGCGATAGCCGGCGAACTTTTCAGGTTCTTGAAGCGCCGTTGCGCCATTAGCCATCTCAACTACGAGCGCGCCATTTTCTACTTTGTAGCTCGTTGCGTCGGCATGCGAGCCGTCGGCCAGCGGCGCGGCGAGATCGAGGGCCGCGCGGGCGCGGGCGATGACCTTTTCGCCGCGCTTTGGATTGTAGCCTTTGCCTTTTTCCGCGCCATCCGTCTCGGGGATCGCGTCGGCGCCGTAAAGCGCATCGTAAAGCGAGCCCCAGCGGGCGTTGGCGGCGTTCAGCGCATAGCGTGCATTCGAGACCGGCACGACGAGTTGAGGCCCCGCGACGGCGCGCAATTCTTCGTCCACGCCGGCGGTGGAGATTTCAAAAGGCGAAGGCTCGGGCGCGAGATAGCCGATGTCTTTGAGGAAAGCCGTATGTTCTTCGACGTCGTAATTTCCTTTATGCGCGCGAAACCAGTCGTCGATTTTCGCCTGCAGGGCGTCGCGCTTGTCGAGCAGTTCGCGGTTTCGGGGGCCGAGATCGGCGACGATTTTTGCAAACCCCTGCCAGAAATCCTCCGCCATGATCCCGGTTCCGGGCAGGGCCTCGTTCTCGATAAAGGCCGCGAGCTGCGGATCGATCGTCAATTGCGCGTGCATTGTCATGGTCTTCCCCAGTCGTCATTCTCGGTCGGTCACGGCGCCCATCCAATAAGGCTTCATGCGCGAAATGGAATAGGCAAACCGAATTTTAGCTGTTATTCCCCCTAACAGCCCGGAACGGATAAAGACAAATACGAACACGCCTTATGAGTATTGAACGCATCCTCATCATCGGCGCCGGACAGGCCGGCGCGCAGGCCGCCGTCTCTTTACGGCAAGGCGGCTTTAAAGGCGTGATCACGATGATCGGCGCCGAGCCCGCGCCGCCTTATCAGCGTCCGCCTTTGTCGAAAGCCTATCTGAAAGGCGAGCTCGAAGAGCAGCGGCTTTATCTGCGTCCTGCGGAATTTTACGAGGCGCAAGAGATCGACCTTCGGCTTGGCGTTGCCGCAACCGGCATCGACCGCGAAGCGAAAACCGTTGTGACCGACGAAGGCGAGACGCTTTCTTATGACGTGCTTCTTCTTGCGACCGGCGCGCCGCCGAGACGCCTGAATGCGCCGGGCGCGGATCTTGAGGGCGTTCATTATCTGCGCACGCTTGCCGATTCCGAACGGTTGCGGCCCATGCTTTCCGCGCCGGGGCGCGTTGTCATAGTGGGCGCCGGTTATATCGGGCTCGAGGTCGCCGCCGTGGCGCGTCAGCACGGCCGCGACGTGACCGTCCTTGAAATGGCGCCGCGGGTTCTGGCGCGCGTCGCCAGCGAGCCGGTTTCGGAGTTTTATCAAACGCTTCACCGGAATAATGGCGTCGACTTGCGTCTCGGGGCTGCGTTCGAGGCCTTTGAAGGCGAACACCGCATTCACGCCGCGCGGCTCAAGGACGGCGAGGCCATCGACTGCGCCGCCGCGCTTGTCGGGATTGGCGCCGCGCCGGAAACCAGGCTCGCCGAAGAGGCGGGGCTTGAGGTTTCGAACGGCATTGTCGTCGACGAATATGCGCGCACCTCCGATCCGGCGATTTTCGCGGCGGGCGATTGCACGAACTTCCCGTCGCCCCGTTACGGCCGGCGCATGCGCCTTGAATCCGTCCCGAACGCCATCGAACAGGCGAAGGCGGCGGCGGCGAACATGATCGGCGGCGAGACGGTTTACGACGCGCTGCCCTGGTTCTGGTCGGACCAGTATGATGTGAAGCTGCAAACCGTCGGGCTTTGCGAAGGCTATGACGAGCTTGTGGTGCGCGGCGACCCGGCGGCGAAGAAATTCGCCGTCTGGTATCTGAAAGACGGCAAGGGTCTTGCGGTCGACGCGATCAACGATCCGGCCTCATTCGCCATGGGCAAAAAGCTGATCACCGCCGGCGCCGCGCTCGACCCGGCGAAGCTCGCCGATACGGGCGTCGATCTGAAAACGCTCATTTAGAACTCTCCATTGTCATCCCGGACGCGCTGCAACACGCAAGTGTTGCTGCGCAGATCCGGGACCCATTTCGCGATGGGTCCCGTGTCTGCAAAGCAGCGATAAATCGCTGCATTGCGCACGGGATGACAAAGAGAATGCGGCGCTAAAAAAGTTCTCTTACCCGTAAAGCGCTTTTGGCAGCCAGGTTGCGATCTCAGGATAAAAGGCGAGGACAGCGAGCGCGGTGAGCTGGATTGCAATATAGGGAAGGGCGCCGCGATAGATGTGCATGGTCCGGACTTCCGGCGGCGCGACGCCCCGCAGATAGAACAAGGCGAAGCCGAAGGGCGGCGTCAGGAACGACGTCTGCAGATTGATCGCCATCATCACGCCGAGCCAGACGGGATCGAGTCCCATGGCGAGCAGATGCGGCCCGACGAGCGGCACCACCACCAGCGTGATCTCGATGAAGTCGAGGAAAAAGCCGAGCACGAACATCACCAGCATGACGACGATGACGGCCCCGATGATCCCGCCCGGCGTCGCTTCGAGCGCGTGGCGCACCGTGTCGTCGCCACCGAGCCCGCGAAAGACGAGAGAAAAGAGCGCGGCGCCGATCAGGATCGTGAAGACCATGGTGGTGACGCGCGCGGTCTGATCGAAGATCGGCGTCAGGGCCTTTTCCCGGCGCAACTGGAACAGGCTTGCAAGAAGACCCCACGGCGTCAGCGCGAAAAGAAGAAAAGCGACGCCGATGCCGATCATTTCCGCCAGGCTCGCATGGTCGCGCCCGAGACGCAGATCGAGAAAGCCTGTGAGTGCGAGGAGGCCGATGATCGCGCCGGCGGAGACGAGCACGGCGAAGCGGCCCGCAAGCAGCGATCCCTTTGGCGCAAGGCGCATGCCGGCGATCAACAAGGCGCCGATGGCGCCGACGCTCGCCGCTTCGGTGGGGGTCGCCACGCCGGCGAGAATTGAGCCGAGGACCGCGACAATAAGAATAAGCGGCGGCGGCAGGGTTTTCATGGCGGCGAGCCAGACTTCGCCGCGGGATCCAAGCTCCGCGGCGGGAATGGCCGGCGCCATCTTCGGCCGGGTGAGCGCGACGAAAAGCTGCCAGAGGATATAAAAGCCGACGAGCATCAGCCCCGGAAACAAGGCGCCGGCAAAAAGATGGCCCACCGACACCGTCTCCGGCGACATGATGCCCTGTTCGAGCTGCGCGCGCTGATAGGCGTTGGAAATGACGTCGCCGAGAAGAATGAGCACGATCGACGGCGGAATGATCTGGCCGAGCGTGCCCGCCGCGGCGATGGAGCCCGATGCGAAGGCCGGATCGTAGCCCCGCCGCAGCATGGTCGGCAGGCTGAGGAGCCCCATGGTGACGACCGTGGCGCCGACAATGCCGGTTGAGGCGGCGAGCAGCATGCCGACAATCGTCACGGAAAGGCCGAGCCCGCCGGGAAGCGAGCCGAACAGCTTCGCCATTTCGTCGAGCAGCTCTTCGGCGATCTTCGATTTTTCGAGAATGACGCCCATGAGGATGAACATCGGCACGGCGATGAGCGTCGTGTTGGAGACCGCCCCGAAGACCCGCTGCGGGAAGGGGATGAGATAGGATATGTCGAAAACGCCGAACATCAGGCCGAGAACGGCGAAGACGAGCGCCGTGCCGGCGAGGCTGAACGCCACCGGAAACCCGGCCATCAGGCAGGCGCACAAAACCAGCACCATGATGATGTCGAGCCAGCCGGCGAAAGTGCAGGCGCAAAAAGCGATATTGCCGATATCGAATTCCATCAGCCGCGCTCCTTCAGTTGCGCGGCGGCGCGCGAGGCGTTCACGAAGCCGGCCATCATCATCAGGACCGCGAAGGCGGGGATGAAGGATTTCAGAATGAACAGCGCCTGGATGCCTGAAGACTCATTCGAGCCTTCGCCCACGGCCCAAGAGCGCGCCACATAAGGCGAGGCGGTCCACAAAAGCAGGATGCAGACCGGAAACAGCAAGAGATAGGTTCCGGCGAGATCGACCAGCGCTTTTCTTCGCGGCGGCGCCTCGCGGTAAAAGATGTCGACGCGCACATGATCGTCGGTGAGAAGCGCGTAGCCTCCGGCGAGCAGGAACACCGCGCCATGCATGTAAGTGATCGATTCCTGCATGAAGATGTAATTAAGGCCGAACACGTAACGCAGGACGACGACGCCGAACTGAATGAGCGCCATGGCGAGCAAAAGCCACATGACGATGCGGCCGGTTTTGCGCGTGACGGCGTCGAAGATGGTTGAAAGGCCAAGCGCCGCGCGGCCGAAGCCCGCAGCGGTTACGGCGGCGACGGTGAGGGCAAAGAGGCCGGAAAACCAGACGAGCTTTTGCGCCGAGGGCGTGATCTCGAGGATCGGCGTCAGCCACGCGAAGGCGAGACCGGCGGCGACAACAGTCAGGACTGTCAACGCCCAGGCAAGGAGCGGGCGCTTTTCCGAAAGCAGAAAGGCGAGCGGCACAAACAGGAGCGGGAACATGACGCCCGCCGCCGCCCAGTTGAGAATATCGCCAATGAGGGTCAGCATGCGCCGGCCTCGCCGGCGCCGTTCTCCCTTCTCCCCATCGGGGAGAAGGTGGCCAGAAGGGCCGGATGAGGGGGAAGGTGACTGACCGATGGCAACTTTTCTTCCCCCTCACCCGGAATTCGCAAACGAATTCCGGCCTCTCCCCGAAGGGGAGAGGCGGTGTTCGCACTCGGAATGGCTTCGGCATGCCCCATCACAATGAAAACGCTTTGCGGCGCGCGGCCATATAGGCTTCGTCAGAAATGCGGCTCCATTCCATGGAGCGCACGAGCGACTCCCTGAAGCTCTGATAGATGCGGTTCGTGATGTCGTCGGTCGCAGCGGCTTCCTCAAGCACGGTCTTGCTGGCGGCGGCGAGGGCGTCCATCACATCCGCCGGCATCTGGCGCAGCTGGACGCCGTGTTCTTCGAGGAGCTGCTCCAGCGCGATGGCGTTGTGATGGGTGAATTCGGCGATGGAAATATTGTTGGCGCGCTGGCAGGCGCCGGTAATGATCGACTTTTCCGTCGCCGTCAGTTCGTTCCAGAGATCGAGATTGATCCCGCAGGCGAGCTGCGAGCCCGGCTCGTGAAAGCCCGGCCAGTAATAATATTTCGCTTCCTGATAAAACCCGAAAGCGAGATCGTTCCACGGGCCGACCCATTCGGTGGCGTCGATGGCGCCCGATTGCAGCGCCGGATAGATCTCGCCGCCGGGAATCGCCACAGCCGACGCGCCGATGCGCCGTAAGACTTCGCCGCCGAGACCCGGCATGCGCATTTTAAGGCCGCGCATGTCTTCGAGCGAGTTGATTTCCTTTTTGAACCAGCCGCCGAGCTGGTGGCCGGAATTGCCCGCCGCGATCGGCTTGATGTTGAAGCGCGCGGAAAGCTCATCCCAGAGTTCCTGGCCGCCGCCGAATTCCGTCCAGGCCATGATTTCCGATATGGTCATGCCGAAGGGGACGGCGGTGAAGAAATTGAAGGCCGGCGATTTGCCGACCCAGTAATATTCCGCGCCGTGATACATGTCGGCGGCGCCGTTGGAGACCGCGTCGAAGCTTTCGAATGCGCTGACAAGTTCGCCCGCCGCAAAAACGCGCACGGTCATCGCGCCGCCGGACATTTCGGTGATGAACTGCGCAACGCGCTCGGGCATCGTGCCGAGGCCGGGAAAGTCCTTCGGCCAGGTGGTCACCATTTTCAGCTCGCGCTGCTTGAGCGCGCCGGGCAAGGCGCCGCCTGCGGGCACGCCGCATTCGCATCCCGCGACCAACCCGGCGGCGCCTATGGCGCCGCCGGTGAGTAGTTGTCTGCGCTTCAACATATGCTGTCCAAAATTGTTGCGGCGTGACCGCATGATCTAAAATTTGCGCGCGTTCGCGCGCGGGGCGCGCCGCACTCGCACCCCGCCACCAGTCCGGCGGCGCCGAGCGCGCCGCCCGTGAGCAATTGTCTGCGTTTCATCATGAGGCCCCGCGCCTCCTCCCTCATTGTTTGTTGTTCTTTTTTATTTCTGGTCCGGTTCGACGACCTCGATCTCCACGTCGTTGTCGCCGCTTTCGGCTTTCTCGCGCTGTCTTTGCGTGCGCCATGCTTCGTAATCGGCTTCCTTTTGCGCGCGGGAGCGCGCCGCGCCGACGCCCTGATCCGTGGCGAGTGACGAGCCCGTGCCGTCATAGCCGCTTGAGCGGCACTGATTTTCGGCGTCATAGCAGCGCTCGATACAGGCGGCGCGGGCCGGGCCGTCCTTGAGGCCGAGGCAATCGGTCTGACACTGATTATGGCGGCCGGTGCAGCGATCCTGCGCATAACCGAACGGCGCGGAAGAACAGCCGCCCAAAAGAACGGCGAGGGCGGCGGCGCCCGCGATAAACCGGATACTCAAAGCTTTGAACTCCCTATCACCAACAAACCGCCCCGCCTTTTCGCGCCGGGACGGTACAATGAGCCGCCGCAGGAAGCAAAGCGGCGGCCTCCGGTTTCCGGTTCAGGTGGGCTCGTGATGAAAAAGAGGCTGGAACGCGCTTACTCGGCCGCGACCGCCTGGCGGTCCATCCGGGTCCAGCCCGTGGGCCCGAGCATCTCCAGCGGCTGGAAGCGTTTTTTATAGTCCATCTTGTCCGAGCCGTTCACCCAGTAGCCGAGATAGACGTAAGGCAGGCCGAGCTCCTGGGCGAAGGAAACATGATCGAGGATCATGAAACGGCCGAGACCGCGCGCCTCTTCTTCCGGCTCGAAGAAGCTGTAGACCATGGAGAGCCCGTCAGTCAGCCGGTCGGTGAGCGCCGCGCCGATCAGCCGCTCGTCGCCGGTTTCTTCGTCTTTCAGGAGATATTCGATGACGATGGTGTCGACCGCCGTCTCCTCGACCATGGAGGCGTAATCGAGCACGGTCATGTCCGCCATGCCGCCCTCGCCGTGGCGCGCGTCGAGATAGGCCCTGAGGAGCGAGAACTGCTCGCCGGTGGCGCGGGGGCTGCGGATGCGGCGGATGACGTCGGCGTTGCGCGACAGGGCGCGCCGGCGCGAGCGCGTCAGGTGGAAATCGTCGGCGACGATGCGCACAGGCACGCAGGCGTTGCACGCCTCGCAGGCCGGCAGGTAGATGAGATTCTGCGAGCGGCGGAAGCCGCGCCGCGTCAGAAGTGCATTTGTAGAGGAGGCCCCGTCGCCGGAGAGATAGGAGAATATTTTACGTTCGCGGCGCCCCTTGAGATAGGGGCAGGGGGCCGGCGCCGTGATGTAGAATTCACCGCCCTCAAGGCCGAACCGCCGCGCGAAATCTTCGTTACTCATAATCTCCAACGTAAGGCGAAAACCTTAGCGGCCCATTAGCATATCCGCAATGAATCCGTTCTTTCTCAGAGCCCGGTCCGGAAGTCAAAACGCACGCGGAGCGGGAAGGACAGACGTTCGCCAGCGGCCATATCGGTAGGGTCAAGGCTCTGATTCCAACGAGAAGCGGCGCCGGAGCCGCATCGTGGGGCTGATTTGGACGTCTGATCCATAGCTCATTTTTATGCTTAAAATTGTCAAGGGCCGGCGCCGGCAGGTGTCAATTCAGGCCGGGCGCCGGCTTAGCCGAGATCGAAATAAAAGCCCGCGGCCGCCGTATAGACAACCCAGAGAAGAATAATGAGCGGTCCGCCGACCACCATGAAATCCCTAAATTTGTAATGACCGGGCGTCATTACGAGGAGGTTGGTCTGATAGGCGATAGGGGTGGCGAAAGAGCAGTTCGAGCCGAAAATGACGGTGAGAACCAGAATATGCTCGTCGATCCCGGCGATCTGTGCGGCTGCGACGGCCACCGGCGTGAACAGAACCGACGTGGCGTTATTGGACAGGAGGTTCGTCATCACGGCGCACATAATAAAGAATGTCGAGACGAGCACGGTCGGGCCGAAATCGGCGGCTGCGACGGCGAGCCCTTCGCCCAGAAAGGCGGCGCCGCCAGTGCGCTCCAGCGCCGCGCCCATGGCCAGCGACGCCCCGATCAGGAGATAGATCCGCCGGTCGATGGCGCGCGCGGCCTGTCGCACATTGAGACAGCCCGACGCCACCATGGCCGTGGCGCCGGCGATGGCCGAGACCGCAATGGGCGCGAGCCCTGTGGCGGTGGCGGCGATGACGCCCGCAAAGATCAGGGCCGCCACATTGGCGTTGCGCTGGTCGGGCAGGCCCTGCATCGACCATTCGAGCAGCAGGATGTCGCGGTCCGACCGCAGGGCGCGGATATCCTTGATATCGCCGAGAATGAGCAGCACATCCCCGGCCTCGAGCCGGATCGTGTTCATCTGCGTTCGGATCATGCGGCTGCGCCGCTCGATGCCGAGAATGACGCAATTGGTCTGCGCGTGAAAACCGATCTGGGCGACGGACCGGCCGATCAGGCGCGAGCCCGGCGCCACGATGGCTTCGACCAGGGTGAGCTGCGTCGAGCGCTGGACCGAACCGTCGACCTCGTCGGCGATGGAGGTTTCGGCCATCAGCCCTTCGAGCATGTCCGGGTTCGATTTCAAGAGGGATGTGAGCGCGGAGCGCGTCGCCGCCACGATGACGACGTCGCCCGTGCGGAAGGCGAAGTCTTCGAAAGGCGGCAGGATCGCCCGCTCCCGGCGCTGCACCATGCGCACGGTGATGTCCGGCAGATCGACGAAAAGGCCCGCCACCGGCCCCTTGCCGATCAGCGGGTGGCCGCGCGTCACCTCGATCTGCGCGATGAAATGCTTGCCTTCGCGTTCATTGGTCCAGGGCTGGCTCGGATTGTCCCGCTTGGGCAGGAGCCAGCGCCCGGCGGTCGCCATGTAAAGAATGCCGGCGCCGGCGAGAACCAGCCCCATCGGGGTCAGTTCGAAAAAGCCGATCTCGCCGCCGGTGGTCGCGCGATAGGACTGGGCCGCGAGGAGGTTGGTCGACGAGCCGATCAGCGTCGTCATGCCGCCGAGGATCGACACATAAGAAAGCGGCATCATGAAGCGCGAGACGCGGATTTTGCTCTGCTGGGCGATGGCGGCCATGATCGGGATGAACATCACGACCACGGGCGTGTTGTTCAGGAACGCGCTGATCACCATGATGAACAAAAAAACTGCGGCGGTGATGACGAAGGGCGCCTTTTCAAAAGCGCGCAATAAAATTTGCGTCGGCAGTTCCAGCGTGCCCGCCTGGAACATGCCCTGGCCGATGATCAACAGCCCGAGAATGGCGAAAAGGGCGGGGCTGGCGAAGCCCGACAGGATGGTTTCTGTCGAGAGAAGGTTTTCGCCGTTGCGCTCCATGGGCGCGAGCAGAAACAGGATGAGCAGCGCCACGACCGCCCCGGCGGAGATAAGCTCCAGCGGAAAGCGGTCCAGCGTGTAGAACACGACCGTGACCGCAATGATCGCGAGCGTGGCCCACATTTGCCAAGGGGCTGCTATAAAAGCGTCCATCATGTCAGATTGTCGTGACCCGGCCCTGTTGTGAACCAATTCCATGCGCCGAGGGTTCCCGGCGCACATGCTGGCGCTTTGTATTTTCCAGATTTGATGCTAACGCCACAAGTCCTAAATGTTTCAATATGTTGTGGGAAGAGCCCCATGACGCTAGGTTAATGGATGACCGATAAATACAGACCTTTGAAGAACGCCTTCGGCCGTTTCGCTACCGGAATCGCCGTCGCCGCCTGCCGGGACGGGGAAGGGGCGATCGCGGCCCTGACGGTCAATTCATTCACGTCGGTGTCGCTGGAGCCGCCGCTGGTGCTGTGGTGCCTCGAAAACCGCGCTTCTTCTTACAGTGCTTTCATGGCGGCGGATAGCTATGCGGTGTCGATCCTTCATGCCGGTCAGAAGGCGGCCTCGCAGCGTTTTGCGCATTTTCTGCCCGACGGGCCGAAAGAGGACGAGTTCGAAAACTGGGTCACGGGCGCGCCGGTTCTGAAGGACCGCCTCGCCGGTTTCGACTGCAAAGTCGCTGCGCGCCATGAAGCCGGCGATCATGTGATCCTCGTCGGCGAGGTGGCGAAGTTCGACAGCGCCGAGGGCGCGCCGCTGATCTATTATGCGAGCAACTACATTCCGGGCACGGAGAAGCCGTAATGAAAACTGCATTCCTGGGGCTTGGCGTCATGGGCTATCCCATGGCCGGCCATCTCGCCGCAAAAGGCTATGACGTCGCCGTTTACAACCGCACGGGCGCAAAGGCCGAAAGCTGGGTCAAGGATCATAAGGGCGCGGCGGCGGCGATGCCGGCTGACGTGGTGAAAGACGCCGACCTCATTTTCGCCTGTCTCGGCGACGATCCCGATGTCGAGGCGGTGGTCGCGGCGTCCATGGACGGGCTGAAAGAGGGCGCGGTCTTTGTGGATCACACCACAGCCTCGCCGGCGCTGGCGCGGGCGCTGCATGCACAGCTCGGCGAAAAAGGCGTCGGCTTTGTGGATGCGCCGGTGTCGGGCGGCCAGGCGGGCGCCGAAAACGGCAAGCTTTCCGTCATGTGCGGCGGCGATGCTGCCCATGTCGAAAAAGCCCGTCCCGCCATGGAGGCCTATTCGGCGCGGATCGTCCATATCGGGCCGGCGGGTCACGGCCAGCTCTGCAAGGCGGTGAACCAGATCTGCATCGCCGGGGTGCTGCAGGGGCTTTCCGAAGGGGTGCATTTCGCTGCGCAGGCCGGTCTCGATATCGACCGCGTGCTTGAAGCGATTTCCGGCGGCGCGGCGCAAAGCTGGCAGATGGAAAACCGCGCCAAGACCATGGCGGCGGATGAATTCGATTTCGGCTTCGCGGTGGACTGGATGCGCAAGGATTTGCGGATCGCCCTCGCCGAAGCCCGGGAAAACGGCGCGCGCCTGCCGGCGACGGCGCTCGTGGACCAGTTCTACGCCGATGTTCAGGCCATGGGCGGCGGACGCTGGGACACCTCAAGCCTCGTCCGGCGGCTTAATAAGAGCGGCTGACAAGAAATCTGGACGGGCGCGCCGAATGCGATCACAAGATTTCTGTTAACTTTTTTGAGCCATGAGACGGAAAGCTGCGGTGGGCAATTTCCGCGCTCTTTCCGCAAGGGTAACAAGAAATCAACGGGCCGGGCCGATTATGACGCCCGCAGTGACAAGGCGAGGCGCTTCAATAATGAAGGCGAAAATTGCAATCGGCGTCGCGCCGCTATCGGCGTTGGCGGTCTTTGGACAGGCCGCGCCGGCGGCGGCGTCGGGATTTGCGCTCAACACCCAGAGCGCGGAATCGCTGGGCGCGGCGACGGCGGGCGCCCAGGCGACGCCAGGCAAACCGGGCAACGCCTATTTCAACCCGGCCTCGATCGTCGGCGTTGAAGGCTTCGAAACCTCTTTCAGCGTGGTCGGCGTGTGGAACGACACCTCCTATGACAATGCCGAGGCCGCGCTGTTCGGAACGGTTCCCGTAGCCGGCGAGACGTCCGGCGATGCGGTGATCGGCGACGGCGTTTTTCCTACGGGCGCCGTCGCGACAAAGCTCAATGACCGCCTCTTTGCGGGGCTCGCCTTCTATGCGCCTTTCGGCTTCAACTCGTCTTATGACGACGCCTCCGTCGCTCGCTATCACGGCACCTTGTCACAGGTTGTCGCCGCTTCCGTTTCGCCGCTTCTCGGGATCGATCTCGGCGGCGGCTGGTCGATTGCGGCGGGGCCGCGCTTTCAATATCTGGAAAACGACATCGAGGGCGCGAATGATGCGGCCGGAATCGAGGCGGCGCTGTTGATGACGTCCGCCGTTCCCGGCACGGACGATGTGTTTTACAAGATCAATTCGACGGACTGGGGCTACGGGTTCGCCGCCGGCTTTCAGGGCGTCATCGGCGAACGCGTCACTTTCGGCGCAAGCTATTCCTCGAAGATCGACCACAGGCTGAAAGGCTCCGTCGATTTCGCCATAGAAGACTCGGCGGCCGCCCAGACTCTCGCCGGCGCGGCGGGCCTGTTTCTCGACACCGATACGGTCAGCACCCTGACGACGCCGGCGACGCTGCAATTCGGCGCCCGGATCGAGGCGTCGGAGAATACGCGGCTCATGGTTTCTGCGTCGCAAAACCGCTGGGGCGCGTTCAAGGAGCTCGTGACGCGGTTTGAAAATCCCGCCCAGCCCGCCGAAACCCTCACCCAGAACTGGGGAAACACCTGGGGCGGGGCGGTCGGCGTGGAGCGCGATTTCGGGCCGGCGCAAACGTTCCGTCTCGGCGTCATGTATGAGGAAGGCCCGGTGAACGAGGCGTACGCCTCCCCGCGTCTTCCGGGCGACAGCCGGGTTCTCGTCGGGGCGGGCTATTCCCGCAAGCTTTCCGACAAGGCAAAGCTGCATCTCGCGGCCTCCTATATTTTCCACGACACGCTGCCCTTGAACGAATCCGCCGCTTATCCCGAAAACCTTTTCCGCGGCTCTTACCAAGGCGACTGGAAAGCCGGAACGGTGGCCGCCGCCATTGGAATCGACTGGAAATTCTAGGCCTTAGGCCGCTGCACATCGCCATTGCCGCCCGCCGCGCGCTATGCGATTTACGGAGGCGAACAAAGCTTCTGGAGCTTCCCAATGTCCGTCCTTCAAACCCCGAAACCCGCCTGGAAAACCGACGATCTCGAGCTCTTCGAGGATGAAGTCGGCAAGTTTTTCACCCGCGAACTGGCGCCCCATGTCGAAAAGTGGCGCGATGCGGGAAAGGTCGAACGCTGGGCCTGGGAGAAGGCGGGCGAGGCGGGGCTGTTGTGCATGTCGATGCCCGAGGAATATGGCGGCGCCGGCGGCAATTTCGCCCATGAACAGATTTTTATCGAACAGCAAAGCCAGGCGGGGGTCGAAGGGTTCGGGGCGGCGCTGCACAACTGCATCGTTGCGCCTTACATCCTGCATTACGGCACGGAAGAACAGAAGAAGCGCTGGCTGCCGAAGATGGCGACGGGCGAACTTGTGGGCGCTATTGCGATGACCGAGCCGGGCACGGGCTCGGACCTTCAGGCGGTCAGGACGACCGCGATTAAACAAGGCAACCAATATGTGATGAACGGCTCGAAAACCTTCATCACCAACGGTCAGACCGCCAATCTCATTATCGTCGTTTCGAAAACCGATCCCGGCGAGGGCGCCAAGGGCGTTTCGCTGATGGTGGTTGAAACCGACGAAGTGGACGGCTTCGAACGCGGCCGCAATCTGAAAAAACTCGGCAACAAGGCGCAGGACACCTCCGAGCTCTTCTTTAACGACGTCAAGATCCCGACGGAAAACCTTCTGGGAACGGATGAAGGCCAGGGCTTCTTCCAGCTGATGGAGCAATTGCCCCAGGAGCGCCACCAGATCGCCGTCGGCGCCATGGCGCAGATCGAGCGCGCGCTGCAGCTCACCATCGATTATGTGAAAGAGCGCGAAGCTTTCGGCCGCCCGATCCTGAAATTCCAGAACACCCAGTTCGTTCTCGCCGAATGCAAGGCGAAAGCGACCATGGCGCGGGTCTTCGTGGACTCATGCACGCAGCAGCTGATCGACGGCACGCTCGATGCGGCGACCGCCTCCATGTCGAAAATGCTGCTCACGGATCTGTGCGGCGAAATCGTCGATAAATGCCTGCAGCTTTTCGGCGGCTACGGCTATATGGACGAATATCCCATCAGCCGGCTTTACGCCGACTGCCGGGTTGAGCGCATCTATGGCGGCACCAACGAGATCATGAAGCTTCTGATCGCGCGCACGCTTTAGCAGGATTAAGGGGGCGCTTGCCGGGCGGTGCTGAATCGGCGCTAAGCTGGCGCATGGAAACCGCCCAGATTTTCGCCGCGCTTAACGTCATCGGCCTTTTCGTCTTTGCGATTTCGGGCGCGCTCACCGCGCTCAGAAACGACATGGACGTGTTCGGCGTCGCCATGATCGCTTTCGTCACCGGCGTCGGCGGCGGCACCATCCGCGACGTGCTGCTCGGCTCTTTTCCGGTCTGGTGGATCGCCGCGCCGTCGGCGGTGTTCATCTGTCTCGCCGGCGCGGTCATCGCGACCCTGGCGCAGCCTTTGATCGACTCGCGGTTGAAAGCGCTCATCTGGGCCGACGCCATGGGGCTCGCCGTCTTTTCCGTCCTCGGCGCGCAGGCCGCGCTGGCGGCGGAAGCCCCGGCGGTGATCGCCATTTTCATGGGCGCGGTGACGGCGACCTTCGGCGGCGTTGTCCGCGATGTTCTCCTGAACGAGCCGCCCCTGATCCTGAAGCAGGATATTTACGCGACGGCGGCGCTGATCGGGGCCGGGGTTTTTGTCGGGCTTCTCGCGGCCGGCGTTCCGGAAAGCCTTGTCGCCGTCATCGCCGCGCTGACGACCTTCGCGATCCGGGCGGCGGCGATCATCTTCAATATTCCTTCGCCAAGATACGCCCGCCCGAGAAAAAGCGAATTATAGCCGGCTAGTGACGTTCGTCACAGTGCGGATCGAGGCGAGCGCCTAGGCTTTGCCCGTCATATCGAAACGGGGAGAGACCGATGTTCATCGCCAAATCCGGCCGCGTGATCGCCGCCGTCCTTGCGCTTTCCTGCCCAATCGCCGTTCCCGCGCCGGCCGCGGCGCAAAAACTGCTGCCCGGCGTCGAGAATTGCCCCGCCGACCTTCAGACGCATCTGCGCGCCGCCAAGGATTTTCTGGTTAGGTACAAGAAGACTCTGAAGAACGATTTCGAAATCGAAGGACGCAAAGGCCAGCAGCGCCGCGCCGAACGCCAGATCGAGCGCCGGGTCGACAAGCTGAGTTTTGTCTGCAAGGCGGACAAGGACTGCGACACCCATACCGCCGTGCAGGGAACGATCGTCGGCGGCAACCGGGTGCGGATCTGTTCGGCGCTTATGACGCGCGATCCCTTCTGCGAGGTGGTGGAAATGGTCGCCCATGAATTCGGCCATAATGCGCATATCCCGAAAGCGCGCGCCGGTCGGCATCACCGCCGCGGCCATAGCGACCCGGACCAGGTTTACCAGTTCGGCTATTACGCCCGCGAGCTGTGCAAGGAGGTTTACGGAACCGGCTTTCCGGTTGGCGGCGGCGCGCCGCGGCGCACGGTGGGCCTCATTCCGCCCAAGGACATTGAGCTGTTTCCGAAAAAGGGTTTCGGCGGCCACGGCGTTCATTTTTCCATCGGGATTCTCGACGGCAGCTATGTCCGCTATGACATGAGCCGCTATCGCAAGCGCCATTCCAGCATGAGCGATCTGCGCTTCATCGGCCTCAATGACAGCGCGTCGAGCCTTCGCGTGAAGCGCGGGCGCTGGGAGGTCTGCGCAAAGAAGGATGGCGGCGGGCGCTGCGCTGTGGTCGACAGCTCGGTCTCCAATCTCGGCTCGCTCAAGCTGAACAACAAGATCTCGTCGATCCGCTATCTCGGCGAATAAGGCCGGCGGATAGACGGCGAAAACAAAACGGCGGGCCTTCAGCAAGAGCCCGCCGCAGATGTTGAAAGGCGCGCAAGAGCCGTCAGTCGGCTTTCGCCAGCATGGCGGCGATCTGGTCCTTCAGCGCCATGCGCTTTTTACGAAGCTCCTCTTCGTGCTCTTCGCTCGACGCCTCGACCCGGGTCTCCAGCCTGTGCACCTCCCGGTTGAGCTCATGATATTCCTCGGCGAGCTTGGCGAAATGCGCGTCCGTCTCTTTCAGCTTGTGGATAAGATCGGCTTTTTCGGGAAATTCTTCTGCGAGTTCATGGGGCGTGTGGGTCATGAAGCGGGCTCCTTTTACTGGTCTCAGCCTGCCATAGCAGGCCCGGCCCGGTTTGACATCCGTCAAATAGGATCCGGCTCCCGGCGGTTTTTTTCAGGCTTGCGCGAGGCCTGAAATCCGTTATCTAGGACTGCCCATATCAGGGGCCGCGGGTATAGCTCAATGGTAGAGCCACAGCCTTCCAAGCTGAAGATGCGGGTTCGATTCCCGCTACCCGCTCCATTCTCCCTTCTGAGGCCGGGCCTCATCCCGGTTTACGGTTGCCAATCCATAAGGGCGCCTGTTTAGTGCGGTCCCTGACGCGGACGTGGCGGAACCGGTAGACGCAACAGACTTAAAACCCCTAGTTTCCCACTTATCCACAACAAAAACCCCTTATAAAACAGTCGTTTATTGAAATTTAACCTCCTGAATGCTACTTACACAGTTGTTACACACTTTCACGGTGTGCGTGTGAGTTGGAGGCGCCGGTTTGACGGAAAAGCACAAAATCATGGGAGGCAAAGTTTACGTCTATCGCCGTGGCGACAGCCGCTACTGGCAGTGCTCAACGTTCCTGGACGGACGAAATTGGAGAACGAGCACGAAAGAAGACTCTCTTTCGCGCGCGAAAGACTTTGCAGAAGACTGGTATCTCGGCCTGCGCGGCAAGAAAGTGATGGGCCAGCTCAAGCACGAAAAAACGTTCAAACAGGCCGCTGCTAAATTCCTGGAAGAGTACGAGGTTATTACGCTCGGAGAGCGCAGCCCAGTCTACATCGACAACACAAAACGAAGGCTCAGAAATTATCTCATTCCGTATTTCGGAGACAAAGGTCTCTCCGAAATAACTGCCGGTATGGTTCAGGAATACCGTGTGTTCCGACAGAAAAATTCGGTTCCCCGGTACAACCGCAAAGACGATGACGGCAATCCGAAGAACTACGGTCCGCCCGCGCGCAGCACGCTGCATCAGGAAATCTTCACGCTGCGTCAGGTTTTAAAAACAGCCATGCGCCATGGCTGGCTGACGCACCTGCCGGATTTGTCGACGCCTTACAAAACGTCGGGAAAAATCAAACGCAGGGCATGGTTCTCGCCGGAGGAATACAAACAGCTCTACGAAGCGACGCGCCGTCGCATCAAAAACCCACCAAAGCCGCGTTGGAAGCACAACTGCGAACAACTCCATGACTTCGTCCTGTTTATGGCCAATACGGGCCTAAGGCCGGACGAAGCCTTGAGCCTTCAATATCGTGACGTGACGATAGTTGAAGACGAGGATACCGAGGAAACGATCCTGGAAATAGAAGTGCGCGGTAAACGCGGGGTCGGCTATTGCAAGAGCATGACGGGGGCGGTGCGCCCGTTCCAGCGTCTTGTGGAGCGCAACAAGCCAAAACCCATGGATCTTTTATTCCCGGTTTTCCCGCGACAGCTCTTCAATAACATCCTTGAGGAGGAAGGCTTGAAAATCGACCGAGAAGGCCAAAGGCGCACGGCCTACAGCCTTCGCCACACCTATATCTGTCTGCGCCTCATGGAAGGGGCCGACATTTATCAGATCGCCAAGAACTGCCGCACCAGCGTGGAAATGATCGAGACCTATTACGCTTCCCACATCAAGACCAGCCTCGATACCGCCGCTATCAATGTGCGCCGCCCGCGTAAAAGCAAAAAGAGCGAACCCATCACTGCCGAGAGTCTGTTGGCAGAATAAAATTAGCTGTTGCAATTCAAGGCTGTATTCTGTTTATCTAATAACAATGCGGGCGTGGCGGAACCGGTAGACGCAACGGACTTAAGCGACCTTTGAGTGCCCCGCCGGAAACGGCGGGAGTAGAACTGCTCAAATTCGGGGAAAGCTACGGCGGATGACGTATCCGACCTTGCCGATCCCGAGCCAAGCCCTGTTGAATGAACATTCAATGGGGAAGGTGTAGAGACTAGACGGGCAGCGCCTAAGGCCAGGAACCTGGCTACGGTGAAGGTATAGTCCAGACCACGAACTTGCTCTTATGCGCCGTGCATAAGGGCAGGGCGGCGAAAGCCGTAGTGCGTATGAAAATCCGTAGGGCATTTGCCCGTGGGGGTTCGAGTCCCCCCGCCCGCACCATTTTCATTCCTCATCCGCCATTTCCCAGATAGAGATAGGCCGCATATCTTCTTCACTTGTATCAAGAGATGATGGTTTTGTTTCACAAAGTGGATCAAGTCTGTCTGTATGTTCGCGTGCCCACAGCAGCCACTCTCTTTGCGCCTCTGTTAATTGGCCGTTCTCTGAAGCCCTTAACTCAAATGCTGCGGCATAGGCGCGTATATTTTCCGACTGCCGCCAGTTTGTCGCTTCTGTTTCCAATTGCGAAATTGCTGCACACTCTTCATCATAGCGTTTTCGTATCTCCGCCCGTCTGGCCAATTCCTTTTGATGACGTTGTTCCTTTTCTTTTTGCTTTTTTCGTCGCTGTTTTATCCAGGCAGAAGCCTCCAGCAACGCGACAATCACCTCGTTTAAACGATCCTCTATCCATTGGCGTTTTGTATCATTCCATGTAGAGCGAAGCCGGGAGCCATAATGTCCGTCAATTTTGAGCGTAAGCTTTCCCGTTGGAAAAAAATCATAATTTGGGATGTGCAGATAAGAATAGTCAGACCAACTGCGATTGTTCTTTCTTTGATGCGCCAGCTCCTTTTCGGTCAATTTATGCGGTCTGCGCCTGATGGTTTCTTCAATGGAAAAACCCAGCGCCTCTCCATCAACGATCAGTTTCGCATGATCTATATATCGATTGTTGTCTCGCTTCTCGCCCGCGCGAATAGTAAATCCACGTTCTTCGCATGCTTTCAAAAAAGTATCTATGATGCGTAGTACGCGGTCCGTGGAAGCTGGCCCTATACGTACATAAAACGCTTCTTCTGACAAACACTTGATCGCGCCATATTCATCTTCCTTGGCAGCCTTTAACAGGTGTTTTGTGATTGTTGTTATTTTATGAGGATGGGTCAGAAAATGAGGCACAAGAATCTTTGATTCCGGCTCTGACTCGTTGAAAATTTTCTGTGTTATTTCTTCCGTCATAAATTCTTTTGCAATCTCCTCCACACGTTGCCTGATGTCGATAGCAATAGAGGGTGCATTCTCAACCTTGGGCAATTTAATTTGTTTTACAGGCTTGCCTGTTTCAACGCGCCGCCAATAGCCACGGGGAGGGACGGGAATATTATTCTTCTTGCATACCTTTTTCATGGCAACATCGGAGATGTTAAAGTCACTCGCCACTTTGACCATTGGCTTTGACCAGACGAGGTCATAAAGCTCTTTACGAGTGAGTACGACGCTGTTGTGCTTCATAAGCCAACATCAACACAGCCAAATTCTACTGTATAGTCTTGTCGTCGCCTGGCTTCTCATCCACCCCCAAGTTTTTTGCTGCTTGATCAAGCGCATCACTATCAAATTCCGCAAGCGCTATCTGTTGCTGGCGCGTCAGCTTCCTCGGTCGTCCCATTTTCACGCCGCGCGCCTTCGCTGCCGCCATGCCTGCCTTGGTACGTTCTGAGATCAGATTGCGTTCAAACTCGGCAAAGGCCCCCGTGACATGAAAGAACAGCTTGCCGGTTGCCGTAGATGTATCAATCGCATCAGAGAGGGAACGAAAGCCAACCCCTTTGGCTTCAAACATGGTGGTCAGCTCAATCAGGTGCCGCATGGATCGACCCAGCCGGTCCAGTCGCCACACTACCAGGACATCACCCTTTTTAAGTCGTCTCAATGCCTTGCTCAGGCCGGGGCGCTTAGCTTTCGCACCGGATACGCCTTCATCCTGATAGACCGTGGCACATCCTGCACGTTTGAGCGCATCAAGCTGCAAATTCAAATTCTGATCTATCGTTGAAACCCGCGCGTAACCGACCAGCATTCTTTTCCCTTCAAATATTCATTTGAGCGTTGACGCCCAAAAAGCCTCCCTTTTGCGTTACGCCTATCCCTCAATTGATCTCCAGTATCTATCAATCTTCTGAGGTCCCCAAGGACGATCTTATAAAGGGAGCCTTTTACCAGTGGATAAGTGCGTGAGACGACAACGCACATCCGATGGTCCGCTGTAGCGCGTCGATAAGTCAGCGCTATCACCTTTTTCACGTCGATCATTGCCGAAAATATCTTGGGTAAAGTTATGTTCTACAGAGTTACCTGGTTTCTCGTTCTCATTACGTCTCTTGCTGCAATGTTCCTGAGCTTTATCCCCTCGGAGCTGCCGCCGATGCTGCTTCACATCGCGCTTTTCCTGCCCGGCGGTCTTGTCACGATTATCTATTGGCTGTTCAAAGGCGAAGGCTTTTGGGGCAATAACAAGGCCCTGACTTTCATCTTTGCGTTCATTCCCGCGATCCTGAGCGGGCTGTATTCATATTCCATTGTTTTCGGCTGATAGGTGGGCGTTATTCCAGATGGTAATTCAATACCTTAACATTCCTCTCCTTTAAATAGGGAATAAATTGAATATTGCTGGGTAGTAATAATTTTGATTATCTATACCCCATTCAAGCGGTGGGGTTTTATGTCGATCTTAGACTATTGCGAAGTTCGCCCAGAAGGCGAGCAACTCATTCCATTTACTTGGGAATGGGTGATCGACGGTGCGTGCGCTACGGGAACAAGTGCAGAATTTTGGATTAATGCATTATTGATTTCAGGGCTGGTCAGTTTTGGAGTCGCATTTTACAACTGGGGGGCAGCAAAAAGACAGCAAAGACTTGTTTCATTGCATTGCTGGCACATATCGCAAGATCAAGTAAATTGGACAGGCAATATCGCGGAAGCATCGGCTGGATTCGTTGCGCTCGTGTATTCTAATAGGCGGCCTTCTGTTTCATTACTTTCCAACCAAACTCAGGGCGCGGCCCTAAGCATCCGTGTGTCGAAGTTAATTCGCAAAAATTACCCGGACCTAAAAAAGCTTGCCGCCTCCATAAGCGATATCGATTTATATCTTTCTCTAAATTCGCGGGCATTTGGAAAACGCTCAGCATTCTTCTTTTACAAATACGCCGCATGTTTGCGTGCAATAAAATCCCACACGGATATAGTGATAGCTGGCTTTGATGGCTTAGGCGCGCCGGGCAATAACGATCCGGATGTTTTGCGCCACCAGCTAAGGGATGTTATGCATAGATTGAAAGAACTCACAGAGCTTTGGCCAGAAGTCCAGACTCGCACTAAAGCGCTTGAAAAGTTTGCATCTTTTGGAAAATTTCCGTATACTAACTTTAGTCGTGTGTGGCTGGGATTTCCATACAGGGCGCTGGTTAATGCTCTGCGTTTCATATTTGAGTATAGGCCATTTGCGAAGCAAGATTTTCGAATGCCTGTTTATTACGCAGCATACAAACAAAAAAATGATCGCGTGTTTGACGTGATCTACCAGAAAAAAGTTTATATTGATGGTGAGGCGGAAGCATTTGTGCCGCATCAGGAAAAAATAAGTAGAAGAGTTAAAAGCATGTTTGGGATAAGTCTATTTAAAAAGAAAAAAGGTCAGGATCATAACGCTACAAATTCACAACCCCGTATTAGAACACTGGCGGATGTATCCCACGAAGATATAGATTTTGTGTTTGATGTAGACGAGGCTCGGGCTCTTTGGCATAGAAAATTCTGGAACTCGCATGAATTCCCGCCGGTTGAAATGATTAAAGACCGTTATGACGAGTGGATTCACACATTCAATGAAGTGCGCCAAGAATACAGCCTGCCTGAAATTCCTATACCCAAAAACAGCAATGAAATACCTTGGGGTATTCATCCGCTTATTGATTTAAAGGAAGTGCAGCATCCGTTATGGACAAACACAAACCATTTAAAGCCAAGACCACTGTCAAATGGGTAGCTTCTGAATCGGTTATTTTATCCTGGCAAGCTCTTTTTGGCGGTCATAAGTAAACTTAGCCTTGATGGCTTCCGCTTTTTCCCGCACCTGACGATCAACAGCATCCCGTAATGGGCCTTTGGGCTTTAATTGCGGCTGTGGCGGGCGTTCGGGCGCTTGTCGGTTGTGATGCTGTCGCACTTCCCTTGGCGCGGTTTCAAACGCTTCTTTGGCCTTATGCTTGTTTGTTTCCGTCCAGTGCGGGGGCATGGGCGCCTCCTTTGGGTTTAAAACGTGGCGGAGCGGGTTTCCAGACGGCTTCGCAAAGCGGTTTGTTGGGTCTGTCGATGGGCGCAGACTAGCTTTACGGAATCGTTGAGTTTCTGGACGATGTTTTCCGTATGCCGCCAGCCATTGCGAATACGGATTCGTTTTTGATTGTTGCCGTATTCAAATGTGATGATGTCATCAAGGCGGCCTTTCCCTGTCTTAAGCGGAAAGAACCGACCGCAACTGTGCAAATCATATCGCTTTGAACCGACATGAAGGTGTTGCGGCGTGATCTTGATCTTCTTGCCGGGGTCGAAAACCACAAAAAACGGGTAAGCGAGAAGCACGAACACGCCGATAAAGACATATATCGTATCTAGAATTTCGAAACCTTCATCAGCGGCCCACATCAACAGGGCTGTGATCAATATACTCGCGATCACTGCATTCTTCCCGGCTGTGAGCAGCCGCCATGGCATCGCCGTATACAGCTTGCCTTTATAGATGCCGTTTTTCATCCGGCCTTTGAGGCCGGGCGTCTTCCAGTCGGCTTTTTCGCTGATACTCAACATCGGCCTATCTCATACTTGCCTCAAGAATAATTGGGATCGGCGTCGAACTTTCCGGTGAGCAGCGGATCTGAATCATAATCGATCCGCGCAACCGCAATCGGGTCGGAGCCAGGATAAAGCAACAATTGCCGCCCCGATTGCCGGGAAAAATACCGGCTGATTTCCTCCGCGCTCATCAGGGAGACGACCTGCTTGGACAGGCTCTTGCCGCTAAAGCCGTTCATCGCCTGTCCTTTGGAAATCTCGCCCTGGCTGACGACATCCAGCGTCGTCTGCCCGAGACGCTTTGAAAGATATTCAAGCGTCGTGAGATCATTAATGCCGAACCACTGGCTCAAGCCCGCATTGCCGAGGAATGTTTCCCAGCTTTGCGGGTACAGCGCTTTGAGCTGCGATATATCCTGCAGGATCGGCCATAACCGCACGCCAAAGCCCGCAATAAGGCCCGCCGCCCGTTCAATCACGTTCATCTGCCCCAGGGCATGAAACTCATCCATGATGATCAGAACCGGATGGCTTGGTTTAGTGCGGTTGCGCTCCATCGCTTCGATGGTCAGCGCGATCATCAGGCGCAGCCACCGGCTATGCGTGCCCATGCGTCCGGCCGGAAGGCTGAGATAAACGCTTGTCGGTTTCTCTTTAAGATCGCCAAGCATGAAATCCGAACGCTGTAAGACGCTGCGCATCGCCGGGGAGTCCAGAAACCCGGTCTGGACAATGGCCGTGGACAGGACTCCGGCGCGCTCCTTATCGGACATGGCGATCAGCGTATTGGCCGCCCGCGCGACAACGCCGTCTGCGGTTTCGGAGACGGACATTTCGGCGAGCAGTTCGGCAAAGCCGTCCATATCGGCGGTCAGCGCCTTGCGAACGGCGATCAGGCTGCGCTCTTCTCCCTGACAGGTAGCGCAGATATGCAGGATTACCCCGGTCAGGAGCAATCGCGCTGCATCGGTCCAGTGCTGTTCCACCTTTGACGGGATAATCAGCGCATCGGCCAGCAGGGCCGCATCATCCCGGCCATATGGCCCGTCCGCATCGATCATATCCAGCGGATTGAATGAGGCCCGGTAATCGCTGGCGGCGCCCTGCGCCGATTCAAAGGGATCGAGCACGAACACATCCTGGCCCATGCCCCCTGAATCGTTCGACCCATTGCCGCGCCTGGCGGCTGTGACGGTCGCAAGATCGCCTTTGGGATCGATAGCGACAATCGAGCCCGGATAAAGGCACATATTCGGAATGATCGCCGAGCGGCCTTTGCCTGCGCGCGACCCGGCCACGGTGATCAGGTGCCGGTCATCGGTAAGGCCCAGCGGCGTATTGCCGATCCGGCCCGCAAGGATCGCGCCGGGTTCGAATTTCCATTTTGCATGCGCTGTGAGCGTCGCCGGGCTCGCCCAGGCGGCGTCAGGAAAGGCGTTCGGATTCGCCTTGTTTTCTACGCCTCGCGGAAAAATATCGAGCAAGTCAAATCGCCTCTTTTACTTGCCATCCGATCAAACTTTAGAAAAACGCGCCTTAAGACAGGGTCAACAGATATGGTTAGCGTTTGCCGCCCTTCGTTCCTGAATCCGGTTATGCGCTGAAGCCTTTTTCAGGCCGTATCGATGAGGGCGCCAGACGCGCTCATCCCTGATCAATACGGTCCTTCGGCTGCGTCTTTGACAGGTCTGAGAATGCGCGCCCGGCGTTTCGTTCCTCATCGGGCTGAAATGGTTCAGCGCGAATTAACGAAAGGAACGACAAATGACGACAAATATTAACAATAAACCGGCCCAAAAACCGGCAATGACCCTGACCGATGGCGCGTTAAAAGCTGCGATCTGGCGGAATGAAAAAGAAGACGGCGCTTTCTACTCGGTGACGTTTTCCCGCACCTACAAAGACAAGGACGGCAATTACGCCGACGCCGCAAGCTTTTCCGGGGCCGAGCTGTTGCGCCTCTCGAAACTGGCGGACCGCGCCTACACCGAAGCGCACGCCCTTCGCGAACAGCGGGCCGCATCATGAGCCGCCGCGTTCCCGATATCGTCACGACCGACCTGTCACGGTTCGGCTTTCGTGAACTCAAAATGGCCGCCAGATTGCTGGCGGCCTATTGCGAAAGCCCGCCGGACTTCCTGGGCGATGGCGTAACCGTCATGATGAACATGCACAGCGGCTATGTCTTCCTCACCGACGAAGACTTCAATGTAGCCATGATGAACGGCGACACGCTGGAGCAGTTCCATTCCTGCCCCGAATGCGGCGCCGAAGGCTTCGCCGAGGAACTGACTGAATCCAATGATTGCTGCATCGAATATCTGCGCGAGATTGGCGGTTCATCATGACCGCCGACAGCACTGCAACCTTCGAATATCCCTCAGGTTAAGGGCTGGTCAAGCTGTGCCGAACAGTAGTAACCGGGCGAATAATAGATTCTGAGAAGCACAATGTCTGCAAAGCCGCGAAAAAAAGCTGAACAGGGAAAGCCTCAAAAAGGTCGTAAGGCAAGGCGGCTTGGACCATATGGGTCTGTCGAAAGGCTTGAGGCCTCGTTGGAGAATGAGGGCACACAGAAAAAGTGTTCAGAATTTGATATTTCGGAAAATAATCAGTATATTGATGAACAACTTAAAAGAATTGAACAATTAGAAAAAGAAATATTGAATACAAAAAATAAGAAAAAAGACGATAAGACCAAGAAAGAGATTCTAGACGGCCTGTCAGAGATATTTGAAAGCATTTCGGTGGAAGATGCATTAAAGATTTATGCCGTTTCCTTGATGATGAATCAAAACCCGCTGCCAAAAAGAGCGCCAGAGCTATATAGGGATAGGAAAGACCGTAGCGAGAAGGCGCCTGATTTTATAAAGCGAGTGTATAGTGATTTTATTGGCAAGGGACTCTCGAAAGCCCATATTCGCCAACTTGATCGTGGTCTCTATCAGGCATTGTACAACTGGTTGAAAGACAATGAGCTGCCGGTGGATTTACCATTGCCCATGAAATCGGAGATCACAGATCGTCGATTAGCAGCGTTGAGCAACATACAGATTCATGATGAGAGCGGCTGCGTGATTTCTGCCGAGCGCATTGCCAGGGAAATGGCTAATTTGCAGCGTGCTAAGAGCTACCGTCGTAAATAGCTAAAATTTTACCGAAAAATCGTGCCAGCTAAGTCATGGATTATTTTATAAAAACCACGAATGTAGGTGAATAATACATTGTTAACGGTTTCGCGGGAATATCCTTGCCGGTGCTAGGGGCGCCACTTAGTAAGGAGTTGCCTGCAAATGACGAAATCCAAAGATAGAGGCCGCGAAACATTCAAAATATTCATTGTTGCCAACAATATAGTGTTCTCTGTTGAACCGCCGGTTGCAAGGCTGGCAATCAGGGACAGAGTTAACGCTGGCTTTTATTACTTGCTCGACGGTCTTCGCAGGCCATTTGCGCGGCGAAAGGTTCTGGCCACATCCTTTAGCGACCATCTCAGAAATCAGGGCGTGCCGGTCGAAAATATCGGCACGGAAGCGGGGCGCAAATTCATGCGCCAGACCGCGCCCTGGTGGAAAGTGCATCCTCTCAAAATCCGCGGAGTGCATGAGGCCGACCTCATTCTCGCTAAGTGTGAAGCCGAGGCGAGGAAGGGCAGAGTTCCTATTGTTAAGCTCAACCGCTGGCAGCCGGTCATTGTCACTTCCGTCACTAGAGAACGCGTTGCGCGCCTCTTGGGCGGGCAGGGTGCCGAAGTGAACCAGCCCGGCTTCACGCCTGCTTGAAAATCATGTTGATAGCGCGGCGCATAGGGTTGCTAAACTTCCCGTGGTAAATCACGATTAACCGCAATCAATCGCCGCTAAAAAGATCAGTAGGCATACGGTTGTGCTCAGGGATTCACACCTGAGAAAGACTCCCCATCATAACATCCGTTCCCGGGTAGCCAGATGTGTTTTTGGTGCCCAAAAACGGCGCTGACGCGCATCTGGCGAGGGGTGTTTGCCACGCCCCTTCGAACCCCGGCTTGAGGCCCTGGAGACTTCCCTCTCCACCTCAAAACCGGACCATGGACAAACGGATCGTCGTTTGACCGCGACCGGGGCGTTTGCCCCGGACCCAAATCAAAGGGCTTTCGGCCCTTGTGAAATCCCAGGCCAACCCTTCGCGGGTTGGATGCGCGCCACCGTTCCCCCGGTGGATCAGGGCCGACCCTGTCAGCGCATTAGTAGAGTAGGAAGGACGACGGCCATGGCGCGCCCGAAAAAGCAGCCCCATGAGAAACGCGACCGGCGTTTCAATCTGCGCTACACGGCAGCCGAGATCGAACATATCCGCATAGAAGCCCACAAGGCCGGTCTCGACCCCCATGAATTTGCACGCCGGCGGACGCTTGGAGCGCCGGTGAGGGCGTCACGCACACAGTGCGCCGATCCGGCGCTGATCAATGAGCTGAACCGCATCGGCGTTAACCTCAACCAGCTCGCCCGCGCCGTGAACCGGGGCAGAGACGAGAGTGCGGATTGGGGCGAGCTGGCGCTTGAGCTGAAAAGAACCCTTGCATTGGTGATGGCGAGCGATGGTCCCGAAACTTCATAAAAAAGGATCGAGCTTCAAAGGGGCCGCCCGCTACCTTCTTCACGACAAAGGCCGGGCGAGCAGTTCAGACCGCGTCGTCTGGACCCAGGCGCGCAATCTCGCCGTTCATGATCCGCAGATGGCGTGGCGGATCATGGCGGCGACGGCCATGGACCAGTCACGGTTAAAGGCACAGGCCGGAATAAAAGCGACAGGGCGTAAATCCGACAAGCCGGTCCTGCATTTTACGCTGTCATGGCACCCGGAAGAAAAAGACAGGCTCACCCAGGAGCAGATGAAACGCGCCGCCAGCGGGGCCATCAAGGCGTTAGGGGCGCAGGATCATCAGGCGCTTGTCATCGCCCATAATGATGACGATCACCCTCATGTCCATATCCTGCTTAACCGCGTCAATCCCGAAGACGGGCGCATGCTCTCATCGAGCAAGGAAAAGCTGAACTTGTCCCGATGGGCGGAAGCTTACGAAAAAGAGCGCGGCAAAATCTATTGCGAGGAGCGCGTTCACAATAATGAAAAGCGAGATCGCGGCGAATATACGCGCGGGACCAAAGACCAGCACCGGCGTTTGTTCGATGAGATCGAAAAAGGGCGCAAGATCGCCAATGACAACCGGACTGCAATAGAAGAGCTGCGCAACCGGCAAAGGGCAGCCGATGCGCTGCTTTCGCAAAAAGGCCGCGACCTCACCCGCAAACATGCAAGCGAGTGGCGGGGGTTTGATCAAAAATTTGTATCCGAACGACAGGCCGCCCGAGAGCACGTTGAAAAGTCCCGCGCCCGGATGCTGAATACGCTGCATGAAGCCTATCAGCCGCAATGGGAAGATTTGCACAAAAGGCAAGTGCGTGAGCGCAAGACTTTCAAACTCAGAGAAACAAAACTCACCGGCCGGTTTCAAAATGCGATTGAGGCGGCGCGGCAATCCTTCAAGCACCCAAATCAGGAGACGCGCGCCAAACTCGGCGAGGCATTCAAAGCCATCGCCTTCAAAGGCGCCCGCTATCAAACGCTGCTGCGCAGGCATAAGGCGGAATCACACGCGCTCAGGCGGGAACAGCGGACCAAAGAACGTGGGATTGTCAGGAATATGAAGGAAGTGCATTCGCTCTCAAAGGCGCGCGCGAGCCTGGATTATCTGGCAAGGCGTGATCGCCTGATCAAAGCACAGGAAAAAGAACGAATAGCGTTACGGCTTGAATGGCGGCAGCGGCACGCTGAGCGCCGCCGCGACTGGCATGATTTATCCCGCAAGAGCGTGCCGAAAGAAAAGCTGAAATCCGATTATACACGGGCGGCAGAGGGATTCGCCCCTTCCACCGAAGAGGCGAAGGCGCGAATCAAGCGGCGTTTGCGCGAGGCCCGTGACAAAGACAAGGGCCGCGATGGCCGATAGGCCCCGCGTTAAGCGGGGCTTTTCGGTTTGGGCGCGGGCAGGGCCAGCGGTTTTTGCTGGTTATTTGCCTGGCGCACGCGATGTCGACCGTTCCTGGTCGATGAGCGATGCGCAGCGCGGTTGCGGCCTGTTGTCAGGCGTCGCGGTTTGGCGCCCCGAAGGCCTGTCCGGTTGCGGTGATATGCCGACCGCCGACCCTTTGAAGGGTAGCGCTGTTTGCGCGAAGCGTTTTCGAAGGCGATATGCACCTGCACGGTGGCATCGGTTACGTTTTCAGTATTGACATTGACACTCATGATTTCCTCCTGAGTTTGATGTTTGTCGGCATCGACCATCGACGCCGTATGCACCCTCAAAAGATGAAGGGCAGGGAGCGGCTGCATCCGCTAGGATCGTAACGAAAGTGGAGAAGGCTCCCACGTCTTGCAGCCGGTCGCGCCCGAATTAGGGCTGCATATATAACGGGGGAGGGGGCGAATGCCGAAGACAGGATAACGCCTGGTGGTTAATCGCGTATTGAGGGAAGCGACAGATTATACAATCCGACTATAGACGTTCCTACGCCCCATTTAGTCTTCCCAATCCTTTGCCAACCAGTGCTGCTATTTCGCTTGGGCGATAAGAAGCTGCAAGTAGTCGGTTTTCTTCTGCGCTTAACCCGTTCTCGTACCCGGTCCATTTCTGCGTCGCCACAACTTTGCTTAATTGCGCGAGGCTGTCCGTCAGGCGTTGATCAGGCTCAGCGGCACCAGGAAGCGGAGGAAGCCATTCAGCATCAGCCGTACAGAGCGTTCGAATAACATCAAGCGTCGCGCCACCAAATCCCCCCGCAAGGTAGAGCGGCTGACGGCGTTCGAGGGAAAATAGGACCTCTTCAACAATTCCCGGCATAGCGCCTTCAAAACCTGCCCGCTTGCCCCCAATGACAATCCGCGCATCGGTGTTGTCCGTCATGAACGTTCTTAAGACCGAAAGTGCGGCAGCGTGTTCTTCAGGCGTGAACGTTTGCTGTGGCGGTTCATTGGCAGGGCCTTCAAGGCGCTGTCCATCAGGAGATACGAAATAGATTTCCCCGAAGAGGCCAAGGAAATCCTTTTGTTCGGCGATCTGCTCGGTAGTCATGGAGCGATGGACGGTCCACGCAAGACAGACTTTGAGAGGACGGTCGCGCCTCCCGTAACGATGTAGTTCCTCAATGAGAAAGTTTGTGATCCCATCAGGTTGAAGGTGTCCGCCATAGTAGAGCGAACCGCCAGCGATAACCACCGTGCGCGCTAGTTCCCCGAGCGTCATCCGAAAATGGGTATCGAGCAGGCCCAACCGATCCAGGTCTGGGCTGTCCGAAACGGAAATCCCAAGGCGCTTTCCCTTTAGGGCGTCCGGTGGAAGGAGTTCGGTGCGAGCTTCATTGTTACTCATAACTATCCGCCTCTCGTCGCAAGCTGTCGTGGGGTCATGATATCAATTCCTCGCCCCAGTCGTGTGCTGCGCGCATAGTTGATGAGAACCTCCCGTTCTTCTGGGCCGAGCGGCGGGTCGGGATGAAGGATTCGGAGGTCTCTTTCGTCTGTGCCCCCATTTTCTTCCTTCAAATGGTCATTGATCCAGTGGGAGAGTGTAAGTGGTTCCGGTGCATGCGGTGCCCACCAGGCAACGTCAAGTTCAGGTCGGTCTTCTGCAAACTCCTTTTGACGCATCCAAAGTGCCCGCTTCAAGCATTCATCGACGAGCAGATTCAGGGCGCGGTACACGTCTCTTTTCTGCCAATGGCCCTCCGACTTACGCACGGCAACCCGTGGTACGTGATCCATAAGGAATGATCCGCGCTCTTCACCGTAGCCGATGGCATCCATCATGATCACCGGCATACCGTGGGTTTTGGCTATCACCACTTCCCGCTGACACCACTCGCGGCTTGAATATAGGTCGGTGCGAACTGCGAGCATGGCGCTGGTGCTAGACTTTTCCTTCAGTTCCGCGTCCCAATTCGAACCCGGTTGGAGATCGTTGGCGTCGAAAAAGTCATTGAGTCGTGTACTGCCGATCACTTCGCGTACCAGACTAACCAATTCATCGACATCCTCGCCTTCATCGTAGCTGTGCCGCTTTGTATGGCTGATAAAGGCCGTCAGTCTGTCCATCTCATCGGGCGAAATAAGTTGAGCGATTCCTTGCGTTAGATCACGGCAGAGCATGCTGGTCACATTTTCACCCTCTGCATCCGGTTGTCCTGCGGCGATAAATTGGTAGTGCCCCAGAAGTTGGCTTAGCTCGGTCCCGTCAGTTGCTCCCTTAGAGATTAAGTAAGGAAAGACTCCGAATCTATCTGGCATGCTTGCCTGCGCATCCCGAATGGCAGCAATAAAGTGATGCCAGTGCGATTCCTGATCCTGTACGCTCGCACTCAGTTCGATTCCAAGTAGGGGGACAACCGCCACGAAGCTTGCGGGGCGAATCCCGTTCGGGGCCGGGTTCCCATCCACATAGACCGGCCTTGGAGCACTTCCATCGCTCTCCCAGCCCGTACTGCGCAATGAAACCTGGATGCCGCCGCCGATCACGCCCGAGAAGGTCGGTCCATGCATGAAGTGATTGAAAATGGTCTTCGCCAGATCTGCCCCAGGGGTATCCTGAGGATGCCAAACGACGAAGATTTCAAGGATTGGGGGTAGCATCTATCTCCTTTCGCGCCCTGAGCGATATAATCTCGCCATGCTTGCATATATAGTGTACTATAATAATCAATACACTAAATATTGTCTTAGCGAAAGGATTACACCAATGAGCGACAAGACAAAAAACGTATTCGTCAGCCATGTTCACAAAGATGATAGCGGGCTCAGTGACCTTAAGGACTTGCTTAAAAGCAAAGGCATGGAAGTTCGTGACAGCTCCATCAACTCGGACAGGCCGAACAATGCCACGTCACCCGATTACATTAAGTCGGAAATCCTTGGGCCCAGAATCGATTGGGCTAGCACAATGATTGTCTATATCTCGCCGGAGACCAAGAACAGTGAATGGGTCAACTGGGAGATCGAACGAGCGCACAAGCAGGATAAGACGATCGTAGGCGTATGGGAGCGTGGTGCGCATGGCTGCGAGGTGCCAGAAGCGCTGGATGAATATGGCCACGCCCTTGTTGGATGGAACGCTGAAAAGATAATTGACGCAATAAATGGAGACTATGAGCAGTTCGAAAACCCGGACGGCACCCCTTGCGCCCCTAGGCCCATTCGTCGACACCCTTGCGGTTAATGGAGCGGACGTGCCGATTCTTCACAGCTATATTGTGGCCTATGACAGCGGGTTTGCGCCTAACCCGTTCAATGGGTTTTGTACGCTTGCAACATGCAAGCCAGATATTCGGCAGCGTGCCGTGCTAGGGGACTGGATCATCGGTACAGGGAGTAATCGGAAAGGCGTGAGGCGCGGCGGATTTTTGGTTTATGCAATGAGGGTCCGTGAGGCTCTGACCATCGCTGAATACTGGAACGATCCACGCTTTGAAAAAAAGAAGCCGAACCTACATGGCAGCTACCGTATGGCTTGCGGCGACAACATTTACTATCCGCTTGAGGGTGGTGGATGGGGACAGCTTAATTCATACCATAGCAAGGAAGACGGATCGCCGTTTCAAAAGCATATTAACCGGGATACCTCCGTTGATCGCGTATTGGTTAGTGATGACTTCGTCTATTTCGGTGCCGAAGGGCCGAATATACCTGTACATCTTAAAGACGCTGATCTTGTACTTTCCGGCAGGGGAAGAAAAAGGATCGAAGACGAGGCAGCTCTCGCAGAGTTTGAAGGCTGGCTGGACGAGCTAGGTGTAAGAGGATACCAAGGCCGTCCGTTCGATATGGTCGAGGCAATGAGGAAGCGCAAATGAACGGAACACCGCCAACCACACATGTTCTGCTGTCAGAGTATGAATGCGCTGTTGCTCCGACTGACCGCTTCTCGGATACTGAGGTAATCCCAATCTTACTTGGTCTGTTTGGTGAAGTGGGAAGCGTGATGAGCACGTCTAAGAAACTGCACCGGGAAAAGAGCGCATTTGCGGGCTACAGACGCGATGTTGAAGAAGAGCTTGGCGACACTCTATGGTATGTCGCTGCCCTGTGTAGGCGGTTGAAGGTCAACCTTTCGGATATTTTCGCGGAAGTTCTTGAAGGTAACGGTTACACGATCAATGTGGCTGCCAATGGCGACCCGAATAATCCAGTTGCCAAGGTCATGAGCACAACCGATCTCGCACCGCTCGATTCCATACTGCTGCGCCTTGGCGAGCAGTCAGCGCGTCTCCTTAACATGGATATGGACCCTGCAACTGCCAAGCCGTTATTGCTGGAGTTCATCCGTGTATACATCGAGGCCGTACAAGCCTCAGGGGTGTCCTTCGCTGCAGTGCTGAAAGGGAATATCGCGAAAGCATGCGGTCGGTTTATCACGCCATCTCCTGACGATCTGCCTGACTTCGATGCTGACTTTCCCGAGGAAGAACAGCTTCCTCGCGAGTTTGAGATCGAGATCACTCAACGTGCAGACGGTCGAAGCTATCTGCGGTGGCGCGGCGTGTTCATAGGCGATCCCTTATCCGACAATATCGGTGATCCGGACGGCTACCGTTTTCATGATGTTTTCCATTTCGCCAATGCCGCCGTTCTTCATTGGTCGCCAACATTCCGTGCTTTGATCAAACACAAGCGAAAGAGCAAGAAAGACGTTGATGAAGCGCAGGACAGCGGTCGTGCGATTGTCATCGATGAAGGTCTATCTGCTTATATTTTTTCGCATGCCAAATCCTTGGATTTCTTTGAGGGGCAGAAAGGCGTTTCTTTCGACCTGCTCAAGGCTGTTCAGAATTTTGTGCGGGGCTACGAAGTTGAACAGTGCCCACTTCACCTTTGGGAGAATGCGATTCTCCAAGGTTATGATGTGTTCCGTCAAATGCGCGAAAACGAGGGCGGCGTCGTTGTTGGGAATAGAAAAGAACGGACGCTGCGTTATAAGCCACCGGAAGGAAAAGCCGTATGAGTTCTAAGGATATTTTGAACGCCATCAAGCTGATGGAATTCGAAAACACGTTTAATCCGTATTTCGACCGTTGCCCGATCTATGATACTGACGAAGCCCCGGAATTGCGGCGCTACTATCTTGAGGAGATGTTGGAACGTGCGGCAGCAGCAGAGCTTGATGCCGTATGGGTCGGTCGCGATCTTGGCTATCGTGGCGGTCGCCGGACAGGACTGGCACTAACCGATGATGTCCATTTTTCCCACCACCTTCTTCGCTGGGGCCTTGAACCGACACGTCCAACATGCGGTGAGCCGGTGGCGGAAAGAACGGCGGCTGCCATTTGGGATATTCTCTTACGCGTGAATTCACCAATCTTCCTCTGGAACGTTTTTCCGCTCCATCCTTTCGACAAGGGCGATCCGTTCTCAAACCGTGCACACAATGCGCGGGAACGCAAAGCGGGCGCAGATATCCTTGTGAAGATCGTCGAATATATCAAGCCTCGCAGGATAATTGCGATCGGCAATGACGCTTTCAATGTCCTGACTGCTGCATTCAATAGCGATCATGTATGCAAGGTCCGTCACCCAAGTTATGGCGGGCAAAGCGAGTTTTTGGCTACGATGAAGTTGCTTTATGATGGCAGCCTGTCGGAGCCCGAACCAGATCTGTTTTCGGTGAGGCGGTGTGAGGAACAGACAGTCTGGTAAGGAACTTTAACTTCGAGGTGTTTACTTGCCGGTTTTCATAGTTCGCCCATTGCAGTATTCCGCTGGTTTTCATGGCGCGCTTGGCGGCTCCGGACTGGCTTTCGTAAATCAAGCGCGCTTCTTATGATCTTAGCCATACGGCTTCAATCTCTCACACATGACTTAAGGCTCCGCTCTCAGCGCGTTTGGAAAAACTAGCCCATGTCCAGAGGCTAATTTTGGAATCATTGCTCAAGGCTATTAAGAATTATTGCTCGTAGAATCAGCTCCATCTGATTCTTTGATTTTTTCTCTCCAATACGCTTCTGCTTCTGCGCTTCGCTCTTCAGGAGTTTTAAAAATTATGTATTTATGCACGGTCCATACCGTCATGGCGATAACAGAAACTTTGAATATACGTATCCATCCGCCATAAATTCCATCATGATCATAACTTAATACGGTAAAACCAAATTTGTCGGCAACGAATCCCTGTAATTGATGAGTAAGATCAACCGTAAGAGCATCCCACACAATCACTACGTAATGTGCGAATAAGTCCGTTCGTAATATTTTCTCATCTGCAAACGCATCCCGCATAAATAGGAGATAAAAACACGTAATTACCATCAACATTATCAACAACCGCAAGAGCGAATAGACAAAAAAGTCTCTAGCGAATTTGAATCTAGAACTACCGTATTCACGCACTCTAATTATTTCGGTGAATCCATAGATAGAGGCTACTGAAATAAGAAGAAAAAATAAGAACCATTGCCCCCGAGGCCATTCATCATAAACGGTTTCTGTCAAATTATCGGAAGGGTGAATAAAAAAGAGTCCGGCAAAGCCAGCGCCGACCAATCCAACAAAGATTAATAGTATTAGGAATCGAAAAGTACCTTGGCCTGTGGCTAAAAATTTTCTGAATGCTGATGATTTCTCGGAAACTCTCGAATACGTGCGCGACAATACCGAAACGATATTTCCAGTCATTGTTGATTGCCCCACGCCCCACTTGCAGAAACCATATTCGACTGAAGTTTCCTAGTAAAGCCTGTAATAAAAGCTAGGTTGTTACAGAAATTACGGGCGGGTTTGTGTTGATGCCTTATATTCAGGCGCGTCCGGGCGTAGCCGAACCGGGCTCTCGTGAACCGAGCCCGCGCCATAGCCTTTGGCAGCGGCGGGTCTCGGCCATCCGGCTTCGATCCCTCGCGCGGGGCGCGTTACCACCGGCCTTCGGCCGGGGGCCGCGCCTAAGCGGTCCTTGCCACTGCGTGTCCGCAGGGGCGGACTTATCTTTTTATGGACTTAGGGGCCAGCCCCTCAGCGCGCTTGCAAGAAAAACAGCCGGTCTCCCGAGGCTCGCTCGCTTTGCTCTCTGCGCCCGCCGCCGATTTTTCTTATCCGCTTGCACACCCCGTTTTCGCCAAAGGGCAAGGGTTGCATGAGCAACCCGGTTCCACGGAAATGCTGGTCCGGTTTAGAGCTTGCGCAAACATTCTTCGGCGCGAGCGGTTAAGCGTTCAGCGAGCCGGTCTATGACGGGGTGTTTTAGTCCTGCATCTTTCATGTCTTGTTGTGTAGATGCGGCGACATCCGGCAGGCTTTCAGTGATTGTTTTTATGCGATTAAGAATATCATCGCTTTTGAGCCTGATTTCGTCAGCCAACTTCGTCCATTGACGCGCATAAATGTCCCGCAGGCGGTACTTGCCGCCAAGTTTCATGGCGAGTTTCAGCTTCATCGGATCGAATTCATCATAGGGCAGGGCGCTGGCAAGGTCGTAAAGCGGCGCCAGGCGCGCGCGGCCCGCAGCGCCGATCAGAAGCGAATAGTTCTTTGCATGGGCGTCCGTACCGGCAATCAGCCAGTTGAAAGCAATGGCGTCAATAAAGGTTGCAACATCCTCTTTTGCTTCGCCGGAGACCTCGCGCAGGAGATCGACAATTCGGGCGACGCCGGGGCCGTCTTCATTTTCATATTTTTGCGTGGGCGGAATGCCGAGCGCCTGACACATATCTTCCTGGTGAATGCGGACCAGCCCGTCATCGGTGAACTGCCGGTCATAGCGTTCCACGACTATCGCCGGTTCACCGTCAAAATGCATCACGGAGCTTGACACCGTCGGCAGACCGAGCGCGCGGGCCAGCATTAAGCAGAAATGTTCATTCTCGGCGTGACCGTCAAACTCTCCAGTCGGAGGCTTTAGAATATGCGTGGTTGGCATGCGGCCCGAAGGAATGCCCCATCGCTTGTTCTGATAGAGAAGGGCGGTTTTCGGTTGCGCGCCTGCGAGGCTGAATTGTCCCGTATCGCGTGGCCGTCTCCATGCGGAATGATCCGCGCGCAGCGCCTTTAACCGTTCAGCGATTTCCGTTTCATCGATCCATTCTATGCTGCCGGGACCGGCGTTTTGAATGGCTTCCAGTCGTTCGGGTTGTACAAACTGCACTGCGCCAGCGCAGTCTTCGCCGACCTGAGAAATCAGCGCAAAAGAATTGCGCGCCGATACCTGAAACTTTTGCGCCCATTTGCTGAGCACGAATTCATTATCGGGCAGGAGACCCCATATAAAGGCGTCAATGACCGCATGATCGTGCTCGGAAGCTGCGAGCGGCATGGATAATGATAACGGATATGCGCCGCGCGTGTTTTGCCACTTATCATCATAGATGAATTTCATTCGGGCGCGCTTGTCCTGGGTGACGCGGCCAATTTCATTTCCGCCAAGCAGTACGATCAGCTCGCCCGTCATTGTTTCGGCCTCCGGGCGTTTTCAATGATGGAATCGATATCAACCGTTTTCGGTTGCGCGGCCTTGCCGGTTTTATCAGGGCGCTCGCCATCGATATTGATGACGACCCCGAGCGCATCGAGGGTTTTGAGGATGAGGGAAATTTCCGCACGCGGCTTGCCCTTTTCGACCTCATTGATCCATTGACGGCTTACGCCCACCTTTTGAGCGAGATCGGCCTGATCAAGATCGGCTTTCTTGCGCCGGTCTCGGATGATTGCGCCTAAGTCTTTGACGGTTCTGATCTGCATTGTTCGTTTATCCATTTGTCACCGTTCGATGACATTGTAACAAAGTCAGCGTTCGGCGACAAGGAAAAATGTCGCCGTTCGATTACATAATAAGCGTGTAAATCCAACCTGACAAAGAGCGGAAATGCTGAATTTTGGCCACTCTTGGAGGAAAAGCCGGAGTTACACATTCGCTGCACAGGGCTGGGTGTTATGGCCTATTTTCCAGGAAATTCAGAGGGTTATAAGTTTAAACTGTAGATTCTTTGTCGAATCGTTATACTGGGCTTGGTCCCGCCGAATCCCGGCGAGGGCAGGGTGAATCTTACACGCTGAGTTACACGGTTTAAAAAGAGTCCTGAAAAACCGTTTAAAATCAAATACTTACAGTATACAAAGAAGACTTAAAATCTGTCGGGAGCAATCCCGTGGGGGTTCGAGTCCCCCCGTCCGCACCATCTTACCGTGAAATATCAGCCTGTGGCCGCAGTCTTGTCTTGCGCGTCGCTACCGCCGCCGGCAGAGCCCGGGCGCGGCGCCGACTGATCGGCGAAGAGCCCCGCAAAGCGCACTCGTGCGATAAAGCCTTTTCCCGGCGCGCTTTCAAAATCCAGCACGGCGTCATGGAGCGCGGCGAATTGCGACGCCAGATAAAGGCCGAGCCCGGCGCCTTCATGGGCGCGATTGAGGGAGCTGTCGCCCTGAAAGAAAACTTCCGTCAGCCTTGGCAACAGCGCAGGCTCGACTCCCGGACCATTGTCCTCGACTTCCAGCAGCAAGTCCGGACCGGCCATCATCGCCCGCAGGCTGATTTGCGCGCCGTCGCCGGCGAATTTCAGCGCATTGCCCAGGAGATAAGCGGTGATGTGTTTCATGACGTTGAGATCGACAAGCACGTCGGGCATGCCGTCCTGAACTTCCATGACGACATTCGTGTTCTGTTTTTTAATGTGGCGCTGGAAACCTGAAATCATGTGTTCGAACAATTCCGCTATTGACGCGTAATCCTTCGACAATTCGTAATCGCCGGCGTCCAGTTTGGCGACATTCAGCATGTTGTTGACAATCCGGAGCAGCCTTTCGCCGCTTTCATGGATATTTTGCGAAAACTCCTTGTATTCCGGCGCTGCGTGGGGGCCGAAGGCTTCCGTCTTTAGAATTTCGGCGAAACCAAGGACGCCGTTAAGGGGGGTGCGCAGCTCATGGCTCATATTGGAGATGAGCTGCGTCTTCATCTTGTCGGCGGCGATGGCCGCCTCCTTGGCTTCGCGCTCGGCTTCCTCGATGCGTTTGCGTGCGGAGACGTCGCGTATCGTATAAACCACCAGTTCGCTCGCGGACAGACTGGCGCTGGTTTGCATTTTTTCCGCAGATATGATGCGGCGGTTGGCGGTCACTTCGAGAATGGCGCCGTTTGTCGGCGCCTTGAATTCAAACTGAACGATTTTTTGCCGGCCGGTTCCCTGGGAAGCGAGACTGGGAAAATAAGGAACGAGATCGGTGATCTTGATTTTATGGCCGGTTTTCCGGTCGATATGCAAAAGCTCTTTCGCCCGCTTGTTGCACAGTTCGACGGCGCCGCTTCCATCCGTCACGATGACGCCGTCCGCATTGTCGCGAATGACAATGCCGGCGAGCTCCTGAAGCCGCATGGTTCTCGCCCGCTGGCTGATAATCTGCCGGGCGCGGTGATTGAGGAGGGCGCCGGCGACATAGAGGATGGCGAGGATTTGCGCGGCGAGCGCAAAACCGACGTCGAAACTGACAGGCGCGATCGCCTGGACGCCGAGAGGAACGCCGATCAGGGCGGCGAGCAGGAAAGCGTGTTGCACAACGAGTTTGGACACGCGCCTTTCCGCCGCGTTCCGGCTCAGCCAGATCAGGATCAGCGCAGCGAGCGCAAGGGAAATCGCCGGATGCGTGCGTTCGAGCGCGCGGTTCTGGACCAGGCTTTCATAGCTTAAGGCGTGCAGTATCACGCCGGACGTCACGCCCAGGACCGGCGCCGCGAATTCATCGCCGAGCTCCAGCGCCGTGGCGCCGATCATGATATTCTTTCCCCGGACCGTTTCCGATGAAAAATTTCCGGTGAGAACATCGTGAAAGGACAGGCGCTCTATCTTGTCGGCGTCGATTCCGAAATCGATGTAGAACGTATCGTGCTGATCGGCCGGAATGCCCGCGAGCACGCCGGCGAGCGTTGCCCGATAAACACCGTCGTCTTCAATGGCGCGCCAGCCGCGGCGCAGGACCCCGTTCTTCTCCGCGGTCAGGGTGACGCTCGCGACGATGCTGTGTTTCAGGAATTTTTCGTTGGGCGGGGTTTTCAAGAGTTCTGCGCTTTCGCCGCGGCGCGACGACCACTGCCAGAACACAGGCAGAATGACCTGGCCGGGACGGCGCTCCAGCGCGGCGGCGAAAGCGGCGTCGTTTTCCAGATCCGAAAGAGAAGAAAAATCGATATCGAAAGCGATCAGAGACGCGCCGGCGTCTTCAAGATTGCGGACAGCCCTGGCGTAACGTTCGCGCGGCCATGGCCAGCGGCCTTCTTCGCGAATGCTTTCCGGATCGATTTCCACAAGGACGAGCGTCCCGGTCGGCTCGCGTTTGATCAACTGAAAGCGCGCGTCCATGAGCGCGTTGTTCATAGGTTCGATCAGGCCGAACCCGGCGAGCGCCAGCAAAACCAGGAAAAGCCCGACGGGCGCAACAAAAGATCCGGCGGCGCGCCGCGGGCGCCGCCAGATCGATTTATCGGTTTTTCCGCCTGTTTTCGGCATTCCGGTCTTGCTGGTTTGCGGTCAGCGGACCGTACCGCAGGAAGCGTTAAGATTTAGAAGGGCAGAAGGCCGCGATCGTTACCCGGGTCTTGTCCCTGGCCGGGATTGGCGTCGAGATCTAGTCCGTCGCCGCCAAGGCCGACGCCCAAGCCGCCGACATTCGCCCCTACATTGACGCCGCCCGCGCCGGCGCCGGCTGTGACGTTCACATCTGCTGCGCCGCCTGCGCCTGCGGTGACGTTGACATCGACGCCGCCATTGCCGCCGCCGGCATTGACCCCCACATCAACACCGCCCGCGCCAGCGTTGACGTCGACATCGGCCCCGCCATTGCCGCCGCCGGCGTTGACGCCGACATTGGCGCCGCCGCCAGCATTGACGTTCACATTCGCGCCACCGCCTGTGTTGCTATTGCCGCCGGTATTGCCGTTGCCATTGCCGACGCCGAGAGCGAGGCCATTGCCATTGCCGTTGCCGTTGCCGTTGCCGACGCCGAGGGCGATGCCATTGCCGTTGCCGCCGGCATTGCCGTTGCCGTTGCCGACGCCGAGGGCGATGCCATTGCCATTGCCGCCGGCATTGCCGTTGCTGTTTCCAAGACCGATGGCGAGGCCATTGCCGGCGCCCGCATTTGCGTTGACGCCGGTATTGGCGCCGGGGCCGCGGGGCCGGTCGCCCGTAATCGCGGCAAGCGCTCTCGGATTGGCGTTGCTGGCCTGGCGGAAATTGCCTGCGTCAAACACCGGCGAATTGCTTTCGCGGGCCATCGCGCCGGGATTTTCCGCTTTGACAAGACCGTCGGTAACGCCGGCGAAGTCGATCGGATCGACGCCAATATTGGTCGGGATCATCAGACCGGCGCGCTTGCCGCCTTCGGCCGGCTCAATTTCGGTCGGCTCAGGTTTGGCGTTGTCGCCGCCGCCGCGCGCCGGCTGCATGAAGGCGTGATCCGCCGTCGAGACACGCACGGTTTCGCCGGCCGGCACCAGAACGCTGTTATTGCTGTCAATCGGCGTCACTTCAACGAGGCCTTCGGCGACATGAACCGCATGGCTGTTCGTGCCGGCGGTGACGGTGAATGTCGTTCCCTTCACGACGGCCGCGATGACCGGCGTTTCCACCCGGAAGTGCTGTTTTTCTCTTTTATCGACCTTGAACATCAGCGTGCCGAGATCCTGAAAGATCCGGGTCATGCCTTTTTCCTCTATGGCGGGCAGGGACATGCGGCTGTTGGGGCCGACGACAATCGTTTGTTCGCCGCGGGCGAGCACGGCGCGTCCGTCAAGTCCGGTCGAAAGGATAGAGCCGCCGCGAAGGGTTTCGCCTGTGGAGACGAGCTGAACGCCAGCCATGGTTTGGGAAATGCGAACAGCGCCGGAGGTTTCCACGACGCGCCAGCCGCCATTGTCGGCGTAAGCCGCCGCAATGAGCATGAAGAGGCTGCCGACAAGGCTTGCAATATATTTGGTCAGTTTCATGACCTACCTCCAAACGGGGGCTTACAGAGACGCCGCCGGGATTAAACTCAAGCGTTTTATAGAAAGCGGGTAATTTAAAACTTATTAAAATTGATTGAGCCTCGGTTAACGGTGCATTCACCATAAATAAAACATTATCTTTATTACGCTATAAAATGACTATAACCGGAGCGACGTTGCCAAGCGGACTGATGATCCGGTCTGCAAGCGTGTTCCTGGAATGGTCGAAGAATGCGTTATTCGTCTCTCTGGCCCGTGGTCGTTGTTTTTTGCGCGTTCCTCGCCTTAGGCGCAGGCGCTGCAACGGCGCAGGCGCCTGAAAATGTCGAAGAGCGTTTGCCGGCGCCCGAACCGGCGGCGCGCGACAAAGAGCCGGCCTATCTCGACAGGCTGCGTCCGGGCCCGCCTGTGCCGGCGGTGGAAGACGACGAGCAGCTCGACCGGTTTGTGCTCACGGCCGTCGCCATCACCGGCGCAAACGCCATTCCGCCTGAAAGATTCGCGCCGCTTTATGACGATCTTCTCGCGCAATATGTGACAATCGACGATGTGGCGGCGCTCGCCGACGCCATCACGGGCCTGTACCGCGAAAAGGGGTATTTCCTCTCCCGCGCGATCGTTCCGGCGCAAAACCCAGCGAGCGGTGTTTTGAAGATTGAGATCGCCGAAGGCTATATCGCCGATGTCGAGTTCGAAGACGGCGCCCCGGCGGCTGTCAGGAAACGTCTCATTGACGTCATGAAGGAGCGTCCGCTTCGTTTGTCGACGTTGGAGCGCAAGCTTGCGCTCATCGGCGACCTTCCGGGCATGACTGTTGCGTCATCTAAAATCGAACCGCAGCTTGACGACTTCGCGCGCCACCGGCTGATCGTCAAAATCAAACAGGATCGTATTGAGGGCAGCATCTACGCCGACAATCGCGGCACGAAAGACGCAGGACCCCATCAGGCCTATGTCAGCCTCTCGGCGAATTCCGCGCTTACGACCGGCGACCAGCTTACGGCCGGTCTTTTTTTCATTCCCGCCTCTCCGGACGAGCTCGCGCTCGTCCGGATTGCTTACGCAACGCCGATTGGCGGCGGCGGCCTCGCCTTGAATACAGAGGCCATGACCTCTTCTTTCAAGGCCGGGGGGCCGCGCGCCGCGGAAGAGGTGGAAAGCCGCACAACGCGCTTGCGGGTTGGATTGAGCTATCCGCTGATCCGCCGCCGCAAGCTTGCCCTTCTGGCGTCGGCCGGCCTGCAAGGACGCAATTTCGAGGAAGAACGCATGGACGCCGTGCGCTTCGAGGACAGGATTCGCTCTGTCTACGCTTCCATGACCTTGCGCAAGGCGCATCTCGACGGCGTGACGTCCGTTTCGGCGGAAGCGACGCGGGGGCTTAACATATTGGGCGCATCCACTACCGGCCTGCTGTCGCGGCCGGACGCAACCGCCGAATTCACGAAATTCAACGCCGAGTTCGGCCGTCTCCAGACTGTCAGTCAGAAGATCAGCGTCTATGCGAGCGTCGCCGGGCAATATGCTCTCGATCCGCTTTTGGCTTCCGAAGAGTTCTCGCTCGGCGGCGCGCGTTACGGGCGCGCCTATGATTACAGCGAATTCAAGGGCGAGGACGGCGTCGCTGCGAATGTGGAGCTGCGTTATGGCGGACCGGCCGTCGCCGAGTTTTTGAAGTCCTATCAGTTTTACGGTTTTTACGATTACGGCGCGGTCTGGAACGACAATGTGCCGCCCCAGTTTGAAAAGCTGGATCTGTCCTCCGCAGGCGGCGGCTTGCGCCTCAATTTCAGCAACGATCTGCATTTCAACGCCGAGCTCGCCAAGCCGCTGGACGGCGCGCCTTTCACCCAAGGCGATCAGAGCTGGCGCGGATTTTTCAACCTGTCGAAATCGTTTTGACGGCGTGGGAGCGCTTAAAGGTCCATCATCAGGACGGCGGCGCCCTCGAACCGGCCGGCTCTTAAATCGTCGAGCGCTTCATTCGCCTTTTCGAGCGGGTAGGGATGCGTCGCGGTTTTCACCTTCGCATCGGGCGCGACTTTCAAAAATTCTACGCCGTCTTGGCGGGTGAGGTTCGCAACCGAGCGGATCTGACGTTCCTCCCATAAATCCGCATAAGGAAAAGACGGGATATCGCTCATGTGAATGCCGGCGCAGATTACCGCGCCGCCCTTGTCGACGGCTTTCAGCGCGGCCGGAACCAGCGCCCCGACCGGCGCGAAAATGATCGCCGCATCGAGACGCTGCGGCGGCGCCTCGTCGCTGCCGCCGGCCCAGACGGCGCCGAGGGCCCGGGCGAAGGCCTGTCCCTTTTCATCGCCCGGCTTGGTGAAGGCGTAAACGTCGCGTTTTTGATGAACCGCGACTTGCGCAATGATGTGCGCCGCCGCGCCGAAGCCGTAAAGGCCGAGGCGTTTGGCCTCGCCCGTCATGCGATAGGAACGATAGCCGATCAGGCCCGCGCACATCAGCGGCGCGGCTTCCTCGTCCGAATACACATCCGGAATGGGAAAGCAGTAGCGCGCGTCCGCTGCTGTATAGTCCGCAAAGCCGCCGTCGCGGGTGTAGCCGGTGAACTGCGCGGCCGCGCACAGATTTTCCTGGCCCTTCAGGCAGTATCTGCATTTTCCGCAGCTATAGCCGAGCCAGGGCACGCCGACGCGGTCTCCTTGCGCAAGGCCTTCCACGCCGGGTCCCAGCGCGTCGACGACGCCGATAATTTCATGACCGGGAACGAGCGGCAGTTTCGGCTTTGTGAGATCGCCGTCGACAATATGCAGATCCGTGCGGCAGACGGCGCAGGCGCGCACGCAGATGCGGATTTCGCCCTCGCCGGGATCCGGCGCAGGCATGTCCCGCAAGGCGAGCGGGGCGCCGGGCTTTTCGAACACCATTGCGCGCATGAGAAGGCTCCGTGAAGTCGCTGGCGCTATGGTTCGCCGGAGCATGCCTCGGCGTCAAGCGGGCCGGATTGCCGTAATGGATGATTCACACATAAGACAGCGGCGCCAATAAGGAATTCAAAAGGCGCGCCGCCATGTGCCCCACGCTGCGGCGGTGGGGAATGGGGCCGGCCTTTATGGACGAGACGAAGGAGGAAATGCGTGGTAATTATCCATAGTCGCCCATAGGAAACTGGCGTGAATTGGATGAAGCAACCGGATTATTATGAAGGCGATGCAGGCTCTGGCATTGTTCTTCTGCATTGGCGACGCCTTCCTGTTTTCCTCGCAGCCTTCTTGTTGCTGCTCTTCGGCGGCTGCAATGAAGCGGAGCTTGAGGCGTCAGCAACAGATCGACAATGCCTGGCGCCGACAGAGCCTGTTTTCATTCAGGGCGGCGACTTTATCATGGGAAGCAACGCAACCTATCCGGAAGAGGGACCGGCCCGGGAAGTGTCCGTCTCGAGCTTCTGGATAACGCCGACGGAAGTGACCGTCGGTCAGTTCGCTGAATTCGTGAGGGATGCCGGATATGTGACCGTCGCGGAACGTCCGGTCGATCCGTCCGCCTATGCCGGAATTGACGTGAAGGATGCGTCTGCCTTGCAGCCCGGCGGCGCTGTGTTCCGGCCGCAGTCTGTTGCGGCGGAGCTCAACTGGTGGCGATATGCGCCGGGGGCTGACTGGCGGCGCCCCCAAGGGCCGGACGCGCCGGCGGCCAAGGCGTCAGAGCCCGTGACGCAAGTCGCTTTCGAAGACGCGGCTGCGTATGCGCAATGGGCGGGAGGACGCCTGCCGACGGAAGCGGAATGGGAGTATGCGGCGCGGGCGGGAGGCGACGCCTCCGTCAACGAAATCAGCACGCCTCCCGGCGGCGCCAACACTTGGCAAGGCCTCTTCCCGGTTCAAAACACCAAAGAGGATGGGTATGAAGGCGTTGCGCCCGTTGGCTGTTTTCCGCCGAATGCATATGGACTTTACGACATGATCGGAAATGTCTGGGAGTGGACCGGCGATTGGTATGCGCCCCGACATGAGACTGCAAAACGAAATCCGTCCGGCCCGGAAAAACAAGAGAGTTACGATCCGGCGAATCCCGGCGTCCCCGCGCGCGTGATCAAGGGCGGAAGCTATTTGTGTGCGGAGAATTATTGCATGCGGTATCGGCCGGCCGCGCGGCATGCGCAGGAAACCGGCCTTGGGACAAATCATATCGGGTTTCGCGTCGTTTATGACGAGCGCTGAAGAGGCGCGGCGTTGAAACAAAGACCGATTCTTCGCCTTTCCCCTGAGGCTTGGTTTTTCCAAGCGGCAAGCCCGTCCCAGCGGCGAGCGGCATCCGGTTTTGAATTGTCTTGCTATTTCACTCCTTATTGCGAGAATGCGGGCCGGTAGGAGCATGCAGTCAAGCTGGAACGATGAACACGAACTGGATCATTGAGACCAAGCTTTGTCCGCCGCAATTGTGGCGCGATCTGATCGTCCGCAGGCGCCTTGACGGCGAATTTTTGCGGTGGAGGCAGTCAAAACTTGGCTTGATTATTGCGCCGGCCGGATATGGCAAGACGTCTCTCCTGGCGGAATGGTGCGAACGGTGGAGCCAGGAAGGGGCGCATGTCGCCTGGCTGTCGCTGGACGACAATGACAGCGAGCTTTTGCGCCTCATGTCTTACCTCATCGCGGCGATTTCGAATGCGGGCGTGCGGCTTGGGCGGCTTGAAATGGCTGCGCGCCAGGGCCTGGCGGATACGTTAACGGACGCCGCCTTCGCCTCACTGATCAATCAGCTTGCCGAATGCAAACAGGATGTCGTGGTGGTGCTTGACGATTATCACCGCGTTCAGTCGGCCGAAGCGGACAAACTGCTGGATGCTTTTATTGCAAGCGCGCCCGATCATGTGCATGTCTTCATCAGTGGAAGAGAGCGCCCGAAAATCATCCATGCAACATACAGGGCGCGCGACCAGCTGATCGAGGTCGGATCTGACGCGCTGAAATTCACCGATACCGAAGCGCGCGACCTTCTAGGACCGGCGATTTCCGCTGCGGTGCTGGACGGTCTGATACATCAAACGGAAGGATGGGCGGTCGCGCTTCAGCTCGCCAAGCTGTGGTGCGAAGATCGCCATGACGCCGCGGCGCCGAAAGCGGCCGACTTGTTATGGTCAGGAAATGTCGCGGACTATTTCGCCGAGCAGATTCTTTTTGAACTGGAGCCGTCGCTTCAGGAGTTTCTGTTGAAAACATCGATTCTCGAACGGTTTAACGCCGACCTGGCGAATTCGATTTGCGGGCGCGGAGATTGCGGCCAGATACTTTCGAGTTTGCATAAGCTGCATGCGCTTATCTTTCCGCTTGACCGCGATCAATGCTGGTTCAGGTGTCATCACCTGTTCAGCGATTTTCTGAAGCGAACGCTTGAGAAGGAGAGGCCGCAAAGCATTCCGACGCTGCATGGGGCGGCGTCTGAGTGGTTTGAAAAAGAAGGCTTTCTTGTCGAAGCGGTCGAACACGCAAAGGCGGCCGGCGACACCGTCCGGGCAGCGGGCGTCGTGCTTTCGGCCGGCGGCTGGCGGCTGATCATCGAATATGGCGTCGGAATTGCGAGCAGTCTGCTCCAGCAATTCACCGCCGAGGAGGTCAGGCGTTTTCCCCGCCTGCAAATCTGTCAGGCCTATCACTGCATGAAGACTGGCGATATTGCGCGCGCGCACCGGCTTCTGGAAGAGCTGGAGCCGCTTCGCGCCCATGGCGGCAGGGAGGCGGATGCGGCGACGCTCCGCGATTACGAGCATGTCAGCGGTCTCTTGCACCGTTACGAAGATCTGCCGATGAACTTCGCCGAACTGGCGCGGACGCGGGAGAAGCTCAAGAGCGCCGATGAAAACGATCCGGGCGATCTTGCAGTGCGGCTCACCGAAGCCTGTCTGCAACCGCTTGTGCTCGGCGATATCGAGCCGGCCCAAGCGGCGAGCAGCGAGGCCATCCGGCGCTTGCAGGCGAGCGGTCAGGTGCTTCCGTTGAATTACTGTTATTTTCATCTTGGTCTTGCGCAATATCATGCGCTCAATCTCAATGAAGCTGAGGCGACGATTAGCGAAGCCCGCGCGCTGGCCGAAGAAAATTATGGGTCTGACAGCGGGCTGAAAAACATCGCAGACGGTCTGCTCGGCGTCATGCGCGCCGAACGGGACGATATGGGCGCGGCTGAAAATTTTCTCTCCAGCTCTTTAAGCTATATTGAACGCCATGATTCCTGGCTTGAGATTTTTGCGCCGGTCTATCAGGCCTCTGCGAGCGTCGCCTATTGCGCCGAAGGTCACGAAGCGGTGCTGGCTGTTCTGGCGCGGGGCGAGATGACGGCGCAACGGCGCAATCTGGATCGCCTGCAAACCCTTATGCTCGCCGAGCGGGGGCGGTGGCTGGCGTATTTTGGCGCGCTTGCTGAGGCAGGCGCCGTGCTGAGCGACGACCGGCTTGCGTTCTCGGTCGGCGCCTGGCGCGAAGATCCGTTTCAGTGGCGGCGCCATCATGCTGTCGGCATGGCGCGTCTTTGCCTGCAGCTCGCCGAGCGCCGCCCGGACGGCGCGCGTGAAATTATCGACGATCTGGAGGCGGCGGCGGAGCGAGGCGGGCGCGCTTACGATGCGGCGCAGGCGAGAATCTTCCGTGCGCTATTCAGCTACGCCGCCAAAGACGAAATTAACGGCGCGGCGCAACTGCTCAAGGTGCTGTCCATCGCCGCGCCCCAGAACGCGCGCCGCCTTTTCCTCGAAATGCCGCTGGAAATCGAGGATTTGCTGCGCGTCTGCCGCCAGCAGAGCAAGCTGCGCGCATCGGGCAGTTTCCTGCGCAGCTTCATTGAAGATTTGCTGGAGGCCGGCCGCCTGCGCCGGATGCGTCTTAAGACCCATAAGCGTCTCGACCTTTTGAGCGCGCGGGAGCGAGAAGTGATGTCGGAACTCAGCAACGGGGCGCGGAACAAGGAAATCGCCCGCGTGCTCGATATGACCGAAAACACGGTGAAGTTTCATCTGAAGAATATTTTCGCCAAGCTTGGCGTCGAAAACCGCGCTGAAGCGGTGGCGGTCGCCCGCGAGCGGTCGCTGACCGCCTGACCCGTCCAGCCCTCTGACAGCCGCATAAACCGAAGTCTCGGTCCGGGCGCCTACCCGTCTGGGTAGGGCGCCCGGCATGCGTCTGACGTCGGCCCACACGGAAAATACCGGAACCTACACGGATCACGCTTTGACCGCGAGTGCAGCTTTCCCGATGCTGAGTCATGGCTGGCGGTCATAAGGGACAGCACCGGAGGCGGGATGCGGATCGGCGTTGATGTCGGGGGGACGAATACGGATGCGGCGCTGATGGACGGCGACAGGGTCGTCGCTACAGCCAAGACCGCGACGACAGGCGATGTCGGCTCCGGCGTTGTCAGCGCCATTTCATCGGTTCTTTCCGAGGCGCGCCAATCTCCAGCCTCTATCGACGTCGTGATGATCGGCACGACGCATTTCACCAACGCCATCGTTGAGCGCAAAGGGCTCGCCCGGGTGGCGGTCATCCGGCTCTGCCTGCCGGCGACGCGCAGCCTGCCGCCGATGATCGACTGGCCGGCGGATCTGGCAGAGATCATCGGCGACGATGTTTACCTCGCCAAAGGCGGTTACGAGTTCGACGGGCGGCTTATCAGCCCGCTCGACCCGGCCGAGATTGCGGACATTGCAGACGATATCGTCCGCAAGGGCGTTAGGAATATTGCGATCTCTTCCGTATTTGCGCCGCTCAACGCCGCCATGGAGCAGGGAGCCGCGGAAATCATCAAAGCGCGCGCGCCGGAAGCGACGATCACCCTGTCCTATGAAATCGGGCGGGTCGGCCTGCTTGAACGGGAAAACGCAACCATCTTCAACGCTGCGCTCACAGACCTCGCCGTCGATGTCGTTGCGGCGTTCCAGAACGCGCTCAAGGAACTCGATATCGCAGCGCCGCTTTATATCAGCCAGAATGACGGCACGCTGATGAGCGCGGAAACCGTGGCGCGGTATCCGGTGCATACATTCGCGTCGGGACCCACGAACTCCATGCGCGGCGCGGCGTTTTTGTGCGACGCGAAGGACGCCATCGTCGTCGATATCGGCGGCACCACGACCGATGTCGGCGTGCTGATCGGCGGTTTTCCGCGGCAGGCTTCCTCGCGCGTGGATATTGGCGGCGTGCGCACCAATTTCAGAATGCCGGACGTTTATTCCATCGGCATTGGCGGCGGCAGCATTGTCTCTACCGACGGCGGCGTAAAGGTCGGCCCAAAATCCGTGGGCTATCGTCTGCCCGAGGAGGCGCGCGTCTTCGGCGGCGATGTTCTGACGGCGACGGACATCGTTGTGGCTTCGGGATGCGCAGAGATCGGCGATGCAGCGCAGGTCAGCGATCTTGAGGGCGACCTAGTCGAGGCCGCCGGGCGGGAAATCAATTTCAAAGTGAATGAAGCGATCGATCGCGTCAAAACCTCGGCGGCCAAGGCGCCGGTCATTCTCGTCGGCGGCGGCGCCGTGCTCGTTACAGACGATTTGCCCGCCGCGTCCGAGGTCATTCGTCCCGATCATGCGGCGGTGGCGAACGCAATCGGGGCTTCCATTGCGCAAGTCGGCGGCGAGATCGACAAGGTCTACGATTTCGATGCGTTGGGGCGGGAGGCCGCGCTCGACAGCGCGCGCGCGGAAGCGCGCGAGCGAGCCATCGAAGCCGGCGCGGATCCGCAATCGATCGAGATTATGCAGGTCGAGGAAATTCCGCTCGCCTATTTGCCGGGGGCCGTGCGCGTGAATGTCAAAGCCGTGGGCGATCTTGCAGCTGCAAAGCCGGCCCGGACCAAGGAGGCGGGGCAATGAGCGACGCGCAGAAGAACGCCGGTTTCGAAGTCAAGGCCGAGCATCTCGAAGATATGGCGCGCGGCGCCGCGTTTCTCGGCGCGGGCGGCGGCGGCGATCCTTATATCGGCGCCATGACCGCGCTGCATGCCGTGCGCACCTATGGCGCGCCGCGCTGCATATCCGGTGAAGAGCTTGGCGATGACGATCCGGTTTTTATCGCCGCGATGATGGGCGCGCCCAGCGTCATGGTCGAAAAGCTCACCGGGATTGAAGAAGTCGAGACGGCGATCAGCGCGTTGGAGCGACAAACCGGCAGGAAGGCCAAAGCGATTATGCCTGCGGAAATCGGCGGGCTGAATGCGCTGACGCCGGTGGCGATCGCCGCCAAACGCGGGCTGCCGCTGCTTGACGCCGACGGCATGGGGCGCGCGTTTCCAGAGCTTCAGATGGTCACCTTCGCCGTCCATGGCGTTTCCACGAGCCCGCTCGCGGTCGGTAATGAGCATGGCGAATACCAGGTCATCAATGCGCGCGACAACAAGGCGTCTGAAAATTCAGCGCGCCGCCTCGTCATCGAGATGGGCGCGTCGGTTGGAATTTCCTGTTATCCCATGCTGGGGTCGGATGCAAAGCGGTCCGCCGTTCGCGGCACGCTCTCTCTAGCCCGGGGCATCGGTGAGGCGATCGCCCGGGGGCGGCGCGAGGGGGATCCTTTCGAGACGCTGATGAGCTATCTGCGGTCTACGGATTATTACAATCAGTGCGGCGTTCTGTTCAGCGGGAAGGTTGTCGATCTGGAGCGCAAGACAGAAGGCGGCTTTACGCTTGGCGCTTGCAAGATCATTTCAAATGAGGACGACGGGCGCGAGCTGGAAGTGATTTTCCAGAACGAATATCTGCGCGCCCGGTGCGGGGATGAAACGCTGGCGATCGTGCCGGACCTGACCTGCATTCTCGATGCGGAATCGGCCGAGCCGATCACAACGGAAACGCTGCGCTACGGCCAGCGGGTCAAAGTCATGGGCGTCAGTTGCGCGCCGGTGATGAGATCGAAAGCCGCTCTTGAACTGTTTGGCCCGCAGGCGTTCGGGCTCGACGAGCCGTTTAAACCGATAGAAGAACTGATCGCCGTCGGGTGATGCGCGACCAAGCTGACGAATTGAGGGGATTTGAGGGGAATTGAGAGGAGTTAAGGCCATGAGACAGATTAAATCGACTTTAATGGCGGGGACGGCGATTGCATTGTTTGCAACGGCGGCGCCGGGGGCGGCGGTCGCGCAAGGGGGAGAAAATGCTGCGCCGCTCGATACGATCGTAGTGACGGCGCGTAAACGCGAAGAAAACATTCAAAAGACGCCAATCGCGCTCACTGCGTTCTCGCAAGCGACTCTGGAAGACCGGCAAATCTTCAACGTCAATGAGATCGCGCAATATGTGCCGAACCTGCAGGCGTCTTACGCCGCCGGCGGGTCGACGGCGGGCTCGAGTTTCTCCATTCGCGGCATCGGACAGGCGGATTTTATCACCACGACGGATCCGGGCGTCGGCACGTATCTCGATGGGGTTTATCTGGCGCGCGTGATGGGGGCGGCGCTTGAACTGGCCGATATTGAACGCATCGAGGTCTTGCGCGGGCCGCAGGGAACGCTGTTCGGACGCAACACCATTGGCGGCGCGGTGAGCGTCGTGACGGCGAAACCGTCCGGCGAATTCGGCCTCAAGGGCGAGCTGACAGCGGGCAATCATGGGCGGTTTCAGGGGCGGGCGATCCTGGATGCGCCGCTTGTCGAGGATGTGCTGGCGGCGAAGATCGCCGTCTATGGCAAGACCAGCAACGGTTATGGCGAGGATGTCGAACCCCTTGGCGGCGCCGGTCATCTCGGCGCCGACGATGACATCGCCGGCCGCATTCAACTCCGCTTTACGCCCCGCGACGGGGTTGAGTTCAACCTTTCCGGCGATTATTCGCGCCGGCGCGGAACGCAAGCGCCGCAAGGTCGCGTCTTTTACGATCCCACGACCGCGGTTGGCATGTTGTTTGACGATGGCGGCGCCAATGACGTTATCGGCGTCAATGGCGATGTGAACAGCGACGATCTCAATATGATCGCCGTCGACACGCCGATGATCGACGATCTCGATGTTTATGGCGTGTCGCTGACGTCCGACTTCGATCTCGGTGCGGCGGCGCTCAAACTGGTCACCTCTTATCGCGGTCTCGACAGTCAGAGCGGACAGGACTTCGATGGCGGGAACGACCCCATCCTCAACCAGTTCATTGACAGCGAACAATGGCAGTTCAGCCAGGAAATGCAGCTCACCGGCGCCGCCCTTGACGGCGATCTCGAGTGGCTTCTCGGCGGTTACTTCTTCACCGAAGACGGCCGCTTCGATACGGATGCGACCATCACGGGCACGCAGGTGCTGGTGCTCACAAACAACAAGACAGACTCCTATGCCGGCTTTGCGCAAGGAACGTATCATCTGACGGATCGTTTCGCGGTCACGGGCGGTCTGCGCTATACGTCGGAAACCAAGAAAATCGATATCGACACGACGTTTGGCGGCTTCCCGCTGGTCACGGACGGGATCGACCAGAAGACTTTCGACGCCCTGACGGCGAAGGGCAGCCTTGAGTTTCAGGCGACGGACGATCTGTTGCTTTACGCGTCGATTTCGCAAGGCTTCCGCAGCGGCGGTTATAATGGCCGCCCGTTCTCGCCCACCGACCTTGCCCCCTTCGACGCCGAACGTTCGCTTTCCTATGAGGGCGGCGTCAAATCCGACCTCGCCGACGGCCGGCTGCGCCTCAACCTCGCGGGGTTCTTCAACAAATATGACGATGTCCAACTGACGGCGACAACGATGGACAGCATGGGTAATTTCATCGTCATCACCGACAATGCCGGGAAGATCAATCTCTACGGTTTTGAGGCGGAAATGCAGGCCGCGCCGACGGATGCGCTGCGCCTCTTCGCCCAGCTCGGCTATACGGATACGGACAACCTGAAGCCTAAAACCGGCTTTATCATCGGCGCCAATACGCTGCCCCTGGCTTCGGAATGGACCGCGGGCGGCGGGCTGGAATATACGGTTCCGCTCGGCGGCGCCTATGAAGCGACATTCGGCGCGGACGCCTCTTACCGGAGCAGTTTTTATCCGCAGTTCAACAATTCGCCGATTGCGCAGGAAGACGGCTATACGCTGTTCAATGCGCGGCTGGCGCTCCGGCCGACCGGCGGGAACTGGTCGCTGACCTTCTGGGGCAAAAATCTGACGGATGAGGTTTATCGCTCCTTCGGGCAGGACGGCCAGGGCGGCGGCACGCCGGCGGTTGTCGCTATCTTCGCCCCGACGCGCGAATATGGCGTGACGCTGGGCTTTGATTTCTAGAGACTGACGGCTTGTTGCAGCGGCTTTGCATCGCAGACATGAGAAGGAAGACGACATGGCTATTGTTCACTTGGTGACGCCGATTATCACCGAAGGGATTCGCTGTCTTGATGATGTGAAGCCGCTCGAGAAGTTCGGGATTGAAATTCGCCATTCCATTCTGGACGCCGGCCCGGCCTCAATCGAATGCGAATACGATGAAGCGCTCGCCGTGCCGGACACAATCAACAAATGCATAGAGGCCGAAAAGGGCGGGGCCGATGCGATCGTTATCGATTGCATGGGCGATCCCGGCGTGCGTCCCTCGCGCGAGGTCGTGTCGATTCCCGTTCTCGGCCCGATGGAGACCAGCATGCGCCTTGCGGCGACGCTTGGGTCGCGCATGGCGGTCGTCACCGTCGTCGACGGCGTCGTGCCGATGATTGAAAATCTGGCGCGGATTTACGGCGTTACGGAACGGTTCGCCCCGGTTCAGGTGATCGATTTGCCGGTGCTCGAAATCGAAAAGGACCTCGAACGCACGAAAGCGCTGTTGTGCGAGGCGTCGCAACAGGCTGTCGAGAAAGACCGCGCTGACGTCATTATTTTCGGTTGTACCGGATTTCTCGGCTGCACTGACGCCATCCAGAAACATCTCGCGGAACGTGACCTCAGCGTGCCGGTGCTCGATCCGGTGCCGGTGACGATGATGCATGCGGCGGCGATCGCCAATCTCGGCCTATCGCACAGCAAGCGCTGCTACGCGCCGCCGAGGCCGAAAGAGATAAAAGGATATCCGGTCGGTTCTGTCGCCTGACCATCATGAGAGTTTGTCCGGCGGCAGGGCTACAGGAAGGCGTTTTGCCCCTACGGGCGATTCAACAGCCGAAAATTCACTGATTATAATAAATGGTGGTCAATCAAGGTTGATAGCCGGGAAGCGGCGTCCTCCGCGCTTTTTGCGCTGGCGGTGACGGCGGTAATGATCGCTTCGATCAGCGCCATCGCAGGCACGCCGGATCCGGAATGGAGGTCGCGGCGCGGCGGCGCGAAAAGGACCGCGTCGCTATTATGGGCCAGCGGCCCTGACAGCGAACTTGTGATTGCGATGATATGGCAACCGGTCTCTTTCGCCGTGGTGACGAAATCGATCGTCAGGCTTGAGAAGCGCGGAAAGGCGATGGCGATCATGAGATCTTTATCGGTTATTTGGAGCGCGCGCCTTGCGGCGCCTTCAACGCCGCTCTGATCGCCAAACTCCTGGGCGTCGATTCCCAAGCCGAGCAAATTAAAAGCGAGATACCCGGCAAGATAAGCGCTGCTGCCATTGCCGAGCACGAAAACGCGCCTCGCTGATAAAATGCGCGCCACCGTGTCTTCGAATGCGGCGGCGTCAATGCCGTCGGACAAGCCGTCAATTAAACGGCTGTCTTCTTTCAGCGAGATATTTAATATCTCTGTGCTGCCTCCCTGACGAACCATGCCTTTCAGGAGCGTCAGCGATGTTTTTTCCGAGATCTCGTCACGAAGCGTGCGGCGGTATTCATGGTAGCCGTCATAGCCGAGATTGCGCGCATATCTGTTTATCGTCGTATTGGAAACGCCGCAGGCGCCGGCGAGTTCGCCGATGCTGAGCATGGCGGCCTCCCGGTAATTGGCTAGCGTGTAATCCGCGATCTTGCGTTCAAGATCTGATAACGCATTCAAATGGTTCGCGATGGCTTCCCTAACATTCGCCTTGTCCGGGCTTTTTTGAATCGGTTTGGGCATGAGTGCTGCTCTTTTGTATCTCGCCTGAGGCTGGAAAATTATTATCCGATTTTGGCTATTCTTCCAAATATGCATTTGCCGGAAGAGCTGGGCAGTTTCGGGTCTGATTTATTTTTATATTAATAACAATAGATTGCAAAATAATAGCGACTGACGTCTTTGTCGCGCTTGACGGAAAATTTTTTCTACATATCGTCGCGCAACCGTAAAAGAGCAGGGGGGAGTATGTCAAAAACGGGTCTTGGGCGTCTTTTAAGGTCAGTGATCGGGCTCTCATTGGCGTCCTGTTGCGTGTCGGCCGGTGTTGCGGCGGCGGATCGTGATCCGCTTTCAAGCGACCGCGACCTTCTCGCCCCCTGGCACGGCGTTTGGCGCGGGGTGCTGGAGGACGCGCCCGTGCCGCTCGACCCGTCGCCGAATGTGCAGTTTACGGTTGATCCGGGAGCAGATGATAGGGACGGGTGCCTGGTTTGGCGCTCCGAATATATTCTGAACGGCGTCATCGAGAATGTGAAGGATTACGAGCTTTGCCGCGAAAGCGATCATTTTTTTCGGCTTGAGGAGGGCGGGGGCGTATTTCTCAATATTTCGGTTTTTGGCGATGACATGTATTCGGCGTTCGCCCTGACCGACGCCGAAATCGCTCTTTTTACGCATACTCATCGGGAGGGCGACGTCATCGTTCAGGATATTTACTCGACGAAAGGGGCGGACGAACCGGTTTCCGGATTGTCAGCTTTTATCGGCGTTAAGCGCCAGCGCCTCATTCTGAAGCGGGATGGCGAGTTTTAGACCTCGCATTCTTGGCGAAAATAATTTTCAATCGACACTGGCGAGGCCGCGAATTCACGGCGTGCAGGCCAGGCCGGCGCGGTGAGGACATTTATTTCTGCTATACAAGAATTTTTCTATTCTGTCTTATGAAGGGCCGCTTCTCCCTGTTTTCTTATGACTTAACATACTGAAAAAGCACTAAAAAAATTATTTCCGTGTTGATAGATTGACGGAAATAAATTTCTACTGCTAAACATTCAACCGAGATTACGGCATTCGATTATGAGGGGCAGACGACATGAAGCGGCGGAAATTTATTTCTCAGAATGGGTTCGCGCTGATGACGACAAGTGCGGCGGCGATTATGGCGGCATGGTCAGGCGCGGCGCTCGCACAGGATGAGCCGGACGATCAGATCGTTGTTACGGGGTCAAGGATTTCGACGCTCGCTATTGACGCGCCGGCGCCGGTGGCGGTGTTCGATACAGAGCTTCTTGTGCAGAATACAGGCAGCATTTCGGTTGGCGATGAACTCGCCGACCTCCCGCAATTTTCCGCCACGGGGAATCAGGCCGCGTCCGCCGGCATCGAGTCGAACAGTCAGGTCGGGTTGAACCTGCTTGATCTGCGCGGGTTGGGGCCTTCGCGCACGCTGGTGCTCGTTAATGGCCGCCGTCATGTTTCTTCCAGTCAGGAGACGGCGCAACCGGACACAAATACGATACCCGCTGGTTTGCTTGAACGTGTTGAAGTGCTGACTGGCGGCGCATCGGCTGTTTACGGCGCCGATGCGGTGGCGGGCGTTGTCAATTTCGTGCTGGACGATGATTTTGAAGGCGTAAAAGGCGTGGTGCGCGGCGGCGTCAGCGATGAAAAAGACGCAGAGAGCTTTACCGCCAATCTGACGCTAGGCAAGAACTTCGCCGACGGGCGCGGCAATATTGCCGCGGACCTTGAATATTCGCGCAACGCCTCGCTCTACTATACGGACCGGGCTTTCTCTGCGGTGCAGACAAGCTTTGCTCCGGATTTTTCGGCCAATCCTCCTTATACCTATCGCCTGGTTGAGGATCTGCGTTTGCTTTCCACATCGACGGGCGGCACGCTTATCGACGCCATGCAGGATGTATATCGCTTTGCGCCGGATGGCAGTCTCAATCCGGCGGATTTCGGGAAGGGCAGCCTGATTCCCTTCGGCCCTATCATTTCCGAGGGCGGCGACGGGCTCAATTCTGTTGAGGATCAAACACTGCTGCCGAGCCTTGAGCGGATGGGGCTCAATCTTCTCGCGCATTATGAGCTTACCGATAAGGCGCGGCTGTTTTTTGAAGGCAAGGTCGTCAACATCGAGTCTTCTGCAACGTCCCAGCCAGTTAATGCAGGCTTTGTCGTTTCTGTCGACAATCCCTATCTGACGCAGCAGGCGCGCGATCTGTTGACTGGGTCAATCCTGCCGATGGGGACGGACAGTTTCTCAATATCGCGAATGAACCGCGATTTCGGCACGCCGCAGGTGAATAATGAACGTTTGACCATGCGGGGGCTCGTCGGCGTCGAAGGGGAGTTCGCCGACCGGTTCAACTATGAGTTCTCATACGGCTACGGCCGGACGGAAACCGATTCGGTTTTCACCAACAATGTCGTCCTTGCGCGTCTGCAATATGCTGCTGATGCCGTGGTCGATGGCGCCGGCGTGCTTGGCTCTCCTGGCGCCATCGTGTGTAACGCGACGCTTATGGCGGGCTCGACGTCTACCGGCGATGCGGCGATCGACGAGTGCCAGCCCGCCAATATTTTTGGCGAAGGCGCTGTCAGCGACGCGGCGCGCGATTACGTTACGTTTACTTCCCGAGCCGACGGGCTGCTGACCCAGCATGTCTTGGGCGGTTACGTATCAGGCGATACGGCGGGTCTGATCGATTTGCCGGGCGGGCCTATTCAAATGGTTGTCGGCGGCGAGTTCCGCCGCGAGGAAACCAGCTTCAATCCGGATCCGAGGGATTTGGCCGGCGGCACGTCGCGTGCGGGGATCCAGCCGGTCAATGGATCGTTCAATGTTGTTGAGGGATATGCCGAGGCTTCTGCTCCGCTGCTTGCCGATCAGCCGCTGGCGGAGCTTCTGGAGATCAATGGCGCGGTGCGCGTCGCCCATTATAATCTCGAAGGCGTCGGCGCGAATATTTCATGGGGCGTGGGCGGCGTCTATTCGCCGGTTCCCGATATTCGTTTCCGCGGCGCCTATCAGCGGGCGGTGCGCGCGCCGAATCTGGCCGAACTTTATGCGCCGATTACGCCGGTCCAGTTCAGCGTGTTCGATCCCTGCGATGCGTCGGCGATCAATGACGGTCCGGCACAGCGCGCTGCGAACTGCGCCGCCCTTGGCGCGCCTGCCGGTTTTACAGCCTCCACCATTGGCGGCCTGGTGCCGGGCACGACTGGCGGCAATCCGAATCTCGATGTGGAGCATGGAACGACATGGACGGTCGGGGCGGTGTTTACGCCTTCCATTGCGCCGGGTTTTGTTCTTTCGGTCGACTATTACGACATCAAGCTCGATGACGCGATCGCCACCACAAACGCAAGCACGATCCTGCGCCTTTGCGTCGACTCCGCATCCGTCAACAATGCTTTTTGCGATCTCGTCACGCGCGACGCCGCCAGCTTCGATGTCACTTTCATCACGGAGGGGGCGACCAATATCAACAGCCTGACCGCGCGCGGAATCGATTTCGATGCGCGGTACGGCTTTGCCTTGCCGGTGGGCGAATTGAACCTGAGGGCCGTGGCGAGCTATGTGCTGGAGCGCAACAATTTTCTCGACCCGTTCGCTCCCTCAGTGGCGACAGAGATTCTGCGCGATGTGGGAACGCCGAAAACACGCGTTAATTTGAGCACAAGTTATGATGTGAACAAATTTCGCTTCAGCTACAATATGCGCTATTTTTCTGGCGCGATCCGCAGCTTCGCGGGCGGCCGGTTGCAGGAGGGCGCCTTGCCGCCGGACATCCTTTATACAGGCGGGACCTTTATTCACGATATTTCCGCGCGTTATGAAGCCAGCGAACAGGCGACGGTCTTTTTCGGGGTCGACAACCTGTTTGAGGCGGATTTGCCGCCCGGCGTTTACGGCGCAGGCTTCGGCGGCGCGAACTATGACGCTATCGGGAGGTATTTCTATGGCGGCGTCAGTTTTGCGTTCTGAGGCGAGGGACGAACCGGCGGCGAGACATCGCCGTTGGACGCTATAAGCGAAGAGGCATGGCGAACATGTTCCGGATATTCTGGTTTGCCCTAATCCTGATGGCGCCGCTGTCCGGAAGCGGACATGCCGAGGGGAAGGACGGCCCGGCTGCTCAGGCGCCCGGGCCCGTCCGCATTCTGTTTATTGGCAACAGCCTCACTCATTTCAATGATTTGCCGACCGTGCTTGAGCAGGTCGCCAATCATGATGGAGCCATTCGCGCGCAAACAGCGATGATTGCGCGCGATGGAGCAACCCTGGAACAGCACTGGCGGGAAGGTAAGGCGGGGAAGGCGATCGGGGAGGCGCGGTGGGACTATGTCGTCCTTCAGGAGCAAAGCCAGCTTGGCGCGCGCATCGTCGACGGCGTGCGGAAAATGAACGCGCCGGACGCCTTTTACGAAACTGCGCGCGCTTTCGACCGCGAAATCCACGAATCGGGCGCGCAGACCGTGTTCTTGCTGACATGGTCTCACAAAGACAAGCCGGAAGAACAGGCGTTGCTGGACGAAGCCTATGAGACCATTGCAGACGAGCTTGACGCCGTGCTTGCGCCCGCCGGCGCCGCGTGGCGGCTTATGCGCGAAAGCGAATCCGGCATAGAGCTTTATTACGATAATGTTCATCCGAATTTTAACGGCGCTTATCTTTCGGCATTGGTGACAGGCATGACTCTCATTCCGGACTTTCCGAAAGACGGCGGCGGTGTTTTGACATTTGTCATAGCAGCGGAAGAACCGCCCGCTTCCGTCTTCGAGACGGTGGAAATCGCGCCGGACACGGCTGAACAGCTTCAGGAAGCGGCCCAAACAGTAATGCAGAACCGGCCATAGGCGTATTGCCAGCCGGTTAAGATGAACCAGGAGCGAATAGCAGAAATGGCGAAGAGCATGATAGACGGGCGCGGCGTCGCCGTCGCGATATGCGCGACCTTTGTTCTCCTTGTTCCCGGCGCCGCCATGTCCCAGCAGGAGCCCTGCAGCCTTGCCGTTACCGGGGTGACGATCATTGACGGCAATGGCGGCCGCGCGCTCAGGAACGGCGCCGTCAAGATTGGCGGCGAGCGCATTCTGGAGATCGGGAAGACGGGCGATCTTGACGTCCGAGCATGCGCCGAAAAAATCAATGGGCGCGGGAAATATCTGACGCCCGGCTTTGTCGACACGAATGTGCATGTGAGCATGCTCAGCCGCCAGATCGACTATGCTCGTTATTTTGACCGGTTGAAGGAGATCGCGATCGAAGGCGCGCAGATCCACCTGAAATACGGCGTAACGACGATTCGCGACAGCTATGGCGTGCTAGAACCTTTGCGCGAGGCTCGCGACGCCATTAAGAGCGGTGAGGCGGTTGGCGCAGATATTGTTTTCGCCGGCAATATTGTCGGCTGGGGCGGGCATTTTTCGGAGACCTTCCGCAGCCGGAAGCCGGAATCCTATTTTGAAGAATGGGTCAACGATCAGATCACCCATGGAACGGGCCACGATCTCGGATGGAAATCGCCTGAGGAGCTGCGCCAGGCGATGAACGACTATATGGATCTCGGCGTTAACTTTGTGAAGGTCGGTCTTTCCGACCATGACCACAATATGCCGCGCCTTACTTTCTCATTGCGTCAGCTCGAGGCGATTGTCGAAACCGTGCATGCGCGCGGCCTGCCGGTCGAAGTGCACGCCACCAGCCCTGAAAGCATGATGATGGCGATGCAGGCGGGCGTGGATCTTATTCAGCACCCCGAAGTCATGGGCGTTCCGATTACCGATGAAGTTCTCCAGGAGCTGGACAAGGGCGAAACCATTTGTTCGCTTCACGGGAACAACTATACAGGCAAAGCATGGGAAATGGTGAAGTCTGAAACCCCGGAAAAAGGGGATGACGACGAAAAAGGCAAGGCGGAAAAAAAGAAAAAAGCAGACCCTTATTCTCGCGATGCGGTTTTGCGCGACTGGCCGGTTCCTGAACCGACAACCGCCGCCAGGCAAAAAGAACTTAAAGAAAAGAATCCCTTCACGATCAGGGAGAACGCGGAAAAGATCGTGGAGACGAACTGCATCATTACGACAGCAACCGACAATGCGCCCGGCATGTCGCCGGAATTTTCCCGCACGCCCAATAAATGGCGGGCCCGCCAGCTGGGGCTGGGGACAATCGCGTCAATCGAAGCATTAGTGGAGCTCGGTTTGACGCCGGACCAGGCGATCGTCGCGGCGACAAAGAATGGGGCGATTGCTTTACGCCGGATTGACGAACTCGGCACTATTGAGGCCGGAAAGCAGGCCGATATGGTTATGTTCGATAAAAACCCGCTGAAAGACATCTCGAACATTCGCAGGGTTAACGCCGTGATCAAAAAGGGCAAGATCGTAGATAGGGAAGCTTTGCCTGATAATCCTGTTTATTTTGGCCCTAAAAACTAGCGGCTTCGTTCGGCGCATCAAGCGCAGCCAACCTCCCGAACAAAAGTAGTGAAATCTGTGAGCCGCGCTTGCATTTGAATGCGAGAAGGCGGGGAGGGTCGTAAAGTCAAACTGAATCTTAGCTTTCAGCTTGCTCTAGATAATTGTAGATTGTGTGTCTGGTCGTTCCGAGCCGTTTGGCCACGAGCTCGACTGAGCCGCGAATGAGAAACAAGCCGCGGGTTTTCATTTTCACGACGGCCGACATTTTCTCGTCCTTGGTCATTCGTTTCGGCGATGAGCTGTATTCGGACAAGGAGGTGTCTATGATCTCGTTGATCAACTCCTCCATAGTCAGTTCGCTGTCGTCATGCCCGTTTCTTGAGACTTCGTCCGGGGCGGTTTCCGATGACGTGAGGGGGAGCATAGACTCTTCGAATTGACGAAAGGTTTTGCGAAGTTTGTCCCGGTCGACATTGATGCAAAACGCCGTCGCCGGCTTGCCGTCTGCGTCGTTGACGATGACAGACGTCGAATAGAGCCTGCGGCCGTCGCGCGTTCCTGTCTGGTAGTCCTTGATGGTGGTTATGCCATAAGGAGTGGCCGGCACTTCGCTCGATACGAAAGTCTCAAATCCCTTGTCGTTGGACAAAACCGTAAGGATGGATTGCCCCTCCTTTCGGCCGCTGACGTCGCCATTGACGATGTTGTTGATGGAGTTTTCCGGGCGAAGCAGGTCATGCACGACAAGTTCCGTATGGGAATTCACCACATCGGCCAGGGCGTCGGCGATGCCCGCCATGATGTCGACAAGCTGGCGGTCTTCGCCGCCTCCAACCGTTTTTTGCGGGCTTTTGGCGGGCGGGTTTTCGGCTTTCGCCTTTTGCCGTTTTGGCGCTTTGTTGCTGCTCACAGACAGGGGCCCCGTTTCGTCATCTTGACACATTATACAAAATGTTGTCAGTCTTCACAAATTGTAGATGCCCGCCCGGTCAAAATCGGCAGACTAACTCCATAACACTGAGTTTATTGAGTATTCTGCGCAAAGCCAAGGCGGCGTAAATGTAGGAGGGGCTCAGTGAAAGGCACCAAGCTAGCATTTCTCTGCTCGACCGTTTTGGCGAGCGCGCCGGCCGCGGCGATGGCGCAAGGCGGCGATACGATTGTCGTGACGGCGCAAAAACGCGAACAGCGGCTTTTGGATGTTCCGATTCCGGTGACGGCGGTTTCCGCTGAAGATTTGGCGGAACAAAACCTGGTCCAGCTCAAGGATGTTTATAACCGAATTCCGGGCTTCCAGTATGGCGGTCCGCGCGCGGCGGACCTGTCGCTTCGCGGCATCACGACCGGCGGGCAGACGAATCCGACGCTGGCGATCCTTATTGACGACATTCCCTTTGGCGGCACGACGAATGCGTCGCAGCCGGTGATCCCCGATTTCGACCCCGGCACGATTGAGCGCATCGAAGTCCTGCGCGGACCGCAGGGCACGCTTTACGGCGCAGCCAGCCTTGGCGGTCTTATCAAATATGTGACCCGCACGCCGAGCACGAGCGAATTCTATGGGCGCATGGAAGTCGGCGCCAATAAGGTCAAGGACGGCGAAATGGGCTATTCCGCCCGCGGCTCCGTCAATGTGCCGCTGCTTGAGGATTTTGCAGCGCTTTCCGTCAGCGGTTTTTACCGGGCGGATCCTGCTTATCTTGACAATATTCGCCCCGGTTTCGAGGAAGAAGACGTCAATGAGCGCGAGTCTTGGGGCGGGCGCGCTTCCTTGCTGCTGACGCCGACCGACAATCTGAAGATCACCCTGTCCGCCTTGCGTCAGGAAGTTTCGACGGATTTCAGCGATCTCAGCTATTCAAGCGGCGCGATTGAACTTCAGGATATCGCCGATTACTCGCCGGCTTTTACTGACAGGACGACAATCGATACGCTTCCTTCGGTTGGCGATCAGACTTTTGCGCTTTATTCCGGCCGCATCGATCTCGATCTCGAATGGGCGGAGCTGACGTCCATCACGTCATGGGGCAAGGTCGATAATCTTCTCTCCAATGATGTGACGTCGGTTTTCAGTTTCCTTGGCGGCGCCTATTCGGCCCCGTCCGACTTCGCCGTGACAATCGCCAATGGCGGCAGCTCCGATAAATGGACGCAGGAATTGCGTCTTGGGGGGCAGAGCGAAAAATTCGACTGGCTGGTTGGGTTCTTCTATCAGGACGAAAACGCCACGCTGGAGCAGACGCTTTTCCTTCTTGACGGCTCAGGCAGTCTGCTGGCGACGCCTTATATCGGCGCGGGTCCGCAAAGCTATAAGGAATACGCCGGCTTTGCGTCCGTGACGTATCATGCAACGGATAAGCTCGACATTCAGGTTGGCGGACGGTTCGCCAAGAACAAGCAGTCCTATGATGAAAACACGATCATCGACGGGCCGGCGCAAATGTTCTTCGGGCCGAGCACGTCCGTAACGACGCCGTCCAAGGATGACGCCTTCACCTGGATGGTGTCGCCGAGCTATCATTTTACGCCTGACATCATGGGTTACGCCCGCATCGCCAGCGGCTATCGCCCGGGCGGTCCGAATACGGCGGTTGCGCCGCAATCGTCTTTCGGGTCCGATTCTGTCATCAACTATGAACTTGGCCTTAAAGGTGAGGTGGTTCCCGGTCAGTTGACGGTCGACATGTCGGTCTTCCAGATCAACTGGACGGATATCCAGCTGCAAAATACGAACTCCGCCAACCAGTTTACCTATTTGACGAATGGCGGAGAGGCGCGCAGCCGGGGCGTGGAATTCGCCAGCGTGTGGACGCCGTTTGACGGTTTCGAGCTTTCCGGCAATTTCACCTATACGGACGCCGAGCTGACCGAAGACCTTCCGACGTTTGCCGGAGTCGACACGCTTGCTGGTTTTGACGGCGACCGTCTTCCGTTTTCATCGAAATGGGCGGGAACGGTCTCGGCGCGGAAATCTGTCGAGCTTACGCCTGATGTGTTAGGGTATGTTGGATTGAGTTATACCTATGTAGGCGATCGGAGAAGCGCCTTTCAGAATACGGCGGCCAATCCGGGCACTTACCGCTTTGACCTGCCGTCCTATAATCTGTTGGACCTGCAGGCAGGCCTGGAGTTCAATGAGGTCTGGAACTTCAACCTATATGTCCGCAATCTGACGAATGAAGAAGGCGTGATCGCGGCCACGACCCGAAACGGCACCAATACGCCTCGGGCCGTGTTCACACAGCCGCGCACGATCGGTTTCACACTGTCTCGTGAATTCTAAGTAGCCCTCTGGTGAGCCGGCGTTTCCTAACGGGGCGTCGGCTCACCTTTTTTCGGGATTCACAATTCACGGAACGCATTCCACTTATGGTTTATCGTTTTGTTTCGATGTTGCTCGTTGCGGTCTTTGCGTTCGCGACGAGCGTTCAGGCTGGCGACGCGGCGCCGCGCGTTTTTGCAAGCGACCAGGAGGCGGTGATCGAAGGCGCGCAGGTCGCCTATCGGGTCGAAATGCGGGAATTCAAAATTGAAGACGGCGCCGGGCGCGACGCGCTGAGCCTGTTTTCAACGTCTTATGTACGCACGGATGTGGAGGACAGCGCCGACCGCCCGGTCATGTTCGTCTTTAACGGCGGCCCTATTGCGGCGGCGTTCGGGCTTCATATGGAATGGGGCCCGAAACAGCCTTCCGACAGCGCACGGGCCCGGTTTGAAGAGGGCGGCGAGCGCGCATTTGCCTTTGTCGATAATGACAAGAGCCTGCTGGATGTCGCCGATCTTGTTTTCTTCGACCCGGCGGAAACCGGGTTCAGCCGGGTCGCGCGCGAGGAAAGCCTTGATTATTTTTACTCCGTCGATGGCGATGCTGAGACGCTTGTTCAACTGATCGAAGCGTGGACGCGGCTTCATAATCGCGAGCGTTCGCCGTTGTTTCTGCTGGGGGAGAGTTATGGTTCAATACGGCAGGTGGTGGCCGGCGCTAAGTTGCGTGAAAAAAGCGTGCGTCTCAACGGCCATATCATCTTCGGCGATTCCATTTTTTTGATGGAAACCTCGCGAAGGTCGCACAATATTATCAGCAAGGCCGTAAGCCTTCCGGTTCTTGCGCTGGCGGCGGCGTATCACGGCAAGGCCGAAACCCACAGCCAAGATGTCTGGGATTACCTTGACGAGGTCTATGATTTTGCGATGGGCGATTATCTGCTCGCGCTCGCGAAGGGGCATTCCGCGCCAGAAGAAGACAGGAAGAAAATCGCCAGGCGCCTGGAGCGTTATACAGGCGTCTCCGCCGGGTATTTTCTCGACAATGACCTGGCGATCGCCAAGCATGTCTTCAACAAAACGCTCATTCCCGGAAAAAAATTGAACGCGAATGACGTGCGGGTTGTGGAAACGCCTGTCGAGGGGCAGGACCATTTGCGCGCCGACGTCTACGCTTTTGAAGAACTGGCGTTGCAGCGCTATATGCGCGAAGTTTTGGGCGTCCGCCTGGATAAGACGGAGTATCGATTATTCGCGCCCGACTCCTTCAGCAAATGGGAATGGGGGCAAGGATGCAGCGATTTTCTTGTGCCCGCTGGCCTGTGCAACGAGGAATGGGGCAAGCGCACGCCTTTCGTCGATTATGACTGGCCTGACCAGTTAAGGGCGGCGTTTTCAGACCCCGCTCTCCAGGTCATGATCGTGTCTGGCGTTTATGACGGTCTCTCCAGCGCAGGCACGCATCGTTACCTGAAAGCGCAGCTTGGTTTTCCGGAGGATCGTTTTGACCTCTACGAATATGAAGCCGGACACGCGGCGGCGGCGGACAGAAATGTGCGTCCGAAGATAAAAGAAGATATTCGTGCGTTTTTGGATCGCGCGCTTGAAGCGCAATAAAACGCAGATGCAAGAACCGGCGGAGCTTTTGCTGCGTCTTTAGGCGGCCGTGACGGAAGGAGTATTCCAGCATGCAAGGACGGGGTTTTAAAGGGGCGCGGGTTTTCCTTGTGCTCATCCTGGCCATCGGCGCCTGTAGCGGAACGGCGTTCGCCGCTGAGGTTAAAAACTTCACCGTTATCGCCGCAGGAGAAAAGGTTGGATCGCTGAGCGCGACAATAGACGGGAACGTCACGGAAATTGACTATATTGTGCGCAACAATGGCCGCGGCCCGAAAATTAGCGAGCGCATCGTCACGGACAAGAAAGGCCGCGTCCTTGATTGGTCGATAGAAGGCGAAGCGCTTTTCGGCGGCGAAATCACTGAGACCTATGCGTGGGAAAATGGCCGCGCGCAGTGGCGGAGCGAAGCCGACAGCGGCGTCACGGATGCCGAAGTACCCGGCATCTATATCGCGAATGACGCAAGTCCGTGGGAAAACGGGGTCTACGCCAAGGCTCTGGTGAAGGCGGGACTTGATGAAGCGCCGGTTTTGCCGGGCGGCGCCATTCGCCTTCAGCGGCTGGGCGAGGACCGGTTGGGTGAAGGCCGGGATTCTCTTCCCGTCGTGATTTACGCCATCAGCAGCCTCGATCTGCACCCCAATTTTTTCATGCTGGATCGTGACGGGGATTTTGCGGCGGAAATATCCGGCGGCGCTATTGCGATCCGCGAAGGATATGAAGATGAAGCGCCGCGTCTGGCGGAATTGGCGAGGAAGCTGAACAGGGACGTCGTCGAAGGTCTCGAAGAACAGCTCGCTCACAAATACGATGCGCCTGTCCATTATCAGAACGTCCGGATTTTCGATCCGAAAAACGGCGTGACGACTGCGCCTGCGCAAGTCACGGTGTTTCAGGGCAGGATCGCTGCGATCGACTATGACAATCCGGCGGCTGCGCCGCGTGACGGCGAAGTTGTGATCGACGGCGAGGGCGGCGTTCTGGTTCCCGGCCTGCATGACATGCATACGCATTCGACCATTTGGTCGGGGCTTTATTATCTTGCGGCGGGCGTGACGTCCACGCGCGACCAGGGCAATAATCCGCAAGACATCATCAAGCTGGCCGCCGATATAAACGCCGGCGTTTTGCCCGGCCCGCGCATCGTCCGGAACGGGTTTATCGAGGGGCGCAGCCCGTATTCTTCACGCACCGCTTTTATCGCCGACACGCTCGATCAGGCGCTTTCCTATGTGCGCTGGTATGCCGATCACGGTTTTTTCCAGATCAAGCTCTACAACTCCGCCAAGCCGGAATGGGTCAAGCCGCTGGCTGCGGAGGCGCACCGGCTTGGCCTGAAAGTCAGCGGCCATGTTCCGGCCTTCATGTCCCCCGATGACGCTATTCGCGCCGGCTATGACGACATCGCGCATATGAACCAGCTTGTCCTCGGCTGGCTCTTGGAAGAAGGGGAAGACACGCGAACGACGCTCAGGCTGACGGCGTTGACCCGCGCCGCCTATTTGGACCTCGACGAAGAGAAGGTGCGGGACACGATTGCGTTGATGAAAGAACACAATGTGGCTCTCGACACCACTAACGTCATCATCGAGCGCATCATGTTAAGCCGCGCCGGCGAAGTGGCGGACGGGGACAAGCCTTATCTTTCACATGCGCCCATTGGCTATCAACGATATCGAAAGCGCAGCTATGTGTCGCTTGAGGATCCCGAAACCGATCGCGAATATCGCGACTCCATGAAAAAGATGATCAAACTGACGGGAATCTTGCACCGCAACGGCGTGACATTGCTTCCCGGCACTGACGACACCACCGGTTTTACCGTTCACCGGGAGCTGGAGCTTTATGCGAAGGCGGGGATTCCCAATGCGGAGGTGCTGCGTATCGCGACTCTTGGCAGCGAAGCCTATCTGAACAACGATCAGGACGCCGGTTCAATCGAGACCGGCAAAGTGGCGGATTTTTTTCTCATCCCTCATGATCCTGTGAAAGACATCAGCAATGTGCGCGATGTCCGCCTCGTCTCCCGCGGAGACCGAATTTATTATCCGAGTGAGATATACGACGCGCTTTCTTTCAGACCGTTCGCGAAGCCGCCGGAAGTTGAGGTTCGCTGAATGTATCTCATCGATAGTAAATTCGTTTACGAAAACCTTGCTTACAAAGACTGCATGGAAGCGGTGCGTGAAGCGATGATCGCCTTTTCCGCGGGCAGAACGCGCCAGCATTTGCGCTCGATTCTGGATCTGGGCGACGGGGCTTTGTTCGGCATTATGCCGGGCGGCATGGATGAGGCCGGCGTTTTCGGCGCTAAGCTGGTCAGCGTGTTTCCGGGTAATTTCGAACTTGGCAAGTCGTCGCATCAGGGCGTTGTGGTCCTCTTTGAATCAGAGGGCGGGGCGCCCGTCTGCGTCGTCGATGCGGGGGCCGTCACGGCGATCAGGACCGCCGCCGCCAGCGCGGCGGCGACGGATGTGCTGGCGCGGCCCGAGGCCTCGACGCTGGCGCTGATGGGATATGGCGAACAGGCTTATACGCACGCGCGGGCAATGTGCGAAGTGCGCGATCTGAAGGAAGTGCGGATATGGGGGCGCTCGGCGGACCGCGCGGCTGCGCTTGCCAGACGGCTCGAGGCGGAGTTGAACCTCAAAGCTCATGCGGTTTCCAGCGCCGAGGCCGCAGCCGCCGGCGCCGACATCATCTGTACGGTGACTTCCGCGCAGGATCCGGTCCTGGAGCGGCGTTGGGTGAGCCCCGGAACCCATGTCAACGCGGTCGGCTCAAGCTTCGCCGGCCCGGCGGAAATCGACAATGAGCTGGTGAAGGACGCCAGATTCATCGCCGATTCACGCGAAGGCGTGGCGTCTCAGGGCGGCGAGTTTTTGCGGGCGAAAGCGGCCGGTTTGGTCGATGATTCCCATATCGCCGCTGAAATCGGCGATGTATTTTCGGGCGAAGCGGAAGGCCGTCGTTCTGCGGAGGAAATAACGGTCTATAAGTCTCTCGGCCATATCGTGCAGGATCTCATCGCGGCCGCGCTGTTGATGAAGTCAATGGACAAGGCTGGAACTGATGAGAAACGCGCTGTCGCCGGCACTGTCTAGGTTATTTCGCGGCGGCGCCAATTTTCGGGTTTTGATGTGACATTTGACATAGAGATCAACAAAAACGTCAGCGCCGTCGGCGAAACTTACGCCAGCGTCATGCGCAAGATGCTCAAAAAAATGGCGAGCGACGAAAAAGCCATTTCGTTGTTGAGCAGTTCCGTCGCCGAGCCCCGCGATCTCTTGAAGAAGCTTGTTTCGCGGTGCTTCGAGGATGCCATCACAACGCGCTATCAGAGCGTTATGACAGGCAATAATCCGTATCTGGAGCAAGCGCTTGCGAAGCGTTATGGCGTCTCGGAGCGAAATATTCTTTGCAATGCGGGCGTTACGAGCGGTCTTGCCTTTCTTTACCAGACGCTGGTCAGCCCGGGGGGGACAGTTCTGGCCGAGCGGCCTGGCTTTGATATTTTTTGGGATTTCGCGCGGGCGCAGGGCGTTCAAGTCGACTATTTCTCGCGCAAGGCGCCGGCTTTCGAAATCGACGTGGAAGCGGTGCTGTCCGCGATTACGCCCAAGACGCGGCTGATCGTGCTTTCGAACCTGCATAATCCAAGCGGGAAATTGGTTTCGGAAGAAATCCTGTTGCGTCTTGCGGAAGGCGCGAAAGAGCGCGGCGTGATTGTTGTGGTTGACGAAGTCTATCGCGACTACGCCGGCGTTCCCGACAATGCCACATGGTCGCCTGGCAAAACGCCGAATGTCATCCGGCTCGGCAGCCTGACGAAAATATACGGGCTTAGCGGGCTGCGTTGCGGCTGGATTATCGCTGACGACGCTGTCATGGACGCAATTGTTCCCGTTTTTATGAAACTTGATTTTAACGCCTCGAAGCTTGGGCACGCCGTGGCTGCGGCTTTGCTGGAAGAGCCGTCGGAATTCGATGCGTTTGTAGACGATGAGATCAGCCGTTCCCGGCCTGGCGCTCTTGAAGAGTTGGCCCGGCTGAAAGCAGATGGAATCATCGATCTCGAAACGCCGGACTATGGCTGTATATGTTTTCCCAAGATTATCGGCGTGGAAGACACCAGAGCGCTCGCGCAATGGCTCGTTGAAAAGCATAACGTCTATACGGTCGCTGGCGAGTTTTTCGGCGCGCCGGGCTATTTGCGGCTTGGCTTCGCCATCGACCCCGAAAAACTGAAATCAGGAATGCAAAGACTGACCGAAGGCGTTGAGGTGTTTCGCCAAAAGGGCGTCGCCGCCGGTTAACCCTATTTACACGGCTTGCGGGGCGGGGCGCGGCGTTTTCACGCCGCCTATGGCCGGAAGCGTGATCAGGTAAGCGAAGGAAGCAATGGAGACACATAACGCCGGCTTGAAAAAAGGCGTCAGCCTTTTGGATATCGTTTCTATCGGGCTGGGAACGGCGGTGGGCGTGTCGATTTTTTCGGTGGTCGCGCCGACAGCCGCTCTGGCAGGGCCGGGCATGATGATCGCCATGGCGGCGTCGACCGGGCCGATGATCGTTGTCGCCATTGTCTATGCTTTCCTGGGCTCGGCGGCGCCGGTGTCCGGCGCTTCTTATGAATGGTCACGGCGGTTTATCCACCCCTTTGTCGGGTTTTTCATCAGCTGGCTGCGCATTGCGGGCAGTACGGCGGCGATGGTCGTCCTGACAATGGTGCTCGTTTCCTATCTCGCCATGGTCTTTCCCGTTCCGCTCAAGCCCGCCATGTTTGTGATTTTCACGATTGTGTTCATCGCAAACCTGCTGGGCGTTTCCGTTGCGGCGAAGGGGCAAAGCGCGATGCTGATCGTATTGCTGCTGACCTGTGCGGTTTTTGTGGTGATTTGCGCGCCCGACGTTGATTTCGACAATTACACGCCGGTGCTGAGCAAGGGATGGCCGGGCGTTATCGCCGCTTTGCCGCTAATGATTACGCTGTTTCTCGGCATTGAATCCGCAACCGAAGTCGGCGGCGAAATCCGCAATCCGGGCCGTAATATTCCTTTGGGCATTTTGATCTGCGTCGTCCTGACTGCGATTGTCTATTTCGCCGTTGCGGCGACTGCGCTTGGCGTGCTTGGTGAGGAGCGCCTGGCCGCATCCTCTGCGCCTTTGCTCGACGCCGCCGTTGCGGCGGCCGGCGGCATTGGGAAACCGCTTATTATCGCCAGCGCTTTTGTTGCGATCGGCAGTTCGATAAACGCCACCTTCATGGTGTTTACGCGTTTTCTTTACGCCATGGGCAGGACAGGCGTTTTGCCGAGAGCCTTTGGCTCCGTTCACAAGCGGTTTCACACGCCCCATGTCGGATGTTTCGTAGCCTACGCCATGTGCTGTGCGGGGCTGTTGTTGCCGTCGAACCTGGTTTTCCTGTTCCTTGCTGTGAATATACCGACTTTGTTGAAATATGGGGCGACGTCGCTTGCGGCGATCTTCATGTTGAAAAAAGAGCCGGCGCTTTATGAACAGGCTTCGTTTCGCCCGGGGCGAAAGTTGATTGTCGCTCTGGCGATAATCGGCATCATATCTGCCTTTGGCATAATCTGGATGGGTCTGTCGGCGGACTGGCGCCCCTATACGGTGATTGCCGGATGGGCGGTCCTGGGCGTCGTTTATTATGTCGTCCGAAAAAGAAAACGCGAAACGAAACCCGCATGAGCGCCGCCTGTTTTAAGGAGATCGACATGAAATTTTTTCTGGGCATTGTGTTTGCATTGTTTGCGCCGCCGGCGATGGCGGCGCCGGCGCTTACGATTGTTCTCGCCCCCCAAGGCGATGCCGGTCAGGTCAAAACGGTTGATGTGACGCTTGAACTGGAAGGAATTTCAGCGACTGCGGATGGCGCGCTTCTCGAAATGCCGCTTATTTCAAGCAATGTGGACAGCGTCGCGACCGTGCTTTCACATCTTGAGGCGAATGACGATCTTGGTCCTCTGGCGCTTTCCGCCAGGGATGAAAAACTGCCCGTGCGCGCGGCGCGCGATGCGGAGATCGGCGGAGTCTCCCGCATATGGTCTGCGGCCCGTGACATTTCCGGGACGCTGACCGTTCATTACACCGTGCCGGCGGACGCGACCTTGCCTGCGCGCGGGGGCGCGCCGCCCTTCGCCTTCAGCAATGACGGAAACGCCACATCCGCCGCCGGGCATGTCTTCCTCATGCTGCCGCCGAACGATGCAGCCTATGAGACAAGCGTGCGCTGGGACCTCTCCGGCCTGCCTGAGGGGGCGAAGGGCGTCAGCTCTTTCGGGTCGGGCGCGGCGAAATCTCCGGAGCCGTTGGACGCCAGCCAGTTGAGGATGACGTTCTTTATGGCGGGCGACATCGGCGTCTGGCCGTATCCGACCCCGGAGTCCGGTTTCTTTTCCGCCTGGCAGGGCGATCCCCCGTTTGAGCCGCGTGCGCTGATGGAGTGGACGCGCGATCTTTACGGTGAATATGCACAGTTTTTTGGACAGGATGCGCCGCCGCCTTATGGTGTTTTCCTGCGTTACAACCCGGTGAACGCCGGCGGCGGCGTCGGGCTTTATCATTCCTTCGTCACGACTTTCGGCAAAGCGGGCGGGCAGGGATCGGATATCGCCGAGCTGAAGATGACGCTGGCGCACGAGATGTTCCACACCTTTTCGCCATATATAGAACAGCCGGCTGGGCTGGAATCGTCTTGGTTCGGCGAAGGGTTGGCGACGCTTTACATGCGCAAGCTGCCTTTTCGGTTCGGTCTTTTGACGGCGGACGAATTCCTTGAGAATCTCAATTTTCACGCCGGCCGGTATTACACCAATATCCTCGCGACCGCGCCGAACAGCGAAGTGCCGAAACGCTTTTGGGAAGACACGCGCATCCGCACCCTGCCTTACGACCGGGGGATGCTCTATTTCGCCGATCTCGACGACAAGATACGCAAACGCTCGGACGGCGAACGGTCTCTCGACGATCTCGTGCTGGCGATGCTCGATAAAGAAAAAGCCGGAAAAACTCTGGCCAACGAAGACTGGATTGCGGTGCTTCGGGCCGAACTCGGGGCCGGGGCGGTCAAGGACTTCAAGGCTTTTCTCATGGGCGAGGAGCCTCTGCCTGTATCCGACGCCTTCGGTCCGTGTTTTCGCCGGACAACCAAGCCGTTGCGCCGCTACGAACTTGGCTTTGATCCGGGCGTGCTGAGGGAAACCCGCCGGGTCGTGAGCGGGCTGGAGCCGGGATCGGCGGCGGCGAAGGCCGGCCTGCGCAACGGAGATGAAATCGTGTTTCCCGTCCCGCAGGACAAGATTCAGGGCGATCAGGATCTCGAGCTCAAGCTCAGGATCAGGCGGGACGGCGAGGAATTCGACCTTTCCTATTTGCCGCGGGGCGAAACGGTCGAGGCCTATCAATGGGAAATGGCGCCGGACGCCGAACCGGACGCCTGCCGGTTTTAGCGGGACCGCTTTGAAATTGCGAGGGCGGGCGTTTCCAGCGCTTCCCGGTATTCCGTTTTCAGCTTGGCTATGATTTCTGATGCAGGTTGCGCGGCCCGGACTTCGCCGACGCCATGACCCGCCGACCAGACGTCGCGCCAGGCTTTGATCTGCATTTGTGAATCGGACAGGTCAACAGAGGCCTTCTTGCCGGGATTGTCCGGATCAAGCCCCATCTTAATCAGGCTCGCGCGCAGATAGTTTGCATACGCGCCGGTAAGCGCGTTGCTGAGCACGAGGTCTTCGAAATTCGCTTCAACCAGCATTCGGCGATATTCGTCGGAGGCGAGGCTTTCGGCGGCCGCAATGAAGCTCGTGCCCATATAGGAAAGATCGGCGCCGAGAATCTCCGCCGCCCGGATTGCGCGGCCATTGCCGATCCCGCCCGCCAGAACGACAAGCCCGTCGAAAAATTCGCGCACCGCCGAAACGAAGGAGAACCCGGCCATCGAGCCGGTGTGTCCGCCGGCGCCGCTGGAGACGAGAGCGAGCCCGTCCGCGCCTTTCTCTGCGGCTTTGCGCGCATAGGCGAGGGAATTGACGTCGGCGATTACGACGCCGCCATAAGCATGCACGGTGTCGAGAACGGGATCGGGTCCCCCGAGCGCCGTGATGACGATCTTCGGCCTGTGATTGGCGATCAGCGCAATCTCATCCTGCAGGCGGTCATAGGTGCGATGGGTGGTGAGATTGACCGCATAGGGCGCTGCGTTGGGATCGTTGCTTACACGGCGGGAAAGATCGTCAAGCCAGGCGTCCAGCGTTTCGATTTTGCGCGCGTTCGGAAACGGAAACGCGCCGATGACGCCCTCTTTACATACGGCCGTCACAAGATCCGGTCCCGAGACGAGAAACATGGGTGCGCATATCACCGGCAGCGAAAGATTGCCGGCGATATCCGCCATCGATTTTTCCCGCTCTGCGGCACTTGCATCTTGCGTCACTGGTGTCGTCAGCCCCTTCTTTCACCCCCGACGGGCCCTAATGGGCCGCGGCGGCGATCTCTTCATGGGTCGCCCAGGTCGCGTGCGTGCCGCTCGAGATGCGATGGGGCAGGATGACGCGTGCAACGGGCCCCGCGGCGATGTCTTTGGCGTCAATGATGACGCATTCGGAGCGATCTTCCTTCATATCGATGATGAAAGAAACGATATATCCGTCGTCTTCATCTTTCGCGCCGACGCGCGGCGCAAAGGGGGCTTCGCTGCCATAGCGTTCGTCGCCGAATTCGAGGGACCAGGAATCGCCGGTTTCAAGGTCGTGTTTGACGAGCCCGGTGAAGAGAAACCAGCCGGGTTTTGTCGTCGTGCTGTACGCATAGCGTGACTTAACCCCAGCGAACTTCTGATTGAAGGTGCCGAATTCGAGCAGGCGCTCGTCCAAGCGCTCTTCAATGGTCTCGCCTGTGCGCATGTTGAAGCGCCAGCGATGCAGCTTCGGTTTGAAGGAATTTTCGTCAATATTGGCGAGAAGCTTGCCGAACCGCTTGTCCACCCCTGGAATATCGAGCGGCGCGGGATCAGGATCCTCCTGAAAATAACCGTCAAGGATGATTTCATCGCCTTCCTCCCACGCGTTCATCCAGTGAAGGACGTAGGTCGGCGCCGCCTCGAACCAGCGAATATCATTGACCGATCCGTAGCGCGGCACGATCGCGAAACGTGTCGGCAGATTCTGGTGGAAACGATTTGAGTGAATGCCGGCTTTTAAGAGCTCCTCGTCCCAGAACAGCGGCAGGTCTGCGAAGATGGAGTAATTTTTCGTGAACGCCATGTCGTGCGGCAGGCGCGGGCCCGGCAGCGGGATCGGCGTGAAGTGTTTCAGCTTCCTGTCGGGCCCGACAACGCCGTAATGCATGTAAGGCGCTTTTTTCGAGTAGTTGAAAAACAGCATTTCGCCGGTCTCGAGATCGATCTTCGGGTGAGCGGAAATGCCTTCTTCCGGAACCCAGCCGGCCGTGCCGTGGTCTTCGAGCGTATAGGGATCGAGAAGATAGCCCTCGCCGCACATGTAAAATGTGGAGACGATCTCGCCCGCATGCACGACTACGTCAGTAGACGACGCGTCCTTCATGCGGCCCCGGGCCCCCCAGCCGGGGCGTTCGGCTTTCGCCGGGTTCGCTGCAATCCCCGCCCACAATGAGTGGCCGGCCTTTTGTTCTTCCAGGAAGCCTTTGGTGCGCACGAAGCGGTTTCGATATTGCGCCTTGCCGTCACGAAAGGAAATCGCGTGTATCATGCCGTCGCCGTCAAACGGATGATACGTCCCGATGGCTTCAAAAAGCGGATTTTCAGAATTGCGCACGTAAACGCCGCTCAGGTCTTGAGGAATTTCGCCTATGACCTCCATCTCGTCGGCGTCCATTTCCCGCGTCACGGGCGTCCACGCGCCGTTGAGGTAAGGGTGGTCGTTCGGCGGGATGCGCGACTCAAATTCGTTTATGACGGCGACAGACATGGGCGGCTCCTGCGTAAAAAAACGGATCAATTTTCCGCGGACAGACGGGCCGCCATGGCGGCGGCAAGACCAGCGGGGTCGCGCGCAAGCGCAGCGCGAACGCTGATGGCGTGCGGGTCCGTGTCATGTTCGTTTATTTCGTTCTTGATGGCGTGAATGCCGGATTTGGCGATGTCGGCGGGGTCGGATTGTTTAACGCCCCGAACATGCGCGGCCATCCGGGTCTTGACTGACCCGACGATGAGGGCGGTGACATGAACGCCGCGCGGCGCGAGTTCGGCGCGCATGCAGTCGGATGCGGCGCGGGCGGCGAATTTCGACGGGCTGTATCCGCCCATGCTTGGGACGGCGACGATTCCGCCCGCCGAAAGGACATTGGCGATGGCGCCGCCGCCATTGGCTTCTATAATGGGCGCAAAGGCGCGGCACATAGAGACGAGACCGATATAGTTGGTTTCGATTTCGGTTCGGAGTGCGGATGTGTCCGGCGCGCCCAGCAATGTTTCCATGCTGAAAGCGCCGGCGTTGTTGACGAGCAGGTTGACGTCGCCGCAGGTTTTCGCCGCAGCGTCGATCTCTTCAGGTTTTGACACGTCGAGTTTGACGATCTCGAGACGTTCCGGATCAACCGATGCAAGGTCTTCGGCTTCCGACGGCGTGCGCGCGCCAATATAGACTTTGGCTGCGCCTTCGCTGAGCAACTCGCGCACAAAGCCTTCGCCAATGCCGCGATTGCCGCCAGTAACGATTGCTCGACAGCCTTCGATTTGCATTGGGACCTCCTTGTCGCGCGGGCGGAACCGGCCGTTTGGCGGGGCTTGGAAATACAGCGCAGCGCATCTTCGTTTTTTCTTCTCGTAGCATTGTAGGTATTGTTATGCAATTGTATATTGCAGCGAAGCGACGCCGCTGTGCGTTATTGCCGCGACGCCGGGAAACGGCGCGCGATTATGATTTGTGGGAGGTGCAATCTTGACCATGCCGGCCAAACAGAAAGCGCCTTTCCGCGACGTCGCGTTTCCGCCTGTCGACCTTGATGTTCAAACGCATCCTGACGGCGTGATGGTCGTCACCCCGCGCGCGCCGCTGGACGTGGAATCGCCGCTCGTAGCGATCAGCTTTGAAAGGGCCGCGAAACAGTTCGCCGAACGCACGGCGTTTGCCGAGCGGGATGCCAACGGAGCCTGGTCGCGCAAGAGTTTTCGCGAATTTTATGCGGACGTTTACGCCGCCGCGCAATGGCTGCTTGACCAGGGCGCAGGGCCGGAGACGCCGGTCATGTTCGTTTCAGGCAATTCGCTCGCCCATGCGACGCTGCGGTTTGCGGCCTTGCTTGTCGGCGCGCCGATCGCCCCGGTCAGCGAGAACTATGCAAAACTCGGCGCGAAGAGCGGGTTTGAGCGGCTCAACCACGCGATCGGCCTCATCAAGCCGCGTTTCATTTTCGCCGAAACCGCTGTCTTTTCAGACGCAATGGCGCATTGCGCCGGCGATGCGGACGTCATTACGCGCGCTGCGGACGAGATGCCCGGCGCCTTCAGTTACGATGACATCGTGCGAATGCAGCCGACGGAAGCAGTCTCGCGCGCTTCGCAAAATTTAGATCCTGACCGGCCGGCCGCCTATATGCTGACCTCGGGGTCAACCGGCAAGCCGAAAGCGGTCATCCAGACCAATCGCATGATGACGGCCTGCATTGCGCAAAGCCTGTGGGCGATGAACGCCAGCGGCGCATGGGAGGGGGATTTGCTCGAATGGCTCCCATGGAGCCATGTTTCCGGCCTTTACGTGTCCATCGCGACCGTTTTTGTGGGCGGATCTTATTATATCGACGGGGGCCGGCCGCTGGCGGGCATGTTTGATGAAACCATCCGCAATATCCGCGATTTGCAGCTGAACTATTATACCAGCGTTCCTTCCGGATACGCCATGCTCGCCGACGCCATGGAAAAAGACGCACAGCTGCGCGAGGCGTTTTTCCTCAATATGCGGCTCATGCTTTTTGGCGGCGCCGCCTTGCCACAGCCGCTCTTTGACCGTCTGCAGGACCTCGCCGTCGCGTCGACGGGGCGGCGCGTTCCCATCATTTCCGGCTATGGCGCGACGGAAACCACCTCTGGCTGCATGTCGGTTTATTTCCATACGGAAATGTCGGGTATTGGCCTTCCCATGCCCGGCCTGGAGCTGAAAATGCTTCCAAGGGGCGATCGCTACGAATTGCGCATGCGCGGGCCCATGGTCACGCCCGGCTATCTTGGACGCGAAGAGCTGGCGGCTGAAATTTTCGACGAGGATGGTTTTTACAAGTCAGGCGATACGGCGGAGCTTGTCGAGCCGGAAAGGCTTGAATCAGGCTTGCGGTTTTCGGGCCGCTTGTCGGATGAGTTCAAGCTCGACACCGGAACCTGGGTGGCCGGCGGCGCCTTGCGGCTGGATCTTCTAAAAGCGTTGGCCCCTGACATCGCGGAAGTTCTGATCTGCGGCGAGAACCGCGACCGTATCGGACTTCTCGCCTGGGCTTCGCCGGCCGCACAGGGCGATGTGCTGACAGGAGTGCGATCGAAGATCGAACGGTTCAACAAGGACAATTCTTCTTCAAGCCGAAAGATCAGGCGTTTCGCTTTGCTTTCCACGCCGCCCGACCCGGAACGCGGCGAGCTTTCCGAAAAGGGAAGCGTCAATCAATCGCTTGCAATTAGCCGCCGGGAGGTTGATGTCGCCAGACTGTACGCCGATCCGCCGCCGGAGGACGTTTTGAGTTTCGATTAGGCGGACTTTCGCGGCGGGCGCGGGAAAAAGCCGCTGACGCGCGCTTTATAGTGCGCATAGTCCGGATAGCGTTTGGACATGGAGCGTTCCAGCAGCGCCTTGCCGGAGGCTGCATAAAGGAAATAGACCATCAGGATCGGACTTAAGATCGTCCAGACGCCGAAAGCGCTTTCAAGCGCAATCAGCGTCAGGCCCGTCCAGACTGCGGCGTCGCCGAAATAATTCGGATGGCGCGTCCAGGCCCACAGTCCCCGGTCCATGAGCTTGCCTTTGTTCGCCGGGTCTTTCTTGAACGCGCGGAGTTGATAGTCGCCGACAGCCTCGAAGATAAGACCGACTGCGTATATCGCAACGCCGATAATCGCGAGTAGTCCAAGACCGCCCGAGCCGATCTTGAAAACGCCGGAGCTTCCAAACTGTCCGACCTGCGTAGGAAGAGAGACAAAGAACGAGATCAGGCACTGGAGAAGGAACACTTTAAAGAGGCTGGAGCGCGCAAAGGCGGCGTTGCTGGGCGCTTTCCTGCGCATCGCCGCATAGCGGTAATCTTCGCCGTGACCGATATTGCGGATGGCGAGATAGCTGGCCAGCCGCAGCCCCCATGCGGCCACGAGAACGGTCAACAAGAAGGCCCGGGGCTCCGACCCATCGGCGCGCAGCCACGTCAACGTCGCCGGCAGCGCGCAAGCAACGCCCCACATGATGTCCACGATGCTTGCGTTTTTCAATTTCACGCTGACCGCCCATAGCGCGACGAACAAAACGAGCATGATGGCGAAGTTGGTCAAAAGAAGCGCAAGAATCGGTCATTCTCCCTTGGCGTGCTGGCGATGCTAGCCAATTCATAAACTTTTACAATCATACTTTGTAGGAAATTTCACCATCCGGCCTGCGAATACCGCTGGCGTTGCGCCCAATATCGCGGTGGAATTTCAGGCGCCTGTCTCGACAAGAATGTTATGGAGGCTTTATTAAGGGGATTAGATGGTTGGAAATTGCAAGTTAATAGCCATCGCCCGCGCTTGCCGGCCGAGGGCGGGCGCCGGCAGGCGTAAGACAAGAGCGGAAAGCCTGATGCATCATGGCTGAGGCGTTTATTTTCGATGCCGTGCGGACGCCGCGAGGGAAAGGCCGCGCGGCGACGGATGCGAAGCCGGGAGGCGCGCTATGCCGGATAGCGCCGCACGAGCTTGTCCGCCAGCTTGTCGTCGCGCTTGGCGAACGAACGGGGCCGGATGTGCTGGACAGCGTTGCACGGTTGATCCTTGGCTGTGTGGGCCAGGTTGGGGTGCAAGGCGGGCATATCGCGCTCGTTTCGCGGCTATGGGCGGCAAAGCACGGCGCTGGCCTATCCGATGACGTTCACGTCAAAACGCTGAACAATTACTGCGTATCCGGACTCACGGCGATTAATGAAAGCGCATTATGGGCGCGCGCCGGCGAGAGCGGGTTGTGCCTTGCCGGCGGTGTTGAAATGCTTTCGCAGGCGCCGTTTCTTGCAGATAACGCCGCCTATTATACTGACGAGCGGCTTTCTCGCGATCTTGCGTGGCTTCCCCCGATCATGGGCGCGGAACTGGTGGCGACGCTTGAAGGATTGCAAAAAACAGATCTCGATGAAATCACGCTGGCCTCGCACCGGCGCGCCGCCGCCGCATGGAAGGAAGGCCGCTATGACAGCAGCGTCATTCCGGTCCTTGATGAAAAAGGCGTTGTGGCGCTCGCCAGCGACGAATGGGTTCGCCCCGGTCTGACGATGGAGGCGCTGGAAGCGATGCCGCCTGCATTCGCCGCTCAGGGAGAGGAAGGCGCGGATGACGTCATGCTGCGCCATTATCCGCAGCTCGACAAAATTTCACATCTTCATTCGGTCGCGAACACGCCCGGTCTTTCAGATGGGGCGGCGCTGGCGTTGACCGGCTCCCGGGAAGCGGGCGCGTCGGCGGGACTGCGTCCGCGTGCACGTATCCTTGCGATGGCGGAAACCGCGGGCGACCCAATTCTCCAGTTTGGCGCAGGGTTTGACGCAATGGAGCAGGCGCTCAAGAAAGCCGGCGTTTCCTTGCATCAGCTCGACCGGATTGAGTTTATGGAGGCGTTCGCCGCGCCGCCGGTGAAATTTCTGAGACGCTATCAGCCGGACCCGGAGCGCGTGAACGTCAATGGGGGCCACCTCGCGATGGGGCATCCGATGGGCGCGACTGGCGCTATTCTGACAGCGACGCTGCTGCACGAATTGGAGAGATCAGGCGGCGCGCTCGGGCTCGTTGTCGCGCTCGCGGCCAACGGGATCGGATCGGCGCTCGTGATGGAGCGGGTCTGAAAAGGACTGTTTTCGGACAAGACCGAATTCCAAGGAGGCTGGAATGGCGAACAATATGGACAGGGTGGTGATCGTTACCGGCGCCGGGAAGGGTCTGGGGTGCGCGTTTGCGCTGCGGATCGCGGAGGATGGCGCTGCGGTTGTCGTAAACAACCGCATTCGCGACGGTCAGCCGGACAGTGCTTCGGCTGTGGTCGAGGAGGCAAAGGCGGCAGGTGCGCGCGCAACCGCAAATCGCCTTGACGTGCGCGATCCGCAGGCAAGCAAGGCCCTTGTCGATCAGGCGCTCGCCGAATTCGGCAGGCTCGATGCAGTGGTGTTCAATGCGGGCGTTAACGGAGACGCCGTGCGTTTCGCCGATATGCGTCCGGATGCATTCGACGAAGTGATGGCGACAAATTTCTTTGCGCCGATGAGGCTTGCGCACGCCGCATGGCCGCATCTGGCCAAGTCCGACGCGGGACGCATGCTTTTTGTTTCATCGACCGCGGGACTGTACGGCGTTCGGGGACGCTCGCCTTACGCGTCGTCAAAAGGGGCTTTGTGCGCGTTCGCCGCCACGCTCGCCCATGAAGGGCGCAGAGACGGAATCGGGGTCAACATCTTGATGCCTTATGCGGCGACCCAGATGACCGGGGGCGATGACGCTCTTGACGGCATGCTCCCCGCAGACAGTGTTGCGCCGCTTGCAAGCTGGCTGGTCTCTCCTGAATGCGAAACGGCGGGCGACACATGGATCGCCGGCGCGGGCTACGCCTGCAAGGCGCAAGTCCTTGAAACTGAAGGAGACTTTCTTGAGGAAGACATCGGGGCGGTGCTCGCCAGACGGGGCGTCTCGCTCGGGGATTTTGCGCCCCCTTTGGGCTCTCTTGGGGCGGAGAAAGCTTTTGAGGCGTTCATGGCCCGGGCGGCGGGGCGGCGAAACGCCGGTTGAGGCCGACTCTATTCCGGCTTATGCAAGTGAGCGCCGTGGTTTGCTGCGGTGGCTGAAACTCGTGATCGACAGCGGAAGGAACAAAGTTGGCGAAGACGGCGCGCAAATCGGACAAGCGAATGATTCGCACTTGCTCGATCTGGCGATCCTTGGAGGTCGTCGGGGATACGCCGATATTGCTCATTCTTGAGGCTATCTGGTGGGGCGAGCGCCGTTTCGACAAGATCCATGCGCGCTCGGGCCTGCAAAAAGCGTTGATTTCAGACCGCCTCAAGAAACTGATCGAAGCCGGGATTATTGAAAAACGGCCCTATACGGACCGTCCGCCACGCTATGAATATTTGCTGACGGAGAAGGGGCAGGATCTTTACTGGACTTCACTGATGCTCCTGCGCTGGGAGCGGAAATGGTCGAGCCAGCGCAATCGCCTTAAAATCGAACTTACCCATACCCCTTGCGGCTCTGTGACCGACCCCCAGCCTTTGTGCGGCCATTGCCGCGAAGTTATCCACCCGGCGGATGTGAGCTGGGAGGAGGGGCCAGGGGTCGGCTTGATGTCGCCGGTCTATAGCCGGCGCCGGCAACGCCGGGGCGCAGGCGAGGATCTCGTCGAGCGCGCCTCTGTGTTCACGGAAGTCGCCGAGCTGATGGGCGACCGCTGGGCCAGCCTTATTCTGCGTTCTATCTTTACGCATTTGCGCAAGTTCGACGAGATCCTGAAAGATACCGCCATAGCGTCGAACATTCTTTCAGAACGTCTCGCCTGGCTCACGGAAATTGGCGTTGTCACGGCGGTGCTCTATCAGAACAACCCCGAGCGTTTTGAATACTGGCTGACGAAGAAGGGACTGGATTATTATCCGGTGCTCGTGATGCTTCAGCAATGGGGCGATAAATATTACGCCTCGCCGGAGGGTCCGCCCTTGCTGTTGTTCCATAAAACCTGCGGGCGCCCGCTGGAGCCTTATGTCGGCTGTTCAAATTGTCTGGAGCCAATCCTGCCGGGCGACGTCACATTCCGCGTCAGCGAAGGCCGCGGCTCAAAAACCCGGCGCAGATAGACTTTCATAATAATACTAAGTAGGCTTCTCCTAAAAAGCGCCGCCGGGGCGGTCGCTTGAGCGCTATGAGCTTGGAGGAGCCATGACGTCAACGCAGCCGCACCGCATCATTCAATGGGCGACGGGAGCCATGGGAAAAAGCTGTCTGCGGGCGGTGATCGACCGGCCGGACATGGAGCTGGCGGGGCTCTATGTTTATGGCGCAGACAAGGTCGGCAAGGATGCGGGAGACATCACCAGGCGTGATAAAACGGGCGTTCTGGCGACAAACCGGATGGAGGATATTCTCGCGCTCGACGCTGATGTTGTTATCCACGCCGCGCGGCTCGGCGCCGATCACGCGGCCCATGACGACGACATTGCGCGGCTTCTGGCGTCCGGAAAAAACGTCATCAGCATCAACGGCAACACCTTTCCGCCGCATTGGCCCCAGAAACGGCGCGACAAGCTGGCTGCGGCCTGCGCCGCAGGCGGCGTCAGCTTTCAGGGCGCCGGGCTTAATCCCGGTTTCGCCGTCGAGAAACTGCTGTCGACGGCGACCGGCATATGCATTTCCGTCGACAGCGTCTCGCTTGAGGAGGTTGTTCTGACGGATCAAATCGCCAATCCGGAGTACGCTTTCAAGTTGCTCGGTTTTGGCGGCGAGCCGGACAACGACTTTGTCAACAGCGATGAATGCGCGCCGGCCATGACTCTTAACGGCATGTTCGAAGACGTCGTTGCAGCAGCGGCCGGCAGTCTTGGATGGGCCCTTGACGACATCAGGCGCGAGCATCGGATGTTGCCGTCATCGAAGGAACTGACGGTGAAGGCCGGAACGATACCCGAAGGCGGCGCCTGCCACATTGATTGGCGGTGGCGCGGCGTCGTCGGCGGGCGCGACAGGATCTTTTTGTCGATCGCCTGGGCGATGAGCGGCGAATACTTGTCTGACGCGCAAAAGCCGCTTTGGGCCTTGCGGATCAAGGGGACGCCTGATGTCGAGATCGATTTCGATGTCGGACGTCCTGAGGGATTGCCCGGCAAAACATCGGCGGAGCAGCTCGCTGTCGCAGGGGCGGTGATGAACGCGATCCCAAGACTTATCAAGGCTGCACCAGGACTCCTGCCGGCCATTGCGCCGACGCCGTTCTTTCAAACCTGGTGAGGCGTTGGCGCGCGGCTGCAAGTTCAGGCGGCGCTTGCTTTCGTCAAGAATGGGTTGCATAATAATACCATCATGCGCAGGGCGCGAATACGGAGACGGCATGCAGATATCGCCGCAATCCCGGGTCGACGACTACAGGCGCCGCGGCTGGTGGCGCGATCTCGGCGTGGATCAGCTGTTTCGAGCGGCGGTCGCCGATCGGGGAGACGAGGAAGCGCTTGTCGACCCGCCTAACCGGGCCACGCTTATCGGCGACGCTCCGCAAAGGCTTACCTTTAATGAGGTTGATAACCGGGTCGACCGGATGGCGCGCGCCTTCGTCAAGCTTGGCGTCTCGCGCGGTTCTGTCGTCGCCTCGCAACTGCCGAATATCGTCGAGGGCGTTATCGCCTTTCTCGCCTGCGCGCGTCTTGGCGCAATTCTTAGCCCGATGGCGACGGCGTTTCGTGAAAACGAGTTGCGCCAGATCTTGCCGAGCCTCGAACCACGCGTGTTGTTGACGGTTGAAACATTTCACGGCTGCAATCATGCGACGATGATGAAGGCGCTCGCCGAGGAAGGCGTTCCTGTCGGCCAGGTTTTGACCGTAGGCGGAGAGGGTGGCGAAAACACACTGCTCGATGCAGAACGCGAAGCCGCCGAAGACCCGCTTCCGGCCGTCGATGTCGATCTCGCGGAAGCGCTGACGATTTGCTGGACCTCCGGCACGGAGGCTGCGCCAAAAGGCGTGCCGCGCCATCACCATCATTGGATCGTCAACGGAGAAAGCCTTTATGAGGCGATAGGTCTTGAGGCGGGAGATACGCTGCTCAGCCCGTTTCCGTTGATTAACATCGCATCGATAGGCGGCATGGTGATGCCGTGGCTGCTTTGTCGCGGACGCTTTGTGCAACATCATCCGTTCGATCTCTCGGTTTTTCTGGAACAGTTTCAGAAAGAAGAGATCGCCTATACTGTCGCGCCGCCAGCGGTTTTAACCATGCTGCTCAAGCACGAGGACATGCTTGCCGGGATCGATTTTTCAGGCGTGAAATGCATCGCTTCCGGATCTGCGCCGCTGCCGCCCTTCATGGTCGCCCAATGGCAGGAGAAATACGGCGTGCCGATTATGAACGTCTTTGGCTCCAATGAAGGGTGTTCTCTATTTTCCTCGGCGAAAGAAGTTCCCGATCCGCAAATGCGGGCTAAATATTTTCCTCGATTTGGCGCGCCGGGCGTCGACTGGAAGTCGGAATTTTCCAAAAAAATAAAAACCCGGATTGTCGACGTCGAAACCGAAGAGGAAATTACGGAGCCGGGGCGCCCGGGCGAGCTCAGGATCGACGGCGCCATGACGTTTGACGGCTACTGGAAGGCGCCGGAGTTGAACGAAAGGGCGTTCGATTCCGAAGGCTATTTCAAGACGGGCGATCTTTTCGAGATTGCGCCGGTGCAAAACGGGCGCTTCTATGAATTTGTCGGCCGCACCAAGGAAATTATCATCCGCGGCGGCGTAAATATTTCGCCGGCGGAAATAGATTCGTTGATCGAAAGCCATCCCGATGTGAAAGAAGCAGCTTGCGCCGCTTATCCGGATGGAAAGCTGGGGGAGCGGGTGTGCGCGTTTATTGTTCTAAAACCCGGCGCGGATATGTCGCTTGAAGAGCTTGCGCGTTTTTTAACGGCCAAGAATATTTCCGTTTACAAACTTCCTGAACGGTTAAAGCTTGTCGACGCCTTGCCGCGAAATGCGATGGGCAAGGTTATGCGCCGAGAACTGTCCGAACTGGCGGGATAGATTGTTCAATTCCAGCCGGCAGCCTAGTCGCAGCCCATGACTTTCGCGCAAGCTGTCCGGCGCCGCCGCTTAATTAGTATTATCATGCAAGTATGTAATCGCATTTCATGTTGCAAAAACAGCCCAATATAAAAGGAAAAATTTTTCGCATTGCACAATCATAGTAACTTGCATTGACAAACTAACTAAGACGGCCATACGGTTCCCGCCAATAAAAAAGATGCCCCATCCATGGCTGAGGCGGCCGCTGCAGCTCCGGTTGAGGGATGAATTGCGGGAGGAATATCCGATGAAACTGAAGCAATTGCTTGTCTCAACCAGTCTTGTAACCGCCTTGACCGCCCTTGCAGCGCCTGCAATAGCGCAGGACGCCGCCGGCGCGGATGACGGAAAACGGCGCCTCGATACGATCACCGTCACTGCGCAGCGGCGCGAGTCGACAGTTCAGGATTCTGCGATTGCCGTCACCGGCGTCACCGGCGATAATCTCGAAAAGGATCGTATTCTGAATTATTCCGATCTGGCGCGAAGCATCAGCTCGCTCAGCTATACGGAAAATTCGCCGCTCGATCAGGAATTCAATATTCGCGGCATCACCAATACGCGCCTCGACGCGCCGTCATCCGACCAGTCGGTCGGCATCTTTATTGACGATGTTTATATTGGCCGCTCGGGTCTTCTCAACGCTGACTTCTTCGATGTCGACCGGGTTGAGGTTATTCGCGGTCCGCAAGGCGTGCTTTTGGGACGAAATGTTGTCGGCGGCGCCATCAGCATCTACACGGCCGAGCCGGAGTTCGATTTCGGCGGCGCTTTCAATGCGGAATTTGGTAATTACGACGCGCGCCTGTTTAACGGGCACTTGACCGGGGAAATCGCACCGGGCCTGGCGGCGCGGATTTCCTTTCAGTCGCGCACGCGCGACGGGTACAACCGCGACGTTCAAGACCGGCGGGACCTCGACGATCTCGACTCGATCCAGTTTCGAGGGCAGTTGTTGTGGGAGCCGTCGTCAATTCAGGATTTCCGCACCAAGCTTTCCTTCGATTACATGGACGACAGCAGCAACGGCATCCATCGCGTCGCTATTCCGACCGATCCCGCCGCGCCCGGCCCGTGGAGTGCTGCGCGCGCTCTGGTCGACGCCGCCCTGCCGGGCGGCCTCGGGGTTCGCGACAGCCTGCCTGGCACGTTCCGTTTCGTCGGGGAGAGTTTCGATCGTGGGCAGGAGCTCACCCGGGAGGCTTTCGGCGTCACCCTTGATATTGAAAAGGGGCTTGGCGAGGTTGCGACCTTTAAAAGCATCACCGCATACCGGGCAGGCGAGGCGTATAGCCTATATAATCAGCCCGGATTTGGACCGAGCAATCCGATCGTCGGCTCAGCGGTTCCGCTCGCCTTCGCGTCGGTGGTGAATGAAGACGAAGAGATCCGTCAGTTTACGCAGGAAGTTCGCCTTGTCTCCAATGAGAACGGCGGACCGTTTGATTGGATCATCGGCGCCTACCTTCAGGAAGATGATATCGATAAGGTCGACCGCTTCCTCTACGAAATCGATTCTCCCGTGCCGGCGTTCGGCGCTCTTTCCGGAGAGTCCAACTGGACTAATAATGGCGAAAACAGCAACCGGGCGGTCTTCGGCCAGCTCGGTTTCCAGTTGAGCGATACGATCCATTTGTCGGCGGGCGTGCGTTGGTCGCGCGACAAGAAGAGCGGCGTTGCTTCCGGCCGCGCGGCAGCGACCGGCGACCGCTATAATCCGTCCGATCCGACTCCTGCAGCGCCGTTAATCTCTGATTTCACGGATGTGCCCTACAGCACGAAGTCATCTGAACTTACGCCGCAGGCGACAATCGAGTGGAAGCCGCAGGACGGTCTGCTTGCCTATTTCACCTATTCCAAGGGCTATAAGGGCGGCGGTTTTGAAGATACGCCGGCTAACGCAACGGCGGCGACGATCGCCTATGATCCCGAGACGGCGCAAAATTTCGAACTTGGCTTGAAACTCGAATTGTTCGACGGGCGCGGCCGCATCAATACGGCGGGCTTCCTGATCGATTACAAGGATCTTCAGGTCACGCAAACCGATGACGGCTGTCTGTGCAATATTACCGACAACGCCGCTGACGCGCGCATCCTCGGGGTTGAGACGGAAATGCAGTTTGTCGTTACAAACAATCTCTTCCTGTTCGGCGCGGCGACACTGCTCGATACGGAATATAAGGACTTCGTGGACTCCAACGGCCTGGTCAATACAGGAAACCGCCTTCAGCGCACGCCGGGTTATCAGTTCAATGTCGGGGCGGAAGTGACGACCGATTTTCTCGGTCATCCCGACGCGCTCACCTTGCGGGGGTCATATGCGCGGCAAGGCAAGCTCTACTGGCTTCCGGACAACTTCCAGCATGAAAACCCCTATGGCCTGCTCGATGCGCGGCTGACATATGCGCCGGAGGACCAGAATTACAGCCTTTCGCTTTGGGGCAAAAATCTGACGGACAAACTTTACAGGACGAATATCGTTGCTTTCTTCGGCGATGAAGTGTCAACGCTGGGCGCGCCGCGCACATGGGGCATTTCGCTTGGTTATTCGTTCTGATTAACAATAGCCAGCGGCGTCTTCGACGCCGCTGGCGCAGTTTGCGATCATAGCGGCTGGCCTTTTAACGGCTGGCGCCTTTCAGCCAAGCGAGGCTTTATGAGATTTCATGCAATTCGGAAAAGCATCCGCAGCGCTCCGTTCATTTTGGCGCTTGCATTTGCCGCATGTGCGGACCCGGACACGGAAAAGGAAGCGAACATGTCTTCATCGTCGCTCGATGTCGCCAATGAAATGGTGACGGCCTGGAATGATCTGGATACGGACCGGATTGTCGCGCTTTTCGCAGAGGACGGTTCCCTCCATTCGATGATGAAAGAGCCGATCATCGGCCGGGAAAAACTGAGAGACCATATCGGCGCGCTGTTGAACGGCGCGACGCACCTCGAACTCAATCTCAGGACCGTCGCCGTTAAGGGAAATACGGTTTTTTTGGAGCGCGTTGACGAATTCACGGTCAACGGCAAGCCTGGTTCCGTGCCGGTCGTGGGCGTCCTTGATATCAAAAACGGCCATGTCGTCGAGTGGCGGGAATATTACGACCGTAATCAGCTTTTGAGCGAAATGGGCGTTTCGGCGCCGGAGCCGGCGAACAGCGATGACGCGGCTTCGAACGTTGCGATCTATCAGTCGGTAATCGACGCCTGGCGCAAAGGCGATGTCGATGCGGTGACGACCTATTTTACTGACGATATTGAATTTCACTCGCTGGCCGGGAAGGCGCCGGTGCAAGGACGCGAGGAGGTCGGCGCGTTTTTGAGGCAGCTGAGGGATTCAATGACGGAGAACAATATGCGCGTTGTCCGGTCCGAAGAAAGCGGCGACGATTTGCTTGTCGAGGGGGTCGAGGACTTTATTGACGCCGACGGGCACCATATCCAGATTCCGTATATGGGGGCTTATCGCTTTGAAAACGGCAAAATCAGCCGCTGGCGCGATTATTTCGATCCGACGATTGCCGAACGTATCCGCAGCGGCGAAACGATGCCGCAGTCTTTCAAGGAGCTTGTCAGCGACGGCGAGTAGCATGACTGGCGACGGGCGAAGAATGGCAAAGCATGTCGAACTACAGGCAGGTTGAAGGGATCATCGATGCGTGGCGCCGCAAGGATATAGACGCCGTGCTCAATCATGTGGATGAGGACGTCGAGTATCATTATCTTGTTGGCGTGCAACCCCTTCGCGGCAAGGATGAAATGCGCGCCCTTCTTGAAAAGTTCGGCGCCGGTCAATCGGAAATCCGCTGGCGCATCGTGAACGCCGTTGAGAATGGCGATATGGTTATGGTCGAGGGCGTTGACGATTATGTGGACGCCAGGGGACGGCGCATTCAAACGCCCTATATGGGCGTGTTTGAGTTCGAGAACGGCAAGGTTCGCCGTTGGCGCGATTATCTGGATCCTGCCTTGGTCAAAAAAGACAAGGCCGGAGAAGCGCAGGCCGAATGGGTGAAAGCTTTGATAGGGCGCGCCTGACGCTTGGATGTGCAATGAGGAAGATCAAATGAAGACGCTTGAACTGGCGCGCCACTTTATCGATTGTATTGAGCGGGGAGATCTGGACGCCGCGCGCGCCTGCTTCCACGAAGACGCCGGAATTTGGCATAATTACGACGGGGTCACGCAGACAGTCGATCAGAATATGCGCGTGGCGGCGAATATTGTCGACAAAACCAGGTCGCGGAAATATGACTATAAGCGCCTGCTTGAAATCGATGGCGGGTATTTGCAGCAGCACACGCTTCGCATTGTCGCGCAGGACGGAAAAGAACTGGCGGCGGAGGCGATCGCCGTTGTCCTGGTCGAAGATGGCAAGATAAAGCGGATCGAAGAGTATCTCGATCCGACGCCGCTCGCGCCGCTTCGCGGTTAGCGCTAAAGTAATATGCGGCATTTGGGCTATGTCCTGAAAACGGCGCCCGCATATCAGGACTGGAGCCAATGGCTAGGGAGATGCGCCATGTCGAAGCCTGTATTCATTCTCGGAGGCTTTCAAACCGATTTTTCGAAAAACTGGACGCGTGACAACAAAACACTGTTCGACCTTTTTTCGGAAACGGTGCTGAACGCGCTGGATGCCTGTGCGCTTGAGCCCGATGAAATAGAGGTCGGGCATGTCGGCAATTTCGTTGCGGAGCTCTTCACGGGGCAGGGGATGCTTGGCGGTTATTTCGGTCACGTTCACGAGGGTTTTTCCGGCATGCCGGCGTCGCGTCATGAGGGCGCCTGTGCATCCGGTTCGCTCGCGGCGCTCGCGGCGATGGCGGATATCGAAAGCGGCCGGTATGATCTTGCCTGTGTCTCAGGACTTGAACTGATGCGCAACGTGCCGGGCGATATTGCTGCGGATCATCTGGGCGCTGCAGCTTGGCGGGGCCGGGAGGCCGTTGACGCGAAATATGTCTGGCCCGCGATGTTTTCGAATTTGGCGGAAGAGTATGAGCGCCGTTACGGCCTCGATTACGATCACCTGATGGGCATATCGAAAATCAATTTCGAAAATGGCCGCCGCAACCCGAATTCACAGGCGCGAAACTGGTCGTTCACGGAAAAGAGCTTTACCGCCGACGATGAGGCGAATCCGGTCGTTGAGGGCATGATGCGCCGTCAGGATTGCGGCCAGGTTACTGACGGGGCGGCTGTCATTTTCCTCGCTTCGGAAGAAAAGGCGGCGGAATACGCAAAGCGGCGCGGTCTCGCGCTCGACGAGATCGCCCGGATCAAGGGTTGGGGACATACAACGGCGCCGATGCTGCTGGAAACCAAGCTGAAGGAAAGCGCCGATCAGGACTACATATTCCCGTGGGTGCGAAAGTCTATCGCCGACGCCTATGCGCGCGCCGGCGTCAGTGGTCCCGAAGAGATTGACGCAATTGAAACGCATGACTGTTTTTCCATCACGGAATACATGGCCATAGAGCATTTCGGGATCACTGCGCCGGGTGAAGCCTGGAAAGCCGTCGAGGACGGCCGCATCGCTTTTGACGGAGATATCCCCGTCAATCCGTCCGGCGGCCTTATCGGGATGGGCCATCCTGTCGGCGCGACCGGCGTGCGCATGCTGCTTGATGCGGAAAAACAAACGACTGGCAAAGCCGGCGATTATCAGGTCGATGGCGCGAAGAACGTCGCCACTTATAATGTCGGCGGATCTGGCACGACCAACTGTTCATTCGTGGTCGGCGTCTGACGAACACGATAAGCTCCGGTCCGGCGATAGCGGTTTTTTTTGCGGGCGCGAAATCAGCAATATTGTCGAGGGCCGCATATGCGACGATGCGCCCCGGGCAAAACTTTGGCCGTCAGGGGCGTTATTGTCTTCCTCCAATACGAAAAACGCTGGAAGGCCGAGGCTGGCGCTTTTGCGCTGAGCGTTGGGAAGTCAGCGCGCGTCTTCAGCGGATAACAGCGATTTCCGCCATGTTTGCCGCGCCGCAGGAATAGCCCGCATGGGTTATAGGCCGGCGAGAGAAAGGCTCTCCCCGGCCTCTATACCGCCGCGATCTCTAACAAACGTTCCGGGCCGTGGCCTGGAACGCCGCCGCGATGGGCGCCGCAATCGATATCGATGAGGACATTGAACGTTTGTCCCAGAGCCTTCGCTTTCGCGGCGAGGCCCTGCGCCGTTTCAGGAGTGTCGAGAATAAGCGTGACGGGCCGCGCCCATTGACTGCAAGGCGGCGATGCGCTCGAGCTTGTCCGCCTCGATTTATGTGCGCGGGACAACCCTCGCCGTCGACGGGGGATGGTTGGCGCGCTAAAGCTTCAGCCTTACGCGGTATTTGGAGAAAGCCTTATGGCGGATTATTTGACGTTCGGCGAAATCATGCTCCGATTGAAATCGCCCGGGCATGAGCGTTTCTTTCAATCCCCTCAATTCGAAGCGACTTTTGGCGGCGGCGAAGCGAATGTCGCTGTGGCGCTGTGCAATTACGGGCTCGACGCCGGGTTCGTCTCTGCGCTTCCCGATAACGATATCGGCGAATGTGCGGTCCGCGAACTTAGAAGCTTCGGCGTCGATACAAGCCATATCCGGCGCAGCGGCGACCGGGTCGGCGTCTATTTTCTTGAGGCCGGCGCCAACCAGCGGCCGTCGAAAGTCATTTATGACCGCGCCAATTCCTCCATCGCCGAGTGCAAACCCGGCGATTTCGACTGGCCGGCAATATTCAAGGGCGCGAAATGGCTCCATATCACAGGGATCACGCCGGCGCTGACGCAAGGCGCCGCGGAGTTGAGTCTTGAATGCGTCAAGGCGGCGAAGGAAGCCGGCGTCTCGGTGTCCTGCGATTTCAATTACCGGGGCAAGCTTTGGAAATATGGAAAGTCGGCCCCCGAAGTGATGACCGAACTCGTCAAATTCGTCGATGTGGGCGTCGCCAATGAAGAGGACTGCCAGAAATCGCTCGGCATTTCGGTCGATGTCGAGGTTGAAAGCGGCGAACTGGATACGAAGAAATACGAGGCCCTGTCCGCAAAGGTGCTGGAGCTTTTTCCGAATATGGAAGCGATCGCCATTACGCTGCGTGAAAGCAAAAGCGCCGATCATAACGGATGGTCGGCCTGTTTCCGGGACAAGGACGGCTTCAAGCTCAGCCGCCGCTATGAAATGACCGACATTGTCGACCGGGTCGGCGGCGGCGACAGTTTTGCGTCCGCCTTGATCTACGGGCTCAACGCTTACGCCGACCGTCAGCAATCGCTGGAATTCGCCGTCGCAGCGAGCTGTCTGAAGCATTCGGTCCTTGGCGATTTCAACCGCGTCAGTGTGGCGGAGGTCGAAAAGCTGATGTCGGGCGATGCGTCCGGGCGGGTTCAACGTTAAGATGCGGCGAAGCAACAAGGATGCGAAGTTGATATGCTGGCGGACCAATTAAAAGAAGCTCCCATCGTTCCCCTCGTGCAGGCGGACGACCCGGATGTCGCGCTGAAAACGGTTCAGGCGTTGCAGGCGGGCGGACTCAATATCATCGAAGTCGTCTTGCGGACGGACGCCGCGATGGAGTGTCTTGAGGCGATTGTAAAAGCCGATACCGGCGCGGTCGTTGGCGCCGGCACAGTGCTTTCGCCGGAACAGGCGGAAGAAGTCGTCAGGCGCGGCGCCGAGTTCATCGTCTCGCCAGGGCTTAATGACGATATTGTCCGCTACTGCCAATCGAAGAAACTGGAGGTCTTTCCCGGCGTCAACACGCCGACCGAAGTTCAGCGCGCTTGGAATTTTGGGCTTCGCGCCGTGAAATTTTTTCCGGCGGGACTGGCCGGCGGCGCGCCGATGTTAAAAGCGCTATCATCCGTGTTTCGCGACATGCGCTTCATGCCAACCGGCGGCGTCAGCGCTTCCAATCTGAATGAGTATCTATCCCTGCCGTCCGTCATCGCCTGCGGCGGCAGCTGGCTGACGTCGCAAAAAGCAATCGACGAAGGCGACTATGCGGCGGTGACGGCGCTTGCGAAAGAAGCGCTGGCGATTGCGAAAGGCTGACGCGCAAAGACGATCGAGCGCGAGAGGCGGGCGGAGGGAGAGGATGGCGATGAACTACCGTCTGAGTCGCCGCGCGCTTGTTCTAAGCAGCCTCGCTGCCGCTTCGGTGCCCGCATGGTCCCTTGCGGCGCAATCGTCGGATCATCCTGTCGCCCTTACGAGCTTCGGTCCGGTGCGCGACTTTGCGCACATGTGCATAGATCTGCGCAAAAGTCGTCTTTGCCTTGATGTCTGAAGGGGAAAATGGAGGGGAAGAAAACGCATAAACTCTGTCTCGCCCTCGACCATATCGCAAAGAAGTTCGTCATCTTCCGTAGCGAGCGCTTGCTTGCATTTTGACTGTCGGCTCAACTATTTCTGAGTTTTAAGGGGCGTTCCAGCGCGTTTGCGTCCTCAGATATGGGGTCGGATATGCAAGAAGAATTCCGCCCGACGCTTCGCCGTTAACCGACGATTTCCGATTCTCACAACCTAAGATATTAAACCAAGCCTTCTTTCTTAACCCAAAAGGCGTTAAGTTGCTGATCTCGCGGCGGCGTAACGCGAGACGGTTTTACTGCGCAGAGGCGATATGGAAGACAGCACAGCAATCGCATCCCGTGATGAAGCCGGCCCAGCGTCCCATTCCGGTCCGGGGCATCGGTTGATCACTGTCGAGGATTACGAGCCTTTAATCGGTGCGGAAGCGGTGGAGCGCATACAAAAGAAAGCGCAGCAGATCAGCGACGTTCATATCGTCAATGTCAATTCAACCTATTATGGCGGCGGCGTAGCCGAGATTCTCTCTTCACTGACATTGCTGATGAACGCCGCAGGCGTCCAAACCGGATGGCGCGTCATCGAGGGGCGCCCTGACTATTTTAGCGTTACAAAAAAAATGCACAACGCGCTGCAAGGAGAGGACATCAATCTTAGCGAGTTAAAACAAGATATATATGAGGAAGTCGTTTTCGAAAATGCGATGCGCATGCATCTCGATCATGACATTGTGATCGTTCACGATCCACAGCCTTTGCCTCTTATCCGGCATTTTCGCAAAAAAGCGCCGTGGATATGGCGTTGTCATGTTGATATGACAAGACCTAATCAGGAGCTTTGGTCATATCTCGCGCCGTTCATCGAGAAATATGATGCGGTTGTTTTTTCTCTGCCTGAATATGCGCAAAAACTGACGACGCCTCAGCGATTTATCATGCCGGCGATCAATCCCTTTTCCACGACAAATAAACAATTGAGCGAGGACGAAATCGCGGACCGGTTTGCGCATTACGGCATTCCGACGGACCTGCCGCTTGTTGTTCAGGTGTCCCGCTTCGACAAATGGAAAGATCCTCAGGGCGTAATCGATGCTTTTAAAATCGCCCGGAAAGAAGTTGACGCGACGTTGGTTCTGATCGGCAACGTGGCGACCGACGATCCGGAGGGGCAAGAGGTCTTTGAGTCCTTATGTCACTGCGCTGAGGAGCGCATCATAATTCTGTCGGTTCCGGATTCCGCGCTTGTGAATGCGCTCCAACAGCGCGCTGCGGTGGTGTTGCAGAAATCCTTGCGGGAAGGGTTCGGCTTAACGGTGACGGAGGCGATGTGGAAAGGCGTTCCGGTCATCGGCGGAGACGTTGGCGGCATTCGCCGTCAGATAGAAGACGGCGTCAACGGATTTCTTGTTGAAAGCGTTGAAGAGGCGGCCGAGAGGATTGTTCGTCTTTTGAAAGACAAAAAACTGCGGGAACGCATCGGCGCGAATGCGAAACAGTCCGTGCGTTCACGGTTCCTGCTTACGCGGCTGGCGGAAGACTGGCTGGATCTCGTTGGGGCGTTTGAACCGCATTTTCGCTTGAGGGGAGACGCCGGCGTTTGACCTTTGCGCTCGACGAATATGCGGCGGCCGGGATCTGGGCGGGCGCTTTCCGAAAGAGGGCGGCGCGGCGCGGGGTCCCTTGTGTGAGGCGCTACGAGTGAGTGAATACCGACGGGATAGAACCACAGGCGAATGGGTTCTTGTCGCGCCTGAAAGGAAGCGGCGGCCTCATGTGCGGTTTTCCGGGCACGCCTCGACAGGCGACGGCCGGGCATTAGATCCGGAATGTCCGTTTTGTCCGGGCAATGAGAATATGCTGACGGATATCCTTCTGGAAAGCCCGCTGGACGGTTCTTTGGGATGGCGGACGCGCGTTGTCGCGAATAAGTATCCCATGGTTTCTTCTGGCGCTAGCAAGGCGCCGGCGTTCGAGGGAGCGCCGGACAGAATAGCGGGCGGCGGTTATCACGAAGTCATTATCGAAACCGCGCGGCATAACGCCGATCTGTCTGCATTGGCGGTTGAAGAGGTTGAAGATGTTATTCGGACCTATTTGCGGCGATATGCCGATCTGATGAAGCGGCCAAACGTCAAAGCGGTTATTGTTTTTCGAAATCACGGGCGCCGGGCCGGCGCATCGCTCGGCCACCCTCATTCGCAGATCGTCGCGACCGGTATGGTCCCGCCGCGTCTTTCGGCGTCAGCGGCATGGGCGCGCCGCCACTATGAAAACCACCGTCAATGTGTCGTTTGCGAAGAAGTGCAGCGTGAATTGGAAAGCGGTCTGAGAGTGGTGGAGGAGACCGATAACTTTCTGATTGTCGTTCCGTTCGCCGCCGCCGGTCCTTTCGAACAAAGGATTTATCCTCGACGGCATCAGGCGTGTTTTTCCGAACTTGCCGAATTGGAAATCCGGGAACTTGCTGGCGCGCTGAAGCGCGCCCTGCAACATTTGAATGCTGTGCTCGATGATCCCCCGTATAATTTCGTTATTGAATCAGGGACGGCGGACAGCGCCGGCAGCCGCTATCGGCATTGGGATATAAGAATTGTTCCCGCTATTCAGCATCTTGGCGGATTTGAACTGGGGGCCGGCCTGCCGGTCAATTCATCATGTCCCGAAGACGATGCTGAAGAGCTGCGTTCGGTTCGGTTTTAGGCGGCAGGGGCGTCAGCAAATGCGCGGCAACTGTTCTCCCTTGGGCGTGCGGATCTGACGTTTCACGCCGTAAGCGCTGCGAATAAGGGCGCGCCCGCCTTGATGAGCCGGCGTCGTCTCGCCGATGCGCCGCGCTTGCCCGGCGCTCGCCGATCCAAGCGTTGCAACCGCCAGATCGGCGTGTTCGGCGGGAACGACCGCGATGAACCGGCCTTCATTGGCGACATGGATCGGATCAAGCCCCAAAAGTTCACATGCGCTGCTGATTTGCTCGCTGACCGCGATTTCCGGTTCGTCGACGGCAATCTCGCAACCGGCGCTTTGCGCAATTTCCACAAGCGCGGCGGCAAGGCCGCCGCGGGTCAGATCGCGCAGGCAGTGCAATTCGACGCCTGCATCGATGAGCGCGCGCACCTGATCCCATAAAGGCGCGCAGTCGCTTCTTATAGGCGGGGTGAAGTCGAGTTCCGCGCGCGAGGCCATCACGGCGACGCCGTGCCGGCCGATGTCGCCGCTGAGGATGATGGCGTCGCCGGGGCGCAGACGGCTGGGCCCCGGCGCGAAAGGCGCCTTCACAGAGCCGACGCCGGCCGTGTTGATGTAAAGCCCGTCGCCTTTGCCGCGTTCGACGACTTTGGTATCGCCAGTGGCGATGCGCGCGCCGGCGGTTTTCGCCGCTGCGCCGATCGATTGCGCCACCCGTTTCAGGGTTTCGATGGAAAGTCCTTCTTCGATGATGAAGGAGACGCTCAAATAAGACGGCTCGGCCGCGCACATCGCCAGATCATTGACGGTTCCGTTAACCGCGAGCGAACCGATATCGCCGCCGGGGAAAAACAGCGGGCTGACGACGTAGGAATCCGTCGTGAAAGCGGCCGGTCCGCCGAGCGAAACCGCCGCGCCGTCGCTTTCAATGTCGAGGCTCGCCTGGTCCATCGCCGGCGCGATGATCTTGCCGATCAGGTCGCGCATCAGGCTTCCGCCGCCGCCATGGCCGAGTTGAATAAGCGCGCCGTCGCCGGCGTTGATCGCGCAATGGGGGCCGGCGGGCTCATCTTTCATGGCCGGAGCCTCCTTCGCGATATTGGTAATAGGCCGAGCAGGCGCCTTCCATAGAGGCCATGGTGACGCCGATGGGATTGTCCGGCGTGCAGCTTGTTGCAAATCGCGGACAATCCGGGGGACGCTTCACGCCCTGCAGGATCGCCCCGCTGATGCAGCCGCAGTCGCGCCGGGGCGCCGCGCCAATGGCGCCGAAACGGCGTTCGGCGTCAAAATCGGCGTGCGCGGCGTTCAAGGCCAGACCGCTCGCCGGGATGACTCCCATGCCGCGCCATTCCTTCGGCGCGATCTCGAATATTTCCATCATGAGGGCTTGCGCGGTTTTATTTCCCTGTTGCGCGACCGCGCGTTCATAGCTGTTTTCAACGAAAGCCTCGCCCGCCTCGAGCTGGCGGACGGCGTGGAGGACGCCGCGTAAAATGTCCGCAGGCTCGAAGCCCGTCGCAACAATCGGCGTATGATGTTTTTCGGCGATCGCATGATAAGCGTCGAGCCCGGCGACGGCGCAGACATGGCCCGCCGCCAGAAAGGCGTCGATCCTGCAGTCCGGCTGGGACAGGAGCGCCAGCAGGGCCGGCGGCACGAGCACCTGCGAAACGAGAAGCGAAAAATTCGTCAGGCCTTCGTCTTTGGCGCGCCTGACGGCAAGCGCGTTCGCCGGCGCCGTCGTTTCGAAACCGACAGCGAAGAAGACGACGTCTTTGTCTGGATTGACGCGTGCAACCTCAACGGCATCGACCGGCGAATAAACGACGCGCACGTCGCCGCCGCGCGCTTTTGCCTGCGCAAGGTCGCTGTCGCCGGATGGCACGCGCAGCATGTCGCCGAAGGTGCAGAACACGACATCGGGGAGAAGAGCGATTTCGATCGCCTTGTCGATATAGGATTGCGGTGTTACGCAAACAGGACAGCCCGGCCCGTGCAGCAGCGTGATCTCTTCGGGAAGCAGCTCTTGAAGGCCGTAGCGCATGATTGCATGGGTCTGTCCGCCGCATACTTCCATGACAGACCAGTGTTGAATTGTGGTCTTCCGTATCTCTTCGGCAAGACGCTGAACGCTGTCTACAGCGCGGAATTCATCGACATATCTCATGCAATCAATCCGGTGCCTGGTCGAGAGCGGTTAAGTTCGCGATTTCGTCGAGCGTTCTTTGCGCAGCTTCTTCATCGAGGCGGGTGATCGCGACGCCGGCGTGAACGATGACGTAATCGCCGATTTGCACCTCCGGCGCTAAAGCGAGGCTTGCCTCCTTGATCACGCCGCCAAAGTCGACGCGCGCGCTGCGCGAATAAGCGGCGCCTGAGATGTCGAGAACGCGTCCCGGTATGGCTAAACACATGCCGCACTCTCCAACGCCTGTCCGCGCGCCCACAGCGCCTGACCGAGCGCAAGGCCGCCATCGCCGGGCGGGACGGCGCGATTGATGAAAACCTGAAAGCCTTGCGCGCGTAAGCGCCGCAGCGCGCATTCCGTCAACAGGCGGTTTTGAAAACATCCTCCCGACAGGGCGACGGTTCTGATCCCGGCGATGGTCGCCGCGCCCGCAATCATGGCGGCGAAGGTTTCATGGATGGCGCGGGCTATCGCCGGGGCCGGGCGGCGTGCTTCAAGATCGCCGATCATCGCGTCCAGCATGGGCCGCCAGTCAATATCGAGGAGGCCGGGCGCGCCGCTTTTGACGGTATCGAAAGGATAAGGGCGGCAGTCTCCCTCGCGGGCGAGGCGGGCGCAGCGCTCCAGCGTCATCGCCGCTTCCCCTTCATGGCTCGCGTTCAGGCATAATCCAAGCAGGGCGCTGCAGACATCGAACAAGCGTCCGGCGCTTGACGTTGCCGGCGAGTGCAGGCCCTGCTTCACCATTTGCTGCAGGAGCGAAAATTCTTTTTCGTTAAAGGCCGGCGCCATCCGGTTCACATCGGCGTTCATGGCCATGAGCGCGCCTAAAGCGCTCCGGCGCGGCTCGCGCATCGCCTTTTCCCCCCCGGGCAGGCGAAACGGAACTAGGCGGGCGATGCGCGTCCAGCTTCCATCTTCGATATGCAGGAACTCGCCGCCCCAGATCGTTCCGTCGGGCCCGAGCCCAGCCCCGTCCCAGGCGACGCCGAGAACCGGCGGTTCGAGTCCATGCTCCGCCATGACGGAGAGGATATGCGCGTGATGGTGCTGAACCGGGATGACGGGAAGTCCGAGATCGTCTGCGAAGCGCGTCGTCTCATAGTCCGGATGCTGATCGCAGGCGATGATCTCGGGCTTAACGCCATTGAGATCCTGAAGTCCTTCGATTGAGGCGTGAAATGCGTCGTCCATGGCAAGCGAGCCAAGGTCGCCTACATGCGGCCCCAGAATGGCGCGTTCTCCGGTTACGATTACGGGTGCGGTTTTCAGATGACCGCCAAGCGCCAAGATGGCGGACGCTTCGGATGCGCCGCCGAGTTTAATCTCGCCGGGAGCGAGGCCGCGCCCCAGGCGCAAGACTTGCGGCGCGCCGTCGATCACGCGCATGACGGCGTCGTCGATGGGGCGGCGAATGCGCCGATTGTGAAACAGAACGAAGTCGGCAAGCTCCGACAGGGCGTCGTAGGACCGGGTTTCGTCAAAAATGATCGGCTCGCCGCTTCCGTTGGCGCTTGTCGCGGCGAACGGACATTGGGCCCGGTCGGACAAAAGCCGGTGCAGCGGCGTATAAGGCAAAAAGATTCCGATTTCAGGCGCATTCGGCGCAAGATTGGCCGCGAAGCGCGCATCGGCTTTGGGCGTCACGAGGACAATCGGCGCGGCGGCGGAGGCGAGGAGCCTTTCTTCAGCCTGACTGACATGCGCCAGCGCGTGGGCCTCGTCGAGGCCGGCGAGGATCGCGAAGGGTTTCGCGGGACGTTTTTTCTTTTCGCGCAAGGCGCGGATCGCCGCCTCGTCACAGGCGTTCGCCAGCAAATGAAAGCCGCCGACGCCTTTCACCGCGACGCAGGCGCCCTCGCGCAAAAAGCGCGCGGCATGGTCCAACGCTTCGCCGCCGCGCGCCAGACAGACGCGCTCTTTATCAAGCAAGGCGATCTCGGGCCCGCAATGGGAACAGGCGATGGGTTCGGCGTGAAACCGCCGGTCATGCGGGGAGCTATACTCTTCGGCACAGCGCGCACACAGATCGAAATCGCGCATGGTCGTGGCGGCGCGGTCGTAAGGCATCGTTTCGATGATGCTGTATCGCGGCCCGCAATTTGTGCAGTTGGTGAACGGGTAACCGTAACGCCGATTGGACGGATCCCTTATCTCTTCAAGGCAATCATCGCAGATCGCCATATCCGGCGGGGCGCGGGTCGTAAGCGATTGATCGCTGCAATTTCGCCGGACCTTGAAGGAAACATCGCCGTGAACAGGAATCGAAGAAAGGCGGACCGCGTCTATTTCGGCGCTGGGCGGCGGCGTTTCGCGCAGGCGCCGCACGAACGCGCCGACGTTGTCACGAGGTCCCTCGATTTCGATCGAGACGCCCTCGCTTGAATTATAGACATGTCCGGCGAGGGAGAGATCATGCGCAAGCCGGCTGACGAAGGGGCGAAATCCGACGCCCTGCACGACGCCCTGCACGACAAGGCGCAGGCGCGTCACTTCTTCAGGCTGCGTCAAAATCTGCGTCATTCACTCTTCGGTTTCGATGCTTTTCAAAAGAATGGTTTCCGCATTCGGGTCGTCAATATCCTCCGACACTTCCGTGGCCAGTTCTGCACCTTCAGCGATGGACCCTTTGGCGGCGACGTTGAAATGTTCGCGGAAATGGCCGGGCGTCATATGCGACAGCGCGCCGAGCCAGACCTCAACGGCTGTGATGCGCTTTGCGCCTTCCTTTTCCGCGACGTCCAGGATTTTCGCCATCAGGCTCTTCATCAAAGAGGCTTCATGCATGAGATGGTTTTCCTCTACTCCCGGCTGAATTCATCGAGGATTTGCGTGACGAGGCGGCGGCTCGCTTCCGCGACGGACGGCGTCAGCGCCGCGCCGGGCTCGGCGCTGCCCGCTTCTATTCCGTAGACAATCAACCTATCCGGCAAGCCGGAGAGCGCCCGCGCCATCTCGATCGTGGCGCCAAGATCGACGCCGTGGGTGGAGATTTCGCCGAAACAGGCGGGAAGGGGCGATCTATGCGCCTCGAAGCGTTGCACCTGTCCGGGAGCGCCGCCGCTTGCGCAGGCGTCAATGATGACGATCCGGCGCCGCCCAGAGAAGGCGTCGATCAATTCCGCCGGATCGCCGCGGCAGAGCATCACGTCGAGCTGCGGCGCTGCGGCGGCGACCGCTTCGGCGGTGACGGGGCCGGCCGCGTCATCGCCCCGGTCGGCATTGCCGACGCCAATCACAAGGCCCTTCATGCTTGCGCCTCGTCGCCTGTCAGGCGCTCGATATTGAGTTTTAGAAAGTGCGTAGAGCAGGAAATGCACGGATCGTAATTACGGATGGTTTGTTCGCAGCGGTGCTGAAGGACGTCGTCGGCCATGTCGAGATTGGCTTCGATCACGCCGCGGACGTCTTTTTCGATGCTCGGCTGGTTCTGCGAGGTCGGCGGAACGATGCGGGCTTCCTTGATCAATCCGTCGTCGCCGATTTCATAGCGGTGATAAAGCAGACCCCGCGGCGCCTCCGTGGCCCATCGCCCGTTCGCCTCTCGCGGTTCGACATCGATAGCGGGTGCGTCCGGCTCCCGGTAGCCGTCGATGATTTCAAGCGCCAAGTCGAAGGCGAACAGCACCTCGACCGCGCGGGCGATCAGGCTCTTATAGGGATTGCGGCAGGACGGCGTGAGACCGGCCTTTTCCGCCAGCGCGACAATCTCGGGAGAGAGGCGGTCATGGTTGAGCGCAAAGCGCGCCAGCGGACCCACAAGATAAGAGCGGCCTTGTTTCGTGCGGCCGTGCAGCGCCGTCGAATGCGGCACATGGATTTCCTGGAAATGATTCTCGAAATCGTCATACGGAATGTCGAGACCGGCGCTTGAGACGATGCGCCCTTCATTCATCGGATAATGCGAAGGATTGCGCAGCGCGACCAGAAGATAGTCGCGTTCATAATCGGGATAGGGCAGGCCGGCGGCCCAGTTCAGCGTTTCAATCGCGGCGTCCCGCGCCCATTGAAGCTCGTCCCGCAGCTTCAGGAGGTCGGCGCGTCTGGGCGCGCGATAAAACCCGCCGACCCGCACATTGACGGGATGCACCTCGCGCCCGCCAACCGTCGCCACAATGGCGTTGCCCGCCTTTTTCATGCGCAGCGCGCGGCGCACGAGATCGCCATGGGTCTTCGCCATCTCGACAACGCCGTGGCAGCCGAGAAAATCCGGCGCATGCAGCATGAAAATATGCAGCACATGACTTTCGATCCATTCGCCGCAATAGAGGAGACGCCGCAGGACGTGCAGCGGGTCCGGAAGGGCGCCGCCGCACGCCGCCTCCATCGCATGAACTGCGCTCATCTGATAGGCGACGGGGCAGATCCCGCAAATGCGCGCAGTGATGTCCGGCGCTTCGCGAAAATCGCGGCCTCTTAGAAAAGCCTCGAAAAAGCGCGGCGGTTCGAAAATATTCAGTTCGACCTGTTCGACGACGCCGTCCCTTATGGTGGCGTTCAGCGCGCCTTCGCCTTCGACGCGGGCGAGATATTCAACATTGATCGTTCGGCGCGTCATGTTTTTCGCTCTCTTCCCGGAAGGCGGGCGCGTAGGCGTTGAATGTCCGCAAAATGCGAACAATCTCATCTTCTGACAAGCCTTGGGCCTGAAGCAGGCGCGCGGTCGCCGGCATGTTGGCGGCGTCGCTGGGGCCGAAACAGCCATAACAGCCGCGCCCATAGGCCGGGCAGATCGCGCCGCAGCCGGCGTGGGTCACCGGACCGAGGCAGGGCGTTCCCTCGGCGACGGCGACGCAGACCGATCCGCGCGCCTTGCACTCGCCGCACACGCTGTCGGCGGCGATCATCGGCTTGCGCCCGAAGGTCATGGCGCTGACGACCTCAAGCAATTGCTTTTTATCGACCGGACAGCCGCGCAGATTGAAATCCACCGTGACGTGATCTTCGATGGGCGTCGAGGTTTCGAGCGTCTTGATGTAATCGGGGCGCGCATAGACCGCTTTGGTGAATTCCTTGACGTCGGCGAAATTCCGAAGCGCCTGGATGCCGCCGGCGGTGGCGCAGGCGCCGATCGTCACCAGCTTGTGCGACTGCCGGCGCACGTCCTGTATGCGCTCGGCGTCATGGGGCGTGGTGATCGATCCTTCCACCAGCGACAAGTCATAGGGTCCCGCAACGGTCTTGCTCGAGGCTTCGAGGAAATAGGCGATCTCGACCGTCTCGGCGAGCGCCAGAAGCTCGTCTTCGAGATCGAGGATCGAAAGCTGGCAGCCGTCGCAGGACGCGAATTTCCAGACTGCGAGTTTCGGTTTCGCCATAAGATCAGATCTCCGGCGTTTGCAATAGGGCGCGTATGCGGTCGAGCCGGAACACCGGTCCGTCCTTGCAGACGAAATGCGGACCGAACTGGCAGTGACCGCAACGGGCGAACGCGCATTTCATATTGCGTTCTAGCGACACATAAATCGAGTCCTGCGGCAGGTCCCTCGCCATGAGTTCGTCGGCGGCGAGGCGCATCATGACCTCCGGGCCGCAAATGAAAGCGACGGCGTTTGCCGGATCGAAATGCGCGGCTTTAATGAGGCGCAGGATAACCCCGATATTGCCGTGCCAGTCCTGTCCGGCGCGGTCGACGGTCACGTCGAAGCCGACGTCGGGGCGCCCGCGCCAATCGGCGATGTCGCCGAGAAAGAGAAGGCTGTCCGGATCTTTGGCGCCATAAAGGATGACGATGCGCTGAAAGGCGCTGCGCCGGTGAAGCGCGTCGAGAATGGCGGGACGCAAGGGGGCAAGGCCAAGGCCGCCGGCGATGATGAGAAGATCCTTGCCGCGCGCGGCTTCGACCGGCCAGCCGGCGCCGAAAGGGCCGCGCAGACCGACAAGGGCGCCGCGTTCATGCGCGATAAGCGGGCGCGTCACCGATCCGACGGCGCGGATCGTGTGAATGATCCGTCCCGTTTCTCTCGGATCGCCGCTGATGCTGATCGGGACCTCGCCGCCGCCGAAAGCGTACAGCATGTTGAACTGACCGGGCTCGAAAGGCATGGCGTTCGCCCGGTCTTTCGGCTCAAGGGCTAAGGTCGCCGTGTCCGCGGTCTCCATCTGCTTTTCAACGATACGCCAGACCTGAGGGCGGTAAGGGTCTGTCTGCGCGCTGACAGCGGTCACTGCGCCGTGCTCCCGCCGGCGTAAAGGTCCATCGCTTGAATGCGCGCGTGCGTCAGGCGTTCGACCATGACCGGAACGAAGCGTTTCATGAGATCATAGCCGACCGCGCTGTCGGCGTCGCATTTCTGGCGAAGGCAGACCGCATCGAAAGCGATGGCGCGGGTGTCGTCGACGGCGCGTGCGTCGAACCGGCATGTATAAGGCGGCACGAGCCAGCTCGCATTCAAAATGTCGCCGCCATCGAGCGTTTCCACACAAAGCGCCTTGCCGGCGGCGGGCATTTCCAGGGCGACCCGGCCGTGCCGGACGACATAGAACGTATCCGCCGCATCGCCGAGCCGGTAGATCATCTCGCCGGCCTTGAAACGCACATTGCGCGCGCAGCCAGCGATCAGCGACGAGATGTCGGGCGTCAGGCCGTCGAAGAAGGCGTGGGATCGAATTATGTCTTCAAGCGGCTTAATTTTCACCATTGTCAGCCTCTTCCGCATGACGGCGCAATGCGGCCGCTTCTTCCGTGATGTCGATGGATGCGGGGCACCAGGAAATGCAGCGCCCGCAGCCGACGCAGCCGCTGTCGCCGAACTGATCGATCCAATGGGCGAGCTTGTGGGTCATCCATTGGCGATAGCGCGCCTCGACGGAAGGCCGGACTGGACCGCCATGGAGATAGGAAAAATCGAGATTGAAGCATGACGCCCAGCGCTGTCGGCGTTCGGCGCTTTCGCCGTCGAGGGCGGTCACATCCTCTGTGGTGTTGCAAAAACAGGTCGGACAGACGAGGGTGCAATTTGCACAGGAAAGGCACCGCTCGGCGACGTCGCCCCATTGCGGCGCGTCCTGATTGTCTTGCAGGATCTCTTTCAGCCCGTTCGTGTCGAGCGCGCGCCCCATGGACTGCGCCGTTTCGGCGAGGATGGCGTCGGCGCGCCCGACCTCCTGCGGCTCAGCCGCGCGCAAGGGCAGCTTGCGTGCGATCTCGGCGCCGGCCTCGGTTTCGATCTCCACGAGAAAATCATGCGCGTCAGGCGCAATGAGCTCCGTCAGGACGAGATCGTGACCGCGGGTCACTTTGGGCCCTGTATCCATGGAGACGCAAAAACAGGTCTCGCCGGCTTCGCCGCAATTCACCGCGATAAAGAGCGCCCCCGACCGGCGTGCGGCGTAATCGGGGTCCGGCGCATCGCCGTTCATGAAGACGCGGTCCTGTAGTTCGATCGCGGCAAGCTCGCAGGCGCGCATGCCGAGAAACGCCATTTTGGGCGCAGGCTCTTCGGGCTCCGTAAAGGAAAGCTCGTCGCCGGATTTTTCCGCCCGCCACACCGTGCGGCTTGGCTGGAAAAGATAGGGCCGCCAGGATTGCGCCCCGGCGATATAGCCGAACAGGGCGTTGTCGGCGCGTTTCTCAAGACGATAGCGCCCGGCGGCCTGACGGCTTGCGACGCCTTCGGGAAGCGCGCCCGCATTATCGATTTCCTGATAGACGACGGCGCCGTTGTCGACTGTGGGGCCGATCACGTCATAGCCTTCCGCCTGCAGCACGGTGATGAGGTGATCGAAATCCGCCCGGGAAAGAACAGCCTGGGCGCCTGGCTTGACCTGGTCTGCGGAGAGCATCGTCTGTGTCATGCCTGGATTGATCTGTCGGCTCTATGAAATGTCGCGGTTCGCCGGTCCAGTGTAAAGGGCAAAATTGAAAACACGTTCGCAAACCCGCATAAGGCGCTGAAAGCAGGGCGTCGGCCTCGCGGGGGTGCGCTTATTCGCCTCCGGGCGCGCATTGCGTCGCGCCGACTAAGTGCAATATAAAGCGCGTATCGCGCAGGCGCACCGTCGCATTCGATCAGTCGATCTCTCCTTTATAGCGCGTGAGCGAAAAAAAACCATGAGACGCCTGACTGTTCTGTTTGTCATTCTTGCAAATTGCTCAAGCGCGGCGGCGCATTTCGACTCGACGCCGCACCATCATCCGGGCGATCTCATCCTTCTTGGGCTGGCGCCGATTATTATCGGCCTTGCTTATCTATTGTGGCGGCGTGTGAAATAATCGCACACGGAGTGTCTTGTCTTCGACACAATGCGAACTCATGCCCGTAAAGCCTTGTTCTTGGCCCCAGCATTCCTCGCCATAATTTTTCGCTAGGCTGCCCTGAACCTGGACGCGTCGCCCGAAAGCTTTTCCGTTCCCACAATCTAGTTAGGGCCCTCGCCCAGGGGGCTCCTATGCGCTGGGCTGGGCGCTGCCGGGCGTTAGGAGAATCGAACATCTCGGCGGAATGCGCCGCGCATACGCCGGAATGTCGTTTTCGGCCGGGACGGTCATTGATTTTCCGCCATCCATGCTCAATAATGACCGACCAGTCGGTCATTATTGAGGTTGCGCCATGGCCCGCGTCGTCGATCGGGAAGCCAAACGCATTCAGATCCTCGAAGCCGCGTCCAGTTGCTTCGCTGAGGCCGGTTACGACGCCACCTCCATGGACGACGTCGCCGCTGCGGCGGGCGTCAGCAAAGGGTCGCTCTACGATTATTTCAAAAACAAGGAGGACCTCTTTTACGGGGTCTTCGAATGGTTCCTCGGCTCGCTGGTGGGCGACGGCGCCCAGCGTATGGAAGAGGAGACGAGCGCTTACGCCCGGCTTTTCGCCTTCGCCGAAACTTCCGTGAATGCGCTGATCGACCACATTGCGCTTTATCCGGTCACGCTCGAAGTCTGGGCCGCGGCCGCGAAGGCCGGCACGCGCGAGCGCTTCTCGGCGGTGATGCGCGAGCTATATGTCGCTTACCGGGCCGAAGTGACGGCGATCATCGACTCCGGCCAGAAAGCCGGAGAAATCAGACGAGAGGTCGACGCCGAAGCGGTGGCGGCCATGCTGGTCGGCGCGATCGACGGGCTCTTTCTCCAATACTGGCTCGACCGGAGCTTCGACCCGCGTCGATATGTCGAGCGCTTTCTAAGCTCCCTTTTCGAAGGCCTTGCTGCAGCGAAAGGATAAACGCCATGCGCATTCTTGCTTTCATCTGCATATTGTCCCTTTTCTCCACCGCGGTTCGCGCGCAGGAGGCCGACGCCGACGCACTGTTGCGCGCCGCCTTCGACAACTGGCGCGCAAAGAGTTCGGACAGTGAGGTCACCATGACCGTTCACCGGCCCGACTGGGAACGGTCGATGAGCATGAAGGCCTGGACGCAAGGCGACGATTTCGCGCTGGTGCGCTTCACTGCGCCGGCGAAAGACGCCGGCAACGCCACGCTGAAAACCGATAAGGGGACATGGATCTACAATCCCAAGCTCAATCAGGTGATCAAGCTGCCCGCCAGCATGCTGGCGCAGAGCTGGATGGGCTCTGATTTTTCCTACAACGATCTCTCCAAAGCCGACGACATTCTGACCGAATACACGCATAAGCTCGTCAAAACCGAAGAAACCGGCGGCGACAAGATCTACACAATCGAGGCGATCCCAAAACCCGATGCGCCGGTCGTCTGGGGAAAGCTCGTCGTCAAGGTGCGCGAAGACGGCGTGATGCTCGCCGAGACTTATTACGATCAGGACATGAAAGTCGTTCGTGAAATGACGACGGAGAAGGTCGGCGAGGTTGGCGGGCGCGACTATCCTCTCGTCATGGTCATGCGGCCTGCGGATGAGCCGGAAAAATGGACGCGCATTGAAACGTCTTCCGCCGATTTCAATATCGACTTGCCGTCATATCTGTTCACCTTGTCGAACCTCCAGAATCCGAGGCGCTGACTGATGCTCTTTGCGCTGGCATGGAGAAACATCTGGCGTCAGCCGCGTCGAACGGCGCTGAGCCTCATATCGATCGTGCTTGCAAGCGCCATCACGATATTTCTCCTCGCATTGCAGCAGGGAAGCTACAGCGCGATGAAAGAGAATGTGCTCAGTCTTCTTGACGGCTTCGCGCAGGTTCAGCCCGAAGGCTATGCGGACGACCCCTCCCTCAGAAAGGCGATCGACGAGCCGGACGCGCTGGCCGCGCGCCTTGAGACGCTGGAGGCGGTCACCGCCGCTGCGCCGCGCGCGTTGACTTACGTCATTCTCTCCAACGGGCCGCGCAGTTATGGAAGCGCCGTCATCGGCGTCGATCCGTCTATAGAGACAAAGGTCTCAACCCTCGACGCATCGATCAAGGAGGGACGGTATCTCAAACCCGGCGACGACGGCGTGACGGTGATCGGCGCCGGTCTTGCGCGAAACCTGAAACTGAAGGTCGGCGACGAACTGACCATGCTGGGCGCGGCCCGCGACGGGTCGGTCGCCGCCGATATCGTGACCGTCGTCGGCGTGTTCGCGACGGGCGCGCCGGAAATCGACCGGCAGGTGATCGAAACCCCGATTTCGCGCTTCCAGTCGATTTTCGCGATGGAGGGCGAGGCGAATATGATCGCGGTGAAAGGGCGCCGGCTTGCGGATATCCAGAACGCGCTACCGGAGCTGCGCACAATCGCCGAAGAAGAGGGGCTCGTCCTCCGCAACTGGACCGAGCTCGAGCCGGCGCTCCACGACGTCATCATGCTCGACGCCAGTTTTTCCGTGCTCCTCTATGTGAGCCTCGTCGTCGTCGTCGTTTTCATCATTCTCAACACGCTCCTTATGTCCGTGCTCGAGCGGACGCGCGAATTCGGCATGCTGATGGCGATCGGCATGCGGCCTTCCGAGATCGGCGCCATGGTCTGGCTGGAGCTATTGTTTCTCGCCGGCATAGGGGCGGGGCTCGGCATAGCGTTCGGGGCGGGGATCACCGCCTGGGTCGAGGGGCGCGGCCTCGTCTTTTCCGGCGCCGAGGCGCTTTTCAGCCAATGGAACATGCCGTCGACCCTTTATCCCGATCTCAACTGGACGACGGCGCTCGCCGGCCCGCTGGCGATCGCCTGTTCGATCGGCCTCGCCGGACTCGTTCCCTATGCGCGGGTGCGCCGGCTTGAACCGGTTTCAGCGATGAGGGCCGCCTGATGGAGAAACTTGAACTCCTTCTGCCGCTCGCATGGCGCAGTCTCTGGCGCAATCCGCGGCGCACGATTATCACTGTGCTGGTCGTCAGCGTCGGGTTGTGGTCGATCCTCGTCTTCGCCGTCCTGCTCGAAGCCTGGTCCGCGAGCAGCCGCGACACGACCCAGAAGATGATGACCGGCGAGGGCCAGATCCACGCCGCCGGCTATCTCGACGATCCGACCATCGCCAACCGGATGGCGCCGCTTGAAGGCGCGCTCGCCGATATTCTAAAATCGGACGCCGTCAAAGCCTATGCGGAGCGCGTGCGTGTCGCGGCGATCATGCAAAGCGAATACCGGACGCTGCCGATCACGCTGACGGGCGTTGCGCCGGCGAAAGAGCGCGCGGTGTCCGTCCTGCCCGACAAGGTTTCGAAAGGCCGCTATCTCGAAAACGCCGAAGACGACGGGATCGTCATCGGCCGCAATCTCGCGAGCCGCCTTAAGACCCGCGTCGGCAAGCGCGTCGTGGTGCTCGTTCAGGATACGAAGGGCGAGCTCGCCGAGCGCGCCTTCAAAGTCGTCGGCGTCTACGCCGCGTCACAACAGATCGAGGACGAATTTGTCTTCACCGGGCTCGATCCGGCGCAAAAGCTCATCGGCGCGGGAAGCGGCATATCCGAAATCGTGTTCGACTCCTCGGATGCTGAGGCGTTGCCGTCGCTTGTCGACAAGCTCAGGGCGGCGGCGCCGGCGCTCGACGTCCAGTCGTGGGAGACGCTGAAGCCGCTCGCTTACGCGGTCAGCACGTTTTTCAACGAATTCATCATGATGTGGCTTGGGGTGATGTTTGCCATGATGGCCATCGGCATCGTCAACACGCAATTGATGGCCGTCTTTGAAAGAACGCGCGAATTCGGCCTGTTTCAGGCGCTCGGCATGCGCCCGCGGCTTGTACTGATGGAAGTCGCGCTTGAATCGACCATGTTGATCGGCATCGGCGTCGTCATTGGCGCCGCGTTCGCCGTGCTCAGCGTCATGGCTTTTCCGGGCGGACTGGACCTCGGTTTTCTCGGGCGCGGCGCGGAGCTCGTCGGCGCCGGACGGGTGCTATATCTCTCGATCGATATAAGCGATTTTGTCCGGTACAGCTTCATCATCTGGGCGCTCGGGGTTTGCGCCTCGCTATGGCCGGCCTGGCGCGCGGCGCATGTCAGCCCTGTCATGGCGATGGCGCGCGCGTAACAAGAAGGAGGCGTTATGAGTGTAATCGTCGAATGCCAGGGCGTCGCCAAGAAATACCGGCAGGGGCAGATTGATGTTCCCGCTCTGCGCGGCCTTGACCTCGCGCTCGAGGAGGGTGATTTCGCCTCGCTCGCGGGCCCGTCCGGTTCGGGCAAGACAACGCTGCTCAATATTCTCGGCGGGCTTGACCGGCCGAGCGAGGGCGAGGTTCGCGTCGACGGCGTCGCGATCACGAGTCTCGGAAACAATGCGCTCGCCGATCTTAGACTGCGCAAGATAGGGTTTATCTTTCAGGCCTATAATCTTATCCCGGTGCTTTCGGCGGCGGAGAATGTCGAATTCATCCTGCAACTGATGAAAACGCCGCATAAGGAGCGCCGGGCGAGGGCGGTGGAGATGCTGAAGGCGGTGGCGCTCGAAGGGCTCGAAAAGCGCCGCCCGTCGCAGCTTTCGGGCGGCCAGCAGCAGCGCGTCGCCGTCGCCCGCGCGCTCGCGAGCCGGCCGGCGATCGTGCTCGCCGATGAACCGACCGCCAATCTCGATACGAAAACAGCCGAAGACCTCATCACCTTGATGTCGGATCTCAACAAGAGCTCCGGGGTCACCTTCCTAATGGCGACCCACGACCAGCGCGTCATCGCCCGCACGCGCCGGCATATCGTCATCACCGACGGGCGCGTTTCCTCCGATGAACGCCGCGACGGCGCGGCGGCCTGACCAAGGGTGCGCGCGCTCGCCGCCATAATCCTTGCTACGGCGTTCGCGGGAGTCGGCGCCCCCGTCTCGGCGGAGCCCGTGCACGGCCGGATTCTTTTGCAGGACGTTTATGCGAGCGAAAGCAAGGACAGCCTGTCGGCGAGTCTGGGCTCGGAGAGCCGCAACGATGTTCTCGGCGATGCGCGGCTGACATGGGCCCCGCGCGCAGGTGCATGGAGTTTCGATCTGGCTTATCAGGCGGGCTTCGACGCGGGCGATGCGCCGGGCCTTGCGGCGGATGAAGATGCGCTCGGCCTTTTTCCGGCTGCGCCGCCGCTCACCTGGTGGGATCTTGACGACACGCTCGCGGACGGGCGCCGGCTTTCGGCTTTCCACAAGATCGATCGGCTTTCTGTCAGCTATACGGGCCCGCATCTTGTCGTCAGGGCGGGGCGGCAGGCGCTCACCTGGGGGGCGGGATTCGTCTTCCATCCGATGGACCTTTTCGATCCGTTTTCGCCGGAGGCGACGGACACGGAATACAAGCCCGGCGCGGACATGCTTTACGGGCAATATCTTTTTGACGACGGCTCGGATCTGCAGGCCGTCATTGTTCCAAGACCGGAGCGCCGCGGCGGGCCGCTGACCTCGCAGGCGAGTTCCTTCGCCCTCCATTACCGCAGGCGGGTCGGCTCGTTGCAGACGGCCATGCTCGTCGCACGCGATCACGGCGACACGGTCGCCGGGCTCGCCGTCGCCGGTTCGCTTGGCGGGGCGAGCTGGAACGCGGAAGTCATTCCGACTTTCGTAGACGGTCAGGAAACGGTGTCGGCGCTCGCTAATATTTCGAACGCACGCAAGATCGCTGGACGCGACGTCACCTATTTCGCCGAATATTACCGGAACGGCTTTGGCCTGCCGGAGAAGCGTTATTCTCTCGACGCGCTCCCGGTCGATCTCGTCGACCGCCTCTTGCGCGGGCAGGTCTTCGACACGGGGCGCGATTATTTCGCCGCCGGGGCGCAGCTGCAGGCGAGCCCGCTGCTCGAAATCAGCCCGACCCTGATCGCCAACCTCAACGATGCGAGCTTTTACGCCCTTATCCAGGCGACCTATTCATTGAACGAAAACCTCACACTTGTCGCCGGCGCGCAATTGCCTATCGGGCCCGTGAACACCGAATTCGGCGGCGTTGCGCTCACCGCCGGCGCGAATGTCTATTTCGAGCAGCCGAAAAAACTCTATATCCAGCTTCGCCAGTATTTTTAGGAAAGCGCGGAAGGGCGTCGAAAAGGCTGTTTCAACGATCTAGGCGCAACGGGTCAGCTTCCTTATTTGCAGCAGCCTGCGTCGAAATCCCTATCGGCGCCAAGTGGGGCGAATTTGTGCAGATACGCATAGATGTGCATAAGGTCGTCTTTGCTTTGATGTCCGAAAAGAAAAAATGCAAGAAAATCAAACGCATAAGTTCTGCGTCGCGCCGTTGATGGACGGCACGGACCGCCATTGCCGGTATTTTCACCGGCTGATGACGAAGCGCGCGCGGCTTTATACGGAGATGATCACTGTGGATGCGGCCATTCACGGCGACCGGGACTATCTGCTCGGCTTCGACCCCGCCGAGCATCCTGTCGCCCTGCAGCTCGGCGGCTCGGACCCTGAAAAACTCGCCGAAGCGGCGCGGATCGGCGGGGGGGTTGGCTATGATGAAATCAACCTGAATGTCGGCTGTCCGTCGGACCGGGTGCAGTCGGGCGCTTTCGGGGCGTGTCTCATGAAAGAGCCCGATCTCGTCGCCGGCTGCGTCGCGGCGATGAAGGCGGCGGTAAAAATTTCCGTAACTGTCAAATGCCGCATCGGCGTAGACGATCAGGACCCGGAGGAAAGTCTTTTTGGCTTTGTCGAAAAAGTCGCCGGCGCCGGCTGCAAGGTTTTTATTGTCCATGCGCGCAAGGCCTGGCTCGAAGGGCTGTCGCCGAAAGACAATCGCACCATCCCGCCGCTCGATTACGATCTTGTCCGGCGCCTGAAAGCCGCGCGGCCGGACCTGACGATTGTTCTAAATGGCGGCATCGAGACTATGAACGATGCGGCCGCGCTCGCCGAAGACTTCGACGGCGTCATGCTCGGCCGCGCCGCCTATGGCGCGCCTTATCTGTTGGCGTCGGTGGATGAGCTGATCTTCGACGAGACCGCGCCGGCGCTGTCGCGCGAAGATGTGGTGCGGGCGATGTCGGCCTATGTGAAGCGGGAGTTCGACAAGGGCGTCAGGCCCCATTCCATCACGCGCCACATGCTCGGGCTTTATCACGGCGCGCCGGGGGCGCGGGCCTGGCGTCGGTTCCTGTCCGAAAACGCCAGCATGGGCTCGGCGAATATTCTCGACGACGCGCTCGCCGCCATGCGAGCAAGAGAGCCCGCCTGATGGGGGCGGCGCTCGCCGAGCACTGGCCGCTGATCGCCGCGCTGCTCGGCGCAGGATTCATATCCGGTTTCGCCGGCGGGCTGTTCGGCATCGGCGGCGGCGTCATCACCACGCCCGCGCTTTACGCGATCTTCCACATGCTCGGCTATGGGGAGGCGCAGAGCCTTAAAACCGCCATCGGCACCTCGCTCGCCGTCATCATCGTCACGTCGATCCGCTCGCTCGCGACCCATCACCGCGCCGGCCATGTGGATATGGAGATGCTGCGCCAGTGGGGGCCGTGGATCGCAGGCGGCGCCGGGATGGGCGGGGCGCTCGCCCACTGGGCGTCGGCGGAGCTTCTCACCATCGTTTTCGCCGGCGGCGCGCTTTATGTCGGCTATCGCCGGATTTTCGCGAAGGAGCGCGGCCACGCCCATCCCGTCAATCTTCACCGCAAGCGCCTGAAAATCCCGCTCGGCTTCGGCACCGGTTTTTTTTCCAGCCTCATGGGAATCGGCGGCGGGGCCATGGGCGTCATGGTGATGACGCTGGCCGGGCGGACCATGCATCAGGCGATTGCGACCTCCGCCGGTTTCGGCGTTTCCGTGGCTGTGCCTGGCGTCATCGGCTTTGTTTTGTCGGGGCTGGCGGCGGCGGGATTGCCTGCGGGCTCACTCGGCTATGTGAATCTGCCGGCTTTTGCGGCCATGGCCCTGATGGCGGGGATCGCCGCGCCATTAGGTGCGAAAGCCGCCCATCAGCTCGATAGCGGCCTCCTTTCTAAAGGGTTCGGGCTCTATGTGCTGCTCGCCGCCGGGACGCTCGCCTGGGATGTTTTCACCTCTTAAGCGAACAGACCGGCGTATTTTTTGTGCAGCGCGGCGAGTTTTCTGTCGTCATCCCCGGCGCATGCCCCTAAGGTGGCCGTTTAATCCAAACGGGGGCGCGTCCGGGAGGGAACATGGCGGCAGTCGAAACCATTATTTCCGGGGTGGGGTCTTATCTGCCCGAGCGGGTGGTCACCAATGACGACCTCGCCAAGATCGTCGACACTTCTGATGAATGGATCCAGAGTCGCAGCGGCATCGCCCAGCGCCATTTCGCCGCCGACGACGAAGCCGCCTCAGATTTGGCGACCGCCGCCGCCTGGAGCGCCCTCGATCAGGCGGGGCTGAAACCCCGCGACATCGATCTCATCATCGTCGCCACGGTGACGCCGGACAGAACCTTTCCCTCCGTTGCGGTCTATGTGCAGGACAAGATCGGCGCGCCGCCGGGCATCGCCTTCGACGTGTCCGCCGCTTGCGCGGGCTTTCTTTACGCCGTCAACATCGCCCATGATTTCATCCAGATGGGGAAGGTGAAACACGCCCTCATCATCGGCGCGGAGAAGTTGTCCTGTTTTCTCGACTGGGAGGACCGGGCGACCTGCGTTCTGTTTGGCGACGGCGCCGGGGCGGTGGTGCTCTCCGGCGAAGCGCCGCAGACCGCGCGCGAACCGCGTGGCGTTCTCGCCACTTATCTCTCCTCCGACGGCCGGCTGGCGAAACATCTTTACGCCGATGGCGGACCGTCGACGACAGGCACGGTCGGCAAGGTGCGCATGAACGGCAAGGAAGTCTTCCGCAACGCGGTGGAACAGATTTCAAACGCCGTCTTCGAGGTGACCGAGCTCGCGAAAGTGAGCCGGCATGAAATCGATTGGTTCGTTCCCCATCAGGCGAATATCCGGATCATTGAATCCTGCGGCAAGAAACTTGAACTCGACGACAGCAAGGTGATCGTCACCATCGACAAGCACGCCAACACCTCGTCCGCCTCGATCCCGCTGGCGCTCGACGCCGGGATTCGCGACGGGCGCATCAAACGTGGTCAGTTGCTTGTCTTCGCTGCGCTCGGCGGCGGGCTCGCCTGGGGCTCGGCGCTGGCGCGCTACTGATTTTCGGCAGCTTATTCAGCGGGTGCGATCGACGGCGCTTTTGCTTCTTTCGTGCGGATCAGCGGCCATAAAAGCTGCTCGCCGGCGCTGGTGTCTGGCAGGTTTTCGACGCCAAACAGCTCGGGATAGCGGCGCGTGATTTTCGCCGTCCCGAAGAGGACGTCCCAGAAGAACAGAAGATTGCCGTAATTGCCCTTGTAGTTCGTCACACCGTCGGCCTGGTGCTTGCCATGATGGGCGCTGTGGGTCGCCGGCGTGGAGATCAGACGCTCGACGACCCACATCACTGGGGAGAGCCATTTTACCTTGTAAAGTTGCTCGTCCCAGCGAACGTCGGAATGGGCTCCGACAATCACCGCCATTTTGACGACGATGTAGCCTGCATAGATCCAGCCAAGCCCGAGATAGACAAGGGCGCCGGAGAACCACAGGCCGGGCATGAGAAGGTAGTAGAAAATGTTGTTGCGATAGACGACGCGGATCGACAGATATTCGCCATTGTGATGCGGGCGGTGCAGCTTGTAGAGCCAGGGCAGGCTGTGCGAGGCGCGGTGCCACCAATATTGCATCATGTCGTCGAAGATCAGGAACAGCGCGATCCCGGCGATGACCGGAATATGCGCGAGAGAGTCTTGTGCGCCCGGCGCGATGAAATGCGCCACCGTCGCGCCCCCGAGCAGCGCCAGCGGCTGCGTCACTAAGATTAATGTCAGGATGCTGACGGATTCGACGATCACGTCCTGGCGCGTCTGGCCCGGCTTGCGGAAAAAGTTGGTGTAGATGATTTCCAGCATGGCGAAGGTCGCCAGAATGCCGAGGATGGCGATCATTTCCGGTTTCATGTGGTGCGCTCCCTGTTTCTCCCGCGCGCCGGTTTTTCGGCGTCTTGCCTCTTGATTACCATTGGCGGGCGGGTCAGAATGCTAAAAATTTAGCATTTTGAATATATGGCGGATTTGCTCGATTTCGACAGCCGGCCGCTTCTTTCCCTCTTGCCGGAAGGGCTGGCGGCGCGGCTCAGCGCGGCGGCGACGCCGGTCGACTACGACGACGGCGAGACCATCCATTCGCGCGGCGATGACAAGCCGGGGCTTTCCATCATCCAGTCGGGCGCGGTGCGTTTCGCCATTCCGGGGGCGGACGGGTCTTATATCACGACCTCGATCCTCGGGCCCGGCCATTGTTTCGGCGAAGCGATCCTGTTCGCGCATCTGCCGCGCGCTTATGACGCCATTGCGGTGGGCGAAACCAGAGTGGAGCAGATCTCCAAGCCCCGCTTCGACCGGATTTTCGATGAAGAGCCGGCGCTGGCGCGGCTCATGCTCGAAGCGACCACCCAGCGGCTTTATGCGGTGCTTGAGTTTTTAGACGATGTCCGGCGGCTGCCTTTGCTCGTGCGGACTGCAAAAATGATCGCCGGCATGGCCCGTTCCGCCAAAAACGCCGAAGAAGTGGAATGCAGCCAGTCCGATCTCGCCTTCACCCTCGGCGTCTCTCGGGTCTCCATCGGCAAGGCGCTGTCGGGACTGCAAGACGAGAGGCTGATCGTTCTCGGTTACGGCCGCATCGGCGTTCCCGACCGGGCGGCGCTTGACCAATGGATCGCCGATCGCACGCCTTTGCAGGCCCTTAAACGCGGCGAATAGCCCTAACTTTTGCGAGTGGCCTTGCGGGCGGCGCGCGCTATGGTGCCGCCGTTTTCGTAAGGATGCGATCCGTTTCATGTTTGTCGAACGCCGCTCATCGACCGAAGGCCGCGCCATGACGCGCGGCAATGCGGCTGTGCGGCTGTTCCTTTTTGCGGCGTTCCTTGCGGCGGCGCTGCGCGCCGTCGTGCCGGCCGGCTATATGTTCGGCGCCGATCCCGAGACGGGCCGCATCGCGATCACCATCTGCACAGGGTCGGGAGACGGCGTTTATGCCGCTTATCTTGACCCCGAAACCGGCGACATCACCGATCATGACGGCGCGCCGGCGCCGGCGAGCAATGACGCCGGCCAGTGCCCGTTTGCATCGTTCAGCCTGCATTACACGCCGGGCGGACAAGCCGTCGACCTCGTCGTTGCAACCTTTTATGCACGTTTCGACGGCTGGCGCGTTTCATCGCAGGACCATTACAGCCAAAGCGCGTCCGCGCCGCCGCCGTCCCGCGCGCCTCCCTTCCGCGCCTGATCACCCGACTTTTTGTTTTTAGATCAGACTGGCGCTCCCGCCATGCTGCGGGCGCGCGACGGAGTGCATTGATGAAACCCTCTCTTTTACTGTCCGCGAGTCTCGCGGGCGCGCTGGCCCATGGAGCGGCGGCTTACGCGCAAACCTCTTCTTCCGCCCTCGAAGACGTCATTGTGGTGACGGGCAAATCCCGCAGTCGCATGACGGTCAACGAAACCGCCCCGGACTTCACGCCGGACGCAGGCCCCGATGCGGCGGGCATTATCGCGCGCCTGCCGGGCGCCGCGGCGATCGACAACGGCGCGCTCTCGGGCCAGGTGCAGTATCGAGGCCTTTACGGCGACCGGCTTAATATCCGGGTTGACGGCCAGAATTTCGCATCGGGCGGGCCGAATATGATGGATCCGCCGCTGCATTACGCGCCGGCGCCGCTGGTCGGCCTGATCGTCGTCGACCGCGGCGTCAGCCCGGTGCGCAACGGACCGGGCCTTGCCGGCGGCGTCAACGCCGAATTCAAGCGCATCGATTTCACCGACAGTTCCGAGGCGAGGCTCGGCTACGACGTCACTGCATTGGGCCGCACGGTCGGCGAAAGCTACGCCGTCGGCGGGGTCGCGGGCGCGTCGAACGAAACCTATCGCGTCAACATCCTTGGCTCTTACGAAAAGGGCGATGACGTGCAGTTTCCCGGCGGCGTTATCGGATCGTCTTCGCACAAGCGCGCGGTCTATGGCGCATCGGCCGGAGTCAAACTCGGCGATCAGGAATTCGGGATCGACCTGCGCCGGCAGAAAACCGGGCCCACCGGAAACCCGCCGTTCCCTATGGACATTCGCTTCTTCGAAACGGACTTCGCGCGCGCGACATGGAACGGCGATCTCGGCGGGATCAAAATCGAAAGCGCGTTCTCCATCGCCGATGTGGATCACGCCATGAACAATTTCGATCTGCGTCCGACGCCGCCCGACCCGATGCGCTATCGCGAAACCCTGGCGGCGGCGCGCACGCTTCACGGGAAGCTCGCCTTCGTCGTTCCGGCCGCAGGCGGCGATCTCAGACTCGGTGTCGACATGGAAGACGCCGACAAGGATGTGACCATCACCAATCCGAACAATGCGAATTTCTTCATCAATTCGCTTCCTGATGTTCAGATGCAGCGCAAGGGCGTCTTTGCGGAATGGACCGGGGCGTCCGGCTGGCTCAACGCCGAGCTCGGGGTTCGGGCCGACAGGCACGATGCGAGCGCCGGCGAAGCGAGTCTCGGCCCGGCTTTGCCGATGATGCCGGCCATGCTCGCCAATGCCTTCAACGCTGCTGACCGCAACTGGGAGAAGACAACGGTCGACGGCGTCATGCGGTTGTGGACCGAAGAAGCGCACGGCGTTTCTTGGCGCTTCACGCTCGCCCGCAAGGCCCGCGCGCCGGGTTATGTAGAGCGCTTTTCCTGGCTGCCGACGCCGGCGAGCGGCGGGCTCGCCGACGGCAATGTCTATGTGGGCGATCTCGGCCTTAAAGCGGAGACAGCCTGGATCACGGAAGCCGGCGCCGATCTGCGCGGCGAACGCTTTTATCTGAGGCCCACGGTCTTTTACCGCCGCATCGACTATTATGTTCAGGGCGTTCCTCTCGATGACACGGTCGGCGTCATTGACACGCCCCAAGAGATGGTCGCTTCCATGAACGGCGATGCAACGCCTTTGCGTTTTGCCAATGTGGATGCGGAGCTTTACGGCGTCGACATGGATGGCGGGGTCGTGCTCACCGATCATTTCCGTCTCGACGGCGTGGTTTCCTATGTGCGCGGCAAACGCCGGGACATTGACGACAATCTCTACCGCATCGCGCCGCCGCACGCGTCGCTGGCGGCGACTTACGAACAGGCGATCTGGTCTGTCAGCGCCGAAACCGTACTGATCGCGGATCAGAACAAGGTCTCGGCGACGAACAGCGAACAGGCGACGGACGGCTATGCGCTCCTCAATCTCACCGGCGAGATCGACCTCGCTGACGGGGTTTCGCTTTCCGCCGGCGTCACCAATCTTTTCGACAAGGACTATCGCCAGCATCTCGCCGGCTATAACCGCGTCGCAGGCTCGGACGTCGCCATCGGCGAGCGCATTCCGGGCAATGGCCGGGGCGCCTTTGTGCGCATTCACATGACGCGCTGAAAACAGGGAAGACCGGCCGGCATGAGACCGGCCGGTCTTCCAGTCGCCCATGTGACGTTTTGTCTTCCAATCCCACCGCAGGAATCACACGCGTCAGCCGTTAAAAGCTCTGTGCTGACGTTTAATATGGCGGAGACGGAAAATGGGTGAAACTGAGTTGCAGAAACAACAAAAACCGGTCCGGCGCGCCGGCGGCTATTTGTTCATCCCGAAAAACCTGCAAACGAAAACGGTTCTCACCTGGCTACGGCGCGGTCACGCTTGGACCGGCTTTTACGGCGCTCTGTTCTTTTTCTGCCTGGGGCTCACCGGCTTTTATCTCAATCACCGGACTGCGGTGATGCATATCGAAGGCGGCGTCGTGCGGGAAGTCGCCTCGCTGAGCGTGCCGGTCGATCCCGGACTAATCGCCGGCGAGGCGGATCTGGTCGCATGGATGCAGCGCGAGTTTTCGATCGGCGCGGAACCGTCCCGCGGCCGGGGCCGTCCCGCCGGTCCCGTCTCTTTTGGCGGCCGCCAGGCGGAGCAGCCGGCGACGCACAGCGTGACGTTTCGCGGGCCGAATGCGACGATCACCGGCGAGTATGAGGTCGGCGCAAACCGGGTGAAAGTGACGCGCAGCAACGCCAGCCTGCTCAAAGGACTGATCGACCTTCACAAGGTCGCCGGCGTGGGCAAGCTCTTTATCCTGATCATGGATACAATGGCGGGCGCCATGGTGTTTATGAGTCTGTCTGGAATTCTTCTATGGACGCGCTTGCACGGGCCGCGGCTGGCGGCGGTCGGCATTCTCGCTGCGGTTGCAGCGGCGACAGCGGTCGCGCTTTCGGGAACCTGGATCGTCTGGGCGGCGCCGTAAGCGCGGCAGGGACGCGGGACAGCACAAGGTTGTCCGCGTTTTCAGGGCGCAGCCTTTGCGCATAAAGAGTCAGGGTTGCGGCGTTGTTCCCCGTCGCAACCTATGTCGAAAATATACAAGACGGCTTCCCCGGTTAATGCGAGCATTGTTTTATGTGCGGGGCCCAGTGAAAGCTTGCGCGCCTGACGGCTGGCGAGCTGACAGGCTTCTTAAGCCCCGCTTGTAGCGTAATTGAGCAAAAGGGGTTTTTGCGTGAAAATTTCAACATTTTGTCTGGTGGGGGCGCTTGGCGTCGCCGCTCTTAGCGGCGCTGCGCATGCGTCGATCGTTGAGTTGAAGATGACGACGTCGATCAACGGGACGACGCATACGACGGTTCATCCTTACATGGCGCCGGGCGACACGGCGATGCTCACCGTGCGTTACGACACAGAGGCGGGGAGCCCGGAAGCGTTCGGCGGCGGCACCCTCTACAAAAACGCCGTCACCTATTTCGGCTTCGCGCTGGAACGGGGCGGCGTCGAGACCTATAGCGGTTCGGTCTCCGGTAATTTCGGTCAGATTCAGGTCGCCAACGGCGGAGCGTATGACAACATGGCTTTCCGCATATTCGACGATCAGGTCAATTATCCGAGCGGCACGCGCAACGGAACGATCCCTGCTGGGGACATTACGCCGTTTCTTGACACCGGGGATCCCGTCTATGGCGATTTGTTCTTCCGGGATTTCCGCATGCATTTTACAATGGTCGACAATACGGTGATTGACTCGGAAGCGTTGCCGACGGCGGCGGATCTTGTTGTTGCGGGCGGCGGTTCCCCTTTTGGGCCGCGCATCGGCAATACGGCCTGGAGTGGTTTCTGGGAGTTTGAAAACCGGCTGCAAGTGCTGGGCGGGTTGGGGTCATTTGGACCGGGAGCGCCTCGCGATGGCGATGATTATCAGATTGATTTCAGCGTGCGCGAATATACTGGCGACAGCGTGTCCGAAGTGCCGCTGCCGGCGGCGCTGCCGCTTTTCGGCTTCGGTCTCGCCGGGCTTGGCGCGGCTTTGCGCCGCCGCAAGACGAAGGCTTAGGCGTTTCACAAGAGGGAGCAACGGCGGCCGGCATTTCTTGCCGGTCGCTTTTTTTCTGCGCAGGCGCGCCGATTGTTGTGACTTCGGCGGTTTAGCGCTATCCGGTGGCCCCGCCGAAGGCGCGAATGCGAGGTCCGTCCATGAGCGATGATGCGTTGAATGCACGTCTTGAAAAACTTGAAGAACGCTCCGCCTTTCAGGAGCAGACGATCGAAGATCTCTCCCAGGCGGTGACCGAGCAGTGGAAGCTGCTGGAAAGCTTCAAGCGGGAGGTTTCGCGTCTCAATGATGAATTGAAAGCCGTGGAAGACAATTTTTCCCGGGGCGGCGAACGCGAGCCGCCGCCGCCGCATTACTAGATCTTCTGATTATATTCGCCGACTTCCGGGTGCTTTTTCAATTCGGCGTCCATCTCTTCGAACATCTTTTTCATGTTCTCCTCGGATGTCGGGCTTTCGATCACGACGACGAGTTCGGGCTTGTTGGATGAGGCGCGGATAAGTCCCCAGGTGCCGTCCTCCGCCGTGATCCGCACGCCGTTCACGGTGACGACATCCCGGATTTTCTGGCCGATGATCGTCCCGCCGGATTTGGCGCGCTCTTCGAAGGCCTTCACCACTTTGTCGACGACGTCATATTTCTTTTCGTCGTCGCAATGAGGCGACATGGTCGGCGACGACCATGTCATGGGCAGCGACTTGCGCAAATCCGAAAGCTTTTTGTCCGGGTTGCGGTCGAGCATCTGGAGGAGGGCGATGGCGGCGACGAGGCCGTCGTCATAACCGCGCCCGATGGGCGCATTGAAGAAGAAGTGGCCTGATTTCTCAAACCCCGCGAGCGCGTTCAGTTCGTGGCTCTTGCGCTTGATATAGGAATGGCCGGTTTTCCAGTAGACGGTCTTGGCGCCGTTCTCCTGCAGCACCGGATCGGTGACAAAAAGGCCCGTCGATTTCACGTCGACAACGAATTGCGCGCCCGGATGCAGGGAAGAGAGGTCGCGGGCGAGAAGCACGCCGATCTTGTCGGCGAAGATCTCTTCTCCCTCGTCGTCGACAACGCCGCAGCGGTCGCCGTCGCCGTCGAAGCCGAGCGCGACGTCGGCGCCTTGTTCTCTTACCGTTTTCTGCATGGCGTGCAGCATCTGCATGTCTTCCGGGTTCGGATTGTAATGCGGAAAGGTATGGTCGAGCTCGGCGTCCATGGGGATCACCTCAAGCCCCATGCGTTCGAGCGTTTCCGGCGCAAAGGCGCCCGCCGTGCCGTTGCCGCAGGCGGCGATGACTTTCATCTTGCGCGTGAAGGAAACATTGTCGGCGAGATCGGCGATGTAACGCTCGCGCATGCCTTCGACATATTTATAGGCGCCGCCGGGGCAGGGTTTGTATTCGCCTTTCAGGACGATTTCCTTCAGCCGGCCCATTTCATCGGGGCCGAAGGTGAGGGGGCGCGCCGCGCCCATCTTGACGCCGGTCCAGCCATTTTCATTGTGGCTCGCCGTCACCATGGCGACGCAAGGGATGTCGAGATCGAATTGCGCGAAATAAGCGACCGGCGAGAGGGCGAGGCCGATATCGTTCACTTCGACGCCGGCGCTCATCAGGCCGACGATCAGCGCTTGCTTGATGGAGGCCGAATAGCTGCGGAAATCATGCCCGATGACGATGCGGGGCTCCTTGCCCATTTCGCGGATCAGCGTGCCGAGTCCCATGCCGAGCGCCTGAACGCCGAGCAGGTTGATCTCCTTTTCGAACAGCCAGCGGGCGTCATATTCGCGAAAGCCCGTGGGCTTGACGAGCGGCGTCACCTCATAGGCGAAAGTGTTGGCTTTAAGGTCGGCGCGCGGCGCAGGCAGCATGTGATGTCCCCGGATAACGATGATTTGCAGCGCACCATAATAAGCCCGGCGCGCCGCGCAAGCTATAAAGAAGATTAACAGAATCAGTGACAAACGGGTCATGCTTGCGCATAGTTTCTCGTGTCATAAAAGGGTCGCGAGGACGTGGGGGCGGCGAAAGTCGAGGGGTCTGCGGGAATTTATGGATTTGCCATTTGAGCTGGCCGATGTGGGGCTGCGCGGCCAGAGCGCGATGGGCCTCGTGGTTTTCATCTTCATCGCCTGGCTGTTCTCCAGCCAGAAGCTGCGGTTCCCGTTTTTCGCCGCCCTGTGGACTGTCGGCGCGCAAATCCTGATCGCGATTTTCCTGCTTTATCAGCCATGGGCCCGGCAAGGTCTCCAGTCGCTGCAAGTCGTCGTGGAGGTCCTGCAGGCGGCGACGCGGGAGGGGACGACCTTCGTTTTCGGTTATCTCGGCGGCGGCGAGGCGCCCTTCGAGGTGGTGAATGAAGGCGCCATGTTCAGTTTCGCCTTCGGCGCCCTGCCGCTGGTGATTTTCTTTTCCGGCCTTTCCGCCGTGATGTGGCATTGGGGCGTGTTGAAGCTCTTCGTGCGCGGTTTCGCCTTTCTGCTCGAGAAAGTCTTCCGGGTCGGCGGCGCGGTGGCCCTCTCTTCGGCGGCGAACACCTTTCTCGGCCAGACCGAAGCGCCGCTGTTGATCCGCCCCTATCTGTCGAAAATTTCGCGGCCTGAAATGCTGATCGTCATCACCGGCGGCTTCGCCACGGTCGCGGGCTCCGTCATGGCGGTGTTTGCGACCATCCTCTCGAATGTCGATCCGTCGATCCTGGGGCATATCATCGTCGCCTCGATCATTTCCGTGCCCGCCGCGATCTTGATGGCGCAGGTGATGATGCCGGAGGAAAAGGGCGTGACGCCGACGCCGGTCGAGGCGGCCGACGATTTCGGTTATGGCGGCACCATGGACGCTTTCATGCGTGGCGTCACAGACGGGCTCGGGCTTTATCTCAACATTATCGCCTCGCTCATCGCCTTTATCGCGGCGGTGGCCTTGATCAATATGATGCTCGCCGCCGGGCCGGATGTCGCCGGCGCGCCGCTCACGCTGGAGCGCATTCTGGGATACATGTTCGCGCCTTTCATGTGGCTGGCGGGCGTGCCCTGGTCGGAAGCGGAGGCGGCGGGCGAGTTCATGGGACTTAAAACCGCGCTCAATGAATTCGTCGCTTATCTGCGCCTTGCGGAAGTGGAGCCGGGGACCTTCAGTGAACGGTCGATCCTCATTGTCGTCTATTCGCTTTGCGGGTTCGCGAACTTTTCGAGCCTCGGGATCGTCATCGGCGGGCTGACGGCGCTGGCGCCGGACCGCCGCAAGGACGTCATCGACCTTGCGCCGCGCGCGCTCATCGCCGGCACGCTCGCAACGCTGATGACCGGCGCGGTCATCGGTCTCATCTGGGTTGGATAAAAAGAAGCAGCAAGCAGAGGGCCAGAAAATGTTAAAACGGATCATGATTGCAGGCGCGGCGGGGCTGGCGCTTTGCGGCGCGGCGCAGGCGCAAACGACCGTCGTCAAGGCGGCGCGCTATCTCGACGTCTCTTCCGGCCGCTATGTGACGCCCGCCGTGATCGTCGTCGAGGACGGCAAGATCGCGGCGATCAATCCTGACGCGGCGCCTGAGGGAGACATGGTCGATCTGGGCGACATGACCCTGTTGCCGGGGCTCATGGATGCGCACACGCATCTTTCTTATGAAATCGAGCCCGGCTTCGAGACGGCGGAAGTCCGGTTCACGACCGGCGATTACGCCTTTCGCGCCGCTGAAAACGCCAGGAAGACGTTGCTCGCAGGATTCACCACGGTGCGCGAGGTCGGCGCGCCCGGTTTCGTCGATGTCGCTCTTTCCAAGGCGGTCGAGGCCGGCCGGGTCGACGGTCCGCATGTGATCCCGTCCGGCGTCGCCCTCGGCATCACCGGCGGACACTGCGACACGACGGGCTTTGGCCCGGGCATTCTCGAACGTGACGAAACCGAGGGCGTCGCCGACGGCGCGGCCGAATTCGTGAAAGCCGTGCGCTACCAAATCAAGCATGGGGCGAAGGCGATCAAGGTCTGCGCGACGGCGGGGGTTTTGTCTTTTGAGGACTCTGTCGGCGCTCAACAAATGACCTTCGAGGAAATGAAAGCGGTCGCTGACGAGGCGCACCGCCATGGGCTTAAAGTCGCCGCGCACGCCCACGGCACAGAAGGAATCATCGCCGCGTCAGAGGCCGGCATCGATTCCATCGAGCACGGATCGGTGATCACCGAAAAAGCGGCGAACATCCTGAAGAAGAACGGCACCTGGCTCGACTCGACGCTTTATCTCGCCCAGACCATCAATTGGGATGCGCTGCCGCCGCCGCTCGTCGCGAAAGGCCGCGAGGTCATGCCGCTTGCAGACGAGAGCTTCAAACTGGCCTTGCGCAAGGGCGTGAAAATGGCGTTGGGCACGGATGCAGGCGTCTATCCGCACGGTCAGAACGCCGGTGAACTGGTCCGGCGCGTAGAACTCGGGCAGTCCACGATCGACGCGATCCGCAGCGCTACAATTAACGATGCTGAGCTTTTCGGATTTGATGATCGCGGGCGCATAGCGCCGGGCCTTCTCGCCGACATCATCGCTGTCGACGGCGATCCGCTTGCTGACATTTCCGAGCTGACGGATGTCGGTTTTGTGATGAAAGCCGGCGAGATCTATAAAGCGCCCGGGGAATAGGCCGGAGAAACAGCGCGATGAGCCGGAGCGTCAAAAAAGGCGGATGTCATTGCGGCGCCGTGACCTGGGAGGCGGCGCTTCCAGACGAGATCGTCGCCGACGAATGCAACTGCTCGATCTGTCAGATGATCGGCTTTTTGCATGTCATTGCGCCGCGCTCGAAATTCCGGCTTTTGACCGGCGAGGACAAGCTGACGGAATATCTGTTCAACACCGGCGTTGCAAAACACTGGTTCTGCAAAATTTGCGGCGTGAAGTCGTTTTATATTCCGCGCTCGAACCCGGACGGTTATGCGCTCAATCTGCGCTGCATGGACCGTGAGCAGTTTGCGAAAGTCACGATCCAGCCTTTTGACGGCCAGCATTGGGAAGAACACGCCGGCAGGCTTGCCCATTTGTCGAAAGAGTAGGGCGCTTACTGGTCCGCCAGCAGAGCCTGGTATTGCGCCGCCTCTTCTTTCGGCATCGATGGCAGCATGGCGCGGATCGTATAGCCGCCGTGAATCTTGCCGTTTTGCACATACATCCAGTCGCTGATCTCATCGGCCGTAAAGGCGTAAGGCTCGCCGAGACTGACTTTTTCAACGACAGCGGCTTCGTTGTTGATGACGCCTGTAAATCCGTCATCGGTTTTTGAAAAAGGCGTCACCCAGAAATGTTCGACGCCGTTCTTGTCTTCGACTTTCACCTTCAGCGCATAGGCTTCCGTGCCGGGCTGGGGATCGGCCGCCTTGGCGAAAAACTGAGGCAGGCTCGCCCGCGCTTCTTTCATCGCCGCATTGACGGCCGCATCATTCGTCGCCACCTCAACGGTGCGGTCTTTCACTTGGGCTTGACCGCAGCCGGCAAGCAGAAGGGTCAGGAACAGGATTGTCATCAGTCTCATGGCGCACGCCCCTTGATCGCGAAGGGCGACGATAGAAGCGCGCATTTGACGTTATCTTAACAGGAGCCGCGAAAGGCGCGCCATTATGGGACAGGCGGCCAGCTTTCGGTGTCATGGTCGGGATGCTGACGGCTCGAGGCCTCCACAGATTGCGCCCAGTCTTCGTTGCCGTCTGCGCCGGTTTCGCCGCCTTCCTCAAGGCCCGCCAGGTCAGCGAACCAGGAGACGCGGCCTTCGAGCCCGATCTGTGAGACGGGCGGAAATCTCTCCGGCGCGTCGAGAGAGCCGATAGTGAGATTGATGCGGTCATTGTCGAGGCTGTTATAGAAAAGCGGCGTGCCACACGCTGCGCAAAAGCCGCGCTCGGCGTGATCGGAGCTTTTGAAGACCGCCGGGCGCCCGCGGGTCCATGTAAGCTTGTCGTTCGGGGCCGCGACCAGTGCCGCGAAAAGATTGCCGACCGCTTTCTGGCACATGCGGCAATGGCACAGATGCGCATTGTCGAGCATTTCGCTGGCGCGATAGCGCACTGCGCCGCACTGACACCCGCCGCTGACTTCGATTTTTCTGCTTTTCATGGCTTCACCGGATTTTGACTCGCGACCGCTGCGGCGCGCGATGACATTTCTGACGAAAGCGATATAGGAGCATGATGGCCGTCCGAAAACAAAGCCTTCCGTCCTTGCTCAAAGAGATCCGCGCCTGCCGCCTCTGCGTCGACGCGCCCAAGGCCGCGCCCTTGCCGCATGAGCCGCGGCCAGTCTTGCGCGTCTCGAAGACGGCGAAGATCGCGGTTTTCGGGCAGGCGCCGGGCAATCTCGTCCATCAAAGCGGCAAGCCGTTCACCGATCCGTCGGGCGTGCGGCTTCGCGAATGGATGGGCGTCACGGACGAAGAGTTTTACGACGAAAAGAAGATCGCCATCATTCCCATGGGGTTTTGTTTTCCGGGCTATGACGCCAAGGGCGGCGACTTGCCGCCGCGAAAGGAATGCGCGCCCGCATGGCGCGAAAGGCTGATGAGGGCGACGCCCAATATCGAGACGATGATTCTCGTCGGCTCCTATTCGCAAAAATGGCATCTCGGGCCGGATGCGAAAAAGACGCTGACCGAAACCGTGGAGAGCTGGCGGGACTATGCACCGCTTCATTTTCCGACGCCGCATCCGTCCTGGCGCAACAACGCCTGGCTCAAGAAACATCCGTGGTTTGAGGCGGAATTGCTGCCAGTCCTGCGCAAGCGCGTGCGCGCGCTTTTGCGCTAGCGCCGGTAATTCATCCAGTCGTCGATGCGCGCGAAGATGACGAACAGCACCGCCAGGATGATGAGAATGAGAAGCGCAAACTGAACCTGCGATTCGACCGCGTGGACTTCATGCTTGGATGGGCGGTCCGGCATCTCGATGGTGCGGCTTGTCGTGCCGGTTTGGTCTGCGCCCGTGGTTTGTCCGGCGTCTTCGGCTTGCGCCGCTGTCTCTTCGCCTGTTTGCGACTGATCACCGGTTTCGACGCCAGCTTCGCCTTCCTGCTCCTGTCCCGCCTGGCTTCCGGTTTCCTCGCCGGTTTGCGTTTCGCCTGCCGTCTGGCCGGCGCTTTCTTCGCCGGCGGCGGGTTTTTCCGTTAAGCCCTGTCCGGTTTCGATATTGGTTTCGATCTGGTCGAGCTCTTTGGCGTTGTCGCGCCCCATGGTCGAGGCGGCGACGCCGGCGCCCCCGGCGACGGCGGCGCCCTGAACCGTTCGGCTCTCCGCCGGATTGCCGCGGCGCGGCGCAGCTTCAATCGGCGTGGCGCGGGTGTTTTCATTGATCTGTTCCGGATCGCGCACATCCGGGGCCTGGGCCGGCGTCAGAAAGAGCGCGCGTTCGGCTGCGCGCCGCCGCGTGAGGCCGACAACCTCGCGCAAGACGCCGCCCACGGTCGCCTTATTCCACCAGGTGAGCGCGTCCGCGGCGCCGATCCGGTCGCCCTTGTTGAGGCGTTTCAAGGCCGTGGAGCTGCGAAGGGCGCCCACGCCCACATTGTAGACGAAGCTCACCAGCGCATCGAATTCGTTCTGATTGAGGGGAACTTTGACGGCGCTGTCGACTGCCTGTTCGCGGGGGCGCAAATCCTTGCGCAACAGCTCTTCCGCGTCGCGCTCGCTGATTTTCATGCCGGGCTCCACGTCGGGGCCCGTATGCCCATAGCCGATGGTCCAGATTCCGGCGATGTCCTGATAGGCTTCGAGCTCCAGCCCCTCGAACCGTTTGATCAGTTCAATGCCGCTTTCAGACGTTCTCACGGAAAACGCTCCCACACCCCGCTTCGCCGACACCTTAACCCTAAAAAAGGCTGAAATGTAGAATGGACCGGGCGGAAATGAGGATTTCTCACGGGGCTATGACTGCAGCGCCGCGCCTCGCCTCAACCGGAGGCTGAAGAAAAGCGGGAAAAGGCGCAAAAAGAATGGGTTAGAGACGCACGCGCAGAAGAAGCCGGAGACCCGGCTGTGGGCGTTCGCCAACACGTGCGGAAAATTTAAGGGTTTACAGTGCTTGCGCGAATTCGCCGTCGGCGTTCGCGGCGCGCTCGAGCAGGGATTTTTGACGCGCCGCACGCGCTTCGAAGCCTTCGGTCGCCTCACGCAGCCGGGACAGAAGGCTCGTTTCGACCGCGGCGACGCTGGCGCGGTCCGCTGCGACGGCGCGGATGGACTGGGCGTAGGCGGCGGCGAGCCGCGCTTTTTCCGCCTGCAAGGGGGCGAGATCGTCCGGGCGGCTGTTTGCAAGGGCGAGGTTTTCTTCTTCGAAAATGCGGGCCAGATCGTCTGTAAGGTCGATAAGGGCGCGCACCCGCTCCGCCGCATGCGCGCCGAAATCAGCGTCCGGTGTCGAAGAGGTTTCAGTCATCACACGGGGCTCCCTTGATGCGGTTTTGCTCGTCTGTAGACGGAGCAAAAAGGCGGTCTTTCGGCGGCGCAGCGCCGCTCTCCCGAACCCTATACAGGCCCGCGAAAAACAAAGGATTGCGCATTTAATTGAAATTGTAGACGCCTATTGGGGGGAGCCCCGGCTATGGGCGGTTCAGCGGAAAGGCGGGGGCCGTGGCGGTTTTTGCAGTGCAGCGAGAAACATCCGGATTCATGGCGGATATGCAACAGGCGGCCTGTTATCGGGGGCTGCCGGCGTCTCCAGCGTCTCCCGCAACCGAAAATCAAGATTTCATTTTTATGAAATCACGTCGGACGGGCTTAAGAGCGCAAAAAGCCTGCTTGAGCCGCCGGGGCGGCGCCGTTATAGAGAGCCGCGACCCGGGGGAGGAATCGGGTCGCGGCTTTTAGGAGCGTGTCAGTTGGGAGAAGACCATGTCGGCGTCCGAGATTGATGAGTATCGTCCGTCGGAAGACGAACCCTTCATGAATGACCGTCAAAAGGAGTATTTCAAAAAGAAGCTGCTCACCTGGAAACAGGACATTTTGAAAGAAAGTCAGGGCACGCTGACAAACCTGCAGGAAGACGACAATCACCTGCCTGACATTGCCGACCGCGCGTCGAGCGAAACCGAAAAAGCGCTGGAGCTGAGAACCCGCGACCGGCAGCGCAAACTGATCTCGAAAATCGACGCCGCGCTGCGCCGCATCGAAACCGGCGAATACGGCTATTGCGAAGAAACCGGCGAGCCTATCGGCGTGCGCCGCCTCGACGCCCGGCCGATCGCGACGCTGTCGCTTGAGGCGCAGGAACGCCATGAGCGCGAAGAAAAAGTCTATCGCGACGACTGACGGTCCGTTTCGTGATTAAAACCCGTGACTGAAGGCGTTTGCATCCGGCTTTTCAAGCCCGGTGATCTTTCGCGGCTGCATGAAATCCGCGAGGCGGCTTTTGCGCCGGTCTTCGCGTCTTTCCGAAACATTGTCGGCGAAAAAATCGCGTCCGTCGCATTCGCCGGCGCGGAGCAGGAACAGGCAGCGCTGCTCGACAGTCTGTGCGCGCCGGGCGCCGCGAGCGAAGTCTATGTGGCCGAACGCAAAGGCGAGGTCGCCGGGTTTTGCTCAGTGACGCTCGACCGTGATGCCGGTCTTGGTGAAATCGGTCTTAACGCTGTTCATCCGGGCCATCAGGGGGCGGGGCTGGGCGCGGCCATGTATGCATTCGCGCTTGATCGCATGAAAGAAGCGGGGATGAAAGCCGCGAGCGTGGGGACGGGCGGCGACGCCAGTCATGCGCCCGCGCGCCGGGCTTATGAAAAAGCCGGTTTCGGGCCCGGCGTGCCCAGCATGCATCTTTACAAATTGTTGTAATTTTCGCCCGCGCCTTTGCAAACACGTCAGTTGCAGGCGGCGTAGGGGATGGTTATATTCCTTCCCGCAATTTCTGTTTTGGGCCGCAGCCGAACCGCGGCCGACGCTACTGTCTGCTAAGCTTTCGACCTTTCCAAGACACGGGTTGCAACGAACCGGCCGGCGTTATTTGAACACCGGCCAATAGCCTTTCGGGCTTTCCCGTGAGGCGCGCCTAATGTCAAAGGAGACGAAAGATGGCGACTGGTACAGTGAAATGGTTTAACGGCCAAAAAGGCTATGGCTTCATCCAGCCGGATGATGGCGGCAAGGACATCTTCGTTCATGCGACCGCTGTTGAGCAGGCTGGCCTGCCGCCGCTGGTCGAAGGCCAGAAAATCAGCTTCGAGATTGTCACGGACCGCGGCAAAAGCGCTGCCGGCAATCTGCAAAAAGTCTAAGCCGGACTTTTAAGTCCAGGCTTTACGAGACGGCGCTCCCCTCGGGAGCGCCGTTTTTTTATGTCTAAAAATCCTGGCGCAGGACGAGGGCCGTCGCGGCGAGCGCGCCCGCCAGGATGAAGGCGGCGAGGAGATGCGGTGAAACGCCGGCGGCGTCCATCTCCGGCGGCGTCTCAGCGAGCGCCGGCGCGAGGGCGGCGACCATGCTGGTGAACTGCGAGGCTGCGACGGCGGCGCCGAGGCCGCTGGCGAAAGCGACGATCCCGAGCCGCGCGCGCCGTTTTGCGCCGAGCTTGAATAACAGGCGCTCTGCAAACCGATCCCGTTCAAGACGGCCCGCCAGCGCGTCGAAATCGGTTTTCAGCATGTCTTCCATCGGATCGGGGGGGATCGTGTCAGAGGGCATAATGTTTTCCGTTTGCTGGCGTTGGAAGTGATGACTCTTTCGCAGTCGGCGGTTCGGCCGACAGGGCGGCGCGCATTTTATCCCGTGCGCGCGCCACATAGGTTTTAACCGAGCCGAGGGGCGTTGAAAGAACCGAAGCGGCTTCGGTATGCGAAAACCCGGCGGCGTCGCACAGAAGGATCGTCGCGCGCTCCATCGCGTCGAGTCCGGCGAGGGCCCGTCGAAGGTCAAGCGACATGCCGGCTTCTAGAGGGCCCGCTTCGTGCCTGTCCGCCTTGCGGGCGGCCGCGTTTTCCTTCAGCGCGTCTTCAAGCCGCGCCGCCGCTTTCGTTTTGCGCGCATCCTGCAGAAATTCGCGATAGGCGATGGCGTAGAGCCAGGACCGGAACGAGCCGCCGCCTTTAAATCCTGAGAGTCCTGTATGGGCTTTCATGAATGTTTCCTGCGCGATGTCGTCTGCGAGATGAGGATTGCCGCAAAGCCGGATCAAAAACGCGCGCAGGCGCGCCTGATGCCGGCGCACAAGCGCTGCAAAGGCGCGCTCGTCCTGAGCGGCCTTTGCGAGCGTGACAAGTTCGATGTCGCTTGGCTCCATTGGGCGGCCTTCCGCGCGGGAGAGGCTAGACCGTCGGTTCTCTCGGGGCAAAGAAGTGGAACAGGACGTAAGCAAACCCAACAAAGCCGGGGAAGGATGCAACGCCCAACATTGGTCCGAGCGCGTCTTCTTGAGCCGGAATGGCAAGCCCCAGAGCCACAAACGCGCTGGCGATGGCGATCAGAATGATGCCTTTGCGAAGGTCCGCATAAGGGCCGACATTTTCGCGAATAATGGTCTCCACCAGAGCGGGGTCGACCGATCCGGTCTTTTCGATGGCGACCTTGATGGCGTCGTAAACCACCCGCCGCTTTTTGAAATTGAAATAAAAGGCGGAAATGATGACGGCCGCCAAAGAGGCGAACACGACAAAGGGGACGACGATATCCTCGGCCATGGGGCTTTCTCCTTTTTTGCGTCCGGCCTCTTGGGGCGGCCGGATTTTCTGCTTGTCCCCCATAGATGCGCCGGATGCCCTGATTGGATGTGACGGACGGCCTTTTTCCAGCCGGAAGCGGCGATGTGTGGGTTTTTCGCGGTGAAACGAGCCGTTTCAGGCCCTACGGCGGTCCCCGCGCGCCGGCCTCAAAAACCGGTTGAAACCTCATGAGACTCCGCTATGAAGGCCCATGGAGCGACGCAATTCCTCAGCAAAATCGCCGGCGAAACGGCGCGGCGCCGGGAAAGCGCCCAAGCGCGCGAAAAAGACCGATATCGCGACGACGGCGCTCGGGGCCGAGCCGGAAAAGCGCTCGCGCAAAAAAGATGCCCCGAGCCGCGGCGAAGCCGCCCAGCGCGACCTCAATGTCCATGTGAAAACCGCCAAGAAGCGCGATTACGCCTCGACGATCTGGCTGAAGCGGCAGCTCAACGACCCCTATGTGAGGAAGGCCAAGGCGGAGGGCTGGCGCTCGCGCGCGGCCTTCAAGCTGCTTGAGATGGACGAAAAACACCGGCTGTTGAAGCCCGGCGCCAAAATCGCCGATCTCGGCTGCGCCCCCGGCGGCTGGCTGCAGGTCGCGGTCAAAGCCGTCGGCAAGACCGGCAAGGTGGCGGGGATCGATTATCTCCATGTGCCGCCCGTGCCCGGCGCCGACATTCTCGAAATGGATTTCCTCGACGAGGGCGCGCCCGAAAAGCTGAAAGAGCTGCTCGGCGGGCCCGCGGATGTGGTGCTCTCCGACATGGCCGCGCCCACCACCGGCCACCGATCGACGGACCATCTCAGGATCGTGGCGCTCGCCGAAGCTGCGCTCGATTACGCCGAAGACGTGCTGGCGCCCGGCGGGGCGTTCGTGTGCAAGGTTTTCGCGGGCGGGGCTGAGGGCGATATCCTGACGCGCCTCAAACAGAATTTCGAAAGCGTTAAACACGTAAAACCGAAAGCCTCGCGTTCGGGCTCTGCCGAGAAATATGTGGTCGCGACCGGCTTCAGGGGGCGGGCATGACGGTCATCGCGGCGTTGTACGACCCGGACGAGAACGTCACCTGGCTCGGCTCCAACGGCCGCGCCACCATCGGTAGTTATGTGGGCCCGGCGCTGGACCGTAAATGGCGTTCCTTTCATGGCTGGGCTATCGGCATCACCGGGACGGGGCCGAAGCTCGAAGCGCTCGAAGCTAATGAGCAAAACTTTCCGAAACGGGCCGAGCGCCCCTTCGAAGTGCTGACCTTCATGAAAGAGGCTTACGGCGCTTTCGACATTGGCGAGATGGAGGAGGGGCTGAAACGCTATTGCGGCAACGGCCTGCTCGTTCACAAATCCGGCGCGGTCTGGGATTTCGACAATTCATTCTGTCTATCGCCGGTGGCCAAGGGCGCCTTCTGGACGCGCGGGTCCGGCATGGACCTGGCGCTCGGCGCCGGGTTCGCGCTCAAAGACCATATTCATTCCCCGAAGGCGCTGATGAAGCGCGTGCTTGAAATTGTTGTCGCCAATGACGTCGACAGCCCGGGCGAAATTTTGATTCAGACATTCGACCATCGTGGCGTCCTGTCTGATCCGTTAGATGTTGAGGTGTGATATGCAAATCCGTGATGCGCTGACATTCGACGATGTGTTGCTGGAGCCGGGGGCGTCCGAAGTGATGCCGTCGCAGGTGGACGTGAAGACGCGGCTGACCCGCGAGATCACGCTCAATATTCCGATCATCTCCTCCGCCATGGACACGGTGACAGAAGGGGAAATGGCGATCGCCATGGCCCAGAACGGCGGCATCGGCGTTCTGCACCGCAATCTCACTATCGAGGAGCAGGCCGAGCATGTGCGCCGGGTCAAGCGCTTCGAAAGCGGCATGGTGGTGAACCCTTTGACCCTGACGCCCGACGAAACGCTGGCGACGGCGCAGGCGATCATGCTCGAGAAAAACATTTCCGGCTTTCCGGTGGTCGAAAATCCGGATGCTTATGGTGTCGGCAAGCTCGTCGGCGTGCTGACGAACCGGGACATGCGCTTCGCGCGCAATCTCGACCAGCCGGTGAGCGATCTCATGACCTCGGTCGATCTCGTCACGGTGAAACCCGGCGCCAGCCAGGACGAAGTGCGCGAGCTTTGTCACAAGCGGCGGATCGAGCGCGTCATCGTCGTCGACGACGAGTATCGCTGCGTCGGCCTCATCACCGTCAAGGACATGGAAAAGGCGCAAAAATATCCGCTCGCCTCGAAAGACGCGCAGGGGCGTCTTCTGGTGGCGGCGGCGTCATCCGTGGGCGATGCGGGCTATGAACGCATCGAGGCGCTGATCGATGCGGGTTGTGACGTCATCGTCATCGACACCGCGCACGGCCATTCAGTGAAAGTCGCCGAACAGGTGGAGCGGGTCAAACGCGCCTCCAACGGGGTGCAGGTGATCGCCGGCAATGTTGCGACTTATGATGCGACGAAAGCGCTCGTCGATGCGGGCGCCGACGCCGTAAAAGTCGGCATCGGGCCCGGCTCGATCTGCACGACGCGCATCGTCGCCGGGGTCGGCGTGCCGCAATTGACGGCCGTTTCCGACGCGTCCCGCGCCGCGCGCGAGGCGGGCGTTCCCGTTATCGCCGATGGCGGCGTCAAATATTCCGGCGACATGGCCAAGGCCATCGCTGCGGGCGCCGATTGCGTGATGATCGGCTCGCTCCTCGCCGGCACGGACGAGGCGCCGGGCGAGGTTTTTCTCTATCAAGGCCGCTCCTACAAATCCTATCGCGGCATGGGCTCGATCACGGCGATGTCGCGCGGCTCCGCCGACCGCTATTTCCAGGCGGACGTAAAAGAGCAGATGAAACTCGTCCCCGAGGGGATCGAGGGGCGGGTGCCGTATAAAGGCCCCATTGGCCCGATCCTGCACCAGCTCGTCGGCGGCGTCCGGGCCTCCATGGGCTATGTGGGCGCGCCCTCCATCGAAGAGATGCAGAAGCGCGCAAGGTTCGTCAAAATCACCAATGCGGGGCTCAAAGAAAGCCACGTCCATGACGTCGCCATCACTCGCGAGGCGCCGAATTATCCGACCCCGAATTGAGGTTTGTTCTCTCTCCTTGAAACCTAGCGCGGAATTAATGTGCTCGCAGGGAAATCAGCGGGTTTGCCCCGGTTCGGGGCGTTGAAGCGGGCCGGAATTAAGGTAGAGTCAGGCCCGGGCGCGCCGCTTGGGGGTCGCGTATTGTCGACGGCAAAGGCCCATCCTGAATGTTCAAAGAACAGCAAAATTCCACGGGAGTTGACGTCATGAAAAAAGTTTTGATTGCAGGCGCAATGGTTGCGGCCCTTGGCTGCGGGGCGGCCTTCGCCGGCGATTCCGAAGCCGCCTGCGAAGAGTTCGCCGCCACGAACGACGTGTCGCCTGAGCCCTGTTCCTGCATCGCCGAATCCGTCGCGGACGATCCGGACCTGCAGGAAGAGCAGATGGCGCTGGTGACCATGGAGGATTATGAGAACGCCTCCGCCGCGCTGCACGACGCCATCGATCACTGCGTCGAGGAATAAGAAAGAATTCTCTTAAACGCCGCGGTTTGTCCGTAAAGGGATGGATCGCGGCGTTTTCTGTTTAAGGTTTTAAACATGCGCTTGTCCGGGCGGATTTCCGCCGCCATTGAAATTTTCGAAGATTTCGAGACAAGGCGCGTGCCGTTGAAAACCGCGATCGCCGACTGGGGGCGCTCGAACCGCTACGCCGGGGCGAAGGACCGCGCGTTCATTTCCGGTCTCGTTCTCGATGCGTTGCGCCGGCGCAAATCCCTGGCCGCGGCGATGGATGACGGGTCGGCGCGGGCCGCCGTGCTCGGCGCTTTGCGGTTTTTATGGGATGTGAGCGCTGACGACCTCGCCGAGGCCGTTGTCGAAGAACATGGGCCGGGGGCTTTATCTGAGAACGAAACTCAATGCCTTTCCGCTCCCTCTCCGTTCATCCCGGCGAAAGCGGGGATCCAGACAAATGAAGCCATGGATTCCCACCTGCACGGGAATGAGCGGGATAAGATTTCCGATTACCCCGACTGGCTGGCGCCGCAGATTGAGCGCGTTTTCGCCGACAAGGCTGAAGAAGTCATGGCCGCTTTCTGCGAGCGCGCCGATATCGACCTGCGCCTAAACACGCTGAAGACGATGCCGGAAAAAGCGCTCGCCGCCTTGAAAACGGTGAAGGCCGAAGCGGTTCCGCTGCTCAACACCGCCGCGCGCATCGCCGCGCCGGACCCCAGCGAAAAGGCGCCGGGCGTCACCGTGATCCCCGCCTTTAACAAAGGCTGGGTCGAGGTGCAGGATCTCGGAAGCCAGATCGCGGCGAGCGCTGCGGGGGCGATCAAAGGCGCGCAGGTCCTGGATTATTGCGCCGGCGGCGGCGGCAAGACGCTGGCGCTGGCGGCGCTGATGGAGAACACCGGGCAACTCTACGCCTGGGATCGCGATCCGCGCCGACTGAAGCCGCTGTTTCACCGCGCCAAGCGTGCGGGTCTTCGAGCGCTGCAAATTCGCTCGCCCGCCGGCGGGGAGGGGCTCGACGATCTTGAAGCCAAGATGGATGTCGTCTTTGTCGATGCGCCCTGCACCGGCGCGGGGACTTGGCGGCGCCACCCGGATACGAAATGGCGCCTGACGGAAAAGCAGCTTGAAACCCGCATCGCCGAACAGGACGCCGTCCTGAAAGAAGCGGCGCGTTTCGTCAAACCCGGCGGGCGGCTCGTCTGGGTCACCTGTTCTTTTTTGATGGAGGAGAACGAGGACCGGCTGGCCGCGTTTCTTGAAACGCATCCGGACTTTACGCGCGCGCCGGCGCTCGATTTCATGGATGAGTCTGGCCTCCTGACGGAGAAGGGTAAGGCGGCGCTCGCGCCTTGCGTCACGCCCGAAAGCGCAATCCGTCTGACGCCGGACAAAATCCGCGCCGACGGTTTTTTCACCGCCGTGCTTATCCGCGCATAAACGACGCTGAAAACTTGCCCCAATAAGGCGAGCGGGGGCGGTGAAAATACATCCTATGTGATGAATTCTTGCCGGAATCCCGCATTCGGTGCGGAGTTATCCACGCCTTTCCGGACGGGCCTATAATGCCCGTCCGTTGAAATTGAGAAAGGCGGACGCATGACAAGCAGCAAAAATAAACGACGCGCTTATTCCTGCCAGCGCGGCTCCTCGCCCATGGCGACTTTAGAGGAATTGCCGAGAATGAAGTCGCCGAGCGCGTCGATCGTGTCGGGATAGGCCTCAGTGACCATGGACCGCAGCTCTTCGCTGTTCTTCGCCTTCTTTGTGGCGTCGAGCCAGAAGTCGATATAGCCGCGCGTATAGGCGAGCGCGGAGGCGTCGTTGGGCATGCCGGGTTTGGCGTGGCCGGGCACGACGATCTCCGGCTCGAGCGCTGCGAGCTCGTCAACCGCTTTGCCCCAGGCTTTTGTTTCCTTTCGCCCATGCTCGCCGAGCCAGAGATGCATTTTATTGAAGAGAAGATCGCCCGCGAAGAGGGCGTTGATATCAGGAGCGTATAGCGCCGTCGCATGAACATGATCGCCCTGCATGGGGCCCAGCACTTTCAATTCATGCCCTTCGAGCATGATCACATCGCCGTCGAGCGCGGCGGGTGCGGTCGGCGTTTTCGGCCCGTTCTCGCTCAGCATCGGGCTCCAGCGTTTCACCTTGAAGGGAAGCGAGCGCCAGATGTCTTCGACCACGGTCGGATGGGCGACGACTTTCGTATCCGGGAAGGCGTCGGTGAGCACTTCCATGGAGAAGAAATGATCGGGATGGTCGTGCGTGACGAAGATGGTTTCGAGGTCTTTGCCGCTGTCGAGCACCATGGCGGCGGCGCGGTGGGCGTCGGCCATGGTGAAAGGCGGATCGACGAGCACGGCTTTTTTCTCGCCCTTGATCAGGACCACATTGGAGTAGAGCGAGCCGGCGCTTGTCTGCAGGACTTCGACTTCGAGCGGCTTGTCCTGCGCGAAAGCAGGAGACAGGAGCAAAAACAGCGCGGCGAGCGCGCGGGTCAAAAATTTCATCATATCCTCCCTTTCTGCGGTTCTGGCCGCAGTCATTTTGATGAGCCTTGTTTAGATCGCGGTTTGTCCTCCATCGACGATAATGACGGCGCCGTTGGTGAAGCTGGCTTCGTCCGAACACAGATGCAGGACCGTTCCCGCCATTTCCTCCGGCGCCGCGGGGCGGCCGATAGGCGAGGTGGGCAGGAAGGCTTCGAGAAACCCTTCCCGGTGGAACCAGGGTTCGGTCATGGGCGTCCTGACGAAACCGGGACAGAGCGCGTTCACGCGCACGCCCTGTTTAACATATTCGATGGCCGCGGTGCGGGTGAGGCCGATAACGCCGTGCTTCGAGGCGATGTATGGCGTCATGCCCGGATTGGCGATGACGCCGCCGACAGAAGAGGTGTTGAGGATCGCGCCTTTTCCCTGCTTCGCCATGACGGTGAGCTCCGCCTTCATGCACAGGAACACGCCCTTCAGGTTGATGGCGATGGTGCGGTCAAAGGTCTCCTCGTCGAATTCGGCGAACATCTTTTCCGGCGGAAAGATTCCGGCATTGTTGAAGGCGGCGTCGAGGCCGCCATGATTTTTGACCGCGGCGGCGACCAGCGCCTCGACCTCGTCGCCTTTCGATACGTCGCAATGAAGAAAGGCGGCGGTCCCGCCTTCGCCCTTGATCTCGGCGACTACGTCTTCGGCGTCGTCATTGTAATCCCCGATCATCACTTTCGCGCCTTCGCGGGAGAAGGCGAGGGCGGCGGCGCGGCCGATGCCTGTGGCGGCGCCGGTGACGAGAACGGATTTGCCTTCATAACGCATGGTCTTTTCCCCCTGTTACCCTTTCGGCGCGATCAGCACCTTGCATTGATGGGTTCGCTTTTTGAGCGATTCAAAAACATCCGGCACGGCGTCGAGATTGATGGTGTCGGAAATGAGCGCGCGGGGCTCTGCCGCGCCCGCGTCGAGCGCGTCGAGGGCGGCTTCATATTCCTGCCGCTTGAAGAAGGCGGAGGTTTGGATGCGCACTTCTTTCGAAAGCGCCACGAAGGGTACAAAGGTTTCGGGGCGCGTGCAAAGGCCGAGCACGAGGACCGTGCCTTTCACGCGGGTCTGGTCGACCGCCTGCGGAATAAGACCGGGCACGCCGACGCATTCATAGACGATGTCCGCCTTGCCGCCCAGCGCCCGCTCGGCCGCGCCGACGGGGTCTTCGAGATCGACGATGAAATCCGTCGCGCCCATCTCGCGCGCGCGGTTCTCCTGAAAATTGTTGATGTCCTGAACGACGACTTTCGACGCGCCGAAGCGCCGCGCCCAGAACGCGACGCCAAGGCCGATAGGTCCCGCGCCGAGAATCAGCACTTTGTTGCCGGGCTTTTGCTCGCCCATCATTACACCGTGCAGCGCCACGGCCAGCGGTTCGATGATGGCGCCGTCGGCCATGCTCGCGGTCTTGGGCAGCGGCACGCACTGGTTTTCATTGGTGACGGCGAGCTCGCTATAGCCGCCGCCCTGAAGATGCATTTTCTCGCACCAAGCGGGCTCTCCCGCGAGACAGCTCGGGCATTTGCCGCAGCTTGCAATCGGCACGACGGAAACGAAGTCGCCGAGTTTGAACCGCTCGACGCCTTTGCCGAGGCCAACCACTTCGCCGGCGAATTCATGGCCGAGCACGGCGCCGGCGTCGACGCCAAAGGCTTCGTCTTCGGTCATGTGCAAATCGGAGCCGCAAATGCCGCAGCGGCCGACGGAAAGAAGGACCTCGCCTTCTTTCGGCGAGGGCTCGGCGATGGTTTCGAGGGCGAGCTTCTTGTGAAGCCCCTGGTGAACGACTGCGCGCATGGGTCAGGTCTCCGCACTCATTCGCAGCACCGGTTTGATGACAGAACCGTTTTCGCTTGCCGCGATAGCGTCATTGATTTGATTGAACTCGAAATAGCCGATCAGCTTTTCGAAAGGGAATTGGCCTTTCAGGTGATAGTCGATCAGTTTCGGCAGAAACGATTCAAGGTCGCTGTCCCCGCCGAGAATGCCCATCACCCGGCGTCCGCCGCCCATGAAAGCGGCTTCGTTGAAGGTGAGATTATCTTCAGGGTTGGAGGCGCCCACGATGCCGCAAACGCCCATCGGGGCGAGCAGGCCCCAGGCGTCTTCGATTACTTTATTAATACCGGTCGTATCGAAGGCGTAGCCGAGGCCCGCCGGACACAAATCGCGAATCTTGGCCGCCGCATCGTCCTTGCCGTTGAAAATGTGGGTTGCTCCGAGCTCCATGGCCATGGCGAGGCGTTCGTCATTGACGTCGACGGCGATAATCGGATCGGCGCCTGCGATTTTGGCGGCCATGATCGCGGCCATGCCGACCGTGCCCGCGCCGAATACTGCGATGGGCAGACCGGCCCGCACCTTCATGCTGCGCAAAACGGCGCCCGCGCCGGTCATCAGCCCGCAGCCGAGCGGGGAAAGGCGCTCCAGCGGAATGTCGGCGGCCGTATCGGGCACGCGGACCGTGTTGCGTTCATGCGCAATGGCATAGGTGGCGAAACTCGACTGCCCGAAGAAATTGGCGTTCAGCTTTTCGCCATTCAGCATGAGTGTCGCCGAACCGTCGGTGCGCGCGCCTGACCAGTTATGCGGGAAGAAGTTGTAACAATAGGTCGGCGCGTCGATATCGCAGCTGGGGCAGTCGCCGCAGCTGTTGAAGCTGAGGATCACCCGGTCTCCCGGCTTGGCCGCCGTCACTCCGGCGCCGACCTCTTCGACAATGCCGGCGCCTTCATGGCCGAGCACGGCGGGAAGGGGGACCGGCACCTGCTGGTCGCGCACTGCCATGTCCGTATGACAGACGCCGCAGGCGACAATGCGAACCCGCAATTCATCGGGGCGCAAATCATCCAGCGTCACCTCTTCGATGGCGAAGGGTTCGCTGTTTCCCCGGCAAATGGCGGCCTTTGCGTGAACGGGCATAATTACTCAGTCCTCAGATACACATTACTTAAAGCCGCCAAGCGCCATGCCGCCGTCGATCAGGACCTGCGAGCCCGTGACATAGTTCGAGGCGTCAGAGGCGAGATAGAGCGCCAGCGGTTTCATCTGGTCGGTTTCGGCGATGCGGCCCAGCGGCACGACCGAATCCCAGGCCTCGCGCACCACCGGGTCCTGCAGCCAGCCGCCGCCGATATTGGTGACGAAGGGGCCGGGGGCGATGGAATTGACGCGGATCCTGAACTCGGCGAGCTCCATGGCGAGATAGCGCACCATGTGAGAAACGCCGGCCTTTGCCGGATGATAAGGCATGCCGACAATCGGTTCGATGACGACGCCGGCGTTCGAGGAGGTGGCGATGATCGAACCGGGCTTGCCGCCGGCTTTCATGACGCGCGCCGCCTCGCGCATGGTATTGTAAACGCCGGTGAGGTTGATGGCGATGCAGCGGTCCCAGGCGGAAACGTCATAAGCATCGACCTGGCCTTCCGGGTTGCGACCGCCGTCAGGCGCGGCGAAACCGGCGCCGGGGTCGATCCCGGCGTTCGCAAAAGCGATATCGAGCCCGCCATAATGGGCGACATGCTCGTCGAAAACCTTGGTCATCTCCTCGCGGTCGACCACGTCGAGATGCGCGGCGCGGGCATCATAACCTTCGCCCAGAAGGCGCTTGGCCTCGCGTTCGGCGCCGTCGATGTCGATATCGGTGATGGTGACGCCGGCGCCCGCTTCCGCCATGGCTTCGGCGTAGCAAAGACCGATCCCCGAGGCCGCGCCGGTGACGATCGCGGAGCGGCCTTTGATGTCGAACTGTTCGAGCGCTTTCATGGCTTAAATATAGAGTTGCTTGTTGAGGGGAAGGCCGTGTTCCTTGCAGTAACTCTCATAGTGATTCATGAACCACCACACGTCGAGCGTTTCGACGAAATCGCCGTTTTCGTCGTAAAACTCGTTGGCGCCTTGCATCCAGAACAGCGCCTTCATGCCGTTCGGATCGTCGGTGACAAGAGTGTGCGCGGTGCCCGGCGTTTCGGTGATGAACTCGCCCGGGCCGCAGACCCAGTCATATTCGAGATAGCGGAAGGAGCCTTCGAGCCCGACGGCCCAAACGGGGCCGCGATGTTTGTGCGTGCCGATGACGCCCGGCGATTTGATCCAGAGAATGTTGCAGTAAATATTCTGGCGCACGTCGAAGGCGAGATGACGGATGGCGGCGTTGTCGCCGAAGGGCACCCAGGGGCTTTCTTCTTCCGACTTGCCGACATAAGTGCCTTCAAGCCCGCGCTCCTTGATGAGATCGCCGTAAAGCTCCTCGACCTTGACGATTTTATAGGCGCCGGAAGGCGGCGCTTTCATGCCGGACATATTATTTGCTCCCTAATGATTTCCCGGAAAGTAATTGAGCTCCAGAAGCACGCCATTCGGATCGCGCACAAAGATCTGCTTCAGGTCGATGGCGGTTACATGGTTGAGGCGGTGCTCAAGCCCAAGCGAAACAAGACGCTCGGCCATGGCGTCATGGTCGGTGCAGCTCAGGGCCACATGATGGACGGGGCCGGTCTCGCGCGGCAGCTCTTGCACGGCGTTATCGCCCGAAAGCGAGCCCGGTGTCGTCAGGTGAAAGATCGCGCGGCCCTCCGCATCATACATCCATTGCACCAGTTTCGGATCGAGCGGCGGCGGCGGATCGCGCGCCTCAAGATCGAGAACATCAGTGTAGAAATTAATAGTCGCCTTCAGGTCGAGCGTCTGGATGTTGACGTGGTCGAGGGCGTTGACTTTCATGGCCTACCTGAACAGCGTTTTGACATAGTCCGCGCCGATGCCGACCTTGTCGTAATGCTCGCGCGCAGCGGCGATATAATCGTGCACGTCGTAATGGCCGACGCCATTGCCTTCGTCGTCGAGCCAGATCAGCGGGCCGGTGACGACAAAGAAAACCTTCATCGGATCAGGGCTGTCATAGGCGATCAGCGTATGGCCTTCGCCCGGCGATTCATAAATGAAATCGCCCGCCGTCGCGGTCCAGTCATGTTCGAGATAACCCCATTTGCCGGAGATCGTATAGGCGAAGATCTGGTGTGGGTGGTAATGGCGGTTCACAAGACCCGCTTCTTTCGACATCAGGACATCCGCCCACATGTTCCGCTGCGGCGAGATCCAGACCGGCTTCGAAGAAACCGTTTCCGAAATCGGCACCCAGTAGCGTTCGTCGCCTTCGGCGATTTTAGACATGTAGGCGTCGCCCATCGACTCCGGCTTGAACACGTTTTCGATCGGCGTGATGTCTTTCCAGAATTCCGTAGTTGCGGCTTCTGCCATTTCGGTTCCTTTCCTAACGCGCGGCGGGCGCTTTTGTTTTCAGGTATCGTTTCCCGCCATTTTCAAATCTATTCCCATCGTTGCGCCCGATCAGGGCTGATAGTCGAAGAGTTCGAAATCTTTTTCATAAACCGTTTCGATGATCCGCCGGACATCCGGCGCGAGATCCGGGCGTGTTTTCGATTGATTGCGCACATTATATTTTTTCAGCGCCTCGCCGATGCCTGTCGCATGGCGGATATGTTCATAATCTTCAGCAAGGGATTCAAAACGGCCGATATAGTCGAGTCCAGGTTTTCCGCGGATCATGACGAAATCGTGCTGCGGGACGAAGTGGACGTAGGAATACGCGCTTGCCGGCGTGAGCCATTTTCTGACGAAGCTCGAAAAATCGTCATAAGGCGCAAGATGCGCGTCGGCGAATGCGCTGTCGTCTTGCGTGATGCCGCCGCCTTTCAGAAAATTGAAAGCGGAAATCAGCCGGTCCGTGGGATGGCGCACAAAAGCGAATTTATAAAAACTGTCGAATTCTTCTTCGGTGAAAAGAAGACGGAACATGCGCAGGCGCGTGTGCGCCATGCTTATCGTGTCTCCATAGAACGACAGGACGACGGAAATGCCGGCGGTTTTCGGAATGTGGACGAAAATCGTTTTCGTGCGGAAGAAGGCGGCGACATTCGCTTCCTCGCCCGATATCTGCGCGCGGCTGTCTTCAATCATCCGATAGCGGTGGGGGCGGGCCAGCTTGTAGGCGTTGCGCGCAACGGCGCCGCGGGGAACATAGTCCAACAATTTGTGCAGGCGGGGCGCTTTCATCATCTTCCTGAAACGACGGCGCCTGGAAACTATACCGCGCCCGGACCGCAGGCAATGCGGCGTCCTGGCCGCGCGTGGCGGTCTTCCCTGTTTGGTAAACGGCGCGCTCGGACGCGGTTGCGCCGCGACTTTCGGCGCCAAAACGTGATGATTGAAATTACATATGGTCATGACGGTCGGAATAATCCGGGCGGTGTCTGTCGCCGTGTCGCGGTTTTCAGAACCGCCCGTCCTCTCATGCCGCCTCGACTGTGTTTGGCCCTGAGAAAAAGGGGCGGGACATGAGCCCCGCCCCGAACCCAAGGGAAGGTTAGAAATTAACGCCCAATCGCGCATACCATTCGGCCGGACGGCTGTAGGTGCCGTAGATCTGGCCGCCGGCGATCTGGGCCTGACCGGTGGTCAGATAGCGTTCGTCCGTAAGGTTGGTGCCGCCGACCGTGATGTTCCACCGGCCGCCGGGTTCTTCATAGGACGCGCTGAGGTTCAAGATGTCAGTGGAAGGACGCTGCAAGAGGAATGTCCTCTCCGTGTCGTTCCACATTGACGCGGTGTGCGTGTAGTCGGCGAGCAACGTCACAATCGCGCCGTTGCCCATGTTGAACTCATAACGCGGGCTCACATTGAATTTGAAGTCAGGCGTTTTCGGCAGGTCAGCGCCCGGGATGACGCCCGCTTGCAGCGGGTTCGGGGCGACCTGTGCAGGGCCCAGAACGTCGATATATTCGGCGTTGATGAGCCCGACCGAGGCGTTGATCGAAAGCCCGCCGCCCGGTGCGTAGACCGTTTCGACCTCAAGGCCTTTAATCCGCGCCGTGCCGGCGTTCTGAATGGTCGGCGAGACGCCCTGCTGGAAGTTCAGCTGGATGCCTTCATATTTTGTTGTGAAGGCCGCCACGTTGAACAGCAAGCTATTGTCGAACAGGGTCGACTTCAGGCCGCCTTCCCAGCTGGTCGCATTCTCCTCGTCGAAGTCAGGCGCATAGTCGAGTGGGTTAGACAGACGCGTGGTCCAGCCGCCCGTGCGATAGCCTTCAGAGTAGCTGCCATAGAGCATGACGCCGTCCGTCGGGAACACCTGGACACTGACCTTGGGCGAGAAGTTGTTGAACTTCTTGGTCTGGATGCCTTCGATGTAATAGCGCAGCGGTTCGCCCGGCACGGGGAAACCTTGCGCGATGCGGCAAGCTTCGGAGATGGTCGGCGCAAGCGACATGCAATCCGGATCGCCGAATTGCTGCGCGATTTTATAATTAAGACCGTTGCGGTCCGACTGCGCGCCCTCGAAGAGTTTTTTCTCGTGCGTGTAGCGGCCGCCGGCGGTGACCGTCAGCCAGTCGGTGACCTTGAAATCGATCTGTCCGAAGCCGGCGTAATTCGTCGTCTTCAGATAGTTCGGACCGTCGACCTGCAACAGGCCTTCAGCGAAGGTGACGAAGTCGTGGAGGTCGCCTTCCTCGACGAAATAGTAGCCGCCGAAGACATAATTGATGCGCTCGTCAAGAGCGGAGCCCGTGAGCTGCACTTCCTGGCTGAATTGCCACTGGTCGGTGGTGAAGCTCGTATGCAGGAAGTTCAAAGGCGAGTTGTCGAGGTCCATGCCGACATCCCAGTCGAGATGGCGGTAGGCGGAAATCGATTTCAGCGCTGCATTGGCGCCGAGATCGTAATCGAGCGTCAGGTGAACGCCGTAATTTTCGAGACGTGCGACGTTGTTGCCATTTGCGTAGCTCGTGTCGATGTCGTCGGTAATGAAACGGTCGTCATAGGGCAGGCGATCATTATACGGGTCAGCATCCGTATTGACGCCAAAAATAGGCGGATTGTCCGCGACCCAGGTGAGGCCGCCAATACCGCCGGCGTAAGCGATGGGCGGCGGGCCTCCGCCGCAGGACATGTCGCCCGCCGGCGGTTGGATGCCTTCGATGGCGCAGTTGTATGAGCCGGCGAAAACGGCGTCGCTGGTCGCGACCAACTTGTTGGCGAGCTGGCTTTGCTTGGAGAACGCATAGTCGCCGGAGAGCGTCGCTTTGAACGGCCCGCCGTCTTCATAGACCAGCTTGATACGGGCGTTTTTGGCGTCCGTGCCGCCTTCATAGTCGCCCTGGTTGCCGTAAATCGCGGCCCGCATGGTCTGGATGGGCTCCACATTATAATTTTCGAAGCCCGGATAGGGGATGCGTTTCAAATAGCCGCGGCGGTCCTTCATGGAGACGCTGATCGAGGATTTCAGGCTGTCCGACAGCGGAATGTCCGCCGTCGCGCGAATTTGCAGCAATTCAAAGCTGCCCGTGGTGACGTCGCCCGAGAACGAAAACTCGTCGCCCGGCTCATGGGTGACGATGGAGATGGCGCCGCCGATGGTGTTCCGGCCGAAGAGCGTGCCTTGCGGGCCTTTTAGGACTTCGATCCGTTCGACATCGAGAAGGTCTTGGTTGGCCCCGATGGAGCGCGCGAGATAGACGCCATCGAGATAGACGCCGACGCCCGGGTCGATATTGAAGGCGAAGTCGTTCGCGCCGATGCCGCGAATGTAAGCGGAGATCACGGCGGTGTCGCCGGAAAACGGCGTGCCGGCGTCGAGTGAGACGTTCGGGGTGATGTTCGACAGGCCCGCAACGCTGGTGACGGCGCGTTCCTGCAACGCGTCGCCGTCAAACGCGGAGACGGCGATCGGCACGTCCTGCACGTTTTCTTCGCGCTTTTGCGCGGTGACGGTGATGGTGTCGACCTGCGCATAGGCGACGCTCGAAAGAGCGATGGCCATGGCGCCGATGCTGGTAGTCAGTTTCAACTTCATTACGTGTTCCTCCCGGCAAAATTGCCCAACACCTCCGCCCGAGGGAGCGAAGGGATTCTATGCGTTCGAATTGTCGGCGGTTGCGTGCGCTAGGATGGCGCAAGAGCGCTGGCGCGGCCGCCGATCTTTGTCTTTTTTGGAAGTCTGAGCGCAAGAGCTCATGGCGCGCTTCGACCTGTTCAGAGCTGAAGACGTTTGCGTCAACACAGCTTCGCCGCCTTGCCTCACAACATTCCTCCCAAGTCCGGCTCTGCTTAACCGTTGAACCGGCGGAGCTGATTCAACGGCTTGCCGCCATCTCGCATTGGCGCGCATGAAGCGCAGATGAAAATCCGACTTCAGCCCAAGCATTATTCGCTAAATCCTCGGCTTGTTTGAGCGCAGCGTCTTGGACTGACGCGAAAGCCAGACGGATTTATGCGCAAGTCTTGCAGCTGTGATTGTGGCGCCACAGATGCCCCTTCGGGACAGGGCTAGTGCTGGGCGCGATAGGCCGAAGGAGAGACGCCGTATTTTTGTTTGAAGCAGCGCGTGAAATAGCTGCAATCGTTGAAACCGGACTCGTAAGCGATGCTGGTGATGCTGAGTTGCTGCGCCGCAATAAGACGGTCGGCTGCGAGGCTAAGCCGTTTTGACAGGATGTAGGCGGACGGCGTGGCGCCGATCGTGGCGAATGCGTTTTGAACCGTGCGGATCGATACGCCGAGTTGGTCTGCGAGATCGGACGGCCTCAGATCGGGGTCGCAAATGCGCGCTTTCACGAGCGCAGTGAGCCTATTGATTATCCGCGCATCGCTTTCCGCGTTCACATTTCGGTCGCAGAGCGCCATTGTCAGCAGGTTATAAAAGACGTCCGTTACGCCTTTGACCATGGCGGGGTCTGCATTGCTTTGATCGCCCTGACGCCAGAGAGAAAGAAGAAAGTCGTGCAGAAGACGGCTGGACGGCGTTTCTCCTGCGATGCGGCGGGAGAGAACATCGTTCAGGTTCGGCACGCGCTGGACGAGCGCAAGGCGCGGCATTTCAACGACGAGCATGTCATTGTCGCCGGACAGATCGACACGGTAATTTTCGTTGCTGTCTGTGAGGATCACATCGCCTGCGCGCAAATGATGAATCTCATTCGCCTGTGCATGAAGGCAGCTTCCCGCGTGCTGAAGATGCAGCATGACGCAGTCGCCGCCATTGCGGGCGATGCGGGCGTTGCGCTGTACGACGGCGTTCGGCGATCTCGGTCGGATCATGGTGAGATCGCCCATGCTCCAGCGCCACATTTCCGCATCGAAGGACTCTCGCTCGGAATCGATGCTCAGCCCGCAAAAGGTCTCGCTCGCAATTCTGTTCCAGAATTCAAGCCGTTCCAGTTGATCGACCTCGGCAGTGGCGAAATGTTCAATATTTTGAACCATGCAAGGCCTGTCCTCCCTACGCGCCTAAACAGCGGGCCGCAGTCCCCCGGCAAGATTATCTTCGCGCGGCCAGCTGTTATGATCAGTATCCCCCAACGCCGCTGCCTGCGCCTCTTGAAATATGAAACAAAATCGGCGCGCCGCCGAAAAAGTAAATTCTGACGCCGGCTTCATCAAGCTTGTCCGCGCCGGGCGTGCTGCGCTGCAGCATTGCCGCAGGCGCTTTGCCGGCATGAAGCCGGCATGAAGATGAGCTTGAGGGGGCTTTCCACATGGCCGGAAGCCCGGGTGGCGCGCGCCGGTATTTCTCATTTTGATGCAAATTCCCGCAGCCACGGCGCTCTGATCCGCTCTGGAACGTGATACCCGGAGATAGTAATGTAACATAACAATGTCGTCGGCTCGCCGGCGGCGAGCGCTGGCGAACCGGGCGCGGGGAAAGGCCCCGGGGTAATATGGAGAAACAGATGGCAGCTGAACGGGCTGAAGAAGAAACGGTATCCTACGAGATTGTGGACCGAGTGGCGTGGGTGAAATTCAATCGCCCTGAGAAGCGCAACTGCATGAGCCCGAAGCTGAACCGGCAGATGCTGCGGGTGATCGAAAAGCTCGAATTCGACGACAATGTGGGCGTTCTGGTGCTGACCGGCGAGGGGACGGCGTGGTCGGCGGGCATGGACCTGAAAGAATATTTCCGGGAAACCGAAGCGCTCGGTCTTCAGGGCACGCGGCATGCGCAGCGCGAAGCCTATGCCTGGTGGAAGCGGCTCAGATGGTACCAAAAGCCGACCATCGCCATGGTCAACGGCTGGTGTTTCGGCGGCGGCTACGGCCCGCTCTTCGCCTGCGACCTCGCTTACGCCTCGGAAGACGCCCAGTTCGGCCTTTCCGAAATCAACTGGGGCATTCTGCCCGGCGGCGGCGCGACCAAGGTGGCGCAGGTTCTGATGCCCTTCCGCAAGGCGATGTATCACGCCATGCTGGGCGAGAACCTCACCGGCAGGGAAGCCGAGGAGGCGGGGCTCGTCAATGAAGCGCTGCCGGCGGACAAGCTGAAAGCGCGCGTCGGCGAAGTCGCCAACAAGCTGCTCGAGAAGAACCCCTGGGCGCTGAAAGCCACCAAGGACGCGATGCGCCGGGTCGGCGAGATGACCTACGAGAATGCCGAGGATTACCTGATCCGCGCGCAGGAGGCGCTCAATTTCTTCGACAATGAAGCGCGCAAGGAAGGCATGCGGCAGTTCCTTGACGACAAAACCTACAAGCCCGGCCTTGGCGCCTATGATCTGTCGAAACAGAAAAAGTAAG
>NZ_PJCH01000014.1 GCF_002943565.1 Hyphococcus luteus | reverse complement strand
TTACGCGGTGATTGACGCGTGCTATGATCTGCGCGCTTGGCTCTTTGACATTGTAAATTATTTTGCAGCGTATGCGAACGGCAAGAGTTCGTCGATGCGGGCCTGCGGCCAGCCGTTGGCGATTTTGGTGAAGATGTCGGTGAGATAGTCTTCCGGATTGACATCATTGAGTTTGCACGTTGTCAGGAGCGAGGCGAACCGGGCCCAGCTGTGAGCGCCCTCGGCGTTGCCGGCGAACAGGCTGTTTTTGCGCAATATTGCAATCGGACGAATCGAACGCTCGACAAAATTCGAGTCGATTTCGAGCCTGCCGTCATCGAGATAGCGCATCAGGCCTTCCCAATGATTGAAGGCGTAATTGATATCCTCCATCAGCGTTGAACGCTGGGACAGAATCTCGCTTTGCGCCTTCAGCCATTTATGGAACTCTTCCATCAGGGGCTTGGCCTTTTCCTGTCGCACATCGCGCCGGTGATTTGGCGGCTTGCCGCGTATCGGGTCTTCGACCTCATAGATCCTGGCTATTTTCTGGACCGCTTCCTTGGCGATCGATCCGTATCCGTCCTTGATCTCGTCGAAGAACCGGCGGCGCAAATGCGCCATGCAAAATGACAGCGCGATAGGGCTGTTCTTTTGAGTGTCGTTGGCGACCGCCTTGTAAGAACTAAGCCCGTCGACCTGCACGGCGCCGCTCACGCCTTCGAGCACTTCAGCCGCGCTCCCCTTGCAGCGGCCCGGCTTATAAAAATAGGCGACTGCAGGCGGCTCATCGCCAGCGTAAGGCCGCGGATCGCGCGCCAGCGCCCAAAGCTGGCCTTTCTTCACCTCGCCATTGCCGGGCGCAAGCACCGGCATCGGCGTTTCGTCGCAAAAGAGCGGCTCGGACTGCTTGATGTCCATAACGAGGCGATCATAGACGGGCTGCACTTCATAAGCCGCGCGCCCGATCCAGTTGCACAGCGTCGACCGGTCAAGATCGACGCCGCTCCTCGCAAAAATATCGGCTTGCCTGTAGGCGGGAAGATAATCGCCGAACTTTGAGACCACCACATTAGCGATCAACCGCTCCGTCGGCAGGCCGCTTCTGATGATATGCGGCGCCGCCGGCGCCTGGACCAGCGCGTTCTCGCATTTGCGGCAGCCATAGCGCGGGCGGCGGGTGCGGATCACTCGCAGCCTTTGCGGCACGATGTCGAGCCGCTCGGAGACGTCTTCGCCGATGACGTGCAGGGCGCAGCCGCAATCGGCGCAGACGTTCGCTACCGGCTCGATGACCTGGTCTTCACGAGGCAGGCTCGCCGGCAAGGCGCCGAGATTGGCCTTGCGCGCCCGCTTTTCGGCGAGCGCCGGCTCAAACGCTTCCTGCGCCTGTTGGATTTCGCCGATCGCCTGTGCGGTGTCTTCAAGCAGCAGCGCCAGCTGATCGGCGTCGAGCTTTTCGGAACGCCGTCCATATTGGGCGCGATTGAGGACCCGCACATGATGGTCGAGCCGGTCGTTTAATTCCTGCAGTGACTGGACGCGATGTTTCAGGCCGGCGATCTCTTCGTCGCGTTCCGCAAGGCTGCAGTCGCGATCGGCGATTTCCGATGTGAGTTTTTCCTTTTCGGCCTGCGCTTCGACCGTCAGCGCAGCGATGATCGCCTTCAGCGCATCTGCATCGTCAGGAAGCTGATCAAGGCGAAAATCCATGCACATTAATGTGCGCTGTTTCGCTTTCTTTCCCAACAAGTTTTTGATAAACTCAAGCGATAATTTTAGGCTTTCTCGTTCGGCGCGCCGTATGCACTTTTCTCCAGTCAATGCCTTCCACAAGCGCGCTGAACTGAACCGGCGACAGCGACATCACGCCGTCATTAATCGGCGGCCAGCGAAACGACCGGTCTTCGATCTTTTTATGCACAAGCACGAGCCCGGAGCTGTCCCAGGTCAAAATCTTCACCGCGTGTGCGTTTTTCGGCCGGAAGATGAACGCCGCGCCGGAGAACAGATCAATCTTGGTGATTTCCTGGACGATCACCGACAGGCCCTGATGGCCTTTGCGGAAGTCGACCGGCTTCGCATAGAGATAAAAGCGCTTCGGCGCATGTCCGTTGATCATGGGCTGGTCAGCGCCGCCCGCGCAGCGCATCGAGCACGATATTCAACAGCACCCGGTCCGTCCGCGGGAGAACCCGCACCGTCGCCCCGCCGACCTCTATCTCAATCGGCGAGCTGTTATCACGGTCAAAACGGCGCGCACGCCCCGAACGATAACGATCTTCGCCCCGCGGCTGGTCGCCGGCGTCATCATCCACAACGACCTCAACAAAATCTTCACGCCGCGCGCGGCGGCGATGGTCACGTTCGGGATTCCGCTCATGGTCGGAATGCGTTCTATCACTGGTCAAAATCAAATGCCTCAAAGCGGAAATTCATCAATGAGACAATGATGGCCCACGCCGACCGTCAAGAACAGGTGGGGTCCGGGCGTCGCTTACGCGTCATCCGCACATCCCGCCCGAAATATGGCTGCCGCAAATGCGAGAATGCCCCGGTCCAGGCGCTCAGCCCCCCGCGGCTCATCGCGGGCGGTCTGCCGACGGAGCAGTTAGTCTCCCATGTCATCGTGTCGAAGTTCGCCGATGCGCTTCCGCTCTATAGACAGCAGCAAATTTACGCTCGCGAAGGCGTCGATCTCGACCGCTCGACGCTTGCCGACTGGGTGGGACGCGCGGCGTTCGAACTGCGCCCCGTTCATGAGCGCTTGATCGAAACGATCAAGCGCTCCGATCCAATCTTCTGCGACGAAACGCACGTTCCTGTGCTCGATCCAGGCCGCGGCAAAACGAAAACCGGGCAGTTCTGGGCGATCGCCCGCGACGGGCGCCCCTATTGTTCCGACGATCCGCCGGCCGTCGCCTATGTCTATCAGCCGGGGCGCTGCAAGGAGAGTGCAGCCGAAGTGCTGAACGGCTATGCGGGTACGGCGCAGGTCGATGGCTATGGCGTCTACAAATCGGTCGCCGAAGAAGGCGACGTGAAGCTGTCCTTCTGCATGGCCCATGTTCGCAGGAAGTTCAACCACGAGATCAAGTTCGGCTACGGCCCGATCGCAGAGGAAGCGCTGCAATGGATCGCCGAGCTTTACAGGATCGAAACCCAGGCGCGCGGGCGACCGCCCGATGAACGCCGCAAAATCCGCCAGGAAAAAGCGAAGCCGATACTCGATGCGTTCAGGCCTTGGCTTGAGACGAAACTCGATCTTATCTCCGGCCGATCCGAACTTGCGAAGCACATTCGCTATGCGCTTAATCACTGGAACGGCCTTCTGCTGTACCTCGACGACGGCCGCCTTGAGATCGACTCCAATACGGTCGAGCGCTCCATGAGACCGATTGGATTGACAAGGAAAAACGCGTTGTTCGCGGGCCACGATGACGGGGCGCGCTGTTGGGCGCGCCTTGCGTCGCTCGCACAAACCTGCAAGCTCAATGGCGTTAATCCGCAGGCGTACTTCACCGACGTCCTGACGAAGGTCGTCAATGGATGGCCGCAAAGCCGCATCGATGATCTCCTTCCGTTCTCATACGTCGAGAACAAAACCTGATTGTCAAAGAGCAAAGATGCTGAACAATAGCTGCGTTCTATCGATTTAGCGACGTGGCGCCGAGACGCCGCTTACGGGCGTTGAGCGCGGCGGAGAAGTTGAAGATCGTCGACGAGGCGCGCCGGCCGGGGGCGACCATGTCGGCGGTTGCGCGGCGGCACGGGATCCGCGGCGAAGAGCTGCACGCCTGGCGCCGGGCCGCGCGTGAAGGCCGTCTGACGGAGACGGACGACGCCGGCGCGGGACCGCGCTTCGTGCCTGTCGTCGTCACGGACGCGTCTGCCGGCGAGGGCGTTGAGGCGGCCGTCGGCGACGTCGCTACGGCGATGATCTTCTCGCTGCCGACAGGCGAGAAGCTGTCTTTCGACGCGCGCGTCGATCCGGCGCTGCTCGACCGCACGCTCAGGGTGCTGCGCCGATGATCGCCGTTCCGCCCAATACGAAGATCTGGATCGCGCTCGGCCGCACCGACATGCGCCGCGGCTTCAACGGCCTGTCGCTGATGGTGCAGGAGCAAATGCGCATGGATCCCTGGTCGGGACATGGGTTCGTGTTTCGCGGCCGCCGCGGCGATTACATAAAAATTCTTTGGGCTGACGGCCACGGGCTTTGCCTTTTCTCGAAGCG
>NZ_PJCH01000013.1 GCF_002943565.1 Hyphococcus luteus | reverse complement strand
TTACGCGGTGATTGACGCGTGCTATGATCTGCGCGCTTGGCTCTTTGACATTGTAAATTATTTTGCAGCGTATGCGAACGGCAAGAGTTCGTCGATGCGGGCCTGCGGCCAGCCGTTGGCGATTTTGGTGAAGATGTCGGTGAGATAGTCTTCCGGATTGACATCATTGAGTTTGCACGTTGTCAGGAGCGAGGCGAACCGGGCCCAGCTGTGAGCGCCCTCGGCGTTGCCGGCGAACAGGCTGTTTTTGCGCAATATTGCAATCGGACGAATCGAACGCTCGACAAAATTCGAGTCGATTTCGAGCCTGCCGTCATCGAGATAGCGCATCAGGCCTTCCCAATGATTGAAGGCGTAATTGATATCCTCCATCAGCGTTGAACGCTGGGACAGAATCTCGCTTTGCGCCTTCAGCCATTTATGGAACTCTTCCATCAGGGGCTTGGCCTTTTCCTGTCGCACATCGCGCCGGTGATTTGGCGGCTTGCCGCGTATCGGGTCTTCGACCTCATAGATCCTGGCTATTTTCTGGACCGCTTCCTTGGCGATCGATCCGTATCCGTCCTTGATCTCGTCGAAGAACCGGCGGCGCAAATGCGCCATGCAAAATGACAGCGCGATAGGGCTGTTCTTTTGAGTGTCGTTGGCGACCGCCTTGTAAGAACTAAGCCCGTCGACCTGCACGGCGCCGCTCACGCCTTCGAGCACTTCAGCCGCGCTCCCCTTGCAGCGGCCCGGCTTATAAAAATAGGCGACTGCAGGCGGCTCATCGCCAGCGTAAGGCCGCGGATCGCGCGCCAGCGCCCAAAGCTGGCCTTTCTTCACCTCGCCATTGCCGGGCGCAAGCACCGGCATCGGCGTTTCGTCGCAAAAGAGCGGCTCGGACTGCTTGATGTCCATAACGAGGCGATCATAGACGGGCTGCACTTCATAAGCCGCGCGCCCGATCCAGTTGCACAGCGTCGACCGGTCAAGATCGACGCCGCTCCTCGCAAAAATATCGGCTTGCCTGTAGGCGGGAAGATAATCGCCGAACTTTGAGACCACCACATTAGCGATCAACCGCTCCGTCGGCAGGCCGCTTCTGATGATATGCGGCGCCGCCGGCGCCTGGACCAGCGCGTTCTCGCATTTGCGGCAGCCATAGCGCGGGCGGCGGGTGCGGATCACTCGCAGCCTTTGCGGCACGATGTCGAGCCGCTCGGAGACGTCTTCGCCGATGACGTGCAGGGCGCAGCCGCAATCGGCGCAGACGTTCGCTACCGGCTCGATGACCTGGTCTTCACGAGGCAGGCTCGCCGGCAAGGCGCCGAGATTGGCCTTGCGCGCCCGCTTTTCGGCGAGCGCCGGCTCAAACGCTTCCTGCGCCTGTTGGATTTCGCCGATCGCCTGTGCGGTGTCTTCAAGCAGCAGCGCCAGCTGATCGGCGTCGAGCTTTTCGGAACGCCGTCCATATTGGGCGCGATTGAGGACCCGCACATGATGGTCGAGCCGGTCGTTTAATTCCTGCAGTGACTGGACGCGATGTTTCAGGCCGGCGATCTCTTCGTCGCGTTCCGCAAGGCTGCAGTCGCGATCGGCGATTTCCGATGTGAGTTTTTCCTTTTCGGCCTGCGCTTCGACCGTCAGCGCAGCGATGATCGCCTTCAGCGCATCTGCATCGTCAGGAAGCTGATCAAGGCGAAAATCCATGCACATTAATGTGCGCTGTTTCGCTTTCTTTCCCAACAAGTTTTTGATAAACTCAAGCGATAATTTTAGGCTTTCTCGTTCGGCGCGCCGTATGCACTTTTCTCCAGTCAATGCCTTCCACAAGCGCGCTGAACTGAACCGGCGACAGCGACATCACGCCGTCATTAATCGGCGGCCAGCGAAACGACCGGTCTTCGATCTTTTTATGCACAAGCACGAGCCCGGAGCTGTCCCAGGTCAAAATCTTCACCGCGTGTGCGTTTTTCGGCCGGAAGATGAACGCCGCGCCGGAGAACAGATCAATCTTGGTGATTTCCTGGACGATCACCGACAGGCCCTGATGGCCTTTGCGGAAGTCGACCGGCTTCGCATAGAGATAAAAGCGCTTCGGCGCATGTCCGTTGATCATGGGCTGGTCAGCGCCGCCCGCGCAGCGCATCGAGCACGATATTCAACAGCACCCGGTCCGTCCGCGGGAGAACCCGCACCGTCGCCCCGCCGACCTCTATCTCAATCGGCGAGCTGTTATCACGGTCAAAACGGCGCGCACGCCCCGAACGATAACGATCTTCGCCCCGCGGCTGGTCGCCGGCGTCATCATCCACAACGACCTCAACAAAATCTTCACGCCGCGCGCGGCGGCGATGGTCACGTTCGGGATTCCGCTCATGGTCGGAATGCGTTCTATCACTGGTCAAAATCAAATGCCTCAAAGCGGAAATTCATCAATGAGACAATGATGGCCCACGCCGACCGTCAAGAACAGGTGGGGTCCGGGCGTCGCTTACTGACAATTGGGGCATTGAACGCGCAATCGTGCCGAGAAACACGCCTATCGCGGTCGCCGAGAACAGGTAAACGGCGGCGCCTGTCAAAAACAGCGGAACCGATCCGGCGATCGGAACCTGAAGGACGATCTGAACCATGACGATCAGTGCGAATGCTGCGGCGATGAGAATGACCAGGCCATTCGCCCAGCATTTCGCCGCCATGATCTCCGCCGGCGTGACCGGCATCACCAACAAATGATCGACCGTGCCGCGCTCGCGCTCGCGAATTAGCGCCGCGCCGGTCAGAATGATCGCCAGCAGCGTGACATGATTGATAATTTGCATGACGCTGATGAACCATTCCTGGTTCATATTCGGATTGAACATGATCCGCGGCTCGATCGTTACAGGCAAATCGATCCGGCCTTCGCTTCGGTCTAAAAAATCCATCACTTCGCGCGTAATGATCGTTTGAAGGTAGCCCGCACCGATGCCCGCATGGGCGACGACGGTCGCATCGATATTGATCTGCAATTCGGGTTGCTCGCCCGCGATGACGTCGGCCTCGAAACGCTCCGGAATGACCAGGACAAAGGTATAGCGCCCGAAGTCCATGTTTTCGTCGATTTCGTTAAATGAAATTTCCTCAGGGGTCATGAAATAGGGCGGCGTCAATGCCGACGCGATGCGCCGTGAAAGCTGGGATCGGTCGAGATCGACAATCGCCACGGGCGCGTTGCGCAACTCAAACGAAACGCCGCGCGCCGCCGTGTAGATGCTGAAGGAAAATGCGTAGGCGACGAAGACCAGCAACATCGTATCATTGACGAAGCTATAAAGCTCCTTGCGTCCTAGATAGAAGATGTTCTTAAGCGCTCTCATCGTCACCTTGACTGCTTAGACAAAAGCATTGCGCTAAGCCCGATCAACACCGGAATAAATATGGCGAGCGCGACAAGATGCGCGCGCAGCTCCATAAAACCCAGATCCTTCATGAAGACGCCCTGCGACACTTTGAGGAAATAGGTCATGGGAAACCCTTGTCCGACGGCCCTGGCGGCGCCTTCCAGCGACGTGACTGGATGGATAAGGCCGGAAAACATCGTCGCCGGGATCATCGTCAAAAGGGCCGAGCCGAAAAGCGCGGCGACCTGCGTTCTGGTGAAAGTCGAGACAAACAGACCGAACGCCGTAGCCCCACCCACATAGAGGAAGCTTCCGAGCAGCAAGGTGAGAAAGCTGCCCTTGACCGGCACGTTGAAAAGATAAACCGACATAAAAGTGAGAAACAGGAAATTGAGGATGCCGAGCGCCACATAGGGAAGCTGCTTGCCCAGAAGGAATTCGACGCGCGTCACCGGCGTCACATAAAAATTCGTGATCGAGCCGAGTTCCTTTTCTCGAACCACGCCGACGGCCGTCAACATGGCGGGAATGAACAAGAGCAGCAATGCGATGACTGCCGGCGCCATCGCATTGATGCTTTCAAAGCTTTGATTGTATCGGAAGCGCGGTTCAACTCTGACAGGCGACGCCGCACTTGTCGGCGCCGTCCCGCCGCTGATCAGGTCTAGCAGGTAATATTGATGCAGCGCCTCGACATAACCGCGGATAGTCGTCGCGCGGAACGGCATCGCGCCGTCAATCCAGACCGAAACTTCCGCCGGACGCCCGCTTTTTACGTCCTTGCCGAAACCGTCCGGCACGATAATGGCGACGCTGATATCGTTCGATTTCAGACGCCGGTCGAGCGCCGCCATGTCTGCGATCGGCTCTTTTTCGAGAAAGTAACGCGACCCGGAAAAGCTGCGCAAATATTCGCGGCTGCCGGGCGTCTGGTCATAATCGAGGACGGCATAAGGGATGTCTTCGACGTCAAGCGTAATGCCATATCCGAAGATGACCATCAGGATCGCCGTTCCCAGCACGGCGAAAGTGAGGCGGATCGGATCGCGACGCAGCTCAAGCGCCTCCCGATGCGCGTAGGCGACGATACGCGACGGAGAGAACCTGCGCGACAGATTGCGGCGCGCGGCTGCGCTCTCGGCGGCCCGGCCGAGCCCTTCTGCATTACGGCGCACTTCATCCGTGCGCTCCCCGGCGGCGCGCATCAGCACCGAAACGAAGGCGTCATCAAGCGTTGCTGCGCCTTCGGCCCTGGCGAGCGCGGCGGGCGTATCGGTTGCGAGAACACGGCCGGCATGCATCAGCGCAACGCGATCGCAGCGTTCGGCTTCATTGAGGTAGTGGGTTGAAATGAAGATCGTGACGCCCTTGTCGCGCGACAATTCGACGAGAAAATCCCAGAACCGGTCCCGCGCCGCGGGATCCACTCCCGAAGTCGGTTCATCGAGAATGAGGACTTCCGGCTCATGAATCACCGCGACCGCCAGCGATAACCGCTGGCGCACGCCGAGCGGCAGGTCGCGAGCGGTTTTCGTGTCATATTTTGCAAGGCCAAGCCATTCGATCAGGTTGTCAATGCGCCCCGCCTTTCTGTCCGGCGCAAGGTCGTAAAGCCTCGCATGCAGGTCGAGATTCTGGCGGACCGTGAGCTCGCCATAGAGCGAAAAGCTCTGCGACATATAGCCGATGCGGCGGCGCATGCCGATGTCCCGGGCGTCGACCGGCTCGTCGAAAAGACGGGCCTCGCCTTCCGACGGATCGAGCAGGCCGGTGAGCATCTTCATGGTCGTCGTCTTGCCGCAGCCGTTCGAGCCGACAAAACCGAAAATTTCACCTTTACGGATTTCAAAATCGACCGAGTCGACCGCAGTGAAATCGTCAAACCGGCGCGTTAATCCGTGTGCGGAAATCGAAATTTCGCCGCCGTCCGTCGCCGACGAGCTGCTCTCATGTCTTTGCGCCGGGCGCTCCGGGTTGGGCGTCGGCCGAAGCGCGACAAACGCTTCTTCGATGCTTTCTACGCCCATCTTCTCCTTGAGCGCCTGCGGCGCGCCGCATGCGAGAACCTGTCCGGCCTCCATCGCCATCAGCCAGTCGAATTGCTCCGCTTCCGGCATATAGGCTGTAGCGACAATGACATTGAGATTTTCTCGGCGCGACCGGATCTCATTAATCAGATCCCAGAATTGTTTGCGCGCCAGCGGATCAACCCCGGTAGTCGGCTCGTCAAGAATCAACAATTCCGGGTCATGAATAAGCGCAGCGCAAAGACCGAGCTTCTGCTTCATGCCTCCCGAGAGCTTGCCCGCAGCGCGGTCGGGAAACGGATCGAGACCTGTCGCTCTCAACAGGGCGGCGATGCGATCGGCGCGGTCTTTCCTGGGCAAGCCGAAAAGCCGGCCGAAGAACTCCAGATTCTCACGCACCGTCAGTTCCATGTAGAGATTTCGTCCCAGACCCTGCGGCATGTAGGCGACGCGCTTGCGCATGTCGGCAAGATGGGCGGCGTTCGCCGCCGAGCCGCCAAGCACGGAAATTTCGCCCGTCTGAATGCGCCGCGCCCCGGCGATCAGTCCAAGCAATGTCGACTTTCCGGCGCCATCGGGCCCAATCAAGCCGGCCAGCTTTCCTGAGGGAAACGAAACGGAAAGATTATCGATTGCGACGACGCCGCGATAACGGTGCGTCACATTACGGGCCGATATGATGGTCGGGTCCGCCGCCATCAGTTGATAAGGCTTTGTTCAAGAAAGGCCGGCCAGTTTCGTTCTCCGGCGATGTCGATATAGGCGACGCCCGGCAAGCCCGTTTTGACGCGCTCCTTATATTGCTCAAGCAGCAAAGAATCGATTTTCAGTTTAACGCGAAACATCAGTTTCGCCCGTTCGTCTTCCGTTTCTACTTGGCGCGGCGTGAACTGCGCGCGCGAAGCGACAAATGAAACTCTGGCCGGAATGGTGATTTCAGGGACGGCGTCAAGAACAATTCGCGCCTCAGCGCCGATCGCGAGACGGCCCGCCTCGCCGGTTGGCAGAAAAACCGTCATGAAAACATAGGTCGGATCGATCAGCGTGACGATGCGGCCGCCTGCGGGCAAGACTTCTCCGGGCTCGGCGAGCCTGTACAAAACCCGCGCGGCCCGCGGCGCGGTGATCTCCGTTTCCTCAAGCTGCGCTTTCAGGCGCTGAACCTCCGCTGTCATCGACGCGACAAGTTCGCGCGCATTTCCAAGCTCCGCCCGCGCCGCCTGGCACGCCGCTTCCGCGACTTCTTTCTCGGTTCGCTGAATATCCAGGCGTTCGGCGGTTGAATGACCGCTGTCAAAGAGTTGTTTCGTTCTCTCATAATTTTTCGTGGCCAGCGCACACTGGCTGACGCGAAGATTGACCTGGGCTTCGGCCTGGATAACGGCTTGCTCGGCGCGCCGGAGCTCGGCTTCGGCGCGAGCTAAAGCTGCGGCCAGCTCGGCGGCGTCAAGGCGGACGAGGATGCTGTCACGCTCGACGAAATCGCCTTCCTCGACGAGTATCTCCCTGACGCGGCCCGGTATTTTTGTCGCAACATCGATTTCTTCTGCTTCGATCCTGCCATTCGCGATCGCGATGCCAGGCGGCTCTCCATTGCGTTGACTCCATTGCCACGCCGCAAAGCCAGCGGCCGCAGCAATCGCAATGGCGCCGATCAACAACGAGTTTCTGTTCAAATTCATGCTTTACGCCTAATGACTTGCCGCCGTGATTCGGCTCCAAATAACGCTATGCTCTTTTGCTCCGTCCATCGCTGGTCACGCTAGAATTTGGCTGACAGCGATAGCGCGCCGAACTCATGCCGCGCGCCTTGATTGACGAACTCCTTCGTCCGCCAAACATAAGTATATGCAATTTGAAGCGATTTGACCTGGATCACGACGCCCGCTTGAAAATCAGCAACAAAATGCCGTTTTTCCAACGAAAGGCTGTCGCGCCAGGTGTTCCCGTCGAGAAAAATATTGCGCGCGACAGCGCGCCCTTCTGCGCCCGCGAACAGGTACCACGACGCGGTGTCGACGCCGCGATAATATCCGGCGCCGGCGAGACTGGGGCGAATCCGCGGCGGCCCGTAGTTTCCTTGAAGATTTCGGCCAATGCGGAGCGTCAGGCCGGCCTTTCCATGCGTCAGCACATTCCCGACGGAGACGCCGGCATTGGGCGTCGCGTCGACGCCGATGCCGGGACGCGACACTCGAAAAAGTGGCCGCCATCGCCGTTCGTAGGCCAGGATCAAGCCTGGTTCGTTGCGGAGCTGATTGTCCCATCCGTTGATCCTGTCGTCATCGATAAGTCGATGGAAACTGTTCTGGACTTCCTCGCCGAGCGCGGCGGGACCCACGACGCCGGCCGAAATGGTAAGCATGTCAAGGATATCATCACTGCGCTCGACAAGAACCGAGTATTCCCCATATAGCCAACCGGCGTATGGATGTTGATCGGGCAGCGGTTCGAACGCCTCGGTATCCTGCGGCGTGAAAATGCTTTGCCCCAGCGCGAAGCCGATACGCGTTTCGTCTTCTGGAGACGCGCGCATAAACCGTCGTGCGAAATTCTCGCCGCGCCCCTTCGCGGACAAATAACCAAACCGCACGCCATTTGTGTAGTTTTTATCCGTCGAGCCGAAATAGTCATTCTCAACAAGCGCGCTCCAGGTCGCTTTTTCTCCGGCGGCGGCGCCGGAAGCCCATAGCGCTGAAGCGAGAACGACAACCAGTGAACATCTTTTGAGCATGGCGTTTCATCCATTGCCAGTCGTTGAGAAAAAACCAGGGCTATCGCCGTCAAGCCTTCAATCACGTTGTCCGTCAATTTGCTAGTGCGCCGCCCGCCGATAAAATATTGTCGGGATTCGCCGCCAAGACACCAATATCGGCCAGGAGTTGAAATGTCGCGGCGCGCGCATCGCGCTCGGCGTTGGCTAGCGCCACTTGCGCATCGAGATATTCTTGTTCCGCATCGAGAACGTCCAATGTGGTGCGCCCGCCGATTTCCGCTTCGCGTCGCACGCCGTCGAGCGCCAGCGCATTGGCGCGCACTTGAGTTTGCGATGACGCGACGTTCGCGCGCGCTGCGTTGAGTCGCTGCCAGCCGGCCCTCACGCGCGCTTCAACCTGCCGTTCGGCGGCAGCAATGCGATGGCGGTCCGCCCTATTGACGGCGCGCGCCTCGCGAACGCGAGAAAGATTGAGCCCGCCAAGAAAGATCGGCGCTGTCATGCGCACGCCGTAAGTGAACTGTTCATCTTCTGAAATGAAAGACGAAGGCTCTTCGGCATATTGATAGCCGGCAGTCAATGACACGGTCGGTGAAAACGCGCCCTTTGCAATGGCGACGCCGCGACGTGAGGCCTGCTCTCGCAATTGCGCCTGGAGGATGGCAGGCGAAAGCTCGCGTGCGATCGCCATTGCATCATCAAGCGTGGCTGGCGCTTCAGGCAAAGCCGGCGTCTCTTCAAGAGTCCCGGGCATTTGCCCGATGAGTTCCGCGAACGACGCCCGGCTAATCGCCAACTGCGCCTGCGCATTGGTCATCCGCGCGCGCGCCGCCGCAAGGCGCGCTTCGCTTTGCGCCACATCGGTATTGGTGACTTCGCCGATCTCGAAGCGGAAAGCGGCTTCGTCGAATTGTTTTCCTAGAACCATTACGTTGTTTTCTGTAGCTTTCAACACGAGCGTATCGCGAACCACGTCAAAATAGGCTGTGGCTGCGCGCGCCAGCACGTCCTGCTCGACGAGGGATAATTGCGCGCCGCCGGCCTGCGCGCGCGCTTTCGCCTGACGGATCGCATTAACGTTTCGCAGACCCGCAAAAATTTGCTGCTCGCCGCTGACCTGCGCCGTCGCCGTATCGAGCTTGAAGTCGCGCGCGCCGGCGCCGACGCCGAAAACCTCGCCATTGATGGATTGGGTATTATCGACTTTCTGATAGCCAGCGCCGGCCGTAATCTGCGGCAGGCCGCGCGCTCGCGCTTGGGCGACGCCTTCCTCGGTCGCGTCAAGTTGCGCGCGCTCGGCGGCGATATCCGGATTTGTGGCGTAAGCGAGCGACAGCGCCTCTTCGAGGGTCTGGGCGGCGGCGCCCCCGGCGGCCCAAACCGCAAGCGCGCCAGCAAGAATCCCAACAATCAGCTTCCGGCCGATGCCAACTTGTCCAGATTTACGCCGCATAACCGTTTCCTACTCCGCAGGCTTCCGGGACGCTGAGTCAGGCGCAGTCGAGCCGCCCGCAAACGCGCCTTTCAGCACGCCAATTAACCGCTTCGTGATAGTATTGAGGTCGCCGGGAACCATATAGGCGGCGGGCACAACGAGCAGGGTGAGAATCGTCGACGACGAAAGCCCGCCAATAATCAGATAGCCAAGCCCGTTCCTCCATTCCGCGCCGTCGGAACCGGACAGCGCGACCGGGATCATGCCGAAAATGGCGGCGAACGCCGTCATCAGAACCGGCCGCAAGCGCTCGGGGCAGGCCTTGATGATAGCATCGCGCGTCTCCGCGCCTTCTTCGCGCAACTGGTTCGCCCGGTCGACGAGCAGAATGCCGTTTTTCATGACGATGCCCATCAACGCGATGAGGCCGATCTGGGCGAAGAGCGACATTTCCTGGCCGCCGAAATACAGCATCGCGAAAGCGCCGGAGAACGACAGCGGCGCCGTCAGCATGATGACGATCGGCTGAACGAAGGAGTTGAACTGGCTCGCCAGAACGATGTAGAGCGCGATCATGGCGAGTCCGAAAGCGAACATGATGGCCGAAATCGACTCGTTCATCCGGCGGACGGATCCTTCATAACTGATCCGCATGTTCGCGGGCGGCGGGTTGTCGGCGATGATCGCCTCAAGCGCCTCGGTCGCCGTCCCGAGCGCGACGCCGGACGCGGTATTGGCCAGGATAGAAATTTTGCGCGCCCGGTCCTGTCGTTCGATTTGCGAAGGTCCGCTGGCGAAACGCATTGACGCTACACTGGCGAGGTCGATCAATCGTCCCGATTCATTCCTGACCTGAATGAGTTCGAGCTGATCACGGTCCTGGCGTTGAGACTCCTCAAGCCTAACGCGAACATCGTATCGTTTGCCGCCCTCCTCAAAGGAGCCGGCGTCGACACCGCCGATCACGGTGCGCGCCGTCGTCGCCAGAGTGCGCGCAGAAACGCCCAGATCCCCGGCCCGCGTTCGATTGAAGTCAATTAGCAGCTCAGGTCGCCCCTCCTCGAAGCTGGAACGCAGGTCGGAGTAAAGGCTTGTCTCACGCATCAGCGACATGACCATTTTGACATAAGCGTCGATTTCCGGGATGGCGTCGCCGCGCACGACCAGTTCAACGTCGCCCGTTGAAACACCGCCGCCGGAAATCCACGGCACTTCAGCGACGGTAATTTCCTTCGCCTCGGGAACCGCCGCGACTAACGCCTGGCGCGCCGCGTCCATCACCTCAAACTGCCCGATCCGCCGCTCCTGCTTGGGCGTAATCGACGCATAAAGATCGATGACATTGGCTTTTCCCTGACTTCCGGCGCCGGCGGTCAAAAAAATGTTCTCGATGTGCTTAACGCCGCGCAGCGCCTCATTCGCCAATGCGATCGCCTTTTTGGATTCGGCAATGCCTGATCCGAGCGGCAATTCTATGGATCCCAGAAATTCGCTTCGGTCCGCCTTCGAGGTGAAGCCGCTCGGCACTTTTGACGCGAAGAATCCGCCCACGAACAGTGAACCGATCGCGGCCGCCAGCGCGACATATCGCCAGCGAACGACAGCCCCGACAATCCGGCTGTAAATCTGATCGAGCTGGTGATGAAACTTTTCGATCGGGCGCAGGAATGGAGGTTGACTCTCCGGTCTCAGGAACCGCGACGCCAGCATCGGCGTCAAGGTCAGCGCCACTAGTAGTGAAACGGAGACGGCGAAGACGATCGCCAGGCCGTACTGAAGAAAAAAGCGCCCGACAACGCCTTCCATAAAAGCGATCGGCACGAAGACAGCGAGCGTTGCGAAAGTGCCGGCAAGCACGGCGAGCGCGACGCGTTCAGTGCCCTGTCGCGCCGCTTTCGCGGGCTCGACGCCGGCGTCGATATCGCGCTGAACGCTTTCAACGACGACGATGGCGTCGTCGACCAGCAATCCGATGGTCACGGTGAGCGCCAGCAATGTCAGCATGTTGATGGTGAAGTCGAAGACCTCGAAGGCGAAGAATGCCGAGATCAGCGATGTTGGAATGGCGATGGCGACCATCAGCGTGGCGCGCCAGCTCAGGAGAAAGAAGAACGTGACAATAACGACGAGAACGATCGCAATCTCGAGCTCATGGGTCACGTCCTCAACAGACGATTCAATAAAACGGCTCACATCGCGGGCGACAACGAGTTCATATCCCTCGGGCGCGACCGCTTTAAGCCGCTCGATCTCCGCATAAACGGCTTCGGCGACCTCAAGCGTGTTGCGACCGGACTGCCGGCGAACATCGAGCGAGACGCCCGGACGGGCGTTGAACTCAGCATAGCTCCGCTCATCCTCAAGACCGTCCTCGACCCGCGCCACGTCGCCGATCCGGGTCGGCGCGCCGCTGTCGCGGAACGCCACGACAAGATCTTCAAATTCCCGCGGCGTCGCCGCTTCCGACACCGTCTTGGTGCCGAATTCGCGCGCGCCGCCCCCGGTTTCGAGACGCCCGCCGGGCACTTCGGCGTGTTCGGACCTGACGGCGCGCACAATGTCTTCGGCCGTCACGCCAAACGCGCGCATCTTGTCGGCGTCGAGCCATATGCGGATTTCGCGAAGACGCCCCCCGACGATTGTCACCGACCCGACCCCGGGCAGCCGCTGGACGGCCTCCTTGACGACTTCGTCTGCATAGGTGGTGATGTCGCCGATCGGCGCGTCAGCGGCGATCATGACGGACATGATCGGGGCGGCGTCCGGATCGACCTTTTCAATCACCGGCGGATCGATGTCTTCGGGAAGGTCGCGGCGCGCGATGTTGACCTTGTCGCGTACATCCTGCGCCTTCACATCGACATTTTCCTCGAGCTCGAATTCGATGAAGACTTGAGAGAGACCGTCCGCGCTCGTCGAACGAAGCTGTTTGATCCCGGAGATCGTGTTGACGCTTTCCTCGATCACATCGGAAACTTCAGTTTCCATCGTGTCGGGGCTCGCGCCTTCGAGCGTCGTCGTTACTGCGACATAGGGAAACTCAACATCGGGAAAGAGATCGACGCCAAGCCGGCCCATCGAAATCCAGCCGAGCACGACGAGGGCGCCGATCATCATCACGGCGAGGACCGGGCGCTTGATTGAAAGGTCGACGAGCCACATCAGGCGGCCTCGGGCGCAACGGGGTCGCCGACGGCGATCGGCTCGCCATTCGGAACAATGACGTCATCGCCGGCGTCGAGCCCTTCACGCACAACCGTCGTTCCATCAGGCCGCTTCTCGGCGACGACAAGTCTTTTTTCGACGCGTCCGTTCTTTAGAGTGAGGACATAAGCCCCAGCCTGATCCTGAAGGAGGGCGCCCGCCGGGACTGACAGCACCTGTACCTCATCCGTGAATATTTCAGCGCGGGCGAACTGGCCTGATTTCAGGGAATAATCCGAATTGTCGATCGGCAGACGCAGTTCAACCGTCCGCGCGCCGACATCGAGCATGTCGCTCAATACCAGGACGTAGGACTCTCGCGGTTCGGGCTGCGACTCGACATAGACGAGGGCTTTCTGATTGAGTTTCAGCGAACCCAGATGCTGCTCCGGCGCATAAACGACGGCGACGACGATGTGGTTTTCCTGAATTTGCAGGACCGTGCTTTCCGCCCCGCCGCGAAACACATTGGAAAGATAGACGCCCTCGTCATTAAACCTTTTGGTGATGACGCCGTCATAAGGGGCGCGAACCATCGTATCCTCAAGCTGACGCTCTGCGGTTTTCAACGCCGCGGCCGCGCGTGCAACTTCAGCTTTTGCAACGTCATAGGCGGTTCTGGCGTCGTCGAGACGCGCCTCCGCCGCAAAGCCTTCGGCGCGCAGCTTTTCGGTTCTTTCGAGAACGCGTTCGGCGTTCTTGCGCCGGGCGACAGCAAGTTCCAGCGCCGCTTTCGCTTCCTCGACGCGGCGCTCATATATCACGGGACGCGTCTGAAAAAGCGGATCGCCTTTCGCCACGCGATCGCCGACATTGGCGAAGATCGATTCTACAACGCCCTCGACGAGAGGACCAATATTGCTGGTTTGTTTTGAGCCGATTGAACCTGTCGCAATAACCGTATTCCTGACCGTCACCGGCTTCGGTTTGACGATCTTGACCGACTTCACAGCCACAGCCCCTTCATCGGATAAGCCATGCGCCGGCGCCGCCGCGGATTCCTCACCCGCGCCGGAACTGCACCCCGCAATGGCGATGAATGCGGCGAGAAGCGCCGCCGCGTTCATCTTCCAACCGGACCCAGATCGAATATGCGCACGCATTCTACCCCGCTTTCGCCGGTGAAAAATTTGCTATACTAAGACTTAATAACTTAGTATATATTAATCTTGGCAAGCACAATAGGCGGTCGCGGGAAGATGGAGAAAAGAGACAACCGGATCGAGCGCAATCCGGGCTACCTGGTTAACGATGTTGCCCGCCTTCTCCGGCGCGAATTCGATCGCCGGGTCAAACACATAGGTCTGACCCGCGCACAATGGTTCGTGATCGCTCACCTTTACCGCAATGACGGGCGCACCCAGCGGGCGCTCGCCGACGAGCTGGATATGGAGCCGGCGCCGCTGGGCCGGCTCGTCGACCGCCTCGAAGAAAGCGGCTGGGTTCGCCGCGCCCCTGCGCCCGGCGACCGCCGCGCCAATCTTGTTTACCTCACGGATAAGATCTTTCCCATGATTGAGGACATGCGGACGGCGGCGAACAATCTGTACAAGGACGCTTTCAAAGGTCTTTCCGCCAAGCGCGTCGAGGACTTCATCGAGACGCTGACGATTGCAAAGTCCAACCTTGTCGAACTCGGCGCGGCGCCTGCCGCGAATTCTTTCGGCGGCGTCGACCCCTTGCATCGCGTCCAGCGCAAAATCGCCAAGAGTAAAGGATGACGATGAACATCCGGCAACCGCGAATGTCGCCGAGCAATTCCAGCGACGCGCCGCCCTGGGCGGATTTAATGAAATCGTTCTTCTCCGGGAGCCACCAGTTATTTGCGGCCTTGGATATGGAACCGAGCAAGATCGCTGCAGACGAGGTTTGCGTCTTCGCGACGATACCGGCTTTTTTTTCGTGCGAGGGGGAGGGGGGCTGCGCGCATCCCGGCGCTTACACGATTATCCTCGATACGGTGTTCGGCTTTTCGGTCTTCGCCAAAATTCAAAGGCCGCAAGCTATCGCCACGATCAATCTGAAAACGGATTATCTTCGGCCGATTGAAATCGGCGCCAAAGTCATTTGCAGCGCTGAGTGTTTCGCCATCAACGGCAATATTGCAAGAACACGCGGGCAAATTGTCGATTATGATGGAAGGCCGCTTGCCAGCGCGGCCGGCGCGTTCATGATCGGCAGCGGCGGGCCCGATTTCGCCCGGATAGCGGAAGGGCCTCACGCATGACGCGTTTCATCGACTCGCCGCTCCGCCATTGGCTCTCTTTTGAAGCCATCGAAACCGGAGACGGGCGCCTATACTCGATGACGCCGGGCGACGCCCATGTCGGCAATCCGCTGATCAAGGCGCTCCATGGCGGGGTCGTCTCGACATTTCTGGAGCTCGCCGCGCTGCATGAATTGAAGCGCGCCCTTGGCTCCGAGACAAACGCCAGCGCAATCAACATCAATATCGACTACCTGAAATCGGTTAAACTGGCGCCGATCTTCGCCAGAGCGCGCATCGCTAAAGCCGGCCGCCGCCTTATCTTCGTTGACTGCGTGGCGTGGCAGGACAACGAAGACACGCCAGTCGCGAAAGCGGCCTGCTCATTCTTGCATAACAAACGGCGCAGCAACCTCCCTGGTGAGCGCCCAACTAGCCCCCGGGAGCAACATCCCGGGGGCATCTTTTCGCCATGACCGAATGCGAACCGAGTTCTCTGTTGGACTTTCATTGTGAACGTCAATCGAAATAGCGCCTAATCTCCCTGATTTTGAATAGGCGCTAGGCGCGTCGTCCCGGAACCCCTTCGGGACGGCGCGCCGCCTAATTTCGGGCGTCAATTGTGATGTTGATCGCAACATTGGAACAAGGAGAAAAGAGACATGTGTCAAATTGTCCACAGCATGCGGACTATCGCAAAGATCGAGATTATTTCTGGTTGGAATTTAGAGGCTCGAAGGCCATTCTCGAAGCGGAGAAACGCTCAATCAGGCGACATCGGCCGAGCAAGGCTATGCGCATTAACAGAGGCGAAAGGGGCGGAAATGAAACCATCAGGCAAAGAGCGCACATACTTAAAGACCATCAGCCAACTCATGGGTGGAGCCGCCACCGGCGTGTTTTCTATAATAGCGCCAAGTTATGCACAATCAGATGAGATTATCGTCACCGCGACCAAGCGCGAACAGACGCTGCAGGAAGTGCCGATCGCCGTCAGCGTCGTCGACGATCGCTCGATCGAGCAGTCGAACGTGCAGGACCTCTTCGACCTGCAAACTATGGTGCCGTCGTTGCGCATCAGCCAGCTGCAGAATTCATCGCAGACGAACTTCACCATTCGCGGCTTCGGCAACGGCGCGAACAACCCGGGCATCGAAAGCTCGGTCGGCGTGTTCATCGACGGCGTGTATCGCTCGCGCTCGGCGGCGGCGATTCTCGACCTGCCTGTGCTGGAGCGCGTCGAAATTCTGCGCGGCCCGCAATCGACGCTGTTCGGCAAGAACGTGTCCGCTGGCGCTATTTCGATCACGACGAAGCGGCCTGAGTTCGAATGGGGAGGCAATGTCGAAGCGAGCTATGGCCGCTTCGACGAGGTCATTTTCAAGGGCTCGCTGACCGGACCGATTTCGGAAAACCTCGCTTTCCGCATTTCCGGCAGCACCAATAACCGCGAAGGCTTCTATACGAATGTCATCGACGGCTCCGACATCAATGAGCGCGATCGCTGGTCGGTCCGCGCCGATCTCCTGTTCGAGCCGACCGAAAATGTGACTTTCCGAGTCATCGGCGACTACAACAAGATTGATGAAGTCTGCTGCGGCGCCATCCAGATCTTCAACGGACCGGCGACGACGTTCGCGATCGGCGCGCCGCCGCCGGTTGGCCTCGGCCGCGTGATCGACAGTTCCGCCGACCGCGACTTCAGTGTCGCCTATGACGCGCGCGTAGAAAACCGCCTCACCGGCAAGGGCATCTCCGGTCAGATGGACTGGGATCTCGGCGGCGCCGCGCTGACCTCCATCACCGCCTATCGCGAACAGTCGGACTTCTCGGAGACCGACGCGGACTTTTCCGGCGCGGCGATCATCACCAATCCGCAGGATCGCGAATTCAAAACCTTCACGCAGGAGATCCGGCTGGCGTCGACAGGCGACAACACTGTCGACTGGCTCATTGGCGGGTTCTTCTTCGACGAGAAAGTAAACTCCTCGCGCGACGTTATTTTCGGCGCGGACGCCCGCGGCTACACCGACGGCCTGACGGCCCTGCTCGGCGCGCCAGGCGCGCTCGGCGCGTTCGAAGCCGCCCTCATGTTTCCGGCTGGAACTTTCTTCCAGTCCGGCACCGGCGTATTCGGCGATTACCGGTTGGACGATCGCTCCTACTCCGTGTTCGGGCAACTCGATTTCCACCTGACTGACCGGCTGACGCTCTCCGGCGGCGTCGCCTACCTTTATGACAAGAAAGAAGTCATCGGCGACAGTCTGCTGACCGACGCGCTGTCCAATATCGATCTTGTGCAGGTCGGATTCGCCGGCGCCTTCCAGACGATCACGGGCCTGCCGCCGACGCCGGCGAACCTCGGCAATCCGGCGTTCGCCGGCGCGGTTGCCGCGGCGACGGCGATTTCGACGACGGCCTGCACGACGCCGCCGTCCGCTCCCTGCAACTCGGTGCTCGGCCTCGCCCCGCTGCAGTTTTTCGACCCGCAGGTCAACTTCCCGAACGCGAACGAGAGCGGCGTGTTCGAAGACGACAAAGTCACCTACACGCTGCGCGCAGCCTACGACGTCAGCGACTGGCTGAACGCCTATTTCACCTATTCGAAGGGCTGGAAGGCGGCGGCGGTCAACCTCTCCTCCGACTCCTCGCCGCCCGATCCGGTGACCGGCCTTGGCCGCGCCGCGGGACCAGAGGACGTGACGCTTTATGAAGTCGGCTTCAAAGCGAAGTTCGATCAGGGGTATATTAACTTCGCGGTCTTCGACCAGACGATAGAGGGGTTCCAGTCGAACATCTTCATCGGCACGGGCTTCGTGCTCGCCAACGCCGGCGAGCAGTCGGCACGCGGCTTCGAAGTCGAATCGCTCTGGCAGCCATGGGAGCAGCTGGTCGCGACGGCCGGCCTCACCTATCTCGATCCGGAATATGATTCGTTTCCGAATGCGCCCTGCGCGTCCTTTGTCGGCGCGGCACCGGCGGCCTGCCTTGTCCCGGGCGCGTCGACCTTCGACGCATCGGGCCTGCGCCCGGCGGGGATTTCAAAATGGAGCGCGGCGCTGTCGTTGACGTACACCCAGCCGCTGACGGAAACGCTTGAGATGTATCTGCGCGGCGAAGCGGACATTCAGTCCGACGTCGCCACCGTCGAAAACGTTCCAGCCGCGATTTCCTCTCGCAATGTCGAGCAGTTGAACCTTTCGCTCGGCTTCAACTGGGAGAACGGCTTTGAGATCCAGGGCTGGATGCGTAACGCGCTCAACGACAAGTATCTCATCCAATCCTTCCCGACGACCGCGCAGCAGGGCAGCTTTACCGGCTACCTCAACGAGCCGCGGACCTACGGCGTCACCATCCGCAAGAAGTTCTAAGCGGAATTGTCCGCAGACTGAAAAGGCGGCCTGCGGGCCACTGCTGTCCGGTTAAGATTGGTGGACTTGGCGCACGACATTGATTCTATTCGATTCCGAACGTTTCGCGGCGTTTTGGACACGAACGGAGATCAATGTCATGCGGCACGAGAATAGCATGTTTCACCAGCTGGCCAAGGGCATACCGTGGCGTGTGTTTGAGGGCGCGGTCGAGGAATACGGGGCCGATTACCGGATGCGGCGCTTGCGCACGAAGGACCAGTTTCTCGCGCTGCTTTTCAGCCAGCTTTCCGGCGCTGATTCCTTGCGCGGCGCGACCGAAGGCTTATCGAGCTCCGCGGCGCGGCTCTATCATCTGGGGAGCAAGCCGGTTGCGCGTTCGACGCTGTCGGACGCTAATGCGCGCCGTCCCTTTGAAGTCTACCAGCGGGTTTTCGAAGCCATGGCGGCGATCGCGGGGCGCGGCGCGCGGCGGCGTCTTGCCGATACGGTTCGGCTGCTCGATGCGACGAAAGTTCGCCTGTCGAACCTGAGCAGCGACTGGGCGCGGTTCTCCGATGATTTCTGTGCGGTCAAAATTCACATGGTCTACGATCCGCATGAACGCCTGCCGGTGAAGGCGGTCGTGACGCCGGACAATGTCAACGACATCACGGTCGCCCAGAGGCTCGATATTGAGCCAGGCGCGACTTATGTCTTTGATATGGGCTATTTCTGCTATCAATAGTGGGCCGATCTCGACGCGCAAGGATGCCGGATCGTCACGCGCTACCGGCGCAACACGCCCTTCCGGCCTATCGAGGCGCTGCCGACCAAAGAAGGCTCGGCCATTCTTTCCGACGCCATCGGCCATCTGACGGGATACTCCCTGCCATCGCGCAAATGCGCCTTTCAGGATCCTGTTCGGGAAATCCGTGTGCGTATTGAAAGCGGCAAGATCCTGCGTCTCTTCACAAACGATCTCGATGCGAGCGCCGAAGAAATCGCCGCGCTTTACAAGCGGCGATGGGACATCGAACTCTTCTTCAAATGGATCAAGCAGAACCTGAAGATCAAGCGGTTCTTCGGCGTCAACGAGAACGCCGTCCGCACGCAAATCTATGTGGCGCTGATCGCATATCTCATCCTGCATGCGGCGCGCAAGGCCACGCAATGCGCCGTCCGTCCGCAATCCTTCACGCGGCTCGTCCGCCTCAACCTCATGAGCCGCAAATCCATCGACGTCCTCACAGCGCCCCCATCGCCAAAAGCGACAGACCTCCAAAGCAAACAGCTCACACTCGAATTATGCTAAACCGGACAGTAGTGGCCTGCGGGCCGCCTTTTTTTTTGGATTGCACAGCATCTGGCTCTCGCTTTTCCTCCTGCAGTGGCAATCCTGCGATCGGCAAGCAGTTGCACGGCGATTCTGGTGGCCGCAAACTTCATCGGGCGGCGTCCTTCGCATGCCTTAGCGAGATCGCCCACTCAGCGGGCGTAGAACGAAGTGTGCCAGAACTTCCATGCGCAAGAAGCCTAGCCGGCATTTTGCCATAGCGCCTGCCAGCCGCCCCCGAGAGCACGGAACACGTCCACCTGAGCGTTTGCAGCGGCGGCGCGCGCTTGCGCAAGCGCGGCTTCGCTTTCGGCGAGCGTGCGGTCCGCGTCAAGGACGGTCAGAAACGGGTCCCTGCCGGCGCGGTACCGCGCCAAGGCGAGTTCGGCGGCCTCGGCAGCGGCGTCGCGCGCCCGCTCGAGGGACGCGGCGCGTTCCAACGCCCGACCGAGTCGCGATAAGGCGGTCTCTGTCTCTTCCAACGCGGTAAGCACGGTCTGATTGTAGCTCGCGAGCGCGGCTTCGGCGTCCGCCTTCGCGCCGCTCAGCCGCGCCTTTGCGACCGCGATGTTCGGAAAGCTCCAGGTGATCAGCGGGCCCACCGAAAACTGGATCGAGTCGTCCGACCCGATGTTTGACACTTCAAGCGCGGACGAGGTGACGGAGCCGCCGAGCGTGACCTGCGGGAACAGGTCGGCGCGGGCTGCACCGACTCTCGCCGTCGCCGACGCTAATATGTGCTCCGCCCGTCGCACGTCGGGACGGCGCGCCAGCAGGGCGTATCCGTCGCCGACGGGAATTTCGCGGGTCACCGCCGGGATCGCGTCGCACGCCCCGATCGTCGAAAGCATTGTCTTTGGCGTTCGTCCTGTCAACGTAGCGAGGCGGAAAACGGCGCTCTCGCCGGCGGCGCGCAGCGGCGGGATTGACGCGCGCGTCGTCTCCAGCGCCGACTGCGCGCGCGCGACATCGAGACGCGTCGCCCGGCCCGCATCGAGCAGACGTTGCGTCAGTTTGAAAGTTTCTTCCTGCAAGGCCGCCGATTCCTCGGCGACGCCAATCTGAACCTCTGCGGCGCAAAATTCCGCATAGGCGCGCGCCGTCTCCGCAGCAACGATCACGGCAAGATCGTTCAGCGCTGCTTCCGCCGCGCCCAAATCGGCGCGCGCGGCGGCCACAATATTCCGCACCCGGCCGAAGAGATCGAGTTCGTAAGACAGGTCAAAGCCCGTCGAATAGACAAAGTCGTCATCCACCGAGCTAAGCGGCCCGGCGGCGCCGCCTCCTAGGCGCGCATAATCGGCGCCTGCGGAGACTGTTGTCGCCGGAAACAACACAGCGCGTTCGGCGTTCAAGGCTGCTCGCACGCTTTTGAGGTTCGCCGCGGCGGCTTTGAGGTCATTGTTTTCGGCGATTGCGTCTGCAATCAGTTCGTCAAGAGCGGGATCATCGAAGAGCCGCCACCATGCAGTTGGAGACTCCTCAGTAGACACGGGTGCTTTAGAGACGTTGGCGAAAGCTCCGCCCGCGCCGTCGGGAGGGGTCAGCGCGTGCGGCGCCGGCTTCGATACGCACCCGGCAAGGAAGACGGCGATGACGGCGGGGACGACGGTTCTAAGATCGTTCACTAACATCGAGAATCACTCCGCCGGCGCTTTTCTTGCGCCCCCTCCGGCGTCGGACGCATCGCTTTCAACCTCAGCCCATTTCGGAAGGCGCGAGGACAGCCTGCGCATCATCACATAAAAGGGCGGGGTAAAAATCAGACCGAAAAACGTCACGCCGATCATGCCTGAGAACACGGCGACCCCCAGCGCCTGGCGCATTTCCGCGCCGGCGCCCGTCGCCGTCGCGAGGGGGAGAACACCGAAAATGAAGGCGAACGACGTCATCAGAATCGGCCGCAATCGAATGCGCGCCGCGTCGATCGCCGCTTCGCGCGGAGACATCCGTCTCTGGTCCTCCGCCTGCTTGGCGAATTCGACGATGAGGATGGCGTTCTTGGCGGCAAGCGCGATCAGAACGATAAGGCCAACCTGCGTGAGAATATTGTTGTCCATGCCGCGCAAATTAACGCCGATCATGGCGGCGAGGACGCACATCGGCACGATCAGGATCACAGCGACGGGAAGCGTAAAGGCCTCATAAAGCGCGGCGAGAACAAGGAACACAAAAACCACCGCGAGCGTGAATACGGTCAGGCTCGATCCGGAAGCCGCCTTTTCGAGAAACGCGATTTCCGTCCATTCATACGCGAAGCCGTCCGGCAGCGTTCGATCCGCAAGCTGCTCCATCGCATGGAGCGCCTCGCCCGTTGACACGCCCGGGGCCGGCTGCCCCTGCAGCTCGGCCGCCGGAAACAAATTGTACCGGACCACGCGCGTGGCGGACGATTCGTTCGCCAACGTGGCGATCGAGGAAATCGGCGTCATCATGCCCGCTGCCGAGCGCATTTTCAAATTGCCGATGTCCTCGAGAGTATCCCGGAATTCGGATTCCGCCTGGGCGGTGACGCGGTAGGTGCGGCCGAGATAGTTAAAGTCATTTACATAATTCGAGCCGAGATATGTGCCCAGCGTGTCGAAAACGAGCTGCGGCTCGATCCCAAGCATTTTCGCCCTGGTGCGGTCCACATCCACGCGGAGCCGAGGCGCATCCGTATTGAAAACCGAGAACACCTGCTGCACCTCGGGTTCGCCCTGCGCCGCGCCCATCATTGCGCCGGTCGCGCCGGCAAGCGCTGCGTATTCCTGGCCCTCGCGCGCTTCGATCATCATCTTGAAGCCGCTGCCGCGGCCTAGCCCGCGCACCGCCGGCGGCGAGAGCACGAAGACGCTGGCTTCAGGCACGCGTTCGCGAAATTTTGCGGCCATCGTCTGCACGAGCTTTGGCGCTTCAAGGCCGCTGCCCGCGCGGCGTTCGTCGTAGTCCGAAAGGCGAATGAACAGGAGGCCGGCATTCGCAGCCGGCGTAAAAGACGTTCCGTCAAGGCCGGTAAACGCAGACACGCCCGCTATGCCCTCGGTTTCTCTAAAGAGCGCGCGAACGCGTTCCATAATCTCATCCGTTCGCTCAAGCGATGCGCCGGGCGGAAGTTGCACGGCGCTGATGAGAACGCCCTGATCCTGTTCGGGAATGAATCCGGTCGGCGTCGCCGACAGCCGCCACGCCGTCAACCCGATCAAGCCGGCATAAACGATCCCGATCATCACCAGCGATCGCACGAGGCGAGCAGTGAGGCGGCCGTAATTTTCCGAGACCCAGTCGAATCCCCGGTTAAACTTGTCCGCCGCGAAGCGGAGCGGCGCAAGCAGGCCCGGTCGCATGCGCTCTTCCTGCGTGCGGTGCGGTTTCAACAGGATCGCCGCGAGCGCCGGCGACAGGGTCAGCGAGACGATCAGCGATATGACCGAAGCCGACGCCACGGCGACCGCGAACTGCCGATAGAAGATCCCGGGAACGCCGGGCGTGAAGGCGGTCGGGACGAACACCGAGACGAGGACGAGGCCGATCGCGATCAGCGCGCCGGACACTTCCTCCATCGACCTGTACGCCGCCTCGCGCGGCGACAGGCCGCGCCCGATATTGCGCTCTACGTTTTCGACGACGACGATGGCGTCGTCGACGACGATGCCGACGGCGAGCACAAGCGCGAACAGCGACAGAGAATTAATGGAGAAGCCAAGCGCGAGTTGAACGGCAAAGACGCCGATCAGCGCGACGGGGATGGCGATGATGGGGATGACCGCCGCACGCCAGGTTTGCAGGAAAACCACGATGACGAGCACGACCAGGAGGATCGCTTCGAACAACGTATGCTGCACGGCTTCGACGGAGGCTTTGACATATTCCGTTGGATTGTAGGCGATCGAATATTCAACGCCGGCGGGGAAGAAACGTGCGGCGTCTTCAAGTTCCGAAAGAATTTGGTCCGTCGTCTCGAGAGCATTGGCGCCGGGCTGCGCAATGAAGGCGAGCGCCACGCCGCGCTGGTCGTCGAAATAGCCGCGAATGCTATAATCCTCGGATCCAAGCTCGATGCGGGCGACGTCGCTGAGCCTGGTGACCGTTCCGTCGTCGGCCCTGCGAATGACGATGTCGCCGAATTCTTCGGGAGTTTTCAGTCGCCCCTGCACCTGGACAGGGATCTCGAACGCCGGCGCGCTGCCGCCAAAGGGCGGACGGCCGACTGCGCCTGCCGCGGCCTGGACGTTCTGCGCTGCAAGCGCGTTCGTAATGTCGGCGGCGTTCAGTCCGCGCATGGCGGCGCGTTCGGGATTGATCCAGATACGCATGGCGTAATTGCCGCCCCCGAATACGCGTATGTCCCCAACGCCGGCGATCCGCAGAAACCGGTCGCGCAGAAACGAATTCGCATAATTGCCGAGATAATCGACATCGATGCTCGGATCGTCCGACTTCAGCGCCGCGATTAGAAGAAAGTCCGTGGAGGCCTTGTCGACCGCGACCCCGATCTGGCGCGCCTGGCCAGGCAATCGCGGCTCGGCGCGATTGACCCGATTCTGGACGAGCACCTGCGCGGCGTCGAGGTCGGTTCCAGGCTGGAAAGTGATCGTGATCTGCGCGCTGCCGTCATTCGACGACGACGACGACATGTAAAGCATCCCCTCGACGCCGTTGATCTCCTGTTCGAGCGGCGCGACGACCTGCTGCGCCACATCTTCGGCCGACGCCCCGGGATAGGACGCCTGGACGCGAATCGTCGGGGGCGCAATCTCGGGATACTGGGACAGGGGTAATTGGGGATAGGAAAACAGCCCCAACAACACGATCACGACGGAGATGACCAGCGCGAAAATCGGTCGATCGATGAAGAACCGGGAAATGTTCACTCTTGGGCCTCTCCATCCGCCGCCAGTCGGGACGGGGCGTCGTCATCCGTCGCGGCCGGCTGTACCGGCGCGCCCGGCCGCGCCCTTTGAAGGCCGGCGACGATCACGCGATCTTGGCTGTGGAGACCCGATCGGATCACGCGCCGGTCGCCGATCACGGGGCCCAGCTCCACCGAGCGCGTTTCAACCTTGTTGTCTGCGCCGACGATAAAGACCAATCGCCGCGACGCGTCCGTAACGATAGCCGTTTCAGGCACCGTTAACGCTTCATATGGTTCGAACGCGTTCACGCGCGCTTCGCCGAACATGCCCGGCTGCAGCACGCCATCGGGATTGTCTATAACAGCGCGCAGTCTGAGCGTCCCCGCTCGAGGATCGATACGGTTATCGGCGAACGTGACCCGTCCCTTTCGGGAAAACGCCGTTTCGCCAAGCAGCTTGATCTCGATTTCCGCCGCGCCGCTTCTTTTGCGGCCTTGCAAATAATTGAGGACATCCGCTTCCGAAGCGTCGAAAGCAAAGTGAATCGGGTCGTAAGAAACGATCGTCGTCAGAATGTCAGCGCCGGCGCCGCCGCCGGCGATCAGATTGCCAGGATCGATCCGACGCTCGGAAAGACGACCGGCGATCGGCGCGCGAACTTCCGCGAACTCCAGATCGAGCCGCGCCGCACGAAGGTTGGCTTCGGCCGTTTTCACCGCCGCGGCCGCTCTCGCTTCCGCCGCCACGAGCGCGTCCAGTTCCTCCCGCGAAACGCCGCCAATATCGATCAGCTCGTCTGCGCGCGCCCGTTCCTTGCGCGATTGGCTCAGAGTCGAGCGGGCTTGCGCCAGGGCACCTTCGGCGGCCGCGAGCGCCGCCTCGAACGGACGCGGGTCGATCGTGAAAAGCAGGTCTCCCTTTTCGACTTCGTCCCCGTCCTCGAAATGCACGCCCTGCAGATAACCGCTGACGCGGGCGCGAATGTCGACGGCCTCGATGGCTTCGAACCGCCCCGTATAGCGGAGCCAGTCTGTGACGGCTTGCTCCTGCGGCTTCTCGACCACGACTTCCGGCGCAGGCGGCGGACCTTCTCCTACGCCGTTTCCGCATCCTGACGCCAGGACGCCGAAGGCGGACGCCGCAAGGCATCTGGCAAGCTGCGCGCGCGTTCTTCCAGTCAATCTCTTTCCTCCGTTGCGACGCAACATATGTCAACCGCTGTTGACAATTCACTAGCGCTGCGCCAAGTGAATTGTCAACAGCCGATGACAAAATAGGGTCCCGATCTGAAGGAATGATGAACAGCGCCGTCCAACCGACACGCTCGCGCAAGGCGGAACGCACGCGCGACGCCATCCTCGCCGCCGCCCGGGCGCTTTTCGCCGCCGACAGTTATGACGATGTGGGCGTTCGCGACATCGGGATGGCCGCCGGAATCGATCCGGCTTTGGTGATCAGGTATTTCGGCTCAAAGGAACGTCTCTTCGCCGAAGCGCTCGAAACGGGCGCCGAAGACATGGACCTGTTCAATGGAACGCCCGAGGAATTCAGCGAGCGCGCCGCAGGGATCCTTGTCGAGCCCAAAGACGGGGCCAAGCTTCAATCATTTCTGATGATGCTGCAGTCCGCCACGTCGCAGAAAGCCGCGCATTTGACGGAGCAATATCTCGACCGGCGATTGCGGGAACCGCTCAAGGCCTGGCGGCGGAAGGATTACGATCCTGTCCAGGCCCAGCTTGTATTGAGCGTCATTCTGGGAACCGCTCTTTCCAGGACAATTTCGCCGCATTTCAAAATGTCGCAGGGTGAAAAACGCAAGCTGCAAACGGCTCTGAAACGTCTGCTCATTTATTGTCTTGATACAGATTTATGACGCAATTTCAAGCGGGCAGCGCCGTTGCATCGAGAAATCCCGAAATACGAACATTGGCTCCAGCATCGGCCAACGATTCATACAGAGTTGACTCTCGGTGGTGCCGGCGGACGCTTGCGACCAGCATTCATCTCGCCCGAGCCGATAAATTGGAACTCGGCGCTTTTCTCCAGGGACCGCGTCTCACACAAATAACACGGTGCCGATCAGGGGCGTCTACGCAATAAGGATCAAAGCAGCGGGTTCTGAACGTTATACATGCATCTGCTCGGTGACGGCGGGAAAAAGCTCTCTGAGACTGTCGGCGGACGGCGCACCCTTGCTGCCTCGACGCTCTCCTGAATGAAAACGGTCCTGACGAGCGCCGCGACGGCGAGCGCTGCTTCTTCGGCGCGCTTGAGGAGATCAGCTCTGAGAAGCGACGGTGTTCGTGACGGTTTTGCCGGCCATGGATCGAATGCATCTGCACGGCTACACCGATTAGGCTCGGTGACACGGTCCGACCGTCTCCCGTCGCTCCGTAGTGGCGGCGCATGACGGGATTTTCATTCGGCGTGCAACGCGTAGGCCGGCGCCTCGATGTCGTGTGGCGAGCGGGGCGAAGCAGGGCTGACCGGCTTGCGGCCAACAAGGCAAGTCTTCGGAGCGGCGGCGCTAGTCTTGCGGCGCTGGTTGGCGAGGTCTACTGTATGAGGGCGATACTAAATGAACGAATAAGCAGCGGAGGCTCGCGGTTTAACGCGCTAGAACTCGCGAGTCGCTCCCAAGACGACAGGGGCTTACGAAGATGGCAAAAAACGGCCGAAAAGAATTACATGCAGCCATCGTCGCGGCTGAGCGGAGAATTTGGTCGTTCTTTCGCCGAAGACTGCGCTCTGCCGTCGATGCGGACGACTTAACGCAAGAGGTCATTCTAAGAGCGCTGCGTGCGGCTGAACAAAACGAGATCGAACAGCCGAAAGCCTTTCTCTACGGCGTGGCGAGGAACGTGCTTCTTTCCAACGCGACGAAAAGATCCAAGGCAACACTCCAATATATAGAGGATTTGTGCGGCGGTGAAGACTTCACTAGTGGCGTCTCTCTCGAGACTGAGATTGACGACCGGGAAAGATGGCGAGAGTTTGCAGAGGCTGTGAACGGGCTGCCGGAACAGTGCAGGAAAGTGTTTATACTCAAGAAGGTTTACGGATATTCGATGCGTGAAATCTCCTCTCAACTTGGGATATCTCCCAGCACGGTTGAAAAACACGTCGCAGCGAGTTTGAAGCGTTTGGTTAAGCTCCGGATGGCGAGGGACGCATCAGAATCTTCGCTTGTCAAATGGAAAGCGGTTCAAGGTGGCGGCAGGAACGGTGCCCCTGAATAAGACGATCAGTAGCGACGAGCAAGTCGTTTCCGAAGCGGCGGCCTGGATTGCGCAGATTGAATCCGGACCTATGTCGCAACAGGACCGTGCGGCTTTAGGCGAATGGATTTCCAGAAGCCCTTCCCACAGGATCGCTTTACGTCAGTGCGCACGCGCATGGGCCGATTCCGAAAGGTTGGCGGGCTTGGCGCTGTATTTCGACAAAGCGCGGCGCGACCATCGAAATTTTGTGCGTCCGTGGCGACGGGGCGTTGGGCTCCGCGTGACGGCGGCGTGTCTGGCGATGGCTGCGGTTTTCGCTTTCCTGCTATTTTCAGACCGCGTAAACAGGCCGTTCGGCGAAAATGCATCGGTCGTCATCGCCACCGGGCGCGGCGAAACCGACAGCGCTAAGCTGCCGGACGGGTCTCTTGTCTCGGTTAACTCCTTCTCCAGGGTTGAAGTCTCGATACGGGAGCACGCGCGCGAAGTGCTGCTGGAGGAAGGCGAAGCACTGTTCCAGGTTGCGGCCGATGCGGAACGGCCGTTCACCGTGTATGCTGGCGATCGCGCTGTGCAGGCCATCGGCACGGTCTTCAGCGTGCGCTATGATGGGATGTCGACAGTCGTCGCCGTGCTCGAAGGATCGGTTCGCTTGCTGCCGAAAAGCGGCGTTGCGAATTGGCCAGGCGGCCGCAAAGCGACGGGCGAAGTGAAGGCGATCAAACCAGAAGCCGTGATAGTAGCTGGCCAAGAATCCATTACCACCCCGAATGCTGGAACGAAAATTGAACCAATTCCTGTTGCGAAGCTGGAACAGCGCGCGACGTGGCGGTATGAGAAGCTGGATTTCTCTGGCGAGCGATTGGGGTTCGTCCTCTCGGAGATCTCCCGCTATACGGAAACAAACTTTCAGCTGGCGGATAACGACCTCGCCGATATGAAGGTCGGGGGCGTATTCCAGCTGTCGGACGCCGACCAAGCTGTGGACGTCATTGTCGACGGTCTCGGGCTTGAAACAGAAAGCCTCCCCAATGGAGAGGTGTTGATCAAGCGTCGTGTGGATGGAGAATAATTTTTCGGATTTGGTAGAGGATTTTGCTTGCCGGAAAGACTAAAGGTTAGTCACCAAGCGATAACGGCGGCAAAAAAGGGAGGCAGGGGCATTCGAACATTTTGTGTGTGCTGTGTGGCAGTGTTTCTGTACATGCAGTGCTCAGCTTTCGCGGCAAGTATAAGGCGCTTTGACGTCGATATTGGCCGTGGCGAAGCCGCGGAAACCCTCAAGGCTTTGGCGGAGGCGGCTAGCGTATCAATAATGTTTGACCTAGAAACAGTCAACGGCGTGCGGACCAATGGGATTCGGGGTCGGCTGACTGTGGACGAAGCCCTTGCCCTCATGCTCGACGGCACTGCTCTGCGTGGCGCTCAAACGGACAGGGGCTTTATTGTGATTGCCCCTTCCGGAAACCGGGAGGGCAAAAGGATGAGCAGGCGACTAGCGAGACTCGGATTGTTGGCGGGCGCGAGCGCGATTGCAACGACAGCTGCGGCTCAGGATGATCTGGCGAACTCCGAAAGTCACGATGTGATCGTCGTGACGGGAATCAGGAGCAGTCTGCAAACGGCAAATGAGAGAAAGAGATCGGCGGACAGTCTTATCGACGGTATCGCAGCGGAGGATTTGGGAAAGTTTCCGGATCAGAACGTCGCCGAGTCGCTTCAGCGCGTCACCGGCGTTACGATCAACAGGGTTGCAGGCGAAGGCGCTGAGATTACTGTTCGCGGCTTCGGCCCGGAGTTCAATTTGGTGCGTCTGAACGACCGGACTCTTGCGACGGTCACTGAAGAAAGAAGCTTCGACTTCCAGATTCTCCCTTCGGAACTTATTGTCGGCGCCGACGTTGTCAAGAGTCCGACGTCTAACATGTGGGGCGGTTCGATCGGCGCGAATGTCAATCTGCGCACGGCGAGGCCCCTCGACGGATCCGGCTTGACGCTGGTCGGATCTGCTCAGGCGCGTTATCAGGATCTCGGCGGGAATTGGGGGCCGCGCCTTTCCGGCGTCTACAGTCAGACGTTTGCGGACGATACGTTCGGCCTGCTCGTCGGAGCGACCTATGAAGACAGAGTCATACGAACCGAAGAATCTCGGAATGGGGAAGGAGAGGGACTAGGAAATGGTTGGTTTTTGTTTGATGGCCCGGTAGGTGGTCCTGGAACAGAGGTCCGCCAGTTCCGCACGCCAGCGCGAACCGGTCAGAGTTTCACCGAAGACGATCGCCGAAGGATCTCCGTTCTTGGCACGATGCAATGGCGGCCTTCCGACCGACTAGAAATGACGCTCGACGGGTTGTTCGTCGACTTTCGGCGGAACGCCAATCTACAAGGCATCATAGCGCCGTTGCAGTTTCCGACCTTCGATCCAGCGAATCTGGTCATAAATGAAAACGGAACAGCGGTTTCTTTCACCAAGTTCTTCGCGCCTTTGGACATTCGGTTCGAAACGAGTGATGCGGAAAGCAAGACATATGCGCTCGGCTGGCGCGGAACCTATCAAGCATCGGAGGCCGTCTCATTTAATGCGGATGTCTCTTGGTCCCTTGCGGATGCGACAAACACCTCAGTTCTCATATCGCCAGGCATTCTCGACAACAACCCCGTCAACAACCCTCTGCCGGGCGGAACGGCGAATCCTTCATTTCGTGTAAATACTTTGAATTGGGAAAATGGTGACATCCCGACTTGGGGGGTGAGTTTCGACCTTACCGATCCAACCAACGCTCGCGCACATGTTACGCGGCACCTTGCCGACGAACTTAGAGACGAAGTGCTGGAGGTTGTGCTTGACGGGAAAATTGAAATTGAACGCGGATTCATTCGTTCGGTTCAGGCCGGTGGATTTTACTCTGACCGTTCCAAGTCGGATCTACCATTTAATAATGGAGTGGCGCCTAATGGCCAGGACGGACCGCTTGGAGGCAATATACCGGGCTGGGTTCTCCCCGGGTCGCCGTTTGCCGCACTTGGTCTGATCAACACGAGCGGGCGCCGGATCCAGCCGCCAGCTGAATTGTTCAGTCCAGTAACTATCGATGACCTGCTGAACCAGTCTGACGCAGAGTTTCCCAAAGACTTCCTTCTGATAGACGTCGATGGCTACTGCGACTGGCTGCGCGAGAACACGGGTAACCTGAATATCTGTACGCTTCAACGGCGTTCCGAATTCCGAACTGGGGTGGATGAAGCGATATACGGCGCCTTCGTTCGCTTAGACTTAGCGGGCGAACTCCGCACCATGCCGTTCTCTGCGAATTTGGGTCTGAGATTTGAAAAGACCGAAACGACATCGTCAGGCCCATTCGCGGAGTTGATCAGTCTTGTTGCTCAGAATCCAGACGGCTCGTCCTCGGAGCTGTTCGTAAACACCTCTCCCACCGAAATCATTGATGCAGAGAAACAGTACTCTAACGTCCTTCCGAGCTTCAATTTTGCGATGGAACTCGCCTCAAACACGATCTTCCGCTTTGCGGCCGCAAAGGTAGTTTCGCGCCCAACCTTGGCTAGCATTGTCCCCGGTCAGACATTTCCGTCTCGGAATTTCGAGAATTTTCCACGGATCGCGAACAACCCCGATCTGGACCCATATGAAGCGTTTCAGCTCGACGGGTCCTTAGAATACTATGCCGAGAACGGAAACGCCTTCTCTATATCTCTATTCTACAAGGACATTGCAACTTTCATTTCACAGCAAACTGTGCTCATCGACTCCGGTTTCGACCACCCGGCGTTTGGCGATATAATCATCCGCGATCAGCGGCCGCGCAATCGGCCGGGCGGGACCGTTCAGGGCTTTGAGTTGGCCGCCTTAGTGAACTTTGATTTCCTTCCGGGTTTTTTAGAAAACTTCGGTGTGCAAGCCAATTATACTTTCGTGTCCAGCGAAGACGATGCTGCAAACGCCGAGCTCGCTGATCTGCCCTTGGCGAAGGTTCCAGATACCGGCTTGGAGGGATTTACACCTCATTCGTACAACATTGTCGGGTTCTATGAAGACGAGCGCTTTAGGGCGCGCATTGCGTGGAACTGGCGGGACACATTCCTCGAATTTCGTTCCGGAGCCGAAGGCATTGCGACGCATATCAACGCCTATGGACAGCTTGACGCCGGCTTCGGTTTCAAAGTCAATAATCATTTCGAATTGACGGCCGAGGCCAGCAATTTGCTTGACGCAAATACAATTCGCTTCGCCGACATTCGCGAGCGGGTATTGTTGAATGAGTTTACGGGCCGGCGGATATTTATCGGCGTTCGCGGCACGTACTGACCTTCAATGTTGCTTTAGCGATGCAGCGATAGTGAAAGCATTAGATGATGAAGCTAACCAAACTCGCGACTGCCGTGATTGGGTTTGTTTTCGCCTTATCCACTATGAATGCCGGCCCGGTGTTGGCCTCCGAGATGAAGCCGAATGTCGTTATTCTTCTCGCCGACGACCTAGGCTATGGCGACCTCGCGACCTATGGGGGCAAGGCGCAATCGCCGAACATCCAGACGCTCGCCGCGCGCGGCGCCATGTTGACAGACTTCTACGCAGCGGCGCCCGTTTGCTCACCGTCGCGTGCAGGTTTGATGACCGGCATGTTTCCAATGGCCACCGGCATTCATACGTACATTCGGGCGCGCCGCCCCGATCGCGATCTCGCCGAAGAACAGGTATGGCTTTCAGACTCGTTCCCTACAATGGCCGAGATGTTGAAGGCGGCGGGGTACCAGACCGCTCATTTTGGCAAGTGGCACCTCGGCGCCTACCCGGCAACGGCGTCGCACCCACATCCGCAGCCGCCCGATCATGGTTTCGACTATTCATTCGGGACTCCGAATAACGCCGCGCCAAGCCATCGGAATCCGACAAATTTTTCCCGGAATGGAAAGCCCGTTGGCGAAATCAAAGGGTTCTCCGCACAGATCGTCGTCGATGATGCGATTGCCTGGTTGCGGAGGCGTGATCCCGATACGCCATTTTTCCATTATATCGCGTTTCACGAGCCTCATTCCCCGATTGCATCTCCAGACCACCTGATCGAGCGCTATACTGAAGCGGGATTTGATCCGGCGAAGGCGGAGTATCTTGCAAATGTCGAAAACCTTGATGCGGCGATTGGGCGATATCTTGACGCATTGGCCGATATGGCGCTCACGGAAAGCACGATTGTCATTTTTCTTTCGGACAATGGCCCCATCAAGCCCGGCAGCGCAGGGAAACTGCGCGGCGAAAAAAATCTTGTCTACGAGGGCGGCATTCGCGTTCCCTTTGTCGCCGCAGGACCAGAAATCCCGAAGGGCGTCTTCAGCGTTCCTGCCAGCGCGATCGACCTGCTGCCGACAATCAGCGAACTTGCCGGGGTCGATGACGACAACTGGCGCGAGCGCGATGGCGTCAGCCTACTGCCCTTCCTTCAAGAGGCGGCGACCAATCGCCCGCGGCCACTGGTCTGGTTTTTCTACCGGAACAAGCCGCAGGCGGCACTGCGCTCCGGTGATTATGTGCTTGTCGCCTCATTCGATGACCCGAAACCGAGAACGCACTTCATCGCCGCTGAGGATCAGGAAGACATTCTGCAAATGCCAGCCAAGCTTGATACGTTTGAACTTTATGACATACGCAATGATCCGGACCAGACTGACGATCTCGCCGCTCGTCTGCCCGCAACGACCCGCATGCTGGCGCTGGAGCTTAAGAAAATTCTAGCCAACGAGCTTGGCGAGGCGCCGGTCTGGGGAAGACTGCCGAGCCGAAAAGGCTGGCCCCAACGCGTTCAGAACTGGCCGCAGGAGTAGCTATGAGAGCCGCTATATCATTTCTGTCGTTCATTATCATTGCGCTTTCGACTGCACACGCGGCTGACCGGCCCAATGTCGTTCTGATCGTCGCTGACGATCACGGCCTCGACGCCATCGGCGCATACGGCAACAAAGCTGTGCAGACACCAAACCTAGACCGGCTCGCAGCGGAAGGCGTCCGGTTCACGAATGCGCATGCGACGGTGTCGAGTTGCAGCCCAAGCCGCTCTGTGTTGCTGACAGGCATGCAAAGCCACTCGAACGGCATGTACGGCCTCCAGCACTGGGAACATCATTTCAGTTCGTTCGATGATATAAAATCACTGCCGGTTATGCTGACCAATCACGGTTATCGGACCGGGCGCGTCGGGAAAGTGCATCTTGCGCCAGACGCTGTTTACAAATTCGACAGTTCGCTTTCGGAAGGCCCGGCTAACGACATGGCGTCCGTCGCGCGCAGCCCAATCGAAATGGCTGAACTGTCGGAAGGCTTTATTGCTGCGGACGGCCCTTTTTTCCTCTACTTCGCAACAGATGATCCGCACCGCGCATTTCCCTTTGACACGTATCCAGCGCCGAACAGTTTCGGCAATCGCGATGAAGGCTATCCGGGCGTCACGCACGTCGCATATAATCCGGAAGACGTGACTGTTCCGTCCTTCCTTCCAGACATTCCGGCCGTGCGGGCGGAGCTGGCGCAATATTACACGTCTGTTTCGCGTCTCGATCAGGGCGTAGGCGCGCTGTTGTCGATCCTTGAGAAGCATGGAAAGCTCGACAATACGGTCATCATTTATCTCTCGGACAACGGGATCGCGTTTCCCGGCGCCAAGACAACGCTTTACCAATCAGGCATCAATCTGCCATTGATCATCCGTGACCCGGAGAGCCGCCGCAATGGCGGCGACGTCAGCGACGCGCTGGTGTCATGGATCGACATCACGCCTACAATACTTGACTACGCGGGGGCGTCCGACATTGGGGAAATGGTGAGCGGCCTATCGCTGAAACAGCATATTCAAAAGGGTCGAAAACTAAGGCGTTCAGCAATCTTCGGCTCTCATACTTTCCATGAAATTCACATGTACTACCCGATGCGAATGATCCGTACAAAGCGATACAAGCTCATCCACAACATCGAGTCGGCGCTTGATTTTCCGATGGCGCTCGATCTTGAGCAATCGTCCAGTTGGCAGGCGTTCTTGCGAACCGGAAAAGATCAATATGCGGGCCGTTTTATGAAGGACTTTTTTGAGCGGCCTGAATTTGAGCTCTTTGACCTCGCTGAGGATCCGAAAGAACTCAAGAACCTTGCTGGCGATCCTGAATATCGGGAGCTTCTGGAAGAACTGAGGGCGGAACTCAGGAAATTCATGGTTGAAACAAAAGACCCCTGGTTGTTGGCGCTGGATGAACAGCCGGTTGATCGTAAACACAATTAGGCGAGTGCATTTCAATGAAAAGCAGGCTTCAAAGAACAGCTCTGTTGACGCTTTCCTTTGTATTTCTTGGGAGTTCCGCGTTCGCCGAATTGACCATGGAAAAGGAAGCGGTAATCGAGATCGACGGCAGCCGCGTGGTCGGGAATGCAGAAGGAGGCGTTCATTCCTTCAAGGGGTTGCCCTACGCGGCTCCGCCTGTCGGCGCGCTTCGCTGGCGCGAGCCGCAACCGCGTTCGCTGCCCGACACATACGAAGCGACGGAATTTCGTTCCGATTGCATGCAGATTCCATTCGAAAGTATCGTAGCAACGCCGATAGAGACGATGCCTTCAGAGGATTGCCTATATCTCAATGTCTGGCGTCCTCAGCCGGCGCAGGAGAAAAAGGCGTATCCCGTGGTCGTCTGGATTCACGGCGGAGGCTTCGTAAACGGGGGCTCATCGCAGAGCATCTATGATGGAACGGCTATGGCGCAAGGCGGCGTCGTGTTCGTGACATTCAATTATCGTCTCGGCCGCTTCGGATTTTTCACACACCCGGCGCTGACTGCCGCCGCTGAAGGGCGGCTGGGCAACTACGGATTGATGGATCAGATCGCGGCGCTAAGCTGGATCAAAGACAATATTGCAGCGTTTGGCGGCGATCCAAAAAACGTAACGATAGTCGGCGAGTCCGCAGGCGGCGTGTCCGTTCTGAATTTGATGGTCTCACCAGCCGCCCGCGGATTGTTCCATCGCGCGGTCGTTATGTCCGGCGGCGGACGGATCATTCAGGGATTTGGCGGCCGGCATATAAGCGAAGAGCGAAACGGCGTGGCGTCGGCTGAACAGATAGGCGTTACCTTTGCGCGCGCGGTTGGTATTAATGGTGAAGGAAAGGCCGCACTGAAAGCGTTGCGCGAGTTGCCGGCGGAAATCGTTCTCGGTAGTCTGAACCTGCGGACGCTGTTTGCGCAGGATCCGCTTGCGCCGCAATTTTCCGGCGGCCCGTTTATCGACGGTGCAATCATCACAGGGGAGGTCGAAGACCTGGTCGGCGGCGAAAGCGCATTCAGCGGGCCACTGATGATCGGCACAACCGGCGCGGATATGGGCTTTGAGCTCGCGCCGACAAAAGCTCTCTTGTTCGCCACCTTCGGCCAGCATAATAACGCGGCGGAAGCAGCATATGACCCGGGTGGGGGAACAGACCTGCAAACCCTGCGGGACAGGATCGGGGCTGATCGCATGATGCACGAGCCCGCCCGCTATGTCGCCCGACAACATTCTGCATCCGGCGCAAGCGCATATTTATACCGATTTCATTATGTTGCCGAAAGCGTACGCGATGAATGGGGCGGCGCAAGACACGCGTCGGAAATCCCTTATTTCCTTGCAACAGTTCGGGCGCGCTATGGAGGCGAGACGACGCAACTGGATCTGTCGATTGAGCGTGTGACGAACGCTTATGTTCTGAATTTCGCAAGATCAGGCAATCCGAACGGAGCCGGGCAGGCGCAATGGCCGTCGTTCAAGGTCACAATGCAGGAAGTCTTGCTGCGATTTACCGACCAAGGGGAGGCGATCGCCGGCGCCGATCCGTGGGCGGACAGGCTGGATGTGGTTGAGGCGGCCCGCCGTGGCCGCGAAGTTCAATAAGAGCTCCGGCCCCGGCAGCGCGTGCAAAACGCGAATGGAGCCTAAAGATGGTTGGCGTTCTGTAAAGCCATTAAAAGCGTCAGCCCGAATGATCGTTGCGCGACGCGACGCGCATTGGACGGAATGGAGCAATATGGCGCTTGCCCTCTTGGACATTGTCATTGTCATCGGTTACGCGCTTGCACTAATCGCCATTGCAATGCTGGTGAGCCGGGAACAGGCCGGCCACAAGAAAGACACGGCGGACTATTTTCTCGCCGGCAAGGCGCTGCCATGGTGGGCGATCGGCGCGTCGCTGATTGCGGCGAATATTTCAGCTGAACAGATCATCGGCATGTCGGGTTCGGGCTATGCGATCGGGCTTGCCATTGCGTCCTATGAATGGCTGGCGGCTGTAACGCTCATCGTCGTGGGTAAATTCTTTCTGCCGATTTTCTTGAAGCGCGGCATCTACACTATGCCGCAGTTCTTGGAGCAGCGCTTCGGCCCCGGGGTCAAATATGTGATGTCAGTCTTCTGGCTGGGGATTTACACTTTCGTCAATTTAACGACGATCCTGTGGCTTGGCGCGACGGCAATCAACACGCTCACCGGCGCAGACATGATACTCGGCATGATCCTGCTCGCCATGTTCGCCGCGGCCTATTCGCTTTATGGCGGGCTCAAGGCCGTGGCGCTCACCGATATCATTCAGGTGGTGTTGCTCATACTCGGCGGCGCGCTGATCACGCATATTACGCTGACGCAAGTCGGCGACGGCTCGATCTGGGGCGGCTATCAGCGCTTGATGGCGGAATTCCCGGAACGCTTCGACATGATCCTATCGAAGGACAATCCGCAATACGCCAATCTTCCAGGACTCGGGGTCATTCTTGGCGGTATGTGGGTGATGCATTTTTCCTATTGGGGCTTTAATCAGTACATCATCCAGCGCGCGCTCGGGGCGAAAAGCGTCAAGGAAGCGCAGACGGGCATCATGTTCGCTGCTTTCCTGAAAATCTTAACGCCTTTCATCATCGTCGTGCCGGGGATCGCCGCCGTCGCGCTCGCGCCGGATCTCGGCAGACCCGACCAAGCCTATCCGGAAATAATGAAGCTCGTGCCTGCCGGCGCGCGCGGCCTGATCTTTGCGGCGCTGATCGCGGCGATCGTCTCATCGCTCGGTTCGATGATGAATTCGATCTCGACGATCTTCACGATGGATCTCTACCGGCCGCTTTTCGGCGAAGGCAAGACCGAACGCCAGCTTGTGCGGGTCGGGCGCATCACCAGTTTTTCCGCGCTCGTCATCGCCGTCATTGCGTCGCGGCCGTTGCTCGCCGGCGCCGACCAGGTGTTTCAGGTGATCCAGGAATATACCGGCTTCTTCACGCCCGGCATTGTGGCGCTGTTCGTGCTCGGCATGTTCTGGAAACGGGCGACGGAGTTTGGCGCGCTCGCCGCGGTGATCGGCTCCTTCATCCTGTCGCTGGCGTTCAAGATCTGGCTGCCGGAAATGCCGTTTATCGACCGGGTGGGAATTGTGTTCCTCTTGTGCCTCGCCGTCGGGGTGCTGCTTTCTTACCTACAAAAGCCCGACAGCGCCGAGAAAACCGTGAGGCTCGGCGATATCTCCTTCAGGACTGGTCCGGGCTTCAATCTCGGCGCCGTTATCGTCGCGGCCATCCTCATTTTGCTTTACGCGTTACACTGGTAAACACAAATTCGCTCGGCGTTGAGCAACAGCCGTGAACGAGAGGTGGCGCAAGGATCGCGGAAAATGAAAACAAATTCGCTCTTGCTTCGATTGCCGGCTTATTACTCCGGTTCGGCGGCTCGGGTCGCAATCCTCACGGGCGCGTTTGCCGCCGCAGCGTGCGGCCAATCGCCGGAATCTTCAAATAAAAGCGCCGCCGCCTGCGCGTTGCAGGAAAGCGGCGGAGAAATGTCCGTCTCACTCCCGTCAGGGACGGTTATGATCGGCGAAGACGGCGTTTATCCGGAAGAAGGCCCGACCAAGAAAGTTAGCGTCGAAGCCTTCGAGATCGATCGCACGGAGGTCACGAATAAAGAGTTTCGCGAATTTGTCGAGGCGACCGGGTATGTAACCCGCGCCGAGCGCGGCCTTGACGAAAACGTGGCGCCAGGGCTGCCGGCGGCGTTTTATGCGCCCGGCTCAATTGTGTTCTCCCCGCCCGAAGCGCTGGATGTCATGGAGCCCTCCGTCTGGTGGCGATTTACGCCCGGCGCAAGCTGGCGACATCCTTATGGGCCCGGCAGCACGATCGAGGGAAAAGACCGCTATCCGGTCGTACACGTTACATATGAGGACTCCGTCGCCTACACAAACTGGAAGGGGCGCCGACTGCCGACGGAAGCGGAGTGGGAATATGCGGCCACGGGCGGTGTCCATTCCAAAACCGCAGCGCCATCCGCGAATTTCTGGCAGGGCCTATTTCCCATTATAGACACCGGCGACGATGGATTTAAGGGGATTGCGCCGGTGGGATGTTTCGAACCGAACGAATATGGCCTTTATGACATGGTCGGAAATGTCTGGGAGCTTACTTCGAGCGTTTATTATCCAAGTCATGAGGCGGAACGGTTTCGGGCGGAATTTCCTTCTGGACACGATCCAAACCAGCGCGGCGTTCCCGTGCATGTCATTAAAGGCGGTTCTTATCTCTGTGCGGAGAATTACTGCTTCCGGTACCGTCCGCAATCGCGCCAGCCGCAGGATGCATATCTCGCGACCTCGCATGTCGGCTTTCGAACCGCGAGGGATGTATCCATCCGGTGAGTACCGCGGGGGCGCCGAGATGGGAACGCGTTGAAGGGAGCAACGTTGAATTTTGCGAAACATATCGCAACTGTGGACGGCGCTGAGGACAGATTGGGGGAGGCCGGTCGCGCACGCTGATAGCGCAGCGTACGCCGGCGGGGCGCGCGATCGTGTTTACGGTAATACGGGTACGGAAGGTTCAGGCGGCTTGAGCGGCTTCAGCGTCGCGGCGCCAGTTCCAC
>NZ_PJCH01000012.1 GCF_002943565.1 Hyphococcus luteus | reverse complement strand
GTAATACGGGTACGGAAGGTTCAGGCGGCTTGAGCGGCTTCAGCGTCGCGGCGCCAGTTCCACGGCAGCAGTTCATGCAGCTGCTGTGCGGAATGGTTCGGGAGACGTTCGAGGGCGTCGGCGAGCCAGGCCTTCGGATCGACATCGTTCAGGCGGCAGGTGATGATGAAGGAGAACATCATCGCCGCGCGCTCGCCGCCGCGTTCGGAGCCTGCGAAAAGCCAAGACTTCCTGCCCAAAGCAACGCCGCGCAGGGAACGTTCGGCGGTGTTGTTAAAGGGTATGATGCACGCGGCGCCCAGGTGAGTTCCATCCAATCTGTGGTAGGAAGACTCACCGGGATAGGGGCGCCGGGAGCACGAAATGGCGGCAGGCCGTCCTGACCATGAGTTGCGAACTCGAGTTGTTACTTGGCCGCCCCTACGACTTGCCCGGCTGCGCTGCGAGCGCGAATCCGTATATGTCGTGCAAGCCCGCCAGCTCCCGCCACTACATGGAGGGAAGTTATGCGTGTCATTGGAATGGATATACATAGGTCGTTCGCGCAGGTGGCAATCTGGGAGGACGGACGAATAGCAAAAGAGCTTCGCGTTGATCTGGTTCGGGACCGCTTCCTGGACTTCGCCCGGTCGCTCAGGGCTAAGGACGAGGTGGTCATCGAAGCGACTGGCAACAGCGCGGCCGTGGAAAAGCTCCTCCGCCCGTTTGTGCATCGCGTCGCTATCGCAAACCCCAGGCTCGTCAAGGCGACCGCCTATGCGCACGTGAAGACGGATAAGGTAGACGCCAAGATCCTGGCCAAGCTGCATGCCGCCGGGTTCTTGCCCGAGGTCTGGGCGCCGGACGAGGTCACGCTGACACGTCGCCGGCAGATCGCCGAACGCATGGGTGTGCTCGCGCAGTTGGTGAGGACGAAGGGGCGGATACAAGCCCTGCTGCATGCGAACCTGATCCCGCAGTACAAAGGCCATCTGTTTGGCCCCACTGGCCGGCGGTGGCTTGAATCTTTGCCTTTGGAGCAGGATGAGCGCGGCATGCTCGAGCGCTACATCAGGGAGTTGGAGCGTGTGTCCGCACAACTTGCGGGCCTGGACAAGGTTCTGGCGCAACAGGCGCTCGACGATCCTCGAGCAATGCGTCTGATGACGATCCCGGGGGTGAGTTCCATCGTTGCGTCGACAGTCCTTGCTTCGATCGGTGATGTGCAGCGGTTCCCGACGCCAGCGAAGCTGAGCAGCTACTTCGGTCTCACGCCTCGTATCCGGCAGTCCGGGGATCATCTGGCGCGCCACGGTCGGATCACCAAGCAGGGCAACAGCGATGCGAGGCGTATGCTGGTGGAAGCAGCCTGGTCGGCGTAAATGGCCCCGGGACCTCTGCGGGCCTTTTTTATCCGGACGCAGAAAAAGCGTGGTGCTCCGACAGCGGCAGTGGCGACTGCTCGAAAGCTGGTGGTCATAATTTGGCATATCCTCACCGGCGATCGCGATTATGCGTTCGCCCGGCCAGCCTTCACTGCGATGAAACTCAGGAAGGTCGCCCTCAAGGCCGGCGCGCCTCGGGAGTACGGAAAAGCCGGACCGGGCCGCGACTACTGGATAAAGGAGATCCGCCAGAAGGAGGCAGAATACGTCGAACGCGCCGAGCGGGCCTACGAGAAGATGGTCGACGCGTGGCGTCAGCAACCAAGGAAAACAGCCCCAGGTTGACGAATGTGACTTCTCAACACCATCCGTGGTGAGGCAGGTGCGGCCGTCCTTAGTGAACCCGGCGAAGCCGTCCCAGCGCTTGAGCATATAGTCTATTGGTCCAGCCACGACCGAAGAGCGCGAGAGCTTGGCGCGTTCCGCGCGCAACCATTCTTCCAACTCGGCGAGAAGCGGCGCGCTTTTTTCCTGGCGCGCGGCAAGGCGCGCGTCGGCGGAAAGCCCGTTAATCTCCCGCTCGATGTCGAACAGCGCGTCGATGCGTTTGACGGCCTCGAGCGCGCGCTTCGAGAAAAGGCAAAGCCCGTGGCCGTCAGCCCAAAGAATTTTTATGTAATCGCCGCGGCGGCCGCGAAACACGAACCCATGTCCCGACCAGGGATCCATGCGCATTTGCTCCTGCACCATCAGCGACAGGCCGTTGAAGCCGCGGCGCATGTCGGTGCGGCCGAGCGCGATCCAGATCTTCGTATTGGGCGGAACGGCGATCATCGGCGCAGCACCCTGAGCGTGCGGTCGAGCAGCGCCGGATCGACGCGCGCGTCGAAAGACAGCTTCTCGCCTGTCGGCAGCGAGAAGATCATCGCCGTAGCGACGTCGCCGACGGCCGCCTCAACGCCCTCGCCGGCAGACGCGTCCGTGACGACGACAGGCACGAAGCGCGGTCCCGCGCCGGCGTCGTCCGTCTCCGTCAGACGGCCTTCACGCGCGGCCCGGCGCCAGGCGTGCAGCTCTTCGCCGCGGATCCCGTGCCGCCGCGCAACCGCCGACATGGTCGCCCCCGGC
>NZ_PJCH01000011.1 GCF_002943565.1 Hyphococcus luteus | reverse complement strand
GAAGAAGAAACGGTATCCTACGAGATTGTGGACCGAGTGGCGTGGGTGAAATTCAATCGCCCTGAGAAGCGCAACTGCATGAGCCCGAAGCTGAACCGGCAGATGCTGCGGGTGATCGAAAAGCTCGAATTCGACGACAATGTGGGCGTTCTGGTGCTGACCGGCGAGGGGACGGCGTGGTCGGCGGGCATGGACCTGAAAGAATATTTCCGGGAAACCGAAGCGCTCGGTCTTCAGGGCACGCGGCATGCGCAGCGCGAAGCCTATGCCTGGTGGAAGCGGCTCAGATGGTACCAAAAGCCGACCATCGCCATGGTCAACGGCTGGTGTTTCGGCGGCGGCTACGGCCCGCTCTTCGCCTGCGACCTCGCTTACGCCTCGGAAGACGCCCAGTTCGGCCTTTCCGAAATCAACTGGGGCATTCTGCCCGGCGGCGGCGCGACCAAGGTGGCGCAGGTTCTGATGCCCTTCCGCAAGGCGATGTATCACGCCATGCTGGGCGAGAACCTCACCGGCAGGGAAGCCGAGGAGGCGGGGCTCGTCAATGAAGCGCTGCCGGCGGACAAGCTGAAAGCGCGCGTCGGCGAAGTCGCCAACAAGCTGCTCGAGAAGAACCCCTGGGCGCTGAAAGCCACCAAGGACGCGATGCGCCGGGTCGGCGAGATGACCTACGAGAATGCCGAGGATTACCTGATCCGCGCGCAGGAGGCGCTCAATTTCTTCGACAATGAAGCGCGCAAGGAAGGCATGCGGCAGTTCCTTGACGACAAAACCTACAAGCCCGGCCTTGGCGCCTATGATCTGTCGAAACAGAAAAAGTAAGCACAAGGAAGAAGGCTGTAACCCGTGAAGCCAACGCTCCTATTGCTGCCGGGATTGCTGTGCGACGAGACCGTCTGGCGGGCCCAGGTTGCGGCTTTCTCCAGCCAGGCAGAAGTGCGTGTCCCGGATTATGGCGACTCGGACCGCATCACTGCGATGGCGGAGATTGCGCTTGAAGGCGCGCCTGCGCGCTTCTCGCTCGCTGGTCATTCCATGGGCGCGCGCGTGGCGCTCGAGGTCTTGCGTCTGGCGCCGGAGCAGGTGGAGCGTCTGGCTTTGCTCGACACAGGCGTTCACGGCGTAAAACCCAATGAACGCGAAACGCGCATGCAGCTTGTGGACCTCGCGCGGGAAGAGGGCATGGATGCGCTTTGCGAGGCCTGGCTGCCGCCCATGGTGCATCCGGACCGGCGACATGACGACGCTTTCATGGCCCCGCTCAGGGCCATGGTGGCGCGCTCGACGCCGGAACGGTTTGCGGCTCAGATCGAGGCGTTGCTCAATCGTCCTGATACGGAGCCTGTGCTCGCCGCCATTCGCTGTCCGCTGCTCATCGGGGTCGGCCGGGAGGACGCGTGGAGCCCGGTTGATCAGCATAAAGATATTTTGGAGCAGACCGGACGCGGGCGGCTGGCCGTCTTCGAAAACGCCGGCCATATGGCCCCGTTCGAGGCGCCTGAGTCTGTTAATTCTGCGCTTGCGGAGTGGTTTGACGAAACGGCTTAAATTTACGTTTGGGCGGGCTAGGCGAAGCAGGCGGGGCGCGCTGACGGTCCTGAAAAGCCGGGGGAGGCACGATGTCGGTGATGACGGTGGACAAAGGGACGGCGCTGCGCACGAGCGAGGATGTCTCGCCGGGCGTCAGCACCGATTTCCTTGACGGGCTGGTCGGGTACCGGCTGCGCCAGGCGTCCAATTCTTTCATGTCGGATTTCGCCGCCTCCATGGCTGACACCGGCTTGCGGGCGGTGCATGTCTCTATTCTTTCCGTCGTCGAAGAAAATCCGGGCGTCCGCCAGGGGGAGATCGGCAGGGCGTTGGGCGTCGCCCGGGCCAATATGGCGCCCTTGGTGGCCGAGCTTGAGGGCATGCGCTTATTGCGGCGCACCACGGACGAATCCGACCGCCGGGCCGTCATTGTCCGCCTGACGAAAGCCGGCGAGGCGCTCCTGCGCAATTGCAAGGCGAGAATCGAAGTCCATGAGCGCCGCGCCCTTCAGAGGCTGACCCGCAGCGAGAAGGAAACATTGCTGCGTGTGTTGAAAAAGATATAACGGGTTAAGCCTCTTAGGGATGAAATCAATATGAGCTCCAAAGACCCTCGCGAGATTCTCGCACAATCGCCCATGGGCGTATTTCAGATCGTCGCCGTCGGCATGTGCGTTCTCCTGAATGCGCTTGACGGTTTCGACGTTCTTTCCATCAGTTTCGCCGCGCCGGGCATTGCTGAGGAGTGGGGCGTTCAGCGCGGGGCGCTGGGCATCGTGCTTTCTATGGAGCTTATCGGCATGGCCGTCGGGTCGGTGTTCCTGGGGGGCGTTGCGGACGTTGTCGGGCGCCGTCCCACGATTCTGGCTTGTCTGGGCGTAATGGGCGTGGGCATGGCGCTGGCGTCTACGGCGAACGGCATCGCCATACTTTCAGCTTACCGCTTTGCAACCGGCCTCGGGATCGGCGGCGTCCTCGCCGCGACCAATGCCATGGTGGCGGAATATTCGAACGCCAAGCGCAAAGGTCTTTCCGTGACGATCATGGCGGCGGGCTATCCCATCGGCGCCATTATCGGCGGCACCATCGCGTCCGTGCTGCTCGCCTATTTCGACTGGCGGGCGGTTTTCATTTTCGGCGCAGGCACGACCTTCTTCTTCATCCCGTTCATCTGGTTCCTGCTGCCTGAATCGATCGAGTTCCTGGCGCAGAAGCGTCCGGCCGGCGCTCTGGAGAAAATCAACGCCACGTTGAAGCGCATGGGGCACGAAACGGTTTCCGCATTGCCGGTGATCACGGAAGCGTCGAAAAAGATCGGCGTCGGACGTCTCTTCGGGCCGGAGCTCATTCGCACCACGGCCTTGCTGACCTTTGCCTATTTCGCGCATATCATGACGTTCTATTTCTATCTGAAATGGATCCCGAAGATCGTCGTGGACATGGGGTTTGCGCCGTCGCTCGCCGGCAGCGTGCTGGTCTGGGCGAATGTGGGCGGCGCGACCGGCGCGATCGTGCTGGGGCTTTTGACATTGCGTTTCGGCATGAAAGGGCTCGTCATCGGCGCCATGCTTTTTGGCGGCGCCCTGGTGACGCTGTTTGGCCAGGCCAGCGCCGACTTGGCGCAATTGTCGCTCATCGCCTGTGTTGCGGGCTTCTTTACCAACGCCGCCATTGTCGGGCTTTACGCGATCTTCGCGCTCGCCTTTCCGACCGAGGTGCGCGCGGGCGGCACCGGTTTCGTCATCGGGGTCGGGCGCGGCGGCGCCGCGCTTGGGCCTATCATCGCAGGCTTTTTGTTCGAGAGCGGTTTCAGTCTCGAACTTGTTGCGGTCTTCATGGCGATGGGATCGATCTTTGCGGCGGCGGCATTGTTTTTACTGCCAAGTAAAAAGCCTGAAATCGTCGCCGAAAAATCGACGACATTGTAAACCGAATCGCGAGTCCGGCGATGTCTATCGATCTTTATATGTGGCCGACTGGGAACGGCTACAAAATCCTGATCATGCTCGAGGAGTGCGGTTTCGATTACGAGCTCAAATGGGTGAACATCTTCGAGGGCGATCAGTTCAAGGAGGATTTTTTGAAAATTTCTCCGAACAACAAGATGCCCGCCATTGTCGATCACGGTGCGCCGTGCGGGGAGCCGCTTTCCATCTTCGAGTTCGGCGCCATTCTTCAATATCTCGGCCGCAAGGTGGGCAAGTTCTATCCTCAGGATGAGAAAAGCCGGGTTGAGACCGATCAGTGGCTTTTCTGGCAGACATCCGGGTTTGGCCCCATGGCCGGTCAGGCGCATCATTTCATCCATTACATGAAGGATAAAATTCCCTACGCCGTAGAGCGCTTTTCGAAAGAAACGAACCGGCTTTACGGCGTCATGGACAAGCGCCTCGCCGACCGCGACTTTCTCGCCGGCGATTACTCCATAGCCGATATGGCGGCGTTTCCGTGGGCGCGTCGGCATGATTGGCAGGGGGTCGATCTTGACGACTATCCGAACGTCAAAGCCTGGTTCGACCGCATCGAAGCAAGGGATGCGGTGCGGGGCGCGCTGGCGATCGTTCCAGACAAGACCTAGGCTGCGCACTCACTCCTAATCGTGAATGCGTCTTAAAAACTCGATCAGGGTTTTCACTTCCTGTTTGGTGAAACGGCCTTTCAGCCATGACTCGTGTTCGTGAATGGCTTTTTTCGCCTCTGCGAGAATTTTCACTCCGGTCGGCGTCAGCTTAAGCGTCTGCTTGCGCCCGTCGCTGGCCGACTGGCCCCGGCGCAGCAGCCGGCGGCCTTCGAGCCGGTTGATGATCGCCATCACCGTCGCCCGGTCCATCCTCAGCCGCTTGGCGAGGTCGGTCTGCGCGATCCCGGGATGATCGTCCACCAGCCACAGGACAGAGACCTGCTTTTGGGTCATGTCCAGATCGGCGAAGGTGTCCATGAAGTGACGATAGACCGCCGTATAGGCGAGGCGGATGTGAAATCCGACAATATCGTCAATCTCCCCAAGATCGTCCAGGTCATCGGTTTGATGCGGATCAAATCCCGACTGCGCTTTTTTTGTATTTTGATTGCGTTTTGTCACGCCCCGGTCCCTTGGCTCCCTGAGGGCCTACAATATACACTTCTCTGAGAGGAGAAAGCCATGACCCATTTTCCTGATACGCCGAGTTTTACGGGATTCAACACCCCGTCCCGCATTGAAGGCGATATTGCCGATCTCGATATCGACGGCGATATCCCGAAGGAAATGAATGGCGCTTTCTACAGAGTCCAGCCGGATCCGCAATTTCCGCCGCTTCTGGGCGACGACATCGCCTTTAACGGCGACGGTATGATCACGCAGTTTCGCTTCGCTGATGGAAAGGTCAGCTTTCGCCAACGCTGGGCCCAGACCGATAAATGGAAGCTTGAACATGAAGCGGGGCGGGCGCTTTTCGGCGCCTATCGCAACCCGTTAACGGACGATCCGTCCGTAAAAGGACAGATTCGCGGCACCGCCAACACCAACGCTTTTGTCTATGGCGGCAAGCTCTATGCACTGAAGGAGGATTCGCCGGCTCTCGTCATGGATCCGGTGACGCTGCAGACGCAAGGCTATACGAAATTCGGCGGCAAGATGACGGGCGAGACCTTTACGGCTCACCCGAAAGTCGATCCGAAAACCGGGAATATGTGCGCCTTCGGCTATGCGTCGAAGGGAATTTTGACCCTCGACATGACCTATTACGAGATCAGTCCCGAAGGGGAGCTGCTCTATGAAATCTGGTTCGAGAATCCCTATTACGCGATGATGCACGATTTCGCGATTACGGAAGATTACGCGCTGTTTCACGTCGTGCCGTCGACCTCGAACTGGGAGCGGCTCGAAAAAGGCCTGCCGCATTTCGGGTTCGATACCACGATGCCGGTCTATTTCGGCGTTTTGCCGCGCCGCAAGGATGCGACCAAAGACGACATCCGCTGGTTCAAGACCGACACCTGCTTCGCCAGCCATGTGATGAACGCCTATCAGGAAGGCGACCGCATTCATTTCGACACGCCGCAGGCGAAGAACAATATGTTCCCCTTCTTCCCGGACGTGCATGGCGCGCCGTTCAATCCGCAGGAGGCCTGCAGCTATCTGACGCGCTGGACGGTGAACATGGCGTCCAATTCCGACGCGTTTGAGAGCCAGACGCGCCTTACGGATATGTTTGGCGAATTCCCGCGTATTGACGACCGCTTCGCCGGGCAGAAGTACCGCCATGGCTGGATGCTGGTCGTGGATATGGAGCAACCCTGCGAACTTCAGGGCGGCAGCGCCGGCGGCTTTCTGATGAATACGCTCGGCAAGGTCGATCATGAAACCGGCGAAGAACAGAAATGGTGGTGCGGGCCCGTATCGACGCTGCAGGAGCCATGTTTCATTCCGCGCTCAAAGGACGCCGCAGAAGGCGACGGCTGGATCGTCATGGTCTGCAACCGTCTTGCAGAGCACCGCAGCGATCTTCTGGTGTTCGATGCGCTTGAGATCGAAAAAGGGCCGATTGCGACGGCGAAAATTCCGGTCCGCCTGCGTTTCGGCCTTCATGGCAACTGGGCGAACGCCGAAGACATCGGCCTGTCGGCTTGAGCGGCGCCATGATCAAGCCGGGACTCGAATTCGTTTATGAAGCTGGCGGGGCCCTCGGCGATCCCATTCCCATCGGAGAAACGGCCGACGGAACACGCCGCATCATTCCGATCTTTTCCGGCCCGGTGAAGGGGCCGAAGATACAGGGCGAATTACTCGGCAACGCCGCCGACTGGCAGGTGACGCGCCATGACGGCGTTACCGTCGCCGATGCGATTTACGCTTTGAAAACCGATGACGGCGTCGTCATCCAGATCCGCAATCGCGGGGTTCGTCATGGGCCCGCAGAGGTGATGCAGCGTCTCATCGCCGGCGAGGAGGTCGATCCGGCGGACTATTATTTCCGCACGATCCCGGAATTCATTGCGCCCATCGGCAAATATGACTGGTTGAACAAGTCGGTCTTTGTCTGCGCCGGCGCGCGCTACGCAAACGCCATTAAACTCTGGGTGTGGCGCGTCACTTAAACCGGCTCGCCGGCTTCGCGCGCCCGTTCCGCCAACATCGCTTCGTCTTTCGGCAACCGCCAGACAAGCGCGACGAGGAGCGTGATAATCGCCGGCGCGACCCAATAGACATTGAGGATCGCGTCGCCGAGATTGCCTTCATTGACATCGCTGATCATGCCGACCGCGTAAGGGCCGAGCCCCATGCCGGTGATGGTCATCATCAGGATGTAATAGCTCATGATCATGCCGCGCATGCGCGGCAGGACGAGATCGAGCATCGAGGCGTAGATCGGTGGGATCCACATGGTCAGCACCAGCGAATAGACGACGAACCAAGAGAAGAAGCCGCCAAGCGTCGGCGCCTTGAACACCGCGAAGGCGAGAAACGGCGAGACGCCAAGGGCGAAGAGGGCGAGATAAATCCGCCCGCCCTTGAAGCGCTGGTTCATCCAGTCGGAGGCGAGCCCGGCGATCAGCGGACCGGTGATGCCGAGCACGGTGATCAGGATGCTGAACTGCACGGCGATGGTCGTCTGCGCGCCTTCGAAATTCTGGATCGCATAAACCGCCGACCAGGACATGACGCCGTAATTGATTACAGATTGAAGCGCCGCGACGGCAATGATCATGGCGATGGCGGGCTGTTTCACGATAATCGAGAAGGCGGGACGGTCTCGCAGCGCCAGCGACTGCATCCAGCAGATCACGATATAGGCGCCGGCGCCGCTGATGGTCCATTGCAGGGCGTTGCCGGTGAGTTCGAGCGCGCCGATCCTTAGTGCAATCGGATTGTCCGGACGCAGGCTGTCGGTCCAGTGGGCGAGGAAGACGGCGAGCGAGGCGATGACGACGGCGGCGATAATGTTGACGATCCAGATTTTCACCGGCGCCTTGCGGCGGGCGAATTCAACCCAGGCGAAGCCGGGCAGGATGCCGACGAGCGTGTCGAGACTGGCGCGGAAGGGCGCCGGGTCCGGTTTTGAAAAAACGCCGTCTCCGGCGCCGCGGAGCGGTTCGGGCAGTTTCAGCAAGAGAAAGCTCAGGAGGAAACCCGGCGACGCGGCGATCACAAACGCGGCCTGCCAGCCCTTTAGGCCGAGCGGCGCGCCGCCATCGGCGAAGGCGTTCTCCCACCAGTCAGCGATAAGGGCGCCAAGGCCGATGGCGCCGCCAAGCCCCAGCGCCACAGCGACCGCCATGGCGGAGGTCACCATGCCGCGCTGTTTCTTCGGAAAATAGTCTGAGAGAAGCGACATGCCAGCGGGCTGCGAGCTCGCCTCGCCAATGCCGACCCCAAGACGCGAGAGGGCGAGCATGCCGAAACTGTTTGCAAAGCCCGCAAGGCCCGTCATGATCGACCAGCCGAAGATCGAGAGGCTGAGGAGTCTTGTCCTGACCCAGCCGTCTGCGAGACGGCCCAGCGGCAGGGAGAAGACCGAATAAAATAAGCCGAAGACCGCACCGTAAAGAACGCCCATCTCGGCGTCGCCGATATTGAGGTCGGCTTTGATGCGCGGGGCCAGGATGGCGAGGATCTGGCGGTCGAGAAGCGACATGGCGACCGTCATGGTGACGAGAAACAGCCCGTACCAGGCCATGGGTCCGCCAAGCTTGACCCCGCCCGGAGCGCTCGCCGGCGCTTCGTTTTCCGTTGCCCTCATCTGTCCCCGCCCTGTTATTTTTTCGTGAGATTAAAGACCCGCTCGGCGTTGGTCTGCATCAGTTTCTTTTTGGCCGCCGGCGAGATGTCGAGGAGGTCATGAGTCCTGACTTCGTCAGCGACATATTCATAAGGATAGTCCATCGCATACATGACCCGGTCTTCGCCGACGACGTTCTGGCAGAACTTGATCGCCGGCTCCCAGGCCATGCCGCTGGTCGTCACATAGACATTCGAGCGCATATAGTCCGCAATCGTCTTTTTCAGCGGTTTCATGCGTTCATAGCGCTTAGAGCGCACGCCGGCTTGATGCATATAGTCGAGCCGGTAGAGCCAGTAAGGCAGCGCTTCGCCCATATGGCCGACAATAATCTGCAAATCCGGATAGCGGTCGAAAATGCCGATGGTGATGAGGCGCAGAAGATGCAGGCCGGTTTCGACGCCGAAGCCGAACACCGCCCCGTCAAGACCGGCCTCGAGCATGGGATCGATCATCGAATCCGGCGGCGTCTGCGGATGGATGTAGAGCGGCTGGCCGGTTTCGGCGAGAGCCCGAAAGATCGGATCGAATTCCGGTTCATCGAGATAGCGCCCTTGCGTATGGCTGTTGACCATGACGCCTTTAAAGCCGAGCTCAGCGCCGCGATGGATTTCCTTCGCGCTCCACTCCGGATCCTGCGGGGCGATGCTGGTCATGCCAGCGTAACGCGTCGGATGGCGCGCCACGGCTTCGGCAAGATAGTCATTGGCGCGTGAGACAATGCCTTTGGCTTCTTCCGCCGGCAAGGGCTGCACGCCCGGCGAGGTCAGCGACAGGATCGCGATATCGATGCCTGTTTTGTCCATGTCGGCGAGACGCTTGTCGTCGAGGTCCAGCAGGCAGTCCATGATCTGGGTCGCCCGCTCCGACGGCGAGGTCGCATAAAAGCCCCAGAGCGAGACCATGCCTTTATCCGCTGTCCCGTCCCGCACCATGCGCAGATAGGCGTCTACCTGCTCCTGCGTGGCGAAAGCCTCCTCTGTGGCGATGCGTAAGTAACCGCGATCGCCGCCGGTTTTGAGTTCATGCGTCATGTCCGCTATCCTTCGTGTACGGCTTTAGTGACGAGACAGGCTTCGACGCCCTCGGGGCCGTCTTCAGACCCGTGGCCGGACCATTTGACGCCGCCAAAGGGCGAGTCGGCGCCGCCGATCATCGCCGTGTTGATGCCGAGCATGCCGGTTTCGATCTCGCGGGCGAGCCGTTTCTGGCGCGTCGCATCCTGCGTCCAGGCATAGGCGGCGAGGCCGTAAGGCAGGCGGTTGGCTTCGGTAATGGCGTCGTCGTCGCTGCGGAAGGAATTGCACAACGCCACCGGCCCGAAAGGTTCGGTGTTCATAATCTCCGCCTCCTGCGGCACGTCGGACAGCACGGTCGGTGCATAGTAAAAGCCCTGATTGCCGATGCGTTCGCCGCCGCAATGGAGTTTGGCGCCCTTGTCTTTCGCGTCGCCGATCAACTTTTCCATGGCATCGGGCCGGCGGGGGTTGGCCATGGGCCCCATCTGCACGCCGTCATCGAGGCCGTTGCCGATTTTCAGCGCCTTCGCGCGTTCGGTGAAACCGGAGACGAAATCGTCATAGACGTCTTCTTCGATCATGAAACGCGTTGGCGAGACGCAGACCTGGCCTGCATTGCGAAATTTCTGCGGCACGACCGTATCAAGCACTTTGTCGAGATCGCTGTCTTTGAAAACCAGCACAGGGCCATGGCCGCCAAGCTCCATGGTGGTGCGCTTCATGTCTTCGGCGGCGAGTTTGGCGAGATGCTTGCCCACGACCGTCGAGCCGGTGAAAGACAGCTTGCGGATGATCGGCGAGGCGAGCAGGTGGCGCGAGACTTCGTCGGGAACGCCATAGACCGCTTGCGCCACCTCTTTCGGCAGGCCGGCGTCGAGCAGCGCCTGCAGGACGCCGAGCGCCGATGCCGGGGCTTCTTCCGCAGATTTCAGGATCACCGAACAGCCCGCCGCGATGGGCGCGCCAAGCTTGCGGCCCGGATTGCCGATGGGAAAGTTCCAGGGCGCGAACGCGGCGACCGGTCCCACCGGCTCTTTCGTCACAGTGGAGCGCATGCCGGCGGGGCGCACCAATGTGCGGCCATATATGCGCTGGCATTCGCCTGCATAAAAGTTAAAGAGGCCGACATTCATCATCACTTCGATGCGCGCTTCAGGGAAGGGCTTGCCTTCCTCCATTGTGGCGATGCGCGCGAGATCGTCGGCGCGCTCGTTTAAGAGCCGCGCCGCGCCTTGCAGCACGGCGGCCCGTTCCTGCGCGGGCGCATTGCGCCAGATTTTGAATCCCTTCTCAGCGGCGGCGAGCGCCCGGTCGAGATCGGCGGGCTCGGCGAGCGGCAGCTCGCCAAGCGTCTCTTCGGTCGCCGGATTGACGACGCGGTGAGTTCTGCGATCTCCCGCGTAAACCCGTTCGCCGTCGATGATCATATAGAGTTCGGGATAAGCGCTCATTGTTTCGATTCTTTCATTTCAAGGGCAAAGTTTCGTTCGGTTGACGCCTTACCGCCCTGGGTTCGTGGTCTTTCTTCGATCCGCGCGTTAGGCGGTAATTGCTTTCCGTCAGTGAAATCATGATGAATATAGCTGAAAGGACAAGGCGTTCTATGCCTATATGGTAGTCATGTTACCACCACAGGTGAATAGCGGAGACAAAGAGCCGGCATCTGGTGAGGCGTAGGAAGCGTGGATGAAATCCGCAAGTCAAATCTCTGGGAATGAAGGAGCGCTTGATGAGGGAAATTGCCGGGCGAACAGCATTTATTACAGGCGGTGCGAACGGCATCGGGCTGGGGCTGGCGCGGGCCTTGCTCGCAGAAGGGGCCAAGGTCGCCATCGCAGATATCCGCCAGGACTCGCTCGACGCGGCGCTCAAAACGCTGGGCAGCGAGCAAGTGATCGGGCTGAAGCTTGACGTTTCTTCGCGGGAGGAGTTCGCCGCGGCAGCCGATGAAGCAGAGGACCGGCTGGGTCCGGTATCGCTCCTCTTCAACAACGCCGGCGTCAATCTCTTCCAGACCATCGACGAAAGCACTTACGACGACTGGGACTGGGTGCTTGGCGTCAATCTGAATGGCGTGATCAACGGCGTTCAGACTTTCCTTCCGCGCATGAAGGACCGGGGCAAGGGCGGCCATGTCGTGAATACGGGGTCTATGGCGGCTTTCCTCGTTAGCCCGTCGCCCGGGATTTACACCTGCGCGAAATTCGCCGTGCGAGCGCTTTCGGAATCGCTGCGCTATTCCCTGACATCGCATGGCATTGGGGTTTCGCTCCTGTGTCCGGGGCTCGTCAAAAGCAACATTCACGCAAGCGACGCCATACGCCCGCAAAATCTTGAAGATCGTGGAAAGCCCGTCGACGAGGCCTTCAACGCCCAACTCGCCAAAGTGCATGAAGCGGGCATGGAGCCGGACGAAGTGGCAGCGAAAACGATTGAAGCGGTGCGCGCCAACAAGTTTTACATCTTCACCCATCCCGAGTTCAAAGACGAACTCAAAGAAATTTTCAATGAAATCCTCGACGACTTTCCGAAGGGCGAGGAAGCGCCGGCGCACCGCATGGTGTTCGAGCGCGGGCGGCGGGAAAATTACCGGCGCTATAGGGAAGCTTCGCGCAAGGCGCAGGACTAGCCCCAGCGGTTGATTTCCGGTCCCGGCGCCCAGACCGATTGCGGCGCCGCGCTTTTGGCGAGGCTAAGCGCGCGCGCCACCGAACGCCGCGCCTGCATCCGGCCCAGCCATGCGGCCGTGCGCGACTTGTTCTCAAATGCTTCCGGGACAATACCGCGCATGCCTGCGGTCCAGGCGTAGGTTTCGAGATCGGCGATAGAGAATGCGCCGAAGAGCCAGTCTCTCCCATCTTTTAGTTGAGACTCGATTTTCTCGAGCGCGGCTTTGATTTTCGCGTGCGAATCTTCGAGCTTGTCGTCTTCAAAATCGCCAGCACGAGCGGCGATCCAGCGCGCTTTCAGATCCTCGCTTCTGATCGGCGCAATCATCGCATTGAAACCGTCTTCACCCATGACGGCGAGCTTGTCTGCAAGCGTCGCTTTGACGCCAAGATAGGCGGCGGCCGGCGCCGTGCGTTCGATAATCTGGCGGCACCAGGTCATCATCTCCCAGCGCGCATAAGGGTCTGTCGGAACAATCGGCGAAGTTTCCGCTGCATCATTCAGATAGCGGGCGACGAAAACGGCGTCCGCCATCGGCTCGCCGTCGGCGACCAGCACTGGACCTTCGCCCTCGATACTCATATCCACTTCGACGCTGCGCGGAACGTCGCTCCCGTGGCGTTCGCCCTTTGTCAGGTCAATCGCTTTGAGTTCAGCCTCATGCCCGGTCTCAAAGAGAGCCGCCAGAACGGTCAGCGACGGTCCGTTCGGTTCGCCATGATAGAGAGTCATCGCCATTTAAGAACGCTCCAGGAGTTGCACGCGCTTGACCATGTCCGTTTTGCCCATCGCCCAGGTTTTCTTAGCGGCGGGGCGTTCGTAGATTTTGCGCAGCCATTCCATGATGTGCGGGGTTTTCTCGTCATTGGCGAGATCGGGCTGCGACAGCGGCAAGGCGTAAGTGGAGTTAAAGCCGTTGATGTCGGCAAGGCTGTAGGAATTGCACGCCAGCCATTTGCGTTCGGAAAGCGCGTCTTCGAGCATGCGGATTCCGACGGCGACGCGGCGCTGGGATTCGGCCATCTCGTCGTCGCTGAAAGTTCCGTAAATCGCTTTGCGCCAAGCCGTGCGGCGTTCGGGTAACGGAATGCGGTCAATCGCGGCTTCGAGTTCTTTGGGGTCCTTCTTTCGCACCGCGGGTCCGATAAACACGCTCCAACCGATCATGGAGAAGGACGGCGCCAGCCATTGGTCGATGAACTTCATCCACCAGCGCGCGCGCCACTGATCTTTCAGATCTTCCGGCATCAGCTTTGGGCCGGGAAACGCCTCGTCCACATATTCCATCATCGCGGTCGATTCCGTCAGCACGCGCTCGCCATGAGTCATCGCCGGAATCGTGCCTTGCGGGTTAACGGCGAGATAGTCGGGCTTGTGCTGGTCGAAATTGAGAAGATCGAGATAATGGCTGTCAAATTCGACGCCTTTCTCCATCAGCGCCAGCATGGGTTTGCCGGAATTGGCGTTCGGTTCCCAATGGTAGAGGGTGACGTCGCTCATTTTCCCTTCCTCACGCCGGCGCGCATGGTGAATCTTGCAATGCCGGTTCTTGATAAGCTTATGAAAAAGAGTGTGGGAGCGCGCCGGGCGAAGTCAACAAAACCAAGCTTCACCGGACGGAAGCGGCAAAAGGCTGAGAGCGAAGCGGGTCGTCTGGGATTGTTGCGCCGCACAAGTCGCAAGTCCATCTTGTCGCATGCAAAAACTGTTTCGCTGTCAGCGCCAATTGGCCACCGTGAGCGGCTAAGGTTGTCGAGCGAAGTCGAGGAGCGAAAATCATGACGGATCAGGCGGTGGAAGACTGGAACGGCGAAGTCGGCGAACGCTGGCTGAAACATCTCGATCCTTTCGAATCGATGATTTCGCCGGTGAATGCGGCGCTGATGAAGGCGGCGGATTTCAAGCCGGGCGAGAGCGTCGTGGAGGTCGGTTTCGGCGGCGGGAAGAATGCTGTCGAAATCGCAAAAGCCACAGCCCCCTCGGGCGATTATCTCGGCGTCGACATCTCCGAAATTCTGGTCGATCATTCCAGGAAGCGGGCCGCCGAAGCGGGCGTCGAAAATGCATCCTTCCTGTGCGCCGACGCCGGGGCGGCCAAGCTCGATGCGCCGCGCGACCGCGCCTTTTCAAGTTTTGGCGTCATGTTCTTTGACAATCCGGAAAAAGCCTTCGCCAATATCCGCAGCTGGGTGAAGCCCGGCGGCGATTTCGTCTTCTCCTGCTGGGCTGTGCCGGACATGAACCCGTGGATCGGCATCGTCGGCGCCATCGCCGGCGAGTACGTGGAAATGCCCGAACGCGATCCGGAAGGACCGGGCCCGTTCCGCATGGCCGACCCGGACGCGACTAAGGCGCTGCTTGAAGGCGCCGGCTGGAAAGATGTTAAGTGTACGCTCTGGCGCGGCGAGCAATTGGTGGGCGGCGAAGGGGCGAGTCCAGAAAGCGCTGCTGGGTTCGTGCTGGAAGCGCTCGCCATCGGCGAACCTCTCGAAGAGGAAGGCGGTCCGGAGCTTGTCGAAAAGGCGCGCGCGGATATCGTCAAGGCGCTGAAGCCGTTCCACAAGGACGGCTCCATCCGCATGGACGCCGCCGCCTGGATCGTAACCGCGAAGGCTTAAAGCCGGGCGCCTATTTCATTTTCGCGCCGACAACCGGGTGTGCAAAGTGTAGCGGCATGTCCTGGCGATAAGGCCAGGTCTGCCGCTGTTCCGGCAGGAGTTCGTCCGGGCCGATGGGATTTTGCGGATAGGTTTTTTCCGCCGGCTGGAGATGTGCGATGGTGTGCGCCCAGCCTTTTTCATATTCGGCCTGCCATTGTACCACATAGTCGAGACGCTTGATCTTCCAGACACCGTCTTCGCGCACATAGTCGTTTTCATATAGACCGGCTTCGTAAAACTGATCGGGCAGGCCTTCGGGATGATAATCCCGGCTTTCGTGATTGCCGCCGAGAAGCAGGGCGCGAAAGCGCGCCTTTGCCGTCTTGCGGTCGTCGGCGACAGTGACGATGTCCTGCATCTGGAAATGATCGAGCAGAAAGCCGTATTTCGGTCCGGGTTCGCCCTTGGTGAAGTAGTTCTGGAACCAGGTCTTGTAGAGGCGCGCGACGCCTTCATGGCCTTTATAGACGCCCGACAGAAACACCGCTTCGCCGTCCTTGGCGAAAAGCTGGACCACCTCGTCATACTGGCAGAAGTCCATGTAATAGCCGTAAGCGTAATGCAGCTTGCGGATGGCGTTCACGTCCTCCAGCGCGCCGACCCGATGCTGCAATGCGGCGAGCGCTGATTTCATCTCTTCGAGTTCACTCATGGCTTCCTCCCAGATGGCGTTCCTCCAAGCATTATGGATACCATCATGCGCAACGCACACCACTATGGAGGCGAGAGATCATGGACTGGCAGAGAAGAACGGCCTTCATCACCGGCGGCGTGTCCGGCATCGGATTCGGGATCGCGCGCGCTTTTTCCGATGCGGGCATGCGGCTGGCGCTCAGCTATCGCAATGAATCCTACAAGGAAGACGCCGCGAAATGGTTCGCCGATCAGGGGCGCGAGGCGCCGTTGTTCCTCAAGCTCGACGTCACCGACCGCGCGCGCTTCGCCGAAGTCGCCGATGAAGTCGAGTCGCATTTCGGCAAGATTCATGTGCTCGTCAACAATGCAGGCGTCAGCGTATTCGGTCCCACGGATGAGGCGACCTATGACGATTACGACTGGATCATGGGCGTTAATTTCGGCGGCAACGTCAACGGGCTTGTGAACTTCATCCCGAAGATCAAGGCCCATGGCGAAGGCGGGCATATTGTCAATGTGGCGTCCATGGCGGCGTTTATTTCAGGCCCCCAAGCAGGGATCTACACCGCCAGCAAATTCGCCGTGCGCGGACTGACCGAATGCCTGCGCTATAATCTTGCGCCTTATAATATCGGCGTGTCGCTGGTCTGTCCGGGTCTTACCAACACCAACGCCTGGGACTCGGCGTTGCGCCGCCCCGAGGAATTCAAGGAGAGCGGCCTCGGAGAGGTCGACAAGGCCGAGCTTGAAAAATTCGGCGGCGCCTTCGATCTCGGCATGGATCCGCGCGAAGTGGGCGACAAGGTGCTGAAGGGCATGACGGAAAATCGCGGGCTTATTCTCACCCATCCTGAGCATGGGCCCGACTTCAAAGAGATCTATGAAGCCTCGATGGCCGCCCTGCCGGACGAACCGGCGCCGGAGGGCCGCCTTGAAATCGAAAGGCTGCGCCGCGAGGCGAACCGCGCCGCCGCCTCCGGCAAAAAGGTCGATCTCGACGATTTGACTTAAGACCTCGCGGCCTCGAGCTGAGCTTTCGAGACCCACCAGCCATGGACCTGCGGGCGGAGGCCATGGGGAATGGCGATCCTGGCGACCGGTGCGTCGCTCACCGCGCCGGCGTTGAGGACCCAGGCTTCGTGTTCGTAATCGCTTTCGCCGGTCTGGCGGTCGATGATGGTCACAAGCCAGCCGAAATGATCCGCCTCTGAGGAGACGATTCCTTTTTCCCTGAGGCGAGAGTCTATTCAAACCAATAAGCGATGGCGCGCATTTCGATGCTGGCGCGAGGAACGGCGTCCGCCGGACAAAGCGGATTGTCGAAAGCGCTATGGGGGACGCAATGGGGCCGGCCGGGGGCGCTGTCATTGGTGACGAAGATAATGGCTTCGTCAATGCTCATATCCGGAAACCAGACCCAGCGGTGGCGCGGCGATGCGCCGACCACAAGCCCGGCGAAAGACCAGTCCGGCTGGCCTTCCTGATCGAAAACCGCATCGGCTTCGATCAAGTCTTCCGGGGCGACGGACCGGGCGTCGCAAAGCGCCAGCGGCACGTCCTGGGGCGGCGGGGTGACGGCGCGCCAGATATTGTAATGCACGGCGCGTTTGATTTTCGCGTCCGGCGGCACAGAGGTTTTGGAAAAGCCGTCCGCCGTTTCGTCATTGACATCGACGTGTATGAACCGCGCGGGCCGGGAATTGTTATGTTGGCCGCTTTCGCCTGACTTTTCGCCGAAGCGGAAAATGCCCGGCGAATTAATAACGACCGCATCGGCGCCGGTCAGCTCGCTTATGAAAGCTTCGACTTCTGACTTGTAAATCTCCTGCGCTTCCGGCGCGCGGAAATCCGAAATTGTGCTGCGGTGCGAAACGAGCGCAAAGCCTTCCCGGTCTAGCGAGGGCGGGTCGGCGCGGCCGTCGATGATGGGAACGGTTTTCGGATCGAGATCGATGACGTCGCGGGACTGGTCGTTGGCGTGGTAGCGCGGACGGGTGTTCATCGGCGCCGTATAGTTGATTTCCGCCCGGATTGTCTCAGTCATGAAGCCTACTGTGGCCCGCGCTCGGGCAAATGAAAAGGCGGCAAACCGTCATTGGGCTGCAACTTTCGCGACAAGCAGGCAGCATGTTCGCCCAGGGTGGAATGGCTGTCGGGCGCCCCCCCCTTGTGCGATTGCACAATTCGCCGCCTTAGGCCGCGCTTCGGGTTGTGGCCGCGAGCGGCGCAGGTGATAGGCTGCGCGTCAAGGCAAAATAAACCGGCCCCGCGGGAGACAGCGCGCCGGAAAGGGAAGGAGCGTTTGCGCGATATGAAAGACGTCAAAGGAAAAACCGCATTTATCACTGGCGGCGCCAGCGGCATCGGGCTCGGCATCGCCAAGGCGTTTTACAACGCCGGCTCGAATCTCGTGCTGGCGGATATCCGCGAAGATCATCTCAAAAGCGCAGAAGCGTTTTTCAACGATCCGGATCGCGTCCTTTGCCTGAAGCTCGACGTAACCGACCGTGCGGCCTATGCGGCGGCGGCGAAACAGGCGGAAGACAAGTTCGGCAAGATCCACATGCTGTTCAACAATGCCGGCATGGGCGTCGGCGGGCCTTTGAAAAATCTCGGTTTCGACGACTGGGACTGGGGGCTTGGCGTGATGATCGGCGGCGTCATCAACGGCATCCAGATCGTCCTGCCTTATATCCAGAAACACGGCGAGGGCGGGCATATCGTCAACACCTCGTCAAAGGCGGCGCTCGTTCCAGTGACGGCGTTTTCGATTTACGGCACGGCGAAAGCGGCGATGGTCGGCCTTTCCGAATCCATTCGCGGAGAGTTAGCGCCGGACAATATCGGCGTTTCGGTTTTCTGCCCCGGTCCGGTGCAGTCGAATATCGCCGAGACCGGGAAGATCAGGCCGGATAAATACAAGAAGGATACGGGGCTCGCCGAAGCCGAGGAACAGCTCGCCCAGCGTCCGGTTTCCGATCTCTGGATGAGCGCGGAGGAATGCGGCGAGCGTGTCCTGAAAGGCGTACAGAACAACGATCTCTATATTCTGACGCATGCTGAATTCAAAAAAGGCGCAGAAGAGCATTTCAACGCGATCCTGAAATCTTTCCCCGACGAGCCGATCAACGAAGAGCGGGCGAAGGCCATCTCGTTTCTCCTGCGCAATCCGATCTTTGACGAGATCAACGGAGGCTGAAATTCAGTCTTTGATGAATTTCAAAACGCCCGCGCGCACTGGCTTTCCGCCGGTGTCGCTCGTATGGGCGGCGACGCCGTCATAGACTTCGACTTCCTCGAAATCGAACGGGCTGACGCCCTCAAGGCAGGCGATATTGACGGCGTAAAGGCTCGGATCGGACCGGCGCTGATGATGGGTGTAGATGCCGCAGATCGAGCAGAAATAGTGTTTCGCCGTTCCGGTGTTGAACTGATAGAGGGAGAGCTTGTCTTCGCCCCTGGTTACGTTGAGGTCGTCCAGCTTTGCCGAAACCGCCACGGCGCCGCGCATCCGGCAGATGGAACAGGTGCAGCGCCTCGGTTTCGACAGACCTTCCGTCAGATTCGCCGTGAACGCCACGGCGTCGCAATGACAGGAGCCGTGGTAAAGCTTTGCACTTTCGCTCATGGCGTTCTCTACTGACCCGAGGAGCTTTCTTCCTGATATTTCAGGTCTTCATTCGCCCGGGCGATGATATAGGCGCGGATCTTTTCCGCGCTGTCCGCATCAAGGACGCTGGTGAAAGAGACCATGCCGTTCGCGGAGAGCGCGCCGCCGAGGACGACGTCGGCGAATTGCGACGGGTCCTTGGGAATGTCCGACAGGCGCAGATCCGGCAGCACGCCGGCGCTGTGGGCGGCGTCGCCATGGCAGACGCCGCAATAGCGCGCATAAAGATAAGCGCCGTCACTCACCGTCTCGGCTGACGCTGTCAGCGGCGGCGGGGCGAGGTGTTTGGCTGCGATCTGCGGTTTCGGCGGCAGGCTGTCGGTTCCGCCGATCTTGAAGACGAGCACGCGGCTGTAATTTGGCGAGGTCGAGCCGATGGCGCCAAGTTCGCCGGGGGCGAGGGCTTCGACGCCGCCCCAGCCTGCGAGGACGGCCACATACTGCTTGCCGTCGATTTCATACGTCACCGGCGCCGCAACAATGCCGGTCTGGGCGTCCATGGACCATAATTTATCGCCGCTCGCCGCGTCATAGGCGGCGAATTCGCCGAATTTCGTGCCCTGGAACACAAGGCCGCCGGCGGTGGTCACCGTGCCGCCATTGCCGGCGCCCGGATAGGGAACGCCCCAGACTTCTTTTTGCGCGACAGGGTCCCAGGCGACGAGGCGCCCGCCCACCGTCGCCTTGACCGCTGCTTTGATGTTCGGGTCGGCGGGCAGGGCCGCCGCCGCGAAGTTGACACCATTATTGAAGCCGCGCGGTTCGGGTTCGTAATTGGGATCGGGCGCGTAAGGGAAGCCGCCGATATTGACGGGAATGTAAACAAGGCCCGTTTCGGGATTATAGCTCATGGGGTGCCAGCTATGAGCGCCGCCGGGGCCCGGGCTGACGACAAAAGGCTTTCCGGTTTCGTCGAAGCGCGCCTGAGGATTTTCGATCGGCCGCCCGGTTTCGGGATCGACGCCCGTCGCCCAGTTGATGTCGGTGATGTTGTTCGCCGAGATAAACTCGCCCGTCTTGGCGTCAAGCACGTAGAAGAACCCGTTTTTCGGCGCCTGCATGACGACCTTGCGCGGCGCGCCATCGATCTCGAGCGTCGCGACGATGATCTGCTGGGTCGCGGTGAAGTCCCAGGTTTCGCCGGGCGTCGTCTGGAAGTGCCACACATATTCGCCCGTGTCGGGGTCGAGCGCGACGATGGAAGAGAGGAACAGGTTATCGCCGCCGCCGGGGCTCCTGTAGGACTGGTTCCAGGGCGAGCCGTTGCCGACGCCGATATAGAGAAGATCCGTATCGGGATCATAGGCCATGGAGTCCCAGACGGTGCCGCCGCCGCCGAGCTTCCACCACTCGCCGTTCCAAGTTTGCGCCGCCACAGCCATGGCTTCGTTCTCAAAGCCTTTCGCCGGGTCGCCGGGAACGGTGTAAAACCGCCAGGCGATTTTTCCGGTTTCCGCGTCATAGGCGGTCACATAGCCGCGCACGCCGAACTCGGCGCCGCCATTGCCGATCAGCACCTTGCCTTTGACGATCCGGGGCGCGCCGGTGATCGTATAGGGCTTGGAGCGGTCGATGGTGACTTTGCTCCAGACTTCCTCGCCGGTTTCTGCGTCGAGCGCGACGAGGCGTCCGTCCAGCGTGCCGAGATAAAGCTTGCCATTCCAGGCTGCGAGGCCGCGATTGACGACGTCGCAGCAGGCGTGCACGGCCCATTCGCCCGGCACCTGCGGATCATACGCCCAGAGTTCTTCGCCCGTCGCCGCGTCATAGGCTTTGACCTTCGACCAGGCGGTGGTGACATACATGACCCCGTCGATGACGAGGGGGGTCGCTTCCTGTCCGCGATTGGTGTCGAGGTCCTGATGCCAGGCGAGGCCGAGACGGCTGACATTGCCTGTATTGATGTCGTCGAGAGGGCTGTAACGCTGCTCGCTGTAAGTGCGTCCATGGGACATCCACTGGCCGGGGTTTTCGTCTGCATAGAGCAGCCGGGCGGCGTTCACATTCGCGTGGGCTGGCTGTTCGCCAGTCTCCAGGGCGGGCTCAGCCGCCGTTTCGGCGGCGGTTTCGTCCGGCGCCTCGTTCGCATCATCTTGCCCGCCACATCCGGACAGCAGCGCCGCCATGGTTAAGGCGGCGGCGCTAAAGAGTTGCGCCGATTGTGAAAATAGCCGCTCAAACATCAGGAAACCTTCCCTAAATCCCCATGCTCAGGCAGGGGATAACGCCCTGTTCTGGCGGGGAAAACGCCACCTAGGCCGAACAAACCCGCCATCGGCGGAGATGTTGCGATGCAGCATTACGTTGCGGCGCAGCAACGAATTTAGTCGCGCGCGGCCGAAAAATATGTTTGTCTTACATACAAAATTGCCGTGCCTGAAAATTTGTGATACGACATAACAAAAAGACCAACACACATAGGGAATAGGGAGGAGTAGGAAGATGCTGCACCTGTCGACTCGTGATTTCGCCGGCGCCTCGAAAGTGACGCGCTGGAATGACATTGTCGCCGAGGTCTTTACGCCGCTGGAAACGCGGCCATTTCATCCGGATGAGTTTGAAGGCGCAGTAGACAGCGTACAGCTCGGCGATGTTTTCCTCGCCAATGTGACGGCGAGTCCGGCGGTGGTGACTCGCACCGCCCGCCACGCCGCATCGAGCCGCGAACGCCATTACTTTTTCCATCTCCAGCTTGAAGGCGACATGCGCGTCGCGCAGGACGGCCGCGAAGCTCTCCTGAAACAGGGCGACATGGTTCTGACGGACAGCGCTCTTCCGTACACCCTTGAATATGACACTGACGCATCGACGCTCGTGATGATTGCATCGCCGAATGATGTGAAGCGCCGTCTGCCGGCGCCGGAGATTGCGCTCGGCCAGCGTATGAGTGGATCGGAAGGCCTCTCGGCGACGCTCTCCGGCATGCTCGCCAGCGTCTGGGGCCAGGTCAAAAACGGCATGGATCAGGAGATCGGCGAGCGGGTCGGCAATAATCTTCTCGACATGTTCGCGACCTCCTGCATGGAGGCTTTCGGCTCGCGCATCGCCGATTCGGCGGTGGCCTCGGCGCGTCGCAGCCATATCCGCTGTTACATCGAATCCAACCTCAAAGATCCGGAACTGACGGTCGCCTCCATCGCCGCCGCCTTCCGGATTTCGCCGCGCTATCTGCATATGCTGTTTGCGGAAGAAGACGAGACGATCTCCGGCTTTATCCGCCGGCGACGGCTTGAAGAGTGCAAGAAACGCCTTGCCGATCCCATGTGGCGCCATCGTTCGATCACCGAGCTGGCTTACGCCTGGGGCTTCAACAACACGACTCATTTCGCTCGCGTCTTCCGCGAGCGGTATGGCGTCTCCCCGCGCGAATATCGCAACGCCAGCATCGCCGAAAAGCAGGCGCTGCACTAAACACAAATCAACCGTCGCTGACGACGACATCGACCAGCGAAGGGCCGGGCAGGGCGAATGTCTTGTCCAGCGCTTCGCGCAGGTCAGCCGCGCTTTGCGCCCGGCAGGCCGGCATGCCGAACCCTTTGGCGAGCGCGATGAAGTCGAGATCCGGCAGGTCCGTGCCCACCGAAGGCGTCTGCCAGCGCCGAGCGATGCCTTTCAGCGCTTCATAACCGCCATTGCTGAGAATGACATAGGTGACGGGCGCGCATTCCTGCGCCGCCGACCACAGCGCCTGGATCGTGTAGAGCGACGAGCCGTCGCCAAGAAGCGCGATCACCCGCCGGTCCGGTTTGGCGAGCGCCAGTCCTACGGCGGCGCTGCCGGCGAAACCAAGCCCGCCCGAAGCGGTGGCGAAAAAGCTTTCCGGCTTGTCGATGCGTAAACGGTTTTGCACGTCGCCGCGAGCGCTCGGCGCTTCTTCGGCGATAAGGGCGTTGGCGGGACGCATTTCCTGAAGGATGCTGACCGCAAGGACGCTGGTGAGTTCCGATTCTGAGGGCGGCTCCGCGGCGGGGCGGGCGGTTCCTGGGAAAGCCGCGCGCGCTTCGCTCATCTCCGTCAGCTTTTCCATGGCCGCGGCGACGTCCCCGATGATCGCCGTGCCGCGCTGCGTGTATGACGCCGTATTCGGATCGTTGGTGATCTGAAGAATGTCTTTGTCGAAGCCGCCCGCCATGGGCTGTTCGAAATGATAGGTGAAGGCCGGTCCGCCGATGACGATGGCAAGGTCATGGTCAGATAGCGCTTCGGCGACGCTGGTTTCGTCCGCCCTGAGAAAACCGGCGAACTGGGCGTGACTTTCGGGAAAAGAGCAGCGCGGCGACATCGGGCTCGCCCAGACCGGACAGGCCAGCTTTTCAGCGAAAGCGACAGCCGCCGCCCAGCCGCCGCAGCGGTCGATTTCCGGTCCCGCCACCATCACCGGCTTTTTGCTCGCGGCGATCTTGCGGGCCGCTTCTTTGATGGCGCCGGGGCCTGGTTCGGGCGCGCCGTGAATGGCCAGGGGAGAGACGAGCTCGCAGGGGGCTTCCCAGTCGTCCACCGGAAGGGAGACGAAGACCGGTCCGCGCGGCGCGGTCATGGCGATGGCGTAGGCGCGGGCGAGGACTTTGGGAACATCTTCGGCGCGCGCCGGTTCGCAGGCCCATTTGACATAAGGCTTGGGCATCTCTGTCGCGTCAACGGCGCCGAGAAACGGTTCGGCGAGGAGCAGGCTGCGGGCCTGCTGTCCGGCGGTGACGATCAGCGGCGTCTGGTTTTTGTAAGCGGTGACGAGCGAGCCCATGGCGTGGCCGAGCCCGGCGGCGGAGTGAAGATTGACGATGGCCGCCTTGCCTGTTCCCTGGGCGTAGCCGTCGGCGATCGACAGAACCGCCGATTCCTGAAGGCCGAGCACATAGCGGAAGTCCTCCGGCCAGTCGCGGTAGAGCGGCAGCTCGGTGGAGCCGGGATTGCCAAACATTACGGTCATGCCGGTCTGGCGCAGAAAATCGATGACGCTGTCGCGGACATTGGTCATGGCGTTGTTCTCATCGTCTTTTGGCTTCTTTCAGGTAATGCTAGGCCGTCATGGCTTCGGGGCCAAGCGTTCCCCGCGAAACCGGAACAGACATGAGCGGCGGGCGTATAAAAATCGGCGGCTCATGAGGAGCCGCCGATTTCAATTCACAGTCGTTTTGACGCTTAGTTCTTGCTGCGCCAGCCTTCGACATCCGCGTAAGAGGTGCGGGCGACTTCCGAATAGGGAACCGGGCTGACGGTGGCCTTGATTGCGGCCTGGGTGTGCGGTTCGACCGTCGGCTTCGTGGTGCCGCCGTTCTCTTCGCCCCAGATAAAGGTCACTTCGGTGCCCGGCTCGGCGTATTTCGCGTCGAGCACGGCCAGCGTCAGCATGCAGCGTTCGTTGGAGCTGTAGCCGACCCAGGTCGAAACGCCGGCGACATTGTCTCCGGCCATGACCCGGTCGAAGGGGTGCATGGAATAGACTGCGGAGGGGAATTCCATAAACTTCGCGCGCTCGCCTTTTTCAAGCTGCGAGCCGATGCACTTCATGACGTCCTGGCTGTCGAGGGCCAGCGTCACTTTCTTGCGGTGGTCGGCTTTGGATTTTTCCTCCAGCGCTTCCTTGCCGATGAAGTCATGGTCGAACTTCACGAAGGCGCCGTAGCTGAGATCCCAGGGCGTGAAGTAATAGTCTTCAATCTTGTCGGAAACGAAGCTGCCGCCGATGGAGGCGTTCGCTTCATAGCTCGAGCCCGGGAGCCATTCGCGGTATTCCTTAAGGCTGTCGCCGGAATAAACGGCCGGAAGCGGTGAGGGGATCCAGCCCGATTCCAGCGTGTTCGATGAATAGGCCCGGCCGCCCACAAGTTTGAGGCCGAATTCTTCGCCGGCCTTAACCAGGGCCGTATGCACAGCCTCATAATCTTCCCAGGGGCCGTAAAGCTCAAAGCCCGGCTGGCCGGCCATGCCGTGACGCAGGGCGCCGACTTTTTTGCCGGCGATCTCGACCGTGGTCATGTTGAAGAATTTCAGTTCCGGCGGCTTCTTACCAAGCGCCTTTTCCATGGCCGCCATGGCGTTCGGGCCCTGAATCTGGAAGCGGTAGGATTTGCGCTTGCCGTCGGAGCGCATGGCGGTGCGTTCGTCGAGTTCGACTTTCACGTCCCATTTGCCGATTTCGGCCTGGTACATGATCCAGTTGAGGGTCGGGATGCGGCCTACAAGGTTGAATTTGTTTTCAGCGAGATAGAACAAAATGACGTCGCCGATGACATAGCCGTCGGGCGTCACGGGAACGAACTGTTTGGCCTTGTCGACCGTGAAATTCTTGAAGCTGTTGATGCCGATATAGTTCAGCATCTTGAAGGCGTCCGGTCCCTCTACAAGGAGATCGGCCATGTGATAAGACTGGTTGAAGAGGATGCAGGTTTCCTGCCAGGCGCGCTGTTCGTCCCGCCAGTTGGTGTATTCCGGCGGCACGCCGGGATAGACGTTCGGTCCGGCCTGCGAGTTGCGAAGCATCTCGACCGGATTGCCCTTGGTCTTGATTGCCTCTTCAAGATTTTTTGACGTCATTGCGCCATGCTCCCATTTTGATTTTACAAGATTAGCTTTGTGCTGATGTTATCGCATTTGTCGACTCTTCAAAGGCTGAGGAGCGCGAGAAAAAGCCATTGCCAGAGAAAGGTGTTAGGGGGGATAATATGATACTGTACATTAAGTACGATCCCGGCGCCGTTTCGGGGCTAAGTACGCTCTGCATACGCTTGTCATTTTCGCCGGTCCGGGCGAAACCCGCGAAGGGAAGTTTGGAGAGGATTCATGTCTGACGCGATCGATTTTCACGCCAAAACACAGCCTGAAAAACTGGCGATCTTGGATCTGATTTCTGGCGAGGCGATCAGCTACGCCGAGGCGAACGAACGCATCGCGAAACTGGCGGGGATGCTGCGCGAGCGGCTCGGCGACAAACAGGGCGAGCGCGTCGTCATGCTTTCGCGCAACAGTTCTTTCATGTTGCTGGCGCAATTCGCCTGCGCGCGCGCCGGCCATATTTTCGTGCCGCTGAACTGGCGCCTTGCGCCGCCGGAAGTCGAAAAGCTGATCGCGGATGCGGCGCCCGCCGCGGTGTTCTGGCAACCGGAGTTTGAAGACCACGCCGCGCCTGCGGTTAAGAACATTCCGGGCGATTGCAGTTTCATCATCGAAGGCGATGGCGTGAATATTCTGGTCGCCGCGAAAGAAGCGGCGCCGATCTACCTTGCTATAAATGCGGACGCCAATGCGCCGATCATCCTGCTTTACACGTCAGGCACGTCGGGACGCGCCAAAGGCGTCATCATCACCTCGAGCACGGCGCTCTATTCCAGCCTCAATTACGGCCTCTCGGCGGAAGTTTCGTCATCTTCGGTGTTCTTGTGTGACATGCCGTTGTTTCATGTGGCGGGGCTGATGGCCGCTTCGCGCACGCCGCTTTTATATGGCGCTACGGTTCTGGTCTCGCCGAAGTTCGATCCCGTCGTCAGCGTTCAAAATCTTCTGAACGAAGAGTACGGCGTCACCCATTATTTCTGCGTCACCCAGATGGCGGCCATGATGCGCGCCAACAATCCGCCGGAAACCATTCGCAAGCTCTCGCGGCTTCAGGTCATTCAGACCGGCGGCGCGCCGAACCCGCCGGCGGCCGTGCGCCAATGGGCGGCGGACGGCGTGCCCCAGGTGGACGGGTTCGGCATGACCGAAATCGGCTCGGCTTTCTCGATGCCGCATCACGATCTTGACGTCATCAAAAAGAAGGCCGGCTCCGTCGGGTTTCCCGCTTTCTGCATGCGCGCCAAGGTCATGAAGCCTGACGGAACCGAAGCCCCGACAGGCGAAGTTGGCGAGCTTTGGGTGAAAGGGCCGAATGTGACTCCGGGCTACTGGAACCGGCCGGAGGAAACCAAAGCGGCGTTCGAGGACGGATGGTTCAAGACCGGCGACTCGGCCCGCGTCGACGAGGACGGTCATTACTACATCGTCGACCGCACCAAGGACATGTACATCTCCGGCGGCGAGAACGTCTTTCCGGTGGAGGTCGAAGCGGCGCTGGCGGAGATGTCTGAAATTCTCGATTGCGCGGTTATCGGCGTGCCGGACGAACGCTGGGGCGAAGTCGGCGTCGCTTACATTCTCTTGAAAGGCAAAGGCGAAACCTTGTCGGCAGAAGACGTGATCGCTCATGTGAAGTCGCGGCTCGCGGCGTTCAAGGCGCCGAAACATGTGGAGTTTGTGGAAGAACTGCCGCGCACGCCGTCGGGAAAAGTGCAAAAACACAAGCTGAAGGATCAGTGGCTGGCGGCGCAGGGTTAAGGCGCGGTCAGGCGCTTTTGCGCGGTTCTTCTTCTTCCTTATCGAGTTCAGCCTTGATTTGCGCGGCTTTCCTCGTTCTCGGGCGCATAGAACACCATGCGCTGGCCGAGCGCGCCTTCGATGGCGTAGGAAGTGTGCCGTAAATCGACGCGCCCCACATCTTTGACATTGATTGAATGAGACGCCTCGAAGCGGTCTATAATGTCCGGACTTTGCCAGCATTCGTCGAAGATCGGGCAAAGCTCGCGGGCGTCGCCGATGAGCTGGTCGAAAAATGCACGATCCTTGGCGCGGCTGTAATCCCAGCGCAGGCGCGCCGTCAGGCGGCGAACCATGCGGCGATATTCGTCCGGCTCGTGTTTATAGGCGTCGGACGTCAGCAGGATCTTGAAGAGATTGCGCTCGCTGGGCGGGACGGCGCCGTAATCGCGTAGCACTTTCGTCACCAGCTTGTTCCATCCGATGACGGACCAATGTTCATTCATGACGATGGCCGGCACGTCCACAGTGTCGAGAAGCAGACGCGTGCCTATGCTGATTTCGTTATGAAGGTTGGGGCTGAGCGGCGAGGGGCGGCCCTGCGCCAGTTGGAACAGAAACTCCCGCTCCTTGTCGTCGAGCCGCAGGACGATGGAGAGATTTTCGAGGACTTCCGTTGAGGGGCGAATGTCGCGTCCCTGTTCGAACCAAGTGTACCAGGTAAGGCTGATCCCGGCGAGACTCGCCACCTCCTCGCGCCTGAGGCCCGGCGTGCGCCGACGCCCGGAAGCGGTGATGCCGTAATCTTCCGGATTGAGCCGTTGGCGCGCGTTTCTCAGGAACCGCGAGATCTCTTTCTTATTTTGTTCCATGATTATCGTAGTATTCATAATAGTACCGGAGTTCGCCTGCGCGAGACCGCATTTTCTTGCGACTATTCCAGAAACCGGTTCCGGGCTTGTTCCGCCCCGGTGGAGTTCCACTAGCCCTAGAGTGAGGAAACCCGCGGAAAACCGCGCTACTTCCTGTTCCAGCAGGAGACGCGTTTTCCTGAAAACAAACGCTGGCATGGAGGCGGTTTTGACAGACAAGGTGTTCATTACGTGCGCGGTGACCGGCTCCGCGCCGCTTCCCGATCACCCGAATTTCCCGATCACGCCGCGCCAGATCGCAGACGAAGGACTCGCCGCCGCTGAGGCCGGGGCGTCGCTCCTGCACATCCATGTGCGCAATCCCGAAACAGGCGGCATGTCGACGGAGCTGGAGCATTACCGGGAGGCGGTCTCCCTGATCCGCGAGAAAAACAGCGAGGTGATTTTCAACGTCACCACGGGGCCGGGCTGCACCTGGATGCAGAGCGACGAAGACCCGAAAATGCCGGCGGAAGAGAGGACGATGATGTTCACCGCCGAGAAGCGGCTTGAGCACATTCTCGATCTGAAACCGGAAATGTGCACGCTCGATATCTGCACTATGCAGCTCTGGGGCGGCGTCGCCATCAATCTCGATCCGATGATCACGCGCATGGGCGCCATGATTCAGGACGCTGGCGTGCTGCCGGAAATCGAATGTTTCGAAGCCGGCGATTTTGTTTTCGCCGACGACCTTATGGCCAAGAACGCGATCCCGAAAAACGCGCCTTTTTCATTCGTGCTCGGAACGAAATACGGCCTGCCAGCGACGACGGACGCGATGGTTTATGCAAAGAACCAGATCCCCCGCGGCGCGCGTTTTACCGGGTTCGGCGTCAGCCGGCATTCCTTCCCCATGGCGGCGCAGTCGGTGCTGCTTGGCGGCAATGTGCGGACCGGGTTTGAAGACACGATTTACCTGAAGCGCGGGCGCAAGGCGGATGACAACGCCGATCTCGTCAACTGGAGCGTCGAACTGATTGAAAGACTCGGCCGCGAAGTGGCCACGCCCGGCGAAGCGCGCAAAATGCTCGGCCTCGCTGAATAGTCGGGCGGATAGTCAGTAAGACGCAAGGGAAGGAAGAGAGAAGTGACGGACGTCAAAGGCAAGGTCGCATTCATTACAGGCGGCGGCTCCGGGGTCGGGCTCGGTCAGGCGGAAGTGTTCGGCAAGGCGGGCGCGAAGATCGCCATCGCCGACATCCGGGACGATCATCTCGACAGCGCAGTGAAAGAGCTTGGCGAAAAAGGCGTCGAGGCGACGCCGGTGAAGCTCGACATCACCGACCGCGACGCCTACGCCCGCGCCGCCGACGATGTCGAGGGTAAGCTTGGCCCGGTGCAGCTTTTGTTCAACACGGCGGGCGTGTCGATCTTCGGCGCATTGCAGCAGGCGACGCCCGAAGACTGGGAATGGCAGATAGACGTCAATGTCTATGGCGTCATTAACGGCGTGCAGACATTCCTGCCCCGCATGCTGAAATGCGGCGACGACTGCCATATCGTCAACACGGCGTCGATGTCGGCCTTTGTGGCGCTACCGGGCACCGGAATTTATTGCACCACGAAAATGGCGGTGCGCGGTTTTACCGAATGCCTCGCCATGGACTTGAAAGACACTGCGGTCAAAGTCTCCATGCTGTGCCCCGGGGCGGTCGATTCAAACATCCATGAGGCCGTAAAGACGCGGCCGGCGCATCTTCAGAACACGGGCTATTACGGCGAAGACCCAACGGTGATGGCGCATTTGAAAAAAGTCATCGAGGTCGGTATGAAGCCCGCCCGTCTTGCTGAATATGTGCTGCAAGGGGTCGAGAAGGACGAACTCTATATTCTTCCCTATCCTGAGTTCCGAAAGACGCTAGAAGACATTCACGCCCGAGTGATGGCGGCGCTGGCGAAACCGGAGGACGATCCGGAATATGAAAAGCGCGTCTCCCACGGCGTTCCCGGAGGAGGCGGCGATTAAGACGCGGGCCGGAAGGCCATCACAAAAACAACTGAAAATCATCCTGATTGGAAATGATCGGGAGCGGAATAGGTGCGCGCATGTCCACTGTGATTGCGCTCCTGTTCATTGTCATGCCCCGTAACCGGGGCTAGCGTGATCGAGAAATATAACAACAACCCATAAGGCGAGGGAAACGTGGAACAGGGGCTGCAGACAACGAAAAAGGGACCTGTTTATCAGTTCGTCCTGGTTGCGCTTTTAAGTCTTAATTTCGGCATTGTCTTTTTCGACCGCAACGCGCTCAACTTTTTGATGCCGTATGTGCAGCCGGATCTTAATCTCACCAACACCCATGTGGGCATTCTGGCTTCGGCGCTTTCCCTGACCTGGGCGATCGCCGGCTTTCTCATCAGCGCGGCCTCCGATAAGGCGGGCAACCGCAAGGGCTTCCTGATCGTCGCGATTTTCGTTTTCTCGCTGTGCTCGTTTCTCTCCGGGCTGGCGACGTCGTTCCTGTTGTTGCTCGGCGCAAGGCTTTTGATGGGAGCCGCGGAAGGGCCGATCAATCCGATCTCGCAGACGCTGGTGGTGCGCGAGGTCGATCCGCGCCATCGCGGCCTCGCCATGGGGGTGATGCAGAATTTCGGCTCGAACTTTTTCGGGTCCTTCGTCGCGCCTGTGGTGCTCGTGGCGATTGCGGCCGCCTGGGGCTGGCGCACGGCGTTTTTCCTCGCCGGCGTGCCGGGGATCATCACGGCGCTTTTGATCTGGAAATTCATCGAGGAGCCGCCGGAAGAAGCCAAAAAGAAAGAGGGCCCTGACCGGCTGACCCTGAAAGAGGCTTTCTCCTATAAGAATATTGTCGTCTGTTCGTTCGTTTCCGTGTTGCTGGTTTCGTTTCTGGTTATCACCTGGGCGTTCATGCCGCTTTATCTGACGCAAGTGAAAGGCGTCGAACCGGAAACCATGGGCTGGCTCATGGGCACGCTTGGCATTTCGGCGACCATCGGCAGTTTCGTCGTGGCGGGTCTTTCCGACCGGATCGGACGCAAGCCGGTGCTAGTGGCCATTCCCTTCATGGGCGTCATTCTGCCGCTTGGCGCGATGTTTTACGACGGTTCGGTCTGGATGCTCGCTGTCATGTTCTTCTTTGGCTGGGCGCTGAACGGGTGTTTTCCTTTGTTCATGGCGACGGTCCCCTCCGAGACGATCGATTCCGCACATGTGGCGAGCGTCCTGGCGCTGGTGATGGCGACCGGCGAGGTCTTCGGCGGCGTCTTGTCCCCTTTCATAGCGGGTCTTGCGGCTGATACATTCGGGCTTCAAGCGCCGCTTTGGATGATTTTCGGTCTTGCGATCATCGCGGGGTTTGCGGCCATGGCGCTCACGGAAACGGCGCCCATCAAGCGGGCCAAGACGCAAGCCGCGGCCGCATAGTTACTGCGTACGAATTAGGATAGAGGAGACAGGATATGGCGAAAGTAGGCGATGCGACCATGAAGGCGCCGGAATCGGGCGATTTCAAAATCGTCGATGTGCCCGAGCCGTTTAAAGAGCTTATCCAGCGGCGCGGCGTCGAAGGCAGCTATGTGGGCGACAATGACGTGGAAAGCCCCTGGGTGCCATTCGGCGAAAACGCGGCGATCCGTTATCTCGCCTTTGACGTCCGCAACAACTGGGTCGGCAACGTGCTCTGGGTGAAATCGCCCGGCGTCGTCTCGACCCACAAGCACCGCGGGCAGGTCCTGATGCTTTGTCTCGAAGGCAGCTTCCGTTATCTCGAATATGACTGGGTGGCTTATCCCGGCGCGTTTATTCACGAGATGCCCGGCGAAGCGCATACGCTGGTCACCGACGATCCAAACGGCGTGAAGCTGTTCGGCTGGATGCAGGGCGCCAACGAGTTCTACGATGAAGAAGGCAATCTCATCGACACGGTCGATGTCTGGTGGTTCCTCGATCACTATGAAAGCTACTGCGAGGAGCAGGGCATCCCGGTCAACAAGCAGCTTTATATTTAAGCGCCGAAAAGGAGAGCGATCATGAGCGGCATTGGCGCGGTTACGAAATCGAATTCGAATTACAAAATCATCGACGTCCCGGAAAACCACAAGAAGGTTCTCGACCGGCATCTCGTGCCCGGCGGTTTCGTCGGTCACGAAGAAGTGGACAGCCCGTGGGTGCCTTTCGGGGACAATGCGGCGATCCGGCATCTCGCTTTCGACGTCCGCCAGAACTGGTACGGCAATATTCTCTGGATCAAGGAGCCCGGCGTCATCGGCACGCACAAGCACCGCGGGCAGGTGATCATGATGTGCCTCGAAGGCAGCGTGCGGTATCTCGAATATGACTGGCTGGCCAAGCCCGGCGATTTCATCTCTGAGGCGCCGGGGCAGGCCCACACGCTCGTCACCGAACATCCGCAAGGCGTGAAGCTCTTCGGCTGGATGCAAGGCTCTAACGAGTTTTACGATGAAAACGGCGAGCACATCGAAACCCTCGATGTGTGGTGGTTCATCAACCACTATGAGACTTATTGCCGGGAGAACGGCCTGCCGATCAACGAACAGCTTTACCGGTAAGACTTTCTTCCCCCGCTCCCGCCGAAAGGCGTGATTCTTCAATTGTGCGCCTTCGCGCACAGGGGAAGTTCCCGCGAAGCGTGGGATGGGGGGGCGTCCACCCCCTCCAGTCCTTCGGACCACCTCCCCCGCAAGCGGGGGGAGGAAGTTCACGCGTTATTTCTTATAGCGCTTGGCGTCCATTTCTTTGCGTGCTTCCTGATATTTCATCATGGCGGCGTGGCGCTTGGCCTGGCCTTCCTTGTCGCTGTCAATCGGCGGCAGGGCGTCGAGCACCTGTTTGAACGCCATCTCCAGCATCGGACGGGCTTCGGGATAGGGGATGATGTAGAACTGTTCTTTTTCCATGGCGTCTTTGACATGGCCGGCGAGTTCTTCCGGGTCCATGCCTTGCGCGTAAATCTCGCGTAACGCCGCGATCTCAGCCTCATCGACTTCATAGCCTGAATTGGAAAGATGGGCGGGCCGCGTATCGACGGACTCGGCGATGTTGGAGCGGATATTGGCCGGGCACAGCACCGAGACGCCGATGCCGTAAGGCGTCAGGGCGTCGCGCATGGCCATGGTGATGCCGTGTACGGCGAATTTCGAAGCAGAATAGATGCCCGCGACGCTCGCCGCTACGAAACAGCCGAGAGACGAGGTGTTGACGATATACCCACCTTTTCCGCGTTCGATGAGGCGCGGGACGAAGGTCTGCATGCCGTTGACGACACCGTCGAAATTGACGCCCATGATCCAGTCGTAATCGTCATAACTTGCTTTTTCGAGCGGGCCGAAGATCGACACCCCCGCCGTGTTGAAGAGGAGGTCGACCGGCGCGAAATCTTTCTCGACCTTGTCCGCTGTCGCCGCATAGGCCTTGCGGTCGGTGATGTCGAGTTCGACGCCGTAAGCATCGATGCCGCGCGCTTTCAGTTTGTCGAGCGCCTCGTCTACAGCGTCCTTGCGAATGTCAGCGATTACGATACGACAGCCCGCATCGCCGAAAACGCAGGCTTGGCCGAAGCCCGCGCCGGAGGCGCCGCCGGTGATGAACGCGGTTTTTCCTGCAAAATCCTTCATTGTCTTGTCCTTGATTTAATAGCCGACCGTAAAGCGCTTGCCCTGATGTTTCGGGGTTTCCGCTTCGTCGATCATCGCAACGGCGTAATCTTCATAGCTGATGTGGCTGTTGCCTTCCGCGTCCTTTAAAACGACGTCGTCGCCAAGGCGGAATTTGCCGGTGCGCTCGCCGGGGCCGATCATGATCGAGGGCGAGAGATAGGTCCAATCATCGGTTCCCGATTCGACAAGCTTGTTTTTCACCTGGCGCGCCGGCTCGGCTTCGATTTTGACTTCTTCCGGAAAACCCGGCGTGTCGATAAGGGCGGTTCCGCCGGGCCCGGAGAGCAGAGACGCCGCGCCGCCGACGATGAGCAGCCGCGGCGCGTCCGACTTGCGGAAGGTTTCAATCGCCTTGCCGTAATCGAAATCCTTGAAACGCAGGGAATAGATCACTGCGTCGTGGCCGTTGAGGATCGAGGCCGCTTCGTCGCTCAGAATATCGGCGGCGGCGACATGGAGATTATCTTGTTCTGGCAGACCGTCCGTCTTGCGGGCGAGAGCGGTCACTTCATGGCCGCGGGAAAGGGCTTCGGCGGTCAGCCGTTGGCCGACATTGCCGGTTGCGCCGACGATGGCGATTTTCATCTGAACCTCCCGTTAAGTCGATTGCGTCTGACCAGAGCCTAGGGGCCGCTTGGCGCGCTTCGCCACCGCCTGCGAAACAACTGTTGAGCCCAGGGGGCGGGAGAGGGTCCCGTGCGTTTCTGCTCCGCCTTGCGCGAAAAGAAAAAACCCTTTGCGCCGTGAGGCGCAAGAAGGCCCGCTTGAGCCCGTATCGGCGGCCCAAACAACTGGCGAAGAGGCGCAGTTCATTTATACTTTCCGCGACTTGCAAAGGAGGTCCGCCGCCGCCGGCTCGCCGTCAGGCGGGAGGCTAAGGCTTTTGATTTGCGCTGCAACAACATGAAAACCGCCGAAGGCTTCAATGTTTTAAAGGCGGGTAGGTCAGTGTTCGGGAAGGGACCGATTTATGGACATCGCCGCTGAGGCCGACAAGGCTGAAGACGAAGCGCCGAAAATCGACGAAGAGGCGTATCCGCCGCCCGCGCAAGGCTGGTATTGCGTCGCTATTCTCGCGCTTGCGGTGATGGTTAATTTTCTCGACCGCGGGATTCTCACCCTTCTGGTCGAGCCCATCAAAGCCGACCTTGGTTTGACGGACGTCCAGATGGGCCTCGTCATGGGCTTTGCGTTCACGTTCTTTTACGCTGTCCTTGGCCTGCCGGTGGCGCGCATGGTGGACCGCAAGAGCCGCAAGCACATTATGGCGGTCGGCATCGCGATCTGGAGCGTGATGACGGCGATGTGCGGGCTTGCCGGCAATTTCTGGCATTTGTTTCTGGCGCGGGTCGGCGTCGGCGTCGGCGAGACGACGAGCGGGCCTTCGGCCTATTCGCTACTATCCGATTACTTTCCGCCGCATAAATTGCCGCGCGCGATTGCAGGCATGAATCTCGGCTTTGTCGCCGGGTCCGGCCTCGCCATGATCATCGGCGGCGCGGTCATCGGCCTAGTGGGCACGAGCGCGGGCTACGATCTGCCTTTCGGCATTCATCTGCGCGGCTGGCAGGTTGTGCTTGTCCTCGTCGGCGCGCCGGGGCTCGTCGTTTCCGGGCTGATGCTGACCGTCAAAGAGCCCAAGCGCCGCGGCGTGGTGCAGAAAGAATCGAGTCCGATCACGGAAGTCTTTCAGTTTCTTTTCTATCATTGGAAAGTCTATGTTCCGCTCTTTGTCGGACTTGCGCTGCGCTCGGTGCAGATGTTTGGCATGCAGATGTGGGGGCCGGCCTTTTATGGCCGCACCTATGGATGGTCGCCAGAGCTTATCGGCTATGTGTCGGGTTTTAGCTTGCTTGTCGCCATGCCTATCGGCCTTTTCACGGGCAGTTGGATCGCCGAGCGCTGGTGGAAGAATAAAGTCTATGATGCAAATATCCGCGTGGTCGTCTACTCGACGGCGATCGCCGTTCCGCTCGCGATGCTTCAGCCGCTGATGCCGACCCCATGGCTTGCGGCGGGCATGGCTCTTGTTGCTGCGGCGTTTGCCGGCATGGCGGCGCCGGTCGAAAATGCGGCCTTGCAAAGCGTGACGCCGAACCAGTTGCGCGGGCAGATGACTTTCCTTTTCCTTTTTATCATGAATGTTGTCGGCATGGGGCTTGGTCCTTTGATCGTGGCGACATTCACGGACCTTGTGTTCTCGGAAGCGAATATCCGCTATTCGATCTTCCTGACCGCGACTTTGATGGGTCCGCCTGCGGTTTTCGTCTTCTGGTACGGCATGAAGCCTTATGGCCGCGCCATGGCGGCGGGCGGCGTTCTGCCGCCGCCGCCTTCTTTGAAAAATAAATCAACCTAACGTTAGGAAAGACTCATGTCCGACGAAAAAAAACTCAAGAAACTCGAAAAGAAACTCGACGCATTGGAGGATGAAGTGGGAAGGCTTCGCGATGTCAACGACATCCGCAAGCTGCAATACGCCTATGGCTACTTCATCGACAAATCGCAGTATAATGAAGTTGCCGACCTTTTCTCCGATGACGGCGAAGTCTGGTTTCTTGGCGGCATTTACAAAGGCAAGAAAGGTGTCGAACGCCTTTATATCGAGCGCTTCCGCACGCAATTTACAGACGGCCATAACGGTCCGCGGTATGGCTGGCTGCTCGACCATCCGCAATTACAGATGATCATCGACGTCGCCGAGGACCGGAAAACCGCCAAAGCGCGCGGGCGTTCCATGATGCAGGCAGGCACCCATGAAACCGCCGCGGGACAACAGCGCCAGTGGTGGGAAGGCGGCATTTACGAAAATGAATATGTCCGCGAAGACGGCGTCTGGAAAATCAAAAGGCTCGGTTATTTCCCGCACTGGCACGGCAGTTTTCAGGAAGGCTGGGGCAAAACGCCGATCGATTTTATTCCCATGGCCAAGGTCTGTTATCCCGAAGACCCGCTCGGTCCGGACGAACTAATCGATCCGGCGCCGCGGCTCTGGCCGGCGACGGACGTCGTGCCGTTCCATTATGAGCATCCGGTGACGGGCAAGCCGATCAAGATCGACAACAGCCGCGCAAGAGAAGGCTTTAAGGACTGACGATGAAACCCGAAGACCGTTGCGCCATCGAATGGGAGTGCGCGCGCCTCATCCATCATTACGCCAATCTGACCGACGCCCATGACTGGGAGGCGATCGTCGCGCTTTACACCGAAGACGGTTTGATGACGCGCCCCACTGCGCCGGACGACCCGATTGTCGGCAGGGACGCGCTCATGGAGGCGTTTACATCCCGTCCGCCGCGCATCAGCCAGCATGTCTGCGCCAATGTCGTGGTGACGGTGGAAAGCGAAAGTGAAGCTTCCGCCTACAGCGTCATCCTGCTCTTCACCGGCAAGGAGGCTGAGGATGGCGGCTTGCCGCATAAGAATGACGGCCCGCTGGTCGGTTATTACAAGGACCGGTTCAAGCTGACGCAGGAGGGCTGGCGGTTCAGCGAGCGGCGCGGCGCCCTGACTTTCAGGCCGTAATCATGGCTGCGTTTTTTCAAAGAAGGCTCCGCATTGAGTGGGGCTGGTGCGATCCGGCGGGCATCGTTTTCGCGCCGCGCTTTATCGATATGTTCAGCGAGAACACCGTTCAGATGTTCGAATTCGCCGGCCTGCCGAAAAAGCGCGACATGCGTGAAGCTATGGGCGTCGTCGGCTATCCGCTGGTCGATTTGCAGGCGCGGTTCGTGCGCCCGGCCGCTTATGGCGACGATGTGATTGTTGAAAGCGCGGCGCCGGACTTCGGCCGCTCGAGCTTCACCATCGCGCACCGCATCCTCTTGGGTGATTCCGTTTGCGTCGAGGGAACTGAAAAACGCGTCTGGACGGTCTATGACGAGGTCGCGCCGGGCGGGATCAAATCGGCGCCGACGCCGGAGGACGTGCGGCGCCTGTTTCAAAAAACGTAAGAGGAGGAAACCCGCGATGATGGAAAGCGTTGACGCCCAGATTTCTTATCTAAAGCCCACATCGCTTGTGAACCGACGTTTCTGGGCTCCGGGCGAAGAGGTGAACACCGGCGAATATGAGCCATATCCGGTCGTTATTCGCAATGCTCGTCAGGCTTCGAAACCTTTTACGCTTGATGAGCATGGCTTCGCCATCGCCGATTATCCCACAAAGCTCGATGACTTTGAAAATAAAGAACGCATCGAGGAAATCTATTTCCCTGAAATCAAGAAAATCGCCATGGAAATGACCGGCGCCGATCATGTGGCGATCATGGGCGGGCAAATCCGTTCAAGCGGTCAGACCGGCGACGTCATCCAGCCGCCGGCGGCGGAAGCCCATGTGGATTTCAACGAATTCACGTCGCAGAAAATCGCGAAGACGCTCTACGACAAAACCGCGCAGGACGGGTCCGGTTACGACCGCTTCATCATCTTCAGTCTCTGGCGCGTCTTGAGCGATCCGCCGCAGGACTGGCCGCTGGCGCTGTGCGAAGCGGCAAGCGTCAAGGACGATGAAGGCGTTTCCAATGTCAAGGTCGACGTCGACGAGATCCCGCCTTATGAAGAGCGCTTCAAACCGATCCCGGGCGAAGAGGAAATGGTCGCGGCGACGATCTTCTTTCATAACCCTGAACACCGGTGGTGGTACTACCCGGATATGACGAAGGACGAAATCGTCTTCATCAAGTTTCACGATTCCGACCATTCACGCGCCTGGCGCACGCCGCATACGGCGTTTCATGATGCTGGCCGTGAAGGCGCGAAGCAGCGCCAGAGTTTCGAAGTGCGCGGGATCGCTTATTTCTCGAAAGAACGGAGTTAATCTGGTGAGCAAAATCGATACGACGCATGTTGGCAGCCTTCCGCGCGGGCCCGAACTGGTCGAGCCGCTGTTGGCGCGCGATCATGGCGAAGAATACGACGTTGAAGAATTCGACCGTCTTGTGCAGGCGGCCATCGACGACGCCGTGGCGAAACAGGTCGAAGCGGGCGTCACCATCGTCAGCGACGGCGAATTGGGCAAGGTCGGCTATTCGACCTACATGACGGAGCGTCTCGAGGGCTTTGGCGGGCATATCGACCGCAAGCCGGCGCGCGATCTCGCCGCGCATCCCGATCTCGTCAAAAAACTGTCGGCGATCATGGGCTCGCAGGAATTCACCCGCGCCGCCTGCATCGGGCCGGTGAAGCTGAAAAACCTCGAACCGGCGCATGAAGACGTCCGCCGTTTCAAGCACGCCATGGAAAAGAACGGCAAAGGCGTCAAAGGATTTCTGAACGCCGCCTCGCCGGGGCTCATCACCGCTTTTCAGCCGAACCAGTATTATCCGAGTCACGAAGCCTATCTCGCCGATCTTGCGACGGCCATGCGCCCGGAATACGAGGCGATTATCGAGGCCGGCTTCGATCTGCAATTCGACTGTCCCGACCTCGCCATGTCGCGGCATACGGGTTACCAAGACGCCAGCGACGAAGAGTTCCTGAAAATCGCCGAAGCCAATGTGGAGGCGTTGAACGCCGCCACCGAAGGCTTTCCCGCGGATCGCCTGCGCATGCATGTGTGCTGGGGCAATTACGAAGGCCCCCATGATTGCGACATCTCGTTGGAGAAAATCATCGACATCATTTTGAAGGCGCGCCCGGCCACCATCCTCTTCGAGGCGGCGAACCCGCGTCACGAACATGAATGGGCCGTATGGAAAGAGACGAAAATTCCTGACGAGAAAAAACTCGCGCCTGGCCTTATTGATACGTGCTCGAACTATGTGGAACACCCGCAGCTGATTGCCCAACGCCTTGAACATTTTATTCCCATTGTCGGCAAGGATCGCGTTATCGCCAGCACCGATTGCGGCTTCGGCACCTTCGCCGGTTACGGCAAGATCGATCCGGACGTCACCTGGAAAAAGCTGCGCGCGCTGCGCGAAGGCGCGGACATCGCGGCGGCGGCTTGACGCTCAGTACACGTGCTAATGCGGCTGGCCGCGCATGACGCGTCGCGCCAGCTGCAACCCTTCACGATTAAGCCTCGCCCATGATGTTTTCTGGACGATTATATTGTTTCGATTCTAATTATATGCTTTCTATTGTTCTGAATCCAGCGTTGAGAAAGGGTTTCAGGCTGCTCAACACGCCTGCTCTTGTATAAAAAGAAGCAACTATACGTCCGGGAGGGAAGTTATGGCGGAGCCAGCGACCGCTGAGCCGTATAAGCCGCGTTATCGCAATTACGTCCTGTTCGTTCTTTTTCTGGGCTATGTCGTGAACGCCATGGACAGGGCGATCCTCGGCGTGTTGCTGCCGCCGATCCAACAAGAATTCTCACTGAGCTACACCCAGCTCGGCTTGCTTGGCGGCCTTTCCTTCGCGCTTTTTTACGCCACCTGCGGCATTCCCATCGCGGCGCTTGCAGACCGGACAAGCCGTAAATGGATTCTCGCTTCTTCCATCGGTTTCTGGAGCATCATGACCGCCCTTTGCGGCCTGGCGCGCAACTTTCCCATGCTGTTGGCCGCGCGCGTCGGCACGGCCATCGGTGAGGCGGGCGGGTCGCCGCCTTCGCATTCTCTGATTTCAAATTATTTTTCCTTGCGAAGCCGTGGCACGGCGCTGTCGATCTATGCTTTGGGCGTGCCGCTCGGCGGGATGATCGGGCTTTACCTCGGCGGTCACGGCAATGACTGGTGGGGATGGCGCACAACCTTCATTGCAGCAGGGCTTCCCGGCCTGATTGTCGCGGCTCTCGTCGCCTTCACGGTGAAAGAGCCGAAGCGCGCAGACCCGCCGGCGGCCAAGTCGCGCAACCCCTTTGCCGCCTTTAAATTCGTCATCGCGCGTCCCGCCTTCCTGAATATGGCGCTCGCCGCCGCCATGCACGCTTTCGTCTGGTACGGCGCCGCCAATTTCAATTCGGTCTTTCTCGTCGAAAGCCACGGTATGACCACGAGCCAGATCGGCACCTGGCTGGCGATGTTCTCTTTTGTCGGCGCCTTCGGCACGTTTTTCGGCGGCTATCTTTCCGACTGGCTTTCAAGGCGGTTCGAGGATGAACGGTTTTACATGTGGGTGCCTGGCATTGCCGTGATCATCTGCGTGCCGTTTCAGTTCCTGGCCTATCTCAGCGATGAGACCATCATTGTCATGCTGTCCTTTGCAACCAACGCGTTCTTCGCCTCGATCTTCTTCGGGCCGTCCTTCGCCATGGCGCAGTCGCTTGTCGGTCCCAATCAGCGGGCGCTGTCGGCCTCCCTGCTGCTTTTCATCCAGACCATGATTGGTCTCGGTCTCGGGCCGCTCTTCGGCGGAGTGCTGTCAGACTTCTTCACGCCCTATTTTGGAGAGAGCGCTTTGCGCTATGCGCTGGTCACGCTCGTCCTGTTTAACCTTTGGGCCGGTTTGCATTATTATCTGGGCTCGCGCACCGTGCGGCGGGACATCGCCGCCGCCAAACAGGAAGAATAACCGGCTGGCCGCCGGACGCGCGGGCGAGCGCGGGGACGGATCGGATAATGAAAGTCTTGCTGACCCGGCGATGGCCGAAAGCCGTGGAGGATCATCTCTCAGCGCGTTTCGACGTTACGCTGAATAAAGACGATACGCCGATGAGCGCCGCCGAGCTGTCAGCGGCCTTCGACGCTTATGACGTCATTTGTCCCACGGTCTCCGACAAGCTTGACGCCGGCGTCATCGGCGAGGCCGGACGCCGCGCCAAGCTGCTCGCCAATTTCGGCGTCGGTTTCGACCATATCGATATCGCCGCCTGTGAAAAGGCAGGCGTTAAGGTTGCGAACACGCCGAGCGTCTTGACCGATGCGACAGCGGACCTCGCCATGACTTTGATGCTGATGGCCGCCCGGCGCGCCGGCGAGGGCGAACGGGAAGTGCGGGCGGGAGCGTGGACGGGATGGCGCCCGACGCATCTGCTCGGGCGTTCTGTCACGGGCAAAACGCTGGGCCTTGTGGGCTTTGGGCGCATTGCGCAGGCGACGGCGAAGCGCGCGCGCGACGGCTTCGGCATGACCATCGTCTATTTCTCCCGCCGCGCCGCGCCGGAAGAGGCAACGCGCGCTCTCGACGCGAAAAGAATGGAGACGCTGGACGCCTTGCTGGCGACAAGCGATTTCGTTTCGCTGCATGTGCCGGGCGGGACGGAAACGCAAAACATGATCGGCGCGGCCGAACTCGCGCGCATGAAGCCCGACGCGGTTCTCATCAATACGGCGCGCGGCGGCGTCGTCAATCATGATGCGCTGGCGACAGCGCTGAAAGAAGGCCCGCTTGCGGCGGCCGCGCTCGATGTTTATCCGCAAGAGCCAAAGGTTCCAGAAGCGCTTCTGGCGCTCGAAAACGTCGTCCTCATGCCGCATCTCGGCAGTGCGACGGAAGAAACCCGTACGGCCATGGGGATGCGCGCGGCGGCGAATGTCGAGGCCTTTGCGTCCGGCGCCGCCCTGCCGGACCCGGTCGTCTGAGCTATGAGCAGTGAAGCGTCAGCCCCTTGCATTGATGCGTTGATCGCCGCGGGAAAACTTCCCGATTCCTATCGCATTCTGGTTGACGCCTATTGGCGCCCGCTTGCGGTGAAAATCGCTGGATGGCGGCGCGAGAAAAACCGGCCGATCATTGTCGGCGTCAATGGCGGGCAGGGCAGCGGAAAGACGACCGTCTGCAAGTTTCTCGAAAAATGCCTTTTGCCGGAGCAGGGCCTCGCCGCTGTCACAGTTTCGCTCGATGATTTTTATCTTCCGAAGACGGATCGTTCCGAACTCGCAAAAAACACGCATCCGCTTTTTGCAACCCGCGGCGCGCCGGGAACCCACGACGTGGCGGAGATGGGCCGCATTTTGAAAGCATTGAAGGCCGGCGTCGCAGTCACAATGCCGGTCTTCGACAAGTCGTGTGACGACCGCGCGCCGGAAAGCGAGTGGCGGCGCATCGAGTACGGTCCGGATATCATTCTCTTCGAAGGCTGGTGCGTCGGTGCGGCGGCGCAGGACGAAGAGGCCTTGACGGCGCCGGTGAACAGGCTTGAGCGCGAAGAGGATGCGGACGGCGTCTGGCGCGCTCGGGTCAATGAGCGGCTGGCGTCTGACTATCAGACGGTGTTCGCCCTGATCGATTATCTCGTCATGTTGCGCGCGCCGGACATGGAGACCATTCTGGAAAACCGCCGCGAGCAGGAGCGTAAATTGCGCGAAGGCCGTCCCGGGGCCGAAGGCGTGATGAGCGACGGGCAAGTCGCCCGCTTCGTGCAGTTCTACGAACGCCTTACGCGCCATATGCTGGCTGAAATGCCCGCCCGCGCCGATCTCGTCTTCGATCTTGAGGAATTGCGCCAGCGTCAGGGCGAATAAAGGCCAGTGATTTCCGTGATGGGACGCATATCGGCTATGCGCATGATTATCGCCCCTGAATCAGGAGGCCCCCTGTGGAAAACTCCACATCGGGGCCTTTCCAGCGGCATTCTTTTTCTGGCAAAAGAAAGACTTGTTTTGCACATGGTGTTATGCCGCCGCCCTGAAGGCCCGGAACGTTTCAGAAGAGGGAAAAGATGAAAACGAGAGCCGCGATCGCCGTCGAACCGAACAAGCCGCTGGTTATTGAAGAGGTGGATCTGGAAGGTCCCAAGGCCGGCGAAGTGCTGGTCGAGATTATGGCGACCGGCATTTGCCACACCGACGCCTATACCCTGGAAGGCAAGGATAGCGAAGGCATCTTCCCCTCGATCCTCGGCCATGAAGGGGCGGGGATCGTGCGCGAGGTCGGCTCCGGCGTGACCAGTGTCGAGCCCGGCGATCACGTCATTCCGCTCTACACCGCCGAATGCCGTCAGTGCAAAACCTGCCTGTCGCAGAAATCGAACCTGTGCACCTCGGTGCGCGCGACGCAGGGCAAGGGCGTCATGCCCGATGGCACCAGCCGCTTCTCCTGGAAAGGCGAAACGCTCTATCACTATATGGGATGTTCGACATTTTCGAACTTCACCGTCTTATCAGAATATTCAGTGGCGAAAATCCGCAAGGACGCGCCTTTCGACAAGGCCTGCTATATCGGCTGCGGCGTGACGACCGGCGTCGGCGCCGTTGTCTGGACGGCTGGCGTCGAGCCCGGCGCCAATATTGCGGTGTTCGGCCTTGGCGGCATCGGCCTCAACGTCATTCAGGGCGCGCGGCTTGTCGGCGCCAACAAGATCGTCGGCGTCGATATCAATCCGGAAAAGCGCAAGATGGGCGAATATTTCGGCATGACCGATTTCGTCAATCCGAAGGAAATCGGCATGGACAATGTCGTCGACAAGGTGATCGAACTCACCGGCGGCGGCGCGGATTACACCTTCGACTGCACCGGCAACACAGACGTCATGCGCCAGGCGCTTGAATGTTGCCATCGCGGCTGGGGCGAGTCGATCATCATCGGCGTCGCCGAAGCCGGCAAGGAAATCTCGACGCGCCCGTTCCAGCTGGTGACGGGCCGGGTCTGGAAAGGCACGGCCTTTGGCGGCGCGCGCGGGCGCACCGACACGCCGAAAATCGTCGACTGGTATATGGACAAGAAGATCGAGATCGATCCGCTCATCACGCACACCATGCCGCTCGAGGACATCAACAAGGCTTTCGACTTGATGCATGAAGGCAAGTCCATCCGGTCCGTGGTGGTTTACTGATTTTCACTGAAGGCGCGTTCCGCCGTCCGGCTGCTGACGGCGGGAAGAGGTTTATGGAGCAGTTGGGTTTCCGCGCTAAAGATGGCGCGGACCAGTCAGGAGCACGATAATGTCGATCTATACGCATATCACTGTCGGTACGAACGATCTCGAACAGGCGTCGAAATTTTATGACGCCGTGTTTGGCGCGCTGGGCGTTAAAAATCTCGGCGCGTTCGGCGACAGCGCCGTCGCCTATGGCGTTGAGGCGCCTGAATTTCTTGTGCTGAAGCCAAGAGATGGAAAGCCCGCCACGCACGCCAATGGCGGCACGATCGGGTTCGTCGCGCCGTCGCGCAAAGCTGTGCACGCCTTTCACGAAGCGGGCTTAGCCAATGGCGGCGTCTGCGAAGGCGAGCCGGGCCCGCGCGAGGTCATGCCGAACGCTTATGCGGCGTATCTGCGTGATCCAGACGGCAACAAGATCTGCACCTACTGCATGGCTGCGGAGTAGGACGGTTTGACATATGCGCCGCGCGGCTTTTGAGTCGCGCGGTTTTTGTTACGGAAAGATGAGGCAGGACATGGAACAGAAGTCAGCGGTGAAATCCTTCGGCGGAACGCAAGGCGTTTATTCCCATGCGTCCGAGACCCTTTCCTGCGACATGAACTTTGCGGTTTATGTTCCCGAAGGGAAGGGGCCGTTTCCGGTGCTTTACTGGCTGTCGGGCCTCACCTGTACGGAAGAAAACTTCATCACCAAGGCCTGCGCGCAGCGCGTCGCCGCCGAGCTGGGGCTCGTCATTGTCGCGCCGGACACCTCTCCGCGCGGGGAAGGCGTGCCTGACGATCCGGACGGCGCTTACGATTTTGGGCTCGGCGCGGGGTTTTATCTGAACGCCACTGAAGAGCCATGGTCGACGCATTACAAGATGTACGACTATGTGACGAAGGAGCTGCCGACGCTGATCGAAAAGGAATTTCTTGTCGACGCCGCGCGCGCCGGGATTTTCGGGCATTCCATGGGCGGGCACGGGGCCATGACCATTCATCTGAAAAACTCGGCCACGTTCAAAACCTGCTCGGCTTTTTCGCCCATCGTCGCGCCGTCGCAGGTCCCCTGGGGCAAGAAAGCCTTCTCGAATTATTTGGGACCTGACGAAAAAACCTGGATCGACTATGACGCGGCGGCGCTCGTCTCCGCCCGGCCAAGCGATGCGGAAATTCTGATAGATCAGGGAACGGCGGACAATTTCCTCGAAGAACAGTTGAAGCCGGAGATATTTGCCGAGGCGGCGACCAAGGCGGGCCAAAAATTCACCCTGCGCATGCAGGAAGGCTATGACCATTCCTATTATTTTATCGCCAGCTTCATTGAGGATCACCTTCGCTGGCATGCTGGGCGGCTCTGATTTTTAGCGGCCAATTTCATAAGCTCATAAACATATAAAGAAGTCTAAGTGGTAGTTTTACTACCACTTGCGTTTCGATGCGATCTGCGTTGAAACCATGCCCTGTGGGACAGCAGTGGGATTTGGGTCGCCGATCCGCCCGCCATCCATCGCGGTTTCTGCGCTTTTCAGCTGCAAGCCGTTGATTTGAAATAAATTTTGAAAGGACCGTATCGTCATGAAGACACCGCCATTTCGCGCCGACCATGTGGGCAGTTTCCTACGTCCGAAAGAACTGACCGAAGCCCGGGCTCAATTCAAAAGCGGCGACATTTCAGCGGCGGAGCTTCGCGCAGTCGAAGACGAAGCGATCAAGGGCGTCGTCAAGTTCCAGGAAGAGCTGGGCCTTAAAGGCATCACGGACGGCGAATATCGCCGGCGCTTCTTCCATGTCGATTTCCTGACTCAGCTCGACGGCGTCGTCGAGGAAGGCGGCATGTCCAAGAAATTCCAGAATGCCAAGGGCGAAGTCGATTTCGCCCCGCCGGCCATGAAGGTCAACGGCAAGGTCCGCCATTCCAAGCCGGTCGAGCTTGAGAATTTCAAATTTTTGAAATCGATCACCAAGCAGACGCCGAAAGTGACGATCCCGTCGCCGACTATGCTGCATTTCCGCGGCGGCCGGAACGCGGTCGACGAAACAGCCTATCCGGACATGGAAGAATTCTACGCGGATGTGGCGAAAGCCTATCAGGAGGAAATCACTGCGCTCGCCGACGCGGGCTGCGCCTATCTCCAGCTTGACGACACCAACCTCGCCTATCTGTGCGATCCGGAGCAACGCGAAGGCGCGCGCCAGCGCGGCGAGGATCCGGACGAGCTGCCGCGCATGTATGCGAAGTGGATTAACGAAGCGATCAAGACAAAGCCCGACAATATGCGCGTGGCGATCCATCTGTGCCGCGGCAATTTCAAAAGCTCCTGGGCGGCCGAAGGCGGCTATGAGCCGGTCGCCGAAGTCCTCTTCAACGAGCTCGGCGTCGACGGCTATTTCCTCGAATATGACGACGACCGTTCCGGCGATTTCCGCCCGCTCCGGTTCGTGCCGAAAGGCAAAACGGTTGTTCTTGGCCTTGTGAGCACCAAGCTCGGCGAGCTTGAAAAGAAAGAGGACATTGTCCGGCGCATTCACGAGGCGGCGGAATATGCCGATCTCGATCAGCTCGCCCTGTCGCCGCAATGCGGCTTTTCTTCGACCGAACACGGCAACGACATCCTGGTCGAGCAGCAGGCGGCCAAAATGCGCTTCATCATCGACGTGGTGAACGACGTCTGGGGCGGTTTCTAAGACGATTTTACGCGGGCGTTTCTGAAAAGAGACGCCCGCGTTCCGTCAGGAAAACTGAAATGAGCGCCGCAAACCCGAGCAGCGCGAAAGCGGCGACGATAGGAATGGCCGTGCCGTCATAAAAACGCGCCGCAAAGCCGCCGATAAGCGACGATCCCGTCATGGTGGCGAAGCCGTAAACCGCCGATGCCGTGCCCGCCATATTGCCCATGGGCTCCATGACGATGGAGCTGAAATTGGCGTTGATGAGGCCCATTGCGAAAAACGCCGGGATCAAGAACAACATGAAGCTGATGATCGTCCCGCCGCCGGTGAGCGACAAATGCATCGCATTGGCGGCGTGGATAAGAGCGAGCGCCACAAGCGCGCCGTGAGACAGACGCCGCGTGCCGATGCGGCGGACAAGGCGTGAATTTAACATGGCAGCGGCGCCGACGGCGAGAGCGGCGCTCCCGATCGCAAGCGGGAATTTCGCACCGAGCCCGTATGTCTCCACATAAACCTGCTGAGCCGAAATGATATAGGTCATCAGCGTGCCCATGATGCAGGCGTTTGCGAACGTATATCCCACAGCGACGCGGTGCGAGAAAAAGAAACGGAGCATGCCGCTGATCGCGCTGAGGCGTAAGGGCTGGCGGTCTTCCGGCGCCAGCGTTTCCGGCAGGCGCCACAACACCCAGGCGAGCTGGATCGCGCCATAAGCAAACAATACGACGAAAACATAACGCCAGGGGGCGACAAACAGGATGAGCTGGCCGATGCCCGGGGCAATGATCGGCGAAATCATGCCGACGGTCATCGCCATGGACATGATGCTGGCCATTTCGCGCCCCTTGAAGAGGTCGCGCACCAGCGCCAGCGCCACAACCCGTCCGCCGGCGGCGGCGACGCCCTGCAGCGCCCGGCCCGCAATGAAAAAGGAATAATGGGTCGCGATCACGCAAAGCAGCGTCGCGGCGATAAAGCCGGAGATCGACCAGGTGAAGACCGCGCGCCGGCCGAAACGGTCGGAAAGGGGACCGTAGAAAAGCTGCGCGACGCCCGAGCCCAGGAGGAAAACGGTGACCACGAGCTGGCGGTCGTTTTCATTGGCGAGGTTGAAATCGGCGCTGATGTCGCCAAGGGCGGCGAGCATCATGTCGATGGTCAGCGCCGTCAGCGCCATGACCGAAGCGGTGAGGCCGACAAGCTCGATTTTTGAAAGCGAGGCGCGCTTGTCTGCCTGCGAAAATTGGGTGCGCGCCATATTATGTCGGTCCATAAAAGGGCGGGTGTTAAAGACCCGCCCTAACCATTGGCATAGGTCTTAGGCCCCGGCGAACTCTTCCGTATCTATTTCCGCTTGCGTTCCGGCCGGATAACGCGGCCCGGAAACCGTGTTCTGATTGATCAGCGTTTCGACGCGGGACACGATCTCGGCGCTGAGCTCCACATCGCCGGCGGCGATGTTCTCCTCGAGATGGGCTATGGAAGTGGTGCCGGGAATGGCGTGAATGTGCTGTCCCTTTGATAATGTCCATGCGATGGCGAGTTGCGCCGGGGTGATGTCTGCTTCCTTGGCGATGCGGCGGAATTCCGGCAGGAGCACGGCGTTTTGCGAAAAATGCGGCTCCTGAAAACGCGGCATGCCGCGGCGAATGTCCTTCTCGGCGAAATTCTCAGGATCGAGATCGCCGCCGCCGAGAAAGCCGCGCGCCACAGGCGAGAAGGCGACAAAGGCGGCGCCGAGGTCGGCGCAGGCGTCGATAACGGCGATTTCCGCATTGCGCGACCAGAGCGAGTATTCCGACTGCACGGCGGCGATGGGATGAACCGCATGGGCTTTGCGCAACGTCTCGGCGGAGACTTCCGAAAGGCCGATGGCCCCGACCTTGCCGGTTTCGACAAGGCGCGCCATTTCGCCGACGCTGTCTTCGATGGGCACCTCGTTCAGCTTGTCAAAGCGGTGGAGATACCAGAGATCGATCCGGTCGGTTTGCAGGCGCCGGAGCGAATCCTCCAGCGTGGCGCGCAGCGCTTCTGGGCGGCCGTCAATGACGCGCTTGCCGTCGACGCCTTGCATGCCGCATTTGCTGGCGAGCAGGATGTCGTCGCGATAAGGTTTCAACGCCGGGCCGACCAGCTCTTCATTGCGGCCGAATCCATAAAGCGCCGCTGTGTCGAAATGATCGACGCCGAGTTCAATCGCCTTGTGCAACAGCTTAACGCCGTCTTCGGGCGAGGGCGGATGACCGTAGGCATGGCTTAAATTCATGCACCCGAGGCCGATCGGATTGACGGCGTGTCCGGCAAGGCGGCGTTTCATGGTCATGGCTCTTGATGCCCCTGCTTGTCTGACATTCAGTCTTGCGCTTTCAACTGCTCCTCAAGATCGTAGAGCGTTTTGTAGCAAGGCAACACTTGCGCGACGCTGGAGTTTGGTTCGCGTCCTTCCTTGATGGCGGCGAAGAACTCCCGGTCCTGCAATTCGATGCCGTTCATGGAAACATCCACGTTCGAGACGTCAACAGGCTCTTCCCTCCCGGTCACGAGATCGTCATAGCGGGCAATGTATGTGCCGTTGTCGCAGATATAGCGGAAGAAGGTGCCAAGCGGCCCGTCATTATTGAAGGACAGGGACAGGGTCAGGATCTTGCCTTTCTCCGTCTTGAGCTGGATCGACATGTCCATGGCGATGCCGAGCTCCGGATGGATCGGGCCCTCGATGGCGTTGGCGACCGTGATCTTCTCGCCGGTCTGATACTGGAAGAGATCGACCGTATGCGCCGCATGGTGCCACAGAAGGTGGTCCGTCCAGGACCGCGGCTCGCCCTTGGCGTTCATATTTTTGCGGCGGAAAAAGTAAGTCTGCACGTCCATCTGCTGGATCGCGAGCTCGCCCGCCGTGATCTTGTTGTGAACCCATTGATGCGACGGATTAAACCGGCGCGTATGGCCGACCATGCAGACAAGGCCGGTTTCTTTTTGCTTTTTCATTACGGCCTCGGCGTCGGCCCATGAGTCGGCGAGCGGGATTTCCACTTCTACATGTTTGCCGGCGTCCATGCATTGGATCGCTTGCTCTGCGTGCATTTGCGTTGGCGTGCACAGGATCGCCGCCTCGACGCCGGGCTGTTCCAGCGCTTCGGAAAGCTCCGTGGTCGCGTGAGGAATGCCGTATTCGTCGGCGACTTTCTGCGTGGGCTCGAGGCGGCGGCCCACGATGGAGACGACTTCCACGCCGTCGATGTTTTTGATGCCGTCGAGATGTTTAAGGCCGAAGGCGCCGGCGCCGGCGAGAACTACTTTCATTCTATCGGTCCTTTCTTGCTTGCGTTGCGTTTAGTCTTGCGGGTCGAGAACGATATGGCCGAGCGCGGTGTTCGAGGCGGCCACATGATAATGGCGATGCAGCTCTTTCACCTTGTCGCCGAGCGCGCCGCGCATGATCAGCCACATGACGAGCTCAATGCCTTCCGAGCCCGCTTCACGGAGATATTCGATATGCGGCATCTTGCGTAAACGTTCGGGATCGGCGCTGAGGTCGTCGAGGAATTTCTGGTCCCATTCCTTATTGATCAGGCCGGCTCGCTTGCCTTGAAGCTGGTGGCTCATGCCGCCGGTGCCCCAGACCTGGACTTTCAGGTCCTCCGGGAAGCTTTCAACCGCGTCGCGGATCGCCTTGCCCAAATTATAGCAGCGATTGCCCGTCGGGGGCGGATAGGTGACGACATTCACGGCGAGCGGAATGATCTTGCAGGGCCACTCTTCCGGCTGACCGAACATCAGGGAAAGCGGCACGGTGAGGCCGTGATCCACATCCATATTGTTGATGATGGTCATGTCGAATTCATCGAGGATGCAGCTTTGGGCGATATGCCAGGCGAGATCGGCGTGGTTTTTCACGACCGGCACCGGGCGCGGGCCCCAGCCTTCGTCGGCCGGTTTGAACTCGTCCGCGCAGCCTATGGCGAAAGTCGGAATGAGATTCATGTCGAAAGCGCTGGCGTGGTCATTATAGACCAGGATCACCACGTCCGGCTTGTTTTCCGGTTTCAGGATCCATTCTTTCGTCCAGTCGAAACCGGCGAAGGCGGGCTTCCAGTAGTCTTCTTCGGTCTTGCCGAGATCAACCGCCGCGCCGATGGCCGGAACGTGACTTGATGCAATGCCTGCAGTGATGTGGGCCATTAAACTAGTAACCTTTCGATTTGGAACGCAGGCCCTCGGGCGAACGTCCGCCCGACAGCATCATATTGCGATAATCTTCTTCGCTCATGCCGGTCATTGTGGAGACGGCCTGCAGATAGGACAGCCGGTCGGTCGAGAAGACTTTGGCCAGGAAATAAATATTGCCCCCGAGATCGAGGAGCTTGTCGTAATCGCGGTCTAAGAGCGCCTGCTTTTGCTCTTCGGTCATGGGCCATTCGTCGAGATAGGCCCGTTCGTCGGCGCGCCAGCGGTCGCGGTTTTCCTTTTTCATGAGGCTCATGGCGAACTGGTTCACCCAGTAGCCCTTGCGCGCGCGCGCCGTCGTATAGACGCGCGTGCCGGGAATATCCTCCAGCTCGGCCAGATATTCGTGAATGTCCTGTTTCATTAGTTGCACTCCTCCGGCCAGTAGAGCCGCATGGGATTATCGACGAGTAGTTTTTGCTGAAGCGCCTCACTCGGCGCGATGCGCGGGATCATGTCAACGAGCCAGGCGTCGTCGGGCATGTGCGATTTGAGATTCGGATGCGGCCAGTCCGTGCCCCACAGGACACGGGTTGGAAAGCGTTCGACGATGCGCCGCGCGAAAGGAACGAAGTCGTCATAAGTCGGCGGGCCGGATTTCGAGAGTCGCTCCGGGCAGGTGACCTTCGACCAGATATGCTTGTTCTCCTCCAGAAGTTTCTGGAAAAGAGAGAACTCCGGTCCGTCCACATCCTTCGTGACGTCGGGCCGGCCCATATGGTCGACGACGACCGTGGTCGAAATGCCGGAAATGAAATCGTAAAGTTCAGGCAGGTCCGGCGCTTCGAAATAGATGACGATATGCCAGCCGAATTTGTTGATGCGCTCGACGAGTTCCGCGAGCACAGGGGGTGGCAGCGGATCGACGAGGCGTTTGACGAAATTGAAACGCACCCCCTTGACGCCGTTGGCGTTCAGATAGTCGAGCTCTTCGTCGGTGACGGAAGGTTTGACCGAGGCAATGCCCTTGGCTTTTCCGCCGGAACTCATGACGGCGTCGACGGTCGCGCTGTTGTCCGCACCGTGACAGGTCGCTTGCACCAGCACATTGCGCGAAAATCCCAGATGATCGCGCAGGGCGTAGAGTTGCGCCTTCGAAGCATCGCAGGGGGTGTATTTGCGCTCCGGCGCAAACGGAAATTCATGGCCCGGCCCGAAGACATGGCAATGGGCGTCGACGGCGCCCGGCGGCGGCGTGAATTTCGGCTTTGACGGCCCTTCGAACCAGTCGAGCCAGCCCGGCGTCTTTTCGAATATTTCGCTAGCTGCGCTCATGGGGGCGTTACTTGCCTTTCGCCTTCAGGAATTTGTCGAGACGCGGATAAACGCGCCGCGCATTGCCTTCATAGACTTTATATAGGTCGTCTTTCGAGAGACCCAAATTGTCCACATAACGCTTTGTGTCATCGAAATACTGGCCCGTCTGCGGATCGACGCCGCGCACGGCGCCGACCATTTCCGAGCCGAACAGAATATTGTCGATCTCGATCACGTCGAACAGCAAGTCGATGCCCGGCTGGTGATAGACGCAGGTGTCGAAATAGACGTTCTTCATCACATGGGTTTCCACCGGCGGCTGTTTCAGCATGTCGGCGAGCCCGCGATACCGGCCCCAATGATAAGGCACGGCGCCGCCGCCATGGGGAATGACGAGTTTCAGATCCGGGAAGTCCTTGAAGAGATCGCCCTGGATAAACTGCATGAAGGCGTTGGTGTCCGCCGCAATGTAATAGGAGCCGGTGGCGTGGAAAGTCGGGTTGCACGATCCCGACACATGGATCATCGCCGGGACTTCGAGCTCCACCATCTTTTCGTAGATCGGATACCAGTATTTGTCGGTCAGCGGCGGCGCGTTCCAGTGCCCGCCCGAGGGGTCGGGATTGAGATTGCAGCCGATAAAGCCGAGCTCGTTCACGCAGCGCTCAAGTTCCGCGATGGAATTGTCGAGCGTGCCGCCCGGCGTTTGCGGCAGCATGCACACGCCGATGAAGTTTTCCGGGAAGATTTGCGTGACGCGGTGGATCATGTTGTTGCAGGCGATGGACCATTCGAGCGCCGTGTCGGCGTCGCCCACATGGGGCTCCATGGCCGAAGCGCGCGGGGAGAATATGGTCATGTCGCCGCCGCGCTCTTTGAGGAGTCTCAACTGGTTCTGTTCGATGCCTTCAGCGATTTCGTCATCGCTCATCTGCGGCTGCATGGGCTTCGGGAGCGATGGGTCTTTCAGCCGCGCTTTTTGCGCCGCGCGAAAATCCGTATGCGCCTTCGGGACGATGGTCTGGTGGCCGTGACAGTCGATGATCATAAGGCTCGCTCCGGGCCCGCGCCCTTCAAAATTGCATCCAGCATGTCGGGGAGGTCTTTGTTTTCCAAGGCATAGCGATAAGCGGCGGAAATGTCCTGCCGCTCTGCGCAGGCCGAGCTCATCAGGGGTGAAAGGCCTGCGTCTTCAACGGTTTTAGCGACTTCGCGCATCTCTTCGGCGCGCCGTTTCCCGTGTTCGAGCGCGCGGGAAATCATATAGGCGGAAAGCTTTTCCCAGTCCGGACCGGGAAAGAGATCGGACAGCGACGCGACGACCGTATCCTCGACGCCGTAATGGCGCGCAGAGAGAAGAGATTCGGTCAGCAGCGCTTCGACGCCTTTGACGACGACGCTGCGGCACATCTTCGCCGCCGATGCTTTGCCGTATTTCTCTGAAAAGACTTTCGCACCTGTAAAGCCGAGTTCATAGGCGCGCGGCAGAAACTCTTCCGCGTAGGGCCCGCCGAACAACATGGGACAGGCGATGCGTTTCGGACCGATGGGCGACATCACCGCCGATTCCACATACCGCCCGCCGGAGGCGTTAATGAGCTCGGCCGTTCTGGTTTTAACGCCGGGAGAGGCGGAGTTGAGATCGAGGAAGACCGCGCCGGGCTTTAAAGCCCCGGCGACGCTTTGCGCCGCATCCAAGGTTTGCGCGGCAGTGACGGCGGAGATGATGATGTCCGCGTTTTTCGCGGCGTCTTCCGCATGCTCGCTTTTGGTCAGCGCGCCGGCGGCTTTCGATGTTTCGGATGTGGGGTCGAGAAAAAGGATGTCCCAAGCGGAAAGCGAGACATTCTTTGGCGCGAGATCCTCGGCGAGCGTTTGGCCCACTTCGCCGAAACCCAGGAGGCAAATATTCAGATCAGCGTTCATTTCCCGTCCCAGACCTTTCCTGGAATGAAGACTTCGCCGCGCATCAGCTTGCGCGCGGTCCGGAGCAGGGCGGAGCGTTTGACATTGACCGCGCCGTTTTCGACCGCGACATCCATGTCGACCGTGAAAAAGCCGGTGGGGTGTTCGATGTCGAGGCGTTGTTCGCCGCCCCCGGCGCTGGCTTTAGCAATCCCTTCCGCAACCGAGCCCGGCAGCACGCAGGCGGTCGCGACGGAGACCGCGCCGAGAACGCCGATGGCTTCGTGGACGCGATGAGGAATGAAACTTCGCGTATTGACGACGCCGCCGGAGAGCGGCGGGGAGACGAGCGTCATTTTCGGCACTGTCTTTTTCTCGACGTCGCCGAGATTCATTTTCGGGCCGATCTGAAGCCTTATGCTTTCGATGCGCTTTTTCAGCGCGTCATTGGCTTCGAGCTCATCGGGGCTTTCCGCGCCGGAAAGACCGAAATTGGCGGCGCGCAGAACCACCACCGGCATGCCGTTGTCGATGCAGGTGATTTCCACGCCGTCGACTTCGTCGACGACATTGCCGGTGGGCAAAAGCGCGCCGCAGCTCGCCCCGGCGACGTCGAGAAAATCGATGGGAATGGCGGCGGCGGTTCCGGGCACGCCGTCAATGCGCGCGTCGCCTTCATATTCCACGACCCCGCCCGGCGTCGGCACATGGGCGAGGGCGACGCTGCCTGTATTGACCATGTGAATGCGCACCGGCGTCGTTCCATCCTGTGCTTTGACGAAACCATTTTCAACGGCCCAAGGCCCAACGCCCGCGAGGATGTTGCCGCAATTCTGGCTCGACGAGACTTCCGGCTTGTCGACGACTACTTGCAGGAAAAGATAATCGACATCGGCGTCGCCGCGCGACGAGGCGGAGATGACCGCGACCTTGCTGGTCAAAGGATGCGACCCGCCGACCCCGTCGATCTGGCGCGCGTCCGGCGAGCCCATGGCGGCGAGCAGCACCTTGTCGCGCTGCACTTCGTCCGCAGGCAGATCATTGGCGTTGAAATAAAGACCCTTCGATGTGCCCCCGCGCATCAGGGTCGCAGGGATCGCCGTCATCATGATTTCTGGTAATCCTTCTGGTCGATATATTTGAGGCCCTTTTCTTCGAGACGCTCGCGCATCTTGTAGATGTCGAGGCCAAGCTCGCCGGCGGCGAGGCGCTGGCGTTTCGATTCCTCGTTGGCTTCGCGCTCGTGAGATTTTTTGAGGACGTCGGCGGCTTCTTCCTTCGAGACCACCACGACGCCGTCATCATCGGCGATGATGAGATCGCCCGGGTTCACATGCGCGCCGGCGCAGACCACCGGAATGTTCACGCTGCCGAGAGTTTCTTTCACCGTGCCCTGGCTGAAGACGCATTTCGACCAGACCGGAAAGCCCATTTCTGTGAGGTCTTTCGTATCGCGCACGCCGGCGTCGATGATCAAGCCTTTGACCCCGCGCGCCTTCAGGGAAGTGGCGAGGAGGTCGCCGAAATAGCCCGCGTCGGAATAAGAGGTGGGAGCCAGGACCAGCACGTCTCCGGGCTGGCACTGCTCCACGGCGACATGGATCATCCAGTTGTCGCAAGGCGGCGCGGAAATCGTGACGGCGGTCCCGGCCACATAGGCGCCTTTATAGATGGGGCCGATTTCCGGGGCGAGCAGGCCCTTGCGCCCTTGCGCCTCGTGCACCGTGGCGACACCGTACCTGCCCTCGGCGAAGGCGTCTACGACCGCTTTATCCGTGCGTTTGATATTAGTGACGACGACGCCCATGGCGTTCTCCCAGGATTTACGATTTCGCGTTCCACATGGGCCTGCTTGCGCGAAAAGGCCAATTGAAATTCCTCCTGCAATATAAGAAAATGCTAATGGCTAGCCTTGGTAATATCGACTATGGCGAATGCGCCGAATATCTGGCGGGTGAAAATCTTCACTGAGATCGCGGCCACGGGGTCGGTCTCTGTGGCGGCCGCGCGGCTGGGGCTCACCCAGCCCGCCGCCAGCCAGGCCTTGAAAGCTCTGGAAAAGTGGACGGAAGCGGCCCTTTTTGAACGCAAAAACAATAGGCTGGCGCTCACTCCTGCGGGCGCGGCGCTGGCCCCCCGGGCGCGTGCGGCGCTGGCGCTTCTTGAAGAAGGGCTGGGGGAGGCGGCGGGCCGGGAGGGTGCGCCGCCGAGCCTCCTGAGGGCCATGTCGGGGCGGCGTCTCGAGACGCTGATCAGCATCATCCGCCATGGTGGTTTTGCTAACGCCGCCAAGGCGGAAGGCTATGCCGCGCCGACCGTTCACCGTTCCGCCAAAGACCTCGAACGGGCGCTGGGCGCGCCGCTTTTCGAAGCCACCAGTCATGGGGTGCGTCCCACAAGGCGGGCCGAGGCGCTGGCGTTGAAAGCGGGGCTCGCCTTTGGCGAATTGCGTCAGGGGCTGGCCGAGTTGCGCGAACTGTCCGGCCGGGAGGCAGGCGCCACTGTGATCGGCGCCATGCCCCTGGCGCGCGCCCATCTGGCGCCGGCCGCCGCGGCGGACTTCGCCGCCGATTATCCCGAACACCGCATTTCAATCCTTGATGGCGCTTATGAAGACCTGCTGATCGGCCTCAGGCGCGGCGAAACCGATTTCCTCATCGGCGCCGTGCGTGAAAACCCGCTCGTCAAAGACATTGTCGAAGAGCCTCTGTTCGAAGATCCTTTATCCATCGTCATGCGCGCCGGGCATCCCGCACTTGCAAGCGATGACGGCGCTACGGCTTTCGCAAAATATCCATGGATTGCGCCGCGCCCCACATCGCCTTTGCGCCGCCATTTCGACGCGCTTTTCACCTGGCTCGGCGTTCCGGCGCCGGAAGATGTTATTGAGTGTAACTCCCTAAGCGCCGCCCGCGTGCTTATGTTGAACAGCAATCGCATGATGCTGCTTTCCGATCTCCAGATTGGTTATGAAAAATCGGCGGGCATGCTCGCCTCGCGCCCGCATCCGGCGGGACAGGTAACGCGGCTGATAGGATTAACCATGCGGCGCAACTGGCGTCCCACCGCAGCCCAAAAAGCGCTGGTCGACGCCGTACGGGCGCAGGGCGCCGCGGCGGCTTCGCAAAAGCGCCATCCTCTGTGCCCTCTTTCATAAGGGCGCCTGGGCAATTATATGTTATAAGTCAGCTTTGTAGCCACCAAATCGAGCGATAAGTGACGCTAGCCAGCATAATAGAACCATACGTCGGCAAAACCGGCGGCCTCATCTCTGCGCTTCACGCCGTGCAGAAAGAACACGGGTTTTTGCCCGAAGACACCGAAGCGGTCGCCGCGGACGTGTTCAACCTGACGCGCGCCGAGGTGAAAGGTGTCATCAGTTTTTACCATGACTTCAAGCGCGCGCCGCAAGGCGAAACGGTCGTGCGCGTGTGCGCGGCGGAAGCCTGTCAGGCGACGGGCGGACGCGCCCTCGTCGCGGCGCTCGAAAAGAAATTCGCGCTGAAAATGGGCGACACCAGCGCGTCGAAAGATTTAACGTTAGAACCGGTTTATTGTCTCGGTCTTTGCTCCTGTGCGCCGTCCGCCATGGTCGGCGATCGGCTTGTGGCGCGAGCGAATGCTGATAAAATCGGCGCAGTCGTCGAGAAGACGAAGAAGGAGCGCGCATCATGACGGCGCTCACGCTTTACCTGCCGCTGGATTCCGCCGCTGTCGCCCTTGGCGCCGACGAGCTTGCCGACGCGCTTGTCCGGGAAGCGGACAAGCGCAAGCTTGATCTGAAAATCGTGCGCACCGGCTCGCGCGGCATGCACTGGCTCGAGCCGCTTGTCGAAGTTGAGAAAGACGGCAAGCGCATTGGTTACGGTCCCGTCGATGAAGGCGACACGGCTTCGCTCCTCGATGCTGTGATGGGCGACGGAAAACACGAAAAGTCCGTCGGCGCCGTCGAAGAGATTCCGTTTTTCAAAAACCAGACGCGGCTCATCTTCGGGCGTTGCGGCGTCATCGATCCCTTGTCGGTCGAGGATTATGAAAAGCATGGCGGCAATGCCGGTCTCGACAAGGCGCTCAAAATGGACAGCGCCGCTATTTGCGAAGAGGTTTTCGAATCGGGCCTGCGCGGGCGCGGCGGCGCCGGTTTCCCGGCGGGCATCAAATGGCGCACCGTCGCCGGCGCTGAAGCCGATCAGAAATACATCGTCGTCAACGCCGACGAAGGCGACAGCGGCACCTTCGCCGACCGCATGATCATGGAGGGCGACCCCTTCATCCTGATCGAGGGCATGACCATTGCGGGCGTCGCCGTCGGCGCTACGGAAGGCTATATTTATCTGCGGTCGGAATATCCGGTGGCGGCGCGCGTTCTCAACGACGCAATCGCGGACGCCCGCAAGGCCGGATTGCTCGGCGAGAATGTGCGCGGCTCTGGCAAGGCGTTCGACATCGAAGTCTTTATCGGCGCCGGCGCTTATATCTGCGGTGAGGAGACCTCGCTCCTGAACAGCCTTGAAGGCAAGCGCGGCGAAGTGCGCTCCAAGCCGCCTTTGCCGGCGCTCGAAGGGCTCTTCGGCAAGCCGACGCTCGTCCACAATGTCATCTCGCTGTGCTCGGTTCCGGCGATTCTCGAAAAGGGCGCGAAATTCTATCGCGATTACGGCATGGGCAAGTCCACGGGCACCATGCCGTTCCAGATCGCCGGCAATGTGAAACATGGCGGGCTTTACGAGACCGCTTTCGGCCTCAAGCTGCGCGAACTGGTCGAGGATATCGGCGGCGGGACGCTCAACGGTCGGCCGGTGCGCGCCGTCCAGATCGGCGGCCCCTTAGGCGCCTATTTGTCGCCGCGGCTGTTCGATCTTGAAATGGATTACGAGACCATGGCGGCGAACGGCGCGGGCGTCGGTCATGGCGGCATTGTGATTTATGACGACAGCGTGAACCTGCTAGAGCAGGCGCGTTATGCATTCGAATTCTGCGTCGAGGAATCATGCGGCAAGTGCACGCCCTGCCGCGTCGGTTCGGTGCGCGGTGTTGAAATCATGGACCGCATCAAGGAAGGCGTCGAGCACGGCAAGAATGTCGACGTGCTCGAAGATCTCTGCGAACTCATGGTCGACGGTTCGCTCTGCGCCATGGGCGGCATGACGCCGATCCCCGTGCAGAGCGCTGTGAAACATTTCCCGGAAGATTTCGGGATCAAGCCCGCCAAACAGGCGGCGGAGTAGGAGAAGGCGAAATGGCCCTCTTGAAAGAAAAAGATTACGGCACCCCGAAACCGAAGACCGATAAAAAGGTCACGGTGGAGATCGACGGCTTCAATGTGGAGGTGGAGGAAGGCGCGAGCGTCATGCGCGCCGCCGCTGAGATCGGCATTTCGATCCCGAAACTCTGCGCCACCGACATGATGAAATCATTCGGCTCCTGCCGCCTCTGTCTCGTTGAGATCGACGGCGTCAAAGGAACGCCCGCTTCCTGCACGACGCCGGTGCGCGAGGGCATGAAGATTCATACCCAGACCGACCGGCTGGCGAAGCTGCGTCGCGGGGTCATGGAGCTTTACATCTCCGACCACCCTCTTGATTGCCTGACCTGTTCCGACAATGGCGATTGCGAATTGCAGGATATGGCGGGCGCCGTTGGCCTCAGAGAAGTGCGTTACGGCTATGAAGGCGAGAACCACCTGGGTCAGGCCAAAGACGTCTCCAATCCCTATTTCGAATTCGATCCGTCGAAATGCATCGTCTGTTCGCGCTGTGTCAGAGCCTGCGACGAGGTGCAGGGCACGCTGGCGCTGACCATCGAAGGTCGCGGCTTCAACTCGAAAGTCGCCGTCGGCGGCGCTAATTTCTTCGATTCCGAATGCGTTTCCTGCGGCGCTTGCGTGCAGGCCTGCCCCACGGCGACGCTGCAGGAAAAATCCGTGGTCGAAGAGGGCGTGCCGGATCGCACGGTCCTGACCACCTGCGCTTATTGCGGCGTCGGCTGTTCCTTCAAGGCGGAGCTAAAAGGCGATCAGGTCATCCGGATGGTTCCGGATAAGGACGGCAAGGCCAATCACGGCCATTCCTGCGTCAAGGGCCGCTTCGCCTGGGGCTACGCCACCCATAAGGACCGCATCAAGAGCCCGATGATCCGTGAAAAGACTACAGATCCCTGGCGCGAAGTGAGCTGGGAAGAGGCGATCGCCTATTCCGCTAAGCGGTTGAAGGAAATCCAGGCCAAATACGGCCGCAAGTCCATCGGTGGGATCACCTCCTCGCGCTGCACCAATGAAGAGGTGTGGCTGGTCCAGAAACTGATCCGCGCGGCGTTTCACAACAACAATACCGACACCTGCGCGCGCGTCTGCCATTCGCCCACCGGCTACGGTCTCAAACAGACTTTCGGCACGTCCGCGGGCACGCAGCATTTCGACAGCGTCGAGGAAGCTGACGTCATCGTCGTCATCGGCTCCAACCCGACCGAGGCGCACCCCGTCTTCGGCTCGCAGATGAAGCGCCGCCTGCGTGAAGGCGCAAAGCTCATCATCGCCGACCCGCGCGCCATCGATCTCGTTCGCACGCCCCATATCGAGGCGGATTATCATCTGCAATTGAAGCCCGGCACCAATGTCGCGCTGATCAACGCCTTCGCCCATGTGGTGGTGACCGAAGGGCTCGTCGATGAGGAATTCGTGAAGGCGCGCTGCGAGGACGACTCGTTCGCCGAATGGCGCGACTTCGCCGCCGACCCGGTGAATTCGCCGGAGAATGTAGAAAAGATCACCGGCGTTCCGGCCGAAGACATCCGCGCCGCCGCGCGGCTTTACGCCACTGGCGGCAACGGCGCGATCTATTACGGGCTTGGCGTCACCGAGCACAGCCAGGGCTCGACCATGGTCATGGGCATGGCGAACCTCGCCATGGCGACCGGCAATATCGGCCGGCTCGGCGTCGGCGTGAATCCCATGCGCGGCCAGAATAATGTTCAGGGCTCCTGCGACATGGGCTCCTTCCCGCATGAACTTCCCGGTTACCGCTCCGTCGCCGACGATGCGGTGCGCGGCGAGTTCGAAGGCGACTGGGGCGTCGAGCTTGATCCCGAACCCGGCTTCCGCATCCCGAACATGTTCGACGAGGCGATCGCCGGCAAATATAAAGGCATGTATGTGCAGGGCGAGGACATCGCCCAGTCCGATCCCAACACGCACCATGTGGAGCAGGCGCTCTCCTCGCTCGAATGTCTTATCGTGCAGGACCTTTTTCTCAACGAGACGGCGCGCTTCGCCCATGTCTTCCTACCGGGCACGTCTTTCCTCGAAAAGGACGGCACTTTCATCAACGCCGAGCGGCGCATCAACCGGGTGCGCCCGGCGATTAAGCCGCAGCAGGGCATGGAGGAATGGCGCATCACCGCCGCGCTTTCCGAAGCCATGGGCTACAAGATGCCTTATGAAAACGCGTCGCAAATCATGGACGAGATCGCGCGGCTGACGCCGACCTTCGCCGGCGTTTCCTTTAAGATGCTGGACGAGAAGGGCAGCGTTCAGTGGCCCTGCAACGAAGCAGCGCCGGACGGCACGCCGGTCATGCATATCGGCGAGTTCGTGCGCGGCAAGGGGCATTTCGTCCTTACCGACTATGTGCCGACAACGGAGCAGGCCAACCGCAAGTTCCCGCTGATCCTGACGACGGGTCGCATCCTGTCGCAATATAATGTGGGCGCACAGACGCGGCGCACCCAGAACAGCGACTGGCATCATGAGGACGTGCTTGAAATTCACCCCTCGGACGCCGAGGCGCGCGGCGTTCATGAGGGGCATTGGGTGTCGATCCGCAGCCGCAAGGGCGAGACCACCCTGCGCGCGAAAATTTCCGAGCGCGTGGCGCCGGGCGTCGTTTACACCACCTTCCACCATCCGGAGAGCGGGGCGAATATCGTGACCACCGAGAACTCCGACTGGGCGACAAACTGTCCGGAATACAAGGTGACCGCCGTCGAAATCACGCCGGCGAACCACAAATCCGAGTGGCAGGAAGAATACGAAGCGACGACGCCGGATCTGCGGCGCATCCTTGAGCGCGGCGTCGTTGAGCCCGCGGAGTGATGGTTCCTAGTCCACTCACCCGACTTTGAGTCGGGTGAGCGGGGAAGATCAGCATGAGCAAGGGAATTTCATTCACGACGACCGGCGACGCGCCGCCGCTCGAACGCGAGACGGCGATCACGGACGGCGCCGAAACCGGACAATGGCATGTGCCGGAAGAAACCCCGGTCGCCTTCGTTTATAACCAGCGCAATTATGCGGTTATGCTGGCGACGCCCGCCGACATGGAGGATTTCGCCGTCGGCTTCACGCTGACCGAGCGCGTTGTCGATGCGGCGGATGAGATTTCCTCGGTCGACATTCGCCAAAGCGAACGCGGGGTTGAACTCCATATCGCCATTGCGCCGGAGAAACTCGAACGCCTCGACATCCGCCAGCAGCGGCGCAATCTCGTGGGCCGGGCCGGCTGCGGCGTCTGCGGGCTGGAAAACGCCGAAACCTTTTTCGAGACGCTGCCGAAGACGAGCGAGACGGCGATGGCGCTCGCGACCGATGCGCTTACTCGCGCACTCGGAGCCTTGCGCGACTGGCAGCCTTTGAACCAGCTCACCAAGACGGTGCACGGCGCAGCCTGGGCCTCGCTCCATGGCGAGATTCTGCTCGCCCGCGAGGATGTCGGCCGCCACAACGCCCTCGACAAACTTCTCGGCGCACTCGCCCGAAACAAGACGGAGATGGCTGACGGTTTCGTGTTGATGTCGAGCCGCTGTTCCTATGAAATCATCGAGAAGTCGGCGCGCCTCGGCGTGCGCGCCGTGGCCAGCGTTTCGGGCCCCACGGGCTTCGCAATTGCGAAAGCGAAGGAAGCAAATATTGCGCTTTACTGCCGGAACGGAAACAGTTTTGTTCGCGCCGCCCCATAAATGTATGTTATACATACAATCAAAAGAAGGGAGGGCCGGGAGATCCGGCTATTTATCGCATGACGCAAGATAATCTGCCTGCTCCGGGTGCTCCGGACATTGAAATCGCGCGCGCCGCCAAGATGGATCCGATCCTGCCTTTGGCGGAAAAACGCCTTTCCGTGCCGCCCGAGGCGCTGGCGCCCTACGGCCATTTCAAGGCGAAGGTCTCGCTCGATTACATCAATTCGGTGAAAGACCGCAAAGACGGCAAGCTGGTGCTCGTCACAGCCATCACGCCGACCCCCGCGGGCGAGGGCAAGACGACGACCAGCGTCGGCGTCACCGACGGCTTCAACCAAATCGGCGTCAACGCCATGGTCTGCCTGCGCGAGCCGTCGCTCGGGCCCTGCTTCGGGATGAAAGGCGGCGCCGCCGGGGGCGGGCGCGCCCAGGTCATTCCCATGGAAGACATCAACCTTCATTTCAACGGCGACTTCCACGCCATCACCTCGGCGCATTCGCTGCTCGCGGCGATGATCGACAATCACATTTATTGGGGTAACGAGCAGGACATCGACCCGCGCCGCGTTGCGTTCCGCCGCGTCGTCGACATGAACGACCGCGCGCTCCGGAACATCGTCATCGGTCTTGGCGGCCCCGCCAACGGCGTGCCCCGCGAGAACGGCTTCGACATCACCGTCGCCTCGGAGATCATGGCGATCCTCTGTCTCGCCAACGACATCGCCGATCTGCAGGATCGTCTGTCGAAGATCATTATCGGGCGGCGGCGCGACAAGACGCCGGTGACGGCGGGCGACATCGGCGCCGACGGCGCCATGGCGGTGCTGCTGAAAGACGCGCTGCAGCCGAACCTCGTTCAGACCATCGAACACAACCCGGCCTTCATCCATGGCGGTCCGTTCGCAAACATCGCTCATGGCTGCAACTCGGTGATGGCGACCAAGACGGCGCTGAAACTCGCCGACGTGGTCGTGACCGAAGCCGGCTTCGGCGCCGATCTCGGCGCGGAGAAATTCCTCGACATCAAATGCCGCCAGTCTGGCCTGTGGCCGGACGCAGTGGTGCTGGTCGCCACGGTGCGCGCTCTTAAAATGCAGGGCGGCGTCGCCAAGGGCGATCTCGGCGATGCAAATCCGGGCGCTGTCGAAAAGGGCTCGGTCAATCTCAAGCGCCACATCACCAATCTCAAGAAATACGGCCTCAATCCGGTTGTCGCCATCAACCACTTTATTCACGATACGGATGAAGAGGTCGCGGTGATCAAGAAGCTCGGCGAAGAGTTGGGTGTGAAAGTCGTATTGTCGAAGCACTGGGCCGAAGGCGGCAAGGGCGCTGTCGATCTCGCGACCGCGGTCAAGGAAGAGCTTGACAAGGATAAGGCCGAAGGCAAGTTCATCTATTCCGACGATGCGCCGCTGGCGAAAAAGATCGAAACCGTGGCGAAAGAAATTTACGGCGCGGGCGGGATTTCGCTTTCCAAGGCGGCGGAGAACAGCCTCAAGGAATTCGAAAAGCTCGGCTTCGGTCACGTTCCCGTGTGTATCGCCAAAACGCAATACAGCTTCTCGACGGACCCGACCAATCTCGGGGCGCCGTCGGGCCATACGCTGGAGGTGCGCGAGGCGCGGCTTTCCGCGGGCGCGGGCTTTGTCGTGGCGGTCTGCGGCGACATCATGACCATGCCAGGCCTTCCGAAGAAACCGGCGGCGCTCGAAATCGGCCTTGGCCCCGATGGTCAGATCGTGGGACTTGCGTAGACAGGCGCGGGGCTGCGGGGCCCGAGACGTGCAGGACATTTATGACCCTTCCTATGTGAAGGGCGTGTTTGATCGCTGCTCGGGCCGCTACATCGCTTTCAGTTACGCCTGCTCATTAGGCTTCACCGAGAGATGGCGGCGGCAAAGCGTCGAAGCGCTTTCGCCGATAGCCGGAGATGCGCTCTGCGGTTACGACCTGATGGCCGGCACCGGCGAAGTCTGGCCGCATCTGTTTAAGGCGAAACCGAATATCGAAAGCATTACCGCGGTTGATATTTCTTCGGGCATGCACCGGCGCGCCATGAAACGGCTGCACGCCATGCGTTCCGAGAAGATTGACTTCATAGAAGACGATGTTCTCGAAAGCGCCTTGCCTGATGAAAGCGCCGATTTCGTGATTTCCACGTTCGGGCTGAAGACATTCAATCTTGATCAGCAGGAAAAGCTTGCCTCATTGACGGCGCGCGTCCTCAAACCTGGCGGCGTCTATTCGTTTATTGAAGCCTCAGACCCGAAAGGCTGGGGCTTGCGGCCGCTCTACCTTTTTCACCTCAAAAGGGTGCTTCCGCTGGTGGAAAAGACCATGCTTCGAGGCGCGCAGGATTTCTCCATGATAGGCGCCTATTGCATGAATTTCGGGGATATCCGGCCTTTCGCTGAGAAACTTGAGGAGGAAGGCCTGTTGGCGGAGGTGCGGCCCTATTTCTTTGGTTGCGCCACCGGCGTTTCGGGCCGAAAGCCGGAAAGCGGTTAACGCCTTCTTGAACGCTGAGCCATAAGGGCCAAATTGCCGACAGATCGAGACTTGTGTAAGAGTAAGCGCCTATGCTGCTGAAATCATTGACTGACACATTCGGCCGCCAGATTACCTATCTGCGCCTTTCGGTGACGGACCGGTGCGATCTGCGCTGCACCTATTGCATGGCGGAGGACATGAAGTTCCTGCCCAAGCGCGATGTGCTCTCCCTTGAAGAACTGGAACGGCTGGCCGGCGCATTTATCGATCGCGGCGTCAAGAAAATCCGCGTCACCGGCGGCGAGCCCCTGGTGCGCCGGGACATCATGACCCTTATGGCGCGGCTCGGGCGCAGGCTGGAGGCGGGCGACTTCGACGAACTGACGCTGACCACCAACGGCACCCAGCTTGCTCACCATGCGGATGTTCTGTGTTCGCTCGGCGTCAAGCGCATCAATGTTTCGCTCGACACGTTGGACGATGCGAAGTTCGAAATGCTGACGCAGCGCGACCGGCTTTCTCAGGTTCTGAAAGGCCTAGATGCGGCGCAGGATGCAGGGCTTGAGGTCAAGATCAACACCGTGGCGCTGAAAGGCGTCAATGAGAATGAGATAGCGCCCATGATCGAATGGGCCCATGGCCGCGGCATGGAGATGACTTTGATCGAGGTGATGCCGCTCGGTGAAATCGAGGGGGACCGCGTCGATCAGTATCTGCCGCTCACCGCCGTGCAGGATGCGCTTGCCTCGCATTGGACCTTGACGCCCATCGACAAGAAGACCGGCGGGCCGGCGCGCTATGTGAAGATCGAGGAGACCGGCGGCGTGCTCGGCCTGATCACGCCGCTCACCAATAATTTCTGCGCCGGCTGCAACCGCGTGCGCGTCACCTGCACCGGCGAGATCTATATGTGTCTCGGGCATGGCGACAAGATCGACCTGCGCGCGGCCATGCGCGGGGAAAATCCCGACGAGGCGCTCAACGCCGCGCTTGACCGGGCGATGCTCAAAAAACCCGAACGCCACGGCTTTGATATTTCCGAACGTGGCGCCGCGCCCGCCGTGGCGCGGCATATGTCCGTCACGGGAGGCTGAGCCATGGCGCGCCTTCTGTTCTTCGGCAAACTGGCGGACGCCGCCGGCGCCCGCGCCCGACAGGTCAAGCTTGAGCCCGAAACCCGGACGATCGATGATCTTGTCGCCGTGCTCGGCGATGAGGACGCTGCGCTTGGGGCGTCGCTTAACGAAAAATCCGTGCGGTTTATCGTCAACGAAACACTCGCCAGCCGTGACGCCGCCATCGGCGATAAAGACGAGATCGCTTTCCTACCGCCAGTGAGCGGGGGCTAACCCCATGATTCGAACCCTATGATTCGAGTTTGCACAGACCCCTTTGACCCCGGGGCGGAGCTGTCCGTCTTCGAGACCAAGGCGGGGGCGGCCGGCGCTGTGGTGAGTTTTATCGGCAAAGTGCGCGAGGCGGCGGGCGACAGCGCCGTTACGGGACTCTATCTCGAACATTATCCCGGCGTTACCGAACGCTCCATTGCCGAGATCAAAGAGGAAGCCGCGAAACGCTGGGCGATCGACGACGTGCTGATCATCCACCGGGTCGGCGAGCTCGGCCCCGGGGAGCCCATTGTCATGGTCTGCGTCGCTGCTGCGCATCGCCGCGACGCCTTTGAGGCGGCGGATTTTCTGATGGATTACCTCAAAACCGAGGCCATGTTCTGGAAAAAGGAAATCCGCGAGGACGGCGAGGCGTGGATCGAGCCCCGGGATGCGGATTATAAGGACGCCGCCCGCTGGAAAGATGACGAGGAAGAATAATGCACGGCATTAATGAAGAGCTGGAATTCAAGCCGGTGCGCATCGCGGTGCTGACCGTCACGGACACCCGCACCCGCGCCAATGACACCTCCGGCGACGTGCTTCAGCAGCGGATCGAAGCGGTGGGCCATGAATTGGCTGCGCGCGATCTGGTGCGCGACGATGTGAAAGCCATTAAGGAAATTGTCGGCGGCTGGATCGGGGATCCGACTGTCGATGTCGTCATTTCCACCGGCGGCACCGGGCTCACGGGCCGCGACGTGACAGTGGAGGCTGTCCGCCCGCTTTTCGAAAAAGAGATCGAAGGCTTTTCGGTGATCTTTCACCAGGTGAGCTATGAGAGCGTCGGGCTTTCGACCTTGCAGTCGCGCGCCTGCGGCGGCGTCTCGAAGGGCACGTTTATCTTCTGCCTGCCGGGCTCCAACGGCGCGGTGAAAGACGGCTGGGACAAGGTGATTTCCTATCAGCTCGATTCTCGCCACAAGCCTTGCAACCTCGTGGAGCTGATGCCCCGGCTCACTGAAAAATAGTTTGATGGAAAAATAAGTGACCAAAGACCTCACCCATTTCGACGAAGCCGGTCGGGCGCGCATGGTTGACGTCTCCGCAAAAGACGACACGGCGCGCCGCGCGGTCGCTCAGGGACGGGTTGTGTTTACGCCGGAGAGTTACAAAACCGTGCGCGAAGGCGGCGTCAAGAAAGGTGACGTGGCGTCCGTCGCGGAACTTGCGGGTATCATGGGCGCCAAACGCACGAGCGATCTTATCCCGCTGTGTCATCCGCTGCCCATTACGGGGCTCAATGTGCGCATCGAGCCGGACGACGCGGCGCACGCCTATGTGGTGACGGCGGACGTCAAAACCACGGGCAAGACCGGCGTCGAGATGGAGGCGCTTGCCGCCGTAATGACGGCGTGCTTGACGATTTACGACATGGCGAAGGCGGTCGATAAATCCATGGTGATCGAGGACGTGAAGTTGATCGAGAAAGCCGGCGGCAAGTCCGGCGACTTCAAGCGGGACGGCTAAGCCATGTTTTATGCTTACATGATTTTTATTCCCGCTCTTCCCCGCGAAAGCGGGGATCCAGAAAAGTTTGCTGTGGATTCCCGCTTTCGCGGGAATGAGCGGAGAGATTTTTAAAGGATACGCTGTCTTTTATGCTGAGCGTCGAAGAAGCAATTGCGGCTGTTTTGACGGATGCGGAAGCGCTTTCGGCGGAGAGCGTTTCTCTAAACGGCCTCACGGGCCGCATCGCCGCGCAGGATGTGATCGCCCGGCTGACGCAGCCGCCTTTCGCCGCCTCGGCGATGGATGGGTATGCGGTGCGCTTCGCTGACATGAAGCAAGGCGCGGCGCTCAAGGTTATGGGCGAGGCGCCGGCGGGCGCGCCTTTTGACGGATCGGTGGGCGAAGGAGAGGCGGTGCGGATATTCACCGGCGCCGCCGTCCCTGAAGGCGCCGATCATGTGATCATTCAGGAAGACGTCACGCGCGACGGCGAGACAATCACCGTCAATGCGTCTCAAGAAAAACCGCGCAATATCCGCGCGGCGGGGATCGATTTCAAAGAAGGCGATGTGCTCGCCCATGCAGGGGAACGGCTGCATGAAATCCACGGCGCGATCTTTGCGGCGGCGAATATCGTGAAAATTTCGGTATGTCGACGCCCGAAAGTCGCGGTTTTCTCCAATGGCGACGAACTAATGGAGCCGGGAACCGATTTAAAGCCCGGCCAGATCGTCAATTCCAATCATTACGCGCTGTCGGCCATGATCGCGGCCTGGGGCGGCGAGGCGGCCTATTTCGGCTGTGCGTCCGATGACGAGGAATCGATCCGCGACTATTTCCGGCGCGGCGCGGAAGCGGATGTGATCGTCCCTGTGGGCGGCGCCTCGGTGGGCGATTACGACTACGTGAAATCGGCTTTTGCGAAAGAAGGCGGCGAGATCCGCTTTGAAAAAGTCGCCGTGCGTCCCGGCAAGCCTACCTGGTGCGGCGCGTTAAAAGGCGCGCGCGTCGTTGGCCTGCCGGGCAATCCCGCTTCGGCGCTGGTGACGGCGGCGCTTTTCGTGCAGCCGCTGGTGCGCCGCCTTGCGGGCGAGACTTGGGCCGCGCCTTTTGCGACAGCGCGGCTTGCGGCGCCGCTGGCCGCCAATGGCGGGCGCGAGGCCTATCTGCGGGCGGAAGCAAAGAACGGCCGGATTGCACCCGCGCCCAACCAGGACAGCTCGCTGCTTTTTCCCTTCGCCGCGGCCAACGCCCTGATCCGCCGTCCGGCCCATGCGCCCGCTCTTGAGGTTGACGGCGAAGTCGAATTCGTCTGGCTGCGCTGAATGCGGATTGCGGTGATCTTATCCGGCGGCGGCGGGCGGCGCATGGGCGGCGCCGACAAGGGCGCGTTGAAACTTCTGGGCGAACGGATGATCGACCGCGCCGCGGCGCGCCTTACCCCGCAAGTCGACCGCATCCTGATTTCCGGTCCCCATGATTACGGAACCGGCCTCACAGCGCTTCCCGATCTTGAAGACGGCCCGCTGGGCCCGGCTGCGGGGTTGTGGGCGGCGCTCAAGTGGATCGAAGAAAACGCGCCGCAGGCGGACGGTTTCCTGACGGCGCCCGCGGACGGGCCTTTCGCGCCGGACGATCTTTTCAAACGGCTTTCCGCGCAAGGCAAATGCGTCATCGCCGCGACGGCGGGCGGCGTTCATCCAACCTTCGCCTGGTGGCGCAACGACGCCTTGCGCGCGGCGCTTGACGCCGCGCCGAAAGGGGAAGGGCTGTCCTTAAAAGCGCTGGCGGCGGAAATCGGCGCGCGCCGCGTCCTCTTCGCCGACGAAAAGGCGTTCCTCAACATCAACACGCCGGAAGACCTGAAACGCGCCGAAGACCAGCTTCGCGGTTAGAGAAACCGCGCCACCACGTCTTTATAAGACCGCGAGAGTTTCAGCTCGGCGCCGTTGTCGAGAATAAGGAAATATTCGCCGTTCGAATGCGGGTGCAGCTCCTTCACCCGGTCGATATTGACGATGGCGGAACGGTGCACGCGCTGAAAACGCGCCGGATCGAGCCGAGTCTGCAGCGCTTTCATGGTTTCGCGGATGATGTGCGTCTTTCCGCGCGCATGGATGCACATATAATCGCCCGCCGCATCGATCCATTCGATTTCATGGGCGTCAAGCACGACGACTTTCGAGCCGTCCTTAAAGGACAGGCGCTCGGTGTAGCGCTGTTTGTCGGACCAATCGGGATCGGCGATCAGCTCCTTGATGCGGTCGCGGTCGTCGTCGGACAGCGAGGCCAGCATTTCTATGAGCTTTGATTCACGGTCTGCGGCGGCTTTGCTTTTGAGGGCTTCGCGGGCGCGATGGAGGGCGTCGTTCAGGCGTTCTTCTTCCACTGGCTTCACTATGTAATCGAGGGCGTTTGCCTCAAAAGCATCGATGGCGTATTTGTCGTAGGCGGTGACAAAGACGAAGAGAGGCGCCGGCGCGCCGATCATCGCGCGCACGACGCCGAAACCGTCGAGCCCCGGCATTTGAATGTCGAGAAAGACGAGATCCGGCGATTGCGCCTTGATTTCTTTCACCGCCTCGCGACCGTTCGAGCATTCGCCGACGATCTCGATTTCCGGAAAATTCTGCAATCGGTGTTTGAGGCCGCGCAAGGCGAGCGGCTCGTCATCGACGAGAAGGACTCGGATTTTTTCATCGGTCATGAGGATGGGTTCCCCCGTGTTTCAAACGGAATTCTGAGCGCCACGCAAAGCCCCTGGGGCTCCACATGGCGGAGGCGGAAATCGCCGCGGTCCTGATAAAGATAGTTGAGGCGGTCGCGCATATTGACGAGACCGACGCCGGTTTTGACGTCTCTCAAAAGCGCCGACGGGTCTTCCGGCGCATTGGGGCCGTTGTCGCACACGCTCATGCAAAGCATGTTTCCTTCGCGTTTCGCGGCGATGCGGATCTCGCCGCCCGATTCCATCTGGGCGATGGCGTATTTGATGGCGTTTTCGATGGCCGGCTGCAGGATGAGCGAGGGCACATAGGCGCTCATGGCGTCCTCGTCGATGTCAAAGATGACATTCAGCCGGTCGGCGAAGCGGGTTTTCTCGATGGCGAGATAAAGTTCGAGTGCGCGCACTTCTTCGGCGAGGGAGGTTTTCTGCAACGGGTCGCTGTCGAGAGAGTAGCGCAGGAACGCCGACAGCTTCGTCAGCATGGAGTTTGCCTGGCGACCGTCCTGTTCGAGCACCAGCGTCGAAATCGCGTTCAGCGTGTTGAAGAGAAAATGCGGATTCAACTGGTAGCGCAGCATTTTGAGTTGTGCCTGATCGGCGAGCCGCGCCGACAGGATCGCGCGCTCCATCTCGTTGCGGAGTTTCAGGTAATAGTTGACGCCGAAATAAAAGCCCGCCCATGAGCCGAGCAGGAAGAGGTTCACTGGCAGGTCCGGCACGATGAGGAGAAGATAGTTCGTGGTGCCGAGGCTCGCGCCGCGCAAATCCATCCAGGCGTTGCCGAAGAGAATGCCGAAAGTCTGCGCTTTCATCGCCGACATGGCGACGGCCATGAGGATGGTCGAGGTCAAAACGATGACGAGGAGGAGCGCCGGTCCCTGACGGCGCGCGAAACGATAGATCGGGCGCGCAAGAATGCTGGTCGTCAGAAAGCCGATGAGAGAGGAGGCGACGGAATAGAGGAGGGAGTCCGTCGACCGGCCGGCGACGAAGGTCGAGACGCTCAGAATATGCAGCGCGAAAAAGCCGAGCCAGCCGGCGATCTGGAGAATCCAGAACATCCGGGCTTTGTCGGCGAAGATCCAGTTCATCCAGGCGCGGCTGCGCCCGTCGCTGTCGATGAACGGTCCCGCCCCGGCCGGGGAGGCTGCGATGGAGGTCATATTCACGGTCTCGATCTTGTTCATTGAAATTGACCTCTCTCGCCGCGTGCGCCAAGCGCGCTGCGGCGAACCGCTCCTCACATGCGATGAATGTCGCAGGCGCCTGTCTTCAAACAGGAATTGTAGCCCTATTCCCCCAGGGACAACAATCTGACGTCGCCGCCCGCCGCGGTCGTATTGATGGTTAAGGCCCGTTCGGCGGCGAAGCGCCAGGGGGCGTCGAGGCTTGAGACCAGCGGGATGATCGGGCCTTTGCGCTGGGCGAGAACCCTTTCGATTTCCGCGCGGCCCGCGGCGGCGCCGTCAAAGGCGGCGAGGCGGATGTGCGGGTCTTTGAGGAGCGCGTGAGAGAGGTGGGGGCCGGCGATAGCGAGGGCGCCTTTGGGCGCGCCGGCGGCCGCGAGCGCGGCGGCGAGATTTTTCGCGGCGTCGCCCTCAACGGCGATGACGGTGTTGCCGGCGGCGAGGCAGAGCAGCATTTGTTTCAGATCGGCGCCGTCCGGACCGCCGCCGCCGAGACACAGCGCAAGCCCGCGGGCGCGCAGTTTCAGCGTGTTGGATTCCCCGGTCGGGCCCGGAAGCTCCGTATTCGCTGCAAAGACCGCATGCGCGTCGGCGATTTCGCGCGCGAGGCTTTCATCAACGCCGTCGAGGCGCTGCATGGTTTTGTCGAGCACGGGTCCGCGCTCCACGGCGTTCCAGGCCCGCAAAGCATGGAGCGCATTTTCGCGCGCGGCTTTTTCAAGCGAGCTTTCTTCGCTTTCCATCACCGGCGCCGGGGCTTCGCCGTCAGGGCGCGGGCGCTCTTGAAGCGCGGAAAGATAATGCGGGCCGCCGGCTTTCGGCCCCGTGCCGGAAAGCCCTTCGCCGCCGAAAGGCTGCACGCCGACAACGGCGCCGATCTGGTTGCGGTTTACATAGACATTGCCGATGCGGGCCCGGCGCGCCACGCGCTCCATGGTTTCGTCGATGCGCGTGTGAACGCCCATGGTGAGGCCGTAGCCGAGCGCGTTGATGTCGTCGACGAGCCCGTCGAGCTTGTCGCCGTTAAAGCGCAGGACATGCAGGACCGGCCCGAAAATCTCGCGCTTCAGATCGGACAGCTTGCGGATCTCGAAGGCCGCGGGCCTGACGAAGGTTCCGCTGACGCCATGATCGGGCTCCGGCGCAAAGGCGACCGGCGTCGCCTCAAATTTCATATGGTCGGCATAGTGCTGGATTGTCTCGCGCGCCTCTTCGTCGATGACGGGGCCGACATCGGTGTAAAGTTCAGCCGGATCGCCCACGGCGAGTTCGGCCATTGCGCCGGCCAGCATTTCGTTGAAACGCTCAGCGACGTCTTCCTGCACGCAGACGACTCGGCAGGCGGAGCATCGCTGGCCCGCGCTCTGGAAAGCCGACGAGACGACGTCCATCACCGCCTGTTCGAGGAGCGCGGTGGAATCGACGATCATCGCATTGATCCCGCCGGTCTCGGCGATCAGCGCCGCATCGGGCTTGCCGGCGGCGACGAGGCTTTTCTTGATGATATGCGCGACCTCGATGGAGCCAGTGAAGACGACGCCGGCGACATGCGGGTGCGTGGCCAGCGGCGCGCCCACCGACGGCCCGTCGCCCGGGAGGTAATGCAGCGCGCCCGCCGGCACGCCCGCCTCGTGCAAGAGCTTCACGGCCTCGAAAGCGATCAGCGGCGTCTGTTCGGCGGGCTTGGCGATGACGCAATTCCCGGCGGCAAGACTGGCGCTCACCTGGCCGAGGAAAATCGCCAGGGGAAAGTTCCAGGGCGAAATGCAGGCGACGACGCCCAGCGGCGCGCCGGGGAGTTCTTCGCTGCGGTCGGCGTAATACCGCAAAAAGTCCACGGCCTCGCGCACTTCGGCGATGGCGTCGGGCCAGGTCTTGCCCGCCTCATAGATGGCGAGGGCCATGAAATGCTCGCCGCGGTCTTCAAGCATGTCCGCGGCGCGGCGGAGAGGCGCGGCGCGCTCCGCCGCGGGCGTTGCAGCCCAGTCTTTCGCGTAACCAGCGGCGGCGTCGCAAGCCGCGTCGACATCGGCTTCGCCGGCGTTGTGAACGGCGCCCACGGGATCGTTTTCGAAAGCGGGGTTGGTTACTGACACGCGCGCGCCGGAGAGCGTTTCGCCATTGACGATCGGTTGCGCCTCCACTGGCGCCAGCATACTGCGCGCCGCTGGCGACATCTGCTCGGCGGTCGGCGGGTGCGTCTCGTCCCAGCCTTTCGCGGCAAGGCGTTCGCCGCCGAGCGTGTCGCGCGGCGCCGGAATATGCGGATTGGCGTAAGCGGAAAGGCCGGCGATCTCTTCCAGCGGATCAGCGACCACGTCGTCTACAGACAAATCCGGATCGATGAGCTGATTGACGAAGGAGGAATTGGCGCCGTTTTCAAGAAGCCGGCGTACAAGATAGGGCAACAGCTCCCGGTGCCCGCCCACCGGCGCATAGATGCGCGAGCGTGCGCCGGTCTCAATCAGGCTGTCATGCAGCGCCTCGCCCATGCCGTAAAGACGCTGCAGCTCGTAATCTTTATGCGCGCCCGCCATTTTCTGCACCATCGCGGCGGAGAGCGCATTGTGGGTGGCGAATTGCGGGAAGAAGACGTCGATATTGTCGAAGAGTTTGCGCGCGCAGGCGAGGTAGCTCACATCGGTGAGCGCTTTCCGCGTGAAGACGGGATAGCTTTCAAGCCCCATCATCTGCGCGCGTTTGATTTCGGAATCCCAATAGGCGCCCTTGACGAGGCGGACCGTGATCCGCCGGCCGGTTTCGCGCGTCAGCGCCGCGAGCCAGTCGAGGACGTAAGGCGCCCGGCGCTGATAGGCCTGCACGACGACGCCGAAGCCATCCCAGCCGTCAAGCGCCGGGTCGCGCATCAACTGCTCAATAATGTCGAGGGAGAGATCGAGGCGGTCGGCTTCTTCCGCGTCAATATTAAACCCCATATTGGCGGCTTTGGCTTCGATGGCGAGGTCGCACACCCGGCCCCCGAGTTCGGAAAGGACGCGCGTCTTCTTGCCGTATTCATATCGCGGATGCAGCGCCGAAAGCTTCACCGAGATGCCGGGATTGGCCGGGGCGTAGTCGTGTTTTGAATGTTTGGCGATCGCCGCGATGGCGGTTTTGTAATCGTCGAAATATTTCAGCGCATCGGCGTCGGTGTGCGCCGCTTCGCCAAGCATGTCGTAGGAGAAGACATAACCCTTGTCTTCAAAACGCCGGGCGCGTTTCAGGGCGGACTCGATCGTTTCGCCGAGCACGAAATGCTCGCCCATGATGCGCATGGCCTGCGCCACCGAGGCGCGGATCACCGGCTCGCCCAGCCGGTCGAGGGCGTCTTTCGTCGCCTTGGCCATGCGGCCTAAGGGATCTTTCGCCTCGATCTCGTCGAGCCAGGAGGCGGTGAGCATCAAGGCCCGGGTCGAGAAATTGACCAGCGGGAAAGGGCTCTTGCCTTTGTGCGCGCCCCAGTCGCCGGCCTCGATCTTGTCCTCGATGAGGCTGTCGGCGGTCGTCGCGTCCGGGGTTCTAAGCAGCGCCTCGGCAAGGCGCATCAGGGTCACCCCTTCAGCCGTCGACAGCCCGTATTCCTGCAGGAATTTGTCGATCAGCCCCGAGCGCTCCGCATTCGCCCGGGCGGCGCGCACGAAATCCGCCGCGCGGGCCTGGGCTTCGTCGCGGGTCGCGTCGTCAAGGCCCGCAGCAGCGGCGAGCGCCGGGAACAGCATGTCTTCGGGAGCAAGATAGTGATCACGAATACGGGCGCGCAGGGGCGCTAATGGAGCGTTTTGGGACATCACAGCCTTATGAGACGGTTTGGTCCCGCTTACCGCATCCCGAAAGCCAAGGGAATGCCGGGAAGGAAGGCCGCAAACCTTGCTGCATTGCGCCATTGCCAGCGTCCTCAGCGGGTTCTAACTACGAGGCGAGCCCCGCGATTTGAGGCGCGCGGGCGAAGCGTTTGACGATGACAAGACCTTTAAGGCCGAAAGGACGCCCCTAATGACCGAAGCCTATATTTATGACGCAGTCCGCACGCCGCGCGGCAAGGGCAAGGCGGACGGCTCCCTCCATGAGGTGACGCCGGTCGAACTGGCGACGCAAGTGCTCCAGGCGGTGCGCGACCGCAACGAAATCGACGCCGGAGAGATCGAGGACGTCGCCCTTGGCTGCGTCTCGCCGGTAGGCGAACAGGGCGCGGTGGTCACGCGCACGGCGGTCTTGAACGCCGGCTATCCGGAAACCACCTCGGGCATCCAGGTGAATCGTTTCTGCGCCTCCGGCCTCGAAGCGATCAATATCGCCGCGGCGAAGGTGAAAGCCGGCGAAGCCGACCTCACCATCGGCGGCGGCGTCGAATCGATGAGCCGCGTGCCCATGGGCTCCGACGGCGGGGCCTGGCCCACGGACCCGGCGACGGCCTTCAAGACCTATTTCGTGCCGCAGGGCATCTCCGCCGATCTCATCGCGACGAAATACGGCTTCTCCCGCGACGATGTGGACGCCTATGCGGTCGAAAGCCAGAAACGCGCCGCGCAAAGCTGGAAGGAAAACCGTTTTTCCAAATCCATCATGCCGGTGAAGGACGTCATCGGCGAGGTGCTGCTCGATCATGACGAGACAGTGCGGGCCAACACCGACATGCAGTCGCTCGGCGCGCTCAACCCGTCTTTCGCCGCACTCGGCGACTTTCCCGGTTTCGACGCCGTGGCGACGCAAAGATATCCCGAGCTTGAAAAGATCAACCATGTCCATCACGCCGGCAACTCGTCCGGCATTGTCGACGGCGCCGCGGCGGTGCTGATCGGCAATGAAGAAATCGGCAAGAAGCTGGGGTTGAAACCCCGGGCGCGGATCAGAGCCGCGGCGTCAATCGGGTCCGAGCCGACGATCATGCTCACCGGACCCGAATTCGCCGCGCAAAAGGCCCTGAAACGCGCCGGCATGGATAAAAAGGACATCGATATCTGGGAGCTGAACGAAGCGTTCGCTTCCGTTGTCCTGCGCTTCATGCAGGCGCTCGACATCGATCATTCCGACATCAATGTAAACGGCGGCGCCATCGCCATGGGCCATCCGCTGGGCGCCACCGGGGCCATGATCCTCGGCACCATGGTCGATGAGCTCGAACGCTCCGGCAAGGAAACGGCGCTCATCACGCTGTGCATCGGCGCCGGCATGGGCACGGCGACGATCATCGAGCGCGTTTAACCAGAAGAATTCAGGACGGATACGGACAATGACCTACAAAGCAATGAATGTTGACGTTGACGGCGACGGCATCGCGCTCGTCACAATCGATCTTCCCGGAAAATCCATGAATGTCTGGGATGCGGATTTGATGGAGGATTTCGCCAAATGGGTCGACGCCTTCATCGCCGACGAGAATGTGAAAGGCGCGGTGATCACCTCGGGCAAACCCTCGGGGTTCCTGGCCGGCGCCGATCTCAACATGCTCGGCGGCGGCGGCATGGGCGGCGGCGCCAGCAAAAAGGAACAGTTTGAATCGGCCTTTGCGCTCAACGCCACGCTGCGCAAGCTGGAAACCGGCGGTCACCCGGCGAAAGCGCTGCAGAAGGGCGAAGCGCACGCCAAGCCGGTCGCGGCGGCGGTGAACGGCCTTGCGCTCGGCGGCGGGCTTGAGCTTGTGCTCGCCTGCCATCACCGCGTCGTTGCGGACAACCCGAAAATCCAGCTCGGCGTGCCGGAAGTGCAGGTCGGGCTTTTGCCCGGCGGCGGCGGCACCCAGCGTTTGCCGCGTCTCGCCGGCCTTCAGAACGCCGCGATGATGGCCACGCAAGGAAAACCCATCGATCCCGCGACCGCGAAAGCGCAAGGCATTGTTCAGGAGGTCGTTCCCGCAGACGACATCGTCGTCAAGGCGAAGGAATGGGTGAAGGCCAATCCCAAAACCACGCAGCCCTGGGACAAGAAAGGCTTCAAGTTCCCGGGCGGCGGCGGCGCCATGGATCCGCGGGCCGTGCAGTTCTTCATCGGCGCCAACGCCATGGCGCAAAAGCAGACCCAGCACAATTACCCGGCCGTGCAGTATATCCTTTCCTGCATGTATGAAGGTTCGATCGTGCCTATGGACACGGCGATCCGCGTCGAGTCGAAATATTTCCTGAAGCTTTTGTCGAGCGACCAGACCCGCAACATGATCCGCACCCTGTTCATCAACAAGCAGGCGGCGGAGAAGGGTGAACAACGCCCGAAAGACGTCCCGCCGTCTGAGATCAAGAAGGTCGGCGTTCTCGGCGCCGGCATGATGGGCGCCGGCATTGCTTATGTGACCGCCAAAGGCGGCGCGGACGTCGTATTGATCGACCGCGACCTCGAATACGCCGAAAAAGGCAAGGGCTATTCGCAAAAGATCGTCGAAAAAGGCGTGTCGCGCGGCAAGGTGACGAAGGAAAAAGGCGAAGAGCTGCTGGCGCGGATCACGCCGACGACGGATTATGACGATCTCAAAGACGTCGATCTCATTATCGAGGCGGTGTTCGAGGACCCCGACGTCAAGGCCGACGTCATCAAGAAAACCGAAGCGGTGATTGGCAAGGACGTCATCTTCGCTTCGAACACCTCGACCCTGCCGATCACGGGGCTCGCCAAACATTCCGAACGCCCGGACCAGTTCATCGGCATTCACTTTTTCTCGCCCGTCGACAAGATGCCGCTCGTTGAAATCATTCCCGGCGGTAAAACCGGCGACAAAGCGCTCGCGACCGCGCTCGATTATGTGCGCCTCATCAAGAAGACGCCGATTGTCGTCAAGGACACGCGCGGCTTTTACACCAACCGCGTCGTGCCGCCTTACTTGAACGAGGCGATGCTCATGGTCGCCGAAGGGATCAAACCGGCGCTCATCGAAAACGCCGCGAAGTCGCTGGGCATGCCCGTGGGCCCGCTGGCGCTCACCGACGAGACCTCGCTGGAGCTCGGGCTTCGCATCATGAACTCCACCAAGAAAGAACTCGGTGACGACTACAAGCCCACAGGCGTCGAGGACCTTCTCGTGAAGATGGTGGAAGACCTCGGGCGCAAGGGCCGCAAATCCGGCGGCGGGTTTTATGAATATCCCGAAGGCGGCAAGAAACATCTCTGGGCCGGCCTTTCGGAATATTTCCCAGTCGCGGCGGAGCAGCCTTCGCTCGACGAAGCCAAGGAGCGCCTGCTTTACGCCCAGCTTATTCCGGCGGCGCAATGCTACGCCGAAGGCATCGTTTCCGATCCGCAGTCGGCCGATCTCGGCGCGATTTTCGGCTGGGGCTTTGCGCCCTGGACCGGCGGGCCCATGAGCCATATCGACACGATCGGGGTCGAGACGTTTGTCAGGAAGGCCGAAAGCCTCGCTCAGAAATACGGCTCCCGTTTCAACCCGCCGGAGAGCTTCCGCGAGATGGCGAAAGCTGGCGACAAGCTCTACAAAAAGGCGGCTTGACCCGTCGCCAAAACATAATATTCGTTAAGAGGGCGGCCTTTCGGCCGCCCTTTTCCTTTAAGGCTTGCCGCACCGCAAAAGCGTTGCTAGGAACCCGCCCGAATCGGATTTTTTCCACAAAGCTCAAGGACCCCGCATCATGGCGCTCGAACGCACCTTTTCGATCATCAAACCCGACGCGACGCGCCGGAACATCACCGGCAAGATCATCTCCAAGCTGGAAGAGGGCGGCTTGCGCGTCGTCGCCTCCAAGCGCATCCGCATGACCAAGGATCAGGCGGAAGGGTTTTACGCCGTCCATAAAGACCGTCCGTTCTTCGGCGAACTCGTCGAGTTCATGATGTCCGAGCCGGTCGTCGTGCAGGTGCTCGAAGGAGAAAACGCCATCGCGAAAAACCGCGAAATCATGGGCGCGACCAATCCGGCCGAAGCCGCGCCGGGCACGATCCGCGCCGAATTCGCCGAATCCATCGGCGAAAACTCCGTGCACGGCTCCGACGGCCCGGACACCGCCGCCCAGGAGATCGAGTTCTTCTTCTCGAAAGACGAGATTGTCGGCTAAGCCGCACGCTGGCTGACGAAACGAAACGGCGCGGGCCCGCAAAGGGACGCGCCGTTTTGTTATGTATCCGCGCCGTGACGCGGTTTGCGGCCTGGGCTATGCTTTGCCGCAAAATGATAAGGGAGCGCTCATGACAATCCGGTTCTTTATTGTTCTCTTCGTCGCGATGGCGCCCATCTTTTCCGGCGCTGCGGCGCAGGACGCATATCCGCAGCCGGCCGAAGGCGATTTTCTCATCGAGGATTTTGCATTCGGCACGGGCGAGACGATGGATCTCAATCTCCACTATCGCACCATCGGGACCTTGCGCCGGGACGCCTCCGGCCGCGCGACGAACGCGGTTCTCATTATGCACGGCACGACCGGTTCGGGCGCATCCCTTTTGCGCCCGATCTTTGCGGATTACCTTTTCAAGCCGGGCGGTCTTCTCGATGCGGAAGAATATTTCATCATCCTGCCGGACGGGATCGGTCATGGCGATTCCTCAAAGCCGTCCGACGGGATGGCGATGGATTTCCCGAAATACGATTATGAAGACATGGTCCGCGCCCAGCATGCGCTTTTGACCGGCGGGCTCGATGTCGATCATCTGCGCCTCGTCATGGGGACGTCCATGGGCGGCATGCACACATGGATGTGGGCTTACATGTATCCTGAATTCATGGACGCCGCGATGCCGCTCGCAAGCCTTCCCGTCGAAATCGCCGGGCGCAACCGCATGCAGCGCAAGATGGTGATCGACGCCATCATGGACGATCCGGCGTGGAAAGGCGGCGATTATAAAGAAAAGCCCATGCGCGGCATGACGGCGGCGATGTATCCGCTGATCTTCATGGTTTCGAGCCCGCTGCAATATCAAAAACAGGCGCCGACGCGCGAAGAGGCCGAAGCGTTTCTCGATCAGCTTGTGGAGCGCTATACGAGCGCGCTCGAGCCGAATGATACGATTTACGCCTTCGACGCTTCGCGAAACTACAATCCGGCGCCCCATCTCGGTGACATCGAGACGAGGCTTGTCGCGATCAATTCCGCCGACGATCAGGTCAATCCGCCGGAGCTGAAAATCCTCGAGCGCGAAATCGAGAAAGTCCCGAACGGCAAGGCGATCGTTCTGCCGATCACGGATGAAACACGGGGCCACGGGACGCATACGGTCGCGAAAATCTGGGCGCCGTATCTCGAAGAGCTGCTTGAGACGACGAAGTAGCGCGCATTGGCGTTGCTGCGATTGCGATTTCGCCAGCGGCGGCGTGACCGAGGGGCGGGGCGGCGGTATTTTCTCCGGGACTGAAATCGGGAGAAAAAATATGAAAAGACTGTTTGCCGCCATGATGGCGGGCATGTTTTATGCCGGGCCCGCCTCTGCGCAGGATATCGCGCCGCCTGAAGCTTGCGAGCCCGGCGCGCCGCATCCTTCGGCGCCGGAAGAGATAGAACAGTTCGCCTTTCTGATCGGCGATTACACGATCAATCTCCACGCCTGGCGGGAGGGCCATTGGTCGCCGCCGAAACCGGGCGTCACGGCGCGCTGGAACGGCTGGTACGGCCTTGAAGGCATGGCGGTGGTTGATGAGTGGTATAATCCGGACCCGGCGCAAGACGCCGACAGTCCCCGCGGGATCAATGTCCGCATGTATGATCCGGAAGCGGAAGAATGGGACATGATGTGGGTCGCAACGAGCGGGCGTCAGGTGCAGGATCTGCGCGCCAAAATGATCGACGGCGTTCTCACCATGTGGCAGGTTTATCCGGAAAGGCCGGATTTCAAGGCGACGTTCCACATTGACGATGAAGATCACTGGAGTCGGATCAGCTACGTCAAGGATGATGGGGGCGAATGGGTCAAGCAGTACAAGCTCGCCGCAACGCGGATTCCTTGCGCTGAGTAAATGTTGACTTAAATCAACATGGAAAGGCTTCCGGCCGGTTAAGCTTGGGGATCGCCAAAACAGGGTGCGCCATGAACAAAGCGATCAGGATCGAGCAGCATAGCGGCCTTGGCATGCTGTGGTTTCTCGGCTGGCTGTTTTCACTCGGCTTTTTGAAAATGAGCTTCTGGAAGGGCTTGCTTGCGCTTTTTGTGTGGCCATATTTTCTGGGAGCCCATTTCGAGAAGGCGGCGGAGCCTCATGCGGGCGCGCCTGCCGGGCTTGAACAACCGCAAAGCGAGCGAGACTGATCGAGGTTCATGAGCGGCAATCTTCTTATCGATTCCCTGATTTCTCTTGCAGCGATCGCGCTGATGGTGGGCGTCGCCTGGGCCTTCTTTCGCAGTCCCCCGGCGCCCGTCACGGAGGCGGCGGCGGCGGAAAGGCTCGCCTTCGACGAACCCGATTTCCGGCCCGTCCGCTGGCTCATCGACCGGGAAGGGCGCGCCGCCATGGCGGAAGGGGCGGGCGGCGACATCGCCCTTGTTTCGCGCCTTGGGATCGATCTCGTGACCCGGCGTTTTCCGGCTGAAGCTGTACGTGCGGCGGAGGAGGCGGGGGCGCTGGTGATCCGCCAGACCGACCCCGGCTCGCGCCGGCTTGTAATCGAGGCGGAAGGCGCTGCTGAATGGGCTCGCAAACTGGCCCCGGCCGGGGCAAAATAGGCCTATGGATTTCAACTATCCGGATATCATCTCTTACGCGGTGCCCGCATTTCTGGTGTTGGTGATCATCGAGATCATCACTGCGCGCTTCACGGGCCGGGGGCGTTATGAAGCGCGCGATTCCGCGGCCAGTCTGATCATGGGCTTCGGCAGCCAGATTGCGCCGCTGCTTGGCGGGCTCGCCGTTATCGGGGCCGTGTTCGTCGCCGCTTATGAGTTCCGCCTGACGACCATCCCGAACACTTGGTGGGCGGTTCTTCTATGTCTGGTGCTGGATGATTTCCGTTATTACTGGTTTCACCGGATCAGCCATGAGCGGCGCTGGTTCTGGGCGAGCCATGTGATCCATCACTCCTCCCAACATTACAACCTGACCACGGCGCTGAGGCAGACATGGACCGGCAACATTCTGGCGTCGATCCTGTTCAAGACGCCCCTGGTTTTTATCGGCTTTCATCCGGCGATGGTCGCTTTCGTCGGCGCTATTAGCCTGCTTTACCAGTTTTGGATCCACACGGAGTTGATTGACCGGATGGGCCCTTTCGAATGGATATTCAACACGCCGAGCCATCACCGCGTGCATCACGCCACTAATCCGCGCTATCTCGACGCCAATTATGCGGGCATCTTGATCATCTGGGACCGGATGTTCGGCACTTTCATTCCCGAAGAGCGGTCGGAAAAGCCGCGCTACGGCATCGTCAAAAATCTCGGCACCTTCAACCCGCTGGTGATCTCCTTCCATGAATGGATCGGGATCGCGAAGGACGTCTTTCGGGCGAAGTCCCTGAAAGAAGTCGTTGGCTACACCTTCGGCCCGCCGGGCTGGTCGCCGGACGGTTCGCGCATGACCTCGGCCATGATTAAGGAGCGCTGGGCCCGCATCCATGGGGAAAATCTCGAGCCCGCCGCCAAAAAAGACGCGCCGGCGGTCCAGCCCGCCGAGTAAGCGGGCGCGGCGTTCGCCCGGCGGTTGAAATCTCCCCGATTTCGCCGCATTCGCCCCATTCCGGCCCCATAGGGCGCGCCGGCGCCCGGATAAATCCTTAATTTCTTCGAAGAACGGCCTCGCTCCGCCGCCATCTTGGCTCCTGAGAGAGACAAGGGAGCGCACCCATGCCCGCCGCCATCATCACGAACACCGCCGCCGCAGCAGCCGCAGCCGTTTTTGTCGCGGCCGCCTCGCTGGTCGGGGTGAAAACCGGCCCGGCCTATGAAGACGGGGCTGTGAAAGCGCTCTCCCAAGCCGACGCCGCGACTTACGCTGAAACCGTGTTCCAGCGCGCGGACCGCGACGGCGACGCCGCGCTGGGCGTTGACGAGTTCGCAGCGCTGACCGTCGTCACCGCGGAGCTCGCCCATCTCAACGGATTTATTTCGGTCGAAAAGGAAGGCGCGGTCGAAACCATCGCATTGCCGATCAGCGCGCCGGGCGCGCTTGGCGATGCTGAACAGACGCGCATCGACGCGGTGGCGCGTCACACTTTTTACGCCTTTGCAGGCGAAGACGGCACAATGCAGCAGGGGGAGTTTTTGGGGCTCCAGGACGCGATCTTCGCGTCTTCGGACCTCAATGCGAACGGCGCGCTGACGCGCACCGAACTGTCGCTTTTTGCACAGCGCCAGGCTTATCTACGCCCCAGAGCTTAGATCCTTTTGGAGGCTGAGCTCCCAAGCCTGACGCACTCCGGCGGCCGCTGTTGATCCATGCCCTAGATCGACAGCGGCCAACCGGCGGATTGTTTCATCGTCGACAAAACGAAGTTGGAAGATGAGTCCTTGACGCCCGGCAGGCGGACCAGCTTTTTCAGCGCCACCTCAGCAAAGGCGTCCATGTCGCGCGCTACAACCTGCAAAATGTAATCCCCGGCGGCGCCGGAAATCGCCGAACAGGAAACAACCTCGTCAATGAGGTTCACCTGTTTTTCGAAGATGGCGAGGTGCTCCTCCGTGTGAAAATCGAGCTTCACGAAGATATAGGCGAGGACGTTCAGTCCTGCGGCGCTCCGGTCGACCTTTGCCGAATAGCCGGTGATGACGCCTTCCGCTTCGAGCTGTTTCACCCGCCGGTGGGCGGCGGAGACCGAAAGGCCGACCCTGTCGGCGATCTCGGCGTTGGTGAGTCGCCCGTCGCGCTGGAGGAGATCGAGGATTTTCTTGTCGGATTCGTCAATCATGGAATATTTTCCTGTTTTTCTAGTTTATACAGGAAATTTTATCAAAAATATCTGACTTTTCGGGATTTATGAAAAGAAATCCCAGCGGAAATTCTTATGTTTACGGCATGACCCAGGCATCCGCAGAAGCCGCGACGGCCCCGAAAAATCCTTTCGCCGCGAACACCAGCCATGCGCTGCGCGGAGATTACGAGCATATGCGCGCCGATTACACGGTGGAGCAGCCCTATGAGCGCTACACCGAGGCGGAGCAGGCGCGCTGGCGCATTCTTTATGACCGCCAGAAGAAGCTGCTGCCGGGCTATGCGGCGCAGGAATATATCGACGGGCTTGAGGCGCTGAACGCCGGCGATGCGATCCCGCGGCTTGAAGACGCCAACAAGGTTCTGGGCGAGGCGACCGGCTGGCAATTGATCGCCGTGCCGGGGCTTATCCCGGACGGCGTGTTTTTCGACCACCTCGCCAATCGCCGCTTTCCGGTCGCCTGGTGGATGCGCGAGGAGCATGAGCTCGATTATCTTGTGGAGCCGGACATCTTCCACGACTTTTTCGGCCATGTGCCGCTTCTCTCCAATCCGGTGTTCGCAAGTTACATGGAGAAATACGGCAAGGGCGGGCCGAAAGCGATGGAGTACGGCGCGCAGCATATGTTGGCGCGGCTCTATTGGTACATTGTCGAGTTCGGCCTCATCAATACCGAAGACGGCCTGCGCGCCTTCGGCGCCGGCATGCTGTCATCGAAAGACGAGACGATCTATTCGGTCGAGAGCCCGAAACCAAACCGCGTCGCCTTCGATCTGGAACGTGTGTTGAACACCGCCTACATGGTCGACGACTTCCAGAAGACTTATTTCGTCATCGACAGTTTCGAGCAGCTTTTCGAAATCTGCGATTGCGATTTCACGCCGTTCTATGAGCGCGGGGCGGGCAAGGACCCCATCAATCCGGAAAAACTCCTGCCGACGGACAAGGTGATCACGCGCGGCCAGTGGTAATGGCGCGGGGCGTTAAGCGCCCCGCCAACGGTAAACCCGGCCGCCGCCTTTCTTGCGGCCCGTATCCTCAACGCCGGGCAGGCGGCCGGCGCGCACCGCCTCCAGAAACTCCCGGCCAAAGCGGACCTTGTCGCCGATCCACAAATCGTTCCAGCCGGCGCCGTAGATTTCAGGATAATGAAACTCGCCCGGCGCGCGCCTGGCGATGCGTTTGTGGAGACGACTCAGTTCTTTTTCATCCATGAGTCTCACCGGACAGTTCAGAGCGGATTTCTAACACGTTTGTACGGCGCTCGTTACGCCGCGATTTCATGCTTTTTGATGATGCCGCGGATTTGGTCATAGGTGAGGGAGAGCGCTTCCGCCGCGCGCTTCTGGCTGCCGCCGTTCTTGGCGAGCGCGTCTTCGACAATCGCTTTTTCCAGCTTACTCATATAGGCGCGCAAATCATAAGCGTCGTGCGGTGTTTCCGGATGCGTAAAGCTGACGGGCGCGCCTGTAAGCTGTTTTTTGGGCGCCGCTTTGCTGGCGTCAAACTTGCCGTAAAAACCTTCAAACGGATCTATGACAATCTGCGAGATTGCTCCTTCGGCGGCGCCTTCGCCCCAATGAAAAGCGGCGCGCTCCACGACAGTCTTCAGCTCACGGACATTGCCCGGCCAGTCATGGGCGTTCAGCGCGACCATAGCCTCCGGGGCAAAGCCCGGAAATTTCAATCCTAGCTCCGCGGCGGCGCGCGCGCCGAAATGAGCGGCGAGAAGCGCAATGTCATCGGGCCGGTCGCGCAAAGGCGGCGCGAAGACAAGCTCTGACGCCAGCCTGTCCAGAAACTCGGCGCGCATTTTTCCTTCATGGGCGAGGCGGCGCAGATCGTCCGTCGCCGAGGCGATAATCCGCACATCCGCTTTGCGGGGTTCCTCGCCGGCTGGCCGTTCATACTCGCCGTCTTCGATGACGCGCAGAAGTTTTTCCTGAACAGCGACAGGCGCGGCGGCAATATCCTCCAGAAACAGCGTCCCGCCTTCCGCGCGCTCCAATCGTCCCGGCCGGCGCGAGCCGCCCGCCAGGCCGAAAAGCTCGGCCTCGAGCTGGCCTTCGGCCATGGCCGCGCAGTTCACCCTGACGAGGGGGCCGTCCCAGCGGGGCGACAGGAAGTGGATGCGAGCGGCGATCAGCGCCTTGCCGGCCCCGCGTTCGCCCAAAACGAGCGCCGGGCGGTCGATCATTGCGACGCGCGAGGCGTGATCCAGCGCGTCGAGAAAGACTTTCGACTGTCCGATCAGGTCGGGAGGGGTTTGAGGGTCAGCCATAGGTGAAAAATACCACCAAAAAATGGTATTAAAAACCTAAAAAACGGGATTATAAGCCTGCCTATGAAGGTGCAGAAAACCGTCAAATCTATTTTTCCCTTTGAAAACAACATCCTAAAAAAATATCTCCGGCGAGCCTTCGCTTTGGCGTAGTGAATCCGTGACGGGGTTATCAAGCAACCCAGACCGCTGAGGAGATCAAACGATGAGCCGATACAGATACGAAGATCGCGGCAGTTACGACCGGGATTGGGACCATCGTCTCAACACGGCGCTGCGCGGCCGGGCGGGCTTCGCCTGGGGCGCTTTCTTTCTCGGCTTCATTCTCGGCGGCATCATTTTCTAGGAGTTTTTCGCCATGGGCGTTTTTTCAAGACTGAGCGACATCATCAATTCCAACCTCAACGCCATGCTCGACAAGGCGGAGGATCCGGAAAAGGTCGTGCGCCTCATCATCCAGGAGATGGAGGACACGCTTGTCGAGGTCCGCTCCAATGCGGCGCGGGCGCTGGCCGACTCGAAGGAAGTGAACCGCAAGAAGGCCGAATTCGCCAAACGCGCAGCCGAGTGGGAATCGAAGGCCGAACTCGCCATCGCCAAGGGCCGGGAAGACCTCGCCCGCGGCGCTGTGGCGGCCAAACGCAAGGCCGAAGAGATGATCGGGCTTCTCGACCAGGAGCTCAAAGCCATCGACGAGACCGTCGGCAAGGCCAATGACGATCTCGCCCGGCTGCAGGCCAAGCTGAAAGAGGCGCGCGCCAAACAGCGCTCCCTCGAAATCCGCCGCAACGCCGCCTCCGACAGCGTCCGCGTCAGCCGCCAGGTCAATGACGGCCGCATTGAAGAGGCGCTCGCCAAGTTCGACCGCTATGAACGCCGCATAGATGAGCTGGAGGGCGAAGCCGAAAGCTGGTCTTTGGGCCGTCCGCGCACGTTGGAGGACGAATTCGCCGAGCTTGAGGCCGAAGATGCCATCAATGCGGAGCTTGAAGCCTTGAAACAGAGGGTCGCGAACCGCACATCCTCCGGCGGGCAAGGTTAAAACAAGGGCGAAGGGGCGACATCATGGAAGAAATGATCGGACCTATTGCGATCGTGGCGATCATCTTCGTCGCCTGTCCGGCGGTGTTTTTGCACTACCGGACGGAGCTGAGAAAGACGAAGACGATTTCCGCCGACGATGAGCGGCTTGTGGACGATCTCTGGAAGACCGCGCAGCGCCTTGAGCGCCGCGTGGAGGCGTTGGAGACCATTCTGGACAAGGAGGCGCCGGACTGGCGCAAGGATTATCCGGAGCGTCCCCATGCCTGATTATCACCATCATCACCATCATCATCACTGGCGCGACAAGGACAGCTACGCCTATCGCGCCGGACAGCCTGGGCCTGGACCGAATTTCCACCGTCTGCGGAGGAATACGCGGCGCGGCAAGATTGCCGGCGTGTGCGCCGGTCTCGCCGATTATTTCGGGTGGAGTGTCAAATGGGTGCGGGTCCTGTCCATTCTGTTGACAGTGTTCTTCTTCCCGTTCCCGATTTTTGCTTATGTTGCGGCGGCGATCTTCATCAAGCCGGATGACGGCCCGCCCGTGGAATATCGCGATCAGGAAGAGGAGCGTTTCTGGCGCACTTTTTCGACACGCCCGAAGGCGACGTTCTCTGAACTGAAGCATCGTTTTCGCGCGCTCGACGCCCGGCTTGCCGATCTGGAGCGGGCGGTGACGTCTGACGAATACGGACTAAGAAAAGCGTTCCGCGACCTCGAACGCGGCGCCTGAACAAAGACAAGCTGAAGAGAGAAGAGATGCCTGTTTTCGACAGGCGGACATGGGGAACGTGCGTCTGTCGCGCGCGCAAAGGAGAGAGATCATGACTGCGTTGATCATGCTTGCAAAAGGAGTGATGCTGATCGTGCTGGCCTTGGCTGCGTTTGCCGGTCTCGCCATGGCGCTGGGATTTGAGCCGGCGGGCGCGGATGAGATTGCAAAATGCAACGCTACGCCGGCGCCGGTCTGTCTTTTCACCATTCTTTGACGCGCCTTCCATAAGGCGCTTGCCGCGACGAGGCGCGCCGACTAAGCTTTCACATCACACATCAGAGCCCGGCCAAGAGGCTCCAGCGAGGACGCGAAAGTGATGGATGAAGGCAAGCGCGGTAGGCGCGCGGGCGGCGAGGATTCTTCAGGCCGCGCGCCCGGCGAAAAAAAATCGAAAAAACGAAATTCAAGAAGACGCGGCGGCGGGCGGCGGGAGCCGGTGCGGCTCGCCGCGCTCGATCTCGGCACTAATAATTGCCGTCTTCTCATCGCCGCCCCGCGCGGTCGCGATTTCCGCATCGTCGATGCGTTTTCGCGCATCGTGCGGCTGGGCGAAGGCCTCTCGCAGTCCGGCGTCCTGTCGGAAAACGCCATGGAGCGAACCATCGCCGCCCTTGCGGTCTGCGCGGAAAAAATCGAGCGCCGCAGCGTCACCCATATGCGCTGCATCGCGACGCAGGCCTGCCGGGGCGCGCGCAACGGTCTTGAATTTCTTGAAAAAGCGTCGGCGCGAACCGGCCTTCAATTCGACATCATCTCGACGGAGGAGGAGGCGCGGCTGTCGGTGGCCGGCTGCGCGGAGCTGCTCGATAAAGACGCCGAAGCGGGACTGGTCTTCGATATCGGCGGGGGCTCGACCGAGCTTTCCTGGGTGCGCCGCAACGAAAAAGACGGGCGCATCGAGATCGCCGCCTGGACGTCGCTGCCTTTCGGCGTCGTCTCCATCGCCGAAAAATGGGGCGGACGCGACATGAACGCGCAAACCTATGCGGCGGTTGTCGCGGAGGCGCGCGCCGCAGTCGCGCGCATCGGCGATCCGGCGGGGATGAGGGAAAGCTTCGTCAGCGACCGCGCGCATCTCCTCGGCACCTCCGGCACGGTGACCTCGATCGCCGGCGTTCATCTCGGCCTGCCGCGCTATCGCCGCGACAAGGTGGACGGCCTTTGGCTGACCATCGAAGACGCCAGGGGCGTCACGGAAAAACTCCGTGTCATGAGGTTTGAGGAGCGCGCAGCGGAGCCCTGCATCGGGGAAGAGCGCGCAGACCTTGTGGTCTCGGGCTGCGCCATTCTCGAAGCGTTGCAGGCGGAATGGCCCGCAAGCCGCGTGCGCGTCGCCGACCGAGGCCTGCGCGAAGGCATCCTCGCCGATCTCGCAAGACAGGCGCGTCAATCGAGAAAGCGGTGATAGAATTGGGCGCGGGGAGAGGATTTGAATCTCTGACCTATAGGTTATGAGCCTGACGAGCTACCGGACTGCTCCACCCCGCGCCAACTTTTTACGGTTTCCGCCAAATCGGCGTTCGCCGCAAGATCGCAGATTTTGGTTTTTCGGCCTTCGCCGAAGGGCGGACTGCTCCACCCCGCGCCGACTTCGCTGAAACCTTGATTTCAGCGCCTCCATTCGCGTTTTGAGGAGCGCAACCGGCGCGCCTAGCGAACCGGAAAGCGGAGTATAGCGAAGTGCGCGGCCCGCCGCAATTAGCGCGATGCAATAGTGCAGTAGAGTTCTTCAGCTACGCCGCAGACGTCGTCATTCCGATTGTGGAAGTCCAGCAGGCCGAACGATGCACTTTTCGTTCGGTGGCGCAGGCGGACCAGGACCGATACCGGAATTTGCCGTCGCTCTTCATGCATCCGCTGAAACATATGGCCGGACGAGCGAAGGCCATGCGCGAAGATCCAAGCTGGTGGACTGCGGCAAGACGCTTTACACGATATTCGGATGGCTTGTGGTCTCGCTAACAATCCTTACCGGCGCCGGCATTCTTCGCCGTCAAGGCTTGCAGGACAGATAGCTTTTGCGCCAGACGCCCATTCCCGGCTTGTACCGTAGCGGCCGCAAGCGGCGAGGCTGTTTTAAGCAAGCGATAACGGCGCCGATGACTGGCGAATTGCAATAACTTACATTCTTTTATTTCGTAAATATAAAGAATACATCTGTCCAGCCCCATTCTCATGGGCTACTTTAATAATGTCACCTCACAATAATGAAGTGCTACCCGATGTTGGGCCACCCGGCTGGGGGATTTCCGGGTTTCAGTTTCACGGCGGATTTGCGTCCGTCGCGGGAGTGATCAGCGAGATCGGCGGTTTATATCCGATTGCGCTGTGCGGATGTGCTTCATTGTAGTCTCTGCACCATTCCTCCATTTTCTGACGCGCGTCGTCAGGGCTTTAGAACCAATGTGCGTTCAGGCGCTCGGCTCTGAACTTCCCATAAACGACTCGATGAAAGCGTTGTCGGTTGGCTTGCCGGGCCATGAGAAGTCCAGGACGACATCGTTTTTCACGGCAATGCGGGATGCGCTTTCGGGGCGGCGTTCCCGTAGTGGAGCGTCACTCAGGTTATTGATTTATCAACATCATGCGTTAGTCTCCCGTCAGACAACATAAGTCTGACGGAAACTGTGCGAGGAAACAGATGACCACATCTTTCGGGCGTGAGTATAACGCCGCCAAGACATACCGGCATATCGAAGCAGCGCCCCATTGCGCGGCGATGGGGGCGGAAATCAAGGGCGTCGATGTCGGAAATCTTTCCGATGACGCCTTCAAAGAAGTTGAAGACGCCTTGTTCCGTCACAAAATGATTTATCTGCGCAACCAGGAGATCGACGCAGGCGTGCTTGAATCGTTCAGCGCTCGCTTTGGCGAATTTGCAGATGACGCGTATACCGACGGTATTGACGGGCATCGAAATGTGCAGCCGATCATCAAGGAAGCAGACGTAAAGACGGGCTGGGTTTTCGGCGCGGGTTGGCATACCGATTCGCCATTCCTTAAGCGTCCTCCGGCAATCAGCATTCTGTATGGCGTAGACATTCCTCCCTATGGCGGCGATACGGTATGGGCGAATTCCGCGCTGGCGTACCGTTTGCTCAGTCCCGCCATGAAAGACCTGATCGAGTCGCTGAAGGTTCACATGTCCATGCGAGACGTGCTTGTTGGCGCCCAGACGAAAGGCAATCCGGGCGACGATCCTATCGGCAAACTGGTAAAGTTGCGCGCCGCCGCCGAGCTGCCCGAAGACTTAAAAGAAAAGATTCAAGGCGCGTATCACCCGCTTGTCAGGACTCACCCGGTGTCAGGCGAAAAGTGCCTATATGTGGACGGGTCATACGCGATCAATTTTGAAGGCTTCGCCGAGGAGGAAGCGGCGCCGATCATCGGTTACCTGGTGGGGCACATCACGCAGCCGGCCTTTATGTGCCGTTTGCGCTGGGAGCCGAAAACCTTGACGCTTTGGGACAACCGCCTGTGCATTCATCAAGCGCTCAATGATTATGACGGGTTCAGGCGCGAAATGTACCGGACGACGATCGCCGGAGAAGCGCCAAGATAAGCCAGAATTTTACAGCCGCTCGCGTACGCGCATGAGCCGCCATAGTGTTTCATGCATGGGCGCGGTTGCGCCATGCGCGCGCGCCTGTTCTACGAGCGCGCCGTTGATGTCGTCGATTTCGGTTCGCCGGCCGGCTCTGATGTCTTGCAGCATGGAGGCGATATGGCCGCGATGCTCTGTCATGGACATCTTGGCCATGGCGTGAATTTTCAGCGGATCAAGATGACACCCTGCGGCCTTCGCCGCCAGCACGCCTTCATCGATAAGCGCTTTTATGAGGGCGACGCCGTCTTGCTGATCGCCAAGGGGCCCCGGCGTAGTGTCGAGCAGGGCGCATGTTGCGTTCATGGCGGCGTTGAAAATTGCCTTTGTCCAGATCGCGCTTTTTACGGCGGGTTCTAGTGTCGCGGCGATTCCGGCGGCGTTGAGCGTGGCGGCGATTGTTTCCGCCATGGCGTTTACTTCATCCCCATAAGGATAAAACTGGACTTCGCCTTCTCCATGAGACGATACGACGCCCGGCCGGACTATCTCGGCGGGAACCGTTGTCACACCCTCCAGTATGCGGTCTCCGGCGATAAAGGTGGAAATTTTTTCCGCATTTCCAAGCCCATTTTGTAGGGTTAGCACATGTGTATCGTCGGTGATAAGATGGCCGACGCTTGCCATGGCGTCTGTCGTGTGCAGAGATTTCGTAAAGACTATTATGAGATCCGCCGGCATGGCGGCGTCAATCGCCGTGTTCGCTGCCACAGCATAGGTCTGTTCGCCGCTATCGGTCTGAAGCGTCAGGCGGTTCCGGTTAATGGCGTCGATTTGGTCCTTGTTTACGTCGATCAGGTGTATCCGCCAGCCGGCTGCTGAAAGCTTTGCGCCGAACGCGCAGCCCATGGCGCCTGCGCCTAGAATATAAACGAGCATAGGCTGAGCTTGCTTCTAACTGCCGAAGGCGATGACGTGTGACTTTCCCGGGCCCGTCGCGCTTGTGCAGTTATCGTTACGGTTATGTTCTGTGGTTGCGTGATTGGCTGCTTCACATTTGGTTCCTGGCGCGCTAGGTGTTGAATAATCAACATAGGGAGGCATACGTGTCAAATCAATCCGGACAGGAGGGGTTGTTAGCTCCTGCCAGCCAGAGGTTATTCGTCTTCCTGATGTTTCTTGTTTGTCTGTTCGATTTTGCGGACCGTTCGGTTTTTGCGGTGCTTGCCCAGACAATCAAGACAGAACTTCTCCTCAGCGATTTGCAGCTCGGACTGTTGCAGGGGCTCGCCTTTGCGTTTTTATACTCGATGCTTGGCGTCCCCCTTGCGCGTTTGGCTGAACGCAAATCGCGGGTAAAAATCATGGCGACCTGTGCGGCTGTTTGGTCGGCGGCGACGGTTTTTTGCGGCTTTGCGCATTCATTCTTACATATAGCGCTGGGACGGATTGGCGTCGGCGTTGGCGAGGCGGGTTTTATTCCGACCGTGAACTCCATGGTCGGCGACAGGTTTAAAAGGAACAAGCGCTCCTCGATTATGGGCATAATAATGCTTGGCACGCCAGCGGGCATCCTGACCGGTTCGCTTGTGGGCGGTTATTTTGCTGAGGCTTGGAACTGGCGTTATGCGTTTTACATTTTAGGCGCTGCCGGATTGATCGTTGCGCTGTCTGTTCTTTTGATCGTCCGCGAACCGAGTCGCGGTCTGGCCGATGGCGCTCCGCCGGGCGTTTCTCCGCCTCCGGATTTCCCAGCTTTTTTGAAAACGATGCGCTCCAAACCATCCTTGATGCTCATCATAGCGGGCGGATCGACTGCTGGGTTTGGGATGACATCGATTTCGCAGTTTCTCGCGGTTTTCCTGGCAAGAACTTACGACATGCCGGTGCGCGAAGCGGCTTTATATTACGGGTTTATCTCGGCGACGTTTCTTACCATAGGTCTTATGCTTGGATCATTTGGAACCGATTGGCTTGCCAAACGCGACGAGCGGTGGCCGGCTTGGGGGGCTGCGATTGGCCTTAGCATTGCGCCGTTTTTCTATTTCGCAGCATTCAATGTTCATAATATTACTTTGGCGACCATACTGCTCGTAATTGCCGGCTCTATGCTGCTTATTTTTTATGCGCCAACCTCTGGCATGATTCAGAATCTGCTTCATCCGCGCATGCGTGCGACCGGCGCGGCGATGTTCGCCATGCTTTACACCATGATAGGCTCGGGCCTTGGGCCAACTTTCATAGGCTGGGTGAGCGACCTTATGGCGACCGGCGCATTTGACGGTGATTTCCATGCGGCTTGTCCCGGCGGGGTGGCAATCGCTGGGGCGAGCGCGTCAGCGGTTACGGCGTGTCTTGAAGCAAGCGCGCTGGGCATTCAAAGGGCGTTGAATGTAGCTGTATGCATCTTTTTCATCGCGGCGCTCCTGTACTTCTTTGCATCGGTGAGGCTGCGCAACGATTTCTACGAAGAGGCAAAAGCCGGAGCCGACGCCGCATAGTGAGCGGTTTTCTGAATTCCAAATAAAATATGATGGAAAGGTGGACCATGGAAAATATTGACGCCGCTGGTGGGCGCGAATGGTTCGAGCGTTATTTAGATGCGTTCAATAATAACGATTTTAACGGCTTTAGCGCTTTTTATGCGCCTGATGTGGAGTTTTACGGACAGGCTGCGAACCTTAAAGGGCCGGCAGAGATTGTGAAGTTTTATCGCATGGTCATGGAACGGCTTGACGAGCATATCGAGCTGAAAACCTTTGTGGGGTCCAAAACCCATGTTGCTGTAGAAATTGTCACGACCCTCGATTTCCGAAAAGACTGGCCTGATTTCGCGCCTGGCCCCATGAAGGCGGGCGATCGTCGCCAGACTGTCAATTTTATTTTTTACGATCTTAATGCGGAAGGGCTATTCACGCGCATTCGCTCTTCTCGATATTGCGTCATTCGGGAGCGCTAAATGATGTCGCCTGAAGAACGGTTCGCTGACTATATCGACACATTCAACAACAGGAACTACGAAAAGCTCATCACCTTTTATTCGCCGGACATCAAACTGATGAACGGAACGGGCCGCGAGCTTATTGGCCGCGATGCAATCGTCGATTGCTACACCAAGGTGAACGAGCGCGCATCGCGCAAGATAGCCATTTGCGCCTGTGTGTCCGATGGCCAAACGCTGGCGGCGGAATTGAAGTCGACATTTACGGCGATGCAGGATGCGCCGGATTTTCCATCGGGGCCGATGGCGAAAGGCGACCAGCTCTACATCAATTCCTTCGTGTTTTATGATATCGCTGACGGGCTTTATGTGAAAATTCGCGCGGCGATTTTTGAGCGGCGTTGGATGCGGGCTGAGGACCGGCCTGAATAGCCGTCATGCCTTTTAACGGTTTATGAAGTTCAAAAGGACAGGCCCCAACTCGTCATGGGGGCCGCCGATCTGTAGCACGGGCGTGATGTGATTGTGCCCTTTGCAGACAGCAAAGCCGCAACTGCCGCCATGGTTTCGCGCATAGACGCCGCGCGCCCATTCGGCCTGCCGTTGGAAATCCGCCGGGTCATGCTCGGCCATGGTGAAAAAGCAGGGGACTGAAACCTTGGCGAAGCCTTCTAGGGAGGAGCGGGAAGCGTAATCTCCATCGTCTTCGCCGTAATAAGCGGCTTGGAACGCATTTCTTTCGGCCCGGGCAATATCATATAGGCCAGACAGCATGATTGCGCCGGCGAGGCGCCTTTCGGCGTGTTCGCGCCAAGCGTCATGGGCGACGTAGGCGGCGACATGAGCAGCCCCGGCCGATTGGCCCATAAGATACACCATGTCCGGGTCGCCGCCGTGTTCTGCGACATGAGCGTGCAGCCAGTCGATCGCTGCCGCGACATCTTCCGCGCCGGCGGGCCATGGATGGTCGGGCGCAAGCCGGTAGGTCATGGTGACCCCGATCATGCCGTTCGCCGCCGCCCATGCGCCGATATTGTTATAGAACGGCGCGCCGGGCGCGCCTTTGTCGCCGCCGATAAAACCGCCGCCGTGAACGAAAACGACGACTCCGCGCTTTTCGTTGCCGCCTTCGGGAAGGAAAATATCGAGACGGTGACGCGCATCCGGACCATACGCGCAGTCGCGCAGCACGCGCTTTTCGTTGGGGGAGGGCGCCGTGGGCGCAAACAGAGCGATGGATTTCTGAACAAGCGCCGGCGAAAATTCAAACCCGATCTCTGCAATTCTGTCGAGTATCGTCGTCATATCCGATCCACATGCCGCCGGCCGCAACCGGCAGACCTTTATGAGCTTGAGGCGGGCTTTGTTTTGCTCGGTCCCTTGGCGGCCGGGCGGACGCCTTTCCACGGGATTTCATCAGCGCTTGTCCAGGCGTTGACATAGAGGCTGTAAAACAGCCAGCGCCCATCGCGTTTAACGAGCTTGTCCTCTCTCGTTCCGACCCCAAACACAAAATTGTTTTTGTATTCGGGGTTGTACTGAAGAATCTGAAAGAAACAGCGCACATCGGCGCCGTCTTCTGTCGGCGTCATGATGTGATGATTGAAGACATGCTGACGTCCGAACCACCAGTGAAAGCGTTCGCCCCACAGTTCATGCATGTTTTTGAGGATCGCCTCATGGCCCTGTACGCGGCCTTGCCAGAGATGGTCGAACCACGCGTCTTCAGCAAATGCCGATAACAGCATCTCTTCGTCGGCCAGATCCAGCCCCCAGGCGTAACGCGCATAGAGCTCTATAATATCCGCGCGGTCCTGCGCGGGCATTGTCGCCGGAACGCCGTCAGGCCAGCAGGTCGGGTTCATGCGGTCCTCTTCATCGCGTGATGGCCGGTTTCCAAAGTATCGGCTGGAACCCATGTGCCGTGAAAGGTGGATCGCACGCGCACCGGCAGCCGCAACAAGGCGACCGGGCCGGCCTCGATGTCCGTCGCGTCGACAATCGCAAGGTCGCTGTGGTTGTCATCGAGCCGGTTGACAATGACCAGCAGCCAGCCGTCTCCCTCCGGCGCGTCGGGCGCGCGGGGAACGAATTGCGGTTCATGGATCGACGAGCGGGGGCCGGGCGACCAGGTCTTCATCTCGCCTGTGGACATGTCGACTTTGCCGAGCGCGCTTGTTCCGTCCTGGGCGCGGTAAACAATCATAAACCCATGTTGTAAGGGATAGCCCTGATAGCGGTCGTCGGTGCGCGGCATTTCGCAGGGAACCGGCATGATGGGCCGGCGGTCGAACGTGTCGTCTTGTTGCTTCATGTCAAAGCTGAGGCGCGACAGAATGGGTGGGCAGAACGTTGTTGGCTCGCCTTTGTCTGTCTTGAGAAAGGTGAAACAACTGCCGTCATAAAGGCAAAGATCGAGGCAGACGCGGCCGTCTTCCTCGAACGCGTTCAGCATGTGTCCCGCAGTCCAGGCTGGACCTTTAAACCATTTCACGTCTTTAGCGGCGCCATTGCGCGGCGCGATCGCGACATGCATCTGTTCGTCGGGATAATAAGCGTAATAGTCGCCGCCGCTTTTGATACGCTCAAGATCGGCGATCAGCGGAAAAATCGGAAATATTGCGTAACTTGGCGTAATCGCGAAATCATGGACCATGCCGGGGAAGGGCATCTCGAACCAGATCTCGCTGCCGAGCGTTCCGTCGCTGTCGAACTCGTAATAGACGATGTCTTTCGTCGCATCGCCTTTCGCCTGATAGGCGTAGGTCAGCAGTTTGTCTTCGACTGTATCGACTTTCGGATGCGCGCTCATGCACACGGATTTTACGGCGCCGCGATGGCCGTATTTTCCAATCGTCTCCAGCGTCTCGGGATCGATTTCATAGGGAAGGTCGTCTTCTTTCAGGGCAAGGAGCTTTCCGGCATGGAAGATCGCGTTGGTGTTGCCGGTGCCCATGCTGATATTAGCGACCGAGGCATCGTTCGTGTAACGATTTCTATAGCGTCCAAAAAGCGCTTTTCCCGCCTTTTCCTGGGCTTCAAAACGGGCAGTGCGCACCCAGCGGCTACGGTAAGAAACGGCGCCGTTCTCAAAATTGAAACGGTGGATCATGCCTTCGCCGTCGATGAAAATGTCATCGTCTCGACCGCTCGGATACTGCCAGTCCGGGCCGGCGCGAAACCAGCATCCGTTTATGCCGTCCGGCACCTCGCCCGACACGAGTTCAAGTCCGGCGATATTGCTTTCAAGCCGGAGCGGGCGGCCCCAGCCCTGAAAAAGCGGATTTTCTTTGGAGAACACGATGCTCATGGCGATGCTTTGGCGCGGGAGGTTAGGCTGTTTGCAGAACAGCAACGCGGCGCAAGGGATGGTCCCAAGCGCCACAATGTTGATTGTTCAATACAACGACAGCGTTGTCAACGCGCGCTCATAACCAAGGCGCCTTTTGCGGCGGCGCCATAGAAGCGCCGCGACCATGGTGCGGTGCAGTTTTCCATGGTGGAGCAGCGTCAGGACTTTTCGATAAGTTTTGTCAGGGTCTCGGGCGTATCGTCGATACGGGTGGCGCGCTTTGCGATGCGCAACAGAAAATCGTCGAGCAGCGCCAGTTCCTTCTTGTTGAGGTCTTCGGTGAGATATCCGAAAAATCCAAGGCGGTGCTTTTGCACCCCGAGATAGGTCTTCGTTCCTTTTGCCGTCAACGAAAGCAATTGGCTTTTCTTGTTCCGCGGGTTTGGGGAGCGCTTCAGCAAGCCGCGATCTACGAGGCGCGTTACGGACCGGCTCACCTCGGCGCGATCCAGCATGGCTGCGGAGCAAATTTCGCTGGCGCTCTTTTTTCCCATGACGCCCAGATGCGCAATCACGCGCCATTCGGCCAGCGTCAGGTCGGCGAGCGTTTTCACCTGCGTCGTGGTCAGGCGGTCCAGCATCTTGCCGAGAAAAAGTATTCTGTAGGGGATGTGGGTCTGGCCAAACAGACTCCAAACGGCAAGTTCGTCGTTATCATCATTATTGCGTGGCATGGTCGTTAATTTTTTTCTCTGAGATGCGTTGGTGTGTCGCCAAGGGCTCAATCAACATCGGTTTCCTTCAAAAAACCATAGAAAAGTGTCGTCCCCTCTTGTCAGCCTCAGGTTGTTGATATATCAACATCATGCAAAATTAAAAAATAAAACAACAGTTTGCGCTCAGGGAGGATCTTATGAAGCCTAGAAAATATAGCTGCGCCAATATCTTGGCCATGACTGCAAGCCCGGCCGTGGTCGCGGCGTCTTTGTTTTTTTCCACCGCCTATGCGCAAAGCGAAGAGGCGTCCACGGCAGACGACGATACGATCGTCGTCACAGGAACGCGCCTTTCGCGCAGCGGTTTTTCCGCGCCAACGCCGACCACGGTGATCGACGGCGATTCGATTCAGAAAGCGGCTGAGACCAATGTCGCGGATGTGCTGAACGATCTGCCGGCTTTCCGGGCGCAGGGAACGCCAGCGGCGACCGGTGTCTTCCTTGGCGAAGTCGGCGCGCAAACCCTTGACCTTCGCGGTCTCGGCGGTTCGCGCACGCTGGTCCTGATCGACGGGCGGCGCGTGGTGGCGAGCACGGCGCGAGGCAGCCTCGGCAAAACGGCCGGCGGCGTCGATTTCAACACCATTCCGTCATCGCTTGTGAGTCGGGTCGAGGTTGTGACCGGCGGCGCCTCTGCCGCTTACGGCTCCGATGCGGTCGCCGGCGTCGTAAACGTCATCCTGCGCAGCGACCTCAACGGTTTCGACGGAAAAGTCCAATATGGGATGAGCGATAACAACGACGCGAAGGAACTTCTCCTCTCGGCGGCGTATGGTGCAGACTTTGCGGACGGCAAGGGCCATATTCTGATTGGCGGCGAATATGTTGACAATAAGGGCGTCGGCGATTGCTATGAGCGCGACTGGTGCCGCGAAGAATACGGTCCGGTGTCGAACCCCGTGCCGCAGCTTAACGGTCTCGCCCGGCAATTGATTCTGCCTGATGTGCGTCCCTCGGTGGCGAGCTGGGGCGGCCTCATCGCCGGTGGCCCGCTGGCCGGAACCGAGATTGCGTCGGACGGCTCCATCTTCCAGCACGATTACGGCGAGTATTACGGGGCGCCGATTTTCCAGTCCGGCGGCAGCGCCGATCCGCAGCATGCTTTCTATCAGTTTTTCCCGCTCTATGCCCCGGTCGAGCGTTATTCGCTCATGGGCCGCGCCGAGTATCAGGCGACGGACGCGATCAAGGTTTTTGCGGAGGGGTCCTACGCGGACGTTAGCGCCACATCGACCTCAGCGCAGGGACGTCTGTTCTTCGGCACGGCGCCGACGATTTACCGCGACAACCCCTATCTTTCAGACGGACTCGCGGACGCCATGGACGACGCCGGCGTGACGTCGTTCAGCCTGGGGCGCATCACCAACGATTTCGGTCCTTCCTTCGGCACAGTGGACAGGAACACGTTCAGGACGACGGCCGGGTTTGAGGCCGCGCTCGGCGGAAGCTGGTCGCTGGACGGCTACTATCAGTTCGGCAGAACGAAATACCATCAGATCGGCTACAACACGCTGATCACATCCAACTTCGCGCGAGCTGTCGATGCGGTGGACGAGGGCGAGTTTATGAGCGGAACGCCCAACGGCAACATAGTCTGCCGGTCCACGCTGACCGATCCGACAAATCCCCTCGTCGACGGGTGTTTGCCGCTGAACATTCTCGGCGAATACAACTTCGATCCGGCCAATACCGGCTATTCTTTCGGCACGGCCGATCAGCGCAACAAGCTGTCGCAGCATGTCGCCGCACTGACGGTCAGCGGCGATTTGTTCGACCTCTGGGCCGGACCCGTCTCGGTCGCGACCGGTGTCGAATACCGCGTCGAGGACGTCACCGGCGAGGCTGATCCGATTTCTACGGATCTGCGTTTTTACACCAACAACGCCGGTCCGATTTCCGGCCCGGCCGTCAAGGTCAAGGAAGGCTTTTTCGAGGCCGGCGTTCCGCTTGCGGCGTCTGACAGCGCGATCGGCCAGCTTGATCTCAACGGCGCCGTGCGCCTGACCGATTATTCGACAAGCGGGACGGTGACGAGCTGGAAAGTGGGCGGCGTATGGGAGCCCCTCGACTTCCTGACCCTTCGCGTCACGCGCTCGAAAGACATCCGGGCGCCGAATTTCTTCGAGCTCTACAATCCGACGGGAGCGAGCTTCAACTTCCTGACCGATCCGCAGAATGGCGGCGTTTCCTCGCTGACCCAGATATTCAGCGGCGGCAACCCCGACCTCGATCCGGAGATAGCGAAGACCTTCACGGCGGGCGCGGTGTTCAGCTTCGGCGCCGTACGCTTCTCGGCTGATTACTTCGACATCGACATCGACGGCGCGATCGCCAGCGTCGGCGCGCAGGTGATCGTCGACCGCTGCTACGGCGGCGCCAACGATTTCTGCGATCTGATCACGCGCACATCAGGAGGCGCGCTCGAATCGGTGCGGTCGGTGGGGCTTAACCTCAACAGCATCAAAACGCGCGGCATTGATTTCGAGCTCGGGTATACGGCGCCTGCGTTTAACGGCGAAATCTCGCTCAATGCCTACGGCACCTATCTAATCGATCTCATCACCGTCGATTCTAACGGCGCGGTCGATTACGCCGGCCAGGTCGGCTATCCGGTTTCGCAGCAATCGGGCCTGCCGGAATTCCAGGCGAGCACAAATCTTCGCTGGTCGAACGACGTTTTCGGCGCAGGCGCCAGAGTACGCTTCATTGCCTCCGGTCTCTACGATGTAACGAAGATAGGGCCGAGCCAAACGGGCTACGATCCGACGCTCACCAACAGCATCAGCGACAACTCGGTGCCCGCCTACGCTTATTTCGATTTGAACGCCTATTACGACTTATCGGTCGGCGGCGACTCGACGATCAGGCTTTACGGCGCGATCGACAACGTGCTGGATAAGGATCCGCCGAACAAGCTCCCGTCCAGCTTCGGCGTGACGAACCCCGCCCTTTACGACGTTCTTGGGCGCGTGTTTAAAGTCGGCGCCAGGGTTTCCTTTTAACGCCGCTTTAAAATCTTGAGGCCAGTCCGAGACGAAAAGAAAGGGAAGTCATGAGCGATCCCAGCGTCCCGTTAGATCAATTCTTTCCCAAGTTCGAGTACGCCTTTACGATCTCGATCGATCTTGCGGGGCTGCAATGGGTCACGCCGACATCGATGGGCGCCACAAGGGCGGCGATCTATGCGGCGCGTGGCGAGATCAGCGGACCGAAACTCAACGGGAAAGTGATTCCGATGTCGGGCGGCGATTTCCCGTTGCAGCGTCCCAACGGCGTCATCGACTTCGATGCGCGTTACATGCTCGAAGCCGATGACGGCGCTGTCATCTACATGCAAAACCGCGGCTATCGCTGGGCGTGTTCGGAAGAGATCGCTGAGCGCATGTCGCGCAATGAAGATGTCGATCCTTCTGACTATTACATGCGTGTGACGCCCCGGTTCGAACCGCCGGCGGGGCCCCACGAATGGCTCGGCAAGCATGTTTTCGTCGGCGTTGCGGAGAAGGTTCCCAACGCCAACCGCATCCATTATTATGTACTGCTGTAGACATGGCGAAAGAAGCGTCTCCTGAATGGGCTACACGCCCCGGCGTCGATCCCGCAACGGCGCCGAACAAGCCTCCATTGCCGCCTGCGGATTACCTTTGCTTTGAAGAGCACGGGCTGCTGACTGAAAGAAACGCGGTCATCCGGCTGAGCGACGGCGTTCATATCTATGCGGATATTCATCGGCCAAACAGATTTGTGAGTGACTTGCCTGTGCTTCTCGCCTGGGGGCCGTACGGCAAGCATGGGCGATCAAATCAGGTTTTCTGGCCCGCTTCCGGCGTTCAGCCTGACTGGCTTTCTCCGCTGACGCCATTCGAGGCTCCGGATCCCGTCTTCTGGTGTGCGCGCGGTTACGCCGTCGCCGTCGTCGATCCGCGCGGCGCCTGGCTGAGCGAAGGCGTCTTCCATCATAATGGCGATCGGGAAAGCCGGGACTGCGCTGAGGTCATCGAATGGCTGGCCAGCCAGCCCTGGTCGAACGGCAAGGTCGGGATGACCGGCGTGTCCTATCTTGCGGCGATTCAATATTATGTCGCCGCCTTGCAGCCGCAGCCGCTGGCCGCAATTAATCCTTGGGAAGCCTTTTCGGACTGGTACCGCGAGTTCGCTTATCATGGCGGAATCCCCGAAACCGGATTTATTCCGCGTGCTTCGGATAATATCCGCTTTTCGACAGGGCGTACGGAAGACACCTGGACGAATGTTCAGGCGCATCCGTTGATAGACGAGTTCTGGCGTTCCAAGGATATCGAGCTTGAAAACATCACCGCGCCCGCATTCGTTGTAGCGAGCTGGTCGGACCATGGGCTTCATTCGCGGGGCACGCTTGAAGCTTTTAAGCGCATTGGCTCCGCTCAAAAATGGTTGGAAGTTCATGGGCGCAAAAAATGGGCCCATTATTACGCGCCGGAAAACCGGCAGAAGCGTCAAGCCTTCTTCGATCACTTCCTGAAGGCGGAAAACACGCTGGTGCCGGCATGGCCCAAGGTGCGTCTCGAAATTCGCAAAAGCGCGCATGAATTCGAAGAGCGCGTGGAAAACGAATGGCCGCTTGCGCGCGCCGCCTATCAAAAGCTCTGGCTCGATCCCGAGCGGCAGGCTTTGCAGCTTGAGCAGTCCGCGGCGTCGTCATTCAGATATGATGCCGAAACAGGCCGTGCGGTTTTTGACATCCGTTTCGACAAAAAAATCGAAATTACCGGTCATATGAAACTGAAATTGTGGGTGGAGGCTGATGGCGCCGAAGACATGGATATTTTCGTCGCCGTACAAAAGCTCGACGCCGCAAAAGATCATGTCGGTTTCATGTTTTACGCTTTTTACGACAATGGACCCGCCGCGTTGGGGTGGCTGCGCGCGAGCCATCGGGCGCTTGACGAAGATCGTTCCACGCCGGAGCAGCCGTTTCACAAGCATGACCGCGAGGAACCGCTCGTACCCGGCGAACCGACGCCGGTTGAAATTGAAATATGGCCGTCTTCAACGGTTTTCACGCCCGGCGAAACGCTGCGCGTCGTCGTTCAAGGCAGCGATATCTATAAGGACAGCCTGCCGAACCTTCCCTTTGCCCGTCATGAGAATCTGAGAAACAAAGGCGAACATGTGATCCACGGGGGCGGGGAGTATGATTCCCATCTTCTCGTTCCGGTTATTCCGGAAAGGAGCCTTTCATGAGCAGAGGGCCGGCCGACGTAACCCTGGAGCATGCGTTCGACATCACTGTTTTTTTCGGTGCGGACCGGGTGATCTTTCCGCCGTCGCCGGGCGGCGCGGCGCAAGGCTATACGCCGCCCATCGGCGGCGCGATTACCGGCCCGTTGTTGAACGGTGCGGTTGTGCCGAACTCCGGCGCCGATTATGCGACGGTGCGCCCTGACGGCGTGATTGAGCTTAACGCGCATTATCTTTTGAAAGCGGAGGACGGGACGCCGATTTACATCATGAATAAGGGCTATCTCGTCCCGTCTGAAAAGCCGAAGTCGGAGCAAGGGCCGCAGCAACAGCCGCAGCCTTCTTATTTCCGTCTTACGCCGTATTTTCGCGTTCCCGAAGGTCCGCATGATTGGCTGATGCGAACCTGCATTGTGGGCGGCGGCGAGCGCCTGTCCGATCCCGACCGCTCGCTTTTCCGCTACTACAAAGTGGTTTGATCTCCTGCCTTGAGATCTGCAGCGCCATAGCATCGCCGGCGCGGCTATCACGCTGCAGCAACGATTCGATGTATTTCGGAAGGTTCTTCATCCCATGATGACGGTCAGAGAAAGCGTTTACGCATTTATGCGCGAGACCGGCCTGACGACGGTGTTCGGCAATCCGGGCTCTACTGAATTACCCTATTTCAAGAACTGGCCGGCCGATTTCGATTATGTGCTGGGGCTTCAGGAATCGGCGGCGCTTTCCATGGCCGACGGTTATGCGCAAGTCGCGGACAAGCCTGCGATCGTAAACCTGCATTCTGCGGCTGGCCTTGGTCACGCGATGGGCTCGCTGGTGACGGCTTACAAGAATAACACGCCGTTGATTGTCGTTGCGGGTCAGCAGGCCCGAAGCATTCTTCCTTATGAGCCTTTTCTCGGCGCGACTGATCCTACCGCTCATGTGAAGCCTTATGTGAAATGGGCTTGCGAGCCTGCCCGCGCGCAAGATGTGCCGAGAGCTTTTGCGCGGGCTTATTCTATCGCCATGTCCGCGCCCCGCGGTCCTGTGTTTATTTCCGTGCCAGTTGACGATTGGGATCAGCGCGCCGAACCTGTCCAGCCGGTCTCCCTATTCGGCGCGCCGGCGCCTGAGAAGGGGGCTGTCGCGCATGCCGCTGATCTGCTCTCAAAGGCGCGCTCGCCCGTGATCGTCAGCGGGCCGGAAGTCGATCGCGCCGGCGGCTTGGAGGCTTTGGTCGCGCTGGCGGAGAAGCTGGCCTGTCCTGTCTGGGCCAGTCCCATGGCCAGCCGGATTTGTTTTCCTGAAAGCCATAACCAATTCGCGGGCTTCCTTCCCGCCCGCGAGGACGAGATCGTGGCTCGCCTGTCGAAGCACGATCTCGTCCTGGTTTTTGGCGCGCCGGCCTTTCAATATCATTTTCATGCGCCGGCGGCGTCGCCGCTGGGTGGGACTATCATTCAGTTTTCGGAAGACCAAAATACGACGTCATACACGCCGCGTGGCGTCGCTATTGTCGGCAATGTCCGCGACGCCTTGCTGACGTTTGACTCTATGGCGCCGGCGCGTCCGATTTTTAAACGCGCGCTGCGGGAGGCGCCGGCCCTGCGGCGCGGCGATGAACAAGCGTTGACGCTTCCGGCCTCCATCGACCTGATAGAAGAGCTTCGCCCGGAGTGCGCCAGGATTTTTGAAGAAGCGCCAAGCGCCCGTTCGGTTATTCAGGCCCGGCTGCGAATGAATCATGCCGCTTCATTCTTTGCAACAGCGTCAGGCGGGCTCGGTTTTGCGCTTTCGGCTGCGGTCGGCGCAGCGCTGGCGGACAGTTCCCGGAAAACGATTGCGCTCGTCGGCGACGGCTCTTCGCTCTATACGGTGCAGGCGCTCTGGACGGCGGCCCAGCGTAATCTTGATGTGGGTTTTATTATCCTGAACAATCAAAGTTACGAGGCTTTGAAGCATATTTCGGCAATGATGCAGACGCCTGCCGTCGGCGCCGATCTGCCCGGCGTGAATTTCACAGCGCTCGCACAAGGGTTTGGCGTTGCAGCATCGTCGGCGGAGACGGAGGCGGGCGCGCGCGTGGAACTGGAGAAGATGTTCAGTCTTAAAGGCCCTGCGCTGTTGGAGATGCGGGTCTCTTGAGCGTATCCCGTCAACGATCATGAGACGTTTTGAGGTATTTTATTAGCGGAGGGTTTTGGTTCATCGCAGCTCTGAGGAGGAGCGAAGATGAGACATAAATCCGGGCGTGAAGGATCGGCCGAAAAGACAGTCAAAACATCCGGCGGGTGACGCGCAAACGTCATGCGACAGCCACGCACTTTCTCGTTTAGAGCAATCACCACCTGCAGCAGGGAATGTGCTTCTACTGCTTCCTATATGATGCCGAAGCGGAATTTCAGCTTAGACAAAAGCTGCAATTGTTCAAATAAGCTATTGAAATAATTGGGTGCGGGGAGAGGATTTGAACCTCTGACCTTCAGGTTATGAGCCTGACGAGCTACCGGACTGCTCCACCCCGCGCCAACTTTGCTGACCGAACGAGAGACGGCGTATCAGCGTTCCCATCCGCATATGAAAGAGGCGCAACCGGCGCGCCCCGCGAATGGGAGAGCGGGGTATAGCGAAGCGCGCGCCCCGCCGCAAGGCCCGCGGCGGAATATTTCGCGCCCGCCTAAAGCGCTGAAATCAGGCCGATTCCGGCAGGTCCGCGGCGGTCTCGCGCACCAGCATGTCGACCACCTGAATATAGGCCTCTGGCTCGTCCGCGCCGTCGTCACGCGCCTTTTTAAAGGTTTCCACCTGACGGCAGGCGCTGGTGCCGCGTTTCAGGACCGTGCGGGCGTGCTGGACTTCCTTGACGCAGCCAAGCGCGGTCGCGTCCTCGGCGATCATTTCGAGCACTTCCTCGATCAGCGAGGCGAAGGGCAGGCATTCGCCGCGGCCGAGATCGATCATGCTCTTGGTGCAGCCATAGCGCTGGGCGCGCCAGCGGTTTTCCTCGAGCATGATGCGCGGATAAATCCGCCAGCGCATGTTTTTCTGTTTGATACGGGCGAGCATCCGCAAGATCGACTGATAAAGCGCGGCGATGCAAAGCGCGTCCTCGATCCGGGTGCAGACATCGGTGATGCGCATTTCGAGCGTCGGGAAGCGTGCGCTCGGGCGCATGTCCCACCACAGCTTTGTGGAGTCCTCCATGACGCCCGCATTCACGAGGCGCTCGATCATGCGTTCATATTCCGACCAGCTTTCATAGCGGTCGGGAATGCCGGTGCGCGGCATGGAATCGAAAATGCCGAGGCGCGAACAGCGCATCTCCATGTCGTGCCCGCCCCAGAAGGGCGAGGAGGTGGAGAGCGCCAGCAGAAGCGGCAGGAAATAGCGCGCCTGGTTGAGGATATCGATGCGCATTTCCTTGTCTTCGATGCCGGCGTGAACATGCATGCCGCAGATCAGCATGCGCCGGATGGCGCCGCCCATATCCGCATCGAGCAGGTCGTAGCGCGGCGCCGCCGTGTGTTTCTGCCGGCCCCATTGCGCGAAAGGATGGGTCGAGGCCGCCATCAGTTTCATGCCGTGCTTTTCGGCGGTGTTGATGATGACCGAGCGCAGCGCCGTGAGGTGATTGCGCGCGTCGTTGATGTCGGTGCAGACCGGCGTGCCGATCTCCACCTGGCATTTCAGGAATTCCGGCGTCACCCGCTCGCCGAGCCGGTCCTTGCAGTCTTTCATGAAGTCGGGCGATGGGTCGGGCACGAGGTCGCGGGTCTCGGGGTCAATGAGGAGATATTCCTCCTCGATCCCTAATGTCAGCGCAGGCATCATAATGGGCCCCTTTCCGACCGGTCGCCGGCCTAATCGCCGAGGCTGCGAACGCCGGCGCTCAGAATCTCAGCGATTTCCTCAGCACCCGTCTTGTCGCAGATCAAATCCTGACGCGCCTCAACCGTGATATGAGAAAGATTGCGCGGGTCGATATGGCGGTCAACGGAATAATTGAACTCCCTTGCGTCATAGGGTTCGTTGTCGCCGATGACCAAAGCGGTTTCCCGCCTTAGATAGTTAATCATTCCCTGGGCGGAGCGTTCGTCTTCGCGCCATAAAAGGCCGAGGCCCCAGGGCCGGTCCTCCGCCGCGCCGAGAAGGCGGTTGGTGAAGCTGTGAATGGAGATGACGAAGGGGGCGCCGGTCCGCGCGATCGCATCGTCGAGCGCCTTGTCCAGCCGGTCGTGATAGGGAACATGAAAGCGCGCAATGCGCGCCTTGCAGTCCGCTTCGCTCATCATCTGATTGCCGGGCACGGGGATCTGATCGCTCGTATGCGGGATGAGGTCGGGAGAGGTGGGCGCGCGGTTCGGGTCGATAACGAGGCGCGAAAAGCCGCAGTGGAAGAACGTCCCCTCAAGCGCGCGGGCCAGGTTTTCGGCGAGCGCCTTTGCGCCGATGTCCCAGGCGATGTGAGTCTCAAGAATGTCGTCGGGCAGGCCGAGCCGGTTCAGATCGTCCGGAATGGCGTTCGAGGCGTGGTCGCAGAAGATGAAGAAGGGCGCTTCTCCGAAATGCTCGGTGCGGGCGATGGTCTCGTCGGTCATAAGATCAAATTCTATCGCGGTTTCGGGTTCAGGGAAGGGGCCCTTGCGGGATGCTCGGAAGATTCACGCCAGTTCCCCAGCGCCAGTTGCTTGTCGGGGCGCCATCACCGGCGGAGATTCTTCCGTCTCCGATTCCCCACGGCTTGACCGTGGGGTCCGGCGCCAAACCTTGTGGACGCCAGGCTTAAAGCGTGGCGAGTCGAAAAAAGGCGGGCCAGAGTGTGTTGGCACCATATCTTCCCGTGGAACAATTTGCGTCATCTCGTTTTCATCTTCTTCTTTTTCTGGCGTCCTTGCTGGCTTTCAGACCGATTTGGCGCCATTTGCGTAAAAATGTTTCACGGGGGCTTTCGGTCTCCTTTCCGCCGGCGCAAGGACGAACTGCGCCTCATGGCTTTCATCGGCAGGACGCATCATAAGCCCGCCAGCGAGAGCGGGGACGAAATTTCATGGATTAAATTTTATCCCCGCCGGCGCGTTTGGCTTTATCCTTCGGCCCGCCCGGCGGCGGCTTGGCGAAACCCTTGTCGAATGCTGGACCCCACGCTTAAAGCGTGGGGAATCGGTGACGGGAAATTCCCGGTCCAGCAATGGACGACTCGCCACGGTTTAACCGTGGCGCCCATCTCTTGTTGAACGCCTCGCCGGCGCCGGTCACGCCTCGATAATGTCGACGGCGCCTTTTTTGAGTTTGAGCGCGATTTCGCCGCGCTTCAGCCTCAGCGCCGGCTCGCCGAAGATTTCCCGGCGCCAGCCGGCGAGGGCGGCGACGTCCGCCTCGTCGTCGAGGGCGATGGCTTCGAGATCGGCGCTCGAGGCGATCAGTTTCGGGGCCACGCTGAAGGCCTCGCATTGGCGCTTCAACAGCACCTTTAAGAGCTCGACCACGTCGGCGGGCGCCCTTTCGCGTTCCGGCTTGTCGATGCGCGGCAGGTCTTCGCGCGGGAGCTCGGCGCCTTCCTTGATGGTGTCGAGAATGGCGGCGCCGGCGCGTGAGCGTTCGAAGCCGGACGGGATGGAGCGCGCGCGACCGAGGCCTTTGGCGTCCCTGGGCTGAAGCCGCGCCAGTTCGAAAATCGCTTCGTCTTTAAGAACGCGGCTCCTTGGCGTGTCTTTGGTCTGGGCTTCGCGCTCGCGCCATTCGGCGAGTTTCATGACGACGCCCATTTCCTTGGGCCGCACGCCTTTCAGCTTCAGCCGCTTCCAGGCCTGTTCCGGTTTGACGTGATAGAGATCGCCGTTATTGAGCGCCTCCATCTCCTCTTCGACCCAGTGTTTGCGTTCGCGCTTTTCGAGGCTTTCGGCGAGGATCGGATAGGCCGCGCGCAAATGGGTGACGTCGGAGAGCGCATAGGAAAGCTGCGCCTCGGTCAGCGGCCGGCGCGCCCAGTCGGTGAAGCGCGAACCCTTGTCGATCTTCGCTTTCAGGAGCGTGCGCATCAGCGGCTCGTAGCCGATCTGGTCGCCGAAACCGCAGGCCATAGCCGCGATCTGCGTGTCGAACAGCGGCGCCGGGACTTCGCCGAGGAGCTTGTAGAAGATTTCGAGATCCTGGCGCGCCGCGTGAAACACCTTCACGACCTTTTTGTCGGAGAGGAGCTCGAGGAAGGGCGCAAGGTCGATAGCGTCGGCGAGAGGATCGATAATCGCTTCTTCGCCGTCCCCCGCCGCCTGGATGAGGCAAAGGATCGGCCAGTAGGTTTTCTCGCGCATGAACTCCGTATCCACCGCCACGAAGGGCTGCGCGCGCAGCGCCTTGGAGAATTTGGCCAAATCGTCGGTGGTGGAGATCACTTGCATGAACGGGGCTTCTATCGGCGTGCGCGGGCGGAGACAAGCGGCCTTCGGCGCCGCAAAAAACCGCGCCCCGGGAAAGGGGCGCGGTTTCCGTCTATCCTGTGGAAAACACCCGGGTTTGGAACGCCAGGGCGGGGGGCCTAAAGCCCGCAAAGGGAGGTCAGGGACTGGGCCGTGATGGCCACCGGCCCGGTTTTGAGCTCGGCGCAGACCGCCGCGTCCTGGGCGGCTTCCATCCGGCCCGAACTGAGGGCGGCGAGGCTCGCCCCGAACATTTTCTCCAGGGGCGATTTCGGGACCTCCGGCGGCAGGACCAGTTTCCAGTCATCGCCCTCCGCGCCGATTTCCCCGGCGATATAGGCGATGCTCTCCTGATAGGTCCTGGAGCCGTCGATATAGCCGCGGGCCTCCGCCGCGTCATTGGCGAAGATCATGGCGCCGTAATCGTCGACCAGCGCGTCGCGGTCGAGGGGACGGTATTGGGTCACATGATCGAGGAACTTCTCGTAAAATTCCTTGGCCGAGGCTTCGAGCAGGGTTTTCTCCCGCTCGGTCATGGGGCGGAAGGGGTTGCCGAGATCCTTGCCTTCGCTCGCTGCGATGACCGTAGATTTGACGCCGCCCCTTGTGGTGACGCCGCCGCGGAAAAGCCCGCCGTCGATCGCCACGGGGTCTTTATAATACATGAAATTGCCGAAGATCACGCCGACGCTGCCCACGAGGCTGCCGTGATCGGCGAAAATCTTGTCCGCTGCGGCGGTGGACCAGACCCCGCCGGAGGCGGACATCATGTCCACATGAGCGACGATCGGCTTGCCGGCTTCTTTCACGGCGAGGACGCCGTCATGGATCGCTTCGCTGCCGACGATGGTGCCGCCGGGCGTCGAGACGAACAGCATCACCGCTTTCACGTCATCGTCCTTGGCGGCTTTGAGAAGCTGCTCTTTGACCTTGTAGCCGTAAGTCAGGACCTGGATCGATGAGAAAAAGCCGCCATCGGTTTCGTCCGGCGCGTGGGTGAGGATCGGGCCGACAATGTCGATCCGCTCGATCGCGTTGTCGCTGTCCTTGTTTCCATAAATGGTTTTGGCGACCGGCTCCTTCTTGGCGGTTTTGCCGCCCGCGCCGGCGCCCGCGACGCAGCCGACCCCGCAGGAGACAAGTCCGATCACGAGAACGCCCCCGACGATCATCTTCACGACCATCCGGAAAAGGTCAGGTAACAGTGGCGGCCTTTCAGCCATATCGCCCTCCATTGCTGCAACAACGTTGTCTCATATGGGGGCATAAGGCGGCCCTATGCAATGTAAAGTCTATTTGACAGCAGCGGCGCTTTCCGCGGGGCCCGGGAATCCGGCGGGCGGGGGGCCAAAGCCGCCGCCCGCCCTTGACAATAAGGGGCTCTGCCGCCACTCCGACGCGACTGAATCATTTGAGGAAATCGATGCACGCCTATCGTAGCCACACTTGCGGAGAATTGCGCAAATCCGAGGTCGGCGAGACCGTTCGCCTGTCGGGCTGGGTCCATCGCAAGCGCGATCATGGCGGCCTGTTGTTCATCGACCTGCGCGATCATTACGGGCTGTCGCAGATCGTGGTGGAGCCGGAATCGCCATTCTTCGCGGAAGCCGAGAAAGTGCGCCAGGAAAGCGTCATCTGCATCGGCGGCAAGGTGGTGGCGCGCGACGCCGAGGTGGTGAACCCGAACCTGCCCACGGGCGAGGTCGAGGTGCGCCTTGAATCTTTCGAAATTCTGTCGGCGGCGGACGAGTTGCCGCTCCCTGTGTTTGGCGAGCCGGATTACCCCGAAGACATCCGGATGCGTCACCGCTATCTCGATCTGAGGCGCGAGACGCTGCACAGGAACATCATGCTGCGCTCCAAGGTCGTGCGCGAAATCCGCAACGGCATGGAGGAGGCGGGCTTCGTCGATTTCCAGACGCCGATCCTGACGGCGTCTTCGCCGGAAGGCGCGCGCGACTTCCTCGTGCCGTCGCGCCTGCATCCCGGCAAGTTCTATGCGCTGCCCCAGGCGCCGCAGATTTTTAAACAGCTGATCATGGTCTCGGGCTTCGACCGCTATTATCAGATCGCGCCCTGTTTCCGCGACGAGGATGCGCGCGCCGACCGGTCCGCCGGCGAGTTCTATCAACTCGATCTCGAGATGAGTTTCGTCGAACGCGAAGACGTGTTCGACGCGGTGGGCCCGGTGATGGAGCGCACCTTCCGCGCCTTTGCGGGCGAGCGCAAAGTGACGCCCTATCCGTTCCCGCTCATTCCTTACGACGAGGCGATGCTGAAATACGGCACCGACAAGCCGGATTTGCGCTGTCCCATCGAGATGCAGGTCGTCTCCGATCATTTCCGCGGGTCAGGTTTCAAGATCTTCGCGCAGATCCTCGAAGCCGATCCGGAAAACGAGATCCGCGCCATTCCTGCGCCAGGCGGCGGCTCCCGCGCTTTTTGCGACCGCATGAATTCCTTCGCCCAGAAGGAAGGCCTGCCGGGCATGGGCTACATGATCTTCGATGAAAACGAAGCGAAGGGCCCGCTTGCAAAGAACATCGGCCCGGAACGCTCCGAAGCCGTGCGCGCGCAGCTCCACCTGAAAGCCGGCGACGCCGCCTTCTTCCTCGCGGGCAAGCCGGAGGAATTCCTGCCGGTCGCCGCGAAAGCGCGCACCGTCATCGGCGAAGAGCTGGAGCTCACCCGCAAGGGCAGTTTCGAACTCGCCTGGATCGTCGACTTTCCGATGTATGAATGGGACGAGGAGAACAAGAAGGTCGAGTTCGGCCACAACCCGTTCTCCATGCCCCAGGGCGGCCTCGGCGCGCTCGAAGCGGCCAAGACCGACGACGAAAAACTTTCGATCAAGGCGTATCAGTACGATCTTGTCTGCAACGGCTACGAGCTCGGCTCCGGCGCGATCCGGAACCACCGCCCGGACGTCATGTACAAAGCTTTCGAGATCGCCGGTTACGGCAAGGACGTCGTGGAAGAGAAATTCGGCGGCATGCTGAACGCTTTCAAATACGGCGCGCCGCCGCATGGCGGCTGCGCCATGGGGCTCGAACGCATCGTCATGCTGCTCTGCGATCAGGAGAACATTCGCGAAGTGACGATGTTCCCCATGAACCAGCAGGCCGAAGACCTGCTTCTCCATGCGCCCATCGAGGCGACGGAGCAGCAATTGAAGGACGTCCATGTCCGTGTCGTCATGCCGATTACGGAGAAGAAAGACTAAATTCGCTTCAGGTAACAGGGATGCGTAATGATTAAGATCACAAGCGATTTCGACAGCGGCAACATCAACTGCCTCGACGCAACCGACGCTTCGAACATCCAGCTTGAGATCAAATCGGACGGCAAGGCGGACTTCTTTCAGTGGTTTTTCTACAAGGTCGAGGGCGCCGGGCGCGCGCCGCTCGCCATGCGGCTGAAAAACGCCTACGCCGCGTCCTATATCGGCGGCTGGAAAGATTACCGCGCTGTCGCCTCTTACGATCAGGAAAACTGGTTCCGGGTGGAGACGAGTTTCGACGGGCGCGAGGTCGTCATCCGTCACACGCCGGAACAAGAGCCGGTCTATTACGCCTATTTCGCGCCGTATCCGACGAGCCGCTACCGCACTTATATCGGGAACGTCAAAGCCGCGTCGCTTCTTACCCATGAGGTGATCGGCAAGACCCTCGACGGCCAAGAGATCGATTATTTCCGCGCCGGGGAGGGCCCGCGCCAATTCTGGGTGATCGCGCGCCAGCATCCGGGCGAGACCATGGGCTCGTGGTGGATGGAAGGGTTTCTGGAACGGCTGACGGACGAAAATGACGGCGCCGCGCAAGGCATGATGGAGAAAACAACGCTCCACATCGTTCCGTGCATGAATCTCGACGGCGCCAAGCGCGGGCATCTGCGCACCAATGCGGCGGGCAAGGATTTAAACCGCGCCTGGCGCAATGCGACCATGGAGGAAAGCCCGGAAGTTTTCCTCGTGCGCGAAAAGATGCAAGAGACCGGTGTCGACTTCTTCCTCGACGTTCATGGCGACGAGGCGATCGCCAACAATTTTCTCGACAGCGCCAAGGGCATCCCCGCCTGGGAGGAGCGCCACGAAAAACTCTTCAACCGCTATTCGGCGCGCCTTCTCGACATCTCGAAGGATTTCCAGACCAAGGAAGGCTATCCGTCAGCCGCGCCAGGCAAGGCCAATCTCGACATCGCCAATTCCTATGTGGGCGAGACCTGGAACTGTCTTTCCATGACCCTCGAAATGCCGTTCAAGGACGCCAATGTGAATCCGGACCCGGTTTATGGCTGGTCTCCGGCCCGCTGCCGCCATTTCGCCCGCGAGCATCTCGAGGTGATGGCCGAAATCGCCGATATCGTGCGATAGAAAGCCCGCTCGGCTGGGAAAACCTCTCCTAGTGTCATCGCCGGCTTTATGCCGGCGATCCAGAGCCATTAAAGACTGGATTACCGGGACAAGCCCGGTGATGACACACAAGGGGCTTTGGCTGGCCTCAGGCCAGCCGCCAGCGCCCTTTTACCGCGCCTGACATGGTCGAGAAGTCATAGCCTGTCCGGGGCAAATCCGGTAAAAGGACCGCAAAATCAAGGGCGGACCCTATGACCCCGGAAATCGGCCATTTTGCGTTGATCCTCGCTTTCGCGCTCGCCATGGCGCAATCCGTGGCGCTGTTCGCAGGCGCGCGCGGCGACGACGCCGGTTTTGCGGTTTTCGGGCGGCGCTCGGCGATTGTCGTCTTTGCGCTCGTCGCCATCGCTTTCGCGAGTCTGATGCACGCTTTTGCGGTTTCCGACTTCTCGGTCGTCAATGTCTACGAGAACTCTCATTCCGCGAAACCCTTCATCTACAAACTGACGGGCACATGGGGCAATCACGAAGGCTCGATGCTGCTCTGGGTGTTGATCCTGACGCTCTTCAGCGCGGTCCTGGCGGCGCAAGGCAAGGCCGCGCCGCGCGACCTTCATCTCTTAACGCTGGGCGTTCAGGCGCTGATCATCAGCGCCTTTCTCGCCTTTATTCTGTTTACGTCCAATCCGTTCGAACGGCTGATCCCGGCGCCGGCGGACGGAACCGGTCTCAATCCCTTGCTGCAGGACCCCGGTCTCGCCATCCATCCGCCGTTTCTTTATCTCGGTTATGTGGGCTTCTCGATCCCGTTCTCTTTTGCGGTGGCGGCGCTGATCCGCGGCAAGGCAGACACGGTCTGGGCGCGGCTCGTCAGGCCATGGGCGCTCATCGCCTGGGTGTTCCTCACTATCGGCATCGCATTGGGAAGCTGGTGGGCTTATTACGAGCTCGGCTGGGGCGGCTGGTGGGCTTGGGACCCGGTGGAAAACGCCTCCTTTATGCCGTGGCTCGCCGGCACCGCGCTGATCCATTCGGTGCGCGTCGTCGAGCGCCGCGACGCCATGAAAGGCTGGGCGGTGCTCCTCGCCATCACGGCGTTTTCGTTGAGCCTTGTGGGGACTTTCCTCGTGCGTTCTGGCGTTTTGACGTCGGTTCACGCTTTCGCCGTCGATCCGACGCGGGGCGTCTTCATTCTCGCCATTCTCATCGCCGCCATCGGCGGGTCGCTGACGGTCTTCGCGCTGCGTGCAAATTCCCTGAGCGCCACCGGCGCCTTTTCGGCGGTGAGCCGCGAGGGCGCGCTTGTGGTCAATAATGTATTGCTGCTGGTCGCCTGCGCGGTGGTGTTTGTCGGCACCTTCTATCCGCTCTTCATCGATGTCTTGTCCGGCGACAAGATTTCCGTGGGCGCGCCTTACTTCAACATGATCTTCGCGCCGATCGCCTCGATCACCCTGGCGCTGGCGGCGGTGGGAACGCTCCTCGCCTGGAAGAAGGGCGATCTTCCCGCCAGCCTGAAACGGCTCATCCCCGCCGCCGGCGCGGCGCTCGTGATTGCGGTGCTGGTTCTCTTTCTGGCGGACCGCGCGCGCGTTTCCGGCGCTTTCGCGCTGGCGCTCGTCGTCTGGCTTGTGGGCGGCGCCGCCATCGACATTGCGGGCCGCGTCAAGCTGTTCCGCGCCCCGGCGGGCGACAGCTTCACCCGCGTCAAGGGCCTTCCGGGCGCCGCCTGGGGCGCGGCGATTGCGCATGGCGGGCTCGCGCTCTTCGCGCTCGGCGCTGCGGGCATCAGTCTCTGGAAATCGGAAACCGTCGTCCTCATGGCCGAGGGCTCGACGGCGGAAGTCGCCGGTTATGAAGTGACCCTCAAGTCGGTGGAGCCGTTTTCCGGTCCGAATTACGTTGCCGAGCGCGCCGACTTTGTCGCGCGCAAAAACGGCGAGACGATCGCGCTTTCAGGCGAGCGGCGCTTTTACCCCGTGCGCGGCATGGAAACCACCGAAGCGGCGATCCGCATGCAATGGCCCGGCGATCTTTATATTTCCTTCGGCGAGAACAAGTCGGGCAATGGCTGGCCCGTGCGCCTCTTCTTCAATCCCTTCGTGCATTTCCTCTGGCTCGGCGCGGCGGTGACGGCGCTTGGCGGGCTCATTGCCTTCGCCGACCGGGGCAAGAAGCCCGCGAAGCTGCGCCATCGCCAGCCTAAAGCCGTCGCGGCGGAGGCGGCGCCCGCATGAGACGCATCGTTTTCATCTTTCCGATTCTCGTCTTTGTCGTCGTCGGCGCCTTTTTCGCCTATGGGCTGACGCGCGATCCGTCGAACATTCCCTCCCAGCTCATCGATCGGCCCCTGCCGGAATTCGATCTTCCCGCCATTCAAGGGCTGCAAGACGGTCTGTCTACGGAGGACATCAAGGGCGAGGTCGCATTGGTGAACGTTTTCGCCTCCTGGTGCGTCAGTTGCCATATCGAGCACCCCGTGCTGATGGAGCTGACGAAAGCGAACGCCGTGCCGATTTACGGGCTCAACTGGAAAGACGCTCCCGGCGACGGCAAGGCCTGGCTCGACCGCTACGGCAACCCCTACAAGGCGGTGGGCGATGACCAGAAGGGGCGCGTCGCCATCGATCTCGGCGTCACCGGCGCGCCGGAAACCTTTGTCGTCGACAGGCAAGGGCGGGTGCGGTTCAAGGTGGTCGGGCCGATCACCGAACAATACTGGACCGACACGCTCCAGCCGCTGATCGAGGAGCTGCGCCGGTCATGAGACTGTTCTCCATTCTCGCGGCGTTCTTGTTCAGCGCGGCCGCGTTCGCCGCCGAGCCGGACGAATTGCTCGACGATCCGGCGCTTGAAGCGCGCGCGGAAAAGATCGACGCGCATTTGCGCTGCGTCGTCTGTCAGAGCCAGTCGATTGCGGAATCGAATGCGCCTTTGGCGAAGGATCTTCGCATTCTTGTGCGCGAGCGCATCGCCATGGGGGAAAGCGACGAAGAGGTCATGGATTATATTGTCGAGCGCTATGGCGATTATGTGCTGTTGAAGCCGCCGGTGCAGGGCAACACGCTTTTCCTCTGGGGCTTTCCAGCGGCGGCGCTTCTTCTTGGCGCGGCGGGCGCCTTTTTCTTCCTGCGCGGCAGTAAAAAACCGGCGGCTGCGTCGGCGCCTCTGTCCGAAGACGATGAAGACGCCGTCAATCGCATTCTGGACGAGCGCGGCTGATGCTCTGGGCCGTCTTTCTCCTCATCGCCGCCGCTGCGCTGTTCCTTCTGGTGGAGCCGTTTTTCCGCACGCCGAAAAAGGCCGATCATCTCGATGAAGAGGATTATCTCGCCGCGCAAGTGGCCGATATCGAACGCGACCGCGCGGCGGGGCTGATCACCGAAGAGGAAGCTGAGTCCGCAAGCGCCGAGGCGCGCCGTCGCCTGCTCGCCGCCCATCGCGCGTCGGAAAAAACGGCGCCCCATAAAACCGGCCCCATGGCGCGGCAGGCAAGCGTGATGCTCGTCGCTGCCGCGCCCGCCGTCGCCTTTGCGGTTTATTTTGCACTCGGCAACCCGGCGCAAAAGGAAACCGACGAGGGGATGCGTCTCGCCGCGCGCAGCCAGCCCCAGCCTGGGGCCGACCGGACCGGCGCCGGCGCGCGTCCGCTTGCGGAATCCGTGGCGGCGCTTGAAGCGCGGCTCGAAAAAGACCCGGACAATGTCGACGACTGGGTGTTGCTCGCCGAAAGCTACGCCAATATGAACCGCTTCGCCGAGGCGGCGGAGGCATTCGGCAAGGCGCGCGACCTTGCGCCGAACGAGTCTTACCTTCACGCCGCGGAAGGCGAGTCTCTCGCCATGGCGGCGGGCGGCGTCATCAACGCTGAAGCGCGCGCGGCGTTCGATCGCGCGCTGGAGCTCGACCGGCAGGAGCCGCGGGCGCGGTTTTATCTCGCCATCGCGGCTTACCAGGAAGGCCGCCGGGAAGACGCGCTCGATGCGCTGATCGCGCTTGAAAAAGACGCGCCGCCGAATGCAGGCTGGCTGCCCACCGTCCGCTCACAGATTGAAATGATTTCCGCAGAGCTGGGCCGTCCCGTCGCCGGCGCGCCCCAAAAAGGCGCCGACGCGCTCGAAGCGGAAATCGCCGCGGGCGACGCGCCTTATGAAAGCTGGATTGCGCTGATCGATGCTTATGCGGCGGCGGGCGAGACGGAAAAGGCGAAAGACGCAACAGCGCGCGCCAAAGAGCGTTACGCCGGCGCGCCGTTCGTGTTGCAGGAGATCGCCAAAGCTGAAGCCCGGATCGAAGGCGGCGCCTCCGCGCGCCGCGGGCCGACCACCGAACAGATGCAGGCCGCGTCCGATATGAGCCCGGAAGATCGCGAGGCGATGATTGAAGGCATGGTGGCGGGGCTCGCCGCGCGTCTTGAAAACGAGCCCGACGATCTTGAAGGCTGGACCATGCTGGCGCGCTCTTACGGCGTCATGAACGAGCATGAGAAAAGCGCCGAGGCTTTCGCGCGCGCCATTGAGCTGGCGCCGGATAATCTCGACCTGCGTCTTGGCCGCGCCGAAGCGTTGCTGAATGCGCTCAACGCCGAAGGAAAGCCCATCGACGCGGAAGCCGAAGCCGCCGTCGCGGAGATTGCAAAACGCGCGCCGGATCATCCTTTCGCGCTCTATTTTCAGGGACTCGCCGCCAGCCAGCGCGGGGATGCGGAAGAAGCGCGCAAATATTGGACGCAGTTGAAAGAGGCGATGCCCGAAGGCGCGCCGGAAACCGCGCAGATCCAGGACATGATCGACGGGCTTTAGCGCGTTCTGAAGATCAGACGTCTCACTCGGTCCTCATCCTGAGGAGCCCAATTTCCTCGTCCTTCGCGACATCGGACAAACATTCTGACGATGTTTGCCCGATCCTCAGGATGAGGAAATTGGGCGTCGCGAAGGATGGCACGTTCATCAAGATCAAGTCATCTGCATCGGAAAGCTTCAAAGGTCGATGGCGACGCCGCCATTGACCCGTTCCGCGGCGATCTTCCTGATCTTGTCGCGCAAGTCGGGATGGCGTTTGACGAAGCGGGCGAAGTCGCGCCGTTTCAGCGCCAGCAGCGTTGAAAAGCCGAGCGCCTCCACATCAGCGTTGCGCGGCTGGTCGGTGATGAGCGCAATCTCGCCAAAGAAATCGCCGGTGCCGAGCGTCACTTCGCGATCGTCGAGCATGACCCGCACCGCGCCGTCGGCGATGAAAAACATTTCATCGCCGATTTCGCCGCGCGTGATGATGCGGTCGCCGGGCGCGAAGAGCCGGGTTTTCAAAAGCCGTGCGATCCGCTTCTGGCGGCCCTTGTCGAGCTCGTCGAAGAAGGGAACCCTGGCGACAAGATCGGCCGTGTTGAGCTTCAGCTTCAAGGGCGGCAGGCGGCCTTCGCTCGCGCCCGCGCTTTCCAGACGCTTGACGAGATCGCCGTGAATTTCAGGCCCTATGATCGACTGGTCGAGGAGGCGGTCATAAGCGTCTTCCTCGAGCCGCAGACCGGCCAGCGCAAGGTCGCGCCGGTGCAGCGCCGCGGCGTAATCGGGATATTGCACGGCGAGGGCTTCGGCGTTTTGCGAGACGATGTTGAAGCGCTCGTCGAAATACTGCTGAAAGCGCTCTCGCGCATTCAGCGGCAGCAGCGCTTCGATCTCGCCGATCCCCTTTTCTTTCTGTTCGCGCAGCACCTGGCGGATGAATTCAAGCACGCCGAGGCGGCGTGAAAGCAGCGTCGCAAGCGGGCGCGTGATCCCGAAATTGCGCTGGGCCTCGAGCGCCATGCGGAAGCGTTTCCTGTAAGCAACGCCTTTCAGGGCGGCTTCGCGCCAGTTAAAGGGACCGTCCTTCAATTCGTCGACAATATCGTCGAGGCGGGCGAGGGCGTCCTGCAGCTGCGTCGTCGTTGTAAAGCCTTCGCCGAAGCGCGTCAGATACATCTGCCGTTCCTGGGCGAGGGCCATGGCGAGGCCGGTGCGCACCCAATCGTCGGGAGAAAGGTCGCCGGCGGCGCTTTTGCGCTGCGCTTCTTCAGCCGCTGTTTCGAAGCGTTTCAGCGCTGCGGCGCGTTCGGCTTCGTCGAAATCGTGAAATTCAGCGAAACGGTCGAGCTCGGCGGAGACGCTGTTGAGCGCGCTGGCGACGGAGCGGTCGCGCAGCGCCTGGTCGGCGGGCGACAGCTTGTCGAGACCGAAGACGCGCATGACGGCGTGGATGGTCGTCGCCTGAAACAAGAGCGTGAAGAGAACGTAGCTGGTGACGAGGACGCCGACAAAAGCGCGGCCCTCCGTCGGAATCGCCTGCGTTTCGAGGACGATCAGCGCCAGCGCCAGAGAGACCGCGCCGCGAAGCCCGCCCCAGAACATGATGGTCTGATAGCCGAGGCTGACTTTCTGTTGCGCGCCGAAACGATCGAGCAGCGGCAGCAGCACATAGAGGATGAAGGCGCGCGCCGCCGTCGCGGCGACGACCACGATGACGATGTCGTCGACATAATCGAGCACATGCGGGCCCAACATGCGCGGAATGGCGAGGCCGACCAGCATGAAGATGAGCGATGTCGCCCAGAAGCCGAGCTGATGCCAGGCGTGTTCGACCTCGACGAAGACCTGCGGCGGGATCATCCGGCGGCCGATGGAGCCGATGGTGAGGCCCGCCGCGACGACCGCCATGACGCCGGAGACATGAAGGAAATGCTCCGCGGCGACGAAGGCGACGAAGGGCAGCGTGACGGTGAGCGTCAGGATGATCATCGTATCGCGGCGGAACGCGCGCATCAGCCAGATGGCGGGACGGGCGACGACCACGCCCACGGCGACGCCGCCGAGAAAGACGACGAGAAAGTCGAGCGCGCTCGCCGCCACATCGGGGCTCGTTCCCTCGGCAAGCATGGCGATGAAAATCGACGAAATGACGATGGCGGTCGCGTCGTTGAACAGGCTTTCGCCCTCGACCAGCACGGTGAGGCGCTTTGGGGCGTTGAGGTCCTTGAAGAGCGCGATCACCGCCACCGGGTCCGTCGCGGAGAGAATGGCGCCGAGCAGAAGGCAGAGGACCAGCGCCATGCCGGAAATCGCCCAGATGGAAAGCCCGACAATCGCCGTAGAGATGAGGACCCCGACGACCGCGAGGAAAAGGATCGAGCGCATGTCCGCCATCAGCTTCCGCAAATCGAGCGACATGGCGCTTTCGAAGACCAGGGCGGGCAGGAAGAGAAAGAGAATGACGTCGGAGGTGATCCTGAGCCCGCCAATGGCTTCGGCGATCTGCATCCAGATCGGGCCGCCGCCATGGGCGCCCCCATGCTCAACAGGGGCGTGTGCGGCTTCTACAGCGCCGACGCCGAGATGCTGCGCCGCGAAGCCGAGCGCGATCCCGGCGACGGCGAGAAGCACCGTGTAAGGAATATTGCTCCGCCGCGCCACCGGCAACAGCAGCACCGCCAGCGTCAATACGGCCGCAAGTCCAAAGACTACGCCCCACATGGCCGTCACCCCATTTTCAAGCGCCGCGTTTCGCCCCTGCGGCGTCCCGCGCCGCCAAATTTACATGCCGGCGCGCCCCAAGATCAGTCTAGCCTATCGCCCGCTGCTTTTCACGGTCGTTTCCGTTCGCGCGCCCCGGGCTGTTTTCTCGACGTCGTCGCTCACGAAATAGGGCTCGCCATCCTCTTTCAGGAAAAGCCGCTCCATTTCCGGCCGGGTGAAGGGGCGCGAGCCGAAACGGCCGAAAACCGCCATCTGGTGCCCGGTTTCGTCCACGGCGCGGTCGCGGTCGAGGCCTTTCGAGAGCGCCAGCGCGGGTTTAGGCGTTTTCGCCCAGGCGATGATTTCCGGCTTCGGTTCGGGGGAGAAGCCGTAGAAATTGGGCTGCGATTCCGGGCTGGTGAGTTGCAGGACCTTAAGGCCGTTTTTCCCGTCCGCAACATAAGCGAAGAGCGAGGCGTTGGTGGTGGCGACGATCACGTCGCGCGCATCGCCCAGCGCGCCGCCGCCGGTAAAGGCCTGATAGAGCTTCGGCGTTTCCGGGTTTTCGATGTCGATAATGGCGAGACCTTGCGCTTTCGCCGCCACATAAGCGTAGGTGCGCGCAAGATAGATCTTCTGTGCGTCGGCGAGGGCAACGCTCGCGCCCTCGACAAGTTTGGGCTTGGCGAGATCGGTGACGTCGAAGACTTTCAAACCTTGCGCGTCTGTCACGAAAAGATAACGGAACTGCAGCGCGCTGGCGCGCATGCCGGCCACGGGGGTGACGCTTTCCGTTTTCGGATGGAGCGGATCGTCGAGATTGACGACGACGAGCCCGGCGTCCGCGGCGATATAGGCGTAAGTCCCGCCAAGCGTGATGTGCCGTGCGCCGTTTAAGACGCCGCCTTCGTTCCAGGTGAGCGCGCGCTTGAAGAAATTGTTGCGCGGCTCGCCGTCGGCCAGGGTGTTGATGTTGACGAGAATGAGACCTTCTTCGGCGTCGGTGATGACCGCGTAATTGTAGATCGGATGGATCGCTTGTTCGTGGTTGCGCTCACGTAAGTCTTCGGTGTTGCGCGCCGGATTAATCGGCTGGTTCGTCGGCAGAACCATGCAGGTCGCGTTCTCGGTCTTCACATGGGTGTCATGGCCGAGCGGCGAGAAGGGCGCCGTGATGAAGCGTTCCGAAAGGCCCTTATTGGCGATGGACGCCACGTCATAGGCGCGAAAGCCGCCCTTGCCTTCGGCGGCGTAGAGATATTCGCCGCGCAGTTGCAGGCAGTTGACGGCGCCGCCGGCGTCCTGGGTCACATTGGCGATTTCTTCCAAGGCGCCGGTCTCGCCGGAAAGCCCTTCGCCGAAGGTCTTGCCGCGGGTCCAGTTGACGAGTTCGCGGCCGTTCCGCTCCACATGGGCTTTGTAATAATCGGGATAGGCGTATTTATGGAGATAGGAGCCGAACACCGCTTGCGGCTCCTCCCATTCGGTGACGCGCACCGCCTCGATGGCGCCGTCGAGGCCCGTATAAGCGTGCATGCCGACAAAGTTCACGAAATTCGTGCCGAGCAGCATGAGCTGCGCCATGATGGCGTTGTTGTCATTATCGGCTGACAAATGACAGTCGGTGCAGGTCTTGGTCTCGGTTTTCCTGACCGTGTGGGGGAAGTGCGGCGCGAAGGCCTGGCTTGAAAAGCCGGCGGCGGAAATCGGCGGCTGCTGCACATAGATGCGTTCGCGATTGACGTTGGTCGACGACAAGACCAGCGCCGAAGACGAGCGGACCGGTGCGACGGTGTTGTTCTTGGTGTCCTGATGCTTGCCGAGCTGGAACATCTGGTCGCGCGCCACCTGCGGATTGTAGGTGGCGTAATTGCGCGTCTCGCCGCCTTCATATTTGTGGATTTCCGCTTTCCAGTTCGCCTCGATGGGCAGGTGACAGCCGCCGCAGGAGGTCGTCCAGGAAAGATGGCAGGTGTAACACTCCATCTCGTCGTCCTTGTGGGCGAGGTTGGATTTGTCGGACTTGACGCCCCAGGCCAGCTTGCCGTCGGCGCCCATGGACATGGTTTTCGCGCGCGCGGCCTTGGCGTTGTAATTGGGCGAGCCGGGCGTGACGCTGTCTTTGACCATCGAGACTTCCCATTCGAGATCGGGGTCGATGATCGAACGCTGGATCAGGACATTGCGTCCGCCGCGCTTCATCCATTCGAAGCGGTTGCGCCCGTCCGGGTTTTTCAGGACGGCGAGATCGCGGCCATTGGGGCCCGCGGCGGGGCCGGTGGTTTTGAGGTTCGGATAAGCGTCGACGGTGCCGTGACAATCCTTGCAACGGATTTCGACGGCGCTCGCGACTTCGCCATGGATATAGCCGTTGCCGTGGCTGTCCTGGGCGTAATGGCAGTCGACGCATTGCATGCCGACCTCGGCGTGGATCGACATCATGTGGACGGTCTTGCCGGGATTGGTCCCGGCCTCGACGAACTTGCCTTCGCCGTCCTTGCGCCATTTTTCGGGGTCGTCATTCGCAACAATGTTGCCGTCGGCGTCGAGAAGGTTGCCTTCGCGGTCGCGTTTCAGGATCGCGCGGAAGTTCCAGCCATGACCGTGATAATCGGCGAACTGCGTGTCGTTGAGCTCGGGGTTGAGATCGTAGACGTCGCGCAGGAAATCGAGATCCGCCCATTTGCCGCGCGGCGCCGCGCCTTCCGGGTTGCGATCGAGGACTTCGCGCTGCTCTTTAATGGTCGGGTATTTCTGTTCTTCCGGCCACATGAAGGGCGCGTCGGATTCGTAATCCCACATGGTGTAGCCGAGATACGTGTTCAGGAACATGTTCGGCTGGTGCATGTGGCAGATCATGCATTGCGAGGTCGGGATGGCGCGCGTGAAAGCGTGCTTTAAAGGGTGGCCGGGCTCGCCTTTCGGAATGGTCGGGTCCTTGGTGATGGTCTCGCCGTCGCGGCCATATTGCGCATAGGTGAGCGCATGGCGCGGTTCGCGGTCGTTCGCGTAAACTACATGGCAGGATGCGCAGCCCGAGGAGCGGTAATCGCCCGGATTGTCATTGGTGCCGAGGAACCAGGTGAACGGGTCGTTGAGGCGCGTCTTGTGAATATTCAAGACCGGGATCGCGACGCGCAGGCCGGTGCCGGGGCCGCGGTTCGACTGGCGGATGTCCGGGCGGCCCGGCTCTTCGAGACGCTGCAACTGGCCCGCGGCGTTGGGCAGGCCCACTTCGGCGAATTGCGTCAGGATGTTGCGCCCGCCGCGCTCGAAAACGCGGAAAATGTCCGCCGGCGGCAGGACATGCCAGGTGGGCAGCGGCGCGAGATAAGGCAGGGCGCCGCGCAATTGAGCCGCTTCGGAGGGCGCCGTCGGGCAGCCAAGGGGATGGTCGCCTTCCACCGGTTCGCCCGGGGAGCAGATCGCCGCCGGTTCGCCGTCGCGGGTGTAAGCCTCGCCGATCACATATTTCTTGAAAGGCAGGATGCCGTTGTTATAGGCGGCGCCGCCCCACAGCATGGCGCCCGTCGCCATCAGCGAGCGTTCCGAGGCGAGAATCTCGCGCATATGGCAATTGCCGCAGGCCTCGCGCGCCACGCGATAATCGGACGGGTTCACGAAACGGATGAATTCCGGCGACTCCTTATTGAGGAGCGCATAGGAATGTTTGGGATTGGCCGAATGCGGGAAATGCCAGCTTTCCGGATAGGTCGGCAGCACATGGGCGCGGTCGCGCGCGTTTTCGTAAGCCTCGCTCCCGCTCGTTAAACCATTGGCAAAGACGTCCGCGGCGCCGCCATGACAGTCGGTGCAGCCGATCCTGAGATCGGCGGCGGGGTTGTGCATGGTCGGCGCGTCCGTCGCCGTATGGCATGTGAGGCAGCCAGCGCTTTTCGCTTCGACGTCCGCTTGCGTCTGATAGACCGGCGTGGGCGGCGCCGTGACCCGCGAATAATCGCGCTCGACGGGCTTTTCTTCGCCCGATGCGAAGGCGGCGCCCGGGAAGAGTGCAAAAGCGAGGAGTATGGTCAGGAGCGCGCGCATCAGTAACTTAAGACCGCGTTGAAGAGGACGGAGTAATAAAGGTCCCGGTCCTCATTGTTGTCGTAAAGCGCGCGGAAGCCGTCGCCGGGCTCTAGCGCCGCGCCGGAAAGCCGGAAGACGATGTTCTGGATGAAATTTGGGCGGTAGATGATCGCGCCGGAATAATCCCAGCCGATGGATCGGTCGATCCCGCCCTGAACGCGCAGCGCCTCTATCGTATCGGTCTTGTGGAACCAGAGCCGGTTGAGGTTCACCGAAACGCGCAGTTCAGGAAGAATATCGAAATCGGCGCCGGCGCCGGCGAGGATGATCCCCGGATTGTTGAAATTGGACTGGCCCTGTTCCTTGGTCGATCTCAAATCCGGCAAGACGCTGTTGCGCCCGTTAAGCCCGATGACGCGCCCGCCGCCGATAAACGGCACGCTTTGCCTGATCCAGTAAGACGTGTCGGCGCCGGCGAATTGCGGGTTTTCGAAGATGGCGTCGAAGCCGTGCTCCGTATCGTCATACGGGTCGCCGTCGCCGCTGGCTATGAGGCCCGACAGGCGCACCCGGCCCCAGCCGCGATCATAAGACGGCTCGACCGCCGCAAAGAAAGAGCGGATTTTCGCTTTCTCGTCGGTGAAGATCGAATTGCGGTCTTCTCCGAGGGCGTAATAGGCCGACGCCGTGAGGTTGATGCGCCCGATGCGCCCGTCGGCGTTATAGCCGAGATAAACGACGTCATAGTCGCGCCCGCGCAAATTGCCGATCAGCGCCGGGCGCACGGGAAAGCCGTTCTTGTCGATCTCGATGTCGTCCGCCTCGCGATTGAGATTGTAAACCGCCGTCACCTGGCTGGTCATGCCGGGGAAGGGCAGGTCCTGGCGATAGAGATTGGCGAGGAAAACAAAATCGTCGCGGGGGCGGCGCGATACGTCATTAAGACCGGAATTTGTATCCTTCTCGACGCGCATAAAGGCGGCGAGATTGTACTGGAAGCGGTTATTGTCGCGATTGCCGAAAAAGCGGACGCCGAGCTGGTTGTCCTGGAAGAGGAAGCCGCGGAAGTCCGACGAAAAGGGCTGGATGCCGACGCGCACGGAATCGAAATCGTAGCGTTCGGAAACATTGCGCAGGTGATAATCGACAAAGGCTTCCTGCAGGCCGATAAAGCCGTCCTTGCGGTTCAGCTTCTCCGAGGGCTCCACATAGAGAATGCGCTTTTCGTTCACATGGGCGAAATTGAAATTGAAGACCGGCGTGACGCGGAATTCCAGATCCTGCGGCTTGTACGCCGTCGACCCCTTGATCAGCGAAAAACTGGTGATGAGGTTCTGATTAAAAGCGAAACTGTCGCTATCGCCGAAAACGTCGATGTCGCCCGCGTCGGTCGTCGTCTGCACGCCCACGGGGATCGGGAAGGACCGCGGCTCCACCACTGTGTCGGAAACGAGCGCGGCGACAAAGAACCAGTCATCGCCGAAGATGGGCCGGTCGCCCTTCAACGTGTTTTGATTGTAAGGGTCCCACCAGCGGGTTTTGACGAGCCCGAGAGTTTCCGCAAGGCGCCAGCGGTCGGGAATCGCCGGGGCGCATTCGGTGAACTCGCGGCCGTCGTCGCGGCAATCTGGGTAATCGCCAATGCGCGGCGGCGCCACGGCGCCGGGGTTTAAGGGGGCTTCTTCCTGTGCGAGCGCAGGCGCGGCAAGCGCGGCGAGAGAAAGGGATATGATGAGTTTGCGGATCATCATTTCCCCTGACAGACATTCTGTTCGTTCGAGCCGACGAACGGATTGAACGGACAATTAACGAAGCGCAGGCGCACCGGCGCCCCGTTGACGGAAATCACGATCTGATCGGCGCGGATCGCTTCGGGCGCGTTGCCGAGGGCGCCATTGAGGCGCTCGCCCGCGCGATGAACGCCGAGAAACGAGATCATGTCGTCCTGGTCGATGCCGTCGCCGGAAACGCCCACGCCGCCGATCAGCGTGTCGCCCCGATAGACCGGCACCGAGCCCGGGAAAATCTGAATGCCGTTCTGCAGGCGGTTCTGCACGCCCGCAAGCGAGGGAATGTCAGGCAGGCCCGTGCAGCCGATGGCCGTATCTGCGCCGCCGCCCAGCACATGAATCACATGCTCAAGGATGTTGTCGACGATCAAGGACGATTGAAGACCCGTGGCGAAGGGGCTCCATTCCGTGATGGGCAGCGACAGGGGGCCGTTGGCCGTCCCGACTTCGCCATCCGGGAAATAGGGACGCGAAAGATTGCCGCCGGAGCGGTCGGCGAAAGCGACGGTTCCGGTGAGCGCCGCCGGATCGGGAATGAAGTCGCGCACATCCTGCACATAGGAGGCGACCGGCTTCGTTGTATTGAACCCGGCGACGGCGGGGCCCGCCGTTCCGGTCAAATCCGAGGCGGCCTCGGCGCCGGAAAAGAACGCCGCCGTGCGCGCTTTCTGCAACGAGACATCCGTGCCGAAAATCGGCGCGTCGGGGCCGCGAATGATGCCGAGGATTTGCCCGTTCGTGTCGACGACCGAGATCGAAACCTGCGCGCGGCTTTCGAGCGGCTGGCGGATCTGTGCGCGCGCCGCGGTCATCACGCCGTAAGCTTCTTCGAGAATGGCGGTGACTTCTGCGGCCGTCAGCGGCGCGGCGACGCTGGCGCCGTCCGTGCCGCCGGTTGCGGGGTAGCGGTTCGTTCCCGCGCCGTCGGTGAGAACATAAATGTCTTCGTTGGAATATTCAGCAGGCGTCGCCGGACGAATGCCGGAGCTTTCGGCGCCGTAAGCCGTTCCCGCATAAACGCCGCCGCCGGACGCGCCGTCGAAATAAGCGGTGACGTCAGTCAAGTCGCCTTCGACGCCGGCGGCGATCGCCGCATAGGCCGGGGCCGAAGCGGGATCGCTCATCAGGTCTTCATTGCCCGCATCCGTGAAGCGCAGCGCCGTGCCGTCAACAAAGATGCGATTGGCGCGGATCTCTTTGGGCGCCGTGAAGCCGAATGCGCCCGCCCAGGCGATGGCTTCTTCGTCGCTTTCATCCACATCGAGAATGTTCGGGTCGAAGCCGTAATCGTCATCGGTGACGATGCCGATCCCGCCGACGACGGCGCCGTTCTTGTAGAGCGGAAAGCCGCCCGGGTCGGCGGAAAGGCCCAAAGGCGCGCGGTTCGGTCCGATCCCCGGCCCGCCCATGGAAAAGCGCGTCGCAAAATCGGAGCAGGGAAGCTGCGAGAACTGCACGCCGAAAAGCGGGCCGCTTTCAAGACCGGTTGTCGAGGGCGCGGGCGGAAAATGCTCCTGCACGATCTGGCTTGCTGTGCGTGAAGAAAACGCATTGCCGCCGGAGGACAGATAGGCGCCGGTAATGGCTTTCGAGATTGCGGCGAGCGTCGCCGGCACCTCGACGCCCTGCAGGCTCGTGTCGGGCGTTCCGGAAGGGCCTTCGCGCACGGTTGTTGTCGTGCGCGCGCCGTTCATGACGAAAACGCCGAGCACATTGCCGACGCGGTCGGTGACCGCGATGGTTGCGGGCGTCGAGCGGGCGTTCGCTTCGCCGACGGCCTGCGCAATGATGGTCTCGACCTCGGACGCCGTCAGGCTGCGGACGACCGGTTTGAAAAGCGGCGAAGAGGCGGGCGGCGCCGGCGGCGGCGTTCCCGGATCGGGCAAGGCGGTTTCTTCCGCGCCGCCCCCGCAAGCGGAAAGGCAGGCGCTGAGCGTCAGCGCCAAGAGGCCCGCCAAGAAGAGATGTCTTCCGCCCGTCATGCCTGTTTTCTTCCCCCTCAGCGCCTAGAGATAGCCGTAGCCGATCATGGCGTCGGCGACCCGCGCGAAACTCGCAATATTCGCGCCGGCCTGATAGTCCGTGACGCCGTTTTTCACCGGCGCGTATTCCACGCATTGCTCGTGGATGGAGCGCATGATTTTCTCGAGCTCCTGCTCCACCTGGTCGCGGGTCCATAAAAGCCGCTGGGCGTTCTGCGCCTGTTCAAGGCCGGAGCAGCCGACGCCGCCGGCGTTCGCCGCTTTCGCCGGGCCGAAAATGACGCCGGCGTCTTTCAGTACGTGTATAGCCTGCGCGGTGAGCGGCATGTTCGCGCCTTCGGCGAGACATTCCATGCCGTTCTTCGCCATAACGCGCGCCATGGTTTCGTCGACTTCGTTCTGCGTGGCGCAGGGCAGGCCCACTTGCGCCGGGACGGACCAGGGCGACTTGCCGGCGTGGTAAGTGACGCCTTTGGCTTCCTGCGCGAAGACGGCGAGGCTTTCGCGCCGGTTCTCCTTGATGTCCTGCAGGATCGCGAAGCTTTCATCGGTGAAGCCGTTCGGCAGATGCGCAAAGCCGCGGCTGTCGGAAACGGTGACGACTTTCGCGCCCATGCGCATGGCGCGCTGCACGGCGTAGATCGCGACATTGCCGGATCCGGAAACGGCGACGGTCTTGCCGCTCATGGTCTTGCCATGGTGTTTCAGCATGTCTTCGGCGAAAACGACGACGCCGTAGCCGGTCGCTTCCTTGCGGATTTCGCTGCCGCCGAAGGAGAGGCCCTTGCCGGTGAGAACGCCGCCGGTGAAATGGTTCGAGAGCTGTTTGTACTTGCCGAAAAGATAGCCGATCTCGCGCGCGCCGACGCCGATGTCGCCGGCGGGCACGTCCGTGCTCTCGCCGATATGGCGGAACAGCTCGCTCATCATGGCGTGACAGAACCGCATGATCTCGCGGTCCGAGCGGCCTTTCGGATTGAAGTTCGAGCCGCCCTTGCCGCCGCCCATGGGCAGGCGGGTGAGAGCGTTTTTATAGGTCTGCTCGAAGCCAAGGAATTTCAGAATGCTGACATTAACGCTCGGGTCGAAGCGCAGCCCGCCCTTGTAAGGGCCCATGGAGGAGTTGAACTGCACCCGGAAGCCCTTGTTGGCGTGGGGCACGCCATTATCGTCTTCCCAGACGATGCGGAACGAAACGATGCGGTCCGGCTCGGTCATGCGTTCGAGAATGCGCGCATCGGTGTATTTGCGGTGATCGAGATAATACGGCATCACCGTTTCGACGAATTCGAACACCGCCTGATGGAATTCCGGCTCATGCGGATTGCGCCGCATCAGCCCGTCCATGAAGTGATCGATCTCGCTGACCACATTGCCGCCGCCGGCGATGCCGACCGCGAAGCGCTGCACGGGCTCGCCGGTTTTGCGCCTCAGATCGAGGCTCATATCTTTGTGCGCCTTTGCGATCGGCGCAGGCGTTTCCTTCGTCTCGCGCGGCGGCGTTTCCGCCGGCGCCGCATCGAACGACTGCTTGTTTTTCTTACGCCAGAACATAGTCGTCTCTCCCGCTATCCCCAAAACCGACGCGATGACAGTAACGCCCGCGTCCGGCGCTTGTTGTTCTCTCAACCGCCCGCCATGGCCCCGATATCGGCGAGGGCGGCTGTGAACGCATTCTGATTATACGCATAAGGGCTCTGCGCCGCGCGGCTCGCCTTTTCAATGGCCGCGCGCATGGCCGCATTGTCCGCATTCATCGCCGCCGTCAGCCGCTGCACGGCGAAGAGCGCCTGTTCGGCGGCGGCGTAATTCGTGTAGCGCTTGGCGAATTTAGCGTCGGTCACCTGGACCAGCATGGCGCGTGCGGCTGAAGGGCTCGAAAGATCCGAGCCCAGTATGCGCGCGACGGCCTCATTTGCGGTGCCTTTGAGCGTTCGCGCCGCATTATGGAAATGATCGCCCGAATGCTGCGAGGCGGCGTGGAGGACGCGGCCTTCGCTGTCGAGTCTCTCCGCAATGGCGGGATCGACGACGCGCATCGCCGCCTGCAGCATGATGAGATTGGCGTCGTTCAGGATCGGCGCGCCGGGGCCGAGGGCGCGGCCGGGATTCGGCCGCCAGCTCAACTGGCCGTCGCCTTCGGAAATCGGCTGGTGACAGGCGTGGCAATCGAAAAAGACGAGTTCGGGAAAAGCGCCCGCCGAGCCCGTGTCATTGTCGAGAAGAAGCTCGAGCGTGCGTTCAAGCCCCATGGCCTGCCCCACGGCCCAGACTTGCGCGCCCGGCGCGACGGTTTTGCGCGTGCGGTAATCGTCATCGACGACGTGATGCTGCTGAATGGTCGTATAAAGATCGAGTTCGAATTTAAGGCGCGGATGACCGGCGCCCATAATGCGGTGATTGACGAACTGGTTTTCGAAACTGGAGCCCAAATGACAGCCCATGCAAAGGCGCGCCCGCGCCGCCGGGTCCTCGGTGGGATAGAGCCCCGCCTCGATGTTGGCTTCATGGCCGGCGCCGATGCGGTGAAAGGCGAGCCACTCCTGCGCGCCGCCATGACAGGCCTCGCAGCCGACGCCGTCGGAAATCTGGAAGCGCGCCGTTTTGTTCGGCGCCGCGTCGGCGTGACAGGAAAGGCATTCGGGCGCGGCTTCCGCGCGGCCGACCCCGAGATTGGCGGCGATGCGTTTCCCATGCGGCGTCAGAAGGACTTCGTAAGCGCGCGAATGGGCGCCTTTTTCGCCGCGCGAGGCCCATTGGAAATATTCGTTCTGGCCGACCACGGGACCGGCGCCGACGCCGGAGACCTGATCGCCGTGACAGCCGGCGGTCGAACAGCTGGCGACGCCCATATGGGTGAGGCCGTCATTCAGCGGAACGGGATGGTCCCCGAAAGGGGCCTGCGCCGCGGCGGGCGCAGTCAGGCTCGCAAAAGTCAGCGCTAAGACAATGAAAACTCTACTCATCGCCGTCCCCCGCTCATCGCCGACCTGAGCCCCGCAGGGCTCATCAGCGGCGTTTCCTCATCCTCATCATGATAGGAATGGCAGGTTAAGCAATCCGAAGCGATGGCGGTCCGCCCGGCCGTATCGTCATGGCAGGCCCGGCAGACCGTGATCGAGGGCATCAGGACGTCTTCTGAGGAGGCGGATGTCTCGGCCTTGTGGCAGGTCTGACACTTGATGTTGCCGGTCATGTGATCGGCGTGATTGAAATGCGCCATGGGCAGATAGTGCGTGGTGAGCCGCACCGGCGTCAGTTCGGGCAGGCCCTGCCGCGTCGCCGGATCAACGTTGTCATGGCATTTCCGGCAGACGCCTTCCTCGGAGAAGATGCGCGCGATCATTTCATCGGTGTTTTTCTTGGCGTCGGCGAAGGCCTGCGCGCGCAGCCGTTCGCGCCGGGCGCGCGCTTCGGCGCTCAACTGGCGTTCGAGAAGGGTGTCGGGCCGGTCGCCGAGCAAAAGATTAGTCGCCTGCGCGAGATAGAAATCTTCGAGCACGCGGCGCACTTCCGTCGGCTCGCCATGGGGGAGGTTGCGCACTTCATCATCACTCGCGGCGAAAGCAAGAGAGTGGCAGTCGCTGCAATGCTCTTCCATCTCGATGGGTTTAATGAGCGCGCCCGCTGCGTCGGTTTCGTGGCAGTCCGCGCAATCGAGTTCGTCGCCATAGCGCGCCCTTACATTGGCCGGCAGAGTTTCGAGTTTGCGGATGACCTCTTCGTCTTTGAGGTGAAGATCGTGCGGGAAGGTGAGGCCGTTGTTTTCTTTCGGGTGTTTGACGAGGGAGATGCGCGTCGTCTCCGGCGGCTCGGCCTCAGGGTCGAGCACGATGGCGGGCGAGAATTCCGGATGGCGGCGCGCGAAATTCGAAACATTGACCAGCGTCGTTTCCGTGAAACGCTGGTCGAGTTCGTCATGGCAATCGACGCAAAGCTGCGCGTCCGACGGGATGACGCCGGTCGGCCCGTTATGTTCGAAATGGCAGGAGCCGCAGCGCCTTTCGGGAATGGAAAGCCCTTTGCGCAACGCCGCCGGCACGATATCGGCGCCTTTATGGTCCGGCATCGCCGCCAGCATGGCGTGCGGATCGGCGTGATCGCGCATGTCTTCATGACAGGAAAGGCAGGCCGCGTCCGTCACCCGCTCGAAAGGCGTTACGTGACAGGAGCGGCAATCCTCGGTGAGGTTGGCGTGGGACGACGCCATGGAGCCGGCGAGCCAGGTCTGGTTCGTCGTCATCGCGAGATGCGCCGCGAGGCCCGGCGTTTCCGGATCCTTGGCGCGGAAATGCAGGACGACGGGCGCCGCCAGAAAGACGATGGCGATCAAAGACAGCAAAACCCAGGCGCTCGCCCGCTTGTCGGGCGCATAACCGCGCATGGTGAAGACGGCCTCTTCGTCGCGCTTGTCGCGCACCGGCGTCGGCTCCTCCACCAGCTCGATGGTGATGAGCATGTCGCCCTTGTTGTCTGCCGGGCTTAAAGCGATTTTATAAGGGCCGATGCGGATGGTCGAACCGTCCTTGAGGCCGATCTCCCGGCGGCGCACCTGGGCGCCGTCGACGCGCACGCGATGATCGCCGTTGGCTTCGAGGCGCGCCTTGTTCGCCGAAAGCTGGGTCAGCTTGGCGTGATAAAGGCCGACGCGAAGATCGCTCAGGAAAACATCGCAGTCGGTGGCACGGCCGAGGGTGACGTCTTTCTTGTCGTAAATCGTGGGCCGCACCGTGATGCGTCCGCCGGGCCGTCTTTTGATGAATTCTACGCGAATGCCCATTTCCGCCTCACCAGTAGAAGAAGACGGAAATGATATGCGCCGTCAGCGCCGCGAGCAGCGCAAACGAGATCGGCACATGGATGTAAAGCCAGAGCTGCAACAGCGTCTTGTTGCGGATATGGCGGCGGGTCCTGAGGAGAAGGGCGGACTTGCGCTCGAGGATCGCGGTCACCGCTTCGAGCGGGCGGCGCATCTCGGGATCGGCGTTCGCCGCGGCTTTCCTGAGGCGTTTTGCGGCGCGCGTCGTCGCGCATTGGCGCTGGGCGCCGGCGATGGACTGAAAGAGGCCGGGCTTCAGCTTCGTGTTGCGGATCGCGCGCTTGACCACCTCGACATATTTCTGGTCGAGCGGCTGGGCCGCCTCGCGCAATTCACGATTGAGCGCGCGGATTGCGTCCAGCATGTCTTTCTGGGTGCGATGCGCGCGGTTGTCGCTCATTTTGCGCGGCACGGTCGCGTAATAATAAATCCCGACAAAGCCGGAGAGAATGACCACAACCATCAGCCCATAGGCGAGGGTGTGCACGTTCCAGCCGAACTGAAAACCGGTGTGCAGCGTCGCCAGCACCAGAAGCGACGCGCCGAGATAGACATGGGCCGACGTCCACGCTTTTAAGGACCAGTGGCCTGACGTCATGGCGCGCTTGCGGATTCCGAGCAGCATCAGCCAGACGATAAGCAAAGCGGAGATCGCGCCGAGACTATAGCCGTACCAGGTGCCGCCATTGGGTCTGAGGCGCACATCGGCCGCGAGATAGCCGATGATTGCGATCAGGCTGACGACAAGCGCGACTTTCAGATAGCGAAAGCCTTTGTGGTTCAAAAACCCTTCATGGGAGATGGGCAAACCGGAAGAGCGCATGTGGTCCGCCATGGCCTAGCCCTTCCCTTCGGCGATGGAGAGATAGTCCTCCGGCGAAACCCGCTGGGCGGCGCCGGTGGGGCAGGCGCGCACGCAGGCGGGTCCGCCTTTCAGCCCTGAACACATGTCGCATTTGACCGCGAGCTTCGGCGGTGCGTCGTCTTTCTTGCGCGTCTTCTCGATCCAGTCCTTATCCGGTTCGCCAGGCCCCGGACCGCGGCCGAAGAAAAGCCAGGAGAGGATGCCGGGTTTTTCCGGCGGCACGGCGGCCATCTGAATGACGCCGTAAGGGCAATAGCGCTGGCAGTTGCCGCAGCCGATGCATTTTTCGTCGATGAAGACTTCGCCGTCGGGCCCGCGATGGATCGCATCCGGCGGACAGTCGGTCATGCAGTGCGGATGTTCGCAGTGGCGGCAGGAGGTCGGGACGTGAATATAGGCGTAGGAATTGCCGGCTTCGCGGTCGAGGCGGGAAATGCCTTCGTGAATGTCGGCGCAGGCCTTTTCGCAATTGTCGCAACCCACACATAACGTTTCGTCGATGACCAGCGCGTCGGTCGCTTCCGACAGGCCTTCTTCTTCGAGCAGAAAGCGCGCGATGGAGGTGTGCATGTCGACGACGGAGGAGAAGCTTTCGCGTTTCGCCTCCACATAATCGTTGAGCTTGCGGCGCGAGGCGACGAGGTCGTCGACGGCGCGGTACAGATCCGGATTCTGATTGAGCAGACGCTCGAAGATTTCGCCGGGCAGACGCACCACTTCCGATTTGATCGCCGCGCGCACGGTCGCGGTCCTGAGCCCTTCGTAAAACAGCGACATCTCGCCCACATAATTGCCGGCGAGCACGTAAGAGAGAAAAACGTCCTTGCCGCCGATGCGCTTTTCAACGACGGCGCTGCCGGAGCGGATGATGAAAATATCGGTGTTGCGCTCGCCTTCTTCGATAAAGGCGTCGCCGGCTTTCAAAGGAATGATTTCCGCCGCATCGACGATTTCGTCAATGGCGCTCTGAGGCAGGAGCTGGCCGAAGATCTGGCCGACCTGGCGCTCCATGGAAAGCCGGTCCATGCGGCGTTTGACGCCCGGCACCGAGGCCATCAATTTCAGCGTCGCATTGCGCGGAATTTCGAGCAGCATGGCGGGCTCGGCCGCGCGGATGGTGGCGGTGCGCCGGCGCCCGGAGATGAGCCCGAGCTCGCCGAAAATGTTCCCTTTCTTGATCGGCACGGTGACGGACGGGTTTTTCGGATCGACCTCGACGGCGACCGAGCCCTCGATGATCGCGAAGATCGACGAGCCTGTGTCGTTGCGCTTCATGATAATGTCGCCGCGCTTTTTATAATGGATGGTCGAGGCGAGCAGGAATTCACGCATCTGCAGGGGGGAAACGTCCTGCAACACGTCCACGGTCGAGCGGATATGCTCGAGCCATTGATCGACGCTGCGTTTCGCGGGCGCGCCTTCGAAAAGTTTTTCAAGGAGCGGCGTGTCCGGCGGTTGCAGCTCGGTGTTGCCGGCGATGAACTCGACCACGTCATGGCCCTGGTTCATGCAGTGCTTGATCAGGGGGAAACCGGCGAGCGCGCCGATGACATACAGCCCCGGCACGGTGGTTTCGTATTGCGGCGTCAGGACCGGGAAAGCTTCGCGGTCGGGGCCGGTGAACTCGACGCCAGCAGCCTCGACGAATTTGCGCGGCGGCGCGGCGCCGAGGCGGGCGATGATGCGGTCGCAGGGAAGCCGCGCTTCGCCGTCTTTCGTATCGACAACGGCGATCCACAAATTTTCGCCGGAGCCGCCGCGTTCGAGGCGGATGAGCGAGGCTTCGGTGATGAAGTCGAGCCGGCCTTCGTCGCGCGCCTTGTAAAGCGTTTGCACATTGGCTTCCTTGGCGCGGGGAAAGCCGTCCGAGCGCTGAAGCAGCGTGACGATATTGCCCTGGTCGGGATTGGCGACGCCGAGCGCGTTTTCGATCGCCGCGTCGCCGCCGCCGATGACGATGATGTTTTCATCGTAATATTCGCGCGGATCGTCGAGCTGATATTGGACGAAGGGCTGGTCCGTACCCGGATTTTTCAGTTTGTTCGGGTTGCCCTGAACGCCGACCGCAAGAACGACGAAGTCGGCGTTGATTGTCTCGCCGTCGGCGAGCGAGATCTGGAAGGCGCCTTTCGAACCGGAAATCGCGGTGACTTCGGAATTATGGCGAACATTGATCTTGAGGTCTTCGGCGTCGTCGTCCCAGCGGGTGATGATGCTTTCCCGCGAGCCCGCCTGAAACTCGATGTCGGACCTGAGCGGCAACTGGTCCGGCGTCGCCATGATGTATTTGCCGCGCTGGTACTTGTAGATCGTGTCGGAAAGGTGAGGGGCCTTTTCCAGGAGAACGTGCGAAATCCCCCGGGCCGCGGCGCGGCCCGCCGCGCTCAGCCCGGCAGGGCCTGAGCCGACAATGGCGATTTTCACGCTCTCCAACTACGGGTCCCCCGGTCAACCCTCTCATTAAACCCCATACCCAATATCGCCCCCTCAATCCACCTTTTCATTGCCTCTTGCTTGCATTTCAGCGGGACCCTGACGATTGCGCGCGCCGTTTCAGCGGAAATCCTGGGCGATCAGCTTTAGGTGCAGCGCCGCATAAGTGCTGCACAAATATCGTTAACGCCAGCTTGCTTCGTTGGCGGAACTATGCGTACCTTTTTGTTAGCGGCGGCGCGCTCTCCATCATCTGCGCATGGAGTGCGCGCGGCCGCGAACCGGGGGCAAGGCGCGGGGCGACGTCGCGCTGGAGAAGAAGCTAGCGCGATCCGCGCCATTGCGTCATTTGCGGCGCCGTTGGCCGCTCATCGCGGGGGATGCCATGATCATGAGCATGAGCGATAGCCAGTTCATCTTTGCGATGCTGGTTACGTTTCAGATCAAACACTTTATCGGCGATTATGTGCTGCAGACAGGCTGGATGGTGCGCGGCAAGGCGCGGCCCGGTCCCGGCTTTGTCTGGCCTTTGAGCGTGCATGTGGGCGTTCACGCCCTGACGACGCTTGGAATCCTCATGGTTGTGAACCCAAGTCTTTGGTTTCTGGCGCTTTTCGATTTCGCCGTCCATTTCCTTATGGACCGGATCAAATCGGGCCCGAAATATCTGGGCCGCTTTAAGGACATGACGAAACAATCTTTCTGGATACCGCTTGGTTTTGATCAGATGGTGCATCACTGCACTCATTATTTCATCATCTGGCAGTTGTTCATGCACCGCTGAATGCGGCGTCTTACGGCCAGTTTTTACAATAATTTCAGCGTCCAGCCGAATAGAAAACGGTTGCGGCGCAAAGGAGCGCGGCGCATAGTTGCGATTAAGAACGGCCTGCAGCGTCTCTATGAAGATAAAAGGCGCGCTGTTTGCATGACGGGGATTTGGGAGAGAATTGCTGTGCGCTGCAACATGCGGGCGCACGCTCATCAGGGGGATTTCATGGTGAAATGGTCCGCATGTCGCGCATCCGGAGCGCTGGTCGCCGGGACGCTTTGCCTGCTTGGACCCGCGCTGGCGCAGGAGCCGGAGGAATCGGCGCGCGAGGCGGCCGATCAGGGGCTCATGGACGTCCAGCGGCGTGCGGAAGAAAGCGATACGGCGCGCGAGGCGGCGATCCCCTTCGAGCAAATTCTGAGAGCGCCGGAAGATATCCGGCTTAACATCGCTTATGCGCGCCAGCAGATCGCGGCGGGCGATCTTAAGGAAGCCGGCGCGACGCTCGAACGGATCCTTCTTATAAACCCGGATCTTTATGACGTGCGCGTCTTATACGGGTTCGTGCTTTACCGGCTCGGGCTTTACGACCGCGCGCGCTATGAGCTGGAGCTGGCGCTGGAAAGCGGCTTGCTGCCCTCGGCGCTCGCCGCCGAAGCCGAAGCTTATTTGAACCGCATCAAATACGAGCAGCGCAGGACGCGCGGCTCATTAACCGTCACCGCCGGCGTCGATTACGATTCAAACCGCAATCAGGCGCCGTCTAGCGGCATGCTGCAATTCGCGATCCCGAACGATCCGGTCAATCCCACGGCCTATCTTGAGGCGATCGTGCCGGCCAATCAACGCAACGGCGATGCGGCCTATGTCTTCTCCGCGCAAGGAAGGCTCCTGCACGATCTCGGATCGCAGGAAGGCCATATGCTGCATGCGGATGTCGGTTACTACCGCTCCGACAAGGTCGAGGTCGACACGCTCGATCTCGACGCCGCGACCGTTGCGGCCGGCGGCACGTTCTATTCGGGCAAATGGTCCTTCACGCCGACGGCGCGCGGGAGTTTCTACTGGCTCGGCGGCGACGATTACCTCTCAAGCTGGGGCGGCGAAGTGCGGACCGCCTATCGCTGGAACCCGAAAATCACGTCTTACGGCGCGGTGCGGGTTGAGGATGAAAAATTCCGCGCGACGTCGAATTTCGGGGCTGCTTATTTGCGCTCGGGCAAGCGCATCGGCCTGCGCGGCGGAACCAAATGGCGGTTCAGCCCGACCCAGGCCGTCCAGGTCGAAGGCCTCTACATGATAAAGGACGGCGAAGTCGCTTTCGAGTCTTATGACCGCTATGGCGCTAATGTTCAGCATAGCTGGCTTTTAGGGCGCGGCGCCTTTTCGCTGATTGGTCTGTGGGCGGAAAAATCAGAATATGACGGCAATGACCCGTTCATCGGCCCCACAGTGCGGGACGAATGGCTTTATCGCGCGCGCGCGACGCTGGGCGTGCCGTTCTCCTTCTTCTTCCCGAAAGCGCCGGAAGGAGTGAAGGACATCAATCTCATCGCTCAGTATGAATATGAGACCGTCGACTCCAATATTTTGAACTTCGACTACAAGGCGCACAAGGCCGCGCTTTTGCTGTCGAAACGCATTGCGTTTTAGGGGGCGATCATGACGAAACGCATTTCAATGCTGACGCTGAAAGCCGCCGCATCCGCCGCTGTTCTCGCGCTCGCGCCGTTTGGCGCAGAGGCCGCGGAATGTTTCGACCGCGACACCAACGATCCGAAGGCCGGCAACGCCACCGCCGTCGTCGGCCCCGCCGTCGACGTTGAGCGCCTTAACCGCGAAAACGCTTTCCGCCCGTCCAGCGGCGCGGACATGTTTACCGGGGACACGGTGCGCACCGGCGACGCCTCGCATCTGCAATTAAAGCTGTGCGACTGGAGCACCTACACCTTCTCGCCCAACAGCGAGTCCGCGATCAACGAATTTTTCGACGCGCAAGGCGCGGGCCGCCGGCGGGTGATCAATTTCTTCCGCGGCGGGTTCCGGTTCTCCTCCGGGCGCGACACCGAACCGGGCTCGACGGAAGTCGAGATCCAGGAGAGCGGCGTCACCATGGGCGTGCGCGGCACCAATGTCATTCTGGTGGAGCTCGACGGGTATGTTTACGCGCTGCTCGAAGGGCCGGTGCGCGACAATAGCGGTCTGGCGCCGAAAGGCCTTGTTGAATTCTGGACCGACGGCAATCGCGAAGCGATTGAAGCGGTGCTGAAACGCTCCGGCTTCGCGGTGCGCATCGGCCCCGACGGCGTTTCCGAACCGTTCCGCGCCGATGACGAGTTGTTGAGGCGCATTTACGAGGCCTTCGTGCCGGTCATTCCCGAAAGCGAGGGCTCTGCGTTCGACTATGCGGGCGATCCTCTGAACAATTCGGGCCAGGGCGCGCAGGAAGGCGACGACGAACGGCGATACGCCGAAAACAAGAACGAAAAGAACGACGAGGATACCGAAAACAAACCGGAGCAGCCTTCGGTGGGCGATGACGATGCGCCGCCGCCGCCGCCGCCCCCGCCACCGCCGCCTGTGACGATCCCCGTGGGCGATATCCTGCCGCTCGATGTTCTCGACGATTTTGCGGATGCGCAGACCAACAATCCGGACGGGGTGCTTTTCGCCGTCGCGCCGGCGCAGATCGACAATGGGACGAGCATCGAAGACGGCGTCGTGATCTTCCAGATCCATGTGGACTGGGCCTCGCGCACCATCGCGCCGGAAGCGCTGGCGAGTTTCGCGCGCTTTGACGGGACGGTGACGGATCCGGACGATCTCACCCAGCGCAATTTCTCCGGCTTCACCGGCGGCGGCGCCGCTTTTGAAGACGGTTATCTGAACGCCCTGTTCGACAGCGCCGGCGTTCCGTTCTCCGCCGGCGACAACGATCTCGCCGTCTATATGACGCCGACATACAACCTCACCATCCGTCAGGGGGAAAACGACACGGTGACGGCGGATGTCAGCATCGACTATTCGGACGTCGACGCCCAGAACAACAATATTGCGCTTACAGGCGGCGCCGACGACCTGATGTTTACGCCGGGCGAGGGGGACCTCGCCTATTTCACGACGCCGCTCGGCTTCGCCCTGTCGATAACCGAACTTGACGGGTTGAGCGGCGCCGGCACGACTTTGGTGACGGGTTTTTCGACCAATGTCATTTCGACCCTGGGAACGCCGACGCCCCTGACCGGCGTTTCTTATGTCCAGCTTGAAATCGATTTCGACAATCGCACGGTCGGCGGGGGCTCGTCCTTCCTCGCTGTCTCCGCGGCGGCGGACGCGGCGATCGGCGGCGAGAACACGGTGCAATATGTCGCCCTCGACCAGGCGGCGTCATTCGACAGCGGTCTTTTCGGGCTCGCCTTCCATACGCTGGCCTCGATTAGTTCCGATCCGAACGCGCTGAAAGGTCAGGCGATCATCGGCGACGGCGACGGGCTCGAGGCCGATATTGCGGCGATCGTGTCCGACGACGCCGGAAATCATCTGTATACGGAAGTGGGTGCCTTTCAGGATTCCGGCGTTCCGCCGCTTTCGACCATCGCCGAACTTGAGGCGCTGGCGGGTTCGCTCGGCGCCGGCACGTACCATTTCGACGGCACGGCGGCGGGGCGCGGCTTTGCCGGCTATGCAGCGATCGAGCGGGCGAACGGGACGTTTTCCTCCGGCGATGCGGAGGCCGAGATCGACATCAATTTCGCCAACCGCACGGTGGGCGGCGGCGAATCCTATGTGTCGGTCGCCATCGACGATACGTTCAACAACTTCAATCTCGATATTTTCGAAAACTTAAGCGCGGTCAGTTTTGACGACGCGGCCGGCGGCCAGGGGGTGTTCGGTTTCGGCGCGGATGATTTCAGCGGGACGAATATCGAAAACGCCCTGTTCCTGATCCGCGACGGCAATGGCGGGGCCGGCGAAAACGCCGACATCTATTTCAACTTCAATGACGGCGCCGGCGGCGAGGGGACCGGCCAGATCGAACTGATGCCGCGCGTTCCCGGCGCGACGCCGCCGCCGCTTTAGGGGAGCGGACCCCATGGGGCGCCATCACCTCGGGCCTCGCATCGCCGGTTTGGTCGGCGCGGTCCTGGCGCTCGCGCTGGTTTTCAACGACCCGGCGCTCGTCAACATCGCCCGCGACCGCGTGTTCGACCAGTTCCAGCGCCTGGCTCCGCGCGATTACGACGCCGATCCGGTGCGCGTCGTCGAAATCGACGACGCGGCGCTTGAAAAATACGGCCAGTGGCCGTGGCCGCGCCACCGTTTCGCAACCATCATCGACAAGCTGAATGAGGCGGGCGCGGCGTCCATCGTTTTCGACGTCATTCTGGCCGAGCCTGACCGCACAAGCCCCGGCAATGTCGCCAAGAGCTGGCTCGATTCGCCGGTGCTTGCGCCCATTGTCGCCGAGCTTGGCGCTTCCGATCTCGCCGCAGTCGATCACGACCGACGGTTTGCGGCGGCGCTCGCATCGGCGCCGACGGTTCTGCATCTGACGGCGCGCGCCGGCGCTTCCGACGGGGGCTGTCCGCCGGCGCTTGGCGCCTCCCGCGTGCAGGGCATGCCGGCGAGCGATCTTGCGCGCGTGGCGCCGAGCTTTCGCCAGGTGGTGCCGCCGCTGAAGATGTTCCGCGAAGCGGCGAGCGGCGAGGGCTTCGCGCGCGCCGGCCTCGCCGAGGACGCGATTGTCCGGAGCGTGCCCCTGATCGCGCTCGCCTGCGACGGGACGGAAGTCTATCCGAGCCTTGCGCTTGAGGCGATCCGCGTCGCCGCGCCGAAACTCGATCCGCAATATGCGACGCCGGCTTTCGTGAAGGCGGCGCAGAACGGCCAGTGCCGCGCCCATGTCACCGGCATTGCGCGCCAGTCGGTGTCCGAAGTGGTGATGTGCCGCTTGCATTTTCCGACCACTGAAGACGGCCAGCTCTGGGTGCATTATTCGCGGCCCGACAGCGTTGCGAAAAGACGATTGTCGGTCGTCGATATTCTCGAAGGAGATCCGTCCGATATCGCCGATGCGGTCAAGGGCAGGATCGTCATGATCGGCGCCTCGGCGGAGGGGTTGCGCGACGTCCTTGTCACGCCGCTTGGCGACGAGCGTCCGGGCGTGCACATCCATGCGGAAGTCATCGAACAGGCGCTGGCGGGCAAGACGCTGTTCCGCGCCTGGGATCTGATGCGCCCCATCGAAATCGGCCTTGCGGCGATCGTCTCGCTCATGATCCTGCTTTTCCTGCCGCGCCTTTCCGCGGCGGCGGGCTTCGGCATCTGGGCGGTCCTCACCGCCGCGCTTTTCGGCGGCGCCTTTTACGCCTTTCAGTCTTCGCGCCTTTTGATCGATCCGGTGACGCCGGGCCTAGTGGTCACGGCGGCGTTCGTGCCGGCTTTCGTGGTGATGTTCCAGCAGGAGCAATTGGCGCGGCGCTTTATCCGCGGCGCCTTCGGCAAGTTCCTGTCGCCGCTTCTCCTGGAGCGTCTTGAACGCGACCCGACGCTGTTGAAGCTCGAAGGCGAGCAGCGCGAGATCACCGCCTTCTTTTCCGACATTCGCGGCTTCACCTCGATTTCGGAGCAGCTGACGCCGCAACAGGTGACGGCGATGCTCAACCAGTATTTCACCCAGATGACGCGTATCGTCGTCGTCCATAAGGGGCTCGTCGACAAATATATGGGCGACGGCCTCGCCGCCATGTGGAACGCGCCGATCGACGTGGCCGACCATCCGGCGGAAGCGGCGCGCGCCGCCCTCGACATGATGAAAGCGCTCGACAAGCTGAATGACGGATGGCGGTCGACGAAGGAGCTGCCCGTGCCGGAGATCCGCATCGGCATCGGCCTTCATGTCGACGAAGCGCGGGTCGGCAATTTCGGCTCCGAAGACAAGCTCGAATATTCCATGCTCGGCGATATGGTGAACCTCACCTCGCGGCTGGAATCGCTCACCAAGCAATATGGCGTGCCGATCATCATTTCAGCCGAGATGCGCCAGCGCATTCCCGATTTCGCCGCCGTGCCGCTTGGCGCCTTTACGGTGAAGGGGCGCTCCGACCCGACGGTGATCTTCGCCCTGGCGGGCGACGAAGCCCTCGCCGCAAGTCCCGCTTTCCAGCAGTTTCGCCGCGCCTTTGAAGCGGGAATCCTCGCCCTTGAAGAAGGCGACGCCTATGGAGCGCTGGAACATTTCGGGGCCTGCGGGCAGGGCGAGACTTACGGGTTCGACGACGCCATCGCCTTTTTTGTCGCCAAGGCCGAGGCCATGCGTCACCAAGGCCAAAGCTAACCCCCTGTAAAATCAGCAAAAACTGCCGGCGTTCATTCTTTTTTAAGGATGTGGTCCGGCCTGTGACGCCCATCACAGCGATAAATCGGGGCTCCTCCTATCCTTCAATCATCGGCGGTCGGGAAAGACCGGAAGACGGAAAGCAGGAGAGATCAAAATGGGCGTCATCGAAATCATCATCATCGGTTTCATCGGCCTCAACGCGGCCCTCGGCCTTTCCAGCCTCGTCACGGTCCGCCGCTGATAGCAACGCCAAGCGAGAAGCGTTGCGCCGCCCAAGCAGGGGGAGACGCGGCGCGCCCATCGGGGGAAGGGCGCGCCGCATGCGGGCGGAAAGTCTAGGAAAAACAGGAGACTACAGGAATTAACGAAAACCGGCGGCGCCTGTGACCGCCATCACAGCGGAAAATCCAGGGCGCTTTTATCTTTTAACCATCGGCGGTCGGGAGAGACCGGAACAAAGGGAAACAGGAGAGCATCATGGGCGTCATCGAAATCATCATCATCGGTTTCATCGGCCTCAATGCGGCCCTCGGCGTTTCCAGCCTGTTCACGGTGAGCCGCTGAAACAAACAGAGCCCCAGAGGTCAGGACAATCGCCCCGTCCCGGCCTCGCCCAGAGCCTGATCGATAGGTCCGGCAACGTCATGCAAAGAGGGAAAACCAGATGGTCCTTTCCGCGTCCCGATACAGCTTCGGCTCTGATTCTTTAAGAATTAAGAGCCTTTAGGGCATCGGGATTGCTGCTGGCGAACATTTGTCCATCCCGCGCCGCGCGGCGCTGCGGGCTAATGAGACGGGCTCTTGAGAGCGGCGCGTCCCTTGGGGGAGGGGCGCGCCGCCTTTCTTTATTGCAACGCGACAACAGGCTGATTTTTCGGTAGACTTCCCGGCGAGCGCAGTGGGAGAGGGCGCGAGACCCCATGAAAGGCGCCGACGCCGGATTGATCTGGGAGCTGAAACGGCATCCCTTTTTCGAGGCTTTGTCGGACGACAAGCTGCAGGGCCTGCTTGAGTCCGCGCATCCTGTCGTCTTCGCCGGGCGCAAGCAGATTTTCGCGCAAGGCGACGACAGCGACTGCCTTTACATCATCCTTTCCGGCCGGGTGAAGATCTCGAGCTATTCCGACGCCGGCAAGGAGACCGTGCTCGCCTTCATGGGCGAGAACGAGGTCCTGGGCGAAATGGGCGTTTTCGACGGCGGGGCCCGGTCGGCCTCTGCGAGCGCGCTTCAGGAAACCCGCGCGTTAAGGCTTTACCGGCGCGACGTGCTCGATTTTCTCGAGCGCAATCACGGCGTCGCGCTGCAGATCATCGCCGCGCTCTGCCAGCGCATCCGCCACACCAATTTCCTCCTGGAAGACATCGCCACCCTGCCGGCGGCGCCGCGGCTTGCGCGCGCGCTGTTGCGCCTCGGCGAAACCTACGGCCACCGGGACGGCGACGGCGCGCTCCATATCGACATGAAGCTTTCCCAGGGCAATCTCGGCGCCCATGCGGGGATGATGCGCGAGAACGTCAACCGCCAATTAAAGCTCTGGGAGTCGGAAGGCCTCATCCGTCAGGAAGGCGGCGTCATCGTCCTTCTCGCGCCGGACACGTTCAAACATATCGGCGAGGAATAGGCCGGGCTCTCAGGCGCCGGCGGATCGAAACGCGCCAGGGCGTGTTTGCTTGCCTATCCATGGAAGGCTGCTAAAATTTCCAAATGATTCCCCACGCTTACCGCAGCATTCGGCGCGTTCTTTAGAATGACGCTGCTTGTCTTATATCTCCTGCTCGCAATCTGCGTTTCGTTTTTCTGTTCGGTGGCGGAAGCGGTGCTGCTCTCCGTGCGCCCGTCCTACATCAAGACGCTCGAGCGCAAGGGCGTGAAAGGCGCGAAAGCCCTGACGCGCCTCAGAAACAATCTCGACCGGCCGCTCGCCGCCATCCTGACGGCCAACACCATCGCGCATACGGTCGGCGCCGCGGGCGTCGGCGCGCAATCGGCGAAAGTCTTCGGCAGCGCCTATGTGGGCGTCGCCTCCGCCGTCTTGACGCTACTGATCCTGATTTTCTCGGAGATCATTCCGAAAACGCTGGGCGCCACTTACTGGAAAGCGCTGGCGCCCGTCTTCGGCCGGCTGATCGAGGGGCTGACCATCGTTCTTTTTCCGTTCGTCTGGCTGTCGGAGAAACTGACGCGGCTCTTGTCGCGCCCTGACGCCGGCTATTCCTTCAGCCGCGACGAAATCGAGGCCATGGCGGAAATCGGCGAGAAGGAAGGAATGCTCGAAAGAAAAGAGCTGAAAATCGTCCAAAACCTCATGCGCCTCAGAATGCTGTCTGCGCGCGACATCATGACCCCGCGCTCGGTGATTTTTTCGGCGCCCGCATCCATGAGCGTCGGCGCGTTTTTCGATCAGCATTCGGACAAGCCGTTTTCGCGCATTCCTGTTTACGAGAAAAATTCCGACGAGGTGATCGGGTTCGTTCTGAAATCCGATCTTCTGATCGCGCAGGCGAATGGCGAAGTTGACAGACCGCTATCCGATTTCAAGCGCGACCTCCTTGTGCTGCTCGACGTCTTTTCAGCATCGGAGCTTTTCGACAAGCTGATGCATGAAAAGAGTCATATCTCCCTTCTGGTCGACGAATACGGCTCGGTGCAGGGGCTCGTCACGCTCGAAGACATTGTCGAAACCCTGATCGGGCTCGAAATCACCGACGAGCTCGACAAGGTCGAAGACATGCAGGCGCTCGCCCATCAACGCTGGCGCCAGCGCATGGAGGCCATCGGCGTCGATCCCGACAGCATAGAAAAAGCGGAATAAGCCTTGCTCCGCTCGTCTGCGAAAGAGCGTCCAGGGATATGTTGTGCATCGCAATTAACCCCGCTCATCCCGGCGAAAGCCGGGATCCAGTATGAAAGTTTTTATTAGAAGCCTGAAGCCTGCCACCGCGCTTCGCCACGCTTTAAGCGTGGCGTCCAGAACGTCAAATGCGTTGTAAGATGGACCCCACGGTCAAGCCGTGGGGAATCGATAACGGAGAAGTTGTGTTGATAAACGCCAACTGATCTGGGTCCCGGCTTTCGCCGGGATGAGCGGGCGGGGCGAATCCTACACCGCCAGCTTTCGCTGGTCCTCGCGGCCCATGGCGATGAGGAACGGGTCTTGCTTTTGCATGGCCGAAAAGTCTGCTTTCGAGGTCAGGCCCTTCCAGCGCCAGCGGATCAGCTCCTGCGCGATGGGCGCGCCGAGCGTGGCGCCGGGGCCGGCGAGAATAAGCCTGTCCGGCGCGAATTCCTTCACCGCGACTTCGACGGATTTCGAGAAGTCATAGGTCTCAATGATCTGATGGCCGAGCGTATACTGATAAAGCGCATCGAGATCGGATCCGTGCGGCGTCCAGACCGCGCCGCGCCCGTCGATCATGGGAAGTTGGGGCGCCTCGAATATATCGGCGGAAAGCGCATCGAAAGCGGCGTCGGAGACATGGGTGAGCAGCGGCGTGTGAAACGCCGCATGGCGCGCCAGCCGGAACGGATAGCGCCCTTCCGCCTTTGGCAGCGATTTTTCCATCGCCGTCATGCCGGCTTCGTCGCCGGCGAGCACCGCCATGCCGCCGAGCCGGATCGAGAGATAAGCCTCGCCCGCCGTGCGGCCCGCATGCAAGGCTTCGCCGATGGCCTTTTCATTGGCGCGGGCCTCGCGCCAGTCTTCGCCGACGAAAGGATAGATGAGCTGGCCGCCTTTGCCTTCAGCCTCCATCAGCGCGCCCATCGTATCCACAAGACGGATGGCGTTGGCCTCGTTCACCGCGCCGGCGCCGGCAAGGGTCAGATACCAGCCGAGCGAATTCCCGCAAACCGCAACGATGTCATATGTCTCGCGGTCGATGGCGGCGAAATCGGCGAGGGCGCAAGTGTAAATCAGCGCCGAGGCGTTGAGGCTGGATGCGTGTTTGGCGGCGGAGTAGGTTTTGGCGTTGTCGAGTGCGGAGACGGTCTCGCGGTTCTGGGACGCGCGCCAGTCGTCGACGCCCTGGATGAACGCCGCCTTGTCGTCGTGATGACGGGCGAGATAGCCGAGCTCGTCCTTGCCGTAGGTTCCGCGGCCCGGGAATATGACGACGGCGGATTGTTTCATTATTCCGCCGCCTTCTTCGTCGCCTTGCCCGTCAGCGCCAGCGCCGCATTGACGATGTCGGTTTCGCTCACCAGCACTTCATTGGCGGCGGGGCCGAGCGGAATGAACGTGTCGACGCCGGTGACGCGCGCAAGATTGTAGGAAAGGCCGCGGTCGGCGAATTGCGCGATCAGCTCTTCGGAAAGCGAGCCCGATTTGCGGCATTCATCGACGATAAGGACGTTCTTCACCTTGCCGATGGCCTCGATGACCGCATCCATGGGAAGCGGCGCCAGCCATCTGAGATCGATAATGCGCGCCTTCACGCCTTGTTCTTTCAACGCCGCCGCCGCGCGCTGTGAGAGATAGGCGCCGTTGCCGTAAGTAAGAATCGCAAGGTCCTTCCCGTCGCCGATCCGGTTGACGGCGCCGAACGCGGCGGCGCCCTCAACATCGTTGAAGACCGAGGTCATCAGCCCGTCTCCGTCTTCGTAAAGATCCTTCACCGGATAAAGCGCGATGGGTTCGAGAAAGACGACGACGCGCGCCTCTTCGCGCGCCAGCCGGAAGGCCTCGCGCATCATTTTCACTGCTTCCGCGCCGGAAGACGGGCAGGCGAGCACGACCCCCGGAATGTCGCGGAAGATTGCGACGGAATTGTCATTGTGGAAGTGTCCGCCGAAGCCTTTCTGATAGGCGAGCCCCGCGATGCGCACCACCATGGGGTTTTGATATTGCCCCTTGGAGAAGAAGGAGAGCGAGGCCGCTTCGCCGCGCAGCTGGTCCTCGGCGTTGTGCACATAGGCGAGGAACTGAATCTCCGGAACCGGGATATAGCCGTTATGGCCGAGCCCGATGGCCATGCCGAGAATCGATTGCTCGTCGAGGATCGTATCGAAAACCCGCGACGGCCCGAATTTCGGCTGCAGCCGGGTCGTGGCGCCGTATACGCCGCCTTTTTTCGCCACGTCCTCGCCGAAGACGACCACATTGGCGTCGCGCTCCATTTGTTCGGCGAGCGCCAGCGAAATCAGCCGCGACATGTGCTGCGGTTCGGATTTGGCGCGCGCATCGTCCGGCGCATTCGCGGCCGGCTTGCCGGGCCGCAAGGCGCGGCGCACGCGTTTCGGCGGCAGGAGCGAGGCGGTTACCTCCGCGGCGCTCGTCAGTTTCGGTCGCGTGGTCGCTTCCTCCATGGCGCGAGCGACGCGCCCGCCAATCTGTTCGTAAAGCGCTTCGATGTCTTCAAGCGACAGGACGCCGGCTTCGACGAGGCGGCGCGCCGTATGCAGCAGCGGATCCTGATCGGCTTCCGTCTCGATCGCCGCCTTGTCGCGATAGCCGGTTTCGATGTCGGAGCCCGCATGGCCCATGAGCCGCACCGTTCTGAGATGCAAAAAGACCGGTTTCCTGGCGGCGCGGGCGCATTGCTCCGCCTCTTTCGCCGCGCGCATGGCGTCGACGGGGTCGCGTCCGTCGCCGTAAATGTAACGCAGTCCCGCGCGGTTTCCGTAATTCGCGGCGATCCAGCCCTCAGGCGTTTTCACTGAAATGCCGATCCCGTTGTCCTCGCAGATGAAAACGAGGGGCAGGGGCAGGCCGCGATAGCCCGTATGCGCCGCCGCATTGATAGCGCCGACGGCCGTCGAATGGTTCGCCGAGGCGTCGCCGAAAGAACACAGGACCACGCTGTCGCGGGGAAGCTCCGCATCCGGTTTTTTATGGGTGCGCGCCAGCGCGACGGAGAAGGCCGCGCCCATGGCTTTCGGCAGATGCGAGGCGATGGTCGAGGTCTGGGGCGGGATGAAAAGCTCTTTCGATCCGATCACCTTGTGGCGTCCGCCGGAGATTGGATCTTCCGACGAGGCGACGAAGGACAGCGCCATGTTCCAGATCGGCGTTTCGCCCGCGAGCTTCGCCGCGCGCTCGATGTAAAAGGCGCCGGAGCGGTAATGCAGGAACGCCATGTCGTCGACGCGGAAGGTCCGCGCCACGGCGGCGTTGCCCTCATGGCCCGAGGAGCCGATGGAGTAAAAGCCGCGCTTTTCCGCGCCGAGCCGGCGCGCTTCGAGATCGAGCCGGCGGCTCGTCAGCTGGCTTTCGAACAGGGCGGCGAGATCGCGCGCCGTCACGCCGGCGGCCTCGAGGCGCGCCGCCGAGACCGGCGCCGGCAGACGCCCGGCCCGGAGCCGTGTTAAAAACCCGTCATTGGAAGCGGCGATTGCGCCCGCCATAAAATCTATTTCCCGCCCGTATTTCAGTCATTTCCGGCCCCGCCCTTGTGGCCGGGCGGGGGCAGCGTCTATCTCCTATCAGGCGCATGAATTTTTCCAAGAGGGTCCAAGGAGACAGAATGACAAAGACGGTGCGGTATCCCGAATTAGGCGAAAGCCTGGCGCCGGCGCATCCGGGCGACGACATGCTGACGGCGCTCAGGCTGCGCCGGTCCTGCCCGGCGGATTTCCTCGGCGAGCCGGGGCCGGATGCGGCGGCCCTGAAGGACATTCTGACCATCGCCGCGCGGATTCCCGATCACCGCCGGGTCGTTCCCTTCCGCTTCATCGTGTTTCAGGGCGAGGCGCGGGCGCGTTTCGGCAGGGCCCTGAAACAGGCCTTTTTGAAAAACGAGCCGGAGGCGGACGAGAAAAAGGCCGCTTATGAGGAGAACCGCTTTTTGCGCGCGCCTGTGGTGGTGGCGGTCATTTCCAAAACCGATCCCGACCATCGCACGCCGGAATGGGAGCAGATCCTGTGCGCCGGGGCGGCCTGCCAGAACATGCTGCTCGCCGCCTCCGCCCATGGCTTCGCCGCGCAATGGCTCACCGAATGGTACGCCTATGACGAGGCGGCGCTGGCCGCGCTCGACCTCGCGCCGGGTGAGAAAATCGCCGGATTCATCTATATTGGCACGGCGCAGGAGGCCCCGAAGGAGCGCGGGCGCCCGGACATGACCGCGGTTATTTCTCATTATGAGGGCTGATCACGTCAGTGTGAGGAGCGGTTGCGCGAAAGCGTTCATAAATACGGCGCCTACCGGATGTGAAAGAGAAGGACAGATCATGAATTTCAAACGAATTGCTTTCGCCGGCGCCGCTGCGTTTGCGCTCGCCGCCTGCGGCCAGGACGCTTCGGGGGACGCCGCGACGCAAGAGGCTGCGGCCAGCGAGGCGTCCGCCTCGAGCGAAGCCGCCAGCGCGCAGCAAGAGGCGGACACTGTTGAATATGATGCGCCCTCGGGCGTTTATTCGCCGGACGACGGTCATCGTTATATCGTTTTTTCCTATCTCCATCAGGGCTATTCACGGCCGATTCTGAGATGGGACGATTGGACCGGCGAGCTCGACTGGAACGCCGAGGCGCCGGCCGACTCCTCCGTCAGCATCGCCATTGACGCCGAGTCCATTAACAGCGGCGTCGAGGAATTCGACGGGCATCTGAAAGGCGAGCGTTTCTTCGACGTCGCCAACTATCCTGAAATCACTTTCGTCAGCACGGAAGTTGAGAAAACCGGCGCCGACACCGGCACGATCACCGGCGAGCTGACGATCAAGGGCGCCACCAGGCCGGTGACGCTCGACGTGACCTTCCGCAAGGGCGCTTATGACGAACGCAACAACATTTACAAGCTCGGGTTTTCCGGCGCGACCACCGTTATGCGGTCCGATTTCGGAGTCGGCGCCTTCGTCCCGGTCGTCAGCGACGAGGTCGACATCACGATCGAAACCGAGTGGGAGATGCCCGCGCCCGAGAGCGAGTAACGGCGCGTGACGGCGGCGCGCTACACCCCTGTCGCCGCAATCCTCCACTGGACGATTGCGGCGCTTATCATTGGCCAGATTTTCGGCGGCATGTACATGCACGGCCTGCCGAATTCCTCGCCCGTGAAGTTCGATCTCTATCAGCTTCACAAGTCTTTCGGCCTGACGGTGCTGGCGCTGTCGCTGGTTCGGCTCGGCTGGCGCTTCACCCATAAGGCGCCGCCGTTGCCCGCCTCGACGCCCGGCTGGCAGAAGATCGCCGCGCGCGTGACGCACTGGGCGTTTTACGCCCTGATGATTTTAACGCCGCTCGCCGGCTGGGCGATCGTTTCGGTCTCGCCCACGGATATTCCGACCAAATGGTTCGGCGTCATACCCGTGCCGCATCTGCCGTTTTTCGGCGGCGTGGAAGACAGGGAAGCCGCGGAGCATCTGTTCGAAGAACGCCATGAATTGCTGGCGAAGATCATTCTTGTTCTTCTGGTCCTGCATGTGGGCGCGGCGCTGAAGCACGCGTTCATGGATAAGGACGGCGTGTTCGAGAGCATGCTTCCCGAACGCAAGGGCCCGTGGCTGGGCTTCGCCGCGATTTTCGCCGCGCTGGGCGCCGGCGTCATCGTTTATTTCGCCTCGCCGAAGCCCGGCGTCGTCTCGCTTCCCGCCCATACGCATGAAGACGGGGGTCATGAAGATGCGGCGGGCGGCAATTGGGCCGTCGATTACGGCGCGAGCAGTCTCGCCTTCATCGGTTCGGAAAAAGGCAGGCCTTTCGAGGGCGCCTTTAACGACTTTACGGCCGTCATCGCGTTTTATCCCGAAGACCTTGAGGCATCCTCCATAGACGTCACGGTGAGGACCGCGTCCGCCTCGACCGGCGACAGCTTGCGCGATTCCAACCTGCCGAATGCGCAATGGTTCGACGTCAAGGATCATCCGGAAGCGCGTTTCGTTTCAACGGATATCCGCGCCGTCGGCGACGGGTACGAAGCGGACGGCGTCCTCAAAATAAAGGATTACGAAAAGCCGGTGACGCTTGCCTTCGATCTCGACATTGACGGCGACGCGGCGGCGGCGGCCGGCGGCGTCGATCTTGTCCGCACCGATTTCGGCCTCGGCGAAAACGACGACTGGCTGGAGGAGGAAGGCGTCGCGCTGAACGTGCGCGTCGAATTCGAGATCAAGGCTACGCGCAAGGACTGATTGCTGACGCTGTCATGCTGGATATGCAACGGGCGACTCCCCACGGCTTGACCGTGGGGTCTATGTTTGCAAGCGCATGACTGAGCCAGCCAAGATTGACCGTAAAACTGGACCCCACGCTTAAAGCGTGGGGACGCGCTTGCTGAGAGACCGTGCGATGGCATACTAGCGCAACGCCTTAAGCCGCGCGTCCGCGCCCGTTTTGTTCGGCTGCGTCTTCGTCGAAGAGCTCGGCGAGCTTGTCGATGATGGCGCCGCCGAGCTGGTCCACATCGACGATGGTCAGCGCCCGGCGATAGTAGCGGGTGACGTCATGGCCGATGCCGATGGCGAGCAGCTCCACGGGCGACTTGTTCTCGATATAGCCGATCACCTCGCGCAGGTGACGTTCGAGATAAGCGCCGCCATTCGCCGATGAGGTGGTGTCGTCCACCGGCGCGCCGTCGGAGATCACCATCAGGATGCGCCGCGATTCGGGGCGCCCGATCAGGCGCTGATGCGCCCACATCAGCGCCTCGCCGTCGATGTTTTCTTTCAGAAGGCCTTCTTTCATCATCAGGCCGAGCGAGGTGCGCGCGCGCCGCCAGGGCGCGTCGGCGGATTTGTAGATGACGTGCCGGAGATCGTTGAGTCGCCCAGGCTTTGGCGGGCGACCGTCGGCGACCCATTTTTCGCGGGACTGGCCGCCTTTCCAGGCGCGCGTCGTAAAGCCGAGAATCTCGACCTTGACGCCGCAGCGCTCCAGCGTGCGCGCGAGAATGTCGGCGCAGATCGCGGCGATAGTGATCGGCCGTCCGCGCATGGAGCCGGAATTGTCGATGAGCAGCGTCACCACCGTGTCGCGGAAATCCTGTTCCTGCTCCATCTTGTAGGAAAGCGGTTGCATCGGATCGACAATGACGCGCGCGAGGCGCGCCGCGTCGAGAACGCCCTCGTCGAGATCGAACATCCAGCTGCGGTTCTGCTGCGCCAGCAATTTTCGCTGCAATTTGTTGGCGAGCCGCGCCACGACGGCGTGGAGATTTTCAAGCTGGCGGTCGAGGGAGCGGCGCAAGCGCTGCAGCTCTTCGGCGTCGCATAGATCGACGGCGTCGGCGATTTCATCGAACGCCGTCGTGTAAGCTTTGTAGGTTTCGCCCGTGTCGCCTTCGAATTGCGAGCGCAGCGCGGAGACCTTGGCGTTTTCCGACGCGCCGTCGTCTTCTTCGGCCTGGCTCTCCATGTCGTCTTCGGACATGTCGCTGTCGCTTGTTTCGGACTCGCCGGAGCCCGGATCGTCGGGCATTTCGTCGGCGCCGGTTTCGTCGTCGCCGTTCTCGCTGTCGTCTTCGGATTCGCTTTCCGACTCGTCGCTGTTTTGTTCTTCGTCGCTCTGCTCGTCGCCCTGGTCCTCGTCGTCGAGATCGAGATCGCGGATGAAGTCGCGGGCGAGCGACGCGAAAGCTTCCTGGTCGTCGATGGAGGCCGCGTCGGCGAGGGCGTCGAGCGCCGGGCCGGCGCGCTCCTCAAGCTCGTCGCGCCAGATTTTCATGATCCCGGCGGCGGCGGCCGGCGGCGCGCGGCCGGTCAGCCTTTCGCGCAGGAGCAGCGCGGCGACGTCGGCCATGGGCATGGCGTCGGTTGCGGACTGGCGGTCATAGCCTTTGTCGATAATGGTCTTTTCCAGCGAGGCGGCGAGATTGTCGCCGACGCCTTTCAGATGAAGGGCGCCAATGGCCTCGCAGCGGGCGTTTTCGAGGGCGTTGAAGACGGCCCGCGCCTCCGCGCCTTTCGGAGAAAGACGGGCGTGGGCCCCGCTGTCGTGATGGGCGAGGCGAAGCGCCGCGGCGTCGCTTTCGCCCCGGGCGATGGCCGCCGAGGCCGGGTCGAGCACCCGGGCGGGCAGGGGAATGCGCGCCGATTTGCCCTGCACGGCCGCATGTTCGCCGCCAAAGGCGACCTCGACGTCGCGCTGGGCGGAGAGCGCCCGGGTCGACTGCAAAAGCGCCCGTTTGAAGGCCTCGCGGATCTGTTCCTTGTCCATCATGGGGCCGTTATAGGGCTCCGGCCCGCCCGGACCAAGGGGGCGCGGCGCCTTGGGCTACGAGGCCATGGCTTTTGCTTCGGCGAGCGGCAGGCGCAGGCGGAAATGGCAGCCTTCGCCGGGTTCGGTTTCGAGCCAGAACTCCCCGCCCATGCGCGTCAGGGATTTGCGGCAGATCGCCAGACCGAGGCCTGAGCCTTCCTCATTCTCGCTCGTGCGCACCCGCTCCAGCGGCAGGAACACCCGCTCGGCCTCTTCTTTCGTCAGCCCCGCGCCGTTGTCCTTGACGCCCAGCACCGCGGCGCCGTCTTCAACGATCCAGGTGAACTCCACATGGGGCTTCACGCCTTCCGGGGCGTGTCTCCATGCGTTTTCAATGAGATGTTTGAAGACGAGCGTCAGACTGTGGGGATCGGCGACGATCTCGGGCGAACCGGCGAAGCGGAAATCGAGCCGGCAGTTGGCCTCGTTGATGTCCAGAAGATCGATCGCCGCCTCGATGCACTCGCGGGCGGCGACGGGCTGCAGCGACATCTCGCCGATGGGAAGGCGCGACATGTAGAGAACGTCCTTGATCAGCGCGCCCATTCTTTTCGCCGCCGAGGAGATGGAGGCGAGTTCGTTGCGCATGCGGCCCGAGTCTTTCACTTCCGGCGCGTCGCGAAGCGTGTCGGCCGTGGCGACGATGCGTTTTAAGGGCTCTTGAAGGTCGACCGAGGCGACGCGGGCGAACTGGTCGATTTCGCGGTTCTGCCGGCTGATTTTTTCTTCCTGCACGCGCTCGCGGGTGATGTCGCGCATGGTCGCCACGGCGCCGATGCGCTCGCCTTTGGCGTTCCTCATGGGCGCGGCGTTCGAACAGAAAAACCGTTTCGGCTTGTCTTGCGCGACAATGGCGAGATGCTGGCCGGAAACCTTTTCGCCGTTCAGGGCGCGGAACAACGGCACGTCTTTTTCGGCGAGGAGCGTTTCGCCGTCCGCATCGTAAAGGCTGTAGGTCTGCGGCCAGGCCGATGAGGCGAGCGGCATGGCGTCAAGACCGTGCATGGCGCGCGCCTGTTTGTTGAACACCGAAAGCTTGCCGTTTGCATCGGCGGCGACGATGCCCTCATTGATCGAGTCCATGACGGTCGACAGGAATTCACGGTTCTCAGCGAGCTCGTCCGCTTTCTCCTGCAATTCGCGTTGCGCCTTTTGGGCGGCGTTCATGGCGTTTTTGACGAGATGTTCGTAGATGACGGCGTGCATGGCGACGCCGATCGTCAAAAGAATCGCGCCGGAAGCGTAGAGCAGACTCATCTGGTGCGGCGTGTGAGGCGTGGGCGTTGTGTAGCCGTTCACATTGGCGGCCGTGTAAACCGTCATCATGATGATTGAGATTGCGGCTGAAATAATCCCGGCGCGCCGTCCCAGCAGCACCGTGGCGACCATCGGCAGGAAAGGGATGTAAATCAGCGCCGTCGCCGGCCCGCCGCCCTGGTTGAGCGCGGCCCAGCCAAGCCCGAGATACGTCGCCGTTAAGAGCGCGATGGCGGCGGCTTCAAGCTTTTTCGTAAAATGAAAGAAGGCGAATATCGCCGCAAAACAAGCCAGGGTCGCATAGCCGGCGATGCGCGCGCCCGTGAGCCCCGGGGCGAACAGGATGGGAAGCGTGTTCTGCAGCACGCCCATCGCGAAGAAGACCGCCAAAACCAGATAAAAAATGGCGTCCCGGTGCTGATCGATGATGGAAGGCGAGGCGGAGGCCCCGGCGGACGACGTCTTGCGCATTTGGCTGCCTTACTAACAAACACTGCGCCGTAGTTTCTTCGGATTTGGTTAATAATGCTTAGCTGTAACGGGTAAGAAACATCCTCAATGGCGGATAAAGAAAAGCCCCGGACGGCCGGGGCTTTTCCGAAGAAATTGCCGTCTATCTTACCATATCTGCACCCGGTCTTCGGGCGGCAGATAGAGATCGTCCTCTTCGGTGACGGTGAAGGCGTCGTACCAGGCGTCCATGTTTCTGACGACGCCGTTGACGCGATATTGCGCCGGCGAATGCGGGTCGGTGGCGACCTGGTTTTTGAGCGCTTCTTCACGGTTGAGGCGCTTCCAGACCTGCGCCCAAGCGAGGAAGAAACGCTGGTCGCCGGTAAAGCCGTCGATCTCCGGCGCCTCTTGGCCGTTCAGCGATAATTTGTAGGCGTGATAGGCCATGGCGAGCCCGCCGACATCGCCGATATTCTCGCCCATGGTCAGTTCCGGATTGATCGGAAAACCGGGAACCGGCTCATAGGTTTCGTATTGCGCGCCGAGCTTGTCGGTGAGCTTATGGAAATTCGCCGCGTCTTGTTCGGTCCACCAGTCGCGCAACACGCCGTCGCCGTCGGATTTGCGGCCCTGATCGTCGAAGCCGTGGCCGATTTCATGGCCGATGACGGCGCCGATGCCGCCATAGTTCACCGCCGGGTCGGCGTTCGGATCGAAGAACGGCGCCTGCAGGATCGCCGCCGGGAAGACGATTTCGTTGCGCGGCGGCGAGTAATAGGCGTTCACCGTTTGCGGCGTCATGCCCCATTCGGTTTCGTCCACCGGCCCGCCGAGCCGCGAGACCGACCAGTTCCATTGAAACGCGCCCGCGTTCTTGTCGTTTGCGAAGGCTTCGCCGGGATTGACGTCGAGATCGGAATAATCGCGCCATTTGTCGGGATAGCCGATTTTCGGCGTGAATTTGGAAAGCTTCTCCAGCGCCTGCGCCTTGGTGTCTTCGCCCATCCAGTCGAGCGTCGCGATGCGTTCTTTAAGCGCCGTTCTGAGATTGGCGACCAGCGCCTCCATCTGTTTCTTGGACGAGGGCGGGAAATAGTGTTCGACATAGACTTTGCCGACCGCTTCGCCCATGGCGCCGTTCACCGCTGCTACGCCGCGCTTCCAGCGTTCGCGCTGTTTCGGCGTGCCGCGAAGCTCAGTGCCGAAAAACTCAAAGCGCGCCTCGTCGAGGTCGGAGGGCAGGACGTCGGCGTGATCGTTGAGATCATGGAATTTGAGATAAGCTTTCCACGTCTCCACCGGCGTGTCGGCGAAGATTTCCGCGAGCGCCTGAATGGCGTCGTCTTCGCGCACCACGAACTGCGTCTCGCCGCCGAGGCCGGCGGTCTCCAGCATGACGTCCCAGGGCATTTCCGGCGCGAACGCCTTTAATTCGTCGATGCTCTTGAGATTATAGGTGAGATCGCGATTGCGCTGCTTGGCCGGCTCCCAATGGGCTTCGGCCATGCGTTTTTCGAGATCGAAAATCGCCTGCGCTTTTTCCCCGGCGTTTTCGACCCCGGCGAGGCTCAGCGCCTTTTCGATATAGGCGATGTATTTCGGGCGCTTGTCGGCGAATTTGTCGTCGAGATAATAATCGCGGTTCGGCAGGCCGAGTCCCGACTGGGTGATGTACGTAATGTACCGGTCGGTGCGTTTGGCGTCGACGCCGACATAGGCGCCCACAGGCGTGTCCGCGCCGAAGCCTGGATCGCCCATCAGGCGGGCGACGTCTTCATGGGTCTGAAGCGCGTCGATCGCCGCAAAGTCGTCAGCGACGACGGCGAAGCCTTTGGCGTCAATTGCGTCCGTATCGAGATAGGCGGCGTAGAAATCGCCGATCTTCTGCTCAAGCGAGCCTTTGGGCGCGTCGCTCGCCGCGGCGTCTTCGATGATCTTCTTCACTCTGTCTTCGGAGCGCTCGAACAGGACGGTGAAGGAGCCGTAGCTCGAATACTCCTCCGGGATCTCGAACGTGTCGAGCCATTTGCCGTTGACGTAACGGAAGAAGTCGTCGCCGGGATCGACTTCCGGGTCGATGTCGTCCGTCTCGACGCCCCAGTCGCCGAGTTCCGGCGTTGTCTCAACAGCGGCGGTTTCGGTTTTGTCAGCGCGCGCGTCCTGGCTTTCGCCTCCCTGCTGCCCGCAGGCGGCGAGAGCGAAGGCGGCCGCGCCGCACAAGAAAAGCTTTTTCAAGGGTGTTCTCCTCGCGTGAAGTCCGGTGATCACAAGATCAGATAAGGGTTTGCTTGAGGTGAATGTCGCCAATTCAGCCGGCAGGGCAAGTCTGGCGGGATGAGACGAATAGTTTCAGGGGTGAAGCGTTCACTTTTGCGGTGTTTGGAGAGGTTGGCGGCCTCCATGCTGCACCGCCGCATCTTTCTTGCCGGGCGGGGCGGTTTCGGCCATGGTGCGCCCTGTTTGACTGAAGAGAAGAGGCGAGGCCCATGGACCTGAAATCCGTCATCCGGACCATCCCGGACTATCCCAAGCCGGGGATCATGTTCCGGGACATCACGACCCTCTTAACCGACGCGCGCGGCTTTCGCCGGGCCGTGGACGAGCTGGTCCAGCCGCTGGCGGGCCAGAAAATAGACAAGGTGGCGGGAATCGAGGCCCGGGGCTTCATTCTCGGCGGGGCCATCGCGCATCAGCTTTCCGTCGGGTTCGTGCCGATCCGCAAGAAGGGCAAGCTGCCCTACAAGACCATGAGCGAATCCTATGAACTCGAATATGGGATCGACGAGGTGGAGATCCATGTGGACGCCGTGGAGAAAGGCGACCGCATTCTTCTGGTGGACGACCTCATCGCCACCGGCGGCACGGCGGGCGCGGCGATCAAGCTGCTGGAGCGCGCCGGGGGCGAAGTTATGCTATGCTCTTTCGTGGTCGACCTGCCGGATCTCGGCGGGGCCGACAAGTTGCGGGCGTTAGGGAAAAAAGTGACGGCGTTGGTGGAATTCGAGGGCGAATAGCCTCGAGCTTGCGCCGTCCGAAAAAAGGGAAGCGCAAAACATGACTCTCTTTCTTGTCGGTCTCATCATCTTTTTCGGCGCGCACCTGTTTACGGGGCTCGCCCGGGGGGCGCGCGGCGCGCTGGTCGCGAAGCTCGGCGAGATGCCGTATAAGGGGCTTTATTCTCTGGTTTCGCTGGCGGGGTTCGTTCTCATCATCATCGGCTGGAAGACGGCGGATGCGAGCGTGCTTTATGTGACGCCCGCCTGGACGCGCCACATCACCTATCTGCTGGTGCTTATCGCCTTCATCCTCTTGGCGGCGGCCTATCTTCCCGCCGGAAAAATTGCGGCGGCGGCCAAGCACCCGATGCTCGCGGGCGTCAAGCTCTGGGCCTTTGCGCATTTGCTGGTGAACGGCGAAGTCCGCTCGGTCATTCTGTTCGGCGCATTCCTCGCCTATGGCGTCATCGACCGCATCGCCGTGAAAAAACGCGGCGAGACCGGCCGCGCCGCCGGGCCGGTCATGAACGATGGGCTCGCCGTCGTCGTCGGGGCCGGCGCCTACGCCGCCATCGCCTTCTGGGCGCACAAATATATCGCCGGCGTCGCGCTGTTTTAAACAAAGAGGGCCGGCGCCGGGAGCTGAAAAAGCCGCTTGCGAACCTTTCCAATCGTCAATCCGGAGCGGGGAACGATCCGCCGGCGCGGCTGTTAACCGCGTATCAGATTGGAAAGGAAGGTTTGTCATGAACAAGCTGTTGCTCTCTACAGCTGCTTTTGCGCTGCTGACGCCGATGGCGGCCAGCGCCGGCGAAAAGCCGAAAACCGATGCAGCCAAGACCGAAACCCAGGCGGAGATGAAGGCGAACGCCGACATGAACGCCTATGACAAGGACAAGCACGACAAGGACAAGGCGAAAAAAGACAAAACCGCCGGGGCGGAAATGACGAATGACGCCGCCGTCATTTACATGCCGGCCGCGTCGCTGAGCGCCAAGGAGCTTCTCGGCGAAGGCATTGAAGGCGCCAATGGCGAGCGCATCGCCCGCATCGACGACATTGTCATCGACAAGAATGGCCGCGCTGAGGACGTCGTTTTCCTGTCGGGCGGGATCTTCGGTCTCGGCGGCAAGCGCGGCGCGCTCGACTATCGCGCCGTCGACATTGACGTGAACCGCGACTATGAGCCCGACGTCCACGCCTCCCTCAACGAGGAAGGCATCAAGGCGGTCGCGGAGTTCAAGACCGACAAGATGAACGATTACAGCCTTGCATCCGAACTTCTCGGCGCCGAGCTTGAGCTGACGCCGGGCGGCGAGGGCGCGACGGATGTGGTGATCAACGACATCATCTTCGACGCCGACGGCGACGTTGAATATCTGCTCGTTCAGAAAACCGCGATCGGCCCCATCGGCGCCGGCGACAAATACGCCGTCGCTTACAACAAGCTGACCGTGGCGCAAGGCGATGGCGGCCTAGTCCTCGACATGAGCGAAGACGAGCTGAACGCCGCGCCGATATTCGCCATGAAGCGGTCTGGCGTCGAGAAAGCCTGGGACAAGACCAGGCAGGGCGTGAAAGACGCCGCCGAAAAAACCGGCGACGCGATCGAAGACGCTGTCGATTAATCCCCGCGAGGACAGCGATCTCGGAAAGGCCGGCGGCGCGCACCCCGCCGGTCTTTTTCATGCGCAAAGATAAAAGGGGATCAGGCCGGCGCCTCGCCGGCGATGGTGGTGCGGTAAAGCTCCCGGCGATAGCCGTCATAATCGTTGAAGGCCTGGTGGATCGAAATGCGGTTATCCCAGACGGCGAGCGTTTTCGGCGCCCAGCGCAAGCGGCAGGTGAAAGCGGGCTGTGTCAGATGCGCGGTGAGGAAACCCATGAGCGCTTCAGCCTCCGGCGGCGTCATGCCTTCAAAACCGATGGTGTAGGATGGATCGAAATAGATCGACTTCTCGCCGGAACGCGGATGGGTGCGGATCAGCGGGTGAAAATTGCCTTTGACCTTCCTGACGACATGTTCGGGCAGGTCATTGACGCCTAATCCTTTTAGTTTCGCGAGTTTGCCCACAGGGCTGTCGTCCGCCTCGCCATAATCCATGGAGCTTTCGAAGGCGTGCTTCATGGACATGTGGACGCGCAAGGGCGCGAGCAGCTCTTTCATCGTCTCGGACAGCGTTTCATAGGCGAGGACGGTGTTCGCCCAGATCGTATCGCCGCCGAAAGGCGGAATCTCGACGCCATAAAGAAGCGCGATCGCTGGCGGGTTTGCAAGAAAAGGCCCGTCCGAATGCCAGCCCGATCCAAATATATGCGCGCCTTTAGCGTCTGCTTCGCGCACCAGCGGCTGGATGTTCAAATGTCCCGGAATGCCGTCCGTATAAGCGTCCTCGGCCCAATCTCCAAAGCGCAGCGAAAAAGCTTCGTGCTCATCGTGGCTCCACTCGACATCGCGGAAATAGATCATCTTATGATGGAAGAGCGCGTCTTCGATCTCGGCGAACTGGTCGTCCGACATATTCGTGAAATCGGCGCCCCGGATTTCCGCGCCCATGGCGGCGGCGAGGGGGTGCGCGGTAATCGTCTTATAGTCCCGCGCCGTATTATCGAACTTGCCGGTAGGGTGAATCAGCATGGGGCGTCTTCCTTTTGGGCCTTCCTTGAGGATTTTCCGTCATTTTCCGCCGGATTTCAGCGGCGCGCAATGCGGCATGGCGAACCGGAAAGAGCCGGACGAAGAAAAGAAAAGGCCGATATGCGGGGCGATGTCATGCGCTAACGCGTCATAAGCAGGGCCGCCAGCCATGAGTAAGAATTTTATTGAATGACTGTCAGTGAGGCGCCCATATGGCTGGCCGCAGACCCGGCGGTATAATAAAGACGCGGCGTTGGGAGTGAGGCGGACAATGAACAAAATAAACGATCTGGCGGGCAAGGTCTTCATGAACCGCTATCTTGTGGGCGGCTTCGTGCTCGTCATCGTGGCGATCACGCTGACCCTCGATGTCATGGGGCTGGTGCATCCGTGCCCTTATTGCCGAACGGAGCGGGCGGCGCTCGGCATTCTTTCCCTCATCCTTCTCTTGAAAGGCGAGCACGCGCTGTTCTGGCGGTTCATCGCCGCGCTGGCCGGGGTCTACGGATTGATCGTCGGCGTCATGCAGAATTTCAATCACGTCAAGAAGATCAATAAGGGCGAATTCGACTGGGCGGCGCTGACCTTCGATCATCCCTGGATATTATCGGGCCTCGCGGTCACGGCGCTGGTCTGGCTTCTCTTTTTAATTCTGGGGCTTGCTAAGCCTTTTGGCGGAAAGTCCCCGCTCGAGAATCGGGCGTAGCCGGAACATTGCGGCTTCGCCCGAGCGGGCGCGCCGCGGCCGCCGCTCACAGCGTCGTAACCGTCATTACAGCGCGCAAATGAAAATGCAACGCCGGTTCAAAGATGTTGCGCATTGGCAACGTAAAGATTTTCTGATTGCTATGACAAAAATTATCGTCGTCATGCGCCGGTCATTTGTCATGTTTTTGTTGCGAAGCACAAAAGCATGACCTACCATTAACGTCATAAAAGAAGCGGTAATCGTCTAAGCCAGCTTCCATATTTCTCTAGGGTGGAAATCAACAGTTTATTCGCAACGCCGCAGCGTTTTGCGCGATGTGGCCGCATGCGGATTTTGAGGCTTGCCGGCGTCGGCATTGCTGCGCGCCGGCATGAGGGGTGGCTTTTGTCTGTGCGAAGGCTGACGGCGCATGGAAGCAATGTTCGGTTTTGCGGATCGGCGAGGGACTGCCCTGACTTATCGTCAACGGCTTTACGCCCGGCGGCTTCTGCGCCGTATCCGGACAAGGCCAAACCATCTGAAACCAATCGACTGAACGCTTCGCCGGCGGTTTTGCGCGGCCGGCGATCCATGAGCGGCGCCTGAGGGGATGAAGACGCCGTGATGTGCAAATTAAAGGAGCCCATCACATGCCTGCACGCAAAAAAACAAAACGCCAACTGACGACCCGGTTTTTGACGACGACAGCGTTCCTGGCGCTTGCCGCGCCGGCGCTCGCGCAGACGCCGTCCGAGGAGACCGAAAGCGCTGAGGACGTGGTCGTCGTCACCGGCCGCCGGGTTTCGAACGCCAGCCTTGCGGTCGGCGTCGATGAGGCGAGCAACACCGTGTCCGTGACGCGCGAAGCGCTGCTCTCGGCGCCGGCCGGCGTTTCCGGCCTGAAAGCGCTGGAAGGCCTGCCGGGCTTCAACGTGCAGACCGACGGCGCGCTCGGGCTTTACGAATTCGGCAACTCCGTCACTGTGCGCGCGTTCGATTTCGGCCAGATCGGCTTCGTTCTCGACGGCATTCCCATGGGCCGGCCGGACCCGTTCGGCGGCAGCCCGATTTTCCGTTATGTGGACAATGAAAACCTGCAGCGCGTGACGGCTTCGCCCGGCGCCGGCGACGTCTCCCTGCCGAGCGCCACGTCGCTCGGGCCCATCGTTCAATATTTCACCACGGACCTTTCCGACGAGCCTTCGGCGATCGTCTCCGTCACCTTCGGCGACGACGATCTGCAGCGCACTTTCGTCAAACTTCAGACCGGCGACATCAACGGCTTTTCCGCTTATGTAAGCCGCTCGAAAACCGACAGCGATCTGTGGCGGGGGCCGGGCACCATCGACCGCGAACATATCGAGGCGAAAGCGCAATACGAATTCGACGACGACACGCTCCTGCGCGCGAACCTCGTTTATAACGACTTTTTCGATTACGATTCGCCGTCGACCTCGCGCGCCGGCTACGAGGCGCAGGGGCGCTACATCACCTATGCGGGGACCGTGCCCGATCTCGGCGCCGGGCCGGACGTCGTCTTCCAGGACAGCGGCTACACCGCCTATTACATCGACCGGGTGAATGTGCGCGAGGATCTGCTGCTCGGGCTCACCTTTCTCACTGACGTCACCGAGAATATCGATTTTCATCTCACCGGCTATTGGGAGAACAAGGACGGGTTCGGCGTGTCGCCGGACAGCTATTCCAATACGCTCGGTTATTATGAGCGCCAGCTCGCGGCGGGCGTCGAGACCGCGTTCGGCCTGCCGCTCAGCGCGCCGCGCGGCGTTCAATACGGCCTGTCCGAGGTCGGCGGCGACCGTTACGGCGTCACCGGCGGTTTCACGTTAAGCTTCGCCAACCACACCATCGATGTGGGCGGCTGGTATGAAGAAGAGACCTATAACCGCACGCAGATGCGCCTCAACAAGGAAGGCGGCAATCCCGCCGGGGCGCTGATCATGCCGTATGAAGTCGCCTATTACCGGCGCGACTACACCTCCGACCGCGAGTTCCTTCAGTTCTATCTGAAAGACACCGTGTCGCTGCTCGACGACCGGCTGACGATCGAGGCGGGGTTCAAGGGACTCAATCTCGATTACACGCTGGACGGCTATCGCGATTTCGACGATTACGCCCGGCTGGTCGAGGGCGTTCCCACCATCGGCTATGGCCCGCAGGTGATCTCGCGCGAGTTCAACGACAACTTCCTGCCCATGGCCGGCGCCGTTTACGCGCTGACCGATACCGAACAGGTCTTCGCCTCCTATGCGCAGAACTTTGCGTTCCCGCGCTCGGCCGACGATCTTTATGACGACATCAACACGCCCATGGTCGGCGGCGAGCGCTCCACCAATTACGAGCTTGGCTTTCGCTCCAACCGGCCGACCTTCAACGCCGCCCTCGCGCTTTACTATGTGAAGTTCAAGGACCGCATCGAATCCGCGGGCATTCAGGTCGCGGGCCAGATGGGCGCCATCGAAACCGTGGCGCAGAATGTCGGCGCGGTCGAGGCTTACGGCGTCGAGTTCACCGGCAACTGGAAGCCGGAATTCCTCAACGGCTACGCCTATTTCACTTCCAACGTCACCTATAACTTCGCGGAGTTCCAGGACGACTTCCTCGACGGGAGCGGCAATCCGCTGGGCCTGCCGGGCAACGAGCTGCCCGACGCGCCGCACTGGCTCGTCACCGCCGGCGTCACGGTGGAGCCGACGCCGTGGATGATCGCCAATGTCACCGCGCGGCGCACCGGCGAGCGTTATGCGGATTTCATCAACACGCAGGTGATGGAATCCTACACCGTGTTCGACGCCTATGTGGATATCGGCGATGTCGGCGGCTACGGCCCGCTTGAAAACATCAAGCTGCGCATGAACGTCACCAACTTCACCGACGAGGACACGCTGTCCTTCACCTTCACCACCGTCAACGGCACGGCCTTCTATCGCCCGCTGGCGCCGAGAACCTTCCAGTTCTCCATCACCGCCGAATTCTAAGGCGGACAGACAGAGCAAAGCGGCCCCGCGCGCCCTCCCGGCGCCGGGGCCTTTTCATGTCTTGCGACCGCGCGCCTTTGACCCAATATAGAGTAAATATAAGTCAGGGGAGGGGCGCGATGTTTCCCAATCCGAAACCGGTGGTTGACGCCGTCGCGAAGCTCGGCGGCCTGCCGGGATTTCTGTTTTCAAATCCGATAATCGCCGGGTTTTTCTGCATGATCATGCTGCCTGTCTTCGGCGCGGTTGCGGCGCTGTTCTTTTCCTTCGTGGAGCCGGGCGTCGGCGGCGTCGAACTTTTCGAGGGCGCCCGCGCCGGGGCCATGGTCGCGGTGATGCTCGGCGCCGTGATCTACAGCGCGATTTTCATCAGCACGCTGTTCCTGCCCGAAGAGCGGACCGCGCGCCTTCAATTCGCGCTCGGCGGCGCGATCGGGCTCGGCGTTCTTGTCGGGCTGGATGTGGTCGTTGCGGATGCTGCGAGGGCGTGGCTGGTGGGCAATTAAGTAGTTCGTAGGGCGGGTCAGCCGAAGGCGTAACCCGCCTTGTGTTTGAGGGCGGCGGGTATCGCTGCGCTCTACGCTTGCTGACATCAGGCGGCTTGCCACTCTTTTAAGCAGTCTATTTTGGAAGGTGATGCCAGCCGCAACCGACTCCCCACGGCTCGACCGTGGGGTCCATCTGCGGGACAATGCGCATATGATACGCTAAGATATGCCCCGCTTTGACTTCATAGCCGCCTATATGCTCGCGAACCGTAAGAACGGAACGCTTTACGCGGGCTCAACGGCTGATCTTGTCGCGCGCATGGACGCGCACAAGACGGGCCGCGGCTCCTGGTTCGCCGCCAAATATGGCTGCAATCGCCTCGTCTGGTATGAACGTTTCGACGAAATGGAGCCCGCCATCGCATATGAAAAACGCCTGAAGCGCTGGCCGCGAAAATGGAAGATCGATCTCATTGAATCGGTTAATCCGAACTGGGACGATCTGCCCTTGTTTTGAAAAAAGATGAGAGACTGCCTCAAGCGACTCTCCACGGCTTGCCTGTGGAGTCCATCCTCAATGCCTCGGCCTTCGCATCCTATAGAAAAGATGCGGGAACCTTGCTGGCGGGCGCTGGACCCCACGCTTAAAGCGTGGGGAGTCGATGGGGGAGAGATCGAGCTTCAGCAACCGGCGCCTCGCTGCGGGTTACCTGTTCTGGACTTGATCGGGGAACCGTGGGCTCCATCAAACTGGGAGTCGGCGAACAGAGGGTCCAACATACCCACCGGCGCCTCGCCACGGCTTGCTTGCCCCGGACTTGATCCGGGAACCGTGGGGTCCATCAAGGAATGGCGGGTTACGCTTCGCTAACCCGCCCTACGCTTGCTGGATGTGCTCGCGGCGGATGCGGTGAGAGACGTTTTCGCGAAAAATTGAGACTATAAACCAGATAGAGACAGAAAGCTGCTAAGTGCTAAAGGGCACAAAGTTATAGGATACAAACCTTAGTTGGATTCGAATCAAACACTGAAATAAGCTTGCTCTACGTTCTAATAAAATCAGATTATTATCTAGACATAGAGCTTTCATACAAGGCGTTAGAAAATTTATGACCTTGATAGCCTCGATAAATCCAACTGGCACACCAATATTAATCGGTGACTTATTGCTATCCAGGCAAAATTCTGAACTTCCAAGTGTTGACGTGCCTACGCTAGGCGAGCTGCGGCATTTTGATCGAATAGTCAACTGGAACAGGCGAGAAAAAACCACCCAAGTAGGACTTGCCCAGAAAATAAATATACTATCTGAAAATCTTGTTATCGCTTGGTCAGGTGATTACATTCGTGCACGAATAATTCTCAGAATTTTGCGAGATGAAACGGCAGATTCAGATTTATCGTATGACCTAATTCGAAAAATCTTAGATAAACATAGCGATGTCATAGAGGATAAAGTATCTCTTATTGGCATGCTGCGAATGTCTAATGGTGTGGTGGCTGCATTTTTTCAAAATGCCCACATGTTTGACGTGCCAGGGTATGATGAATTCATATATGCAGGCTCAGGGCAATTTCAGTATTACGAACATTTGATGAATTTTAGCATCGGGTCACGTCAAAGGCATAATCCAAATAGGTACCCACAAGATCTTCTTGATCCTGCTGGGACCGCGTGGCGTTTGTTGGCTTTGGAATTAGTATCAGGTGATACACTTTTCAGTTATTACGGCGGCGGTTTTGAAGTTGCGTATGCTGGAAATGAAACGGGTATGACAAAGATCGATGATGTCGTCCATTTCTGTTGGTATTTTGATGTGAACGATCTGTCCAAGCCCCCAATCCTTTGGAATGGGGTCACAAAATGCAACTATAAAAATGACGACCTGATTATTAACCGACTTCTTATTTCAGATTCGTTGGAACAAAACGAAAGTCACCTTTTGTTGGAAAAAAGGTATCCTGTCCAACCGCTAGTTCGTCGCTTAGGATTTGTACCAAAACAAGAAGATGCTATTGAGTCTGCAGAAATAGATTATCTTGCAGAGTGGAATTGCAATCATTTTTATATTCGTCTTAATGAGCTGCGATATGTACTGCTCACTTCTGTGTGCCATACAAAGTCAAGAAATAGCCCGGTAAAAGTGTTTGTTGATGGTGGAAAAGTTCGTTTCGAGAAGAACATGGACTATCTTGAAGCATGTAGAACAGAATTCCTTGAGGAAGTTAAAAGGCAGTTACATGCCAGCCCATAAGTAATTTGAGCTTATCTAAGCCACCTTGCGTTTCACCGCCTTTTTCTTCGTCGCGCTCTTCCGCTTCGCGGCGGCGGATTTCGCCGGGGCTTTTGAGCTCTTCTTGCTAAGAAGCGGCTTCAGGAATTTGCCGGTATAGCTGCCTTGCGTCTCTGCGACGTCTTCGGGCGTGCCGGCGGCGACGATTTCGCCGCCGCCGTCGCCGCCTTCGGGGCCGAGGTCGAGGATCCAGTCGGCCTGTTTGATGACGTCGAGATTGTGTTCGATGACGACGACGGTGTTGCCGCCGTCGGTGAGCTCCTGGATGACTTCCATGAGCTTCCTGACGTCCTCGAAATGAAGGCCGGTGGTCGGTTCGTCCAGTATATATAATGTGCGTCCGGTGGCGCGCTTCGACAATTCCTTCGACAGCTTCACGCGCTGCGCCTCGCCGCCGGAAAGGGTCGTCGCCTGCTGGCCGATCTTCACGTAAGACAAGCCGACGCGGTTCAGCGTCTCCATCTTCTCGCGGATCGAGGGCACGGCCTTGAAGAACTCGGCGCCTTCCTCAACCGTCATGTCGAGCACGTCGGCGATGGACTTGCCCTTGAACTTCACTTCGAGGGTTTCGCGGTTATAGCGCGCGCCCTTGCAGACGTCGCAGGTGACATAGACGTCGGGCAGGAAGTGCATCTCGATCTTGATGACGCCGTCGCCCTGGCACGCCTCACAGCGCCCGCCCTTGACGTTGAAGGAGAAGCGCCCGGGCTTGTAGCCGCGCGCTTTCGACTCGGGGAGCCCTGCGAACCAGTCGCGGATCGGCGTGAAAGCGCCCGTATAGGTCGCGGGGTTCGAGCGCGGCGTGCGGCCGATGGGCGACTGGTCGATGTCGATCACCTTGTCGAAATGTTCGAGCCCGGTGATCTTGTCATGCTCGGCGGGCGCATCCTTACTATTATAAAGACGGCGCGCCGCGGCCTTGTAGAGAGTCTCGATCACAAGCGTCGACTTGCCGCCGCCGGAAACGCCGGTGACGCAAGTGAGGAGGCCCACGGGCACTTCCGCCGTGACATTCTTGAGGTTGTTGGCCTTCGCGCCTTTGACCTTGATCGTCTTCTTCTTGACGAAAGGCCGGCGCTCGGCGGGAACGGGGACCTCGCGCCGCCCGGCGAGATAATCGCCGGTGAGCGAGGCTTTCTCGTTCATGATGTCCTTGACGGACCCTTGCGCGACGATCTCGCCGCCATGAACCCCGGCGCCCGGGCCGATATCGACAATATGGTCGGCGGCGCGGATCGCGTCTTCGTCATGCTCGACGACGATCACCGTGTTGCCGAGGTCGCGCAGGCGCATCAGCGTTTCGAGAAGCCGGGCGTTGTCGCGCTGGTGAAGGCCGATGGAGGGCTCGTCCAGCACATATAAGACTCCGGTGAGCCCCGAGCCGATCTGCGAGGCGAGGCGGATGCGCTGGGACTCGCCGCCCGACAGCGTGCCCGAGGCGCGGCTCAGGGTCAGATAGTCGAGCCCCACATTATTGAGAAAGGTCAGGCGCTCGCGGATCTCTTTGAGGACCCGCACGGCGATCTCCGTTTCCTTCTTGGTGAGCTTTTTCTCCAGCGCCTCGAACCATTCGCCCGCGCGCCTGATGGAAAATTCCGTCGCTTCGGAGATGGAAAGCCCGCCCACTTTCACCGCGAGGGCTTCGGGTTTGAGGCGCATGCCGTTGCAGGCCTCGCAATGGGTGACGGACTGGAAGCGCGACAGCTCCTCGCGCACCCAGGCCGAGTCGGTCTCGCGCCAGCGCCGGTCGAGATTGGGGATGACGCCTTCGAAGGGCTTCACCGTCTCGAATTTGCGCGCGCCGTCGGCGTAGATGAACTTCACTTCCTCTTCGTCGGTGCCCCAGAGGACGACCTCCTGCGCCTCTTCGGAAAGCTCGTCCCAGGGCACAGTCACCTTGAATTTGTAATGGCGGGCCAGCGCCTGCAGCGTCTGCGCATAATAAGGCGAGGTGCCCTTGGACCAGGGTGCGATCGCGCCGTTGTTCAAGGCGAGCGACCCGTCGGGCACCACGAGCTCCTCGTCGAAGATCATTTCCGTGCCGAGCCCGTCGCATTGGGGGCAGGCGCCCGCCGGCGCGTTGAAGGAGAAAAGCCGCGGTTCGATCTCGTCGATGGTGAAGCCGGAGACGGGGCAGGCGAATTTCGCGGAGAAAATGCTGCGCTGCGGCGCGCCTTTCGCGTCTTTCTTATCGGCCGACTCCGCAATGGCGATGCCGTCGGCGAGTTCGAGCGCGGTTTCGAAGCTTTCCGCAAGGCGCGATTGCAGGCCCTCTTTAATGACGACGCGGTCGACCACGACCTCGATATCGTGCTTCAGCTTCTTGTTGAGGGCGGGAACGTCGGCGATTTCGTAATACTCGCCGTCGACCTTCACGCGCTGGAAGCCTTTTTTCTGAAGCTCGGCGAATTCCTTCTTATATTCGCCCTTGCGGCCGCGAATGATCGGCGCGAGCAGGTAAAAGCGCGCGCCGTCGCCTTCGTCCATCAACCGGTCGACCATTTCTGTAACAGTTTGTGAGGAGATCGGCTCGCCCGTCGCGGGCGAATAGGGAACGCCGATGCGCGCCCAGAGAAGGCGCATATAGTCGTAGATCTCGGTCACCGTGCCCACGGTGGAGCGCGGATTGCGCGATGTGGTCTTCTGTTCGATGGAAATCGCGGGCGAAAGTCCGTCGATCTGGTCCACATCCGGCTTTTGCATCAGCTCCAGGAACTGGCGCGCATATGCGGAAAGACTTTCCACATAACGCCGCTGACCCTCGGCGTAGATGGTGTCGAAGGCGAGCGACGACTTGCCGGAGCCGGACAGCCCCGTCATCACGATCAATTCGTCGCGCGGAAATTCCAGCGTGACGTTCTTCAGATTGTGCTCGCGCGCGCCGGCGACGCGGATCGATTTCAAACTCATAAGAAAGGCGGAGCCTCTTTATATATAGGGGCGTTGTGGAACCTTGATGCTCAGCGTTTCTATATATCGACGTTGACAGCAAGAACAAGGTGTGAACATTTGCAAGTTCGCAAGGCGCCCGATTGGGGAGAACGATTTATTGAGCCGGCGCCGAATCCGCGCGATTAGCTCTCTAAAGCGAGATTTCAGGAGAATTTCATGGCAGGCAGCATCAACAAAGTCATCCTCGTCGGCAATTTGGGCGCCGATCCGGAAATTCGCCAGACGAAAGACGGAAAGAGCATCGCAAATCTTTCCGTCGCCACATCGGACAGCTGGAAAGACAAAAACACCGGCGAACGGCGCGAAAAAACCGAATGGCATCGCGTTGTTATCTTCAATGAAGGTCTCGCGCGTGTTGCAGAGCAATATCTGCGCAAAGGATCGAAAGTTTACATCGAAGGCCAGCTGCAAACGCGCAAATGGCAGGGCCAGGACGGCAATGACCGCTATACGACGGAAGTTGTGCTGCAAGGGTTCAACTCGAACCTCACCATGCTCGACGGAAGAAGCGGCGGCGGCGGTTTTGACCGCGACTCAAATCGCGATGGGGGCGGAATGTCCGAACGAGGAGGGTCTTCAGGCGGACAAAGTTACGAGTTAGACGACGACATTCCGTTTTAATCGCGCTGTAAAACGCGAAAACGAATCAAAAAATGCAAAAAAATGCTGCTGCACGCCTATAACAAAGCGTGCATACAATACTTTTTTAGTAAATTGCGTTATGTTTCCGCTTTCGACACATGATTCGGAGGTGAACCATGGCGGTCAAAAGAAAAACGACCAAGAGAAAAGCGGCGAAAAAAACCGCGAAAAGAAAAACTGTAAAGCGTAAGACGACAAGAAAGGCCCCGGCCAAGCGTAAGACGACAAAACGCAAGGCTGCTAAGCGCAAAACCACCAAGCGCAAGGCCACAAAGAAGAAAGCAACCAAGCGCAAGACGACCAAGCGCAAGGCTGTAAAGCGGAAAACCACCGCAAAGAAAAAGGCTACGAAGCGTAAAGCGACGAAGCGCAAGGCGACCAAGAAAAAGGCTGCCAAGCGTAAAACCGCGAAGCGCAAGACAGCCAAGCGCAAAACCACCAAGAAAAAAGCGACCAAGCGCAAAACCGCGAAGCGCAAAGCGCCTGCTAAGCGCAAAACGGCGAAGCGCAAGACGACCAAGCGCAAAACCACGAAGCGCAAGCGTCGCTAACGGCTTGGGTTTGAATGCGCGAAGCGCTTGATTTATAAGCGTTTTGTTGCATAGCCGCTCGCGCAGGACCGTGTTTTGAAGCACGAGGAAGCGCAAAAGAGGGGCTTTTCATCGGGCCGGCGTTCAAAGTAGCGGGCCGATGACATGCGGGGGCGCTCCGCAAACAGAATACGGAATGCGCAAAGCATTCGTCCAAATCAGAATTCAGCTGTCTAAACGGTTGTTATTCGCTCAAAGCCCCGGCGCGTATCATCGCCGGGGCTTTACTTTTGGGGATCGTTACGGCGCCGGGCCGTTTTTTTCGCCGCTCCGCCCGATTTTTCGCAGCCCTGAGGCGCAATCTTCAAAAAAAATTCCATCTTTCAGGAAGCGTTTGAAGTGGTTTTCCACAAGAAAAGCATTTTGGGGCGGCGATTTCGCTTTTGCGCCCTTTTTCAGCCTCGCTTACGATCGATATTTCCGGATCGGGGAGAGGTCTTATGAAATCAAAATCATTTTGCGTTGCAATAATCATTTTCGCTGTTGCTGCATCCGCCTGCGCAACCCAGCCTGAGATCTATGAATGGACGGCTCAAGGGTATTTGTCCCCCGGACCGACAGGCGAGCCGGAAATCATCGGCGTTTATGACAATAAAGAAGACTGCATCGCCGCCGGCGAAGACTGGATGAGCCGCCAGGTCGTGGGCCATCCGGTTTACGCCGACTGCCTGCCGGTGGATCGGCACTGATTATTCATCCACGGGAAACGGGCCGTTTTCGAAAACCTCGTCGTGATAGCCCTTCTTGCCGATGGCGCCGGCGAGGGCGCTGAACGGGCTTTCGCCGCGTTTCATCCGGTCGAGCGCGGCTGAAAAGTCGGTTTTCGGCTTCCATCCAAGCTCTTTTCGCGCCAGATCGTTCACATAGAGCCGGTCGAGCGTATCGAACATGCGCCAGCCGCGCCGCGCATAGTCCGCTTCATAATCCACATAGCGTTTCAGAACCGCGGGCGCGTCGCGACCGAGTTCTTCTAGGTCGTCCGCCCTAAAAGGCGTCGTCGCCGAGATGATGTAGCGGGCGAAACCGATCTCCGGCGCGCGGTCCAGCGCCAGCATATGCGCCGATACGATGTCTTCGATGTCGGCGCGGCGATAGAGAAGCTCGTTCACCTTGGCGTTGAGATCGTCATAGCCATTGCGGATCGCCGCGCTGTCGTCTTCTTCGGGGAAGAAACGCGAGGTCCGGAGCACGAGGCAGGGGAGTTTGTGTTTCTTGTGAACAAGCCGGCAGAGATTTTCCGCCGCGAGCTTGGTGACGCCATAGATGTTTTTCGGAATCGGGGCGAGATCTTCGGTCACCAGCACCGCCGGCGATCCTTTAGACGGGCGCATGGCTTCGCCGAAGGTGCTGGTGGTGCTGGTGAAGATAAAGCTTTCAACGCCTTCGCGCGCCGCCGCTTCCAGGAGATTGAGCGTGCCGGTGACGTTCGCATCGACGAATTGCTGAAAGCTGTGCGTGACCACATGGGGCTTGTGCAGCGTCGCCGCGTGGAGAACCCCGCTGACGCCTTTCATGATGCGCGTAGTGAAATCGGGATCGGCGAGGTCGCCCTGATGCGTCGTGTAAGGGCCGGGCTTGATGTCGGCGCTCGCATAGCCGCGCCCCTGCGCCTTGAGCGTGCGGCAGAGCGCTTCGCCGAGATGGCCGGAGGAGCCGGTGACGAGAAAGGTCATGAGGCGGCTTTTGCCGCTATGATCGCAAAGCGTCAATCGGTTTGAGCGGCGGGTAGCGTCTCAGTTTGCGTTCATCCTGAGGAGGCCCCGCTCCTTCGTCCTTCGAGACGCAAGCCTGCGGCTTGCTCCTCAGGATGAAGGAGCGGGGCTGTCTCGAAGGGCGAAGGCAAACTGAGACGCTACCGAGCGGCGCGATAGAAATCGACGCGGAAGCTCACGGCGCCGCGCGGCGTCACATAGTGTTCGATTTCCGGTTCGATGATTGCGAAATCGCCGCCCTCGATGCGCATTCGTTCTTCCGGCGGGCCCGGGATGACATAATCGAGCGCGCCGTCGATGACGACTAGCTTGCCCCACACGCCGGGCTTGGTGTCGTGGGCGCGGGTCAGTTTCGCCGGCACGGTCTTTTCGGTAAAAACCGGCGTGCCGCCATAATTGACGAGACCGTCTGGCAGGTCTTCACGCAAAATCAGGTCTCCGCTTGCGCCGGCGCGCGAAGTCCAGGCAGGCCGAACATTGCGAGTTTCAGGCTCTCTGCGATGCGCATCGCGCGCTCCATGAAATAATCGGCGGCTTGCGGCGTCGGCGCGGTCTCGTCGAGCGTCTCGCGGAAAAGCCCGAGCCAGATGTCGAAATGCCGTTCCTGAACCGAGGTCAGAGCCGCGTGTTTCGGGACCGGCTTGCCCGAATAACGCCCAGCGTTCAGCGCCACCGACGCCCAGAAATCCTTCATTTTCGCAAGATGCGGGCCCCAGTCGCTGATTTTTTCGGCGAAGACCGGCCCGAGCACGGGGTGGGCGCGGACTTTTCCATAGAATGTGTCGACGAGAACCGAGATGTAGGCTTCGTCGATTCCCATTTTCACGGCGGCCGCCTCGATCTCCCGGCGGCGTTCGTCGGCGGTGCGGATGCGGGTCTCCATCAGGCGGCCTCCTCTGCAAGCAAGTCGCGCAGGCGCGGATTGCGTCTCACGAGATCGTCGAGCGTGTAGGCGTCGAGCGCCGTCAAAAACGCCTCCAGGGCTTCTTTCAATACCGATTTCAGCCGGCAGGCGGGGGTGATGGCGCATTCGCCGGCGCCGCCCGCGAAACATTCGACGACGGCGAAATCCGCCTCCATGCGGCGGACGATGTCGCCCACATTGATCTCGGACGCGGGGCGCGCAAGCCGCAATCCGCCGGCGCGCCCGCGCACCGTTTCGATGAAGCCGTCCCGCCCCAGAAGATGCGCGACTTTCATCAGATGGTTTTTCGAAATTCCGTAGCGCTCGGCGATGTCCGCAATGGTGCACAGCCGGTCCTGGTTGACGGCGAGATGCATCAGCATGCGCAAGGCGTAGTCGGTTTGAAGATTGAGACGCATGGTCGCTCCTAAAAGATGTATCTTATATATTGGATATCGGCCGGGAATGCAATATAAAAGATGTATCTTATATACATGAAAAGGATGACGGTCATGGGATATCCGGCGGAAGTGATGGAAACGCAGATTTTAGAGGCTGAAATCGAGTCGGCGCTAAAAGAGCGGGCCGCGCCGGCCTTAACCCTTGTCAAAATAGAACAGGCGAATACGAGCCTTCACGGCGGCGTCTTCAAGGCGCTCGCGCTGATCTATGCGGCGCTGCTCGCGGTTTTCTGGCTGACTTTTGCGGGCGACAAAGAAGCGCTGTTCATGGTGGCGATCAGCGCCGTTTATCTCGCCGCTTATATGGGAACGCCTTTCATGTTGAGCCGCGTCGGCGGGCGCGTGGACCCGGTTCAGGAAAAATCTTTTGCGGCGTTCCTGAAAGAACCGTTCGAAACCTGGACCGGCGTCGTTTCAGGACGCGAAGCGATGCTGCAAATCCTGCTTGTGCCGTCGGCCGTCCTCATCGCCGGCGCCGGCATGGGGCTGATCATCGCCATGAGCCGGTGATCCGTCTCGCGGTCAGACCGGGCAAACGCCCGGCCCTGAAGTTTGATCGCTTATTCGATGTCTTCCTTTGGCAGGGCGAAAGCGATGTAGCGGTTGGTGTCCGGAACCGGCGGCATGTCGAGAGCCTGCTGGAACATGCCTTCCCTATTTACGCTTCCGCGCTGCGGGCGGGTCTTTGCTTTTTCAGCAATCAGCAATCAGCAATCCGCGCGGCGCAGGCGGGCGCAGTTAACTACCATGTTCTATATCTTGACTTTCTCCTGAGAAAAGCCAGCAAGCATGGGAGGAGAAGCGGTTTTACGCGTCCTGCGGGAGAGGTTAACCGCTCAAAGCCAACATGACGGTTGCGTGCGCCGCTGCGGCGTTATCAATCCGGCGAATCGGGCTGAAGATTGTCACAGGCAGGGAGCCTTCTCAGCTCATAGGGCTGATTTAGGGTCAGATACTGCCGGTGATCCAGGCTTTCACGGGTATGAGCTTCTTCGAGCGTCGCGATGGCGGCGAGGCAGTCAGGCGTGAGCACGCCTTGCGCCGCTTTCTCTGCATTGGCGACATCTTCCCATCCAAGGCGCTTCGCTCTGAGCGCGTAATAATAGGCGTAAGCCGCTGTTAGCGGCCGTTCCCCGATTTTTTCAGCAGCGACATTGGCGCATGCGATCGCGCCGGCGAGGGTGTTTTCATACGCAGTCTTGCATCCGATCTCGGCTTGTAAAAAATCCCGTGTGAGGCTGTATTCGAGAATAAAGCCGACGCTGAAATCATTGTCCTCTTTGATTGTGTCGGGAAGCGCATTTGTGATGCGTATCATCTCGCTAAACATTTCAGGCGCCGCATAGGCTAAACGGGCGAAGCTGGCGCCGTGAGACAAGGCGACTGCGTAATCTTCAGCGGTTTTCGATGCATTGAGCATGAGCACGGATTCGCCCAACAGCATGGAGGCGCAAGCTGTCGTTTGGTCCATGGCGATCTGGTTAATCTCGTCCAGGCTCAAGTCGTCATGATCGAGCGCATAGGCCATGAGGCGGTAATCCGGATAGGAAAGCGCCGGCCACATATGCCCGCGGCATCGAAGCCGGACGGATCTGGCGCGTTTCATCGATGCTTTTATTATAGGGTTTTCTGTATGCGGCTCTTTTTTCAGCAAAAGTTCAATGCGCGGCCACAGATATGAACTTGCGCGCGCGCGCTGAAAGAAATTTGAGGATCCATATAAATCTATTTCGTTTAACTCATAACCCGTATCAGGGTTTCGTTTTGCGCCGCATAGTTCCTTTCGCTCTAATGTGAGTTGTATTTCAATCCACCCAGGCAGATTGTCCGTGATCCTTTGAATGCCAAACGCCCGGCGGAGGGCCTCGCAATTCTCAGCGGCGAGCGCTTTTTCATAGGGCGCGCGCCAGTCCGGCGTGATCAGCGGTCTTGGCAAAAAGCCGAAGATAAGCGCGACGAAGAAGGCAATGAAGAGAAGGACGACCGAGCGCATGAGGAACTCCTTCCCTATTTGGACGGCCGCCTAAATCTCGAACTTGTCGAGGGCGGCGCTGGTTTCTTCGCCGCTCGGTTTCGCGGCGCCGCCGAGAACATAGATCGCTTCGCCGAGTTTCACCGCGCCAAGACCGTGACGCGGATGCGGCATCGCCGCGACGGCGCGCCATTCGTCCTTGTCGGGATCATATTCCCAGCTTTCCGCGAAAACGCCGCCGGGACGCGGGTCGAAATATTCGCCGCCGAACACATAAATCTTGCCGTTCAAGACCGCCGCCGCGAGCCCTCCCTGGCGCTTCGGCATGGGCCGCGCCTGTTCCCAGCGGTCGGAAAGCGGATCGTAGACTTCGACGGCGTTCAGATTGCCGTCGCTCACGGTGCGTCCGCCGATGACATAGAGCACGCCGTTGACGACGGCGCCGGCGGCGGAGTTGCGCGGCGTCAGCATGGGCGCGAGAGACCGCCAGCGATTATCGCGCGGGTCGTAATACCAGTGCTCGTCCGTATCGATATGATCGGCCCATTCGGTGTTGTGGCTGCCCGCCGGCGCGCGTCCGCCCGCCATGTGAATGAAGCCGTTCAGGGATTGCGTCACGCTTTCCGCTTGCGGATGGGGCAGGGGCGCCATCTCTTTCCAGTCGCCGTCAAGCTCGGTCAGCCGCCAGTTGTTCGCGCGCATCTGCCAGCCGCCATTACGGTCCCGGGCGAAGCCGCCGACGCCGTAAAGAAAGCCGTTATTATTGACGAGCGCGAGATGATGGCGCGGCTCGGGCAGGAAGGTCGCGAACCCCCAGGCGTCATAAGCCGGATCGTAAAACGTGACTTTCGGCGTAACGTTGAACGCGCCGTCGGGCGTCAGGCCGCCGGCGTTGACAAGAAGGTCGAGGGGTTTCGGTTTCAACGACGTGCCGGGATCGGAGGACTTGCGGAAGGGCGCGGGATAAATCTCCTGCACCGGAAACGGCATGTGGGCGAGCGGCGTCCAGGCGCCCATGGGCCCGCCATCCGCGAAAGCGCGGGCCGGCAAAAACGCGCCGGCGCCGAGCGCCGTTCCGCCCGCCAGCACCGCGCGCCTGTCGATGTTTCTCATTTTTTGGTTCCCCCCTTACGCCACGAAACCTGTTTTATTCCCCGAGCGCGACCGCCGCGCAGGCGACCCTCGACCCGGCGCCGCCGATCGGCTGCGCCATGTGATCGTCCGGATTCGCATGCACGATGACTGCAAAGCCGTCTTCGTCGGCAAGCGGCCCGCCGGAATCCATCGAAACCATTGGATTGAGAATGGACGCGACGGCGAGGCCGTCCGCGCCCGCATAGATGTTCGGCATGTCGGCCGCTTCGGGCCCGTCGGGATTCAAAAGGCCGTGCGCTTTGTCTTCCGGATCGATATGGCTTCCCGAGGCCTTGAAGCCTTCGGCGCCATCGCTGCAATCGCCGACTTGGTGCAGGTGAACGCCGTGCCAGCCTTCGGAGAGGCCGGAAAGCGACACCCGGACGAGAACGCCGCTATGAGGCGTTTGCTTGAAAGCGACGTCGCCGGCCTTTTCGCCGTCCGTATTGACGAACGCGGCCGAAGCGTCGCCCCAGCCGGCGAGTGAAACAGCGGCTTTTTCCGGGTCGGTTTCTGCGGCCTGGGCCGATCCGGTCTCGCCCGGATTTCCGCAAGCAGCGAGGATTATAGCCGAAGCTGCTGATATTCCTGCAATTTTTGATGCCGAGGTCATGAGGTGCTCCTAGGCTTTCTGCTGATGACACTATAGCAGACACGCCTAGGAATAAACTCGTTGCAGCCGCATCTTGACGCAGACGCGGACCGTTTCTCGAACGGGCCCCGATCAGACTTTGGGACGGGCCCGCCGGCGCAGGAAGCCGAACAGGCCGAGCCCGCCCGCGAACAGGAAGCCCGCCGCCGGGACCGGCACGGCCGAGGCGAACTCCTCAACGCTGAAAATCCCGTCCGTCAGGCTGAAATACTCGAAATTCGCGAAGAGCAGCGTGCTGACCGTATCGTCCGAATTGCGGAAGGTCAGGGTCGAGGCGAGGGACGCGACGGTCAGTGAAATGAGATCGTCCGACGCGATCTCGTCGAAAGCGATGGTGTCGATATCCGCTCCGCCGTCGAACAGGTTTCCGCCGCCGACCGCCGCCAGTTGCGGGCCCATGACGGTCAGGAGGTCGTCGTCCTCGCCGAGATCGGCGACGCCGTTGATGACGCCGGTTCCGAGCATGGTCAGGCTGTCTTCGCCTTCTTCGAGGAACAGCGCCGTGCCGCCCGTGCCGGTGATGGTTCCGGCATTGGTGACGAACTGGCGCGCATCGTTGCCCGCGTCCACATTGACGCCGACGACGCCGCCCGCCTGGTTGTCGATGGTGGAGATGGATATGGGATCGACGCCTGCATCGTAATCGACGCCGTCCTCGACGCCTTCGGCGATGATGGTTCCGGAATTGACGATGGCGCCGGTATCGATGTCGATCCCGTCATTGTTGATGGAGCGGATCGTTCCCGTATTGGTGACGTTCGCGTTGAGCTGGGTCTGGAATGCGTCGTCATCGGCTTCCAGCGTGCCATGGTTGATCAGCGTGATGTCGTCATCGCCGGTGATCCCTTCGCTGGAGCCGCCCGATCCCTGATCCACAAGCGCCGAGATGGTTCCGTTATTGGTGATTGTCGCGCCGTCGCCGGCGATCTGGACGCCGTCATCGCCGGCGAGGATCGTCGCGCCGGCGTTGTTCTGGATGATTGCGCCGGAGCCGGCGCGCACGCCGTCCTTGTCTTCGCCCTCGATCAGGCCGGAATTGTAGATTTCGACATTGTCCGCATCTTCGGCTTCGACGCCGCGGTCGCCGCCGGTGATCGTCGCGCCTGCGGCGTTGGTCAGGATCGTGCCGTCGCCTTCGATCTGGACGCCGCGGTCGCCGCCCGCGATGGAGGCGCCGCTGTTGTTGCGGACTTCGCTGTTCGCGCCCTCGATCTGGACGCCTTCATCGTCGCCGTCGAGGGCGCCGTCATTATTGATGATATTGGCGTCGCCCTTGAGCTTGATGGCGTCGCCGCCGGGATTGGAGACAGTGACGCCGGCATTGATATTGACCGTGACATTGTCGCTGCCGTCTTCAAGCCCGTCCGCGTCGTCGCTCGCGCAAGTCACCGTGTCGCCGCCGCCCGGGCTGTCCGGCGTGCAGTCGGCGAAGGCCGCGGATGTGGAAAATCCCAGCGCGGCCAAGGCGGTTGAAACGAAAAGCGCGGATCGGAACATGAGAAAACCCCCCGAAAAGTGACAAAAACAGTCCTCCTAAACGGGGTTTGTGACGGAAAATTATAGGTCGCTGCGCAGAGGCCGATTTTTCACATAAATGTCGCAAAACCATGGCCTTGGCGGGGCGCGGATGCTATGCCAAACCCTTCTTTTCCGACTGATTCCAAAGGATAGATTCCGTGGCCGAAGACAACGGCGAAACCCCCGATAATTCCGACGAGCCGACCCCGATCCAGCATGACGGCGTCTCGGTCATTTCGATCGAAGACGAGATGCGCAAGTCCTATCTCGACTATGCGATGAGCGTCATTGTCTCGCGCGCGATTCCCGACGCGCGCGACGGGTTGAAGCCCGTGCACCGGCGCATTCTCTACACCATGCACGAAAACGGCATGCTGCATAACAAGCCGTACCGCAAATGCGCCACCGTGGTCGGGGACGTCATGGGCCGCTATCACCCCCATGGCGACATGGCGGTCTACGATTCGCTTGTCCGCATGGCGCAGGATTTCTCCATGCGCCTGCCGCTGATCGACGGGCAGGGCAATTTCGGCTCCATCGACGGCGATCCGCCCGCGGCTTATCGTTATACGGAATGCCGTCTTGAAAAAGTCGCGCAGTCGCTTCTCGAAGACATCGAGAAAGACACGGTCGACTACATTCCGAACTATTCGAACGAGCGCGAAGAACCGACGGTTCTGCCGGCGCGCTATCCCAATCTCCTGGTCAACGGCGCCGGCGGCATCGCCGTCGGCATGGCGACGAACATTCCGCCGCACAATCTCGGCGAAGTGGTCGACGCGACCATGGCTATGATCGACAATCCCGGCATTTCCGACGAAGAGCTGATCGAGATCGTGCCGGGTCCGGACTTCCCCACCGGGGGCATGATCCTCGGCCGCGCCGGTTCGAAGGCGGGGCTTTTGCTCGGGCGCGGCTCTGTCGTCATGCGCGGGCGCGCGACCATCGAAGAGGTCCGCAAGGACCGCTACGGGATCATCATCACGGAAATTCCCTATCAGGTGAACAAGGCGATGATGGTCCAGCGCATCGCCGATCTGGTGCGCGAGAAAAAGATCGAAGGCATCGCCGACATTCGCGACGAGTCGAGCCGTCAGGGCATTCGCGTCGTCGTCGAACTGCGCCGCGACGCCTCGCCCGACGTCGTTTTGAACCAGCTTTACCGCCACTCGCAACTGCAGACGAGTTTCGGCGTCAACATGCTGGCCCTGAATGGCGGCAAGCCGCAGCAATTGTCGCTGCGCGACGTGCTCACGGCGTTCATCGACTTCCGCGAGGAAGTGATCACGCGCCGCACGAAATTCGAACTCAACAAGGCCCGCGACCGGGCGCATATCCTGGTCGGTCTCGCCATCGCCGTCGCCAATATCGACGAAGTCGTGGCGCTGATCCGCAATGCGCCGGATCCGGCGACCGCGAAAGAGCAGTTGATGGCGCGCGACTGGCCGGCGAAGGACCTCGCCCCGCTGGTGCTGCTGGTCGCCGATCCGCGCCACCTCATGAGCGACGGCAATACGCTGAAGCTTTCGGAGGAGCAGGCGAAAGCGATCCTCGATCTCAGGCTGCAGCGCCTGACGGCGCTGGGACGCGACGAGATCGGCGACGAGTTGACCGGGCTTGCCGAAAAGATCGCCGACTATCTCGACATTCTGCGCAATCGCGACCGCGTGCTGACGATCGTCAAAGACGAACTCTCCGCCGTGCGCGATGAATTCGCGACGCCGCGCAAGACCGAGTTTATCGAGGCCGAAGGCGAGGTCGAGGACGAAGACCTGATCGCCCAGGAAGACATGGTCGTCACGGTCACCCATGCGGGCTATGTGAAGCGCACGCCCTTGTCGACCTATCGCGCGCAAAAACGCGGCGGCAAGGGCCGCGCCGGCATGAAGTTCAAGGACGAGGATTTCGTCAACCAGCTTTTTGTCGGCAACACCCACACGCCGCTCCTGTTCTTTACGTCCACGGGCATGGCCTACAAGCTGAAGCTCTGGCGCCTGCCGGAAGGCGCGCCGTCATCGCGCGGCAAGGCGTTTGTGAACTTGCTGCCGCTCGGGCCCGACGAGCGCGTGACGAATATCCTGCCGCTGCCCGAAGACGAAGACGCCTGGGAGCAGCTGCACGTCATGTTCGCCACCAAGTCGGGCAATGTCCGGCGCAACAAGCTGTCGGACTTCCAGCGCATCAACCGCAACGGCAAGATCGCCATGAAGCTCGACGAAGGCGACCGGCTTGTGGGCGTCAAGGTCTGCCGCGAGGATGAGGACGTGCTTTTGACCTCCGCATCGGGCATGTGCATTCGTTTCCCTGTGGATACGGTGCGCGTCTTCGCCGGCCGCACCTCGACCGGCGTCAGAGGCATCCGGCTCGACAAGGGCAATCACGTCATCTCCATGGCGATCCTGCGCCATGTGGAGACGACGTCCGAAGAAGCGCGGGCTTATCTTAAACACGCCGCCGCCATGCGCCGCGCCGTGGGCGAGACCGATGCGGAAGATCCGGAAGATTCGGATGTCGCGGATGTGGCGATCAGCCCGGAGCGCGTCGCCGAACTCGGCGCCAACGAGCAGTTCGTCCTCACCGTCACCGAACACGGCTACGGCAAGCGCACCTCGTCTTACGAATACCGGACCTCGGGGCGCGGCGGCAAAGGCATCATCGCGATTCAGACGACGGACCGGAACGGGCCCGTGGTTGCGGCCTTCGCCGTCGAAGACACCGACCAGATCATGCTCGTCACCGATCGCGGCCAGCTGATCCGCACGCCGGTGAACGACATCCGCATCGCCGGGCGCAATACGCAAGGCGTCACCATCTTCCGCACGCGCGACGACGAAAAAGTCGTCTCCGTCGGCCGCATCGAGGATGTGGATGAGGAGGACGGCGAAGAAGAAGACGGGGAAGACGGCGAAGCGTGAGCGATGGGCTGAAACATTTCGGCATTCTCGCCCACAGCGCTGAAGGCGCCGCGCTCTGCTTCACGACCTTCTGCCATGAAGGCGGCAAGCGTCTGGGGCCGGACATGCATCCCGACGTCACCGTCGACTGCATCGCCTTCGGCCAATCCATGGACGCGTGGGACAAGGGGGATCACGACTTCATCCGCAATATCCACGCCCAGTCGATCTTGAACCTCGCCGGGGCCGGAGCAGATTTTTTCGCCTGCGCCGACAATACGAGCCATATCGCGCTGGAGCATGAGGGGCCGGATTTTGTGATTCCGGGGCTCAACATCGCCGACGTGGTCGCGGCGGAAGCAAAGAAACAAGGCATGAAAAAGGTCGGCGTTCTTGGCACGCGCTTCACCATGGAAGGTCCGGCCTATAAGCGCGCGCTGGCGGCGCAAGGCATCGAACGCGCCATCCCCGATGACAAAGACCGCGCCGAGATCGACCGGGTGGTGTTTGAAGAACTGGTGCGCGGCAAGTTTCTCGATTCATCGAAGGCGTTTTACGCCGGCGTCATCGAAAAACTCGCCGATGAGGGATGCGACGGCGTCGCCATGGTCTGCACCGAAATTCCGATCCTGCTCGACAGCGTGAGAACCGCGCTGCCGACGCTCGATTCGACCCGGCTCCTGGCCAAAGCAGCGCTCGATGTTGCGACAGGGAGGGCCCCCATGCCGACATGGCGCGGCGGGCCCGTTGAGACCGCCTAAGGAAAGTTCACGATCATGACCAAGCTCATCGGCCTTTATCCCGGCACGTTCGATCCGCTGACGCTCGGTCATGTGGATATTGTCGAACGCGCGGTGAAGCTCGTCGACGAGCTTGTGATCGGCGTCGCCATCAACCGCGACAAGAGCCCGCTTTTTTCTCTCGAGGAGCGCGTCGCCATGGTCGAACAGGAGATGGCGCGCATCTCCAAAGCGAGCGGCGTGCCGATCACCGTCAAGCCGTTCGAAACGTTGCTGATGAAATTCGCCGAAGAGGTGAAAGCGAACATCATCGTGCGCGGCCTCCGGGCGGTCTCCGACTTCGAATATGAGTTCCAGATGGTCGGCATGAACCAGGCCTTGAATGACGAGATCGAAACCGTCTTCCTCATGGCCGACGCGCGCTACCAGTCCATCGCCTCGCGCCTCGTCAAGGAGATCGCCCGTCTTGACGGCGACATCTCCTCCTTCGTGCCGGACCACGCCGCCGCGGCGCTGCGGGCGAAATTCTCGAAATGAGGCGCGGTCGCATTTTCCCGCAGAACGGCCTATATGATGACCGGAAACATGCTGGCGGGCCCCGGTAAGGAGTTTATATGCATTTAAAATCAATGGCATGGGCGGTCGCGGCCATCGCTCTAGCGGCGCCGGCGGCGTTTGCGGCCGACGACGAGGAAGACAAGGGGCCGACCGCGAAAGAGGTGATCGAGCGCGCGACCGACGCCGACTGGCGCCCGCTCGACCCCGAGAACACTCTTTATATGTACCTGCCTGCGGGCACGGTGGTGATCGAGCTTAGGCCCGACTTCGCTCCCGCTCATGTTGCGCGCATCAAGGAGCTGACCCGCGAGGGTTTTTATGACGGCCTCACCTTTCACCGGGTGATCGAAGGCTTTATGGCCCAGGGCGGCGATCCGAAAGGCGACGGCACCGGCGGTTCCGACAAGCCGAATCTCAAAGCGGAATTCACCCGCCATACGAGCGACGTCGAGGGCTTCAAGGAAATCGGCCGCGACCGCATCGCGCCGCGCATCGGCTATATCGACGGCATGCCCGTCGCCGCGCAGCCGGAGGGTCTCAAAACCTTTCTCACCGACGGCCATGCGGATCTGTGGGGCGTGCATTGTCCCGGCGTCATGTCCATGGCGCGGGCGACCCCGCCGGACAGCGCCAACAGCCAGTTCTTTTTGATGATCGGCGATGCGCGCCTCAATCTCGACCAGCGCTACACCACCTGGGGCTGGATCGTCGACGGCTATGAGGCGACGCGGCGCATCGTGCGCGGCGAGCCGCCTTCGCGCCCGACGCCGATCATCCGCATGCGCGTCGCGGCGGATATTCCCGCCAGCGACCGCGAAGACATCAAGGTCATGAAGACCGATGAGAAGATCTTCATGGATTATTTGAAGGCGACCGGCGACGTCAGCGATGACGGCTATGTCAAGGACATCTGCGAAATCAAAGTGCCGGTCAAAGTAGACGGAAAGATTGAACGATGAGCGATAAACTGATCCTGACCCTCGATACGGGCGACGTGACCATTGAAACCTTCCCCGACAAGGCGCCCGACCATGTGGCGCGCATCAAAGAGCTCGCCGACGAAGGCTTTTATGACGGCATCCCGCTGCACCGGGTGATCGACGGCTTCATGGCCCAGATGGGCTGCCCCCGCGGCGACGGCACCGGCGGCTCCGACAAGCCGAACCTCAAGGCCGAGTTTAACGACGTGAACCATTCGCGCGGCGTCTGTTCCATGGCGCGCGCCCAGAACCCGAACAGCGCCAACAGCCAGTTTTTCATCGTTTTCGATGACGCCTCTTTCCTCGACGGCCAGTACACGGCCTGGGGCAAGGTGGTCGACGGCATGGAGCATGTGGATGCGGCCGAGCGCGGCGAACCGCCCGCGAACCCGACCAAAATCGTCAAGTTCCGCACAGCGGCGTAAGCCGCCTTCCCGCCCATGGCTGACAAGTTTGTACGTTTCGTCACCCATCAGAAAGATGGAGTGACAGGGCAACTGGTTGGCTTTTTTAGAGCGGCTTATGCTTTGCGGCGAGAAAATCGAGTGCAGGCGCATGAGGTCGAAGAGTTGAATGAGCTCTTAAGCTGGTTCGACGACTATCTTGATGCGCCGACGCGGTTTGCGCGCTCCAAAAACAAGCATGCGCATGAGAAGGCTTTATCATGGTTCAAGCCTGAAGCGGATGAACATATTGATAGAGCGAGAGTCTTACTTGCACTGTTGGGGAGGCATGGCGTGATGTCAGAAATGCTGACGACGGCCAAGCCGGGCATGATCATCTATGAAGATGACTGGCAGGTGGCGGCGATTCCCTTCAAGGATAAGGACTTTTAACGGTTTGCGGGCAGTTTGCAGAAGATAGTGAAGAGCGAATATGACCGAAGGCCGCCACATCAACATCGCCTATCTCATGAACACCTTTCCGCTGACGTCGACGACGTTCATCCGGCGGGAGATCGAGGCTCATGAGCGCAGGGGGATGAAGATCCACCGCTATGCGGTGCGTAAATGGGACGGCGCGCTTGTTGATCCGCTCGACATCGCCGATGTGGACCGCACCCATTACATTCTTTCCGGCAACGCCGTCGGCCTCGTCAAGGCGTTCTTCCGTGAACTGATCGGCAATCCCCGCGGCCTGATGAAGGCTTTAGGCCCGTGGTGGTCGCTCCTTAAAGCTGCGCGCGGCGGCGTCGTCCGTCATGTCGCCTATCTGATGGAGGCGTGCTATTTCCGCCAGCGCGCCGAGACCGATCATATCGATCATGTGCATGTGCACTTCCTGACGAACTCCACAGCCGTCGCCATGCTGGCGCGGATCATGGGCGGGCCGACCTATAGTTCGACGGTGCACGGGCCCGACGAGCTTGTGGACGCGCCGCTGCTCGATTTTCCGGCGAAGATCGAGCACGCCTCTTTCATCGCGGCGATTACGCATTTCTGCAAATCGCAGCTCATCCGCTTTTCTTCCATCGCCATGGGCGAAAAAATCAAGATCGTTCATTGCGGTCTCAATCTTGAAGACTTCGAGGCGACGCCGCCGCCGGACAACCAGACTTTTGTCTGCGTCGGGCGGCTTTGCCCCCAAAAGGGTCAGGCGCAGATACCGGCCGCCGCCGCCGCGCTCAAAGACGAGTTTCCGGATCTTAAAATCATCCTTGTGGGCGACGGGGAAAGCCGGCCCGAGATCGAGGCGGAAATCGCGCGCTGCGGCGTTGCAGATCAGGTGATCATCAAGGGCTGGATGGCGAACGCGCAGGTGCGCGAAACGGTGAAAAACGCGCGCGCGTTTCTCCTGCCGACTTTCGCTGAAGGCCTGCCGGTGGTGATCATGGAGGCGCTGGCGCTCGGCCGACCGGTTATCTCCACTTACATTGCCGGCATTCCCGAACTCGTCGACGAGGGCTGCGGCTGGATCATTCCGGCAGGCGACAGCGTGGCCTTGACGGAAGCCATGGGCGCCGCGCTCGCCGCCTCGCCGGACGAGCTTGCCGCCTTGGGCCGCGAAGGCCGCGCGCGCGTCGAGGAACGCCACGATGTCGACAAGGAAGCGGAAAAACTCGGCAACCTGTTCGTCGACGTCGTAAAGCGCCACCGGCTTTAGGCGGCGATCTTCCCTCCCGCTCATCCCCGCGAAAGCGGGGATCCATTTCAGGGTTGCCGACACTCTGGATCCCCGCTTTCGCGGGGATGAGCGGAGATTGTCACACCGCCCCAATAACGCGAACGGTTTCGTCAGCTTACATCCTATGTGATGAATTCTTGCCGGAAACCCGCATTCGGTGCGGAGTTATCCACGGGTTCGCTGGTTGCTTTATTATCATTCACTGTCATCCCGGGGCTGACGAAGTCAGACCACGGGATCCAGTTTGGATCCCGTGTCTGCGGCGCGTCATTTCATGCCGCGCAGCGCGCGGGATGACAGGCGGAAGAGGAGAAATTCCCGTGGAACATTTACCGCAAAAGGCGCCAAACTTGGCTGAAAGCCAGCAAAGACGGGAGAAAAAAGAAAAGGAGAATCCGTTTTACGTAAAATGTTTCACGGCAAGCGTAGCGCCAGGAAGTTCCGGCCCTATCCGTCGCCGAGTCCCCACGCTTCAAGCGTGGGGTCCAGCGGCCCAACATTCTGGACGCCACGGTCGAGCCGTGGCGAGTCGCAGGCGGATGGGATGAAATGTCCATCGGCGCAACATCAGCCTTCAAGCCGACCATGACGCAGAAAAAAGAAAACGGGCTACTATTTCCCGAGCCCGCCGAAGAGCGCGTATTTGATGTTGAGGTAATCCTCGAGCCCGTATTTGGAGCCCTCGCGGCCGACGCCCGATTCCTTGACGCCGCCGAAGGGCGCGACGGGCGTCGAGAGAATGCCCTCATTGATCGCGACCATGCCGTATTCGAGGGCCTCCATCATGCGCCAGGCGCGGCCCAAATCGTTGGTGTAAAGATAGGAGGCGAGGCCGTATTCGGTGTCGTTCGCCATGTGCGCGGCCTCTTCTTCGGTGTCGAATTTGAAGAGCGGCGCCACGGGGCCGAAGGTTTCGTCTTTCGCGATGACCATCTCCGGCGTGACGCCGGTGAGGACGGTGGGCTCGAAGAAGGTGCCGCCGAGCTGGTGGCGGTGTCCGCCCGCCGCCGTTTGCGCGCCTTTCGACAGCGCGTCGGCGATATGGTCTTCGACTTTTTGGACGGCTTTTTCCTCGATCAGCGGGCCCTGATCGACGCCGTCTTTCAGGCCGTCGCCGACGGTGAGCCCGGAGACGCGCTTGGCGAAGGCCTCGGCGAAGGCGTCATAGATGCCGGATTGGACGAGAATGCGGTTGGCGCAGACGCAAGTCTGACCGGCGTTGCGATATTTGCAGGCGATGGCGCCCTCGACCGCCTTGTCGAGATCGGCGTCGTCGAAAATAATCAGCGGGGCATTGCCGCCGAGCTCCATGGAGACCCGCTTCATGGTTTTGATCGCCCTCGAGGCAAGCTCTTCGCCGACCGCCGTGGAGCCCGTGAAGGTGATCTTTTTGACGGCCGGGTTTTCGCAGAATTCATCGCCGATGGGCGCGGCTTCGCCGGTGATGACCGAGAAGACGCCTTTGGGCAGGCCGATGTCTTCGGCGATGACGCCCATGGCCAGCGCGGAATAGGGCGTCTGGCTCGCCGGCTTCGCGATAATGGGGCAGCCGGCGGCGAGCGCCGCGGCGGCTTTGCGCGCGATCATCGCGGTCGGAAAGTTCCAGGGCGTGATCGAACAGACGACGCCCACGGGTTCTTTGGTGACCACAATGCGCTTGTCGGTCCAGGGCGAGGGGATGACGTCGCCGTAAACGCGCACGGCCTCTTCGGCGAACCATTTGAAAAAGGCGGCGCCGTAAGCGATCTCGCCCTTGGCTTCGGCCAGCGGCTTGCCCTGTTCGAGGGTGAGGATTTCGCCAAGGATCTGCTGGTTGTCCATCAGCGCTTCGTAAAAGGCGCGGCAGAATTTGCCGCGCTCTTCGGCGGTCCTGGCGCGCCAGGCGGGGAAAGCTTCCGCCGCCGCGGCGATCGCGTTGCGCGCCTCGTTGCGCCCGAAATCCGGAACCGTCCCGATGGTCTCGCCATTGGCGGGATTAACGACGTCGATGGTCTCGCCGCCGCTGCGCCAGTCTCCGCCGATATAGCATTCCTGGCGAAAGAAACGGCTGTCGGTAATCGCTTGGGTCATCGTAGGGGCCTCCGGGGTGTTTTTCATCAATGGCTTAGCACTGCGCAGGCGTTTTGCAATCAGTTATGGGCAGCGGCATGATGGCGCTGACTAAGGGACGAAAAGACAAGGAAAATGGTTCCATGACCGTCAATTATGACAGCCCCGGAGACGGCGTCGCGCTGATCACGCTGAACCGGCCGGACAAGCTCAATTCCTTCAACAGGCAATTGCGGGCGGACCTGACGGCGGCGCTCGCCAAAGCCTCCGCCGATGACAAGATACGAGCCGTGGTCGTCACGGGAGAGGGACGGGCCTTCTGCGCCGGGGCGGACGTCTCCGCCGTGGACGAAATGAGCAATGTGGAAGATATTCTGAATACGGAATATGCCGGTTTCCTGAACATCGTTCAGTCCGCGCCGAAGCCGGTGATCGCCGCGATCAACGGTCCCGCCGCCGGAATCGGCATGACGCTCGCCTTGACCTGCGATTTGCGGGTGATGGGCGAGGGCGCCTATCTGATGAGCGCCTTTTCCAATATCGGGCTCGTGCCGGATGGCGGGCTTTCCTTTCTGCTGACCCGCGAGATCGGCTACGCCCGCGCCTATCAACTCGCCATAGAGGCGGAGAAGATCGACGCGAAACGCGCCGCCGAGTGGGGGCTCGTCAATCGCGTGGTCGCCGATGACAAGGTTCTGGAAAACGCGATGGGCTGGGCGGCGGAGATCGCGACGCGCGCGCCGGTCGCCCTGGCGCTCACCAAGCGCGCCTTCCGCGCCGCGGCGCAGGATGGGCTGAAAAACGCCATGGCCTATGAAGCCATGCTGCAGCGTCAGGCCATCGCCACCGAAGACTGCGCCGAAGGCGTCGCCGCGCTTTTCCAGAAAAGAAAGCCGGCCTTCAAAGGGAAATAGGTTTAGAAGAAGAAAGACAGGCGCAGCCCCTGCGCGATCATGGCCAGCGCCCCGGCGGCGGCGAGCGCCGGGCCGAAAGCGACCGGCGTCTCGCGTTCCATCTTCGCGCCGCCAAGCGCCATTGCGAGAACCCCGGCGAGCGCGAGAAGCGCGGCGAGGAAGACGATGACGGGCAGCATCATCCAGCCGAGCCAGGCGCCGAGCGCGGCGAGGAGTTTCGCATCGCCCTGGCCCAACCCTTCGAGCCCCCGCAGCCGCGTGAAGGCCAAATCGATAAGACGGAACGCGCCATAGGCGATGATCGCGCCAAGCAAAGCGTCCGTCACGGGTGCAAAAAGCGAGAACGCGTTGGCGAGAAAACCGAGGAGAATGAGCGGCAGCGTCAGCGCGTCGGGCAGATAGCCGGTTTCATGATCGATGACGCCGAGCGCGATAAGAAAGAGAAAAAAGACAAAGGCGAGCCCGGCTTCGCCTGTCAGTCCGAATAACAGCAGCGCGACGACGCCCGCCGCCGCCCCCATGAGCTCCACCAGCGGATAGCGCAGGGAAATCTTCGCGCCGCAGTCCGCGCATTTGCCGCCGAGAATCGCATAGCTGACAAGCGGAATCAGGCGCCAGCCGCGGATCTTCGCGCCGCAGGCGGGACAGGACGAGCGGGGCGAAATGAGGTTTCCGCGGGCCGGTTCCTCGACCAGCTTCCACATTACCGGCCCGCGATGGATGACGACATTGAGAAAGCTGCCGAGGAGGGCGCCGCCAATTGCCGCTGTGGCGTAAAAGACCCAGTCCGCGATGTTTGCGCCGCCATTCAGCATGGTTTGTAAGACCGCCCCGGTTTGCCGTGAGGGAAACTGTCCGATTTGCCGCCGCGGCGCAATCGCATGACTTTATGGAGGCTTTTTTCACGCATGCGCATTGGGTGCGTTGCGATGTGCGCGCTGGGTGCGCTTGTTAACCTATGCACCCCGTGCGCATACGGATTATCGCCGCCGCGCCAATTGTCATCGAACTGAAACAAACATGTCACGCCGCTGTCAAACGCCTCCTCTATCGGCAGTCCGTCCGGCGCGTGGGGCGCCGCCGATCATGCTTTGTAACACTTTCCCCCGGGGGTCTCTTCAATGAGCCAATTCTCGAACATGAAAAAGTTTCTTCTTGCGGGCGCAGCGATGACGCTGGTCGCCTGTACGCAGGGCAGCGATATCGAATCGCCGGGAGCGACAGACCCGGGCACGCCGCCGAGCGGCGGCGGCGGCGGAAGCACAGGCGGCGCCGTGTCGGCGGACGCCTGTCCGACCGGTTTCGCCGAGGGCGACGCGCTCGACCTGCCGGTTACCGGTGCCAATCCGACCGGCGTCGATCAGGTCGTCTGCGACGTCGCCGGCACAATTCTTTCCAATATTGCGCTTCCCTTTAAAGATGACGATGGCGACGGTATTCCGGTGGCGTACCGGATCAGCGGCCGCGTCAATGTCGGCGAAGACGTCGGCGCGGATGCCTCTGGCGGCGACCCGGCGGTCCTGACCATTCAGCCGGGCGTCACCCTGTTCGGTGAATCCGGCAGCGACTTCATGGTGGTTAACCGCGGTTCGCGCCTCGAAGCCGACGGCGACCAATCGGCGCCGATCGTCTTCACCAGCCGCGCCGATCTCGAAGGCACGCAGGCCGATCCCGACAACGCCATCGGCGAATGGGGCGGCCTCGTTATTCTCGGCCGCGCGCCCATCAACCGCTGCGAAGGCGGCGGCACGCCGGGCATGGCCGACTGCGAAAACGTTGTTGAAGGCGTGACCGCGCCGGAAGCCCAGTATGGCGGCGGCGTTTCCGACGACAACTCCGGCACGCTGCGCTACGTACAGGTTCGCTACGCAGGCTTCCCGCTGTCTTCCGGCAACGAGTTGAACGGCATCTCCTGGGGCGGCGTCGGCGCCGGCACCACTGTCGATTACGTTCAGGTGCACAACAACTCCGACGACGGCATGGAAATGTTCGGCGGCACGGTGAACCTCAAGCACATCGTCCTGACGGGCAATGACGACGACTCGCTCGACACGGACAATGGCTGGCAGGGCAAGGTGCAGTTCCTGCTCGTCAAACAAATCGACGGTCGCGGCGACAACGGCTTCGAAATGTCGAGCGCCGGCACGACGGTGTCTCCGGCGACGAACCCGACCATCGCCAACTTCACCATCGTCGGGTCGACGAAAGCCACCGATCCCGGCAATGCCCTGCGCATTAACTCCGGGCATGTCGGGCGCTTTCTCAACGGTGTCGTCATCGATCAGGATGAGTGCTTCCGCTGGCAGGATGCGGGCAACGACAACGCCACCTATGACGGCGTCGGAACCGACCCGACCTTCAATTCGGTTCTGTTTGACTGCGGGACCGGCGGTCTGACGATCGACGATCCGGAAACCCCGGCGGCGGTCGACTCGGTCACTAACGATCCGAACAACTCTCAGGAGGCGAGCTCCATCACCACGAACTTCCAGGCCGGCGCCAAGGAAGTTCCGCCGATGGCGACTCCGTTCGACCTGACGACGATCGATCCGTTCTTCGAAGACACCGACTATCTCGGCGCCTTCGGTCCCGATGAAACCGAAACCAATAACTGGGCGACTGGCTGGACGTTCAACGTGTTCGAAGATCCCGGCTGTCCGGACGGCACCACCGACACCGGCAACGACATCAACGGCGTGCGCGTTTGCGAAGTCGCCGGCGTTAATGTCGACGACTTCACCCTGACCCGTGGCAATTACTACGAACTCAGCGGCCGCGTTGAAATCGGCGTCGATGTGGGCAATGACGGTCTCGACCCGGCCGGCGATCCGGCCGTTCTGAACATCGAACCGGGCGTTTCGATCTTCGGCAACTCCGGTTCCGACTTCATGGTCGTCAATCGCGGCTCGCAGATCTTCTCCATGGGCACGCGTCAGAACCCGGTGGTCTTCACGTCCGAAGCCGACCTTCAGGGCGATGTTTCCCCCTCGCTTCGCCTCGACTCCATCGGCGAATGGGGCGGCCTCGTCATTCTCGGCCGCGCGCCGATCAACCGCTGCGAAGGCGGCGGCACGCCGGGCATGGCCGACTGCGAAAACGTCATCGAAGGCGTGACCGCGCCGGAAGCCCAGTATGGCGGCGGCGTAGCAGCCGACAACAGCGGAACCTTGATGTACACGCAGGTGAAATTCGCCGGCTTCCCGCTGTCTTCCGGCAACGAGCTGAACGGCATCTCCTGGGGCGGCGTCGGCTCCGGCACCACAGTTGAGTATGTCCAGGTGCACAACAACTCCGACGACGGCATGGAGATGTTCGGCGGCACGGTGAACCTCAAGCACATCATCCTGACGGGCAATGACGACGACTCGCTCGACACGGACAATGGCTGGCAGGGCAATGTTCAGTTCATCATCGTGAAACAGCGCGACGGCCGCGGCGACAACGGTTTCGAAATGTCGAGCGCCGGCACGACGGTGTCTCCGGCGACGAACCCGACCATCGCCAACTTCACCATCGTCGGCACCTCCAAAGCGACCGATCCGGGCAATTCTTTCCGCATCAACTCCGGTCACATCGGCCGCTTCATCAATGGCGTGGTCGAAGAGGCGGATGAATGCTTCCGCTGGCAGGATGCGGGCGACGGCGACGCCACCTTTGACGGCGTCGATATCGACCCGACCTTTAACAACACGCTGTTCGACTGCGGAACCGGCGGCCTCACCAATGAGGATCCGGAAACGCAAGTGGCGGTCGACGCCGTCGCTGACGACGCGACCAACACGACTTCCGTCGATGTCAACCTGATTGATGGCTTCATCAATGACTCGGCGGCTGCAGGACGCACGGCCTTCACCGATCTTCCGACCAACATCGATCCGTTCTTCGAAGACACCGACTATATCGGCGCCGTCGAGAACTCGGCCGATGACTGGTGGGCGGACTGGAGCTGCGGTCTCGCTGCCGACGATTGCTAATTGCGGAGCCAGGCGGCGCCTCCCAGAGGAGGCGCCGCTCTTCTTCCAGCGCACTCAAATTAAGGTTGATCTCATCATGAAGCCGTATCGTTCCATAGCAGGCATGCTCCTCGCGACGACCATGCTTGCTCCCTTGTCGGGCGCAATCGCCCAAGACGAGTCGCAACCAGGCGTCCCCCAGATTTCTGACGAAATCGTCGTTCTCGGGCGCAACATTCCCGAACCCCAGCGCGCCACATCGCAGGTCGCGACTTTCCTCAACGCGGACGATCTCGCCCGCACCGGCGATGACACCGCCGCCGAAGCCTTGAAGCGTCTGAGCGGTCTCAGCATTGTGGGCGGAAAGTTCGCCTATGTCCGCGGCCTCGGCGACCGTTATTCCTCGGCGCGCCTTAACGGCTCGCCGCTGCCGAGCCCGGAGCCGTTGAAACGGACCGTGCCGCTCGATCTCTTCCCGTCCAATATTCTCGGCGGCGCGACGGTTCAGAAGACCTTTTCGCCGAACTATCCCGGCGAATTCGGGGGGGGCATCATCGATCTCGAAACGCTCCGCAAGCCGGATGAGAATTTCCTCAATGTCAAACTCGGCATCGGCGCCAACACCTTTACGACCGCCCATAACGGCCTTTACGTCCGTGGCGGCGATCTTGACTGGCTCGGTTACGATGACGGCATCCGCAGCATGCCAGGCGAGCTGCGCGCGATCGTCAACACTGACATGCAGCTCAGCGACTTGCCTGACGAAGAGCAGGAAGCGATTGGCGAAAGCCTTGTCAATTCTCCGCTTTCCGTGATCCAGAACGGCAATCTCGGACCCAATTACGAAGGCTCCGTCGAAGGCGGCAAATATTGGGATATCGACAGCGGCGCGGTCTTCAGCATCACCGGCGTCGTCGGCTACAAACAGGACTGGACGACGAAAGAAGCCATCCGTCAGCTCGCTTCGGAAGAACGTATTGGCGTCAACTCGACGCAAACGGAAACGGCGCTGGATGCCACCGTCAACGGGCTTTTGTCTGCGGCGCTGGAGATGGATTCTCATGTTTTCACGCTGACCGGCCTTTACATCCATTCGACCCGGAAAGAAGCGCAGATCCAGGAAGGCTACAATTTCAACTCTGAAGGGGCGGGCGGTTTCGTTACGGAATCGAATTCCTGGCTGCAGCGAGCTTTGTGGATGACGCAGGCGTCCGGCGAACACGATCTCAGCGATCAGTTCTCTTTCAATTGGCGCGGCGCGTTTGCGCGCTCGACGCGGGATACGCCTTACGAGCGTTCGCTCGAAAACCGGTCTGCGCCGATCGATCTGGCCACTGACACGATTGTCGGTCAGCCGTCGATCGTCTTCAACACGCGCCATAACATCAATTTTTCCGAATTGACGGACGATACCTGGAGCGCCGGCGGGGATTTCTATTGGTATGTGCCGATGCCGTCAGCGCGTGAGCTGACGCTTTCCCTTGGCTATGAATATACCGACAACGACCGGGAATTTATCTCGAACCCGTTCAACTTCACGCTGAACACCTCGATTCCGATCGACGTCGCCCAGGCGCGCATCGATTACGCTTATTCGCCTGACAATATCGATCCCAACCGCTTCCAGCTGATCGACACCAACACCCAGGGCGTCAATTCTTACAATGGCGAATTGACGACCAAAGCCGCCTATTTCCAGGCTGAAGGCGAGCTGATTCCGACGGTCCGCGCAACAGCCGGCGTTCGCTATGAAAACGCCAGGCAGACCGTCGACGTCTTCGACCGCTTTGGAGACAGCACGGCGTTCGACACGGCCATCTCCAAAGATTACTGGCTGCCCTCGGCGACCCTCACCTGGAACTTCACGGACAACATGCAGCTGCGCGGCGGCTATTCGCACACCATTGCACGCCCGCAATTCCGCGAACTCGCCGCGTCGCAATTCAGCGACCCGGAAACGGACCGCGTTTATTTCGGCAACAGCAATCTGACCAACAGCGAATTCCGCAACTATGACGTCCGTTACGAATATTATCTCGGACGCAACCAGTTCATCACGTTGGGCGGTTTCTACAAGAAGATCGAAAATCCGATCGAGGAAATTCAGTTCACCACGACGGACTTTTCCTTCCAGTCGAGCTTCATCAATTCGCCGGAAGCCAAGCTTCTTGGCGGTGAATTCGAATACCGGACGCGGTTCGCCATGCCGGTCGACAGCGGCTGGCTGGCCGATCAGGAGTGGCTGTTCTCGGTCAACTATACCTACACCCATTCGGAAATCGTGGTTGGCGCCAACGACATGGTCACCGAACGCGATGGCGATCAGGTTCTGGCCTCAAGCTACGGTCTTGACGGCTCGCCGCTGGTCGGCACGCCGAAGCACATCGTCAATGCTCAGTTCGGCTGGGAAGGTGAAAGCACGCAGTTCACGCTTCTTGGCGGCTGGGTCTCCGAGCGCATTCTGGCGCGCGGCGAGGTCCTGACCAAGGCCAACCGGCTGCTCGACGTTTATGAGAAGCCGGGCTTCCAGCTTGACGCTGTGTTCCGTCAGGACGTGATCATTCACGGCACCGACTTCACCATCGGTCTTTCGGCCCGCAACCTTCTGGGCGCACGCCACATTGAAGAACAGCGGGGCACCGCCGATCTTGCTCGGGCTGGCGAAGACGGCGTCGCCGACTTCAACACCTACAATCGCGGTCGCAGCCTCTCGGCGAGCCTGACCGCGCGGTTCTAGTCCTCTCCCCGTGGAGGAAAGCGAAAAACAGGCCCGCGGCGGACATTAACTCTTGGCTAATGTCCGCCGCGGCCTTTTTTATGGGCGGGAGCCGGCTGGCGGCGTCCTGTTTCGAGTATGCAGGAAATGAGAAAAACCCTGAAATTTCATAGATTTTTCCTTCCTTTCTGGAATAAATGTTAAATGTCAGCCGTCCAGGAATTTGGGCGGCTGACTATCGTTTTGCTAAGGCTTTTTTGGTTACTTTCAGGGAGCATTAAGCAAAGCGCCGGAAACGGTTCCGGCGCGAAGGCGGTTCAAGGTGGCGAGCGCAGAATTTCATCAGGCGACTGGCGGCGCATCGGGCGCGCGGCGCGCGGCCGGATGGCTCGCGCGCGCCCCGCGTTTGGCCGAATGGCTGCTGCTTGCGCTGACCGCGTTTTTCCTGGCCAAGGCGGCGATCGCTTTTTTCGCGCCTTTGCCCCTGCCGAAGGGCGACAGGCTCGCAGCGGCGGGCGCGGGGGCCGCGGGCGGGGAAGACCGCCAGGTGACTGCGCGCAACCCGTTTCCGGCTGCGAGCGAGGCTGCGGCGCCGGTTGTCGATGCGACGGCGGACCTTGAGGAAACGGCGCTTGATCTCGGCCTCAATGGCGTCTGGCCGGCGGAAGAAAAACCCTCGGCGATCATCCGCCTTCCCGAAGGCGAGCAACGCCGTTTCGCCATCGGTGAAGAGATCGTCTCCGGCGTCCGGCTGGTTGCGGTTCATTCCGATCATGTCATTATCGAACAAAACGGCGTGCGCGAATCCTTGCGTTTTGAAAACAAGGCGCCGATCGAGCGGCCGGCGCCCGTGCAGAGCCAGCCCGTTCAAAATCAGCCTGCCGAGACAGCGCAAGAGCAAGACCCGTCGGACAAGATCGGCAACTTGCCGTCCCGCGACATGTTGAACGGCCTTGTCCGCTTCGGGCTCGGCGTCGATCCTGAAGGGGGCCCGGCGGTCATGGTTTTCGCCGGCCGCGACCGCGCGGCGTTCGAAGACGCCGGTTTTCGCGACGGAGACATTGTCCGCGCCATCAACGGGACCGAGCCGTCGTCAAATCCCGCCAGAATGTCGGAGCTTCTTAATCAGATCAGCCGGGCCGGGTCCGCTTCAGTCACAATCGAAAGGAACGGCGTCAGGCAGACGCTCACCCTTTCGCTTAGTCAGTCAGGGAATGAGTAATGAACACCTTATGCAGGGCGTTGGCCGCTTTTGGTTTCGGGGCCGCCTGTCTCATGGGGCCGGGCGCCGCGCTGGCGCAGCAACAGCAAAATTGCGGCGAAGCGCTCAATTACGAGGACGCCGATCTGCGCGCCGTGATTGATGAAATCGCCATCCGCACGGGGCGGACCTTTTTGCTCGATCCGGCGGTGCAGGGGCGCGTCAATGTGAAGTCGCCGCCCAATGGCGGGCTCTGCGCCGATGAGGCCTGGGAGCTGTTCCAGGCGATCCTGCGCGCCAACGATTTCGTGGCGACGCCCATCGGCGACGGCAAATACCGCATCGTGCCCTTGCAGGAGGCGGCGCGCACCGCGGGGCCGGTTGGCGAGGGCAAGGGGTCTGATCTGACGACGCAGATCGTGCGGCTTAAATATGTGGATGCGCGCGAGGCTGCGGCGAACCTCGCCCAGATCATCGGCAATAACGGCGTCGTCAGCCCGGTGCGCACCGGCAATGCCGTGATCATTGTCGATACGGCGGACAACGCCGAGCGCATCCGCAGCGTCCTTCAGGAGCTCGACCGCGATACGACCACCTATCGCACGGTCGCCCTCAAATACGCTTCCGCCGGCGAAGTGGCGCGGCTGGTGCGCGAAATCGGCCAGGAAATGACCGAAGAGAATGGCGGGCGCGGGGGCTTCAGCGTGGTCGCGGCGGAAGCCAGCAATTCACTTCTCATCCGCGCCGAGCCGAGCCTCATGCGCCGGCTCGAACTGGTGATCGGCGAGCTCGATCAATATGGCGAAGCGACCTCGGAGCTTGCGGTCGTCGCGCTCAAACACGCCAACGCCGAAGAACTTGCGCCGCTTCTGGAGGAAGTCGCCAACAATGTCGTCCAAGGCGGCGAGGGCGGCGGCACGACCATCTCACGCAGCCGCGCGACAGTGTCGTTCCATAAACCGACCAATTCGATCATCATCAATGGCGACGCCAATATCCAGCGCACGCTGCAGAACGTCATCGCCAAGCTCGACGTGCGCCGTCCGCAGGTGCAGGTGGAGGCGATCATCGTGGAAATATCGGACACGGCCGCGCGCGAGCTCGGCGTTCAGTATTTCCTGACCGGCGACAACATTCCGTTTTCGGCGACGAATTATTCCGCCGGGCCCAACATTTATCCCGCCGCCGGCGCAGCCCTGTTAAACGGATCGAAATTCACCGATGTTTTTGAGACGCCCTCGACAACGATCACCGACGCCAACGGCGTCGTGACCAATACCGAAACCGAAAGCATTCAGTCGGAACTGGCCAAACAGGCGCTGCAGTCGCTGATCGGCGTGCAGGGGCTTACGCTTGGGGGCGGTTTTGAGTTTGGCGACGGCAATATTTTCGGCGGCATTCTGACGGCGCTTAAAAACGACTCCGACTCCAATGTTCTCTCGACGCCGTCGGTCGTAACCCTCAACAATACGACGGCCCGCCTTCAGGTGGGACAAGAAATTCCCATCACCACGGGCGAGGCCATCGGCGACAATTTCTCCAATGCGTTTCGGACGATCAGCCGCGAGCAGGTGGGCGTCATTTTGGAAGTGACGCCGCAAATCAATGACGGCGATACGGTGACCATGGAAATCGTGCAGGAAATCTCCTCGATCGCAGGGCCGATCAACACGTCTTCCACCGACCTCATCACCAATAAACGCGAAATCACCACGACGGCGCTGGTCGATAATGGCGACATCCTGGTCATCGGCGGTCTCGTTGACGACACCCGCGAAGAGCGCTCGGAAAAAGTGCCGCTGCTCGGGGACATTCCCGGCGTCGGCAATCTCTTCAAGTCGTCGTCGAAGGAGCGCCGCCGGCAAAACCTGATGGTGTTCATCCGGCCGACGGTCATTCGCGACCAGGAGACTGCGCAGGCGGCCACCAAGCGCAAATTCGATTACATGCGCGCGCGCGAGCTTCTGCGCGACGGCCAGCCGGTGTCGGAGATGGAGCGTTTGATCAATGATGTGACGGGCGTCGAAGCGCCCGCCCCAGACTCGTATTAGGCGTTAAGAACCATGAGTGAAACGCGCGAAAGAGGAATGGCGAGGCTCGCCTATGCGTTTGCCAAAGAGCGCGGGCTCCTCGTGCTCGATGGCGAAGCCGAGCCGGTTCTCCTCGGCGCGCGCGGCAAGGCGCCCGATCCCTGGGCGGTGATCGAAGCGCGCCGCGCCGTCGGCGCGCCTGTCGCCGTCGATCTCATGCCCGCCGACGTCTTCGAGCGCCGGCTTTCGGAAATCTATTCCGTTGAAGGCATTTCCACCGCCGATCTCGATCTCGACGGCGACGAAGGGGATCTCGCCTCCCTCGCCGAAGGCCTGCCCAAAACCGCTGATCTTCTCGACAGCGAAAACGACGCGCCGGTGATCCGTCTCATTAACGCGCTGATCGCCGAAGCGGTGAAAGTGAAAGCCTCGGACATTCACATCGAGCCTTATGAAAAAGCGTTGTCCGTGCGCCTGCGCATTGACGGCGTTTTGCGCGAAGTTCTCTCCCTGCCGGCGCGGATGACGCCGGTTCTGACCTCGCGGGTCAAAGTCATGGCGCGACTCGACATCGCCGAACGCCGCGTGCCCCAGGACGGGCGCATTTCCATCGCCCTTGGCGGCAAGACCGTGGATGTGCGCGTTTCGACCTTGCCGGCGCGCTTCGGCGAGCGGGTCGTCATGCGCATTCTCGACAAGGACGAGGCGCGGCTCGATCTCGACGGGCTCGGCATGCCGGCGGAAATCCTTGCGCGCTTCAAACAGGCGCTGGCCCGGCCCAACGGCATCATTCTCGTCACCGGACCGACGGGTTCGGGCAAGACCACGACGCTTTACGGCGCCCTGACGCTCTTGAACGAGCCGGAGCGCAATATCCTCACTGTTGAAGACCCGGTGGAATACGCCATCGAGGGCGTCGGCCAGACCCAGATCAATCCGAAAGTCGGCATGACCTTCGCGACGGGCCTGCGCGCCATTCTCCGCCAGGACCCGGACATCGTCATGGTCGGCGAGATCCGCGATGTGGAAACCGCCGAAATCGCTGTGCAGGCCTCGCTCACCGGCCATCTCGTTCTTTCGACCGTGCACACGAATTCCGCTGTGGGCGCCATCACCCGCTTGCGCGACATGGGCGTTGAGCCGTTCCTTTTGTCCTCGACGCTCGCCGCCGTCATGGCGCAGCGCCTCGTGCGCCGGCTCTGCCCGTCCTGCAAGGAGGCTTACGAGCCCGATGCGGCGGAACGGAAAATGGCCGGCCTTCGTGATGGCGAGGCCGCAACTCTTTATCGTCCGGTCGGCTGCGGGCGCTGCAACAACACCGGCTATGAAGGGCGCATCGGCGTTTACGAACTCATCGTCATTGATGAAAAGCTGAAGCGCTTCATTCATGACGGCGCCGGGGAACAGGACATCGCCGCCTACGCTTTTGCCCATGCGGACACGCTGACCCAGTCGGGCTTGCGCCATGTGCGCTCCGGCCTCACTTCCATCGAAGAAGTCTTGCGCGTGGTGCGTCAGGAGGAAGACAATGCCGGCCTTTGAATATGAGGCCCTCGACTTCGGCGGCAAGACGAAAAAGGGCGTGTTGTCCGCCGACAGCCAGCGCCAGGCGCGCCAGGAGCTAAGGCGCATGCATTTGACGCCGGTGCGCCTTTCCGCGCCGCGCAGCGAACAGAAGGCGGGCGCTTTCGGATCGCAAAAAACGCCGCGGGTGAAGCCCGGCCAGCTCGTCATGATCACGCGGCAATTGGCGGCGCTTCTCGGCGCGGGCACGCCGCTCGAAGAAGCCCTGAACGCCGTCGCCGTGCAGGCCGAAGCCGGTCCCGCGCGCACCCGTCTTATCGCTGTGCGCGAGCGGGTGATGGAGGGCTGGCGTTTCGCCGACGCCCTCGCCGAAGACGAGAAATCCTTTCCGGCGCTTTACCGAGCGGTGATCGCCGCGGGCGAAACCTCGGGCGATCTCGCCGGCGTGCTCGACCGGCTCGCCGCCATGCTCGAAAAGAACCGCGCCATTCGCAACAAGGCGATCGCTTCGCTGATCTATCCGGCGGCGCTGATGGCGATCGCCGGGGGCGTCGTTACGGCGCTGATGGTGTTCGTGGTTCCGAAAATCATCGAGCAGTTCAACACTTTCGATGCGGAGCTGCCGTTTCTCACCAAAATCGTCGTTGGGCTCTCCAACTGGACCGTGAGCTACGGGTTTTTCGCCCTGCTGGCGCTCGCCATCGCTGGCGTCGCCTTCTGGCAGGCGATGAAGCAGCCTTCTTTCAAGCTCGCCGTCGACCGTTATATCCTCAAACTGCCGGTGATCGGCCGTCTCGCCCGCGCCATTGACGGGGCGCGGTTTGCGCGCACGCTGGCGACGCTGTTTTCCGGCGGCGCGCCGCTCCTCGACAGCCTCATCGGGTCTCAGCGGACGATTTCGAACAGCTATATTCGCTCGCGCCTCGACCGCACGGTCTCCATGGTGGGCGAGGGGACCTCGCTTGCGGCGGCGCTGAAAAGGGCCGATGTTCTGCCGCCCATGCTGACCCATATGGTGGCGGCGGGCGAGCGCGCGGGCGCTTTGTCGGAACTCCTCGACAAGGGTGCGGCGCAGCTCGAAGAGGAATTCGACACCGCCTCGACGGTTGCGTTAAGGCTTTTGGAGCCCGCCATCATTGTCGCCATGGGCGGGGCCGTCTTGGTCATTGTATTGTCAATTTTGCTGCCGATCCTGCGCATCAACACGCTGGCGGTCGGCTAATCCGGAGAAGACTTATGAAGACTGTTCGTTCGCTCAAGAAAACGCGCCGCAAACAAAAAGGCTTTTCGCTGGTCGAGCTTCTGGTGGCGCTGGCGATTCTGGCGCTGATCTCCGCGATCGTCGTCGTCAACGTGCTTCCCGCGCGCGACAAGGCGGCGGTCGATACGGCGAAGATCGAAATCAAGAATCTCGAAGCGACGCTCGATCAATACCGTCTCGACATGATGAATTACCCGACGACGCAGCAGGGCCTTGAGGCGCTGGTCACTATTCCCGCGGATGCGCCAAGCGCCGGCAATTACCGGCCGGGCGGCTATCTGCGCGGCGGCGTGCCGAAGGACCCTTGGGGCAATCCTTATCAATATCGCTTTCCGGGAGAGCGCGGCGGCGCGTTCGACCTTTACTCCTACGGCGCTGATGGCGAGCCCGGCGGCGAGGGCCTCAACGCCGATATCGGCAACTGGGTGAATGAATAGACGCGCGCGCATAAGAAAAAACCAGCGCGGCGTATCGCTGGTCGAGATTCTGGTTGTGTTGATGATCGCCGCCATGGTCGCCGGCGTCGTCGTGACGAGCATGCCGCCCCTGCGCAGTAAAGCCCAGGATGAAAGCGAACGCTTTGCGGCGCGTCTTTCCATGGCTGCGGAACAGGCGGTGACAAAGGGCGAGATGATCGGCCTGAAAGTCGCGGAAGACGGCTACAGTTTTTATCGCTATGACCGCGGCGAGTGGAAAGCTTACGAGGGCGACTTCAAAAGCGCCGGGACGTTTTCACCGCAGCTCGCCGTCGAGGTGACGTTCGCCGATCCGGCGAAGAAAAATCAAAAGTCGGAAACCAAAAAAGACACGGAGGAAAGCCCGCGCCCGGGCGTGTTGTTTGCGCCCACGGGCGAGACTACGCCTTTCGAGATCGCGTTTCGGGAAAAACGTGCGCGCGTGGATGTCGTGCTTGACGGCGCCGGCGGTGTGAAACTGGTGAGGCATGATGAGGCGCGATAGACAGCGCGGCGTCACGCTCGTCGAGACCCTTGTCGCGCTCGCGGTGATGGGCCTCGTCATCGGCGCGCTCATGGTGATGATCGGCCAGAACTCGCGTTTCGCCGCCTCCATGCGCGACAAGACCATGGCCCAGATCGCCGCCGACAACCTCATGGTCGAGGCGATGGTGTTAACGTCCGCGCTCGAAACCGGCGACAGCGCAGGCGAGGTGGAGGTTGGCGGCCGGGCGCTCTTTTATACGCGCACGGTCACGGAAACCGGCGTTCAGAACGTCTTGCGCATCGACATTGCGGTCAACGCCGAGAACGGCCAGACGCTCGCTCAGGCGGTCAGCATGCGCAGGCCGTCATGACCGCCCGCGCCCGCCAGAAGGGCATGACCCTGCCGGAAGTGCTGATCGCGCTCCTGGTCTTTGCGGCGATTGCGACGGCGAGCGTCTACGCGCTGCGGCTTGGCGTCGACAGCCGCGACCAGCTCGCGCGCGTCGATGCGGAGCTCAAAACGTTCCAGATCGCGCGCACGCTCATCAAGGAAGACATGGCGCAAGTGACGATGCGCCGCGTGCGCAATCAATTCGGCGACATGGAGGAGACGGTTTTTCGCGGCAATCTCGAAAGTTTCGGGGCGCGCCGCGAAGATGATGAAAGGCTGCTGGCGGCGTTCGTGCGCGGCGGGCAGATCAATCCGGACGCGGCGGCGCCGCGCAGCGCTCTGCAATATGTGGAATATGTCTACCGCAATGGCGCGCTCATCCGCCGGTCCCGGGCCTATCTCGACGAAGCCGAGGACGCCGATGTCATTGAACGCGTTCTTTTCGACGGTCTTCTCGACGCCAAGGCGGAGTTCCTGTTGGGCGAACAGCGCGGCGAGCTCGAATGGGCGGATATCTGGCCGGTGGGCGCTGGGTCTGCGCCGCCGAGGGCCGTGGCCATCACTCTTGAGCGGGAAAACCGGCCGCCCCTGCGCCAGCTTTTCTGGATCGGATCGGTCGGAGGCGCGGGCGCATGACCGACCGTAAGAAACAACGCGGCGCGGCGCTTCTCATCGTCTTGCTTCTGGCGGCGACCGTTTCTTTCGTAGCGGTCTCGGCGATGGAAAAGACAAAGCTCGCCTTCTCGCGAACAATCAACGTCACCGCCCGCGGCGAAGCCCTGTGGGGCGCCTTCGGCATCGAGACCCTGGCGCTCGCGGCGGTCGAGGAAATTCTCGGCCAGGAAAACGCGACCATGTCTCTCGACGATCCTTGGGCGACGGCGCCGGTGGAGCTGCCGCTGGAACGGGGCTCGGCGCGGGTCTTCTTCGCCGACGCCACGACCTGCTTCAATGTCAACTCGCTCGGCGGCGCCTATGACGACCGGAATGCGCAGAACGGTCCCGTCGCCGAGTTCATCCGTCTTGCAGGCCATGCCGGCGTCGGCGAGTTCGACGCCCGCGCGCTCGCCGAAAGCATCGGCGACTGGATCGACGAGGATACGAGCCGCCGTCCGCAAGGCGCCGAGGACGGCTATTACACCCTGCTGCCGTCGCCCTATCGCACGGGCAATCAGAAGCTCGCCTCGATTTCCGAATTGCGCGCCATCAAAGGCGTCACCCGCGAGATTTACGGCGCGCTGAAACCCTATCTGTGCGCCGGGTCGGACGAGGCGGCCATGAAGATCAATGTGAATATGCTGACCGAGGCCCGGGCCCCGGTGCTGGCGGCGGCTTTGGGCCCTGAGGTGACGGTCCAGGCGGCCAGGGACATCATCTCGGACCGCCCGCCGGGCGGCTACGCCGCAGTCCAGGAATTCATGGGCGTTCCCGCCGTGGCCGCCCTCAATCTCTCCGGATCGGACCGGTTTGACGTGACCTCGCGCTATCTGCAGGCCCGTGCAGAGATTGTTTATGATACTGCCCTATTGGAAATGACGTCGATGATTGAAACCGGAGGGCGCGGCGCGCGCGTTCTGGCGCGTCGCATCGGAGCTGAAGAGTGAACGAAACCTTAATCCTCCTCTTGAGCGAGGCCCCTGACGGTCCGGTCCGCTGGGCTTTCCTGAGCGAGGGCCGCGTCACGCTCGCTGATATGGCGACAGACGAGTCAGGCCTTGAGGCTGTCGCAGAGCGCGCCGCGGCGGCGAAGCTTATCGCCGCCGTCCTGCCCGGCGAATGCGTCGCCATGCGGGCCCTGCCGGCGCCGCCGAAAGGTCAGGGCCAGTTCCGCGCCGCCGTCGGCTATTTGCTCGAAGACGAGCTCGCCGAAAATCTCGACCACGTTCATGTCGCGTCCATGCGTCATCCGAGCGGCGCCGGCGTGGCGCTCGCCGTAAAAAAACCGGTGCTCGAAGGCTGGCTCGAAGCTTTGAGCGAGACCGGGATTTCGCCGGATGTCGTGACGGCGGATTTCGCGCTTTTGCCGATGACGCCGGGACGCGCGGTCTTTGTGGAAACAGCCGACCGGGTGATCGGGGCTGTTGGTCTTTCCGGTTTCGCCATGGACCGCCCGCTGGCGGACGAGCTCGTTTCTTCGTTGATCGATGACGAGAATATTTCGGATATTGTGGTTTACGGCGGCAGCGCCATCGACGCCGGCGGCCGTCAGGGCGTCAGCGTCGAACGCCGCGCCGCGCTTTTCGACGAAGCGCTGTTCCGGACCTATGCGGCGGGACTTCAAAGTGCGCCGAACTTGCGGCAAGGGCCTTACCGCAAGCGCCGTGACTGGCGCGCAGCGGCGGGCCCGTGGCGGCGCGTCGCCGTTCTGGCGGCGGCCTCGCTGGCGGCGCTGACGTTGTCCACCGTGGCGGCGACCATGCGCGATCTCAGAACTGCGGACCGGCTGGAGGAAGAAACGCGCGCGCTGCATGAAGCCGCCTTTCCCGATGCGGCGGGCGCCGATCCGCGTGCTCATGCCCGCCAGATCCTGGCGGCGGGCGGCGGGCGGCCGCTTTTCCTTGCCCTGACCAATAATCTCGCCGACAGCGTCGAGGAAAATGGCGGCGTCGAAATCGACCGCATCCGCTACAATGCTTCGCGCGGCGACTATTCGGTGAATTTGCGCTTCCGCGATATTTCCCAATTCGAGGCTCTAAAGCGCGCGCTCGCCTCGCGCGGACTGAATGCAGCGGAAGCAGGCGGCGTCGTGCGTACGGGCGGCGCCTATCGCGGCGAATTGCGGGTGAGTTTCTCATGAGTGCATGGTGGAGCGATCTTTCGGCGCGCGAGCGCATGCTAGTCCTGATCGCAAGCGCGCTTGCCGGCGTTCTATTGTTGTCGCTGGGCATTGTTCGCCCACTGGCGGGCATGCGCGCCTCGGCGGAAAGAAACGCAAGTTCGGCGCGGGACGCTTACGAACTCACCGCTGCGGCGGCGGCTGTTGCAGGCGGAACGGAGCAGGGCGCGCCGCTCGCCCGGACGCCTCTCCGCGACGCGCTCATTACGACCACAAATGCAGCCGGTATTCAGCTTGTCCGCATCGGAACGGAAAACAACAATCAGATTGAAGTTCAGATCGAACCGGTTGAGGGCGATGTCTTTTTCGCTTGGCTCGCAGATCTTGAAAACCGTTACGGCGCAGCGCTTGCGACCGCCGACATTGCGCGGGGGCAAGGCGGCGAGGTGACGCCGCAGGTTCTGGTGTTTCAGCGCTTATGACGGAACGCGCAAAGATATTCCAGGGCTTGAAAGCGCCGCTCATCGCGGCGGGCGTTGTTTTCGCAGCGACGATTATCGTATCGGCGCCGCTCAGTTTCGTCTCGGCTTTCATCGACTTCGAAAAACAGGGCGTCGCTTATAGCGGCGTGCACGGCACCATCTGGCGCGGCGGGTTTTCCGATCTGTCGGTGCGCGGCGCCCCCTTGGGCGATGTCTCTTTCCGCCTTGCGCCTTTGTCGCTGCTGCGCGCCGCGCCGTCTGTTTCTTTCAAGGCGCAAGGCGGCGCGATCAATGGCGAAGGCCGCATCAGCGCAGGCCCGGGCCAGAAGCTCACTCTTGAAAATGTCGCCGCCGACATCCGGCTGGGGGCTATCGCGCCGCGCGGGGTTTTCGGCGAGCCGGCGCGTGGGATTGCGAAAGTCGATATCAAACGCATCGCTTTTTCCCGCGCCAAAGGGTGCCGCGCCGCCGAAGGCGATTTGTGGACCGACGTGCTCGACGCGCCGGCGAAACGGTTTAATCTTCCGGCCATGCCCATGGCCGGCGGCGTCGCCTGCGAGGACGGCCGGCTGGTGGTGTCGCTGGCCGGGGCCAACGTCAAGGCCGATGCGGAGGTCGTGCTGCGCATCGACCGGACCCTCGCCTATGAAATCACGGCGACGGCGCGTCCAGAGGAGGAAGGCATTGCTTCGGCTTTGCGCGGCTTCGGGTTTGAGGATGACAACGGCGCCCTGATCTATGGATCGGCGGGCGTGTTCAAAGGGACGGGATCATGAACCGCAAAACCATTGCAATGCTCGCCGCGTTGTCCCTGACCGGCGCCTGCGCCACCATAAGAGGCGACGAAACGGCGGTGGAAGAACAAGATGATGCGCCACTCGATCTTGCAAAGGCGGATGTGGCCGCGCAAGGCCTGCGCCCGCTCAGCGATGCGCGAATTCCTTCGGGCGAATGCGGGATGATCTTGTGGACGCTCGAAGGCGCGCGTCCGTCGGCGGTTTTTCAATATGTCGCGGAAAAGCAGGCGCAGGTGAATATTGCGGGCCGGCCGGTGCATCTGGCGCGCACGCAATTCTATGGCGCATCAGGGTACGGCGTTTACGAACGCCAGCGTTTTGAAAGCGGTGACGGCGTTGTCGTCGAAGTCTCGGCGCGCTTCGGCCTTGAATTCAGCGAAGGGGCCTATCTTGAACAGGGCCTGATCAAGGTCAGCGACAGCGCCGGCTGGAGCATAGTCTCTCCGGCGGCGGGGATCGCCGGTTGCCGGCCCTAAAGCGCATCCACAAAAGTGTGAGCGGTCTTAATGCATGCCTGACAAGTGTTGCAGGATGATCGCCGCCGTGCCGAAAGCAACGCCGAGCATGGCGAAATCGTAGCCTCTTTTGTCGGGCGAAGCCGCCGCATGGGGCCCGAGATGCACGATCAGCACATAGATGAGCGCGCCGGCCGACCCGCCCAGCATCGCGGCGATAGGCAGCTCTTTGGCCATGCTGAAGATGAAGGCGCCGAGGATTGTGCCGCCGACGGTCGTTGCGGCGGCGGCGATGATCGCGAGCGCCATGGCGCGTTTGCGCGGCAGATTCGCCTGGGCGAGCAGGGCGTAGGCGATGACGCCTTCAGGAAATTCGTGAAACATCAGCCCGCTTGTGGCGAGCCAGCCCGTGAACGGCTCTTCTTGAAAAGAGGCCGCATAGACGATGCCGTCGAGAAAGGAATGAGAGGCGAGGACGATGATCGAGGCGTAGCCGAAGGTGAGAGCGGCGCCTTCCGGCTGGCGACTGACGGCGAACTGAACGGCGATGCCGATCAGCACCATGGCCATGAAGCCGCCGGCGACCGAGCTCAGCGCCATTTCCGACAGGCTCACCGCTTCCGGGATCAGGTGAAACGCCACGCCGACCGTCAGGAGGCCGACGGCGAAAGCGGCGCAATAGCCGATATTGCGGCGCGCCCAGTCGCCGAAGGACGCCATGATGAAGACGCCGAGCGTGCTCATGGCGGCGGCCATTAGGCTCGCAAGGAGCCCGTCACCTATCAGAATATCCCCTAGCAACCCGCAGGGCCCCTTCCTGCTGTTTTCGATCATGGCCGACTATAGTGTGGCCGCCCGCGCTCTCTTCCCGCAAGACGCGTATGATAGCAATGAAAATGTTATCTCGTAACTTTTTTTATGCTCATGAAGAAACATTATAACGCTCTATGATCATGTTGAATTAACTGTGAAATAAGCGCGCGCCGCCTTGCCCTTCGCGGCCCGCGCAGACTATTGTCCCCACGCTTTGTACCCGTCCGAACGCGTAGAAAACGACGAAAACGGCAAGCGCATGGTTAACTGCAATCATGACCATCATCGGCCTTCGGGAAAGGTCACAGGACGCCTTTTGATGGCTTTCGCCGTCATTGTGGTCTTCATGGTGGTCGAGGTTGTCGGCGGGCTTATCTCCGGCTCTCTCGCGCTTCTGGCGGACGCAACGCACATGCTGACCGATGCGCTGGCGCTGGGTCTTGCGGCGAGCGCGCAGTTCATTGCGCGGCGTCCGGCGGATTCGCGGCTGCATTTCGGATACAGGCGGGCGCAGGTTCTCGCCGCCTTTGTAAACGGCGTGTTGCTCGCTGTGCTGCTTCTCTGGATTATCTTTGAGGCCGTGCGGCGCTTCATGGAGCCGGTCGAAGTTCAGTCCGGCCTGATGTTGTGGGTCGCCGTCGCCGGGTTCATCGCCAACGCCATTGCGTTTTTCATCCTTCACCGGCCGCAAGAACGCGACCTCAATATGCGCGGCGCTTTATTGCATGTGATCGGCGATCTGCTCGGTTCTGCGGCGGCGATCATCGCGGCGCTCGTCATTTCCGCGACCGGCTGGTTTGCGATCGACCCGCTTCTTTCCATCGCCGTCGCCTTCCTCATCGGCGTGTCGGCGCTGCGTCTGGTGCGCGAGACAGGCCATATTCTTCTTGAAGGCGCGCCGGCGGATATTGATCGGGAAGAGCTGAAAAAGGCCCTGATCGCCGCTGCGCCGCAGATCAAGGACGTGCACAGCATTCAGATATCGCAGATCACGCCGGAACATCCGCGCCTGACGCTTCACGCCCGCATTACCGACGCACAGGACGCTGCAAGCGCGCTGGCGGCGGCGAAGGCGTTTCTCGAAGAGCGTTACGATATTCATTATTCGACAGTGCAGATCGAGATCGGCGAGGAATGTCCCGACTCTCACGCGCCGAGCGAGTCCGATGCATCCTTCGAAGCGCATGAAAACAAAACGGCGGCGGGCGGGGGCTTCAAGGCCCATGGCGGCGCGGCCTTTGCGGCCGATTAAACCTTAAGCCGGTTTTTCCAGTATCTCTTTCAGCCGTTTGCGTCCGCGCCAGTTGTGCAGGCGCGCCGCGGCGAGCGCATGACCTTCGGGCTTTTCTTCCGCGACAGCCATCTTGGTGAGCGCCGCGACAAGCGCGATGACGATCAGATAGCCGTCCCACATTTCAAGCGAGACCGATGCGCCGCCGACCGCGAAAACGAGGATCGACATTTGCGCGTAATAAGCAAAGCGCCATTTCCACGGCGCGAGGCGGTCATTGGCGCGGGAGAGATAAATCCGCCAGGCGGAAAAGAAGGCCGTCGCAAAAAGCGTCAGATAAAGTGCGAGGCCGACGAACCCCGCGCCGCCCAGCACTTCGAAATAGATGCTGTGCGCGGCCTTGGCGGTTTCGGCCCTTTCGATGTCGACTTTTTGCGCGATCTCTTTTTGATAGGAGTTTCTGAGCCCGGCGCCGGTGAGCGGGTTTTCCGCCGCGAGTTTGGTATTGATCACCCAGGCGTCGACGCGCCCCATGAAAGACGCGTCTTCCGTCGCTTCGCTAATGGTGCTCATGCGCTCCGTCCATTTCGACGGCATGAAGGCGATGGTCGGAATCATGATGAGGGCGAGCCCGCCGAGAATGGCGAATTTGTGTTTCGCGCGGATCCAGAAATAGCCGCTGAACGCGATCAGCGCGAGAAAGGCGCCGCGCGACTGCGTGCCGATGATGGCGACGATGGACAGACCGAACAGAACGAGCAGCCCCTGACGGACGACCGGTTTTGCGGCCTCGGCGCGCAGATAGAGAATGAGCGGCAGGATCGAGGCGACGGCGATGCCGAAATGGTTGTTGTCTTCGAGAACCGTGTTGGGCAGGCCCTGTACATGATACTGGCCGAGCGTCGCGAAAGTGAAGAGCGCGCCTTTGGCGGCCAGAAACCCGATGCAGGCGACAACCGTCCAGACCAGCGCGTTGAAGCGCAACTTGCCGGCCGCCATCTGCGCGCAGAGGACGATGAACAGCAGCGTCTTGATGAAGCGGTCATAGTAAAGCGCGGAATTCTCCGGATCGAGGGAGAAGGCCTGCGCCACGGTCAGCCAGCCGGCGAAAAGAACGATCAACGAGGTGATCGGGTCGAACCGGAATTTCGCGATCTCGCCGGAGAGAACGTAAGCCGCCATGGTGACGCCGGCGATCACCACATTGAGCGGAATGCCGTAAACGCCATAGGCCGCCTGATGCGGCGTCAACAGCGTAAACCACGCCCAGGTCAAAAGCCCGGCGAAGGGATGGCGCAGCGCGGCGATCAGGCAGATTGCCGTAAAACTGAGCAGAATGATGTCGCGCATAGCCTCGCCGCCGGTTCATTACGGGAAAGTCCCGGGTCCCGGATTAAGCATATTCAAGGACCGGGCCGCTTCGCCGTCAGGCGGAAGTGGTTAACGCGCCGCTTCGTAAACGGCGCGGGCGATGGCGCGGGTTAGGCAATCGGAGGCCGCGGCGGCGATGCGCGCAACGAGCCCGTGGCGCAGGGGCGGCGGGTCAGAGGGCAATTCCGCTTTCGCCGTCGCCACGGCGAAGACGATGTCGCCGTCAAAAGGGGAATGGGCGGGGCGGATGGCGCGGGCGATCCCGTCATGGGCCATCATCGCCATGCGTTTCGTCTCAACATTGGTGAGATCGGCGTTGGTGGCGACAATGGCGAGGGTGGTGTTCGCGCCCGCTTCGAAGCGCATGTGAAGCCGCGACTCGCCGGGGAAGGGCTCGGCGCTTTCGCGGGTCTCGGGCGGCTTTCGCCCGCCGAATTCATCGCCGATTTCATAAGCCCAGGCGTGGAAGGTTTCGCCGTCCTCCATATAGACCGAGCCTACCGGATTGGCGGCGACGAGCGCGCCGACCGCGACGCCGCTTTCGAGCATGAGCGAGGCCGAGCCGAGACCGCCTTTGACGAGACCCGCCATGGCGCCGCGGCCAGCCCCGATGGAGCCGAGCGCGAACTCAGCGCCGGCGCTTCGCGCCGCCTCCATGCCGAGCGCGCGGTAAGGCGGCGTCTCGCCCCAGTCCTTGTCGCCGTCATTGGCGAGATCGTGCAGAACGGCGGCGGGAACGATAGGGATCGCCGGACCTTTATTGCTGAGCTTCAGCCCGACGCCGTCGACCGAGAGCGCGCTCGCGGCGCCGTCGGCGGCGGCGAGGCCGAAAACCGAGCCGCCGGTGAGAACGAAGGCGTCGGCGCGGCCTACCAGATTTTCAGGAGACAGAACGTCAATCTCGCGCGTGCCGGGCGCGCCGCCGCGCACATCCGCCGACGCCACATAGGCGTGATCGCAACGCAAGACCGTGACGCCGGTCTCGACCTTGTCGTCGGTCGCGTTGCCGACGCTGATCCCCTCCACATCGGTGATGAGGTTCCTCGGTCCCGGTTTCAGCACATCTTCAGCCATTCATGTCTCCGGCGCTTTCGCGCCATTCTATCACAGGCGCGGCCGCAATGAGACGCCTTGTATAATCGGTTTGCGGGCTCTCGAAAATGCGGTCCGTTTCGCCGCTTTCGAGGATCCGGCCCTCATTCATCACCATGACGCGGTCGGCGATGTCGCGAATGACGGAAAGATCGTGGGTGATGAAAAGGAGGGAGAGCCCCCGCGCCGCCTGCAGCGACTGCAAAAGCTCCAGAATATGGTTGCGCGAGGCGATGTCGAGGGCGGACGTCGCTTCGTCGAGGACGATGACTTCAGGATCGGTGGCCAGCGCGCGGGCGATCGCAATGCGCTGGCGCTGGCCGCCGGAAAAGGCGTGCGGATATTTGTCAAGCGCATCGGCGCCGAGGCCGACGCTTTCCATAAGCGCTGCGGCGCGCTCGCGCTTTTGCGCCGCCGTCATCGGCTCATCGAAGAGGTGAAAGGGCTCGGCGAGGATGTCAGCGATGCGCTGGCGCGGATTGAAACTGGAATAAGGGTCCTGAAAGACAATCTGGATTTTTCGGCGCAGGCGGCGCATCGCCGCCTTGTCTTTCGCCGGAAAAATTTCGCCGCCGATAGCGGCTGTCCCTTCCGCAATGGGATGAAGACCGAGCAGGGCTCTGGCGAGCGTGGACTTGCCGCAGCCGGACTCGCCAACAAGGCCCAGCGTTTCGCCTTTCGCGATTTTGAAGCTGACATTCTTAACGGCGCGGAAAACGGCGGGTTCCACAAAGACCGACCGGCGCGCATTCACATAATCGCAGGATAGGTTGTCTGCGGCGAGGGCGGTTTTCGGTGAAGCGGGCCTTGCGCCATCGCGTTTGACGCGCGCGGGCATGAATTCTCTGGCGAGCGATGTGGGCGCCGCGCTGTAGAAATCATCGGCGCTTTCATCGGCGACGATGCGGCCTTCCTTCAGCACGGCAATGCGGTCCGCGACAGAGGAGACGACGGCGAGATCATGAGTGATGAGAAGGAGGGCGGAGCCATCTTCTTTCGCGAGAGTTTTGAGTAAGCCGAGAATCTCGGCTTGTGTTGTTACGTCGAGGGCTGTTGTGGGTTCGTCGGCGATCAGGACGCCCGGTTTCATGGCAATGGCGATGGCGATCCCGGCGCGCTGGCGTTGACCCCCGGAAAGTTCGTGCGGACGGCGCTCCGGCGAGATTTCCTCGGGAGGAAGCCCCGCACGGCCGAGGGCGGTTTTGGATTTTCCGAACGCTTCGGCGCGGCTGATTTTTTCATGGGCGAGGAAGGTTTCCGCGACCTGCGCGCCGATGGTCTGCAAGGGATTCAGGGCCGTCATGGGTTCTTGAAACACCATGGCGATCTTGCGTCCGCGCAGATCGCATCTGGCGCGCTCGCGCATGGCGAGGACATTCTCGCCGTCGATAATTATTTCGCCGGAGATTTCCGCCGCGCCGGGCGCGAGCCCCATCATGGCGAGCGCCGTCATGGATTTGCCGGAGCCTGAGCGCCCGATCAGGCCGGTAATCTCTCCTGCATTCAGCCTAAGATTGACGCTGTCGAGGATATTCGCCCCGCCAATGCGCAATGAAAGATTTCTGATCGCAATCGCGTCGCTCACATGGCCCCCACAATGCGGTGCGGGTCGAGGCGGCGCCTTAAACCGTCGCCAAGAAGATTGAGCCCGAAGACGAAAAGAAAGATTGCGAGGCCCGGGAAGATCGCAAGCCAGGGCGCGAAACTGACCATAGTTTGGCTTTCGGCGAGCATGCGCCCCCAGCTCGGGGCGGGCGGCTGCGCGCCGATGCCCACATAGGAAAGCGCGGCTTCCGCGAGCACCGCGAGAGAAAGCTGCACCGTCGCCTGCACGATAAGCACCGGCAATATATTCGGCAGGACATGTTCAAGAGAAATCCGAAAGCCGTTCTTGCCGGCGGTTTTCGCGCTCATCACATAGCCGCGGGTCCAGATAGGCAGCGCCGCGCCGCGCGTCAGCCGCGCAAAGACCGGAATGTTGAACACGCCGATGGCGATGACGGCGTTGATCGCGCCGGGACCGTAAACGGCGGTGATGAGAATGGCGAGAATGAGCGCCGGGAAGGCGAAAATGACGTCGCTCATGCGCATGACGATGTCTTCGATGATTCCGCGCGTTCCCGCGGCGAGGAGACCCAGCGGGACGCCGATCAAAAGCCCGATGCCGACGGCGAAGACCGCGACGGCGATGGAGACGCGCGCGCCCACCATGATCATGGAAAACACGTCGCGGCCGAGATGATTGGTCCCGAGCCAGTGTTTTAGGGAAGGCCCTGAAAGCCGCGCATCGACATCGATGGCGGCGACGTCATGGTGCGTCCATACGAAAGAAATGAGCGCCATCAGGGCGAACAGCGCCACAAAGCTTGCGCCGGCGGTCAGCCCCTTGTCGCTTTTGAGGGAGGCGGCGAGGGCGCTCATCGCGCGTCCCCGTGTAGGCGCGGATCGACGATGGCGTAGGCGAGATCGATGAGAAAGGCGATGGCGACGACCGCGAAGACCAGCACCATCACGACGCTCTCGACGACGATGAGATCGCGCTGGGCGATCGCCTGAAACACCATGCGTCCGAGCCCCGGCAGATAGAAGACGTTTTCGATGATGACGCCGCCGGCGAGGAGAAAAGCGAATTGCAGGCCGAGAATGGTCAGCACCGGGATCAGCGCATTCCTGAGCGCATGGCGGATCAATGTTTCGCGGCGCGTCAGGCCTTTTGCGCGCGCGGTGCGGATGTAATCTTCGCGCAGGGTTTCTATGGTCGCCGAGCGCATGATCTGGGTCAGGATCGCGGCCTGGGGGAGGGCGAGCGCGACAGCCGGCAGGAACAATGCTTTCAGCGCCGGAAACAGGCCGGCCTCCCAGCCGGGAAAACCGCCGGCGGAAAACCAGCGCAAGGATACAGCGAAAACCATGACCAGCAAAATCGCCAGCCAGAAATTCGGGATGGCGACGCCCGCCTGCGCCGTAGCAACAATCGCCTTGCCGTCCCGTTCATGGCGACGCGCTGCGGCGGCGAGCCCGGCGGGAACGCCGATCAGCGTCGACATGGCGAAGGCCATGAGCGCCAGCGGCAGCGTGACCCACAACCTTTCGGCCATCAATTCCGAAACCGGCGTTCTGTAGGTGTAGCTGACGCCGAAATCGCCGGTCATGACCCCGCCGATCCAGCTTGCGTAACGGGCGATCAGCGACTGGTTGAGGCTGAGCTCCTCGCGAAGCGCGTCGATGGCGGCGGGATCGGCATTGAGCCCCATCATGAACGCCGCCGGGTCGCCGGGCGCGACTTCGATCAGGAGAAAGATGATAAGCGAGGCGGCGAACAGGGTCAGCGCCATGGAAAGCGCCCGGCTTGCGAGGAAGGCGGGGCTCGCTTTCGCGAAGATCGCGACAATCGCGAACGCCGCGATGATGAAAACAAAGATCGGCCAGAGGGGCGGCATTCTCGGCGCATGATCGCCGGATGCAATCGCCGCGCGGCCTGTGACATCGGCCTGTGTGAAATCATTGGCCTGCACCGGCGCATTCGCCCAGACGCCGGTTACGTCTTTCGACCAGACGGCGATTTTTGGGCTTGAGGCGATGAAGATATTCACGGCGTCTTTCGCGATGATCTCCTGCGCCTTGCGGTAAAGCGCATCACGGCGCGCCGGATCGCTTTCGCGGCGCAGCTTGGCGATGATCTTGTTGAAAGCCTCGCTATGATACTGAAAATAATAATCGTCGCGGGCGTAGATATCGATGTCGAGCGGCTCGGTGTGAGAGACGATGGTGAGGTCGTAATTCTTGTTGGCGAAGACCTGATCGAGCCATTGCGCCCATTCGATATTGCGGATCCGGACCTCGATCCCCACAGCTTCGAGCTGCGCCGCGACGATCTCGCCGCCGCGCCGCGCATAGGCCGGCGGTGGGAGGGTCAGCGTCGTTTCAAACCCGTCCGGATAGCCCGCCTGCGCCAGCAGACGCCGCGCTTGCGCCGGATCGTATGGATAGAGGCCGGTGAGGTCTTCATAAGCGGGATGATGCGGCGGAAAATGGCTGCCGATGGGCGCGCCGAAACCGAAAAGCCCTGCGTCGATGACGGCCTGTTTGTCGATGGCGTGGTTCAGCGCACGGCGCACGCGGATATCGTTGAAGGGCGGCGCGCCATTATTGATGGCGAGGATCATCTCGCCCTCGCTCGTGCCGGTGACGATCCTGAAGCGGTCGTCGCGTTCGATAAGGCCGAGATTCTCCGCGGCCGGATAATTCGGGAAGCCGTCCACATCGCCCGCCATCAGCGCGGCGAAGGCGGCGGTCGGATCGGGGATGAAAATGAAATTGATGCGGTCGAGGGCGGGCCGCTCGCCCCAATAGTCTTCATTGCGGACGAGGCTCGCCGACGCGCCCTTGCGCCAGCGCTGGAATTTGAAGGGGCCTGTGCCTACCGGATGGGTGGCGTTGGCATCGGCGCTTTCCGGCGCGATGATCACCGCGTCCCCCCAGCCGAGATAGGTCGGGAAGGCGCCGAGCGGTTCTTTCAAGATCACGCGCACGGCGTAAGGCCCTGTCGCCTCGACGCGTTCGATTGTCTCGAAGATCGGGCGCTGGGCGTTGGACGATCCCGGCGCTTTCGCCCGGTTCAGGGTGAAGACGACATCGTCCGCATCGAAAGCGGTTCCGTCGTGAAAGCGGACGTCCTCGCGCAGCTTGAATTCATAGATTCGTCCGTCCTCGGAAACCGTCCAGCTTTCCGCGAGCAGGGGCGAGACTGAACCGTCTTCATTGATGCGGGTCAGTCCCTCGAAGAGATTGGCGTAGACGATCTCGTCGATGGCCGCCGCCGCGCCGCTTGTCGGGTCGAGCCCCGGCGGCTCCAGCTGCACGCCCACATTGAGCGCGCCCGAGGCAAAGGCGGCGGGTGCGAAGAATAAGACAAAAGCCAGAATGGCGAGGAAGCGCGGCATCTTGTGGGAAAGCCCCTGGCCCGTGCTTACGGCCATTTCGCTTCCGGGGGCAGGGAGGAGAGGATGGAGTTCACATTGCCGCCGGTCTTGAGGCCGAAGGTCGTGCCGCGGTCGTAAAGCAGGTTGAACTCCGCATAGCGCCCGCGCTGGATCAGCTGTTTCTCCCGGTCTTCCTCCGTCCAGGGCTGGTTCATGCGTTTGGCGACGAGCGCCGGATAGATTTCGCGGAAGGCGCGGCCCACATCTTTTGTGAAGGCGAAGTCCGCATCCCAGTCGCCGCTATTGTGACGGTCGTAAAAAATGCCGCCGACGCCGCGCGGTTCTTTGCGGTGCGGCAGGTAGAAATAGTCGTCGCACCATTTTTTGTATTTCGGAAAATACTCCGTGTCATGCGCATCGCAGGCGGCCTGCATCGCCGCGTGGAAAACCATCGTGTCTTCGTGGGTTTCGCTGCGATAGGCGGGGTGCATGGGGTTCAAGTCGCCGCCGCCGCCGAACCACCATTTCGTGGTGACGATCATGCGCGTATTCATGTGTGCGGCGGGCGCATGCGGGTTGCGCGTATGGGCGATGAGCGAGATGCCCGACGCCCAAAAGCGCGGATCCTCCTCCGCGCCCGGAATTTGCTTGCGGAATTCTTCGGAAAACTCGCCATGGACGTTTGAGACGTGAACGCCCGCTTTTTCGAAGACGCGGCCGTGGAGCATGCCCATTGTCCCGCCGCCTTGGTCCGGCCCCCGCTCCCAGGGGGTGAGTTCGAAGCGCCCGGGCGCCATGTCCGCATAGAGCGGTCCGGCGTCGGCCTCGAGCTTTTCGAATGAGGCGCAGATCTGGTCGCGCAGCGTCTCGAACCAGGCTTTGGCTGTCTGTTTCTTATCTTCCAGTGTCATGGCGCTCAAAGCCTCTCCGAAAACCGTCCTTCCGGTCTATGCGGTTCGTCTTTTATGGTCAAAACCGCGCCGGAACGCATCACCCTTTTGTCTTGTTATAACAGCAGAAAATACAACGAGGTGAAGCCATGAGAGATTTAGCCGACCAGATTACCTGGGTTGTCGTTGCGGACGGAGAGAAAGCGTTGATTTTCGTTAATGACGACACGCCGGAACAACCCTTTTTAAACGTGGTTTCCAAGGAAAAGATGGAGAATCCGCCGAGCCGGGAACAGGCCGCGAACCGGCCGGGCCGATTTAATGATGCGGGCGCCGGCGGGGCCCAGCGATCGGCTGTGGCGGATACGGACTGGCATGAATTCGAAAAAGAGCGGTTTGAGAAGGGTTTCGCCGAAACCCTGAACAAAGCTGCAAAGAAAAACGCCTTCGACAAGCTGGTGCTCTTTGCGCCGCCGCAGGCCCTCGGTCGTCTACGCAAAGAGCTGCATAAGGAAGCCCAGGACCGGCTTGTCTTCACTGTGGACAACGATCTCACCAATCATCCGGTGGATGAAATCGAGAAGCATCTAGCCCGCGCCTATAAGGAAGAGTTCGCCGGCGAAGATCTCGTTTAATTTGTCCAGCCTAGCTGACGCCGGGCTTCGGCGAGCGTCACCGCTGCGGCGACCGCGACATTGAGCGAGCGGGCCCCGGCGGCGAGAGGGATCCGCAGCCGCGCGTCGGCCTTTTCGTGCACCTCCTCGGGCGCGCCGGCGCTCTCCCGGCCCATGAGGACGATGTCCGCCGGCTGGAACTGGAAATCCCAGATCGTCTGTTCGGCCTTGGTGGTAAGGAGGACGAGACGGGCCTCGCCCACTGTCTCCAGAAACGCCGCCCAGCCTGCGTGGGGGCGCGGCGGCGCCATGGCCCCGTAGTCCATGGCCGCCCGGCGCAGCGCGCGCGAATCAAGCGGAAAGCCGCAAGGCTCGACGACATCCATTTCCGCCCCGAAACAGGCGGCGGCGCGAATCGCCGCGCCCACATTCTGGGGGATGTCCGGCTGATAGAGAGCAAGGCGCATGGGGCTGTTTTTGCACAGGATTTGCCGGATGTCCCGTGCGGCCTCGCGACGCTAGGCCGCAGCGCTTCGTCACCTAGACTTTGTAGAACGGACATGCCAAACACCCCCGCGATTCTTCTATTTGGGGCGCATCCTTCCAAAAGGCGTAGAGAGCCATGACGACATCCGACGTAAGCCAGAGCGGCGACGCGAGCGAGACCGGCGAACCGACCCGCCGCGACTTTATCCACATTTTCGCCGCGGCCACCGCGGCGGCCGGCGCCGGCGCGGTCTTGTGGCCGCTGGTGCATCAGATGAACCCGGACGCCTCGGTGCTGGCCTTGTCCACCAAGGACGTCGATCTGTCCGCCGTGCCGGTGGGGCAGGCGATCAAGGTGATGTGGCAGGGCAAGCCGGTCTTTATCCGTCACCGCACCGAGGAGGAAATCAACGAGGCCGAAGCCGTGCCGCTTTCCGCCCTCAAGGATGACTCGGCGCGCAACGCCAATCTTCCCGGCGGGGAAGAAGCGACGGACGATGCGCGCGTCACCGCAGCCGACGGCGAGGCGCGCCCTGAATGGCTGATCGTTGTCGGCGTGTGCACCCATCTCGGCTGCATCCCGCTCGGCACCAGCGCCGGTGAAAACCGCGGCGACTATGACGGCTGGTTCTGTCCCTGCCACGGATCGCACTACGATCTCGCTGGCCGCATTCGCAAAGGTCCGGCGCCGGAGAATCTGCCCATTCCGCCGCTTGAGTTCCTTTCCGACACTGTCGTCAAGATCGGCTAGGAGAACGATAAGCAATGAGCCACGCTTCTACATATAAGCCGTCGACCGGCATCGAGAAATGGCTGGACAAGCGCCTGCCGATCATCCGCATGAGCGCGGATTTCATGGATTTTCCGACGCCGAAAAACCTCAACTACTGGTGGACTTTCGGCGGCATCCTCGCCGTCTGCCTGGTGATCCAGATCATCACCGGCGTCGTGCTCGCCATGCATTACACGCCGCATGTGGACATGGCGTTCAACAGCGTCGAACACATCATGCGCGACGTGAATTATGGCTGGCTCTTACGCTATATTCACTCGAACGGCGCCTCGATGTTCTTCCTCGCCGTTTATATCCACATGTTCCGCGGGCTTTATTACGGCTCTTATAAGGAGCCGCGCGAAGTCGTGTGGATGCTCGGCGTCGTGATCTTCCTCCTCATGATGGCGACGGCCTTCATGGGATACGTGCTTCCCTGGGGGCAGATGTCCTATTGGGGCGCGACGGTGATCACCAACCTGTTCTCGGCGATCCCGCTCGTGGGCGACGATATTCGCACCTTGCTCTGGGGCGGTTTCTCCGTCGACAATCCGACGCTGAACCGCTTCTTCTCGCTGCACTACCTCCTGCCGTTCGCAATCTTCGGCGTCGTGGCGCTCCATATCTGGGCGTTCCACACCTCGGGCAACAACAACCCGTCGGGCGTTGAGATCAAGGACGTGAAAAAGGACGCGGTGCCGTTCCATCCTTATTACACGGTGAAAGACGGTTTCGCGATCGTGGTCTTCCTGATCCTGTTCGCCGCCTTCGTGTTCTTCAATCCGAACGGTCTCGGCCATGCGGACAACTATATCGAGGCGAACCCGCTTTCGACGCCGGCCCATATCGTGCCCGAATGGTATTTCCTGCCGTTCTACGCGATGCTGCGGGCGATCACTTTCGATATCGGACCCATTCCGGCCAAGCTCGGCGGCGTCATCACGATGTTCTCCTCGATCTTGGTCCTCTTCGTCCTGCCCTGGCTCGATACGTCGAAAGTGCGCTCCATGCGTTACCGCCCGGTGGCGCGCATGTGGTTCGTCCTGTTCGTCGTTGCCGCCGTCGCGCTCGGCTATCTCGGCGGCAAGCCGGCCGAAGGCACCTATGTGATGCTCGCCCAGATCGCGACCGCCTATTACTTCGCCTTCTTCCTGATTATCCTGCCGCTTCTCGGCATTCTTGAAACGCCGAAGCCGCTGCCGCGATCGATCGCGGAATCGGTGCTTCCGAAAGCGTCAAAACCAGAAACCTCCGCCGCGCCCGGCGCGCCAGCGGCCGCGGAATAGGGGACGTACGAGAGATGAAACGCATGTTCACCGCCCGCACTTTGATGATCGCGCTCTTCGCGGCGTTCGCCGGCCATTCGGCGGCGCTCGCCGCCGGCGGGGGCGCCAAGCATCCCGAGCATCAGCACTGGCACTTTTCCGGGGTCTTCGGCACCTATGACCAGAACGCGCTGCAGCGCGGTTATCAGGTTTATGAAACGGTCTGCTCGAACTGCCACAGCCTCAATTTGGTGGCGTTCCGCAATCTCGGCCAGAAAGGCGGCCCTTTCTATCTTGCCGAGTGCCCTGAAGGCGTCGCGGACAGCATCGACTGCTCGAACCCGAACGACAATCCGATCGTCAAGGCGCTGGCGGCGAAATACAAATATCAGGTGACGGACGGCCCCGACGACACAGGGGAAATGTTCCAGCGCGAAGCCCTGCCGGCGGATCGCATTCCGCCGCCTTACGCCAACGAACAGCTCGCGCGCATGGCGAACAACAACGCCCTGCCGCCGGATCTGTCGCTGATCACCAAGGCGCGCAAAGCCGGTCCGGATTACGTTTACAGCCTGATTACCGGCTATGAAGATCCGCCGCCGACCGTCAATCTCGCTCCCGGCCAGCATTACAACCCCTATTTCGAAGGGGACATGACCGCCGTCATGAAGCCGGAATATCTTCATCAAGGCCATCCGGTCGACGGCGTCGAAGTCCCGCCAGGCGGCACGCTCGCCATGGCGCCGCCGCTCGCCGACGGCATTATCGAATATGGCGACGGCAGTCCGCAGACCGTGGAGCAATACGCCAAGGACGTCGTCGAGTTTCTGATGTGGGCGGCTGAGCCCAAGATGGAGGCCCGCAAGGCGCTCGGCGTGATGACGATCATCTATCTGATCATCCTCGCCTGCATTCTCTACTGGTCTTACCGCAAGATCTGGGAACACCTGAAAAAGTAGTCCTGAGGGTTTTGCGATTTTGAATACCGGACGGCGGCGCATAGACTGCGCCGCCGTTTTCATTTGAGGGGCATTGTGACCCGAAAACGCATTTTAGTTCTGGGCGCTTACGGCCTGATCGGTCAGGAGATCGCAACGGCGGTGCAGGACGCCGGTCACGAAGTCATCGGGCTCGTACGGTCTTCATCATTGGCTGAGCGCTTGCTTCCCTCCCTCGATTGCCGAACCGCAGACATCTCCAAACTGCTCACGCCAGAGGATTGGCGTCGGTTTGTTTTGGGGGTTGATGCGGTCGTCAACGCATCCGGCGCTTTGCAGACCGGGATGCGCGACAATCTGGGCGCTGTGCAGGACGCCGCCATCAAGGCTCTTATAAAAGCTTGTGAAGACAATGGCGTTCAAGACTATGTCCAGATTTCAGCGCCGGGCGCGGTTGAGACCGCCGAAACGGAATTCCTCCGGTCAAAGGCGCGGGCTGATGCTGTTTTGCGGCAAAGCACGCTCAACTGGGTGATCTTCAAGCCGGGGCTTGTTATTGCGCGCAACGCCTATGGCGGCACGGCGCTGATCCGCGCGCTGGCCGGTTTTCCCTTCGTTCTTCCCATCGTCCTGCCGGATGCGCGCATTCAGACAGTATCCGTCAATGACGTCGCGCAGGCCGTGCGCGCCGCAATCGATGAGCGTGTTGAAATGCGCACGGAATACGATCTTGTCGAGGATGCGCCGCATAGCTTGCTCGACATCACGCGCGCCTTTCGCGAGCAGATGGGTTTCTCCGTCCCTTTCGTTTTGCGGCTGCCCTACTGGTTCGGCGCCGTCGCTGCGCGTCTTGGTGATGCGGCGGGCTGGTTCGGCTGGCGTCCGCCCTTGCGCACGACTGCTTTGAAAGTCTTGCGCGATGATGTGCGTGGCGATCCGGCGCCATGGCGGGCAGCGTCCGGAGACGGCGTTGCAAAGATCGAGGAAACCCTGACGGGCATGCCCGCCACCATACAGGAGCGCGTTTTCGCCAGAGCCCAGCTCCTGACGCCGGTCGTAATCTGTCTGCTCTCGGCGTTCTTTATAGCGTCCGGCGCCATCGGTTTTGCGCAAAACGCCGAGGCGTCGGCGATCCTCGCTGACCGCGTGGGCGACAGCGCCGCGAGGCTTCTCGTTTTTGCCGGCGCAGCCCTTGATATTCTTCTGGGCGCCGCGATTCTCTTTCGTGCTTGGGCAAGACCGGCGGCAGCCCTCATGATTGGCCTGTCGATAGTTTATCTGGCCGCGGGGACGGTTTTTACGCCTCATCTCTGGCTCGACCCGCTGGGACCATTCGTGAAAGTGTTTCCGGTCATGGGGCTCGCCTTATGCGCTTTGCTGATGATTGAGGAGCGATAATGGAGTGGGTTCCTCTCCTGCGCTGGCTGCATGTCCTCGGCGCTTGCGTTCTTCTTGGGACTGGGGCGGGCATCGCTTTTTTCATGGTCATGGCGCATCGCAGCGGCGATGCGAAAGTGATCGCCCATACGGCGCATATCGTTGTCATCGCCGACTTCCTGTTCACGGCCTCGGCTGTCATCCTGCAGCCTGTCACAGGCGTTCTTCTCGCAATGTTGATTGGCTGGCGGTTGACGGAAGGCTGGCTTTTGCTGTCGATCATCCTTTATTTCGTAACCGGCGCTTTCTGGCTGCCTGTCGTTTGGATACAGCATCGCATGAAAAAACTGGCGAAAGCAGCAGCGCAGGCGGATTCGGTTTTGCCGCCGGATTATTTCCGGCTTTATCGTATTTGGTTTGCCTGTGGTTTCCCGGCGTTTTTCAGCGTTCTGGGCATTGTCTGGCTGATGACAAACCGGCCGGCGCTCGACCTGTGGTGAGAAGGGACGACCTATGACCGAACAAAAACGCGTTCTCGGGTTCATTGGTGGGTCGGGCGTTTATTCCATGGACGCGCTCGAAGATGCGCAGCGCCGCCAGGTCGACACGCCCTGGGGCGCGCCGTCAGACGCGCTGACCTGTGGGCGGCTGAACGGAGTCGAGGTCGTGTTTCTGGCGCGCCATGGGGCAGGGCATAAGCTGCCCCCCTCGCACATCAATTACCGCGCCAATATCGACGCCATGAAGCGCGCGGGCGTCACCGACCTCGTTTCGGTCTCCGCCTGCGGCTCTTTTCGGGAAGCGCTGACGCCGGGGACTTTCGTCATCGCCGATCAGTTCATCGACCGCACCACGATGCGCCCGAAGAGCTTCTTCGGTCCCGGTTTCGTGGCGCATGTCTCCATGGCCGATCCGGTCTGCCCGGCGCTCGCCGACGCCATGGAAGCGTCCTGCGAGGCGCTTGGCGTCCCCGTGCAGCGCGGCGGGACTTATATCTGCATTGACGGGCCGCAATTCTCCTCGCGCGCCGAATCCCATCTCTATCGCTCCTGGGGCTGCGACGTCATCGGCATGACCAACATGCCGGAGGCGAAGCTCGCGCGCGAGGCGGAGCTGCCTTACGCCACCGCCGCCATGGTGACCGATTACGATTGCTGGCATGAGACCGAAGGCGCGGTCGAGGTCGGCCTGATTCTCGAAACCTTGAAACGGAATACGGCGAATGCGGCGCGCATGGCGGCGGATCTGGCGCAGCGGCTGGGACCGACGCGCACGCCGTCGCCGCTCGGCGTCGAGACTGCGCTCGATATGGCGGTGATTACGCCGGAAGAGGCGCGCGACCCTGAGATGATGAAAAGGCTGGACGCTGTGGCGGGGCGTCTGTTTAAGCGTTGACCGCCAGCTTCGCCGGCGCCAGCGTTTCAAGATGCGCGGCGACCGGCTCGGCTTCGATCTCGACCGTCCACTCCTGCATCTCGTCGCCCACAAAGGTGAGTTTGAGCCCATAAGCGGCGCCTATATGCGCCTGCCAGTCATTCAAGCCCATCACGGCAAGACCGCGATTGCCGCGCCGTTCGATGCGCAGGCCGCTGGCGACCCAGCGGGTCGTCTCGGCGCTGATCCAGATCTTGCCGACATTTTCAAGAACGGCGGGATCGGCGGTGAGGATAGATAAGAAATGCCGATTGTAGCCGGGCTCGTCGTCAAGGCTGGAAGAGAGAAGGGCGCGGGCGGCAACCGGTGAGTTCACACGGATGAAGGGGCTTGAAATGCTAAGTTCCGGCGCCGCTTCGGACTCAGTGTCTTGCGCCTGAAGATCGCTGCGCGTCATCATGGCGAGCGAGCCTTTGCTCAGCATGATGGCGAAGCCTTCGGGGAAGACGCGGGCCACTTCGCCCTTGATATCGGGCAGGCCGCCAAAACGCACATCCACATGATCGCCTGCGCGCACCGGCATGTCGCTTCTGATGGCGAGGCTGCGCGAGGTGAAATTGAGCGCGGGGCTGAGATGTTCCGGTCCGCCATTGACGGAGAACCGGACTCCGAAGGCCGCTTCATACCGTTCCGCCCGGCGGCGGTCTATGTTTTCAACAACGCTCATGATGCGGACTATAGTTAGTCCGGATTAACTACGCGTAAAAACACGCCTAACAGCGGGTTAATACGGGTCAGGTGTTGAAGCGGAAATGCATCACATCGCCGTCCTGGACGATGTATTCCTTGCCTTCAAGGCGCATCTTGCCGGCTTCCTTCGCGCCCTGTTCGCCTTTGAGTGCGACGTAATCGTCAAAGCCGATGGTCTCGGCGCGGATGAAGCCTTTTTCGAAATCGGTGTGGATGACGCCCGCCGCCTGCGGCGCGGTGGCACCGCGCTTCACCGTCCAGGCGCGCGCTTCTTTCGGGCCGACGGTGAAATAGGTCTGAAGGCCGAGAAGGTCGAAACCTGCGCTGATCAGGCGGTTGAGGCCCGGTTCTTCAAGCCCAATGGTTTCGAGATATTCCGCCTGTTCCTCGTCGGAAAGCTGGGCGAGTTCGGATTCGATCTTGGCGGAAATGACAACGGCGCCTGCGCTTTCTTTCGCTGCACGGTCTTCGACAAGCTTTGAGTAAGCATTGCCGTCCGCCGCGGACGCCTCGTCCACATTGGCGACGAACAACACAGGCTTTGCGGTGAGCAATTGCAAACCGGCCCAGTCTTTCTTTTCTTCTTCGCTGATCTCCGCATTGCGGGCCGGATTGCCCTCGCGCAGTTCGGCCAGCGCCTTGTCCACGAGAAGGAGGAGGGCTTTGGCTTCCTTGTCCTGGCCTTTGGCTTTTTTCTCGAGATTGACCCGGCGCTTTTCGAGGCTTTCGAGGTCGGCGAGCATCAGCTCGGTTTCCACCGTTTCGAAATCCGCAATCGGATCGATCTTGTTCGCCACATGGGTGACGTCGTCATCGTCGAAGCAGCGCAGGACATAGACCACCGCATCGACTTCGCGGATATTGGCGAGAAACTGATTGCCGAGGCCTTCGCCCTGGCTCGCGCCTTTGACCAGCCCGGCGATGTCCACGAACTGCATCCGCGCCGGGATGATTTCCTTCGAGCCGGCGATTTCGGCGAGTTGTTTGAGGCGCGGTTCGGGCACCGCGACGTCTCCAACATTCGGTTCGATGGTGCAGAAGGGATAATTCGCCGCCTGCGCCGCCGCCGTCTTGGTGAGCGCGTTGAAAAGCGTGGACTTGCCCACATTCGGCAAGCCGACAATGCCGCATTTGAAACCCATGGAACGGTCTTTCTAGTTTTCCTTATCGCCGCGCTTTTTGAAGACTTCGGCGAAGACATTCAACGGAGATTTGGAGCCTTTCGGTTCCGGGCTCGCGGATTTGACCGCGGGCGGATCGTCTTTTTCGAGCGGCTTCGCTGGAGCCGGCTTTCTCTGCGGGGCCAGTTTCTGGGCGACCGCCGTCTGGAAGCGGTTGTCGTCCCCGTCCGCGAGATGCGCGGCCGCGCCGGCGATGGCCTCCAGCATCGGCCCGAGCCAGTCCTGATCGGTCTTGGAGAAGTCGCCGAGCACATGGCCGGTGACGCGGGACTTGTCGCCTGGGTGACCGATTCCGATCCGCACCCGGCGGAAATTGTTGCCGATATGGGCGTCGATGGAGCGGATGCCGTTATGGCCGGCCGCGCCGCCGCCGGTTTTCATCCGGATCTTGCCGGGGGCGAGGTCGAGCTCGTCGTAAAAGACGACAATGTCCTCAGGGGCGATTTTGTAAAACCGCGCCGCTTCGCCGACCGAGCGGCCGGAGTCGTTCATATAGGTCTGGGGTTTGAGGATCAGCGTCTTTTCGCCGCCGAGCAGGCCTTCGCGCAGCTCGCCCTGGAATTTCGAGCGCGCCGGGCTGAAACCGGCGGCGTCCGCGATCGCGTCCACGGCCATGAAGCCGACATTATGCCGGTGTCGGGCGTATTTGTCGCCGGGATTGCCAAGACCCACGAGAAGCAGCATGCGCGCGCTCCGGCTGGCCGCGGGGCGGCGGGGAAGGAAAGGGGAGCGGGATTACTCCTCTTTCTCGCCTTCGTCCTTGGATTCTTCTTCGCCCTCGGCCTCGCCTTCCGCTTCTTCGCCCTCGTCTTCGGAGGAGCGCAGGGCCGACGGCGCGGCGATGGTCGCGATGGTGAAGTCGCGGTCGGTGATGACGAAGGTGACGCCCTGAGGCAGGTTGATCGTCGAGGCATGGATGCCGTCGCCGATTTCAAGGCCGGAAACGTCGATTTCGAAGACTTCCGGGATTGCGGTCGCCGGCGCATAGACTTCGACATCGTGGCGCACGACGTTGAGGACGCCGCCTTTTTTGAGACCCGGCGAGCTTTCTTCGTTGATGAAGCGGACCGGAACGGCCACGTCGATGCGGGTTTTCTCATTGACGCGCATCAGGTCCACATGGACGAGATGGCCCTTGACCGGGTGCACCTGCACGTCGCGGGCGATAACCGGCTGCTGGCCGTCTTCGCCGGGAACGTCGATTTTGGCGAGGTGCGCAAGCAGGCGGCCGTTGACATAGGCCTTTTTGACCTCGTTTTCCCGGAGCGCGACCGCCACCGGATCAAGATCGCCGCCATAAAGAACGGCCGGCACCCAGCCGTCGCGGCGGGCCGCCCGGGCGTTGCCCGTGCCCGTCTTGTCGCGGGTTTCACAGTAAAAAACGTCGGTCTCGGCCATCGGTCTCCGCGTCCTTCGCGCAAAAAGCGCCGCAGCGGGGAGCCTCTCTTTCGGGCTCCCGCGGCGGCGGGAAATTCCTGATTGAGCGGCGGTCTATAGAGGAAAGCCCCGAGGACCGCAAGCGCGTAATTTAGGGCTTTTGGGGCCCTTTTGGCTGGGATTTCCGGCCTTTGGGCGGCGCGCCGGCGGTTCCGCCCGTTTCCGGCCCGGCCAACTGTGTTGGGGAGGGTCGGCGCGGACCTCCGGGCAGGGGCAGAATGCGCCCAGCCTCCGGGTGCTGGAAGGGAATATCCATGACGGTTTTTAAGCGCCTTGGCGCGCCGGGGCCGTCCACCGGCTTCGCCGCGGACGAAACGCCGGTCGAATAACTGGCGACCCAGGTGCGGATCGGAGAAGCCCTGCCCCCGGGAGCGGTTCAGGACGCAGCGAGGGAGCATTTGCAGTGTGACGGCGCGGGGCTCGCTCTGGCCGGCGATCTTGCGCGCCCAGACCGAGACGCCGCCGGGCGTCGAGAATCGTCTGCGGGCGGATTAACAAACCCGTAAAGTTTGATTGTCGAAACGACGACTTTTCGGGGGGGGGCTCGTTTTTGTTTTGCAACCGCATGCGCGGAAGGCGGCTGTTAACCATCGCCCGCTACTGTCTGACGAAAGGGGGCCGGCCTAAAACTCTCAAGGGTGCGTAATGTCGTCTGTCGGCGGGATGAATGAAAAGAGCGCTGCCGGTCCGTCCGGCATCAGGCTGATGATCATGGCGCTCGCCGCCGGCGCCTTCGCGGTGGTGTTCGTTTTTACGGTTTTTGCGACCTATTACGACATTTACGAACACCGCCTGCGCCAGAACGAGCTCGAAAAATATCTCGACACGGTTGGCGACGCGACCGCCTGGGGCGCAGACAGCTGGCTTTCCCATCGTATCCAGCTTGCTGAAAATCTCGCCGATTCCATCGCTGAACGTTTCGACGGTGAAGACGCCGTCGATATCGTGCGCAAGCCGGTCTATGAAGACACCTTTATCTGGACCTATTTCGGCGAAGTGAATGGCGGCTATCATATCTGGCCGCCCGACGACACGCTGCCCGAGGAATACGATCCACGCACAAGACCCTGGTACGCAGCGGCCATGATGTCGGGCCAGGCCACGTTGACCGATCCTTATTTCGACATCACCACCAATGTGGAGACGATCACCGTCGCCGCCCCGGTCTATCGCGAAAAAGAACTGATGGGCGTTGTCGGCGCCGATTTCTCGACGGCCTCGCTTGGCGAGGTCCTGTCTCAGACGAATATCGGCGGTCTTGGCTTTGCATTTCTTGTGAGCGGCGACGGAAAAATCCTCGCTCATCCGGACCGGCGCCTTGTCTCCCGCGATATCGGCGTCGCTTATCCGGGCGACCGTCCCGTCATCGGCGAGGAAGTCCAGTATCTGAAAAACTTGGATAAGCCGCAGATCGTAGTGTTCCGGCGCATCCCCTCCATCCCTTCCGTCGACTGGTATCTTGCTTTGTCAGTCAACGAACACGCCGCGTTTCAGAGCCTTCACGAGTTCAGGGCCTCGGCCGTGATTGCGACTTTCGCCGCCGCGCTGCTGCTGGTCATCGTGCTCGGCTTTGTCATTCATCGCATTCTCGTTCGCCCTTTAATGAATGCGCGGATCGCCGCCGATGCGGCGAATGTGGCGAAGTCGGAATTTCTGGCCTCCATGAGCCATGAGATCAGGACGCCCATGAACGGCATCCTCGGCATGGCCGAGGTCTTGAGCGACACCAAGCTTGATCAGCGCCAGCACGAACTTGCATCCATTATCGTTTCGTCGGGCAATGCGTTGATGACCGTCATTAACGACATTCTAGACTTTGCAAAACTCGAGGCCGGCAAGTTTCGTCTGACGCCGAGGCCATTCAATCTGCGTCAACTGGTTTATGAAACGGCGACAATGATGCAGGCGCGCGCCCTCGAAAAGGATCTGGAGCTGATTGTCCGCTATGCGCCCGGTCTGCCCGAAGGCGTCGTCGGCGACGACTCGCGGTTGCGCCAGGTGCTCGGCAACCTCATCGGCAATGCTGTGAAGTTTACTGACAACGGCTATATCCTGGTCGACGTCGCGGGCGAACGCGACGGGTCGAATCTCAACCTGTGTTTCAGCGTCAAAGACACGGGCGTCGGCATTCCGTCCGGGGAGATCCCGCGCATGTTCGAGAAATTCGAACAGGCGGACGGCTCGCATACGCGGCGTTTCGGCGGAACCGGACTCGGCCTTGCGATCTGTAAGAACATTGTGGAGCTGATGAACGGAGAAATCGGCGCCGAAAGCGAAGTCGGCAAAGGCTCGCGCTTCTGGTTCTCTTTGACTATGCCGGCGGACGAAACGATCCAATCCATGCCGGCGCCGGACAAATCGGCGTTTGACGGCTTGCGGCTTCTCGCCGTTGACGACAACGCGGTCAACCGGCGGATATTGCAGGAGCTTTTTGACAGCTGGGGCTTCCGCTCCACAATTGTCGGCGATCCGTTGCGGGCAATGGCGTCGCTTGAGAAGTCTGCGTCGGAAGAAGACCCGTTTCACGCGCTGATTCTCGATTTTCAGATGCCCGGAGAAGACGGGATCGATCTTGCAAAACGCATTCAGACCGACGCCAGGTTCGCCGATATTCCAGTCGTCATTCTTTCTTCCGTGGACGACAGCGCCGTCATGGAAAAGTCTGACGACGTTTCGGTCGCCGCCTTCCTGTCGAAGCCGGTCCGCCCCTCCAAGGTCATGGACGTGCTGGTGCAAGTTTTCAATGACCGCGCGCCGCGTCTGCTTGAGAAGAAAATCGTCGAGGAACAACCGGCAGAGTCTGCACCGGCGCTTCCGGCGAATGAAGGTCGCACAAAAGTACTGATCGCCGAGGATAATATGGTGAACCGGATGGTGCTCACCAAATATATCGACGACAACGAATTTGAAGTCATCGTCGCTGAAAATGGCGAGCAGGCTATCGACCTGTTCAAACAGCATGCGCCGGCCATTGTCATGATGGATCTGTCTATGCCGGTCATGGACGGGTTTGAGGCGACGGCCCGGATTCGTTCTTACGAAACCGAGGCCAATCTTCTGCGAACGCCCATCGTCGCAACCACGGCGCATGTGCTCGACGAAGACCGCGAACGCTGCCGCAAGGCGGGCATGGACGATTTTCTAGCCAAGCCGATCAAAAAGTCCTTCGTGGAGGAGGTGTTCGAACGCTGGCTCGGCGACGAACCGCAAAAGAGCGGCGCTGAAGCCGGCTGAGGCCCGCCGCTTTTTCCGATTTTGCTACTCTCCTCTGGCGGCGTGCGGCAGGCGCGCCTCCCGCCTTGGCATCCAAAATGACGCTTGACATCATTGCTGTCGACTGTATTAGCGTATTAATACAGTGATACAACGATCAACCGCCCCCTGAAATCGGGCTGACGGCCCAGGGCGACAGAAAGAGAGCAAAGGTGAGGGGACCGGCGAAACGCGACGTCAAATCCATCCGCGCGGCGGATGAGAAGGCGCTTTTCGACGCGTTTTCCAGCCTTGAAAGCGGGACGGAGGCGGCGCGCTTCCTGCGCGACCTGGCGACCCCGGGCGAGCTCGAGTCCTTCGCCGAGCGCTGGCGCATCGCCCGCATGCTGGACGAGGGCGGCCATTCCTATCGCGACATCGCCGCCGCCACCGGCGCCTCCACCACGACCATCGCGCGGGTCGCGCGGTTTTTGCGGGAAGAAAGACATCAGGGCTACCGCCTGGTCCTTGACCGTCTCCAGAAGGAAAGAACGACGACATGAGCGAACAGAGATTGCGTATCGCCATCCAGAAATCGGGCCGCCTCTCCGACGGCAGTTTCGACTTGTTGAAAAGCTGCGGGCTTTCGGTCTCGCGCGGGCGCGACAAGCTTTACGGACGCGTGCAGGAAATGCCCATCGACATTCTGCTCCTGCGCGATGACGATATTCCCGAATTCGTCGCCGATGACGCCTGCGACATCGGCATTATCGGCCAGAATGTCTTCGAAGAGGAAATCCTCAATGAAAGCCACGAGGCGCCGGCCGAAGAGGTGATGAAACTCGGCTTCGCCCACTGCAGGCTAATGCTGGCGGCGCCGAAGGAATGGTGTTTTGACGGCTCTTTGATGCTTGAAGGAAAGCGCATCGCCACCTCCTATCCGGCGCTGACCCGCGCCTGGCTGGCGCGTCAAGGCGTGAATGCGAAGGTCGTCATGATGAAAGGCTCGGTCGAAGTCGCACCGCGCCTCAAGATCGCCGATGCGGTCTGCGACATCGTCTCCACCGGTGCGACGCTCGACGCCAACGGGTTAAAGCCGGTGGCGACCGTTTTTGAATCCGAAGCGGTGCTGATCCGCAACCGGCAGGAATTCTCTCCGGAAAAGCAGGCGATGTTCGAGGCGCTGTTAAAGCGCATCAAGGGCGTCATGACCTCGAAAGACGCCAAATATGTCATGATGAATGCCCCGCGCTCGGCGGTGCCGGCGATCACCGAGTTCCTGCCCGGCGCCGACTCGCCGACCATCCTGGAGCTCGCCGGCAATCCGGAAAAAGTCGCCATTCACGCGGTCTGTCGGGAAAGCGTCTTCTGGGACACGCTCGAGGAGCTCAAAAAGCTCGGCGCCAGCGCGATCCTCGTCCTGCCGATCGAAAAGATGATGGCTTGAGGCTTAATTTGCAGCAAAAAGGGCGGCGGGGTGGGGCTGATTTTTGGCTTCGGCGGCTTCCCAAGGCGAACGTCCCGCGCTATACCGCCGCCTCTTTTTAGGCCTTTGCGCCCATTTGCTGCCGTAGCTCAGGGGTAGAGCACTCCCTTGGTAAGGGAGAGGCCGTGAGTTCAATTCTCACCGGCAGCACCATTTTCCATATCTCGCGGCAGTTCGTTTCGCTCACGCCTCCGGTGGACGGCCTGACTGGCCGGCGTCCGGTCGGACGTTTGGGTCAGTATTCAAATAACCTCTTCCACCAAGCGCCATTAACTTGCGCTCCGCGCTTAAGACGATACTGGAAAAAAAGAGAGCCTGGATTTTCCAGGCTCTCTTCAAACCAATATTCAGGTCAATCAGCTGGCGATGATTAGCGATTCCAGCCCCAGCCGTGATGATGTCTGCGGCGGTGATGAGAAGGCTTCATTTTGAACCCTTCAATAACGACAATATCATCATATTCCCCGAGCGCGTCCGGCGCCGAGTGCTGAATTGACAGGATAGCATAGGAACCGTCATCGGAGAATCCAAAGCCGGTCGGCTCTGCAGACTGGTCTCTGACGGACAGAATGCGGATGCATCCATCCGTTTTAATGTCGCGATCATCTCCATCCGGCAGGCACGCCCACACATCGCCATTTCTGTTGTCCTCGATGACATACAGATTGCCTGTGACCGGCTGGAAGGCCAGATTGTCAGGCGCGTTCAGTTCGGTGTCGCCTTCAACGAAGCGGTTTACAACTGTCGTCAGTTCGCCTGTGGCCGCCGTGAGAGGCGCATAGTCCACGCCGCAGACGACTTCGCCCCAGTTTTGGGCTCCGCGATTGCCAGTGTTGGCCCAGCAGAAGCGAACGCCGTCTCCGTCATAGACCGGGTCAAGATGCAGGTCTTCCGGACGGTAATAGCCTGTCGCGCCTGCTTCATCCGCATCGTCGCGCGCGAATGCAGCCGAGACAGAAACCCAGTCGCCATTGCCGATTTCGCATCCCTGGCCGTACTGAACCCGTGTAGTGCAGGAGGCGCGGAAGGCGTAATTAAAGCCATTGACGAGAGGCGATTGCTGAAGGTTGCTAATGTTGCTGGATGCGCTCCGCGCAGTTGCGGGCACGAACTTGAACAGCGCGCCGCCGTCTTTATCCGCTTCGCCGGTGCCCGGACGGAGTTCGTCGCCATAATAAACAACGCCATTATCGAGGACTGCAAGGCCTTCCCAGCTTACTGCGCCGAGATTGTGGCGTTTGACCATGAAGCCTGTGGCGTCATCGCCGCTGGCGTTGACGATAGTCGCCGGCATGCCGGGCGCGCCGCGGTCCAGCACATAGGCGACTTTGCCGCTCAAGGGGTTGAGGAATTCATACGCACCGCCGTCGCCGGTTTCTTCGGTCGCAAGAACAGTTCCCCAGTCGGTCGTGCGAATGCCGTCGCAACGGTTCAAGCCGTAAGCAATGGTGGCGACTTCGCCGGTCTTGAGATTGATTGTCTGCAGCGATTCATTGACCGGGCGTCCGGCTGCATCCGTAGCGCGGCTGTTTTCGATGCAAAATACCACATGCGTCGGATTGTTCTTCGGATAGAACGAAAACATGTCGGCGTCGTTCGCCGCAAAACGGGTGAGGAAGCGTGCGCTAAGTCCTTTGGCCAATTCGACGGTGTCGCTCGCGGTTTGCGCCTCGGCTTTGGAAATATTGTCTGTGGAAGAGGTTTCCAAAGGGGCGACTACGCCAAAATATTGTATTGATTTCGCTGCCAGCAGGTTTTCGGCGAAAGAGCCGAAGTCGTCTGACGAACGATGGAAGTCGTTTGGCGAATGATAATCGCCTGCATTCGCCGCAGTGGCGGACGCAATGAAGCACGCGCTCATCATGAGCGTTGCTGACAGTTTCAACATCATATTCTCCCGATGTAGGATAAGACAGAGCTGGACCCCCAGCCCCATGTCGTTCGTTTGGAACGTCCAAACGCGCGCGCACTATTTTCGCGTTTGGTAACAATCCTGCGACGAGCCGATTAAAGATTTATGATACTGTGCTTGAAGAAGCGGCGTGAAAATGTGCTGGAGGCGCGTTATGAAAACGCCAGCCGCGGCAAAATTCTAATCAGTCTTAATGACCCCGAAAAGCGCGAGAATCTCCGGCCCTATCCGCTTCGGCTTGCGGGTTTTGGCGTCGATCAGGCACCAGTCGGTTTCGACCTTGGCGGAAAACCGGGCGGCGCCGGGCTTTCTGATGTCGACATTGCGGATGAAACGCGGCCCCGAGGCCCGGCCCAGCCATGTGCGCACCTCCACACTCTCGCCCTCGACCACCTGGTCGCGATAATCGATCTCGTGCCGGAGGGCGACCCAGACCAGCTCTTCCTGCATTTTCGGGGGCGCCACATAGCGCCAGTGGGCGGTGGCGATGTCCTGGGCCCAGATGAGATAGACGGCGTTGTTCACATGCCCGAGTTCGTCGATGTCGCCGGCCTCGGCGGTGCGGACGGTCATTACCGCCGTCTCGAAGGAGAGGGCGGCGGACGGATCGCCGGAGAGGGGGGCGGGCGGGCGCATAAAGGTTCTCTAACCGCCTCTTTTGCGGGAGAAAAGCCCGGCGCGCAGCGGCCTTGCGCCGCTGCTTGACGGATCGGGCGCCAAGGCCTTTAAGTCCCGGTCTTATGCCGGAAAACGAGGAAAAACCGCAGGATCGCCAGACCGCCGCCCAGAAAAAGCCGGGCGGACAATCCAAACATGAGACAAAGCCTAAGGGTGTGAAAAGCGCCGCCAAGAGTGCAGACCGCGAAGCCCGTCTCGCCGAAGCCTTGCGCGCCAATCTGCGCCGGCGCAAGGCGGGCGGCGCCGGGGCTTCGAACGAGGATGAGTCTGCGGACGAGAAAGACAGATAATGGATAAACTGGCGATTATCGGCGGGCGCCCGCTTTACGGCGTGATCCCGATCAGCGGCGCGAAAAATTCCGCGCTGAAAGTCATGGCGGCCTCGCTCCTGACGGATAAGCCCCTGACGCTTTATAATGTCCCGCGCCTCGCCGATGTGGACATGCTGCTGCGGCTTCTCGAACAGCACGGCGCCGAAGCGACGTTCGACGGCTCGACCTTGCGCCTCCACGCAAAGGACATCGTCTCGACCGAGGCGCCTTACGATCTCGTGCGCAAAATGCGCGCGAGCTTCAACGTGCTGGGGCCCATCCTGGCGCGCGAAGGCAAGGCCAAGGTGTCGCTGCCCGGCGGCTGCGCCATCGGCGCCCGGCCCGTGGATTTGCACTTAAAAGCGCTGACGGCCATGGGCGCGAAGATCGATCTCGATGAGGGCTATGTTCTCGCCGAGGCGCCGGAGGGGCTGAAAGGCGCAGACATTTCCTTCCCCTTCGTCTCGGTGGGCGCGACGGAACATGCGATGCTGGCCGCGACTTTGGCGAAAGGCGTCACCAGGCTTGAAAACGCCGCGCGCGAGCCGGAAATCGCCGATCTCGCCGATTGCCTCAACGCCATGGGCGCGAAAGTGTCCGGCGGCGGCTCCGCGACCATTACCATTGAAGGCGTCGAACGCCTGCACGGGGCGGAGCACCGGGTCCTGCCGGACCGAATCGAAACCGGCGCCTACGCCATGGCGGTGGCGGCGACCGGCGGTGAGCTCACGCTTACGGGAACCCACAGCGACCTTCTCGGCGCCGCCTGGCCGGTGCTGGCGGAGACCGGCGTCGAGCTCGATGAGGCCGAAGACAGCATCCGCATTCGCCGCAATGGCGCGCGCTGCAAGGCCGTGGACATCATCACCCAGCCCTTTCCGGGCTTTCCGACGGACCTTCAGGCGCAGTTCATGGCGCTGATGACGACGGCGGAAGGCGTCTCCACCATCAAGGAGACGATTTTCGAAAACCGCTTCATGCACGCCCCGGAGCTCGGGCGCATGGGGGCGAAAATTTCCGTGGACGGACAGACGGCGACGGTGCGCGGCGTGCCGCGCCTCAAAGGCGCGCCCGTCATGGCGACGGATTTGCGCGCCTCCATGTCGCTGATTATCGCCGGGCTTGCCGCCGAGGGCCAGACCATGGTCAACCGGGTCTATCACCTTGACCGCGGCTTTGAACGGCTCGAAGAAAAGCTGCAGGCGTGCGGCGCCCTCATCGAACGGGTGAAGGAATAGGAGAGACCGGCTTGGCTTCCCTGAAAGACTATAAACCCTTGCGGCTGATGGCCGGGGACGGGGAGGATCTCGCGATTATCTCCACTGTCCTGCAGGATGCGGTGGCCAAGCTCGGCGATTTCGCCTTCCTGCCCGATCAGCGGCGTTTCGCCTTTGTCGCCAACCGCTTTTGCTGGGAATGCGCCGCCGACCGGAAACGCGGACCCTTCGCGCGGGTGCGCGCGGGCGTTCATTTCGACGATGTGAAATCCACGAAATTCCAGAATCTGCGCACCGACGCCAAGGATGCGGTGGTGGAGCTTCTGGCGATCCGCTTTGAGGAGAGCGAGGACGGAGCGGGCGCCATCACGCTCGATTTCGCTGGCGGCGGCGCGGTGCGGCTGGAAGTGGAAAGCGTCAACGCTTATCTCTCGGACATGTCCGATCCCTGGCGCACCCGCGCCAAGCCGGAGCATGAAGAGTAGGCTCATGGCCCAGCGCCTCGATAGTAGCGATTCCGGTTTCGCCGCCGCCTTCGACGCCTTCATCGCAAAAGACCGCGACGGCGGCGCCGATGTGAGCGCCGTAGTGCGTGACGTTATCGCCGATATCCGCAAAGACGGCATGGACGCGCTGAAAAGCTATACGTCGAAATTCGACGGCTTCGAACTTGGCGAAGACAACCTGCGCGTCACGGCGGCGGAGATCGATAAGGCCGAAGCCGAATGCGACAAGGACGATTTGAAAGCGCTCGATTTCGCCGCTGCGCGCATCCGCGCCTATCACGAGAAACAGATTCCGTCCGACGTGCGTTACAAAGACGATGACGGCGTGACGCTCGGCTGGCGCTGGACCGCTGTGGACGCGGCCGGTCTCTATGCGCCGGGCGGACGGGCCGCTTACCCGTCTTCGGTCCTGATGAACGCCATTCCGGCCAAGGTCGCGGGCGTCTCGCGTCTCGCCATGGTCACCCCGGCTCCGGGCGGCGACATGAACCCGCTCGTCCTCGCCGCGGCGAAGCGCGCCGGGATCGACGAGATTTACCGCATCGGCGGGGCGCAGGCGGTGGCCGCGCTCGCCTATGGGGCCGGGCCGATTGCGCCGGTGGACGTGATTGTCGGGCCGGGCAACGCCTATGTCGCGGAAGCCAAACGCCAGGTCTTCGGCCAGGTCGGCATCGACAGCGTTGCGGGACCTTCGGAGATACTTGTGGTATCTGACGGAAAAAGCGACCCGAATTGGATCGCGGCTGACCTGTTGTCTCAAGCCGAGCATGATCCGTCCTCCCAGAGCGTCCTGATCACCGATGACGCAGGTTTCGCCGACAGGGTCGAGGAGGCGGTGAGGAGCCAGCTCGCCGAAAGCCCGCGCCGGGAAATCGCCGAAGCCGCGTGGAACGACAATTCCGCGATCATCATCGTGTCGTCGCTCGAGGAAGCGCCCGCGCTGGTCGACCGCATCGCGCCGGAGCACCTGGAACTCGCCGTCGATGATCCGGATGCGCTTTTAAACAAAGTCCGGCACGCCGGCGCCATCTTTCTCGGCCGTCATGCGCCCGAAGCCATCGGCGATTATGTGGCGGGGCCTGACCACGTCCTGCCGACCGCACGCGCGGCGCGCTACGCCTCCGGTCTGTCGGTGCTCGATTTCATGAAGCGGTCTTCGATCATCGGCTGCGATGAAACCGCGCTTTCAAAGCTCGGTCCCGAAGCCGCGCGCCTCGCCGACGCTGAAGGCCTGCCGGCCCATGCGAAGTCCGTCAGGGTGCGGTTGAAATAATGTACGGCTAAAATGCCGGCGGGGCGGAGCGTTGAACAATCTCGTTCTCGGCCAGCGCGGCGGCGATCTTCGCCAATCCGGGATAATCGAGGTCGATCAGCCCGTAGATATCCAGATGGCTCCACATGCTGATGAAATGGAAATCGGCATAGTGCGGGTCGCGCGGATTGAATAAAGCTGAATTGTCCTCAAGCCAGGCGAGGGCGTTGCCGAGCGCTGCTTTCGCTTTCTGGAAAAAAGCGTGCGCTTCGGGATCGAGGCCGGTGCGCGCCGCGAGGATGAGCGAGACTTCCTTCGCCATGGCGCCGTTAAGGATGACGCGCGCATTGAGAAGCGCCGCCTCTTGTGTGTTCACGCCATAACGGTCTTCGGGATCATATGTCCTGACGATGTAGCCGGCGATATTGTCGGAATCGATCAGCCAGCTTTCGCCGTCCTCCAGAACCGGAACGGAGAGAAGGGGGTTGCCCGCAAACTGCGTAAGATCGCTGTCGGCGACATTGCCGATGTTGACCAGCTCGTAGGGCGTTCCAAGATGATCGAGCAGCAGCCGCACCTTTCTTGAAAAATGCGACCGCGATGTTGCGAACAGTTTCACGTAAGTTCTCGCTTTTTATGTGCGATCGTTCGCCCGGATCGCCTGGCGCAGGAGGGTGCGCCCGCGGAAGAAATAAAGCGCGGCGATGACGATGGCGAAGAGAAGGATCCAGCCCCAATGGGCGAGGGTGCGCGTCACGCCGAAAGCGCCGATGGTCCCGCCAAAAATCGCGCTGGCGCAAAGCCCGCCCTGCAACAGGACGAAGGCGAAATGGGAGAGCCAGGCGGTGCGCCGCGAGCCGGCGATCAGGTGCCAGAACACAATGGCGAAATGCCAGCAGGCGGCGAGGCCGGCGAGCCAGGCCAGCAGGAACCAGTCGATCATGAAGACGCCTTGCGTCGCGCGCACGTCGCCGACGGAGAGGACGCCATACATGGCGCCCATGGCGGCGAGCGCCATGAGGTCGATGAGGAACAGCAGGATGACTGTTGTCGGTCCGCGCGAATGACGGGCCCAGCCGGTGTCGCCCTGGCCCGTCGCGGCGTCGGCCGCATAGGCGAGAAGATGATAGGCGGTGAACAGGATGGTCAGCACCAGAAGCGCGGAGCGCAGCCAGAAGCCTTCGCTCAAGAGAAAATCCGGATGGTTCGCAGAGATGCGCACGAAATTCGACAGGATGGTCACCAGCCCCACGGCGACCACGACCTGGGTCATATCCGAAATGATGCTTGCGCAGTATTTTTCGTAGAACATGCCGCCCCTCCCTTATGCGGGGCGAAATCTATAGGCCTGATAAAAGAGAATCAAACTGGCGACCATGGCGGAAAGAATGACCGCGACTGCGATCGTATATTCACCCGGCTCGGAGAGGAGGCCGGTGACGGCGGGGCCGGCGGCGAGGCCGATGCCTTGCGCGCCGGGAACGAAGCCAAGATGGCGCGAGGCTTTGAGGTCTTCTCCCATCAGCGCGATCTGATGCGGGACGGAGGCGTTCCACGAAATCATCAGGACGACGCCTGAGACAGTAAAGAGAAGAACGCCGCCGCTCATAAAGGCGCCGAGGATCGAGAGCGCGGCGATGACGCAGGTCGCAAGAAGGAGACTGCGCGGGGTGGAGCGTCCCGCCACCAATGCGGCGCCGAGTATTCCCGAGCCCATCATCACGGCGAGCAGCCCGCCGCTATCTAGGGAGGAAAGACCGAGCTGCACGCCCTTTTGCTGCAGGAACGCCCAGGCGCCGGAGATGGCGACGTGGAACAATCCCATGGCGACAAGGACGCGCCAGGTGATGGCGTTGATCTTTTCCGCGTCGTCCTTGGGCTTCTCAGGAAAGGCCCTGCCTGCGGGCAGGAACGGGATGGCGACGAGACAGGCGAGCGTAATGGCGCCAAGGGCGAGGGCGACGCCGGGAAAGCCGATAAGCGTGTCTGTGGCGCCGAGCGTTAAGAGCGCTGCAGCGCCGACAATCATCTGCGCCGCCATGAAGACCGCATAAAGGCGGCTGGCGCCCTGCGCCTTGCCGAGCAGCGCCACGGCGATCACCAAGAGCGGCCCTTCGCCCAGGAGCCCCGCCAGAAACCGTAGCGACGCCATGGTCAGGGGCGCGGTGACGAACGCGCAGGCGAGATTAGCCGCCGCGAAGAAGAGAATGGCGCCGATCAGCACCTTCGATGAAGAAAGCCCGCGCGCAAGCGGCATCAACACAATCGAGCTGACGATGATGCCGCCGAGCTCCGCCCCGGCGATGAGGCCGAGGCTTGTGTTCGAAAACCCGTGCTCAAGGCGCATGGATTCGAGAAACACCGGGAGCACAAGCTCCACGAGACGGCCCAACACGCCGAGCGCAATAAGGGCCGCAATGGCTCTATGATGCAGCTTTTCAGCCATTGCTCAGTCTATTGGCATGATTGCGCCGGAAACCCAATCTCTTCGCCCGTTTCCTTCCAGAGCGGATGTTTTTCCATCACGGATTTGAACAGCGGCGATTCCATCAGCGTTTTCAGCCAGCGCTGAACTTTCGGGATAGGCGCGGCGTCGAACCAGTCCTTGTCGGCGATGCGGAACTGGCGCACGAAAGGAAAGATGGCAATGTCGGAGAAGCCCCGCTTTTCGCCATGAAGGTAAGCACTGTCCGCCGATCGCGCTTCGAGTTTTTGCAGGAATTCGAACCCGGCGGCGCGATGGGTTTCGGCGTCCGCATCTTCATAGCGCGTCGAATATTTATAACGGTCGAGATGGTGTTTGAACGATCCATCATTTTCTGCGATCAGCGCGTCGTCTTTTCTTGAAAGCCAGTCTTCAGGATCGTTTTTGGCAAGCGCCCAGTTCATGACGTCGATACTTTCATCGACGACCGCTTTACCGTCGACAAGCACGGGGACCGTGCCCTTGGGCGAGGCGGCGAGCATCTCGTCCGGTTTGTCTTTCAGGAGAATTTCGCGCAGGCGCACCGGCGTTTCGCTAACCGCAATGGCCATGCGCGCCCGCATGGCGAAGGGGCAGCGCCGGAAGGAATAGAGGATAGTCGTTTCAGCCATCAGCCTTCTGCTTCACGCCGATATGCTGTTCTCCGCGGGCGCGGGCGAGCTCAATCTGTTTCTGGCGTTCGGCGAAGGCGCGGCGGCGCTCTTCGCTATATTCGTCATGGCAATGGGGACAGGAAACGCCTTTCACATAATAGGGCGAGGCTTTGTCCGCATCGGTGATCGGCCGCCGGCAGGCATAGCACTGATCGTAGGAGCCAGGGGCGAGGTCATGACCGACCGAGACGCGCTGGTCGAAGACGAAACACTCCCCGCGCCACAGGCTTTCTTCTTCGGGCACGGTTTCGAGGTATTTGAGAATGCCGCCTTTTAAGTGAACAACGTCCTCGACCCCTTCCGAGCGTAAAAACGCAACCGACTTTTCGCAGCGGATGCCGCCGGTGCAGAACATGGCGACTTTCTTGAAGGGGTTTTCTTCGCGGAACTTCCGGAACCATGCCGGGAAGTCGCGGAAAGACGCCGTCTCCGGATTGATCGCGCGATCAAAAGTCCCGATCGAGACTTCGTAATCATTGCGCGTGTCGATGACGATGGTGTCGGGGTCGGCGATCACCTTATTCCAGTCATGCGGCTCCACATAGCGTTCATGGCTTTCATGCGCCGCCACGTCGCCGACGCCGAGCGTCACGATTTCTTTTTTGAGCCGCACTTTCATGCGCAGAAACGGGTTTTCATCCGTATAGGACTCTTTCCAGTCTAACCCTTCGCAGCCGGGCAGGGCTTTGAGCGCGCGAAGCGCCGCATCGACGCCTTCGCGCGGACCTGAAATCGTGCCGTTGACGCCCTCCGGCGCCAGAAGGATGGTGCCTTTGACGCCGTTTTCTTCCGCGCACGCCAAGAGCCCCGCCTGATGGGTTTCGAAATCGGGCAGGGGGGTGAATTTGTAAAAGGCGGAGACGACAATCTCGCTCATGGGCCCTGTCTTTAGGCCATGGCTGGGCCCGGCTCAACACCGGCGCTCAACACCCGGCGGAGCGCCTTAAAATCCGTAAATCAGCGAGGCCTTGGCCAGCGTGTCCGTATTTTCGCGGCCGAGGGGCGGGTCCGTCTCGTAACGGTACTCGAAGGAAAGGCCAGTGGAGATGTCGCCCCAAACTTGCGTCGTTAGCGAGGTCACGGACTGGAAGGTCGTCGTGGGCGAGGTCCAGGTGGTGGAGAAATCCTGTTCGAATTTCACGCCTTCGCGGATGATCCAGTCGAACTCGCTCGAGGCGTATGCGGCGACATTCTGCTCCACCTCACGCGTCTCATCGATGGGCGAGTAGCGATAGCCGGGACCGCCTTCGACTTTAAATGTGAAGTCTTCCGCCTTGGCGAAATAATGGCCGAGACCGGCGCCGGTGAAGAGGCGGTAGTCGAAGCCGGAGAATTCGTCTTCTTCATAGGAAAAGCGCCCATAGACATAAGTGCGCTCGCCGAAATTGTAGTCGAGCTTGTAGGCGAGGCCCCAGCGCTTCTGGTTTGTGACGTTGTCGGACTCGCCGAGATCGAAAAACCCTTTGATATTGTGCTTGTAGCGTCCGGCGGTGCGCGCGGCGTCGACGGCGACGCCGACCGCCGCGTTTTCGGAATTGCCCGAGGAGAGAACGCCTGAGGCGCTGATTTTGCCGTCCCAGGGTTTCACGGCGAGGAGGCCGCCGGGCGGCGGGCCTTTCTTTTCAGGGGGCGCCGGCGGCTCTTCTTCCGCCGGTTCAAGCGCGGCGAGCGTCGCCTCGACATCGGCCGTAATAGCGTCCTCGTAATCGGGAAAGACATCCTTCACCGCCTTGGCGACGGCGGCGATCTCGTCCGGATCGCCGCTCTCATAGGCGGATTGCAGGAGAGCGGCGGCGATGTCGGGAATCTCGCCTGGTTCCTCAGCGCCGGCGACGCCGGACATGACGAGGGAGAAGGCGGCGATGCTGGCGAGGCGGATCATGGAACGCTCTTACTTGCTGCAAAACATCGCTTTTATTGGTCGATTCGCGAAAGGGCCCGTGAAAAGCAGGAAAGGGAGCGGGCTTATGACCGGGCCCCGTGACGCGCGGTCCCCGCGCCGCTAAGAAGAAGCTTGGAGATTCGGAGCGTTCATGGCCGGCGACGCGGCGGACAGTGGAGACTACCATATCGTCAAGATCGATCTTGACGAGCGCTCGCTCGCGCCCGCGACCGCGGATATCGAGCATGAGCGAAAGGTCGCCATCTACGATCTTCTAGAGGAAAACCATTTCCATCCGATTGGCGTCGAGAAGGGGCCGTTCGAGCTTTACCTGTCGAATGTCGAGCGCCGGCTCGTCTTCGATGTGCGCATGGCGGGCGGCGAAGCCTTGGGACAGGTGCATCTGTCGATGACGCCGTTCCGGAAAATCATCAAAGACTATTTCATGTTGTGCGAAAGCTATTATGACGCGATCCGCAACGCCGCGCCCGCGCAGATCGAAACCGTCGATATGGCGCGCCGCGCCATGCACAATGAAGGCTCGGAAATTCTCCGGGAAAGGCTCAAGGACAAGATCGAGCTCGACGAGAACACCGCACGGCGCCTCTTTACCCTGATCTGCAGCTTCCATATGCGGTGAGAAAACCCTGATGACACGATCTGTCCTTTTTGCGTGCAACATGAACTCGGTGCGCTCGCCGATGGCGGCGGCGCTCTTGCGCCAGGCGGCGGGCGAGGCGATGCAGGTCGATTCCGCCGGGGTTTACGAGGGCGGGCTCGACCCCTTCGTGGAAATCGTCATGGCCGAGCTCGGTCTCCCCATGGGCGGCCATGAGCCGAAGACCCTCGCCGATGTCGATCTCGCCGGTTTCGATGTCGTCGTGGCGCTGACCCCGGAAGCGGCCGTCGAGGCGCGCAAGCAAAATCCCCGCGCCGCCATTGAATTCTGGGATATCGAGAACCCGTCCGAGGAGCAGGGCGGGCGGGAGGCGATCCTCGCGGCTTACGCCCGGGTTCGCGACGCCTTGAGGGAAAAGCTCGCCCGGCGCTTCCCGGAAATCTGCAAAAAGCCTTGATTTTCGGCCCGCAGCCAACCATGTTCCCGCCGCTGCTGGCGCGCATATGCGCGATTCCGGCCTGACGCATTGGTTTGAGGAGCGAATGGCGAAAGAAGAACTGCTCGAGTTTGAAGGGACGGTGGAGGAATTGCTGCCGAACGCGACCTTTCGCGTGAAACTCGAGAATGACCACGAAATCATCGCCCATACGGCGGGTAAGATGCGCAAAAACCGCATCCGCGTGCTTGCGGGCGACAAGGTGCTCGTGGAAATGACGCCCTACGACCTCACCAAAGGCCGCATCACTTACCGCTTCAAATAGGGCCCCGTGCATTTGACCGGCGCGCCGCTGATCCTTGCGAGCTCCTCGCCGCGCCGCAAAGCGCTCCTTGACATGATCGGCGTCGTCCCGGACGAGATCATTCCCGCTGATATCGACGAAACCCCGCTCAAAGGCGAGAGTCCCCGCGACCTTGCGTTAAGACTGGCGCAGGGAAAAGCGCAAAAGATTGCGCAGGATCGTTCCAAGGCGTTCGTTCTGGGCTCCGACACGGTCGTGGGCTGCGGCCGGCGCATCCTGCCGAAAGCCGAAGACGAGCAGACCGCGCGGGACTGTCTCGCGCTTTTGTCCGGCGGTTCGCACCGCGTTTATTCCGGCGTGGCGCTGGCGACGCCTGATGGAAAACTCCTGGCGCGGATATGCGAAACGCGGGTGAAGCTGCGCCGTCTCGATAACGCCGCGATTGAGGAATACATCGCCAGCGGCGAATGGCATGGCAAGGCCGGCGGCTACGCCATTCAGGGGCTGTTCGCCAAGCATGTGATTTCGATCATCGGGTCGCATCCCAATGTGGTCGGCCTGCCGGTCTATGAGACCTGGAACCTTCTCGACGGCGCCGGATGGCGCAAACCATGATTCGCCTGCTCATCGAATGCGGTGTCGCCGAGACCCGCGCGGCGCTCGTGAAGGAAGACGGGATCTGGAAATTCTGGTTCGGTCCGGCGCGCGGCGATGAAACAACGGATCGTTTTGCACGCGCAGGGCGCCGCTTCGCCGGCCGGGTCAAAGCCGTGGATAAGGGGCTGGCGGCGGCCTTTGTTGATCTTGGCGACGGCGCCGACGCCTTCCTGCCGCTGAAAAAGAATAATGAAAGCCATTGCGTCGACGGCGCCATGATCGAGGTCGAGGTGAAGGCGCCGCCGCGCCAGACCAAGGGCGCCAGCTTGCGCTTTGTCGGCGTGCTCGATCATGATGTTGAGCCGGGCCGGCTGCCGCCCTTCACGGACCCGGTTGTCGAAGCCGCCCGGACGATCGGCGCGGAAGGTGATGAAATTCTTGTCGATGACGGCCTTGCGCGCCGTTCGCTGGAAGAGGCGGGGTTCGGCAATGTCCGCCATGAAGGCCGTCCCGTTTCCCTGTTCGAAAAATTCGGCGCAGATGGCGAGCTTGATGCTGCTTTCGAGCGGATCGCGCCGCTCGAAAAAGGCGGTCGGCTGATCATTGACGAAGCGCAGGCGCTGACCGCCATCGATGTGGATACGGGCGGGTTGAACGCGTCTTCGCCGGCGCGCCTGCGTGAAAAAATCGCTTTCGCCGCCGCCGATGAAGCCGTGCGGCAGGTTTCCCTGCGCAATATCGGCGGGCATGTCGTCATCGATTTTCCCGATATCCCGGGCGAGGCCGGGCGCAAGCGCTTTCAGGCGCATTTGCGGAAAGTCATGGCCCGCCTTGAGGGGGCGGGAGCGGCCAGTTTTTCCCGCTCCGGTCTTTACAGCTTCACCGCGCCCCATCGCGCCTTGTCTCTGCTCGACCGTTTTACGCAAGAAGACGGCGCCGAGCCGGTTTCGGGGCGGCGTTTTACGGCGGAAGCGCTGGCGAAATTTGCGCTGGCGCGGCTCGAAAGGCGGCTGCACGCCGCGCCGTCGGCGCGGTTACGTCTCGCCGCCGGTCGTGACATAAAAGATTATCTCGAATCACACGCCCACTGGAAAAAGCGTCTTGAAGACCGCCATGGCGCGCGTTTCGATATTGTTGAAGATTCCGAATGCGCAGGAGCGCGGTTTGACCTCTCCGAGCAATGACAATCAGGGCCTTAAGGGCGAGCGTTGCCCGATCTGCAAAAAGCCGGCGGTGGCGGGCTATGAGCCGTTCTGCTCCAAGCGCTGCGCCGACGTGGACCTTCACCGCTGGCTCACCGGCGGTTACGCCATTCCCGCCCAGGAAGACGACAGCGACGGCGTGACCGATGAAGGCGGCGAGCCGCCTCAGGACTCATAGACTTTTGCACTGCAATGTGAGATTATCACACCAGCCGGGTGAGGTTTTCCGGCTGGTTTGAACTGGATACGGCCTTTTTGATGCGAACAGGGTTAATGAAAATCTGTCGCTCCCGCGCAGGCGCGGCGCTTATCGCCGCGGTCATCGCCTTTCTCGCTTCTCAAACCCTTATCGACGCCCACGCCGCCAAATACGGCGATGGCCCCCACAAGCATGACGGTCAGGTCTGCGTTCTCTCGCTCGTCGCCCACCATGACGGCAAAGCGATTGGAACGTCTGCTTTCGTGCTTGCGGTCTTTGTCGCGGTCTGGCGGGCGGGCGCGCCTGTCGCTCAGACCGAACGCGCCGCCATTGCGGTGCGCGCCGCCCATGCGCGCGGCCCTCCACGCTTCTGACAATCCCTCACTGCTGTTTGCGTTTTGATTGTCAGCCTCGCGGCCAGGCCCGCGGGGCGTTTAGAAGTTTGAAGGAGCTACTTCCGTGCACAAGAAACTTTTGCTGTCCGGCGCCGCCGCGCTCGCCATGAGCGCGCCCGCCTACGCGCAAGATGAAGACCATGGTCATGAAGACGACGAGATCATCGTCACCGCCTCGCCCATCGGTCATCCCGAACATGAATCCATTATCCCCGCTTCGGTTCTCACCGAAGAAGAGCTCGCTTCCCGTGGCGAAGCCTCCATCGGTCAGCTCCTGCGTCAGGAGCCGGGGGTTTCCGCCACCTTTTTCGGGCCGGCGGCGAGCCGGCCAGTCATTCGCGGTCTCAGCGGCGACCGCGTCAGCGTCCTCGACGCCGGGATCGGCTCCATCGACGCCTCCTCGGTGAGCGATGACCACGCGGTCGCTGTCGACCCGGCCATGGCGAAGCGCATCGAAATCGTGCGCGGCGCAGCGACGCTTTATTACGGCAGCTCCGCAGCGGGCGGCGTCGTCAACGTCTTTGACGGCCGCATTCCGGATGCGGAGCCTGAAGGCGGGCTCGACGGCGCCTTGCGCACCAGCCTTGCGACGGTTGACGATTCCGTTGAGGCGGCGGGCGGTTTTGACGCGCTGGTCGCCAAGGCCGGCGATACGAGCATCGTCTTTCATGGCGAGGGCTATTACCGCAACACCGACGATTATGACATTCCCGGTTTCGCCGAATCCGAGGCTTTCCATGCGGCGGCGGAGGCCGAAGAAGGCGATCACGAAGGCGAGGAGCACGCAGAAGAGGAAGAAGCCTTCGGTACGGCGCCCAACACCGCCATGCAGGCCAAGGGCGGCGCCGTCGGCGGGTCGGTGATTTTCCCGGACGGCTATATCGGCGTCTCGGCGAAATTCGCCCGTTCGCTTTACGGCGTTCCCGGTCACCAGCATCATGAAGCAGAAGGCGTCATGGAAGCAGGCGGTCACGGCGAAGAGGCGGTCAATATCGACCTCGAACAGAACCGCTATGATCTGATGGGAGAGTTCAACAAGCCGTTCCTGTTTGTCGACACGACGAAAATCCGCTTCGGCTACGCCGACTATACGCATCAGGAACTTGAAGGCGATGCTGTCGGCACGACCTTCAACAACAAAGGCTTCGAAGGTCGGGTTGAGTTCCTGGAAAAGCAATACGGAAACTTCCGCGGCGCCAGCGGTTTCCAGGTCAAGCACCGCAATTTCGAGGCGATTGGCGATGAGGCGTTTACGCCGCCCAACATCACCGACCAGTTCGGCGTGTTCACCATGCGCGAATACGAAACAGACAATTGGCATGTTCAGGTCGGCGGGCGTTACGAGCATACGAAAACGGAAGCCGATACGGTCTCGCTGAGCCGGTCTTTCGATGCGTTCAGCGTTTCCGCCGGCCTTGGCGTCGAGCCCGCCGATAATCTCTTTTTCGGCGTCAATGCGCTCAGAACGGAACGCGCCCCTGCGCCGGAAGAGCTCTTCTCAAACGGCCCCCATCTCGCCACCAACGCTTATGAAGTCGGCGATCCGACGCTGGGCATTGAGACCGCGCGGGGCGTCGAAACCACGCTGCATGGCGAGTTCGGCCGTTTGTCTGCGACGGTGAACGGGTTCTACACGGACTATAAGGACTTTGTGGCCCTGACGCCGACTGGCGCTGAGGAAGAGGAGATTCCCGTTTTCACATTCGGCGCCCATAACGCGGTGTTCAAAGGCTTCGAAGCGCAGGCCGATGCGGATCTGTTTTCATTGGCGGACTTCGACGTGTCGGCGCGCGCGCAGCTTGATTACGTCAAGGCGAAATTCAAAAATGACGGGGGCGCCGTGCCGCGCATTCCGCCCTTGCGCTCTATTTTCGGCTTGGAGGCGACATCGCCTTATGTCGATTTGAGGGGCGAAGTAGAGATCGCCGCCGATCAGAAGCATATCGCCGACTACGAATTGCCGACGGACGGTTATACGCTGGTCAATCTGGCGGCGACATTCCGTCCCGGCGGCGAGGATTCCGGGCTATCGGTGCAGCTTCGCGCCGACAATGTGACTAATGAAGAGGCGCGGCTGGCCACGTCCTTCCTGAAAGACGTCGCCCCTCTGCCGGGACGCAGTTTCAAGGTCACGCTTCGCGGCGAATTCTAAACATGAAAACGGCCCGCCCTCGAAAGAAGGCGGGCCGGATTTCCGGCAGGTTCGGGATTAAAGCGTGTTTTTCGGCGCTTTCGGCGTCGTCATCTGGGCGAACTGAACGCGCTCCTTGGCGTCCAGCGCCTCGTCGTTGTCAGCGTCGGCTTCTTCGAATTGGGCCATCCGTTTTTCGACGAGTTCGTCTTCGGAAATGGCTTCATCGCCATTGCTGATTTCCGCGAATTCTTCTTCCGCGCTCGCCGTTTCGCTGACAGCGGCGGCATCGGTTTTTTCATTCGCAGCTTTTTTGCCGGCGGCGCCGTCAGCCTTGTTGTTCATGGGCGCGCGAATGGTGGCGTAAGCGATGAACTCAGTCTCGCTGACCTTGCCGTCTTTGTCCAAGTCCGCCTGATCGAACTCCGCTTTGGCGTATAATTTCGCCTCGTCGCGGGTTCCGACCTGTTTCGCGTCGGTGATGGTTTTCGCGTCCGCTTTCGATGCAGCGTCAGTGCTTTCCCGCGCATAGGCGCCTGAGGCGAGCGCGGCCAGGGAAGCGCAGATGAGAGTCGAACGTAACATGTGGTGCTCCTTGCGGGGTCAAAAGAAGGCGCTCATATGCGCCGTACAAAGAGCAAATTAACTATGTTCGCCGTCTCCGCCAGTTAAGGCTTGGTCATGACGTCAAGGTCATGAAAGAAACGTCATGAAGAGAATTTAACCCCTGTCGCAGCGAACTTTCTCCGCCGGACCTGGCGTCAGATGGCGGTTTTTTCGGGGGCGTCTTCGCTTTCGTCGACGGCGAACATCTCCCGCAGGTCGACAGAGGATTCTTTTCCGATCTTGTCGAAGTTTTCATCGAGCCAGGCATCGGCGATGTCGCGGCCCTTTTGTTTGAGCCCGCTTAAGAAGGCCCAGTCCGTGCGGAACTTGGTGGAGACGTCAAAATCTTCGAGCGCCTGGTCGGAGCGCACCGAATGAATGCGGATATTGCGCAGCCGGTCGCGATGCTCGTCCTTGATCCAGCCATTGTCGAGCAGGCGCTGGACGAAGCTGATGGCGCGCAACTCCCGCAATAGCGAAGAATTAAAGCTGATCTCGTTGACGCGGTTCATGATGTCGGACGCGGTGACGGGAATTTCATCGCGCTCTATGGGATTGACGTGAACGATGATGATGTCGGACGTCTGGGCTTCATAGAAGAACGGAAACAGCACCGGATTGCCCATATAGCCGCCGTCCCAGTAATGTTCGCCGTCGATCTCCACCGCCTTGAACAGGAAAGGCAGGCAGGCGGAGGCGCATACGACTTTTGTCGAGGCGTCTTTCGTATTGAAGATATGCACCTTGCCTGTGCGGACATTAGTCGCCGCAATGAAGAGCTTTGTCACTTTGCAATGGCTTAAGTCTTCGAAATCGATGCAGTCTTCGAGGATCTGGCGCAGCGGATTGATATCGAAAGGATTGAATTGATAGGGCGAAAGGGCGCGCGTAACGGTTTCGAACATCTGATAGGTAAAGGCGTTCACAAGATCGTCCGGCCCGAAATTCATTGGAAACGGATTAGCGCGCACCGGGCTGTAGATTTCGCCTACCTCGCTGATGCGGCGCCATAAACGATCGAGCGATTGCCGTGCACCCTCGCAGCCGCCCTTGTGCAGCCCGTATGCGACGGCGGCGGCGTTGACAGCGCCGGCGCTGGAGCCGGAAATCGAGTCGATGTCGATGCGCTCGTCTTCGAGCAGACGGTCGGCGACGCCCCAGGTGACGGCCCCGTGGGAGCCGCCGCCCTGAAAAGCCAGATTGACTTTCTTGACGTTGTCCGCCGCCATCACTGGGCGGTCCAGCCGCCGTCCATCTCATGCGCGGCGCCGGTGATCTGAGCGGCGTTGTCCGAGCACAGGAAGACGGCGAGGGCGCCGATCTGCTCAACCGTAACGAACTGCTTGGTCGGCTGCGCCTCGAGAATGACTTTCTGGATCACTTCGTCTTCGGTCATGCCGCGCGCTTTCGCCGTGTCGGGTATCTGTTTTTCAACCAGCGGCGTTCTCACATAGCCGGGACAGATGGCGTTGCAGGTGACGCCGTGTTCGGCGCCTTCAAGAGCGACGGTTTTGGTAAGTCCGAGAATGCCGTGCTTGGCGGCGACATAAGCGGTCTTGAACGGCGACGCGACAAGAGCGTGGGCGGAGGCGGTGTTGATGATGCGCCCGAATTTTCGCGCCTTCATGCCTGCGAAAGCGGCCTTGATCGTATGAAAAGCGGAGGAGAGGTTGATCGCGAGGATGGCGTCCCATTTTTCTTCGGGGAAGTCCTCCACCGGCGAGACATGTTGGATGCCGGCGTTGTTGACGAGGATATCGAGCTGGCCGAAGGCGGTTTCGGCCTCGGCGATCATCTCCCGGATTTCCTCCGGCTTGGTCATGTCGGCGCCGTTATAGAGAACCTTGACGCCGTGCTTTTCTTCAAGTCCGGCGCGCACGCCTTCGATTTCGTCAGGGTCGCCGAAGCCGTTCAGCATGACATTCCAGCCTTCGGCGGCGAAGGCGGTCGCAATGCCAAGCCCGATGCCTGAGGTAGAGCCGGTGACGACGGCGTTGAGAGGAGAAGCCATGGGAAATGTCCTTTTTACTTGCTTCCGCGGGCGGGAATAGCATATTTGCTGCAATGCACAATGCAACTCGTCTTTCTTGAGATCAGGCGGAACCCCTCGCGGCTTCGGTATTGGCGGCAATCTCGCTAGACTGCATCCTGTCAGCGAACAGGAGCGACAATCATGCGAATCCTAACCTGTCTCACTTGCGTAGTCTTGGCCTGCGCTGCGCCCGCCGCAGCGCAAATGTCCGTCACCACGATCGGCGCCACCGATGCGGCGAATTGTTACGAAAATGCGCGGAGCGATTTCTCCCGTTCCACGGAGCCATGCGACAAGGCGCTCAAAGATGCAGGCCTGTCGATCAGCGACCGCAAGAAAACGCTGGTCAATCGCGGCGTCATTCATAACCGTAACGGCGATCTAGGCGCCGCGCTTGAGGATTTCAATGAGGCGATTGAAATGGACGCCGCGCTTGGCGAAGCTTATCTCAATCGCGGCAATTCCTATTATCTCGCGCAGCGTTTTGACGACGCCATGGCCGATTATGAGCGCGCTCTCGATATCGGCGTCGGCAAGCCCTGGGCCGCCTGGTATAATATCGGCCTTGTCTATGAGGCGAAAAAACAGCCTGACAAGGCGCGCGAAGCCTATGAAGAAGCGTTGAGCGCCAATCCGGATTTCACCCAGGCGCAACAGAAACTGGAAGGCTGAAGTTGAGTTTCATCACCCATCTTGAGTGCTCTTACACCGGCGAACGCTATGAGGCGGGGCATGTGCATGGCCTGTCCAGCGCGGGCAAGCCCTTGCTGGTCCGCTATGATCTTGGATCTTTGTCGAAGATGCTGAGCAAAGAGGCGTTTGGCGAGCGGGCGGACGGTTTCTGGCGCTACCGCGAATTTCTGCCTGTAGCGAAGCCCGAAAATCGCATTACCCTCGGCGAGGTGATGACGCCGTTGATCCGGCTTTCGCATTTTGAAAAACGGGCGGGCGTTACGGGCGAGATCATCGTAAAGGATGAAGGGCGCCTGCCCACCGGCTCGTTCAAGGCGCGCGGTCTTGCCCTTGCCGTTTCCATGGCCAAAGAGCTGGGGCTCAATCATCTCGCCATGCCGACCAACGGCAATGCCGGCGCCGCCATGGCCGCCTATGCCAGCGCCGCGGGCATGAAGACGACGGTCTTCTGTCCTGACGACACGCCGCAGGTGAATGTCGACGAGATCGCGCTGCAGGGCGGCGATGTCTATCGCGTCAACGGCCTCATCAATGACTGCGGCAGGATCGTCGGGGAGGGCAAGGAAAAGGCCGGCTGGTTCGATGTCTCGACCCTGAAAGAGCCGTACCGGATCGAAGGCAAGAAAACGATGGGCCTTGAGCTTGCCGAACAGCTGGGATGGGAATTGCCCGACGCGATCTTTTACCCCACCGGCGGCGGCACCGGGCTTATCGGCATGTGGAAGGCGTTCGATGAACTTGAAGCCATCGGCTGGATTGGGCCGAAACGCCCGAAGATGATCGCCGTTCAGGCGGCGGGCTGCGCGCCGATTGTCAAAGCCTGGGAAGCGGGCGAGGAGCATGCGCCCCTATGGGAAAACGCCTGGACCGCGGCGGCGGGCATTCGCGTTCCCATTGCTGTGGGCGACTTTTTGATCTTGCGCGCAGTGCGCGCGTCCGATGGGTTCGCGGTTGCGGTTGAAGAAAACGACATTTTCAACGCCCGCGACGCCGTCGCGCGCGAGGAGGGACTGCTCCTGTGTCCTGAAGGCGCGGCCACATACGCCGCCTGCAGACAATCGCTTGAGGACGGCCGTATTTCAAAGTCGGACCGCGTCGTCCTTTTCAACTGCGCCACGGGGCTGAAATATCCCATGGAAGCGAAGACCGGTTTTGTCGACCGGACGAAGCCCATCGATTATTCGCAATTCAAGTGAAGCCTGGCGGCGTTTCTTCATTCCCTTGATATGCAAAGGCCGATGCGCCGGAAACCGGGGAGAACATCTGCGACGACAAGCGGGCGGTCAGTGGCGACGAGATGCGCGCCACGGGTCACTTTCAGATAGAGAGTATCGTCTTCCAGCATGCGGATGCGGCTGTCCCAGGACCCGGTCCACCAGCCGAGCGTCGCGAAAGCGGATTCAACGCCTTGCGCGGCGAGGTCTGCATAAAGATCAGGGCGCGGCGTTTCCGTGCCGGTCCAGGAAATCACATGGTCGAGGGCGACGCCGCCGGCTTTTAGCGTATCGAGATCATCAGCGCCTTCGACCGGCGTGACGATCATCGCGCGCGGCGAGAGGCGGGCCACCTTGATGGCGTCATCGAGAGAATACGTGGCGAACATCACCCGGCCGAAAGCGTTATGCTTTTCGACGATGCGGATGAGATCCTCATAGGAAATCGGATCCTTGCGGTCGAGGGCGAGCATGGCGCGGCCTTCGCTCCAGTCGAGCGCTTCTTCCAGGGTCGGAATCTGAAACGCCGTTTCTTCGCCGTCATTGTCGACGAGCCGCAAGGCGCGCAGCTCGTCGAAGGTTTTCTCCGCCACCGGGCCTTCGCCCGTGGTGGTGCGGTCGAGCGTGTCGTCATGCATCAGCACCAAAACGCCGTCCGAACTGCGCTGGGAGTCGATTTCGAGAAGCGCCGGCATCAGCGAGGCGGTGCGAGCCAAAGTCTCAAGGGCGTTTTCGGGATAGCCCGCCGCCGGGCCGCCGCGATGGGCGCTGATGACCACGGCGTGGTTCTCGCGCAAACAGTCAAAGAAAGCGGGCATGCCGCCGTCTTCTTTCGCCAGAAGCGCGCCAATCTCATTGAGCGGCGTTGTCTCCATGGGAGCATCAGCCTGCGTGGCGCAGGCCGATGCGAAAGCGCCAAGAAGCGTCAGGACAAGACTTGACCGCATATTCATCGCCGTTTCCCTCCTAGTAGCGCGCCGTCAGCCGAACCTGCGCGGTGCGGCCATAGGTCGAATCGCCGAGTTTTTCTTCGTAGAATTTGTCGGCGATGTTGTGGAGGTTCGCCGACAGCTTCAGATAGTCGTTGATCTCCCAGACGGCGGAAAGACTGTAGACGGAATATCCGGGCATGACATAACTGCTCGGATAATCGCTGAAGAACGCGTCGCGCCAATATCCGTCCACGGTCAGCGAAATGTCGGGCAGGGGGCGGAAGGTGATCGCGGCGCTGCCTTCGTTCTTCGGGCGCCCGAAAAGCTGTACGCCGCTGCCTTCAAGCCCGACGGTCATATGCGTGTAGGCGCCGCGCGCTTCGATCCAGGGAGCGGGCGAGAAGCGAAAGTCGAGCTCAAGTCCTTCCATGTCGACGGGGCTTTTCACGTTTTGCGGCGAAGAGATGAAGGTTACCGGATCGGTGATGTTGAAAATGCCGTCATCGGCTTCGCCTACATAATAGGTGACGCTCCATCCGGCGAGGCCGTTTTCGAGCTGCTGATCGATCCCGAAATCGACCATCCAGCTCGATTCAGGCTGCAGGTCCGGATTGCCCTGATAGGTCGCAGAGGAGCCGAGAAGCTGGCGCAGGCCCGGCGCTTCGGCGCCGACGCCATAGGACGAGCGCAGTTTCGTATCGACGCCGGGCAGATCGAAGCCGTCCGGCAAATTATAGGCTGCGGTGACGCGATAGGTGAACTCGCCCTCGAATTTCTCATTGTAATCGTAACGCACGGCGCCGGAGAGATAGACGCCGTCGAGGACTTCGATATTGGCTTCAGCGAAACCGGCGGCGTTGTAGATGCTGTCGTCAATCAGCGCATAAGCATAACCGACGGGTTGTTCGAAGGTCGCGCGTTCATCGCGATATTCCGCGCCGGCGATAAAGGTCGCCCACTCGGCCGGGCGCGCCGTGGCGTAGTAAAGCCCTTCGATGGTGCGGCCTTCGCTTTCCTGTTCCGAGCCGGGCGCGACGTAAAGGCCGTTGAGATCGACGAGGGAGACCTGCGCGGTGTGCTCAAGCTTGCCGTCGAAAGTGCTCCAGACGCCTTTCAGCGCCGCGAAAATCTGTTCGCTGTCATTGTAGCCGTCGCTGTCCTGGAAGAGATAACCTGGCAGGCCTTCCGGATTGTCGACCGCCAGATAGCCGGCGTCGATTTCATTTCTGGCGTCCGTGTAGCGCACCCAGGCGCTGAGCTCGAGATTTTCCGTTGGCCGCAATTCGCCGCGCATTTGCGCCGTCAGATTGTCATAACCGTCGCGCTCGACATTGCCGGGCGCGCGGCTCGACAGCGAAATGCCCTCGGTGTCGTAATAGGAGACGAGGCCCGACAAGCCAAAGAGATCGTTGCCGCCTTGTGCGCCGGCGCTCACTTCATAGGTGTCGTTGGAGCCGTACATGCCTGAACCGCGCAGCTCCAAGGGGCCTTCCGGACGCTTGGTCACGACGTTGATGACGCCGGCGACGGCGTCGGCGCCGTAAACGCCCGATTGCGGGCCGCGCAGCACTTCGACGCGTTCGACATTGTCGAGAAACAAATGGTCGATGCCGAACTGGTTGTCGGCTTCCGACGGGTTGTTGATCTTCACGCCGTCGATCATCACCAGCACATGCTTGGAGGTGAAGCCGCGCATGCGCACTTGGGTGTTCTGGCCGACGCCGCCAGAGCGGGTGATGGCGACGCCCGGCGCGCGCTCCAGCGCTTCGTCGAGAGTCGTCAGTTGCTGCAGTTCGATCGCGGCCGCATCAATGATGCTGACCGCGTCGCCGAGCTGCTCGATCGACTGGGCGGAGCGCGAAGCGCTGACGATGATTTCGTCTTTTTCCGTTGCGCCGGGCTCTTGTGCGGCGGCGATCCCTTGCGTCAGGGCGGCGAGCGAAACTGCGCCGGCGAAAACGTTGCGAATGGATTGAGGGTTCCCCATGATTAACCGATCCTTACTGAACTAAGTCAGCCGGTCCTATAGGGGCGCAGCGCGACGCATCTTTTACAGTTTTATGAAGGGCTGATGATAGTTGCGCATCAAAACGCATCGCCGTCACAAATTTGTCTTGCGCGCTTGCTAGGGGAGAGAAGGGGCCTGATGACGAGGGGCGCCGATGACTCGCATTGATGTTTCCTACTGGTCGCGCACCTTGCGCGCGCTACGTGCGCGACAGGGCATGTCGCAACGCGACCTTGCCGAATTGCTCAATGTCAATCAGGCGTCAATCTCACGCTGGGAGCGTAATCTGGATGCGCCGTCCTTGCGTCATCGCCGGACAATCCGTGATATTCTTCAGCGCGCGCTCGACAGCAAACAGGACCGCATGTTGAAGCTGCGGGTGCAATACGCCGCCTGGCCGGCGTCCCTGATGAAGGAAGGCGCTCTCTTCGTGGAGACGAGCGCCAGTCTCGCGCGCGAAGTCGGGGTGAGCGAGCTGAGCTGCGGCGCCAGCCTCTATGGCCGTTTTGGCGACGAGGCGGACGCGCTCATGTCGCAATGGGAGCGCGCCGGCATTTTCTCCGGCGATCTCGCCATGACGATCTCCCTCAACCGGATCAGCACGCCCGAAGGCGTTGTCTATTTTCGCGGCATGGATACGCCGCATATCAGCTCATCCGGTGAAATCTGGTGCTTGTGCGAAATCCGCCGTCTGACGGCGGAGGAATATGAGGCGAGCAAGGCGGAATTCGGCGGGCCGCTGCTGCCGATCAGCTATGACGCCCTGAACTGAACGTTGCCGGCGCGCTTGCCTCTTTGTCTGCACGGGGCTATAGCCATGCCCCCGAACGAGAAAGAAGGAACTTCGGACAATGAACAACTAGGCCGGAACCGCTGAGCCCAGCGCCCTTGGAGGCGCCGCGATCCCTCTTTCCGACCGGAGTTCTTATGTCTGCTATTCCTGAAAGCCCGCAATGCGGGCCTGATCCCAATCATCCCCATCCCATGGACGGCTTCCCGCAAGTGGGATTTTTAAAGCCGCTGATCGACCGCCCCAATGTCGAGATCGGCGAGTACACCTATTACGACGACCCCGTCGCCGGGCCGGAGCGCTTCCTCGAGCGTTGCGTCCGGTATCATTTCGAACATCTCGGCGACCGTCTCGTGATCGGGCGCTATTGCGCCATTGCGGCGGGCGTCCAGTTCATCATGAACGGCGCCAATCACCGTCTCGACGGGTTTTCGACCTATCCCTTCGCTATTTTCGGCAAGGGCTGGGAGGACCCGGGCCATGACTGGGCGAGCGGCTCGCGTGGGCATACTGTCATCGGCAACGATGTCTGGATCGGGACCGAGGCGATGATCCTGCCCGGCGTCACAATCGGCGATGGGGCGATCATCGGCTCGCGCGCCGTGGTCGCCTCGGACGTCCCGGCTTATGGGATCGCCGTCGGCAATCCCGCCCGGACCGTGAAGCGCCGCTTCGACGAGGCGACGGTTGATCGGCTGCTCGACATCGCCTGGTGGGCCTGGCCGGCGGAGAAGGTCACGGCCAATCTCGCCGCCATTCGCGGCGCGGATCTCGCCGCCCTGGAACAGGCAAGCAACTGAAAATTCAGCATAAATGGAAAATGTAAGCCGGCGGGAGAATTTTCCCGCCGGTTTTTACGTGGCAATATTTTACTTTGCGTACCCATCGAATCGGGAAAGTTCGGATATTGCGAACTCTGTGATTCCAACTATATGATCTAGTGGGAGAAATTTTCCCCAATACCTAGATATGGTAGCCTCTGCTCGGGAGATACAAATATCTAGTTGGGGGACTGGAGGCCAAGTGGCGGACGCGCAACGAGAACCCGCGGCAGGCTTCGACAATGAGAAAGCGGCGCAGATCGCCGCATATTTCTGTCAGAAGGCCGGAGCCGAAGGGCTTGAGAAGCTAAAGCTGATCAAGCTGATCTATCTTGCTGAAAGGCTCTATCTAGAGCGCTACGGAATGCTGATGAACTTAGATGAGTTCTATTCGCTTCCGCACGGCCCCATAGCGTCTTCAGCCTTGAACGGGATCAACGGAGAAATTGATCACCCGGCGTGGAAACAGATTGCTGTCAGCGAGGATGATGACCGGACTGTAAAACTCGCCGGCGAGATCGACCCCGATCATCTCAGCAAGGCTGATGTTGCCGTTTTGGAGGAGGTTTGGAACAAGTTCAAACACTTAACCGCGTCCGAAATACGTAACTATACCCACAAAAACTGCCCTGAATATACTGAACTTGAGCAAGGAAGGCTTCCGATTACGGTCAAAGATATGTTGACTGCTGTCGGCGCTGCCGATGCGCAATCGCTTTCTGATGAAATAGAGAGCTTCAGGAAAGCAATTGCCAGACTCCCACAGCATGCTCATTGAGGAGCGGGTAGCTTTCACCGTTCCAGGCACCGGCAGCATATACAAGCCGGAAACGCCTCATGTATTTGTTTGTGTCACGCCGCCATGCGAAAAGAATGATGTTCTTGCCGTGCCCATGGGCTCGTTCAAAGGAAGGGGCGACGAGTCATGCGTTTTGATGCCGGGCGATCATCCGCGTGTGGTTCATAAGACAATCATTCTGTATGGATATACGCGGAAGTTCTACGTTTCTGCCATAGAGAAGCTGATAACGAGCGGCGATTACGCGATTGAGAATGACGTAAGTATGGAAGTCTATGAGCGTATTGTGGGCGGGTTATTTTCATCTAGTTTCACTCCGCCTTGGGCTTATGAGTATGCAAAGAAGCAGCTAGGACTCTGAATCGCTTGGTTGAGCGCGTTTCTTTGTCAGCTTATCAATTGCCTTCTCAAACTTCTCCTCAGCCTCTGTGAGGTCTAGTTCGCCATCGGCTTCTAATTCGCGCGCGACCTTTCGGAATTGCTCCGACTGGTTCTTGTCCGTGACCTGAGTAAGTTTGGTTTTGGTCTTCTTTTTCTTCTCTACCACGCGCGTCCTTCTTTCCAGTGGAAGGCCGGGCCTGCGCAACGAGTTGTTTGATAGGTCAGGCGCTTGCCGGTCACACCGTCGAGTATTCTATCAGCGCGTTCCTTGTCGTCGCAACCGGTGGCGATCCGGTTGGAGTAGCGGAAGTCAAATTCAGCCACATAGCGGTGCAGGTGGCGCTTGTCGCAATGCTGGTAAACGCCGCGCATGCCCCGCTTAAAGATCGAGAAGAAGCCCTCAATGGTGTTGGTGTGGACGGTATGGTCGGCCTTGCTGACATATTCGTCCTTGGAATGGTTCACGACGCCATGCTCGGCGAAGTTCCAGCCAAGACCCTTGTAGAAGGCGGCTTCATCGGTCATCAGCCGCGCCTCGCGGGAGATGTTCTCCGAGAGGATCGGGGCGACGGTGGAGGCCTTGAGGTCATCCACGACATAGGAGCGGGCCTTGCCGGTCTCGCGGTCCACGAGCGAAAGAACCTTGTTCTTATGCTGATAGCCGCGTCCCTGCTTGACGTAGGGGTTTTGCTTGTCCTTGCCGATGAAGGTCTCGTCCACCTCGACGGCGCCGCCGGTGGAGCCGAACGGGGCGAGATCGCCCTCGCGCATAGCTTCTCTGATGCGGTGAGACATGAACCAAGCGGTTTTGACGGTCACGGAGAGGGCGCGGGAAAGCTGGTTTGAGCTGATGCCCTTCTTGGACCCGGCCATCAGGAAGATCGCCTGAAGCCAGACGCGAAGCGGTATATGGCTCGATTCAAAGACGGTCCCGACTTTAACAGTGAAGGGCTTGCGGCACTGGTAGCACTTGTAGACGCCAATCCGGGTGGACTTGCCTTTCAGCGCGCCAATACGTTCGACGCCGCCACAGTGAGGGCAAACCGGCCCGTTGGGCCATAATCTGCTCTCGACGTAGCTGTAAGCTGCTTTTTCGTCGTGGAAATGTTTTGCTGAAAGTGCCGACATGGTGCTTATCCTTTTGATAAGCCTAATGTAACACTTATTTTGGGTACGTCAAGTACTATATCGCCTTTTACGTGACACGAGAACAAAAAGGGAATATAGAACAAAAGACGAACTTGAGAGAGCAGGAGCGTCTTATGGAAAACGAAAGCTTGCGCGACATCGTCGGACTCGGCGTACTCATCATGGTCATCGGCGCGGCGCAGTTCTGGGGCGCGCTGCTCGGAACGTGAGCCGCGTTCCCGTCAATCGCAATTTCGGGATCAGGGGGCGTTCGCCGTGACCGGACAGTTCGTTCATCTCCATCTGCATTCGGCCTATTCTCTCGCGGAAGGCGCGATCACCATCAATCGGGCGAAGGATCTCTGCCTCAAGTCGGAGATGCCCGCCATCGCCGTCACCGACACCAATAATCTCTTCGGCGCGCTTGAGGCCTCGACCACCCTCGCCGGGGCCGGGATCCAGCCGATCACCGGCCTTCAGCAGGCGTTCGATCCGGGCGATTTCGGCCTCCAGCAGGCGCGCGGCGGGCGCTCTCCCGGTCTCGTGCTTCTCGCCCAGTCTGAGGCGGGCTATAAAAATCTTCTCAAAATCACCAGCCGCGCCTTTCTCGAATCCCGCTCGGAGGAGGAGGCCTGCGCCGGGCTCGACTGGCTCGACGGCCATAGCGGCGACATCATTTGTCTCACCGGCGGCTATGACGGGCCCGTCGACCGGCTCCTGCGCGAAGACCGCAAAGAAGAGGCCCGCGCCGCCTTGAAGCGGCTGGCGGCGTTATTTCCGTCAAGGCTTTATGTCGAGGTGCAGCGTCACGCCGACCGCGACGCGGAAAGCGTCGAGCCGGCGCTTATCGATCTCGCCTATGAGCTCGACCTGCCGCTGGTCGCGACCAACGAGCCTTTCTTTCCGGCTCCCGATGATTACGAGGCCCATGATGCGCTGCTGTGCATCGCCGAGGGCGCTTACGTGCATCAGGACGATCGGCGCAAGGTGACGGCGGACCATTATTTCAAGACCGCCGAGGAGATGGCGGCGCTGTTCGAGGATCTGCCCGAAGCGATCGAGAACACCATGGAGGTGGCGCAGCGCTGCGCCTTCCGCCCGCGCTTTCACGACCCGATCCTGCCGCGCTTCGCCGGCGAGGGCGAAGAGGCGGAGGCCGCCGAGGCGCGCGAGCTTGAGCGCCAGGCCCGCGAGGGCCTCAAAATGCGTCTCAAGTCATGGGAGCCCACCGGCCCCGAAAGCGATTATTGGGACCGCTTGAAGCGCGAGCTCGATATCATCAATCGCATGGGGTTTCCGGGCTACTTCCTCATCGTTGCTGACTTCATCAAGTGGGCCAAGCGCGAGGGCGTGCCCGTGGGGCCGGGCCGCGGCTCCGGCGCCGGGTCGCTCGTCGCCTGGGCGCTCACCATCACCGATCTCGACCCCTTGCGCTTCGGTCTCCTGTTCGAGCGTTTTCTCAACCCCGAACGGGTCTCCATGCCCGACTTCGACATCGATTTCTGTCAGGACCGGCGCGATGAGGTCATCCGCTATGTGCAGGAGAAATACGGCCGCGAGCGGGTGGCGCAGATCATAACCTTCGGAAAGCTGCAGGCGCGCGCCGTCCTGCGCGATGTGGGCCGGGTCCTCAACATGCCTTTCGGCCAGGTCGACCGCATCTGCAAGCTGGTGCCGAACAATCCGGCGAACCCGGTGACGCTCGCCGAAGCGCTTGAAACCGAGCCGCGGCTGAAAGAACAGCGCGACGAGGACGAAGGCGTCGCCGCGCTGATCGAAAAAGCGCTGAAGCTCGAAGGGCTTTACCGTCACGCCTCGACCCACGCGGCGGGCGTTGTCATCGGCGACCGCCCGCTCGACGAACTTGTCCCGCTTTATCTCGATCCGCGCTCCGACATGCCGGCGACCCAGTTCAACATGAAATGGGTGGAGCCGGCGGGGCTCGTCAAATTCGACTTTCTGGGCCTCAAGACGCTCACGGTCATCGCCCGCGCCGTTCATTATGCAAGCGAACGCGGGATTACGATCGACATGGAGGAGGTTCCGCTCGACGACAAGCCGACGTTTGAAATGCTGGGCGAGGGCGCGGCGACCGGCGTGTTTCAGCTGGAAAGCACCGGCATGCGCTCCACCTTGCGCGCCATGAAGCCGGACACGCTCGAAGACATTATCGCGCTTGTCTCGCTCTACCGCCCGGGCCCGATGGAGAATATCCCGACCTATATCGAGCGCAAACAGGGCGATCAGGAGCCGGATTACCTGCATCCCATGCTCGAAGAGGTTCTGAAGGAAACCTACGGCGTCATCATCTATCAGGAACAGGTGATGCAGATCGCGCAGATCCTGTCCGGCTATTCCCTCGGCGAGGCCGATCTTCTGCGCCGCGCCATGGGCAAGAAGAAAAAGGAGGAGATGGACCTCCAGCGCAAACGTTTCGTCGACGGCGCCAAAGAAAAGGGCGTCGATGCGGCGAAGGCGTCCTCCATCTTCGATCTGGTGCAGAAATTCGCCGGCTACGGCTTCAACAAGTCCCACGCCGCCGCCTACGCGTACATCGCCTATCAGACGGCGTGGCTGAAAGCGAATTATCCGGCGGAGTTCCTCGCCGCCTCCATGTCGCTCGACCGCGCCAACACCGACAAGTTGGCGATCTTCCTGAAAGAGGCGCGGCGCACCGGCGTCGACGTTCTGGCCCCGCATATCAATCATTCGAAGGCGGATTTTTCCGTGAAAGACGGCGCCATCGTCTATGCGCTTTCCGCCGTGAAGAATGTCGGTGAAAACGCCATGGCGGTGATCGCTGCGGAGCGTGAGAAAAACGGACCGTTCAAGGATCTCATCGATTTCGCCGAACGGGTGGATCTGAAGCTTATTGGCAAGCGCTCGCTTGAAAATCTCGCGCGGGCAGGAGCGTTTGACGGTCTTGGCGCTTCGCGCGCGCAAAGTTTCGCCGCCGCCGAACTTTTGATCCGTACCTCTGCGGCCTGGCAGGAAGAACAGAACAGCGATCAGGGCGGGCTTTTCGCGCTCGATTCCGCGCCGTCCCTCGACAAACCGAAATTGCCGGTTGTCGAGGACTGGACGCCTCAGATTCGCCTCGACGAAGAACGCGCCGCGGTCGGCTTTTATTTCAGCGGCCATCCTCTCGATGATTACGAAAAAGAATTAAAGCGGCTTAATGTCGTTTCTCATGCAGAGGCCATCCCCCGCGCGAAACTCGGCCGCGTCGCCCTGCAGATGGCGGGCGCCATCCGCGCCGTCAGGATGCGCCGCTCGAAAAGCGGCAAGCCTTTCGCCTGGGTGGAGCTTTCCGACCAGAGCGGCGATTACGAAATCACCGTGTTCTCGGAAGTCCTGAACGCCTCGCGCGATCTGATGGAGGCGGGAACCATGGTGCTCGTCGGGGTGACCGCCGAGGACCGTGACGGGGATATGCGCCTGACTTGCGAGACCATGCGCGGTCTCGACGAGGCGGCGGCGGCGGCCGTCTCGCAGTTGCGCGTTTCGGTGACGAGCGCCGGCGCGCTTGAAGGGTTGAAGCGCCGTCTGGCTTCGGTGCGCCCGGCGGGGCCGCGCGAAAGCGGTTCGGTCGTCGTTCTCATGCGCCTGCCGGAATCGGGACGCGAGGTCGAAATCGCGCTGCCGGATCCGGCGGCCTGCACGCCGGCCATGCGCGGCGCTCTCAAAAGCATTGACGGCGTCGCCGATGTGGAGCTGATCTGAAGCGGCGCTGACCGGTTCAGACGGCGTTTTTCAGGAAATCGCGCAAGGGCTCGGCGAATTCCGGGCGTTTGAGGCCCAACGCCACATTCGCCTTCATCCAGCCGAGCTTGTCGCCGCAATCATGGCTCTCGCCTTCATATTCATAGGCGTAAAAATGCTGGTCCTTCATCAACGCATCCATGGCGTCGGTGAGCTGGATCTCGCCGCCGGCGCCGCGGGGCGTCGTTTCGAGCAGCTTGAAAATCTCCGGTTGCAGGATGTACCGCCCTGTGATGGCGAGGTTCGACGGCGCGTCGGCGGGCGCCGGCTTTTCGACCATGCCCGACATTTCAAAAAGGCGGCCCTGACGTTCGCCTTTGGGAGCGACGACGCCGTATTTGTCGGTTTCCTGCCTGTCGACTTCTTCAACGGCGATGATGTTGCCGCCGGTCTTTTCATATTCGCCGATCATCTGCGCGAGACAGGCCGGCTTGCCGTCTCCCGCGCCGGCGATCACCACATCGGGGAGCGACACGGCGAAAGGTTCGTCGCCGACAATGTCGCGCGCGCACCAGACCGCATGGCCGAGGCCCAGCGGCGCCTGCTGGCGGGTGTAGGAGAGGGCGCCCGCTTTCGGGATGACGTTCTGCACGCTTTCGAGGATGGCGGTCTTTTTCTTCGCTTCGAGCCCGGCCTCGAGTTCGAAGGCGTGGTCGAAATAATCCTCGATCGCGCCTTTGCCCCGGCCCGTCACAAGCACCACATGCTCGATTCCCGCCTCAAAGGCTTCATTCACTACATAGTCGATCAGCGGCCGGTCGACCAGCGGCAGCAATTCCTTGGGGGTGGATTTTGTCGCCGGAAGAACGCGCGTGCCGTGGCCGGCGACGGGAATGACGACTTTTCGAACCGGTTTCATGAGAGGTTTCCTGTCAGGGCTTGTTAACAATTACGGGAACGCCGCAAGGGTTTGATAGCGCCTCGTTCTTATCATGGCCTGTGCGGCGAAGATCAACCGGCCCCGTCCGGCCGGAACGCTGGAAATCGCCGTTAGGCTCCCGAAAAAAGCCGGGCGGGGGCCATCAAAAGGCCGCGCGGGCGCGCCCGTCTTGCAGATGCGCGCGGGGCCGCGCATATGGTAGAGTCTATGAGGCCCAAAGGGGCCCGGAGCGGCAGAGCAGCATGAGCGACGAACAGGAAACACATACGGACGAGCCCCATCACCGCCGCGGCGGGCTTGGCGGCGAGGGGCCGCTGATCCAGCCGAAGAAACAGAGCTTTCTGGGAGGCCTCTGGTCGGATTTTCTGGCTGGCGTCGCAGTCGTCGCGCCGACCGGGATCACGATCTGGCTGTTTTATCTTTTGTTCACCGGCCCGATGGCGAAGCTCGACACCTTCGTCAAACGCACCCTTCCGGTGGGCGACAGCAAATATGAGACCTTTGTCCAGTTCTTCCCCGGGTTCGGGGTTTTTCTCGCTTTCATCGCCATCATCCTGATCGGCATTTTTACGAAGAACTTTATCGGTCGTTCTTTCATTCGCGCCGGAGAGCGGCTGTTTGAATCGCTGCCGATTGTCCGCAATGTTTTCGGCTTTTTCAAAAATGTTTTCGAGACTGCGCTACGCCAGTCCGACCGGTCGTTCAAGGAAGTGGCGCTGGTCGAATATCCGCGCAAAGGCGCCTGGGTGATGGCGTTCGTTGTCGGCGAGACCAAGGGCGAGGTGCTTACGCGTCTCGACGATATGGGCGATCACCTTACATCCATCTTCATTCCGACGGTGCCGAACCCCACCTCCGGCTTTTTGCTCTTCGTGCCGCGAAAAGATCTGCGCGTCTTGAGCATGACCGTCGAAGAGGCGGCGAAGGTGGTTTTCTCGCTCGGTCTTGTGACCCCGGACTATGCCGACGGGGCGGAGGCTGCAAAGCGCCTCGAAAAGCTGGCGAAAGAGGCGAACGGAGAAAAAACCCTCAAGAAACGCCTTTTCGGCGGGCGCAAAAGCTAGCCGGCGCTTAATAGTTTTACGGCGTCGTCGCGGCTGAAAAGATAAAGAAGCGTGCGCAGGGCCTCGCCCCGCACCGTCTTCAGCTCCGGATCGCGCTCCATGATCAGCTTGGCGTCGTCGCGCGCCGCGGCGAGCAACTCTCCATGCACGGCGATGTCGGCGAGACGGAAATGCGGGAAGCCAGACTGCGCCGCGCCCAACACATCGCCAGCCCCGCGCAGGCGCAAATCTTCTTCGGCGATGACGAAGCCGTCTTCGGTGTCGCGCAGAACCTTGAGCCGCGCCTTGGCGGTTTCGCCGAGCGGCGGCCTGTAAAGAAGGATGCAGCTCGATTTCTTGTCGCCCCGCCCGACGCGCCCGCGCAGCTGGTGAAGCTGCGCCAGACCAAAACGTTCTGCATGTTCAATGATCATGATCGTCGCGTTCGGCGCATTGACCCCGACTTCAATCACCGTCGTGGCGATCAAGACGGAGAGGTCGCCGCGATAAAACCGTTCCATCACCGCGTCTTTTTCCGGCCCCGACATGCGCCCGTGGACGAGGCCGACTCGCTCGCCGAGAACCTCCTTCAGGCTCTCGAAGCGTTCCTCCGCGGCGGTGAGGTCGATGACGTCGGATTCCTCGACCAGCGGACACACCCAATAGGCCTGGTTGCCTTCGCCCGTCACGCGCTTCACCGCCGCGATCACCTCGTCGAGCCGGCTCATGGGAATGGCGCGCGTGTCCACCGGTTTGCGCCCCGGCGGCTTTTCGGTGATGCGGCTGTGCTCCATGTCGCCATAGGCGGTGAGCGAAAGAGTGCGGGGGATCGGCGTCGCCGTCATCACCAGGAGGTCGGGCTTGGGGCCCTTATGAGCGAGCGCCACGCGCTGGCGCACGCCGAAACGGTGCTGTTCGTCGATGACGACGAGCGCCAGGTCGCGAAAGTCGACGCCTTCCTGAAAGAGGGCGTGCGTGCCGATGAGAATGTCGATAGCGCCGGTTTTGAGGCGCTCCAGCTTTTCAACGCGCGTTGCGCCCTTGTCGCGTCCGGTAAGGATTTCCAGCGTGACGCCTGCCGCTTCTGCAAGGCTGGCGAGCGATTCCAGATGCTGGCGCGCAAGGATTTCCGTCGGCGCCATCAGCGCGGCTTGCGCGCCGGCTTCGACCGCCGTCAGCATAGACAGAAAAGCGACGATGGTTTTGCCCGATCCCACATCGCCCTGCAGCAGCCGCACCATGCGCTCCGGCGCGCGCATGTCATCGAAAATGTCTTTTAAGGCTTCTTTCTGCGCATTGGTGAGGCTGAAGGGCAGGGCTGCGCGCGCTTTTGCAAGAAGGCGCCCGTCGCCTTTAATGGCGCGGCCTTTCTTTTTGATGCGCGCCTTTCGGATGAGCGCCAGCGCAAGCTGGTTGGCGAGAAGCTCGTCATAGGCGATGCGCTGGCGCGGCGGCGTCATGGAAGAGAGGTCTTCGAGGGCGTGAGGCGCGTGAACCGCGTCAATCGCTTCTTTCCAGCCTTTCCAGTCACGCGCCTTCAGCCAGGTCGGCTCCTGCCATTCGGGGAGGTCTGGCGTGCGCTGGACCGCCTGTGTGACGGCCTTGCGCATGACGGCGGCCGAAAGGCCGGCGGTTAAGGGGTAAACCGGTTCATATAGCGGCATCTCGCCGGGCTTTTGCGGATCGGCGATATAATCGGGATGCACCATCTGGCGCGCGCCGCCATAGTCCTCGATCTTGCCGGATACGAGGCGTTTTTCCCCCTCGGGCAGAGTCTTTTGAAGATAGTCCGCGCGGGCGTGAAAAAAGACGAGCGTCAAATATCCGGTTTCGTCGGAGCAGATGACTTTATAGGGAAGGCGCTTGCCCTTGGGCGGCGGATGATGACGATCGACCGTCACCTCAAGGGTGAGAATCCGGTTCTCCGGCGCGTCGGCGATGCTTGGCCGGAAAGACCGGTCGACGAGCCCTGACGGCGGGGTCAGAATCAGGTCGACGACATGGGGGCCGGCCGCCCGCGCGATCAGCGTCGAGAGTTTCGGGCCGACGCCGGAAAGGACCGTAATGTCGGCGAAAAGGGGATTGAGGATAGCGGGCCGCATGGCGGCCGGTTTAGCGCTGTTTTGAAGCCTTTTCCATTTCTGCGGGCGGGTTAAAACAGAAGATCAAGGAGCCAACCCCATGATCAGATCGCTCTTCGCCGTCATTGCCGCTGTGATCGCCGGTTTCGCGCTCGCGAAAATGGTGGAAAGCGCCGGCGCCTCCGCGACCGGCTTGGCGCCGGGCTCGGCCGGCTATGGCGCGATATTGCTTCTTGGCTGGTTTCTCGGCGCTTTTCTGGCGGCGCTCGTGGCGGTGCTTTTCGGCAGGAAATGGGCGCCGCTGGGCGCGCTCAGCGCGGCCGCAATTTTTCTCGGCGCGGTTATCACGCTTTTTTCCTATCCCTTAAGCTGGCTTTTGTGGCCGGGGACGGCTGTCGCCACGGCGCTGGGCGGTTATGGTGCCGTGAAGCTCACGGGCGCCAAAGCGCAGCATCCGGCGATGCGCCGCAAGGATGGGTTGTTCGATGGTTGACGATCTGATCCCGGCGGCGACCATTATTTTACTGCGTGACGCGCCGCAATTCGAAGTTCTGATGGTGGAGCGCCATGCGGAAATCGCTTTCGCCGGCGGCGCGCTCGTTTTTCCGGGCGGGCGTATCGACGCGGGCGATCATAATCCGGCATGGGCTGCGCATTGCGAGGGTTTCGACGCCGTCCCTGAAGAGGAGCGCGCGCCGCGCATTGCCGCCATGCGCGAGGCTTTCGAGGAGACCGGGCTTTTGCTCGCGCGGCGGAACGGCGAAACGATCGGCGCAGACGAAGCGGAAAAGCTTTCGTCCTGGCGCAAGCGAGTCGAAGACGACGACCGGCTTTTTCTTGAGATGATCGCCGGCGAAAGCCTGTCCCTCGCCGCGGATGCGCTCCAGCTTTTCGCCCGCTGGCGTCCGCCCAAAGGGGTCGGCCACCGGCGATACGACACCTGGTTTTTTGCAGCGAAAGCGCCGGAAAGCCAGCGCGCCAAAGCCGATGGCGTCGAAGCGATGGAAATCGTCTGGACGGCGCCGGCGGACGCGCTTGCCGAAAGCACGGCGGGGCGGCGCAAGATGATCTTTCCGACCCTGCGCAATGTGGAGCTTCTGGCGACAAGCGAGAGCGCCGACGCGGTCTTCTCCTTCGCCGAAACCCGCGACCGGTCGCCCATCGAACCCCGCAGGATCGAGCGTGACGGCGCGTATTTCCTGACCATCCCTGAAGACAGGGGCTATCCGGTGACGGAAGAACCTTTGGAAAAGGCGATGCGTTCGTGATTTAGGGCGTCTCAAGCACGAAAATCGATCCGCCGATGGTCAGGATGTAAAGATTTTCGTCAATGTCTTCGCCAAAGCCGACAATGGATTCGAGGGAGCCGGCGTCCGGCGTCAGCGCATCGGTCAACACCGTGAACGCGCTTGAGCTAAGGGTCGTTCCCTGTGCGACGGAAGCGACAGGGAAAGACCAGATATTGTTCGAAATGAAATCGGCGAAGACATACTCGCCCTGCAGCTCCGTCACAGGCCCGCGATAGACGACGCCGCCGGTGATGGAATTGCCCTGCAAGGGGCCGGATCCGTGGCCGTATTCTGCAATTGGCGGCGTGAAGTCCGGGCTGTCGGGGCCCTGTTCCATCGTCGTGCCTTCGCGCGCCGGCCAGCCGAAATTAAGACCCGCTATGTTCGGCGGGATCAGGTCGACTTCCTCGATGTCGCCCTGACCGACATCGCCGATGTAAAGATCGCCAGTGTCCCGGTCAAAGCTCGAACGATAGGGATTGCGCAGGCCATAAGCGTAGATTTCCGGCGCGCCGCCGCCGCCGGCGAAGGGATTGCCGGCGGGTATGGCGTAGTCGCGATCAGCGTCGCCCGGAAAGTCGTCCGAAGACGGATCGATGCGCAGCATGGCGCCAAGCAGGGTATTGACGTTTTGTGCGTTGCCGTCGGGATCGCCCCCGCCGCCGCCATCGCCGAGACCGATATAAAGAAAGCCGTCCGGACCGAAGCCAATCCAGCCGCCATTATGATTGCTGGCGGGCTGATTGACGGTGAGAATGATGTCGCCGCTGGCGGGGTCGGCGACATCCGGATCGCCGGGCGAACGCTGGTAGCGGCGGATTTCCGTGTCGCCGGAAAGATTGGTGATGTGCACATAGAAGGCGCCGCTCGACGCGTAGTCGGGCGCCAGCGCCAGTCCTAAAAGCCCGCCTTCGCCGGCCGTGCCGACAATCGTTGAAATGTCGAGAAAGGGCGCGCTGTTAAAGACGCCGGTGTCGGGATCGAGAATACGGATGCGTCCGGCCCGTTCGCCGACAAGCAGGTCGCCGGAGGCGCGGCCTGCAAGCGTCAGAGGCGCTGAAGCCGATTCGGTGATCTGGCGCACGCTGATATTCTCTAAAACGTCCGTCACCGTGACCGTTATGGCGCGGCTCGCCGTCGCTTCGCCGTCACTGACTTCGAGCGTCAGTTCATAAATATTATCATTATCCCCATCGGCAGGCGCTTCGAAATCCGGCGCCGTCTCGAAGGAGAGGGCGCCGCCCATGGTGATGGAAAACAACGCTGCATCGGCGCCGCCTGCAATTGTGAAACTCAAGGCGTCGCCTTCGGCGTCGCTGGCGGCCGCCATATAGAAAGAATCCGAGGTGTTTTCGGAAACGCTGGCCGTTGCGGCGGATGTGAAATCGGGCGCCGTATTCGAGCCGCCCATGGGCGGCGCGGGATCGTTGTCGCCGCCGCCGCAGGCGGCAAGCAACAGGCAGGCGGTGAAGCCGGTCGGAAAGCATTTCATCGGCGCGCTCCTTGTCGCGGCGGTCATGGCGCGGCCAGAGTATCAGGTTTATTGTGAAATTATCGCGTCGCCGGATTAACAAGCGGTATGGGGAATGTTTCAGTTTTCGCCGGATTGATAGTTAACGACCGCCCGGCGCGTATATTCAAGCGCAACGGCGTCATAAAGCGCATGCGCCGCCATGGGCGCGAGAAGATTGTCCGTCACCGCAAACAGAACGCCGAGATAAACGCCGACAAGTCCGGCGATCACAGCGTATAAAATCGTGCGCATATGCAGCATGCCGAAAACCACATTCGACAGGATGATGGCGACGGCGAGCGGGGCGAAGCCGGCGATCCATGTCTGTAAAAGACCGCGGAACAAAAGCTCCTCGCTGATCCCGGCGCAGACCGCCATCAGCGCGATGCGCGACGGCGTGAACTCGAAACCGATTTCCGAGAAGAACTTGATCTGGGATTTGCGGAAGGACGCGAAATGTTCAAGCGTCGTATTGGAGAACCACCAGAGGAAACCGGCGAGCGGCAGCGTGGCGATGACGCCGATGGCGAAATCGTTGATGTCCGGGCGGATGCGCTGCGCCATAGGCACGCCCAAAACCAGGCTGAAGGCGTAAGCGGCGACGCCGAGCCCGATGGTGCCGAGGATGACCATCAGGAACGCGCGCGGCTCAGGCGTTTGGGGCGTTTCGTTGTCTTCCATGATCTAGCGACGCTTCAGGCTGCCGAGGAGGCCGCGCACCAGTTCGCGCGCGAGCGTGCGGGCGGCGGTCTTGAAGGCCGCTTCGCTTACCGTTTGACGGCTCGAACGCCGGCGCCGGCGGGGCGTTTTCCTGGCGGCCTTTTCCTTTGCTTCTTTAAGACGGGCTTTCTCTTCGGCTTCGGCGCGTCTTTCCGCCTTCTCTTTCAGAATTTCATAAGCGGATTCATTGTCGACGGGCTCGTCATATTTGTCCGTCATGTCCGAATAACGCAGGACGTCTTTGCGTTCGGTTTTCGTCAGGGGGCCCATGCGCGAGGCCGGCGGGCGGATCAGCGTGCGCTGAACGGCGCCGGGCGCGCCCTTGCTTTCGAGCGTCGAGACCAGCGCTTCGCCGATGCCGAGCTCGGTAATCACATCCAGCGTTTTGAAAGCCGGATTGGGCCGGAAGGTTTCCGCCGCCGCCTTGACGACCCGCTGTTCGCGCGGCGTGAAAGCGCGCAAGGCATGCTGCACGCGGTTGCCGAGCTGGCTCGACACGCTGTCCGGCACGTCGAGCGGATTTTGGGTGACGAAAAAGACGCCGACGCCTTTGGAGCGAATGAGGCGCACCACCTGTTCGACCTTGTCGATCAACGCGTCCGGGGCGTCGTCGAAAAGAAGATGCGCTTCGTCGAAAAAGAAGACGAGCCTTGGCTTTTCAGGATCTCCGATTTCCGGCAGTTCTTCGAAGAGTTCCGACAACAGCCAGAGGAGAAATGTCGCATAGAGTTTCGGCGTCTGCATCAGCTTGTCGGCGGCGAGGATGTTGACGACGCCTTCGCCGTTTTCGCCGGTGCGCAGAAAGTCCATGAGGTCGAGCGCCGGCTCGCCGAAAAACTCCTCCGCGCCTTGTTCTTCAAGCGCGAGAAGCCGCCGCTGGATGGCGCCGACGGAGGCGCGCGAAACATGGCCGTATTCCGCCGACAGCTCCTTGGCGCGGTCGGCGACCTCGACAAGCAGCGCGCGAAGGTCTTTCAGGTCGAGAAGCAACAGCCCTTCATCGTCGGCGAGCCGGAAGGCGAGGGTCAAAACCCCTTCCTGGGTTTCGTTGAGATCGAGAAGGCGCGACAGGAGGAGGGGCCCCATTTCCGACACGGTGGTGCGGATCGGGTGGCCCTGTTTGCCGAAGAGATCCCAGAAGCAAACCGGAAAACCGCGCGGCTCGTATGGGGCGAGACCGACCGTTTCGGCGCGTTTGGTGAGAAAATCCTTCATTTCCACGGGCCGTGCGAGGCCGGCGAGATCGCCTTTCACATCCGCCACGAATACCGGCACGCCGGCTTCGGCCAGCCCTTCCGCGATGATCTGCAAAGTGACGGTTTTCCCGGTTCCCGTCGCGCCGGAGATAAGCCCGTGCCGGTTGGCGTATTTCAGGGTGAGCGCCTCCGGTTTGTCGCTTTTTCCGAGAAAAACGGATGTTTGCGTCATGCTCTCTCGTGGCCCCCTTTTGCGCGCTTCCTTCGCAAAGCGCGCTCTTTAGGCCGGACGCGCGCTGATATCAATCTTCCGGCTCAATCTCCAAGCGCCCGAAAACATTGTCAAATCTGTAATTGTAAAGAGGCGCGGGCGTGCCTTCGGCCATTTACGGGCTATCCGATTGGGGATAAAATGCCGAGGTTGCGTAGAAGAAAGCCTTGCAACAGGCTGTAAACGGGGTGCGCAGCGATAATAACTGCGACATCACATCGGGCGAAGAGGGTACGCAAAGGAAGGGGTTTGTCATGCTAAGAATTATTCTGGTTATCGCCGTCGCGCTGGCGGTCATCATCGGCCTCACCAGGCTCATGGGTGGAGGGGACGAAGACAGCGCTGTGACGGAAGCAGTCGAGGCCGTCGAGGATACGGTCACCGATGCAGCCGATGCCGCCGGCGATATGCTTGACGGCGCTGCTGATGAGACGGGCGAGGCGATGGACGACGCCGCCGAAGCGACGGATGACGCCATGGACGAGGCTGGCGAAACCGCCGGCGACATGATGGACGACGCCGAGGAAATGGGCGCCGAGGCCATGAACGCGACCGAAGAAGCCGCGGAAGACGCCATGGACGCCGCCGGCGATATGGCGGATGAGGCCGAAGAGACCATGAACGAAGCGGCCGATAAAATGGATGAGGCCGCCGATGATATGAAAGAGTCTGCCGAGGACGCCGCTGATGAAGCCGAAGAGACGGCGGATGAGGCGAGCGAGGAAGATCCGAACCAGTAAGGCTCTGAAGACTCTTAAATTTTGTGCCGAAATGAAACGCGGCCCGGGGTTATGCGCTCCGGGCGGCGTTTTTCTTTAACGCCCTGTTCATATTGACGGATAAAATTTTAAAAGCTTTGTAGCTTTTGTTCCTTATTTTGACCTCAAATAGGGGGATGGAACAGCGAGTTTAGCTATGCCCGATAAAGTAATTGATTTTGACCATCTCGAAAAATACGTGGCGGGGGACGATGCGCTGCGCGACGAGATTCTGGAGATTTTCACCGAGCAGGTGGACAATCTGATCCAGCAATTCGACGTCTTCCAGCCCGACGAAGGCTGGAAAAACACGGCCCATACGCTGAAAGGGGCGGCGCGCGGCGTCGGCGCCTGGAATCTCGGAAAGCTGTGCGAGGAAGCCGAAAAAATGGTCGGCCCGGCCCCGGCCAAGCAGGAGGCGCGGGCGACCGCCCTCGTTTCCCTGCGTCATCTGGCGCGCGCGGCGGCTGAAGAAGCCAACAGTCTGCGCATGGCGGAGGCGGGTTAAACGCACCGTCGCTGTTTCAGCGCTTCAGCTCGGTCATGGCCTTTTCAAGGCCGCCGAGCGTCAGAGGATACATCCGTTCGCCCAGAAGCTCACGCAGCAATTGCGTTGAAGGAACGTAATTCCAGCTTTCCTCGCGCACCGGATTGAGCCAGACGATGCGCTCGTAAATGTCGGTGACGCGTTTCAACCAGACCGCGCCCGGTTCTTCATTGAAATATTCGACGGCCCCGCCGGGCACGGTGATCTCGTAAGGCGACATGGAGGCGTCGCCGACAAAGATCACCTTATAATCATGCGGATATTTGTGCAGCACGTCCCATGTCGGAATTTTCTCTGTCCAGCGGCGGCGATTGTCCTTCCACACATAATCGTAAAGACAGTTGTGGAAGTAGAAATACTCCATGTGCTTGAATTCGGCGCGGGCGGCGGAGAACAACTCCTCGCAGACTTTTATGAACGGGTCCATTGATCCGCCCACGTCGAAAAAGAGCAGCACCTTGATCGTATTGCGCCGCTCGGGGCGCATCTTGATGTCGAGATAGCCCGCGCGCGCCGTCGCATCGATGGTGTTGTCGAGATCGAATTCCTCCGGCACGCCTTCCCGGGCGAAGCGGCGAAGCTTCCTGAGCGCCATCTTGATGTTGCGGGTGCCGAGTTCGACGCTGTCGTCGAGATTTTTATAGTCGCGCTTTTCCCAGACCTTGACGGCGCGGCCCTGGCGCTTGCCCTCATTGCCGATGCGCACGCCTTCGGGGTTGTAGCCGCCGGAGCCGAAAGGCGAGGTCCCGCCCGTGCCGATCCACTTATTGCCGCCTTGGTGGCGCTTTTGTTGTTCCTCGATCCGCTCTTTCAGCGTCTCCATCAGCTTGTCCCAGCCGCCCAGCGCCTCGATCTCGCGCTTTTCCTCTTCGGTGAAATAACGCTCGGTCATCAGCTTCAGCCAGTCTTCCGGGATGTCCGCCGCGATCTCCTCGCCGACGGTTTCGAGCCCTGAAAAGACATGGCCGAACACCTTGTCGAACTTGTCGAGATTGCGTTCGTCCTTAACCAGCGCCGCCCGGGAGAGGTAATAGAAATCCTCGACCCGGCGGCCCGCCAGATCGGCGTCCATCGCCTCCATCAAGGTGAGATATTCCCGCAAAGAGACGGGCAGGCCGGCTGATTTCAGCTCGTGAAAGAACTTTGTGAACATGAGAGCCATTCTAACGCGCATCGCGCCCGGCGAAAGTCCAAGATACAGCCTGCCGTCGCGCCAATCGCAAGGAATTTGGTTTCAGACATGGGGTGTCCTATGATTGCGGCGCATTGAGGATGGGAGAACGGCAATGCGAAACGGCGCGCTTAGCAGAAGGGGCCGACCCGCCAGACGCCGGAGACGGCCTCGCCTGACGGCGCTCGCGGGACTTGTGAGCCTGGCGATTGCGGCGCCCGTTGAAGGCGCATGTCCGACAAGGCCGGAGCCTGACGATGGCGAAGACTATGAAGCGTTGCTGGACGAAATCTACGCAATAGGACACGTTTACGAAACAGAGTTGTCTGTGGGCGGGCAGCATGTTTGGAGATTGCGGCGGCGCAGCGCCGAGCATCGTCCGGACAGGTTGCTCTCGCTGCTGGGGTCGCTGAAGCCGCGGCTGGAAGAAATGCAATCCTATTTTACAAGACCGCCCAGCCGCCCCGTCCTTTTGATCGAAACCCGGCTGGACATCTTCGGCTCCACCATGGCCTTTACCGATTGTGCAAGCCCGGGCGCGGAAGGTGACGCCGCCGAGGAAAGCGGAGATGAAGAGGATGAAAAAGTCGAACTCGCCAAGCATTTTGTTTCAGAGCTGGAGGGCGAGGCCGACTCGGACTGGGCGGATGAGTTAAGGGATTTGCCCGAGGGGCTCTGCCTTATCGTTGTCTTCCCCGATCGAATTGAGAACGACCGCGAGCGCCGCTTCGTTCTTGCCCATGAATGGATGCACGCCATGCAAAGCGGCTTCTACACACGCCGCGAGAACGAGCTCCACTGGTGGGTCGAGGGATCGGCGGAATGGCTCGCTCACAAGGTTGTCGAAGGGACGACCGAACGCGATCGATGGATCGAAGAGTTTTTCATGCGGCAGAAATCATGCTCGCTGACCCAGCATTCCTACGATGCGCAGCCTTTCTTTTTCTGGGGAGAACAGGCGTTCAATGCGGACTGGGTCTTCTCCGTCGGTCTCGGCGGCGATGAGTATCTGACCCGTCCCGAAAGAGCCGCAGAAATATTGCCGCCCGAGCGCTGGCTGGACTGGGCGATCGCCCAGGCGGATCAAACCATCACCATGCCGGACGGTCGGCCCTTGCCGGCACAGGCGGAAGCGGAGCCATTGGCGCTGACAAAGGCGTGCGACGCCGTCATTGAAGGCCCGCCCCTGTCCGTTCAGTTGCGTGAAATTTCCCTTCCCAGAGGCGGCGTTCCGAAACTGCAGATCGACGCCGGCGACGCCCAATTTGCAATCCGCGGACGCGACGATGAGGACTGGCGCCGCGTCAGCGGAGCGGCGGAGATCGATATGCCGGCGCCGCCAATCAAAGTTGCGGCGATCATGCCTTCTGGTGAAAACCTTAACGCAAGATTATCGATGGGGGCCAGCGGCGCAACGAATTGCGCTTGCCAGATCGGCGCCTGGATGGAGCAGCCGACGCCGGACGAGGAGGCGGAAGACCCGCTGTCCGGAGCGCTCGAAGCGCTGGACGCCGCCAGGGGCATGGTCCCGCCCGACCAGATGGATGACTTCCTTGCGACGGAACGAAAGCTTCGCGCCGCCAACGCAAAGGACAGATTTCGCTTCCGGGGCGCGATCCCCGCGATATTCGATGAACTGGAAGGCGATGTCGAAACCGTCTACGATCAGGATGGTCCAATTGTAACGATACAGGCAGGGGGAACATTTACGATCGATGATCCGCATACGATCCGGGGCGGCGATACAACCATCCGCTACTATAAGTACCGCCCTTATGGCCGATGGAGGATTGAAGACGGCGTTTTGAAGATAGATATCGAAGGCCTGCTTATTGACGGCTTTGTGACTTCCGGGCCGGACTATGAGCCCAAACGCATCAAAGCCGAAAATGAAGGTTTTGGCGCGGCCTCCTATGTCGGCGGCGGCGGCGACTGGACGATGGCGTGCGAGGCTTCAGGCATGACCTTGACTTCAACGAGGGTTCGGGACCCGGACCGGAGCGATCAGGCGGTTTTGGTCAAACAGTGAAGGACCGAGCGGCAGGGCCACGCGCCCGGGAGAGATAATAGAAACCCTCGCCCGGAGCCAGCGTCCATAGCCTCCATCAATGTCAGCTATTCCCGCAAGGAGACGGGCGGACCGGCAGATTTCAACTCATGGAAGCATGTCGCGAACATGGGCGCCTCCTAAACTTTTTCGAAGGAAGGAAAAGAGCCGGGCGCAGCCTCTTCACTTTATATTTTAACGTGCTAGAGCCCATGAAAACGTCCCACAACCGGAGCCTCCAAATGGACCACGGAAGAAATGAGTTTGCCACCAATGAAAGCCTGAAATCCCGGCGCGACGAGGCCTGCCCCGTCGGCCTGCCGTCGAAGTCGGGGATCTATGCGGCGCGCGCCAAGGGGGCCGAGCTCTGGGATGTCGAGGGCAAACGTTATATCGACTTCATCGGCGGCATCGGCGTTTTGAATGTCGGCCACGCGCACCCGAAAGTCGTCGAGGCGGTGAAGACGCAGACGGAGACCTTCATCCATACGGCCTTCGGCATTGCGCAATATGAGAGTTATGTGGAGGTCTGCGAAAAGCTGAACCTCGTGGCGCCCGGTCCGACGAAAAAGAAAACCGCGCTCTTCAACTCCGGCGCGGAAGCGGTCGAGAACTCCGTCAAATTCGCGCGCCAGATCAGCGGCCGCCCGGGCGTCATCGCCTTTTCCGGCGCTTTTCACGGCCGCACGCTTTTGGCGACGACGCTCACCGGCAAAGCCAAACCTTACAAGGTCGGGTTCGGGCCTTACGTGCCGGCGATCTTCCATGCGGAATATCCGGACGCCTATCACGGCGTTTCCGTCGACGAAGCGCTGGCCAGCGTCGATCACATCTTCAAGACCATGATCAACGCCAATGAAGTCGCGGCGATGATCGTCGAGCCGGTGCAGGGCGAGGGCGGCTTCAACCCGGCGCCGAAGGAATTCCTCGAAGGCCTCAGAAAGAAATGCGACGACAACGGCATTCTTTTAATCGCCGATGAAATTCAGTCGGGCATGGGCCGCACGGGCAAATATTTCGCTTTCGAACATGCGGGCGTCGAGCCGGACTTCCTGTGCGTCGCCAAGTCGATCGCCGCCGGGCTCCCCTTGTCGGCGCTTGTCGGCAAGGCGGAGCTCATGGACAAGGTGGTGCCGGGCTCCATGGGCTCGACCTATGGCGGCAACCCGGTCGCCTGCGCCGCCGCGCTCGCGGTCTTCGACATTATCGAGGAAGAAAGCCTGTTGACGCGCGCGGAAGAAATCGGCGCGCAAACCGAAAAACGCTGGCGCGAGCTTGCAGAGTCGGTCGGCAAGGGCCTCATCGGCGATGTGCGCCGGGTCGGCGGCATGTGCGCGCTCGAATTCGTCAAAGACGGCGACGCGTCGAAACCCAATGGCGAGCTTGCGGGCGCCATTCTCGCCGAAGCGCGTCAGCGCGGGCTTATCATGACGACCGCCGGCGCCTATGCGCAGTGCTTGCGCTCGCTTGTGCCGCTTGTCATTTCCGACGAAATGCTGAACGAGGGGCTCGACATCTTCGCAGACGCGGCTGAGGCGGCGCTGAAGGCGCAGTAAAATGATGCGCCGGGCCGCCTTTTTCGTCATATGGGTCTGCGCCGCCTTATGGGTGATCTTCGCGCTGCAGGGCGTGATCTCTTATTTAATGCTTGAGCCGGCGGACAGCGGTTTCACCCGCGGGCTGAACCGGGTGATGGCGTTCTTCCGCTGGGAGCTTTTGGCGCTGGCCCCTGCGGTTATCGGCTATGTGACGGGGCGCAGGGCGAGCTTCGGCGATCTCACCAAACACGCCGCGCGCACGCCGCTCTGGCTTTCCGGCGGATTCTTTTTGGCCGTGCTGATCCTCTTTATCGTGACGATAATCGTTGCGCGATTTTCCGGTTAGCGGACGATCCTGGGTTATTGCTTGCGCGCAATAAGATCGATGAGCGCGGACATGCCAGCATGGCCCTCGCCTTCTTCGATTTCGCGGTCATACGCTTCAAGGCGCAAAATCTCCATGTCACCGAAAGCGTCGTGCAGCAAGTCTTCCGTATACATGTTCTCGCGCTGTGGCGGTCCGCCGGTGCCGTAGTCGACCTGTTCCGGGCGGTAGCCGTGAAGCAGAATCAGGCCGCCCGGTTTCAAAGTCTGTTTCACGCCCTCGAAAACCTTTGCGCGCTCGGCTGGAGGCGCGAACTGAATGAAGATGGCGACCACGACATCATATGCCTCCGGCGTCCAATCCCACGCCATGATGTCCGCCAGTCTGAAATCGACGTCAACGCCGCGCCCGGAAGCAAGGTCTCGCGCTTTTTCAAGAGCGACCTCAGAAGAGTCCATGGCCGTGACCTCAAGCCCGTTTTCGGCGAGAAAGACCGAATTGCGCCCTTCGCCGTCGGCGACGGCGAGCGCTCTGGCGCCGGGCGTTAAATAGTTGGCATTGTTCTTCAAAAAAGCGGCCGGTTCTGTGCCAAACAGATAGCCGGGCGCTGCATAACGCTCATTCCACATGAGGGGGCGGACTCCATTAGCTTGCAAGGTGAGCGACTTTAGCAAGCCCGAAGCGTTTGCGCGATCCGTAAGTGATTAATGAATCTGCGGTCCCGGTTTGCTGTCCGAAGAGCCGAGCAGGATGGTGCTTTCTTCTCTCAACTCGGCGAGGCGCGCTTCGCCTTCCGCCTTGGTGAGGACGTCCTGTTTCATCAGCCATTCGACGGTTTGCGCTTCCGCGGCGGGCTCGTCGGAAAAGTCGAGGCTGTGATACCAGGCGAGGAGGCCGGCTTTGCGCTTTTCGTCGATCGCCGCGACGATCGCGTCATGGTTCTTGTCGTTGATGACGAAAAGGGGGCCGTGCGGCGTGTCGAAGACCGTGTATTCGCTCCAGGTGAGACGATAGAAAGCGAGACAGCCGGCGCCGATGACGAACCAGAAAGCGGCGCCGGGGCCGATAGCGCCGCTGGCGAGCGCAAGCCCGATCTGGATGACGCCGATGACGCACCACAGGACGCCGACATTTCTCAGCCAGTTATTGCGGTTGAAAACGCGGCGCGAATTGGCCGGGACGGCTTCGTAATCCACAGAAAAAGCGACTTCGCCGGAATTGTCCCGGGCTCTGTACTGAAGCTCACGGTCTTCGAACGTGAACCAGGTTTTCATCGCCATTTGTTTCTGGGTGAAATCCATTCCTTTTCCTAGCTTTTCGTCCAGACGCTTCCTTTGCGCAGGGCATCGGCGATTTTTGCGGTGCGTCGCCCCTGCGTCGGGTGATGCTTCCAGAACGCCTCGTCGAAGCTTTCTTCAGGGTTCCGGTAGATGACGCCGAGCGGCATGGGATAGCCCTCATGGGGCAGGTTGAAAAGAAGCTGCGCGATGGCCGGGCTCGTTTCGTCATGGACGAGCACGTCTTCGACGGGGACGCCGTTCTCGCCCACATCGACGACCTCCAGCGCCAGGGTCTGCACATTCAGCTTCAACCCCTTGGCGCCTTTTGCAAAAAGCATCGGTTTCCCATGCTCTACATGAAGCTGGGTCTCGGCGGCGGTTTTCTTCGCTGCGAAGTCGTCGAACCGGTCTTTGTTGTAGACAATGCAGTTTTGGAAGATCTCGATGAAGGCGGCGCCTTTAAACTCCCGCGCGGCCTTAAGCACCGGCGCGAGATTCTTGGCGTCGGTGTCGATGCCGCGGGCGATGAAGCGCGCATTGGCGCCGAGCGCAAAGGCGCATGGGTTCACCGGATTGTCGATGGAGCCGCCCGGCGTCGAGGGCGAGCGCGTGCCGACGCGCGATGTCGGCGAGAACTGGCCCTTGGTGAGGCCGTAAATCTCGTTGTTGAAGAGCATCACCTGCACATCGACATTGCGGCGCAGGATGTGCAGCAAATGATTGCCGCCAATGGAGAGCCCGTCGCCGTCTCCGGTGACGAGCCACACGTCGAGTTCCGGATTGGCTATCTTGAGGCCCGTCGCGAAAGCCGGCGCGCGCCCGTGGATCGTGTGGAAGCCATAGGCGTTCATGTAATAAGGAAAGCGCGAGGAGCAGCCGATGCCCGACACGAACACCGTCTTGTCCGGGTTCGCCTCGACATCGGCGAGCGTCTTTTGCACGCATTTCAGGATCGCATAGTCGCCGCAGCCGGGGCACCAGCGCACTTCCTGATCCGTGGCGAAATCTTTAGCGGTGAGGGGCTTGTTCATAGAGAATTGCCTTGTATTTCCAACTCAATCGTCGAATTCTTCGACGAGCACAACGTCGCCTTCATAGTGATCGATGTTTTGTAACGCGATTTCGTCAAAATCCGTGAAATCGAAATCAATTCTCCAAAGCTTCTTACCGGATGAAATTTCAACCGTGTAGCGCGATGGAGATGATACATATTCATCGCTTTGACTGAAATAGAGTGCAGACAGCCGCCAAGCATCTTGTTTTTCTATTTCCTCTATAAAACTCTGGAAAAGACCCCGTTCTCTTTGTCCGAGCCCGGAAAGCTCCGCCATTCGATTTTTGTTTCTGGTATCGCGGATAATATCCGTCCAAAGACGATGGATGTTTTTGAAGGCTCCGGTGGTGACAAAGGAAGTTTCTGCAAATCGAGAATTCAGATGCGATACCTCTTCGTTTGATGGATTAACCATCATCATGTCGAACACAGCTTCAATAAAATAATCCTCTACGGCCGCTTCGTCGTTTGCGGAATTCTTAGGGTGTAAAGAATACAGGGTGTAGCTAGAAACCCCATCATTTGTAAGTATAGGCGTGGCGAGATGTACAAAACCGATTTTATCTCGTTTACAACTATACGTTTTCCATCCGGGCCGCAGAACCGCCAAGAGCTCACGCACATCTGAATTTTCATCTAATTCCGCAATTAGATCGTATTCGTATATTTCGCAGCCTGTATTGTTGGCGCGATCCGCTGCGACTGTTTTTTTTGTCAGCGCAAAAAGGCTTAAGCCGAAAAACAGCGCCCACAAAAGTAAGCGTGTCATTTGGCGAGGCGTTGAAGCAAGAAGCATAACTTACTCCGCCGCCTGCTTTGCGCCTGGAATGTTCTCGCGGATGGCGTCGAGGATTTCCACGATTTTGAAGGGCTGGCCGGAAACCTTGTTGAGTTGAACGACCTCGAGGCCGAGCTTGTCGCGCAGGAGCGTCGCGCACTGGCCCATATTCATTTCCGGCAAGAGGATGCGGTCATAACCGGCGAGCAGGTCGGCGAGATTTTTCGGCAGCGGATTTAGCCAGCGTAAATGGATCTGCGCGACGTTGAGGCCCTCCGCATTGGCGACATTGACCGCCCGCCAGATCGCGCCATGGGTCGAGCCCCAGCCGACGACGGCGAGGGGACCTTTTTCCGGGCCTTGCTCCACTTCCTGATCGGGAATGAAGTCGGCGACGGACGCGACTTTCTTTGCGCGCATTTCGCCCATGGCCTGGTGGTTCGCCGGATCGTAGGAGATATCGCCGGTCTCGATGTCTTTTTCGAGCCCGCCGATGCGGTGCGCGAGGCCTTCCATGCCGGGATAGACCCAGGGCCGGCCGAGAGATTTCTCGTCGCGCTTCCAGATTGCTTTTTTAAGCTCAAGCGACGGATCGTCGCCGCCTTCCACCGGCGCCGGCGCCGGGTTGGTCTTGATCGGCTCGTAATCGTCCATGTCGGGGAGGGCCCAGGGGCCCGCCGCATTGGCGATATAGCCGTCGGTCAAAAGAAAGACCGGCGTCATGTGACGGATGGCGGCGCGCGTCGCTTCGATCGCCGCATCGAAGCAGTCTCCCGGCGAGGACGCCGCGATCACCGGCATGGGCGCGTCGGCGTTTCGTCCGTATACGGCCTGATAAAGGTCCGATTGTTCGGTCTTGGTGGGCAGACCTGTCGAAGGGCCGCCGCGCTGGGAGTTGACGATGACGAGCGGCAACTCCGTCGCCATGGCGAGACCGATGGCTTCGGTCTTCAACGCAATGCCGGGCCCGGACGAGGAGGTGACGCCGATCTTGCCGCCGTAAGAAGCGCCGATTGCGGCGCAGGCCGCGGCGATTTCGTCTTCCGCCTGGAAGGTGGCGACGCCGTATTCGCCCATGCGTGAGAGGTGATGCAGGATCGAGGAAGCCGGGGTGATCGGATAGCCGCAAAAGACGATCTCTTTATCTGCGAGTTCGCCCGCCGCCGCGAGGCCCAGCGAAATCGCCTCCGCGCCGGTGATGGAGCGGTACACGCCTTTCTCCATGGGCGCTTCGCCAATGACGAATTGCGGAATCTCAGCGGAAAGCTCCGCGGTTTCCGCGTAAGCGTGGCCGGCGTCGAGGGCGGCGAGGTTGCCCGCGAGAATCTCCGGCGGCTTTTTCGCGAACTTGTTCTGCGCCCATTTAACGATCGGGTCGCGGTCGCGGCCGAACATCCACAGGATCGCGCCCAGCGCCCAGAAGTTCTTGCACTGCTCGGCGTCGCTTTTCGACAGCCCGTGCGGCTTCACTGCTTCCTGGGTCTGCGTCGAGACGCCGATCTCGATCACCTGGAAATCGTCGAGTTCGCCGGTTTCTCTCGGATCCGCCGTCATATGGGCCTTGGCGAGATTGCGCTCGGTGAAGGCGTCCGTGTTGATAATGATCACTGCGCCTTTTGGGAGGAGCGGCAGGTTCACTTTAAGCGCGGCCGGGTTGAAGGCGACCAGGACGTCCGGCTGGTCGCCGGCGGTCGAAATGCGCCGGGCGCCGAGATTGATCTGAAAGGCCGAGACGCCGAAGGTCGTGCCCACCGGCGCGCGGATCTCTGCGGGGAAGTCCGGAAAGGTCGAAAAATCGGCGCCGGCGAGCGCTGTCGATTCGGCGAATTGGGCGCCCAGAAGCTGCACCCCGTCGCCGGAATCGCCGGCGAAGCGCACCACGACCGAGTGGTTTTCCGGTGATATTTTGGCCATAGAACGTAAAACCCGTATGGCGGCTGGCTCGCCAGCATGGCAAAACCGCCAGTAAAAACAAGCGCGTGCCTTGCCTTTCCTGGGGCAGGCGACGCGCGCTCTCAACGCCCCATATCTCAACCTCCGGAGCGGAAAACAAGTCCTTTCCGCGCCTTTCCTTTGCCGCCTCTCGCCTTGGTGAAAATGTTGCGGATTTCCTGCTTAACCTATTAGAAAAACTGCATTTTCTTGAAGCTGGCGCGAGGCCTATCGCTTCCCCGGCGCAAGCAGTCTAAAAGGGCTCCCGACCGCTCGGATAGAGCCCCTAAACAGCGAATGAAATGAGCGACTTCCGATGAAATTCTTTGTCGACACCGCCGAAATCGGCGAAATCAAGGACCTCCTGCCCACCGGCCTCGTGGACGGGGTCACCACCAATCCGAGCCTCGTGATGAAGTCGGGCCGCGATTTCCGCGAGGTCGTGGGCGAAATTTGCGCGTTAACGCCGGGCCCCGTCAGCGCCGAGGTGACGGCGCTTGAGGCCGACAAGATGATTGTCGAGGGCAAGTCGCTGGCCCAGATCGCCGACAATGTGACGGTGAAGCTGCCGCTCACCCTGGACGGGCTTATCGCCTGCAAGGCGCTGACCGCCGATGGGATCAAGACCAATGTCACGCTGTGTTTTTCGGCGAACCAGGCGCTCCTCGCCGCAAAGGCGGGCGCGACGTTTATTTCGCCGTTTATCGGCCGGCTCGACGACATCAATATCGACGGCATGGAGCTGATCCGCGACATTCGGGTGATCTATGACAATTACGATTTCCGCACGGAGATTCTTGCGGCCTCGATCCGTTCGCCGAACCATGTGAAGGACGCGGCGCTTGCGGGCGCTGATGTGGCGACCGTTCCGCCGGCTGTGTTGAAATCCCTCGTCAATCACCCGCTCACGGACAAGGGACTGAAAGCGTTTCTCGATGATTGGGCGAAGACAGGCCAGAAAATCCTTTAAGGGCCACCATGTCAGACGAACCGGCGCAGATCAATCGCGGCGAAACCGATACAGGCCCGCCTTTCGTATTCGGGTTCGGCTTTAAAGGCGGAGTTGCAACGGAAACTCGCTGGGAGGATGCGGCGAGCCACGGCAGCGATTACGACTTCATCTGGCTTCATCTCAACATGTTGAACGCCGAAGCGCGGAAGTGGATACGCTCGCGACCCGACATTCCTTTCGCCGCCGCTTCGGCGCTCCTCGCCGATGAAACGCGCCCGCGAATGACGGCGTTCGAAAAGGGGCTTGTCGTCAATCTGCGCGGGGTCAATCTGAACGAAGGCGCCGAGCCGGAAGACATGGTCTCGATCCGCATCTGGCTCAGTGAGAAAGTGCTCGTGACCACCCGCCGCCGGCGTCTCAAGGCGGCGCAGGATCTGCGCGTGGACATCAATGGCGGCTTGCGCATTGACAATACAGGCATGTTGCTGGCGCGGATCGCCGCCAAGCTGACGGACCGGGCCGAGCCTTATGTAATGGAGGTGGAAGATCAGGTCGACGAGTTGGAGGCTGAAATTCTGGAAGGCGGCGGATCGGGGCTTCGCGCAAAACTCGCCGATGCGCGCCAGGCGGCGGTGCATTTCCGCCGCTTCATCGCCCCCCAGCGCGATGCGCTGAACCGCCTTGCGGCAGACGAGAGCAGTCTTTTCGAACATCACTCGAAAATCGAATTGCGCGAGGTCGCCGACCGGGTGACGCGCATGACCGAAGACATCGACGCGGCGCGCGAGCGGGCCATGGTCCTGCAGGACCAGCTCACCGACCAGCGCGCCGAGGAGATGAACCGCAATATGATGGTGCTCTCCGTCGTGGCGGCGGTGTTCCTGCCGCTCGGTTTTCTGACCGGTCTTTTCGGAATCAATGTGGGCGGCATGCCCTGGGTCGAGTCCGCCGCCGGCTTCTGGATCGTCTCGTTAATTTCCGTGTTCATCGCCGCCGGCCTCCTTGTCATTTTCAGGTTGATCAAATGGCTTTGACGTCGCTGCGGCGCATTCTTTTTACTCTGGCTGTTTTACTGTGCGCCGTGCCTTCGGCGCTGGCGCAGACCGGCCGCACGGCGGACATCGAAAAAGCAAGCCGGACAATCGTGGAGACCCGCGCCGCTATAAACGAAGGCGCCATCGAAACGCCATCCGCCTATGAAGACCGACTGCGCGAGTTGCGCCTGAAAAGCCGGGACCGTCTCTCCGCCATCGAAAACGAACTTGAGGGCGTGCGCGCGCAGATCGATATTCTGGGGCCCGCGCCCGGGGAAGCCGAGCCGCCTGAAAGCGATCTTGTCTCGGAGCAGCGGAGCAAACTGGAAGCGGAGCAGGCGCGGCTTAATGGCGAGCGTACGCGCGTTCTCGCAAACATTTATGAATCCGGCGAACTGCTGGCTCAGCTGTCCGGCGCGCAAGTTGAAGCGCTCTACAAGAGATTGACAAAGCGCGGGCCGACGCCGCTGGCGCCGCAGCAATGGGCGCTCGCCTGGAGCTCGGCGAAAGAGGTCGCGGGGCGTATCGGCGCATATTTCAGCGACTGGGGCGCGCGGCGCGGCGAGGGCAGGTCTTTTGAACGCAGCATCGCTCTTATTTTTGCAGCGCTCGCGTTCTCTCTCATCCTGTTCGGCCCGGCGGACCGCTGGATCCTCAACACTTTTTCCGCCGCGCTTGAAAAACGCGAACCGAGCGCTTCGCGCAGGATTGTCGCGGCGGCGCTGAAAATGGCGGCGCGAACAGCGCCGGGCGTGATCGGCGGAGTGATCATCATTGAGACTTTGCGGGCGCAAGGCGTCCTGACGCCGGAAGGCGAAGCGGTCGCCCGCGCCTTCTGGATTGGCGTTCTTTCTTGCCTCATCGTATCGGGTTTTACAGCGGGCTTTTTCGCTCTCTCCTCGCCGAAATGGCGGATTGCGCCCATTGACGCTGAGCGCGGCCGCGCCGTGAGCCAGATCGCCATGGCGATCATCATCATCTTTTCGCTTAAGATCCTGCTGAAGGCCATCGGAACTGCGGCGCACGCCGATCCGGCTTTGATCCGACTGGTTAAAAGCTTCGCCGCGATCGCCATCGGCGCCTGTATGATTCTGCTTTGTCGCGGCCGTCTCTGGCGTGTCGAAAACGCCGGCAAAGGCGACGGCGACTGGCGTATTTTGCGCCGGCTGAGCCAGGCGCTCGGCGCTGCGATTATTGCCGCCGCACTTGTCGGTTACGCGCCTCTGGCGGATTTTGCTGCGACACGCGTTGTTTTTCTCGCCCTCATCATCGGCCTCGCCTGGCTCCTGCGCGCTATGCTTGTCGAGTTTGCCCTGCGCGCGCGGGCGCGCTTTTCCAGCGGCGTTCTCGATGCGGGCGGAACGGAATCCGACAACTATCGTTTCTGGTCGCGGCTGATCATCAATACGATTTTGGCGCTCATGATTCTGCCGGCGGTGCTGGTCCTGTTCGGCGTGCCGGCGGCGACCGTGAGCGACATCGCGGTTCAGGGCATGTTCGGCTTTTCAATTGGCGGGGTGCGCATCCCGCCGCTCGCAAAACTGTTTTCCGCGGTCATCGTCTTTATTGTCGTCATGGGCGCCACGAAGTTGACCCAGAGTGCGGTGCAGCGCGGCCCGCTCGCCCATTCGCGCGCCGATATCGGCCTCCAGAATTCGCTGATCACGCTGCTCGGTTATGCCGGGCTTGTTATTGCGCTGGTCACCTCGGTTTCAGCGCTCGGTTTCGATCTCGGCAATCTGGCGCTGATCGCCGGCGCGCTTTCCGTCGGAATCGGTTTCGGCCTGCAGTCCATCGTCAACAATTTCGTTTCAGGGCTCATCCTGCTCTTCGAACGGCCGATCAAGGTCGGCGACTGGATCGTCACGCCCTCGGGCGAGGGCATGGTGAAAAAGATCAGCGTGCGCTCGACGGAAATCGAGACTTTCGACCGCGCGTCGATCATCGTGCCGAATTCGGAGCTCATATCCTCCACCGTCACCAACTGGACCCATAAAGACAAAATCGGACGCATCCGCGTTCCGGTGGGCGTTTCTTATGGGTCGAATCCGGAAAAAGTGCAGGAAATCCTCCTGAAATGTGCGCGCGAGCATCCGCTGGTCGTCGCCTATCCCGAACCCTTCGTGGTCTGGAACGATTTCGGCTCGTCATCGCTCGACTTTGAAGTCCGGGCATTCTTGAACGACATCTCAAAGGGCTTGCAAACGCGCACGGAGCTGCGCTTCGCAATTTTCAAAGCGTTTCATGAAGAGGGCGTCGAAATCCCGTTCCCGCAGCAGGATCTCTACATCAAATCCATGCCGGGCGGGGAGGGCGCAAAGCTCTCGGTTGGAACACCGGCGCCGGAGCAGCCGGAAACGGTGTCGAATCCCGAAAAGTAAACGATCTGCATAAGAACATTTTCGTGCAAAGCAAGGCTCTTTACTTTTCTCCAAAATGAATAGGTTTTTTATGATGGCGCAATGGATCACCGCGACGGGCGCGCTCCTGTTTTTCATTCTCGGCGCCTTGCATTTCCGTATGACCGTCGCCGACTTGAAGGAGCCGAAGCGTTTCGTCCCTGCAAAACGCGAATTGCTGGAGGAGCTGAAGGCGACGCGCATCGCTTTGCGAAAGGACGTGAAAAATTTCTGGCTGTCCTATCTCGGCTTTCATTTCAGCCATAGCGTGGGGGTCATGTTTTATGGCCTCGCGGTCGCCTATTGCGCGCTCGTTCGGCCGGACGTCCTGGCGGACATTTACGTTCGCCTCGCGATCGTCGTCTTTGGCGCATCCTACGTCCTGATGGCGCGGGCCTTCTGGTTCATCATCCCCCTGGCCGGTTCCGTCGCAGGCGTAACCCTGATCGCTGTCGGCATGGCCATGCGCTATTGAAGCCGTTATCTTGAATTTATGAGCTATGTGATTGATCCGCCGAAACAAACCGCCGCGTCTGTCAGTGGAGGAGGGCTGTTTCCCGTGCGCCGCATTTTCTGCATCGGCCGCAATTACGCCGAGCATGTGCGCGAAATGGGCGACGATCCGAAGGCGAGCCCGCCGGTGTTCTTCACCAAGCCCGCCGATGCGGTTGTTCCGGATGGCGCAGAAATCCCTTACGCGCAGGCGACGGACAACCTGCATTATGAAGGCGAGCTTGTGGTCGCCCTGAAGTCGGGCGGCAAGGACCTCGACCCGGAAGCTGCGCGTGCAGCGATCTATGGCTACGCCGCCGGCTGCGATCTGACGCGCCGCGATCATCAGGCGCGGGCGAAAGACGTTGGCGCGCCCTGGGACACGGCGAAAGCTTTCGACGCCTCCGCGCCGCTTGGCGAGATCCTGCCGGCCGAAAAGGCAGGCGATCTTGCCGGCGCCCGGCTGCAAACCCGCGTCAATGGCGAGACGCGCCAGGACGCGGCGCTCCAAGACATGATCTGGTCCGTTGAAGACATCATCATGACCCTGTCGCGGCAATTCGAACTGAAAGCAGGCGATCTCATCTTTACAGGCACGCCTGAAGGCGTCGGCGCCTTAAAGCACGGCGACGCTGTGAAAATCACAGTCGGCCCCTTGTCCCTTGAGTTTGGGATCGCTGCATGAGCGCACACTCGGAAGGGCATCTCTCACTCGGCCGTTTCGTCATCGGCCCGCGGGTTCAGGGACATGTCGCCATGACCCTGTTCGCTTTCCTGATCTCGATTTCTTTCTTTCTGGGCAAACGCGCGGCGCCGCATATCGATCCATCGGCGCTCACCGCCGTGCGCTATATGATCGCTATTCCGGTGATGGGCGGGTTTGCGTTCTTCTTCACGCCCCCCGCCGCGCGCGAACCGCTTTTCAGACCGAAAGCCATATGGCGGTTTCCCATACTGGGCGGGCTAATGGCGATTTATTTCATCATGATGTTCGTCGCGTTGCAGACCGCCAGTTCGGTCTCTACGGGTGCCGTCATCACTCTGATGCCGCTCATGACGGCGATTTTCGGTTTTCTTCTTTTGCGCCAGAAGGCGGGCGTCACCGTGATGGGAAGTCTTTCCCTGGCGGCGCTTGGCGCGGTCTGGGTGATCTTCCGCGGCGACATCAATGCGATCCTCACTTTCGCTATCGGCAAGGGCGAGCTCATCTTCTTTCTCGGCGTCATCGCCCATGCGCTTCACAATCCGCTGGTCAGGAAGCTCAATCGCGGCGAGCCGACGCTGGTTTTCGCCTTCTGGTCGTCGATGGGCGCCGGCGCCTGTCTTCTCGTTTTTGGCGGACCGGCGCTGTTGTCGACCGACTGGATGCATCTGCCCTGGATCGTCTGGCTGTGCATCGCTTATCTTGGCACGATCGCGACGGCGGGCTGCTATTTCCTATTGCAGTTTGCGCTCCTGCGCATCCCGGCGGCGAAGGCCAACGCCTATATGCTTCTGACGCCGAGCTATGTGATCATTATGGAGGGGTTCGCGGGCTCCGGTTGGGTCAGCCTGCAGGTCATGGCTGGCGCGCTTGTGACCCTCATCGGGCTTGCCATTCTCATCGCTTCACCGGAGGTTTGAGGCATGAGCCAGCAAACTAAGCAAGACCGCTACGCCGAAGCCGCGAAGGAAATCGCTGCCGTCCTTGAGGGCGAGTCTAATCTCATCGCGCGCATGGCCACGGTTTCCAACATCCTCCACCACGCCTTCGACCATTATTTCTGGACCGGCTTTTACCTCGTCGATCCGGAAAAGCCGGACGAGCTTGTCATAGGCCCCTATCAGGGAACCATGGGCTGCCTCAGGATTCCGTTCGGCAAGGGCGTGTGCGGCGCGGCGGCGGCGACTCGTGAGACGCAGCTCGTTGAAGACGTTCACGCTTTTCCAGATCATATCGCCTGCGACGCGCGCTCCGAATCCGAAATCGTCGTCCCGGTTTTCGATGGGGGCGGGGCGTTGATCGCCGTCTTTGATGTGGACAGCGATGAAAAGGCCATGTTCGACGAAATTGACCGCGCGGGAATCGAGGGCATACTCAAAGCAAGCTTCGCATAAAAGAAGCATTGGGAGAGGACTATGAAAAGACAAATGACCGGCCTGCTCGGCGCGCTGGCGCTGACCGGCGTTCTGGCGCTTGGCGGCTGTTCGCAGGAAACCGCCGGCGCCGCGCCGTATCCCGCCGAACCCGGCGAAACGATTTCCGTCAGCCATCTCGACCATATCGACGCGGTTCTCCAGTCGGAAGTCGATGAGGGCCTGCGCGCCGGTTTCGTTGCGGCGGTGATGACGCGCGACGGCGTCGTCTACAAAAAGGCGTTCGGCAAGGCCGGCCCTGTCGATGATGTTCCTATGACCACGGACACGCGGTTTCGCATCGCCTCCATGACCAAGCCGATCGTCTCCGTTGCGGTCATGCAGCTCGTGGACCGGGGCGTCATCCGCTTGAACGATCCGGTGTCGCGGTTCATTCCCGCCTATGCCGATCCGCAGGTTGTCACGGACCAGAACCGCAATGAGGACGGGGAATTCGACACAAGGCCTGCCTCGCGAGAAATCACCATTCACGACCTCCTGACCCATCAGGCGGGCGTCGGCTATGTCTTCGCCAACACATCCGATCTCGACAAGGCTTATCTCGACGCCAATCTTCTCGTCACCGAGGGAACTCTTGAAGAGCGCATCGACAGGATCGCCGCGCTGCCGCTCTATAACGATCCGGGAACGGTCTGGAGCTACAGCTTTTCCGTCGACATTCTCGGCCGCGTCATCGAAGCCGCGAGCGGCATGGGGCTCGAAGCGTATTTGAAAGAAAACATTTTCGATCCGCTCGGCATGAACGCCACCGAGTTCTTCATCGACGAAAGCGACTTCGAGGGCGTCGCCGTCGTCGCGGAATTTAATGAAGCCGGCGAAATGTACCGCAGCGATGCGGCCGGCCTCAGTTCTCCGGTCAATGATCAGGCTTTTGGCGTCGCCTCCGGCGGGGCGGGGCTCGTCTCGAATATTGACGATTATTCCCGCTTCATGCGCATGCTCTTGAACGGCGGCGCGCTTGACGGCGCGCGCATCCTGGCGCCGGCGACCGTGCGGCTGATGATGCAGGACCACACGAAGCTTGAGGCGCGGCCTGCGCCCTGGGGTGAGGGCATGACCTTCGGTCTTGGCGGCTATGTGATGTTAAAGCCCGGCTATATGGGCTCTTATGCGGCCAAGGGCGAATGGGGCTGGGGCGGTTATTGGGACACGCATTTCTTCGTCAATGTGGAAGACAATGTCGGCGCCGTTCTGATGGCGCAGACCCAGCCGGGGCCGCACATGCCGCCCTCACGCGCCGAAGACATCGTCAAAGCCGTCGCCTATAGCGCGTTGCGCAAGTAGCGCGGTTAATCGTCGTCATCCGAGTTGATGCGCTTGCGGTCGCGCGAATCTTCCCGCAGGGCCGACTTCGCGTTCTCGATGATCTTGCGCAAGTTGATCGGGTTGTCGAGATCGGGAAGCTCGATGACGCCAACGCCGGTGCCCCGCAGGACAAGCTTGCCATAGCTCAGGATCCGGCCCCAGATCGACTGGTGCAGGGTGATTTCCTCGATCTTGTTGAGGCTGACTTCCTGCGTGTTGCGTGAGATCAGGCCCTTTTTGAAAACGAAGCGGTAGGTGGTGACGACGATTTCCGTGGTGATCAGGATGATCAGATGATTGATCAGGATAATCGTGCCGCAAACAAAACCGATCCCCGCGGACCACCAACCGACTCTCAGCGCTGAATAGGGTATTTCCGCCGCGAACTGGAGCAAGGCGAGAAAGACGACAGCAGCCGCGCTCAGCGCAAACCACATCACGGGAAAGAAGCTGTAGGTCCAGTTGAAATTGGCCCGGTGGATGATTTCCTCACCCCCCGCCAGCGTCTTGTCGACATAACCCATAACGCTTCCCCGCTTTTCCGGGCCGCCCCGACCCTTCTCAGGCGCTTGCCCGCTTTGCCAACACCATATAGGCGATGCGCCCCGGTTCGGAAACGACGCTTTGCGTTGAAATGCCCTGATTTCAGGGATAAGACGCAGCGCTGTTCCCCTCACGCAACGCAAAACGGCCCCCAAGGAGCCCAAACGGCCATATGTCGAAATACCAATATATCTATTTCATGTCCGGTCTGTCGAAACAATTCACAGGCGGCAAAAAGATATTGGAAGACATACACTTACAGTTCTTCCCCGACGCCAAGATCGGGGTTGTCGGGGTCAACGGCGCGGGCAAGTCGACGCTGTTGAAGATCATGGCGGGCGTCGACAAGGAATTTAACGGCGAGGCCTACGCCGCCGACGGCGCGAAAGTCGGCTATCTGGCGCAGGAGCCGGAGCTCGACGCCTCGAAGACCGTCTTCGAAAACGTCATGGACGGGGTCGGCGACATCAAAGCCAAGATTGACGAGTTTAATGCCGTCTCCATGGAGCTCGGCGAGAATTACAGCGACGAGCTGATGGAGAAGATGTCGACGCTCCAGGAGGAGATCGACGCGGCCGACGGCTGGGACATCGAATCGAAAGTCGAGATGGCCATGAACGCGCTGCGCTGCCCGCCGGGCGACTGGCCGGTGGACAAGCTGTCGGGCGGGGAAAAGCGCCGGGTCGCCCTCGCCAAGCTGCTCCTGTCGAAGCCGGACCTTCTGCTGCTCGACGAACCGACCAACCATCTCGACGCGGAATCCGTCGCCTGGCTGGAAAACCATCTGCGCGAATTTCCGGGCGCCGTGGTGCTAGTCACTCACGACCGTTATTTTCTCGACAATGTAACCGGCTGGATTCTCGAGCTCGACCGGGGCAGAGGCATCCCTTTCCAGGGCAATTACTCCGCCTGGCTTGAGCACAAACGCAAACGCCTCGAGCAGGAAAAGCGCGAAGAGGCGAACCGCCAGAAATCCCTCGACCGGGAATCGGAATGGATCAAGGCCAGCCCCAAAGCCCGCCAGGCGAAGTCGAAAGCGCGCATCAACGCCTATGACGAGCTTCTCAACAAGGCGTCGAAGGAGGAGATCAACACCGCGCAGATCCAGATCCCGCCGGGCCCGCGCCTTGGCGGCGTCGTCATCGAAGCCGATCACCTCAAGAAAGGCTTCGGCGATAAGCTGCTTTTCGAAGATTTGTCCTTCAAGCTGCCGCCGGGCGGCATTGTCGGCGTCATCGGTCCGAACGGCGCCGGCAAGACGACGCTGTTCCGCATGCTGACCGGTCAGGAAGAGCCCGATGAGGGGACTTTGCGCGTCGGCGACACCGTCAAGATGGGCTATGTGGACCAGACACGCGAGGACCTCGATCCCAAGCATAATGTCTGGGAGGAGATATCCGGCGGCCTCGACGTCATCCAGCTGGGCAAGCGCGAAATTCCCTCGCGCGCCTATGTGGGCTGGTTCAACTTCAAGGGCGGCGACCAGCAGAAGAAAGTCGGCGACTTGTCAGGCGGGGAGCGCAACCGCGTGCAGCTCGCCAAGATGCTGACCGAAGGCGCGAACCTGCTTTTGCTCGACGAACCAACCAACGATCTCGATGTCGACACGCTGCGCGAATTGGAAAGCGCGCTTGACGATTTCGCGGGCTGCGCCGTGATCATCTCTCACGACCGCTGGTTCCTTGATCGCATCGCCACGCACATCCTCGCCTTTGAAGGCGACAGCCATGTGGAATGGTTCGAAGGCAATTTCGAAGACTACATGGAAGACAAGAAGCGCCGGCTGGGCGCCGATGCGGAAATCCCGCACCGCATCAAGTACAAGCCGCTGACGCGTTGACTAGCGCGCCAACGCCCGACGTCCGCGTCAGGTCGTGCAATTGTCGGCGGCGTCGCAGAGCTGCACCCGGTTGGTGAGGCGCGGCCAGCGTATTGTTTGCCGGGAGAAGGTGATGGGCGATTTGATGAAGTGGCTCGTAAGGCCAGGCGTGTAGACGTAGACCATCTCCACGACGATGAGCGAGCCATGTTCGCTGAGCACCGTGTCGTCATCGAGGGAGGTGTAGTCATCGCCTGCCGCGTAGGGCGTGTTGTCGTCAGAGTCACGGCTCCAGTGAACCACCGGGTCGCCATTGCTGTCGAGAATGACGCTGATGAGACGCAGCTGCATGCCCGTCGGGTCGTTCGGTTCGACAATCGTCATCACGCCTTCGAAAAGATCGTCGATATCGTCTTCATAAAGGAACTCGGATTGCGCCGTGAGATCGGCGAGCGTGTTCGCGGATATCGCCACTTTCCGGTTGACGGTCATGGCGTTGGACGTTTCGAGAAGGCCGAAAAAGATGACGACCATCACCGGCAGCAACATGGCGAATTCAACGGCGGCGATTCCGTTAGAGCAGTCGCGCCAGCGCGTGAGAAGAGGTGTGAGGCGTTTCATCGTCCGTCCCCTCATGTCTCATCTTTGTTGTTGAGCTCATAAGGCTCGTTGCGGAAGATCACCGTCGAGATCAGACGGCGATGATTGGTGCCGGGCTCCGACATATTAATGCCGATCGCCGGGTTTATGGTGTTGTAGATATAGCAAACGCGCACGCGCACGATCTCGAGTTCGCCGCCCGGGTTAAAGGGGATTGCGGCGAGATCGTCAGGCGGCGCGTCAGCGCAGGTCGGGGGCGTGTTATCGGCGGCGAGGGCGGTGAAAGACGCATACGTGTTGACTTCGAGAGTAAGCCGGTTCTCACAACCGCCGAATGACTTCACGACATCGCAGATGCTGTCATAAAGGACTTGAAGTTTGTCATCATCGTCGCCGCCCCAGCGCTGGACCTGACCGGTTTTGATCTGGCGCGCCGCATCGCTGACGGATGCGTCGACGGCGGAGTTGGCGAAGTAAAACCAGCCGACTTCAAAAGTCGAGAACATCATCATCAGGAATATAGGCGCGATAATGGCGAACTCGACCGCCGTTGACCCGCGCCTGTCCGATGCGATGCCGAGGCGCCGGCGCAGTCTTTTGTTGTTTTTTTTGAACAAACCCATGGTCGGCGCCTATTTGCTGATATGCAGATCGACGAGGTCTGCGGCGATGTCGCCAAACGCGTCTTCAAGATCGTTGCCGGTGACGGCGTCATGGAAGTACGGCGCCGTCGGTTTCGTCGCGCAGGCTTTGAAGTGGTTGCGAACAGTGGTGCTGTCGAGACCGAACATGATCGTGTAGATAAGGTAGCCTTCGGCCTTCATCCGGTGGCAGACCCGCAGGAGCTTGGCGTCAAGCTCGTCGCGCATTTCCCACCAGGTGTCTTTGCCCGCGCCCATGCGCTCTTCAATCGCGAAGCCGTATTGACCTTGCGTAGAGCCCCAGTGCGTATTCTCGTCTTCACCGACGACTTGCTCGCCGTCAGTCATGATGACGATGGCTTTTTGCCACTTTTCATAATCCGGATCGCCGGGGCCGATGCCTTCAGTGAACGGCGCTTCCTTTGAAAGGATACGCCAACCCCAGGCCGCGCCGTGGGCGATGTCGGTATTGCCGTTCGGATAAAGAGCATGAACATGGTCTTCGATATCCGCGCGCACATTAGTGAGGGGCAGGATCGGCGGCGGGCAGTCTATCTCCGCCCCGATATAGCTCGAATTCGGCGTGTCGTACTTGCCTTTATAGGTCGAAGTGACGGGATCCCACCAGCCGACATAGGCCATCCGCAACAGATATTCCTGCTTGCCATAGCCGTAGTTGGAGCTCGACAAAGGCGAGGTCGTCACCGAAATATCGTCGAGAAAGTCGACAAAATCAGCATCCGTCACAATGCCTTGCAGGACATCGCGGAAATAGTGGACGATCTTGGCGTATTTGTCGAACTGCGCATTGCCGGCATGCGTGTAGTTGTTGTCGTTCACGAAGTAGTAGTTGTTATACGACGTTTCGTTGATGTTGCGTCCGGAAGAGTGCGCGTTGTCACTGTCCGGATCGTCGAAATAATAACCGTTCCAGGGCGTGCCGTAGCTTGTCGTGCCGCTCTGGCTGTAATAGCTGCTGTCCGTTTCGCAGTCTTCCGCATTGTTGCAATCGACTTCATCCGGCAGAAACACCGGCACCCAGTTGAAGTTGGCGGAATTGGTCAAGACGCTTGTATCAACGGAATAGGCCGGCGCCTCGTTGAAGGCATCGTACATTTCCTCGTCTTGAGGATTCGTGCTTCCGTCATAATCCGTCGGGATATCCATATAGGCATTGATATCGGCCGACGAGACGGAGCCGCCCGGCGGGATATCGAGTTCGTCGAGCGGATACGGCCGCGCTTCGACGCAGCCCTGCCAGGTCGCGCCGGGGGTCGAGTCATAAAGCGTGAAATGATTGACCTTGGTGTTCATGTCGACATTGCCGTCTTTGTCGACATGGAAAAAGCGTTTGCCGTGATAATAAGCGCTCGCCGTCGTATCGGCCCAGTTGCTGGACCAGCCCGATGATCCGCCGGGATTGACGTTGGCGTTGAAGGGCACAACGCCGATTTTGATGTTCTGGCTGGTCTCGTCCGTGCCGTACATGACGTCCAGCATGGTGTCGACGGCGTCTTTCAGGCTCTTGATTTTCTTTTCGCCGTCAATCGACCAGTCCATGGAGCCCGTGACGTCGAGGACAAGCGCCAGTTCGACGCGGCCGGACCCTTTTTTGGTGATTTCGACGCATTTGTCGATGGAGAGGCTTTTGATGCCAGCAACGCCCAGAAGATAGGTGTCGAGTTTGCCGGTGATGCAGGTTGAAACGACCGCCGCGTCGCCAAGCGCAAAAACAATGTTCCAGCCCGGCTCCAGATTGTTTTCGTAATTGAAGTTCGCTTCGAAAAACTTGCGGCCGTAGTCTTTGAGTTCGGATTCGGTGAGGGTCGGATCGGAGGCGGCGAGCTGCGCCAGCGCCAGCGATGCAGCGTCCATCGACTCGATCATGTCGGCGCGCACGGCGTTCCATCGGGAATAGTCCACAGCGCCGCCGGCGAAAAGAAACAGCACGGTGGTCATGAACGCGAACAGGAAGACGATGTTGCCGTCCCTGTTCCTTGCGAAGCTCTTGATGGTCGGTTTCAGGCCGCGCGACGCGCGTTGGCGCGCATTCGCTTTGCCTTTACCGACTATACCGGCATTGTTGACCAGCATAGGAAACTCCCCGCAATACTACTCTTGCGGATGGCACAGTGCGGCCAACGCCGTTAAAGGCCCGTAAGGAAACGTGGTTAAGGACGAACGAAAAGATAAAAATGTAGCTTGCGGCGGCGAGGCGGAGTTTCGCCATTCTATTGGCCCGCCATCCGTTTAAAGATGAAAAGCTATGTTAACAGCTCCGTAAAAATTTTCATATCGGCGAAAAAAATCAGCCTGAATTGGAAGGTTTTTGAAACCAGCGCGATTCACTAATCGGACCTTTTGATTGACGGGGATCATGGTTAACGCGACTATGCGCGGGATTTTTGAAGAGGGGCTTATGAAAAAGATACTGGGTCTTTGCGGCGCGCTGTCGTTGATATCGGGGGCGGCGGCTGCGGAAACGGTCTATGTCACGGCGGCGCGCATGGTCGATCCGGCGGCCGGGCGGGTGATTGAAAGTCCGGCGCTCGTTATCGAGGACGGCCTCATCAAGGCCGCCGGAACGGCGGCGTCGCTCGCCGCGCCCGAGGGCGCTCTGACGATCGACCTTGCTGACAGAACGCTGTTGCCGGGCCTGATCGACATGCATGTGCATCTGACCGGGGACCCGACCAAGGGGGGCGGCTATTCGGCCCTGGCCTATCAGAAGGAAAGGTCGGTGATCTGGGCGGTGAACAACGCCGAGCGCACGCTGATGGCCGGGTTTACAACCGTGCGCAATACGGGCTCTGACGGCTATGAAATGCTGGCGATCCGCGACGCGGTCAATGACGGCGAGATCCCCGGCCCGCGCATCTTTGTCGCTGGTCCGCCCGTGGGAATCGTCGGCGGGCACTGTTCGGACAACAATTATCTGCCGCCGGAATATGAAGCCACAGGGGCGGGCGTCGCCACAGGGCCTTGGGGCATGCGCGAAAAGGTTCGTCAGAACATCAAATATGGCGTCGATTTCATCAAAACCTGTTCGACCGGCGGCGTCTTTTCAAAAGGCACGCTGCTCGGCGCCCCGCAAGGCACGCTTGAGGAACTCGAAGCGATTGTCGATGAAGCCCATATGCGCGGCATGAAAGTGGCGTCCCACGCCCATGGGACCATCGGCATTAAGAACGCCATAAAGGCCGGCGTCGATACGGTCGAACATGCAAGCTATCTCGACGATGAAGCGATCAAAATGGCGAAACGCGCCGGCGTTTATCTGGCCATGGACATTTACAACACCGAATACACGCTCTCAGAAGGCGAGAAAAACGGCGTGATGCAGGAATCTCTCGACAAGGAGCGTCAGGTCGGCGGGGTGCAGCGTGAAAGCTTCCGCAAGGCCGTGAAGGCCGGGGCGAAAGTGGTGTTCGGCACCGACGCGGCGATTTACCCCCATGGCGACAACGCCAGGCAGTTCTCGCGCATGGTCCGGTTCGGCATGGACGAGATGCAGGCGATCAGGGCGGCCACCTCGCTTGCCGCCGAAGCGCTGGGCAAAGACGGGACGCTCGGCTGCGTTGCGGCCGGATGCAGCGCCGATCTGATCGCGGTTTCCGGCGATCCGCTGACCGACATTTCGGTCCTCGAAACGGTCGGTTTCGTGATGAAGGACGGCGTGGTCTACAAGAACGAATAGCGGCAAACTCTTGGAATTTGTCTTTTCAGGCGAGCGCCTGAAAGCCGGATATGATGAAAAATCAAGGGGTTGCCGCCTCATATGAAGGGCCGGAGGCAGCATTTGCCGCCGTTTTTTCCAGAGCGTGTTTTACGGCCCGGGACTGAACAAGCCCCCTGAATCCGTGTTATTAACCATGCATACTGCTGTGAACGGAGGGGGATTATGGCTTCGACGCTGACCTTGAGAACCGGCCTTGTGGCGGGCGCGGTAATATTGACGCTGTCGGCGGGACCGGCCATGGCCGGGCGTTGCGGCCATTCCTATCCCGTGGACGTGCCGGTGAGCCTTGTTGAAGTGGCGCGGGCCTGCAATGTGTCGCTGGCGGCGCTCAAAGAAGCCAATCCCGGCGTCAATCCGGCCTCCGTGCGTCCGGGCCGTCATCTCGCCGTTCCGGACGAAATCGACGCCGCCACGGACATTCCGCCCGGTTACGCTAATGTCGAAGCGGCCGGCGGCGATTACAACGAAACGCCAATTTATCGGTATGTGGAGTATAACGAGCCGGCGGCGGCGCCGAGTCCGAATCCGAAAGCGGCGAATGTCGCCGCGGCCGGCTACGCCGCCAACGCATCGCCTTATTTCGTGCGCGCCAGCACGGGCGCGCCGCAACCGTTTTTCGAAGATAGAAATTTGAGTTATCAGCAGCGTTCCGCAGCGCGCATCCGGCATGCGGTCGCCATGACGACGCCCGCGATGATGGCGCCGGCGCGGCCGGCGTCGCCCGGCGCTGTCACGATCTCCTCAATGGGCGAGCCGCCGCATCAACTTTATGGCGACCCCCTGTCGCCGGTGATGGAATGTTCGGTGTTGCGCCGCCAGCCCGACGGCAAGATCAGACAGGTGCGCGAATTCAAGCCGCTGCCTGAGGGGCGCGAAGCCCCGGCCCATTGCGCCGTGGTCGAGAGCGCGTCTTTGAAGGCGGATGGCGCGGTCCTTTTCACGCGCGCAGGGATAGAGGCGCTGCCGGCGCTTGAAGATATGACCGTGCTCGAAGGCTATGTCAGCGCGGCGGACGCCGACTGCATCACGGTGATGGCCAATGACGGCGCGACGCGGCGGGTGGCCGTCGATCTCGCGCCGGTGGACCTGCTTGGCAAATATGTGACGCTCTGGGCGGAGGACGCCGACGCCGGCCGCTGCGGAGGCCTCGTCATGTCGCGCGCCGTCTATGTGGAGCCGGTGCGCTAGCAGCATCCGCCGCTGGTCGCGATTTCCGGCTCCGTTTGCCCGAAAGGCGAGGACGTCCCGCATCCCGGGAAAATTCCGTAATGGGTCGACCAGTCGCCGATGAACTCGAAATAAGGCGCAAAACGCGATTCACTCAGCATACGGAATGTGTTGCCGCAGACGGGAAAAGCGCGGCCTTTGTCGATGACATGGTGATTGTCGAGAACGAATTGCGTCTCGCTGTGCGGCGCGCCGCCGCGATAAACTACCGCCTGGCCGTAATCCTCGCACGCGGGCTCAAGCCCGTCGATCTTGAACAGGCGGTATGTGGCGGAATGGAACTGCGCCGGCTCGAGCTTGGCTTTCAAGGCGGCATTGTTGATGGCGAGCGGCCGGTCCGTCACAAGGCGCGGATCGGCAAAACCGGCGCGCTTCGCGAGCGTGAGGAAATCATTCCAGTATAAAGCCCCGCCGAGACACTCGCCCTGAGCCGCCGGGTCATGGCGCAAGTCTTCGTCAAGGCGCCGGTCCGCATAAACGTCGGAGAAATAGAACTCGCCGCCGGGTTTCAAGAGATCGTAAGCGGCGCGGAAGACGGCTGACTTGTCTTCAACGAGATTGATGACGCAGTTCGACACAATGACGTCGAAAGATCCGGGGTCGAGCTCGAGCGCATTGAGGCGCTCAATGTCGCCTTCGAGAAACCGCACATTGCGGTAACCGAATGTCTCCGCGTGCCAGTCTTCATGCGCCCGGGCGACGGCGAGCTGTTCCGGCGTCATATCGACGCCGATGACCTCGCCCTTTGGCCCTGCAAGCTGGGCGAGGGCGTAGGCGTCTTGGCCCGACCCCGAGCCGAGGTCGAGAATGCGCGCGCCGCGCAAGGCGAGGGGGGCGATCAGGCCGCAGCCGTAATACCGGGCCTTTACTTCCGGATGGATGTTGGCGAGAGCGTCTTTGAGATAGCCGGGCGTGTCGGCGATCGTGCAGCAGGCGTCGGTTTGAAGGTCTTCGGAGCCCGCCAGGACCTTGCCGTAATAGTCTTTCACATTATCCTGAATAGTCATCTGCCCGCCTTCCTGCGCCGCCAGGACCCAGAGCTTGCGCAAATCGGGCGCGGCGCCAAGCGGGAAAGCGCGGTCCCCGCGCAAATGTGAACCGCCGCAGTCACGCCCGTGAAGCGTCTTATTCCTGCTATGTTTCCGGGTAAGATAGGGGACGGAGCTAAGCTAGGACGCCTATGTCAGTCACAGCGTTGAAGTCGACCCTGCGCCGAAGCGTTGAGGACCATCTGGACCGGGCGGCGCAAAGCTATCTCGGGGACAAGGCGCTGGCGCGCATAGACTTCGCCGGCCCGCCGGGCGAGCCCGCGCTGTCGGGCCCGGATTCGGTCTCCTGGCGGATCTTCAAAAATCCCGTGACGCTGTTCATCGGCGGCGTGGCGGCGGTCATTCTGGAGCTCGCCGAGCCGCGGGTGCGCACCGGCGTGTGGGAGAATACGAGCTTTTGCGCCGATCCTGTGGGGCGGCTGAAGCGCACCGGCCTCGCCGCCATGGTGACGGTCTATGGCGCGCGCAGCGCGGCGGCGCAGATGATCGCGCGCGTTAACGCCATGCATGCGCGGATCGCCGGGACGACGCCGGCGGGCGTACCTTTCCGGGCGGACGATCCCGAGCTTCTCACTTGGGTGCAAGCGACGGCGGCTTACGGATTTCTCGAGGCTTACAGCGCTTACGCTGCGCCTTTGAGCGACGCGGAGCGCGACCGGTATTACGCCGAGGGCCAGGCTGCGGCGGCGCTTTACGGGGCGGCGGGCGCGCCGCGCTCGCTCGCCGAACAGAAGGCGCTGTTTGCGCGCATGACGCCGCAGCTTGAGGCGTCCGACATCGTTTTCGAATTCCTGAAAATCATGAAGCGGGCGGAGGCTTTCCCGCAGCCGGCGCAACTCGCCCAGCACTCTCTGGTGCGCGCCGCGGTCGATATCACGCCGGCGCCGGCGCGCGAGGTTTTAGGACTCGGGCCCGCTTACGGCCTCAGGCCCTTTGAAGGGCGGATCGTCAGGCGTATGGGCCGGCGCGCTGACAGGCTTATCCTCCGGTCCGGGCCGGCGGCGGTCAGTTGCCGGCGTCTCGGCCTTTCCGAGGGCTATCTCTATCGCCGCCGCGAAACGCTCTGATTCCGCCCGCAATCGTTAAAATTGCAGCATTATTGTCTGCAATTTGAAAAGATTCTTCATGCTTTTTAGCGACAGAGATGCATGAAGCCTGGCGGCCGGACCTGGAATTTAAGTCTTCAGGCCCGGTTAATTTTTACCGCCTAGATTTATGCATCCCGAACTCGGGGGAGAGGATGCGGATAACGCAAAAGGTTTCGCTTGCGCTGGGAGCGGCGTTTATCGCCCTCTGCGCGCTTCTATGGGCGGCGTTGCATGCGTCGGTCGCGCCGAAATTTGCTGCGTTCGAATTCGAAAAAGCCTCCGACAATTTCGAGCGCGCGCAGAACGTCATCACTCGCGAATTGCAGCAGCTTGAAGCCTATCGCAGGGATTACGGCGTCTGGGACGACGCCTATGACTATGTTCGCGGCGCCAATCCGGACTTTATTGAGGATGAGCTGCCGCTGTCGCTGCTCGAAGAACTGAGCCTTAACATTTATCTATATATGAGCGCCGATGGATCGCTGATCGACGGCGTCGCCATCGACGAAGGCATGGAGACGGAAGTCGGCATTGACGCTTATGCGCCCTCCCGCTTCGGCGGCTGGAAAGGCTTGCGCGCTGAACTTTCTCCGGATGCCGTCAATCAGACGATCCTCCAAACATCGGCAGGTCCGATGCTCGTCGCCTATGCGCCCGTCACCCGAACCGACGGCGGCGGCGCTTATGTTGGGCACCTTCTGACTGGCCGCATCCTCGATGCGGCTTTTCTCGATGCATTGAGCCGTCAGACCCGGGTGACGATCGACATCGCGTCCTTGGACGACGCAAACCCGGCGGCGGCGCACGCTGAAAAATCCGTAACGCGAACTGACGGCTTCATCACCATCGCCGAACCGATCATCGGCGCCGACGGCGCGCCCGTCGCCATGCTGACAGCCAAGACGCCCCGGGAAATCACGGCCATCGGTGAGCGCACCCTGCTTTCCGCCTTCGCATGGCTGGCGGCGATGGTTCTCTTGTTCATCGGCATTGTAAGCGCGGTTCTGACGCGCATTGCGGTGAGGCCCGTGCAGCGCCTGACGCAGATCATCTCCTCGGCGAGCGCCGAGACATCCGAACGCGATGACGATCTCGCGGCCCGCCAGGACGAGATCGGCATTCTCTACAACAGCTTTACGAATCTCATTGGCCGCGTTGAAAAACACACAAGCGAGCTTGCTTCTGCGTTGAACGCCGCGGAAGCCGCCGAACGCGCCAAAACACAATTTCTCGCTAATATGAGCCATGAAATCCGCACGCCGATGAACGGCGTCATGGGCATGGCCGATCTATTGAACAACACCAAGCTTACCGAAACACAGAAGACGTTTGTCGACGTCATCGTGAAGTCAAGCGACGCGCTCCTCACCATCATCAACGACATTCTCGACTTCTCCAAGCTTGACGCCGGGATGGCCTCGCTCCATTCGGCGCCTTTCCGTCTCGCCGACATCGTTGAGGACGTTTCAACCCTGATCGCGGCCCGCGCGCAGGAAAAGGATGTTGAAATCGCCGTGCGCATCGATCCGAGCCTGCCGCCGGCTTTTCGCGGCGACGCTGGGCGTTTGCGCCAGATCCTGATCAATCTCGCCGGCAATGCGGTGAAATTCACGGATAAGGGCTATGTGCTGGTGGATGTTTCGCCGGTTTCCGAGCCCTGCGAAGAAAGAGTCGCGTTGAAATTCAGCGTCAAGGACACCGGCATCGGCATTCCGGAAAACAAACGCACGGAGATTTTCGAGAAGTTCAACCAGGCGGACGTTTCGTCGACACGCACCTATGAGGGCACGGGGCTGGGGCTCGCCATCGCCAAGGCGCTTGTAGAGCTGATGGGCGGCGATATCGGCGTCGACTCGACGCCCGGCCTCGGCTCCGTTTTCTGGTTTACAGTGGCCTTGCCGGTAAACGAACAGCCTCTTGAAGACGGCGACAGCGCGCCGGAGGCCGTGGACGCCAAGATCCTGATCGTCGACGATAATGAAGTGAACCGGCGCATTCTCGAAGAACAGGCTGCGGCCTGGGGATTTCCCTGCGTCGCCTGCGACAGCGGCGCCGCCGCGCTGAGATTGCTCGCCCAGGCCGGGGCCGCCGGCGATCCTTATGACGTCGTCATCATGGATTATCACATGCCCGGCATGAACGGCGCCCAGACTGTGCAGCGCATCCGTGCGGAAACCGCAATCGCCGCCACCCCGGTCATCCTTTTGACCTCCGTCGATCAGGCGGACGCCGGCGAACGCTTCGCCGCGCTTGGAATCGATGCGCATCTGACGAAACCCGCCCGTTCCGGCGCGCTCCTCAGAACCATCGCCGAAGTCGTGCATAAAGCGCCGTACACGCCCGCAAAACCGACAGCTGCTGGAGACGAGCCTGTTTCGCCGGCGCCGCCGGAAGAAACGGACTGCGCCGCGCCGCCGGCGCCGGCAGACGAGATCGACGTCCTTGTCGCTGAAGACAATGAGGTCAACCGGCTTGTCATCTCACACATCCTCAAGTCCGAAGGCTTCAGTTTTGAAATGGCGGCGAATGGCCGGGAGGCGGTTGAGGGTTTCCAGCGCTTCAAGCCCAAAGTCATCCTCATGGATGTCTCCATGCCGGAAATGAACGGTTATGAGGCGACGGCGGCGATCCGCGCGCTCGAAACCGAAAGCAGCCAGCGCACGCCAATCATCGGCGTCACCGCTCACGCTGTGAAAGGCGATATGGACCAGTGCATGGAATCCGGCATGGACGATTACATGTCGAAGCCGGTGACGCCGAAAATTCTCAGCAAGAAAATCTCCCAGCATATAAAAGACGACGCGGCGCGCGGCGCCGCCTGAGGCGCCGGCTTGCTGCAGTAGGCGGCGATAGCCGCCTACTCTTGGACAGGCAGGATCAACTCCGCGGCGATGGCGTCAACCGCCATGTCTCCATCCACCTCCGTCCCATTGGAAGAGGCGAAAATGGTCACGCCGTGGTCTACGAAATCCGACCAGTTCGATATGAAATGCGGATTGCCGCCATTGTGCCAATAGACACGGCCGAGCTGCGGACGGTTTTCGATCACCATGCCGTAACCGTAGTGACTCGGCGCGCCTTCGCCTTCGCGCACCATGGGCGTCTGGGCCAGATTGACGGCGGCGTTGGAAACGAGCTTTCCCGCGGCGAAGGCGCGGCGGAATGCAATCATGTCCTTCGCTGTGACGAGCAACCCGCCATTGCCAATCAACGCCCAATGAGAGCGGCCGCCCCAACTGGCTTTGTCGATGGTTTCACCGTCGGCCGTCAGCATGGAGCGCGCCGGGTCGAAAGCGGCCTCGTAACCGATGCCGGGCGCATCGATCCCGCCAAGCAGATCTTCGCGAAGATGAGTCTCGTAGTTTTTGCCGCTCAGCTTTTCGATAATGGCCGCAACCAGCGAATAGCCCACATTTGAATATTCATAGGCCGAGCCCGGTTCGAAAAGCAGGGGCGCCGCCATAGCCCGTTTCAGAAATTCGTCTTTTGGCAGATATTCAAGATCGCCGCTGACCGCGCCTGGGAAGCCTGCGGAATGGGTGAGCAGTTGATGGACGGTAATCTGGGCCTTGTCCGCCGGGACGTCCGGAAAGAATTTCTCCAGCCGGTCTGATGTCTGCAGCTTGCCCGCATCGACCAGTTTCAGGGCGGCCGCGGCCGTGAATGTCTTTGTGATGGAGCCGCAATCGAGGAGGGTGTTCTCGTCGGGTTTTCCGGCAGCCGCGCCATTGCCGAAACCAGCATATATTGGCGCTGCGCCGTCATAGGCGATGGCGATGACGCCTTTGAAGCCCATCTTCTCCACTCTCCTTATTGCAGCCTCGATGCGCTCTGCTTTGTCGTCCGCCGCCGCAGCCGGGGCTGCATTCTCAAAAGCCCAGGCGGCGGCCGGGGCCAGGGCGAGGCACAGCGCGGCGAGGCGGCCTGCTCGCACGATACGCCGCCAACCGGCGGGTTGGTTTGTTGTTTTCATTGGCTTATCCTTTCCGGGGTGATTCCGTCGCATCCTCGCCGGAACCGCGCCCGGAAGTCCTGAGGAAACATTTCGAGATATTGATGTCTGTCGCCGATCTGTCGACCGCCCCGGAAGCCGCCAAAGAAGCGACGCCGTCCTTCAATGAAAACGCAATGCGTATTGAGGGCGCAATCTATTATCCGGGGGCTCGCCGCTTAGAGGCCGGCGGGGCGACGCAGGTTTTGGAGCCGCGTCTTGGCGATTTGCTCATGCGGCTGGCCGAGGCGGACGGTCCCGTCGCCCGCGGGGTGCTGCTCGATGATGTCTGGGGAGACGAAGGGTCCGACGAGGCGCTGACCCAGGCGGTTTCGAAACTGAGGCGGATATTGGGTGACGAGCAGCGGCCCTATCGCGTCATTCGGACAATTCCGAAATTCGGGTATCAACTTGAGGCGGCGCCAGCGCAAATGGCTGCGTCCAAGATCGCGCGGCCGTCTCTTATGGACGCTGTGACGGCGCATTTCGGCGCCCGGAAAGAATTCTATAAAGGGCTCGCTTGCGGCGTCGGGCTGATGATCGCAATTATCGTCGCCTTCGGGCTTTTGACCCCGCCAAGGACGATTGAGCGGGAGATGATCCTGTGTCCGCCCGGCGCGCCGGAAAACGAGTGTATGGCCAGCCTCGACCGGTCATGAGGGCATTTGCGCGAAACGCCCAACCGGCCTATGGAAGCGGCGTTTAGCCAGCTGGACCGATCATGACCGCCATCACCCCTGAAATCGTCGCCGAACACGGCCTTAACGCGGACGAATATGAGCGCATCAAGGCGCATATGGGCCGCGAGCCCAATCTCGTGGAGCTCGGGGTGTTTTCGGTCATGTGGTCCGAGCACTGCTCGTATAAATCCTCGCGGCGGCATCTGAAGAAACTCCCCACATCGGCGCCCTGGGTGGTGCAGGGGCCGGGCGAGAACGCCGGGGTCATCGACATCGGCAATGACAATGACGGCGTTCCCCTGGTCGCCGTCTTCAAAATGGAAAGCCACAACCACCCGAGCTTCATCGAGCCTTATCAGGGCGCGGCGACCGGCGTCGGCGGCATCATGCGCGACGTCTTCACCATGGGCGCGCGGCCGGTGGCCAACCTGAACGCGCTCCGTTTTGGCGACTGGTCCCACCCGAAAACCCGCCATCTTGTCGGCGGCGTCGTCGCCGGCATCGGCGGCTATGGCAATTGCATGGGCGTGCCGACGGTCGGCGGCGAGACGAATTTCCACCCCGGCTATAACGGCAATATTCTCGTCAACGCCATGACCGTGGGGATCGCCGAGAAGGCCAGGATCTTTTATTCCGCCGCCCGCGGCGCCGGCAATCCAGTCGTTTATGTGGGCTCGAAGACGGGCCGCGACGGCATTCACGGCGCCACCATGGCCTCGGCGGAGTTCGACGACGCGTCGGAGGAAAAGCGCCCCACGGTGCAGGTCGGCGATCCGTTCACGGAAAAATTGCTGCTCGAAGCCTGTCTTGAACTGATGGCCTCCGACGCCATTGTCGCCATTCAGGATATGGGTGCGGCGGGCCTAACCTCGTCGTCTGTTGAAATGGCGGCCAAGGGCGGCGGCGGCTTCGAGCTCGATCTCGATCACGTGCCACAGCGCGAAGAAAACATGACCGCTTATGAAATGATGCTCTCGGAAAGCCAGGAGCGCATGCTCATGGTCCTGAAGCCGGGGCGGGAAGACGCGGCGCGCGCGATTTTCGAGAAATGGGGCGTCGATTTCGCGGTGATTGGCGTCACCACCGACACGGGCCGGCTGGTCATCAAGCATCAGGGCGAGACCGTCGCCGACATGCCGGTGCCGCCGCTCGCCGACGACGCGCCCAATTACGACCGGCCTTATGAGCCGCAGCCGAAACCGGCGCCGCTGCCCGATCCGGCGCTGACTTATCGCGAGGCGCAGGCGGTGCTCAAAAGTCCCGGCAAATCCGAAGAGGAAATGCGCACCATCGCCGAAACGCTGATCGCCGACCGGCTGTCGGACGCGGAACTTGTGGAGGCGGTTGGCATGACCTTGACGCCGGGCGAGGCGAAAATCTACGCCCGGTCGAAACCGGACGGGGTTAAATTCGACGGCTTCGAGGAAGCCGCGCGCAATCTCGCCTCGAGCGGCGTCGTCGAAACCGCAGAAGTGGAACAGCGCGAAGAACAACTCTCGCTCGCCGAAGCGCCGGGCGGCGACACCATGCTGACGGCGCTCGCGAAACTGATGGCGGCGCCGGATCTGTGCTCGCGCCGCTGGATCTGGGAGCAATACGATCACACGGTCATGGGCGACACGGTCATCGCGCCGGGCGGGGACGCGGCGCTCATCCGCGTGCATGGCGCCAATCGGGGCCTGGCCGTGACGACGGACGTCACGCCGCGCTATGTGAAGGCCGATCCCCATGAGGGCGGCAAGCAGGCGGTCGCCGAAACCTATCGCAATATCTGCGCGACCGGCGCCGCGCCGCTTGCGATCACCAATTGTCTCAATTTCGGCAATCCTGAGCGCCCCGAGGTCATGGCGCAGTTCGTCGGCGCTGTCGAAGGCGTCGCCGAGGCCTGCGAAGCGCTCAATTATCCGGTCGTTTCGGGCAATGTCTCGCTCTATAACGAAACCAACGGCGCGGCGATCCCGCCGACCCCGGCGATTGGCGGCGTCGGCGTTATCGAAGACGTGACCAAGGCCGTCCGCGTCGGCGGCGCGGAAGCGGGCGAGGAACTGATCGCCGTCGGCGTCACCCGGGGCTGGCTCGGTCAGTCGCTTTATCTGCGCGAGCTTTTCGGCCTGGAGGAGGGCGCGCCGCCGCCCGTCGATCTTGAGCTTGAGCGCAAGACCGGCGACTTAATCCGTAAGCTGATCGATGAAGGGATCGTGACGGCCTGTCACGACGTCGCCGATGGCGGGCTTCTCGTCGCGGCGGCGGAAATGGCGCTCTCGGCCGGGCGCGGCCTTAATCTCACGACGCCGGTGAAGGCGCGCAAGGCGGCCTTCTGGTTCGGCGAGGATCAGGGCCGCTATCTTCTGGCCGCCGCGCCGGCCGCCGCCGACACGCTTCTCCTCAAGGCGGCGATGGCGGGCGTTCAGGCCTCGAAAATTGGCCGTTTCGGCGGGCCGGACCTCTTGCTGGACGACAGGGATGCGTTGTCCCTGCTTGATTTATCTGACATTTTTGAATCTGCGCTGCCGGATTACATGAAGAGCGGCGCAAAGGAGACCAATTCCATGGCCATGGCTGGCGAAGACATCAAGAAACTCATTCTCGAAGCGCTGCCCGACGCGGAAATCGAACTCGAAGACCTCGCCGGCGACAACGACCACTGGCGTGCGCGCATCGTTTCCTCGGCCTTCAACGGCAAATCCCGGGTGCAGCAGCACCAGCTCGTCTATCGCGCCTTGAAGGGCCGCATGGGCGGCGAGCTTCACGCCCTGGCGCTGGAGACCGAAGCGAAGGAATAGCGCTTCTATTGTTGCGGCTTCAAAAAACAGGCGCTCAAGAGAGCGCCTGTTTTGCTATCCGCTAAACGCGTTTCTTGCGCCGGCGCGCGGCGCCGAGCCCCGCAAGGCCGGCGAGGAATAGCGGCAGCGCCGCCGGGACCGGCACGTCCGACACGCCGTCGAGATTCGCGAGGCCGTATTGCAGGTGATCGACCTCGATGCCGGCCGATCCGCTGAACACATGAAAGGCGCTGACGCCCGTCGCCGCAATGACGCCGAGGAAGGTGTCTTCAACGACATCCTGGTCGGCGACGCCGGGGCCGGCGTTCATGAAAGGTCCGAAGACGCCGAGCGAGTCGCCGTCCGCATCAAAGGCCTCGAACTGTATGTCATTGGCGCCGTCGGTCCAGACGATGCCGGCATGGGTCGGCAGCGCGCCGAGGACAGCTTCGTTAAAGGTGAAAGTGATCCCGGTGGGGCCGGAACTGTAAAACCATGAATCACATCCGACGCACTGGCCGTCGACCGATCCGTCGTCTTCATCGACGGAGTCGATGATGGCGCCAGAAAAGCCGGAGAGCGAGGCGACGTTTCCGGCCGATGCTGACACGCCCGGCGTGTCGAGCGCGGCGTCTTCGAAATTTTCGAGGTAAAAATATCCGCCGGAAAAATCGGCCCCGGCGAACGGGCTGTCGGTGGCGAAGTCCTGATAACTGGTTCCGCCGACATAGGCGGCGTGCGCCGCCGGAACGCTGGCGGCGAAACAAAACGCAACAATGCTGACTAGATGCTTCATAATCTCCCCCTTTGCTATAAAGCGCTCTTTTTATACGCCCCGAAGGCGTTTTCCACAAGGCGCAACGTGGGCTGACGGTTTGGCGACATGCGCGCGCCGGGCCGTTCTTTGCTTGCGGCGGCCCGGGTTTTTCCGGAGGGCGATCTGTTTTAGAAATCAAGGCGCTCAAGGGAGGGGCCTATGATCGCACCGGTTTTTCGCGCCCTATTGGCGCTTTCACTGATGGCGGCCGCCGGCTGCAGTCAGACCGAAAATGCAAAGGAAAATCCTGCGCCGGATATTGCAGGGCTTATGGACGCGGCAAACATTCCCGGCCTCGCCGTCGCGACCATCACCGATTGCGCCCTTAAAGACGTTTCCTATTACGGCGTTGCTGATGTCGAAACGGGCGAGCCGGTCGGTCCCGACACGATTTTCGAAGCCGCTTCGCTGACCAAGACGCTTTTTACGGTGATCGTCAATCAACTTGCCGACGAAGGCGTCATCGATCTCGATAAACCACTGGCGGATGACTTCGACTATCCGCGCGTTACGGACAAGGACGCTTACGCAAAACTCACCCCGCGCATTATCCTCGAACATCGGTCCGGCTTTCCCAACTGGGCGAGCGACCCGCTGGATAAGGAAACGTGGGGCTCGATCGAGTTCAAAAATCCGCCGGATACGAAATTCGGGTATTCCGGCGAGGCCTATATGCTGCTGCAAGCCTATGTGGAATCCAGGACCGGCGAAAGTCTCGACCGGCTTTTCGAAGACCGCCTCGGCGATGTCATGGCGCACAGCATGCTGTCGGCGCCGATAAAGCCCGGCATGACGCCCGCCTTTGGGCATGACGAAAACGGCGGCAAGGAAGCGGGCCGGGCGATGAAGCCGGCGCCGCGCGCCGGAGCGGCTTATTCCGCGCTCACCAATGCGCAGGATTACGCGCAGTTTCTCGCTTATGTCTGCAACGGCGCCGGCATGGACATCGGAGCGCGCGGCGACATGTTGCGCCCGCAATCGCCCACCGACGATCCGGAGATCGTCTGGGCGCTCGGCTGGGGCGTGCAGTCAAGAGACGATGGCGTCGTCTATTTTCACTGGGGCGACAACAAGCAGTTCAAGGCCTTTGCGGCGTTCAATCCCGCAACCCGCGACGGCGTCGTTTATTTCGCCAACGCCTATAACGGCCTTAAACTGATCGAGCCCATCGCCGAGCCGGTCGTGGGCGACGTGACGCCCATAGCCGACTGGCTCGACTATGGGCGCGTTGATTAGCCGCCGGTCATCCCTGAAATCAGGGCGTTAAGGCCGAAATTAAATTTGGCGTCAACGCCGAGCACCAGGATAACGAAAACAGCGATCGGCGCGGCGTAGCGCGTGAAAAAGCGCCAGAACTTGAAGAGGCCCTCGCTGGTGTTGTGAAGCTCTTCGCGCATGTTTTTGCGCGGCGCGATCCAGCCGGCGAAGATCGAAATCAGGAGACCGCCGAGGGGAAGCATCACGCTGCCGGAAATAAAATCGATCCATGGCGCGCTGGCCGGCGCGAAAATGGAAACGGCGCCGATCAAGAACCCCCCGGCGCCGAAAACCATGGCCGACTGCGCCCGCGACAGCTTCAACTGTTCGACGCCGACCATCGTAACGCCCATCAGCAGCGAAATCGAAGAGGTGATGGCGGCGACAAAAGCAAGCAGGAAGAAGACCCCGCCAATAAAAGAGCCCCCGGGCATGCCTGAAAAGACCGCGGGCAGGGCGCCGAAAATGAGCCCCGCGCCTGCCGCCGGGTCGAGCCCGTTGGCGAAAACGATGGGGAAGATCATAAGGCCGGCAACAACCGCCACCAGCGTGTCGGCGCCGGCGATGACGCCTGCATTGTTGCCGATATTGACGTCTTTCGGCAAAAAAGATCCGTAAGTGAGCAGGATTCCCGCGCCGACGCCGATGGAGAAAAAGGCCTGGCCCAGCGCAGCAAGAAAGACGGCCGGCCCGACTTCGGAAAAACGCGGCGTAAAGAGATATTCGATGGCCTTGTCGGCGGCGCCAGTGGCGAGCGCATAGACGCAAAGCCCGGCCAGCATCACAAAGAACATTGGCATCAAAACCGTGCAAACGCGTTCGATGCCGGACTGAATATTCTGTGCAACAATGAAAACCGTCATTGTCATGAACATGGCGTGCCAGCCAAACGCCATCCACGGGCCGTCATAAAGCGGCGTCGATTGCCCCGCCGTCAGCGGATCGGCGCCGGCGAATACGCCGAAGAACGACATCAGCGAGTAGGCCGCGACCTGTCCGGCGACGACGCTATAGGTGGTGACGACCAGAAAGCCTGCGATGACGCCGACCCAGCCGACGAGCCCCCAGGAAGACGACTGGCCGGCGTCGCGGGCGAGCTGGACGGCGGAACCCACGGCGGAAAGGCCTTTGTGCCGGCCCACTGCAAGCTCACTCATGAGGATCGGATAGGCGACGAAGACGACGCAGATCAGATAAATGAAAACGAAGGCGGAGCCGCCGTTCTGGCCGGTCTGAAACGGAAACCGCCAGAGATTGCCGAGCCCGACCGCCGAGCCGATGGACGCCATCAAAAACGCAAAGCGCGAGGACCATTGCGGCGTTGCGGCGCCGCCTGAAGGTGCGCTGACCATGTGGTGTATTCTCCCTTAATCCCGTGTTGGCTTGTTGTATTCTTCCTTGGGCCGCGCGGTTTGGCGCTGGGCCTCGAGTTTTGGCCACTCACTTTGGTTAGAAAACAGGCGGGCGAATGGTCAGGCCGGCCATATTAGCGCGCGTCGCTTCGCCCCGAAAGCCGCGCTTGCCGTCTGCGGGGCCGGGGGATAGGTTCCGGCCAGCTGATTTCAGGAGGTTGCATGTCAGTTCGTATGGCCGCCGGGACAAGTGTTCTGGCTTTGATCCTGGCGCTGGGCGCCTGTTCGCGAGACGGCGCCGCGCCGGAGGAGGAAATCTCCTATATCGAAGACGACGCCAGCGACCAGACGCCCGGAACGGAAAAGGAAGCAAGCTGGGAAACGCTCAGCCAGAACGAGGCGCGCGATAGGTTCACCTACGCCAATTACGAGGATGTCGCCGTCACCCATGTGGATCTCGATCTCGATGTGGATTTCGAGGCGAAGACCATCGCCGGCAAGGCGATCCTCGATTTCACCCGCAAGAGCGACGCAGACGAGCTGGTGCTGGACGCCAATGACCTGACCATCAACACCGTCGAGGCGGATGTGGACGGCGACTGGGTCGAAACCGATTACGAGATGGGCCCGGACGATGATATCATGGGCTCGAAATTTGAAATCGCGCTGCCCGCGGGCGCCGACAGGGTGCGCATCGATTATGTGACGAGCCCGCAAGCGGAAGGCATTCAATGGCTTTCCCCGGAACAGACCAAGGGCGGGGAGTTTCCCTATCTCTTCACCCAGTTCCAACCGCTTTACGCGCGCACCATGGCCCCCTTGCAGGACACGCCCGCGGTCCGATTCACCTATGACGCGCATGTAACGACGCCGCCGGAGCTGATCGCGGTGATGAGCGCGCGCCAGGATGAAGGTCCGCGCGACGGCGATTATTCCTTTAAAATGTCGCAGCCGATCCCGTCCTATCTGCTGGCGCTCGCGGTCGGCGATATCGAATTCCGCGCCATCAGCGAGGACGTCGGCGTTTATTCGGAAGATTATATCGTCGATGACGCCGCGGCCGAGTTCGAAGACACGCCGAAAATGATGGACGCCATCGAGGCGATGTACGGGCCTTACCGCTGGGGACGCTACGATCTTCTCGTCCTGCCGCCGAGCTTTCCTTTCGGGGGCATGGAGAACCCGCGGCTGTCCTTCATGACGCCGACGCTCATCGCCGGGGACAAGAGCCTTACAAATGTGGTCGCCCACGAGCTCGCCCATTCATGGTCGGGCAATCTCGTCACCAATGCGACATGGCGCGACGCCTGGCTGAATGAAGGCTTCACGAGCTATGTCGAAAACCGCACCATGGAGGCGCTCTACGGGCCGGAGCGGGCGGTGATGGAGCGCGCGCTCGATAAGAAGTCCCTGATGAACGAAGTCGACATCGCGCCGGACCCGGCGCTGACAGCGCTGAAAATGCCGGCTGATATGAACCATCCCGACGACGCTTTCGGCGACGTTTCTTATGTGGGCGGAATGTTCTTCCTGAAGTTTCTCGAAACGCGTTTCGGCCGCGAGACTTTCGATGAATTCCTGAAATCCTATTTCGACCATTACGCTTTCCAGTCGGTGACGACGGAGGATTTCCTTTCCTATTTCGAAGATAATCTGTGGGAGGATCACCCTGACGCAGTGACGAAAGAAGAGATCGACGCCTGGGTTTATGAGCCGGGCTTTCCGGATTCGATCGAAGATCCGAAGTCCGACGCGTTCGAAAAGGTGCAGGCGCAACTCGACGCATGGCTCGGCGGCGGCGACGCCGGCGGGCTCGAAACCAGCGCCTGGACGACCCATGAATGGCTGTATTTCCTGCGCGCGTTGCCGAATTCCGTCACCACCGAGCAACTGGCGGCGCTCGACGACCGGTTTGAACTTTCAGGCTCTCACAATGCGGAGATCGCCTGCGCCTGGTATCTGAAGGCCATTCAAGCGGGCTACGAGCCGGTCTTCGAGCCGCTCGATGTTTTCCTGACGAGCGTTGGGCGCGGCAAGTTCATCTATCCGCTTTATCAGAGCCTTGTGGACAACGGACATCGCGAGTGGGCCGAAGCCGTCTATGCGAGCGCGCGCCCCGGCTATCATCCGATTGCGCAGCGGCGCATCGACGAAATTTTCTCGGAATAGCTCAGTGCGCGTCCGTTGCCGGCCCGCGCAGGAGGATTTCCAGCATCGGGCAGACCATGACATGGCTGTCGAAGACCGCGCCGACGATCAGCGTGTTGTCCCAGGCCGCGCCGACCGATGAGGCGTTGATCTTGCCGTCGACATCGATGAAAACGTCGGATTTGCGGCCCGTGCGCGGGTCGACACGGATGACGTGAGACGGCGCGATCGCATCCGGGTTCTTTGCGTGTTCGACGAATTCGAAAATCTTCGAATGCCCCGCAACCCAGAGCGCGCCGTCGTCGGCGACGTCGATATTGTCCGGCGCGGTGTTGACGGGGAGTTTTTTGACGCGCTTCAGCGCGCCGGTTTCCGCATCGCGCGAAAAGACGTCGATGCGCCGCTTTAAAAGCTCGGCGATGTAAATGGTCGATCCGTCTGCGGATTTATTGATCCCGTTGGCGTAGGTCATGCCCTTGACGACCGGCCATCCGGTCTCGCCGTCGAAATAGACCACATCCGTGATGGGCAAAGCGAAATAGGCTTCGAGCGTTGACATGAGGCCGGTTTTGAAACGCCGGTCATTAGTGGCGTAGAACTGGCGCGGGCCGACGGCGACAATGTCGTTGGGCGCGCGCATGGCGGCGAAGGAGACGGTTTCGAGATGCGTCAATAGGCCAGCCTCGCCGACCGCGAAGATCTCCACCAGCTCTTCGCCGTCCGGCGGGTGATTGACTGCGAACAACCGTTTTTCACCGTCTTCGCCGCGCCACAGGCTGATCCCGTGGGGCAGGAAGTTTTCCATGGCGGGGGAGACGCGCCGCACCGCATCCGAGCCGTCGAGGGACAGCGCGTAGATCCCGTTGCGCGGATTGACGCCTTCAGCGCCCGTATCGTTGTACCAGGCGCGCCGGTCGGCGGCGGAAACGAAGGCGAGGTTCAGCTCGGGATCGATGGCGACGTCTTCCGTGCCCGGCGCCACTTCCACATGACGGCAGTCATTGACGAGCTTAGGGTCTAGATCGGCGAACGCGCCCGAGGCGGGAATGATGTGGTATAAAAACCAGCCGGCGACAAACACAATCAGGGCCGCCAGACCTGTCCAGAGATATCGCATTCAGCCTTGCTCCAGTTTTTCATGACAGCGCCGTTCCGGCCGAAAATCTACCGCAGCCTGCGCGGCCGCGCCAGCGGAGTGGAATTTCCCTTGGCTTTCCGGGCGTTCCTTCGGGAAGGGTGTAGCCTTGCGCAAGGCGCGGCGCGAATCATGGGACGCGCGGCTTGGTCAGGAACGGCGAAGGGCGCTACTCATCTTCCATGAATGACAAAACAGTGCTTGTGGCTGGCGCGGGCGGCGTTCTTGGGCTGGAGATCGTGCGGGTCTTGCGCGGGCGAGGGCGTATTGTGACTGGCGCCTACCGCACGGAGCGCGGGGGCGCGCGCGAGGCGATCGAGGCGGCCGGCGCAACGCCTCTGCGGCTCGACCTTGAGGACGGAGCCGCGTTGCGCGATGCGCTTGCGGCGGCGGATGCGGCGATCTTTACGCCGATCCTCACGGTTTCGGCCCCTGCGGCGACACTGTTGCGCGCCGACCAACCGGCCGTGTTTTTCTCCTCGAACAATGTCGCCGTCGATCCGCAGGCGGCGGTTTACGCGGCGCTGCGCGAAAAGGAAGACCAGACGCGGGCCGCCGCGCCGCAGGCCGTCATCCTGCGTCCGACGATGATTTACGGCTATCCGGGCGACGGCAATCTTTCCCGGCTCATGGCGGCGATGCGCGCGCGTCCGCTTATCCCGATCCCGGCGGCGTCCGGCGCGTTGCAGCAGCCGATTTATGTCAAAGACCTTGCGAAGATCGCCGCCGGCGCGCTGTTCGATGCCGGGATGCAAGGCCGGACGCGCGCCGTCGCGGGGCCCGAGCCCGTCGCCTTGCGCGCGCTTTACCGCGAGACCGGAATTGCGGCGGCGGCCAGTCCCCTGATGCTGCCTTTTCCCACGGAACTTTTTGCAGCCATTGTGGGCGCCCTGGAAAAGACCGGTCTTAACCTTCCCGTGAGCGCCGCTCAGCTCGCCCGCGCCGGCATGGATAAAATCCCGCAAGACCCGGCCATTCTTGGCGATACGCCTTTGCAGGAGGGGCTAAAAACGCTCGCCGCCGAAATGGCGCGCCCTTGACGGCCCGGACCCGGGCGCCTAGCTAGGCGGGACCGGTGCAGGAGTGTTTCAATGACCGATATTCACGACGCCATTAAAGCCCAGATCGACGCCAATCCCGTCATGGTTTTCATGAAGGGCACGCCGCAATTCCCACAATGCGGTTTTTCGTCGGTCGTGGTGCAGATCCTCGATCATCTCGGCGTTGATTATCATGCCGCCAATGTGCTGGAGTCCGACGATCTGCGTCAGGGCGTGAAGACGTTCTCCGACTGGCCGACCATTCCCCAGCTTTATGTGAAGGGCGAGTTCGTCGGCGGCTGCGACATCATCCGCGAGATGTTCGAGCAGGGCGAGCTGCGCGGCTTTCTGGAAGAAAAAGGCGTGCCCGTCGCGGCTTAACCCGCGGTCTGAACGCCATTCCGGTTATTTCGAAAATTTAGGCTCGCGCTGGATGTTTTGCGCATCCGGCGTTTTGACGCGCTTGGGCGCACGCATCAGATCGCCGGCGAGTTGGTCCTGTTCAGCCGAACGCAATCTCCGGAACAGTGCATCGGCCCGCGCGCTGCGCGATAGCGAAGTCGTTCCCAGTCGCAGGAACAGCTCCTGCGTTGTGACGTCCATCCGGCTCATGCATCGCCCCCCGGCTGTTAAGTCAGAGATGTCGAAAGTGATTCGATATGATTAACGAAAAGTTAATTTGCACATGCGCTGAAAAGCGCGTCGTGGCGCGCGCAGATTTTCGGCCAGAGCGCCGCAGCCTCCGGCAGGTCGAGATCGAACTTGTCTTTTAACAGCCGCATGAAAGCGTCTTCGCTTTCGAGCATTTCGGTCGTCGTTTGCGCCGGCGCATGACGCAGCAATACGCGTCCGCGCAGGCACAGATGCTCGCCCTCACGCCAGCGCTGGACGACGGCGTTCTGCACGAAAGGCGACGCCTCATTGCTCTGCAGCCAGGCGCAGCGATTTTCAAGCAATGCGTCCTCGCGCATGTCGGGATGCAAATCGAAACTCGACGCCTCACTTTGCGGGTCGCTGCGATAACGCCACCAACCGCCCTCGATCCGGTCAAGCCGGCAGGGCAGGAAGCCGTTGTCGAAAGGGCCTTGCTTGAGCGGAACCGGTTCGATGAGGCCCTTGCCGAAACCGGCGTCGGCGAGCCACGGCTCGTCGAGCGTGACCATAAGCGCCAGGTGATTGCCCACGGCGCTGTCGCCGCGGTTTTCACGGTCGACGGCGGCGGCGAGGCGCGCGACCTTGAAGCCGATTTCCTCCAGCGCCCAACCGAGAAGGCCGTTCATTTCATAACACCAGCCGCCGCGCCTGCGCGTCACGAGCTTGTCGAACACGGCGCCGGCCGACCGGCTCACCGGAACGCCGAACTGCACGTCTAGGTTTTCAAACGGGATCGCCAGCACATGGGCGCGGTGAACGGCTTTCAGCGTTGCGAGGTCTACCCGGGGCGCGCCGCGATAGCCGATGCGGTCGAAATAGGCGGAAATGTCCATGAATGTTTCTCTTGCGGTTTTGGCCGCGCTTCCAGCATGGCCGCGCAAGGGGCTCAGGCCTTCACTTTGACATAGCTCCCCGGCGCATCCTCGATGACCTCGAGACCGCCATCGCCGGGCTGGCGCGCTTGCGTTTCGCCCGGGCTGACGCCGTTCAGCCACTCGATCCAGTAAGGCCACCAGGAGCCCGGATGGCGTTCGGCGCCGGCCTTCCATTCTTCGAGCGTCTTCGGCAGCTTCTTGTTGATCGAGTGATGGTATTTGTGCTTGTCGGGATGGTTGACGACGCCCGCAATATGCCCGGAGCCGGCGAGCATGTATTCCACTTTGCTGTTTTCGCCGGAGGCGAACAAACGCGCCGTTCTGTAGACGGAATTATGAGGCGCGATATGGTCGGTCTCGCCCGCCTGCATGAAGATAGGAAGCGTCACGTCGCCGAGATCGAGCTTGTGGTTGTCCATCACCATGTCGCCCTTGGCGAGGCGGTTATGCTGGTAGAATTCGCGCAGGTAAAACAGATGGACTTTTTTCGGCATGCGCGTCGCATCCGAGTTCCAGTAGAGGAGATCGAATCGCGCCGGATCCTGGCCTTTCAGGTAGTTATTGATGACGAAGGACCAGATGAGGTCGTTGGAGCGCAGCATGTTGAAGGTCGTCGCCATGGCGCGTCCTTCGAGAACGCCGCCCGCCGCATCCATCTGTTTCTCGATGGCGTCGAGCTGTTCGTCGTCGACAAAGAGAAGAAGATCGCCGGATTCCTTAAAATCCGCCTGCGCCGTGAAAAAGGTGGCTGAATTGACGCGTTTGTCGCCCTTTTTCGCCATCAGGGCGAGCGCCGTCGAGAGCATCGTCCCGCCGATGCAGTAGCCGATCACATCGGCTTTCTCCTCGCCGGTCGCTTTCTTCACGGCGTCCAGCGCCTCGAAAAAACCCTGCTTGATATAATCTTCGAACGTCTTGTCTTTGAGCTCCGGGCCCGGATTGACCCATGACATGACGAACACCGTGCGGCCCTGATCCACCAACCAGTGAATGAAGGAGTTCTGCGGCTGCAGATCGAGGATGTAGAACTTGTTGATCCAGGGCGGGACGATCAGCATCGGCGTCTTCGCGACTTTTTCCGTAGTCGGCGTATATTGAATGAGCTGGAAGATCTCGTTCTGGAAAACCACCTTGCCCGGCGTCGTCGCAATGTTCTCGCCGAGCTTGAAATAGTTGAGGTCGGCCTGCCGGATCGCCAGTTCGCCATGGCCGCGGTCGATATCTTCGAGAAAGTTCTTCAAACCCTTCAGAAGGTTTTCGCCTTTCGAGTCGAGCGTCGCCTCGATCACTTCCGGATTGAACATGGCGAAGTTCGACGGCGCGAAAGCGTCGATAAACTGGCGGGTGAAAAACTCCGCTTTTTTCTTATCGTGCTCGTCCTCGAAGTCGATTTCGGCGATGGTCTTTTCGAGCCAGCGCGCAAAGATGAGATAGAACTGCTTGACGAAATCCAGCATGGGATTGTCGTTCCACGCCGGATGGGCGAAGCGCTTGTCCGTCTTTTCGGGCTCGATGGCGGGTTTCGTTTCCTCGCCGGCGATCTTTAGGGACATATTGGCCATCAGCCGGGCGTACTCGCCCCACAGCATGAACTGGCGCTGCATGACGAGGCCCGGATCAATGGAAAGGCCCTTCATCATTTCCTGAAAGGCTTCGCCGATATTCATGGGGTCGGCGGGGATCTGGCCGGTGAGCCGGCGCATGTCCTGATTGCGCAGGGCGAACTCGCGCAGGACTTCCTGGCTCCTGCCGCTGACCTCGGTGAGATATTCGGAAAGGGCGTCGAAATCCCCGTAAAGGGAGCGCGGGCCTTCTTGCGACGCCTTGCCGGACGAAGACGAGGCGGATTTTGGATTGTCCTCGGCCTTCGTTTTGTCTGGCTTTTGAGCGGCGGAGCCCGTTCCAGCGGCCTTTTTTTTCGCCTTTTTCCGCTTCTTGGAAGGGGATTTTTTGCCGGTTTCGTCTTTCACTTGCGCCACACGCCCGGTTAAGGGTTAAAGGTCCTGTTTGTATCGTCCTTGGGCCCTTATAGGATGGCCGCGTGTCCGCTGTAAAACTGTCTCTTTCGCTTATTTCCTACGTCTTTGCGGCGGCCGGATTGCTGGCGGCCGGGGGATGCGCGAATGCCGACCTTTCCCGGTTCGCTCCGCCGGGCATCGTTAAGTATGAAGAGATCGCCGGCGACAAACCGCAAAACCCGGATGTGGCGGCGCGAATCGCCGAGCGCCGGGCCGAGCAGGGCGGCGGCGAGTTTCCCGATCTCTCCAAAACCCCGGGCAAAGAGGACCGGCCGGAAAAGCCCTCGCCCAAGACGGTCGAGGAGCAAATGGAAGAGCTGACCGGCCTGCGCGAGCGCCTGGATGAGGAGGTCGCCGCCGACCGGGCCGCCTCTGAAGCTGAACTGGCCGACGATTTGCACGCGGAAGGCGACGCCCTGAAAGAACGGGTGGCGCGCGACAGCGCAGCGGCCGCGCAGGAGCGCCGCGACAAGCTGGAGCCGCCGTCCGAGGCGCAATGAGATTTTTCGCCGGGCGACGGGCGCCCGGCCTGACTGGAATATGGAAAGAGCAAGATGTCCGCAGATGAGAAGTTTCTAGACCGCGTATTGACCATGGAGGTCGGCCGCTGCACCGAGGCCGCCGCCATCGCCGCCTCGAAGATGATCGGGCGGGGCGACAAGGAAGGCGCCGACGATGCAGCCGTCACAGCCTTGCGCGATGCGCTGAACAAGCTCCATATCGACGGCAAGGTCGTGATCGGCGAAGGCGAGCGCGACGAAGCGCCGATGCTTTATATCGGCGAGAAGGTTGGGCTCGGCGACGGTCCCAAGGTCGACATCGCCCTCGATCCGCTGGAAGGCACGACGCTGACCGCCAAGGCCATGTCGAATGCGCTCGCCGTCGTCGCCATGGCGCAGGGCGGCACCATGCTTCATGCGCCGGACGTTTACATGGACAAGGTCGCCTGCGGGCCCGGTTTTCCGGACGGGATCATCGATCTCGACGCGCCGGTGGAAGACAATATCGAGGCGCTCGCCAAGGAAAAGAATGTCGGAACCGACGACATCACGCTGTGCATTCTCGACCGCGAGCGCCACAAGCCGCTGATCGACGGCGCCCGCAAGATGGGCTCGCGGGTCTTCCTCATTCCCGATGGAGACGTCGCCGGCGTTTTTCACACGACGGAAAAAACGACCGGCATCGACCTTTATGTGGGTCGGGGCGGCGCGCCCGAAGGCGTCTTGGCCGCGGCGGCGCTTCGCTGTGTCGGCGGGCAGATGCAGGGCCGCCTGCATTTCCGTAATGACGATGAGCGCGGGCGCGCCGAGCGCCTCGGCATCACCGATCTCAATAAGAAATACAGCCTCATGGATCTCGCCTCCGGCGACGTTTTCTTCGCGGCGACGGGCGTCACCGACGGCACCATGCTCAACGGCGTCCGCTGGGAGCCGGGCTATGTCCACACCCATACGGTGGTGATGCGCTCGAAAACCCGCACGATCCGCTATATCCGGGCGCGCTCGGAACGCTAGGAGGAGCCCATGTCAGAAGAGCTTCCTGAGCTTCCCGACCGTTTGTCCGTCAATCCGAAGAGCCCGCATTACAATGCGGCGATCCTCGAACATGAGGTGGGCATCCTCTTCAACGGCGCGGAAAAGACCAATGTCGAGGAATATTGCATTTCCGAAGGCTGGATTAAGGTCGCCGCGGGCAAGAGCCTCGACCGCAAGGGCAATCCCCTGACCATTACGCTCAAAGGCAAGGTCGAGCCCTACATCAAAGAGCGCAAATAGCCCCGCAAGAACCGGGCGGCGGCCACCGCCTCCGCCTGTTAGGCTGGCGGCCTTGAATAAAGGAGGCCGCCCATGTCCGCATCTTTGCGTCTCGTTCACCCGCCCGAAGACCTCGACAGCGAACGCTGGGACGCCGTTTTGCGGCGTGATGCGTCGGCTGACGGGACGTTCTGGACCTGTGTCAAAACCACAGGCGTTTACTGCCTGCCGTCCTGCTCCGGCCGCCCCAAACGCGAGAATGTCTTTTTCACCGAGACCCGGGCCGAAGCGGAGGCGGCGGGTTTTCGCCCCTGCAAACGCTGCCGCCCGGACCGCTTTCTCATCGGCGGCGTAAAGGACCGCATTGATGAGCTCGACTGGGGCCGCGCCCATGACGCGCTCAACACAAATGGTTGGGCGGCGCTGGGCCGTCTTTTGAGCGATGAAGACTGCGCGGGGCTGATCAACGCGTATGAAGAGGATGCGCTTTACCGCTCGCGCGTGGTGATGCGCCGTCACGGCTTCGGCGAAGGGGAATACCGCTATTTCGCCGATCCCGCGCCGCAATTGGTTTCCGACTTAAGGACCGGCCTTTATGAGAAGCTGGCGCCGCTGGCGAACGAATGGGCGAAAGCGCTGAAACAGGATCGGACCTATCCGCACGATCATGCGGCCTATCGCAGGCGCTGCGCAAAAGCCGGTCAGAAGCGCCCGACGCCGCTGATCCTCAAATACGGGCCCGGCGATTATAATCGTCTGCACCAGGATCTTTATGGCGGCGAAGTGTTTCCGATCCAGATTGCGATTTTGTTGTCACAGCCCGGGCGCGATTTCGAGGGCGGCGAATTCGTAATGACCGAGCAGACGCCGCGGCGTCAGTCCCGCGCTATGGTCGCGCCGCTTGAAAAGGGAAGCGCCATCGCTTTCGCCGTCAATGAGCGGCCCCTGGAAGGCGCGCGCGGAACCTATCGCGTGAAAATGCGCCACGGCGTTTCGGAAGTCAGGAGCGGGGCGCGCTACTGCCTAGGCGTCATCTTTCACGATGCGGCGTAGAGACCGGCTGTTTAGGGCTGAACTCTTTCGAACACGATGTCGTTGTGCGTGCGGCCTTCTTCCACGAGCTGTTGCACCCGGCCGCGCTGCTCGTCCGCGCTTGCCTGTTTGGAAAGATCGCAGATGAACAGGAGGTAGCGGGTTTCGCCGTCCGCCGCGCCCGCATAGCCGCGGATTTCGACGGGAAAGCTGTCGCCATTATGGCGGCAGGCCCGACGGCCTGTGATCAGAAACGGCCCGCGGCCCAGCCTTCTCAAATCCGCGCTGAGACTGGGCAGGAAGTCGTCGATGGCGCGGCCCAGAAAAGCGCTTTCCCGGCGTCCGAGACAGGCCCGGGCCGCCTCATTGCCGCTCAAAATGCGGAAATCCCCGTCGCAGGCGACCATCATGTCCGGCGCGGCGGCCATCAGGCCTTTCAGAAAGGCGTCATAGCCGGCAAAACCGGCGGCGTAGGAAATCTCCTCAGACATGGGCGGCCACGCGAGCGCTGCAGCAGCACAGGTCAAACGCTATGAAAAACAGCATGATAGTGTTCCTTCACACCGGCCCGCAGAACAGGCGCAAGATGAGTAAAAGCGCACAAGCTGATAATTATCTTAAGTTTTTCGGGAGTGAGGTTACCAATTGCTTACAAGGCCATGCCGACGGCGGGTTTGGGAAAGTTAACCGCCCCGGCGGCGCCCGAATCACCCCCCATTGCGCTCATGAATGCTGATCCCGCCCTTTCAAGTTTCGACGCCGCCATGCCGCTCATCGACCTGCCCGCCATGGGCGAGAGCGCCTCGGGGCGGCGCTGGCGGCTGCGCGAAGCCGATGCGGACGCCGCGGCGGCGATCGCCGGGGCCGCCGGCCTCGACCCGGTATTGGCGCGCATTCTTGCTGCAAGGGGCGTCGACGCGGAGGAGACGCAAAGCTATCTCAATCCTTCGCTGCGCGACGCGATGCCCGATCCCTTCGTTCTCAAAGATATGGAGCGCGCGGCGGCGCGGCTCGCCAGGGCCATCCGCGACGGCGAGACCATCGGCGTTTTCGGCGATTACGACGTGGACGGAACAACCGCCGCGGCGATGCTGAAGCTTTATTTCGACGCCATCGGCGTCAAATCGCTCATCTATCTGCCGGACCGCATCATGGAAGGATACGGACCGAGCGCCGCGGCGTTCAAACAGCTCCATCGGGACGGCGCGCATCTGATCGTCACCGTCGATTGCGGCGCGGCGGCGCATGAGCCGGTTGAAGAAGCCGCGAAGGACGGCGTCGACATTGTCGTCTTCGACCATCACCAGATGAGCGGCCCGCCGCCGGAAGGCGCGGCCGCTGTCGTCAACCCGAACCGCCCGGACGACGCATCGGGGCTCGGCGGGCTTTCCGCGGCCGGCGTCGTCTTCATGGGGCTGGTGGCGTTGAACCGCGCCTTGCGTGAGGACGGATTTTTCAAGGATCGCCCGGAGCCCAGCCTTCTGGGACTGCTCGATCTCGCGGCGCTCGGGCTTGTCTGCGACGTCATGCCGATCACCGGCCTCACCCGCGTGATGGTGGCGCAAGGGCTCAAAGTGCTCGGGGGCGAGGGCAATCAGGGCCTCAAGGCCTTGGGCGCGCGCGCCGGCATGAAGGGCGCGCCCTCGGCCTATCATCTCGGCTTTCTTATCGGGCCGCGCATCAATGCGGCGGGGCGCATCGGCCACGCCCGGCTCGCTTTCAAACTGATGACGACGCAGGACCCGGAAAAGCGCAAGGACCTCGTTGAGCGCCTGCATGTCCTCAACGCCGAGCGCCAGGAAATCGAGGCGGAGGTGCAGGCGGCGGCCCTGCGCGACATCGAGAGCAACCAGCGCCATGCGGACGACGTCATCGTCACGGCGGGCGAGGGCTGGCATCCGGGCGTCATCGGCATCGTCGCCGGGCGCCTGAAGGAACTTTACGACCGGCCGGTCGTGGTCATCGGCGTCGACGAAGGAACCGGCAAAGGCTCCGGCCGTTCGATCACCGGCGTCGATCTCGGCGCGGCGGTGTCGGCGGCGCGCGAAGAGGGCGTCCTCGTCGCCGGGGGCGGGCACGCCATGGCGGCGGGCCTCACCATTGACCCCGCCCGCATCGGCGATTTCCGCCGGCTTTTGAATGAACGGCTCGCCCGCGCCGTGGTGATGGCCCGCGCCAATCGCAGCCTCGAGATTGACGCCGTGGTTTCCCCAAGCGCCGTCACGAAAAGCTTCGCCGATCTGGTCGCCGCTGCTGGGCCCTACGGCCCCGGCAATCCGGAGCCGCAATTTGCGCTCACCGACTGCCGCGCCGCCTATCTGAAGACCGTGGGCAAGGGCCATCTCTCTCTGACGCTGACCAGCCAGACGGGCGAGGCGGCGCGCGCCATCGCCTTCCGGGCCGAGGGCGGGCCCTTGGGCGAAATCCTGCGGTCCGGCGGGCGGTTTCATGTCGCCGGGAAAATCCGGGCCGATGACTGGCGCGGCGGCGACGCCGGTCAACTGCAGATCACCGACGCCGCGCCGGCGCTTTAAAGTGAGGCGGTGCGCGCCTGGCGCCGTTTCCGGGGCGGCGGATAGGCGGCCCTCGAATTCCCGCAAATCCGGCCCCGTGCGGCCCGGCTCTGCGACCGGCGGAAAACTTGGCGCAGCGCGCGAAAAGGGGCTTGCATGGGTGCGGGCAGGCGCCTATACAGCGCTTCCTCGTGCGGGCCCTTCGTCTATCGGTTAGGACGCCAGGTTTTCAACCTGGAAAGAGGGGTTCGATTCCCCTAGGGCCTGCCATTTTCCATCCGAAACATTCCCGTGTTGCTTGCATCGCGCTCGCTGTGCGCGCGCGGCAAGAGGGGTGAAAACCCCATATCGTCATTGATTCCAAACCTGTTTTGCCGTCTATTAAGGGTTGTTAACCGCGTTCGGACGGAGGGGTCAGGTCCATGAGGGGAATTCTCGCAATCGCAGCCGCATTTCTCGTTATCTGTGCGCCGGTCTCGGCCATGGCGGGAAATCTTTCGAAATCCGAAATTGCGGAGACGCTTACCTCGCAGGGCTATTCGGTTCAGGATGTCGGCCCGCACACGCTTTTCGTGCGCGTCGCCGACTACGACATCCGCATCGACATCATCGGGCCCGACGGCGACATTTCCTACCGCACCTGGCTCTTTGAGGTGGATGCAAGCAGCGTCAGCTACGATGTCCTGAACCAGTTCAACAACGATGTGAAATTCGGTCGCGTTTATGTTGACGATGACGGCGATCTGACCTTGCAGATGGACCGCAACGGCGCGGGCGGCGCGTCGATCGAGAACATCGAATCCGATTTCGACGTTTTCCTGATGCTGATCAGTTCATTCATGGATCATCTTGAATCGCAGGTTGTGGCGTAAGCGGACGATTTTGATCCGCGCGCGTCACGGCGCCGTAATGTTATCTAATAACCAACGCGCACAACTGCACCGCGAAAAAATCCAAATCGCAAACTAAAATAGTGCATTTTTTGCACGAAAGGATTAGTGTTCGCGGGCGGGCGGATTATAGTTAACGAAAAAGAATATCAGTTTAGGGCGCGACAGGGGTACCAAGAGCATCATGGACGAGCGGTTTGATCCATCGCGCGGGGAGGATGATACAACCGGCGCCGAAGAAGAACGGTTCACCATTAAGGGCGTTGTGAAGTGGTTTGATCCGGCGAAAGGCTACGGGTTCATCATCACCGACGAAGCCGACGGCGACATTCTCATTCATTCAACCTGTTTGAAGGCCGCGGGCATGACGACGGCGCGCGAAGGCGCCACGGTCGAGTGCGAAGTGGTGCGCCGGGAAAAAGGCCTGCAGGCGGCGCGGCTTCTTCATATCGACGAAACGACGGCCGCCCCGTTGACGCCGGCGGCGCCGGTGCTCAATCAGACGCCGGCGGGCGAATTCGAGCGCGCCACGGTGAAATGGTTCAACCGCGCCAAGGGCTACGGCTTTCTGACGCGCGGCGACGGCACCGAGGACATCTTCGTTCATATGGAGACCCTGCGGCGTTCAGGGCTTGGCGAGCTGCAGCAGGGCGCGCGCGTGCAGGTGTCTTACGGCAAAGGCGCCAAGGGTCTTCTCGCTATTGACGTGAAAGCCGATCCTGAAAATTAAGCGCGGGCCCGTTGCAGGCGCCCATGCCGCGCCAAAGCCAATTCGCCGACAGCACTGCCATTTTCTTGTTTTCCGTATACATTCGGCTTTCGTCAGTAATTAGAAAGGCCGAGTTCCGTGGGAGATGTTTTTCCGAAAGTCCGTGTCGCCGCGTTTCATGTCGCATCGCCTTTTCTCGATCGCGACGCCTGCGTCGAGAAGTGCTGCAAGCTGATCGCCGACGCCGCAGCGGAAGGCGCAAAACTGATCGTCTTTCCGGAAACGTTCATTCCCGGCTATCCATTCTGGATATGGACGCACACGCCTGCGACGGGCGGACCTTTCTTTTTCGAACTTTTCGCCAACAGCGTTGAAGTCGACAGCGATGCGACGCGCGCCATCGGTGAAGCGGCGCGCAAAGCCGGCGCTTATGTGGTGGTCGGGGTTTCCGAGCGCGACGGCGGCACGCTGTACAACACGCTGCTGACTTTCGACGACAATGGCGACATTGTCGCGCGTCATCGCAAATTGCAGCCGACCTGTGTCGAGCGCACCGTCTGGGGGCGCGGCGACGGCTCCGGCCTGCGGGTCATCGACACGCCTTTCGGAAAGCTGGGCGGGCTGATCTGCTGGGAGCATTCGATGGATCTCGCGCGCTATGCGCTGACCAGCCAGGGCGAACAAATTCACATCGCGACCTGGCCGGCGGGCTCCGCCCTGAGCCACGACCCGAGCTCCGGCGTATTCGATGACCTTTCCGAAGCGGCGGCGCGCCATCATGCTGCGGCAGGGCAGTGTTTCGTCATCAATGTGCAATCGCGCATCGACAAGGCGACGCTGGAGCGCCTCGGCTTTGCCGACCGGCCGGAGATGATGCGCGAAGGCGGCGGCTGGAGCGCGATCATCGGCCCGTTTGGAAACATTATGGAAGGCCCGCATCGCGACGACGAAAAAATGCTCATCGCCGATCTCGATCTCGCCGACATCGTCAACTTCAAATATGTGTCCGACTCTGCGGGCCATTATGCGCGCCCCGATGTGTTGCGTCTGGCGGTCGATTATCGTGAGCAGGAGATTGCGACGTCTTTCGAGGCGGGGCCGGATACGACTGCGCCGCAAGGAGAAAGCGCCGCCTGGCCGCTGCGCCGGGACGAGACGAACGACAACGGCGAATAGGCCGGGACAAGTAAAACGGAGACGGTTCTGCGCGGATATCCAAGCGGCCGACCGGCCGCCGACCGGTCAGGTCGCCTATCGGAGGCGCGAGCATAGCGAGCTGCCGTGAGATATAAAAATGGCGACCCCGGCAGGATTCGAACCTGCGACCATCGGCTTAGAAGGCCGGTGCTCTATCCAGCTGAGCTACGGGGCCGGACCATCGTGCGCCGGCCAGTCTGGGCTGAAACAGTCTAGGCCGGAATCGTTTCAGACGCCTAACACCGCCTAATGCGTCCAGGGCTTGCGGCGTTTGAAAGAGAAATTGTCCGAATAGGCCTTTGGCTGGGGCGCGGCTTCATGCTCGGCCTCGAGGGTGAAGGGAAGGCCATGGCGCTCCGCATAAGCGACCGCCTCGTCTTTGCTGTCGAATTTCATCCGCACCTGGCCGGAGGTCGTCTCGTCGCCGCTGGTCCAGCCCATCAGCGGATCAACCCGGCGCGCCATGTCGGGCTCGAATTCCAGGACCCAGCGGGCGGTGTTGGCCTTGCCGGACTGCATGGCGTTTTTCGGCGGCTTGTAGATGCGTGCGAACATGACTCCCGTGTTCCCTTTTCTCTGACCGATGGTCGGGGCGGCAAGATTCGAACTTGCGACCCTCTGGTCCCAAACCAGATGCGCTACCAGGCTGCGCTACGCCCCGCCGATGGCCTTCAAAGCCGCTCTGATCGGTCATCTCGCGGCGGATGTAAAGGGCTTAGAGGTCAGTCCAGCGACGGAAGGGCGACAGCGTCCACATCGTCGGTGGCCGCGGCGAGCTCCATCGGGACGGTAAGCGAGCGCCGGTCCGGGGTGAGGGTGATGATCCGCGTCACAAAGCCCGCCTTGGCGAGGCGCGCCCGGCGCGGTCCGTCAAGCTTGACCTTGCAAGGGGTTTCGCATTCGCCGGCCCCGTCGATCGCGAGAAGCGCGCCGGCGGGCTCGGTGTTGACGGTCACCTGCCTTGCGCCGTCGCCAATGCCGCCAAGCGTCATGCAGCCGCTCGTCGCCAACAAGGCCGGAACAAGCGCCAGAACCGCCAAAATCCGCATACAGCCTCCCCTCAAGGGATTATTTCCGGGCCCCCGCCATGGCTATAAAGGCACGTTCGAGGTCGATTTTCAAATCCTCGATGTCCTCAAGCCCGGCGTGAAAGCGCAGGACCGGGCCCTCTTCCTTCCAGTCGGTTGCCGTGCGGTAGTTTTCGGGCTTTACGGGAATTGCGAGGCTTTCATAGCCGCCCCAGGAAAAACCGATGCCGAACAGCTTGAAGGCGTTGAAGAACGCCTTCACCGCATGGAGAGGCGCAGGCTTCAGGACCACGCCGAACAGCCCCGAGGCGCCGGTGAAATCGCGCTTCCAGACATTGTGGCCGGGGCAGGTCCGCTGCGCCGGATGCAGGATGCGCTCGACCTCGTCGCGCTTTTTCAGCCATTTGACGATCTCGCCGGCGTTTTCCTGATGGCGCTCAAGGCGCGCGGAAAGCGTGCGCATGCCGCGTAGGGCAAGATAGGCGTCATCGGCCGAAACGTTCGAGCCGAGCTGGAGGAGGGCGTAATAGATCTTTTGCGCCGTCTGCTCGTCGGCGGAGGTGAGGGTTCCGACAAGGCAGTCCGCATGACCCACCAGATATTTCGTCGCCGCCTGTAACGAGACATCGGCGCCGAGCGCGATGGGTTTGCAGAAATATCCGCCGGACCAGGTGTTGTCGACGATGAGTTTGGCGCCTTTGGCGTGCGCGGCGCGGGCGAGCGCAGGCAGATCCTGAACCTCGAAAGTGAGTGAGCCCGGCGACTCTGCGAAAATCACTTTCGTATTGGGCCGCATCAGCGCGGCGATTTCCGCTTCGCCCGCAACCGGATCGTAAAACGTCGTCTCGACGCCGAAGCGCTTCAAAAACCGCTCGCAGAATTTGCGCGTCGGATCGTAGGCGGCGTCGGTCATCAGGACATGATCGCCCGCCTCCACAAAAGCGAGAAGCGACGCGGTGCAGGCCGCGAGCCCCGAGGGCGCGAGGCGGGTTTCGAAGCCGCCTTCGAGCGCCGTCACCGCTTCCTCGAAAGCGCGATGGGTCGGCGTGCCGAGCCGGCCATAGGTGATCGACTTCGCGCCCTCCACATAGTCGTCATAGGTCGGGAAGAGATAGGTGGAGGCGCGCTCCACGGGCGTGTTCACGGGATGGGCGGGGCGGTGATGCGGGCGTCCCGCAACCGTCAGTTTTGTCTTGTCTTTCATGGAATTTTTCTAGCTGAAGTCGGACGCCGCATGAAGGCGTCTTAATCGCTTATCCCGGCGAATTCTCGGGATTGTAGCGCTCCACATAGCCGGAGCGCCGGTCTATCACCGAAAAGCCCAGCCTTTGATAAAGCGGCAGGGCCGCCGGGTGATCGAGCGTGCAGGTCTCGAGCCGCAGCGTTTCCGGCCCGTGCGACCAGGCGAGGTCGATCACATTGGCAAGGAAATAGCGCCCGAGACCGCGGCCGGTAAAGTCCGGCGTCAGGCCGAAGAATTTGAGCTCGTGTACGCGCCGGTCGCGCGCGTCGATCTCCGCCATGCCGGCCGGAACCCCGCCGGCGTAAAGCACGTATAGATAGACGTCTTCGTCCTGAATGATGGCGGCGAGCTCTTCGTCGCCGATCTTGCGCCGGCTCACCCAGTTATAAGGCGCGCCTACGAGATCGTAGAGATAGCGGTAGAAATGCACCGGCGGATTTTCCGCGCGCATGAGCGCGAGCTTCATCTTTTGGCCGGGCGGGGACAGCGGCGGAAGAGGCGTGCGCGCAGTCAGCTCCAGATAGGTGATGGTCACCGCAATCCGGTCTTGCCTCTCAGGCGTCAGCGACAACGGGGAATAACTCGTCGTCATGTCTTTCGTCTCCCCATTCGCTCCAGGAGCCGTCATAAACCGCGGCGTGGCGCGCGCCGATGGTCTCCAGCGCGAAGAACAATATAGCAGCCGTGACGCCCGATCCACAGCTCGTAATGACGCGGGCCCCGGGCTCCGCCCCGGCGTTGGCGAACAGGAGTTCGAGCTCCTCCCGGGGGCGCAACCGCCCTGAATCGTCAAGAACGAGGGCGAAGGGCAGGCAGGACGCGCCCGGCATATGGCCGGCGCGAAGGCCCGCCCGGGGCTCGCCGGCCCTGCCGGAAAAGCGTTCCTCAGACCGCGCATCGAGCACGACCGCGCCCTCGGCGAGGGCGGCGCGCACATCTTCAGCGTCGGCGAAATAATGCGGTTTCGGCTCGGTCTTGTATGTCGTCCGTGTCAGGACGGTTTCGTCGGCCGTGACCGGCTTTCCTTCCTGCAGCCATTTCGGCAGGCCGCCGTCGAGCACGGCGACATTCTCATGGCCCATGACGCGGAAAGTCCACCACACGCGGGCCGCGGAAAAGAGCCCTTTTTCGTCATAGACGACGATGCGGTCGTTCTCGCTGATCCCCATGTCGCTGACCGCCGCTTCGAATTGCTCCGGTTCGGGCAGCATGTGGGGAAGATCGGTGGATGCGTCGGCGACGGCGTCGATGTCGAAAAAGACGGCGCCCGGAATATGTTGCGCCTTGTAATTTTCAATCGCAGGCGGCTCGCCCGGCATGCGCCAGGACCCGTCGATGATTTTAAGGTCTTTCTCGCCGAGATTCTCAGCGAGCCAGTCGGTGGAGACGAGGGGGCCGAAGGTCATGTGCGCCGCTTTCGCGTGATTTCACATCACGATTTATCTTCTCCTTGAGGAGAGGTCAAAAAGCGCGCCTTTGGCCCTTATCAGGATATCAGCTCAGCCAAGCCGGCGTCGGGAGGCTCTTTTCCCGGAGAAATTCGGGATTGTAGAGCTTCGAAGCGTAACGGTGGCCGTAATCGCAGAGGACGGTGACGACGGTGTGGCCGGGGCCGAGCTCCTTGGCGAGACGGATCGCGCCGCAGATATTGATGCCTGAGGAACCGCCGAGGCACAGGCCTTCCTCCATGACGAGCTTGAACAGAACATCGAGCATGTCCGCGTCGTCGATGCGGAAGCCGTCATCGATGGGCGCGCCTTCGAGATTGGCGGTGATGCGGCCCTGGCCGATGCCTTCTGTGATCGATCCGCCTTCGGTCTCGTCCTTGCCGAATTTGATCAGGGAGTAGATTTTCGAACCGCCAGGATCGCTGACGGCGGTCTTGATCTCCTTGTTGCGCTCTTTCAGCGCCATGGAAACGCCGGCGAGCGTGCCGCCGGTGCCGACGGCGCAGGTGAAGCCGTCGACCTTGCCGTCGGTCTGCTTCCAGATTTCGGGGCCGGTGGTGGCGATATGAAAATCGCGGTTCGCGACATTGTCGAACTGGTTCGCCCAGATCGCCCCGTTCTCTTCGGTTTCCGCGAGTTCCTCGGCGAGGCGGCGCGAATAGTGAACATAGTTATTGGGATTGGCGTAAGGCACCGCATCGACTTCGATGAGCTCGGCGCCGTGAAGCCTGAGGGCGATCTTCTTCTCTTCGCTCTGGGTGCGCGGGATGACGATCTTGGTCTTGTAGCCGAGCGCCGCGCCGACCATGGCGAGGCCGATGCCGGTATTGCCGGCCGTGCCTTCGACGATGACGCCGCCGGGCTTCAGAACGCCCCGCTTTTCCGCATCGCGGATGATGCCGAGCGCCGCCCGGTCCTTCACCGACTGGCCGGGGTTCAAAAACTCCGCCTTGCCGAGAATGGTGCAGCCTGTCTCCTCCGAGGCGCGTTTCAGCTTGATGAGCGGCGTGTTGCCGATGAGGTCGAGCATCTCTTGATAGGCGGTCATGGAAATCGGTACTCCGAAAGGCGGTCTTTTATAGATCAATTTGGGCGCAACTTGCCCCGTCCTCGCGGGAGATTGAAGGCATAATTTCTAACAAGCGTGATGAGATATTGTGGGGAGGAGATGCTCATTAACCGCACCGCTTTTCCTCCCCCGCATGCGGGGGAGGTGTCGAGCGCAGCGAGACGGAGGGGGTGAGCCCCATCCCCGGCTTCGCCGGGACTTCCCCGCAAGCGGGGGAAGAGGGAGAATTACGCGCGATCCTTCGCCGTCTTATCCAGCGCCTTCGCCTCATTCCAGACCGCTTCCATATCATCGAGCGACGCATCGGCGAGGCTTTCGCCGCGCGCGGAAAACGTCTTCTCAATATGTTTAAAGCGGCGGATGAATTTCTCGTTGGCGCGGCGCAGCGCGCTTTCGGGATCGATGTCGAGATGGCGTGAGAGATTGGCGAGCACGAAGAGAAGATCGCCGAACTCTTCCTCGATATGATCCTTGTCGGCGTTCGCCATCGCCTCGGTGAGCTCTTCTGTTTCCTCGGCGATCTTGTCGAGCACGGAACGCGCATCCGACCAGTCGAAACCGACGCGTCCTGCGCGCTTTTGCAGCTTCACGGCGCGGGTGAGGCCGGGCAGGCCCGCGGGCACATCGTCAAGCAGGCCGTCCTTGCCCTTGGCTTTCCGCTCTTCCGCTTTCTGCACTTCCCAGGCCGCGGTCTGCTCCTCGGATGACCGCATATCGTCCTCGCCGAAGACATGGGGGTGACGGCGGATCATTTTCTCGGCGATAGCCTCGGCGACATCGCCGAACGTAAAGAGACCTTCCTCCTTCGCCATCTGGGCGTGGAAGACCGACTGGAAGAGGAGATCGCCGAGCTCTTCCTTCAGCCCCGCCATATCGCCCCGCTCGATGGCGTCCGCGACCTCATAGGCCTCCTCGACCGTATAGGGCGCGATGGTCCGGAAATTCTGCTCCAGATCCCAGGGACAGCCGCCTTCTGGCGACCTCAATCGGGCCATCACCTCCAAAAGGGCGTCGATCTTGCGGGCGTCCTCGGAAGGGTTTTGAGAGGAAACTTCATCGGTCATGGGCGCGGCTTTCCGGTCTGACTACGGACAGGGCGAAATCTGCTCCTTCCGCCCGGATTAGAGAACATTCCCGCCAAACGCCACCATGGACCGGTCCGAATGTCGGACAACGCTTGCAATTGCGGCGTGGCTCAGCCATTCAGACGGCCTTCAAAACAGTAGAAGGAACGACCCTCATGCCTATCCAGGAAGCCAAATATATCTGGCGCAACGGTGAAATGATCCCCTGGGCCGAGGCGACAACCCACGTAATGACCCATGGTCTCCATTACGGGACCTCGGTGTTCGAAGGGATGCGCGCCTACAACACAAAGCATAAGGGCGTATGCGTATTCCGGAACCGCGAACATATCGAGCGCCTGTTCTTCTCCGCCAGCGTTTACCGCATCGATCTGTCGAAATACTCCGTCGAGGAGATCATGCAGGTCTGCAAGGACGTGGTCGCCAAGAACGATCTTGAAAGCGCCTATATCCGTCCCGTCGCCTTTCTCGGCTATGGCGAGATGGGCCCGGCTGCTTTCGACGCGCCGACCGATTTCGCGATCGCAGCGTTCCCCTGGGGCGCCTATCTTGGCGAGGAAGGCCTGAAGAACGGCATCGACGTGGCGTTCTCCAGCTGGCGGCGCAATGCGCCGGGCACGACCCCGGCGGGCGTCAAGGCCGGCGGCAATTATCTCTCGAGCCGGCTCGTCTCGCAGGAAGCCAAGCTTTCCGGTTTTGCGGAAGGGCTGGGGCTCGCCCATGACGGCACGGTGTCGGAAGGCGCCGGCGAAAACATCTTCATCGTGATGAACGGCAAAATCTACACGCCGACGGCGGCGTCCTCGATCCTCGCCGGCATCACCCGCGACACGGTGATCACGCTGGCGAAGAAAGCCGGTTACGAAGTCGTGGAGCAGTCGATCCCCCGCGAGATGCTGTACGCGGCGGACGAGGTGTTCCTGACGGGCACGGCGGCGGAAATCACCCCGGTGCGCTCCATCGACCGGCTGCCGGTTGGCAAAGGCAATCGTCCGGCCACGTCGCAGATCCAGGATATGTTCTTCGGCATCTTCTCCGGCGAAACCGAAGACGAATGGGGCTGGCTCGACCCGGTGGCGTAAGGCCGGCGGAGAAACTTCACGCTCTATTTCAGATAAGAAAAACGGCGGATGCGGTTAATCGCGTCCGCCTTTTTTATTCTTCAACCTGCGGATCAAGCCGCAGCGCATCCATCATCACGTGGAAGATGTAATTCTGCTCGACGACGCCCGAGAAGAGCCAGGCGTCCGGGCCTGAGGCGTAGATGGTGACGTCCTGGCCGCCATGGGTTTCGGAGCCTGTCGGCACCAATGATGGCTGAAGATATTCGAGATCCTCGACCTCTTCCTCATCGCCGATAGGCCGTTCGCGATGATCGACGCCCTTGTGATAGACCGAGCCCGGTCCGTTGGCGTAGCCGAGCGTTGTATAGGGTTTTCCATCTGCGGCGAGCATGAGTTTGCTTTCGCCCCCGTCGCTGACATAACGCACCAGGCCGAGAATATCGTTGCCCTTCGCCGGATAGCCCGCAAAGGTGAGCGTATGGCCATGATCGGCCGTGGCGATGATCAGCGTGTCTTCGGGGCTTGTCATCTCGCGGGCTGCTGCGACGGCCTGGCTATATTCCTGCGCATCGATGAGCGCGCGCGCGGCGTTGCCCATGTGGTGCGCATGATCGACGCGTCCTGCTTCGACCATCAGGACGAAGCCGTCATCGTCGCGCGAGAGAATTTGGATCGCTTTGCGGGTCATGTCTTCGAGCGAGGGCTCGCCCGCCTTGTCGCTTTCGCGGTCGGCTTCATAGTTCATATGCGATATTTCAAAGAGGCCGAGCACGCGCGGATCGCTTTCCGGATCGACAGCGTCGAATTGCTCCTTGTTCCAGACAAAGGCGTGATGGTCGGATTTCGAGACCCATTCGGCGGCGAGGTTGCGCCCGTCCTTGCGTCCGCCCGTGCGATCCGCGTCTTCCGGGTCTTTGGCGTCCTCGGGCAGGAAGTTGGCGCGCCCGCCGCCCATGGCGAAATCGACGCCGTCGCCATAAGGAAAGTCGATAAGCTGGCTCGCAATGTCGCGGCAGCCTGCCTCGAACGCGCCTTCGGGCAAATCCGTGTCGCGCTCCCAATCGCGGTCGGGAACATGGGCGTAAGTCGCCGCCGGCGTCGCATGGGTGAGGCGGGCGGTCGAAATCACGCCCGTCGAAAGCCCCGCCTGTTCCGCGATCTCCACAAAGGTCGGCGCGTGTGCGGAAAGGCTCGCTGCGCAATCGCTGCGCGGGACTTCTTTTTTGACCGAGATATGTCCGATACGGGTTTTGTAGCCTGTCGCCATGGCGCTCATGGTTCCGGCGGAATCCGGCACTTGCATGTCGGTGTTGTAGGTTTTCGACATGGCGAGGTTCGGAAAACGCTCGAAGGAGAGGAGATTTTCCTCGCCTTCCTCGCCCCGGGACTGGCCGTCATAGATGCGCGCGGCGGCGACGGTGGTCGGGTCCATGCCGTCGGCGATGAAGAGGATGACGTTTTTCGCTCTGGTCTTGACCGGTTTGACGGTCTTCCTTTGGGCGAGAGTCGCCTGTGCGCCGTCGAACCAGGCGTCGCCGGTGGCGGCGGCCTTCGGCGCCGTTTCTGTCATCGGCGCGCTTGTACAGGCGGCGAGCCCCGCGCCCATCAGCAGCGCTGCATAAATTTTCATGGATTTCATTCCCGTCATGATTTCACTCGCATTCTATCTGCCGCGCTCATGCGACAGAATTATGTAGGCGTCTAACAGCCGCCGTCCGGCGAACAGGCGGCGCTGCCCGGCGTTCGCTCGTCGGCATAGCCATAGGCCCAGCCGTCTCGCCAGAGAAGCGTCTGCGGCGTGGCGTGCCAGTCGAACGGCTCCAGCGTGTGCCCCTTCGCCTCCAAAAGACGGATCGTATCGGCGCTGAGCCCCGGCTCATAGAGGATTTCGTCGGGCAGCCATTGGTGGTGGATGCGCGGATGGTCCGTGGCGTCGGCGACATTCATGCCGCGATCGATGACATTGACGATCACCTGCAGGACGGCGGTGATGATGCGCGAACCGCCTTGCGCGCCGGTTGCGAGATAGGGCTCGCCGTCCTTGAAGACGAGCGTCGGCGTCATGGAGGAGAGGGGGCGCTTGCCCGCGGCGATGGCGTTTTTCTCGTCGCCGACGAGACCGTAATAATTGGGAACGCCCGGCGCGGCGGAAAAATCGTCCATCTCGTTGTTCATCAGAACGCCCGTTCCCGGGATGACGATGCCCGAGCCGAAGCTGGCGTTCAGCGTATAAGTATTGGCGACCATGTTCCCCTCAGCGTCGATGACGGAAAGATGCGTCGTATCGGCGCTCTCGTAAGGATAAGGATCGCCGGCGCCGATCTTGGAGGACGGCGTCGCGCTGTCCGGATCGATGGCCGCGGCGAGATCGTGGGCGTAAGTCTTCGAGGTCAGCCCCTCGACCGGGACGTCGACATAATCCGGATCGCCGAGATGCTCGGCGCGATCCGCATAGGCCCGGCGCATGACCTCGGCGAGGAAGTGCAGGGTCTCCGCATCGTCGCTCTGGCCGCTTCTGGGCGCGCGCGTTTCCAGCATGTTGAGCATCTCGATCAAATGAACGCCGCCGGAGCTCGGCGGCGGCATGGAGACGATGTCATAGCCGCGATACGTCCCGCGCACGGGGTCGCGCTCCGTCACTTCGTAGTTTTCAAGATCGTCATGGCTGATCAGCCCGCCATGATTGGGCATGTCCGCGACAATCGCATCCGCGACCCAGCCCTTGTAAAAGCCGTCGCGGCCTTTCTTTGAAATTGCCTTCAGCGTCTTCGCAAGGTCCTTGCGCTTGAAAGTTTCGCCGGGAAGGTAAGCCGCGCCGTCCGGTTTGAAGAACTCGGCGAGCGCCGCCTCGTTGCGCGTCAGCCGCGAACGGTAGGCTTCGACCCGCGCCGTATCGTAATAGCGCAGGGGATAGCCTTTCTCCGCCAGCCGGATCGCCGGCGCCATCACGTCTTTTCGCGAAAGCCTGCCGTATTTCTCCTGCGCATAAAGCAGGCCGGCCACTGTCCCTGGCACGCCTGCGCCCTTGAGCGTTTTCATGATGTCCGCGCGAACGACCTCGCCCTCTTTGTCGAGATACATGTCGCGATCCGCCGCGCCCGGCGCCATTTCGCGATAATCGACGGCGACAACGCGGTCTTCATCGGCGAGATAAACCATCATGAAGCCGCCGCCGCCGAGATTGCCCGCGGCCGGATAGGTGACGGCAAGGGCGAAAGCGGTTGCAACAGCCGCGTCGACAGCGTTGCCGCCCTGCGCCAGGATGTCGGCGCCGATTTCCGTCGCGCGCTGCTCTTCGGCGACGACCATGCCTTCGCGCCCCGCATTTGGGCTGTGGACCGCATTGGGGAGGGGCGGAACCTCTTGAGCAAAAGCGAACGCAAAGCTGGCGGAAAGACTGACGGCGAGGGCGGCGATCAGGGCGCAAAGTCGGTGAAGCATGCAGTCCTTTCCGGGCGTGGCGGGCTTTCCCCTGTTTTATAGGCTGGTTCCGCCGCCAAAAACCATGGCAGTATCGCGCCAATCGGCATTAGACCGGAATTGAGGGTCGGGGCGGAGCATGTTGAAAATATTGAAGTTTGGCGGTCTGGCCCTGCTTGTCATTCTGGCGGGCGCGGCGCTTTACCTCAAAACCCCGGCCCCCGCGCCCTTCGACGCCGCCGCCGCGCGCGAGGCGGCGAAGGCTTTCGACGCCCGCATCATCCGCGACGCCTTTGGCGTGCCCCACATCTATGGCGCGCGCGACGCCGATGTCGCCTTCGGTCTCGCTTACGCCCATGCCGAAGACGACTGGAAGACCATCGAGACCGTAATCCTCTTTTCCCGCGGCGATCTCGCCCGGCGCGACGGCGAAGACGCGGCGGTCACCGACTACCTGATCCGCGCCATGGGGGCGGGCGACGACATCGCCGAACGCTATGAAACCGATCTTGTGGCGCGAACGCGCGCGCTCGCTGAAGCCTATGCGGCGGGGATTAATTTCTATTGCGCCGAAGACCGTGCGCGCTGCACCCGCGATGCGTTACCCGTCAAAGGCGAGGATGTGGTCGCCGGGTTCGCGGCGCGTCAGCCCTTTTTCTACGGCCTCGACAACCACCTCAAAAAGCTTTTCGACGGCGAGGTCGATATTGAAGAGCGCGCAGCGACGGCGCGCGAAGCCTTTCTGAAAGTCCCGGCGGGGTTTGAGACCGGCTCCAACGCCATCGCCGTCGCGCCGGTGCGCAGCGCCGACGGCCATACGCGGCTGATGGTGAATTCGCACCAGCCCTATACGGGCCCTGTCGCCTGGTACGAGGCGCGGGTGAAGTCCGAAGAAGGCTGGGACATGATCGGCGGAATTTTTCCGGGCTCGCCGGTCATCCTGCACGGCGCCGGCCCCGATCTTGGCTGGGCCTTCACCGTCAACAAGCCCGATCTCGTCGACGCCTATAAGCTGGAGGTCGACGATCCGAAAAAGCCGTCCATGTACCGTTTCGACGGCGGCTGGCGCGAGTTCGATGTGAAGGAGATCAAGTTCCGGGTGAAGTTATGGGGGCCGTTCAGCCTGCCCGTGACGCGCCGGGCTTTAACTTCCGTTCACGGACCGGTTTTTGAAACCGACAAGGGGTGGTTTGCGGTTTCTTATGCGGGCAGGGGAGAGATCCGCGCCCTCGAACAATATTACCGCATGAACCGCGCAAGCGATTATGCCGAATGGCGCGCAGCGATGGAGATGCTGGCGCTCCCCAGCCTCAACGCAGTTTACGCCGACGGCGACGGCGTCATCGCCTATTATTACAATGCGGCGATCCCGAAACGCGCGGCGGGGCCCGACTGGTCGAAAGCGCAGGACGGGTCCGATCCGGCGCTTGTCTGGGCGGGCAAGCGCACCCTTAATGACGTGCCGCAGGTGGTGATGCCGCTATCGGGCTATGTGGTGAACGCCAATCACACGCCGTTTCAATCGTCGGGACCGGAAGACAATCCCGATCCGGCGGATTTTCCGCCTCATTATGGCGTCGATCGGCGCACCACCAATCGCGGCCTTCGCGAACAGGCGCTTTACGGCGGCGATCCATCCATCACATCGGAAGACTTCGTCGCCTACAAGATAGATCATGTTTACGCCGAAAACTCCCGCGTCATGGAGCTGGTGCGCGACCTCGCCGCCGGCGATGCGGCGGATCTCGAAGAAGAGCGGGCCGTGCTCGCCGCCTGGGACGGCGCGGTGACGAAAGACAGCCGGTCTGCAGCGCTGGCGGTTTTGACGGCGCAGCGGGCGCGGGGGACGCTCCTTAATGACGAGGACGTCGAGACGCCGGATTACGAGACGGCGCTGCGGGACATTTCGGCGGAGCTGAAAGAGAAATTCGGACGCATCGACCCCACATGGGGCGAGGCCGTGCGCCTGAAGCGGGGCGATCTTTCGCTGCCTTTGAATGGCGGGCCGGACACGCTGCGCGCGGTCTATCCCGAGCGCGACGGCGAGGGACCGTTAAAAGCTGTCGGCGGCGACACATATATTCTCTATGCGGATTGGTCCGGCGCGCGGGATGTTGAAATCAAGACGATCCACCAGTTCGGCTCGGCGACGCTCGACGAGACATCGCCCCATTACGCCGACCAGGCGCCGATCTTCGCTGCGGAAGAATGGAAGGAGCCGCCTATGGAGCTGGAGGCGCTGTTCGAAGAAGCGACGCGAGATTATAGGGTGGGCGGCGAATAACCATGAGCAACACCGCCGAGTTGCGCGCCGACTGCACGCGATGCGCCGCCCTTTGCTGCATGGCGCCCGCTTTCGACAAATCCGAGTCCTTCGCCATCGACAAACCGGCGAGCACGCCCTGTCCGAAGCTTTCATCCTCCGGCGCCTGCACGATTCACGAAAAGCGAGAGGAGCTCGGCTTTAGCGGCTGCATTGTCTATGAGTGTCTCGGCGCCGGGCAGCGGGTGACGCAGGAGGTGTTTGAAGGGCGCAGCTGGCTCGAAGAGCCCGCTCTGAAAGATCGGATGACGCGCGCTTTTTTGGCCATGCGCAAGATCCACGAGCTTCTGGCGATGCTGGCGGCGGCGGAAGCGCTGCCGCTTGACGAGGAGGAGCGTCAGAGGATGGCGGATTTGCAGGCCGACTTAAATCCGCCGGAGGGCTGGAGCGAGGAGGCGCTGGCCCGCGCGCCGATCGAAGAGATGACAGCGCGGACAAATATGTTTCTGCGGTCCTTGCGAAAGCATGTCGGCGCCGGTTCGGCGCCGTAAGCTCACGCCAACCCGAATTTCTCCAGCGCCGCTTTCGCAATCGGCTCGCCCCATTCCTGGACGAAGTGGCCGGCGTTGGCGATTTCCAGCGGATCGGGGCAGCCCTTGATCATCTTCTGAAGCGCCTTCATGGCGGGCGGACCGAGCACCGGGTCTTGCATGCCGACGGCCATGAACGTCTCGCCCGTCCAGTCTTGCGACCAGAATTTGCGCGCGGCGAGGGAGGTTTCGACGCCCTCGGCTGACTCCGGAGTCAGCTCCTTGCCCTGTTCCTTCAGCATGACGAGTTCGGGAAAACGCCGCACGCCGCCCTTGTAGCTCGCATCAGGGAAGGGCGCGGCGTAGGCGGCGGCCTCCTCGTCGGTGAGGATCGGCGTTGCGCGTTTCATCAGCGCGGCGACGTCGAGATCGGGCTGGGAGCGGTTGAAGGCGCGCCACATGGCGAAGCCTTCGGGCGCTTCCTCTCCGGCGGGGAGCCCCGTGTTCATGACGATGGCGCGCGTATAACGCTGCGGCGCCGCCATGGGGAGCGTCAGGCCGAGAACCCCGCCCCAGTCCTGCACCACGAGACAGACGTCTTTGAGGTCCATCCGCTCCACAAAGGCGAGGAGGGCGTCGCGGTGAAAATGATATGTATACGTCTCATCGTCCGCCGGCTTGTCGGAGCGTCCGAAACCGAACATGTCGACGGCGACGGCGCGATGGCCCGCCGCGGCGAAGACGGGGATCATCTTGCGGAAGAGATAGGCCCAGCTCGGCTCGCCGTGGATGCAGAGAAATGTCGGCCCCTCGCGCTGGCCGTGATCGACGTAATGCATTCGGAGCCCCTCATAACCGGGGAGATCGTCGATATAGCGGGGCGTATAGGGCCAGTCCGGCAGGGCCTCGAAGCGTTCGTCGGGGGTTCGCAAGGCGTTGATTGTCATGAAATTATTCCCTCCGGTTGTTTTCTTCCGCGCCGGCGCGGCTATAGTCGCGCGCGAAAGAAGACACGTAAACCGCGAAGGGCAGTAACAATGACGGAACACACTTGCGATCTCGCCGTGATCGGATCGGGACCCGGGGGCTATGTGGCGGCGATCCGCGCCAGCCAGCTGGGGCTGAAGACCGTCATTGTGGAGCGCGACGCCCTGGGCGGGGTCTGCCTCAACTGGGGGTGCATTCCCACGAAGGCGCTCCTCAGGACCGCGGAAGTCTACACCACCATGCAGCATGCCGAGGAATACGGCCTCAAGGCCGAGAATATCGGCTTCAACCTGGAGGCGGTCGTCAAGCGCTCGCGCAATGTCTCGGCGCGCATGGAAAAGGGCGTCACCGGCCTGATGAAGAAAAACAAGATCGAGGTCATCAAGGGAACCGCGCGCCTCGAGAAGGGCGCTGCTGCGCCGCTCGTGAAGGTGAAAACCGAGAGCGGCGAGGACACGATCAAAGCCAAGCACGTCATCCTCGCCACCGGCGCGCGGGCGCGCACCATCCCCCAGGCCGGGCTCGAGCCCGACGGCAAGTTCATCTGGACCGCGAAAGAGGCGATGGTCCCCGACGTCATGCCGAAAAAGCTCCTCGTCATCGGCTCGGGCGCCATCGGCATTGAGTTCGCGAGTTTCTATAACGCGCTCGGGGCGGAGACGACGGTGGTGGAGATGGTCGACCGGATCCTGCCCGCCGAGGACGCGGAGATCTCGAAATTCGCCGAGAAGCGCTTCAAGAAGGCGGGCATGAATATCCTCACTTCCGCCAGCGTCGACAAGCTCGAAAAGGGCGCCGACAGCGTGAAGGCGACCGTGAAACTGAAAGACAGCAAGACCGAACAGATAGAGGCCGACCGCGTCATCCTCGCCATCGGGATTACGGGGAACACGGAGAATATCGGGCTCGAGGCGGTCGGCGCCAAGGTCGAGCGCGGCCATGTCACCGTCAATGAATGGCTGGAGACGGGCGTCAAAGGCCTCTACGCCATCGGCGATCTCGTGGGCCCGCCCTGGCTGGCGCACAAGGCGAGCCACGAAGGGGTCCTGTGCGTCGAGAAGATCGCCGGCGTCAAAGGCCTCCACCCCATGGATGTCTCAACCATTCCGGGCTGCACCTATTCAAACCCGCAGGTCGCGAGCGTCGGGATGACCGAGGCGCAAGCGAAAGAGGCGGGGCGCAAGGTCAAGATCGGGCGCTTTCCCTTTGTCGGCAACGGCAAGGCCATCGCGCTGGGAGAGCCCGAGGGCATGGTCAAGACCATCTTCGATGAGGCGACCGGCGAGCTCCTCGGCGCCCATATGATCGGGGCGGAAGTCACCGAACTGATCTCGGGGCTAGGCCTCGCGCGCTCCATGGAGGGCACCGAAGAAGACCTGATGCACGCCATCTTCCCGCACCCGACGCTTTCCGAGATAATGCACGAAGCGACGCTCGATGCGTATGGAAGGGTGATTCATGTTTGAAGGAGTTCCGTTAGCGAACTCCTAAGGAGGTTAAAATTTGAATCTCTACTAAGGAATTATTATAAAATAATTGTTTTACTAGTGATGATTCTTTTTGGGAGGCGTATATAGTGGTTGAAATCGACAAGATTCACGCCTTCTTGGTGACGCCGCGGGCAGGTGAAGAAGAATCAATTGCGCACCGCGAAGGAGCTGAAGTCACTCCAAAAGACGAAAGATTATATGACCTCCTGAAAGGCATCTTTATAGATTCTGATCGAGAATGTGACATAGAGATTATTTTCAATAAAGACGCAGATGGAACGCAAAACAATCCGTGCCGTGAATTGATAACAAACTACGTTGAGCTACCAAATTTACCACGTGCACGGAAAATTGCCACTAGATTGGAAAGCTACACAACGCGCAGATCAGGTCTTGGTTTGCTTTTTTTGATTTGTGGCAAAAACGGGCAGCGGCACAGGGTTGTTGTCTCACGCTTTCCGGCAGACACAGGTATTCTAGCAGAATATAAGAAAAACGCGCTCAGTATAGAATTTTTGGAGCGCGTGTTTATGAAGAATTCTCATAAATATAAGGCCGCGCTGTATGAGCACGCTTCATTGTCAGGTGGTTTTTGGAAAGGGCGCGCCGTTGATAAGCAGATTTATGGTCACGGCATTAGAATATCAGAATATTGGATAGAAGAATTTTTGGATTCTTCATTTCTAACAACTGCCGCAGCTGGAACTAAACGACTTGCTGCAGCTCTTAGAAAGGCTGCGCGCAGCTCCGATGACCTCGATGTTAAATCCGAAATAACTGCCGCTGTGACATTAGCCGGCAAATTAGCCGGTCAGAATATAAGTATTGAAGATTTTGGAAGCCAATCTGGCTTATCAGACAAAACTATAAAAGCTATTTTACGTGAAATCGATTATCCCGAATTGGCGCATGATCGATTCAAATTTGAGTTGAACGAATTCCGCGCACAAATCCCGTTTAGAAGTTTAGAATTAGATACAGGAGCATTGCTAACAGCCGATGCGGATGATTTTGATGAAGTATTTAAAACTGAAATTTTAGATAAGAAAAAGCGCAAGGTAAAAGTAACCGCTACTGGGTCGATAAAAGATGAAAAAGTCGGGAAGTCTAGAATCAGATGATGAGTTTACGCGAGCAATATGAAGACCGCTATGCTAATAATTTGGTGCCAGCTGCAAATGCGCTTGAGGCTGTTATAAATAATTATCTTAAACCTTTTGTACGTGTAGATCGTGTTAGTGCTCGCGCCAAATCAGTAGACAGATTTATTAAAAAATCTAACAAACTCGAAGGTAAGAAGAAAAAATATACTGACCCACTTAACCAAATTCAGGATCAAATCGGAGCACGCATTATTACTTATTACCTGAGTGATGTAAAACGAATAGAAGAAAAAATCCTGCCATACTTTCAACCAATTGAAGAAAAAGCGGTAGTGCCTGAATCAAATTGGGAATTTGGATATTTCGGCAAACATTTTATCATGGCTTTGCCAAACGAGATTATCTATTCGGCTTCTGATAGAGATAATTTGCCGGAATTTTTTGAGCTCCAAATAAAAACGTTATTTCAACACGCTTGGGCAGAAGCAGAGCATGATTTGGCCTATAAACCAGAATTGGGCGAATTAGATGGGGGAGAAATGAGAAAACTGGCTTTTACGGCAGCCCAAGCTTGGGGAGCTGACGAAATTTTCAACGAATTGTTTCTGAAAAAAGCAGCAGAAGGTGAAAAATGACCTTAGCTGCCATCACCCAATCCTCACCAAGCAAACCTCCGCAACCCCGTCTCCTTCCGTCAGCCCGATCTCTGAGGCGGCGGTCGGGGAGAGGTCGATGATCCGTCCCTTGATGAACGGCCCGCGGTCATTGACGCGCACCTCCACGGTTTCGCCCGTATCGCGCCGGCGCACTTCGAGCTCGGTGTCGAAGGGCAGCCTCTTATGGGCGGCGGTGTAACGGTCGGGGTCGTAGGTCTCGCCATTGGCGGTGAGGTTCCCCTCGAGCGTCGGGTGGTAATAGGAGGCGACGCCGCATTGGGGCTTGAGGCTCGGCGTCGTCGGCACGGCCATCTGCTCGCGGCCGCAGCCGGCCCCCAGGAGAAAGAGGGCGAAGGCGGCGGGAATCGCGGCGCGGGGGTACATAGGGCTAATATAGGGCGTTCGCGCCGGGGCGCCTAATCCCTTCACCTCCCCCTTGAGGGGAGGTCAAAAACGCGGGTGAACCGCGTTTTTGGGCGGGGGGAGGATCTCGCCGAAAATAGAGAAAGGCGCATTGGGGCTTACCCCCTCCCGAAATCGAAGATTTCGGCCTCCCCGCAAGGGGGAGGCAGTTTTTGCGCTTGTGCGCCTTCGCGCGGCGCTTATGCGAGCAAAGGATAGGCGGGCGCCGTTCATGATAGCACGGAAACAAAAGCCGTGGATAAGTCCGCACGGGTTTTCCGGCGGCTTTATAGTGCTGTCGGGCCGACCTTGCGTGGCGCATCCGCGCGTCACAAGGCTCGCGAGAACGATGCGAAGCCTTCTCCTGGCGACTCGCCACGGTTCAACCGTGGCGTCCAGCCTTAAGAGAAAGCGGATTGCAGCGCCATGGATGGACCCCACGCTTCCCGGATCGGGTCCGGGACAAGCAAAGCGTGGGGAGTCGAAGAAGGAGAGGTCGGACGGGCCGCGTGAAACATTTTTATGTAAAAGGCGCCAAATTCGTCTGAAAGCCAGCAAATGAGCCAAAGAAAAAGAAATAGCGATGCGATTGCGCAAAATTGTTTCACGGCCGGCGGGCCCGGCGGGCAAGACGAAAAAAAAGCCGCGCGAGCAATTACGCCTCACGCGGCTTTGACAAGTTTGCGGCCGGGCGGGGAGGGGCCGGCGCCCGGCCGGTGCGCCGTTGCGGCCCTGGGTGATGGGCCGCTCCGGCGTGATGAACGGACCTTAGCCCGGCCGGACCGGGCCGGATGTGATCCAGATCACAGAAAGGCGGTTTTTCCGGGGGTTTTAAAGACCGAACGGGTCCACGGCCTCGAGGCCGAAGGATTTCGCCCGGGTCCCGTAACCGCCGGTCAGCACCTCGTAATGGAGGTGCACGACCGGCGCGGCGCCGGACTTGCCGATGGGGCCGAGGGTCTGGCCCATTGTCACGGCCGCGCCCTTTTTCACGCCGGACGCAAAGCGCGCGAGATGGGCGTAGCGCGTGTAAACGCCGTTTCCATGGTCGATGACGACCATGTTGCCATAGTCGGACCGCGAGACCGCTTCGACGATGGTTCCGTCGCCCGCGGCGAGGACGTCGCCGCCCCGGTCGGAGAAATAGTCGACGCCCTTGTGCAGCTTGCCGTTCCTGTATCCGTAGCCGGAGGAAAGGCAGGCTTTGGTCGCCGGCATGAGGAGGAGGGTGACGCCTTTATAGGTCGTCGTTTCGTCAGCGGCGCCGATGCTCGATCCCGGCGCGCCCTGGCGCGGCTGGTTCGAGATGCGCATTTTGCAAAGGACGATGCCGTCGCCGGTTTGAACCGGGGCGGCAGAGGGTTGCGGTTCGGGCTCGGTTGCGGGTGGTTCGGCGGGCGCGGGTTCGTCCGTGTCCGGCGTTTCGCCTTCTTGCGTTTCGGGGGCTTCGCCCGGTTCTTCTTCGGACCGCTCTTTATAGTCTTTGATCATCTGTTCGACGGTGCCGACCACATAATCGCTTCCCTGCTGCGCGGCGGTCTTCGCGGCCTCGCCGCCCTTGCGCGCGGCTTCGCCGAGGATCGGCGTCAGGATCGCGCGGCCTTTGGCAAACACATTGTCGACGGCGCCGACGACGGCGGGCGGCGCGCCGTATTTCGATCCGCCATACCAGCCGGCGGCGAGAAAGATCGCCGGCACGATCAACATGACCAACAGCCGACGCAAAAGCCTCAGCAGAAATTTCATGAAACGCCCCTGAACCGCACGCCTATTGGCGCGCTTATTGATAACCCCAGGATACCCCCGGGCGTTACGTTATCACGCGAAACGCGGCGCGTCACCTTGCCGGCGGCGGTCCTCCGGGGGCTGATTTCCTGTTAAAATATCAGCCTGTTAGCGCCGCGGCCCGCGCAAGGTCCGGCCGGCCTTCACGGCGTCGCGGCCGAACTTTTCGCGGATCGCGTCGATCGCCTTTTCGGTGCGGGCGATCTTTTCGTTGCTTTCGCCGAAAAGGTCCGGCGCCGCCTGATTTTCACCGGCGAAAGAAAGGCCGGAAAAGCCGACGCCGATCAGGCGATAGGCTTTGCCGCCCGCCGCGTCATGCAACATCGGTTTCGCCGCCGCAAAGGCGACGCGCGCAAGATTGGCCGGCTGGTCGAGCGTCGTGCGCCGGGTGATGGTTTTAAAGTCCGCGCTTTTGAGTTTCAGCGTGACGGTGCGGCCCTCGAAGCCCGACGCTTTCATCCGCGCCGAGACTTTCTCGCACAGCTCCCAGAGAACATCTTCGAGCCATTTCGCGTCGCGGATGTCGGTGTTGAAGGTAGTCTCCGAAGACACGCTCTTGGTCTCGCGTTCCGGTTTGACGGCGCGGCTGTCTTCTCCTTGCGAAAGGCGGGCGAGGCGCAGGCCCATCTCGCCGTAACGCTTGGCGAGGCTCGCGGCGTCCGCCTTTTGAAGCTGCGCGATGGTTTTGACGCCGTCCTGTTCGAGCTTCGCCGCCATCGCCCTGCCGACGCCCCAGATCATGGTCACCGGCTGGCGCGCCAGAAACTCTTTTGTCTCGGCTTTCCCGATCACGGAAAACCCCCGCGGCTTGTCGAGGTCCGAGGCCATCTTGGCGAGAAACTTGTTATGCGACAGGCCGATGGAGGTGGTGACCCCGAGCGCCGCCTGGACCCGCGCCTGAAGCCGGGCGAGGGTCACGGCCGGCGGACCGCCATGGATCCGGGCGGTGCCGGTAAGGTCCATAAAGGCCTCGTCGATCGAAAGGGGCTCCACCATGGGGGTGAGGTCGAGCATCATTTTCCTGACCTCGCGGCCGACTTTCGCATATTTCTCCATATTCGGCTTGATGATCACCGCGTCGGGGCAGGCCTCGCGCGCCTTGAACATGGGCATGGCCGAGCGCACGCCGTAAGTCCTGGCCACATAGCAGGCGGTCGAAACGACCCCGCGCACGCCCCCGCCGATAATCACGGGCTTGTCCTCGAGGCTCGGATCGTCGCGTTTTTCGATGGCCGCGTAAAAGGCGTCGCAGTCGAGATGAGCGATAGAGAGGGAAAACAGCTCCGGATGGGTGATGATTCGCACCGATTCGCAGGCTTTGCAGCGCCGGACGGCCTCGTCGCCGCTCTCCCGAAAGGGGGCGAAGCAGTCCCGGCAGAAACCGGAATATCCGGAAAAATTTTCCATTTAACAAGTAGTTAACATGGCGTGACCGGACAAAACCACTGACGCGGCCATCAAGATAAACATTCGATTAAGACCTTTTGCGCAAAACTTTCCATCGGCGGGACCGATTCGACGGTTCCCCGCGCGTGACAAGATAAAAAGGCGTATTATGTCGGCCATGGAAAAGCTCGATTATTCAACCATGCCCAAGACGGTGCTGATCGTTGAGGACAACGAGCTGAACATGAAGCTGTTCCGCGATCTCCTGCAGATTCACGGTTATGAGACGCTGGAGGCCCGCACCGGGCCCGAAGCGCTGGATCAGCTTAAAGAGCATAAACCGGACCTCATTCTCATGGACATCCAGCTGCCGGAAGTCTCCGGACTTGAGGTGACCCGCGAGATCAAGGCCAATTCCGAACTGGCCGATATCCCCGTGATCGCCGTGACCGCCTTCGCCATGAAGGGGGACGAGGAGCGCATTCGCCAGGGAGGGTGCGAAGATTATATCGCAAAACCTATCTCCGTCGCGACGTTTCTTGAGAAAGTGAAAAGATATTTGGACTAGGCTTTCAGGGACTTAACAAAACCCTAATAGCCATGGGGGCTCCATGACGGCGCGCGTACTGGTCGTCGACGATCTCGAACCGAACGTCAAACTGCTCGAAGCAAAGCTGAGAGCGGAGTATTTTGACGTGCTCGGCGCTTATTCCGGCCAGGAGGCTTTGGATATCGCGTCTCAAGAAAAGCCGGACATCATCCTGCTCGACGTTATGATGCCGGGCATGGACGGCTTTGAAACCTGCCGGAAACTCAAAGCCAATCCGGAGACCATGCATATTCCGGTGGTGATGGTCACGGCGCTCGACCAGCAGGCCGATCGGATTGTCGGTCTTGAAGCCGGCGCCGACGATTTCCTGACCAAGCCTGTTGAAGATCTTGCGCTGTTCGCCCGCGTGCGCTCGCTGACTCGTCTTAAAATGATGACCGACGAGCTGCGTGCGCGTTACGCCACCGGCAAGGATCTCGGGATTGTCGGCAATATCGATCCAGACGCAGGCGCCGACGAGGCGCGAATTTTTCTGATTGACGACAATGATGAGCAGGCTGCGCGCATGATCAGCACCCTTGGCGTCGAAGCTCATCATGTGACCCACGAGAGCGATCCGGAAGTGGCGCTCAACCGCGCCCGCGAGGGGGATTTCGACCTCATCCTCGTCAATATGTCTATTGAGGCGATGGATCCTCTGCGCCTTTGTTCCTCGATCCGGTCTTTCGAAGAAACACGTTTGACGCCGATTCTGGCCATTGTGCGCCATGGCGATACCCGCAAGCTCGTGCGCGCCCTCGATATCGGCGTCAACGATTATGTGACACGGCCGGTGGACAAGAACGAACTCACCGCCCGGGTGACGACCCAGTTGCGCCGCAAGCGCTATGTGGACCAATTGCGCTCATCCTTCCAGGTCAGTCTGGAAATGGCGGTCACCGACCAGCTCACCGGGCTTTACAACCGCCGCTATCTGGCGAGTCATCTCTCCGCCATGTTTGACCGCGCCTATTGGACAGGCCGGCCGCTTTCAGTGATGATCCTCGATATCGATCACTTCAAGGAAGTGAATGACAGTCATGGTCACGACGTAGGCGATCGCGTTCTGAAAGAGTTCGCCGAACGCATTTCCAATTCGATCCGGGGCATCGATCTCGCCTGCCGATATGGCGGCGAAGAATTTCTGATCGCCATGCCGGATACGGATTTGAGTTTTGCTTCCGTGGTCGCCGAACGCCTTCGCCAGGAAATCGCCTCCCAGAAGTTTCATCTGAATGCGGGACGGGACGAACTGACCGTGACCGTCAGCATCGGGCTTGCCTCGACGGAGAACGGCCCCGAGGACGACAGCGCCCAGAAGCTCATCAAGCGCGCCGATGAGGCGCTTTACACGGCCAAGACCGGCGGCCGAAATCGCGTCATCCAAAGCGCCGCCTGACATTTTCAGGCGCGATCAGCGCAACAAAAAAGCCGCCCTCAAGGGCGGCTTTCTCATGCCGGAAGCGGCTAGATCTTATTTAATCTTGCCTTCCTTGAATTCCACATGCTTGCGCGCAACGGGATCGTATTTCTTCATGACGAGTTTTTCCGTCATCGTACGGGTGTTCTTCTTCGTCACGTAAAAATAGCCCGTGCCGGCGGTGGAATTGAGCCGGATTTTGACGGTGGTTGGCTTGGCCATGGGTCGCTCCTCGGGACCTTTATTCGCGCAAAATGAGCGCGGAACATACTCACGCGCCGTCAGGTGTCAAGCCATGCGGCGGGGATTAAATGCCCGTGACGTCAGACATCTGCATCCGGATCGGCGTCCAGCCCGGCAAAGCCGTGCATGCGGTTCGCCCATTGCAGTCCGACCATGGCGCCTTTTGACGCCGGAAGGAGAATCCAGGCGGCCAGGACCATGGTGGGCAGCCAGATGGCGAATTGCAGCGTCAATGGCGGGTCGAAAACTTGCTTAACGGCGAGCGCCAGCGGGATCATGACGTGCCCGACAATGATAATAGTGAGATAGGGCGGGGCGTCGTCGGCGCGATGGCCGGAGAGCTCGAGACCGCAGGACGGGCATGTTTCGTTGGTTTTAACGTAACTTTTGAAAAGCCGGCCGCGCCCGCATTGGGGGCAACGATGGCCGATCCCGCGCGTCATGGCCTGGAGCCAGGAACGCCGGCCCATATCTGCGCCAAAGGTTTGAACTGAATCACTCATAAGCATCTATCTGGGGGCGGAAATGCTCAAAAGCAACGCGCCCAAACAGCGCGGACGATCAATTTCCGAAGACCCGCTTGAAAATTACGTCCACATTTTTGGTGTGATAGGAAAGATCGAAAAGGCTTTCGAGCTCGGCGCCGGAAAGATGCGCCGCCACGTCCTTGTCGGCCTTGAGATTGTCCAGAAACAGGCCTTCGCCGCGCCAGGCCGGCATGGCGTTGCGCTGAACGAGGCTATAGGCCTCTTCGCGCGAAGCCCCGGCCTGGGTCAGCGCCAGCAGAACGCGCTGGGAGAAAATCAGGCCGTTCAAGCTGTTCATGTTGTCCAGCATGCGCTCGGGATAGACGACGAGATTTTCGACGACCCCAGCGAGACGGTTGAGGGCGAAATCGAGATGCACGGTGGCGTCCGGTCCGATGCCGCGCTCGACCGAAGAATGAGAGATGTCGCGCTCGTGCCAGAGCGCGACATTTTCCAGCGCCGGCGTCGCACACATGCGCACGAGCCGGGCAAGGCCGGTAAGGTTTTCCGTCAGGACCGGATTGCGCTTGTGCGGCATGGCGGACGAGCCCTTCTGGCCCTTGGAGAAGAACTCTTCGGCCTCGAGGACTTCGGTGCGCTGAAGATGGCGGATTTCCGTCGCCAGCCGTTCGATGGAAGAGGCGATGACGGCAAGGGCGGTGAAATAGGCGGCGTGACGGTCTCGGGCGATCACCTGTGTGGAGACCGGCTCGACCTTAAGGCCCATTTTCACCGCCACATGTTCTTCAACCGACGGATCGATATTGGCGAAAGTGCCGACGGCGCCGGAAATCGCGCAGACGGCGATTTCTTCACGCGCCGCCTCAAGCCGCTGTCGGCCGCGCTCAAATTCCGCATAAAAGCCGGCGAGTTTGACGCCGAAGGTCGTCGGCTCGGCGTGAATGCCGTGACTGCGCCCGACGCAAACGTCGTTCTTGTGCTCCAGCGCGCGTTTCTTAAGCGCAGACAGCACGCGGTCCATGTCGGCGAACAACAGATCAGCGGCGCGGGTCAATTGCACGGAAAGGCAGGTGTCAAGAACGTCCGATGAGGTCATGCCCTGGTGAACGAAACGAGCATCCTCTCCGACGAATTCGGCGAGATGGGTGAGAAAAGCGATGACGTCGTGTTTGACCTCGCGTTCGATTTCATCGATGCGCCCGACGTCAAACTCCGCCGCGCCGCCTTTTTCCCAGATGGTTTTCGCCGCTGAAGCAGGAATGACGCCGAGCTCCGCCAAGCGGTCTGCGGCGTGCGCTTCGATCTCGAACCAGATCCGGTATTTTGCAGCGTCCGACCAGATGGCCGCCATTTCCGGACGGGTATAGCGCGGGATCATTCGTCAACTCCTGTCAGGCGCGCCGGCGCCTGCGTCATCGTCAAGGTCAAGCGTGCCAAGGGGCGCGTCGCCGGTTTCCGACGGGGCCGGCGGGCGGTTTCTCTGGCCCCAAATCCACCAGCCCGCGCCCAGCCCCACGCCGAACGCAGCGAGGAGCAGCGCCCACATATGCACTGCAAGCCAAAGCATCTGAGGCCTTTATTGCGCTGTTCGCCTAGCGCTGGTCAATCGAAACGTAGTCGCGTTTCGGCGCGCCGGTATAAATCTGGCGCGGACGGCCGATTTTCTGATTTGGATCCTCGATCATTTCCCGCCATTGGGCGATCCATCCGACGGTTCTCGCAAGCGCGAAAAGCACAGTGAACATATCCGTCGGGAAGCCCAGCGCGCGCAGGGTGATGCCAGAATAGAAGTCGATATTCGGATAGAGCTTTTTCTCGACAAAGTATTCGTCCTCAAGCGCAATGCGCTCCAGCTCCATCGCCACTTTGAGGAGCGGCTCGTCTTTGACGCCAAGCGCGTCGAGCACTTCGTGACAGGCTTTGCGCATTACTTTGGCGCGCGGATCATAGTTCTTGTAGACGCGGTGACCAAAGCCCATCAGGCGGAACGGATCATCCTTATCTTTGGCTCGTTTGATATATTCGGGGATATTTTCAACCGACTCGATCTCTTCGAGCATGTTGAGCGCCGCTTCGTTGGCGCCGCCATGCGCCGGGCCCCAGAGCGAGGCGATGCCGGCGGCGATGCAGGCGAAAGGATTGGCGCCTGAAGAACCCGCCAAGCGCACCGTCGAAGTCGACGCGTTCTGCTCATGGTCCATGTGCAGGATGAAGATCTTGTCGAGCGCGTCGCACAGGACCGGATTGAGTTCAAATTCCTCTGCAGGCACGGCAAAGCACATGCGCATGAAGTTCGATGTAAAATCGAGATCGTTGCGCGGGAACACAAAAGGCTGCCCGATTGAGTATTTGTAGGCCATCGCCGCAATGGTCGGCATTTTTGCGATCATGCGATGGATCGCGACGCGGCGTTGGTAAGGATCGTTAATGTCGGTGGAGTCGTGATAAAACGCCGACAGCGCGCCGACGACGCCGACCATGATCGCCATTGGGTGCGCATCGCGGGGAAACCGCTGAAGAAATTCTTGAGCTGTTCATGCACCATCGTATGGCGCGTGATGGATGTGTCGAACCGGTCGCGTTCGGCCTTGCTGGGGAGTTCTCCGTTCAGCAGGAGATAGGCGACCTCAAGAAAGTCGGAACTCTCTGCAAGCTGGTCGATCGGATAACCGCGATAAAGCAAGACCCCTTCATCGCCGTCGATAAAGGTGATTTTCGATTCGCAGCTTGCGGTCGAGGTGTAGCCGGGATCGAAAGTAAAAGAGCCGGTCTGCTTATAGAGAGCCCGGATGTCGACTACGTCTGGTCCATGAGTCGCCTTGAAAACGGGGAGTTCAGCGGTCTTTCCGCCAATCGTGAAGTTTGCGATATCCGCTTGTTTTAATTCGCTTTTCATGGATTGCACCCTTATGTTATGCGACGCATCACCCGCATGTTGCGGCGCACACTAGCCAGTTTAAGTCGGGGTTTCCAGTCCTGAGTCAGGCGGCCTGATCGGCCAGCCGCGCGCAGGCCTCTTCGCGGCCAAGCCCATAGAGCACCTCGCCCAACCCCGGCGAAGGCCGTCCTGCCGTAAGCGCCGCCCGCGCCGGAGGGCCGACAACGCCGAAACCCACATTTTTCGCCGCCGCAAAGGCCTGCAGCTTGTCGTCGAGTTGAGCGGCGGAGGCCCAGACCGCCTCATCTTCGAGCGCCTCGATAAGGTCACGCAGGATCTCGCGCGCGCCGTCTTTCTTGAGCGGCTTTGCGGGCTTGCCCTCAATGGTTAACGGACGCGCTAGGAACAGATAGGCCGACACATCCGTCGCATCGGCGAGCGTTGCGCAGCGTGTTTTCAGGAAGGCGGCGGACCGTTCGAGGCGGGCCATATTCTCTGTATTCAAATTAACGCCGACGGCCTCGATGAAAGGCGCTGCGCGGCGGATAAACTCATCATCGCTTAACGCCGCCAAATAATGGGCGTTCACATGGTTGAGCTTGTCGAGATCGAGCCGCGCCGGCGCCTTGTTGAGGCCATTGAGATCGAAAATCTCCTTGGCGCGCTCATAAGGAATGATTTCTTCGTCGCCATGAGCCCAGCCGAGGCGGAGAAGATAGTTGAACAGCCCTTCCGGCAAATATCCCTGATCGCGATAGGCCTCGACGCCGAGCGCGCCGTGCCGTTTCGAAAGCTTCGCGCCGTCCTGGCCGTGAATAAGCGGCACATGAGCGAAGACCGGAACCGGCCAGCCAAGAGCCTGATAGATCTGGCTCTGGCGCGCCGCGTTATTGAGATGGTCATCGCCGCGAATGACATGAGTCACGCCCATATCGTGATCGTCCACGACGACGGCGAGATTATAAGTCGGTCCGCCATCAGACCGCAGAATAATAAGATCGTCCAGCGCGGCGTTGGGAAAAGCGACGCGGCCCTGAACTGCATCGTCAACAACGGTTTCGCCATCGCGCGGCGCCTTGAACCGTAGGGCGTAAGGCGCATCCGGCGCGGACGTCGAATCGGCCTCGCGCCACGGGCTTTCAAAGCGCACGCCTTCGGCCTTCGCCTTGTCGCGCGCGGCGGCAAGCTCGTCTGAGCCGAGATAACAGCGATAGGCCTTGCCTTGAGCCAGCAATTGCTCGGCGATTTCTCTGTGGCGTGTCTGCTGCGCATATTGAGAAACCGGATCGCCGTCCCAGTCGAGGCCGAGCCATTTCAATCCGTCCAGGATCGCCTCGACCGCCGCTTCATTGTGGCGGGCGCGGTCCGTGTCTTCGATGCGCAGGAGAAACTTGCCGCCGCGCCCGCGCGCGTAAAGCCAGTTAAATAGCGCCGTGCGCGCCCCGCCAATATGCAAATAGCCCGTAGGCGAGGGGGCGAAACGGGTGACGACAGGCTGCTGATTATCGGCCATAATTCTAAAGACCGGCTCCTTTGTTGCGTGCGTATTCCGGCGAGCCGCGAGATAGCATGCAGGACCGCTGGCGCCTATGCCCGGCGGGAGAGGTTCAAAGGGCGGACGAATGGTCGCCGAGTTTGTCAAAACCGGCCTGAAGGAGGAGGGCTTCGCCAAAGCCCCGTCCCTGGCGCGGCTTTTGTTTCTTGCCGAAAAAAGCGTTCGGCGCTGGGCGGCGGCGGATTTCGCGCGCCTTTCCTTATGGACGCCTGTGGCGATCGGGCTCGGCGCCGGGCTTTATTTCGGCCTCAAGGCGGAGCCGCATTGGGGTTGGGGCGCGGGCGCATTCGCGCTGCTTGCCTGTCTCTTCCTTCTGCAGTCAGGACCGTTTCGAAAGGCGACAGCGGCGCTGATGTTCGTTTCGCTCGGTTTCGTTGCGGCGGATTTGCGGACGGCGCGCGTGGATGCGCCTCAACTGACCCGGGATCTCGGCATTGTCGAAACTACAGGGCGCATCATCTCCGTAGAGGAAAGCGCGCGCCAGCGCCGTTATGTGCTTGCGGTGGAGGCGATAGAGGACGTTGCGCCGGAAGCGCTTCCGGCCCGGGCGCGCGTCACCTGGCGCGGCGAAGGGTTCGACGCCCGGCCCGGCGACCGCGTCACGGTGCTGGCGGGTCTCTCACCGCCGCCGCCGCCGGTCGCGCCCGGCGCCTTCGACTTCGCGCGCCAGCTTTATTTCAAGCGCATCGGCGCCGTAGGGTTCGCCGTCACCGCGCCGGAGATCGACAGGGCGGCGGGGAAATCCTTTTCCCAAAAGCTGGCGGCGCGTGTGGAGACGATGCGGCTCTCGCTCGCCGAACGTATTGTCGGCTCGGCGCAGGGGCAAGGCGGGGCCATTCTCGCCGCCATCGTCACCGGCAAGCGGGGCTTCATTTCCGAGACCAGCGAAGCAGCGCTGCGTGATGCGGGCCTTGCGCATCTGTTGGCGATTTCAGGGCTTCATATGGGGCTCGCGACGGGCCTTGTCTTTTTCATTGTCCGCTTCTCTAATCGGCGGGTCCAGTCAAGCTCCAAATTTAGTTTTCCGCGGTTTCGTATTCACTTGGGTCACGCTTCTCTCCGCAGTCTGTTCGCTTCGTAAGATGAAAAGCGGCTGCATGCATGTGCCGGATTGGTTTGTGGAGAGCCTCGCTTTGAGTCGCGCTTATTATAAGGCGCAGCAGACATAATCGGCTTCATCCACCAACCTCGTCCAAGTGAGGACGATCCCGATGGAACGGGGTGAGGTTTTAGATCATGCAGTTACCTCCGTAGCGTTCCATCGGAAGTCTGTCCCGGCAACCCACATGCGATGCAGGATGACCGCGAGTTTGCGGGCAAGCGCGACGGTTGCTCTACGTCGACCTTTGCTACGCATCAATTTCATAGCCCATGACTTGAGCCTCGATGGATTGCGTGACCGTGTCAGCAGTGAGTTTGCCGCCGAATAAAGATTAGCTCGAACGCCTTCATCTCCCGCGCGGGATATTCGGCCATGATTGTCCATCTCGCCGGATTGAAAGCGTCTTGGCGTAAGCCCGAAGTGTGCGCCAACATTGCGGGAGGATTTAAACCGCGTCGGGTCATCGATAGCCGCCTTAAAGCTCAGCGCCGTAATTTCGCCAACGCCCGGCGCCGTCATGAGACGGGTGCAAACGGGGTCTTTTCGTGCGTACGTCTTTACTCGTCGATCCAGTTCCACAAAGATGACCAGCAATGTTTCATGAGCATCAAGCACCGGCAACAACGCATGTGACAAGCCTTCGTCAGCTTCGATGATGGGCCGCACCTGCTTGGCGAAGTTGTACCGCTTTATCGCCTTCGGCAATCGAATGCCGAAGGCCTTGAACAGACCACGGATTTCGTTTTCCAGATCCAGGCATTTGCGAAGGATTGTTTTTCTGCTGGTGAGAAGCGCTCGTTCACAATGGCTGGAACGGCTTTTCATGTGAACCGGATTGTACCAGCCGGACCGGACGACTTGCGCAATGCCGCGCGCATCATTTTTGTCAGTCTTGTTACGCATGGCGGACAGAGCGGCGCTCACCTGGCGCGCCTCCATGCAAACAACTTCAAAACCCTCAGCGACCAGCCCGTGGAATAGATGCTGGCTCATTGTGCCGGCTTCAAAACCAATCATTTCGACGGGCTTGCCAAAATCACGAATGCAATCAGCGACGTCTTTAATTTCGCATGGCAACGCTCGTTCGAGAGCAATCTTGCCGTCGGCGTCAATGACGCAAAGCGCCAGTGAACGCAGCGCAACATCCAATCCAACGTAGTATTTCATCTTCATCTCCCATCTTGCAGGTCAAAAACTGACCTTGCCACAGGAGCCTGACCGCTGGGCGCCAAGCCCGATTACTCATGCTTTG
>NZ_PJCH01000010.1 GCF_002943565.1 Hyphococcus luteus | reverse complement strand
CAAAGCATGAGTAATCGGGCTTGGCGCCCAGCGGTCAGGCTCCTGTGGCAAGGTCAGTTTTTGACCTGCAAGATGGGAGATGAAGATGAAATACTACGTTGGATTGGATGTTGCGCTGCGTTCACTGGCGCTTTGCGTCATTGACGCCGACGGCAAGATTGCTCTCGAACGAGCGTTGCCATGCGAAATTAAAGACGTCGCTGATTGCATTCGTGATTTTGGCAAGCCCGTCGAAATGATTGGTTTTGAAGCCGGCACAATGAGCCAGCATCTATTCCACGGGCTGGTCGCTGAGGGTTTTGAAGTTGTTTGCATGGAGGCGCGCCAGGTGAGCGCCGCTCTGTCCGCCATGCGTAACAAGACTGACAAAAATGATGCGCGCGGCATTGCGCAAGTCGTCCGGTCCGGCTGGTACAATCCGGTTCACATGAAAAGCCGTTCCAGCCATTGTGAACGAGCGCTTCTCACCAGCAGAAAAACAATCCTTCGCAAATGCCTGGATCTGGAAAACGAAATCCGTGGTCTGTTCAAGGCCTTCGGCATTCGATTGCCGAAGGCGATAAAGCGGTACAACTTCGCCAAGCAGGTGCGGCCCATCATCGAAGCTGACGAAGGCTTGTCACATGCGTTGTTGCCGGTGCTTGATGCTCATGAAACATTGCTGGTCATCTTTGTGGAACTGGATCGACGAGTAAAGACGTACGCACGAAAAGACCCCGTTTGCACCCGTCTCATGACGGCGCCGGGCGTTGGCGAAATTACGGCGCTGAGCTTTAAGGCGGCTATCGATGACCCGACGCGGTTTAAATCCTCCCGCAATGTTGGCGCACACTTCGGGCTTACGCCAAGACGCTTTCAATCCGGCGAGATGGACAATCATGGCCGAATATCCCGCGCGGGAGATGAAGGCGTTCGAGCTAATCTTTATTCGGCGGCAAACTCACTGCTGACACGGTCACGCAATCCATCGAGGCTCAAGTCATGGGCTATGAAATTGATGCGTAGCAAAGGTCGACGTAGAGCAACCGTCGCGCTTGCCCGCAAACTCGCGGTCATCCTGCATCGCATGTGGGTTGCCGGGACAGACTTCCGATGGAACGCTACGGAGGTAACTGCATGATCTAAAACCTCACCCCGTTCCATCGGGATCGTCCTCACTTGGACGAGGTTGGTGGATGAAGCCGATTATGTCTGCTGCGCCTTATAATAAGCGCGACTCAAAGCGAGGCTCTCCACAAACCAATCCGGCACATGCATGCAGCCGCTTTTCATCTTACGAAGCGAACAGACTGCGGAGAGAAGCGTGACCCAAGTGAATACGAAACCGCGGAAAACTAAATTTGGAGCTTGACTGGACCCGCCGATTAGAGAAGCGGACATCCGGCAGGAAAAACAGGCGGCCGCTCTACGCCGCAAACCGGAATAAGGCGATACTGTTCAGGATTCGGCAGGCGTGATATGAACGGAATTTCGCGGCGCAGCGGCCCTCACCGGTGCGTTTCTCATGAACTGATCAGGCGCAAAAAGCCCATGTCCGCGTGCAGCACTTCCTATTGCCGCGCAAGCGTTGCGAACGGCACGAACTGAACATCGGGATGCGCCAGTAAAAGCGCATCGCTCTCAAGGCTCGCCCAATAGGTCGCGCCCGCCGGATCATAGTCGACGAGAAACCATCGCCCGGCCCCGTCCGGATAGGTCGCATAGCGCATGACCTTCTCCTCGCCCGAAGCATAACGAATGCGCAATGACGGGATGTGCCCGCCTTCAATCGTCCAGACCTCATCGTCACGCGTCCACGCGCCGACAAGCTTTGGCGGCGGTATGTTTTCAACTGGCGCACCCTCGATTTTTACAGTCACCTCGGTTGTTTCAGTCTTGAAAAACACCGAACTCGCGCTTTGCCCGCGTCCGTCGCCGGAGGCGGCCAAGGAGAATGTGAATGCGCCGGACGCTGTTTCCGGCACGTAAATCAATATGTCTCCGCCGACATCGCCGCTGCGGAATAAGTAAAGGCTCGAATCCAACAGCTCAGCGCCCTGCGGCAACGGACTGGGACTAATCAATGGGCTTGCCTCAATAGCACCCAAAGCGCGTTTGGGCGCGCCTTTGACTGGCTGCTTGAACGGCACGACGAGCGCCGCGCCGGGACGGGCCGTGACTTCGAACGACGTTTGATATTCCGGGCCACCGCACCCTGCAATCAGCGCTATCCCAAGGGCGGACATAAAAGTCCGGGCTGCGGAAAAGTTCGAGTCCGCTGTCATGATCGATTTCCCTCTCACGCCATGCGTCAAAAGCCACAGGACGGCATGGCGACGCACTGCATCAGCGCGGCGCGCAGCGCTTCGTCATAGGCGTCGCCTTCGCCGTTATAAAGACCGCCGCGCTTGAGCCCGTCTATGATGGCGTTCGCTTTCCTGCGCGCCTGCTCGCTCGCCTCGTCCATTCGTGCGAAAAAAGCGTCGTAATCGGTCATAGCCTCAGCGCCGTCGCGGCGCATATGATGAAGCATCGCGCGCGACAGGCGCGCGTCGAGCCTGCGGGCCGCGGGCGCGGCGGACATATCGATGATGCGCGTATAATCCGCAATGGCGCCGTCATAGTCCTGAAGATAGGCCGAAGCCTGGCCGCGCAACTCAAAGGCGTACGCGCGCTGCGCCGCATCGGGCAGGCCGAGCGCCAGCGCGCGGTCGAGATCGGCCTTTGCAGCTGTATAGTCCTGACGGTCCAGATGGAGCCTGCCGCGCGCAGCGTAGAGAACGCCGTTCTCTATCTTTGCTATCGCGGCGCTGAAGTCCTTCAGCGCGCCGTCCGCATTTTTCGCCGCATACCGCGCAAGCGCGCGCTGATAGAGCAAATCCGCCTTCGCATTATCGTTCGGCGCCGTTTCGAGCGCACGCGTAAAATCGGCGGCTGCCTGCTCCGGCTCGCCGAGCGCCGCATAGGCAAGACCACGCTGAAAATACCCGTTCCATTCCGGATTGATCTCGATCGATTTGGTAAGATCGGCGAGCGCGCCGGACGGATCGTTCAGCTGCAGGCGGGCCATGCCCCGCATCAAATGGGCGTTTTGACGAAACGTCGCTTGCTGGCCGGCGAAAAGCGGATCGGCGATAAGCCTGTCGAGGTCAATTTTCGCATTTTTTAAATCGCCGTCCCGAAAATTTCCTTCGGCTTGTTTGGCAACGGTGTTGAAATCCTCGCGCGCAATCTGATTCCGGAATTCCTCGCGCCCGGCATTATTCAGGGACGCGACAATAGCGTCATTACGGTCTTGGATGAGGCTGACAAAGTTCGCCCGCGCTTTTTTTATTCTTTCATTTCCGGGACTATTTGAGAACGCCTTGTCATATTCAGCCAGAACTGCGTCATGGTCGGTCGTCGTCGGCTCGGCGATGCGTTGCACATTGTATGAAAGCGTGTAATCAAATTTTCGGTTCGCTGGCGCCAACTCAGGGCCATAACATATTCCCGATTGCATAATCCGTTCGTCTTGGTAGCTGAAATTCTCCTTATCGAAATTGCACGGATCAGCTTTGCCGGTTATTCTGAAAGCGTAGTAAGCGTGGCCAAGATTTTCCGCGATGTAAAAATGCGCCACGGCGAGACGTTCGGGATCGGATTCCCTGCGGATAACCTTTTGGCACGCCTCGATCTTCTTTTCCCAGGAATCATTTTTGACGTCTCGCCCGTCGCTGCATGCCTCCCAGGCGGACGCAGCAAACGCCGGCGGCGGCGCTGCCGCAATGCCGGCGGCGGTCAAAAGGGCGAAAACAAGCTTGCCGCCCAATCCCCAAATCCGGCGGCCGCTTGCGCCGGCTTGGCATGCGCTCGCGGCCGGGCCGTTTTGTGCGCCGGCGATAATCGGCGCGACGAAAAGCGAAAGAAAAGTCAAAACGAATTCTCCCTTTGCAGCGCCATCACTCAGGACGAAACACCGAGGCCCGCAGGAGCGCCAGCGCCCTCTGCGCGTCTTCGTTTCCGCTCGCCGCCGCCTTGCGATACCAACGGGCCGCTTGGTCGAGATTGCGTTCGACGCCGCGCCCTTCCTCGTACATCAGACCAAGCGAAAACTGCGCGGATCCATGGTCCTGCTCGGCCGCCCGGCGAAACCATTGCACGGCCGCGACATCGTTTTGCCCGACGCCATCGCCGTTCTTATACATCAAGCCGAGATTTTTTTGAGCGGAGGCGTGGCCCTGCTCCGCCGCCAACCGGAACAGTCGCGCAGCCTCCCCGCTGTCCTGCGAAACCGCACGCCCGGCGAGGCGCATCACGCCAAGACTATATTGCGCTGACGAATGACCCTGTTCCGCTGCCTGACGATACCAGCGAGCGGCCTCAACACCGTTCTGCTCAACGCCGCGGCCGTTCTCATACGCCCAGCCAAGATTATATTGCGCGGCCGCGTTTCCTTTTTCCGCCGCTTGCCGCCACAGGCGCGCCGCTTGCGCGTCGTCGCCCCTTTTATGCGCGTCATAGCCCTGCGTAGCGAGCGTTTCCGCCGGGGTTTCAGGCGGCGTCTTACCGAGGCGGATCAGCGCCTCGCGCGCCTTGCCGGCGCCGGATCCGCCTTGTTTCACCGCCTCTTTGTACCAGTAGATCGCTTGCCGGCGGCTCTTTTGCAGGGCGACGCTTTCGCCGCGCCAGGCGCCGGTGTCCACATCTTTGATAGAGACCGTTCCGCCGGTCTCGTATTTTTCCCCGAGGCTGTATTTGTCATAGGAAGACCCGTTCCTGGCCTGTCGTTCGGCCCGCTCTTTGCCGTAGGCGTACGTCTCTCTTTCCGCCTGATACGCGGCGCAGCCGGATGAATCGATCTCCTCATAATACTGAATGTTGCCTATGCGGTATGACGGCACAGACATGCAATCGACGCCGGCGCAGCCGGAAAGCGCCGCGGCGCATGCTGCGATGGTGATAACCGGTAAGCGTTCCATTGATCTACCTCCCCTTGCCATGCTGTTCACCGCCGATGATCGAAGGCGGCGAACTCCGCGATAGCGGAAAAATCGAGATCTTCGATCATGGCGTCGAGGTCGCCGCCGCAATCGGGATAAGCGCATTCCAGTGAGACCGCGCCGGCCGACCCGATCTTGAACGCGCGGCCGGCTTCGCCGTCGGCTTCGGCCGAAACGCCAGGATGACCTCCATGCGATATCGGCGATACGCCCGCAGCGAGTAGTTCTTCTCCCAAGGCGACGAGTTCTTCGGGTCCGCTGCCTTCGGCGCTTGCGACGGCGTCGACGGCGTCGACCATCGCGGCCGTTTCTATATCTTCCGTGTCGATTGTAATAGCGATCGCCCTGTCCCCGGAACGGTATGCTTGCGTCACCCTTAACCGGACAGTGACGCCGACGGCCGCGGTTTCGGCCAGAGGGGCAAGCGCAAAGGATTCAAACCCGCTTGTGATCGTGTCGCGTTCTTCCACGGCGGCGCCTTCGGCTTTCCACCCCTCAAGCGGCGCGGGGAACAGCGCGGCGATATCGTCTTGCGTCCATCCGCTTTTCATCCCGTTCGCCGCGGCGGAAACCGCCAAAGCTGCGCTTGCCGTCAGGAAAATGGTCAATAGGCCAATACGTCCCGATCTGCTCCCTGTTCGTTTCAAGGCCGCTCTATTCATTTCGATTTCCTCCATGTGGCGAAACGCGCCAATTTCTCATTTCTGATACTCATGGGCGCGGCCCGACGGTCCCCGGCCGTTAAAAAACTTCTTCGCTTTTCTGTTATTGTTCATATCCGCCAGGTTGATCGGGCATGTTTGCGGGCAGGCCGCGAGCGGCCTCGCATAATGCGTTCGCTCTTTCGACCATTTGCCGGCCGATCGTCGGGTCTCCGGCTTTCATCAAAGCTTTGGCGCAACTCCCTTTGATGAAAGTAGAGCGGGGGCGAGGGAAAGAATCGGGAAAAAGATCAACGCTGTAGAATCCGTCGCACGCCCTCTTCAGCCTATCCAGGTCCGGAGCATAGCGGGTTGCATCGCCCGCCCGGATCGCCTCGTCGAGCGTCGTCGCCGCAGCCTCGACATCGTCAAATCTGTAAGAGCACGTCCTCGCATTAGCATTACGGTTATTCTCAAGCTCGCGGAACACATCTTGAACGGGGTCATCGTATAAAGGATCGCTGGCGCATGCTGCGACCGCGATGAGGGATGCAAGCAAGGTGTTTTTCATATGCCGTTCTCCTCGGTCCTCGCGAGAGGCAGGTGGACCAACCGGTCACTTCGGACAATTGGCGCGATTATCCGCTGTCATAAGCTTAAGCAGTTCATAAACGGACAATACATCGGCCTGCGCCTGAAACGCTCGCTGTGCGTCGGCGGGCGCGCCAGTTGTCCATGAGTGGATTGCAGTAGGAAAATCCGCCGTGTCGATGATCTGCGATAATGCGTTCTTGTATTCGATCGGGCATTTTGAATCATCTCCCATTGTGTTAAATGAATCGCCCACCCAGACTTCCTTCATCTCCCAGCACGCCATTTGATCGGCGCTCGCATCAGCGTAATGAAGGAAAAACCGCAGCTTCTTGAAATCGCATTTGAACATTCCTCCGCTACCGGATCGCTTTGAGCGTTTATCGCAATCGCTTCCGGCGGACGCCGCAGATTCTGCAAGATCCCACGCGCCCAATGTGGCGAGAGAAGTGAGCGCTACGCCGATCCCTGCGCCCTGCGGTTTCACGAGCACATCGTGGATTTCGATAAAACCACCGCCCGGAATGGCGATTGTCCGGTCAACGCCTCCAATCATTCTGGTTAAAGCCGTTCCGCCGACGCAGGCGTTGATTCCCCCGACATCATCGAAGGATTTCGCGGATATCGCCCGCCCCGTCGCACAGCCGGTCGACAACACGGCGACGAGCGGCAATATCATCAGTCTCACGATCATCTATTCTATCCTTTTGCTGTTGGCGATCCGGGCGAGCCATTCCTTTGTCGCCGTCGTCTCAGTCCCGCAAAACCGGCAAAGCCAAGGCCGAAGGCTGCGAAGGCCGGCGGAAGCGGAACTTCTGCGACGTCCTCGCCGATTTTGGCGACGAACAGCTGCCGGCCCGAAATATAAGCGACGAGATCGCCGAACACGTCCGCCACGCCGCCGCCTTCCGGCCCGTCGGTGAGCTGCAAAAGCGCGCCGTCGGCGATCCTAAGCAGGAAAGCCTGTGAAATCCCGCCGCCATCGAGCGCATTGAAGGTCAAGAACTCGCCGGTGAGGGCGAGCGAGGAAAGCCCACCAAGATCGAGATCGAAAATCTCGGTCGTGTCGGCCAGAATATCTGCGAGAACGATGTCGCCCAAACCGGTCGCCCTATCGACCAGGCCGAAAGCAATGAGATCGCCCCAGGTAGCGGGGTCGATCTCGTCGAAACCGTCATCCAGACCGTCCGGCGTGACGAAGAAGGACGAGCCGCCGATTTCCTGCGCGCGGGTTTCCGCATCGAAGCCGAATTCGGAAAGTTGCTCGGTCCAGACGATGAACCGGCTGTCAATCTCGGCATCGTCCGTCACCGGAACCGGCCCGCGCACGGTGGTCGGCGGCGTTCCCGTTCCGATGCTGGCGACATTGAGGGCGAGTGTCACATCCCCCTCGTTCCAGACGATCCAGTCGTCGGCGATGCGCACATCGCTGACGTCGCCGGCAGCCGCTTCGCGTAAGAGAACGTGCTCTCCGGTGCGAAGGTTGCGCAGCCAGACCTCGTCGGCGTCGCCGCCGGGCTCTCCGGGCGGAATGGCGCTGTTGGCGGCGTAGACGATGAAATCGCCGGCGGCATCCGGCGACCCGGCGTCGGCATTCGCCAGGTTGGTTACGAATAGGTTGCCCTCCGGGAGAAGACTGCCGTCCTGGTCCTCCGAAAACCGTCCCATCGCAATTGCGCTTCGTTCGTCCGTCAAAAGCTCGATGTGCGCTCCTCCGAGCGGCCCCTGACCCAGCGCAAATGCAACGTCGGACACGACCTCGAAGACGACATAATCGCCGCCGCCATCCCTGCCCAATCGAACAGCCGCGATATCGGCGCCATCAGCCTCAACATCGACGTCGGCGATATGCGCCTCGAATTCGAAGAACGACCCGTCAAAAACCGGCGTGGCTTCAAGTATAATCGGTCCGGCCATAGCCGGCGCCGAAACCGCAAACGGCAATGATGACAAAGCCGCCGCCGCGAGAACTCGATTTTCACGCAACATAACGCCCTTGCTCCCTTCCTGGCCTCCGCAGGACCCGCAGGCGACCCGCTTCCTGCGCAGCGCGTCAAATGAAGCGCGAGATCACCCGCCCCGGCGCGCCCGCCAGGGACGTCGACCGCCGCCATTCATGTTCGGAGCTTATGGAGACAAGGGTGTAATGTATTGAAAGAAAACATAATTTAAGCGGAAGAAAGCTTAAGAAAAGCTGAAGGCGGATTCCAGCAATCACGCTGGCATGCGTTGATTTATTTCTTTGCTGGCGCATAAATATCATTTGCAAGGCTGACGGGCCGGCGTCGCCGGCAAGACGCTTTCGGCTGGCGGTTTCGCATGCGTTAGCGGCGCGACCGGACCAGCCGGTTCGAGACGAGTGAAGCCATGTCAAACGTCCGCATATGGGAACCGGAGCTGGGTCAGCCCTTTGTACTTGCCGGCCGCAGGGTCGATCCCGCCGCGCAAATCATCGTTTCGGCGAATTCCACCGTCGAGGTAGAGCCGCGAGTCATGGCCGTGCTGATCGCGCTTGCACAGCGGCAGGGCGGGACAGTTCGCCGCCAGGAACTGATCGATAGGGTATGGAACGGCGCGCCCGGCGCGGATCAATCCCTCAATAACGCCATATCGCTCCTGCGGCGCGCACTCGAGGACACGAACGCGGATCGCCGGCTGATTCAGACGATCCCGAAACAGGGATACCGGCTCTGCGCGCCGGTTGAGCCAGAGGCTGAGACAAGGGCTGGCGCCACCGCTACGCCGCCAGCCGCCGAGCGCAACATCGAGCCGGCGCAATCTCTGAAGGTCCGCGCTCTTGCAGGTCGCTGGCGCGGTGCGGTTCTGGCCTCAATCCTGGCCGTGCTTGTTACGGCGGCCGGCGCGATCGCTTTCTTTCAGCGCCAGCCGACCAACGAGACGGCGAATGCGGATAATTCCGCAGAGCTGGACCCGAACACTATCGCCGTCCTGCCTTTCGTCAATATGAGCGCCGAGCCGGACAACGTCTATTTTTCGGACGGGCTGGCCGAGGAAATTCTGCATGCGCTTTCGCAAATCGATTCGCTAAGCGTGGCGTCGCGCACGGATTCTTTTCAGTACCGCGACAGCAAGGCTTCGGTAACGGAAATCGCGCAGCGCCTGCGCGTCGCGAATGTACTTGAAGGCAGCGTCCGCCGCGAAGGCGACAGGTTGCGCGTTACCGCCCAGCTTATTTCCGCTTCGAGCGGCGCGCATTTATGGTCGTCGACTTATGACCGGGACGCCGACGACATATTGGCGATTCAACAGGACATCGCCGTCAATATCGCCGGCGCTCTTGTCGACAAGATCAGTGAAACGGAGCGCAACTATCTGACTACACTGCCGACAGAAAATTTCGAGGCCTATGAGCAATATCTCATAGGCAAACATGAACTGCGTAAATGGACGCCTGAGGGAAACAGGCGTTCCATAGACTTTTTTCAACGGGCGGTCGCACTTGATCCTGAATTCGCCGAAGCCCGGCTTGCTATGGGCAGGGCGTATTATTTCGCCGGCACGCATTATGGCTGGATGACGCCTGCAGAGGCTATCCCCAAAGTAAAAGCATCGCTTGTATACGGCGTGTCGGCGACCAATCCGGTGACTCGCGCCTCGGCATTGTCGGTTTATGGCGACGTTCTGGCCTGGAACGATAGGGACTGGCCCGGCGCGCTCGCAGCCTATGAACGCGCTTTTGAGCTCTCTGGAACGCCGCCGCTCGGTTATGCACTAACCAACTCTATTGTGGGCAATCACGACGTCGCGATCCGAATCTTGAAAATATTACTGCAAGACGGCGCGGGCGATATCGGAATCAATAGCGATATTGGAATTCGGAACAATCTGGCCTGGGCGTATTTCAATGCGCGGCGCTATGACGACGCCATGCGGGAGGCCAGCGCTGTACTGTCGGAAGACCCCGCCTTCGCCGACGGATACAGAGTGCTCGGGCGCGCCCAGCTTCTGCTGGGGCAAACCGATGAGGCAATCGAATCCTTTTTAAACGCGGCGCGCCTGATGGACGGTACGCCTGTCGCTAAATCCGATCTCGCGGTCGCCATGGCGCAGGCCGGACGCGAGACTGAAGCGCATGCGATACTTGATGAACTTCTCAAAGCTGAAATTTATGTGCCGGCCCCGCTGATTGCTCAGATTTATGCAAATCTCGGCGAACATGACGAAGCATTTGTATGGCTGGAAAAAGGCGTCGAAGACAGGGCGAGAGGCGTGATCTTTCTCAAGATCAACCCTCTTTATGATCTGATCCGCGACGATGCGCGGTTTTCCGGGCTGCTGTTGCAGCTTAATTTGAACAGTTAAAACGCGCCGGAAAGCCGGAAAGGGAGTGTCCGCCGGAGGTCATGCAACCGCGTGCCCGGACCATAACGGGGCCGAGCGTTGCAAGTGCGCTGATCCGTTTCACGCCTGGCCGCAAACGGCGCGCCAAAGGAATGTCCGCTTTTGCGCGCATAGCCGACGCCCCTCACGCTGGGTATCGCCATTTAGTGGGAACCGAATGGGAGATACTCCATTGTCCTTCAAGAACACGTTCCTCCGCGGCAGGGATCGTTACCGGAAGGCGAAGACGGGGGGACGAAAAACGGCCCGCCGGCTTCGGGCGGGCGAGCCTCAAGCCGCCCGCCTAGAGCCCGGCGCCGCGCCAGCGGCGGCCGCCCAAAGATGCACTATAAATTCGAGAAAGCTTAGCAATCCAAGAGTTCGCCGGCTTTGCACTTCAGCCGTTTGCAAAGAAGCTCCAAGGTGTCGATCGTGACATTCTGCTCGCCCTGCTCGATCCGATTCACCGAGGACTGATCGATTCCGATCCTCTTAGCGAAAGCCTCTTGCGTGAGGTTGCCACGCCTCTTGCGAATATTCTCTGCAAGATTTTCTCGAAAACCAGCCACCTATACATGGTGACATTGACGATTACTCACATATGCATAATATGCACATGCGAGAAGTTTACCACGGTTGGGGATTTGCTGAGGTTAAAGGGGGCGGGTTGGCTGATTCAGTCGTCCAACAGTTCACCTGCGGTGCATTTCAAGCGTTTGCAAATGCGCTGGAGCGTATCGATCATAACATTCTGCTCGCCAAGCAGAAGCCTATTAAGAGAAGACTGATGAACGCCAATCTTTCTGGCGAACTGCTGTTGCGTCAGGTCACCCTGTTTCGCACTTAGGAAGTTAGCCAAGTTTGTCCGAAAATCAGCCACATACGCAAGCTGTCACCACAAAACTCTCACATGTGCATAAAATGCATTTGTGCATTGACGCTATGCAGCTATGTCTCCAGCGCTCGCGCCCCGCCCCATGAGCGCCTCCACAAAACTCCTCGCCGCGCCGCCAAACGCCCCCGAGCCCCCCTTCCCGGCCCTCGAGGCGCTTTACCGCGCCCATGCGCCGGGGCTCGCCCGCCAGCTCGCGGCGCGCCTCGGCTGCGAGGCGACGGCCCTCGACATCGTCCAGAGCGCCTTTTTGAAACTCGCCGAACACGAGAACCCCGAGGAGATCCGCGAGCCGGAGCGCTATCTTTTCCGCATCGCGCTCAATCTGGCGAGCAGCCATGCAAGCGACGGGGCGCGCCGGCGGCGCATCCTCGAGGAAAACGCCCCGATCCTTGCGGGCGCCTCTGAGGCCGCGCCGGTCCAGGAGCGCGGCGCGATCGCGCGCGAGGAAGCCGCGCTCGCCGCCCGGGTCATTGACAGGATGCCGAGAAAACGCCGTCATGCGGCGGTGCTATTTCTCTATCACGGGATGTCGGGGCCGAAGATCGCCGAGGCGCTCGGGATCAAGGAAGCGGCCGCGCGCAAGCATGTCTCCAGGGCCATGGCGGATATCCGCGAGGCGCTGCGCGCCGGCGAGACCCGGGCGAGAAAGCCCCGCAGAAGGAAGACCGGACATGGGCGCCGACAGGACTGACCGGAAGGAGCCCCGGCTCGCCCGCCCCCGCCTGAAACACGGCCCCGGCGCGGACTCTTTCACCGCCGGCGAAGACGCGCGAAGTGAGGCCGGCGCCGGTGCTGAACAGGACGCCGAATGCGCCGCTGACGCCGGCGCCGATGATGACGCGGCGTCCCGCGCCGAGACCGAAGCCGCCGAGTGGCTGATGGCGATCGCAAGCGGCGAGGCGGGCCCGACAGAACGCGCGGCGTTCAAAGCCTGGCGCGGCGCGGCCCCGGCGAACGCCCGCGCCTATGAAGAGGCCGAAAGGCTCAAGGCCGGCCTCGCCGCAAGCCCGGAGATGGCCTCCCTCGCCGAACGGACTGCGCGCGAAATCGCCGCCGACGCGCGCCGGCGCTCATGGATTTCGAGCGCCCTTTCTTCCCTGGGGTCCCTGAAGCACGCCTTCGCTCGCCCCGTCTTATCCGGATCGGCGTCTTCGCGCCCCGCTCCATCCCGGCCTGCTTTCGATCGGCCTCGCCTTTCCCGGCCGGCTATGGCCGCCGCGCTCGCCTCGATCCTTCTCTTCGCGACAATTGCGGCCGTGATCCAATGGCGCGCGCTCGGCGGCGCGGGCGTTGACTATGAGAGCGAAACCGGCGCGGCGCGCCGGATTGCGCTGAAAGACGGCAGCGTCATCGACCTCGCGCCGGAAAGCCGCCTGCGGGTTGCGTTCACGGCTGACGCCCGCCAGGCGGCGCTGCTTGACGGCGAAGCGTTTTTCGAGATCGCGAAAGACGAAAGCCGCCCCTTTATCGTGCGCGCCGGCAAGACGCAGGTGCGCGTCACCGGCACGCGCTTCAACGTCCATCGCGGACCGGACCGGGTGACGATCGCGGTCGAGGAAGGCCATGTGGCGGTCGCCCGCGCGCCGCGGCGTTTCCCCCTCCCGGCCCTTCCCTCCCTTCAGGGCCCATCCTCGAACGATAAGATCGATGGCGCATCCGAACAGAAGCTCGCCGCCGGCGAGGTCGCGGTCGCCGACGCCGATGGCGTCAGCGCGCCCGCGCCGACCGGCGCCGGCCGGCCCGGCGTCTGGCGCGACGGGCTTCTCGTCTATCGCGACGCAAGCCTTGAAGCCGTCGTCGCCGATCTCAACCGCTATTCGCAAACCGAGATCGTCATCGCCTCGCGCGCGCTTGGCGAGGCGCGGATCATGGCGGCCTTTCAGACCGACAATATCGGCGAGATGCTGGACGGGCTCGAGGACCTGCTTGGCGTCACAGTCGATCGCGCCGATCCGAACCGGATCGTTATCAGGGAACGCGAAGGCGCTTGAAGCGCTTGGATTCAAGGCCGGACAGGGCCGATCTCCGGCGCCTGCGCCTCGCCTTCGGCGACCCCGTAACAGCGCGCCGGCGCGTCGCAGCCCGCCCGAAGCGCTGCTTCCCTTCGCCTCCTCTGGCGGACACAAAAAAGGGCGGCATTCGCCGCCCTGGATCGAGGTCACGCTTTCAAGCCGGTCACCCGGCGAGACGCAAGCTCGACATTCTTCGTTTCAGCGTTTTGTATTGCTTCGCCAATGGAGATTGCATCAGCGCAGATATTTTACGCGTCAGCTCATCATATTCGGCGTATTCTTCTTTTGACGCGCTGCGGGCGACGATCTTGTTGATTAGCTCGTTGCGCCGGCGTTCGATTTCGGCCTCCAAAGGCATTTTTCCAGCCTCGTCAATGACCATACAGTGCCTCTGCGGTGTTAAGGCTCATTTCTCAATGAGACGTTAAACTCTGTAAGTACGCTTAACTTAAGGCTTTTCCGGGGTTTTTTTAGGCTCGGATCCGCCATTTTCGGGCCCGGTTTTGCAACTTATAGCTGAATTCGCACTGAAAGCCAGAGCGATCATCGCGGCCAGCGCCCGTACGGCGTCGATCGTGTGAAGGCCGGGCTTCTCGTTGTTGTGGAAGTGGTCGGTGCAACTGCTGGTCGCCACCACCACCCCCCAGGGCGTTTTATGAGGCTCGACCAGGATGGGGACGGCCGCCGCCGAAGAATAACGGGATTTGTCCGTCTCGCGCGCCTCCACATTCTCGTTGACATGAAAAATATCCGAGACGCCCGGCGCGAACAAATTAGGAATGACCACCTCTCGTCCGCTGGCAAAGGCGACGCCCGGTATCCCGACGCCGTCCGGCCACGGACGGGCGTCCTTCAATTCGCACATGACGGACCGGTCATGCCCGACGCAGGTCAACATAGTCCGGGCGTCCGCATCTGTCGGCGTCGCCTTGTAAATACATATTGTCCAATGATCGGCGACCTGAAAGCCGAGAGCGATCCGCAATGAGCGGGCGGCCGACTCGACCAGCGCCTGGACCAATTCGTCCTCTGTGCCCCGGCGCTCTTGCGTCAACCACGACTCAAGGGTCTGGGCCATGGTTTTCATAGCGAAATAGAGTTCTTTCGCCCGCTCCATTTCATCGAAATAGATTTCCAGATCGTCCAGTTGCGCATAAAGTTCGTATGCAGTGGAAATCGCCGAGCGCGCGCTTTCCAGATCGTCGGACGCATCCTCGTCGGTTGCGGCTAAATAGAGCGCTCCTAAAAAAACAAGCGCAGCGCCGATCACGCCTACGGAGTTCCAGACTCCGAACACCTCGCCCTCCGGGATGAGAAAAAACTGGGAAGCGCCCGCAGCAAGCCCGCCCAAAGCCAGGAGAGCGAGTTTTACGAACAAAGTTCCCCGCGAAATGCGTTTGCTGCGGTTTTTGAACCGGCCTCCAATGTCTTCCGACAATGAAAACAGCCTTGTCAGCGGATCTTCCATTTGCCCCCCTCAGGAATGGAACAGCTATTATGAAGGCTTCAAAGTATTTGTTTCTATTCTTAATATGAATTCTTGTTCTATGCAAAAGCAGGTTTGCCGCCCATAAATTGCCCGGCAGATACGGCATTTGCCCTTCCGCCCTGCCCGAAGAGCGCCCACCATCGAGCCCGGCGCGGAACCGCCGGGCAAAAGGCTCGACGTTTCTGACGAGTCGCAGCAGCGCAACCCGCACCGCTCTCGCAAATGACGCCCCAATAATTATTGTCCCGTTCGCCCGGCGCGCCTGTCTCTCTCCAGACGCGCATGACACGAAGCCGGCGTGAAGACCGGCTGCAAGTCATTCAAGAGCGCGTGCAAAAAAAACAAACGCGCAAAGAACGAGGGGATATCCATGACTTTCAAGAACAGACTCGCCGTCTGCGTATCGGCGTTTGCGCTAGGCGTGCTGCCGGTCGCCGCGCACGCCGAAGCGCCGGACAATGACGCGCCCCAGAACGGCGAACAGGTAAAACGCCGTTACGACATCCCGGCCCAGCCGCTCGCCGACGCGTTGATCGTGTTCTCGGCGCAATCGGGAGAGACCATTCTCGCCGATCCGAAGCTCACCGCCGGGCGCCGCTCGAAAACCGTCAGGGGCGAATTCGCAGCGCCCGAGGCGCTGTCGCGCCTTCTCGGCGACGCCTCCCTGAAAGCGCGCCCCGGCGCAACGCGCGGCTTTGTCGTCACAGCGAATGCATCGGCCGCGCTGCTCCCCGTCTCCGCCGGGGCGAGAGGCTTCGCCGGCGGCGAGCAACCGATAGAAACGACCGATGACGATGCCGGCGACCGGAACGCTTCGCCGGCGCGCAATGGCCGTCCGGCGAGGCGCAACCGCGACGAAGTCGTGGTCACCGGCACCAATATTCGCGGCGTCGCGCCGGATTCGTCGCCGTCGCGGACCTTCACCCGCGAGGACATCGAGATGACCGGCGCGGCGACGGCGCAGGATTTCATCCAGACGCTGCCGCAGAATTTCGGCGGGGGATCCAATGCCGATATCGGCGGCAGCCTGCCCAATGATTTCAGCGCCGGCGCCAATAGCGGGCGCGAAGGCGCATATGGATCGAGCGTTAATTTGCGGGGCCTCGGGTCGGGCAGCACGCTCGTTCTCCTGAACGGCCATCGCATGGCTCCGTCTTCCGGCCTCGGGGATTTCGTCGACATTTCGCTCATACCGGGCTCGGCGATCGGCCGCATCGAGGTGCTGAGCGACGGCGCGTCCGCGATCTATGGCGGCGACGCAGTCGCCGGCGTCGTCAATTTCATTTTGCGCGACGATCTCGACGGGATCGAATCCTCCTTTCGCTACGGAACTGTGACCGAAGGCGATCTCGACGAATATCGCGCGAGCCTCGCCGCCGGCCAAAACTGGAGCGGCGGCGACGCCATGATCGCCTATGAGTTCTATGACCGGGACAATCTGAGCGCGGGCGACCGGGCCTTTTCCGCCGCAGCGCCGCTGCCCAACGATCTGTTTCCGTCGCAGCGGCGTCACTCGGTTATCGCCGCGGGGTCGCAGTCGCTGTCGCCGCGCGTCGAAATCGACGGCGAAGCGTTCTTCGCCCGCCGCGCAAGCGTCACCAATTACACCGATACGGGCTATTTCGTCCGCGCCGCGCCGGTGGCCTCGACGCTCTCCCTGTCGGCCGGCGCTCATGTCCTGCTCGGCGGAGACTGGTCGGCGGATATTTCGGGGGCTTACGCCAGCACGGACAGCAAGATCGACGTTGAAGGTGATTTCCCGCGCCAGAAGAAAATCGAGTCGGGGCTTTCGACCATTGATGCAAAAGCGTCGGGCGCGCTGGCGACGATCTGGGGCGGCGATATGAAACTGGCCGTCGGCGGGCATTACCGCGAAGAATCCTTTTCCAACGTCCATCTCGACGCCGACATCGCCGGCGTCGAAGCGGACCGGACGGTCCATGCGCTGTTCGGCGAGATCTTCATTCCGCTCGTCGGCGAGGAGAACGCCGTGCCCGGCATGCGCCGTTTGGAAATCAACGCCTCGGGGCGGTTCGAAGATTACAGCGATTTCGGCTCCACCGCGACGCCGAAGCTGGGCGTCCTCTGGGCCCCGACGCCGTCGCTGCGACTGCGCGGCTCTTACGGCCGGTCTTACAAGCCGCCTCCCCTGGGCCGGGTCGGCGCCGTCGATTTCACCGCCTTCGCCGCGCGAACCTCGGATATCAACGGCATTTTCGGCCTGACGCCGGCCGATCCTTCAATAGCGGACGTCACAGCGATTTACGTCTCGGGCACACAGAATGATCTCGCCCCGGAGCGCTCGCGCAGCTTCACCGCGGGACTCGACTTCGACCGCCAGACGGGACCGCATTCCTTCAGCGTGAACGGAACCTATTTCGATGTCAGATTTGAGGACCGTCTTGGCAACACGCCGGTTCCGGGCAATCGCAGCGTCTTCGACGCGCCGAACATCGCCTATCTCGCGCCCGACGCTTTTCCTGCGGGAACGGTCGTGTTTTCCCCGTCCCAAAGCGCGATCGGCATGCTCCTGGAGAGCGTGGACGCAATCCGCCTCCGGGGCGATGCGGACCCGCTCGACGCGGAGATCATCAGTTCCGTCCAGGTGACCAGAAACCTCGCGCTGACGCTGGCGCGGGGCGTCGACTTCGAGGCGGCCTACCGGTTCGATTCCACTATCGGCGCATGGAGCCTCGGCGTCAGCGGCTCCTATCTGAGGGATTTCCAGCAACAGGGCGCGTCGTCGTCACCCGTGGTCGAACGCGTCGATACGCTTTTCAACCCGGTCGCCTTGCGCCTTCGCATGCGGGCCGGCTACGCCCATCGTGGCTTTGAAACGAATCTTTTCGTCAACCGGTCGAACGGTTACCGCGTCGACGCGACGCCCGGCGCCCAAGCCATCGACTCCTGGACCACGGTGGACTTTTCGATCGCCTATGACGCGGGCCGAAACAGCAGCATTCCCGTCCTTAGGGGCGCGCTATTGCGCCTCTCCGCGATCAATCTGTTCGACACGCCTCCGCCCGACGCCGCCGGCGCGCCGGACTTCCGGATCTTTGGATACGATCCCACAAACGCGTCACCGCTGAACCGGTTCATCGCCATCGAATTCGAAAAACGGTTTTGAGCCAGGTCGGGACCGGCATGCATAGTATCGTTTCAATTCTCGCCGCTGCGCTCTGCCTGACAGGCGCGGCGGCGGGCGCGGCGGCGGACGGATCTTCGCCTCCAGCCCCCTTCGCGCTCGACGATTATGCGAAGATAAGCCGGATCACGGAACTGGCGATATCCGCAGACGGCGCTCTTGTCGCTTACGCCGCTGAACGGGCGTCGGAGGAACGCGACGGGTTCGCGCGCCGCATATTCATTCAGGAAACCGGCGACGAGGCGCAGCCAAGACAAGTGCTGCAGGGCCGGAACGCGTCGCAACTCGCCTGGATTCCGGGGACCCGCGAACTCGCCTATCTCGCGGCGGGCGACCATGGCGCTCAACTTTACGCGACGGCGTTTCCGTCTCGTAAGACGCGCCAGATTACGAACTCGCGCAATCCCGTCGTCTGGTACGCGTTCTCAAACAGCGGCGAACTCGCCTGGATCACGCAAGATGCGCCGGCGCCCGGCGAGAAAGGCATGACGTTATATGAACGCCTTCACGAAGGTGATCGCGGCGTCGTGGTCAATCCGGAATTTGCGCGGCTATACGACTTCATCGATCCGTTCTACTCGGCGCAAAAAACGCAGCGGCCGCGCACGCTCTGGCTGGCGCGCCCGGGCGAACGCGCTGCGCGCATCGATCTTCCCGGCGACCCGGCGTCCGGGCGTTGGTCGCCTGACGCGACCAGGCTCTCTGTCGCCTATGCCGCGCGCACGTTGCCGGAGCGCCCTTTCATCGACGCCTATGCCAGCATCGGCGTGTTGGACGTGGCGGCAGGCGAATTCCGCACTGTCGGCGCCGCGCGGTATTTTTCAGGAGAAAAGCCGGCCCGATATTTCCTCGGCGGCGAATGGTCCGCCGAGGGCGACGCCCTCTATCTCAGACGCGTGACGCAAGACAGCCTGTGGCGCGGCCGGCAGGAATGGCGAAGGCTTCCCCTCGAGCGCCGGCGCGGCGAAACAGGAGATCGCGCGGCGATGGGCGGCGGTTGGAAGCCGCTGGATTTTTATCCCGCCGGTTCGGCTATTCTCGATTCTGGCGAAGGCCGTGTTTTCGTCAACGCCATTAAGAACGGGCGCCGCAAACTGTACTCGCTCTCCGGAGAAGGCGGCGACGCGACGCGCTTCAGGTCCTTTCCCGATGGCGATCTCAGCCGGTTTCGGTTCACGGGCGATTATCGGTCGGCGGTCTTCGTCTCCGAGAGTCTTGTCCGCCCGCCGGAAGTCTATTTTTGGCGAAAAGGCCAGGCGCCCCGGCAGCTGACGAGCCTTAACGGCGCGGTCTCGGCCAGACAAATGCCCGCAAGCCGCGCGGTGCGCTGGCATGGGCGGGACGGTTCTGTCATCTCGGGGTGGCTGCTGGAGCCGCCTGACGCGCATGACAATCCTCGACCCCGGCCGCTTCTGACCTTCGTTCATGGGGGACCGTCCATGCCCATGACCGACAGTTTCGCGCAATATTACACAACCAATGGCGGAATCTGGCCTTATCCGCTGGAAGCGCTCGCGATGAAGGGCGTCAGCGTTTTCATTCCGAATTATCGCGGCGCCAGAAGCTTTGGCGACGAATTTGCAAATCCCTCACGCCCGGACGGGCAGCCGCTGCAGGATATCAGTCTCGGAATCGACGCGCTCATTAAAAAGGGCGTTGCAGACCCCGGCCGGCTCGCGGTGGCCGGGCACAGCCACGGCGCCTGGCTCGGCGCGCTCGTCGTGACGCGGCGCAAGGACATCGTCGCGGCTTCCTTCGGCGAGGGACCGCAAAACAATTTCCTGACCTATATCTTCAGCCCGGGTTATCTGTACGCCAATGGCTATCACAAGCTCTGGGGGGCCTCGCCTTACGATTCCCCGCAAACCTATATCGAGACTTCGCCGGTTTTCGAATTCGACGGCGCGGGCGCCGCCATTCTGTTCGAAAGCGGCGTGCGCTATCAGGCGATCGCGATGCTGGAATCTCCTAAGGCGGCCGCGCTTTCCGGCCTGCCTGCTGAATTTGTCGTCTATCCGAAAACCGGCCACAATATCAGATCGCCTGACCTGCAAATCGAATCTGCGGCGCGCAATCTGGACTGGGTCCTGTTCTGGCTGACCGGCGTCGAGGACCCTTCCCCCGACAAGCGCGAGCAATACCGCCGGTGGCGGCGATTGCGCAAAGACGCAAGCGATGACCTTTCGTCACAATGGCGACGCCGCAAGCCTGCAGCGAACCGGCCGCGACAAAGCGAATAAACAGCGCGCAGCGGTTCGGCTGCGCGCTGCATCTTGCGAAGCGGGCGTTTACTGCTGCTCGCGCCCGCCCTGATGGTCGCTCAGGCCTTCGTCGAAACCTTTGGTTTCTTCGGAGACTTTGCCAAGATCAATCATCGTGACCTCCTCTGTTTGAATAAAGCCGGAAGTTTCCGACCGTCATGACAACTACTCTTCGCGCGACAGCCCTGCGAGTTTTATATTCGCTTTATTGTCGGAACATCGGCGGTTCTGCGGCAGCATGCATTCTCCGGCGCCGCATCATAGCGAATACGCAAAATTTTTTGTCCTTACCATGACGAAATCGTTCATCCGCGTTCGCCCCAGCGCTGCAACCAAGCTTCCGTCGCCGCATAGGCGAGCAGATGGCTGGCCGGAGCCTGGCGTAAAAAATTATCGCCCGCCAGCGATTCCTCCAGCTTGCCGCGCAGCAACAGCTTTTTTCCGGTCATGACGCCATCGAGCAGGAGCGAGCGAAGAAACGGGAGGTTGCGCGCAACGATGTCCTCATAAAAGCATTCAGGCGTAGATTTGCTGAAACGGCGAACGACGCCCCATGGCAGATCGTGCTGAAAGGCCAGCCGCGCCAATCCGCGATCGACCCCGCCGCAGGCGAGGACCCAGGTCGGAATTCGAAGACACGTCTCGATAATCGGCTGGAGAAAGAAAGCATGGACCCGTTCGGCTGCGTGAGTCCTGTCCCAGAGATCGTAGCAACGGTAAGGAAAAAGCGCGCAGCCAAGAATGTGATGGATCTTTCCCTTCATCGGCTCGCCGCACTGAGCAATCAAGGGATGCAAGTCGCTTGCCGCGTCTGTTTCCGCCAACCATTCCGGGTTCACCCATGGCAAGTCGCGCGAACGCAAGAGCGTATCATGCGCATAGTCAAATCCGGGCTTCGGGGCGAAGCGTTCGCGCGCCATTTCGGCAAGGACCCTCGGGAAAGACTCCCGTCCATATCGCGCGCTCTGCAAGGCGATGCCGAGCGCGCGCCTGCCGAACACGCCATGACGGCGCGCATAGTCCAAGGCGCCGAGATATCGCGGCGCCTGAAAGAATACATTGTCTCCGCCCGCGCCGCTGAAAAGAGCGTCGGCCGCCCAGTCTTCGGCCAGCGCGGACTCATCGCCGATCAGCGCGGTTCCATCGAAAACGCCGGGAGGATTGGCTTCGAGATTGCAGCTGAATATTCGGGACAGATCGACCTTTTCTGCGTCCAGCAGATATTCCGTCAGCGCGGCCCCGTATCGCTCAGCGACCTGACGGCTGTATCTTCGCTCATCGCCGCGCAAGGATGATGTGAAATTGGTGATGCAAGCGATCGCCGGCGGCTTTGGGGCGGTCGCCATCGCGGCGAGCGCGATCGCGGAATCGAGCCCGCCAATATTATGGACGACGCGCCGAAAACAACCCGCCAGCGCGCCGATGGCGCCGTTGACGGTCTCGCGCAGCGACGCCGCGGCCTCGTCCGGATCTTCAAGGATATTCGCGCCGGATATCTCTGCGGGGTTCCAAAGAAATCTGCGTTCTTGCGGCGCCGGCGCAAGGCGGCGGCTTTCGGCAGGCAGGACCTCGCCCACTTTATTAAGGCCTGTATACGCCTTCTGAAAGAAGGGAAACATGATATTGGACCGGATGAACGACCAGTTCACTGAAAAGGAATGACACCCGAGGCGCGCGGCGTCTTCCATATCGGAAAAGAAAATCGTGACGCCTTCCCAAAAGATATAAAGGCACGGGATCGCTCCGGTCGGATCGCGCGCGATATATCGCTCGCCGGTTCGCCGATTATTGAGAAATGCGACATACTGGCCCCAATAGGTCTGCGCCAGATGTTCGCCTTCGGTTTCGACGCACCGTTTAGATTCCAGCGCGTCGAATACGCGCGGCGCCGGCGTGAAATCGCGTTTGAACAGACGGCCTAATACGACGCCCTGCCCGTCGCGGCAGCGATACGCCCCGATGCGCCCTTCCCGCTCGCCGGCGTGGCAGATCACGCATCCGTCCCAAGCATGAGCTTGACCCCATTCATACGGGGAACCGCGATGGAGCTTTTCGACAAGACGCCGCGCCGCATCTTGTTCATCCTTGTTCTCCGGGCTCCAGAAGAGCGCGAGATATCGGTATGCGCTCACGCCGGCCGGCGCAGCTTCATACTGACATGATCGGCGCGCTGGCGGCCAGGTTCTGGATCTGGTCGTCGCATATCAACTCTCCTTCCTGCACCCAGCAATGGGCGTGAAACCCGTGAACGCGCACGCCGAACCGCCATTCTGGAAAAATGCCGAACGCCGCCAGAAACTCGATCAGCAACAGCGAATTGAACAGGCAACGGTCTTTGACGGCGACGCCTAGAGGACGCAACACCCGAAAAATCTCGATGAGTTTTCTGATCCGCTCGTCATGCGCGTCACAGCGCCGGGCGGGCTTTTCGCGCCGCCTGCGCCGGCGAATGCGCGCGGCGATATGCGATATATCGGAAAATCCGAGAAGCAGGCTCGTGACAAGGAGCGCGCGGAAAAAAGCTGCGACATGGCGGAGCTGGATATAGGGTCCCTCTCCTGGCAGATAGCCGGGGGTCTCTCGAAGCATTGCCGTATGGGAAATCATTTCGGCGCGCTTTCCCTTCCGGGCGTCGCGCGTCACAAGACCTCGTTCCAGAAGGTCCCGCACGAGTTCATCGACGGCAGGCGTTTCGCCTGAAGCGCCCGTTTCGTCGGCGCCTTCTTCACGTGGAGCGTTCAGTCCCAAGAGGCCCGCCACCGCGGCGGAGCAGCGGGGTTCAAGACAGGAATATCTGTCTTTCTTTAAGTCGAGGAAGACAAGCACGCCGTCCGTCATCGCTGTGAATGTCTGCGGCGTCAGAAAAAGCTCCGGGGCGCCGGACTGCTTTTCGGCTCGCATTTTGCCTGTCGCTTCCGTCACGGCCGGGTTCCCGCTGAAAAAGCTTCAATCTCGGGACCCATGCTAGATGTTCCGGCGATGAATTCGCAGCACTATAAAATGATTATATTAAACCTCTTGGCCCGCGAAGAACGCATCAAAGGCGCTGCGCCTCACGCCTTCTCATCGCCCGATTGCATCTGTTCGCGCCACAACCGCGCATAAAGACCTTTGCGGCGGATGAGATCGCGATGCGAACCGCGCTCCACAATGCGCCCCTTGGCCATGACCAGAATTTCATCGGCGCCAGCGGCCATGGCGAGGTTATGCGCCACGACAAGCGTCGTGCGTTCAGCGGCGCCCGCCATGAGGCTGCGGCGAACGATTTTTTCCGTCACCGCGTCGAGCGATGACGTCGCCTCGTCGAGAACGAGGAGTCTCGGTCTTTTCACAAGCGCCCGCGCAATCGACAAACGCTGCCTTTCGCCGCCTGACAATTTGAGCCCGCGCTCGCCGACAATCGTTGCGTAACCGTCCGGCATGGCGGCGATCCGCTCATGAACGCCTGCGGCGCGCGCCGCCGCCTCGATCTCGTCATGGCTCGCGCCAGGTCTTGCAAGAGCGATATTGAAGGCGATGGTGTCGTCGAAAAGAACGATGTCCTGGGGAACGACGGCGACGGCCTGGCGGAGCTGTTTCAGGCCCAGCGCGCCAATCGACTGTCCGCCAAGCCGGATATCGCCGCGCTGGGGCATATAGAATCGCAACAAAAGCCGCAGGAGGGATGACTTCCCGGCGCCGCTTGGCCCGACAAGGGCGAGCACGCGGCCGGGCTCTGCGGTGAAGCTGACATCGTCCACAACCGGCGCGCCGTCCCCATAGGAAAATGAAACTTTCTCGACCTCAAGCCTGCAGCCCGGCAGTAGCCGCGCCGCCCCGCCGGGCGCGGCGGGAGAGACATCCGGCTCCGGCGCCTCTCGCGCCAGAGCCATCATGCGTTCAAGATTGGCCGCGGCCTGAAGGATTTCCCGGAAGCTGGCGCCCAGCATCTCGACCGGCCGCATGAGCTGCAGCATATAGGCGTTCATCATCACGAAATCGCCGATGCTCATGACATCCTGGCCGACGCGAAAAGCGGCGAGCCCGAGGGACGCGCCAAGGGAGGCGGCAAAAACACCGGCGGCGAGGCCGCCATAGCGGGATTTGCGCCTGTAAAACCGCCGCCACCGCTCTTCATTTTCAGCGAGCACGCGATCAAAGCGCGATGCGATGCGCTCTTCCGCGGCGAGGGATTTAACGGTTTCCGCGTTTATGAGACTGTCGGTCATGGCGGCGGACATGTCGAGTTGACTGGCGGCGGCCGCGCGCGCCGGCCCGACGATGCGGGCGGCCGCGAGCGCGAACTGGCCGAGATAGGCGGCGAGCGAAACCGCGAGAATGATGAGGAATTCAGGCGGAAGCCGCGAAACAAGGACGCCCGCGACGATGAGCGTTTCAGCAAAAACCGGAATGATTGTCTGCGCCGAATGATGAATAAGCACGCGATAACCGGCAAGTCCCTGCGCCAGAGTCTGGGTGAGCGCTCCTGTCCTGCGTCGGAGGTGAAAAGAAAGCGGAAGATCGATCACATGCGATATGAGGCGCGCTGCGAGCCGGCGCTGCAGGCGCTGGTCCGCCTCGCCGATCAGGCGCGCACGCAATTCCGCCAGCAAGCGCGCCGCCAGTAAAGCGGCGACATAAAGGAGAACGAGCAACAGGGCGCCGCTCGCGTTGCCTGCGCCGTCTCCCGTCGGCGTGGAGGGTTCCAGGCCATCAACGGCGTATTTCAAAAGCACGGGCGACAGGCCGGAGAGAAGCGCGCCGCAAAGGGCGAGCGCGATTGTCGCCGCCAGGCGCATCTTGACGGCGCCATCCGACTCGCGCCACGCGAAATCCGACGCTTGTTTCAACGCCCATAGCGGCGCGGCGGACCGCCGCGTCATGCTGGCGATTTATGAACGCTGCTCCTTAGCATGCGGAGCAGCTCCGGCAGGCGCAGTCTGACACCGCTGAAATAGGCCGCGAATTCATCGCGAGCGCTGACGGTCTCGCCGGCGCCATGCGCTTGCAGCGCTCGCATCATCGCCTCACGCGCAGCAGGGAAAAATTCGGCGTCTTTCTTGCGGGCCATTCTGGTGCGGTCATTAATATTGGCGGTGATATGCGCTGCGTCCTCATTTCCGGTTTTGCGGACGACGCGCACCATCACCTCTTCAATGGCCGCGCCTGGATCCTCCGGCGCTGACGGCTGATGGGCGCCCTTGCCGCGCGCTCCGTCCTGCAACGTCATTCCCGCGACGTCCTTTGCGCTCACAAGCGAATTGAGGGACCAATCAACAATCAGGGCCTGCATCTCGTAGAGCCCGCCGGTCTCCACTTCCGTTAGCGCCCGCGTGTAAAAGCCGGCCTTCGGCACTTCCTTGACGATGCGTTCAGCCGCAAGCCGGATCAGCGCTTCGCGCACCGGCGTGGTGCTGACAAACAGCTTTGTCGCCAGCGGCTCCACCAGGATTCTGGTCTCTGCCGGAGAAGCCAAAGAGAGAACATGTGATTTCACCCCATCATAAATGCTGTTGCTGCTCACCGCTCACTACCTCTCGCGCCCGGCGCCGGCGCAAATCCGCCGCCGGCAGCGTTCTCCGCCTCACGGACTGACGCACCGGTTTATGCGCTTGCGTCACCCTCATGACGCGCGACGCACTGGGGGCGCAGGCGCCGCCAAAGGAGCTTTTTCAGAGTCCGGCCATGGCGCCCGGCGACGCCGTCAATCATACCGAAACAAGTCGAACCCGGTTATATGAATGTTTATTTCCAATCATCCATATAGGTTCTAGTAAATTTCAAAGTCAACGACCGTGACATAATAATGAATAAATATATTTAACATATATTAGTACACTATACTTTTGTTTTATGCATTCAAGGGGGCGCCGTCAGATTCGCCGCTGCAAGCCGGCCGCGCTCGCCAGTTCATCCGATGTGAATGGGGCGCGAAGAAATCGCGCCGCTTGCTTTATCCCGGCCAACCTTCGGACGCGATCTGCATCAGGAGAATAACCGCTAGCGAGAAGCATGAGGAACGCCGCCGGCGCCGTCGCCTCCTCAATCTTTCTCACGACATCTGGCCCGTCCCCTAGCGCCAGCGCCAGGTCGAAAATGACCCGATCGTATGAATCGCGGCGCGCAGAATGAAGCGCCGACCAGCCATCGCCAGCCCATTGCGCCTCACAGGAAGATCCGGACAGCATGTCGAGGACCTGCTGGCGCATTTGCGAATCGGCGATGGCGACAAGAATGCGCACCATGTCATTGTTCCGGGCAGTCCTGAGAACCAGTTGAGTGAAGCGCCAGCAGACTGGGCGTTTTCAGGAATTGTAATTTATCCGGTATGTTTTTCTTATTAAGAGCGAAAGGAAATCCAAACTATGTTACAATATATTTGGAATATATTTAGTGGGCAAAAACCGTTATTGGAATTCGGCGAACAGGGCGGATGTCCGGGCTCGAAAGGCCGTTCTCAGCGGCGCCTTCGAATTCAGCTGTTCCCAAAAGCGCCGTTTCGCATTTCGCCTGCGGGCGCGAGCCCGCGCCGCACATGAGATCGCAGGAGGAGCCAATAGATGGGCGTGATAACGCAATTTCCTGACCGGAAATCGCTGAGCCGGCGACTCGCCAACCTTTCGCCAGCAGCTCGCCTGCGCAAACGGCGGCGCGTCGAAAGCATTGCGCGACGCTGGGCGACGCGTCTTACAGCGAAATATGGGAGCAGCGGCGCACTCGCCGTATGCCGGAAAAAGCTTCTGTTCTGCATTTCCCATGCGCCCGGCGTGCGTGAGCAGATCTGGAACAGGGTTTACAATTACCTCAGCCCGCCACCCGAACGTCATGACAAATGGCGGCGCGGCCCTGAAGGCTGATCCGCCGCCGCCCGACTTCAGCGCGCGGCGGTTTTGCGTTTGGCCCTGGTTTTTGTTTTGGCTGCGGGCCGCTTCTTCTTGGAAACGCTCGCCGTGCCGAGCCCGATATCCTTGGCGAGCTTTGAACGCCTCTTGGCGTAATTCGGGGCCGTCATGGGATAATCCGCCGGCAGCTTCCATTTACGCCGGTATTCTTCGGGCGACATATTGTAATGCGTGCGCAGATAGCGCTTCAGCATTTTCAGTTTCTTGCCGTCTTCCAGGCAAATTATATAGTCGGCGGTCACCGATTTGTTCACGGGCACCGCCGGTTGGCGGTTGCTGGGAAACCCTTGCCCGCCTTCGGACAGGCCGTTTACCGCTTCAAAGACTTCCTGCAGGATCGACGGCAGGTCGTCAGAGCCGACCTTGTTGTTACCCACATAGGCGGCGACGATATTGCCTGCGAGCCGGAGGGCGTCTTCGTTTGAATCCGGGGGCGAGCCTTTCCCTGACATGGGCGATCCTTTCCAAATAAGCGCCCGCCTCAAGACTTGAGGCGATTGTGACTAATCTGCGGGCTATTATGGCGGGTTCCGACTTGTCCGGCAATCTCGCAATTTTCCGTAAACTTTATTGGGAATCGCCATTCGGGCGTTGTTCCTGGCGCCCGGCGGCGCTGGGGCAGTCGCCCGCCTTCAGCGGATAACGCGGCCGAAAGCCACCATTTTCAGCCGATTTTTACTCCTGTCCCCGGCGTTGCGCGCCGGATTTGATTAGCCCGCCGCTGGCCAATAGAATGCGGAGTTGACCGTGAGGGGTAATCAGTCAAACTGACCCGAAAGGGGCGCGTCAGCGGGATAAGCGGCTATAGTCGCGTGCTGTGCGCAGGAGGAGAGGAGAAAGGCTGCGAACCGGACGCAACGGGTTTGAATGCCTCAAAGCGATTCAGACCAAGGCGCGCCCGGCCGGCGACCGGCGATATTATGACCGACTATGCGTTTCATCTGGTTCATCGCCGCAACGAAAAAGCGGCAGGCGGCCTTGCGACTGATGGCCGAGGTGATCGTCATGTCGGATAAATCCAGGAAATCATCCCGTCCGCGCGGGCGGGAGCGCCGCAAGCCGGGGGCTTACAAGCCGTCAAAAGAATTCCTGAAATATCTGACGCTCGTCCAGGCCTGCCAGACTGCGGCCGACGAAGTGGAATTTGCAAAAACGAACGCCGAGCGCGAAAAAATAACCCGCGAGATCGCGCGGCGTCATTCGAATACCGTCAGCGAAATCTTCGAAAAGATCTATGTGTGGCGCATGGAAAGTTTCGACCCCGATGAAGCCGGCGAAATCTGCTATGACGACATGTTTCCCCTTTCGGTCTATTACGATCTGAAGCGGCTTTCGAATTTCGAAGGCGCGCCGGCCGATGCGGACGCGCAATATGAGGATCATTTAAGATCCGATCGCGAGGACGCGGAGGCCGAGACAGAAGGCGGGCTGGAGGAGATTTACGCCCACCTGTTTCCGAAGGGCTCCTTCAAGCTCCACTAGCCGCCTTCTTGTTTTCCAATCTGGTTTTTTGCGCGCCGTCTTTTGTTGCTTGCCGCAACAATTGCGGTCCCGGCGCAATTGAACAATCTAAGCATTTCTGCAGCTTTTTTGGGGGCGGACTTTGTCGCCGACGGACTGCCGCCGCACTGTGTCCTAATTTCCGGACAGCTCCGGCCGTCAATGGTCCCCATTTCCACAAGACAATAGCGCTTCCGACCGGATCTAACCGCCTGATCAAATTGAAGGCCGCATTATTGCGCCAAAACATACCGGACAAGGACAATTGGTGAAGAATACTGGAAAAGGGGCAGTCTGTTTCATTAAAGATGCCGCTTTCCGGTCCCGCGTATGGCGCGGCGGCGAACCTCACACAAGGCGAAACTGATGCATAGGACAGGCGCAATGTCGCACACCCTCCCCCATAAAAGAATCCCCGCTGAAAACTCCCCCAATGGCGTTTATGAACGGATTAAATCCCGGCTAATCCGCTATGAATTTCCCGTAGGACGACGCATCGTTATTGAAAAACTGGCCGATCAGCTCTTTGTCAGCGCCACGCCGGTGCGAGAAGCGCTGGCGCGGCTCACCGCCGAGCGATTCGTCCAGGATATTCCCAATGCGGGATTCTTCGCAAAGCCGCTTTCTCAAACCGAACTTTCCGATCTTTACGATCTCCTGGAATTGTTGCTGGGCTGGTCCGCCTCAAGAGCAGCGGAACGCACAGCCGGTCCCGGCCCGCTCAAACCTCCGGACTTCAAACGCGAGTTTGAGGACGCCGTGCGCGACCGCCCCGATGCAGTCGCCGGCCTCGCCAGCGATCTCTTTCATCATCTTGCGCGGCAATCGGGAAACGAAGACCTGATCCGGCTCGTTTCGAACCTGAATGACCGAACGCTCCACGCGCGGTGGAAAACCTATGAAGCCTTTGGCGATCCGAACAAGGCTCTCCTAAGGGTTTTTGAAGCCTATTCGAGTCTGGACTTCCCGGCGGTCGGAACGGCTCTTTCAGCGTATTTCCTGGAGTTGCGGGAGTGGCTGCCGGGCCTTTTCCGCAGCCTCGCCAGATCGCGCGTTCGCACGGCGCGGTAAACTCGCGGCGGGCAAAGACAGGCGCGCAAACCGTTTGCCACGCCCTGCATTTTATCGGCGCCTGAACGGCGCGGGTCCGCCGAAGTCGGCGTTTTTTCGAAAGACAAATCAGCGCCCGCGAATGCTTCGCGCCGCGCAAATGCTTAAGCGCGCGCCGATATTCCGGCTCTATATTGTATATATAGTGCAAGCCTGCGCCGCGTGGCATTGCCTATTTGGAACGTTGATGAATGCAAATAGTTCCAGGCAAGAGACATGAATGCGCGGCAAAGCAAAAGCTGCTCTTCCCGACCAGCGCTCTATCTGAGCCCGCATATTTTCACCTGCATGGTTGGCGGCTCGCTGGTCTTTCTCGACGTAAAGAAAGACCGTTACTTTGGTCTGAACACAGAAGCCTCTCGCCGCGTTCGTGCGCTGCTCGCAACCGAAGCGCCGGATACTGCGGACGACGCTGCGCCCGAAGCGGAGCATCGGAAAGCCCTCATCGAGGACCCGGAAATCGCCGGGCTGATTGAGGAGAAGATACTCACTGCGAATGCCAGCGTCGGAAAGCCGTTCCAGCCGATCGACGGGCCACCTGACCTGCGCGAAGCGCCAGGCTTGCTGCCCGATGAGCGTCCGAAACTGAAAGCCGCCCATGTCGCAGCTTTTCTTGGCGCTTACGCTTCCGCAAATATCCGGCTGCGCCTGTTCGGCCTCGAACATTCTGTCAATTACCTCAAACGCTGCAAGCAACGGCTCGCGAACACGCCCACCGGAAATGGCGGACTAACGCGCCTTAAAGAGCTGATCGAGATGTTCAGGCTCTTAAAGCCGCTCGCCGCACGCGGAACCGATGCGTGCCTCATCAATTCGCTTGCGCTGGCGACGTTTCTTGCAGCGCACGGTTTCAAGACGGAGTTCTGCATTGGGGTTCGCCTCGATGAATTCGGCGCCCATGCCTGGCTGCAGCATGAAGACCTCGTGCTCGACGATTTCGTCTATGCAGTCGCGCCCCATACGAGAATTCTGACCGTTTAACACGCTCATCGGGGAAACCTCCATGTATCGCTATTTCGCAGCAGTCTGGGATCCACTCGATGAAACCGCGGCAAGCGAGGCGCGCGCGCTCGAACGCCTCTTTAAGATATCTCCGGCGCGGGACTGGCGCCATGCCTGGCGCGCCGACGGCGTCTCGGTGTTCGACAGCGGCGCGCTGCCGGCACGAACGGGAACGCTCCTTTTGCCTGACAATGGCGGCGCCGTCCTCGGGCGGCTTCATCGGAACGATTATTCGCCGGTCGACGGCGCGCTTTGCGCGCACGAGGCCCGCAAGCTGATCGCCAGCAGAGGGCAGGCTCTTGCCGATGGCTATTGGGGTCGCTACGCCGCCTTTCTGCGCGATAACGATGGGCGCGCGTTTCATATCGTGCGCGATCCGACCGGGGCCATGCCCTGTTTCGCAGCCTATTGCCGGCAATTGCGCCTCTTCTTTTCAGACATGCAGGACGCCGCCGATCTCGATTTCCTCCCCTTTTCCGTCAACTGGCGTTATTTGGCGGCGAACTTTCTGACGCCGCAGCTGCAGAAAACCGAAACCGGGCTAAATGAAGTCAGCGAAGTCCTGCCGGGCGAATGCTGGACGTTTCATCCCGGCGGGTTTTCGCGGCGCTTCATCTGGGACCCGTTTGCAGTTGCAGAGGACGTCGTTGCAACGGATGTGAACACCGCTGCGGATATCCTGAAAAACACTGTCGTAAAAACGATCAGTGCGCTGACGCGCGGTCATGACAGCGCCGCCGTCGCTCTCGGCGGCCTCGACTCGTCGATCGCCCTTGCCTGCCTCGCCAAAGCCCGGCCGCGCCCGAACCTAATTGCGCTCAATTACTACACTCCCTCCTCGCTTCGCGGCGAGGAGCGTTTTTACAGCCGGCAGACAGCACAGGCATGTGATGCATCGCATCTCGAAATCGAACTGAAGCCGCAGTCCGATCTCGGCCGGCTTTCCTCATCGATCAGGCTCGCCAGCCCGCCGGGCATGTTCGACTGCATCGGGCTCGCCGCTAACCCGTCCCGCATCGCCGCCGATCACGGCGCGGACGTCCTGTTCACCGGCATTGGCGGCGACAATGTCTTCTGCCAGCCTGCTTTTAATTTTTCAGCCCTCGACTATGCGCGCCGAAACGGCGCCGGCGCCGGCCTCTTTAAAGCCGTTCTGCACGCATCGCGATATGGCCGCGTCTCCTTCGCCGAATCGCTCGCGGACACGGCAAGGGAGCTGATCCGCCCGGCGCCGTGCGGCGCATATGTTCTCGAAAGACTCTACGGGTCTAGCGCTCCGGCATTCGTCAATCGCGATTTTCTTGCCGACTGCGACGCCAAATCCATGCTGCACCCTCTCCTCGCCGCCCGCGACGGCGATCTCAAGGCCAAATATCTTCAGATTCTCTCCTGCGCCTTTTTCGCCGTCGACTATTACGATCACTGGGACACGGGCTACTCAGCCGAGCGCGTGCACGCTTTTCTGCAACAGCCCATCATTGAGGCCTGTCTTCGCGTCCCCGCCTGGATCATGACGCATGGCGGCGTCGACCGTGCGCTGGCGCGCATGGCGTTTCGGGACATGCTCCCTGGCGACGTCGTTCGCCGTTTCGGAAAGTCGACGCCGGCCGCATATTACGAAGAACTCTGCCGCAACAATCTCGACTTCATCCGCAGCGCCCTGATAGACGGCGCGCTATCGGAGGCGCGCATTGTCGATCGCAAAAGTCTCGAATGCGCGCTCAAACCGGATGCGCCGTTCGTCGCGCGGCATGCTTACGACCTTCTGAATTTGACCGGCGTCGAATACTGGGCGCGGGGATGGAGCGAACGGCGCGCGCATCGGAATATCATGAGCGCAGCCTGAACGGCCTTTTAGTCTGCGGGACCGCAGAAAACCAGTCAGTATGCGGGCACAAACAACTGATGCGCCGGCTGTTTTAGGCCGGACGTTTCAACTCGCCCTTCGTTCCGGATAATATTGGGGCCATATAGTGGTCCGGCGTTCATCCGTAACCCTGTATCGTTCTTGAGGGGATGTTCCCCCCCAAGGAAAGAAGACGCAAATGAGGAGTCTTGTATGATCTATCTTGGCAAAGCGACAAGAGCGACCAAGGGCATCGGCGTGCCGGTGCTAATCGATTGGGTCGGGCGGTTCATCTAGCCCCCCAATCGGAACAGTCCGGCGCGCCGCTCATGGCGCGCCGGCGTTTTTCCGGAATTATTTCATTCGGCAATTTCGCGCAGTGGAACGCGCGATCGAGAATGAGGCGCGGGGCCTTGCGACCCCTCCCGGCTCACCAGGATTTCGAAACGCCGATCGAAATAAAGCGGCCGGTTGCATTGGCGTTGACGCCGTCGAAACTCAAGCCGAGACCGAGACCCAGATCCACAAAAGGCGGCGGCTCGTCGAACAGATTCGCCACGTAGAGATTGACGGAAAGACCCTTCCGCCTTTGGCTGGATGCGGCGTCTCCGCCGTCATAGGTCAGGCCCAGATCGACGGTCGTCCATGATGCGACCTGTTCTCGAACACCCGTCTCGAAGCTCTCATAGGAATCGACATAATTCACATAGAAAGCCGCGCTAAAGGCGCCGCTGCCAAAACCTGCATTGGCCCGAAAACGCAAATCGGGGGGATGGAAAACAGTGTCGAGCAGGGAGACACGATCCTGGGCGCTATTCGCCTGGAAATTGTAATCGAACATATAGCTCGCATCGAGGCCGGCGCTTAGCGCGCCGGCGCCGATATCGGCTTCGTAGCCAAGTTTGAGATCGACGCCGCTCACCTTCGTCGAAGCCGTGTTCGCCAGACCATAATCGACAATCGCCCCGATTGCGTCCGCCGAGATCCCGAAGGGATTGCTAAATTCGCTGCTTACATAATATGGCTGCACTTGCTCCAATGCAGGATCGATCGTTACCGCGCCGCCGAAGGCCTCGGGTGTCGCAAGCGCCTGATTGAGCGCGACGCCCGGCGTTCCGATGCGGTTCTTGAATTTTATGTCGTAATAGGTGAGCGCGGCTGCAAATCCCGGCGCGCCGAACGATCCGAAATCGGCGCCGGCGGTCCAGGTCGTCGCATTTTCAGGATCAAGATCGGGATTGCCCCCGGACAACACTAGAACGTCCGGCGGCGCCCCGAGCGCATCCGGATCGGGGACAAAAAGCGCGCCCGGCAAGGGTTGAACGGTCCGATTGCGGCCCAAATCATAAAGGCCCGGCGCCTGGAAGGATGTTCCGAATGTCCCGCGAAACCGGATTTCTTCGGACGGCGCATAACGCAGACCGACTTTTGGATTCACTGTTTCGCCGAAATCACTGAAACGTTCGATCCGCGCCGCAGCGGTCAATGTCAGCTCTTCAAGACCGGATCGCGCATTCGGCTCGCCGAAAACGGGAACATATAATTCGGCAAAGCCCGCATAGGCGCGACGGTCCCGGCTGGTCCGCTCCTGCGTCACGCTCATGGTAGAGCGCAGGAAACGCTCGGACCGAAACTGGAAACCCGCCGCGAGACGGACATCGCCGCCTGGCGCGGCGAAGACCGGTCCTTCGGCCATTAGCTCCGCGACCGTCATCGCCGAACGGGCGTCCACATCGAAAGGAGGCGCGCTCGCAGCAAGACGGGCGCCGGCGGTCTCGTTGCGGGAATAATTCGCCGAAAAACTCGCCGCCCAGCCGCGCCCCAGATGATAGGTTCCCGAGACATTCCCGAAAAGGAGCCGGGCCGACGTGGTTTCCTCGCCCGCGCCGAACAGGTTGTCGGAAAGTCGAAAGCTGACCTCGCGATCCGAGTATAGGCCGAAGATCTCGACATCAAGATCTGGGCTAAGCGCCGCGCTCGCGCCGGCGAAAACGCTGTGACGTTCGCGTTTGGGCGACAGATCGGTCGGATCCGCAGCGCCAGCGGAAATCTTCCGATCCTGCGAATCCAGTCTCGTCGAGCCAAGGAATTCATAGCCTGCAAAGATATTGCCGCCGCTCCACTTGGTTCCGGCCATCTGGCTCGCCCGGAGCTGGCGCAGGCCGCCTTCGGTGACGGACCCGAAGGCGAGATCGGTTTGCGCGCCCTCTATCCTGTCGACAAGCTCGAAATTAGCAACGCCCGCCACGGCGTCCGCGCCGTAAATCGCCGACGCGCCGTCGGTCACCATCTCGATTCTTTCAATCGCCGAGAGGGGCAGCAACGAGATGTCCACGAAACCTGCGCCCTCGCCGCCAGGCGCGACGCGCCGGCCGTTCACGAGCGTCAATGTTGCGCCTTCGCCAAGCCCGCGCATGTCTATCGCGGCGCCGGCGCCGCCAAAACCCGATGGCGGACCGGCGAAGCCGGCCGCCGTCGTATCGCTGAAATTCAGATTCTGGGGCAGCAGCCGAACGAAGTCCTGCACCGATGCAGCGCCCGAGCGTTCGATGGTTTCGCGGCGATGAATGTGAACGGGCGATGCAGGATTTCGCACGCCGCGAATATTCGTCCCGATGGCGACGACCTCATCCACTGGCGAGCGCTCATCGATTTCCCGCATGCCGGCCTCGGGCGACGTGTCGGCTGCGGGCGCCGCCGCCCGATCCTGCGCAGGTTCGGAAACGCGCCTGACGATGATGACGCCATATTCGTTTTTGACGAATTCGAGGCCTGTTCCCGCAATCAGAATGTCGAGCGCTTGCGTTTCGCCGAGAATCCCCGCGACGCCGGGGCTTGTCTTACCGGCGATATCCCGGTCGGCGTAGATGATTTCCGCGCCCGTCTGTTCCGCAAAGGCTTCGAGCGCGGCGTCAAGGCCGGACGGAGGAATATAAAATACAATCGCCCGGTCGGGCGCGCCTTCACCGGCCCCGGCGGCTGCGCGCGCCGGATGCGCCTGCGTCCATAGCAGCGCTCCCGCAAGACACGCCCAAAAGGCCCGTCCGCCAGGCGCAGATAAAACACGCATATTAAAGCCCCTTGCGGACGGCGCGCCCTAACGCCGCCTTTCCAATGCTCTCTACCAGAAAGAATGCGCAGACCATAATATATTGATTTGATTTCGTCATGGCAGGCTTAAGGGCAGACCCGGAAGGCGGCTGCCCGTTTCATGAAGAAAAAACCTGTGACGCCAGGCGCAGTCCGCGGCTTGTCAATTCAGGAAAGCAAATGCAAGGGCCGGAAAGGCCGGGGCGGCTGATATCTTCGGCGCCGGGGCCAAACCGGCCAGCTGCGTCGAAGAACATGCGTTCAGGCGGCTTCCTTGCGCGTCAGCACGATCGAACGTCCCTGCCGGCGGCTGTCGAGCCCGAACAGGGTTTCAACAGCGCTCGTGAAACTGTCGGCGTTGTGAATCCCAAATGTGCCGCTCACCAGCAATTCGCCGAGTTCTTCGCCCTCGAGGCGAATTTTCACCGCCGAATACCGGTTTATCTCTGCGACCGCTTCCTTCAGGGGCGTGTTCCGGAAACTGACCTTGCCTTCGCGCCACGCCATGAGACGGTCGATATCGGCTTTCGCCGCCGGCGACATGGAGCCGTCTCCGGCGTCAATGAAAATCTGATCGCCCGGGACAAGCTCCGCGACCTTGAGATCGGGGCTTCGCTCTTTCGCCGGGAGGTCGCGCACCGCCCGCCTTTCCGACAGGCCGGCGGCGACATCAACGGCGCCTTCAATCAGCGTCACCCTGACTTCATCGCCGGATTTGAAAACGTCGAATTCGGTGCCGACCGCCATCACGGCGCTGTCCGCAGCAAAAACGATGAACGGCCGGCCTTCATCGTGCGCGACGGAGAAGCTCGCCTGTCCGTCAAGAAGTCGCACGAGCCGCACCCCTTTTCTCAACCGTACTTCAGCCGAAGAGGCGGTGTTCAGGGTGAGCACGGATCCGTCCGCAAGCTCAAACTCGCGCTGTTCGCCGAGTGCGGTTTCGTATGTCGCGCCATTGAACGGCAGCTGCACGAACAGCATGACCAGCAAAACCAGCGCCATGGCGCCCCCCATTGTGCGCCAGGTCCGTCCGAACGGCCTCACGCGCGCCGGCGCCGGAGCGCGTTCCCGGTCGGCGCCGTCCGGCGCCGGCGCGGCGCGTTTCAGCTCTCCGTCCGCAACCGTTTCGACCTTGTCCCAGAGGCGTACAAGCGCTTCGTAGACTTTCGTATTTTCAGGAGACGCCTCGAGCCAGGCCTCGAATTCTTTCTCGAGATGTGCTGACGCGTCGCCGCGAAGCAGCTGCATATGCCATTCGATCGCGGCGCGCTCCTCTTCGCTCAGCGTCTTGCCGTCCTGGAAATATTCAACCTCACGGGTCATCTGCAAAACGCTCGCGAAACAATAAACCGCTGCGCACTAAGGTGATCAGCTTGAAACATCTATTAAACCGGACATTCATTTGCCGCGTGAATACAATTACCAAATCGCCTTCAGCCGACCCACTGAAAATGCTCATAAAATCGCTCACCAGTAAGAATGCTCGCGGGGGCAACCGCCGGGCAAAGTAGTTTCCGCTGATAGTCGCACCCAAGCCCGATGCTTTCGCGCCGCTCTATATCACCGTCTTTTCAAGAGCCGGTCGCGCGGCGCACAATTACACCTTCCGATAGAGATGTATTCCAAAAATTATGCTCAATCAATACTTCTCTATACTATATTTTTTCTCAGAAATTTCCCATAAATAGCCTTTTGGGCTCGGAAATTACGGGGTTTTTCGCGTTGTAGGCTTTCTGCATCGCCGGATCTGAATTCAAGAAGCTTGGCGCTGGATGAGAAAGCGAAGCCGTCAAATGTCGCTTCATAAACGATCATCCATCGAGCCTCAAAGTTCGACCGCCGTCGCCATTGCCACATTCTCTAGCTGCTCGAACACGAAGGCTGGCGCATCGGTCGACGGCACGTGAATCGCATACCGCAAAGATAACGTCCGAAAGCTCCCCCTAAGCAATAATAAAGAATTGAAAACATAACTTAGCCGGTATCATCCATCAAAGAACATACAAGCATGTAGATGTATATCTATTTGAATATATGGCCTTACCAGCGATCAGTGACAATCGATCCGCATCTGGATCGCAGTCGGTGACGACCATACTAATTATCCCGCCCACGAATTTATCTGGCTGCTTGAAAGAATTCCCGCGTATAGTGCTCGACCTCAAGAATAACGGACCTTCCGAGGTCGAAAATTCAAAAGCGTCGCCCTATGGAAACTTTGTAAGGATGAGCGCAGTAGCGCGCGAGAAAACTTCGACCAAGTTGCATCGGAAAATATAAAATCGAGCCTTACTCAGCCAGATGGAGACCATCCGCACCAGCATCAATTGAAGATAAATAATCCATAATATTGCTAGGGAGTGACGCCGTTATCCTTCAAAAAGGCGTCTGTTCGTTCCCACATATCACGAATATTCGCTGGGCTTGAGAGTAAATGGCCTTCACCCCAATAACGAACGTACCGCACATCTTTTCCAGAGCGCTTCAATGCCCCGAACATTTCATCGAATTGGGAAATATCGAAGAAATCCATATCTGAATGAATAAGCAGAACAGGCATGTCGATCTGCGGCGCAAGAAAGACCGGACTATTTTTATAGTAGACTTCCGGGTCTTCGAATGGCTGTCGCCCGATCCCGAAATCGGACCCGCTGATCGAGTCATACCGAAGAGCACTCGTGTTAAAATACTCCTCTCCATATTCGTACCTAGCGATGCCCTGAGCGCCAAAATAGTGACTAAAAAAATCCGCCCAGCTATTCCTCGCAATAACCCCCTTAAATCGATTGGAGTGAGCAGCCACATACAGTGCAGACACGCCACCCTGACTCGATCCATCTAGCACCATGCGCTCTGGGGCGGTGATTCCTGCTTTTACAAGTGCATTCGCGCCCGCCTCAATTACCTCATCCAAGCCGGCTATCGGGCCGTCATTGGTGCGTATCAACTGTCTCGGTGTTGCAAGGCGCGCGTAGGCGTATCCCTTGCCGGCCCATAAGTAAGGCGAATAGGGATCAGGATAGGAGATCTTTGGAGGCTCGCTTGTACAGCTCGGCTCCACTCCCGGATAAACATTCACGATTGCCGGTAAGACCTCGCCATCGTATCCCGGCGGCAGCAAAACGCAGCTTTCAACAACGTGCGAGGGAAGAATGCCCTGCGGATCGTCAATCTCATATGAGACCGTTTTCCAGGCGCCCAGATCAACCTCGGCAAGATGAGTATTTACACTGGCGATAGTATGCGGCCGCCTTTGATCCTCAGCTCTTGCAACCAAGAGACGTGAAACCGAGCCCTCTTCAACATCAAATAGAACAGCGCCTGCGGCAAGACTACCCGCCATCGGCGCCGCATCCGCTGATGGAGCGTCGACAATCACAACATCGCCTTCATGGCCATTTCGCAGATCAACCATCACGGTCTTTTTTGACCCGGCGTTGTTTACGGTAAACAACGCTTTTTCTTCAAATTCGGGACGGATCAAACCGCTCCTGCTTGTAAAGCTGTCCGCAGAAACAAACCGGAAGCGGCCGGGTATTTCTGGCGTCAGCAATAGACGACTGCCGTTTTCATAAAAACGGTAGACTCCATTCTCCGCCCACACAGTGACATGCCCGTCCCCTGCACCGACAGGAATACCTGATATTCCAGGGAGGTCCTTTGAGAGGTTTTCCGACGTACCGTCAGGGCGCAAGAGATACCAGTCCGGCTTCGAAAGATTGGTTGGCCATGTATTTTGAAAAGTGAAGCGCGGATCTTGCCTCTCATTTTCTGGAATTCGACGTGCGAATACGAGGAGATTGTTTCCAAGAAATGCGGTGCGTTCCGGGCGCTGCAGCCAGCCGCGCTCCCGTTCGGAAACCAGGTCGAGGCCCTTATGGTCATACCGGGTCGCTGCGCCATTTTTTACATCTATCACATAAAATCCGCCACTGCGCGGCCCTTCACTCGACGCCCAACCAAAGGCGGCGACACGCTCGCTGTCGGGCGCCCAGGCGATCGAATAAGGAAAGAATTCAATTTTGGGCGCTACCGGCCGGGCCTCGCCGGTATTCAAATCAAAAACCGTCAAACGATAGCGGCGCGAGTCAGCCACAATCAGTTTGCTGGAATCTGCCGAGCGCGGCTTTGAGACAGCAAGGCCCGCCAAATAGCGCGTGTCCGGCGACACCCTGAGGTCAGCAAACAGCCCCCTGGCGAGAGTTTTGACCTTGCCGGTGCGTGCGTTGGCGCGCACGAGGACACCAACTTCCTGTTCGTTGGATTGATCTTCAAAAGTCGAACGCACTTCGTCCGCGGTAGCAATCCTGCCTCGCCACGCATTGTCCCATGCGAGCGTAAGCGCCTTACCCGTGTATGCCCGCACGCTTGTTGATATCGGCTGCTCGCCTTTCGGCAGAGCTGCAAATACGAGCTCATCCTTGGATATCCAAACGGGATCATGCTCGCCGCTGCGGCTTAACGCCGGTGTCTGATCAAACACCACGCTCTTCTCTCGGATCATATCGTAAGCGGCTATGGATATTGCGCCAAAGCGATACTGAAAAAGTGCCAAAAAGCGCCCGGAGGGTGAGAAACCCTGGAGATAATTATAAAATTCCTGATCCAAACCGGGTAAAAGTGCGGCATCACCCCCTTTGTCTAAATCATATCGCCAAAGTTGATGACCGGACTTCCTAAACGCATAGGCGCCGAAAGTGTAATCTGGCAATTGACCGTAGGGGCGCAAGCGTTCGTAAACAAACCAATGTCCTGTTGGATCGCTGGCCGCCCTACCCAAACCTTCCACCTTCATCATGTCATCAAGAGATAACTTATGGGGCTCAGCCATTGAGGCGCCCGCATTGGCCAGCGCAAATACGACCCCAATGAGACCTCGGAATAAGGAAACCACGATCTTCGCCAAAATTGATACGGTTGAAAATGTTTGAGCGATCCAGATACGCACTCCGTATCTGAACCGCCCTCTTAATGCAGGGATCGCCGTTACCAGCGCTTTGTTAACAGCAACCCTATTCTTCGTCCTGACGGATCCGCATTGGCGCGATCATAAATGACGCCGCTCAAGGGCGGGCGGCCGCCAATCATTGGAGGAGCTTTGTCAAAGATGTTCGACGCACTTAGGGTAAGATACGTTTCATTTGCAAAATTGGATTTCATCATCTCTCCGAGACTTACCCGGACAGATGCATCCATTGTTGTCCATGAACCGACCTTGACGCCGCCATCCAATGCTTCGTCGTCCAAGTAATCATCAGCATAATTGATATAAACGGCCGCGGTAACAGGATTTGTACGCCATTGCACGCCACCCTTAAGCCTGAAATCAAGCGGATTAGCAAAGGTATCTAGCGTATCATCCAAAGGCGTCGAAGGAGAAACACGTTGCTCATATGCAGTCAAAATCGTGGAATTAACAAAAACCGCCACGTCGCCAACTGACGATGAAAAGTCATATGACGCTTCCAGATCAAATCCCGCCACGTCAGCGGAACTCAAGTTTTGAGGGCGCCTGTCTAGAATTACCTCGACATCTTCAATCACTAATGAACCTAGCGACGGAAAATAGTCCGCATAATTTATGAACCGGTCGGCAGAATTCACGTATCCCTGCACGTCCGCCACGCTGAGATTTTCAACCGGGATGCCTGTAAAGTCGGTAAATTGAAAACTTGCATTAAGCCGGGAAGACGGAATTCCAATACGTCCCGTGTAAGCAATATCGAAGTATGTGCCTCGAAAATTGAACCCGTCGAGCCAAGTAGGCGAAAAATCCATTCCTACTGTCCATGTTTCGGCCTGCTCTGGTTTAAGGTTCGACGTTTGCCCGGAAAGAACAAGCGCCACCTGTTCGGTCATAGGCGTTTCTGGGTCGACATAAACTCCCAGAATTGCCGCCTGCAAAATGTCCCGAAGCTGTTCGAGCCGGGGCGCGCGAAATGCAGTCCCCCAAGTACCCCTGACGCTAAGCCCTTCAAATGGAGACCAGACCGCCCCTACTCTAGGATCAATAGATGAGCCCACATCATTGTAATCTTCGCGCCTCACAGCAGCGGTAACAGCTAAACGCTTGATTCCGGGTACACTGTCTCCCTCAGAAACAAGCGGCGCATAAATTTCTCCAAAAAAAGCAAAAACGTCTCTGTTTTGCTCAACGTCAAGAGCTGTCTGGTTTCCGCCTGACAATATGTAGGAGTATAGTTGATCTGCTGCTTCTGTTCGAAAATGACCTCCAACGACGACCCTTACAGCCTCGTCTGTCAGATTAAATAGCGGGCCGCCCAGGGAACCATCCACGGAAATAATTTCCGACTTGGAATCGGCGCTGGTCCCTAATAGCGATGTTGGGATTCGATACAGCGCTTCTGTGGTATGGCCGTTCCAGGAATAAGCACCAGACAAATCGGCAGCCCACTCCTCGGTAAGATCAAAATGTATGCTAGCAGAGGCTCCGTATTGCTCAAGATCTCCTTCCCAGTATAGCGTATCTGCAGCGCTCCCGCTGGTTTCAAAGGATTTTGATTTTCTTTTACTATAATATCCATCAGCCGCCACGCGCATCCGATCTGTTAGTTTAGCGCCGCCAGACGAGAATACGCTATGTTTTTGGTTGTACGGCAATAGGTAATACGGCCCCTGAGTATTTTCGGAAAACGCTTTTTCTTTTACATCAAGATTATCTTCGGAAGAATATTCATAGGAAACAAGAGCGTGCGCCCGGTCATCGCTCCATCCGAAAGTTTGGCCAGCTTTGATCGTATTTCCACCGCCCTCCGTTAAGGTGCTGAGATTGAGTCGACTCTCGGCGCCGCTAAAATCATCACGCAAGATAATGTTAACAACACCTGCGACCGCATCAGAGCCATAGATTGCAGAGGCGCCGTCTGACATTACTTCTATTCGATCGATAGCAGCCGACGGGATCGAAGAAATATCTACGTAAGAACCTCTCAGGCCGCCTGGCGCTAACCGCCGGCCATTCAGCAGAACAAGAGTTGATTCATTACCCAAGCCGCGCAAGTTCACGCTGGCTCCGCCGGGCCCATTAATAGACGTTGCAGCATCCTGAGCGATCCCGCCCCCGAAATTTTGGGGGAGATCATCTAGCACATCCGCAATAGTCTCATTGCCGGCTAACTCCATGTCTTCTCTACCGATTTGAGTCACGGGTGAGAACTGGTCTTTGATGCCCTTAATCCGCGTACCGGTCACGACTACGGAGTCCTGCGTCTCCTGGTTCTCAATTCGCTCACTTGAGATATCTTCTACAGCCCTAGCTTCTCGAGGAACCGTTTGAGCCACGCGAAAAAGGCGACCTTTCTGAGCATCGGCTGTTGCCTGCGCCAGGATGAGTGAACCGTCATCTTCCGTACGTATGCTGAAGGAAGCGTCGCCAATAAGCGTTTCAAGCGCCTTTTCCGGCTCCATTTCGCCGACAACAGCGTTCGAGACCTTGTCGCGAGTGAGCGATGACGGGGCAACAACATTAATCTTTGACTGGCGCGAAAACTCAGCTAGCGCTTCGGAAAGCGGTTGAGACGGAATGTCGAATTGGGCCGCCTGTTCCTCGGCGCAGACCGGTGCGGAGATGGTCATAAGGATGGCGAGCGCAGACGCGGCGCCGAGCATGCGGCGCGCGGCGAATAAATTACTTTTACGTGACATGATGTTTTCGTCTCTCCAATGGTTCAATCACTGAAGGCCCCCGATCCCCTTAGGCGCCATCGCCCTGAATCCGCCTTCCATAAAGTGAGACGAACGAAAGAAAATATTTGCCGCAGAGTTTGTTAATAATTTCGCGAATCGCGATCGCGTTGTGTCCATGCAACTCAGAACACGAAACAAGTACGGATCCAGCGCTTCACGGAAGCGGCCATTATCGCAGAACAATATCGCCATTGGGGCGCTCTTTCGCTTCGAGGCCAAGCGACGACGCCAGCAGCCGGACACCGCGCGATACATCGTCAGCCTGGAGCGCGAGCGTGTAGCCGAGATCGCCGATTTCGCTATTAGCGAGGACGATCTTCGACGGCGAATATCGATTGAGATCGGCGATAATGTCGCGCACAGGCGTATCGACCCAGACCAACTCGCCGCGCCGCCATGCGGCGACATTCTCCACGTCGACAGTCTCCACAGGCTGGACGCGCCCCTGCTTTGCAGCTGCGACTTTCTGGCCTGCGGTCAACACATGCTTTATGTCGCTGTCGCGCATGACCCCACTGTCGCCTTCGGGCCGGATCACCTCGACGCGGCCTTCAAGAACTGAAATTCCAACGGCCTTGGCGCCGAGATTAACATCGAATTTCGTGCCCAACACCCGCACCAGCATGTTGTCGGCGACAACGATGAACGGCCGGTCCGGATCCTTCTCAACTTGAAAAAACGCCTCGCCTTCGGATAGCACGACGCGCCGTTCATTTTGCGTGAACAGCACGTCGACTCCTGACGCGGCGCCTAGCGTCACGATGCTGCCGTCCGACAATGTGACGTCGCGAATTTCTGCAATTTTCGTCTCATAAAGCGGTTCTGCCGGCGACGCAGGTGCTGATATCCGCATTTGTTCAGGACCGAACCCCAGTTGAACCGCAAAGAATGAAACGAGCAGGATCGAACTGACAGCCGCAGTCACGAACCCAGCACGAGCAATCCGTCCAGCAGATTGAGTCTGAAGCCATTGACCCGCATCATAAAGCGCGCTGTTTATGCGCTCATAAACTGTCGGACGCATCAGGTCCTCGAGATCGCGCTCACCGCGCATTAGCAGAACTTCGCGCAGCGCCATCTGCCCGCAGCGATATTGGCGTTCGTGTTCCGGATCGGCAGCGAGCCATTCGTTAAAGGCGCGTGCTTCATCAGGGGTTAGCGGCCCTTCATTGATTCGCGCATGCCAGCTGTCGGCCTCTGCGCCGATTCGCATCACGGTCTCTCGGACTGGCTGTCCGTTATGACGTTGGTTATCCATCATTTGTCATCAATTGGCGGACGGCTTCACGGCAAACGCCGATCGCAGCCTCAACTTCGCGTCTCGCGGTCGAAATCGAGACGCCATTGCGCCGCGCAATCTCCGTTAAACTCATCCCTTCAAGGCGGCTGAGGAGTAGAAAACGCCTCTGCCGACGGGGCAAAGCGCGTATTGCAGCCTCGACCCGGAAAAAACGCTCCCTATCGAGTAAGACGATTTCGGGACTGATTTCATCATGATGCTGAAACAAATCCTCGAGTTCTGCATCATCCACATCAAGCTTTTGATTATGGTGGCTGCTTTTTCGGTAATCCGTGATGAGATTAGCGATAGTGCGATAAAGAAACGCCCGCGGATTTTTGACGGATGCGGGGTCCTCCACACCGGCGAAATTGGCAAAAGCTTGTTGGAGCAAATCTTCCGGCTCTGGCGGACCTTTGCCCACGCGCCTCCGAGCAAAGGTCATGAGTTCCGCGCGATAGCGGACAAAAAGCGCGCGTACCGAGGTCGGCAGCAACACACTCTCCGTTGCTTCTTTTTTGTTTATGTCGCTCATCTCGTTTGCCAGAAGAGAACGCCAGGCCGATTGAAACACTTGATAGCAGAATATTAGAAGCTCTTGCGCGCAATCTGGCAACTCCCATTACGGCTGATGTTGCCCGCCGGCGACACCTAGGCAAACATCTCAGTGTTTATATATTCTTAGCTCGGTTATTGCGGCAAAATCATGTCTTCAATCGTCTTACTTATCGGAACTGCATGGCAGAAGACCCGAAATAGAGCCAAAACGCGGCTTCAGTTTCGTTTTCTGCGCGCGGAATTCGGCACGCATTTTTCGCCAGTGTTCATATTGGACCGCCTTTTCCGGAACATCATCTTCAACGCCTCTCAACCAGAAATTGAACCAGTCAATGTTACGACGATAAACAGCAAGACGATGCGCCGGACGCCATTTGACGTGATACTCATCCGGATAAACGATCATCTCCACAGGCTTTCCTGCGGCGCGAAGGTCCAGATAATTCTGCACCGAGAAGAGATATTCGCTGTCGGCCGATTGAAGGAGATACGGCGTGTTGACCTTCTCGGCATTCAGCCCGAGCGAATGCTTTCGCCAATTTGTTATCGCGTCGCTAAATGGCGCGCCACCCAGAATAGTGCGCTGACTTTTGCGCTCCGCTTCAGAATTGGCGAGATAATATGTCGTCGGCGACAGGAAACTCGTAGCCGCAGAAGCGGCCGCAAAATAATCTGACTTCGTCAAGGCCACGCTGGTGATCATTGCGCCATAGCTGAGCCCTGTAATGCCGACGCGCTTCGGATCGATCAGACCACGTTCGTCCAGAATATCGACGGCGTTTTCAAGCGCCGTAACTTCGCGCGCCTTGACATAGGTATCGCTCCATGCGCGGTTTTGCAGCGCCCAAAGATCATTGACGCGCGCGCGCATGTCAAAATCGTCGGGCAGATTTGTGCTTAGTACAAACATTCCGTTTTGCGCATAGACATAGATCGGCTGTTCATCGCCGACGGCGCCGCGCAAAAAGCCGCCGCTGCGATATTGGGTTATGACGAGCGGATAGCGTTCGCCGGGCGCATAGTCCGCCGGGTAAACGAGATGCCCATGGGTCTCGTTTCCTGCATTGTCCTTGTAGACCAGCTTTTCAATTCTGGTGAACTTGAAACGCCGCCAACCGTCATTGGGATCGGCGATCGTGGTAGCATCGCCGGTTTCGAGACTGACTGCCGCGAGATAAGGCGGCCTCGTCCAGCTCTCATGCAGGCAAGTTAATCTGGCCCTCGCCATAACGCAGCCGCTGAGGCGCGCCTCGTCGCTCCGCCATACTGTCCTTAAAGCGCCGTCAGATGGCGACCATGCATAAAGCGATGCTGTGCCATAACCAGACCCATCGAGCGCGTAGAAGACAACTTCAGATCTGCTTGCTGTTTCCCGCCACCAGGCTTGTTTCAACGTGAAGCCTGCGCATTGCGGCTGATTGCACAATGTCTTCTTGCCGTTTTCGGCATTGGCGACAAACAGGCGAAGCGGCGGCGCGATACCCTTAAACGTTTCAGGATCGGCGTTTTCAAAACCGATATAACGCACTCCATCAGCCGAATAGACACGCGCTTTCAATGATGGATAAGGCGTTTGACGGGCATCGTCCCCCTCTTCGCTCTCTCCTTCGCGCAGTCGCCTTGAGCTACGGCTGCGCCAGTCCAGCACCCATTTTTCACCCGCGCATGAGGCAAAAAGGCTGTCGAGATTGGCGCGGGAGAAACCGGCGCAACGCGAAGCGATCTTCCTGATCCCGCCCTGATAGTGGAGCATGGCCTCCGGCTCCACGAGCCAGCCGCTTTTCGCGGCCGCCTCTTCAATCTCCGCCTGGACCTTCCGGTCGGGGCCCAGCGTATAGATCAGGCTCTCGCCATCGCCAGACCAAAGAAAGGTTTCGACATCTGCGGATGGGTGATCCGTCAACCGCTCTTCAACGCCGGTATCGGGATTGGCCCGCCACAATTGCGACCTTCCTTCGTCGCTTCGCAGGAAGACGAACCAATGCCCGTCCTTCGACCATGCCGATTGAGGGTTTTCGAATTCACCGATGCGCCGTCCATCCGGCAACACGCGGAGCTGAACATCCCCGCCGCCGGTTAGCACTACCGGCTCCGCCCCGCCGTCCAGACGGGCGAGATACCAGCTTTGCGTGTAACTGTCCGCCGCTGGATCGGCTTGGCGAACAAGATAGGCGGCGCGCGCGCCATCCGGTGAAAGCACGAACGTCACGATATCGCAAAGGCTCGCCAGATCGTTCGCCGTCACGCCGCTCCTTTTCGCGGCGGGTTTCTCGGCCTGTGGCAGGCATTCAGGTGCTTTTGCCAGCCCGCGCATCGCGCCGGCATCCGGCGCGCTTGCACAGGCGAACAGCAACAACGCCATCCCTGACGACAGCAGCGCCGCCGCCGCTCCTTTTGCGGCGGCGGCGAAACGCGAATACGGCATTACCAGGTTTTCCGGATTTCAATCGCGAGAAGCCGGCCAAGCGGGTCGGCGTTGGCGGGATCGTAGCCGCTCCCGTCAAAGGCGTTCCAAAGCAACACCGCCGGCGGTTCTTCATCGAACAGATTTCGCACGCTTAGCGACAGCTCCAGCCCTTGCGTCACTGCATTTGCAGCAAGCGCTTCGAGTTCGAGCGAAGCTCGAACGTCAACTGTGGTCCAGGCGTCGATCTGGCGGTTTTCCGCATCGCGGTCGTCTATGTAAGATGGGACATAATTGACATAGACGCCCCCTGAAAATGCGCTTCTTGTGTAGCCAAGCGACGCGCGCATACGAAAGTCGGTCGGGTAAAAGATGCGATCCAGTTCGTTGAAGCGCGAGCTCTGGCGGGTCACGGCGCTTTCCAGATTGAAGATGTAGTTCGCGTTGAGATCGACATTGAAACGCCCGATGTCCGTTTCAACATTGTATCCTGCGCGGATGTCCACGCCTTCCGTATCCGTGACGCCAAGATTTCGCTGTCGGCCGTCAATAATATAGTCGGCGTCAGCGGCGGTGAAGTTCATCAACGGCGTCTGATCGAAAAAGCCCTGCCCCAACTCGCCGATGGCGATCGCCGCTGCAACTTCCGCAGCCGCCGGCGCGGCAGTGATGATGTCTGCAAAAGCGGTCGCGTCAGCCAGTATTGTACTTGAAGAACTCGGCGGAAAGGCGATCCGGTCCTTGAAGCTGATATTGTAGTAATTAGCTGAGAGGAATAATCCTTCCGCAAAGCCAGGTGAATAATCGAAACCAATCGTCCAGGTTTCAGCCTTTTGCGGCTCGAAATCGACAATCGTTCCATTGAGGCGCAGGATCGTGATCATATCCAGCGGCGACAGGGGATCGGCGATTTCAGACGCCGTCGCGGAGTTAAGCGCAGCCGTATAGTCGCGTAAGTTTGGCGCTTTGTATGACGTTCCATAAGAGCCGCGAAGGGTGAAGCCGTCAAAGCTCGTCAAGGAAAAGCCCACCTTGGGATCAAATGACGATCCGAAGGTAGAGTAGTCGTCATAACGTCCGGCAACTGACAGTTCCAGGCTCTGGACGAGAGCTGTGCCATTGTTTTCGCCGATCAGCGGGATGTAAGTCTCGAAAAATGCAGAGTAGACATCCTGCTCATCCGCCGCGCCGGTCGCGGGATATGAAACGCCCGCCAGCGCCTGCATGGTGACGATATCGAGCGACTCATGGCGCCAGGCGCCGCCGAGCGCCAGCCTTGCGGCGCCGCCTGGCAATTCAAACAGGGAGCCGTCCGCTTTGGCGTTTGCAGCATAGACCTCAAACACCGAGGTGATTTCCTGCTCGTAGGGAAAACCGGAGAAGACAGCATCGACATTGAGGCCCGTTTTCGACCGCCCGTAAGAACCGGCGGTTTCCAGCTTCCAGTCACTGAAAAGATCGAAACGCAAGCCACCGGACAGATTAAGCTTCCGGTCCTTTCCATCCGTCACCCATTGCGTAAGAGACAGGCCCTCACTGTGCGTATTGCGTTCCGACCAATAACCGTCGAAGAAAAACTCTGCAGCATCACCGACATCCTGGGCGCCAGCGAGCACGGCGGAATATTGCTCGTCTTCGGGGAGAAGGTCGCGCAAATCGGCGCCGCCGGAAAATGACCGGTCTGCGCTCGCAAGATTGTCGCGGCTGAAATACTGGAAAGACGCCAGCGCATGTCCGCTCCCCCATGCGCCGCCGAGGCTCTGCGCCGCCCTGTACTCGTCAACATCACTCGCGCGACCGTAGCGGAAGGTCGTTTCGGCGCCTTCAAAATCGTCGCGCAGAACAAAATTGACGACGCCTCCGATCGCATCAGAGCCGTAGATGGCCGAGGCGCCGTCCGTCAGAACTTCGACCCGTTCAATGGCCGTCAGGGGGATCGCGGAAACATCGACTGCTGTTCCCTGGAACCCGAGCGCCATGCGCCGGCCGTTGAGGAGCGTCAAAGTCGTTCCCTGCCCGAGCCCGCGCAAATTCAAGGATGAGCCGCCATTCTGGTTTGCGAATGCGTTGGGCAGGCCGGCGCCGCCGCCGGGGGATCCGTCCACCCCGACGAGACCAAAATTTTGCGGCAGCGTTTCCAAAAACTCCGGCATGGTCGCAAGACCAGTGGCCTCGATGCTCGCTCTGTCGAAGGTCAGCAATTGCGAGCCCACCGGCGCCGCGCCGCGGATGTTCGTTCCCGTGACGACGATCTCGTCTTTTTCTTCGTCGCGGCGGTTGCGGTCGACCGTTTCTACAGTCCCAGCATCTTCCTGACCCAGCTGAGCCACGCGAAAGGACCGGGCTTCGTTCGCCTCGGCAATGGCAAGAGTGACCGTGTAGGCGCCATTTGGCAGTTCGGTTGATTTCAGTCCGGTATCCGCAAGGAGTTTTTCAAGCGCCGCGCCGGGCTCCATTTCACCATGGACTGCGAGCGCGGTTTTTCCCTCGACAAGATTGCGCGGCGCCGCGACGGTGAGGCCCGATTGTTCGTTGAAGGCGAGCAGCGCTTTCGCCAGCGGTTGTTCCTCAATGTCGAATTGTTTTGCGTCTTCCGCAAAGGCCGGCGCGCTGGCCAGCAATAGCGCGAGGACGGACGCCGCGCCAATAAGGATGGATTTTTTCGAGTTCGTTTTTATCATGATGGTCGCCCTCCCGACGATGCTTGCTGCATGAGAGGCTTCGTCGGGACCGCTACTTTCCCGCTTCCCGAATTCAGCCTTATGACAACGACGGGGAGCCTTGATTTGCGTTCCAAAAAAGTTTCACCATTCCTTCATTTTTGTTTCATGACCGCCCCGCTTGCACGGCGTGCTGACGCGAAAGCGCCGTTCAGCGTTTGCGTTTGATGATGATGTCGCCGGATGCGGCGCGATCTATACTCACTGGCTGGATCGTTTCGATGACGTCGAAAAACTGGTCGATCTCAGAAGAGTTGAACGCGATCGTTGAGCGCAAGTCTCCCACATCGGAAGTCGCAATGCGGACCCGGCGATCGTAATAGCGGTTTACGTCGGCGACGATTTCGGCAAGGCTCGCGTCTTCATAGGCGAGTCTCCCTTCCCGCCAGACGCCGGGTTTGGCGGTCTCCACCTGGCGCGCTTCGGGCAGGGCAACGCGCCGCGCGGCGCTCACCCGTTCGCCGGCCGTCAGTATCTGTTTGTCGAAGGCGCTGCTATCAGCCGTCTCTATCGCTTTTTCGATATTGTCAGGCTTCATCACTTCAACGATGCCTTCAAGTACCGAAACATGAACAATCTCGGCGCTGCGTTTGACATCGAATTTCGTACCGACGACGCGCACCAGCGTGTCCTGAGCGGCGACATAGAACGGCCGGTCCGGGTCTTTCGTTACTTCAAAAAACGCTTCGCCCTCTAACAGCGTCACGCGCCGTTCCTTCGGCGTGAAGGCGGTTGCGATTTTGGACCTAGCGCCGAGGGTGACGCGTGTGCCGTCTTCGAGGGTGATATCCCGGATCTCGGCGGTCTTAGTGACATAATCGGGCGCCGCCGCATGAATGAGGTCGCCCGGCGCTTCTCTCGTAGTCAGATAGGCAGCGACCGGTATCGCCATGAGGGCGGCGGCGACAAGAGCAAAAGCCGGGCGGCGTAGCCACCCGGCGACAAGCTCAACCCAGCCGGCTTTTTGGCGAACAAGGGCGCCATCGACATCAACGCCCGCCTCGACCGCCACATGGTCGAGATCGCGATAGACCTGCTCGAATTCGCGATAGGCGATTTTATGAGTGCGATCGCCATGGAGCCACGCTTCAAAGCGCTGGCGCAATTCGGGCGTGGTCTCGCCCGAATGCATCGCTGCGAACCAATCGGCGGCCTCGCGCTCAAGTCTTTCCTCAATGGTTTCCTCGTTGTTCATCGGTCGTTTTCCGACATTTTTTGTTCTGCCGCGCCGCCGCCTCTTGTTGCGATCATCCGTTTGCGTTTCAGCGCAATGACGAGGGAAGCGATCGCCATTTTCATGTTGCGGCTGATATCGCCGGCGGACCAGCCCATCTCCTCCCCGATTTCCCGATAGCTTTTGCCTTCAAGTCGGCTCATGGCGAGGATGACCTGCTGTTTTCGGGGCAGCGCGCGCATGGCCTCGATCAGGATATCGAAGCGTTCTTTCGCTACTACGACGCGTTCGGGGGTGATTCCTTCCAGCTTCAGTTCATAATCGAGCGCGATCTGTTCGGCGATATAGGCATCGGCGACCTTCGCCGAGCGCTTATGGTCGAGCACGAGATTGCGCGCTGCGATATAGATGAAAGATCGGGGGTCCTTGATCTCTTGCGGGTTTTCAAGGCTCGCATATTTGGCAAAAGCCGATTGCACCACGTCTTCGGGGTCGGGCGGGCCTGAGCCAAAAGATTTGCGGATATTGGAAACGAGGTTTGCAAAATGATTGCGGTAAAGATCGGCAAGCAGCGTATCGGCATGAGCCTCGCGCACGCTTTCTGCGCAAAGCGACTTGTCGTTCGATCCTGTACGCGGTCCAGACAAGGGACTTCGATTCCTGTTGTTCTCTCGTGCGCCTAAGCAGTAAGCTGCAATTCCTGTACGACGCAAGATAGATCAGGAATAAGAAGAGGTTGCATGCTCGAAGCGCGGCCAGAAAACCACATTTTCCGGCCCCAAAGCCATAGTTCGAATTTTCTTCGCGAAAACGCTGCGAAATTCTGGAACGAAACCACGTCTCGCTCGTCTTTACGGCGACATCTTGTGTCAAGACTCAGCAGGTAAACTTTGTCGTCCGCACCGCGCCGTATCATCAAAATCCACGCTTCCAATTCATCTTCTCAAAGCACCGCATGATTAAAAAAAAACCTATCATCCGCAAACTATTCCGTGTGCACACATGTTGCACACTTCGGCTCATAACGCGTTGAAAACATTACTTAGTCTGTATCATCCATCATAGGACACGCTAATGAAAATTCCGCCCGCCCGGCAGGATGTCCTCCATATGCCTGGCGCGCTCCATGCGCCGGCGAAAATCCCCTTTCCTCAGATCCTCGATCACTGGCCGCTTGAACTCATCCGCTCTTGAAAGACCGTCATCCATCTCACCATGGTAGTCGCTGAGATCCGCGAGCTTGGGCGTCAGATTATAAAGCCGCCGCGCGACAACGTGGATGACGTCGCCTTCACGCTGCAAAGCGCCGGAAACGCCCAAGAACCGCGCGCCCAAGACTTCACGGCGGAAGCGCTCAAAGACTTTCGGCCAGATGATGATGTTTGCGATCCCGGTCTCGTCTTCGAGGGTGGCGAAGATGACGCCTTTCGCCGTGCCTGGCCGCTGACGCACGAGCACCAGCCCTGACACCGACACGGACCGGCCATTCGACATGGTCCATAATTCTTCATTCGCGGCGTAACGGGATGATTTGAGCCAAGGGCGAAGAAACGAGACCGGATGGCGCTTCAGCGACATCTTAATGGTCTTGTAATCATAGGCGACTTCCTCGCCGAGCGGCATCGCCGGCAGCGCGACCTCTTCTTCTTTCCGGAATGCGGTTTCGGCGGCGAAGAGCGGCAACTGGGCGTCGCCCTTCACCTTATCGAGCCCCTGGACGGCCCAGAGCGCCGCGCGCCGCGAAAGCCCGAGTGAGGTGAAGGCGTCGGCGTTGGCGAGTATTTCAAGCGAAGCTTGTGACAGGCCGGTCCTCAGCCAGAGATCGCGCACAGAATCATAGCCCGCGCCGCGACATTCTTCGATGCGGGCTGCATCTTTTTCGGCGAGGCCTTTGACGAGCCGGAAGCCCAGCCGCACCGTATGGCGCCCGCATATGGCGCTCTTCATTTCCTGATGGCGCGCATGAAGCGGCCCGGGGCCTTCCCCCTCCTCCAGCGTCAGATCGATGGAGGAATGATTGACGTCGGCGGGGCGGATTTCGAAGCCGTGCTCGCGCGCGTCGCGGACGATCTGCGCCGGCGCGTAGAAGCCCATGGGCTGTGCATTGACAAGCGCGGCGCAGAAGACGTCCGGGTAGCGGCATTTGAGCCAGCAGGAGACATAGACAAGCAGTGCAAAACTCGCCGCATGGCTTTCGGGAAAGCCATATTCGCCGAAGCCCTCGATCTGCTTGAAACAGCGCTCGGCGAAATCGCGGTCATAGCCGCGCGCCGCCATGCCTTCGACCATCTTGCCGTGATACTGGTGGATCGTTCCCGCCCGCCGGAACGTCGCCATGGCGCGGCGCAGTCCGTCCGCCTCAGTGGGCGTGAAGCCGGCGGCGACAATGGCGATCTTCATGGCCTGTTCCTGAAACAAGGGAACGCCGAGTGTCCTGCCGAGCACCTCTTCGAGATCCCTGCTCGGATACTCAACCTTTTCGATGCCGTCCCGGCGGCGCAGATAGGGATGCACCATGTCGCCCTGGATCGGCCCCGGCCGGACGATGGCGACTTCGATGACGAGATCGTAGAAGTTGCGCGGCTTCAAACGCGGCAGCATGGACATCTGCGCCCGGCTTTCGATCTGGAAGACCCCGAGCGTGTCGGCCCTGCAGATCATGTCGTAGACTGCAGAGTCTTCGGCCGGGATCGAAGCAAGATCGAGATCGGCGCCGTAATGCTTTTTCAGGAGCGCGAAGGCCTTGGCGATGCATGTGAGCATGCCTAGCCCTAAGACATCGACCTTGATCATGCCGAGGGCGTCGAGATCGTCCTTATCCCATTCGACGAAGCTGCGATCCGCCATGGCCGCATTGCCGATAGGAATAACTTCCTCCAGCGGTCCGCGCGTCATCACGAAGCCCCCAGTATGCTGGGAAAGATGGCGCGGGAACCCAATCAGCTGTTTTGAGAATTCGAGCGCGTGACGCAAGGTCAGATCGCCAGGATCGAGCCCCTGCTCTAGGACGCGCGCCTCATTGACGCCGGAAGCGTCGCCGCCCCAATTGCTTTTTGCAAGCGATGAGATGACATCGTCGGAAAGGCCGAAGGCCTTGCCGACTTCGCGCACGGCGCTCCTCGTTCTATAGGTGATGACCGTCGCGGCGATGCCGGCGCGGTCGCGGCCGTATTTCCTGTAGATATACTGGATCACCTCCTCGCGCCGCTCATGCTCGAAATCGATGTCGATATCCGGCGGCTCGTTGCGATCCGCCGATACGAAGCGCTCGAACAGAAGGTCCATCTGCGCCGGATCGACCGAGGTGACGCCGAGGCAATAACAAACGGAAGAGTTCGCCGCCGAGCCCCTGCCCTGGCAGAGAATGCCTTGCGATCGCGCATAGCGCACCACGTCGTAGACGGTCAGGAAATAGCGCGCATAGTCGAGTTCCTGGATGAGCGCGAGCTCGTGATGAAGCGCCTTCGAGACTTTCTCAGGAACCCCGCCGGGATAGCGCATCTTTGCGCCCTCCCAGGCGAGGCGCTCAAGTTCTTGCTGCGGCGAGGCGCTGCCCCCGCATGTTTCTTCCGGATATTCATAGCGCAGTTCGTCGAGCGAGAATTGCGCCCGCTCCGCCACATGCAAGGTCTCTTCGATGGCGTAGGCATGATCCTTGAAGAGACGCAGCATCTCCGACGGCGGTTTCAGATGCCGTTCGGCGTTTGCTTCGAGGGCGCGGCCCGCATCGAAAACCGTTACATGCTCGCGGATGCAGTGAACGATATCGGCGAGCCGCCGGCGTTCGGGCGCATGGTAGAGAATGTCATTGACGGCGAGCAGCGGAACGCGCGCAGCCCTAGCGGTCAGCGCCAGCTGATTGAGGACGCGGCGGTCATCGTCGCGGAAGCGCCGCGCGCCGGCGAGCCAGACCGATCCCGGAAAGGCGGACCGGAAATCGTTGAGCGTCTCAGCGATGACCGGCGCGAAGGGATCGTCTGGGAGACATGCAAACAATTGCCCCTCGCCAAGCTCCAGCGCGTCGGCGCGCGTAATCTCGCAATCGCCTTTCGCCGCGCGCATTTTCCCGCGGGTCAAAAGCTTGCAAAGCCGCCCATAGGCGGCGCGATCCGACGGCCAGCACAGCATATCGGGCGTATCGTCGGAAAAGTTGAGGCGCACGCCGGTGATGAACCGGAAGCCGATTTCTTTTGCGGCGGTATGCGCGCGCACGACGCCGGCGAGCGTGTTGACGTCGGTGACGGCCACCGCCTTGAGCCCGAGCTTCGCCGCCTGAAAGACCAGCTCGTCGGGATGCGACGCGCCTTTGAGGAATGTGAAATTGCTCATGGCGCAAAGTTCGGCGTAACGGGTCATGCGAAAAACCCGTGCAGGAACCACCGCGGACTTGCCGTCTCGCGCCCATAGAGCCCTTCGCGAAAAAGCCAGAAGCGGCGGCCTTCGGGCGTTTCAATACGATAATAATCACGCGTCGCGCCTGACGCTTCTTTCCTTTGCCATTCATCGGCGATGCGTTCGGGACCGTTGGCGCGCGCGACGGCATAAGCGACCCGACGCCATTTAAAGCGTAGCGGCGGGCCGTCCGGGACTTCCGCGATCGCCTCGATTTCTTCGGGACGCGGCAACAGCTTCACCGGCCGAGCGCCGGCGCCGGGACTGTGTTCGGGTTTGTCATCGGGCGCGATGACCGGCGTAAAGACCGCGGCGCGTTCGGGAAGATGCGTGTCGCGGAACCGCATGCGACAGACATTTTTCTCGCCCAACCAGTTGCTGAGCCGGTCTTTCAGTTCCGCCAGCGCTTCGTCCTGGGCCGCCCTGTCCGATTTGAGATCGAACGCGGCGCGCTGCCTGACGGCAAGCGGGCGAACCTCGAAGGCGCTGAGGCGCAATAGTTCGAACCCGAAACCGGCGTCATAATCGTCCTGAAGATCGTCGAGCCGGTTCGAGAATAATCGCATGATATGAACCGCATCGCGCGCCGGCGCGCTGGCGCCGACTTGCACGCGCGTTACATGATTATCGACGCGGAAGAGCGAGACCTCGAAACGCCGCGCCCCGGCGGCATCCCGGACAAGCGCGCCTGCGAGATCTTGGGCGAGCGGCGCCAGAATGGATTTGACGGCTTCGAGCGTGGAAACCGGTTCGGCGAGTTTCCGTTGCGAATAATAAAGCGGCGCCGGCGAAATCGGCGTCAGGGGTTCAGGCTCCATCCCCAGGGCCTGACCGAGCCGCAACAGGAGGGTTTTGGTAAAGCGCGCTGTCAACGGAGCGCGCGGCATTCCGTAAAGCTGCTCCACTCTTTTAAGGCCGAGGCGGCGCAGGCGGTCCGATAGCGCCGGCGGCAAGCGCAACGCCTCGACCGGCAAGGACGCGATGGCCGCATCATGCGCGCCCTGCTCTACGACGCCCTCTTCTCCATAACGCGCCAGCGCCCAGGCGGCGCCGGCGGTGTCTGCGATCGCGGCGCGGGCCGAATAGCCGGCGCGCCGGATGCGAGAGGTCAGATCCTCAAGAATGACATCCTCACCGCCAAAGAGGCGCTGACAGCCCGTGATGTCGATAAAGACTTCCCCTGTCTCTTGAACGCAGACGACCGGCGAATAGCGCATCAGCTCTTCGGCGAGACGCCGGAAGGCGCGCGCCTCTTCCTCCCTGCCGGCCTCGACGGCGATCAGCTTCGGCTCGATGGCGCGCGCATCGGCAAGCGCCTGGCCTTGATAGAAACCAAGCTGCGCGGCGCGCGCGTCCATGGCGCGGATGCGCAAGGCGCTTTTCGTCTTTTCATGAAGCACGATCGGCGCAGACGCCGCTTCAAGCGACGGCTGTATCTTTTTCAGATGATCTATCGGCCATCGCGGAAACCACGCGGCGAGAATGCGGCGCGGCCTCGATGAGTCTCCTGTGCTCATGATCCCATTCCAATACCCACCGGCCGCGATCCCCATCGCGGCTCTTCTCCAAAGCCGCATCCCAGCGCGGCCGCCCCAATCCCCGTTGATCCAATGGATCTTCCGCGCTCGGCGCCGGCGCGACGCGCCAGCGCGTGCGCGCCGCGCTAGGGCCTTCATCGCGCGCATCTCGCAGCAAAAAGAGCCGCGCGCCCGAGCCTTCCGCGCCGAGCTGCAAGCGCCGCGTCGCCGTCAGATCGAGCAGGCGATGCGGCTTCCAGAATTCAACAAGAACGATGGCGTCATGACGCGCCGCCTCTTCAGCCGCCCAGAGAACGGCCTTGACGTCGCGCGCATGAACGAAAATGCAGAGCGCGCTGTCGACGCCGTAAAAATGCAAACCGCACCCATAAGGAACGCCCTCATGAAAGGCGTCCCGCGTTTGCCCGATCCAGATGACGGGTTGCGCGCGTTTCATGCCTGCTGCGCCGGCGAGCGCAAGGACAAGCCCGAGGGCGGCGGGCGCGTCGCGATAATCGCCTGCCCGGAATTCGTGCACGGCGCCAGGCGCCAGCAAAACAGGCCCGCAGGCGAGATCGTCCGTCGCGGAAAGCCCGGTGAATTCGCGTTTCTCAATGTCGGTAATGCGCCGCCTGAGCCGCGCAAGCTCGGTGCGGCGCGCGATCGCTTGCATCCCGCGAGTTCCGTTTTCAGCTATGGGCGGGAATTAGAACAAAAAGAGAACTTTTGAGTCAAGCGGATCGATTCTATACGGAGCAATGCGCCGCTAACGCCTTGAATCCAAAGGCTCTAAAATATCGGATCGCCCTCGGGGTCGAGAAGTTCGGCGTAATTGTTCTTGACCGATCCGACATCGTTGGAGATCGGATAGGCCGTGAGCCACTTATCGGGGCAGGATTTCAGCAACGCCCTGTGAACCTCGCCCCAGGGCTCAGACCCGAGCCAGAGATCAAGATCGCCCGGATCGAGAATCACCGGCACCCGGTCATGGACCGCGCCCATCACCTCATTGGCGGGACAAGTGATGATGGTGAAGGTGCGGGGGTGGTCAGGATCCACCTTGTCGTTGAAGGCCCAAAGACCGGCGAGCAGCATCGGCTTGCCGTCCCGGCGCTTGATGGCGTAGGCCTGCTTCGATTTTCCGGGCCCGCGCCGCCATTCGTAAAACCCGCTGATGGGAATGACGCAGCGCATCTTGTTAAGCGAGCCTTTCCAGGTCGCCTTTTCCTCGATAGTTTCGGCCTTGGCGTTAATCGTTGAAAATTTCGGCTTGTCCTTCATCCAGATCGGAACAAGGCCCCATTTCATCTGCTCGATGCGCCGTTCGCCGTCGCGCTCTGAGCAGATGAGGACGTCATGGGTCGGGGCGGTATTCCAATTCGGCTGAAAATTCGTCTCCGGCGGCTTTCCCTGAAGGTCAAGCAGCTCGCGATATTCTTCCCAAGACAAGGAGGCCCAAAACCGTCCGCACATGGCCAAAGAATATGGATGGGTAGCGGCGGCTGACAAGAGTAAGTCCGGTTCAACCGGTCCAGACACTGATATTGCCTCAAGCTTTGTTCGGGGTGGTCATGTGGATAAACGCCATAAGGGACGATTGATGAGAAACCGGAACGCCAAAAGCGGGCTTCAAAATAGGTGGAGCCTATTCCGTCCCCCGCTCTCGCCGACGCCTGGGCGCCGCCAGGCAGGCCCTGAAAAAGGGGTGTTAAGAAGCGCTCCGCGCCGCAATTGCTTTTTACCGGCAAAATGGGATTCTGCCGGTAAATAGCGATCCAGAAACTGTCTCTCGTCCGCCTGACCAGTTATGCCGCTGCGCAAACCGCGGTTTTCAAGTCGGGCGGGCCATGAGGTGGAGGACCGGTGTTAAGAAATGCGTTATCCTAGCCCGTGTCCACAGCCCATGGACAGTGGACATTCCGTGTCTGCGAGAACGGCTGCGGGCCGGGCGGCATGCTGAATGAGCCGGTCATATGCAATTTAGCTTTCGCTGCTCTTGAGCACCCTTTTATCCTCCAGTCCCGAAGGAGCGCCACCATTCTTATAAATTCATAATTCGTTGATTTTATTTACATTTTTAAGCCTCCTGCCTGGCGAAGGTTAAATAAGCAAAGTTCTTATTTAACTTTCATGCCATATCCTTTAATAAGAGAATTCGTTATTAAAGGTTCGCGGCATGCCGAAACCCGATCTGAACCAGCGTATCGGCCGTTACGTCACCACTAGCGCCGTGGGCGAACGCGTGCGCGCTTATATCCCTGCGCCCCTGCCGCCATCGCCGCCCATAGACACATCCTCGCTTTCCGCCCTGATCAGCGAAGCCATGTTTGCGCTGGGGCGGCTGGACGGCGTGCGCGCTGTCGCGCCGGACACCTCCCTGTTTCTCTATATGTATGTGCGCAAGGAAGCGCTGCTTTCATCCCAGATCGAAGGGACGCAGTCTTCGTTGTCCGACCTTCTGCTTTACGAGACCGACGCCGCGCCGGGAGCGCCCATTGACGAGGTGGCGGAAGTCTCGACCTATGTCGCCGCGCTCAACCATGGCCTTCGCCGGATGGCGGAGGGTTTTCCGCTTTCGCTTCGTCTGATCCGCGAAATGCACGGGATTTTGCTGGCGACCGGCCGCGGCAGCACCAAGCAACCAGGCGAGTTCCGGACTTCGCAAAACTGGATCGGCGGCACGCGGCCCGGTAATGCGCTCTTCGTACCGCCGCCGCCAGGCGATGTGCTCGATCTCATGAGCGACCTTGAAGCGTTCCTGCACGAGGATGAGAGCGGCCTTCCCGTCATCATCAAGGCGGGCCTCGCCCACGTTCAGTTCGAAACCATCCACCCGTTTCTCGACGGCAACGGACGGCTCGGGCGACTGTTGATTACGCTCTATCTGTGCGAGCGCGGTCTCTTGCAGGAGCCGCTGCTCTATCTCAGCCTATGCTTCAAAAGCCACCGGCAGACCTATTACAACCTCTTGCAGGAAGTCCGCGAACATGGACGCTGGGAGGCCTGGCTCGAATTCTTCCTGACCGGCGTGCACGATGTCGCCCGCAGCGCCCATGAAGCGGCGCGGCGCATTTCCGAATTGTTCGAGGCGGATCTTGAATCCGTCAAAACGCTCGGGCGCGGGGCGCCGACCGCAAGCGCTGTCCTGCGCGCGCTTCAGCAGCGCCCCATTCTCGCAATCGGCGCCGCCGCGGAGCTGGCCGAGGCCTCGTTTCCGGCGACGGCGAATGCGCTCTCTCATCTCGAAAAGCTGGGCCTTATCGAAGAGGTAAGCGGCAAGCAGCGCGGCCGCGTTTACGCCTATGCGCGTTATCTAGATATTCTGAGCGAAGGCACGGAGCCACTCGCGCCTTGAGCTTTAAACATTGTGCGATCCGTCCTTGCTTACGCTTTGCACGGGAAAAGTCGCCAGATTGCTCTCTGGAAATTTTTTAATCTCAGTACTGACAAACATGCGCAAACGTGATACATAATAGACCATGTTTGGGAACTGAATTACCCAAGCGTAATGAAGCGTTGGTATGGTGCTTGGTACACGGATGATTGTTCTTTCGCAAAATTTTGAAAGAAAAAGCGGACTCGGCACGACCGATTCCTCTCGCCGGAACGGCAGCCGGTGAGGATGATGAGCCGGATCGCGTCGGCGGCGTCGCGCCAGCGCTGGGGCGGATTGTCGAGGAAGGCGCCGACTTTCGCGAGCTGGTCGGCGTTGAGGAGCCGTCCCCGCGATGGCCGCACATTGTAGCGGATCGGATGCGACGGGTCCGGCGCCTTCCTTGGAAGATAGCCATTGTCGCGTCCGAACTTCATGATGGCCCGGAAGCTGCCCAGCGCCTTGTTGGCGCCGCCTGCGCGGCGCGAGGAATAATCGAAGAACCATTCCGCGACTTCCGCGGTCGTGATGCGGGTTGCGGGGCTAGCCCCGAAGGCGGGCAGAAGCTGGGCCCGTAAATATTCGAGGGTCTTCGATTTCGTTGACGGCTTCCAGTCCGGGGTTTTCGCCTTGATGTAGTGATCCGCAAGCGCCCTGAAGGTGATGACGGGCTTGTCGGATTCCTTGAAGGCGATGGCGGACCCGGCGCCGGCGCGGGCCATGGTCTGGTGAGCCCGCGCCCGCGCCGCGTCCGCATCCGTCTCAGGGAAGGTTGCGATGGTGAGGCGGCGGTGCTTGCCGCCGGTCTTCATGCGCACGATCCACGCCTTGGCGCCCGAGGGGAGCACCCGCAGCGCGAAGCCTTTGAGCTTGGTGTCGGAGATCGCATATTCGCGGTTGCGCGGGCTCGCGCCCCGCGCAACCGCGTCGGTGAGGAGACGGGGCGCGCGGCTCATGACGACGCCTCCATGCCGAGCCTCGACTTCACGGCCTCCATATGGGTTTCGAGCTTGCTGCGCAGCAGCGGATAGCTGACGCCGGTCGACAGTGCGTATTCCGCCATGGTCTTTTGCTGGGCGAGGAAGTCGGCGAGCACCGGATCGTCCGCCGCCTCATGATCGGGCTTGGCGCTCATGGCTTTGGTCAGATACTGCGCGACACGTTCGGCGGCGGCGAGCACCGGTCCCTCGTCAATCGCGACATAGCCCGCCGTGGTCTTCAGCTCCGTATGACCGAGCAGGCCCGACACGGTGCGCAAGGGCTCGCCCGAGGTGATGGCGACCGAGGCGAAGCCGTGGCGCAGATCGTGAAGGCGAAGCGTCTTCAGTTTCGCCTTCGCGCGGACATTGCGCCATTCCCAGTCGAGCTTCGATTCTTTGACCGGCTCGGCGCCGACCGCAAAAACGTAATCGGCGATGCGCGGCTGTTCGGCGATGACGCGCAGCGCCGGTTGCCCGAGCCACAGCGCACGCGGGCCCGTCTTGCTGTCGGGGAGCGCCGCGCGCCGTCCGTCGATCATGTCCCATTTGAGGAGCCGCGCTTCGGTTTTGCGGCAGCCGGTGAAAGCGATGAAACGGATCAGCTTCGCGATCACGGGCTGATGCTGTTCGAGGCGGCGGATCGCCTTTCCGAGCCGCGCATAATCCTCCGCCGTCAGCCGCTGCGCCTTGAACCCGTTCTTGCGCCGCCTCATCCCCTGGCACGGATTGGAGCCCGCCTCGCGAACCCCCAGCAGCTCCGCATGGCGCATGATCCCCGACATCACCGCAAGCGCCCGCGAGGCGGTGTCATGGCTCTTGCCGATGCCGGAGCGCCATTGCGCGACGTGCTCCGGATCGATTGACGCCGCAGGCAGATGACCGAACTCCGGATGGATATAGCGCGCCGCCAGATAGCGATGGGTGCGCAAGGTGGTCGGCTTCCAGATCGCGGCCCCGTGCTTCAGATAGGCTTCGGCGCATATGGCGACGGCGGCGTCCTTCGGCAGCGCATTCTTTCGCGACGCGCCGTCGCCGGTCAGCTCCCTGATAAGGTCGCGGGCGGCGTCTCTCGCATCCTCAAGGCTCAGCTCGTGTTTGGGCCCGAGCGTGCGCCGTCGCGTGTGGCCGTCATGGCGAAACTGCACGCACCATGCGGGCCGCTGGTTCGGACGATGCCGGAGGGCGAGCCCCGTCACCGCATCGTCCCATTCGAAAAACTCCTTTTGAATGTCGTGAGCATGGTCTTCCATGAGTATCTCTCCTCACGCTTCCTTGGGTTTCAAAAATCGTGCGGACCCCCCGGAAGCGCTAAGGACGGCACGGGAAGCAATTCCCGAAGCCTTGAAGCGTCAGTTCGTCAGCGGCTCCGGATGTTCCGAAGCGCTCGCGGAATGGATGGTGAGTTCGTGCAACCGGTTGATTGCAAAAAGGCATCCCGCGCGCTGGCGAACCGTCGTCCGCAGCGCGTCAGCCCAAACAGGCCTCTACTTGAGACCCCGACATCGACGTTTTAAAGATCACACCCCGGCGCCTGAAGGCGCATACCGGCCAGAGGCCGGGAGAGCGGCAAGTCCAACCATATCACGGTGTTAGCATTCCCCTGCCCCGTGTACAAAATTGCAAATTCGCTGTGTACATTTTACCGCTCATCGGTCGATAAGTTGAGCGTCGCTAATGCATTAGCGTCTGATCACACCGTACACGCATCATGATGCTACTCCCGTTCGAGATTTCTCTCCTTTTGGCGCAGGCTGAAACGGATGCCGGACATGCGCGAAGGGCCGTCTAAAGTCGCCGCCAAACGTTGCAACAGGCGCGCGATGTTGGGCGGCCGGATGACCTTTTTGGGCTGCATTTCAGCATGTTTTTCGGGCTGGATTTGCGCCGCTTTAGCGCGTAATTTTGAGCGCATTTCCAGCGAATTATTAGCCCCGCGCTCCTGAATATTCTCCGCTTTTGGCGCATGGATTCGCTGTCTTTTCAGATCGAATCCGAGGATCTTTGCTTCCTCCCGCCACATGGAAAGTAAAGCCTCGCGGTTCATTTCCTGCTTTGGTTTTCGGGTCCTGAGCGCCGCCATTTCCATGCCTTTCGCGCTCGAATAGCCGTAGGTTTCGGCGGCGTTTTCGATAGCCTCGCGGCGCTTCGAGAAGGCGCGCTCCACATTTCGCGGGATCGCCGTCACGCGGAAACTCTCCGCTTCTCGCGTAATGTCTATTCCTGATCTTTCGAGCCCGTTTGCGAATTCAGCCCTGTAAACGAGGCCGGCTTCCTTCTGCGCCAGATAGAGTTCGCGGCCGACGATCGCGCCCCAGCTTCCGTCATGGCGCGGGGCCAGATTGAAGATGAAAGCATGGGTATGGAGCTGGGGATCGAAGTCGCGGCTCGTGTGATGATCAAAGGCCGCGACAAGGAGGCCTGCGGTCCTTTCTTTTGTGCCTCCGCGCCGTCCGCGGCGGGCCCAGGCATGATTGTTTTCGAGGTGGTTGAGCGCCTTGTTCACGGCTTTTTGGTGCGCCGCTTCGATGGTCATGCGCTGGTTTTCGTTTGAGAGAGCCCACAGGACCGAAGCGGATTTCGGGGCGCTGAAGGTCATATCCCAGCCCGCCGTATGGGCGATGCCGTTGGCCAGAATAAGCCGCTCCCCAGTCCTCGGATCGAGGCCTTCGAGGGCCGCTTCGAAGTCGGATTTCGAGACCGAACCTTCAAGAGAAAGCCGTTCAGCGGCGCGGCCTTCCCAGCGTCCGGGAGCCTCGCCCTCGCGCGCGTAATAGTCGTCCTTGCCCATATGCTGGTAATAGGCCGCGGCCGCGGCGACGCTTTTCCTGACTGAGATCGAGGCGACCATCAGTCGTCCCTGTCGCCCCGGATGAAAGCGGCGTCGGCTTTCGAGATGGCGCTTTCGGGCTCGGAATTTTTAGTACTCTTGCCATATTGCGCGCGCTCGGTCGCCCGATAAGTCCACTGCGCCGGCTGCGACGCGGGGCGGAATTGCTGCTGGCGAACATATGGAAGATCGAGTTCGTAAGCGTCTTTTCCTGGACCGAGCAGCGCGATGCGGATGCTTTTCCGCCGGGGGCCGAGACGGTTCGAAAGGTCTGCGGCGGTGACGACGCGGCGAGTTTCGCGGTGAATGCTTTCGCTAGTAGTGGAATGGCCGCCGCTGGTTCCGGTGCTGCGCACTTTATATTCGACGTCCTGATCGCCGATCATCAGGCTTGCTTCCTCCGCGCCCCGCCCGAAATTGAGCCGCGTGATCACCTGCGTTCCGATCATGCCGATCCAGGAATCGGCGCGCTCGCGCCCGTAAACCGAGCGGATCTGAGCGATATCCTGCGCCCCCAGGACCACGATCACGCCCTTCGAGCGGCCCATGTCGAGGAAGGTCGAGAAGTCGCTCATGCGCGGCAATTGCGGGAATTCGTCGAGGAAAAGCCAGACCCGGCGGGTGCGAGATTCCGGCAAGGATGGGCTGCCAACGGCCGAGGAAAGCAGGCCGAGAAGTCCGCTGATCCATGCGTTCGACAGCTCCGGATATTTGGCGTCGCGCTGCAGGATCACCGGCTTCGCATGGTCCATATGCAGCCATTTATTGACCGAAAACCGCGGCGGGTGGTCATGGCCGCCCCAGCTTTCGGCGAGTGCGCTCACCACATTCAGATGCGCCTGAAACGTCGTCAGCACGCTTTGCGCGGTCTTGCTGGACGGGTCTTTCAGCACGCGCATGGCTTCGGGATGATAGGATTGCGCGGTCTTGAATAACGCCGCCGCATCCTGAAGCACGATGTCCCGGAGATCGGTCCAGCTCCAGCGTTCGGGCTTTTCGGCCTGCAATCGGGCGATGCAGGCGACGAAGATTTCGCGCGCAGCGTCCGACCAGATCGGATCGTTGCTCGCCGGGATAAACCGCGCCGCCAGCTCTCTCGCATCCTGTTTGGTGCGGCAGTCGGCGGCGACGTCCCAGACGAATGAGCGTTCGTCCTGGGGCGCGACCAGCGCCGGTTCTGTCGGCATGGTCGCGGTCATGTCGCCTTTGGTGTCGAGGACCAGCACCTTGTCGCCGCGCTGGATGGCGGCGTGCATGAGATGCAGCATGGTCTGGGTTTTCCCTGCGCCGACGCTGCCCCAGATCAGCCAGTGGCGGGTCTCGCGCTCTGCGCTGATATGGATGCCGGGCGGGAACTCAAGACCTTTTCCGAAGCGCCGACGTTCGGCGGCGCAGGCGCCGCGAAGTTGCGCCCGGGCTTCGCCGCCCGTCAGATAGCGCCGCCCGCGGACAACTTTGGCCTTCGGGCGTTCCAAGCGCGCGGCAAGCGCGAAAGCAAATAAGGAGAGGACGCCAGCGCCGGACAGCGAAATCAGCGCCCAATAACGAAGGTGAAAGGCGGATAGCGATCCCGTGTCGGTGAAGCTGGCGCGGCAAACGCCCCAGAAATGAGCCGCGTAATTGTCGAAGAAGTATGTGCGCATTCGGTATCGTGCGCATTGAGATACGAAATTCGGATCGTATCTGGCGAGGCCGCCTTCCGGCACACGGCCAATGGGCGTCCATCGCTTGAAGCCGGTCTCGAAGACGGCGAGCGCCGCGGCGAAGCTGACAAGCGAGACGAGAAACAGGATTTTCTTTGCATTACTCAAGATGGGAATGGTCCTTCGAATGCTCGCCGGTCAGCACCTGAAGCAGGGCCTCGAACATGGCGAGGAGCCTCCCTGTTGAGGCCGCGTGCGCATCGGATTTCTGTGAAACCGCCTGCACTTGCTGGTCGATGGCCGCGAGACGGCGTTCGATCGTCAGCATGCGTTCCGCCTGTTCAAGGGAGTGTCCGTTGATGAGGCCCGCAAGGATCAGCTCGCGCGCAATGGCGGTTGGACGGCCTTTGACGATGTTTGCGCGTTCATGCAGGCGTTCGACGGCGCGGGCGGGCAAGCGGATCGTGAGCGGCCGGGTCTTCGCGCCGGTCACTCTGGTCCCGCCTCGCCCGTATGGCGGCGCTCCCTCGCCGCCATCCACTCATAAAGCGCCCGCCGGCGATAGCGCACCACGCGGCCGAGCTTCAGGAATTTCGGGCCGCCGCCCCGCGAGCGCCAGGTCGCAAGCGTCGCCGGCGGCACGCCCGTCAGCTTCGCCGCATCAGCGGCGGTCACCGCCTCGTCGAACCAGCCGGGATTGGCGCGCGCGATCTCTTCAAGCGGCGGCGGCGTAATGGGTTGGGCTTTGGGACTTTCGGCCATGGTCGGGCCTCCTCGCTACTGGAACGGGGAAAACCAAGCACAGGCGAAATCGGCGAAATAGCGGGATTATTTCGTCAAATTCAGGCGAAATGGCGCAAAACGGTGTAAGAATGACCATGACTGCCCCGCTTCCTTCTCCTGAGGCGTGGCGTCCTTTCCTTGAGCGGCCGCCTGGCATGTAAAACCGCGCGCGCCAATAGAATGTATTTGGCAAGCAAGCACCTCGCCCTTTCGCGAAGGCAAACACGCCGTCGCAAACACCATCGCCGGGAAAGAAGCCATTAGTTAGTCTTAACCGAGGTCTTTAAATCCCGCTTGGCTTGAGCGACCGCGTCTTTCAGATTGAAATATCCATACATGCCTAGGTAGAAGTACTCTATCGAAACCTTCTTAATCCCGTACCTCGACATTTCCTCCGCTTCATTCTGACCTGGCGTTTCGAACGGTTTGATCGTTTGATTGGGTTTCATATATCTATCTCGTCTTGATTGGTTTAATTCAGCTGCCTATTTTTATGTTGGTTATGGATTCGGACAACATCGCTCATAATGACTGGTTCCAAAAATGCACGAACATGCTGTGAGAACGCACCAGTCGATTATTCGAGGTTTTAGCGACTGAAATTGATTACCGTTGTGAGTAGATGCCGCAGTTTCCCACATCGAATTGCGCAGGTTTCAGTTCGGCATTTTCAATCGAAACGTTATTTAATAATTACGCCCATAAAATGGAACTTTATTCCGCGCCATTCATTTATTCAGTGTAGATATTTTTAACAGGCGGATCATGAAACATGGCCGCAGAAAGCAGCCGATTATGTCAATCCCGGCCATTCGAAAGTTAAATTCGCTTCAGCGCTACGGCGCCGTAAGCATCCTTGCAATTATGACCGCAAGCTGCGCGAGTTATGCCCGCGACAACCAATATCGAAACGACAATGTCCAATATCAGCCGTCCAGCAGCTACGATGACTATTATCCTAACAAATATGACGGCGAGCGCGTAAGCTACAACTCCGTCGCGGGCATTGAGGCTGCGCGAGCGGCGCATCGCAACAACTCTCCTTATCGGGCGGAACAGCTTGACGGCGATTGCGAAAATCGCGTTACGCTCAATTACGGCGAAACCCTTTCCGACATTGCAGAGTTTTGCGATGTCTCCATTGCTTCAATTCTGATCAGCAACCCGCAAATAACAAACCCAAACCGCATGTCAATCGGAGATCCGATTCATATTCCGAACGCGCGCGCTAACATCTATGAGGACAGCCTTTCCGGCGCCCGGTATAACGAAATTCAATATCTGGACAACGGCCGCCACGATGTCAGCAATGGCTATCATGTCGTTAGGCGCGGCGACACTCTCGCAGAAATTGCGCAACGCTACGATGTTTCCTTACGCGAAATCGCCCGGCTCAATCCAAATCTTCGGGCGCGTCACCTGGCTATCGGGGAGCGGGTCTATCTTCCCGGAAGCGCACGCAACGTTTCAAACAAGGACGCGTCCTGGCGTTCGGCGTCCCATGACAATGAACCGCCAGTTATTTCAATCACCCCGGCGCACGGGCCGCGCAATGGCGAAATCAGGCTTATTGGAGATAATTTCCAGCGCGGCGAGCAGGTATACATACTGTACGGCGACAGCCGGGACACCCTTATCCGCATTCGAACAATTGCAAGCGACCGCGAAGGCCGCATTGACGAACGCGTCACCTTGCCCGAGTCTTATGATCATAATCTTGCTTATTTCGCGATCCAGCGCGGGTCAGACACCTATATGAGCCAGTCATATTATGTCGATCGCGCCTCTGTTGAGAATAACAGCCATGCAAATGGCGACTTTTTTAACGGCGGCGACGCCGGCAAGCAAAGCTATCGCGGCCCCTACTCGTTGACTGACGATGCGGCGCTGATTGCCGTCGATCAGGACGTTTACTGGGGCGATAAGGTGACGCTTGTGGCGCACAGTTTCCCGCCGAACACGCCTGTTTCGATTTATGTGGGGCCCAACCGAAACGCACTGACCAAAATTGCAGAAACGAGAACAGGCGCCGAGGGCGTGTTCCAAACGCAGGTTGTCATTCCCGACACAATTAACAGCGACTCCGTGTATTTCGTCGCTGCTGTTGAAAACGGCGCCCGGACCTATTTTTCGGAACGCGTGCGCATCCGCACTGATGTCGATCGCAGACGCGGCGAGGGACATTCACATAATGATCGTACTTCCTCTGCAAACCAAACTGAACCCCCTTACCGCACGTCGACAATGGCGGCGCCCGCGTCAAGCGAACTTGATCGCGGGCGCAATAACAAGACGGGGAATATCGGATTCCTTTCGAGAGTGCGTAATAATACGGGCCGGGATGATGTTAACATCAATACAGGCGGCGAAAGCGCGGTCGCAGGGATCCTCACGAATGAGGGCGTCAGCTGCCCGACGCTGCGCGACGACGCCGGGCGTCTTTATACCCTGCTTGGCGACCTCCAGGGGTTCGATGACGGAGACCGCGTCCTGATTAGCGGCTCGGCCGCCGCCGACCGCCGCATTTGCGGGCAATCGGAAACCATCCAGGTTTTTTCAATCGCAAAGGCGCCATGGTAAGCGCGCAAAAGGACTTCCTTCCCGCATCTTTAAATCGGAAGTTATTGCTCGGGCGCCTTTTGTCCGTTCCTTAATGGGGAGTTCAAAGTGGAAACGAAAACACAAAAAATATTGATGATAGCAGGCTTCGTGGCCGTTATTATCGGCGGGACGTATTATATTAATGAAAGCAGCAAAAGCGATACGGAAAAGCTTGGAGACAGCATAGAAAACGCCGCCGACGACGTTAGCGACGCGATCAAGGATGCTACAAACTAAGCCCCAGTCGCTCGGAACACCTTTAAAGCGAAGGCCAACCGGTTGCGCTCAGGCCGCAGTGACCACAAGCCGGGCCAATTCGGGAAGCGATCTTGCGCCCGTACTTTTCATGACGGCGGCGCGATGATTTTCAACTGTGCGCTGGCTAATGCCGAGATCTGCGGCGATATTCTTGCTGGGTTGCCCAGCAAGAACCAGATCCATGACCTGACGCTGACGCGGCGTCAACGACGCAATTCGTTTTTCGGCATTTTCCTGGCGCGCATCTGCGGCGTTGATGTCTTGAGACGCCTCCAGGGCGCGCTCGACAGCAGCGACAAGCCCTTCGACGGCGATCGGTTTTTCGATGAAGTCGATCGCTCCGGCCTTCATCGCCCGGACCGCCGTCGGCACGTCGCCGTAACCGGTGATCATGATTACGGGAAGATGAAGCTTCCGGTCCCGCATCACGCGCAGCAATTGGAACCCATCCATCCCGGGAAGGCGGCAATCGACGAGCAGACAAGATTGAGAGCCTGGATGATATTCGGCAAGGAATGCCTCACAGGTGGAATAGGTCTTCACCCCCCAGATGTGTCCGCCAAGCGCATCCGCAACTTCATCGCGTATGTGACTATCGTCATCTATGACGAATATCGTAGTTTCTTTCGCTACGGCGTGGCCCGCGGCGGACGGTTCCAGCGTTTTCTCAGCAGCCTTCGGCGGCCGTGTTAAAAGCTGTCGCATCGCCTGCGTCAATTCATTCAAATTGACCGGCTTGTTGAGTCGCGCGCAGTTCGGCAGCGCGAGACTGCGAAATATTTCAATCGAAATATCGCCGGTTAAAATAATGACTGGAACATCGGAATGAAGAATTTCGCGCACGCTTTCGGCGACTTCAGCGCCATTCATGCCATTGGGAAGACTGAAGTCCGCCACTATGATATCCGGTTTTATCTTTCCGGACGACACCAATTCCATTGCGCCGGCGCCGTCCTCAGCAGCGGCGACTGGATATCCTTCCTCCGTTAAAGCAATCTGTAACAACTCTCGCACTTCATGATTATCTTCTACGACAAGAACAGCCTCCGCCTGATGCGCTGGTTTAATGCTTGGCGTGACCGGCCCGCGCGTCTCAATTTCATGCGAAAATGGCGGCGCGTTGTGGGCGATGCCAACCCCAATAGAAAAAACCGACCCTTTGCCCGCCTGGGAACGAACATCGACTTGATGTCCAAGCAAGTCGCCTAGCCGCTGAACGATCGAAAGGCCGAGACCGAAGCCACGGCTTCGCTCACGTTCAACATTGTCGAGCTGATGATATTCTTCAAACACAGCCGGAAGCTGATCTTCCGGAATTCCAGCGCCGGTGTCCCAGACTTCAATCCTAAGCCGTCCCTGCTTCCTGCGGCAGCCAACCAGGACTTTGCCTTGTGTTGTGTACTTTATTGCGTTCGACAGAAGATTGCGGACCATCTGCTCGAGAAGACGCGGATCGCTTTCAACGACAAGGCTGCTCTCCACGAACCTCAAATCGATCCCCTGGGATTGTGCTTGATATGTAAACTGATCGCGCAGTCGGACGAGCAGATTGTTGATGGAAAATCCGCGCGTTTCAACCTGCAGAGCATTCGCCTCAATCTGATTTAAATCGAGCAGCGCATTGAGCATGCCGGACATTGCATCCACGGTATCGCCCATGCGCACCACAAGATCTTGCTTTCTCTTCCCTTCCACCGACTTCGCCAACAACCCGTGCAGAAAAACAAGCGTTTGCAAGGGCTGGCGCAAGTCATGGCTGGCGGCGGCGAGAAAACGGGATTTAGCCTCCGTTGCGCGTTGCGCTTTCTCATTCGCCGCCGCGAGCGCGTCCGCAATTCTGCGCCGCTCCGTTATGTCGATAAACGTAATGACGACCCCTTCTACGTCGCCGCCTTGCGTGCGATAAGGCATGATCCGGCGAGAATACCACGCGCCGTCGCGCACATTGATATCGCGCCCCAACGGTTCATGCGACTGCAATACCTGACTGGCATCGCTCAGCAGCGAAGGATCGGCCGCAAGAGGATTAAGGTCTGACAAAGAACGCCCAATGTCGCTCGTGATAATGTGAAACATACCTTTAGCCGCCGGCGTAAAAAGGCGAATGCGCAAATCCGTGTCAAGGAAGATCGTCGCAACATCAGAACTGTAGAGAACATTTTGCAGATCGTCGGAGGCGGTGCGTTGCAGTTCGAGCGCTTCTTGAAGCTGGCTGTTGAGCGCCGTCAACTCCTCATTCAGGGACTGCAATTCCTCTTTTGACGTTTCCAGTTCTTCATTGGTCGACTGGTATTCTTCGTTGACAGACAACGCCTCTTCATTGATCGCCTGATGCTCCTGCTCGGCGACCTCAAGGGAACGAATCGCGCTTTCGAGCTCGGTGCGTGTCTCGTCAAGCTCCCGTTCAAGCTCCGCCACCTGCGTCGCGCCCCCGCCCGGAGTTGGCGCCGCGCCGCGTCGCTCTTCTTGCGCCGGCTCCTCGACAAAACAGACGAGCATGAGCTTTTCGCCGTCAAAAACCGTCGGCGAGGCCTCAATACGATAAGCCATCCCGTCCTTGTCTCGGCTTGCTCGCCTCCCTTTGACGACGACTTTCGCGTCAGCCTGCCATGCCTTCTGAAGAGCAGACCTGAGTTTGGCGCGAACAAATTCGCGCGACGATGCAATCAGATCGCGGGTCGCCAGCCCTGGCGCCAACTGCATGAACGGGTCCGTCGAACCGAGCGTAAAAAGACATTCCTGCTTTCTGTTAATCAGGACCGCCGCCGGCGCGTAATTTTCCATGACAAGCCGTTCGCAAAATTCCGCGAAAGCCGACGCTTGCGCGCGAGCCGGCGTTCGAACGATGCGAGACGGCGCCCGAACGTTTTCCGCCATCAACTCGGCAAACTCGCTGGGGCGATGATGACCGACGCGCCGGTACAGGCGCTGCGGCTTCGATACGATTTCAAACCCGGCTTCTCCGGCGCCCACTAATTCCGCCCCGCCAAGCAGTAAGACGCCATCCGCTCTCAGTGCGAACCTGAAGATGGAAATGACTTTCGCCTGCGCCTCAGGTCGGAGATAAATAAGCAAATTGCGGCAGGAAACAAAGTCAATGCCGGAAAATGGCGGATCCGAGAGCACATCATGCTCTGTAAAGACGACGGCGGCGCGCAGTTCCGGCTTCACACGATATTGCCGGCCTTCCTTGTCGAAGAATCGCTTTAACCGTTCAGGCGATACATCAGCCTCAATCGTCTCCGGATAAAGCCCCTCACGGGCCCGCGCTACGGCGTCTGCGTCCAAATCCGACGCAAAGACCTGCAACCTGACATTCCGCTTAATCGCTGAAATCTGCTCTTGAAAGAGCATGGCGAGCGAGTAGCTTTCCTCACCCGTGCTGCATCCCGCGATCCAGAGTCTTAATGGACGCTCAACATCATGGCCGGCGACAAGGTCCGGAACGATATTTTTCTCCAGGTAAGCAAACACGTCCGGACCGCGAAAAAAGCTCGTGACGTTAATCAATAAATCTTTCGCGAGAAGCTCGATCTCGTCCTGGTCATTGCGTAGCTTTTCCAGATAACAAGCCATGTCATCGCCATCAATCATCGCAAGCGCCATGCGCCGATCGATGCGCCGTTGCAGCGTGCCGGACTTGTACAGGGTAAAATCATGCCCTGTTCTTGTTCGAAGCAGCGCGATGATCTCCGGCAGCCACTCCGAATCCTGGGTTGAAGGGGTCAGGTTTTTCTTCTTGCGGGCGAAGGTCATGCGACGTTCGAATTGATCGAGCGCGTCTGGTATCTCGGATACCGGCAACACAAGATCGACAGCGCCGGTCGCAATCGCGCTGCGAGGCATGCCGTCGTGGCTCGCTTCTTCGGGTTTCTGAGCGATGACGAGCCCGCCAGATTCCCTGATCGCTTTCAATCCAAGGCTGCCGTCTGCGCCGGTTCCGGAAAGTATTACGCATGCGGCGCGCAATCCTAAAGTCTCCGCCATAGAGCGAAGCAAAAAATCAAACGGCAGGCGCGCGCCGTGCCTGTCGGGAGTTTGCGACAGTCGTAATGCATGGCCTTCGACAGAAATATCAGCCCCAGGGGGAATGACATAAATATTGCCGCGTTCAAGCGGCATTCCATCTGTCGCCTGCTGCACCGATATCGCCGCATGGCGCGACAGCAAATCGACCATCATGCTTTCATGGGTCGGGTCGAGATGCTGAACGATGATGAAAGCCATTCCGCTTTTCGCCGGTATGGCGTCAAGCAGCTTGTTGCAGGCGTCAAGGCCGCCGGCAGAAGCGCCAATGCCGACAACCAGAAAATTCGTTTCATCTGGCGCTATCGCAACCTTTTCGCGTCCGTTTGACGGCGCGCGAGCGGATTTACTCTTGGGCGAACGGCTTTCCGTCATTTGCGCTGCCTTTCAGTGGCTTGCTGCTAGGGGAAAGCGAGCGTGCACCATACCAGATCTCACCGAAATACACCAAAAATCAGGCGAATGGCGCGATTAGGGCTCTCCAACGCGGAGCACTGGGTGCTCAAATGAGTAGATTCCGAGTCTCGCAAACCGACCTGCTCGCCAGTAATTATAGCCAATAGCCCGTCAGGAGTGCGCTGTTTGCGGCAATTGGGTCCTTCAGCGCGAAACCCGCGCATGCCCAAAGCGCTTCTCCAGATATCGGTTTAGCGATCCGAAGAAGTTCCCCATGAGGGATTTTCGGTCGCGTCACAGGAGAAATGGCGACAATGATAAAACTCAGAATTCTGGCTGCGACGATTGTGTTTTTAGGCGGTTGCGCAACCGGGTATCGAGGGCCGGTTTACGAGCAGGCAACCTCGCAATACGACAATGGCTATTCTGAAACGAGAATTGATTCAAACAGGTTCCAGGTACGCTACCGCTCTGTTGGCGCCAGCCAGGCGCTTGCAGAAGATTGGGTGTTGCGCCGATCCGCTGAACTTACATTGGATCAAAAATATGACTGGTTTCAAATCACGAGTCGAAATCGCACTTTTTCAGACTCAACTTTAGACCGTTACGATCAGATGCGTATCTACGGCCGCGATAGCCAGCGTTATCCGGACAGACCTCAATATGACTACGGAACTGACGACAGTGCGGTAGCGCAGATCGAAATTCTCATGGGCAATAACCCCGCCCCGCGATCGACTAGCGTTTACGATGCGCGACAGGTGCTTGACTATCGTCCTCAACGCTAGTGCGCAACAACGCCTAAAATATACATGCGCTGCTCCCTCCCCCTGCAGTGCAGACATTTTCGGCAAAGCTAACATGGATAACCGCAGCCTTGGGGGAGAACCTTGCTGCGGTTTGGATCCGTGATCGGACACGTTTTTTCAGTGTGTTTTAGTTCGCTGTTGCGATCTTATCTCGATCACGGAGCCGCTTTTTCCGTATATTGTGGTGAAGGCCTCACAGGCCGGCGGATTTTGCGTACTTCATGACGAAACAAACGCTGCTCGTAGAATAAATAGCCGACGCTCGCTGGATGAAACAAAGTATGCGCCGAAGGCTCATATGAAACCGCGGATCTTGTCTGAAAAAGCAACCGCCGGCCTATTTATGGGAGGGCTAGGCCGGCGGTTGAACTGACCTGCCATTGCGAGCGCGGGGGGGCGGCTTGTCGCAATGCGCGCCGGTTTCCCGGAGGGATGGTCAGCCTCTACGTTAATCTTTCATCTTTTGAATGGGGAGCATCGGAATCTACTCATTTCATTGTTGAATAAGAGTTGAGTATATCCCGATCCTGTTAAACTTAATCCGCTCGCTGCACATTCATTAATGAACAGCGGCTCTGAGCAAAGCGATTGGCGCTGCACTGATCCTGCTGGCGCGCCTGATCAGACGAATACGAAGACAGTTATCACCTCCAGCTTATAGTCCAGACTTTCCCCTCTGCGCCGTATGCAGACGTCATTGCGGGGTGAGCAGAGTATTTACATAGAAGGGACGATATTCATGACCATTCAAAATACTTTTTTCGCCATAGATTGCGCCTCACCGGCTATCCGCGCCGAGTTGCAGGATCAATCCGCTGAACGGACAGGTGAAACAATCAATTCGCAAGAATTGACTGATCTGTTGCCCTACTTGCATCGCTTTGCATGCAGCCTGACGCGAAATGCGGATGACGCGGCAGACCTGGTGCAAGATACAGTTGAGCGAGCGCTCATAAAATCGCATCTATTCGACGGCGCCAACCTTCGCGCCTGGCTCACAACGATTTGCAAAAGAATATTCCTAAATAACATAAGGCGAGACAAATCGCGTGGCGTCGCTATTTCCTATGATGACGCTCCCTCATACAGCCTTTGCACGCGGGCGATCCAGGACGATCACATGCATTTTTCAGATGTTGCTGGTGCTCTGGATCGACTTACAATGAACGACAAGCAGGTTATTGCACTCAGCGCCCTCGATGGACTGAAATACGCTGAAATCGCGGAGCATACTAACGTGCCGATTGGCACTGTTCGCTCTCGACTTTCACGGGCGCGATCAAGGCTTGTCGACCTCGTTGAGGACGGATCGCTTTCGCGGCGCGCCGCATAACAGAGGGCCCCGCCCAATTGTGTCGACGGGCGGTGAAAGAGCAGTACGCCGCCACTTCCTCTCGATGCGATACCGCTTAGCATGCCAACGCTGCATCATACTTTCTCTAAAAGCGCATTATGAGCTACATTTCAAAAACACTCGGCCAACATGAAATCGTGATTTCAAGCGCTCACTTTCATTGGCTTTACTGGATCGGGGCCTGGCTCGCCCTGCTCTCGTTAGGCCTTGTTGGGGTTGGTTTCATTATCTTCTTTCATCTGTGGGTTACCGCCGCAACGACGGAGATTGTGGTGACCAACCATCGTGTTGTCGTAAAAACAGGGTGGCTGCGGCGTTACACCCGCGAACTTCCAATTCGCAGCATCGAACTGGTGACAATCCAGCAGGGATTTTGGGCGCGCATTTTCGGATACGGCCGCCTGGTTATCCATGGCAGCGGAGACGCTGATATCAAAATTCGCCCGATCGCAAATCCTTTACTGTTCCGCAAAGCTATTGAAAATGTCAGCAATCCTAACCCCGACTGGCCTATGAATGCGAAGTCGACACCTTAACCAAAAAGATCAACATCAAAGGATGCGTTCTCAGGCGCACCAGTTTGATCCACGATTCATCACGGATCTCCTGGCAAATCGCGACCTGCTAAACGCTACGGACCAGACGAATCAAGAACAGAACGATAACCGCACCGGTCGTGGCGCCCAGAATGGCGCCGAGGACGCCGTTGCTGACGATGCCGAACTGCCCAAAGAGCCAGCCGCCAACAAATGCGCCGACAATTCCCACTACAATATTCCCGATCAGACCAAAGCCGTAGCCCTTCACGATAATACCGGCAAGCCATCCGGCGATAGCGCCGATGAGCAGCCAGATCAGTAATCCGCTGAGTGACATTTTATATCTCCTATAAACTGGGCCAGTGAAACGCATTCTGTACGGAATGGTTCCGTTTTAGATGGCGTCTTGACGCCTGTTCCGGAACCTTGCGGCAACGTAGATGTTAATTGGGAACTTGATCCAGGAGTATAGTAATGAACAAGGCCAATCATGCCGCCCAACAACAGGAAACGCCTTTCGGCGCTTTCAAAAAAGCCGTCGCCAGGTTTATAGGCGTTAAACGCCTTCAGCATGGAGTAGACTTTGCAGAAGACGACAGCATCAGGGATGTATTTGTTGGCAAGCGTCAATATAATATGGGCGATCTATGGCGGGAGCCGTTGGACGCTAACTCAGACGCTGAAGAAATTCCATCTGGCGTTAGCATTGAACGGGAGCAATAAGCCTTGCAAAAACGCAAAAAATTGCGATCGCCACGTTTTCCGGCGACCGCAATCTAATAACAATATGCTAGTGCTGCTTAGGTTTCCCGGCAAGCATGCACAAATTCATATCGCAATAAACATCTAAAAAAATCGCCTTAGGCAGGATTTCGACGGCGACGAGATGCAAAACCTAATCCAAATAGAGCCGAAAAGAACAAAGGCAGGGCCGCAGGTATGGGAACTTCCGAGATTTTAGTTTCAACATCAACACCAAATCCGGCCCCGGCGACAGAGTCAGACCAATCAAAAACCAGGCGCTGTGATTGAAACATATCGGAAAAGACTGTCGACAGCGTATCAATGCCTGCAGCCTGAACAAGGGTATTCAGCGTGACTCCGTCGAGCCAGGAGATGGTCAGGTCGGTGAAAAGCGTATCGACCGCAGCGCTTGTCACCGCCGCATCAGCGACTGCAAGGACCGAACCACTCGGGTTCGTGAAGTCGATTGTGTACGACCCTGCCCCGCCTGCAGTCGACGAAACGACGCCGAAGAACAGATCGTCAGACTGGACATTATAGGGACCGCCTCCCTGTGCCACGATGGTTGAGGCGTTCGCGGCCATCGGCAGCGATGCTGCGCAGACGGCCACTATCAGAAATTTTCTCATTATCTAACCTTTCATAAATATTTTCGAAAAAGCGAATGTGGTCCTTCAATGGTCGGAAATTTGATGACTGACCCGCCCCCGAGGGGCCGGGGGGGCGTGAGGGCGGGTCAGACCGGCAAGGCCAGGAGATTCTGACCTACCAGATTCCTGGCCTCGACTTATTGAGGGACGCGTTTCCTAGCCAGCTGTCAGTGGAGCGCTTTTTCAGCGGCCGCCAATTCGGTCATGCATTCTTTGTCATTTTTCGCTTTATGCGCTTTTTCAGCAGCAGAAAAATGCTTGAAGGCGGCGTCTTTCTTGTCGCCCGCGGGCGCCTTGTCGCAGGCCGCTTTAACGGTTTTAAGTTTGCTTTCGGCGTTATTGTTCGAATTCACAGGATTTCGCCTTTTCAGTGTTTTATGCGCAGATGCGCACGGGGGTTCTGCCGGGCCAATTTGGACGGCGGTGGAATAATTTTTAGGAAGCAACTGCTCCAGTAGCTCGTTCGCCTTGTCGGGGTTCGCTTTGGAGAGCTCCAGACCGAGGTAAATGAGAGAGCGGATCGCAGCGGATCGGCTCGCGGCGCGGTTTTCGGAGCGCCAGTCATCAATCATGGTCAGCTCTGAGTCGGCCACCATGATCTGAAGCTTTTCGATAAGCTTTTCAGGTGAAGATGATTTCGACTGGATCATGCGATACCCGACACCTCGTCATCAATAGCTGGTGCGGCGGCGCTTATTTATAATAAGCATCATGTGTTGTTTTGAAGGAAGCATCAGAAAAGTCCGGCCATTTATCCTTGTCAAAACCGGGAGCGTCTTTAAGGCGCTGCTTATCTGCATCCAGGATCATGCATTTATTTTCGGTATCGACTTTCAACCGGCCGAAGGGAACTGCGAATAATTTCTCACCCAGCCCCATAATGCCGCCAAAAGACAGTACCGCGTACTGAATGGCGCCGTCATTCGTATCAATCATGAGATCTTCGATCTTACCGAGGTCTTCACCCTTAGCGTTTTTGACATGATCGCCGGTGATCGTACTTGAAGACAGCAGGTTATTGGTCATAGCTTTTCCCATATTTGATGAGCGGTTTCTCGCTTAAAGCAGAGGTCATCAATTGATTTCTATTCTTGCAGCTACAATGACAATTGATCAGCTTCCCCTAGTCTGACAAGGCTCGGAATATACTCACCTACAGCCCACAGTTTTTTGGAGACAACGAAATAAATTTAATTCCAACCAGCTCCCTGCGGAACCCTTGTCTTCGCGGCGAGTTGTTCACGCATGCACGGCCTACCGGCCGCTTGTGGAGGCTCCCATGCGAATATTAAGTATGCTGCTAATTACCTGTCTGTTTCTGTCTTCCTGCGAAACCATCAAGGGCGTTGGACGCGACGTGGAAGATGCGGGCGAAGCGATCGACGATTCGATTGACGACGAATAAAACGCGAAAATGCGCCATGTTCCTTTATGCGCGCATCCGGTTTTTTTTGCTTTGCGGAACATCTTTCTGGCTTTTAGCCGCGTGTTCCGTCTTCCCGAAACATCATCCTGAAACCGTCGCCACGAATGAGGTCGCTATGAAAATAAAAGGCGGCATGCGGCGTCTTGGCGCGTCATCGGCCAGGAGCGAATGCTATGCAAACCGCATTTCTGGCGCTTTGATCGAAAGCGAAGCAGTCGAGGCGGCGAAACTCATTGAAAGCGCGCTTTCAAGGGACGAAATGCGGGATAACGTGCTTGCCGCCAGCGTTCCGATCAGAAAGGCGTTCATCAGGGCGCATTTCGGATGCTCTCTTTCAGGATAGCGCCTTTCGATAAATTGTTTGAAGTTGTGCCGCGAAATTCTGATTTTCGAATGTCTGTCGCACCGTTAGTCCAGCAGTCCGTAGCGCCACGGCATGAACAAACTGAAAGCAATCCAAAGCAGTACGACCAATGGCGCCCCGGCGCGCATGAAATCCTTGAAGCGGTAATAACCCGGGCCCATCACAAGCAAATTCGTCTGGTAGCCGACCGGCGTCGCGAACGAACAGCTGGCGCCGAACATCACAGCCAGCGCGAACGGCATGGGATCGGTGTCCAGGCCGTTCGCCAGACCCAGCGCTATCGGCGTGAAAAGGATAGCGGCAGCGTTGTTGGAGAGGACATTCGTCAACAGCGCAACAAGCAGAAACAGCACGGAAAGGACCGCCGCCTTTCCCGCCGGACCGGCCAATCCGATCACGCCGCCGGCGAGATACGAAGCCGCGCCAGTCTCCAGCATGGCGGCGCCGAGCGCCAAAGATGCGCCCACCATTAAGAATATCTGGCGATCCAGCGCCGCCGTCGCCTGGTTCAGGGTTAAAACGCCGGTGATCAGCATCAACGCAACGCCGCCGACTGCAGCTGCAGCAATCGGCAAGATACCGGTAGAGGCGAGGAAAATAACGGCGGCGAAGATCGCCCCGGCCATCTTTGCATTGCGGGTCGCCGGGAGTTGCTGGGTCGTGCCGTCGAGCATCACGACGCTGCGATGCTTGCGCATGCGGTCGAGCGCCTCACGGTCGCCCTGCACCACAAGCACGTCGCCTTCTTGCAGCAGAGCGCCGGTAAGGTGGCGCTGGGTCAGGCGGGATTGCCGCTCTATCCCCAGCACCAGACAGTCATACCGGGCGCGAAACCCGACCTCTTCGAGAGAAAGCCCGGCGATATTCGATCCCGGCGCAATCATCACCTCTGCAATCATCTGGCCCCGCGACAGCCATTTCTTGCGCTCCTCTTCGTCCGCCGGAAGATCCTGTTCTCCCGACACGCTGAACATGAGGCGCGAGAACTTGGTTTGCGCTTCGGCCAACGCCTCATTCGTGGCCATGAAAACCAGAATGTCATTATCGTCTATCTTTAAATGCTCGAATGGAGGTATGTAAGCATGTTCGCCACGCTGCACGAGAATAAGGCGGGAACCGCGTATGCCCAGAATATTGAAACGGGCGGTCTCGCCGACCAGTTTAGACTCGCGCCCCACCGTAAGCTGCGCGATGAAGCGCCGGTTCTTTCCGGTCATATACCGCTCGACGGGCGAGTGACGTCGGGGCAGCAGATGCGGCATGACAAAAATGACATAGAGAATGCCCACGCTCGCTAGCGCCAGGCCGGGCACGATGAAATCAAAAAAGCCGAGCGGTTCCTCACCGAGTTCACTGAGGGCGCCGGAAACAAGCAAGTTGGTTGAAGATCCAATTAGCGTGGTCATGCCAGCGAGAATCGCGATGAATGAAAGCGGCATCATCACGCGGCTTGGACCCACAGAAAAGCGTCGCGCAATCGTCTCCATGATCGGAATGAAGATCACGACGACTGGGGTATTATTCACAAACGGACTCGCCAGGAACACCGTCGCGAAACAAATCCCGATTGCAAGCCGTCGGCGGCTGCCGACGCGGTCAAGGAACAAGCCCAGCGCCCAATCCAAAGCTCCCGAACGCCAAAGTCCGTTCCCAACCACTAATAATGCGAGAACCGCGATAAGAGCGGGATTTGCGAATCCCGCCAGCAACCGAGCGGTATTGAGCGGATTTCCTTCTTCAGAGCCGACAACAGGGATAAGCTCGAACAGAAGAAGCATAGCGGTCAGCAAAAGAAGGGATGTCACCTCAATCTTAAGCCGATCGGATGAAAACCCCACGACAGCCATTACGACCAGCGCATAAGTCGCCCAGATATGAAAGGCGCCTGTCAATGGTTCTGTCATGACCGCGCCATTCACCCTACCCTTCCAGAATGCGGGAGTTCACAGACTCAATAATTGGGCGCGATTGCGCGCTTTCGTTCAATGTCAGAAGTCCGTACAAAAATATTTTCCTTATATTGGCGTTGCCCATTGTATAGCGAGGCCTCGGCGCCCATTTTATAGAGTGCGCCAGCAAATCATTGCCGTGCAAAATGAAAGTTACATGACATGTTCAAGAAAAGCGATAATCAAGGCGATAAAACCCCGAAACAAGAAAACAAAGACCATGTTTCCAAAACGGCGGAGACGGCCGGTCAATCTGCGCCCAAAGCGGAAAAATCGGCTGCGCCCGCCTGCGAAGACAAAAAATCTTAAACCGCCTTGCGGAGGGGGCTTTTCCCCTCTCCGCGACTGTCTGATTTAGCGTCATGCGTCATCATACGGATTTTTTCCCATGCGCGCGCCAGTAGTCTATTCGCGAATCAATTTTCGGCGCCCTTTTTCTTTAACAGGCATCGCCGCCAGACAACCTGCCGGGTCATACAGTATCGAAACCCGTGACCGGCATTATTGGACGTTCCCGTTCTCCTGGGAGAAAAAGACGAAAACCACCATCCGATTGCACATGCTGTCGGGGCTGCAAGGCAGCCTGCATGAGGTCGAGCTCGATCCGAGAGACTTGTTCCGCGCACTGGAAAGCGACCGTTTAGCTGTCGCTGCATGATGCAGGCAATGTCGCGACGCCGTTTCCCGGGCTCTCTGCGCGGATAAGCGGTTGAGCCAGGCGTTGTCGAAGCGCAACTCCACATTTTTGCGCTGAAGCCTGAAACCGTCTCGCGCCTTACCCCTCCAATACTGAGTGCAGGACACAAAGAATGGCCAGTCGAATATTGAAAACCCTTAGCGCCGCCATGGTTTGCATGGCGCTTCCGTTTACGCTTCAACTGACGTTTTTCTTTGTTGCGCCAGCGTCAGCACAGGCGCAATCGCGCAGCTTCGATCCGCCTCAAAACGCACACAAAAGGAGCTATGGCGGCGGCTGGGAATGCGACCAGGGCTTTCAGGAAAAGGCTGGCGCCTGCGTCGCTGTTGTCGTTCCTGAATATGCTTATGGCACAAACGCTTCATATGGGCGCGCGTGGGAATGCCGTCGCGGCTATCGCCGATCCGAAGGGGCGTGCGCTGAAATCAACGTGCCGGAGAACGCCTACCTTACTTCCTTCGGGGATCAATGGAGCTGCAATCGAGGATACAGGAAGGCAAACAAGACTTGCGTTGAAATCAACGTGCCGGAAAACGGCTTTCTTTCCGATGCGAGCTATGGAGAAGGTTGGGAGTGCAACCGCGGTTACCGCGCCAGCGAAGAAGGCTGCGCTGCTATAGGCGTTCCCGTCAATGCATATCCAACAAATACGTCCCATGGTTCTGGCTGGGAGTGCGAGCATGGTCACCGCGCTGTTGGAGACCGATGCGAAGCCATTTCCGCGCCCAGGAACGGATTTCTCGTGGTTTCAGGTTATGGACGCGGCTGGGAGTGCGACCGCGGGTTTCGTGCGACGGATAATGCTTGCATCAAAGTGAACGTGCCCGAGCACGGGTTTTTGACCGGAAACCTCTATGGTTCCGGCTGGAAATGCGAAAGAGGGTTTCGGACGAATGGCGCAAACTGCGTCGCCGTCATTATTCCGAAGGGCGCCCACCTCGATTATTCCGGCAATGACTGGGAATGCGACAAGCTTCACCGGCGGCGGGGTAATCAATGTCTGGCGGAATGAGAGCGCTCCCTCCCCAATCCGTCTCTATTCTCAGATGGGAATCCGAGGGCGGCTCGTTGACGGCGCCGACGACGCCGCTTTACGGACGTGATCAAATAGATGGATCTGAGACCGCCACGCCGCGCCGCTTCTCAAAATTACGCAATGACGACGGGATTGCCGAGATCCGGATCGGGATGCGGGAATTCGAATGTATTGGCGCATCGCCGCCCCATGACCATCCCCATGTCTATTTGAATATGGGCTTATCCGATTCCATGCTCTGCCCCTATTGTGCGACTGCGTATTGCTTCGATACGGCGTTGGCGCCGGACAGCGTCATGCCGAGAGACTGCCTCTACAGGCAGTGTTGATTTTTATTTCTTGCCGCCCTTTTTTTGTTGCGGATTGAGCTTGTTTTCAAAGGTTGCGGAGACGCCTGAAAGCTTGCTTTCTGTCTTCTTGGGTTTGTTCTGTTTCGGTTTTTTGGGTTCGCGATTGCTGCGTTGTTGACCTTTGGCCATATTGGAAAATTCCTGTTCAAATAAACGCATTTTGAGAGGATCGCCCGCTAGGCGAAAGCGCCGGCAGGCGATCCTTCTCCCCCGAAGACTCAAGAAGCTATCAATATATCGGCAAGTGCACGGCGGATTGTCTATTCCTGAACGCCAATCGCGATTGCATCGAAGAACGCGTATTGACCATTAACGATTTGCCTTGAACCAGACGTTTGCAAGCAAATTTCCGTATTCAAACGAAATACCTTAAAATGTTGGAAAAAAGCTCCTGAAATGGCCATTGTCGATTGAATCGCGCCGACCGGGTCGCCATTTAAATACTTGAAGGGAATTTAGAAATGACGGAAGAAATCACGAAAACCGATACTGAAAGAACATTGGACGGGGAGATGCAGAAATATGGGATCAAACGTGTTCCTGTCGATTATTTCCACATCAATGGTTTTCGATATACCGATCTGAAGGACGCCGTCGCCCAGGCGAAACGTACGAACGCTACAAAAAAGGCGTCAGTTTAGGCGACCATCGCGAAGGGCGCAGAAATCAGGGAATAAATGGAAAAACTGCAAATATCGCGCAATGGCGAGACGGATCAATTTTCCGTCGTTATTTCGAGAGGAGATGACACCATCCGATGCATGGTTTCTGTCGCCGCAGGTCACGGAGAAAACACTCAGTCAGACGAAGACAAAGAACGGGCGGCGCTTTCGAAAGCCAAGGCATTGGCCAAGGCGCTGGACGATGCAATCCAGGCGGATTGATAAACCAAGCTAACAGCGAGCTGACGGCAGGACCTATAATCGTCTCCCCAAAACAGGAAATTTATTGACCAGGATTTCAATCCACCACCAGACGACTTATCGATACCGGGCGCCGCTGGCATTCGGACCACATCGGTTGATGCTGCGCCCGCGCGAGAGCCGCAACCTTCGCCTTATCGCCCATGATCTGACGTTTACGCCGGATGCCACTGTGACATGGGCGCACGACGTCTTCGGCAACGCCGTTGCTACCGCCATATTTGACCAACGTGCGGATACGCTGGTCATCGGCAGCATTGCCGAACTCACGCTCGACGCCGACCAGTGGCCCGTCTTTGATATCGCCGCATCGGCTGCGCATTACCCGTTTCTGCTGACCGAGGACGATATGACGGACCTTGGCGCCCTGCGGCTTCAGAGCTATCTCGATAGCTCCGGGCGACTCGCTAAGTGGACGCAAGGCTTCGTCGCCGGTGACCCGACTGGAACGCTTGCTCTGCTGAAGGACATCTCTTCCGGCGTCGCAGCGCAGATTGCTTACGAAATTCGTGAAGAAGAGAACACCCAGTCGCCGGAGGAGACGCTGGATCGCGGACGAGGCTCGTGTCGCGATTTCGCGGCGCTGTTTGTCGACGCCGTTCGCAGTCTCGGTTTCGGCGCCCGCATTGTCTCGGGATATCTTTACGATCCGGATCAGAATGCGCTTGGCTCAGCCGGCGCCGGATCGACCCATGCCTGGGCAGAGGTCTATGTGCCCGGCGCGGGGTGGATTACCTTTGATCCAACGAACCGAAGCGTCGGCGGTTTCAATCTGATCCCGGTCGCCGTCGGCCGCCACATTCGCCAAACCATGCCCGTCGTCGGCAGTTTCGTCGGCGACGGAAATTCCTTTGAACGGATGGACGTGCGGGTGGACGTCGCGTCTTCGGAATAAGCCGTTCATTCCCAAGCGCTTCAAGAAACCGCCGGACTAACAAATCGATGGACCACCTCTATGTGGCGGCGCACTTCATCAGCCCCGCTATTGGCCGATGGTAGGGAGTTAGCTGAATAAAATGTCGGCCATATGCGGCTCTCGGTTCAAGAGAATCCAGTGACGCGCCGCTGCGCCGCCTGTTGCAGCACGACGCGCATCGCCTGCTCGCAAAGCGCGCGCGGACAAGCCGATCGTCAGCAATGGGATTTTCGCACGGGTCATGCTGGCCCCGCCTCGCCCGTGTGGCGGCGCGCGCTCGCCGCCATCCACTCATAGAGCGCCCGGCGCCGATAGCGCACACCCCCTGCAGTCACGGCTTCTACCGCCCATCTTTTCGCTTCAGGGACACGCGGCGGGGGCGCGCCGCGTTTAACGCCTGTTCGACCGGAAGATTTCACCAAGCTTGCGCTGGATCGTCGCAACGCTCGGCAGGTCGGACTCCTCGAACTCTTTGGCGGCGCTCTTCCAGGCGGCATAGGCCATCGCCTTCCGTTGCATGGTCGGGTTTTCCGTCCGTAGCATCAACAGCGCCTGCGTGATGCATCGCCACGCCGCCTTCTGCGGCCGGCCGCGCAATGTCGGCTCAAGGGGCGCGCATGGGGCGGCGGCCGCGTTTTCCTTGTCCGCCTGTTCTTCGTCATCTCTCAGCAATTCCGGGACCGAAATTTGACGCAGCTCGAACCAGCGCCGCAGTTTCCCGCGCGGGACGTATATGCCCTCGATGAAGCGCCGCCCGGCTTGGGGATAATGCGCAAACGGCGTTTTCGTGAGCGCAGCGAAGGCCTCCTCCTGCCCTTCCGGGCGGGTGAGGTCGCGCAGGAGGGCGTCCCATTGTGCGGCTTCGCCCGGAAGACAGTCCTCCGATTGCATGACGCTGACGATGGTGTGCCGGTTCGCCCCGAAATATTGCTGCGGCTTTGGCGAGAGCTTTCGTTGGGATGGCGTCAGCCAGGGGGCCGGCGTTTCGATCGGAATGTGCGGCCAGTTCTCGGGCGCCTCGCGGACCTTTCTTGCGCGTTCGTCGAGACCTTCCGCCGAGGGCGGATCGAACGCGCCGGCGAACACGGCGCGCGCCAGCATGTCCATGACATCGGCGCTGTCGAGGCCGGGATGATTTTCGGCGGCCAGCTTTGCGGCCCGGCCGAGTTTCAGGAAGCGGTCATCGAATGGCGAAATGTAAGCAGGCATGCCGGTCTCCTTCCATTCGGGGCGGTGCTATTCCGCCATTGCGTCTCCCAGTGATCGGACCTTGATCGGGGCGTGGTTCGGCAGACGGATGACAATGTCCAGTTCGCCCCCCATAGCCTCGACGTAGAGCCGCAGGGTCGACAGATACATGTCGGTCTGTTTTTCAAGCTTCGAGATGGCGGGCTGGCTGATCTGCAATGTCTCGGCGAGTTTCGCTTGCGACATCGAGGTCAGCTTGCGCAGCTCGCTCAAGGTTTCAATCTCTTCGACGAGATCGGCGTAACGGCGCTCGACCTTGGCGCGCCGCGCCGGAGGGAGCTTGTCGATCACGTCTTTCAAAGCGCGGGGCATTCTTATTCTCCAAGCCTTTCTATATGGGCGGCGTAGCGTTTGTCGGCCGTCTCGATCAGGCGCTTGTAAAACCGCTTCTCGCTGACGCCGCCCTTGTCGCCCGCCACGAGAAGGATGGCGCTGCGCGCCGGATCGAAAGCGAAGGCGACGCGCCATACGCCGTCGTCAGCCCTGAACCGCAGCTCTTTCATGTTATGAAAGCGCGAGCCGTTCAGCGTATCCGCATGCGGGCGACCGAGCGCTGGCCCGAAATCCTCGAGCAGCCGGGCATGCGCCAACAGTTCTTCCTGAACTGCCTCGGCCAAGGCCAGATACTCCTCATAGAATGCATCATCGAACAATACCGACCAGCTCACGATATAACTCGCAGGTTATATTTGTCAAGGCGGACCACCCTGCCCTCGTTTGCGCGAACCCCGCCTTCATTGGCCGGGACCGGGGCTGGCGGGGGTCTGTCGGGAGCCGGTTTGAAATACTTTGCGACGGCGTTGCTGGCGTCCTTGAGCGGTTCCTGCGCGAGGTGGGCGTAGCGCGCCGTCGCCTGCACGCTGCGATGACCGAGAAGGCCCCCGATGATCGGCAGCGAGACCCCGGCAGCCGCCGCAAAGCTGGCGAAGCTGTGACGCAGATCATGGAGCCGAACGTCTTCAAGTCCGGCCCGGGCGCGAACTCGCCGCCATGGCCGCTGGAGGTCGACGAGATGGGCGCCCTCCTTGCCGCCGACCATGACGTATGGATTGCCGGCGCAGCGGGGCAGGTCTCGAAGCAGCGCCAGGGCGGCCGCGTTGAGTGGAATCAGCTTCGCCCCATACTGGCTGGTCTTGTGCTCGGCGAGCGTGAACCGTTCCTGATGGAAGTCGATAGCGTCCCAGCGCAGGGTGAGGATCTCGCTCAAACGGCAGCCGGTGAAGACAAGCATCCGCATGGCCGCCGCCATATACGTATCGACCGTTTCGTCCTGCTCGCAGATATCGATGGTCCTTAAGAGGTCCTGCAGCTCCTTCTGGCTGAGAAAGCGCTCTCGCTTGCTCTCCCTATAGGGTTTGATGAGCATCGCCGGGTTCGATCTCGGTTCGATCAACTCCTGCCGCTCCGCCCAGTTGAGCATCGCCCGCATCAGCCCGAGGGCGCGGTTGGCGTTGTAAGGCTTGTCGCGAAGGTCCGAGTGGAGTTTCGCGAGATCGCTCCGCGTCAGCTCTACAAGCTTTCTTGCGCCAAGCCGCGGCTTGATCAGTTTCGCGTACAGCCACTTATGCGCCTCCAGTGTCCGCGGCTTGCAGCGGCCTTCGCAATGTTCAGCCATATAGCGCTTGAAGAGATCGCCGACCGTTGCGCTGGCGCGCTTTCGCTCCCGGTCGCCAACGGGGTCGGCGCCACTCGAAGCCTGCGCCAGCAGCTTGATCGCCTGCTTGCGTGCTTCCGTATGGGTGATGACCCCGTGCTTGCCTATGGACCAGCGGCGGCTGCGGCCGGCTTGCGTGCGATACTGCACGACGAATGTCTTCAGCCCGGACGGCTTCACCCGCAAACCGAAACCAGTTAGGCTGTCATCCCAGAAAATCTTTTCACGGACGACTTCCGCCTTGTCGATAAATGCTTTGGACAGCTTCGCCATACTCGCTCAAATCGGTAAGCACTGGGTAAGCAATCACGCGCAAACTTCCGCATACCAGCGCAAAGTGCTGCAAATTCATTTTTAGTATAACACGTTGAAAAGCGTGCGTAAATCAAAGCACAGCAAATTTGGAAAATTAGTCCGTACACGACTCATAACCTGAAAATCGCCTGCCGATGCGGCGCGCGCGCCCAAAAACTATAACCTTCACCGGGCAGGCGCCCTAGAACATGCGTCAGACAAGACGACAGAAACGGTGGTTTCAAAGGGCCGCTATCCGGCGACATAACAGCCTAACGCGCGAAGAAGGCTGATTTCGCGGACAAGATTATCGCTCCGCGGGTCGTTGAAACAGACCGAAAGACAACAGGCTTCGCCATCTCCAAATACTCGGCAGATCGTCCGGCATCGCCGCATTGAAACAGGGAACGCCTGCTAGGCAAATGTTTAAATCGGCGGAAAACCACAGTGATCTGCGCTTCTCGTGTCCTGCACCGGTTAGGTGAGCCCTGCCGATGAACACCTCATCCTTTTCCGTTAGGCGAGTGCGTCCGGCGCGATGTATGCGGGTTGACGCCAGTGCGATTCTACCAATCGCGGCCTAGCTGAGGATGACCAGACAATGAAACAACTTGAATAGAATGGTCGGCGCGATCACAAAGTCTATCGACGCTATTCCGACTTTAAAACGAAAACGCCAAATGCGCGCCGGCGTCGACAAGCAGGGTCTCTCCGGTCACGTGGCGCGCATCCGGCGACGCCAGGAACAATGCGGCGCCGCAAATATCTTCCGCCGTTGAGGCCTCTTTTAACGGAACCGCGTTTTTGATGTGCTCACGCAAGTCGTCCATCTGATCGGCGGCAAGCCTCTTTGCAAACCATGGCGTATCAATAAATCCGGGACAAACCGCATTGACCCTGATTTTCGGCGCCAGCACGCGCGCCAGGCACAGCGTCATCGTGGTCAGCGCGCCTTTTGACGCCGCATAGGCGATGGAAGACCCGACGCCCGTAAGAGCGGCGATTGACGACGTATTGACGACCGCCGCGCGCTTGGGCGCCGCTTCGAGCAGCGGCCGCGCGCCCCGCGTCATCTGATAGGCGCCGACGACATTGACGCGATAAAGGCGCATGAAGTCTTCGCTGTTCAAGGCGCCAAGATCGCTCTGGTCCAACGCGACCGCCGTGACGCCTGCATTGTTGAACAACGCATCGATACGCCCGAAGGGCTCAGCGGCGGCGGCGATTTTCTTGCAGTCCTCGTCATCGCCGACATCCCCCCGGACCAGGACCGCTTTAGCGCCCGCCTCCTCGACCAGCGCTGCAGTCTCATCCGCCTCTGCGGCGTTCGCGTGATAATTGATAATGACGGCCTCAGCCCCGCGCGCTGCAGCCCCTTGGGCGATGGCGCGCCCAAGCCCTGTCGACGCGCCCGTTACAGCGACAATGCAGTCGGCGAAGGTCTTTGACATGGCGCCAGCCCTTTCCCGTTCCGTTAAAAAGGACGGTCGCCCTTGATTGTGACCCTGTTTCCGTAACGGCGATGGGGCCAGTAGTCCCACACCGCATGATGCTGCGCGCAGCGATTGTCCCAAAAAGCAAGGGAGCCCGGCGCCCAGCGAAAGCGGCACTGAAACGCCGGATGCGCCGCATGCCGGATCAGGAAACGCAAGATCGCATCGCTTTCGTCAGGAGGAACACCGTCGATCGCAGTCGTAAAGCCGGCATTCACATAAAGGCATTTGCGCTTCGTTTCCGGATGCGTGCGCACGACCGGATGATGGGCGCGCGGATATTGCGGCTTATCCTTGACGCCCAAATCCGCATATAGCCCTCGATAAACATGCTCGCCGTCATGGATCGCAGTCATGCCATCGAGATAGGTTTTCATCTGCGGCGACAAGGCGTCATAGGCCGCATACATGTTTGCGAACAGCGTATCGCCGCCGCAAGGCGGGGTTTGCTTGATGTAAAGAATGCTGCCCAGCGGCGGCTCGGGCTCGCAGGATACGTCCGTGTGCCATGTTTCTCCATTGGCTCTGGAAGAATTCTCATCGGCGGCGATGACCATCAGTTCCGGATGGCCGGCTTCGCTCGGGGCCGCCGGATGCGCATGCAGTTCGCCAAAGAGCTTGCCGAAGGCGACATGCTGATCCGGCGTCAGGTCCTGGCCGCGGAAGAAAATCACCAGATTTTCGAGGAAGGCGCGGCGAATTTCCTCAATGACGGCGCCGGAAAGCTCTTTGCCAAGATTGACGCCGCCAATCTCGGCGCCGATCACCGGCGTAAATTTGTTGACGGCGATGTAACGATAGCTGTCCGTCTCCATGCCCCCAACAGCGGGAGCGTTCAACGGTTTTTGCTTTAGATTCATCATTTGTTGCCTCGATTTCTAAGGCGTTCAACATGGTTTGTCGGCCCGTCCCCAGGTTTTGCCTGCAAAATAAAAGGCGATGGCGGACGGTATGTTGAACAAAAATGAAAAGGCGATCGCCATGCCGAGCGCCGCAACGCCAACGGACGGCGCCAGCGCATCGCTGATCAAACCGATCACCAGCGGCCCAAGCCCAAGCCCCACTAAATTCTGTATAAAGATCATCAACGCGGCGGCGCTCGCGCGCTCTTGCGGATCCGCAACTCCCTGGACAAGCGCGTAGGAGGCCGGCTGATAAAGCGTGTTGCAAAACACCGCCGCCACCGCGCCGATGAGCGCAAACACAAGACCTTGCGCCAGAAAAGCGGGCACGCCGACAAAGGTCGCGGCGAAAACCGTCACGGCGGGCCACCAGGCGAGCCAGCGGCGATCGCGTTTGGCGAGAAAATCCCCGGCCGCGCCGCCAATCAGGCTGCCTAACGCACCCGCAATCGCCGCTGATGCGCCCAGGATCGCCGCCGCCGCACCGACCGACATGCCGTGAGCGCGCACGAAATACGCAATGCCGAAAGCAGCGAGCCCATAGGCCACCATCAAGTGAAACGCAGATCCGGCGACGCAGAGCAGGAACGGCGGTGATTTCATCAATGCGCCGAACGCCTTAACCGCGCGCCCCGCCCTGGCGGCGGCGCCCAGGCGAACCGGCTCCTTAAGCGTGAAATAGACCAGCGCGGACACGATCAATCCGGGTGCGCCAAGCGCCATAAACGCCGCGCGCCAGCCATGGGTTTCCGCCACGAGGCCGCCGATCAGCGACGCAACAAGACCGCCGGCCGAGATGCCCACAACGAGGACGGAAAACGCAGACGAGCGCCGCTCCGGCGAAACGGAATCCGCGATAAGCGAATGTGTGCATGGCGCATATCCCGCCTCGCCGGCAGCGACTCCGGTGCGCGCGACGGCGAGATACCAAAAGCCGGGCGCCACGCCGCACAACATCGTCATGGCGCTCCAGACCGCCAGACACGCCGCAAGGATGTTGCGGCGATTGAGCCGGTCGGCGGCGCGTGCAATCGCAAGCCCCAATGTCGGGTAAACGAGCGCAAAGGCGGTTCCGCCCACCAGCCCCAGCATGGTGTCCGAAAGGCCGAATTCATTTTTGATGGGCTCGGCCACGATGCCGATAATCTGCCGGTCGGCCATGTTCAGGGTCGACACCAGAAACATGACGCCAAGGAAATACGGCAAGGACGTTCCTGCGGCCTTGCCGGACGCCGCGCCGGACATCGGGATTGCGCCGGGCTCCGGTCTGCCGCTCGCCGCCATTCTCATGTCCTCTCCTAATGAACGTCTATCTTGCGGCATGCAGCCCAAGCCGTGCTGACGGTGTTTCATCGCCCGCGCGTTCCGGCCGTCTTGTTCTGTTTGCCCCCATGAAACGCCGCCCCGGAGTTTTTGTCAATAATCGACATTTGTTATGTCTCGTATGGAAATGCAGCGCAGGCGGATCCTGTCCCGCGCCCATGCGCCAAGCTCTGCCGGCCAGCAAGGCCCTAGTCGGAAGCCCCGGCCTTTGACGATTTTTCCAGCAACGCCTCCGGCGTCTCGCCCGTTTCGCCGCGCCGGCGGATCTCCGCAAGACTGTCGAGCACCAGATCCCGCGCCAGACGCTCCGCCTCGCCAACGCGCGCATTTTCGATCGCCTTGCATAGCGCCGACCAGCGCGCCGCCGATCTACGGCGGCGCTCTGGACTTAAAATGCTGGCCCATAGCACGGCGACTTCGCGCTCAAACACCGCAGACATCCGCCCGAGATACCGCGCGCCGGACAGGCTGGTGATCAAAACGGAAACAGCGCGGCGCACTGTGATGTAATCGCCGACAGTCGCTTCCTTCGCGATCGACAACCGCGTCAGCAGAGCGACGCCGTCCGCAATGGCGGCGAGCGCGGCGGCGCTGCGCTCGCTCGCGGACGCGGCAAGGCCCGCCTGGGCGGCGAACAACTCAGCGCGAATATGAAAAAGCGCCTCCAGCTCGTCGTCCGTCAGCTTGCGCACGATTGCGCCTTTTCGCCCTCGAAGCGTGACAAGCCCGTCCCTGTCCAGGAGGCGCAACGCTTCGCGCACCGGCCCGCGGCTGACATCAAAATGATCCGCCACCGCCAGCTCCCGAATCGACTCGCCCGGCTTGAAGTCGCCAAACTGAATCCGATCTGCAATCCAGGCCGCGATATAACCGGGCAAAGTCGGCGGCGGCGGCTGCGCCACGCCAGCGATGGTTTCAGCCCGCGCAACGAAAGCCCTGATATCCGGTGCAAGCTCCGCCGTCATCGGTTCAGACTTTCTTCGATTTCGCCAAGGCGCTCCGGCGCAACGATGGACACATGCAGGGCGATGCGCGCCATCGCCCTGGCCAGGCGTGCATTTTTAGACGCCTCCCCAAGTTGCTCAAGCTGCTCTTCAACCAGAACGAGCCGGCGCGATGGTTTCGTTTCCGCGTTTCCTTCAGCACGCGGCTGTTCAATCACCGCGCCATGACGGCGCAGCTCCTCGCCAAGCAGCCAACGCAGACGGTCCCACACGATAAACAGCTCCGCGGGCGGTGCGTATTGGTCGTCGATCACCCGGGCGCCGCGGCGCGCAGACACGATGATCGCGCCCTGCTTTTCCAGAAGGTGAAACGCTTCGCGGGTCGTCGCCGCCGTGCAATGAAACCGCTCGGCGACCGCGCGCTCGGTGATGCGGGCGCCCGCCTTGAAGGACCCATCGACAATCAGCGCGCGCAGCTCGTCCGCGACCAGCGAAGGGCCTGGCCCGCTTTTGCCTGAAGCCGTCCTCGAGGACTTTGGCGACTGACGCGTTGTGGTTGGTTTTTTGGTCACGCCCTGACTTTATCTGCCTGCTGTGGGTCCCTGAAATGGCGAGAGAAAATAATTGACTTTCTTATATTTACGCAACTGTTTGCCAAACATTGCAAATTTTAACGCCGGCGCCGAAAATGCAGAGGGAGCGCCGGCCTTGCCGACGCTCCCCGAACAATTCGCCTCGAGGCTTTCAGCGATTACGGATTGTTGTTCGCCTGAATATCAATCAGGTCCGCGAGCCCGCCCGACTTGATGATGAGATCCGTCGCGTCGATATATCCCGTCAAAAGATGGTCATCGAGATGGATATAGGCGGCCCAGTCCTTGTCGGGCGAATAAAACGTAACCGCGCCCCAGGCGCCGACGCCCAGATAGATTTTCGAGCCGCCCTGGTCGAACACCCACTGGCCGCGCGCATAATCGAGATCGAGATCCTTGATCGGGCTGCTCACCGTCGGAACAGATCCGCTCTGCAACGGAACCGTGACTTCATTCAATGAAGCAAGAGAAGCCGCATTGAAAAGCGTGTGATTGTTTCCGCACTCGCCGCTCAGCAGCGCCTGCGCGAAGGCGCCGCCATCGAACAGATCGGTTTCAAATCCGCCTGCCGCCCATTCATTATTGGGGCGCTTCACAATCGTGTCCGTAAGGTTGCAGGGACCGGTCAAATAGTCCTCAAGAATTGTCGTAAAGTCATCATTGACGGCGTTAGCCACCGCAAGTCCGAGAATCTGCCACGACATTGGACCGTAAGAGAAAGCTTCGCCGGGCGCGTAAACATAAGCGCTGTTGTTGTTCGGATCGTCATCTTCCGCAATGTCGGCGGCGATCATATCCTCCCCGCATGTTTCAAACGAAACAAACGGATTGTTAATGCATGAAGTCAGACCAATCGGCCAAGCGCTGACGGTCTCATGTCCCGTCATCATGGTAATGAGATCGTTGATCGTCATGTGGTCGTAAACGAGACGCGCCGTCCCGTTATCGTCGAATTGACTTGCGTTCAACGACGTCGCGTTTGTGATATGGTCTTTCACCAGATCGTTCAACGAAAAATTGACATTCGGATCCTGCGCCACCGCCATCGCCACCGCCGCCGTAAAGGTTTTCGACAAAGACGCGACATTAAAGTTGTGATTGTTGATGAAGTAATCGCAGCCTTGGCCGTCCCACCAACCGAAGCCGGTCCAATAAACGACCTCGCCCTTGTGATAGACGATCATTCCCCCGCGCTGGAAAGGTGAATTTTCCAACGCAGCTTTGACGTCGGTCCAATCATAACCCGACGGCAAAGGATCATCCGGACATTTAGCGTTGGTTTGCGCGGCGGCCTGCGTTGCAAAGACCAGCGCCAGTAGCGCGCCGCATAGCGCTCCCACTCCTCCAAAATGCTTGCTTTTGAACCTCACTGTTTCCTCCTTGTTTGATTGCATTCCATCCCCGCCGGAAGAGCCGCGATCGGGAATGCTTTTGGGTTGCCGGCGTACAAGGCGAGCAGGAAGAATCGGCGTTGCGGCCGGTGCGCCGTCATATTGTCAATTATTTTCAATTAGTCAAGAAAGCAGTGGATAATCTGATATATTTCGTATATTTTCCTGAAAAAATCATAAATATGAAATTTATTGACAATTCAGGGAGGGGTTTTTGACCGCGCTTTTCACCCGCCGGAGCACGCTCGCCGCCGCCGCGTCAGCGCCCCTCACTGCGCTCGCCCTGCCCTCCTGCGTCGCGAAAAAGTCGCCCGCCAGAATGTTCGACATCGGCCGCCTCAGCGCGGCGGGCGAGATGATCGACGGCCTCATTGAAAGCGGCCAAATCCCCGGCGGCGCGGTGCGCATATCTCAGCATGGCGAGCTGCTTTTCGAGCATTATGCGGGCAAGGCGGACATCGCATCCGGCAAGAACATCGCCCCGGATACGATCTATCGGGCTTATTCCATGACCAAGCCGGTTACGGCCGCCGCCATCATGCTGCTGGTCGAGGACAACAAGCTGTCGCTCAATGATCCGGTGACCGCTTATGTTCCGGAATTTTCCGATCTCGCCGTTTATGTTTCACAGGATGGCGAAAAGATCGTGTCGGAGCCTGCGGGCGTCATGCGCGTCGCTCACCTGCTGACGCATACGTCCGGCCTCAGCAATAGCTGGAATCCCGGTCCGATTTCCCCTCTCTACCGCAAGGCCGGCCTTGTTTCAGCAAAATATGTCTACGATCCGGAATTCAGCGCCGGTCTTTCGGAATTCGCGGCCCGGCTCGGAAAAATCCCTCTGCAGTTTCAGCCCGGCTCGCAATGGCTCTACAGCATTTCCCCTGATATTGCGGGATTGGTTGTCGAGCGCGTCACGGGGGCGAGCTTCAGCGCCTTTTTAAAGGAACGGATTTTCAACCCGCTTGGCATGGAGGATGCGGATTTTTATGTGCCCGCACCCAAAGCCGAACGGCTTGCGAGCATGTATGCATTAAAAGAAGGAAGCCTCATCCTCGCAGAAGCAGCGACCGGCTCTCCTTTCCTGACCAAGCCCTACGCTGAATCCGGCTCCGCCGGACTTTTATGCACGCTCAGCGATTATCACCGCTTCGCCGATATGCTTGCTGGGTTCGGTGAAGCTGGCGGCGCACGCGTCATGAGCCGCAAAAGCGTCCGCACAATGACAGCGCCTCATGTGGGCGCCGATGTTCTCGGCGACACATTCCAGAAATTCATGGGGTTCGCCTCGGGCGGGTCCGGCCTCGGCATGGAGATGGCGCTTGGCGGCGCTGTGCTGACCGAGCCGGCGGCCGCCGAAAAACCCGGCCTTAAAGGCGAATACACCTGGGGCGGGGCGGCAAGCACGACCTTTTTCGCGGTTCCCGAGGCCGGTTTGTCGGCGACGCTGATGACCCAGCTTTTCCCATCGGGAACGCTGCCCTTGCGCGACATGCTGAAGACCGCCGTCTATCAGGCCATGAATTAAACCGCTATCCACGCCCGCCGCCTACCAAGGACTCAGTAATGAAAAAACATGTTCTAGCTTTGCTGGCGACGGCGCTCGCCGTCGCGTGCTCGTCGCAGGAAGATGACGAAACCAAAATCGCACAAAGGCTGGTTTTCAAACCGGACCATGATTTTTCGCCAGACCTTGCCCCGCCGGCGCCGGACTATCGTTTGCCGGACGCCTGGGCGGCGCTGCCGGAGCGCAAGGACAACGCCGATCAGACGCCGGAAGGCATTGCAGATAATCAGGCGGAAGCGGCAGCCGATGTCTTTTTCATCCATCCGACAACCTATTTCAAAAAGGACGGATGGAACGCGCCTTATGAGAATTCCGGCGAAGGCCGCATGAGCGTCGAAGAGGGAACCTTGCGAGGCCAGGCAAGCGTTTTTAACGGTTGCTGTCGCGTCTTCGCGCCGCGCTATCGCCAGGCGACGCTTTATACGTTCCTTGCATTCAACGAAAACAGCGAACATGCCCTTGATCTCGCCTATCAGGACATCGCCGCAGCGTTTGATAATTTTATCCGTGAAAAAAACGACGGACGGCCCTTCATCATCGCCAGCCACAGCCAGGGCAGTTATCACGCCATGCGCCTTCTTGAAGAACGCGTCCTCGGCACAGACCTTATGGACAGGCTTGTCGCCGTTTATGCAGTCGGGGGCCCCGTGCCGGAAGCGTTCGCACCGGACCGGCTGCCGCCTTGCGACGACGCCCGGCAGACCCGCTGCATCATCGGCTGGAATACGGTCAGCAAAAAAAACGAACCCGACCTGCGCCGCGACGAACGCGCCCTCATCTGGCTTGACGGCGGCTACCGGCCGGTCGCCGGGCGCCCGCTCTTATGCGTCAATCCGCTGAACTGGAAAGCAGGCGGCACCGCGCCCGCCAGCGACAATCTCGGCGCGCTTTCGGGCAATCAGGACCCCGGCGCCTTATCGGCGCTCCTCCCTCGCCTCACCGGCGCCGGATGCGAAAACGGATATCTGGTGATCGATTTCAATGAAGACATAGACGGCTTTAAAAGCCGGCAGACTAAGAACGGCTCTTATCACGTTTTCGACTACAATCTCTTCTATATGAATATCCGCACAAACGCGGCTGACCGGGTCGACGCCTTTCTTGAAGAACAATGAGGCGGTCTCTACGCGCCGCAGAGCTTTTGCGCATGCCGCACCCAAGCCCGCATGGAGCGTGCGTTTTTCAGGTCCATGCAGTGCTCGTGCAAATCTGCTTTTCGCTCTTCATTCAGCCGCGATCCGGCAAGCGCGTTGAATTTATTCATCCGCCGCACTGCATTCAGCGGCGCAGGCGCATTGCGGTCCGGATCCTGCGCGACGGCGTGAATTCTTTCTCCGTTACGAAGCACGATTTCAATGGAAAGATGATCGCTGTCATTTACTTCAAACGATCCGGACCGCGCCAGCGAAATAATGTCCGGGTCCCGGAACGCTTCCTGCGTGTAATCGCCGGGCAGAACCGAGCGGCGCACCAGCCACATGGCGACGACAAAGCTGAAATTGAGCGCCGCCCCGATCCGCGATGACGGCGGTTCAAAATCATTAATCTTGCGCGCCACAATGCGGCTCCAGGAGGCGTTGCCGCGAACAATGAAGCTTTCAATCGACGCCGGATCAAGCTCGGAAGGCGCCGCCGCCTGCAGGCCGTCAAGCGTCGGAATAATGGAATGCGATGCGGCGAAAAATTTGGGACGCAGATAAAGCGGCCCCTCAAGCCGGCCAAGATCATCCGTCAGCGGCGCCAGCGCCGGCGCATCCGTTCCAGCGAAAAGATGATAAAGCCCGGCGCGCCCCTCCAGAATGCGCGCCGCACCGTGCTCGCCCAAGGCGGCGAGATCGGCGCTTTCGATCGCAGCGCGCGCAGCGCGCGCGACGATGATCCGCTTTTCGTCCGTCTGATCGAAATAATATTGAAACGCGCCGCCAGCGGCGGAACCCGCGAGCGACATCGACGAAGCGATGTCCGCAGCCGGCCTGCCCCGAAGGAAAGAGACGGCGGCGGCGGCGGCCGGCGGCCCCCATACGCCGGACGCCATCCAGCCCCGCGTTTGAACCGGCCCTACCGGCTGAACGAAGCGCCCCTGAAGCGTATAGCCGAGCGCCGCCGCGCGAAGAAATTCGGGCCCGCTTGCATCGGCGGCCTGCGCCGCGGCAAGACAGGCCGGCATGATGACCGCCGAGGCGCGCAACTCTCCGCGTGGATCGCTGTCGTCGATTTCAGCGGCGTGCAGCAAATACGCCATCGCAGAAGCGGCGCCTGTCTGCGAAGAAACAAGGTCGGCCGTCAACACCTCCGCATCGCGGCCGGGCGTGTTTTTTGCGAAATAGGCGGCCGCGCTTATCGGACGCGCAAGCGTTCCCGCATAAAGCATTGACGCAAGATTATCGAGCAAGGTCCACGCGACGCGCTCTTCGACCTCAACAGGCGCCCGCTCGTGCAACGCTGTCACGGCTTCTGCAATCGCTTTGGTAAAGCTGTCCGGCGGCACTTGGCTTTTCTCAGTCAGGGCGCAGGCCGGCCCAGCCCCAGCCAACGCCGCCGCGCCGCCCAACACGCTTCTGCGCGTCATGGCGCTTTTTGAAACGCGAAAATCCGACAAAAAAACCTCTCTTTTTGCTGATGGCAGCATGCTCATGTTTTTCAGCTTTCGCCATGGCGCACATCGGGTTTGCTCAGAACCTGTAACGTAGTTCCACGCCGGTCGCACGCGGCGTTCCGAGCCTTTGCGTCGTCGCTTCCTGGAAAGTGAGATACTGTTCATCAAAGAGATTGTTGACAAAACCGGCGATCTCGATCCGGTCATAGGTTACGCCGAACCGAAGATTGACGATTTGAAAATTATCAAGCGGCGGAGACGGAACCGTCAGCTCCTGTGTTCCGCCCCATTGACCGTAAGCGAACAAATTGACGAACATGTCGATCTTGTCATTGAACGGCTGACGATAGTTGAGGTTCGACGAGGCAAGCCAGTTCGGCGTCTGCGCCGTCGGCACGCCGCTTAACGGTCCCTCTGTCACTTTCCCGTCCTGACGAGAGGCCGCCAAAGTCGCCGTCAGAGTCCCTGCGCCGATCTCAAATGAACCGTTGAATTCAGCTTCAACGCCCCAGGTTCTCGCCTTGCCCGCATTATCGAGAAAAACCGTCGGGGCCACCGGACACGCCGGCAGGGTCACGCTGCACCCATTGTCACGCTGCACGATGAGATCATCGGCCTCGGCGACATAGCCCGCAATCGCTACATATAAGTCGCCAAACTGGCCCTTTACGCCGCCCTCATACTCCGTCGAGGTTTCATCATTATAGGCTGCCGGGACCGGTATCGGCTGCAACGGCGTCCCGAGGCTCGCATTGAACCCGCCGGCGCGATAGCTGCTCCCGACTTTTCCATAGATTTGCCAGTCATCGGCGAAGCGATAAGCCAGCGTCGCATTATAGGAAACATTGTCCGACGACCGGTCAGCGGAAAAATTGAACGCATCCCCGCCTGTTTCCATGCCGGTGAAATCGTCGATCAGGCTCGACGTGCTGGAACGATCGTCATTTGTGTAACGCAGTTCGCCCGTCAGGTTCAGCCGCGGCGTGATGTCTATCCCTAAAGACCCGAAAAACGCATAGGAATCATATTCCAGATCGACATCCGCACGGGTCCGCGTGAACACATTGATAATCTGGTTCGTTTGCGTCAGGCGGAAGGCGTTGCTGTCTTGCGTGAGATATTCAAAACCGCCCAGCCAGACGACGCGATCATCGAACAGTGTTCCGGTCAGATGCGCGACCTCGGTGATCGTCCTCGTTTCATCGCGCTGGTTGACGTAACTTTCACCGCCAAGCGGAAAAATCACCTCCCCATTCAGATACGCTTCAAGCGCGCGCTCAGGCGTGATGGCGTCGGCGTCAAACGTATATTCGGAATTGCGCTGACGGATCAACGTGTTCGAATGCAATGTCGCCCAGCCAAGATCATATTCGATTGAAAGACCGCCGGCGTTGATTTCCTGATGCGCAAAAGGCTCCGTGCTGTGGTCATATTCATAAGGCGGCTGGACGAAGCCGAGGGGAAAGATCGGCCCAGGCGCGATGACGACGCGATAGGTGATCGCCGGCACATCGAGATTCTGACGCTCGCCAAGAAGCGTGACGTCAAGCCGGTCATTTTTGTAGCGGACCTGCCCCCTATATCCCAATCCCTTCTGTCGGTCGAAATAAACGTGATTGCTCGGATTATAGAAAAAGCCTTCATTTTGATGAACGCCGTCGACGCCGACACGAAACGCCCATTCGTCCGAAGGCGATGCGTTCAGCACAAGCTGGCCTTCTTTTCCTTTCGTCTGCGTCGTGTAACGAAGATCGAGATAACCGCTGTTTTCGAATTTCGGTTTCGCCGTGATCAAGTTGACGGCGCCGCCGACTGCATTGCGCCCGTAAAGAGCCCCTTGCACGCCGCGCAGCACCTCAACACGCTCTGCATCGAAAATATCAAGGCGGGAAAAACTGCGCCCGCCAACCGTGCCGCCGCCAATGTAAACGCCATCACGATAAAGCCCCACGCTCGGATCGGCGTTTGTCGCGCGCGCTGTCGAAGAACCGCGGATGGACACTTCGGAATTGACGGGCGAGGTCGTATCGAAGAAACGCACGCCCGCCTGGCCCGCAAGAAGATCCTTGGCGGATCGCGGCCCGCCCCTCTCCTGAAGATAGTCGGCAGAGAGCACCGCGGCCGACGCGGGCACATCCGACAGACGCTCTTCACGGCGGCGCGCCGTGACGACGATCAGATCGCTTTCGGCGGCCGACGCGTCAATATCCGGAGCGCCAGCGGCAGCTTCCGCCTGCGCCGCCGCGCCGCCGCTCGCCAGCGAAAGCGCCCCCAGAGCCACGCCGCCCGCAAACCAATTACCCAGTCTCATCTACCGCCTCCCTTACACGCCGGCGCTGTTCGCGCGTTCGCCGCCCGCGCGTCGTCAATTATGACTGTTATGCAAACGATAGTATGTCAATAATTCACAAATAGAAAGACAGCGGAGAGATTTCCTCACGTAATTTTCAGCGCTGCGACACGCCAGCGCCCTACTGAAAAGACGCCGCGGGCCGTCGGCGGCGCCCCTATTTTCCACATATTACTCGGAAAATGCGCCAGACCTTGCCTCGCCGGCGCCAGCGCATAATGGCTGGCAAGCCAAGGAATCGCAGGCGCTGTGGATTTTCACAGTTGCCTTTCATCAGACATTAAGTCAATAATCGACATATTGTAAAACAGCCCGTCCACGCGCCGGCAAGAAGCGCAACAGACGGACAGCAACCCGACATTCGGGCGCAAGGGAGGGAACATGCGCAAGACTATCCTGACGGCTTCCGTCTGCGCCGCCGCGCTTACAGCAAGCGCCGGCGCGCAAGCACAACAATCGACTTCCGGCGACGTGATCGTGGTAACGGCCCAAAAGCGCGAGCAGAACATTCTCGACGTCGGCGCGGCCGTGACTGCGATCAGCCGACAAACGCTTCAGGACGCGCGCGTCCTCGAAATGCGCGACATCGCGACTTTTGTCCCGAATGTCGACATTCGCGAACAGGCGCCCGGCACCCTGCCGGTGATCACCATTCGCGGCGTCGGACTCAATGATTTCAGCAACACCAACAACCCGAGCGCCGGCGTTTACATCGATGAAGTCTATCTCTCCTCGCTTGGGCTTCTTGCTTTCGACTTTTTCGACCTTGAGCGCATCGAAGTTCTGAAGGGCCCGCAAGGCACGCTTTACGGCCGCAACTCAACAGCGGGCGCCGTCAACTTCATCACGGCGAAACCGAATTTCGACGCCCCCCTGACCCGGCTGTCCGCTAGCTATGGCAATTACGACACGCTCGAAGTCGAGGGCGTGACCAATATTCCGGTCAACGAAGAACTCGCCATTCGCCTCGGCGCCAAGGTCATCCGCCAGTGGGAGGGCTATTATTTCAACCGCGCGGCCGACGACGATATCGGCGAACGCAACATCGCGCTCGGCCGCGCACAACTTCGCTGGATGCCGGGAGACAGCGCGGACATTCTGTTGAAAGTCGAAGGCTACTCAAACAATTCCGGACTTGGTCAGGGCGCGTTTTTCGGCGCTGTAGACTATACAAACCCGCCGAGTTTTGCGTGCGCCGCCATTGCGGAAAATGAAACCGACCCAACCTGTACAGACTTTTTCGGCTACAGCGATCCTGACGGCGACCCTTACACAGGCGACTGGTCGGATCGGCAGTTTTACGACGCCAAACAGATCGGCGCGACGCTTCGCGGCGTATTCGACCTTGGCGGCGCGGAACTGACCAGCGTCACCGGCTTCATCGATCACTATCGTGAAGCCTATAACGATCTCGATGCCTCGCCGCTAACGGCGCTTGAATTCCTGCCGACCACAGACGTCCGGCAATATTCGCAAGAACTCAGGCTCGCCGGCAATCTCAATGAGAGCGTTGACTGGCTCGTAGGCGCTTTCTGGTCGCACGATCACATCGTCGTCGGATCCACCGGCTATGCAGACGTCCTCTTCCAAACCCGCACAAGCGGCTTTGGCGACCAGACGACGGATTCAGTCGCCGGTTTTATCCACGGCGAATACGCGCTGACCGACACGCTATCCGTTATCGGCGGCCTCCGGCTCACCTGGGAGGAAAAAGAATACACGGCGCGCGTCTTTGACGACAATCCGTTCGGCACGAGTTGCCTGATCAGCCTCACCTGCTCGCCAGGCCCGACGCCTCAAATTACGCTCGCTGCGGCGGACGCCCTTAAAGCGGAAGACACGAACCTCTCCTGGAAAGCCGGGCTCGACTGGAAGCCCCTCCCTTCAACGCTGCTTTACGTCAGCGCCTCGCGCGGCGTGAAATCGGGCGGCTTCTTTTTCGGCTTCGCCACAAACAGCGGCTCCTTCCAGCCCTTCGAACCGGAAAGCCTGGTCTCTTATGAAGCCGGCGTAAAGCACCAGACCGCGAACGGCGCCCTGCGGCTGGCCGCGAGCGGGTTTTACTACGACTATTCCGACATCCAGACCTTCATCCGCGACCAGTCGGGCGCAGTCCCGTTCCAACGCCTCGGCAACGTTGATGAAGCGACGCTGTATGGCGCCGATCTCGAAGCGACATTGGCGCCGCCGGCAATTGAAGGGTTGACGCTGACGGTCGGGCTCGGACTTCTCAATTCTGAATTGGGCCAGTTTGTCGCCCTCTCCGGCCCGGCGCCGAAGGGCAACGAATTCCCCAATGCGCCCAGCGTCACCTTCAACACCCTGGCGCGTTATGAACGCGTGATCTCTCCCGGATTGCGCGGAATCATCCAGATCGATGGCCGCTATTCCGGCTCCACCTTCAAGGACGCGCTCAACGATCCGCTAATCGCGTCTGACAGTTTCACGTTATGGAACGGCCGGCTCGCTGTCGGCGCTGAGGACGGAAGCTGGGAAGCCGCGCTCTGGGCCAAAAACATCTTTGACGAAGCTTATAAGGTTCAAGGCGTCAATCTGACGAGCCTCGGTTTCGGCTATGAAAACTACAATCCACCGCGCACTTTTGGCGGAACGATAACCGTTCAGTTTTAAGCGCCTGGATTGACCAGATGTGAGCGGAGCGCTTCCTCCCCCGTTCCGCTCACATTCCCTCACCCCGGCAGAAGCCGGCGTGCAATTTTCCGGAAGACGACCGGATTTGCTATGTAAACTGCATGGCCTGATCTACTAAGCACTCTGCAAATGTAAAAAAATTTGGGAAGAAACCGTGCTTGACGGGCTCATGCAACGTTCGCCGCTGATGGTCAGCGGCATTCTGGACTACGCGGCCAACGCGCATGGCGACAGGGAAATCGTCTCCCGACTCGTAGACGAACCTTTGCATCGCTATGACTACGCCGGATTGCGCCGCCGCACGGCGAAATGCGCACAGATGCTCAAAACGCAAGGAGTAGCGCCCGGAGAACGCGTCACCTCTCTTGCCTGGAACACGCACCGGCATCTTGAGTTATTTTACGCCGTTCCCGGCATTGGAGCCGTTTTGCATACGGCCAATCCCAGATTTTCAGAGCAACAGCTCGCCTACACCATCAATCATGCGGGCAGCCGAATTTTGATGTTTGACAAGTCTTTCGCCGCGCTGGTCGAACGCCTGAGGCCGCAGCTTTCCTCCATCGATACTTTTATTGTGCTGTCGGAAGACGCCTCCTCCGTAAACGGCGAACTCAATGCGGCGAGATACGAAGATCTTATCGCCGATCAGGACGAGGAAATCGTCTGGCCCGCCTTTGATGAAAACGCCGGAGCGTTCTTGTGCTACACATCGGGAACGACCGGCGATCCCAAAGGCGTTCTCTACAGCCACCGGTCTGTCGTGCTGCACGGCCTCGCCGCCGGCCTGCCCGGCGCTTTCAATTTTTCCGCATTTGACTGCGTCATGCCCTGCTCTTCGCTTTATCACGCGACAGCCTGGGGCCTTCCTTTCGCTGCCGCGATCAATGGCTGCAAGATCGTGCTGCCTTGCGAAAAGATGGATGGCGCCAGTCTTCAGGAGCTTATCAAAAACGAAGGCGTCACCTTTTCCGGGGGCGTGCCGACCATATGGACCATGTATCTCGACCATCTTGCACGTACAGGCGAAACCACAGAAACGCTGGAACGCATCATCATCGGCGGATCGGCCGTGCCCCGCGCCATGGCGGAAACCTTCCAGGACAAATACGGCGTCGCAGTTCGCCAGATCTGGGGCATGACCGAAACCAGCCCGCTCGGCGTCGTCGCGACGCCAACGCCCAAACTGGCGGCGCGCGGTGAAAAAGAGTTGAACGACGTCATCTGGACCCGTCAGGGCCGTCTGCAATTCGGCATTGAACTCAAGATCGTCGACGACGATGGCAAGGCGTTGCCGAATGACGGCGAAACCTCTGGTGCGCTTCTTGTTCGCGGCCCATGGACGATTGAACGCTATTACCGGGCGGAGAAATCCGCGCTTGATTCAGACGGATGGTTCGACACCGGCGACATCGCCACGATCGACTCGCAAGGCTTCCTGCGCATTACTGACCGCAGCAAAGACGTCATCAAATCCGGCGGCGAATGGATCAGTTCCATCGACATCGAGAATGCGGCCGTCTCTCACCCGGACATTCGAATCGCCGCTGTCGTCGGCGTGAAGCATCCAAAATGGGAAGAGCGTCCAATTCTCGTCGTTGAAACACATAATAGAGCCGCCCTGTCGGATCAGGAGGTCCTGGACCATATCGAGCCGCATTTTGCAAAATGGTGGCTTCCGGACGCCGTTATCTTCGCAGAGGTGCCGCTAACAGCGACAGGGAAGATAGATAAGAAGAAGCTGCGCGATCAATATGGATCATGCTTGCCGACTTGAACAATAGCATCATCAATTGAGCTGGATTGGAATTCGCGCCCTGGCCTAAGAGAGAAAATCTGGCTTATTTTTCACTACAAGAGATTGGCGTGAGCCCCTTTGCGCCGGTCGGCGGAATGCTGTGGGCGGTGGCGGCTCCCGCCAATAAAAGGGAGCCAAGGCGTATGGGGTCTAAGACTCTGCTACTGCGGGTTAAGGGCAATTTGACCTGATATCCGTGGCTTTTTTATCCGCGTTTCCATTCAGGTTTACAAGAACATCGCTTGGCGGCCCTACTCCGCCATCACGCTCAAATGCACGCCCTCTTTCGCCTGAAGGCAGCCGATAATGGCGAAGAGATTGTCGGCTCGTGGGTTCCCGCCGACACTCAGCATGCGCATGAGACTTTTCGGCGTCTTGTCGGTCATTCTGCCAAGTTCTTCGAACCCCACCGTCGCATTGATGTAATCGCGCAGAAGAAGTTTTCCTTCGTCCAGCTCGCCGGAGAGGAAACAATCGAGGGCCTCCGTCAGAAGCCCGCGACGAAACTCGGGATCGCGCTTCGCGCGCGCCTGAACGGTCTCTTTAAAGCCTTTCGTCAGCGCCATCACTTCGTTCCTTTGCGGGCCTTGTAATCCGCCCAGTAGCCTTGCGCCCTTTCGATATCCGCCTGCTGGCGCTTCTTTGTCCCACCGGCGAGAAGGATCACCAGACTGTCGCCATCACGCCCGTAATAGATCCGGTAGCCGGGACCATAACTAATCCGACACTCAAGGACGCCCCCGCCCACGCCTTTGGAGTCCCCGAAATTCCCCAGCTCCATGCGGGCGATGGAGCGCCGGACCTTTAGGGCCGCTTGGCTGTCGATAATCGCAAACCACCGGCCGAACGGGCTTTCGCCAGCTTCATCTAGGTATTCCAGGACGTCCATTTATTAGTACCCTATACGTTACTATTAATCAAGAGGGCATATTTAGCGCCGCCTGAAAGCCCGCCCGCAAACCCATCGCGCCATGCGCTATTCGCCAATGTGAATGAAGTCCCGGCGCGGCGACGCCAGAGTCACCTTGTTTTGCTCTCTCTTCCCGGACGCCTTCAACTTATCCAGATAATCCGCCCACCATTGCATCATCCGGACGCGCTCGTCCCAATATTCGCCGCGCGTATAAGCGCGCCGGATTTCGTTCTCGTCGATATGGGCCAACTGCCGTTCAACGGCGTCCGGATGCCATTTTCCGGTTTCATTCAGAAGCGTCGCCGCCGTCGCCCGAAACCCATGCGGCGTCATCTCGTCCTTGGCGAACCCCATCCGGCGCAGCGCGGCATTCATGGCGCTGTCGCTCATGGGCCGATCTGAAGACCGCATTCCCGGAAGCACAAACCGCGACCCGCCGTTCAGTGCTCTAAGCTCGGCGAGGATTTCAATCGACTGCCGCGGCAGGGGCGACTTATGGGGCCGCCGCATCTTCATGCGGGACGCAGGGACGGTCCAGATCGCCGTCTCGAAATCAAACTCAGACCATTCCGCAAATCGCAGCTCACCCGGGCGCGGAAAAAGAAGCGCCATGAGCTGAAGTCCGGCGCGAGTCGTGAAATGCCCTTCGAAACCATCGACAGCGCGAAGCAGGCCTCCGACCGCTTCGGGGTCGATAATCGCCGCTCGGGAGGTGGGCTGCGGGCGAATAAGCGCATCCCGCAGGGCGATGGTGGGGTCCGCATCCGCCCTCGCTGTCGCCATGGCGTAACGAAAGACGCTGCCGATGGTCGACCGCATCCGCCGCGCGGACTCATAATGGCCGCGGGCCTCAACCTGCCGCAGGGCTTCAAGAATCTTCGGCGCGGCGATCTCCCTGATCTCCATATCGCCGAATGTGTCGTTCGCCATCCCAAGCAGCCAGTTGTTTTTGGAAAGCGTCCGCTCGGCCCTGCCTTCCCGAGTAATCTTCTCCACATACTCCGCGGCGATGTTTCGGAAAGTTTCGGCAGGCTTTTGCTGCTCCTTTTTTCGGATATTGGGATCGACGCCTTCGTACAGCAGACGCTTCGCCTCGTCCCTCGCCTCACGCGCCTGCGCGAGCGAGACGATAGGATAGGGACCGATGGCCAGCACCTTTTGCTTTCCGTCGAATTTGTAGGCGAGGCGCCACTGGCGCGAGCCGCCGGGCTGCACCCATAATTGCAGGCCGCCGCCGTCTGAAAGCTTGCGCACTTTCGGGCCGGGCATCGCGCTGCGACATACCAAGTCTGTCAGCTTCATAGGATTCCCTTTCGGATTTGGTTCGGTTCCGGATGTGAGATTCGGGTTGGTACAAAGGTCCCAATCGACCCCGCGAAATGCCAAGAATTGTACCAAGCGGAGGCGCGACAGGGCCATCGCTGCGCATGTTTGCGCAGGCCTGTGGACGTTTGGGAGAAGGGCGAAAAGCTGAAGAAAATCAGCACGCTATGAAGCCGCCGAAAAAGTTTCAGCAAACATCCGCAGGTGTGGAAAAACTGGTGATGGTGCCCAGGGGCGGATTTGAACCACCGACACGCGGATTTTCAATCCGCTGCTCTACCAACTGAGCTACCTGGGCGCGGGCGGAGCAGCTGGACCCCGCCTCATTCCGCCGGCGGGCGCAGGGGCCGGTCCGGCGGAGCGCGGCTTATAGTCCGGCGGAGCGGCCTTGTCCATGGCCGGAAGGACGAAATCCGCCGTTCCCGCGCCGCGGACGGCCCCGATTAGCGGGCGGCTTTGCGGCCCGGCGCGGGCGCCGCTATGGATGGGAAAAAGAGGTCTCCCATGCCAACACGATCCCGGACCAAAAAGGCCAAGAGCACGGCCAGAAAGAAAGCCGCCCCCAAGGCTGCGGCCCTCTCGGCGCTCCGCGCCATCGACAGCGGCAAATCCGGCAAGTCCAAGGTGAAGACGGCGGGCGCCGCGCCCCTCACCCAGCTTGGGAGCGCCGCCGCGCCGGCCGCGAGCCCGGAAGAGGCGATGCTTGAAACCGCGCCGAACCCTCAAGCCGGCGAGACTTACGTGGCGCGCTTCACCGCGCCGGAATTCACCTCGCTCTGCCCGGTGACGGGACAGCCGGATTTCGCTCATCTCGTCATCGACTATGTTCCGGGGAAACACATCGTCGAATCGAAATCCCTGAAACTGTTCCTGACCTCATTCCGCAATCACGGCGCCTTTCACGAAGACTGCACGGTCTATATCGCCAAGCGCATCATCGACGCGGCGAAACCGAAATGGCTCCGGATCGCCGGCTACTGGTATCCGCGCGGCGGCATTCCCATCGATGTGTTTTACCAGACGGGTGAACCGCCAAAGGGCGTATGGCTGCCCGATCCGGGCGTCGCGCCCTATCGCGGACGCGGATAGGAGGCCGTCATGCGCTGTTCTGTTTTCATGCTCGGCGTCTTGCTGGCCGCCGCCTGCACGCGCGGCGAAACGCCGGCGCCGGCGGAAGACGCCGAAGCGGACGCGCAAAAACGCGCGCCTGCGGAAATCATCGCCGAAGCGGCGCCCGAAGATTGGCGCGCCATCGACCCTGAAAACATGCTGGTGGTCGAGCTGGAGCGCGGGCGCGTCGTCGTCGAGCTTTCGTCGACGCTCGCGCAAAATCATACAGCGCAGATGAAAGCCCTCGCCCGAGAGGGCTTTTACGACGGGCTTTCCTTTTATCGCGTCATTGACGGCTTTGTGGCGCAAGGCGGCGACGTCTTCGAACAACGCGAGGTCAAGACGGCGAAAAAAACGCTTGAAGCGATGTTCGACCAGCCTTTGACGGCGGATATGACATTCACGCCCATTGAAGACACGGACGGCTACGCCGCGCAGGTCGGCTTCATCGACAGTCAGCCCGTGGGCGCCGATGCGGGCGGAACAACCATCTGGGCGCTCCATTGCACCGGCGCCATGGCGATGGCCCGAGACATCGAAAAAGACACGGGCGGCACGGAGTTTTACTTCACGCTGCAACCGCAACGTTATCTCGACCGCAATCTCACGGTCTTCGGCCATGTAGTCGACGGCATGGAGCATTTGCAGGCCTTGCCTCGGGTCGTGCGCGCCGAAACGCCCGGAGACGATGTCAGCGAAACCATTCTTTCCATGCGCGTCGCTGCGGATCTTGCAGAAGACAAGCGGCCCGCGCTCGAAATCCTGCGCACGGATACGGCCACTTTCGCGGCCTACGCCGAATCCCGGCGAAACCGGCCGGAAGATTTTTTCTATTATCGCCCGGATCATGTGGATGTCTGTGCGCTGACGATTCCCGTTCGCGAAATCGCCGCCGAATGAGCAAGGGAAAAACACTCGGCCCCTGGCGCATCACCGATGAGCGCGAGATTTTCGACAATCCGTGGATCAACCTCGCCGATCACAAGGTGATCCACCCGGACGGAACGCCCGGCGAATATGGCGTTGTGCGTTTCAAAAACCTCGCCGTCGGGGTTTTGCCGATCGACGCTGAAGGCAAGGCGACGCTTGTCGGCCAGCATCGTTTTCCTCTCGACAAATATAGCTGGGAGCTGCCCGAAGGCGGCGGCAAGCGCGATGTCCCGCCGCTCGATAGCGCAAAGCGCGAGCTTGAAGAAGAGACGGGGCTTCGCGCGCGCGAATGGGAACGCCTTTGCGAATTCGACATCTCGAATTCGGTGACGGACGAACGCGCCGTCTGTTACCTGGCGTGGGATTTGAGCGAAGGGGAAGCCGCGCCCGATCCCTCCGAGGCGTTAACAATAAAACAGGTTTTCTTTAAAGACCTTTTAGAAATGGTGATGTCCGGCGAGATTACGGACAGTCTCACAATCGTGATGGTCATGACGGCTTACATTAAGGCCTTGCATGGCGCGCTTCCGGAGCCTATTTCGACTCTCATACTTGCGGGGCTTCCGCAAAAATAGGAAACTCCTCGGGAGAGGAAAACGCGATGTCCCAGGCTTCTGAAAATAAATCCAATGTCGTTCCGATGACCACGGATCAAACTTGGGCGCGCATGCGCGTCGAGGCGGCGTCCGCGGCGGCGGCGGAACCCGTGCTCGCGAGCTTCCTGCATGCGACCATTCTCAATCACGAAAGCTTTCAGGCCGCCCTCTCCTATCGCCTTGCGCAAAAGCTTTCCGACCCGGAAATGAACGCCATGCTGTGGCGCGAAGTCTGTGACGAAGCGTATGAGAACGAGCCGGCCATGGTCGAGGCCGCGCTTGTGGATCTGCGCGCCGTTTACGATCGCGATCCGGCCTGTCACGAATACATGCAGCCTTTTCTCTATTTCAAAGGCTATCAGGCGCTCGAAGCGCAGCGCGTCGCCAACTGGCTGTGGCGCCATGACCGTCAGGCGCTGGCGCTGTTCCTGCAAAGCCGCATGTCGGAGCTTTTCGCCGTGGACATTCATCCGGCGGTGAAGATCGGCAAAGGCGTTTTCATGGACCACGCAACCGGCATCGTCATCGGCGAAACTGCGGAAGTCGAAGACGACGTTTCGATCCTGCAGAATGTCACCCTCGGCGGCACCGGCAAGGAGTCCGGCGACCGTCATCCGAAGATCCGCCGGGGCGCGCTCATCAGCGTCGGCGCGAAAGTGCTCGGCAATATCGAGATCGGCGAAGGCGCGAAGGTCGCCGCCGGCAGCGTCGTTCTGAAACCGGTAGAACCGCACTGCACCGTCGCCGGCGTTCCCGCGACGCCGGTCGGCGCCTGCAAGGACAAGTCGCCGTCGGAAACCATGAATCAGGTTTTCAATTACGACACCTATTCCATCTAGGCTCCTCTTGGCCGGCGTCGGCCGAACGGTTTTGCGCCGTCTCTTTGCGATAGAGGCGCGGATGCGTAAGGTTCCCTCATGATCCCGATTTCCGTTCTCGATCTCTGCCCCGTCATTGAAGGCGGCGACGCCGGCCAGGCGCTGAGGAACTCGCGCGATCTGGCGCGTTGCGCCGAAGCCGCCGGTTACAAGCGTTTCTGGCTCGCCGAGCATCACAACATTCCGAGCGTCGCGAGCGCCGCCACGTCGGTCGTCATCGGCTATGTGGCGGACGGCACGTCAACGATCCGCGTCGGCGCCGGCGGGGTCATGCTGCCCAATCACGCCCCGCTCGTGATCGCCGAACAATTCGGCACGCTCGCCGAGCTTTATCCGGGCCGCATCGATCTGGGGCTCGGGCGCGCGCCCGGCGGCGACATGGCCTCGATCCGGGCGCTCCGCCGGCCCATGCGTGAAGGCGGAGAGGACCGCTTCCCGCACGACGTGGCGGAGCTGCAATATTTTCTGGGAGACCCGGAAGAAGGAAAGCTGCAAGCGACGCCGGGCGCCGGAACCCATGTGCCGATCTGGATCCTCGGCTCCAGCCTTTACGGCGCGCAATTCGCCGCGCATTTCGGCCTGCCCTACGCCTTCGCCTCGCATTTCGCCCCGGCCGAACTTGAAAATGCGATCCGCCTTTATCGCGATCGCTACCAGCCCTCCGAGGACTGGCCCGAACCGCATCTGATGCTCGCCGCAAATATAGTCGCGGCCAAGACGGACGAAGAAGCCGCATTCCTCGCCACTACGCTCTATCAGGCCTTCGTCAATCTGCGCACGGGCCATTCCCACAAGCTGGTGCAACCGCCGGCGGAAGGCTTTCTCGAGACCCTCGACCCGAGCGCGCAGTCCATGCTGCGCCGGACCCTGCGCTGCTCTTTCATTGGCGGGCCCGAGAAGATCGCGCGGGAGCTTGAGGTCTTCATCGAGACGCACCAGCCCGACGAAATGATCTTTGCGAGCCAGGTTTTCGACCACGAAAAGCGCAAACGCTCCCTGGAAATCGCCGCGGATTGCGTTTCCCGTCTCCGGGCGGCATGACAGGCGCGTCATGCGTGTCGATCTTTTCGATTTCGAGCTGCCGCCCGAGCGGATCGCGATGGAGCCCGTCTCCCCGCGGGATTCCGCGCGGCTTTTATGCGTGCGCCCGGAAGGCCTTGAGGACCGGATCGTGCGCGATCTCCCCGGCCTCCTGCGCCCCGGCGATCTCCTCGTCGCCAACGACACCAAAGTCATTCCGGCGCAGCTTTTCGGGCAAAGACCGCCGCGCGACGGACAGACAGGCGGCGCGCCCGTCGCTGTCGAGGCGACCTTGCACAAAGACCTCGGCAGGAATGTCTGGCGCGCCTTCGTGCGCCCCGCCAAGCGCCTGAAAGAAGGCGACGCTATAACCTTCGCCGCCGGCCTGGCGGCGCGCGTCATCGCCCGCGACGGCGCGGAAGCCGATCTGCAATTCGAGACGCAGGGCGATCATTTCTTCGCCGCGCTCGAAAAGGCCGGCGTCATGCCGCTGCCGCCCTACATCGCGCGCAAGCGCCCGGCGGGCGAGGATGACAAGGCGAGTTACCAAACCATGTTCGCCGACGAGGCGGGCTCCGTCGCCGCGCCCACCGCGGGACTTCATTTCACGCCGGACCTCATCGCCGCGCTGAGAGACAAAGGCGTCGAGCAGACAACCGTCACGCTTCATGTGGGCGCGGGCACATTCCTGCCCGTCACGGCGGAGGACACCGCCGACCACAAGATGCACGCTGAATGGGGCGAGATCACCCATAGCCAGGCGGCAAAGATCAACGAAGCGCGCGCCGCCGGCGGGCGTATCATCGCCGTTGGCACCACCTCCCTGCGCCTCCTCGAAAGCGCGGCGGGCGAAGACGGCAAAATCGCGCCCTTTGCCGACGAGACCGACATCTTTATTACGCCCGGCTACCGGTTTAAGGCCGCAGACATGCTGATGACGAATTTCCATCTGCCACGCTCGACGCTGTTCATGCTGGTCTCGGCCTTCGCCGGCACGGACCGCATGAAGGCCGCCTACGCCCACGCCGTCGAGCAAGGCTATCGTTTTTATTCTTATGGCGACGCCTGCCTGTTGGAGCGCATATGACACAGAAAGTCGCCCTCCTCCGCGGCGTTAATGTCGGCGGAAAAAACAGACTGCCCATGAAAGAACTTGCCGCCATGCTTAGCGACATGGGCTGCAAGAATGTGCGAACCTATATCCAGAGCGGCAATGTCGTTTATGACGGCACGGCCACAGGCGCTGACATCGCGAGCGCCATCAACAAAAATTTCGGTTTCAAACCACAAACTTTCGTGATGACCGCCGCCGCGCTGAAAAAGGCCGTCGCATCGGCCCCTTTTCAAAAACAGGCGCAAGCAGATCCGAAGTCCGTGCATCTGCTTTTTCTTGAAGGCGAGCCGCAAAAAGGCGCTGAAGCGGAACTGGAAGAGATAAAGACGGCGGCGGAACAATTTGTTCTCGCGAAGGGCGTTCTCTATCTCCATTCCCCGAAAGGCTTCGCCGTTTCAAAAATCGCTGAAAAAGCCGACCGCATTTTGAAAACGAAAACAACAGCGCGGAACTGGAAAACAATAGAAGCGCTTATCGACCTGACAGGGCGGAAATCATGACTGAGATCACCTTTGACGATTTTATGAAAGTCGACATCCGCGTCGGCACGATTCAAAAGGTCGAGCCCTTTCCGAAGGCGAGGAAGCCCGCCTGGAAGGTCTGGGTTGATTTCGGGCCGGAGATCGGGGTCAAGAAATCCTCCGCGCAGATTACCGTTCACTACACGGAAGAAGATCTGATCGGACGCCAGGTCGCGGCCGTGATCAATTTCCCGCCGCGCCAGATCGCCGACTTCATGTCGGAGGTGCTGGTGCTCGGCTTTTCGGACGAGAACGGCGCCATCGTGCTGATCGGGCCGGAGCGGCCGGTGCCGAACGGGGAGCGCATGCATTGAGCGAAGGCTTTTCTTTCACTGTCAGCGCGACGGACGCCGGCGCGCGGGCCGGCGTCATCGAAACGCCGCGCGGCGACATCCGCACGCCCGCCTTCATGCCCGTAGGGACGGCGGGGACTGTGAAAGCCATGCTGCCGGAAAATGTCCGCGCCACGGGCGCCGACATCGTCCTCGGCAACACCTATCATCTGATGCTGCGCCCCACCGCCGAACGCGTCGCAGCGCTGGGCGGGCTTCATCACTTCATGAACTGGCCGCATCCGATCCTGACCGACTCGGGCGGCTTTCAAGTGATGTCCTTGTCGAAGCTCCGAAAACTCACCGAAGAGGGCGTCTCTTTCCAGTCGCATATTGACGGCTCGAAGCACATGCTGACGCCGGAGCGCTCCATCGAAATCCAGTGCCTTCTCGGCGCCGACATCCAGATGCAGCTCGACGAATGCCCGGCCATTCCCATCGAAGAGGAAAAGGCGCGCACATCGATGCTGCTCTCCGTGCGCTGGGCTGAACGCTCCAAGCGCGCCTTCGAGGAAAAATCGCAACCGGGACAGGCGCTATTCGGCATCGTCCAGGGCGCCAATTACGAGGCGTTGCGCCGGGAGAGCCTCGAGAAACTGATGGAGATCGATTTTCCCGGCTATTCCATCGGCGGGCTCGCGGTCGGCGAAGGCCGGGAGGAGATGTTCCGCGTGCTCGATTTCACGACGCCCCACATGCCGGCGCAAAAGCCCCGCTATCTCATGGGCGTCGGCAAGCCGGCGGACATTGTCGGCGCCGTGGCGCGGGGTGTCGACATGTTCGACTGCGTCGCGCCGACCCGGTCCGGACGCCACGGCCAGGCCTGGACCAAAGCGGGAGCGATCAACATCAAGAATGCGAGCTTCGCCGACGATCCCGAGCCCCTCGATCCGGAGAGCCCCTGCCCTGCAAGCCGGGACTATTCCAAGGCCTATCTCCACCATCTCTTTCGCGCCGGGGAATATCTCGGACCGATGCTCCTGACCTGGCACAATCTGCAATATTATCAGGAGCTTATGGCGGGCATGCGGGCGGCCATCGCGACCGGAGACTTCGCCGGTTTCGTCGCCGAGTTCCGCGCCGCGACCGGCGAAACCGTGCTCTGAAGCGCTGGGTGAAAATGGCGCGATTTTACGCCGTCGAATCGGTTGACCGGCGCGTGGGCCGCACCTATGTTCCGCGCCTTCCAAGGCGGTCGCCGCTTCACGGGGATACGTGGGCGGCTTTTTAATGCCGGGTTTCGCGACATGCCAGCAGCGACGCGCAAGCCCTCCGCCGATCCCGAGTGGGCCCTTAGCTCAGCTGGTAGAGCAACTGACTTTTAATCAGTAGGTCGATGGTTCGAATCCATCAGGGCTCACCATTCTTCCAGCAAGAAACAGCAGCCTCTTCGCCAACCGCCCCCTCCAAAATTGGGCGCCGGAAAACCGGAAATTGCGTATTCTCGCCCATGTCCGCCAGCGGCCTGCCTGTTAGCCTTTTCGGACAACAGGAGTACGACAGTGCGCAGCAACTTTTTCTTAGCCGCCGCCCTAGCGGCCGCTTTTTTCACGACACAGGCGCGCGCGGATATACACCGCGGTTGTTCCGGGAGCGTCCAATCAAGCGCGGTCGCCTGGATAAACAAGGCGGGCGAACATATCAAACGGGGAAATCAAGAAGCGGCGCCAAGCGAGCTCATCGTCGATCTTGAAGGCCGCGGTTTTTGCAAGCGACGCACGCAATCCGAGCAATGCCGTCATGACGCAAGGGACGCGATCAAGGCTTGCGCGAACTGGATCTGGGACCATCGCTGGAACACGACGCTGGGCGAGCGCATCGCCGGATGCGTGACCGAATTTAGAGGCGGCCCACGCCGGCAGGGCAAGATCGAGGACTGGGCCCGCGCCAGCGAGCCTGACGTCAATCTTTACGGCGACATCAAACGCACGATCGAGTATAATTCCTGCTGCGTTCAGCGCGCGCATGCGCGGGAGGTGTGGAGCAGGGTCTTCCTTTCCATCGGCACGACGAACACATCGTCCTTCGCCACAGTGCTAGACTGTTCACATTCAGAAGACTTTTCAGGGGACTATCATTCGGATTGCACGAAGCTTCGCGCTGAAGGGCTATGCGGCGCGGGCCGCATTCCAAAGCGAGTCAATCCTTAATATGGCCTGAGGCTCCGATAGCGACTAGGGTGCGCGGCAATCGCCAAATCGCGCCCTATCGCGCCAGCTTCCGGAGCCCAGACCATGCGCCTTTCCCGCCGTCGCCTGCTTCAGTCTTCAGTCGCCACAGCCGCCATCGCCGCCCTTCCGGGCGCCTGCGCGCGCCCGGAAAAGTCCGCCGAAGGCGCGGGCGGCCTCCTCGATGAGGCGACCGATCTCATCCTCAACGCCTATCCCGAAAGCGCCTCAAGCGCGGGGATCGACAGCGGCAAATACGCCTATCTGAAATCGCAGCTGACGGACCGCTCGCCCGCCGGGCAGACGGCGATCAAGACGCAAGCGCGCGCCATGCTCGCCCGCCTGAATGAGGTCGATACGGCGAGCCTGTCTTCCGACGAAGCGCTCAATGTCGATGTCGTCAAAACCGTTTTCGAAACGACATCCGAAGGCTTCGACTTCCCCTATGGCGATGTCGCGCTGTTGAACAGCAACTGGTCCTACCGCAACAGTCCTTATGCGGTTGCGCAAAATGTCGGCGCCTTTGTCGAGATTCCGAGCTTCCTCGATTCTTCCCATTCCATCGAAACCGCCGAAGACGCCGACGCCTATCTCGCGCGCATGGAGGCCTATGCCGGCCAGCTAGACGGCGAGACCGAACGCGTCGCAGCCGATGGAGAAGCCGGCGTCGTGCTGCCGGATTTCCTGATGGAAAAAACGCTCGGCCAGATGCGCGGCGCCATGGCGACGCCGGCGGAAAACTGGGGGATCGTCTCCTCTCTTGCTGCGCGCAGCGCCGACCTGCCAGGCGATTACGCCGACAAAGCGAAAGCCATTGCGGAAAGCAAAATCGCGCCCGCCATCGAGCGGCAGATCGCGGCGCTGGAAACGCTAGCGCCCAAGGCGACAAGCAATGCAGGCGTCTGGGCGCAGCCTGACGGCGAGGCTTATTACGACTGGGCCCTTAAGACCGGCACCACGACGACCATGTCGTCCGAGGAGGTGCATCAGATGGGCCTCGACGAACTCGCAGATCTTCATGCGCGCATGGACCCGATTCTGCGCTCCGTCGGCTATACGCAAGGCTCGGTGGGCGAACGCATGACGGCGCTTTCGAAAGACCCGCGTTACAAATTCGCCGAGGGCGACGAAGGCCGCCGCCAGATCATGACGTTCATCGAGGAAACACTCGAAGACATTCGCGGACGCATGCCGCAGGCTTTTGAAACGCTTGTGCCGGGCTTTCTCGAGGTGACGCGCATTCCGCCGGAAGTCGAAGCGGGCGCGCCGGGCGCCTATGGCGGGCCCGGCTCCATCGACGGCAAGCAGCCGGGTCATTTCTGGATCAATTTGAGGACAACCGATCTGCACCGGCGCTATACGCTGGCGGATCTCACTTACCACGAAGCAATCCCCGGCCATGTCTGGCAGGGCGAATATGCTTTCAAACAGCCTCTGATCCGGTCCCTCCTCGCCTTCAACGCCTATTCGGAAGGCTGGGCGCTCTACGCCGAACAGATCGCCGACGAGCTCGGCGTTTATGACGACTTCCCCGTGGGCCGGCTCGGCTATCTTCAGTCGCTTGCTTTCAGGGCCTGCCGCCTTGTGGTGGACACCGGCCTTCACGCCAAGCGCTGGACGCGCGCGCAAGGGATCGACTTTTTCGTCACCGAAAACGGTTCGAACCCCGATGAGGTCCAAAGCGAAGTCGACCGCTATTGCGCCTGGCCGGGTCAGGCCTGCGGTTACAAGGTCGGCCATTCGGCGATCGTTTCTTTGCGCGAAAAAGCAAAAGCCGCGCTCGGCGACAATTACGACTTCCGCCGCTTCAACGACGCCGTGGTGCTCGGCGGCAGCGTGCCCATGACCGTTCTTGGCCGCGTCATCGACGGCTATATCGCGCGGGAGAAGGCGTAACCGGTAAAGCAGGCCGGAAACGCAACCGATCCCGCCTCAAAAATCGTAATTCAAGTTGACGCGAAAGGTCGTATCCGTCTTGAGGCGTCCTTCCGGCGGATCGGTTTCATAACGATAGGTGTAGGAAATCCCGGTCGACAGCGTGTCGGTAAAGGCCGCGGTGACCGCCGTATTCGACAGCAAGGTGGTGGTGGGCTCGGTCCAGGTGGCGTCGACATTCTGTTCGAATTTAAGCCCGTCCCGGATCACCCAGTGAAACTTGGCCGCGCTGTAAAAGGCGAAATGACTGTCCGTTTCGCGGGTATCGTCGATCGGCGCATATTGATAGCCGGGTCCGCCTTCGAGGCTGAGCGCCATTTTCTCGGAACGAATGAACCAGTGCCCGGCGCCGAGCCCGCCGAAAAGACGATAATCGAAACCGGAAAATTCATCCTCGTCATAGGAAAAACGGCTGTAAGCGAAAGTGTCTTCGCTGATCGCATAATCGAGCTTATAGGCGCCGCCCCAGCGCTGCTGGGTCTTGGCGCCGTTCGAACGGCCATAGTCGAAATAGAGCTTCAGATTATGCGTGAAGTCGCCGTCCGGAAGTTTGGCGTCGACGGCGAGCCCCGCCGCGGAGTTGCGAGAGTTGCCCGAAGAGACGAGTCCCGACGCGCCGATCTTGCCTGTCCAGTCGCCAAGCCCCAGGAATTCCGGCGCCGGCGCGGGTTTGACCGTCTGCTCGGCCGTGCGGGGTTTGACCTTGGGCGTTTCCGGATCAGGCTCCGGCTCGTATTGCACGATCAGCGTGTCGATATCGCCGCCGAGTGGGGAAATAATGGCGCGCAGAAAGTCGCCATATTGATTTATCGCCTCGGCCTGTTCCGGATAAACCTCGCTCGCGGCGTAAGCGACCGCCGCGACCTGGGCCGCGTCCTCGGTCCTGGCGGCGGCTTCCAGCATTTCACGCACGCCGGGGGGCAATTCCTCCCTGGCCGTTACATGACCGGCGGGCGCCGCAGCGTCAGCAGGAACTTTGGTTTCCGTCTGGGGCTCGCCGGCCTGCGCCGGCGCCCCAACGAAACAAAAGAACACAACGGCAAACCAGACCCTGCTATGCGGCATGGGGCGCACCCTCTCGCGCTACTCAAAACCATTTCGGAACCGCCGGCAAAATACACATAATCGCGCAGCGCCCAACAGCCCGTTCTTGCCGCCATAGAGCCTAAATCCGGCTTAAAGCCGGCCGGACGCAGGCGAAAATCTTTCTGCTTTGCTATTTGCCGCAATGAAAAAACGCGCCCCTGTTAGACAGGGGCGCGTCATTAGGCTGCTGTAAAGGACTGTGGGGAGGCTAAGTTAAACCCGCTCGCCGCCCCTGGCTTCGACCATATCCTGACGGTTCTTCTCGAAATCGCTCGCATCGTGGCGTTCGCGGAGCTGGCTGTCAGGCTCGCCGAAAGTGCGGTTGACCATCGTTCCGCGCTTCACCGCCTCGCGCTCGCCGACGCGATCCACCCAGCGGTCGATATTTTTATATTCATGAACGGAGAGGAACTCCTGCGCGCCGTACGCCGCGCGCATCACGGAACCGTACCAGGGCCAGATCGCCATGTCGGCGATCGTATAGTCGTCGCCCGCCACATATTTGTTGTCCGCGAGCTGTGTGTCGAGCACATGCATCTGGCGCTTCGTTTCCATGGCGTAGCGGTCGATAGCGTATTGGATCTTGAACGGCGCGTAATTATAGAAGTGGCCGAAGCCGCCGCCGACAAACGGCGCCGAACCCATCTGCCACATCAGCCAGTTCATCACCGCCGTGCGCGCGCGGATTTCAGTCGGCAGGAAGGCGTCGAATTTCTCCGCGAGATAAAACAGCATGGAGCCGCTTTCGAAAAGATGGATCGGCGGATCGAAGGAATGGTCCGCCATCGCCGGAATTTTCGAATTCGGATTGATCTCGACAAAGCCGCTGCCAAACTGCTCGCCCTTGCCGATCTCGATCAGCCAGGCGTCGTATTCCGCGCCCGCATGGCCGGCGGCGAGCAGCTCCTCCAGCATGATAGTGACTTTGACGCCATTGGGCGTGCCCAAGGAGTAAAGCTGGATCGGATGCTTGCCAACGGGCAGTTCCTTGTCGTGGGTGGCGCCGGAAATCGGGCGGTTGATGCTGGCGAACTCGCCGCCATTCGCCGCATCCCAGGTCCAGACCTTAGGCGGGACATAGCCCGGCGGCTGGTTTTTCGAAGCGTCGCTGTTGTCGGTCATGGCAGGGCCTCTTTCCTTTTCCTTCTCTGGCGCGGCTTTAAATAGCGTCTCGGATGCGGCGGGCGAACACACAAGCGCTTGATCGCCCCATCACAAACCCTTGGGCCCCATAGCCAAGGGTTTTACGACCGCGTGATGGCTTCGGTTTCCGCGCGGGTCGATTGGGGGCCGGTGTTGCGGTTGGCCTGCCCGCCCCAGGGCGTCTTCACGAAGAGGTCGGGATCGCCTTCGCGCTGTTTCAGACCGAACAGCGTGAAAAGCCCCGGATGACGGCCAAGCCCGCCATAAAGATCGAAGCAGCGATCCAGCCAGTCGCGCAAAGGATCGTCTTCAGCGAGCGGCGGGGTTTTCGCCACCGAGGCGGTGAACAGGAAACCGCCGAGAATGCGGAAATCGGCGTAGTTCGGTTCGTCGCCGCCGAGCCATTTCGACTCGCGCAAGGCGGCGCGCAGGGGTTCGAGCGAGGCGGAAATCCCCGGCAGGCGATCTTCGCGCCCGGCCTGCATGTCTTCGAGCTTCATGCCGAGCATGTTCTCGCGCGAGTGCGTTACATATTCATGGTCTTCCGGCACGGAGAGATCGCGATAATCGGCGCAATAGCAGCGCATCCACGGCCCCACGGCGGCGCCCCAGAACCAGGCGTCGAGCGCGCGCGTCAGCGTCGCAACGCCCGGATGGGGAATAAGCGCCGGCCGGTCCGGATAGGTCTCGTCGAGATATTCGACGATGCCCCAGCTATCGAGCACCCATTTGCCGTCATCGACAATGGCGGGCAGGCGTTCGGTCTTGCCGCCGGTGCGCTCCATGATGCCGGTGAAGCCGCCGGGCACTACATCCAATTCAAAACCTTTATGGGCGAGCGCGTATTTCGTCGCCCAGACGAACGGGCTGATCGTCGCCCCCGTCGAAAGCGCAAGATCGTAAAAGGTGATCTTATTGTCCTTGGCCATTAAAAACTCCCTTTCTCAAACATTTGTATTCGGTTTCGCTTCACCCGCGCCGCATCGGATGTTTGCTTTCGCCTGTCAGACTTGAATTTCGGATTCGGACGGCGCCGCCAGCAACGCGTCGGCTTCGCGGTTCGCGACATCCAGTTCAATCGCGCAAACGCTGTTCGATCGGGCGCCGCCGGCGAACCCGGCGAGCGCCTTGGCGATGCCGAGCCCAACGCCGCCCGCCCCGCCGGTGATGAACGCCGTCTTTCCGTCGACAGTCTTCATAGTCAGCCCTTCCCTGCCCCATTTTTCGCAGGCAGGCCCGCCCCGCCGTGCTATTTACGCAATCAATTCCGACAGATGGACCCAAACCCGCAAAATTCGCCCCTCAGGCGCGGGGCCGGCCCATATCGCCTGTTTTGGAACGGGCGCGCCGCCCGCGCCTTTGGCTTATAAAGCCTAAGAGACTAAGGAGGCCGCCATGACGCAAAAGGACGTTGTCAAAGCCCTCATCCGTGAGCAGGGAACGCTCTACAGCGAGGCCATGGGCGCGAAGATAGAAAAGAACACGCCGCAGGAGCTGTTTCACTGGCTTCTCGGCGCGATCTTGTTGAGCGCGCGCATTTCCAGCGAGAACGCCGTCAAGGCCGGCAAGGGGCTGCGCAAGGAGAACCTCTACAAGATCCGCGACATTCTTGATACGCCGCGCGACGAGCGCATCAAGACACTGAACGAAAACGGCTATGCGCGCTTCGACAATATCGGCGCGGATGAGATCTACGCCGCCGCCGAACTCGTCGACGAAAAATATAATGGCGACCTGCGCAGGCTGCGCGAAGAAGCCGACGGCGACGACGCCAGGGCCCGCCGCCTTCTCTCGGAAGTCAAAGGCATCGGCGAGATGGGCGCGAATATCTTCCTGCGCGAAGCGCAATGGCCGTGGGAGGAGTTCTGTCCCCGCCTCGACGGGCCGGCGGTGAAAGAGGCGAAAGACCTCGGCCTGCCCGACGACGCCGGCAAGCTCGCAAAACTCGCGGGCTCGCGTGAACGCTTCGTGCGGCTCGCCGCCGCGCTGACGCGGGCGGCGCTCGAGGGGCCCGCCGAGGCGGTGAAAAAGGCCGCGGCCTGAGCCTCAGACCATACCCGGACACGCCTTAACCCGATCTTGGGAGGGCCCTGCTAAGCGTTTGGCGGCGCGCCTCTTTCCGGTTATGGAGGGGATACGGCAAGGATAAGCGGAATATCGGGTTATGAAGAACTACAAACGCGGCTCTCCCCTCGCGGTTCTCGGCATGTCGGGCGTCGGCAAGACCCGCATCGCCTCCATGCTGCGCTCTCAGGATCATTGGTTCCATTACTCGGTCGATTACCGCATCGGCACGCGCTACATGGACGAGGCGATCGAGGACAATTTCAAACGCGAGGCGATGAAGACGCCGCTGCTGCGCGAGCTTTTGATGTCGGATTCGATCTATATCTCGTCCAACATCACTTTCGACAATCTCGAACCCCTGTCGACCTATCTCGGCAAGCCCGGCGATCCGGACAAGGGCGGCATTCCTTTCGACGAATATGTGCGCCGCCAGCGCCAGCATCGCGAAGCGGAAATCAGCGCCATGCTCGACACGCCGCTCTTCGTCGGCAAGGCGAAGACGATTTACGGTTATGACAAATTCATCTGCGACACGTCGGGTTCGATCTGCGAAGTGGTGGAGCCGGACGATCCGGAAGACCCGGTGCTGACCGCGCTCGCAAATTCCTGCCTCATCATCTACATCGCCGGCGACGAAGCCCATAAGGAAGCGTTGAAAGCGCGTTTCGACCGCGCGCCGAAGCCGATGTATTACAATGAAGAGTTTCTGCGTTCTTGCTGGACGGACTATCTTGCTGAAACCGGGATGCCTGAAGACAAGGTGGACCCTGACGCCTTCATCCGCTGGGGGTTCGCCCGCCTCATCGACTGGCGCGCGCCGCGTTATGAAGCCATCGCGAAAAAATGGGGCGTGCGCATCACCGCGAACGAAATCGAAAACGTTCACACGCCGGACGATTTTCTGACCCTGGTGGACGACGCGGTGAAGGCGCAGAAATAAGCCGCCCTCTTGCGCGTTCGTCCAGATGGGTTGCGCCTGAAGTCATTGACAGAAAAACCGGGCCGATCATACTTCCCCGCACGCCTCGCGCACATGGCGTAAAGCAAAGAACAAGCGCGGAGCATGAGGGAGGGCGAAGCATGCCCGGCGCCGCCGGCTTCGACGCTTCGCAAGGGGACGATGGACAGACGGCTTTTTGTCAAGACGGCGGTTTCTTCCGTTGCGGCTTCGCAAACGGTTTTGCCCGCCGCCGCGTCTTTTCTGAGAACAGGCGCGCCGGACCGGATTTTCTATGACGCGCGCTTTTCCGAAGCCCTCAAAATGGCGGGAGCGCTTGCCGGGCAAGGACGCCTGACGCCGGTCGCCAGCGACGTCACCGCGCTGTGGCGCGGCGACCTCGCCTCGCTTTCGCGCGCGGCGCCGCTGACGCTCAAAGGCGTCACCACCGAGTCGTTTTATTTCTGCCTGAAAACGCTGCTGCAAGCGCAAGGCCCGCTTGAAAGCAACATCGAGCGCGTCAGCAAAGATCTTTACGCCTGGTCCGTCCGGACGGGCGCCGCCAGAAAGACGGGGTAACATATTATGGCCGCACCGCTTCCCGAAGGCGTTTCCGCTGAGGCGATGTCGAGCGCGCTCGACCGCTTCGCCCGCATCGTCGGCGCCGACTGGGTCTTCACCGAAGACAAGATCACGCCTTACGAAGACCCTTATACGATCTCCAATGACGAGACCGAACACAGGCCGTACGCCGCGGTCGCGCCCGCCTCCACCGAAGAGGTGCAGGAGATCGTGCGCGTCGCGAATGAATTCGGCGTGCCGCTCTGGCCCGTTTCGCGCGGCAAGAACTTCGCCTATGGCGGCGCGGCGCCGGTGATGTCCGGCACGGTCGTTCTCGACATGAACCGCATGAACCGCATCCTCGAAGTCAACGAGGAGTTCGGTTACGCGCTGGTCGAGCCCGGCGTCTCCTATTTCGAACTTTACGATTACATCCAGGAAAAAGGCCTCAAACTCTGGATCGACGTGCCCGATCCCGGCTGGGGCTCGGTGGTCGGCAACGCCCTCGATCACGGCATCGGCTACACGCCCTATGGCGACCATTTCGCCATGCAATGCGGCATGGAAGTGGTGCTGCCGAATGGCGAAGTCGTGAGGACCGGCATGGGCGCCATGCCGGGCAACAACACCTGGCAGCTCTTCAAATATGGCTACGGGCCTTATGTGGACGGGATTTTCTCGCAGTCGAATTTCGGCGTCGTGACGAAAATGGGCATCTGGCTGATGCCCGAACCCGCCGGTTACCGCCCCTATCTCATCACTTTCGAAAACGAAGACGATATCGAGACGGTGACCGAGCGCCTTCGCCCCTTGAAAGTCGCCGGCGTCATCCAGAACGGCGCCACGGTGAGAAGCCTCGTGCTCGACGCGGCGATCACCCGGACCAAGAGCCAGTATTACGACGGGGACGGACCGATTCCGCCGAGCGTCGCGAAAACCATGATGGCCGATCTCGATCTCGGCATGTGGAATTTCTGCGGCGCGCTTTACGGGCCGCCGCCGGTGATGGACACGCTGTGGACGGCGATCCGCGATTCGTTCGCCGACATTCCGGGCGTCAAATTCTATTTCCCCGAAGACCGGCGCCACAAGGTCGACCTCCTGCTCCACCGCGCCGAAACCATGAAGGGCGTGCCGAAGCTCACCGAGTTCAACTTTTTGAACTGGGACGGCGGCGGCGGCCATGTGGGCTTTTCGCCGGTTTCGCCGATCACCGGCAAGGACGCGATCAAACAGTACAATATGGTCTCGTCGCGCGTGCGCGAATACGGCTTCGACTATATGGGCCTCCTCGCCATCGGCTGGCGCGATCTCCACCACGTCACGGTGATCGTCTACGACAAGACCGACCCGGACGAACGCAAAAAGCTCGACGAGCTCTTCAACATCCTCGTCGACGAGGCGGCGGCTGAAGGCTACGGCGAATACCGCACTCATATCCGTTACATGGACCGCATCGCCAAAACCTATAGCTGGAACGACAACGCGCTCTGGAAGATGCACGAAACCATCAAGGACGCGCTCGACCCCAACGGCATCCTGGCGCCCGGCAAGTCGGGCATCTGGGGCAAGAACCGGAGGAAAGCATAAATGACCCGCATTCTTTCCTTCGCTTTCCTTGCCGGTCTTTTGTCTCTCGCCGCCGCCTGCGGCGGATCGTCGGATGACGCCGCGCCCGAAGCGGACAGCGCGGCGACGGCAGAGACCGCGCCGGCCGCTGCAGAGCCCCAAACCGAGACCGCCCCTCAAGCAACTATGGCGGCTGCGCCGAAACCCGAACCCGGCAGCGGCGCAGACATTTTCGCCAAGCAGTGCTCCTGGTGCCATGCGCCGGGCGTCGATCATCCGGGCACGATGCAGCTCGGCGCGACGCGAGGGGAGGACTTCGCCGTCCTCGAAGAGCGCGAGGACCTCAACGCCGACTATGTGAAATACATCGTCCGCCACGGCCTCAACGCCATGCCGCCCTTCAAGCCCACGGCGATCACCGACGCAGAACTCGACAAGCTGGCGAATTACCTCGCCGCGGCGGACTGAACGGGACGCCGCCGGCGGTTACTGAGCCCCGTTGGCGCCCTCTTCGAGCTGATAACTGATCACCGGCGCGCGGCCTTCAGCGGTCAGGGTGATGGCCTTTCCGGTAAAGGGCGGCGACTTGAAGTGATAATCCATCTCGGCGTTCATGACGTGATAGTCGATCGCGCCTGACGTTTCGAGCGCCGAGCTTACCGTAATGCGCTCGCCGAAACCGCCGAGCTTGGAAACGAGACTCGCCTGCAATTCGGCATCCGTGCGGTCGGGATCGAGATACACCTCCCGCGCCACCTCATTCACCGCATGCGTAAAGCTGTTGCGCACATAAAGCGAAAAGGCGAGGTCGAAAAACCAGAACATCAGCGCGAAAATGACCGGCGCCACAATGGCGAACTCAACCGCCGTGGTGCCGTTCCGGCATCGCCGGAGAGAGTGGAAAAATCCATTCATCGCGTCTGCACCGTGATCTGCGTTTGAAGCCCCATGTCGGGAAACAAAAGCCCCTCATGACGGCGCGACGCGACAATGGTGAGAAAGGCGGAGGGAATGTCGCCCGATGACGGACAAAGCGCATCACAGGCGTTCGCCGTCCCGTCGCTGCATTCGCAGGCGTAGCTGACATCGACGCAGGATGCGTTCGGCGCGCAGATGCCGTCTTCCTGCACCTCCCCGAGCGTGCTTTCGCCCAGCGCCGCAAGCGTCGCGGCGAGGATGTCGCTTTCGCTGGTGACGTTCACCATGGAGACCTGCGCGCCCGCGCGCAGTCCCTGATCGAGCTCGAGCCGTTTCGTGCCGGCAAGGCCGAGATCGAACACGGCGAGCCCGCTCAGAACGAAAATCGGCGCGAGAAGCGCGGCCTCCGTTGCGGCGACGCCTGCTTTGCTCTTCAGCCAGCGCCTTGTCGCGCGGCGGAAAGATGAAATCACTCGCGCCATGGCCTTACTCCACAATCAGGACGACTTGCGCCGTCTCCGCTGTCTCAACGCCGATCGCATCGCAATTCGATCCGAAGAAACTGTTGCCGGTGAATTCCACTTCATCGGCGATCAGCAATGTGCAGGCGCTCACATCTTCGTCGCTCGTGCCGGAAAAGGTCACATCGCTCGTCGGAAAGTAAAGCGCGCCCGTAAACGAGGTGGCGCTGTTGCCGTTCAGCACATGGTCGACATTCGAATCCGCCGGGTCCGCAAAAACCAGCACGCCCTGATAAGGATCGAGATCGCTTGTCGGCGCCGTGAGTTGAACGTCGGCGCCGCCATTCATGGTGAGACGCGCGCCGCCGGTCAGAAAGATCGTCACGCCGCTGCCGTAAAGAGAGGCCGTTGAATTCACGGTCACGTCGACGCCGTCGAAAATATACTGGCCCGCATTGAACGTGATGTCGCCCTGGATCATGACATTCGGGCTGCCCGTGCAGAAGGTCGTCACCGTTCCCGGCGACACCGTTCTGCTGACGCCCGGGCTCACATTGAGATTGTTTTTCAGCGCCTGGTCGCATGTGTCCGACGCCGGAAACACGAGATCCTCATAAGGATCGGGGAACGGCCGCGAGCCCGCAAACGGCGCGGCGCAGTCCGTCAGCGTCAAAGACCCGGATGCGCCGTCAATGCCGCCCACCGCCGACGCGCATTCGGTCGTCACGTCCGTCGCGCCCTGGAAATCGATGGCGTCGCTGGCGATGGAGTTCGACGCGACGTCGCAGCCCTGAAGCACGAGCGTCGAGGAGCCGGCGAAACTCACCGCCTGGCTCGCGGATTTGTTAAGCGCCAGCACGCAGGCGGGACGCGCGCCCGCCGTGCGCGAAACCGCGCGGGCGGAAATGCGCACCGTGTCCGTGTCGTAAAAAATGCCGGTGAACATGCGCGGCAGGTTGTCGCTCAACACGACCTCGACCGCCTTTGCATCGCCCGCAAACGTCCCGGACACGGGCGGCGAGCTAATCGCCGGCGTATCGGCGCGCGCCGCCTTAAGGCCCGTTTCATAAGCGGCGTTGGAGGCGGCCGCCGTCGCATCGGTGACGCTGCGCCCCTGCGCCAGCTGCGCCGCGCCGGAGAACGCCGCCGCATCCGCCGCGCTCTGCAACAGGCGGTGATTATACTGCCAGTACATGACCTCCGCGCCGAGCGCGGAAAATCCGACCACAACGGGCGCCGTCACGGCGAAAATCACCGCGATCGACCCTTTCTTTGATCCCTTAAAAGACCGAAGCAGTTTCAACGACATAATGCCTGCCCTCTCGCAACCAAAACGCTCCCTGCTCTCCACCCGTTCGGACAATCTGAGTATGCGCAATGTGTGCACCAAAAGTTTAGGACAGCGCGCAATTTAACCGACAATATGGCTAAAGTTTCCGGGGAAATTTATGCGTTTTCAGGGCACTGACGATTTGAAGAAATTTTGACGCAAAAGCGTTTCAATTAGGCGGCGTGCGCACGCGAATGCGGGGGGCCTCAAACCCGAACGGCCGCCCGTGGGCGGCGGCCGGGTTTCCGTGAAACAATTTGCGTAAATCGTTTGTCTCCTTCTTTTTTTTGGCATCCCTCAAGGCTTTCAGGCCGATTTGGCGCCATTTGCGTAAAAATGTTTCACGGCGTTTCGGCGCATATTTCTTTGCCTTGCCGCGATCTCTCCGCTCGCGACTCGCCACGATTTAATCGTGGCGTCCAGCAAACCGGCCTGGACTGGCCCTCACGCTTAAAGCGTGGGGGGAATCGACATGGGGATATCGGGCTTTCGTCCATCGCTTTGCGGCTCTGCCGGCGCCTGCAATCATCACCGCCCGCATCCTACCCCCGCCGCCAAAAGCGGGGACGAAATTTTATTTATTAAATTTTATCCCCGGGCGCGGATTTGGCTTTATCCTGCCGCCCGCCGCCGGCGCTCACCCCATCCCCGCCCCGGATCAAGTCCGGGACGGGACTTCCCCCGCAAGCGGGGAAGAGAAAATGCGCCGCTAAGCCTGTGCTTTTCCTCCCCCGCCCCGCGCCAACCGGCGCGAATATGATTTGCGCGCATTCGCGCGCGGGGGGAGACAACGCGAAGCGACGGAGGGGGCTTAATCAGCCTACTTCCAAATCCCCTTGCCGCTGCCCGGCAGGCCAAGCTTCGCCCACATCTCGTCGACGCGTCTGACCACCGCCTCATCCATGCGGATTTCCGCGCCCCATTCACGCTTCGTTTCGGGCGGAAGCTTGTCGGTGGCGTCGAGGCCGATCTTGGAGCCGAGCCCTGACTCGGGGCTTGCGAAGTCGAGATAGTCGATGGGCGTCGACTCGATCACGGTGATGTCGCGCGCCGGGTCCATCTTGGTGGAGACCGCCCACATCACGTCTTTCCAGTCGCGTGCGTTAATGTCGTCATCGACGACGATCACCCATTTCGTATACATGAACTGTCTGAGATATGACCACGCGCCCATCATCACCCGCTTGGCGTGGCCGGGATAGGCTTTCCGCATGCTGATCACTGCGATGCGGTAGGAGCAGCCCTCGGGCGGCAGCCAGAAATCGACGATCTCCGGGAACTGCTGCTGCAGGAGCGGGATGAAGACCTCGTTCAGCGCCTCGCCCAGCACGGACGGCTCGTCCGGCGGGCGGCCGGTGAAAGTCGAGAGATAGATCGGGTCTTTCCGGTGCGTCACCGCCGTGACGGTGAAGACCGGAAAACGCTCCACGGAATTATAATAGCCCGTATGGTCGCCATAAGGCCCTTCATCCGCATACTCATCGAGGGAGACATAGCCTTCGAGCACGATCTCGGCCTCGGCGGGGACTTTCAGGGGCACGGTCTTGCAGTCCACAAGCTCGACCTTCTTGCCGCGCAACAGCCCCGCGAAATGATATTCCGACAGCGTGTCGGGCACCGGCGTCACGGCGGCGAGGATGGTGCCGGGGTCGGCGCCGATCACCGCCGCGGCGGGAAGCGGCTCGCGCTTCTCGGCGCCCCATCGTGCATGATGCTGCGCCCCGCCGCGATGTTTCAGCCAGCGCATGATCGTCTGCCCGCGCCCGAGTTTTTGCATGCGATAAATGCCGAGATTGAAATCGTCCTCGCGTTTGTCGGACGGGCCTTTCGTCACCACCAGCGGCCAGGTGATCAGCGGCGCCGGCTCGCCCGGCCAGCAGGTCTGGATCGGCAGATCGTCCAAATTGATCTCGTCGCCGGTCTTCACCACCTCCTGGCAGGGCGCGCCCCAGTCGCGCGACGCCGGCTTCATGGCCATCACGGTCTTGGCCAGCGGCAGCATGCCGAGGGCGTCCTTGAGCCCCCCCGGCGGTTCGGGCTGCCTGAGGAAAGCCAGAAGCTCGCCCACCTCGCGCAGATCCGCGCCGGTCTCGCGGGCCTTGCCTTCGAGCGTCACCCCCATGGCGACGCGCTTCACCGTGCCGAAGAGATTGACCAGCACCGGCATGGGCGAAATCGATCCGTCGTCCATCACCGGCTTTTCGAACAGCACCGCCGGACCGCCCTCCGCCAGAAGCCGGGTCTGGATCTCGGTCATTTCGAGCTTCACCGCCACGGGCTCGGCGACGCGGACGAGCTCGCCCGCCGATTCGAGCCGGGCGATAAAGTCGCGCAAGGACGCCGCGGGCTGGACCGGTTTCGACATGGCAGTTTCCTATCCTGCGGGGCTTGCGGGCGCCCATGCGGCGCCGCGCCGCCCCAAAAACGCCAAAGACAAGAGCGTCCCGCCGCGTTACCGCCTTCATCTCTAAAAAGTAAGGGCCCGATTTAAGCTATTTTTTCCGCTTCCTCTTTACGGTTCGCCTGCCGCAGCATACTTTATTGCAGCGCCGCATGCGACTGTGCGGCGATGCGTTCGCCGCTCTTGCGCGCGGCCCGGCGGAAAGGCCGGACAGCCGGCAAAAAGGGCATTTGGGAGTTTTCCTCGGCATGTTGCCGATTGTGCATCAGGTATTCGGATCATTGCTAGTCGTTGCGGGTCTCATTGTCCTGCCGCTGCCGATTCCTTTTGGCCTGATCATGCTGACCATCGGCTTTGCGCTCCTCGCCCCCTACATTCCGGCGATCCAGCGGCTGATCCGCTATATGCGCGGAAAATGGCCCCATCTCGACTTGCATCTGCGCCGCCACCATCACCGCTTCCCGCCGGTGATCAAATCGACCATCGACAAGACCCACCCGGCGGCCCCCGCTGAATAACAGGGCGGAATCACCCAGCTGCCGCGCTTTGACTCAATTGACCCCGCCCGGGGCGCTTTTTAAGCTTTCCGGCGGTTGTCCTTCCTGTTGCGTAACATTCCGAAAATTCACTCGTCCCGTCTCACAGACGGCTTCATCAGGAGAAGATCATGATCGCCCCTTGGAAGACTTTCAGCGCCGGATTGGCGTTCCTCGCCCTCGCCGCCTGCGGCGGAGACACCGAACAAGCGGCGACGGACTATCGCGGCGATGAGGCCCTGCCCGGCGGCGGCACGGTGAAAGAAGCCATCGAAGCGCGCCAGTCGAGCCTCAAGGAGATGGGCAAGGCGTTCAAGACGATCAGCGACCAGTTGAAAGCAGGCGCGCCGGATCTCGACGCCATCAAAACGTCCGCCGCGACCGTTGCGGAAAAGTCCGCGCATATCGGAACCTGGTTCCCGGAAGGCACGTCGGCCGCCTCCGGCGTCGAGACCGAAGCGCTCGATACGATCTGGGAAAAGCCGGATGAATTCGACGCCGCCGTGACGCGGTTCGAAGGCGCCGCGCCGCAGCTTGTCGCCGCCGCCGACAGCGGCGATGTCGAGGCGATCGGCGCCGCGTTCAAGGAAACCGGCGGCGCCTGCAAGAACTGCCACGACACGTTCCGCGAAGATGATGACTGAGACCGTCAAGACGGCGCGCGCCCCGCTTAAAGACGCCGTCATCTGGGACTGGAGCCTCCGTGTTTTTCACTGGAGCGCGGTTCTGCTCATCGTCCTTTTGTGGTGGTCGGCGGAAAACGGGATCATGGACTGGCACAGGCGTTTCGGCCTGACGATGCTGGGGCTGCTCGTCTTCCGCCTCTATTGGGGCGTCGCCGGCACGAAGACGGCGCGGTTCAAAAGCTTCGTGAAAGGCCCGAAGGCCGTGCGCGCCTATCTGCGGGAAATGAAGCGGCCTTACGTTCCGGCGGCCGGCCATAATCCGCTCGGCGCCTTGAGCGTCGTCGCGCTCCTCCTCGTCCTTGTCCTGCAAGTCGGCGCCGGCCTTTTCGCGGTCGATGTGGACGGCCTCGAATCAGGACCGCTGTCGCGTTTCGTTTCCTTTGAAGCCGGCCGCGCCGCCGCCGAATTCCACGAAACGAGCTTCAACATCCTCCTGGCGCTGATCGTTCTCCATGTCGCGGCGATCGCCTTTTATTTCGCCGTTCTGAAAACCAATCTCGTGAGAGCCATGGTGACCGGAAAGCGCGCCGGCGCCGAAAGCGCCGGGCCGTTCCCGCTGGCGCGCTTCCTCATCGGCGTCGTCATCGCCGGCGCCGCCGTCGCGCTGGTGCAGCTTTAGGCGGCAAGGGGCGCATTTGCGCCCCGCCCCCAATCCTCGTAACTTTCCCATGAAAGAGCTGCGGGGGAAAGCTTTCCATGAAATTCATCGCTGGCGCGCTGGCTGCGCTCATGTTTCTCGGCTCGGCCGCTGCGGCCCGGGACAAGGACCGCCGGCCCTATGAAGGGCCGATCATCGACGTTCACCTTCACGCCTATCCGGCGGACGGCAACGGCCCGGCGCCGAACGCGGTCTGCCCCGGCGTCGCGGCGAACCTTCAATACGATCCGAAAACGCCCTGGCCGGCGAAGATGGGCGCGCTGATGACAGACCCGCCCTGCGAGGATCCCATCCAAGGGCCGGCGACGGACGCAGAGCTGCGCGACCGGACCATCGCCCTTATGAAAAAATACAAGGTGACGGGCGTCCTCAGCGGCCCCGCCGAGCGCATCGCGGATTGGCGAGCGGCGGCGCCGGGCCTTTTCATCGCCGGACGCGAACTCAGCCTCAAACGCGACAATGTTTCAGCCGACGAGATCGAACAGGAATTCGTCAATGGCGGCTTCGACGTGCTCGCGGAAGTCACGAACCAGTATCGCGGCGTCCTCGCCGACGATTCGGCCTTCGACGCCTATTGGGCGGTCGCCGCCGAACACGACATCCCTGTCGGCATTCATCTCGGCATCGGCCCGCCGGGCAGTCCCATGCTTTACCCCGATTTCCGCGTCCAGACGCCGCTGCAGATGGAGGCGGTTCTCAACCGCCATCAAACCTTGCGCGTCTATCTCATGCATGCGGGCTTTCCGTTTGCGGACGATCTGAAAGCCATGCTTTATCTCTATCCGCAGCTTTATGTGGATACGGGGGTCTTGCAGCTCGCGGCGCCGCGCGAGGACTATTACGCCTTTCTCGAAGAGATCGTGCGCGCCGGCTTTATCGACCGCATCATGTTCGGCTCGGACCAGATGTACTGGCCCGGCATGATCGAGGAAGGCATCGAGGCGATCAACGACGCGCCTTTCCTCACCTATGAGCAGAAAAAAGACATCCTCCACGACAACGCCGCAAGGTTTTTGAGGCTGGAGGAATAGGCTGTCTAAAACCTCCCCTTGCAAAGGGGAGGTCGAAACGCTTCAGCGTTTCGGGTGGGGATCATCCCAGCTTCGAAAAGTCAGGCTTTCTTTTCTGCATGAAAGCCATTCCCGCTTCTCGGAATTCCGCCGACTGAAGCTGCGCGGCGAAATGCGCGCCTTCTTCTTTCATGCGCGCGAGAATATCCTCGCGGTTCCCGTCCTTCATGAGCTGTTTCGTCAGCTTCATGGCGGCGGGCGCCTTTTCCGCAATGGCGCGCGCGGACGCGAGCGCGGTTTCTTCCAGCGCGTCCGGCGCGACGGCTTCGTTGACGAAACCAAGCTCGCGGGCGCGCGCCGCGCCGATTTTCTTGCCGAGGATCAGCATCTCGGCGGCGCGCTGATGACCGGCGATCTGCGGCAGGAGAAAGCTCGACGCCGCCTCCGGCACTAGCGCCAGATCCACGAAAGGCGTATGGAACGTAGCTGCTTCCGAAGCGTACACAAGATCGCAATGCAGAAGCATGGTGACGCCGACCCCGACCGCCGGTCCCTGCACCGCCGCGATCAGCGGTTTCTCGGCCGTCGCGATGGCTTCCAGAAACCGGATCACCGGCGGCTTCTCGCCTTCGGCGCCGAGACTCGCCGTCCCGGCCATGAAATCCGCGATGTCATTGCCGGAGGTGAACACGTCGCCCTTCGATTCGAACACCACCGCCCGCACGGCCTCGTCGCCCTCCGCCTCGGCCAGCGCGTCGGCGAGCACGGCGTACATGGCCGCCGTAATGGCGTTCTTTTTCTCCGGCCGGTTGAAGGCAAGCCTCAGGACGGAGCTTTCACGGGATACGGAAATGTGATCGCTCATGTTTCACCCTTTCGCAATTCCGGCGACTTGACGCCAAGCCCGCGCCGGGATCAAGAACGGGGCGCAGCAAAGGGCGACATCTATGCAGATCCGTATCCTCGTGACCGGCGAGCCGCCGGAGCCTTTAAAGAGCCAGTATGGCGATTATCCGGCGATGTTCGAAAGACTGATTTCGCCTTATTCCGCGCGCCTTTCCTTTTCCGCCACGGACGTGACAAAGGGCGAGCCCATCCCTGCGATTTCCGATTTCGATGGCCTCCTGATCACCGGCTCGCCCGCCGGGGTCTATGACGGGCATGACTGGATCGCGCCCTGCGCCGATCTTGTCCGCCGCACGGCGGAGGCCGGCAAGCCGCAGGTCGGGATCTGCTTCGGCCATCAGTTGATGGCGCAAGCCTTCGGCGGCAAGGCGGAGAAATCCGGCAAGGGCTGGGGCGTCGGCGTTCACGACTACAAGATCGCCGCGCAAAGGGAGTGGATGGACCCGCCCTCGAATCACATCGCCTGCGCCGTGTCGCACCAGGACCAGGTGACGGAACTGCCCAAAGGCGCGCAGATCCTCGGGGGGTCGGAGTTCTGTCCCATGGGCGTTCTCGACTTCGCGCAAGGGCCGGCGATCTCTTTCCAGCAGCATCCTGAATTCGGCCATGATTATGGCGAGGCGCTGTTACGGCTCAGGAAGGGGCGCATCCCGGCGGAGCGCGCCGACCCCGGCATCGACAGCTATAAGGGCCGCAGCGACCGCGCGCTCATGGGTAAGTGGATCGCGAATTTCTTCCTCCAGCATGGGCGCTAAGCCATGAACGATTTCACCCTCGGCATCGGCGACAAAAACCTTTCCTCCTGGTCCCTGCGGCCATGGTTTCTCATGACCCAGGCAGGCATTCCGTTTACGGAGGAAAATATCAGGCTCGACCGGCCGGAGACGCGCGGGATCCTGAAAGAAAAATCGCCGTCGGGGCTCGTTCCCTATCTCATCCATGGAGACGTGAAGATCTGGGATTCGCTCGCCATCATGGAATATCTGAACGAGCTCTTTCCTGAAAAACAGCTCTGGCCGGAAGACAGACAAGCGCGCGCCCTGGCGCGCAGCGTCGCGGCGGAAATGCATTCGGGCTTTTCGGCCCTGCGCGCCGTCTGGCCGATGATGGTGACGCGCAAGGACATGCGCCACACGACCCAAAGCGGCGTCGCGCGCGATATCGAGCGCGTGGATCATCTCTGGTCACTGTGCCGGAAGACCTATGGCGCGGGCGGGGACTTCCTCTTCGGCCGGTTCTCCATCGCCGACGCCATCTATGCGCCCGTCGCCTCGCGCTTCACCACCTACGGGCCGGTGGAGCTTTCGCCCGAGGCCGCTTCTTACCGGGACATGATGATGGCGCTCCCCGCCATGCAAAAATGGATAGAAGGCGCGAAAGCGGAGCTGGCGGCGGGTTAGGACGGCCAAGTTCTCGACAACGCCTTGCGCGCCGCGATCCGACCCTCTATCCCCTCGAAAATGCAAACCAAAGACGCTTTACCCATTCTCGAAAGCCTGATCTCCGACGCTAAGGCCGCCGGAGCGGAGGCGGCGGACGCCGTCCTCTATCACTCTGTTTCCACAGGCGTTTCCTGGCGCATGGGCAATCTGGAAGACGTCGAGCGCTCCGAGGGCGCCGATCTCGGCCTCAGGGTCCTGATCGGCAAGCGCCAGGCCAGCGTGTCGACCACCGATCATTCCAAGGCGGCCCTGAAAGAGCTCGCCGAGCGCGCCGTCGCCATGGCGAAGGCCGCGCCGGAGGACCCTTATTGCGGCCTCGCCCCGGCAGAGCGGCTGGCCAAAGAGCCCTATCCCCATCTCGATCTTGGCGATTTCAAGGAACCCTCCACCGATGCGCTTAAAGAGCGCGCCGCCGCCTGCGAGGAAGCCGCGCTCGCCGTTGAAGGCGTCGTCAATTCCTCCGGCGCCGGCGCGAGCTATGGCGAGGGCTGGAAATGGCTGATGACGAGCCACGGCTTTTTCGGCGAGTCCGGCGGCTCGAACCATTCGGTTTCGGTCAGCGTCATCTCCAAAGACGACAACGGTATGGAGACCGACTACGACTACGACTCCAAAACGCATCTCTCAGCGCTCAAAGGCGCGGTCGAAGTGGGGATGAGCGCAGGCCAGCGCGCCGTGCGCCGTTTGTCGCCGAAAAAACTGAAAAGCCGCACCGCGCCGGTCATCTTCGACAACCGCCTGTCGCGCTCGCTCATCGGTCAGCTTGCGGGCGCGGTGAACGGCGCCGCCATCGCGCGCGGCGTCAGTTTCCTGAAAAACAAGATGGGCGAAAAGATCTTCGCCGACGGGATCAACATCATCGACGATCCGCATGTGCCGCGCGGCGCCGGCTCTCGTCCGTTCGACGGCGAAGGCGTCGCAAACGCCCGCATCGATCTCATCAAGGACGGAGTTCTCACCGCCTGGTTATTGAACACATCGCAGGCGGCGCAATTGGACCTTGAAACCAATGCGCGGGCGACGCGCGGGACCGGCGGCGCCCCGGGATCGGGCCCGACGAACCTGACGCTCGAGCCCGGGTCGGCGAGCTTCGACGATCTTTTGACGCAAGGCGGCGCCTGCCTTCTTCTCGGCGACATGTTCGGCCCGCAGGTGAACCCCAACACCGGCGATTATTCCGTGGGCTGTTCGGGTTTCTGGGTGGAGAACGGCGAAATCGTCCATCCGGTGAGCGAAATCACCATCGCCGGGAATATTCTCGACATGTATGCGGGGCTCGTTCCCGCAAGCGACCTTGAAATCCGCGGACCGGTCAACGCGCCGAGCGTTTTCGTTCAGGCCATGACCATCGCGGGCGATTAGAAGCCTTTGAATATGAACGAGCGCCTCCGATCCTTCGAGACACAAAAATTTCTTCATCCTGAGGGCCGCGAAGCGGCGTTCTCGAAGGACGAAGAAATTTTTGCTCCTCAGGATGAAGGCTATGGAAGGCGCCTCGCCCTCCAAAAGCTCATAACTTAAAACGGAGCCACTCATGAGCGATCAGCAACTCCTGCATCTCGTCTTCGGCGGCGAGTTGGAAAATCTCGAAGAGGTGAAATTCCGCGATCTCGACAAGCTCGACATCGTCGGCGTTTTCCCGGATTACGCCTCGGCGGAAAAAGCCTGGCGCGCCAAAGCGCAAAGGACTGTCGACAACGCGCATATGCGCTATTTCATCGTCCATATGCACAAGCTTCTGGACCCGGACGGCGACGGAAAGTTCTAAAGGCCCGTGGCCGCGCCCTTTTCCCGCGAGGAATTCGAAACGCCGAAGGGCCGGAAGCGCGCCTTTCGCGCGCTGATGCTCGGCGATCATGGGTTTTTGCGCACGGTCTATGACAATTCCCACGAGATCGCGCCGGGCAAGATGTGGCGCACCTATCAGCCCTCGCCGAAACATCTGGAGCGCTGGGCGGAGAAGGGCGTCAAAACCGTCATAAATCTGCGCGGCCCCAAACCAACGGGCCAGCTTTTTCTCGAAGAGGAAGCCTGCAAGCGGCTGGGGATGCGGCTCGTCAATTTCCGCGTTTATTCCCGCGAGGCGCCGTCAAAGGAGATTCTCCATGGCGCGCGGGCGCTGTTCGACGAGATCGAATATCCCGCCATCATGCACTGCAAGTCCGGCGCAGACCGTGCGGGGCTGATGGCGTCCTTATTTCTCTTCTTTCATGAAGACGTTCCTTTAGACGAAGCCCTCGACCAGCTTTCCTTCAAATACGGCCATGTCAAAGCCGGCAAGACGGGCGTTATCGACGCCGCTTTCGACAACTACATGACTTATGCGAAGGAAAAAGGCGTTTCCCTTTCCGACGTGGACGGATTTTTCGATTGGGTCAACAATGTCTACGACCCGGCAGCGCTGAAAGCTTCCTACCGCTCCAAAGGCTGGGGCGATTTCCTGACGGAAGTGGTTTTGCGGCGGGAGTGATCACTGGACCCCACGCTTAAAGCGTGGGGAATCGGTTGGGGATGGGTTTGGCGTGCGCCACAAGCGACTCGCCACGGCTCGACCGTGGCGTCCATCATCTTACGCATCAAACCAACTGCAACGCCGCCTGCCGCGCATAGGCGCCCTGGCGCTCCACAAGCTCGTCATGGGTGCCGGTCTCGACGATGCGGCCCTTGTCCATAACGACGATCATGTCGGCGTCTTTGACGGTCGAGAGGCGGTGGGCGATGACGAGGGTCGTGCGGCCTTGCGTCAGGCGTTTCAGCGCGTCCTGAATTTTCGCTTCAGACTCTGCGTCGAGGGCCGAGGTCGCCTCGTCTAAAAGCAGGATCGGCGCGTCTTTCAAAAAGGCGCGCGCGAGCGCCACGCGCTGGCGCTGGCCGCCGGAGAGATTGGCGCCGCCCTCGCCCAGCGGCGTGTCATAGGCATTCGGCAATTGCGCGATGAAGTCATTCGCCGCCGCATTCTCCGCCGCGCGAATGATGTCGGCGCGCGACGCCGCCGGATTACCGAAGGCGATGTTTTCGAGCGCCGACATGTTGAACAGCACCGCCTCCTGAGACACGAGCGCCATGCGCGCGCGCAAGCTCCTGAGCGTCACCTCCGCAATGTCTTCGCCGTCGATGAGGATGCGCCCCTCGCCCGGTTCGTAAAGCCGCGGCAGGAGATTCATCAGCGTCGACTTGCCCGCGCCCGAGGCGCCGACGAGCGCCACCATCTTGCCCGCCGGAATGTCGAGGGTGACGCCCGCCACCGCTTTCGACCCGTCCGCGTAAGCAAAAGACACATTCTCGAAGCGGATCGCCCCCGGCCCCGGGGGCAGGTCGAAGGCGTCCGGCGCGGTTTTCACCGCCGGCTCCGCGTCGATCAGCGACAGGATCCGCTCGAAGGCACCGAAGCCTTCCTGCACCACGGCGTTCAAGGTCCCGAGGCCCCGCCCGGGTTGCGAGAGCATGACAAGCGCCGTCAGGAAACCGGCGAATTCGGAAAAGCTCGTGGCGCCGGCGCCGATGCGCGCGGCGACGACGGCGATGATGACCGCGATCGCCGCGGCGCCGGCGACGAAGATCACCGGCTCGTTGAGCGCGCGCGTGTAAGCCATTTTGAGCAGCACCGACAAACGCTCGTCAAAGGCGGCGCTCGCCCGCGCGCGCTCCAAGGGTTCGATCTGATAGGTCTTCACCATGCGCGCGCCGGAAACGCTTTCGCCGATCAGCGCCGTCAAGTCGCCCGCCTGCTCCTGCGCCTTGCGCGAGGCCGAGCGCAACAGCTTGCCGATGCGCGCCACGAAGACGCCGACCAGCGCATAGATGACGATGACGGCGGCGAAGAGAACGGCGTCGTAATAGATCATCACCGCGCAGAGCCCCGCGAAGGTCACCGCATCGCGCACGCCTTTCGCTGCGCGGGTGAGCGTTTCGCGCAGCACCGTCACGTCGTTGGTGAAGCGCGCCATATACTGGCCCGCGACCTGCCCCCGAAGCTGCGCGAAATCGAGGGCGGTCATTTTGTCGAACATGTCGTTCTGCATGTCCCTGAGCGCAGACAGGGCCGCGCGCGCGGTGAGCCGCGTCGAGACGTAAAGGCTCGCCGAATAGACAACAGCGAGCCCGATAATGATCACCGGCGCAAAGCGCGCCACGGCGCCAAGCGAGGGCGCGCCTTCTTCTCCCGAAAGCCCGCCGAAAATCCACTCGACGGAGAAAGCGAACCCGGCTTGCGCGCCGGAATAGACCGCCATGGCGGCGAGCGCCAAGGCCAGCCCCGGCCAGTAGCGCGCGAGATAGCCCCGCCACAGCCGCCCGGCGAGGATGCGGGTCGAGACATGGGGATCGAGCGATGATGAGTCGGGCGATGGATCGGCCAAGCGCGCGCTCCTGAGAGACTGACGGGCGCGCATTCTCGCGGGCGCCGCCGCTTGAGGCAAGCTATTGACCCTATGAGGGAATTGAGGAACGCCCTAGACATGCTGAAACGCTTCCTCAAGAGCCGATTCGCGATGCGCGCGGCGGCGGCGCTGATCGGGCTTTACATCCGCCTCGTCCACGCCACCTCGCGCTGGACGCTGGTCGGGCTCGAACATTTCGATGCGGCCGCGGCGGAAGGAAACGGCGTCATCCTCGCCTTCTGGCACGGGCGGCTCCTGATGGCGGCGAGCGTGCGCCGCGAGACCAACCGGCCCGTCTACATGCTGATTTCGGCCCATCGCGACGGGGAAATCATCGCCCGGGGGGTTTCCGGCTTCGGCGTCGAGTTCATCCGCGGCTCGGCGGCCAACCCGAACAAACCCGGCCGGAACAAGAGCGGCGCCTCGGCCATCGCCCAGATGACGGCGGCGCTCGCGGAAGGCTCGGTCGTCGGCTTCACCCCCGACGGCCCCAAAGGCCCCGGCGAACTGGTCAAACCCGGCGTCATCCGCCTCGCCCAGATGTCGGGCGCGCCGATCGTCCCCGCCGCCTATTCCGCAAGCCGGGGCAAGCGGCTTTCCACCTGGGACCGCTTCCTGCTGGCCGCGCCCTTTTCAAAAGGCTATTACGTCGCGGGCGCGCCCATTACCGTTCCGGCCGACGCCGACGGGGAGACGCGCGAGCGCCTGCGCCTCGATCTGGAAACGGCCCTCAAAGCCGTGACCGAAGAGGCGGACAAGCGCGCGGGACGTACGGATTAACCCCGCGCGGAACGCGCAAAATGGAAATGCGCCGGCCGGCGCGATGGAAAAGAAGACTGAACGCCGCCGATGAACCTTTCCGCCCGCGAACCCCTTGGCCTTAAAATCTACCGCACGGTGAGCCGCGTCGGCGCGCCCGTCGCCTCTTTCGCGCTGAAGCGCCGCCTCAGGGCCGGCAAGGAGGACCCCGCGCGCATCGAGGAGCGCAAAGGCCATGCGGGCCGCGCCCGCCCCGACGGACCGCTGGTCTGGATCCATGGCGCGAGCGTCGGCGAATCGCTTTCCGTCCTGCCGCTGGTAGAGCGCCTCAAGGCCGCCCATCCCGACTGCGCCTTTCTCGTCACCACAGGCACCGTGACCTCGGCGAAACTGATGGAGGAGCGCCTGCCCGCCGGCGCCTTTCACCAGTTCATCCCTCTCGATCATCCGGACTATGTCGACGCCTTTCTCGATCACTGGAAACCCGATGCGGCGCTCTTCGTCGAATCGGAATTCTGGCCGAATCTCGTTCTCGGGGCGCGCGCGAAAACCCGCTTCATGGCGCTCGTCAACGGCCGCATCTCGCCGCGCTCCTTCGAGGACTGGCGCCGCCAGCCCAACGCCATTCGCTTCATCCTCTCCTCCTTCGACGTCATCGTCGCGCAGGATCCGCAAAACGCCGAGCGCCTCTCGATCCTGTCCGGGCGCAGCGTCGAGACTTTCGGCAATCTCAAATACGCCGCCCCGCCGCTGCCCGCCGACGAGGCCGCCCTTGCCGATCTCGAAAGCAAAATCGGCCCGCGCACGCGCTGGCTGGCGGCGAGCACGCACCCGCGCGAAGAGGAAACCATTCTCGCCGCGGCGAAAATGCTGAAGGCGGAGTTTCCGGACCTTCTCACCATTATCGCGCCGCGCCACCCGACGCGCGGGGACGACGTGGCGGCGCTGTGCGAAGCGCAAGGCCTTAAGCCCGCGCGCCGCGCCGCCGGCGATCCGGTCGGTCCGGATACGGATATTTACATCGCCGACACGCTGGGCGAACTCGGGCTTTTCTACCGGCTGTGCAATGTCAGTTTCGTCGGCGGCAGCCTCGTGGACAAGGGCGGACACAATCCGCTGGAGCCCGCCCGCCTCGGCGCGGCGATCCTGCACGGGCCGCATGTCTTCAACTTCGTCGAGACCTATCGCGAAATGCGCAAGACCGGCGGCGCCGCGCTGGTGAGAAACGACCGGGAAATCGCCTCCGCCGTGCGCCGGCTTTTCGCCGACGCCAAGACCCGCAGCGCCATGACCATGGCGGCGCAGAAAGCGGCCGAAGACGGGGCCGAACGCATTCTCGGCGATGTCTGCAAGGCGCTCGACCCGCATCTTGAAAAGAGCGTGGCCGCCGCATGAGCGGGGGCGAGACCGGGCGCATGATGCGCGAGCCCTGGTTCTGGCGTACAGACACGCCAACCGCGCGCGCCCTTGCCGCCTTGCTGACGCCCGCCGCGTGGATTTATCAGGCGGGACACCGCCTGCGCTGGGCGATGACGAAACCGGCGAAAGCGTCGCTCCCTGTCATCTGCGTCGGCAATGCGACCCTGGGCGGCGCGGGCAAAACGCCGTTTGCGATTCTCGCCGCCGCGCTTTTGCGCGAAGCGGGCGTCGCCCCCGTCTTCCTGACCCGCGGCTATGGCGGCGCGCTCGGCGGACCGCTCACCGTCGATCCCGCCAAACACACCGCTTACAGCGTCGGCGACGAGGCTTTGCTGCTGGCGCGCCACGGGCCTGTCATCGTTTCGAGGGACCGGCCTGCCGGCGCAAGGCGCGCCGCGAAGACAGGCGCGCAAGTCATCATCATGGATGACGGCTTTCAAAATCCGAGTCTCGCCAAGGATCTTTCCATCCTCCTTATCGGCGAAGAAGACGCGCAGACCAACGGCGCGCTGTTTCCCGCCGGGCCCTACCGCGAAAGCCCGTCCCGCGCGAAAGCGCGCGCAGACATTGTCGTCGCCGTAAAAGCCGGGCCTTCGGAAAAACCTGACGGCGCCGACATGGCCGCCTGGCTTGAAGCCGAAGGCGCGCCCGCCCCGGAACGCGTCATCGCCTTTGCGGGGATCGGCCGGCCGGAGAAATTTTTCCGGACGCTTGAAGAGGCCGGCTTCACGCTCGCCAGGCGCATCGCCTTTCCCGATCACCATCCCTTCACCGAAATCGAACTTGAGCATCTCATGAAGGACGCGGCGCGCCAGAAAGCGCGGCTCATCTGCACGGAAAAGGACCATGTGCGCCTGCCGCCGGCCTTCCGGGAGGATATTCTGGCGCTGCCCGTCGCCATGCAGGTCTCGGACAGAGAAGCGTTGAAGCAGCGCCTCGCGGGTCTTATCAAAAGCCCCGGAGAGGAAGGCGGCCAATCATGAGCGAGGCGCGGGCCCCGAGCGGGAGTGAAGCGATCGCGCTGCCCGAGCGGCGCGACAAGCCGGTGACGCTGCTGCACCGGCTCGAATACGCCGCCGCGCTCGGCCTGACGGGCTTTTTCAAAATTCTGGGCGTCGACGCCGCCTCCGCTGTCGCGGGCAAAACCATGCGAATGGTCGGCCCAATGATCCGGCCCGTCTCGCGCAAGGCGGAAAACAATCTGCGCCTTGTCTTCCCGGACTGGCCGGAAGAGAAGGTTCGCGCCGTCACGAAAGACATCTGGGAGAATGTCGCGCGCACGGCGGCGGAGTTCGTCCACCTAAGCGAGCTGCGCGAATTCGAAACAAACGGCCGCGTCGAAATGATCGGCAAGGAAAAGCTCGACGCGATCATCGCCGGCGGCAAGCCGGTCATTCTCTTTGCGCCGCATTTCGCCAATTGGGAGCTGATCCCGTCGATCCTCAATCGCGCCGGCCTCGATTACAGTTTCGTCTATCGCGCGGCGAACAATCCGCTGACGGACGAGATGATCATCAAGCAGCGCGGCAAGGTGATGTCGCGCCGCCAGGTGCCGAAAGGAAAGCGCGGCGGACGCGCGCTTGTCGACGCGCTGAAAGAGGGCCGCTCGCTCGCCATGCTGGTGGATCAGAAACTCAATAGCGGGATTTCGGTGCCGTTCATGGGGCTGCCCGCCATGACGGCGCCGGCGGCGGCGCGCCTCGCGTTGAAATACGAAACGCCAGTGATCCAGATCAGCCTTGTGCGCCTTAAAGGCGCGCATTTCCGCTTTACGGTGCACGACCCGCTCGACTTTACGCCGTCGGGCGATATGGGCGCCGATGTCGAGGCGCTGACCCTGAAAATCAACGAAGCGCTGGAAGCGGACATCCGCGCCAATCCCGGCCAGTGGCTGTGGTTCCACAGAAGGTGGCCGAAGGAAGAGGCTTATTCCGCGACGCATTCCCCCGGATAGGAGACGCTGACGCCCGCCGCCGCCGCGCCGCAAGGGTTGCCATAGGTCTTGCCGTCGCAGCCGCAGACAGGGCGGTATTCCATGGTGCACATTTCGGGACGCGGCGTGCACACGCCCGAGGCGTCCGCCACGTCCTTGCAGGCGCCCGCCGCCATGGCGCAGTAATCGCCCTCCGCCTCGCACTGGAAGCCGGCGAGGCCGCCGCACATGCCGCCGGTCTCGCCCGCGACCGGGGCTTCCGGCTCCTCCTCGACGCTCGCGCAGGCGGCGGCGAAAAAGAACAGCAAGAGAGCGGCGGCGCGCAGCATCATTCGTCGTGCTTGTGCATCTGCGATTGCAGATAGTTCTGTTCGCCCACCTTCTCGATCAGGCCGAGCTGGGTTTCGAGATGGTCGATATGCTCTTCCTCGGATTCGAGGATGCGCACGAGAATGGCGCGGCTCACAAAATCGCTGACGCTCTCGAAATAGGCGATCGCCTCCTTATAAAGCGGATGGGCGCGCTGTTCGGCCTTGAGGTCGCATTCGAGCATCTCCTTGACCGTTTCACCGATATAGACCTTGTCGAGATCCTGGACATTGGGAAGCCCTTCGAGAAACAGGATGCGTTCGATCAATTCGTCCGCATGCTTCATTTCATCGATGGACTCGTCATATTCGACTTTGGCCAGCCGGTCGAAGCCCCAGTCTTTCAACATGCGCGCATGCAGGAAATACTGGTTGACGGTGGTGAGCTCGAGCTTCAGCGCCTTGTTGAGATAATCGATGACCTTTTGGTCGCCTTTCACGGAATCTCTCTCCTTTTGAATCGCCGCCGCATTTTCAAGCGAAGCGGATGCCGGTTCGCGTTAAGAAAATGCGGCCAAAGAATCTTTGCGCAGGATAGGGATTGAACACGCGCGTCCAAGGATAATCTTTGCAAGCGACTCGCACTTGCGCAAAAAATCGCCCTTCAGGCGCAAACGACTCTCAACTGGGAGGCTTATTCGGCGGCGAGCGGCGCCGGGTTTTCGGCCGCGCGGCCGTCTTCGATGATCTGCGCCACATCGGGAAGGCACTTGCCGCATTGCGGGCGGCGTCCGCAGCGGCGGAACACCTCGGCGACATTGCGCGCGTCATTGGCGGCCTCGGAAAGCTCCCGGTCCTTCAGCGCGTTGCAGATGCACACATACATGTGGGCGTTCCCGATCCTTCAATCCGGCGCAGAGAATTGCGACCGGCTCGCAAAAGATGGGTCAGTTAATAATGATTGTCAATTACAAAGTTATGAATTTTCGCCCTATTTTCCGGCGGAAGCCGCGGCTTTCACCGGTTCAAGCGGGTCGAGCGTCAACTGGGGGTCGACCAGCATGCCCTTCCACTTGATGCTCCAGTGGAGATGGGGCCCCGTGGCGCGGCCCGTGGCGCCCACAGCGCCGATGACATCGCCTTTTTCCACCCGCTGGCCCGGCTCCACGTCGATCCGGGACATGTGCAGGAAGGCGCTTTCAAGCCAGTGGCCATGGTCGAGCAAAACGAGCCCGCCTTCGAAATACATGCCGGTCTCGGCGAGGCGCACGATCCCCGGCGCGGGGGCGTGAATCGGCGTGCCCGCCGGCGCGGCGATGTCGAGGCCCGAATGGGGCCGCTTGGGCTCGCCATTCAAAATGCGCTGGGAGCCGAAGACGCCGGAAATCCGGCCCGTCACCGGCCAGTCGAAGCCCACCGACCAGTCGGCGATGCGCTGCGTCTCCTGGCGGGCGGCTTTTTTGAGCGCGCTATCCTTGGCGATCTTGGCGAGCTGCTCTTCGGTGAAGCCGGAGACCTTGGACTGGTCGAGCCCGTCAATGCGCTGGGTCGGGAACTCCCGGTCCTCGATTTCGATAGCGCGGCGCTCCACGGTTCCGTCCGGCAGGGTCACCACAAGGAGCGCGGTCGGCGCCGCATCGCGGCCAAAGCCGAGAATGAAGCGGCCGTCATCGTCGACCATCACCTCATCGCCGTCGAGCTTCGCCGTCGCGCCGATTTCGGTCTGGCCGAAAAGAAGCCCGCCCTGGGCGAAGGACCCGTCCAGGGTGAAATGCACAGGCTCCCCGGCGAACACTTTCTGGCGCTCGGCGACCTCGTTCATCGCCTCGGCGTAATTGGCGCGGCGGGCGAGCGAGGCTTTGCCGTCATCGCCGGAGATATTGCCGACTTTCGATCCGGCCGGGGGAAGCAGATTTTCCGCTTCTTCAACTTGATCGGTGTTCTTCGCGTCCTGCGCGACAGCAGGCGCGGCGAAAGCAAGGGCTATAAGCGCGGCGAAAGCAGTTTTCATTCGGCGTGTCCCTTCAGTCCGAACCCCTTCATCGCCGCGGCGGCGTCGGCATAGGGCTCCTGCTTGTCCACATTCCAGTAGCGCAGCGCTTTCAGGGAAATGCGCGCGCCGGTGACGGCGCAGACGACATAGGCGCCCGGCTTCACCACATGAAACTCGGCGTCGTCATAATCGAGCACCGCCTCGTCGTCGGGACCGAAGGAGTCAAACGGGTTCACTGTTTACGCTCGCGCCTTTCCTTATCGCTCGTGAATTCCTACCGCGCCGGGGCGCGTCTCGTCAAAGCGGCGCTTAGTCGAAAAGCCGGGGCTGGCGCGGCTTGCCCGCCTCGTCCGGTTTCGGCGTCTCCTTTTGAGACGCTGATTTTGCGGGACTTTTCGGGCTTTTTGAAGGCGCGGCCCCATCGAAATGAACAGCGCGCACGCCATCGGCGAACTGGATTTCGCCGCCCGCGCCTTCCGCCGCATCCCCCGCCCGGCGCAAAAGCGTCCCGTCCTTAGCGCGCACCAGCGCAAAGCCGCGCTCAAGAACGCTTTCGTAAGAGACCGCCGCCAGCATCCGCGCCGAGGCCTGAAGCCGCGAGCCCCGGTCGGCGACGATGCGCTCGGTGCGGGTCTCGATGCGCGACCAGAGAACGCCGATCTTATGCTCGCGCTGGCCGAACCCGGCGGCGAGAAGGCCGGGGGTCAGCCGTCCGCTGGCGCGCGCCAAAGCGGTGAGCGCCGTATCGAGCCTGCCGCGAAGCCCCGAGCGCAACCGGTCCGAGGCGCGGTCGAGACGCTGCGTCGCCGCGCCCAGAATATCTTCCGGTCGCCCCAACCCGCGCGCGGCGGAGACAAGCGCCGAACGCCGGGTTTCGAACATCCGCGTCACGGCGCCGGTAAAGCGGCGCTCCTTGTTAAGGACTTCGGCCAAGAGCTCAGCGCGCACCGGAACGGCGAATTCCGCCGCCGCGGTCGGCGTCGGCGCGCGCTTGTCCGACGCGTAATCGATCAAGGTCGTGTCTGTCTCATGGCCCACCGCCGAGATCAGCGGAATTTCGCTCGCCGCCGCGGCGCGCGCGACCATTTCCTCATTGAAGCACCAGAGGTCTTCCAGCGAACCGCCGCCGCGCGCGACGATCAGAACGTCCGGACGCGGAATATCGCCGCCGGGCCGAAGCGCGTTGAAGCCGCGGATCGCTTCGACGATTTTCTCCTCCGCGCCGCGTCCCTGGACGAGGGTCGGCCAGACGATGACATGGCGGGGGAAGCGCTCGCGCAGGCGATGCAGGATGTCGCGAATGACCGCGCCCGAGGGCGAGGTGACGACGCCGATCACTTTCGGCAGGAAAGGCAGCGGCCGTTTGCGCTCCGGCGCGAACAGGCCCTCGGCGGCGAGCTTTTTCTTGCGCTCTTCGAAGAGCGCCATCAGGGCGCCGACGCCGGCGGGTTCGAGCGAATCGATGATCAGTTGATAGCGCGACTGGCCGGGAAAGGTGCTCATGCGGCCCGTCGCCACCACCTCCATCCCCTGTTCGGGCTTGATGGCGAGCCTTGCGGCCATGCCCTTCCACATCACCCCGGAGATGACGGCTTTTTCATCTTTCAGGTCGAGATAGACATGGCCCGAGGCGGCGCGGGTGACGCGGCCCAGCTCCCCCTTCACCCGGACAAGGCCGAACGTGTCCTCGATGGTGCGTTTGACCGCGCCGGAAAGCTCGGAAACCGTGTATTCGCGGAGATTGCCGATATTCTTTTCACTCATGGGCCGTGTTAAAGCATGTTTCGGAAGCGCAGATAAGCGGCGCGGCGGGGCTGGGACTTAGAACGATCCGCCGAATTGCGGCGCCGGACCCTAACCAAAGTCAGTGTTCTTGCGCAGGGCCCCGGCCTAGGCAGCGCGCAACACGCCGTTCGCAAAGGACGGCGACGAACCATATTCGAGAAACCCATGGGGAGTTTTATGAAAACCAAATTATTGCTGGGCGCCGCCGCAGCGGCCGTCGCCCTTGGCGGCGTCAGTCTCAAGACCCGGATGGCGGACGACAGGGAAGCGGCTGCGCCGTTCCTCAATCCGTTGCTGATCGCGCGCACGCTCTGCGGCGACAATCCCGACGGGCTCGCCAAACGCCGCGCCTTTTTCATCAGCGCCGCCAAGGCCTACGCCGCATCGGGCGCTGAAAAAGACACGGGCGTTCCAATGCTGCGCTCCAATCTCGGCGCGATCAGCTACGCCGTCACGACGGCGAAGCCGGAAGCCCAGGCCTGGTTCGACCAGGGTCTCGCTCATACCTACAACTTCAATCATAGCGAGGCGGTGAAGGCGTTCAAACGGGCGCAGGAAATCGATCCCGATTGCGCCATGTGCTATTGGGGCGAAGCCTTTGCGCTCGGCCCCAACATCAACGCGCCGATGTTCGAAGAAGCGGTGACGCCCGCCTGGGAGGCCGTCAACAAAGCGCTCTCGCTGCGCGATAAAGCCAGCGAAAAGGAACAGGCGCTGATCAACGCGCTCGGCTATCGTTACGCCGAAGTTCAGCCGGAAGACCGCTCCAAGCTCGACAACGCTTTCGCCGACGCCATGGCCGACGTCGTGAAAGACTACCCGGACGACGACTTCATCGCCGCGCTCGCGGCGGAAGCCAATATGGACACGCAAGCCTGGGATTACTGGACCGACGGCGGCCGCACGCCGAAGGGCCGCACCGCGCGCACGATTTCGCTTCTCGAAGGCGTTCTGGCGCGCAATCCCGACTGGCCTGCGGCGATTCATCTCTACATCCACATCACCGAAGCCTCGCGCAATCCTTACCGCGCGGCGGAGCATGCGGACCGGCTGGCGGGCCTCGCGCCGGGCCTCGGCCACCTCACGCATATGCCGTCGCACACTTACTATCGCGTCGGGCGTTTCAAGGACTCGCTGGAGCACAATATCCGTGCTGTCGACATCGATCAGGCCTATCTCGACACGGCCGACGCCTCGATGCTCTATGAGTACGGCTATTACACGCACAACATCCATTTCGCGATGACCTCGGCGCAAATGGCCGGCGACGGCGCCACCGCGCTGTCCATGGCCGAACGGCTCGACGAAAAGCTTCCCGCCGAAATGGCGTCGGCTGCGCCCTGGGTGCAGCCGATCAAGGCGGCGCCTTATTTCACCATGGTGCAGTTCGGCGATCCGGCCGACATTCTACAGCTGGACGCGCCGGGCGAAGGCTCGCCCTTCCTTAAAGGCGCATGGCTTTATGCGCGCGGCGAGGCTTACGCGAAACTCGGCGACGCCGACGCCGCCATGAAAGAAGCCGAAGCCATTTCGAAACTGGTCGCCGAAGCCGACCTTTCCGCGCTTGTGGAAGGCGGCGTTCCGGCTACGGATATTCTCAACATCGCCCGCCTTACGGTCATCGCCCGGGCGAGCGCGGCTGAAGGCGATTTCAGCACGGCAGTCGAATCCATGGAAGAAGCCGTCGCCCTGCAGGAGGCGCTTCCCTATACGGAGCCGCCTTTCTGGTATTATCCGGCGAAGCAGACGCTCGCCGGGATGGTGCTGCAGGCCGGCGATATCGAACGCGCCGAACAGCTCTTCCTCGAAGCGCTGACCGAGTCGCCCAACAATGCCTGGGTGCTTTACGGGCTTACCGAAACCTACAAGCGCGAGGGCGATAAATCGGCGGCGAAATACGCCGGCGCGCTCTTCAAGAACGCCTGGATCGGCGGCCGGAAAACCTATCCGGAGATCGCCGCGCTTTAACGCCCCGCGGACGCGGGGGAGAAGATCGCTCCAAACAGCCATCCCGGCGTTTGGAGCGATTTTTTTAGGCGGTGACGAAAGAATTAGCTCTCGCGGTTGGCGAGCGCCGATTGCAGGATCCACCAGCCCGAAGCGAGACCGATGACGGCGGCGAGCGCGAAAGTTCCTTCCTGCATCAACTTGCCGAGATGCATGAAGGCGGCGAGCGCCCATAAAACCGCTTCGGAAAAGGCGAAGCTTTCGGATGCGACAAGGATGACAAGGGAGGCGATCCCGATTTTCTCGAGCATGGAAAACCTCAACTGAATACCAAAAAACTCATATAGGCCCCTGCATAGACGGCGCCAATCATCTCCATGGAGACTAGTTGTTCTCTTCGGCCTCTTTAAGCTCCCTTTCGAGCTTTTCGATGTCTTCCTGTGACAATTCGCCGTCCTCGCGCAGGGTCCAGGAGGGCTCGAAGGGCGCCGGGCCGATATTCGGCCGGTTGCCCTCGACGCCGCGCATGAGATTGTCGTCGCCCGCATCGGGCAGGTTGTTGACGCTGTCCTGACTGCGGCGCGGATCGCGCAAATCCTCAAGCAACCGGTCCTCGCGCCGGGCCTCGATCCCGGCGGCAGCGGGACCGATAGTCGGCCCCGTGACGCCGTCGGCGCGCTCGCGCTTTAAGAGCTCCGTCGCTTTCGACCAGTCCTCGCCGCTGGAGCCCGGGGTCCAGCCGGAGCGGATTTCGGGCCGGCCGGCGCATTCCTTCTGTTTTTCCTCGTCGGTGAATTCCTCGGGGCAGAAGATCGCCACCACGCCGGAATCGCCGGGCAGGATCGCCGCCTCTCCCGGCGGCGCCTCGCCGGGCGCGGGCAGCTCCGCTGTCGGCAACTGCACGCGCGGCATGACGAAGGTGCGCCCGCCGAAGCTCGGCTCCTGATCGAACATGTCGTCGCCGGTGATTTCCGCATCGGACGGAGTATCGGACGGGGCTTCGGCCAGCGGCTCTTCAGCGAGCGGAACCTCCTCCAGCTCAGGCTCTTCGCCCTCGCTTTGCTCAAGCGCGGCGTCCTCGCCTTCGGTTTCATCGTCCCCGGGGATCTCTTCAAGGCCCGATTCCGGCGAGGCTTGCTCTTCCTCGACCGAGACGAGCGGCTCATCGGCTTCCTCTTCGGGCGCCTGCGGTTCTTGTTCGGGCTCGGGCGCGAGGTCATCCGCCGCCGCCTCGGGCGCGGCGTCGGGGATCAGCGGCGCCAGTTCTTCCGGCGGCGGCGCGAATTGCGGTTCGAGATCGAGATTGAGCTCCGGCTCTTCGGGCTCGGCGGGTTCCGGCGCCGGCTCCTCGGCGAGTTCGGGCTCCGGTTCGAGTTCGACGATCTCCGGCTCGGGCTCTGGTTCAGGCTCTGGCTCTTCGATGACTTCGGGCTCGGGCTCAGGCTCGGGGGTTTCCGGCTCCTGTTCGGGCGCCGGTTCCGGTTCGGGCTCGGGTTCGGGCTCCGGCTCCTCGACGATTTCCGGCTCGGGCTCCGGTTCGGGCTCAATCTCTTCCTCTTCCGGCTCCGGCGCCGGCTCGAGGTCCGGATCGCGCAGATCGATCTCGAAGGGCAAAGGCTCCACCAGCGTCACCTGAATGGTGTCGCTCGGCGCATTGGGGATCCAGATCCGCACCCGGGCGAAAGCCGACAGGAGCGTCAGGACGATGAGGTTGATGGCGAGCGCCAGGGTAATCGAGGCGGCGCGCTGGCGCCGGTCGGTGGCCCCGAGATAGTCGATAAAGCGCCCGCTGGCGCGCCCCCAGGGCCCGTAAACCCGCAGCCAGAAACGGCGCAGCGCCGCCAGCGCGCCGCCCTTGGCGGGCGCGGGTTTCGCCTTTTCCGGCGGGGCCGGTTTTTCCCCAGATTCGGTCATGCAATAGGAAGACAGCCGTCAGGGCGGTGATCGCGAGCCCGTTGATCGCGAAGCCGTTGATCCCGGGAACTGGGGCGCTTAAACGCGAGTGACGAAAAACGGAGAACGCCCAAGTGAAAGTCCTGTTGGTTGGCGGCGGCGGCCGGGAACATGCGCTGGCCTGGAAAATCGCGCAAAGCCCGGAATTGTCAAAGCTCTATCTGGCGCCTGGCGGCGCGGGGCTCAATCACCTTGGCGAAAAATTGACGTTTGGAGACGGCGAGCTTGAGGCGATCGCTGATTTCGCCGCCGAAAACGCCGTGGATCTGGTTGTGGTGGGGCCGGAAGCCCCCCTCGCCGCTGGGCTCGGCGATTTGCTGCGCGAAAAAAAAGACGTCGCCTGCTTCGGGCCGGGAAAAGCGGCCGCGCAGCTCGAATCCTCCAAAAGCTTCATGAAAGAGGTCGCGAGCGCCGCCGGCGCGCCCACAGCCGGCTACGGACGATTCGAAACGCCAGAGCCCGCCAAGGCGTTTCTGCGCGGCCAGACTGCGCCTTACGTCATCAAGGCCGACGGGCTCGCCGCCGGCAAGGGCGTCGTCATCGCCGAAACGCTTGAAGAGGCCGACGTCGCTGTTGACGAGATGCTCGGCGGCAAGTTCGGCGAGGCGGGCGCGGCCATCGTCATCGAGGAATTCATGCGCGGCGAAGAAGCGAGCTTCTTCGCGATCACGGACGGCGAAAACATCCTGCCGATGATCGGAGCCCAGGACCACAAGCGCGCCTATGACGGCGACAAGGGCCCGAACACCGGCGGCATGGGCGCCTATTCCCCGGCGCCGGTCTTCACCGACAAAGTCCGTGAACGGACGATGAAGGAAATCATCGAGCCCGTGGTCGCGGAAATGAAAAACCGCGGAACGCCTTATGTGGGCGTTCTTTACGCCGGACTGATGATCGAGGACGAGGCCCCGCGCCTTGTGGAGTTCAATGCGCGCTTCGGCGATCCCGAATGCCAGATCCTGATGCGCCGCCTTAAAAGCGATCTCCTGCCCGTCCTCTACAAGGCCGCGACCGGCGATCTCAAAGGCGCGACGTTAGACTGGTCTGAAGACGCCGCCGCCCTCGTCGTCATGGCCGCACAAGGCTATCCCGGCGCTTATGAGAAAGGGACCGAGATCAAAGGCGTCGAGACGGCGAACGAACTGTCCGGCGTCGTTGTCTTTCACGCCGGCACGAAAGAGGAAGATGGCAAACTTCTCTCAAACGGCGGACGCGTTTTAAACGTCACCGCCACCGGCCATGACATCGAAGAGGCGGTGGCGCGCGCCTATGCCGGGATCGCCGCCATCGACTGGCCGGACGGGTTTTACCGCAAGGATATCGGCTGGCGCGCGCTTGAAAGACGGGACGCGGAGACGCCCGCGTGATCGCGCTTGAAGAATGGCGCAAGGCCGCGCGGTTCAACCCCTGGGCGGGGCATCGCATCGCCTGCTGGACGCCGGACAATCCCGACCCGCAAAAGCCCTGGCTCCTCCTCATCCACGGCTACCCCACCTCATCCTGGGACTGGTCGGCGCTGTGGCTCGATCTCGAACCGCATTTCAATCTCGCCGCCCTCGACATGCTCGGCTTCGGGCTTTCGGACAAACCGGCGAACGTCAATTATTCGATCCTCGATCAAGCGGATATTCAAGAAGCGCTGCTCGAACGCATGGGCGCCGGCGAGGCGCATCTTTTCGTCCACGACTATGGCGACACGGTCGGCCAGGAATTGCTGGCGCGCCATAATGAACGCTCTTTGAGCTTCGCGTTGAAGTCCATGGTGTTTTTGAACGGCGGGCTCTTTCCCGAACAGCACCGCGCGCGGCCGATCCAGAAACTCGGGCTTTCCCCGCTCGGCCCCCTCCTCGGCATGATGATGACGAAAGAGAAATTCCGCGCGACCTTCGACAAGATTTTCGGACCCGACACCAAAGCCTCCGACGAGGAAATCGACGGCCATTGGGCGCTGATCAACGAGAACAAGGGCCGCAAAATCCTGCACAAGCTGTTGCATTACATTCCCGAACGCCATGCTCTGCGCGCGCGCTGGGTCGGCGCCTTGCAAGACGCGTCCGTTCCTTTGCGTCTCATCGACGGCGGCATGGACCCGGTCTCGGGCAAACATCTTTACGACTATTATCTCGAACAGGTCCCGAACGCCGACGCAGTCCTTCTCGAAGACATCGGCCATTATCCGCATACGGAAGCGCCGGACCGCGTGCTAGAAGCCTTTTTCGATTTCCACAAAAAACTGGGAACCATAAAATGACAGCCTTTCTCTCGATCTTCGTCACCGTTTTCCTCGCCGAACTCGGCGATAAGACCCAGCTGGCGACCGTCCTTTTCGCAAGCGACGGCGGCAAGTCGAAGCTGATGGTGTTTTCAGCAGCGGCGCTGGCGCTGATCGCCGCGACGGGGCTGGCGGTGCTCGCCGGGGCGGCGGCGGACAAATGGCTCTCCGCACTGCCATTGAAGCTTATCGCCGGCGCCGGATTTGTTATTATCGGCGGGCTCATGATCCTCGACCATTTCCGCGCCGCATAAAACAGACAGGGAAACGCCGTGACCGAAGCAGAAGACTTCACCGGACTTGGCGACACGCCGGAACATCTGAAATTCGACGAAGGCGCGCTCGACGCCTATATGCGCGAGAACGTCGACGGCTATGCGGGGCCGCTCTCGGTCAAGAAGTTCAAGGGCGGCCAGTCGAATCCGACCTATCTCATCACGACGCCGACGAAAAAATATGTCTTGCGCCGCAAGCCGCCGGGCAAGCTGTTGCCCTCCGCCCATGCAGTCGAACGCGAATACAAGGTGATGACGGCGCTCGGAACGCAAGACTTCCCCGTGCCGAAAACCTATGCGCTGTGCGAAGACTCTGAGGTGGTCGGCACGCCGTTCTTCATCATGGATTTCGTAGAGGGCCGCATCTTCTGGGATGCGAGCCTGCCGGACGTCGAAAAAGAAGACCGCAAGCCGCTGTTTCACGCCCTCATCGACACACTCGCGGACCTGCACAATGTGGATTACGAAAAGGCTGGCCTCGGCGATTACGGCAAGCCCGGCAATTATTTCGAGCGCCAGATCGGACGCTGGTCGAAACAATATGAAGCGGCGGAGACGAGCCCCATCGAGGAGATGAACAATCTCATTGAGTGGCTGCCGACCGCGATCCCCTCCGACGACGCCAACGCCATCGTTCATGGCGACTATCGTTTCGACAATGCGATCATGCACCCGACGGAGCCGAAAGTGCTGGCGATTCTTGATTGGGAGCTGTCGACTCTCGGTCACCCCCTCGCCGATTTCACCTATTTCCTGATGGTCTGGCACATGCCGAAATCGGTGCGCGGCGGGCTGTTGGGCGTCGACCTCGAAGCGCAAGGATTGCCGACCATCGACGAGGCGGTCGCACACTATTCGGCGAAGACGGGCCGCGACGGCGTGCCCGACGTCGATTTCTGCCTCGCCTACAACATGTTCCGTCTCGCCTCGATCATTCAGGGCGTTTATGCCCGCTCGCTGCAGGGCAACGCGTCGTCGCCGGCCGCGAAAGAAATGGGCGCGCAAGTGCAGCCCCTGGCCGCGCTGGCGTGGAGTTTTGCGCAGAAGGCGGGGGCTTAAGGCGCTAAATATTACTTGCAATGGCTTTCTTTACTTGTTTCACTTTAGTCGGGGCATGCGGGGGCACGAAACTATGATTTTCCGCTTTCTTTTCAGCAAGATATTTTTCGGGATTACTACTACAATTGCGATATTAGCTTTGCTTCAACGAGCAGAAGTTGTCAGCACCGCTGACGCAATTCAAACTATCGTTGATGCTTATATCGCTTTTAGCAATAGAGCATTTATTTGGCTAAACACATTGCCTTTTGGTTTAAATCTAAAAATTTCTTCAGCGGAATCACTCATGCTAACCTCTTTCATAGTGATGATCATGCCATTTTATACAACTAGCGCAAAATACAGCTCATCTCCAATTAGCGGAATTTTCACAAGCTTCTTAATGGTGCTCGCAGCGATATTTCTTTTGTCGCCGCTAAATGTCATTGAATTAGACAGGTCTTCTATAGGGCTCACTTTTATTTTTTCCTTTTTCTCTGGCGTTGGCACCCTTGTGACCGAAAGAAAGGCAGATAAAATTCCAGAAGCGGCAATAAATATTTTTGCTGCCTTTGGCATAATCGCCCTATTGTATTTTTCAAACCTGTTAGAAATTCTGCCTAGCACTGCCGCATGATATGACAGTTATGCCTTCAACAACGCCGCCAATAACACCGCGCTCAACACCGCCCAGCCGGTCATGATGGCGAGGGGAGCAGCGATGACGCCGACCGCCGTCAGCATGACAGCGAGAAACGCCAGATGCGCGGCGGCGCCGGACGCCTGCGCGCCCAGCGCCCAGCCGGCGCGCCCGCGCGCGAGGACGGCGCTCTCCAGCCCGAGCGCCGTAATCTTGAACACTTGTGCGAAGGCCATGAGCGCAATTAAGGGCGCGGCGGCGGCGAACGCCTCCCCCCCGACGCCGACAGCCAGCGGCCGGCGCAGCAGGAAAAAAAGCCCGATGACGGGAAGCGCGATCAGCACTGCCATGGCGATGGAGCGAAACGCGGTCTTCATCATGTCGCGCACGCCATTTTCCGCCTCGATGCGCGAGAGTTCGGGATAGGTCGCCTGATTGAACATGTTGACGGGCTGGGCGAGCACATTGGCGAGATTAAAGGCGAGCTTGAAAAGCCCCGCCGCGCCCGAGCCTAGGACGCCCCCGACAATCAGCAGGGGAACGTGATTGTGCATGAGGTCGATCGAGCTCGACAGGTTCGTCTTGATCATGAAGGGCAGCCATTCCTTGTCCGCTGGCTGCGCCGCCGCTCCCGTCAGGTTCGGCGTCAGCTTTTTCTTTTGAAGCTCGCGCCAGCCGAGAAACCACAGGCTGCCCCCGTAAACGAAAACCGACGCGATCCACACGATAAGAAACGCGCCAAGACCCGCCCCCGTCGCCCAGAGCACGATCGCGCCGACAAAGCGGATCGCCGGCATCAGCGTCAATTGCCAGCCGAGAATCTTGAAGCGGTCGTAAAGCCTGAGGACGCCGGTCGGCGTCGCGGCGATCAAAAACGGCGTTGCGAAACAATAGACGGTGATGAGCCCGCGAATATCGTCGGACCAGCCGAAGGCCCGGGCCGCGAAAGGCGCGGCCGCCAGCGCCACAACAACGGAAGCGACCGCGCTGATGATGTCGAGACGGATCGTATAGCGCAGGAGATCCTTGAACCGCGCCTCGTCGCCGGTCTTCAGCATCGGCGCGCCGAAGCGGATCACCGCCTGCCAGGACTGGAAACGGGCGAGCCCGGCCACGACCTCGGCATAGGCGTGGGCGAGCACGAGCGCGCCCATCGCCGCCGGCCCGAGGCTGCGCGCCGCGATGGCGAGATAGGCGAGGCTGAGGATCCCGGCCGCGGCCTTGCCGGAAAGCAGCGCGCCCGCATTCTTTAAAATGCGCGCGACCGGTCCCGCTGGTTCGCCTGCCGCCTCCGCGTCGCTCATCTTCGCTCCTGCCCCGCCCGAAGGACGGCCTTTCCAAGCTTCCGCACTAAGCGCACAATCCGCGCCAGATCAACGACGCGCCCCCGCCGGCTTGTCCCGGCTTGCATAAAGCGTTCGATTGACCCTAGGAATAAGCAGAAATTCCAATTGCTTAGAGAAGAGAGGACAGGCCATTGGCGCCCCCGCCGGACCGCACCGGGCTGAGAAACGCTGCGATTTTCGATCTCGACCGCACCATCACGCGGCGCGGGACCTTCACGCCGTTTCTTCTGTCCGTGCGGGCGCAAGGCCCGGCGCGTTTCGCCCTCTTCGCGCGATTCCTGCCGCATATGGCGCTTTATAAGACCGGGCGCCTCAGCCGCACGACGCTGAAAAACCGCATGCTGGCCATGGCGCTCGGCGGCTTCGAACGCGAAGAGATCGCCGCGCATGCCGACCGCTTTGTTGCGCAGATTATGACGGACGGCCTCCATGCCGATGCGCTTGCGGCGATTGCGCGCCATCGCGCCGCCGGCGACATGCTGATCCTGGCGACCGCGAGCGTCGACTTTTATGCGCGGCTCTTCGCGGAACGCCTCGGCTTCGACCATTGCATTGCAAGCCCGACCGATTTCGATGCCGCGCGCGATGCGCCGCCGCAGATCACCGGCGAGAATTGCTACGGCCTCGCCAAGCGCGCCATGGTCGACGCACAGCTTGAGGCGCTTTGCGGCGCGGACCGCGCGAAACTCAATATTGCCTTCTACACGGATCACATTTCCGATCTGCCGCTGCTTGAAAGCGCGGACGCGCCTTATGTCGTCAATCCCAAACCGGCCCTGCGCGCCCATGCGCAAAAAGCCGACTGGCCGATCTGTTCATGGATCGCGCAAGGCGGCAAAGCGTGACCGGCCACGATCCGCATGAGGCCGGCTACACGGCGATCGTCATCGCCGGCAAACGCCCCGGGACCGACCCGGTCGCCGCGGCGCGGGGGCAAACCTATAAGGCGCTTGTGGAGATTCATGGACAGGCGATGATTGCGCGGGTGCTTGACGCCTTGTCGCAAGCCCCGGCGATCGCGCGCATTGTTCTGGTTACGGAAGATGCGATCGGCCCGCTTGACGCCATACCCGGCGTCGCCGAAGCGAAAACCCGCCTTCCCGTTGAGCGGGTGCGCGCCGCGCCGACAATCAGCGCCAGCGTCTGCGCCGCCATTGAAGCGCGCGAAAACGATCCGCGCTTCCTCATTGCGACGGCCGACCATCCGCTGCTGACGAAAGACATGGTCAATGACTTCCTCGACCGGTCGCAAGGCAAGCCGGGCGTTTCCATCGCACTTGTCGCGCGCGAAACCATCGAGGACGCGTATCCGCAAATGCAGCGGACTTATCTTAAATTTCGCGGCGCGGAGGTTTCCGGCGCCAATCTTTTTGCAATCAATGACCGCTCGGGCCTCAACGCCGTTCGGTTCTGGGAGAAAGTCGAAGCCAACCGCAAACGGCCATGGAAACTCGCCGCGGCGTTCGGGCCGCTTAATCTCATCGGGTTCGCCTTGAAGCTGTTCTCCATCGACACGGCTTTCCGGCGCGCCGGAAAGATCGTCCGGTGTCCGGCGCACGCCATCCTCCTGCCTTACGCCAACGCCGCCATCGATGTGGACAAGCCGTCCGATCTCGAACAGGTCGAAGCGATCCTCGCCGCGCGTTAAGCCCTGTGTCTTTCCATAAAAGCAACAATGGCGCGCGCCGCCCGGACCGATGACGGCGTTTCCTGAAGATCGAACGTATAGGCGAACGCTTCGCGCTGGAGAGCCGCGTATTTTCGTTCATGCTCGGCCGGCGCGCGGGCGAGCGCCGCATCCAGCATCGCCGGATCGTCAATCACTTCGCCAAGCATCCAATGATTGTAGTTGGGATCGTCCCTCCATTGGGCGCCGTGCGCGTTGAGAAAAACGCAAGGGCGCGGACGGTAGATGAACTCGTAGACCTGGCTTGAAACATCGCCGAGATAGATGTCCGCCGCCATCGTATAGGTCATATCGGCGCTCGCCGGACTGCCTGTGTCGATCAGCATATGCGGACAGTCATAATAACGCTTCGGCAGGCGCTTGCGGATCGTCATGCTGAACTCTTCGAGCGAGACATGCAGCAGACGCTCAAACAGCATGAGATGCGGCGCGAAGATGAGATTGAATTTGTCCGACCGGTAAAAATAGTCCAGCACCGCCGCCCCGTATTTGTACCATGACGACAGGCGGGCGTCGAAATGCGGGTTATAGAGAACCGTCGGACGGTCATTGTCGAATAATTTCGGCGCGGCGCCGGAGAGAAGGTCGAATTTCGGATAGCCGACAATCTCGTAAGGGCGCCCCTCCAAAAGATGGGCGGCGGCGAGCCGGTCGCGAAACTTGGCGCCCGGCAACAACAGGAAGTCGAAAAGGGCGTTGTCGGCGTTGAAACTCAGCGACCGGTCGCCGGCGCCGTGCCGCGCGTAAATCATCGTCAGATCCGTCAGCCCGAAACGATGCTTGATCATGGCGCTGGTCTTTTCCGGCGTCACCAGCGCGTCGAGCGCGGCGAAGCGCTCGATATTCGACCGCAGGACGGCGACCTTTTTTATGGGCGCGAATTTGCCGAACAGCCTGTCGAGCGCCTTTGCAACCGGCCCGCAGTCAATTGGCGTGAAGCGGCAGCGCTGTCCGGGAAAATGCGCGGCGATCTTTTCCAGCTCGGCCATTTGCGCGGGGCTGGAAACCAGCAGCTCAACGTCAATGGCCGGGAAGTCCCGCGAAAGCGCGAACGCCGTCGGGGCGCTGTGAGCGACCTGATGAACGGCTTCATGATTGAACAGAAATCCGATGCGGCGCGGTTTCACGGGGGGTATCCGATAGGGAACGGGCGCGCTCCTATGGCACAAAAATCGCGCCGGATCGAGTGCTCTTGCGCACGCCCCCCTTACCATTGGCCTTCAAAAACCAAAAAAGCCGGCCCGAAGGCCGGCTTTTCGTTTCGCAGAGTGTTGCGAAGCCTGTTTAGGCGGTCTTACGGCGACGCGATGCGAAGCCGAGGCCGGCAAGGCCGGAAAGCAGCAGCGGAAGCGCCGCCGGAACCGGAACTTCGCTCACGGTAAGTTTCGCGACCGTGAAGCCGGAGCCCGGCGTAACCGCCGTCAGAACGAATCTGGCGCCTGTGCCGAGCACGCCCAACACATCGGTGTTGGTAATGTCGATCAGGCTGGCGGAAAGGAAGGCGTCCGCATCATCGAAAATCTCGAGGATGAACTCGCCGCAGCTGCCTTCGCCGCTGCCGTCAGACGTGTTGGTGCAGTTCGTGTCGCCGCCGGCGTTGAATTCAACATCGGTGACTTTCACAAGGTTGTCGAAAATGAATTCAATCGACTCGCCGGAATCGAACTGCGTCTGGTCGTCACTGCCAGAATCTTCAGACCATGCGCCGAGACCGGAGTCCGACGGCGCGATGTCCTGGATCAGACGCGTGGCCGTGCCGAGCGTCACTTCCAGCGTGTCCGTATCGGACACGGTGTCTTCATAAGCTTTAACCTGGAGGCCGTAGCCGTCCAGCGTATAGGAAAGCCCGGCATCGTGATCGATCGAGCAGAAGTCGCCGGTGGTGGCGCAATCTTCTTGGAAATCAACGCCGGCCGTGCCGAGCGGCGTCACATTATTGCCTGCGCCTTTAAAGACGAAGGTCGTCGCATTCGCCGGAACCGCCATCAGGCCCGCGGCGGCAAGGGCTGCCGCCATGTAGCGAAGGGTTTTCATGGTTTAGTCCCCCACTCAAACTGATTGATCCGGAAAACGCCGGAACCCGCGTCGTTAAAACTCCTTTAACGACAGTCCCCAATCTCAGCTTTTTCAGGGTTATGTCAAATAGTTTAGGGCGATTAACTACAAGTTTTTTGTTGCAACGCAACATTTAAGCGCATCCGGATCGGCGCATTCCCGCATAACGGGAAAATTAACCCCTCTCGGAAACGAAACCAGTTTTCAACAGCCCTTTTCAGCTCGCGGGTGCCCCTGGATTCGTCTCAAGGGATCGATTGCGGGGCCTTGCGGCGCCGGTTACACCGGTAATGTCGCCACCCTGGCCGCCTCTCCCGCGCCAGCCCTTCCCATGAAGCCTTTCTCAAGGAGTTCGCTCATGCCGCGTTTCGCCGCCAAATACGCCTTGTTCGCCCTTGCCCTGCCGGCCCTCGCCGCCTGCGGAGGGCGTGACGCGCCGTCTGCCGGCGCGGCGCCGGAAGAGGCCGCCAAGGTCGTGATTTTCACCGGCGGGCCGATTTATACGGGCGTCGAAGGCGCGCCGACGGCGGAGGCCGTCGCCGTGGCCGGGAGCGAAATCGTCGCCGTGGGGGACCGCGCGCTTGTGGAGGACGCCGCCGGCGACGCCGTGGAGCTCGTCGAGCTTGACGGCGCGGCGCTCTATCCGGGCTTCACCGACGCCCACGCCCACCTTCTCGGCATCGGCATGCGCGAGTTGACGCTCAATCTCGAGGAGGTCGGCTCGATTGCGGAGCTCGTCTCCATCATCGAGGCGAATGTCCAACATGCGGGCGAAGGCGAAACCGTTTACGGCCGCGGCTGGATCGAGACCGGCTGGCCCGAGGGCCGCATGCCGACCCGCGACGACCTCGACCCTGTGAGCCCGGACAATCCGGTGCTCCTCACCCGCGCCGACGGCCACGCGCTGGTCGCCAATTCCGCCGCCCTCGGCGCCGCCGGCATCGACGGCGAAACGCCCGATCCCGACGGCGGCAAGATCGAGCGCGACGAAACCGGCCGCGCGACGGGCATTCTCATCGACAAGGCGCAAGGGCTCGTGCGCGGCCTTCTCGGCGAGACCAGCGAGGCGAAAAAACGCGAGGGCTACGCGAAAGCATCGGCGGTTTACACGAGCTATGGCTGGACCGGCGTCCACGCCATGTCCGTCGATCCGGCGAATGTCGACATGATGGAGGCCCTTTCCGACGAGGGCGTCCTCAAGCTGCGCTCCTACAACGCCATCGACCGGGAAGGCCTTCCCGCGCTGATCGAAAGCGGCCCGCGCATCAATGAGAACGGCCATGTCGTCACCCGCGCCATCAAGCTTTACATGGACGGCGCGCTCGGGTCGCGCGGCGCGGCGCTGATGGAGCCCTATTCCGACCGCCCCGACACCAGCGGGCTTCTCCTGATGCAAAAGGACGAGGCGATGCCGATCCTCAACGACGCCCTCGAAGCGGGCGTTCAGGTCTGCACTCATGCGATCGGCGACCGCGGCAACAAGCTGATGCTCGACTGGTATGAAGAGGCCTTCGCCGCCCATCCGGACAAGACCGACATGCGCTGGCGCGACGAGCATACGCAAATTCTGCGCACGGAGGATATTCCCCGTTTCGCAGAGCTCGGCGTCATCCCGTCGATGGAGCCGAGCCACGCCATCGGCGATCTTTACTTCGCGGTCGACCGGCTCGGGCCGGACCGCCTTGACGGGGCCTACGCCTGGCGCGCGCTGATCGACGCCGGCTCGATCATCGCCGGCGGCTCCGACGCGCCGGTGGAGCGCGGCGATCCGCGCATCGAGTTCTACGCCGCCGTGGCGCGGCGCGGGATCGACGGCTATCAGGACGAAAACTGGCGCCCGGACCAGGCGGTGACGCGCGAAGAAGCGCTGAAAATGTTCACCATCTGGCCGGCTTACGCCGCCTTCCAGGAAGACATGCTCGGCACCATCGAGCCCGGCAAAAAGGCCGATTTCACGGTGTTTTCAAAGGACATCATGACAATCCCGGAAAAGGAAATCCTCACCGTCGAACCGGTGATGACCGTCGTCGACGGCGAAATCGTCTTCGACGGGCGCTAAGCCCCGAAAAACCTGCGCCCGGCGGCGCTAAAACCGCCGGGCGCTTGCCGGAAGGGCGTTCACTCCCCATCTATAGGGGACGATGACATTCTGGCTGTTTTTGATCCTGTTCCTGCTGGCTGTTTTCGTTCTTTGGAATATCTGGGTCGCGATCCGGTCGCTGGGCGATATTGGAGACGACGACTGACCGGCAGGAAGGCCGAAAGGCTCTTGAAAGAACCAGCTCCGCGCCTTTGCATTCATCATCGGGCGCGGAAAGCGCATCTTCACGTTGCGAACAACTGGCCCATATCGTCGAAATATTTGAACTCCAGCGCATTGCCCGCCGGATCGAGCAAAAAGAACGTTCCCTGCTCGCCGGGTTCGCCTTCAAAGCGCACATAAGGCTCGATGATGAAGTCGGTTCCCGCCGCAACAAGCAGGTCAGCGAGCGCCCGCCATTGCGCTTCGTCCAGAATGAGGCCGAAATGCTTCGCCGGGACTTTCTTCCCGTCGACCTCGTTCGTGACCGCGCGCCCGCATTCCTCCGGCGCGAGATGGGTCACAAGCTGGTGACCGAAAAAATCGAAATCGATCCATTTCTCGTCGCGCCGCCCGCGCGGGCAGCCGAAGAGATCGCCGTAAAACGCCTCCGCCGCAGCAAGATCGTCGACCGGGATGGCGAGGTGAAACAAGGGCGCGCTCATGAACTCTGCTCCTTTTCACGCCTTGCCCCTGCAGAGGAAGCCGTGCTTGCATTATCGCCTGCGACGCGCGAAATACCGCCCATGCGTCAATTGCGAAACCGACAAATTATGCGAACCGTCATGGCTTGCCTACTGGCCGCGCCCTTCGCATATGCGATTTTTTCAGGCGCCCCGCCGGCGGCGGCGAAATCTGCGGCGCATAAGGAGAAAGCCTTGCCAGACAAGTTCACATCCTTAAGGCCCGGATTTTCGGTCGCGCCCCAGCTCTCCGCCGCCGATATCGCCGAAGCGGCGGAAGCCGGCTACACGCTGATCGTCAATAACCGGCCCGACGGCGAAATGTTGGGCCAGCCGAAAAGCGCCGATCTCGAGGCCGCCGCGCGCGCCGCCGGGATCGCTTATGCGCATATCCCCGTGGACCGGCGCGGCGTCTCCATGAGCCATATTTCCGCCCTGAAAAATGCGTTAGCAGAAGCGGGCGAAAAAACCCTCGCCTTTTGCCGCTCCGGGACGCGCTCGACCGTGGTGCAGGCTTACCTCGCCGCATCCGAGGGACGCGATCCGGACAAGATCATCGCCGAGGCCGCCGAAGCCGGCTACGACATTGCGGGCCAGCGGCCCGCGCTCGAAGCGCTGAAAGCGGCGCATCAAGAGGACTAAAGCCTGAAATGACCCTGTTTGCGTTACTGTTGTCGATGGCGCTCCAGACTCCCGACCCTTACGCGGCGCCGCCTGTTCTGGGAGAGAAGTCCGCCTGCACCTGCCCCGCCTATAACGACTCCGACGTGACCATTACCGGCTTCGTGATCGACGCCGAAGTCATTCTCGGCGCCGACAGGCATTCGGTCGAAGACCGCATGGCGACGATTTTCGACGTCACCCAATCAAGCGATCTTGAGATCAGCGGGCGCACGCGCGTCTGGCACAATGTCAGCGAAGACAATTGCGGCGTCACCTTCGATTACGGAAAGAAATATTCCGTGCCCGCGCGCTATGACGAGAATGGCGATCTTGAAACCGACAGCTGCCTGATGGGCTGGTGAGGGCTGTCCGCTCTCAATAATGAATGATGATGCGCGCGCTCGACGCCGCCGCCGGAATGACGACGGTTTCCGTCAGCGTCACGCCGCAATGCAGCACGGCCATGTCGCGGCCGTCTTCATCCGTCGCGCGCCGGTCCTGGCCTTCGCCGCAATCGAGAAAGCTGCCGCGTTCTTTTTCGACCACGTAAAGATAGTTCGGCGGCGCAGCAACATAGGCGCGGTCGGTGATCCCGCCATGCCCGTCGCCAAGCGCAACGCCGCCGGCTGAACCTTGAGAATTTTGTGCGAGTGCGGCGCCCGGCAAGGTAAACGCCGCCAGCGCGATTGCGGCGGCGAGATTAAGCTTCTGTTTACGTTCGGCACACATGCGCGGCTCGTCGCAAAAGCCGCGCCGTCCGCCGTATTTCGCGCCTCTCGGTAATTTTATTTCCTTGTCAACGGGGAAGAAGCCATGTTCATTGCGGCAGGGGGCGGTTCCGAGGCGGAGCGTCGATGTCTATTTTTGGCGATTTTAAAATTAACGGTAATCAGCTCGTTGCGACCGAAACGGGCGCTGAAATTCCGCTGGATCGCGGCTTCGCCCGCGACGCGCTGAGGATCGCCAGCTTTGTCTGGCTGGTGAACGCGCTGCGGGCGACGCGCATGATGCGCGGGCGCGAACCGCGGGCCCGCATCTCCTTCTTTCCCAAAAAGCCGCGCTCTTATTATGCGGTCTGGCCGGTCTGCCAGCTCGCCGACATCAAGATCGTCGAAGATCCGGCGGAAGCGGACCTGCATTTTTATTTCGAGGACCGCGAATTCCTCACCGCGCCGCGCCTGGCGCCGACGGAAAAACCCGCCTTCAATGTCAACTGTTTCGACATCCGCAAAAGCGTCGTCTCGCGCATTTTCGAAGAAGTCTTCGGCTACAGCCTCGCTGTCGACCCAACGACGCATGAAGGCGTCGCCGTCGAGAAATCCGAACGCAACGGCAAGCATGACGGCCATATCATCGACTGTCCCATCGCTGCGAAGCAGCCCGGCCATGTCTATCAGCGCATGGTCGAAAATACCTTTGACGGCCGCGAACATGTGGACATCAGGACGCCCATCGTCGGCGGCAGGACGACGCCTTACGTCTTCCTAAAAAAGCGCACGCGCGAACTGCGCTTCACCAATGACAATCACCGCGTCGATCTGGCGCCTATCGACGCCATGCTGTCTGCAGACGAGCAGGAAAAGATCGCGGGTTTCGCCGCCGCCATGCATCTCGATTTCGGCGGGCTCGACATTCTGCGCGACCGCCATGACGGACGCATCTATATCGTCGACGCCAACAAAACCGATATGGGCCCGCCCGCGGCCATGAAATATCAGGACAAGCTCACCGCCATGCGCGCGCTCGCCGAGGCCTTCGCCGCCGCCATCGACGCCAAGCTGGGACAGCAGGTCTAAAATTGGCCTCTATTCCTTTCGTCAAAGACATCGACTTTGCGCATGGGCGGTCCGACCGCGTCGCGCCGGGCGTGCGGCGCGTCATCGCGAACAATCCCGGCCCCTACACCTACACCGGGAGCGGGACCTATATTATCGGCGAAGGCGAGGTGGCGGTCATCGATCCGGGCCCGGACGATGACGCGCATCTCGAAGCCCTCCTCGCCGAATTGAAGAGCGAGCGCGTCAGCCATATCCTCGTCACCCACACCCACCGCGACCATTGCGGCCTTGCGATGAAATTCGCCGCCGCGACCGGCGCGCCCCTCCTCGGTTTCGGTGCGCACCCGGTCAAAGAGCAAAAGCACGACGCCCCGGCGCTCGACGAAGGCGCGGATTATTCATACGCGCCGGATGAAACCATCGGCGACGGCGCCGTCATCGAGGGGCCGGACTGGCGCATCGAAGCGGTGCACACGCCCGGCCATCTCTCGAACCATCTGTGTTTCGCTTTGCCCGACCAAAAAGCGCTGTTCACCGGCGATCACATCATGGGCTGGGCGACGACCGTTGTGGCGCCGCCCGACGGCGATATGAACGCTTATCTGACGAGCCTCGACACGCTGCTCGCGCGCGACGACGAGATTTATTTCCCGACCCATGGCGCGCCCATTAAAAACCCGAAGCGCTTTGTGCGCGCGGTCAAAACCCACCGGCTGATGCGCGACGCGCAGATCCTCGAGCAACTGAGAAAAGGCCGCTCGACGATCAATGAGATTACCGCCGCCATGTACGCCGATGTGGACAAGCGCCTTCACGGCGCGGCGGCGCTCAACGTCCTCGCGCATCTAATCCGCCTGACGCAAAACGGCGTCGTCACAAGTGACGGCGCGCCGGGCATGAACGCCAATTACATACTTTCAGACTAGGATTGCGTTTCGTTTTTTCGGCGCGGAAAGCCCTGCGATTTGCGCCGCGGCGCGTTGTCCGCTGCGATAGGCGCCGGAAACATTGCCGGCGTCGTCGTCTGAAACGATGGCTTCGCCGGCGAGAAACAGCGTGTCGTCAACAGGCCGCGCCAGAATATCGCCTTCATCGAGGCGCGCGCCGGGCTTTCGGTGCGAGTAGGAGCCGCCAGCCAGCGGATCCGACGCCCAGCGGGTAACGGCTGCGCCGTCAGGCTCCGGCAGCTTAAGGCCAAGCGCCCGCTCGAAATCGCGATGCAGTCGTGCCGCCGCTTCTTCATCGCTCATGGTTTCAAGACGACGGGACGTCGCGCCTCCGGTTAACCCAAGCAAAACCGGCGCGCCGGAATAAACCGGATGATTGGCGATAATCGCCGGCAGTTCGCCACCGGCCAGCACAAAATATTCACTATCTACAGGCCATGAGACGGATGGATATGACAAGGCGATCTTGTTCAACAGCCCCATGCCAAGACGGTCGAGAGCGGCGCGCGCATCGGCCGGCAATCCTGGCGTCAACCTGATCGCCTGACGCTTCAACAGTCCTGCAGAGACTGTGAGAACAACCGCCGCCGCTTCAATTTCGCCATTATTCGTCACGATGCGCGCTGCGCCGCGGCTCCATTCAATTTCTCTGACATGGGTGGACAAGCGTACTTGCAGATCTTTCGCCAGATAGTCGGCGAATGTCTGCATGCCGCCGGTCATGAACCACTCATGATTAGGCAACTGCTCACCGCCGAGAAAGAGCGATTCCATCGCCTCTTCATGCAGCGGAACAGCGTATTGCGTTTCAAGGATCATGCGATAGGCCTCGCCGCTCAGCGCATCGACTTCGCCCGCAACGGCTTCCTCCCAAACATCGCCAATGCTTCGCCCGGATGCGCCCCCGCCGAGACGCCAGCGCAGATATGGCCAGAAAAGCTGCGACTTGAACCGATCGGCAATATCGAGCTCTTCATAAACTTGCGTGATCGGTTTCTTTTCAACCATCGATCCAGACAGTCCGAACACATCCACATTGTTATAATCGGAAATATTGAAAGCGAGGCCGCTCTCGCGCGCGAGACCAGCCAGCGCGTTTTTCGCCCCGGAATGCAGCCATGAAGCGCCAAGGTCGACCGGCGCCGGCGTCGTTTCCTTCGTCCAGGCGCGTCCGCCGATCCGGTCTCGCGCTTCGACAATCTCAGTCGCATAACCGGCTTTTCGCAATGCGCGCGCGGCGCCGATCCCGGCAAAGCCGGCGCCGACAATGACGACCTTCGCCCCCGGTTCAACCCGCGGCCGCCGGGCGCAACCGCAGCCAAGACCCGCAGCGCCAGAGCCCAGCAAAAAATCACGGCGGCTTGTGGTCATGGCGGCGCTTCCCTTATCGGATTTGCAACCTGTCATATGACAGGTTATTCAATCTGTCAATTGACAGAAACAGCGACTTGAGAAAAGCCGTTGAGCATGACGAAAACGAAGAAAACCAGTGCAGCGAACCGCAGAGCAGAGATCATCCGCGAAGCGCGCACGCTGATGATCGAACAGGGATACGGGGCCTTAAGCTTGCGCGCCGTTGCGGAACGCGTAGGGATCAAGCTTGCGTCACTGCAATATCACGTGCCGACCAAGTCCGCCCTTCTGGCGCTTCTGATCGAGGATGCTGTGGAACACTATCGCTCAGTCCTTATCGGTTTTACGGAGGACCGTAAAAGTCCGAAAGAAACGTTCGATGCAGCGATGTACTGGCTGCTGGAACCCTCGCCCGAATGGAACGAGGTGACGCGATTCGAAATTCAATTCTGGGCGCTCGCCTTCGTCGATGAAACGGCTGGGGCTGCGCTTGATGAATATCTCAGCCTCTATCGCGACTTTCTGGCCGATCTGACCCGACGCCTCAATCCCAAACTGTCAAAAGCACAGGCCAGGCGACGCGCGCTGGCGATCGCAAGCCTCCTGGAAGGATCGATGCTGTTCCATGGGCCGCGACCGATGCGCGCCGCGCCGCCACGCAGCACTCTCAATGATCTCGTCGCGGCGGCGCGCGCAATCGCGCTTGCGCATTGACAGCTATAGAACACTGAACACAAAAAAGCCCCTGCGCCAAAAGGCAGGGGCTTTCATTTCAGAACGGTCAACGCTTAAGCGTTCTCTTTTTTGTATTTCTTGTCGAACTTCTGCCAGTCTTCCACCATCTTGGTTTCGACTTTGACGGTGCGGTTGAACTCGTCGAGCGCCGCCTGACGCGGCTCGACTTCAAGCTCCTCATTTTCAGAAACGGCCGTCAGGCATTCGCGATATTCGTTGAGCTTGCCCTGGTAAGCCTTGATTTCTCCGATCGTCGCCGAGCGATCTTCAGCGGTCGCTTCTTTCGGATCGGGCATTTCCGGCGCCGCAACCATGAGCTTGCACTCGCCCACCTGGGCCACCGGCTCGGCCGGCTGCATCTCTTCTTCCTCAGCAAAGGCCGCGCCCGCCATGGCCATCAGCCCCGCTGTCGCCGCCATCATTGCTTTTTTCATCGTCCGTCTCCTTCCTGAACTCTCAGATCGTCGCCCCCTCCGCCGGGGCCTAAAGGGGACACCATAACGGCAAGCGGCGGCGTGGGGCAAATTTCAGCGCTGTTTTTCTCTCTTACAGTCTCGCAATATTGATTTAGGCGGCAAGCAGGACCCGCCGCGCCTCGGCGATGAGGCGGCGCTGAACGTCCGCTGGCGGACCTTCGATCTCCGCCGTGCGCTCAAGGAGAGCGACAAGCTGTTTTTTCTCCTCATCGGTGCAGATTTCGGTCACCGGCCGCAAGATCTTGCGCACGCTGTTGCCGGCGTCGTTGATCTGCCCGACGGCCCCGCGCGCGAACGCGCGCAAATTATAACCAGACCGCCTTCGCGGTCGGGCGGCCGAACGCATAAAGCCCTTGCGCGGTTTCCTCGTCCGCTTCGAAAACATCGCGCATATCCGCAACAATCTGCGCCGCTTGCCGGTCGGTGACGGCGCCGTCATAGGCGGCCATCTGATAGAGCAACACGGCGGCCGCCCAGCCGCGAAGGCGGCTTAATAATAACCTGCGCGCATTCGCGCGCGGGGCGCGGGTCGGAAAGGTTTTCGATGAGCCGCTGATCGACCCGGCGGTTCCATTGTCCCCGGCGGATGACGCCTTTGACATCGCCAATCGCCTCGCGGCCTTCATTCGCTGCGCGCATGAAATAGGTGAATGCCCAGAAGGCCGCCGCCAGCGCGCCGAGAATGGCGATGATGATGTGCATGGGCCTCTCCCCGCATCCACGGCAAGATTACGGGAATCGTGCGCGCCCGGCAATCTGTAAAAACCTAGCCCAGCGGCTTGATGTGGAAGACGCGCTCGGCGTTTTTGTGCGCGACCTTGGCTTTTGTCTCGTCATCGAGGGGCGCCGACCTGATGAAATCCACCGCTGGCTTCATGGGCTGGTAAGGGTAATCGATCGCCCACAGAACATTGTCGGCGCCGAGCTTCTTGATGGAGTAATCGAGCGCCAGAGGATCCTCGACGCCGCTCGTGGTGATGACGAAATTGCGCTGAAAATATTCCGCCATGGTGAGCGATGTTTTCGGCGCCCGTCCGCCTTCCTGGGCGCGGGAGTTCATGAAATTGAGACGCCAGAGCCAGAATGGAATCGCCTCGCCCATATGGCCGATGCAGATTTTCAGTTTCGGGAAATGATCGAAGACGCCGGAGGTCATCATCCGCACGGCGTGCGTGCCGGTCTCGACGCCATAGCCCCACATGGCCGAATCCATGCCGTAATCCTGCAACGGGCCCTTGAGGCCGTAAGACGCCGCGCGCGGGTGAATATAGATGCAGGCGTCCAAAGCTTCCGCCGCCTCGAGGAACGGCCAGAATTTCGGATCATCGAGATATTCGTCATTGGTGTGCGAGTTCAAAATGAAGCCGTTGAGCTTCAGATCGTTGATCGCCCGCTCCATCTCCTTCGCGGCGCGCTTCGGCGATTGCGGCGCGAAACTCGCGAGCCCCGCAAAGCGCGCCGGATGGCGCTTGCAGATATCGGCGAGCGCGTCATTGGCGAGCGCCGCCAGATCCGTCGCCGTGTCGGCGTCGAACATCTGCACCCCCGGCGCGGTCAGCGACAGGAGATGCATGTCGATGTCGAGCTCGTCCATCTGTTTCAGGCGCCGGTCCTCAACATCGAGGAGGCCGTCGAGGAAGTTCAGGGCGTCATAGCCCTTGCTGGCTCCCGCGTCGTAAATGCCCCGGACGAGGAGCTTGTCGAGGGACTGGCTCGGGCCGCGCGCGACCTCTTTCAGCGCCGCGGCGACTTCAGGGATGGAAAAAGCTTCTTCCGTCGCAATTGTTCTGAGTTTGGCCATTGTTTCCTCTCCTTGGCGCGGTGTTTTGCGGCGATGTTACGCCGCTGCGCCAGAGGGACGCTCCGGAAGAGGAAACCAGAAAAGAAAATCGGCGCAGTCTCTCCGCGCCAGCCTTAAGGCTTTTCCACCGCTGTTGCATTCATGGTCAACAGCGCGCCATCCTTCGGCAGGGCGGCTGCTTCAAACACAGAGCGGGCCGGATGGTGCTCGCCCAGAATATCCGCATAGACAGCGTTCATTCGGTCGAACAACGCCATATCGGTCAGAAAAATATTGATGTGCAACACATGCTCAAAATCCGAGCCCGCATCCTCAAGGATGGTGTTGATCGCTTCCAGGATCTGCGCCGTCTGGCTTTCAACATCATCGCCGGCAAGCGCGCCGGTTTCGGGATCGACGCCCGCAATCGCGCTGATGGAAATAAAATCCCCGGCTTTTGTGTAATGCGAGTAAGGCCCGATGGGCTTCATCAGGTCGGGCAGCGTAAAACTTTCTACCGAACGTCCCATGCGGCCTTCCTCCCGTCACGGATAAAGATGTTCCTTTGTCCAGGGGGACGAAACATCTTCTCGGGCGTATAAAAGCCGCTCGTGAAGACGGAAGGGCCGGTTCACCCAAAATTCAATCTGCACTGGCTTTATTCTGTATCCGGACCAGTGCGGCGGGCGCGGAATCTCGCCAAGACCGAATTTCGCCGTCTTCGCGGCCACGGCTTTTTCCAGCGCAAAGCGGCTTTCCAGCGGGCGCGATTGCTGCGAGGCCCAGGCGCCGATACGCGAAGCCCGGGCGCGGGAGGCGAAATAGGCGTCGGCCTCCTTATCGCTCACCGGCTCCACACCGCCCCGGAAGCGCACCTGGCGGCGGATCGACTTCCAGTGAAACACGACGGCGGCTTTCGGATTGGCGGCGAGCTCGCGCCCCTTGGCGCTTTCCAGATTTGTGTAAAAAGTGAGCCCGCAGGCGTCGACATCTTTCAGGAGCACCATGCGCACGTCGGGCATGCCGCTCTCGTCCACGGTGGCGAGCGCCATGGCGTTGGGATCGTTCGGCTCCTTCTTGCGGGCGAGCGCCAGCCACTCGGCGAAAAGGGCGACCGGATCTTCAATCGTGAAGACGTCGCCCTGGTCCTCGTCGACCGCATAGGCCTCTTCCGAGGGGCTCGGGGGAATGAGATCGGACATGTCGGCTCCTCGGAAGCCCCCCATGGCCGGGATGACCGGGATGGCCGGGGCGTTAGGAAATCGCTACGGGATTGGCTATAAGCTCATCCCGCGAGAAAGCGATTAATACGGAAAAGGCATGTCTTTCAACTCTTTCGGCAGGATGTTCCGGTTCACGACCTGGGGGGAGTCCCACGGGCCCGCGCTCGGCGTCGTTATTGACGGCTGCCCGCCGGGCATCGTCCTGCGCCCCGAGGACATTCAGACGGCCCTCGACAAAAGGAAGCCCGGCACCTCGAAATTCGTCACCCAGCGCAAAGAGCCGGACGAAGTCAAAATCCTCTCCGGCGTCTTCGAGGACGAGCGCACGGACGGCCCGCGCACCACGGGAACGCCGATCAGCCTGATGATCGAAAACACTGACCAGCGCTCGAAAGACTATTCCGACATTCGCGACAAATACCGCCCCGGCCACGCCGATTTCACCTATGACGCGAAATACGGGTTTCGCGATTATCGCGGCGGCGGGCGATCCTCGGCGCGCGAAACGGCGGCGCGGGTCGCCGCCGGCGCCGTGGCGGAAAAGGTTCTCGCCCATGTCCTTGGCGGCGCGGTGTGGATTCGCGCCTCCATGGTGCAGATGGGCCCCGACAAGATCGACCGCGCCAATTTCGACTGGATGGAAATCGAGAAGAATCCGTTCTGGTGCGCGGACGCGAAAGCCGCCGAACGCTGGGCGGAAAAACTCGACGAAGCGCGCAAAAACGGCTCGTCCTACGGCGCCGTGATCGAAGTCGTCGCCTCGGGCGTTCCCGCCGGTTTGGGCGCGCCGGTCTACGGCAAGCTCGACGCCGACCTTGCGAGCGCCATGATGTCGATCAACGCCGTGAAAGGCGTCGAGATCGGCGCCGGGATGGAGGCCGCCGCGCTCACCGGCGAGGAGAACGCCGACGAAATCCGCATGAAAGACGGCGCGCCGCAATTCCTCTCCAACAAGGCGGGCGGCATTCTCGGCGGCGTTTCAAGCGGCCAGGACATTGTCGCGCGGTTTGCGGTGAAACCGACCTCCTCGATCCTCACCCCGCGCAAGACCATCACCACGAAAGGCGAGGAAACCACCGTTCAGACCAAGGGCCGTCATGATCCTTGCGTCGGCATTCGCGGCGTGCCCGTGGGCGCGGCGATGATGGCACTCGTCCTTGCGGACCACGCGCTTCTTCATCGCGCGCAATGCGGGTGAAAGCTCAGGCCGGCTTCCGGAACGAGGATATCTTGGTAAGAAAAGCGAGCGTCTCGTCGTCTTTCGCCAATCCCGCCTCGCCGAACAGCGCGTCCAGGTCAGTGCGGCAGTAACTATCGTAATAAGGCTCGTGAAAACCGCGCGGGAAATTCTCCAGAAGGATATCGAAACCCGATTCATCGCCATACTGAATAGTGTCGACGTGAATATAGGTTCCGCCCGGCTTTAAGAGCCGCATGATTTCCGCCGCGACGTCGGCGCGCACCTTGGGCGGCAATTCGTGAAAGAGATAGACCGAGGAGACGATGTCGAAGGATGCGTCTGCAAGGCCCGTCGCCTCCGCGGGCTGCTGCACATAAGAAATTTTTTTCGCCTCGCCCAGCGCCGTGCGCGCCCGGCCAAGATAAGCGGGCGACAGATCGAGCGCCGTCAGCTGAACCATCGGCCAGTTGTTGTTCACTTCTTCGATAAACCCGCCGCAGCCGCAGCCAAGATCGAGGAGAGAGGCGCGCCCTGCGTCCTTGCCTTGAAGCGCGCGGGCGACGAACGGCAAAGCCTGCCGGCGCATGGCGGCGGCGGAGCCGGTGAACAGCGTTTCGACCTGCATGTCGTAACGCGCGGCGGACTCATCGGTGAGCCAGCCATCGGTCTGGTAATGGAAATTCTGGAGATAATAGCGCGGATATTTGTCCCGGTGTGCATCGGTCATCACTTCCGAATGCGCGCGCACCGCCTTGCGCCGCGCGACCTTGCGCGCATCGAGAAAATAGTCGCGGCTTTCGCGCCAGAGCTTCGAAAAGGACGGCGCACGGCGCAACTCCGCCGGCATTTTGTAAAGCCCGGCTTCGATGTTTTTCCAGTCGCGCTGAAAGAGTTCGCGAAAAGCGCTCTTGAGCCGCGCGCGGTCGAGGGGGCCGAATTCCTCCGCATAAGGCGCCTGGCCCGGATCGGTGAGCGGGCCCATCAGGCGGCGGCCATAGGCGTAATGGCCGGTATACCAGAGCACCCGCGCCGCCTGGGCGGCGCCATAGGCCGCACGCTTTGCGCCATTGGCGATAACCGTGTTCAAAGGCGCCATCGCTTATCCTTTCGTGAAAAGCCCGGCAAGTTCAACATGGGGGGAAAACACGAACTGATCAACGGGAAGCACCTGCGACAGACGATACCCGCCCTCGCGCAGGATCGAGGCGTCGCGCGCAAAGCTCTGCGGGTTGCAGGAAACGCCGACAACCACCGGGACAGAAGAGCGGGCAAGCTCCGCCGCCTGGGCCTCGGCGCCCGCGCGCGGCGGATCGAAGACGGCGGCGCTGTAAATCTTCAGCTCTTCGGCGCGCAAGGGCCGCTCGAAAAGATTGCGCGTCTCCGCCTTCACCGGATGGCGCAACCCCGCCGCGCGCGCCGCGGCGTCGAGCGCGGCGACAGCGGGCGCATCCGTGTCGAAAGCGTCGACGGCGGCGTTCTTCGCCAATGGCAAGGAAAAGGTCCCGCATCCCGAGAAGAGATCGGCGATGTGTTTCGCGCCTTTCAGATGGCTGACGACGAAATCGCTCAGCGCCGCCTCGCCTTCCCGGCTCGCCTGCAAAAACCCGCCGGGCGGGACTGCAACCGGAACGCCGCCGAAGCGCACGCAAGGCGCGGCGAAAGCCGCGACCGGCGCGCCCTCGACGGTAAGACGCGCGACGCCGCCCGCCCGCGCCGCATCGGTCAGCGCGAGGATTTCCGGCCCCGTCAGATCGTCTTCTGCGTCGCCGCCCGTCAAAGCCGCATCGAGCCCGTTGTCGCAAAACGTTACGGCGAGATCGAAACCGCGCCAGCGCGCCGGCGCCGCCTCGGCGAGCGCGCGCAAGGCGGGAAGGTTTTCGGCAAAGACGGGCGCCAGCACCGGGCAATGATCGATATCGACGATTTGCGCCGAGCGCCGCGCATTGAAACCGAAGACGAGCCCTTTCGCCGTTCTCTTGACCGCAAAAGAAGCGCGCCGGCGCGACGCCGACGGGCAGGAAAAGAGCGGCGCCACAAGATTCTCGTCAAAGCCTTCGCGGACCAGCGCAGTGATGACGAGATTGCGTTTCCAGTCCCGGTAATAGGCCGCATCGAGATGCTGCAGGGCGCAGCCGCCGCAGCGGCCGAAATAGCCGCAGACCGGCTCTCCGCGATGATCGCTCGGCTCCAAAATCGTGTCGATTTCGCCGCGCTTTCCCCGAAAGGAAATGCGCGCCATATCGCCCGGCGCCGTCAGCGGTACGAAAACCCGCTCGCCATCAACATTTGCAACGCCGTCGCCGCGCGCGCCGATTTCCCCGATGCGAATCTCGGCGCTTTGAAGCGGCGCCTGTTTCGCCGGTTTTCTTTTATGCTGTCTTCGCCGCGCCAATCAGAAACTCTTTATTGCCGTCGCCGCCCTTGATGGGGCTGTCGATCAATCCAAGAAGACGCCATCCTCGCGCTTCTATCCATTGCGCCATATCGTCCGCAACCGGCCCGGCCAAGCCTTCCTTCACCAGCCCGCCCTTGCCGATCCCTTCGGGGCCGACTTCGAATTGCGGCTTGACGAGCGCGGCGAGACGCGCGCCGGGCGCGGCCAGCGCCAGCGCGAAAGGCAGCGCTTTTTTAAGACTGATGAAACTGACGTCGCAGACAATGACTTCCACCGGATCGGGAATAAGCGCGGACGACAGATCCTTCGCATGGGTCTGTTCGAGATTGACGACACGGGGGTCGCCCGCGATTTTTTCATGCAATTGCCCGCGCCCCACATCCACCGCGTAAACTTTCGCGGCGCCGGCGCGCAGAAGGACATCCGTAAAGCCGCCGGTGGAGGCGCCGAGATCGAGACAGGTTTTTCCCTCCGCGTCGATTTCCATCCTCCGCAAGGCGACGTCGAGCTTCACCCCGCCGCGGGATACGAAGGGATGAACTTCGCCGGAAACGGCGACTTCGTCAGTGTCGGCGATTTTCTGTGACACTTTTTTCGCCGCCGCGCCGTTCACCGCGACAAGCCCGGCCTCCACCGCTTCGCGCGCTTTGGCGCGGCTTTCGGCGAGCCCGCTTTGAACGAGATATTGATCTAGGCGCATGGCGCAAGACGCCTCCTTAAACGCCTGCGATATTATAACAGAAACCTGACAGAAAAATCATGCGCCCGTCCCCATATGGGCATATTCTGACGCCATAGTTGCTTTTCCATTTTCATCAGCCCTCATCCGTTTACCGGAGGCCCTGTCATGAGCCGCTCTTCTTTCCTCTTTATCGGCGCCGCGCTGTTTCTCGCCAGTTGCGACGACCCCGCGGAAATCGGCGACGAATCAGAAACCGCCGCCGCCGCGCAACCCGCCCAAAGTTTCGCCGCTATATTCCAATGCGGCGACAAACGCATCCGCTTCAGCGGCGCCGGCGAGAACGCTACGCTCGAAACCGCAGACGAAACATTTTCGCTGATGCAAACCCGCACCGCTTCCGGCGCCCGATATGAAGATCCGGAAAATCCCGGGACCTATATCTGGAACAAAGGGAAGGAAGCGACAATCTCCATCCGCGGCGGCGTTCTGGAAGACTGCGTAGCCGTCGAAGAGAGCCAACGGGCAACAGAGCGAGCGTTCGACGCGCAGGGCAATGAACCCGGCTGGCGTCTCGAGATCGCCCGCGGCGAGCTTTCGCTCACCTGGAACTATGGAGAGGATGAGCTTTCAGCGCCCGCGCCCGAACCGCAAGAAGACGGCGCCGTCACGCGCTACGCCATTCCGGATGAAGACCTTGTCATCACGACAAGAGAAGAGATTTGTCATGACGACGCCACGGGCATGCCGCATCCTTTTCGCGTCTCCGTCGATATTCGCGGCCAGACGTTGCATGGCTGCGGCGGCGATCCCGCCTCCCTCCTTTCCGGCGAATGGGTGGTGGAAGACATTAATGGCGGCGGCGTCATCGATAACTCCCACGCCACGCTGTCCTTCAGCGCGGACGGGCGCCTTGCGGGGCGCGGCTCCTGCAACAATTACAGCGCCGCCTATACGCTCGGGCCCGAGCGCTTCTCCATCGGCCCTATCGCGGCGACGAAAAAAGCCTGCCCGCCTGCCCTGATGGAGCAGGAACGGAAATTGTTCGACAGCCTCGCCAAAACCCGGCGCTTCGAGATCGACGATGCCGGCGCGCTGATCCTCATCGGCGAGCACGGCGCGCGCCTGCTGGCGCGGAGAACCGATTAATACTTTCCAAACGCTTGTTTTCGCCGGGTTTTTTTAGGAAGATGAAGTTTTGTGCAGATTCCTAAAGCCAGGAACGAGTCCGGGGCGTCTCGTGTTTCCGTTTTTATAGGTGTGATCGGTTTCCTCCGCTCACGGAAAGGAGGCCCAATAATGGCTCAACTCGAAAACAGGAAAATCGCAATCCTCGCTGCGGACGGATTCGAAGAGTCCGAATTGTTTTCACCGCTGAAGGCGCTCAAAGAGGCTGGCGCGAGCGTGGATATCGTGTCGATTAAAACCGGCTCTATTCAAGGGTTCCGGCATACGGTTCCGCTGCGGGACATCCGGGTCGACAAGACTTTGGAAGACGCCGACATTAATGACTATGACGGTCTTTTGATTCCCGGCGGTCTGTTTAACCCGGATGCGCTGCGCCGGGATGAAAAAGCGCTCGCCTTTGTACGCGGGGCTTTCGCAAAAAACCTGCCCGTCGCCGCAATCTGTCACGGGCCCCAGGTGCTGATCAGCGCCGGCGTGGTCGAAGGCCGCAAGATGACCGGCTTCGAAGCCATTCAGATCGATCTCGAAAACGCCGGCGCGGAAGTCAGCGATACGGAAGTGGTTGTCGACGAGGGGCTCGTCACAAGCCGCAATCCAGACGATCTCGACGCCTTCAACAAAAAGATCATCGAAGAATTCTGCGAAGGCAAACACGCCAGGCAAAAGAAATCAGTCGCCGCGTAACCTCCCCTATCTCGCCCCCGCGCGGCGACGAAAAAAGCCCCGCCTTTTGGCGGGGCTTTTGATTCCATCGCTTTGCTCTTGAGAGCGTTAAGCCCTGGCGGCCTTGCGCTTGCGTCCGGCGAAACCGAAACCGGCAAGGCCGGTCAGCAAGAGCACGCCCGCCGCCGGGATCGGCGTTTCGAACGCTGTCTCGTAGACCGTGAAGACCAGATCATTATAGTCGAGGTCGCCGCCGTTCGGCAGATCTTCGAACCCTACCGTGATCGATCCGTCCGCATTTTGCGACAGGATCGCGTGGAGGACATTGTCGTAATTGTCTGCGGCGAGCCCCGTGACGAAGGAGAGCGACTTCGAAAGATTGTCGAGGCGGAAATCAATCTCTTCCCCGGGGAGAAACGATCCAATATTGACCGTCGTGCCAAAAGAGTCGGCGTGGTTGTTAAAGAGCGTTGCGCCGGTATTGACGGAGACGAGATTACTGGAATCGCCCGCCCAGCTGCTGTCGAACACAACAGTAATGTCCCCGCCATTTGAGGATTCGATCTTGTTGGTCGCCGGATTGATATAAGCGGCGTTCGCTGCCCCGCCAGCGGCGAGAACCGCGCCAGACGTCGCAATTGCTGCAGCAGCGAATAATCTCTTCATCATACTCAATACTCCGCGGAGCCAGGGCCCGATACTGATTTTCAACTTATCAAGCGTCCTAAAAATAAAGCAATGAAATTCATCTATTTAAGTTCCCGTTAACCATAAATATTTCTTTGTCTCCCTTACGAAATGTAATCGGCTGAGACCGCTCAACCGGCGGGGGCGGCGAAGCGAAAGAAACGGGAAGCGCGAAGACGGCGTGCGGCTTCAGGCCGATTTCCGCTTCGCCGCGCCGCCGAGGGATTCCAGCGCGCCAACCACAAAATAGACGATGAACGAGACGATCACCGAGTAAATGAAATAGCCGGCGATCGGCTCCACGTCGCCGGCGAGCACCGCCGACAGGGCCGGACCCATGGCCATCCCTTCCGCCAGCGCGTCCTTGAGCGGCAGGATCAGAAGCGTCGCCAGATTGAACGCGACGCAGCTGTAAACACAAGCGAGCGCCGCCGCCGGACCGCCAAAGCGGGTTCGAAGGCCCACCAGGGTTGCGACCACGATGGCGCCTTGTCCGAAGACGGAGGTGAGCGCGATCAGCTCGTAAATGTCCGAGCCGCCAAGCGCCACCGCAAGCGCGCCGACGCCCGCAAACGCGGTGCCGAAACGCGCGATCATGAGCTGTCCGCGCTCGCTTGAGCGCTGGTGAAGCTTTTTGAGAATGTTGATGCAGATGAGCGAGGAGACCGCCAGCAGGTTGGAGTCGACCGTCGACAGGATCGCGGAAAAGAGCGCGCCGACAAAAACAATGGCCAGAACCGGCGGCAGATACTGAACGGCGATCGCCGGCAGGAAATTATCGCCGACGGCGCCCGGCACGTCGAGATGCGCGCCGGAAAGCCCGATCAGCACCGGCATCAGGCCGATGACCATGTAAAGCCCCGCCGCCGAAAACGCCGCGCCCTTGGCGATGGTCGAAGACCGCGCGGCGAGAAACCGGGTGATGACTTCCTGGGTGACGAGGCTGCCGATGACCGGGATCGCCCAGGCGTCGGCGCGCGAGAAAACGGACTCGCCCGGACCGACGAGCCGCAGCTGTTCAGGCTCTATCGAGCCGATCATGATGGAAAGCCCGCCGAACTGATGCGCCACCACCACAAACAGGACGACGACGCCCGCCATCAGGAAAAGCCCCTGAACGACGTCGGTGACGACGTCGCCGATCAGCCCCGCGAACATGCTGTAAAAAATCACGACGCCGGCCGCGACGAAGAGCGTCAGAACGCCCGGCAGGCCAACCGTTGTTTCAAGGATTGCGGCGATGGCCAGGAGCTGCGCCCCGGCCCAGATGACGGAAATGATGACGAGGACAATGGCGGTGATGAATTCGGCGTGTTTGCCGAAGCGGTCGCGGAAGAAATCGGAAATCGTCACATAGCCATGGCTGCGGATCGGCCCGGCGACAAGGAACGCCATAGCCACAAGGCAGATCGCATAGCCGAAAGGCTCGGCCCGGGCGCCGGAAAGACCGCCTTCCGCCACCGCCGCCGAGGAGCCGAGGATCGTCTCCGCCCCGAACCAGGTGGCGAACAAGGACAAGGTGATTGGAAAGAAACCGAGCCGCCCGCCGGCGATGTAATATTCGGTGTCGCTCTTCGTGCCGCGCGCAAACCACAGCCCGAGCGCGATCTGAAACACCACATAGATCGCGATAAAGAAGATCAGTTCACTGCGTTCGAGATCGAGCACGGACCGGCCCCCGCCTTGCGAAAGCGCGTATTCAGCCGCAAATCACGACGCTTGAAAAGCCGAAAGGCGCGCGCAGCAGAAATCCGGCGCAGGAAAACGCCGGATAATGCGCTTATTGCAACAAAAAGACGCCGGATCGCCCCGAGAAGCCGCCGCGCCTCTGCGGGCAAAGGCCGCACCGGCCCCACGCGCCCCGCTCCCTTCATTTCGCCTCGCCGGTTCTTATATCTCAAAGAGCTGTGCGCCGCCTGAGGGGACCGAACTTTACGTCATGGAGGCGCCTTATGGCTGACGCTCCTCAAAACCCCCGCCCGCGCGACTGGACCGGCGAACCGGACCCGCTCGCAGCCAAAGTGCTCGGACTGGTGATGGCGGTCGGCGCAATCGGTTTTTTGATCATCGGCGCGATAACGCTTCACGGCTAAGATTAAGCGCAATCTCAAATCCAGCGGCGCACGCGGGCCTTGTAAGCGCGATAGTCGCCGCCGAACTGGCGCTCCATCTTCTCTTCTTCGTAAGGGATCGAAATGAAGTTGACGAAGACGAAGAAGGCGACAGGCGCGGCGAAGCCGAGATAGGTCCCGATCACCAGGGCGAGCCCCGCTGTCGCAACAAGGATTCCGAGATACATCGGGTTGCGCGTGAAGCGGAACGGCCCCGTCATCACCAGCGCGGAGTTCTTTTTCGACACCGGGACCACCTCGGTCTTGGCTTTCGCAAAGGCGAACCGGCCCGACGCAGAAATGAAGAACCCGAGGACGAAAACCGCCCATCCGGCCATCGGATAACGCCAGGGCGCGGAGAGCCCCAGCGCCCAGCCGGCGAGCCAGGCGGCGAGAACGAACACCAGCGCCCAGGCCGGCGGGGGAATAATCACCAGCCAGGAAGGGCGGAGCCGTTGGTCTTCAGTCATTCCGTCTCCTTTCAATGAAAGGAGGAGCGCGTCCTTAGCCGCGCAAGGTCACCACATTGGATTCCATGCCGAGGGCTTCGCGGGCGCGCTCGACGATGTGGGCGGCGTTGAGCCGGGCCGCGTCATACATCTTTTCGGGGCTGTCCTGGTCCTGGAACACGTCCGGCAGGTGCATGGTGCGGATCTTCAACCCATTATCGAGAAGCCCGGTCTCGGACAGGAAGTGCAGGACGAAAGCGCCGAAGCCGCCGCGCGAGCCCTCCTCGACGGTGATCAGCGCTTCATGCTCGTTGACGAGGCGCATGATAAGATCATGGTCGAGGGGTTTGGCGAAACGCGCATCGGCGACCGTCGTGGAAATCCCTTGCGCTTCCAGCGTGTCGGCGGCTTTCAGCGATTCCTGAAGCCGTCCGCCGAGCGAGAGGATCGCGACTTTCGTGCCCTCGCGGACGATACGGCCCTTGCCGATCTCGAGAAGCTTGCCCTGCTCGGGCATGTCGACGCCGACGCCCTCGCCGCGCGGATAGCGGAACGCAATAGGACCGTCGTCGAACGCGGCGGCCGTCGCCGTCATATGGACGAGCTCGGCTTCGTCGCCCGCCGCCATGATCACCATATTCGGCAGGCAGCCGAGATAGGCGAGATCGAAGGAGCCGGCATGGGTCTGGCCGTCCGCGCCCACGAGCCCGGCCCGGTCCATGGGAAAGCGCACGGGCAGGTTCTGGATGGCGACGTCATGGACGACGGAGTCGTAGGCCCGCTGCAGGAAGGTCGAATAAATCGCCGCGAAAGGCCTTAGCCCGTCCGCCGCAAGACCCGCCGCGAAGGTGACGGCGTGCTGTTCGGCGATGCCCACATCGTAGCAACGATCTGGAAAGACTTCGGCGAACATGTCGAGCGAGGTGCCCGACGGCATCGCTGCGGTGATGCCGATGATGCGGTCGTCTTTCTCCGCTTCCTTGATCAGGGTCTTGGCGAAGACTTTCTGATAGGCGGGCGCGTTGGGCGTGCCTTTTTTCTGCTTGCCGGAGACCACGTCGAATTTCGCGACGCCGTGATATTTGTCGGCGGATTCCTCCGCAGGCGGATAACCGGCGCCTTTGCGCGTCACCACATGGACGAGCACCGGGCCGTCCTTCATGTCGCGGACATTTTCAAGCACCGGCACCAGCTGGTCGAGATTATGCCCGTCGATGGGGCCCACATAATAAAAGCCGAGCTCTTCGAAGAGCGTGCCGCCGGACACCATGCCGCGGCCGTATTCCTCGGCCTTGGCGAGTTGGTTGTAGATCGCCTTGGGCAGGCGCTTGGCGAGTTGCTTTCCGAAAGTGCGGAAGCCCTGATAGACGCCCGACGAGGACGCGCGCGCCAGATAGGCGCTCATGGCGCCCACCGGCGGCGCGATCGACATGTCGTTGTCATTGAGGATCACCACCATCTTCGAGCCCAGATGCCCGGCGTTGTTGAGGCCTTCATAGGCCATGCCGCCGGACATGGAGCCGTCGCCGATGACGGCGATGGAAGTGGTCTCTTTTTTGAGATGCCGCGAAGCCTCGGCGAACCCGGTGGCGGCGGAAATCGACGTCGCCGCATGGGCCGCCCCGAAGGGATCGTATTCGCTTTCGGACCGCTTGGTGAAACCGGAAAGCCCGCCGCCCTGGCGCAGGGTGCGGATGCGGTCGCGCCGGCCGGTGATGATCTTGTGGGGATAGCACTGGTGGCCGACGTCGAAAACGAGGCGGTCGTCCGGCGTGTTGAAGACATAGTGGATGGCCGTCGTCAGTTCGACGACGCCGAGGCCGGAGCCCAGATGCCCGCCGGTCACCGAAACCGCGTCGATCATTTCCGCCCGGAGCTCGTCCGCGAACTGGCGCAGCTCGCTCTTGTCCAGCTTTCTCAGATCAGCGGGAAATTTGACATTGTCCAGGAGCGGTGTTTCTACGGCCATGGAAGTCCCTCTTATTGTTGTGCGGCCTTGCCGTGATGCGCCTTTCGGCCCGGTTTTGCGAAGCGAATCAGGGCGTCCGGCGGTCTCAGCCGCCGCGCGCCCGCGCTGCAGCGCAGTAACCGCCAGTTCTAACGTTTCGACAAGATTTCTCCACCCTTTTTGAGGTGAAAAGAGGGCGCCCCCGCGGAGAATTGACCCCCATGTTGCCGAGGGGCCGCGGGGGAGCGGGCGCGCCGCCAGCCAGGGCTTTTCGGAAGACGGGAAGCCGTTTCGCCGCAGCCCGGCGCCGCCTTTCCTAATTGAAAATGATTCTCAAAAGAGCGAGATAGGAGTCCCGAGGACAATGCCCCATGCTCCTGAGCGAGATGAAAAAAGGCGCCGCCGGCCGGATTTCGGCGATCAGCGCCGAGGACCCGCTGATCGAGGCGAAACTCCGTGAAATCGGCTTCGCCGAAAACGACGCGGTCGAGCTCGCCCATATCGGCCCTTTAGGCCGCACGCCGGTCTGCGTGCGCCTCAACCGCACGCTGATCGCCCTGCGGCTCGACGAAGCGAAAGCCATTTCCGTGAGCCTTGACCCATGACCGCAGCCGCTGCAGCCACACGCATCGCTCTGGTCGGCGCCCCGAATTGCGGCAAGTCGACCCTCTTCAACGGGCTCACCGGCGGGCGCGCCAAGGTCGCCAACTATCCGGGCGCCACGGTGGAGACCCGGCATGGCCGTTTCGAAACGCCGGGCGGCCGCAACGTCGATCTCATCGACCTGCCCGGTTTTTACGGCATGTCGCCGCGCTCCCTCGATGAGAAGATCGCGCTCGAAACCGTGCTCGGCAAAGACGGCGCGGCGCCGGAGCTGATCCTCGCCCTTGTCGACGCCGCGAACTTGCGCACCCACCTTCAGTCGGTGCTGCAATTGCGCGCCATCGGCGCGCCGATGATCGTCGTCCTCAACATGTACGACCTCGCCCTGCGCGACGGTTTCGAAATCGATCTCGACAAGCTTGAGCAAGAACTCGAGCTTCCGGTCGTCACCACCAATGCAACGCGCAAGGCCGGTCGCGAAGCCCTGCTTTCAAAGCTCGACGGCGTGCTGGCGCATCTGACAGACATTAAACCCGCCCCCGCCGGACGGTATCCGGCGCCGGAGGACATCCGCGCCCATCAGGGCGCGGCGCGGCGCATCGCCGACGCCGCAATCGAGCATGAGCCGCTTTTCAACCGGGCGACGCGCATCATCGACCGCTTCGTGCTGCATCCCCTGCTCGGGCCCGTCATTCTCGCCGCCCTTCTCTTTTTCATGTTCCAGGCGGTTTTCACCTGGTCGACGGGTCCGGTGGATTTCCTCGACGCCAGCGCCGGGGCGCTTGGCGGCTTCGTTGGCGCGCATATGCCCGCCGGATGGCTGCATGATCTCCTGGTGGACGGGGTGATCGCCGGGGTCGGCAGCGTCGTCGTCTTCCTGCCGCAGATCGTAATCCTGTTCACCTTCATCCTGTTGCTCGAAGCGTCCGGTTATATGGCGCGGGCGGCGTTCCTGATGGACGAGATCATGCACCGCTTCGGCCTGAACGGCCGCGCTTTCATCCCGCTCTTGTCGAGTTTCGCCTGCGCCATTCCCGGCATCATGGCCTCGCGCGTCATTGAGAACGACCGCGACCGGCTGACGACGATCCTGATCGCGCCTTTGATGACCTGCTCGGCGCGCCTGCCGGTCTATACGCTGATCATCGCCGCCTTCATCCCCAAGGAGAATGTCGGGCCGTTCAACATGCAAGGGCTCGTGCTCTTCGCGCTTTACATTGCAGGCGTCGTCAGCGCCGTTCTCATCGCGTTTCTTTTCAAACGGACGATCGCCAAAGCCCGTTCGCAACCGCTGATCATGGAACTCCCGACCTACAAGGTTCCGAACGCGAAAGACTTCTTCATCAGCCTTTGGATGCGCGCCTCGGCCTTTTTAAAACGCGCCGGCACGGTGATCCTCGCGACCTCGGTCATTCTCTGGTTTCTCGCCGCCTTTCCGGCCTCGGCGACGACATTGCGCGAAAGCTTCGCAGGCCGCATCGGCGCGCTTCTCGAACCCCTGCTCGCGCCCATCGGCTTCAATCTCGAAATCGCCATCGCCCTCGTTCCCGGCATGGCCGCCCGCGAAGTCGCGGTCGGGGCGCTGGGGACCGTCTACGCCGTCCATGGCGGGCCGGACAACGCGCAAGGCCTTTCCGAAACGCTGCAATCGGCCTGGAGCCTGCCCACCGCGCTGGCCTTTCTCGCCTGGTATGTCTTCGCGCCGCAATGTTTCGCGACGCTGGCGACGATCCGGCGGGAGACCGGCTCCTGGAAATGGTCGGGCTTCGCGCTTCTCTATCTCTTCACCCTCGCCTATGCCGGCGCCGGGATCGTTTACTGGGGCGCCCGCGCCGCAGGCCTGTGATCCGGATTTAGGCTGCGCTCCCCGCTTGCGCGCGACGCCGGCGGTTTCCATGATCTCTTCCCAAGCGGCGGAGCGTTTCTCTCATGGACGATAAATTTTCAGGCAAGCTGTGCGTCATTACCGGCGCCGGATCGGGCATCGGCCGCGCCCTGGCGCGCGCTCTCGCGGCCAAGGGCGCAAGGCTCGCCTTGTCGGACGTCAATGAGGAAGGCCTGGCGGAAACCGTCCGCCTTATCGGCGCGCCTGCGTCCAATTCCATCCGCACCGACCGGCTCGACGTCTCCGACGCCGGCGCCGTCGAAGCTTACGCCGCGAGCGTGAAAGAAAGCCTCGGCGACGCGGACTATCTTTTCAATGTCGCGGGGATGACGCGGCTTGGCGATTTCAACGAAACCTCGCTCGAGAATTTCGAAAAGGTGATGAACGTTAATTTCTGGGGCGTCGTGCGCCTGACCAAAGCCTTCCTGCCGCAATTGCTGGCGACGAAAGGCGGCGTGATCAATATTTCGAGCCTCTTCGGCCTCATCGGCTTTCGCGGGCAGACCCATTATTCCGCATCGAAATTCGCCGTGCGCGGTTTTTCCGAAACGCTGGCCATCGAACTGGAAGAAAAAGGCGTCGCCGTCACCTCGGTTCATCCGGGCGGCGTCGCCACCAATATCGTGCGCAATGCGGGGCTCGATTCCCTGCCCGAGGGCGTCGAAGACAAGGCGGCGTTCGACGACGCTTTCGACAAGATGGCCATCACCCCGGCGGAAAAAGCGGCAGACCTTATTCTCGCCGGCGCCGCGAAAGGAAAACGCCGCGTCATCGTCGGCTCGGACGCGAAATTCGTTTCCGCCATCCAGCGCCTGTTCCCGCAAAGCTATGCGAAGATTTTGAAAAAGCTGCGCCGCGAAGACTAGCGCCTATTCGAAATCGGCTTTTTCGGTTTTGGGTTTCCCATCGCCGTCGACCACGATCTTTTCGATCTTTTCCTGCGCCGATTTCAGCGTGGTTTCGCAATGGGCTTTCAGGGCGGCGCCGCGCTCGTAAAGCTTGATCGATTCCTCGAGCGCCGCCTGCCCGCTTTCGAGCTTGGCGACGATCTCTTCGAGCTCCGCGAGGGCTTTTTCGAAGGAAAGCTCGGCGATGTCGGCGGGCGTCTTGGTCGGTGCTTTGGCCATGGGCGATGTTTAACGGGGGCCGCCCGGCTCTGGCAAGCCGGTTTTCTCCCTCTCGCCCGCCCCTGTCGCCCCGCTCTATCGTTATGGGCCCGAACCCCATAAAAGCCCGGCATGGAACTGTTTGACGTCATCATTATCGGGGCCGGCGCGGCCGGCATGATGGCCGCCATCGAGGCGGGCCGGCGCGGGCGGCGCGTGCTTCTGATCGACCATGCGGCGAAACCCGGCGAGAAGATCCGCATTTCCGGCGGCGGGCGCTGCAATTTCACCAATATCCATGCGGGGGCCAAAAATTTCATCTCGCAGAACCCGCATTTCTGCAAGTCGGCCCTGAAGCGCTTTACGGCGGCGGATTTCATCGCGCGCGTCGACAAGCGCGGCGTCGCCTGGCATGAAAAGGCGCTGGGCCAGCTTTTCTGCGACGATAGCTCACGCTCGATTATCGAGATGCTGACCGACGATTGCCGCGCGGCGGACGTGGAAATGCGGCTGTCCACAAGCGTCGAGACAGTGGAAAAAACCGAGGACGGCTTTACCCTGGCGACCAGCGGCGGCGCCGTTGCATGCGCCTCGCTCGTCATCGCCACCGGCGGCAAGTCGATCCCGAAAATGGGCGCGACGGATTTCGCCTATCGCATCGCGCGGCAATTCGGCCTTGATATCGTCGAACCGCGCCCGGCGCTCGTTCCCCTCACCTTTACTGACGGCGTGCTGGAGGAAACCGCGCCGCTTTCCGGCGTCAGCACAGAGGCGTGCGTTTCCTGCAATGGCATGGCGTTTCGCGAGGCCCTCCTCTTCACCCATCGCGGGCTATCGGGCCCGAGCATTTTGCAGATTTCGTCTTACTGGCGTGAGGGAGACGAACTTTCTATCGACCTGGCGCCGGAGACGAATGTCTTCGCGGCGCTCAAAGCCGCACGCCAGGAAAACGGCAAGCAGGCGCCGCAGACCGTGCTGGCGCAGCTCCTGCCCAAACGTCTCGCCGACTGGATCGCGCAAAGAGCCGGCGCGGGCCCGCGCCTTGGCGACTACAGCGACGCGAAACTCAAAACCCTCGCCGGCGCGGTCACCGACTGGCGCGTCAAGCCGGCGGGCTCGGAAGGCTGGCGCACGGCGGAGGTCACCCTCGGCGGCGTCGACACGGGCGCGCTTTCTTCAAAAACCATGGAAGTAAAATCCGTTCCCGGATTATATGTCATCGGCGAGGCGGTCGACGTCACCGGCTGGCTCGGCGGCTATAATTTCCAGTGGGCCTGGTCGTCCGGCTGGGCCGCGGGACAGGCGGCGTAAAGGGGCCATCATGATCATTGAAATCGCGAAGCTCGCCGAGCATGACGATATCCATATCACGCGTGACGACGGCTCGACGGCGGAAACGACTTTCCCGAAAAAGGGTCTCTTTCCTCATGACGCCGTCCATGTGGTCGTTGAAGAAGCGCTCGACCTCAACAACGCTTTCTGGGGCATGATCGCGCAAGGCAAGCATCCCGAAGACATTCAGGCGCTTGCGAAAGAAGCAGGTCACGCCAGCGCCAAACGCGCATGCGAACCGGATCCGTCGATCATCGAACTCCTGCAGGCTGAACGCATTGTGGAATGTTTTGAAGCCGAGCTTTGGAGCGCGCCGTCCGATCTTGGAACTCTGCAAGGCGTCATCGACGCCGCCTGCGCCAGTTCTTTCGTGGCGACGGTTTCGCTTGACGAAAAAACCGCGGCTGAAATTCGCACGCGCCTGTCGCGCCTGAACCAGGAGTGGCTTCCCGCGCCGTTGGGAAAAACGATGACATTCGTCTGGCCGGAAAATTAGATCAGCCTGCTCTTCCGGCGGCTATCATTTCCAATGGGCGTAGTCGTCCGGCTGGGCCGCAGGACAAGTGGTTTGAAACAACCCGCTTTCGAATGGAAAGAGCCTTCATCCTGAGGAGCAAAATTTCTTCGCCCTTCGAGACGGCCTATCGGCCTCCTCAGGATGAAGAAATTTTGCGTCTCGAAGGATCGAGGGCGGGCCGCGTCGCGCCTAAGCCGCTTTCTGGCGCTTGTCGGCCTGGGTGATCAGGGCGCGATAGTCTTCGAGATCGCCGTCATAGGGTTTCGCCGCGCCGTCTTTCACCAGCCAGAGCTGTTCCGCCGTCGCCTCGGCAAGGAAGACGTCGTGGGTGATCAACAGGACCGCGCCCGGATAATCGTTGAGCGCATAGATCAGCGCCTCGCGGCTGTCGATATCGAGATGCGAGGTCGGCTCGTCGAGGATGAGGATATGCGGCGCATCGAGGGACATGAGCCCGAGAAGCAGGCGCACTTTCTCCCCGCCCGAGAGTTTCTCGACTTTCGTTTCGACCTTCTCATGGGAAAAGCCCATCTGCGCGGCCCTGGCGCGCTGCTTGCCCACGGGCATGTCCTTCGGGAGCGCGCGGCGCACATGATCGAGCACCGACTCGCCCAGCCTCAACTCGTCGAGCTGGTCCTGAGAAAAATAGCCGATGCGGATGGAATTCGGCGCGGTCAACGCCCCGCCCATCAGCTTCAACCGTCCGGCGATGGATTTCACCAGCGTCGTCTTGCCCTGGCCGTTGGCGCCGATAATCGCGATGCGGTCTTCCGGATCGACGCGCAGATCGACGTCGGCGAGGATCAGCGCATCCTCGCCATAGCCGAGATCGGCGCCGGCGAGATGCAGCATGGGCGGCGACAAGGGGTCTTTCGGCGCGGGGAAATGAAACGGCGTCGTGCGCTCGGCGAGCGGGATCGTGACGTCCTGCATCTTTTCGAGTTTCTTGACGCGCGATTGCGCCTGGCGGGCTTTCGAGGCCTTGGCGCGGAAGCGGTCCACAAAGGCCTGCAGATGCGCCTTCTCCGCGTCCTGTTTGGCGCGCTGGCTTTCAAGCTGGGCGACTTTCGCGGCGCGCAGCTCAAGCCAGGCGTCATAGCCGCCGGGGCAGACCGTCAGCTTTTTATGCTCGAGCGCCATCGTATGCGTGACGCAGCGGTTCAAGAGCTCGCGGTCGTGAGAGACAATGAGCACCGTATACGGATATTTCTTGATATAGCCCTCGAGCCAGGAGGCGCCCTCAAGATCGAGATAGTTGGTGGGCTCGTCGAGGAGCAACAGATCCGGCTCGGCGAAGAGCACGCCCGCAAGCGCCGCGCGCATCCGCCAGCCGCCGGAGAACTCGCGCGTCGCGCGGGAAAGATCCGCGTCGGAAAAGCCGAGACCTTTGAGGACCTCCGCCGCGCGCGCCTCCGCCGACCAGGCGTCGATGTCGATGAGGCGGGTATGGATATCCGCGATGCGCATGGGGTCTTCGGCCGTCTCGGCCTCCGCCATCAGGGCGCAGCGCTCATGATCGGCGGCGAGCACCACGTCGAGGATGGTCTCGTCCGTGGGCGCCACCTCCTGCGCGACCCAGCCGAGGCTCGCCCTGCCGCTCATGCGGATGGCGCTCTCCGCCCGCGCGCGAAGGCGCGCTGATTTTGGATTGGCCGCATTCGCGGCCGGGGGCTCGGCGATCTCCTCGCGGATCAGGCGCAAGAGGGTGGATTTGCCCGTGCCGTTGCGTCCCACCAGCCCGACCTTCCAGCCGGACGAGATCTGGGCGCTCGCGCCCTCGAACAGGGGGCGCGCCTCAACGCGGTAATCGAGATTTGAGATCGTCAACATTCGCGGCCCTTACCGCAATGCAGCATTGAGGGGAAGGGGTGGGGTTTGATTAACGGGAAGGAGCGCCAAGGCGCGGAGAATACCTTGCCCCCCACGTTTTAACTACGTCGCCAAAACCCTCAAAGAAGGCTTTAAATAGTTTTATTATATCTGTTCGAAGTCAAAAGTCTAAGATTCAACTTGGCGCGCGATATGACCGTCAAAGAGGGCTTAACCGATGCAGCCAGACGAATATTGGAAAAACTTCAACCTTGGAACCGAACTCGATATCGCGGGACGGTTTTTGTATAACGGCCTTCAGACTTTCCATCAAATGGAGACCTTTGCCGGAGAAGAAGACGCGTTCGAGTTTCTCTATGCGGTGTCAGTAGGCATCGAAAGGTTGCTTAAAATTGCGCTGATCTTGACCGAACATGATCACCACACCGATCAAGAGGCGTTTGAACAGGAACTTATAACTCACAGCCACCAAGAACTGCTGAGACGCTTAAAAGAAAATCACTCTCTGACATTAGGGCAGGTACACAACGAGTTTATCAGCCTTCTATCACGTTTCTACAATTCGCATCGCTATGGAAGATATAGCCTAGCGTCCGCCACCGCTCCTGCACAGGAGCGAGATGACTTGAATATTTTTCTTGAAAAATATCTCAAGATCAAAATTGACACTAAAACTATGTTCTTTGTCACCCCAAACGAACGTCGTCATAAGAAATTTGTAGGCAAAGTCATTTCAAAAATCGTAGTGCCCATATTCAACATTATTAGAAATGAAGCTGGCAGACTGAACCTTTACACCTATGAAATTGAATATGGGTCGAAAGCTTCAAAAATCTTTCAGTTCCAAAGCTTCGATTTTGAAAATGAGGACATTCTACAGATAGAACTTCTCGTCTACTTCTTATCAGATATCCCGACAGGAGCTAATACCAAATTCTTACGCGAGTGCATTGAAGCTCTTTCCTTCGATTCTGCTTTGGAAGCCGATTACATTGCCGCACTTAGGTGCGACCGCAAGAAGCTAAAAGTCATGGACGAACTCGAAACTCTCTACGAAGAGGATGTTTCAGATTTCGGGACCCGAAGAGACATGCTTAATGTCGCAGTATCTGATTACCTCCACTACGGATTAGATGAGGATGAGGAATAAGCAGAGGCTTTTTCAATGACTAGGATTCCAGCGTCGGTCCTCTACGTCTCTGAAGTATAGCCGGATATCCGCTTTGGCGTCGGAACTGATGCTGTGTACCGATCACGAAGCTCCCTCATTTCAGAGCCCCCCTACTCCGCCGCGACCTCCGCCCCCACCGCGCGTTTATCGCCCGCGGGTTCGTAGATGCGCCAGGACCAGTAGTGGTTGCCGCCTTCGCGTTCGGTGCGTTTCCAGCCCTCGCGCAAGAGGCGCCGGTCGATCATCCAGTTGAGATAGCCATGGGCGCATAAAAGAACGTCGCCCTTTTGCGAGAGCGCGTCGAGGCGCGCGGCGATTTCGTCGACCCGCGCCCAGGTTTCGCGATTGTGCTCGACGCCCGCCGGGGCGTAGCCCAGGATCCAGAAAGCCCGCGAGACGACGCCCCACAGGCCGGGCTTTAATTTCAGGAAGTCGGGCAGCGGCGGCGCCGGCAGCGGCGCCTCCACATAGATCGGGTCCGCCGGAACCTCGCGGGCGCCGCCGGTGGCCTTGGCCGCGGTCTCGATCGCCCGCGGCAGGGTCGAGGAGAGAACCGTCTTCGCGCCCCGGGCGAGGGCGATAAGGCTTTCCGGCGGGCGCTCGTCGGGGTGCAGGCCGCTCTCGTCATAGCGCGCCCACCACTCGCCATATTCCCGCGCCGTGATGGTGACATCACGGGAGAGGTCGGGACGCCCGTGGCGTGCGGTGATGATGCGGCCGGTCATTAAGGGTGCTGCTTTGTCTCGCCGCCCTTATGACGCGGTTTTCACGCTTCCATCAAGGCTTTGACATGGGCGGCGGCGCTTCGCCCCAGCGCCGGCAGGTCATAACCGCCCTCGAGGATGGAAACGAGCCGCCCGGCGGCCTTGTCCCGGGCGACGCCGGCGATTTCGGCGGTCACCCAGGCGAAATCCGCCTCCGTGAGCTGCAGCCCGCCCAGGGGGTCCGCCCGGTGGGCGTCGAAGCCGGCGGAAATGACGATCAAATCCGGCCCGAAATCGGACAGGGCGGGCAGCAGGGTTTCTCCCCAGGCGCGGCGGAAGGCCTCGCTCCCCTCGCCGCCGGCGAGCGGGGCGTTGGCGATATTGTCGAAGCCGCCCCGGTCCGTTGTCCGGCCTGTGCCCGGATATTGCGGCCATTCATGGGAGGAGGCGTAAAAGGCGTCTTCCTCGTTCCAGAAGGCGGCCTCCGTCCCGTTGCCGTGATGGACGTCGAAATCGACCACGGCGACGCGTTTGGCGCCGTGGGCGGCGCGGGCGTGAAGCGCCGCGATGGCGGCCCCGTTGAAAAGGCAAAAGCCCATGGCGCGTTCCGGCTCGGCGTGGTGGCCCGGCGGGCGGGCGGCGACGAAAGCGTTTTTGGCCTCGCCGGCGTAAACCGCATCAACGCCCGCGCAGGCGCCGCCGGCGGCCCGCAAGCTCGCGTCGAGAGAATGGGGGCCGGCGAAGGTGTCGGCGTCGAACTGCGCAAGACCTTCGGCCGGCGCATTGTCCTCGACGAGTTCGCGGAAACGCGGCGGATGGACAAGCTCTACCTGCCCGGCGCTGGCGCGCGGCGGGACCCGGCGTTCGAGCGCCGTGAACGCCTCCTGTTCCAGCGCCTTCTCGACGGCGGCGTAACGGCCGGGATGCTCCACATGGCCGGGCGGGACTTCATGGGCGCCGAAAGAGGCGTGGGTGTATAGGAGCGTGGTCATAAGAGTCATCATATCGGCGTGAGGGGGCTTTGCATACGCCGTCCTAATCTGCGCATGAACCTCGACGGCGCGCTAGCTGCCGCGCATAACACAAAGCCGTGCGTTCCGGAGTTTCGAAAATGAAAAAAATCGGTTTGGCCCTCGCGGGCGGTTTCGCGTTTCTCGTTCTGGTTCTAGTCGGGCGCACGCTCATGCTGCCGGGGCCAGAAAGCCGCGCCGCCCCCTACGCCGCTTACACGCCTCATGACGGAAACGCCATCGCCGAGCGGCTCTCCCGCGCCATCAAGATCGAAACCATTTCCTGGAACACGCAAACGCCGCCCGAAGGGGAAGCCTTCGCCGCATTCGCCGCCTTTCTCGAAAACGCCTATCCGGCGGCGCACGGCGCCATGACGCGGGAGATCGTGAACGGTCATTCCCTGCTTTATAAGTGGGAGGGGTCGGGAGAAGAAAAGCCCGTCGGCCTGATCGCCCATATGGACGTCGTCCCGGTGGAGCAAGGCACGGAAAGTTTATGGACGCGGCCGGCCTTTTCCGGCGCCGTCCATAACGGCGCAGTGTGGGGCCGCGGCGCCATGGACAATAAAGGCCAGCTTATCGCCATCATGGAAGCGGTTGAGCGCCTCGCCTCGGAAGGGTTTCAACCGGCGCGGGACATCTATCTTATGTTCGGTCATGACGAAGAACTCGGCGGGTTCGACGGCGCCGGCGAGATTGCGAAGCTCTTGAAAGACCGCGGCGTTCATTTCGAATGGACGCTGGACGAAGGCTCAGGCCTCGTTCAGGGGCTGATCCCCGGCGTCGCCTCGCCTGTCGCGCTGATTTCAATCGGCGAGAAAGGCGCAACCACCCTGCGCTTCACCGCGCACGCCGAAGGCGGGCATTCCTCGGCGCCGGGCAAGGACACGGCGGTGAGCCTCGCCGCGCGCGCCGTCATTGCGGTGACGGACAATCCTTATCCGCTCGAACTCGACGAAAACATGGTCGCCTTCCTGCACGCCATCGCGGGTGAAATGCCGTTCCTGCAGCGCCTGGCGCTCGCCAATCTCTGGCTCACCGGGCCGATGATTAAAGCACAGCTTGGCGAGAGCCCGACCACCGCCGCCGCGCTTCACACGACGACGGCGCCGACCATCATCGAAGGCGGCGCCAAGGTGAACCTTCTGCCGCAGCAAACGAAAGCCTTCGTCAATTACCGCATTCATCCGCGCGATACTGTGGAGGCGGTGAAACAGCGCGCCATCCGCCTTATCGATGACGAACGCATCGCCGTGGAGGCCGTCGGCGGGCGCGAGCCGAGCCCTGCCTCCTCGACAATGTCGCCCGGCTACAGCGCCATCGAAACCGCGACGCAGACGATTTTCGGAACCGTGCCGGCGGCGCCTTTCCTGACATTACAGGGCACGGACACGCGCCATTACACCGGCCTTGCGGACGACAATTACCGCTTCACGCCGTTTGTTTATCAAAGCGACGATCTTGAACGCATTCACGGCAATAACGAACGCGTTCTCATCGAGGATCTCGCCCGCGGCGCAGCCTGGTACGAGCTTCTCATGCGACAGACGGCGGGCGAGCAGTAAACAGCGTTTTTCCGGTTTTTGGGCGCCTGCTTGACAGGGCGGCTGGGGTTCCATTATTTAACATTCTTGTTAATTAATGAGTCGGTTAAATATGGACCCTTTATCCTCTGCTTTCTCTGCGCTTGCCGACCCGACGCGCCGGGCCATTCTCGCCCGGCTGGCGGAAGGAGAAGCGACGGTGAACGAGATCGCCGAGCCCTTCGACATCAGCCTTCCCGCCGTGTCGCGGCATCTGAAAGTGCTCGAAAGCGCCGGTCTCATCACGCGCGGGCGCGACGCCCAATGGCGGCCCTGCAAGCTCGAACCGAAAGCCCTGAAAGGCGTCGACGACTGGCTCTCCTTCTATCGCCGCTTCTGGGATCAGCGCTTCGATAAAATGGACGCCTATCTCACCCGCCTGCAGAAAAAGGAGAAACGAAAATGAGCGCCCAACTCGCCGATGACGAACTCCTGATCACCCGCACCTTCGACGCGCCCGCTGCGCTTGTATTCTCCATGTGGTCTGACCCGGAGCACTTCAAAAACTGGATGGGCCCGGAGACATTCGAGTGTCCCGTTGTTGAGATGGACTTTCGCGAGGGCGGTAAATACCGCGCGATGATCCGTTCGGACGAGCATGGCGAGAACTGGTTCGGCGGCGTCTACAAGGAGATCGAACCCTACAGCCGCCTCGTTTTCACCTTCATCTGGGACAGCGGCGGCCCCTCCGACGGTGTTGAAACCCTCATCACAATCCTGTTCCGCGAAATCGATGGCAAGACCGAACAGATCTTTCATCAGTCGGGAATCCTCAACGCCGAACGCCGCGACTCCCAAATGGGCGGATGGTCGAGCGCGTTCACAAAGCAGGAAACCTATGTCGCAAGCCTTATTAAACCAGAAAAGGAGTAAATCATGAAACAATTTCTGGCTGTCTACACAGGAACGCCGGCGTCATTTGAAAAATGGCAGGCCCTAGATGAGGCGGAACGTAAGAAGCGCGAAGAAAAAGGCATGAAAGCCTGGACGGATTGGGGCGCCGCGCACGCGAAGGCTATTGTTGTTGAGGGCGGCCCGCTCGGCAAAACCAAACGCGCCGGTCCGGACGGAATATCCGACACCAAGAACAATCTGGCGGGATACATCGTTGTCGAGGCGCAATCCCACGAAGCGGCGGCGCAGATGTTTGAAAACCATCCGCACTTTTCGATCTTTCCAGGTGATTCCGTCGAGATCATGGAATGCCTGCCCATGCCCGGAATGTAACGTCCGTATAACGACAAAAGGAGAAACCCTGATGATCACCATTTCCGCGTTCGCCTGGGTCCCCGATTTCGCCAAAGGCCAGGTGCGCGATCTGCGCGTGCGCTGGGCGCTGGAAGAAGCAGGGCTTCCTTACAAGACGCACCTTCTCGAGCAGGGCGACCAGGACAAGCCGGACTATCGCGCGCTCCAGCCATTCGGGCAGGTGCCGGTTTTCGAGGAGGACGGACTCTCTCTGTTTGAAACGGGCGCCATCGTTCTGCATATCGGCGAACGCTGCGAAGCGTTGTTGCCAAAAGAGGCGAAGGCCCGCGCCAAGGCACAGCAATGGCTCGTTGCGGCGCTCAACTCCATTGAGCCCTTCATCATGAATGTGGCGCTGATCGACTTGTTTTATGCCGATGAAGAGTGGGCAAAACTGCGCCGACCAAGCGCTGTCGAATTCATGAACAAACGTCTCGACGCCTTGTCGAGCGCGCTCGGCGACAAGAAATTTCTCGACGGAGACAATTTCACCGCAGGCGATCTCGTCATGTCGACGGTCTTGCGGATTCTTCCCGCGATCGCCGAACGCGATCCATGTCTTGCCGCCTATATCGACCGCTGTACAAGCCGGCCGGCCTTCAGTCGCGCCCTTGAGGCGCAGCTTGGCGACTTCCGGGAAGCGGCCTGACGCCTGCAAATCTTCAGTAGCGGATATAGAATTCCCCGTCCGTTTGCGCGGCTATGGCGTCCTCGGTTTCGACGGCATCGACCCGCGCGGCAGGCGGGCCTTCACGGCAAAGCGCAAGCATGGCGTCGACCGCCTCTGAAGGTCCCGAAAACACCGCCTCGACGGCGCCGTCGGGGCAATTGCGCACCCAGCCGGAAAGCCGGCGCGCCCGCGCCGCATCCTGCGTCCAGGCCCTGTAGGCGACGCCCTGCACGCGTCCCGTGATGCGGACCTGCACGGTTTTGTCAGCCATCGCGCCGCTTCCTTGTCATGCTTCAACAGAGTCTAAGGGCTTGTCAGGCGCGGCGAAAGCGGCTGCACTGAATCGAAGAAAGGAAACCGTCCATGCCGCAATTCGACATGATCGTGATCGATCCGGAGCGCGCCAAAGGCGCCGACATCGAACAGCATACGGCCGGCGCGCCTTTGCGCGAAGGCGGCGGCGACGAGACTTATCGCTGTGGCGGCTGCAAGACCAAGCTCTTGGTTAATGTGGCTCACCATGACGCGCATGGCGCGGTGATCAAATGCGGCAAGTGCGGCAAGCTCAATATCGAGCCGCATCACCATTAGGGCTATGACGCCTCGACGCTGTCGCCCACGGCGATGTCGCCGAGCGCGCGCGGCGCGGCGTTCATGCCGAAAATCACGCCTTTGATGCGCGGGTCCGTGGAACGGTGAATGCGCGCCAGGGAGGCGATCGGCTCCGGCCCCATGCGCGCGCCGGAGCGTTGATCGGTCGTCGTCACAATGCAGCGGTCGCATGGTTTGACAAGGTCGAGTTCGACGCCGCCGATCTTCAGCCTGCGCCAGTTATCTTCCGGCCAGTCCTCATCGCAATCGACGACAATATTCGGACGGAACCGCGCCATGGGAACGGCCGCGCCGCCATGAGCCTCAATATCGCGATTAAGCGCCGCCAGAGAGCCCGTGCTCGTCACCAGCACGGGGAACGCATCGGCGAAACTCACCGGCTCCGGCGAAGGCGTCCACATGCTGTCTTTCATGCGTCGCGCCTCATCGTCCATGAAAACCAGATGCGCCTCTTCCCCGAGAATATCCGAGAGAAAGGCGGATGCGGGCGGCGCGGCGCACGCGGCGCTCACGGTCGAATCCCAGACGACGACATCGCGGCGGCGCGCGGCGTCCGGACGCGCCACGTCAAGGACGCCGCCGCCATCCACGGATAAGGAAAGCCCATTTTCGGTAATGCGCGCCGCGATGGTTGCGAGCAGCGGACGCTTGCGCTGGGTCATGAAATTGCCCGCCGCATCAATCACCATCCAGCGGCGGTCATTTTCAAGGCCGCGCGTTTCGAGTTTTGCGCGCGTCAGATCGACGGCGCGCATGGCTTTCACCGGATGGATATGAAGAGATGCAACCTTAATGACTGGGCCTCAATGCCTTGCCGACGGCGCCGGATATCGGACTCTCAGTAGAATAGAGCACAACAGGCGTCATTTATCATTATTGCTTTCTTCCGCCGCCTCTTCCTGGCGTTTTTCACTCTCGACGCGCATTTGATTGAGCATCAACTCCTGAACCTCCGGAGACATCATGTCATAGCGTTGCATTTGAAAATCGACGCTCACCTTCGAAGCGCCCGTCTCCTCCAATAGTACGCGATACTCCTTGCGCATCGCCGCCGCTTCGTCTTCGGTTTGCGCCGGTCCAAAATCCGCGGGGTCGCGTTCCGGAGGCGTCGCCGTGCAGGCGGCGAGCGCGGGCTCGCAATAGGTTTTGCATTGCGCGCCGGGCTCCCAGTCGGCGTTGCACGAACAGGCGCAGGCCCCGCCAAGGGCCGCCCCGCCTGAGGCCGACCGGCCGCCGAGGCCTTTAGCGGGAGAGGAAGACGGCGCGCCGGACGAACGCGTTGCCTCGCCGAGCCCCGGAAACATGGCGGCGACATCCTGGGCGGCGTCATTCCCATCGGGACGGCCCGCATAAACCGTCGAACGCTTGTCGTTAAGGTGCGGCGCCGCAATGACGAACTCGACTTCGAGACTATGCGCAACCGGCAATGTCGGATTATCCCCGGCGGGCATCTCAGCCTTGCTGACGAGCGCCGCCGTGGCGCGGCCGCGCAGCACGTAAGGCGTGAACTCTTCGATGACGACATTGCCGTTTAGCGGGAAACGCTTCGCCCGCCCGGGCTTGATGTCATCCGGCGCCAGCGACTCCAGCGGTCCGTTCGGGCTTGTCGCGACGATATAGGCATTCTGGAAACTCCCGGTGAAGCCATAGTCGAAAGGCGGCGTGACAATGCTGATTTCGCTGCCCGGCGTTGCTTTCATCTTGTCGGCGAAATTCCTCATGTAATTCGGATTCTGCGCAAAAACGCCCGCCATCTCGGTCAATTGCGCGCCGAGCTGTGCGCTGAAACCGCCCTGCCCGATGGTTTCCGAAACCGACCCGAACCCGCCCGCCGGAACGAGCGTGAGGGAAATCCGCGTACGCGGTCCGCAGGCGATGAAGACGAAAGCATTAGCGCATGGACGCTCGTCAAACACCAGGGAGACGCTCTGACTGTTTCCGGCATAGGACGTCAGCACAACCTCTTCGGCGTTGATATCGCGCGCCGCTTCTTCGTCTGCATTTGCGAGCGGTTCGACGGCCTGATACGCCGCCGGAATGAGTTTCGCGGCGCCGGCATATTGCATGGGCGCAGGCCGCCGGTTCTGGCGCTCCAGAAACCCGTTCCCGCCGCCGCCGGCGGGCGGCTGCGGTGGCCCCAGCGAAGACGGCGTCAGGCTCGAATTCCAGTGCCCGAGCGTGAGATAGAGCACGCCATTATCCGCCGGTTCAGGCTGTCGATAGCCGTCATATAACGGATCGCTCATCGCCGGCACGGAGAAGTCGTCGCGATCGGGCGACGGGAAATTGACCAGCAGGAAAACCGCATCCTCTTCGCCATGCACGACAAAATTCCACTGCGCATAATGCAAGTCAGGATCCGCGCTGGACTGCGACGTGCTCGCCTGCGGGCTGACTTTGCGCGTGCCCCCCTGTCCCATATGCAGACGATTGATCAACTCTTTGTCGGCAGACCCGAAAGCGGCCGCGACATTGGCGTAACCGTCCGTTTGAAGATCGAGCTTGATGCACCGCGTTGCAAATTTCGGCGCTGAAATTTTGCGCACCACATGAGGCGCGCTTTCGGAGAGGACGGCCTCTTCGCATTCTCCGAAAATTGCTGCGAGCCAGTCGTCCTCGGTCTTGATGTCTCCCTCTCCGAAGCCCTTCAGCCGCGCCGGCACATAACCGGCGAACTGGGTGATGAAATTGGCGTACATGCGGTCGACGCCTGCGCCGATGCGGGGCGTCGCTTTCAGGGCCTCGTTGATCCAGTAATATTCCCGCTCCGTCGCGGCCGGCGAGTCCGCGCCGCGTTTCGCCATCGGGATTTCCAGCATCTTTCTTAGATAGTCGTAGTTTTCCTGGAAATGATCATTCGTCTTTTCAACATCGACTTTTCCTTGGGCCCCGGCGTGTTCAGCCAGGTATCGCCAGAACGACCCGGTGTGGTAAGCGCGACGATAAAGAGGATGCGTTTTTGTATTGAACGCACTCTTGGGAAGCTTTTTCGCCTCTTTCTCTTTGATCAGTTTGCCATCGCTGTTCCGGATGTAAATTGTCGTTTCTGCAGTATCCAGCACATGCAGCGGCGCGCTGTACTTGCGCGCATGCAATCCCCATTCCGGCGAGGACTCTTCGTCATAAAAGTCGTGAGCCCCGTAAATGACAGCGTTTGCGGATATGGCTTCCGCCGCGCCCTCTATGATCCAGGGATCGATTTCACAATTTTCCCACATCTTGTCATAGGCGAACTGCGTGGCGTGAAACAGCTCATGCGCAAGCGCCATATCCGCAAAGGGTGTCGGTTCGCCTTTCGAAAACATGACGCGCTGGACGTCTTGAGCCTCGCTGTCGAACAGGCCGCCTGTGCCGACATCGATATATTTCGGACTGCTCGGCTTTTCACAATCGCGATTATACGCCGCCGCCGCATCCTTTCGCTTGTTCGGATTGATAAAAAGCGGATAGAAATTTTTGATTTCCGATGTTTCGGGGTCGCGATATTTGTAAGGGGTCAGGGCCGGCGGCCTGAAACCCCTCGTTTGATAATATCTCTTTATATTAAAGAGCGACCTCTCAAGGCCTCTCAGGGAAGCCTTCCGGTCCGGATCGATCTCGATCACCTTGTCCGGATCGCCCGGCGCCTGTTTGACGAAAATGAACGGAAGCTCGTCTTTGGCTTGGGCGTGCAAAGCCCCCGCCCAGCTAAGGAAAACAATCCCCGCCGCAGCGAAGCGAATAAGCGATTTGAGCATGTCTCCCCCTGACATATGCGTCACGAACCATGAATAACCGCGCCCGTCCTAGCGGCGCAACCCATAGCTCTTTGCATAAGGTTTATCAGGAGCGCGGTTTATCCGCCCAACATGCCGTCCATGAGCGTTTCAGCGACGCCCGGCGGCGGCGTCGACGCATCCGGCACGAAGAAATCCGGCGCCAGCTTTTTCGACGGATCAACGCGGTATTTTTCGAAATCCGTAACGCCGTTCTCGTAAAGGAACGTGTCGTCGATGATGAAATTTCCGGTGAAGTCTTTCGCGGGTTTCGTCAAAATGAGATGCGCGGCGTCGGCGAGAATATCCGTCGTGCGCGAGGCCTGCATCATCGCCTCGCCGCCAAGCGCGAATTTCACCGCGGCGGTCGCGATCGCCGTGCGCGGCCAGAGCGCGTTGAACGCGATCCCCTGGTTTTTAAACTCCGCCGCCATGCCGAGAACGCACATGGACATGCCGTATTTCGCCATGGTGTAAGCGGTGTGGCCGGCGAACCATTTCGGGCTCATATCGAGCGGCGGCGAGAGCATCAGAACATGCGGGTTTTCCGATTTCTTCAGATGCGGAATACAGATTTTCGAGGTCAGGAACGAGCCGCGCGCATTGATCGAATGCATCAGGTCCCAGCGCTTCATTTCCGTCGCTTCGGTGCCGGTCAATGAAATCGCCGAGGCGTTGTTGATGCAGATGTCGAGCCCGCCGAATTTTTCGACCGTCGCCGCGACCGCCGCTTCGACCTGATCCTCATACCGGATGTCGCAGACCAGCGGCAGCGCCTTGCCGCCCGCCGCCTCAATCTCTTCGGCGGCGGTGTAGATCGTGCCCGGCAGGTGTTTGTGCGGCTCGGCGGATTTCGCCGCGATGGCGATATTGGCGCCGTCCTTCGCGGCTTTCAGCGCGATCGCCAGGCCGATGCCCCGGCTCGCGCCGGTGATGAACAGGGTTTTGTTTTTCAAGCTTGTCATAAGGCCGTCTCCTCGCTGGAGGGGAGACTAGCCTTACCGCCGGGGCATGCAACAGGAATCGGCGCCTGCTAGCGCGCATCCTTCACGCCGCAGCACCCGACAGCGCAGCGCGCTTCGTCCAGCGATTTGACGCGCACGATGTTTTCCGTTCGCCCGCCGGGACTGAGCGCCGAGTTCGATAAGCCGATCGCGACATGATCTTCGATGATGGCGGACCCGAAGCCGTGGGCGTCCAAATGGTCCTTGATTTCAGCCAACAACGAAACGTCGCGGGGCTCCTCGAACATTGTCTTTCCTTTCTGTTGAAATGCGTTTCAGGCGATGTGAATGACGCCGCACTTACACAAAGGACGCCGCCGGATGCAATAAACAAAATGGACATGCAGTTGCGAAAAACAGCCCCCGCGCGCGCCTGAACGAAAATTCAAAAATCGGACCGCGTAAAGTGTATCGGGAGTCTCAAAATGGACTTCCCAAATTTGGGCAGGATGCGTTTTGGCTGTGGAAAAAACGGCGCCGGCGTTGAAGAGTTTCTATTCTTCTTATAAAAAAACCGGCCTCCGAGCAGCTGCTGCGGAAAGCCGGTTTCAAATAATCCGTATGGGAATCAGCCTTAGAATTTGCGCCTTTTGTTGCGCGCGTCTTCGACCTCTTCCCAGACCCGCAGCGCATTGCCGCCGAGAATTTTTTCGATCGACGCTTCGTCATAGCCGCGCTCCAGAAGGCCGTCGACGATGACCGGATAGGTCGACACGTCTTTGAGGCCTACGGGCAACGCATCGCCGACGCCGTCATAATCACTGCCGAGCCCCACATGGTCGATCCCGGCGAGCTCCACGGCGCGGTCGATATGGTCGAGCACCTGATCGAGCGTGGCGAAGGGATAAGGATGGTTGGAAAGCCAGGCGGTTCGGAACGCCTCCTGCTCCGTCTCCGTCATCTCCCGGCCGAGGCGCTTTTGCTCCGCCGCGCGCGCCGCCTCCAGCGGCTCGCTATAAGTGTTGGCGGCCTCATTCAAAAACATGGAGCCGATGGCGACCATAATGACGCCGCCATTTTCGCCGACCTTCCCGGCGAGTTCGTCCGGCAGATTGCGCTCCCAGCCCGGCGTGAAATGACGCAGCGAAGAATGCGACGCGATCACCGGCGCGCGCGTCGTCGCCAGGACGTCCTCAATCGCGGCGTCTGAAATATGGCTGACGTCCACCATGATGCCGAGATCGTTCATGGCGCGCACCACCTCGAACCCGAAAGGCGACAGGCCGCCCCATTTCTTATTCTCGTCATAGGATGAATCCGAAATATGATTCGATTTCGAATGGGCGAGCGTCACATAACGCACGCCGCGGTCGTAGAAATGTTTGAGATTGGCGAGATCGCCTTCGATGGGCGAACCGTTTTCCATGCCGAGCGGCAGGGCGATTTTGCCTTCCTTGAAAATCCGGCGCACATCCTTCGGGCTGTAGGCGATCTCGAACTTGTCCGGATATTGCGCCTCGACGCCCTCCATGAGGCCGATGAGAATGTCGGCGCGCGCTTTCGCGCCGCCCACAGGCTCATAATCTGCGGACACGTAAATCGACATGAAAGGCGCATCGAGCCCGCCTTCCCTGGCGCGCTCATAATCGAAGTCCACGGTCTTTTCGCCCGTGGCGATGTCGGCGCCGGCCTCGGCGATCGTTGACGGCGCGTCCACATGCCCGTCGACGATCACATATTTATGGGCGATCTCAACGGCCTGCGCCGATGGCGCAGCATGGGCCTGAGCGAGGGCGATCAGGGATGAGGCGAGAAGGGCGGCGGTTTTCTTCATGGGTGGAAGCCTTTCACTTGCGGCGCGGACACGCGCCAAATTGCGCTCTCCCCCCGATTTGCGCAGGGAGCGGGCCGCAAATCAACCGGCTTTTTTGCAGTTGCGAGATTTCAGGTGCGAGATTTCAGGTGATCGTGGGGACGGCCCATGGGCCTTCGCCCTGCTCCGCCCCCACGAGGAGAGATGTTGCCGGAACCGGACGCTGGGGGAGAAATACGCCAAAGGCCCCGAAAACAGCGGCGAGCCTAGGGGGCTTTCCGCAAAAAAACTGTCATCCAGACGACAAACCGGCTTTCGGAACCGGGAAAAACCCTTCACAAGGGGGAGTTGAAAAAATCAGGCGCAACCTATGCGAGCGCGCCTGATTGTGGGAATCGCCGCCGCCGCATGCGCCGCGGCGGGCCGCGGTTTTTCATTCGTATACATACTTTTTCCCTTTTTCTAATTTATGCACACAGGTTCATATTAAACTTCTCTGCCAGCGCCTGCCGGTTGAGCGGGATTTGCTAGTTTTCAACACAACATGCGACTGACTGAAGGAGGAAGCGCAATGACCGACTCTTCGCGGTTCGACCGGCGCCGTTTTCTGGCGGCGAGCGCCGTCGCCGCAGGCTTGCCCGCCGTCGCGAACGCGCCCGCGGCTTTGGCGAAACATGATGGTCCGCCGAATTTCCTGTTCATCATGGCGGACGATCTTGGCTGGGCCGATCTCGGCTGTTACGGGCGCGACGACGTTGCGACGCCTCATCTCAACAAGCTGGCGCGTCAGGGAATGCGTTTCACCGACGCTTATGCGAATTCCTCCGTCTGTTCGCCGACGCGGGTCGGCCTCATCACCGGCCGCTATCAATACCGCCTGCCCATCGGCGCTGAAGAGCCCTTGGGCATCAACAGCGAACACGAATTGCCCGCGGGCGGGCCCACCATGCCGGGCCTTCTCGGAAAAGCCGGTTACCAGACCTCCCTTGTCGGCAAATGGCATCTCGGCGGCATCGACAAATCCGGTCCTTTGGATCACGGCTATCAGCATTTCTGGGGCATCAAAACCGGCGGCGTCGATTATTTCCGCCACAGTTTCATCATCAATGGCGAGGAAACGCCGGATCTGTGGGACGGCGACGCCCAAATCGAAGAAATCGGCTATCTCACCGACCTTCTCGGCGCTCATGCGAGCGAGGAAATCACGCGCATGAGCGCGCAGGACGCGCCTTTTCTTTTAAGCCTTCATTTCACCGCGCCGCACTGGCCCTGGGAGACTGCGGAAGACATAGAAGCGGCGAAACAAATACGCGAAAGCCTCGATTTCGAAGGCGGCTCCATGGCGACTTATCGCGGCATGGTGGAAAGTCTCGACGCCGCCGTGGGGCGCGTTCTTGCGGCGCTCAAGAAGGCTGGCAAGGACAAGAACACCATCGTCGTTTTCACCTCGGACAATGGCGGCGAACGCTTTTCCAAAACCTGGCCGCTCAACGGCATGAAAGGCGAACTTCTCGAAGGCGGAGTCCGCACGCCGCTGATCGTGCGCTGGCCCGGCAAGATCAAAAAGGCAAGCCAGACGGCGCAGACCGCCATCAGCATGGACTGGCTGCCGACGATGCTCGCCGCAGCCGGCGCCGATGTGGAAGCGCCGCAATTCGACGGCGTCGATCTTCTTCCCGTTCTGACGGGCGGCGAAACATTCGAACGCAAGCTCTTCTGGCGTTATCAGGCGCATGACCAGCAAGCCATGCGCCAGGGCCCTTGGAAATATCTTTCCATCGGCGGCCATGATTATCTTTTCAATATAAAAGAAGACCCCATGGAGCGCGCCAACAAGAAGACAATCGAAGCGGAACGTTTCGCGCGCATGAAAGACGAATGGGCCGCGTGGAACGAAACCATGCTCCCCTATCCGGAAGACAACCGCAGCTGGAGCAACAAGCTCGGCGGGTTTTACGCTGACCGCTACTAAGCGCCTTCCGATTCTTCATCGCCTATCCTTTAGTGAACGATGCCTGGGCCGCAATCGTGCTTTACGCCGTCAACCTGTTCATCGCATTGCTCGGCGTCCCGCCGGGCAACGCCGCGCTGCAGGTCATCACGCTGGCGGAAATGCGCGCCTAATCGAGCGCGGGCACGTCTTTTTGTTCGTCATAGATCGGGTTGTAAATCAGCGTGCCGAAGAGCTTGACGACTTTCGCGCGCTCGTCATTCGGCGGGTCCTGCGGGATCGAACGCACCAGCGCATCGTTGCGCGCGACAAGACCGTCTTTGAACTCCGGGTGCGACATGATGAAAAGATCGCCGCGCGTGATCCCGCGCAAGACGCGCTCGCCCACCTCTTCCGGGTCCATGAAGACATTCGGATCGAAAGGCGGGATATCGCGCGGCGGCGCCTCGCCGGCGGCCGGCGGCGTCTCGTCGCGCAGATGCGCGGGACGCACCTCGTGGGTCGTCTGGCCGAGGCTGGTTTTCACCGGGCCGGGATAGAAAACGGAAGCGCCGACATTGGTCCCCTGAAGGTCGGTCGCGAGCGATTCCATCATGCCCGTGACGGCGAATTTCGTCGTGCAGTAAAGCCCGGCGCCGCCAACGGCGGAAAATCCGCCTGTGGACGAGGTGGTGAGCACATGCGCCGGCTCGCCATGTTTCAGCATGCGCGGCAGGACGGTGACCACGCCATTCACGACCCCGCCGATATTCACGTTGATGCTGAAATCCCAGTCCTTATAGGTGCAGTTCTGCATGGGCTTGCCCGCGACGCCGACCCCGGCGTTCAGCACGAGAAGATGGATGTTGCCGTAAACTTTTTCCGCTTCGTCGGCTGCCTCGACCCAGGCGTCGCGATCGGTGACGTCGAGCTTGATCGGATGCACCGGAAAATTCGTGTCTTTGAATTCCGACATGGCTTCATCGAGCGCGCTTTGGCGGACATCGGCGATCACGACATTCATGCCGTGTCTGGCGAACACTTTCGCCATGCCAAGCCCCATGCCGCTGGCGCCGCCGGTGATAAAAGCGGTCTTGCCGCTCACATCTTTCAACATGATGTTTTCCTTCTTCCCGTTTTTTGCGCGCCGCTTCGCAAGGCGGCCGCCGTGACTGTTACGCGCCTTCCTGTTTCATGGCGGCGCTGGCGTCCGCCATGGCGCCGACCGGCGTTTGACTTTCGGCCGGCCCGTCGCCGGCGCCTTTAGGCGTCAGGTCCTTGGCGAACCGGTAACGGCCAAGCGCGAGATAAAGGCCGATGGTGATCACCATCAGGAACGCCATAAAGACGAACACCGGCTCATAACGACCGTATTTGTCGTAATACATGCCAACCAGCAGCGGCGCGACGCCCATGCAAAACGCCTGAAACGGCGCCTGAATGCCGACCAGCGTCGCGAAGGCTTTGAGCCCGAAAAACCGCAGCTGGAACAGGGTGCCCATGGGCCGCTTCGCGCCGCCCGCAAAACCGATCAGCCCTGCGGCGAAGAAAAGCAGCGCCACGCCTGCGGTCCCGCTGACCAGCAGCAGGTAAAGGGTGAGGCCAATCGCCGTCAGCAGACTGAAAGGCGCGGCGACTTTCGCCGTCTCGAACCTGTCGAGCAAAAAGCCGCCGACAATGGCGCCTGCGGCCATGGCGAGCTGTGAAAAAGACAACACCCATGACGCGGTTTCAACGCTGATGCCACGCGAGACGATGTAAGGAATCAAATGCGGATTGAGCCCCATAGCGGGGATCAACGCGAGAAAGCTGGCGATGAGGATGAGCCAGAAATCTCTCGTTCTCAGCGCTTCCCCGGCGGTGAGCCCGGGCGGCTCGTAAGCCGGGGCGCCGGCGGACGCGCTTGTAGGCGCTTCTTCATGCGGCGCTGCCTGCGCTGTGTTCCGGGCCGCCGCATCCGCCGGCGCAGCTTCGCTTTTCGGCGGCTTTGGCGCTTCCGGCTCTTTCAGCCAGACGAAGAGAATCGGCACGACTGCCAGCATAATGAGACCAAGGCCGACAAACATGCCGCGCCAGCCGTAATTGGAAATCAGCCCCTGGATAATCGGCGGAGCGAAGGCGCCCCCGATGCTCGATTCGATGCCGAAGATCGCCAGCGCCTTGCCGCGGTGCTTGTTGAAAAGCGCGCCGATGACCTTCGAATAGCCGATCGCCGTCGTTCCGGCGAGACCGAGAACGCCGAAGCCGGCGTAAAACTGCCAGAGCGATCCGTCCTGCAGCGACAGCGCCATGGTGATCAGGCCGACAAGCACGGTGCCGCCGATGATCATCACGCGCACGCCGATCTTGTCGACGAGCCGGCCGAGGATCGGCGCGGAAATCGAACCAACCAGCATCATCGACGTCAGCCCGCCGGAAAACTCCGTCCGAGACCAGCCGAACTCTTCCGTCATCGGCAATGTCAAGAAGGCGATCGCCATGAACGGCAGGATGGACGAGCCGAACAACGTGCCCACAAGGATCGCAAAAGCGATCTTCATTTTGCGAATGGAAAAATCCGATTCTTCTTCCGCCGGCGTCTGAACATCAGCCGTCATGTCGTTCCTCCCAAAAGTTCACTGCCGCGCCGTTTGACGGCGTCTTTATAGTCAACGTCCGAATTTTCTCGCCGCAGGCTTGCGCGCCTCCTGGCTATCTCTATGCGTTCGCCGCGCCATAGGCCTCTTCTTCCTTCCTTCGCATGCCGCGCACGACGGCGCCGACGCCGATGACCGACAGCGCAAGCAGCGACGGGCCCAGCATCAGGAACAGGAAGATCTTGATCACCGGCAAACCGCTCGACAAAAATACGCCGCCAAGGATCGGTCCGGCGACGCCGCCCATTTTCGCCACCGACGACGCCCAGCCGCCGCCATTGGCGCGGATCGCCGTTGGATAATAAATGCTGGCGATGCTCAAAATGCCGTAATGGCCGCCGGATATGAGCGCCACCACGAGCACGTTGATCACGAGGAACAAGGTCGTGGGAATCGGCATGACGCCCATTACGAAGAGCACCGGCAAACTCGCGACCGGAAACGCCGCAATGGCGAAAGGCCCGATGCGATCGGTGAAACGCATCAGCGTCATGCCGGCGACGGCGCCCGCAAGCGCCGCGGCGGAGCTGACCCAGGCGGCGGTCTGGCGACCTACGTCGAGATTTTCAAGAATGATCGGGCCCCAGCTCGCATGGAGATAAACCGTGAGCGTCGACGCCGTATAGCCGAGCCAGATCAGCGGCGTCAGCACCAAAAGGCGCCCTTCGAACAGCTGCGAGGCGCGGAACTGTTTTTTATATTCGGGCTCGTCGCTTAAAATGAACTGCGTCTCGGCGCCGACGACGGCGTCGGGATCGAGGCGCTTGACGAGGCGCGCGATCTCTTCAGGATTGCCGCCCCGCGCCGCAAGAAAACGGATCGATTCCGGCAGATTGAAAAAAAGCGCCGCGGCGCAGACAAGCGTGCCGGCGCCGGCGAGAAAATAAACGCCCTGCCAGCCGAAATGCGGCGCGGCCCAGTTGGTGAGCGGTCCGGCGAAGGTCGTGCCGAGGGAATAGCCCACCATGATCAGGGTGACGACCGTGGCGCGGATGCGCTTGGGCACGAATTCGATATTGAGCGCCCAGGCGAGCGGCAGCATGCCGCCTATGGCGAGGCCGTCGAGGAAACGGAACAAAAGCAGCTGTTCGTAAGTTTGCGCGAACCCGGTGATAAACGTCAGTATGCCGAATGAAAACGCGGCGATGACGATCGAGATGCGCCGGCCGATGCGATCGCCGAGATAGGCGAAACCGAACCCGCCAAGGGTCATGCCGAGTATGCCGGCGCTGAACACATTGCCCAGCATGCCCTGGCTGAGCTCAAGCCCCTCGGCCATATAGGGCGCCGTATAGGAAATCATCATCATGTCGAGGCCGTCGAAGAAGGTGATCAGCCAGGACAGAATGATGAGCTTGTAGTTGAAGGCGGAAAGCCGCCGCCCGTCGATAAACCCCGAAATGTCAAAAATCGACTGGGACGTCTCGCGCATCATTCATCTTTCCATAATGGCGTTGGCGCGCGTTTTAAACGCATCCGCCCGGAACGCGCGGCGCAAGGACCTTGTTTCCGGATCAAACAACCGGTCAAACGCCATCTTGTTCTTCCCTGCTGTAAGCGATCTTGAGACGTGCGCCTATTGCATTGCAGACGGGGGCGGCCGCCGCAATTGATCGATATGAGCATAATTGCGCCGCTTCCGCCTGGAGAACCAAGAATGAATTTGTTCCTTACAATGAGCGCAGCCGCGATCATTTATCCGCGACAAAGGGGCGGGTACGGACAAAAAGAAATCCGCCGCCCCGGGAAGCCGGAACGGCGGATCTGTCAGCTGCAAGCCCTTAAGGCCTAGAAGCTCTTCTTGACCTGGATGTACCACTCGCGCGGGGCAGCCGTCTGCGCCTCGGTTCCCGGCTGACCGAATGCGGTCAGATCGAAAACGTTATGGTAGTACTCTTTGTCGAAGAGATTAGTGGCGCCGACCGCGACCTGGAAGTCGCCGTCTTCGTTCAGATAGGTGATGCGGCCGTTGAACACCGACCGACTCGGCACGCGGGCGATGGCGGTCGTCGAGTTGAAGGCGATGGCCGACTGGTAGAACCAATCGATGCGCGGCGTGATTGTGCCGCCAAGGCCCGGCGTCTGAATCTCATAAGCGACGCCAGCCGACCCCGTCCATTCCGGCACGAAGACCGGATCGGTATTGACGATCGCCGGGTTGTTTTCGAGCTCCGGCGCCTTGAACTGGGTCCAGCCGCCTGACGCGTTGATGAACAGGCCCGGAATCGGACGCCAGTCGATCTCGGCCTCGATGCCTTTCACCTTGCCCGGCGTGTTGATGTAGTTTGTTTTCGAAATACACGAAACGCCGATGCCGTTCGGAATATCGACCGGCCCGTCCGTGGCCGGAACATAGTCCCGGCAGGTCGAGGTGTTTTCACCGGTGACCACATACACCTGATCGCCTGCCTGGTTGCAATCGCCCGTAACGCCGCTGTCGAAACATTCCGCGCCGCCAGCAGGCACGATCCGCTGTTTATAGTCGGTATAAAAACCGGCGAGGTTCACCCGCATCGTGTTGTCGAATAGATCGCCCTTGAAGCCGAGTTCGTAAGCGATCGCCTCTTCCGGATCCACGGCCACGACTTGCGAGGCCTGGAATGGGCGCGGATTGAAAGCGCCCGGCCGATAACCGGAAGCCGCCGATCCGTAAACCGTCACGTCGTCGGTAACCTGGTAATCGAGACCGGCGCGCCAGTCGAAATTGTCGCTGGCGACCAGCACGTCGGTGTCGATGCCGCCGCCATTGTTGAAATGGACTTTTTTCTCATCGTCCGAATAGCGCCCCCCCAGCGTAATGCCGAGACGCGGACCGAAGGGACGGAAAACGCCCTGTCCAAACACCGCCTTCGACGTAGAATCGAAATCGATCACCGCGTTCTGCTGGAAGCTGAGGAACGCAATCGAGACGTTCGACGTGGTCTGGGCGTTGGACGAGTAGAAAAAGCCGCCCAATGTAAAGTCGACGAAGTCACTCGTATAGTTGAAGCGAGGCTCGACCGTCCATTGTTCGTGATCGATCTGGCTCTTGACGGTTTGCAGACTGAGCGGCGAACCGTCCGTGTCGTTGATGCCCGTGGTGTAGACATCGCGATAGCCCGCGACCAGGGTAAAGGTCAAATCCTCAGTGAGATCTACATTCGCCTTGGTGCTGAAGCCATAATTTTCGATAACCGCTTCACGCTTGAGTTGAACGCCGCCGCGATCGCCGGAGCCGTTATAGTAGGTGCAGGTGCCGACGAAGGGTGTGGGATCGCAACCCGCCGGATACATGCTGCCGGACGGAATGGGATCGGCGTAGGTCGCATAAGTGGTGTACGGGCTGTCCGTCAGGAAGCGCTCGTCATAGCGGATGCCCCAGAGCGGTTCGTAGACCACATCGGAAAGATTGTTGGTCGAGCTGTTCGGCACGATCTGAAGCTGTTTGTCCGCCACCGGCTCCGACTGGTCGTTCGTATAGTCGGTGGTGAAGGTCACGTCCCAACCGTTTCCTTCATATTTCAAGGCGCCGCGAAGCGCCTGAACGTCCTGGCCGCCATAAGTGTCGAGGACGCAGTCGTCCCCTGAAGTCGGCCCTGCGGTCGGATTGGCGAAACCGCCCGACGGATCGAGCGAGGGGAAGTCGCCTGCAAGTTCCGGCGTGCCGGCCTGAACCATAGCGCAACGGAAATCGAGCAGCTTCTGATAACCCTTGCGGCTCTTCGAAACGCCCGATACGCGCAGAAAGAGGTTGTCGGAAAGCGGGTAGTTGAAGCCGGCGCGGATGTCGGTCCGGTTATAGGCGCCGTAAGTGGCGTCGATATAGGCTTCCGGCTCCGGCCCCGGCTCTTTCGGGATGATGTTGACCGCGCCGCCGATAGCGTTGCGGCCGAAGGTGGTGCCTTGCGGGCCGCGCAGCACCTCGACCCGGTCGATGTCGAGCAGGTCGAAGACCGAGCCGGCGAGCAGCGCGTAATATTGGTCGTCGACATAAAAGGCGACGCCCGGCTCAAAGGCAAGGTTGAAGTCATATTGGCCGATGCCGCGGATATAGGCGGTCACGGCGCGGCCATAAGCGGCTTGGGCCTGCTCGAAACTGGCGTTCGGCACGATGCGGCCGACATCTTCAATGCTGTCCATGGCGCGGGCTTCGAAGGCTTCCGCGGTAACGGCCGTGATGGCGAGCGGCGTATCCTGAAGGTTCGTCTCGGAGCGAGTCGCCGTAACCGTAATCGTGTCGAGGCCGCCGCGGGCTTCCTCTTCGTCCTGGGCCAGCGCCGGCGCGCTCAGCGCCAGCGCCCCGATGGACGCGCCAAGCAGCGCTGAAGCCCGCCTGCTCGAGATAAGTGTTGGATGTTTCTTCTTCATGATTCCCTTCCCTGGTTTGGATTAGCTGGTTGACGTCTTATTGTTATTTTATCCCTTGCAATTTTCACGGAGCTCCTGCGCACAGGAGGTCGCCGACCACCCGGCGCCCATTGCTGACGACGTCGCTCTTGAATTCAATTTTTTCAAAACCCGCCGCGGCGCAAAAAGCCCGGGCCGCGTCTTCGTCCTCGGCGTCTATCATTGCACCGTCAAGCATCGGCGTTTTGAAGAAATAGGCCTGGTGGCCGCGCAGCAAGCCTTCGGCGCTAGCGACCGGCGCCGCGGGCGCATCCGGGACCGCCGCCCGGGCGGGCGCATCTTCCACAGCCCCTTTTGCAACCTGGGGCGCACTGACGGTTTCCGGCTGAGCCGGCCGCGCCTCAATAGGTCCGGCGCCGCTTGGAGCATCTTCAATCGGGCGTACAGAGCGGACCCGAGAAAAAAAGCCGAGCTCTTTTTTGAGGCTGACGACCTCGTCGCCCACCCCAAGGTCCAGACAGGCGCCTTTGAAATTATTGCGCGTGCAAAGCTCCCAGCGACCGGACTTAACCGATGCGCTGTGAAAAGGATACCGCACGTCTATATCGGCCACCGGCGCGTCGAACGAGACCTGCCGTCCCGACATCCCGACTTTTTCGAACATGACGAGCACCGGAGGCTCCATATTTTCGCCCGCCGCCGTTACGACAAACGCCGCGGGAAGACAAAAAGCCAAAAGCCAGGCCGCTGTCTTACGCCTAACCATCACAATCCCCTCGGACTTAGCGCATATCATGACTTGCTTTCAGGGCGCCTTCAACATCGATTCAAGAACAGCGCGCAGCGACAGCGCCTCAAGCCATGGGCGATTTTCCGTATCAGGAATATTAAGATGAACTAAACATTTTTTCGACTGTAGCGTCAGCGCAACAATGACTTCGCGTTTGCAGTAAAAGTTTTTGCATCGCAGCAGGGGTCATGAAAAAAGATTCAAGCCATTGAACATCAATATAAAATGACAAAAAAACACGCCCGAACCGGCGTCTTGAGACGCGTTTCAAAATCATTCGCAATTCAAAATATCATTTCCACCGTGTCCGCCCTGCCGCATATATTTGAAAGAGCAAACGCGCGCGCATAACTTTCAGGCGAAAGTTGAGTTCGCCTTTTGTCGAAATTGACTTCCGCGCCGAACGGGTGAGAGACGCATCTGCGTCGAAGGACACGCCGCTCATTTTAAGCGCGCGCGAAATATGCTAGCAACAATCCTGTTACCAAGCCTTGCGCCCGGACCGTTCCGACGCGCTTGCGCCGCATTTAACGACTCCCGAACGGCGCGCTGGCGGCCGCAAAATAAAACCTCGCTGGCGGGCCCTTGAAAAAACAAACCTCAGAAGCGGTAACGAAGCCCGCCGTAAAGAGAGACGCCGACGCCGGGCGTGTAGATGCGCCCGTCAGACAGATCCTGCGACAGGACCGGCGTGAGGCCGGCCGCGTAATGCTTGTCCGTGAGATTTTCGCCCGATGCGTAAATCTCCAGATTATCGCTCATGCGATACCCGGCGCTGAAACCGACGACCGTATAGCCGGGCGCTGAAACCTCATTCTCGTGGTCGGCGTAATAGTCTCCCGCCCCGATCTCGACATTCACGCCGGCGAACCATTTGTCGCCCGCGCTGTAGCGCAGCTCGCCGCGATAGACATGCTGCGGCAGGCCAGCGAGACGGTTTCCATCAAGACCGAGATAACCGGAGTCGACAATGCGGAAATCGTTGTAATTATAGACATTGCGCAAGGTCAGCGCATGGCCTCTCCGCGAAAAGGCGCCGGGAAAAAAGTTGATGTCGAGCGCCGCTTCAGCGCCCCGGTGGCGGGTCTTGTCCATATTGACGAGGGCGTCGCCAAAGCCGTTGGTTTCCGGCTCCTCCACATTGATGATCTCGCCTTCAATGCTGGTGTTGAAATAGGCGACCTCCCAACCGACCCAGTCATTAATGCGGCCTCTGAGGCCTCCCTCATAGGAAAAGGAATCCTGCTCTTCGAGGCCGATGATGTCTTCCGGATCGCCGGAGACAAGCTCGCCAAATGAAGGCGGCTCATAGCTGCGCGCGGCGTTGGCGAAAACCTGCAGCGCTTTCGCAAGCTGGTAAGTTACGCCGCCGCGGGCGGCGACGCCGGTGTAGGTCTCCGAATCCGGATCGCCGTCGACGGTGAGCGTGCGCTCGGTCTTGACGAATTTGACGCCGAGATCGACCACAAGCTTGCTGATCGGGCTGACCGCCGCTTCGACAAACCCCGTAATCTTTTTCGACTTCTGGATCGTCGCCGCAGCGAGGTCGCCTTTTTCACCGTCGAGATTTTCATACCAGTCGACGTCTTTCGAACCGGACCCATAAGTCCCGCCAAGGCGCAGATCCGTATCGAATATCCACAGCCGCACCTTGCGGCGGGCCGCCAGGTTGACGCCCCATTCGCCGCCGTTCGAATCGAGAACGCCGGCGAAATCGATCTGCGGCGCCAGGACGTCGCGGCGCAGATAATGTCCCCCCCCTTCGAATGCGACTCCGAAAAGATCAAAATTGGTGACATTGGCGAGGCGCGCCGTCGTCAGTTTGCGGCCGATTTCGCTGTCGTCGGCGCCGCCGGCGAATTCGATGATCGGGCCACCCGGGAAAAGCGGGCCCAGCGTGATTGCGGGCATGTCCTGTGAAATATCGTCGGCGAGCTGCGCCTCGTTGAGGCCGCCGGCATATTCGTCGTCGCTGCGCGAGGCGTCGATGAAGAAGCGCGTGCGAAATCCCGGCGAGAATTCGTAACCGATATTGCCATAAAAGAGCGCGTCGATGCGCTGGTTGTTGTCCCGGAAACCGGTCTCGTAGCGCCCAGTGACGCTGGCGAAATAATCAAGCGCGCCCGCGGCGGCGGCGAGTTCCGCATGCGCCTGGCCGCCGGGCTTGCCGTCTTTTGTCGCGCCGGCGTCGAAACGGACGGCGCGCGGCGCGCGCGCCGTGCGGCCGGTCGGCGAAATGAAATTGACGGCGCCGCCGAGATTGTCGCCGACATATTTGAGATCGCCGCCGCCGCCGCGCAAGACGCTCACCTCGGACACGGCCAGAAGATCGACTTCAGCAAGATGCGTATCGCCGTGAATGTCGGTCAAAGGCGCGCCGTCGCGGAAGACATTCACCGTCGCGCGGTGGGTCCTGTTGCCCATGGTGAAGCCGCGAATGACGATGCGCGGTTCAGCGAGATCGAGATTGTTGACGGAAACGCCCGGCGCAAAAAAGAAGGCGCCGCCGGCGTCATTGGCGTAATTGTCGACGTAATCATTCGCGCTGATCGATGTTCCCGCCGCCGGCTTTTCCCATTCGGTCATGTCTTCAAGGGGCCGGTCGCGCAACAGGCCCGGCGGCGAGACCAACGGATCGTCCGCCGCCGCCGCCGTCGCAAAGCTGAGCGCTGCTGCGCTCGCCATAAGCGCTGGTTTGATGTTCATGCGTCGCCCCTGTTTCGCGTTCCCTGGCCTTTCGCGCGTCAGATCGCTGCGCCGGTGAAAAGACCGATGTCTCTCGTCGAAAAATTGCTTAAGCCCGGCAGCGCGTCGTCGAGCTCCGTATCGTTGAGACCGAACCAGCGCCCGAACGTTGCGGCGAACTGGTCTACCGACGTCGTCGGAATGAGGCGGCCGTTGCCCGAGTCGTAAGCATGCTCGAGCACCGGCTCGGGGAAAGTCCCGTGCATGCGAGAGCCGGCGAGCCCGCCGCCCACGACGAGGTGATGCGCCCCCCAACCATGATCGGTTCCGTCACGATTGACGGTCAGCGTGCGTCCGAAATCCGACGCGGTGAAAGCCGTCACGTCGTTGCCGACGCCCATCTCCACGGTCGCGTCGTAAAAGGCGCGCATCGCAGAAGCGATCTCGCCATGACGGTTAGGAATAGAATTCGCCTGTCCAGAATGGCTGTCGAACCCGCCGATCCCGACAAAAAAGATCTGGCGATTGACGCCCAGCACGGCGCGCTGCGCGATAACGCGCGCAACCACCTGAAGCTGTTGACCGAGGTAGTTCTGCGGGAAAACCGTCGCAAAAGGCGCCGGCGCCTCGAACGATTCGGCCAGCGTGCGGTTGGCGTCGATGGATCTGTTGACGGCGCTTGCGTAATCGCGCTGCAGAAGATTGGAAAGCGTTTCGTTTTGCGCGCGCAGATGCGATTCATAAAGCGCGGGCAAGGCGTCGGAAGAAAGATAGTTGTCATCGTCGATGCCGCGTATGACGGCGGGACCGTTGGAGCCGACCTCGAACTGGCCCGCCAGCTGACCGGACAGAAACACCTGGTTGCCGGAAGTCGAGACGACGGTGAAAGTCGAATCCTGATTGGCGTTGGCCTCAAGCATGACATCGGCGAGACGCCCGCCCCAGCCGAAACGCGCGCCTTCAGGCTGCGAAGCCATCCAGACCGACTGCTGGTCGTTATGGGAAAACAGGCGCGGCGGCAGCGGCGCCGACCGGTTTTGGTAATCGTCGCGCGTGACCGGAACCACAAGAGGCCCGACATTCGAGACGATCGAACAGGCGTTCTCGTCCATCAGTTCATGCAAAGGACCGAGTTCCGGCGGCAGCGCGAACTGGCGCCCGCCGAAATCCGACGCATTCGCAAGCGTCATCGGCAAAAGGCGGTCGCGCGCGCGCGTGGAGCCGCCCTCAAGATCGTCATACCTATTGAACAAAGAACTGCGAATATCGGCATAACGATTGTAATTGGTCGTATCGTAGGGGATCACCGTATCGTGGCAGTCCATCCCGCCGAACAAAAACACGCATACGAGGGCGCGATAGCCGCCTGTTTGCGCTGCAAAGGCGTTGAAACGCGCAAGGTCGAGCGCAAAGCCGGCGCCGCCGGTCATGGAAAGCGCCGCCGCCGTTTTCAGAAAATGCCGTCTTGAGGGATTCATTGTCCCGCCCCTTCGCTTAACGCTGCACGATGTAGTCGGCGGACGTCATCATCATGAGGATGGCCGCTTCCACACGATTTTCCTGATCGCCCTGAATGGAGTTCACCGCCTGGATAATGCGACTGCGGCTTTCATCTCTGAGCGTTCCGTAAGTCAGAATGCGGTCGAGATGATCGACCAGCGCTGCGGCGTCGTCCGCAAGCGCGATCTCCGCAGAGTAATCCGGCACATAGGTTTCATCGGAAACATTCTGGAGGATGAAGCCTTCCATGAAGTTGGCGTAACCGGTGATGCTCGAGCCCGTCGTGATCTGAAGCTCCGGCGCGACGAGCCCCGCCGCCGCCGTTTCAGAGCCCGGCAGCACGAATCCCGGCCGGTAAAAGTTGAACACGGAAGGAGAGCGGTAAGCCTGCTGGGCGAGCCGCGACGGCGCCGAGGTGTTGCGCAGGATTTCGGCGCCGTCCGTATCTGTTTCATCGACCCCGAAAGCGCGCGCCCAATGGGTGAAGCGTAAAACCGGCTCGCGCAGCTTGCCGAAATTCGGATCGGTCATGTTGTCCGGATCGCGCGCTTCCGGATCGAGAAGGATCGCCGCCACGACGGCGCGCATGTCGCCGCGCGCGCCGTTTCCGACCCGGCTTCCATCCGGCAGCTCGAACCGGCCTCTGCGGAAGGCCGCCGCCACGCGGCCGACATAGCCGCGGCTCGGATTGCTGGTCACCAGGCGCTGAATGAGCTGGCGTGAAATGAAAGGCGGCGTGTTTGGGTGATTGTAAAGCGCATCAAGCGCAATGGCGATGCTCTGATCGCCCGGCGTATTGGGCGGGATCGTCGTGCCGAGAAAGCTTTTGGCCTTTGGCGAATGCTGCTCTTCGAACATGACGAGCGGCAGATATTCGGACTCGAGCGTTTGCGCGTCGCCGAGAAAATAGCCGCGCTCGGCCCAGCTAAGCCCGGTGAAAACCTTGGCCAGCTCCGTCACATCGTCATTGGTGTAGGTTTCAATGGGATCGCCTGAGCCGTCGAGGCGCACTTCGCCGTCCGGCTCAAGCTCCAGAAGGCCGATGGTGAAAAGCTGCATGACTTCGCGGGCGTAGTTTTCGTCGGGGACGACTTCGCCTTCTTCATCGGCTTTCTGGTTTTGCAGATAGGTCAGGAAGATCGCCATGGCGGGGCTGTAGGTGACGTTCTCCAGCGTCTGGCGGAAATTGCCGAAAGCGCCTGCAGACATGATGTCCATATAGTTCGCCATCGCCACCGGATGATCGGCGAGCTGGGAGTCGGTGAAAGACGCCACGAAAATTTGCGACAGCGAATACCCGACGCGCTGGCGCAACTGATCGTCGCTCAGGATCGCGCGGGTCCAGAACGCTTCGGCAAGCGCATCCGGACCGACATCCACGCCAGAAGCCTCCGCAATGAGAACGTCCTGCAGGATCGACTCCTGAGGCTTGTCGAATTCCGCTTTAAGCCAGGCCGACACGCCCGACGCGGCGAGCGCGTCGATATCGTCTTCAGAAGGGCCGAACGTCGCCTGCGACAGAAATCGCGAAGCCTCCTCCGTCGTCATCGCGCTCGACGCCGGAGGCGGCGCAGATGTTTCCGGCGGCGCCTCGCTCTCATCGCCGGACCCGGAACATGCAGACAAAAGAAGAAACGCCGCTGAACACACGGCGCCTATCCGCGTCATTTTGTAAGGACCACGCACACGCATCATCTCGCCCAATACCTGCCTTCGCTTGAGGAAATAGGCGGCGCGCCGGTAAGAGGACGTATAAAAGCGCCGGACAATTTGACTTAATCTGTACTCCGGGCGGTCCAGAACGCTGAATGTGCGCAGTCGGTGCGCAGCCTTACAAAAAAGATAAGTTGAGCTTTAAAAATTTTGCAGCGCGCGACGGCCTGTCGGCGTCTTCAAGCCGCCCAAAACGCATGCCGGAGATTGGCGAGGTTGAAACAATTCGGTCAACCGTGTGCGCTCTTCATAAGGCTGGTCCGCCGATCGCGCCCGCGGATTTCCTCGGCGGCTTTTACGACTTAAAGCTGTGCGCGGAATTTTGATTCTCGCTTCAAACGCGAATGGCGTCAGCCCCGCTGCGGCGGGGCCGGTTTTGTTTGATGCGTCGCATCAGCAAAGGCGCAGCGCCTCTAAACATTTTTCGTTTTATCGCCATCAGAGGATCAAAACTGTTGATCCGCCCTGCAGATGAAGGCATAGGCGTCAGCTATTGTTTTACCTTTAAGGTTCATTGATTGTGTCGCATCGTTCACCGATTCTCACTTTACTGATTAGTTTTTCTCTTTCTTGTTCCGGCCCCGCTTCAGCCTTCAACAAACCGGACGAACTCGTCGTGACGGCGACGCGCCGGGCGCAGCGGCTTGAAGACATTCCCGCAAGCGTTAATGTGATCACAGGCGCGCGTCTGAACGCAGCCGAGACGCTGAACGGCGCGGAAGACGCGACGCGTTATCTTTCCGGCGTCGAAGCGGCCGTGGCCAACGGCTCGCAGATCGCTTTTCAGATCCGCGGCATCGGCGCCGTCGACCATCAGGCGCTGACGCCCACCGCCGCCGCTGTTTACGCCGACGGCGTATTCCTCGCCACGAATGTGCAGACGAGCCTTTTCCTTTACGACCTCGACCGCATCGAAGTGCTGAAAGGCCCGCAAGGAACCCTTTACGGGCGCAACGCCTCATCCGGCGCCATCAACTTTCTCACCGCCCGTCCCTCGCAGGATCAGCACTCTTATTTGCGCGCCTCTTATGGCCGTTTCGACCGGATCGATCTCGCCGGCGCCGTTGGAACGGTGTTGACGGACCGGCTCTCGGCGCGCATCGCCGGGCGCTATCTTTCCGAAGAGCCGACGCTCGACAACGTCCAAAGCGATCCCGCGATTCCCAGGGGACCTGAGGACGCAGGCGGCGTGCGCGACGAATTCGGCCTGCGCGCTTCATTGCTTTACGAACTCGACGACGACGCCGCGCTCCTCTTGCGCGGCCACTACGAAGAAGACAACGGCGTCAACGCGACGCCCTTGAATGACAGCCTCGATCTCGGCAAACATGAAATTTCCTCCGAAGGCGACGGCGTTCAGAATACGGACAACGCCTTCTTCGGCGCATCTTTGGAAGGAACGGCGCAGCTGAGCCGCTGGTCGCTTTATTCGCTTACAGCCTTTGAAGGCTATACCCAAGATTACGGGTTCGACTTTGACGGAACGCCTGCGCCTTTCGGCGTTCCCAGTCTCAACGCCAATCTTCATTACGACCGGGATTTCCGCCAAGTAAGCGAGGAGCTGCGCGCGCAAACCGAAATCGGCCGGGTGAATCTTTTGATCGGCGCCCATGGCGCCTGGGAGGACTTTTCCCAGGATTATCTCATCTGGTGCGGCCAATTGGATCCCGACACGCTGCTCGGAACCTGTCCTTATGTCGGCGCTGCGGGCCGCGTCGGCCCGGCCCCCGCCTCGCCCGGCACAGCGCTGTCTCTTCTCACGCATATCGAACAGACGCGGGAGACCTTCGCGCTGTTCACCCATAACGACATCGCGCTTGACGAGCGCCTGACGCTGACGCTTGGGGGACGCTACACGTATGAAAACATCGAGGGCGACGGCTACGGCCTTCATTTCTTCGATGACGGCGCGCAAGGCTTCAACAATCGCGACAGCCTCGGCCCCGCCATTGGCGAAAACCGCATCGAGGAAAACCGTTTCACCGGCAACGCCGCTTTGCGTTACGCGTTCAGCGACGAAACATCCGTCTACGCCTCTTTTTCCAGCGGTTATAAAAGCGGCGGCTTTAACGGCGAGGTCCAGAACAATGCAGCGCACTGGAGCGATGAAGGCCTCTTCGGCGCGGAAACGGTGAAGGCTTACGAACTCGGCCTCAAAACCCGCGCAGGCGATGATTTCGCCTTCAATGCGGCGTTGTTCTTTCAAGATTATAACGATCCGCAGGCGCGCATCTTCGTCGACTTCCCCCTGCCGGATGGCGGGCGCATCATTTCGAACTCGCTTTCCAATCTCGACGCCGCCGTTTCTTACGGTTTCGACGCCGATGGAAGCTGGTCGCCGGCGCGCGGGCTCGATCTCGCCGCAAGTTTCACCTGGCTCGCAACCGAGATAAATCAGGAAAGCGACGCCGCCGGCAACGCCGCGCTTTTCGACGGCAATCCCCTGCCCTTTGCGCCGGAACTCTCGGGAACCGTTTCCGCACGCTATGAATGGCGCCTTGCACAACAGATGCGCGCGGCCGTCCAGGCCAACGCCAAAGCCAAAAGCGCTTTCTATCTCGACGCGGAGGGGCTCGCCGCCCGCCGCCAGGGCGCCTATGCGACGCTGGATGCAAGCGCGACGCTCTATCTCGATGCAGTCGGCCTCGAATTGTCGCTCTGGGGCCGCAATCTGACCGACCGGGACGTCGCCGTCTCCGGCTACGGGTTTATCGGCTACAACACCTTCCGCTCCGCGCCCTTGAGCTATGGCGTATCGGCGCAGCTGTCATTTTAACGGCCGCAGGACTGCTTAAATCGCGCATATATTTCAGAAGCTTAACCCCGCCTCGGCATGATGGCGGGCTGAGCCCGACGGTGTTTTCAAAATCAGCCGGTTTCCCTCGGCCCCGCCCTTGATCTAGATGAAAATTGTTAAGCGGCGGAATGCTATCATCGCTCGGCCCGCAATCGAAGGAAGCTCTCTCCAGCATGTCCGAAAGCGTCGCAAAGGCTAAAACGGCGGAGCTCGCCTTTCGCACCTCGGACTTGTCGAAAGTCTATGGCGAAGGCCCGGCGGCGGTGCACGCCTTGCGCGGCGTCAACCTGGAAATCCCGGCTGGCGAGCTCGTCGTCCTGCTCGGACCGTCGGGCAGCGGCAAGTCCACCCTTTTGAACATTCTCGGCGGCATCGACCGGGCTTCGAGCGGGCGCGCCTTTTTTCAAGGCGATGAACTTACCGCGATGACCGACCGGCAGCTCACCGCCTATCGCCGCCGCCATGTGGGCTTCGTTTTCCAGTTCTACAATCTGATGCCGAGTCTGACCGCGCTTGAAAATGTCGATCTCGTGGCGGAGATCGCCACGGACCCCATGCCCACCATGGACGCGCTTGACCTCGTCGGCCTGAAACCGCGCGCCACGCATTTTCCGTCGGAACTGTCCGGCGGCGAGCAGCAGCGCGTCGCCATCGCTCGCGCCATCGCCAAGAACCCCACGGTTCTCTTCTGCGACGAGCCCACCGGCGCCCTCGACAGCAAAACCGGGGTCGGGGTGTTGAAAGCGCTGCAGGAAGTCAATACGCGCCTCGGCACGACCACCCTGATTATCACTCATGCGGCGGCGACGGCCGCGATGGCAGACCGCGTCATCCATTTCGCCGACGGTCAGATCCGCGAAGTGATCGAAAACGATCACAAAGTCTCCCCTGACGAAATCAGCTGGTGATCTTCATGTTCGCTTTCGCCAGCATCCTCGACCGGAAACTCCTGCGCGATCTCTGGCGCATCAAGGGCCAGGCGGCGGCGATCGTTTTCGTCATCGCCGCCGGGATTTCGCTCTTCGTCATGTCGCACGGCATGATGATCTCTCTCGACGAGACCATGCGCGCCTATTATGAGCGCTACCGCTTCGCCGACATGTATGCGCCGGCCAAACGCGCGCCCGACTACATCATCGAGGAGCTGAGCGCCCTCGCCGGCGTCAACGATGTGGAGGGGCGGATCAGCGGCGGCGGGCTCGTCACGCTGCCGGACGAGTCGGCGCCGATCAGCGCGCGCGTTCTCTCCTTCGATCCGGAAGCCGTCTCGCCCATCAACGGCGTTCACCTGTCCGAAGGGCGGATGATCTCGCCCACGCGCAACGACGAAATCCTGCTTTTGAAATCCTTCGCCGACGCGCATGAGCTGAAGCCCGGCGACAGTCTTTCCGTCACCATGAACGGCGTGCGCCATAAATTCACCATCGCCGGGCTCGCCCTGTCGCCGGAATTCATTTACGCGCTGCCGCCCGGCGAGTTTGTCGTCGACAACGGGCGTTTCGCCGCCCTCTGGCTCAATGAAGACGCGATGGAGGCCGCCTACGATCTCGACGGCGCTTTCAACGAAGCGGTGCTGACCTTTTCTCCGTACGCCAATGAAGACTTTCTCATCACCGAACTCGACCGCATTCTGGCGCCTTACGGCGCGACAGGCGCCTATTCGCGCGCCGACCAGATCTCGAACAAGTTTCTCGTCGAAGAGCTGGCGCAGCTCAAAACCATGGGCCGCGTCATGCCGCCCATTTTTGTCGCCGTGTCGATCTTTCTGCTTAACATCGTGGTCACGCGGCTCGTTCAGACCGAGCGCGAACAGATCGGCCTCATCAAGGCGTTCGGCTATTCGAACCGCGATGTCGCCGTGCATTATCTGAAATTCGTGCTCGCCATTGCGCTGGGCGGCGCGCTTGTGGGCTGGGGCGGCGGCGTCTGGCTCGGGCGCATGATCGGAGAAATCTACCGGCTCTATTTTCATTTCCCCTTTCTTGTTTTCATCGCGGATTTTTCGACGCTCGGAATCGCGCTCGCCATCAGCGCGCTTTCGGCTGCGGCCGGCGCCTTTTTCGCCGTGCGCTCGGCCGTCGTTCTGACGCCCGCCGTCGCCATGCGTCCGCCGGCGCCGCCGAAATTCGCCAGCGGCAATGGCGTCTTAAAGGCCGTCAGCCGGCTCCTCGACCAGCCGAGCCGGATGATCCTGCGCCGTCTTTCGCGAGAGCCGGCCCGCGCCCTGCTGACCGCTTTCGGAATCGGCGCGGCCATGGGGCTGTCCGTGATGATGCGCTTCAATGTGAACGCCACGGACTACATGCTCGACGTCAGTTTCAACGTTATCGACCGCAGCGACGTCTTTGTCAGCTTCGTCGAGCCTTTATCGGATAAGACCATTCTCGAACTCGAAAGCATCGACGGCGTCACGCTGGTCGAGCCGGTCCGGTCGACGCCGGTGATGTTCAAACATGACCGGATCGAATATCTCGGGAGCATCACGGGACTTCCCGAAGACGCCGCGCTCAACCGCGCCGTCGATTCAGACCTGCAGGATGTGGACATCACCGGCAATGGCGTTGTCCTGTCGGAACAGCTGGCGGAAATTCTCAATATCGCGCCGGGCGATACGCTGACGGTGGAGGTGCGCGAAGGCCGCCGGCCGACCCTCGACATTCCCGTGACCGGCATTGTGGAAGCGCTGATCGGCACGCCCGCCTATATGGACATGGATGCGCTCAACCGGCAGCTGAAAGAACCGAACCGCGTCTCCGGCGCCTATCTCAAAATCGATCCGCGCATGCGCCAGGCGGTCTACAACGAGATCAAGGCGATCCCGAAAGTCGCCGGCGTCAGCTTGAGACGCGAGGCCTATGAGAATTTCCAAAAAATGATCGACGAAGGTCCCGGCGTCTTCCGCTATATCATGACGGTGTTCTCCATCGTGATTGCGGCGGGGGTCGTCTATAACAGCGCGCGCATCGCCTATATCGAACGCGAACGCGATCTTGCAAGCCTGCGCGTTCTCGGTTTCACCAAGATCGAAACAGGCTATGTCCTGTTGGGAGAGCTGGGGACGCTGGCGATCATTGCGTTGCCAATCGGCTCTGCGCTCGGCTATCTGATCTGGTCTTATATGGCGACGGCGATGTCAACGGATCTTTACCAAATCCCTGTGATCTATAAGGAGGACGGGCTTGGCTATGCGGCCATTATCGTGCTTCTGGCGACGGCTTTCGCCGGCGCCTTCATCCAGCGGGACGTGTCAAAGATCGACATGGCGAGCGCATTGAAAACCCGGGATTGAGTTGATGGCGAAGATGATGAAAGGACTGAAATCGCGCTCGACGGTCATCGCCGCCGCTATCGTGGTTGTCGGCGCGTTCATGCTTTACGCGTTCTGGCCCCGGGCGCTCGCGGTCGACATCGATGAGGCGGCGCGCGGGCCCATGATGGTCACCATCGATGAAGAAGCCAAAACCCGGGTGCGCGACGCCTATGTCGTCTCCGCGCCGGTGTCCGGCCGGCTTCTGCGCGTCGAAGTCGAACCGGGCGACGAAGTCACGGAAAACGAAACCGTCATTGCGCGGCTGACGCCCACCACGCCCTCCGTTCTCGATGTGCGCACCGAGGAACAGGCGCGGGCCGCCGTCGAAGCCGCCGAAGCCGCATTGACGCTCGCAAGAGCCGATGTGCGCCGCGCCGACGCTGACGCCGATTATGCAAGGGCGGAGCTTGAACGCACGCGCAAGCTGCGCGAGACCAACACCGTCGCCGAAGCCGCGCTCGACCGGGCGGAACGCGCCGCGCGGTCGGCCGAGGCCGCGCTCGACACGGCGCGCGCCGCCGTCTCCATGCGCCAGGCCGATCTCGACAACGCCCGCGCCATGTTGATGACGCCGGAAGAAGCGGACGCAAAAGCGGCCGGAACCAATCCGCACCCGCAAACTTCACTGCCCTTACGGGCGCCGATTTCGGGCCGCATCCTGCGCGTCATGCAGGAAAGCGAAACCGTCCTCGCCGCCGGCACGCCGATCCTCGAAATCGGCGATCCCCTGGGCGACCTTGAAATCGTTGCAGAGCTCCTCTCGACGGATGCGGTGAAAGTCTCGCCCGGCGACCGCGTCATCATCGACAAATGGGGCGGCGCCGACCCGCTCGAAGGCCGGGTCGAAAAGATCGAGCCCTGGGGTTTTACCAAATATTCCGCGCTCGGCGTCGAGGAGCAGCGCGTCAACGCCGTCATCCAATTCGCCGGCGCAGAAGACGCGCGCCAGCGGCTCGGTCACGGCTTTCGCGTCGAAGTGAAAATCGTCATCTGGGAGGACGAGGCGGCGCTGACCATTCCATCGAGCGCCGTCTTCCGCAGCGGCGATCGGTGGTCGGCCTTTACGGTCCAGAACGGTAAAGCGCGCCTGCGCACGATCGAGATCGGCCGCAATAACGGCGTCGCCGTCGAAGTCCAAAGCGGCCTCGACGAAGGCGACGCAATCATTCTCTATCCGGGCAACCGCGTCACCGACGGCGCGCGCGTCAAACAGCGGGCGCTGGAATAGAGGCGCGCCTCACCAGTGCTCGAGCTTTTCGACGAAATAAGCGTGCAGCTCGCGCTCTGTTTCATTGGTCAGATCCTTGTCGTAAACGCCGATCACTTTCGCCGTCACGTCGGGATGCAGCTTTTTGCGCAAGTACCCCAGCGCCGAAGGCGGCGCGACGATCACAAGCTGATCGTAGCGCGTTTGTTTCGCCGCCTCGGCGAGATCGCCCGCGCGGGCGGCCAGAAACGCCTCGCCGGCCTTGTCGTGTTCGGACCGGCCTTCCATGGTGAAAGGCTCGCCCGTGCCGATGGTACGCCCGCGCGGCGGGCGGTCGCGTTCAAGCTCGCGCGACGGCGTTCGGGCGTCCTCATCAGCCCATTCTTCAATCACCCGCCAGCCGCCCTGGTGGGGGCCGTTGCTTTCGATGATCCGCGCTTTCGCGCTGTCCGCAATCAGGAACCAGGTCGTGCGCTTTGGAATTTTCATGGGACCGCCTTTTTTGTTGAGGCTTATTAACCACGCCCGCGCCATCCTATGACGCTGATCATAAACCTATAGTTTTCATATGGGTGCGATAGAGTAAAGAGCAAACCCAGCGCCGGGAGCACGCCCCTGTGGACGATCACAGAAACAAGACAAAAGAAATGAAGGAGCCCTCGGCGGCGTCTTTTTGGGGCCCGCCGGCGTCCATGCGGCGGCGCAGACTCTGGTATGTTCCCCTGCTCATCGGGCTTTCCGCGCTCGCTGCGCTTATTCTCTTCATCGCGCATTTAAGCGACATCACCGGCTTCGCGCGGCAGGCGGCGAACGCCAAGGCGGGACCGATGTTCGCGGCCGTGGCGACGCAAGCGGCGCCTTATCTTCTGAGCGCGCTTGTCTGGCTTATGTTTCTGCGCCGCGCGGCAACGCCGATGACGCTTTCCTCCCTCGTGCCGCTTTCCTTCGCCAAACTCTTCGCCGATCAGGCGCTGCCTACGGGCGGGCTTTCGGGCGCTGCGTTTTTCCTCTTCGCTCTCACCCGCCGCGGCGTTCCCGACAAGATCGCGTTCCGCACTTTCACGTTCACCACAACGGCCTATTTTCTCGCTTTCTTGATCGCCGCGATTGTCAGCCTCGCCATGCTGTCGCTTGCCGAAAAGGCGCCGCCCGCTCTTTCCGCGAGCGTTTCGGCTTTCGCCGCAATCTTCCTTTTTCTGACCATCGCCGTTGCGCTCATTATTCTTTACAAACCGACATTCTCGCCCTCTTTCATCCGTGAGCATCGCTTCGCCGCCAAAGCGGCGGAGTTCGCCGGCGCGGCCGTTCACGACATTCGCTACATGCCGAGCCTTTTCACCAAGCTCGCCTTCATCCTCTTGGCCTCGCGCGCCATAGACGGGCTGACGCTGATGCTGATTTCAGAGGCGATCGGCGCGCCCATTTCGCTGTGGACCGGTTTTGTCGCCGTCGCCATCGCATCTATCGCTGCGACCATCGGCCCCGCCCCCATGGGACTCGGCACCTTCGAGGCGGGCATGATCGCAAGCCTCACCGTCTTCGGCGCAGGCGTCGAGGACGCGCTGACGGCGACGCTCATCTATCGCGGGCTGACCCTGTGGCTGCCGCTACTGCCCGGCTTTATCATCATTCAGCGGGAGTTTTTGCAGGCGCGAGAGGCGGCCGGGCCGGCGGAAGGCCAATCTGACCAGAATCAAACTTGAAACCCGGCGGCGCTATAAGAATATAAAGACAAGCGGGCGAAAAGGAGCTCATCTCTTGTTCACGGATCGCCGTGAGGGCGGAATGAAGCTGGCGGACAAGCTGCTTGCTTTTGCTGATGCGAAGCCGGTGGTCTACGCCCTGCCGCGCGGCGGGCTGCCCGTCGCCGAAGAAGCCGCGAAAAGACTGCATGCGCCGCTCGACATCATTCTCGTGCGCAAGCTTGGCGCGCCCGGCCATGAAGAGCTCGCCATCGGCGCCATTGTCGACGGGGCCGCGCCGGTGACGATCCTGCATAAAGACATTATCGCCGAACTCGGCGTTTCCGAAGCTTATATCGAGAAGACGAAAAAGGCGGCGCTTGAAGAAATCGAACGCCGACGCGCGCTTTACATGAAAGACAGACCGCCCGTTTCGCCGAAAGACCGCACGGTCATCATCGTCGATGACGGGCTCGCCACGGGCGCGACCATGGAAGCGGCGGCGACGGCTATGCGCAAGGCGGGCGCGGCGAAAATCGTCGTTGCGGTTCCCGTGGCGCCGGAAGAAGCGGTCCGCGACCTTGCGAAAATCGCCGACGAAGTCATCGCGGTCGCAACCCCCTCTCCGTTCTGGTCCGTCGGCGGCTGGTACCAGTCCTTCCCGCAACTTACCGATGACGACGTTGTTGAAACGCTGGCGCGCCATCACGCGCAAACGCCCTCAAACGAAGACAGGAACACGCCATGACCGACTATATCGCCTGGTTTTCCGAACTTGAGAGAGGCGACGTTGCGCGCGTCGGCGGCAAGAACGCCTCGCTCGGCGAGCTCGTTCAGAACATGGCCGCCGCGGGCGTGCGCGTGCCCAACGGGTTCGCCGTCACCGCCGGTGCCTATCGCGCTTTTCTCGAAGCAAACGCGCTCGAAGACAAACTCTCCCGCGAACTGGCGCGCTATGAAAAGGACCAGGACAGCCTCGCCGAAGTCGGAAAGACGGTGCGCAACTTAATGCTGCAAGGCGAGATGCCGGGCGATCTCGCCGAGGCCATTCTCGCCGCTTATCACAAGCTCGCCGACGGTGACGCGACGCCCAGCGTCGCCGCGCGCTCGAGCGCCACGGCGGAAGACCTGCCCGAAGCGAGCTTCGCCGGCCAGCTTGAAACCTTTCTCAATGTGCGCGGGGACGACGCCCTCATCGACGCCTGCCGCAAATGTTTCGCCTCGCTCTACACCGACCGCGCCATCAGCTATCGCCGCAATCACGGCTTCGGCCAGCTCGACGTCGCGGTGTCCGTCGGCGTGCAGCGCATGGTGCGCTCCGACAAGGCCTCGTCCGGCGTCATGTTTTCGCTGGACACCGACAGCGGCTTTCCGGATGTGGTGCTGATCAACGGCGCCTGGGGGCTTGGCGAAACCGTCGTGCAGGGCATGGTCGATCCGGACGAGTTCGAAATTTTCAAGCCCTTGCTGGACAAGGACAAGCTTACGCCGATCCTGCGCAAGAAATGCGGCGCCAAGGAGCAAAAACTCATTTACGCCGAAGACGGCGAGCGCCCGGTGGCGCTGAAAGAAACGTCCGATAAAGAACGCCGCAGCCTTGTCCTCGATGATGAGGAGCTTTTGATTCTCGCCCGCTGGGCGGCGCGCATCGAGGATCATTACGGCCAACCCATGGACATGGAATGGGCGAAGGACGGCGAGACAGGCGAGCTCTTCATTGTGCAGGCCCGCCCCGAAACCGTGCAATCTCGGCACGCGGCGGGCGCGCTCAAGACCTATCGTTTGAAATCCAAAGGCAAGCGCCTGCTCGACGGCGCGGCGATCGGCGACGCCATCGCCCGCGGCAAGGTCTGCCGCTTGAAAAGCGCCGAGAACATCGCCGATTTCGAGGACGGCGCAGTGCTCGTCACCGAAATGACAGACCCCGACTGGGCGCCGATCATGAAAAAGGCGGCGGCCATCGTCACCGATCATGGCGGGCGCACGAGCCACGCCGCAATCGTCAGCCGCGAGCTCGGCCTGCCCGCGATTGTCGGCGCCGGCAACGCCACCGCGCTCCTCAAAAGCGGCCAGGAGGTGACCGTCTCCTGCGCCGAAGGCGAGACAGGCTATGTCTATGACGGCCTGCTCGATTTCGAGGAGCAAGAGCTCGACCTTTCGGCGACGCCTGAAACGCAAACGCATGTGATGCTCAACATGGCGAATCCATCGGCCGCTTTTCGCTGGTGGCGCCTGCCGAGCGACGGCGTCGGCCTTGCGCGGACCGAATTCATCATCAATGACTTCATCAAGATCCATCCGCTCGCCCTCGCCCGTTTCGAAACGCTCGAAGACAAAGACACGCGCCGCGAAATTGAATCCCTCACCGAAGGCTTTGAGAACAAGGAAGACTATTTCACCGAGCATCTGGCGCGCGGCGTGGCGCGCATCGCCGCCGCGCATTACCCGAATCCGGTGATTGTGCGTCTCAGCGATTTCAAAACCAATGAATATGCAAGCCTTATCGGCGGCAGGACGTTCGAACCGGAAGAAGACAATCCGATGATCGGCTGGCGCGGGGCGAGCCGCTATTATCACGAGGATTACCGCGACGGCTTTGCGCTCGAATGCAAAGCCATGCGCAAGGCGCGTGAAGAGCTCGGCCTTGCCAACATCAAGCTGATGATCCCGTTCTGCCGGACTCTCGCCGAAGCGGACAAGGTGATCGAGGAAATGGCGCGCCATGGCCTGAAGCGCGGGCAAAGCGGCCTTGACATCTATGTGATGGCGGAAATCCCGTCGAACATCGTGCTCGCCGATGCGTTCGCGGACCGCTTTGACGGCTTTTCCATCGGTTCCAACGATTTGACGCAGCTAACGCTCGGCATCGATCGCGACAGCGGCAGGCTGCGCCCGCTTTTCGACGAGCGCAATGACGCGGTGAAAGACCTGATCGCAGAGCTGATCAAAAAGGCGCGCGCCAAAGACGTTCCTGTCGGCATCTGCGGGCAGGCGCCGAGCGACTATCCGGAATTCGCGGGCTTTCTTGTCGAGAAAGGGATCACGTCGATTTCCGTGAACCCCGACAGTTTTCTTAAAGTGAAAGAGACCGTCGCTAAAGCTGAAAAAAGCTAGTGCACCATGAAGACGGGCATTTTCGCCTCGTGGATCATATGACGGGTGAAACCGCCCAGCACCGCTTCGCGCCAGCGGCTGTGTGAATAAGCGCCCATCACCAGAAGGTCGGGCTTGCCTTCCCGGATTTCCGCATCGAGCCGCTCCGTCGCGTTTTCATTGCCGGTGACTTCAATTTCGTTTGCTACGGCGCCGGCGCCATGCAGCCGCAGATAAGCGGTGATGTCATCGGTGTTGATGAAGGGCTCGCCGGTCCGGCGCACGCTGACCACATTCACGGTTTCCGCCCCTTGTAAAAAAGGCAGTGCGGCGGCGACAGCCCGGGCCGCTTCCTGGCTGCCGTTCCACGCGACGGAGATTTTCTCCAGCGGGTCGGGCAAACCGGTTTCGGGGCACATCAACACCGGCCGGCCGGTCTGAAACAACAGGCTTTCGGCGATGCTTTCCTCCATTGGCGAGGCGTCATCGCCCGCCGCCGCCACAACGGACATGTCGAACGCTGTCGCCAGACGCGCATAATCGGTCAGAAGATCTCCTTCTCCATCGGTCCAGGACGCGGTGACGCCATGATCATCTTTATGCTCTTCAAGCGCCATGACGCTAACGCCGCTTTCATCGCACAGCGCCGAAAAAATCCCTTTCAGCTTTTCGGCGAGCGCGTCTTCGGCCTTTTGCAGGCCTTCGGTGAATTCTGTCGAAACCCCGCCCAGCGGAAAATAGACATTGGTGGGCGGCAGCGGCCGGCTGCGCATATGCACGGCGGAAATATGCGCCTTGCCTTCTTTCGCCAGCGCAATAGCTGTGCGAAACGCCGTTTCCGCCGACTTCTCTTCAAAGAACGGAACAAATATCGATTTCAACGCCATGTCGCTCTCCATTGCTGCAGCGAGAGTAGCCAGCCGGCGGCGCACGCCGATTGACAGAGATCAAGTAAAGCCTCTTGTGGCGGCGATCTTACTCATTTTCGAGGGCGCGCCGCAAACGTCTCAAAATGACATTGCGCGAGCGCTCGTCCGCCGCCCCCTCCAGGGCGTCGCGAATGTCGAGGGAAAGCTGGGCGAGATCGTTGTGCCAGTCGAGATCGACCACGTCTTTATGGGCGAGGCGGCGCGGACCGGCGCGCATGGCGAGACCGTCATGACCGAGAAGATCGACCTCGTCGTCAAGACGGGGGATCATCACCCGGTCCTCATCGAAACCGGCGGCGATGAGGCGGTCGCGCAGAGCCGTTGAGCCTTCCATTTCGCCATGGGTGAGAAAGACGCCGCGTGTCACCGGCTTGCGCGCCATCATCCAGTCGAAAAGCCCGTCGGCGTCTACATGGCCGGAGTAAAAGTCGATGGATTGAATATGCGCGTTGACGAGAATTTCCTCACCTTGAATGCGCACCGATCTCGCGCCGGATTCAAGGATCGAGCCCAGCGTGCCCGGCGCCTGGTAGCCGGTGAGCAACACCGTGTTCTTTTCGTCCCAGAGACGGCGTTTCAGATGATGGCGAATCCGGCCCGCATCGCACATGCCGCTCGCGGCGATGATGATGACGCCGTTTTCATAATTGTTAATCGCCTTGCTTTCGTCGACGCTGGCCGTGAAATGAAAAGCGGGATTGTCAAACAAATCGCCGTCCTCGCCCAGATCCTCAAGTTCGTCCGCATGACGCTTAAAAGCCCCGGTCGCCTTGATCGCCAGCGGCGAGTCGAGGAAGACAAGGCTTTCCTTGATTTTGTCGTGGCGCATCAACGAGGACAGGTCCGCCAGCAATTCCTGGGTGCGTTCGACGCTGAAAGCGGGAATGACGAGCACCCCGCCGCGGCCCATGGCTTTATTGACGATGCCGCCCAGCAAGTCGCGCCGTTTTTTCGGCGGCAAGGACGGGCGCTTGCGCGCGCCATAGGTCGACTCGCAAATGACATAGTCGAGATTGCTCGGCGCGTCCGGGTCGGGATGAAACAGCTTGTGTTCAGGTCCGATATCGCCGGAGAACAGCATGCGCATGACCCGCTCATCGCTGTCGCCCGTTTCGATCTCGATTTCAATGGACGCCGCGCCGAGAATGTGCCCCGCATTCCAGAACCGCGCACGCACGCCCGGCCCCGGCTCGAACCAGCGCTGATAATCCTTTGCAATGATTTTTTTCGCCGCGGCTTCGCCGTCTTCGCTCGTATAGATCGGGTCCACCGGATCGCGTCCGCGCTGCGCGTTGCGGCGGTTCAGATACGAGACCTCCATTTCCTGAATATAGCCGCTGTCCGGCAGCATGAATTGAAGGAGATCTTTCGTGCCGTCGGTCGCAAAGGCCTTGCCGTGAAAACCGTTTCCCATGAGCTTCGGCACAAGCCCGCTGTGATCGATATGCGCATGGGTGATGAGGAGAAAATCGGCCTTGTCCGCCGGAAACGGGAAGTCGCCATAGTTCAGCTCTTTTAAAGTCTTCGAGCCCTGAAACATGCCGCAATCCACAATGAAGGCGCCTTTGTCATGTTCGATCCAGTAACACGAGCCGGTGACGGTCCCCGCCGCGCCGCAAAACTTCATGCGCATGCTCATCAGCGGCGCTCCTCTTTCAACGCATTCGCCAAAAGCGGCGCAACAAATACAGCGTTCGTCCGATGGGCGACGCTGTCTGTGGAGCGCACCCGCTCTATGCCCGCATCACGCATAGTCTCTTCATCCCTTTCTTTAAAAAACGCATGAACGACTGCAGCTTCGATGCGGCCGGCCCCCTTCAATTGCAACAGCCGCGCCGCCGCCGCCAGGGTCGCGCCGGTGGAGGCGATATCGTCCACAAGAAAGATACGCTTGCCTTTAACATCCGCGTCGTCCGGCAAGGAAATCTCGACATCGCGGTCGCCGCTGCGGTTTTTCTGCAGCACGATGAAAGGCGCGCCGGTCGCTTTCGCCACCGCGGCCGTCCAGGCGCGCGATTCCGCATCGGGGCCCACAAGCAAAACGCCAGCCGGGGCGCCGTCCGATGCGATCATCTGCGCCAACAGCTCGGCGCCGGAGAGCGCCGCCGTTTCGGTTCCCGGCATGACGTCGCCAAGATTTTTCACACGATGAAGATGCGGCTCGATGGTGACGACGCGGTCGAACCACCCTGCGAGAAGCGCGCCGATGAAGCGCTGCGCCACCGCTTCGCCTGTATGGAAAGCCTTGTCCTGGCGCATATAGCAAAGATAAGGCGCAACAAGCACAAGCCGTTTGGCGCCGAGATCGCGGAAAGCCGAAACGGCGAGCCCAAGCTCAACAAGCTTTTGATTGGGGCGATCGAGCGAGCAATAAAGGATGACCGTTTCCGCCGCGCCCGGCGCGCGCACCAGGCTCTCACCGTCTGGAAAAGCATGAACGCCGATTTCCGAAAGCGGCAGGCCGGTTTCCCTCTCAAGCCGGCGGGCGGGCGCGACGTCGTCCGGCATGGCGGCGATCATCAGCTTCATCATGTGTGAACGCTCTTTCGCACCGGCGCGCCGTCGACCGTGACGCCGGAATGTTCATGCGCCATCGCCTTGGCGAATTCGAAGTCGGAGGAGAAACAGGAATGGATGCGATAAAGCGCATCGCCCTTTTTCACAGGATCGCCCATTTTTTTAAACAGATCGATGCCGGCGCCTTTGTCCATGGGCGCCCCGGCGAGGCGGGCGATGCGCGCAATCCGGAAACAGTCCATCGCCGCAACAACGCCTTCATGGGTGGCGATGATCTCCGCCGTCAGCTCCCCGGCGCAGGCCGGTTTATCGGCGCGGCCTTGCGCGTCGATAATGCGCTCCATGGCGGCGAGCGCCTTGCCGGAATCGAGAAGCTCCTGCGCGCGCTTGCGTCCCATGCCGCCACGCAAGTCCGGATCGAAATCCAGAACGCGCCCGGCGAGTAAAAGCGCCCGCGCGCGCAAATCCGCCGGCGCATGAGCTTCGTTGTTCAAAACCGCCATGACGTCGCGCGCTTCGAGCACGGGGCCGATGCCCCGGCCCACCGGCTGCGCGCCATCCGTGAAGACGACATCGATGACAAGACCGATCTCGGCGCTCACATATTCCATAAGCTTGCGCAGGCGCACCGCCTCACTCTGTGAGCGGACTTTCGCCGTCGGTCCCATGGGAATGTCGAGCACGATATGAGTCGAGCCCGCCGCGAGTTTTTTCGATAAAATGGACGCCACCATCTGTTCGCGAGTGTCGATGGAAAGCGGACGCTCCACCGTAATGAGAACATCGTCAGCGGGCGACAAATTGACGTGACCGCCCCAGGCGAGACAGGCGTGTTCGCGTTCCACGACGTCTTTCATCTCGTCAATGGAAAGCGCCACATTGGCGAGCACCTCCATGGTGTCGGCCGTGCCGCTCGGCGAGGTGATAGCGCGCGAGGAAGTTTTCGGCATGGTGAGGCCGTGCGCCGCGACGATCGGCGCCACAATCATCGACGTGCGGTTGCCCGGTATGCCGCCAATGCAATGCTTGTCGACGACGAGCGGCGCGTCCCAGTCGATCTGCGCGCCCGAAGCGGCCATGGCGCGGGTCATCGCCAGGACTTCATCGGTAGTGGTGAAACTCGCCGCCGCAATCAGATAGGCGGCGATCTCCATAGGCGAATAGCGGTGCGCGGCGATGTCGTTGATGATCGCCTTGATCTCGTCAGGGCTCATCACTTCGCCGGCGATCTTGCGGCGTACGGCGTCGAGACTGCGCGGCGGCGTCGCCTGTTCAATCTCAACGGCTGCGCCCTCGGGAGCGCCAAGCCGGCGGAACGCCTGCACCCCGAGGCCAAGCTCGTCCGGCGCGGTAATCGCGTGATCGTCAGTGATGGAAAGGGTCGCAAGCAGGCTTTTGCCGCCGCTTGTGACTTCGATCTTTTTCAGCGCGCGAAACTCTTCCGGGCGATAAACCGCGCACTGCCGTGACAGAAACACTGTGTTTTCGGGCTCGGTGTCGATCGCCACGCGTTTGATTTTAAGATGACCGTCCGGCGCGGGCATGTTCGGCCTTTGTTTCACTTCCCGCTTATCATTGCGGAGCATCCGTTTAAGCGGTTTTAACGGGAAACGAAACGCCTGTCGTCCGCCCAAGACAAGGCCGCGGCTCGATCTTAAAGTTGTTTTCGGGAAAAAGAGCGACCCTCGCGGCTGCAGCAAAGCCCGCCAAGGGCCGGCGGAAAGCTGGGATTAGTTCTCAGCGTCCGCCGCCACGGGGAAACCGGCGAAGGCGCGGTAGATCTCCACCGCATTGGTCGCCGCTTCGAGTTTTAACAGCACCAGCTCTTGTTGCGCTGCGTAATCGGCGCGCTGGGCGTCGAGAACGGCGAGATAGTCATCGACGCCGTTCTGGAAGCGCGCATCGGCGAGTTTGAAAGTGGCGGCGGCGGCGTCCGCGAGTTTCTGCGTCGCATCCATGCGTTCAGCCAGGGTGGCGTTGGTCGCCAGCACATCCGCAACGTCGCGGAACGCCGCCTGGATCGATTTTTCATATTCGCTGAGGGCGATGTCACGGTCGATCTTCGCGCCGGACAGCTGCGCAAGATTTCGCCCGCCGGTGAAAATCGGCAGGGACACTGAGGGCGCGAAACTCCACACCCCGGTTCCCCCGGAAAACAGACTGGAAAGTTCGCTGCTCGTCGAGCCGGCGCTCGCCGTCAGGAGAATGCGCGGGAAGAACGCCGCGCGGGCGGCGCCGATATTGGCGTTAGCGGCGCGCAGCCGCCGCTCGGCGGCGAGAACGTCGGGCCGCGCAAGGAGAACGTCGGAAGAAAGCCCGGCCGGCGCCGCCTCCGGCACGTCGATCTCGCTCAAAGACGGCGTCTCGCTAAGCCCGGACGGCAAGCCTGTTCCGAGAAGGAGCCGCAGGGCGTTTTCATCGCGCCGGATTTGCGTCTCAAGCGCGGCGGCGTCGGCGCGCGCCCTTTGCACGGAGGTTTCAACGCGCTGCACGTCAAGCGCGTTGCCAAGGCCGTTGTCCACAAGCTCTTGGGTGAGGGTCAGCGAATCCTGCTGGCTTGTCACCGTGTCCTGCGCAATCTGCTGGCGCTCGCGGTCGGCGAGAAGCCGGAAATAGGCATTGGCGACTTCCGCGACGAGAGAGATTTCCGCCGACCGGCGCGCTTCCTCGGTCGCGAAATAGGTTTCGAGCGCCTCCGCGTTCAAACTTCTGACGCGGCCGAAAAGATCGAGCTCATAAGCGCTGACGGCGCCTTCGGCGGAATATTGTTCGATGGTGAGAGGCTCGCTCCGGGCGCCGCCGCCCGCCGCGCTCGCAGCGCCGATGGAGGCGTTTTCCCCGATGCGCTGGCGCAGATAGCTTCCTTCTGCATTAACGGTCGGCAAGCTGTCCGAACGCTGCACGCGGTAAAGCGCCCGCGCGCGCTCCACATTCAAAACCGCAACGCGCAGATCGCGATTGTATTCAAGCGCAGTTTCGATAAGCGTCCCAAGCGTCGGGTCGGTCACCACGGCGCGCCAGCCGGCGAGCTGCGGCGCAGCCGTCGCCGCCGCGTCGCTGTAAGGGAACGCATCATCGACCGGCGCGTCCGGGCGCTCGTAATCCGGCACCATGGTCAGGCTCGTGCAACCGGAAAGCACGACCGCAAGCGCGACGGCGGACGCCGTCTTCAATGACAGAAACGGAAATCTCATTCAGCCGCTCCGGGTTGCGGTTTCATGGCTTCCGCCGGCGCCGCCGCGGCGCGCGAGCCGAAAAGGCGGCGCACAAGCACATAAAAGAGCGGGGTGAAGAAGAGACCGAGAAACGCCGCCGTCAGCATGCCACCGAGCACGGCGGCGCCAATGGCGTTGCGCCCTTCCGCGCCGGCGCCCGAACTCAACACAAGCGGCGTCACGCCGAGCCCGAAGGCGAAGGATGTCATCAGGATCGGCCGCAGGCGAACCCGCGCCGCCTCGATCGCCGACTCCACCGCCGAACGGCCCTGTTTTTCAAGTTGGCTCGCAAATTCGACAATGAGAATGGCGTTCTTCGCGGAAAGGCCGACAGTCGTCAAAAGGCCGACCTGGAAAAAGATGTCATTGGGCAGGCTGCGCATGAGCGCCGCAAGCGTCGCCCCCATGACCCCGAGAGGCACGATCAAGAGGACCGACATCGGGATGCTCCAGCTTTCGTAAAGCGCGGCGAGACACAGGAAAACGACAAGAAGGGAAAGCGCGTAAAGCAACGTGGTCTTCGACCCGCTTTCGATTTCCTCCCGCGAAACGCCCGTCCATTCGATGCCGAAGCCGGAGGGCAGCTGCCCGGCCAGTTTCTCAATCGTCATCATGGCTTCGCCGGAACTGACGCCTGGCGCGGCCGAGCCCTGAATCTGCGTCGAGGACACGCCATTATAGCGTTCGAGCTTCGGCGCGCCGGTGGTCCAGGAAATATCGGCAAAGGCGGCGAAAGGCACCAGCTCGCCTTGCGCGTTCGGAATGCGCCAGAGTTTCAGGTCTTCCGGAGAACTGCGGTAAGGCCCGTCCGCCGCGAGATAAACGCGTTTAACGCGCTCACGGTCGATGAAATCATTCACATAGACGCCGCCCATGGCCGCCGCGAGCGTGGAATTGATTGTGGACAGCTCAAGGCCCATGGCCTGCGCGCGCCGCTGGTCGATGTCGACCTTGAGTTGCGGTTCTTCGCTGAGGCCGTTGGGCCGCACGCCCACGAGCGTCGGTTCTTGGGACGCCATGCCGAGCATTTGATTGCGCGCATTCACCAGCGCTTCGCGTCCCTGTCCGCTGCGATCCTGTATATAAAAGTTAAAGCCGCCAGCCTCGCCCAGCCCCGGCACGGAAGGGGGACCGAAAGCGAAGACCTGTGCATCGCGGATTTGCGAGAAAGCGGCCATGGCGCGCTGAATGACTGCGTCCTGGCTTTGGTCTTTACGCTTGCGCTCTTCCCAATCCTTGAGCGGCACGAAGGCGATGCCAGTATTCTGCCCGCTGCTGGCGAAATTGAAGCCGGCGATCGTAAAGTATCCGCTGATCGTATCGTACTCTTCTTCTTCGTGGCGCAAATGCGCCTTGATCTGATCAAGCACTGCGAGGGTGCGGTCATAAGTGGCGCCCGCCGGCAGCTGCACCTGCACCATCATCCGCGCCTGGTCTTCATTGGGCAGGAATGACGTCGGCAGGCGAGAGAAGAAAAACCCGGTCGCGCCGCTCAAAACGAGAAAGATGATGAAGAAGCGGGACGACCGGCTGATCACGGCCCTGGCGCCGCTCAAATGCCGGCGCGCGCCCGCATTGAAAACCGAATTGAAAAGCCGCAACGGCGTCGCCAGTCTGTGGGCGAGCGATCCGGGCTTGGGCTCATTTGAAGAATCGCGCGGCTTCAAAATCGTGGCGCACAGCGCCGGCGTCAGGATGACCGCCGTCAGCACCGACAACGCCATGGCGGTGACGATTGTAATCGAGAACTGACGATAGATAACGCCGGCCGTGCCGCCGAAAAACGCCATGGGCACGAACACCGCGGACAACACCGCGCCGATGCCCATGATGGCGCCGGTGATCTGCGACATCGCCTTTCGCGTCGCCTCGCGCGGCGGCAGCCCCTCCTCGTCCATGACCCGGTCGACATTTTCAATGACGACGATGGCGTCGTCGACGAGAAGACCGATGGCGAGCACCATGGCGAGCATGGTCAGCGTATTGATGGAAAAGCCGGCGGCGAGCAGAATCGTAAATGTGCCGAGAAGAACGACAGGCACCGTGATCATGACAATCGACGTCGCGCGAAGGTTCTGCAGGAACAGGAACATGATGATCGAGACGAAGATCGCCGCCTCAATCAGCGTCTTCACCACTTCCTTGATCGACTCGCGGATAAACGGCGTCGAGTCGACGGGATAGACGATGGAGAGGTTCGGCGGCAAAAAGGCGGTGAGTTCGTCAATGCGCGCCTTGACCGCATCGGCGGTGCGCAGCGCATTGGCGCCGGGCGCAAGCTGGATCGCCATGCCGGAGGCCGGAATGCCTCTGTATTCCGTGATCCGGTTATAACTCTCGCTGCCGATTTCAATGCGCGCCACATCGCCCAGCCTGACCTGCGAGCCGTCTTCGAGCGTGCGCAGCGCGATGGCGGCGAATTCCTCAGGCGTCTGCATCAGCGACTGCACCGTGATGGTGGCGTTCAATTGCTGGCCGGACATGTGCGGTCCGCCGCCGATCTCGCCGCCGGTCACCTGCGTGTTCTGCGCGCGGATGGCGGTGACGACCTCTTGCGTGGAAAGCCCGTAATTCGCCAGCTGGAACGGGTCGATCCAGATCCGCAGGGCGTATTGCGACCCGAACAACATGGTTTGACCGACGCCCGGCACGCGGCTGACCGGATCCCGCCAGTTCGAAGCCAGATAGTCCGCAATGTCGGGCTCCGTCAGCGTGCCTGAACTGTCGATCAACGCCACGGCGAGAAGAAACCCAGAACGCGCCTTGTTGACGGTGACGCCCTGACGCTGCACCTCCTGCGGCAGAAGCGGAGTCGCCAGCGCGAGTTTGTTCTGAACCTGGACCTGCGCAATATCGGGATCGGTTCCCGACTCGAAGGTCAGCGTCATTGCCATCGTGCCGTTGGCGTTCGAACTGGCGGAGATGTAACTGAGATTGTCGATCCCCTTCATCTGCTGTTCGATCACCTGGGTGACCGCGTCTTCCATCGCTTTCGCGGAAGCGCCGGGATAGGCGGCGCTCAGTGAAATCGACGGCGGCGCGATGTCGGGATATTGCTCAAGCGGCATGTTGAGCAGGCTGATAACGCCTGCAAGCATCGCAATAATCGCGATGACGCCTGCAAAAATCGGCCTTGATATGAAGAAATTCGACACGGGGGGATAGCCTCTAAACGCGCTGACGCCGCTACTGCATGCCGGATGAATTGGACGCAGCCACGGCGCCGTCGCTCGCAGGTGAAGACAGCTCAACGGGGCTCACCTCGGCGCCCGGACGGATGCGCTGAAACCCTTCAACAACGATCCGTTCGCCGGGTTTGAGCCCGGAGGCGATCAGCCATTTGTCTCCGATAGCGCGATCGACCTTGACGATCCGCTCCTCGATCTTGTTGTCCGCATTGACCACATAGACGACGCCTTCGCCCTGCGGATTGCGGGTGACCGCCTGTTGCGGAACCAGAATCGCATCGTCGCGCGCGCCTTCGATAATTTCCGCGCGCACGAACATGCCGGGAAGCAGCAATCCTTCCGGGTTGGGAAAGACGGCGCGCAAGGTGATCGACCCGGTTCCGGGCTCGACATTCACTTCCGTCAACGCGAGTTGGCCGGGATGCTCATAAGCGCCGCCATCCTCAAGGGTGAGATTGACTTCAAGCTGGCCGTCGTCGAGCGTTTCAAGCTCGCCGCTCGCGAGCTTGCGTTTCAGGCGCAACAATTCCGCGCTTGACTGCGAGACGTCCACGTAAATCGGATCGAGCGCATTGATAATGGCGAGCTCCTGCGCCTGATTGGCGTTGACGAGCGCGCCGCTGGTCACGAGGGTGCGCCCGATGCGCCCGTCGATCGGCGCCTTGATGGTCGTGCGTTCAAGATCGATCTTCGCGCTTTCAAGCGCCGCACGCGCCAGCGCCACTTCCGCACGCGCCTGTTTGGCGGCGGCGGCGGCGTCGTCAAAATCCTGCTTGCTGACGCCATTGACTTTCACAAGGCGCGCAAACCGTTCTTCGCGATTTTCCGCGGCGACAACCATGGCCTCGGCCCGCGCCATGGAAGCCGCGGCGCTGTCGACCGCCGCCTGATAAGGCGCCGGGTCGATCTGATAGAGCGGCTGGCCGGCGGCGACGGCGGCGCCTTCCTCGAAAGTCCTCTCCAGAATGATGCCGGAAACCTGCGGACGCACTTCAGCAACCCGGTAAGAAGCCGTCCGGCCCGGCAACGTCACCGACAGCCGGACGGTTTGCGTCTTCACCGTTTCCACGGCGACTTCCGGCGCCGGGCGCTGCATGGCGGCGTTTTGTTCGCCGCCGCACCCGACGAGCAGGGCCGCAGCCATGACGGGCAAACTCAGGTTCCTAATCATAGATATAACTAATGGCATCAAAGGCGCTTTCGACCGGTCTCCAGGACAGAAATAAACCCCCAAAAGCGTAAGAATTTCTGAGGGCTTGATTAGAATGAACGTTTATTCTAAATATTCTTTTACACGACGAATGCGCCGCTGGCAAGCGTTTTTGTGCGGCGCAATAAGCTTGAGAGGAGACTGCGATAGGCATGTCCGAGGCCCTGGCGAAACCCGCAGACGCCCGCCGCGAACGCATATTAAGGGCGGCGGAACGCAGTTTTATCGCGAGCGGCTTCCATGGCGCGCGCATGGCTCAGATCGCCAAAGAAGCGAAAATGAGCCCCGGGCACATCTATCACTATTTCGAGAGCAAGGAGCAGATCATCGCCGAGATGATCCGCGCCCATTTCGACGAAAAGCTGGAGACCCTCGAACGCTACCGGCACGCGGGCGACAAGCTTGTCGACATGATGATCGAAAACCTCTCCGACAGCTTTGCCACAGACACCGACCCGTTCTGGTCCACGCTGATGCTGGAAATCGCCGCGGAAGCCACCCGCAATGACGAGATTGCGGCGTCTATCCGCAACATGAATGCGGACATGAGGGCCAAAGTGCTGAGTTATCTGCGCGAAAACGTCGACGTTGACGATTTGGAGGCGCGGCTCGAAGTCTTCGTCGCTCTGATCCAGGGGCTCGGCATCCGCAACATCATCAATCCCGATATCGACAAGGAAGCGGTCGTTCGAATTGCGCGCGACATTGTCGAGCTTCTCTTCCGCCGCCCGAGCAAGCGGAACGCCTAGAAATTCTCAGTTTTTCTTTGCAGCCATCCGCTCCGCGGAATCGATCGTGTTTTCAAGCAGCATGGTCACGGTCATCGGTCCGACGCCGCCCGGCACCGGCGTGATGTAAGACGCCTTTTTCGAAACGCTTTCGAAATCGACATCGCCCACAAGCTTGCCGTCCGGCAGGCGGTTGATGCCCACGTCGATCACCACCGCGCCGGTCTTGACCATTTGTCCAAGAATGAGATTGGGCACGCCCGCCGCCACCACGAGGATGTCGGCGAGGATCGTAAACTGGGCGAGATCGCGCGTCTTGGCGTGGCAGATGGCGACGGTGGCGTCCTGCCCCATCAACATGATCGCCATCGGCTTGCCGACAATGTTCGACGCGCCGACCACGACGACATTCTGGCCTTCGACCTTGATATTCTCACTTTCGAGCATCTTGACGACGCCGTAAGGCGTGCAGGGCGGAAAGAAATCGCCCTTGCCCAGAACGAGCCCGCCCACATTGTAAAGATGGAAGCCATCCACATCCTTTTCCGGCGAAATGGTTTCGAGGACGCGCTCCATATCGATGTGCTTGGGCAGCGGCAGCTGCACCAGAACGCCATGCACGCCCGTATCGGCGTTGAGTTGATGAACGAGCACCACAAGCTCTTCCGTCGTCACCGACGCATCGAGCCGGTGCGTATAGGACTTAATGCCGACCGCCTCGCAGGCGCGCACCTTGTTGCGGACGTAAACAGCGGACGCCGGGTCTTCGCCCACAAGAACAACGGCGAGGCCCGGCGTCACGCCGGCCTTTTCCTTCAATGCGTCAACCCGGATCTTGCACTCGTCGCGGATTTTCGCCGCCACTTTGTTGCCGTCGATGATTTTCGCCGTCATGCTGTCCTGTCTGCTTGTGGCTCGGTGAGAAAATTGTTTGCAGGACATACAATTTCCGCCCGCCGCCGACAACCGCTCTATACCCCATTCCGAGCAGCTTCGCCTATCGGACCCTTTTGACTTCCTTCCTGGCGGCTTATTGCGCCGCCAGAAAGGGTTTGCGGGCCATAAACCAGCAAATGAAGGCGTTCCGCAGCGGCGAAAAATAGGCGCAACGGCGGCGTCTATTGGGGAATATCGACGTCGCCGAGCCCCAGCCCGCCCTCGAGAATGACATTGGCGAGCGCGGCGACCGGCGGCGCCATGGCGCGGGTCGCGCTGACGACCACGAATTCCACCTCGCCGAGCTCGGGCAGATGCACGCCGTCCTGCGGAACGATCAGCGACAGCGGCGTCAAATGGCGGGATTGGGCCGAAATCCCGAGCCCCGCCTCCACTGCGGCGAGAATGCCGCTTAGACTGCCGCTGGTGCAGGTGATGCGCCATTCGCGCCCTGCATTTTCAAGCGCTTCGATCGCGCCCGAACGGGTGATGCTGGGCGGCGGGAACGTAACGAGCGGCACCGGCCGGTCGGCCCAGAAATCGAAATCCTCGCTGGCGATCCAGACGAGCTTTTCACGCCAGACAGTCTCGCCGCGGTCGTCGCCTTTCCTGCGCTTCGAAAACAAAAGATCGAGTTCTCCGTTTTCAAGCTTTTCGTAAAGCGGCTCTGCGAGCCCGACCGACAGTTCCAGATCGACCGATGGGTTGGACCGCCGGAAGCTCTTCAGCACCGAGGCAAGGCGCGACAAGACGAAATCTTCCGAGACGCCGAGCCGCACCCTGCCCCGTAAAGCCGAAGCGGCGAAATGCGCATGAGCGCGCTCTTCGATTTCGAGAATGCGCTGGGCGAATTCCAGCATCGCCGCCCCGTCGGCGGTCAGGGTGACCGTATGGGTGTCCCGGACCAGAAGCCGGCGGCCCACGGCGCGTTCAAGGCGCTTGATATGCTGACTGACTGTCGATTGCTGCAGGCCCAATTTTCGGCCGGCAGCCGTGAAGCTGTTCGCGCCCGCCACCGCGAGGAACGATCTAAGCAAAACCGGATCAAAACCACGATTGTTCATAACGTTTTATGATAACGCCTTATAAGGAAGCGCACAGCGCCTGCAAACTGAATAAAATGGTTAAGGCGCCGCCGGCTTGACCCCGCTGGCGAGTTGGCGGTCGGCCTCATGCCGGTAAGCGCGCGCGACAAAGGCGCAGACGATGAGCTGCATCTGGTGAAAGATCATCAAGGGCAGCACCACGGCGCCGACCGACGCGGCGGGGAAGAGAATGCTGGCCATGGGAACGCCGGTGATCAGCGATTTTTTCGAGCCGCAAAACACGACCGTGGCCTCGTCGGCCAGAGACAGGTTCAGATAGCGCGAAACCGACCGCATGGCGAACATGACGATCATCAAAACGACGAAGCAGACACCCACGAGGATCGCCAGCTGGTCCGGCGAAATGGAGCTCCAGATGCCGTTGACCATCGCCTTGCCGAAAGCGGCGTAAACCATGATCAGCACCGAGCCCCGGTCCACAATGCCGACAACCGATTTATGACGCGCCAGAATGGGCCCGAGACGCGTCTGAAACAGCTGGCCGACAAGGAACGGCGCAAGGATCGAGCCGACGATCGACGTCCAGGAATCGAAGCTGACGGCGCTGTGCCGGGAAAGCAGAAGCCCGGCCAGCAAAGGCGTGATGAAAACGCCCGAGAGATTTGACAGCGAGGCCGAGCACACGGCCGCCGGCACATTGCCGCGCGCAATCGAAGTGAAGGCGATGGACGACTGCACCGTGGACGGCAGGCAGCACAAAAAGAGAAGTCCGGCGTAAAGGGAGCTGTCGATAACGCGTCCGCTTAACGGACTGAGCGCCAGACCGATCACCGGGAACAAAAGGAAAGTGCTGCCGAAAACAATGAGATGCAGCCGCCAGTCGCGCACCCCCGCAATGACCGATTTGCGCGAAAGATTGGCTCCATGCAGAAAAAACAGAAGAATGATCGCACAGCGTCCGACAATGTCGGTGGCTGCGACGAAACCGCCTCTCGCCGGAAAAAGCGAGGCCAGCACGACAGTTCCGACCAGGGCCAGCGTGAACACATCCGGCGTCAGCGCGACCCATAACGGGCGTTTTGCGGGAACCTCCCCTCCTCCCAGCTGCTCAGACGTCATTTGAGGCCCCACCGCCTTGTATTTGTTCGAACCAATTTAGCGACAGCGCGCGAAACCATCAGTATCCGGACAGCCCCCGCCCGCGCCGCCGCGCAAACGGCCGGCTCATTCCACCTGGACACGGAAATCATCGTGAAGAGCCCTCTCGCGCCGCAGTTTGCGCCCCGTTCCGATCTCATTCAGATCGACTGACGACGGCTAGAGAGCCCGCGTCGGCCACATGATCGTGCGCCACATATGAGCGCTCGGACTGTGGTCAAAACCGAGCCCCTCGTCAGGCTGCCGGAAATGACGTCCAATCAGGTCGGTGAATTCCTCGATCTCAAGTTTTCTCACATTGGGATCGAACGCATAAACATCGTTCATGGTGATATAGCGCCCGGTCCTGTACCATTTGTGATTGCGGGCGCGTTCATAAGCTTCTCGGATGTAAGGCTCCGGAACGAAGTCTTCCCCGAAATATTTGATATAGGCTTCAGGATATTCATAGCCCATCTCTTCGTCCGGATAGAAGCGAATATACTGATGCGCCTCCACCGCCCAGGCGACTTCTTCATCCACATAGGGCTCAAGAAGCTGTCGGCCCCAATAGCCATGATCGCCGGAAATGAAACTCGTCACGCTGATGTCGTGCACGAGACATGCGAACGCCACCTTCTCGCCATAGCCATTGTTAAGGGCAAGCCTGGCGCTCTGCATGAGATGCTGAGTGTTGCACATGCGCTGTTTGAAAAAATCGATCAGAGTCGGCTTTTCCGGCATTTCGGAAAGCCGCGGATCCGGCCCCATCAGTCCAAGATTGCCCGAAGCGACAAGCTTGTCGAAATCATGCGTGAAAGTGGTCGGGTCTTCCGCGCCCGAACGATAAATCGTCGAGCGGATCGGGACATGCTCGAAACCGGCCTCAAGCTCGCGGGCCATCCGGTCTTCCAACTCGTCCGCACGTTCCGATGATGAAAGCTTATGTTGCAACTCAAACTCCTAAGTCAAAGGAAGCGTTGCGGCAGAATTTTCACAGCACAGCGCCTATTGGTACCCGAGCCTATCAGATCACAGTCATTACGAAACATAATCCAAAAGCCGGTTTGCGGGAGGAAGGGGGAAGGACCTTCCTCCCGCGTAATTTCGCTAGAAGTTTCTCTTTAGCGAAATACCCCACTCGGCTCCGGGAGCGGGAACCCCTTTGATCTGCCAGTTCCCGGAGACGTAGTTCTTCCGATAGAAGTACTTCTCATCGGTGATGTTGTAGCCGATGACCGAGAATTCCCAATCTTCGTCATTGTCGACGAAGGTCAGGCGCAGATTCGCCACGCCATAAGAGTCGATCTTGAGCTCTTCGAGATTGCGCGTGTCAGGATATTGCTCGGACTGGAAGGCGTAGTCGCCATTCAGATAGAGCGACCCGTATTCCGTGAAGAACGGCAAGGTCGCGTTGAAGCCCAGATTGAACTGCCATTCCGGCGTATAAGCCTGGGTGGAATCCAGCGTCGGCCCGTTGGTCGCCGCAAAAGCGGCGGCCGGACCGAGGTCCTGATACTGGAAGTCGGTGTAGCTGACCGAACCGTAAAGGAAGACCGACTGATTCACGTCCGCTTCGAATTCGGACTCAATGCCCCAAATTCGCGCTTCGGCGGCGTTGGTGACCACCGAGACCGGGAAGGCCTCGCCGGCGACGATCGAGTCGATGCGGCCGTTGAGCTGGATGCCCTTATATTTGGCGTAATAGCCGGTGTTGTTCCAGCGCACGCGGCTGTCGAAGAACTCGCTGCGGACGCCCGCTTCGTAGCTCGTCACCTCTTCCGGTCCAAACGGCGTCACCGACTGAAGATTCGCCGGACGCGGATTGAAGCCGCCGCCGCGGAAACCGGTCGAGACGTTGAAATAGACCATGTGATCGTCATTGACCTGGTACTGAATGCCGGCGCGCCAGTCCGTCCGGTCGTAAGAGGTCGTCGCCGGCACATCGAGGCCGCCCGGGAAAACGCCGCTGGGCGTGCCCGGAATATCGTTCTCGATGAAGCGATAGACCTTGTCTTCCGATGTCCGGCGAATGCCGCCAATCAGGGTCAGGGCGTCGGTGAGGTCGTACTCCACATGGAGGAACCCGGCATAGTTTTCATGCTCGGGATAGCTGTCGACCTGGATCGCGAAGTTGAACGGCACGGCTTGAATAGTGCCGATGTCGCGCTGGGTGGCGTCATAATAGAAGCCGCCCAGAGTCCAGTGCAGACGGTCGTCCATGAACGCGCCATTTATCCGGAGCTCCTGGCTGAACTGCTCGTGTTTTTGCGTGTCGATAACGCCGTCCGTCGCCAGCGGCGAGGAGTCCGAGTCATAGGACCAAGTGCCGGCGATGCTGCGCCAGGCCGAAATCGACTGGATGTTGAGAGTCGGGCTCAATTCCCAGTCCATCGTCAGCGTGGCGTCTTTCGTCAACATCGTCGCCTGCGGGGAGAAGTCGAGACCGTAATACGGGTCTTCGAAGGTTGCATAGCTCGAATAATTGTCCGGCGGCAGGAAGCGTTCGTCGTAAGGAACGCCGTAAACCGTCTCGAAGAACGGCACGCCCGGCATGCTCGGTTCTTCGTAGCCCGAATAACCCGACGGATCGACGAAGAGCAAAACATCAGCCGCGCCGCCCGAATTGTCGTCGATATAGTTGCCGGACAGGTTCGCCTCGAAATTATCGGACGGAGTCCAGCGGAACTGGATACGCGCGCCGTTGACCCGGCTGTTGCCGAGGGTGCCGCGCTTACAACTTTGCGCCGGCTGCTCGTCGCGAACCGTATGAGGCGCAGACGTGTCGCCGACCAAATCCGGATTGACGCAGCCAAAGTCGAGAAGCTGCACGACCCCGTCCTGACTTTCGGAGAAGGCCGAAACGCGCATCGCCAGATCTTCGGCGAGACCGACATCGAACGCGCCTTTGAAGCGCAGGAGATTCCGGGAGCCGGTCTCAGCGCTTAGGTAACCGCTGTTATCGCCCTGCGGCTTCGCCGAGATAAGCTTCACGGCGCCGCCGATGGCGTTTTTGCCGTTCAGCGTGCCCTGAGGCCCGCGCAGAATTTCCGCACGCTCAAGGTCGATCAGCTTCAGCAGGAGGCCGAATGACGGTCCGAGATAGACATCGTCGATGTAAAAAGCGACGCCCGGTTCGATGTTGAAGTTGTAATCGTTGGCGCCGACGCCGCGGATATAAGCGCCCATGGTTTTGCCGCCGTAAGGGCCCGTCGAGCGGAAGTTCACGCTCGGCGCGATCTTCGCAAGATCCTGCGTGTCGGTGATGCCGCGCTGCGTCAGATCTTCGCCGGTCACCGCCGTGATCGCCAGCGGCGTTTCCTGCAGGTTCTGCTCGCGGAACTGCGCGGTGACGACGATTTCGTCCTGCGCCTGGGCGAGGCCCGGGAGCGCTACCATTGCACCCAAAGCCGTCGCCGCCATCAGACTTGTCTTTATTCGACGGCGCGCCGCCGCCCCTTTCTTTATCACTCCGTACTCACCCATTTTAGCCTCCCTTGCTTGGTTTTTTTGCCTACCCCCCTAGTTCAGGCAGACATGTTTCTTCAGCAGTCTTAGTACCAGCGCGCGTTATCCACCGGCACGTTATGTCGACCCCGCGATATGTATTCGTAGAGAAGGTCGACATCCTCTTGCGTCAGCTCGTCCCCGAAATTCGGCATGCCACGCGGCACAAGAGCTCCTTCAAGAAGAATCGAACGGAATGTGTCTTTGCCCAGCTCCGGCACGCGCGAAAGATTGGGCAGCATCGGCGTGCCCCCGCCCGTCGAGTGGCAGCCGGCGCAATTCAGATAAAGCTCTGAAGCCGCCGCAAGTTTGTCTTCACCCAATGGCGGCAGCGACGCATTTTGCGGCGCCGGACCGAGCGGCGTCTCGCGTTTCTTGGGCGTTGGGATTTCGCCGCCGCCAAGTTTGAAGACGAGAAGACGACCGGTGTTCTCATAGGTTTTCACAGCAGCGTCGTCGCCGATGGTGATCATCCCTGAGCCGCCATAGCCGGCGAGCAGAGCCACATATTGAACGCCGTCCGCCATATAGGTGACAGGCGCGGCCATGGCGCTGTTGCCCGTGAAAAGATGAAGCAAGCGCTCCCCGGTTTCGGCGTCATAGGCGCTGAAATAACCGTCGCCGGAAGCATGAAAAAGGAGATTGCTCGCGGTCGTCAGCGCGCCGCTGTTCCACGTCGTCGACAGCGGGATCTTCCATTTGATCTCCCGGTTCGCAACGTCCCAGGCTTTCAGGAAGCCGCCCTTCTCCACCTCCGGCTGGCCCGCCGTCATGCGCTCGAGATGGCGCGCCGGCACGCCAATGTCATAGAAGTAACGAAAGCCCGGTTTGGTGCTCTGGACCCATGGCACGTCGAGCGCCGGAATATAGGCAAGGCCTGTCTGCGGATTGAACGACATCGCCTGCCAGTCATGGGCGCCGTTCGGATTCGGATAGACAAGCTGGTCTTCTTTGAAGAAATTCGCCTGTTCGGTCAGCACCGGACGGCCGGTCTTCATGTCAACATGGCTCGCCCAGTTGGCGACGCCGTATTTGTCCGCGCCCAGAAGTTCGCCCGTCTCCCGGTCAAGCAGATAGAAAAAACCGTTCTTGGGCGCCTGGAAAAGCACTTTGCGCTGCTTCCCATCGACTTCCATGTCGGCGAGAATGATGGAGTTGGTGGCCGTGTAGTCCCACATGTCGCCGGGCGTCGTCTGGTAATGCCAGGCGAGCTTGCCGGTGTCGGCGTCGACGGCGACGATGGATGAGACGTAAAGATTGTCGGTTTTATCGTTCGGACGCTGACGTTTCCACGAACCGCCATTGCCGGTCCCGATGTAAAGCAGGTTGAGCTCCGGATCGAACGCCATGGCGTCCCAGGCGGTGCCGCCGCCTTTGCCTTTCCAGATCGGATCGTCCGGCCAGGTCTCAAGCGCGGCTGCGACGTCCTCGTTTTCGGGCGCCGCGTCCGGCCCTTCAGGCACGATCCAGAACCGCCAGTCCTCCTCGCCGGTCTTGGCGTCGTAAGCGGTCACGTAACCGCGCACGCCGCGGTCCGCGCCGCTATTGCCGATGACGACCCGGCCATTGATCACGCGCGGCGCGCCGGTGAGCGTGTAAGGGCGGTCGGGATCTTCAATCGTGTCGACGATCCAGGCGGGCTTGCCCGTCTCGGCGTCGAGCGAAATCAGGCGCCCGTCAAGCGTGCCGAAAAAGACATTGCCGTCATGAACCGCAACGCCGCGATTGACGACATCGCAGCAAAGCATGCGCCCGATGCCGCGCGGCACTTTCGGATCATAGCTCCAAAGCGTTTCGCCGGAGACGGCGTCGAAAGCAAAGACGCGGCTCCATGTGCTGGTGACGTAAATCACGCCGTCCACGACAATGGGAGTCGCCTCAAGGCCGCGCGTCGAGTCCATGTCGCTGACCCAGGCAAGACCAAGCTCGCCGACATTTTCTTTATTGATCTGCGTCAGCGGCGAGAAATACTGCTCGTCATAACCGCCGCCGCGCACGCGCCATTCCGAACCGTCGCCTTCGAGCATGGCGGCCTCGGCGACCGGATCGGCGGCGGCTTCGGAGACAGCCGCCTCCGCGCCGGACTCCCCGCTTGCGACATCCGTCTGCGGCGCGCCCTCATCGCGGCTGCAGCCGAAAGCCGCCGCTGCGAGAGCCGCCAAACCAATCCGGACAATCATCGGCCGATTACGCTTCATTCTTTAAGCCCCTCATGGCGCCGAACCTTCCGGTTCGGACAAACTTCCCCTTTCCAGGCCGAGCAAGGCTCGATACCTGGCGCCTTTGTTTCAATTGCTCGATAAACTCTCAGTACTCTGACGCTGACTCAGGCCCTCATTCTTCCAACTCGGCGGCATCGCTGTACCGCTCATTCAGCTCGATGACCTGACCGTCGGGGTCAACGACATAGATGCTTTTGCCGCGCGGAGAGACGAGCGGCTCGGAAACGAAACGGATGCCCGCTTTTTTCATCTTGGCGAGAATGGCGTCGAGATCCGTGACCATATAGGCGTTGTAGCCCTTGCCGCGAATATTCGCGGTCGGATTCTCGTTGATCGTTTCGTCGAGGGGCACGCCCTTGATTTCCCAGAATTCGATCTGCGGAACATGCGTTCCGTAGCTCGGCCCGCCGGGCATAGTGACGATGGCGTGCCGGTATTGGGCGCCCGGCTGCCCTAGAAGAACGTTCATCCGATCGTTCATCGGCGGATCTTCGCTGATATCCTGGATTTTCATGACCTGTTCGAAGCCGAGAATATCCACGTAGAAATGCAGCGATTTCTCCATGTCAGCCACGAAGAGATGCGTGTGCTCGAGACCGTAGACGCCGGCCTTGTTCGGCTTGATCGGCTCCGGATCGTCGACCTTGGGACGATTAAACCAAGCCATGCCGGTAGGCGGCCCGTATTCCAGCGGCGTGGGGTAAAGACCCGAATCCGCCGCGGCGGCGCCCTTGTCTTCAGCGACGGCCGCCCCTTGCGTCAGCACGGCCAGCGCCAAGCCAGCGGCAACGCCTCTCGCATTGAGATTTGTGATAAACATTTTTCCTCCCATCCCCCTCCTCTTCCGGGAGGCGCTTACGCATGGAATGTCTTGAAATGCGCTTTTCCGGCTTCTTAGCGGCCTTTGCGCGGGTTTTTTCGTTATTTCCCGTGAGGTTTTCACAACTCTCTTGGGATTGGAACGGCTTCTCTGACGCTGACTGAAATCGCAATTCATGATGACGGGCAGGTCATTTTCGGAAGCGGCGGGCCGGAGACGCCTCTAAAGAAGCATGCCTAGCCGACCGCTCCCGCAGAAATTGTATAATCCTTATTTCTCGCCGAAAGGCTTCGGAAACTGGTCGAGTTCGACGATCTGGCCGTCGGGGTCGATGGCGTAGACGCCGGAGATTTCGTCATTGATGAAGACTTGCTTGGAAACGAACTTCACGCCCTTGGCCTTCATCTTTTCGATAAGGCCGGCGAGGTCTTTCACCCGGTAAGCGTTGTAGCCTTTGCCCTGAAGGTTCATGGCCGGATTGTTCTTAAGCGTTTTATCGAGCGGCACGCCGCTGATTTCCCAGAGTTCGATCCCCGGCACATGCCGGCCATAAGATGCGCCGCCCGGCATGGCCAGCATGGCGGTGCGGAAGGACGCCTTGCCGCCGAAGCCAAGCATCTCGTTCATCAGCTCGTCCTTGCCGATGTCGCGCACATCCGTGACCAGATGGAAACCGAGCAGGTCGACATAAAACTCGATGCATTTTTCGATGTCGCCGGTGATGACGTGGGAATGCTCAAGCCCGTAAACGCCCATCTCGTTGGTTTCGAGCGGCAGCGGATGCTTCACTTCCGGCAGGTTGTATTCAACCGGCGCACGATCTTCGCGGCTCGTGGGCGTCTTTTCGTCCTGGCTCTCGGCGGCGCAGGCGGTGACCGCCAGAAGCGCAGTCGCGCCGGCCAGGCAAGCTTGCCGCCCCCATGCGCGCCCAGAAAAGAGTCGATCCGATTTCATGATAAAGGTCCTCCCTATTTGACCGTCTTAATAGCCCGCCGCATGCTCTGTTTCCGAGCTGTTTATCGGCTTCGGCTAACAAAGGTCACACAGGGCGGCGCTTTGCGCTAGCTGGCTGAGCGCACTCAACTTAATCACGATTCATGATTTTCGAGCGGCCCCCGCGACGGCCGCTCAGGCCATTTGCGCGGCTCGGCGCGCATTGGCTTCTATAGCAGTCCAGTCGCCTTTGGCGATTGTCTGTTTTGTCGCAATCCAAGACCCGCCCACACAAGCGACATTGGAAAGAGCCAGATAGTCCGGCGCCTTTTCTGCGCTGATAGAACCGGTGGGACAGAACATGATCTCCGGCAAAGGCCCCGCAAGCGCTTTTAAATATGCAATCCCGCCGGCGGGCTCCGCCGGGAAAAATTTCAACGCCTTGAAGCCAAGCTCCGCTGCGGTCATCGCCTCGCTCGCGGTCGCAACGCCGGGCAATGACGGCGCGCCGCTGTCCGCGAGCGCTTTCAGAAAGGAAAGACCGGCGCCGGGGCTGACGAGAAAGGCGGCGCCGGCGGCGAGGGACTGCTCAATGTCGTCGCCCGTCCGCACCGTGCCCATGCCGACAATAAGATCGGGCGCGGCGTCCTGCATGGCTTTCAGCGCATCGAGCGCGCAATCGGTTCTTAAAGTCAGCTCGACGACGCGCAATCCGCCCGCCGCCAGCGCGCGCGCCAGCGGCGCCGCGTTTTCAAGCTCGGCGACTTCAAGAACGGGTATGACGCTCGCCGCATCGACGATCTCTTCAATCTGCATTGCCCGCTCCCTTGTCGGCGCCCTTCGCCATCTCGGCGCCCTTCGCCATCGCCGCCGCGCCAAGCAGCGCGGTTCCGTCGCTGATAATCAACCGCACCGGCACGTCTTCCAGATAATATTGCATGCGCCCTTTATCGAGAAAGCGCTCGACAAAGGCGCTTTTCAAAAACAGCTCGCGAATTTTCGGCAGGATGCCGCCGCCGAGCACGACGCCGCCGCGCGCGCCGGCGCCGAGCACCGCGTCGCCCGCTACGCGGCCGAGAAGCGCGCAAAACATATTCGCGGTTTTTACAGCGATCGGATGCGTTCCCTTGATCGCGGCGGCCGTGATTTCATCGGCCCGCATAGGATCACAATCCACATCTTCGATTTCACAGAGCGCCCGGTAAATATTGACCAGCCCGATGCCGGAAACCACGCGCTCCACCGAAACCCGCGCGTGCTCGCGCCGGATGAACTGCATCAGCGCAATCTCTTCATCGGTGCGCGGCGCGAAGGAGACATGCCCGCCCTCCGTCGAGACGACGCGCTCGCGGTTCCCGAAGGGAACAATCAGCGCTTGCCCCAGCCCCGTGCCCGGCCCCATGACGAGCGTCGGCGCATGGGGATCGCCTGCGCCCGCTTTGATTTCCAAAAAATCCTTGTCGCGCAGACTGCCGACGCCCGACGCCAGCGCCTCAAAATCATTGACGACGCGAAGCCGCGTCAAACAGAGCGCTTTTTTGAAGCCTTCGATATTGAGCACCCAGGGCGAGTTGGTGAACTCCACCTGTTCGTCGGTCACCGGCCCCGCCACAGCGAAACAGGCGGTTTTCGGTTTCACGGAAACGGCCTCAAGATAAGCGTGCGCGGCGGCCCGGATGGAGTCGAACTCTTCAGCGCGAAACGAACGCAGCTCTTCGACAGCGATCCCGCCATTTTTCATGTGCGCCAGAGCGAAGCGCGCATTGGTGCCGCCAATATCGGCGACAAGAAAAGGCTCAGTCATCGGCGTCAACCTGTTCCGCAAGCTGAAACGTCATCGCGCCCTGTTCGGCGCCAGAGACAAGACCGCGCATCCCCGCAAAGAGTTCGCGCCCGGCTCCCCATCGTTCCGCCGCAAGCTCAGGCGCTGTCATTTCACGCTCCGCCAGCTTACCGCCGCCCGTTTTCACTTCAAGGCGCCCGGCTTCGGCGTCGAGAAGAATGACATCGCCATCGCGGATTTTGCCGATGGCGCCGCCGTCGAGCGCTTCGGGCGTCACATGGATGGCGGCGGGGACCTTGCCGCTGGCCCCGGACATGCGTCCGTCGGTGACGAGCGCCACCTTGAAGCCTTTGTCCTGCAAAACGCCCAGCGGCGGCGTCAGCCGGTGCAGCTCCGGCATGCCGACAGCTTTCGGCCCTTGAAAGGGAACCACGGCGACGAAATCGCGATTGAGCTCGCCCGCCTTGAAGCGGTCCATGAGATCCTGCTGGGAATGGAAGACAATCGCCGGCGCCTCGACGACGCGGCGTTCGGGTTTCACCGCCGAGACCTTGATCACCGCACGACCCATATCGCCGTCGAGAACGGCGAGGCCGCCGGTTTTGGAGACGGGATCGCTCACAGGCCGCAAGACCTCTTCGTCGCCGGACTGCGCCGGCGCGGCGCGCCAGGAAAGCTTGCCGCCCTCAAGATGCGGCTCGCTTGCATAATGGGAAAGCCCCTCGCCCATGGCCGTCATCACATCTTCATGGGCGAGCCCCGCCTCGATCAGCTCACGGATGATAAAGCCGAGGCCGCCGGCCGCATGGAAATGGTTCACATCGGCCGAGCCGTTCGGATAGATGCGCGACAAGAGCGGCGTTACGCCGGAAAGCTCCGAGAAATCGTCCCAGTCGATGACGATCCCCGCCGCGCGCGCCATGGCGATGAGATGGATGGTGTGATTGGTGGAGCCGCCCGTCGCGTGAAGGCCGATGACGGCGTTGATAATGGCGCGCTCGTCGATGATGTCGCAGAACGGAATGTAATCCTCGCCGAGCGCGGTCGTCGCCGCCGTGCGCCGCGCCGTTTCCTTCACCATCGCCTCGCGCAGGGGCGTTCCCGGATTGACGAAGGCGGAGCCCGGAATATGAAGCCCCATCATCTCCATCATCATCTGGTTGGAATTCGCCGTGCCGTAAAAGGTGCAAGTGCCGGGCGAATGATAACTTTCGCTTTCCGCCTTCAACAATTCGTCGCGCCCGACCTTGCCTTCGGCGTAAAGCTGGCGCACCCGCGCTTTTTCGTCGTTGGATATACCGGAAGTCATGGGGCCTGCAGGCAAGAAAAGAATCGGCAGATGGCCGAACCGCGCCGCGCCGATGAAAAGCCCCGGCACGATCTTGTCGCACACGCCGAGCATCATGGCGCCGTCGAAAACATTATGGGAAAGCGAGACCGCCGCCGCCATGGCGATGACGTCGCGCGAGAAAAGCGACAGGTCCATGCCGGGCTGACCTTGCGTGACGCCGTCGCACATGGCCGGCACGCCGCCGGCGATCTGCGCCGTGGCGCCGACGCCGCCAAGCGTTTCTTTGATGATATCGGGATAGGCCCCGAGCGGCTGATGCGCGGAAAGCATGTCGTTATAAGCGGTGACGATGGCGATGTTCGGCCCGCCGCCTTTCGCAAGCGCGCGTTTTTCATCGGCCCCGCAGGCCGCGGCGGCGTGCGCAAGGTTTCCACACGATACGTGCGAGCGATGCGGGCCTTCCGAGGCGGCCGCGCGCATCTGTTTCAGATACGCCTCGCGCGTCTTCCGGCTTTTCTCGCGCACGCGGTCCGTCACCCGCGCCAGAACGTCATTCAGTTTCGCCACAGAAACTCCTTCGCCAAGCCCTTCACGGGGCCCAGCATACAGACAAATCGGGCCGCATGCGGATAATCGCGCGAACAGGCATGTCTTCGACCGGCCCGGCTTTTAACGCCTGCTCGAATACGCTTCGCTTTTCCACGCCCGTCATCAATAAACAGATATAATGCGCTTCGCTAACCGCGCCGAGTGTCAGCGTCATGCGATCGAGATGCTCTCCGGTCACGGCGCTTTTTTGCGCTTTCACCGCCGCAAGGCGCACGCCGCCGGCGTCAAGCGCACGACCGAGGCCCTGCGCATGAGGAAACCACGACGCCGTATGCCCGTCCGGCCCCATGCCGAGCACGACCACATCGAAAGATCCTTTCACTGTTTCATAGCGGGCTTCCGCCGCGGCCAAGCCTTCCGCCGGGGTCGGCGCATCGGACCACATCCCCACAAAGCGAACATCCGCGGCCCTGTTTTGTTGCAGCTTGGCGCACACGAAACTTTCATTCGAGCCCTCTTCGCCCGGCGCGACCCAGCGTTCATCCACCAAGGCCGCCGTCACGTTCGCCCAATCGAGATCGCGTTTCGACAAAGCCTCGTAAAGGCCCGCCGGCGTCGACCCGCCGGAAAGCGCCATCGCCGCCCCGCCCCGCTCTTCGAGCGCCCGGCGCAAGCGGTCTGCAACATCACCGGCAAGTTGCTCCGCCATGTCATCGCGCGAGGCAAAGTCGATCCGTTTCACCTCAGACGCCCTCGAACCATTCGCGCCCGTCCCGGTCGAGCATCATCGCCGCCTGAGCCGGGCCTTCCGTTCCGGCAGCGTATGCGTAAGCCGGCGTGCCGTCGGCCTCCCACGCCTCAAGAATGCCGTCGACCCAGCGCCACGCCGCCTCGACTTCGTCGCGCCGCATGAAAAGCGCGAGATCGCCGCGCACCACCGCCATCAAGAGCCGCTCATAAGCGTCCGGATAGCGCGCCTTGAATGCGTCGGCGTAAGAAAGGTTCAACGGCACATAGCGAAGACGCATGCCGCCCGGCCCGGGATCCTTGGTCACCAGCAACAACCGCACGCCCTCATCGGGCTGCAACCGGATGACCATGCGCGTCGGCGGCAAGGGCCCGCCGTCATTGATGAGCGCGTGGGCGACTTCCTTGAACTGAATGATAATCTCCGAACGCCGGTCTTTCATGCGTTTGCCGGTGCGCAGGTAAATCGGCATGCCCTTCCAGCGCCAGTTGTCGATATTGGCTTTGATGGCGACGAAGGTTTCGGTCGTGCTTTCAGCGCCCAACTCTTCGGCGTAACCCGGCGCCACTTCGCTGTCCGCGGCGCCCTTGCCGTACTGGCCGCGCACCGTTGTCTGGCGCGCATTGTCTTTCGTGATCGGCCGCAGCGCGCGCAACACCTTGATCTTTTCATCGCGCAGCGTGTCCGGCGAAAGGTCGAGCGGCGGCTCCATGGCGACGAGACATAAAAGCTGCAACAGATGGTTCTGCACCATGTCGCGCAGAGCCCCGGCCTTGTCGTAATAGCTGGCCCGCCCGCCCGCGCCGATGGATTCAGCCACCGTGATCTCGATATGATCGATGGCGTTGGCGTTCCACACCGGCTCGAAGAGCGAGTTCATGAAACGCAGCACGATCAGGTTCTGCACCGTCTCCTTGCCCAGATAATGATCGATGCGGAAAATCGACTCTTCCTCGAAGACCGCGCCCACCGCCTCGTTGATGGCGTGCGCGCTTTGAAGATCCGTGCCGATGGGCTTTTCAAGAACGATGCGCGCGCCGGGCGACTTCAATCCCGCCGCATCGATATTGGCGCTGACGGCGCCGTAAAGGCCGGGCGCGAGCGCGAGATAAAACACCCGCTGCTTGTCTTCTCCGCCGGAGAGCAGGTCTTTCAGCCGGGCCCAGCCCTCGCCGCCCTCTTTGACCGCGTCAAGCTCCGCATAATAAAGCTGGCTTGCGAAAGCCGCCCATTCGCTGTCGTCGATGATCTCATCGGGATGGAATTTGCGGAAACTTTCGATCGCCAGCTTGCGGAACGCGTCATCATCCATGGCCGTGCGCGATACGCCGACGATTTTCGATTCCGCCGGAATCTGGTTGTCGCGCCAGCGGTGAAACAACGCCGGAATGAGCTTGCGCAAAGACAGATCGCCCGCCGCCCCGAACACAACAAGATCGAAAGCGGTCACCGGAATGAAGTGCG
>NZ_PJCH01000001.1 GCF_002943565.1 Hyphococcus luteus | reverse complement strand
TGTCCGCTTCTCTAATCGGCGGGTCCAGTCAAGCTCCAAATTTAGTTTTCCGCGGTTTCGTATTCACTTGGGTCACGCTTCTCTCCGCAGTCTGTTCGCTTCGTAAGATGAAAAGCGGCTGCATGCATGTGCCGGATTGGTTTGTGGAGAGCCTCGCTTTGAGTCGCGCTTATTATAAGGCGCAGCAGACATAATCGGCTTCATCCACCAACCTCGTCCAAGTGAGGACGATCCCGATGGAACGGGGTGAGGTTTTAGATCATGCAGTTACCTCCGTAGCGTTCCATCGGAAGTCTGTCCCGGCAACCCACATGCGATGCAGGATGACCGCGAGTTTGCGGGCAAGCGCGACGGTTGCTCTACGTCGACCTTTGCTACGCATCAATTTCATAGCCCATGACTTGAGCCTCGATGGATTGCGTGACCGTGTCAGCAGTGAGTTTGCCGCCGAATAAAGATTAGCTCGAACGCCTTCATCTCCCGCGCGGGATATTCGGCCATGATTGTCCATCTCGCCGGATTGAAAGCGTCTTGGCGTAAGCCCGAAGTGTGCGCCAACATTGCGGGAGGATTTAAACCGCGTCGGGTCATCGATAGCCGCCTTAAAGCTCAGCGCCGTAATTTCGCCAACGCCCGGCGCCGTCATGAGACGGGTGCAAACGGGGTCTTTTCGTGCGTACGTCTTTACTCGTCGATCCAGTTCCACAAAGATGACCAGCAATGTTTCATGAGCATCAAGCACCGGCAACAACGCATGTGACAAGCCTTCGTCAGCTTCGATGATGGGCCGCACCTGCTTGGCGAAGTTGTACCGCTTTATCGCCTTCGGCAATCGAATGCCGAAGGCCTTGAACAGACCACGGATTTCGTTTTCCAGATCCAGGCATTTGCGAAGGATTGTTTTTCTGCTGGTGAGAAGCGCTCGTTCACAATGGCTGGAACGGCTTTTCATGTGAACCGGATTGTACCAGCCGGACCGGACGACTTGCGCAATGCCGCGCGCATCATTTTTGTCAGTCTTGTTACGCATGGCGGACAGAGCGGCGCTCACCTGGCGCGCCTCCATGCAAACAACTTCAAAACCCTCAGCGACCAGCCCGTGGAATAGATGCTGGCTCATTGTGCCGGCTTCAAAACCAATCATTTCGACGGGCTTGCCAAAATCACGAATGCAATCAGCGACGTCTTTAATTTCGCATGGCAACGCTCGTTCGAGAGCAATCTTGCCGTCGGCGTCAATGACGCAAAGCGCCAGTGAACGCAGCGCAACATCCAATCCAACGTAGTATTTCATCTTCATCTCCCATCTTGCAGGTCAAAAACTGACCTTGCCACAGGAGCCTGACCGCTGGGCGCCAAGCCCGATTACTCATGCTTTGAGGAGAGGCCGTGTAAAAACGTTTGCGGCCGGACGAGTGTAAATTTTTGATTTTGAGTTCGGCGCGGCGGCCTCACGCTGCCTTGATCGCGGCTATTAGCGGCCCGACGCCCATGATCGCGATCATTCGCTTTATGTTGTAGGCGAGAACGCTGAGGCTCATTTCTGTTTGGACGTTCTTGAGGCCTTTCATCAGGAAGTGAGTTGCGCCCATCCAGGCCTTGATCGTGCCGAAGGGGTGCTCGACGGTCCGCCTTCGGATGGTCATGGCGTCGCGTTTGTCCAACTGCTCTAGCATTTCGTCGATCACGCTCTCATGCTCCCAGCGTTTAACCCGTCGCATGTTGCCGGTAGTGCATCGCGGCTTGAGACGACAGGCCTCACACTTCGTTGTCCAATAAGAGTGAAGCGTCCGCCCACCTTCCACATTTTCAAAGCGATAGGTGAGTTTTTCTCCGGCAGGGCATCGATAGACGTTTTCGGATGGGATGTAGGTAAACTCGTCCTTACCATAACGACCAGCAGCCCGTGAGTTGGATGTTAGCGGCTTGGGTGCAAACGCTGTGACGCCATTGGCTTTACAGGCCACAATTTCCACGCCGCTGAAGTATCCGCGGTCAACATAAACATCGAGCGTGTCCCTGCCCATGGCGATCTTCGCCTTTGCCGCCTGCCGTGACAGATGCACTTTGTCGGAGACGATGTTTGATACCTCGTGGCTGACGATCAAGTGGTGCTCAGTATCGACGGCGGACTGCACATTATATCCGACCATGCCGATATCATGGCTTGTCGCCATAGATCTGGAATCAGGGTCAGTCAGCGATACTTGATGATGCGGGGACGCAAGAACTTCAGCCTCGCGCTGTTTCAACTCTGCAAGTTTTGCTTTCATCCCCGCCAGTTTATCCTGCATTGAGGCGACTTTTTCTTCGGCAACGACTTCCTCGCGATCAGCGTTATCGAGGGCGTTCAGGTAATGCGTAACGCTCGCCTCGACCTGGCCGATGCGGCGTTTCAATTTCCCCTTAGTGAAGTTCTTTACCCGGGCATTGACCGCTTTAAACCTTGCACCGTCGATTGCTGCGACTGCACTGACGAAAAGGCCGAGCTCCCGGCACAAATCGACGAATTGCGCGCAAACCGCCTGGATGGCGGGGCCGTTGTCTTTCCTGAAGTCAGCGATCGTCTTGAAGTCTGGCGCCAGTCGACCTGTCAGCCACATCAACTCGACATTGCGGCCCGCTTCGCGTTCCAGCCGCCGGCTCGATTGAATGCTGTTGAGATAGCCGTAGAGATAAATCTTCAATAGTGTCGAGGGATGGTAGGCTGGGCGGCCCGTCGCCTTTGGTTGTATCCGATCAAAACCAAGCGCCAGCAGATCGAGCTCATCAATGAAGGCGTCGACGACGCGGGCAGGATTTTCCTCGTCGATATAATCGTCAAGGCAGGCGGGTAATAGAGCCTGCTGATTTCGATCTTCTCCTTCAACAAATCGGCGCATTTCGACCTCCCAAGAGACGCCAAAACGCTAATCTGATTTGCCGTTCTCACACAGCCTCAGGATTCAGCGGACATAGCTGCATAGCCGCAAACCTACACGCGCGTGGTCATGATTCCATACCGCAAAACCGTCTGTAAGCGGGGCATTCGCCCGTCAGCGATTCATGCGCCCCCGCTTCAAGGCGCCCGTTCTCAAGAAACAGCACCAAATCCGCCTCACGCGCCGTTGCGATGCGATGCGTGATGAGAATCAGCGTCGTGCATCCTCGAAACTGCTGCCGCATCGTCCGAACCGCACGTTCTTCGCTTGCCTGATCGAGCGCGGAGGTTGTTTCGTCGAGAATGACGATGGGCGCACGAATTCCGGCGAGCCGCGCCAGCTCCAGCTTCTGCATCTGGCCGCCGGAGAGGCGCGCGCCGTGTTCGCCGATGGGAAGCTCAAGATCGATGGGGCGGCCAGATTCGTAAAAGCGCCACTCGGCCAACAGGCGCGTGAGTTCGGCTTCGCTTGTCAGGGTCGGCGGGTAGAGCGCGTTTTCACTAAGGGTGCGGTTGAAGAGGCCGATGGCTTGCGGCGTGTAAAGAACGAGCCTGCAGCGCGCGTCCGGATCGATCTCATGCATCGGCAGGCCATTGATTGAGACGGCGCCTTCTAACGGTTCGACGAGGCCGGCCATGATTTGTGCGAGGGTCGATTTGCCCGACCCATTCGGGCCGACGAGCACCACAAAGGCGCCGGGCGCGATGCGGGCGGATGCGCCGCGCAACACCCAGTCATCGCCATATCGAAAGCTGACGCTGTCAAGCTCAATCTCCGCGCGTCCAGCTGGCGAAGTCGGGCAGGGTGGGGAAGGAGAAGGTTTGCCATCCTTATCGCCCCGGAGGTCCAGCGCTTCGGCGATATTGACGAGGGATACGCCGGCCTGGCGGATGATATAGGCGAAGCTCCCGAGCGGCGACGCCAGGCGGAAGGCGTAAGCCTGGAGGAGGGCGAAGTCCCCGATGGTGAGCCGGCCGGCTGAAACATCACTGGCGCCGAGGACAAGCAAGATGCTCATGCCTGCGACAAGCACCGCCGACTGCAGCGACGCCGTGCCTGCGATAAGGCGCGAGACGCGTTCATTGGCGCTCCGCCTTGCGGCGATCTGCTCGCCGATCAGGTCCAGTTCCGCGTGGAGATTTCCATTGAAGACGACGCGGCGGGCGTTGCGGAGGATGTCTCCGACGGTCTGGCTTTGCGCGGCGGCGGTTGCGTTGGCGTTCCTCGCAGCTTCCTGGAATTGCGCCGCGCCCTGCCGCGCCGCGAGGAAATAGGCGGCGAGCACGATGGTCATGATCCCGACATATCGCGGCGGCACGAGCGCCGCGACGACGGCGAGGCTGACGAAGGTTTGCGCAGCGAGGGGCGCCGCGCGCCACAGGAGCCCGTCAATGACGATCTGGAGGCTGAAGGTCAGACGCTCCATGATCCCTAGCAGGCGCGCGCTGTCGCCTCCGCGCCGGCGGGCGAGCGCGGGAAGCTGCGAGCGTGTGGCGTCCAGCACAATTCGGCGCGCGAGCTTGTCGATGATACGCAAGGTGAAGACGGCTTTGAGGGCGGTCGTCGCGTTCGTTCCGGTCCAGGCGATTACGAATCCACATATGAACAGGATGAGACGGTCGAACGGCGCCGTTCCGTTCGTCAGGGCGTCGACTGAGAGTTTTAACAACACGGGCGCTGAAGCGCCGAGCGCGACATTCGTCAATTCGAGTCCGAATGCGCAGGCTGTGTCCCGGCGCGCGCAGAGCGATGGCTTGGCGATCATGGCGACAAGCCGCCTCATGACGCCAAAGCTCATCATGCGATCACTCTCTGGGGCTCCCCGGTCTGCTGCGCCGCAAGCATCGCCCATTTGCTTTCGGCGCGCTTCCATATTCTACCGGTCGTTAAGCGGTGCGCCCGGTATAGTCGCAGGGACAATCTTGCGGCGTCGCTATGATCCGCCTCGACGGCCAGAGAAGCGTGTCGGGGGAATAGATAGCGTCATGACTGCGGCAACGCAGTGGCGGCGCTGGCGGGAAAGGCGTCCGTGCTATTAATGTGATTTCATGTGTGGACTGCGAATGAGTCGTCAGTTTGCCGCGCAACATCCTTCATCGGTATTTATTGCTTGCTACAGCAGGCATGTTGCGACGTCTCTTCCATCCCGTGCGAGTTATCGCGCATTGTTCCTGATCATTAAGGCAAGCCCCGTCTGCCCAGGACGGACAAATGATGCACATTCGATTGTCGCGACAAAACCAATCAGAACGGCAGCGCTGCAACACACTCAACTCAGCCCCGGCACAGACTCTAATATCTATGCTCTTTTACGCATTTGGCCGCAGAAATTTTGCGTCGCTGCTATGCATATTTCTAAAGATCTTCTGGCGGTACAACCAGGACATCGGTGCCGGCGCGCCGCATGATCGCTTTTGAAACGCTGCCGGTCCTGAATCTCTGGAAGGCTTGCTTTCGCTTTGTTCCGACCACTATGAGGTCCGCCGCTCTTTCTGAGGCTGCTTCCAGCACCGGATCATGAGCGTTGAGGAGCGCCGGTTTTAGTATCATGCTGGCCGGATTCATACCGGCATTTTCGAGAATATACTGGGCTTGAGGACGCACTACGCCTTCTTCTTCGGCAATATATTTCTGCAGTTCAGCATCTGTGGCGCCTGCATGTCTCAGCAGATGATAGTTGCCATATAAGTCATAGGCGAAAACAATGTTCGCCTGCGTTCCATTAAAAATCTTCATCGACTTTGAGACGTGAAGCGGATGTAGGTCTCGCTCTTTCAGATCGAGTGCGATCAATGGATGTTGATACGGTGTTCCGTCAGGGGAACGCGCAATGAGGACGGGGATGTTGCTGGCGCGTATGCTGCGCTCCGCAGTTGTGCCGATAAACGCATTGCGAATGAGGTCCCGGCGGTGCGCGCCGACGACGATCAAGTCCGTGTCCGCTCTATTGGCAGCATTGAGGATTTCGGCGTGCGGTTCTCCCCGCACGACAAGCGTCGAGGGGTCAACGTCGTATTTGCTTTTCAGGTTCTCGGAGAGTTTTTCGAAGAGCTTTTGTGCTTCCGCTTCGGCAGCGGAGGCCATGCTTTCCGATTGATCGCCATCGACAATGTGGACGACAGTCAGTTTTGCTCCAGCGGTTCTCGCCAGAGCTGCGCCGCGAGCGATTGCTGGCACCGAGCGGGTTGAAAAATCGATGGCGACGAGAATGCTCTTCATGGCGACGAGGAGTTTTTCCTTAATTGTTCAACAATTCGGGAACATCAATCAAAGGGTGTTCCTTCCGAATTTGGGCAATGGCGGTTGTCATTTCGGCGCCGTTACCCCAAATCGTCGAGATTTGCGCCGAAGTTAATGTGATATGGCTTGCCTGCAATAACGATCGCCGGAACTGTTTTTACGCCAGCGGCTTTTGCTTCGGCGCACCTCGCCGGTTCTTCACCCATATTGACGCGTTCTACGTTGAACTAGCTTGTATCCAGGTTTTTGACGAATTGGTGCTCAGCATCTGCGCACACATCGCAGGTTGCGTGATAAAAATATACGTTTTCGGGCATTTCTAATCCCTCTCCAGTGGTTCAATCCCCATATTGAGACGACGACTTTTAGTTTCTATCCGTTTATTGCTTTGTTGCTGCCGTTATCATGGCCGTATTGTTTTTCTTCGCCGCGCAATTCACACGGTGCTAAGACTCGTATGGAATATACATCGGGGCGACGATGCCAGAAACGCTCAGGAAGCGCATTGCGCTGCGGATCTCTTCGAGGTTGGGTCGCTCAACAAGCATTTCGCATCGGTGGTGACATGCCGGCCGGCTGACAAGCGGCGCGTTTCCTTTCGCCGATTCCATAAAACAACATGTCGAGAATAACATCCCCATGAATAGTTCGAATTTTTCGATCGGCACTACCGTTTCAGACGATGAGGAGTGTTTTGATGCAACGCGCAGCGCCGCGAAGACATTTTGGATCACGCGGACCGCGCCCGGCAATCACCGAACCGCGGAGGGCTTGACGAAACTTGGTCATATATCTTTCCTCATGCCGGTGCTGGAGATTATCGAGCTTCGTGCTGTGATCGCGAGCTGCAACGCCGATGCGATCGTCTTTAGCAGCGCCAATGCAGTACGCATGCACAATCCACGAAGCGAGTTCCTTGACTTGCCGGTTTTCGCGGTGGGAGATCATACTGCGAGTGAAGCGATGAGGGCCGGATACCGGAATGTTTATTCGGCGGACGGCGACGTACGGTCCCTTGAAAAATTGATCCGGCAGCGGTCGGCGGTTGGCGGCAGGATCCTGCACTTGTCAGCGCGAGACCCTGCGGGTGATCTTCTCGGTGCATTGGAGTCGGCTGGTTATCGCCAGAAACGCAAGGCTGTTTATGAAAGCCGGCCTGTCACGCGCGATCGGCTGAATTGTATTGCGTCGATTCTGGACCGTCTCCATGGGATCGTCATTCATTCACCCAAGGCCGGATCCGTTGTCGCCGCTTTTCTTCGGTCGCAGATTAAAACATGGGAGGGCAGCGTTTATTGCATCTCCCCTGCGGCGGCTTTTCCGTTTGACGCTGTCAAAAGCGCTCGAATATTCATTGCGGACCACCCGTCAGAAGAGTCGATGATACGCCTTATTGCGGATAGTGGTGATGACGAGCCCGATTGTTTTTTCAACGAATCTGGGGGGTATAGTTAGGCGCCCTGTTTATAACGATGAATGCGCTGGATGGCGGTGAACTGTAACTGCTTTCTCGGACGACCCGCGCTATTTCATTCGAGTGTTATTCTCTGTGTGCATTCGTCACAAGGTTCGAGACGAAACAGGTCCGGCCCGATCAAACGCCACGCTTTTCTTAAGACGAGCGTATGCTCTATATTGAATATTTTCGCAAAACGGCGGCTATCGTCTGAGATATCGAAGGAGACTACAACGAGTATTCCTGACGCCCGCGTGCAGAAATTGAGGTGCGTCGTGCATAATTGTTCTACTTCGAGCAGAAGGGCCGAAAAATTGTCGTCTGGTTGAGGCAGGTAGCTGTTTAGTCAGGCGGGAAGGGACGCGCGATATTGATGCAGAGGCATGGCGATAGATTTAGATGTCGACGCATCGCTCTTTTTCCCAAGGTGTGAAATAGGTGCGAAGATATTGAGTTCTGGAAAATCTCCGGACAGATAATTTTACGGGATGCCTTACGACGCTAGGGAGAAGCTCTTTGCGATACGAGTCCAATCATTTTTGCTCGGCCCCATTGCCTCGACTAGGTCGTCAGGTTTTGCGCCGTTAAGTTCAATGTCGCAGACGTTAACGACAATGATCTTTCGAATGCGGCAATTGTCGCGATGGCGGTCCGCCATTGCGTAAATCGTCGTATTGCATTGATCGTGCGAGCGGAAGGCCTGCGAGCAGAATCGGCTTTCATTCGGATTCGCCTTTTGCCAGTTAGTTTTCTGCGGTTGAGTTCCCATGGAAAATGTAGCGCGTCCAGACGGCGTGTTCCGTTCCCGTCATGTGGCGCTTTTGCGAAGATGAAAACCGTGAGGCCGACGCAGCGGAGCATTATAGTCTTTAGTGCCAAGAATGACCCGGGCAATAATATCGCGCACGGTCTGGAGGGCAAATTTCCGCTCGGTTACGAGCATGCCCAAGGTAGGCATTTATATTATGCTCGTCAGCAATTGAAATTGAAGGAAGAGTAATACAAAAGCCGTGTTCGCAGCCCAGGCGACAGTCAACCACCGGGCGAGTGAACACCAAAACGGATTAGCGTTCTCTGCGCAACGCCAGACTGCAACAAGAACCCAGACCGTGTATGCGCCGAATAAGATCCCCAGCACTTCTTGCATCACGATGTTGCCATCGTAAAAGGTGCGAGTACATAGGAGGATAAGCGCAGAGCATACAATAACACCGTAGCCCCAGAACACTTTTCCCAAAGATTGCGCGCCGCACCAGGCGCGTATCTCCGGCTCGAAAACAATTACCAGCAAGCTGGAAAACAGCGAATTATAAGTTCGGTCAGGTGACATTTCTAACTTCTAAATTCAAACGAGACGATTAGATATCGTAACAATTTACTTCTGGCGGTATTGCGGATTCCCGCTCGGCTACCTCGGGACAGAATGGCGGCTTTGACGGTGGAAAGGTTTTCTCGACGCATTCAAGTTTGGAACGTCTATGTGTTTGCGGCATCCCCAAGCCTTGAGGGAGGCGACCACAAAGAAGTATTTCTTGTACAACTAACAAGGCAAATCACGCATTTGTGATGTGCGCAATGTCGTCCACCTATGTCTGGCCCACCAAAGAAATAGCGACGGAAGGTGGGTGTTTCCCTGTTTGCGGTTTTCGGGAACTTTTTGGCCCCCGTATGATCTATAGACCATGACGCTGAAACTGAGAAAGCTCGTTACACCGCAAACTAGCGCTCCTACCGCACTGGAGCCGCTGACCAATTATGACCTCGTTCAACGAGTCTTGAGGGAAAGTGACGCTGCAGCGTTTGAACTCATCATGCGGCGCCATAATCAACATCTCTATCGGCTGGCCCGGAGCATCCTGAAAAACCCAACTGACGCGGAGGATGTTGTACAGGAGACCTATGTAACAGCATTCCAAAAGCTCGAATCGTTTAGGGGCCCAGGCGGATTTTCAGCCTGGCTAGCGAAAATCGCGCTTAATTTCGCCTATCGACGCGTGCGTCGGCGTGGCCGGGTCGTCTTTTTCGAAGACTTTGTCTCTCCCCCAAACGGAGAAGGCGACCCGCTTTTTTCCAGAATAGAAAATATTGAATCCAGTGAACCTGATCCCGAGTTAAACGTGCAAATTGCTGAACTGCGCCGGCTTCTTGAAGACGCTATCGACGCCCTTCCGGTGGAATTTCGGACAGTGTTCATATTGGCGAAAGTTGACGGCCAAACGATCAAGGAAATCGCCGAAACGCTGTCGCTTAATGAGCAGACAGTAAAAACGCGCCTATTTCGCGCCAAGAAAAAGCTGCAGGAAACACTGGGCGACGCATTCGATGAACTTGTGCCGTCCCTGCATTCGTTTGACGGCGAGCGTTGTGACCGCATCGTATTTCGCGTGCTCGCGAAACTGACCCAGTAACATACAAAAAAGAGGTTATCCCGTGAACTGTATGCCTGCAAACGAATTTGATGTTTCCGCATTACCGGACATTCAAAACCGGCGAGATTCGCGCAATGTCGCTATCGATCATGTCGGGGTTAAAGGAGTTCGCTACCCAGTCGTGATCATGTCGACGCAAGGTGCAATTCCGACAATCGGCGAATTTTCCATGTCGGTCGGCCTCAAATCAGAGGTCAAGGGAACGCATATGTCGCGCTTCATTGAAATGCTGGAGAGCCATTCTTCGCCACTGACACAGGAAAATTTTGTCAATCTCGCGCGAGCGACGGCGGATCGTCTTGACGCCCCGTTTTGCGAGATCGAACTGAAGTTTCCATTCTTTCAGAATAAATCTGCCCCAGTTTCAGGTGCGCAAAGCTTGCTCGACTATGACGTTGTCTGGCGGACGGTCGTTTCCGGCGCGAGCGGCGCTAAATTTACGTTAAAGGCGATCGTTCCAGCAACTAGCCTTTGCCCTTGCTCAAAGGAGATTTCAAAATACGGGGCGCACAATCAACGCTCGCTGATTTCAATTGAAGCAACATTGCTGGAAATGGTTTCCCTAGAGGAGCTTGTGAACGTCGCCCAGAACGCGGCATCTTGCGAGGTTTATGGGCTCTTAAAACGCCCCGATGAAAAATTCGTCACTGAGCGTGCTTATGACAACCCCAAATTTGTCGAAGATATGGTGAGGGATGTCGCCGTCGCTTTAAGCGCAGATTCTCGAATCTTGGATTACGCCGTCGAAGTAGAGAACTTTGAATCGATTCACAACCACACGGCCTATGCACGGATTGTCGGCCGCCCGGATACGAAGATCCAGAAAGCGGCATGAGACAAGTAAAGTCGGGTTGCGTAAGCCCATCAATAACAAATGCAAGAGGAGGAAGTTATGCACATTCAACAGGTCCCGCCGAAGAAGCAACTTAGCCGGCGAGGCTTTATCGGCAGAGGAACTACAGCCACTCTTTCAGTGGCCGGTTTAAGCGTCCTATCCGGCGGCGCGCTCGCCATGGCAAGTCGCAAGGGAGCAAAAGAAGAACCGTCAACAGACGCTGGGTTGATCAACACAGCGCTATCTCTGGAGCATGAAGGCATCGCCGCCTATCAGATTGCGGCGGAGAGTGGCGTCCTTAACGATGCTGTCCTGCAGGTTGGGATTTTATTTCAAAGTCATCACAAAGGACATCGTGACGAGCTCATCAAGGCCGTGCGCGAATTGGGTGGGACGCCGGTCGAGGCGAAAGCAATTAGCGAGTATGCGGAAGCGCTTGGCGCCGATAAGTTAAAGTCGCAAGCTGATATTTTGCAGCTCGCGATCAGTCTCGAACTGGGCGCCGCCAATGCCTATCTTGGCGTAATTCCATCCCTCAGCGATCATGAATTCGGACATTTGTTCGCGCGCCTGGCGGCGGACGAGGCGATGCACTGGACTGCGCTCAAGGGCGCTGTGGGTGAAGCCTTGCCGAAAAACGCGCTCTATTTTGGGTAGAAGATATGAAAGTTTCGCGGAGTCCCGCCACGCGACAATATGAGGATGGATGATATGATGCTCGCCATTCTTTGCGCTGTCCTACTTGTTGGCGCGATTGCGGAAGATGAACAGCAAAATTTTGAATCGAAAGTATCTCCCGAAATTGAGGGTGACGCTGGGCGCGGCGAATCGCTATATCAGCGGCGCTGCGGCGCCTGTCATTCGATTGATCAAAATCGCATCGGTCCGAAACACCAAAACACATTCGGCTCGAAAGCAGGCGCTGTTGAAGGTTTTGCCTATTCGAAAGCCTTGAAAGAACTTGATGTCGTTTGGAATGAAGTAACTCTCGATGAATGGCTGCAAAACCCGAGCGCCATGGCTCCGGGCACGCGCATGGGTTTTCGTCTGACGGACGAGCAAGAGCGCGCCGACATTATAGCTTATCTTCGCCAGGTATCGGAGGCCGCTGCGGCGCAAGTAGAATAACTATTGGTGCTGCAGCCGCGGATCGTCAATCTCATTGCCCGCGACCATGCGCCTGGAAAAGAGCGCGCAGCGATGTCTTCGTACTCCCGGTCCGTTGCTGTGGCGTGCGTTCCGAATAGAGCGAACCGGCCTGCAACTTGGGGCAAAGTCCGCGCGAACAATGAGAGTAGGTATGAAGTTTTTTTTATCGGATAGACGCAACATTGCTGAAGGCACTCTGGCGTTTTGGTTTCATCCTGAACAACCCGTGCGCTTCTTGGCGGGACAATTTGGCGACTACACGCTAACAAGCCCGCGCTATACGGATGCAAAGGGAAACATCCGGGCATTTTCCTTCGCCAGCGCTCCCGAACGCGATGATATCATGATCGCGACGCGAATGCGCGACAGCGCGTTTAAGCGCAGCCTGGCTGAACTGTCGATCGGCGCGCCAGTGGAGTTTGAAGGCCCAATGGGCAGCTTTACCTTGCACAAAGATCCTGCGCGTCCCGCGGTATTTCTCGTAGGCGGGATCGGGATCACGCCTGTGCGCAGCATTGTCGAACAGGTTATACGGCAAAAAACACGGCGACAGATTTCTATTTTCTATTCAAATACGACGTGCGCCCGGATGGCGTTCCTTGATGACTTCGAGAAATGGAGGGCGGACAATCCAAAACTCAACTTCGTGCCGACGCTGACAGATGAGAGCCCCGGCTCCTGGCCATTTGAAACAGGTCTTCTCGACCAACAGATGTTGTCGAGGCATGTTGCCGACCTTCATGCGCCCGTTTACTACGTCGCCGGGCCGCCAGCGATGGTTGCGGCGATGAAGGAAATGCTGGACGAACTTGGCGTTGATGAATTGCAGATAAAATCCGAGGATTTTGCCGGCTACTGACGAGAATGCATTCGAGTGATATTTGTCCGGACAACGTCGATCCCCTCGTGGAGGCCAATGCGAGCATAAAGTAAAAATGAAACGATCCGGCAACGGACTGGCGGAATTTGGTATGCTCCTTACCAATCGCACCGACGGCAATGACACTATTCAGAAATTTCGCTGAAAATATTTTCTACTCAAGGTGAATAATAGTGCATACGGAATTAATGCTCACGGTTGGCCAAATCGGCGTAATTACGCTTCTTGGTTTTCTCGGCGCGTCGATTTTTCGTAAATCATTTAGGTTGAACTGGTTCGTCGGCGCGTTGCTTCTTTATGCACTTTATAACTTTCTTCTTACACGCGCCTTTTTTTCGATCCCGAACTTTCCTCCAGCCGCTGGCTGGAACTGGCTAGGAAAATCGATGTCCCTGGCGGGCATGCTCGTTGTCGCCAGTCTGCCTGTCTTCGGCGTCAGGCGCACCGGTATCACTCATTTTCAACTCCGAGGATCATGGCCAGCCTTTTTACTGCTGGCCCTTCTTTGCGGTTTCTTTTTCTACATGGCCGTTAGCAACGCGGATGGACGTGATGATTGGGAAACAATTGCATTTCAATGGACAATGCCCGGCATAGATGAAGAAATATTCTATCGCGGCGTTCTGTTGTTAGCAATGAACGAAGCATTTACCGCGCGAGTATCGATCATTGGAACACCGATTGGGTATGGCGGTCTATTGACGTCAATCCTGTTTGGCCTCGCGCACGGGATGTCATTCGGAGAAAGCGGTTTTGATTTCGACATGATTGCAGTTGCATCCACTGGCGCGCCGTCCCTATTATTGTTGTGGATGAGGGAAAAAACCGGCAGCGTCGTCTTGCCGATTATCGGGCACAACGTCGCGAATGGCGTATTCACCCTGTTTTAGACCTGTGCGGCCACGTTGATTCGATTGGTGGCCGTCCCCAAATGTCCATATTTGAATATTAAGTATGCAGTGTGTGCAGGCTGGAAAGGCTTTGTTTGACCGCCATGCGATGCATATTCGAAATCAATTCATCAATCTCATCGCGTGTCCTATTGCTGGAATATACGACATAGGCGGGAAGCTTAAATTGCGGCGCATTTGGCACGGCAAACAGTTCATGGCGGTCTATACGCGATTTTATTAGACGAAGCGGAAAATATCCGGAACCGCCATATAAATTGAGATGACGCAAGCCGAGCCAGCCAACGCTAACCGAAACCGCAGATCCCGCAAATGATGGAAACGCTGCGCGGAAACGGGCGTAAAATTCCGGGCCCCAGTCAACAAGCACATGATCTGCATCGGGCTCATCGCGAGAATCGGGATTTGTCGTCACCATGATCAGTCGTTCCTCAAACAACTGATCGACTTCAAGGCCGGGTCTATATTGAGGCGTGTACATGACGCCGATGTCAATACGGCTTTCGACCAACGCCGGCATCAGATCTTCTTCGAAACCGATCATCGTTCGAAAGGAGATATCCGGGCTTGAGCGGCGAACGTCGCTCAACCACTGATCCAAAAAGCCGTCCCACAAACCAATTCGCGCGCCGATCTCAACGGTGTCCGGAAACCCTTCCCCTAGAGCGGCGTCGTGACGAGCCTGCTCAACGGTTTGCAACAAAACGCGCGCATGTTTTTGAAATCGCCGGCCCGCTGGCGTCAGGACCGCGCCAGCTTTGTTGCGAACGAATAGTCGGCAATTAAGCGTTTCCTCCAGCGAGCGAATGCGAACGCTGACGGTCGATTGAGTGAGGTGCAACCGCTCGCTGGCGGCGAAAAAGGTACCCTCCGCGACGACCGCAAGAAAGGTTCTGGCGAGTTCCGTGTCCATAAGCGCACTGATTTCCGCCTATTTTAACATGAGGAATATCAATAATAAAGGTGAATTTATATCGTTTGCATAATGTCAAGTCGGTTCCTACCTGAATAGTGCGCAAAACCTGGACGATTTCGGTGCTCCACAACCGTCATCGAAATCCGCCCCGAGACAGAGGAGGGCGCGACATGCGCGGCTTCGATGCGGCAGAAAAGATTGTGGGTGAAAGCGTTGGCGTTCATGGCGCCGCCATCGCTGACGATCCCGTACTGCAAAGACTCTCCCTTTGCGTTGACGATCTCTTGCCTGCATTGAGCCGCGCGTGCCGCGTATACGGCGACGGCGCCGCGATGCACGCCATGATCGCGCTGACGGCTAGCATGGCGCGCGAAAACGGTCTTGAAGAGACCATCGCCGAGTCGTTGCGGGTGAACGCGGCTTTGCTCGACCACCGGCCACTTCGGCAGGTCCCAGGACCAGGACTCGACAGCGCAAGGACGTCCCAACTCGCAAAGTTGGCCGAGTGGTTTCGTCAGCGGCTGAACCACATTCTTGCCGCCGGTGAAACACATCCTCACGCCGCCCTTTGCAATTCCTTGCGTCCCGTCCCAGCTCGCCGTGATGATGGTTGCAAGGCTCATGTTCACGATCGAGATATCGCGACGCGTGATGGGTGCAACACGGCGGTGCTTTGATGAGTCTCTCGACCGCCAATTTGACGAGTATCGCCAATGCGTCAACACAGGAAGATTATTCGTGTGAACAGGCGACGTCAGACTTGCAATGCATAAACGACCGTTCGGCCGCCTTCAATTTGCAAGAATGGCGACAGCTTGAGCGCCGGCGGTTAATCGGCGTCCGGAAAAATCTGACCCCGCGTCAGCGCGCGCAATTCACCGGGGACATCTCGCAATATCTCGAAAGATTGCTCGGCGGCGCAACGGATCAAACGATTAGTTTTTGCTGGCCGTTCAAAGGCGAGCCCGATCTTCGCGACTTGATGGCGCGTCTTTCGCAAAGAAACAATTCGATTGCGCTTCCTGTCGTTGAGGAGCGAAGTCAGCCGCTGATATTCAAATCCTGGCGACCGGGCGAGGCGCTTGACAGGGGCGTCTGGAATATTCCGGTTCCGCGCGCCGGAAAAACCGTCCTGCCTGACATCGTGCTGGCGCCGGTCGTTGGCTTCGATCCTTGCGGATTTCGTCTCGGCTATGGCGGCGGTTACTTTGACCGGACGCTGGCGGCGATGGCGCATATTCCCATTAAATATGGCGTTGGCTATACTATAAGTAAGATTGCCACAATTCATCCGCAAACTCACGACATTCCAATGAACGCCGTTGTCACCGAGAGCGGCGTCATGTGGCCTCAACTGCAGCAACTTGGGATGTCAGCGCCGAGCGCGAATTTGTCGGGCCTCGGCAGCCGCAACGCCAGACGCCGCAATTGTTCGATGAGGCGGATATGAGCGTATTGAAAAATTGCGGATCGATCTCTCGCAACGTTTCGAACCTCGTTCGCCGTCTCCTGCCTGGCGCTTTCAGGAATGTTGAGCGGCATGACGCCTGTGCGCCTGAAAAGCCCAATCCACTTTCACTCGAAAACGAACTGCGTCCATTGGCCTCGTCTCCATGTTCCATGCATGAACTCGACGCTGATTTTCTGCAGATTGACGATGAATCAATCCGCGAAAAGGCCGCACTCCAACTTGATTAGTCCAAGGAGGACGACAACTATCATGGCGATTGAACTTCCCTCGCTCCCCTTTTCACGCGATTCGCTGGCGCCGCATATTTCAAAGCAAACGCTCGACTATCACTACGGCAAGCACCATCAGGGTTACGTCAATAATTTAAATAAGTTGATCGCCGGCCGTTCGGAAGACCACGCGACTCTGGAAGAGATTATTAAAGAGGCCGCCGGGGATCCTGACAAAGCCGGTATTTTCAACAACGCTGCGCAGATATGGAATCATACCTTTTATTGGCGATCGATGACGCCGTCGGGCGGCGGCGCGCCGGCGGGCGATGTGGAGAAGGCTATAGATGCAAGTTTCGGCGGCGTGGAAGGGTTTAAGGAAGCGTTCGCAAAAGTCGCCCGGACACAATTCGGTTCAGGATGGGCGTGGCTTGTCGCGAAGGACGGCAAACTGGATGTGCAAAGCACATCCAATGCGGAGACGCCGCTTACCGAACCCGGCGTGGCGCCGCTCCTGGTCATGGATGTATGGGAGCACGCCTATTATCTCGATTATCAGAATGATCGTCCGGGCTATATTGATGTCTTCATCGACAAGCTCATCAATTGGGCTTTTGTGAACGAAAACTTACACCACGCTTAGCTGTCGAATCTCTAATCAGTTTCGACGGCGGCCTGTGACGGTGTTGGTACAGGCACGAACGGTTCCCTTTTGATTGGCGCCGGACGCGGCCTCTTGAACATGCTATAAGATATAATGACAGAGAAAAATGTGGCTATAGCCGCTTCAAAGCCCAAAAAGATTTGCGGTCCGAAAGTAGACATCGCGGCGGTCGCGATCAGCGGGCCCACAGTGGCGCCGATGGCGTAGGAGAGCACAAGTCCGCCGGACGCAGAAACATATTCATGCCGTTCGAGGCGATCAAATGTTTGGGCAACGCTTATCGGATAGACGCTTGCTATGGCGGCGCCCAATATCAGCGCGATGAAGTATAGTCCCTGCGGAGCGACGCCGTTGAAATTAAAGAGGATTTGTAATGCCCAGGCCAACGGCGGCAGGGCCGTTATGCCAATTAACACCAATCGGCGATCAAAAAGATCGGATAGTTTGCCTACCGGCCATTGGATGAAAAAGCCGCCCAGAATTGCAACACCCATAAAAATCGAGACTTCCGAGACGCTGAGGCCGGTCTCATAAGCGAAAACGACGCCCATCGCATAGAAGCTTCCCAAGAGAACGCCTGCCGTCATGGCGCCGGCGGCGCCAATGGGAGATTTCCTAAAAAGCGAAACAATCCCGAATGGATGATATTTCCCCAGATGCGGTTCGGGGAGCTGAGTGAGCGCGACGGGAATCAATGACAGACTTACGAGTCCTGCTGCAAGCATAAACAGATCCGGCTGGCTGATGTCTGCAATGTTGACCAATAGTTGCCCGGCCGCGACCGAAAGGAATTGCACCGTCATATACAGACCCAGAATCTTTCCTCGGGTCTGTTTGGTGCTTTCATCGTTCAACCAGCTCTCGAGCGTCGTCGCCATGCCGGCAAAACAAAAGCCATTGACCGCGCGCAAGGCGAACCATGTTGGCGCAGAGAAGAAGGGATCGTAGATCAATGTGGTTGCTGCGGCGGCTGCAGAAAAGACTGTAAACGCGCGAATGTGTCCGACGCCAAAAATGATGTTTTTCGAAAAATGGCTGCCAATGGCCTGTCCGGCGTAGTAGGCTGTCATGACTATGCCGATCAGGAAGATGGAAAAGCCTTCAGCTTCCATGCGTAGCGGCAATATGATTCCCAACAAGCTATTGCCAATCACATACACGCCGCCGCTCGACAATAGCGATCTAATTTTTGCTGCACTTTCTATCATGGTTTTTAACCGTCGTAATAAATGCCGTCTGGAAATACTCGAGTATGCCGCTCAATATAAAACCGGCGACGTATGAACCGCCGCCGGGAAAGCCGTTTGCCGCAACTTGATCACATACGCTTTGCGCCAACCCAGAGCACTCCTTCTAGCTTTGCTATAGCGTCTCAGGTTGGAAAGATCGGCAATGTTATCCGTTTTCCTAAAACTGTAATTCCCGGCGCGTCTCGGCAGAGCGGCTCTTCATTCATCCATGCCGGAAATTCGAAACATGCGCTTTTACAACGCTTCCTGTCTTGATGACCGCCATATGATTTTGATGCTGACTTTTGTGCTCCAGCAGAATCGCTGCGAGCAGAAACGTCTTTGTGGGCGGTCGCAGTCGCTTCAGTTTTACTGGCGCCCAACGTCCAGCTTGGCGGATCGCTTGCCGGAAAAGAAGCTTCAAGCGTAGCGTCAAGATCCTGTTCGGATTGCAATGCAGCCGCACTCGCGGCGGGCCTCGCATCCACCGAATATCTATCTCTTTTTCTGAGTGGCCTGTCCATGACGCGGTGCTCCTGACAAAGTATTGGGATGGGCTACGAATCGCTTTGCGTCTTCGCGGCCCGTGTGCTTGTGATCAAGTGCGATCACTTGGTTGAACCCGGAACTGAATTGCCGGGCCGGCGGGGAGACCGGCCCGGCGGCAAGGGACTGACTAACGGAGGAGAGATGCCATGTCCCTTGGCGGAAATGTGAATGGCGCACTCGGCGCTAACGGGCCATCGAGGATGGCATTGTTGACGGCTTTCCGAAGCCTCGCTGCAAGCCCAATTTCGCGAATATGCGATGGAAATGAGCAGACTATTTCGGGCAATTCCGCTCTTTGGACCGCATTCGCAAGCCAATAAGCGGTGTCAGGATCCGCCGAACGGATAGATGCTGAAGCAAATTGGCTGTGCAGCGAGTCTTCAAGCTTCATGCGACTATGATCGAGAGCAATAATGCAAACGCCATCGTCGGTGCCGGCTATAAGGGCGTTCCGTTGACGTCGCTCAACGACCTCATACCAGATGGCGGCCCCGGCGCCGCCGGCCCGCCAAATTGCCGGCGTCATGCCCATCCAATGGAGCGCCCTTTCGTAAACGCAGGATACAGCGCCGAAGCCGGCCTCATAAATTGCTTCAGCGATCGGCAATCCCAACGTCAAATATTGTGAAAACCGGTTCCAGCGCAACTCGTCTGCGTATTCGTGCGGCGTAACGCCAAGCGTTGTTTTAAATACGCGAGGAAAACGAAACCGGCTCATGCCCACCAAGTCCGCCAACGCCGCTGGCGCTGGCGGTCGCGCACAATCGTGCATATGTATGCAGGCGAGGAGTACAGATTCGATTTGCGGCGTTGATGATGACGCCAGCGCAGGACGGCATCGCTTGCAAGGCGCAAACCCCGCCGCTTCCGCTGATGTGCTGTCCGGAAAATAACGAACATTTTTTTGCAAGGGTATTGGGGTCGTACAGGTAGGCCGGCAATAGATGCCAGTTGCTTCCACGGCATACCGGAAGGCGGCGTCCGCCTCAGGATCGCGGGAAACCAACGCTTGCCAACGCCAATCCTCGACCGCCGCCTTCATTTTTACTCCTATGAAAACGTCACCCTAAACCTACATGGCGACGATAAGTTTCTCTTCGTTTGTATTTCTAAAATCCTGGAGCGCCGACAAAACTGGCGCTCCTGTCGAATTTATGCATTGGGCTTCGTCATTCCCAGCGCCGTTACTTCAAATCAGAGAGGTTCGCCCCGAAATTGATGTGGTATGGCTTGCCAGCGATAACAAAGGCCGGGACAGTTTTTACGCCCGCAGCTTCAGCCTCGGCGCGCTTTGCCGGTTCTTCAGCCAAATTAACCCGTTCGATCTTGAGTTTGTTTTTGTCCAAGTTCTCAACGAACTGGCGTTCGGCGTCGGCGCACACATCGCAGCCTGCATGATAAAAGTATACTTTCTCAGCCATCTTTAGCTCCTTGGAATGGTTTAATACCCATATTGGGATGGCGAAGATCAGTTTCTATCCGTTTTTTGCCTTGTTGCTCCCGACGTTCTGGTCTTGCCTTTTCTCAGGGTTCGTCGACACGATCGTCTATTGACTTTTCTCAAAGCGAATCCAATCTAATCCTCAATATGATAATGGCTCCCAATTTCTCACACCGCGTAGTTCACGCAGGTCTTATACTCGCAGGCTCTTAGCCCCGCGCTCGCCGACGCTAATTGACCGGGGGCTCGGGGAAACTCATCAAAAGCTGAGCTGACGGCGCCTGGTAAGGCGGCGCGAAGTGTTTCGAATCATTAGCATTAAAGTTTTGACGTCGCCTCTGCCGGCGCCAGTCAACGCGCGCGCAAAGTCCATCATGGAGATAAAAATGACCCAAGGCGCCGGAACTTTCAAAAAGCCGGTGATTTACGTAACCGACACCGACTATGAAGTTCTTTCCCGCTTGTCCGACGTCGGAGGCGGCGCTTCGGCGGGCGCGAGGCTGTTGGCGGATGAACTAGATCGAGCCGTTAAGGTTCGCGTCGACCATGCAGATGCATTCGTCACAATTGGGTCGCATGTTAAGTTCCGCGATGTTTCGAACGGTCAAGTCAAGGACGTCCAACTCGTATTGCCGAAAGACGCCGACATCAACGCGGGCCGCATCTCGGTTCTGACGCCCGTTGGCGCATCGCTGATCGGCCTGACCACGAACGCCCGAGTTCAATGGAGTGGCGCGGGCATGCGCAAGCGCGAAATGGAGATTCTCAGCATTGAGGATCCAAAAATGGTGGCCTGATATGTCACGTAATCGTTATGACCGTTGTGCGGTTGCTGCCGCACTGCTCGCGAAAGTGCGCTGGAACGCGTGTAAACTTCTGTCTCGGTGCTCCCATGAATCGGCAGTTGAGCGTCTCTTCGCTCACGCGACGGAATTAACGTTATCGCCAGAGACTCGGGATCAATTGTTGTGCGCGGCATTGTCCGAGGCCGCACATGAGGTTTCCGCAGGCAGGACTGTCTTAACGAGCCCGCCAACGGTCTTTCTCGATAATGACGGCAAGTTAGAAACCGTGCGGGGCGCATGCCGCAATAAAGTTTGTCGCCATGCCGGCGATCATTGGGGAGCAGGGCTCGAACAAGCCGCTGTTTTCATGCAATCGCAGCGGATTAACGAAAAGCAAAAGACCGACACTCGGAACTTAACAAAAGACCTGACCGAGGCGACGGTAACATTACAGAGGCATATTGGGGACCACCCGCAAATACAGGCTGATTCGAACATTCGCCTCGTGATGTTTTTGTCATTGTCGATGGTTGAAACGCGGCTTCGTTACGACAGCGGCGTGAGCAAATCAAAGCATCACATCGTAGTTGGGCAAAGGCCGACGGTTTCGGTGCTGAAAAATGTTGGCCGGAACCTCAACAGCCGGTTTGAATCTGTTAGGCGGTTGTCCGCGAACTAGAGGAAATTAACGATGAATATTCACCGAAATAACGACTTTCTCGAAACGCCGCGCTCAGTCAGTAAAGACGATGCAATTCCAAAATCATTGTCGTCCCATTCAATTGCGCCGGCGCGCGAACGCCCCCTGGCTATTATCCGTCAACGTTCGCGAACGCCTGGGCGCGCCGGACTGCGTTCATTGTCGCGGTGGCATATTGAATTTGAACCATGGACGCCGCGCAAAACAGAACCATTGATGGGTTGGACCAGCTCGTGTGATCCATACAGCAATATTCGGCTTGAGTTTCCAAGTCTGAATAGCGCTGTTTCATTCGCGGAATCCAAAGGGTGGAGCTACAGCATTATCGACCGACCAGTGACGCTCCAGCGCCGCAACTATCAGGCAGAATTGGCGCGACAGCGAACTTTGCGCCGGCCCGCCAACTTATCGGGTGAAGGCGCGTAGCTGAGGTGATTGGCGTAAAGGCCAGGCGCCGCACCTAGCGCGACCTCGGGATATAAGTGGTTGGTAAGTCGATCAGAGCAGATGTTGGGTGGCGTGAAACTTAACAAAGCAAAGTGATTGAACGATTCAACGCCAGTTCTCGGTGAAAAGATAGGATGTGACCTGATCGCTGAAAGTTCGAGATTCATCGCTGTTCTCTCGAACGTTTCTAGCAAATTGCGCCAATTACGGCTTCGATTTGCCGGGAACGAAAACTCGGTCTGAGTTGTTCGGCCGCAGCATTTTCTTATCATTGAAAAACAATCAGTGCGCACTATATCTCAGTCATGCTTATGATTTTTCATCATACCAAGCTTATCCGGTTTGCAGGAACACTCCTGAACCGCTCTTAACCCCATGCAGCGCGGTTTTGTTCAGCCGGGTTGATTTTTGGGGCCTTTTCTGAACTCTCAAAAGTAATAAAATGGAAGACCAGTTTCTGCGTCTGGAGAAGCCAAGAATTTCGGCGGTTTCCGGCCAAGCGCGCCTTACGGTGGGCGTCATTGCAGACCGGAATAACAGTGGAGAAAGTAATGGGTAGGCGCGCTGAAGAACAACTTGAATTTGCTGAAGCTCCCAAATTCCAACGACTCGAGAAGCGGACGAAACTGCCAAAGATTTTGGCTGTTCCGATTAATCGTTTGTCCAGGGGGAAAAGCAAAGAGCCTCTAGAGAGTTTCGCCGCCCGGTTGCTTGCCGATTTTGGCGTCCCGCGAAACGAGATTCTGCTGCTGGTCGGTGAATCCGTTCCTATTCGGAGGTCTGCTCCCGAGGAAGTATCGCCGACCGTCTGTCAGAATGGCGTTGGAACAAAGTTTCAAGATGCAGCGTTAATGCCGCCCACTTTTCGACGGCGCATCGAAAAAGGGTTTTGACCGATGATATTTTTAGAAAGAGCTCAATCCATGAAGGCCAAGATGAAGTTTGACGAACTGACGCCGGCTCGAGTTGCGCAAAAGCTTCGCCAAGAGCGCAAAAATCCCGCAAAGAACGCGAGCGCTGTTTGTATTGCGCGCTGGGAAGACGACGGCGGCAGGATTGCCGATATGTCCAGTCGGAGACGAACTTCAGATTCTGCAATCGGACAGCGGGATTGGCGACAATCAGATAACTCCTCAGCCCAGTTGCTAATGAACTATGCATCCAGTTTCTGGAAGAACGCCGCCGATCAATTGATTTTCCCTGAATGTCGAAAGATTCAGAAGCGTATCGATCATATCAAGTGGTACGGAAAGCGCCTGCAAACGGCGTCAATATTCCAGCAGTAAAATGGGGGTCACATGACACCGTATAAGAACATTCTAGCAGCGGTCGGAGAGTTTCCTCAAGACGACGATGTTTTGATGCGCGCCGCAGAAATTGCATTGATCCATAAAGCTTCCTTGACGGTGCTTCATGTGATCGAGTTTCCTGAAGATTTCGAGCTTGCGACGCCGGAAGTCGTTCGGCTGCAGCAGGAGGCCAAACGCGAAGCGCGAGAGATGATCAAAGCGGCTATCGACAGGGCGGCCCCTGACGTCGAAAAAGCGGACATTTTTGTCGAAATCGGCGCTTCCGCCGCCGCCTTGATCAAACATTGCGAAACATTTGCGCCAGACCTCATCGTCGTGCGCTCGCACCAGCGCCAATCTATATTGGCGAAGCTTATCGGCTCAACGGCCGATCGGGTAATTCGCGGCGCATCGGCGCCAGTTCTTATCGTCAAACGTCCCGTCAAAGAACCTTATCAACGCGCCCTGCTTGCGACTGACGGCCGGGAAGGAGGGGCGGAAGCTCTCAATTATCTGGCTAATCTTCTGCCTGACGCCGCACTGCACATAATGCAGGTCGTGACAATTTTACCGCCACTCAAACAGTCGCTGATAAGCACGGGCGTAGGCCAGGCTGCTATCGACTCACATCGTGCGGCTCTTATCCGCAGGGCAAAAGAAAATTTGAAAAAGCTTGCCAACGGTGTGACCGGTCGTGCGGTAACAACGCGAATAGCGACCGGCGGGCCGGGTAACGCCCTGACGAATGCTACGCGCAGTCCAAAAACCGATCTGATCACTGTCGGCCCGGGTCGCTCAAGCCTTTTGCGTCGCGCGCTGATTGGCAGCGTGACGCAGCAGGTAATCAGGGATGCCGCCTGTGATGTGCTCGTTTGGCGGCCATGGAAAGGCGAAGAATAAGCGGGTTGTGTCAAATACAGTACCGTAGTGATCGAAGGAAATATACGAAGAAGGAGATATCGTCAGAAAGTCTTAACGAGCGACCATGACGTGCAATTCGCTAAACAAGGTCTGTTGCGAAGAAGACATGCGACAAGAGCGACAGCCGAATACGTAGAAGGTCTCACTGAGAAATTTGTCATGTTACATAATGATACGCTAAGCATTACTGAATTCATTTGGCTAAATCACGTTCGGGCAAATGCCGGTGTTTCGATTTGCCCACAGAAAACGCCAATAACACGCGAGATAGAAGCGAGACGAATAGATTTCGGGAACCTTGTCAAATAAGCGCCGCGCCAGCTTGAATCGTCCAGTCTTGGAAAGCGCCGCATATGGCGAATGCAAGAACAATTTGACGACCTATTAGCCGATGATGAATTCTGGAGCTATCAAGGGTGCGGTCTGGCGGTCTTTTCAATGCTCGAAATGATGCGGGCGTGCCTGTTGGCGAAACGGTTGGCGGATATGGTCGAAGTGTCGGACCGTTTTCATACGAAATCACTCTTACGTAATCATTTTGCCGCGTGGCATCAGCCGGACGGCGGCATCAGACAGGTGACGAGACTTCTTCACGAAACGAATCGAGAAGCGAGGATGCATCTTCCTTCTTGACATCAAAAGTGCGAATGGAGTGCGGCAATGTCAATCCACTTGCGCTGCAGGCGGTTTCAATAGTAGCCCATGTCCTTTTATGTAAGGGAATCGAAGTAAGCAAGCGCATCAGTTTCTTGAGTTGTGGGGGAGTCATTCCAGCGTCTATGCAGGCGAAAATGATATTAATAAGCGGCACAGTCACTGGCTGCTGTTTTTTTTCCAAATACAAGAGCGCAACCAAATCTTCACGATCGCCAGGGAACCTGTGCAAAAACTTAAACACGCGCCCCATCCCCACCATTCCGTCGCGGAGCAATTCAATCGCCAGCAGCGCGCCGGTGCTCGCTGCGCCATAGAGCCTAACGCCACGTTCGAGTGCGCGTACGGCCTCCGAAGGGGGAAGCCGCCGATCCTCCAATACTCCATCAATGATCAACACCGTGGCAGGCGGAGAAATCGCATCCAGGTCACCTTTCTCAATCGGCCGCCGATAGTCCGCATGCAGTAAATGTCGCCCTTCTTCGGCAGTTAAGCTGAGCCCAAGAAATACGATGGGTAGCGGCACCATTTGGTTAGAGCGGGCGTTTTCCGTCATGTCAGAGGATTATGCCTCCAGCAGTCGAACTTCCCTGCAAATCGGCCTCGATAATTTGTTCAAGAGCCGTCCTGCTTGCGATTGAAGATCCCTTCGTGAGCGGGGTGGTCGCGGATTTTCGGGAGTATCATCTCGCGCAGTCGTTTGTGTCCCCGGTCATGATGGTAACGTTCGTGCCACCAGATGGAATATTGAAGATTGGGTAAATCAAAAGCGAGGGGAGAAAAAGACAGATCGAAAAATCGGCTATTCATCCGTGCCTGATGCCAAGGGACGATAGCGATAAAATCTGTATTGCAGAGGATGGAGCAAAGGGGCATGTATCCATCCGTGTGTACCCTAATATCTCGTTTTAGGCCGTTTTTGCGCAAATAGGCGTCGACCTGCTTGTCACGACCGCCTCCTGTGTGAGCGCTGACATGGCTATGCAATAGAATATTGTCGGGAGTCAGTGGTTTTTTAATACGACGTAATGGATGGCCATTCCGCATCAGGCACACCCAACGGTCGACGCCGATCTTAAGGCGATAGATGTTCGGGCTGAAAACATCATCGATGCTGATCGCGAGATGGATATCGCCATTTTGGAGCGCTGTTTTCGCGTTGTCGTCCCAGTTCAGCAAGTTTATTGTAAAATTGTCGGCGGTCACTAACAAATCCGCCAACGATTCACCCAGAATATAGGTCGAAACGACGTCGGGCGCGGCGATAGTGAATTCGCGCGGAATTTTTACGGGATCGCTTTCGAGCTGAAAGAGTTTTTCGATATTCAAAAGCGTTGGCCCGAGGCTTTCCGCCAGCGCCAGTGCTTTAGGAGTATGTGCGAATCTGGTTCCCGTCCGTACGAGGAGGGGATCATCGAAAATTTCACGCAGCTGCGCCACATGGCGGCTCATGGTCGGCTGAGTAACGCCAAGTTGATCCGCAGCATGTGTGACGCTTCCTGTATCAAGCAGCGCCTTAAGAGAAATAAGCAGATTGAGGTTAATGTTTGGGAGTTCTGTCATGAACAGGAAGCCCGCGGAATTTAAAGGCAAGTATCGGGCAAAAAGCGTCGATAGTCGACCTCCATGAATTGGGCCCGTTGAAATTCCTCCCGCATATGGAACGGGACGGTGCAGTCGAAGATCGTTTTGCAGGAGACGCCTGTCGCCTGTATGGAGGAGCTGAAGCCAGGCCGTTGGGAGGGGTCCAGCTGATGGCATCTGACGCCTGGCAAGATGATCGTGTCTACGTCCGACTGGTAACGGGTCGCCATCGCCCAGAGCACGTCATTGGGGTCGAATATATCGACATCGTCATCCACGAGGACGACTGTTTTTAGTTCCGAAAAACTGGCAAGCGCGCAAATCGCGGCCTGCCTTTCGCGGCCCTGATCGGTGATGGCGCGTTTGCAGACCTGCATGATGGCCAGCAGCTTTCCTCCCCCGGCTGGGCTTGCATAAACATTTTTAATGCATCCCGGCATTGCCTTTTCCACTGCGGTCAGGATGCTCGCCTCGGTCGGAATTCCTGCAAGATTGACGTGTTCTTCACCGGGGCCGATCGTGGTTTGCGTAATTGCGTTTGATCTGTTCGTCACGGCTCGCACCTTGAGAATAGGTAAGGAAGGGTCGGCGCGGCCATTATAGCCAGGAAATTCGGGCATGGCGCGACCGGTGTGACTGTTCTTGTCTTCCGCCACTCTGATATTCGGCAAGATTTCGCCTTCGATGACGATTTCGGCGCGGGCCAGAGCTTTGCTGTCGATTCGCTTGCAGGGAACCATCTCAACGGGGCGATTGCGCAATGCCCCGGCAATGTCGAGTTCATTAAAACCGAGGGGTGTGGCGGGGGGTTCGAAGCAGGCGCCGAGATAGACGGCAGGATCGAGACCGATATTGACCGACACGGGAAAAGGCCTGCTTGCGGCTTCAGCTTTTTGACGGAATACGTCCAAATGACGGCCTTGGCAAAAAAATATCGAAATCTCATCGCGGGACTGAAGGCATAGTCGATGAATGGCGACATTTTCATCGCCATTTTCGGGATCCTGACCATATACCAGTCCCATCGTAATGAACGGTCCCGCATCCAACGACGTATTGGTCGGAGCAGGAATCAGCTTGCGAATATCAAAGTCTGGGTCCGTGGCCTCATGTACAACTTCGTGACAAGGCGCATCTTTGGAAGCGATCATGACTGGTTTGACCGGATGCTTGAGCGCCTCATTAAGATGATGGCCAAGCCGGTTTGTGCGAGCACCCAACAATAAGCTCACTCGTTCCCTGCTTCCGAGTATTCCGATCGCGACGCGGGCGCCTGGATGGCCTTTGATCGCGTTGAACATCATCATCGGCCCTGTTTGGGTCGGCCTTTGCACCGTGCCGCCTGCGCCTATATGCCTGTAGACACCGGCCAGTTCTGCGAAAGGATCAACTTCCACACTGGTCTCGACAAATTGCCCGGGAATGCTCCTGAGAAAGTCGATTGCCGATCGCAGGTCGTTGATCTCGATGGCCATGGTTGTTTCCCGCATCGTTTCCTCCCGATTATCGAGCCGATTGGCGCCACTTTATTTTAAATCTGCGGCGCGCTGTCGCTGTAAGGCCTGTAATAGTTGAACGGTTAGCGTTTCTACGAAAATTTCGATTTCACAAATCTGTTCGGGCGTCGCCGCCTCATAATGAATTCCGCAGGAGACCGACACCACACAGCTTGCTGTTGCGGCGACGCGGTTAGCGACGTTACGCGCGAGCATGTCTTCTTTATGGCCTGACAAGGTGATGACCGAGGCCGTTGCGCTGACGCAATCAGGATCGCGGAGGCTGGGCCGCGGCTGCGCCAGGGCGACGGCGCCGATATGAGGGCATTGTCCACCGAAAATCGAAATGGCAAGATCCTTTCCCATCGGGGTCGCCTGCAAGACAATGTCCGCCTGTCCGCAGGACGTCCTGAAGTAAAATCCACTCAAGGTTTCTTTCATCACACTGTTCCGTCGTTCCCGCGACGTGGGTCAAGCTGTTTTCCAGATTCGTCGTCTCGCCATCGGTGGAAATTGCGTCCCTTGATGCCAAACTCGCCAAGCACCTTGCCGACAATATGATCGACCATGTCCTCGATTGTTCGCGGACGGGTGTAAAAAGTCATCATGGGTGGGATAATGCGTGCGTTGCATTCTGCGAGCCTTGACATATTGTCGAGGTGAATGCGCCCCAGCGGCGTCTCGCGCGCCACTAGCACAAGTTTACGCTGTTCTTTCAATGTAACGTCTGCTGCGCGGAGAAGAAGATTGTCCGTATAGCCATGAGCGATGCCGGCGAGGCTTTTCATGCTGCAAGGGATGACGGCCATGCCTTCCGTCTGAAATGTGCCGCTTGCAATCGCTGCGGCCATGTCGTTTTCGTCGTATACAACGCTTGCAACGTCTCCCAATTCCGCCGCTGAGGCTTGCAGTTCCAGCTCAATCGTGCGGGAGGCTGCGGATGAGATGACCAGATGGGTCTCCCAGTTCGTCTGACGCGACATTTGATCCAGAAGTCCATGAGCCAGCGCTGCGCCGCTGGCGCCGCTAACGCCGACAACAAGACGTTTATTCGCCATCACGGTCTCCCGTTATCAGCGGCTTTCAATGAAGAATGTCATAAAATAAGAGAGGGGAAAAAGGCGCCGTGATTTCGCGGATACCGACTATACGGAATTCGGATACTGAGTGTCGGTTGCATCAAGGCGGCACGCGGGGAATGATTTGGCCACACCGGTCTGTAAAAAATAGTTTCTTAATTGGCTGATATGATTTTCATGCCAACTGTGTCAGGCCAGATGGCAGACCTGAATGGGCAGTCTCATGCGACTTTAAGGAAGTCGATTCATAGTCTGCGCCAACAATTCGTATGACGCGCCAAACCCGGTCTGATGACCAACGAAACAACGCATCATATCGTGTATTTTCGCCAGATCTGTTGATTTCGACCGCTATTGGTCTCGCGAAAGTTGTCAAGTCACTCCATCAGGCGCGGCATGATTTCAACGAGATTGCAGGGGCTGTAGAGTGAATTTAGTTCGCAACAGATGATTTCATCCCAGGCGTCCTTAACCGCCCCGCGCGACCCGGGCAGCAAAAAGACGAATGTTCCATCGATGACGCCAGCGCATGCGCGAGACTGCAAAGTGGACAACCCAACGGATCGGTAACTAACGTGGTGAAATATTACAGAAAACCCGTCGATTTCCTTATCAAACAAGGGCCGGATGGCTTCGACTGTGACATCACGGCCGGTAAGACCGGTGCCGCCGGTAGTGATCACGACATCAATCCCCGGATCTTCTGTCCAGCGCTTAACCTGTTGGCGAATCTGTGCAGCTTCATCACGAAGCAACGACCGGTCTGCGAGAAAGTGTCCGGCATCTTCGATGCGCGCTTTCAATATATCTCCAGAGACGTCAGTTTCGAGGTTTCGCGTATCGGAAACTGTCAACAACGCAACTCTGACGGGAATGAACTGACGCTCCTCTTTCACCCCGGACATATTTTTCTCCTATTTCCTAAATTAGGCTGCAATGCCTGTGTTCCGACGAGTTAAAATGCGACGAGATGTTGACAGGGTTGCATTTGGAACCGCTTTATCGGCGGGTTTGGAAAGTATTCGTCCGCGCGAACCAAGATAACAAAAACGCCAATTCGCAGAAATGAAAAGCATGCGACCCCGCTTAAGCTTCTCAATTGATATAGATCAAATTGCATGGACATAATATCGATGAAGTGAGGTTTTCCTAAATCCTGTTGGCGTTAGCGATCCGTTGTTTCGTACCGGAGCGCCTGTTGCATGGAATTCTGATTGAGCGCCCTCCGGATATCAAATGTTTTCAGTCAACGGATTGGCTACCGGCCGTAGCTATCCAGCAATTTTTCAACCGCCAGGACGGAGCGGGCTTTCTCAAAGTTGATTTCGTCGGCATAAAGATCACCGATAGCCTGTTCGATTTCCCACCAATCATCTTTCTTGAGCAAGGTCCGCGCGGGCTCGAACAAAGAGGTCTCTTCGCAGGACATATGCGCGGTGAGGATGGTTCGATAAGCGGAGGCTTCTTCGACGATTACGGCGATTGGAAGCTGTTCGTTGTTTATAATCATAAGAACAATCTCCGCGAAGCGTTTGGCGCGTCCTGATAATTCTGAATGCTGTTCCTGCAAATTTTCGAGTGCTAGGTCTCTGCGCCGAGCCTTTTCAGCAAGGTGCGCATACACTATGTCTTCCTTCTTGTGATGCAGCTCATCGGGGTAATCGGCGAAATAAGTCGCTAGTTCATTTAGCAATAAATAATCGGGGCTCGTTCCAGCGGCAAGCTTGCCAATTTCCTGATTAAGCCAGGCAAGATAACGCCTGAATCGGGCGTGATCAGCTTCAAGGTCGGTGATGAGCGTCGCCATAGACACCTCTCTGCGCGCCGACTCTACTCCCGATTATTCATAAGGTGCAGGTCAAAATCGTCGCAGGGGGATGAATATTCCGTCTAGAAACATACAACAATGGGCCAGATATTTTGCAAGAATTTCGGTCAGGCTTCTTAAAGCGCCCGTGTTCAATCCGTTACATCCTTGATCCAGCTGAGCCCGGCGACGCCCTGCGGAAAACCGAGCGTTGTCATGGCGAGCAATGCGACATGCTTGATTTCTTCTTTCGTGAGTCCCTCAGACAATGCCTGGCGCGCATGGGAGTGAGCTGCGCCTTCTGAACGACCGCCTATCGCCAGCGCCAGGTTAACGAGGCGGCGTGTTTTAGCGTCGAGCGGTCCCGCGTCGGAAATCGCCTTGCCGAAAGCGGCGTAAGCCTTCCAAATCTCCGGGTAGGCGTCGGCGATGTTGCCGGCGGCGGCTGGAAGCTTTTCTGACATGACTAGTCCTTTCCTGCTGGGTGATCGCAGCGTGGCGGAAAATTATCGATGAGCGGCGCGTTTCGAGCGATTTCGATCAACGCTTCCGCATCCTCGACGATGATATCAGGCCCGGACACGGTGACGCCGATTTTCCGCAAGGCCGAAAATGAGCGCGACAGATTTTCAGGCGTCATGCCGAGCATGGAAGCAAGGGTTTTCTTATCGATAGGCAGCGTGAAGCGCCCCGAATTTCCTTGTCGGACATGCTGGTGCGCCAGATAGCTCGCAAGACGTTCAACGCCGGTGCGCAGCTTGAGGTTTTTCTGATTTCGTACGACGCCGCGATAACAATTGGCAAGCTCACTTACAATAGATCGCGCAAAGGCGTCGTCTTCGGCCATGGCGTCACGGACGCTCTTGGCGGGTATCATCAAGACACGCGACGCCGTGCGCGTTCGTGCGGACATAAGGTATACAGCGTCTTTCAGTACCGCCGCCAGAATGAAAGTAGAAACGGGGCTCAGCACTGTCATCGTGCTCTCTCGCCCGTCCAGGGCAGCGAAGAGTTCAACAACCCCGTCGATCACGACATGAAGAAAATCCGACGGCTCGCCTTCCTTGATAAGGACAACGCGCTCGGGAAATCGCTGGAGAAACGCTGCATTGACGAGGCCATCGAAGCGGCCTGCGTCCATGTCATGGAAGAGGCTTAAATTTCGGACGACCTGTTTGTCTTCCTCGCGCAATCTCGGGTTCCTGGCCACTGACTAGGGAAGAAATGCTAGAAATTTGACGAAGTTTTCGATGCGTATTGATAAATGTCAAGACTGAATTTGGCGTTTTTCAGGGCGAGCGCGACCCAGATCAAGTCGGCGGCTTCATATGTCAAATTGTAAAGCTCAGGAGCGCAAATGAGCGATGCGTGACGAGACGTCGAATTTTGAAAGGGAAAATTACAGCGCAGAAAAGCCGCCAAGATTCTAATCAGCCCGGAGGCGGAGCGATGGAATATTTGGCAGGCGTGACCCGCGGTCAGCAAAACAGAGCACTCGGCGCAAGCACAATCGCCTTCACGGCGTGTTTCGCCGTGTGGACGATTTTCTCGATCATCGGCGTCCAAATCAAACAGGACCTCGGTTTAAGCGAAACCGAATTCGGTTTGCTAGTGGCGACGCCGATCCTGACGGGCTCCATCAGCCGGATATTCCTGGGAATCTGGACCGATCAATTCGGCGGGCGAAAGGTTTTCGCCGCCGTCATGTTCTTTGCTGCTGTCGCCGCCTGGCTTCTTTCCACCGTCAGCACCTATCCGATGTTCTTGGCGGCGGCATTGGGCGTTGGCCTTGCCGGCGGATCTTTTGCTGTCGGTATCGCCTATACTTCGAAGTGGTTTCCCAATGAAAGGCAGGGAACGGCGCTTGGCGTTTTTGGTATGGGCAATGTCGGCGCCGCGATTACGAACTTTGCAGCGCCTTTCATTCTCGTCGCCGTTGGCTGGGAACGCACCGCGCAAATATATGCGCTTGTTTTGATGGCGCTTGCGGTTTTGTTCTTTCTTGTTACGAAGGAAGACCCGTCGACGCTGGCGCGCAAGGCGCGCGGCGAAAAGCCACGCTCTGCGCTTTTGGAGCTGGAGCCGTTGCGGAACCTTCAGGTTTGGCGCTTCGCGCTTTATTATTTCTTTGTCTTCGGCGCCTTTGTCGCGCTCGCCCTGTGGCTGCCGCGTTATCTGATCGGCGTTTACGGACTCGAGATCAAGACGGCGGGGATGCTGGCGGCGTTTTATGCGGTGCCGGCCAGTCTCTTTCGCGCCTATGGCGGTTATCTCTCCGACAAAATCGGCGCCCGCAAGGTGATGTACTGGACATTCATCGTGTCCATTATTTGCGTCTTTATGTTATCCTATCCGCACACGGATTATGTCATCCACGGCATTGACGGGCCGATCGCCTTTTCAACGCAGATGGGACTTGTGCCATTTGTCATTCTCATTTTTGTCCTTGGTTTCTTCATGTCTCTGGGAAAAGCGGCGGTCTACAAGCATATTCCCGTCTATTACCCCGATCATGTCGGCGCCGTCGGCGGCCTTGTGGGCATGATCGGCGGCCTTGGCGGTTTCGTCCTGCCGATTGCGTTCGGCGTCATGAATGATCTTACCGGCGTCTGGACAAGCTGTTTCATGCTCCTGTTCGCAATCGTTGCGATCTCGCTTGCATGGATGCATTTCGCCATCCGGCGCATGGAGGAAAAGGCGTTGGCGCCGGAACTTGGCGCCTTGCCGCAATTTCCGGAGCTGCAGGAGATCCATACGGCGGAGCATGGCGAAAAAACCAACCCCGTTCTGGAGGACTGGCGCCCTGACGATGACGCCTTCTGGGAGGAGAAAGGCAAGCGAATCGCGAATCGGAACTTGTGGATTTCAATCCCGGCTCTCCTTCTTGCATTCGCCGTCTGGATGGTCTGGTCTGTTGTCGTCGCAAAACTGCCCGCAATCGGTTTTGACTATACGACGGATCAATTATTTTGGCTTGCGGCGTTGCCGGGATTGTCAGGGGCGACACTCCGGATTTTCTATTCCTTCATGGTGCCGATTTTTGGCGGCCGCTTGTGGACGACGCTGACCACGGCTTCGCTGCTTATACCTGCGTTCGGCATTGGATACGCCGTTCAGGATCCGGAGACTCCGTATTTCCTGTTCCTGGTGCTCGCGCTTCTGTGCGGCTTTGGGGGCGGCAATTTCGCCTCCTCCATGGCCAATATCAGCTTCTTCTTTCCCAAGAAGGAAAAAGGCCATGCATTGGCGCTGAATGCCGGACTCGGCAATCTCGGGGTGAGTGTCATGCAATTCGCGGTGCCGCTCGCCATCACCGCCGGCGTATTCGGCGTTATGGGCGGCGATGCGCAGGTGACTGCGGAGGGGCAGCGCCTGTGGCTGCAGAACGCCGGCTTTATCTGGGTGCCGTTTCTTCTGGTTTCGACCGCGGCGGCCTGGTTCGGCATGAATGATATTGCTTCAGCTCGGGCGTCTTTCGCCGAGCAAGCGGTGATCTTTTCGCGCAAGCACAACTGGATCATGTGCCTTCTTTATACCGGCACCTTCGGTTCTTTTATCGGCTATTCGGCCGGTTTCCCGCTTCTCATGAAAACTGAGTTTCCTCAGATCAACGCACTCCAGTTCGCCTTTCTCGGGCCGTTCGTCGGCGCCCTATCGCGCTCCATGACGGGATGGGTCTCGGACAAATGGGGAGGCGCGCGTGTAACCTTTTGGGTGTTTCTTCTGATGATCGTCGCTGTCGCCGGCGTTCTTTATTTCCTCGGGATGAAAGACCAGCCGGGCGCATTCTGGGGCTTCTTCGCAATGTTCATGGTGCTCTTTTTCGCAACAGGCGTCGGCAACGCATCCACCTTCCAGATGATTCCAATCATGATGCGCGAAGAAATGCCGCGTCTGATGCCTGAACTCGACGCTAATGTACGCCTGCGTCAGGCAGAGAAAGAGTCGGCGGCCATTATCGGATTTACATCGGCGATCGCGGCCTATGGCGCTTTCTTCATCCCGAAGTCTTACGGCACTTCAATCGCTGCAACTGGCGGGCCGGAAGCTGCGCTCTTGTGTTTTCTGGCATTCTACGTGCTTTGCGCGGTGGTCACATGGATTGTTTATTCCCGCAAAGGCGGCTTGCTTCATGACATTGAGCGCGGCCGGCATGCTGCGCCTCAATCCACGCCAAGTTCCACAATCGCTCAGGGAGGCGCGGCATGAGCCACGTTCTGAACAGACTTACTTATTTTAAAAATCGCGTTGGTGATTATTCAAACGGTCACGGCGTTCTGACGAAAGAGGACCGGACCTGGGAAGACGCCTATCGCAAACGTTGGCAGCACGACAAAATTGTCCGGTCTACGCATGGCGTGAATTGCACGGGGTCATGCAGCTGGAAGATTTATGTCAAGGGCGGTATCGTTACCTGGGAAACCCAGCAGACGGACTATCCGCGCACAAGGCCGGACCTTCCAAATCATGAACCGCGCGGTTGTTCGCGCGGCGCCAGTTACAGCTGGTATCTCTATAGCGGAAATCGTCTCAAGCATCCGCTGATTCGCAGTGCGCTTATGAAGGCGTGGCGCAAGGCCCGCGAAACAACCTCCCCAATCGCGGCCTGGGCGTCGATCGTCGAGGACCCCGAAACGCGCGCATCCTATGTGCGCCAACGGGGCCTCGGCGGTTTCATTCGCGCCGACTGGAGTGAAGTGAACGAAATCATCGCGGCGTCAAACGCCTATACGGCGAAAAAATACGGTCCCGACCGGGTGATTGGTTTCTCGCCGATCCCCGCCATGTCCATGGTCTCCTATGCGGCGGGTTCGCGGTATCTGTCGCTCCTCGGCGGAACCTGCATGAGCTTTTACGACTGGTATTGCGACTTGCCGCCGGCGAGCCCGATGACCTGGGGCGAGCAGACCGACGTCCCCGAAAGCGCGGACTGGTATAATTCCGGTTTCTTGATGCTGTGGGGGTCGAATGTCCCCCAGACGCGGACCCCGGACGCACATTTCTATACCGAGGTTCGCTACAAAGGCGCCAAAAGCGTCGTGATCTCGCCGGATTATTCCGAGGCTTCGAAATTCGGCGACATGTGGCTTTCCCCGAAACAGGGCACCGATGCAGCGCTCGCCATGGCGTTTGGTCACGTAATCCTCAAGGAATATTACATCGACCGGCAGGTACCGTATTTTCAGGAATACGCCCGGCAATATACCGATATGCCGATGCTGGTCCGGCTCGTGAAGAAAGACGGTCGACTCGTTCCCGACCGGCTGCTGCGCGCTTCAGATTTTGACGGATCTCTCAATGAGGCCAACAACCCCGATTGGAAGACCGTCGCCTATGACAAGTGTGCGAACGGTATTGTTTGCCCGCGAGGGTCAATCGGCTTCCGCTGGGGAGAGCAGGGCAAATGGAATCTCGAACAAAAGACCGGCAAGGGCGATGAAACCGACCTTGCGATCTCGCTGATCGAGACGCGTGATGACGTCGCGGATGTCGCCTTTCCCTATTTCGGCAACCGAGAGCATGACCATTTTCACGGAACGGATCATCCGGACGTTCTTGAACGCCGCGTGCCCGTCAAACGCCTGACGCTGAAAGACGGTGAAACGCTGGTCGCGACGGTTTTCGATCTACTCGCGGCGAATTACGGCGTCGATCGTGGGCTTGGCGGCGACTGGGCCGCCAGCTCCTACGATGACGATACGCCCTACACGCCGGCCTGGCAGGAAAAGATTACCGGCGTCGCGCGCGACAAAGTGATCGCTGTCGCGCGCGGTTTCGCCGACAACGCCGAAAAGACGCGCGGCAAATCCATGGTGATTCTCGGGGCGGGGCTCAACCACTGGTATCACATGGACATGAATTACCGCGGCATCATCAACATGCTGGTGATGTGCGGATGTGTCGGTCAATCGGGGGGCGGCTGGTCGCATTATGTGGGGCAGGAGAAGCTGCGGCCGCAGACGGGATGGCAACCGCTGGCGTTCGCCCTCGATTGGGCGCGCCCGCCGCGTCACATGAATTCGACATCATTCTTCTATGCGCATACGGATCAGTGGCGTTACGAGACGCTGGGCGTCGATGAAATCCTATCGCCACTGGCGCCGGAAGGACATTGGGACGGCTCCTTCATCGATTTCAATGCGCGCGCCGAACGCATGGGCTGGCTGCCGTCCGCGCCACAGCTGGAGCGTAACCCGTTGGAGCTGACCAAAGAGGCCGAGGCGGCGGGGCTCGACGTTCAAGACTATGTAGCGAAGTCGCTGAAGTCCGGCGCCTTGAAGATGTCGTGCGAGGACCCGGACAAGCCGGATAACTGGCCGCGCAATCTATTTGTCTGGCGTTCGAACCTTTTGGGATCTTCCGGGAAGGGGCATGAGTATTTCCTGAAACACTTGCTCGGAACCAATCACGGCGTTCAAGGCAAGGATCTCGGTGAAACCGGCGGTCAAAAACCTGAAGAAGTCGTGTGGCGCGACGAAGCGCCGGAAGGAAAACTCGACCTCCTTGTGACGATCGATTTCCGCATGTCGACCACATGCGTTTATTCCGACATCGCGCTGCCCACGGCGACTTGGTACGAAAAGAACGACCTCAATACATCGGACATGCATCCCTTTATCCACCCGCTGTCGAGCGCGGTCGACCCGCTTTGGGAAAGCAGAAGCGACTGGGATATTTTCAAGGGCATCGCGAAATCGTTTTCAGAAATCGCGCCTGAAGCGTTAGGCGTTGAAAAAGATGTCGTGCTGACGCCGATGCTGCACGACACTGCCGGAGAACTTGCACAGCCTTTCGACGTCAAGGATTGGAAGCGGAACGAAGCCGAGCCTATTCCCGGTAAGACCATGCCGGCGGTGACGGTGGTCGAGCGCGATTATCCCAATCTCTACAAACGCTACACGGCGGTCGGGCCGCTGATGACCAGCATTGGCAATGGCGGTAAGGGGATTGCATGGAACACCGAACATGAGATTGAGCAACTGAAAGCGCTAAACGGCGCCGTAACCGAGGAGGGACCGGCCAAAGGCCTGCCGCGTATCGACAGCGCGATCGACGCGGCGGAAGTCATCCTCACCCTGGCGCCAGAAACCAACGGCGAGGTTGCGGTCAAAGCCTGGGATGCGCTCTCAAAGGCGACCGGACGTGAACATGCCCATCTCGCTGAGGCGAAGGAAGATGAGAAAATCCGGTTCCGGGACATCGTCGCCCAACCGCGAAAGATTATTTCATCGCCGACCTGGTCCGGCATTGAGTCGGAAAAGGTCTGTTATAACGCCGGCTACACCAATGTGCATGAGCTGATCCCGTGGCGGACGCTCACCGGGCGCCAGCAGCTCTACCAGGATCATTTATGGATGCGCGCTTTCGGCGAGACGCTTTGTGTTTATCGCCCGCCGGTGGACACCAAAACTATCGCTCCTGTCATTAACGCCAAGGACAATGGCAACAAGCAAGTCGTATTGAACTTCATCACGCCGCACCAGAAATGGGGCATTCACTCAACCTATACGGATAACCTCCTGATGTTGACGCTTTCAAGAGGCGGCCCGATCGTCTGGCTATCGGAAGATGACGCCCGTGAAGCAGGCATCGAGGACAATGACTGGATCGAAGCCTACAACACCAACGGCGCCCTGACGGCCCGGGCGGTGGTGTCTCAGCGCGTGAAGCCGGGCATGGTCATGATGTACCACGCCCAGGAAAAAATTGTGAATGTGCCGGGTTCGGAAATCACCGGCCAGCGTGGTGGTATCCACAATTCAGTCACGCGAACTGTATTGAAGCCGACACACATGATCGGCGGATACGCCCAGCAATCTTATGGTTTCAATTATTACGGGACCGTCGGTTCTAACCGGGATGAATTCGTCATCGTTCGGAAAATGAACAAGATCGACTGGATGGATCAACCTGCCCAAGAAAAACTGGAGGCCGCAGAATGAAAGTCCGCGCCCAAATTTCCATGGTGCTCAATCTCGATAAGTGCATCGGGTGCCATACGTGTTCCGTGACCTGTAAAAACGTTTGGACGAGCCGCGAGGGCGTTGAATACGCCTGGTTCAATAATGTCGAAACGAAACCGGGGATTGGCTATCCTGACGACTGGGAGGACCAAGCCCGCTGGAACGGCGGCTGGGAGCGCAAAAAGAACGGCAAAATCCAGCCGAAAATGGGCGGCAAGCTCGGCGTATTGTCGAAGATATTCGCCAATCCGGACCTGCCGGAAATCGACGACTACTATGAGCCGTTTACCTTTGACTACGAGCACCTGCAAAAAGCGCCAAAAATGAAGACTGCGCCAACAGCGCGCCCGCGTTCGCTGATTTCAGGCGAAAGAATAGAGAAGATTCGAAAAGGGCCGAATTGGGAAGAGATTTTAGGCGGCGAGTTTTCCAAGCGGTCGGCGGACTACAATTTCGAGAAGGTCGAGAAACAAATTTACGGCCAGTTCGAAAATACATTCATGATGTATCTGCCTCGGCTTTGCGAGCACTGCCTTAACCCGGCCTGCGTCGCGGTATGCCCTTCCGGCGCCATCTATAAACGCGAAGAAGACGGCGTCGTTCTGATCGACCAGAACAAGTGCCGCGGCTGGCGGATGTGCGTTTCAGGCTGCCCTTACAAAAAAATCTATTATAACTGGAACACTGGCAAGTCGGAAAAGTGCACGCTTTGCTATCCGCGCCTTGAGGCTGGCCAGCCGACCGTATGTTCTGAAACCTGCGTGGGCCGCATTCGCTATCTTGGCGTCGTCCTTTACGACGCCGACCGGATCGAAGAAGCGGCGAGCGTCGAAAAGGAAACGGACCTTTATCAGAGCCATCTCGACCTTTTTCTCGATCCTAACGATCCAGAGGTGCAAGCCCAGGCCCGTAAGGATGGGGTCCCGGAAGCCTGGCTGGACGCGGCGAAAAAATCGCCGATCTGGAAAATGGCGATGGAGTGGAAAATCGCATTTCCGCTGCATCCGGAATATCGCACGCTTCCCATGGTCTGGTATGTGCCGCCCTTGTCGCCCATCCAGTCGATGGCCGAGGCCGGCGCCTTCGGTGAAAAAGGCGCGATGCCGAATGTCCGCGACCTTCGCATCCCCATGCAGTATCTCGCCAATCTGTTGACGGCGGGCGATGAGGAGCCCGTCGCCAGGGCGCTCGAAAAGCTGATCGCCATGCGCGCCTACATGCGATCGAAACACTATGAAGGCGATGCGGACGAAACGCTCCCCGGCAAAGTCGGCATGACGGGCGGCCAGATTGACGAGATGTACCGCCTGATGGCGATCGCCAATTACGAAGACCGTTTCGTCATCCCCACAACGCACCGTGAATACGCCGAAGATGCCTACGACCTTCGCGGCGAATGCGGATTCAGTTTCGGGGATGGCTGCGGCGAACCCAAACGCGCCATCGAGTGGACCGGGCTATTCGCCAAAAGCGCCGCAAAAGAAAAAGCGTAGGAGGACTGCATGTCAAACACTTACAAGGCTTTGAGCGCACTTCTGTCTTATCCGACGCAAGAGATTAAAGACGCGGCGGCGGAAATCCGCAGAGCGATCCATGATGAGAAACTGACGCCTGCCTGGGCGCTGCGACAGATCGACCGGTTGATTGACGATTTTGAGACGCTCGATCTTTATGAATTGCAGGAGCGTTATGTCTTCCTGTTCGATCGCACGCGTTCGCTTTCGCTTTATTTGTTCGAACATGTCCACGGCGAGTCTCGCGATCGCGGACAGGCCATGGTCGATCTGAAAACGCTTTATGCGCAAGGCGGGCTTGAAATCGGTTCCAACGAACTACCGGATTTTCTGCCGCTGTTCCTCGAATATCTTTCTACGCTGCCGGTAGAGGAGGCGCGGGCTTTGCTGAATGAGCCCTTGAGCGTCATCGCAGCGCTGAAAGAACGGATCGAGAAACGCAATACGCCTTATACATCGGTCTTTCGCGCGCTTGAAGCGATTGCGGGCGAAGCGCCTTCCGAGCGCGAACTCGAAGATTTGCGCAAGGCGCCGGATGACGACCCGCATGATCTCGAAGGATTAGACGCCGCCTGGGAAGATCAGCCGGTCACGTTCGGGCCGGGAGACGCCGGTTGTCCGAAAGTCAGTCAGATGCTCGACCGGATGAACGCCGGCGAGGCGCCGGGCGACATCGCCAGAACCGCAAGGAGCTGACCATGGCGGATTATCTCAATCAGTTCTTCTTCGGCGTCTATCCTTATATCTGTCTCGCCGTGTTTGTCGTCGGGAACATTTTGCGTTTCGACCATGGGCAATATTCCTGGCGCTCGGGATCGAGCCAGTTATTGCGCCGTAAGCAGCTCGTCCTCGGGAGCATTCTTTTTCATGTCGGCATCCTGGTTATTTTTGTCGGACACTTTGTCGGGCTCCTGACGCCGATCTGGGTGTTTGACGCCATCGGGATTTCCCATGGCGCGAAACAATTGCTGGCGATTGTCGCGGGCGGGCTTGCAGGGCTTATGTGCCTTGCCGGCATCTTGTTGCTCATTCACCGCAGGCTGTTCGATGCGCGCATCCGGGCGACGTCGAGTTTCGGCGATACGTCGATCCTCTTGATTTTGTTCACGCAGCTTCTCTTGGGCCTGTCGACCATTTTCGTTTCGCTCCAACACCTGGACGGTCACGAGATGGTCAAGTTCATGGAATGGGCGCAACGGATTTTAACCTTCCGCGCCGGCGCGGCTGAATTAGTCGCCGATGTGCACCCGATCTTCAAGGCGCACCTTTTTCTGGGGCTGACGATCTTTCTCGTTTTTCCCTTCACCCGTCTCGTTCACATGCTGTCGGCGCCGGTCTGGTATCTCGGCCGGCGCGGATACCAGCTGGTGAGAACGCGAAATCCGCGCGCAACGGCGGCCGAATAAAAGGAGCAAGTGAAATGTCGGTTCGTGAAGCGGTTTTAGCCTTGATGCTGTCGGCGTCAGTCGCTTCTCCGGTTCTTGCCGAAGACGAGACGCCGGTGACCGATCAAAGTCCGATCATTGCAACGATTAAAGACGGCAAGCTCCTGCTTGATGTTCGTTATCGCTTCGAATTCAAGACCCAGGACGGGTTTTCCGAGGGCGCCTACGCCAACACGATAAGAACCCGGCTCGGTTTCGAAACGGCGGAAATCTATAATTTCAAGTTTCTGGTCGAGTTCGAAAACGTCGCCTCCATCGGGGATGATCATTTCAATTCGACGACCAACGGGCGCATGCAGTTTCCGGTGATCGCCGATCCTGACGCGACGGAACTCAATCGGGCGCATGTAACTTTCACAGGCATCGAAAAGACGCCAATCACCGTCGGTCGGCAGAGGTTCAATCTCAACAGTCAGCGGTTTGTCGGCGCGGTGGATTTCCGTCAGAACCAGCAGACATTCGACGCAGCCCGGATTTCGTCGACGCTCATCGATAGTGTAACCGTAGACTATCTTTATATCAGTCGCGTGCACAGGGTTTTCGGTAATGACAATCCATTGGGCGAGTTTGACAGCGACAGTCATGTCGTCTCGGTTGCCTATGACGCGGGCGCGCTCGGAAGCCTCAAAGGCTACGGCCTGTTGTTCGATTTTGAAGAGGCGCCTGCTTTGTCATCCGCCACTTGGGGGCTGCGTTATGAGAATTCAGAAGCGCTTGATGATACAGCCCGCATCAAGATTGGCGTTGTCGGCGAATATGCATCGCAAAAGGATTACGCCGCTAATCCGGTCAATTACAGGGAAGATTACATTCACGGGGAGGTCTCCCTTTCCGTCGCGCCGTTCATGGCGCAACTGGGATATGAATCCCTTGGCGGCGACGGCGTCATCGGCTTCTCAACACCCTTGGCGACGCTTCACAAATTCCAGGGTTTTGCTGATGTCTTTTTGACGACGCCGGCTGCCGGTCTTGAGGATCTTTATGGAACGATCAGCTATAGCTGGGACGGTCTATTAAAAACCGACAACGTGCGGTTGTTCGCTACATATCATGAGTTCGAAAGCGGTCTTGGCGACACGGACTTCGGCGCTGAGTTTGACGCAGGCCTTGCGATTAATTTCAGGAAGCATTGGTCGGCAGAGGTGAAAGGTGCGGTCTATGATGGCGCCGGCGCTTTCGCCGATCGCAGCCTAGTCTGGGCTTCCTTACGGTTTCAGTATTAGCGACAGGAGTTAGGTTATGACGGCTCCAAATACGACTAACGTCCATTTTTCCCCTAGCAGGGGAGACAAAAGACGTGCCGATGACCTCTGGGCTATTGAACCGATGCCGGCGGACCTGATCGACAGTCCACTGGATTTTATTTTCGCCGAACATCACCGGCAGCGGGAGGCCGCATCGATATTGACGATGCTTGCCGATGGCGAGTTTGACGGCGAAGGCGTGCATGCGCTTCTCACCTTCCTTGAAACAGATTTTGCTCTTCATATCGGGGACGAAGAGCTGGCGCTATTTCCTATGTTGCGGGAGCACTGTCTGCCGGAAGATAATGTTGAACGCATTCTCGCCCGGCTGGAGGATGAGCACCGCGAAGATGAGGCCAGTCTGGAAACGGCGACCGCGATCCTCACAAAAAGCGTTTCAGACAAGCAGCTGGGCGTAAACGACAAACGCCGGTTGCGGATGTTCGCGGAGCATATCCGTCAGCATCTGGCGCTCGAAAACGGCGTCTTGTTGCCGATCGCGCGCGTTCGGCTGAGGGAAAATGAACTTGGCGTTCTCGCAGACTTGCTAAAAGCGCGAAGGCGGTAGGGAAGTGGACCATCGTTCTCTAGAGTGTACCAGAAGTGACAATTTGAACAGGACTGAAAGGCGCCGTTATCGGAATTTAGACGTCACAATCGCCCGCGCATTACACATTCTCGCCGTTGTTCATTGGATCGGAGGCGTTTCCATGGTCACAGCGGTGATACTTCCCGCTGTGGCGCGGCTGAAAGAGCCGAAGAGGCGCATAACGCTCTTCGAACGGGCCGAGGGCCGGTTTGCCGGGCAGACAAAAATTTTCGTTACGCTGGCTGGGGCTACAGGAGTTTATATGACCCATCGTCTCGGCGCCTGGGATCGCTTTTTGGATTCCGGTTACTGGTGGATGCATGCGATGGTACTGGTCCTGACCGTTTTCACGGTTGCCCTGTTTGTAGCCGAGCCGCTCTTTCTCCATGCATGGTCTCTTCGCAAGGCCAAGCGTTTGCCTGATAGCGCCATTGCGCTGGTTCAACGTCCTCACTGGGCGCTGTTGAGCGTCAGCCTTGTAACAATCTGCGCGGCGGTGCTGGGCGCGCATGGGATGTAGTTCTGAACTGTCCTTCCAGGGAAATATGATTCGAATTATGGCTTGATTCTATGAGAACAGCCTTCCTGATTCTCGGGCTCGTGCTTGTCCCCTTGGGGGTTGCTGGGCTGGTCCTGCCTTTGCTCCCTGGGACGCCGTTGTTAATCGCGGCGGCCGCATGTTTTGCGCGTTCATCGCCAAGGTTCGAAAGCTATCTTGTCACCCATCCCCGCCTGGGAGCGCCTATAAGAGCATGGAGAGAAACAGGTGCTATACCCGTGCGGGCCAAGATTGTTGCGCTTGTAGCCATGGCGATTTCCATATGGATTATTGCCGCCGGAGATGCGCCAAGCATAGCAAAAGCGGCGGCAATATCGATTATGGTTGGTGCGGCTGTTTTTGTCGTTACACGCCGTAACAGTTAACGCCTATGTCACGGTTTCAAGGTCACGAAACCGCGACAACGCTTTGCGTTTTCGCGTGACATCGGCGGGCATGGTGTGATCTAGCACAATAAAGTATGTTGCCAGCGTGGTAGAAAAGTCGTGCTTCAGGCCTGGTGCACAAGTAACTGCGCAAGAGTTTTGCTCCGTCGCGAGGCATTCGCCTTAAGCGAGATTTCTGTCCATTATCCGAATAGCCCCCCATCGAAAATTTTTCTCGCCGGCATAGCTCGCTTTAACCTGCCATTTTGGCCGCGAACGGTTTCAAGAAATCCGGTTGTATTCCCGACCTTTGAAATCAGGCCTTCAAAACATGAAATTTCATTATTATTTTGGTTTTATATGATATGCCTTCGCTGCTGGCATCGACTTAGCCTCACGGCAGCTTGGCGGGCTATCTGCGTATCATCTTGATTTGCATCAAGCGGTCGCGATTGAAAAATGTAAATAATAGTGGGCGTATATAGGACGCATGATATTATGGCGGCTATGTCCATTGAAGCTTACTTCCTTGGCGCGAAATCTGAAAACGCCGACAGCGTCAGGCGAGCTTTTGACGAAATTTTGAGGCACTGGTTCGATTGGCGTTCCGAGCGTTTTCCAGATGATGATAATGTTATTTCAGATGCAGAGCGTAAGTCAGAAAAATTCTCAATAGAAAACGAAAGGCTTCATACTGCTTTAAAAGCATTGTGCGACATGCTGCTTGCCGAAACGCCTACCTTCACACCGCGCTATCTAAGCCACATGCTGTCAGAAGCTTCTCTCCCGGCGCTATTCGGACATCTTGCTGCGTTGCTTCACAATCCCAACAATACATCGCGGGAGGTCTCTCGGGTTGGCGCTCGCGTGGAGGTTGAAGCCATTGCCATGCTCGCAGATATGATAGGTTTCAATTCGGCTAAAGCTCAGGGCCACTTCACAAGTGGCGGCACGATAGCGAATTTTGAGGCGGTATGGCGAGCGAGGTATCGGATTGATCACGCGCTTGCTCTTGGGTTAGTCGCAGCAGAAAAATCACGGATGCCGTTTAGCGCATTTGAATCCGCACATATGGGCTGGGCCGCGTTTGATAGGCTTCGTTTGCGCGATGCGACATCGGAACTGGCTACCCGGGCAGCTAGCAGTGTTTTATGCAATCCGCTTGAGATTGCCGAACGTATTTCGAAATGTTCACGCCGCTCCTATCGGGGCCCGGTATTGATCACTCCGGGGAGTAAACACTTTTCATGGCGTAAGGCTGCAAACATTTTTCACCTTGGCGAGGAGTCGCTTTGGAATGCTCCGCTTGATAATGAGGGGCGGCTGGATATGGGAGAACTCCAGACACTGATAGAAAAGGCGCGCCGGGAGGACAGACCAATAATAGCGGTCGTGAGCGTGGCGGGAACGACCGAGGCCGGGGAAATTGATCCCATAGACAGCGTCACCAGCGTTCTGAACGAATATAGGCTTAACGGAATTCATATCTGGCATCATGTGGACGCGGCTTACGGCGGCTATTTTTGTTCAATGCTAGGAAGCGAGTTAGAGAAAATTTTAGACGATGGAAGAAGCGCCGCATTGAAAGCAATCAGGCTTGCAGATTCTGTGACAATTGATCCTCATAAACTCGGTTACGTCCCATATGCGTGTGGCGCATTCCTCACGCGTGACGAGCGTTTGTACACTGCGTCTACTTTTAATGCTCCTTATATAGACCGAGCGGAAATTGGCGATAAATGGCAGAGTACGATCGAAGGCTCACGTACAGCTGCAGGCGCAGCAGCGACATGGTTGAGTGGGCGAACAATGGGATTTGAACCGGATTGTTTTGGCGCATTTATGGCGAGCACCATAAACGCGCGCCGCATATTTGCAAAAGCGATAACTTCGCAGTGCAAAAATGTTGCGGTATTGGAGCCTGCCGATACGAACATTTTGTGTTTTTCAATAGGCAAGAAGGGCGACAGTCTGTCTTATAGTAATAAGCGCACGGATTATGTCTTCGGTCTGTTCCAGAAAGACCCGAGTTTTTCTGTGTCAAAAACTGTTTTCGATGTTGAAAATTATTGCCGTTTAGTTGAGGCGCACGCCAAGCGCCACGAGATGGCCTTGGATGATGGCAAGCTCAGCTTGATCAGATGTGTGTTCATGAATCCGTTTTTGCCGAAAGGAGAGGTTTTGGAGAAGTTCTTGCCGAAATTTATCGCGCGCCTGAACTTCTACGCCGAACAAGCGTTGGAACTCTGCGATTAATCATGGCGCTGCCACGGTTGTGGGCAGTCGGCCGCATGATTCGTTTCATTTGCGGGTTTTCTCACCGGACAATGATTTCGTTAGCGCAAAAGCCTTTGAATCGCCAAGTCCCGAAGGGGCATCTTGCAAAGAGGTATATATTGTGCATCATTTTCATGAAAGCACAGCATGTTGATTCTAGGAGGTCTTCCAATGCTCGATGCGTCCCCGACCGAATTTGATCCCCGTGACTGTCCTGGCGTCAACCGGGCGCACACAACGGCGGTTATCGTCGCCGACACCGTTGAGGAGTATGTCGGAAAGGCCGATTGGCGCATCAAGGCGAACGCCAATCAAGGCTATTCGCTTGGCGGGCTAATCCTTAATGTTTCCGGCAAGGTGATCGCCAATTATTGGCTCGATCATATCTATCCGCCGGAAATCGGCCGCGCCCATCGGGAAGCCGACATTCACATCCATGATCTCGACATGTTGTCGGGATATTGCGCAGGCTGGTCTCTTCGCACCCTCCTTAATGAAGGCCTCAACGGGATTCCGGAAAAGGCCGAAGCCGGCCCGCCAAAGCACTTTTCCGCAGCGCTCGGACAGGCGGTCAATTTTCTTGGGGCGCTGCAGAACGAATGGGCGGGCGCTCAGGCGTTTAGTTCGTTCGACACTTATATGGCTCCCTTCGTGCGGGTCGACGGGCTCGGTTATGAAGATGTACGGCAAGGGCTTCAGGAATTCGTTCACAGCCTCAATGTGCCTTCGCGCTGGGGAACGCAGACTCCATTCACGAATCTCACCTTCGACTGGACGTGCCCCGAGGATTTGCGCGAGCAGGTTCCGCTCATCGGCGGAAAAGAAGCAGAATTCTGTTATGGCGACCTGCAGGCGGAAATGGACCTCATCAATCGCGCTTTTATTGAAGTCATGTGTGCCGGAGACGCCAGAGGCCGCGTTTTCACCTTTCCGATACCGACTTATAATATCACTAGGGACTTTCCCTGGGAGAGCGAAAACGCGCAGGCGCTTTTCGCCATGACCGCGAAATACGGACTGCCGTATTTCCAGAATTTCATCAATTCCGATATGGAGCCCGGGCAGGTTCGCTCCATGTGCTGCCGCCTTCAGCTCGACTTGCGGGAACTGTTAAAGCGGGGCAACGGGCTCTTCGGCTCGGCGGAACAGACAGGTTCCATCGGCGTCGTAACCGTGAACTGCGCACGCCTCGGCTACCTTTTTCGCGGCGACTGGACCGGTCTTCTGGCCCGACTTGATGAACTTCTCGCGATGGGCCGCGATAGTCTCGAAGTCAAACGCCGGGAGATACAAACGCTGATGGATGGCGGGCTCTTTCCTTACACCAAGCGTTACCTCGGCACATTGCGCAACCACTTTTCGACATTGGGCGTCAACGGGCTCAATGAGATGGTTCGCAATTTTACTGGTGGCGCGCACGATATCACGACGCAGAAAGGCGAGGCGCTGGCGATAGATCTGCTGAATCATGTTCGCGGCCGGATGCTCCAGTTTCAGGAAGAAACAGGGCACATGTACAATCTTGAAGCGACGCCTGCCGAAGGGACGACCTATCGGTTCGCGAAGGAAGATCTGAAACGCTATCCGGACATTTTGCAGGCGGGAACCACGAGCGCGCCTTATTATACGAATTCGTCACAGCTCCCCGTGGGATTTACGGATGATCCATTCGAAGCCTTATATCGTCAGGACCCGCTGCAAACGAAATATACGGGCGGCACAGTGCTGCATTTATATATGAGCGAGCGGATTTCGAACGCTGACGCGTGTGCGGCGTTGGTGCGCCGGGCGCTCTCCCGGTTTCATCTGCCTTACATCACTGTGACGCCGACATTTTCGATTTGCCCGGTTCACGGTTATCTTTCTGGCGAGCACGCTCTGTGCCCGAAATGCGAAACGGCGGGCAACGAAGGGCAGGTTTGTGAGGTGTGGACCCGCGTCATGGGCTATCACCGGCCGGTGTCCGCCTTCAATCCCGGCAAGAGAAGCGAACATGAAGAGCGCAAACACTTCGAAGAACATCGCGCGGAACTTACCGCAGCGTAAAATGGATACGACGTTGTTGCGGATCGGCGGCTTCGAGCCGTTCAGCACGGTCGATTATCCGGGCAGACTTGCGGCCGTTATTTTTTGCCAGGGCTGCCCCTTGCGTTGCGGCTATTGCCATAATCCGGATCTGATACCGGCGAGGTCGGCGGGGCAGTTGACTTTTGAGCATGTTCTTTGGGCAATCGCTCGTCGCAAGGAATTCTTGGACGCCGTGGTATTCAGCGGCGGCGAGCCTTTAGCGCAAGCAGCGTTGATTCCGGCAATGGCGTCGATGCGGGCGCGCGGTTTTGAGGTCGGCCTTCATACCGCAGGAACAAATCCGTCCTTGTTTGAAGCAGCGCTCCCTTTCCTCGATTGGGTCGGATTTGACGTCAAGGCGGCTTTCGACGACTACCGCAAGGTGACGGGCGCTGACGTCGGTGAGAAAGCGCGCGCTTCTTTGAAAATCCTCGTGACGTCAGGCGTTCCTTACGAAGTTCGCACGACTGTATGGCCGGGGCGAATCGGCAAGACCGAAATTTGTGTGATGGCGTCGATGCTGCGAGAAATGGGCGTGCGCCGGTACGTTTTGCAGGAAGCGCGAACTCCGGATCAAAAAGCATGGCCCGGCGACGATATGTTGCAGGATCCGGCTTTTCTTTCCGACACAGCCGCCATGTTTGATCAATTCGAGGTGCGCCGTGCAGAGATTGTTTGAATTACTTTTCGCCAAGGGCGCGCCGAAAGAACTGCTTGCTGCGCGAAAAGATTATTCCGGGCCGGCTCTTTTCAGTTACGGCTTTCGACCTTTTTTCTTTTTTGGCGCGGTCTGGGCGGCGCTATCCGTGCCATACTGGATTTACATCTACAGTACAGGAGCCGGCGTTGTTGGCCTCATGTCTGCGCCGGAATGGCATGTCCATGAGTTGCTTTACGGCTATCTCGCCGCGATCATCGCGGGCTTCTTGTTAACGGCCGTACCGAACTGGACGGGTCGTCTCCCGGTCCTCGGCGTGCGGCTAATGCTTTTATTTGCATTATGGGCTGCAGGTCGAGTCGCGATGCTCGCATCAGGGATTATCGGGTCGGTGGCTGCAGGAGGCGTTGATTCCTTATTTTTGATCTCCCTTGCGGCTATGATGTGGCGCGAGGTCATCGCTGGAAAGAATATTCGAAATATTCCCGTATGTGTAATGGCGACATTGCTGGCGTTCACGAATATTGGATTTCATGCTAGCGTGCTGGGTAGTGCGTTTCATGAATTCATTGAGCATCTTGCAATTGGCGTGATTGCGCTGCTGATTACGCTGATCGGCGGGCGCATCGTTCCAAGCTTCACTCGAAATTGGCTTGCGCAGAGAGGGGAAACTGACCTTCCCGCACAGGCCGGATTGTTCGACAATATGGCGCTCGGCGCCGCCGGACTTGCGCTTCTCGGTTGGTCATTCATGCCGGGCAGCGAAACTACGGGGTTTCTTTTGATTCTTGCTAGCGTCATCCATTGGGTGAGGCTTGCGCGCTGGCGCGGCTGGAAAACCGGCCGCGAACCGCTCGTTCTCATACTGCATATCGGTTACGCATGGCTGCCTGCCTCTTTCTTGTTGATGGGCATTGCAGCGTTCGCACCTGCGACGGTTCCGCCTCACGCCGCGATGCATGCTCTTACCGCCGGCGCCATGGGGACAATGACGCTGGCGGTCATGACGCGTGCTACTCTTGGCCATACGGGCCGCGATCGTACAGCCGATATCTGGACGACTGCGATCTATTTGCTTGTCGTGACCGGCGCTCTAATGCGGGTAGCCGCTCCGTTTCTTCTTGCGCAAACCTATCTCCTGGCGCTCATGATATCCGCTTTGCTTTGGAGCGGCGCTTTTGCACTTTTTGCGATACGTTACGGGCCGATGCTTTGGGAGTCATGAATCGTCTTAAACACCGCCAATCAGAAGCCGACAGATGAGAATGGGGTGCGAGCGTGGACGAGTACTACCTCCAGATCCGAAACGTCCACATAGCCTCGGTCATCGCGAGCGGAAGCCTCTTTTTCTTAAGAGGCTTTGCGCTCAATGTTCTGGGATTTCGGTGGGTGATGGCGAAGCCTGTCAATTTCCTGAGCTATGCGATTGACACGGTTCTGCTGACGGCTGCGCTGATGCTGACCACAATTGTGGATCAGTACCCGTTCGTTCATGGATGGTTGACGGCTAAAGTGGTGTTGCTTGTCGTGTATATCGCCTTTGGCAGCTATGCTCTCAAAAGAGGTGCGACGCGAAGAATTCGCGTTGCATTCTGGGTCGCCGCGCTAGCTGTATTTATGTTTATTTTCAGTATTGCGAGGGCGCATGATCCATTAGGGTTTCTCGTCGAGAATATTGCTTTGGGAGCCGAGGCTGTGTTCAACTTGGCCGCTGCAAGCTGCTAGTTTACCGGCCGGACGCGATCGTAACTTTCGATTACGTTTAAAAAATAATCCAGCCGTGGGCGCCTGCTACTGCGCCCAAAATCGTGATGAAGCTTAGCGAAAGCAACAGAATATGAAACCAGTGCAAAAGAAAGAATGCGCGCTCCGGGTTTCGTCTGGCAAAGCCAGGAAAATATCTGTGTAGGATGAAAGGCTCGCCGATGAATAAGAGTAAGAAAAACAACAGCCATACAATCACCATGGCGTGCATCCACCAGTAGGCGGCATCCAAAAAGCGCGACCATAGCTCAAGCTTTTCCGTCATGTAGTAGCCGGTGACGCCAACGAGGAGCACAGCGGTCCGCGCGATCCAGACAAATCGGCGCTCGACCGCATGGAAGGCCGCTAGCTTGTCCGGCCCGAACTCCCCTCGTCGAACCGCCGGCAGGACGACGAGTGTCGCCATTGATACTCCGCCGATCCAGATAACGACGCCGAGAACGTGCAACGCGCGGGCGAAAAAGAGGTCGGTCATGAGATGTGTTCCGATAAAGAATGAACAAAAATACTTAGAGCAGATTAGTCCATATCGGTTTGCGCAAGCGCAAATCTGAATGAGATATAGACTGGCGCCTAATGCCCCCCTTTATCGGCGATTCGTGCTATGGCCGAAATGTCTCGGATTGTTAGGTGCTGATCTTGGCTCATCAGGAGTCCTGTTTTCTCCCAAGCTGCGAGCGTGCGGCTGGCTGTATGAAGGGTCGTTCCTGAAAATTCTGCGAGATCCTTGCGTCGTAGTGGAATGCCAATTGTCGTGACGCCATTCACGTTATGTCCAGCTTGTGCCGCTAGACGTAGTATCGCGTGGGCAATGCGCTGATCTGCGCATTGAGTGGCTAGCTCGCGTACGCGGTCCTGCGTTTCCGCCAGGCGCGCCCCGATGATCCGAATGATGTTGACTGCGATACTTGGAAATCGGTCGATCAGCTCGAAAAGGTCCGTTTCGCTCCAGCTGAGAATCAATGAGCGCTCAGCCGCTAAAGCGTCTGCGGGAAGCTTGTTATTGGTGAAGAGCGGGACTGTTCCGAAAAGATCGCCGGGGGCGATAAACCGGATGATAGCCTGTTTGCCATCGCTTCCCGTTTGGATAATGCGAACGCTGCCCGCCGCCAGTGCAAAGGCGCGATTTGCGTTGTCGCCTTGAGCGAAGATGGCGTCATTTTTGTTGACATATTCCATGTGCGCCGAGGCTCGGACAGCATTGAGGCCTTCCGGCGATAAACCGACGAAAAATTCCATTCGGGCAAAAAGAGGTAAGTCCGGAGACGCATTCGGATGTGGAGAGCAAAAGAGTGCCATGTGCGCATTCAGCTTTCGCGCCAGCGATTTCACAGAAAAAAAGCTGGCCAGTTTGTTCTGGCGCAACCTTTCCGCCAGGGTCCCATGATATACGCAAATGATTATTAATAGCAATTGGAGTAAGGGCGGTGTTTCGCAGGCGAGCAAAAGAAATAGGGTGGTCGAGCCCGAGGTTTTCTCTCTTCCGCTGGCGCGATTGCGACCTGGATCTTGCCGCATTGACCTTCTGTCTGGCCGCGTCCCCTATGGCCGTATTCGCTCAGTCCGCCGCGCCCGGCGCCACGATTCTCGACGAGATCGTGGTGATCGGCCAGCGCGATCTGACCGCCGAGCGCATTGCGGCGCTTCCGGGCGGCGGCGATCTGGTCGCGACCGAAGACATCGCCAGCACCGCCAATCTCACCGCGTCGCGTGCGCTTGCGGCGACGCCTGGCGTCATCATCCAGGATTTCTTCGGCGGCAACGATCAGCCGCGCATCCAGATCCGCGGATCGGGGCTTCAACAGAACCCGGTCGAGCGCGGCGTTCTGGTGCTTCAGAACGGATTGCCGACCAACCGCGCCGACGGCTCCTATGTGGTCGGCTTCGCCAATCCAGCCGAGGCCGAAGCGATCGAAATCTATCGCGGCTATCTGGCAAACCGGCTCGGCGCAACGGTGTGGGGCGGCGCGCTCAATTTCATTTCGCCGACCGGGCACTCGGCGCCAGGCGCGCGGCTTGATCTGAGCGGCGGAAGCTTCGGCCAGGCGAACGCGCTCGGCCAGTATGGATGGCATACGGAGGATTACGACGCTCTCTTGCAGGCCGATGTCAGCCGGCGCGACGGCTATCGCGATTATAACGACTCCCGCCGTATCCACGTCGGCGCCAATGTCGGGGCCAAGCTCAACGACACGGTCAGCATCCGCCTCTTCGCCGACTATACCGATCTCGGCTTCGACGTCAGCGGCCCGCTGACGGCGGACCTCTTGGAACAGGATCCGGAGTCGGTGTTCACGGGGCCGACCGTCACCCCGTCGGGCGCGATTAATCCCGGCCCCAATGTAGTGCGCGACCAGCCGCGACGAGAGGCCGAACAATGGCTGATCGGTTCGCGGGCGACGGCCAGCTTTGGCGCAAACATCCTCGATGTCGCGCTCGGCTATACAAGAACCGACGACATGTTCCGGTTTCCCATCGTCGCCGGCGTGCGCGAGACGCAAAGCGACGACGTGACCGGCGTCGTCCGCTACGCCTACAAGCCTGATGCGGACAGTCTGCTGCCGCTGTTCGAGGCGACGGCGCAATATGTGACAGGATCGGCGGACCGCGATTATTACCTCAACCTGTCGGGGGAGAAGGGCGCGCAGTTCAGCGCCAACGAACTTGACGCCGACACCCTGTCGCTCAGCGCGGGGTTTCACATTCCTCTCGGCGCATTCGTCACGCTTTCCCCTTCTGTAGCCTATTCCCGCGCGACCCGCGACAATGAAGATGTCTATGACGGGGCGACGCGGCCGGCCGCCGCCTACAATCCGGGCAACCCGACCATGGCGCTGCCGAACGGCGCGGTCCCGTGGGTCCGCTCCAGCTGTGAGCGCGATTATGACGGATGGAGCCCGGCGCTTGGGATAAGCTGGCGTCCGGATGCGGACAATCTGGTGTTCGCGGCGGTGAGCAGGAGTTTCGAGCCGCCGACCCATGACGATCTCTTCGCCACCATCAACGGCACGCCCAACAGCAGTCCCGGCCGTCCCAATCCGGGCGACCCGGCCATGGCCGCCGCCGTTTTCGCCACGCCCGATCTCGATGCGCAGGAGGCGACCACAATCGAGGCGGGATGGCGTGGCCGCGCCGGCGTCTTCGCCTGGGACGCCACGACCTATTACTCATGGGTCGAGAACGAGCTTCTCAGCCTGCGCGATACGTCCGGCGCGCGCCTCGCCGCCATCAACGCCGACAAGACGCGGCATTTCGGGGTGGAGCTCGGCCTGACGGCGCAGATCACCGACGCGCTGGTCGGCCGCGTGGTCTATAATTATCAGGATTTCCGTTTCCATGACGATCCATTGCGCGGCGACAACCGTCTCGCCGGCGCGCCGCGCCACTGGATCTACGCTTCGGCGGATTACAGCCTCTCGGATAAATTGTCCGCGGGGACGAGCGTGCGCTGGGCGCCGGAAAAGACCCCGGTCGATAACCTCAATACGCTCTATAACGACCCCTACGCCGTCGTCGATGTGTGCAGCGATTACCGGATCAGCAAGGCGGTGTCGGTGTTCGGCGAAATCACCAATCTCTTTGACGAGACCTATGCGTCCTCGACGCTGATCACGGATCAGGCGCGCCCGGACCAGGCCGTTTACCTCTCGGGGGACGGCCGCGGGTTCTTCGGGGGCGTCAAGCTCGCCTTCTAGGTGCTCTTCAATAGTTCTAGCCAAAAGGAATACTCTTATGAAAAAGCACACCCCCTTCGCCGCGATGGCCGCCGCACTCTTCTGCGCCGGCGGGGCGGCGGCGGAGTCGACACCCATCGCGATCGACGATCTTGCCTTTGCTACGGTGCATGAGGTCGCTGAGCGCAGCATTCTCGCTCGCAACGATGCGGGCCAGCCGCTCGCCGCGCTTCTGAAGCTCGATGACGGAGATTTCCTGCCGCCGCACGGGGCGGGCGGCGGTCTCCGGCTGCTGACGGTGCTGTCGGGCGAGTTGTCCTGGGGCGACGGCGCCGAAGTTGATCCGGATAAGGAACGGATTTTCCCGGCCGGAACCGTCCTCATCGTTCCGGCCGAAGGCGGCGAACACTGGGCGGCGGCGCGGGGTGGCGACGTGCTGATCCAGGTGGTCTTTATCCGGGAGGGCGCTTTGGCGGCGGGGATTCCAGATTAAGTTGGAGCGACGCTTTTTTTGCTGTCGATGGCAGACATTTCTTTTGGCTGTTAGTTAAATCGAGCCAATTTAAGTCCAGCAACATCTATTTCTGGAGACTTGCCTTCAATCAGGTCGGCAGTTATTCGCGCTGAACCGCAGGCCATTGTCCAGCCCAGTGTTCCATGACCGGTATTGAGGTAAAGACGCTGGATGGGCGTTTCGCCAATGATTGGCGGACCGTCAGGCGTCATTGGTCGCAAACCGCACCAGAAGGATGCTTTCTCCGGTTTGCCTCCTCTGGGAAAGAGATCAAGAAAAGACCGTTCGAGGGCGTCGCGGCGAGATTGTCGCAATTGGAGATCGAATCCCGCCAGTTCAGCGGTGCCCCCCACTCGGATGCGATCGCCCAAACGCGTGATGGCGGTCTTATAGGTTTCATCCATAATGGTTGATATGGGCGCCGAGGTCGCATCATTGACAGGCATTGTGAGAGAGTAGCCTTTCACAGGATATACAGGCAGATCGAGACCAAGTTCCCGGACTGCATTCGGAGAATAACTTCCGAGCGCTACGACATATGCATCAGCGCTCAAGAATCCACGAGATGTGTGCGCCCCGGTTACCATGCGGCCATCCGATGCGAATTCGAAAAATACGGTGCTATAGGAAAAACGCGCGCCAAGCGCGGCAGCGTGTTCTGCAAGTGCAGTCGTGAAGAGGTTGCAGTCTCCCGTATCGTCATCCGGCAGGCGCAATCCACCGACGAAATTTGCTTTCGTGTCTGCAAGCCCCGGTTCCGCTCCGATGCATCCGTTTCTATCAAGCACCTCAAACTTGACATTAAAATGTCTTAGTATTTCGACATCGTGGTTTATCGTGTCAATTTGTTGTTGAGTGCGAAACAGCTGTAGGGTGCCGCGGCGACCAGTATCGAATTCGATACCGCAGTCGGCGGCGAGCGAGCGGAGACAGTCGCGGCTATATTCGGCAAGCGGAGTCATACGCGCCTTATTCTTCGCATAGCGTAAAGCCGTGCAATTGCGCAGCATACGAAATAACCAATCCCACATCGCAGGATCCGGTCTTGGGCGGATGACTAGCGGCCCATGAGTCATTAAAAGCCATTTTACCACTTTTGCCGGAACGTCTGGCGCCGCCCATGGTGATGCATAGCCGGGAGATATCTGCCCGGCATTTGCATAACTTGTCTCAAGGCCTGGGCCGTCGCGCCGTTCAACCAGTTCAACTTCATGTCCGGCCTTGGCAAGATAATAGGCGGTGGTCACGCCTATCACGCCGCCTCCAATAATTAGGACTCTCATGTTTATGCCTCGTCCGTACGCCTTTTTCATTGAATTCTTTTTCTGAGAATAGATGCAGCGCGCGACCCCGTCGGGGCGCGCGCCACATCGCCTGGCCGTTCACCCGACTATGTCAGATGCAATGCTCTTGCAGCGGCCTCGCAAAGCACGGCTTCCGGTTGGTACAAGATAGCTCGGAGCGTAATCGTTTCCGGAACGCCGGCCATGTTCAATGCACGCATTGATTGGCCTTCTGTTAGTCCAAGAAGAGCAAGCCCGCGCAGGGAAGTGATTGGCAGGCAGGCGCCTACCGGGTATAGATCGGCTTTTTGTGCAAGGATGCGTTCGCCGGCATTTGTCCCGTTGACGTCGAAGGAAACTCTGGTTCCAAGCGTCGCCACGTTCACGGGCATTTCATTGACCTTCACGACGGATGCCGTTCGGATTTTCTGTCGTAAAATATCTAAGAAATACGGATTCATCTCGCCATCGTTTGCGGTCAAGGCGTCAAGAATGAGGAAATCTCTCTCGGTCAGGATGAAGTTTTCGGGAGACATGACATTCTCCAATGTCTGAGTGATCTGGAAGATATGGAAAATGGCCCCTGGTCGTACAGTGACGACGCAGGGGCTAATATCCTGCGAGAATGCGGTCTTTCACCCTTGAGACGAACCTGGTGGTCAAAAAGCGGTTCATTTCCATGCTTCATGCGCGAGCAACGGATCGCTCTCATTAGATACGCAATCAATAGTAAGTCGCTTCTTGCCTCCGCTTCGTGTAGCCCAGTCAATTGACTGGCCGACCGACAAGCCGATTAGCGCCACACCGATTGGCGTCATGATGGAAATTTTGCTCTTAGAGATGTCTGCATAAGTGGGATAAACGAGCGTAACAACGCGGTCTTCTGCGCCATCCGTCGCAAAGCGCAGAGTCAACCCCATGCGCACAACACTTGCAGACAATTTTGAGTCGTTAACGACGTGGGCCCGGTCGAGTTCAAATATCAGGGCTTCGGCAATATCAGGTTGTTTGTCGAGAAACGCTTTGGCGACATCGCAAAGATGCTCATAGTCAGTGTTGCAAAGTGTTATGTCTGGAATACCGGGGGGCGGCGCCATCGGTCACTCTCCACAGTTCACATTATGAATGCGCGCGGATCGTCCGCACGGCAGTCTGCTGGATTTGGTTTGAATATCGCGCCGTTGGCCTTTTGCCTAAATTGGCACCGGCTTCGAGGTGGTAGCCCCAGCCGGAGCGCGACAAGACCGGCCCGGGGCTAGGCGCCCGCGATAGGGCACACCCGTTCTTGGGTTCGGAGCTTTGGCCAGGTCATACACATAGTTACAAAGATCGGTACGCTGGATCGTAATGTCAAGCAAAATTAACCAGGTTTTCAATCTGAATTTTAATGCGTATTCGGCATTTTTGGAAAAGGCTGCCCTCCTTTCGCGTTATGGGAGCCGGCGAACTGGGCCGCTGCGCAACCGCGCAGTGTAACATGACGTATGATGAGTAAGGGGCCACAAATCCGCGTCCCGGTTGTTGTCGGTCACGCCAAACCACGCCTTGATCGTTTCACGAAAGTTGATGCCCAGTGAAATTCTTGGCACACCGCCAAATCTGCTCAATCAGATATGACAAACCAGGATCGACGTTGAGGTTACCTCGGGCTCTTTTTCTCTGCGGAGTGAAATTCGAAATGAAGCCCCGGATAATTTACCAAAAGTCGGCATTTTTGTTTTCGCCAAAAGCCGTCCAATATAGCTGCGTTTATTTGGCAAAGCGCCAAGCGCGCTTAAGATACGCCACCGATCGTCTTGTCGGCGCGTCTAGATTACCGGCCGTGCTCTAACATGCGCCTAAAATATTTTCCGGGCTAACCGTAAAATCCTCACCAGTATGGCGTATTCGGCATCGTCGCCCGCCCGCGCGCTCCCAGTCGTTCAGGCCATAGGCCGCGTGGTGATGCTCTTTGTCATCGAAATATTGGTTCTTTTTGCAGCAGGCGCTCTTATTCGCTTTTACAGTGTAGGACATCGACACATTGCCTTGTCTTTTTATGCCGTTACAGTATTTTTATACCGCCCGTCTTGGCTACGTCCTCAGGACTTTCTATGACATCGAAGAACGAATTAATGTCTCCCACATAATGCAAACGCGTGCACGGTCCCTCGTGCTGGTATCGATGCTGCTTTGGAACGACATGAATTCCAGCGACGTTGTCAAGATTGACCCATATCGATCCTTTACTACATGCAGTTGTTAGTGTGATCCAATTTGCCATCCCAACTCCTATGAATTCTATATGGAATTTATATTGTTCTTACAGAAATGATTTCCTCCGCCTCAAGGCATAAGGGGCGCCGATTTGAGCCCTGCAGTTTCGGGAAATCCGAATAACAGGTTCATATTCTGAATTGCCTGCCCGGCTGCGCCTTTCACCAGATTGTCGATCGCGGCAATAATGACGGCCTGACCTGGCGGTCCGGCGGAGAATGCACTGAGAACACAGTTATTCGTACCCCGGACCATATCAGTCGACGGGCAAGCGTCATCCTGCAAAACATAAACGAAAGGGTCGCAGTCGTAACGAGAACTTAGCGTTGTTTGAAGGTCATCCACGCTTACGCCCGAACAAAGTTCAACAACTGTAGTCGTGAGCTCTCCTCGAGTCATGGGAACCAGGTGCGGCGTGAAGCTGATACTTACCGTCTTCTTCGCGCGCTTTGAGAGTTCCTGTTCAATCTCGGGCACGTGCCGATGATGACCGACATTGTATGGTTGCACCGACTCATTGGCTTCCGAAAACAAATGCGAATTATTTCCACTGCGACCGGCGCCGGAGAGTCCGGAAAGCGCGTTAATGACAATACGTGTGGTATCTATGAGGCCGTTTTCAACTAGGGGCAATAAAGACAACAAGACCGCAGTGGGATAACATCCGGGGCAGGCGACCAAACGCGACCGTGGAAGGTATTCCTTTGCGAACTCAGAAAGTCCATAAACAGCTGTCGACAACAGATCTGGACACGGATGCGCGGCGTCATACCATTGGGCATAGGTTTCAGGGCAGTCTAACCGGAAATCCGCCGAAAGATCGATAATGTGCGGCGAAGTTAATTGAGAAAGACGCTGCGCCGAAACGCCATGGGGCATGCAGCTAAATGCAACATCTACTGATGAATAATCGATTTCGTCTATGTGTCTCAAAGGAGGCAACGGAGACCCAAGAAATTGGGGCCATATCTCTCGCAGATGTTCACCGTCCTTGCGCCGCGTTCCGAGCGCCTTGATTTTAATGTTTGGGTGAGACAAGGCCAACCGGACCAGATTGACGCCGGCATAACCGGCGGCGCCGAGAATAGCGATTTCAAGTTGTCGAGTCATTAAGTGCCGACGCGTTGCTTCCTGTCATATCATCGCAACGCACCCTTATTGTAACAAACGAAATTAATTGGCGGCGCATAGCAAAAATTTTGATCATATGTGTGGCGCGTATGATGAGGCGCAGCATGGCCGACATTAAGGAAATGACAATAGGGCTCGTTGCGAAGCGCCAGTGATCAGATAAATCATAGTCGCAAGATGCAACTCAGCAGAAATTCAGGCCGGGTTTTGTATGAGATAATCTCGAAGCGCGGCGGCGTTGCTGTGTTCTTGATCTTTCGCGGCGAAGACAAGCGTAATCACTGATTTTTGGCCCAGGGCGATGAGTTCGTCTATCAAGTCAGGATGGTCGGCAAGTTCGCCGAAATAGCGTTTCTTGAATTGCTTCCATTTTTTCGGATCATGCCCATACCATTTTCGCAGGGGTGTGCTGGGAGCGAGGTCCTTCATCCAGCAATCTATTCTGAGCTCTTTTTTAGAGAGCCCGCGTGGCCAAATTCGATCCACAAGGACGCGATAACCGTCCGACGATGTTACGCAGTCATAAGCCCTTCGTATCTTTATATCCATCGTCAGTTTTTGTTTCGTCATAAAGTGATAATTGGCGTGATTATTCTAGTGTTGCGTTTCGATGCTTTAGTGATAACCGACTCCGTTAACGTAGTCACGTAATAGATCTTCTTCATGTTTCGCTTCCTGCAATAGAGTTTGCAGGACATCGCGTGCGTAGATCATGCCAACTGGACGAAGATCGTCATCGACGACCGGAAGGTGTAAAACTCCGTTCTGCTTTATAAGATTCCAGACTGATCGAAGGCTATCGCTACGGCGGCAATATACGATATTCTTACTCATGACGGAAGAAGCCATTATTGCGCATGCATCGCCGCGGCATTGGCTAATCCGCGATACGATATCTGTCTTGCTGATGACGCCAGCGATTATTCCGCTTTTGTCGCAAACAGCGATAAGATCGACATGTCCGGAGCCAAGACGCGCTGCTGCTTCGGTTAAAGGCGCGGTATTGCTAATGGATACAAGTCGTTCTTTTGCGGCGGGAAACAATGTTTCCACTGTCATAAAGCCTCCTAAAACGAACGCCTGATCGTGTTCACTCGCGTCTTGTCTGGGGACGGCCTGTGGCGTGAGTTAATAATCGGCATGCTATCTTATACTACCCCTCAATATTGCGAAGAGCGCAATTGTGGCCAACACTTGACAGCCAGCTTGGACTGAGAGTTTGACCGGCGTTCGGAGGCGGTCATCGTGTAGGTAATCATCCACGATCACCTGAAGACCCAGTCCCATATGACGGAACAGCGCCAAGATCATAAGCGCCATTAAAACGGCGTTTACGGGGGAGGCGATCCAAATAAGGAAAGCTTCATGATCGTCTGAGAGTAGGCGCACAGCCGAAACAATGAACCATAGTGTCAGCGGAGCGAGCGCGCATGCTGAAGTTCGTTGAGCCCACCATTGGCCGGCGCCTGACTTTGCGGAACCAATCCCGCGAGCATGCGCGAGAGGCGTTTGGAATTGAAATCTCTTCATTTGACGCCTCAATTCAAATATATTGCTGTTGCCCAGCACCCAATCGTCAATACGGCGCTCAATGTGACCACGACCCATCCTGAGGCGTAGATTGAGCTGAGTCGGAATCCGTATCCGAGATCCCAGCATAAATGTCTAACGCCATTGCACAGATGAAAAAACACAGAGAAGCTCCAGCCTACCAGAATGCTTATGCCAAACCAGGATTTAAGGAACGCCAGTAAGTTAAGGTAAGCGGAGGGACTGAAAGCGCCGGCCGCAAGCCAAGCTACAATCACAAAACTGCCAAGGCTTAGAAATACTCCCGTAATTCTGTGGCTGATCGATAGTATTGAGGTGAGTTGTGGACGGTAAATCTGAATATCCGGTGATTTTGGGCGATGACAGTTAGGCATTGGTTTCAACCGTTGCGTTGGATGATCAAGTTTTTGATTTCGGCGATGGCTTTTCCGGGATTAAGCCCTTTCGGGCAGGTGCGCGTGCAGTTCAGGATTGTATGACAGCGATACAGGCGAAATGGATCTTCAAGTTCGTCGAGGCGTTTGCCGGTCGATTCATCGCGACTGTCAGCCAGCCAGCGCCATGCTTGCAGGAGAGCGGCCGGCCCCAGGAAACGATCTCCATTCCACCAATGGCTGGGGCATCCCGAAGTGCAACAAAAACAGAGAATGCACTCATAGTACCCTTCCAATTTCTGCCGGTCCCGGGGCGATTGCGTCCTTTCGCAATCGGGATCCGGAGTTGTCGTCTGGAGCCATGGTTCAACCGAATGATATTGTGCGTAAAGATGTGTCAGGTCCGGGACCAGGTCTTTGATGACCGGAAGATTATTGAGCGGATAAATCGTTGCGGGATCCGCGGTTTCGGACAGGAAACGCGTGCACGCCAGCCAGTTCATCCCATCGATATTCATTGCACAAGAGCCGCAAATTCCCTCACGACAGGAACGGCGAAAGGTCAATGTGGGATCAATTTCGTTCTTTATTTTGACAAGCGCATCAAGGACCATCGGACCACAACTCCCGAGATCGATTTCATAAGTATCGATCCGAGGATTTGTTGAAGTGTCGGGTTCATATCGGTAAACCTCAAGTTTCTTGATTTTCTCCGCCGGACGAGGCGCGGGCCATATTCGGCCGTGTCCGATTCGGGAGTGCTGATCCATTTTGAAGTTTCTGGGAACAGGGAATCTTTTTAGGTAAGTCTGCTGAGGTGGCTGGTTCGAAGAGTAGATAAGCATGATCTGTCTTTCAATCATCGTCACGATGACGATAAGGTTCACTAGCGTCCACTATGAGGCCGCCTTCATTTTCCCAACAGTCAATACCGAAAATGTCGCAATCCGCATAAATCATCTGACGACTGACTTCGAATATGCGACAAGGATCAGGATGGAATTCGTGATCGATGGCGCTAGGATTCCTCAACTTTGACGTCCGCATGGCAGTTTCTCATTTCGTTAACGCCCATTGAGGTTTGGCGTTGAATTGATGAAAGAACACGGTCATCAATAGCAATGAATCTTCGATTGCGGTCACTGAATGCGCTGCGCCATCCAGCAAATACACCAATTGGTTCGGCCTGAGTTCGACCGAAGAGCTATCAACGACTAATTCCACACGACCATCAAGGCAGTGCAAGCTGATGTCGCCGCCGACCCCGTGTTCGGATAACTTCAGCCCAGCCGGCAAGGGCAGGCGCACGGTTTCAAAATAGTCTGTTCTTATGATCGCACTGGCTTGCGCATCAACGATATCACAGCCTGCAAGCGCCAAGTCTACGATCTCACCAGATTTTGTGCAGGGCGGCTCCACTGAATAATTTCCTTCTGTTTGCGACGCGAGATCTTTGCCAGGTCTGTTTCGGGTTCATAGTGATACGGTTCCGAGACCGCGCATAGTTTGATACAAAGGGAGCAATCGTCTGATTTGTGAGTATTTTCGTTATGCGGATAAGCCTCCTCTTACGCGCAGCGAGGAATTCACGCTCTGGTCAGAGCTACAGCCCAAGCAATAACAAATACTGTAAATATATCTTATAATGCATCGCTAAGGGGGCCGCAATAGGTTGGCCGCTCTAAGAATATTGACAATCTGTATGAGCGCGAATGCGCGCCACACCATCATGCCGCCATGATTGAAAATATGGATCTATAGATAGTGATCCGCCAAACCAAGTACACCGAATATAAAAGCTCGATGGCGGCCCAGTCAGCTGCGCGCAATTTGTCGCATTTTAAATGAGTATGGGGTGACATAACATATATAGCATATACATGTTAAAAATTGGCGGCGCATTCGTCACAGTCCTGTTCTCGGTAATTTTTTTCAGGTTTGGACGGACGCGAGGGCGAGCGCTTATGCGCGAATGCGAAATCGCGGTGGAACTCGGAGCCCCGCAGTTTAATTTAGGAGATCAAGGATGAAATCCGACGAAACGCGGATTCCGCTGTCATCACGATTGGTCGGCGATATCGCCGCTACATTTCCGGGAGCGACCAGCGTGTTTCGTAAGCATGGTATTGATTTTTGTTGCGGTGGCGAGCAAGCGCTAAAGGATGCTGCACATAGGCGCGGCGTTGTTCTCGAGCGGCTCGAAAATGATCTGAAAGCCTTAAGCTCGGCCAGCAAACGCGACGCTGCGCCGGCTGAGACGGCCGCTCTAATCGACCACATTCTGAAACGATATCATGAAACACATCGCAGGGAACTTCCGGAGCTTGTCAGGCTTGCGCGCCGGGTGGAGGAAGTTCATGTAAATCATCCCAACGCGCCGCGGGGCCTTTCAGAGATTCTAAATCTGATGATTGGAGAGCTGGAAGTTCACATGAAAAAAGAGGAGTTGATCCTCTTTCCATCCATGAGAGCGCACGATGGTGAAAAGTTCGACGCGCCGATAATACAAATGCGCCACGACCATAACGATCATGGCGCCCATCTGCGTCAGATTGAAGAGTTGACGGATCACTTTTCTTTGCCGGAAGGAGCATGTCGAACATGGGCGGCGCTCTATTCAGGTGTTGAGAAACTTGTCGAAGATTTGATGGAGCACATACATTTGGAGAATAACGTGTTGTTTCCACGTTTTGAATCCGGCCAACAGTAGAATTTGTTGCCGTTGGAGGGGGATAGGTTGCGTTAATTAACTCACAGCCAATAGCTTCTTCAGGCCGCGTTCTGACGCCAAGTCCGCTAACGTATATTTGTCCAACGTTTGCATATAAGCGCCGAGCGCTTCGTCGAGTATTCGGGCAAGCTTGCATCTGCCGCTAATCATACATTGGTTTGTGCTGCGGTCGAAACACTCGACAAGCTTGAAATCTTCTTCGGTCGAGCGAATAACATCTCCGATGCCGATATCCCTGGATGCACGCGCAAGTCGGATGCCGCCGCTGCGCCCTCGAACCGTTTCTATGTATCCGGCCAGCCCCAACTCGTAGGTCACTTTCATCAAGTGGTTTTTCGAAATATTGTAATGATCTGCAATTTCCTGAATCGTACAGAGCCGCTCGGAATTGATCGCCACGTACATGAGAAGGCGCAACGCATAGTCGCTATAAACTGTAAGTCTCATCGTCAGATCCTACTCGCATTTCACATTTGTTTTACGTTTAATGGTTTGTCTCTGCCCAGTCACCTGAAAAAGATCAATCAGGGCTCCGCCCGATTCGATAAATTCTTTTCCTTTAGCGTAGGGGCGCGCTCGTACGAATATTACCCGATATCGCCATTGCGGCAATTGCGGCCAAGCTGACTAATTTGATTGTCTCCATAGCGCTGTATACGGAGTGCTCCAGTGACGGAGGTTTTTGCGCTCCATGAGGAATGCTCTCGATGTAAGCGTTCAGGACCGGCAGCAACCACGCGGATTGAACAGTGATGAGAAACAATACCCAAGCCGCCAACATCGTTCGGATGAGAGGCCAGCGGCTCATCCAAATAAACGCAATAAGCAATGAGCAGGCGCCCCATTCAATCTTATTGAATAGAGAAAACGTGACCTGACCGATTTCGAGCGCGGTCAGCAAGTCGAGAGAATGAGCTTCAAATTTTACGGGCGTTGCGACAAACGAAACGCCAATTAACATCCCGAGCCAGACTGCGGGAATCGTGATAGCGCCAATACCTACTATCAATCGTCTGTTGTGCATTTGGCTACGCTTCGATGAACAAGGCCCATCAAGCTCGCGCATGCGAGATAATAAGCGCAATAGCGGACATCCCAAGCGCAAGCAGAATTGGTATTATGGTGATTTGGATAAGGGCCTCCCGGCCAGTTATTGTTCCGGTAAAAGTAGAAATATCTTTGTCAAGGAATGTTCCAAAGTCATTTCGTTTCGGAGCGTTGGCGCCGCTATATCGGCGTCCTAGCGCAGACAATAGATAGGGAACGCCGGCATACATAGCCAGAAAAAAGGATGAGATAGCGATCATAAATACCGCACCGCCGTCAGAGCGCAGCGCCATCCACAAGGAAAAGAGCATCCAGGCATAAGCGCCGAATACATATGAATAGATGCGGGGATGTATCTCCGATGCGGGAGCAGGGTTTATGTCAGGTTTTGCAACGCCGGGCTGGTCGTCCGGCTGTGTCGTGAATAACCGAGATGACAAATATGGGTCATACTCAGATTGGCGGAAATTAGGCTTTTCGTATAAGTTCAGTTTCAGGCTGTTACCAATATCTTCGGCTTTGCGGACGAACTCCGCCGCCGCTGGCGGCGCGCAGAATTCTTCAGCGGTTTCGCGCCAGAGCCCAAGCCATAAATCGAAATGCTCGCGCTTGATTTCGGAGTGCTGCAGATGCGCCAGAATAGGGTTGCCGTGATAACGTTCCGTGTCTAGCAAGACGCTTGTCCAGTAGTCAGTCATCAGGGAAATGTATTCAGTCCAATTTAGTCCAACGGCGTTGCGCAATATTGGCCCTAAAACCGCGTTTTGCAGGGCTCGTGCGTAGAATTTGTGTACTACGCATTTCACCATTTCTTCGTTGATTAGCGCGCCAGGCGCGCCCTCATATTGAACTGCTTCTACGGTCACGGTGAAGCCTCCAAAAGATATAACAAAAATACATCTAAAGAGGAATATGGGTGCTAAAAGCAGTATTGTAAATACTGCAAAAATGAGACAGAATAACGCAATCGGAATTGGGCGCGACTTCGTGGCTCTTCCTGCCTGTAATGGACGAGGCCGGAAGGTAGCGCACGGTGGCGAGTAATTCAATTTTGGAACTTTAATGTGTACTGCATGCATGGGAGGCTAGTCTGTCGGCCGTAATCGTGAAAATTTCACACGCCGCATCAACAAACGCCAATTGCGCGATGATTGGTGCTTTGGTGTAGGCTGTGCTTTACGGAGTTCTTGTGAGGTAATGCATCTCTATATATTACCGTCGTGACGAGCTGCGACGCCGAGGTCGTTTTTTACATGAGGGCCGCGGTCGGGTTTGGCGGGAGATATCTATATATTTGATCAAATCAGAACTATGGGATCGTTACACGCCCAGATCAGGTATTCTTCAAAGGGGGTGCGGATTGGTCTGCATTTCGTCCGCCAGTGGATTTTGAATTCATTCGACTAAAATAATGGGGCTGAAGCACTTGAGCAATTCGATGCGTGGCGGATTTAGATATCCAGCCTCCCCAACCACAATGAGAAAATTGAGTGAGGCATGCGAGTTAATGGGGAAAGCGCATTGGATTTAGAGAGTGCGGCCATAGGGGTAGATGCGCCAGTGCTCATTTGATGTCCGCTCAAAATAGAGAAACAATGTCTTTCTGGGCGTCAAAAGTTAATGCGGCCGAAAATGCTGTTTATTCTAAGGCTGGCGGCGCATATACTCTTTTGGCATTTGAGCACGGCGGTGGTCGCTGGCGTTGCGCAGCAGGCGTCGAGACAGCTCGTCCTGATAGTTATGGTTTTGCGGCAATATTGCGCGATATTCAATTTTGTTGGATCACCCGCGTGATTTGGCGAACGCTGCCGCGCTTTTTAAATCGGAAAATTCGAGTCAAATGGAAGCGAAAGCAGCTTCAATGCTGGTCCAGCCCATCAGTGGCTCAGTTTTCGGCGGCTTCCATGGTTCGAATTGAATAAACCAATGCGAGATGGCCTGGCGTCCAGCGCCGCCTGGCATCCGAGGTTTTTGACGGATGATCGCAGTGGGAAGGCTGGCTGACTGAGCTAGCGTTCGCAGCCTACGGCAATGCGCTAACATCCTATTTGCGATCGTGTACTGCGACCGCGCTATTTCCGGAACCTTTCGTAATGTGGCACTTCATAACGGATATTTTGTTCCTCTGTGAAGTTGGTTGGAGAACTGACGTTTGATCCATTGTGTAACACCGCGGATTGAGGGGCGCCTGTTCGCGAGAGGAAACTCATTAGGGGTAACGACAACTTCATTGCGCCGCATTTCCAAGCCGGGAAGGCTCAAAAACATGGCTAAGCGCACATCCAAGTTTGCCGGAATGTGGGGATGATCCCAAAGCCATCTTTGCATTTCGATGAGGCCTGCCGACAGCATGTGCCTTGCTTCGAGTTTGGAGTAGTGATCAGGTTTCGCATTTCCGAGGGAGCCAGCGAATGAAATGGCGTTCTCAAATGCGCTTTGCCAGTGATTCTCGGCCCGTCCAAAAACCGCTCGACGAACCGCTCGACGTTGAGAATCATGCTTGTCGTCAAAGGCGACGAAAAGCGGCGGCGGAGTCTGCAGAACAGCCTTTTCATTCTGAATTTCTTGCGAAGCCTGGTTCAGGGCTACGCTCAACAGCTGATCATAGGCGCTTATCGACAATTCACATTCTGACGCATGAGCGTTTAGCTGGTCGATTGCTTCTTCTCTTGGCCGGCGCGCGAGGATGTCGCGAGCCTCCCATCGGGCTCTTATCAAAGCATGCGCTGCAAGAGCGCAGCTTGTATCGTTCACACCACCCATATCATGCCGCCAGTTTAGGATCTTGTATGCTCACAACCTCAAGTTCCCGAATTTTCCCGTCGGCGCCGATCCACTGAAATCTGCTTTTTTCGGTAAGACCAATCAAGGAGGCGCCGACCGGCGCCAAGACCGATACTCGCGATGCGCTGATGTCCGCGTCTTTCGGCATGGTTAGCTGAACTTCTCTGAGAACCCCGGTCGCAAGGTCTTTGAACACGACACAAGAGCCGAGCTTGACGAACGACCCGCCCACATCCGAGGTAACTCGGATGGCCCGTTCGATTTCATCAGCCAGGAAATCTGCGGTGTCGTCGCCATTTGCCGCACTGATAAGCGGCGAAAGCGCATCGTAATCAGCCTCAGTGATATATATTGCCGGCTTCTTGAAAATCTCGGTCGCTTCGTTGGGCATTTTTGATTTCTCCTGGGTTCATTCACAAGGTGACCTATGGGGCCTCGCCCCTCCTCCGGGCGGCCGGAATCGGAATGGAAAATGAAGTTCATCTGCAAGAAGCGGTGGCAGCCCCTTCCTAATTGTGGCGGTATAGTTTTTTGGGTATCCCCCGCGCTCTTAACTAAACGGCAGTAAGAGCGCGGGGCTAATGGCCTGCGACAGTTTGGCCCGCGTGATGAACGCAGCATTGGAATATAAAGATCATGCTCATGTCATCTGCGAGATTGTGCGTGCAGTTCAAAAAATCAAGTACTGAACTTGCCCGGCGCGCAGGGCTGAAAGAGCGCTATGGTCATTCGAAAATGAGTTAATCGTAACGGATTTTGCCGGATTGGGGGGCTTTTGCTCAAGAGAAAGTCTCGATCTCGAGGCTCGAACTGAGAGCAAAATAGCAACAAACGGATAGAAAATGGGCCGCGCTAAACCAATATGAAGTGTGTTGGATAAGAAGGAGTGATGACATGGCGGCCGCGGCCGAAGAGCAGCGTTGGAAAGCGTTGGTTTCCCGCGACCGGACATGGGACGCGGATTTCGTCTATGCGGTGGTCACTACGGGGGTCTATTGTCGCCCGAGTTGTACGACGTCAACTCCATTGCGTCGCAATGTCCGATTCTTCCCGAATTGGGCTGCTGCAAATGCGGCCGGGTTTGCGCCATGCAAACGCTGTCGCCCAGATTTGCAGTCAGCGCTGACGCCGCAAACAGAGGCTGTGATCCGGGCATGCGCCGCGCTCCATCAGGGCAAGCATGCACCTGTGCTGAATGAGTTGGCGACGAAAGTCGGCGTTAGCCGGTTTCATCTACACCGAACGTTCAAGAAAACACTTGGCGTAACGCCAGGCGAATACGCGGAAGAATTGCGATGGAAACGTCTGAGCACATTGTTAACGCTCGGGTATTCTGTTTCTGATGCGATCTATCAGGCAGGGTTTGGCGCCGTTTCCCGGGCATACGAAAAAGCCAAGTTCAATCTGGGCATGACGCCTGCTGCTTGGCGCTCTGGCGGCGTTGGCGCGGCGATCTGGTACGCGATTGTGGAAAGCGATTCGGAATGTGTTCTTGTGGCGGGAACTGACAGCGGCATTTGCATGATTGCGGAAGACAAGTCATTGTCGGCTCTGCTGCAGATCCTCAAATCTTGTTTGCCATCCGCATCCGCATGTTGGCGCGATGGAAAACGGGAAGCCTGGATAATCCAGGCTGTTGAGCAGAATAATCCTCGACATTTAATGAGCAACATCCCCGCAGAATACGAAAGTGTTGCGTTTTCTGCGCGATTACGGAAACGGATTTTAAACGCAAGAATTGATGGACCGTTGGCGTTGCATGCCAACCTCTCGCGATTAAGGTTGGACAGGTCCTCTCTCCCCTTGAGCTGTCCCTAACCGCCGGGCCGGCCTTCCCCGGGCCGGTCCGGTGAATCACTAATGGTTCAAACGTTTTCCTTTCGGTACGGGCAGTCATGCCAAGGGTTTCCCGAAAATGCATGAGCGAACCTGCCGCCTGACGATCTACAAAAAGTGTCTTGAGCCATGAGTGCAGCCGATAAACAAAGTGTCCCCAACCAATCACGGGTCGTTCCCGCCTATGAAGCGGATACGAGTAAATGGGAAGGGGGGATCGACGATACGCTCAATGCATCGTTTCCGGCCAGCGATCCGCCGAGTTGGACGTTGGGTGTAGACGCCAATCCGCGGGATAAAGAAAAGACGTCCGATTAAGCATCAAAAACAAGGCGTCTTTTCGTACAGAGGACACTGAGCGATAACAAGCGCCTGTGGCGTGCTGAACAGCACAATGGGTGATTAAGTTTACACGCGACCTAGCCGTGCAAAAAATATTGCGCTCGTACCAAAGCCAATCGCTGCAATAAGCGCGCGCAGAACCGTCCTTGGCAAGGCGCGGGCGATTGGCGCTCCTGCATAGCCGCCTAAGGTTGATGCGAACATCATGATTGCTGCTTGCGGCCAAGCGATCAGGCCGGCGATAGCGAATACGCCAACCGAGAGCGCTGAAAGAACAAAGCTGAGTCCGCTTTTGAGGGCATTCATCCTATGAAGGTTGGACATTCCCCATAGTGCGAACAGAGCAAGCATTACGATGCCCAACCCGCCATTGAAATATTCCCCATAGACGCTGACGGCGAACATTCCCGCCACGCCATTCCAATTTGTCGGATGAATGCTCGATGCAGACCGGATACGCAGTCGCTCGCCAAACAGAAATATTAATGTCGATACAAGCAGTAAAAACGGAATCACGAACGAAAATACTCGATCGGATGAAACGACCAACATCCCTGATCCAACGATGCCGCCAACCGTCGTTATGCAGATAAGACGAAGCAGAAACCGCCTGTCAAAGGAAAACAGTTCTTTACGAAATCCGAACGCTCCGCCGAGGTAACCGGGAAAAACCGCAACAGCGCTGGTTGCATTGGCGGCAACAGGCGTTATGCCTGCCAAAACTAACGCCGGAAATGTTAAAAACGTCCCGCCGCCGGCAATCGTATTGAGCACGCCGGCGCCAAAGGCCGCTGCGAACAATATCATTACTTGAGAAAAAGAACCAAATGCGTCAATCATCTAGCATGAATGCTTTATGAATCCCCGTGCCGGCCGTTACAGCATTCGAGCCTTTAATTATAAGGCGTAATTTGCAGTGCGTATGACGGACTTTCCGGGCTATTGGGAAATGTTGTATTTCCTTGATCTCGAGATCCGGGCGCCGCATGTGAACATTTTGCGCAGCGCAGGCTTGAGCCTTCCGGGCGGCCGCTGCCAGAGTCAATCGAGCTTTGTAAGTGCATTTTCTTTATGGGCGGCGACGTGATCGGTCTTGTCGCTTTTAATTTCGTATTGAGGCTCGTTTTTTGAGGCGCGTCTCCCATGGCCTTTATACTGGAAATCACTCGTGTGTATTTTTATTATCTTGCCGCTCACTCGTCCCGCTTCGGAGTTCCATTCTACGCGATCTCCGATATCGAATTTTGCCATTTCGCCGGCTCCATATGTCTATGTGTTGATGACAGACGTTTGGTTTTAATTATGAATAGTGTGACGATCGAGGTTCGCGCCTGCGCAACTTAAGATTGCGCCGCCCAAAATAGCGGAAATGATGGACGCCAGAAGCGTCGCCAGCTTGACGGATGCGAGCTGTGGATCGGAAAAGGCGGCCGTCGCGATGAAAATAGACATGGTGAAGCCCACACCGGCCAGGCAGCCTGCGCCTAATAATTGAAGCCAAGTAATCTCGGACGAAAAACGAGCCCATCCCATATGAACAGCAATATAACAAGCTGCGATAATCCCTAAAGGCTTGCCGATTGTCAGCCCGAGAATGACGCCCAGGCTTTCCGCGGAAAATGGCGAAAAATTGGAGCCGTCAATAATTATACCCGTGTTGAAAAATGCGAATAACGGCAGGATGAGGAAAGTGGTCCAGTGTTCCAACGCCCTTTGAAGATGATGTCCGGGCTCTCGCAAACGGGCGATCGCCTTTTCCAACACTCCGATCGCTGCAGCGGCGGTATTGTGGGCGAATGGCGCAATATTGTTATCCGCTTTTTCGGCGATTATTGTCGCCTGTGCTGCGACTTCCGCGATATTTGCCGTGCGGCGAGATGGTATAATCGCCGCCGTTAATACGCCGGCAAGCGTCGCGTGCAAGCCGGAGGCATGTATGAATATCCAAAGCAGGACGCCTAAGGCCAGATACGGCGTCAGCTGATAGACTCTTCCACGGTTTAAAAGCGCCATGAGTACCAAACACGCTAATGCGCCTGCCAACGCTGAAAAATGCAATCCATATCCGTAAAACACGGCAATTATGACAATTGCGCCCAGATCATCCGCTATTGCGAGGGCGGAAACGAAGATTCTGAGTGAATTCGGCACGCGCCGTCCCAGCAGCGCCATAATCCCTATTGTAAAAGCGATATCAGTCGCCATAGGCACGCCCCAGCCATGGGCGGCGGGGCCTGACCAATTGAGGGTTGTATATATCGCGGCAGGCATGAGCATGCCGCCAAGCGCGCCGGCGAGCGGCAATAGCGCGGTTGAAACGGTCGATAATTCGCCCCAAAGTATCTCTCGTTTGATTTCGATACCGACGATTAGAAAAAAAATCGTCATCAACCCGTCATTAATCCAGGTTTGCACGGGCAACGCGAAAGAAGATCCGCCAAGCGCCAGTGCAAAGGATGTTTGTCTGATGGAGTCATAAAGCGGATGAAATCCAATATTTACAAAGACCAAAGCGGCAATGACGGCTAGCCCCAGAATTAGGCCCCCTGACGCCGCCCACCCAAAGAAACGTTCGCTTGCGCGCTCGATGCGAAAGCCAAAGGGTTTTTCGATCGTTTCAAGGATCGACATCTCGTCCCAGGATCCAAAATAGTGATGGCCGTCGATCAAAAGAGCCGGAACTTGAGTAATGCCAGCGAGTTCTGCCGAGCGGTGGTCGGCTGCGACATGCGCGTTTGTTGCTTCGGAGTTCAAATCTTGGTTGAATTTTACGTCCTCGACGCCAATTGTAGATGCTAGTTTTTGAATGTCACTCAATTCAAGGCTTTGACCGCGTTGGAAAAGCGCTTCATGCATTTCCCAGAATTTGTCTTGTTGGCCGGCCGCAATAGCTGCGCGAGCGGCGAGCTCAGCAATATTGCTGTTGGCTTCGGGGAACTGTCGATAAACATAGGCAATTTGGCCAAAGGATCGCTGCGTGATCCGGCGCATGATATCACGCAGTCTTCGGCAAGGCTCAGATGTATAGCTGCCGTATAACACCATTTCGCGACCACAATTTATGTCGCCGATATTAAAGTCATGCTTCGGGTCGATGGTGGGTGGCGCAATTGGCCCCAAATTCGTCATTATATCTTTTGTTCAGTGTTCCAATTAATCATATCTCTGCGCAGGATGCGTAATGTGGTTGGTTGTAATCATTCGGCGCCTCGACGCCGCCAGGAGCGGACAGACGATTTGCGGCGCTGCAATGTCTTTCCAACAGGTTGGCGTTAGCGTGGAGAATATTGCCATATGCGTCTGCGGCACGCCACTGAAGAGCATGGGACATGATGATTGCGATCGCAGCCGCCATTGTGTCGTCCCGGCCAAATTTAACTACCGCGTTGTCAAATGCAGTTAGGAGTGTATCGATTGCGCCGGATCCAGAGTTGTCTGAACTTTTTGCTCCAAGTTGATTGTCGATACACTGAACCATGACGTTCATCTCTCTTATTTCAATGCATAGCCTGTTTTCAATTTACATTTATGCAGCCGAAGACCAGATGATTCCTCATTCTGGCGTTTCTGTTATGAGTTGAACCACTTCAGTTCGACCATCCGAAGATAAGGCTTGAGCGTGCGGTAGCCCTGCGGGAAAATACGGGTCGCCTCTTCCTCAGAAAGTTTCGGGGAAATAACAACTTCCTCTCCGGGCTTCCAATTAACAGGCGTCGCCACGCTATGTGCATCGGTCAGTTGAAGGCTGTCGATGCTGCGTAGGATTTCTGAAAAATCCCGTCCGGTGCTGGGCGGATAGGTGAGTGCGAGCCGAATTTTCTTGGACGGATCGATGACGTATACCGCTCGGACCGTGATCGTCGGGTCGCATTCAGGATGGATCATATCATAGAGTTCAGCAACCTTGCCGTCGGAGTCAGCGAGCATTGGAAAATCCACTGCATGACCCTGCGTTTCCTGAATATCGGAGACCCATTTGCGGTGCGCATCCACGGGATCGATAGAAAGGCCGATCACTTTGACTTTCCGTTTCCTCCATTCTGGCCCGAGGCGGCCGACTTCGCCCAGCTCCGTCGTGCAAACCGGCGTGAAATCTTTCGGATGGCTGAATAAGACGCCCCATGACGAGCCAAGCCAGTCATGAAACCGGATGGGACCATGAGTGCTTTCTTGCTCAAAATCGGGCGCGGACTGGCCAAGCTGTAGGGTCATTCTTGATATCCTTTGCGTTGGAATGTTCGCCAAGCATGATCCGCGAAAAAACATCAAGCAAACGAATATTATTGGCTTTTAAATGCAAGAAAATTGCATTTATAATGGGCCTCAGGAAATCGGGGTTAAAGGGGGCAAGTCCGTATTCCCTTAATGTGAAAGAGGTTGCATCCATGGATATCAATGTGGCGCGGACTTTTCTGGAGATCGTAAAAACTGGCAGCTTCGTCAGCGCCGCAGCAAACCTGAATCTCACGCAGACCGCGGTCAGCGCGCGCATTCGCACGTTGGAAGATCAATTGGAGCGCCCGGTATTCATCCGTAACAAAGCCGGAGCGCGCTTGACGCCCGCAGGAGAAAGATTTTTCAGGTTTGCCACAACCCTCGTTCAGGTTTGGGATCGGGCCAAGCAGTCTGTTGCGTTGCCTCCGGGTCGTGAAACGATCGCCATGGTCGGGGCGGAATTGAGCCTATGGAGCCCGCTCCTTCGTCATTGGCTGCTATGGATGCGACGCGAATGCCCGGATATTGCGATCAGCACGGTGATCGGCGGTTCCGATCAGCTAATGGAGCGCGTGCAGGAGGGCTCGCTCGATGTCGCCATTCTCTATGGGGCGCCGCGTCGACCTGGCGTCATCACGGAGCTGTTGTTCGAAGAAAAGTTGGTCCTGGTTCGAACGACCCCGACCGATCAGCCGCTAAACCCAGAAGATTATGTGCTGATCGATTGGGGCGAAGAGTTCCTGGCAGGCTATCAGGCGGCGTTCCCGGAACAGTCAAATCCAGTGATCAACATCGGCCACGGGCCGCTCGCGCTTGAATATATCCTCGCGGTCGGCGGCGCCGGTTATTTTCGCCAGGGCTTCATCCGGTCCTATCTGGAGGAAGGCAGGCTGGCGCTTATTCCCGATAGCCCTGAATTCTCCTATTCGGCTTATTTGGTTCATTCGACCAAAGCCGATCAGGGCGTAATCGACCGCACCCGCAGCGGATTCCGTTCAGCCGCGGCAATATCCGCTTGAGCGAATCTCGTCGCCGCAGTCCTCAGTTCATGTGTATTTCGCCCGACGCGTAACATAACAACAAGATTTTTTATATTATGATGCATTAAAACTCGTTTGTGTTTATTTAATCAGCAAGGCAACGTGCATGTCACTCTGGTTGCCTTCCTCCCCAAGGGCGATCTGCAGCAGGCGCGCGTGGCGCGCTTGCTGCTTTTGTGCGGCCAGGCGTTCGAATAAATGGCCCTGCAGGATTCAATTTTGGCTGATAATACGAATTCTTCGCTAACCAATGAGCAGCGTGCGCTCGTCGACATTTTGGCGGCGCAGTTGGACGCCGGGCAAGCCCGTTGGGTTAGCGCCTATTTTGAAGGCTTGAGCGTCGGAAGAGTGGGCGCTGCGCAATCCGCGTCTATTCAATCCACATCGGTGAATTCGCAAACCGCGCGAACATTGACCATTCTGTTCGGATCCGAAACCGGCAATGCCGGCGAACTCGCGAAGTTGCTCGCCGAGCGGGCCGGCCAGGCTGGATTGGCGCCGACGGTTATTGACATGGCGGATTACAAAATCCGCAGTCTTGCCGGCGAGCAGGACCTACTTATTGTTGTGAGCACGCATGGCGAGGGCGATCCGCCACAGCCGGCGGCTGGGTTTTTCGAGTTCGTCGAGGGCCGCAAAGCCCCAAAACTAGATCAGTTGCGGTTCGCCGTTCTGGCCCTCGGCGACTCCAGTTACGAATATTTCTGCGAAGCTGGCAAACGTCTCGACCGGCGTTTTGAGGAATTGGGCGCGAGCCGGCTTGCCGACCGGATCGATTGTGATATCGATTATGAGGAGCCTTTTGAAGAATGGCGCAAGTCCGTTCTCGGACTTCTGCACATCGAAAACGTATCCTCGTCAGTGTCAACAACGCCCGTTTCGGGCAGCGGCTTAAATGCGTCCGCACTTAAACACGACAAACGAAACCCGTTTATGGCGACCGTCATCGACAATCTCCCGATTGTCGGGCGCGGATCGTCGAAAGAAACGCGTCATATTGAGGTGTCGCTGGACGGATCCGGATTGAATTATGAACCGGGCGATGCGTTGGGAGTTCTGACGTGCAACGATTCAGCTGTGGTGACCGCGCTTCTTGAGGCGCTGGAGTTCAACGCCGAACACCAACTGGAACTCAAGGGTGAGACGACAACAGTCAAAGATGCATTTGCGCATCGCTTTGAAATAACGACCGCGACGCCGCGCTTTCTTGAGTATTGGGCGCGTGTAACGAAGGCGGATGAACTGCGGACACTCTTGCAGGAAGATCGGTCGGCCGACCGCGCCGTTTATTTGCACAGGCATCATATAATCGACATTGTGCGGCGTTTTTCCTGCCGCGTCACGCCGGAAGATTTCGCGACAAGTCTTCGCCCACTCCAACCGCGCCTCTATTCGATCGCCTCAAGCCTCGCCGCGGCGCCCGACGAAGCGCACCTCACTGTCGCCCCCGTTCGCTATGACCTTCACGACGAAACGCGGACGGGTGTCTGCTCAGGGCTTCTCGCGGATCGGAGCGAGCCGGAAACGGTGTTGCCGGTCTATATTCAAACCAACACCCATTTCCGTCTGCCGGATGACGAGGCGCCAATTATAATGATCGGTGCGGGCACAGGGGTCGCCCCTTATCGAGCATTTCTTCAAGAGCTCGAGGCGGCGGGCAAGGACAATCAAAGCTGGCTGTTTTTCGGGGAGCGGAATTTCAGGACAGATTTTCTTTATCAGGCGGAATGGCAGGGTTGGTTGAAGGACGGAACGCTCACTCGTATGGACGTCGCTTTCTCGCGGGACGGGCCCGAGAAAATTTACGTCCAGCATCGAATGCGCGAACAGAGTAGGGACGTTTTCGACTGGCTGGAAAGCGGCGCGCATATCTATGTATGCGGCGACGCAGTCAATCTGGCCCCAGACGTAGAAGAAGCTTTGATCGATCTGGTTGCATTGGAATCTCGGACGAGCCGAGAGGCGGCGGAAGGCTATGTCCGTAGCCTAAATGCCGATCACCGCTATCATCGCGACGTTTATTGAGGCCTCATCATGAACGAGAACGCGAAGTCCCGCGAACACGATATTTCCCAGCCGCTCGATCGGCTTAATCCCGATGAACGCATGAAGGCTGAAAGCGACTTCCTGCGCGGAACGATAGGTAGCGGGCTGGGGGACAAGATCACCGGCGCCGTGCCCGACGCCAGTGATGTCAAGTTGATGAAATTCCACGGCATCTATCAACAGGACGATCGCGACCTCCGAGACGAACGGCGCCGCCAGAAGCTGGAACCGGCCTACCAGTTCATGATCCGTGTGAGGCTTCCCGGCGGCGTTTGCTCGACGGCGCAATGGCTGAAACTCGACGAGCTGGCCCGCGCCCATGGCGGGGAAACTCTAAGGCTGACGACCAGGCAGACTTTTCAGTTCCACTGGGTGCTGAAAGACCGTCTGCGGCCGCTTATCCAAGGTCTGCATGAAGCGCTGCTCGATACGATCGCCGCCTGCGGGGATGACAGCCGCGGCGTCATGTGCACTGTCGATCCAGCATGCTCCTCCATGCATGCCGAGGTCGCCGCGCTCGCCAAACGCGTCAGCGACCATGTCATCCCGCGGACGCGCGGCTATCATGAGATCTGGTATGGCGAGGAGCGGGTTGCGACATCCGAACAGGAAGAACCTTTCTACGGCCGCACATACATGCCGAGGAAATTCAAGATCGGCTTCGCACTTCCACCGTCCAATGACATTGACGTTTATGCGCAGGATCTTGGCTTTATCGCCATCGGTGACAAGACCGGCCTTAGAGGTTTCAACGTAGCGATCGGCGGCGGCATGGGGCGCACAGACAAGGCTCCACAGACTTATCCTCGATTGGCGGATGTAATCGGTTTCGTGACGGCGGACCGATTACTGGATTGCGCCGAAGCCGTGATGGGCGTGCAGCGGGACTATGGCGACAGGAAAGACCGACAGCGCGCCCGTTTCAAATACACGATCGACGACAAAGGGCTTGATTGGATCAAGGGCGAAATCGAGCGCAGGATGAGCGCGCCATTTGAAACAGCGCGGCCGTTTCATTTTGATTCGAATGGCGACCGATTCGGATGGGTGAAGACCGAAGATGGCCGCTGGCACTTCACTTTGTTTATCGAGAATGGCCGGGTGTCGGGACCGCTGCTGGACGGTTTGCGTGCGATCGCCCGCATCCATCATGGCGCCTTTCGGCTCACCCCGAACCAGAATCTGATCATCGCCGGCGTTGCAGAAGAAGACAAGGCTGCAATCGAGGCGGTGCTCGATGAATATCGCCTAACTGAACAAGCCGCATCGGTCATTCGCCGAAACTCGATTGCCTGTGTCGCTTTTCCGACTTGCGGTCTCGCCATGGCCGAAAGCGAGCGATATCTTCCCGGACTGATCACGAAAATCGAAGCAATGCTCGGCCAAAAAGGTCTGGCGGACGAACCAATCACCATCCGCATGAGCGGCTGTCCAAATGGTTGTTCCAGGCCTTATATCGCTGAAATAGGACTGACCGGCCGCGCGCCGGGAAAATACAACCTTTATCTTGGCGGAGGTTTTCACGGCCAGCGGCTGAATCGCATGATATGTGAAAATGTCGGCGAGGAAGCGATACTCGGCGCGCTGGATCAAGCTTTTACGAAATACGCCAACGAGCGCGAGAACGGCGAGCGCTTTGGCGATTTCTGCATTCGCGCAGGCATGGTGCGGGAAGTGACCGAAGGACGCCTTTTCAATGAATCATGAAGGCGGACGATCGTGCGGGCCGCAAACCGTCGCCGCAACCTTCGGCGTCGCGACGGACAGGGCGTTCGGCGCGGTGTCGCCACCAATATATCTGTCGAGCACCTATACCTTCGAAGGATATAACGAACCTCGGTCTTACGAATACGGCCGTTCGGGCAATCCTACGCGAGAGATGCTTGCAGAAGCGCTTTCGAAATTGGAGGGCGGCGCCGGCGCCGTCATCACGTCAAGCGGGATGGCGGCCATTGACCTGCTGCTGGGACGGTTGCGCCCCAACGACGCCGTCATTGCTCCGCATGATTGTTATGGCGGAACGCACCGGCTTCTGAAGGCGCGTTCGGCGTTAGGGCAATTTTCCGTGAGCTTTATAGATCAGGCGGACGACATGGCCCTATGCGAGGCGTTCGCCGGCGGGCCTTCTCTCATCTTCATTGAAACGCCCAGCAATCCGCTGATGCGCGTTGTAGACATTGTAAAAATCGCGCTTATGGCGAAGGCGGCCGGCATTTGTGTCGCGGTGGATAACACGTTTCTGTCGCCCGCGGTCCAGCGGCCGATCGCACTTGGCGCCGATTACGTTCTTCATTCTACGACAAAATTTTTGAATGGGCACTCGGATGTGATTGGGGGCGCCGTCGTGGCGGCGAACATTGAAAAGGCCCGGGAGCTCCGCAACTGGGCGACTACAGTCGGCGCTTGTGGTTCGCCCTTCGACGCCTGGCTGACCATGAGAGGGCTGCGGACGCTTTACGCCCGGATGGAGCGCCAGCAGAAAACGGCGGCCCTGCTGGCGGAATGGCTGCAGGATCATCCGGCTGTGAAGATTGTTCATTATCCTGGATTGGCGTCGCATCCGGACCACAAGCTCGCTTCGAAGCAGCAAACCGGATTCGGCGCGATGCTCAGTTTCGAACTAGCGGGCGGGAGTGACGCGGCGCGGATCTTCGTGGAATCGCTCCGCGTGTTCACGCTTGCCGAGTCGCTTGGGGGCGTCGAGAGCCTTGTCGCCCACCCCGCCACCATGACTCATGCGGATATGGGTGAGAGGGCGCGGGGCATAGCGGGGATTAATGACGGGTTGATCCGCATTTCGGTTGGCCTTGAAAACGAACAGGATCTGCTCACCGATCTTGCCGCCAGCCTGAAGGCCTGTTGAGGGCGATATGCAATCGCTTGGCATTTGACTTTTTTGTTATATCGGAAACGTGGCAATGGCAGCTGTTGCTAATGGTTCAACATGGGGACCCCATATTGATTGCAGGGAGGCAATTCAGCTCCATGACATTCGTCGTCACCGATAACTGCATTTTGTGCAAATATACAGACTGTGTCGCGGTTTGCCCTGTTGATTGTTTCTATGAGGGCGAGAACATGTTGGCGATACATCCTGACGAATGCATCGATTGCGGAGCATGCGTCCCTGAATGCCCAGCCGAAGCTATCTTCCCGGATATTCACACTGCGATCGAGCCGCAGTGGATCCAGTTAAACCGAAAATATTCCGAAAAATGGCCGAATATCACGCAGCGAAAATCGCCAATGCCGAACGCGGTGGCCTTAAATGGCGTTCCGGATAAGCTCCGATTTTTGAATTCTGCACCCGGATGCGGCGATCAATAAAGGAACGTTCTCATTCGCGCCTGCCGTAAGAGTGTTCGGCGGCAGGCCCGCGCATAGTGGTAAATGCATGCCAGGTGGCGTGACCGAGGAGTGGGAAAACAACAATCAATGCGACAAAACCGGTTGCAGCGCAAAATATGAAAAGAGCAACGACAAGAAAAGCCCAGCTGAGCATGACTTGAAGGTTGTTCCACACAAGCGCCATGCTTTGCCCCATGGCGGTAAAGGCATCAGTGCGCTCTTCGAGAAGCCGTGGAATTGCAAACACGCTGATTGAGAAGGAAAAAGCGGCGAATAAACCGCCAGTTAGAGTTCCGACGATAAGCAGCATCCAGCCCATAGGCGTTCCGAGCAAGACGGGGAGGATTTCATCCAGACCTGGAAATGGGCGAAGGCCGAAAAAGAGGGCGTATAGAAGGATAGCGGCGCGATTCCATAACATCATGAGGAGGCAAAGAAGCAGCCCCACAAAAACAATCTGCCCTCCAGAGCGAATCCTGACGAAGGCCATGTTAACGAAGGATACGGGCTCTCCCGACGCCAAACGGCGACTCTTCTCATAAAGACCTGTCGCAGCCAGAGGAGCCACAACGAGAAATCCTGATAACGCGGGGAAAAGGACGTAATCGTATTCAAGATGAAAAATGCTGAACAGCACCAGCAGCGAGACCAGGAAAAGCAAAACGCCGTAAGCAATGCTAAGTTCCGGGCGACGTACAAAGTCCCGCCATCCGGCGGAAAGCCACAAAAGCGCAACGGTTGGTTTGAGGTCGCGACGCCAGTTCGTCCTGCTGGCGGCGAGCGGTGGAAGCACAGGGGGAAGCGTATCCGTCGTTTTCGAATTGACCATAGTGGCCTCTCTTGTTTCAGCAGGACGATTGAGCGGCGCGGAATCCGCCTTCAGGCTCTGGTGCTTTCAGATGCGGCACGCAATCCGGCTGCGAACGCATCGATGTCAGTATTAGATGAGCGTTGGCGGCGGCAAAGGCGACGATTAATATAATTGAAGCAAGGCCGGCTTTTGTCCGTGTTCCGATCGGTTTCATGGCGAATTCTGGCCAAGGTCAAGGAGGTAGATCATTAGGATTTTCCGATCTGCATTGGATAACCGGCTTTCCCAGGCAGGCATGTGCCCCTGACGCCCATTGTAGATTGACTCATATATTGATGCAGCATCGCCGCCATAAAGCCACGTGTTGTCCGTCAAGTCAGGCGCACCGGTCTGATGCGCGCCGTGTGCGTCGGAGCCATGACACGATGCGCAATTATCAACAAAGATCTTCTGGCCGGCCGCCAATTGCTCTGGCGAACCATTGCCACCCTTATTTGCATCCGAGAGCGACTTTACAAACGCGCTTACATCGATGATCGCTTTGCGATCAAGCATTTGATCGCGACCCCATGCCGGCATTTGAGAAAAGCGACTGTCCGGATGGCCGGAGTTAACACCGGCCCGAATAGTTTCGAAAATTGCGTCTGGCGTTTGTCCCCACAACCACGCGGAATCGGTAAGTTTTGGGTAGCCCGGTCCGCCTTCGGCGCGGGCGCCGTGGCAGGCGGCGCAATTGTCACCAAACAGAGCGTGGCCGGTTTCGCGAATATCTTGCATTAATTCGGAATCAGACATAATGGCGGAAAGCTCTTCTTTCTCGATGCGCGATGCCCAGATGGAGCGCTTTTCTTCAGCCGATTTAAGGTCTGTCGCGACGTTCTGACGGACATCGGCGCCGAGCAAGCCTTTCGTATATGTATCCCCCAAAGGCCATGCCGGCATCAGGATCCACCAGACTACGGAAAATATCACGGTGGCAATGAGGAAGGCCCATATCGGCCACGGTACAGCCGTATTCAGTTCCTTGATGCCGTTCCACTCATGTCCGGTCGTCCCGTGGCCGGTGTGAGGGTCGCGTTCAATCACGCCCATGGCCCGCTCTCATCATCCATGATGCTTTTTTTCGCCCGGTCAAAATTCTTCCGGTTTCCCGGCCAGAACGTATAAACTAGGACGCCGATCGAGAGCCCTATCAGATAGAAAAGCCCCCACGACTTGGCGAACGCAACCAAAATGTCGTGTTCCGGTCCGTTCATTCAGCATCTCCCGATGATTTCTGTTCATGTGCCGCGTCGGTCAATCGGCCGATTATCTGCAGATACGCGACGAGGGCGTCCATCTCGGACACTGAGCCGGGATCGCCGTCAAAGGCGCGAATATGAGTGGCGTCGCCGTAGCGCGTCACGACTCCATCAGCCAGGGCACTGAAGGGCGCCGCCTGTCCATACGCATCCTCAACTGCTTTTTCTATCATGCTGTCTGTATAAGGCACGCCAACCTTTTTGAGCGCAGTTAGATGCATTGAAAGGTCGTCGGTACGCAATTGCGTCCGTGCAAGAAAGGAATAGGCAGGCATAATCGATGCCGGCACGACATCGCGAGGGTTCTCTAGGTGTGCAACATGCCATTGATCGGAATATTTACCTCCGATGCGCGCAAGGTCGGGGCCTGTCCGTTTTGAACCCCACAACATTGGATGATCATATTGGGATTCTACAGCCAGCGAGTAAGGCCCGTAGCGTTCGACCTCATCACGCAAGGTGCGAATCATCTGCGAATGGCAGGCATAGCAACCTTCGCGGACATAGATATTGCGGCCGGCGAGTTCCAGCGGGGTATAAACGCGCATTCCCGGCGCCTCTTCTACGGTCTGGTCGATCGTGAAGAGAGGGGCGATCTCGACAATGCCCCCGATGCTGGCGGCTATGATGATCGCGATCACAAGGCCAACTGAATATCGCTCAAGTTTGTAATGGGCCTGGAACATGTCTGCCTATTCTCCCGGGCGCAAACGAGATTGTCCGATTGTCGCTGGTTGCTCGTTGCGTGTTTTCGCAGCGGCCGGGGAGCTGCGGATTGTCATGCAGATATTATAAAACCCGATGACTGCGCCCATGAGAAACAGCAGCCCTCCCGTTGCGCGCGCTATGTAATATGGATGCATAGCGTTCAAGGAATCGATGAATGAGTAGGCAAGCGTGCCGCTGTTATTGTATGTACGCCACATCAGGCCTTGAATGACGCCTGAATTCCACATTGCAAAGACGTAGATAAAGATGCCTGCGATTGCGAGCCAGAAATGGACTTCCACGAGCACAGGAGAATAGATTCGCTCGCGTTTCCATAATTGCGGAACGAGATAGTAAAACGCTCCGAAGATAATCATTGAGTTCCAGCCGAGCGTGCCGGCATGAACATGGGCGACTGTCCAGTCTGTGTAATGCGATAGCGAATTTACTGGCCGAATAGCCAAAAAGGAGCCTTCGAAAGTCGCCAGGCCGTAAAACAATGCCGCAACCATCATGAAACGCAACGTTGCATCGTCGCGCACTTTGTGCCAGGCGCCGTTCAGCGTTAGCAGCGCGTTGGCGGCGGCGATCCAAGACGGCACCAGCAGCATCACTGAAAAAGTCATGCCGAGCGTCTGCACCCATTGCGGCAGAGCCGTATAATGGAGGTGATGAGAGCCGACCCACACGTAAAAAAAGGTAATGCCCCAAAAGCCGATGATGGACATTCGATAGGAAAATATGGGCCGGCCTGCACGCTTCGGCAGATAATAGTAAAGCATGCCGAGAAAGCCGGATGTTAAAAAGAACGCCACAGCGTTGTGGCCGTACCACCATTGCACCATCGCGTCCTGAACGCCGGCGAAAACAGTGTAACTCTTCGAGCTTCCCAGCGAGACCGGCATTGCCAGATTATTGACGATATGGAGCATCGCCACTACGAGCACGAACGCCAGATAGTACCAGTTTGAAACGTAGATGTGAGGCTCTTTGCGACGGGCAAGCGTGCGCAGATAAAGCGCAAAATATGCTATCCATACTATCGTCAGCCAGATATCCGCATACCATTCTGGTTCGGCGTATTCCTTCGACTGGGTAACGCCCATGAGATACCCAGTGACAGCCAGGATGCAAAAAAGGTTGTACCCTCCCAGAACAAACCACGGGCTTAACTGATCAGCGAGACGGGTCCGGGAAGTGCGCTGCATTACATGGAAAGATGTCGCAATCAGCGCATTGCCGCCAAATCCGAAAATTATGCCGGTCGTATGAATTGGTCGCAATCGGCCGAATGAAGCCCAAGCCGCGTCGAATGTCATTTCCGGATAAGCGAGCAGCCACGCCACCCAGTCGCCGACGAACATGGCGACAATGGCCCACAACATGGCGATAATAATGCCAGCTTTGATCGGCTCGTCATAATAGTGGGAAAATCTCTTTTCCGTCGGCTCTGGTAGATGAAAACCACTAATTACCAGAAAAACGCCGCTCAGACCGAACGCCAGAATGATAAAACCTTGCGCGCCGAGGGGGTCATGGCGTCCCGCGGCGCTAAGAACGAGGCCGACGAGGGAGAGAAGACCCGAGATGACAAGTGCAATTTGACGTTCTGTATCTGTTAGAGTTGAGATCATGCCGGCGTTCTCTTTTCGTGCGCGCCAACACCTTGCCCGCAAAGAAAGAGTGTATAGGCCGGATGCGCTGATATTAATATATATCATGCATATATCTTTGAGGTGTTGGAAATGAAAAGGGCGCGTTATGTCGCGGCGCGAAGATTTGTCGGGCGTCGCCATGGACAAAGAATGAAGAACGCGCCCTTATTGTTGGACAAGCTATGGCGAATTAGAATTGTTCTGTCTGAGACTTAATGATATATTACGAATATATGTTATAAAATAGCACGATCACTTCAAGGTTTTACGAATAAGCGGCGGGATTTGGCTGCTGGAGCGTCGCGATATTTACGTGGAAGGCAACTGATCGTGAAAAAAGGACGCCCGTCGCATTCCAGCGATGAGAGAAGGCGTAAGATGGCCAAAAGCGAAGATGAGGGCGGCGTGTCCCAAACTGAACGGCGGACCCGTATCGCCGCAGACATTGTTGAGAACACGGGGATTGACGAAGAGTTAATTCGAAAACTTGTTCACGAATTTTATGCCCGTGTCCGGGAAGATGATATTCTTGCGCCTATATTCGATCATCATATCAGTGATTGGACGAGCCATCTGGAAAAAATGTGCGCGTTCTGGTCATCAGTTGCATTAATGACTGGCCGATACCATGGCCGTCCCATGGAGAAACATTTACCGCTTCCGGTCGACGCCCGCCATTTTGATCGATGGCTCGCTTTGTTTGAAGAAACCGCGAAACAGGAATGCTCGCCTGCCGCCGCCGAACATTTTATCGAACGCGCCCGGCGCATAGCAGAAAGTCTGGAAATGGGAATCGCCTCTAATTCAGGCGTTTTGTTGCGTAAAGGGGAACGATATGTGCGCGGAAAAGCGACGCCTAAGACGGCGGAATAGGAGAAATCGTCTTGGCCGATGAAGAAAAAGGAATTAAGGAATATGCATCGCCGCCATGTTCAATGCATGAGGTAGACCCCGAATATTCCGGACTGGGCGCGTCTGTTATGAGGCGGGAAGACGTCAATCGTTGGCGTAAAGCCGAAAGGGCGCGTCAGATCGCATCTCGATTGGCGCTGACACCGGAACAACGGCGTGCCTATGGCGAAAGAATAGCCGGCCACCTTAAGGATTTAATCGGGGATCTGGAAGGCTTGGTCGTTAGCGCCTATTGGCCAATTCGCGGGGAGCCCGATCTCAGGCCCTTCATGGAGACGTTGGCCTCCGCAGGCGTGCAAACGGCGCTGCCGGTTGCTATCGAGTTGGGACGCCCTCTTGTTTTCCGTCTGTGGAAGAAAGGCGATCGACTCGAAAAGGGATTGTGGAAAATTCCAGTTCCTGCGGACGGCGCCGAAGTCGTCCCGGACGTCGTAACCGCGCCCGTAGTCGGGTTTGACCGGCAAATGTACAGACTTGGATATGGCGGGGGATTCTTTGACCGGACACTCGCGGCCTTAGCGAAACGCCCACGCGTATTTGGCGTAGGATACAGCTCCGCCTGTTTGCCTACGATTTACCCGCAAGCACACGACATTCCGATGGACTTTATAGTCACGGAACGTGAAACAGTGGGGATTCAAGCTGGTGAGTAATGCATGTGGGCTGGCGGTTCGTCAGGCTGCAGCGCAAAATTAACGGGGCGGCGCTTGGCGGGGTGTCGCAATTGGGAAAATCTCCAACCGTCTTGTTTGCTGGCGGTCAGATAGCTTCAGGCGCGCGTCTTTGTTTGCAGGCGTTGCGAAATTAGTTCGGGCGCACGTGCTATTTGCTATGCTTGTTGAACTAGGGCGGCGGGCGCGGTAGCGCGCCTTCTGTCCGTTTGCGTTATTGGCCGCTTAAATTTTGAAGCATTCCGATTTGGCGCCGGTTTTATAGCGATCAAGCCGAAACAACGGCACGCGCCTGTTCGAGATAACGGCAGGCCATTGCGGCTGTTTCGCGGCCTTCCCGGATAGCGTGGACGGCAAGGGATGGTCCGAGCCGCGCGTCGCCCGCAACAAAAACTCCGTCAGCGGCAGTCATTCTCGTCGTGCGATCGGCGGCGACTCGACCCCTTTCCGACATGCCTACCCGACCGCCAGTCAGCGGCCCTGCATCATCAACAAGAAAACCGAGTGCATTGACGACCATGTCGGCGGCGATTTCGAATTCCGAGAAAGGCTTCTTTCGGGGGATCAGCCTGCCGCCATCGCCGTCCGCAACTAGGTCCGTTCGATGGGCGCGCACTGTGCGAATGGCGCCGTTACGCCGGACGCTTTCAAGCTGGGAAGCAATTATTTCAACGGGAACCCCCGACAATGCTTCCGGCTGGCTTTGCCATTCGAATATTGCTCCTTCTTCTTCAGCATGCGCGACTTCGCGTTCAGATCCGGGCATGTTCGCTCGATTCCGTCGATAGAGGCAGATGACGCTGGCGGCGCCCTGTCGCACAGCCGTCCGAACGCAATCCATCGCAGTGTCGCCGCCGCCGATCACGATAACGCGTTTACCAGCGGCGTTGATTTTGGGCGCTTCACTTTCGCCGATTTGAGCGCGGCTTGACGCGACGAGGTAGTCCATCGCCGGAATTACGCCTGCCAGCTTTTCCCCGTTTAGCCCGAGCTGTCGCGGTCGGTGGGCGCCATAGGCGAGTATAATAGCATCGTGTCGTTCTTGGAGTTGATTGAAAGAGAGATTGTCGCCAAGGATTTGGCCGCCATTAAAGGTTATGCCTGCATCGGTCAGCAGGCGTGCCCGGCGAGCAACGACATATTGCTCCATTTTAAATTCGGGAATGCCGTATGACATTAGCCCGCCCATTCGTTGGTATCGATCATAAAGATGAACTTCGTGGCCAAAGGCGCGCAGTTCTTCGGCCGCAGCCATCCCGGCAGGCCCCGCGCCGACAATTCCTATGCTTTGACCAGTCCGTTTCTCAGGGCGTCGCGGCTTGACCCATCCTTCTTTCCACGCCGTCTCGCCAATATGGCGTTCGATCGCGCCGATGGTCACTGCGCCGTGACCGCTCTGTTCCAGCGTGCAGGCCCATTGCGCTTCACACAGGCGATCCTGAGGGCAGATGCGCCCACAGATTTCAGGAAAATTGTTTGTCTCCTGCGCCAAGTGATAGGCCTCTTCCAGTCGCCCTTCAGCAGTTAGTTTCAACCAGTCTGGTATGTTGTTGTGCAGTGGGCAGTAGATATGGCAATAGGCGATCCCGCACTGTTCGCACCGTGACGCCTGCGCCGCAGCGGGCTCTGCTGCAAAATCGGGCAAAATTTCACGGTGATCTTGCACGCGTTCCTTGGCGGCGCGCTTAGCCGCAAGTCCGCGATCAATCGACACGAATTTCTGCATGCGCTCTGGCATAAGCGGTTTTTTCTACGGCAACTTCAAAAACAAAGCAGTATATATAATACTGCATTTAGCTCTTGCCAGGTTGGGCGTCAATACCCTCGCGAGCCTTTGGGCTAGAATTCAGAGTGGGAGACACGCAAACCGAACGATAATTCAACGCCAGCTCTCGAGTGAGCGCCTGTGAGTTTATTCGCGGGCGAGTGACAATAAAGTTGCAGGATCGCAAGATCGGCTTGAAAAATACCGATGAGACGTGTCGTCGCTGTATCGACGCCATGCTTGTGAACGTCGCCCGGCGGGTTTTGACCCTTCGGGGGCATTGTCCCCCGCCGCTGACTTTTCGCCAGAGAGCGGGAGAAGGCGTCAGTCCCGCGGATCCTGCAGCGCCGTTTCAATGCGTAAAGTGATGTCCGACTATTTCGTGCAGTCTGCACGCTTAAGTCGGAAAATCAGCGCCGCACCGCCCGTATGAGAGCAGGGCGGTCGACAAGGAAACCTCATCGCGGCCTCAATTGGCTCCAACCTTGGATGTTGCCGTGGGCCAGGTTGCTGGCGATATGTCGCCTTTGTTTCCTACCTCATGTAGAGGAAAACGCTTCCTTATTCGAAAATTGTACTTCCGTCCGCTCGCTGACAGCGCGGCCACGCCGGAACGTCTTATCCGAGTATTGCCGAGCGTTGCTGGGCATTGCCGAAATTGGCCTGCGCTCCAACTCCCTGATGCGTCTCAAACCCGCGATGATCTCCACCGAGACGATGAAAGGGAGCGGACGGCATGCCAGTGAACGCAAAGAAACGGGAAACGGACGAACGTCACATTTCAATGTTGCACACGGCGTTTTGCTCCGTCATCCGCGATGCGCTCACAGAGCCCGACACGATCGAGATCATGGCCAATCCCGATGGCTCGGTCTGGATTGAAAAGGCCGGGCGCGGCGTCGTCGCTTCCGATCATCGTCTCGCCCCCTCCGACCGGGAGCGTGTCATCCGCCTGGTCGCCTCCGGGACGGGAGAGGCCCTCTGCCGCAAATCCCCGATCGTCTCCGCAGAACTCCCCGGCGGCGGCGAGCGGTTTGAAGGCCTTCTCCCGCCCATTTCTTCCGCGCCGTGCTTTTCGATCCGCAAGCCGGCCGCGACGCTGTTCGGTCTCGACGATTATGTGGGGCAGGGCGCCCTGACGCCGGCCCTCGCCGCGTCGCTGCGCGCAGCGCTTGATGAGCGGCGCAACATCCTGATCGCCGGCGGCACATCGTCGGGCAAGACCACTTTCACGAACGCGCTGCTCGCAGAGTCCGCTTTCGCAAACGACCGCATCCTGATCCTCGAAGACACGCGCGAGCTGACCTGCACCGCGCGCAATGTCGTGCAGCTGCGCACGCACCGTGAGCATGTCTCGCTGCAGCAGCTTGTGCGCTCGACCTCCTGAAGGCGTGGAACACCGGACATCCGGGCGGCGTCACGACCTTGCATGCGAATTCCGCGCGCGGCGCGCTCGCCCGGCTTGAGCAATTGACGCTCGAAGCCGCGCGCCAGGCGCCGGTCGCGCTGATCGCGGACGCGATCGACGTCGTCGTCTTCATGAACCGGTCTGGCGGCAAGCGCCGCGTCGAGGAAGCGCTGCGCGTCACCGGTTACGGCGCGGACGGCTACCTGACCGAGCCGCTCAATTCCCCCGCCCTTTCTGTCGTAAGCCAAGGAGATGCGTCATGACGCTCTATTCGCAAATGAAGGCCGTGAACCGGACCGTGCAGGCCGCCGCCCTGATCGCAATTGTCGCGGCGAGCGCCGGTCCCGCGCATGCGGCCGGCACCGGCATGCCCTGGGAAGGCCCGCTCGATCAGATCCTGCAATCGATTGAAGGCCCGGTCGCGCGGATCGTTGCGGTGATCATTATCACCCTCACCGGCCTGACGCTCGCTTTCGGCGAAACCTCCGGCGGTTTCCGCAAGCTGATCCAGATCGTCTTCGGTCTCTCCATCGCCTTCGCGGCGACGAGCTTCTTCCTGACCTTCTTCTCCTTCGGCGGCGGCGCGCTCGTCTGATGACCGAAGGCTACGAGATCCCGCTTCATCGCTCGCTCGCCGAGCCGATCCTGATGGCGGGCGCGCCGAGGGGCGCCGCCATCGCCATCGGGACGCTCGCCGCAGCATTGGCGCTGGGTCTCCGGTTCTGGATCCCGGGCCTTGCGCTCTGGGCGCTCGGTCATTCGGCGGCCGTCTTCGTCGCGAAGAGCGATCCTGACTTCATGGCCGTGGCGGCGCGCTCGACCCGTCACCGGGAGCATCTCATATGCTGAACCTCAAAGAATATTCCGAAACGCCGCGTCTCCTCGCCGACTATCTGCCCTGGGCGTGTCTTCCGGCGCCGGGCGTCGTCCTCAACAAGGACGGTTCGTTCCAGGCGACGTTCCGTTATCGGGGGCCCGATCTTGAAAGCTCGACCGAGGCGGAACTCGTCGCGGTCATGGCGCGCGTCAACAATGTGTTGCGCCGGTTCGGCTCCGGCTGGGCGCTCTTCTTCGAGGCGCAGCGCGAAGAAGCGGGAGACTATCCCCATGGCGCGTTTCCGGACGCTGCGTCATGGCTTGTCGATATGGAGCGCGCCCTGCAGGCGGATGAGGCCGGTGCACGGTTCGAGAGCCGCTATTACGTGACGCTGCTCTGGCTGCCGCCGGCGGATGCAGCCGGCAATGCGGAACGCGCGCTGATCCAGCGCCCGCAGCATCGGGATTCCGTGACATGGCGGCAAAGGCTGGAGACGTTCGAACAGCAGGCGTTGCGGGTGTTCGATCTTCTCTCGACCTGTCTCGCCGACATCGCGCGCCTCAGCGATGACGAAACCCTGACCTATCTCCATTCGACGATCTCGGCGAAGCGCCATGCTGTTGCAGCGCCGGAGCTGCCGGTCTTCCTCGATGCGATCCTCGCGGATGAGCCGTTCGCAGGCGGGCTCGAACCGATGATCGGCGAGGCGCATCTGCGCACGCTGACCATTCTCGGCTTCCCGGCCTCGACGCTTCCCGGCATCCTCGACGAATTGAACCGTCAGGGCTTTGCCTATCGCTGGGCGACGCGGTTCATCGCCATGGACAAGGCGGAGGCCGAGAAGGTCCTCAGCCGCAAGCGTCGGCACTGGTTCGCGAAGCGCAAATCGATCGGCGCGGTGCTGCGCGAGACCCTGTTCAACGAACAGGCGGCGCTCCTCGACAGCGACGCCGACAACAAGGCGGCCGACGCGGATGCTGCGCTTCAGGAACTCGGCAGCGACCTCGTCTCCTATGGCTATGTCACGACGACGATCACCGTCGCCGATGCGGACGCGAAAGCCGTCGAAGAAAATATCCGCATCGCCGAACGCATCGTCAACGGACGCGGCTTCACGGCCATCCGCGAAACGCTGAATGCGGTCGAAGCCTGGCTCGGCTCCTTGCCGGGGCATGTTTACGCGAATGTGCGCCAGCCGATCCTGCACACGCTGAACCTTGCGCATATGGCGCCTGTGTCGGCAGTCTGGGCCGGCTCAGCGGAGAACCCGCATCTTGGCGGCCCGGCGCTGATCGAGGCGCAGACCGACGGGACGACGCCGTTCCGCCTGAACCTCCATGTCGGCGATGTCGGCCACACGCTCGTGGTCGGCCCGACCGGCGCCGGCAAATCGGTGCTGCTCTCCATGCTGGCGCTGCAATGGCGCCGCTACCGGCAGGCGCAGATCTTCATCTTCGACAAAGGCCGCTCGGCGCGCGCGGCGACGCTCGCCATGGGCGGCGCGCATGTCGATCTCGGCGGCGCCGACCGACCGCGCCTCCAGCCGCTCAGAGACATAGACACGGAACCGGGCGCGCGCTTCGCGGCGGACTGGCTGGTCGGTCTCTGCGCCGGGGAAGGCGTCGTCTTGACGCCGGACCTCAAGGGCCGGCTGTGGGAGGCGATCAGTGCGCTCGCAAGCGCGCCGGCAGGGGAGCGCACGCTGACGGGACTCTCGCTCATGCTGCAGGAGGAGACACTCAAGGCCGCGCTCCAGCCCTATACGCTCGAAGGCCCGCATGGCGGCCTGATCGATGCGGATACGGACAGTCTCCTCCTCGCCGAAACGGTCTGTTTCGAGATGGAAGAGCTGATGCATGCGGGCGGTGCGGCGCTTGCCGTGCTGACCTATCTTTTCCACAGGCTCGAAGCGCGCTTTGACGGACGGCCGACGCTGCTCGTTCTCGATGAAGCCTGGCTCTTTCTCGACAATCCGGCCTTCGCCGCGCGCATCCGCGAGTGGCTGAAGACGCTGCGCAAAAGACAAGTCGCCGTCGTGTTCGCGACGCAATCGCTGGCGGACATTTCGAATTCGAGCATCGCGCCGGCGCTGATCGAATCCTGTCCGACGCGGATCTTCCTGCCGAATGAGCGCGCGGCAGAACCTCAATCGCAGGAAGCCTATCGGCGCTTCGGTCTCAATGACCGCCAGATCGAGCTGATCGCCCGGGCGACGCCGAAGCGAGGTTATTACTACCAGTCGCCGCTTGGCGCGCGCGTGTTCGATCTGGGACTCGGCCCCATCGCGCGCGCCATTTGCGGCGCCGCCGACCCGGTGAACCAGAAGCGCATCGACAAGGCGTTTGCCGAAGCGGGACCGCAAGGTTTCGCCGCCGCCTTCCTGCGCGCCAGGGGCCTCGACTGGGCGGCGGACCTGCTCGGCCGCTGGCCTGGGGTCAACGTCCGCGAACCGCTGGCGGACGCACCTGATTGTTTCGATCCCGCCGAACTGGAGATGTCGCCATGAATTATCGCAGATTTATCAAGGGCGCATTGTGCGCCGGCATCCTCGCGATAGCGCCGGCGGCGCGGGCGCAATGGACGGTCTACGACCCGGCCAACCACATCCAGAACATCCTGCAGGCGGTGCGCACGCTCGAAGAGGTCGAGAACCAGATCGAGCAGCTCGCCCATGAAATCGAGATGCTGGAGAACATGTCGCGCAACCTCGAAACGCTGCCCGTCAATGTCGCAGAGGCGATCATTCTCGACCGGATCAACCACATCAGCGAATTGATGCGCGAGGCGGAAGGCATCGGCTACGGCGTCGAGACGGTCGAACGCGACTATGACGCGGCCTATCCGGAAACCTATGGCGCGACGCCGCCGTCTGATGCGGCGCTTGTGGAGGACGCGCGGCAACGCTGGCGGCAATCGCGGCTCGCCTATCGCGACACGCTCGTCACGATCTCTGCCGCGCTTGCGGACAATGAAACCGACGCCGGCGCCATCGCCGGGCTCGTCGAGCGCAGTCAGTCGGCGGCGGGCGCGCTGCAGGCGGCCCAGGCGGGCAATCAGATCGAAGCCATGCAGACCGAACAGCTCATGCAGATAGAGGCGATGATGGCGGCGCAGTACCGCGCCGAGGCCCTCGATCATGCGCGCGAGCTTGCGGAAGAAGAACGCGCCCGCGCCCGTTTCCAGCGCTTCATGGAGAACTGATCGGCCATGGACGTGATCGACACATTTCTCGCGACCTTTATTCGCTATATCGACTCCGGCTTCGGCCTCCTCGCGGACGACGTTGCTTACCTGTCGACGACGCTGATCGTGATCGATGTGACGCTGGCCGGCCTCTTCTGGGCGCTGTCGCAGAACGCCGACGTCATTGCAGGGCTATTGAAGAAGATCCTCTATGTCGGCTTTTTCGCTTTCGTGATCGGCAATTTCTCGCTGCTCGCCGGCGTGATTTTCGACAGCTTCGCAAGGCTCGGGCTCACCGCGACGGGCGGCGCCATGACGGCGGAGGATCTCTTGCGTCCGGGGTTCATCGCCGGCGTCGGTCTCGATGCGGCGAAACCGCTGCTCGAAAAGATCGCCGGCATGTCGGGTCCGGTCGCTTTCTTCAACAATTTCGTCATGATCGCGGTGATGTTCATCGCCTGGGCGGTGATCATCATCGCCTTCTTCGTCCTCGCGGTGCAGCTCTTCATCACCATTCTCGAATTCAAGCTGACGACGCTGGCGGGCTTCGTGCTCGTGCCCTTCGCGCTCTGGAACAAGACCTCGTTCCTGGCCGAACGCGTGCTCGGCAATGTCATCACCTCGGGCGTCAAGCTGATGGTGATCGCCATCATCATCGGCATCGGCTCGACGTTATTCGCCGCCGTAACGGACGCGTTCAACACGGGCGACGACCTGACGCTCGCCGAAGTGATGGGCAGCGTCCTTGCTGCGCTCGTCTTCTTCTGGATGGGCATCTTTGCGCCGGGCATCGCGTCGGGCCTCATCACCGGCGCGCCGCAACTTGGCGCCGGTTCGGCCGCGGGCGCCACGGCAGGCGTGCTTGCAGGCGCCTATGCCGCCGGCCTTGGCGGCAAGGCGCTGATCGGCGCGGGCGCGAAGGGCGTCTCCGGCGCGGTCAAGGCGGGCGCGTCCATGGCCGGCGGCGCGCGCACGTCTTACGCGATGGGGTCGGTCGCTTCCGGCGCGAGCGGCGCCGGCGCAGTCGCTGCGGGTCTGGCGGGCGTCGCCCGCGCCGGCGGCGACGTTGTCCGCCGCACCCTGTCGCGTCCCGGCGACGGCATTCGCGAAGCCTACACACAAGGCGCGCGCGGCGCATGGAACGCGACGGGTGGCTCTCCCATTGGCGGCGCGTCCGGCGCAACGCCCTCCGCGCCGCCTGCATCGACCGGGAGCCCCGCCTGGGCCCGGCGCATGCAGACGCGCCAGCACATGACACACGCAAGCCAGGCGGCGGCCCACACATTGCGCGATGGCGATCACGGCTCATCCGGCGCGGCGCCGACCCTCACAGACAAGGACGACTGACCCATGCTCTTCAAACGCTCATCGACCAGCTACGGCCATAGCCCTTATCCGGAAACGCCCTATCAGAAGGCGGGGCAGGTCTGGGACGAACGGATCGGCTCGGCGCGCGTGCAGGCGAAGAACTGGCGGCTGATGGCGCTCGGCTGTCTCGCGCTCTCCTTCTCGACCTCCGGCGGCCTTGTCTGGCGCAGCCTGCAATCGACGGTCACGCCCTATGTAGTCGAGATTGACGAGACCGGCGCGGCGCGCGCCGTCGCGCCGGCGATGGAGCGCTACAATCCAAGCGATGCGCAGATCGCGCATCATCTGGCGAATTTCATCAGCCATGTGCGCGGGCTTTCGGTCGATCCGGTGGTGGTGCGCCAAAACTGGCTCTCGGCTTACGACTTCGTGACGGACCGCGGAGCGATTGCGCTCAACGAATATGCGCAAGCGAACGATCCTTTCGTGGATATCGGCCGCAAATCGCGGACCGTCGAAATTGTAAGCGTGGTCCGCGTCTCCGATGACAGCTTCCAGGCGCGCTGGATCGAAAAGAGTTTCGAGAACGGCGCGCTGATGAAGTCCGACCGCTTCACCGGGCTCTTCACCATCGTCACTCAGCCGCCGCGCGATGCGGCGACGCTGCGCGCCAATCCACTCGGTTTGTATGTCCACGAGCTCCATTGGGGCCAGGACCTTGTCACAGGAGACTGACCCATGCGCTTGTTTCTGACCTCATCCATGCTCGTCCTGACCGCTGCCTGCGCGTCGGCGCCGGCCGGTGACGGGTTCGACCGTGCCGGCTTTGTCGGCGCCGTCCCGTTCGAAGAGACGGAAGACTATCCGGTCGAAATCGTCGAGACCGCCGTTCCCCTCCCGCTGCCGGGACAGTTGAAGAAAATCGAGACGGCGCCGGCGAAGCCTCCGGTCCCGCCGGAGCAGGCGATCGAGGAAGGCCGCGAGCATGCGCTGATCGAGCCGACGCCGGACGGCTATGTAAATGCGATCCAAGTCTACCCTTACGCGGAGGGCGCGCTCTACCGGCTTTATTCGAGCCCCGGACAGGTGAGCGATATCGCCTTGCAGCCGGGCGAAGACCTCGTGTCGGTGTCCGCGGGCGATACGGTGCGCTGGGTGGTGGGCGACACGGTCTCCGGCTCGGGCGGTGAAGCCCGCGCGCATGTGCTCGTGAAGCCGATCAATGCCGGCATCCGCACCAATCTGATGATCGCGACCGACCGCCGGACCTATCATCTGGAGCTCGAAAGCGTCGAGACCGGCTACATGGCGGCCCTCTCCTGGCGCTATCCGGCCGATGAACTAACGCGGCTCGCCGCGCGCAATCGCGATGCACTTGCCCGTGAGGAGGGATCGGTTGAACGCGGCGTCGCCATCGACGGGCTTAATTTCGAGTATCGGCTCACGGGCGACGATCCGGACTGGAAGCCGGTGCGCGTGTTCGATGACGGGCGGCAGGTCTTCATCCAGATGCCGGCGTCTATCGCGACCACCGATATGCCGCCGCTATTCGTGCTCAACGACAAGAACGATGCGGAACTCGTGAACTACCGCGTGCGCGGCAATTACTATGTCGTCGACCGGCTGTTCCGCGCGGCGGAGCTGCGGCTCGGCGAGAAGCGCCAGACGGTCGTGCGCATCATACGGATCGAACGCGCGGCATCGCCCGATACCGGATCGAAGGGTTGAGCGCGATGGCCGATCCGGTTCCCTTCGACGAACATGCCGAGCGCCTCAAAATCCGGTCCTCGCCCCGGCCGGTCGCGAAGATCAATCGCAAACTGCTGATGGCGGGCGCAGCCGCCGGCGCGCTGCTGCTGTTCGCCGCCGCCAGCATCGCGCTCAAGCCGCCGCGGGCCGTCGATCCCGGCGACCGCCAGGAACTCTACAACATTGCGAACACGCGCAAGCCCGAAGGGCTCTCATCGCTGCCGACAAGCTATAGCGATATGAAGCGCGACGTTCCGCGTCTCGGACCGCCGCTCGCGGGCGATCTCGGCGCGACCGTCCTGCAGGCTGAGCGCGATCTTGGCGTCGAACCGGAATATGCCGAACGCTTCGATGATGATTTCCGGCCCAATCCGGAAGACGAGGCCGAGCGGGCGCGCCGCATGCGGCTTGCCGCGCTCGAAGACGAAGCGGCGCGGGCGCCGGTGTTCTTCCGGTTGCAATCGGAAACCGCAGACCAGCCACGCGGCGGACGGTCTGCGGAACGCGAGGCCCTCGACGGAATCGGCGCGGAGCTGACGGCGCTTGCGGGCCTTCAACAGCGCGCAATGACCGGCGGCAACGCGTCGGCGGATCCGAACCTGCAGGACCGCAAGCAGGCTTTCGCCGGCGAGCGCCCCGATGCGGCGATCTACAATCCGCACAGTGTCGAGGATCCCGTATCGCCGTTTCTGGTCATGGCGGGCACGCTCATCCCGGCATCTCTCATCACAGCCATCAACAGCGACTTGCCGGGGACCATCATCGCCCAGGTGTCGCAGCCGGTCTACGACACCGTCACGGGCGGCTATCTCCTGATCCCGCAAGGCACGCGGCTCATCGGGCGCTATCAGTCGGAAGTCTCGTTCGGCCAGGACCGCGCGCTCATCGTCTGGGACCGGATGATATTCCCGGACGGGACGTCTGTGGTGATTTCGGAGCCTGGCGCGGACGCGAGAGGCTATGCCGGCGTCGCCGACCGCACCGATCATCATTGGGGCAGGGCCTTCGCCGCGGCGGGGCTCGCCACCATTCTCGGGATCGGCGCGGAACTCGGCTCCGGAGACGACAGCGACATCGAGCGCGCGATCCGACGCGGCACGAGCGACACGGTGAACCAGGCAGGACAGCGCGTGGTCGAACGCAATCTTGGCGTTCAGCCGACGATCCGCGTGCGGCCCGGCTGGCCGGTGCGCGTCATCGTCACCCGCGATCTCGTGCTCCGGCCGCATTGAGGAGCCGTCCATGACTTTGCGCATCGACAAACTGCCCGACCGGACGCCGGTCAAGCTGACGATCAGCGTCGATCCCGATCTTGCCGCGGCGCTTGCCGATTATGCGGCGATCTACCGGCAGACCTATGGCGAGGAGGAAAAGCCCGAAACGCTGATCCCCGCCATGCTCGAAAACTTCCTCGGCGCCGACGCCGGGTTCAAGCGGGCCCGCAAGGCCCTTCACACCAACGCCAGCAAAGGAGAGTAACCCATGGCGCAGATCGGCTCATTCACGCTGAAAGACGGCAAATACACCGGCACGATCCGGACGATGACGATCAACGTCAAAGCCCAGCTCGTGCCCAACAAGGACAAGGCCAATGACGACGCGCCTGATTTCCGGATCTATGCCGGCGGCGCGGAGCTCGGCGCGGCCTGGCGTCAGGACTCAAAAGACGGCGAAACGCCCTACCTCGCGGTCAAACTCGACGATCCGAGTTTCGACAAGCCCATGCGTGCGGCCTTTTTCGAGAACGAGAAGGACGGGACAGGCGTCATGGTTTGGAGCCGGCAGAAGGCAGGCTGATCAACCAAACGTTAGTTAGCGACGCATGCGGTAAGAGGCGCCATCGGGATGGAACAGGTCAAGCTTGTTCGACTGGAAAGAGCGATCGAGAAAGTCGCGATTCTGATCGATCAGACCGGTGAGGATTTCTGGCCGATACTTGAACGGCTGGAGGCGGAGAGAGATGCGTTGATCTCCCGAGAGGTTCGGTTAGCAAAATACTTGTCGCAAAGTGCAGGCTCGCGGGGGAGGCAGAAGCGTAGAAATGGCCGCTCTCTTTCTTCACTTGTTCGGCGAGAAACGCCGTTATTAAAACGCGAGGCGTGAAACAAGCTTCTGAAGATGCTCAAGCGACGCGCCTTTACCGTAACGCTCGCGATCAAGCCGGTGCCCGAAAAGGTCGCGCCGGACACGGTCGTCGATCCCTTCAGCGATCATGCGGTCTTCAAACGCGTGCCGTAGCGAGTAAAAGGAATGCTCCGGCGTTTCGAGAAGACCGTTTTCCCTGAGAAATTTGTTCACGGTGCCGCTAAGCGACGAGCTATTCCGGTAGCGCGGGAAGCCTTTCGGAAACGCCCTGAACGCTTCGAGAGACACGCCTGTTAGCGGGATGACCCGCCGGGAATACTGCGTCTTCAGTTGGCGGCCATCCGGCTCGATAGCGATATGCGGCACATTGTGGTCGAGACGAATGGTGGCTTCGGTGAGCGCGGCGCCTTCGGACGGGCGATATCCCGTGTTGACCATTCCCAGGAACAGCGCGCGCGCCTCATCATTCATTCCGTCTAGCGCGGCAGGGGCCAGAAGGCGCGTTCGAATCCAATCCGTGCTGAAAGGCGGCCTGGTGCGCTTCTCACCCTGCCGGAAGGACAACTCTCCGAGCGGAAGATCTATTCCCAGCCGCCGCATATTGTTGACGGTCTTCAGAATGTCGCCGAGATGCGTCAGATCCTTATTCGCCGTGTTGGCCGTGACTTCGTTTGCTTCAATTCGCTCCAGCCAGTGCTGACGGAAATCCAGCATGTCGTCGCGGGTGACCTCGTCAATCGGTTTGTCGCCGCAGACGGCGACGAAATTGCGGACCGCCTTGATGCGCGGGTTCTTCCAGCGCCGGAGTTGGTCTTCGCTCTTGCCCAGGGTGCGCTCGCGCGCGAGTGTCCAATAATCTTCCAAGGCGCCTTCAACCGTGATTTTCGGTTTCTCCGCGACTCCAAGTAACGCAGTAGCCTCAATCGAATCCGAGTTGCCGCCATCGTTTTGGATGGCTTCCACCCGCTCCATCAGTTGTTCGATCGGAAGAAGTGCGATCTCGTTCCTGTCGAGGTAATGGAAGCCGCGCAGGCGGGCGAGTTCCAGTGCGGCGCTGTAACGTTCCCGGGCTTCGCTTGAGTCGCCCGCGAGCCGCGCCTCCCAGGCTTCTGTAAGATGCGCCCACGCTCGGTCAGCTTTGCCGCGGGCGATGCTCTCTGAGTCCGTGTGAAGGCTCATCCAGATTGTGTTTCTGGATTCCACGCCCTCATAACGACGCGGCACGCGCCTTTTCAGATAGTAGGTGCCCTCCCTCATGATGACAGACATCGCCAAAATCCCCACCGTTTTGCCGAGAAATGTGTAGCAAATTGTGTAGCAAAATGAGTAGCAAATCAAGCCACTTAGCTCCGTCGTACTTTGCAAAATCGAAAATATATCAGTGAATACAGAATATTATGAGGAAATAGCATTAGAAAAGCTGGCGGAGAGAGAGGGATTCGAACCCTCGGAACGCTTGCGCGCTCAACGGTTTTCGAGACCGCCCCGTTCGACCACTCCGGCACCTCTCCGCATCGCTGTCCTGGTCGTGGACAGCTTCCCTTTCGGGGAGCGTGGTGTCTAGCGCCTCAAATAAGCTTGCGCAACACGGGACAGGGCCAAAATGGCTGCGCAGCGGCGAAGTCGAAGCCGCCTATTTACCCCCCGGCGGACAAGCCTATGCTGCATTGCGATAGCGGTCCCATTGGAAAGAGACGGCCATGACCAAAATACAAAAAAGCGCACAGGATGCGCGCGCCCTGCTGGCTGAGTTCGAACGGCATAAAGAAGCCGCTGTCGAGGACCCGCATATCAATCCGGTGGCCCGGCTCGCCTCGGAGCTGTTTCTGGCGCTGGAGCAGGGCGAGGCCTCGATCGAGGCGCTTTCCGTCACGGCGGCGGCGCTCGGCGACGAAGCGTTCGAAGACCGCGCCCGGGACTTCCACGCTCGCCGCGCGGGCGGACACGATCTTGGCGAAGCGTTGACGGATCTCGCCGAAAAAGGCTTCGACGCTTTCCGTGCCACCGTGGAGCGGGCCCGCGCCGGCATTGTCTTCACCGCGCATCCGACTTTCGCGCTCGGCGCGGCGAAGCGCGATCTCATTGCACGTTTTCCCGGCGAGGACGACGCGGCGCTGAAAGCCTGGCGCGGAGAGCTGGCGGCGCTGTCGGCCGACGGACAGGACGACATCACCCTGCGCTATGAACATGACGAAGCGCGCAAGGCAATCGAGAACGCGCAGGCTGCGCTGCGCAAGCTCAATGCGGCGATCATTGAGACTGCCCGCAAGACCTTCCCGCGCCGGTGGGCGGGGCTGCGTCCCAATCCGGTGAGCATTGCAAGCTGGGTCGGCTATGACCTCGACGGGCGCAGCGATATCCACTGGGGCGAATCGATCCGCATCAGGATATCCGAAAAGGCCGCGCAGCTGCGCCGCTATGAGGCCGCCCTCGGCGAGGCCGCCGGACTTGTCAAAGACGGCGATATCGAAACGCTGCGCAGCGAAATCGGCAAGGCTGCAGCACTGGCGGAACAGCAGGCGGAGGCTTTCGCCGGCGATCTTTACGATCCGGATGTCGTCGTAAAGGCGGCGAACCTTCTCACCGGAGAAGAGGAAGGCCGGCTCATCTCCCTCGCCCCGGCGATCGAGACGATCAGCGCGAAAATCGAGGCGGTGGAGGACGAAGACGCAAAAACCGCGCTCATCCTGTTGCGTGCGGAAATGGAGGCCTGCGGGCTCGGGCTTGCGCGCATCCATCTGCGCGTTAACGCCGCGCAGGTGCGCTCCGCCTTGCGCGCCGATCTCGGGCTCGATCCGGAGACCGGCTTTCTCGGCCGCTCGGCGCTTGACATCGCGGCGAAAAAATCGACTGCGGCGCGCGAACGGGCGGTGAATTTCGGCTCGGTATTTCTTGAGAAAATGACGGCGCGCCGCCAGTTCATGCTGTGCGCGGAAATCCTCAAACATATCGACGCGGACACGCCAATCCGATTCCTGATCGCCGAATGCGAAGCGCCGGCGACGGTCATGGGCGCGATTTATCTGGCGCGCCTTTACGGCGTTGAAAAGAAGCTCGATATCTCGCCGCTTTTCGAAACGCCGCCGGCGCTGGAGAGCGGCGGGCGGTTTCTCGAGCGGCTTTTGCGCGAGCCGGAATATCGCGATTACATATCGGGCCGCGGGCGCATGTCGATCCAGCTCGGCTTTTCCGACAGCGGACGTTTCATGGGCCAGTGTGCGGCGGGGCTGGCGGTGGAGCGTTTGCAGGTCCTGTTCGCCCGCGCGCTCGCTGAAGCGGAGATGACGGATATCGAAGCGCTCGTCTTCAATACCCATGGCGAGTCCATGGGACGCGGCGCCCATCCGGGTTCGTTCCAGGACCGGCTTAACCACCTTTCGACGCCTTGGGTGCGAAGCCGTTTCGCCCGTGCGGGCATTCCGCTTGCGGAAGAGTGCAGCTTTCAGGGCGGGGAGGGCTATCTGCATTTTCAGTCGCCCGCACTTTCCGAACAGACGCTGAACCTCGTCTGGAGCGGGATCATTTGCGAGGACGAAGGCGACGAGGGCGACCGGTTTTATAGGGACATCAATTATTCCTGGGACTTCTATCGGGGCCTGAAAAGCTGGCAGGAGCAATTGTTCCAGCGGGCGGATTATCGTCACGCGCTTTCCGGGTTTCCCCAGCGGTTCTTGTTTAAGACCGGCTCGCGCAAGGCGAAACGCGCCAAGGGCGGCGGTTTCGATTTGAGCGCGTTGCGCGCCATTCCCCACAACGCCATTCTGCAACAGCTCGGGGCGCCGGCGAATGTCGCCTGCGGCTTCGGCATGGCGGCGGGCCGCGAGCCGGAGCGGCTCGTGGAGCATATCGACAATTCGGGGCGCATGCGCGCGCTGACCTCGCTCGCTGCGCGGGCGCGGTCTTTGACGGATCTTTCGGTGCTGCGCGCTTATGCGACGCTCTATGCGCCGCATTATTGGTCGTCGCTCGCCGTCGCTGCCGGCACAAGCAAGCGCGCTGACGCCTATGAGGCCGCGCAGGAGGCGCTGGGCGCCGGCGAGACGTCCGATGCGTTTCACCGGCTGACCGATTTTCTGTCGCAGGATTTGCGCCGTTTCGACGCCATTCTCGAAGTCGAAGGCGCCGGCGTTGAAAGCGCTCACCGGGACCGCCTTTCAGCGTTGCATGCCATCCGTCAGGCGTTGATGGCGAAGGCGGTGTCGCTCGTCGCTGGCGCGCCGCCCTTTTCCCGGCGCCACGACATCGCCCATGAAGATCTGATCGAGATGGTTCTCGATTGGCGGCTGGAGGAGACGATTGAAACCCTGGGCGAGATTTTTCCGGCCCGGGCGCCCGCCAACGCCGCCTTTGAGAGCCTCAAAGAGCAGGTCGAGGATCATGCCTTCGAAGGCGGCGCTTATCCGGAAATTCACGCCGACATCATCGCGCCGTTGCGCGATATCGCTGTGGCGTCGCGCACCCTGTCGCAGGCGATCGCCAATCATTACGGCGCGTTCGGCTAGCGCATTTAGGAAAAGTGTATGCGGTTTTCCGTTAAAAATGCGCGCAAAACAAAAAAGTTTAATCTTTGAAGGCTTCGTAGAAATGCTTTCGGCAGAGCGGGACATAGCGATCATTGCCGCCGATCTCGATGGTCTCGCCGCTAGTGACCGCCTTGCCGTTTTCGTCGATGCGCAAATTCATCGTCGCCTTACGTCCGCATTTGCAGATGGTTTTCAGTTCGCGGATTTCATCGGAGACAGCGAGGAGCCGCGCGCTGCCTTCGAAGAGGTCGCCCATGAAATCCGTTCGCAGGCCATAACAGAGGACGGGAATGTCGAGTTCGTCGACGATGCGCGCAAGCTGCATCACCTGCGCGTTTGAAAGGAACTGCGCCTCATCTAGGAAGACGCAGGCCGCACTCATATCCGCGCTTTCCTCTTTGACGATCTCGTAAAGATCGGTTCCGGCGTCGAACACATGCGCGTCTTTGCGCAGGCCGATGCGAGAAGCGATGACGCCGCCCCCGACGCGGTCGTCGATTTTTGCAGTGAACTCGATCGTGTCCATGCCGCGTTCGCGATAGTTAAAGCTCGCCTGCAATAGCGTCGTCGACTTGCCGGCGTTCATGGCCGCGTAATTGAAATAGAGTTTCGCCATCTAAAAATCGTCGCTGAAACGGCCCTCTCCCTCAAGCGTCACCGGTCCGGTCATGATGATGTGGTTGTCGTCTTCGCGCCATTCGATGGCGAGGTCGCCGCCGTCGAGCGTCACGGTCGCCTTGCGCGCCGTCAGGCGCCGGCGGTGGGCGGAAACCAATGCAGCGCAAGCCGCGGTGCCGCAGGCCTTGGTGATGCCCGCGCCGCGCTCCCAAACTCTGAGACGAATTGCGTGCTTGCTCAGGACCTGCGCGACGGAAACGTTCACCCGTTCAGGAAACAGCGGGTGATGTTCGATCATCGGGCCAAAGCGATCGAGCGCCTGGGCCTCGGCGTCCTCGACAAAGAAGACGCAATGAGGATTGCCCACATTGACCGCCGCCGGTCCCCACAGGACCGGCTTGTCGATGGGCCCGAGCTTGACGTCCACATAACGGGTGTCGTCCATCTGCTCGGCAAGGGGAATCTCCCGCCAGCCGAATTTCGGCTCGCCCATATCGACGGCGATTCTTTTGTCGCCGATGCGCATGGCGTGGAGCGGCGCGCCCAGCGTTTCGAAATCGACTTTCGTTTCGCCGTTTTCCTCCATCAGGAGCCAGCCGACGCAACGCGCAGCGTTGCCGCAGGCGCCGACCTCCGAGCCGTCGGCGTTGTAAACGCCCATGAAGACGCCGTCATGGCCTTTTCGGTTTTCGATGGTGATGAACTGGTCGCAGCCCGGACCGGTCTTCGGATCCGCGGCCTTGCGGATCGCCTCTTCGTCGAGCTTCGCCGGCTCCTCGCGCAGATCGAGAATGATGAATTCATTCCCGAGGCCGTTCATCTTGAGATAAGGCCGGCCGGCGAGCATGGAGGGGGCTCTGGCGGGTGCGTCGGTGGTCATGACAGCCTGTCTTAAGCGCGGTCCTATTAAAAATGCGTCTTCAGCGCATCCTCGCGTTTCTGGCGCGCGGCCTTGCTGATGACATGATCGGTCTTCTCCCAATAATGCGGGCGAAAGATCGCTTGCGACAAAGCTTTATAGGCGGCGGCGGAGCTTAGCAACCAGTAGGCGGGGGCTGTCAGGCCGTAAGGGGCGAGGCTGCGCCAGCCCCGCTTCAAAGGACCGATGACCATCAGGAGGACAAAAACCAGGTTGCCGAAAATCAGTGCAAACAAATTGAGATAAAGCACCGGCGCCGGAAACAGCTGATTGAGGATCGGCGGGTTGACGGTGATCCAGAAGACAAAGCCGGTCCACATAATGGGATTGATCATGGCGCTGAACACATTGCCGGCGACGAAGAGCTGGACCGCGAGAAAGCCGCGCCAGCCGGTCGTGGCGATGATGCGGTGCGGCCGGCGCATGTGAACAAGCCAGGTCTGCAGATAGCCCTTAAGCCAGCGCGAGCGCTGGCGCATCCAGTTGCTGAGGCGGCAATTGGCCTCCTCGAAGGTCGTTGAATTCATCACTTCCACCCGGTAGCCGAGCCGGGCGAGCCTGAGGCCGAGATCGGCGTCTTCGGTGACGTTGTAAGGATCCCAGCCGCCGATCTCGGCGAGCAGTCCCGCACGGAAAAAATTCGATGTGCCGCCAAGCGGGATCGGCGCACCCATGCGTTGCAGGGCGGGCAAAAGCCAGTCGAACCAGAGGGAATATTCGAGCGTGAAAAGCCGCGTCAGCGGTATTATGGTGCAAACGCCACGGGCTTTCGCGGCGCCCGTGGTTTAAAAACAGCCGCGAAAACAAACATCTAGCCGGGAGGCCGGTTAGGTGAATATTTTACCGATTTTGGCGGCGCAGTTTTTCCAAGTGCTCTTGGGCTTTATCATCGAGGGCGGCGGGCTCACCGACGAAGTATTCTTCGAGAGGTTCTGTTGGGGAGGAGAATCTGTTGAAACAGCCTACTGCGGGGTCGGCAAGATCCCCGAAAGCGTCAGCATACGCAACAAAAGTCATGACTGTGATTACAAACTTTCCTTGCGCCCATTCATTGTAAACCTGAGGGCTAAACGCGAGCCCGCTCAAGCGAATTTCAAATTCGTCTTCACTGCCTGCCGCAAGATCGTTGACATACGTTTCATGGAAAAGGTCGTCCCTGTGAGGCCAGACTTCCTGCATGACGCCATCCACGGTGCCATACAGGACGACGGATGTACTAGTATGGATTTTTCTAGCCATAGTGCCACCCCCGTTACGGATCGTAAGCTTAATGGCAGGCCAATAACTCCCATTTGCGCGTCGCACACAAATTTCACCCTTCAACAAAACAAGCGCAGCCCGCGCCATTTGTTTCGTTATGAGTGTAGCGGTTTCAGAGGCGCTCGCTTGTCTAGCGGAAACGCTATACAAACGAACGGTAGCGATCATCAGGACGAAACTGAAAAGGGTGCTAAAGACCGCAGAGAGTGCGAGCGGCTCACGCCACCATGGCCTTTTTTCATTTACGCTGCAGGCTTTATCATTGCAGCCTATGGAAGTGGCTCCCTCTTGGACAGCCGGAAGCGTGTGCTGCGCTATGCCGCTGTCGGACTGATTTGCGTCGGGGCCATTATGACCTTCGGCTCCCTCTACATAATTATAGATCGTTATTTCTGAGGGCGGGGCGGCCTTAATGAGAAAGCACCCGTCAGCCGTGCAATCTAAAACCGCCTCATTATAGGTTACGCGCTCCCCGGCGCTCGCCGGAGAAAGGCAAAGCGCGCCTAGTCCAACCGCAATGACGTACAGCCAATGGCCTCTAAGCATTGGAGAAAGAACCCCGCCGTAAAGGAGCCCCTTCCGATCTTGTTTGAAAGGTTCTTGGGGCTCTCTTCTATCCCGATGCTTTTCAGCTTCTCTGACAGGCCCTCATAACTCAAGTTGCGGCGCGCCATTTCTGCTTTCAGGAGCCCCTTGGCCTTCGCCTGGTATTGCTTGTCTAGGTCATCTGACACGAAATTTCCTCATATTTGATGATTTTTTTGCGATAATGAGGAAATAACCCTTGATATGGTGATTATCAACCCCTAAATGTGATGCGTAGGCATCATATTTGAGGATTTTTCACCATGGCCCAGCATTTTCTTCTCTCGAAAGCGGCGAAAACGCTGAGCCTCTTGGATGTGGTCAAAATGGCCGATGCGGACGTTGAGACGCTGTTCGCCCAGCTTCGCTGGCCCGAGACACAAGGCGAGGCCGTTTGCGCTCACTGCGGCTCCCTGACGGTTTATGACTGCCGCCGCCCGTCCGGCGCCCCGCGCTACCGCTGCAAAGACTGCGGGAAAGATTTTTCGATCACGAGCGGAACGCTGTTCGCCTCGCACAAAATGCCGCTGCGCACCTACCTGCTGGCGATCCTGCTGTTCTGCAACGAAGTGAAGGGCAAGAGCATGCTGGCCATGTCGCGCGAGCTTGGCCTTTCCTACAAGACCGCTTTCGTCCTTTGCCACAAGCTTCGCGAAGCCATGGCGCAGGAACACAAGGGCCGCGAGATGGGCGGCGAAGGCGTACAGGCTGAGATTGATGGCGCCTACTTTGGCGGTTATGTGAAGCCTGCGAACCTTCGCGAAAACCGCAAGGATCGCCGCTTCAAAGTCAATCAATCCGGCAAGCGCCGCTGCGTTGTCGTTGTCCGCGAGCGCGAGGGCAAAACCACGCCGCAAGTGTTCAAAACGGAAGCGGAAGCAACACACTGGATCAAGCGCCGCGTTGATCCGGCTACGGTAATTCACGCTGACGAAGCGCCGTCATGGAACAGCCTTCATGGCAAGTTTGAAGTGCTGCGCATCAACCACGAGATCGCCTACAGCCTTGACGGCGCCTGCACCAATCAAGCGGAGTCCTTCTTCTCCCGCCTGCGTCGCGCGGAGCAAGGCCACCATCACTGGATTAGCGGCCCCTACCTTCTCCGCTATGCGCAGGAAGCCTCTTGGCGCGAAGATCACCGCCGCCGGTCAAACGGCTGGCAGGTGAACCGGGTGGCCGGGAATGCACTTGCCGCGAAGCAGAGCGTTGACTTCACCGGCTACTGGCAGCGTTCAGCATAAGGTTGATTTTTGGGGCGAACACAACCAACAAAAACGGCTGCTCAATTGAGCAGCCGTTTGTTGCGTTAGGGCCGGGTGGCTCGAATGGTTAGGCGCAGGCCTGCTAAGTCTGAGTACGCCGGTTCGATTCCGGCCCCGGTCTCGTTGGGGGCGTCCTTTTGGGAGGGCGCCCCCTTTTTCATTACATCACCAGATATGCTTATTCGACTCCCCTTAGCAACGAATTTATGGAATAAAAAAGGGGGTTTTTATTCTGGAAATTATTTTTGGCAGGAAAAACAAAGGCTAAGAATCCGGTTGGGCGCCCAAAGAGCCCGGACTCTGATATTGAAATAGCTTTCAAGGTACCGCCGGAAATTGCGAATTACCTTCGTGTCATCGGGAATAAATATGGGTGGGGCAGGAGTGCAAATATGGTCGCTCGCCAGCTTCTCATGGCGCGAGTCGTTGAAATGCAGCTTTCGCGTTTCGAAGAGCGCACCCTTCAGATTGCTAGCGATGAGACAGAAGAAGACAAAGATTAACTGTTTGTTTTTCTTGGCTCGATAGACTTCTCGATAAAGGAGGCCTAAAAATGTCTAATAAATACAAAGACTTTGCGGACGCCTTTATTGCAGATTACGTCAATGCGGAAGGTTACCCGCCTGAGGGCGACATGCAGCTTGCGCGGGAGTACGCGACACGCTGCAAGCTTAGGGCGGAAAAGGAGGGGATGGCGGCCAATAGCTTTGAAATTCACTTGGGGGTCACACTCGAAAAATACATTCATAACGCAATTATTGCGGCCAATGACGCCGAAGTGGAGCGCTTAGCCTCTAAGGACTCATAACAACGTCCACCTAGCATCCCTGCCGCCGCCAATCTTTGCGACTTCGCCCCGCCGCATGAGATATTGCAGATTGGAACGAACGCGAGGCCCCAGCGCGGGCCGCGCCGACTCTTCATGCCCCAGCGCCAGAATAACGGACGTAATCACGTCAAAGGTGCGCGTGGGCTCGCCTGAGACTCTGAGGGCGTCAAAGATGAGCCGGTTAAGCTCGCCCTGCTTGAACAGCTTTACGTGCTTCTGTGGTCGCGCTGCGGGGATGGCCCCGGGGTCAATCTTCGGGTCGAAGAGCGATAATGTTGCGTCAACGTGGCGTAACTGACTCTCGGCCCAGTCCAGCTTTTTCTTGAGCTGGATAATCTCGCCAGCGAGCGCGGCCCGTTTGTCTTTCAGCGCCTTTACGGCGTAACGGTTTCCACTGTCTGTCTGCATGCCCCATAATTTAGGGCGTGCAAGGATTCACTTCTAATGGCGTTTGCGCCATAATACCGCGCGTCAGCCAGTTATCCTCGCGGTTGTAATAATTGAGCCGCGCCTGAACGCAGGCGAGCTTGGCGTCGCCCTCGGCGAAACGCGCCGCCGCTTTTTTGAGTTGGTCGGTGTCAGGCAGGTCTTCCGCGTCATAGATGACGATAAGCTCGCCGCGGGCGAGATAAAGGCCGTAATTGCAGGCCTTGGGTTTGGTGCGCGGTTCCTGCGGCGGGATGACGATGGTCTCGTAACGCTTGTCGAGACCGAGCTTGCGCGCTTCTGTAATGGTTTCCGGATCGTCCTCTTCAAGCAGGAGCTTCACGTCCTTTTTGTGCGCGGGATAGTCGAGCCGGTCGACGGCGCGCGCCAGCGTGGGCAAGGCCGCCGCGTCCCGATAGAGCGGGAGGAGGATGGTGATGACCGGCAATTGGGCGTCCGTCATGGGCCGCGGCGGCGCCCCAGCCGCCGGCTCCTTGCGTCCGATCAATAAGAGCCAGAGGCGGAAGAAAATCGCGCTGATGAAATAGATCGTGACGAAGACATTGAAGCCGACAAATGATGCGACCGGCCAACGCCAGAGGACGGCGGCGAAGCCCAGAAGGAGACCGGCGAAGAGCGCAGTCTGTTGGGGGGTGAGAAGGCGCTTGGCGGATTCCTGCGGCCGGGTTGCGGCGAGCCCGTCGATCGCCGCGCGTGCAATTTCTCCGTCGAAGCGCTCAAGAAGCCGTTGTTGAACGGTTGTTGTTTTGTCGGTTTGACGGTTGCGCAGGGAATAAACATTCCCGTTCGGTTCGAGGTCGGCATCCAGTTCTTCACGTCGCCGTTTTGCTTCAGATGAAGCGTGCCGGGGCTTTCGCAGGGCTTCGCTCAAAATGCGCTCCATAGGCCGATAAAGAAAGTTCGCCCGAGCGCGAGATTGCGTCCGGTGACTTCTTCATTCATCCCCGCCTGCACGGCCCAGCGGCGGTTGATGCGATAGACGAGAGACGGCTGGATTTTGACGATGTCGTAGTCAGCCCCGCCCGGTTTTTCATTGCGCAAGGAAACCGTCGAAAAGCCTTCCAGCAGCAAAAGCCAGTGCTGGCTGGGTTCGGCGCCGAGCGTGACCTGACTGCGGATGACGTCGGCGCCAGCGCCGAAACGCTTGCGGTAGCCGACTTCGACAGCCGTGAAGGTTTTTAACGGCGCGAAGGTCAGGTTGCGGCCGTAAAGCGCGGCGAGCTCTACATCGGCGCCGTTATTGATGGCTTGCCGGGCGCTCGCCTGAAAGGCGGCGGGCTTGCCGGCGGAGAGGCGCAGTGAGGCGGCGTGTTTGATGGTGCGCGCGAATTGATATTGCGCATAGCCTTCGATTTCGGAAAAGCCGGTGTCGGTAAAGGTTCCCGCGCTGTTGGTCAGCCAGGACGTGCCGTAGATCGCCTTGCCGCCGATGGTGACGTCGTCGGTGACGCCGAACTCGATATAGGTGTCGGTGTCCAAGCTCTCGAAACGGCCGCCGCGCGGATCCTGAGAGGTGAGGTCGGAATAGAAATACTCGGCGTGGGAAATGATCAGGAGTTCGCCGTCGGCGCGCGCCCAGGGCGAGGCATGCGCGGAGCAGGCTGCGCCAAACGCCGTCAGCATGAGCGCAAGGCTCGCCTGCGCAGTTTTTGAAGCCGCCCCGAGCGCCATCCCCCGCCTTTCTGGCTCTTCTGTAGGAAACTATTCCAGAATAAATGGAGCGTGGCTAGTCTCCCGCCAATAAAGACAGAGAATTAGGACAGTCATCTATGGGGCGTTATTTTCCACCGAAGGGCTCGGCGTGAAGCAAGCGCCCGCGCCGTGCAAAAAAAAGCCCGCCTTTAACGAGGCGGGCTTTTTTCATGTCTTGCCAAAGCCGGCCGCAAAGAGCCGCCGTTTCTGTTAGGCTGCGAGCTTGCGGATGACGTAATGGAGGATGCCGCCATTGCGGAAATAGTCGAGCTCGTCCGCCGTATCGATGCGCACGAGCGCTTCGATCTCTTTCGTGTCGCCATTGGCGAATTTGATCGTCACCTTAACATCCGTACGCGGAGTGATTTTGTCGACACCGGCGATCGTCACCTCTTCGTCGCCCGTCAGTCCGAGCGCTTCCCAGCTGTCGCCGTCTTTGAACTGCAGCGGCAACACGCCCATGCCGATCAGGTTCGAGCGGTGGATGCGCTCGAAGCTTTCAGCGATTACGGCTCTGACGCCGAGCAGGATCGTGCCTTTCGCCGCCCAGTCGCGCGACGAGCCGGTGCCGTATTCCTTGCCGGCGAAGACGACGCTCGGGACGTTGTCGGCCTTGTATTTCATCGCCGCGTCATAGATCGGCATTTCCTCGCCGGTCGGGACGTATTTCGTGACGCCGCCTTCCGTGCCCGGAACCATCCGGTTCTTGATGCGGATATTGGCGAAGGTGCCGCGCATCATCACTTCATGATTGCCCCGGCGCGAACCGTAGGAGTTGAACTCCGACACCGGCACCTGGTGGGATTTCAGATATTCCCCGGCCGGGCTGTCTTCCTTGATGGAGCCGGCCGGCGAGATGTGGTCGGTGGTGATGGAATCGCCGAACAGCGCCAGCACGCGCGCGCCCGAAATAGGCTCGATGGGTTTCGGCTCCTTGGTCATGCCTTCGAAATAGGGCGGGTTCGCCACATAGGTCGATTTCGGCCAGCGATAGGTCTGGCCGTCGCCGGCGTCGATCGCCTGCCATTTCTCGTCGCCCTTGAAGACGTCGGCATAGCGCGTCGCGAACATTTTCGCGGTGACGTGTTCGCGCACGACTTCGGCGATTTCCTTGTTGGAGGGCCAGATGTCTTTCATGAAGACGTCTTTGCCGTCCTTGTCCTTGCCGATGGGGTCGGTCGTCAGGTTGATGTTCATCGACCCGGCGATGGCGTAGGCGACGACGAGCGGCGGCGAGGCGAGATAGTTGGCGCGTACGTCGGGCGACACGCGGCCTTCGAAATTGCGGTTGCCGGACAACACCGAGGCGACCGCGAGATCGTTTTCATTGACGGCTTTCGAAATCGCCGGCGGCAGCGGACCGGAGTTGCCGATGCAGGTGGTGCAGCCATAGCCGACGAGGTTGAAGCCGAGAGAGTTAAGGTCGTCGGTAAGGCCCGCGGCGTCGAGATAATCGGTCACCACCTGGCTGCCCGGGGCGAGCGAGGTTTTCACCCAGGGCTTCACTTTCAGCCCTTTTTCATGGGCGTTGCGGGCGACAAGGCCCGCCGCAATAAGCACCGACGGGTTCGAGGTGTTGGTGCAGGACGTGATCGCCGCGATCGTCACGTCGCCATGGCCGATGTCGAAATCTTCGCCGTCGACGGCGACGCGTTTGCCGGCTTCGCCGCCCTTGCCATATTCCTTGTCGAGGGCGGTCGAGAAGTTTTTCGGCGCGTCGGAAAGCGTGACGCGGTCCTGCGGGCGTTTCGGCCCGGCGAGCGACGACGTCACTTCGGAAAGATCGAGCTCCAGCGTATCCGTGAAGACCGGATCGGGCGTGTCCTTGGTGCGCCACATGCCTTGTTCTTTGGCGTAGGCTTCGACGAGCGCGACGCGGCTCTCGGAACGGCCCGTGGCTTTGAGATAGCGCAGGGTTTCTTCGTCGATGGGGAAGAAGCCGCAGGTCGCGCCATATTCCGGCGCCATATTGGCGATGGTCGCCTGGTCTTCGAGGGCGAGGTGATCGAGGCCCGGCCCGTAGAATTCCACGAACTTGCCGACGACGCCTTTCTTGCGCAGCATTTCGGTGACGGTGAGGACGAGGTCCGTCGCCGTCGCGCCTTCGGGCAGCCTGCCGGTCATTTTAAAGCCGATCACTTCCGGGATCAGCATCGAGATCGGCTGGCCGAGCATCGCCGCTTCGGCTTCGATGCCGCCGACGCCCCAGCCGAGAACCGAAAGGCCGTTGACCATGGTGGTGTGGCTGTCGGTGCCGACGAGCGTGTCGGGATAGGCGTAGGTTTCGCCTTTATAGTCCGCGGTCCAGACGGTCTGGGCGAGATATTCAAGGTTCACCTGGTGACAGATGCCGGTGCCGGGCGGAACGACGCGGAAATTGTCGAAGGCGCCCTGGCCCCATTTCAGGAACTGGTAGCGTTCGCCATTGCGCTCATATTCGCGGTCGACGTTTTTCTCGAAGGAATCCGCATGGCCGAAATAATCGACCATCACCGAGTGGTCGATGACGAGATCCACCGGCGCCAGCGGATTGATCTTCTCCGGGTCTTCGCCGAGATTTTTCATGGCGTCGCGCATGGCGGCCAGATCCACGACGGCGGGAACGCCGGTGAAATCCTGCATCAGGACGCGCGCCGGGCGGTAAGCGATTTCGCGGCTCGTCTTGCCGTTCTTCACCCAGTCCGCGAAAGCCTTGATATCGTCGACCGAAACGGACCGGTCGTCTTCGAAGCGCAACAGGTTCTCCAGAAGGACTTTCAGGGAGAAGGGCAGGCGGGAAATGTCGCCGATTTGCTTCGAGGCTTCGTCGAGGCTGTAATAGGCGTAAGACGCGCCGCCGGCGGTCAGCGTCTTCTTGGTTTTCAAGGAATCGCTTCCGGGTATCATCTCGTTCCTCCGGTTGGGAAAAAAGCCGTGAAATTCCGCGCCGTTATGGCGCAACGTCTTCGCGCTTGCAATGCGGCTTTGCGGTTCAGGGGCCGTCATGGTCGCGACACATTTCGAACTATGTTATCTGCGGTGAAAATCCGTTATGGAGCCCTTTCCAGTCCGCCTTTGAGGGAGCTTTGCATCCATGCCTCGTCCGTCCTTAGCCGTTGTTCTCGCCATATTTTCCGGTCTCGCCGCCGTTTTCGCTCCGCTCGCCGCCGCCGCGCAGCAGCCCGAGGCGAAGGCGACCTTCCGGGACTGGTCGGTGTTCGTGCGGGAAGTGGATGGGGATAAAATCTGCTTCGCGGCGACCGAGGCGACGGACAAATCGCCGAAATCGGTCAATCACGGGGATGTTTTCTTCCTGATCGCCACCTGGGAATCCGGGGCGGCGAAGGAGCAGCCGAGCCTGATGACGGGCTACGGGCTGAACGCCAAGCCGGAGCCGACGCTCCGGATCGGCTCCGACAAGTGGGAAATGTACACCTCGGAAAACGAGGCTTTCATCGAATCGGCGTCTGAGGAAGAGCGGCTGGTGCGCGCCATGCGCAAGGGCGCCGACATGCGGATCAGCGCCGTTTCCCAGCGCGGCACGGCGACGAGTTACGTCATCTCGCTGCGCGGCGTCTCCGCCGCGCTCGACCGCGCCGCCGAGGAGTGCGAGTAGCCGCGCGCCGCGCGCCGTGAAACATTTTGCGTAATCCCGATTCCGCTTTTTCTTTTTTTGGCGTCTTTGCTGGCGTTCAGGCGAATTTGGCGCCAGTTGCGTAAATTGTTCCACGGGGCTTTTTCTCCTGATGGGCGAGATGCGGGCGCAAAAGTCCCTTCCTTTGACGGGCGTTCGCCTCTTTTGAAATGCAATGCCCGGCTCTCAAGGCGCGCATCATAAAGCCGTCCCCAAAGGGCGGGGATAGAATTTTATTTATTAAATTTTATCCCCGGGTCTGGATTTGGCCTTATCCTTCGGCCCGCCCGGCGTCGCCTCTTACGGCGCGTCGGTGGTCGTGGGCACGTATTTCGTGCGCATGGTGACCAATTCCTCGGCGATGGTCGGATGCAGCGCCACCGTGTCGTCGAAGTCTTTCTTTTTAAGCCCCGCTTTCACGGCGATGGCGACGCACTGGATCATTTCCGCGGCTTCCTCGCCGACAATGTGACAGCCGAGAACGCGGTCTGTGTCGGCGTCGACAATGATCTTCATCAACACGCGCTCGCCGGACTCCGTGAGGATATGTTTCATGGACCGGAACTCGGCCTTGTAGATGTCCACATTCTTGAATTCGTGGCGCGCTTCATGTTCGGCGTAGCCGACGGAGCCCACGGGCGGCTGCGAGAACACGGCTTTGGGGATGAAGCGGTAATCCGTGCTCGTCGGATTGTCGTTGTAGAAGGTTTCGGCGAAGGCCGCGCCTTCGCGGATCGCCACCGGCGTCAGGTTGACCCGGTCGGTGACGTCGCCCACGGCGAAGATGTTCGGCGTTGAGGATTGCGACTGGTCGTTGACCTTGATGGCGCCGTTCTTGTCGGTTTCGACGCCGGCCTTTTCAAGGCCGAGGCCGCCCGTCACCGGCTTCCGGCCCACCGCCCAGAAGACGCAGTCCGCATCGATATGAACGCCGGTCGACAGATGGACGCGCTTGGTGTCGCCGTCGCGCTTTTCGATCTTGTCGAACAGCGCCTGGGTGATGACGCGAATGCCCTGGCGCTGCATCTCCTTGTGGACCTGCGTCGAGATATCGGCGTCGAAGTAACGAAGAATGTCTTCGCCGCGATAGACAAGCGTCACATCCGCGCCGAGCCCTTTGAAGATGCAGGCGAATTCGATGGCGATATAGCCGCCGCCGGCGACCACGACCGATTTCGGCAGCTCTTCGAGATGAAACGCCTCGTTCGAGGTGATGCCGAGTTCGTGGCCCGGCACGTTTTCGTCGACGTAAGGGCTGCCGCCGACGGCGATCAGGATGCGCTCGGCGGTGACGTCGCGGCCTTCGGCCTCAAGGTGGATGGTGTGTTCGTCTTTCAGGACCGCGCGGGACTGAAAGATGTCCGCGCCGGCGTTTTTCAGATTGCGGATATAGATGCCGTTCAACCGGTCGATCTCGTTGTCCTTGTTGGCGATCAGGGTCGGCCAGTCGAAGGAGACATTGTCGGCGGACCAGCCATAGCCCTTGGCGTTTTCGAAATCGTGGCCGTACTCGCTCGCATAGACGAGATATTTTTTCGGCACGCAGCCGCGGATGACGCAGGTGCCGCCGACGCGGTATTCCTCCGCGACGCCGACTTTCGCGCCGTAACTCGCGGCGAGGCGCGAAGCGCGCACGCCGCCGGAGCCGGCGCCGATGGTGAAGAGGTCGTAATCATATTGAGACATGGGAGAACCTTATTTCTCGGGAAGGTCGGGAACGAAACCGATGCGCGTTTCGAAACGCTTATCATTGAATTCCAGCACTTCGAGCTGAAACGTGTTCAAAAATTCGCGATAGATCGCCTCGAAGACAGGCTCGAGCTTGTTCTCATAGTCGAGGGGAATGCGGATCAGGGGCTGCTGCGCCACGAAAACGTCGAAGCTGTCGCCGGTCACCTCGATGGAAAGCGCCGTCCTGAGCCACAAGGCGCCGGAATCCTCCAGATTGTGAACGGTCAGCGCGACGCCGAAGACGATGGGTTCGAGCACGATGACCTGGCGGCGGCGATAGCTGAACGCGTCTTCGCCATAATCCTTGCGCGGATCGAAGGGCCCCTCCGGCGGCACCGCGGTGACGCATTCGGCGTTGCAGCCGAGATAATCCGGCAGACCGGCGACGACCGCTTCGCCCAGCCCCTTGCAGCGCAGGAGGTTTTCGAACGCCGCTGCGCCATAAGTCTTGATCGCTTCCTGGAGTTTTTCAAAACGGGACTGGGACATGGGAATTCCGGTTCTTGACGGCGGACGGTAACGCGGGGGCGCGGGCGAGGCCAAGCCGCCGGGCGAACTCAAACAATGCGTCAAGCGCCGTTAATCGTAATCCCGTCTTCGCCGCCGAAAATCGCCATCCGGGTCATGCCGCAAAAGAGCCCGCTCTCAAGGACGCCGGGAATGGCGGCGAGGGCTTTTTCCAGCGCCGCCGGGTTCTCGATGCGCCCCAGCCGGCAATCGATGATGAGGTTGCCGCCGTCGGTTTTGACGGCCTCGCCGTCGCGTGCGCGAAGCTCAAGGTTCGCCTCCGCAAAGCCATTGTCGGCGAGCGTCCGGCGCAGGGCGGCGACGGTGAGCGCCCAGCTGTAAGGCGAGATTTCAACCGGCAGGGGAAACGCCCCGAGCGCGGCGACGCGTTTCGACTTGTCGGCGATGACGATGAATTTCTTCGCGGCGTAAGCGATGATCTTTTCGCGCAACAGCGCCGCGCCGCCGCCCTTGATGAGATTGAGCGACGGATCGGCTTCGTCGGCGCCGTCCACGGCGAGGTCAATGACGGTCGCCTCATCTGGCTCGATGATCTCGACGCCGACGCGCTCGGCGTGCTCGCGCGTTGCTTCCGAGGTCGGCACGCCGCGCAAGTCCCAGCCTTCGGAAACCAGCTTGCCGACTATGTCGACGAAATAGGCGGCGGTGGAGCCGGTGCCTAAGCCTAAGGTCATGTCGCGTTCGATATGGTTGGCGGCTTCCTCTGCGGCGAGGCGTTTGCCCGCTTCCTTGTCCATTGTCTAAATCCTACTTCTTCCTGGCTTTGTGTTTGTCGTGAAACCGTGCGGCCCAGCCCTTGATCGCGGTCTGGCGCGCGCGGGCGAGAGCGAGGTCGCCGGGCGCGACGTCTTCCGTCACCACGGAGCCCGAGCCCACATAGGCGCGCTCGCCGATGGTCACCGGCGCGACGAGCGCGGAATTCGAGCCGATAAAGGCGCCCTTGCCGATCACCGTTTTGAATTTTCCGTAGCCGTCATAATTGCAGGTGATGGTCCCGGCGCCGATATTCGCCTCAGCTCCGACATCAGCATCGCCGATATAACTGAGATGGCTCACCTTCGCCCCGTCGCCGATCACCGCTTTTTTGATTTCGACGAAATTGCCGACTTTCGCGCCGGTTTTGAGCGCCGCCCCGGGGCGCAGGCGCGCAAACGGCCCGGCGCTGGCGCCGCCGGCGACGGACGCGCCTTCAAGATGCGAGAAAGGCTTGATTTCGGCGTTGTCGGCCACCGTCACGCCCGGGCCGAACACCACATGCTGGCCGACGGTCACGTCCTTGCCGAGCTTGGTGTCGTAGGAGAAATAGACGGTGAGGGGATCGGCGAGCGTGGCGCCCGCCGCCATCGCCGCCTCGCGCATCCGGTCCTGAAACACCGCTTCGGCTTCTGCGAGTTCGACCCGCGAATTGACGCCCAAGACCTCGTCGGCGTCCGCCTCGATCACGGCGCAGGGTTGGCCGTCAGCGCGGGCGAGAGCGACAATGTCGGTGAGATAATATTCGCCCTTGGCGTTGTCGTTGCCGATGTCTTTCAAACGCTTCATCAAGAAAGCCGCGTCGATCGCCATGACGCCGGAATTGCACAGCGTAATCTCGAGTTCTTCCGGGCTCGCATCCTTCGCTTCGACGATAGCGGCGAGGGCGCCTTTTTCGTCGAGCTTCAACCGGCCATAGGCGCCGGGCTCTTCCGGCGTGAAGCCGAGGACGGCGACGGCGGCGCCGTTTTCGATTTCGCCGGCGAGGGCTTGAAGCGTCTGCGGCGTGACGAGCGGCGTGTCCGCATAAAGCACGAGCACGGCGCCGGAAAAGCCTTTAAGCGCGGGCAGGGCCTGCATCACCGCATGGGCGGTGCCTTGCGGCGGCGCCTGCACCGCGACCGCAATGTCGCCGCGCACCGTCCTGGCGAAATCGCCGACCTCCGGCGCATGATCGCCAATGACGACGGCCATGCGCTCAGGCGCGAGCGCCGCCGCCCCGTCGATCACATGGGCGATCATCGCCCGCCCGCCGATTTCATGCATGACTTTGGGCAGCGCCGATTTCATCCGCGTGCCGTGCCCGGCGGCGAGAATCACGGCGGCGGTCTTAAGGTCGGTCATTGTCGAACTTTCATTCTTCAAAAGCGGACATATAGGCGGGGCTCGTCTATCACAGCCAGGGCGAAACGGCCTATGGCTAGCCGGGCGAATTGGCGCGATTCGGGCCTGTTCGGAGCGTAAAGGAGCAAAAGGGCGGAGCTATGGCGGAGGATCTGCGCGGAAGCGCGCTTATTTTCGATCTCGACGGCACGCTGGTGGACACGGTCGAAGACCTCTCGGCGTCGATGAACCACGTCCTTGCCGCCGCCGGTCTCGCGCCGGTCCCGACCGGCGAGGTGCGCCATCTCGTCGGCCATGGGGCCCGGCGGATGCTGATGCGCGGCTTTCTCTTAAGCGCCGGGCGCGAGGCGCAAGAAGGCGAGCTCGACGACGCCATGACCCGCTTTCTGGACTTCTACGGGGAAAATATCGCCGTTCATTCGAGGCCTTTCGATCATGTGATCGAGATGACCGAGGGCTTTCTGGCGCGCGGCGCAAGGGCGGCGATCTGCACCAACAAGCGCGAGGCGATGGCGCGCCGTCTGATTGAAACGCTGGGGGTCGCGCCGCTTTTCGACGCCATAGTCGGCGCCGACACGGCCGAAGCGGCCAAGCCCGATCCGGCGCCGGTGCGGCTTTGTCTTCAGGAAATCGGGGCGGCGCGGGCCGCTTTCATTGGCGACAGCGACACCGACATCCGCGCCGCCGGCGCGGCGGGGCTTCCCTGTTTTGTTGCAGATTTCGGATACGGACCGGTGACGCTCGCCGATCGCGCGGCGGTCTTTTCAAGTTACCGCGAAGCCGCGCCGCTGATTGAGGCCGCTTTAAAAGGCTAGCCGGCTTCGGCGGACATGATCTTGGTCGGCATGCCATTGATCATATTAGAGCGGACATCGGTGCGCGCTGACCGCATGGTCGACACGAAGCCTTCCTCCTTCATTTCAACGACAACATCGAAACCGCGTTTGCGCCAGAAATCCTGGATTTTTGCTGCGAGACGGCTGGCGCCGTCTTGATCGCACAGGTCAGTCATTGCTTTTCCCCGATCTATGCTGGGTCGTTTCCACCGCCGCCAGAATATAAGACAAGCTGATTTTTTCAAGTCTCTTCCTAGTAATTTTTATACCTGCCGGTTTCCCCGAAAGGGGAGGCGTTTTCGCGGTTTAAGGCGAATTTGGTGCGCTTTGTAATTGTTGTGCAGAATTTTATGGCGTAGCCGAAACTGATAATATAAGAATAACTTATAAATCAGGAGGGCTTATGGACGTCACTCAAACCGCCGCCGCCCGCTCCATCGGCGAGCGCATCCGCCAGGCCCGAAAAACCAAGGGATTGAGCCAGTCGGATCTCGCCAAGCGCATCGGGGTGACCCAGCCGGCCATCGCCAATTGGGAAAGCGGCGTTCACGACCCGCGCCGGCTGACCCTCGCCAAGCTCGCCGACGCGCTGGAGGCCTCGCTCGACTGGCTCGCAGCGGGCGACCGGTCATCGGCGGAGACCGACACACACGCCGCCGCCGCCTATATCCGCCGGCCGGTCCGGCATGTGCCGGTCATCTCCCTGCGCGCGGCGGCCTTGTTCGCGCGCGATCCGCACGCCGATCCGCACGCTATGGCGGAGGACTACATCCCGGTGACGCTGGGCCCGGCGAAGCTCTTCGCCGTTTTCGTCAACGATCCGGCGGTCAACCTTTCCTTCCTGCCGGATACGGTGGTGATCGTGGATTACGACGACCGCCAGCCGGACGACGGCGATTTCTGTCTGGCGCTCGTCAATGACGCGCTGGTCTTGCGGCGGTGGCGGTCAAATCCGGCGCTGGGCAGCGGCGCCGTGCGGCTCGAGCCTCATTCCAGCGAAAGCGGTCATCCGTCCTATGCGGTGACGCCGGCGGTGACGATTATTGGATGCGTCAGGGTCTCGATCCGCGTGCATTGATTCCGTCAGGCTGCGGATTGTTTGAATTCCTGCATCAGCGCCGGCAGCGCGCGATGGGTTTCGCGAAATTCCGCCGCGGCTTGCTTGCACAAGGCGCTGAGCGCGGCTTTGGCGGCGCCGTTGCGCGCTTCGCGTTCGATTTCGCCGCAGGCCGCGCCGAGCCGGCGTGCGCCGACATTGACGCTCATGGATTTCAGAGCGTGCGCGGCTTGGGCGACGGCTTCGTTGTCTCCGGTTTTCAACGCGTTTGCGAGCGTGCGGATCGCCTCCCGGGAGTGCTCTTCGAATATCGCCAGGGCGCGCAAGGGCAGATTGGCGGCGCCTGACTGCATGACGGCGATTTGCTCCAGCACGGTCCGGTCGAAAACCGGATTGTCTTCTTCTGGCTCCGGCGCGATGGGGTCCTCATGATCGGCCGGCGCGTCTTCTTCATCCGCCGGCGCGTCTGCTTCCGGCGCGCGGCCGCCCGCGTCCGCTTCGAGATATTGTGCGATCACGCCGGACAGGCTGTCGAGGGTGAACGGTTTCGTCAAATATTCGTCCATGCCGACTTCCCGCCACGCCGCGTCTTTGCCCGCCACATGCGCGGTCAGGGCGATGATCGGAACCCGGGCGCGCCCGGTTCTTTCCTCAAGGCTGCGGATCGCCTGCGTCGCTTCAAAGCCGTCCATCTTCGGCATGGAGCAATCCATCAAAATAAGATCGAAAGGCTCGCTCTTGACGAGCGCCAGCGCCTCGCGCCCGTCGCCGGCGAGCGTGACGTCGAGATTGAGCCGCGCCAAAGCTTCTTTCACGACCTCCCGGTTGACGGCGCTGTCGTCGGCGGCCAGCACGCGCTGGCCGCGGAAGCAAAGCCGGTCGGGCTGCGCCGTCTCCGTTGTGGCGAGCGCCGTTTTGCCCCGAAGCCTGCCGTCGATGATGCGGCCCACCTGCTCCATCACTTCGCGGCGCGAGAGCGGCGCTAAAAGAATATCCTCGACAACGCCGTCTTCCACGAGCGCGTCCGGCGCGACATCGCCAAGTTCGCAAATGCACACGCGCGCCGGCACCCATTGCGCTTTGCCCTCGCTGATCGTTTTTTGATAGACGTGATAAAAGGCGGGCGAGGCGAAAATCATGTCCGCGCAGGCGATATGAGGCCCGAATTGCGCGCCCTCTTCCACGATGTGCGGAATGACGCCCGTTTCACGCAGATAATGGGCGAGCATTTTCGGGGTCGCGTCGCCTTCGATGGCGATGACGGCGCGTTTTTCGTCCCTGACCTGCCTGACGGGTTTCGCCGCCGCGAGCGTTTTTGTTGTTGTACTGAAGAAAAAGCGCGCCCCCTTGCCTGGACGGCTTTTCACGCCGATTTTGCCGTTCATCGCCTCCACGAGCCGGCGGCAGATCGCAAGGCCAAGCCCGGTGCCGCCGAAGCGGCGCGTCGTCGTCTGGTCGCCTTGTGAAAAGGCTTCGAAAATCGTCGCCTGCTTGTCTTTATCAATGCCGACGCCGGTGTCGGTAACGGAAAATTCGAGCGTGCACGCCTCGTCTTGCGCGCGGCCGCCGGATTTCAAGGCGACGCCGACCACGACATGGCCGTGATCGGTGAATTTCAAGGCGTTGTTGACGAGGTTCGACAAGACCTGGCTGATGCGCACGGGGTCGCCCTCGATTTCCTCCGGCGTGTTCGCGGCCACATAGGCGGCGAGATCGATATTTTTCGACGCCGCGCGCTCCCAGAAAAGCCCCACCACGTCATCGACAATATCGGCCGGGCGCACCGGTATCTTTTCGAGCTGCAGCTTGCCGGCCTCGATCTTGGAGAAGTCGAGGATGTCGTTGATGATCGCGAGCAGGCTCTGGCCCGATTTGGCGATGACTTCGGCGTAGCGTTTATGGCGCGGCGCAAGGCGGGCTTTGCTCAGGAGATCGGCCATCGCCAGCATGCCGTTCATCGGGGTGCGGATCTCATGGCTCATGGTGGCGAGGAAATCGGATTTCGCGACATTCGCCGCTTCCGCTGCGTCCTTGGCGGCGCGCATTTCGCGGGTTCTGAGTTCGACCGTTTTTTCAAGATTGCGCTGATGCGCCTGCAGCTTCGAGTCGCGCTCTTGAATATGGTCGAGCATCGTGTTGAAGGTTTCGACAAGCTGGTTGGTTTCTTCGTCTTCCACCGGATCTGCGCGCACGCTAAAATCGCCGGATTCGCGCACATGGCCCATGACGAGACCGAGCCGCTGGATCGGGTCGGTGATGGCGCGCTGCATCTTCATGGCGATGAGCATGCCGATGCCGCCGGCGAAAATTGCGGCGACGAGGGCGTCATAAAGAAGCGTGCCGATGCGCTCCCACAAAGACCCGGTGCTGGCGTTGAGGGTCAGGGTTGCAACGGTTTCGTCGCCATACCGGACCGGCACGGTGGCCGACGCCGTTCCGGAGCTCAACATCGACAAGGGCGAGTTCTCCTGGAAAAGGCCATTGCCGGTTTCGCGGATTTCCGCCGTGCTGCCAAGCTCCACAAAGACGGCGCCATCCTCTCGATTGATGCGCACATGCTCGATCGTCGGCAGATAAGAAATGGCGCGCAGGGCGCCCAGCGTCGCGGCCTTGTCGTTCATGGCGACAGGTTCGGCGATCGTGCTTGCGAAAATATGCGCCGATGCGTCCAGTTCGGCGCGCTTTCCCGCGCCGAATTGCGCCGTTTCGCGCCATACGGAGGACGCTGTTGCGATCGCCACCGCCCCGAAGATCGCGACGATGACGAGAGATGTTAACCTTCCGCGAAGGGTTTGCGTGCGTTTCGACATGACGGTCCTGCTCCCCGCTTGCATGCGGGCGGGCTCAACCTGCGCCGAATTGTTTGAAAATTAATTTCTATGCGCCACCTTATCGGGAAACCGCCTGTTAAGATAACTTTGCGTTAATAAGTCGGCGCGCAACGCCGCTTAGGAGCGTACGGCAAGGGAGAGCCGTGCAGTCGTGGACGCCGTTAGGACAGTCATACTTGCCGATGACGACGCGATCATGCGCGAACTCGCCAGCGCCAAGCTGCTCGAGGCGGGCTATCGCGTGCACGCCGCCTGCGACGGCGCCGAGGCGCTGACCATCCTGAAGAATGACGGCGCCGATCTCGTCATCTCCGATCTCGACATGCCGGTGATGAGCGGGTTCGAACTGACCGAGGCGATCCGCCGGGACGAAAAGTTCGGCGACACGCCGGTCATGGTGATCACGGCGAGCGATCGCGGCGACGCCGTCGACCGGGCTTTTGCGGCCGGCGCCACCTCTTTTCTCGCCAAGCCCATGAACTGGTCCCTGTTTCACCATGCGGTGAAATTCGTCCTGCGCGCCCATGACGACCGCAAGGCGCTGCGCGCCGCCCGCGACCAGGCGGAAGCCGGCGCGAAATTCAAGGACAGCCTGATGGGCGTCATGAGCCATGAACTCAGAACGCCGCTCAACGCGATCATCGGCTTCGGCCAGATCATCGCCGACCAGTTCCACAAGGACAACGACAACCTTCACCGCGAATATGCGGACTATATCGTCGATGGCGGGCGCCGGCTCTTGAACTCGGTTTCCGACATGCTGCTCGCCTCCGACGCGCGCTCCGGGCCCATCACGCTGAACGAGGCGGAGGTGACGCTGGGCGTTCTGGTGGACGACGCGATCACCGGCGTCGAAAAACCGCTGGAGCTGGCTGAGGCCATGACGACGTTAAAGATATGCGACCGCGACCTGGAAATCTGCTGCGACCGGGCGCTGGTCTCCCGCGCCATCCGCAAGCTCCTGGACAATGCGGTGAAGTTCTGCCCCCGCGGCGTCGAAATCACCATCGGGGCGGCGATCACCAAAAAAGGCGATCTCGCGATCATGATCAAGGATAACGGCCCCGGCCTGAAGGCGGAGAGTCTGGAGGATCTGACCGCGCCGTTTGCGCTGCTCGACATGTCGATGCGGCGCTCGCGCGAAGGGCTGGGGCTCGGCCTGCCGCTGGTGAAGGTCATCGCCGACGCCCATGGCGGGTCGTTCCGCATCGATTCCCGGCCGGGCGAGGGCGCGCGGGCGATCCTTGTCCTTCCCAAGACGCGCCTCAGACCCGCGCCGGCGGCGAAGGCCAAACCGCGCCAAACCGGGGAAGACGCCCCCGCCGAAGACCCGCAAACCGCCCTGCTCAAAAAAACCGGCAACGGGATCGCTTGACGCCCCGGCGCGAATGGCTATGAACGGCGTTCCCCGCCGCATCCTTCGCGTAAAAGGGTCCGGCCGAAGGGCGCGTAGCTCAGCGGGAGAGCACTACGTTCACACCGTAGGGGTCACTGGTTCAATCCCAGTCGCGCCCACCATTTTCCATATCTCACGGCCAGTCGCTTCGCTCGCGGCTCCGCCGTTTCCCAAGCGGTTTGTCGGGCCGGTCATTAGCAAGGCGCATGACAAAGGCGCACGCTTTACGCGCCTTGTCTTTCGGCGCAATGCCGGCCGGCGTTCATTGGCCCCGCAACGCGGCGCGCCGCCCTCTCAAACGTACTTAATTGTTTATTGAGAATTTAGGCTCAGCGTTAATCTTGCGCCAGCGTTTGTTTTGCGATGCAGCATGGCCTGACGGCGACCGGTTTTGTTGTAAATTTGTAACGCCTGCAACCGGAGCGCAGTTGGCCGCTGTTGCGGCCACTGGACGGCGCCGGAACGGTGAGAGAAAAAGGAAACAGGCCCGGCGGGCGTAATCAGCCGGGTTTTAAAACGCCCCGATCAGGGAGGGGCAAGATTAGGGGTTAGATGATGAAAAAGGATTCCACGCTAAACGTATTCGCTGCGCGTCTCCTTACCGGCGTCGCGCTCGGCGCTGTTGCGGCCAGCGGCGCGGCCGCGCAGGCCGACCAGATCGTCGTCACGGCGACCAAGCGCGCGCAGACTTTGCAGGAAGTGCCGATCGCGGTGAGTGTTGTCAGCGACGACACGATCAAGAAAGCGCAGATTCAGGATATTCTCGACCTGCAGTTTTCCGTTCCGTCGCTTCGCGTCTCCCAGTTGCAGAACTCGTCGCAAACGAATTTCATCATTCGCGGCTTCGGCAACGGCGCAAACAACCCGGGCATCGAATCTTCGGTCGGCGTGTTCATCGACGGCGTCTACCGCTCGCGCTCCGCCGCTGCGATCCTCGACCTTCCCGTGCTTGAGCGCGTTGAAGTTCTGCGCGGCCCCCAGTCCACCCTGTTTGGCAAGAACACCTCGGCCGGCGCGATTTCCATCACGACCAAAGAGCCGGAATACGAACTTGGCGGCAGCGTTGAGGCGTCTTACGGCAATTTCGATCAGGTGCTGTTTTCCGGCACGGTGACCGGCCCCTTGAGCGATACGCTCGCCTTCCGCGTTTCCGGCAGCATCAACAAGCGCGAGGGCTATTACACGAACACGGTCACCGGCAACGACACCAATGAACGCGATCGCTGGTCGACCCGGGCGGAGTTATTGTTCCAGCCGAGCGATGTGCTCTCCTTCCGCCTGATCGGCGATTACAACAAGATCGACGAAGAGTGCTGCGGCGCGATTCAGCTCTTCAACGGACCCGCCACGCTCGCCATCGGCGCGCCGTCGCCCTTTGGCCTCGGCGAACTCATCGATCCCGCCGGCGATACAGACTACAGCGTCGCTCTCAACACGACGCCCAGCAACGAGCTGACCGGCAAAGGCATTTCTCTGCAAGGCGACTGGGATCTTGGGGGCGCGCAGCTGACCTCGATCACCGCCTATCGCAAGCAATCGGACAACACCCAGACCGACGCCGATTTCAGCGCGGCGGACATCATCACCAACCCGCAGGATCGCGCTTACAAGACTTTCACACAGGAACTGCGTCTCGCTTCGACCGGCGACAACATGGTCGACTGGCTCGTCGGCGCTTTCTACTTTGATGAAAACGTGGATTTCACGCGCGACGTCATTAGCGGCACGCAGACGCGGGCGTTCATTGACGGCGTTCTCGCCGGCGGCGGCATCAGCGGCCTTGAATCTTCGCTCGGGCTGCCGGCAGGCACCTTCCTCCAGGCGGGGAACGGCTATTTCGGCGATTACGAAATGGACAACAAGTCCTATTCGATCTACGGCCAGGCCGACGTTCACCTGACCGACCGCCTGACGCTCACCGGCGGCGTTTCCTGGATCAAGGACAAGAAAGACTACACGTTGAACGACGTGAATAACGAGCCGTTCTACAATGTGGATCTTGTCGAGGTCGGTTTCGGCGGCGCATTCGCCAACATCACCATGCTGCCCCCGACGCCGGCCAACATCGCCGCGCTTTCCGGCTCGCCGCTGCCGCTTGCGGCGCTCTCGCCCGGGATCGTCATCAACCCGGCGACGGGCGCGCCATTTGCGTCCACGGATGTTTCCACCATCGGAACCGTCGCCGGCGCGATCGGGGCGACGCCTTGCGACGCTTCGAACCCGGCGCTGCTTTGTAACGCCGCGCTGGCCTTGTCGCCTCTGCAGTTCCTGCCGGTGCCGGTCAATGTGCCTGATCCCGGCAATCCGCTCGATGACGGCAAGCTCAACGACGATAAAGTCACCTATACGGCGCGCATCGCCTATGACGTGACGGACAGCCTCAACGCCTACTTCTCTTACTCCACGGGCTGGAAGGCCGGCGCGGTCAACCTGTCTTCGGACTCCATGCCGCCCGATCCGACCACCGGCTTCGGCCGCGAAGCCGGGCCTGAAGATGTCGAGCTTTTCGAGCTCGGCTTCAAAGCTCAATTCGATCGCGGCTATCTGAACGTCGCCATATTTGACCAGACCATTCAGGGGTTCCAGTCGAACCTCTTCATCGGGGACGGCTTCGTGCTCGCCAACGCCGACGAGCAGTCGGTGCGCGGTTTCGAGGTTGAAGGCGCTTATGCGCCCATCGACGCGCTCTCCCTGACGGCGGGCGTCACTTATCTCGATCCGGAATACGATTCCTTCGAGGGTGCGCCATGCTCGTCTTTCGAGGGCTTCGATATTCCTGAATGTGATGCGGGCGCGAGCTTCTTCGACGCTTCCGGTTTTACGCCGGCGGGCATTTCGCCTTGGAGCGTCTCGACTTCAGCGACCTACACGCATGATTTCGCCAACGCCCAGGGCTATCTGCGGGCTGAATATCTTTATGAAAGCAATACGCAGGTCGTGGACAACGTTCCGGCCGGTTTCGCCAGCCGCGAAGTCAATGTTCTCAATCTCAGCCTCGGCGTTGAGTGGGACAACGGCTTTGAGATCATGGGCTGGGCCCGCAACCTGACGGACGATCAGTATCTCCTGAGCGCTTTCCCGACGGTTATTCAGCCGGGCAGCTACTCTGGCTATCTCGCGCCGCCCCGCACCTACGGGGTCACCGTGCGCAAGTCGTTCTAACGCCGGACGCGTCAGAGGGGACTTGGAAAAGGGCGGCTTTCGGGCCGCCCTTTTTCTTAAACCGGGCCTGTGGCGTGCTGAAAATTGTCCGTGTGTTTTTTACAAGCCGGAAACCGTTCCGCGCAGACAATCGCCGTCTTAAAGCGCATGGGGAAAGCCGATGGCCTTTGCCAGAAAGAAGGACGACGCAGCGCCGCGCGTGAGCGCGGCCCGGCTTGCTGCGATCGCGGGCGGCGCCCCGGCTGAAGAGCCTGTCGCGCAAAGCGCCGCACCGGCGCGGCCCGCGACCTTGGAGCCGGATCTTTCGCGCATACGCCCGCGCGGCGTCAATGAAACCCCGGAGCAGCGCAAGAAGCGCCTGGGCGCGAAGACCATCAATTTCACCGCCACCATTCTCGCCCGTGTGATCATCATGGGCGCTTTGGCCCTGTTCATGTGGGACGGTTATGAGATCACCGGAGCGATCCAGCGCGGCCCGGCCATCGCCATGGTCGCCATGGTCGCCGATCTCGGGCGCGTTATCCTCAAAGCCATGGAGCCCGGCACCAAATAGCTATCGCCAAGGGGCCCGCCACGATTTCGCCGCAAAGCACGACCGTGTGATCGCGCGTGAGGCGAAACTCCCTTGTATCGTCGCCCCGCAGCCCTATTTCGACCTCAATAAGAGGCCCCAATAGACAGACATCGATTTGTCTGGGGAGAGAGAACGATGGGTATTCTGGAAATCTTTTTGTTTGTGTTTATCGGCTTAACGTCCGCCCTCGGCGCGTCGAGCCTTTTCCTGAAGCCGCGCCGCTAGCGCGTTTTGAAGGAAAAGTGGTTCACCGGTTTTCCGTCTCAAAACGCGCAAATAAGGAATCTAGAGCATCCTGATGACTCGCATAAACATCAGGATGCTCTAGCGCTTCGCGCCGGCGATCGCCGCCAGCGCCCAGCCGACAAGGAAACTTACGCCGCCAAAGGGCGTCGCCATGCCGAGCATGCGCGGCCCGCCTAAAGCCATGGCGTAAAGCGAGCCGGAAAAGACGACGGCGCCGATGACGAACGCCCAGCCGGCGCGCGCCAAGCCCGGCCTGGCGTGCAGCGCCAGGCTGAACGCCGCGACGGCGTGGACGAGGCCGTAAAAGGTCGCCGTCTCCCACCAGTCTTGCGCTTGCGGCGAAAGCTTGCCTTCCAGTCCATGCGCGCCAAACGCGCCGAGGGCGACGGCGAGAAAGCCGAGAACGCCGGCGGCGAGGGCGAGGCGATTCATTATTCGCTCTCCCGGGGCGCCAGCGCCTTTGAAATGGTGAAGGCGCCGCGCATGTCGCCGGGCGCAAAGCCGACGGCCTCGTCATCCGGGTAGCGCTCGAGGAGAGCCGCGCGCACTTCCGGCGCAACATCCGTTCCGTGGCAGAGAACGCACGGGCCCCCCGTCATAATCGGCTTCATATAGCGCAAGGTCTTTCCGTCCGGCCCATCGACAATCTCCGCGATTTCAAGGCCCGAAGGGGCGGCGCCGTCTTCGAGCTGTCGCTGGAAGCTCTCCAGCCCGGCGCGCTCGAAAGCGTCCGGAGCGTTGTCCGGATTGCGCAGGCGAAGCGCCGTGCGTCCGACGCGCATGCCGGTCTCGGCGGAGACGGCGCTCGCGATCTCCGGCGCCTCGAGATTGCAGACATCGATGGCCGCGACCGGCCCGCCGGTGGAAATGGCTTCCACAAGCCGTCCCTTCAGCCTTTCGCCGAGGGCGCCGGCCGCCATGCGCGCCGTCTCGACCATCTCCGGGTCGGGCGCCGGAGTTTCCATTGATGCGTCTTCTTGCGCGCAGGCCGCGAGACCCAGCAAGCAGGCGAAACCGGCGGCGAAAGAAAAGCGGGGCATGACTGTTTCTTCCTTCTGTGGGATCGGACGGCGCCTGATCTTAACAGCAAACGGAGCGGGCTTCGATGCGCCTTTTTGGCCGCAAAGGGTCCTCGGGCGTTTTTGCGTCCGGCCTGTGACGCCCGTCACTGAGGCTTTTCGCGGGCCGGGCTATGTCTCTTCCCATCAAGGCGCTGGGGGCGCCGAGGACCATGAAAAGAAAAGAGAGACATCCAATGAAAAAACTCACCTGTCTTCTGGCGGCTGGCGCGAGCGCGGTTGCTTTTGCGGCGTCGGCCCATGCGGCGGCCTATATCAAGTTCGACGGCATTGACGGCGAGGCGAAAGCCGCCGAGTGGCGCGGCGCGAACACGCTCTATCTCACCACCGAGGAAGAGCCCCAGGCGGTCGGCCTTTTGTTGCCGGCGGTGCAGGCCGCGCGCGAAGCGGCGCGCCGCACTTCCGCCCGCGGCCGGACGGTCGACGAGTTCGAAATCGAGGACGCCGGCAAGCGCTGGACGCTGTATGACGCCAAGGTCATGCCGACACGCGATCCGTATACGGTCGAAATCAGCTATCGCTGCAAGGACTGGACGGATATGCGCAGCGGCCGCAAGGGAAGCGATTGCGCTTCGGCTTATGGCAAGGACGGCAAAAAAGGCGGCAATGTCGAAACCACATGGAAGGTCGAAAAAGGCGAGTAACGCGCGCTTTCTTTCTTCCGCGCCGCCGGCTCCCCGACCGCGAAGGCGGTCAAATCATCATCTTCGCGTTTTGCGGGAGCCGGTTTTTTTGTCTCCTTCTTTTTTTCCTGCAACGCCTGGCGTCGTAAACCGCGCCGGGCGGGGCGGGAGGAAAGATTCATCATTAAATTCCCTCCCCGTCCGGCGTTTCGGGTTTAAACCGGCGTCCGCGGCCCTATATCATTGGTCATCCAAGGACGCGCAGCGCACGCATGAAAAGCGCCGGCGGGTGGAAGAAACCTGCAGAATGGCGACGAATCCGCCGTACAGCCCGCATCGTCGGGTTGACGGGCGGGGCGGCGTTTGCGAGGTCTGAACGGGCAAAAGCAAGAGCCGGCGCGCCGCTTTTGGCGGCGGAACCCGTGCTATGCCGGTATTCGGCGCGCTTTACCGTCCGGCGCGGTCTTCCGCGAGGGCGCGTTATGCGCGATCAGCGGGGGCGGCGGTCCCCAAAGAGAGACGAAAAGGAATTCAACATGGCTGCAGCGAAGAAGGGCGACACCGTCGCCATCGATTATGTCGTGCGAACCGGCGACGGCCGGGTCGTCGGCGGCACGCAGGAACAGGGCCCGCAGACGCTGACCCTCGGCTCGGGCGATATTTTCCCCGAGGTCGAGCAGGCGCTCGACGGCATGGCGGAAGGCGAGGAGAAGGCGGTCACCGTCGGCTCCGACGCCGCCTTCGGGCCGCGCCGCGAGGAAATGGTGGTGCAGATCCCGCGCGAGCAATTGCCGGAAGATCAGCCGCCCCAGCCGGGCATGTCGCTTTCGGCGCGCACCCAGGACGGCCAGACCATCAATCTCGTCATCACCGAAGTGGGTGAGAACGGCGTCGTCGCCGACGGCAATCATCCGCTCGCCGGCGAAGACCTGCATTTCGGTCTGACCCTGGTGGAGATCAAGGAAGCCGCGTAGCTTCCATTCAATCGTCATCCCGGACGCGCTGCGGCGGGAACGCCGCTGCGCAGATCCGGGATCGCCATCCCCACTCCCCGAAAATTACAACAACCCGCTTGGATGACGAATGCGGCGAGCCCGTAGTAAGCTCGCTCGCATGTCCGGCTATGTTTACTTCATCGGCGAGAAGCGCGACGGCCCGCTTTACACCGGCGTAACCGCCGACATCCATGAACGCGTCTTTCAGCATAAGGAAGGCCGCGGCTCCTCATTTTGTCGGCGTTATGGTTTAAAGAAGCTTGTCTACTACGAGCCCTTCAATCGCATTGAAGACGCCATCGCTCATGAAAAGCGCGTGAAAAAATGGCGCCGCGCATGGAAGAACCGGCTTGTGGACGCGATGAATCCGGACTGGCGCGACCTTTACGAGTCGCTTTGATCCGTCACTGGGGACGGCAATGAAGCTCAAGCGACTGCCGGGAGCGATCCCGTGTCTGCAGCGCGTCATTGCATGACGCGCCTGCGCACGGGATGACGGCGCGCGTCTTTTACTGCGCCTCTTTCATCTGCTTCACCTTTTCCTGAATGCGCGGCATGGCGCGGGCCATGACGCCGGGGATGACGTTCTGCGCCCATTGCATCGACACCGCCATGGACTTTTCGATGGCGAGGGACTGTTTCGACAGGAACGACGCGCCCACCGGCGATTTGTAGAAATCGACGACGCCCTGAAGCTCTTCGACCGTGTAAACCTCGGCGTAGACCGGGGTCATGTCGTCGATCAGCCCGTCGATCGCCGGCTCCAGCTCTTCGCGCATGATGGCGGAGGTTTCCGTGAGGATGGCCTCAAGCTGGGCGTCGGAAAGATCGGTCTCCGGCGTCATGGATTTGATGACCTGAATCTGCGCCGGCGCCATCTGCGCGATGATCTGTTTGCTCATCTGTTTCGCCTGGGACAGCTCCACCAGCTCTTCGGCGAGTTTCATTTTCTCGGCGCTGTCGTCGGCGGCGAGCGCGGGCGCGCAAAGCCCGACGCTTGCGGCCGCCGCCAGCGTGATGTTTCTGAAAGTCATGCCCGGCCCCTTTTCGATTGCTTGCGCGCGCAAAAGAGCAGATCGGCCGGAAGGGAGCAAGGCGAGCGGGTAGCGTCTCGGTTTGCCTTCGCCCTTCGAAACAGCCCCGCCCCTTCATCCTGAGGAGCAAGCCGCCTGCGCGCGAAGGCGCGCTAATGATAAATTGACCGCATTCGCGGTCGGGCTTGCATCTCGAAGGAGGAAGGGGCGGGGCCCCTCAGGATGAAGGCAAACCGAGACGCTGCCGGTGAGGGCGGCGAAGCGGGCGTTAAAGGCCGCAGGCTTTCATGGCTTCGCGATGGGCTTTGCCGAGCGCGTTCGACTGCGCAAGGAGGCTGGTCATGCTGACGCCTTCGGCCGCCGCCGCGGCCTCGACCGCCTGTTGCCAGCGGTCCGCGGTGGAAAGCGCCGCGTCGCCGGAGAGAAAGGCCGACGCAATGGCGGCGTAGCGGTCGGCCTCCGCCTCCGCCTCGCGGAAGCGCTCCGCAGCGCAGGCGCAGGCGTCTTCTTCGCCCTTATTGTAATAAAGGCACATGCCGGTGACGGGATCGTCGGCGGCGGCGGGCGCGGGCGCGGCTGTTTCTTCCCCTGCCGGCTCCGCCGGTTCGGGCGCGCTTTCGGCGGCGGCTTGCGCGTCATCGCTTGCGGCTGTTTCGGCCATGGATTGCGCCTCCGAAGAGGCGGCGTCGTCTTGCGCCTCCTCGCCCGCACAGGCGGCGAGGGCGCCCGCCGCGGCGGCGATCAGCAGTCTTTGCAAGGTCCGTTTCGTCATGAGTCTCCCCTTTGTTTCCAGTCTGATTCCATCGCCCCATGGGAACACGGGCGCCCCTGCGCTGTCTATCGGCGCCGGCGCAGAACGAGACCTCTCCGCCCGCTCATCCCCGCGCAGGCGGGGATCCAGCAATGCCGAGACTTTTCTGGATCCCGGATCAAGTCCGGGATGCGCGGGGGAGAGAGTGACCGGAAAAGCTCGGCCGCAACGATCCCGCGCCCCTGGCGCGAACCGTGGAGAGTGTTTTCAGGTGGCCCGTAGGGCGGGTTGAGCGCAGCGATACCCGCCATTCATCCGTGCCGAGAGCGGTTCGGCGGGTATCGCTGCGCTCAACCCGCCCTACTTGCTACTTGCTGTGATTTTCCAAGTCTCGGATCAACGCCGCGAAACTCTATTTCGCCGCTTGTTCGGGATAACGACTCACAATTGGCAGGATACGTTTTTTATTCTACCTTACGCTTGCTCAAGCCGACATCCTATAAATATAAGACTCCATTTGGAGATTGAGGTTGTCCAAATGTCCAAGAAAATAAAATCGTTTCGCGATAAAATTAAAACATGGGCTGCAAAAATTTTTCCAGAACGTCAGATTTACCATAAATCTGATAGCGTTGTGCACTTAATCAACATGTCAACAAAAACGCAGGCGGCTTTGGTGGTAATCACCGCATCCGCAGTTGTTTGGATTGCTTATGCTTCTGTGAATGTGGTCTTTAATGAGCAAATTTTATTGACTCAGAAAAAAGAGATAATGCAATTACGGCATGAGTTAGCCGACGCTAAATCCAAGGCCTCAGAGGCCACTTGTTCTGAAGTATTCAGCAGTGTCTCGCAAAATGTTACTGAGACCGTTGAAACCCCAGCTTTAATTCTTCCTCTAAAGTGGTCCTACGATTTGTTTGTATCAGCAGTGGACTATGTTGAGCCGGAAAATAATCTTACGCCATCGGAAAGGTTAGGCGTGTTTGCCGAATTTCTAAAGTTTCTAATAACGGGGGTGGCAATAGGTTTTAGTTGGGCTGTTGGCACATTTATGTTGCAGGGGCGAGTTAAGAAAAATGAGCAGTAAAACCTGCCCATTTCTCATTGGTATAATTACCGCTCACTGACAAGCCAAACACTCGTCATAATCCGTCTTCGCCGCGGCCGCCATCATGGCTTCGACGCCGCCCGCCGGGGGCGCGTCTTCGGCGGGCGCTTTCTTGCCGTTGGCGAAGCCGGCGCGGGCGATGGATTTGGAGCGGCAATAGTAAAGCGACTTGACGCCTTTCTCCCAGGCCGACCAGTGCAGCATGTGGAGGTCCCATTTGTCGATGTCGCCGGGCAGGAAGACGTTCACCGACTGGCCCTGGCAGATGTAGGGCGAGCGGTCGGCGGCGAGCTCGATCACCCAGCGCTGGTCGATCTCGAAGGCCGTCTTGAAGACGTCTTTTTCATCGTCGGTCAGGCACTCGAGATGCTGCACCGAGCCTTCATGCTCGAGGATCGAGGTCCAGGTGTCGTCAGTGTCCTGACCTTTTTCCGCGAGGATCTTTTTCAGCGCCACGTTCTTCACCGTGAAGGAGCCCGACAGGGTCTTGTGGGTGTAGACATTCGCCGGGATCGGCTCGATGCAGGGCGAGCAGCCGCCGCAGATGATCGAGATCGAGGCGGTGGGCGCGATCGCCATTTTGTGGGAAAAGCGCTGCTTGACGCCGCGCTCTTGCGCGTCGGGGCAGGGGCCGCGTTCTTCGGCCAAGACGACGCTCGCCGCGTCCGCGCCCATGCGGATATGTTTGAACAGGCGGTTGTTCCACGACTTCGCCATGGCGCTCTCGAAGGGAACGCCCATGGTCTGCAGGAAGGAGTGGAAGCCCATGAGGCCGAGCCCGACAGAGCGCTCGCGCTCAGCCGAATAAACGGCCTTCGCCATTTCCGACGGCGCGCGGTCGATGAAGTCCTGCAGGACATTGTCGAGGAAGCGCATCACATCCTCGATGAATTGTGGTTCATGCCGCCATTCAAAGTATTTCTCGGCGTTGATCGAGGAGAGGCAACACACGGCCGTGCGCTCCTCGCCGCGATGGTCGAGGCCGGTGTGGAGCATGATTTCCGAGCACAGATTCGAGGTCGAGACTTTCAGCCCTAGATCGCGCTGGTGCTTGGCCATCTGGCGGTTCACCGTGTCGGAGAAGAGGAGATAAGGCTCGCCCGTCGCAAGGCGCACTTCGAGGATCTTCTGCCACAGCTTGCGCGCGGAAACCGTGCGCATCACTTCGCCGGTCTTCGGCGATTTCAGGCCGAACTCTTCGTCCTTGGCGACGGCATGCATGAACTCGTCGGTGATGTTGACGCCGTGATGCAGGTTCAGGGACTTGCGGTTGAAGTCGCCCGAGGGTTTGCGGATTTCGAGGAACTCCTCGATTTCCGGATGGTGGACGTCGAGATAGCAGGCGGCCGAACCGCGGCGGAGCGACCCTTGCGAAATCGCCAGCGTCAGCGAATCCATCACGCGGATGAAGGGGATGATGCCGGAGGTCTGGCCCGAATGCTTCACCTTCTCGCCGATGGAGCGGACATTGCCCCAATAGGTGCCGATGCCGCCGCCATTCGAGGCGAGCGCCACGTTCTCGTTCCAGGTGCCGACAATGTTGTCGAGCGAATCGCCGACGGCGTTCAAAAAGCACGAGATCGGCAGGCCGCGCTCCGCGCCGCCATTGGACAGGACCGGCGTCGCGGGCATGAACCACAGCTTCGAGATATAGTCATAGATGCGCTGGGCGTGGTCGGCGTCGTCGCCATAGGTGCGCGCCACCCGCGCGAACATGTCCTGAAACGACTCGCCGGGGAGGAGATAGCGGTCCTCCATGGTGGTCTTGCCGAAATCGGTGAGGAGAGCGTCGCGCGAGCGGTCGACGACGATGTCGCGCACCACTTTAAGGGCCGGTTTTTTGGCCTCTTTCTGGGCCTCCGCATGGCCCTCAAGCGCCTGCGGCGCCGACGTCTCGGCGGCCTCTGTCCCGGTGTTTTCCATATCCTTGGCGGCTTCTGAAAGCGACATTCCTTGCCCCGTCCCTCGTTCTTTCGCCTTCGAAAAAAGGCGCAAAAATCCTTGCTCCGGATTGCCCGAAAGGGGCCGCATCCGGCAGCGGCTGTCTCATTCTTTTGTGAATCGCCAACGCCCCGCGTCGACACAAGATATAGTGATGGAGCCCCGCGCGGACGTCAATATGAAGTTAGTCCATGGGCAAAAGTTTTTGGTTAAGGAGGTCTTAACGAGGCGCGCTCAGTGCGCCTCAAAGATTAATCGCGAGACCGGTTTTTCAAGCCTTCGCCGCCTCGTTTCGACCCCGTTTCCCGCTCCCCGGACCCCGAAAATTTTTTCGCGAAAGCGTCCGTGCGGAAGCTTGAGGGGGCGGCGGAGAAGCCGGTCTCGACGAATTTCACCGACGAATCGCGCCGGCGCCATTCGGGAACCTCGTCTTCGGGGGAAAATGCGCCTGCGTGATTCGCCGATGCGTCCTCATTGCGCCCGCCGGAAAGCCCGGCGCGGGCGCCGCCAACTCCCAGTTGCGCGCGCAGGATTTCAACCACGTCCTCGACCTGGCGCACCAGTTCCGTCTCAAGCGGCGCTTCCTGCGCCACATAGGCGCTGCGCATGGCGTCGAGCGCGTCGCGCCGGGCCCGGGCCATCTCGCCCCGGCCGACGACGCCGGAAAACGCCTCGATCACGAGGCCCATCAGGAGATAGAGGAGCCCGCCGAAGAGCAGCGCCTGTGCGGCCAGGGGATAGGCCATCATGGCGATCACCACCGGTTCGGCGGCGACGATGGCGGCGTCCGGATTGTAAAGGCTGACGGCGCGCGCAAAGCCCGCGATCCAGCCGGCCAGAACGCCGATCGCGACCGACAGGAGGCCGAAACCCAGCACCGCGCCGAAGCCGTAGCCCGGGGCCGGCGGCGCGAAGCGGTGTAAAAACCGCAGATATTCGGCGTCGGCGTCTTCCGGATCGCTGGCGGTGAGGAACGGGATCTGGCCGAAGAGCGAGCACGCCTCGAGCCCTTCGAGGTGACACTGGCTGGCGGCGCTGAGGCCGCGCGCGCTTTTCGGGCCTTCCACCACCATGTCGCGCCGCGCTTTCAGCGTCTCGTTGAGCTCGCGGATTTCCCCGGCGAGCTCGCCGCCAAAGGCCTCGCCGCGCCGGCGCAGCTTTCTGTTGTCGCCATTGCCGGCGGCGAAGACCCAGAAGATCATCACCATGGCGGCGGCGATCCCGGCGGTCCCGACGGCCAGAAAAACCCGGGACAGGATTTCAGCGTCGGCGATGGGCACGCCGCCGGTGACGGTCGCGGCGAGATCCTCGGCGCGGGCGTTCAGCGCCGCCTGGTTCAGCCAGACCCCGGCGGCGAGCCAGAGAACGCCGATGGCCGCGCGCCAGCCCCAGATGGTCAGGCTCTTTTCGCCGGCGGCCCGGTCCGCCGTGGCGCTTGCGATGAGGGCGGCGTGATAACCCAAGAGTTCGCGCAGGCGTTCGAGATTGAAGGCGCTCTTGCCGAGAAGGTTTTGCAACGGCGCGGCGCGGCGCGGCGTTTCCCCTTCCGGCGTTTCCTCTTCATTGGGAAACAGCGCCCGGGTCGGGTCGAGCGGCGCAAAATCTTGTGTTGTTCGCTCGCTCTGGCGGGGCTCGCCGCCGCCGGAAAGCCGCCTCGGCGCGCCGTCGGCGCTCGCGCGCATGGCGCCCAGCATGTCCGAGGCTTTGCCGCCAGACCATTTGCCAAATGCGCTCATGATGTCGGTTCCCCTCTCAAAACCCGCGAAATCTCACGGATTTTCCCACGAGGCCCCATGGTAGAGGAAAAACCGGCGATGGTTAATCCTTCGGGGCGGGCCCGGATTGCTCCGGGACTGTTCCCAGACAGCTCCAGGGTTCAGCCACGGGGCGTGGCGCGCGGACTGCCCTGCGCGCTTGCAAGGCCGGCATCCTCCCGTCATGACCCCAGCATGAGCATCTCTTTTTCCCAATTAATGGCGAGCGCCGCGTTTCAGGACGGCGTTTTGGCGCTGACCATTCCCGGCGAATGGATGCAGGGGCGCACCACCTATGGCGGGCTGTCGGCCGCGCTCTGTCTTGAAACCGCGCGGCGCGCTTTTCCGGACGCGCCGCCCTTGCGCTCGGCGCTCGTCTCTTTCATCGGGCCCGCCGGCGGCCCCGTTACGGGGCGGGCGGCGATGCTGCGCCAGGGCAGGTCAGTGACTTTCGTGGAAGCGGACATCTCCGGCGAAAAGGGGATCGCCACGCGCTGCGCTTTCGCATTCGGCGGCGCGCGTCCCTCGCAATGGAACCGGACTTTCACGGCTCAGCCCGCCATGCCCGCGCCGGAGGATTGCGCGCCCTTTATTCCGGAGGGAATGGGCCCGCCTTTCGCCAGGCATTTCGATGCGCGTCTCGCCAAAGGCGGGCGCCCCGCGACCGGATCGAAAGCGCACGATCATTTCATCTGGGTGCGCCATAAGGATGAGGGGGCGGACGGCGTCGTCGCGCTCCTGGCGCTCGCCGACATGCCGCCGCCTGCGCTGATGCCGATGTTCACCGAATTTGCGCCGATCAGCTCCATGACCTGGATGGTCAATATGCTCACGGACGCGCCGGCGACCCGCGACGGCTGGTGGCTGATGGAAAGCCGCGCCGAACAGGCGGGCGACGGCTATTCCAGCCAGGACATGCTGGTCTGGAACCGCGACGGCGAGCTTGTCATCGCCGGGCGGCAAAGCGTGGCGATTTTCGCTTAGTTACGCCTCTCGCCACTCCGCATAGTCGTGCAGCAGCGTTGTGAATTCGGCGGAGTCAGGGAACTGGTCGAAACTTCTGACGGCGCCGGTCTTAGCCCATGGCAATTTTTCCGCCATGCAGGTTTCCATGAAAGGCGGGAAGTCCGCCGCGTCTTCCAGCATGGTCGTGCGTATATTGACGATTTCATCGAAGCCTTCAGGGCGCGTGAACACCCAGCTTAAACAGTAATCGCAAAAGTAATGCCGCGCGCCGCCGTGCAAGCCGCCAATCACCGGCTTGCCGGCAATAACAGAGAAGCTTTCACTCAGCGCAATTACCGTCAGCGAGAAAGCGCTTGCGGCCATTTTCTGACAGCCCTTGCAATGGCAGGCGGAGGTGATGAGGGGCGCCGCCGCAATCGACGCCTGCAATTTCCCGCAACGGCATTCGGCTTTCAGGGGCGGTTTTGCGTGATTGTTCATTTGCGTTTCAATTCTCCAGTTCCTCGCGCTTCATCTCCAGCACCAGCCATTCTTCTTCCTTTTCGGCAAGCGTTTCTTCCGCCGCGGCGAGGTCTTTCGCGGTCTTGTCGAACAGGGCGGGGTCTTTGGAGAACAGGTCCGGATCGTCGAGCTTTGTCTTGAGCGCGGCGATTTGCGTTTGCAGCGTATCGATTTCGCCGGGCAGATTTTTCAGGGCGAACTGCTCCTTGTAGGAGAGCTTGGCCTTCGGCGCAGGTTTCGGATTTTCAGGGGACGACTTTTGTTTCGCCTGTTTTTGTTTCGCGCTCGCGCCTTCAAGGCCGGGGGCGCTCCCGCGCTGTGCGACCATGTCGTCGTAGCCGCCCGCATAGCGGATCCAGCGGCCGGGTTTTTCGGGGGCGGGCGCGACGACGCTGGCGACGAGATTGTCGAGAAACGCCCGGTCGTGGCTGATAAGGAGAAGCGTTCCTTCGTAGGCGGATAATTGATCCTCGAGCATTTCCAGGGTCTCGAGATCGAGATCGTTGGTCGGTTCGTCGAGAATGAGAAGGTTCGACGGCTTGGCGAGCGCGGCGGCGAGCGCCAGGCGCCCGCGTTCGCCGCCGGAAAGCGCGGTCACGGGCTGGCGCCATTGTTCGGGGCCGAACAGGAAGTCTTTCAGATAGGTCGCCACATGGCGTTTTTCGCCATTGATCGTGACCCAGTCGCCGGTTCCGTCATTGATGGCGTCGGCGACGCGCATCTCGGGCTTGAGTCTCGCCCGGCGCTGGTCGAGAGAGACGATCTCGAGATTGGTCCCCAGCTTGATCGAGCCTTCATCGGGTTCGACGGCGCCGGTGATGAGATTGATCAGCGTCGTCTTGCCGGCGCCGTTGGGGCCGACGAAACCGATGCGGTCGCCGCGCGCGATCTCGATCGAAAAATCGTCGATGATTTTCCGCTCGCCGTAAGATTTCGAAACATGCTCGGCAACGATGGCGCGCTTGCCGGAGGCCGCGCCCGCCTGCAGGGTGAAGGTCGGCCCGCCTTCGACGCGTTTCGCCTCGCGCAATTGCTTGCGCATGGATTTCAATTCGCCGACCCGGCGCATGTTCCGCTTGCGGCGCGCGGTGACGCCGTACCGCATCCAGTGTTCTTCCGCGGCGATCTTGCGACCGAGCTTGTGCAGCGCGGCTTCTTCCTCTTCCAGGAACTTGTCGCGCCAGGCTTCGAAGTCCTTGAAGCCGGAACCCGTGGCGCGCGTGGCGCCGCGGTCGATCCAGACCGTGTCGTTGGTGACGGTTTCGAGAAAGCGCCGGTCGTGACTAATGACGACGATGGCGGAGGGAAGGGCGCGCAGTTTCTGTTCGAGCCAGGCGATGGCCGGCAGGTCGAGATGGTTGGTGGGCTCGTCGAGAAGGAGAATGTCCGGCGCCGCGGCGAGGGCTTGCGCAATCGCTGCGCGGCGCAGCTCCCCGCCGGACAGTTTTAACGGCGACAGGGACGGATTGAGGCCGAGCTCCTCGAGCATCATTTCCGCTTCATGGGCCTTGCCGGTCTCGTCCAATCCGGCGCGGGCGTAATCGCCGATGGCGTCATAGCCGCTCGCATCGGGCTCCTGGGCGAGATAACGCACCGTCGCACCCGGATGGATGAAGCGCTCGCCCCCGTCCGCTTCGACGAGGCCGGCGGCGATTTTCATCAGCGTCGACTTGCCGGACCCGTTGCGCCCGACGAGCGCGATGCGCGCGCGCGTCCCCACATTGAGAGACGCGTTTTCGAACAGGGGCTCGCCGCCGATGGAGAGGCGAATGTCCGCAAGGGTTAACAGGAGGGCGCTCATGGGGCGGGAATAATCTTTTGTTTCTGAAATGGCGAGGCGGTCTCTTAGGACGTCTGCCGCAGCGCAGCAATTCTTAACGGATTGTTGCGAGTCTCGTGACAACCTTTCGGGCCCCGTAAGGGAAAATGAGAAACGGTTAACCCCATGCACCCGCTGAAACGATATCTCCACGATGTCGAGGAGCGCGTTCAGGATTTCGCCGACCGGGTGGGCGTCTCCCGCCAGACGCTCTACCGGATCATCGCCGGCGTCCAGGCTCCAAAGCCGTTGCTCGCCCGGCGGATTGCGGAGGCGACCGGCGGCGCGGTGAGCCTCGCCGCGCTTTACGGCGAGGTCCGTGGCGGCGCCGATATTCTCGCCATGCCCGCCACGCCGGAAGAGGCGCTTCTCGACGCTTCGCGGCTGCGGCTCGCCATGGCGGTGGTAATCAACCATTTGCGGCCTGAAGAGGCGGCGCCCGCCGCGCCCGAAACGCTCGACATCGCCGCTGAGGCCACCGTCAACACTTATGCGGCGCTGTCGCGTCTCACGACCCGTCAGGGTCCGGCTCGTCTTGCGCAAGCTCTTCGCCCAGTGCTCGAAGAAATTCTGAAAGAGACAGGGGGCGTTCCGTCTCTGTCGGCGCTGGACCGGGGCGCCGAGTTGGCGTCGGAGCTTTATTTTCAGGACCGGCCGCTTCAGCGGCGATGACCGGCGCCCGCTGCGGCGCCATGTTCTCATAAAATTGCGTCTCGGCGGCCCGCCTCTTGGCGACCCGCCACATGGCCCGCCCGATCCGGGCGGCGTAATTGTCCTCATCCCTGCTCAAGAAAATTCCCGCATAAGTTGTAATTTGGTCTGGATTTCACCTTCATTCCCGCTAAGGTTGTATTGTTGTTTGAGTACCATACTTTTTACTTGTGAGGATAAGAAATGACAGATCTCCGAAAAGAACAGTTGGCGTTGTTGCGTTTTGAGAAGCAAATTGCGGGCCTTGCCGCGACCCTGGCTGCGGGCGCAGTTGTCGCAAAAGGGGTCGATGGCAAACTTCATGCATCGAATGGCGGCGAGGCTTTTGCGCAGATGCAGTCCGCATTGGTGAATCTCGCCGATGTCACCGCAAAGGCTCACGAGATGATGAGCGTGCAGGCGATGCAGGCCGGCGCGCAGCTTCTGGAGGCCGCAGGGGGCGGGCGTCCCAAGCCCGCGGCAAGCGAGGCGGTGAGATCTATTCTGGGTATTGGATAACCATCAGCATTTACGCCGCTCTTGCCGGCGTCACGCTTTTTATCGGATTTCATTCGAGGTCGCCGCAGATCGCGGCGGCCTCTCGTCTGTTGGGCGTCAACTGGGCTTTCACCCTGCAGCTATGGATGATCGCACAGGGGCCGGCGCTGGCGTTTTCCTTCGCCGCGGTGGACGGGGCGACGGCGCTCGCCATGTACCGCATGGCCGAACGGCGGTGGTTTCCGGCGCCGCTGGTTTTCGTGCACGGCTTCCTCGCCGTCTATCATCTTTATACGGCGTTTATCGGACCCGATAAATATTGGGTTGTGGTCGCGCTCAACCGGGTCTTCGACGTTGAAATAATCTATGTGGCCGGCTGCGGGCTTTATCGCATCGCCGTGCTTAACCGGCGCCGGGCCGGCTAGAACGCGTGGATGAAATCGGCGATGTCCTGTTGCGCGGCTTTCGCTTCCGGCAGGTCCCAGTGCATATGAAAAAGATGAAACATGCCGTCGAAGACGCGCAAGGTCGACTGGACGCCGGCGCGCCGCGCGGCTTCGGAAAGGCGCGCTGAATCCCCGAGCAGGATCTCGCGCGTGCCCACATGGACAAGCATCGGCGGCAGACCGCGAAAATCGCCGTAAATCGGCGAGATCCGCGGGTCTTTGAGATTCTCGTCGGGCGCGTAAAAGCCGAACAGGCGCCGGCAATGGCGCCCGCCATGCGAGCGCATGAAAGGATCGTGCCCGTCGACCGTCGTCTGGGTGTCGGACGCGCCTTCGCCGTCGATCGCCGGCGAGGCCAAGACGAGGCCGTCAGGGAGTTTGGCGCCTTCGTCGCGCCACTTCATCACCGCCGCCAGGGCAAAGCCGCCGCCCATGGAATCGCCGAAAAGGACGATGCGCGCCTCGGGACGTTTGGCGATAAGCGCCTTATAGGCGCGGTCGATTTCCTCGATTTGCGTCGGGAAGCGCGCTTCGGGAACGAGCGTATAGTCCGGACCGATAGCCTCGAGACCGGTAAGCTGGCAGGCTGGGAGAATCATCGACGCGTTGACGCGCGGCGAGCCGCTGACCCCGCCGCCGCCATGAACGTAAAAGATGATCCGGTCAGTCTCGCGGGTCTTTTCGGTTTCATAGCGCACGCAGTTGACGCCGCCGAACTCGCAATCGCTCATGCGATAGGTGAAGTCGAGCTGCTCTTGGGTTTTCAGCCAGTCCTGATTGGCGAAGTGCCGGGCGAGCCCGCGGGTCAGCGGGTTCATCCAGGTGTCGAGCGTGGGATAGGCGCGCAAGCTTTGGAGGCGGTCGCGCGCATGTTCGCTCATCGCTTTGCCGGTTCGCCGCGCTGTCAACGCCATTTTGAAAACCTGTTTTCATGAAACGCGTCAGTCGCGTCGAAAGCCCAATTTTGCGCCTTCCTCGGAAAACATCTGGTTAATCGCAGGCTGAAGTCTGTTTGCAAAAAGAAAGCGCCGGTGCGGCGGATTTCCCGCACCGGCGCCAAATTGGTAACAATGGTGAACAAATATTAGGGGTTGACCCGCCCGTTATGCGAACAGCTTCGCCCAGTTGCGCGGCGCGCGTTTTTTCCAGCCGCCGCGATGCCAGGCGTCGGAGACGATGAGCGGCGCCACGGAGGTCGCCTCGGCGTAGACCATCTGTTCGTAGACGGTCGAGACCTTGCCCCAGCTCGCCGCCTCTTTCAGCGTCGAGGAAGAGCAGGCCCCGTCGCGCACGTCGGCGACGGTGATCTGTACGGCGTATTTGTGCATTTCGACGTCGTCATGGCCGAGGATTTCGGCGCAGACGACCGTATCCTGGGCAAAGTTTTTCGGCACGCCGCCGCCGACCATGAACAGGCCCGTCGTGCCCGCCGCGAGCTTGACTTCGGTCAGTTCGCGGAAGTCGCCTGCGGAATCGATCGTGACGAAGGGTTTGCCCGCCTTGCGGCGTTCGACCTGGTGCTTGACGATGCCGAAACCGGCCGAGCAGTCGGAGAAAGCCGGCACGAAAATCGGCACGCCTTTTTCATAGGCTTTCTGGATCAGCGAGCCTTCTTTTTTGGCGTTGCCCGCGGCGAGCCATTTGCCGATCTCGTGGATAAACTCGCGCGAGGTGTAGGGGCGGGGCTCCAGCTGTTCGCAAATTTCGTAGATCGTCTCGTCGACATGCTGAAGCTCTTCTTCGTCTATATAGGTGTCGTAGATGCGGTCGATATAAAGCGAGCGCAGCGTGTTGTCGTCGGGGATTTCGTTCGCCTGGTAATGCTTGAAACCGAGCGCCTCGAGGAAATCCATGTCGATAATGGAAGCGCCGGTGGCGACCACCGCGTCGATCATGTTGTATTCGACCATGTCGCGCCAGACATGCAGGCACCCGCCGGCGCCGGTGGAGCCCGCCATGACGAGCCAGGTGGAGCAGTCCTCGTCTTCGATCGCCATGTTGAGGATTTGCGCGGCGCGCGCGGCCTCGCGGCTCGTAAAGCTCATCTTGCCCCAGGCGTCGATGATCGGGCGCGCGTCGAACTCGGTGATGTCGATATGTTCGACCGGGGCCGAGAGAAGCTCGGCTTTGCGGTTGTCGGTGGGTTGGGTCATTGAAATCGGTCCTTTCGCGTAACCGGGTTAAAAACCGGATCCGGACCGCATTCGTTCCAAAGAACGCATGCGCGGAGGGCCGTATACAGAGCCTGAGCCGTGGCGCATCAAACATCTCGGAAGTTGGAAGATCAGACGTTCCTTTCCTTAAACCGATGCGCCGACGGCTCTGATTCTTCTAAAAGCTGAGCCTGAAACGTATCGTGTCGAGGCTGTCTAACGTCTGTCTCTATTCCTTCATTTGACGCGTTTGGTTCAGGATCTGGGCTCAGGGCGCCCATCTAGCCGATGAGCGCCGTCATTTCCAGCATTCCTGCTGAAACCTTAAAAATCGCCGATGGCGATGACTTCGGCGATTTGCGGTTTTGGCGCTTCGAAAACCGTGGTCATCGGCGCGTCCGCGACTTCCGCCTCGATATAGTCGCCGAAGCCGTTGAACTTGGTGGCGAGCGCCGAGCCGTAAGCGCCGGTCATGCCGACTTCGATGTAATCGCCTTCCGAGACATCGGCCGGCAGCATGAACGGGCCTTCCATGGCGTCGATGGAATCGCAGGTCGGTCCGTAAAGCTTGAACGGGCGCAGCGGGCGCCGGGGCGAGCCTTTCTCACGCAGCAGCTTCACCGGATAGACGAGCCCGTCATGGGCCGCGTCGAAAAGCGCGCCATAGGCGCCGTCATTGAGATAAAGCGCATCGCCCTTGCGCAGTTCCACGCGCGCCACATGGCTGCCGGCTTCGGCGCAGAGCGCGCGGCCCGGCTCGCACCACAGATCGGCGTTTTCAAGCACCGGCATCTCTTCGAAGGCCGCCTCGATCTCGACCATGTAGTCTTCGAGCGGCGGCGGCGTGAGGCCCGGATAGGCGACCGGAAAGCCGCCGCCCACATCGACGATGTCGACGGTGACGCCGGCCTCGCGGATGAGATCGCCCACATGGGCCATGGCGACGCGCCAGGCTTCGGGGCGCATGCATTGCGAGCCCACATGGAAGGAAACGCCGAGCTCGTCGGCGACGCCGCGGGCCTCGCGCAGCAGCTCGACCGCCTCGACGCCGCTCGCGCCGAACTTGCCGCCGAGCTTGTGCTGGGCGTAGTCGGAACACACCGCGAGACGCGTGATAAGATGCAGGTCTTTTGCGCCGCCGGTCTCCTCGACGATCTTGGCGAGCTCTTCGCGGCTGTCGAGCGAGAAGATCCGCACGCCATAGTCGAAATAGGCGCGGCGGATGGCCGAGCGGGCTTTCACCGGGTGCATGAAGGCGAGCGTCGCGTCCTCAAAACGGGTCGCGACGAGCTCGATCTCCGGCAGGGAGGCGACGTCGAACCAGCGCACCCCGGCGGCGTAGACCGCCTCGAGGATCGCCGGATGGGGGTTCGCCTTCACCGCATAGAGAACGTCGCCGGGAAAACGGCGCACGAACCAGTCCGCCGCCTTTTGGGCGGCGTGCGGCCGGATGCAGTGAACGGGTAGGTCCGGACGGTCGGCTACGACCAGCGCAAGCGCAGATTGGAATTGATCCATCTCATGGAACCTCGCAAAAGCAGCTTCAAATCAAACGCCATTCTTGCGGTGAGGTCCCATGGGAATGGCGGACCCGCGAAATAGGGATGACGGGTCTGCCTGTAAAGAGAAAATTTCCCGCGCAGGCGATTTTTTTGAACAGCCTGTCAGCACCCCGTGTGCATGGCTGCTAACATATTGAAAAAACTGGATGAATTTAGGCTCAAACGGCGCTGTCAAGCTTGCAAATCGGCAAGGTTCAGGCCCGACTATGTCGCCTGGGTATAGTTGAGAGCGTGGAAGGGCCGTCCATGAATAAGGACCACTCTTTAGTAAGAAAGCAGCTTGCCGGTTATCGCCTCGCCACGGCGGAAATTCTTTACCATCTTCCCGACCATCCGGGGCTCCTCCAGGCCTATGTCTGGCAGGATTACGACATCGCCCCGAAATATCCGGTGCTGTCGCGCTTCCTCGATTTCTGGATCCGGGAGATCGAAGGCCCGATCCACTCCGTGCGCCTCGCGGGCAAGCGCCTCATCGGCGCGGCGGAGCTCGCCTCGGTCAGCGAGTACGGGCTGAATTAAAGGCTTCTTAAAAAGGAATCCCGCTAGTCTCGCATATGAATAAAGGCGGGGCGATCCTTGGCGAGCATCTACGACCTCAAGCCGAAATTTCAGGCGCTGCTCAGGCCCTTCTGCGGGCGGCTGGCAGGGGCGGGCGTCACCGCCAATCAGGTGACGCTGATCGCCTGCGGGCTCTCGCTCGCCCATGGCGCGGCGCATCTGATGAACCCGGGCGCGAAATGGGTGCTCGCCCTCCTGCCGCTCATTCTTTTCCTTCGCATGGCCCTCAACGCCATCGACGGCATGCTGGCGCGGGAATTCGGGCAGGCCTCGAAGCTTGGCGCCATCCTCAACGAACTCACCGACGTTATTTCCGACGCGGCGCTTTACCTGCCTTTCGTCTTCATTCCCGGCCTGCCGGCGTCGCTGGTGGTCGTCGCCGTCACGCTCGGGATCATCGCGGAAATGACCGGCGTCGTCGCGGTGCAGATCGGCGCGTCGCGGCGTTATGACGGGCCGTTCGGCAAATCGGACCGCGCCTTTTTCTTCGGCGCGCTGGCGCTTCTCTTGGTCTTTTTCGAGGCGGGCTGGTGGTCGACCGTGCTGATGGCGTTCGCTTGCGCGCTCGGCGCCGCGACCATCGTCAACCGCGCCCGATCCGCGCTGAAGGAGGTCAGCCATGCCGATACCTGACGCGCTGCCCGACACTGTCTTCTACGCCATTGCGGTCATCTATGCGCTGCTGATCGCGGCGAGCGTCATCGTCGCGGTGATGAAACGCAAGCAGCCGGGCGCCGTGACGGAGGAGCTCTCCCGCCGGGTGACGTCCTGGTGGTTCATGATCACCATTTTCTCCGTCGCCATCGTCACGAACCGCGTCGTCTCCACGGTCTTTCTCGGCTTCGTGACGTTTCTCGCCTTCAAGGAATATCTCTCGCTGATCCCCACGCGCCGCGTCGACCGCGTGATCCTGCTCTTTGCCTACTGGGCGATCCCGGCGCAGTTCCTTTTCGCCCATCTCAATAGCTACGGCCTGTTTCTCACCTTCATCCCGGTCTGGATGTTCCTGTTCTTGCCCATGGCGATGACCCTCATGGGCAAGACGGAAGGCTTCCTGCGCGCCGTCGGAACCTTGAGCTGGGGGCTGATGATCACCGTCTTCGCGCTCAGCCATACGGCGATGCTGCTCGCCGCGGATAAAAGCGTCGCGGGGCCCGCCGGCGGGGCGGGGCTCCTCCTCTTTCTCGTGGCGCTGACGCAGTTCAACGATGTGGCGCAGTTCACATGGGGGCGGCTCTTCGGCAAGCACAAGATCGCGCCGCAAGTAAGTCCGAAGAAAACCTGGGAAGGCTTTCTCGGCGGGCTCGGTTCAACGGTTGTGGGCGCCGCGATTGCGGGGCCGTTCCTGACGCCCATGCCGTTTTATTATGCGGGCGTTGCGGGCGCGATCATCGCGGTGGCCGGCTTTCTCGGCGACATCACCATTTCATCCTTCAAGCGCGATCTCGGCGTGAAGGATTCCGGCGGGCTCATTCCCGGCCATGGCGGCATCTTGGACAGGGTCGACAGCCTCATCTACGCCGCGCCGGTGTTCTATCACGCCATGCATTTCTTCGTGTTTTCGGGGCGCATTTGATGAAGCGCGTGCTGCAATTCCTCTTCTTCCTCTTTATCGTGCGCCCCGTTCTGCTCGTCATTCTCGGCATGAATGTGCGCGGGCGCGAGCATCTGCCCGAAAAGGGGCCGGCGGTGCTTGTGGCCAATCACAACTCCCATCTCGACACGCTGACCCTGATGGCGCTCTTTCCCTTGAAAGACCTCCATCGCCTGCGGCCCGCGGCGGCGGCGGATTATTTCCTCGCCAATCGCTGGCTCAAATGGTTCGCGCTCAATATCATCAACATCATTCCGCTGGCGCGGGGCGGGGTTAGAAAGAACCCGCTCGCCGATCTCGAAGCCGCGCTCGACCGCAATGAAATCCTGATCCTCTTTCCGGAGGGCTCGCGCGGCGAGCCGGAACAGCGCGCCGAGTTCAAGCGCGGCGTCGCTTACCTCGCAAAAGCGCGGCCGGACGTTCCCATCTATCCCGTTTTCATGCACGGGCTCGGCAAGGCCTTGCCGCGCGGCAGTTTCATTCTCGTGCCGTTCAATTGCGATGTGTTTGCAGGCGCCGCCATCAAATGGACCGGCGATCCGCAAAGCTTCATGGGCGAGCTTGAGCTGCAAATGACCGAACTCGCCGAACAGGGCCGTTTCCAGCCATGGGAGTGAGAAACGCAGCATGGTGGGGCGCCGGCGCGCTTGCCTGGGGCTTTGCCGAAGCGACGTTCTTTTTTATCGTGCCCGATCTGTTGCTCACCGCCGCAGTGCTCGTCTTCGGACTGAAGACTGCTTTCCGCCTGTCGCTCGCCGCCGCCGGCGCGGCGGTTGTCGGGGGGCTCTTGATGTGGCTCTGGGGCGCCCATGATCTCGGCGGCGCATGTCGGTTCCTCTTGTCCGTGCCGCTGATCGGGCCGGATCTCACCATGCGCGTCGCGGACGAGATGACGGGCGCCTGGCCGCTTCACCTGACGCTCGGCGCGATCACCGGCGCGCCGTTCAAGATCTATGCGGCGGAGGCGGGGATGATTGGCGTCAATCCGATCCTTTTCGCGATTGTCGGCTTTGTCGCGCGGTTGGCGCGTTTCTCGCTCGCTATCGGGCTGACGGCGCTCGGCGCCGCGCTTGCGAAACGGATAGGGCTTGAACGCCTTGTTCCATACGGCCTTGCGGCGTGCTGGCTTGCGATATACGCCGTTTATGTCAGCGCGCGGCTCGCCGTCTGATTGCCGCCTTACCCCGATTTAACGACGCTTTCGTAATTAAACGCGCCTGCCGGTTTTCTCGCGCCGCCGCCATAGGCTAGGGTCGGCGCCAATTTCCATCACGCAACAAAAAGGAGCATCCTGGGTGCGTAAGACAGGATTGATGATCGGAGCGGCGGCGCTGGCGCTCGCCGCCTGTGCGAATAAAGACGAAAACGCAGAGCCTTCGGCTGAAGCGGCGACGGACGCCGCGCCCGTCGAAGAAACCGCCGAGCTCCCCGACGAAGCCAAGACCGGCGCGGAGCTGAAAGCCGAATTCGAAAAACAGGCGGCGGAAAACCTCGCGGCGTCCGAAAAATTTCTCGAAGAGAACAAGGCCCGCGAAGGAGTGCAGGTTACGGACTCAGGTCTTCAATATATGGCGCTCGAAGAAGGCGACGGGGACGGCCTGACGCCGACCTCCACGGACCTCGTGGTTTTCGAATTCGCCATGACGACCGCCGACGGCGTCGAAATCAGTTCTTCGAGAGCGATCGGCGCCGCGCCGCAGGTTCGCGTCAGCGAAATCGGCGTCGACATGCCGGGCCTCGCCGAAGGCCTGCAGATGATGGACGAGGGCGATCATTATCGCTTCTTCCTGCCGCCGGATCTCGCCTATGGCGATCGCATCGGCCCCGATGCGCCTTTCGGCCCGAATGAGACGCTGATCGTCGATGTCGAGCTCATCAAGGTGCAAAACCCCGAGCGCAATCTCGAACTGGCGAAGGCGTTTCTGGCTGAAAACGCCAAGAAAGACGGCGTTAAAACGACGAAGTCTGGCCTTCAATATGAGGTGATTTCCGAAGGCCCGGCGGACGGGAAGAGCCCGGCGGCGAGCGATACGGTCGAAGTCGATTATCAGGGCACGCTGATCAACGGGACCGAATTCGATTCCTCTTACGCCCGCGGCCAGTCCGCCACCTTTCCGCTGAGCGGCGTCATCGCCGGATGGACCGAAGGCCTGCAGCTGATGAGCGAGGGCGACAAGTTCCGCTTTTTCATTCCGCCAGAGCTCGCTTATGGCGCGCGCGGCGGGCCCGGCGGCTCCATCGGTCCCAATGAAGCGCTCATCTTCGAAGTCGAACTGATTGATGTGAAGTGACAACGTCCTTTCCATCGGTCTTTCCAAACGCCCCCGCTTGGTCTCAAGCGGGGGTTTTGAGTCCGTGAGAAAGACCTTCCGTAGGAGGAACAGCGCTGCGGAAGCCGTTGCAGACTCTTCATTTTTTTTATTGTTCGTTTACTCGCATCAAGATAATGGGGATTCTTGCTGACACATGGTCAGTGTTTCAGGGGATGTGCTCCAATGAGAAAAGCAGTGAAAAAAGCCGCCAAGAAAACGACGGCCAAGAGAAAGGCCGCAACGGCCAAGCGCAAGACGACGGCGAAAAAGAAAACCGCCGCCAAACGCAAGACGGCCAAGAAGGCGCCGGCCAAGCGTAAAGCGACCGCCAAGCGCAAGACGGCCAAGAAGACGACAGCCAAGCGCAAGGCGCCCGCCAAGCGCAAAACGGCCAGGAAGACCAAGCTGACGGTGAAGAAAAAGCCGGCGGCGAAAAAAGCGGCCAAGAAAACGACCGCGAAAAAAACTGCGAAGCGCAAAACGGTTCGCCGCAAGAAAGCGGCCTAAGCTGTAAAGCGTATTGTTGATGCCCCGGCCATACGCGCCGGGGCATCCACGCCGCCTCCGTCGGGCGAGGCTGAAAGCCCGAATTTTCCTTGAAATTCAGGACTGAAGACGAGAGCGAGGCGTTCAGAACGCTTGCGTTCCGGGCTGTTTTGCGCGCAATTTGCGGGCCATGACAGACATTGCCGAACAGCTCTCCTGGATCTCCCGCCTCGTTTCCTTCGACACCACCTCGTCGAAGTCGAACCTGCCGCTCATCGAAGATGTGGAGGCCTATCTCGATCATTACGGGATCGAGTCCTTCCGGGTTCCGAGTGATGACGGGACCAAAACCAATCTCTACGCCGTCGTCGGGCCGAAGGTCGAAGGCGGGGTGGTGCTTTCCGGCCACACCGACGTGGTGCCGGTGGAAGGTCAGGACTGGGCGAGCGATCCGTGGACTGTCGTCGAAAAGGACGGCAAGCTCTATGGGCGCGGCGTCGCCGATATGAAGAGCTTTTCCGCCATCGGGCTTTCGCTGGTTCCGGAAATGCGCAAAGCGCAGCTGAAGCGTCCGATCATCTTCGCGCTCTCCTATGACGAGGAGATCGGTCTTTTCGGCGCGCCGCGGATGATCGCCGAAATCGCCGAAAAAGCGCCGAGGCCCTCGGCTGTCATTGTCGGTGAGCCCACCAATATGAAGGTGATCGACGGCCATAAAGGCATCGCCTCCTTCAAGGTGAAGGTGACCGGCTACACCACCCATTCGAGCCAGACCGACCGCGGCGTCTCCGCGGTGGAGGCGGCGGCGAAGCTGATTTCGAAAATCACCGATATGTGCGAGCGCAACGCCGCCGCAGCCGATCCGGACTGCCCGTTTCATCCGCCTTATTCCAGCATGACGGTGAATGTGGTGCGCGGCGGCACGCAATTGAACATCATGGCCGGCGAGGCGGAGTTTAACTGGGACATGCGCGTCATTCCCGGCGACAATCGCGAGGAGATTATCGGCGAATTCACCGATTTCGCCCGCGGCGTCGAGGCGGAGATGCGCGCCAAGGCGCCGGGCTGCCGCATCGAGATAACCCAGATCACCAATGCGCCCTCGCTGGCGCCGGAGGCGAACAATCCCGCCGCCGATCTCGCCAAGGCGATCACCGGTCACAATTCGACCGAGGTCGTCTCCTATGCTGCGGAAGCGGGGCAGTTTCAGGAAGGCGGTTTTTCCGTCGTGATCTGCGGGCCGGGCTCCATCGACCAGGCGCACCAGCCCAACGAATACATCACGCTCGAGCAAGTACGGGCGGGAACCGTCTTCATGCGCCGCCTCATCGAACGCATGAGCGCCTGATCAGACAATAAAAACAGGAGAGACGCCGTGACATCGCTGGAAGCCGCAGCCCTTTGGGTCGGGCTCAACGCCCTTCTTCTTATCTTCTTGAGCGCCCGGGTCGGCATGAACCGCATGAAACACAAGGTCAATCTCGGCGACGGCGACAATCCCGAGATGGTGAAGGCGATCCGCACGCAGGGCAATTATATAGAATATGCGCCGGCGGCGATCGGCGGACTCGTCCTGCTGGCGCTTCTGGGCGTGTCGGCGACAGCGATCCATATTCTCGGCGGCGTCTTTTTCTTTGCGCGCGTTGCGCATTTGTTGGGGTTGGGGCTTGGGCTATGGCCTGCAGGCCGCGCGGTCGGCACAGTTTTGACAGTGCTGACGCTGCTCGTCACCGGCCTGTGGCTCATCTATCTCGCGGCGTCTTAAACGCCCGAGGCCCCCGCGGAGCGGGGCTCTTGGCAAGACTTTGTTAAGTTCGGTAAGCAGGGTGTGTCTAACCCCCCGCTTTTGAAAGACTTTTTCGCAGCTTTTACAATTTGTTGACGCTGGCCTGCGAGGTTTCGGGAAACGCAAGCTCCGTATTCCGAAAGGCGCCAGCCCCGTGAAGACAATTACGCACTGCCGCGCATGCGGATCGAGAGCGCTGACGCCGGCCTTTTCCATGCCGCTGGGTCCGCGCAAGAGTCTTTCGCGTAAAGCTGACGCGTCGGCGGATTACGTTCTTTGCGATCCCTCGCGCGACGCGCGCGCCTGCGGCCTTCTGCAATCGGCGCATCCGGAAGACGAGGTTTCCTATATCCGCTCCGGCCATCACGCCTCGACCCGCGATCATCTGCGCGCCGTGGCGACGGAGGCGCTGGAAATGATTTCGGGCCGCGATTGCGCGGCGCTCGACATCGGCTGCAATGACGGCACGCTTCTGTCTTTCTATCCGCGCTGGGTGGAGCGTTTCGGCGTCGATCCCGGCGAGCATGTGGATGAAATCGGCGACTGGGCCTGGACCGGACGGTCCGCTTTTCCTTCGAAAGATCTCGACGCGGCGTTCGGCGACAAGAAGTTCGACATCGTCACCGCCGTTTCGATTTTCGAACATGTCGACGATCCGCGCGGCTTTCTGGCGCGGGTGAAGTCGGTTCTGACCGATGACGGCGTTTTCGCGCTGGAAACGCTTTATGCGCCTATGGTGCTGACGCGCACCTCTGTCGAAACGCTGCAGGCCGGGGTCTCCGGCGTCTACTCGCTGTCGGTTCTCGAATGGCTGGTGCGCGAGGCGGGGTTGAAAATCTTCAAGGGCGCGCTGACCTCGAAAGAGGGCGGGTCGATCCGGCTTTTCATCACCCATGCGGACTTCGACGAATATGATTTCGATCCGTGGTATGAGCGTCTGGCGCGGCTCTGGGACGAAGAAAACGCCCTCGCCATGCGCGCGCTGCAGCCTTACCAGTCTTTCGAACAGCGCGCGGCGGAAGTGCGCCGCGATTTTATCACCATCCTCGAAGACATCGCGTCGCGCGGCGAGTGCGCCCATATTCTCGGCGCCGATCCCCAGACCGAAGCCTTGCTGCGCTGGGCGGGACCGGCGGCGAACGCTGTCACCGCGGCGGTGGATACGGGGATGGCGCGGGAAAAAGAACGCCTCGGCGAAAAAGGCCCGCGCATCATTTCCGAAACCGAATGCCGCTCCGCCGAGCCCGATTTCCTGATCGCGTCGTCCCGTTACAAGCGCGAAATCATGGAGCGCTGGCGCGAGGCGGTGATGCTCGGCGCGCAGATCATTTTCGTCACGCCGTCGCCGCATATCATCACCTCGATGAATTTCTCCAGCGAATACGGCAAGGCGATCAATGCCGGCGACGGGCCGGCGGGGGCGCAGACCCTGCGCGCAATCCTCTCCGCGGCGGGCGGACCGCGCCTGATCGCTGACAATCCGGACGCGGCGAAAACCGCGAACGGCTAATCGTCTTTCACGCTTAAAAAGCGCCGCGTATTGTCTTTCAGCGCGACGGCGGTCAACAGCCCGCCATAACAGGCGCCGGTGTCGACGCCGATGCGCCAGCCCGCATCGTCGGGCTTGTCGGTGGGCGTATGGCCGTGGACAACCACATAGTCGGGGCGCGAGTTCGGCGCGGCGTTGTGAAACCGCTTGCGAATCCAGATGAGGTCTTCTTCCGTCTGTTCTTCCAGCGGCGTCGCGGGGCGAAGCCCCGCATGCACGAACAGATAATCGCCCTCGATATGGGTGAGCCCCAGCCCGTTCAGAAAATCGAGATGGGATTGCGGCGCGGCTTCGAAAAATTCCTCGGCGAGCGCGCGATATTCTTTGCCGACCGTGTCGAGCCCGTAGCTTTCCAGCGTTTCGGCGCCGCCCCAGTCGAGCCAGTGCGACAAATCTTCCGGTTCGGCGAGGAAATCGAGCAACAGGGCTTCGTGATTGCCTTTCAGGAAGACCGCGTCCTCGTAATCCTGGCCGAGGCTGATCAGTCGGTCGATGACGCCGCGGCTGTCCGGCCCGCGATCCACATAATCGCCGAGAAAGATCAGTTTCGCCTCGTAAAGAGAGCCCGCATCGTCCTTAATGCGCCAGAGAAGTTCATCGAGCATGTCGGAACGGCCGTGAATGTCGCCAATGGCGTAAATGGTCTTGCCCTTGGGGACCGAGGCCTTCATCTCCGATTTCCTGAATAATCGCTGGATCATGCGCGCCATGTACCTCAAATCCGGCTCAGCCGGTACACTTGGCTAGCTGAAAAGGCTATAAAAATGTGTCAAGGAATCACGTTTTTATGAGCGTGAAACAGGGCGGAGCCTCATGAGCGTTCTGGTGACCGGCGGCGCCGGCTATATCGGCGCCCATATGCTGCTGGCGTTGGAAGACGCCGGCGAGCCTGCTGTCGCGCTCGACAATCTGTCGACGGGCGCGCGCTGGCTTGCGCCGAAAGCCGCGCCTTTCGTCGAAGCCGATGTCGGCGACGCCGAAGCGCTCGCCAAGGTCTTCGCAGATCACGATATCACGGAAGTGATTCATTTCGCCGGATCGATCCTGGTGCCGGAATCGATCCGCCATCCGCTCGATTATTACCGCAACAACACAGCGAACACGATCACGCTCTTGCGCGCCTGCGTCGATGCGGGCGTCAAGCGTTTCATCTTTTCATCGACCGCCGCCGTCTACGGCACGCCGGCGCGCACGCCGGTTTCGGAAACCGCGCCCATCCACTCCATCACGCCTTACGGCGCCTCCATGGCGATGAGCGAGCGCGTCCTGCAGGACGCCGCCGCCGCGCATGATATTTCTTACGTCACCTTGCGTTATTTCAACGTGGCGGGCGCCGATCCGCGCGGGCGCGCCGGAGAAATCGGCAAGCCGACGCACCTCATCAAGGCCGCCGCGCAGATCGCGCTGGGACTTCGCCAGGAAAAGCTGCAGATCCATGGCGGCGATTACCCGACGCCGGACGGCAGCGCTATCCGCGATTACGTCCATGTGAGCGATCTCGCCCAGGCGCATTTGGAAGCGCTCGAGCGCCTGCGCGGGGCCGGCGGGTCGATTACGCTGAATTGCGGCTATGGCCGCGGTTATTCCGTCTACGAAGTGGTGGACGCATTCCGGCGCGTCACCGGCGCTGAGATGGATTATGAAGTCGGGCCTCGCCGCGCCGGCGATCCGCCGCAATTGATCGCCGACAATGCGGCGATCCGCACGGTGCTCGACTGGCGCCCGCGCTATGACGATATCGATTTCATTGTCGAAACGGCGATCGACTGGGAGCGTCGCCTCGCCGCGCGCGAAGGGACGAATTGATGCGTCTTTCCCTGATGGCGGCGCGGGCGTTGTTTTTTCTTTTGTTCGCCCTTGTCACGTTTTTGACGCTGACGCCCGATCCGGACAATACCGAGCCTGGTTTCGTCGTGACGCGATGGATTTCAAGCGCGCTCTTCGGCGACGATGCGCTCGCCGACAAGGTCGCGCATTTTCTCGCCTATGCTTCGCTGGGCGCGCTCGCATTCTGGGCTGAGGTGAAGGTGTTTTCACAGCGCTGGGGCGCATGGGCCGCGCTTTGTCTTTACGGCGTTCTGCTTGAAGGGCTGCAGGGGCTCGGCGGCGTGCGCGATCCGGAGATCGCCGACGCCGTGTGCAACGCGCTCGGCGCTGCGGCCGGGCTCGGCGGCGCGTTTCTTCTTTCCCGATTGACAGGGCGTTTTCGCCTGCGTTGACGCTGTAAAGGCGCCGCCGGACAGCTGGGGGAGTGTGGGGGCATGTTTGCTGTCCTGACGGCGCCTTATGGGGCCGCAGACTTGCCGGCGGTTACGCGAGGGTCGTGTAAGCGTAAAGCGCCGGATAGGCCGCCGCGGCGATGACGGCGCAACTCATGATGATTGTAATCAGGCGTGTCATGGGTCTCTCTCCGTTTCTTGTTATGAGCGGGAGATAGGATCGGATTTTTTAAAAGGGAAGAGCGCCGCCGCGCCGTTCGCCGCAGAAGAAAATCATTTCGCCGCATGACTTTTAAGCAATCTCGGTTCGCCTCGCCGGGCGCACGTTTCGGCGCGGTGGGTTACGGCGTGAGATGGTTTTCGGCGCCGATCTTCTCACGCCAGAGATCTGAAAACGCACCAGCCGGCGCGCCGGCGGCGGCGCGAACGGCGCCGCCCGCCGCCGCCTGCGTTTTCATGCCTTCGAAAGACGCTTTCGTTTCGCCGAGAAATCCCAGCGCATGAAGGCGCTCGGCTGAATAACCCGTCAGCACATGGGAGTAATGCCAGGGCAGGGTGTCCGGCAGGGCGCTGTTGACGGCCTTCACCAACTCATTGGTGCAGTTCGAGGTCAGCGTGTTGTAAAAGCGCGGCTTGCCCGCGAGGGCGTTGGTGCGCGCGATGAAATGCTTGAGAATCTCGCGCGCCGCCGGCGTTTCGACCCCGAGCCGGTAGGCGTAAATCTCGTGATTAAGGCCGACGGCGATGCGCGTCAGAACGTCCTTTTCCGTAGACCAGAGATAGATCAGCTCGAACTTGTTAAAAAGGCCGTTAAAGCCGGAATAGACCTCGCCCTCTTCTTTGCGCGCCTCGACTGAAATGGCGATCGTCTCGTCGGTCTCGCCGCCGAAGACAAAGCTGACGAGAGTGTGCGCCGCGCCTTCATAGGACGGAAAGGGCTCGACGAAAAACCAGATCGCTTCGAGGTCGTTTGCGTCGATTATCTTATCGCGCCAGGCCTGTTTCACTTCGCCGTCAGCAGCGAATTCGAAAGCGCGCAGATCATGCAGCCGCCAGCGGCCTTTGCTTAAGGTTTCGAAGGCCGGGGTCCGCGACAGCCCCTTCTCCCAGTTGCGGTCGCCGCGCGGCGTGCGCAAGGCGACCGTCAGCAGCCCAAGGACCAGGAGACCGGCGATGAGGGCGAGGGCGATTTTCATCATGCATGACTCCTCTTGCCTCAAGCATGACGAAATTCGCCCGCATACGCCAGGCGCCGCGCCAGCGCTTGATTGTTCGCGCCGAAACATGCCCTTTACCCTGCACGTAAAATGGAGGGCGCCGCGCCATGGAATCTCTGTTGTCGCTGGAAAATCTTTTCACCCTGATGATGCTCATCCTGCTGCAGGCGGTGCTGGGCTTCGACAATCTTCTCTATATCTCGATTGAATCCGGGCGCGTGACGCCGGCGCGCCAGAAATATGTGCGCTGGGTCGGGATCATCCTCGCCATCATCTTGCGCCTCATCCTGATGGTCGTCGTGCTCGGGCTTATCAACAGTCTGACAAAGCCGCTTTTCGCCGCGACCATAGACGGGATTTTCGAGGCGTCTTTCACTTTCCATTCGCTGGTTTCGCTCGCGGGCGGCGGCTTCATCATGTACACGGCGACGAAAGAGATCATGCATCTTCTCGCCGTCGAGCATGTGGAGAATCTCGATGAAGACCATGAAAAATCCGTGCCGGTGGCGATCGCAACCATTGTCTTCATGAATCTCATTTTTTCCTTCGACTCGCTTCTGTCGGCGATCGCGCTCACCCATGTGGTCTGGGTCATCGCCGCGGCGATTATCATCTCGGGTCTAATGATGATCGCGCTCGCCGATCAGGTCTCGGTGTTTTTGAAGAAGAATCGCATGTTCGAGGTGATCGGCCTTTTCATTCTTTTCATCGTCGGCGTGCTTCTGATCTCCGAAGGCGGGCATCTGGCGCATATGATGCTGTTCGGCTTCGAAGTGGTCGCCATGTCGAAGGCGAGTTTCTACTTCGTCATCTTCGTGATGGTCGTCGTTTCGACCGTGCAGTCGCGCTATCGCAACAAGCTTGAGAAGCTGCGCGCGAAAGAGCACGGGCAGACGGCTTGAGCTGACTGTAAAAGAGGGGCTCGGCTGTCGGCCGGGCCTTTTTATTCCATCGGGCGGAAGATGAGAGTCATGACGACGCCGATGACGCCGATAACGCCCCAGAGCGGCAGGCCCATGATCGTGCCGATCGCCTGAGAGACGCCGCCGGGCGAATTCTCCACAAGCGCCGCGCCGTCGACCCCGAAGAGCGAAAGCACCATCCCCGTCGAGCGCATCACCGGCTCGCCCGCTTCGAGCGACGACACGCCGTCCGCGCCCAGCAAGGCGATGGCGACCGCCACCAGAACCCATGCGATTATACGAAACGCCGCCATGACAAGCCCCCCTCGGGTGGTAAACGCAATCTTAACGGGGCCACATTAGCCCGCGCGGCCGCCGCCTGCAAACCGCTCGGTTAACGGCCAAAGGGGCTGAAATTCCGGCGCAATTTCCGCGGATTCGGCCTTGCGCGGGAGGCCGCCATGGCTATAGTCCGGCTCCTTCCGGACAGGCGGCCGCGTGGTCGAAGGCCGCCCCGCCGCGAAGGGGCAACCCGACGACGCCGCGAAGGCGGCGAAATGAAAGACTCGCGTGCGCCGTGCGACATTGGCGCGAGGACAGGTGGCCGAGTGGTCGAAGGCGCACGCCTGGAACGCGTGTAGGCGGGCAACCGTCTCGTGGGTTCGAATCCCACCCTGTCCGCCAGTAATTCCGATCGAATTTCCCGTTCCGTTTTCCCGTGGACTGAAGCCGCCGAACTTCAGAGGCTTGCGCGAGATCTGGCTGTCCCTCCCGAAAACTAGATTCTGACATACTCATAATGCAGCCCGCCGAGATGGGAGATGGATTTGATTAGGCCGGATTGCCGGGTGAGCCGCGTTACGGGTGCGTCTTTATCTAAACTCAGATGCGTTCGCGCTTGGTTGTAGTATTTAGCGTAAGCTTTCAGACCAACCGAGTTAATCGAATTCGGGCTGGAGCCTTTCTCCGTAAGGCCGCGAGTTGATGACGCAGGAGTGTGATTTCGGCCTCGACTGCAGCGCGGCCTCGAAACAGGTCCCGAAAGGCAAGAGCCAAAATCTTGAGAACATCAAACACGATCACAGGCGATCATGAGCCGCCAAATGCTGCGAATCTGTTGCTGATAGAGTTTTCGGTAGGGACAGGTTTGCTTTAGATCTATTTCTGTCCATCAAGATAGGCTTGCGCCTCGATTCTTCTGATGTGATTTGGCGGCAGGCTAACTAGAATCTCCGCAGCCGCTATCGCCTCCGCCGAGTCGTCGGCTGCTCGCGCTCTAACGAACTCCGATTCGGCTATTTGCCAGGGTGTAAAGATCGGCAATGTCCGCCGCATGCGAACCGCCTCATCAGCGAACTTGCGCGCACCTTCATGATCGCCCTGCTTGTAAGCTACTTCGGCGCGCCAAAGCAGAGCATCGGCGCGCCAGGACTGACTTAGCCCTTCTAACGACGCGGAAAGCAGACGTGCCGCCTCTTCCACATCGCCGGTCTCCAGTAAGATCCGTGCTTTAATCGTGTTCGCTCGTTTTGTCGCGCCATGCTCCGGACCCAGCTGATCGCTCATACGTTCAACGACGTCGCTTACCAATATGCTTGCTAGCTCGGGCTCGCCGCTTTGCCAAAGCGCTGCGGCTTTGTTAATCTCAAGAGCAAGTCGCGTAAAGTTTGTCGATGGAATAGACTCGCGCGCGACCGCAAGTCCTTCGTTCACGGCATTAAGGGCGTGGTTGATTTCACCCAATTGCAGATTCAATCGGGCTATGTTGTTGAGGGACGTTGCGATCTCAGGGTGGTCGTCGCCCAGCCTTTCTTTTTTTAGCTGCAGGCACTTTTTATTCGCAGATATGGCTTCGGCGTGCCGCCCAAGCGCAACATAATCAAGTGCAAGGTTGCATCGCGTTCGAATAAATGAGGGCACCATCAAAAGACCGTGGCGCTCGGCGATTGCTAACGCGGTTTCCCTATTTTGGGCGGCGGTCACGTAGTCTTCCGCCGCACGAACAACCATTCCCAAACTTGCCAGGCTTTTCGCGTATTCAGGACTCGCGTCACCATACAAGTCGCTATAGATGGCGAGAGCTTGCCGTCGGTGGCGCAACGCCTCGTCAATGTTTTTTGCGCCGCCCTTCTGCGCGAGATTCATGCTCAGACAAAAATGCGTGTCAGCCAGAGCTTTCTCGTATAAAGACCTAAGCGCCTTAAGTTGTTTCAAAGAATTCCTGCAAAGGGTGATCGCTTCGTCCAGTTTGTTATAACTGCGATACACCGCTGCAATTGCATTCTGCGCTCCGACGAGTTCAATGTTCGGAGGTTTGTATTCGCCTTGTGCGTATTCCAGGACTTCAGTGCGCATTTGCAGAGCGCGTTCGTATTCACCAACGCCAAAATACCCGGACGCAATTACAGCCTTTATTTCATTATAGATACCCGGCGCACTGCTTAATTCATTGGCGAGACGATCGGCGGAATCGTCCATGACTTGTCGCAAGGTCACTGGCTTGACGCCCGCCTCTTCAGGGTCGACCTCTTCAAACATGTTCTTTACGAACGCAGCAACGGCTTCCGCCCGCGCCGCCTGTCGTGTGGCGGTTCGATATTGCCAGGATGTGGTGAACAGTCCTGCGGCCAAGGTTAAAACGATAAGGGAGAACGACGCGATAATCAGCACATTACGACGTGTAAACTTCAGCATTCTGTACCCGGCGGTTTGCGGCAAAGCTGAGATCACATGATTTGATTGATAGGCTCTCAAGTCAGCTTTCAGGGCATCAACGCTCCCATAACGATCAGTTGGCTCGCGGGCGCAGGCCTTTGCAGCAATTGCCGCCAATTCCGTATCGGATTTCTCCTTAACAATGAGGCGTTCAAACAAACGACCAAGCGAGTAAATATCGGCCGCAACGCTTGGTTCGCCCGACGTGATTTGTTCAGGCGCTGCGTAATTTCGTGAATAGCCGCGCGGGGCGGAGGAAGGCGTTGCTGCCGACGGTCCGATCAAGCGTCCTACGCCGAAATCCAGCAGGCGCAGGCGTCCGTCGCTAATAAAAATATTTGAAGGCTTTAGATCGCCATGAGCTATTAAGGACCTGTGGCAGAAGGAAACTGCGTTGCACAGATCTGTAAAGAACCGGAGTCTGCCATCGTCATTGACATCTTCCAATGCGACATCGAATGGTTCTCCGTCGATAAACTCCATGATGAAATAAAGGCTGCCGTCCGGCGCCATTCCTGCGTCGATAATGCGAGCAATATTTGGGTGTTCCAGTGTTGCGAGATAGCGCCGTTCGCGTTCGAACATGTCACGGCGTTCGGAACTCGCCATTCGAGCCGGCAGGATCTTGATCGCAACACTCTGCTCAAAGGCGCCATCGGCGCGCTCGCCTCGATAGACTGCGCCCATGCCCCCACGCCGCACGAAGTGAGTTATCTCATAGGCGCCAAGTCGCTGGCCGATAAGCTGGTTTCGGTCGGCGGTTCTGAAAGCGGTCATCAGCGCCGGAGCTGACTGGTGTACTTCGCCGGGCAGAGTCTCCTCGTCCGCTACAAATGACAACAGGCGTCTCATGCGCTTAGCGAGTGCGGGATCGTCGTTTTCCAGTTCTACAAGCAAGGCGCGCCGGTCGCTGTCGCCAAGATCAAGGAGCCGGTCCATCAGAACTTCAATTTCGTTCGCGGAATGCGCCGTCATCCTTCTTGTCCCAATTCTAGCTTTCGATCCTGATTAACGAAAAATTAGGTCAAGAAGCGACAGCTAGCTGCTTGGCGTGAGCTCTTCTTGCAAAAACGCGCGCGCCTTAATCCAGTCGCGTTGGACTGTTCGCTTTGAAAGGTTGATCGCTTTGGCCGTCTCGTCATCGTCGAAACCAGCAAAAAACTTGCATTCAAAAATACGCGCCAAGCGCTCATGTTTCTCGCGCAGCCTCGAGAGGGCGTCGTTGATCTGAAGCAGTTGTTCAGCCTCGGCGTCTATTTGTCCTGTGTTTGCGTCAAGTTCGATATGCACCGCGCCGGCGCCTCTTTTTGCAGCCAGGCGCGACTTCGCATAGTCGATGATAATGTGGCGCATCGCCGTCGCGGCGATCGCGAGGAAATGACCGCGGTCCACCGGCTTGTAGGCGCCGTGCTTCAGTTTGAGATAAGCCTCGTTCACCAGCGCCGTGGTTTGCAGCGCATTATCAGTGTCGCGCTTGGCGAGTTGGATGTGAGCAAGCTTGTGCAGCTCGTCATACAACAGGCTGACTGCGTCGTCATACGCCGCAGCGTCGCCGTCGCCGATTGCAGACATCAATTTTGTTATGTCATCGGCTGTTTGAATGGTCGCTATCCCCCGAACGTCTAACAAAGCCTATCAAAAAACCTCGATATTTCCAAAGCTTAGAAAAATCCCCGGAATTTTTCGGGAAACCATGTCGCAAAAGGGACGCCGTTCTCGATTCTTTGATTGACGGGTGTGACGCCCAAGCAGGCGTTCCGGCGCAGATCTCCATCCCGGCGACCTGCGCGCCCGGCGATGAACGGGGAGAGAAATTTGAGGCGGATTATTCTGACAGTCTTGGCGCTGGCGGTCGCTGGGTGCGGCCAGTCCGGGGGGGCGAACGACGAGCGGCAATCAAGGGCCGGCCTGCCGGCGGCCCGCGAAAACTCCGCCAGAGCCGGGTTCACGCCAGCGCGGATCGACGGATCAATCGCCGCGATCATCAATGGCGAAAAGCGGGACTGGCTCGTCACGCACGCAACGGTGGACGGCAAGATCAAGAGCCGCAGCCGATGGAATGGCAACGTCGGCAAGGCGGCCATTGTTACCCTATTTGGTCACTTGAAGCCGACGATTGACCGGCGCGGCGAAGGCGAAATCTTGCTGCACTTTATTATTCCGGACATCGATCAACCTTACGTGTTGGCGTCGGAAAAAATCGACTATTTTCCCGACGGCATCGTCAATAAATGGTCCTCCGAGAATGGCGGCGCCGTCAATGTCACGATCGATAAAGTCCAGCGCGAGGGCGAAGACCTCATCGTCAAGGGCGCCTTCTCCGGGACCGTCGCAGCCCCGGAGAAAATTTTGGCCGAAACGCCTGACGAGATGAAGCGTTTCGAAATCAGCAACGGAAAATTTGAAACACGGATCATCGCGCGATGATCTGTGCCGTCCATTCCTTTTTCAGCACGATGGTTCAGGCGCCCTTGCACTATATGCGCCTCACCCTCCGGGAGAATATCTCATGAATAAAATTCGCTTTGGCGCCGTTCTGATCGCTGTATTTGCCGTGATGGCTTCGGTGTCGAAGGCGCAAGACTTGCTGCTTCATTTTCCGATGGAAAGCGCTGATGACGGCCTGGGAAAACCTTATTCACGCGAAGGCGGAGCGGTCGCGGTGCCAGGAAAGGTCGGGAAAGCCCTGAGCTTTGACAGAGAGGCGGTTCTCGCGCTGCCGTTCAACCTCGATCACCAGGATTATCCGCAAGTCACCGTCACCGCCTGGGTGAAACAGGAAGACGGCGCGAGCGGTTCGCGCACTGTCTTTCACTCCGGCAGCACCGCAGGGCTTTCCTTGGCGGTCAATGGCGGCACGCTCGCCATGCGTACGGGCGGGCCGGGCGTTTCTTATTCTGGCGACAAAGTCCCGAATGGCGAATGGGTCTTTGTCGCCGCCGTGCTTGATACAGGCGCTGGAATTGCCCGGCTCCATCAAAATGACGGCCCGCCGACAATCAAGGACGGGCTCAATATTAATACAAAAGAGCCGCGAAAATTTCTGGATCCGGACGACCCCGAAGCCGGCAAGACGCCCTATGTCTTTGTCGGCGGCAACGACTTCAAGACGTATTATGGCACTACGAGAGACCTGGCGATTGATGACGTGCGGGTTTACGCTAGCGCCTTATCGCCAGATCTCATCGACGGACTCCGGCAAGGCGCCGGAAAGCAGCGCCGCACCGTGTCGCAAATTCCCGAGGGCATCGCCAATCCGGAAATTGGACGGCCCCGCAATGCGCCTGACCTCGACCCTGATGCAAGTTCCGGCGACGCGCAAACCGCCGAAGCTATCGGCGAGACCGAGAAGAATGATGCAGGGGAAGAAGAGTCAGGCAATCTTGGCAAGAGGCCGGGTCGCACGGTGGAGCCGTTGCCGGGCGATCAGTTCGATCCGCGTTTCCTGCCCGGCGATCAGTTTAATTGTCGGGAAATTACTGTCGATGAGCGCGAATTCGCCAAGCTGCCAGGCGATCAGTTCGATTCCGCACTGCTGCCCGGCGATCAATTCGACCCTGCGGCTCTACCCGGCGATCAATTCGTTTGCAGTCGGCTGCCCGGCGATCAGTTTGAAAATACGCAATTACCCGGAGACCAATTCGCCTGTCGGCGTCTTCCGGGCGATCAGTTCGAATGCAAGGCTCTTCCGGGCGATCAGTTCGATAGGGCGGATCTGCCGGGGGATCAGTTCCGCTGCGGTGCGCTGCCTGGAGATCAGTTTGAGACATCAACGTCAGTTGATCGGTTCGCGTGCGTTTCGCAGGGTGACCGACAATTTCCCGATGACCCGCCCCTCAAGAAATCGAGTGGGGCAACGGGCATGACGCAGCAGGGGGAGCGGTCCGTCGGTCAGGTTCCGGACGATATGAAGAATACGGATATCGGCGCGCCGTCCCAGGCGCCGGAACTTGAGCCGACGGACGAGCGTTCTGTTGGTCATATACCGGACGAAATTGAAAACCCGGATTTGAGCCGCCTGCCGACTGGCGCGCCGGACCCGCAATATGACTCGCCTGAGGCGGCAGAGGAAGCTGCACGCGAGCGAGAGGAAGCTGAAGCGGCGGCGGAAGAGGCGCGCGATCACCAGCAGGGCCTGGAGGCGGCCGGCAAACCCCGGCCGGTGGGGGAGCCGAAGTTTTCCGGCCTCACGGGTTATGAGGGCGAAGATACGATAAGGATGGATCTCCGCAACGAATTTCTGAACCATATCAGCTGGTGGGAACGCACCAATCGGCCATGTCGGATAGGACTCAACATTGGTCGTCAGACGCGGGGGTGCGGCAGCTATTCAGAGCACAGCCACAAACAGGTTAGCCTGAACCAGGATCCTCAGGATCTTTTCGGGATCGGCTCTATCGAAGTTTGCTCATCTTTCAACGGCAATAAACGCATGAAAGGCCTACGGATATCCGGCGACAAGATAAACAAAGATGGATCCACAACCTATTGGCCCAATGTTCACACGGACACACGACCGAATTGCGGGGAATGGCACAAGGCCGTTTTGTGTCCGTCCGACACGTTGGCGACAGGGCTGATCGTTCATTGGAATGAACATGGGCTTATGTCCACAAAGGAAATTGTCGGCCTGCAGCTGATTTGCCGCGAAATCGGCCTGAGATAACGGATGGGCGCAATGATCAATGAGTTGGCCAAATCCGGGATGAAATATCGCAAGCATCTTGCCTGTTGCAACGCCTTGGCTTTCTTCGCAGGCGTTGCATTCCTCGCCGGCTGCGGCGGCGAGCAATCCGCGACCGGCAACGCGGCGCGCGATGCGGATAGGCGACAAGCATCCGAAGAAACAACCGATGCCTCAGCGCCGGAACCGACCGGCCCGGCCTATTACGTCGATGCCTTGCTGAACCCCTGCAGACAGATCACCGAGGCTGTCGCACAGAGCTTGTTGAATGTCCGAGAGGTTGTCGCCGACGCCAGCAATAGGAGACAGGGGAGCGCCAATCCGCGCTGTTCCTATCGCGACGCGGAGGGGCTTGGAAGAAACGTCTCCGTGGTCGCGGTCATGACGCCCTATGAAACATTCAACTCCACCATGCCGGTCGATGACTTGCTTGCACTCGCCGATCTGAATTACGGCCAGCCGAGCGCGCCCTATAAGCCGGCCGATTTCGGCCCCGGCGCGCAGCGCTTCGTCGCCGAAACGGATGACAGCGTGACGATGTTCGTCATGACCGGTCTTGGCGTCGCCGGCGGCGCCTATGATGCTGAAACGATGGCCGCCGAAGCCGCATTCGCCGTGATTCTGCAAGATCCGGCGCGTACGGCCGACGAGCGTCTCAGCCAGGCGCGCAATCTCGCCATGGAATATAATTCCGCCTTGATCAACGCCGCCAAGCCGCGGTGACGTCTCCGCAGACGACGCTTTCACGCCAAACCCGAAGGGGAGACGACCATGCGTAAACTGATTTTATCGACAGTCGCCGCGATGCTTTTCGCGCCCGCGGCGAACGCGCAAACCGCCGCCGAAATATTCGAGACCATGCAACAGCGCGAGGCGGCGCGCATGAACGGAATCGAGGGTTTTTTCATTCGTGAAACGACTGGCATCCCCAACACGCCTGACGCGTTTCTTTATTTCGAAGCGGTCAAGGGCGATGCCGGGGGAACGATCGGTTTTCGGCAAGTCAATCCCGGCGAAGCCGCCATGAAGGCGATGGATCAAATGGGACCGGTTAATGGAGGGGGTTATGGAATGGGCTCCATGATGGCTCACGCCGGCTTCACAATGTACAGCATTACCGGCGAGGTCGTCTATTTGATCGCGGTTTTAGAGGCGGGCCGTCAGGGACGTACGCTCACATCCGATGAAAAAGAGAAACTGATCGTGTTCGAGTTGGGGCTGAACGCCATGGCGGAGGGTGTGAAAGAGGCCCTGGTCGATGATCCGGAAAAGCAGATACAGGTGGTAAAAGACACAGCGTCGGACGCAAAAGAGTTCGCTGCGCAAGCGGACTTTGTGAACGCCGTCAGCGCCGACGGGCATGAAGCCTACTTTTTGTTTCAGGATGGCCTCAACGCAACGCAAGAAGCTGACGGCGTTGACTACACCATCAATTCCGTCGGCTTGCTGATTGACAAGGACCGTCATATTGCGCTTGGCATGCGGTTCGACGGCGTCGCCAAAAGGAAAGGCAAGTCCGAACCGTTCTTCATTCAACGCATCGACCGCAAGCACCAATATCTGAAAAGCATGAATGGCGGCGATACGACGATGCTCATCCCTCATGAGACGACGATGACGCTAGGCCTGCCGAGTATCAGTAAGAAGGACCAGAAAGATCTGGCGAAGGCGAGAAAGGATCTCGCCGAGGCGCGGAGGGAATTTGAGCAAAACAGGGGTCAGTTAGATGCGCTGCCGGCAAATCAGAGAGCGCGGTTTGAAGAAATGATGGAAAACGCGCTGAAACAGGCCGAACGACAGGTCCGACTGCTGGAAAACAAGCAAACGATGCAGATTACGAAAACCGTCGTCGATGCGCGGGCGGGATCGGTTGCGCAATATGCCGAATGGTTAAAAGAGGAGATCAAGAAAGAGGATGCAATCACTCGCGCGCAATAGGCTCTGGATGCGGCACGGAAACAGCCGCGGCGGCGTCCGCGCCGGACGGCGAATAAGCCACGTGACGCTGCATCAAACAAATCTTCGCAAGCCGACTGGGAGGAGATCGCCCGAACGCAAGCGGAATTCTCTTGTTAATTGCCGGTGTGTGATAGCGGAATTGGCAATGCACTTAACTTACTCCAGGAAATGAGTGATCGATCTGTTACATGTTTAGTTCCCAGAGTGTAGGAGTTGAATATGGCGATTGCCAAAGCAAAGGAAAACCATATTCCTTGGAACAAGGGAAAACTTGTCGGCCAAAAGACACCGCTCAAGCCGCAGGAAGCATGGGCAATCCGGGTGCGCCTGCAACTTGGCAATAATAAGAGGGATCTTGCGCTCTTCAATTTAGCGATTGATAGCAAGCTAAGGGGCTGCGATCTCTTGCGAATACGGGTTTCAGATTTACGAATAGGTGGCGAAATTCGAAGTCGCGCGAAGATGCTACAAAGCAAGACCGGAAATCCAGTTCAATTTGAGATGACAAAGTGTACGCGTGAAGCCATTGACGAATGGAGCAACTTTAAGAAGCTACGCTCACACGATTGGTTGTTTCCAAGCAGAAAAGATCGAAACAAGCATCTGACCACACGGCAGTACGCAAGACTGGTCCAACGATGGATTGGATAGATAGATTTGCCCCGATCATCGTATGCGACTCATTCAATGAGAAGAACCAAACCGACATTAATCTATCGGAAAACTGGAAATCTGAGGGCTGTCCAATTGTTGTTAGGCCACACGAAGATCGACAGCACCGTTCGGTATCTAAGCGTGGAAGTCGAAGACGCATTGGCGCTCGCCGAAAGTATAGAGCTTTAGTGTCGTTTTGTCGCTGCAAGTATGAAAAATTACTGCAAGTAGCCATTATGGAGCATGATGGTCGGATGGCTAACGACCGCTAAGAGGATGTTGGCGACGTAACTGCTTTTGTTTTGGATATCCTCTTTTTGCGCTGAGCTAGACGCCTTTCGCCACATATTCGGCGTTTCCCCGAGGGGCTTTTGGCGTCATCAAACAGGTGCGGCCTGAAGGTGGCTTTCTCCGGCCTCCCTCTCTTGCGGTCGGAGCTGACCGGCGGGCGTGCGTTTGCGTTGGGCTTGCGTTCCGGTTTCACGGTGGAGCAGGGCGGTCGGATGCGCGCCGCCGCCTGCCTTCCTTGGCGGCCGCCCGCCGGCCCGGCTCGCAAAAACCGTAAGGATCCTATCCAGATCGAAGACTTCGTCTATACGCTGAGAAACCGTATCGAGCGGTGCTTCAACAAGCTGCGCAGCTCACGCCGCCTCGCGACCCGATACGACAAAAGCGCCGAAAGCTATCTCGGCTTCATCCATCGCGCCTCGATCCGGCTCTGGTTTCGGCACTTCGTCAACAGTGCCTAGTCAATGTCCGCCATGAGCCATAAACGTCATGCAGACTAAGATAGATCTTGGCTACTTAATACCTGCAATAAAGTGACTATTCTAGTAATAGCAGAAGGTGGGGCGTCTCTTCAAAAAAGACCCGCGCCGCTCGGAGGGATTGGGGTGGCGCGAACCTTAGTTCCGAGGGCTTATTATTGGGCGAAGGGAAGCTCCCTTCACATTAATGACGACGCAGGTCCGAATTTACTCCAAATCGAGCAAATGCGACTTAGGATTGCGTCGCTGTTATGGGCGCAAAGACGGATGAAGCGCAGTTCCGTTCCAAGCTTTAACTGTTCGACCGGTGATTTTTTTGCTCTCGTTGCGCGCACGCCTCAATTTGTGTCCTTTAAGCCAACCAATTTGTTAAAATGCCCAATGATGCATGGAAATTCCTTGTTCCCCTAGGCGGCTGCAATCTACGATGCCGCCTTTCTGAGGAGGTTAAGCGCGCGGTTGCGAAAGTCGAAGTCGATAAGTCGTAACAAAACGGCCGTCGGGAAAGGTGACTCGTCAGTCACCGCCGACAACCGCCTTGACGACCTCTATCGCGCGCATTTCGCCGCCCTTGTCGCAAATATCCGGAAATCATTCGGGTCCGGACCGCCCGAACCAGAAGACGTTGTCCAATCGGCATTTGCTAAATACGCCGCTCTCGAGAACCCGCAGGATATCAAGGATCCGCGCTCCTTCATTTTCATCGCGGCACGTAACCTGGTGCTCGACGCCAAGCGCTCCGGCAAGGTCGCCGACGCCTATATCGCCGAGCAAATCGCCCTCGACGCTGAGCTGCGGTTGGAAGAAATTACGCCCGAGCGCGTCGTAGTTGCAAAAGAACGGTTTGAGACATTGATCGCGACCATGCAGGAATTACCGCATAAGCAGCAGGTGATCCTCGCGATGAGCCGTGTTGAAGGCAAAAGCTATCGCGAGATCAGCGAGGAAACAGGATGGTCCGCCGGCGATATTAGCCGGAACATGAATGCTGGGATAGCGGCGCTCGTGGTTGCCTTGAAGCGACAAAAACGATTGGCGCTCAGCAACGGACGAAGGAAGTGAATTAGGAATTCATGACGGAAACTGTCGACCATAACGAGGACGGCCTCTCTAAAGAGGAAGCGCTGGAGCGCGATGCGGCCGAATGGTTCACAACTTTGCATTCGGGCGAAGTCACGCGTGAGATTCGCGAGGCCTTCGAAGTGTGGCTCCATGGCGACCGCGCTCGCAAAATCGCCTATCGCGAATTCGAGCAGGTCTATCGCGACCTCGACTATGTCGCGTTCGAAGCCGGCGTCGATCTTGACGAGGCGCTTGACCGAAAGCGCGGGCTCGCCGTGCTGATCGCCGACTGGCTGCGCAAACCTGCACTCGCCGTCACATTGGCGCTTGGCGTGATCGCAACTGTCAGCGTCATTTCCTATACGGCGTTGTTTGCGCCGCCATCGACGTCGGCGCAGGTCGCAACGTCCGACTACGCGACCGGGCTTGGCGAAATCCGGGACGTCACCCTCGAAGACGGAACGGTCATTACGCTTGGCGCGAAATCCGAAGTTACGACCGATTTCACAGCGACCGCAAGGCGCGTGACACTGCTAGAAGGCGAGGCGTTTTTCGAGGTCACGAAAGATCCGGGCCGGCCGTTTTTCGTGGCAGCCCAGGACACGCTTGTGCGCGTCGTCGGCACAAAATTCGACGTCAAGCGCAGCGCCGAGATCGTCCATGTGTCGGTTCTCGAAGGCGTCGTCGAGGTGATGAAGCCGGACAATATTGAGCGAATGATCGATAGCGGCGAGGTCGCCGATATTGGAAAACAGGTGCTGATCGCCGGCGAGCGCGTCTCGTCTGCGCGGCGCGTTGCGCTGCCTGAAGTCCGGCAGGTCGAACAGGCGCCGCCTGGCGCCTGGCGCGAGGGCCGGCTCGCTTATGAGGATGCGAGCCTCGCCGAAATCGTCGCTGATCTGAACCGCTACTATGATAAGCCGGTCCGAATTGCATCGTCCGATGTCGGGGATTTGCGCTCGACGCTCGCCTTCCAGACCTCTGACGTCGATCAGTTCTTTGATGTGGTCGAGTCGATCCAGCCGGTCAAAGTCGATCGGACAGGCTCGCGGGAAATCGTCATCCGTCGCCGCTGATCGAAATGGCTCGCGCTACGTTATGAAAATTTGACGGTTCGATGAAAATTTTTGGAACGCGAGGGACGCCTCCCCGTCGTAGTTAAGAAGCCGGAAAGGCGGAGCAGGGGTGACGCGCTTCGGCGGCTTAGTTGCAAATAAACCGTCGAGAGGGGCGATCATCATGACAGGAACTAAATATAAGGGAATTTTTGTTGGCGCGGCATCCATGGTCGCGCTGTCCGTGGCCGTAACACCGGCATTTGCTGAAGGCGAACGGCAATTCGATATCGAAGCGCAACCGCTCGCTAAAGCGCTCCTGGCTATCAACGAACAATCCGGCCTCGCCGTCGCTGCGCCGCGAAATCTCGTGGAAGGCAAGATGGCCCCGGCGGTCAAAGGCGAAATGGAGCCGGAAGAAGCGCTGAACAAGCTTCTCGTGAATTCCGGGCTCAAGTTCAACGAGCTGTCAAACGGCGCCTACACCATAACCCTCGCATCGGCCGGCGCCGATGAGGCCCGCACCTTTCGCGTGGCTCAGGTGGATCAGGAAGATGATGTTCGGGGAGTAGGCGGAAAAACAAACGAGGAAGATGAAGATCAAGAAGAGCCTGATATAATTGTAGTCACCGGGACGAGCATCAAAGGGGTTGCGCCCGCGGGCTCGCCGGTGACCGTCTTCGAAAGGGAAGACATCTTAAACTCCGGCCAAACGACGCTCTCAGGCTTCTTGCGAACAATACCGCAGAACCTGTCGTCCGAAATTTCAGGCCTAACCGGGGATCGATCTATCGATCTTAGGGGGTTGGGAGATGAAAATACGCTTGTCTTGATCAACGGCAGGCGCGTATCTGCCGGCTCATTATCAGGAGTTGGCGCTGCTGACGTCTCAGCCATCCCTTCCTCCATGGTCGAACGGATTGAAATCTTGCCTGACGGCGCGTCGGCCATCTATGGCGCCGATGCCGTCGGTGGCGTTGTAAATATTATTTTGCGTGACGATGTGCGGGGAGCGGAAACTGACTTGCTTTGGGGAACATCGACGCAAGGCGGCGGAACGCAATATCGCGCATCTCAAAGTCTGGGAGCAGGATGGGGAAGCGGCAACGCTATTGTCAATTATACTTTCGATAAGCAAAAACCGGTGTTCAACGCCGATCGCGAAGCGACCCGCGAGCGCGGAATCCTATTTCCCGGAACGCATTGGTTGCAGGGTGGCACAGATCACAATGTTACACTGACAGCACGCCAAGAGCTGGGAGATGATCTTACCGCCTATTTCAACGGGCTTTACCTGACCCGCGACGGCGGTACGCCAGCGCAAGGAACACCGGATATTATCAATCCCTTTGAGGCGGAACAGTTCAGCCTTTATGGAGGGATTGATTATGATGTGAGCGAGAATTGGACAGCGCGTTTGACGGGTTCTTGGTCGACTCGTGATAATCTTTCAGAAACCCTCGCTTCTGCCACTATATTTCAATCGCATTCGACAACGACCTCTATGCGTGGTGAGGGCTCGGGGCCGCTATTCTCGTTGCCCGGCGGTTCAACGCGGCTTGCACTAGGTGCGGAATGGCGTCGCGATGATTTCACGTCTGATCTAACCAGCTCCGGCATATCGCTTTCGGATATCGAAAATAAACAAAATATCTGGTCGGGCTTTGGCGAATTTTACATGCCGTTGGTCAGCTCGCGCAATGACATGCCCTTCGTTGAAGCCTTTAATGTTAGCGTCGCCGCGCGCTACGATTCGTACGAAAATTTCGGCGGCGAGGTCGTTCCGAAAGTTGGCGTCGACTGGACTATCGTTGACGGGTTTAAATTGCGTGGCTCTTGGGGGAAATCCTATCGAGCGCCCAACCTTCTCGAGCAGGCAGAGTCAGATACTATCTCAAGTGTGATTGTTGATTTGGAACCCGATCCATTGGCGGCAAATCCTTTAACCCCAGGCCAGTCAATCATATTGCGCTTGCTCGGCTCGACAGAAGTGACGCAGGAGCGATCAACAAACTTTACGATGGGAGTTGATTTATCCCCTGCATTCATACCCGGTCTTGATGCATCTGTGACCTACTACAGTATCGATTTTGAAGACCGTATTGCGGGCATCCAATTAGACCTGTCCAACGAAGAGATATTAGCCGATTTTATAAACCGCCGTCCAAACGATGCTGTTGGCGCTGCAGCGTTCGATGCGCAAGTGGACGATTTTTTGGGCCTCGCCGCGCCAGTATTTGTTTTCGATTTGCGGCCGATTTTTGGCCTGGCGGGAGAGCCGGTTACCGTTATCGGCGATGAGCGGATAACCAACATAGCTCAGACCCGGAGTAAGGGGCTCGATTTCGATATCGGCTATCGTTTTGAAACTCGTCGTGGAGATGAATTCGAAGCGCGTTTTGCCGGGAACTTTATCATCGAGCAGGGAGTGCGTCCCGTTGCGGCGGTGCCGTTTACCGATGATATCAACAAATTTATGAGGCCTGTAGATTTCCGACTCCGCAATCAGCTTTCCTGGCGGCGCTCCGGCGTCAACGTTAAAGCATTTTTCAACTATGTGGATTCCTACCGCAATGGCAGGCCTTTTGGATATGCGGATGAAAAAGTCGAAAGCTGGACGACGGTTGATATAAGCGCCGCCTATGTCGCCGACGGCGTGGGCTTGCTTGGCGGAACGCGATTTGCGGTCAATGTCGTCAATCTTTTTGACTCGGAACCTCCTTTCGTCAGGTCGTCTATTCCTGGTGATATCGAATTTGACCCGGTTAACGCTAGTGCGATGGGGCGCTTTGTTTCGATCGGCGTTACCAAAAACTGGTGATCTTAATCTGGCTGCCCCTGCTTGTCCGGGTGGCGCATCTTCAACGTGTCCTTAGCTGTCTTAACGGGGTGCGCAATGAAACCTTGCTCGCGAGTCGTAGTATGCGTGCTTCAAGGTCTGGGTTGGCCGGAATAAAGAGCAATGCTCAGTACAAAGAAAATAAATATGAAAGGAAGCTTTAATGTCAAGGCGCATTAGTTGCTTGGGAGAAATCGTCGTCGGAATTATCGGTGCGCTTGTTGTCGCGCAGCCGGCGACTGCAAGCGACGCCGTTCGTTTGATTGAAAAAGTTACCAAAAAATCTGATGAAATCGTTATTCCCTATGAGAAATATGAACTCGCGAATGGGCTGACAGTAATCTTGCATGAGGACAAGTCTGATCCGATTGTTCATGTAGACGTGACCTACCACGTTGGCTCAGCCAGAGAGGAAGTTGGCAAGTCTGGATTTGCACATCTTTTTGAGCATATGATGTTTCAGGGGTCGGAGAATGTGGGCGATGACCAACATTTTAGAATCGTTTCTGAGGCCGGTGGAACTCTGAACGGCACAACTAATAGCGATCGCACAAATTACTATCAGACTGTGCCAGCCAACCAATTGGAAAAAATGTTATGGCTAGAATCAGATCGTATGGGATTCTTATTGCCCGCGGTGACCCAGGAACAGTTCGAAGTACAAAGAGCCACAGTAAAGAATGAGCGTAAATTGCGTGTTGACAATGTTCCTTACGGGCTAACGCCTGAACGTATCGCGGAAGCTTTATTTCCTGAAGGGCACCCATATTCGTGGCAAACGATCGGTTACGTAGAAGATCTTGATCGCGTCAACGTCAACGATTTGAAAGAGTTTTTCTTGCGATGGTATGGGCCTAATAATGCGACTTTGACAATCGGAGGCGATTTTGATCGAGAGCAGACGCTCGCGTGGGTGCAAAAATATTTCGGTTCTATTCCACGAGGGCCGGAGGTCGAGGCGCCGGAAAAGCAACCGATTACTCTCAACGAGGATCGCTATATTTCTTTCGAAGACAATGTGTCGCTGCCACAACTCACCATGGTGTTTCCAGGCAGTTATGCCCGCCATTCCGACGAAGCGCCGCTTGACATTCTGGCCTCGATTATCGGCCAGCACCAAACATCGTTGCTTTACAAAAACCTTGTAAAAACCGGACTGGCTGTTCGTGCGAACGCATTTCAATATTGCCAAGAACTTGCTTGTCAGTTTGTCATTGTCGCGAAACCTAACGTGCAAGACGGCGTAACGCTAAGCGACCTTGAGACGATTATTCGAGATACATTTTCAGAATTTGAAGCGCGCGGCGTCCAGGACGATGATCTCGCGCGCGCGAAGGCCGGTTTGATTGCTCCCATGGTCTATGAGCTTGAAAGCGTCAATGGGAAAGTAAGCCAATTAGCTGCGAACGAGACTTTCACTGGCAATCCGAACCAAATTGGAACCGATATTGAACGTTTGGAGAATGTCACAAAAAATGATGTGATGCGGGTATACCGAAAATACATTAAGAATAAGCCAGCCGTTATCGCTAGCGTCGTAGAAAATGGAAAACCAGAACAAGTCGCGCACGCTGACAATTGGTCTCGGTATAAACGGAAACTTCCAAAATACGCTACCGTAGATAAGAGCAAACTGAAGTATCGAACGCCTGTAGATGAATTTGACCGTAGTATTGAACCTGCCGCTGAGCCGGCGTTCTTTGCGCCGGTTCCCAAGTTATGGACGGGGCGCACCAAAAATAAGATCGCGGTGCTCGGGGCAGTCAATAATGAGACACCGACAACCGTGTTGATGTTTCGAATTAAGGCTGGGCAGAGGGCTGAACCGGCCGACAAGTTGGGACTGGCCATGCTGACTGCTGCAATGCTCAACGAAGCGACAACACAATCTACGGCTGAAGAACTTTCCAACCGGCTGCAGAAGTTGGGTTCATTTATGGCGATTACGTCAGGCGCGATGGAAACAACACTCACATTGAAGAGCCTGACGAAAAACCTTGACGAGACCATAGAAATCGCCGCCGAGAAGCTGCTGTTTCCCAAATTCGATGATGCGGATTTCGAGAGAGTCAAAGCTCAACAGTTGGAAAGAATTCGCGACGAAAAGAAGCACGCAGGGCGAACGGCTAGTCGAACGTTCCGCCGTCTCCTTCTCGGGGAGAAAAACAGTGTTTCTAATATGGATATCGGTACGGAAGAAACATTGGCGAATATAACACTGGATGATGTTGTTGAATTTCATAGCACTTACTACAAACCGAACGCTGCTGAAATTGTCGTGGTTAGCGACCTTAACAAACGAGCGTTATTAAAAAATATGACGCACTTTGCGGAGTGGCGTGGCGAGGCGCCGGATGCGCCGCCGCTGATGCCATTTCCAGAAATTGAAGGTAGAACGCTTTATTTTATCGACAGGCCGAATGCAGAACAATCTCAAATAATTATCGGAAAGCATAGCCTCCCTTTCGACGCGACGGGGGAGCAATATCGTCTGCAAATTTTGAACTTTCCGCTTGGCGGCGCGTTTAATAGTCGTTTAAATCTTAATCTGCGTGAGGACAAAGGATATACCTATGGAATCTCCTCGCAATTTCACGGCGAGCAAGAATACGGTTTTTTTCTCGCATCCGCGAGCGTTCGCACGGATGCTACCGACGCATCCATTCGTGAAATCATCAAGGAAATTGTCAAGTATGTTGAGGGAGGGCCGACCGACCATGAGCTTCAGTTTGCACAAAGCGCTATGGGCCGAATTAATGCTTTAAAATTTGAAACGCCTGAGCAGAAACTTGGTTTCTTGAGCAAAATTCAAACTTATGACCTTTCCAAAAAATTTGTTGATGAGCAAAAAACGATACTTTCATCTATAAACCGTAGTGAACTCAATGGCCTCGCGAAAAAGCACCTCAATGTAAAGGATATGATTTTTGTTGTTGTCGGAGACAAAACGTCTATCTTCCCTGAATTGGAGCGATTAGATTTAGAGATAGTCGAGCTAGACCCGAACGGTGATAGGATTGTTGCGGGCGAGTCTGGATAGATGGCTCGCGCAGCCATCAGACTTCGCTGAAACAAATGTCCACGCCAGCGGTGTTCTGGGCCGCTTCCTGTCCGTCGTCAAATAAGTATGGACGCTTGAGGGGATTTGCTATTGGAGTCTCTGGCTCATCTCTGGTTTCAGTTTAAGCAGCGGATCTGGCGTGCTGCAACCGCCGTTTTTCAAATGTCCTCCTTTTGATTTTTTCTCGCTCCAGTAAAATCGTCTGCCCACGTCCGAAGTAGACGTCCGCGGGCGTGAGGTTCTTCAGGCTCTCGTGATATCGCCGGTGATTGTAGTAGCCGACAAAGGCATCGATCGCCGCTTCGAGGCTTTCCTGCTGAAAGTGGTTCTCCAGCAGGATGCGGTTCTTCAGCGTCTGATGCCATCGCTCGATCTTTCCTTGCGTCTGCGGATGGTTCAGCGCGCCGCGCACATGGCCGATCTTTCGCTCCCCCAGCCATTCAGCGAGATCGCCGGCGATATAGGACGGGCCGTTGTCAGAGAGCAGACGCAGCCGGTTTTCGATGTTGGCCGCCTCAAGTTCTGAGGCATCGAGCGCCAGCTGCAGCGTATCTTTCACATCGTCCGCCTTCATCGTCGTGCAGAGCTTCCAGGCGATGATGTAGCGCGAGTAATCATCATGGATCGTCGACAGATAAAACCACCCCCAGCCGATGACCTTCAAATAAGTGAAGTCGGTCTGCCAGAGCTGGTTCGGCGCCGTGGTCTTGTCCTTGAACTCATTACCCGCCTTGATGACGTTAAACGCCGGGCTGGTGATGAGATCGTGGGCCTTCAAAAGCCGGTAAACGCTGGCTTCCGAGAGGAAGTAGGCGCGTTCGTCCGTGAACGTCACCGCCAGTTCCCGGGGCGACAGCTCCGGCTGATCCAGCGCCATGTCGAGAACGTCTTTGCGGACGTCATCCGGGATGCGGTTCCACACGCGGCTAGGACCCGACCGCCGGTCCTCAAGGCCTTGCTCGCCGAAGCGGGCGTAGAGATCATACCAGCGATAGAAGGCGCTCTTGGATACGCCGAGCTTTTCCAGCGTGCGGCGCACCGGCAGACGCGATTCTTCAACCAGGCGGATGATCTCAAGCTTTTCAGTTGCCGGATATTTCATGCCTCGTGATTGGTTCCCGTCCAATCACTCCCCAACCCCGCTCATGCTTTTTTTAAGCAGCCGGTTTTCGAGCAGGGTTTCGGCGAGCGCCTCTTTCAGATCGCTCATCTCAGCACGCAGGTCTTTCACTTCACCTGTCGACGCCTGGCGCTCCGTATCGCCAGACAGACGGCGTTTGCCGGCTTCGAGGAACTCCTTCGACCACGTGTAATAGAGGCTCTGCGCGATGTTCTCGCGGCGGCAGAGTTCGGCAATCGAATACTCACCGCGAAGGCCCGATAGGACGATCCTGATCTTGTCCTCAATCGAATACTTCTTCCGCGTCGCGCGCCGGATGTTCTTTACATGCTGTTCGGCCGTCTCTCGCGGCCCGGATTGCTGTTTCATCTTCGCTCCCTTGATGGGCTACGATGAACCAGAAATCCTCCGTTACGCAAATCCCCTCAAGCGTCCATACTTATTTGACGACGGACAGGCCCCTCCGACGGGGCCTATTGCCCGAACACGAATAAAGGAAACATCTTGCCCCGCCTGACCGACGTCATGGCGGTGACGAAGAAGACGCTGACTAGTCCCGGCGCGTCGACAGAAGCGTGGGATTACGACTACGCCACCGGGCCAGATCCCGCCAACGACCGCAATATGACCGCCATTACGCGTCCCGACGGCTCAAAGAAAGTCTATTATCACCGCCAGCCCTTCGTGAACGGCTTGGCTGAGGCGGCGCTGCTTGAAGTGGAGGAAACCTTCCAGAACACAGCCGACGCAACGCCCATCGAGATCAAGACCTACGAGTATTCCGCGGAGAGCGCGCCGGGCTCGACCTTTGTCGAGGAAATGGCCCTGACTTCCCTCAAGCCCTATCACCAGTCGCTTGTAGAAATTTTGCGGGGGAGCGATTCCTACGAAACGCGGTTATTTTACAATAATGACCGCACGTCCGCCAATTTCGACTACGGAAAGCCGTATCGCATTGAGCGCGAGGCGAATGTTTCCTCCCAAATCCGCGTGAGCGAACTTACTTACCATCATGACACGGCGAACTGGATCCTCGGCCTTCGGGAAACGTTAACGCGCAACGGCAAGGAGTTCGAACATCTAGCCTATGACTCAAACGGCCATCCGCTCTGGCTGGATAAATTCGGCGTACGTGCAGCGACGTTTACGTATCATTCGTCAGGCGACGCCAAGGGCCGGCTTCACACATATGAGGATGCGGTAGGCAATGTCACCACGCTCGCGGTCACCACGCTCGCGAATTATCATCGCGGCGTTCCACAGTCGGTGTCGCTCCCGGATGGAACGACGTTTTCCCGCGTCGTGGACGATAATGGCTGGGTGACCAGCGAGACCAATCAGCGCAGCTATGTGACGGAATATGAGTATAACGGCGCTGGCTGGCTCACGAAGATTGAGCCGCCTACGGGCAACGGCGCCGTGGCGGACACGAACATTACCTACGCCTATCCGAATGGCGTTCTCATTCAAACGATCACGCAGGACCGTTTGGAGATAACCAACACGTTCGACGGACGCTTGCGTCTCACCCTGCAAAAGCGTGAAGACACGACTCTGCCTGGCGCTGTTTCCTATGTGCGCAAAGAATATGACGCGTTCAATCGCGTGACTTTTGAATCCTTTCCGTCGGGAACGAGCGCGGCGGTCGCGGGCGTCGAAACCGATTACGACGCCTTCGGCCGAAAGACGGAAACCCGCCAGACAGTCGCACCGCTTGCGACGACGACATATGAATATCTCGCCGGAAACAAGGTCCGAATGACCGACCCGCTCGGCAATATTACGACGACAACGCGCTCGGGTTATGGCGATCCCGAAGATGGTGATCCGACCCTGATCGACGCGCCTATCGGCGCCGATACGGTCATCGCCTATGACATATGGGGCAACAAGGATCTTGAAACGCAAGGCGCCGCGGTGACGGATTACGAGTATGACGCTTCCTTACGGCTGTTTTCGGTGACCGATCCGGACGATTTTACCTCTTACACTTATTATGACGCCGCCGACCGCCCCATTGTCGAAGTCGACGGGGCGGGGCGCAAAATGCGCACGGTCTATGACGAAATGGGCCGGCCTGCAAAGGTGATCAAGGCATGGGCGGGAGCGAATGACGGCAGCGGATCCACGCTCGATTGCGCCGCCATGCGGGCGAGCTATGATCCCGAAAATAACTATCTTCAGCAATGTTATCGACTGACCGCCTATACGCCGACCGGCGAGACCGATACCGTGACGGATGCGAACGGCAACGTCACCAAATACGACTATGACGCCCTCGACCGCCGCACGCATACATATTTTCCTTCGAAAACCCAGACCGGACAATGGTCGGCAAGCGATTATGAGGCGGTCGTTTACGATGCGCTGAGCTTTATGGATACAAAGCGCACGCGTGCGGACCAGACAATCGATTATACCTATGACGCCCTCGGGCGGCTCACGGACCGGCTGGTTCCCGGCGCGCCCACCCATTCCGCGAGCGGGCGCACGGTCAGCCATTCCTACACGTATGATGCGGCGGGCCGTCGGCTGACGGCGACCCATGACGGCGTTACGCTCAGCTATAATTACGATGCGGTCGGCCGCATTGTCTGGCAGAAGCATGACGGCGCCATGGCTGTTTCATATGAATATGACGCGGCCAATAACCTGACGCATCTGACATATCCTGACGGCTTTGTCTTGCGTTACGCCTATGACGCGCTGAACCGTGTGGTGCGTGCGCGCCAGGTGAACGACCCCGCCGATACAGGATATATCCGTGAGTTTGCCCATGTCGGTTATGACGATTTATCGAGGCGCAAATTCCTGCGTTATATGCCGAACAGTTTCTCGCTCGCGGCGACATACGGCCATTCGCCGCGAGGAGATATTCTTTGCCATGAATGGAATTTTGCCGGCGACCGCCCGGCGCAGTGCGATGAATCCCCCAATTCCCATGAGCCGGAACTGGCTTACGATTTTAGCTATAACGGCGTGCGGCAGGTTTTGAGCGAGACGGTTTCGGATGCGGCGTTCAAGTGGACGCCGGCGCTGAGCGGCGTCGATGCTTACGAGGCGAACGGCCTCAACCAATATGAGACTGTAGACGGCGTTCCCGTTGGTTATGACGACAACGGAAATCTTACGGCGGACCATCATGGCCGCACGTTCAGTTATGATGCGGAGAATGTCTTGCGCGGGGCCTCTGGGCTTGGCGGCGGCGGGGCGACGGCGGACTATGACTATTACGCCGACGGGGCAAGGTCGAAAAAAACCTATTCAGGCGCGACTTCGCAGTTCTATTATATGGGCGGGCTCGGCTACCTGACCGAAGAAGACACGGAATTCGCGGCGGATCAGGAAATTCTGGAGACCGACGGTTCGGGAACGGTTCTCCGCCGTTATCTTCGCCTGCCGGGCTCTGTGGACGAACCCTTCCTGATGATCGATTACACGCTGTCGGGCGAATGCACGCAAACTTCCGACACCGCCTGTCAGCGCTGGGCGCATCAGAACCGGTTGGGCTCGGTAATCGCGGTGACGGATTCGGCGGGCGCCGTTGAAGAAACCTATGCGTACTCGCCTTACGGCATTTCGGGCGGGGAAGGGAACGCCGGTTTTCCATTCCGTTTTACCGGCCAGAAGCTCGACCCCGAAACCGGGCTTTATTATTACAAGGCCCGGTATTACGATCCCGAGACCGGACGTTTCCTCCAGACCGACCCCATCGGTTATGAGGATCAGATGAATCTCTACGCCTATGTCGCAAATGATCCGGTGAATTTCACAGATCCGCTTGGTCTATGTGTCAATACGACGGGTCCAGATGGTGAAGTTGGGGATTGCATTGACCCCGTTCCCGATAGTTCGGGCGAAATAAACGAAGCCGATAAGCCCGGTGAGGGCGGAGGCGATTTCCACGACCGTCGAGGCAGCGGTGAACACGGGGCCAACGATCTTGTGGCCGAAGAAGGTGATCGGGTTGTCGCAGCAGGAGACGGTACAGCCGTTTACGTCGACGATGACAATGCCGGAACGGCCCTTGAAATATACCATCCTGATGGTTCGGTTACTCGTTATTATCATCTTAAAGATCGCACCGTCGAGAACCGCACAAAGGTAAAAGCGGGCGATCAAATAGGCACAGTGGGCCGCACGGGGAATACGCCTTCAAAAGGCGACACTCATCTACATTTTGAGACCCTGGAAGGCCCGAATGGGCCTCGAGTGGATCCACAAACAAGGTTGCGCGACGGAACAAGACGCGGAGAGGATGAGGACGACTGATGCGAACCGTACTTACGAGGCTGGCAATTTGTTGCGTATTTTCTTTTTACGGGTGCGCACAATCCGCCGCGGGCGGACAGCTTATCCCGGATGAGATTCCGCCCGACAACTGTGTCGAAGATGAGCAGATGATAGTTGCCGGTGAGGGGCGCGATATCGGCCCAGTAGAGGCCCAGCTCTGCTATGTAAATGATTCAGAGGTGATATTCCTGAGGACCGAGGGAAAGACCTACAGGTACGAATCACCGATTCACATCGGCGCCAAGGTTCGATTTGAATATCTCTTTCGAAAAACGGCTGACCTTTTTCTCGTCACTTACGGGTACGATTCCCAGTCGATTGATTACGACTACATTCTGTTTGAGGTTGGCAATGATGATCCAATCGACATTGGCCAGTCCCCCGAACGACCGCGAATCGAATATCTCGCAAGATAAAGCGAAGCGGCGCATTGGCGCCCCCTTTCACTTAAAGTATTGTCTGCACACGGTTTTTGATAGTGCAAACTGGCGCCATCGGCCTCGGTCGAGGCGCCATTTTGGCGCCAATTGGCGCCTGCTATGCAGATGCCTAGGATTGCGGGGATTTGCGCTATACGGAAGATCGCCGATGTGCTGAGATCGGGGCATGTCGCGTCGTGGTGGGAATGGTTTAACCGGAGACAGCGCTGAGAGCGCGTTCAGGCCCCGCCTGTCGCGGATCGGCTCTGACAACGCTCGGCTTTACATCAACCGTCTGAACGTGTGACGAAACCCCGATGGGGCAGCCACCTGAAGGTAGTAAAATGGCTGCTTCCAAGGCGTCGGGAGAAAATTTATATGCATGTTCTTGCATGTAAATGTATGGCCTTTGATGAATTGCGCGAACCTACAAAAATTGAACGGTACAATTTAGATTCACGGGTCGCATTTGCTTTGCGCAGGCGGGTTCAAAAGGTCGGAATGGCCCCAAGAGTAGCGCGCTTCGCGCGGTAGGGCGGGCATTTGCCCGCCATTCTTATGGCCGGTTGCGCCGTTGCAACATCCATGGCTCAATCTTTTCATGCCGGATTGCCGGCGCATATATGCCGATGGCGGAACGTACTTTTTGACGCTGTGCCTTGATGACAGGCGTAGCGATGTGCTGGTCCGCGAAATCGACTGTCTTCGGGCGTCATGGCGCAGGGGCGCCGCATCGCGACCCTTTGCAAGCGTAGCGGCGGTCGTCCTGCCCGACCCTATGCATTTTATATGGCGGCTTCCCGATGACGGTCACGATTTTTCGGCGCGGATTGCGCAGTTGAAGACGGGTTTTACACGGGCCTTGCCGGAACCGGTCAGAGGCAAAGGTGACGAAACCCCGATGGCGCAGCCACCATTTATGTAATCATGAGATTGGTTTCGATGGAAAGCTGATTTGGCGGGAGCTTCCACATTGCGGGAGCCAGATCAGCCGGGGTAATGGATTGAGGCGCTGGCGGCGGGTTGACCGTGCGGCGGACAGGCGTAAGACGCCGCCCGGTTCGTAAGTTTGCGGCGGAAAAGTCTTCTTCACTTTCTGGCGCTTTTTTGTTTTCACTATCCCGCAGACGCAAATCCCCGATAATTTTCTGGCGGATCTTAAGTCCAACCTTTTGTATGAATAGGAATTCGGCCACATGATGAATCCCGAAATGATCACCCCCTATGAAGACACGCATATCGTTCATGCGCTCATTCTGGACCGGGCGATTGCCGGTTTTGGAGCGTTTTAAGTGAGCGGCGCGCCTCTTGAGGGGCTTAAGGTCGTTGAGTTTGCGCGCATTCTTGCGGGGCCTTGGGCCGGTCAAACGCTCGCCGATCTCGGCGCCGATGTGGTCAAGGTCGAGAGCCCGGCTGGCGATGACACGCGAAAATGGGGCCCGCCCTATATTGAGAACGCCGATGGAACCAGGGACGCCGCCTACTTTCACGCCGCCAACCGCGGAAAGGCTTCCGTCATTATCGATTTTTCGACGCCGGAAGGACAGTCAGAAGCGCGCCGCCTTGCCGCTGGCGCGGATGTGGTTATTGAGAATTTCAAGGTCGGCGGGCTCAAGCGTTACGGTCTTGATTACGAAAGCCTGAGCGCGCTCAACCCGCGCCTTGTCTATTGCTCCATCACCGGCTTTGGCCAGGATGGCCCCTATGCGCGTCGCGCGGGGTATGATTTCATCATTCAGGGGATGAGCGGCATCATGGACTTGACCGGCGAGCCGGACGGTCCGCCTGAAAAGATAGGCGTCGCCTACGCCGATATTCTCACCGGGCTTTACGCTGTCATTGGCATCCAGGCGGCGCTTGCTGAGCGCGCCAGGACGGGGCTCGGCCAGCAAATAGACATGTCGTTGCTTGACGTGATGGTTGGGACGCTCGCCAATCAGGCGATGAACTATCTTTCATCCGGCGCCGCGCCGCGCCGGATTGGCAATGCGCATCCCAATATTGCGCCATATGAAGCATTTCGCACCAAAGATAGCTGGGTCATTCTGGCTGTTGGCAATGACCAACAGTTTAAACGACTCTGTGACGTCATTGGCGTCGAGCCCGGGCCGGCCTTTTCTACGAATGAGCAGCGCGTGGACAGGCGCAAGGAGTTGAGCGCCATCATTAGCGCCGCAACCTGCGAATGGACGCGTGAGGAACTGCTCATGAGGCTGGAAGAGGCGGGCGTCCCGGCGGGGCCCATTAACTCAGTCGCTGACGCTTTTGCAGATAAGCAGATTGTTCATCGTGGAATGCGGCTTTCCATGACGCGTGACGATGGGGTGACGGTTCCGGGCGTGCGCACGCCAATCCGGTTTTCGCGATCTGAACCGCCGCAGCCGCAACCGGCGCCGGTTCTGGGCGGGAAAGCGGATAGATCGCAATAGTCGCGCGTCGGCGTTTCTGCATGTTTGTGTTGGATGTGTCGCTTTGCCTGCGGCAATTGTTTCCTTGCCCTGCGAGACCGCGGGCTGGAAAATTATAATCAGTATACGAAAAGCTTTTGAAGCTGTGGCGCTGCGGGGCCGCTCTGGAGCGACAAGCGCGCCTGTTCGGCGAGGAAAGCGCGAGGCGCCGGGGAGGCGCAGAATGCGCGCTATTTCTTCAGGCATAAATCATCATAATATGATATAAATATCAGATATTGACACTTATGCCTGCGCATGTGAGAGTTCTGCTTACGCTGCGCCGTAGGCCGGTTGGCGATGGCTGGGGGGGGCACAGTTCACCGGCGGAGGCGGGGCGCGCCAAAGCATGGCTGGCGTCCGCCTGCATATGCGCATGGCGTTTGGCGGTGGACGCATATGAGAAAGGGCGAGGGGCCTAAAATGATGCATGATATAAATGGTTTTCAACACAGCGCTGGAGCGAACAGGCTTCCATTCTTACGGAGCGTGGGGCGGGAAAAGTCCAGACAGCGTCCGCTATTCGGGATTTTGTGCGCGGCCAGCGTCACGGCGTTGAGCGTCGCGAGTGCGGCGGCGCAGGAACAGACAAGCCCGGAGGAAAGTGACAAATCCTACGACACAATTGTCGTCACCGGCCGTCTCAGAGAAGAGCGCCTGCTTGACGTTCCTGAAACGATTCAACTGTTCTCTGCGGAAGCAATCGAGACCGCCGGCATCGAAGGCGTCGATGATCTCAGCCTGCTTGTTCCGAACTTTTCCTATATCTCGTCACAAGATGCAGGGCTTGTCGCACTCAACATTCGCGGGATTGGACAGGTGCGCAACGGCGAACCTTCGGTCGCAATTGTCGTCGACGGCGTTCAGCTATCCTCGCCGGACCAGATTCGCCAGCCCTTCTTTGACCTGAAAAGCATTGAAGTTTTGAAAGGCCCTCAGGGCGCGCTTTACGGACGGAACGCCATTGGCGGCGCGATCATCATCAACACCAAGCCGCCGAGCGATGAGTTCGAGACAACAGTTGAGGCGGGGGTCGGCAACGGCAATAGAAAGTCCGCTCAATTCGTTGCATCGGGTCCGATCGTCGAAGGAAAACTGCGCTTCCGGGTTTCCGGCAATTGGACGGAATTCGATGGCCTTATCGACAATGTGACATTGAATGAGAAAGCAGACTTTGAAGAAGGCCACAATATTCGCGGCCGGCTGATTTTCGATCCTACTGAATCGCTGAGCATTGATCTTCGCGGCAGTTATGGGCGGTATTACGCTGGCGGCAACTTCGTTCCGCTTCCGAATGGCGAGCCGAACAACACCTCGATACCGGTGCAATCCGGCATCAACGGCGACAGCACGCGGTATCTGAGGGACGCTTCTTTGAAGATCGACTATAAGACGACGATCGGCAAAATCACGTCCGTAACGTCCTGGTCGCAGACGACGGTGGATCTTTTCGAAGAGCTTGGGCACGGCATTCCCAATCCGACTTTGGCGGCGGCGCAGGCCCGCAGAGCGGAGGCGATCAGCGAAGATCTTCGGCTGTCTTCGCCGTCCGACCAGCGCCTGCGTTATACGATCGGCGCGTATTATCTCCACAACTCGCCGGACCTTGCGACGACGCTTTATCTGCTTGATCCGGATTTAGATCCCGCCGTCGCGATTCCGGTGGCGCTGAATGACAACACGACCAAAGCTTATGCGTTTTACGGTCAGCTCAACTACGATCTGCTTGACAATCTGGAGCTAACGCTGGCGCTTCGTTACGACAATCAGGATGTCGAACAGATTAACGATCTGGCGGGAGGGGCCGTCACCGACGCCTCTTTCGACGCCGTGCAGCCAAAGGTCTCGCTCGCCTATAAGCCCACGCCCGATTTGTTGCTCTATGCAACCTATGCGGAAGGCTTTAGAAGCGGCGGGATCAATCCGCCGTCGCCGGTGTTTCCGCTGATTTACCAGGCTGACGAGACGGAGAATTACGAGATCGGCTTGAAGGTCGAACTTCTTGACGGCGACGCTTCGGTCAACTTGTCGGGTTTCCGCACGGACTACACCCATCAGGCGATCAATGCGTTGATCGGCGCGTATCAGGGCACGACAACGATCCCCAAGACAAAATTCTATGGCGCGGAAGCGAGCTTTACATGGCGCATCGCCGAAGGGCTGGATTTGATTGGCGGCTTTGGCTGGCTTGACGGGGAAATCAGAGACTTTGACGGCACAAGCCTTTACGTGGGCAACGCCTCTCCCTTGTCATACCGTTATTCGGGAAACCTTTCGGCCCAATACACGGTTCCGTTCGAAAGCTTTGAGGTCATCAGCCGCGTCGACTATACGCATAATCGCGGCCTCTATTGGAACGTCATCAACGAAGACAAGCAGGACCCGGTCAATCTGGTCAACGCGAAAATCATCTTCGACTTTGACCCGTTCCAGTTCGAAGTGTGGTCGGAGAATCTGTTTAACGAAAGATATCTGCAGGAAGTGTGTGCGATTGAGTTTTGCGGCGGCACAACCGATATTGGCTGGCCAAACTCGCCTCGAAGATTTGGGGCGACGGCTCGCTACAAGTTCTAGGATATTGGATAACGCTGACCCGAAGGCGTCTGACGAGCCCTCATGGACGCCTTTTTACCGCATTCTCCGTGTGCGGTAGGCAATCAGCCGGCGTTTCCGGTGCTGGCGACGATGTTCTGCATCGTCGCCAGATATTCATCGAAGTTCTTGTGAAACCGTTCCGTAGGCGATGAAATCGTCAAGGCGTAGGGTGAGATGCCGCCATCGACAGGGACGGCGAGACAACATACGCCAGGCGTGAATTCCTCCAGATCGGTTGCATATTTCTGCTCACGCGCCGTCTCCAGATCGCGTTTCAGCGCTTCAAGGGAGACGATGGTATGTTCGGTTCTTCTTGTGAGGGGGTGGGTCGACAGATATTGCTCCCGCACATCCTCGGGCGCGAAAGCCAGTATCAATTTGCCGGAGGCGCGTGCGTGCGCATCCCGGAAGTTGCCCTGTTCGACTTCCGCAGCGGCGATCGTGTTGTGTCCCCTTCGCGTTGACAGATTGACGATTTCGCCGTCCCACCAGCCGACCGCATGGGCTGTTTCCCCGGTCTCTTCGGCGATGCGGCGAACGAGACCGGAAAGGCGTTGCGGCGGGCTGAGCTGTCGCCGAAAGGCTTCGCCAATCGTGCCGGCCGTTAATCCCAGGACATAGGCGTTATTTTCACCTCGCGTGAGCATGCCCGTCGCGACAAGCGTATGCACGAGATGATAGGTCGCCTGCTTTGGCAGCCCGGTTTGCCTTACAATATCAATGCTCTTCAACCCGCGCTCGCTCTGCGCGACGGTAAGCAGAATTTTGACTGCCCTCCCGACTGATTGCACGCGGGCGCCCTGCTTTGCGCTTGCCGGCGGCGTAGTGCTTTTACCTGCTTCATTTTCAGAAGCAGGGCTTGGGGCGGAGGCTTTATCCATTGACGATGTCCAACCTTAATTCAACGGTCCCTAATCCGGCGGGGCGACCAGACGGTCCTTTCATCACTTTATCGCCGGCCAAGTGCGGCAGGTAAAATGAAGGGCCTGTCGCCGGGGGTAAGAGCGCGAAGGGCGTATTTCAAGAATGACGCGTTCTTGATCAATGATTTTCTTGCTTTATCCCATATTACACAGGCGTTCTCGGTCTGTAAATTGAGATCGGGGCGTGAGAGCCGGAGCGCCTGTCCGGTGCCGTTTAGATAACGCGGCATTCGGATTGGGGCCGGCAAGGGGGACGGGCTCCAGCATGTGGTTTTGCAGGCGGGGCCGGACTTGCGCGCCCGGCCTGCGCTCATGCAGAGCCGGGCGGACTTATTGACCGCCTAGAGCAGGCTTTATTTTATGAACTCTTCTGACGGGTGCGCTCTAGGGTAATTCCGAACCATTTTCAGGTAACGGGCGAGCGATTTGTCGGCTTTCGTCAATGTGCCCTGACGATAATGAATGGTGTTCAGAATGTCCTTATCCTCACCGACAGTTCTGACTGTCAGCGACTTGGCGGTTTCCATCTGGGCGTCCGCATCATCGCCTTTGCGAACGAGGCATGCTCCGAAAACTTCATGCATGCCGGGTTTGGGCAGTGAAAAGCCCGTGACGGCGGCGAGCCACCACCCGTCATAAGTTCCTGTCCGCCAGAAGAAAGTTGTTCCGCGAATGCCGAGATCCCAATTTATTTCAGCGCCCGTTCCGTGTACGCCGCTGAAGTTGTATTCCAGGCCGTATTCGCTCCATTCCACCAACTGGTGCGGATCGTCATGTCCGAATGTCACGCCGTGAACGACTTTGATATGCTGCATGTCCGGCGTATTTGCGGCGAACACCCAAGGATCGCAATTGAAGGGTTCCGGGTATTTGTAAGCGAAAATCTCGAGCTCGTCCTCCGGGTAGGTCAGGTCCGGCAACTCCCACAGCGGCTCCTTGCCGTTGAAGGCCCAGACGATGCCGAATTTCTCCACTGTCGGAAACTGGAACAGACAGGCCATTTTGGGCGGAGGATCGCCAGGACCGGTTTTTACGCACTGCCCGGTTTGGTCGTATTCCCAGTAATGAAAAGCGCAGCGAATGTTGTCGCCAATGACTTCGCCCACGGATAGGTCTGCGCCGACATGCGGACAATAGGCGCTCATAACTTTTGCCTGTCCGTTCTGGCCGCGAAACGCGACAACGCGTCCGTCAAGAAAATCGACTCCCTTGACGGCGCCTTTTTCGAGTTCGGCGGAAAGGCAGATCGGGTACCAGCTTTGTGAGAACCCGCCTTCGCCTTCCGGCGGCAGGGGCGCGCCGGGACGGACTTTCTTTTCCTGGTTTCGTTCTTCTTTCGTCGTCATGGGGGCCTCCTTTTTGATTAGAAATTGGCGGGCGTTAAGCGCCGGCCCGGTCGGCGGCTTGTTTCTCATATTCCCGGTAGGGCGCGATCGACCAAATCAGGCAGCCTATAGACGCCGGCGTGACAACGACGCCGACTAGCGCGAGCGATCGGCCGAGGGCCATTGGGTCCTCAAAGTAATAGTCCGTTAAAAAGCCAACCAGGAACGGTCCAAGGCCAAACCCGATCAGGTTGGCTATGAACAAGTGCAGGGCGGAAACTTGAGCGCGCATTTCCGGCGGCGATATAAGCGGGAAGATTGTAAACAGATGTCCGGTGGCGAAGCTCTGGGCGAAAAGCGCTATCGCCAGCACTAAGAAGCAAAGCGTCTGATTGCCGACGATGGGAAAAATCGAAGCCACCGGCCAAAAAATGAGAAGGCCGGCGATCGCCAACCGCACGGTTACCGCCGTCTTGCCCGACCGTTGCAGCCAGGAAGACAGCCAGCCTCCCGTCAACATGCCCGCAGCGCCGGCGGCGGCGATCAGGCATCCGTAAATCAGTCCGACATTTGCGGCGTTCATCCCGTGTAACCGGATGAAGACCGTCGGCGCCCAGGCGATGACGCCATACGCCACCATGGTCTGTAAGGACGACCCCAAAATCAAGCTGCCGAACAGGCGGAAGTGTTTGCGCAAATATGCAATCGTCGCCCCGAATGACGGGCCTGCGGCCTCGGAGGAATGCGAAATCTGCCGTCTTGGTTCGCGAACCGTTTTCATGAGCAACGCAACCAGGAAGCCCGGCGCGCCGACGAGGAAAAAAGTGCTTTGCCACGGCTGCAAAAGCCCGATAACAGGCAAGTGAATTTGACCGTAGGACGTCAGAAATTCTACGACAGCGCCCCCGGCTATCAATGCGACCCCGGATCCAAGATACATGCTGAGCGTGTAGACGCTGATGGCTTTTCCCAACTCGTTCGCCGGGAATATGTCCGCGAGCATGGAATGCACCGATGGCGTCAAGGCGGCCTCTCCAACGCCGACGCCCACTCTTGCTGCGAAGAGGGTGGCGAAGCTTCTCGTCAAGCCGCAAGCAGCGGTGAAGAGGCTCCACAGAACGATGCCAACGGTGATAATACGCGTCCGGCTTATTCGGTCTGCAAGAACGCCAATCGGAATGCCCAAAAAGGAATAGAGCAGTGCAAATGAAAGCCCTTGAAGCAAACCAATCTGGGTGTCGTTCAGGTTCAGGTCTTGTTTTATCGGTTCAACAAGAAGCGTAATGATTTGCCTGTCGACAAAGGAAACTATGTAAGCCAGCGTAACGACGCCGACGACATACCATGAATATCTTGAAGGAGGGCGAGGGTATTCGTGCCCGGCGTGTGTGTTTTTGGTGCTGGACATGCCGACGCCCATTCTTTTCATGTGAGAAAACTTACCTCTGCGGCAAGCTAAATTAAGTGTGGTTTGTCCATGGAGGTTGCGGCTAAAGCAACCTTATTTGACGGCGACGCCTTCCACTTCAACCAGCAATTCAGGAAAAACGAGCCCGCTTACATAGACCAGCGTGGACGCCGGTTTTACATCGCCCAGAAGTTTTGAGCGGGTTGCGGCGAACAATTTATAGTCGTCCGGATTGGTCATATAGACAGTTGTCTTCACGATATCCTCAAAGGTCATGTCAGCTGACTCGAGAATAGATTTCATATTAGCGAACAAGACTTCCGTTTGCTCTGTAATGCCCGAAGGGATCGATTTGTCGCTTTTGATTCCGACTTGCCCTGAAAGGTAAAGCGTTCGTGCGTCTGCGGGCGTTTCAATGCCGTCGCTGTAGGCGGCCGGCGCGCCGTTCGGATTGTGGATTTTTTGCATGGGGTGTCCCTCATTCATTTAACTGGCCTTGACTGATGGTGAGGCGAGCCCTGCAGGGCGACGCTCGCAAGGTCTCCATCATGAGGGGACCCTAAAAGCCGCGTCTAAAAATGTCAATATATGATATATGTATCACATATTGACATTAATTCTCTCCCCCAATAGGGTGCGCCGCTGAAAAGAGGGGCTGGCGGTCAAGCGCCGCCGGCGATTAATCAGTACTGAGAGCGAATTTCCATGTCAGACAGCGCGGCCGGATCCGATAAGAAGAAATGCAGGGCCTTGGGGAAAGAAGAGTTCGGGTCCGCCCTCGATTTTTTTGAATCCATGTATCTGATAAGAGCGTTCGAACAACGCTGTCTGGATATTAGCCAGAGCGCAGAATCGCTCATTGCGGGGTCGGTCCATCTGTGTGCGGGGCAGGAGGCTGTGCCGGTCGGCGCCCTGGCGGCGCTTCAAGACAAGGATGACATTGTATGCACCTATCGCGGTCATGGCTGGGCGCTGGCCGCAGGCATCGCCGCCGATGAGGCGCTGGCGGAAATATGTCACCGTGCAACCGGCGTTAATGGCGGGCGCGCCGGCTCTGCGATGATGATGGCGCCATGGCGCGGCTTCATTGGAGAAAATTCTATTGTCGGCGCGGGCGGGGCGATTGCCTGTGGGGCGGCGATGGCCGCCGGCCTTCGCAAAGACAATGGCGTGACGATCGTTACTTTTGGCGACGGCGCGATGAACCAGGGCTCTTTGCATGAGGCTTTTGTCTTCGCCGCCGCCAGAAACCTGCCTGTGGTGTTTTTGTGTGAGAATAACGGCTGGGCTGAAATGACGCCGAACCAGTCGATCAACAAAATCGACAGACTGGCGAAACGGTCGACTGCTTACGGCATGCGCGGCGTCACCATAGACGGTTCAGATCCCTTCGCCGTTCGTGAAACCATCGCAATTGCCGCTGACCAGGCGCGTGAGGGGATGGGGCCGTCACTGATCGAGTGCGCTGTGCCGCGCCTTTGGGGCCATTATAATAAAGACATCGAACATTATCGCTCCAAGGACGATAAGGCGGCGGCGGCGGCGAACGATCCAATCGATCTGCTGGAACGGTCCATACTGGAATCCGGCTTGGGCGACGCCGCGACTCTGCAAGATATTCGGACTAAGGTCGATCGCAACCTGGATGAAGTTGTTGATACCGTCGCGAATAGCCCGCTTCCGGATGTTGAGCGAGCGGCTGAGCATGTGGTCTCGCCGTCATCAACGAAGATAACGAAAACCCAGTCAAGTCAGCCCAGCCATGCCGCTTCCCCGGTTAAAATGACTTATGTGCAAGCCGTGAACGAAGCGTTGAGACGCGAACTCGCGTCACGGCCGGAGGTTCTTTTCTATGGAGAAGATGTCGGGCGTGCGGGAGGAATCTTCGGCGCAGCAAAAAATTTGCAGCGCGAATTCGGCGAGGACCGTGTATTCGACACGCCGATTGCAGAAGCGGCCATACTCGGGTCGGCGGTTGGGAGCGCGATCAAAGGCGCGCGGCCGATCGTTGAAATCATGTGGGCCGATTTCATGCTGGTCGCCCTCGATCAACTCGTCAATCAGGCCGCGAATGTGCGCTACCTGACAGAAGGGCGTTCCTCTGCGCCGTTGGTTGTGCGCACACAGCAAGGCGTGACGCCCGGTTCATGCGCGCAGCATTCCCAGTCGCTTGAGGCGTTGCTCTTTCACATTCCAGGCCTCAAGCTCGGCCTGCCGGCGACCGCGCAAGACGCCTACGACATGCTTCGCGCTGCGGTGGACGATCCCGATCCTGTCGTTCTCATCGAATCGCGGGCTTTTTACTTTGATGCGGAGAACGTCAATCTGGAAGGGGCGTTGCAGCCTGTCGGCGGGGCCGCCGTAAGGCGGCCTGGAGAAGACGCCGCGCTTATCACTTGGGGCGCGAGCGTGCGCGCCGCAGAAGAAGCGGCTGACCTTCTCGCCGAGGAGGGGATCAAGATTGAAGTTCTCGATTTGCGGTGGCTGTCTCCGCTCGATGACGACGCCATTGACGAGACCTTGTCGCGTTGCGGCGGACGCGGTCTCATCCTGCATGAAGCAAATCTTTCCGGCGGGGTCGGCGCCGAGATTTCGGCGCGCATTTTCGAGCGAAACCCAAATGCAGCCATTCGCCGGTTAGGGCTTCCGAATGTTCGGGTTCCTGCATCGCCAGTTTTGCAAAGCGCTTTGCGGCCAACTGCGGCCAAAGCGGTGAGCGCGCTCAAAAACATAGTTTCGGGCGCGGCTGTTTAAAGCTTTCGATAGGCGCGCCCAGCATCAATCAATATTGGAAACGGACCTGCAACCCATCGCGCCGTCGACGACCGCCTTGCCGACATTGCGGATGAGGCTCTGATTTTGAACGCTGTCCTGGGCTTGCACGTCTTTATAGACGTAGTGGAAATAGGCCGTATTAAGACGCAGCCGGTTGCTGAACAGGGCGGATCCCCCCCCTTCGCGCTCGAAAGCCCAGATTTTTTTCAGGAGTGAACGGCGTGAGTTGGCTGCTGCCGATATTGCATCCGCCGCTTTTGAAGCCCCTTTGGGCCGAGCATATAACAAAACGTTGTCATTCACCTGAAATTCCAGACCGAACTTAGGCGTAAACGCGCTGAAGGTTTCAGGCCCGACGACAGGTGCCATCACGAAGCTGAACGGATCGGGCATAACGCCGTCCCGGCTGTCGCTTATGGCATTTTGGAAGAACGCCGTTTCCGGCGCAAACAGCGTCGGCGCGCCGCCGCGTCCCAGCGCGGTGCGGGTTTTCACCGAAGCGCTGTTGCGGGATGGATGGGGCGTTCTCGACGACGTTGAAATTGTCGATATCGTTCCGCCCGACCTGCCCGCGGCGATCAAAGAGGGGCGTATTGACGCGACAACCTGGAATATCATGAGCGTGACGGCGGAGGGGCCGGACGCCATGGCGCCGCAGCTTCTTCAGGTGAAGGGCGCGCACTGGATTCCGGTTGAGACGGAAACGGTCAATGAGATCAATAAAGCGAATGATTTTAAAATCGAAAATTCGTCGATTAGCGGCGCCGGCGGCGAGCAGATAAACCTGCTTTCCTTCCGGCAGGCGCTCGCCGCCTGGGAGTCAACGCCGGATGAAACCGTCAATGCGATCCTCGCCTGTCTGGAGGCGAAGGGCGCCGCTTCCAGCGTGCTGCCGGCTGCGCCGCGCGAGATGGCACGCTGGCCGGGGCTGGTGAAAGAACATGTTCACGCCGCCGCTCTTGAATATTATCAACGCCGCGGCGTCGCGCCGGATCAGCGCTGATCGCCGGCGCGGTGAGCCGCAACCGGGGGCGGCGCTCGCCCATCCTGTCAACGATGAAACCGCCGTTTTCGACGGCTACGCCGCCTCTTTACCGAAGATGGCTGGCTTGAACACTGGATGCAGGGAAAATGCGGCGGGCGCGAGGGACTGAAGCGCGCGACCGACGCGCTCTGGTGCGAAAACCCGAACCATAGCGTCTCCGTGGATCAACGGTCAGGCGCCGCGGAAAGGCGAAAAACGCGCCTGGGCCAAGCCGTCGCAAGAGGCTGCGGAATAAAACACCGCACAGGATTCAACGTTAAAAAGCGGCGGGTTTATTGTCCGGCATGCCGGTCATGCGGCGCCATCAGATAAAAAGCGCCATCACGCTTATGGCGGCGAAGCCGACGACGCTGGCCAGTGTGGCGGTGACCGTCCAGGTTCTCAGCGTTTCATTCGGCGTCAGGCCGAAAATCCGGCCGACCAGCCAGAAACCGGAATCGTTCACATGCGACAGGGCCGCCGAGCCCGCCGCGCAGGCAAGCGCCACAAGCGCAAGCTCCGGCCCGGACAGCCCGGCGCTCTCGGCGAAGGGCGCCACGAGACCGGCCCCGGTGATCATCGCCACCGTCGCGCTGCCTTGCGCGATGCGGATCAGGAGCGTCAGCACATACCCGGCGAGGATCGGCGTCATGCCGAAACTTAAAGCGGCTTCGGCAAGCTGTCCGCCGGCGCCGGTTTCAACAAGAACCTGTTTGAAGGCGCCGCCCGCGCCGGTGACGAGAATGACCGCGCCGGTGGGCTCGAGGGCTTTCGACAGGGCGAGAGAAAGCCGGGCTTTCGCCGTCACAGGGCCGCCGCGGAAAAACATATAGGCGCCGCCGCAGGCGAGAATGAGCGCGACGAAAGGATGGCCTGCAAGGACGAGAATATTGCGGATGAGCCCCGGCGCGCCGGCAGCCTCCGCCGGGATCATCGTTCTCGCGAGCGTGCCGGCGAGTATAAGAATGAGCGGCGCGATAATAACGGCCGCGGTGGCGCCGGCGCCCATCACCGGCGCTTCATCATTCGCTTCGGCGCCGGAAAAGTGGTCGCGCCCCGAAGGCGTCGCTTTCAAACGATCGAGGATCGATGCGAAGACGGGGCCGGCGACGGCGGCGGCCAGGGCGCCTGAGACCAGGCCGAAGACGATCATCCAGGCGAGATCGGCCCCGATAATCTTCGCGACCGCAATCGGTCCCGGCGTCGGCGGTATGAAGGAATGCGCGACGACAAGCCCCGCCAGAAGCGGAAGGCCGAAGGTCATCGCCGGCTTTCCGACGCGCCGCGCCGATGCGAAGACAAGCGGCGCCAGAATGATCAGCGCGACGTCGAAGAAAACGGGAATTGAAGCAAGAAGTCCGATCAACGCCATGGCCCAGCGCCCGGTTCCGGCGCCGCGCTTGTGAAGCAGGCTGTTCGCCAGAACCGTGACGCCCCCCGAGGCTTCCAGCATGGCGCCGAACAGGGCGCCCAGTCCGATGACGACTGCAATGAAGCCGAGCGTGCCGCCCATGCCGGCGATGACCGTGTCGAGCGCCTCTTCCGGCCCCATGCCGCCGGCGATCGCGCTCAAGATGGCGACCAGAATGAGCGCGATGAATGCGTTCATGCGCGCCCAGAGAATAAGAACCAGAAGCGCGACGACGCCCGCGCCGGTGGCGATCAGCGGCTGCCACTCCGCCATCAGCCGGCGTTCCGTGTTTCGGTTTGCGAGCGTCTCTTCATGATTTCCGTTCCTTTCTGTTTCACACGGGGTCTTGTTCGCCCCGTTCAGTGCGCGCCTTCGCGCCGGTTAGTGAGAGTCCGCCGGAACGCCCGCGCCGCGGCAGCCGACCAGGAAATCGAAATCGCAGCCTTCATCCGCCTGCAGAACATGTTTCTGGTAAAGCCCCGCATAGCCGTCGTCCTGAAATGCGGCGCTCGTTTTGCGGGCTTTCAGCCGGGCTTCGATTTCCGCATTGGAAAGCGCGACCGAAAGCGTGCCTTTTTCGACGTCGAGGTCGATGATGTCGCCGTCTTCGATGGCGGCGAGGGGGCCGCCGTCGGCGGCCTCGGGCGAGACGTGAAGAACGACCGTTCCGTAAGCCGTGCCGCTCATGCGCGCATCGGAAATGCGCACCATGTCCGTGACGCCTTTTTTCAGAAGTTTCGGCGGCAGGCCCATATTCCCGACTTCGGGCATGCCGGGATAGCCTTTCGGGCCGCAATTCTTCAGCACCATGACGCAGCTCTCATCGATATCGAGATCCGGGTCGGCGATGCGGGCGTGATAATCTTCATAGTTTTCGAACACGACGGCGCGGCCGCGATGTTTCATCAGCGCCGGCGTCGCTGCGGACGGCTTCAGCACTGCGCCGCGCGGCGAGATATTGCCCCGCAGGATGGCGACGCCGCCATGCGCGGCGAGCGGCGCGTCCATTGGTTTGATAACGTCTTCATTATAACAGGAGGCGTCTTTCACATTCTCCCAGATCGTATGTCCGTTGACGGTCCGGCTTTCCTTGTCGAGAAGGCCGGCTTCGCCGAGACGGCGCAACACGACCGGCAGGCCGCCGGCGTAATAGAAATCCTCCATCAGATATTTTCCGGAGGGAACGAGATTGACGATGGTCGGCACGTCGCGGCCATGGGTCTGCCAATCGTCGAGCGAAAGTTCGACGCCCATGCGCCGGGCCATGGCGATCAGATGAATGACGGCGTTGGTCGACCCGCCGATGGCGGCGTTGGCGCGAATGGCGTTTAAGAAAGAGGCGCGGGTTGCGACGTCTGAAATTTTCAATCCTTCCTTTACCATGTCGACAATGCGCATGCCCGACATATGGGCGAGCACGTAACGGCGCGAGTCGACGGCGGGAATAGCCGCATTATGAGGAAGGCTGAGGCCAAGCGCCTCGACCATGGACGCCATGGTCGAGGCGGTGCCCATGGTGTTGCACGAGCCGGCCGAGCGCGACATGGACTCTTCCGCGCTCATGAACTCTTCGGCTGTGATGGCGCCCGCATTCATCTGTTCGCTGAGGCGCCACACTGTCGTACCGCTGCCCACGATCTCTCCTTTGTGCCTGCCGTTCAGCATCGGTCCGCCGCTGACGACGATGGCCGGCGCGTCGCAGCTCGCCGCGCCCATAACGAGCGCGGGCGTGGTCTTGTCGCACCCGACCAGCAGGACGACGCCGTCGATGGGGTTGCCGCGGATCGATTCCTCCACGTCCATGGAGGCGAGATTGCGGGTCAGCATCGCCGTCGGGCGCAAGAGCGCTTCGCCATTTGAAAAGACCGGAAATTCGAGCGGAAACCCGCCGGCTTCATAGACCCCCTGCTTCACCCGGTCCGCGACTTGTCTTAGATGCGCATTGCAGGGCGTCAGCTCCGACCAGGTGTTGCAGATGCCGATGACCGGCTTTCCCTTGAATTGATGCGCCGGAAAGCCCTGGTTCTTCATCCAGCTTCTGTGCATGAAACCCGGTTTGTCAGCGCCGCCGAACCAGGCCCTGGACCGCAGGTCTTTTTTCTTTTCAGTCATCGGCGTTTCCTGTTTTTCGATCCGGCGTTCGGATCAGATTTCTTTTGGCGAGATTTTGCATCAGCGCGCGCAGGCCGAATTCCCAGGGCGGCGCCGCATCGCATGTCGTGACGCGGTTGACGAGGCGGCCGAGTTTTTCGGAGCTGATTTCGACGCGGTCGCCTTCTTTATGGGTGAAGCCGCCGCCTTCGCCGTCCCGGTCCTTGGTCGGCGCGAACATCGTGCCGAGGAACAGCGCGGCGCCGTCCGGATATTGATGCTGATTAAAGCACTGGCGCAGCAAATCCCCGGGGTCGCGGCTGATTTTGCTCATGGAGCTGATGTCTTCGAGCGAGAAGCCGTCTTCCCCGGTAATGCGCAGGGAAACGTCGTCGCGGCGCACGTCGTCCATGGAGAAGCGGTCGTCGAAAAGCCGGATAAACGGTCCGACGGCGCAGGAGGCGTTGTTGTCCTTGGCTTTGCCGAGCAACAGGGCTGAGCGTCCTTCAAGGTCGCGCAGATTGACGTCATTGCCGAGCGTCGCGCCGACGGCGCCGCCTTTGCTGTCAGCGATGATGACGATCTCGGGTTCCGGATTGTTCCAGCCGGAATCGGATCTGACGCCGATATCCGCGCCCCAGCCGATGGCCGAAAGCACGGGGGCTTTGGTGAAAATTTCCGCATAGGGACCGATCGCCACTTCGAGATATTGCGACCAGAGCCCCGCCTCCATCAGCGCGGTTTTGAGCGCCGCCGCCTCGTCGCTTCCGGGGATGACCGATTGAAGCCCTGAGCCAATTTCATGTTCGAGCCGGGCGCGGATGTCTTCCGCCTTGTCCGCATCGCCGCCGGCCCGTTCTTCAATAACTCGCTCGAGAGTCGAGACGGCGAAGGTGACGCCCGCCGCTTTCACGCATTGAAGGTCGAGGGGGCTCAAAAGGCGCAGCGGCGCGCAGGCGTCGGCGGAAAGCTCAAGCGAGGCGAGATCGCCGAGATCTTCGCCCTCAAGTCGGGCGGCGGCGGCGTCTTCAAGAAGGTCGGAAACAGTCGGCGCGCTGCTGGCGATGTCGAAGAGGCGGCCTGCGCGCAACAAGACGGGCGAGGGGCCTTCGCCCCTGTCGATGCGCCCGACAAATAATCCCGACCGCCAGTCTTCAGGCAACTCTGCGGCGGGATCGAAAATTGCATCGCTTTTCATTTGTTCTTGCATCCGCCAGCCTGTTCCCCGATCAATCAGTTCACGACGATATTTTAAGGGACCCATGAAAACCGCTTCGCATGTTTTCATCGTCATGGGCGTCGCCGGCGCCGGAAAAACGACGCTCGCCGCCGGCCTCGCCGCGCGTTTCGGCGGCGCTTATCTTGAAGGCGACGATTTTCATCCCGCCGCGAATGTCGAGAAGATGACGCGCGGCGAACCGCTGACGGAAAAGGACCGCGCGCCCTGGATTGACGCGCTGGCGGACGCCGTCAACAAAGCATCGGGCAATCTTGTTTTCGCCAGCTGTTCCGCCCTGACGCCGGGCGTGAGGCGCCGTTTGCGCGAAAGCATAAGCTGCAAAACGGATTTCCTGTTCCTCGACGCGCCCGAAGAGATGATTGCCCGGCGTCTTGAACGGCGGCCGGGCCATTTCATGAAAGCGGGCATGCTGCGTTCGCAGTTTCGAACCCTTCTCCGGCCGCAAAACGCGATCGTGATTGACGCAAACCTTGACCAGGAAGACGTCATCGCGGCGGCGGCGCGGGAGGTCGAAGCGCGTCTCGGTCCGCAGTGATGTCGCAATCCTATTCAGCATGAGCGGATGCGAGGGGCAGGCGCAAAACCTGATGGTTCGCGGCGATGAAAAGCGTTTTCCCGCCTTCGCCGATCGCGCAATTCGCATTGCTTACGCCGGTGTCGACGACGCCAAGCAAATCGCCGCCGGGTGAAAAGATGTGAACGCCGCCTGGCGCCGTGGCGAAGAGGTTGCCCCTGGCGTCGACGGAGAGGCCGTCCGGCAGGCCGGGTTCGCCTTGCGCCTTTTTGCTCGCGCCGTCATGGATCACGGTTCGGCTCGCCGGAATGTCGTCCGCCGTCAGGTCATAGCGAAGAATGACCGGATTGTTCGGGTCCGAGACGGCGACATAGAGCGTCTTTTCGTCAGGCGAGAGGCCGATCCCGTTCGGGAATGTGAGATCGTCAATCAGCAAGGCGACGGCGCCCGACGGATCGCGCCGATAAACGCCGTTCGCCGGCTGGCGCTTCATCGGCGAGTCGCTAATACCGTCGAGCCCGTAAGGCGGGTCGGTGAAATAGATCGCGCCGTCGCTTGCGAGAACAAGGTCGTTCGGACTGTTGAACGGTTCGCCGCCATATTCATCGGCCAGAATTTCATATTGCCTGGTTTTGAGATCGAGACGCGCAACCGCGCGCAGCCCGTGATTGGCGACGAGAATGCTGTCATCCGATATGTCGCGGATAAGGCCGTTGGAGCCCGGCTCGCGAAAACCTTCCGCATCATGCGGCGCGCCTGAAGGATCGAGGAAAACACCGGCGCCGCCGTCTCGGCTCCATTTGTACATGCGGTTGCCGGGAACGTCCGAGAACAGGAGATAGCCGTCTTCCGCGCCGCCGATCCAGACAGGGCCTTCGGACCATTTGAGGCCTTCGGCGATAATTTCCGCTTTGGCGTCCTGGGCGATGATGGCGTCGAGACGGGGGTCTCGCCGGTCTATAACGACAGCCCTGTATTGCACGTCCGCCGCAGTCGTTTCTTGCGCCGCCGCGTTCGGCTCCCCCGCCGAATAAGCTGAAATTATTGCGAGCATGACGCTCAACGCTTCCTGTTTCATCTCTCAACCCCTATCCCTAATTTTCAATCTTTATGACTTTGGCGGGCGTTTCGACGGCGGCGCCAGGCGAAGCCGCAACGCCGTCATTCATAATGCGGAACCGCGTCGTCGCGCGTATATCGGCCGATGATGCGCCGATCATCACGTCGATCCTTCCTTTTTCAACGCGCCATTTTTCATCAGCGTCAAAAAAAGCGAGACTTGCCGCCGCGAGATCGAATTCAACCTCAGCGCTTTCTTCCGCTTCAAGGCGGAGGCGCTTGAAACCGCGCAACTCTTTAACCGGCCGCGCGATTGAAGCGGCGGGATCGCGCAGGTAAAGCTGCACGACTTCGTCGCCCGCGACCGGGCCGGTGTTTGTGACTGAAATCGAGATTGTGACGGTTTCTCCCGGCTGAACGTCAGCGGCGCTTATCTGCGCCTCCCCGTAGTCGAATGTCGCGTAGCTGAGACCGTAGCCGAACGGGAATTGCGGCGTTATGGGCAAATCATGATAACGGGCAGTATCTTTCGTGATGTCAGGGTCCGCCGGCCTTCCCGTATTGCGATGGCTGTAAACATAGGGCGCCTGGCCGGTGACCCGCGGCATGTCGACGGGAAGCCGCCCGGCGGGGGAGACATTCCCTGAAAGGACCGCGGCAAGCGCATTGCCCGCTTCGACGCCAAGATACCAGCTTTGCAGAAGCGCCGGCGCGCGTTCCGCGACATAGCCAAGGGCAAGCGGGCGCCCGCTCATGATGATCGTAATGAAAGGTTTTCCCGTTTCCGCAATGGCGTTGAAAAGCGCGGCGTCCGCCGGTGGCAAGGCGATGTCCGACCGGCTGCGCGCTTCGCCGCTTAAATCGTAATTTTCGCCAATCGCGAGAATGACGACATCGGCCGAGCGCGCGACGCGCGCCGCGCGGCGCAAAGTCTTTTTTGTCGCTGCGCCGTTTTCGGCGCCGGGCTCGAAGGTGATTTGCGCATCCGGATAGCGTCGCCGCAGGCCTTCGAGCAGGGTGACGACGTCCGCCGCTTTTCCCTGCGCCCGCCAGGAGCCGAGTTGGGAGAGCGCGTCATCGGCGAGGGCGCCGATCACGGCGATGGTCTTCGGCGTTTCGGTAAGCGGCAACAAGTCGTCTTCGTTTTTTAAAAGGATGACGGCTTTTTCGGCTGCGCGGCGGGCGGCCTCGCGATGCGCGTCGCTCAAGATGACGGTCTTCTCGCGTTTGGGATCGTGATATTTGTAAGGGTCGTCGAAAAGACCGAGATCGGCTTTCGCCTTGAGAATACGCCGCACGGCGGCGTCGAGTTTTCCCGCCAGGGCGGGATCGTGCGAAACAGCATCTTTCAAGTCGTCGCTGTAAACGCCGCTTGTCATGTCCATATCGACGCCGGCGGACAGAGCGAGCCTTGCCGCGGCGGCGCGGTCGGCGGCGACTCCGTGATTCATGAGTTCGGCGATCGCGTTCCAATCGCTTAAGATGACGCCGTTCCAGCCCCATTTGTCGCGCACGACGCCGTTGATAAGGGCTCCATTCGCGGTAGTCGGAACGCCTGCAATGTCATTGAAGGCCGTCATGAAGGACGCTGTTCCCGCGCGGGCGGCGGCGAAGAAGGGCGGCAGATAGACTTCGTTCAGCGTCCTGACGGAGATGTCTGCACTGTCGTAATCGCGGCCGCCTTCCGCTGCGCCATAGGCGCCGAGATGTTTTGCGGTCGCCATGATCGTATTCTTCTCGGACAGGTCGCCGCCCTGATAACCGCGCACCTGGGCCGCCGCCATCACCGAGCCGAGATAGGGGTCGGCGCCGCTCCCCTCGACAATGCGCCCCCATCTCGGGTCGCGGGCGATGTCGACCATGGGCGCGAAGGTCCAGTGCAGGCCCGCCGCTGAGGCTTCCGCCGCCGACACGCGCGCCATGTCTTCGGCGGCCGCCGGGTCCCAGGTCGAGGCCATGGCGATAGGGACAGGAAAAATCGTGCGATAGCCATGGACGACGTCCATCGCAAAAAGAAGCGGAACGCCGTGAGGCGATTCTTCAACGGCGACCCGTTGAAGCTCCTTCAGAAACGCCGCGCCGGCCACATGAAGATAAGAGCCGACATGTCCCTGGCGAACACGGTCGAGTTCTGCATCGTCGATACGGGAATTAAGGTTCTTGCTTCGTCCGCCGGCGACCTGATTCAACTGGCCGATTTTTTCTTCAACCGACATCTTGGCCATCAGGGCGTCAAGATCCGGCGCCTGGGCGCGCGCGGAAATTGAAAACGACAACAGAATGGCGCCGAGAACGCCGGCGATCCTGTTCGGTTGCATGCTGTGGCTCTCCAGTTCAGGCCGCAAGCCGCGGCGGGCGTTTCCAGGCCCCTGTTTCGGGGTTTTGTTTTGTTAAAGGCTGACGTCAGTCTTTTAGGGTTGCATCGGCGTTCAAGGCGAGGGTTCGTCCCGACGCCGCGGCTTTGTAGATGGCTTCGATAAGACGGATATCGCGTAGACCCATCTCTCCGGGCGTGCGGATGACCGCGTTTTCCCGCACGGCTTTAGCGAAATGACTGAGCTGTTGCGCAAACTGAACGCTTGATGTGCCGGGCGTCAGCGTTTCGCGCGCGCCGTAGGTTTGTAGAACCATGGCGTTGCCGCTGTAGCTTGTCGCCGGCTCCATTACGAGCGCGCCCTTCGCCCCGCGGGCCGAGACCGCATTCATGCCGAAGGAATCATAGGAAGTCGCCAGTTGCGCGACCGCGCCTGAGGGAAACCGCAATTGTGTCGATGCGTGCGCGAAAATCTCCTGAAAGCGCGGATCGTTCTTCGGTTGAAGCGTATAGGCGGACAGGCTTTCGGGCGTTTCGCCGGTCAGATAGAGGGACGCCTGCAGGCCGTACAGACCGTAGTCCTCCAGGGGGCCGCCGCCGGCGAGCGCGCGATTGAGGCGCCAGTTCTCGGCGGGCGTCGCCATGCCGGTTCTGTATTGATGCGCGGTTCTGATGAGCCGCAAATCCCCGAGCGCTTTTTCGCGCATCAGCTCCATGGCGCGCAGATTATAAGGCTCGAAATGACAACGATAACCGATCATGAGCTTGCGGCCGGCGCGCTCTGAAGCGGCGATCATGCGCTCGCATTCCGTAGCGGAAAGCGCCATCGGTTTTTCGCAGAGAACGTGCTTTTCGGCCGCGAAAGCTTTTTCCGCCCAGTCGGCGTGCAGGCCTGTGGGCAGGATGATGTAAACCGCGTCGACGCGGTCGTCGGAGGCGATGTCGCCGAAATTCTCGTAATTATAAATGCGATCTTCATCGAGCCCGTAGGCGGCGGCGACGCGTTTCGCTTTTCCGGCGTTGCCGGAAACAAGCGCCGCGATGTGACAGCCCCGAGCCGCCGCGAAGGCGGGCATGATCTGGGCGAGGGCGTAGCGGCCGAGCCCGATGATGGCGACGCCGACGCTTTCGTCCGGCGACATTGGCTGGGGCGGCGGCGCTGAGGGCAGGCTCACCCCCCGGGGAAACGGCTGGCCGGCCGCTTTTGGCCTTGAACCCTTGCCGGACGCGGCGGATGGAGGTGCGGCTCCAAAGCCGGAGATAGCGCCCGCAGCAACGCCGCCGGCGCCGATCTGCAATATTCGCCGTCGCCGAAAGGCAAGCTTTTTCATAGCGCAAAACCGCTGCTGTGACGGATCTGAATGCTACAGCATTTTATGTTAGCGCTCAACATTTTCCGCCGGCGGCGGTCATATGAGGAAAACGGCCGCCGCCGCTTTCAAAGCAAAATGCTGACCGTGCGTTCGACGAACCAGAAACCGGCGATGATTCCGGCGGCGTAAGGCGGGGCGCGCTGCGCCCATTGGGGCGGCGGGGGCGCCGCTCTTCTCCACAGCAACATCACCGCAAGCACGGAAGCGATAAAGAGAATCTGTCCCGCCTCGACGCCGAGATTGAAGAATAACAATGCGAGGGGAACGGCGCCGTCAGGCAGGCCGATCTCGCGTAGCGCCGAGGCGAAGCCAAAACCGTGCAACAGGCCGAAACCGAACGCGGCGATCCAGGGCCAGCGCTGCATTGCGCCGGTCTCGCCGTGGCGCGTTCTTACGATCTCCGCTGCGAGAAAAGCGATGGAAAGCGCGATGCACGCCTCCACCGGGGCGATCGCCAGGCTCATCCAGCCGAATGTCGTGCCGGCGAGCGTGATCGAATGCGCGAGCGTGAACGCGGTGACGGCGCCGAGAAGGCGTTTCACATCGCCGACCAGGATCAAAAGGCAGAGCACAAATAAAAGATGGTCGAAGCCGAACAGAATGTGTTCGACGCCGAGATGAAAATAGGCGCCGGCGACGTCCCAGAGGGATTGCTTTGCCGGAATTTCGGCGCGCGGCGCGGCGGCGTTCATGCGCAACGTCTTCGGCGAACCGGATAACGGTTCGAAATGCATGATGGCGTCGGTGAGGCTGGTTTCGAGATTCTCGATAATAATCTTTTTGCCGGGAAGCCCGCCTTTACAGACCGTGCGCCAGCGTTCAATCGCCGCTCCGTTGACAGGCGTCAGGCGCGGCTCGCTGAGATTTCGGCAGTCGGGCGGCAGGACGACATTGAGCGCAAGACGCATGTCGCCCTGCGCCGGCGTCTTCCAGAGAATGTCGTAAGTCGACGGTTCGATCTCGCGGATCTGGAGATAAGCGGGGCGGACTTCGTGCGCTGCTGCGGGCGCAATAACGCCAATCATGACGGCGAACAGGAAGAGAAGCCGCGCGCGCATGGGCTAGTCCGCGCTCATGGCGCCGGCCGGCGCCGGCTGGTCCTGATAAACGCCGGGCCAGTCGATGCTGACCTCATAACGCTGGCGCAGACGCGCCCGGAAGTCTTCGCGCGTTTTCCTTCGCCGCGCTTCTATCCAGTCGGCGCGCAGCTTGCCGCGCACGTCATCGAGCGCCGGATCGCGTGCGGGCTCTTGCGAGAGGATGAAAATGTTATGGGCGCCGAAAGGGGAGGCGACCGGCCCGAACCAGCCTTCGCCTTTATGTTCGAAAAGCGTTGATGCGAAAGCCTCGCCGAACAGGGCGGCGACGCCTTCTTGCGTCGTCAGCGGCAGGGCGGAAGGCAGCATGGACGCATCGCCGAGATTTTCAGGGTCGGCGCCCGTTTTCAGGGCTTTTAGAAATTCCGCCGCGTCCGATGTCGCCTTCGCGCCGCGCCTATCGCGGCTGGCGAGAATTTGACGGAAGGAAATGCGCGCCGGCAGGCGATAGTCTTGCTTGTGGGAAGCGAGCCAGGCCGCAAGCTCTTCCTCGCTTGGTTCTTTGCTGGCCTCGGCGTCTTCGGCGAGAAATTCGAGCTTCTGGCGCATCCGGCGGCGCACGATCGTGTCGTCGGCGTCGAGGCCCATCGCGACGGCTTCGCGATAATAGATTTCTTCAAGAATGAAATCATCCACCAGCGCCTCTAATTCGGCGCGGCTGGGCGGGCGTCCGGAGAGCAGGCGATAGCTCTCGGCGATCTGTTCGACGCGGCCTTCTGTAACCGCGATTTCGTCCTGCGCCCGCTGCTGTTCTTCGCCATTGAGGAGGCCGTTCGCCGTAAACAGGACAAGCCCTGCGACGAGAAACTGAACAAGCGGCTCGCGCGCGGCGCGCGAAAATGCGCCCCGGCTCCCGGCCGTCTGCGGCGTTTCACTGGTCATCATTTGCCGGCGTGAACCAGATCGGCGAGGTGTAGGCGCGCTCCTGGATTGTCTTTGCGAGTTTCGGATTGGGGGCGACGCCGGCGCGAATGGCGTCCCATGTGGACCAGCGGCAGGTTGGGTTTTCAAGCACGCGCGCGTAATAAAAGGCGTTTTGCGCGGGGTCGAATTCAGGATCGGTCCATAAGCTTTGAAGTTCGGCGTCGCCCTTGTCTTCGGAGAATTCGCAAGTCTCAAGGTCTGCCGTCGCGCCATTATCGGGACAGCGATGGGTCGCCGGGTCGACCGCGCCGTTATCGGCGCAGGCGACGTCGAAGACTTTTTCGAAAGACTTGCCGGTTTCGTCGGTCCAGCCTTTCACGATCTGAATGCGTTGCAGCGGCGCCGAATGAATGTCGCGCATGGCGATGACGGCGAACTGCGGTGTTTCGTCCTGCTTCGCAACGAGATCGCCGCCCATGGGAACGCCATTCTCGTAAGCCGCGCGCACGCCTTCGTCGGTCGCCAGATTGACGCCTTCAAGGCCGTAACCGGCGAACAACCGCACGCGGATGCGCGGACCCGAGGTGCCGAATGTCTCCTTCCGGCGCATGGCGGCGAAAAGAGAAGCGCGCGTGTTCTCCTCCGCCCAGACGCCGGTAAGCCCGCCAGAGCCCATGGCCCGCGGCGCCCGCCCGCCGTCGGCGTAATAGGCGTCCCAGCTTTCGTAGTCCGGCGGCGGAACGGATCCGCGCAGTTCGGGCTTTCCGTCCAGGACGCCGTGATTGGCGAAGTAATTGTCCTCTTCATAAGGTGCGGCGGCGTTATGGCCGTCGCTGCCGGCGACGACGCCCATTTTATAAGGGTTGGCGCCGATGCGGGCTTCAGTTTCAAGCCCGCGCTTCAAGGCGTCGCGCACATAACCGCCTGCGAACGTCGTGACCGGTTTGATCGAGCCGACATAAAGATCCATGACCTCGAAACCGGCGAACTCGTCATTGGGCGAGAGCAGCGGCAGGGTCTCCGACTGGCCTTTGGTCTGAATGATTTCAACCAGCGGTTCATTGCGCATTCTGAGCTCGGCATAGGCGCGGTCGATAGGCTGGCCGTTCCATTTTACGCGTTCGAACATGGTTCCGTCCGACGCGTTGGCGTTATGCGGGATCGCCAGCGCTTCCATGCCTTCCGCGCGCTTGGCGTCGAGCCAGCGCCAAAGGTCTTCCGGGTTTTGCGCATCAAAGGCTGAGAAAGGCGCGGGCGGCGCTTTATCGCTTGCAAAAATGACGTTGCGGTGGAGATTGCGCATTTCCGGCAGGGATGTGAACTCGTAACCGATGAAGGTGGTGAAGACGCCTGGTTCGTAATTGCGTTCGGCGCTGTCGATTGTTTGCCGCCACGCCGATTTTGTCGCGGACATGTCCGACAGTTCCGGAAGAATTTCGCCGGTTCTGAGGCTCACGACGAAATGCCCGAAAGCAGCGATCACGTCGCCGCGGTCACTGGAGAAAAGGTCTTTTGCATAGGGGGCTTTTGAATATTCCGTTCCCGGCGTGTCGATCGCCTCCAAAACGCCGAGATATTCAGCATGGTCGGTGACGGCGAGAAAATCCAGCGGGCCGGAATTCATCTGCAAATCAAAGCCCATGGGGTGTTTGATGGTCCCGCCCTTTGCATAAGCATAGGCGTCTTCCGGCGTCGCACGGACATTGAAAAGATAGGCGTCGTAAGAATTGCGCGTGTGCAGGTGGAGATCGCCGAAATAGACATTGCGCAAAGGGTTTGGACGCGACGGGGGTGGCGCCGATGTTTCGCCGGCGCCCGCTTCGGAAGTCTGTTTCGCTGCCTCCGACGTTTCTTCGGACAGTGAAGTTTCTTGCGCGCAGGCGGCGATAAGAAGCGCGGCGGCGATAAGAAAACACCGTGCGCAGAGCTTTATTTGCATACGAATAAAATTGCCCGGTTGATTGTTGTCAAAGTCGTCATTCATGGCGTTACTCTCCCGTGCGAAAGCCGCATTCGCCGATCTCATGTGAATGCTGTTGTGGAGCACAGCCGGGAAATCGAAGCCCGCCCGCCGTCGCGATAGCAAAAATCGCAGCGCGGCAAACGACTTGCTTGAATTCAAAGATTGCCGGCTCCCAAAGCGTGACTTTGAAGACATTCACTTGCGTGTGAGTGTTGCCGTAAATGACTGGCGCCGTCAATTTTGTTCCGATTAAGCTGTTGATTGAAGGCAGTCGCCGGTCCTTTGGTGGCGGGGCTTCATCTTTGCGGAAAGGAGTGATCCGCATCCCGACAATGCCGGCGAGCGCTTTCGCAGTTGCAGCATTTTGGCGCGCTCATCATCGCGGGCATGGAGACTCTCCAACGTTTCGAACTTTATTCACACACACGATAGTGAGTGTTGACTCGAGTAATTTTCTTATCCAATAATGCTGGCATGCCGGCGAAAAAAGATCGGCGATCCGGGAGGGTTAGTTTTATGAAAAGCGAGCTTTTTGCGTCCGCATCAGCGGCCGCGTTCTTTATTCTGTCTGGTTCGGCCCTGGCGCAGGCGACGGACCCGCAATCTGCAGAAAATCAGGCCGATGGCGCCGGCGATGACCGAATCGTCGTCACCGCGACGCGCCGGGAGCAGAGTCTGCAGGATGTGCCGCTCAGCGTGACCGCCTTTTCGCAGGATGAGCTCACTGAGAAGGGCATTGTCGGCTATGAAGGGCTGGCGCTCGAAACGCCGGGCGCCGTCCTCAACAAGCCGACGTCGAACTTCAACACATTCTCCGTGCGGGGCATTGCGACGAACGGTTATCAGGCGAACCTGCAAAACTCGGTTGCGGTCTATATCGATGAATTGCCGATCTCGGCGAATGGCAACTCCACGCAGCTCGATTCGACTCTCTTCGATGTGGAGCGCGTCGAATTTCTGCGCGGTCCGCAGGGCACCCTGTTCGGGTCCGGCTCGCTCGCCGGCGCCATTCGTCTCCTGACAAAAAGTCCTGATCTCAATGAATTTGAGGCCGAGACGCTTGTCGATTTCGGCCTGACGGACGATGACTCCTTCCGCCAGCGCTACAATGGCATGGTCAACATCCCGCTCATCGAAGACGAACTGGCGGTGCGCGTTGTCGGCTTTTATCGGGACGAAGAAGGCTGGGTGACCAATATCGGAACCGGCGTCGACAACGCCAACACGCTCAAAAACTGGGGCGGCCGCTTCATCGTGCTGTGGGAGCCGAAGGAATGGGCGTCCCTGCGCCTGATGGCGCTGCGCGAGGAAAGCGATCCGGAAGACGCCCAGCTCATCAATCCCGCGCTCGATCCTGACCGCGAAACGCGCAGGACGCGCCGTCCCGACAAATATGGCGGCACTCTTGAGTCCTACAACGCGACGCTGGACCTCGATCTCGGCTTTGCAGACTTTACGAGCTCAACGACCTATTCGATTTACGATCAGTCTTTCATCATCGATCTCGACGCCACCTTCGGCGGCGCAATTCCCTTTGCGCTCGATGCGTTCGCTTACGATGACTCCTTCGTCGAAGAGGCGCGGCTGGTCTCCACGACGGACAGCAAGTTCGAATGGGTGCTCGGCGCCTTTTACTATTACAAGAGACGGGACGTCGATCTCTTCTACCGTTCGGACCCCGCCTTCCTTGATGCTTATGGCATGACGGGGCTTCCCGATGAATATTATCAGCGTCGTTTCAATCACTCGATCTCGCACGAGCTCGCAGGCTTTGGCGAGCTGACCTATCGCTTTAGCGATAATTTCTGGCTGACCGGCGGTCTTCGGTACGGCAAGCTGGACGTGCAAGGCTTCACCACGGGCGGTTATGACAGCAACTATCTCGTCAACGCCCTTTTCGGCGTGCCCGGTCCGCTGACAGTTAGCCCAATCATGCCTGCGGTGGGTGAGAAGGGCAAAGAAACCGGTCCGTCCTACAAGTTCAGCGCATCGTATAAGCCGATGGACAACATAACGGCTTACGCGACCTACTCGACCGGCTTCCGGGCGCCGGCGGTGAATGCGCGCGCCGGGCTCCCGAGCACAGTCGATCCGACGGACATTGTTATCCCTGACGGCGCTTCGTCGGACAAGTTGAAAAACTATGAGATCGGCCTGAAAGGAAACTGGTTCGACGGCAAGCTGAACGCCAATCTCGCCGCCTATCTGATCAACTGGAGCAACATTCAGGTGCAGGCGAACCGCGTCTCGGACTCGGTGCAGTTCGCCACCAATATCGGCGAAGCGCGAAGCAAAGGCTTTGAATTCGAGATTAACGTGTTGCCTATGGAAGGGCTGTCGATCGGTCTCAACGGATCGGTGAACGATACGGAAGTCACGGACCTCACGGCGGAGGAGGCGGCGATTTCCGGCGCGGTTGAAGGCGTATCGCTTGCGTTTCCGACTTTCCAGGGCGGGGCTTATCTGAGATACGCCACCGACATCACGCCGGATATCAGGGGCTTTTTCTCCGCAAATGTGCGCCATGTCGGCGACTTCCCCAATCAGTTTCCGAATGTGCCGGGACAGCCGGGCGTTCAGGCCCCGACTTATGGCTTTACCGAGCCGTATCAGAACGTGAATCTGTCGCTCGGCGCGGAGTTCAATCAGAACTTGAAGGCTACGCTTTATGTTGAGAACCTGACCGACGACCATTCGATCATATACCGTCATCCCGAGGCGTTCGCGGATGCGCGCGCCAGCACCTTGCGGCCGCGTACGATCGGCGTGCGACTCGGTTATCAATATTAAGCGATGAACACCACGCAAACCGTACCGCCGACTGACGTCGCGCCTGCTCCCGCAACCGGCCCCGCTGCTTCCGCAGCGGGGCCGGGCGCGCGGGCCTGGTGGGTGCTCGGCGTCTTGTGTTTCGTTTATGTGTTGAATTTTCTGGACCGGCAGCTTCTGTCCATTCTGGCGAAGCCGATCCAGGACGATCTGCATATCAGCGACGGTCAGCTCGGGCTGATCACCGGTCTTTATTTCGCGCTGTTTTATACGCTGATCGCGCTCCCGGTCGGCTGGTTCGCCGACAAGACCAACCGCGTGAAAGTGCTTTCTTTCGCCTGTTTCATCTGGAGCGCCGCAACGATCGCTTGCGGTCTGTCGAGGACCTTTCCGCAACTCGTCGCCGCGCGCATGACGGTGGGCGTTGGCGAAGCGGGCGGCGTGCCGCCGTCCTACGCCATCATCTCCGATTATTTTCCGTCGGGCACTCGTGGCCGGGCGCTCGGCATTTACAATATGGGCCCGCCCATCGGGATGGCGATGGGCGTCGCCTTCGGCGCCTCGATCGCCGACGCCTATAGCTGGCGCGACGCTTTTGTGTCTGTAGGCGTCATCGGCGTGCTTGTTGCTCTTGTTGTCTTTTTCTTCGTCCGCGAGCCCAAGCGCGGCGGGCTCGACATCAAAAAAGACGAAGCGCCGGCGCCGGCATCGACGGTTCCCGCGGAAGGTTTCTGGTCGACTTGCCGTATGTTTTTCAACCGGCCCGTGCTGCTCCTGATCTCTCTCGGCAGCGGCGCGACGCAATTCGTGACTTATGCAGTCTTGAATTTCACCACGCTCTTTTTGATGCGGGAAAAGGGAATGACCTTGAGCGAGGTCGCCGTCTATTACGCGCTTCTCATTGGCATCTGCGTCAGCGCCGGCATGTATGCGTCGGGGCGGCTCGTCGATTGGCTCGGGAAGCGGTCGAAAACCGCATATGCCTATGTTCCGGCGGTCGGCCTGACGCTCGCCGTTCCGTTTTTCGCGGGCTTTGTCTGGGCGCCGAGCTGGCCGCTGGCGCTGGCTTTCCTCGCAATCCCTACGGGCCTCAACTATTTCTATCTTTCGCCCGCGGTCGCGTTGGTGCAAGAAGAGGTGAAGCCGAATCAGCGCGTGCTTTCGGGCGCGCTCCTCCTCCTCGTCATGAATCTGATCGGTCTTGGCTTCGGCCCGACTTATCTCGGCATGGCCAGCGATTTCTTCCGCGTGAGCCATCCGGACAATTCGCTGCAGCTCGCCTTCTATACGCTCATTCCATTTTATTTCCTGGCGGTGGCGCTGTTTCTGGGGCTGGCGCGGGCGCTGCGCCGCGAGGCCGCTGAAGCTGAAGGAGCCGTCTGATGTCTTTTTTCTCTCGCCTGGCGGCGGCGGCTTTGTTGGCGGCGAATATCGCCTGCGCCCATGCAGGCGACGGCGGTCAGGGCGGCGTTCTTGTGAAGGCTCCGGCAGGCAAAGTCAGGGGCGTTGCCGAAGAGGGCGTCCAGGCTTTCAAGGGCATTCCCTATGCAGCGGCGCCCGTCGGCAACCGGCGCTGGAAGCCGCCGGCGCCGGCGGAGCAATGGGAAGGCGCGTTCGATGCGGGCGCGTTCGGCCCGGCCTGCATGCAATACCGCGCCAACAAAGACAGCATCTACGATGAGAATGTGAGCGCGTACAGCGAAGACTGTCTGTCGCTGAATATCTGGAAGCCGAAGGATGCGCAGAACGCGCCGGTGTTTGTATGGATCCATGGCGGCGCGTTAAGGAGCGGCGCGAGCGGCGTTTCCATGTATGACGGCGCCGCCTTCGCCAAGCGCGGCGTCATTTTCGTCTCGATAAATTATCGTCTCGGCATTCTGGGATATCTGGCGCATCCGGAATTGAGTGCGGAATCGCCGGACGGCGTTTCCGGCAATTACGGTCTTCTTGACCAGATCGCCGCGCTCGAATGGGTCCAGCGTAATATTGGCGCGTTCGGCGGCGATCCGGACAATGTAACGATCGCGGGCGAATCCGCGGGCGCGCTCAGCGTAATGTATCTCATGGCGTCGCCGCCGGCGCGTGGGCTCTTTGACAAAGCGGTCGCCCAAAGCGCCTATATGATTTCGACTCCGTCGCTGAAAGAGCAGCGTTACGGCATGCCGGCGGCCGAGGCTGTCGGGCTCTATGTCGCTGACAAGCTTGAAGCCGAAGATATTGCGGCTTTGCGCGAGATGGATGCGTTTTCGCTTACAAAGAAATCGCTGAAGACCGGTTATGCCGCATGGGGCACGGTGGATGGCGTCGTGCTCTCCGATGAACTCGTCAATATGTTTGATCGCGGCGAACAGGCGCCGGTCCCGATTCTGGCGGGGTTTAACAGCGGCGAGATCCGGTCGCTTCGGGCGCTCCTGCCGAAGCCGCCGAAAAACGCCGACGCCTATGAAGCCGAAATCCGCGCCCGCTATGGCGAGCTCGCCGAGGCGTTCCTGAAGCAATATCCGCCGAAAAACATCGAGGAAAGCATGCTCGCGACGACGCGCGACGCGATGTATGGCTGGACTGCCGAGCGTCTCGTGCGCAAGCAGACCGAGATTGGCGCCGAAGGCTATCTCTACATCTTCGATCATGGTTATCCGGCGGCGAATGAGATGGGGCTCCACGCCTTTCACGCCAGTGAAATTCCTTATGCGCTCGGCACGATAGACAAGGCGACGCCGAACTGGCCGGATATTCCCGATACGGATCGCGAACAAGAAATGTCCGACGCGATGGTCGGCTATTGGACGTCATTCGCGCGGGACGGCGAGCCAAGCGCGCAGGGCTATCCTTCGTGGCGTCCTTATTCCTCTGATGAAGCCTATATGTATTTCGCGGACGCGCCGGAAGGCCGGGCGACGCATCTTCTTCCCGGCATGTTCGAACTGCATGAGGAAGTGATGTGCCGGCGCCGCGCCGCAGGAGACATTCCCTGGACCTGGAATGTCGGCGTCGCCTCTCCGCCTCTGCCGCCGCAGGCGCCGGGGTGCCGATGATTGACGGCGCGATGCAGCCATATGCGCTAACTCTCAACAAGTTCATCGACCACGCCGCCAAATGGCGCCCCGATGTCGAGGTCGTGACGGCCCGGGAGGATGGCGCTGTTGAGCGTGTGGGATACGCCGCGTTGAGAGAGCGGGCGCTGCGCGTTTCGGCGGTGCTGGCCGAGCTCGGCGTCCGTTTCGGCGATCGCGTGGCGACCCTCGCCTGGAACACGCAGGCGCATGTCGAGGCATGGTATGCGATTATGGGGCTGGGCGGCGTATGCCACACGCTCAATCCGCGCCTGACGGCGGCGCAGCTCGCCGACATGGTGAAACAATCGGAAGCGCGGATTTTGATCGTCAGCGCCGACCTGGCGCCGCTCGCAAAGCAGGTTGTCGCGCGCGCTCCGTCTATCGCACAGATTCTGGTGATCGACGGCGCGCCGCCCAATTGGGGCGCGGATGAACTGGATGTTTGCGTCAACGCGCTGGAGCCTGCGCTCGGCGAAGCCAATGCGCACGATATTGTCTGGGGCGAGTTCGATGAGCGCACGCCGTCCGGCTTGTGTTTTACCTCCGGCACGACGGGCGCGCCGAAAGGCGTCACCTATACGCATCGTTCGAGCTATCTTCACACATTGCGGCTGCTTCAGGCCGATGTGGTCGGCATTACGTCTTTCGATGTTGTGATGCCTGTCGTGCCGATGTTTCATGCGAATGCATGGGGGCTGCCTTTTGCGGCCCCGGCCGCCGGCGCAAAACTTGTTTTGCCGGGGCGCCTGACGGATGGCGCGAGTTTGGCGACGCTCATTCAATCCGAGAACGTCACCATAGCGGTGGGCGTTCCGACGGTCTGGCTCGGTCTTGTTGAACATCTTGAAGCGAAGGGCGGCGACGTTCCGTCGCTGAAGCGGATCATGGTCGGCGGCGCGCCGCTGGCGCCGGCGCTGATGGACAGGCTTGAGCGCAGCCTCGGCGTCACGGTGCAGACAAGCTGGGGCATGACCGAGCTATCGCCATTAGGGACAAGCGCCCCGCCCGGCGAGCCGGAACGCAAGGCTTATATGTCGGGCCGGCCGGCGGTGGGGGTCGATCTGATGGTTTTCGACGCCGAAGGAAAACGGCTCTCGGAACAACGCAATGCCGAAGGCCATCTGCGCGTGCGCGGCTCGGCTGTGATCGAACGCTATTTCGGTCACGACGCGCCTGCGACCGATGCGGAGGGCTGGTTTGACACGGGCGATCTCGCCAAAATCGACTCAGAGGGCAATCTTGTCATCACGGGCCGCGCCAAGGACTTGATCAAGTCGGGCGGGGAGTGGATAAATCCGGCCGAGATCGAGGCCGTTGTCGGCGCTCTTCCGCAAGTCTCGCTTGTCGCGGTGATTGGCCGGTCCGACCCTAAATGGGGCGAACGGCCGATCCTTCTTGTGGAGTTGCGGGAGCACCAGTCGATCAGCGACGAGGAGCTCCTGGAGCCGCTGCGCGGACGGGTCGCGCCGTGGTGGGTTCCGGACGCAGTCATACGCGTTCAAAACATGCCGCTGGCGTCTACAGGCAAAATCGACAAGATGCGCCTGCGATCGGAGTATAATGACGCATGAGCAATGCTGACCTTTCGGCGGCGGGACATGCGACGAGAAAACGGAAAGGCCCAGCTTTGTCTTCAGCCGCGAAACCCAAGCGCAAGCGCTTGACGAAAGCCGAACAGCGCGCCGAGACGATCGAGCAAATCCTCGATACCGCCGAGTATCTGTTCTCGAAGCATGGGTTATATGGCGTGACGCTGAAGGACGTGGCGAAGCGTGTCGGCGTGCATCACACGCTCCTCAACTATTATTTTGAAGACAAGAAAAAGCTTTTTGACGCCGTCTTCGAACGCCGCGCCGTGGTGACGAGCGAGCGGCGCATGAGGGTGCTCGACGAATACGACAAAAAAACCAAGGGCAAACCGACAGTCGAAGGCGCCTTGCGGGCGTTTCTTGACACCGACCTCGATCTTTACATTGAAGGCGGCGAGGGCTGGAGAAATTATGCTGCGCTCGCGTCTCAGGTCGCCAACACGCCTGAGTGGGGCGCGGAAATGATGGATCAGCATTTCGATCCTGTGGTGTTGCGGCTGATCGATCTTTTGAAAAAAGCGTTGCCCGATTGTTCCGAAGAAGACATCTTCTGGGGCTATCATTTCGTCACCGGCGCCTTGATGCTGACGCTGGCGCGCACGGGCCGGATCGACAAACTCTCAAACGGCCTTTGCGAGTCGGACGATTTTCTCGCCGTGAAAGAGCGCATGGCGTCGTTCATGGCGGCGGGCTTTGTTGCGGTCTGCAAGCAGCAAAAAGCCAAACGAAAATCCTGATGTGACGGCCTATCATGCGGGGGAAGCTGCGGGGCTTATATTAACTCTCTAGTGAGTTAGTCAAAGTGGGTTGATTGGAAGGGTGTGGTTATGAAGCTTCAAGACCGAGTTGCGATTGTCACCGGGGCCGGCGGCGGGTTGGGCCGTCAGCACGCGCTGATGCTCGCGGGGCATGGCGCCAAAATTATCGTCAATGATCTGAATAAAGATGACGCGCAGCGTGTTGCGGAAGAGGTTAGGGCCAAAGGCGGCGAGGCGATCGGCGTCGCTGCTTCGGTCACCGAGGAAGAGCAAGTCGCGGCGATGATCGATCGGGTCATGACGGCCTATGGTCGGATCGACATCCTCGTCAACAACGCCGGCATTTTGCGCGACAAGAGTTTCGCCAAAATGGATCTCGCCGATTTCCGGCTCGTGGTCGATGTGCATCTCATGGGCGCCGTGATTTGCACCAAAGCCGTCTGGGAAATCATGCGCCAGCAGGCCTATGGCCGGCTTGTCATGACGACCTCTTCCTCCGGGCTATACGGCAATTTCGGCCAGGCGAATTACGCCGCCGCCAAGATGGCGCTGGTCGGTTTGATGCAGACTTTGGCGATCGAGGGCGAAAAATACGACATCCGCGTGAATTGCCTCGCCCCGACGGCGGCGACGCAGATGACGGACGGAGTGTTGTCGCCGGAAGCGCTCGAGAAGCTTTCGCCGGAACTTGTCAGCCCCGGCCTTTTGGCGCTCGTCAACGAAGCGGCGCCGACACGGGCGATTTTATGCGCCGGCGCGGGGCATTTCGCCCGGGCCAATGTCACTCTTACGAAAGGCGCTTATGTCGGCGGCGGCGCCGAGGCGGGCGAACAGGTGATCGCCGCATGGAACAAAATCAGCGATCGCACGGATGAGTTCGCGCCTGCTTACGGTTTCGAGCAGCTCAAGCGGGAACTGGCCAGCGCCGGCTTCGAGCCGCCCAAAAAATAAGCCGCATGAGTCTTTGCGCTCTCCCGGACGCGTTCAACTGACGCCGCGCGGCATGGTGACGCGCCAGACCAGGCGAAAGAGCCGGCTTTAACGACGTTTTAGCCAAGCGGAGACGCTGGCGGGGCGCAGGCGGGCGCCGCCAGGCGCGCGATCATGGGCCGGGGAGAATCGCGAGCGCATTCAGCAAGGTAAGGCTTGGCGTTTACCGGCGCATCCTTCAAAATAGGGGCGCTTGCCCGGCGCGTGCGCGAATATCATATGATAAGGCGTGCAAGGGGACAGGCGGCCTGATCATGGAATGATGAAGCCCTATGCGCGACAATGACGGAACCGGCACAGTCACAGGCATAGAAGCCAGCGTTGTCGACGTCCGCTTTCCCGGCCAAACCCCGGCCCTCAACACGATGCTGCGGATCGGCGAGAAGGGCGAAATCGTTGCTGAAGTCGCTAGCCTGACGGGGCCGCATACGGTTCGCGCGCTTGTCTTCACCCCTTCGAAAGCGCTGGCGCTGGGGGCGCCGGTCGTCGCTGTCGGCGAATCGCTGAGCGCCCCGGTGGGCGAGGCGGTGCTGGGGCGCGCGATTAATCTCTTGGGCGAACCCATCGATCATGGCGGGCCGCTCGGCGATGTGGACTGGCGGTCCATTCACGCCGCCCCCGCGCCCTTGTCGGAACGCACGGTGGAGACGGACATCTTCGTCACCGGCATCAAGGCCATCGACCTTCTTGCGCCGCTGGAGCGCGGCGGCAAGGCGGGGCTCTTTGGCGGCGCCGGCGTCGGCAAGACGGTGCTGATCACCGAAATGATTCACAATACCGCCGCCGAGCACGAAGGCGTCAGCCTGTTTTGCGGCATTGGCGAACGCTGCCGCGAGGCGGAGGAGCTTTATCGCCAGATGAAGAAGGCGGAGGTGCTTGACCGCACGGTGCTGGTGTTCGGGCAGATGAACGAAGCGCCGGCCGTGCGCTTTCGCGTCGGCCACGCCGCCCTCACGATTGCGGAATATTTCCGCGACGACCGGCATCAAAACGTTCTCCTTCTCATCGACAATATTTACCGCTTCGTGCAGGCCGGCGGCGAAGTCTCCGGTCTGTTGGGGCGCACGCCGTCGCGGGTCGGCTATCAGCCGACCCTTGGAACCGAGCTTGCCGAACTGGAAGAACGCATCAGCAATACGGCGGCGGGCTCCATCACCTCGATCCAGGCGGTCTATGTGCCGGCGGACGATTTCACCGACCCCGCGGCGACGCACACCTTCGGCCATCTGTCGGCCTCGATCGTGCTCTCGCGCAAGCGCGCCAGCCAGGGGCTTTATCCCGCCATCGATCCCCTGAAATCGGCGTCGAAGCTTCTCGCGCCCGGCAGCGTCAGCAAAGATCATTACCGCATTGCGCGCGATGTCCGGCAGGTGCTGGCGGAATATGAAGAGCTCAAAGACATCATCGCCATGCTGGGCACGGAAGAGCTTTCCGAACAGGATCGCGCGACGGTGGCGAAGGCGCGCCGGCTCGAACGGTTCCTGACGCAGCCGTTCTTTTCCACGGAAAAATTCAGCGGGTATCCGGGGGCTTTCGTGACGCTCGAAGAGACGCTCGACGGGTGCAGGCGCATTCTAAGCGGGGAACTGAACGACAGGCCGGAAAGCGCGTTTTATATGACAGGCGGGCTGGGCGATCTTGAAAAGACCGCGGAGAAAGCCTCATGACGCGGCCCGTCGACATGCAGCTCTTGGTGACGACGCCCACCGACATCGTGGCGGATGAACGCGCCGGAAAAATCATCGCCGAGGCGACGAACGGGTCCTTTGCGCTCCTGCCGCGTCATGTGGATTTTGTCGCGCCTTTGACGGCGGGCGTTCTGGCTTATCAGACCATGGAGGGCGAGGAACGCTTCCTTGGCGTTGATGAAGGGTTTCTTGTGAAAATGGGCGGCTCCGTTCGCGTGTCGACGCGCAATGCTTTGCGCGAAGACACGCTTGAGCGCCTGCAGACCCGCGTTCATGCAGAGTTCGAGGCGCGCAGCGCGCGGGAAGTCGCCGCGCGCTCAGCGCTTGCCCGGCTCGAAACCGGCCTCATCCGCCGCTTTGTCGAGCTGGAGCGGCAATTATAATGTCCGCTGACGATAAATCGCCTCAAGGCAATGGCGCTGCGCAAATCGAACGCAAGGCCGCCCGCAAGATCAAGGCGCGCCGGGAAGGGCGACACAGCATCTGGTTCGGTTTCGGCATGTTCGGGCTCATCGGGTGGGCTGTTGCGGTCCCGACATTGATCGGCGTTGCGCTCGGCCTGTGGCTCGACCGCGTTGCGCCGACAAGTTTTTCCTGGACGTTGGCGCTGATTGTCGCCGGCGTGTGTCTTGGCTGCTGGAACGCCTGGCGCTGGGTCAGTCAGGAGCGCTCCGATGACTGAACTGCATGGCGAAGCTTCCATCGTTCTCCTGCTGTTAGGCGCGATCATCGTCTCCAGCGTCATTATCCGGCGCAGTTTCGAGCGCATTCATATGCCGCCGATTGTCGGCTACACGATGCTCGGTCTTCTGATTTCAACGCTCGACCCGTCAGCGGACTTCATATCGGTCGATGCGCGTCGCACGATCGGCGTGTTCGCCAATATCGGCCTTGTCGCGCTTCTTTTTCGCGTAGGGCTTGAAAGCAACCTCGCCGCGCTTGTGCAGCAACTTCGCCCGGCGCTCATGGTCTGGGTGTCGGATATAACGGTTTCGGCGCTTACGGCCTTTGCCGTGGTGCGGTATGTATTTGATTTTGGCCTGATCCCGGCGATTCTTTCCGGGGCGGCGTTCAGCGCCACCAGCGTCGGAGTCAGCACGGCCGTATGGCGCGACGCGAAAGCGCTTAAACGGCCTTCGGGCGCGTTGCTGATCGATGTCGCCGAACTCGACGATATATCCGCCGTCATCATCATCAGCATCCTGTTCGCGCTCGGTCCGCTGATCGGGGGCGGCGCCGGCGGGTCTCTGGCGCCGCTTCTGGCGCATCAGACGGCGCTGGTTCTGATCAATCTCGCTTTGTTCGCCACAGGCTGCATCGTATTTTCCCGGTTCATTGAAAAACGCGTCACAAAGCGTTTCGCGCAGCTCGATCCGAAATACGGGCCCGCTTTCTTCGCCGCGGGCGCGGCGTTTGCGATCGCAGCGGCCGCGGATCTTCTGGGATTGTCTCTGGCGATCGGCGCCATGTTCGCGGGGCTGGCGTTCAGCCGCGATCCTGTGGAGCGAAAAATCGATCAGTCGTTTTCGCCGATCTATGATTTTTTCGCGCCCTTCTTTTTTGTCCATATCGGCATGGGGGTTGAGATTCAGTACATCTTCAGCGCGCTTGGTTTCGGGATTATTCTTTTCGCCGCCGCTTCGCTTGGAAAGATTGTGGGCGTCGGCCTTCCCTCCCTCAGATTCATCCGCCCCCGCGGCGCGCTTCTGATCGGCGTCAGCATGATCCCGCGCGCCGAAATCGCGCTATTGGTGATGGGCTACGGCCTTAGCCTGGGGGATTGGGCGACGCCGCCGGCGCTTTACAACACAGTGGTGCTCGTCAGTCTGGCGACATGCATTTTAAGTCCCATCGCGGTGCGCTGGCTTTTGCAAACCTCGCCGCCGCTGGAAAGGAAGGCTTTGACATGAACCCTGTTGTGCTTATCGCCGCCGCCGGCGTTGGCTTTGCTGGAGGGCTCGCTTATTTTCACATGCTGTGGCGGGCGACGAAAGCCCATGCGGCGGGGCGGTCGGACGGCCTCGCCTTCGGCATGATGATTTTTGTCCGTCTCGCCGCCGTGCTGGCGGTTCTCGGCGCAGCGCTTGCGCTCGGCGCCGGCGCGCTGGAAATCGGCGTCGCGATGCTCGGTTTTCTGGCGGCCCGTCATCTCTCTTTGGCCCGCGCCCGCCGGGCGCAAGGCGCGGCGGCGGAAAAGGAGCGCTCCCATGCGCATTAGTCCGGACGAATGGGTGTTTTTCTCCTATGGCGCGTTCGAGCTGAACGCGACCATCTCTTTTACCTGGCTGGTCATGTTGCTGATTGCCGGCGCATCCTGGATCGTGACCCGCAATTTGTCGGATACAGAGGAAATCTCACCCTTTCAGAACTTTCTCGAAGTGCTCGTCACCGGTCTCGCCGACCAGATTCAGGATGTCAGCCGGCAGGAGCCCGGCCGCTATCTCCCTTTTGTCGGCACGCTCTTTGTTTTTATCGCCGTTTCGAACCTGCTGTCGGTCGTCCCGGGATACGCCGCGCCGACGGGCTCCCTGTCAACGACGACGGCGCTCGCGCTCTGCGTCTTCGTCGCCGTTCCGCTTTACGGCGTCGCGTCGCGGGGCGTTATCGGTTACCTCAAGCAATATCTGCGCCCGACGCCTTTCATGCTGCCTTTCACGGTGATCAGCGAATTGTCGCGCACCATCGCGCTTGCGGTCCGGCTTTACGGCAATGTCATGAGCGGCGCCATGATCGCCGGCATTCTGATCAGCATCACCCCGTTTTTCTTCCCCGTCGTCATGCAGCTGCTCGGCCTCATTACGGGATTTATTCAGGCCTATATCTTCGCCGTTCTTGCAATGGTTTATATTGCGTCCGCCACGCACGCCCATGAGGTTAAAACGGCGCGCGCAGACCAGTCTTCAAAGGAGAGTTAGATGGACCCTTCAAGCCTTATCGGCGCCGTCTCTATTTTTACAGCCGGATTGACCATCGCCATCGGTTCAATCGGTCCCGCCTTGGGGGAAGCGCGTGCGGCGGCGCAGGCGCTCGCCGCCATTGCGCAGCAGCCCGATGAATCGAACACGATCACGCGCACGCTTTTTGTCAGCCTGGCGATGATCGAATCGACGGCGATTTACTGCTTCGTCGTGGCGATGATCCTGATCTTTGCAAATCCGTTCTGGGGCGCCATCCGAGAGCAGGCCGGAGGCTGATGCCATGGAGATCAATTGGGTTACAGTCGCGGCCCAGATCGTCAATTTTCTCGTCCTTGTCTGGCTCCTGAAGAGGTTTCTTTACGGTCCGGTGACCCGGGCTATGGAGCGGCGGCAAAAGCGCGTCCGGGACCGTCTTCAGGAAGCCGAATCGATGCGCGGGAAAGCCGAACAGGAACGCGACGCATTGAAAGCGGAACGCGACGCGCTTGACCGGAAACGCGAAGAGATGCTGTCCGAGGCGCGCGCTGCAGCCGACAAGCTGCGACATGAGCTTGAGAAACAAACGCGCGAGAGCGTCGACGCCGAACGGGCGGCGTGGTTCGCCCGCCTCTCCGGCGACCGGCAGGAAGTTCTCAGCGATATTCGCCGCCGGGCGGGGGAGGAGTTTTTTGCGATCGCGCGCGCGGCGTTTCGGGATCTCGCCGATGACCGGCTTGAAGCGCGCATGATTGCGGCGTTTGCGGAAAAGCTTCGCGCGCTGCCAGAAGAAACGCTGGAAAAACTGAAAAGCGCAGTGCGCCGGGAGACAAGTTCGGCGCAGATCGAATCCGCGTTCCCGCTTGAAGCAGAAGACCGGGAGGCGATCGAACTGGCGCTCAAGGACATTCTGCAAGCCGATGTGAGCGCCGATTATGTCCAAAGAGAAGACCTGATCGCCGGGATCCGGTTGCGCCTCGACAGCCAGGTCGTCGAATGGGGCCTCGACAGCTATCTTGACGAACTGGAAGAGCGTTTGGGAACGGCGCTTTCGGACGCCGGCGTCGCCGAAGCGAAAAAGGCGGCGGAATGACGGGCTCTGAAACGCTATCCCTGCGTGCGTCTTGCGACAATGTTTTCGATGAGCTTTCAAAGGCGCGCCGCGAAACGCCGCCCCGGCTTAGTCTGATGGAGGAAGGCGCCGTCGCACAGGTCGGCGAAGGCGTCGCCTTCGTCACTGGCTTTTCCGAACTCCTGGCCGATGAGCTTTTGAGCTTTCCCGGCGGGTTAATGGGCATCGCCTCCACCATCCGGACCACCGGCGTCGGCGTTGTGCTGCTTGGCGGGGGCGATAAGCTGCACACAGGCGCGGAGGTGCGGCGCACCAAACGGGTCGTCGATGCGCCGGTGGGAGAAGGCTTGCTGGGCCGCGTGGTGGACGGGCTTGGCCGGCCGCTCGACGGGGGCGGTCCGGTCAAAGCCGCTGAACGCTGGCCGATCGAACGCCCGGCGCCGGCGATCATGGATCGCGCGCCTGTCGCAGAACCCTTGCAGACCGGGTTGAAATCCGTCGACGCCGCCATTCCCATAGGCCGCGGCCAGCGCGAGCTCATTCTCGGCGACCGCCAGACAGGCAAGACGGCCGTCGCCGTCAGCGCCATTCTCAACCAGAAAAACGAGGATGTCGTTTGCATTTACTGCGCTATCGGCCAGCGCGCCTCGGCGGTCGCGCGCGTCATCGATCAGCTTGAAAAAGGCGGCATGCGCCAGCGCACGATTGTCGTCGCGGCAAGCGGCGAGGAGGCGCCGGGCCTGCAATTCGTCGCGCCTTACGCGGCGACCAGCATGGCGGAATATTTTATGGAGAAGGGGCGGGATGTTTTGATTGTCTATGACGATCTCACGCGTCATGCGCGCGCTTATCGCGAATTGTCCTTGCTTCTGCGCCGGCCGCCGGGCCGCGAAGCTTATCCCGGCGACATTTTTTACATTCATTCGCGCCTTCTCGAGCGCGCGGCGCATTTGTCGAAAGAGCGCGGCGGCGGCTCGCTGACCGCGCTGCCGGTCATCGAAACCCAGGCGCAGAATATCTCCGCCTATATCCCGACCAACCTGATTTCGATCACCGACGGCCAGATCTATCTGTCTCCTGATCTTTTCAGCAAGGGCGTCCTGCCGGCGGTGGATATCGGCCTGTCGGTCTCAAGGGTCGGCGGAGACGCCCAACGCCGCGCCTATCGCGCGGTGGCGCCCGATTTGCGGCTTTATTATGCGCAGTTCGAGGAGCTTGAATCCTTTTCCCGTTTCGGGGCGCGGCTCGACAAGGACACGCGCCAGCGGCTGGAGCGCGGGCGGCGCATCCGCGAAGTGCTCAAGCAAGGCGAATATGATCGTTTCTCCGCGCCGGAGCAGATCGCCGTCCTCTTGTCGGCGACGGAAGGGGTTTTCGACGATGTGGCGATCGAAGACATCGACGCTGCGGAAGCGGCCATCCGCCGTGCGGCAAACGAGGATTTGCCGGATCTTTCGAAAAAAATCCTCAGCGATTCCGAGTTCGGGGAAGAGGATAAGAAAAAAGTGCTCGCCGCAGCGCGAAGCGCGTTGGAGCGAAAGGGCGTGGACAACAGGGAAGACGATTCGTGACCGCAATGGAGCAACTGGTGCGCCGGGAAAAGACCGGGCGCGACCTGCAGTCGATTGTCGGCGTCATGAAATCGCTCTCGGCCGTGGCGATCAAGCATTATGACGAGGGCGCGGCCGCGCTGCTTCATTATCGCGGCGTTGTGGACGCCGGCCTTCAGGCGGTGTTGCGGCAAGCCAAACTGACGCCGCGCGCCGAGCCGGTTCGCGGACGCGCCGCCTATATCGTCATCGGATCGGACCGCGGTCTTTGCGGGCGCTTTAATGAAACCGTCGTCGAGGCGGCGGCGGCGAAGCTGGCGGAAGCCGAGGAGCGCGAAGAGGAAACGCTTGTCCTCACTATCGGCGCCCGAGCCGAGGCGCGGCTTGACTCTTATGGGACGCCGTCCGGCTATACGATGCCGCTGCCCGGCGCCGTCGAAGCGGTGGGCGAGAGCGTGGAAAGCATCTTGTTGTGGCTCGACGACAATCGGGAAAAAGCTGGGCTCGGGAGCGTTACGGTTTTCTATAACCAGCGCACGGAAGAAAAGCTGGCGGCGACGCAGGAAGACGTCATCCTGCCGGTGACGCAAGACTATCTCGAAAAGTTGAAGCAAAAGCCCTGGCCGTCACACAGCCTGCCGGCCTTCACCGTTGACGCGGACGACCTTTTCTCCCGTCTCATTCGCGAACATATGTTTCTTTCTCTGGCGCGGGGCCTGATCGAGTCGCTCGCCAGCGAACATGCGTCCCGCCTGGCGGCGATGCAGCGCGCCGAACGCCATATCGACGATTATCTCGCCACGCTCACGGCCGATATCCGTCACGAACGCCAGAGCGCCATCACGCAGCAGCTCCTCGACATTGTGGGCAGCTATAATGTGATGAAGGAGCGGGAGGAGGCGGGCGCCGCCGAACAAGACTGATGTAAGGCGGCCTGGGGCTTCTTACGGCCAGAACTGTTTCGAGGCGATTTTCGCGCCTTCGGCGAGCGCGGCGAGCTTGGCGAAGGCGACGCTGGGGTCGACGCCGCCGGAGCCGGCGTGAATGGAAAAACCGCAATCGACGCCGGCCATGACATTCTCGCGCCCGACGAGATTGGCGTAACGCGCAATGCGCTGCGCGACGAGATCGGGGTGCTCGATATAGTTCGACTGGCATTCGATGACGCCGGGGATCAGCACCTTGCCTTCGGGCAGTTTCACATTTTCGAAAAGCTCATATTCATGGGCGTGGCGCGGGTTCGCGGCTTCGAAGAGAATGGCGTGCGGCTTTGCCTGCCAGACGAGGTCGATGATGTCCTTGAAGGGAACGTCGCAATGATGCGGGCCCGGATAATTGCCCCAGCACATATGCATGCGCAGTTGCTCGGCGGGGATGTTGGCGACGGCCTTGTTGAGCGCTTCGATATGCAGCGCCATGCGGTCGCGAAAGCCGTTGAGATCGAGATGGGCGTATTGCGTGTGCCGGCCCATGGCGAGGTCGGGGCAGTCGATCTGCAGCGTAATGCCCTCCGCCGCGATGGTCTCGTATTCGTGGCGCAGCCCCTCGGCGACGGCGAAGAGATAATCCTCGTGGCTGTCGTAATATTCATTGCCGAAGAAGAGGGTCGTCACGCCGGGGGAGGCGGCGCTCATGAACGGCTTTACGCCCTCATGCTCGGCGACGGCGGCGTTGAGGCGCGCCGCGTCTTTCGCCGGCGCTTCCATGTCCTTGACGCTGATCGGCCCGTTGCAGGCCGGGGTCTTGCGGTGCTTGCGGCCTGGATCGTCGAAAATGCGTTTTTTCAGCGAAGGAAAATCCTCGATGTCCTGAAAGACATAGGAATTGCCGGCGCCGCCGAAGCCCGCGAGGCGGTCCTTGATATAGGTCGCATAGCTCGGCTTCGACATTTCGCCGTCATTGACGACGTCGATGCCGGCTTCGGCCTGTTTGGCGACAATATCGCGGACGGCGGCTTCGATTTCCTTTTCGACCGCGTCCGGATCGAGGGGCAGGCCGTCTTCGCGCGCGAACATGATTTCGATCAGCTTTTCCGGGCGCGGCAGGCTGCCCACATGAGTTGTCAGAAATCGTCCCGCTGAAGCCATGATATTCTCCTCGCCTTATAAAACTCTTCGCGCTTACGCGCCGCGCGTTCTCGAGACGACATAGGATTCGTCATTGAACCACAGGCCGCCATGTTTTTTCAAAACTTCTCGCGTCGCCTGAAGATAGTCCGCGCCTTCCGGTCCGTCTTCAAGCCGGTCGTCTTCGATCTGCGCGACATAGACGGCGTCGTTCCACGCCGCGAACAGGGTTGAGGTGCCGATGCTCGAATCGACTTCCGTCGGCAGGGTGTGCATCTTGTATTGAAAGATCGAGCGGTCGTCGGAGAACGCATTGAAATCGAACTCCTCCGCCTCGTCGCCGAGCGCGTCTTTCAGCGCGCGCAGAATGTCGTGACGGCTCGTTTCGAACGGATTGTCGTCCGGCCAGATCCTGTTGATGATCTCCATGCCGGGATCGCGGCCGTAGGAATGAATGCCGAGCAGCCTTCCGCTCGGGCGCAGGGCCCGGGCGAGGGGCGCGATGACGTTTTTCGCCTTGAAGGCGGCGGGCACGCGCAACCGATAGGGCTGCGAGGCGAGAACGAGATCGTAGTCGGCTTTCGCTTCGCCCTGTTTCGGGATGACGTCGTTTAAAAGGAACTTGTAATCCTCGCGATAGATGACAAGGACGGCCGGATGGTCGTAAATCGGGTTGCCGGTCTTGGGGCTGTGGCGCGCCTGCCAGTTTTCGGTGAGGAAACTGTCGAGTTCGGAAATCTGGCGGTCGAAATCATGGGCCGTGCCGCCTTTCAGGGCGACTTCCTTCCAGACCAGGGCGTCTTTGGCTTCCTGCTTCTTCGGCGTCAGCCAGGGCGCCTCGGAATAGAACATGTTCGTGAAAACGAGCACGGTCGCCGGATGTTCGAACAAACGGTCGGCCATTTTGCCGAGCGTTAAACGAATGTCTTCGAGGCTGATCTCTTTGCCGGACACATAAAAAGGCATGGTCGGGAAACGCCCGTGCATTTCACGCAGGAGTTTTGCGAGCACGGTGCCGTCGCCGATGCCGCCGTCGAAGAGCCGGATCGCCGGCGGCGCGGGATGAATGTGGGAGAGCTCCATGCCGGCCCGCTCGGCGACAATGTCCTTTTCGCTGCAGGTGTTCACGAACATCAGATATTTCTGACGATTGTCGAAGAACCTGAAATTTTTCTCAGAGGATGTGTCGCTTGCGGCGGCGGCGAGGCTCTCGCTTGGCAGGATGTGAAGAAGGCCGGGATCGGGCGCGGACGGCGCCGCGCCGCCATGACTTGAGATGAACTTGACGACGCGGTCCCAGGTTTCCGGCCGCAAGCGCGAGCCGTCTTTCAAGCGCGACACGAATTTTCCGTCATTGACGGCGCGCCGGCCGAACGTCGACTCGGCCATGGAGTGTTGCCGGCAGAAAGCATAGATGCTTTCCAGCAACGTCTGAGCGTTTTCCGTGACTGGCTGCATGAGCGTTTCCTTTGTTTTTGCAGCAGCTTACCGGCGAAGCTGTGGGACCAGCACTACAAAAATCCGAGAGCGTCCCATGGGCTTGATCCCAACACGGATGTTTCGGGACTCTCGCTTACAGTTCGGCTCTCACAAGCGCGGCGCCTTCGGCCATCGCTTTCATTTTTCCGAACGCCACGTCGCGCGGCAGGTATTTCATGCCGCAATCGGGCGCGACGATGATCTTGTCGGCGTCCACATGGGGGAGGGCGCGGCGAATTCTCTCCGCGACCGTTTCCGGCGTTTCGACGTCATTGGTTGAAAGATCGATGACGCCGAGAATGACTGTTTTGCCGCGCAAGTTTTCGAGCACGGAGGTGTCGAGATTGGACTGCGCCGTCTCGACGGAGACTTGTTGAACGCAGCAATCGGAAAGCTCCGGCAGAAAGGAATACCCTTCCGGCCTTTCGTGAATGATCGCGGCGTAGCCGAAGCAGATATGAACGGCGGTCTTGCCTTTCGCGCCGTCTAGCGCGGCGTTCAGCGCATCGACGCCGTATTCGCGGGCTTTTTCAGGGCGCGCCTGCATGTAAGGCTCGTCGATTTGCACATAATCGGCGCCGGCGTCGAACATATCCTTGATCTCTTCATTGACGGCGGCGGCGTAGTCGAGCGCCATTTCAGCTTCCGACTCATAAAAGTCGTTCTGCGCCTGCTGCGACATGGTGAACGGACCGGGCACGGTGATTTTGATCGCCTTGTCGGTATTGGCGCGCAGGAATTTCACGTCGCGCACCTGAACGGAATGGCGGCGCTTGATCTTGCCGACGATGCGCGGCACCGGATTGGGATGTCCGCTGCGGTCGAGGGCTTCGCCGTGATTGTCGAGATCCACGCCGTCAAGCGCGGTGGCGAAGCGGTTGGAATAGCTTTCCCGGCGCATTTCGCCGTCGGTGATGATATCGAGGCCGGCGCGCTCCTGGTCGCGAATGGCGAGGATCGTCGCATCGTCCTGCGCCTGTTCGAGCCATTCCGGCGCGACGCGCCATAATTCATTGACGCGCACGCGTGGGGGAAAGCGCCCGGCCAGTTTTTCTCTGTCGATCAGCCAGTCCGGCTGCGGGTAGGATCCGACAAGCGAGGTTGGCAGTAAAATCATGGGCGTCTCCCTTAATTTTTTATTTCATGTCCGGCCCGTCATAGGTGATGGATTCGGCGGCTTTGCCCGACAGGATAAAGCCGATGGGCCGTTCCGTTTCTTCCTGAAGATGGCCGATCAGGCTCGCCGTGCGCGCGAGCAGTGAAATGCCTTTGAGCGCGCCGAGCGGAAAGCCGACATCCAGCATCACCGCCGGAATGGCGCCGTTGACATTGATCGGCAGCGTGCGGCCGATGACATTGGGGATCACTTTCTCGACGGCTTCGAGCGCGCGGATATGCGCGCCGGCGGCGTTGTCATCGCGCGCCATGCCGAGCAGGCGATGGGCGCGCGGGTCGCCGCCCGAATGCTGCGGGTGGCCGAAGCCCGGCACCGGCGTTTTCGTTTCGCGCAGGCGTTTGACCGCGCGTTCGGCGGCGGCGTCGACATCGTCGCCGTCGGCGACAATATCGGCGAGAAAGCGGCCGGCGATTTCAGCGCTGCCGAGCACGACCGAGCCGCAGCCGAGAAGGCCGGCGGCGACGGCGCCTTGAAAGGCTTCCGGCGCAGCGGCGTAAGTCATGCGCGACGCGACGACGCTCGGCACGAGGCCATGCTCGGCGATCGCGGCGAGGACGGCGTCGGCGAATTTTTTCTGCGTGGCGGTTGGCTCATCGCCGGTAACGAGGAGCCAGAAATAACTCGTGAAATCGAGCTTGCCGATAATGTCTTCGCAGAGGTCGCGTCCGCGGACGCTAATGTTTTCCGCCGTCGAAGTGCAAATCGCGCTGTAGGGCTTATCCTGTTTTCCGATGCGCATAAGTCTTGATCCTTTCATCCGAGCCGGGCGGGGCCGCCCCTCAGGTGAAATCGCATATTTGCGCCGGCCTGCCACGCGTGATTGGGCCAATCAACGCAAAATTTTCGCATTCCGAACTTGTCTTCGTTATTCGAATTTTCTATAGCGATGTCAAGGATAGCGCCGCATTTTGAAGGTCAGGCCTTGATAATAGGCGCAAAGCCCTGTTGCGAAGACCCGTTGCGGGAAAGCTGGGGCGAAGCGCCGCCTCCAACGTTTTAGGAGCTGCTTTATGGCGAAAGTGCTCAGCGACATCACCGTGCTCGAGATGGGCACCTTCATCACCGGCCCGGCGGCGGGCATGTTGCTCGCCGATCTCGGCGCCGATGTGATCAAGATCGAGCAGCCGGGCTCCGGCGATCCGTTCCGGGCGTTCAAGGGCGAGCTCTACAGCCCGCATTTCCAGACCTACAACCGCAACAAGCGCAGCATTACGCTGAACACCAAGGACGCCGAGGATCTGGCGGCGCTGGACCGGCTCGTCGCCGAGGCGGACGTCTTCATCCAGAATTTCCGTCCCGGCGTCGCAGGGCGTCTCAATGTCGATTATGAGCGCCTGAAAGAGATCAATCCGCAGCTCGTTTATTGCTCGATCTCGGGCTTCGGCCCCGATGGTCCGGACAAGGAGCGTCCCGCTTTCGACAGCGTCGCCCAGGCCGCCAGCGGTTTTTTAAGGCTGCTCGTCAATCCGGAGCATCCGCGCGTCGTCGGCCCGGCGATCGCCGATGCGGTCACCGGCTTTTACGCCGCGTTCGGAACGCTCGCCGCGCTCAATGAGCGCGCGCGCACCGGCAAGGGCCGCCTTGTGGAAACCTCGATGTTCGAGGCGATGTGCCATTTCAATCTCGACGACTTTACGCATTATCTTTCCGCCGGTGAGATCATGGGGCCTTATAGCCGCCCCCATGTTTCGCAGTCCTATGTCTTCGAGTGCGGCGACGGGCGCTGGCTTGCGCTTCACATGTCCTCGCCGCCGAAATTCTGGGAGAATCTGGCGAAGGCCGTGGACCAGCCGGATATGCTCGACCGTCCCGAATTCGCCGACCGCAATGCGCGCATCGAGAATTATGAAGGGGTGAACGATTTTCTGGCGCCGATCTTCAAGACGCGCTCGCTTGATGAATGGTGCGCGCGTCTGGCGGAAGGGGAGGTGCCGCATTCGCCCCTGCGCAATCCGCCGGAAGTTCTTGAAAGCGCGCAGGCCCGCCATCTCGGGCTGGAGCTGAAAGATACGCATCCGGAAATGGGCGAATTCCGCACCGTTCGCTCGCCCCTCAGCTTCGACGGCGCGCGCCCGAGCGAGGTGAAAGCGCCGCCGACCCTCGGCGAGCATAATGGTGAAATTCTAGGCCGCGCAAAAACCAAAGGCGCGGCGGAATAGCCGATCCGGGGCATACAGTCTTGCACTCAAAGCTTGCGGCGCAGTCAGGAAAGAGGATGCGCCGGCGCCCCGAGAGCTGCGGAACCGATGCCTCTCAGGCTGGATTTCGCCGCCGGAGCACGATAAGTCACGGCGCTTGATCTTTGAGGCGCCGCACATGGCCAGGGCCAAAAACTCCGACAAGGAGCCGGAATATCTCTCGACGCTGGAACGCGGGCTTTCGGTGTTGCGGGCGTTCGACCAGAGCCGGCCGGAGATGCAGCTGAGCGAAGTCGCCGCCGTCACCAATCTGAGCCCCGCCGTCGCGCGCCGCTGCCTCAACACGCTCGTCAAGCTCGGCTATGTGGCCAAACACGGCCGCCGCTTCCTGTTGCGTCCGGAAGTGCTGGCCTTCGGCTGGTCCTATATTTCCTCCATGAATCTCGAAACCGTCGCATTGCCGTTCCTGCAGGCCGTGCGCGACGAAACCGGCGACAGCTCGTCCATGGCCGTCCTTTCCGGGCGCGACGTTCTTTACGTGGCGCATGTGTCGACCCTGCGCCCCATCCGCCTCAGCGCCAATGTGGGAACAAGATTCCCGGCGCATGCGACGTCGCTCGGCAAAGTGCTGTTGGCTTTCCAGAGCGACGAGGCCCTTGAGGCGTATTTCGAAACGGCGCCGCTGACCCGGTACACTGAGCGCACCATCACCTCGCCTGACGAATTGCGCGCAGTCCTGTCACAGGTGCGCGAGGACGGCTTCGCTTCCGCCCTCGACGAGCTCGATTACGGCATCGTCTCCGTCTCCACGCCGGTCTTCGACCGCGAGCGGCGGATCGTGGCCGCCGTTAACTGCTCCACTTCAACGACTCGGGTGTCGGTCGACGAATTGATCAGCGCCCATGTGCCGGTGCTCCGGCGCGCGGCCTCGGAGATCCAGACGGCGCTCGCCAGACATCCTTATATTTCCCACTCTCTTAGCAGCGACGACTAATCGGCGGCTCAATCAGGCGGCGGCGGACGGGAAGCCCGCATTCCGCCATTGCGCCAGTTTTCAAATTTCGAATATCGAACTTGACTTCGATCTACGAAGATTTACGATGAAGCGGCAAGAATCGTTGGCCTGAAGAGGCGGAAAACCGCCCGGCGAAGAACGATGCTTTAGGGAGGAAATAGGGATGGGCATTGCATCAAGACATGCGCGCGCGTTGCTGTCGGCGACGGCTATAGCGGCTTTTTTAACGCCTTCACTGGCGATGGCGCAGGCGGGAGCGGACGAGACCGGCGATGGCGCGGCGGCGTCGGGCGACCGGATCGTCGTTACGGCGCGGCGGCGCGACGAATCCATTCAGGATGTGCCGGCGCAGGTGACTGTGCTGAACGAACAGGCGATCCAGAATCGCGGCATTGAGCGGCCTGCGGATTTTATCGAACAGGTGCCGAACGTCACCTTCGTCGAAACGCAAAACGCCGGCACGAGCTTTCTCGTCATTCGCGGCATCTCACAGGCGCGCAACAGCGAACCGTCCGCGGCGATCGTCGTCGACGGCGTGCCGATGACGCAGCCTGCCCAGTTCAATCAGGCGCTGATCGACATCGAGCAGATCGAAGTCCTGAAGGGCCCGCAGGGCGCGCTTTACGGGCGCAACGCCATTGGCGGCGCGATTGTCATCACGACGAAAAAACCGGGCGATGAATTCGAGGGGAAGTTCACCGGCGGTTATGAATCGGGCCCGGGCTACAAACTTCAGGGCGCGGTGACCGTTCCGCTCGGCGATGATTTGTCCATGCGCGGCGCGATTTCCTATTTCGACACCGAAGGCCATCTCACCAATGTCAACACGACCGACGCGAGCGCTAAAAAGAACGTCGATCCGGTAGAGGATTTAAACGCGCGGCTTTCGTTCCTTTATGAGCCGACGGATAATTTCACCGCCGATCTGCGGCTGTCGGCCGACCTTCTCGATACCCGCGCGCTTTACTATGTGATCCCGGATTTCTCCAATCCGAATTTCAACAACCCCAATTACACGGACCGCCCGATCGATCTTAACAACTCAGGCAAGAATGAGCGCGACATTTACGACGCCGCGCTCAAGCTGACTTATGAGACCGACTATGGCGCGTTTACCTCGATCACCGGCTACAACAGCGTTGAAGAATTGCTGACCGGCGACGGCTATCCGTTCGATCCCTTCGGTCCGTTTCCGATCAACCGGGTCGGGTTCAATTACAGCCAGACCCAGTTTCTGGACGTTGACACGTTCACGCAGGAGCTGCGGTTCACGTCGCCCTCGGAAAACCGTTTTCGTTATATCGTCGGCGGACAGATTTATGCGACCGACCGATACATCTCGACAGGCAACCAGATCGACACCGGCATGGGCGTGATCCCGGTTTACCGCGAACCGAGCACCGATCCGGCTCATCCGCAGCTGACCTTCCTGGCGGATTCCCAGGACCAGTTCGCATGGGCGGTTTATCTCAATACGTCTTACGACATCACGGACGATCTCGAGCTGTCCCTCAATCTGCGTTACGACCATGACAAGCGCGAGAACACGACGCTCACGCCGACGGCGTTCCTGCCCTGCACGCCGGGCCCCGAATGCAGCTCCGGCCTGGTGCGCGAAAACTCATGGGACGACTGGCAGCCGCAGGCGATCCTCAGCTATGCGGCGACGGACAACCTGAATTTGTTCGCCAGCTACAGCCGCGGCTTCCGCAGCGGCGGTTTCAACCAGACGGGCGTCGGCGGGCTGGCGGATGCAAGCGGCTTTTTCAATGTCGGCGATCTCTTCGACCAGGAAACGGCGAACACTTATGAAGCGGGTTTTAAATCCGCCTTCATGGACGGCCGGGTCAATCTCAATGCGAGCGGCTATTTCACCAAAGCCGAGGGCACTTACTTTTTCGTCTTCATCGCCGCCAACTCGACGCAAAATCTCGGCAATATCGATGAGGTCGAGTATAAGGGCTTCGATGTCGAGCTGAACGCGCAAGTGACGGACAACTTCGCTTTCAACGCCGGTTTCGGCTACACCGACAGCGAAATCACTGAATTCCCGGACCCTGTCGCCATCGGCGCCCAGGCGCCGCTGGTCTCGGAATATACGCTCAATATCGGCGCCGAGTACCGGACGCCGCTCTGGGGCGACATCGAAGGGCTGGTGCGCGTCGATTACAACCGCCTGGGCGACACGATCTTCACGATCCCCTTCAGCGCGCCCGAGCTTGCGCTGGACGCCACGCCAGTGGCGCGCGATCCGGTCGATCTCGTCAATCTTCGCGCCGGAATCATGAACGATACATGGTCCTTGATGTTCTGGTCGAAAAACCTGTTCGACGAGGAATATAATACGGAATATTCTCCCGGCGGGTTCCTGTTCAAGGCGCAGCCCATGCGGTGGGGTGTTGACCTGACCGTGCGTTTCTAACGAGGCTGTGTCCCGCGCAGCCGAACAAAGGAGACATTGGTGACCAAGGTTCTGGTGCTTTATTATTCGAGTTACGGTCATGTTGAGGTGCTGGCGAAAGCCGTGGCGGAGGGCGCGTCCTCCGTCTCCGGCGTCACGGTCGACGTCAAGCGCACGCCTGAAATCGTGCCGGAGGAGGTCGCCGTCAAATCCGGCCTGAAGCTCGACCAGGAGGCGCCTGTCGCCGACCCGGCTGAACTCGAAAACTACGACGCCATTATCTTCGGCACGCCGACGCGCTTCGGAAACATGGCCGCGCAGATGCGCAATTTCCTCGACCAGACGGGGCCGTTGTGGATGTCGCGCGCGCTTGTGGGCAAGGTCGGCAGCGTCTTCACGTCGACCGCCAGCCAGCATGGCGGCCAGGAAACGACGATCACGTCGTTCCACACGACGCTTCTTCATCATGGCATGGTCATTGTGGGCTTGCCCTATGAATGGGAAGGCGCTTCGATCATGAGCGAGCTGAGCGGCGGCACGCCTTACGGCGCCTCGACGATCACCGGCGCCGACGGCTCGCGCATGCCGAGCGACAATGAGCTTGAAGGCGCGAAATTTCAGGGCCGGCATGTGGCCAAGATCGCGGCGCGTCTGGCTTCGTAAGGCGCGCCGGCGCATTCAGGCGATTATCGCATTAGAGGAGACGCGAAAGAATGGCGAAAGCATCCCTGCCGAACCGGCTGCATCACACCGCTTATGTCACCAGCGATATGGAAGCGACGCGGAAATTCTATGAAGATGTTCTCGGATTTCCGCTCGTCGCGACCTGGTGTGAAAAGGACATCCTTTTTGGGAAAGAACGCACCTATATCCACTGTTTTTTCGGCATCGCCGACGGCAGCGCATTGGCTTTTTTCCAGTTCGCCGATCCCGAAGACCAAAAAGAATTCGGGCCTGAAATGCCGGCTTCTCCGTTTCATCATATTGCGCTGGATGTGGATGCGGAAACGCAACAAGCCATGGAAGAGCGCATCGCCGCAGCCGGCTATAAAGAGCCGGACACCTATGTGCTGGAACACGGCTATTGCCGCTCGGTCTATGTCGTCGATCCGAACGGCATGATTGTGGAATTCGTTCTCGACCTTCCGGACGCCGTGTCCCGCGCCGACGAATGGCGGGCAAGGGCGCATTCGGAACTGAAACGCTGGCTTGAAGGCGATCACACAAACAACAACGATTATCGCTAGTAAACGCGCATGCGTCTTTCCTCTCTTATGCTTGCGTGAAGCCGATGCCCGGCGCGCCGACGCAAATTTTTGAAATTCCCGTTGACGGCGGCGCGCTGCAGGCCGAGCTGCGGGAGAGCGGTTATGATCATGCCCGCCCGCCCGTCCTGTTTTTGCATGGCTGGACGCTGGACCGGCGCATGTGGGCGCCGCAGATGGAGGCCCTGTCTGCGCGCTACCCGGTGATTGCGTTTGACCGGCGCGGTTTTGGCCGCTCCACGGCGCCGGCGGGCCTCGAAAGGGAAGCCGGCGACATCGCCGCCATTCTCGATGCGCTTTCGATCGAGGCTTGCATCCTCGTCGGCATGTCCCAGGCCGGCCGCGTCGCGCTCGATTTTGCGCTTCGATGCCCGGAGTGCGTGAAGGCGCTTGTGTTGCAGGGGGCGCAGATCGACGGCTTCAGGCCTGCGATGAACGAAGCGGAGGCGATTCCTGTCGACGCTTACCGCGACCTCGCTCGGGCCGGCAAACTGGCCGAATTGCGTAAGGCGTGGCGCGCGCATCCGCTCATGCATGTGACGAATGCAAAAGCGGGCGAGATTGTCGATGAAATTCTGCAAGACTATGACGGCCGCGACTTGCTGGCGCCTGCATCGTATCTCGCCGTCGGACCGGACGCGCTCACCCGCATCGGCGCGCCGATGCTCGTGGTCACGGGCGATCAGGAAACGGTCTCGCGCCGGTTAGTCGCCGACGCCATCGCCGAGGGCGCGCCGAATGCGCGGCGTGCGACGATCGAAAAGGCCGGGCATCTGTGCAATCTGTGCAATCCCGGTCAGTATAACGCCGTTTTGGAAGCGTTTCTCGATTCGCTTGGCTGACATTAATTCCTGTACAGATAATCTGTAAAACAACCCGTTTCGCGCAGGCGTCGTTTGACAGCCGCAGTCCTGCGGCATACGATTGCGACATTCGAAATTAAATTCGAATATCGAATTTCTGTTGCGTTTTCATTGCCGCCACATCGTTTAAACCCGGCGTTCGCCATCTTTGGCGGCGGCGTCAAAAGGCCTGACAAAATCCAACAGGGAGGAAATCCAATGAAGAGAAAAATCGCAATCGTGGCCGGCGCGCTTTTGTTTTCGACAAGCGCCTTCGCCGGCGAGGCCATGGACAAATGCGTTTCCGTGGTGGAGCCGCTTGGGTCTCCCGATCCTGAAGGCCAGTGCGCCTGTTTTGTCGACGCCATGACCGATGAACAGGCGGAAGACTATGTCAACAATGTCTCCGATTGGGAGAGCGACGCTTCGGACGAAATGAAAGAAATCGGGCTTCAGTGCTTCCCGGAGATTAACTGACCCCCGCACGGCGGCGGCGTTTTCAGCGCCGCCGCCGAGACGCCGTTCGCATAAGTCACTCCTTTGACTGTTTCACTGTTCCCCGGCTTTGCGGTGCGGCGCCGAGGCGGAACAACCAAACTTCCCGTATGTGCAATTAATTGATTTTCGAATGATTTGCGGTTGCAAGAAACCGCCGATAGTCTCACGCGGGTAAGGGCCCCCGCGCCCCATGATTAAAGTCGAGTCCGGGAAGGGTCTTGCATGGGATTTCGAAATGCATCGGTTTCAGCCGCCGCAGTGATGATGCTCGGCGCCTGCGCCAATTCCGGGGGGCCGTCGCTCGAAACAGGCGACTGGCCGCGTTACGCCGGCAATCTTGAAGGCACGCGGTATTCCCCGCTCGATGAGATCAATACGGAGAACGTTTCCAGGCTGACTGAAGCCTGGTCTTTCCGCGTGAAGCCCGAAGGCGGCGGCATGCTTGTCAGCTCCGCAACGCCCATCGTCATCGATAATGTGCTCTATCTGCCTATCGGCGACGCCGTCGTCGCGCTTGAAGCAGATGTCGGCGCGGAAATCTGGCGTCACCCCGTCTCCGGCGGCCTGGCGCGGCGGAGCGTCTCTTACTGGCCCGGCGACGACGACTATGGCGCGCGCCTCTTTTATTCGACCGGCAAGACCATTGTCGCGCTCAATCCGCAGACCGGCGAGACCGATGAGAGGTTCGGCGAGGACGGCGCCATCGAACTGGACGTGGCCTACAATTCGCCGCCGACCGTTTACAAAAACGTGCTCATCATCGGCGCCAACACCTCGGAAATGCAGATCGGCGACCCGGGCGACACGCGCGCCTTCGACGCGCGCACCGGCGAAAAGCTCTGGACGTTTCACACCGTGCCGCGCCCCGGCGAAATCGGTCATGAAACATGGCTTGACGACGGCTGGAAGGGGCGGTCCGGCACCAATGTCTGGATCTGGTACATGACCGTCGATGAGGAAACCGACACGCTCTATATGTCGGTCGGCGGTCCGTCTGCGAACTATTATGGCGGCGACCGGCCCGGCGACAATCTGTTCGGCAATTCCGTCGTGGCGGTGGATGCGCTGACCGGCGAGTATAAATGGCACTTCCAGACGATCCATCACGATCTGTGGGATTCGGATCTGCCGGCGCCGCCTGTGCTGGTCGATATCGAAGTCGACGGGAAGACGATCCCGGCGCTTGCGGAAACCGGCAAGGCCGCCTTCATGTACATTCTCAACCGTCACACCGGCGAACCGGTTTTCGGCGTTGAAGAACGGCCCGTCGCCTCAGCCGACGTTCCCGGCGAATGGTATTCTCCGACGCAGCCCTTTCCGATAAAGCCGCCGCGCTTGTCGCGCAGCGACTGGACGCCGGACGACATCGTGACGCCCGAAGACACGAATGAAGAGCATGTCGCGGCCTGTCATGCATTGCTCGAAAGTTATGGCGGGACGTTCTTCAACGCCGGCGCGTTCACGCCCTTTTTTCTTTACGAGGAAGGCAAACCGCTGAAGGCGTCGATCAACATCCCGCAAAATGGCGGCTCCAACTGGGGCGGCGGCGCAGCGGATCCGACGACCGGTTATGTCTATGTCAATTCCAGCACCGGCGGCAGCATCGGCTTTATCGAAAAGCGCAAGGAAGGCGCCGATTACGGCCGCGGCACGGGGGGCTCTACGCAAGCCTATGACCGCGCCAGCCTCTCCGGGCCCGGCGCCTATACGGGCTTCAGGGCCAGTTTCACGAATGAAGACGGCGAGGAAGTGACCTTGCCCTGCATCAAGCCGCCCTGGGGACGCCTCTTCGCCATCGACGCCAATACCGGCGAAATCGCCTGGGAGACGCGGCTTGGCGTCAGCGAAGGGCTGCCTGAAGACAAATGGGCGACGGGCGCGAACAACACGTTCGGCGGGCCGATCGTGACGGCCGGCGGGCTCGTCTTTATCGGCGCCACGAGCGACCATCGTTTCCGCGCTTTCGATTCAAAGACCGGCGAAGAGTTGTGGACTGCGACGCTCGATAATCACGCGCAGGCCGTGCCGATTACCTATCTCGGCGAGGACGGCCGGCAATATGTGGCGGTGATGGCGGCCAGTTTCGGCGTCGGCGCGCGCGGGCCCGACGGCAAGCCGCTGAACAACGAATCCCTCGTTGTTTACGCCTTGCCGGAATAATAAAGCGGGCCGGAATAAAGTGGAGAGATGTCATGCCGATGCGGTTCAAGACGGCCCTGTTTCTCGGATTGTCCCTGATGGCGCCGTCGGCTTTCGCTGAAGAGCCTGCGGCGGAAAAAGCCGAAACGACGAGTTCCGTGCGCTCCGTGATCAGTCAGGATTCGATGAATGTCTATCGGCGCTTCGTTCCCGAAGATCGCGAAAAGATGGTCGCATTTTACGACGAAGTGCTGGATCTCGCCCCCCTGCAGCCGATCGATCTTGGCGGCGGCATGCAGATGATCCTGTTCAAGATCGGCGGCGCCCAGATCAAGCTCGCTTCGGGTCTGAAAGAAGGCCGGCAATATCATCTCGGCGGCGTCAAGGACGGCACGGGCATTCGCCTTTTCACGCTGTTTTTCCCCGACGAAGCCGCGCTTGCCGCCCGCTTTGAAGAGCATGGCTATGACGCGCCGCAATTCACGGATATCGGCGGCGGCGCGCGCGCCGCGCTGGTCGAAGATCCGGGCGGCTTTACCTTGAAGCTTGTGGTTGAACCGGACGCGCCGCGGGAGACCTATGAAAAGGTCGAAGTCGGCGTCAATGCGTCTGATCTCGAGGCGAGCCGCGGCTTTTACCGCGATTTTGTCGGGCTCGATGAATTGCCGCCGGTTGAGGACAAGCTGCTCGGCGTGACGAAATACCCGTATCGCAATGGCGCGACGACCATCAATGTCTGGTCGGCGGGCGAGGATTTGCCGGCCGATACGGGCAGCGCCGGCGTGCAATATGTGGTGAGCGACGTCGATGCCGTCGATGCGACGGCGAAAGCGCGCGACGTCACGGTGGAAACGCCGCTCGGGAGTCTGCCGGGCTTTGACTTGCGTTTTGTCTGGCTCAACGATCCGGACGGCGTGACGAATTACTTCGCGCAGGTCGGCGGCAATCCGGATCAGTGAGCGCTGAGGCTTATTTCTTCGCGACCTGCATGATGTAGGCGGAGAGGTCGGCGATTTCCTTTTCGGTCAACTGGCCGCCGAAAGGCGGCATGGCGCCTTGACCGTTGGTGATGCGGCTGACGACATATTCATAAGTGAGATTGGGGTTGTTATCGAGCGACGGACCGATGGGCCCCATGGCTTGCGCGTCCGCCAGCTTGTGACAGCTGGCGCAGGACCAGGTCCGGAACAGATCCCGGGCGCTTTCAACCTGTTCGTCTGTAAGACTCGGCGCCTGCGCGTCGGCTTTCGTCTCGCTCGCTGCAAAAGCGCTGGAGATCATCGCCGCAAAAGCAAGCCCCAGTCCCGCCGCTTTCAAATCCATCCGGGATCGCAAAGGAGCCATAACGCCGCCATCCTTTTCTGTGCAGTTCAGGCCTTATCCGATGGCCATTTTACCGCGGTTCGCCGCTTTGTTGAAGCTGGCGCCGCGGCCTGCTTATGTTAGGCCGCGTTTTTTCTCATGTTCGTGAATCCATTCCAGAGTCTTCGAAAGGCCGCCGAACGGATAAAAGTGCAGCCGGACGCGCCCGTGTTTTTTGAAGTCGAGCCCGTCTTCGATGGCGCCGACCAGCTTGTCCGGGCCGGCCGTGCCCATCAGTTTCGTCAGCGAGACGCCGTACTTCGCCATCACCGCCGCCGAGGCGCCGACGCCGCAGCGCGCGGCGAAGCCGAGCAGGCGCTTGATGCCGGCGGGGCCCGGCACGCCGATGCGCACCGGCGCGTCAATGCCGCGCGCGCGCATTTCTTCGAGCCACTCAAGGAACGGATCGGCGGAAAAGCCGAACTGGGTGACGATGATGGGCAACATGCCGCGGTCGCGGATTTCGGCGATCTTGTTTTCCATCCAGACCCAAAGGTCGTCTCTTGAGACATTGGGATGGCCTTCGGGATGGCCGGCGATGCCGATCGCCTTGATGCCGTTTTTTTCAAGCAGGCCGGTTCTGATGATCTGGAGCGAATCGGCGAAGGGGCCTTCCGGTTGCGGCGGGTCGCCGGCGATGAGGAAGATCCGTTTGACGCCGGATTCGCCCGTCACGTGCTCGAGCATGTTTTCAAGGATCGCCTGCGATTGGATGCGCCGGGCCGACACATGAGGCATCGGTTCGAAGCCAAGCTCGCGCACCGCCTTCACCGCATTGATGCGGTCTTCCATCTCTTCGCCGGGCAGGAAAGTGACGGCGATGGGCGTTTGCGGGGCGATCATGGGCGCGGCTTCGCGCAGCGACGGGACGTCCTTGGCGGTGATCTCCAGAGAATAGCCGTCCAGCATGTCGGAAGACAGGGTCTCCCAGTTCGGGTGAATTTCGGCATAAGACATAACGGGTTTCCTCCGACCGAGACGTTTTACGCGCGCAGGCGCTCTTTTCGACCGTCCTAGATACCGCCTTTGCGGCGGCGTGCGCCGCATTTCGCGCAAAAATTCTGTTCCATCACGGGCCAGCCGAGACGGACGGGCGGCGTCCAAGGGGAAAGACGGAAGGCCGGGTCGCTTCCTGACGTCATTCATCATTGGCGGGGCGCGAACGGGGCTTGTCGATCACTCCCGCTACCACCCTAGGGGGCGCCTCATCCGGCGGCGATGGCGAAGGCGGGCGGTGGCTTGTCGTAAGCTAAGCGTGGCAATATACTTCGTATACAGAAAGATATAATAAGCATTTGCCACCCCATGTGGAATAGAGTTCCTCCATGTCTTCGACCTCCGCGCGGACGTCCTCCAGCATCGGCGTGCGGGATTCGCTTTTCGCCGTCACCTGCACGAGATGTCATCCGCGTTCCGGCCGGATTGGGCCCTGCCAGCGGTTTTCCATGGCTGCGAGATTGAAAACGGCGTCTGCGAAATCATCGCCGTTACGTTTTACCGTCACAGTGCAAGTGATGAAACGAGGCGGGCGCATGAAAAGGCGTTTTCAGCGCGATTGCTGGAAGCATCGGCGGCGCCTGGCCGTTTCATCGCCGCAGGCGCTTGCGGCGGCGCGCCGAAGGATGCGCTATTTGCCGAAGCCGGCCACATCCAGGGCGATTTTTGTCATGGTCGGAAGAAATTTATCGTCATCAAGCGACAAGGGCCCCGGACTGTTGATCACCTGGTTGTTGACGACGCTGTTGAACACCTGAATGGCGACGGTGAGGCGGCGATACTCGGCGGGGCTGAGTTTTTTGCCGCGGCTCTCCTCCATTGCTTCGACGGCAAGCGTCAGTCGCTGCATGCGCAGATCAGTAAAATTGGACCAGAAATCCGGTTGCGCGGCCGAGCGCTCGAGGGCGGCGTGCCAGAGATTGCGGTTCCGGCGCACATGCTCATAAGTGTCGCTCAGAAAGAGGAGCAAGATGTCCTTGGGCGTTCTCCCCCGCCATTTTTCAACCCCTTCCTCGATGCTGGCTTCAAGGAAGTCCGTAAGCAGGATCTTCAAGAACTCGTCCTTGCTGCCGAAACGCTGGTAAAAGGTGCCGACGGAGCGTTTCGCGGTTTTCGCCAGGTCGACCAAAGACAGCTCCGCATAAGTCTGTTTTTCCAAAAGTTTGAGCGCAGCCTCGACGAACCGTTTCGTGGTGAGGCGGCTCCTTTCCTGCTGAGGCGAGCGGCTGAGTTTATCCATCATCGGGCCGGGGCTTTCCTTGCTTGACAGTTAAAACATGAAATCATAATATATATTCAGGTTCATATTTTGGATGGCCTCATATTGATGCGGCGTTTTGAAACGCAGGAAGGCGTTTCTGCTTCACTTTGGCCATCCATGTAAATCGGGGCGAGCTGGGGACTGGGCTTTATCACGACAAACAGCCGGCGCTGACAGAGCTGGCGGTTTGCTTTCCGAATGCACGTAAGGGGAGAGATGTTTCGCAGGCCAAGCCCGTGGCTTCGCCTGAATGCTGTCGGCTGCGCTGCAATGGGCGGGTCTAAACATCATGAATTGTCAAGAGCGCGAAAAAATCGCGCCAGACGACATTGGGGAGGGGCGCTCTGTCTCGAGCAAATGGCATACGTTTGGTCGCATGTTGTCTTGCGGCTTTTGTCGCGAGTTGTCAGCAGACCGGCGAACAATCCGCTGGGGGTGATCCGTCGACAGAGTTTGCGGCGGAAACGCCGCGGCCGAACATACTGCTTATTGTCGCAGACGATCTTGGATATGCCGATCTTAGCATTTTCGGCAGTGAAATTCCGACGCCCAATATCGATTCGCTGGCGCGCAAGGGCGTGCTCCTGACGAATTTCTACGCCAACATGGCCTGCTCGCCGACCCGGGCGATGTTGATGTCCGGGACGGACAGCCATCTGGCGGGGCTTGGCGTTATGGGACGTCCGTCCAATCCTGTCCAACAGGGCGAGCCCGGCTATGAAGGCTATCTGAACTTTCGGGTCGCTAGTCTTGCGAACCTGATGAAAGACGCCGGCTACCACACTTATATGGCCGGCAAATGGCATCTCGGCGACACGGTTGAAACCGGGCCCCGCGCGCGCGGTTTTGAAAAATCCTTCATCTCCATTGACGGGGCCAGCCATCTCGGCGGGCTCTCCTGGAACGGTCCGGGTCTTGCGCCTTACCGTGACGGCGACGAACTCGTCACGGTCGGCGAGGATTTTTATACGACGCGTTTTTATACGAACCGCATGATCGATTACATCGAGAGCGGCCGCGAAGATGAGAAGCCGTTTTTCGCTTATCTCGCTTACACGGCGCCGCACTGGCCTTTGCAGGCGCCGCGCGAGAGCATCGAAAAATTCTCCGGCCAGTATGACGACGGATATGAGGCGCTCTACAGGCGGCGTTTCGAAAAAATGAAGGCGCTGGGCTTTATTCCCGAGGACGCGCCGGGATTGCCGCCGGTCGCCGGCCAGCCGGCATGGAATGACTTAACGGAAAAACAGCAGCGAATCGAATCGCGGAAGATGGAAATCTATGCCGCGATGGTCAGCGATCTCGATTCCTATATCGGCAAGGTCATCGATTATCTGAAATCCACCGGCGAATTCGACAACACGTTTATTTTCTTCATGTCGGACAACGGTCCGGAAGCGCAGCGTCGCGATCTGGCCGCGCCGCTCTCCGATTGGGTCGCGGAATGCTGCGATAATTCCTACGAAAATCTCGGCAACGGCGATTCCTATGTGATGTACGGGCCGAATTGGGCGCGCGCGAGTTCGACAGCGTTTTACCGCGCCAAGGGCACCGGCTTTGAAGGCGGCATTCATGTGCCGGCTTTCGCCTATCATCCGGGCCATGTCGAAGGCGGCGGGCGCAATGATCAATTCAGCACCGTCATGGACTTGCTGCCGACGCTGCTGGATCTGGCGGGCGCGGAGCATCCTCAAGAAACCTATGAAGGCCGGCCGATACTGCCCGTAAAGGGCCGCTCCATGTTGCCGGCGCTCAAAAATGCTGAAACGCCGGTTCACGACGCCTCCGGCTATGTCGGCTGGGAGTTGTTCGGTCACCGCGCCATCCGTCAGGGCGAATGGAAGCTCGTGTGGGATGCGGCCGAAGGCGATGACGCGACCTGGGCGCTCTTCAATCTGGCGGACGACCCGCAAGAACAAAGCGATTTGAGCGAAGCCGAGCCTCAGCGCCTGAAAGCGCTGATCTCGCTTTGGAAGCAATATCACGCGGAAAATGGATTGCAGCCCTGAATGACAGCCGGGACCGGTCCGCTGAAAGCGCGACGAATAAAAACAAGAACAACAAATCAACTTTGCGATGGGAGGAACAAATGAGCAATTGCAAAGCGAAAACGACAAAGGCGGCGGGCAGGGGCCATAAGCTGCCTTATTGCCTGGCTTGCGCCGTCCTGGGACTGAACGCCATGCCGGCGTTTGCGCAGGATGAAGCGGGGGACGCCGACGACGTAGTCATGGTGACGGGCACGCGGATCAGCCAGACCGGCATGCAGACGCCGGTTCCCGTGACGGCGGTCGATGCGGACATGCTGCAGACCATGGCGCCGGGCAACATCATTGAAGGCGTCAGCCAGTTGCCGCAATTTTTCGACAACCAGACGCCGAACTCACCGCAGAGCTGGTTTCTGCGCGGCGGCTACGGCAACCTCAATATGCGCGGGCTGGGCATCAACCGAACGCTGACCCTGCTCAACGGCCGGCGGATGATTTCGTCGACGGCGTTCGGCGGCGTCGACATCAATGCGTTCCCGGAAGCCATGATCAGCCGGGTGGAGACCGTGACCGGCGGCGCGTCGGCCGCTTACGGCACCGACGCGGTGGCCGGCGTCACCAACTTCATTCTCGACACCGATTTCACCGGCGGCCAGGCTCACGCCCAGTGGGGCTCAACAACCCGCGGCGACAGCGACAATTATGAAATTTCCGCTTCCTTCGGCGCGGATGTCGGCGATCGGGGCCATATTCTGGTCTCCGGCGAGTTGTTCGCGCAGGACGGCGTCTTCAGCTATGAAGACCGCGACTGGTATCAGGGCTGGGGCCTTATCAACGATGCGGGCGGCGTTCCGCAGCTCTATCCGAACGTCGTCTCCCGTAATTCCAGTTTTGACGGCCTTATCGTTGCGCCGGGGACCTCGCTCGATCAGTCGAAATTCCTGTCTGACGGCTCAGGCATTCAGCCTTTTGTGACCGGCTCGCCCTCGCAGTTTCCCTTCGGCATTCCGCCGGCGCGGCACTCCATTGCGAATGGCGGCAGCGGCGACGATCTCGGCGCGGAGGCGCCGTCGCTCTATCCGGATGTCGACCGCAACAATATTTTCGCTTACGCCGATTATGAAGCTGCGGATAATTTCACGGTCTTCGCGCAATATATCCGTGGACAGAACAAGACATCGACATACAACTATCCGCGCGGGTCGTTGCACGGCACGCCGACGGCGATCACGATCTTCCAGGACAATGCCTTTCTTCCTGACGATGTCCGGCAGACCATGATGGACGAGGACATCGAGTCGTTCACCTTCAAGCGCATGGGCAGCCTGCAGGATATCGGCGCCGACATGCGCATCTCTGACGACAGCGTGCTTCACTCGATCACCAGCGGGTTCAACTGGCAAATTGAGAATGGCGGCTTCCTGAATGACTGGGCCGTTGACGGCTATTACCAATATGGCCGCAACACCCGGAAATGGTATCAGGTGGGCCTGCGTGTCGACCGCATCCACGCTGCGGTGGACGCGGTTCGCGATCCGGTAACCAATGAAATCGTTTGCCGGACGTCGCTCTTCAACGATTATTTCGAAGGCTGCGAACCGCTCAATCTTTTCGGCCGGGGCAACGCCTCGCCCGAAGCGGTCGACTGGGTTGTCGGCTATGAACCGGGTGAGACAATCACCACGCCGCTCTTTTTCGCGGACACGGGCTATGATCTCGGTTTGATGGACACTTACACCACGCAGGAAGCGAAGGTGAACATCACCAATATGCGCCAGCATCTCTTCGAGCTGTCGGCGAACGGTGAAGTCTATGAAGGCTGGGGCGCCGGCCCGATCTCCATGGCGATCGGCATGTCGCACCGGCAGGAGAAGATCCGGCAGATCGTTCGCGATCCGACCAATCCGCCGTCCGATCATGAAGACGGCCATCCCGTGCTTTGCAATTCCGATCCCGAAGCGATCGCCGCCGGTCTGCGCGGGGTCAGCGCGCCGGACTGCGGCAACACGGTCGGACTTCAATATTCGAAAGTCTCGAACATCAACGGCAAGATCAAGGTTACTGAAGGTTTCACCGAATTGCTCGTGCCGCTGATTGCGGATCAGCCTCTGATGGAGCAGGTCACGCTGCACGGCGCGGCCCGCTGGGCCGATTACACCGGGTCGGGAAGCATCTGGGCCTGGAAAGGCGGCCTTGACTGGCAGATGACGGAAGATTTCCGCCTGCGCGGCACCTATTCGCGCGACGTGCGCGCGGCCAATCTGTCCGAGCGGTTCGACAAAACCGGCGGGTCGGGGACGCTCACCGATCCGCGCTATCCCGGCGACGGCGTCATCAATGTGACGTTCTTCACAGGCGGCAACCCGGAAGTCTCTCCGGAAAAAGCCGACACGATCACGGTCGGTTTCGTTTATCAGCCGTCTTTTGTCGAAGGCTTCTCGCTCTCAATGGACTGGTATCAGGTGAAGATCGACGATGCGATCGGCCAGCTCGGCGTGCAGGCTGTTGCCGACCGTTGTGAAGAGGGCGCTGTCGATCTTTGCGATCTGATTTCCCGCGATACGGTGACGGACCGGATCGTTCTCATTGGCGACGTCTTCGTCAATGTCGATCAGGCCAAGATCAGCGGCATCGATCTGGAAACCTCTTACCAGCGCGATGTCAGCCTGTTCGGCGGGGATGAGTCGCTCAGCTGGCGTTTTTTCGGCACATGGCTCGATGAAAATTCCGAAACCCTTGCCGGCACTAACAAGATCGACCGAGCGGGGCAGACGGGCATTCAACAATCGGACGGCATCGCCTATGCCCTGCCGGAGTTCAAATTCACGACCAACGTGACTTACGCGAACGGGCCGTTCACCTCGTTCCTGCAAGGGCGCTATATCGGCAGCGGCACAACCGAGAACAGCCTCGAGGAAGGCGTCGATATCGGCAGCAATCATGTCGACAGCGCGTTCTATCTCGATCTCGGCTTGACCTACCGGCATGAGTTCGACAGCGGGTCGGGGATTGAGTTTTACGGCACAATGACCAACCTGCTCGATCAGGACCCGCCGGTGACGCCTTATTACAGCGCGTTCTGGGGCTATTCGGTGCAGGCCAATCCCGCCCTGTTCGACGTTCTTGGCCGGCGCTTTGTGGTTGGCGCAAGAGTGAACTTCTAAGGACTAAAAACAGCGTCTAATTCTTACAGCCGCCGGCGTCCGCGAAAACGGAGCTGGCGGCTGCTTTTTATGGGACGCTCGCCGCGCGAAGGGAGCGGCGCGGCTGTTTATCGAAAATCTAATAAAAATAGAGACTGTGTTCTTTATGCAACGTTGTTTTTTGAAAAAGCATTGGAAAATCAGCCTTTTATTTGTGGTTGCGAAGAGCTGCCCTTGCCCCTTGTTTCGTTTTTCAAAATATTCTTTATAACCCTCGCATCACCATGAATTTGCCGGAATGAGTTCGCGTTGAGGCGCTATCCCGCGTCTTCGCCTCCCGGCGCTTAAAGTCCGCGAGCTAAGTGCGGACGCAAATATCCGAGGGGTTGCCCGTGAAACATTATTTGACCGGCGCGTCGTTGATCGCCGTTTCCACCGTATTATCCGCCACCGCGGTTCACGCCCAGGTTGACCAGATCGTGGTTACCGCCACGAAGCGCACGGAAAGCGCGCAAGATATTCCGATTGCGGTTCAGGCCTTGGGCGAGGAATCGCTTGATCAGCTCGATGTCGATGTTTTCACTGATTATTTGCAGCAGCTTCCCGGGGTCACCGCCGGCGGCAGCGGACCGGGACAGGGCACGATTTATATTCGCGGCGTCGCGTCCTCCACGCCGACTTTGACCGTCGCCGGCGTCGCCGGTCTGGCGCCGAACGTTGCGCTCTATCTTGACGAACAGCCAGTGACGCAGGTCGGCCGCAATCTCGATGTCTACGCCGTCGATCTTGAGCGTGTCGAAGTGCTCTCCGGGCCGCAAGGCACGCTCTTCGGCTCTAGCTCGCAAGCCGGCACCATCCGCCTCATCACCAACAAACCGAATCTTGACGGCTTTTCCGCGCATTTGAGCGCCGGCGTTTCCTTCACCGAAGGTGGAGAGATGTCGAATAAAGTCGAAGGCGTCGTCAATCTTCCGGTGACGGATCGTCTGGCCTTGCGCGGCGTCTTTTATTCCGACCAGCGCGGCGGTTTTATTGACAATGTTCCAGGCACGCGTGACGCGTCCGAATCCGGCCGTTTCCGGCCGGCGGGCACGGTGCGCCGCAATGGCGTTGTTGTTGACTCTTCGCAGAATGGTTTCCAGGCGGGCGCCGATCTTTCCGGCGTCAATTTCATTGAAGCCGACAATCTTGAATATGTCGAAGACGATTTCAACGACACCGATTATCTCGGTTTCCGGATCGCCGCGCTTTACGAGTTCAACGACGACTGGCGCCTGACCGCAAGCCACGCGCGCCAGCGCATCGAATCCGACGGCGTGTTTTCCTACGATCCGGAACTGCCGGATCCCGATCAGCTTTCGATCCAGCGTTTTTCCGATGATGAACTGGACGACAGCTACGGCTCGACCGCCTGGACGCTCGAAGGCCGCCTTGGCGCGCTCGAAGCGCTCTATACCGGCGCTTATCTGGACCGCAATACTGAACAAACCGTCGATTATTCCGACTATCTCTTTGTCGGCCAGTATCTTCCCTATTACATCTGCGACGCGTCGGTGACTTATCCCGGCATGGCCGCGCCCAGCGGCAATTGTCAGGCGCCGAACCTTTATGTGAATTCGCTCACCAACACGACGGTGTTCACGCAGGAGCTGCGCTTCAACACGCCGCAAGACAAGCGCATTTACGCAACTTTCGGCGGCTTTTACAGCGACCAGAAAATCGAAGAGCGCAACGACTTCACCTATCCGGGTTCGATCCTCGCCACCGGCGTCGGTCCCTTTACGCCAGCAGGCGCGACGCCTACCGGCGTGGGCTTTGCGCCGAATTTCCCGCTGCCGGGTTCGCTCGTCACCGATCCGGGCCCGTTCCCGGAAGGCGTCATTTTCCGCAACGACATTACGCGCACCGATGAGCAATTCGCCCTATTCGGCGAGGCGACGTTCGAGGTCGTGCCCGATCTGCTCGCGGTGACCGGCGGCATTCGCTGGTATGACATCAGCGTTGATCTTGAAGGGTCGGCAAACTCTTCCTTCTACAACAAGGGTATTGAGGAAGACTCTCAACTTGGCGGCGCCAATCTGACGGCGCTCTATGACGGGACGAGTTCCGTTGTCATCGACGGCGAAACGGTTGACCTGCCTGACGAAGGCAGCGCTGACGGCGTCATCTTCAAAGGCAATCTCACCTTCACGCCGACGGACAATCTTCTCTTCTACTTCACCTATTCCGAAGGTTTCCGTCCGCCGCTTCTCAACCGCCCGGCGGGCGCAGGCGGCATCGTGCCGGGCCTTGTGGAAACGGACGACCTCACCAACTGGGAAGTCGGCTGGAAGACGACGCTGTTCGACAGCACGCTGCAGCTGAACGGCAACGCCTTCATCATGAATATCGACAATCTGCAGACGACGATCTTCGACCCGAACATCGTCAACCTGTTCTTCTCGGATAATGCGGCGAACGCGCAGGTGAAAGGCGTCGAAGGCGACTTTATCTGGGCGCCTTATCAGGTCGAAGGCCTTACCATTGCGGGCGCTTTCTCGGTGCTCGATACGGAGATCGAGGAGATCCTCACCGCGACGACGGCGATCGCGCCGGTGGGCAGCGATCTCGCCCACGCGCCGGCCTTCCAGGGCAATATCCGCGCCCGCTACGAATGGCCGGTCGGCGACGATCTCAACGCCTATGTCATGCCGCAGGTGACTTACTCCGGCTCGTCCTGGAGCGACATCGTGGAGATCAACCGCGCGAAACAGGACGCCTACATGCTGGTGAATTTCTCCGCGGGCGTTTCCAAAGACAATTGGCGGCTCGATTTCTTCGCCGACAACCTGACGAACAAGCGGGCAGATCTGAACAATTTCTTTGGTTATGACCGCTACCGGATCACGATCAACCGGCCGCGCACCTTCGGCATGCGCGTTTCGGTGGATTTTGAGTAACAGGCTGCGGCCATTGCAGCGGCTTAGAAAGGCGCCCCTTCGCGGGGCGCCTTTTTGCAAATGATGATAGACTGCGGGCGTGATGGCTTTGACGGAAAATGAAATTGCGGAGGCGTTGAAAAGCGCGCAGGCGCTGATCACGCAAGGACGGTTCGCCGATGCGGCGGCTGCGCTCAACGGCGCCTTGAAGACGGCGCCGGACCATCCTGATCTCCTTTATATGGCGGCGGTTTGCGCCCGTTACGAAAAGCGCTTTGACGACGCCGCCAGCCTCCTTGAGGCGCTGAGGCGCGCCGCGCCGGATTTCGGGCGGGGGTTTCAGGAGGAAGGCCATCTTCATCGTGAAAAGGGCGAGTTTGAAAAAGCGCTGAGCGCATATGCCCGCGCGGTCCAATCCAATCCCGGGCTTGAGGCGAGCTGGCGCGCGCAAAGCGACGTGCTCCTTCAGCTTGGCAAAGCCGAAGAGGCGGCGCAGGCGAAGGCGCAAGCCGACCGGCTTGCAGGTTTGCCGCGCGAGCTCCTCGCGGTCACGAATTTCATTCACGAAGGAAAGCTCTTGAAGGCGGAAAATCTTTGCCGCCATTTTCTGCAGCAACACCCGCATCACGTGGAGGCGATGCGCCTCCTGGCTGACATCGGCGCGCGCCTCGGCGTGCTCGACGACGCGGATTTTCTCCTGGAAAGCGCTATCGAGTTTGAGCCAGACAATATTCAACTGCGCCTCGACTACATCCAGCTTTTGCGCAAGCGGCAGAAATTCCAGGCAGCCCTCGACCAGGCGAAAGCGCTTTACGAGCGCGACCCCGAAAATCCGCTTTTCCAGTCCCATTACGCGATTGAAAGCCTGCAAACCGGCGACTTCGAAAAAGCCCTTGCGCTTTTCGACCATGTCCTGGAATTGCTGCCTGACGATCCGGCGACGCTGACCTCGCGCGGCCATGCGCTGAAGACGTGGGGCCGCCGGGAAGAGGCGATCGCGTCTTACCGCGCGGCGTTTGCTGCGAAACCGGGCCAGGGCGACGCTTATTACGGCCTCGCCAACCTCAAGACCTATAAATTTACGGATGAAGAGATCGCCGCCATGCGCGAGCAGGAGGCGCGCGGCGACATCGCTTATCAGGACCGGTATCACCTTTGTTTTGCGTTGGGAAAAGCCTTCGAGGATCGCGGCGATTATGAAACCTCTTTTTCCTATTACGCCCGCGGCAATGAGTTAAAACGCCTGAAAAGCTCTTACCGCGCGGGCGACATGGACAAAGAGCTGCAAGCGCAGGCGGAAATCTGCACGCCCGATTTGTTCGAAAAACATAAGGGCGCCGGCGACCCGGCGCCGGATCCGATTTTCATCGTCGGCCTGCCGCGCGCGGGCTCGACGCTTCTGGAGCAGATTTTAGCGTCTCACTCCCAAGTGGACGGTACGCTTGAGCTCCCGAACATTCTTTCCTTGTCGCAAAGCCTGCGCGGGCGCCGGCGCGTATCGGGCGAGTCCGATTATCCGAAGATTCTGCATGATCTGACGGCGCGGAAGTTTGCAGAGATGGGCGCGAAATATATTGAAGACACGCGCATCCATCGCGCCGGCGCGCCGTTTTTCATCGACAAGATGCCGAATAATTTCCGGCATATCGGGCTTATTCAGTTGATCTTGCCGAACGCCAAGATCATCGATGCGCGCCGCGAACCCATGGCGTGCTGCTTCAGCGGCTTCAAACAGCTTTTCGCGGAAGGCCAGGAATTCACCTATGGCCTTGAAAATATCGGCCGCTATTACCGCGGCTATGTCGAGCTGATGCGCCATTGGGACGCGGTTCTGCCGGGCAAGGTCTTGCGCGTGCAGCATGAAGACGTGCTTGACGACCTTGAAGGGCAGGTGCGCCGCATCCTTGATTTTTGCGGACTGCCTTTCGAACAGGGCTGCCTCGATTTTTACAAAACCGAACGCTCTGTCCGCACGGCGAGTTCGGAGCAGGTGCGCCAGCCCATCACCAAGACCGGCGTCGATCAGTGGCGGCGGTTCGAGCCTTATCTGGGTCCTTTAGAAGAGGCGCTTGGCCCGGCGCTGAAGAATTACCGCTAAACGCGCAAACTGCGGGGGACCTTTTGCCGGGCCCGTCATGTTGCTATGCATAAAGAGGCCCTTCGCCGGGCCGGCGCGCCTTTAAACGAGTGCGGGCTTATGATGCACAATGATGAAATCGCCGCCGTTTTCGAACAACTGGCGGACCTTCTTGAGATCGATAACGCCAATCCCTTCCGGGTGCGGGCTTATCGCGATGCGGCGCGCATGTTGCGCGGCATGTCCGAAGAGGCTGCGGACATGCTCAAGCGCGGCGAGGATCTGAGCAAACTGCCGACCATCGGGAAGGACCTCGCCGAGAAAATCGGCGAACTTAATAAGACCGGGCGATTGAAGGCGCTCGAGGATCTGAAAAAGTCAGTGCCGGCGGGGCTCGCCGACCTGACGCGCGTGCCGGGGCTCGGGCCCAAACGCGTCAAGCAACTTTACGATGACCTCAACATCCGCACGCCGGATGAATTGCGCAAGGCGGCGCAAAAAGGCGAACTCCAGAAACTGCCCGGCTTTGGCGAAAAGATGGAGGAAAAACTTCTCGCCTATTTCAAGGCGGACCGGTCGCAGGACGACCGCATCCGGCTTTTCGACGCCGAAAAGATCGCGGACCGGCTTGTGGAGCATTTAAGCGCGGTCGCGCGCAAAAACGACATCACAGTCGCCGGAAGCTTTCGCCGGCGCAAGGAAACGGTGGGCGATCTCGATATTCTGGTCGCCAGCGCCAGTCCTGAAAAAGTCATGGATCATTTCACGGACTTCGACGAGATCAGCAAAATCGATTCAAAGGGCAAAACCCGCTCCACGGTGCGATTGCGCTCCGGCATGCAGGTGGATTGCCGTATTGTGGAGAAGGATTCTTACGGGGCGGCGCTCATCTATTTCACCGGCTCGAAAGCGCACAACATCAAGCTTCGAAAACGCGCCCTCGCGCGCAAACTCAAAGTCAATGAATATGGCGTTTTCAAAGGCAAGGAATCGGTTGCAGGGCGCACGGAAAAGGATGTCTACGCATCCGTCGATCTGCCCTTCATCCTGCCCGAATTGCGCGAAGACCGGGGAGAAATCGAAGCGGCGGAAAAGGGCAAGCAGCCGAGCCTCGTCAAGATCGGCGATATTCGCGGCGATCTGCACGCCCATACGAAGGCGACGGACGGCAAACATTCGGTCCGCGAGATGGCGCTCGCCGCAAAGAAGCGCGGCTACGCCTATATCGCGATCACCGATCACACCAAACATGTGCGCATTGCGCACGGGCTCACTAAGGCGCGGCTTGAAAAGCAGCTCGATGAGATCGATCGCCTCAACGAAGAACTGAGCGGGATCCGGATCCTCAAATCCGCCGAAGTCGACATTCTCGCCGACGGCTCGCTCGATTTGCCCGATGTCATTCTCGAAAAGCTCGATCTCGCCGTCTGCGCGGTGCATTTCGATTTCGATCTCACGCCCGCAAAGCAGACAGAGCGGCTGATCCGCGCCATGGACCATCCGGCCTTCTCCATTCTGGCGCATCCGACCTCCCGGCTTATCGGCGAGCGCGATCCCATGCGCGTCGAGATGGAGACGCTGATGGATGCGGCGCTGGAGCGGGGATGCTATTTCGAAGTCAACGGCCAGCCGGAGCGGCTCGATCTCAACGATGTTTATTGCCGCATGGCGCGCGAGCGCGGGCTGAAGCTGGCGCTCTCGACCGACGCCCATTCGACGGATCAGCTCGATTTCATGCGTTTCAGCGTGGATCAGGCCCGGCGCGGCTGGGTCGGCAAGAAAGACGTCATCAACACGCGCTCCTGGCGGGAGCTGAAATCGCTTTTGAAGCGTTGAGGCTTAACGTTCTTCAAGCGCCGTCTTGCAGGCGCGGGCGATCACCAGTTCTTCATTAGCCGGGATGACCAGAACCTCGACGGCGGAGCTTGCCGCGCTGATGCGGCCCGCGTTTTGCTCATTCAGGCCCTCATCGAGTTTCAGACCCGTCCAGTCGGCGCGCGCGCAAATGCGTTTGCGCATGTCGGGGGAGTTCTCGCCGATCCCCGCCGTGAAGACGAGCGCGTCGAGACCGCCGAGCGCCGCCATGAGGGAGCCGATCTCCCGGGCGGCGCGGTAAGCGAACAGGTCGAGCGCTTCTTCCGCTTTCGGATCATCGGATTTTAAAAGCGCTCTGACATCATCGCTGATCCCGGAAACGCCGAGCATGCCGGACTTCGAGTGCAGCATCTTGTCGACGTCATCGGCGCTCATGCCCTTTTGCCTGATGAGATGGATGACGACGCCGGGATCGAGCGCGCCGCAGCGCGCGCCCATGACGAGGCCGTCAAGTGCTGTAAAGCCCATGGTCGTGGCGATGCTGCGCCCGTTCTGAAGCGCGCACATGCTGGCTCCGTGGCCGAGATGCGCGGCAATCACCCGGCGGCGCGATTTGGCGTCGAGATGGGTCGGCAGCTCGTGGACGATATGGTCATAAGAAAGCCCGTGAAAGCCGTAGCGCAGCACGCCTTCGTCGATGAGGTCGCGGGGCAGGGCGAAGAGCTGCGCCAGTCTCGGCTGGGTGCGGTGAAAGCTTGTGTCGAAACAGGCGATCTGCGGGAGAGCGGGCGATTTTTCCGCGACCGCCCGGATCGCCGCCAGATTGTGCGGCTGGTGATTGGGCGCCAGCGGCGAAAGCGATTGAAGGTCTTCCAGCACGGCGTCATCGATTTTCGCCGGCGCGTCGTAATGAAGGCCGCCATGCACCACGCGGTGGCCCGCAATGGCGACGGCGTCGTCCGGGAAGATCTTTTCCAAGGCGTAGAGGATCCAGGCCGTGTAGCGCGCATGATCGCCCGAAGCCGGAAAATCTTCAAAAGCGGTTTTGAGCGCCGCGTCTTCAGCATGGATGGAGAAGGCGGGCGTGTTGCGCAGCTCCTCGATTGCGCCGCGCAATCGCAGCTTTAGACTTGCTGCGTCATAAGCAGCGAATTTGATGCTCGAAGAGCCGGCGTTGATGACGAGGATGATGCGGCCGGTCACGGGCGGGCGATCTTTGCATGGACATAGAGCTGCGCCAGCGCTGCGGAGGCGAGCCGCGCGCCGGCGTCATCCGCTCGCGAGGTCAGCATGATCGGCACGCGCGCGCCGAGGACGATGCCGGCGCTGTCTGCTCCGGCGAGATAAATAAGCTGTTTGGCGATCATGTTGCCGGCTTCGAGATCGGGCGCCAGCAATATATCGGCGTCGCCGGCCACGGGCGATACGATCCCCTTGGTCGCGGCGGCGCTTTTTGAAATCGCGTTGTCGAAGGCCAGGGGGCCGTCGAGAACGCCGCCGGTGATCTGGCCGCGGTCGGCCATCTTGCAGAGCGCGGCGGCGTCCACGGTCGAGGCGATTTTGGGATTGATGGTTTCGACCGCCGAGAGAAGTGCGACTTTCGGCGTCGCGACGCCGAGCGCCTGCGCCAGATCGATGGCGTTCTGGACGATGTCGCATTTGTCGTCGATGGCCGGGTAAATGTTGATGGCCGCATCCGTGATCATCAATAGTTTCGGATAGCTTGGCACGTCGAAAGCGAAGATATGGCTCATGCGCCGTTCGGTTCTGAGCCCGGCGTCGCGGTCGATGACGGCTTCCATGACCTCGTCGGTGTGGAGCGCGCCTTTCATCAGCGCTGAAACGCGTCCTTCGCGGGCGAGCGCCACAGCGGCCGCCGCTGCGGCGTGGCTGTGCGCGGCGTCGACGATTTCAAGTCCGGCGATGTCGAGCCCGGCGTCCGCCGCCGCCTTTTCGATTTTCGCTTTCGGTCCGACGAGGACGGGCTCCATGATGGTCTCGTCGCGCGCCTTCAGCGCGCCTTCAAGGGAGAGCGAATCGCACGGGTGAATGACTGCGGTTTTGATCGGATCGTGCGGGCGCGTCGCTTCGATCAGCTCCTGAAAACGTTCGCCGTGTTTATGAAGATGAACTTCGGGCAGGCTGGCGCGCGGGCGCCGGACTTTTTCTGTCGGCGCAATCAGAATCGCCTGGCCGGTGATGACCGTGACGCCGTCCTGATTGACGCATTCGCAGTCGAGCGTGACGTGATTGTTTTCCGGGGTCTTCTCTTTCACGACGGCGCGCACGGTGACCGTGTCGCCGATCTCGATCGGGTGGCGGAAACTCAGCGCCTGGTCGAGATAAATCGCGCCGGGCCCGGGCAGCTCCGTGCCAAGGAGGGCGGAAATCAGCGCGCCGCCCCACATGCCGTGGGCGATGACCTCATGGAACTGGCTGGAGCGCGCATAGTCCGGATCGATATGCAGCGGATTGAAATCGCCCGAAGAGACGGCGAACAGGCTGATGTCTTCCGGCTTCAGCGTGCGTTGAAGCTCCGCGCTCTCGCCGATCTTGATCTCATCGAAAGTCCTGTTCTCGATATAGTGCAGCGAATTCATGCAATCCTCACGGGGCGAAACAGCATTATGCGGCTAATCATGGTCGCTGCAAACGCCGCAGCGCGACTGAAGGCGCAAGCCCAACTCATTCGCCAAAGACATATTGACCCGGCGCGTCGCACAAAGGTTCATATCCCTTTTCCGGCGCGCCGAGCGGCGGCGGCGCGACGCGCTCCTTGCTTGAGCGCTCCGCCAGCCAGGCGGCCCAGGCCGGCCACCACGAGCCTTCCTCCGTCGGCGTCTGGGAGGCCCAGAGATCGGGATCGACATAGCTGTCATGGTCTTGTCTCGTCGCCATCTGGTAATGGCGGTGATGATGGCCGGGTTCGCTGACAATGCCGGCATTGTGGCCGCCATTGGTGAGCAGGAAAGTCACTTCCGTATCCGCAAAGAGGTTCCACTTATAAACCGAACGCCAGGGGGCGACGTGGTCTTTTTCTGTGCCGACGGCGAATATCGGCGGCCGGATTTCATTGATCAGCACCGGTCGGCCGTCGACATAGTAATGGCCCTCCGTCAGATCGTTGTTGAGGAACAGGCGGCGTAAATATTCGGAATGCATTCTGAACGGCATGCGCGTCGCATCGGCGTTCCAGGCCATGAGATCGTTCATGCTCTGGCGCTCGCCCATCAGATATTCGCGCTGCATGCGCGACCAGATAAGGTCGTTCGACCGGAGAAGTTGAAAAGTGCCCGCCATTTGTTTGGTGTCGAGAAAGCCCTGCTCCCACATGATGTTCTCAAGGAAAGAAAGCTGTTTTTCATTGATGAACAGCATCAGCTCGCCCGCTTCCTCGAAGTCGAACTGGGCGGCGAGGAATGAGAGCGATTTGAAAGGGCTTTTATTGTCGCGATCCAAGAAAGCTGCGGCGATCGAAAGCAGCGTGCCGCCGAGACAATAGCCGACGCCATGAACCTGCCGGCCGGGCATGATGGCGTCGATCGCGTCCAGCGCGGCCAGGGGCCCGAGCGTCATGTAATCGTCCATGCCCTTGTCGCGGTCTGCGGCGTCCGGGTTCTTCCATGAGATCATGAACACCGTGTGTCCCTGATCGACGAGATATTTGACCATGGAATTATGCGGCGAGAGATCGAGAATGTAGTATTTCATGATCCAGGCCGGCGTGATCAGCACCGGCTCGGCGTAAACGTCTTTTGTGGCGGGTTCATACTGGATCAGCTCCATGAGGGCGTTCCGGTAAACCACCTTGCCCGGCGTGACGCCGAGATTTTCGCCTACGGCATACTCTTCGCCGCCCACCGGCCCATGGCCGGCGACGGCCCGGTTCCAGTCTTCGACAAAGTTTTTCCAGCCCTGAAACAGATTGGCGCCGCCGGTCTCCATGGTCTTCTGGAGAATGTCGGGATTGGTCAGCAGGAAATTGGACGGCGCGAAAATGTCGAGCAGCTGGCGCGCGGTGAATTCAATCGCGTTTTCCTCCGCCGGCGTCACGCCCTTTATGCCCGTCGTGGCGTTGTGCCACCATTGCTGGTTGAAGAGGAACGCCTGATAGAAGAAATTGAAAGGCGGCTTTTGCCAGTTCTCGCTGCGGAACCGGCGGTCCTGCTCCAGGGGATCAATGCAAGGGGCCGGTTCTTCTCCTGACATATATTGCAGGAGATAGGAGAAGAATTTCTGATTCTTGCGGAAGAACTTGTCGATGAGCTGCGCCCTTTTGCCGGGCGCAAAAGCGAGTCCCATGGACCAGTCGATGTAAAGGCCCATAAGCGCGGAGGGGGAAAGCCCATAGGTGTAACGCCCGATCATGGCGTCGACTGAGCGGTCCGCCAGTTCGAAAAACGCGGTCGACGCATAGGAGTCGTCCGACCAGCGAGGGAAGGGCAGCGCGCTCGGCATATAGCTGTGAGGCGGTTGCGGCCAGTGGGGCTCGGACGCGCGCTTCGCATCCTTGGCCCGATCTTTCGCCGCGGCGGTCTTGTAGGGAACAACATTTCCGGCGTTCGCCATTATAGGCCTCTTGGATACGCTCTGAGTGACTTTAGCCTAGATAGAAACCAGGCGGAATTCCGACAATGGGTCGTCTTCGTAAAAGAATAGAAGCATAAGCTTTTGATCTGGGTTAAATTTATTAACCGGATGCATCCTCGCGACCGCACCCCCCGTGCTGCTGATAGCGGTTCGCATCGCGCCGATGAGCCAATATAATCGGGACAAAGCCGCAAGCGGACCGGCGGCCCCCGCGCTCGCAAGGAGAGAAAACGCCATGAACGGAGCCGAAGCCCTGCTTGAAACGCTGACGGAGAGCGGCGTCGAGGTGTGTTTTGCAAATCCCGGCACGTCGGAGATGCAACTCGTCGCGGCGATCGACCGGTCGTCATCGATGCGCGCCGTCCTGTGCCTTTTCGAAGGCGTGGCGACGGGCGCCGCCGACGGCTACGCCCGCATCGCAGGCAAGCCGGCGGTGACGCTTCTTCATCTCGGGGCCGGGCTCGGCAACGGCGTCGCCAATCTTCACAACGCCCGGCGCGCGCGCTCGCAAGTCGTCAACATTGTCGGCGATCACGCCACCTATCATCTGCACTATGACGCGCCGCTGACCTCCGATATCGCCGGGATCGCCGGCCCCGTTTCCGACTGGGTGCATGCGTCGCCGTCAGCGGAAGGACTCGCCGTCGACGGCGCCGCCGCGGTGGCCGCCGCACGCGAATTTCCAGGTCAGATCGCCACGCTGATCGTTCCCGCCGATGCGGCCTGGGGCGAGGCGGGCGTTCCGGCTGCGCCGGTGGCGCCGCCGGCGCCGCCAGTTCCTGAGGATTCGCGCGTCGAAAGCGCGCGCGCCGCGCTGATGGCCGGCGAACCGGCGGTGCTTTTTCTCGGAGGCCCCGCGCTGACGGAAGAGGCGCTGATTCAAGCGGCGCGCATCTCGCAAGCGACGGGCGCAAGGCTTGTCTGCGAAACGTTCCCCGCGCGCCTGCAGCGCGGGGGCGCCCGCCCGCTGGTGGAGCGCTTGCCTTATTTCGGCGAAGCGGCGCTCGATGCGCTTCAGGGCGTGCGCCACATGGTGCTCGCCGGGGCCGACGCGCCTGTCGCCTTCTTCGCCTATCCCGGCAAGCCGAGCGTGCTCGTGCCTGAAGACGCGGAATGCCTGACCCTTGCCGCGCCGAGGGAAGACGCGCTGGCGGGGCTGACCGCCCTTGCCGACGCGCTCGAGGCGCCGAAACAGCCCCAGTCCGCATCGCCCGCGCCCTTGCCGCCGATCCCCAGCGGCCCGCTCAATGTCATGGGGCTGGGCGCTGTCATCGCCGCGCATCTGCCCGAAGGCGCCATCGTCTCCGATGAAGGCGCGACGGCGGGCATTGCGCTTTTCCCGATGACGGCGGGCGCAAAACCTCATGACTGGCTGACGCTCACCGGCGGCGCCATCGGACAGGGACTGCCGCTCGCCATCGGCGCGGCGATAGCGGCCCCGGACCGCAAGGTCGTCAGTCTGCAGGCCGACGGCAGCGGGCTTTACACGGTGCAGGCGCTGTGGACCATGGCGCGTGAAGAACTCGATATCGTCACGGTGCTGATCAATAATTCAAGCTATGCGATCTTGAACATCGAGCTGCAGCGCGTGGGCGCTCAGAATCCGGGTCCCAAGGCCATGTCGCTGCTCGATCTCAGCAATCCGAGCATCAGCTGGACGCAGATTGCCGAAGGCTTCGGCGTGCCGGCGGTCAAGGTCGAAACGGTCGAGGATCTTGATAAAGCTTTCGCCGACGCCATGGCGGAGAAGGGGCCGCGCCTGATTGAGGCGATTGTCCCTTAAGGTCGCGCTTATGGATAGCGAGAAAAGTCGAGCTCCTGCGAGGTCATGAATTCAAGCAGGGCCGGCTGGCCGCGCTCCGTCGCTTCGACGCCGCGCTTGATGGCGGGAACGATATCCTCGATTTTGGCAATGCGCTCTCCATGGCCGCCGAGCGCTTTTGCGAAATCGGCGTAATGGCCGGACACGTCCGTCGACCGGAACTTGTCGGTGGCGACAGGCATGACATTGAGCTCCATCGCCATCGAGGAATTATTCAAAAGGATCGAGAGAACCGGAAGCTTTTCGCGCACCGCGGTTTCGAAATCCATGCCGGTGAAGCCGATGGCGGCGTCGCCCCAGACATTGATGCAGAGCTTGTCGGGGCAGGCGAGCTTTGCGCCCATGGCGAGGCCGAGACCGTAGCCAAGCTGGGTCGACTTGCCCCAGCCGATATAGCTGAGCGGGGTTTTGGTTTTCCAGAACGGGCTTAGCTGGTCCCTCGGACTGCCGGCGTCATGGGTGATAATGGTGTTTGCGACATCGACGGTTTGTTGGAGGTCCCATAGCACGCGATAGGGCGTCATCGGCGTCTGATCGCTTGTGAGCTTCGCCAGCCACTGCTTCATCCATTCCGCCGAGACCGATTCAATTTCGCTGACGACAGCGCTTCGGTCGCGGGGGACGGCGCCGACGCGCGCGCGGCAAGCTTCGAGCAAGGCGGCGAGCGTCAGCTTTGCATCGCCCACAAGCGCGACATCCGCCGGGACATGGCGGTTGAGCGCCGCCGGATCCAGGGTCGCGTGAATGACGCGCTTTCCTTCGGGCATGCGCACGCCGAAAGGCGTCGCCGTAAAGCTGCAACCGACGCCGAAAATGACGTCCGCTTCATCGAGGAAGCGCCGCACTGTAAACGGCATCGCCGCGCCGCCGGAGCCGAGCGACAGGGCGTGCGTTTCATCGAAACTGCTCTTGCCCGGCAGGCTTGTGCAGACGGGAATGGCGAGCAGTTCCGCAAGCGCACGCAACTCGTCATAGGCGTTGGCCCAGTGAACGCCCTGTCCCGCATAAAGCACCGGGCGTTTCGCGGCGCATAACATTTCAGCGGCGCGCGCGATGCTGTCACCGTCGGGCCCGTAGCGGCCGCGAACCGCCGGCGTGTAATTGGCGTCGGCGCCCTCCGCCTCGAGAAGATCGAAGGGCAGCTCCACAAGCGCCGGCGCCGGCGTTCCGTTGCGCAATTGCGTAAAGGCGCGGCGCATGACGGCGCTGGTTTGTGCAGGCGCGGTCAAGGGTTCGGCCGATTTCGTGATGCTCGCCATGTTATGCGCGGCGTTGTAGTTGCGCCCCACATGGGCGGTCGCCGTCGGATAGCCGCCCGGCAGAAACAACAGCGGGACCGATTCCGAAAAGGCCTGCGCGACGCCGCCATAAGCGCTTTCTGTTCCCGGCCCGTGCTGGCAGCAAAAAACGCCCATGCGTTCGCCGCGGGTAAGACGGGACAGCGCGTCCGCCATATGAAGGCCGGTGCGTTCCTGCCGCGGAATGATGGTGCGAATATCGGCGCGCGCCGCTGCTTCTAAAAGCGCATTGCGCGGATAGCCGAACAAGACGTCAACGCCCTCGCGTTTCAGGATTTCGGCGATCGCGTCACAAGCTTTCATGGGCAAATTTCCAACGCCAAAGCGCCGGCTCCTTAAATTTTTCGGCTGTTCCGGCGGCGATGCTGGGGCAAGCCGCGCCTTTTAGAGGAAGAGACGCCGTTTACTCTTCGCCTTCTAACGGCGGCAGCCCTTCGTCCAGGCGTTCCTGCATGAGGGAAAGCAGTTTATTGGCGACATTGACGTCTTCGGCCGACATGTCGGCAAGCAGGCGGGCGCGCAATTTCTCGGCAATCTCCATGATGTCGTTCAGCGCGTCGACGCCTTTTTCCGTCACGCGCAAATGTTTGTTGCGGCGGTCGGACGGGTCGGGCAGGCGCTCGACGAGACCGTCGGCTTCGAGCATGTCGAGCGTGCGCGTTAATGTCGGCCCTTCAATGCCGACCCGCTTTGCAATCTGAATCTGGGTCGTAAAAGGCGGCGAAAAATAAATCGTCGCCATCACCTCCATGCGCGATGCGCTGTGTCCGAGCTGGCGGAGATGTTCGTCGACAATGGAGCGCCAGATACGTCCCGTGCGAACGATGGAGATCGTCAACCGCAGATCCGGATGAGGAAAATCCTTGCGCGACGGCAATGCGGTTCGTCGCGAGGCCGGTTTCTTCGGTTCAACGCGAGCTGGGATCGTTTTTGACAAGGTCGGTCTTCCTGTTTCTGTATCCGGCTTCACGCTGAGCAACACCGGAGATTCGGCCTTCTGCAAGGCCTGCAATATACGTCCATTATGTCAAACCTATCATGAACTTATCAAGCCTTACCGGCGGCTGAATGATGGAATTCAGCGCGCCCCGCCTATGGCGTTCGATGGGTTCGCCGTGTAATAAAGAAAGATCTGATGAGAGCATTGCAAAGGGACGATTCTTATGGCGGGGACGAAGATGATTCGACGCCTTGCCGCCGCTGCAGTCGGCGCCGCCTTAACTCCTTCGGCGGCGTTCGGCGGCGAAAAACCAGAAGCCGAAGCGCTCTGGGAGGCGATGGCGCGGTGCGCAGGGCTGGAGGATGCGTCGTCGCGGCATGCCTGCGCCGACGCCGCTTTGATCTCTGCAGGGATTCTCACCACGGCTGAACTGTCCGTACAAAGAAAACAGGAATTTGGTCTTGAAGAGCCTGAAAAGAAGGCGAAAGCAGCGGCGCCGGACGAGGCGCCGGCCATAACCGCCGCAGAAATCGTCGAAGACCCAGACGAAATTTCAGTCGTCCTCGCCCAGGTCGATCTCAGCCGCACGAAAAGGGTCACAGTGACAACGGCGGAAGGCGCGGTCTGGAAACAGGTTGGCGGCGACGCCATCCGGCCCGCGCCCGAGCCCGGCCAGACGATGGTCATCAAAAAGGCCGCTCTTGGCGGATTCAAATGCAAGATCGGCAAATGGTCGATATTCCGCTGCAAGCGTCAGTTTTGACGGCGCCTTAGGTTGTTCGGCTGCCTGCTTGGCGGCTTTTTCCAAAATAAAAAAATCCTGCTGCTTCCGGACGCAGGCAAGGAAGAAATAACGGCCGGAGAACAGCAGGAAGGGAGGTACGGCGAATTTCATCGAATGCGGTTCAAACTGCGGCGTTGTTATTATTGTCGCCGGCGGATCATGAACGGCGGAACAGTCATCCTGTTCCGCCGTTTTCTTCATTAGAATCGCGCTTTGGCGCCGATATAAAAGCGGCGTCCAAGCACGTCATAAGCGCCTGAGGGATCTGTTTCGCCGGCCGCCGCCGTGACGCCTTCAATGACGCCGTAGCGCAGCGGGTCTTTATCGAACAGGTTGTCGATGCCGGCGCGAAGCTCCATGACGTCATTGACTGACCAGCGGGTCGACAGGTCAAAAATGTCATATGATCCGAGCGGCTCCTGGCTCGCGGTGTCATTGGTGACAAGCGCGATGTGTTTCGCGCCCGGGAGATGGCGCCAGTTCAGGCTGATGGAAGCCGGTCCGAAGTGATAGCCGAATGTGGTGTTGAGCTTCCAATCGAATTGCGCGCCGTAAGGCGGCGTGGAAATATCCGATCCGACCGACCCCGCATAATCGAAGATCGGGCCCCCCGGATTGTTCTGCACTTCATATTTCTGAAGCCAGTTGAACACCACATTGGTGAAGAACGTCCCGGCCTCTCCGCCAAAACCGGGCGCTTCGATGCTCCAATCGAATTGAGCGTCGATGCCGGCGGTGGAGATCATACCGAGATTTTCATAATTGGCGATTGTCGCAATCCACAAGCCGTTGGGTTGACGCAGGATCCGCTGACAGAACTCATTGTTCGGATCATAGCTTGGATTGTTGCCCAGATCGTTGAAGCACTCCTGGTAGACAAGCTGCGTCGACGCCGGCGCAATCGCCCCGTTCACCGTGATGTTGTAATAATCGACGGACAAGCGGAGGCTTTCGAGCACGCCGCTTTCAAAGGGCGAGTTCAAAACGGCGCCGACCGTCCAGGTCTTGGCTTTTTCCGAGTCGAGATCGGGGTTGCCGGTCTGCCGGTCGCGCCCGAGCGGGAAGTAGACCGGCACGTTGCCGACATAGGTGTCGTCGATCGTAAAGCCTTGCGCCAGCGCCGTACATAAGGCCTGGACCTGGGCGCGGTCGGGGTTGGAGGCGACATTGCCGTAATCGGCGCGGGTCAGGATCGAACACGGATCGTGGTCGGGCCACGGCACCGTTGCGAAAACCGGCGGCTGGAAGAGTTCGGCGATGTTCGGCGCACGGTTCGCAACCTGATAGCCGCCGCGGATTTTGAAGCTGTCGGTCACCTCCCAATCCGCCGTGGCTTTCCATGTGGTGACGCCGCCCGTCGTATTATAATCGGAATAGCGGAAGCCGGCGTTCACCGTGAACGACTGCACCATCGGCATATCCGACAGGAGCGGCGCAAGGATCTCGGCGTAAAACTCCTTCACATTCGTGCTGCCTTCGGTGTCCGTCGTGTCGAACAGACCGACCGTGAAAGAGGTTGTGTTCGTCGTGGAGATCGCCGGGTCGGGCTGGAATTTGAAGGAATTGCTGCGATACGCGGCGCCGACGGCGAAGCGCAGATCGCCGGCCGGAACCTCGGCCAGCGAGCCCTGGACGTTCAGCTCCACCTGGTCCTGTTCGATGTCCGTGATCGTGTTGATCGGAGCGCTCAGGATATCGAGGCAGTCCTGGCTGATCGGCGTGTTCACGAACGGGTTGATGCCGCTCGTGCAGCTCGCCAGACGACCGAGCCGGCCATTGTCGAACACGGCGCCGGCGCCGTAATCGGGCTGTGCGATCAGATCCTGATAGCGGGCGTGATCGGTGAAGCCTCTATATTCCGCATTTTGACGGGTGCGGCCATGCGACCCGAAAACGTCATAGGTCCAGTCCTTGTAACCGATGTCGCCTCTGAACCCGCCGAGAAATTCATAGGTGGTCGAGGTCGTCGTGATCTGGCGGGGCCCCAGATAATCGAGCTGTTTATAAAGCTGCCAGTTCGCCGTTGGATTGTCACGATTGTCTAGGATGGTCGCCAGTTCGTCCGGCACCGGATGGTCTGAGTCATAAGGTATGCTCACAGACCACTGGTTGAAGGCCGGCGCGTAGCCGAGAACTTCCGTGCTGGTTTCGGTTTGATCGAACCGTCCCTGAACATAGAAGGTCACATTGTCGTGCAGCTCATAATGCCCTTTCGTGAAAGCCGAGTAGCGCTGGAGCGGCAGCGAAAGGAAGCCCGGCACGGAGTTCGGCGACAAGCTGCCGTCGCTGAGCAGTTTGTTGTTGGGGAAGAGCTCGCCTTCAAATCCCGGGGCGGGATCGCCGGACACGGCGCCCGGCGCCACGCTGAACAGCGTGGCTGCATCCGTCGTCGGCGCTGTGTTGAAATAAAGGACGGCGTTGTCGGCGACGTCGCCCGCCGCATAGCCCTTGGGCGTGAAGACGCTGTCAATGGCGGCCTGGGACGAACCGCCGGAATAGCCGCCGAAATTCGGCCAGGCGCCGCGGCCCGGCGTGTTCGGATCCGTATAGGCTTTGAGGAAAAAATCGCGATCCATCAGCCCGACGGCGTCGCGGTCCGTATAGCTGAACGAAGCCATCACATTGCCGCGGCCGTCGTCGAGATTCGCGCCGATAAGCGCCGAGAGCTGATATTGGCGGGCGTCGTCATGGAAGCTTTGTCCATATTGGCCGTCGAGGGTGACGCCCTGGAAGTCATCCTTCAGCTTGAAGTTGACGACGCCGGCGACCGCGTCCGCGCCATAGGTCGCGCCGGCGCCGCCGGTGATGATCTCGACGCTGTCGATCGCCGAGACCGGAATAGTGTTGAGATCGACAACAAGGCTCGCATTGGCCGGCTGCGTGCGGCGCCCGTCGATAAGGACAAGCGTCCGGTTCGATCCAAGGCCGCGCAGGTTCACCGTGGCGATGCCGGGGCTTGATGTCGGCGACGGCTGAACGTCAGTGGCGCTGGTGATCTGGTCGGCGCTGGCGCCGAACTGCGGCAGCTTTTTAAGCTGCTGGTCGATGCTGGTTTCCGATGTATACAGAAGGTTTTCGGTGCTGACTGTGTAAAGCGGGCTGTCCGAAGAATCGTCGCGCCGCGCAATGCGCGATCCGGTGACGATCACCATGTCTGTCGTGGCGCTTTCGGTTGCGCTGGGGGAAGCTGTCTCGTCCTGCGCCGCAGCTTGCGCGGTCATGACTAAGCTGAGCGCTGTCGCGCCCAGCAGCATCTGTCGGCCGTTGGTTACGGATAAGCGTGAATTCATTGCACCCTCCCTTGAATGCTTTAGCGCGGCGCATCGCCGCTTGGTGGCCCTGAAGCCGGAGAGGGGAGCTGTGAGTTTTATCCGGTCAAACGAAACGCTGCGGCGTTGATTGCGTCAGCTGACGTCAATGCGATGCAGCAGCGAAACCATTCGATCCATCTTATTGAGCCGCCCCCTCAATTCATTCCTTCCAAAGTTATTCCCTCCAGAATCATTCAGGTATTAATAAATGATATTCGAATAATTGTGATATGCAATAAGAAACCCGCGCCCAAACGCGTCATCCGCTCAGAAGCCGGAATAAACACCGAGTAGAATGTTTACGCCGCATCGCACAAAGGCTTCGCGATCGCAGCAAATAATGACGCTTTACTTGAATAGCCGAGCGCGCCGGCGCTTGCCGGAAAGGGGGGTGCTCCGTGCACGGTTTAGAAAGCGGAGGGCGGATGCAAATCCGGCGCGCCACAGGGCCCCGGCTTGTCAGAGTGGGCGGGCCAGGCGGATTGGATTGACAGGCGCCGGTCTGCAATATTAATTAGAATTCAAATGAATCCTCTTGAGGAAGCGTTCAAACAGCATAGGCTTGGCGGGACAGGGTCCTAAGCCGCAAATGCTCTGGAGACGACGATGGCCGAGAAAATCACCGTTCACGATCCACGCGGCTATCCGCCGAAAGTCGAAGGCAAACGCCTCGCGAACCGGACCGAGACCCTCGACGGCAAGGTGCTCTATCTCATCGATTGTCTTTTCGACAATGCGGATGTCTTCATGGAGCAGCTTCGGCTGTGGTTCGCAGAGCATCTGCCGGGCGTCGAAACGCGCATCATCCGGCCCAAGGAAAGCTGGGTCGACGACCCCGAAATGCGCGCCCGCGTTGTCGCCGACGGCGACGCGGCGATCATCGGCGTCGGTTTATGAAGCACCTGCTGCCCCACGGTCGTGGGGTTCGCATTAGCGCTTGAGCAGGACGGGGTCCCGACAATCCCGGTCAGCACCCATGTCTTTGCGCGCCTCGCCAAGGCGACGGCGCTGTCAGCGGGCATGCCGACGACGCGCAACTGTTTCGTGCCCCAGCCCGTGGTCGGGCGCACGCCGTCGGAACTGCGCGACTATATCGAGGGCGTCGATCCGGTGAACAAACGCCCCTTCATGCAATGCGTGCTGGACGGACTCACCCAACCGCTCACGGAAGAGGACATGAAAGGCGCGAGTTTCGAACGCTCGACGCCGCGCTTCCTCGAGCCCGATACGGAAGACAATCTGCGCCAGCTCTTTATTGAAAATCACTGGACGGACTATCTGCCGATCATTCTGCCCACCGAAGAGCGGGTGGAGAAAATGCTGAAGGGCACGTCGAAGGCGGCGGATTACGTGGTCGGGACCATGCGGCCCACCTCGTTCCGGGAAGCGTGGGAATTCGACGTCGAAAAAGTCGCCGTCAACGCCGTGATGGCGGGCGCGCGGCCGGACTATATGCCGGTGATCCTGGCGCTATCCGCGAGCGGCGTCTCGGCGCGTTCGAGCAGCACCACATCCTGGGCGTCGTTGTCTTTCGTCAACGGCCCCATTCGCGATGAAATCGGCATGAACAGCGGCATCGGCGCCATGGGTCCTTACAACCACGCCAATGCAACCATCGGCCGGGCCTACGGCCTCGTCAGCCAGAACGTGCAGGGCGGATCGGTTCCCGGCGACACCTATATGGGCGCGCTCGGCAATAACTGGGCCTACACCGCCTGTTTCCCGGAAGCCGAAGAACGCAGCCCCTGGACGCCCTTCCATGTGGACAAGGGGTTTAAGCCGGAAGACAGCACCGTCAGCGTCTTCTTCGGCGGCTGGTACACCCAGTCCGGGTTCGGGCCGCGCGAGACATGGAAAGACAAGTTCATCCGTTGCCTCACGGCCACGGATCATTTCAGCCCGCCCGTCATCGTCATGGATCCGCTCGTCGCGCGAGAGTTCGACGCCATGGGCTTTTCGAAACAGTCCCTGATCGACTGGTGCGCGGAAAACGCCAAAATGCCGGCGCGCAATTACTGGGACGATCAATGGGTCACGACGCTCATCAAGCCTCACGCGGTCGCCGGCGTCGAACCCTTTGCGAGCCGTCTGAAAGCCAAGCCTGACGAGTTGATCAGCATCTTCCGGCCTGAAGATCTCAATATCATCGTCTTGGGAGGAGAAACCCAGGGCGCTTTCAAGATGATCAGCGGCCGCTATATGGGCGGCGGTCCGGGTACTGATAATAAAGGAAATCCCACAGGGCTCGTCGATATCTGGCGCTAATCCGCCGGCTGTCTTTTCAGTTCCTTCCTCGGCTTCGCCACGCGCTCTGGCGCACTTTTGTGGCGAAGCCATTTTTTTGCTGTTCGGGCGGCCGGTCGCGCGCCGGTTTCTTGTGCGCTGCACAATTTCGGGCGCGTGTCATTGCATGAAAATGAAGTCTTTATTGGCCGGATGCGCACGCCATTGGTCGGATGCGCACGCCGCGCCGTGCAGGGCTGGACACTGGCTACGTCCGATCCTAAATATTATTCATTTCGATTCTAATAATTATATATGTTATCTGTTTTGGCGATTCCGGGCTGAAAACGGTAGCATGGAAACAAAGGGAGCCGTCCATGAGCGACGAATATGATGTTGTTGTAGTGGGCGGCGGCCTTGCCGGCATGAGCGCAGGATTGACGAGCGCGCGTCTCGGACGAAAGACGGCGATTCTGACCGGCGGCCTTCCCGGCGGGCAATTGGTGAGCATCGAACATATCGACGGCGTGCCGGGCTTTCCCGAAGGCGTGCCCGGCTACGACCTTTGCCCTATGACGCAGGAGCAATGCGATGCGGCCGGCGTCGCGTTTTTGCAGGACGCCTGCGACGGGCTCGAAGCCGATGGCGACAAATGGCGCCTCGCCACGGCGAGCGGGCCGGTGAGCGCAGGCGCCGTCATCGTCGCCTCGGGATCGTCCTTCGCCAAACTCGGCGCGCCCGGAGAAGAAGAATTTCAGGGGCGCGGCGTCAGTGACTGCGCCAGCTGCGACGGTCCCTTGCTGCGCGGCAAAACGACATTGGTGGTCGGCGGCGGCGATTCCGCCATGCAGGAGGCGCTGGCCCTTGCCGAGCATGTGGAGAAAGTCATCATGATCGAGCGCGGCGCGGCGCTGAACGGCCAGGCCGCTTACAAGGAGAAGGTAGAGGCGAGCGACAAGATCGAGCTCCAGTTCGGCAAGACGGTGTCGGAAATTCTCGGCGACGACAACGGCGTTGCCGGCGTCAAGGTCAAGGATGCGGCGTCGGGCGATGAAGTCGAGGTCAAAACCGCCGCGGTCTTTGTTTTCGCTGGGCTTGTTCCCAACAGCGCTTTCCTGAAAGATGCGGTTCCGCTGGATGAAAAGGGACGCATTGTGACGGACGCTTCCATGCGAACATCGGCGAAAGGCGTTCTGGCGGCGGGCGCGGTGCGCGCCGCATCGGCTTGCCGCGCCGCGGGCGCCATGGGCGACGGCGCGGGCGCGGCCCTGGCCGCCGATCACTATCTGGCTACGGGCGAATGGCCCGCTCTGAGTTGACATCAAACAACGGCGCGCCTTCGGAGCCCGGTTCGACGACGCCTGAGGCGCATCCGCATTTGCCCTCGGTTCATGTCGCAGCGCAGACGGCGCTGGCCTGCAGACTCGCCGAGCAATATGGGCGCAAGCCGACAATGAATGCCTTACGCAAGGCGATCGCAGACGCGCGCACGGAAAAGCGCCCGCTGACGCAGGACGAAGCGGCCGAGGCCGCCGCCTGTCATCTCGCTGCCGCCAGCGCCAGCAAGCTGAAAACCGTCTACAACCTCACCGGCACGATCCTGCACACCAATCTCGGCCGCGCGCTTTTGGCGGAAGAGGCGGTGGAGGCTGCAAACCGGGCCATGCGCAATCCGGTGGCGCTTGAATACGACCTTTCCGGCGGGCGCCGGGGCGAACGCGACGACATAATCCGCGGTCTTTTATGCGCACTCACCGGCGCCGAGGACGCAACGCTCGTCAACAACAACGCCGCCGCCGTGCTCCTGACGCTGAACACCTTGGCCGCCGGCAGGTCCGTCATCGTCTCGCGCGGCGAGCTGATCGAAATCGGCGGCGCTTTCCGCATGCCGGACATCATGGCCTCTGCGGGCGTGCGCCTTACTGAGGTGGGCACGACCAACCGAACCCATCTGCGCGATTATGAAGGCGCCATTGGTCCGGAAACCGGCGCGCTGTTGAAAGTTCACACCTCCAATTACCGCATCGAAGGGTTCACCAAAGCCGTGCCTGCGCGGGAGCTTTCCGCGCTGGCGAAGAAGAATAACATTCCGCTGGTGGACGACCTCGGCTCCGGCACGCTTGTCGGGCTTTCGCCTTTCGGCCTGCCCGATGAACCCACCGTTTCCGAAGCGCTTCAGGCCGGCGCCGATCTCGTGACCTTTTCCGGGGACAAATTGCTGGGCGGGCCGCAGGCCGGTTTTGTGGTGGGCCGGCGCGACCTGATCGAAAAGATCAACAAGAACCCCATGAAGCGCGCCATGCGCGCCGATAAAATCCGTCTCGCCGCCATCGAGGCGACCTTGCGTCTTTATCAGGATCCGGATCGCCTGACCGAGCGCCTGCCGACCTATCGCGCGCTGGCGCGCAGTCTCGATGATATCAGGGCCTGCGCCGACCGGCTTCTTCCGGCTGTCGCCGCCAAGCTTGGCGAAGATTTTTCTGTTTCTATCGCCGATTGCGAAAGCCAGGTGGGCTCCGGCGCGGCGCCGACGGCGACGCTGCCAAGCCTTGGTCTCGCCGTGCGTCCCGTCGGGGCGCAAAGCGCAGGCAAGGCGCTTGGAGGTTTGGCGGCGGCGTTCCGGTCTTTGCCGGCGCCGGTGGTGGGCCGGGTGAAAGACCAGGCGCTGATCTTCGATCTGCGCTGTCTCGAAGACGAAGCGGGGTTTGTCGACAATCTGTCTTCGCTCGACATCGAAGAGGGCGCCGGCGGCGCGGCGCGCAAGTGATTGTCGGAACCGCCGGTCATATCGATCACGGCAAGTCGGCGCTGGTGCGCGCGCTCACCGGCATAGACACCGACCGGCTGAAAGAGGAAAAGGCGCGCGGCATCTCCATCGATCTTGGATTTGCTTACATCCCTTGCGAAAACGGCGAGACTATCGGCTTTGTGGATGCGCCGGGCCACAGCCGTTTTATTCGCAATATGATTGCCGGCGCGACGGGGATCGATGCGCTGATGCTGGTCGTCGCCGCCGATGACGGGGTCATGCCGCAAACCCGCGAGCATCTCGCCATCGCCGATCTTCTCGGCGTCAAAGAGGGGGTCGTCGCGCTCACCAAGACCGACCTTGTTCCCGATGACTGGCGCGCGGCGATGATCGGGGAAGTGCGCGACGTGCTGGCCCCGACCGCGTTCGCGTCGGCGCCGATCCTGCCGGTCTCAACCCAAACGGGCGAGGGCGTCGAGGCGGTGCGCGCAGCGTTGCAAAACCTCGCCGCTCATGGGGCGCCGCGCGCCGCGCAAGGCCGTTTCCGGCTCGCCGTCGACCGCTGTTTCACGATCTCCGGCGTGGGCACAGTCGTGACCGGCCCGGTGATGAGCGGCTCGGTTTCAGTCGGCGATAGGGTGACGGTCAGCCCGCAGGGGTTTTCCGCGCGCGTGCGGTCTATTCATGCGCAAAACCGTCCCGCTGAAACCGGCCGCTGCGGCGAGCGCTGCGCGCTGAACCTGACGGGCGACGCCATCAGCCGCGACGCCATCGCGCGCGGCGATGTCGTTCTCGATCCGTTGCTGCATGCGCCGTCGGACCGGATCGATTGCCGGCTGAACCTTCTGGATAACGAACCGAGAAGCTTAAAGCACTGGACGCCCGCGCGCGTGCATCACGGCGCCGCTGAAGCAAGCGCGCGCGTCGCGCTGCTTCAGGAGGAGCCGATTGCGCCTGGCGGGGAGGGCCGCGTGCAGCTCGTGCTGGATAGGCCGATCGCCGCCGGCGCCGGCGATTTTTTCATCCTGCGCGACACGTCCGGCGCGCGCACCATGGGGGGGGGACGCTTTGTCGATCTAAGGGCGCCGCAGCGCCGCCGCAAAACGCCGGAGCGGCTCGCAAAACTGGATGCGCTGGAGCGCGCCGATCCGGTCGACCGTCTCAGCGCTCTGATGGCGTGCAAGCCTTTTTATGTGGTCCGGACGGTTTTCGCCCGCGATCATGCGCTGAGCGAGGAGGCTTTGGACAAGGCGCTGGAAAATCTCTCCCATGTGAGCATCGGTCAGGGGGCGGAGACGATTCTCATTTCCAAAAAGACATGGGGCTCCTTGCGCGACAGCGCCCGGCGCGCGCTCGAAGCCTTTCACGAAAACAATCCCGGCGAGAAGGGCGTGACGGCGAAGCGCCTGGCCGAAATGTTGGAGCCGCGCATGCCGGCGCCGGTCGCGGCAAGCGTCATCGACGCGCTGGCGGAAGAGGGCGTTCTTTCTCTTCATGGCGGGGCGCTGCGTCTGCCCGACCACAAGCTCAAACTCGGCGGGCGCGACGCGGCGCTGCGCGCGCGCATGCTGCCCCATTTGAAAGGCGCTGAGCGCTTTCGTCCGCCGCGCGTCAACGAGATGGCCGAGCTCTTGCATCTGAAAGAAGATGATGCGCGCCGGGTGCTGAAAACCATGGCGCGTCAGGGCGAGGCGGTTGAAATCGTCGCTGATCATTTTTTCCTGCGCGAGGCTGTCGATGAAGTCGCCGTCATTATTGAAGAGATTGCGCGCACGGCGCCGGACGGTTTTTTCGCCGCCGCCGCCTTGCGGGACAGGCTGGAGAACGGGCGCAAGCTTTCAATCCAGATCCTCGACTATTTCGACCGTCAGGGCGTGACCTTGCGGCGGGGCGACCTTCGCCATATCGACTCGCAGCGGCTTCAACGCTTTGTCGGGGATGCGCGCCTCGCCGGCGCGGCCTCGTGAGGAAGAGAAACGTTCCCGGTGGAACGTCCGGACTTCAAATCCGGGTGGGGCTGTCAGCCAGTCTCAGGTGGGTTCGACACCCACTCTCTTCCGCCACTTTTCGTGTGAGGATCGCCCCGGATCGCAGAGAACAATCGACTTTTAATCGGTGTCTTCAAAAGGGTTTGCGCCGGCGTTGCGGATATGCCGTTTTCCTTCGGGGGTCAGAAAGCTTTCAATGCTGACTTTGAAAATGCGGGAAACCAGATGTTTGTCTTTGTGAAGATCGCGGGCGACGACTTCCAGCTGGTTTAAAAGATACATGTTGGCGAGGCCCAGCGCCGTTGATTGCAGCGAGGTCATGACGAGATTGAGGTCGGTCTTGTGAAAAAGCCCGGTTTCCATGCATTCCGCAATAAGACTTCTTACGAGATGCAGCGTTTCGTCTCGCTGACGCTGATATTGCGGAGAAGAGAGAATTTCGTCCGTCTCGAGATTTTTCATCAAGAGGAAATAACCGGGATAGGTCCGCGAGAAATGCACATAGGCGTAGCCGACAGCCAGAAGTTGCTGAAGCGGCGAGGGGCCTGAAATATCGAGCGCATAATCGCGAAATTTTTTTTGTATCCCGTAACCTGCGACAGCGGTTTCGACGAGAAGCGATTGCTTGTTTTCAAAATGTTTGTAGATCGCCGGTTGCGACGTGCCGACGAGGGCGGCCACGTCTTTTAAATGGAACGCCAGCGATTTTCGTTCCCCGATAAGCTGCGCGACCGCGTCGAAAATCGCGCTCCTGAGATTGCCATGATGGTAGCCGGATTTCTTCTGGATCTCTTCCGGCCTTGTCAGCGCGGCGTCCAACAAATCGCTCCCCTCATTCTACGGGCCCATCCGACTTTCCGTAGACCGGTTTTTTACAAGGTCCGGGAAGGGATTAGGCCAGTGTTTTGCTCCGTTGACAAATGAAAGTTAAGCGAATTAACATTCGCGAGGCAAGGCTCGACAGGGGCCGATTTCATAAAAACAGTTTTTCGAGGCGGGGCATGAAAAAATCCAAGATCTTCCTGACGGTCAGTTGTATGGCGCTTACGGCGCTGGCCGGGCAGTCGCAAGCATACGCGCAAGCCAGAGGGGGCGATGAAATTATCGTCACTGCGACCAAGCGTGCTGAGAAACTGTCGGAAGTTCCTATCGCTATTTCCGTATTTGGCGCTGACGACGTCGACCAGACCGGCGTTCGCGAACTTTCCGAATTGTCGGAATATATCCCCAACGTCCAGATTTCAGGCCACAATGATTTCCGGTCGGTGATCACCATACGCGGCGTCGGCTCGAACTCGCGCAATATCGGCTTTGACAGCCGGGTCGGCGTCTATGTCGACGGCGTTTACATGGGCCAGTCGCCGGCGGTGAACCAGGAGTTGCTGGATCTTGAACGCGTCGAAGTTCTGCGCGGGCCGCAGGGCATGCTCTTTGGGAAAAACACGGTCGCCGGCGCTGTCAGCCTTGTGACGAAAAAGCCTGCGGACGAGTTTTCCGCCCGCGTGACGGCCGATATCGGCAATTACGATTACCGAGAGTTCAAAGGCATCGTCAATGTGCCGCTGGGCCAGATGGCGGCGGCGAAATTCTCCATCGCGAAAACTGATCGCGACGGCTATATCGATAACATTACGACCGGAAACAAGCTCGACACCAAGGATGTATGGGCTTATCGCGCGCAGCTGCGCATAACGCCGACCGATAATTTCGAAGCCAATTTCGCCTTTGACGGGCTGAACACGGACAACAAGATTCTTGTCGGCGAACCTCTGACGGATATGCTCGGCATCGGGCCCGTTCCTGTCGCGCCGGAGCCGCGACGCGTCGCGTTTGAATTTGATCCTTCGGAAAACCGCGACATATACGGCGGCATGATGGATCTGGAATACAACCTCGATAATGGGTTTACGCTCAAATCCATCAGCGGCTACCGCAACACTGACGCTTTTTACACCAACGCGACGGACTACTCGCCGGTTTCGGTGGTTTCGATCGAATACAGCGACAAATTCGAACAGTTCACCCAGGAGTTCCAGGCGATTTCGCCTCCCGGCGAACGCCTGACCTATATGCTCGGCTTTTACTATTACAATCAGGACTCGGACACGCAGCGGGACGTTTTTCTGGGCGACAGCTTCCATGAAAGTTTTATCGCCCCGGTTGTCGCGCCAAGCGTCGCGCCGCTTTTGATGCTCGACCCCAACAACCTGACCCCTGCTGATCTTGCGTTTATTTCTGCGTTTGTCGGGTTCGGCCCTGAAGGATCGAGGGTTTACAACAGCGGCAGAGTGAAGACGGAAAGCTTTGCCGGCTATATCAATGGCAGTTTCGATATCACCGACCGCCTCACTCTCGGTTTTGGGGGGCGCTACAGTGTTGAGAACAAGGATGTGAACTGGCTGCTCGACGGCAGGAATTCAGGACTCTTCGGAATCGGGTCGACAAACCCCGACCCGATGACGGGCGTTCCTTCGCCATTGATCAATGACCGGACGGACAAATTTTTCTCGCCTGCAGTGAGTCTCAGCTACGCCGTGATGGATGAGGCCAATGTCTACGCCAAATATTCTTCCGGTTATAAGAGCGGCGGTTTCAATCTCGACTACATCAACGCCAACGAACTGGCCGCCAACACCGGCCTGGAGTTCGGCAAAGAGACGGTCGACAGTTACGAGGTTGGGTTCAAGGGCGCGTTCTGGGACGGTCGTTTCACGCTCAATCTCGCCGCCTTCCTCTCCAATTATGAAGATTACCAGGTCAACCAGTTCGTCGATCTTGGCGGCGGGAATACATCGATCCGCATCACCAACGCGGCCAAGGTGAAGACCAAAGGCGTTGAGGCTGAGTTCAATCTTGAAGCGACGGATAATCTTGTCTTTTACGGCTCGGCGGGCTTGCTCGATGCGGAATTCGACGAATTTCCGGGCGGCGGCAGCGGCGGCTCAGACGCTTCCGGCAACCGGCTCGTCAATGCGCCGGAATTCACGGCGGCTATCGGCGGCGTTTTCACGCAAGAGATTCCCTCGCTCAACAGCACTTTCTTGCTGCGCGCCGATCTGACCCATACGGGCGGATATTTCACCACGGCTGACAACGTCAAAACCACGACATTGCCGAGCATGGCGACCATTCCGTTCGGCTATATCGACGAGATGACGCAGCTCAATGGCCGCGTTGGCGTCATCACCAATAATGAAATGCTCGAGCTCTATTTCTGGGGCCGCAACCTCACCGATGAAGACGGTCTCATTGATGACTTCCGGGACTTCTTCAACACCTATGTGAACCACCCGAATATCGGGCGGACCTATGGCGTCGGCGTTGCGGTGAATTTCTAAAAAACTTTCGCACATCAGGTTTTCTGACCTGATGTGCGAGACCTTCTTGCACGTCTTCTCGATGCGTGCGCGGCAAAGAGCGGGGTTCAGGCGCTTGCCGCTTGGAAAACGCGCAACCCGTTGCCGCCGATGATTTTCGCGGCCTCCTCTTCGCTGAGGCCGCGATCCAGCATCAGGGCGACAATCTCCGGGAACTGACTGTAATTGTCCCAGACCGGCTTGTAATTGGCGTCCATATCGGAGCCGAGCCCGACATGGTCGACGCCGACCGCGTCGATCAGTTCGAAAATCCTGTCGACATATCCCGTCAGATCCGAAATGCCGATGCCCGCCGGCCATGCCCCGATCACGCCGCCCGCCGCGGCGATTTGTTTTGCAAGGTCAAGGCTGATGAAACGGGGGAACGCGAAGTTCGGCGTCCGGATATGCGTGTGAGAACAAAGAACCGGCTTTTCAGAGGCGTCCAGAATGCCGAAGGCGGTCTTTTCGGAGGCGTGGGCGACGTCGATCATGACGCCGTTGGCGTTCATCGCTTTGATGACCGCGGCGCCGGCTTGCGTCAGTCCGTCATGAACAGGATTTTCCGTCATGATGTCGCCGAGTTCGTTCGTGTGATAATGCAGCGGATTGATGCACCGCACGCCGTCCGCGTATGCTTCGCCGACGCGCTCCGCGCTGCCTTCAAGGAAATCGCCGCCTTCAACGCCAAGCAGCGCGCCGACCCTGTTCTCCTTTTTCGCCTGCATCACATCGGCGGGCGCCAGGATTCTGGCGACTTCCCTGTCATCAAAAAGGGCGTTCAAATGGCTGATTTGCGTGCGGTAGCTCGCCAGGGCTTCGCCTTTTTTAAAGGCGCGGGCGGAGGCAAGCCCGTCTCCGGCGAGATCGAGGATTTGGAAATCCGACACGGCGCAGAACACCGCCGCACTGACGCCGCCTTTGCGCATGTCGGCGATGGCGCGGTCTTCGAAAGCGCCAGCCAGCGCATAGGCTTTAAGCGCTGGCGCGAGATGGCTTGAGCCGCGAACAAAAGTGCGTCCCGGATGGGCGTGCAGGTCAAGCGAAGGGCGTGCGGTAATCAGGGCCTCTGCTTTTTTTATGAGGGCTGTATCGGCTTCCGGCTGTTTGCCGCATGCCGTCAGCATGAGCGTGGTGCTTGCGCCTAAAAGAAAATTGCGTCGGGTCGCCATTGCTGCGCTTTCACTCGTGCTGCTGAATTCCAATCTGCAGAGTATATCAGAAAGGCAGACTCCCGCCAGCGAACAACGGCGGAAAGCGCCTTTGACGAAAGCGGCGTTATGAAGCGACGCCGGCCATGGCGAGTTTCAGGATTGAAGCGATCAGCATGACGGCGCTGACGCCGGCGATCCATAAAAGAACAAACCAGCCAAGCTTTTTCCATAAGGGGCTGTCATCGCCGGCGCGCATCAGTGGTACCCTTCTCCCACTTTCACCTTGCCGCGGAAGACCCAGTAGGCGTAGCCGGTATAGCCGAGGATCACCGGCAGAAGAATGAGCGCGCCGACAAGCATGAAGGCGAGACTCGAATCGGCGTTGGCCGCTTCATAATAAGAAATCGCCGGCGGGATCATGTAGGGCGACAGGCTCGCCGCAAGTCCGGCGAAGGACATGCCGAAAAGGCCGAGAGCGAGGACGAAGGGCGTGATTTCCTTTTTCGCCCGCACGGCGAGGAAAAAGGCCCCGGAAACGAGGGCGGTGGCGACGGGAATGATCCACAGGAAGAAATAGGAGCCGATATTGAACCAGCGTTCGCGCACCCATTCGCTTTCGAAAATCGTGCCGAAACTGATCAGCCCGATGAGGAGAATGACGGCGGCGCCAAGCGGCAGCTGCAGGGCGCGCATGCGTGTTTGTATGTCACCTTCGGTCTTGATCACCAGCCAGGACGCGCCGAGCAGCGCATAGCCGGCGACGAGCCCGACGCCGCAAAGCAGGCTGAACGGCGAAAGCCAGTCGAACCAGCCGCCTGCATAGGCGCCGTTTTCGACAACGACGCCTTGCACGAAGGCGCCGACCATGACGCCTTGAAAGAATGCGGCGGCGGTCGATCCGCCAATGAACGCCCAGTCCCAATATTTGCGCCCGCGCTCGGTCCGGAAGCGGAATTCGAAAGCGACGCCGCGCAGGATAAGCGCCAGCAGCATGGCGATCACCGGCGCGTAAAAGGCGGTGAGAAGGACGGAATAGGCGAGGGGGAAGGCCGCAAAGAGGCCGCCGCCGCCAAGCACCAGCCAGGTCTCATTGCCGTCCCAGACCGGCGCGACAGAGTTCATCATGACGTCGCGCTCGTCTTTGTTGCGGCCGAGCGGAAAGAGAATGCCGATGCCGAGGTCGAAGCCGTCCAGCACGACATAAGAGAGAAGCGCGATGCAGATAAGGGCGGCCCAGATTGTCGGCAGATCAAACATTGTCTGCTCCTGAGGTTTGTTCGCCGCCATCGCCAAGCTCATCGGCCAAATGGCTGGGGCGCAACGGTCCTTCCTTAAGCGGTTTTTCGGGATCCGCGTCCGGCGTGCGGCGCATCAAGCGCAGGATGTAAAATGCGCCGGCCGAGAAAACGATCAAATAGACAATGAGAAAACCGAGCAGCGATCCGGCGACGCCCGGGGCGCCGATAGGCGAGGCTGCTTCGCTTGTGCGCATAAGGCCGTAAACCACATAAGGCTGGCGACCGACTTCCGTGACGAACCAGCCCGCCAGAATGGCGATAAAGCCGAGCGGGCCCATGGCGACCGCCCAGTAATGATGCCAATGCGCGTCGAAAAGCTTTTTGCGCAGCGCATTGACGGCGCCTGTAAGGCCGAAGGCGATCATCAAGACGCCGATGCCGACCATGATCCGGAAGCACCAGAAGATGAGCGGGACGTTCGGCCAGTCTTCGCGGGGGAAGGCGTCAAGCCCGGTGACTTCGCCGTTCGGGTCGTGTTCGAGGATAAGGCTGCCGAGCTTGGGCACGCCGACCGCGTATTTCGTTTCAGCGTCCTCAAGATCGGGCAGGCCGAACAGGATCAGCGGCGCGCCTTGCTGCGTTTCGAAATGGCCTTCCATGGCGGCGACTTTCATGGGCTGATGCTCTTGCGTGTTGAGCCCGTGCATGTCGCCGACAAAAAGCTGCGTCGGCGCCACGACCGCCGCCATCATCACCGCCATGGCGAACATGACGCGCGCCGGTCGGTTGGTCTTGTCTTTCAGAAGGTGCCAGGCGCCGACCGCGCCGACGACAAAGGCCGTCGTCAGATAGGCGGCGAGCACCATATGGATGAACCGGTAAGGGAAAGAGGGATTGAAGATGACCTCAAGCCAGTCGGCGGGGACATAACGCCCGTCTTCGATCATGTAGCCGGCGGGGGTCTGCATCCAGCTGTTGGCGGAAAGAATCCAGAAGGCGGAAATGAGCGTGCCGATGGCGACGAGCAAGGTCGCCGTGAAATGCAGTTTCGGCCCGACCCGGTTGAGGCCGAACAGCATGACGCCGAGAAAACCCGCCTCGAGAAAAAACGCCGTCAGCACCTCGTAAGCGAGAAGCGGTCCGAGCACCGGTCCGGTTTTCTCCGCGAACGGTCCCCAATTGGTGCCGAACTGATAGCTCATGACGATGCCGGAGACGACGCCCATGGCGAACGCGACAGCGAAAATGGTGAGCCAGAATTTATAAACCGTCAGATAGGTTTCGTTCTTGGTTTTGAGCCACAGCCCTTCAAGCACGGCGAGATAGCTGGCGAGGCCGATGGTGAACGCTGGAAAGATAATGTGAAAACTGACGGTGAACGCAAACTGAATGCGCGCGAGCAGATGAGCGTCGAGTTCCATCATGCGTCCTTAATCCCGCTGGGCGGGCGTCTTCACTTGATACGCGTGACGACGTCCTTCCTGCGCTTTCTGGAGCTTCGTTTCAAGGGAGCCCCGTCAATTTGCGTCAATTCGCGTTAGGCGGAGCGTTCGCGCGATTGGCCGGTGGAAGGGTCGTACGCGATCACGGGCATGCCGGCCGCTTTCCAGGCCTGCAAGCCGCCCTTCAGATGCGTTACGTCGCTAATCCCCGCTTGATGGGCGAGTCCGGCGGCTTTTGCAGAGCGTTTTCCGGTGCCGCATTGCAAGATGATGCGGCGCTTGCCGTCAAAAGGGATCGCCGACGCGTCAAATTCGGACAGGGGATATAACATCGCGTCGGGAATGCGCTCGGCTTCAAATTCGCCCGGCTCACGGACATCGATGAGGAGGCACTCGTGTTTTTCCAAAAGCGCGAGCACCTCTTTGGGCTCCAATTCGTGCAGAACAGCCTGCGCTGGGTTTGCTTTCGTTTCAGCCATGATTTTCGCTCCTGCTGTGCTCGGGGCCGCGCCGTTAAAAAGAAGCGGCGCGCATGTAATATATCTATAAATTGGAATATACGAAAAAACGAATATTAAGCAAGCCGCATAGCGGCCATAAGGGCGATTTGCGGCGAGCGGAATGTCGCAGGTAACGCAAGAAAAGCTGCGCCGGCGATCCGGCGTCAGCGGTGTCGTGAGGCTTCCCGCGCAAGGGCTCTGCGAAAAGCCGGCAAGTGGCGGCTCTGCGAGGCGTCTTTCAAATTGAAAAGCACCTGGCGCACGGCCTGATCTTCGACTTGCGCGAGCAGGCGGTCATACATGGCGGCGTTTTCAACCTCGCCGGCGACCGCCTGTTCGCAAGCTTCCCGCAAGGTCGCCGGCGCGCGCGCTTTGCCTTTCCATTGATCTGCCGGCGGGCTGGCGCCAAGTCTTTCGAATTGCCGGCGCAGGGCGTCTGCATGGCGCGCTTCCGCGTCGACGATATTGATAAACGGGCGCACCAGGCCGAATTTTTCAATGACGGCCTCATAAGCGGCCTGCGCCTTATATTCATCCTCGATCGCTTCGGTCATCGCCGCGATCGTCAGGGCGTGCGTCATGGTCAGGCTTTCAGTTTTTCAAGTCCCAGCAGTTTCAGAACCGCCTTTTCGTAATAGGGCTCCGTATTGCCGCTCCGGACCTTGCCGAGAAAGTATCTCTCGAAGGCGACCTTGGCGAGATGAACCCACTTGCCGTCCGCGGCCCAGTTGACATTGCGCGGCGGGATTTGCGGCATGGCGACGAAGGCGACGCCGCCGTCGCCGAAATCGGCGAGGCACATGGCGTTCCAGGTCGCTTCGCTCGCAGGTTCCTCGCCGCGAAGGAGCTTGCCGATATTTTCCGCCGTGGCGGCGGTCATGGATTCGATCATGAAGCCGGTTTTCGGCACGCCGACGGGAACCGCCGTCGGGCCGATGGGAGGGATGGCGACGCAAACGCCTACGGAAAAGATGTTTTTGAAAGTCGGATTGCGCTGATGTTTGTCGACAATGATGAAGCCGCGCGGATTAACGAGGCCTTCCACGTCGCGCACCGCTTCGATCCCGCGAAAGGCGGGCAGCAACATGGAATAATCGGCGGCGAGTTCGTGGTCTGCTTTATGCGCGCCGCTCTCGTCCACTTCTTCGACAAAGACCTTGTCCGCGTCGACTTTCTTGATCTTTGCGTTGGTGATCCATTTGATGTGCTGTTCGCGAAGCTGCGATTCGAGCAGCGTCTTGGTGTCGCCGACGCCGTCGAGCCCGAGATGGCCGATATAAGGTTCCGACGTGACGAAGGTCATGGGCACCTTGTCGCGGATTTTCCGTTTCCTGAGTTCACGGTCGAGAATGAAGGCGTATTCATAGGCCGGGCCGAAACAGGAGGCGCCCTGAACCGCGCCAACCACAATCGGGCCGGGGTTTTTCACAAACGCTTCGAACGCGTCGTGAGCGAGCTTTGAATGCGGGGTGGTGCAGATCGACTGGGTGTGTCCGCCATGGGGGCCGAGTCCTTCGATCTCATCGAAGGCGAGTTCCGGTCCCGTGGCGATCACGAGATAATCGTAAACTACTTTCCTGCCGTCGGTCAGCTCGACAGCGTTTTCTTCCGGCCGGACTTTCGCCGCGGCGACGGGAATGAAGTCGATATTCTTTTTTGCGAGCGGTTTTTCGAGCTCGACCTTGATCTGGTCCGGCTCGCGCCAGCCGACGCCGACCCAGGGGTTTGACGGCGTGAAATCGAAGGTCGGCTTGTCGGAGATGACGGTGACCTTGTCTTCCTTGCGGGCGGCCGCCCGCGCCTCATAGGCCATAATAACGCCGCCGAGGCCTCCGCCGAGTACGACTATATGCGCCATGATTTCCTCCTTGTATGGTCGCCTCGGCGGGACGCCGGGCGTTTAAAAATTTCGCCGTATGCCGACGAAGAGATTGGTGTTGTTTTCAAACTGGCCGAAAAACGTGTTGTTGTCCGCGCCGTAAAAAATATTGCCGCCGGCTTCAGCCAGCCAGGCGTCGGTCAGCTTGTAAGAAGCGCGGAAACGGAAATAACCGTCTTTTTCGTTCGGGCTCCAGAAATTGAATCCGGAGAGGGTCAGATTCTGGTTGAGCATGAGCTTTGTCAGTCGCAGCGTCACCACATGGCGCATCCGGTCCGGCGCCGACGCCCCAGGGGGGAGGGAGCTTTTGAGCGCGGCGTAATCGGAGATGACCTCTCCGTTGTACTGGATGGCGGCTGTGAGTTCGTTTGCGATTTCCTTCTCATACCCAACCAGAAAACGGGTTTCGCCATTGCGAATAAAAGGATTGTCGCCGTCTTTATCGTCGCCGCTGAAATAGCGGCCGAATTCGGCGGTCAGGATGCCGCCTTTGACGGGGCCGCGAAGGCTTCCGCCGAACACCGAAAGCTTCGGGTGGAAAGGCGTTCCGAGAGGAGTCTGTCCTTCGGGCGTCTTCCAGTATCCCATATAGCCGTAAAGCGCGGCTTCAAAGCCGGCGATGTTGCGATAGGCGCGCGCGGCGAATTCATCGTCCGAAAACCAGTCGTCCGGCGTCATGGCGTTGATGACGGCGTCGCGCCCGGCGATGCGACCGAGCGCCGGATTGTAATAGGAAAGGCGCTCGCCCGTGATGGAGCGGTCAGCGTCGAAGCGCGGCGTGTAAACGAATTCGACATTGGCGATGTCGTTGAAGACGGAAGCGCGGACGGCGTCGGACGGGGCTTTCAGATATTCATCATCGCGGCCGATGAAGAAGGAACGATAATCCTTCGGGAAAAGGTCGTTGATGAAAACAAGATCGCCGACGCCCCAGGTCAGGATCTGGCGGCCCGCCTTGATATCGAGGAAATCGAGGGGGCGAACCAGGACATTGGCTTCGCGAAGGTCGAAGAAACCGCGCCCGGTCTCGAGATTGACGTCGCTGACGTCTTCCACCTGGTCATAATAGAGATCGCCGACGACGTGGAAGGTCGCATGGCGGGTCTCAATGTCCCGGCCAAGCTGGGCGCGCACCTCGCCGATGGAAAGCTGTTTCTCGTAAGGATCGCTGACAATGCGCACGCCGGCGCGCGCTTCAATGAAGCCGGTGAGCCCGAAAGGCGCCTCGAAAGGCTCGTCAGGCTCGGCAAGTTGCGTTTCGCTCTGCTCTTCGCCGGAAAGGCCGGCGGGGAGAGCCGGCGCCTGCGACTCGCCAAGCCCTGACGGCAATGCCGGCGCGCCTGATTGCTCTTCGTCTTTATCGTCCTGCGTTTCGGCGCTGGATGATCCGAGACCGGCGGGCAGGGGCGGCGGCTCTTGCGCATGGGCGGACGCAAGGCTCATGAGGACCGCCAATAATGTCGCTTGAGACTTCATCGCCGCCACCCTCTTTATTTTACCGCAGCTCGCGCCGCGGCGGGTTGCGCAGATAACGCTCGGTGAAGATGTCTTCCGGCAAGCCGGTGTCGTAAGCGACTTCGGAATAGGTCATCTCCGTGACGCCGCCGATGCGCTCATCGGCCATGGAGGATTTCACCACGGTCGGATGGCCGTCGATGGTTTCAACGCCGAGCGCCGTATAGGTGCGGTAGGCCTCGCCGTTTTCATCGTAATATTCGGTCTTCACCGGGATGAAACTCGCCTTGTGGATCCAGTTTTTGTAGCTGGAAAATTCAACATCCGACGCGTCTTTCGGCGTCGAGCGCACGACATAATAATCGTCCGTCTCTTCTTCGAGAACATGATTGTCCTCGTCCGGATTGCGGCCGGAAACGTCCTCATAGAAGAAGTGCGAACCGACAAAACTGGTGCGCTCGTCGGACGGCGCGATGCGTTTGACGAGGTCGAGCGCCGGCAGGTAGAGCCAGCGATCATCGTCGGCGTGCGGCTGTTTCCAGACCAGGAAAGCCGTCTTGTTCACATCGGCCGGGCGTTCGAAGAAGACGTAGAAACGCTGCTCGCCGTTGTCGACATCGCCGATGTCTTTCCTGAGGATGACGAAGTCGCGCGTGCGTTCGCGCTCTTGCGAGTCCTTGATGGACATGTGCACCTTGGCGCGTCCGTCTTCGCCCTGGTAATAGGCGGCGGCGCTCGCCTTGTCGACGATCTCCTGTACGTCTTGCGCAAAGGCCGTCGAGATCGAAAGCGCAGTGACGGCTGCGGCAAGCTTGAGCGTTTTAGACAGCATGTTGCGTCCTCCTTTTACGGAATAATATTGGTTTAAATATAGTGATCAGCGCGGGCAGTCCCAAGAGGGTGGCGACGCCGGCGAGGAACAGGATCGCCGAGATGAAAATGCCGACGGTCTGATAGGGCACCAGCGGCGCCAGCAGGAGCGGCAGGAAGCCGACGCCGATGACGATGACATTGCGGAAGATCGCGCGCGCCGGCTCGCCGAAGGCTTTTTTCGCCGTCTGGGGCCAGTCGCCGATCTGCTCGTAGAGATGGCGGGTGCGGGCGTTGAAGTGAATGGCGTAGTCGATCGCGAGGCCCAGGCTGAGCGAGGACAACACCGCCACCGGCATGTCGTAATCCTTGCCGATAAGGCCGATGACGCCGTAGATGACGCCGATCGTCACCGTCAGCGGGGCCATGGAGAGCAGGCCCCAGGACGGCGAGCGGAACAGGATCGTCATCAGGACGAGCACCATGATGAAGCTGCCGGCGAAGGCGCGCGCCATGCCGGACACCATCTTCTGCTGCCAGGCGACATTGATATAGGTGAGGCCGAACCAGTCATGGCTGATGGCGGCGGGCGGCGGATTGTCGGCGATGTATTTGTCGACATCGGCGATCACGGCGCTCATGTCGACATTGTCGCCGCTTTTAAGCTGCAGCCAGAGGACCGATTTTTTGAAATCCGGCGTCACCAGCTTGAACAAGTCCTGCGGGCGATGGCTGTTTTGGTAGGTGATCAGAGTCTGGGCCACGGCTTCCGGCGTATCGGGAATACGGTAGGCTTCCTCATCGCCTAAAAACAAGTCGCGGTGGACGGTTTTCACGATGTCGGGGAGGGCGTTCGATTTTCCGACAAGCCCCGTGGTTTCAAGATGCGCCTGCAGTTTTTCGATATAGCGCAGGGTTTCCGGTTGCTTGAAGATTTCCTGGGATTGCGAGGCGGCGTCGAGCGCAAGCACGGCGTCGTCCCAAGCATACCAGTCTTCGTCGGCTTCAGCCGCATCGAGTTCCGTCTCCGCCTTTTCGCGCAGAGCGCTTAAAAACGCGTCGGGGCTTTCGGCTGTCCCGCGTGCGGCGCGGGCGCTTGCGGCCAGCGCTTCGGCCTGCGGCGTGCCGAGCGCGGTCAACCGCTTTTCGACATCGTCGGCGATGCTGGACAGCGCATCGCCCTCATCGGCGGTCAGCGCCAGATACGCCATATAGGTGCCGCCGAAACGGTCGTTCAGCGCACGGTCGGCGACGCGGATTTCATGGTCCGCATGAAACCATTTGACCGGGTTGTCGTTGATGCGGATTTGCGTGACGCCGTAGCCGGCGACGACGAGCGCCAGAAGAAAGCCCGCGACGATCAATTTCGACCGGCCGACGGCGAAGTCGCCGACGCCATGAAGGAAACGCGCCAGCGGCGTTGCTTCATGATCGGTCTCTTTATCGCCCGCGCCCATGCCGAAACCGGCGAAGGCTTTTTCGGGCATGACCATGATATAGGCCGGGATCAGCGTGATCGTGAAAAACCAGGCGAAGAAAACGCCAATGGCGACAAAGACGCCGAAGACCTGAACGGGCGGGATGGGCGTGAAGGCGAGAGAGAGGAATCCCGTACAGGTCGTCAGCGTCGTGAACAGCATGGGCTGCCACAATTCTTTCATGACGTGGTCGAGGGTTTTCCGGCGGTCCCTGATCGAGGGATAACGGTCGTAAAAGTCGGAAAGAATGTGAACAGCGTCGAGCACGGCGATCGGCATCACGAAGATCGGGATCATCGAGCTCATGATGTGAACGGTGTTGCCGGTGACGACGAGGAGCCCCATGGCCCCGATCACCGAAACCATGGCGACGATCATGGGCGAAATGATGAGGTTCAAACGGCGGAAGAACCACCACATCAGCGCGAAGATCAGCGCCATGGCGAGCGGCGCCGAAATCGCCATCTGCTTGAACATTTCAACGCCGAACTGGTCCTGGGCGATGGGCAGGCCGGTGATGTGGTACTCCGCATCGCCGTCAAAGGTGGCGATTTTCTCGCGCAGCTGGTTGGCGACGCGGAAACTGACGTCTTTTGCGGTGATGGGAACGTAAATCGCCAGCGCCTTGCCGTCGCCGGAAACCAGCGTGTCGTTCAAGGTCGGAATGCGCTCGGCCTTTTCCCGCACGGCGAGCGCTTCTTCCCGGGTCTCGGGCGGGGCGGGCATCAGCCAGTCGAAACTGACGGAGCCGAGGCCCGCCTGTTCGATCGAATCGACGGTGGAGGGCGCGATGATGTCGACGGCGATGACGCCCTTCTTTGCGGCGTCTTCGCTTGCGCCGTCGGTCCAGCGGATGGTTTCCGCAAACTTCGTGAGCTCATAAACATCGCCAAGCGTCTCGGTGTTGAAGACGCCGTCTTCGTTCTTTTCGTTCACGACGCCGACCACAATGAGATCGTGGAGATTGAACTCCTTTTTCATGTCATTATGGAAAACGCGAACCGGTTCGTCCGCGGAGAGCATGTTCTCCGGGTCGGTGTCGACCTTGAGGGGTTCAAGGAAAGAAAAGGCGCGCGGCGCGAAAGTCGGCGCGGCGACGAGCGCGATCAGAATGAGGCTGAACAGCGCGGCGCCCCAGAGATAAAGTCCGGGCTTTTGGGCGGCGCTTGAGGGCAAGACGTTCATCGAGAAGCTCTCCCGCAGCCTTTATGGGCTGCTTTTTTGACTTTTATGCGAACGCGGAACCTGGCTTAACGCCCAGTTTTTTCAGAATGATGGCGAGCGGACAGAACCGCGTGAACGCCGCCTGGAACATATTGAGGCCGACAAAGGCCGTCAGAGCGTGCCAGTAAGGATGGACGAGAAGGCCCAGCCCCAAACTGACGAGGATCAAAAAACCGGCGAAAGCGAGCACAAATCTGTCGATATTCATCCTGAAGGCTCCCATATATTTTTCGGGCTGCGACACGCTGTCAATTGCGGCTGGACGCGGCCCCTGAATTCCGGTATGAATATAAACATTCGAATATACGAATGTAAAGAGGTCAAATGAGCCAATTTGCACAGTTGGAGGAAAACGCCGGGGAGGCGTCCGAGCTCCTGAAAGCGATGGCCTCGCCGCACCGCCTTATGCTGCTTTGCCTGATTGCGGATGAGGAAAAGTCGGTCAGCGATTTGACGGCGGAGCTGGGCCTGCGCCAGGCGACGGTCTCTCAGCACCTTGCGCGGCTGCGTCAGGAGGGTCTTGTCTCCACAAGGCGGGAAGCCCAGACGATCTATTATTCCATCGCCAACAAGGCGGCGGCGTCGATCATCCGGATTTTATATAAAGCATATTGCGCCTGAGCCGCGCGGCCCGGGAGGGCGGGCCTGCGCGGCTCGGCTGTGCGCCGCTAGAGGATCGACTGTCCCGTCGCGGCCCAGTCTTTTAAAAAGGCGTCGAGCCCCTTGTCGGTGAGAGGATGTTTGGCGAGCGACCACAGGACGGCCGGCGGCGCCGTGGCGACGTCCGCCCCGATAAGCGCGCAGTCTTTGATGTGATTGGCGGAGCGGATCGAGGCGGCGAGGATTTCGGTTTCAAACCCGTAATTGTCGTAGATGGTCCGGATTTCCTGAATGAGCGCGACGCCGTCGATGTGAATGTCGTCGAGCCGCCCGATAAAGGGCGAGATGAAGCGCGCGCCCGCCTTCGCCGCCAGGAGCGCCTGGTTGGCGGAAAAGCATAAGGTGACGTTGACCTTGATCCCGTCATCGGCAAGCCGGCGGCAGGCTTTGAGCCCGTCCATGGTGAGCGGCAGTTTCACCGTGACATTGCCTGCGAGCTCCGCGAGCGAGCGGCCTTCCTTTATCATGGCGTCCGCTTCGAGCGCGGTGACTTCCGCGCTGACAGGGCCTGGGGTTGCTTCACAGATATCAGCGATGATGTCGCGGAAATCGCGGCCCGCCTTCTTGATCAGCGACGGATTGGTCGTGACGCCGTCGATCATGCCGGCCTCGCCCAGAGACCTGATCTCGTCGACATCCGCCGTGTCGGCGAAGAATTTCATGACATTCGCCTTTCGTTATTTGGTGAATCTGGTGACGTAATTTTCCAGATATTCCTGACGGCCTGATTTGCGCACGGGCGCGATATTGTTGTCGACGGCGTAGTCGGCGAGCCCTGCGAGATCGAGATCGCCGGACAGCATTTTTGCGCCGACGCCCGATTTCCAGCCGGCGTAACGGTCTTCGACAAAACGCTCGAGCGCTCCGTCTTCGATCATGGCGGCGGCGTTCAACAGCGCGCGCGCGGTCAAATCGATGGCGCCCACATGGCCATGGCATAAATCTTCGGCGTCTACGCTTTGGCGGCGCACTTTTGCGTCGAAATTAAACCCGCCGGTTTCAAAGCCGCCGCCCTGAAGGATGTAATAGACCGCCAGCGTGATCTCGCGAAGGTCATTGGGGAACTGGTCCGTATCCCATCCATTTTGCGGGTCGCCGCGATTGAGGTCGACGGAGCCGAAAACGCCGAGATCGTTGGCGAGCTGGATTTCATGCTCGAAAGAATGCCCGGCGAGCGTCGCGTGGTTGGCTTCGACATTGACCTTGACCTCGTCTTCAAGGCCGTAGCGCTTGAGGAAGCCATATACGGTCGCGACATCGACGTCATATTGATGCTTTGTCGGCTCGTGCGGTTTGGGTTCGATCAGCACTGTGCCTTTGAAGCCGATCTTGTGCTTGTGCTCGACGACCATGTTGAGGAACCGGCCAAGCTGGTCGAGTTCGTGGCCGATCGCCGTGTTGAGAGCGCAATCATAGCCTTCGCGCCCGCCCCACAGGACGTAATTTTCGCCTTTCAGACGGTGCGTGGCTTCAAGGGCGTTCCGCACCTGCATGGCGGCGTAGGCGGCGACCTCCGGATCCGGGTTCGTCGCGCCGCCCGCCATGTAACGGGGATGGCTGAAGAGATTGGCGGTGCCCCAGAGCAGCTTGATACCGGTCTCGCCCATCTTGTCTTCGATCTTGTCGACCATGACGGAGAGATTTTTGACATGCTCCTGGGGCGTCGCCGCCGCCGCCATTACATCGACGTCGTGAAAACAGAAAAACGGCACGCCGAGTTTGGAGATGAAATCGAACGCTTCGTCGAGCTTGTGTTCGGCGGCTTCCTGATCGAGCTCGCCCGCCTGCCACGGGCGCTCGAACGTGCCCGCGCCGAAAATATCGAACCCGTCCCAGCAGAAGCTGTGCCAGTAGCAAACGGCGAAGCGTAGGTGCTCTTCCATCGTCTTGCCGAGAACGACGCGGTCCTTATCGTAATATTGATAAGAAAACGGATCGCTGCTTTCCGGACCCTTGAATTCGATTTTGGGAATGTCGGAAAAATATCCGCGTGACATCATGCGTTCTCCTTGAAATGCGGTTCCAGCGATGTGTAGAGCGCCTGGAACAGGGGCCGGCGCGCAGCCAGCTGTTCGGTGAGTTTTTCGGACGGCTCGATGACCGTTTCGATCGGCGGCGGGGTGCAAACGTCTTCAATGTCCTCGCCGGTCAGCGCCAGCCGCGCCAGGCGCGCCGCGCCGTAGGCCGGACCAACCTCGCCGCCCTTGCGATAGATGAGCGGCTGGTTGAAGACCGAGCTTAAAATCCTGCCCCAATAGTGCGAACGCGCGCCGCCGCCGATGACGCTCAGCGTCTCGATCTGTGCACCGGTGGCGTGTAGCGCGTCGATGCCGTCCGCCAGGCCGAAGGCGACGCCTTCAAGCGTGGCCTGGCCAAGCGAAACGGCGTCGGAGGATTGCGTCAGCCCGAAGAAAACGCCTTGCGCCAGCGGGTTGTTGTGCGGCGTGCGTTCGCCCGAAAGATAGGGCAGGAACATCTCCGTGGAGCAGGGCGTGTTGCGTTCCTCCACGGCGGCGAAGAGCGCCGCCGGGTCGGAAAAACCGGCCGTCTTCGCCACCCAGTCGACGGCGCTCGCCGCGCTCAGCATCACCGACATCTCATGCCAGCGGTTCGGCAGGGCGTGACAGAAAGTGTGAACGCCGCCCGCCGGGTTCGGACGATATTCGCTGTCCGCCAGGAATGTGACGCCCGACGTGCCGAGGGAAAGAAAGGCGTCGCCGGTGCGCACCGTGCCGGAGCCGACGGCGCCGGCGGCGTTGTCGCCCCCGCCGGCGGCGACCGGAACGCGCTCCATGCCCCAGGCCTCAGCGAGCTCGCCGCGCAGCCTGCCGGTGACCTCGTTGCCTTCGTAAAGCGCCGGCATGTGATCGCGGCTCAAGGAGCAGGCGTTCAGAACGGCGTCGGACCAGTCCCGCGCCTTAGTGTCGAGCCATAACGTGCCCGCGGAGTCCGACATGTCGGAGGCGTAATCGCCAGTCATCCGCAGACGGACATAATCTTTCGGCAACAGCACCTTTTCGGTTTTCTCGAAAGTCTCCGGTTCGTGCTTGCGCAGCCATAGAAGCTTCGGGGCGGTAAAACCGGGCATGGCGCGGTTGCCGGTGATCTCGCCCAGGGCCGGCAGGCTTTCTTCAAGCTCGGCGCATTCTTCCAGGCTGCGCCCGTCGTTCCACAGAATGGCGGGGCGGATTGCGGCGCCGGCCTTGTCGATCAGCGCAGCGCCGTGCATCTGGCCGGAAAGCCCGATCGCCTTGACGGCTTTACGGTGGTCTTTCGAGATATCGGCGACGGCTTTGTTGGTCGCCGCCCACCAGTCGGACGGCTCTTGTTCGGACTGGAGCGGCGCCGGGCGCGAGACGCGCAGTTCCACAACGGACTGATCCACAACCGTTCCGGTCTCGTCAACGGCGACCGCCTTCACTCCCGATGTGCCGATGTCTATTCCTAAAAACATAAGAGAAATAACGAGTTACGAGACCTTTAATGTTGGTAACGCTACCATTTCAAAGGGCGGCGGGTCAATCATCGCCATCTTTCACAAGGCGCGGTTCATCGATAAGAGCGGCGCGCTCCAGTTTATTGCGACGTCATTGAGAGAGTACGCTTCGATCGCGTCCCGATAACAAGGCTGCTCAGCGCACTGGCTATGAATGCGTTTTATGATGGGGGCGGAACCGTCAGACCGAAGCGCGCAATCTTCACCTGGCGGCGCGAATGTTGAAGCGCCGGTCGGGCGGACGGCGTGCGCGGGCGTGTCTTCCGCCATGGCCGGAAAGGGCGCAAGCAGTAATGCCGTTCGGCCGCCCATAGGCGCAAGCCCTGAAAAGCGGGGCATCCTAACCTCCCTCTATTATTATTTCCGTTATCGCTAACATTTTTTGGAGCGAAAGGCGAGACATGCCGTTAAATTATTGGCAACACACTGAATTAATGGGGATTTTCACTTGAAGAGCGCCGGCAGCCAGAGGGTGAGGGCGGGGATGGCGACGACCAGCAGCAGGGTCGCGATCAGCGCCAGATAGAACGGCCAGATGGTTTTGACGACCGCTTCGGGCTTCGCGCCGCCGACCGCGCAGCCAAGGAAAAGGACCGAGCCGACCGGCGGGGTCACAAGGCCGATGGCGAGGGTCAAGAGCATGACGACGCCGAAATGGATCGGGTCGATTCCCACCTCGACGGCCACAGGCAGAAAGATCGGCGTCGTGATGATGAGCAGCGGCGCCATGTCCATAAAGGCGCCGAGAACGAGCAGGATCAGGACCACCATGAGCATCACCGCCCAGGGCTCGCTCGAGGCTGCGGTCAACAGCGCCGCCAGCGTCTGCGGCCCTTCGAGCAAAGCGAAGAGCCAGCCGAACATCCCCGCCGACCCGATGATCAACATTACCATGGCCGTGGTTTTGACGGCGGCGCAGGCGGCGGCGAAAAACTCTTCCAGCCCCAGCGTGCGATAGAGAACCGCGCCGATGACGATCGTATAAATGACGGCGACAGCGGCGCTTTCCGTCGGCGTGAAAACACCCAGGAGGATGCCGAAGACGATAATCAAGGCGGTCATCAGGCCGGGAACAGCAGCGGCGAGCGCGCGCAGGAATACGCGCCAGCCGGGAAAGGCCCCGCGCGGATAATTGCGCCGCGCCGCGACGGCCCAGGCGGCGATCATCAAAGCGCCGCCGGCGAGCAGCCCCGGCATGACGCCCGCAAGGAAGAGGGCGCCGACATCGACGCCCATGGGCGCGGCGGCGGCGTAAATGATCATGTTGTGCGACGGGGGAATGAGAATGCCGAGGATCGCCGCCGTAATGGTGACATTGACGGCGTAATCCTCGTCATAACCGCGCTGCTTCATCATCGGGATCAGAGTCGAGCCCATGGCGGAGACGGAGGCGGCGGCCGAGCCCGAGACGGCGCCGAAAAGCATGCTGGCGCCCACATCCACTTGGCCCAATCCGCCGCGTGCGCGTCCGAACGCGCCCTCGGCGACATGGATGAGGCGTTCTGCAATGCCGGTGCGCGCCATTAACTCGCCCGCAAAAACGAAAAACGGAATCGCCATCAGCGAAAATACGTTCATGCCGGCGGCGAGGCGTTGAAAGGCGACAATAGGGGGGATGCCGAGCATGAAGAACGCGGAGAGGCTTGCGGCGCCGAGCGCAAACGCCACCGGCGCGCCGGCGGCGAGGAGAACCGCCAGCGCAAGAAGCAAGAGCGTCAGTTCCATATGCGCTCCGCTTCGCCGCCGCGGGTTTCAAGGATGATGCGTTCGACAGTGTAGACAACGATCAGCGCGCCGGCGATGGCGATCGGCAGATAGGCGAGCCCTCTCGGCAGGCCCAGCGTTGGAATCGTATGGCTCCAGGTTTCAAACACAAGACCGGCGCCAGACCACGCCATCGCGGCGCCGAAGAAAAGGACGACGCCGTGACAGAAGAGGCGCAAAATACGTTTTCGGTTGTCCGGCAACGCGTCTTCGAGCAGGGTCAGACGAATGTGAAATCCTTCGCGCACGCCCGCCGCCGCCGCGAATAAAATGAACCACAGCATCAACAGGAGCGAGGCCTGCTCCGTCCATGAGGGCGCGGCGTGGAGCACGTAACGGGCGAAGACCTGCCATGAAATGATGACCGTCATGCCGATGAGCCCGGCGAAAGAGATATAGAGCGCCGCGCGGCTCGTCAGTTTGGAAAAGGCGGTAAGGAGTTTAAACATCGCCGGCCTCTTTTGTCTGGCCAAGCGTTCGAATGTCGTCCGCAAGCCGATGCAGGGCGGGCGTCGTCAGATATCTGTCCCAGACGGGTTTCACCTTTTCAACAAAGGCTTGCGTGTCCGGCGTGACGATCTCCACATTCGCCGCGCGCAAATGTTCTTCCGCCTTGCGGCTGCGCTCGTCCCATACAGCGCGCATAAACGGCACGCTGTCTTTCGCGCATTGGCGGATCAGCGCCCGGTCCTCTTCGCTTAACCGGCGCCAGCGTTTGGCCGACATGACAAGGACTTCCGGCGCCATGACATGCCGGGTCAGGCTGTAGACCGGCGCTGCTTCGAAATGGCGCGAGCTTTCATAGGAAGGCCAGTTGTTTTCTGCGCCGTCGACAACGCCTTGCATGAGCCCCTGATAAACCTCGCCATAAGGCATGGGCGCGGCGTCGCCGCCCAGCGTCTCCACCATGGAGACGAACATGTCCGAATTCATGACTCGGATTTTGAGGCCCTTGAGGTCTTCCGGCGCCATGATCGCCCGGTCCCGCGTGTAAAAAGAACGCGCGCCGGCGTCGTAAAAACACAGCCCGATGAGGCCGTGCGGCTCCAGCGCGGCGAGGATCGTCTCCCCCGGCGCGCCGTCGAGCGCCGCACGCATATGCGCCGTATTGCGGAATAGAAAGGGCAGGGCCGGCACGACCGCCTCAGCGGCGATGGCGCTCAACGGCGCGATGCTGACCCGCGTTAAATCGAGCCCGCCGAAAATAGTGATTTCAAGGGCGTCTTTTTCCGCGCCAAGCTGGCCGCCGGCATAGGTTTTGATCGACAGCCTGCCCTCGCTGCGCTCTTCAAGCAGCCGCCCCATCTCGTCAACGGCGAGAACCGTCGGATAGTCCGCAGGGTGAGCATCGGCGGAGCGCAGAACCCTTTCATTCGCAGCGCTGCAGCCGATGAAGCCAAGTCCTGCACCGGCGACAAGACCGGCCGTCGCCGCGCGCCTGTCCAAAAAAGGCATAGGCTTCTTTTCGGAAAGAAAAGAGCTGCGCGCGCGCGCCTTAGGCGTGTTTCGTTGAGCCGTCTGTCGGCGCATCCGGGCGTTTCCACATTGCCATTGAAAATTATTGTTGTTTCGAGGCAGGATGTTAGCGCAAACGATGGCAAGCCTGCTGAACTCTGTCAACCGACGCGAAAAAGACAGGCGCGTCTCGGGGATGAAACCATGAAGATCAAAACCGCCCGCGTGATCGTCACCTGTCCGGGCCGCAACTTCGTCACGCTGAAGATCGAAACCGATGAAGGCGTCTATGGGATTGGCGACGCCACCTTGAACGGCCGGGAGAAAGCCGTTGCGTCTTATCTTGAAGATCATGTGGCGCCGATCCTCATCGGGCGCGATGCGCGCCGCATCGAAGACATCTGGCAGTTCCTTTACCGCGGCGCTTACTGGCGCCGGGGCCCCGTCACCATGACGGCGATTTCCGCTGTGGATACAGCGCTTTGGGACATCAAGGCGAAGGCGGCGGGGATGCCGCTCTATCAGCTTTTAGGCGGCGCCTCGCGCGATCGCGTGCTGGTTTACGGGCATGCAAACGGCGCGGATATCGAGGCGACCGTCGACGAAGTCGGGCGCTATATGTCCCTTGGATACAAGGCGATCCGCGCGCAGTCTGGCATTCCCGGCGTCAAGGGCGCTTACGGCGTCGCGCGCGGCAAGATGTATTACGAACCGGCGGACGCCGCCGCGCCGACGGAAACCGTCTGGGATACGACGGCCTATCTCAATTTCGCGCCGAAGCTCTTTGAGCGGCTGCGCGAGGCGCATGGGCCGGTTATCGAGCTTTTGCATGACATTCATCACAGATTGACGCCTATCGAAGCGGCGCGTCTCGGCAAAGCCTTCGAGCCTTTCCGGCTTTTCTGGATGGAAGATCCGACGCCCGCGGAGAATCAGGAAGCGTTTCGCCTCATCCGTCAGCATACGGTGACGCCGATTGCGCTCGGCGAGGTATTCAACTCCATCCACGATTGCCGCACGCTTCTTGAGGAGCAGCTGATCGATTATATCCGCGCGACCGTGGCGCATGCCGGCGGGATCACGCAGTTGCGGCGGATCGCCGATCTCGCGGGGCTCTATCATGTGCGCACCGGCTGTCACGGCGCCACGGATCTGTCGCCCGTCACCATGGGCGCGGCGTTGCATTTCGATCTCTGGGTTCCGAATTTCGGCATCCAGGAATATATGATGCACACAGAAGAAACCGACGCCGTTTTCCCGCACGCCTACAGTTTTGACGACGGTTATCTCCACCCCGGAGAGGCGCCCGGTCACGGCGTCGACATCGATGAAAAACGGGCGGCGAAACACCCGTATGACCCCAAGCAATTGCCGGTGGCGCGTCTTACGGACGGCTCAATGTGGAACTGGTGAGCCCGGGTTCCGAAAGCATTCAATTGCGGCGGTTTAAAGCGCTACGGTCACCGTCACGCTGAGCGATCGATGCGGATGACGTTGTTCGCCTCGCCGCGCAACAGAGCCGCCGTTTCGACGGCGTCGAGCGGCCTGCCGAAGAGAAATCCTTGCGCCTGCTCGCAGCCGAGAGCGCGAAGCCGATCCGCCTCTCCCGTGGTTTCAACGCCTTCCGCCGTCACCGGCATGCCAAGCGATTTTCCGAGCCCCGCCACTGCGCTCACAATCTTGGCGCTTTCCGGCGAGTTCATGGCGTGCACGAACGAACCGTCGATCTTCAGATGGTCGAAGTTGAGTTGGCGCAGGTGGTAGAGGCTGGAATATCCCTTGCCGAAATCATCGAGGGCGATGCGCACGCCGACATTCTGCAAAGACTGGAAGACCTCACGCGCCTTATCCAGATCCTCGATGATCGCATTTTCCGTCACTTCCACGATCAGGCGGTTGGGCGGGAAGCCTGTTTCGGTCAGAATGGCGAGGATCTGCGTTGAAAGCCAGGGATCCTTGAGCTGCATGGGCGATATGTTGACCGAGAGCGTCATCGGTTTCGGCCAGTCCCGCGCGACCGTGCAGGAGGCGCGCAGGATCGACGAACATATCTGATCGATCAGTCCCAGATCTTCGGCGATCGGCACGAAAACCTCGGGCGATATCATGCCGCGCGTGGGATGCGGCCAGCGCGCCAGAGCCTCGAAACCTGTGATCTTCCCGTCGGAAAGTTCTGTGACGGGCTGAAAGTAAGGGATGATTACGTTGTCTGCGATGGCCTTGCGAAGATCGTTTTCCAGCGCAGTGCGTTCGCGCAGACGGTCGTCCATCTCCGCATGGAAAAACCGGTGACCGCCGCGTCCCGCGCGCTTTCCCTCGTACATGGCGAGGTCGGCGCTGTGCAGAAGCGCCGAGGCGGTCGCGCCGTCCCGGGGCGCGCAGGCGATCCCGACCGTTGATCCGATCTGCACCCGTGCGCCCTCAATATAAAAGGCCTGATTCATGTTGCGGACGATCTGAGCGGCGAGGCGATTGGGCAGATCGCCGCCGGCCTCATAGGGAATGACGCTGGCGAATTCATCCCCGCCCAACCGCGCGACAACGCCCTGCTTGCCCACAACCGCCTTGATGCGTTTTGCGACTTCAATCAGCAAAGCATCGCCTGCAGCGTGTCCATAGACGTCATTGACCGGTTTGAAATGATCGAGGTCGATAAGAAATACGGCGCATTCGCCGCCTGAGACGCGCACGCTCTCAAGCGCCGTTTCCAGTTCTTCGGTCAGCACGCGCCGGTTGGGCAGTCCCGTCAATGTGTCGTGGCGGGCGAGCCGGGTGGCTTTTTCTTCCGCGTTCTGGCGACGCTTCACTTCCGCGCGCAGTTCCATTGCGCGGAAGACGAGCAAAATCATCGACGCGACGCCGCCGGCCAGAAAGAAGATGATAAACTCGTCGAGCTCCCAGCTTTCATGGTTTTCCACGAAGGACGCCAGGGCTTCGAAGGCTTCGAAATAGATGCAGACCTCCGCCAGGATCACGGAAACCGCGATAACCAGCCAAAACTCGAATTTTTTGATCATCGGGGTCCGCCAATTCGACATCGGTCTAATCCATTCCCTTCAAGCCTCGTCGCCAGGGATCACGCTGCCTGAAAATGAGGGCGAACCAGAATAGAAGGTGAGGGCGGACGGGATATCCCCAAATGGCGAGGGGGCGGATTTAAGGGAGATTGCGGGCCAGCCCTGCAAACGCTGGGCGGTGATGGTTAATCTGTTCAAGTTGCGTATGGACGAAGCTTACTGTTAGCCCTAACATGCGCGCGGGCCGCCACAAGAACGGCGATAAAAAAGATAATAGAAACAATACCTAACCTGGGAGGCACCATTGTCAGCAACTCTCACCGCGCCGGCGAAGCCGGATGGCGATTTCGCCTTTGTTCTGCTCATCAGCTGCGTCGCCACCATCGGCGGTTTCCTGTTCGGCTTTGACAGCGGGGTCATTAACGGCACCGTCGACGGGCTCCGGGTCGCGTTCAATTCCGACAGCGTCGGCACGGGGTTCAATGTCGCCTCCATGCTGCTCGGCTGCGCGGCGGGGGCGGCGCTTGCGGGCACGTTGTCGGACTGGTTCGGGCGGCGCACCATGATGATCGTGGCGGCGGCCTTTTTCATCGTCAGCGCCTGGGGCTCGGGCGTCGCCCATTCTTCTTTTGAATTCGTGATCTATCGCGTGATCGGCGGTCTCGCGGTGGGCGGCGCCAGCGTCATGGCGCCGGCTTATATTTCAGAAGTCGCGCCGGCGCATCTGCGCGGGCGGCTGTCGTCGATCCAGCAGGTGGCGATCATCACCGGTCTTTTCATCGCCTTTTTGAGCAATTTCCTGATTGCGGGCGCTGCGGGGTCGGCCAATGCGGACTGGCTCATGGGCTTCAAGGCCTGGCGCTGGATGTTCTGGATCGAGCTTATTCCGGCGACGATTTTCCTTCTCGCCTTGTTGTTCATTCCGGAAAGCCCGCGTTTTCTCGTCGTGCGCGGCAAACAAAACCAGGCGCAAGGCGTTCTCGAACGCATAGGGGGCGCGGCGCGCGCCAAGAAGAAGGTCGATGAAATCGCAGAATCGCTGGCGCGCGATCATAAACCGCAATTAAGCGACGTTCTCCAAAAAGGAACGGTCCTGCGCCCCATTGTGTGGATCGGCATCGGTCTTGCGACTTTCCAGCAGCTGGTCGGCATCAATGTCGTTTTCTATTACGGCGCTGTTTTGTGGCAGGCGGTGGGCTTTTCTGAAGGCGATGCGCTGCTCATCAATGTCATCAGCGGCGCCGTTTCGATTCTCGCGGTGATTGTAGCGCTGATCCTGATCGATAAGATCGGGCGCAAGCCGCTGCTCGCGATCGGGTCGGTCGGCATGGCGGTGACGCTGGGGGTTCTGGTCCATGCGTTTTCGCAGGCGAGCGTCGTTAACGGCGCTGTTTCCCTGCCGCAGGGCGTCGGGCGCACGGCGTTGATTTCCGCAAACGCTTATGTGTTTTTCTTCAACATGTCCTGGGGGCCGGTCATGTGGGTGGCGCTTGGCGAAATGTTCCCGAATCAGATCCGCGGTTCAGGGCTTGCGGTCGCCGGTTTCTTCCAGTGGCTTTCGAACTTCGCCATCACCATGACTTTCCCGATCATGCTCACGACAGCGTGGATCGGTCTTACGGGCGCTTACGGATTCTACACGATTTGCGCGATCATCTCGATCGCTTTCGTGATCCTGGCCGTGCGCGAAACCAAAGGTCTCGAGCTTGAAGAAATGCGTCACTGACGTCTGCAAAAAAGCGAAGTGAAACGCATTTGCGTTCGCTTCGCGGTCTCTTCTCGTTCTGGCTGAATTACTTCTTGGTTTTGGGCGGCGGTGCGACGGATTCCCGTTCGACGAGGGAAACGTCGAGAATTTGCAGCCGCTCGGCGAGCTCGATGTCGCCAAAACCGATGCTTTCGGCGAGGAGCGAGACGGATTTGCGCGCCATGTCGGCGATGGGCTGGCGAACGGTCGTCAGGGACGGCCAGACCGATTGCGCAATCGCCGTGTCGTCGAAACCGACTATCGACAGATCCTCGGGCAGGGTGAACCCGCGCTTATGCGCGGCGGCGATGACGCCGGCGGCCATTTCGTCGTTGCTGGCGAAGATGGCGGTGGGCGGTTCGGGCAGAGAGAGCAGCCGCTCAGCAGCTTCGACTCCCGACTGAAAAGTAAAGTTGCCGGATTCAAGATAAGCCTTGCCGAAAGTCAGCTTGTGCTTTGTCATCGCCGCTTTAAAGCCGGCGAGACGCATGGCGGTCGAGGTGTGATTGCGCGCGCCGAGAATGAAGGCGATGCGGCGGTGGCCCTTTTTTATGAGATAATTCGTCATCATCTTCGCCGCCTCGGTGTCGTTGATGACGACGCTGAGGTCGACGCAGGAAAGATCGCCATGGGCGATGCGCACGAAAGGCAGGCCGATATTGTGGAGGGCGTCGATGAGGTCGCGGTTTTCGCTCAAGGGCGGATTGACGATGATGCCGTCGACGCCGATCCGTCTGACCCGTTCCGCATAACGGTCCCGGGCCGATTTCATATCGTCCGCGTCGATCGCTTCGACCACGAGATGGTGGCCGAGCTCGCGGCATTCATCGAGCGCGCCGATGAGAAATTCGTTGAGATAACCGTAGCTGGGATTGTGATAGAGGAAGCCGATCAGGATGGATTTGCCGCCGGCGAGGCCGCGGGCCATGATGTTCGGGCGGTAATTCAGCGCGGTCATCGCCGCTTCGACTTTTTCGCGCGTGGCGGATTTGACGATTTCTTTCTGGTTGAGGACGCGCGAGACTGTCATCTGAGAAACGCCGGCCTTTTCGGCGACCTCCTTGATGGTCACAACCTGGCGTTTTTTGCCGCGGCGCCCGTTCGTCTTCATCTTCCTGCCCTGCCTGAACTCTTCGCCTCTCCTCTATAAGGCGCAGCCGGACGGATTGCCAACGGGTCAATGTGACAAGCGCCCGGAGCAAGGCCGCAATACAGGCGAGGCGGGCTTTAAAGGGTTACCGGGCGGGAGCGGCCTTCAGCGCGCCGGCGATGGCGGTGCGCATGGGTTTTGGCCGGTAGTGCGAATCAAACGGGGTCGGACGTTTCTCGACATCGTCTTCACGGGGCAGGAAACCCTGCAGCCAGCTGTAGGAATCGACGAGCCCCCAGACGAGGAGGTCTTTGGTCGCCTCATAGCTCAGCATCATGTCGAGATAGTCTTTCGTATAGCCGGCGATCAGCGCATCGCGCATTGCTGCGTCGGGCCCAAGTTCGGTGTCGTTGACGTCGAACTCGGTGAGATAAATCTCGAGTCCCATGCCGATCGCCTCCTCGACAAAACCGCGCCAGGCGCGCTGTTTGTCGGGCGTGAATTCATTCGGCATGTCGTAATTGGAATGGCTTTGAATGCCGAGCGCGTCGATGGGAGCGCCGTTTTTCAGAAGCCGTTCCAAGAGGCGCAAAACGCCCGCGCGATGTTTCTCATTGCCGCTTTCCCAGCTCATATAGTCGTTATAAGCGAGCGTCGCGTCCGGGGCGGCTTGCCTGGCCTTGTGGAAGCAAAAGTCGATGAGCTCCGGCCCCATCGCTTTGGAAAAGACGGTTTCGCGCAAGGCGCCGGTTTCGGGATCGACCGTCTCGTTGACCACGTCCCAGGAATAAATGAACGGGTCATAACGCCCGGCGACGCGCGCGATGTAAGCATCGAGCCAGCTTTCGGCTTCTTTTGCGGAAGCGAATTCGACGGCGTTCAGCCAGTCGGAGGTCCATTGTCTGCGATTCCAGAGCAAGGTGTGGCCGCGCATGCCCAGTCCGTTCGTTTGGGCGAACTCGACCAGCGCATCTCCGGGCGCAAAGTTCCAGTCATCGGGCTGCGCCAGGATCGTATATTGCTTGTGTTCGTTTTCGGCGACGATGACGCCGCATTCGCGCAAGACGAGTTCTACATATTTTGGATCAGCCAATTGATGCGCGGCCATAGCCGAGCCGAAGCGCAGGCCCTTCGCCGCCGCGAGATTTTTCAATGGCGTTGCGCCTGCTGAAGCGGCGCCCGGATGTCCGGTGTTGGAGGCGCAGGCGCCGGCGAAGAAGGGCAGCGCGGCCGTTCCGGCGGCGGCTTTCAGCGTTTGGCGGCGTGTGATGGCGCTCATAGTCGTCGCGCCCTCCCGCGCGGGCGCTGATTCGCGCCTTTTCAACGTACTTTGTTATCGCTATCATAATAGCCCTCGCCTTCCTGCACAAGCTTTACAAAAAGGGGGAGCAAAGAGTGATGCAAAAAACGTTGAAAGCGATGTCCGCTCTTGCGGCGGTCATGCTCGCCGCCTGCCAGCCGTCTGTTCGCACAGAAGAGACTGAAGCCGCCGCCGCACGCTTTGAAGCGTTTTATTATGAAGGGGCCGATTATTCCGATGCGCTTGCGCCGGATGAATATCGCAACCCGATCCTTTCGGGCTTTTATCCCGATCCCAGCATCGCCAAAGCCGGCGATGAGTATTATCTCGTCAACTCCACTTTCTCATGGTTTCCCGGCATTCCGGTTTTCAAGAGTCGCGATCTCGTAAACTGGACGCAAATCGGCAATGTCATCGATCGCGCCGGCATGCTCGATTTCACGGATCTCGGCGTGTCGCGCGGCGTCTTCGCGCCGACGATCGAATATCATGACGGCGTCTTTTACGTCGCCAACACCTGCGTTGATTGCGGCGGCAATTTCATCGTGACGGCGGAAGACCCGGCGGGTCCCTGGTCCGATCCGGTCTGGCTGCCCGATATCGGCGGCATCGATCCGTCTCTGTTTTTCGATGATGACGGCGCCGTTTATCTGATGAACAACGACGCGCCGCCGGGCGAAGCGAAATATGACGGTCATCGCGCCATCTGGATTCGCAAGATCGATCCTGAAACGTTCCAGTCGCTGGAAGCGCCGACCGTTTTAATCGACGGCGGCGTCAGGCCGGAGGAAAAGCCGATCTGGATCGAAGGCCCGCACATCTACAAGATCGGCGAGACCTATTATCTGAGCGCGGCGGAAGGCGGCACGGCGATCAATCACTCCCAGGTCGTGTTGCGTTCGGATCATGTGCTCGGTCCTTACGAGCCTTATGAGGGCAATCCCATTCTCACCCAGCGCGATCTTCCGCCGGACCGGGAAAATGCAGTGACTTCTGTGGGGCACGCCGACCTTGTCGACACGGGCGAAGGCGGATGGCGGGCGGTGTTTCTCGGCGTGCGGCCTTATGAAGGCGATTATTACAATACGGGCCGGGAGACGTTTCTTTTGCCGGTCGAATGGGTCGGCGGCTGGCCGGTCATCCTGCCGCGCGGCGCGCCTGTGCCGTTAAAGGCGAAGCGACCCGCCCTGCCGCCCGGCGAGACGCCGCCGGTCCCGACGCATGGCGATTTTTCGCTGACGGAAAACTTCGATGAAGACGATCTTGCGCCTTACTGGCTGTCTTTGCGCGGTCCCGCCGATGAATGGCTGTCGATCAAAGACGGCGCCGCCATCTTGACGGCGCAAAAAGACGGGCTCGGCGATTTCGGCTATCCGGCGTTTCTCGCCCGCCGCCAGCAGCATCTGAACGCGCTTGCGGAAACGAGCGTGGTGTTCAATCCGCAACACCCGGGCGAAGAAGCCGGGCTCGCCGTTTTTCAAAATGACGCGTATTTCTATGCGCTCGGCGTGACATTGGATGAAGACGGAAGCCGCACCGTAAGGCTTCGCCGGCGCGCCGGCGCCGAAACGCCTTCCGAAGGCGAGGTTGTTGCGTCCGCTTCCCTTGGCGCTCCTGCGGAGACGCCGGTGCGGTTGCGCATCCGCGCGCGCGGCGATGCTTACGATTTCGACTATGCACAAGAGGGCGGCGCGTGGATGAGCCTGAAACAAGGCGCCGACGGCAAAATCCTTTCGACACATGTCGCCGGCGGTTTTGTCGGCGCGGTGTTCGGCATATACGCTGAATAGGCGCGCGTATCTGTAAATGAGCGAGAGCCGAGGCGCCGGCGGCCGGCGTCAGCCCGCGCCCTTGATCAAGGTGTTGACGGTGAGCCGGCCGGCGCGCGGATCCTCGGGCAGGGCGCAGTCTTCGGGGATGTCTGCGGCGCGCAGCGCAACGCCCCTGAAAATCAGGATGCGGTTAAAGACGGCCGGAAAGCGCGCTATTTGCTCGAAAAGCGGCGCAGGCCCGCTGGCCTGTTTCGTCTCCGGCGTCCCGTGTTCGGCGATCTCGGCCTCAAGAACCTTTTGGTATCGTCTCAAGCGCGCGTCATTGACTGTTTCGAAACCGGTGGCGCGATGGCGGTAAAAGCCGACGGCGCCGTAAGTTTCGCCGCAAAGAAAATGCAGGATAGTCAGAACGGTTGGGTCCGTGGCGGTATAGTGAGGAAGCCTTTGCATGGCGCCGCATTTCTCGGGCGGCGTCGTCACAAGAGAAAAATCACAAGCCGTTGCGGCGAGGGAAGCGGGCCTCAGGCCGAACACGTCCCCGATCAACTGTTCAAACGCGGCGATCATTGATTGGGCGTAATCGACCGGCGCCGGCGCGCGCATGCCGGGATCATTCGGCGCCTTTTTTTTGAACTCCCTGTTGGCGGCGGTGTCGATCAGCGCATCGGCGCCGGCTGTCGCGTTGTCGAGAATGACGACAGGCTCTTCCTCCCGCCCGATTTTTTCAATTTTCATGCTCACGATCTAATGAACATTGGAAGCGCGAAGACTTTGCGGGGGCCCCAGATAGCTTTCGGGCGCTGCCCCGGAATGAATGGTGATCTTTTCAAAAACCAGCGCCGGATCGATAAGCCGGAGTTTCAGCGTATGGGCGCCAGGTTTTGGGATCGCATGACGGCTCGAGCGGCGTTGTGCGTACTTAGCGACGGATGCGCTCCACGCGTCTTCAGAAAGATTTTCGTTTACATAGACGGTCGCCGGCGTCTCGTCATCAATGGAAAGCGCGTATTTGAGCCCGCCTTCATCTTTGAAATCGAGCGTGGGGGCGAGCGTGACCTCAACCGTCACGTCACCTTCGGTGAAAGCGTAAAAATCATATTCGAGATGGGGGATTTCGGGACCGAGCGCAATGGCGCCGCCCGCTCGCGAGAAGGCGCTCATGCTGGAAGATATGAGGCCGAGATTTGGAATCCGTTTCCACCCCACGCCGGCGCTATTATGGGCGCGCGTATAATTCTCAGCGAGAAAGGAAACATATCCGTCAGCTTCGATAAAGGCGTCATTTTCGGCAAAAGGCCGCCTGTTGCGCGTGAGCACCAGCGCTTCAACGGTTTCAGGGGCGCCTTGTCCCAGTCGACGGCGAGGTTAATCCCCTGCTTTCGCGTTACAATTCCTCTTTTCGGGTGCGCGCTGAGCCAGGGCGGCGTCTCGACCGGGAATTCAAAATCCGCATCGGCGCGGTTGAAAATCATCGCCGATGGAAGCGCCAGCGCACTGTTCCGGTCAATGATGATTGTCCGATTAATGACAATCGACGTCTCAGGCGCGGCGCCGTCTGGCGTCAAAACCTGACGCCGGCGGGCCAGGGCGACGCCGAACCGGGGGCCGTTGGGCCCGCTCGCCCGCGCCGCCGGGGCATCGCGTTCCGATCGGGCTGTTGCCAATAGGCATAGCCGATATGGGTCTGGTCCATCTGGCGGCGCCACTTCCCGTCGGCGATGTTTTCATGAAAGATGCGCGCCAGCTCGGCGTCGCGCGCGAAAAGCGCTTCGGTCTTGTCCGCCCAGTCATTGGCGCGCAAGCGACCCTATTCAGTACAAAGACGATTTTTGCGGCGGCGAGATAGAGAGCGTTTAGATTGGCGCCCGCCTGGATCGGGCGCCAGACGAGCTGCATGTAAGCATCGTCATATCGATCCGGCAGTTTTTGATGCAGCGCGTCCGCCTTTTGCGCCAGCGCATTATAGTCGGCGGCGATGCGTTCGGCTTCATTATAATTGACGAGGCTGTAAGTCTTCGTGTCGAGAAGCTCCGATTTCCGGCGCGCATTGTATTTTGTGTAAGTCGAAAGGAGGTTCGCAATCTCGCTGGCGTGCTTTTCGCCAAATTGCTCAGCCGCCCATTGGCGCGGATAATCGGGAAGACGCTCCAGCGGCCAGTCGCCGGGATTCCAGGCGTAGTCGAGGAAGAAATCCATTGGGAACTCCATGGGTTTCAAGTCGCCGACATTTGAAAAGCGCCGGGAGAGGCGCCGGGCGCGACGGCCGCGGGGGCGGATCGCCCTAGCGCGAGGGCCGGTAGAACGAGCGCCGCCGCGGCCAAGCATGGCGGCGCCGGCGATCCATTCGGTACATTTTCCCGGCGGGAAGGAACAGGCCGCGCGTTTGCCTGGCAGTCTTGGACGGGTAAATAGAAATGTCATAATAATCAATATCTTAAGCGCTTCTTTCTATGGGGCGCCGGCAAAGGCGTTGCGCCGCGTCCGCATCATGTTACCGTAAACATAAATCAGAGGGGACTTCATGGCGCGACACTTCAAATCCTCCGGCGGCGGCTTTCATGCCCCCCGTTCGCGCGCCCGCTATGGAGCCGTCTCCGTTTGAGTTCCGCGACCGGCATCCTCGAAGTTTTTGAGCTTGCGGCCGACGGCTGGTCCCTGGGGCTCGCGCCGTCGTCGGGCGCCATCGTCTGGTGCGCCTATGAGCAAAGCGAAATTTTGCGCCGTACGAAATTGCAGAGCAATTGGCGGCAGGACCCTTTCAGCTTCAGCTGTTTTCCGCTTGCGCCTTATTCCAACCGCATAAGAGACGGACGTTTTGAATTTGACGGAAAAACCGTCCGTATCGAACCGAATGCGCCGGGCCACGCTCACCCCTTGCACGGAACGGCATGGAGAGGAGAGTGGTCGCTCTCGTCGCAATCGGAAAACGCCGCAATGCTGGACTATGTCCACCATGCCGGAAAGGCGTGGCCGTGGTCGTTCTCGCTGGCGCAGAAAATAGTCATTGAAAATGATGCGCTTTCCATCCGGCTGATGTTGCGCAACACGTCCGGCGAGGCGATGCCGGCCGGTCTCGGCTTTCATCCTTATTTTTCAAATCCGCAAGCGGCGCGTCTGCGCTTTGCTGCTGAAGGCCTCTGGCTGCCCGATGAGGCGGGCCTGCCGGAAACATGGCGCGCCCTTGGCGGAGAATTCGATTTTTCCGGCGGCCGTTCGCTGAAAGATGTTTCCATCGATCATTGTTTCACCGGCTGGCGCGGCAAGGCGCAGATTGGATGGCGCGACCGGCCTTTCGGCGTGGAAATCACCGCCGATCCGGCGATGGGCTTCGTGGTTGTCTATGTCTCGGAGGAAGAGGACTGCTTCTGCTTCGAACCGGTGAGCCAGATGAATGATGCGCTGAACTGGGCGAACCGGCGTGAAGACACGGGGCTTCGCGTGCTGGAACCCGGCGAAGAATGGCCGGTGGAAATGAGAATGCGCGTCTTCAAGACGGCGGAAAAGATAAAATGGGAGGAATAGCTCATGATCGGAAGGGGTGAAATGCGTCGCGCATGCTTTTGCGCGGCTGCTGTGGCGCTGTTTTTGATATCCGCATGCGCCGACAGGCGGGATGAAGCGGCGGACGGGAAAACCTCCGGCGCCCAAGCGGGCGAAAGCCAATATAACGTCACGCTCTGGCCCGAAATCGAAACCCCGGATTTGACGAACGCGGAGACCGAGGCGCGCATCGACGCGCTGCTCGCCTCCATGACGCTTGAACAGAAAGTCGGGCAGATCATCCAGGCGGACAGTTCTTCGGTCACGCCGGAGGAGGTCAGACAATACCGGCTCGGATCGGTGTTGAGCGGCGGCAATTCGGCGCCGGGAGGCAAAGCCTATGCAACAGCGGATGAATGGCTCGCCATGGCGGACGCGTTTTACGACGCTTCTGTCGATCCGGAAGGCGTGGAAACGGCGATCCCGATCCTCCTCGGCATCGATGCGGTGCACGGCCATAACAATGTTATCGGCGGCACGGTTTTTCCGCACAATATCGGGCTCGGCGCGGCGCGCGACCCGGACCTCGTCCGGCGCATCGCGGAGGCGACGGCGAAAGAACTGCGCGTGACGGGGCATGACTGGACCTTCGCGCCCACTGTCGCCGTGCCGCAGGATGATCGCTGGGGACGGACTTATGAAGGTTTCAGCGAAGATCCCGATATCGTCGCCTCTTATGCGGGCGTGATCGTCGAAGGCCTTCAGGGCGAGCTTGACAGTGAAGCGTTCATGGGTCCGGACAAGGTCGTCTCCACGGCGAAGCATTATCTCGGCGATGGCGGCACCGAGGGCGGGCGCGATCAGGGCGACGCCCAGGCGAGCGAGGCCGATCTGGCGCGCATTCACGGCGCCGGCTATCCCCCCGCGATCCGCGCCGGCGCGCTTTCCGTCATGGCGTCTTTTTCAAGCTGGAAGGGCGAGGCGCTGCACGCTCATCGCTACCTGCTGACCGATGTTTTGAAAGACCGCATGGGCTTTGACGGTTTTGTCGTCGGCGACTGGAACGGCCATGCGAAAGTCGAAGGCTGCACGAATGAAGACTGCCCGGCCGCGGTGAATGCGGGCCTCGATATGTTCATGGCGCCGGACAGCTGGAAAGGCCTTTACGAGAACACGTTGAACGAGGCGCGCGCCGGCGAAATCTCCGAGGCGCGCCTCGACGACGCCGTGCGGCGCATCCTGCGGGCGAAACTGCGCTTCGGCGTTTTTGAGCAAGGCCGGCCGTCGGGCCGTCCGCTTTCCGGCGATGAAACCGTGCTCGGCGCGCCCGAGCACAAGGCGCTGGCGCGCGAGGCGGTGCGCAAGTCGCTTGTCCTCCTGAAAAACAATGAGGGCGTTCTGCCCTTGCGCCGCGACCTCAAGGTGCTGGTGGCGGGCGACGGCGCCGACGATATTTCAAAACAAAGCGGCGGCTGGACGCTGACCTGGCAGGGCGGCGGGCTCGACAAGGCGCTCTTTCCCAATGGCGAGTCGGTTTTCGACGGCCTCAAGGCGGCAGTCGAAAGCGGCGGCGGTCAAATCGCGCTGAGCGAAAACGGCGCCTATGATGAAAAACCCGATGTCGCCATTGTCGTTTTCGGCGAGGATTCTTACGCGGAGTTTCAGGGCGATCTCGATAATGTCGCTTTTAACGACCCGTCCGGCGAAGCGCTCGCCATAATGCGCAAGTTGAAAGCGGACGGCGTGCCGGTTATTTCCGTTTTTCTCTCGGGCCGGCCTTTATGGGTGAATCCGGAACTGAATGCGTCGGATGCGTTTGTTGCGGCCTGGCTGCCGGGAACGGCAGGCGGCGGCGTCGCCGATGTTTTGTTCCGCGATAGCGACGGCGCGGTGAATTATGATTTCACTGGCAGGCTGTCTTATTCCTGGCCGAAAAATGCGGCGCAAACGCCGCTTAACAAGGGCGATGAGGGCTACGATCCGCTTTTTGCGCTGGGCTACGGCCTCACTTATGAGGATGACGGGAGCTTGCCCGCGCTTTCCGAAGACTCAGGGCTCGACGAAAGCGATAAGGGAACGCCGGGCGTTTATTTTGCGGGCGGCGAATTTGCGCCGTCGATCAAACTGATGACCGGCGCTGATGTTTCTTCTCTGTCCGAAGACGGCGGCGCGGTTTCGGTGCGCAGGGTCGATCATCAGGCGCAGGAAGACGCCATTGAACTGAGCTTTCCCGAAAGCGGCGGCGCCGCGGCGCTGGCGAGCGGCGAGGCGATCGATCTTTCGCGCGAGACGGTCGGCCAGCTTGAGCTCTCCTTCGCTTTCAGAGCTGAGATGTTCGGCGAAGGGGCGATGGATATCGGCGTCTTATGCGGCGAAGGCTGCGCCGGCATGATCGATCTTGGCGATGTCCTGCGCGAAGGCGAGGGCGCCGGCTGGCGGCGCATGCGGGTGACGCTCGCCTGTTTCGCCGATGCGGGCGCGGATATGTCCCGCTTGTCGGCGCCCTTTGCAATTGAAACGCATGGCGCCGCGCGCATCGCGATTGCAGACGTGCATCTTGTGCAGGACGCCAACGGCGTCAAGGATTGCGGCCTTGTGGAGGCGAACTAGTCGATTGCGAGTTCGAACGGCGTGATGGGCGTGTCCCGTTCATCGTGCCAGTTGCAGACCGGCGCATCGCCCCAGCAATAGCGCACATGGGTCGGCGCAAGGTCTGTGGGCGCGGCCAAGCGCACGCGATCGCCGTCGATGGTCGCGGGGACGAAATGACAGGCGTCTTCGCCGCATAGCTCAAATGCAATCGGCCGGTCGGCGCTGACGGTTTTTTCCTCGCCCGTCAGTCCTTCAAATTCAACGACGACTGTGCTGTCCTCTTCATAGGCGCGCAGCGGGGCGGGTGCGCCGGCTTGCTTTTCGCCATAGACAAGACCGCGGGCGAGCGTCGCCGCGCGCCTGGCCACAAGCTGTTTGTCGGGCGGGTGCAATTCGCCCGCAATGCCGGCGTCGAGCGCGACAATGAGCCCCGTCAACGGATCGCTTGCGGCGACGCGGCGTTGCGCATCGCGGATCCGCGCCCAGCCGGACTCCATGGGCTGAGCCGGCAGCGCGCCGAAAACGGGAAGCTGCACGATCATGAAAGGAAGCTCTTCGCCAAAACGTCCGCGCCAGTCCGCGATCATCGCGCGCAGCAAGCCTTCATAGGCTTCGGCGTCGTTCGCATTGGACTCGCCCTGATACCACATCGCGGCTTTCAGCTTTAAACGCCCGAGCGGCGCGATCATGGCGTTGTAAAGGCCGGTGAGCCCGTTGATCGACTGCCATGGCGCCATGGGCGGCGCGCCCATTTCCGCCGGAACTTTTTGATAACGCCAGCCGCCGCTCAGCGGCACGGACGACCCGTCGGGAAAGGAAAGCGCCATCGCGTCATCGGGGCCGTACATGCCGCCCGCATCCCAGGAGCTGTAGACATTGACGAGGAGTTCGTTTTGTCCGGCCTTGAGCGCGCTCGCCGGAATGTCGTAACGGCGCGCATTGCCCCAGCCGAACATGCCGCCGATAAAATCGCCGTTGATCCAGGTCATGTCGACTTCATCTATGCCGCCCAGCGCCAGCGCCGCATCCTGCGCGGCTTGCGCTTCGCTTAAAGTGAAGGTCGTCCGGTACCAGACCATGCCGTCATGGCCGGAAAGCGCCGGGTCGTCCCAGCTCTTCCAGTCTGTTTTGTCCGCCGGCGCCTGTTTCCAGGTTTCCGGCTGCGCGCCGTCCGCCCAGGGAAGACGCGGCGCGTTCGCCCGTGTCTTCCACCAGTCGATCCAATGCGCCGCATAGCGCTCGCCTGCTTTTTTCGGGTCGCTGCGATAGGTCGCGAGCAAGTCCAGAGATGTCTGGAACTCAGGAAGGGCGCCGAGCGCATCGGCGCTTGTCCAGGCCTCGATGCGCGAGCCGCCCCAGGAGGAATCGATAAGGCCGATAGGCGCGTTTGCATCGGCGAGCATGTCCCTGGCGAAGAAAAAGCAGAGCGCCGAGAAATCCTTGACGCTTTCGGGTGACGCGGTCGCCCATTGAGGCGCCGGCGAAAAGGCCTGCTGCGGGCCGGCGGCGCTTGCATGGTCGATGTGCAAAAGCCGGATATTCTCATTCGCTGCGGCCGGAATTTCGCGATGCGGATTGAGCGCGCGCGTGACGGGGAATTCCATATTCGACTGGCCGGCGCACAGGAAGACATCGCCGATGAGAATGTCTGAAACAGTCTCTTTCGTTCCATCCGGCGCGGTCGCGGCGAGCGCGTAAGGTCCGCCGGCTTTCAGGGAAGGAAAGTCCGCGCGCCAGGCGCCGTCTTCATCCGCTTTCGCGGTTTTTGTGCGCCGGCCCAGTTTCACGGAGATGCGCGCGCCCGGTTCCGCTTCTCCCCAGACGGCGACAGGCGCGTTTCGCTGGAGCACCATGTGATCGGAAAAAACGGGATTGAGAAGCGGTTCGGCGGCGGCGCCGGCGCAGAGCGGGAAGAGCGCCGTAAAGCCTGCAAACAGTCTCGTGAAATGCGTCATCCGGCGTTCTCCCTGTTGACTTTTTTTACCGCGGCTTCCGCGCCTTCACCGCGCAGGAGCGCGATGGCGTTTTCAAGCGTCTGCGTGAAGCGCGCCGACTGGATAAGGTCCGTTCCGAAAATTTCACGGATGCTCAAAAATGCGCGCGCCTGTTCTGCTGGATCGCCGCCCGCTTCGGCGCCGATGCGTTTCAGCCGCGTCGCCATGGGGTCGCGCACATCGATGGGCGTCCCCCTTTCATCGACGCCAGTGACATATTGCGTCCAGGCGGCGACGGCGAGTGAAAGCCGGTTAAGCGGCCCGCTGTTTTCAAGTTGCGCGCGAATGGTTTTCACCCAGCGCTGCGGCAGCTTCTGCGAGCCGTCCATGGCGATCTGCCATGTCCGGTGTTTGAGGGCCGGATTGCGAAAGCGCTGAGCGAGATCCTCAATATAAGGGCCGAGCGGCATATTGGCGGGCGCCGGGACGGTCGGCGCGATCTCGTCTTCCTGCAACGCGCGGACGAAGGCGGCGACGTCCGGCCGCGCCATGGCGTCGGAAACAGTCTCGCAACCCATGAGATAGCCGAGATAAGCGATGGCCGAATGCGCGCCGTTCAACAGGCGCAGCTTCGCCGTTTCATAAGGCGCGACATCGGCGGCAAGGAGCGCGCCGCCGGCTTCCCATTGCGGCCGCTCCGCAACGAAATCATCCTCGATCACCCATTGGGTGAAGGGTTCGGTGACGACCGCGGCCGCGTCGAAGAGGCCGGTTCTGGTCATAACCTCGCGGCGGTCTTCATCGGTCGTCGCCGGCGTGATCCGGTCCACCATGGAGGAAGGGAAACGCACAAACTCGTCCAGCGCCGCCGTCGCGCCGGGATCGGCTTCCATGATGAAATCCCGGACGGCGTTTTTGAAAAGCGCGCCATTGCCGGGAAGGTTGTCACAGCTCAAAACCGTGAGTGGCGCGCGTGCGGCAACGCGTTTGTGGATCGCCGCTGCGAGCAGTCCGATGGCTGTTTTCGGCGCAGCGGGATTTTCGAGATCGTGCTTCACGTCCGGATGATCGAAATCTAGGCCGGAGGAAGCAGGATTGAGGCAATAGCCTTTCTCCGTGATCGTCGCCGTGACGATTTTGATGGCGGGATCGGCGATGGCGCCGATAAGCGCCGCCGGGTTTTCCGGGGCGACATGCATGTCTTTGAGAATCGTCATGAGCGAGGTTTGCGCGCTGTCGCCGTCTTTTTCTGTGACGGTGAAGAGATTGTCCTGCGGCTCAAGCGCGTCGCGCGCGTCAGGGCTGCGCAAGCTCGCGCCGCAGACGGCCCAGTCCCCGCCGGCTTCTTCGATTGCAGTTTGCGTGTAAGGCGCAAGATGCGCTTTGAAAAAAGCCCCGGCGCCGAGATGAACCTGGCCGATGGCGGCGGCGGCGCGATCAAAGGCCGGGCGCGTCACGTCGCCGGACAGCGCCGCCGGCGTCGCCTCTGAGAGGCGCGGCGCGTTTTCGCAAGGCGCCGTCAAAGCTTATAGGCCTTCTTGGCGAGATTATAGGCGAGATCGACCGCGATCTCCGCTGCTTCGTCTTCGGGCAGGCGATGATCGGCGACGAGCCGGGAGAGACAGACGCAGTCCATGCGGCGCGCGACGTCATGGCGCGCCGGGATCGAGAGAAAGGCGCGCGTGTCGTCATTGAAACCGACCGTGTTGTAAAAGCCTGCGGTCTCCATCGCCTGTTCGCGGAAACGCCGCATGCCTTCGGGGCTGTCATGGAACCACCAGGGCGGGCCGAGCCGCAGCGCCGGATAAACCCCGGCGAGCGGCGCCAGTTCGCGCGAATAGGCCGTTTCATCCAGCGTGAAGAGAATGAGGGTGAAATCCGGTTCGCAGCCGACTTCGTCGAGCAGCGGTTTCAGCGCATGGACATAATCGGTGCGCATGGGGATGTCGGCGCCCTTGTCGCGCCCGAAGCGCGCGTACAGCGCCGCGCTGTGATTGCGGAAAGAGCCCGGATGGATCTGCATGACGAGCCCGTCATCAAGCGACATGCGCGCCATTTCCGTCAGCATATGCGCGCGAAAGCGCTCCGCGTCATCGGCCTCAACGTCGCCGCCAAGGACTTTCTTATAGAGCGCGGAGGCTTCGGCCTGGCTTAGATTTTCGGTGCGCGCGGTGGGATGGCCGTGATCGGTGGAGGTCGCGCCCATGGACTTGAAAAACGCCCGGCGCTTGCGGTGGGCGGCGAGATAGCCGAGCCAGCTCTGCGTGTCTTCGCCGGTGATCTCGCCAAGCCGGGCGATATTCTCCGCAAAGCCCTCGAAGTCCGGATCGATCACCGGGTCGGGGCGGTAGGCGGTGATGACGCGGCCCTGCCAGCCGCTCTCGCGGATCGCCTTGTGATGCTCGAGCTCGTCGAGCGGGCCTTCGGTGGTCGCCAGCAATTCGATGTTGAACCGATCGAAGAGCGCGCGCGGGCGGAAGGCGTCTTCGCAAAGACATGCGCTGATGCGCTCGAAAATCCGGTCGGCGCTGTCGGCGTTCAGCTGTTCCGTAACGTCGAACACGGCGGCGAGAACCCAGTCCATCCACATGCGCGCCGGCGCGCCGCGGAAAAGATAATAATGCTCCGCGAAGGTCCGCCAGATTTTCCGCGGGTCGGTTTCAACCGGCGTTCCGTCGCGCGCCGGAACCCCGAGCGCTTCGAGCGGCACGCCCTGAGAATAAAGCATCCGGAAGAGGTAATGATCGGGCGCGATCAGGAGCGAGGCCGGGTCGGAAAAGGCGTCGTTTTGTGAAAACCAGGCCGGGTCCGTGTGGCCGTGCGGGCTGACGATCGGCAAATCCTCCACATGGCTGAAGAGCCGGCGCGCAATAGTGCGTTCCGTTTCATCGGTCGGAAAAAGCCGGTCCGGATGGAGGGACAGTGTCGTGACGATGGTTTCACCCTAATTTTTTCTAAGCCGTCCCATATGGAAGAGGAGGCGTGTGGTCCGAACCGCAGATTTATGTTAAGGCTAACATAATTGTTTTTGCTGTAAAAGCGGGACCCTTTTCGTTTCGCGCCGAAGAGTTCGCTTCCATCAGGACGGCCGCGCGCCGGCGAAGAGACCGAGGTGAAGAAACCGAGGAAGAGATTGCGCTGATGCAGTTCATCCGGCGCGCGCGGCGGCGGGAAGCCCGCGAAAAGCTCGAAATCCGTGATGCGCTCGAAAGGCGCGGCGACAGGACGATGCCCGGCCGCAAGCGAGAGGGCGCCGGTCGCCGCGTCGAGCGCCATCGCCTTCGACCAGGCGGTGGTGATGTACATAACGCCGCCGACGACAATCGGCGTTGCCTCCTGTCCGCGGCTGGTGTCGAGATCGACCGCCTAGGCGAGGCCGAGCTCGGAAATATTTTCCGCGTTGATCTCATCGAGCGGGCTGAAGCGCTGCTCTTTATAGGTGCGCCCATGGCTGAGCCAGTTATCGGCGTTCGATGCGGTTTCCTCTTTACGCTTCGATCTTGCCGTTTAGTTTCCGCCGGAAGAGGGCGCGGGCCAAGCGCCGTCATCGGCGATTTGCGAAGCGAATTCACGCGTTTGAAAGAACAGAAAGAGGCGCCCCGCGGTGAAGGGGCGCCTTTTCCGGTCGTGGTCAAAGGCTTGGAACTTGACGGCGGCGCCTTGTCGCGGAGAGCGCCGACGCCGAAGCGGGAGGCAGCGGCTCAGGCTTCGGCCTCGGGCGCTGTCAGGCGCGAAAGCGATTTGGGCATGCCGGTGAACAGCTCCGTGAAAGGATCGTCGTCATCCTTTGAGTTCGGTTCGGTGCCCTCGCGCACGGTGGTGCGGCGCATGTCGCGCGCTTCGTTCTCGGCGTCGAACTCGCCGCCGCGATGCATGGTGCAAAGATTGTCCCAGATGACGAGATCGCCGGGTTCGTATTTCACCTTGAAGACATATTGGGGCTGGACGCAGTGCTTGATCAGTTCACGAATGAGGCGTCGGCCTTCTTCCGGCTCCATGCCGACAATGTCCTTGGTGTGGGCTGCAATAAAGAGCGCCTTGCGACCGGAGCCGGCATGGGTGTGGACGATCGGATGCACGGCCTTGGGGCCGTTTTCGATGGTTTCGTCGCTGATGTCCGCGCCGGCGAGCTTGCGCGACCACCACAGCGAATTCTCGCCTTTGAGGTTCTCGATCTTGTCTTTCATCTCCTGCGGCAGGTCTTCGTAGGCGCTGCGCGTGTCCGCGAACCAGGTTTCGCCGGCTTCTTTCGGCGTTTGGTGCGCCAGGAGCAGCGAATAAGAAGTGCGTTTTTCCATGAAGGAGCTGTCGGTGTGCCACAGGCGGTCGCCCTTGCGATACATGACCGCCGACGGGTCGCGATTGATCTCGCCTTCCATGTCGAGATTGCTGGCGTCGAATAATTCGCGATGCGCGAGGCGGCCCTTGCCGTCGCGCCTTAAGGGAGCCAGCTCGAGACGGCCGAAATTGCGGCTGAAACGGATATGGCTTTCGTCGTCGAGCCCGGTGTTGCGAAAGACGCAAACGCCCCATTTGTTCATGGCGTCGATAATGGCGCGCCGGTCTTCCTCGCTCAGCGGTTTGGAGATGTCGACGCCGGAAATTTCGGCGCCGAAACGCGGCAAAATGGGTTTTACGGTCAGCATTGCGTGTTTCCTCGCGGCGCGGTTTCAGGGGTATGGGCCAAAGACCGAAAATACCCTACCATGATAGGTAAAAAAATCAATGATGAGGCCGGGCTTGGCCTTTTTAAAAACCGCAATAAGCATTTTCAAACAAATGCTTCGCTCTGTTCCGCCGGCGCCGGAGCGGCGCTCTTTGGGGAGTTCGCCGGCGCGGTTTCAGGCCGGGCGCACTATCCGCCGGCGCCGGGCTCGAATAAGGGAATGATCCGGCGGTCAGCCGATAAAGCGCGGCCCCGCGCGCCGGCCCTTTGACCGAAGGCCGCGGGGGGGGGGGGCGCCAGGAGAGGGTCAAGAATGGCGAAATCGAAAACGAAACGGCCGCGCGCAGATGAAAAGCGGGCGCAAGAGGACGCGCCGCGCGACAGGGATCAGTTCGATCAGTGGTCGTCTCATTATGAAGATTTCTACGCCAGAGGCGCCCGCCTTGACCGGGAGTTCCGGCTGTCCCGCATGCTGGTGCTCGCCGCGCGCAGTTGGATGAGCAGGATCGACAATATCTTGCGCGAGGAAACCGGGGAGACGCGCGCGCGCTGGCAGGCGCTGTTTGCGCTTGGCTTCGCCGAACAGCCCGCTACCATGAGCGCGCTTTCCAAAAGGCTCAGGGTGCAATGGCCCACTTTGGTGCGGGTCATGGACGGTATGGAGAAAGACGGCCTCATCCGGCGCGAAGACAATCCGTCGGACGGGCGCTCCAAGCTGGTCTATGTGACGGCGAAGGGCCGGAGGGTGATGGCGAAGATCCAGCCGATCCTCGATCGTGAAAGGGCGCAGGTTCTGTCGCGGCTTTCCGACAAGGAGCTCGAGTCTTGCGCGGACATGCTGGAGCGTATTTTCGAGGACGTCATCAACTCCTAAAAGCCTGCAATCCCGGGCTCTTTTGCAAATGAAGAGAAAAAGCCCCGCAGTCCCAGCAGTCCCAGCAGCCCCAGCAGCCCCAGCAGCCATTGTCGCGGGGTTTGCGTGAGGAAGGTTCGGCGGCCTCGATCGCGCTTGGGGCAACCGCCTCATTTCGACGGCCGCCCCGAATATGCGTCTTCGAACTCTCGACTATTGCTTTGACGCAGGCGCGCCAGGATGACGGCTTTCGCCGCGCAGACTCCGACCCGCTGCTTTTCGCCGCTGTCAGAGTGCGTAAAACATCGTATATATGTAGCAGAGTACGCATTTTTGAAAAAGTTTCAAGAGGCGGGCGTTCGCTCAATGTTTGATGTCGTTTGTCGGGTGCGATAGAAATTACCCGACAGTTTCGGCTCTTTTACGCGAGGGCCGGCTTGTGAAGAGCGGCGAGCTTCATGCGTTCGCGCGCGCATTTGAAAGATTGAGGCGCTGGATGAGCAACGACTCGAAAAAACCCGTGGTGCGAGAAGTAAAGCAGACGGAAGACCGCTTTCTCGCCTCGGACGTCTTTGAAGAAAAGAGCCACACCTTCCCGCCGCCCAACGGCAAGGGCGCCATTCGCGAGGAAGCGAGCGACATCGCGATTTATCACAAATGCGACGTCGCCGTGATCGGCGGCGGTCCCGCCGGATGCGCCGCCGCTTACGCCGCTGCGAAGGCCGGCGCGGATGTGACCTTGCTCGAGCGCTATAATTGCCTCGGCGGATTGTCGACGGGCGGCCTCGTCATGTGGATCGACCGCATGACGGACTGGGACGGCCGCCATGTCATTCAGGGCTTTGCGCGTGAGTTCATCGACCGCATGCCGCCGGAAGGCGTCGCGGGTCCGCCGAAAGCGGACTGGGGCTCGAAAGACGAAGCGAAGGCGCAATATTGGGGCCAGCGCACCTCGGCCTTTCACGGCGTCGTTTGCTGGGCGCCGACGCTCGACCCGGAAGTGATGAAGCTCAATGCGCAGGAGATGCTGATCGGCGCAGGCGTCAGGCTTGTCTTTCACGCCTGGGCGGCGCGGCCCGTTGTCGAAGACGGCAAAGCGACCGGCGTCGTTTTCGAAAGCAAGATGGGGCGCACGGCGTTGATGGCGAAAGTCGTCGTCGACACCACGGGCGACGGCGATGTGTTCGCGCGCGCCGGCGCCGGCTTCGATGACGACATTGAGGAAGGCGACGTTCACCACTCCATGAACACGGGCTTCGTCATCGGCGGCGTCGATATGGATCGCTGGCTCGCTTTCCGGCGCGACGAGCCCGACCAGTTTTCGGACTTCATGGCGCGCGGACGCGAGAGCATGGGCTTCTTTCAGGCGCCGTATGTTTCCTGGCGCAACGACATCGCGCTCTTTCTCGGCCCTCGCCAGTCGGGGCTCTCGGCGCTCGATGTTGACGACATGACCGAAGTGGAAATTCGCTCGCACCGTTTCATGAAAACCCATTGCGAGTTTTTCCGTAAAAACGCGCCGGGTTTCGAAAACGCTTACATGCTGCAAAGCGCCTCACAGCTTGGCGTGCGCCATACGCGCCGCCTTGTGGGCGTCGGGCGCATCGAGCGCAAGAACTGGGGCTCGGGAAAGCCGGTCGCGGACGAGGTTGGCGTCAGCCCCTCGGTGTCGCCGAAATTCCCGATCGTCTCGGTGCCATACGGTTCGCTGGCGCCGCGCAATCTCGACGGGCTTCTCGCGGCGGGGCGCCATGTCTCCTGCGACGCCAATTCCCACGGTTTCATGCGCGAGATCCCGCAATGCTGGCTGACCGGCCATGCGGCGGGCGTCGGCGCAGCGGTCGCCGCCAATCGCGGTATTGCGCCGCGCGAGGTCGATGTCGCGGAAGTGCGCAAAATCCTGCGCGCGCAGGGCGCCTTCCTGCATGACGATGCGGAAGTCGAGGCCGCTGCGAAAACCGCCGAAGCCGCGCCCGCCGAATAGCGCTTACTTGTCGCCGGTCGGTATCAGCACGCCGCCCGTGGACATGGGCTGCACGTCCTGGCGGAACACCCCGAGATAGCCCGGCGCCGGCATCCGGTAACCGGCGGGGATTTCGCGCTTGGCGAGTTCTTCGGCCGGAATGTCGATGTCGAGCTTGCGGTTCGCGACGCTGATGACGATGCGGTCGCCGTCCTGAACTTTGCCGATGGCGCCGCCGGAGGCGCCTTCGGGCGCGACTTCCGCGATGGTGAGGCCTTTCAGACATAACCCCGAAAGCTGGCCGTCGGTGACGAAGGCGGTGTCTTTCGCAAGCCCCGCCGCGTCGATGGCGAAGAGGATGAGCGAGGCGCCGCCGCCCATGGCGGGCCCGGCTTTCAATCCCTGTCCGCGGCAGACAATGACGTCGCCTTTCTTGATGGTTCCGTCCTGCAGCGCTTTGAGACAGCTTTCGGTGTCTTCGAAAACGCGGGCCGGACCGTCGAATTCTTCCGGGCGCGAGCCGTCGCGCACGCCGAGCCGGACGACCGCCGTTTCCGCGAGCGAGCCTTTAAGAATGGCGATGGACGGGCCTTCGGCGATGGGGTTGTCGAGGGGCCGGATGATGTCGGCGTCCGGAACCTCATAGCCTTCGAGGTTTTCCTTCAGCGTCTTGCCGGTGCAGGTGAGCGCATTCGTCGACAGCATCGGCTCCAGTTGCTTCAGCACCCCCATGGCGCCGCCGGAATCCTCGAACTGTTCGATACGCACGGGACCGTTGGGCCTGACGGCGGAAATCACCGGGATTTTCGACATTTCCTCCCAGAGCGCGAACACGTCGACGCCGTTGCCGGCTTCGACCGCCGTCGCCTGCAGGTGTTTGATGGCGTTGATCGAGCCCGATATGGCGAGCACGGTCGCCGTGGCGTTGCGGAATGCGTCTTCAGTGAGAATGTCGCGGGGCTTCAAATCCTCTTTCACCATCTCGACGATGCGCGCGCCGCTGCGCCGCGCCGCGTCCTGCATCTTCGGACTGTCAGCGCGCACCGGCGCGCTGCCGGGCAGGGACATGCCGAGCGCTTCGACGGTGCAGTGCATGGTGTTCGCCGTCGCCATGCCGGCGCACACGCCCGGTCCGCGAATGGCGTTCTCCGCCATTTCATCAAGGGGATGGCGCAGCTTGCCGCCGTCGAAAAGCTGGCCGATCTGGCCGGAGAAAACGTCTTCGACATCCACCGGATCGCCGTCAATGTCGCCGGCTTCCTGATAGCCGCCGATGACGAGCAGCGTCGGGATGTTGAGCCGCGCCGCGGCCATGAGGTGCCCCGGCGGGGTCTTGTCGCAGGAGGTGAGGCAGATCATGCCGTCGAGAAGCGCGGCTTCCACCTGCACTTCGATGTCGTTGGCGATGATGTCGCGGCCTGCGAGTATGTAGGAGCCGTTGCGCGCGGCGCCGGTAATGAAGTCCGACGGCGCGGCGGTGCGCACTTCGAACGGGACGCCGCCGGCCTTGCGGATTTCCTCTTTGACGATTCCGGCGATCTTATCGAGATGCGCGTAACAGATGGCGAGCTCCGAGGAGCTGTTCACGATCGCGATCTTCGGCTTTTCCATGTCTTCCCTGGAAAGCCCCAGCGCTTTCCAGTTGGCGCGGCGGCCGGCGGAGTTGGCTGCGAGGCTGCGTAGTTTCATAAGGGTCCTCCGTCAGGATTGCTGGGCGAGGCCGATGGCCGGCGGTTTTTGCTGTTGTTCTTTTTTGTTTCGTTTGACGATCGCGGCGATGCCGGTGGCGCACAGGGCGAGCACCGCCGGACAGACAGCGAGAAGAGAAAAAGTATGAATGAGCGGCATGCCTGAGCTCAAGATCGCCGCGCCGATGATCGGACCGATGACGCTGCCGGTTTTCGCCACCGTCGTCGCCCAGCCCGAGCCGTTGGCGCGGATGGTGGTGGGGTAATAAACGCCGATAATGCTCAGGATGCCGAAATGCGCGCCGGCGATCAAAGTGCTGGCGAGGATGATCATCCACAGAAGCGCGATCTGCGGCATCGGCGCAAAGCCGATGGCGAGCAGCACCGGGATCGTGATGACCGGATAGAAAGCGACCGCTTTCGGCCCGATGCGGTCGGTGAAGCGCATGAGCGACAGGCCTGCGCCGGCGCCGAGAATGCTGCTTAAAGAGGAGGCGAGGGCCGCCGTGTTGCGGTCGAAGGACAAGTCTTCAAGCAGGATCGGACCCCAGGAGGACTGAAAGATGATGGCGAGTGAGCTGATGAAATAGCCGAGCCATAAAAGCGGCGTCAGCCAGCGCAGCCAGCCTTCGAACAGGCTCGCGACGGTGAAGTTTTTCGGCGCTTCGGTTTCGTCGCCCACAATGTACCGGTCATTGGGGCCTGCGGAAATTTCAGGCGCGATGCGTTTGAGGGCGCCGGCGATCTGGCTGCGCGGGCGGTTCTTGCTGACGAGAAACCGCAAGGACTCCGGCAATTCGAAATGCAGCAGCGCGGCGCAAATCAGCGTCGCGGTTCCGCCGAAGAAGAAGACGGCCTCCCAGCCGAAATGCGGCGCCAGCCAGACCGTGACGGGCCCCGACACCGTGCTGCCGATGGAGTAGCCGATCATGACGAGCGTCACGACGGTGGAGCGGAACCGGTCCGGCACATATTCGATATTCAAGGCCCAGGCGAGCGGCAACATGCCGCCGATGGCGACGCCGTCGATGAAACGCATCAACATCAGCGTTTCATAGGAGCGCGCAAAGCCCGTTAGAAATGTCAGCGCGCCGAACACATAGGCGCAAAGCACCACTGTCGGCCTGCGGCCGATGCGGTCTCCGAGATTGGAAATCAGAAACGCGCCGATCATGGCGCCGAACATGCCGGCGCTGAAGATGTTGCCCATCTGCATGGTGCTGATGGCGAGTTCGTCGCGCATATAAGGCGCGGTGAAGCCGATCAGCATCATGTCGAACCCGTCGAAAACCGTGATCAGGCAGGAAACCGTGACCAGCCGGACATGAAACATGCCGATTTTCCGGTCATTGATAATTTGGGCGACGTCGATCAGGCGCGGCTCCCGCCGGGCGTTCGGGGTTTCTTCCGAGCCGGCCGTCTCCTCGCTTGTTCGATCCATGGGGACGATTCCTCCGCGCTGTCGTCTTGAGGTACGGATTTTTGACGCCCGCCAGACGACCTCTGAAGGAGCGCGGTTTTTTCATGCGATATAACAAAAATTCCCGTATCATGCTACATAGATTTCCCGCCGCGAAGGCGGCGAGAACAGCGCATCAGGGAAAAAGCCGCCTCTTGCGGAGCCGTTTGGGGCTGCGGGGCGCTAGAGTTGCCGCACCGTCAGGAGCAATCGTTCGAGAAGATTTTCGGCCGTGGCGAGCTCCTCTTTCGTAAATTGCTGGAGCGCGTTTTGCCGTAAGGGATCGAGAACCTTTTTCACCTGCATGAGCGCTTTGCGGCCCTTGGGCGTGATTGTGACAAGGCGGGAGCGTTTGTCGTCAGGGTTCATTTTCCGCTTGATCAGGCCTTCGGTTTCGAGATCGTTCAAGCTGCGGATCAGCGTCGGCCATTGAACGCCCATGCGTTCGGAGAGATCGAGCGTCGCGACCGGCTCATCTGCGAAAGCGATGGCGAACAAGGTCTGCCAGCGCGCGCGGGTATGGCCGGTTTCCTGCTGAACGGCTTCGTCGATGTAAGCAGTCCAGCGCCGGCTCGCCAGAATGAGCATCCTGCTGAAACGGAACTCGAAATCCGCGCGCGACGATTTCTTGTAGTATTGACGATACTCCGTCGCCCAGGCGTCGAAGTCTTTCTGGCTGTGATCTTCGCTCATGGTGCGGGTCCCCGTGTCGCGAGTGATTGGCGTTTCCAATAGAGCCCATACTGACAATCGATCGGGCCGCGCAATGCGGAGCCGCCGTCTTTTGGAAGCGCCGCTGTTCTAACGGGCGCATTGACGCCGCCGGGGCTGGAAATGGAGCCGCTTGAAGCGGCGCGCGGCGCCTGGTCCGCCGGCCTGGCGCCCGGTCCGGCGTCTGATTCTGATGCGCGCGCCGCTGCGGCCATGCTGCAATGCACAATCCGCCATGACGGCTTGATTAAATAAACCCTTTAAAATCAGCATCTTAAATATTTTCTGGGATAAAAAACAAAAACCCCTTCCAATACATATAAGGAAATGTTTATATCCCGATATCCATAACTGGTATCGCCAATAATAGGCAAAAATCCAATCCGTTAGAGGAGCCTGGGAGAATCTCCATGTCTCAGCCTGCATTTTCATTCGAGATGTTTCCGCCGAAGAGCGCCGACGGCGCGGAGAAGGTGCTGGACGCCGCCAGAACCCTGGCGGAGCTCGGCCCGCAGTTTATTTCCGTGACCTATGGGGCCGGCGGGTCTTCCAAAGACCGGACGCTGGGCGTCGTGCGCGCTTTGTCCGAGGAAGACGCGGCGCCCGCTGCGGGACACATCACCTGCGCCGGCGCATCGCGCGCAGAGGTGGATGGCGTGCTGCGCGACTATTGGGCGGCCGGCGTCCGGCGCATCGTCGCCCTGCGCGGCGACCCGGAGGGCGGCATGGGCGCGCAATACAGTCCGCATGAGGAGGGATATCCTTACGCCTCGGACCTTATCGCCGGCGCTAAGAAGATCGCCGATTTCGATATCTCCGTCGGCTGTTATCCGGAAACCCATCCGGATGCCCGCGGCCTGCAGGACGAACTTGAGACCCTGAAACACAAGCTTGACGCCGGCGCCGACCGCGCCATCACGCAGTTCTTTTTCGAACCGGAGATTTTCCTGCGCTATCGCGACGCTGCGGCGGATTTCGGCATCGACAAGCCGATCGTGCCCGGCATCATGTTGCAGTCGAACTATCAGGGCCTGACGAAAATAGCCCGTCTGTGCGGCGCTTTCGTGCCGTTTAAAGTGATGCGCGCTTATGAGACCTGCGGCGAGGAGCGCTCGGCGCGCGACCGCGCGACGGTGGAGATCGCCGCATCGATCTGCGAGCGGCTGAAGCGCGAAGGCGTCGAGGCTTTTCACTTTTACACCATGAACCGCTCGGCGCTCGCCTCTGCGCTCTGCCAGGGGCTTGGGCTGTGCAAAGACAGGAGGGCTGCATGAGCGAACGCCAGACCCGCATCGCGGCGCTGAAACAGGCGGCCAAGCAACGCATTCTCGTTCTCGACGGCGGCTGGGGCGCCATGATCCAGCGCAAGGGCCTTGAGGAAGCCGATTACCGCGGCGACCGCTTCGCCGATCATAAAGGCGAGATGAAAGGCAATAACGACATTTTGTGCCTGACGCGCCCGGACGTGATCAGCGAACTGCACGACACGTTTTATGAGGCCGGCGCCGACATTTCCGAGACCAACACCTTCTCGTCCACGGTCATCGCCCAGGACGATTACAATCTCGGCGAAGACGAAGTCATCGCCATCAACCGCAAGGGCGCGCGTCTGGCGCGCGCCTCCGCCGATGCGCAGACCGCGAAGAACCCGGACAAGCCGCGTTTCGTCGCCGGCTCCATCGGGCCGTTGAACAAGATGCTGTCCATGTCCCCGGACGTGAACGATCCCGGCGCGCGCGCGGTGACCTTCGATGAAGTCTATGACGCCTATCGCACGCAGGTGCGCGCGCTCAATGAAGGCGGCGTCGATCTCTATCTCATCGAGACGATCACCGACACGTTGAACTGCAAGGCGGCGATCAAGGCGATCCAGGACCTCGAAGCCGAAGGCATGGAAAAACTGCCGATCTGGATTTCCGGCACCATCACCGACAAGTCGGGCCGCACCCTGTCGGGCCAGACGGTCGAGGCCTTCTGGAATTCCGTGCGTCACGCCAAGCCGTTTGCGGTGGGCCTCAACTGCGCGCTCGGCGCCGATCTCATGCGCCCGCATATCGCGACGCTGGCGCGCATCGCCGACACCAATGTCGCCGCATTCCCGAACGCCGGCTTGCCTAATGCGTTCGGCGAATATGAAGAAACGCCGGAAACGACCGCCGCCATGCTTAAAGAGTGGGCCGAAAGCGGCCTCGTCAACATTCTCGGCGGCTGCTGCGGCACCACGCCGGAGCATATCGCGGCGATCGCCGAGGCGGCGGCTACCGGCGCCCCCCGTGAATTTTCCAAACGCCCGGACGCCATGCGCCTTTCCGGGCTCGAACCTTTTGAAATCGCGTAAATCCTTATGACCGAACAGACAGCCACATTCGTCAATATCGGCGAGCGAACCAACATTACCGGTTCGGCCCGATTCCGGAAAATGATCACCGAAGACCGCTATGATGATGCGGTGGAGGTCGCGCGCCAGCAGGTTGAGAACGGCGCCCAGGTCATCGATGTCAATATGGACGAGGGGATGATCGACGGCGTCGAGGCCATGACCAGGTTCCTCAATCTCATCGCCGCCGAGCCCGACATCGCCCGCGTGCCGGTGATGATCGACTCCTCGAAATGGGACGTGATCGAGGCGGGCCTGAAATGCGTGCAAGGCAAGGCCATCGTCAATTCGATCTCCCTCAAGGAAGGCGAAGAGCCGTTCCTGAAACAGGCGCGGGAGATCATGTCCTACGGCGCCGCGACGGTCGTCATGGCCTTCGACGAAAACGGCCAGGCCGAGACGGCGGACGAAAAAGTGCGCATCTGCAAGCGCGCCTACGAACTCCTGACGGAAAAAGTCGGCTTCCCGCCCGAAGACATCATTTTCGATCTGAACATCTTCGCGGTCGCGACCGGCATCGAAGAGCACAATGATTACGCTCGCGCTTTCATCGATGCGACGCGGCGCGTGCGCGAAGAGATGCCGGGCGTTCACGTCTCCGGCGGTCTGTCGAACGTGTCGTTCTCGTTCCGCGGCAATGAGCCGGTGCGCCGGGCGATGCACTCGGTCTTTCTTTATCACGCGATCAAGGCCGGGCTCGACATGGCCATCGTCAACGCCGGCCAGCTCGACATTTACGATGAGATCGAGCCGGAGCTGCGCGAGCTTGTGGAGGACGTGATCCTCAACCGCAGCGACGAGGCGACCGAGCGCCTCTTGGACATCGCCGAGCGCTATCGCGGCCAGAAAGGCGAGACCAAGGAAAAGGATCTCGCCTGGCGCGAAGAGCCGGTGAACGAGCGGTTGAAGCACGCGCTTGTGCGCGGCATCACCGATTACATCGAAGAAGACACCGAAGAAGCCCGGCTTGCCGCCGAACGTCCTTTGCATGTCATCGAAGGCCCGTTGATGGCCGGCATGAATGTGGTCGGCGACCTTTTCGGCGACGGCAAGATGTTTCTGCCGCAGGTGGTGAAGTCCGCCCGCGTCATGAAACAGGCGGTGGCCCATCTCCTTCCCTATATGGAGAAGGAAAAGGAAGAGATGGGGATGGTGGGCAAGTCCAACGGCAAAGTCGTGATGGCGACCGTGAAAGGCGACGTTCACGATATCGGCAAGAACATTGTCGGCGTCGTTCTTCAGTGCAACGGCTACGAAGTCGTCGATCTCGGCGTCATGGTCGCCTGCGAAGAGATACTCGACACCGCCGAAAAAGAAGACGCCGACATTGTCGGTCTTTCCGGCCTCATCACGCCCTCGCTCGACGAGATGGTGGTGGTCGCGACGGAAATGCGCCGGCGCGGCATGACCAAACCGCTCTTGATCGGCGGCGCCACGACCTCTCCGGCGCATACGGCGGTGAAGATCGAGCCGGGCTATGAGGCCGCGCCCGTCATTCACGTCGCCGACGCCAGCCGCGCGGTGGGCGTCGTATCGAAACTATTGTCCGATGACGCGCGCCCGCAACTCTGGGAAGAAACCAAAGACAAATACGCCAAGATGCGCGCCTCGCGCGAAGGCGGCGGGCCGAAAGCGCGGCTGACGCTGGATGACGCGCGCAAGGCGCGCTTCATGCCGGACTGGAAAGCCGGGGAGGCGACGAAGCCTTCTTTCACCGGCGCCAAGACCATCGACGACGTCTCGCTCGAGGACATCCATCCTTACATCGACTGGACGCCCTTCTTCATGAGCTGGGACATGCCGGGGCGTTATCCGCAGATCCTCGAAGACGACAAGCGCGGCGAGGCGGCGAGGACCCTCTGGGCCGACGCCCAGAAAATGCTCGACCAGATGATGACGGAGAAATGGCTGACGCCGAAGGCTTGCGTCGGTTTCTGGCCGGCCAACGCCGTCGGCGACGACATTGCGCTGTGGACGGACGAAGAGCGCAATGTGGAGCGCGCGAAACTCTTCACCCTGCGCCAGCAGATCAAAAAGAAAGACGGCGCCAATGTCGCGCTGTCGGACTTCCTGCGCTCGAAAGAGGAAGGCCCGGACTGGGTCGGCGGTTTCTGCGTCACCGCCGGGCATGGCGAGCTCGAACATTCCGATGCGTTCAAGAAAGCCAATGACGATTATTCCGCGATTATGGTGAAGGCGCTCGCCGACCGGTTCGCCGAAGGCTTTGCGGAATATCTCCACGCCCGCGTGCGCCGGGAATTCTGGGGCTATGCGCCGGAGGAAAATCTTTCCGAAGAAGAGCTCATCGCGGAGAAATACGCCGGCATCCGCCCGGCGCCGGGCTATCCGGCCCAGCCCGACCATACGGAAAAGGCGACGCTGTTCGATCTTCTCGAAGCGCCGGAGCGCGCCGGCGTGGAGCTTACCTCAAGCTACGCCATGACGCCGCCGGCGAGCGTTTCCGGTCTCTATCTTGCGCACCCGGAATCTTATTACTTTGCGCTCGGCAAGATCGAGAAAGATCAGGTCGAGGATTACGCGAACCGCAAGGGCTGGGACATGCGCACGGCGGAACGCTGGCTCGCCCCGGTGCTCAACTACACGCCTTAGAATAATTCGCACTTTTTCTTCTCCGCTCATTCCGGCGAAGGCCGGAATGAACGGGAAGTATTATGTGCGGAAGTCTTGATGCGGCATGCTAAAGCTGCGTGACCATCTTATAACCCGGACGGTAGAAGAGCTTCATCGTGGTGATGAAGCTCTCTTCGCGCCAGGTGGTGCGCTCGATGGTGAAAAGCGCGTCGCCTTCGCGCGCTTCAAGGGCGGCGGCCTCGCGCGGAGCGGCGGCGCTTGCTGAGAAAGCCACGTCGCCGCTTGAATAAGGCGCATGGCGCACCAGCCATTCATTGGCGCTGATTTCGTCAAGCGGCGCCTCGAGCATGCCCGGCGCCGCCTCGATGTTTACCCAGCGGTCTTCAAAAGCATGCGGCCGGCCGTCTGCGAGATGCAGCGTCTGCAGATGCAGCGCTTGCGTTCCGTCTTCGAGGCGCAACCGCGCGGCGATATGGTCCGGCGCCGTCATTGTTTCGTTGAGCAGGATATGCGGATGATAACGCGCGCCGTTCGCTTCGATTTCATGACGCACGATGGGGATTTCGAATTTCGCGCGGCGCACGGGCAGTTCGATCACCCGCGTGCCGGCCCGGCGCTTGCGCTCGATCAGCCCTTCATCGGCGAGGGATTGAAGCGCGCGGTTCACCGTGGTGCGTGCGCAGCGATAGTCTTCCGCAAGCGCCGTTTCCCCCGGCATCAAGCCGCCCGGCGCCCATTCGCCGGCGGCGAGGCGCTCGCGGATCGCTTCGCGGATCGACTGGTGGGAATGTTCGCTCATAAATCCGACCTGAGGCGCGCGAGAACCGTATTGAAGCGTCCGGCGATGCGGTCGCGACGAATGTGGCGACCGTCTTTGACCAGATGACGGCCTGCCGACCAGACATCGGTTACCGGCGATTCGGCGCTCGCGAAAATCCAGGCGTCGAGCATGCGGTCGCCGGAAAGGCCGGCAAGCGCGGGATTGCCGGCGTCGAGCGCGACGAAATCGGCGAGGGCGCCGTGTTCGATGCGGCCCCCGTCGCGCCCCAAAGCCTGTGCGCCGCCCAGCGCCGCTCCTTCCAGCAAAAACCGTCCGCAGGATTTTTCCAGGGTCGAGAGGACGGCGCGCTGGCGGTGCTTCAGGCGCTGGGAATGTTCCAGCATGCGCAATTCTTCCGCAAGCGTGATGCGGATATTGGAATCCGAACCAATCCCGATGCGCCCGCCCGCCGATAAGAACGACGCCGCTTCGAATATCCCGTCGCCAAGATTGGCTTCGGTGATCGGGCAAAGTCCCGCGACGGCGCCCGATGCGGCGGCGGCTTTGACCTCCGCTTCGTTCATGTGCGTGGCGTGGATCAAGCACCAGCGCGCATCCACATTCATGTTGGCGTAAAGCCATTCCACCGGCCGCGCGCCGAGATGCGTAATGGCTTCTTCGACTTCGCCCGTTTGTTCGGCGATGTGTATGTGAACGGGAGAAGAGGGGTCGAGCGCGGCGGCGAAGGCGAGTCCGTCTTTGTCGACGGCGCGCAAAGAATGCGGCGCGACGCCGAGCCGTGCATCGCCGGGCAGGGCTTTCATCGCCTCGCGCGCGTCGGCGAACAGGTTTTCGAATTGCTCGCGCGTGCAGCCGAAACGCCGCTGGCCGCCTTCAAGCGCGCGCCCGTCCATGCCGCCGCGCATGTAAAGAACGGGCAGATGCGTATAGCCGATGCCGGTCTCCGCCGCCGCCGCGAAGAGCCGTTCTGAAAGTTCGGCGAGGTTCGCGTAAGGCGCGCCGTCCGGCTGGTGGTGGAGATAGTGAAATTCGCCGACCGCCGCGAAACCGGCTTCGAGCATTTCCATTTGCACGCCGGCGGCGATCGCTTCGATGTCGTCCGGGGTCAGGCGTTCGACGAAATGATACATGAGCGCGCGCCAGCTCCAGAAATCGTCGGTCGGGTTCGCGCGGTATTCGGTCAGCCCCGCCATGGCGCGCTGAAAAGCGTGGGAGTGCACATTGCCCGGCGCGGGCAGGAGCGCGCCCACCGTCATGTCGGCGGCGGCGCCCTTGTCTTTCTTATGGAGCCCCGTGATTCGGCCGTCGGGGCCGATCTCCACGATCACGTCCCGGCGCCAGCCTTCGGGCGTCAGAATTTCCTTGGCGGCGATTCGCTGTCCGGCCACGGCTTGCGTCTCCAATTAATATGTGCATACATATTAACATATAAACTGCACATAACAAGCGCGACCAATCGAGGGCCTTATGACCGCAGTGCTGACGCCGGGCGCCGAAAGCCTTGCCGCGCTGGAAATGCTTTATCGCGAAGGCGAGGCCTTCACGCTCGACCGGGCGGCGCGGCCGGGGGTCGATCGGGCGGCCGATGCGATTTCGAAAGCGGCGGCGGGCGACGCGCCGATCTATGGCGTGAACACCGGTTTCGGAAAACTCGCCTCCGTGCGGGTCGGCCATGACGAGCTGGCGCAGCTTCAGCGCAATCTCATTCTCTCGCACAGCGCCGGAACCGGCGCGCCTTTGTCGCCGGACGTGACGCGTCTCGTCATGGCGCTGAAACTCCTGTCGCTCGGGCGCGGCGCCTCGGGCGTGCGCTGGACGGTGATCGAACAGATCGAAAAATTCATCGCCGCCGACATCCTGCCGGTCATTCCCGCGCAAGGCTCCGTCGGCGCCTCAGGCGATCTGGCGCCGCTTGCGCATATGACGGCGGCGCTGATCGGCGAGGGCGAGGTTTTTCACGCGGGCGCGCGCAAGCCCGCGGGCGAGGCCATGGCGGCGGCGGGGATCGACCCGCTTGTGCTTTCCGCCAAGGAAGGCCTCGCGATGATCAACGGCACGCAGGTGTCGACGGCGCTGGCGCTCGCAGCATTGTTCGATGCGTGGCGGCTGGCGCTGTCCGCAATGACGACGAGCGCGCTTGCCATCGATGCGGCCATGGGCACGGCGGCGCCGTTTCATTCCGACATTCATTCTTTGCGTGGCCATCGCGGCCAGATCGAAACCGCGCGGCGCCTGCGCGAACTGCTCGAGGGATCTCAGATCATCACGAGCCATGTCGATGGCGACGAGCGCGTGCAGGATCCCTATTGCCTCAGATGCCAGCCGCAGGTCGCGGGCGCCTGCATAGACCTTCTGCGCCAAGCCGCTGCAACGCTCGAAACCGAGGCCAACGCCGTCACCGACAACCCGCTCGTCCTCTCGGACGGCGAGATCGTTTCCGGCGGGAATTTCCATGCCGAGCCGGTCGCTTTCGCGGCCGACCAGATCGCCATTGCCTTGTCGGAATTGGGCTCGATTGCGCAAAGGCGCATCTCTTTGCTGGTCGATCCGGCGCTGAGCTACGGCCTGCCGGCGTTTTTGACGCCGAAACCGGGATTGAATTCCGGTCTGATGATCGCCGAAGTGACCTCCGCCGCGCTGATGAGCGAGAACAAGGCGCTTTCCAATCCGCGCTCGGTCGATTCAACGCCCACTTCCGCCAATCAGGAAGACCATGTCTCCATGGCCTGTCACGGCGCAAGGCGGCTTCTTGAGATGAACGACAATCTCGCCGGCATTCTCGCGGTCGAAGCCATGGCGGGCGCGCAAGGGGTCGAGTTTCGCGCGCCGTTGAAAACCAGCAAGCGCCTGCAGGGCGCGATTGTGCTGATCCGGGATGCAAGCCCGCCGGTGAAAGAAGACCGCATTCTTTCCGGCGACATCGATGCGCTGAAGTTGCTCGTTTCCGGTTCATCGCTTCTGTCTTTTGACGGCGTGACGCCGATTGCGCTGGAGGCGCGCGCATGACGCCGGTCGAGATCGTCAAGGGCGAGGGGCCGGTCATTCTCGCCCAGCCGCACAGCGGAACATTCATGCCGCCGGAGATTGTATCGCGCTTGAATGAACGGGGGAAAGCGCTCGCCGATACGGACTGGCATGTGGACCGGCTCTATGACGGGCTTTTGCCGGATGCGACCGTGGTGCGCGCGAATTTTCATCGCTATGCGATCGACGCCAATCGCGACCCCTCCGGCGCCAGTCTTTATCCCGGCCAGAACACGACGGGGCTCGTCCCGCTCGTGGATTTCGAGGGCGCGCCAATCTGGACGGAAGAGCCGGACGAAGACGAAATCGACCGCCGCCGTATCGAATTTCACGCCGCCTATCATCTGGCGCTCGCCGCGGAGATCGACCGCGTGCGCGAGGCCCATGGCGTTGCGGTTCTTTATGATTGCCATTCCATCCGCTCGCAATTGTCGTTTCTGTTCGAGGGAACGCTGCCCGACCTCAATATCGGAACCAACAACGGCGCGACTTGCGCGAACGTTCTCGAAGAGGCCGTCGCTGACATCTGTGCGGCGTCGGGTTTTTCCCATGTCGTGAACGGGCGCTTTCGCGGCGGCTGGACGACGCGCCATTACGGCAAGCCGGAAACGCGCGTGCATGCGATCCAGATGGAAATCGCGCAAAGCGCGTACCTCGAAAGCGAGACCGCGCCTTTCGCTTATGATGAAGCGAAAGCGGAAAAGCTGCGCGCTGTTTTGAAAGAGATTTTACAACGCATCAACGCGCTTGCGCGCGACGGAAAATTGAACGGAGCCGATGATGAATGATCGCTTTTCGAACAAGCGCGAGGTGAAAGCCCCGACGGGGCCGGAGCTCAACTGCCTTTCCTGGGCGACCGAGGCGCCGTTCCGCATGATCCAGAACAATCTCGACCGCGACGTCGCGGAAAATCCGGACGAGCTTGTCGTCTATGGCGGCATCGGCCGCGCCGCGCGGTCATGGAACGATTTCGACAAGATTACGCAAACGCTGAAAACCCTGCGCGAAGACCAGACCCTGCTCGTGCAGTCCGGCAAGCCGGTGGGCGTGTTCGAAACCCATAAGGACGCGCCGCGGGTTCTCATCGCCAATTCGAACATCGTGCCGCACTGGGCGAATTGGGATCATTTCTCCGAACTCGATAAAAAGGGCCTGATGATGTACGGCCAGATGACGGCGGGCTCGTGGATTTATATCGGCACCCAAGGCATCGTTCAGGGTACGTATGAAACTTTCGTCGAGGCGGGGCGGCGCCATTACGACGGCGAGCTGAAAGGCAAATGGATCCTGACCGGGGGGCTGGGCGGCATGGGCGGGGCGCAGCCGCTCGCCGCGGTGATGGCCGGCGCCTCATGTCTCGCGGTCGAATGCGACGAAGACCACATCGATTTCCGCCTGCGCACGCGTTATCTCGACGAAAAAGCGAAAACCCTCGACGAAGCGCTGGAGATGATCGAACGCTGGACGAAGGCGGGCGAGGCGAAATCCGTCGGCCTTCTCGGAAACGCCGGCGAGATTTTTCCGGAAATCGTCAAGCGAGGCGTGCGTCCCGACATCGTCACAGACCAGACTTCGGCGCACGATCCGGTGAACGGGTATCTTCCCATCGGCTGGAGCCTCGGCGACTGGCGCGCAAAGCGCGAAAGCGACCAGAAAGCCGTGGAAAAGGCCGCCCGCGCCTCCATGAAAATCCAGGTCGCCGCGATGCTCGATTTCTGGAACGCAGGGATCCCGACCCTCGATTACGGCAACAATATCCGCCAGGTCGCGCTCGAAGAAGGCCTTGAACACGCTTTCGACTTTCCGGGCTTCGTCCCGGCTTACATCCGCCCGCAATTCTGCCGCGGCGTCGGGCCGTTCCGCTGGGCGGCGCTTTCCGGTGACCCGCAAGACATCTACCGCACCGATGAAAAGGTGAAGGAGCTGCTGCCCGACAACAAGCATCTTCATAACTGGCTCGACATGGCGAAGGAGCGGATTTCGTTCCAGGGGCTGCCGGCGCGCATCTGCTGGGTCGGGCTCGGCGACCGTCATCGCTTGGGGCTCGCCTTCAACGAAATGGTGGCGAAAGGCGACTTGAAAGCGCCGGTCGCGATCGGGCGCGATCATCTCGACTCAGGCTCGGTCGCAAGCCCGAACCGCGAGACCGAGGCCATGAAAGACGGCTCCGACGCCGTCTCCGACTGGCCGCTGTTGAATGCGCTCCTCAACACCGCATCCGGCGCCACCTGGGTCTCGCTCCATCATGGCGGCGGCGTCGGCATGGGCTTTTCCCAGCATGCGGGCATGGTGATCGTCGCCGACGGCACCGAAGACGCCGCGCGGCGCTTGAAACGCGTTCTCTGGAACGACCCGGCGACGGGCGTCATGCGCCATGCCGACGCGGGCTATGAGGACGCCATCGACTGCGCCAGGGAAAAGGGGCTCGACCTGCCGGGCATTCTTTAAAGATTTCCGGGGTTTCATATTCGCCACATTGCGGGGCGGCGGAATCGGCGCGACAATCCCGCCATGAGGAAACGGGGTGGTAATAATATGACGCATTTGACGAAAACACTGGCGGCGCTGGCGGGCGCATCCCTGATCGCCGCCTGCAGCGCGGAAAATTCGGGCGCGGCGTCCGAGAGCGCGCCGGAAACCGCGGTCAGCCTGAAAACCGCCGGCGCCCGCGAGGTCGATCCGGTGATCGGCAAGACTCTGTTTGTGGAAAAAGGCTGCGTCATCTGCCATTCCGTGAACGGGGTCGGCGGCAAGGCGGCGCCGGCGCTCGACGCGCAGATCGGCGCGCCGCCGATCGACCCGCTGGAATTCGCCGCGCGCATGTGGCGCGGGGCCCCGGCCATGATCGAGCTGCAGTCGATCGAGCTCGGCTATACGATCTATCTCACCGCCGACGACATCGCCAATCTCTCCGCCTTCGCGGCCGACCGCGCGGTGCAGGAAAGCCTGACGCCCGACGACCTGCCGGAGACAATCCGCTCCGGTCTTCTCGATGAGCGCTTCTGGGAGATGGAGGACTGGGACGACTATCTGCGCGAAGGTCAGGAAGGCGAATTTCCCGAACAGCTCGAAGATGCGCCCACCGATCCTGAATAAGCGGCGCCAAGTTACTGTAATTAAAGAGAAACTCCTGATTCCCAGGGCGGCTATCCTGCCTGCGAGCCAAGCCCGGTCCGAAAACCGGCTGGGTTAGGGGCGGGCGCCGCCGCACTCGCCAATCGGGGCCCGCCATGCGGTCTATCGTCATGCCCGGGGATGATGCATTCGCCATCGCGGGCGCCTCGGCCATGATTTCAGGCTTTTCCCGGGCCGTTTCGCGCCGTTTGCTCAAGGCCCTAAGCCCCCGGAAAATCCAATATGCGGCGCGAAAACGCGTTGCGTCTTCGGGCCTTACTGCCTAGTTTCCGGCCCGAATCTCAAGACCTCAAAGGAGCCCCCGGTGGCGACCGCTGATTTTCTGCTCGACTGGCTTCCCATCCTTGTTTTCTTCGGGATCGCGCTGGCGCTGGCGCTGGGCTTTCTCATCGCCCCGGCGCTGATCGCCCCGAACGAGCCCGACCCCGAAAAGGTCTCGACCTATGAATGCGGCTTCAACGCCTTTGACGACGCGCGGATGAAGTTCGACGTCCAGTTCTATATTGTCGCGATCCTCTTCATCATCGTCGATCTCGACGTGGCGTTCCTGTTCCCTTGGGCGGTGACCCTGTTCAATCCGGAGCTCGGGGCGGACCGCGGCTTCCAGATTTTCGCCTTCTGGTCGATGTTTGTCTTCATCGCCGTCTTCGCCGTCGGCTTCCTATACGAATGGAAGAAAGGAGCGCTCGAATGGCGCTAGAGGAAACCAAGCTTCCTTACGGGACCGCCGCCCCGTCCGCGAATGCGGACAAATCATTATCCGGGCAGCTTCCCTATGGGACGGCTGCCCGAGCCGGCGCGCCGGGCTACAACCCGTCGGCGAAGGACCCGTTCTTTAAAGACCTCTCCGACCAGCTCGCCGACCGCGGCTTCATCACCGCGCCGGCGGACGCGCTCATCAACTGGGCGCGCACCGGCTCGCTGATGTGGATGACCTTCGGGCTCGCCTGCTGCGCCGTCGAAATGATGCAGGCCTCGATGCCGCGCTATGACGTGGAGCGTTTCGGCTTTGCGCCGCGCGCATCCCCGCGCCAGTCGGACGTGATGATCGTCGCCGGCACGCTGACCAACAAGATGGCGCCGGCGCTCAGGAAGGTCTACGACCAGATGCCGAACCCGCGCTATGTCATCTCCATGGGCTCCTGCGCCAATGGCGGCGGCTATTATCATTACTCTTATGCGGTGGTGCGCGGCTGCGACCGCGTCGTGCCGGTGGACATTTACGTGCCGGGCTGCCCGCCGACGGCGGAGGCCCTCGTCTACGGCATCCTGCAATTGCAGAAGAAGATCCGCCGCGAAGGGAGCATCGTGCGGTGACGCGTCCTTATTTCGATGTGGTTGGCGTTAGCTTGCTGTCATTGGCGACATTGTGCCTGTTCACCATTGTCGGCGCGGCTTTCGCTGGACGTTTCGCGCCCGAGGCGGACTGGCTGACCGACCTTGGAACGGGCGTTGGATGGGTGGCCGCTGTTTTGGTTTTTCTTACTCTTCGCAAGAAGCATGAAGCACGGTTGAAGCAGTTTGAGGAACATAGAAAATCCAGCGAGAAGGCGATCCTGGGATGATCGGCTGGGGGATCGTGCTTCTGGGAGGAATGATCCTTGTTGTTGGGTCGTATTTCTTCCCGGATGTGTGGACGGTGAAGATTGCAGGCTGGAGCTTGTTCTGTATTGGCATTTCGATAGCTGCTCGAAAAATGCACCGTGGATTAAAAGATAAGAGGCGCCAGGCTGACCAATACTGGAAACACCATCCGGGCCGAGAGCAAACAAGTTATGACTCATGAGTGAAGAACTGAAAGAACTGGGCGAGCATATCGCCGCGACGATTGACGCCGACATCCGCTCCTGGCGGGTGGAGTATGGCGAGCTGACCATCGAGGTGCGCGCCGACCGCATCGTGCCGGTGATGCAGTTCCTGCGCGACGATCCGCTGGCGAAGTTTCTGGTGCTGATCGACCTCACCGCCGTCGATTACCCGCAGCGCAAGCAGCGCTTCGACGTCGTCTATCATTTGCTTTCCATGCACAACAACACGCGCATCCGCGTAAAGGCGCAGGTGGGCGAGGAAGAGACGATCCCGAGCATTATCGACGTCTTCCCCTGCGCCGACTGGTTCGAGCGCGAAGCCTTCGACATGTACGGCGTCGTCTTTACCGGCCATCCGGATTTGCGCCGCATCCTCACCGACTACAATTTCGAGGGCTATCCGCTGCGCAAGGACTTCCCGCTCACCGGGCATGTGGAAGTGCGCTATGACGACGAGCAAAAGCGCGTCGTCTACGAACCGGTGCAGCTTGTCCAGGAATTCCGCAATTTCGATTACCTCAGCCCTTGGGAAGGCGCGCAATATGTGCTGCCCGGGGATGAGAAAGCGGAAGCCAAGGAGTAGTCCATGACGGCGAGAACGGGACGCTGCCTTTGCGGCGCGGTGAAATTCAAGGCGACGCCGAAAATTGAAAGCGACGGCGTGCATGTGGACGCGTGTCATTGCGGCATGTGCCGGCGGCAGGTCGGCGGTCCGATGATGGCGGTCAATCTCGAAGGCGCGCCGGAGATTGAAGACGACAGCCATGTCGGCGTTCATCACTCTTCCGATTGGGCGGAGCGCGTCTTTTGCAAGACCTGCGGCTCCAATCTTTTTTACCGGTTACGGGACGGTTCCTTGCACACCGTCAACGCCGGGGCGCTGGACGATCTGTCCGACGCCAAATTCGCGGTGGAAATCTTCATCGACGAAAAGCCGGATTATTACGATTTCGCCCAGCCGACACGGAAACTGACCGGCGAAGAGGTCTTTAAAATGTTCGCTGAGGCGCAAGGAAAGTAGTTATGGCCGACGGACAACACGTAGCCCCCGAAGATTCCACTTCCGATTCCTCGTCGGAGCGCAATTTCACGATCAATTTCGGGCCCCAGCACCCGGCGGCGCACGGCGTGTTGCGCCTGGTGCTCGAGCTTGACGGCGAGGTCGTCGAGCGGGTCGATCCGCATATCGGGCTTCTCCATCGCGGCACCGAAAAGCTGATCGAATACAAGACGTACCTTCAGGCGATCCCCTATTTCGACCGCCTCGATTACGTCGCGCCGATGAATCAGGAGCACGCCTTCTGCCTCGCGGCGGAAAAGCTCCTCGGGCTCGAAGTCCCCAAACGCGCGCAGCATATCCGCGTCCTCTTCTGCGAGATCGGGCGCATCCTCTCGCATATCCTCAACGTCACGACGCAGGCCATGGATGTGGGCGCCCTGACGCCGCCGCTTTGGGGTTTTGAAGAGCGCGAAAAACTCATGGTGTTCTATGAGCGCGCATCGGGCAGCCGCATGCACGCGGCCTATTTCCGCGTCGGCGGGGTGCATCAGGACTTGCCCGAAGCGCTGATCGACGACATCGATGCGTGGTGCGATCAGTTTCCGCAAAAGATGCGCGACATCGAAACTCTCATCACCGACAACCGCATCTTCAAACAGCGCAATGTGGATATCGGCGTCGTGACGCAGGAAGAGGCGTTCCAATGGGGCTTTTCCGGCGTCATGGTGCGCGGCTCCGGCGTTCAGTGGGATCTGCGCCGGGCGCAGCCTTACGAATCCTATGACGAATACGACTTCAAGATTCCCATCGGCAAGAACGGCGACTGCTACGACCGCTATCTCTGCCGCATGGAGGAGATGTATCAGTCCGTCCACATCATGAAGCAGGCGATTGCGAAACTGCGCGAAACGCCGGGCCCGGTGATGGCGACCGACGGCAAGGTGACGCCGCCGCGCCGCGACAAGATGAAAGGGAACATGGAATCCCTCATTCATCACTTTAAGCTTTACACCGAGGGCTTCCACGTCCCGGCGGGCGAGGTCTACGCCGCCGTCGAAGCGCCGAAAGGCGAGTTCGGCGTCTATCTCGTCTCCGACGGCTCCAACAAACCCTATCGCTGCAAGATCCGCGCGCCGGGCTATCCGCACTTGCAAGCCATGGACTGGATCAATCGCGGGCACCTCTTGGCGGACGTTTCGGCGATCCTTGGCAGCCTCGACATCGTGTTCGGCGAAATTGATCGGTGAGGATTTTTGGGTGCAAATCCATCTTAACGGTTGTGGCCGTGTTCGCCGCCGTGAGTTGCGCCTCATCTCCTCAGTCAGTTACCGAGGCTCAGACTTCGCGTCTGGTTGAACTATCCGGCGTCTATACGTGTGATCGAAGATTTCCGCCGAAAGAGCAAACGCCTGAGGCTCTGAATGGAACAGAGCCAATTTTGCTGTATCGGTGTCCGCCACGGGGATACCCGCGGCAATGTATGGGAAATTCGCGAGATAAAGAGATTGTACACTTGCGTTATGATGTAGGTGCGGATGGCGTGCCGGAAAATATCCGCGTTATTCAGGCAAGAAATGATTGTTTCGACAAAGAGGCGGCTATCGCTGTAGCCATGTGGCGGTATGAAGTCTCCGACCGTGTTTGGACGGATCTTGAAACAACGATGACCTTTGATCAGTCTTATAGATGACAGGATATGAAAAAGGCATCCGTGATCTAAAGCGCCCGCCGAGAGTCTTCAGGCCGTGAACAGCGCCGCCCCTTATCCGTCTGATCTCAACCTCTACATCGAAGCCTTCGTGGCGCTGTTCATCACGGGCGTCTTTGTCGTCTCGGCGATGCTGACCTTGCGCGACCGTCATCGCGACAGGTCCGCCTGGCACGTTTATCTCGGCGCGGCGATCTATGGCGCGCTCTTCGGCGCCATTATCGGCTTCATTATCGTGCCCTTGCGCATGGCGCTGATGAATGGCGACATGCCGACCGGCATGGCGGGTTATTCGGGCCTCGGCGCGCTCGTCCTCATCATCGCGCTGCGCCGCGGCCTCATTGCGCGCCTGCCGTTTCTCGGGCCCCAGGTGAAGGCCTATCGCCGCGCGTCGCTCCGCCGCCAGATCGAGGCGGCGCAAAAGCAGCTCGACAAGCTGACGCCGAACACCGGATCTGACGCCGGACCTGATACTGGCCCCGGCCCGTCTTGAAATTTTAAGGCCGAGCGCCGACAAGACCCGTCATGAAAGTCCCTTCCGTCACCTGCGGCACGCATGGGCGCCAGCCCAAGACCTATGTCTGCCAGCACATCGTCCAGTCCCTGAAAGACGGGGAGCCGAAAGGCTTCTGGTGGTCGCGGGGGCCCGACGGGATCTGGGACGCGGTCTGCAATGAGTGCAACGCCCTTTCCCAGGAGGACTTCGATGCGCTGGGCCCCGACAATATCGGCGTCCTCTGCCTCGGCTGTTTCGAGGACGCCGCGGCGTTGAACGAGGTCGAGCTGGACTAACTTTTCGCCCCCGTTTGCGGAGGAGGCGCCGCCCCCATCCCCGGCTTCGCCGGGACTTCCCCCGCAAACGGGGGAAGAGGGAAGATGCCGTACGTTCGATCTTCTCTTCCCCCGTTTACGGGGGAATTGGCCCGCAGGGCCGATGGGGGTTCACCCTCTCCATCACCCCGTAAACGGGGGAGGGGAAATGAGCCGAAATCCAAACCCCAATAACGCGACCGGCCCGCCCGGATTTCATCATTTCCGTTGAAAAAGGCCGGAAAACCGGCCTTTGGTGCGTAGTTATCCACGGGGACCCGGGGCGGGGTTATAGTGCTCATCACTGAAACGCATCCGCCGCCATTCCCTCCCCTTGAAAAGGGGAGGGTTAGGGAGGGGATCAAAAACGAGAAGGTCAGGCTGGAAATTGGAGGTTTGGCGGAGCGGTTGGATCCCCATCCGGAATTTGCCGATGCAAATTCCGGCCTCCCCCTTTCCAGGGGGAGGTGAAAGGCAGCGGTCCTCCGTGAAACATTTTTACGTAAAAGGCGCCAAATCGGGCTGAAAGCCAGGAAAGACGCCAGAAAGAAAAGAAGAGAAAGGAAGATGACGCAAATTGTTTCACGGCGGGGCTGCGAGGCCCGCAAACGCCCGAATGCGCCCGGAATCCGCGCCATGCGGCCTTTGGAGCCCTTTCGTTTTGCGAACAATCAGTTATGTGTCCCCTCCAGAATTTGACGATCGCGCCTTAAGGAGACCAGCCCATGGCGAGCCGCCGCCCTGCGAAAGACCAGCCCGCGTCCTTTGACTGGACGCCTGAGAACAAGGCCTGGTGCGAGGAGCAGATCAAGAAATATCCGCAAGGCCGCCAGGCCTCCTGCGTGATCCCGTTCCTGTGGCGCGGCCAGAAGCAGGAAGGCTGGGTCTCGATCCCGATGATGGAGCGAATAGCGCGCCAGCTCGATATGCCTTACATCCGCGTCTACGAGGTCGCGACCTTCTATACGATGTTCAATCTCGCCCCCGAAGGCGAGTTCTTCGTCCAGCTCTGCGGCACGACGCCGTGCATGCTGCGCGGTTCGAACGAGTTGCGCGAAGTCTGCAAAAAAGTGATCGGCGAGGAAGGCCATGTCACCGAAGACGGCAAGTTCTCATGGCTCGAGGTCGAATGCCTCGGCGCCTGCTGCAACGCGCCGATGATCCAGATTTCGACCAAGGACGGCGATCATTATTACGAAGACCTGACGCCGGAGATTCTCGAAGACCTGCTGGGCAAGCTCGCCCGCGGCGAAGAGGTGAAAATCGGCACCCAGCATCCGGGCCGCCATACGTCGGACCCCGAAGGCGACAACACGACGCTTACCGATCCGTCGCTTTATGACGGATCGCGCGCGCAGCCGCTGAAAGAAATCCCGAACTCCGCGCCTAAAGAGCCGGCGGGGCAGTAATGGTTTCTCAACTGCGATGAGAGTCGCCGGGCTTCGTGAATTGCCCGGTCATGGTGAAAAGGCCTAAAGTGCGGCCTCCATACTAAGAAGCGTTTGAAATTCTTGAGGTGACATAATGAAGACCATGAAAAAATCGGCGCGCAGCGCTGGCTTTGCGGCCTTCGCCGCCGCAATGGCGGTTATGTGCTTTGCCGCGCAGCCGGCCGTGGCGGAAACCGAAGCGGCGCAAACCGGCGCCGTCTCGCCGCAGGATTTCGCCGCCTGGCTCGATGGCTACAAGGAGGCGTGGGAGACGCGCGATGCGGCGAAAGCCGGCGCGCTCTTCACCGCCGATGCGACCTATCGGGAAAACCCGTTCGAGGACGCGATGGAAGGGCGGGCCGCCATCGAGGAATACTGGTCGGGCGTCACCGCCGATCAGCGCGACGTCACCTTCACCTACGACGTTTTGACCTGCGACGGCGATAATTGCCTGGCGCAATGGCATGCGGCCTTCACCAGCGCGTCCGGCGGCGCCGCGATTGAACTTGACGGCGTCTTCTTGTGCGCCTTCGCGGATGCGAAGACCGTCAGCTCCCTGAAGGAATGGTGGCACATTCAGGTTACGCCGCCGGATGAGTCCGAGTAAGCCCCTCAAGGATAAGACGATGCTCGAAGATAAAGACCGGATATTCACCAATCTCTACGGCCTCCATGACTGGCGGCTCGAAGAGGCGAAAAAGCGCGGCGCCTGGAACGGCACCAAGGACCTCATGGCCATGGGCCGCGACTGGGTGATCCAGCAGGTCAAGGATTCAGGGCTGCGCGGACGCGGCGGCGCGGGCTTCCCCACGGGCCTCAAATGGTCCTTCATGCCCAAGGAAGTGGGCGAGCGCCCGCATTATCTCGTGGTCAACGCCGACGAGTCCGAGCCCGGCACCTGTAAAGACCGGGAGATGATGCGCCACGACCCGCATCTTTTCATCGAGGGCTGCCTCATCGCGTCTTTCGCGATGCAGGCGCATGTCTGTTACATCTATATCCGCGGCGAATATGTCGACGAGCGCAACACGCTGCAGGCCGCCATCGACGAGGCTTATGCGGCGGGCCTCCTCGGTAAGAACGCGGCCGGGTCGGGCTGGGATTTCGACCTTTACGTCCATCACGGCGCCGGCGCTTATATCTGCGGCGAGGAAACCGCGCTGCTTGAAAGTCTTGAAGGCAAGAAAGGCCAGCCGCGCCTGAAGCCGCCTTTCCCGGCGGGGGCGGGCGTTTATGGTTGTCCGACCACCGTCAACAATGTGGAATCCATCGCGGTGGTGCCGACCATCCTGCGCCGCGGCGCCGACTGGTTCCGCAAATTCGGCCGCGAGAATAATCACGGCACGAAAGTTTACTGCATCTCAGGCCACGTCAATCGTCCGTGTAATGTGGAAGAGGCGATGTCGATCCCGCTGAAGCAACTGATCGACAAACATTGCGGCGGCGTCAAAGGCGGCTGGGAAAACCTGAAAGCCGTCATCCCGGGCGGCTCGTCCGTGCCCTGTCTGCCCAAAGACATCTGCGACGATATTCTGATGGATTTCGACGCGCTGCGCGACGCGCGCTCCGGTCTCGGCACCGCGGCGGTGATTGTCATGGATCAGTCTACGGACATTGTGCGCGCGATTTCCCGCATCAGCTATTTTTACAAGCATGAATCTTGCGGCCAGTGCACGCCCTGCCGCGAGGGCACGGGCTGGATGTGGCGCGTGCTTGAACGCATGGCGATTGGTGATGCGACCACGGAGGAAATCGACAAGCTCCTCGAAGTTTCAACGCAGATTGAAGGCCACACCATCTGCGCGCTCGGCGACGCCGCCGCCTGGCCGGTGCAGGGGCTCATCCGTCATTTCCGCGGCGAGATCGAAGAGCGCATCAACAGCTATCGCAATGATCGCCCGCATGTGGCCGTCGCCGCGGCGGAATGAGTTCGGGCGTCGCCATCAGGCGCGCTGATGTTCTTGAAGCGGCGGCGCTTTCAGAACTCGGCGCGGCCACCTTCATCGAGACGTTCGGCGCGCTTTATTGCCCCGAGGACCTGCAAAGCTTCCTGAAAAGCGCTCATGCGCCTTCCTATTACGAAGAGTTCATGGCCAAGCCGGAAACCGCGGCGTGGCTGGCGGAAGATGATGACGGGGTCATTCTCGGCTATGCGATGGCCGGTCCCTGCGACCTTCCCGTCGAAGCCATGCCGGACGGATCGGGCGAGCTGAAACGCCTCTATCTGTTGAAGGAGGCGCAAGGCCTCGGGCTCGGAAAAGCCTTGCTGGAAACGGCTTTAGCCTGGCTCGACGCGCATTTCACCCATGTCTATCTCGGCGTCTTTTCGGAGAATGAAAAGGCTCAGGACCTCTATCGCCGCTACGGTTTCGAGAAGGTCGGCGAGTACGACTTTATGGTCGGAAACCACGCCGATCATGAGTGGATCATGAAGAAAAACGCCTCGAAGGCCTGAAAAACTCGATTTTATGGGCCTAAATGGGCTTTTCAGAGTCTCCCTTGAAGACGAATCAAGGGCAATAATGAAATCACAGCAGGCGAAAACCCCCGTGTTTAGGCTGCTTTTCGCATTCACTGTCTGATAGAGGATACCTGACATGGCCGTTAAACGGAAAACTGCAAAAAAAGCCCCGGCGAAGAAAAAAGCGCCGGCCAAAAAAACCGCGGCGAAAAAAGCGCCGGCTAAGAAAGCCCCCGCCAAGAAAAAAGCCGCAACGAAAAAAGCGTTGCCTGACGTTCTCACCCTGAAGCATCTCGCAGCGGAGCTTTCCGAAGCGTATGAAATGCCGAAGAAACAGGCTGAAACGATGGTCAGCGATCTGGTCGACCGCATGGGCGGCTACCTGAAGAAAGGCAAGAAACTGCGCCTCGCCGGTCTCGGAATCTTTCAGGTTCGCCATCGTCCCGCCCGCATGGGCCGCAACCCGGCGACCGGCGAAGCGATCAAGATCAAAGCGTCGAAGAAAGTCGCTTTCCGTCCGTCGAAAGATCTTAAAGAACGCGTTCTTTAAGTTTCCGCCGACGTCGGAAAACCGGCGCCGAAAACAAAACGCCCGGCTTTTAAAGGCCGGGCGTTTTTCATTCCGGATCGTTCGTCACATGAGATGTGCGCCGCGCGTTGGGCCGGAGATGTTTTTAATTGCGTGCGTATACATGCGCGGCTTGCCAGCCGCGCGCCGGCACGCTCAGCGTCTCGCCGCGTCCATGTTGAACGCCGGCGATCTGCGTCGCGGTCTTTTCTTTGAGAAAGCACAGATAGACTTTCAACGCCGTAGGATCGTCCGCGTCCTCCATAAGGACGGCGTCTTCGCCGGCCGCCGCCGGGCGGGCCGGGTTCGTCCACACCACTTCGCCCGTATAAAAACGCGGCGCCATGGCGTCGTCCGGCGCGTAAAAGCCGAAGACGAGCTCCGCGCCCGCGAATTCGGGCGCCCGCGGCCGGCGTTCGATGATTGCGGTGCGGTCGATGATCCAAAGGCCGTTTTCGCCCGCAGCGGCTTTGTAGAGCGGGGCGGTTCCATCGTCGCGGCGCGCCGGAGGCTCGCTCTCAAAAGCAGCCTCGCTTTCCGCAAAACCCCCGCCGGGGCTGACGCCGAGATAATCCGCCGCGCGCTGGGCCTCTTCGAATTTCAGCCGTCGTTCGCCCCGGAGCATCCGGGAAACGCCGGATTTGTCGATATTGAGCGCTTCTGCGAGACCGGATTTTGTTTTGGTCCGGTCGCGCGCCAGCGCCTCGATAATCCAGTCAATTTCCCGTTGCATGGACCGCAACATGAAAGGCGGGAAGTTGAATTGCGATGGATAAAATCACAACAATTTGCTGTATTTATTGACAAAATCGCAAATTTGGTGATTCAGACTGAAGCCCGAGACGAAGAAGAGTCAACGGAAGGAAAACCATGCGGCGCTCCGGGGAGAATGAAGACCAGCAGTTCGCAGTCCTTGGCGACAAGATCGATGGGCTTGCAGACATGCTGGACAGGCTGGAGGCGCGGCTCGACAGCCTCCATGAAGAATGCCAGCGCACGGCGAGCGCCGGTCAGCGCATGATCCTGCGCCAGGAAGGGCTTGCGAAAAGCCTTGCGCGGCTCGAGGCCCTGCTGCACGAGCGCTAGAGCGCCGGGCGAAAAAGTGGAAACCGGTTTTTCGCGAAACCGGCGCGACCGTTAAAATCCGGATCACCGGGCGGCTTTGAGCCGCCGCCCGCTGATCCGGCGGGCGGATATCACGCAGGGCTTAGCCGGAGGCGGGACAATCCGGCGCTTGTCATTCAATAATTCCGCTTTATGCAGGGGCTGTTGCGGGCGGGAATCGCCGCCTCATGCAGCGCCGGAAACGGGGCCGAAGACGGGAAAGATAAGCCATGTCCGACACGCGGGTGATCAAGGTCAACAACCGGGAAATCGAAGTTCCCTCGAACCTCACGCTTTTGCAGGCCTGCGAAGCGGCGGGGGAAGAGATCCCGCGCTTTTGCTATCACGAGCGCCTCTCGGTCGCCGGCAATTGCCGCATGTGCCTGATCGAAGTGAAGGGCGGCCCTCCGAAGCCGGTCGCCTCCTGCGCCCAGAACGTCAAGGATCTGCGTCCCGGCCCGGAGGGCGCGCCGCCGGAGCTTTTCACCAATACGCCCATGGTGAAGAAGGCCCGCGAAGGGGTGATGGAGTTCCTGCTCATCAACCACCCGCTCGACTGCCCGATCTGCGACCAGGGCGGCGAGTGCGACCTTCAGGACCAGGCCATGGCTTATGGCCGTGATGGCTCGCGCTACGAGGAAAACAAGCGCGCTGTCGAAGAAAAACATATGGGCCCCCTGATCAAAACGATCATGACCCGCTGCATTCAATGCACGCGCTGCGTCCGCTTTGCGACGGAGATTGCCGGTGTCGACGATCTCGGCCTCGTCAATCGCGGCGAGAATGCGGAGATCACGACCTATCTCGAAAAGGCGGTGGAGTCCGAGCTGACGGGCAATCTCATCGATGTCTGCCCGGTGGGCGCGCTGACCTCGAAACCTTACGCCTTCAATGCGCGCCCTTGGGAGCTGCGCAAGACGGAATCCGTCGACGCCATGGACGCGGTCGGTTCGAATATCCGTGTTGACGCGCGCGGGCGTGAAGTGCTGCGCATCCTTCCCGTTCTCCATGAAGGGATCAACGAGGAGTGGATCGCCGACAAGTCCCGCTTCGTCTGGGATGGTTTGCGCCGCCAGCGTCTCGACAAGCCCTATGTGCGCAAGGACGGCAAACTCGTTCCGGCGAGTTGGGACGAGGCGCTATCGCTCGTCGCTGAAAAACTGAAAGCCGCGCCGAAGGAGAAAGTCGCTGCGCTTGCGGGCGATCTCGTTCCCGCTGAAGCGGTGAAGGCGCTGAAAGACCTCATGGGCGAGATCGGTTCGCCGAACATGGATTGTCGTCAGGACTTCGCAAAAGTCGGAGAGGGCGACCGCCGCAATTACCTCTTCAATACAGGCATTGCCAATCTCGAACAGGCCGACGCCATCCTTCTGATCGGAACCAATCCGCGCGCCGAAGCGCCCATGATCAATGCGCGCATCCGCAAGACATGGCTCAACAATCTCGACGTCAAGATCGGACTGATTGGCGAGCAAAAAGACCTTTCCTACGACTATGACTATCTCGGCGCCGGAACGGATACGCTGTCCTCGCTCGCAAAAGGCGAAGGCGCGTTTTACGAGGCGCTGAAAGCGGCGAAAAATCCTGTCGTCATTGTCGGCATGGGCGCGCTCGCCCGCGAAGACGGCGCGGCGATCCTGAACGCCGCGGCGCAACTCGCCGACAGCGTCGGCGCCGTTCGCGGCGACTGGAACGGCTTCAACGTTCTTCATAATGCGGCGGGCCGCGTCGGCGCGCTCGATCTCGGCTTCCTGCCGGGAGAGGGCGGGCGCGATTTCGCCGGCATTCTCGACGGCTGCGAGGCCCGCGAGATCGATTTCGTTTACAATCTCGGCGCCGACGAATTCGACGCGCGCCGTCTCGCCGGCGCTTTCGTCGTCTATCAGGGCAGCCATGGCGACAATGGCGCGCGCCATGCGGACGTCATCTTTCCGGCTGCGGCCTATACTGAGCAGAGCGGGATTTTCGTCAACACCGAGGGCCGGGCGCAGATGGCGAACCGCGCCTGCTTCCCGCCGGGCGACGCCCGCGAAGACTGGGCCATCATTCGCGCCCTGTCGGGCCGCATCGGCAAGGCGCTTCCTTATGACGACATGTTCGCGCTGCGCCAGGCGATGATTGCGGAGGTTCCATCGCTCGGCCGCATCGACCAGGTCGGCGGCGCGGAAGACCGCTTTGATGCGAGTGCAGCCGGCGCCGCCGGTTCTCTAAGCTCGGAGCCGTTCGTTTCTGCGACAGCGGATTATTATCTCACCAACCCGATCGCCCGTGCGTCGAAAACCATGGCGGAGTGTTCCGCGGTGATGAATGGCGCGGCGAAAGTCGCGGCGGAATAAGTGCAGCTCCCTGCGAAGGATCGCTCGCAGGAGACTCTGGATCAGGTCCGCGTCAACATCGCGTTCGAAAACATGGTTGTTGCCGTCATCGCCGGCGCCGGCGCTGGCGGCGTCATGACATTTCTCGTCAGGCTGGCGGGCGGCGTTCTGCAGGATTTTTCTTTTTCTGTGCTGTTGTCGGCCTTTCTGGAAACCCTGATGACGGCGTTCCTGATTTTTCTGACCGGCTTTATTTCCTGCGTCGCGCTGGGCGCGCCTCTGTTCCGGCTGCTCGAGAAGCGCAAACAGCGTTCGCTCTGGCCCTATCTCGCGGCCGCGCTCGCTATTGCGGTCGTTGTCATGCTTGCGGCCTCGCGCGGCCTTCCGGGGCCGGAGGATCTTCATCTCGAAACGGCGACGGCGATTTTCGCACCGGCGGTCATCATCGCACTGATCTTTTCGCGCCAGATGCGTCCGCATTGGCGCGCGGCGGAACGCGCCGAGGAAGAGCCGGAGGCTGCCGGTTCAAATATCATCCGCCTGAACTAGAAGAGGCGTGCATGGTCTTTCGACCAGCAGGGCGGTCAATGCGATGAACCGAGCTTCCTCCCATCCTGACGAAGCGCTACAGTCGTCACAGTTGATGGAGGCGACCCATGAAAAAACTGCTTGTTCTCGCCGCTGGAACCTGCGCGGCAGTGGCAGCAGGTATGGCGTATGCCGATGACGACGATACGGTTTCGCAGGAGCTCGAACTGTCGGGCTTCGACCGCATCACCATCGCCGGGGTCTACGAACTCGACGTGCGCGTCGGCGACGATTATTCGATCCGGCTTTCCGGTCCTGAATATGAAATGGAGCGCGTCGAGGCGTCGGTGAAAAACGGCGCGCTTGTTCTCGACCAGCGCAAAGGTGGCTGGGGCGAGCGGATGCGCAATAATCGCGACGGCGTCGAAGCGGTGATCACCCTGCCAAGCCTGACGGGCCTAGAAGTTTCCGACGTCATCGACGGCGAGATCGCCGGCGTCGACGCCGAGCGCTTCGAGATCGATATTTCCGGCGTCGGCGACGTTTCAATCGACGGCCAGTGCGGCGCGCTTGACGCACATCTGTCCGGTGTCGGCGAGCTCGATGCGAAAGGGCTGGAGTGCGGCAAGGCGGACATTCATGTCTCCGGCGTCGGCAGCGCCGCGGTCTTCGCCAGCGATGAAGTCGACGCCAGGGTTTCCGGCATGGGCGACATCGACGTCTATGGATCGCCCAACGCCGTGCACAAGAACAAGAGCATGTTTGCGGAGATCACCGTCCACTGACGATTGTTTCGCCGAAAAGCTGAAAACGCCGCGCCTTAAAGCGCGGCGTTTTGCTTTTGCACCGGCGCGGGGAATCGACGGGGCGAGGGCGTGGCGCGGCTGGCGGCGTTCTAAGTCCGCCGCGGCGGTGCTATAGATCGATCATGGAAAACGGGTGAGACGGGAGGCGACCCATGAGAATTTTCTTCGGCATCATTATCGGCCTTGTGCTGGCTGTAGCCATTGCTTTCGCGGCGGCGAAATATGCGCTCGGCGATCTCGGCGACGTGGCCGGGCGCGATAAATCAAAAGACGTAACGCAAACGCTCGATCTCGCCGGCTTCGACAAGATCGATATTGGCGGCGTCTTTGAAGTGGAGGTGAGCGTCGGCGGGGATTACTCGGTCGTCGTTTCAGGGGCCGAAGACGAAATGGCGCGCCTCGACGCTGCGGTCGAAAACGGCGTTTTGAAGCTCGATCAGGACGAGGTCAGATTCGGCAAGCGGAACTGGCGCCATCAGGGCATGACGGCCGTCATTTCGCTCCCCGATCTCAATGGCTTCGATCTCGCCGGGGTCGCCGACGGGGAGGTGACGGGCGTCGACGCCGACGATTTCCGCGTCGATCTCGCCGGGGTCGGCGATCTTGCGCTGTCGGGGACCTGCGGGCGCCTCGACGCCCATGTCTCGGGCGTGGGCGAGCTAGACGCCAAAGCACTCGAATGCCGGGAGGCGGATGTAGACGTCTCCGGCGTCGGTTCAGCGAGCGTTTTCGCCAGCGAGGCCGTGGACGCCTCGGTCAGCGGCATCGGCTCCATCGATATTTACGGCGCGCCATCCCAAATCGAGAAGAGCACGAGCTTCATCTCCTCGATTTCGGTGAAATAGGCCGGTCCGGGCTGGCCCCTGAAAAATGGGGCCAGCCCGCGACCGATTGGCCCCCATTTCCCTCGTGACTAGCGGCTCGATCCCCGTTATGACGCGGGCCCATGGAAGAGATCTGGACAAATCTGATCAGCCGCCCGACCGATCTGGGATGGGGCTGGTGGCTGGCTTCGACGGCGGCCGGGGCGCTTGCGATCCTCGTGACCCTCCTCCTGGCGCAGGCCTTTTTGATGTATTTCGACCGCAAGGTCTGGGCCGCAGTGCAGATGCGCAAAGGCCCGAATGTCGTCGGCCCATTCGGGCTGCTTCAATCTTTCGCGGACCTTTTGAAGTTTGTTTTCAAGGAAATCATGATCCCGGCCGGCGCGAACAAGGTCGTTTTCGTCCTTGCGCCCGTCATCACCTTCGTCCTCGCCCTGGTGGGCTGGGCGGTGATCCCGGTGGGGCCGGGCCTTGTGGGCGCCGACATCAATGTGGGGATCCTCTATCTTTTCGCGATTTCCTCCCTCGGCGTTTACGGCGTCATCATGGGCGGCTGGGCCTCAAACTCGAAATATCCGTTTCTGGGCTCCCTGCGTTCGGCGGCGCAGATGGTTTCCTACGAGGTCTCCATCGGCTTCGTGATCATCACGGTTCTCCTGCTTGTCGGCTCGCTCAATCTTTCGGAGATCGTCGAGGCGCAGGGGCGCGGCGGCGGCGGCTTCTGGAACTGGAATTTCATTCCGCTGCTGCCGATGTTCGTCGTTTTCTTCATTTCGGCGCTGGCCGAGACCAACCGCCCGCCCTTCGACCTGCCGGAAGCCGAATCCGAACTCGTCGCCGGCTATCAGGTGGAATATTCCTCGACCCTGTTCCTGCTCTTCATGATCGGCGAGCTCGCCAATATCGTCTTGATGTGCGCGATGATGACCGTGCTCTTTTTCGGCGGCTGGCATTCGCCGATCCCGCTCGATTTCCTGAATGCGGGGCCCATGCCGGTCTTGTGGTTCATCCTCAAGGTCGTCTTTTTCTTCTTCCTTTTCGCCATGGTGAAGGCCCTTGTCCCGCGTTACCGTTATGACCAGCTGATGCGCATCGGATGGAAAATCTTCCTGCCCCTGTCGCTCGTCTGGGTCGTCCTGGTGGCCGGCGTTTTGATCATGTTCCCGGGCGCGGTCGATTACCTTCAAAGCTGGAGAAGCTAGATATGGCGCGCATCGCACAGGCGTTGAAAGGCTTCATGCTCCTTGATTTCATCAAGGCGTTCGGTCTTGGCATGAAATATTATTTCACCCCGAAAGCGACCCTCAACTATCCCTTCGAGAAAGGCCCGCTTTCCCCGCGTTTTCGCGGCGAACATGCGCTGCGCCGCTATCCGAACGGGGAAGAGCGCTGCATCGCCTGCAAGCTCTGCGAGGCGATTTGTCCGGCGCAGGCGATCACCATCGAGGCCGAACCGCGCGACGACGGCTCGCGCCGCACGACGCGTTACGACATCGACATGGTGAAATGCATCTATTGCGGCTTTTGTCAGGAGGCCTGTCCGGTCGACGCCATTGTCGAAGGACCGAATTTCGAATTCGCCACCGAGACCCGCGAAGAGCTTTACTACGACAAGGAACGCCTGCTTGCGAATGGCGACCGTTGGGAGCGCGAGATTGCGCGCAATCTCGAACTTGACGCGCCCTACAGGTAGGGCGCGATGAACGGGGGCGTCGGAAGCGAGGTCCGGGAGGCGCTGACCGCGCAAAAGGATGCGCTTGCCGAAGCCCTTCTGGAAACTGTCCGGCTGGTTCCGCGCATGCGTGATGAAATCGGCGCCTCGCCGGAGAGCGCCGCTGAATTCGCCCGGCGCGAGCATCTTTCTCTCATCGACTATTTCATTCGCTGGCTCGCCGACGGCGACGAGGTTTTCCGCACGCTTTATTTGGGCGAGCGCGCGAAGATGGCCTATTTGCCGGGCGACGATGCGCAAACCCGCAATGATTTCATCCGCCGCCTTGTAACCAGCGACAGGGACGTCCTGCTGCGCTCTCTTGGCGAAGCGTCTCAAGTCTCATGCGCCCATATCGCCGCCGCTTTCGATGCGTTGATTGAAACTTTGTCGCTGCCGGTTCGAAAAGAACTGCGCGTGCTTTTCGTCGGCGACTGTCTTTATCTCGATGTGACCGCCTTTCTGACCGGCAAGACGCTGGAGATGGGCGTCGGTCTGGCGCCGCATTTCCTGACCGATAAAAACCCGGCGAAACTGGTCGCCGGCGTCAAGGCGCTGCGCGACGAGAAATTCGACGCGGTTTTTTACAGCCCCTTCACCTATGAATTCGCCCATGGCTTCACCGACATCTTGCGCGTGCGCAACGCTTTGAAGGGGGCGGACTGGCGCAAACAGCGCATCGATCAGATTTTCGAGGGAGTTGCGCCTGTCGCCGGGGCGCTGGCGTCGACATTCGCCGCCCCGGTTTTCATTCACAACGCTGCGGTCATCCTGCGCGATGAGACGACCCGGTCGCTTGCCTTGAAACATGCGCTGACGGCACGTTTGCGCGAGAGCGTGCGCAAGGAGATAGACGCGCGGTTAGACGCGCTGATCGCCGGGCTTAATGAAAACACCTTTCCGCATGTGCACAAATTCGATGAATGCGCCTTGCGCGCGCGCGCCAGCGACAGCGAGCTCGGGCGCTATTTTCATGTTTACGGCCTGCAGCATCCGGCAAGGTTCGGGGCCGAAGTCGCCGGCGAATACGACCTGATCCTTGAAACGCTCGGCAATCTTCACGGCAAGAAGCTGATCGTGTGCGATCTTGACAACACGCTGTGGGACGGCGTCATCGGAGAAGGCGCGGTTTCCCATTTCGCCGACCGCCAGCATTTGCTTGCAAGGCTGAAAAAGAAGGGCGTGCTGCTCGCCGTCGCGTCGAAGAACGATCCGAAAAACGTTCATTGGACCGGCGGCGTCTTAAGCGAGGATGACTTCGTCTACAGCTACATCGCCTGGACGCCGAAAGTCGCCGCTTTTTCGGCCATTCAGCAATCCCTCAATCTTAAGACCAAGGATTTCATCTTTATCGACGATCGCGCCGACGAACGCGCGATGGTCGAAGACGCACATCCGGAAATCTTCTGTTACGACCCGACGGTTGAACGAACCTGGCGCGCTTTCGCCTTGTGGGAGCAATTGCTCGGCGACGAGCCGGATATGGACCGCACCCAGATGTATCATGACCGGGCCAAGCGCGAGGCTTTCACGGCAGAGCAGACTGCGGATGCGCCGGATGAAAGCGCGATGTTCGCGTCGCTCGGTTTGAGAATCCGAATCTGGGAAGCGGGAAAGAAAGACATTGCGCGCGCGACGGAGCTCATTAACCGCACCAACCAGTTCAACATGCAAGGATCGCGCACCACCTTCGCGCAGATGAACGAATGGCGCGATAGCAAGGATCACAGGATCTATCTTGCAAGCATGGCGGATCGTTTCGGTGATATGGGGGTGATTTCGGTTCTTGTCGCAGACTTAACGGGCGAAGCGGTGGAGATCCCGATTTTCGTCCTCAGTTGTCGGGTCTTCGGTTATGGAGCGGAGCAAGCCATGCTCAATGTGGTGAAGAAAACGCTCGACGAAACGGGCAAGGGCGCGATTGTCGGGCGCTATATCGAAACCATGGCGAATGCGCCCTGCAAGGCGGTCTATGCCGAGAACAATTTTGAAGAGCGCGACGGCGTCTGGGTGTATGAAAAAGGGGCCGCGCCGATCGAAGCCCCCTCCTGGCTCGCCGTCGAGTAGGGTGGGGCAAGCAATAGCTCTCCCGCCCCTGTTTCGGTCGTTTTCCAGGGCCGCCAGAACTGTATTCCGGCCGGCCGCCTGATTGGCGCCGCGCCCCGTCTTGTGATTAACTCCATAGCGCTCAGGGGCGTATGGGGAAAAATATGGTGCGTCGGATCATCAGCAACAGAACGGGGAACGGCCTGTCTGGCCCATTTGCGAAAGCGGCTGCGCTCGGCCTTGCCGCTTTTCTGCTTGGCGCCTGCGCCGTTGAAAGCGGCTCTGACGCTTCGGGGCCTGCAGCCCATGGCGATTATGGCGCTGCAAGCGTCGGCCTTTCCTATGCGCGCGAGGCTTGCGCGTCCTGTCACGCCGTGGAGGCGGGAAAGATCGAATCGCCCGACCCCGCCGCGCCGTCATTCGAAGCGCTGGCGAACCGCCCGGACATGACCCGGCAGGCGCTTGCCGCCCTTTTGCGGTCTCCGCACCAGTCGATGCCGAGCCTGATTGTCGAGGCGGACCGGGTCGATGATCTGGCCGCCTATCTGGCAAGCCTCGGAGCCGCCGAGTAGTCCCCAAGCCCGCTGGCCGGGGCCGCGTTTCGGCCCGCCCAAACCCTTTCTCATGGAGCGTGGCGATAAGTCCCGGATTCCCACGGATTTTCAGGTCCAAGCCCTTTGCAAAGTCCATCCAATGCCTCTAAAAGCGCCAGCGAATGCGCCCCCCGTCTTGAGTCGCCCTTGTTTTTGAGCGGTTTTAAAGGGGGAGGGCGCGCCAGTTTCAAAGGCGCCGTCCGGCGCTGTTTCATCAAGCGTGTACGCTTTATTCGACCGCAAGGTTTAAGATGATCGCCGCCGCTGCTTTTTGGATATTTGCTGTTCTCGCCGTTTTCTCGGGCTTCATGGTCATCGCCGCGAAGAATCCCGTTCACTCAGTTCTGTTCCTGATTTCGGCCTTCATTTCCGCCGCCGGGCTGTTCGTGCTCATGGGCGCGGAGTATCTCGCCATGGTTCTCGTCGTCGTCTATGTGGGCGCGGTCGCGGTCCTGTTCCTGTTCGTCGTCATGATGCTCGACGTCGATTTCGTCGAGATGAAACAGGGCTTTCTGCAATATATGCCTTACGGTCTCATGATTGCGGGCCTCATTGTGGTCGAACTGATGATGGTGGTCGGCGTCTGGGCGTTTCCTGCCGACGCCGAGCTCGCCCGGGCCCATCCGTCGCCGACAGCGGCGCAAACCGTCGCCGATCCCAACGGCCCGACCAATATCGAGGCGCTGGGGCTCATCCTCTACACCGATTACGTCCATTATTTTCAGATCGCCGGCATGGTGCTTCTGGTGGCGATGATCGGGGCGATCATTCTCACCTTCCGCACGCGTGAAGGGATCAAGAAACAGGATGCGGCGAAGCAGATCGGCCGCAAACGCGAAGAAGGCTACGAGCTTGTGGACATCAAGCCGGGCCAGGGGCTTTCCTAAGGGGCGCTTGAGACATGGACATCGGGCTAGGGCATTATCTTTCCGTCGCGGCGATCTTGTTCGCCATCGGCATGGCGGGCATTTTCCTCAACCGGAAAAACGTCATCGTCATCCTGATGTCGATTGAGTTGATGCTGCTGGCGGTGAACATCAACTTCGTCGCTTTCTCCCAGTTTCTCGGCGATCTCGTGGGGCAGGTCTTTGCGTTTATGGTGCTGACCGTGGCGGCGGCGGAAGCGGCCGTGGGGCTCGCTATTCTCGTCGCTTTCTTCCGCAATCGCGGCGACATCGCGGTCGATGACGCAAGCCTGATGAAGAACTGACGCGCATGACCTGGGAACCCTTTGTCGTCTTACTGCCGCTGTTCGGCGCCATGCTGGCGATGCCTGTGGGGCGCGCGCTTGGGCCTCGCGCGGCGGAGCTTTTAACGACGGCGTTCGTGCTCATCGCGGCGATCCTTTCCTGGGTCTTGTTTTTTAATGTGACCCCGGTTTTCGGCGGCGAAGCGCATGCGCGCACGATTGAACTCTTTACTTGGATCGGTTCGGGCGATTTCGTCGCGACCTGGTCGGTGCGGCTCGATAGCCTGTCGGCGGTGATGCTGATTGTCGTGAACTCGGTTTCCTTCCTCGTTCACACCTATTCCATGGGCTACATGAAGGACTATGGCGAGCAGTCGCGGTTCTTCGCCTATCTCTCGCTCTTCACCTTCGCTATGCTCACCCTGGTGACGGCGGATAATTTCCTGCAGCTCTTTTTCGGCTGGGAGGGCGTCGGCCTCGCCTCCTATCTTCTCATCGGCTTCTGGTTCAACAAGAAGTCCGCCAATGACGCGGCGATCAAGGCGTTCGTCGTCAACCGGGTCGGCGATTTCGGCTTTGCGCTTGGCATCATGGCGATCTTCTATGTGTTCGGCACGATCCAGTTCGACGAAGTTTTCCAGGCGGTGGCTGCGAACGCGGTGGCGACGCCATGGCGCGCCGCCGAAGGCGCGCCCATTCAGGAACTGACCATCCATTTCCTCAGCTGGGATTTCCATGCGCTGACGGTTATCGGCGTCCTTTTGTTCATCGGCGCCATGGGCAAGTCGGCGCAGTTCCTCCTGCACACCTGGCTCCCCGACGCTATGGAGGGGCCGACGCCGGTCTCCGCGCTGATCCACGCCGCGACCATGGTGACCGCCGGCGTCTTCCTCGTCTGCCGCTGCTCGGTGATTTACGAATACGCGCCGAACGCCGCCGCCATGGTGACGCTCGTGGGCGCCGTGACGGCCTTCTTTGCGGCGACAGTCGGCCTCTTGCAGGACGACATCAAGAAGATCGTCGCCTATTCCACCTGTTCGCAGCTCGGCTACATGTTCTTTGCGGCGGGCGTCGGCGCTTACGGAGCGGCGATGTTCCACCTCTTTACGCACGCCTTCTTCAAGGCGCTCCTTTTCCTCGGCTCGGGCGCCGTCATCATCGGCATGCATCACGAGCAGGACATCAAGAAGATGGGCGGCGTCAAAGAGCTGATGCCCTTCACGCATATCCTGATGGTCATCGGCACGATTGCGATTACCGGCGTCGGCATTCCGGGCCTGACGCTTTTCGGCGCGCCTTTCGGCACGGCCGGTTTCGTCTCCAAGGATATGATCCTTGAAAGCGCCTTCTTTGGCGGCGAAGCGGGCAAGGTTTTCGGCTATTTCGCTTTCACGCTGGGCATTCTTGCTGCGGTGATGACGGCGTTTTATTCTTGGCGCCTTATTTTCCTCACCTTCTGGGGGCCGTCGCGCGCGCCCGAACATATTCGCAAACATCCCCACGCCGTGCCCGATACGATGATGTGGCCGCTCGTGCCGCTCGCTATCGGCGCCTTGTTTGCGGGCATTGTGTTTTACGGCTCTTTCGTTGGCTCCAACGCGGACAGGTTCTGGAACGGCGCGCTTTATTCCGCCGAAGCAAGCCATGAAGAAACAGCGTCGACCGCGGATCATCTGAACGCCGAAGAAGTTACGGCCATGCGTGACGAGCATGATGTCGAGGAAGCCCACGGCGAGGCTGCGGACCACGCTCCGGCTGACGAGCGCGCGGCCGAAGAGGAACATGGCGGCGGCCATCACGAGATTCCTGGCTGGGTCCTCTGGTCGCCCTTCCTCGCTATGCTCATCGGCACGTTCTCGGCGGGCTGGCATTATCTGCGCGGCGATCCGTTGAAACCCGGCATGTTGCGTCCGGGCGGCATGATCTACGCCTTCCTCAAGAACAAATGGTATTTCGACGAGATCTACGACTTCATCTTCGTGAAGCCGGCCTACGCCATCGGCCGTTTCCTCTGGAAGGACGGCGACGGCAAGACCATTGACGGGGTCGGCCCCGACGGCATCGCGGCGGTCGTCGCCGCCGGCGCGCGCCGCATCGTCAAAATGCAGAGCGGTTATGTCTATCACTACGCCTTTGTCATGTTGGTGGGCATTGCGCTGCTCGTCACCTTCATTCTCGTCCGGGCGGGGAGCGGCCAGTAATGACTGAAAGTTTCGCCAACCAGCCCTGGCTCACCTTTATTACGTTTGCGCCGCTCGTCGGCGCGCTCTTCATCATGCTGCGCCGGATGCTGACGGGGACGGGCGAAGACGGAACGGTTGCCCCCGAGGAGCAGGCGCAGGTGGACAAGGTCGCGCGCTGGGTCGCGCTGATCTTCACCTCCGCGACCTTCGTTCTCTCGCTCGGCGTTTACGCGCTCTATGACCCGTCCATCGCCGGCTATCAGCTGGTGGAAGAGGTTCCCTGGCTCGGCGGCGGCATCAATTACAAGATGGGCGTCGACGGGATCTCGATCTTGTTCGTTCTCCTGACGACATTCTTCATGCCGATCTGCATCATGGCGTCGTGGAATTCCGTGAAGTCGCGCATCGCCGATTACATGATCGCCTTTCTCGTTCTCGAAACGCTGATGATCGGCGTCTTCTGCGCGCTCGACCTTTTCGTTTTCTACTTCTTCTTCGAGGGCAGCCTCATTCCGATGTTCCTGATCATCGGCGTCTGGGGCTCGAAGGGCACCAAGGAATTCGCCGGCTATTCGATCCCGAGCCGGATTTACGCCTCGCTGAAATTCTTCCTCTATACGCTCCTCGGCTCGCTCCTGCTCCTCATCGCCATGGCGTGGATGTATGCGCAGGCCGGCACCACCGATATTCCGACGCTTCAGCAGGTCGACTTCCCGGCGGGCGCGCAGAAATGGCTGTGGATCGCGTTTTTCGCTTCTTTCGCGGTGAAGATGCCCATGTGGCCGGTGCATACCTGGCTTCCCGACGCGCACGTTCAGGCGCCGACGGCGGGATCGGTCGTCTTGGCGGCGATCCTGTTGAAGATGGGCGGTTATGGGTTCCTGCGCTTCTCGCTGCCCATGTTCCCGCTGGCGAGCGCCGACTTCGCGCCTTTCGTCTTTGCGCTCTCGGTGATTGCGATCATTTACACGTCTCTCGTGGCGCTCGCCCAGGAAGACATGAAAAAGCTCATCGCCTATTCCTCCGTCGCCCATATGGGCTTCGTGACCATGGGCATTTTCACCGGCACGGAGCAGGGGATCGAAGGCGGTCTTTTCCAGATGCTCTCCCACGGCTTTATTTCAGGCGCGCTCTTCCTATGCGTCGGGGTCGTTTACGACCGCATGCATACGCGCGAGATTGCGGCCTATGGCGGGCTCGTTCACCGCATGCCGCTTTACGCCTTCCTGTTCCTCTTCTTCACGCTCGGCAATGTGGGTCTGCCCGGCACAAGCGGGTTCGTCGGTGAAATCCTCACCATGACCGGCGCCTTCAAGTTTAACAGCTGGATCGCCTTCTTTGCGGCTTTTGGCGTCATCTTCTCGGCGGCCTATGCGCTGCGCCTTTACCGCGCGGTGATTTACGGCAAGCTCGAAAAGGATGCGCTTAAAGCGATCCCCGATGTGGACACGCGCGAGCTCGTGACGCTCGGCGTTCTGATGGCCTTCGCGCTTTATCTCGGTTTCAATCCGGGCCCGGCGCTCAACGTCTTCAGCCCGGCGGTCGATCTCCTGATTGAAAATTACGATGCGGCGCTCGCTGCCGGCGGAGCAAGCTGATGACGCTCTTCGAAACTCTTTCCTATGCCTGGCCGGAACTGGCGCTTGCGATCGGCGCCATGGTCCTGCTCATCACTGGCGTGTTTCTGGGCGACAAGGCCGCGCCGCAGATTTCGCTCGCCTCGGTGGGCCTTTTGATCGTCTGCGCCCTTCTGGCGGCGTTTTCGCCCGGCGCCGGATCCACCGCTTCCATCTTCGACGGCGCGTTCCGCATCGACGCCTTTTCGACCTTCGCCAAGGTGCTGATTTTCGGTGCGGCGGCGTTCGCGATTTTAATGTCCGACAAATATCTCGCCGGCGAGAAACTCGGCCGGTTCGAATATCCGGTGCTGATCCTCCTGGCCGCGCTCGGCATGTCGCTGATGGCGTCGGCGACCGATCTCATCTCGCTTTACATGGGCATCGAGACGCAAAGCCTCGCGCTTTATATCCTCGCCGCCTTCAACCGCGACAGCCGCCGTTCGACGGAAGCGGGCCTTAAATATTTCGTTCTTGGCGCGCTTTCCTCCTGCATGCTGCTTTACGGGGCCTCGCTGGTCTACGGCTTCACGGGCTCGACCCTGTTCACGGAAATCGCCAAAGCGGCGTCCGCGGGCGGCGATAACGCCGGGCTCATCATCGGCCTCGTCTTCATGATTTCCGGCCTCGCCTTCAAGGTCTCCGCCGCGCCGTTCCACATGTGGACGCCGGACGTCTATGAAGGCTCGCCGACGCCGGTGACGGCGTTCTTCGCGGCCGCGCCGAAGCTCGCCGGCATGGCGCTTTTCACCCGCGCCCTGATGATGGCCTTCCCGGGAGCCGTCGGCGACTGGCAATTGGTGATCGCCATCATTGCCGTCGCCTCTATGGCGATCGGCGCCTTCTCGGCCATCGCCCAGACCAACATCAAACGCCTGATGGCCTATTCCTCCATCGGCCATATGGGCTATGCGCTGGTCGGCCTTGCCGCGGGCACGTCTTCGGGCGTTTCCTCGGTGCTGATCTATATGGCGATCTATATCGTCATGACAGTCGGGACTTTCGCGATCATTCTGATGATGCGCCGGCGCGGCGGCATGACGGAAAACATTTCCGATCTCGCGGGGCTCTCGCGCACCAACATGCCCATGGCGCTGATCCTCACCGTGCTTCTGTTCTCCCTGGCGGGCGTACCGCCCACAGCCGGCTTTTTTGGCAAGTGGTATGTGTTCCTCGCCGCCGTCGATGCGGACCTCATCTGGCTTGCGGTGATCGGCGTCGCGGCGAGCGCGATTTCCGCCTTCTATTATCTGCGCGTTGTCTGGTTCATGTGGTTCGACGAGCCGGCGCCGGCTTTCGAACGCGATCACGGGCCGGCGCTCGCCGTCGCCGCCTGGGGCTCGGCGATCCTCATGTTCCCGCTCTTGACGGTCGGCATGGGGACGCTGCGCCAGCTTGCCGAGACCGCTGCGGCGTCTCTCTTCTAGAGCGTGGCGAAGTTTCCCTCCGGAACCGCGATTGAGATTTTCGACACGCTCGATTCGACGAGCGCGGAAGCGCGGCGCCGCGCGGAGGCGGGCGAGGCCGGGCCCTTATGGGTCCTTGCGCTGGCGCAGACCGCCGGTTACGGGCGCCGCGGACGCGGCTGGGAACAGCAAACAGGCGATTTCGCCTGCACGCTTCTCTTCAAACCGGACGCGCTGCCGGCAAGCTGGGGACAGATCTCCTTCATTGTCGCTCTCGCTTTGGCGTCGGTGCTGGACGAGCTCATGCCCGAGGAGAAGATCGCACTGAAATGGCCCAATGATGTTTTGCTGGACGGCGCCAAATGCGCCGGCATCCTGCTTGAAAGCCTGGGAGCCGCCCTTTCCATCGGGGTCGGCGTCAATATCGTCACGGCGCCCGAGGGGCTTCCTTATCCTGTGGCGCGTCTTATGGACCATGCCGCGCAACCGCCGGCGCCGCAAAAGCTCGCCGAACGGCTCGATCATCATTTCTGGACGTTCTACAGGCTCTGGCGGGCGCAAGGCTTCGCCCCGATCCGGGACGCATGGCTCGCCCGCGCCGTGGGGCTTGGCGTCGATATCACCGTGCGCCTGCCGAATGAAGAGCTTTCGGGCGTCTTTGAGGGGCTCGATGAAACCGGCGCCTTGGTGTTGCGCTCGCCCGCCGGAAGGCGGACAATCGCCGCCGGGGATGTGTTTTTCGCCCGCAGAGGAAACTAAGGGACGTTAAGGATCGGCTCCATGCTGCTCGCCATCGATGTCGGCAACACCAATTCTGTCATTGCGCTTTTCGACGGCGACAAAACGCCGGCGGGGCAATGGCGCGCGTCGACGTCCACGACGCGCACGGCCGACGAATATGCGGTCTGGCTGTCGCAGCTGATGGAGTTCGCCGGCTACAGGCTCGAAGACATTTCCGAATGCATTATCTCGACCGTGGTGCCGCAGTCGCTGTTCCATCTGCGCAATCTCTCCCGGCGCTATTTCAACTGCGAGCCTTTCGTCATCGGCCATGACAATGTGCCGGGCGTCGCCGTGCGGATTACGAAACCCTCCGAGGTCGGCGCGGACCGGCTCGTTAACGCCGTCGGCGCCTTCACCGCCCATGGCGGGCCCCTGGTCGTCGTCGATTCAGGCACCGCCACCAATTTCGACATTGTCGGCGCAGACGGCGGCTTCGAAGGCGGGGTCATCGCGCCCGGCATCAACCTTTCCATGCAGGCCCTGCATGAGGCTGCGGCGCGCCTGCCGCGCATCGCCATTGAAAAGCCGCCGAAAACCATCGGGATCGATACTGTGGGCGCCATGCAGACCGGCGTTTTCTGGGGCTATATCTCGCTCATCGACGGACTTGTCGCGCGCATCAAGGCCGAATATGGCGCGCCCATGAAAGTCGTCGCCACGGGCGGCATCGCTTCGCTCTTTGAAGGCGAAACTGAAACGATCGATATTTTCGACCATGACCTCACCATTCGCGGGCTTTACGAGATCTCGAAAAGGCTGAAGGCGCGCTGATGTCCCGTAAAGAGCTTGTATTCCTGCCGCTCGGCGGCTCCGGCGAGATCGGCATGAACATGAACCTTTACGGGGTCGGGTCGCCGGCCAACCGGCAATGGATCATGATCGATTGCGGCGTCATGTTCGGCGATCTGACGACGCCGGGCGTCGATCTTATTTGTCCGGACCCGACCTATATTCTTGAAGAAAAAGAAGCGCTGCACGGGCTCTTGCTGACCCATGGTCATGAAGACCATATCGGTGCCGTGGCGCTTCTGGCCCCGAAGCTCGGCTGTCCGATCTATGCGACGCCTTTCACGGCGGCGCTGGTCGAGCGCAAGCTCGCTGAATATGGCGGCGCCAATGTTGAGCTCAATATCATCGACATGAACGCCCGCTTCACGCTCGGGCCTTTCGACATCGAATATGTGACGCTCACGCATTCCATTCCGGAGCCGAGCGGCGTCATCCTCCGAACCGAGCTCGGAACGGTGCTGCACACCGGCGACTGGAAAATCGACAAGTCTCCGTCGCTCGGGCCGCTGATCGACAGCAGCACGATTAAAAAGCTTGGGGATGACGGGCTTCTCGCCATGGTTTGCGATTCGACCAACGTGTTGTCATCAGGCGAATCCGGCTCCGAATCGGCCGTGCGGGAATCCCTGACCAAGCTCATCGCGAAGCAGGAAGGCCGGGTCGCGGTGACGACTTTCGCGTCGAATGTCTCGCGCGTCGTCTCGATCTGCGAGGCCGCCGCCGCGGCAGACCGCAGCGTCTGCCTTCTCGGCCGGTCCATGCTGCGCATCGTCGATGCGGCCGAAGAGGTGGGGCTTTTGCCCAAGGGCTTGCGTTTCGTTGAACCGGCGGACGCCGGCCATCTGCCGCGCCAGCATGTGCTTTACCTTTGCACGGGCAGCCAGGGTGAGCCGCGTGCGGCCCTGTCGCGCATCGCCCGCAATGATCACCGCGATCTCATTCTGTCAGACGGCGATACGGTGATCTTTTCCTCGAAGATCATTCCCGGCAATGACCGCGAGATTTACAATCTCCAGAACGATCTCGTGGAGCTCGGCGTCAAGGTGATCACCGAAAAGGATGAGTTCGTGCATGTCTCCGGCCATCCCTGCCGTGAAGAATTGAGGTCCATGTATGAGTGGGCGCGCCCGGAAATCGCCATCCCGGTGCATGGTGAGGCGCGCCACCTTGAGGAGCATGCGGAATTCGCGCTGGAGCTCGGCGCGCAGAAATCCTTTGCGCCGCGCAATGGCGATCTGATCCGCATAGCGCCGGACGGGCCGGAGCGCATCGACGAGGTTCCCGAGGGGCGCATCTATCTCGATGGCGACGTCCTCTTGCCGGACGGCGCGATGCCCATGCGGGAGCGCCGCAAACTTTCCTATGCGGGGCTGCTGGCGGTCTCTCTTGTTTTTGACAAGCAGTGCGCGCTTGTCGATGATGTCTCCGTTTCCGGCATTGGCGTTGTCGACGAAGAAGAAGGCGAGGAGCCGGCGGATCTCGCCGACGACATCGAAGACGCGGTGCTCGGCCTGCCGAAAACAAAGCGCCGGGACGACGAGGCGGTGATGCTGGCGGTCAAACGGGCGGCGCGCGCTTATTACGACGATGTCTGGGGCAAGCGCCCGGTCATCGTCACCCATATTCATAGGACGGGCTGATGAACTGGGCCGGCGCAATCGTCATCTATATCGTCTGGTGGTGGGTCTCGTTTCTCGCCGTCCTGCCGATCGACATCAAAAGCCGCTGGGAGGCCGAGGACGACGGCGTCGAAGGCGCCGATCCCGGCGCGCCGACCGATCCCAAGCTGAAACAGAAAATCTGGCTCGCGACCAAGGTCGCCGCAGTTTTATGGGCCGTCACGGCGTCGGTCATCCTCAGCGGCGTCTTTAACTTTCGCGATTAGCCCGGGCGTTCCTGAAACGCTTGCCTTCGCAAATGGGCTGGCTTAGCAACAGGCCAAGGCAATCCCAACCACCGGACCGAAGCCGAAAGAGCGAGGGGCAGCCATGAGCGAAACCGCGCCCATCGAAGAAGAAGCGCGCCCGGAAAACGAGACGTCCGATAGCGACGCTCAGTTTGCGGAAGACCGCACGCTGTCGCCGGAGTTCGTGCGCGCGGTTGCGGACGCCATCGAAGCCGAAGACGCTGAAGCCTTCGAGGGCCTCACGCGCGAACTCCACCCCGCCGACATCGCCGACCTCATCGGTCTTTTGCAGGAAGAAGACCGCGAGGGGATGATTACGCTCCTCGGCGGCGCGCTTCATTCGGAGGTGCTGGCCGAGCTCGAAGAGGACCTTCTCGAGGACATCATCGAGGCGATGGAGCCGGCGAAAGTCGCCAAGGCCGTCGCTGAACTCGACACCGACGATGCGGCCTTCCTTCTTGAGGATCTCGACGCGGAAAAGCAGGCCGAGATTCTGTCCTATGCGACCATCGAGGACAGGCTGGCGCTTCGGGCCGCGCTCGATTTCGAGGAGGAAAGCGCCGGGCGCCTCATGCAGCGCGAGTTCTTCGCGGCGCCGGCTTTCTGGACCGTCGGCCAGATCATCGACCGCCTGCGCGGCACGGAGGAGTTGCCGGACCGGTTCTACGAAGTCTTCGTCGTCGATCCGGCGTTCAAGCCGGTGGGCTCGGTGCCACTGTCGACGCTGTTGAAATCGCCGCGGGACACGGTGATTGAAACCATCATGACGAGCCGGGACATGCATCCCGTGCCGGCGGTGATGGACCAGGAAGAAGTCGCCTATCTCTTCGAGCAATATAACCTCATCTCCGCGCCTGTCGTCGATGACGCCGAACGGCTGATCGGCATGATCACCGTCGACGACGTTGTCGAGATGGTGCGCGAGGAAACCCAGGAAGACATGCTCGCGCTTGGCGGCGTCGAGGCCGACACTGGTCTTTCCGACACGGTGTTCGAAACGGTGCGTTCGCGCTTTTCCTGGCTCGCCGTAAACCTTGCGACCGCGATCCTCGCCTCGCTAGTCATTGCGCTGTTCGACGCGGCCATCGGCCAGGTGGTGGCGCTCGCCATCCTGATGCCCATCGTCGCCTCCATGGGCGGCAATGCGGGCACCCAGACGCTGACCGTTGTTGTGCGTTCGCTCGCCACGAAAGACCTCACCGCCTCCAACGCCGCGCGCATTGTCTTTCGCGAGGCGCTGGTGGGGTTCCTCAATGGCGTCATCTTCGCCGTCATTATGGGCGCGCTTGCGGGCGTGTGGTTTTACATGAGCGGCTGGGGCGGGGAGAGCGAGGCGATGCGCCTTGGCGGCGTTGTCGGCGCAGCGATGATCATCAATCTTCTGGCGGCGGGCCTTGCCGGCATTCTCATTCCCATCGGCCTGCAGCGCGCCGGCGCCGACCCCGCCGTCTCCTCGGCGGTGTTCGTCACGACGATCACGGATATTGTCGGCTTTTTCGTGTTTCTGGGACTTGCCGCCATCGTTTTGCTCTAGCCCGGATGATGGGTGAAACCGTCATGGCGCCGATGGGCTGCACTGAAACAATCAAGACAGGCTGCTGACAGGGCCTCAGGCGCTCCGGCGTCCGGCCGGTCTGAACCGCCAGTAAACGAGCCCCGCCAGCCCCAGGATAAACGCCGTGCCGGGCTCCGGCGCGTCCACCGGCGGCTCTTCGGGCTCTTCCGGCTCGTCGCATTCATCATCGTCGGGATTGTCTTCGTCGCAGGGCGGCTCCTCGCCCGGCGGAATATAGACCGGCGGCACGATCACCGGCGGGAAATCCGGCCAATGAGGATCGTAAAGCGGCGGCAAAGGCGGTTCGCTCTCGCCCGCCGGAGGCGGCGTCGGCAAGGGTTCGGTTGTCGGAACCCGCCGCGTTTCCTGTGGGGCGACCGGATTATATCCGGCCAGCCGGGTCGGAACCGGACGGGGCGCTAAAAAGACTCCGCGGCGGCCCTCCGGGGCCCTTTGTCGCCGCAGCAGCCGCAATTGACGACAATGTCGTTGCGGATGTCGCCCACGGCGCGCGCCTGCCACGCGGCGAATTCTTCGTCGGTCATGACGCCGTCGTCGCGTCCGCCGCCAAACCCGCCTGTCCACAGGATCGCCGCGGCGATGATCACCGCTGCAATGATGTTATGGATGCCGTTGCCCAACATATCTCACCTCGAAACGCCCCCGCGCCCGGATCCGGCATCAAGGCCGAACCGGCCCTGCCTCCGTCCTGCGGACAGGCTTTCCCGTCCCCATACACACAAGACTTGTGCCAGAATCGCCCGCTCGAGGAGGCCGTCCGAATCGGCGGAAAAGTTTGAAAAACAGATGGTTAGAGATGGAATTCAGACGCTGGGGAAAATCCCGGGCGAGGGAGCCGCGTCGGCCGCCGTCCGATCTGTGCCGTTTCGGCGCCGCGAGAGCCGGAAAATCCGCCGGATTCGAGGGGCCGTCTACCCAACCGGGCCCCGGCATGGTAGGAATCGTTAACGGCGATTAACCAGGGGGGAAGCCGCGAAATGCGCCGGGTTTCGCGGGCAAGGCTTCCTGAGTATGACTCCCTCAGTGGGGAGTGACGGCCAGAGGGGTTCGAACGGGTCTGATGCGGACGGGAGAGACCGGTCTCAATCTGATCAAGGGGTATGAGGGCCTGCGCATGTCGGCGCATTATGCGCCGACGGAGCAATGGACCGTGGGCTACGGCCATACAGGATCTGCGCGTCACGGCATGAGCGTCACTGAAGGCGATGCCGAACGGCTGTTGAAGGATGACGTTCAGCCAATTGAGCAGCTGATTGGCGACACGGTTCGCGCGCCCTTAAACCAGAATGAACATGACGCGCTGGTCTCGCTGATTTTCAATATCGGCGAAGACAACTGGCGGCGCTCCACCGTGCTCCGCAAGCTGAACGCCGGCGACAAGCTCGGCGCGGCGAACGCCTTCGAGCTCTGGAGCAAAGCTTTCGTGAACAACGAACTCGTGACGCTCGATGGTCTCGTGCGCCGGCGCGCGGCGGAAAAATCGCTCTTCCTGATGCCGACCGACGCGGCGCTTGTTGTTCCGAGTTCGGACGTTCATCCGGCGGCGGAATGTGAACCGGAATATGTTTCTGATCGCGTCTTAAACGCAAAGCCCGTCGTCGATTTCGACGACTACAAGTCAGACGAAAAGAAAGCCTTGTCGGCTGAGGAACGCGCCGCGCGGACCCGCGCCCTGTTCGCCGCGACGCAGGCGCTGGGCGGCGATCCCTCGAAGATGATCATCTCCAAGGCTGAAGAGCGCGCCGATATGGGCGTGACGGTGGGCGCGTTGCTGGCGGGGCTCCTCGCCTTCGCCATGACCGGCGTCGGGGCGATCCTCCTTCTCGGCCAGGAAGCGCCGGGCGTTGCGGAGGCCATGGGCCTCACCTATGAGCGGTTTACGACGATCTTCGAGAACCTGCCGATCTGGCTCGCAGGACTTGGCGCGGCCATGTCCTATTTCATTCTCTATATTCTCGTGAAGCGCGCCGCGCGGCACGATCTGAAACGCCAGCGCGCGCGGGATCTGGCGCGCCTGCGCGTGGCGGAATAACGGGGCTGAATTCCGGGCGCGCGGCCCCTATATTGCGAGTCCATGACGCTACATCTCGTTAAACTTTGCGCCGGCGCCGGGAGCGTCGAGGACCTTGCCGACCGCATCGACCACCGGGTCGCTGTCAATGAAAAGGCGGGGCTCGGCCGCATTCACGATCATGTCACCCGCATGCATCCGCGCCGCGAAAAGGAGCTTCTCGAAGGCGGCTCCATTTACTGGGTGATCAAGGGCGTCATTCTCGCCCGGCAGAAAATCGTCGGTTTTGAAAAAAGAACGGGCAAGGATGAAATCGAAAGAACGGCGATCCTTCTCGATCCGGCTTATGTGCTCACCGAGGCGCAGCCGCGCCGGGCGTTTCAGGGCTGGCGCTATCTTGCGGGCGAGGATGCGCCGCAGGATTTAAAAAAAGGCGCGCGCAAGGGGCCGCCGCCGGAACTGGGGCGCAAGCTCGCGGAATTGGGGCTGTTGTGAAGCCGCCTTTGAAGATGTCGCCGTTGAAAATGAGCCTGATCGGCGCAGGCGCCGCGGCGGCCGCTGGCGTCGTTGTGATGACGCAAACGCTGCCTGACAAAGATGGTGCTGAGTTAACGGGAGCGCCGGCGCGGGAGCTCTGTCTCAAGGGCGACTTCGCCTTCTTCGCGGATATTCCAGCGGGCTGTTATTCTTATGAGCAAATCCGCAATATGGCTAACGCCCCGCTTGTAGACCGGCGGGGCGCTAAAGTGACCGTCAACATGACGCATCCGACTGACATGAGCGCCGCGCCGGTCGAAGTCGGCAATTGCCGCGATTATCGCAAGGCGCGTTTTGGCGGATGGTATGCGCCGACGTCACGCGACATGCGCCGCGAAGCTTATTTCATCCGCGCCTGCGGGACGCTCGCCATGTTGAGCGAAGCGCAAGAAGCAAAACACGCCTATTTCGACAATGGCTCCCCGCGGTCCGGAGAAATCGCCGACCTTGCAGCGAAAATGACGTTCGGCGAAATGAGTCCGACGCCGGGCGATGTGCGTGTCAAAAAGGAACAGGGGCATGTCTGGCGCATCAGCGCCGGGGATATTTCCATCGCCATTCATGAAATCGCCAACGCCGATTTCGACAATGACGGCGTTGAGGAGATTCTCGCCTTCATGGCAGGCGCCCCCCAGGGCGGCACTGCGGCTTTTTATGAGGCGGGGCTTCTTGAGAAGGATGCGCCTGAAGCTGCGCTCGCCTTTACACCCTTCGCCTTTACGGGAGATGAGGCGGGCGAGACGGGCGGCTGAAAAATCCCGCTTCAAGGTGTTTTTTTCGCTGCTGGCGGAGCTTGGCCTTGGACGCCCGGCGGCGGATGACTATGATAGAGGCGATTCTGGATTTTGAAGAGATTTCAGGGAGAAATAGGCCCTTGGCGCTTTTGAGACATACCGGCGCGGTGATCGCATGTGCGTTCATTTCCGCTTGCGCGTCCTTTCCGGGCGGGGGCGGTGACGAAACGCCGCTTACGGCTTCCGCGCAGGAAGTCGAAGAGGCGCAGATGCAGGTCGCGTCTTTGGAGGCGGAGGTGGCGCGCCTGAAATCCCAGAATGCGCGACTCGCCAATGAAGTGCTTTCTTTGCAACGCGAACGTGACCGCCGCGCGGCGGCGGACGAGGCGGCCCAGGCGGCTGACGAAAAAGAGCTGCAGCTTAGCGTCAAGCCGAAACCGGACAGCACGGCCAGCAACGAAACGCCGCCGCGTTCGAAAGCGGTGGTCGACGACGCCGCCTCGCCCGCGCTCGCGAAAACCGACGTGCCTGTGGAAACCTCGCCGCGGCTTGTGCAGCCGACCTTTGCGTCGAACGAAACCGTTTTTGAAAACGAAGCCGAGAATGGCGACATTAAAACCGAAAGCGTTTTGTTCGGCGTTCATCTCGCGTCTTACCGCCATCTGGAAGAAGCCCGGGCCGGCTGGCGCAAGCTGCAGCGGGAGAACCCTGACGAGCTTGGTTTGCTGGAGCCGCGCGTTGAGGCCGTGACGATTGAAGGCAAGGGCAAGTTCCTGCGTCTTATCGGCGGCGGCTTCGCTGCGCGCGACAAAGCCGAGGCGCTGTGCGGCCAACTAAAGGCGAACGGCCTGTTCTGCTCGGTGGAGAGTTTCGAGGGCGAACGTCTCTCGCTTGCGGAAAATCGCGGCTAATTGTCTTCAGGCGGTTTAATGTCGAAAGCGCGGCTGTCGAAAACGACGCCTTCATACTCCGCCGCGCCTTCATAGCGCACCGTAAGCTCGCCTGCGCCGAGCGAGACGAAGCCGAAGGGAACGGTCACCTTGCGTTGTTCGGCGTCGGTGAAGCCGGCGACATTGTCGCGAATACCGAGCAGTTGTTTCTCGCCGTCTTTGGGTTTGTAAGTGACGACCATCCGCCCATAGCTCGACCAGTCGCCTTTGGGTTCAATCGTCGTTTCCAGCATCAAAAGGCCCTCATCGTCGCGCAGGAGTTTGACGTCCGTGATCTTTGCATCGGCCTTGCCGCCATTGCGCAAGATCACGGGCGCTGACATGCCGAGCCCCACATCGACCTGCAGGCCGGTGTTGCTCGCCTTGCGCAGCGCCGTGCGCGAGGCTTCCGTTTCGATCAGAAGATGCGAGCGCCTTTCTCCCTTTGGCGGCTTTGCGCCTTTTTTGATTTCGACAGTGATGGTCTGGCGTCCCCCAGGCTTCAGGCGGAAATGGGCTGGCGACACCACCAGATAAGGAGCGGCGCTAAGCTCGGCGCGCAAGGCCGGGTCGGCCGACTCGTAGCCGGTCTCGGCCGCGGCGAGATCGATCCAGCTGACACGGCCTTCGACAATCCGGTCGGAAGGGTTGGAGACGGCGAATTCGGCGCGGGGGTGGTCGGAGTCCAGAACCTGGCGCAAGGGCGCAAGGTCCATATCCGCCATCGCAGCGCCAGGGGCGACGACCCCCGCGGCGGCGGCCAGGATGGCCGCCAGCCCGGCCCGGCGCCGTCTCCGGTCAGATGTCTTCGCTATCGCCATAGGCCCTAGAATCGTCTCACAGTCGAAATTAAGTAGGGAGAGTTTCCCAACTGTAAGCAAAAACCATGAAATGCCGGTCCCGCGAGGCCGATGAGAGACCTTTCCTATGACTCACGTAATCGTCCTCGGGAACGAAAAGGGCGGCTCGGGCAAATCGACGACGGCGATGCATCTCATCGTCGCCTTGTTGAAGTCCGGCAAAAAGGTCGGCGCGGTCGATCTTGACCTGCGTCAGGGCAGCTTGACCCGATATCTTGAGAATCGAAGAAAATTCAGTGAAATCAAAGGGAAAGAGCTCATCTTTCCGGAGATGGTGAAGGTGGAGCCGTCGAGCCTCGACAGCCGCGCGGAGTCCCAGAAGAAAGAGACGGAAAACCTTAAAAACGCGCTGAAAACTCTCGGGGAGTGCGATTTCGCGGTGATCGACTGTCCCGGCGCGAACACCCATCTCTCGCGGCTCGCCCATCTTCACGCCGACACCATCGTGACCCCCTTGAATGACAGTTTCGTCGACTTCGACCTTCTCGCGAAGGTCGATCCGGAAACCGGCAAGGTGGTCGGTCCCAGCCTTTACAGTGAAATGGTGTGGGATGCGCGCAAGCACCGGGCGATGATGGGCGACCGCAGCGGCATCGACTGGGTGGTGATGCGCAATCGCCTTTCAGCCACCCGCGCCCGCAACAAGAAGAATATGGGCGACAAGCTGGATGAGCTTTCCTCGCGCATCGGCTTCCGGCTGGCGCGCGGCTTCGGCGATCGGGTGATTTACCGCGAGCTGTTTCCTATCGGGCTGACCCTCCTCGATCTCGGCGGGGTCGATTCGCCGGTGCGCCTGTCGACCATGAGCCATGTCACCGCGCGGCTCGAAATTCGCTCCCTTGTCGCCGCGCTCAACCTGCCGGCGGGCGAAGAAACCAAAGACGCCGACAAGGCGGCGGCCGCTTAAATCATCGCGGCTCAGCCCTGAAGCGGCTATGCTGGCCTGATGGGTCTTGCTTTTCTCGCCATTCTGGTCGCCGTCGCCGCTGCGGGCTGGCTCTTGTTCCGGCTGGCGCGGGCCGGCGATGATCAGGGCGGGCGCTCCATGACGGTCATGAAGCTTGTGGTCTGGCTGGCGCTGACGGCTGTTCTGTTCGCAGCAAAGCTCTGGCCGCTCGCCTTCATGGTGCTGCTGGCGGCGGGGGGCGTCACGGCGATCGAGGCCTGGCGGGCTAGGGCCGGGTCACCGGAAACGGAGGAGGCGCCGCCGGCTTCGCCCCCTGCGAAGCGCATCAGCGAGGAAGAGGCGCTGTCGGTGCTGGGCCTGAAACCGGGCGCAAGCCTTGAAGAAATCCGCGCCGCGCACAGAAAGCTTATCGCCCAGCTTCATCCCGACCGGGGCGGCACGGATTATCTCGCCGCCAAGATCAATGAAGCCCGCGATTACCTGATGCGCCGCGCCGGCGCGGAATGAGCTTTATCCGACTTTGAAAGGCGGTTTGTAGGTGCCGGGGTAGTGGGCGTTGCCCCATCTCGCGATTTCGCGCAGCACCGGGCCCAGCGCGCGTCCTTTTTCCGTCAGCGCATAGTCATAGCGCACTGGATTTTCCTGATAGGCCGATTTTGAGATCAGTCCGTGCGCTTCAAGCCGTTTCAACCGTTCGGCGAGAATGTTCGTAGTGACGCCCTCCGGCGACTTCAGAAAATCATTGTAGCGCGTGACGCCGCGAAAGAGGTCGCGGATGACGATCAGCGACCACTTGTCTCCGAGAATGTCGAGACTCACTGCCAGGGGGCAGGGCGAACGGCTGAATGTCGGTTTTTTGGGCAAGGCGGCTCCCGGGTGACTTTTTTATTGCAAGTTACAGTCGATCCATATAACTTGCAAAATGAAAGTGATATATCGAAACAGAAGGAAGAAAGCCGATGACCGGTATTCGCGTTTATCACGGCTTCCGAAGTCCCTATTCGCGGCTTGGACTCCATATGCTGGTCAAGGCCGGCCTTACAGCGGAGCTGATCCCGTTCACCGGCCCGCCCGAGGGGCATAAATTCGACGACCCGGCCGCGAACCGGCTGAAGCTTTCCTATTATCTCCTCGATGCGCCGCGCATGACCATGCGCCTGGGCCTGCCGATCCAGCCGCCCAATCCGTTCGATGTCGACATGACGACTGCAAACAAGGCTGCCGCCGCCGCAGAACTCGACGGCAAGGGGCTCGCTTTCGCCATCGCCGTATCGGATGCGCGCTGGGGCAAGGGGCGCGATGTCTCCGATTTAGCGGTGCTTGAAAAATGCGCCGATGAGGCCGGCTGGGACAAGGCGCGCATTGAAACAGCACAGGAAGACGAAGACGTCGCCGCCGTCATGCAGCGCCATCGCGAGATGATTGCGGCAGACGGCGTTTTCGGCGTGCCTTTTGCGGTTATGGGCGCCCAAAAATATTGGGGCCATGACCGGTTTCACATTCTGGCGGAAGACGTAGGGGGCGCCGCCGTTTAGAGCCTAGCTGAAAATCCTTCACACGTCCTCGAAATAGAGGGATCAGACGTTCCTATCGGCGTATTGATGCGCCAACGGCTCTGCAGTTTAAGAATCAAGAGCCTGAGAGGCGCCGGCGTCTTTGCTGACTGACGTCTGTCTATTCTGTTTCTGAATGCGCTGCGGGCTTTTGAATCTGGCTCTTAGGCGACGCCCTGGCGCGGGCTTTCCTCGTCGGACGCGCTTAGCTCGCCTTCGTGGAATACGCGGTTTCGCCCAGCGCTCTTTGCCGCGTAAAGGCAAGTATCCGCGCGCTCGATGAGGCTTTCCATCGTGTCATCGGGGCGAAGCTGGGCGACGCCCAAAGACATGGTGACCGTGCCGAGATCTTCTTCCGTCCGTCGTTTGCGCAGACGGCGCGATTCAACGGCGGCGCGGATTTTTTCCGCCACTTTTTGCGCGTTTTCGATGGTCGTGCCCGGAAGAACGACAGCGAATTCTTCGCCGCCATAACGCGCCAGAAGGTCCATGCCTTTCACATTGGCGTTCATCATTTCGGCGACAAGACGCAGCACCTGATCGCCGGTGAGATGGCCCCAGGTGTCGTTGAACTTCTTGAAATGGTCGATATCGCAAAGCAGCAGCGTCAGCGGCTCGCCGTTGTCGCGCGCCTCGCTCATATGTTTTCCCAGCGAGCGGTCGAAAGTCGCGCGGTTGGCGACGCCGGTCAGCGCATCCTGCATGGCTTCGCGCTGGATCGCCTCGACATCGCGCTGCAACGCGTTGACCTCGTCGACGGACGCGGCAAGGCGGGATTCAAGATTTTCGTTTTCCTCGCGCATGGACTTCGCAACGGAAATGACGCCCTCGAGAAGCGCCCCCACAGCCGGGTACGTTTCCGTCGTCTCGCGCAGCTGTTCGGAAATGTTGGACAGTTGTTTCGTGCGGCCTTGCGCGTTTTCGCCGGATTCTTCGACAATATCGTAGAGAGCGCTGACTTCGTTGTGAAACCGCGTCACCAGCTCGATGACATCGTTTGAAATATCTGTTTGCTCGATAAGCTTTTTATAGAGCGCGTCAGCCTTTTCCTGACTGACCTTGCCGTTAGCGTCCATGGCTTTCTGGATGTGCGCGGAGAGAGAAGGGTTCTTGCCCTCGACATGCGCATACCACAATTCGTAATTGCGCGGACTGGCCGAAAGACCGGTCTTTTTCAACGCCGCGAGCGCAAGCTCGGCATAGCGGTGACTCGTATCCGTATCTGGACTCATAGCTCCCCGAAATCCAAATGGGCGTTTCTTACCCGTTGGAAAGAGCTTAAAGGAGCGCAGTAAAGGATTGCCTAAGGTCGGGCCCGTGCGAATCACGCCGGGCCCGGCGGTTGCGGGCTCTTGAATGTCCTAATTAACGTCCGGTTAAAACCTAGCGCGCGACTTTGCGCGTCAGGAAGGCTGGCACATGATCGCCAAGGCCGACGACGGCTTCCTCGCGCCGGCGCGAGGAGCGGGCGTCGCCGCCGCCCCGGCGGCGTTTTGACGAGCGGGTCTCGTCACGCTGCTTTTTGGGCTCGGCCTGGTTGTCATTGTCCTGTTCAGGCTCGACCTGTGCTTCCACAGCCGGCTGATCGTTCGCAGGCTCCTTAGCGTCTTTGGGTTTTCTGCGGCTCGGCTGGTCGCCGGAGGAGCGCTCGCCCCGCCGGGAGCGGCTTTTGCCGCCCTTGTCGTCACGGCCGCCTTTTCTGTCCGGTCTTTCGGACGCCGGGTTGGCTTCGAAGAATTCGCTGAAATCGAGCTCTTCGATCTCCTTGGCGCCGATCGTCTTCAGGATCGAGTCGAGATGTTTGCCGTCTGCGGGCGTCACCAGCATCAGCGCGGCGCCTTTGCGCCCGGCGCGCCCGGTGCGTCCGATGCGGTGGACATAATCGTCCGAATGAATCGGCACGTCGAAATTAAACACATGACTCACCGCCGGAATGTCGAGACCGCGGGCGGCGACGTCCGACGCGACCAGGAACTGCAAGTCGTCATTACGGAATTTGTCGAGGGTTTCGGTGCGGAAAGACTGCGCCAGATCGCCATGGATGGGGCGGGCGTTGAAGCCATGCTTTTGCAGCGACTTCGCGACGACATCGACCGTCGATTTGCGGTTGCAGAAGATGATGCCGTTCTTGACGTCTTCCTTGCCGATGAGTTCGCGCAGCACAGCGCGCTTCTGCTTATCGTCTTTAGAGGGCACGCGCACGATATTCTGGGTGATGGTGTCGGCGGTGGTCGCCGGCTTTGAGACCTCGATCCGCACCGGCTGGTGAAGGAACTGGTCGGTAATGCGCTGGATTTCCGGCGGCATGGTCGCCGAGAAGAACAGGGTCTGGCGCGTCATCGGCGTCAGTTTGAAGATTTTTTCGATGTCGGGAATGAAGCCCATGTCGAGCATGCGGTCGGCTTCGTCGACGACCATCACTTCAATGCCATTGAGGAGGAGGCGTCCGCGCTCGAAATGATCGATCAGGCGGCCCGGCGTCGCAATGAGAACATCGACGCCGCGGGTGAGTTTCGCATCCTGGTCGCCGAACGAGACGCCGCCGATGAGGAGCGCCATGGTCAGCTTGTGGTTGACGCCGTATTTCTCGAAATTCTCCGCGACCTGCGCGGCGAGCTCCCGGGTCGGCGCGAGGACGAGGCTGCGCGGCATGCGCGCCTTGGCGCGGCCTTTCGACAGGCGCTCGATCATCGGCAGGGTGAAGGAGGCGGTTTTGCCCGTGCCGGTCTGAGCGATGCCGAGGACGTCCTTGCCCTCAAGCGCGGGCGGGATCGCCTCTTTCTGGATCGGGGTGGGGGTTTCGTAGCCAGCCGCAGCAATAGCTTCGAGCAGTTTCGGCGATAGGCCGAGATCAGCGAACGACATTCAGTCTCCGTTTGGTTTTTTTGCTGGCGGGGCGCGCTTGCGCCGCCCGTAAACCAGTTTTTGCATCGGCGGGGTTGTTTCTCTTCAACGCCCCGCCCTTCCGCCGAGGAAGCGATGCGTCATCAATGCAATGGGTCTTTCGACCGGAAGCGAATGCAAAATGTGCGCTGCGTCTTATGGTGGGGCCGACTTCCAGCAAGGAAAAAGGCCGGTTGCGCGCGCTGCATCGCAGCATTGCTGAGCGGGAAGTAGGGGGCTTTCGCCCTCAAGTCAACATTTGCGAGACTTTTCGGGCCCTCTAGCGCTGGTCCGAAAGCGGATTGTTGCCTAAAATCATCACATGCACGGACGATTTGCCTGTACCGCTATTGGCTTTCTGGCTCTGAGCGCGCCCGCCGCCGCCGGGGACGGCTTTAACCAAGAAGCATGCACGTTCAACGGCGTCGCGCTTCATGGCGATATACAGGTGGTGGACAGTTTCCCGGATATCAAGGTGCAAATCGTCGACAGCTTCCCGGACCTGAAGGTCGAAATCGTCGACAGTTTCCCGGAGGAATGCGGTCAATGGAAAATGGTCGAGAGCTTTCCCGACATTAAAATTCAGTATGTGGACAGTTTCCCGGACCTGAAAATCGAATTCGTAGAGAGTTTCCCGGGCGTTCCTTAAGCATTGCGGCGCTTCTTTATAAAAGCTGACCATAGCACCACGTTGTCGCCGAGCGACGGCGCGGGGCGGCGAACAGGCGCTGGCGCGGGTGAAAAGAAGCCGGCGCCGATCAGCAAGGCGAACATCGCCGTGGCGCCGAGCGAGGCGTAAACGCTGGCGTCGACAAGGCCGAAGCCCGGCAGGTCTCCGCCGCGCCAGGAGAGGAAGGCGGCGGCGATGAGCCCCGCGCCGAGCGGCGGCCTGAGCGCGGCAGCGTAAAACAGCAAAACCCCGACAAGCACAAAATTCGGAGCGTGGAGCGGCGCGACGGCAAGCGCGGCGCTGGCGGCGATCATCAGATTGTCCACGGGCTTCAAGGCGCGCGCGCGTTTGCGCCCTGCAAGCCCCGCCGTGGAAACCGCGGCCAGCGCCAGGAGAAAATAAAACATTGCGCCAAGATCCGGCGCGCCAGCGGCTGAGAGGAGCGCGCGCAGGCCGGCAGCGGCCTCTGCGGACCCGCTTGGGGTTTGTCCGGCCCCGGAGATCAGGGCGGCGGCGATATCGACCCCCGGCGTCACCGCCAGCACTGGGACCGCCATCAGGAAAGAGAAGATGGCGCCGAGGATGAGGGCGCGCCGCCCATAGGCGGAAAGCCCCAGCCCGGCGATGAGGATGAGTCCGATGGAAGGCTGCAGCATCAACAATGCGACGCCGCCGGCGCCGGCGAGATCGTGTTTCGCCGCTGCGCCGTAAAGCAGGAGGCTGGCGCCGAAATAGACAAGCGGGGACGCTGCTCCCAGGACGAAAGCGCCGCTGACCGCTTCCGTTGTCGTTATGAAGCCTGCATGCAGCAGGAACAGGGTGAGCGGCGACAGGCTTTTGAGAAGAGAGGCGAATTCCGTGTCGCCGAAAAGCGTCGATTGCGCCGCCATCTTCCGGAAGGTGGCGACATTGAGGCCGCTCGCGCCGAGAAGCGCCGCCGCATTGAAGAAAAACCACGCGCGTCCCGCTGTCGCCGGATCGAACAGGGAAAAGATTGCGGCGATAGGGAACCAGTTTGGTCCCGCAAGCCAGAGCGCGTTTTCGATGCCGGCGAACTGCGCCGCCGCAGTCTGCGCAAACTCTTCTGTGTAAGGATTGCCGCCAGCAGTCCAGAAATCGCCCGCCAGCCATAACAGGCGAAAATCATCAGCCGACGAGGTCCAATGCGCGCCGGCAAGCCAGGCGAGATGGGCCATCCCGGCGAGAAACGCAGCGGGCGCAAGATAAGTCAGCAAGGTTTTCGCCGCCGGCATATCCGGGCCCGCCATAAACAAACGCAACAAAAGGCTTCCAAGCCTAGCCGTCAGCCGCTGAAAGCCGGGTTAAATTACGCCTCGCCTTGCAACTTTCGGGCGACGCAAGGCCCGAGAGCTAAAAAAAGTTGGATTTATTTCATCCACGGGCTTCTGCGCGGCCCTATGATGAGCCTTGTCCCGGGACGGAACGCGTTCCGCGCGCCGGGCGTTTTTGCATCAATTTTGAAGATTAAGGAGACAGGCCATGGCCGAGGCCGCCATCGCGCAATCAGAGCGCCCCTTGTGTTCCGCTGTTCTGGCGGGCGTAGAGCGCCTCGCGTTCTTCCGGCGGCATGCGCATGGCGTCGATCATGGCGCGCATCATTTTGAAGCGGTCGAGCGCTTCGCCCTGAAGTTTCTTGCCTGTCGTCTTGATCTTGAGGCGCTGGGGATTCACCGCCTTGCCGTGAAGATGGACTTCGTAATGAAGATGCGGGCCGGTCGAGCGGCCGGTCGTGCCCACATAGGCGATGATGTCGCCCTGGCGCACGCGCTTGCCGGCGCGGATGCCCCGGGCAAAGCCTTTGAGATGGGCGTAGGCCGTTTGATAGCCGTTGGCGTGACGGATCCGGACGTAATTGCCAAAGGAGCCGTAGCGGTTGGCGCGCTCGATAACGCCGTCGCCGGCGGCCTTGATCGGCGTGCCGCGCGGGGCGGCGAAGTCGACGCCTTTATGGGCGCGGCGATAGCCGAGGATCGGGTGCCGGCGCGTGCCAAAGCCGGAGGAAAGCCGCGCGCCGTCGATCGGCGTTTTCATCAGAAGGCGCCGCGCGCTCTGGCCGGTGGCGTCGTAAAAATCCGACGTCTCGCCGTCCTCGGAAAAGCGGTAATAGCCTTTCTCGCGCGAGCGGCCGCGCCATTTCAGGCGCGCATAAAGGATGTCTCCGACAGAGACCATCTTGCCGCGGTCGTCGTAATTGACTTCGAAAATCGCCTCGAATTCGTCGCCGCCGAAGATCTCGCGCTGGAAGTCGACGTCATAGGAAAAAGCGTCGGCGAGATCGGCGATGATCTGGTCGGGCGCGCCCACATGCTTGGCGGACAGGTAAAGACTGCCGTTGATCTGGCCGGCGATGGACATGACCCGCGTCGTCAGCGGCACGGTCTTTTTTTCCGCGAGGATTTCGCCGTTGGCGGCGCGGCGGAGGAGAATGCGGTTTTCCGGGTCGGCGCGGAATTCGAGCCCGAGAAGCTGGGCTTGCGGCTCCTTATGGGCGGAGGCGAGTTCGAACAGAGTCTGGTTCTGCCAGCCAAGAGTCAGCGCCAGTTCCTGGCCGGGCAGGAGGCGGCGCAGATTTTGATATTCGCCGAAGGCGTAGGCGGCCTCATTCGCGTCGACAGGGCTGACGCCGGCGCGCTTCAAGGCGTCGACAAAGTTTTCGCCGCGATTAATGCGGATGCGGAACTCCTGCGGCTCGCGCGACAAATCGGCGGCGAGCGCGACGGCGGGCGCTGTGCGGCTGACATCATGACGAACGATGTCGCTTGCAAAAAAGAAAGGTGGCGGCTGGTCGTCAGCGGACGCATATTCGACGCCGCCAAGCTGCATCGGCCGCGAGGGCGGCGCAACGGGCTTGGGCGCCGGTGCCGCGGGCTTGAGGCTCGGCGCGACGCCGGCGGTTTTGACGACGCCGTCCGCAATGCTTGTGGTTACGGGTTTGAGATGGGGGACGAGACCGTCCGGCTTGTCCGCCGTTTCTTCACCCCCTGCGAGCGCCCGCTCCGTTTCGGCGGCGCGCCCGGCGCGGGCGGCGCGCGATTCCGCCAGCGCTTCGGCGACGGTCATCTCTTCGGCCGCCGCCTTTTCAACCGGCGCCGCCGGGGCCGTTTCGGGCGCGACGGGCAGGGTCGCGGCGATGGGCGTTTCAGCGATCCGTTGGGGTTCGGAGATGGCGGAAAAGACGAGAAACACGCCGCCAGCGAGCAGAACGGTCAGCGCCGCGGCGAGCGCCGCGGGCCCCCGCCGCTTGCGCTCAAGCGGGCAGTAGGCGTCGCCGCCTCCCGTAAGGGTTTGACCTGTATGAACAAACTCGCCTGTCATTCGCGCCTGGCCGCCGGTTTCCTGGGCCTATTCAAATCGCCATTCAAGTTCCTGGCCAGCCTGCCGGCGGCCGCCGCCTTCTATCCTCGCACGCCTCGCCAAAGCCCGCAATTTTTTGCATGCTTAAGCGCCGAACCGCGCTGATTAAACGAAATTGTTGTTAACCAATAGAGAAAAGCGGCGGTCGTGTTTGAGGGAGTGGGGTAACACCATGCGGGCGGCGCGTTTACTGGCGATTTTGCTGACGCTTGCGGCGATCCTCGCCGCGCTCGTCTATGTGTTTCGCCTGCCGATGGCGGGGTGGGCGGTGCGCAGCGCCATGGCCGGCGCCGGGTTTGAAAATCCGGCGGCGCGCGTGACGGCATTAAGCTTTTCCGGCGCGCGTCTCGAAGATGTCGCAGCGGGACCGGAACTGGCGCCGGATTTTTCCTTTGAAGCGATCGAAGCGGATTTTCATCCGCGCCGTTTATGGACGGAAAAGAAAGCCGACGCCCTGCGCGCCGGGCCGGGCGTGGCGCGGGTGAAGGTCGACGACGCGGGCCGGGCCTCGTTCGCCGGATTTGAAGCGGGCGGCGAAGGTGAGGGTGTCGGCGCGGCGCTCCCATTCGATCGGCTTCTGCTGCGGAACTTGAAGGTGTTCATTCTGGCGCCGGACACCAATGCGAGAGCGATCATCGACGCCGAATACGATATCGGCAAAGGCGGCAAAGGTGCCGTGACGCTCGAGGCCAAGCGCTTCGTGTGGCGCGATATTCATTTTTCGGAAGTGGAGGGTTCGGCGTCGGCGGATTTGTCTGCAGACGGAAAAATATCTCTGGCCGCAGACCTTAAAGCCGCGTCTGCCGGCACGGAAGGAGCGATAGCGAATAATCTCGATATGAAACTTGACGGCGAAGCGGCGGACTGGCGCGATGCGGCGAACGGCAAAGCGGATGCGCTGGCTGGCCGAATGCGTTTCGATTTCTCCGCGCCGGATATCGAACTCAACGAGCCGGCGGCGCAAAGCGTGATGAGCGCCGCGCCGGTGGAGGCTGTTCTCGGAACAGCATTGCGCCGGGGAGCGCTGAACGGAGCCGTCATCATCGACTTTTCACAGGCCGCGTTGACGGCGCGCATCGCTGGCGGGAAACCTTTGACGCTTGCAACGCCGGACGGGGCTTTGCTGACGGTGAGGCAGCAGGGCGAAGCGCCTTTCTATAAGGCGTCCGGCGGCCGGATGGCGTCGTCGTTCGGCTTTGCGCTCGAGAGCGACGGCGTCGATGCTTCGGGCGGCGTTGATTTCGCGCAGGAAGGCGGCGGCTGGCGTCTCGCCGCGCCCGTCGAAATCGCTGAATTCGCCTCCGGTCCCTTGTCGCTCGCCGGCAGCCGCGTCGATCTGTCAGCAATGTCGGATGGTGCGATAATCGATGCGGCGCTCGGGCTTAAATCCGGCCTCAAGCGTTTGGAAGTCGGCAGGCTAACGATTTCCGATGCGCCTTTTTCAGGCGCTTTTGGAATAAAGGCGGATATGAACGCCCGGCGCGCGACCATCGTCAGCAAAAGCGATTGTTTCACGATCGAGCGCGGTCGCGGCGTCATCAAAGCGCAAAATCTCGAAACGCGTATTTCGGCCATGACCCTATGCAATGGCGACGGCCCGCTCGGCGTTGTGACATGGAACGGCGAAACCGTCTTTGCACTTGCCGGCGACCTTGCGGCGAAGACCGCCATGTTCCGCATGGGCGAGACGCGCGCTGAAGGCCGCCCGCCGGCAATACGTATCGATGCGTCCTATCGTCCGAACGAAGAAAAGACCGAAATCAAAGGCGCGGCTGAAGGCGGCGCCATGACGTTGAATAATGCGCTCGACATGGCCGGCGTTGTCGGGCGTTTTGAAATCACGCTGGACGCCGAAACCTTGCGCGCGTCGGCGAATGTCGACCGGCTGCGCATCGCCCAGCATCTCCGGGAAACAGGTCAGGCCCGGCTGGTCTCGCCTGTGGTCGCCGCCGGCGAAGCGTCTCTTAAAGGGAGCAAGGCGGAATTCGCCTACACGCTGACGACGCCGGAAGGGCGCCGGCTCGGCCGTGGCGAGGGGACGCATGACATGATGACGGCGAGCGGCGAGACGGCGTTCTCCCTCGGCAATCTCGCTTTCGCGCCAGGGGCCTTGCAGCCCAACAGGATTTCGCCGGCGCTGAAAGGCATTGTCGACGCCGCCGAAGGGGGCATGGACGGCGCGATCCGCTTCGGCTGGTCGCCGGACGGCGTGACCTCGAGCGCGGATTTCCAGTTTAACGAGATTTCCTTCGTCGGTCCGACACGAGCGGTGACGCGAACTTCGGGCCTTAATGGAAGCGTTCAGCTTACGAACCTTTGGCCGGTGACCACTGACGGATTGCAGACTATTACGGTAAGCGCCGTCGACATGGATGCGCTGCAGCTCGGGGCCGGCGCGATCACGTTTGACATGCCCGGCGACGACAGCATTCATCTTGCTGAGGCGGAGTTCCCCTGGTTCGGCGGAACCATCGGCGTTTATGACGCGAAGGCGGCGTTTACGGGCGAGGCGGTTATCCCTTTGCGCGCAGACAACGCCGATCTTGCGAAGATCCTCGACTATGTGGATGTCGACGGGCTTTCCGGCGAGGGTGTCCTGAGCGGCGAGCTTCCCGTCACTTTCGAGGACGGGAAAGCACGCATCGAAAACGGCTATTTCAAATCGGAGGGGCCGGGCGTCTTGAGTTATGTGGGCAAGGGTACGGACGCCGCGTCCGAGCGCAGCGGCGAGGCGGACGTTGCTTTCGATCTGTTGCGCGATTTTCGCTATGAGTCGATGAGGGTGGAGATCAGCGGCCCTCTTGACGGCGATCTCGATTTTGTCGTGGCCCTCGAAGGGGCTGGCGAAATTACTCTCAAGAACCAGGCGATGATCAAGGAAGGCAAGGGGCGCATTCCGGCGCGCTACACGATCAGCCTGGAGGCGCCGTTGCTTGCGTTGATCAATCAGGCGCGGCTGTCGCAGGATTTCAGGCTCCAATACGAACAGATGCAAAGAACGGAGCCCCCGGACGGCGGCGCCCGGGCGGAAGATGGACAATGAGGCCGAAATGCAGCGCTTCGACGGCCGTTGGCGCCGATTTTCGTCTATTTTTCGCCCTATGACTGAGCTAGTATCCGTGAAAAGTTCGGCATGCCGATTGGGCCGATTGGATGAATTCAGGGCGGAGGGCGATCCCCTATGATGAGACTGAAACAGTGGAGACTTGCGGTTCTGGCGTCTTTTGCGGCGCCGGCGCTACTCGCCTGCACCACGGTGACTTTGAAGGGCGACAAGGACGAACCCATTGTCGTGAATCTCAACGTCAAGATCGATCAGGAAGTGCGCGTCAGGCTCGATCGCGAGATCGAGGATCTGATTGCGGACAATCCGGACATTTTCTAAGGGGAGCGAGATGGAACAGACATTGAAGAAGCTAGTGGCCGTGATTCTTCTGGCGGCCGGGCTGGCGGTTTCCGCCGCGCCGGTTCTGGCGGCGAGCCCGCTTGTCGAAAACGCCAAGAACAACTGCGTCGTCGGCGAACAGGCCGACGGCTATCTCGGCGTTGTGACCGGCGCTGATGCGAGCGAGGCGCTGCGCCGCGAAGTGCGCGACATCAATCAGCAGCGCAAGGCGGCTTACGCCAATCTCGCCCGGCGCAATGGCGTCACAATCGAGGTGACGGCGGCGCTGACGGCGGAAAAGCTGATGAATCAGGCGGGGCCGGGCCAGTGCGTGCGCCTCGAATCAGGCGAATGGGTGAAGCGCTAAGCGCGATTTAAGGCGTCCTGAGGCTGCGAATCAGGGATAAGGGGACTCCCGTTAGCTTGAGAGTCCCCGCCCATGTCAGAAGCCGCCAAACTCACCCCGCCAGACGACAATGAACCCGACTCGCTTGCGCTTGCGGCGCTCCTGTCTTCGCGGGTCTGTCACGATCTCATCAATCCGGTCGGCGCGTTGCGTTCCGGCCTGGAGGTTCTGGAAGATCCGTCCATGGAGGGGGCCATGCGCGACGCAGCCATGGATCTCGTGCGCGACGGGGCTCAGAAAGCCGTTGCGCTCCTTTCCTATGCGCGGCTCGCTTATGGCGCCGCGGGCGGCTTTGGCGCCCAGATCAGCCTTGAAGACGCGCAGAAGGCGCTCTCCGACCTCTTCGCCGTCACCAAGGCCGAACTCGACTGGCGCATTGAAACAGGCCTTGCGGCGAAAGAGAATGTGAAAGTCCTGATGGTGCTCGCCTATGCGGCGGCCGATTGCGTGCCGCGCGGCGGCGTCGTCACCATTGAGGGGGATATCCAGAATTTCACGATCACCACGACAGGCAAAAAAGTGCTGCTCAATGACGATCTCGTACGCGCCCTCGGCGGCGATGCGAACGATTTGACGCCGAAATATACGCCGGCCCTGATCGCCTCGCAGCTTGTCGCGTCGCGGGGCGGCGCCATCAGGGTCGAACGCGCGGAAGATGTGGTGACATTCAAGGCGTCTTTCGGATCGTAAAAAAGCGGTTAACGAAATTCCTGCCAGGGCGTTAATCCTGTGCTAACGACGCCGCGGCAAAGTCGGGGGCTGATCAGCTATTCTGGAACGGACCCCGAAGGCCATGACTGCATCGAAAACCTGTCTTGTCGTTGATGATTCCGAACTGATCCGGGAAATCGCGATCCGCATCATCACTGATCTTGGCCTTGAGGCGGAGGGCGCTGTCGATGCGGCCGAGGCTGTCGAGGTCTGCCGGGAAAAAAGGCCGGCGGCAGTGTTCCTCGATTGGGATCTTCCGTCCATGGGCGCGCTTGATTTTCTCCGCGAAGCGGCGAGCCTCGAAGGCGACAGGCCGGCGATCATTTTGTGCGCCACCGAGAACGACCATCAGCAATTCATGCTGGCCAAGGCCGCCGGCGCGGCCCATCACATCCTGAAGCCTTTCGACAAGACCGTTCTGGCGGGCAAGCTGGCCGAGATTGGTCTGATCGATCATCCGCCGGCCGCCGCCAACGCTTAAGGCTGCAAGGGGCGTAAAAGAAAAAACACCCCGCCCGCATATTGTCATAGTGCGGCCATGGGAACGGGTTTAAGAGCGGGGCATGACGCTTCTTCAGCTTGTCGTTCTGGCAATCATTCAGGGGATTACGGAATTTCTTCCGATCTCGTCCTCGGCGCATCTCATCTTGGCGCCGGTTGTCGTAGATGGCTGGGCCGATCAGGGGCCGCTCATTGACATCGCCGCGCATGTGGGCTCGCTCGCCGCCGTCCTTCTTTATTTCCGCACGGAGACGGCGATGTTGTTTCGCGGCGGCGTCGACACGCTGCGTTTCAAGCCGAGCGATGACCGCAAACTGTTCCTGTTTATTGCGGCGGCCACCATCCCGACCCTGGCGCTGGCCGCGGTTTTCGTTCTTCTCGACATTACCGACGCCTTGCGCTCGCCGGTCGTCATTGGCTGGACCAGCATTATTTTCGGCGCGCTGCTCTGGCATGGGGACCGGTCCAAAGGAACGCGCGAAGGCCTCGACAACATTACCTGGCGCGATGCGCTAAGCATCGGCCTTGCCCAGATGGTCGCGCTCGTGCCTGGCGTTTCGCGCTCTGGCATCACGATGACTATGGCGCGTTATTTGGGGCTTGCGCGTCCCGAAGCGGCGCGTTTTTCCATGCTGCTCGCCATCCCAACCATTTTGGCGCTGGGCTTCTTTGCGGCTATTGAAATCGTTCGAGAAGGGGCCGGCGCGACCATGGCGAGCGCCGCCATTGTGGCGGTTCTCTCCTTTGTCTGCGCCTATGCGGCGATTGCGGCGCTGATGCGGCTGACGCGCAGCGTGAGCTTCACGCCCTTCGTCATTTATCGGATCATTTTTGGCGTAGCGCTTCTCGCCATGGCGGGCTCGCTTGCGGCGCAATGACATTGCCGCGACAACGCCAGAAATAAGTCTTGGCCGCGGCGCTTTTTGCCGTCAAAAATCTCCAGCTTGATTTGTTTCAAAGGTGTTTCATGGATGCGAAGGTTTTGACCGCCGATATGGTTTCCGCAGACGGCGTGCGCGCTGCGGCGGATCGCATTGCCGGGAAGGCTGTCAGAACGCCGCTTCTTGAAAACGCCATTCTCAATGACCGCGCGGGCGGGCGCATTCTCCTCAAACCGGAGATGCTGCAGCATTACGGGTCGTTCAAGTTCCGCGGCGCCTATAATTTGATCTCGCAGCTAAGTCCTGAACAGCGCAAGGCAGGGGTTCTCGCCTGGTCTTCGGGAAACCATGCGCAAGGCGTCGCCTATGCGGCGAAGCTCATGGGCGTCAAGGCAACCATCTTGATGCCGGAAGACGCGCCTGCGATCAAATTGCGCAATGTCCGCGCGCTCGGCGCGGAAATCATCACCTATGATCGTTACACCGAGGACCGCGAAGAGGTCGGCGGGAAAATCATGGCCGAGCGCGGCCTTGCGCTGGCGCCGCCTTTCGACCACCCCCATACGATTGAAGGGCAGGGCACGGCTGCGCTTGAAGTCTATGAAGATGCGAAAGCGCGAGGTTTAACCCTTGAGGCGTTCATCACTTGTTGCGGCGGCGGGGGGCTGACTGCAGGCAGCGCCGTGATTCTCGAAGACGTTTCGCCGGGGACGAAAGTCTGGATCGCCGAGCCTGAAGGGTTTGACGAAACATGGGCCTCGATCCGGGACGGCGCCCGGTGCCGCGCCGACGTTTCTCAGCATACGATCTGCGATGCGCTGGCCTCGCCGACGCCGGGCAAGCTGACCCTGCCGATCATGGAGCGGCTGGTGTGCGGCGGCGTCGCCCTGACGGAGGATGAGGTGCGAGACGCGATGGTTTTCGCGCATCAAACGCTGAAGCTTACGGTTGAACCCGGAGGCGCGGTGGCGCTTGCGGCCATCCTTTCCGGCAAATTCGAGGCGAAGGGCAAGATCGTTGCGTTAACCCTGTCAGGCGGCAATGTGGATGCCGGACTATTCGCCGCAGTGCTAGAAAACAGGCCGATCCCCACAGCCCGATAATAGGCCTTGCACGAAAAATTCACATTCGCGCGTGCGTAAAACGGGTTATTGAATGGTTACGTTTTGTTCCTAAATAAACTGTACACTGCGGAGTATGGCGGTCTTGCCACGAAAGGGACGAACCTTCGCCCTTTCTCCTGTGTAAAAAGACCATTGAATTTCGCGTTCGGCGTTCACGCTTTGCTAGCCGTTTTCTTTGAAACTCAGCAGAGCCGGACGCTGGAAACGGCCGACAGGCAACGAAAGAGAGAAGACGATGACAGTGATGAAAAATGGCGCGATTTTGAACGATGGCGAGAGCAAGCCGTTGTCAGCGCGCGATTTTGCAGAACTTGGCGGGCGCAAGCTTGTCTATGTCCGTGCAATCGCCGCGCGTGACGTTCTCGACGACCTTCTCGATGATGATGGCGAGCTTTCGATCGAAGTGGAAGCCGACGATATTCTTTACTCGGTGCACTCCTCTTCGGGCGAGCGTCTGGCCCTTGTGGGCGACCGCGATCTTGCTTTCGCGGCGGCGCGCCAGCATGAAATGAACCCGGTCAGCGTTCACTGACGAGCGTTCTGCAAATCGACGATATTCGAAAAAAGAGCCTAGGCGGCGTGGTGCTTCTGGTCCGCCGTGGCGATGGCGAACAGCGCTTCGGCTGAATCGGCGCCGCGCAGCGCTTCGCGAGCTTCGGCGTCGCGGAAGAGGCGGGAGACTTTGGCGAGCGCTTTAAGGTGCGCCGCCGTCGCATTCGCCGGGGCCAGCAGCATGAAGACAAGATCCACAGGCTGGTCGTCCACCGCGTCAAAGCTTACGGGCGTTTCGAGGCGGGCGAGCACGCCGACAATCTTGCTTAAACCTTCGATCTTGCCATGGGGCAGGGCGACGCCGTCGCCGACTCCGGTGGAGCCGAGCTGCTCGCGCTCAAGGAGCGTGCCCATGATGTCCGCCGCCGGACGGTCGACAATAGCGCTCGCCTTCTCAGCGAGCGCTTGCAGCGCGTCGCGCTTGCATTTCGCCCGGAGGTTATGGATGACGCCCTGAGGGCTTAAGAGGTCCTGAAGTCCCATACGCTCACGCAAACTCAGCTTGCCGGTTCGCAGCCGCCCTCACTAGAAAAATAAATTGAGTTTTTCGTTAACCATAACCCCTCCGGGGTGGGGCCTTTAGGCCCGCCGGCGCCGCCTTTACTCTCAAGAGGCTCCCGGATCAACCCACCCGATATGGCCGTCGCGGCGGCGGTAGACAATATTGATTCGCCCATGGGCGGCGTTTTTGAACACCACCGCAGGTTGTTCGGCGATGTCGAGCTGCATGACGGCGGCCCCGACGGTCATTTCCCGCAGCATGGTCTGGGTCTCAGCCACGATTACCGGGGCGGGATCGGTCCCGTCATCCTGCGAGAGATCGTCGCCCTCCTCTTCGTCCCGGAAAGGCTCGATCAGGTAATAGGAGGCGCTTTCCGCCGGCAGGGGAGGCTTGCCGTTGGTGTGATGGCTTTTCAGACGCCTTTTGTATCGGCGGACGCGTTTTTCAAGCTTTTCCAAGCTTTCCTCAAAGGCGCTGTAGGCGTCGCCGCCTTCGCCATGGGCCGCCAGAAATACGCCTGACGCCAGATGCGCAGTCAAATCGCAGTCGATGAGATGGCGTTCTTTGGAGAAGGTGACGGACGCTTCCGCGCCGCGATCGAAATATTTATGGACGCTGTCCTCGAGTTTTTCCGCCACATGAGCCTGGAGGGCGTCGCCCAGATCCATGTTTTTACCGCTGACCTGAATGTCCATTAGACCTCCTGAGAATGGCGGCCCAAAGGACCGCTCCGCCATCTATTATATTGGCGCCGGGGCCGCGGATTAAAGGGTTAGATTGCGGTTTGCAACAGCGCCCGCCGGCGCTGTACCGAAGAGGGAATATGTAATGTTTCCCGGTACTTGGCGACGGTGCGCCGGGCGATATCGACCCCTTCGGCGCGCAGGATTTCAACGATCTTGTCATCGGACAAAACCGTGTCCTTGGTTTCGGCTTCGATCAGCTCGCGGATGCGGTGGCGGACCGCTTCGGCGGAATGAGCCTCGCCGCCGCTCGACGAGGCGATGGAGGCGGTGAAGAAATATTTCAGTTCGAACAAGCCGCGCGGCGTCGCCATGTATTTATTGGAGGTCACGCGGGAGATGGTTGATTCGTGCATCTCGATGGCGTCGGCGACGACCTTCAGATTGAGCGGGCGCAGATGCTTGACGCCATAAGCGAGAAAGGCGTCCTGCTGGCGGACGATTTCGCTCGCTACTTTAAGAATTGTCTGCGCGCGCTGATGCAGGCTCTTTGAAAGCCAGTTGGCGTTGGCGAACTGCTCGGCGATGTAAGTTTTGTCTTTTTCGTCGCCGCCTTTGACTGAAGAAATCTCTGAATAGTATCGTTGATTGACGAGCACGCGCGGCAGGGTCTCGCTGTTGAGCTCCACTTTCCAGCCGCCGTCCTGCGACTTCGTGACGAACACGTCCGGCGCAACAGCCTGCACGACGCCGCCGCCATAGGCGTAGCCGGGCTTTGGGGTGAGCGCGCGCACTTCCGCAATCATGTCGCGCACGTCTTCTTCGTCGGCATCTGTCGCGCGCATCAGGCCTTTCAGGTCGCCCTTGGCGAGAAGTTCGATATTTTCGACAAACGCCTGCATTGAAGGGTCGTAGCGGTCCGCATCGATGAGTTGCAGCCTCAGACATTCTTTTAAATCGCGCGCCCCGACGCCGGACGGATCGAAGCTCGTGATCATTTTGTGCGTTTCTTCGACATCGGAAAGTTCGGCGCCGAGCCTTTCGGCGATCGTGGAAAGGTCTTCGCGCAGATAGCCCGCCTCGTCGATGAGATCGATGATATAGGCCCCGATGAACAGGGCTTGCGGTTCGCGCGTCGCAAGGTGCAGCTGTTCGGTCAGATGATCGGCGAGCGAGATTTCCTTTTTCAGGGTCGCGCCGAATTCCTGGTCGTCGCCCTCGAAACCGCCTCCCGAAGATTGGACGGAAGCCCAGTCGCTGGGTTGATAATCGCCGTAAGCCGCATCGCTGCCCGAGTCGCCCGGATTGAGGTCCTCATATGAGGCGTCGAGGGAGTCCTGGGTTTCTTTCGCGTTCGCCTTGTCGACGCCTTCTCCTTGAGCGGATTTGGCTTCGGGTTCTTCGTTTCTCTGGCCGCGTCGTTCCTCAGGACCGTCGACGGGCGATTCATCGCGTTCGAGAAACGGGTTCTGCTCGAGCTGGTCGTCGACATATTCGGCGAGTTCGAGATTCGACAATTGCAGCAGTTTGATTGCCTGCTGCAATTGCGGCGTCATCACCAGCTGTTGCGACTGTCTGAATTCCAGTTTCGGTGTTAACGCCACATGACCCCCGGGTCGTACTCTACTCTTTACATTTGGAAACGGTCGCCCAGATAGACGCGCCGCACATCCTTGTCGCCGACGATTTCGCCGGGCGCGCCTTCGAGCAGGACCTCGCCTTCGTGAATGATATAGGCGCGGTCGATGATATCGAGCGTCTCGCGGACATTGTGGTCCGTGATGAGAACGCCAAGGCCGCGATCTTTAAGATGCGCGACCAGTTCGCGGATTTCCGCAATCGCGAGCGGGTCGATGCCGGCGAAAGGCTCGTCCAGCAGCATGAAGGACGGCGCGGTCGCCAGCGCGCGCGCGATCTCGACACGGCGGCGCTCGCCGCCTGACAGCGCAATCGCCGGGGCGCTGCGCAGATGGGTGATGTGAAATTCGTTCAGGAGGTCGTCGATGATCGCCTGCTGCTTGTCCTTGTTGCGCTCGATGAGTTCGACAACGGCGCGCAAATTCTGTTCGACTGTCAGGCCGCGGAAAATCGAGGCTTCCTGCGGCAGGTAGCCGACGCCGAGACGCGCGCGCTGATACATGGGCAGGTTGGTGACGTCGTGCCCGTCGATCATGATGCGGCCGCGGTCGGCGGGGATGAGCCCCGTGATCATGTAGAAACAGGTGGTCTTGCCGGCCCCGTTGGGCCCCAGAAGGCCGACAACCTCGCCGCGTTTGACGCTCATGGAGACGCCGCGCACCACTGGGCGTCGCTTGAACGACTTGCCCAGATTCTCGGCCGCAAGCGCGCCGCCGCCCTCGATGACTTTGGGCTTCAGCTTCCGCGTCGCGTTTGCATTGCTTATGGCGGTGTCTGTTTCCATATTGTCGCTCATTAAGCGCGCCTCTCTTTAACGTTCCGTGAAATTCAGCTGTTAACCTTAATGCCTTGTTGAGGTTGGCCGCTGCGGCCGGACTCCGTCACGATTGTTCGTCTTCTTCCTTGCCGGTGAAGAACAGGCCGCGAATGCGCTTGCCCGGCTCGGGGGTGAAAAGAACTTTGCCGGTGTCGACCCAGTAGGTGATCTTGCCGGCGGACATGACTTGCTTGCCCTGGGTGACGATCACATTGTCAGTCATGACGATGGTGCGTTTTTCGTCATTGAAGACGGCGTGCTCGCCGGTAATCGCTTCCTTGCCGTTTGAATAGCGCACGGCGCCGATGGCGGTGATGGTTTCGATATCGCCGTCGTCGTTGAGCACCGCTTCAAGCCGTTCTGAAGTGAGAATGGCTTCTCCCTGAACGACGCGGACATGGCCGGTCCAGACCGCATGATTGTCCTGAAACTCCGCCGTGTCGCCGGTGATGTCGATGGGTTCGTCGCTGTCGCCGGCGGCGGAGATAAGCTGCGCCCTGACGGGAAGGGCGCCGGCGAAAAAGGCGGCGGCGAACAAGAAGGCGGGCCTCGATAATCTGATCGGGTTCATTGCGGCGTATCGTTTCCTGAATCTCTGAGCTCGGGTTTTTCCGGGGCGCTTTGTTGTTCGAGAGGGGCGGGCGAGCTTTTCGGATAAATGCGCATGCGCACATTGCCTTCGAAGACGACCCGGCCTTCGCTGTTATAGGCTTTCATGTGATCCGCCTGGAGCGTGCTCCCATCTGTTCCTTCGCCGCCGACGCCGGCGTCGCTGGTGACGACTTCGTCTTTGATCGCAACCGTGGCGGAAGGCGATTTGAAGACATAGCTCTCCGCGCCGACATTATGTTGCAGGGTGACGCTGTCCTCAAGTTCAAGAATGTTGATGTCTGAGCGATAGACGCCTTTGTCGGCTGTGACGACCGTCGACTCATTGTTCTCGCCCTGTACGGCGCGGGGTTTGTCGAGCGTAACGACGTCCTTGATTTTGGTGTTCTGGATGGCGGTGTTCGCTGTGATTTCGAAAGGTTTGCCCTCATTGTCGACGCCGGCGAAACGCGGATTGGCCATGCGCAATTCTTCCGCCGAGGCGGAGACGTCCTTGAAATCGTCGAGAAAGGCCTTGTCGACGTCGTTGGATTTTGTGTTGAAGAAGAACGCGGCGACCAGGACGAGCGCCAGGATCGGCAGGGCGAGGCGCAGGCGTTTGACCATGCGCGAGCGTGCGGCGGCCTGATCGCCGGTGGTGCGCGCCTGCGAGGGCAAGCTGTCCAGGACCCGGCGGCGCTGCGGCAGCGGCGTCGGCGCATTGGCGGCGGGCTGTTCCTTATGCGTGACGGTGGTCGTCATGACCCCTCGGGTTTCCTTATCGTCCGAAAGCCTCGCCCCCGCCTCGCGGGGCGGCCGGGGCCTGCCCTTTCATATAGTCGCGCGGGGGCGTGAGGGAAACAAGGGGCGGGGCCTTTTCGTTCGAAAAGGCGGTTACGAATGGGCGAAGATGTCGGTTTCGGGCCATCCGGCGAGATCGAGCGCCGCCCGGGTCGGCAGGAAGCCGAATGAAGCCTCTGCGAGCTCTGTGCGGCCTTCCCGGGCCAGCATGGCGTCGAGCTTCTCCTTGAGGGCGTGGAGATAAAGGACGTCAGAGGCCGCATAGTCGATCTGGGCGTCGCTGAGGGTTTCGGCGCCCCAGTCCGAGGATTGCTGCTGTTTCGAGATTTCGACGCCGAGAAGCTCGCGGGTCACGTCCTTCAGCCCGTGCCGGTCGGTATAGGTGCGGCACAGCTTGGAGGCGATTTTGGTGCAGTAGACCGGCGCGGTCCGCACGCCCAGCCAGTGCTGGAAGGCGGCGATGTCGAATCGGGCGAAATGGAAGATCTTGAGGATCTTCGGGTCGGCGAGGAGCGCCTTCAGCCGCGGCGCATCGTAGGTCTTGCGGTCGAGCTGGACGAGATGGGCGTTTCCGTCTCCGGCGGAAAGCTGGACGACGCAAAGCGGATCGCGCTGGGGGATCAGCCCCATGGTCTCCGAATCGATGGCCACGACGGGGCCGAGATCGAGCCCCTCCGGCAAATCGCCTTTATGCAGATGATTGGTCATGACGTCTTTCTTTGCATGCGTCCGGCAAATGCTAATCCGCCGGTCTTAACATTGTCGCCGCAATAGTGAAGGCCGGATTAAGCGGCTTTGCGAACAATCACGGAGCCGGCCGAATAGCCTGCGCCGAAACCGCAGATAACGCCGATGTCTCCGGCGGCGAAATCGGCCTTGTGCTTGTGAAAAGCGATGATCGACCCGGCCGAGGAGGTGTTGGCGTAGGCGTCGAGAATGACCGGCGCCTCTTCGCGCGTCGCGTCGCGGCCGAGCACCTTGCGGGCGATGAACTCGTTCATGGCGAGGTTCGCCTGATGCAGCCAGAAGCGTTTGACGGTTTCCGGCGCGACGCCGAGATCGCCGAGATGGGTTGAAATCAGCTCGCTGACCATGGGCACGACGTCTTTGAAGACCTTGCGGCCTTCCTGCATGAACAGCTTGTCCGTCGCCGGATCGGTCTGCGGATCGGCGGGGGCGCCGGTCTCGCGCTCGCAATGATTGAGAAAGCCGAAATTGTTGCGGATATTGTTGGAGAATTGGGTTTTGAGGCGTGTGCCGAGGATCTCCCAGGCCTCGCCCGAAGGCGCGCCGTCGGCGCGTTCAAGGATCACCGCCGTCGCCACGTCGCCGAAAATGAAATGGCAGTCGCGGTTGCGGAAATTGAGGTGCGCCGAACAGATCTCCGGATTGACCATCAGGATGCGGCGCGCCCCGGCGCGGATGAGGCCGAGGCCTGTCTCGATGCCGAAGGCGGCCGACGCGCAGGCGACATTCATGTCGAACGCAAAGCCCTCAATGCCGAGCGCAGCCTGAATTTCAACAGCGATCGCGGGGTAGGCGCGCTGCATGTTCGAGGCGGCGCAGATGACGCCGTCAATGTCGACGGGTTTGAGGTCGGCGGCGCGCATGGCGTCGCGGGCGGCGGCGACGGCGATTTCGGCGAGCAGCGACAACTCTTCGTTAGGGCGCGCGGCGACGCGCGGCGCCATGCGGTCGATGTCGAGAATGCCGTCTTTCTCGACGACATAGCGCGATTTGATGCCGGACGCCTTTTCGATGAATTCCGAAGAAGACGGTTGCAACGGGTCTATCTCGCCGGCCTCGATCTTCGCCGCATTGTCCTCGTTGAATTTCACAACATAGGCGTTGAAGGCGGCGACGAGTTCGTCGTTCGAAATGGCGTGGGGCGGGGTGTAAAGGCCGGTGGCGACGATGCGTATGTCGGCGGCGGGGAATTGGGACATTGATGAGCGCTTCCAGATTGGGAATTTTTCCCAATTTGCGCCTTTCGGCCGGAGCGCGCAACTCTGGGCCGCTCTTAGCGGGCGAGCTTTTGCACCGCGTTCCAGCGCGGGCAGTGCTGCTCATGGTCGTTGACCATTCCGACAGCCTGCATGAAGGCGTAGACGATCACAGGCCCGCAGAATTTGAAGCCGCGCCTTTTGAGCTCTTTCGCCATCGCCTCGCTTTCGGGCGATTTCACCTGATGCTGGCGATAGTCTTTCAGCTTGTTGACGATGGGCTCGCCGCCGACGAAGTCCCATAGGAATCCGGAAAAGCCGTCCGGCTCTGTCTCCATGATGTCGAGATAGACTTTCGCATTGCCGATGGCCGCATTGATCTTGGTCTTCGAGCGGATGATGCCGGCATCGTTCATCAGCCGGTCGATTTTCTTAGGCGTATAGCGCGCGATCTTCTCCGGGTTGAAGCCGTCAAAGGCTTTGCGGAAATTATCGCGCTTATAAAGGATGGTGCGCCAGGAAAGCCCCGCCTGAAAGCCGTCGAGGATCAGCTTTTCGAATAGCGCCCGGTCGTCATATTCGGGCACGCCCCATTCCGTATCGTGATAGTCGCGATAAACGGGATCGTCGACGGGCGCCCAAAGGCAGGGGGCTTTCTTGGCGGCTTTTTGGGGCATCAGCTCAGATCAGGTGGAACAGTTTCAAGAGCCAGTAGATCAGGATTAGCACCTGAACAACAAAAAAGGCAAAACGAATGAAAACGAAGAGGCGGTTTGTGGCGATGAGATGCGCTGCAGACTGCGCTATGCGCGCGCCGAGAAACACATAGGCAAGCCCGTCGGTAAGGGCGGTCTGGTTCGTTGCGATGGCGTAGAGCAGCACCGCGGCGACGAGACCCATATTTTCATAGCAGTTGGCGTGCGCCCGGGTGAGGCGTTTGGCGAAGCCCTCCATATCGTCCCCCGAAGGGGCGAAGGAGTTGGAGGCGCGCTTGCCAGCCATGACGAGAGAGGTGCGCACGAAAGCGAGACACAACAATAAAATTATGAACCAGGATGCGTATGCCAGTAATGCGGTTGCGGTTGGCGTCATGACGGTTCCTCCTTGTTGTTATCGTCAGACAGCCATGGAGCCTAGCCCTGTTCGAGATAGGCCGGAATCTGCAATAGCAGCGCCGCGCCGCCGCATTCCACGGGCGTTTCTTCCGTCTCCGCCTTTTCCCAGCGGTCGAGGCGGATCATCGCCAGGGCCCCGGTTCCGGTCCCGCTCATGATTTCGCCGAGGGTCGAGCCGCCCGCTGTAATCGCCGCGCCTTTTTCCGGCGCGGGGCCTTCGAAAGTGGCGATCGCCGTGCGACGGCGCGGATCGCCCTTGCGCTTCATGCGGCTAGACACTTCCTGTCCGATGAAGCAGCCCTTTTTGTAACTGACCCCGGCGAGCGCGTCATAATTCACATCGAGGAGGAACATCTCGTCGCTGGCGAAGTCTTTGCCGAATTCGGGAACGCCATGCGCGATGCGCCGCCGGTCATAATCGCCGTCCTCAGCATCATCGCCGTTTTCAACAAGGGCGCGCCAACCCAGCGCGGCAAGGCGCGGATCGGCGAAAGCGAAACCTTCGTTCAGTTCGCTTTCGCTCGCGACGACATGCAGGCTTTCGTCGATCTCGAGCGCGACCTTCGCCCGGAGCTTGTAAAGGGAAAGCCGTTTCAACAGCGCCGGCGCAGCCTCGGCGTTGCAGTCGAGATAAAGCGCGCCGTCGGCTTTGACGATGAAGAAGTCGAACAGGATCTTTCCCTGCGGCGTCAACAACGCGGCGAAGATCGCCGGCGCCTCCTTCAGCCGGTCGAGGTCCTGGGTGACGACCCCTTGCAGGAAGGAAAGGCGGTCCTCGCCTTCAAGGCGGATGACGGCGCGGTCGGAAAGGCGTTCGGTCTGGCTCATAACCGCCCGCATGTAAGGGCCTTCAGGCGGATTGCAAAGTCACGATTCGCGGCGGCGAGGGCGGCCCCGTCTCTTGTGCCTCGGGCGCCGACAGGCCTAAAAGACGGGCCATGACGCAATCCAAAGACCCGATTTCCGGCGACGCGGACCGTCTCGTCCTGCGCCGGCCCGACGACTGGCATGTGCATCTGCGCGACGGGGCGATGCTCGAGGCGGTGGCGAATTATACGGCGCGCCAGTTCGCCCGCGCCATCATCATGCCCAATCTCGCCCCGCCGGTAACGACCGCCGAGGCCGCAGAGGCTTACCGCGCGCGCATCATGGCGGCGGCGGATGAGGCCTATGACTTCACGCCGCTGATGACCTGCTACCTCACCGATACGCTCGACGCAGGGGAGGTGGAGCGCGGGTTTGAAGCGGGCGTTTTCACCGCCTGCAAGCTCTATCCTGCGAATGCGACGACCAATTCCAGTCACGGCGTCACCGACATCGCGAATATCTATCCGGTGCTCGAAGCGATGCAGCGCATGGGCATGCCGCTTCTGGTGCATGGCGAGGTGACCGACAAAGACATCGACATCTTCGATCGCGAAGCGGTATTCATCGAACGCGTCCTGACGAAAGTGGTCCGGGATTTTCCGGACCTGAAGATCGTTTTCGAACATGTGACCACGGACGAAGCCGTCGCGTTCGTCATGGCGAGCGGCGCCAATATCGCCGCGACGATCACGCCGCATCATTTGCGCATCAACCGCAACGCCATCTTCGAAGGCGGCCTCAGGCCCCATCATTACTGCCTGCCGGTCGCCAAGCGCGAAAAACACCGGCTCGCCCTGCGCCGCGCCGCGACCTCGGGCTCGCCGAAGTTTTTTCTGGGCACGGACACCGCGCCCCATGCGGAGGCCGCGAAAGAGTCCGCCTGCGGCTGCGCCGGCATTTTCAATGCGCCGTTCGCGCTGGAAAGCTATGCGGCGACCTTCGAAGAGGAAGGCGCCCTCGACAAACTGGAAGCCTTTGCCTCTGAACACGGACCCCGCTTTTACGGCCTGCCGCTGAACAGCGCAAAAGTGACGCTGAAAAAAGAAGAGGTCGTCGTGCCGGATCATCTGGGTCCTGCCGATGCGCGTCTGACGCCGTTTCTGGCCGGGCAAACGCTCGGCTGGAAATTTTTCGGCGGCGAAGCGTAATGCTCCGTCTACGGATTATTAATCCTGCGGCTGGCCGGGCGGTGGCGCAATCACATAAGGCGACGGTTCGAACGTCTCTTCCCCGGTCTCGCGCAAGGCCTCGCTGAGGCGCGCGATAATGGCGTCGCCTTGCGCCGCGCGTCCCGCCGCATAATGGCGCGCGCGCCGGTCGCAGGAAGGAAAGCGCCGGCGGGCGCCGCGATAACCCTTGTTGAACTCTTGCACCATGGCTTCGCGTTCGCTGTTTTGCGGTTCTTCGAGCTCGATCAGTTTTTTCATCCGCTCGCGCCAGACATCGCCTTCGTAGCGCGGCTCGCAGGTGCGCCGGATATGATGCAGCTCGCCGAAGAGGCCGGAAAGGGCCGTCAGGTCCTTCTGGCGCTGCTGATAGGTTTCGAGATCCTGCGCCGCGGCGGCGAGCGGCAGGCAGGCAAGACACCCGGCGATAAGAATGCGAACGATCATGGAGCCTCTTTTCAATCGAAATATAGCCGGATTATGACAATGTGGGACCTTGGGCGCGACCCTTGCCGGGGTTTTGGCGCCGCCACTCGGCGGCCCGGGCGACGGCGCGCCGGGTCGTATCCCACGCAATCCGGCGCTTGGCCTCTTCCATACTGACGAATTCCGCCGTTTCGGCGTCGTCGCCGGGCCTTGGCTCGCCGGAGACCCACTCGGCGGCGTAGTCGATCATGACGTAATGGGGCGCGGTTTTGTTTTCGCTCGCGGACAGCCGCGTCGCGGCGTCCTCCGCGGGGGCGGCCTCATCGGCCGGGCCGCGGTCTTGGGACGAAGAGGGCAGGCTTTCGAAGACGTCGAGAAGCCCGAGAACCCGGATTTCGACGCCGGTCTCCTCGCGCACTTCGCGGGCGAGCGCGTCGTGGAGGCGCTCGCCATATTCCACCTTGCCGCCGGGGATCGACCACTGGCCTTTCAAGGGCGCGCGGCCCCGCCGGATGACGAGGACCTCGTCTCCGCGAAACACCACCGCGCCGACGGCAGCGATCACGGGACCGGTGAAGTTTTTCTCCCTGTCGCTCATCTTTCTCCGTATACTCCAGGAGCCTTGGTCATAGGCCAGCAACGCCTTGGGAAAAAGATGGACAGACGTTCGCCAGTCAGCGCTTCATGCCGCCCAGCGCTTCATGCCGCAAAGGCTCCTGCTCTTAAAGAATCGCGCCGGCGGCGTATCGTGATGGAGCAAGGAACATCTGATCATCATCATTTCTGAAAGGCGGCGAGACAAAGGAGCAGGCGCGGGATGTGCGGACGGTTTTACCTCAAATCGGCGCCGTCGGAAGTGGCGGCGGCGTTCGGCGTCGATGTGCGCGACAACTTTCCGCCGCGTTATAATATCTGTCCGACCCAGCCTGTGGGCGCAATCCGCATCGGCGAGCGGCGCCGGCGCGAATACGCCCTGATGCGCTGGGGCTTCGTCCCGTCCTGGGCGAAGGGTGAGTTTCTCGCAAATCTCGCCAAGCGCCCGTTGATCAATGCGCGCAGCGAAACCGTGCTTGAAAAGGCGAGCTTTAAAAACGCGTACCGGCGCCGGCGCTGTCTCGTGCCCGCCGACGGTTTTTACGAATGGCAGGCGCGCCCGGCGAAATCGAAACAGCCCTTTGCGATTGGCAAGCGCAAGGGCGGGCTCATCGGCCTGGCCGGGATATGGGAGACGGCGATCGACCCCGATGGCGGCGAGATCGACACGCTGGCGATCCTCACCGCGCCCGCCGGGCCCGACATGGCCCCGCTGCACAGCCGCGAGCCGGTGGTCATCGCGCCGGAATCCTACAAGCTCTGGCTCGAGGCGGACGAGCGGGATGCGGCGGCGCTTCAGGGGTTGCTCGGCGCCGCGCCCGCCGGCTTCTGGCGCGCCTGGCCGGTCTCCACCGAGGTCAACTCGCCGCGCCATGACGGGCCGCATCTCATCGAGCCGCTTGCGGCGTGAAGCGCGGCGCGCGTTCTTTCGCGTGAAACATATTGCGTAAAACGGAATCTCCTTTTCTTTTAAACCCCGTCTTTCCTGGCTTTCAGCCGAGTTTGGCGCCATTTGCGTAAAATGTTCCACGGGATGTTTCACACGATGCGTCACGGGGGGGGGGGGCGCCTCTTTCTTTCTTCGACTGCCCGCGCGTTCCTTTGGCCAAGGTGACCGCCGGGCATGACATGGATGCGTTTGCGGCGCGTATGCCTCAAAGCGCGCGAAAACGACAAACAGGGCACTATAAAGCCGCCGCGCATCCCGTGGATAACTACGCACCGAAAGCGGGATTCCGGTAAGAATTCATGGGAAATGATGAACGCCGGGGATCCGGTTCGCGTTATTGGGGCGGGCTTAACAAGCGAGAAGAAAAGCCCTCTCCTCAGAGAGGAGAGGGGAGGGTTGTTATCGCGTCACCGTCTTGTCCGGAAAGCAAAGCTGTTCGCGGTCGCGCCAGTCGGTGGTGACGTAATTGAGAATGAGGGACTTCCTGACGCCCTTGATCTCCCGGGGTTCGAAGCCGTGATAGGTGTCGCCGCCGGGCACGAACGCCATCGCCGAGTTCGGCGTGAAGGGCGAGCGCTTCGCCCAGCTCTTGTCGCTGTTGTAAATGTCCGTGCCCAGATCGTCCTGGCCTTCGCCGTTCGGCAGGTAAAGCAGCACGGTGAGGCGCTTGACGCCGAGATCGGTGTGCGGTTCGAGCCAGAAGCCGGTCATGTCCTGCGCATATTCGATGCGCAGAAAGGTTCCCTCAATGTCGGTTTCGAAAAACGCCTCAACGGCGCCCGCCATGCGGGGCGCCTGAAAAGCGTGGGCGAGGGCGGCCGCCTGAGGGTGGGCGGCGATGTTCTCCCGGTCGATATAATGGCGCGTCTCGTTGTGATATTCGCGCTTGCCGGATTTGTCGCTGACATCGGCCAGAGGAAAGTCGAGCGCGGCGAGGTCCTCGAGAATATCCGAAGGCAGGACGTCGCGGATCAGCCAGTGACGATAGGGCTCTTCAAAACGCTCGGCGCGGGCGAGCGCGGCGGTGAAGCTTTCGAAGATGCGGTCTTCCGCCGGGACGGGAACGGTCGCGCTGGCCGCCATTAAATGGCGTCCCGCCCGGTTTCCCCGGTGCGGATTCTGACGGCGTCCTCAATCGGCGAGACGAAAATCTTGCCGTCGCCGATACGGCCCGAATGGGCGGCGTTTTTGATCGCCTCGACCGCGCGTTCGACCTGTCCGTCGTCGAGCACCAGCTCGATTTTCACCTTGGGCAGGAAATCGACGACATATTCAGCGCCGCGATAAAGCTCCGTGTGCCCCTTTTGCCGGCCGAAGCCGCGCACGTCGGTGACGGTCATGCCCTGAAGGCCTTCTTCCTGAAGCGCCTCCTTCACATCGTCGAGTTTGAACGGTTTGATAATCGCTTCGATTTTCTTCATGTCGTCTCGCGTGGTTTGCGTTTCGGCCCCAGTTTCAATCCAAGTTTCAACCCAAGTTTCGATTCGGGCCGGAATTTGATAAGCCTTTCTACTACAGTCAGCGTGTTAAGAAAGGTCTCAAGGCGTGAACCCGTTAATTGTCCTGTCCGGAGACGAAATGCGTGCGGCCGAAGCCGCCGCGATTGCATCGGGCACGGCCTCCGCGGCGCTGATGGAGAGTGCGGGGACCAAGACCGCTGAAATCGCCATGCGCGGCTGGACCAGGCGGCCGGTCGCCGTGGTCTGCGGGCCCGGCAATAATGGCGGCGACGGGTTCGTCGCGGCGCGGGTCCTCGCCGGGGCGGGCTGGCCGGTGACGCTGGCGCTGATCGGCGACAAAGCAGCGCTCAAAGGCGACGCCAAGCTGATGGCCGATCTCTATGAAGGCGAGATTGCCGATTTTTCATCCGATTTTCTGGGCGGGGCGGGGCTCATTATCGATGCGATTTTCGGCACGGGGCTGGCGCGCGATGTCGAAGGCTCCGCCAAAGAAGCGATCGAGGCGATGAACGCGCATCCCGCGCCGGTGCTCGCCGTCGATCTTCCCTCCGGCGTGCATACGGACACCGGCGCCGTGATGGGCGTCGCGGTGGAGGCGACGCGCTCGGTCACTTTTCACGCCCGCAAGCTCGGCCATCTTCTGTTTCCGGGACGGGCGCTCTGCGGCGCCGTCGATGTCGCCGATATCGGCATCGACGATGCGATGACGGCGGCGACCGGGGCCAAGACTTATGAAAACGTGCCGGCCTTGTGGGGCGGCTTGTATCCGCGTCCGCGCTGGGCGGGCCATAAATATGCGCGCGGCTCGGTGATGGCGCTGTCGGGCGGGCCTTTGAACACCGGCGCCATCAGGCTCTCGGCGGAGGGCGCCCTGCGCGCCGGGGCGGGGCTCGTCACCGTCCTGTCGCCGTCGGACGCCGCGCCCGTGCATGCGGCGCACTTAACGGCGATCATGCTGCGGGCGTGCGATACGAGCGAAGAGGTCAGCGCGCATCTCGCCGACGCCGAACGCATCCGCATGGTCGCCGTCGCCGGGCCGGCCATGGGCGTCGGGCCTGAGACGAAGGAAAAGATTCTTACGGTCCTGGCGAGTAAGGCAGGCGCCGTCCTCGACGCCGATGCGCTGACGAGCTTCGCCGACGACCGGCAGGCTTTGTTCGCCGCCTTGCGGCCCGACGACGTGTTGACGCCGCATACGGGCGAGTTTGCGCGGCTCTTTCCCGAAGAGGCGAAACGCGAGGGCAAGCTCGCCATGGCGCGCGCCGCCGCCGCCAAAGCCGGATGCGTCGTTGTCCTGAAAGGCCCCGACACGGCGATCGCCGCGCCGGATGGACGCGCGCTCATCAACGCCAATGCGCCGCCCGATCTTGCGACCGCCGGCGCCGGCGACGTCCTCGCCGGTTTCATCGCGGGGTTGAAGGCGCAAGGGATGGACGGCTTCGCCGGCGCCGCTGCGGGCGTCTGGCTCCACGGCGCCTGCGGCCAGGCGGCGGGGCCGGGGCTCATCGCCGAAGACCTGCCGCGCGCCGTCCCTTCCGTGTTGCGCCAGCTTTTCGCGCCCCCACAACAACAGACGGGCGAGGCGGGCCCTCAGCCCGGACCGCACGGCGGCGCCGCCCAGCAATGAGCGTTGCCGTCCGCCATGCCGAGCGCCGCGATCTCGAGGCGATCACCGCGCTCTACAATCATTTCGTGGAGACGACGGCGGTCACCTTCGATGTGGGCGCCTTCACGGCGGCGGAGCGCGAACCCTGGTTCGCCCAGTTCGCTAAGGCCGGCCCGCACCAGCTTTTCGTCGCCGAGATGGACGGGGCCTTCGCCGGTTACGCCGGCTCCATGGCCTTCAAACCCAAGAAGGCCTATTCGACCTCGGTCGAAACGACCGTCTATGTCCCGCCGGAGATCGGCGGGCGCGGGGTCGGGCGGGCCCTCTATGAGCGGCTGTTTTCGGCTCTTGCGGGCGAGGACGTGCACCGCGCCTATGCCGGGATCGCTCTGCCCAATGACGCCTCGATCCGCTTCCATCAGCGCTTCGGCTTCAAGGAGATCGGGACCTATCGGGAGGTGGGGCGCAAATTCGGCCGCTATCACGACGTGACCTGGTTCGAAAAAGGGCTCCCCTAGCGTTTTCCGGCCCCCCGAGCACTCAGTGGAGGCCGGTTGGCCGTAGAAAACGCGTAAACTGAAAACCGGCGGACAAATTCGGAGAATTTGGCTGCCGGACGCCCCGCGACGCCTCGACAGGCCGGTTTTCTCTGTTATAGAAGCCCGCTCGCATCGGGGGTCGCCGCTTTGGCTGCGGCCCGTTTTGCATATGGGAAACATGGATTTTCGCGTCAGGCGACGGCCTTAGCGGATGTGGCGGAACTGGTAGACGCACCAGATTTAGGTTCTGGCGCCGCAAGGCGTGGAGGTTCGAGTCCTCTCATCCGCACCAGCCTTCGCCTGCTTCGCAAGGCTTCGGCTCGGCAAGCCGGTTCGGGGGAGCTGACAGCCTCCCCGCCATGCCTGAGTGATCTCAGGCGAAGGCTGCCATGCCGAAGCCTTGGCGAAGGCGGACGCAACGGGAACGAAACGATTTACCGGCCAGCCGGCCAGATAAGAGACGAGACGGAAGATGGAAGTCATTGAAAAAAGCGCCGAAGGGCTCGACCGCAAATTCCTGGTGAAGGTGAGCGCCGAGGAGCTCGACGAAAAGCTTGTCGCGCGCCTCAACGAGGTCAAAGGCAAGGTCAACCTCAAGGGCTTCCGCAAGGGGAAGGCGCCGGTTTCTTTCCTAAAGAAAATGTACGGCAAGGGGATGATGAGCGAGATCATCCAGGAAGTCGTCAGCGAGACGTCGCAAAAGGCGTTTTCCGAGCGCGAGTTGCAGCCCGCGACCCAGCCGCATCCCCATCTCATCTCCAAGATCGAGGATGTGATCGAAGGCAAGGCCGATCTCGAATATGATCTGCATGCGGAAATTCTGCCGAGCTTCGAGCCCATGGACGTCGCCGGCCTGAAGCTGACCCGTCCGGTCGCCGAAGTGCCCGAAAGCGATGTCGATGAAGCGCTTCAGAACATCGCCGAACAGCAGGTCAGCTACAAGGCGCGCGGCAAGACCGCCAAGGCCCAGGAAAAAGACCAGCTCCTCATCGATTTCGTCGGCAAGATCGACGGCGAGGAATTCGAAGGCGGCAAGGGCGAAGGCTTCGAGCTCGTGCTCGGCTCGGGTCAGTTCATCGCCGGCTTCGAGGACCAGCTGACCGGCGCCAAGACCGGCGACGAGGTCGAGGTGAAGGTGACCTTCCCGGAAGAATATCACGCCAAGGAGCTCGCCGGGAAAGAAGCGACCTTCGACGTGACGGTGCAGGAAGTGCGCGCGCCGGAGAAAGTCGAGATCAATGACGAGCTCGCCAAGCAGGTCGGGCTTGAAAGCCTCGACGATCTGAAATCGCGCGTCAAAGAGCGCATCGAAAGCGACTACAAGAACCTGTCGCGCAGCCATCTGAAACGCGCGCTCCTCGACAAGCTCGACGAAGGCCACAATTTCGAACTGCCGAAAGGCATGGTCGACGCCGAATTCGAGCAGATCTGGCGCCAGGTCGAAAGCGCCGAGCGCGACGAGGAAGACAAGGACAAGACCGAAGACGAGCTGAAAGAGGAATATAAGAAGATCGCCGAGCGCCGCGTGCGCTTGGGGCTGGTTCTCGCCGAGATCGGCAAGCGCGCCGACGTGCAGGTCCCGAACGAAGAGCTGCAACAGGCGATCCAGCGCCAGGCGATGCAGGAAGCCCAGTATCTCTCCATGCAGGGCCAGCAGATCAGCCCGCAGGACGTCCTCAAATTCTATCAGGAAAATCCGGGCGCCATTCAGCAGATCCGCGCCCCGCTGTTCGAGGAAAAAGTCGTCGACTATGTCATCGAGCGCGCCGAGGTGACGGACAAAACCGTCTCCAAGGACAAGCTGATGGAAGAGCCGGAAGGCGAAGACGCCCTGCTCGAGGCCGGCCTTTAAGGCGCGAGGGGCGAAAGAGCGTCAGGACTTCGAGGCGGGCCGCAGCGGATGCGGCCCGTTTTCCGTTCCGGCTTCCTTTTCTTTCCCGGGACGGCCCCGGCCGCCCCCCGTGCCGATCTTAAACGGATGGCGGACCGCCGCGCGGGCTCTTCCGGCCCGTTTCGGGCCAGCATCGAAATTGCCTTATGGCTGTTAACCCATTTCCGAGGAAAATCTTGCATTTTCAAAAGAATAACCCTCGCTTAAGCGGGAGACGCTAAGGTGGTGAAAAAGGGGGCTGGCGCAGCCGCGATAAGACCCCATCTTAAGGATTGGAATTAACGTAAGCCGGACCCGCCTTGCCGCCGGCTGTAAGAGGTCACAAGACGCCGCAGGACCGCCTGCGGCCGAATTTGGAAAGAGGATGTCGATGAAAGACCCCAACGATGTTTACATGAACACGCTCGTGCCGATCGTGGTCGAGCAGACGAGCCGCGGCGAGCGCTCCTACGACATCTATTCCCGGCTTTTGAAAGAGCGGATCATCTTCCTCTCCGGGCCGGTCCATGACGGCATTTCGACCCTGATCGTCGCCCAGCTGCTGTTTCTCGAGGCGGAGAACCCCAAAAAGGAAATTTCCTTTTATATCAACTCTCCGGGCGGCTCGGTCTCGGCGGGCCTCGCGATGTACGACACCATGAAATTCATCCGCCCGGCGGTCTCCACCATGTGCGTCGGGATGGCCGCCTCCATGGGCTCGCTGTTGCTCACGGCCGGCGACAAGGACATGCGCTTCTCGCTGCCGAACTCCCGGATCATGGTCCACCAGCCCTCAGGCGGCTTCCAGGGCCAGGCCTCCGATATTGAGCGCCACGCCCAGGACATCATCAAGCTGAAGCGCCGGCTGAATGAGATTTATGTGGAACACACCGGCCAATCCTATGAAACCATTGAGAAAACCCTCGATCGCGACCATTTCATGGACCCGGAAGAGGCGGTTTCCTTCGGACTGATCGACAAGGTTCTCTCCGAACGCAGCGCCGGGACCGAGGGCGCAGAGGGCTGAGGAGGAAATTCACCATATCCGTTAAGGCAATGAGGAAATGGTTCCTTGATTGGCCACGGCGGAATATGGTCCTATGGCGGGAGGCGGAATTGGCCTTGGCGCCATTCGTGCAGTTTTGCCATCACGCGGCGCCGCCGGACCGGCGGGGCCGGGCAAGAGGCGGAAAAAACCGGCGCGGCCCCATTTTTGCGGGGATAACAAGCGGCGCTGACGAAGGAGTGCAGGTATAGTGAGCAAGATCGGCGGCAAAAGCGGCGGTGACGGGAAAAACACCCTTTACTGCTCATTCTGCGGCAAGAGCCAGCACGAGGTGCGCAAGTTGATTGCGGGCCCGACGGTGTTCATCTGCGATGAATGCGTCGAGCTGTGCATGGACATCATCCGCGAGGAATCGAAATCGTCGCTGGTCAAGGCGAGCGACGGCGTTCCGAGCCCGCAGCAAATTCACAAGGTTCTCGACGATTACGTCATCGGCCAGGCGCAGGCGAAACGCGTGCTCTCGGTCGCGGTGCACAACCACTACAAGCGCCTCAATCATGCGGCCAAGAACAACGACGTCGAACTGGCGAAGTCGAATATTCTCCTGATCGGTCCCACGGGCTCGGGCAAGACGCTGCTGGCGCAGACGCTGGCGCGCATTCTCGACGTGCCTTTCACCATGGCCGATGCGACGACGCTCACCGAAGCGGGCTATGTGGGCGAGGATGTCGAGAACATCATCCTCAAGCTGCTGCAGTCGGCGGACTACAATGTCGAACGCGCGCAGCGCGGCATCGTTTATATCGACGAGGTCGACAAGATTTCGCGCAAATCGGACAACCCCTCGATCACCCGCGACGTGTCGGGCGAGGGCGTGCAGCAGGCGCTTTTGAAAATCATGGAAGGCACGGTCGCCTCCGTTCCGCCGCAGGGCGGCAGGAAGCATCCGCAGCAGGAATTCCTGCAAGTGGACACGACGAACATCCTGTTCATCGTCGGCGGCGCGTTCGCCGGTCTTGAAAAAGTCATCGCCGGGCGCGGCGAAGGCTCGTCCATCGGCTTCTCCGCCGAAGTGAAGAGCGCCGACGACCGGCGCATCGGCGACATCCTTCAGGAAGTCGAGCCGGAAGACCTTCTGAAATTCGGCCTCATCCCGGAATTTGTCGGCCGTCTGCCGGTGATCGCAACGCTCGAGGATCTCGACGAAGAAGCGCTCATCGAGATTTTGACGTCGCCGAAAAACGCGCTCGTCAAACAATATCAGCGTCTGTTCGAAATGGAGGATGTGAAACTCACCTTCACCGACGACGCGAAAATGGCGATCGCGCGCAGGGCGATTGCGCGCAAGACCGGCGCGCGCGGCCTGCGCTCGATCATGGAAGGCATTCTGCTCGATTCCATGTTCGAACTGCCGACGCTCGAAGGGGTCGTCGAAGTGGTGGTTAACGGCGAGGTCGTCGACGGCAACGCCACGCCGCTTTACATTTATTCCGATCGGGAAAAGGGCGCGGTGGAAGCCGACGCCAGCGCCTGACCGATCAGCGAAAGCTGCTTCATGCGAACAGGAAACGCCGCGCCGGCCAGTCTCGGGGCGGCGTTTTCCCCATTTGCCGCGGCGTTTGCCGCCAATGCTTGAAATCACGCATTTTAGCGCCACATTAACCGGGAATTCGCCCCGTCGTCTTATAACGGCGGTCCGCCATTCAAGGCCCGCGGGAGCTTTAGCCGGCCCCATCTGTTCGGCCTTGCGCGCAGCGGCTTTCACAAAGCGTTGCGCATTCCGGCGAACCGCCGCCCTAATAGAGGCGAGGGCGAGAAGCGGGCGCGCGCCGCAGTCCTTTAAAGGGCGATTTGGGCGTGCTGACAGGAGTAATTGATGAGCGAGACCGTAACCTATCCAGTGCTGCCCTTGCGCGACATCGTCGTGTTTCCGGGCATGATCGTGCCGTTGTTCGTGGGTCGTGAGAAATCCGTCACGGCGCTCGAAAACGTCATGCAGAACGACAAGAAAATCCTTCTCGTCGCGCAAAAAGACGCCAGCGACGACGATCCGCAGGCCGAAGACATTTATGACGTCGGCGTCATCGCCTCGGTGATGCAGCTTTTGAAACTGCCTGACGGCACCGTGAAAGTGCTGGTCGAGGGCGAATCGCGCGCGCACATCGAAAACTATGTGCGCACCGACGACTATTTCGAAGCCGAGGCCACTTATATCGAGGAAGGCGAAAGCGACGAATCCGAGCTTGAAGCGCTGGCGCGTTCCGTCGTCACGCAGTTTGAATCCTATGTGAAGCTCAACAAGCGCGTGCCGCCGGAAGTGATCGTCTCGATCAGCCAGATCGAGGAGTACGCGAAACTCGCCGACACGGTGGCCTCGCATCTGAACATCAAGATTCAGGAAAAGCAGGATCTCCTCGAGATCGCCAATGTCGCCGAACGCCTGGAGCGCGTCTATGCGCTGATGGAAGGCGAGATGAGCGTCCTTCAGGTTGAGAAAAAGATCCGCAACCGCGTCAAACGCCAGATGGAGAAGACGCAGCGCGAATATTATCTCAACGAACAGATGAAGGCGATCCAGAAAGAGCTCGGCGAGGGCGATGACGGCCGCGACGAGCTTTCCGAACTCGAAGAGAAGATCAAAAAGACTAAGCTGTCGAAGGAAGCCCGGACGAAGGCGGAAGGCGAGCTGAAAAAGCTGCGCCAGATGAGCCCGATGTCGGCGGAATCGACGGTGGTCCGGAACTATCTCGACTGGCTGACTTCCATCCCATGGAACAACCGGTCGAAAGTGAAGAGCGATCTCGGCAAGGCCGAGGAAGTTCTCGATGCGGATCATTACGGCCTTGAGAAGGTCAAGGAGCGCATCGTCGAATATCTCGCCGTGCAAAAGCGGATGGGCAAGCTGAAAGGCCCGATCCTTTGCCTCGTCGGCCCGCCGGGCGTCGGCAAAACCTCGCTCGGCAAATCCATCGCCGAGGCGACGGGCCGCGAATTCGTGCGCGTGTCGCTCGGCGGCGTGCGCGACGAAGCGGAAATCCGCGGCCACCGGCGGACCTATATCGGCTCCATGCCGGGCAAGATCATCCAGTCCATGAAGAAGGCGAAGAAATCCAATCCGCTCTTCCTCCTGGATGAGATCGACAAGATGGGCCAGGATTTCCGCGGCGATCCGGCTTCGGCGCTCTTGGAAGTGCTCGATCCGGAACAGAATTCGACCTTCGCGGATCATTATCTCGAAGTCGATTACGATCTTTCGGACGTGATGTTCATCACCACGGCGAACTCGCTCAACATGCCGCAGCCCTTGCTTGACCGGATGGAGATCATCCGTATTCCGGGGTACACGGAAGATGAGAAGATCCAGATCGCCAAACGCCACCTGATCCCCAAGCTCCTGGAAAACCACGGGCTGAAGGAAGAAGAGTGGAAGATCGAGGATGACGGCCTCGCCATGCTGATCCGCCGCTATACGCAAGAAGCGGGCGTGCGCTCGCTTGAACGCGAACTGGCGAAACTCGCCCGCAAGGCGGTGCGCGACCTCGAAACCGGCGCGGCGACAAGCGTCGTCGTGACGGCGGATAATCTCAACGATTACGCCGGCGTGCCGAAATACCGGTATGGCGAAATCGATCGTGAAGACCAGATCGGCGTTGTGACGGGCCTCGCCTGGACATCCGTCGGCGGCGACATTCTCACCATCGAAGCGGTGAAAATGCCGGGCAAGGGCAAGATGACCCCGACCGGCAATCTCAAAGACGTGATGAAAGAGTCCGTCTCCGCGGCCTCGTCTTACGTCAAGAGCCGCGCCGTGGAGTTCGGCATCGAGCCGCCGGTCTTTGAAAAGACCGACATCCACATTCACGTGCCCGAAGGCGCGACCCCGAAAGACGGGCCGTCCGCCGGCGTCGCCATGGCGACGGCGATCGTCTCGGTCCTCACCGGCGTGCCGGTGCACAAGGACATCGCCATGACCGGCGAGATCTCGCTGCGCGGGCGCGTCCTCGCCATCGGCGGCCTTAAAGAGAAGCTCCTGGCCGCGCTCCGCGCCGGCGTCAAAACCGTGCTCATTCCGGAAGAAAACGAGAAGGATCTCGCCGACATTCCGGACAATGTGAAAGAGGACCTGAAGATCATTCCGGTCTCCACGGTGGACGAGGTGCTGGCGCATGCGCTGACGCAAAAGCTGACGCCCATCGAGTGGAGCGAGCCGGTGGAGCCTGCGCCGACGGGCGAAACGGGCGGCGACAGCGCCTCCGTGGTCACGCACTAGGCCCTTCTTGCAGGTCCAAAACGAATCGGCCGCCCCCGAAAGGGGGCGGCTTTTTCGTGAAAAACCCCGAAATTCCGCCGTTTTCCGCATTTGCGAAAGAAAATTTCTTCAAAAAATAGCTCAAAAGAAACAGCGGCTTAGATGGTATGGGGAAAGGAAACCCTTATTTTACGCCATTTTTCCTTGGCTTTGGCCTCCGGCCCCGCCGTAAAATCCGCGTCAGGTCGCTTTTTCACTTCCCGAAACAATGAAAGGCCGGAGGAATGAACAAAAACGAATTTATCGATCGTGTCGCCGACATGTCCGACATGAGCAAATCAGAAGCGGCGAAGGCCGTGGACGCCGTCTTCGACGCCATCACCAACGCGCTGAAAGCCGGCGACGATGTGCGCCTTGTAGGCTTCGGCACCTTCTCCGCAGCCAAGCGCAAGGCCCGCGAGGGCCGCAATCCGCGCACCGGCGAGACGATCCAGATCCCGGCCTCGACGCAGCCGAAATTCTCCGCCGGCAAGGGCCTGAAAGACGCTCTTAACTAGGGCGGGAAAACAGCCTTCAAGAAAACGCCGGCGGGGCTTTCCGCCGGCGTTTTCTTTTTGGGGGGCTTTTTCGGCGGTCTTTCTGCATTGATCCCGGACGGCCCCCGCGCTAGGAGATGCGGCCCCGATGCGGGGCCTTGCGCTGCGGCGCGAAAAGGGCGGTTAGCTCAGCTGGTAGAGCATCTCGTTTACACCGAGAGGGTCGGCGGTTCGAACCCGTCACCGCCCACCAGTCAGTCACGGAAAAGAGCCGGCATATTGAACTTCTGTCGCGAAGGCCAGTGCCCCGCCGGTCTCATGGCAAACGTCTTCGATTGTGCTAAAATTGTTTATCTGTAGACGAATGAAAATCGGAATTCTGTAAAAAGTCCCTGAACGCGAATTCGGACGACTTATTCAGCACCGTTTGTTCGGCATGCCGTGAGGGAAGCCGCAAAATCTAGCCCCCTTAAATTCAAAAGCGGATTTTCACTTTGCAGCCGCCAGATCGGCCGGGGCTATTGAAGGGGGCTGCTGCATCTTGAATAAAGGGCGGGCGGTCCGTCGTCCAATTGCGCCTGGTCGGCGCGGTGCTGACTGTGAACTGTCCGAATGCGCGTTCGTGCCGCCCGGCGAATAGTTATGATATGCTGTTCACCCGCCCCCGCTGCCGGAGCGCCGCCTCATCTTTGCCGCCTCACTAGGCCACGATGAGCTGAAAATCATCCCTTACAGACAACGCCGTCAACTATCCCATCTTGCTTTCGGCCTACAGTCGCTCGCTGGCATCAAACGACTGGGCCCGTATCACGAGCACAACTTTCTTGAGATCGATAGTAATGTCGCTGAGCGAACCATGTGGGCTATCGCGCTCGGCCGCAAACGACCTCCTCATGGACGCCGAGAACGACCGCCGCGCCGCGGTCTTTGCTTGTATGCTCATCGAAACCACAAACATCAACAGTGTCGATCCGCTCGCCCGGCTGACTTAGTCCTCAAGCGGATCGCCGGCCGTCCTTGTAGATAGGATCGATGAGTTCTTCTGCCTTAGCGATATGCCTTCTGATTGGCTCAAGAGCGGCCGCGCCGCGGGGTTCTCGCTGTGTTGGACATTTTTGACATGTTAGAAATGGAACAAAAAAGCATAAAGATAACAAAAATCCCTAGAAAACCACTTACTAACATGTTAGATAGCCTTCCGGTAGGCACCCAATAGGATGCTCGCGGGCGGCAATGTCTCATAGGCGCAGCGCGCATAGTCAGCGCGCAGCCTCCCCTAACGAGCACGCAAGGAGGAGGAAATCGGATGAACAAGCTTAGTCATTTATGCGTTGCGGGCCTGTCGGCGATCATGGCCGCCAGCGCGCCGGCGGCCGCAGACCCCAGCGCCGGGAGCACGACGATTCTCGGCCCGTTCGCCAGCCCGGATAATCTCGATCCGGCCAACATATCGCCGATTACAATCGCTTTTTCGGGCACGGATCTCGGCTGGACATATGTGCATGACGGCGAGTTGAAGGTGCTTTTGGGCGACACTCATGAAACCGAAAGCGGAGATCCGATCGACCCCGACTATCATCCGCTTTCCGGGCAGACGGCTTACACCTATGACGATGCGTTCGGTTCGATCGATCTCAGCTCATGGAGCGATTCTTCTCTGATCTCGCCGACCAATCTGCCTACTGTCTTGTTGGCGCAACATTCAAGCTCGGCCAAGGCGAAGGCGTTGAATATCGACAATCACTGGCTCGACGCCTTCAAAACGCCGTCGACCGGGTGGAGCAACGGGACCGACGAATACGCGATTTTTCTGCATTCCAAGCCTCAGGGTTGTTTGACCAACTCGAACTGCACGAGCAACGGCGCCGACATGACGTGCGACGGCGGTCTCGCTTTCTGGGGAGAAGAATACGATGATGAGCAGGGATTTACCGGCATTTGCGTGGACGGCACGTTCGGTTGCCTGAACGACACGATGAGAAACGCCTTCGGCTGGCCGATTGCCGGTTCCGGATTCTGTTCGGATCAGACAAGCACGATGTACAGCACGGCCGACGCCGGCCGCATCCTCTCCAGCGGCTTTACGCTGCGCGTGGGCGTTCGAAGCACGACAGACGACCGTTTTTACACGAACAGCAAAAAGTGGGTCACCAACAAGTTCATGAACGTCACGGCGGCGACCGTGCAGGATTTCCGGCCGTCCAACGGCGCCGGGGGGGCAAATCAGGACTATAATGTCGCCGGCTCTTCCGGTTCCTATCGGCGCGTGTTCTTGTTCGGCAGAACGAATTTCGCCGGCGTTGCCGCAAACGGCCGGCCGGCGAGCCTCTACTTCGCCTATGCAGACATGCCGACAGGCGCGAATTTCAGCTGGACGGTGCATTATTTCACCGGCTTTTCCGGCGGCGTGCCGACATTCAGCACGTCGGAGGCGGATGCGGTTCCGCTTGATCTCGATTCGACCACGTCCGGGTTTCAGGACGAGCAGCACGATATTGTCGGTCAAATGAGCGTCGTGTGGGTCGAACATCTGAACAAGTGGGTGATGTTTTATGGCGGCAGTCTGTCCACCTTCCCGGTGCAGGTCTTTCAGACATGCGGCGTGGTGGAGCTGTTTATCGGCGCAAGCCAGTGCGGTGACGTCGATATTGGAAATGGCGCGATCCGGATGAGAACCGCCGACGATCCCTGGGGGCCGTGGTCGCCGCCGGAAGACGTCTTTTATCCGGGCGATCCCGAGGCCAGCCCGCCGACCGGCGAATATGCATCCGGCGGCATTCTCTATCACCCTGATTGTTCGGGAAGCTGTGCGCGGGGCTATGATCATCCAAATCTCAACGAGAATGTCGATTACGGTTTGCTCTACGGTCCGAACATCATTGAGCCGTGGATTGACGAGGTCGGCGACGATGTGGACCTGATCTGGAACGTCTCAACCTGGATTCCCTATCACACGGTGCTGTTCCGCACGCGTATTGAGGCGAACTAAGCTTGCGGCGTGCGGCTTTTGCGGGCGCCGAAATCAGCGTCCCGCAGGAGTCCTGATGGATCAAAGCAGGCGCGCGCCGGAAGCCCTTATGCCGGCGCGCCTGGAGAGCGGCGAAAGCGCCGGAATTGAGAGCAGTTATGGTCGTGCAGGAAAAAAGCCATGTCGTCGGGGCCAAGGAGCCTCCGCTGCTGGAAATGACAATAGGCGACGCGCTGGACGAAGCGGCGCGCAAATGGCCGGACGAATACGCCATTATCAGCGCTCATCAGAATTTGCGGTGGCGGTACAAGGAGCTCAACGATCGCGCAGAGGCGCTCGCCGCCGGGTTTTATGGGCTTGGTTTGCGCGCCGGGGACCGGATCGGAATCTGGTCGCCCAATTGTGCGGAATGGGCGCTCACGCAGTTCGCCGCGGCGAAGCTGGGGCTTATCCTCGTTACGATAAATCCAGCCTACAGGTCTTCCGAACTCGCCTATACCCTCAACAAGGTCGGGATAAAGGCGCTTGTCGCTGCGGAGCGTTTTCGCTCCAGCAACTATGTGGCGATGATGGAGGCGCTAGAGCCCCAGATTGCGGAAAGCGAGCCCGGCGGCCTGCGCAGTGAAACCTTTCCCGCCCTCCAATATCTTTTAAAAATCGGCGGTGAAAACAGGAAAGGCTGGATCCAGTTCGACACGCTGCTGCGTCTGGACAACGATTCTCTCATCGCCAAAGTGAAAAGCGCTGGATCTTCGTTGAAGCCGGAAGACCCAATAAACATTCAGTTCACAAGCGGTACGACCGGTCATCCCAAAGGCGCGACGCTGTCGCACCGCAATATTTTGAACAACGGCTACTTTGTGGGGCGGCGCCTGGGTCTTCGCCAAGGCGACCGGCTGTGTCTTCCGGTGCCGCTTTACCATTGCTTCGGCATGGTGATGGGCAATCTCGGTTGTCTTACGCATGGCGCGACGATGGTTTATCCGAGCGAGATTTTTAATCCGCAAGCCGCTCTGGAAACGGTTGAGGCCGAACAGTGCACCGGCCTTTTTGGGGTTCCGACGATGTTCATCGCCATGCTGGAGCACCCCGCCTTTTCGAATCACGACCTGGCGTCCTTGCGCACCGGCTGCATGGCCGGTTCGCCATGTCCGATCGAGGTGATGAAACAAGTCATCGAACAGATGAACATCAAGGACATTACGATTGCCTATGGCATGACGGAAACCAGTCCCGTCAGCTTTCAAAGCATGCCCGACGATCCCATCGAGCGTCGCGTTTCGACGATCGGAACGGTTCACCCGCATCTCGAAGTCAAAATTGTCGAGGAAAATGGAGAAACTGCGCCGCGCGGAACGCCAGGAGAAATCTGCACGCGCGGATATTCCGTGATGCTTGGTTATTGGGGGGACGACGAGCGCACAGCGGAAGCGATTGACGCCGGCGGCTGGATGCATACCGGCGACCTCGGCGTCATCGATGCAGACGGTTACGGAAATGTCGTCGGCCGCCTGAAAGACATGGTGATTCGGGGCGGCGAGAATTTGTATCCGCGGGAAATCGAAGAGTTTCTTTTCCAGCACCCGAATGTCGCAGATGTGCAGGTGGTCGGCGTGCCTGACGAAAAATACGGGGAAGAACTTTGCGCCTGGATCAGGGTGAAGGCTGGCTCCGCGCTCAGCGAGGAAGACGTGCGCGAATTCTGCGATGGCAGAATCACACGGCATAAAGTGCCGCGTTATATCCGGTTTGTTGAGGAATTCCCGACGACGGTCACCGGGAAAGTGCAGAAGTTTGAAATTCGCAACGCGATGGTCCGGGAGCTGAATTTAAATGTATCCAAGACGGCGTGATCGCGCGAAGGGAGAGCCTCCCTTCTTTGCGTTGAATCTGTGCGTCTCCGCGAACACGCGCGCGACAATCATGAAGGAAGAGGGCGTTAGACAATGGCGACAAGCATTTTGTTTAGAAAGCAAGGCGAGCCGGGCGTGAAAACGTTTCATAGGGCGGCAAGGTTAATGTTGGCGGGCGTTTTGCTCGCAGCGTCGGCTGGCGTTGCTTCCTGTGGGCGTGCGGCCAAGGAAACCGCCGCTTCGGGAGAATGGTCCGTCGTGGGCGGTTCATATCGTGAAGCCTTCTACAGTCCTTTGGATCAGATCAGCGAAGACAATATCGGTCAGCTTGGTCTTGCCTGGTACGCCGATCTCGACACGTTCCGCGGGCAGGAGGCGAATCCTGTTGTTGTTGACGGCGTCATTTACGTCTCGACCGCGTGGTCGAAAGTGTATGCGTTCGACGGAAAAACAGGAGATCAATTATGGTTTTTTGACCCGGAAGTTGCTGGAGAGAAAGGCTACGACGCCTGCTGTGACGTCGGAAATCGCGGGGTTGCGGTTGCTGACGGCAAGGTGTTTGTCGGCGCTTTAGATGGACGGCTTATCGCGCTTGATGCGAGGACCGGCGCAGTGGTCTGGACGACGGCGACATTCGATCCCGAAACCCCATACACGATTACGGGCGCCCCCCGGATTGTCAAAGACAAGGTCATTATCGGCAATGGCGGCGCTGAATACGGCGTCCGCGGGTATGTGACGGCCTATAACATCAAGACAGGTGAAAAGGAGTGGCGTTTTTATACCGTGCCCGGCGATCCTTCTGCAGGGCCCGACGGCGAGGCGTCAGACGCAGTCATGAAGGATGTGGCGTCTGCGACATGGTTCGGCAAGTGGTATGAGTATGGCGGCGGCGGCACGGTGTGGGACGCCATTGTCTATGACAAAGATTTCGACCAGGTGTTGATCGGCGTCGGAAATGGAAGCCCCTGGAATTATCGCGTTCGTTCTGACGGTAAAGGCGACAATCTGTTTTTGTCGTCCATCGTCGCATTGGATGCGGATACCGGCGCCTACAAATGGCACTACCAGGAAACACCCGCGGAGTCATGGGATTTTACGGCGACCCAGCCGATCATTCTTGCGGAGCTTGTGATCGACGGCAAGACCCGCAAGGTTGCGATGCAGGCGCCCAAAAACGGGTTTTTCTATGTGCTTGACCGGACGAATGGCGAGCTAGCGACGCTGCCGCAGCCATTTGTTTCTGTGAACTGGGCTGAAGGCGTCGATAACGAAACCGGTCGTCCTGTCGTGATTAAAGGGGCGCGATGGTCAGCCAATAACGACAAGAATTTTGTCGCGCGTCCGGGAGCTTATGGGGCGCATAGCTGGCATCCAATGGCGTATAGTCCGGATACTGAGTTGGTTTATATCCCAACGCAGGACCACATGTTCGGCTATCAAGATGAAGTGAATTTTCGGTTCCATGCAGGCGAGTGGAATTTGGGGAATGCGTCACCGACGAATGCCGGCCCGGCCAGCATTGACGAGTATCGACAATCTATAAAAACGGTCAGCGCGGCGATCACCGCTTTCGACCCTGTCAAACAGAAGGCCGTGTGGCGCGTGCAGCATGAGGGCGTCGGCTATGGCGGGATTCTTGCGACCGGGGGAAATCTGCTCTTCCAAGGCGAGCCAAGCGGTCAATTTTCAGCTTATAAGGCGAGTGATGGCGAAAAAATCTGGAGTTTTGACGCGCAGAGCGGCCCGGTTGCAGCAGCGGCGAGCTATGAGATAGACGGACAGCAATATGTCGCCGTGCTCGCAGGATTTGGCGGAGTAGTCGGCATTTTCTCTCCTTATGTGCAAAATCCTCATGTTCGTCCCAATGGACGCCTGTTGGTGTTCAAACTCGGCGGATCGGCCGCGCTTCCGGATTACACGCCGCCAGTTTTACCGCTTAATCCGCCTGCGGAAGAGGCGCCGGAGTCTCAGCTCATGCAGGGGATGGGCTTATATGCGGGCCATTGCATGCGTTGCCATGGAGGTTCGGCCTGGTCAGCCGGCGTCATCCCGGATCTGCGCAGGTCTGCGGCGTTGACAGAGCCCGACGCATGGAAAGCGATTGTGCTGGATGGCGCCTTGAGTTCGAAGGGCATGGTCGGCTTCCACGACAAGCTGGGCTTGGGCGAGGTCGAGGCGATCAGGGCCTATGTCGGCGAGCAGGCGCGCGCCGCCCGTGAAGGTCTGAAAGCGGACGGGGAGTAGGCGCTTTTGCGCTAGCTCCATCGTCTCCCTGTCATGAGGCTGTTAAGAGGAGCAGGCTAGCCGGCTTCGCTCAAATTCGGCAGGTCGCCCTCAACCGATTTGGCCACCATGCGCAGGTGAAGCCGCATGGCTTGTCCTGCGTATTCCGGGTCTCCGGTTCTGATGGCGTCTACGATGCGCTGGTGTTCCTTCAGCGTTGCAAAAGGCCGTCCGGCTTCCCAAAGCGTTTTGAAACGGGGCCTGTCCAGCAGCGCGCGGCATGTGTCCAAAAGGCGGTGCACTTTGGGCGCGTTCAGCACGGAATACAGCGTGTTGTGGAATTCTTCATCGAGGGTGTCGAGCCAGGCGATGTCGTTTTTTTCCAGCGCCTGGGTTTGTTGGGCGAGGTTCGCATCAAGCCTGTTCAGCAGATCCGACGTGTCCGGCATCATGGTGATTCTGCGAACGGCCTCCACTTCCAGCCCGGTGCGGATGAGCATGCTCTCCCGGATGTCCTCAGGACGAATCGGGGCCACGAAACTGCCGCTTTGCGGAAAAACATCGATGAGGCCTTCTTCCGATAATTTCGCAATGGCTTCATTCACCGGCGCCCGCGAAACGCCGAGTTCGTCCGCAATTTCATTTTTTTGAAGGCGCGATCCGGGAGGAAGCTCCAATTCGCGTATTCTGCGGCGTAGGTTTTGATAGACACGCTCCGTTTTGGACAGTTCGGAATTGCCGGGTTGAATCCGCCGTGGCGAAGCGACCATTTTTGTCTCTTGCTGCTGCTGTTTTTTAGATTCCGGAGACGTTAGCATGTTAGCAAGGGCCGTCAAAAACCAATTTGATCAAAATGGTGCGGGCCGGCCTGAAAGCTTGCGGGAGCGGCGGCGGAATTTCGGGGGCGATTTGGGCGCGGTCGCCTAATCTGCCACGTCTCGGTTTGTGCGGCAATCTAACATTTTAACAGAGCTGCAGCATGACCCTGTCATTAGCTTATTTTCAGCCAATGCGGGCTTGATGCGGTCAATCTAAAATGTTAGTGTGGATTTGTGTTGAAGACGTCAACAGCCTGTTTTCAACGCATAAAGAACAGCGCATCGCGCAAAAAACGGCGAGCGCCGAGCTCGGCTTGGGATGGAGACGGATGGGCGCAAATGGCCATTTTTGCTGACAAGGTTGAGTTTCCCGAAGGTCCTGTCGTCCTTGGGGACGGCAGCCTTCTTATCGTGGAGATGTCTCCCGACACCGGCTGCATCACGCATATATCCGCTGACGGAACATCCAGGCGCGTCATTGCGAAAACCGGACGTCCCAACGGCCTTGCGATGGACCGCGAAGGCAATATCTGGGTCGCTGAAACGCATCAAAAGGCGCTGCTCAGGATCACGCTTGCCGGCGAATGCGAGGTCGTCGCCACAGCGTGCGACGGAAAGCGATTTACATTTCTGAACGATCTCGCTTTCGGTCCGCATGGCGATCTGTATCTTACAGATTCCGGCATCGAGATTGAGGAGGCGGCGCCGAATGGAGAGCTCAATCCGGAGTACCGCAATCTCGATTATGACGGCCGCGTATACCGTGTTGATGTAAAAACCGGCGCGGTCGAACTTGTCGATAAAGGCATTCAGTTCACCAACGGCGTCGCAATAGACGCCGCCGGAGACCTCTATGTCAACGAAACGCTGACAGGCGCCGTCTATCGATATAAATGCGAGAACGGCCGGGTTGTCGGCGAGCGCGAAACATTCGCCAATGTCATTGAGCATTTCAACCCGGAAGAATTCAAAGGTCCGGACGGAATGAAATTCGCCGCTGACGGCTCGCTCTATGCCTGCGTTTTTGGAGAAGGCGTTGTCGCGGTCGTGGACAAGAGCGGCGCGGTTGCATCCAGATTGAAGGTGCAGGGCAGCATGCCGACCAACCTTGCATATGGTCCTGGGCGGAAAAAATGGTTTGTCACAGAGGTGGAGACGGGGACGGTGCAGCTTCTTGACGCGCCGGCCGGCGGATTGCCTCTTTATTCCTGATGCGTGACGCGATCTGCGAGGAGTATCAATGTGCCTAAGCGGATCGAGCGGCGGCGCGCCAAATGAACGCGCCCGATCTGGCTGACGCGCCCGATGGCGCCGCTGTGCGGCATTCGTCAGCAAATGTGAACCCTCATGATGACCGGCGCGGCCAATATGCCTGGGGCATGTTCGAGTTTGCCCGCACGCCTTATATCGGCCTTGTCGTCGTATTTGTCTTTGCGCCTTACTTCGCCAATACCGTCGTTGGCGACCCGGTGCGCGGGCAGGAGATATGGGGCCTTGCAAACACGGTCGCCGGCCTTTGCATTGGGGTTTCCGCGCCGGTGTTGGGCGCTATCGCCGACAGGATGGGGCGGCGAAAGCTCTGGCTCATTGCAATTGTCGCGATCATGACCGCCGGCTGTTGTTCGCTTTGGTTCGCCATGCCGGGCGCGAAAGGCGGCCTATCCATAGCGGCGATTGCGGTCATTGCGGCTATTCTGACGATTTCATTCGAATATTCGCAAGTGTTTCACAATTCGATGCTGCCTGCGATCGCGCGAACGCGAGATGTCGGCTGGCTTTCGGGATATGGCGTTGCGGCCGGCAATATCGGCAATTTTCTCGCGATGGTTCTGGTGTTGTTCGGCGTTGCGCTTCCGGCCAGCGGCGGGATGGACCTTCCCTTCCTGCCCGACAAGCCGGTTTTGGGCATAGACCCTTTGACCTTCGAGCATAGCAGGATCGTCGGGCCCGTTTCCGGAATATGGATTGCGCTTTTCACCCTGCCGATATTGTTGTGGACCTATGACGTTCCAGCAACGGGCGCCGGCCCCCGCCAGGCGATTAAAGAGGGGCTCGCGCAGCTCGCGGCGACGATCAGAGCGGCGAAAAAGCTTTCCAATGTCGGTCTCTATCTTATCGCCCGGATGCTGTATAATGACGGACAAGTCGCGATCCTGGCCTATAGCGGCATCATTGCCGCCGGTGTTTTCAAATGGGATCTGACAGCGCTCATCTTCTTTTCCATTATTCTTTCCCCGTTTTCCATTGGCGGCGGATTCATTGGCGGCTGGCTTGATAAAGCGATAGGCTCGAAGTGTGCGATTCTTATTTCCATCTTGTTGAGCTGCCTGTTCATGCTGGGCGCCGTATCCATGACGCCCGAACACGTCTTTTTCTTCTTCAGTGTCGAGCCCTTCCGCCCGCTGTGGCGGTTCCCCTATTTCCAAACGCTTCCGGAACTGTTGTTTATTGCAAACTATATGGCGCTGGCCGTGACCGTGACGATAGCGTTTTGCGCCAGCCGGACGATGATGGTGAAGCTTTCGCCGGTGAGCATGATGAGCCAGTTTTTTGGCTTATATGCGCTTTCGGGCACAGCGACCGCATTTTTGGGTCATGGGCTTGTCACGCTTGCGACCGGCGTTTCTCACAACCAGCAGGCCGGGTTTTCATCCGTCATCGTTCTTTTGCTGGCGGGCGCGGCGTTGCTGCTGCGCGTGCGCGAGGAACGGGCCGACAGGGTTGTTTCCGGCTGAGCGGGCCCATTAGACGGCCGCCGGGATCGGAATGTGAATTGCGCCCCATTAACTAACATGTTAATAAAGCGAAATCTGAAACAAGATTGGGAAAACAGCCCATTTTTCGGCTCATTAACATGCCTATGATCGGCCCTGCAGCCAAATCAACACCGTGCAGCCGTCCTGAAGGCGCCGCCCGTTATTCGGCCGGCGTCGCATCGGCGCCGGCAGTTGCGGCGCCGGGAAAAATACTGGTGCTGATGCTCGCGGCCGCCTGGTTCCTCAGCTATTGCGACCGGGTCAATCTTTCCGTCGCCGCTGTCTCCATGCAGGCGCAATTCGGATGGGCAGAGGCCACGAAAGGCTGGGTCATGGCCTCGGTTTTTGTCGGCTATATCGCCTCCCAATTGGCGGGCGGCGTTATTGCGCTGCGGATCGGGGCAGTGCGCGCCGTCGGTCTCGGCGTACTGGGTTTTTCTTTTGCAACTTTGGCGACGCCCGCGGCGGCGACTCATTCGTTAGGGACGCTGGTCGCGCTGCGCATAACGCTCGGCGCATTTGAAGGACTTGTTATTCCCGCCACATATAGCCTTGTCGGCGCATGGGCGGCTCCGAATGAAAGAGCGCGCCTGATCGCAATTGTTGCAAGCGGCGCGACGCTCGGCGCGCCGGGAGGTCTCGCTCTTAGCGGCGTGCTGGACGACCAGTTTGGCTGGCCGGCGGTTTTCCATGCGTTCGGCGCCATCGGTCTTGTCTGGGTCTTTTTCTGGATTTGCATTGCGGGCAAAAGCGGAGAGGGCGCAGTCGCGGACCGTGCGGGTGCGAAGCCGGCGGGGGACGGGGCGACCTTGCCGGTCCTCCGCATGCTGTCTCATCCGGCGCTTTGGGCGGCTGCGGCGGCGAAGTTCGGGCTCAACTGGATTGTCTATGTCTTCATCGCCTGGCTGCCCAGCTATTACAGCGCGGTGCAAAATACGGAAATTGCAGCATCAGCCATGTTGTCGGCGTTGCCATGGCTATCCATGACGTTGATGCTTCATATAAGCGCCATGCGCGCGGACAGGATGCTGACATCCGGAATGGATCCGACTTTTGTGCGCAAGGCGATGCAGGCGGTCGGCATCGGCGGCGGAATTGTTTTCCTTCTTCTGGCGCCATTGGCGGCGTCGCCCTTGCAGGCGGCGTTGTGCACCTGCGCCGCGACAGGCTTTCTCGCATTTTGTTTTTCCGGCGCCGATGCTGCGATGCTCGACATGGCGTTGCGCCGCCGCGGGGTCATTGGCGGCTTTGCAAATGCGCTTGGCAATTTTCCGGGCATTGTCGCCATCCCGCTTATCGGATGGAGCATCGATCTGACCGGAAGCTATTCGGCGGGTTTCGTCAGTTCGGCGGCCGTAGGGGCTTTGTCCCTTTTCGTATGGCTCAGATACGGCGTTGCGCGGCGGGTGTTTGAATGACGCCTGAAAAAAAGGCGCGAATTCGGCGGCGATCATAAGATCGCGTCACAAGGCTTTGGAAGCGGAGGAAGACGGCATGGATTTTTTTGCAGATTATACGATGACCATCGATGGAGAGGGCGTAACGGCTGAAAATACGTTCAACGCCATAAACCCTGCAACTGAAACGGCGATCGCCGCCGTGCCAAGTGCAGACAAGGCGATATTCGAAGACGCTGTCGCCAGCGCAAAACGCGCCTATCCCGCATGGCGCGCAAGGCCGTGGCGCGAGCGTCAAGCGCTCGTTTCGAAACTCGGCGACTTGATTGAGGAAAACGCCGAAGACTTCATGCGCCTGCTGACCATGGAGCAAGGCAAGGCGCGCGCCGGCGCGGAATGGGAAATCGGCGGTTCGATCGCCTGGTGCCGCGAAATCGCCAAGCAGGCCTTGGAAACGGAAGTCGCTGAAGAAAGCGAGAACCGGACCGTTGAAACGACACGCACGCCGCTCGGCGTCGTGGGCGGCATCACGCCGTGGAATTTTCCGCTGCTGCTCGCCGTGTGGAAGGCAGCGCCGGCGCTCGTCGCCGGCAACGCGATTGTCCTGAAACCGTCGCCCTTTACGCCGCTCTGCACGCTTAAATTCGGCGAGCTGACGCGCGGCGTTCTGCCGAAAGGCGTGCTGAATGTCATTTCCGGCGGCAATGAAGTCGGCGAATGGATGACGCACAGTCCCGACATCCGGAAGATAAGTTTTACCGGGTCGACGGCGACGGGACGGAAAATCATGGCGTCTGCGTCGGGCAATCTGAAGCGGATCACTTTAGAGCTCGGCGGCAACGATCCGGCGATCGTCATGCCGGATGTGGATGTGGAGGCGACCGCCAAAGAACTCTTCTGGGCCGCGTTTCAGAACAGCGCGCAGTTTTGCGTGGCGGCCAAGCGCCTCTACATCCATGAAGCGATTTACGACGATCTCGCCAAGGCGCTGGTGGAGTACGCCAGGACGGTCAAGGTCGGGGACGGCCTTCAGCAAGGCACCGATCTCGGGCCGATCCAGAATGCGATGCAGTTCGAAAAACTCAAAGACCTTCTCGCCGACAGTAAGAAGAACAATCATCGCTTTTTGCTCGGCGGCGAAATCGAAGAAGGAACGGGATATTTCGTTCCGGTGACGATCGTCGACAATCCTCCCGAGGACAGCCGGGTCGTAACGGAAGAAGCCTTCGGCCCCGTCCTGCCGCTGCTGAAATTCTCCGACCTCGACGATGTCGTGCGGCGGGCGAATGATACGGAATACGGGCTCGCCGCATCCGTCTGGAGCGCCGACGCCGACGGCGCGAGAAAGATCGCTGACCAAATTGAAGCCGGCACCGTTTGGATCAATGAGATCCACACATTTTCGCCGCATGTCGCGTTTGGCGGCCACAAACAGTCAGGAATCGGGATCGAAAATTCACTTCACGGGCTCGCCGAATACACAAATGCAAAGACGATTGTGACAAATCGGACGGCGCCCGCATCCTAGACTTTGCCGGCGGCGCACGGGAGACAATGCGCCGCCGTCTCCTTCAACTTTCGGTCAGAAGCGCCACTTCCCGTCATGCCGGTGCGGCGCGGCGGGCAACATGTCGTCGCGCAAAACCGGCGGAAGAAGCTGGGCGGGAAAATCCTGATAGCAAATGGGGCGCACGAAGCGTTCTATTGAAAGCGTGCCGACCGACGTTGTCCGGCCGTCGGATGTCGCTGGAAAGGGCCCGCCATGCACCATGGCGTGGCAGACTTCGACGCCGGTCGGCCAGCCATTGGCGACGATCCGCCCCGCCTTTTCTTCCATGAGCGGCAACAGAGCGGCCGCGCGGGAGGCGTCATCCTCCGTGCAATGAATGCTGATCGTGAGCTGCCCTTCGAGTTTCGTCAGGAGCGCCGCTATTTCCTCATGCGTTTCGCACGCTACGATAACAGAGGCGGGGCCGAATACCTCCTTTTGCAACGCGTGATTGCCGGCGAAGCGCGCGGCGGTGGTCCTGAACAGCGCCGGCGCGCAGCAATTTCGCGCAGACGCGGGCGCAGGCAGGTGTGCGGCGATCCCGTCTTGACTCGTCAGCGCCTCAACGCCGCTCTTGTAGCTTTCGCAAATGCTCGATGTCAGCATGACCTGCTGCGCTGTTTCGTCAATGGCGGCTTCGGCGGCGGCGGCGAACGCATCGAGTTCTGGCCCGGCGAGCGCAATGACTAGGCCCGGATTGGTGCAGAACTGGCCGGCGCCAAGGGTGAGGGACGCAACGAATGCTTGTCCCAGGTCAGGCGCACGCTCCTTGAGCGCCCCGGGGAGCAATATCACCGGGTTGATGGCGCTCATTTCTGCATAAACCGGGATCGGCGTTTCGCGGGCGGCGGCGATTTTCATGAGCGCCAGACCGCCTTGCCGCGATCCGGTGAAGCCGACGGCCTTGATCCGCGGATCGGCGACGAGAGCCTGGCCGGCTTCATGGGTGTTTCCTTGCAGTAGTGAAAAGACGCCCTCCGGCATGCCGGTTTCTTCCGCCGCCCGAATGATTGCCGTTGCAATAAGTTCCGATACGCCCGGATGGGCGGGGTGCGCTTTCACGACAATCGGACAGCCTGCGGCGAGCGCAGACGCCGCGTCGCCGCCGGCGACGGAAAACGCCAGCGGAAAGTTGCTCGCGCCGAAAATGGCGACGGGCCCGAGCGCCTTTTTTCGCATGCGCAGATCAGAGCGCGGCGCCGGCTTGCGGTCAGGCAGTGCCGGATCGACGCGAAGCGACATCCAGACGCCGTCACGCGCTTCGGCGGCCATGAGTTTCAACTGGCCGACAGTGCGGCCGCGTTCGCCCTCGAGCCGCGCAAGCGGCAGGCCCGTTTCTTCATGAGCGCGCTGCAACAACGTTTCGCCCAGACCGAGAATATGTTCGCTGATCGCATCTAGAAACTGCGCGCGCCGGTCTGCGCCAATACGTTCATAAGCTTCCGCCGCGTCCGCAGCGGCCATGGCGGCGCATTCAACATCGTCCGCCGTAGCTTGAGAAATGGCCGGTTCTATTGCTTCATTCAGCGCGGGATTGGCGGCGTAAAACTTGTCTGCAGATTTTCGCCGCTTCGCGCCGATAAAATGTTCGCCGGTAAGCTCGGTCATGTTTTATTCCTTTAGTTGCACGTCTCGGATTCGTATGGACCATTTTTCTTTGGACTGCGAGGGCTCGCCGCTGCCCTCAGCGTCCCTAAAGAAGGCGTCTTGCCGCGAGAGAACGCATTAGTTCGCGCACGCCGTAACGCCATGGCGGCGCAAGATCGCTGGTGGTGACCCGGTTTTCCAGCGCGCCAAGTTTCGGACTTTCGATGCGAACCGCGTCGCCGATTTTATGCGTGAAGCCGCCGCCCTTTTTGATCCTATCGCTGGCAGGCGTGTAGGTTGTGCCAAGAAACAGCATTAGCCCGTCTGGATATTGATGTGACGGTCCGATCGTCGCTTCCGTCAACGCGACCGGATCGCGGCTCATATCTCCCATCGAGCTGACGCCTGTTTCCTTAAATCCATCTGCGCCGGTGATGGTGACCTGGACTTCCGCAGAGCGGACATCATCAAGGCGAAAGCGATTGTCGAAAAGTCGAATGAAAGGTCCGATCGCGCATGAAGCGTTATTGTCTTTAGCCTTTCCGAGAAGAAGCGCGCTGCGGCTTTCGATGTCGCGCAAATTCACGTCATTGCCGAGGCTCGCTCCGACAATTGAGCCGGCGGACGAAATGGCCAGGACGATCTCGGCTTCAGGGTTGTTCCATTGTGATTGCCGGTGAACGCCGACATCGGCGCCGCAACCGACAGCTGACATCGGTTGGGCCTTTGTAAATATTTCCGGATCCGGGCCGATTGCAACTTCAAGATATTGCGACCAGAGCTGCTTTTCGGTGAGAAATTTCTTGAGGTCGCGCGCTTGCAGAGATCCCGGGACAACTTCCTGCAATGCGTTCCCGAGCGCTGTTCTAAGCGTGTTTCGGATTTCGCCGGCGCGTTCGCTTCGCCCCTGGCATTGTTCTTCGATGACCCGTTCTATGGCGCTGCTTACGAATGTGACGCCTGCCGCTTTAATAGCCTGTAGGTCGCACGGCGCCAGAAGCGCGCCCTTGTCAAGGAAGCATTGGATGGAGCCTAAAATCGCGCCTTTGTACGTTTTTACGCATTCAACGGCGTCGCTTCTGTCGAGCAGATCGGCCATGGTCGGCGTAATTTCGGAAAGATCGATCAGCATGTCGTCGCGCACCGCCGTGATGCGCGGGCCCGGCGTCGGGCCATCGATCCATACGCGGCCGACAAGCGCGGCGTCGGATCGATCGACAGGCAGTATCGTATTTGCTGACAACTCGGGCGCCAGTCCGTTCACCATTGTCCGGATGCCTGCCGTTAGTTTGCTGGCGTCGGAGCGTTCTCGGCGATCAGATTCGCCGCACGCAAATCCCGCCAGAAAGCGTCGGGGATGTCGGCGCCGACAAAGGAGAGATTGGTTTCCAGCTCCTGCAAAGTCTGGGAGCCCGGGATGACGCTTACGACGAGCGGGTGCGCGAGCACGAATTGCAGAGCGGCGGCGCCCATGGCGACGCCGTGTTCGCGGCAAATATCGTCAAGCGCCCTGACTTTGTGACGGATGTTGTCAGGAATATCCTGGAAATAGTTGTAGGTAGACCGTCCCACCAGGATTCCTGAATTGTACGGGCCGCCGATGACGATCTTGACGCCGCGCCTTTCGCATTCCGGAAACAGCGTGTCGACCGGCTCCTGCTCCAGCAACGTATATCTGCCTGCGAGGAGAAAAAGATCCGGGTCGGCAAGCTCAAGCATAAGAGAGCAGGGCTCCCATTCATTCACGCCGATTCCAACAGCGTCGATCGCGCCGCTGTCACGCAGTTCGCTCAGCGCGCGCCAGCCGCCATCGTCCATCAGTTCGCGCGCGCGCGCGATGGCTTCGTTCCGGCCGCCATGGTTGAATGCATCGATATCGTGAACATAAAGAATGTTGATGCGGTCGACGCCAAGGCGTTGCAGGCTCTCTTCATAGGAGCGCATGACGCCGTCATATGAGTAATCATAGACGAATTTGAAGGGCGGTATGTTTTCAAAGATGATGCCGTCGGCTTCTTCCGGCGGGCAGGGCTCGAGCAGCCTGCCGACTTTCGATGACAGGGTATACTCGTCGCTGCTTTTGGTTTGCAGCAGGCGCCCGACGCGAAGCTCAGAAAGTCCGAAACCGTAGAGCGGCGCCGTATCGAAATAGCGTACGCCAAGCTCCCAGGCGCGGGCGAGCGTGGCGTCGCACTCTTCTTCGCTTAGGGTCCGGCGAAAGTTTCCAAGCGGCGCCGCCCCGAAACCAAACTCGCTCATGCTGATGCTGCGCCTTTTGGGCGTATTGAAGCGACGATTGTGGAGTGTCTGCTGTCCTGGCGTTGTCATCGGCCTTCCTGACATAAATGGAGGCGACGCAGCCAGCGTCGCAATTCAACTAGCTAACATTCTAGATCGGGGCGGAACAAAGTTGCAAGAGGCAAGCGCGCTATTCCAACAAGGCGCCGGCCAAGGGCCTTGGGGCGATTTCTTTCCACCTCTATATGGACCTGCCGGTCACGGTAAAAACAGAAAATAGAGATTTTCTTGTTGCAAAACGGCGTATTTCCTTCCGGCCGGCCTGTCCGTAGCGGAGGCGCCGCCGCGCCGCCGGCGGCGGCGCGTGCATCCGGCGGCGAAGGCGGCAGGAATAGGGGCGGCGGGATCCAATTACATCATTGACATGTTAGTTTGAGGGGTGCTAAGCGAAATCAAGCGTTTGGTCATGTCAGGAAAACATGGCCGCGCGCGCGTTTGAGTGATTGCGCCAATGAGATTGGCTTGTCGGCGGCGATGGCCGGCAATCGCCTTTCCGCAGGCTGCATTTCGCGGTTCCGGACTGCAGGGAGCGGACATGGTTGCTGACAACATCACCGACGGGCCGTCGCGAGGGGAGCGTGGCGGCGAAAGCGCGGGCGTTTTTGCAGAAACCTTATTGTTGGGAAACACGCTTCGCCGCAAAGCGAAGCAGGGATTCGCGCTCGGGACTTTCCTGATTGAACTTTCCTCGGCTGGCGTCGTAGAGGCTATGGCGCTCGCCGGTTTTGATTTCGTCGTGCTCGATCTTGAGCATTCCTCCACTGACTTTTCACAGTTGGAGAATCTGATTCTGGCGGGGCGCGTTTGTCGCCTGCCGATGCTGGTTCGCGTCTGGGAGCCGACGCCCGGGCTCATCGGAAAAGTGCTCGATATCGGCGCGAGCGGCGTTATGGCGCCGCATGTTGAAAGTCCCGCGCAGGCAAAAGCGATAGTCGATGCAGCACGATTTCCGCCCTCTGGCGCGCGCGGATTTTCCCCTCTCCAGAAATTCAACGGTCTCGACGATCCGTTGCGGCAATTGTCCGAAGCGGCGTTTGTTGTGGTGCAGCTCGAAGGAAAGGCCGCATTGGACAATGCGGATGAGATCGCTGCGGTGGAGGGCGTGGATGCTGTCTTTATCGGGCCCTACGATCTTGCCTTGTCCCTGAGCCTGCCGCCGGGCGGCAAGGATATTTACGCCGCCATCGGCGATTACTCCTTGAATCTCGCGAACGGCGTCGCCGCCGGCATTTACATCGACAACCCTGAAGAGTCCGCCCTCTGGCGGGCGAAAGGCTTTGCCCTGCAATGCGCAAGCTTTGACAGCCGCATGCTTGTCCATGGTGCAAAGCATGTCGTGTCGGCCGCCCGGGGTTCAACATCTGGAAATGTGGAAGATCAAAAATGAACAAAGGCGAAGATACGGAAAAGGTCTCAAGTCTAGCAAGACGGCTTCGCGATGCTGAAACATCGCGCATGCCCATTGCGCCGTTAACGGATATTGCTCCCGATATGACGTTGCAGGAAGCATATGAGGTGCAAAAGCTGAATATTGACGCCAGGACGGCCGCTGGCGAGCGCGTGGTGGGCCATAAAATCGGTCTGACCGCCAAAGCAATGCAGGAAATGTTCGGCGTTGACGAACCGGACTATGGCCATTTGATGAATACGATGATGCACGATCCGAAGCAGCCGCTCGACTTGTCTTCCCTGATCGATCCGCAGATCGAGGTCGAGCCTGCGTTCATTCTTGCGTCGGACCTGAAAGGGCCTGGCGTGACGCTGCAAGACGTTCTCGACGCCACCGCCTATGTGGCCACTTGTTTCGAGATTATCGATTCCAGAATCGCGAACTGGCGCATCAGGTTGCAGGATACGGTGGCCGATAATGGTTCCTCGGCGCTGGTGGTGCTTGGCGAAGACAGGATTTCTCCGCGCGATCTCCCGCTGGACGATCTTGAAACGACGCTCGAGATAGACGGCGAGGTCGTGGAAACGGGCAACACGAAAGCTATCCTGGGACATCCGGGAAGCGGCGTTGCGTGGCTTGCAAATGCGCTTGCGCCGTTCGGGGGCGGTCTGGCCGCCGGCGACATTGTGCTGCCGGGCACATGCACTAGGTCCTACCGGCTGGCCGGACATTCACAGGCGCGCGGCGACATCGATCGACTCGGCGCCGTCAGCGTGACGATCGTCGGCGAGCCCTGTGTGGCGTCAAAAAAACAAGCAAGTTAGGAGAGAGAGATGAGGGATGTGTCGGCGGCTGGATTGGAAGCGACGATCCGGGAATATTTCGACGGCTGCAACGAAGCGGATGCAGAGAAGATGATCCGCTGCTTTGAACCGGATGCTAATCACTATTTTCCGAGCGGCGCCCCGCAGGGCACTTTCTTCGGCGCCAAGGCTATCGCAGAGGGCTGGGTCAACGCGGTGAAAACGTTCGGCTCGATTTGGACAATCGATCGCGTCATCGTCGATGAAAAAAAGCGCGAGGCCGTTATTGAATGGACCCATTTCAAACCGAAGGCCGGCGTGTATCTGCGCGGGGATGAGTGGTACATTTTTTCCGAACGCGGCCTGATCAAGGAAATCCGCGCCTATTATGCGTGCCCCGCCATCCAGGAACCCGTCCAGAACCACATGATTGGCGATTACGACTATAAGGGTCTTGGTTATCCGATGGATCCGCCCGAAATCGCGCGCGATGTTTGAACCGAGATTTTATCGTAAAAGTCTGAAACGACGGCACGGTCAAGTCCGATGGAGTTTCTTAAGAGCGGTTTATGAAAGTAACAGCTGCGGAGAGCTTTGTTCTTGAAGTGCCTGTCGGCGGCGCGATCGCCGACAGCATGCAGTCCGTAGAGCGGCTCGAATTTGTCGGCCTGCGCGTCGATACCGACGCCGGCGTTGCCGGATGCGGGTACACTGTGACGGTCGGCGCAGGCGGCAAGGTGCTGCAGGCCGTCCTGGATTCGCTCTATATTGACGAGCTCATTGGCGAAGATCCGCGCAATGTCCGGCAGATCTGGTCGAAATTATATCACGGCAAGGCGCACTGGATCGGGCGGGCCGGCGCGACGACAATGGCGCAGGCTGCTGTCGATATCGCCTTGTGGGATATTCTGGCCAAAGCCGCCGGGGAACCGCTCTGGCGGCTGCTTGGCGGCGCCCATGCCGGCAAGATGCCGATTTACAACACCCATGCCGGATGGTTGAACTATTCGGTTGAGCAATTGCGCCGGGAAGCCGGCATGCTGATCGATCAGGGCTACCGGACATTGAAAATGAAGGTCGGGCTTGACGATCTGTCGGAAGATTTGCGGCGCGTGGCGGCGGTGCGGTCCGAAATCGGCGACGGAATCGATCTTATGGTCGACGCCAATCAGAAATGGGATTTGAGAAAAGCGCAGGAGGCGGCGCGAAGGCTTGCCGATTTCGATGTGAAATGGATTGAAGAGCCGCTTCATCCGGACGATGTCCGCGCGCATGCGAAGCTTCGCGAACAGTCAACGTCGCCAATCGCCCTGGGCGAGCATGTCTATTCAACGCACATGTTCCGCGATTTCATCGAAAGGAATGGCGTCGATGTGGTGCAGGTGGATGTATGCCGGATCGGCGGCGTAACGCCGTGGCTTCAGGTGGCGTCTTTAGCGGAATCGTTCGGCCTGCCGGTTTGTCCGCACGCCGGCGATCTCATGCAGGTTCACCAGCACCTCGTGAAAGCGATCCCGAACAACTGGTTGCTTGAAGTGATCCCGCTTTGGGAGGCTGGGCCATTTGAACATCAGATACAGCTAAAGGACGGCTACTGCCTGTCGCCGGAAGTGCCGGGCGCTTCCACTGACTTCACCAAAGAGGCCTTTGCGCGATTTCGCGTCAGTTAAGGCGAGGCTCCGCCGCCGGGTCAGGATGACCAGGGCGTTTCGCTAGGCGACGGGGGCACAAGATAACGTCCCGCGCCTTCGCGCCTCGGAAAAGGGAACGCGCCTTTTCCTTTTGGCGGGTTTTCCTGCAAATCTTTGAGGATGGCTTCATCGACATCTATTCCAAAACCCGGGGCGTCGGAAAGATGAATGAAGCCGTCTTGCACATAGTTGTCATATTTCAGACAGTGCTCGCGCCCGGGGTCCACGACTTCCATCATTGTGTGGCCGGGAAGCGCCGCGGCGACCTGGGCCATGAAATTTGCCTGGCAGTTCATCATCGATACGGGGACGTTGTGCGCATAGGCCATGTTCGCAATCTGCCGGCAGCCGGTGACGCCGGAATGCCCGCTTGAGAGATTGAGCACATCCGCCGCTTCGTTGGCGATCAGGGGATATATGTCCGCTATGCTTTTCAGGTTTTCGGCGGTCGCCACCGCTGTGCGCACCTGCTGCGACACAAGGCGGAGACCGTCATAGTCCCACCGGCGAGCCGGTTCTTCAGCCCAGATCAGGTCGAACCGCTCCTCGATTTTCGAGATGTAGCGAACAGCCTGTTTCGGCGACCAATATTCGTTGGAATCGATCATCAGGCCCGGCCTGTCCGACGCGATGCTCAGCGCCTCGCGCATGATGCCGAGCCGGCGAATGTCCGCGTCGATATCCAGGCCGACTTTCAGCTTGCCGCTGTCGACGCCCATTTCCGCCATGCGGCGGTAAAAGCAAAACAGCTCGTCATCGGAAAGGCTGTAGTCAAGTCCGCTCGCATAAGCCTTGACCCGGCCCTCGCGCGCGCCAAGCGTGCGCCATAGAGGCTCATCGGCTATCTTGGCCTTCAAATCCCATAACGCCATATCGATGGCGCTGAAGACGAGAGTCGCCGCCCCCTCGTTGCCGGCCTTGTGCAGGTAGTCGTTGATCTTGATCCACAATCCAAGAACGTCTCTCGGATCTTCGCCTTCTATCAAATGGAAAAGATGCTCGACGCCGCCGCCATACCCCAGCGATACGCCGGTTATATCCTCATCCGTTTCAAGAAAGAGGATGGATGCAGGCATGATCTCGACGCCGCTGGGCAAGTTCGCATCCGCGACTTCCCGGTCCATTTTCATAAAGTAGGTTTCAGAACGGAAGCCGGTTATTTTCATGAGCGTTCAATCCAGTGGTCTGTTGTCAGGGGCGGGCGTCACGCAGACGGTTGCGCCCAGTTAATGCCTAAACCGGGAGCGTCTCCGGGCTGCGCCCAGCCATTGGAGATGGTCACGGCTGATGGGGCTGTTTGTTTCGAGGGAAGGTCTCTGATTTCAAGGCTCATGAAATAGGGAAGAGCCCCGGCGAAATGTGCGCCGATATTGCCTGGCGAGGATGCTATGAGGATGGGCAGCTCGTATCCGAATGCCGCATCCGCCAGCTCCAGCACGCCCGTAACGCCGTCTTTTAGAACGCTAAGCTGGACAATATCCAGGCTGCGCCGCCGGAAATGGGAAAGCAATCCTTCGCGTCCGAATATGGAAAGGTCATTGAACACAGCCGCTTTTATATTCTCGCTTACCTTCTTTGTACCGGAGATGTCCCACGTCGGGCAGGGCGCCTCGATGGCTGTAATGTCGAAAAGCTGTTCGAGTTTACTGATGGCGGCGATCGCGTCTTTAGGCGCGCAGCGGCCTTGCGCGCCTATATAAAGCGATGGCGGTTGGGCGCTGGCGTCGAGCGCCGAAAACAATTTTCCGATACGATCGGGAAGGCTTTTTGAAGTCAGACAAGCGCTTACTTTACCCTCGCGAAACCCAAAAGGCGCTGCTTGCTGAAAAAATACGTCGTCGCTTTGGGTGGCGCCGGAGGCGCGCTCGGTGATGCTGAGATGCGCGTTCGCAGGTTTTTGGGATCCCCCGATTTTTTTCCAGAGTGGTTCGTTGTCGCGAGTTGAATTCAGATCCCATAAGGCGACGTCAAGGGCTGCTGCGGCGGCGCGCGCTTGCAAATCGTTTCCGGCGCGGTCGAGCATGTCATGCCAGAGCGAGGTTGTGCTGCGCGGTTCCTGACCGATGAGCGCCGCGTCGGCGAGTTTTTCAGCGACGGATTGCAGCGCGCTTGCGATGATCCAATTTCCCGCCGCGCCGTCGTCCGCTTCGATGCAAAGGCGCGACATGCCGGCGGCCAGAGAGGTCGTTTTAAATGACGTGATTTTCATGTTTGCAACTTGTGAAGCAAGCCCTTGGCGATGACTAGCGCCGCCGGTTGTCCGGTTTTTGCGAGTCTGGTTTTCAGTCCTCGGGCAATCGGCATGCAAAAGCCCCGCGCGGGCCCTATTTTGAAACAGCGTAGTCGGCTCGTCACGACCCCCGCTTTCCGGTAAGCGCGCTGAGCTGCATCAGAATAACATGTTAGATTGGAACGGCAAGACCATGGCGCGCGCCGGGGAGAAATGGAACGGGCCGGTGGAAATTCGTTCGTCAGCCCGGGGCCGGAAGATTTGCAATTAAAATAAATACATAAAAACAATGCACTAACTTCTCTCAGATTAATCGCGCCTGTCCTGTGGGGCCTGTCGCCCCTTGCTTAAGGCTTGGCGCTCCTCTTGAGGCGTCCCTAGTTACGGAAGCCAAAAAGGGCTTGTCAACTTTATACTGACATGTTAGAGCGGGAAATGCAGAATAGGGAGGAAGCTCAAAAATGAGCACACGTTCAGTATTGTCGCGGGCATTGTATTCAACGTCTTTGGCGGCGCTTGTCGCCTATTCCGGGGCGGCTTTTGCGGATGCGGGTGAGGCGGAAGACGAGATTGTCGTCACCGCGCAGCGCCGCACCGAAAGCCTGCAGGAGGTGGCGATCTCGGCATCGGTTCTTTCGGGCGACAAGCTCGCTGAGAAGGGCGTGCAAGGCATCTACGCTTTACAATATGCTGCGCCTGCCTTGACGATGGCGGATTATGGTTCGGCAAACGTGCTCAATATACGCGGCGTCGGCCGCAGCGCGGTCGATATCGAGCTTCCTTCCGGCGTTGTTCTTTACAGGGACGGCGTGCCGACATTTCCCGGTTATTTTCAGAACGAGCCCTACTATGACATCGAGGCGATCGAGGTGTTGCGCGGGCCGCAAGGCACTTTTGTGGGCAAGAGCGCGGCCGGCGGCGCGATATTCATCCGGACGGCTTCGCCGGACCTCGATGGGTTTAGCGGAAAGATCGAAGGCGAATACGGCAATTACAATCAATTTGGCGCTACCGCTGTCGTCAATGCGCCGTTGAGCGACACGCTCGGGGTGCGCGTCGCTTATCGCCATTTTGAACGAAACGATATTCTCGGAAATTCGCTTACCGGCGACTTTACCGGAGAGCCGGGCCGGCCCAATCTGGACAGTATTCGCCTGGGCGTTTTATGGGAGCCTACAGATCAGTTCACAAGCGAACTGAGGCTTGACCTTAGTGATCTGGATTTCGGCGGCAACCTGACGAGCAGCTATAATTATCCGCTTTACGATTATGTCCAGAACGCCCGGTTTATCTATCGTGATCGCTCGGCGCGCGTTGTCGGCAAAATGGGCTATGAATTCGAAAACGGGCTGCAGGTCACGTCGGTCTCGGGCTACCAAACCACGGAAACCGTAAATAATTTCGACCGGAACGGCGCCACGCCCGCTTACGATGAATTCAGAAGCGCCGGCACGTTTACGCTTTACTCGCAAGAGTTCAATCTCATTTCGCCGGATGACGCCGATCATCCGTTGTCCTATGTGCTGGGCGTTTTCTACCAGCGCACAGACACGATCATTGAGGACTATCGGCACGAAGGATTCAACTTTTATCTTGCCCAAGACGGCTTTCCTTACCTTGGTCTGGAAACGCCCTATAAGAAAAAAGAAGATGAATGGTCTGTTTTCGCCGATGCAAAATACAGGTTCAGTGAACAGTTTTCAGCTGAACTTGGGATTCGGTACACAAACTATATAACGAGCAACGACACAAATATCGTTTTAGGGGACGGGCTTTCCAACCCGACAATTCCGTTTTTCGTCGGGATGCAGAAATTAAATGAATCCGACGTAGATGGAAAATTCACGCTGACTTATTCGCCGACCAGCGCTCACAATTTTTTTGCCAGCGTCGCTCGTGCGCACATTACCGGAGGCTTCAACATTGTCGGCGGCGCGGAGTTCGATAAATCGATTGTCTACAGCTATGAGGCCGGTCTGAAGTCTTCTTGGATGGACGACCATGTGCGCACGCAATTGGCCGCTTATTATCAGACTCTTTCACAATATCAGGCCCAATTCGCCAGCCCCACTTTGGGCGGCCAGAACATTCTTCAAAACGCTGACGGCAAGAGCAAGATTTACGGCTTTGAGGCGAGCGGTCAGGCGAATTTCGGGAATCTTAACATTGACGCGGCGCTGTCATTCATTGAAAGCGAGCTGGGCGACTTTCCCGATGTCGTTAGTCCGTTTCTTATGGCGCCGGATAATGTGATTTCAATTTCCGGCGCGAAAACTCCCTTCTCGCCGAAAATTGCCGTCAATATCGGCGCTTCCTACAACATTGACTTTGGTTCATTCACTGTCACGCCGCGTGTTGATCTTTCGCACCAGGCGAAACAGCTTGGCGCGCTGTTTGATGCGCCGCAAACGCGCTTGCCCAAACGCACCTTGTTGAATGCGGGCGTGCGGTTCTCCATGAATAATGTCTATGTCGATGTATGGGGCACCAATCTGACCGATGAACGATATGTGGCGGGCATCCAGGATCTTGGAAGCATCTGGTATCCGGGACCGCCGCGGCAATATGGCGTGAAGGTCGGCGTGAATTTTTGAGCCTTCCGGACGGTCTTTCCGCGGAGGTCCCATCCGGGGCGGACGGCTCGGCGGCATTTCCAGGAGCAGCCTTCCTATCGAAGGCTGCTCTCTTTCTTTTTGCGTAGGCGTAGGGCGAGGGTTGGAAGTTCACCGGCTTCTTCGGTTTTCGCCATGTCCTTCTTTCACAAGACTTGCGCTGCGCTCTAGTCTGTCTTTTCGGCGAGATAGGCGGCCGCGCCGTCAAGCGTTGCAAGCTTGCGATAGTCGCTCTCGGGCACGTTCACGCCCGTCTTTTTATGGAGCGCCGTAATGAAATTAAGGAAGTCGAGCGAATCGATGTCGAGCTCCTCCATCAAGTCGGCGCCGGCGTCGATTGTATCGAAATCGGCCTCGGGCGCGATATTGCCAAGCTCTTCGACGATCAGTTTGCGCGCGTCATCCTTGTTCATAGTTTTTCGGGCTCCTGCAGGAGGGCGTTGACATGTTTCAGGAAACGCGCGCCCAGATGGCCGTCGCTGACGCGATGGTCGGCCGCGAGGGTTGCGGTCATGATAGGGCGAATGGCGACCTTGTCGTCAACCGCGACCGGGCGCTGCGTGACCGTCCCGAAACCGACAATCGCCACCTGCGGCGGATAGATAATCCCGTAAAGGCTTTCGACGCCGCGCTCGCCAAGGCTCGAAACCGTAATCGTGCCGTCGGAAAGTTCCGAGCTTCGAAGCCGTCCCTCCCGCGCGCGGGCGGCGAGGTCGCGCAGCTTGTCCATGAGGTCGTCAAGGCCGAGCTTGTCGCAGTTATGGATTGCGGGCGATACAAGCCCGCCGCCGCGGATGGCGACGGCGACGCCGATATGAATGTCTTCGCTGGGCGCAAAGCCTGTGGCCGGGTCGTAAAAGCCGTTCATCGCCGGATATTTGCGTGCTGCAAGCGCTGCGGCTTTCAAAGTCAGCGCGGCGGGAAGCAGCCTTTTGTCCGGCGTGCGCGGCGCGTTTGTTTTTGAAAGCCAGTCGCTCGCCGCGGCCATATCGATCTCGGTGGAAAGATAATAATGGGGAATGTCCCGCTTCGAGCGCGCCATGGCGGCGGCGATCGCCTCGCGCATTTTGGAGAGGTCGAGCCCGGCGCGGGGCGCGGTTTCGCCTTCCGCCTGTTCGACGTCTTTCAGGACGATGACGCCGCCGGGACCTGTGCCTTTGAGCGCGTCGAGGGAAATCTCCTTTTCGGCCGCAAGCTTGCGCGCTGCGGGCGAAGCGCGCCGTTGCGTGCTTGGCGGCGCCGGTTCGGCTTTGGGGACGGCGGACGGCGCCGTCGCCTCAGGGGGGGCCGTTGCAGCGTCTTCTTCGGCGCCTTCAATTTCCGCGAGCGGCGTTCCGACGGGAACCTTGGCGCCGGTCTCGACAAGCTGTTTGCCCATGACGCCGTCAACGAAGATTTCGACCTCAATGGCGCCCTTGTCGGTTTCGACGACGGCGACGATGTCGCCGCGCTTCACCGGATCGCCCGGATGTTTTTCCCATTCGACGAGCGCGCCCGCTTCCATGTCGGCGCCGAGAGAGGGCATGCGGAAGATATACATCGCCTAACCTGTGACGCCGCGCGCCGCCGCGACGATGTCAGGTGTTTGCGGCAGCGCGGCCTCTTCGAGATGATGGGAATAGGGGATCGGGATTTCCGCCGAACACACCCGCGCCACCGGGGCGTCGAGGTCCCACAGAGCGTTTTCCATGATGCGCGCGCTGATTTCCGCCGAGAGGCTGCCTGTGCGCCAGCCTTCGTCGACGATCACCGCCCGGCGCGTCTTGCGCACCGAGGCGAGGATGGTTTCGTCGTCAAGCGGGCGCAGCGTGCGCAGGTCGACGACTTCCGCCTCGACCCCATTTTTGGAAAGTTCTTCCGCGGCCGCGAGCGCCTTGGGCAGGGAGCCGCCATAGGTGATGAGGCTCACATCTTTTCCTTCGCGCCGGACAGCGGCCTTGTCGATGGGAAGGGCGCCGGCGTCAGCAGAGAGCGTTCCCATCATATTATAGAGCATGACGTGCTCGAAAATGATCACCGGGTCGGGGTCCTCGAGCGCCGTCCACAACATGCCGCGGGCGTCTTCCAGGGTCGCCGGCGTCAGCACTTTCAGCCCCGGAATATGCGCATAGAGCCCTTCGAAACTGTGCGAATGCTGGGCGGCGAGCTGGCGGCCCGCCCCGGTCGCCATGCGGATGACTAGCGGAACGCCGAACTGGCCGCCCGACATATGGCGGAGAAGGGCGGCATTGTTGACGATCTGGTCGAGGGCGAGCAGCGAGAAATTCACCGTCATGATTTCGACGATCGGCCGCATGCCGTTCAAGGCTGCGCCGACGCCAAGCCCGGTAAAGCCGTTTTCCGAAAGCGGCGTGTCGCGAATGCGCTCGGGCCCGAATTCCTCCAAGAGGCCTTTGCTGACGCCGTAACAGCCGCCGTAATGGCCGACATCCTCGCCCATCAGGAAGACGCGCTCGTCGCGGCTCATGGCGTCGCGGAGCGCTTCGCGGCAGGCGTCGCGATAGGTGAGTTCTGTCGCTTCGTTGTTCTTTGCAGCGTTCATGACGTTGCTCCGGCGTAAACATCGGCGGTCATGTGCTCGACCGGCTCCCATTGGCCGGCTTCCGCAAAGGCGACAGCGTCTGCGATTTCCTTGTCGGCTTCGGCCTCGATTTTCGAAACGTCGTCGTCATGGAGCAGGTTCGCCGAGGCCATCCAGTCCGTGAGGCGTTTGATGGGATCGCGCTCCTTCCATTCTTCGACCTCCTCCTTGCTGCGGTAAAGCTGCGGATCGAACATGGAGTGGGCGCGGAAGCGATAGGTGCGGCATTCGAGAAAAGCCGGCCCGTCGCCCTTTCGCACCATGGCGGCGAGGCGCGCGGCGGCGGCTTCGACAGCGACGACGTCCATGCCGTCCACCTTTTCAGAGCGCATGTTGTAGCTTTGCGCCTTTTCGTGGATGTCCGTCTCGGATTCGGAAAGGTCGAGGCGCGTGCCCATGGCGTAGAGATTATTTTCGCAAATAAAGAGAACCGGCAGTTTCCAAAGCGCCGCCATGTTCATGGTTTCGTGAAAAACGCCCTCCGCCGCCGCGCCTTCGCCGAAAAAGCAGACCGTGACATGGGGTTTGCCTTGCATCTTGTCGGCGAGCGCCATCCCGGCTGCAAGCGGCAGACCGCCGCCGACAATGGCGTAGCCGCCGAAAAACCGATGTTCTGCGCAGAAAAGATGCATGGAGCCTCCGCGGCCCTTGGAGCAGCCTTCGAACTTGCCGAACATTTCCGCCATGATGTCTTTCGCCGGCACGCCGCGCAGCAGCGCATGCCCATGTTCGCGATAAGTGCCGACAATGGCGTCTTCGGGCGCAAGCGCCGCCATGACGCCGGTACAGACCGCTTCCTCTCCGACGGCGAGGTGCAAAAACCCGCGGATTTTCTCCGCCTGATAAAGTTCGGCGCATTTTTCTTCGAAGCGGCGCACGCGTATCATCTGGGTCAGGAGATCGAGCAGGCTTTCCCGGTTTAAATGCAGCTTGTCAGCCTCGGTCATGTTTCATCGCTTTCGAGTGTGGAGATGTCGCCTTCGGGCAGGCCGAGCTCGCGGGCTTTCAACAGGCGGCGCATGATCTTGCCGCTGCGCGTGCGCGGCAGGCTCTTGCGGAAAACGATTTCCTTCGGCGCGACGGCCGGGCCAAGGCGCTTGCGCGCATGGCCAAGAATGTCTTTGAGCAGCGCATCGCTTTCTTCGTAATCCGGATTGAGCGCGACAAAGGCTTTTACGGTTTCGCCGGCGACGGGATCGGGAACGCCGATGACGGCGGCTTCGGAAACGGCCGGATGCTCCACAAGCGCGCTTTCCACTTCGAAAGGCCCGATGAGATGCCCCGCCGATTTGATGACGTCGTCGGCGCGGCCCACAAACCAGAAATAGCCGTCCTTGTCGCGCATGGCGAGATCGCCGGTGAGATACCACTCGCCGGCGAAATTTTTCCGGTAGCGTTCTTCTTCGTGAAGATAGCCGCGAAACATCGACGGCCAGCCGCTTTTCAGCGCGAGTTCGCCTTCTTTCATCGGTTCGGCGACCTCGCGCACGCTCCCGTCGTCGCCGCGCTGGACAAGACCCGCTTCGACGCCGGGCAGGGGGCGGCCCATGGAGCCGGGCTTGATGTCTTCGCTGGCGAAATTGGCGATCATGATGCCGCCGGTCTCGGTCTGCCACCAATTGTCGTGAAACGGGCGGCCCAGTTTCTCATTGCTCCAGACGACGGCCTCAGGGTTCAGCGGTTCGCCGACGCTCGCCATGAAGCGCACCTTGTCAAACCTTCCCGGCTCGATCATGTCCGCGCCGGCGCGCATCAGCATGCGGATCGCGGTTGGCGCGGTGTACCAGACGGTGACGTTCTGGTCGCGCAGAATCGAATACCAGCGTTCGGCGTCGAAATCGGCTTCATCGACGATCATGGTCACGCCATTGGTGAGCGGCGAAATGATGCCGTAAGACGTGCCGGTCACCCAGCCGGGGTCGGCCGTGCACCAGTAAACATCGTCTTTGTGGAGATCGAGCGCGTATTTGCCGGTGATGTGGTGGGCGACGACGGCTTCATGAACATGGATCGCGCCTTTCGGCCTTCCCGTGGTCCCGCTGGTGAAATGCAGGAGCGCCATGTCCTCAGGGCCGGTTTGGGCGATCTCGAATTGCTCGGACGCCGCGTCCATTTCTCCCTGCAGGTCGATCACCTCTTCATGCTTGTCTGCTTCCCGGCCATCGATCAGGAAAACATGATCGAGACTTGGGATTTCGCTGCGCCAGGGCGCGATCTTTTTCTTATAAAGGCGTTCCGTCGTGACGAGCGCGCGGCCTTCGCCGCGATTGATGCGCGTGCGGATTGGCTCGGGACCGAAAACCGAGAACAGCGGAGAAAAAACCGCGCCGCGTTTCAGCGCGCCGAGCGCGGCGATGTAAAGCTCGGGAACGCGTCCCGCCAGGGTGTAGACCCGGTCGCCCTTTTCGATTCCCGTCTTCGCCAGGACATTGGCGAAGCGGTTGGCGGCGGCGTTGAGTTCGGCATAGGTGAAATCCCTGACCTCGCCCTTTTTGCCGAGCCAGCGCAGGGCGAGCTTGCCGCCGCGGCCATTGGCGACATGGCGGTCGAGCGCTTCATAAGCGATATTGAGGCCGCCGTCCGGCAGCCCGTCAAGCTCGGCGCGCGCAGCCTCCCATGAGAATTCCGCGCATGCCTTTTCATAATCAGTGAGATTGGGCTGAACGCCGGCGGCCGCTCCGGATTTTCGAATGATCGGTTCGTCCATCAGCGCCTCTCGTTTCCTGAAGCCGGTCCATAGCGCACTCTCTTTTTGTTGTTAAATCAAGGCCAGCGGCGAATTGCGGCGGCCCTTCGCGTCTCACTCCGGGCGCGCAAGCAAGGCCCATGATGCGGCGGCGCCGTTCGCCGCATCATGCCTTGAGCGCCAGCGCCTTGCCGCCCCGCGTCATGACCGCGCCCAGCCCTATGACAAAGGCGATGATCCAGACCAGCCCTCCCAATATGGGAATGAGCGAGACAAGCGCGAGCGTGATGGCGGCGAGCGCAGACCATATGGCGCGGGCGGGAGCGCCTGGCGGCGCCGCATTTTTGTTCATCGCCCGGCGCGCCTGCATGCCCAGAAAATACGCGAAAGCGGCGATGGCGAGGGGCCACGCGGCGGCGTAAAGGACAGCGATCAAAAGCGCCAGCGGAATGCCGAAAATGGTGGCGAAAAGAAATATGACCACGATCGGCGCGGCGACGGAGATGAGAAAGCCGATCCCGAGCATGGAGAACGGTTTCTCCCGGATCGTGTCGCTTGCGCTGTTCATAAGGGCCGGCAAGGCGAGCGCAATCACAATGATCAGCAAGGCGACGCCGATCAAAAAGGCGAGGGCGAACGCGGCGGCGGCCGCCGCCGCTTTCACGCCCCATGCCTCAAGGTCGGGCCTTGCCGGACTCTCAAGCTCTATGATTTGCCCCGACACCACAGCGGCCGGATCGATGTGGATTTTGCCGGACCGGTGGCGCAAATCGCCTCCGATCCGGGCGTTTGGTCCGATAAAGATTTCTTCGCCCACGATATGGGCGTCCTGTCCCACCTCGCTGTTAAGGCGCACGCTGGCCCCGGCGGCGCGAAGCTCTCCGCCGATCGGCGCATCGATCGAGATGTCGCCGCCTGAAAGAACCGCAGACCCGTCGACCCGGAAATCGGTTCTTACATTGAGATCGCCGGCGGCGGCGACGAGATCGTCGGTTATTGTTGCGTCGATCAGATCGACATCGCCGCCCGCCACGATGAAATCGTGAAAGCCGGCTTTCGTGACAGTGATGTCGCCGCCCGCGACGATCATGTGATCGGCTTGGGCGCCATTGATTGAAATATCTCCGCCGGCCGCGAATATATCGTCCGACGATTTTGCCGATATGGAGAGCTCGCCGGCCGCCAGAAACACCATGTCAGTCGAGACATCGCCAGCGTCGATCTGTTCGCCGGATTTGGTTGTGATCTGTGCAAACAGGGCCCCCGTCGCGAAAAGCAAGGCGGCCAGAAGCAAGAAGAAGATGAGCAGTCTTGTGCGTTTTCTTTGGGCGGCTGCCATGAAAACCTCCGTATCTTTTTTCAAAAGGAGATGCTGCACTCAAACTATGACACAACCTAGCCGCATCTGAAGCCTGATAGTAACGTGCATCAAAGGGACCGCATCACAGCACATTCAACCGCTTACTGCGGGACCCCCGAAACAGCAGCGCTTTTCGCTAGGTCTTTTTTGCGTTCGGCTTTTCGTTGCAACCGTCAACATTTAATCCGTCCGTATGAAATCCACATGATACGCCCCAGGCGGAATTCAAAAATGCTCCCGTTCAAATTCGTCGAGATCAAATCCGGCTTGAGACAAGCCCTCTTCAAGATAGTCGCTGAATAGAGGCGTTTCGAGGAGGTAGAGCGGGATATGCTTGTCGGTCATCTCCGCCGCCCGTTTGCGGACCGTCGCCCATTCGCCAATCGTAAAATCGCCGCGCCCGATCCAGGTCAAGGCGATAATATCGAGCTTTTCGTCTTCGTTCAGCGCTTCAAGGGCGGAGGTCAGCTCTTCCTGCGTCGCATCCCCGGGGCTGTCTTCAAGAATGGCGACATCCTTGTCGTCGGACGGATTGGATCCTTCCTCCATTCCGGACGCTTCGGTTTTTTCGTCGAATTCGCGCGCTTTCATCAGGATGTAAAACGCCTTTTCCAGATTGATTGTCAGATCGACCGTTTTCGAGGCTGCATTATCGCCCATTCTTGCCTCCTATTTTAAAAGCATCACAGCGGTTTGACGAAAGTGGCCTGCGGACCTTTGTCGCCGCTCTCCTCGGCAAAGGCGACGCGAGCGCCTGTCTGCAGCTTGTCGAAACCATCATTAGCGACGCTATTGCGATGAAAATACACTTCACGGCCGTCTTCCGTTTCAAGAAAACCGTAGTCTTCTTCCGCAACCAATGTTGCGATAACGGCTTCGAGCGGCGCATCATGATGTTTCACGTCGCCGCGCAGTTTGCGCGCTTCATCCTGCAATTTGCGGCGCGCAGCCGCGAAGACGTCGCGGATCGCCACATAGATGTCTTCATGGGCGTGATCGAGCGGCGGGTTGCGGTCGGCGTGGATTTCCTTGCCGCCGGGCAGGGTCAAATGAACAGTCACCGAGAATAAATCACCATGGCGATGGTGTTTTTGCGGCTTGCCGACCGCAACGCGGCAGGCCGTGATCCGCCCGAAAAAACGCTCAAGTTTTTGGATTTCCTGCTCAATCCGCGCGCGCACCGCGTCCGGGGGCGCCATGTCTTCAAAAGTGATGTGAGGATCTGTTTCCATCAGGGAAACCTCTCGCTACGGTTAGCCTTTATTTCGCTAGCAGCGGATGGAGCGCCGTAGTTTGACGTGGATCAATATGCGCGGCAAGCTCTTCATTGAGAATATTACAGCAGCTTTGATGGGACAATAACGCGCCGATTGTGGAATATTTGCGCTAAGTAAGAAAGCAAAATAACCGGCGCGATGCTTTAGGCGCTTAAAGATGAATAGTTCTGGTTTTTCAACGCGGGAAGTCGTCATGACGCCCCGGCGTCTCGCCGGATTTCTCTCGACGCCGGAAAAGGCGCCGGGTTTGGTCTTGTTTGCTCACGGAAGCGGATCGAGCCGATTGAGCCCGCGCAATACGATGGTCGCTAAACGCCTTAACGAAGCGGGCGTCGCAACCTTGCTTTTCGACCTTCTCACTGAGGGGGAAAGCGCCGACCGCGGGAACGTTTTCGACATCGGCCTCCTCGCCGGGCGTTTGCTGGAAGCAACGGCGTGGGCGCGCAACGAGGCTGGCTTCGAGGCGCTGCCGATCGGCTATTTCGGGGCGAGCACCGGCGCTGGCGCGGCGCTCATGGCCGCCGCGGACGAACATGCTGAGGTTGCGGCGGTCGTCAGCCGCGGCGGGCGGCCGGATCTCGCCGGCGCCGCCGCCCTCAACGCTGTCCGCGCGCCGACATTATTGATCGTGGGCTCCAAAGACGTGCAGGTTCTGGAGCTGAACCGGCAGGCGCTGGCGGAATTGCGCTGCGAAAAGAAGCTTGAGGTGGTTTCGGGCGCGAGCCATCTCTTCGAAGAAGCGGGAACGCTCGAGCGTGCGGCGGATCTCGCCGCCGGCTGGTTTCAGCGCTGTTTCTCCAAATCACGCCGCGCCTGAAGCGCGAAATTTCCCTGTAAAGCCCCCGAGAAGAGCGCCGCCGCAAATCATATCGCCGGCATTCAGGTCAGGTCTTTGGGGCCGTGATTCGTTGCTGCAAACACCGTCACCTGATTGCCGGCTTCGTTATAGGCGAGCTTGTCGAAGCAGGTGAGGCGGGCGAGCTGAATGCCGCGCCCGTTTTTATAAGCGGCGCGGTCGGGCGAAAATTTGGTGAAATCGCTCCAGGCGAAACCCGGTCCTTTGTCTGTGATGACGACGTAAACGCCTTCGGGTTTTTTCGCGAGCACCGCCTCGGCGGCGCGTCCCTGATAGGCGTCATCGGCGAGACGCCGGTCGATTTCGGCTTCCAGCATGCCGTCCTCGATGAGGCGCGCCTTTTCCTTAAAGCCGATTTCGAGATTGCCGTGCTCGACCGCATTGCGCATGAGCTCCGTCAGGCCCTTGGCGGCCGCCGCGCGGTCGGGGAAAGCGTAAGCCAAAAAGCGCGCCAGGGTTTCCGCCTCCTGGATGGTGCGGAAAACGAATTTACCCGTTTCCGCAGTTTTCAACGTTTCCAGAAGCTTGAGGTAATGCGCGCCCGCGGCGCGGGTCTGCGCGGCTTTTTTGCGCGCCGCCTCGATGATGCATTTCACCGTTCCTTTCGAACTCGGCGCATGGATGACAAAGAACGCCGCGTCGAGAAGAATCTCGGGAAGGTGCGGCTCTTGCGCGGCTTCGCAGATGAGAACGGTCGGGACATGGCCGGCGACGGACTCGGCGAGCTCTTCAAGGCCGTCGCCGGAAAACCCGAGGAGATCGACGACGAGGACGGCGCGCTCGTCCTCGATGTCCATGAGATGCTGCGCGGTTTTCGCAAGATCGTCGAAGATGGCGCAGGCGCCGTCCTGCTCCCTGGCGATGGCGCGGGCGTGGCCGGCGTCCGCCGAAAAGACAACGATCTGGACGGGCGCGCTTTTTGCGTCCGCATCGGGTTTCAGGGAAGTCTCGGCGTTCATAAGGTTACTCCTTAAAGGCGCTTTCGGCGACTTTGCGGGCGGGCGAGAGGATATGGGCGAGAAGCGTGCGGTCGCCGAGAATGATGTCCGCCATCACCGTCATGCCGGGAATGATGATGTTCCGGCTCGGATCGCTCCCCACATAGTTTTTATCGAGCGAGACCTTGCCGCGGTAATAGCGCTCGCCCCCCGCGCCGGAGAATGTCGTCGCGGAAACGTAGGTGAGTTCGCCGCGCACCGAGCCGAAGCGGGAATAATCGTAAGCGCTGAATTTCACGTCGACGGCATGGCCGGCGTGTATTTTGCCGATGTCTTTGGGCGAGATCTTGATTTCAACGATCAGCTCGTCGTCGAGCGGCACGATTTCGGCGATGATCTGGCCGGGGCCGATGACGCCGCCGAGCGAGTTGACGCTGAGGCCCTTGACGAGCCCGCGCACGGGAGATTCGAGGGTCAGACTCCGGGCGCGCGCTTCGAGCTTTTCGATCGTCTCTTTATTTTGCGCGATTTCGGCGGTGATGTTGTCGAGCGCCACATAGGCGTTGTCGCGCGCTTTCGCCTCCTGCAGGTCAAGGCGCTGATCGTATTCGGCGAGCGCCGTGTGCGCGAGCTCAATGTCGCGGTCTATCTGTTTGGCAGCGCCTTTGAGATCGTTGAGATTGCGTTCGGTTTCGAGAAACTGAATGCGCGGCAAATAGCCCTCGGCGAGAAGGCTTTTTCGGCGTTCGTAAATTTCCTCGGCGATTTTGAGGTTGCTGGCGATGGTTTCGGCTTGCTCCTTCAGCGCCTGCAGCATCTGGTTTTTCTGCCGGCGTTGTTCGGCGATGACTTCCCGTTCTTCGATGAGCGCGCCGCGCATGCTGCGGAAGGTCTTTTTCTGCTCTTCGATATAGCGCGCGTCGGCGTTGGCGAGATGACTGAAATCCGGCTCGCGCCCCTCGATAAAGGCGCGAAAGCGCTCTTCGCGCGCATAAAGGGTCTGCTGCTTTTCCCGCGCCTGGCGCAAATCCTCGACGACGCCGTCGCCGACAAGCGCGACGAGCGGGTCGCCTTCATTCACGAGCTGGCCTTCCTCGACGAGAATATCCTTTATGACGCCGCCGGTGGGGTGTTGAACGGTGCGCAAGGAGCTTGAGGGCGCGACTTCGCCTTTGGTGCGCGTCACCGCGTGAATATTGGCGACGCCCGCCCAGACGAGGAGCGCCGTGACCACGGCTGCGATGGCGAAAGTCACGCTGCGGAAATCGTTCGGCGCCGTCGGCTCGGCGAGCTCCACCGAGGCGGCGAGATAGCGCAGATCGTCGGCGGCGCGTTCGTCCTCTGCGCCGCCGTCCTGGCGTGAAGCAAACAAATCTTTGATCATGCGACGCGCTCCATGGCGTTTCCGGTTTCGGTTTTCGCCCCCGCCGGCGCGGCGCCGGCCTGGCGCAAGCCGTAAGGGGTCACCTCATAGGCGCGGTCGCACAGGCTGAGGAGCTCTTCGTTTTGCGAGGCGACCAGAATGGTGCGCTTGCCGGCGTTTTCGCGAATGAAGATTTTGAGACGCAGCCCGCATTCGCCCATGACGAGGGGGCTCGGCAATTCGTCGATGAGAAAGAGACCGCCGTCGAGAAGATAAGCCCGCGCCATGGAGATCTGCATGAGAAGGTCGAAGGAAAGCGACCGGTTTTTGACGACCGGCGTGGCGAGACCGCCGGCGAGGGCTTTCACCGCGTCGGTCGCGCCCGCCATATCGAGGGCGCGCCAGATTTCTTCATGGCTCGCATCGGGGCGCACAAGGCGCAGGTTTTCCTCGATGGTTCCCTGAAAGAGCTGCGGCTGTTGCGGGATATAGGAAATCTTGCAGCGCAGGCTCGTCGTGTCGAGCTGGCGAATGTCGAAACCGTCAATGCGCACCGCCCCGTAAGAAGGGTCGTACATGCCCTGCACCAGCTTGAGAATGAGCGATTTGCCGGCGCCGCTGCGGCCCGTGAAGCCGATCGCTTCGCCGGGCGCGGCCGAAAAGCTGATATCGGTGAAGATCGGCGTCGTGCGCGTGTCGAAACGAAGCCCCGCTTTTTCGAAAGTGACGCCGCCGCGCAGGGATTTCAGCGTCGCGCCGGCGGCGCGCGCTTCCTCTTCTTCGACGACGTCCATCATCGAGTCGATCTGCAGGACGCTGTTGCGGATTTGCTCAAAGCGCTGAATGACCGCGCAGAAATTGTGGAACGGCGTCAGCGTGCGCCAGGTGAGGATCAGGCAGGCGATCATCGCGCCCGCCTGGATCTGGCCGGAAAAACTCAGCATGGCGCCGAAGGAGAGCGTGGCGAGGCCGCCCAGCAGCGTCACGCCATGGGCGAGCGTTTCCGCCAGATTGCCGGCGTTGGTGAGGCGCGCGAACGCGTCATATTCTTTTTTGGAAAGGCTGGCGTATTTGCTTTCCCATTTGCCGCCGAGCCCCGAGGCCTGAATGTCCTGGGTCTTGGCGAAGGTCTCCAGCAGGAAACGCTGGCTCGCTGCGCCGGTGCGCGCCGTGCGGCGGATGTCGACGCCGATGCGTTTGCGCATCAGCACAAAGATCGCGATGTAAAGGCCGACACAGGTGAGGGGAACGGCGACAAGCACCCCGCCAATAAGGAAAATGGCGACGAGATAAATCGCCGCGAAAGGAAGCTCCATCACCGACAGGAAGGCGACGGAATTGAAAAAATCGCGAAGCGATTCAAAAGAACGCAACCGCAAAAGCTGCGCCGTCACCGAGACGCTGTCGCTGGTCTGCGAGGACAGGCGCATCAGTTTCGAGAAAGAAAGATTGCCGATGATGTTGTCGATGCGCGCGGCGATCCAGGCGAGGCGGCGCGAGCGCAGCCCCCTGAGGAACCAGTCGCAGGCGATGGCGATGGTGACGCCGGCCACGAGATAGGGGAAGGCTTCGCTGACGCGGGCCGAAATCACGCGGTTATAGACGATCATGATGAAGAGCGGGGTTGCCAGGCCCAGAATGTTGATCAGAAAACTGAGGCACAGGATCTGCGCCAAGAGCCCGTAAAAGCGAATGGCGAGGGCGCGGAACCAGCCAAACCCGGCGCCTGCGCGCAAGACGGCGGCGGCTTCTTTTTTGTCGGATGACGATTTTGAAAAGGCGTAAATGCTCGCGCCGCGCAGCGTCTTGTCATCATCGAGGTTGACCGTCCGGGTTTCGCGCGTTTCGCTGTCGAAAACGCGGGCGATCCGGTCGCCGTCCTGAATGTCAATATCCAGAATGACGTAGGGAACCGGTTCTTTCAGCACCCCGCGCGGCGAAAGAACAAGCGCCGGCGCTTCGAGCTTGTCCTGGTCGCGCGTTTTCACGCGCGCAACGTCAAGGCCGAGATTGACCATGGCGTTCATCAGATCGATCAGATGAAAGCCATGCCCGAAATGCGGCATGATCTCGACCACTTCGCGCACCGAGCGGTTGCGCCCGAGAACGGAAAGAATGGCGCAGAAGGCTTCCGCATAAGGGCCGGAAAATCCGTCGCCCCAGCGCAAGTCGTGCAAACGTTCGTAAAGCGCATGGGTTTCCTTCGCGACGGCGCCGTCTTCAGGCGCGCGCGATGCGTCCGGTGTTTGATCGCCGATTCGGGTCATAACGCCTGCGCCTCCCCGAATCCCAGCGGGGAGCGACGCCGGGTGAGAGCGGCGCCCGCGCCTTCCGCCTGCAGGTCGCGGTTGCAGAAGCGGATAAAATTTTCATCCGCCGTGTTCAGGAGGATGACGCTGTGCGCGCTCATCTCCAGAAGCGTCGTCACCGTGAGGTCGTAGCTGCGGTTGTCGAGAAGCTCGCAGGCCTCGTCCACGAGAATGACCCGCGGCCGGGCCGCAAGCGCGCGGGCGATGGCGATCCTTTGCTTGAGGCCGGTGGGCGCTTCGTCGCCCTGCTTGCCGCTGATCACCGTGTTCCAACCATTGGGCATGCGCGCGACTTCCTTGTCGATGCCGAGGCTGCGGGCGACCTTCAGGGCGTCATGGCGCTCGCGCAGGCCGAAGCTCGTGAGGTTGTCGAGAATGGCGCCGTTGAAAAGCTCGGCGCCGGGCGCGAGATAGCCGACATAAGCGGCGCGTTTCGCAAGCGGGATCGAGGAAAGCGGCCGCCCGTCGATGATGATCTCCGCGCCCGCCTGCGGGGCGAGGCCGGCGATGATTTTCAAGAGACGCGAAGCTTTTTGCGGCGCTTCGGCCCTGATGCGCACGATATCGCCTTCGCGGAAATGGAGCGGCGCGCTGTCGCCGATCGGCGCATTGAAACGCCGCAGGGTGAGAACGCGTCTGGCGTTTTCGTTCTTTGCTTCGTCGATGACGCGCGCGGCGTCCTGTCCGCCGCCGATCAGCGAGAAGAATTGTTCGCGGCTTGCGTCATATTCCTGGTATTTCATCCACAAGATCATGCCGCGTTGCAGGGGGGAAATGAGCCGGCCCGAAAGCATGATGCAGGCGATGATCGCGCCGATGGTGAAAGAGCCCGAGGTTGCGATGAAAACCCCGATGGAGACCACCGAGGCGGTCATCAGATTGCCGAGCACCATGGAGGTGTTCAGCATGTTGGCGGAGGCTTTCGAAACCCGGAAATTGGCGGCGCTGGTGGCGTATTGCAGCGGTTCGTAGCGGCGCTCGAACAGTTTTTCGAGGGAAAAACATTTGAGCGCGTTCATGCTTTGCAGCGTCGAGACCAGGAAACCGTAACGCGCTTCATCCGCCGCCCGGCGTTCGGCGATCGCATCGCGCAGATAAAGGCTGCCGGCGAGGCCGTTGGCGAGAATGAAAACCACGATGGCGAGAGGGGCCAGAACCAGAAGCCCGCCGATCTGGAAAATCAGCGCCAGATAAAGAAAGACGAAGGAAAAATCGATCAGCACGGTGAGCGCATAGCCGGAATGAAAATCGCGGAAAGCGCGGATGGCCTGAAGCTGTTGCAGGCGCTGGGAGGCGGTTTGCGCCGAGAGGTCATCAAGGCTCGAATTCAGAACGCGCCTGATGGCGGCTCTGGAGAGATTGCGCTCAAATGTTGCGCCGTTTTTGGAAATGATCTTCCCGCGCTCGATGCGCAGGGCGATTTCAAGCCCGATCGCAACGATGACGCCGATGACCAGCATGATCAGCGTCTGGCTGGCGCGCGACGGCATGACTCGGTCGTAAACCTGCATGGAGAAGATCGGCAGGGCGATTGCGAGAATGTTGATGAAGATCGTGCCGACGATCAGCTCGGGCGTGCGGGAGCGCCAGAACCAATCGTACTTTTTATCCGCCCCCGCCGCCCCGGACATCAGCCAAACAGTCCCCCGCCGCCGTCGCCGAGGCCGGAAAGGCCGTCGTCAACCAGCGTCAGTCCTTCGGAAACGACCGAGTCCGGGTCGGGGAGATCAAGCCCGCCGTCGAAACCGGCGAGATCGCCGCCGTCGCCGTCGCCGATCACGAGGTCGCCGATCAGGTCGCCGTCCACATCGCCTGTGTCCGTGACGTCGAGCGACAGGTCGGCGTCGCCTTCCTGGGCGCCGAGAAGCTCCTGGGCCCCGTCGACCGTCTCATCCAGCGGCGAAAGCAGGGAATCGACGTCGAGATCGTCGATCAGGCCGCCGCCGTCGAGAGTCTCGTCCGCGCCGTCAAGGACCTCGTCTACGGCGTCCACAGGATCGACCGGGTCGCCGCCGAGAACGGAGACTTCTGCGTCGCCGTCGTCGAGAAGGTCGCCGGCGCCGCCGTCCTGTGTAGCGTCCGCTGTGGCGTCCGTGTCGAGGGGGCCGACAAGATTGAGATCGAGGAGCGAGCCCTCGCCGTCGTCGGCGGTGTCGCCGGTCGCGCCGTCGCCGTTAAGCGAGAGGGCGGAGTCGATTTCGATCAGCGGATCGCCGCCGTCTCCACCTTCGCCGCCGCCTGATAAAACATCGTCAACGACGCCGCCAAGGCCGCCGCCGTCATCGTCTCCGCTGTCGCCGCCGCCCAGGGCATCGTCGACGCCGCCGAGAATGTCATCGACAACGCCGCCATCGCCGCTGTCGCCGCCGAGAATGTCGTCGACGGGGTCGGTGACTTCGTCGATGATGTCGCCAAGGCCGCCGTCACCACCGTCAAGAATATCGCTGACGGAATCGGTGACGTCGCCCGCCGCATGGTCGAGGCCGTCATTCACCGTATCGGCGATATTGCCGACAACGCCGCCTGCATCCTCGCCGCCGCCGTCAAGGCCGTCGACGAGATCGCCGATGGGGCCGTCGTCCACAAGGTCCATGCCGGTCTCGCCGCCGAACCCGTCGAGAGGGCTGGTGACGTCTTCGCCGATTGTGTCGATGAGGCCGCCGGCCGCGCCGTCGACAAGGCCGCCGACGCCGCCGAGAATGTCGTCGACGCCGCCGCCGCCGGGAAGCCCGCCGACTGGCGCTGCGATGGTGTCCGCCAAATTGCCGACCGCATCGAGCGTTCCGCCCGGATCGGTGAAAACCCCGGCGATCAGGTCGGCGCCGCCGCCGTCGACAAGATCGCCGACGACATCGGTGACGCCGTCGACAGTCTCGCCAAATCCGCCGGTCGCAATCGTGTTGAAAAGATCGCCGACGCCCGAAACGGCGTCATCGACAAGCTCGCCTGCGGAAGGAACAGTCAGAAGGTCGGTTGCGCCCGACAGAGAGTCGGTCAAGTCCGTCAGTCCGACAAGGCCGCCGAGCGGCGTGTCCCCCAAGAGCGCGTCGCCGAGATTGTCGACTTCGGTGAGAACGCCGTTGAGGATTTCTTCGGCGTTTCCGAGGAGCGCATCCTGCACGCCGTCGACAATATCCGTAACCGGATCGAGAGCTTGCGCCGCGCCGTCTACCACATCGCCGACGATGTCGGTAACGGGATCAAGGGGAAGCGCGCCCACAACGCCGTCCACGGTTCCGGCGACGCCGTCTACAAGGTCCAGCACTGGTTCAACGACGGGGACGACGACGTCGGTGGCGACGTCAATCACGTCGTCAATGCCGGGTCCGTCGTCTCCGGGACTGTCGGGCGGCCCGCCAGGGTCGCCGCCGCCGTCCCCGTCATCGCCGCCGGGAGGGGGCGGATCGCCGCCGTCGGACGCGGGCGGGGGTTGCGTCGCCGGCGGCGTGTCCGCGAGGCCGCCACCGTCATCGCCGCCCGGCGTTACGGCCGGACCTTTTGCGATTGGCGGCGCGGCGGGCGCGTCAATCTCGTTAATTGCGGCGCCAAGCGGGGCAATGGAAAACTGCGCGCTGAAAGAGGAGCCGCTGGCGGCCCCGGCCCCGCCTTGAAACGATTTCGGCCCGGCGTCGTCGATATAAAGCGGTCCGGCCTGGGCGCCGTCGAGCGCGTTGACCGTGTTGAAAGACGGCGCTTCAGGCAGGGCGGCGCCGTAACTCTGCGCCGTATCGCCAATCGGTCCGCGGCCGAGCGCGTCAGCATTGGCCGAGTCGACGCTGACGCCGTCAAAGCCTATATGGGTTCCCTCGCCGGCGGGCGCGCCGCCGCCGGTCAGCCCGGCCTGAAGAACGGCGAAGTTGAGATTTCCCGATCCGGACACGCCTTCAAGAATGCCGTCCAGGTCCTCTGCGCGAAATTCCTCGGCCCTCAGGCGCGAAGACGCGGACGCTTCTTCGAGAGCCGCATCTTCGGCGGAAAAAAAATCGGCCGGAACGCCTTTGGCATCACCAATGGAAGGCATGTCACGCTCCTCTTCGCACCTCAGCAAAACTTCCGTCTAAGGAAGGTCGTAATGCTGATTGGCCGAGAAGCATCGACATTTATATTTAAATTCTGAACCCCCAGATGAGGGTAAGGATTAATGCAATTTTCCGGATTTTGTTAAGATTTTGCTCAGGATAAGAGCGATTGAAATGGCTTTAGTCTTTATACATACGTTCCGTAGAATCATAAAAGCGCGATTGCAAATGAAAATTTCGAAAGCGGACGTTTAAAATCTTGTTGACCGTCTTCATTATCTCCTTCGCGGCGGCGGCTGCGCTTTATGGGGCGGCCGTCGCGCTTGTGCGGCGCGCGCAGGGCGCGGGCGCTTCCCGGCTCTGGACGCAGGCCGATTTTCTGTACGCCGGCGTCCTGTTCGGCCTCGCGCCGCTGATCGCCTTTGAACTGACGGCGGCGCCTTACGCGTCGCCTGACCCATCGGCCGCAGCCGCGCATGCGCCGCTTTTCTGGGCTGCGGGGATCGGACTTTTTGCTTTTGCCGGCGTGTGCAGCGTTCAGATCTTCAGGCGCTATCGCCTCAATCCGCTGACTTTGATGGCCGCTGCGCTGGTTTACGCGCTGCTCGCCATGACCGGTTTCGCTGCGGTGCTGGCGGCGGCGTTCGATGATATTCGCAACGCTGTCACGATAGCCGCGATCGGCGCGGCGCCGTTGAGTTTTCTTTTGCACTGGCTTGTTTTCGTCGCCGGGCGCCGGGCGGGAGCGCTCGGGGCCGGCGCGGCGCTCGCCGCCGTCGCCGGGCTCGCGACGTCATATCTTGGCGCGCGCGAGACCGTCGCTCTTTTCGATGCGGCGCGAGCGGAATGGCTGGCGGTCTGGGCCGTCCTGATGCTGGCGGCGCTGCGCCCGCCGCGGCGCGGCAACGCCGCCGAGACGCACGGGTCCCTCTGTCTTGAAGACCTGCCGGCCGACCTGATGGCGTTCATTCTCGATACGGATGACCATGTGCAGTCTGCGACGCCTGCTGCGAAAAGTTTTTTCAGGCTGGAGCCGTCTTTGCCCCAGGGCTGTAAGGCGCCGTTGTTGACGCCGCTTTCGGCGGATGAAGCCGGGTCGCTTTGCGGCGCCGGCGCGGCGCGGCCCTGTTGTTTTATCGATCGCGCCGGCGTCGAACATTACGTTCGTCTTCATGAACGCCGGATCGAGCCTGAAAAGGGGCCGGCTATGCGTTTGATGGTCGCCGAACCGATCGACGATTTAATCGAACAGGAGAAAAGGCGCCGCCGCCTCAATCATCGCATGATTTCGGTCATTGACGCCAATGACGACATGCTCCTGTTCGTTTCCGCAAGCGGTCTCGTGACCGATCTCAACCGCTGCGCCCTGCAGTTTCTGAAAAAGGCGCGCAAGGAGTGTGTGAGCGAATATGTCTGGAACTTGTTTCCGCAAACGGAAAACGCGCCTTCCGGCGATGCCTGGCGCGAATTCCTGAACAACGCCCGGCGCCAGGAGAGCGTCAGAACCCAGGCGGTTTTGGCTTCCGGCGAGGGCAAGGCGCGCCTTTTTAAGCTGAATATTTCAAAGATTGAAAATGACGGCGCGGATCCGGAGTTTTTATGCTTCTGCCGCGACATCACGGAAATCACCCAGGCGCGCAAATCCTTTCAGGAAGCCCAGTCCCGTCTTGAACAGACCATCGCAAACCGCACCAGGGAGCTTCAGGACGCAAAAAAAGCGGCGGATAACGCCAATCTTTCCAAAAGCCGGTTTCTGGCGAATATGAGCCATGAGCTCAGAACGCCGCTCAACGCCATTCTCGGCTATACGGATCTCATGCTGCAGGACCTCGCCGATGACGGCAAACAGGGCTCGCAGGAATATCAGGATCTCGACCGCGTTGTCGTCAATGCGCGCAACCTTTTGAACCTGATCAACGACATTCTCGACCTTTCCAAGGTCGAGGCCAATAAGATGACGCTTTCCTACAGCGACGTCAGCGTCGAAGAGTTTGTGGACGATATCCGCGCCAGCGTCGATCCTCTGGTGACGAAACGGGGCAATATCCTTGCGGTCGATATCGCTGAAGAGCTGTCTTCGGTCGTCATAGACAGACAAAAGGTCTCGCAATGCCTGCTCAATCTTTTGAGCAACGCTGCAAAATTCACCGAAGGCGGAGAGATATCGCTAAAGCTTTGGATGAACGAAGACGGCGGCGCGCCGATGATCTATTTCGAAGTGTGCGACACGGGCAAAGGCATGACGCCGCAGCAATGCGAAGCGATTTTCGACGAGTTCGTGCAGGTTGAAGAGGCGGGCGAACAAAATACCGGCGGCACGGGGCTCGGCCTGCCGATCGCCAGGCGCTTCTGCCAGCTCATGGGCGGCGACATCGTTGCAACAAGCGCGCCGGGCGCGGGCTCGCGGTTTACGATGTGGGTGAGAAACGGCGCCGGCAACGCGGCGCAAACGGAGGAAGACGCCGCCTGATGCAGCAGGCGCCGTTATGAGAGGCTTATATGCGAGCGCTTAAAATCCTCATCGCCGATGACAACGCGGACGGCAGGGCGATCCTGGAGCGTTATTTGAAGCGTAAAGGCTGTGAGGCTGTGTTTGTCGCCGACGGCAAGGCCTGCCTTGAACGCGCGCTGTCGGAAGATTTCGACGTCGTGCTTCTCGACATGAACATGCCGGTCATGGACGGCTGGCGGGCGGCCGAGCAGATCCGTGCGCAAAAGACCTATGAAGAGCTGCCGATCATCGCCTTCACGGCTTACGCCATGCGCGGCGACCGCGAGAAATGCCTGGACGCAGGCTGCACGGACTATCTCTCAAAGCCCATAGACTTTGCCCAGCTTTCACAGATGCTGGAAAAACACGTCCGCGCCTGAAAAAAAGCGGCGGCCGGGAGGCCGCCGCGCAAGGCAAGTCGTGGAGGCAAGGTTTAGGCCGTCTTTATCTTGGGTTGCAGATAGGGAAAATAAAGCGTCACCAGCGCGCCTTTTCCCGAAGGGGCGTCAGAAATTTCGATCTTGCCCCGGTGATGGGTCATGATGGTGTTGGCGATGGCGAGCCCGAGACCGAGGCCCTCATATTCCGGCGTCTTGGCGTTCTTCGCCTGATAGAAAGGCGCCAGCACGTCCTCGCGCTCCTCTGCCGGAACGCCCGGGCCGTTGTCTTCAACGGCAATCTTGAAAAACTCTCTTGTCGCCGGTTCTAGGCGTACTTTGACGGAAGGGGTTTTGTCAGCGAACCGAACCGCATTGGACAAGACCGCCGAGACGGCTTTGCGGATATAATGCGGATTTCCTTTGACCGTTTGGTCCGGCTGGTCGGTGTAAATATTGATCTTCGCGTCTTTCATGTTCTGGCGATGATCGAGCATCTCCCATTCATGCAAGACGGATTCGCGCAAATTGACGTCGAGATTAGACGGCGCGGGCATGCCCTGTTGCAGCGTCAGGAAATCGGTCAGGTCCTCGACGATGCCGAGAAGGCCCCAGCCGCTTTTCTCGATATCGCGGATGCGCGCGGCCGCTTCCTCCGGACTCAAGCGCTCGATATCGTAGCTTTTCATTTGCTGGGAAAGGCCTAGAATGTGATGAAGCCGGGTGCGGACTTCATGATTGAGCTTGCCCTGCAAATCGTTCCGGTTGGCGGATTTCAGCGCCGCTTTCAGGATCGCCTCGACAGCCGCGTCGTCATCTTCGGCTTTGATGTTTTCTTTATCCCGGAGCTCGGCGAGCCTTTTCACGAGGCGCGTGTTGACGTCGCGGATGAGTCTGGTCGATCGCGCCTGATTGAGCTGTTTTTCGACCCGCGCCCAAACGACGGGAAAATCGTAAGGTTTCGTAACATAGTCGTTGGCGCCCATATTGAGCGCGCGGGTGATGGCGTCCGTGTCATGGCGTGCGGAAATCGCAATGATGGAGGGCTGTTTGCCCTCCTGGTCCGTCCGCAGTTTTTCGATAACCTCAAATCCGTCGACTTCCGGCATCATGATGTCGAGCAGAACGATTTCGTAATCGTCTCCATGAATGGATTCCAACGCTTCGCGGCCATTGCTGGCCATGGAGACGTCACATCCCATGCGCAGAAGATGGCGGCTTAATACATTTCGATTGTCTTCCAGATCGTCGACGACAAGCACTTTTGCAGCAGCTTCAGACATGTAAATCCCCATAGAAAACTCAGAAAGCACAGTTTAAAAATAAATGCGTCTTTTGATCACCCGCATATGAGGGTGATTTTGGGGAAAATTGTATCAATTCCAGACATGATTTCTCAGTATCGCACAGTGTTCCGGTTACTGAACATATGGCTGTGGACTTAAGTCAGGACTAATGAAATGCGCCGCGCAAAATAGGCGCGCTCATGAATAATGCGCGCCGGCGGCGCGCGCCGGGGCGCGCTCGTTTCTTGACGCTTCTTTGAGGCTGAGGCCGAAAAACACTTTCGTGCCTTTGCCGGGCTGGCTCTTGATGCTGACCCCGCCATCCATCAGACGCAGAAGACGGATGCAGATCGGAAGGCCGATACCCATGCCGCCTTCAAGATCGCCGCCGAGTTTTTCCTTGGAAAAACGCGGGTTTGTAAGAGAGGCTGCTTTTTCTTTGCTCATTCCGACGCCCTGGTCGCTGACGCAGCCTTTAAGCCGGCCGTCCGCGACCGCGACAGTGACGGAAATGACGCCTTCATTGGAATAGGCGACGGCGTTTTTGATCAGGTTTATGAGGATTTGCCGGATGCGCAGCCGGTCGCCGACATAGACAGCGTCGCATTCCGCGCCGGCCCTCAGCCGCAAGGTGATGCCCTTGTGCGCCGCGAAAGGCTCGAAAAAGGCGACCGTCTCCTGCAGCATGGTGAGGAGGTTGAATTTCGATGCGCTCAGACTCGCGGCGCCTTTATCGAGCCTGACGAATTCGGACAGATTGTTCAGAAAGTCTTCGAGATGAATGGACGCCGCTTTCATTTTTTTGATGGCGTCGGTCGCGGCCTGGTCGTTTCCCATGGCGATCAGATGGTCGCAATAGCCGGTGAGGGATCTGATCGGCGATTTCATCTCGTGGCTGACGACGGAAAGAATGCGGCTATTGATGGCCGCCTGCTCTTTGGCTTCCGCAATGAGCTCGCGGAGCTTTTTCTCTCGCTTGTAGCTTGATATAGCGAACCGGATCGTTCGATCGACAAGCTCCCGGGTCAGCGCTGCTTTTTCAAGATAGTCATAGGCGCCATAGTAAATGGCTTCCTGATCAAGTTCGGCGTTCGAAACGCCCGTCAGGAGAACAATCGGAAACGGCGCGGAGCGTCCGCCGATTTCGCGGATGACGTCCATCCCGCTGACCCCGCCGGGCAGGCGATAATCGACAAGCGCGGTGTCGAATTCATTCTCCGCGATGGCGATGCGCGCGTCGAACAGGTTTCTGGCGTGCGTGATCGTGTAGAAAGGACGTTTAATCGATCTCAAATGCCGTTTGAGGATTTCAACGTCTCTTTCATCGTCGTCGAGGACCAGTATCCGCAAGCTGTCGCCGCGCGGCATAGTCGAGACCCCTCCTGATGTCTTGCGGCGTTTAAAGCGCAAGTCTTAGTTTTTCATTAATCCCTTATTGAGTAAGGGTAACGACCTGATGCCGCAGTCGCATGCGCAGCATGGGAGAACTCATGTCCGATCAATCGCCACGGATGATTTGCATCGATGACGATCCGCTGGCGCTGGATCAGTTGCGGTTTTCTCTTGACGAAATTCGCTTGCCGATCCGCTGCGATTATTTCGGATCGCCGGCAAAGGCGCTAAGCGCGCATCGCAGCAATCCCGCCGATCTTGTTCTGTCCGATTTGCGGCTCGGCGCCACGACCGGGCTCAAGCTGATCGCGGAAATGCGTCATTACTCGCAGGACGGCATCTATATGCTGATTTCAGGGCAGGCGGACCTTGAGTCTGCGCTCGCCGCCATGAATTACGGCGATGTCTACAGGTTTTTCACAAAGCCCGCGGAGAAAGAAAATCTCGGCGCCGGACTTTGCGACGCGCTGTCCGAGTTGAATGCGCGGCGTCTGCGCAGCGTATCCCTGACGACACTGGGTGCAGTCGAGCAGCTCACCATCGGCGTGGCGGCCATCGGCCTGAATGGCGAATTGATCTTCGCGAATGCGGCGGCAAAACAGATTTTTGAAGAAAGCGGCTTTTTCGACATGCGCGGCGAAGCCGTGATCCGGTCGGTCAATCCGGAAGAAAGCCGGCGGTTCCAGGAATTTCTTCAAGCCGCCGCGTCGCATCCCGGCGATCTCCATGAACGGTGCATGTTCCGCTTCACCATGCCGGAAAAATCGACGCCCGTGACATTCTCCCTGTCCTACAGCGCCGCCGGGGGCCCGCAGGACCAGCCGTTTTTCAATGTTCTGGTGCTTGATCCTGCGCGGCGCAGCATGCCGGAGGCGGCGGAAATCGCCGCCGCGTTGAATCTGACGCCGAGCGAAGCGCGGATCGTCCACGGTCTCGCCGAGGGCGACAATATGGAGGAGGCGGCGCGCCGCGCCGGCGTTTCGCTCAGCACGGCGCGCTCTTATCTCAAGACTGTGTTCAGCAAGACCGGTGTTTCCCGGCAGGCCGAACTTGTGCGTCTGACGCTGCTCGCCTGCGCCTGAGGCCCCCATATGCGGATAGGCGGCATTTGAAATATCTCTAGGGTCGCCGCCGCAGCAGCGGGAGGCTTGGCGATTATGGCGGGCGAAAAAGCGCCGCGCGCCGGCCCTGAAAGGCGCCGGTTTCCACGGAAATTACTTGATGGTCCGGTGCGGTTCGCCACCGAAAACGAACCGGATGCGATCGGGCGCATCGTCAGCATTTCCGAATGCGGGTTGTACATGCTGTGCCGGACGCACGCGCAGGTCGGCGATCCTGTTATCGCCTATCCCGAGAGGCTGGGCCGCCTGGCCGGCGAAGTTTCGCGAAAAGACGAAAACGGCGTCGCCATCGAATTTTCGATGACTGAGGCAAAGCGCGCCTTTCTCGCGAAGCAATTGAACGCCGATTCCGCAGCGCCGCCTTTTCTGAGAATCATGGAGCGGCGCTCAGCTTTGCGAACCAAGCTCGATCTCGAAGCGGCGGCTGTCGTGGAGGGCGAGGATGAGCCGTTTCCATGCAGGATTATCGATCTTTCGGAGACGGGCGCCGGTGTGGAGGCCGGCTGCGTTCCGCCGATCGGCGCGCGCGTGCGCATCGGCATTCTTCATGGCGTTGTGGCCAGGCATACGCGCGGCGGTTTTGCTCTGGCTTTTTCGGACTCAGAATTGAAATAGCGGGTGGGCGCCAGGGTCGCCCGGGCGTTAACAATCCTCTTCGCGAAGCAGGTCGAGGCTGCGGCGCCATTGCTTCAGGGCGCGCCAGGCCGTCTTCTTTTCCTTCGCGCCGGCGCTGACGGAAAGCTCTCCATCCGCGCGACGATGAAAAGCCGTCTCAGGGACGACTTCCGCCTCCACCTCGTCTATGGCGGGGGCGAGAACGCGGTCGCGCGCAGACGCCTTTTTGCGTGTTGAAATCACGCAAGGCAGGTTGCGCCGGTTTTTGAAAGCGCCCGCGGGCATGATGGCTGTCCGTTTCGTTGCGGCTAAATCAAGGAACTAAATGAACCGCTTGCGGCGGGGCGCCCCCAAATGAGGGCGCCGGCGGCTTTGCCGGCAGGCGTTTCAGGGCCGTCAACGAGCTCTTGCGAGCAGACGGCGAATGCTTCGATAGTCGCGGGATCGGGTCTTCTCCCAAGGCGTCAGCCCTATTTCCCGGAGCTTTTATATGGACAGCCTGCTCCAGTTTTTCTCGACGGATAATTTCATGCCGCACGGGCACTGCTATTTGTGGCTCCCGCATATTCTCTGGCTGCATGTCGCCAGCGACGCGCTGATCGCCATGGCCTATTTCGCCATTCCTCTGGCCCTGTTCCGGCTGGCGCGAAGGCGCCCGGATTTCGGCCTGAACAGGACGATCTATCTGTTTGTCGGCTTCATCATTCTATGCGGCCTGACGCATGTGATGGAGATTTATACAATCTGGGAGCCGGTCTATTTTCAGCAGGGGCTTATAAAAGCGCTGACCGCCATCGTCTCTGTCGCGACGGCGATCGCCGTCTGGCCTTTGCTGCCCAAACTCGTCGCCGCGCCGAGCCTGTCGCAGCTGGAAAAAGCGAATGCGAAACTTGAGCGCGCGAATGCGGCTTTGAAGGTCAGCGAAGCGCGGCTCGAGCTTGCCGTGAACGCCGGCGGCGTCGGCCTGTGGGACTGGGACATCAAGACCGGTGAAGACTGGTTTTCAAAGGTCTGGTTGGCGCATCTGGGTTATCAGCCGGGAGAGGTCGACTATCATTTCTCGACATGGGAGGCGCTGCTGCATCCCGAAGACCGGGAGCGCGTCATGAAAGAGCTTGACGCGCATATTGAAACCGGCGCCGCATACAAGCCTCAATTCCGCATGCGCACGAAATCCGGCGACTATATATGGGTGGAGGCGTTCGGCGAGGCCAGCCGGGATGAGCAGGGCGCGCCGGCCCGCATGGCCGGCACGCTGATCGATATCACCGCGCAAAAACAACGCGAACTTGAAAACGAAAACAATCGCCTCTTCCTGCAGTCGGTTCTTGAAAACGTTCAGGACGGCATTGTCGCCTGCGACGAGCAAGGAAAGTTGACGCTGTTCAATTTTGCAGCGCGCCGGGCCCATGGCATGGACGCGCACGAAATCGATCCGAAGGAGTGGTGTACGTATTACGACCTTTACGAACCGGATGGAGAAACGCCGTTGGCCTTGCACCGCGCCCCTCTCTTCAGGGCAATGAAAGGGGAAATGATCGAATGCCAGGAAATCGTTATCGCTCCGAAAGACCTTCCTGTGCGTCGTTTCTTAGTCAAGGCGATGCCGCTTTCCAATGCAGAAGGCAAGCAGATTGGCGCCGTTGCGGCGTTGCATGAAGTTACAGTGGAGCGCGAGCGCGAGGAGGCGCTGAGACGGTCCAATATCGAACTTGAACAATTCGCCCGGGTGGCTTCGCATGACCTTCAGGAGCCCTTGCGAAAGCTCATAACTTTCAGCGAGTTCCTGAAAGAAGACCTCGGGGGCGTCCTGAATGAGCGCGTTCAGGCCGATATCGATGCGATAAGCGACTCGGCTTCGAGAATGAAACAGCTCGTGAGCGACATTCTGGAGCTTTCGCGCCTGAAAGGAAATGAAGGTCCGCCCGAAAAGGTGAGCCCGCGCGCCTGCATCGAAACGGTGATGCTCCGCCTTTCCGAAGGCAGCCTGAAAGGCGCTGAATTTTCCTATGAGGAGCTGCCGGACGTGCTCGCCGACGCAACGCTTCTGACGCAGGTTTATCAGAACCTGATCGTCAATGCGTTGAAATTCATGCCGGCGAACCGGCGCCCGAAAATTTCATTCACCGCGACAACGGATGGCCGCACGGTCGTGCTGGGCGTGAAAGACAACGGCATTGGCATTGATCCTGAATTAGAAGATTATGTATTTCAGCCGCTTTCGCGTCTTCACAGCCGCGATGATTATGAAGGGACCGGCATCGGGTTGGCGATATGCAAAAAAGCAATAGAGCGCATGGGAGGACGTATCTGGGTCGCCGGCGGCGATGATGAAGGCGCGCACTTCAAATTCGAATTAAAAGCCGCCGTGAACAGTGCAATCGATTGATACATTATATCGTCTTGTTGATTTTTGATGCTTTCGTCATCGTTTATCGCTATTGTGGGCGCGGGTGAGAAGAATCGATTGCGGACGGACTCGTTTAGTCTATCCGTGAGGCGGATAGCGTCTTATGGCTGGAAAAACATTTACCGTGCTGCTGATCGAAGACGATTCGGCTGACCGGGAAATTATTACGCGCGTCATTGATGAAAGCGGCTTTTCCGCAAAAGTCGATGTCGTATCCACCGGGGACGAAGCGCTTGATTATCTGCTGAATACAGGGCGTGAAAAAGGGCGGGACAATGTCGCCCCGGGCCTTATTCTTCTCGACCTCAATCTGCCCGGCATGTCGGGGTTCGATCTTCTGCAAAAACTCAAGGCGGAGCCCGGCGTAAAAAATATTCCCGTGATCGTGCTCTCCACATCCGACGCGCCTGAAGACATCAATCAATGTTATGCGCTTGGCGCGAGCTCCTTTGTCACGAAGCCGTCAAGCCTTCAGGGTTTTGTCGACATCATGCGGCAGATCGAACGCTACTGGTTCGATATCGTCTCGTTGCCGGGCCAGGTGGCCTGAGCGCGGGCGATTCGCCGTACAACCTCAATTTTCGCGCTCCCGGCATGGACAGGGCCGCGGCGGGCGGTCAGATTTCCGGCGCGCCGGGGCGGCCATCAGGCGCGCGGACCGCGGCAGCCGCAAGGAACCGTCGTAAAGAAGGGACCGCAAAGGGGCGAAAATGCAGAGCAGATTATCGGCGGAAGACCGTTTCGGGATTCAGGATCTCTTCGCCGCCTATGGTTGGGCGCTCGACACAGGCGATGCCGAAGGGCTGGTTGCGGTCTTCACCGAAGATGCGGTGATGATTGAAGAGGTTTTCGAAGATCCGGATATTTGGGAAGGCCATGAGGGCATTCGCGCGCTCGCCAACCACTATTTCACGTCGCCGGGCTTTCCGGGCCGTCAGCATCATGTGACGCAGCAGGTTTTCACGCCGAAAAGCGAAGGCGCCGTCGCCGTGAAGTCCTTCGCTTTCGTCACCGAATGCCATGGCGAGCCGCCTTATCTCCTGCGGTTCGCCGGTTGGTATGAGGACGACGTCGTGAAAGGCGATGACGGGGCATGGCGTTTCAAAAAGCGCGTCGTCCGGCTGTGGGACGGCAAGGCGTTGGAGCGGTTTCCCGGCCATGGCGACTGGGTTCCGCGCAAACGGCCGCCGGAGCTCGCGAAAAACCGCGGCTAGTGAAGGCGCGCTTATCCGATTTCCACGCAGCCGCCATCCACATAAAGATCGACGCCGGTGATGAAGTTCGCCTCGCCGGAGGAAAGAAACAGGATCGCGTCGGCGATTTCGCCGGGCGTTCCCATGCGCTTCATGGGGACAGAGTCCGTCATCATCTTGCGCATTTCATCGATTCCTTCCGGCGGCAGGCCGCTGCGATTGATGATCGGCGTTTCCGTGGGGCCGGGGCTGACGAGATTGACGCGGATTTTTTCGGCGACGAGCTCGGCGGCGAGCGTGCGCGCAATGGCGCGAAGCCCCGCCTTGGCCGAGGCGTAAACGCAATTGCCGGGAATGCCGAGAACCGATCCGATAGAACCGGTGAAAACGATGGCGCCGCCTTCGCGCATCAGCGGCAGCGCTTTTTGCGCAGCGAAGAACGCGCCGCGCAGATTGACGCTATGAACGTCGTCCCAGAATTCGGGCGTGACCTCGCGCGCCGGGGCAAATCCGCCGACGCCAGCGTTGACGACAAGGGCGTCGATCCCGTCCATGGCGCCTTTCAGCTCCTTGTAAAACCCATCCAGCGCATCGAGATCGGCCATGTCGCAGACGGAAGCGAGGAGGGCGCCCGTTTGCGCCTTCGCCTCGCCGAGGGTCTTCTCATTGCGCCCGGTGATCGCGACCTGCGCGCCCTCATCTGCGAACTTTTTTGCGGTGGAAAGACCGATGCCGCTATTGCCGCCGAGAATGACGGCGTTTTTTCCGGAAAAACGCATGGAGGCGTCTCCTCTTGTCAAAACATGGAATGGGGATTTGGCGACGCCGTCGGGACTTCCTGCACGCAGTCCCAATGCTCGACGATAAGGCCGTTTTCGAGGCGGAAGATATCGATGACGCCGAAGCCGGGATCGGACGGAAAACGGATGACGTGATAATGCAAGATGACGTGGTCGCCGTCGACGAAGGCGCGTTTCAAATGCTGTTCGGCCTCGGCGCTTTCCGCCTGTTTCTCGTCGAGAAACGCTTTTAACGACTCGACGCCCGGCGGCGCCATCTGGCTGTGCTGGATGTAATCGGGCGAGATGTAATCGTCGACTTTGCTCGAATCGAGCGGGACCAGAACATTGTGAAACATGTCGAGGACATGGTTGAGGTTGCGCTCTTCTTCCGGCGTTCTTGTCATGGTTTCGCCTCAATCTCCCATCGCCCGCGGCGCTAGGTGAAATATTGCATCCCTTGCCGGCGCCCATTGCAAGCAAAAGTCATGGCCGGGCCGCCCCATTTCGCCGTCAGTCAGACAAAAATTCAGGAATGAAGCAAAGACAGCGGTTTCCATCCGTCGGAATCATCGCACGGGCTGCTCGATGAGGTTAGGTTTTTTGCCGACCGGTGCTGCGACAAACACCGGATAGGTTGAAATCATTCCGGACAAAGCACCGTCAGGGCGCGCGGTTCGATGCGCGCCTCCACGGGGCTGGCGAGCGCCATGGGTTCGCCGTCGACAGCGACGGTGACGCAATCGTCTTCCGCCCTCACGACGCACTGCGTCGCCTCGCGTTGATCGATCGCCTCGGAGGCGTCGATGTCGCCGCGCAACACTTCCAGGACCCGGGCGACGAGATCGACCCCGTCGCGGCTGTCCGCGAGATAAAGCGCCAGTTTTCCCCGGTCCAGGCGATCGCGCGTCGGCCGCATGCCGACGGCGCCCGTATAGCGGTTGTTCGCAATCATCAGCATATTCGAGCGGACCTTCATGACTTCGCCTGAAACCGTCAGTTCAAAGCGCGCCGGCGCCGAATGAAACAACGTGTAAGCCGCCTCCGAAATGGCGCCCAGCCGCTCTTCCAGCGTCGGCGCCTGGCGCAGGTGTTCGCGCGCTTCGGCGACTTCGGCGTAATCGCCGAAAACCACATTATTCAAAAAAGTGCGGTCGTTAATCCTGCCGACATCGATCTTTTTAGGGCGCCAGTTCAGGAAATCGCCGATCGCGTCTTCCAGGTTTGCGTCGATCCCCAGATCGTGCGTGATGAGATTCATGGTGCCAGCCGGCAAAAAAGCGACGGGCGCAGGCGCATGCGCAAAAGCTTCGGCCGCCATGGCGAAGGTGCCGTCTCCGCCGGCGATCACCGCCATGGCGAGGTCGTCCGGACGTTTCAGGCAGTCGCAAAATTCCTTGAAATCCCCCGGATCGCCGCATGCGATATCGGCGTCCAAGCCTGCTTCCTCCAACCTCGCCGCGATGAGCGAGGAAACATTGTCGGCGCCCGCAGCCTCAACGCTGCCGGAATGCGTGTTGATAAAAACGCTGGCTTTCATATTTGCGGCGATCCTTTCATGCATGAACAGGCGGGAGAAAGGCCGGTTCCGCATGGCCGAATTCGGAAGCGTATTTGCGGTGCTTTCCGCAGCGTCCCACGCTTCATTACGGATGTTTTACATCTGATCATTTTGTAATGCCGGCGCGGCGCCGGCTTTGCGGCGCCGGTTTTCCTTTAGCGCAAGGCCGGGCGCGGCTTCAAACGGTCTTTGCCGTACATCAAAAGCCGCCTGCGGGCTCGAAAAATTAAGCCCTCTTTTCAAGTAGATGAGGCGGTTTTGGAGTAAGTTCCATAAGCCATGGAAGAAACGCGAATTGCGCAGCATCTGACAGATAATCAACATACTGAAAATACAGAGATTGCATAACGTGAACAGGCTATTGCGGTTCAGCAAAATATAGCCGCGCTTTCATTTGATTTCGATTTTAGCCTGCGCCACCTTCCAGTCGCGAAAGACAGGAGGACGACATGCAAACGCAAATTTCAACTGCCGAGCTTAATGACTGCCTGCCTGCGCTCCATCGTTTTGCGCTTCAGTTGACGCGCAATCAGGACCGCGCCTGCGACCTCGTGCAGGACAGCGTCGAGCGCGCCCTGCGCAAGGCGCATCTTTTTGACGGGTCAAACCTGCGGTCCTGGCTTTTCACGATTTGCCGCCGCGTCTTTCTCAACCAGATCCGCAGCGAAAAAGCGCGCGGCGTTGCTGTTGAGATGGATGACGCGCCCCAATCGCGCCTTTCAAGCGCTCAAACCCAGGAGCAGACCATGCACTTCAATGACGTTGTCGATGCTTTTCAAAAGCTTCCGGTGAATGACAGGGTCATTCTCTCCCTCGTCGTGATCGAAGGCATGAAATACGAAGAGGCTGCGGAGATGCTGGACGTGCCGGTGGGCACAGTGCGCTCGCGCCTGTCCCGGGCGAGAAACCGGCTGATGACGATGACAGAAGGCGAAAATGAGGCGGAAGAAGGAACCAATCTCGCCGCCGTCGTGTAAAAGGGGGCATGGCTAAGGTAGTTGAGTTTGTCACCCGACTGGATATCGACGCGCTGGCCGACGATCAATTGGCTGAAGAGCGCGAAGACGCGGTGCGCCGTCATCTGCAAACGGATGGCGGCGCTTTAGAAGATCTCGTGAAAATGGATATGCTGAATGCAGCTCTTCAGGCCCTGAAACCGGCGATTTACCGGGATCGCGCCTTGCGCGAGACGGTGGAAAAGCTTTTGCGGCGGCGCGCGGCGTAAAAGCCTATTCGGCGGAGCGCCAAACGTCGGCTATTTTCTTGAAAGTCCGCCCTGCGCCCGGTTCAAAGGCGCCGCCGGAAAACTGTCTGGTGACGAGGCGGATTTTATTTTTTTCAGCTTCGACAATTCCGAAACTTGGCTGTTCGCCGCGTTCGCGGGTGCTCATCGCCGTGCCGGCCTGGATCGATAGAATACGGTTGCCCGTGGCGGCGATCGGTTCCGCCGACGCGACATGAACATGCCCGGTTAAAATGGCGCTGACGCCGTTCTCGGCGAATTCCCGGAGCGCATAGTCGCCATTGCTGACGATTCTCGACCCGGCCTTGCCGGGGCCCAGCGTCACCGGATGGTGCAGCGCAAGAAACACCATGCGTCCGGCGTCCTTTTCCTCTTGCGCCATGGCGCTCGCCGCTTTCACGGCGGATTTGGAAAGACGCCCGTAAGACCAGTTCAGCCGGGGCTGGGCGCGGCGGGCGGAGTTGACGCCCACGACGCTGACCGGGCCGAGATTGACGCGCTGGATCGAGGCGGCGCCGATATGGGTTTCGTAGCGCGCCCAAGGCTTAAAGAAGCGAAGCCCGAGATTATAGACCGGCGCGTCGTGATTGCCGGGAACCGCCAGAAACCGGCTTTTGAGGGTCCCTAAAAACGCTGCCGCTTCGGCGAATTCCCTGCGCCGGCCGGACTGGGTCAGATCGCCGGTAATCACCGTAAGGTCCGGTTTTGCCTCGTTGAGCGCCTGAGTCAGCGCGGTCAGCGCCGCCGCATTGGCGCGGCCGAAATGCAGGTCTGAAATATGGGCGAGCTTGACCACGGGCGGATTACACGGGAAATTGGCGCTGGTTCGGCTTCATGTTGGTTTATAATGATTATTTCGCCGGATTGAGGGAACTGCAAATCGCAATGAGGTGTTTTTTTCGGGCTGGCTTCAGCGCAGGGCTGAGGCTTCGCCAGAATTGAAATCAGGACGGAAGATCAGTGTTTTTACCAGTCAGCGCGTCCATCCGGCAGTTTGCTCGCGCCGTGACGGCGGACCGGATGGCGGGGGATGAGCTTGCAAACGCGGTCATGGCCGAAGCGGCGCGCACGGGCCGGGCGGCGGGCGCGACGCGGGCTGAGCTGTTTCGCGAGTTCATTTTGAAATGGCGGGAGATCGTCGCTTCGGACGCGCCGCCCAAACCTTTTTCTAATGTGGAATATGTCAAAAGCCTCGGGCCGTTGCCGTCGCAGTCGCGCCTCGTGCTTTTGTTGAGCGATATTTGCGGGTTGTCCCAGCGCGACGTCGAATATGTTCTCGCGCCCCTGACGAAGCCTTATGAGGAGCTGCTGGCGGAAGGCCGCTCCCTCGTCAAGGCGGCGCGCGGCGCGCACACGGCCTTGATCGTTGAGGACGAGCCGCTTATCGCAGCCGATCTGAAGGATGTTTTGGAGAATATGGGCGTGAAGGTTGTCGGGCAGGCGCGCACGGCGGAGCAGGGCGCGCGCGAAGCGGTGAAAAAGACGCCGGACGTCGTGTTGGCGGACTACAATCTTGACGGCCGGAAAACCGGCGTCGACGCCGTGGTGGCGTTTCACGACGATCACGATTGCCCGGTCATCTTCATCACCGGCTATCCCGACGACGTTCTCAAAGGGGACGACGTCGAACCGGATTTCGTCATTGTCAAACCGTACCGGCCGGAAGCCGTTCAGGCCGCCGTCGCGCATTGTCTCGATACGATGCGTTTCACAACAATAGACGGCGAGCTCGTCAATGGTGATGTGCAATGAACAGCGACAAGACGTCCGCGCCTGAGAAGCGCGTTGAAAAACTTCAGATCATGGTCGCCGATTCCGAATTGGCGATGATCGACGACTGGCGCTTTGAGAACAGAGCGGCCAGCCGCTCCGCCGCGATCCGCTCTTTGATTTATCTGGGTCTTGAGCTGACGAAGTCCGATCCCGAGAAAGTTTCGCAGCTTCTGGATCAGCTCGACAGGGCCTGACGGCCGAACCGATGAAATTATTCCGGAACCCGACAGCGCGCATATTCCGAAGCGTCTTGCAGTCGCGCCGGTCGGGGCGAATCTGGATTGCAGCCGGATTCGTTTTGACTGCGCTCGCCGTTCTGATTCCGAATTCCACGCTCCCTCTTCTCACTCTTGTGTCGCTGATCGGCGCAACCGCGTCGGGTTATCTGGCGCCGGCGAAGCGCACGGTTTTATGGCTCGGTTGCGTCGCGCTGATTGCGGCGGTGATCGTCTGGGCCGGGCCGGGCGAGCTCAACAACAACGGACTGCAATGGCTCGCCGCCGCCATCGTCCTCATCATCGTCACTGCGGCGGTCATCTATTATATCCGCAAACTTGAGGAACGGGCTTTCGAATTCAGCTGGCAGGCGGAGATTTCGGCGGAAGCGGCGGAGCTTGGCGTCTTTCGCTGGGATTGCGACTCCGACGATCTTCACGCCAACCAGAAATTGCGTCAATTGCTGCAACTGCCGCCGGGCGCCAAGGTGTATGGCGAAGATGTTTTCAGCAAGGTTCACGAGGATGATATTGACCACCTTCGTGAAGAGCTCGATATCGCCTGCGACGGCGAACGGAATTTTCGTGCTGAATTTCGCGTGAAAATCGACGGCGACCGCTATCGCTGGATCGCCGGCCGCGGACGCGCGATTGTCGATCCGCGCTCGGGCGCGCTTAGTCTCGCCGGCGTGAATTACGACATCACCGAAATGAAAGAGCGGGAAAGCCTTGTCAGCAAGCTGATTGACGGCATTGGCGCGCTGTTTTCGATTACGACGCCGGAAGGCCGCATTCTCGAATTGAACGATTTCGGCGAAGCCCTGTCCGGCGTTGCCCGCGACGAGTGGATGAACGCGCAGTTCTGGGAGCTTGGCATGTGGGGCCGGTCCAAAGAGACCAGAAACGCCGTGCGCGATTTGGTGAAACGGACCGCGGCTGAAGGGCAGGTTACGGGCGAGGCGCCGTTCTGGAAAAGCGACGGCGAAAAAGGCTGGGCGCTTCTCACTGTAACGCCGATCGAATCCGACTTCGGCGAGCCTTTGCATTTATGCCTGTGCGCTGTCGATATCTCCAAACGCAAGACGGCGGAGGAAAGCAACGCGCTTCTGGTTCAGGAGCTTAATCACCGGATCAAGAACTTGTTTTCGGTGACGAATGCGCTGATCAGCCTCAGCGCGCGCTATGCGACGACAGTGGAGGATTTCGCCGAGGCGACCCGCCAACGGCTCTTCGCGCTTCACGCCGCGCATAATGTCGGCGCGGTCGATCTGAAAAAGCGCAACGCCGATCTTCGCGAGATTCTGGAGACGACGTTGCGGCCCTGGCGGACGGACCCGCAACGCATTTTCATCGACGGCGCCTCGCTCACGCTGGACGCCGGCGCGGCGACGGCCTGGGCCCTGATCGTTCATGAGCTCGTCTCCAACGCCGCCAAATACGGCGCCTTGAAAGAAGCCGGCGGGAAGCTGACAATCGATTGGCGCGATGGCGAAGACGCGCTTGTTTTCGAGTGGCGGGAGGAAAGTCATCAGTTTTCTTCCGGCGAAGCTTCCGATGACAAGGGCTTTGGCCAGACCATTGTCGACAGGCTGGTCGACGGCTTTCTTGGCGGCGAGATCGAACGCACGCTGACCGGCCAGGGCGTTTTCGTGAAGATCACGATTGAAAAACACGCGGAGGAATAAAAAAAACGCCCGCCTTAAAAAAGCGGGCGTTTTTGTCGGGGCATGGCAGCCCGTCTTGTTACGGCGCCCGGCCGCGCACGGCGCGCGCCACCATGGCGATGACGAACAAGACGAGGAAGACAAAGAACAGAATCTGCGCAATGCCCGCCGAAGCCGCGGCGACGCCGCTAAAGCCGAGAAATGCTGCGATCAAAGCAATGACCAAAAATGTCAGGGCCCATCCAAGCATAAAAGCCTCCATTTTTACCGGATTTGCTAATCCTGTGCCCTGAAAACAGCTGGCTGCGGCCCCGGTTCCGCAAAACAACCGCCGCACTATGAGTAAGTGGTGGAAAATGAGGCGCATCCGGCATTCCCGGCGTTCCGGGAACGATCCTTTGCAGGCCGTGTTTTGGAGCAAAACGGATCAGTGAAAGGAAAGGAGCTTTGTCATGTACGGTGAAAAAGCCATGGATGCGACAAAGAAAAAAGCCGTCTCGGCCTCCGACGCCGATTTGAGCGAAGATCTCGCCGCCCTGCGCAAGGATCTGGCGGCGCTGCGTGACGATGTGGTTGCGCTCGGCGCGAAGAGCGCGGTCGATGCGGGCGAAGCCGTTGAAGACAATGTTTCGAAGGTTCGCACCCAGGCGGAGAAGTTTATTTCCTCCGCCGACAAGGAAGGCCGCGCGGCGATGTCCGAGGTTGAGAAAAACGTGCGGGAAAATCCGGTTGCGTCTCTCGGCGCGGCGGCTGCGCTCGGCTTTCTCGTTGGGCGCGTCATCTTGCGGAAATAACAACGCTTTCAGGTGCGCATCATGTTCAAGCTGTTTCAGGTCATAAAAGAGGAGGGCGAGGACGCCGTCCGCAAAACAATCTGGACAATGTTTGCGGCGTTTTTGCTCGTGATCGCGGTGGGATTCGCCGCCGCGGCGAGCGCCGTGGCCTTGAGCAATTATGTGCCGATGTCGGTTGCGCTCGCGATCAGCGCCGGCGGCGTCGTCGTGGTCGGGCTTGTCTGCCTCATCGTGGCGGAGCGCGATCATTATCACACGCCCGCCGAGCCCCAGGCGTCGACGCCGCCGGCGACGCTGAACCTGTTGAACAGCGGTCTTGTCGATCAGGCGACGCAGCAGCTTCTGCTTGAAAAGGTGAAGTCGAAGCCAGCGGGCGTCCTCGCCATTGCGGCGGCGGCGGGCCTTGCCGTCGCGGCGCTCGACGCCTTTGACGACGATTAACGTCGTATTGGCGCGGCGCCGGCGCCTTGCGCAAGCCCCCATGAGGCGGGCCGAATGTTTCTGAACCAGATGTCCCTGAAATTGAAAATGACGGTCCGCGCCGCAATGCGAGGGGCGGTGATTGCGGCGCGGAACCGTCAGGGGCAGGTCGTTTTGACGGCGGACCAAAGGGGCGGACCGGCCCATCCGTCCAAGGATTAACAAGGCGCGCACGCGGGAGTTCCCGGTTGCGACGAAAAAAGCGGGTGAGAAAGCGTTATCAGCCGACGGGCTGGGATTTGATTAGGGGTGAGGCGATGCCTATTTGCATATGCATTCAAAGGCGGAACGGCGCGAGGCGCGGGTGAAAAAGATGTGGCTTAGAGCGGTCCTGTTGGCGGCGACGGCGGTGGCCGGCGGCGCGGCCTTGGGCCGGTCCGCGGCGAACAAGGCCGTCAAAACGCGCGTCACCCAGGCTGTCGATATCGCCAAGGCGACCGCGATTGAAGATCTGAGCCGGGAAACCACCTCTGTCGTGCGCCAGCGCGTTCAGGCGACAGCCGTCTCCCTGTTATGGAAAACAGCCATCGTCAGCGCTTTGTTTGCGCTGCATGGCAGCGGCGATTTAACGGCGCGCGGCTTTCAGCTCTTGGTGGTCGTCATTACGCTCGGGTTTGCCGTGCGGGACATCATCATGATGGCGCCTCATGTCTGGCGCGGCTATGTCTATGTGCGCGGCCATGACTGGAAGCCGGCGACGGCGCTGAAGGAGTTCATCGCCCGGATCGTTTTCGACCGCGCTTATGAAAAAGCGCTGGAAGCGACGTCGGAGCCCGGCGCCAGCCACGCCATCGCGCTCTCATCCTATACCAAAGAAGCGGTGTCCGCCGAGATCGCCCATGCGGTGAGCGACATCGCCAGGACCTCGAGCATTCGCATTATCCGCATGCGCGCGGCCGTGGGGGCCGCCGTCATCGTAACGGTTTCGGCCGCCTATTCCGCCTTTATTACGTTCGCGCTTCTTCACGCCTGATCCCCGCGAAAGCACAAGGGCGGGGGGAACCATAAGCGCCGCCGCCTGTTCTTTACGCGACAGCAGAGGGAGAACCCGCTATGGTCAGCGCGGTCATTTTATTGGGCTTTATTTTCTCTGTGGCGGCGCTCGGCGTCTCCGCCTTTTTCACCTCTGACCGCCTCAATTGAGGGACAAAGGAGATCAGACATGGATATCTTACGCGTCCTGCTTTCAATTTTGCTGCCGCCTGTGGGCGTCGCGCTGCAGGTCGGCATCACGACGCAATTCTGGATCAATGTGATCCTCACCCTGTTCGGCTATATTCCGGGCATCATCCACGCGCTCTGGGTCATTTTGAGCCGCAAGGACGCGCCGGGCGGCGTGTAAGTCCGCCGAAGGCGGTTTTTCAGGCCGCATCGCCCGCTTGGCGAGGCCCCGCCGCGCCGCTAGGTTGCGGCCATGCTGGACCCCGAACAGTCGATTTCCGTGAGGTTTGAGCGCGTTGCGCCGCTGGTCGAAAGCGCGCGCGGCGAGGGAATCGATCTTGAAAAGCTGTTCGCCTCTCTCGATCTGCCGCCGCAGCTTCTCGACGGCGGCAGGAACGAGTTCATTTCCCTTGCGGATTATTACCGGCTGCAGAACCGGCTCTCGATACTTACCGGCGACGAGACCGTGCATCTGTCGTCGCGGCAATTGCTGCCGGGCAGCACGGATTTCGTTCTGTCGCATCTGACGGATTGCGAAAATCTTTATGAAGTGATGTGCGTCGTCGCCAAGTCCTACAATCTGCTTCATGGCGGTCAGTTCAACCAGGTGGAGAAAAAACGCGGGACTATCGACTATCTGATCGACGACAGAAATTTTCCCTATGCAGGAATCAATTCTTCTGAAGAAATATATTTTCAATGCGAGTGCATATTGATCTTTCTGCATTGCCTGTTGATGGTGATCTCGCCGGCGGCGCGCGATGCGATCAAATCGCTGGCGATCTGCCGGCCGAGTCCCGGCGGCGATTGCGGCCATCTCGGCTATTGGGACGCGCCGATCCGTTTCGGGTCGAACATCTATAAAGTTTCGTTCGACCGCGAGGCGGCGATGCAGCGCATCAAGACGCCCTCGCCGGAGGCCCTTACAGCAAACGCGGTCTATCAGATGATCGTCGAAACCGTCGCGGGCAAGCACGCCGCCATTGGAAAGGCGAATGCAATCTCGGCCCGCGTGCGCGACGCGCTCGCCCGCGGCATTGTCGAGCAGCCCGATGTTGCCGGCCAGATGGGGCTCTCCGTCGCCACCCTGCGCCGCCGTCTCGCGGAGGAGGGCTTGAAGTTCCGCGAGCTGCGCGAAGAAGTCCTGAACGAGACCGCAAAACGCCTCTTGAAAGAAGGCCGCTCGGTCAGCGACGTCTCCGAGGCGCTCGGTTTTTCGGAAGCGCGCGCGTTTAATCGCGCCTTCAAGGACTGGAATGGCGTGACGCCGAAAACCTATTTGAATCAATAAACTAATTTAAACTAGCAGTTGGGCTGCCCTCACAATTTCGATCTGGATATGGGTATGATGAGCGAAAATGTCCTCGCTCCTTGAGCTATCGGGTCATTATGCGAAGCGGCCATCTCCACTAGTTTCCCGGCAAAACAATAAATGCGTGTTCAGGGAGGCTCATATGAAAACAAGTTTGAAATCCGTCCTATTTGCGAGTGCGGGCAAGGCCGGTCTTCTGGCCGTTTGCGCCGGCGCCGCGTTCGCCGCCGGAGAAACCGGCGCCTACGCCCAGGACGATCAGGCGTCGCAAGGAACCGGCGACGTGATCGTCGTGTCTGCGCGCCGCCGCGAGGAAAGCCTGCAGGACGTGCCGCTCGCCGTCTCTGCTTTTTCCGGGGACGATCTTGATAATCTCGGCGCGCAGGATCTCACCGACATCGAAGCGATCGCGCCGAATGTGACGCTGGAAACATCGCGCTCCACCAATACGACGCTCACCGCCTTCATTCGCGGCGTCGGCCAGCAGGACCCGGTCGCCGGCTTCGAAGCGGGCGTCGGCATCTATATCGACGATGTTTATCTCAATCGTCCGCAGGCGGCGCTGCTCGACATTTACGATGTGGAGCGCATCGAAGTCTTACGCGGGCCGCAAGGCACGCTATACGGCCGCAACACCATCGGCGGCGCGGTGAAATATGTGACGCGCCGTCTCACCGACGAGCCGGAAGCGCGCCTGCGCCTGACCGGCGGGACCTATGGCCAGTTCGATGCGATCGGCAGCTTCAACCTGCCGCTGATCAAAGAAAATGCGTCGGGCGGTTATCTGCGCGCCGGCGGCGCCGTCGCCTATCTTTCCCGCAACGGGTTCGGCGACAATCTTTTCAACGGCCTTGAGAACTACAACAAGGACATTCTGGCGGGGCGCCTGACTGTCGACTGGGGCCTGAATGAGGATTTTTCGATCCGCGTCACCGGCGACTGGACCGACGACAATTCCGATCCGCGTCAGGGCCACCGTCTGTTGCCTTATACCGATCTCACCGTCGCGCCGCCGGTCGACTATCCGGTGCTCGACAATGTCTTCGACACGCGCTCCGGTCTGAACACGCCGGAGCAGAGCGTCGTGGCGCGCGGCGTTTCTGCTGTCGCTGAATGGAGCGTCACCGATGCGCTGACGCTGAAAAACATCGTCGCCTATCGCGCCGACCGCACCGAAACGCCGATCGACTTCGACTCGCTGCCGATCGTTGATCTTGACGTGCCGGCGATTTACGACAACGACCAGTTCAGCGAAGAGTTTCAGGCCGTTTACGAAGGCGACCGCCTCTCGGGCGTCGCCGGCTTCTATTATCTCGACGCCAATGCGCAGACGATCTTCGACGTTATTCTCGAAGAGACGGGCGCCTTGCCGGTCGTCGGCTTGCCGGGATTGAACGCATTCACCAACAGCAATGTCGACACGTCCACCTGGTCGATCTTCGGCGACTTTTCTTTCGATCTCACCGATACGGTGTCGATTTCGGCGGGCGGGCGCTACACCTCTGACAAGCGCACGATTTCGCTCGAACGCTTCACCTATCTTGGCGGCTTTTCGCCGATCTTCGGCGGGCCTGACCGGCTGCCTGTGAACGCCGCCGCCGATCTCGATGCGGACGCGAAGTTCACCGACTTCACCCCGCGCGCCAGCATCTCCTGGGAGCCGACGCCGGAACACACGCTTTACGCGTCCTTCTCGCAAGGCTTCAAAGGCGGCAGTTTCGATCCGCGTTGCGGCGCCAACGCCGCGCCCGATCTCGATGGCGACGGCGCAGGCGGGGCGGCCGATTATGAAGACCAGGTCGAATTCTGCCGCTTCGAGCCGGAAAACATCACCACTTATGAACTTGGCTGGAAGAACAGCCTTGCGGGCGGGCGCTTCACGTCGAGTCTTGCGCTGTTCTATTCCGACTATAAGGACGTGCAGGTGCCGGGTTCGGTCGGCGTCGACGCCGACATGGACGGCATTTCGGAAACCTTTGCCGGCGTGACCACGAACGCCGCCGAAGCCACCCTTTACGGTCTTGAGGTCGAGGGGCTGGCGGTGCTCGCCGAAGATCTCGCGGCGGCCGGCGACTCCCTGAATTACCAGTTCTCTCTCGGCTATATTCACAAAGAGTATGACGAATATCAGGGCCGGACCGGCACGGATATTTCCGATCTCGCCGTGTTCCAGAACACGCCGTCGATCACCGCTTTCAGCCGGTTGTCCTATGACCGGCCGGTGGCGCTCTTCGGCAAGGACGGCGACGCGCAGCTCTCGACGTCATTCTCTTACCGCAGCTTTACATACCAGTTCGGTTATCCCTCTCCGCTCGACCAGCCGGAAGTCTGGCTGATGAACGCCGGCCTGTCCTGGACATCCTCCGACGGTGGCCTGCGCCTCAGCGTTCACGGCACGAACCTTCTCGACAAGGAATATGTGGTCGCCGGCTATGATTTCGTGACGTCGGCGCCGGAATTCGGCAATTCGCCGCTCGGCCTCAGCGGCGTGTTGACGACCTTTTACGGCAATCCGCGCCAGGTCTTCGGCACGGTTGAAGTTGCGTTCTAGACGCCTCCTCCCGGTCTAGGACAACAGGCGGCGATCGGCGTATAGAGATCGCCGCCGCTTTTTCCGGCAAAGCGAGAAGGGCGCATTCCCGTGAAGAAAATTTTGATCGGCCTTGCCGTTGTCGCGGGGCTCGTTGTTGCAGCAGGGGGCGTACTGGTCTGGCGCGCAAGCGCCGGCCTTTCCCCCGCCGCGCTTGAAAGCCGTTACGCAACATCCGCCGACCGTTTTGTCGAGATCGCCGGCGCGCGCGTACGCGTGCGCGAAGAAGGGCCACAAGGCGCGCCGCCGATCCTGCTTATCCACGGCTTCACTCACAGTCTTGAAACCTGGGACGGCTGGGCGAAAGCGTTCAGCAAGACCCATCGCGTCATTCGCTACGATCTTCTCGGTCACGGGCTCACCGGTCCCGACCCGAAGGAGCGCTATGCGCCCGAAGAGCGCGCCGCGTTCGTTGGCGACGTGCTCGACGGCCTTGGCGTTGAGCATGCAGTCATTGTCGGCAATTCGCTCGGCGGGCTCGCCGCCTGGCGATTCGCTCATGATCATCCGGACCGCGCTCAGGCGTTGATCTTGATTTCGCCGGGCGTTTATTCCCTGAACGGCGTCAGCGACGAGCCGGCGGAAATCCCGGCGGCGATGAAAGCTTATTTGATGACGGCGCCGGAAGCGGGCGTCGCGGCGAGCGCAAAGATTATTTACGGCGACGATTCAAAGCTGACGACCGAACGCCTCAAGACCATGCGCGCCATGATGCGCCGGCGCGGCAACGGCGAGGCGATGATCAAGTCGCTCGAAGAATTCACGCTGCCCGACCCGACAGCGCTCTTGCAAGACATCGAAACGCCGACGCTCATCCTCTGGGGCGAAGCCGATGCCGTGATCCCCATAGAGCAGGGCCGGCGCATGCAGGCGGAGATGCCCAACGCCGCGCTCATTACTTATCCCGGCGTCGGTCACGCCGCACAGGAGGAGGCGCCTGAGGAGACAGTCGCAGACGCAATCGAATTTCTGGAAAGTCTTTCCGCAAACGGTGAAGAGGGTCCGGAATAAATGAAAGCGCCGAGCCCGTTTTACCGCGCTTATGTGCTGTTTGCGCTGGTCGTCGTCTACACCTTCAATTTCATCGACCGCCAGATCGTCGGCATTCTCGCCGTGCCGATCAAAGCCGACCTGGCGCTCACCGACACGCAATTGAGCCTGATGGGCGGGCTCGCCTTTGCGCTGTTTTATACGTTTCTCGGCATCCCCATCGCCATGCTGGCCGACCGGTCGAGCCGGACCTGGATCATGACCGGCGCGCTCGCCATATGGAGCGCCATGACCGCGGCCTGCGGGTTCGCGCAGAGCTTCCTGCATCTGTTCCTGGCGCGGCTCGGCGTCGGCATCGGCGAGGCGGGCGGCGTCGCGCCGGCTTATTCGCTTATCTCCGATTATTTCCCGCAGGAAAAGCGCGCCCGCGCGCTCAGCATTTATTCTTTCGGCATTCCCATCGGCTCGGCGCTCGGCATTCTTCTGGGCGGCGTGTTGACGAGTTATCTCGGCTGGCGCGAAGCGTTCATCATTGTCGGTCTTGCCGGGCTCGCCATCGTTCCCGTCTTCCGTCTCACCTTGCGCGAACCGACGCGCGGCGGACTTGACCGGGCGGGCGCGCCGCGCGGGCCGGCGTCTATCGGCGATGTCGTCAGCACGATCATAGCCAAGCCGAGCTTCTGGGGCCTGTCGCTCGGCGCGGCGAGCTCCTCCATGATGGGCTACGGCCTGATCTTCTGGCTGCCGTCTTTTTTCGTCAGAAGCTACGGCGACGCCCTGCCGGAATTTTTCGCCTGGATGCCGGATGCGTTCGTGCCCGCCAATCCCGGCCCGCTGCTTTACGCCTCTTATTTTTATGCGGCGATCCTTTTGATCGGCGGGCTCGCCGGAATCTGGTTCGGCGGCGCCATGGCGGACCATTTCGGCAAGGACCGCAAAGGGACTTACGCTTTCGTGCCGGCCTGCGCGTTTCTTGCGACCATTCCGTTTTTCCTGGCGGGCGTCACAACACACTCCCTGTGGATCGCCTTTCCGGCCTTTCTCGTCATTCAGGCGCTGAGCCTTGTCTGGCTGGGACCGGTTCTCACGGCGTTTCAACATCTCGCCCATGCGAATATGCGCGCGACGGCCTCGGCGATTTTCCTTTTCATCAACAATCTGATCGGCATCGGGCTTGGCAATCTCGCCATAGGCGCGATTTCCGACGCGCTCAATGCGCGCCTTGGCGATGAAAGCCTGCGCTACGCCATTCTTTGCGGCACGGTGTTTTATTTCATCGCGGCGGCGCTTTTGTTTCTGACGGCGCCGCGCCTCAAGAAAGACTGGGTTGAGTGATAAGGCGCGCTTAATCAATCCGCGCGAGCGGCACGAGCAGTTTGGCGACCGTGCCCGAGCCCTTGAAGCTTTCCAGCGTCCATTTCAGATTTTCTTCCCGCGCCAGTTTCGCAACGATGGACAGCCCGACGCCTTTGCCAGAATCGGATTCTTCCGCCATGGCGCCGCGTGCGTAACGCTGCCTTATAGCGGCAAGCTCTTCCGCCGACATGCCCTCGCCAGTGTCGTGCACTTCAAGGGACAGATAGTCGCCGCGCCGTTTCGCGCCCACCAGAACACGCCCGCCGGGGGCGTAGCGGATCGCATTCGAGATGAAATTCGTCATAATGCGCAGCACCGGAAACGGCCGGCCGTCGATCCGGAGGGTCGTCGGCATGACTTTAAAATCGGCTGTCTGTTTTTCAGCGTCCGCTTCGAACATGGTTTCGAGGGCGGAGAAGAATTTGTTGAGTTCGATTGCCTCTGACTCGGCGTCGTCGTTCTTGCGTCCCGCCTCGTCTTCCTCGATGGCTTTTTCAAGTGCGGCTTCGACAAGCTCTTCCATATAATTGAGCGAATGTTCAATCTCTGAGATCCGCTCTCCCGGGGCCTTTTGAGCAAGAACCTCGCTCATGGCTGCGCGCAGGGCGTAAAGGGGCTGGCGAAGATCATGCGTGGTGTCTACGAGGAGCTGACTGTTGGTCTCTGCAATGGTCTGGGCCAGATGGTGCTTTTGTTCGAGGCGCGCAAGCCGGTTGTGAAGCTGAAGGTTTGTGTCGAGCGCCGCGATGCGCTCCTGATCCAGTTTTTCACGGTCGCGCTGTAAATCGACAATGCTGAAAACGCTGGCGAGGCCCATCATAAAGGCGTCGAAAACCATAGCGACGCGCATGATGTCCAAAGAGGCCGCCCGGCTGATGTCGACATTGATCCAGTGGACGATGGTCATGACGAAGGACGCGCACAGCACGCCCAGCCAGCCGATAACGAAAAACAACGTGCGCCCGCCATATTTGCGATAGGCTACAATGCCGATAGACAGGAAGATCATGATGGCCAGGGTCGTCGTTAAAACGGCGGCCTTTTTTGCTTCAGCAGGGCCGATAATCAGCGCTGAAGCAACGATGGCGATCTGCATGACGATGATGCCGATGAGAATCTTGTCAATGATCGGATGTATCGACTTGGTCTGCAGATAGACCCTTGTGAAGAGGGCGGCGAAGATGGCGAGCGACGCGCCGACAGGCAAGGATGAAAAATTGTTCCATACCGGCGCATTCGGCCAGAGATATTGGAAAGCGTAGCCGTCCCGCTGCAGCAGATAGAGAAGGACGCTGCCGGCGTAAATTGCATATGCAACAAAAGTGGGGTTCTTCCAGAACAGGCGTCCGACGAAGCTGACCAGGATAAACATCGCCATGACGCCGTAAAAAGCGAAGTCCACCGTGATGCGGTGCGCGGCCGTGCTTGCGAAGCTGAGCGGGGTTTCCAACGCAACGGGCAGAACCGTGCTCCCCTCTGAGGTGTAGCGGATATATAAAACGCTTCGCTCTCCGCGTTCGATTGTAAATGGCGCCGCCAGTTCGTGATAATCCACGGGCCGGGATCGGAACGGCGAGTGAACATCCTGGTTGAGGATGATCTCTGCGCCGTCATCGGATGCTTTCCAGATCGTCATGTCGTGCATGAAATTCGTGTGCATGACGAGAATTAGGTCGAGCGTCCTGGCGCTTTCATTCCGCACGCCTATTTTCAACCAGATGCCTTTATTTGTGTAGCCGAAGTCCGGTTCGCTGGTTTTTGTCGGTTCGAATCGCGCCTGATATTCAGGCTTTTGAATATCGCTAAGGGACAGCTTTTTTCCCGTTTCAAGGAAATAGGAAACATGATCGTCGATGCGGCCGGCCGGCGCGCCGGCCTGAACGATCACGCTCCGGTCTTGCGCCTCAGCTTCCGGGAAAGCCAGCAGGGCAATTCCCAAAGCCGCAAAAATTATGTAAAGACATTTCAGCATGGCCAATGGGCGGAGGGCTGAGCGTCTTGACGTATTCTGTCGTGATCGCTGACGATCATATGCTTGTGCGGCACAGCATAAGGCGCATCCTTGAAAACGCGGCTGAGTTCGAGGTGGTCGGCGAAGCCGATAATGGGGTCTCCGCGGTGACGCTTGTCAAGTCGCTTCGGCCTCATCTGGTCGTGCTCGATATTGCCATGCCGCAGGCGACAGGCGTCGAGGTGATCGAAGAAGTTCGCCGCTGGAGTCCGGAAACGAAGATCGCTGTCATTACCGGCATGAACTCCAACTCCATGTTGCAGCATGTTTATGAAAGCGGCGTCGATGGCGTTTTCCTGAAGACCGGCGATGCGTCGGGCTGGGCCGGCGATTTCCTGGCGATTTGCGAAGGCGAGCGCAGAATCAGCGATTCGGTGCGAAAACTGGTCAATGACCGGGCTGGAAAGGACGCCCTGACCGGCCGGGAGCGGCAAATCCTGTTCGGCATCGCCCGCGGCGAGACCAACGCCGTCATTGCCGAGCGTCTTGGGATCAGCGCCAACACCGTCGACAAGCATCGCACCAGCATCATGCGCAAGCTTGGCGTGCATTCCGCGGCGGCGCTGCTCGCGCGCGCCTTGCGCGACGGTTTGCTTGAAGGCGCCAATCAGAATTAGCGCCGCTTCGGCGATTGCTCCTAAAAGTTGCAAAGCAATGTGATTTTGTCACGAGGCGCTCTCCATATGGTGTGATTCCACCATTGAGGCGGCGCCCGCATCCTCGCACCTTGCCCCGCGCGCTGGGAGGGTCTCGCGCGCCAATGACGCTTCTGGGGAGAGGTTCATGAAAACGACTGTCGACAACACCGCACGCCGGCGCGCCCTGCGGCGCGCGCTTTTAGCGTCAAGCGGGCTTGCGGCCCTTTCGCAGTTTATGCCGGCCGCTCATGCGGAAGAGACGGTCGAAGAAACCGCGCAGGAGCTGAGCCGCCGTTCCGATTATCGCACGCTCTCCGACGTCACGATCGATGTTCAGGAATCCACGGACAGCGCCGGCCTGACGCCTAATCTTTTCGTCATCGGCGTTGACGCCGACTTTGGCAATGATCGCGTCACCCTGACCGGCGACAGCGATGTGCGCGGCTTTGTCGAAAAGGACAATAGTTTCTCAGGGCTTGGCGGTTTTTCGGCTTTCCTCGATTTCTTTCCGGATGTGGATGAAACGACAGTCGATGTTTTCGGCGTTGAAGGCGGGTACGGGGCCAATACGCTGGCGCTTGAGGATATTCTGGTCGTCGATGCGAAGGTGACGGCGAACCAGACGGATTTCGATTTTCCCAACCGCAGCGAACCGGATGACGATCTCATCCCGCTTTCGCTTGGCTCTAATGTCTATTCGTCGGCGCTCGGCTTCACCAGCACGCGCGGGCGTTCGCGAACGACCAATTCCGGCTTGCTGACGGTTGGATCGACCGCGGAGTTTTCGCGGCGGGATTTCGAGGTCAATCTCGCCGGTCTCGATCTGACGTCTGCGCTGCGCACAAGCAAAGCACTGGCGATCGGTTTGGGCGGCGACCGTTATACGGATTATCTGACCAATGCGCTGGGCGGCGAAATCACGACAACGGCGATCAGCGACATTTCCATCTTCGGCGTAACGCTCCAGGCCGTGCAATTGGGCGGCGTTCCCGACGCCTCGCAGACCAGCGCGATCAGCGCCGCCATGGATGGCGGGCGGGGCAATGACATTCTGTTGAACGAGGGCGAGCTGACGGCGAATGCGACGTCGACGCTGTCGGAAACCGATCTCAGCGCTCAGGTCAAAGAGCTTTCGCCGCCAAGCAGCCTGTTGCCGGAGTCGGAGGAAAGTTCGTTTTCCCTCGCCGTCGCCACAGGCATGAATGGCGGGCTCGGCGCGGATCGCGTGACCAATGAAGGCGACATCGATCTCAGCGCTTTCGCCGATTTCGACCAGTTCGGACTGGTCGTCTCGGACGGCGGCATCAGCAGCGATGCGGTCGTGACGGTCATTGACCATTTCAATCCGGAAGAGAGCGAAGAATATGTCGAGGAAGGCGCCATTGCGGAAATCGTCGGCCTGCGCGGCGACGACCGCGCCGAACTTGGCGGCGGCGCCGACAGGCTGACCAATGCGGGCGACATCACCGGAACGGCGACGGCGGACAGCGATGTGGCGAGCGTCAGTATCGGCGTGCCTTTGAGCGAAGTCTTTGACGTTAAAAAACTTGGCGTCGGCTCTTCCAAAGGACTCACGCTCGCCCATCAGGCGCTGAGCGCCTTCGGCGTCGGGCTTTTGGACTACAGCAGCGATGCGGCGGCTTTTGCGGATGGCGTGCGCGGCGGCGCGGGCTATGACGACATCGCCAATACCGGCCTGATCGATATTACGGCGAATTCCAGATCGAACACGGTCGGCGTTGCTGTCTCCACTTTCGATCTGGCGCCCGATGGCGATGGGCCCGACGAACCGTTCAGCGTCAACGCCACGGTCGTCAACAGCGCCGCCAATGCGGTGTCGCATTCGGTCGGCCTCTCCGGCGGCGCGGAAGACGACGACATCGTCAATGACGGCGTGGTGATCAACCGCGCCGACGCCGAAGCGGGCTCGACGGAAGTCGGCGTCGCCATGGCGGTCGAGGACAAGGCGCTGCAGATCGAGGTTCCGGTCATCTTCTCCCAGACCAGCGCTACAGCGCAGGCCGACGGCATCGACGCCGGCGACGGGTTCGACAATGTTCAAAACAACGGCGATCTGACCAGCGTCGCGGACGCCGCCGCGACCAGCACCGATGTGACGGTGGGGCTCAGCCTCATCAATACCGGCGGCGGCATCAATGCGGCCATCGTCGACAAGAACATCCTTGCCGATGCGGCCGCGACCGGCATTCGGGACGGGCTTGGAACGGATATGGTCGACAACGCCGGGACGATCGACGCCACGGCGATTGCAGATGCAAGCTCCACATCGGTGGGCGTCGACGTCACCGTCAACACGGCGGCCGGATTATCGCTCACGAGCGGGCTCGCCAAGGCGGAGCAGACCGCGACATCGCGCGCCTTCGGCGTTGAGCGCATTCTCGACGATCTCGACGCTGACGCCAGCTTCACCAGCACAGGTGAAATCGACGCAAATGCGACAGCGACGTCAACACGCACGTCCGTCTCGGTTGATCTTGCTTTCACGAAGACAGGCCTCGCCATCGCCGCGCCGATCATCTACGCAGACAATCGCGCCGAGGCGGACGCCGGGGCGCTGATCAGCTTTGAAGCCGACGACGTCTTCACCGGACTTGCCGACATGTCCGCGACCGCCGATGCGAAAGCGACCTCCACGGGCGTCGGCGTCAGCGGCGCGGTCACCAATGTCGGCGTGGGCGTCGGCGTCAGCGTGCTGAAATCCTCGACGATTGCGGATTCGGACGCGACATTGCTCAGCTTCGGAACGGGCTCCGACACGGTGATGAACGGCGCCGTGCTTTTCGCAGATTCCGATGCGACGAGCCGCTCGACCGATGTCAGCGTCGGGGTTGGCGGCACGACAAAAGGCCTCGCCATCGGCGCCTCTCTGGTCGACAACAATACGGACGCTCTCGCCAATGCGACGACTATCAAGACCGGCGATGATAATGACGTCGTCGTCAATGACGGCGGTGCTTTAAGCAAAGACGGCGACGAGGAAGAAAAGTACGGCGAGATCAAAGCCGATGCGCTCGCCGACGCCAACTCCACCGGCGTGGGCGTCAGCATTTCCGCCGTTGTCGGCGCTCCTGGCGTCGGCGTTGGGCTTTCCGCCGCTTTGTCTCGCGCCGGCGTGCATGGCGACGCGGATGCGACCGCTGTCGATCTCGGCGCCGGGGAAGACCAGTTTTCGAACGCAGACAAGGTCGATGTCGATGCGACCGGGAAGGCGCGCAACGAAACCGTCAATGTCGCGCTTGGCGGCTCCATGATCGGCGCTGCGGTCAGCGGCGCCATTGCCGATACGTCCGTTGACGCCGATGCGAACGCGACCGGGGCCGAAGGCGGCGCGGGCGCCGATACGCTTCTCAATGAAGGCGTGATGATTGCCGATGCGACGGCCGACGCCAATACGGTCGGCGTCGCCGCGAGCGGCAGCGTCGCCGCAGGGTTTGCAGCAGGGGCGGCGGGTCTTCTCGCCGATACGAACGCCGACGCCATGGCGCTCGGCATGAATGGCGGCGAAGGCCAGGACACGGTCGAAAACGCCGGATCGATAACGATCGATTCCGACGCCGATGCGGCAAACGCGTCCGTCGCTGTGAATATCAACGTGGCGCCGACCGGCGTTTCCGCCGGCGCCGCGATTGTCAGCGCCAATACGATCGCCAATAGCGACGCCGTGGGTCTCAGCGGCGACGCTGCGGGTCTCAAAGACGACGACGAGACGACGCTTTCCGAGAGCGAGAATGACGTTGTCAGGAATCTGGCGGGGTCATTGACAGTGACGTCGCGCGCCGATGCGTCCACCGTCAGCGTCGGCGTCAATGGCCAGTATACTGGTTTCGGCGGCGTGGCGATTATCGCGGAGACGAATTCCACCTCCTATGCGGCCGGCCTGTTCGGCGGTTCCGGATCCGATGAACTGTTGAACGCCGCTTATATCGAAACGATGGCGGACGCATTCGGGTCTGGCCCCTCCGTCGCGGTCAATCCGATCGGCGCGAATATCGGCGATGTCAATACAGTAGCCAATGCTTATAGCTACGGGATGGATGGCGGCGTGGGCGACGATGCGCTTTTTAACACAGGCGTAATCTTTTCTGGCGCTCTGGCGGACGTGTCCGGGGAACTGGTGCAGGTGACGTTGATCGGCGGCACGCTCGGCGACCTGTCGACCAAGGCGAATGCAACCGCTTACGGGGTGTTCGGCTATGACGGCGACGATTTCCTCTCCAGCGCCGGCGATCTGACGACGACGTCTTCCGCAGATGTTACGGGCACGTCGGTTGCGGTGAATTTGGTCGGGGCCTCTTTCGCCGATGTGACGACCAAGGCCGACGCCTGGTCCGCGGCTCTCGCCGGCGGCGCCGGAAACAACATGTTCGCCCTCGGCGGCGATTTCTCGTCAACCTCGACGGCGAATGCACGCTCGACCGATGTTTCGGTGACGCTCGGCGGCGCTGCTTTCGCGGACTCTGCGGACGCGGCGACGAGTTCTCTCGCTTCCAGCTATGGCTATCTTGGCGGCGAGGATAGCGACGAAGGCGTGATCAGCGGCGTCGGGACGATTGTTTCGAACGCCGACGCTCGTAATGACGGCGCGGCGGCGGATGTCGCCGGCGCGTCTTTTGTCAAAACCGGACCGGCGGCGAAGGCTGTCGCCAGCCTCTTCAGCGGCGGCGCAGGGAGCGACATGGCGACCCATAGCGGCGATGGCGACGCCAACGCCGACGCGGACGCGATTGCCGGAGCGACCTCGGTTTCGCTGATCGGGGCCTCGAGCGCGAAGGCCGATCCCGTCGCTGAGGCGACGGCCCGCGGCCTTAGCGGCGAAGACGGGGCCGATATTTTGTCGAACACCGGCGAGTTGAACACCTACGCCGACGCCGACATGGATGTGGGCCGCTATCGCATCACGCTCGCCGGCGCCAGCATCGGCTCGGTGTCGAGCGCAAGCGACGCCGATGCGGCGGGACTTGACGGCGGCGCCGACAGCGACGTTCTGTCGAACAGCGGAACGCTCGACAGCGAAGCGCGCGCGAGCCTTGACAGCAACGGGGTCGACGTCACGTTCGCCGGCGCCAATGTCGACACCGCCTCCGGTAATCAGACAGCGAACGCATCGGCGGCGGGCGTTCTCGGCGGCGACGGCGCCGATACGATCGACAATGCGGGCGTTGTGATCAGCAATTCGCGGGCGACGGGAGAGGCGAGCCAGGTCGGCGTCGTCGTTGCGGGCGCCGGACTCGTTGACGCAAAATCGAAGCTCGATGCAACGTCGATTGGTCTCGATGGCGAAAGCGGCGACGATGACATTGTGAACCGGGGCGCCGTTACGTCCGTATCGACAGTCGCCGGCGGCAATGTAAACACCTCGGTGACGCTGCTTGGAGCGTCGAAAGGCGATACCGGCGCCGATGCGACGGCGCGGGCCTCGATTATCGAAGGCGGCGCGGGTCATGACGATATCCAGAATTACGGCGTCGGCGTCTCGACAGCGACCGCAGTGGGCGTTGCTTACAATGTGGAAGTGACGGCGGGCGGCGCGCTTCTGGGCCTCGCCGAGAGCAAAACCGAAGCGGCCGCCAACGGCCTTGGCGGCGGCGCGGGGGATGATGAGATATTCAATGCCGGGCGGCTCGATCTTAACGGCACGGCGAACGGCTCTGTCGGCCGCACCAGCGTCGCGGTCGCCGGGGCCGACGGCGGCGCCTCGCTGGAAACGGATGTTCTGGCGAGCGCAGTCGGGATTTCCGGCGGCGACGGAGACGACATGGCCGTCAACAACGCCGAGATCGATATCGACCTGTCCTCGACGACGAGCGCCAATTCCAGGAGCCGGGTCATCGCCGGCGCATCGAAAATCAACGCCGGTCTCTATTCGACCGTGGCCGGCGTCGGCATGAATGGCGGCGGCGAGGACGACGCGTTCGTCAATGACGTCGATGGCGACATCAATATCGCCGCGACCGCCACGATCAGCGCGAGCAGCAGCAGCTTTAACGTCGCCGGCGTTTCCGCCACCAACGGCTTGATGCGCAGCCGCGGCCACGGAACCGGCATGGCCGGCGGCGCCGGAAACGACGTTCTCAATAATTACGGCAATATCCATCTCGATATTAACGGCATTGCTTCCTCGAGCGGCTCGAACTTCACCGTGGCGGGCAGCGCGACGAGCGGCGGCGATGTCAAAGGAACGACCAATATTTACGGCATGGACGGCGGTGCCGGCGACGATCTGCTTTACAACACCGGGACGATCTATGCGCGTTCCGATGCGCGCGGCACATTCGGCTCGAGCGCGTATTCTTTCGCCGGCTATTCAGGCGCGGGCGGCGCCGTCGGCGCCACGGCGAGAACGACCGGCGTGTTTGGCGGGGCAGGTCTTGACGAGCTCTATCTGGGTGGAACTATCACAAGCATCGCTGACGCCCGGCTGACCATGAACAGCGATGTCAACGCCACCTTGGGCGCGTCGAACGGCAGCGCTTCGGTGCTGGGGGCTGAGGCCTATGGAAGGGGCGCCAATGGCGGCGCGAATGACGACGTCATCACCATCGCCGGCGCGCTGAACGCCTATGGCTATTCCAATATCTCGATGACGAACACCAAGTTCGCAGGCGTCGGCGCAGCGGACGGCACGAATGCGGCCTTTGCAAGGTCGGAAGCATGGGGCGTTCTCGGCGAAGCGGGCAATGACCTGCTGCGTAATGACGGCGTCCTCTATGTCAGTTCAGAGTCGAAAACCACCGGGTCGGGCGCGGCCGGCGCCGCGGTCGGCACAACGAGTTCCGCCGCCGAAGTCAAGGCGCGCGCCAACGCGATCGGGCTTTACGGCGGCGATGGCGTGGACACGCTGATCAACACCGGAACCATCACCGGCGAAGTCACGAACAGCACGCGGTCGAACAATACGGTTTCGAGCTACGCGATCTTCTCCAGCGGCCGGGCCAGGTCGACCAGCAGAAACTACGGTTACGGGACTCTCTTTTACGATGCGGAAAGCAGCACGACCGTTATCAATGACGGAGACGCCAAGCTTACTTATTTCGGCGACCGCGGCAGCTATCGCGGCCTTGCGCGGGCGGATGCGACAGCGAACGGCGTGACGGCCGGCGTCGGCACCGATGCGAAGGCCTACACCCGCGCTCATTCCTACACCACCTTGCGCGGCGTGCGTCTCGGCGACGGCTCGCATAATGTTGTGAACAACGGCGATTTGGAGATCGAATCCTTCGCTTTCTCGTCTTCCGCCGCGACCGGCAACGGCAATTCCGTGATTAACGGTCATGCGAGCGCCGATGCGCGCGCCTACGCCAACAGCAGCACGCTGACCGGCGTCGAAAGCCTTTCCGGCGCGCTGGACTTTGTGAATACCGGCCTGCTTCGCGTGTTGAACAAACCGAAAGGGGCGTCTTCCGCTGCGGCGAACGCTGTCGGCATAAGCGTTATCGACCCTGACGCAAGGTCCTATGCGAGAGTGGAGCTGAATGATGTCCGCGCCTTTGGCGTGCGCAGCGGGTCTGACGACGATCGGATCGAAAACTCGGGAACGATCAGCGTGCGCAGCCAGCCCGAAGCCAATCGCGCCCTGGCGAGATCGAAATCCGGCGGCGGGTTTTCCTTCAGCGTCGACGCTTTCACGGACGCCTATGCTTATGCAGATGATGCGGCGGCTTATGGCGTTCACGCCGGCGATGGCGACAACACCATCATCAATGACGGCCATATCACCGCTGTGTCCGACCCTTACGCCAAGGCGAGCGCCGAAAGCTATGGCAGCGGACGGGATGGAGACGCCGAGTCTTATTCGCGCGCTTACGCCCGGTATGCGAAAGCTTACGGCGTCGTCACCGGCGCTGGCGCCGATACGATCGTTAACAACGGAACAATCACTGTCTCCGCGACGCCGAGCGCCACGGCGACGACCATCGCGTCGAGGGGCAGTTATTGTTACATCGACACGCCCGCTTTGGTCATCGGCGGCGTGACGATTATTCCCGCGGTCACGGTTTGCGAGTATGGCGAGATCGATCAAAACGATAAAGCGTCCTATACGAATGGAAAGGTCACTGTCGGGATTTCGTCGGGCGACGGGAACGATGTCGTCACCAATGCCGGAACGATCAACGCCAGCGGCGGCACAGCGATCACGCTTGGCGATGGCGACGATACGCTTATCGTGAAGGAAGGCTCGAGCATTTCCGGGTCGATCTCCGCCGGCGCGGGAAGCGACACCTTGCATTTCGTTGGCGCTCATAGCTGGAATGTTTCCGGCCAGAGTTTCGAGAATTTCGCCAAGAGCGGCGCTGGGGTGACAACGCTTTACAACCCCGGCGCGCTGGGCGGGACGACCGACGTGTTTGAAGGCGTCCTCAGAATCAATGGCGGCGTTGCGATGAGTGCTGCAAGCCAGCTGACCACGTCTGTCTTCGCTGACGGAAGCGTGGGGCAGTTCGCCAGCACGAACGTCATCCAGGCGGGCGGCGCGCTCAATGTGCTTGCCAATGAAGGCGCCTATGTTGACGGGACGACCTATGAGGTGGTCGCAGGGACCGGCACCGATGACCTTACCGTCGTCATACCCAGTATTCCTCCTCAGATTGTCACCATTCCGGGCGTAGACGGGCTGCAGGGCGGCTTCGATACGATCACTTTGCCCGAGCCGACCGCCTTGCGCTCCTTTACAGGAGGCTATGGGCCTCACCAATATGCGGTGAGGGTCCATGTCGAGCCGATCTCCAGTCTGATGTCGGGCTCCAGCGCGACGGCGTCGTCTTTCGCCGCGGCGCTCGACAGCGCGACCTCTTTCGCAGAAGGCGGTGTGGAGACGACGATCGCTACGCTGCAATCGCTGCCCGAAGAAGAGCAAGTGGTTGGCGCCGTTGAAAGCATCACGCCGGAGCTTTCGACCGGCAACATTGAAATGACGAGCGCGACGCTCGACGCCGGCGTGACGGCGACCGAGCAGCGTCTCATGAGTTTCCGCGCCGGCAAGTCGAACCAGGCAGCGCCGACGACCTTCGGTTTCAATTTCTCCGAAGGCGCCAAGTCGACAAAAGGCGCCACGGCCTGGTCCGCGAATTTCAATGGCGGCAGCGCGGCCCCGGCCTTCGCCGCAAATTTCGCCGGCGATGTGGCCGGCTTCGCCCGCGGCGTCGATCTTGAAACCAGATCCGGCGCCTTGTTCGGCCTTTCCATGACCCATCTGCAGGGCAACGGGACGCTTGACGGCGCCCTGTCTGCGGCGGCGTTCAAGTCGACGACCACGACGCTTTACGGCGCCGCGCCCCTGGGCGAGGCCGGCTATGCGACGGTGGCGATGAGCTGGGGCAAAACCGACATTACCGGCGGCGATCCGCTCTACGCCGTCGGTCCGCAAAATTACGCCGGTTTCGACAAGAACGGCAGCGCGCTGGGCGTGAGTGTTGAGGCCGGCAGAAGCTTCCGCGATGTTCCGGGCGCGCCGGAAATGTTTGCGGCGCTCAATTACCGCGAAGCGAAAGGCGCCGCCTATGCGGAAAACAGGCTATCTGACCTGTCCTTGAATGTGGAAAAGGGCGAGGAGACGCAACTCGAAAGCGAATTCGGCATGCGGATGGTCAGTAAAATGAACATTCGCGGCGTGAATATTCGCCCGCATCTATCTCTTTCCTGGGTTCGCCGCTATGGTGAGGGCGAAAGCGTGACGGCGAGCTTTGCGGATATGCCGGATTATCGCTTCCGTCTCTTGGGCGAACGCGACAACCGCAATGCATTGAAGACGGAGGCCGGCTTCAATCTTCTCGCTGGAGAGCGTTATGAAGTGTCGGCCGCTGGCGTCAGCGAGTTCGGAGCGGAGAAAACCGAAGCGAGAGGCGAGATCCGCGCCCTCGTCAGGTTCTAACGGGGAAAATTGTAAAGGGGTGTGTCATGAGTAAATTTTTAAAAATCGCGGCGATTGGCTGTGTCTTAAGCATGTTGAGCGCAGGACAGGCTTTCGCCGTTCCGGTCTTTCAATCCAGTGTTGACGCGACCCTTTCCTTGACGGGCGTCACTGTCATTGAAGGAACGGGGGACCTTGACGTCACCGTCGACGGGGACGCTCTGGTTACCGATTCCGATTCCTTTTTTGACGGCGCTGCGGTCGGCGATTTGACAGCGACGGCCTCTCCACCGGCGCTGACGCCGCTCGCCGATGCGCCCATCGAAATATTTTTAAACGGAACAGGCGAAGTCCCTGGAATAGGAGACGCTTTTGCTTTCGCAGGCGCGGAAAGCCTGATCATGTTTAATAACAATTCGGAGACGAATACGGTCCGGTTGGATTTCATGCTGGATTACAGTCTGACGAGTCTTGCCGAGGTTGATGATCCGGACGAGCAGTCAGCCATGTCAGAAGTTTATTTTAGCCTTGAAAATTCCCAGGAACAGGACCTTATAGCGGATTTCTTTTTCGCGGCGGTATCGGGCACGCCTGAAACTGCATTCTCAATTTCCGATGTCTTGCAGTTCAGCGTCTTTCTGTCGCCGACGGGCGGCAGCACGCTGACTCTTTTGAGCAGCATTTTCGGCACGGCCGGATCGAATGTGGAGCCGGCGCTGAGCGACGTGCCCATCCCCTCCATGGCCGGCCTCTTCGCCTTAGCGGCGTTTCTCGGATTGAGGCGCCGCCGCGCTGCGCAATCGTAAAAATCGCTGACGGCCGGGACGACTCAGTCCCGGCTGGAAACATCCAATATCTCTCTGGTGATCTCGCCGACATGGCGCGCGCCGGTCAGCGACATGGCGACTTTCATCTCGGCTTCGAAGTTTTTGAGAATCGCGACAAGTCCCGGTTCGCCGCGCGCCGCGAGCGCATAAATCCAGGGCCGCCCGATCAGCACCGCCCGCGCGCCCGACGCGACGGCCTTCACCACATCGAGGCCGCTTCTGACGCCGCCATCCATGAGCACCGCCGTCCGGTCGCCGACCGCCTCGGCGATGCGGGGCAGGGCCTCGATCGAGGACGAGACGCCGTCAAGCTGGCGCCCGCCATGATTGGAGACGATGACGCCGTCGGCGCCGGCGTTGACCGCCTCTTGCGCATCCTCCGGCGTTAAAACGCCCTTGATGACGAGGTCGCCCTCCCAGACCGAGCGCAGCCATTCGATGTCTTTCCAGGTGACGGAGGCGTCGATCTGGCTCGTGATCCAGGCGGCGAAATCCGCCGGGGTCTTCGCGTCGGGCACGTATTTTTCAAGATTGCCGAAGGTGTGCGGCTTGCCTTTGACGCCCACATCGTACGTCCAGTCCGGATGGAGAAGATAGGAGAGGGGACCGCTTCTTAATTTGCCCCACCCGCTGACTTCGCCGCTGAGGCCGTTGCGGATGTCGCGGTAGCGCGTGCCGAGAATGGCGACGTCGACCGTGAAGACAAGAGTTTTGACGCCCGCCGCTTTCGCGCGGTCGAGAATCTCTTTCACGGCGCCGCGGTCGCGCAGCATGTAAAGCTGAAACCAGAACGGCGTTGGCGAAACGGCGGCGACTTCGTCGACAGGGCAGAGCGCCACCGTCGAAAGACAGAAAGGCACGGCTCTTGCGTCCGCCGCGCGTTTGGCCTGGACCTCGGCCCGGCGCGCCATCATGCCGCCAAGCCCTACCGGCGCCAGCGCCAGGGGCATCGCCAGCTGCGTTCCGAACAGGTCGACGGACGTATCGAGCTTTGAAACGTCGCGCATCACCCGCTGGCGCAGGCGCAGCTTTTGAAAGTCGTCCACATTGGCGCGAAGCGTGTTTTCGCCATAGGCGCCGCCGTCCACATAGTCGAACAATTGCCGGGGCAGGCGCCGTTCGGCGAGGTTGCGGAAATCGCTGGTCGAGGCGGGAGCGAGGCGAAGGCTGGGCATAGGGTCTCTTGTTGTTATGGCGGCCGGCGCCGCGCCGCTAAGAATATCAACAATGTTTCCATCTATGAAACAACGGGGCGCAGCAGAGAGGTCGCGCATTGTCTTTCCCGTCGCACGGCGATAGGTCTTGGCTCCTTAGCGGCGGAATTGTCTGAAGCCGCGCCTTTAAAAGAGTAAACCTATGACCACAGGCAAGCATGACGTGGTGATTATCGGCGGCGGCCATAACGGGCTTGTCTGCGCCTTTTATCTCGCCCGGGCGGGCCTGAGCGTTCGCATCTGCGAAAGGCGCGGCGTCGTCGGCGGCGCGGCGGTGACCGAAGAGTTCCATCCCGGCTTCAGAAATTCCGTTGCGAGCTATACGGTGAGCCTTCTCAACCCGCTCGTCATTCGGGACATGGGGCTCGCCGAACACGGCCTTAAAGTCATCAACCGGCCGATCTCGAACTTTCTGCCTACGGAGGACGGGCGCTACCTCAAAGCAGGCGGCAGCTTGGAGCAAACGCAGGCCGAATTCCGGAAATTTTCTAACACCGACGCCGAACGTCTGCCGGCTTATTACGAGCGTTTGGAAAACGTCGCCGACGTCTTGCGCGATATTTCTCTAAAAACCCCGCCCAATCCTGAAAAAGGGCTTTCCGCGGCGCTGTCTGCTGCCTCGCAGCTTTGGCCGGTGGCGCGGGGCGACGCGCAATTGCATCAGGACGTGCTCGACCTTTTCACCAAAAGCGCGCGGGTCTTTCTCGACGCCTGGTTCGATTCCGATCCGGTGAAGGCGGTTTTCGGCTTCGATGCGGTGGTGGGCAATTACGCCAGCCCCGACACGCCGGGGTCGGCCTATGTGCTCTTGCATCATGTCTTCGGCGAAGCGAACGGCGTCAAAGGCGCCTGGGGCCACGCCGTCGGCGGCATGGGCGCCATCACCCAGGCCATGCGCAAAGCTTGTGAAGGCGTCGGCGTCGATATTTCGACCGACGCGCCGGTGAAATCGCTGCTTGTTGATGACGGCGAGGCTGTCGGGGTCGTTCTGGAAAATGGCGAAGAAGTCCACGGGACCCGCGTCGCGGCAAACGTCAATCCGAAGCTTCTTTACACGCGCCTGACGCCCGAAGATGCGCTCGATCCGGAGTTCCGCCGCCGCATGGACGGCTGGCGCTGCGGTTCCGGCACCTTGCGGATGAATGTCGCCCTGTCGGAATTGCCGGATTTCACCTGTCTGCCCGGCGCCGGCGAGCATCACCAGTCGGGCATCATCATTGCGCCATCGCTCGATTATATGGACCGGGCGTTTTCCGAAGCGAAACTGAATGGCTGGTCGTCAAAGCCGATCGTTGAAATGCTCATCCCGTCCGCCGTCGACGACAGTCTCGCGCCGCCGGGCCAGCATGTGGCGAGCCTTTTCTGTCAGCAATTCGCGCCGGAACTGCCGGACGGCAAGTCCTGGGCGGATCATCGCGAAGCGGCCGCCGATCTCGTCATCGACACGGTCAATCAATACGCGCCGAACTTCAAACAGTCGGTCTTGGGCCGGATGGTGCTGACGCCGCAGGATCTCGAAGACAAATTCGGTCTCATTGGCGGCGACATCATGCATGGCGCGATGACCCTCGACCAGATGTGGGCGGCGCGCCCCGCCCTTGGCCATGGCGATTATCGCGGCGCCTTGAAGCGGCTTTATCATTGCGGCGCGGGCGCCCATCCGGGCGGCGGCGTCACCGGCCTGCCGGGACGCAATGCGGCGCGGGAAATCCTCAAAGACGCGCGCAAGCCTTTCGGCGCCGCGGCGTGATGCTTGCCGGGACTCGTTGCACGGCCTAGGCTTTGCCGGTTCCATAGGTTGAGGCGGCATGAGTACGACAGACGCGACCAAAGGCGGAGAGACCGGCACGCTGGCGACGGCGCTCGCCCATGGCGCCGCGCTGCTTGAAAAGTCGCCGAAACACGCCGCGGAGCAGGCGAAAGCGATTCTCGCCGCGCTCCCCAATCAGCGCGAGGCGCGCATTCTGCTCGCCGCCGCCCATCGCCGTCAGGGCGACGCCGCCGGAGCGAAAACGCTCCTAGAACAGATGATCGCCGAAGACATGAGCTGGGCGGAAGCGCATTATGAAATGGGCCTGGTGCAGGGCGCCATGGGCGAGGGCAAAGCGGCCGTCCGCTCGCTCGAACGCGCGCTGTCCTTGAAACCGGACCTCGCCAACGCCTGGCGGGCGCTTGGCGACCAGTTGACGCTCGCTGGCGACGAGGCCGGGGCCGACCGCGCTTACATGCGCCACATCAAGACGGCCTCGAACGATCCGCGCCTCATGGAGGCGGCGGATGCGCTGGCGCAGAACGACATACCCGTCGCAGAGCGCCTCCTGAAGCAATATCTGAAACAGCACCCGACGGATGTTTCGGCGATCCGCATGCTGGCCGAGCTCGCCGCGCGCATCGGGCGCTATCAGGACGCCGAACACCTGCTCGAACGGTGCATCGACCTGGCGCCGAGCTTCACGGCGGCCCGGCATAATCTGGCGATCATCGAGCTCAGACTCGGCAAGGCGGAAGAGGCCCATCGCGAGGCGGAAACGCTCCTCAAGACCGATCCTGAAAACCCGAATTACCGCACGCTTTATGCCTCGGCGCTGGTGCGCGTCGGCGAGTATGAAAAAGCCATTGAAAGCTATGGCTCCCTGTTAAGGGAATATCCGAAACAGCCAAAAGCCTGGATGAGCTATGGCCATGCGCTGAAAACCGTGGGCCGCACGCCGGATTCAATCGACGCCTATAAGAAAAGCATCGCTTTGCAGCCGAGCCTTGGCGAAGCCTATTGGAGCCTCGCCAATCTCAAGACGTTCAAGTTCGACGACGCGGATGTCGCCGCGATGCGCGCGCAGCTGGAACGAACCGACATCGAGGACGACGACCGGCTGCATCTTCATTTCGCCCTCGGCAAGGCGCTGGAAGACGCCAAGCAGTTCGAAGAGTCCTTCCATCACTATGAGGCCGGCAACGCCATCCGGCAAAAACAGATCGACTATGACGAAGACGACATGGCTTTCCGTCTCGACCGCGCGAAAAAGGTCCTGACGCCAGTCCTCATCAAGGCGAAAAGCGGAAAGGGCTGTCCGGCGCCCGATCCGATATTCATCGTCGGCATGCCGCGGGCGGGCTCGACCCTGCTTGAGCAGATCCTCTCGAGCCACAGCCAGGTCGAAGGCACTATGGAGCTGCCCGACATCATCGCCATCGCCAAGCGCCTTGGCGGCAAGGCCAGGCGCAGCGAAGAGTCGAAATATCCGGAAATCATCGCCAGCCTGTCGGACGACGAGCTGCAAAAGCTCGGAGAGGAATATCTCGAGCGCACGGCGATCCAGCGCAAGACGGACAAGCCCTTCTTCATCGATAAAATGCCCAATAATTTCATGCATGCCGGGCTTATTCACCTGATCCTGCCCAAGGCGAAGATCATCGATGCGCGCCGCCACCCCATGGCCTGCTGCTTTTCCGGCTTCAAACAGCATTTCGCGAAAGGGCAAGGCTTTTCCTACGGGCTGGAGCGAATCGGGCGCTATTATCGGGATTACGTCTTGTTGATGAAACATTTCGATGAAATCGCGCCGGGGGTCGTCCACAGGGTTATCTATGAGAACATGGTGGCGGATCCGGACACCCAGATCCGGGCGCTGCTCGATTTTTGCGGCCTGCCTTTCGAGGCGGCGTGCCTCAATTTCCATGAAACCGAGCGGGCTGTAAGGACCGCCAGCTCCGAACAGGTCCGCCAGCCGATTTACGCCAGCGGCGTCGATCAGTGGAAAAACTACGAACCCTGGCTCGATCCCCTGAAAGCGGCGCTTGGGGATATTTTGACCGCCTATCCCGACGCGCCCTAGCGGCATTTTCTATAGAAACATTCCTTACAGGAATGAAATAGCGATATTCTTTCAAACCATAGGCGTTTATCGGCAACACTTGCCGTAAGAATAGCTCGTTTCACCGCACAATGAATTGCCATGCAGCGTTGGTTCACACTAGCGTCATGATTGCGTTCGCGCGGCCGGGGCTCTGGGGCGCCGCCGGGCGCGGATCAGGATTTTATGAAAATGAGTGGTGAAAGATGGAAAACGCGACCTCAAGGCTGACTTTTCTGGGAAGGCGTCCGGTGTTGAAAACGGCGCTCCTGGCTTCCTCCATGTGGACCGGGATTGCGGGCGCGGCCATGGCTCAGTCCGAACGCGACACCATCGTTGTGACGGCGCAAAAGCGCGAGCAGAATATTCAGGACGTGCCGATTTCGATCATCGCGCTCGGCACGGAGACGCTCGAGGAACTCGAGATTTCGTCTTTCGAAGATTACGCGAAATATCTGCCATCGGTCAGCTTCCAGTCAACCAGTCCCAACGCAACCTCGGTTTACATGCGCGGCGTCGTCTCCGGCGGGGACGGCAACCACTCCGCCTCGCTGCCGAGCGTCGGCGTTTATCTCGACGAACAGCCGGTGACCACCATTCTCGGCTTCCTGCCGCTCCATATCTACGACATTGAACGCGTCGAAGCGCTCGCCGGGCCGCAAGGCACGCTGTTCGGCGCCAGTTCCCAGGCCGGCACGCTCCGGATCATCACCAACAAGCCGAAGATCGACGAATTCGAGGCTGGGTTCGACGCCGAAGTGAACACCATCAAGGACGGCGAGATCGGTTATCAGCTGGAAGGCATGGTCAACCAGCCAGTCAGCGACAATGCGGCGGTGCGTCTGGTCGGCTGGTACGTCAAGGACGGCGGTTATATCGACAATGTGCTCGACAGCCGCACATTCCCGTCCTCGGGCATCACCAAAACCAACGCCGACCTCGTCGAAGACGATTTCAACGACGGCGAGACCTATGGCGCGCGGATCGCGTTGAAGATCGACCTAGACGAAAACTGGACGGTGACGCCGACCCTTCTCGGTCAGAAATCGAATTTTAATGGCCGTTCGACGATGGATCCCAAGCTCGGCGATTTGAACGCCGGCCGTTTCTATGACGAGAAGAACGAAGACCGCTTCTTCCAGGCGGCCCTGACCGTCGAAGGCAAGATCGGCGATTTCGATCTCACCTATGCGGGCGCCTATTTAAAGCGCCAGATCGATTCGTTCTCGGACTACACCGACTACGCCTATTATTACGACGTGCTCTACGGCTACGGCGCCTATTTTTATGACGATATGTCCAATCTCGTGGACCCGTCACAGACCTATCAGGGCGACGACAGCTTTGCGAAATATTCGAACGAAATCCGCATCTCGACGCCGCAGGACAAGCGCTTGCGCGCTGTGGCCGGTTTCTTCCAGAACCACCAGACCCACTATATTCACCAGCAATATGTGGTGATTGACTTGGCCTCGTTTCTCGAGGTTCCGGACCATGAAGACACGGTCTGGTTGACGGAACAGAAGCGTACAGACCGCGACCTCGCGTTATTTACCGAGATTTCGTTTGATATAACCGACCGTCTGACTTTTTCTGGCGGCGTGCGAGGATATCGCTACAAGAATTCGCTGACCGGGTTTTTCGGATATGGCGGATATTACCCCCCACTGGGCGTCGATCTTTGCTTCGCACCCGCAGTCGTCCCAGGAGCTCCGTGTACGAATCTTGATAATACAGTGAAGGGAACGGGCGAGACCCATAAATTAAATCTTACATATGATATTGACGATGACAAAATGGTGTACGTTACATATTCAACTGGCTATCGGCCCGGCGGCGCCAACAGACGCGGCAATCTGCCTCCATACCTTGAGGATAAACTGGTCAATTACGAAGTAGGTTTCAAAACGGCTTGGGCTGATAACAGGTTGATCTTCAATGCCGCGTTTTTCCGTCAGAACTGGAAAGATTTTCAGTTTCCGATTCTCGGTCAGAATGGTCTGACAGAAATTAAAAACGCCAACCAAGCTATCATAAAAGGCTTTGAAGCCGACCTCAGCCTGCGTCCCATTGAGGGGCTGACGATCAATGGTGCTGTTTCGGTAATCGATGCAAAGCTGTCTGCAAATTATTGCGGTTATGTGAACCAGGAGACCGGCGCCCCGGAAACGGGATGTCCGTTCCCCATGGATGATCCGAGTACGCTGAATATTGACGAAACTGCTCCGCCCCTTGCCGCCGACGGCACGCGCCTGCCGGTTGTGCCTGATTTCAAGGGCACCATCACGGCGCGGTATGAATTTCCCGTCGGGCAATATATCGCTCATCTGCAAGGCTCGGCGAGCGGGCAGACGGATTCCGCCGCCGGCCTCACCGATGCGGATGTTGCGACGCTCGGCCCGCAGCCCGGCTACGCCGTCTTCGACTTCAGCGTCGGCGTGCGCGATGAAGACTGGGAGCTTGTGGCCTATATCGCCAATGCGTTTGACGAGCGCGCCCGGCAGTTCAACTTCGTCGCCTGCGGCGTTTGCGGCGATCGCGTTCAGTACAGCGTGAACAGGCCGCGTACCATCGGCGTTCGTTTCGGCAAAGACTTCTGATTTTTGCCTGATCCGACAACAGATAAAGGCCGGCGTGATGCGCGCCGGCCTTTTTTCTTTTATAGTCTGGCGAAAAGGCGCGGCTCAGGCGTCCTTATTAAAGGGGGCTTGCCCGCATGACGACTGATCCTGCCGTCGAAGTTAAGAAAAAGACCGACAAATCCCTTGGCTTCTGGATGGCGACGGCGCTGGTCGTCGGCAATATGATCGGCTCCGGCGTGTTTTTGCTGCCGGCCGCGCTCGCGCCTTTCGGATGGAGCGCGGTCGCCGGCTGGGTGTTGACGATTGCAGGCGGCATTTGCCTTGCGGGCGTCTTCGCCGCGCTCGCGGGCGCTTTTCCGCGCGCCGGGGGGCCTTACGCTTATGCGCGCGAGGCCTTCGGACCGGCTCCGGCCTTCATGGTCGCCTGGAGCTACTGGATTTCGATCTGGGTCGGCAATGCGGCGGTCGCCACCGGCGCGGTTAGTTATCTCAGCGTATTCTTTCCGCAGATCGCCGAGACGACGGGGCTTCACGCCGTGGTCACCTGCGGCGCCATATGGCTGTTGACGGCGGTCAACTGCCGCGGCGCGTTTCTGGCGGGCTCGGTGCAGCTTGTGACGACGGTTTTAAAAATCTTGCCGCTCGTCGCTGCGATTGCGCTCGGCGCGTTCGTGCTCGGCGGCATGACGGATAAGCCTGCTTCTATCCCTGAATTTTCCGGGCTCGGCGATTTCAAACTCGCCAGCATCACGGCGGCGGCGACGCTCACGCTGTGGGCGCTGCTCGGTCTTGAATCGGCGACGGTGCCCGCCGAGCATGTTGAAAACCCGGGCAAGACCATTCCCCGCGCCACCATGACCGGCATGATCATCGCCGGGGTCATCTATCTTTTCTCCTGTTCGGTCGTGATCCTGCTATTGCCTGCCGACGAAGTGGCGGCGTCGAACGCGCCCTTCGCCGATTTCGTCAGCACCTATCTGAACCCGGACGCCGGACGGCTTATCGCGCTTTTCGCCGCCATCAGCGGCTTCGGCGCGCTTAACGGCTGGATCATGGTTCAGGGCGAATTGCCCTACGCCATGGCGAAGGGCGGCGTTTTTCCGCGCTGGCTGGCGAAGGAATCGGCGCGCGGCCTGCCGGTGCGGGCCCATGTGACGTCGAGCCTCCTGCTCACCGGCGTCGTCATGCTGAACTATTCAAAGTCGATGACGGAGCTTTTCACCTTCATCGTGCTTTTGTCGACGACCGCCTCGCTCTTCATGTTTCTGGCGAGCGCCTTGTCTGCGCTGCAGCTGCAGCGCGTCGGCAAGCTGAAAACATCGCCGGTGCTGCTCGCCGCGGCGACCGCCGCCGTCATCTACGCCATCTGGACGATTTACGGCGCCGGCGGGGAAGCGGTGGCCTGGGGCGCCGCGCTCCTGTTTGCGGGGCTGCCCGTCTATTGGATCGCGCACCGCCAGAACCGCGCTGCGCAAACCTAGCTATTCCCCGGTCGCAAGATCGGTCAGCAGCGTATGCCAATGATCGAGAGCGCCGTCGACAGCTGCGACCGGCACGCGCTCGTTAAGACCGTGGGCGTACATGTCGGTCGGCTTCATGAAAATTCCTGAGACGCCGTAGCTGTCGATGCCGTGAGCGCGGAAGTGAAGACTGTCCGACGCCCCCGCCGACATTTCCGGCACGATGGGAAGGTCCGGATAGCGCCGGTCGACGGCTTTGCGCACGGCGGCGACCACATCGTCGCGTAGCGGCGAGGCGTCGGCATAATGGACTTCATCGGCGAGCTCGATGGTCGCTTCCGGATTGTCGATCACGTCCGTCAGCGTCGTCTTGACCGCGTCCGGAGAAACGCCGGGGAAGATGCGGCAATTGACGTTCATCCCTGCGCGCTGGGGCAGGGCGTTGGGCGCATGGCCGGCGTCGAGCAGGGTGGCGACGCAGGTGGTGCGCAGCTGGCCCACATATTCCGGCCGTTCGGAGAGAATTTTGATCGCCCTTTTGTTTTTGGGATTCTCGGCGAAATCGCGCATCGCCTTGCCGATCTCGCCTTCCGTATTGAGGCCGCCCTGGCGGAAGGATTCCAACGTGATGTCGCTCCACATCACCGGAAATTCGTAGTTGGAAAGATTAAGCGCCGCTTGAGCCAGATCGTAGATCGCGTTTTTCTTGCGCGGCTGGCTCGAATGCCCGCCGGGATTGGTGAACGTGACGATGTAATCCGCATAGGTTTTTTCGGCGCCTTGAAGATAATAGGCGACCGGATCTCCATTCTCGTCGAGCGCGCCGCCGCCGCCGTCGGCGTTCAACACGATATCAGCGCCTTCGAGCTCGTCTGCGAGCGCCATGGTCGTCGCCATGTGGGTTTCTTCATCCCCGGACAACGCGAGAATGATGTCGCGGTCCGGTTTGAAGCCTTCTTCTTTCAGGCGGATGAGGGTTTCCACCATCATCACGAGGCCGAACTTCATATCGCTTGTGCCGCGCCCGAATAGAAAACCGTCCTCTTGCACCATGGTGAAAGGATCGCGCGTCCAGTCTTCGGGATTAGCGCCGACCACATCCATGTGACCTGAAAGAATGATCGGTTTTTTTTCGCCGGTTCCTTTATAAGTCGCGATCAGTGTTGCGGTTTCGCCCATAGGCGTGATGACGATATCGTCAGCGGCGAAGCCGCCTTTGCGCAATTCATCTGCGATCAGATTGGCGACGGCGGGCACATTGCCTTTGCCCTCGACCGACTCGATGGCGATGGTCTGACCCAACAGCTCGATCGCTTTGGCCGTCAGGTCCGGCGGCGTCAGCGCGTCATCGGCCGCAAAGGCGGGCGTAAGACTTGAAAAAAGCAAAAGGGCGGAAAGAGCAGATTTGCGCATAACGGACTCTCTGGTTGATCTTTATCGCCTTGCCCGCTGGCGCGCGCGCGGCGTAGGATTGTTCACCGCAAGTCTAACGCAAAAGTCGCCGTCATAGGGAGTTTTTCATAATGTCGCAGAAAAAATGTCGGACCGTCATGACTGTGGCGGGCGCTATCACGGCATTCGCCGCATCTATGACCGCCGCGGCTGAGGATGTGAACTATATTCGCGCCGGCAAGCTGATCGACGTTGAAAAGGAAACAGTGCTTTCCGATCAGCTGATCCGGGTCGAGAACGGCCGGGTGACGGCGGTGACGGCTTTTTCGGAAGCGCCGGACGAGGGCCCGCTGACGGACTGGTCCGCCTATACGGTTTTGCCGGGCCTTGCGGACATGCACACGCATCTTGTCGGCGACATTCAGGGCGGCATCATCGATCCTCTGCTGACCACCGGCGCGGAGGATGTGCTGGCCGGCGCCGGCAATGCAAAGAAAACGCTCTGCGCCGGTTTCACGACCGTGCGCGATGTGGGCTCCTGGCGGGCCTTTACCGATGTGGCGCTGCGCGACGCCATTAATAAAGGCTATGTGGAAGGCCCGCGCATGGCGGTTTCCGGCGGCTATTTCACTATTCCCGGCGGCGGCGGCGCGATCACCGGCCTCGCTTACGACGCCAAGGTTCCCGAAGACATGACGCGGGGCGTTGTGCGCGGGCCCGAAGACGCAAGGCAGAAAGCCCGCGAGTTCCTCCAGCATCGCGTCGATCTTTTGAAGATGATCGCCACTGGCGCGGTTTTGACGGTCGGCACCGATCCCGGCCTGCCGGAACTTTCGGAAGAGGAAATGCGCGCTATTGTCGATGAAGGGAAGAAATATGGGAAGAAGACGACGGCGCACGCCCATGGCGCGGAAGGCGCGAAAATGGCCGTGCGCGCCGGGGTCGCCTCCATTGAACATGGTTCGCTTCTCGATGACGAGGCGCTGCGCATGATGAAGCGCAACGGCGTCGTTCTCGTCGCCGACATTTACAACGGCGATTACATCAACGAAGTTGGCGCCGAAGAAGACTGGCCCGAAGAAACCATGCAGAAGAACCGCGACACGACAGACACGCAGCGCGCAGTCTTCCGCAAGGCCGTCGATATGGGCGTCAAGATCGCCTTCGGCACGGACGCCGGCGTATATCCCCATGGCGATAACGCCAAACAGATGCCTTACATGGTGAAATACGGCATGACGCCCATGCAGGCGATCCGCTCGGCGACGCTCGCCGCCGCGGAACTCCTCGACTGGGAGCAGGATACAGGCGCGCTGTCGCCCGGCCATTATGCGGACATGATCGCTATCGAGGGCGACCCGCTGGAAGACATTTCAATTCTTTCGAACATCAAGGGCGTCATCAAAGGCGGCCGTGAAGTTCATTGCGAATAAAGGCGGTGTTCCATGAAAAAACGCCTGATGCTGCTTGCTGTCTGTGCACAGATGTCCTCCGCCGCTGCTGAAGACGGCCCGCGGGCGCGCGATCTCGGCGTTCCCTTTCCGGGAACGCCGGGCGCGCTCAACGCCATCACCGATGTCGAGGGCGTTGCGGTCGGGCATGAAACCATCATTCGCGATTTTAAAGACGGCCATGCGGCGCGCACCGGCGTGACGGCGATCCTGCCGCGTGGGCGACGCACGCTGAACGAACCGGTCTTTGCGGGGATATTTTCTCTCAACGGCAATGGCGAGATGACCGGCGCGCACTGGATCGAGGAGTCCGGCTATCTCGAAGGGCCGGTGATGATCACCAACACGCACAGCGTCGGCGCCGTTCACGACGGCGTCATCCGGTGGCGAGTCGCGCAGGGCGGGGCGGATGCGACAGGCTATTACTGGTCGCTGCCCGTGGTCGCCGAGACCTGGGACGGGCATTTGAACAACATCAACGGGTTTTACGTGACGGCGAAACACGCCGCCCGCGCGCTTGAGGCCGCCAAAACGGGCCCCGTGGCGGAAGGCAATGTGGGCGGCGGCACGGGCATGATCTGCCACGAATTCAAATGCGGCATTGGCACGTCGTCGCGCGTCGCAGGCGATTATACGGTCGGGGTTCTGGTGCAGGCGAATTACGGCATCCGCGACACGCTGCGGATCGCCGGCGTTCCCGTGGGCGAGCATTTGCGCAATGACCGGGTCTACACCGAAGAAGACCCCGAGGCGGGCGATGCCGGCTCGATCATCATTGTCGTCGCCACCGATGCGCCGCTGCTGCCGCATCAATTGAAGCGGCTCGCCCGCCGTGCAGCGCTCGGCATCGCCCGCGACGGCAGCTATGCGGGCAATGGTTCCGGCGACATCTTCATCGCCTTTTCAACCGCCGAGCAGAAGGGCGAAGGCGACGTCAAAGACGCCGCCTTCCTCATCAACGATGTGCTTGATCCCTTGTTCCTGGCGACAGTCGAAGCGACGGAAGAGGCGGTCATCAACGCCATGGTCGCCGCCCGCGACATGACCGGCGACGAAGGCCGCTACGCCAAAGCCATCGATCATGAGGCGTTGAGAGCCGTCCTTAAACAATACGGACGGCTCGAAGAATAATTTACTCGCCCGCTTTCAGATATTTGTCGTACCAGGCGAGATTGCGCTCCAGCCGGTCGTAAAGAAAACTCGGCCGCGTCAGGCCGTGATTCTCACCGGGGTAGACGACCAGCTCAGTATCGATCTCCCGGGAGCGCAGCGCCAGATACATCTGCTCCGAACCGATGCAGGGCACATTGAGATCGGCGCCGGCGCACTGGAACATGGTCGCCGCCGTGATCCGGTCCGCCTGGAGGAACGGATAGCTGATGCGTTCGAACGCTTTGCGGTCGCGCCAGGGCAGGCCGACTTCTTCTTCATATTCGAGCATGTACTGGTCGGCGCCATAGCCTGCGAGGAAGTTCGCCATGCCGGCGCCGCTCACCGCCGCCTTGATGCGTTTGTCGCTGGCGATCATGTAGTCGGTCAGGATGCCGCCATAGCTCCAGCCGCCGACGCCGATGCGCTCCGGATCGGCGATCCCTATGTCGATGGCGTAATCGATGCCGGCTGAAATGTCCTTGACGTCGACATTGCCCCAGTCGGCATAGATGGCTTTGGCGAAATCGAAGCCGCGCCCCGACGAGCCGCGCGGATTGACCGCGAGCACCGCATAACCGTTGGCGGCGTAATATTGCCAGTCGAAGATGAATTCATGGCTGAATTGATAGACCGGTCCGCCGTGCAGCCGTGCTATCACGGGGTAGCGTTCGCCTTCTTCATAGCCGAGCGGCAGGATGAGAAGGCCGTGAATTTCATGTTTGCCGCTGCGGAAGGAAATATCGCGCATCTCCGCGAGACGACGATTCTCGAGCCAATCATTATGATGGGTGAGAGGGCGCACGCCCTCTTCGACGGCGCCGAGTTCATAAGGGCGGTTTTCCTCGCCGTCGAGGACGGCGACCCGTCCGTTTGAGGAGACGGCGAGATCGAAACCAAAGCGCGGGCCGGAGGTGAGATAGGTGACTTCCTCGGTAGCGAGATCGATCTTCGCCGCCCAGGTGTCGCGGTCCTGCTCCACAAGGGCGTAGACCGACTTGCTGTCCGGCGCCCAGTGCGGCGCATACATCCAGCGGTCGATATGCGCCAGGGGTTTCACTTCCCCTGACTCAAGATCGGCGTAAGTCAATTGAAACGGCGCGTAGTAGATCCATTTGTCTTCGCCGTTCTGCAGCCAGACGAGCTTGTCGCCGTCCGGCGACCAGCGCGGTCTGACGCCAAGGCCGGGATCTGCGTCGGCGCCTTCGAAGGTGCTGATCTTGCGCGGATTGGCGCCTTTCCGCGGCGCCATGACGTAAACGTCATAGCTGTAATTGCGGTCTTCGCGGTCCGTGTTTGCGGCGACGAAAGCGATCTGCGAGCCGTCCGGCGACCATGAGGGCAGATAATAATCCGCGCCGGTCTCGGTGATCTGTTCGGCTTCGCCCGAGGCGACATCGACGCGGAAAAACTGATAACGCCGACCGTCCACATAGCCGCGATAGTCCTCTTTGAACTTGAAGCGCGTGATGACAATCGGCTTGGGTTTGTCCGGATCGGCGCCGACAGAGGGGCCGACTTCAGCGACGGCGATCAAAGTCTTGCCGTCGGGCGAAAGCGCATAGTCGCTGACGCCGCCCTTGATTTTCGTCACCTGGCGCGCTTCGCCGCCGCCGGCGGGCATAATGAAGACTTGCGTTTCATCTTTTTCAGCCGCATCGCTCAAATAAGCGATGCTGTCGCCGCCATAAGAGGGCGCCCATTCGCTTTTTGTCGGCGTATGAGTAAGTTGCGCCGTATCGCCTTCCCATGAGACCCGCCAGAGATCGCTCACCGTTTCGTCGAGTTTGAGATTGTGGGTCGACGCCGTATAGGCGATGAATTCGCCGTCCGGCGAAAACGCGGGGCCGGAAATATCCACCAGCTTGTGAATGTCGTCGAGCATGACGGCGGTTTTCTCCTGCGCGGCAAGCGGCGTGGCGATGGCGACTGCAGCCGCCGCAAGAACAAAGAAACGCATGAAAATGATCTCCTTTAATAAAAGCACGCCGCAGATTATCTGCGGCTTTGATGTCCCCCAAGAAATGCGGCGAGATTGCTTCCCAATTCGTCGCAAGGATAGCCGCCTTCCTGAATGATGACGGTCGGCAGTTTTAACGCGCCGCCGATGGCTTCGCCGATCCGGGCGAAACCGCCGGACGTCACCGCGAGTCCGGCGATGGGGTCGCCTTCATAGGCGTCGAGGCCGAGCGCGATGACAAGCGCATCAGGCCCGAAGTCTTCAATCTTTTTTAGGGCGGCGCCAAGCGCGTCCAGAAAAGCGTCGTCTTTCGATCCGCGCGGCAGCGGCAGGTTGAGATTGGCGCCGTCGCCGCCGTCTTCGCCGGTCTCGTCAGCGTAGCCCCAGAAGAACGGATAAAACCGCACCGGATCGGCGTGAATGGAAACGGTCAGAACGTCGCCGCGGTTATAGAAGATGTCTTGTGTGCCGTTGCCGTGATGCAAATCTACATCGAGGATGGCGACGCGATCGTGGTCTTTGCGTAAAACTTCCGCGGCGATGGCCGTATTGTTGAGATAACAGAACCCGCCGGCGGTCTCCGCCCCCGCATGGTGTCCGGGCGGGCGGCAGAGCGCATAGGCTGCCCGCTCGCCTTGCAACACAAGCTTCGCCGCATGCGCTGCGGTCCATGCGCTCCACTGCGCGCTTTCCCATGTGTCGGCGGAAATCGGCGCGGACGCGTCGATCATGTGCCAGCCGGCTTGCGCCACGACCGACGCCGGATAACCGCCGCGGCGCAAGGGATGAACGTTCGGCGTCACCGCTTCCGACGCGCCCGGGATGCGCGCCCAGCGCTCATGGGCGCGGGCGAGAAAATCGAGATAGCGCTTTGAATGGACGGCGAGGATCGGCGCGGCGTCGTAATTTTCCGGCCGGACGAGGTCGAGCCCGGCGTCTTTGACGCCCTGAAGCAGGAGTTCGACGCGTTCGGGCCGTTCGGGGTTCGCCTCCATCACGCCATTGACGAGATAAGAAGGCGGGTAATGGCGTTTCTGTTCGGTTTCGGCGAGGACGGCTTTCATGGTCTATCTATTGACTCTATCCATTGACGGGGAGTTTCAATTCGCCGGCGAGGCGGTCGAGCGATTTCGTGAGTTTCTCCATGATTTCATCGACATGGGACTCAGTCGCGATCATAGGCGGACAGACGAGGAAGTGATCGCCTTCATAACCGCCGTGCGTGCGCCGCGAATAGATGATGAGCTGTTCCTCATAAGCGTATTCGACGAGCTTTGCGAAGGCGTTCGCGTCTTTCGGCAGCGGCGTCATGGTTTCGCGGTTGGCGACGAGTTCGAAGGCAAGCAACAGCCCCTTGCCGCGCACGTCGCCGATAAACGGAAAGCGCGCTGTCAGATTGTCCAGGCGCGATTTTAACAAAGCGCCAATGCGCGCCGTATTCGCCATCAAATCCTGTTCATAAATTTCGCGGATGACAGCGAGGCCGGCGGCGCAGGCGAGCGGGTTGCCCGCATAGGTGTAGCCATGCATGAATCCGCCATTCGCCACGACCGGATCGACGATGTCGCGCCGGGCGATCATGGCGCCGAGCGGGACATAGCCGGCGCCGAGGCCTTTCGAGAGCGCGATAATGTCCGGTGACTGGCCCCAGTGCTCAGCGGCGAGAAATGTTCCGGTGCGTCCGACGCCGGTCATGACTTCGTCATAGATAAGAAGAACGCCATAGTCGTCGCAGATGTCGCGTACGCGCTGGTAATAGCTGTCGGGCGCGACGAGCGCGCCGGTGGAGGCGCCGCCCACCGGCTCCATGATGAAAGCGAGGACGTTTTCGGGGCCGAGCTCTTCGATCTTGCCGCGCAGCATGTCCGCATAACGCAGCCCCCGCGCTTCGTCGCTTGAATTATCGCGGTCGAGGTAAGCCCGCGGGGCGGGGATCTTCGGCATCTCGCGAACCATGGGCGCAAAAGGATCGTTTAGAGGGCCGTAACCGGTGACGGCGAGGGCGCCGAAAGTCGAGCCGTGATAGGAGGGGAAGCGTGAAATCACTTCCGTGCGTTTCGTTTCCCCTTTTGCAAGCGCATATTGGCGCGCCAGTTTGATGCAGCTTTCGACCGCTTCCGAACCGCCCGACGCAAAGAAAACCCGGTCGAGCCCTTGCGGGGAAAGTTTTGACAGGACGGAGGCGAGGCGTTCGGCCGGTTCGTTTTCGAAATGCAGGCGATAGCCGAAGGTCGTCGCATTCATCTGGTCGCGCATCGCATCGAGCACGCGCTTATTGCCATGGCCGATATTCGAAACCATGGCGCCGGAGGATCCGTCGAGAAAACGCCGGCCTTGCGCGTCCCAGATGTAAACGCCTTCGGCGCGTTCAATGAAAGGCCGGCGCCCGCCGGTCTGATAGAAAAGATGCGACGGCGCGTTCTGCGACCAGTCAAAGAGTTCCGCGGGGATGGCGTTCATAAAAAAGCGCTGTTCTAAGAAGCTGTCTCAGGCATGAGCGGATTGTTTTGCAGCGGCGCGCGCGCCATTGCCGTAGACCCGTTCGGCAAGCGGAGTCGTTTCAATGCGGTTGACGAGCATCCGCAAAAATTCCTGTTCCGCCCGGTTCAACTGCGTATCCGGATTGCAGACGGCGTAGATGTCGATCTCCGGCGCGCTTTCATAAGGCGGCAGCCGCCAGAGAAGGCCATCGCGCACGTCGCGCTCCATCACATGGACGGGCAGGGCGGCAATCCCAAGGCCGGCGATGCACATGCGCCGGACTTCTTCGAGGTTGTTGGAGACGCCCGCCGGCGGCCAGGCGAAAGCCGCGCTCTCGCGCAGCATCGCTATGGGGCGCAAGACGTCTTCAATCCTGTCGGTATCGAAAGACACGCTGCGCTCGCCCTGCAAATCCTCAACCGTCAATCCTTCCCGTCCGAAAAGATGGTGCGGCGGGCCGCAGAAAAAGCCGAAGCTTTCGCGGAACAGATGATGATATTCAAGCGGCGGCTCCTGCTCGCGCACAAGACAGACGCCGATGGCGCTGCGTTTGGCGCGGATCATGTCGATAATATTGCGGCTTGAATTCACGGTGATCGAGATGGTCGTGTTGGGGTAACGCGTCTGAAACTCCGTCAGCGTTTCATCGATCAGCGGCGTCGTCACATGCGTCGCCATGGCGATCGCCACCGTGCCGCTCACATCCTCGATCTCCTCCTCGAGAATCGCAGTGAGCCGTTCGATAGAACCGAACATTTGCGCGACTTGATCGTAGAGAGCGCGCCCATGCGATGTAGGCTCGAAACTGCGCGGCCCCCGTTCGATAAGACGGCGGCCGAGCGTTTCTTCGAGGCGGCGCAGCGCGTTCGAAACTGTCGGCTGTTTCAGATCGAGCCGGCGCGCCGCTTCGGTGATGCTGCCCACATCCATGATCACCATGAAGGAGCGCAGAAGGTTCCAGTCGAGCCGCCAGGCGAGATCTTCCGCGTCCCGCGTGAACTCCGTTTCGTTCGCCGGCGTCATGGCCGCATTCCTTTATACTATAATTGAAAAGCGCCTCATTGATTGACAGAATGCCTGAAGACAGGGCGGTCAGGCAATATGAAAATTTCAGAAAACGGCGTTTCACCCCAGGAAAATCGCGCAAAACCGGCTCGGAAGGTGATCATCACCTGCGCCGTGACGGGCTCGATCCATACGCCGAGCATGTCGCCGGCCCTGCCGATCACAACCGATGAGATCGCCGAAGCCTCCATCGAGGCGGCCCGGGCGGGGGCGGCGATCATCCATCTTCACGCCCGCGACCCTGAAACCGGCCAGCCGAGCGCAGACCCGGCGCATTTCCGGCCCTTCCTGAAACGCATCCATGAAGAAACGGACGCGATCATCAATATTTCGACGGGCGGCAGTTCGGTGATGCCGCTCGATGCGCGCCTCGCCGCGCCGCGCGAAACCGAACCGGAAATGTGTTCGCTCAATATGGGCTCGATGAATTTCGGCACATTCCCGATGCTCGATAAATATTCCGAGTGGCAACATAATTGGGAGCCGGACCTGCTCGATGCGACGCGCCGGACAGTGTTCAAGAACACCTTCGAAGACATTGAAACCATCCTCGACGATCTCGGGAAGCAGCGCAGCGCCAGGTTCGAGTTCGAATGCTACGATCTCGGCCAGGTCGAAACGCTCGGCTTTTATGTAAAGAACGGGCTTGTCAAGCCGCCGCTCTATATCCAGTTCGTGCTCGGCGTTCTCGGCGGCGCGGGCGCAAGCGTTGAAAATCTTGTCGCCATGAAAAACTGCGCCGACCGGGTCATTCCTTGCGATTATCACTTCTCGGTGCTGGCCGCCGGCGGCAGGCAAATGGCCATGGCGGCCATGGGCGCCATCATGGGCGGCAATGTGCGCGTGGGGCTTGAAGACAATCTCACCATTGCGCCGGGCGTTCTGGCGCAATCGAATGCGGAGCAGGTCGGCAAGATCCGCCGCATTGTCGAGGAGCTTGGCCTTGAGGCCGCGACCCCTGACGAAACGCGCGCGCTCCTTGCCTTGAAGGGCCGGAACAGGGTCAAATTCTAGCCTATGGCCGGGGATGTCATCATTCGCAAAGCGGCGCCGGACGATGCGGGCGACATTCAAGCGATGATCGCGGCGCTGGCGCGCGATGTCGACGGGCCGGCGCACGTTCTGTCGGTCGAGGATGTAAAGCGTCACGGTTTCGGTGATGCGCCGGATTTTCGAGCGCTGATTGCGGAATGCGGTGGTGAAATCATTGGTCTCGCGCTTTATTTCCCTGAGTTTTCGACCTGGCGCGGCAAGCGCGGCGTCTATCTGCAGGATATTTACGTGAAACCGGAAGCGCGCGGGCGCGGCGTCGGCGAAAAGCTGATCGCGCAGCTGGCGCGTGAAGCCAAAGCCATGGGCGCGGTCTATTTGCGGCTTGCGGTTGACCGCGACAATCTTGAAGGCGCGCGGTTTTATAAACGGCTCCGCTTTACGGAAGTCGAGCGCGACCGGATTTTCAAACTTGATGGCGATGCATTCGACGCTTTTGCGGAAACGGAATAAGCGCGCATGATCGGGAGAAAGAGATGACCAGAATCCTGCCTGTCCTGATTGCGCTGCTGCTGCTGCTGCTGCCTCTGCCGTTCACTTCGGGCGCGCAGGCGCAAGGCCGGGAGCCTGTCCTCAAACAGGTGAAGATTCCGCACAGCTATTACTGGCGGGAAATGTATGTGCCGCATCTCACGAGCGGGCCGTCTTCGCTCGACTGGACGGTGGACGGGAAAAGTCTCGTCTATTCCATGCAAGGCAGGCTCTGGCGCCAGCGCATCGGCGACGGCGCCGCGCGCCAGCTGACCCAAAGCGCCGGTTATGATTATCAGCCGGATGTCTCGCCCGACGGAAAACGGGTTGTCTTCACCCGTTATTTGGATGACGCCTATGAACTCGTTATTCGCGATCTTCGCTCGGGGAAAGAGACGGCGGCGACGTCAAACGGCGCCGTCAATCTCGACCCGCGCTGGTCCCCGGACGGAAAGCGCATCGCCTATGTCACGACGGACGAGACCGGCCATTTTCACATCGCCTTAGCGAGCCTCGAAAAAGGCGAATGGAAAAGCGAACGCTGGCGTCCGGAACGCGCAAGCGAAGATCCGCGCTATTATTATTCCCAGATCGATCATGAGCTGAGCCCCGCCTGGTCGCCGGACGGCGAGAGCCTTGTCTTCGTCGCCAATCCGGAAATCGGTTACGGCACCGGATCGATTTACGTGCAGCCCGTGGACCGCAGCGAATCGGCCAAGCTGCTTGTCAGCGAAGAAACGGCATGGAAGACCCGGCCCGATTGGTCGCCGGACGGTTATCGCATCGCTTATTCTTCTTTTTCCGGCCGGCAATGGCACCAGCTCTGGATGACTTACGCCGAGCCTGGCGGTTATCCGCTCGCTTTTTCCTATGGCGAATTCGACATCGCCAATGCGCGCTGGTCGCCGGACGGCAAACGCATCGCCTATGTCTCCAATGAAGAGGGCGGCCTCAAGATCGTCATTCAGGAGGTGATCGACGGCGCGAAACACACGCTCGACATTAAGACGAAACGGTACGCGTCGCCGGTCGGCGGCGTGCAACTGCGTATTACGGATGAAAAAGGCCAGCAGGCGCCGGCGCGCGTCAGCGTGAAAGGGCCGGACGGGCGCTATTACGCGCCGGACGGCGTTATGATCCATGCCGATGATGGCTATGACCGCGCGTTCTCTGCGAGCGAGCCGCGCTATTTTCATTCTGACGGCGAGAGTTTCATCGTCGTTCCGCCGGGGACAAGCGAAATCACCATCTGGCGCGGCGTGCGCTATGGGACCGAGACCGTGAAAGTGGCCGTGGAGCGTGACAAGACCGCGATTGCGACGGCGACGCTGAAACCGCTGCTTAACGCGAACGCCTTTGACGGCTGGCTGTCCGGCGACGTTCACGTGCATATGAATTACGGCGGCGCCTATCGCATGACGCCGGCGAAGCTCGCAAAACAGGCGGATGCGGAAGACCTCGATCTTGTCTTCAATCTGATCGTCAACAAGGAACAGCGCATTCCCGATATCGATTATTTCTCGCCGGAGGCGTTTAGCCCCGAAGGCTCGGATGCGACGATCCTTAATGGTCAGGAATATCACACCAGCCTGTGGGGACATTTAGGATTGATCGGCCTCAAGGATCATTACCTCCTCGGCGATTATGTCGCTTACCCGAAGACTGCGCTCCATTCTTACTATCCGGACAATACGACGGTCGCCGACCTTGCGCATGCGCAAGGCGCACTTGTGGGCTATGTCCATCCCTTCGACGCGCCGGCGCCTGATCCGTTTTCCGAACGCAAGCTGTCGCACGCTTTGCCGGTCAACGCTGCGCTTGGAAAGATGGATTACATCGAGATTGTCGGCTTCTCCGATCCGCTGGCGACCGAAAGCGTCTGGCACAAGCTCCTCAATACGGGGCTGCGCATTCCCGCCGCCGGCGGCACCGACGCGATGACGAATTATTCTTCCCTGCGCGGGCCCTTGGGGCTTAACCGCACGCTCGTGGACGCGGCGGCTTCAGACGACCCGCAAGAGGAAGTTGAAAATTTCATGACGGCGCTGAAAGCCGGCAAGAGCATCGCCACCAACGGGCCGCTAGTGAGCCTTACATTGGACGGCGCGGAGCCCGGCGACGAGTTGAAGCGCGGCAAAGGCAGACACACTTTCAAATACAAGGCCGCGCTCGCCTCCATCGCGCCGGTTTCTTCCCTCGACATCATCGTCAATGGCGACGTTGCGCAGTCGATCCCGCTTTCCGAGGACGGCAAGTCCGCCTCTGTTGAAGGCGAGCTGACGCTCGACGCCAGCGCCTGGGTGACCTTGCGCGCCGTGTCGGAAACATCTTCGCCGCTTGTGTTCGATGCTTATCCTTACGCCACGACCTCGCCGATCTATGTTGCGATCGGCGGCAAGCCGGTTCGCTCGCGTGAGGCGGCGGAGTATTTCATCGCCTGGATCGAAAAGCTTGAAGCGGTCGCCGAAGACGGCTCCTATAACACCGAAGAAGAGCGCGACGCAGTCCTCGCTAATCTCAAAAAGGCGCGCCGGGCGTTTGAAAGGCGCCGCTAAGATGAGAAGCGAGAAACAGGCATGATGAAACCCGTTCCCTTCGCCGTCGCGCTCATTCCGGCGCTTGTCCTGATTGGCCTGATGGGCTGCGCCGTCTGGCTTTTCGGCGACGCTTCCGCGGCGGGCCCGGCGCAGATCGCGCTTCTCGCCGCCGCCGGCGCCGCCAATATCGTCGGTCTTTCTTACGGCATGAAATGGGGCGAGCTGGAAGAGGCGGTGATTCATTCCGTCTCGCGCGCCATTCCCGCCTCGCTCATTCTTCTTGCTGTCGGCGCGCTGATCGGGACCTGGATGATGTCGGGCACGGCGCCGGCGATGATCTATTACGGGCTCGGGCTCATCAGTCCGCAATGGTTCTATCCAGCGGCGGCGATCATCTGCGCCTGCGTTTCCGTTTCCATTGGTTCATCCTGGACGACGGCGGGCACCGTGGGGCTCGCGCTTGTGGGGGCGGCGACGATCATGGGCCTTTCGCCTGCGGTGACGGCCGGCGCCGTCGTCGGCGGCTCTTATTTCGGCGACAAGCTTTCGCCGCTGTCGGATTCAACGAACCTGGCTTCGGCGGTGGTCGGGGTTAATCTCTTCGATCATGTGCGTCACATGCTGACGACGACGATTCCATCGCTGGTCATTGCAACGCTGATCTTCGCCGGTTTTTCCCTGGCCCAGGGCGGGGCGGCGGCGCCCGTCGAGGCCATCGCCGAAACGCGGGAAACCCTGAAAGCGGCGTACGATCTCGGCCCTCTCACCATGGCGCCGTTGGTCGTGGTTTTCGTGCTGGCGATCCGCAAATTCCCGCCTTACCCGACGATTGCCTTCGGCGCGCTTCTGGGCGGGCTTGTCGCCGTCATCCGCCAGCCGGAGATCGTGCGCGCTTTCGCCGACCCGGCTCATGATCTTCCCCTCGCCGCGGCGATGCTGAAAGGCGTCTGGCAGGCCTTGTCCACCGGCTTTCAATCCAATCTCGGCGACGCTGAACTCGACCGGCTGTTAACGCGCGGCGGCATGGCGAGCATGCTGAGCATTATCTGGATGGTGATCGCCGCGTTGAGCTTTGCGGCCTCCATGGAGGCGACGGGGTTGCTCGAAAAGCTGACGGCGCCGCTTATCGACCGCATTCGCGGCGTCGGCTCGCTGGTTATGGCGACGGTGTTCAGCGCTATCGCCATGAATATTTTCTCCGCTACGCAATATATGGCGATCATCATCCCCGGCCGTATGTATCTGAAGGAATATAAAAAACGCGGCCTGGCGCCGGTTAATCTCTCGCGCACGGTCGAGGACGCCGGCACGATGACGTCGGCGCTGGTGCCGTGGACGACCTGCGGCGTGTTTATGGCCGGCGCGCTTGGCGTGCCGACGCTCGATTATCTGCCTTTCGCTTTCGTCAATCTCTTGAACCCGATATTGGCGATCCTTTACGGCTTTTTCGGCATTGCGCTTGTCCGCAAAAAGAAAGCGGCGCCCGAAGGCGCCGCCGTTCCCGCTTAGACGTTCCGGCTTAGGCTTTAAACGCCTTGCGCATTTCTTCAGGCGACGGCTTTTCGCGCGCGCGGGCGATGGGAATGGCGTCGCGCATCTGCTTGGCGAAATGCCGGAGGCAGATTTCAGAAGTCCCGAGCGGGCCCTGTTCGAAGCTCATGGAGCCCATGCCTTCCTGCACCCGTTCGATGAGGTCCTTGTCCTCGCGATTGACGTTGCGGTTGATCCTGAGATTGAGATAGCGCGCCAGTTTCATCTCGCGCCGGTCGTCGTCGAGGGCGTAGACATTCTCACGCAGGATGCAGCTTGTGGGCGTCAAGGGAATGAACTGCATGAAGTCGATCTGATCGGCGTAAACATCGAACATCAGGGTCGGCCAGAGCTTGTAATAGGTCCACATGTGCTGGCGCTCTTCGGGCAGATGATCCACATGAGGCAGAATCTTGCGATAGGCGTTGTTGGAGAGCGAGGCCATCTCGCCGGTTTTCACCTCGGCGAAAATTTTGTGCACGTCGTCGTCAACGGTCAGCGTGTAGCTGTCGCCGAGAAGGCCGTGCAGGCCGTGATGGGCGACGCGGATATGCAGCGCGTCCACATAATTGTCGGTGGCGTTCTTCCAGTTGACCTCGCGCAGACGGCTCGACGGCGCGCGCATGGCGTTCATTTCGGCGACTCGATAAAGCTTCATCTCCTCGGCGACCGGCGTCATATAGTCCTTCAGCGACGGCCCGCCCGGAACGAAGCGGATGAAGACGAGGCCTTCGAAGACATCGGTCTCCACCGGCGTCAGGCCGTGATCTTCTTTGTTGAAATTCTCATATTGCTCAAGATAGGGAACGCCGGTCAGAGTCCCGTCGAGCTGATACGTCCAGGCGTGATAGGGACAGACGAGATTGCGCCCGCAATTGCCGTAATCGCCGTCGACCATGCGCGCCGCGCGGTGGCGGCAGACATTATGGAAGCCGCGAATGGCGCCGTCCTTGTCGCGGACCACAAAGGCGATCTCGTTAAACATCTTGAAGGTGAGATAATCGCCCACATTCTGAAGCTCGTTGACATGGCCGACGAGATGCCAGGCGGGCAGGAAAATCTTCTCGCGTTCGAGATCGAAGAAATCCTGATCGTAATAGAGCCAGGCGGGAAGGCTCTGGGCGTCTTCATCGGCGACCAAAACCGGCTTCGTATATTCTTTGGCTGTCTGGCTCATGCCTCACTCTCCTTGCGAGCGGTTGTCGGATTCATCTGTACCATGGTTTTCATCGCCCGCCGAGATGACGACGACATCGCCGTCTGCAAAAGCGGGCGGAACGGCGCGCACCTCACCGAGCGTGACGGCGTTCACGGCGGCGGCGAAATCTTCAATCGTCATCAGCCCGGGTCCCGCCCAGTCATGGGCGAGGGCGGCGGTGATTTCTTCATTACTCTGGGCGGCGCTGATCTTGCGGCCGATCAGATGGCGTTTCGCTTCAGCGAGCTCGGCCTCGTCCGGCGGCTCGGCGACGAAGCGCTTGAGTTCTGCTTTGAGCGTTTCAAGCAAAGCTTCCTGCTTGTCCGGGTCGACGCCGATATTGAGCGTGACGAGCCCCGCATCGGCGCCGCTGCGATAATCGGCGCTCACATAATAGGCCAGGCCGCGTTTCGAGATCGCCTCATTGCCAAGTCGCCCGCCATAACCGTGAGAGAACATGTAAAGCGCGAGGCGCCAGGCGAGGGCGTTTTCTTCATCAAGCGCCGGCGCCGAAGTCATGTATCCAAGCGCGGTCTGCGCCTTGTCTTCGGGAATGTGAACGCGGATGTCGCCTTTGGAAGGCGTCAGCGCGGCCAGGCGACGGGCGCCGTTCGGCGCGCCGAGGGCGTGTTCAATAGCGGGCCGGTAATCCTCCGCGTCAACCGGTCCTGCAGCGGCGACGAAGGCGGGCGCGGCTTCGCCGGAGGTTTCCACGGGCGCAAAGCGGGCGGCGAAGATCTCTTCGAGGCGCGTGTAAGGGTCGTTGCTTTGCGCTGAGGCTGAGGCGGCAGGTTTCGCTTTTGAAATCGCGTCCTCAATGTCATGCAGCATGGGGTCGAAGTCCTGCAAAAGCCCCTTCGCCGCAACGCCGGTCATGCCCGGCGCCGGATCGTTTTTGCTGCAAAGACCGCAATCATAAAGCCCCGGCAGAACGGCGCGCAGGGATATCGTCGGCGACAACGTTGAAGGAACGATCGCAATATCGCCTTCGGTCGCCGCGTATTGCTGATCCGGCGCGCGCGCCGGCGCCGCCTTGCCCGGCCGTTCCTGCGCCAGGGCAAGTTTTTCAGGGGCGGAAATCGCTTTCGGTGCGCCGTCTTCATCGGGGACGAACCATCCAAGGGTCCGTCGGTCGGCGTTCAGATATGTCTGCGCCGCGCGTTGAACATCCGCTGCGCTCACGGCGCCGACTTTATCGTCAAGCGCGAGCAACTGGTCGAGTGCGCCGATCGCTTCGAAATAGGCGAGCTGATGCGCCGCGTCTTCGGTCGTCTCCACATCGAAAATAAGTTCGCGTTTGACTGCGCGCTTCGCGGCGGCGAGGCGCTCGGCGTTCACCGGCGCGGCGGCGAGTCCGTCAAGCGCGCGCTGGACGGCGGTTTCGATTTTTGCTTCATCGGCGTCAGCGCTTGCCGAGCCCTGTACGAGAAAGACATACGGTTGCGCGCTCGCAATGAACCATGTGGCGATGTCTTCCGCGATCCCTTCAAGCGCCGATCCGTCCGCGGCGGGCGTTCCCCAGTCGTTTTGCAGAAAAGAAACGCCGCTTGACGCCCCGGCGAGCGCCTGGAGCACCAGAAATGCGGGGAAATCTTCGCTTGACGCAGCGGGAGCGGGATAAGCGATGCGGAAAAGCTTGTTCTTCACATCGCCTTCAAGGCGCACGCGCTTTTCGCCCTGAAGGTCGGGTTCGCTGGGGGGCGGCAATTGCGGTTCGGCGTTTGCTTTGAATTTGCCGAAATGTTTTTTGACGCGGGCCTCGACCGCATCCGCGTCCACATCGCCGGCGACGGCGAGAACGGCGGTCTTCGGCCCGATGCGCTTTTCATAAAAGTCGACGATGTCCTGATGCGTGATGGCCTCGACGTCGCTTTCAAAACCGATAGTGTTTTTGCGATAGGGATGAACCTGAAACGCCGCCGCGAGGGTTGCGTCGAAAAGCACGGTCGCGGGGTCGTTTGCGTAGCCGTTCATTTCAGAAATAACCGCGCCGGTTTCGGCCTCGACGTCATCGGGATCGAGCGTCAGCCGCCCGAGCCGGTCCGCCTCGATGCGCAACAGGAGATCGAGATCGTCCTTCGGCGCCGTGGCGAAAAAAGTAATGATGTCGCTCCAGGTGTAGCCGTGCCATTCGCCGCCGGCGGCGTAGATGTCGCCCGCGAGCGACGTGCCGGGGAAGTTCTTGGAAGAGCGGAACGCCATGTGCTCGAAGAAATGGGCGAGTCCCATGCGCCCTTCCGGGTCGTCGCGCCCGCCGGTCTTGTAGGCTGTCTGCACGCTGACGACGGGCCGCGCGTGTTCTTCGAGAACGAGCAGGGTCAGCCCGTTGTCGAGATGCGAGACGCGCACATTCTCAAGATCGATGGCGTGCGCCGCCCCCGGCAGCAGCGTCAGCGCGAGGGCCAGGAGGCCATGCCGGAACTTTTTCATAGCGCCGCCGCGCGCATCTGGCCGCCGCGGCCCTTGCCGATATCGCGCAGGATCTCCCGCGCCGCATTGTGACCCGGCAGGCCGGTGACGCCGCCGCCCGGATGGGTCGACGAGCCGCACATGTAAAGTCCCTTGAAGGGCCCGCGATAATCCGCATAGCCGAGAACGGGCCGGGCGCTGAAAAGCTGGTCGAGCCCGAGTTGTCCGTGAAAGATGTCGCCGCCGACGAGGGAGAGCTTTCTTTCGAGGTCGAGCGGCGACAGCGCCATGCGCCCGATCACCGAGGCTTTGAAGTTCGGCGCATAATCGTTGACCGTGTCGATGATGAGATCGGCAACGTCGTCGCGGTGATCCTCCCAGCTTTCGCCGTTTGGCAGTTCCGGCGCGAATTGCTGGCAGAAGAGGCTCGCTACATGCTGGCCTTCCGGCGCGAGGGAATTGTCGATGGTCGAGGGAATGTGCATTTCGATGACGGGCTTTTTCGCCCAGCCTGTGCGGCGCGCATCCGTGTAAGCCGTATCGAGATACTCGAGGCTCGGCGCGATCATGATGCTCGCCTGGTGGTGCAGTTCGACGCCGGATGAGGGGCGCGCCGTGAAATTCGGCAGTTCGGAGAGCGCCACATTCATGCGGAAGACGCCGGAGCCCGAGCGCCAATGGCCGATGCGCTCGGCGAATTCCTCCGGCAGGGCGCTTTCGGGGATGAGCTTGCCGTAAAGAAGCTGCGGGTGAATGTTCGAGGCGACGACGCGGGCTCGGATCGGCGTTCCGTCATCAAGGACGACGCCCTGGGCGCGATCGTTTTCGATGATCACTTCGCGCACCGGCGCGTCGGTGCGGATTTCGCCGCCGGCGTCCTTGACGGCGGCGGCCATGGCCTGGGTGATCGCGCCCATGCCGCCGACCGCATGGCCCCACGCGCCCTGGATTCCGTTCGCTTCGCCGAAAACATGGTGCAGGAGCACATAGGCCGAGCCCGGCGTGTAAGGGCTGCAATAAGCGCCGGTGATGGCGTCAAAGCCGAGAATGCCCTTGATGGAATCGAGCTCGAACCAGTTGTCGAGAATGTCGCCGGCGCTCTTGCCGAAAAGATCGATCAGATCGCGCTGGCCTTCGAGCCCGAGCTTGTGCGCGCGTTTCGCCAGCATCGCCGCGCTGAACATGTCGCGCACGCCGCCGCCGGCGTTGGGCGGCGTTTCAAGCAGCGTCGAGCGAAAAAGATCGACGAGCTTGTCGAGGCGTTCGTGATAAAGAGGATAAGCCTTCGCGTCTTTCGGCGACAGCTTGCGGATGGTCTCGATGTTTTCCCGCTCGTCGCGCGTCATGAAAAGATGCTTGCCGTCCGGCGATGGCGCGAAATAGTCGGCGGGACGGATCAGGACTTTGAGGCGATGACGCGCGAGCTCCATGTCGGCGATGATTTTCGGATTGAGAAGGCTCACCGAATAACTCGCGACGGAATTGCGGAACCCCGGGTGAAACTCTTCGGTCACCGCCGCGCCGCCGACGATGTCCCGCTTTTCGAGAATCAGAACGCGCCGCCCGGCCTTGGCGAGATAAAAACCGCAGACAAGGCCGTTATGACCGCCGCCGATGATGATCGCGTCATAGTGTCGTGACATGAAAACTCAGACGCTCCGGGAATGACTGCATTCTATGGGATTATATTTTCCCTTGTTTTTCAGTATATTATGGCAATTCCGGAAAGGGAAGGCGAATAGGCCGGCGAAACGGTTCAGATCGCGATAAAACCGGAAAGCGCCGGCAGGGCGTATGCATTCCCGCTTTGCGAGACAGGACCGGCGCCGAGCAGGATCGCCGATGCGTTGACGCCTTTGGGCGTCCAGCTTTGTTCGCTTCGGCCGAGATTGAAAACGCAGGCGAGCGTTTCGTTTTCATGCTGGCGCGTAAACGCCAAGACGCCCTCCGGCGCATCGAGAAACTGAAGCGCGCCCGCGCGCAAGGCTTTGGACTTGCGGCGCAAAGCGATGGCTTCCCGAGCAAAGTGAAGAACGGAAGTTTTGTCTTGTTCCTGCATGTCGACGGCGAGGGGCGGATGGCGCTTGTCCATGGGGAGCCATGGGGTCCCGCTGGAAAAGCCGGCGTTCTTCGCTGTCTTTTCCCACGGCATGGGGGTGCGCGCGCCGTCGCGCCCGAGCGTTTCCGGCCAGTTGGCGATGGCTTCCGGGTCCTGAAGCGCCTCGAAGGGAACGTCCGCTTGCGGCAGACCCAGCTCCTCGCCCTCATAGATGAAGATATGGCCGCGCAGCGCCATGAGGAGCAGGAGATAAAGCTTCGCCGCCTGTTTTTGATCGGCGCCGCCGGCCCAGCGCGAGATGCAGCGCGGCGCGTCATGGTTCGAAAACGCCCAGGAAGGAAGGGCCTCTCCGGGCTCGCCCGGCCAGCCGGAAAGGGACTTCTTGACCAGCGCCGGCGACAGTTCATCCGCATAAAGAAAGTCGAAATTATAGGCGGTGGTGAGGTGGGTTTCGCCCGCCGTGAAAGCCTTCATTTCTTCGAGCGGATGAGGGCCGACCACTTCGGCGACGGTAAAAATGTTCGGATAGCCGTCGGTGACGACGCGGATGCGCTCCAGAAATTTCGGAATGTCGGCGTGCGACTGGTTGTAGCGATGCTCCTGGAACGCGAAGGGCCGCGCTGGTTTGCGCTTGCTTCGTTTCACCGGCGGATTGTCGCGCAGTTTCGGATCGTGCATAGCGAAGTTCAGCGCATCGAGTCGAAAGCCGTCGACGCCGCGATCGAGCCAGAAGCGTGTAACGTTCAAGAGCGCATCCTGAACGTCGCGGTTATGTAGGTTCAGGTCCGGCTGACTGGCGAGAAAATTATGCAGGTAATATTGCCCGCGCCGCGCATCCCATTCCCATGAAACGCCGCCGAACACCGCCATCCAGTTATTGGGCGGCGATCCGTCGGGCTTGGGGTCGGCCCAGACATACCAGCCGGCTTTCGCATTGGCCCGGTCGCGCCGGCTTTCCTGAAACCAGGGATGCCGGTCCGAGGTGTGGGAGTAGACCTGGTCGATGATGACTTTGATGCCGAGGGAATGCGCCTTTGCAATGAGCGCGTCGAAATCGTCAAGCGCGCCGAAGATCGGATCGACATCGCAGTAATCGGCGACGTCATACCCGAAATCGCGCATGGGCGAGGTAAAAAAGGGCGACAGCCACACCGCGTCGACGCCGAGCGCAGCCACATAGTCGAGCTTTTCCGCAATCCCTTTGAGATCGCCGATGCCGTCGCCGCTGGAATCGCGAAAGCTGCGCGGGTAAATCTGGTAGATCACCGCGCCTTCCGGCCAGGGGGCGCTGTCTTGGCGGTGGCGGCTCATGCGATTTCATGCCGCGTCCCGCGCCTCGCCGTCAATCGGCCTCGCTCAATCGACTTTGCGGCTGCGAGAACACGGCTATGATCGGGCTCTGATGAGCCGTTTCGAAAAGACCATTCTGCAGGTTGTCCCGCGCCTCAATACGGGCGGCGCCGAGCGCACGACGCTCGAGATCGCCGAGGCCGTGGTGCGCGCCGGCGGGCGGGCGCTGGTCGCCTGCGAGGGCGGCCGGCTCGAAAAGGATATCGAAAATGCCGGCGGGGAAATTCTGCATGTCCCCGTCGCCTCGAAGAATCCCTTGACGATCTGGCTCAATGCGGGCGCGCTGGCGGCGATCGTCAGGCGGGAAAAGGTCGATCTCATTCACGCCCGCTCGCGGGCCCCGGCCTGGAGCGCGCTCGCCGCCGCCCGCCGGACCCACATCCCCTTCGTCACCACCTATCACGGCGCTTATTCAGCCACGGGAAAAGTGAAGCGGCTTTACAATTCATCCATGTTGCGCGGCGACCGGGTGATCGCCAATTCGCGCTTCACGGCGGAGCGGATCATGGATCTTGGCGGGATCGAACCGGCGCGCCTCGCCGTCATCCCCCGCGGGGTCGATGTCGATCTCTTTGATCCGAAAAAGATATCCGCAGAGCGCATTAACCAGGCGACGGCCGCCTGGGGGCTTGGGGAAAATCCGGGGGTCAAGCTCCTGATGCCGGCCCGCATCAGCCCCTGGAAAGGGCATGAAACGGCGATCGCGGCGCTTAAGAGGCTGAAAGGCCGCTTTGGCGGAGAGAACGCCACTGGCCAACGCCCCGGTTTAACGCTAGTTTTTTGCGGGGGCGCGCAGGGGAGTGAAGCGCTTGAGAAACGCCTGCGCGCGGCATGTGACGAGTCTGGGGTTCGCGCCATGATCCATTTTGTTGGCGATTGCGCCGACATGCCGGCCGCCTATGCCTGGGCGGACGCGGTCCTTGCGCCGTCGACGGAGCCGGAGGCTTTCGGCCGCGTCGCGGTGGAGGCGGGGGCCATGGAAAAGCCGGTGATCGCGAGCCGCCATGGCGGCGCCCGGGAGACCATCGTCGACCGGGAAACCGGATTTCTCGCCGCCCCGGGCGACGCCAAGGCGCTGGCGGCGGCGATCGAGCAGGTGATTTTGATGCCGGTCTCGGCGAGGACGGTCATGGGCGAAAAAGCGCGCGCGCGCGCGGTGAGCCTTTTTTCATCGGCGGCGATGTGCGATGCGACGTTAGGGGTGTACCGTTCGCTATTGGCGGAGCGGGCGTAATGGGGCGGCATGTTGGCGCGTAAGCAGAATAACATTCTTGTCATCAAGACGGACGGGCTCACCGCCTTTGTCGAGGCGGATCCTGTTTTCGAGGCTATCCGTCAGGCGCATCCGAAAGCGAAAATCAGCCTGCTGACGAGTCAGGGCCTGCAGCGCATCGCCCGCGCCTCGCCCTATTTCGACCAGGTTGCGGCGTTGCCGAACATGAAGGACCGCGAGGCCCGCAAGGAGTTCGTGCGCCAGCTTAAAGCCTCGAAATTCGAGCAGGTCTACGATCTGTCCGGCGACGATTACGCCCGCCGCCTGAAAGGCGCTATGGGCATGTTCGGGCCGAAATGGCATTCGGCCGACCCGGCGCCGAAACAGGCGAAGGGCCTGACCGCCTCGTCGCCGCGTTTTGAAAAGCTCGCCGACAGCGCCGGGCTCGACGTGGCGCACCGGCTGCCGGATCTTACCTGGGCCGTCGCCGCGCGTAAGGACAGCGCGAATATGCAGCCCTCCTGGTATGGGATTTCCGGTCCCTTCGGGCTCCTCCTGCCGGGCGAGACCGAGGGCCGGCGCTGGAGCGCGTCCGGCTATGCGGGGCTTGCCAAAGAGATGGCCGAAGCCGGCTACATGCCCGTCCTCGTCGGATCGAAAGGCTTGCACGCGTTTGGCGACGAGATCGCCCATGAGACGCCGCAACTCGTCGATCTCACCGGCAAGACCGATCATTTGCAGCTCGCCGCCCTCGCGCAGGAAGCGGCGTTCTTCGTCAGCGACTGCGCCGAAGAGCTTCAGCTGGCGCTCAGCGTCGGCTGCGAAGGGGTAGTGATCGCCCCGGCCGGCGCGCCTTTCGCCGCCGAGGGCCGCCATGTCGTCACCATGACCGCGCCGGCGGACGCCGGAAAAGCCGGCCTCGAAACGGTCGAACCGGTCTATGTATGGCGCACTCTGACGAATATGGGTCTTGTTCACGCCGGCCGGGATGCGCCGATGACGGCCCAAGCCCGTTGATTGATGGCCCGAAAGCCTTATATATCCACCCTTCTGTCGCATTTCGGGATTACGGTTAACCGTTTTTCACCGAAATGGGCGCAGGAATTCAGCCTTTAGCAACCGATGGAGAGAAGCCCATAGCACGCAGACCTTACGCCGCCGCGCCGTCCAAATCCGAAGGACCGCGCATCAACGAAGACATCGACGTCCCGCAGGTTCTCCTTATTGACCATAAGGGCGAGAAACGCGGCGTCATGGAGACGAGCGAAGCGATCGCAATCGCCGCTGAAGCCAGCCTCGACCTTGTGGAGGTGTCGCCGACGACGACGCCGCCGGTCTGCAAGATTCTCGATTACGGCAAATACAAATATCAGCAGCAGAAAAAGAAGGCGGAAGCCAAGAAGAAGCAGAAAGTCGTTGAGATCAAAGAGATCAAGATGCGGCCGAACATCGACGACCATGACTATCAGGTGAAGGTCAAGGCGATGAAGCGCTTCTTTGAGGAAGGCGACAAGGTGAAGGTGACCTTGCGTTTCCGCGGCCGGGAAATGGCCCACCAGGACCGCGGCTCCGATCTGCTGCAGCGCGTGCAGAACGATTTCGAAGAGATCGCCAAGGTCGAGCAGTTTCCGAAGATGGAAGGCCGCCAGATCATGATGGTCATGGCGCCGCGCTGATCGGCTTTGAAATTAAAGGTTAACGCCGCCCGCATGCCTCCATGCGGGCGGTTTTTTTATGCGGCTTTCCGGCCGGGTTTTCTATTCTGGCACAGATTGGCCCGGCCCTTGCTTCATCATGGGTCTGGAATAGAGGATACGCCGCCTTCGCCCTGCGCAGATCTTGCCGGGGCCCGCGGAAAGCGATGGGTATGGATGCGCTGACGCAAATGATCGCTTACGGCTGGCCGCTGGCGCTCGCCGGGTTTGTTCTCGGCGCGCTCGCCGGCGGCTGGGCGGCGCGCAAGGCCGCCGCCGCCGATGACAGCAACGCCAGGAAAGCAGGCCCCGACGCGGACAGCCTCGCCGCGCTCGCCGAAGAGTTGCAGGCGGCGAAAGCGCTGCTGGAAGCCGAAGAGCGCGAAGCGGGCGACGTCGACGTTACGCTCAAAGACCTCGACGAAGCCGTCAAGCGCGCCAATGGCCGCCTGAAGCTCGTCTCGAAGGCGCTAAAACAGCCGAAATAGACCAGTGTCTCCGTTTGTCTTCGTCCTGAGGGGCCCCGCCCCTCCGTCCTTCGAGACGCAAGCCTACGGCTTGCTCCTCAGGATGAAGGAGCGGGGCTGTCTCGAAGGACGAAGACAAACGGAGACACTGCCAAATAGACGCAGCGCGCGACAATCCCGGCCGTTTCCTGTTATGGAAAGCGCGAAGAGGGATTCGATGGAAACCGGCGGCTTCGTTCACCAGCTCCTGATCAACAGCCTGGTCATTTCGCTGACCACGTTCATTCACGGTGTCTTCGTTGCGGCGGCGGCGGTCGCCTTTCGCGCCGCCAAAAGCCGGGCGCAGGGGGCGGTGCGTTTTTTGCGCGACGCCGCCGTGCTGGTGGTTCTGGTTTTGTGGCTGATGTTCGCCCATACGCTGGAGATCGGCCTTTGGGCCTGGGTGTTCTTTCAGCACGGCATGTTCACCCAGTGGGAGACGGCGTTCTATTTCGCCGGCGCGACGTTCACGACGCTCGGCTTCGGCGACGTCCTGTTGCCCAATGACTGGCGTTTGCTGTCGGGCGCGGCCGCGTCCAACGGGCTTTTGCTGTTCGGGCTTTCCGCCGCTTTCCTGTTCGACGTCGTGCGCCAGCTTCACCTTGGCGGCAAGACTTAGGGCAGGTCGCGAAACGGGCGGCAGGCGACGCCGTCCAGTTCATAAGCCTCGCCGGTTTCGCGGCGCACGGCGTAACAGACATTCCCTTTGACAACGAGATCGAACAGAACCGGCATGGCCGGGCTGCGGTCTTCGTAAGGGCTCGGCCGCGGCGGCAGGACGGAAATCACCGGCGACTCAGTCGGATCGCCGGCGCCGAGATCCACACTCGCGACATTCATGGCGCCGGCGAGAACGGATTTCACCTTCGTCATGGTTTGCGTGTCCGCCGATTCCAGAACCGCCGCCTCAGAGGCGGGGCTTGTCTGGCAGGCTGCGGCGAATAAGAGCGCGCCGATGAGGGCGAAGGGGCCGCGTTTGTGCAAGGAAGCCATATCAAAGACGCCTTTCTTTTACTCGGGCATTCTCATATCGCGATTATGGCGCATGACGTTAAGCCCGGGCGTCAGCTCCGCAGGCTTCTCCGCCGTTTTGACCGAGCTTGTTGTTATGCCTGCTACAACCGACGGCGACGGGCACGATCCCATATCTCGATATTGAAGCGCGGCGGCGAGCATCGCTTCCACCGGGTCTCCAAGGTCATGATCGTAATCGTCGGCGATGGCGCAGCCGGCGACTCTGACGCCGTAGGTTTCGCTCGAATTCGCCGCGATGAAGCCGTCGGTGTAATCGCCGAAATCCTTGTCGTTCACGCCCTGAAACTGGATCGAGAAATAGGTCTGGCCGCAATTGCTTTCTGGATAAAAGCCGAAAGGCTTGCCGCATGTGCCTTCGCCGATGAGGACGACCTCGACATCAACGCCGCGCAGGGCGTTGATGACGGATTCGCTGGCGCTGCAGGTGTTTTCCGTCGTCAGGATGAAGACTCTCGAAAGATCGAGGCTTGTCAGCGGCGTTCCGGCGGCGAGCGAAGAAAAGCCAACGGTGGCGCTATAAAAAGGGGTCGAATTGTCGGTCTCGCCTGTGACGGGATTGACGCCGCCGGCGTCGTCATTGAACTGTAGCCGTTCGAAGGTCTTGCCGTTCGTTTGCGCGTCGCCGGCGACCATAAACCCGAGCTGGGAGGCGATCGCCAAAAGGCCGCCGCCATTATATCTGAGATCGAGAACGAGATCGGAGACGCCGTCCGCGCTCAAGGCGGCGATGGCGTCGGCGATCTGTTGTTCCGAATCGTAAGGGCTGAAGGTCGTGATATGCGCATAGCCGACCTTGCCGGTTCCCGTGTCGATGACGTCCGTCAAATTGACGGCGCTCGGGGAGATGTCGGCGGCGGCGAGCATCACGGTTCGGGTCCCCGCGCTCCCCGGGTCTTCAACCACGAAAGTGTGCATTTCCCCGGCGTTTTCGGGAAACAGCGCCGCGTTGAGGGCGTCGATTTCCGACTGGGTGTTGGTGTTGACGACATCGACGCCGTCGATCTCGAGAATTTTGGAGCCGCGCTGAAGATTGGGCTGGCCCATGATTTCCTCTGACGCGGGCGTGCCCGGCTCGGTATAGCTGACGCGCACGTCGCGCGGCGGGGCTACCGAGAAAGCAAAGAAGACGGCGCCATAGCTGGCGAAGGGGGCGGCGTTGCGTTCCCGCAAGAAGTCTTCCGTCGGCTGGCTGAAATGGAACTGGTCCTTGTCCTTGCCCGAGGCGGTTTGCGCGGTCGTCTTCAACTGCGCGAAATACTGCACGGGGTCGTTGTAATTAGCCGGATCGCGGTCGGCGACTTCGTCGTTCCACAAATAGGTTTCATGGGTCCAGGAGCGCAGGAAGAAATTCTCATAAAGCGTCGACCCGGCCATGTCCGGGAATGGATCGCCTTCTATATCGACGCCGGTGCGGACGGTTTCGCAGCGGTTTACGTACTGGCTGGAAGGCGCGTAGACGCCGGACGTCCATGTCGGATCCGTCGAGCCGCCGCCTGTCGGCGGGGGCGGCGTGCTTGAGCCGGTGCTGGGTTGCGGGTCGCTCCCGCCGCCGCAAGCGGCCGCCAGCATGAAGGCCATGGAAGCGAAAAACGCATGGGCGGCTTTTGGGCAGACGGGGGGCGTCATTATTGGATACTCGCAACCTGTTTACTGTGCCTGTCCCCCTGACAAGCCGGAATCGTCCCTATCCCGGGGGAATAGTCAAGCAAAGGCGCCAGCCGGGGATTCCAGCGCGGATAGTGTGCCGGCGGCGGGCTCAAGGATTTATGTGCTCGATCGTAAGGTTTTTACGGACCCTCTAGGTCTTGGGGTCTGTTTCCGGTAAGTCCGGGCCAATGAGTTACGCGGTCAAAGAACTTTTCTACACGCTGCAGGGCGAGGGCGCGCAGGCCGGGCGTCCGGCGGTGTTTTTGCGCTTTGCGGGCTGCAATCTGTGGTCGGGGCTGGAGCGCGACCGGGCGGATGCGGTCTGCACGTTCTGCGATACGGATTTTATCGGCGTGGACGGGCCCGGCGGCGGCAAATTCGCCGACGCCGAGGCCCTGGCCGCGGCGGTCGCGAAAGCCTGGCCGGGGGGCGGGCGGCCATACGTCGTGTGCACCGGCGGCGAGCCATTGTTGCAGCTCGATGCGGCGCTGATCGAGACGCTTCACGATGAAGGTTTCGAAATCGGGGTTGAGACCAACGGGACCCTCGCCGCGCCCGGCGGCGTCGACTGGCTCTGCGTCAGTCCGAAATCCACCGCCCCGCTCGTCCAGACGTCAGGGAACGAGCTGAAGCTCGTTTACCGTCAGAAAGACGCGCCGCCGGAGGCGTTTGAAGACCTCGCATTTGACTTTTTCTTCTTGCAGCCTATGGACGGGCCCTCGCGAGCGGCGGAGACCGCCGCCGCGGTGGAGTATTGCCGGCGACATCCGCAATGGCGCCTCAGCCTTCAGACCCACAAGATTGTGGGCATTCCGTAAGGCGCGCGGAGAGACAAGGACAGAGGACTGACATGCGCATCGTCAAGTCGATGAGTTTCGACGCCGCGCACTTTCTGGATCACGACCCGGAGGCGCGGCCTTATGCGCGCCTGCACGGCCATTCTTTCAAGATGGAAGTCGTGATCGACGGCGAGCCGCAGGAAGAAACCGGCTGGGTCGTGGATTTCGGCGATGTGGCCGAGGCGCTTCAGGACCTTCATGACGCGCTCGATCATCGCCTGTTGAACGAGGTCGAGGGGCTTGAGCGCCCGACGCTCGAGAATATCTGCCAGTGGGCGGCGAAGAAACTGAAAGCCCGCTTTCCTGGGCTCGCCGAAGTGCGGGTCTCGCGTCCTTCGAACGGCGAGACCTGCATCTACACCGTTTAGAGCCTGATCCAAAGATTTTGCATTTCGTTCGTAGGGTGGAAGATCAGACGTCTCTTTCCAGGCTACGATGCGTTTCCGGCTCTATTTTTTAGAAAAATAAGAGCCTTAAGCGTATCGGTTTCGCCGCCAGCGAACGTCTGTCCGTCTAGCGCTTAAACGGCCGCGAGCTTTAGAGCGGGGCTCTTAAGCGGCGTCGGAGTTTTCCAGATCCGCCTTCATCCGCGCGATGAGATATTGCGCGTCCCGGCAATAGCTGGCGGCGGCGCGGTCGGCGCGGCCCAGCGCCTTGTCGAGATGATCGAGGACGATGTCGATTTCCTCATAGCTCGAAAAGGCCTCCGCCGGGGGCGGCAGGTCGAGACCTTTTTCGCTGACATCGAGGCGCATGGGCGACACCGAATATTTCGTGCGCCCGCCGAGCATGACGTCGATATGGCGCTGGCCCTTGCCGATCAGCACCGCGGCGCGCGGATCGATCTTGTCGAGCGAGTCGTTAATCGACAGTCTCAGCTCGTCATAGCTCTCGGCGAGCAGCGCCCGGCCACCTTCATCTTCCACATCCTTGGCGGAGAGGGCGACCTCGCAGGCCTGTTCGAGGATGTCGCGCACCCGGTCGATGGCGTAGAGCGCCGCCTCGATGGCGGTCAGCGCGTCGCGCACCGGGTTCTCGCGGGTTTCCTCGCTGGGTTCTTCGATATTAGCTTTGCGGTTGCGCAGGGCGCGGTCAAGCCCGCCCGCGACGTCCATCGCCGGAATTTCATCCCCGGACGAATCCCCTTTTTTGCCGAGCCAGCCAGCCAGCGGGCTGCGCCGCTTCGCCTGTTCGCCCGATTGTTTGTTGGTCGCAAACGCCACGCGTAGACTCCTTCAGCATGACTTGTTGTGAAGCGAGCCTAACGCGGCGCGATTTTCGGCGCCGTTAAACAATTACGTAAATTTTTTGAATCCCCGCGGGCGCGCAAACAGCCTTTACGCCCGTTAACCTTGCTTTGGCCTGCGCGGCAACCGCCCGCCCTCGATCGCCCAGGCGGCGAGAAGCGACAGGGCCAGAATGACGAGCCAGAAGAGAGCGGGGGCGAGAGGAGCATCCTTCACATTCTGGACGCGGGCGGCGCCGCGTTCGAGGATGCCGGCCCAGTTTTCGCCGGCGCGCGGCGTCGTTCCGCGGCGCAGACGCCTGAGTTCCGGCAGATCCGCGCCATCATCGCGGCGGATCCGGAAAACGCCGCCGCCGGTCTCTTCCGCAAGCGGCGCAAGCTGGGCGCTTGTGGAAACGACATTCTGGAATTCCGGCGCCGCTTCGACGCCGATCACGCCGATGGCGAACAGATCGCCTGACGTCGCACGGTAAAGCCCGCGCGGCGCGTCGGCGATCCGGGCGGTGAAGTGGCCCGGCGCGGTTTCGGAAAGCGTCACTTCCTGTTCGCCGCCATCCGGGAAAGCGAGCGTCACCGGGGGCGCCGCGTCTTCGATGGTGCGCCGTTCGACAATAAGGTCGCCGTCCTGCGCGCTCAGATCGAGGGCTTCTTCTTCGAGCTCCGGCTCTTTCATCAGCCAGTGGGCGATGCGTCTGAGCAACTCCGCATGGGGGCCGCCGCCGTCGAAGCCGCGCGCCCACAGCCAGACATGATCGGACAGAAGCAGGCCGATGCGCCCCTCGCCGATGCGGTCGAGAATGAGCAGCGGTTCGCCGTCCGGCCCCTGCATCAGCGTCCGCCCGCGCAGTTTGGTCACCGGCATGAGACGCAGCCAGCGGCCCCAGATATCCGCATCCGGAAGATCGGCGGTGACCGGGTGGCGCTGGCCGAGATCGGAGATTTCCGGCCGGAAAGCTTCTTCAATGGCGGCTCCGGCGGGGAGCGCCGGCAGGATGAAGGAGAGATTGCGCCGCGTTGAAAGGCTCAAAGGGCTATTATATTCGGGCCCCGCCGCGATGAGAACGGCGCCGCCGCCATCGACGAAGCGGGCGATATTGTCGAAATGGAAGGACGACAACACGCCGCGATAAGCGTAGCGGTCGAAGATCAAAAGATCGAACTCGTCGAGCTTGTCGATGAACAACTCGTCCTGGGGGAAGGGGATCAGCGCCAGTTCGTCCACCGGCGTGCCGTCATTCTTGTCGATGGGCCGCAGGATCGTGAAATGAACCAGATCGACCGCCGGATCCGATTTCAAAAGATTGCGCCAGACCCGCTCGCCCGGATGCGGTTCGCCGGAAATCAAAAGGACCCGCAAGCGGTCGCGCACCGCCGTGATCGGCAGGACGGCGATGTTGTTGCGCGTCGTCAGCTCGCCGGAGCGTTTTGCGACCTCAAGTTCGATGATGGTCTGGCCCGGCCGGTCGAGCGGCGCGTCGAAGCCGGCTTCGGCGCCCACGGGCACGGCTTCGCTGAGGATTTCCTCGCCGCCGATCCGCAAGGTCACGATGGGCGGGTTGGCGTCGGTGAGCGGCTCGCCTTCGGCCCCGAGATCGTCGACGCGGAAGGAAACGCGCACCGACTGGCGGACAATGCCGTAGCGCGGCGCGCTCAACAGCGTGATCTTGCGGTCGGACTCCCGGGGATCGCCGGTGGTGAGAAGATGCACGGGCGCGTCGATGTTCAGCGATTGTTTTGCGTCTTCGGCGTCGGCGGTCTGTCCGTCGGTGACGATAAATACGGCGCCGAGGCGCTGATGCGGCGTGTCGGCCACTGTCTGGCGCAGGGCGTCGACGCTGCGGGTTTCTTCCTCGCCGCCGTAACGCACGGTCTCCACATCGACGCCGCCCAGCGCTTCGAGCCGGGTCTGCAGCTTTTCAACCGCGTCGGCGGCGACGGCGTCTCTGTCATCAAGCGACTGGCTGGCGCTTTCATCGGCGAGGATGAGGGCAATGTCGTTCAAGGGCGCGGTCTCTTCTTCGCGCGTCATGGGTCCGGCGAGAAGCGCAAGCAGCGCGGCGACAGCGACAAGGCGTGCGATCCCGCTTTTCCAGTTGCGGATGAGCGAAAGGATGACGAAGGCGGCGCCGATGACGGCGGCGGCGATCAGCGCCCATGAGGGCAGCAGCGGATCGAGCACGATGTTCATGGGAAGCGCGATCACTGGCCAAGCCGCTCCAGCAATATCGGCGTGTGCACCTGGTCGGATTTATAATTTCCGGTGAAAGCGACCATCACCATGTTGACGCCGGCGCGATAGGCGAGCTCGCGCGCCCGGGGGCCGCCTGTGTTCATGGGGCGAACGGGCCGGCCGAAACTGTCCGCCGCCCAGGCGCCGGCCCAGTCGCGCCCGCCGATGATGAGCGCCGTCACCCCGTCATTGGAGCCGCTGGAATCGGCCTCCACCCAGACCGGATTGTTGTTGGAGCGCCCGTTCAGCGTCTCGAGGAGGTAAAAGGAGCGCGTCAGCACATGATCGTCGTCGACCGGCGTCAGCGGGGGAATGTCGAGCGCGCCCAGAATACGCTGCAGGGCCGCGCCTTCCGGCGTCGAGCCTGCGCCGACCGCGCGTTCGTCGTCGCGCGTATCGATGAGAAGAAGACCGCCGAAGCGCATGAAGTTTTCAATATTGGCGAGGGCGGCGTCGGACGGCGTCGGCGCGTCCGGCGCGATGGGCCAGTAGAGGAAAGAGTAGACGGAGAGATCATCCGTATCGGGATCGACGCTGTCCGGCGCGGCTGGTTCGACCGCCGTGCGCCGGTGAAGCTCGCGGCTCAAGGCGGCCAGTCCCTGCTCGGCAAGCTCGTCTACGGCAGGATCGCCGGATTGAATGAAGGCGAGACGTGTGGCGAGCGCCGCCTCCATGGTCTTTTCCTCAATCGGCGGATCGAGGGGCTGCGCCGCCGCGCGGTCCGGCGAGAGGGGCGCAAGGCTGACGGCGATGAGCGTTGCCGCAGAGGCCGCGCGCCAGTTCAGCCGCCCGCTGACCAAGAGCGCGAGAAGTCCGTCCGCCAGAAGGAGAAGAAGCGCGATGACGTAAAGCGGCGGGCTTAAAGACACCGGCGGCGCGGCTTCATAAGGCGCTGCGACGACGCCCGGAATGGATATGGGCTCGAAGCGCGCATCCGCCGTGACGGCGTTCAGGGCCAGCGGCGCTTCCGGCGCGCCGTAAAAGCCCGGCGCGCGTTCCGGCGAAGGCGGCTCGGCCAGCTCCGCGGCGGTCAGCGCCCGGGCCCTGTCGTCGGGCCGGGACAGCCGGCCTTCGCCGTTCAGCATCCGCAAGGGCGCGTAAAGCGCGTCCTCGCCGTCTTCCGCCGCTTCGGGGCCGAGCGAGGACAGGAAGGTCAGCCGGCGCAGCATTTCGACGAAAAGGCCGGACAGCGGCAGGTCGGACCAGTCCGGCGTCGCGGTGACATGGAAGAGAGCGACGACGCCGTCGCCTTCGCGCGCGCCGGTGACGAGGGGCGTTCCGTCTTCGAGCCGCGCCCAGGTGTGCTGGCTTGTCTCGCCGCCGGGTTCGGCGAGCACCTGACGGCGGATGAAAACGTCGTCCGGAACCGCAAGGCCGGCGAACGGGCTTTCCGGCGCGAAAGCGTCAAGCCGCTGCGGCGTGTCCCAGGTGAGCGCGCCGCCGAAAGCGCGCCCGCCGCCGCGAAGGGGCGCGGGCGTTAATTGCGGCGTGCGGTCCTGCGCGGCCTCGGCGAGCACCGGCCCTGCAAAACGGATCAAGACGCCGCCGCGTTCGACCCATGCTTGCAGGTCCTGCGCTTCGCTGGCGCGCAGGCGCCCGACATCGTCAAGCACGATGACCGAGGCGTCGGACTGAAGCAGCGCGGAGAGGGCGTCGTTCAAAAACGCCGCATAAGGCTCCAGCGCTTCGCGGATATAGTGATCGCCGGAGAGAAGATCGTCGCTGGCGCTTTCGGCGTTGCGGGCAAGACCGATCAGCGCGCGCCGGTCGCGCGCATCGGCGAGATGGACGGCGCCGGCGGAGGGAATGGACTCGATGCGCACGACCGACAATTCATTCGCCAAAGCCAAAGGCAGGTTGAGGGTGACTTCGCGCGTCTTCTCGCCGGGCGCCATTTCAAACTCCGCGCGCCCGAGCTCGCGTCCATCGCGGGCGGTTGCGACGACAGCGCCCTCCGCAGGCGCGCCCGCCTCAAGACGCTCGACGCGATAAGCCGGCGCCTCGCTGTTCACGGGCAGGGCGCGCAGAAGATATTTCGGCGCGCGCGCGTCGGCGTAAAGCGTAAGCTCGCCTTTTTCTTCAAGCGCCGCCGCCAGCGCGTCGTCGCCTTCGCCGGCGAGCCCGTCTGAAAGCCAGCGGATTTCCACATCGCCGTCGGATAGGTATTGGTCGAGGTCGGCGAGTTTCGCCGCGGCGCCGGCGCGGTCGGCGAAAAAGGGCTTAGGTGCGAGGCTGTCGCCGGCAGCGCGCAAGGCTTCGCCGCTCATGGGCTCAGGCGGCGCCGGGACGTCCTGCGGCGCCGTCGTCAAAAGGAAAGCCTGCCGGCCATCCTGCGCCGCTTCCGCCGCCGCCTCGCGGATCGCGTCGAGCCGCACCCGCCATTGCTGCGCCGCTGCGAGACTGTCGTCGACGACGAGCACCATGGGGCCTTTATGCGTTCCCGGTTGCGGCGCATTCATAACCGGCCCCGCAAGCGCCAGGATGATCATGGCGGCGAGGAAGAGCCGCATGAGAAGCAGCCACCAGGGCGTGCGGTCGGGCGTTTCTTCCGATGTCTTCAGTTCACGGAGAATAATGAAAGCGGGGAAGCGTTCGCGTTTCGGCGAGGGCGGCGTCGCGCGCAGGAGGAGCCAGATCAGCGGCAGCGCGCCGAGCGCGAGCAGGATGAAGGGCGAAGTGAAACTAAGCGCGCCCATGGGTTAGGCCTGCCAGATGCGCATATCGGCGAGCGCGGTGAAAAGGGCGAGAAGCGCCGTTTGCGGCGGCTTGTCCGTGCGATGGGCGAGAAAGCTCCAGCCGTTCTTTTGCGCGATCGTCTCCAGCGCGTCGCGGTGCGCGGCGAACTTCGCTTTATAAGCGCCCGCAAGCGAGCCGGTCTCGCCGAAGACGAGCCGGTCAGCGCTTTCGAGATCGCGAAATTCTACGCGGCCCTCGAAGGGAAACTCTTCTTCCGCCGGATCGCAGATCTGCAACAGGACGCCTTTGGCGCCCGATCCGGCGAGCGCGGCGACGGCGCGGTCGACGTTTTCCGGCGCGGTGTAAAAATCGCTCGCCATGACGATGCGCGCGCCGGCCGGCGTCGAGGCCAGCGGCGGCGCGCCTTTCGCGTCGTCGAATTTTTCCGCGCCGAGGGCTTCGAGCATGCGCTCGGGCGCATTGCGGCCCTGAAACGGGCGGCGTGCGTCCCCCAGAAGGCCGATGCGCTCGCCGGCCTGGGAAAGCAGGATTGTGAGCGCCGTCAAAAGCACGTCCGCGCGGCGGCGTTTCGTCGGCCAGTCCTTCGCCGAGGCGTAGTCGAGGGAATGGGACGGGTCGCGCCAGAGATAGGCCGCCGCCGCCGCCTCCCATTCGTTCTGGCGCACATAAAGCCGGTCCGATGCGCGCGCCGACTGGCGCCAGTCGATGGTCGAGACCGGATCGCCGAACGCATATGGCCGGTGCTGCCAGAAGGTCTCGCCCGGCCCGGCGCGCCGGCGCCCGTGCAGGCCGGCGGAAACCGACTGCGCGATGCGTTCGGCCTCGAGCAGCATCGCCGGAAACAGGGCCGCCGCCTTTTCCGCTTCGTGGCGGACAGCGAGCATTTGGGGCCCGGAAGATGTCATTCGACTTCGGTCCTTCCTCAGCCGGTTTTCATTCGGTCGCGCGTTCTTTCCGAAAACCGGCAACCACTTTTCGGGAACGCGCTCAGGCCCCCGCCATCAATTCCTGGATAAAGCCGTCCGTGTCGATCCCCTCGGACCGCGCCGCGAAATTGAGCGCCATGCGGTGGCGCAGCACCGGGCCGGCGAGCCGCTTCACATCGTCAAGGGACGGGGCGTGGCGCCCGTCGATGAGCGCAAGCGCGCGCGCCGCCAGCGAAAAGGCCTGGCTCGCCCGCGGGCCGGGACCCCAGGCGACGAAATTCCGGACGCGCTCCTTGGCGTCTTCCGTGGGGCGCGCAGCGCGCACCAGCGTAAGAATTTCTTCGACCACCTGTTCGCCGATGGGCATCTGGCGCACAAGGTGTTGAGCGGCGAGGAGGTCTTCCGAAGTCATCACCGCATCCACATGGGCGGTGTCGGCGCCCGTGGTCGAGGCGAGCATTTTGCGTTCGGCCTCGATGTCGGGATAGCCGACATCGATCTGCAGAAGAAAACGGTCGAGCTGGGCCTCGGGCAGGGGATAGGTCCCTTCCTGTTCGATGGGGTTCTGGGTCGCGAGAACGTGAAACGGCGTCGGCAGGTCGTGGGAGGCTCCGGCGACCGTCACATGGTGCTCCTGCATCGCCTGCAGGAGGGCCGACTGGGTGCGAGGGCTCGCGCGGTTGATCTCGTCCGCCATTAGAAGCTGGCAGAAGACCGGTCCCGGAATGAAACGGAATTCCCGCTTGCCTTCGGCGCTCTCTTCCAGGACCTCCGAGCCCAAAACGTCGCCGGGCATCAGGTCCGGGGTGAACTGCACCCGCTTGGCCGAAAGCCCCATGAGATCGGCGATTGAGGTGACAAGAAGGGTCTTGGCGAGGCCCGGCGCGCCCACCAGAAGGCCGTGACCCCCTGCGGCAAGTGTCGCAAGGGTGAGGTCGATCACCTCTTCCTGGCCGAAAACGACCTTGCCCAAAGCGGCCCGGGCGCGCCCGAATTTTACCGAAATATCATCAAATTTTTGCAAAAGGTCCTGATCAGGCTGTGTGTCGGTCATGGGATGGCGTCAATCCTGGGCTTTGCGCAACGGGCTGTGATCGGGCGGTGATTCTGGATCGATCTTCCAGATACCATGGCTTGATGAGGGTTAAAGAACTGCTTGGCAAGGAAAGCGAACGGATTGTCGAAAATGTCTTGCCCCTTGCGGCTCCGGGCCCAATCTCTACCATGCTTCATCGCGCGCCGGACATGAGTTTGCGCGGCGCGGGCGGGGCTGTCGCCGGAACATCGCCATGGCGGCGCAGGACGCCGCGATGGAGAGACTGGCGGATAAACGGGAGCGGATTTCCGCGCCCAGAGGCCGGCGCGGGCCGGCGGAGTGTCAAAGGGGACATTTGTGTCTGAGCACGAGTCGCATTTCACGGTCTGGGGTTTCATCAAAGGTTTTGCAAAGCTGGTGATCGGCTTTCTCCTGGTTCTGCAGGGACTGATCGGCCTCATCATCCTTCTTCTCTTTGTCGGGGTTCTGGTTCAGGTGACTAACGGCATTGCCGGCAGCAACGATCCGGTGTCGATCTCGATACCGAAAGATGCGGCGCTGGTGCTCGATCCCAATGGCGTGCTTGTGGAAATCGCCGAGGACATCAACCCCCTCGACGTGTTGCGCGAGGAAGCCTACGGCATGTCCGAACCCTCGCAGATCGAAGTGCACGATGTCGTCAAGGCGATCCGCGCCGCGAAAGACGACAAGCGCATCAAGGGGCTTGTGCTCGATCTCGGCGCGCTCGGCGCGTCGCCTTCGAGCGCCAGCAAGCTGCATTACCTCGCCGATGAAATCGACGCCTTCAAGGAAAGCGGCAAGAAGGTCATCGCCGTCGGCGATTATTACAGCCAGGACCAGTATCTCCTCGCTTCACACGCCGACGAAATCTACATGAACGATTACGGCAATCTCCTGATCTATGGCTACGGCTCATACGGGACCTATCTGAAGTCGTTCCTCGAAAAGCTGAAAATCACCACCCATGTGTTCCGCGTCGGCACTTTCAAATCGGCGGTGGAGCCGTTTATCCGCGATGACATGTCGCCCGCGGCCAAAGAGGCGAACATCGCTTATCTCAGCGTCCTCTGGAACAAATATACGCAGTCCGTCGAGGGCGCGCGCGGCCTCGCCCCGGGCACGGTCGAGGATTACGCCAACAATATGGGCGCGATCATGAAGACCGTGGACGGCGATTTCGGCAAGGCGGCGCTCGAAACCGGCCTTGTGGACGGTCTCATGTCCCGCGCCGACATGAATGAAAAGCTGATGGAGGCGTTCGGCAAATCGAAGGACGGAAAATCGTTCAAGAAAGTCGGCTTCAAACGCTATCTGACCTCGCTCGACGATGATGACGACACCAGCGCGCCGAATATTGCGGTCATCACCGCGGCGGGCACGATCATCGACGGCGAGGCGCCGACGGGCCGCGCCGCGGGCGGCGACTCGATCGCCGCGCAGTTGCGCAAGGCGCGCGAGGACGACAAGGTCAAGGCGGTGGTCTTGCGCATCGACAGCCCGGGCGGGTCGGCCTTCGCCGCGGACATCATGCGCGACGAAATTCTTGCGCTGAAAGCCGCCGGCAAGCCGGTTGTCGCCTCCATGGGCTCGCTCGCCGCCTCCGGCGGCTACTGGATCGCCGCCGATGCGGACGAAATCTGGGCCGCCCCGACGACGATCACCGGCTCGATCGGCATTTTCGGCTATTTCAACACCTTCGAGAACGCGGCCGCCGAACTCGGCGTTTTTGTGGACGGCGTCGGCACCACCGATCTTTCGCCGATCCTCGCCACCGGCATCGGGCCCTTGCCGTCAAGCGCCGCCGACATCATTCAGCAGTCGACGGAAAACGGGTATGACCGTTTCCTGACCGTCGTCGGCAACGGCCGCAGCCTTGAAAAAGATTATGTGGACTCCATTGGCCAAGGCCGGGTGTGGATCGGCGAGCGCGCCATCGAACTGAAACTCGTAGATCATCTCGGCGACTTCGACAAAGCGATCGAAGCGGCGGCGAAACTTGCAAAGCTTGAAAAATACGACGTCGTCGACATGAAGGAAAAACGCACGACCTTTGAAATCTTCATGGGCAATCTGTCGACGACTGCGTTGAAAGCGCTTGGCGGCGACGAAGCAAAGCGTAATGACAGCGCGGTGGCCAAGCTGGTGCGGGCCGCAGAGGAAAAGGCTGAATTCTTCGAAGAGTTCAACGATCCGAACGCCGCCTACGCGCGCTGCCTCGCCTGCGAATAGGGCGGGGAACGGAAAACGCCGGCCCTTTGTTAGGGGCGTGAAACAGGATAAAAGGCCGGCGTGCTCTTAAAAGGAGCAACGCCGGTTTTGCTTATATTATGACCGATCTCATGCGATATGCGGCGGCGCTTGAAGGCGCGGGAGACAAATCCCTGCCGCCTGTCGAAAAATGGAATCCCGAGCATTGCGGCGAAATCGACATCGTCATCAAACGCGACGGGACCTGGTTTCATGAAGGAACGCCGATCGGCCGGGCGCGGCTCGTCCGGCTCTTCTCCACGGTCTTGCGCCGTGAGGGTGACGCTTATTTCCTGGTGACGCCGGTCGAGAAAATGCAAATCACGGTGGAAGATGCGCCTTTTGTCGCCGTCCTCATGCGCAAGGAAGGCGAGGGGGAGGGCCAAAAACTGGTTTTTACGACGAATGTCGGCGACGACGTCGCCGCCGGGCCGGACCACCCCATTGAGTTTCGCAAGGACCCGGAAACCGGCGGTGGCGCGCCTTATGTCGAGGTGCGCGCCGGACTTGAGGCGCGCGTCGCCCGGTCCGTGTTTTACGAGCTTGTGGAACTCGCCGAAACCCGCGAGATAGACGGCGAAGAAGCGTTCGGCGTCGCGTCGGACGGCGCTTTCTTTTCTTTTGGGCCGGCCAGCGAAGTTTACGCCTGATCATGACCATGAATGCGGACCAGTCGGCGGATGATTTGCGCGCGATGATTGAGGCCAATCTCAAACATGCGACGGCCGCGCGCGTGCGCGAACTTTTCAACGAGATCAATCCGCATCTCGTCGGCGAGAAACTGTTCGAAAAACGCTGGAGCGATTTGCGCAAGGATGCGGCGGTTCTCATTCCGCTGATCCCCCGGCCACGAGGGATCCATGTCATTTTGACCGTGCGCGCCTCGGACATGCCGTCCCATGCGGGACAGATCAGTTTTCCCGGCGGCAAGACCCAGCCGGAAGACGAAGACGTCGTGGCGACAGCGCTGCGTGAAGCCCATGAAGAAGTGAACATCCCTCCTGAGGCGGTGGACGTTATCGGCGCGCTTGGCGTTCACAAGGGCGGGCTCGGTTTTTCCGTGACGCCTGTCGTCGGCCTCGTCGCGCCGGACGCGCCCTTGCAGCCCTGTCCGCGCGAAGTGGGCGAGATTTTCGAAGTGCCGCTCGATTTCATCGCGGATCTTTCGAACCACATTACCGAAGAGCGCACGCTCGAGGGCGTGCCTTATAAAATGTTCGCCGCGCCTTACGGCCGCTATCACATCTGGGGGCTGACTGCGGGCATTTTGCGGTCCTTCGCGGAAATCCTGCAGCCGGAGCCGCGCGCGTGACGGAGGTCGCGCTTCATCCGTTGGCGGAGGAAGAGCGCGCACATTTTTCCTGGCTCGAAGCGGCGCATCTGAAAGCCGTCATCGCCGCGCTCGATGCGGCCGAGCCCGGCTGTGCGCGCTTTGTCGGCGGCTGCGTGCGCGACAGCCTTTTAGGCGATGTTCCGAAAGATTTCGATGTGGCGACGACGCTGACGCCGGAGGCCGCGACGGCGGCGCTGAAAGCCGCGGGGCTTGGCGTCGCGCCCACGGGGATCGATCACGGCACGGTGACGGCGATCACCGAGCACAGGGGCGTCGAAGTGACCACATTGCGCGCCGATGTCTCGACCGACGGGCGGCGCGCCACCGTCGCCTTCACCCGCGACTGGGCGGTCGATGCAAGCCGGCGCGACTTCACCGTGAACGCCATTTACTTGACGCCGGATGCAAAGCTTTACGATCCCGCCGGCGGCGTGGCGGATGTCGCGGCGAAGCGCGTGCGTTTTATCGGCGCGCCGGAAGAACGCATCCGTGAGGATTATCTGCGCATCCTGCGTTTCTTTCGTTTCTCGGCGCGGTTTTGCGACAGTTTCGATACGCCGGGCCTCGCCGCCTGCGCCGCGCTGAAAGACGGCATGAACCAGCTTTCGGCGGAACGCATCGGCGCGGAGATGTCGGGCGTTCTCTCTTTGCCGCGCGCGTCTTTTGCGCTGGAAGCGATGCAGGCGAGCGGCGTTCTCGCCGAAGTGTGGGCGGCCGACCCCGATCTCGCCGCCGCGGCGCGCATGAAAAATCTTGAGCCGGCGGCGTCCGCCCCTTTGATGCTCGCCGCGCTTTACGGCGAGGAAGGCGGCGCGGGCGTCGGCCGGCGCCTGCGGCTTTCCAATGCGGAAAAGGCCATGCGCTCCGGCGCGCTCAAAGGCGCGGCGAGCATCGCGCCGGCGATGGACGAGGCTTCCGTCCGGGAACGGCTTTACCGCCTCGGCCGGGACGGTTTCTGCGATGCAATCCTGACGGCGGCGGCGCGCGGCCGGATCGGGGAAGGCGACTATCGCCGTTTGAAGGCGCTGGCGGAGGCCGCGCCGCCGCCGCATTTCGAGATTTCCGGAAAGCATGTCGTGGCGGCGGGCGTCGCGCCGGGCCCCGCCGTCTCGAAAATTCTCGCCGCCGTCGAGGCGCGCTGGATCGCCGAAGACTTCCCGCCTCAAGACCGTCAAAAGGCGATCCTCGGCGAGGAAATCGCCAAAACCGATCAGTAAGCCCGCAAACGCTGCAATTCATGGCTCCCGGCATTTGACCCGGCCCCCAAGACCGGATTTTATGTCGGAATAACAAAAGCCAAGGGAGGATTTTCGGCGATGCGAGGATTGATGATGGACCGGCCGCTGTTGACGACCGAGATCCTCAAACATGCGGTGCGCAATTACCGCCACACGGAAATCGTCACCCGCACCGTCGAAGGGCCGATCCACCGTTACACGATCGCCGACGCCGAGCGGCGCATTCGCAAGCTGGCCAATGCGCTCAAAGATCTCGGCGTCAAGCCGGGCGACCGGGTCGGCGTCATTGGCTGGAACACCTATCGCCAGTTCGAGATGTATTACGCCGTGGGCGGTCTCGGCGCCGTTCTGCACACCGTCAACCCGCGGCTCGGGCCGGAAAACGCCGCCTTCGTCATCAATCACGCCGAAGACAGCTATCTTTTCTATGACACGACCTTCGCGCCGCTGGTCGCCGCGCTGAAACCGCATCTGAAATCGGTGAAGCACTATTGCGTGCTCTCCAACGCCGAGCATGCCGACGAAGCGGGCGAGGGCGCGCTGATTTACGACGATCTCGTGGAAGGCGGCGCGGAAGCCCTCGACTGGCCGGATTTCGATGAAAACACGGCGGTCGCCATGTGCTACACCTCAGGCACTACCGGCGACCCAAAAGGCGTCGTCTATTCTCATCGCTCTCTCGTCTTACAGGCTTTCGCCGCCTCTCTGCCGTCGTCTCTCGGGCTCAAGGAGGGGGACGTGCTTTTGCCGGTTGTCCCGATGTTCCATGTGAACGCCTGGAACACGCCTTATTCCTGTCTGATGACCGGCGTGAAACAGGTGTTTCCGGGCCCGCGCCTCGACGGCGAAGGGCTTTACGAACTCCTCGACGCCGAGAAGGTGACCTACAGCGCGGGCGTGCCCACGGTCTGGCTCGGGCTCCTTCAATATCTCGAACAGTCCGGCAAGGAGCTGCCTTATCTGCGCAAGGGGATGTGCGGCGGCTCGGCGCTGCCCGAATCCCTGATCCGGGGTTTTGCAAAATACGATGTGGAATTGCAGCAGGGCTGGGGCATGACGGAAATGTCGCCCATCGGCACGATGAATATTCTGCCGCCGGACGTTCAGGCGCTGCCGCTCGACGAGCGCATGCCCTATATGCTGAAGGCCGGCCGGGCGCTGCCTTTCGTCGACATGCGCATCGTCGATGCGGGCGGCCATGTGCTCGAATGCAACGGGACATGCGAAGGCCATCTGCAGGTGCGCGGCCCCTGGATCATCGACGAATATTACAAGGCCGATAAACCGACGCTCACCGATGACGGCTGGTTCGATACGGGCGATGTGGCGATCATCGATCCCGACGGCTTCATGCAGATCACCGACCGTTCAAAAGACGTGATCAAGACCGGCGGCGAATGGGTGTCCTCTATCGAGATCGAGAACGCCGCCATGCTGCATCCGGACGTGGCGCAGGCCGGCGTCATCGGCGTTCATCATCCCAAATGGCAGGAGCGCCCTCTCCTCATCGTCCATAAACGCGTCGGGTCGGACCTGACGGCGGAAGAGCTGTTGGCGTTTTTAAAGCCCAAGCTCGACAAGATCGCTTTGCCCGACGCCGTCGAATTCGTCGACGAAATCCCGCTCGGCGCCACCGGCAAGGTGTTGAAGACCGAGCTGCGGAAAAAGTTCAAGAATTACGAACTGCCGGCCGATTGATCACTCGTCGGCGAGCTGGTGTTTGACCGCGTAAAGCGCGGCCTGGGTCCGGTCGTCGACGCCGAGTTTCGACAACACGACGCTGACATAGCCTTTGACCGTGCCTTCGGTGAGGTTGAGGTCATAGGCGATGGCCTTGTTGCTTTTGCCCCGGGCGACCTCCTTTAAGATATCGAGTTCGCGCGGCGTCAGCTTTTCGTGAGGCAGGCGCGCGCCGGAGGCGCGGCGAAGCAGTTGCTTTTGGATCGCGGGATGAAACACCGGCGCGCCGCGATAGGCGCTCTCGATGGACCAGAGCAATTCTGCCTTGGAAACGTCTTTCAGGAGATAGCCCATCACGTCCGCATCGATGGCTTCATGCAGATGCAGGTCGTCGCCCACCGCGCTCGTCAAAAGGATGATCTTGGCGCCAACGCCTCTTGCCTTGAGCGCCGCCGCCGCTTCGATGCCGCTGCGACCGGGCAAGGCGACGTCCATCAGGACAATATCCGGCTTCAAGTCTTCGATCAGGCCTTCCGCGACGTCCGCGTCGCCGGCCTCGCCTACGATCTCCACGGAGGGCTCGTCGCCCAGAAGCGTGCGCAACCCCTCGCGCACGATCGGATGATCGTCCACAATTACGATGCGTATGGGCTTGGCGGCTGTCACGAGGGGTCTCTCTCCGGGGCGCATGTTAGGCCAGCGGCAGAAGAACCTCAACGCACGCGCCGCCCTCCGGACGGTTTGCGAGGGTGAAGGCGCCGCCGATCCTGCCGGCGCGGGCTCGCATGCTGGCGACGCCGAGTCCCGACCCGCCGCTTTCGTCGGGAATTTGGGCGAGGCCTCGTCCATCGTCTTCGACCCGGAATCGCCGGCCGTCTCCGTTGCCGGCAAGGGATATCCGGACGGTTTCCGCCGCGCCATGGCGCACCGCATTCGCCGTCGCTTCCTGGGCGATCCGCAGCAGCGCTTCGGTCTCGGCTTCGGTAAGGCCTTCGTCCTCCACCTCGATATGAATGGCGACATTCTCTCCAGCGGTGAGCGCCCGGTGGCGTTCGAGCGCTTTGACGAGCCCGTTGGCGCGGGCGTAAGCGGCGAGCGAGTGATTTTCGTTTTCCGAGGGTGCGCGCAATTCGGCCAGCAGCGCCTTCATCTCTTTTTGTGCAAGGCTGGCGATATCGAGAAGGCGCGAGACGCGTGCATCGCCTTCCTCGGCGCTGCGCGCATAGCCGGCGCCGATGGATTCGGCGACGAGTGAGAGCGAAAAGATCAGCTGACTGACATTATCGTGAAGGTCGCGCGCCAGCTGCTGGCGTTCTTTCAGCGCTGCATATTTCTTGTTCTGTTCATAGGCGCGGGCGTTGTTGATGGCGATCGCCGCATGCCGCGCAAACATGCCCAGCATGTGAATATCATTGTCGCCGAAGCGTTTGGGCGGCCCGGCGCCGATGCCGAACGTCCCGATTATGTCGCCGCGCCACATGATCGGCATGCCGATGACGCTGTCTTCATCCATGCCGGCGAGCGGCGGCGCCGTCAGTTCGCCGTAACGATCGAGCAGAACCGGCGCGCGCTCCGCATAAACGCGGCCCGCAAGGCCTTCGCCCGGCCGCGCGATCGAACCCAGCTCCTCTGGCGGCATTCGGTAGACGGCTTCGATGCGCACGACGCCCTCTTCCGGTTCGATGAGGCCGATGGACCCGCGCTCCGCGCGCAACAGCTCGCAGGCTTTTTGAACAATGACGGTCAATAACGGGCGCAGTTCGAGTTCGCCGCTGATGACCTCGATCATCTCGCGCAGGTGATCCTGGTCACTCATGTTGGAAGGAGCGTCGGTCATAAATTTTCCAGGCGCCATGTCATTTTGGCAGGAGTCCGGCCCTGACAAAAGTCAGGGTCCGGTTCAAGGCGGATTGCAGCATCGATCCTCTCCTTAAGCAAGGCGCGGCGGGCCGCAGTCGCGCCTGTTCTCGGCGCATCGGGAGGCGCATAGGACTCACAGGCATAAGAAAATACGGACCAAAAGAGAAGGAGAGAAAGTCACGGAAACTATTGCCGGCATTCTCTGCTTCGCGCTGACTATGGCCGCGGCCATTCTGTGCGTCGCGCCGATATTTATCGGCTTCGCAGCTGCGGTTTAACGAATACAAACCTGAAGGCGGATTTTGATAACAAGCGTATCATCGCCGCTATCCGTCCATCAGGAGCGGTCGCGGCTTGCGCTGCAATCTTGAGTTGGGGTCTTTGCTGAAAATGGCGCCAGGAGAGGAATCAGCCGTCCTGAGTCTGATTTTTCTTTCAACATCTTGCGAGACTAAAGTCATCCGTGTACAAAGTATCATTCCAACACTTCGTTACGCTTGGGTAATTTTGTTCCCAAGCATAGTCTATTCTGTATTACGTTTGCGCATGTTTGTCAGTGCTGGGATGAAAAAATTTTAGTGATTTTCGTGCCGATCTGTAACTTAAATTTCTTTGAATGAAAGCAAGCATCGATGTGGTGGCCTCGGGCCCCTTGCTTGTTTTGTGTCATCTGCATGCCGCCTAGGTGGCTGGCGCATGACGGACGTGCATACGGGCGAAGCCGGCGTTTGGGGTGGCATAGGGGCATCGATGCTTCATTGAGGTCTATTGAGATATTGATTTAATTCTTTCCATCGCTTTTGGCCTTTGCCGCAAAGATTTTTCAATCGCTTCGAGCCATTTTGGTCCTGTGTCGATTGCGGTTTGATAGGCTTCCAGCAGTGCGTAAGGGCGATCTTCAGTAAGCACGTCGATCAGGGTTTCAGCTTGTGCGAGGTCTTTTCGCGCTTTGGCCTCGGAGTCTTTCGCCCGTCTTTGGGCGACGATGAGTTTGTGAATCGCGTACCGTTCAGGTCTCGGTATCTGTACTAGGACGCCGCTGCGATATAGCCCGACAGCCGGTATCGGGTCGGCGATCAGGAAGTTCAGGAATGAGAGCGCCTGCGCATAAACGCCCAATGGTTCGAGCATGATGACGTCGCTTTCTTCGCGCATGCGCGGCGCCAGAAAATCGAGCATGACGCCGCCGCCAGGCATAGCCCATCGGGTCGGTCTGTTTTTGCGATCAAGGCCGGGGGCGGGAGCTAACTTCAGCTCGTTGAACGTTTCGGCCAGCGATGGATCGACCTTGTCGTCTATGACCAGCTTCAGGTTTTCGAAGGCGGCGATATCGACGTCGCCGGTGACGGCGAGGGCTTCGCCAAGACGCACGCCAAGTTCCGCGCTATAAGAACGGAATGCATGCGTACCGACAAGCGTGCCCCCAAGCCGAAAGGCGCCGACCTTCGCAAGGGCGTTCAGAACTTTTCCCGTCTCGCGATCAAGCGCCGGCAAGCCGGCGGCGCGAAGCTGCGCCACCATGCTGGCGCATCTTTTCTCGAACGATTTCTGCTCTTCTATCTGCTCTCGCGCTTTTTCTATTTGGTCACGAAGTTCGGGCGAATCGCGTCCGATATACCGATCGACAACGCGGTCCCCGATGCGTTGGCGCGCGTACCAGTAACTTCCTTTCGCTCCAAGGTCCCTTCGGATGGGCGCGCCGCCAAGAGCGCTAAGGGCGTGCATTTTGTGGGCCTCGAGGAGGTCCTGGTAGGTTGTCTGGACGGATAGGGGAAAGGTCTCCATTTGGTACCCCACGGTTCTTGCTTATGTAGGGTACATAAATCATGTACACTACATAAGCAAGTTCTGTAGTGTAATTCTGGATAGTTAGTTGAAAACAGCTGCTTAGCATGAAGGGGCACGAATGACGGTCAGACATAGGCGACTTTCAACCGCTTGGCTGATAGGGAAGTCAATTAACGCATTGAATTTGAATAGATAATTCTTTCAGCGGATGGTGAGTGGCCGATCTTTTGGCCGGTCTCGATCCACGCTTGATTGGTTTTTTCAAGGCGGGTGCGGAGTCCGGCCGGGCCCATGACTTTGATAGGCTTTTCCAGCGGCGCGCCGGGACCGCCGCCGTTCTTGGAGACACGGAATGTCCACTTTCCATAGACAGTGGACTCTGGCCAAGGCTTGTGAAGCGGCGTGAACCAAAAAGTCCAAGGGGGTCAATTATGGAAGCCGATCACCCCTCAAACGGGGTCAATATTCCACGCCGATTCACAGCTAGCTCCTGCGTGAAGTCAGCGAGCGACGAATACTCGGCCCTTTTCGGCGTTGGGCCGCTCGCCCCGGTTGGTCCGATACTACGCGAAGCTTTGCCGCGTTCGATTTTGGCTCGAATTCACGCTTCGCGAAGAGGGAGCTGGATTCCGATCTTTGACTTTTGCTTATGATTCAACGCGAGCGTGTGAAATAGACCATTTCAGTATAAAAGAAGACTTTGGCGCTCTTCGTCCCATGCGCGCTCGTCGTGTAAGGCAAGTCGATCAAGGTCCGAAGGGCTGCTACCTGCGTCGTCGACCCAGTCGCGCAATAGCGTGCTTCCATTAATTACATCAATCGGTAATTTTCCGAATTCATACTCATACTCAAAATCCCGCCAAATTTCATATTCTGGATTCAAATTTCTAATCGCCTTAAATGCGAGCGCTTGTAGTCGCCAAGGACGAAAACGATCATGGTTGTATCCCGGATCATCGGTATGGATCTGAACGCCGTTGCATAGCTTTCTTTGGTGTTTGTGAAATGTGGGTTCAAACCAGCATTCTCGAAGTCGACACCCCAAAATCCAAGATGGAGCCAGCTTCTCCATTTCTTTTATCACATCTTTCGCATCGAGGTCGGGCGCCCCAAATACTTCAAGTGGTCGCGTTGTGCCTCGTCCCTCTGACAACGTAGATCCTTCAAGCATGACCGTACCAGCATAGGCACGCGCCATTGACAATGTTGGCGCATTTGGACTCGGGTTTATCCAGGATCGCTCAAAAAGCGGCCATCCGTAACCAGGCGAAGATGCGTATGTCCAACCGTCCATCTCGATTACGCGGTATTCGACATTCAGTTTAAAGTGTTTCACAAACCAATGGCCTATTTCGCCGAGCGTTAAGCCGTGACGCATTGGGATTGGACCAGCGCCGACAAAGCTTTCCCAGCCCGGTCGAAGACTAAGCCCTTCAATCGGCCGGCCTGCAGGATTGGGGCGATCAAGGACCCACACTTCTTTTTTGTGATCGGCTGCAGCTTCAAGCACATATAATAGCGTCGTGATAAACGTATAGATACGGCATCCAAGGTCCTGCAGGTCTACCAGCAAGACATCAAAGGTCGCCATCATTTCGTCTGTAGGTCGCCGAACTTCACCATAAAGGCTGAACACCGGCACGCCATGGACTGGATCAACAAAGTCTTCCGATTCAATCATGTTGTCTTGTTTGTCGCCTTTAAGGCCGTGTTGGGGCCCAAAAGCCGCGGTAATCTTGATGTCCGGACAGGCGCATAACGCGTCGAAGCTGTGTGTTAAGTTTTCAGTCGTTGACGCTGGGTGGGCAAGCAAAGCGACGCGCTTTTGGGACAGGGGCGTCCGTAGCGTTTTTTCAGAAATTAATCGATCTATTCCGAACTTCATTGTTTCGTTTCCTTTAAACGATAGCGCCGACGAAGCAGTCTGAATGATGGAAGTCGGGTGCGCCTTGCGAATGACGAATGGCCCAGTAGGACTTTTCACCTGTCGTGTGCTCCACGACCGTGGCAAGATTAATTCGTAACTCTTCCGCAGGACATTCAGTTAAAGGCGTAGCGACAAACCGCGCCGTTAATTCAAGCAATGTCGGCGACGCGCTTATAGTGATAATGGGAGGAGTGATGATATCCTCTCTGTGCATACCCGTTCTGTAAGAGCTGAACCGGTATACCGCCCATTCCTTGGACGGAGACAAATTGACTTCCCAATAGGCGTCATCACTCTTTTTCATAATAAATGCTTCAAAGCATGTGCGACGCCAAAGGCCGTCCGAACGCCGCGAGGCTTTTACATCGGGAAGAGATACGTCGCCTATATTGCCGCGAAGCCGAAATTGTAGATCCAACCTGCCTTCATGCGCTCTGCGCATCTGCGCCTGAAGATCGATATCCGAGCCGGCGGAAGACGCGGGATGGCGTTCAAGAGGAGTGAAGCTCAATTCTTTCTTACCAGTCGCCGTCGCGGACTTTTTACATGGGCTCACAAGGATTACCATTTTGGAAAGACTGAAGCGTCAGGGCTAGGCAGGGCGACATGCTGGTATAGCTTTTCGATAGAAGGCTCAGCCTGCTTTCTAGGAGAGATAATACCATTGCAATACAAATTTGCAACGCCTAAGGTGTGAAGGAGAGTCGCTTCAAACATTCTGGCTCCAGCCAAGAGAGAAACATGCAGACCGAATCCGTAAACGAACGCTATGCCGAAATAGACCGCTGGCCCACTGCTGTGGCGGTGGATGTCATGCTCGAGGCTCAAATGTCGGCTGTCGCGGCTGTGCGTCCTGAGGTTGATGCAATCGCTAGAGCCGCTGATGCGGCTGCGGATCGACTCATGGCTGGTGGGCGACTGGTATATGTCGGCGCCGGCACTTCCGGCCGGATAGCGATTCAGGATGCCGTTGAGCTGGGACCGACATATGGCTGGCCCATGGATCGCATTGTCTTCGTTCTCGCTGGCGGCGTTAATGCGCTCATCAAAAGCGCCGAAACTGCTGAAGATGATGCCGCCGCCGCGAGAGAACAGCTCAGCGCTATCGATCTTACTTCGTCTGACGTATTGATTGGCGTTGCCGCAAGCGGCCGAACGCCTTTTACGCTCGGCGGCATAGAATTTGGAAATCATAAAGGAGCCCTGACGATTGGTGTTGTAAACAACCCATCATCAGAAATTCAAAAAGCCGCGGAAATCGGTATCTGTGCGGAAACCGGCAGTGAAGTTGTCGCCGGATCAACGCGGATGAAAGCGGGGACAGCTCAAAAAGTGATCCTCAATCTCTTGTCGACAGCGATCATGATCCGGTGCGGCCGCGTCTATAAAGGGCTCATGGTCGATATGACCATTTCCAACAAAAAGTTGCACAATCGTGCGGTCGCCATAATCTCCCAAGTTGCGGAAATCTCGGAGGAAGCGGCGGCCTCTGCATTGGATGACGCGAATGGGGAAATAAAAACCGGTATTTTGTACGCGCTGGGCGCGGACCGGGGTAGGGCGGAGAAGCTGCTGTTGGATTCCAGCGGGGTTCTCCGCACAGCGATTGAAAGGTTTTACGGTAAAGAAGCCGACGTGGTGAACGGAAATGATTGAAGTAGCGTTGGAAAAAGGAAACAGTACGCCGCTTTATTTGCAGATAGCCAACAATCTTCGCAAACAGATTGCTGAAGGCCGGATTGGCTCGGGCGACGCGCTTCCCTCTGAGCGTGATCTTTGCGAGATCACCGGGGCCTCCCGAGTTACCGTGCGAAAGGCCGTCGATCAGCTTATCAAAGAAGGACTTTTGTTGCGCAAGCAAGGGTCGGGAACATTCGTTTCAAAACGCATTGAGGTGCCTGGCACTTATTTGAGCGGGTTTAGCGATGATGCGCGCGCACGGGGTGAAGAGCCCGGCACAATCTGGCTGATGCGCAGCTACGCTAACCCGACAAGCGAGGAGGCGAACGCACTGGAAATTGAAAAGTCTTCCAGGGTTGCTCGTTTCGGCCGAGTGCGGCTTTCGGAGGGTGAGCCATTGGCGCTGGAGCACGCGATTGTAATTGCGGATTTCATTCCGCCGATAGATGAAATTGGCGATTCTCTTTATGCAGCGCTAGAAAAGACGGGAAATCGGCCTGTTTCCGGCGTGCAGAAAGTTCGCGCATCGCTCGCAACGCCAACGGAAGCCGGGCTATTGTGTATTGGCGAAAAAGATGAAGTTCTGCGGATCGAGCGTATTACGCGTCGCGCCGACGGAACGGTGATTGAATTCACGCGTTCCGCTTACCGCGGCGACCGCTATGAGTTTGTGACTGAACTTCGCTAATTGGTTAGTACACGTTAGAGAGTGTGCCGTGCATGAAAAATTGCTGAATGAGTTGCAGGATATTCGCCGGCTTGATCGCGCAGATATTGCCGGGCGCGCCACGAGCTACTGGAATGCAGCGCCTATGGACGCTGCGGAGGTGTTCTTGCCGCGCTCAACCGAAGAGGTCGCGCGTATTCTACGCCTTTGCAACGCAACAGGGCAACGTGTGATTGTCCAGGGTGGAAAAACCGGTTGTGCCGGCGGCGCAGATTCTACCGCTTCCGATGTGGTGATTTCGCTTGAGAAGATGGATGAAATAGAAGCCATCGATGAGTTGGAGCAAACAGTAACCGTGCAAGCGGGCGTTATTCTGGAGACGCTGCAAAGCGCCCTTGCATCGACCGGTCTTTTCTTGCCGCTTGATCTCGGGGCGCGCGGAAGTTGTACGATCGGCGGCAATATCGCTACGAATGCAGGCGGCGTTAATGTCATTCGTTACGGTATGATGCGCCAGCATGTTATTGGTTTGGAAGTCGTGCTCGCCGATGGAAACATCGTTTCCTCCATGAAGCCGATGCTGAAGGATAATTCCGGCTACGACCTGAAGCAGCTTTTTATTGGCAGCGAGGGAACGCTGGGCGTCGTTACACGGGCGATGCTTAAACTACAGCCAGTGGCTCATGGTCGTGCGACAGCCTTGATAGGGCTTGAGACCTATCAAGATGTGCTGGCGATGCTGAGAATGTGCAAGTCGCGCCTTGGGTCATCCTTGGTTACTTTCGAACTGATGTGGGGCGAATATTATGCCGAGGTCGTTGAAGGGCTCGGCCTTCGGGCGCCGATACCTTCCGGTTTCGGTCATTACGCGCTTATCGAACTAGAATGTAATTCTGTAGAAGCTGGTCGGGATCGTCTGCTCAGTTTTTTTGAAGAGGTCAGTGAAGAAGGTGTCGCGTTCGCAGACGGGGTCATTGCGCATTCTGAGCAGGAGCGCCAAACCATCTGGCGTATTCGGGATGATTTTGAGCCAATCTTGAGAAAGGCGCCTGTTTATCTTTTCGACGTAAGCATGGGCGTTGCTCATATGGAGCGCTATCTCGATGAAGCGCGCGAAAGGCTTCAAGACGCATTTTCGAACGGACGGCTTTTTGTGTTTGGCCATATTGGCGACGGAAACCTCCATCTTTTTTTTCTTCCTGAACAAGGTGGAAAGCAGGAGCCCCACAAGCAGAGAGAAATTGTTGATAGCTGTATTTACGAGCCCTTGAGAAAGGTTGGCGGATCCGTTTCCGCAGAACACGGAATCGGGCGCGAAAAAAAGAAATGGATGCCGGTTTCACGCTCAGCAGAAGAGATCGCTCTGATGAAAACTCTTAAATACGCCCTCGATCCATCGAATATATTGAATGCGGGCGTAGTGCTTGACTAGGAGAAAGTTTTTTCGAGCGTTAGCATCAAACATGTGGCGTCGTCATGAACTTTAAATCGTGGAAAAGTTCGGCAGTCCTGGTCGGCAGCTTCCTGACGTCTAATGCGTTTGCATATTTCTATTGCTCCGTCCTCAATAACGGTATTGTAGAAAGATTGGACGCTAGCATTGGAAAGCATGAATATGCCTCGTGTAAAGCCATCTGACATGAGGAGAATTGGCGAATTCTTGTCGAGTTTAACGTTTGCAACGCGTATATGGTCTACTGCCTCTTCTTCTATGCTTAGTATCCAATAACCATTGGGCGTATTCATACGCGCCCGGTTCTCGCGCAGCGTTGAAGCTAGGAGTTGACGGATCTCGCTATGTGATGCCTCGGGTTGCTTTTTCTGCGCGTCTTTCAGCTTGCGCAGACTCTCGCCATCGATGGGCGTCTCATTTCCTTCCATGTGAACGAGCGGCCCTTCGTGCGCCTGGTACAAAGCTGCGCAATCGCCGAGAGCTGAAATCTCTATTAGGTCTTCTTTCTCTCGCGCCATGATAAACGCCGCGGAAGGTGGAAATTCTGGAACGCTCCCCGCAAGCGCCGCTTTATATTGTTTGCGCAAAATGCGAATGACGTTGCGCAATAACTCTTTACTTTCAGCGCCAGGGAATTGCTCAAGCTGGTCCTGTAGAATGGCGCTGAAATGGCTAGCATACCATTTGGCGTCGGATTTTGCGGGCAGTTTCTGCGCGCCCACGCTGCTTGCGCCGTCAATCACCCAAGCCGCATGAGGCAAATAGCCGAATTGGTCTTCATTTACATTTCCTTCGCCTTTATCAGAGGCGAGTGCGCGAAGACTGAAGGGCATTCGTCAGCTTCTCCATAATTAGACGTTGCTCTGCCAAGCAAACATCTTGACGGCATGGAAAGTGGTAATATATTGGTATCATTATGTCCAGCTGCGGCGCAGAGCGAATAAATGTACAGTCACACCTTGATGCATTCGGAAACGTTGGAGATTCCGCAAAGAGTCGCCGAGCAAGTTGAGCTTAATGTTTCGAAGATAAAAAAAGTGGCCGCTCATATTCGTTCTGGGGCGCCGAATTTAATCGTTACGTGCGGTCGAGGAAGTTCTGCGCACGCGGCGATTTATGCGAAATATCTTTTTGAACTTTCACTAGGCCTACCGGTAGCGTCATTCGCGCCGTCGATTGCTTCGGTTTATGGAGCAAATTTGAAGCTTGAAGGAGCGCTGTTTCTGGCTGTTTCTCAGTCCGGACGCAGTCCCGATCTAATCGCGGCCGCCGAATCTGCGCGAGTTTCTGGGGCATATGTAGTTGCTGTTGTAAATGACGAAGAATGCCCGCTCAGCACGGTCGCGCATGAGGTAATACCAATTCGGGCCGGTGTTGAGAATAGCGTTGCCGCCACGAAAACATGTGTCGGCGCAATGTCAGTGCTGTACGATCTATGCGCTGAACTCACGAGGTCCCAAGAAAAGAGAGGCGCTTTGAAGGCGCTGCCTGGAACCTTGAAAATGGCGCTTCAGTGCGATTGGAGTTCCGCCTGCGCTGTGATGAGAACAGCGGATCAGGCGCTGATCATCGGGCGTGGCCTTGGTTTATCGGCTGCAAGCGAGGCGGCGCTAAAACTTAAAGAAACCTGCGAGATTCAGGCGGAGTCATATAGCGCGGCGGAAATTAAACATGGGCCGATGGCGATTGTCAGAAAAGGGTATTCAGTCATCGCTGCTGCGATGCCGGATGGATCCGGAGCAAGCGTTCACGCAATCGCGCATGAGTTCCTGAAAAGAGAGGCTAATGTTTACGTTGTTGCTGCGCGCTCCAAGATGAGCCAAGAATCCTCAGGGTTGCATATGCCAGAGGCGGAGGAGCCGTGCTTGCAACCGCTGATTTTTCTTCAGGCCTTTTATCTGTTTGCGAATAGACTCTCTATTGAGCGAGGGCTGAATCCGGACCGCCCGTTGAGCCTCCAGAAGGTTACCGAAACCACTTAGGATAAGCATGTGAGTACGACTGCACTGATAAATGCGCGGGTTGTTGCTGAAGATCGGGAAATCGATTCCGGTTTCGTCGTAATCGACGATAAGGAGATCGTGTCGGTGGGTGCGGGGCGGCCGAGAATGCCGGCCGACAATCAGATCGACCTGAGTGGTAAAATCATTGTTCCGGGCTTTATCGATCTGCAAATCAATGGAGGGGGAGGGGTCTTATTTAACGATGCGCCGACGCTCGAAAGCGTTGAGTTAATTGCGGCTGCGCATCGTAAATATGGCGTGGCCGGGCTTTGCCCGACGCTTATTAGCGACGGTTTGTCAACAATTGAACGGGGTATCAATGCTGTTGAGGAAGCTGTCGCGCGTGGGGTTGCCGGCGTAATTGGGCTGCACGTGGAAGGACCGTTTTTGAACGCGGAGAAGCGTGGAATACATCCGGCAAACAAGATACGGAAATTTACCGCCGATGCTATGGATATTCTGACGTCCGCTAGGCAAATCCCAGTCATTTTAACAATCGCTCCGGAATTTGTGGAGGCGAGCCAACTCAAAAAATTGACTGAAAGCGGCGTTCGCGTTAGCGCAGGGCACACCAACGCCACATATGACGAAACATATTCGGCGCTGAAGGCAGGAGTTTCGAGTTTTACGCATTTGTTTAACGCCATGTCTCCGTTGCACTCGCGCGCCCCGGGAGTCATTTGCGCGGCGCTCGAGTCTAATGCGTGGTGTGGAATTATCGTGGATGGAGAGCACGTCCACCCTGCCATGCTTCGTATGGCCATAAGAGCAAAGAGTGACAGACGGTTTATACTTGTAAGCGATGCAATGCCGACCGTGGGCAGTGATATGGATCACTTTTTTATTGGCGGCGAGCGAATCTCAATGGTCGATGGCGTGCTCCGGTCGAATGATGGAACGCTGGCCGGCGCTGCCTTGGATATGAGTATGGCAGTCCGTAACGCAATCAATATGCTAGGCATTAGTCTGGTTGAGGCGGTTAGGTTCGCTAGCTTGAATCCGGCTGCATTTTTGGGACTCAGCCACATTTCAGGATCGATTGCGCCCGGCAAACAGGCGGATTTCGCTGTTCTTTCAACAGATCTCACGCCTGTAGAAACCTGGATATCGGGTGTGCGTTATGTCGGTTAGGGGCGAACGTGTATTGGGTGTTGTCTTTAAATCAGGGGAGCGCGCGCCAGTCCGCCAGCAACAAATACGGTCATGGCGTTAAAGCGGCTTGTTAGTTGGGAGAGATTCATGACGAGGATGTCTGTGTTGAAGAAAAAGCGGCGCCTGATTTGCTGCGAATTAGCTTTTATTGCTTTATTCTTCGCGGCCAGCGCAAAAGGCGCAGAATTTACTGTCAGCCCAACGACGATGAATGCGGGTTCGTTGCAGACCATGCAGTTTACGCTCGAAGTCGGCGCTGACGGCATTGAAACCGGCGGCGGGCTGCGTGTTGAAGTCCCGGTTGCATATGCCGAAACCGAATTTCTGATGTGGAGCCGCCCTCAAACCAACAACGCGCAGGCTCCGGGCTATATCTGGGCGAAATCCTCTGGATCTGGCGCCGTTGATGTCAGGATCACTGGGGTTCTAGGCGGCATTATCGAGGCGAAGGTCGCGGCGCCTCTGGTTGAAGGCGATAAGCTCACGATCTTTTATAGGGGAATTGTGCAGTCGATTGCGGGGGAAATCGACGCCCGATACGCGTCACTGTCTAGTGAAGGCGCAACTTGGAGCAATAAGGCGGCGTTTCCTAAGCTCAAGATCGAACCAGCAAAGGCAAGCACGCTATCGATCCATTTTCCATCCGATTTAAGGGTGGGAAAGCCTTTTGAAGTATCGCTCGTCGCCACTGATAAATATGGGAATTTGGCAAAGGGCTTTGATGGGGTTGTCGAGTTGGACTCCACGGATCAGCAGGCAGTGCTTCCGTCAAAGGTTCAATTTCGTGCTGAAGACAAGGGTCGTGTTGTCATTGACGATGCTGTTTTCTTCACTGCCGGTTTTCAAAAAATTCAGGCAGAGCCCAACGCGCATGACCTAAAAATCCGATATAAGTATGCTTGGGTGGGCGAGAGGGCGCCGGCTCGCCGTCGCCTGTTCGGCGACCTGCATTTTCATACAGGCACCGGTGCAGGCAATCGGGGATTTTTTACAGCTCCGGCTGGCGCCAATTTGAACACGACAGACACAAGCACTTTCAAGGAATTAAATCTTGCAGGCGACCACAGGGCGAACTTTACCGATGCAGTGAGAGCTTATGCATATGCCAGGGACGTGAGTGGACTCGATTTTGCGAGCACTTCAGAGCACTCCTCTCGCTTGATGACCGAGGACATCTGGCGTGAATCGCAGCGCATATCTGACTCATTTTATAAACCCGGCGCATTCACCACATTTTACGGTTTCGAATGGACTCCGGCGCTAAATCATTATGTTGTGATGTATAAGAACAAAGAAGGCAGGCCGTTGAGCCATTTGGCTTATACCACTTATCCATCGCTGCGCGATGCGCTTGTAGAGCAGGACGTTCCCGCACTCGCCATACCGCATGTTTCATGGCGCTTTGAAAATCACAATATCTGGCAAGATGACGTAGGCGACAAGTTTCGTCCTATCGGCGAAATTTACTCACTTTGGAATAGCCGTCATCTTGTACAGCCCGATAACGAACCACAGCTCTTTGAGCTCGGATCAGATGATAAATGGTCTTATCAGTATGCGTGGCGAAAGGGCTATAAGATTGGGGTTATTGGAGCATCGGACAACCACCTTGGGCATCCGGGCGCGAATGACGAAACCACATCCATTCGCCATTCCGGCGGGCTCGCGGTCGTTATGGCCGATGAGAACGACCGAAATAGCATTTGGGACAGTCTTCATCGTCGCGCTGCATACGCGACGACCGGAACTCAAATCTACATGGATTTCACAGCTGATGGGCGAATAATGGGCAGCGAATACCGTGCGAACAGCGCTCCTCATTTTCGAGCTAAGATCGCCGGGACGAACCAGCTCGCTCTAGTGGAGCTGGTTAGGCTGCAGGATGGATTGTACTCGACGGTGTTTTCAGTTGCGCCAAACGCAGAAACTTATTTCCTGGACTTCAAAGATGAGAGTTTTTCCGATCGCGCAATGTATTATCTGCGCGTCACGCAGGCCGACGAGTACCCAAATCGGCTCTATTCGCATTCGACGGCAGACATGGCGTGGTCAAGTCCGATCTGGATTTCCGCCAAATAGCAAGATTGGTCGCTCTGCAGGGCCGTCGTAATGACGAAATGAGTGGTCATTTATTGGTATTGTCTCGTGATGCTGCGGGGCGCGACGTCCGCCGCATCAGCTTTTGCATTGAAAATCAATTGAGTAGCTGATGGTGCAAGCTGGGCAGCGACGGGCGGCTCGAAATATGTCCGCTTTCCAAAGGGATTTGACCCAAAAATTGTATCATAATTGTCACGATTGTCGCCTCGTTTGGCGCGCGATCCTGCTTGGATATTGAGGTTGTATTGAAATGGTAATACTAATTGGTTTTGAAGCAGAGCCGTACGGAGAGGCGAGGTAAGGGACATGGGACGCATTAACCGCAAACAATTGGCGACAACTGCAAGCCTAGCTGCGCTTGTTTCAGTGATGATGAGCGGCTCGCCGGCGCATGCGCAGGCCAACGAAGGGGTTGACGACCGTATTGTCGTTACCGGATCACGCATACAACGTTCAGAGCTTACGTCGCCGACGCCGGTGACATCAGTGGGCAGCGATACGATTGATACCGATCGCTCTGTCACTGTCGAAGACGTGTTCCGTCGCTTGCCGCAAGCTGGGGGCGGCGCCAATGCAACCGGCGCGACAGACGGTTTATCCCTGGGAGCCTCTACTATAGATTTACGCGGTCTGGGACAAAATCGAACGCTCGTTTTGATCAACGGGACCAGAGCCACGCCATTCAGTTTTCGCAATACGGTCGATACCAACACTTTGCCCACCGGTTTGATTAAGAGGGTCGACGTGCTCACCGGCGGCGCCGCAGCCATTTATGGCGCCGATGCGGTATCGGGAGTTGTGAATTTCATCTTGAACGACGAATTTGAAGGGCTCCAATTGTCCGCCACAGGGGAAGTGGCTGACGGCGGCGCTGAGAGCGTTAATTCAGAAGTTATTGTCGGTGCGGAGTTTTTTGACGGCAGAGGGCATGTCGTAGGGTATGTAGGATACACGAAGCGATTTGAGCTTCTGGCGGGTGAGCGTGAGTTCACCTCTGGATCGGCCACGTTTATTCCTTCCGAAGGCGGTAATTTTACGGATGTGGCTTCAGATAATTTCTTTGCATTTGATGACGAGGGACAGTTTCAAACAACTCGTCAAACTGTGGATGTTACTCCTGATCGATATCTGATTCAGCCTATGGAAAGGCTGCACGCAAGCACTCTATATAAATTCGAGCTGTCTCCGGATGTCGAGTTTTACGGGCGCGCCCAGTTCACGAATGTAAAAGTCACCGGCGCAGGCTCAACGGGCCAAACGCCCATAAGCGTCAATCAAGAAGTCGTCATCTCTGAAACGAACCCATACATTCCGGCTGAAGCGATGGGGCTGCTTACTTTCGTGGACGGTGAAGCGCTTGTGAATGTCGAGCGCAATCTGGGTCTTGGAATGCAACGCACCAAAGTCAACCGCAACACATATCAGTTTAAGGGCGGGCTTCGCGGAGCGTTGACGGATAATTTGTCCTGGGACGCGTATGCCCAATATGGCAGCACCGATGAGACTGCCCGCATTCTGGGGAATGCGATCGTTAACGATGCAAGCGGCGCGAATCGATTCGCTGCGCTTGCGGATACGGTAGACATTTTCGGTCCCGACGCAGATTTTAGTGATTTTGGCTCCGAGATCATACACTCTTCCAGGAAACGCGACCAGTTTGTCGCATCGCTCGTTGTCTCGGGCAGTTCCGCCGACCTGTTTCAATTGCCGGCGGGGCCGGTTGATTTCGCCGCCGGGTATGAATATCGAAGAGAAACCGGGCGCCAAACGCCCGGAGTCGCGCTCCAGAACGGCCTTGCCTTTGGTCTGGGAGGAGTCAGTAGTATCGATGCATCTTTTGATACAAATGAGGCATTCGGCGAAATTCTGGTTCCGCTGCTCTCAGACCTGCCCTTTGTGCAGCAGTTGAATTTCGAAGGTGCGTATCGTCGCTTTGACTTTTCAACGACCGGCGTCGGCGACGCAGATAAATTCGGAGGCACCTGGATCGTCAATGATCAGATAAGATTCCGCGGACAAAGGCAAACAACTGTCCGCTCGCCGAACTTAGGGGAGTTTGCGGGGCCGGAAAATCAGTTGTCGCTGGCGCTATTTGACCCTGCGAGCCCGAGTTTTGTGCCGCGCTTTGCAGGACGCTTTAATGGGGACCCGTGTTTGGATGGGAGCGGTGATGCGACGCAATGTGCTGCCTTTGGCGCGCCGGCTCCCGGAACTATGTTTGATTCAAGTCAGGCAATCTACAGTTTCGGCGGCAATCCGGACATCAAACCGGAGAAAGGCAAAACGATCACCGCCGGGGTTATTCTGACGCCGGACCTTTTGCCGGGCGCAAGCCTTGTCGTCGACTATATCAACATTGAGATCACGGACGCAGTAAGTCAGATCCAGCCTGCAGCGGCCCTTCAGAATTGCTACATCGATAATCCGTCGCCAGACAACCCGCTTTGCGGCGCGGTTTTGCGAGACCCCGTTACCGGTCTTATCAGCAAGGCGTTGGTCAACGATTTCAATCTTTCCAGTCTTAAACAGGAAGCATTTGATGTTAAGCTCGTGCTGCCATTGTCATCCTTGGGTGATTTCGGTCATGACTTTTCGATTAGCTATGCCAACACGATTGTGATCGCTCAAAGCCGGCAGCCAAACGCGACAGTTGCGGCCGTCGATTGCAAGGGCACCTTTGGCGGCACCTGTAGTGGCGACTTCGCAACTTTTCTGCAGCCTGATTACAAGCATCGCGCAGATTTCGATTGGGAAAACGGTCCCTTTGCGGCGCAACTCTCCTGGCGCCGTATCGGCAGCGTCGTAAACGCCGATAACCGTGCAGATAAGCTGTCCGCCCAGAACTATTTTGATCTGACAGCGATCTACAACGTTACCGAGGATGTCCGGATTACGGCTGGAATTAAAAACCTGTTCGACAAGCAGCCGCCATTGCCGCAAGGGGGAGGGAACTTTTATGGCACCCTCAGTGAATACGATCCCATTGGGCGAGCGTTCGGCGCCTCTGTAACCGCTAAGTTTTAGAAGCGGCGATGCGTGTTGAGGGGGGGCAGATTGCAGCGATGCGGCTCCACCCTCTTCGCGTATTTCTGATTGCATAAATGTGTGCGAGCACACATTTGCATATATTCAGAGTAGGCGGTCGTGTCGTCGATGACCAAGATGAGTCGCCTCGGCATGCTGTGAAAGCCCAGTGAGGATAAGTTAAGTGCAATCGCCGCTTTCGCTGATCGACTGGATCATCATCGGGATCTACATCATGCTTGCTCTCGGCGGAGGGGTCGTCCTTTCGCGCCGCAAGACGTCGAATATGGAAGACTATTTCCTGGGCGGAAGGCAAATGTCCTTATGGGCTGTCATGCTGTCTGTGCTGGCCACGACACAGTCAGCCGCGACCTTCTTGGGCGGGCCCGATTACGGCTATCGTGGGGACTTTACCTATCTGGCTTCTTACATCGGCGCGATTATGGCGGCGTTATTTGTTGCTCATTTCTTGATGACGCGTTTTTATAGTCTGAATGTAACGACTGTGTATGAACTCCTGGCCCTCCGATATGGAGTCGGCGCAAAGAGGGCGGCGGGAGCGATGTATCTCATTGGTCGTGTTTTCGCCAATGGCGCGCGCCTGTACCTTGCCGCTGTTGCTGTGTCTATGATGTTATTCTTTGACGTTGCGCCGGGTAGCGTCTTTTTCGGGATATTCCTGATTGTTAGTATAGGCGTCGCGATGACGCTCTCTGGGGGCATCCGTTCTGTAATTTGGAGCGACCTCGGGCAGTTTTTGGTTTATTTTTTCGCCGCGGTGTTGGCGCTGGCAAGTCTTTGGGGGCAGTTGAATATGTCGCCTTCGGAGGTGGCTGCGGCGTTGGCTGCAGCGCCAACGGAACAAAGTAAGCTCACAATTTTAGACTTTAGAATGGATCTTGGCGAACCATTTACGGTTTGGGCGATAATCACTGGTGTGTTTTTGTTGTATCTTGGAAACTACGGGCTGGATCAGGATACCACTCAGCGGCTGTTGACCTGTCGAAACGTAAAAGAAAGCCGACGCGCGCTCGTCTGGTCTTCGCTTGCCGCAGCGCCGATTGTATTTGTATTTATACTCATCGGGCAATTGTTGTATTTATTCTATAACCGTCCTGAACTTACGGGGCTTGGTCAAGACGGGAACTTTATCGACCAATTTGACGGTGAAAAAATTACCGTGTTCATGTCGTATATTCTTTCTGAAATGCCGTCGGGGGTGCGTGGATTGGTGACGGCGGGAGTGCTGGCGGCCGCGATCTCCACCATAACATCGGGTTTAAACGCAATGTCGTCCGTCTTGGTGAGCGATTTTTACAAGCCATGGAAAGAGGGGCGGTCAAAACAGACGCCGTCGGCTGCGCATTATGTTATTGCTGGTCGCTTTGGCATGGCGATATTCGCGGTATTGTTGGCGTTCATGGCGGTGCTATGTTTTTACTGGCAACGGTATACGAATATGGCGCTGCTTGAGTTCGCTCTTTCTGTGATGACATTTGCATATGCGGGATTGATTGGCGTCTATTTTGTGGCTGTCTTTTCCAGGCGGGGGTCGGCGCTTTCCATTTATTTTGCGCTGCTTTCCGGATTTGTAGTCATATTAATCCAGCAAAGTTACGTTGTAGATAGTCTCGGTTTTCCAGAATCTTTCAAAATGCTTGCATTTCCCTGGCAACTCATCATCGGTGTTGCAGCGTCGGCATTCATTTGCGCGCTTGGCAAGCAGGCGCAGGAAAAGGTTCGGGTCGCGTGACCTATTTGATTGGTATCGATGCAGGAGGTACGAAATGCCGGGCCCGGCTTACAAGCGCGGACGGCGTCGTCTTAGGTGAGGCGGAGACTGGCGCGGCAAACGCCAGGATTGGCGTCCAAAAGCTGAGCGAGAGGATCTGTTCTGTTACAGACAGCGTATTGGAAGCGGCGAAGTTGCCAAGAAGCGCGTTGTCGGAAACTTATATGGGGCTTGGCATAGCAGGCATTTCTCGTCCGGGAATGCGCGATTTGGTGGAGAATATCCAATTCCCGGTGCGTGCGTTTTTGGTTGAAACAGACGCGGCAATTGCAAACTTTGGCGCCCATAAAGGTCGAGACGGCGCCATTTTGATCATTGGCACAGGAAGCATTGGACACATTCGAATTGGAGGTGTTGTCACCACAATGGGCGGGTATGGATTCCCTATATCAGATGAGGGAAGCGGCGCTGCGCTGGGGTTGAGTGCGATGCGGCATGCATTGAGAGCATTAGACGGGCGTACAAAGCCGACGCCTCTGAGCGCGTCGATAATGAACCGTTTCAAAAACAGCACAGCTGAGGCGATTGCATGGATGGATGGCGCGGTCCCGCGCGACTATGCTCTGCTTGCTCCTTTAGTTATGGATTTTGCAGAGCAGGATGATGAAATCGCTCGTTCGATCGTGGAGGATGCCGTGCGGCATATTGAGCGATTTATAGAGTCGATTTTTGCCAAAGGCGCACCTAACTGCGCCCTCGTTGGCGGCCTTGCGCCGCGCTACAAGCCATGGCTACGGGAAAGAACCGTAGCGCAGTTATGTGAACCGCTCGGTGATCCGCTTGACGGCGCTTTGTATCTTGCAACTTTATCGGCAAATCGCGCCTCTTGAGAGGCGCTCTGTGGAATTCGCATCATGCGCGCTGCCTTAATGACCAGCCTTTCGCGTTGTGCCGTTTAACCTTGTGTGATCTTCGAATACGACCGTTGGTGTGAATGCCATGATTGGTCTATTCGCCATGTACGCCGACGGCATGCGGGGCGGATAACCGATCTTCATTTTTGTGGGGCCTAGGAATTTAGAATTTTGGTTAAATCCCCCTACAGCCCGCACTTCATTCCGGTGACCGCTTTCGATCTTGTTGTGTTCGGGGCGGCGGGCGATCTGTCTTTGCGCAAGCTCATTCCGGCGTTGTTTCACCGCTGGCGCGACAACCAGATTCCGGCGGAATCGAAAATCGTCGGCGTATCGCGCACGGCCATGGATGATGACGCGTTCCGCAAGCTGGCGATCGAAAGTTTCCGCAAATTCCATCCCGATGAGATCATCGACGACAGCGAATGGGCGGCTTTCGCAAGCCAGCTTTATTATGCGGAGCTTGACGCGGTCAAAGAGGGCGGCGAGGGCTGGGCCCGGCTGAAAGACCTGCTCTCCGGCGGAGAAGACAAGCAGCGGGTGTTTTATCTCGCGCTCGCGCCCGGCCTTTACGGCGCCGTCAGCGCCAATATCGATGCGGCGGGATTGAAGTCGCCCGGCGCGCGCATCGTTCTTGAAAAGCCCATCGGCACGGATCTTCAAAGCGCGCACGCCATCAACGAGGCGGTGGGCGCGGTCTTCGAGGAAGAGTCGATTTTCCGCATCGATCATTATCTGGGCAAGGAGACGGTGCAGAACCTGATCGTGCTGCGTTTCATGAACTCGCTCTTCGAGCCGGTGTGGAACGCCAACGCCATCGATCATATCGAGATCACGGTGGCTGAATCCATCGGCGCGGGCGGGCGGGCCAGCTATTACGACAAGGCCGGGGCTCTGCGCGACATGGTGCAGAACCATCTGTTGCAGCTTTTATGTCTCGTCGCCATGGAGCCGCCGCTCGACCTTTCGCCGGACACGCTGCGCGATGAAAAGATCAAGGTGTTGCGCGCGCTGCGGCCGATCACGAAAGACAATGCGCGCCAGACAACGGTGCGCGGCCAGTACGGCAAGGGCGCCGCGGACAGCGAAGTGGCGCCGGGTTACGCCGAAGAGTTGGGCGCTGAAAGCACGACCGAAACCTTCGTCGCCATCAAAGCCAATATCGACAACTGGCGCTGGAAGGGCATGCCGATTTACCTGCGCACCGGCAAACGCATGAAAGACCGGCGTTCGGAGATTATCATTCAGTTCAAGGAAGTCGCCCACGCGCTCATCAATGACGGCGGGCCCTTGCCGCCGACGCGCATGGTCATCCGGTTGCAGCCCGATGAGGGCGTGCGGTTGTTGCTGGTGACCAAGGATCCCGGGCCGGGCGGCATGCGTCTTCGCTATGTGCCGTTGAACCTTTCTTACGCCGACGCATTCAAGGCGCGCTATCCGGACGCTTATGAGCGGCTCTTGATGGCGGTGGTGCGCGGCGATCTCGCGCTTTTCATGCGGCGCGACGAAGTCGAGGCGGCGTGGCGCTGGGTCGACGGCATTCTTGAGGCGTGGGAGGCCGACGGCACGCCGGCTTACGCATACGCTGCCGGAACGGAAGGCCCGGCTCAGGCGGCGATGATGCTCGACCGGGACGGGCGCGAATGGTTCGAGGGCGTCTGAGGTGAAACGGATCGACTTTGCCTCGCGCGATGACATGGCGGAGCAACTTGCCGGTGATGTTGCAGACCGCTTGCGCCGGGCGCTCGAAGAGCGGGGCGGGGCGGCGATGGCGCTTTCCGGCGGGTCGACGCCGGCGGGCCTTTACGAGGCTTTGTCGAAACGCGATCTCGATTGGGCGAACGTGACGGCGGCCTTGGTGGATGAACGCTGGGTCGCGCCGGGCGAAGAGGGCTCGAATGAAAGTTTCGTGTGCGCCAAGCTGCAACAAAACAGGGCCGCGGATGTTCGCTTTGTGGGGATGTGGTCCGATGCGCCGACCCCGGCGGAAGGCTTGGCCGCGGCGGAAGCCCGCTATGAAACAGTGAAAGGATCTTTCGATGTGGTCGTGCTCGGCATGGGGCCGGACGGGCATACGGCGTCGTGGTTTCCTCATGCGCAGGGCCTCGGTCGTGCGCTTGACGCCGGCGGCGTGCGCCTTGCGGCGGTGAAAGCGCAAAAAAGCGCCGTGACCGGAGAGCATCTCGATCGCATGACGCTGACACTCGGCGCGGTTAGCGAAGCGCATTATATCTGTTTATTGATGACGGGCGTGGAAAAGCGAAGCGTATTCGAGCAGGCGTTAAAAGCCGGGCCGGTCGAAGACATGCCTGTTCGCGCGATTATCCGCATGCGGCCCGATTTGTCTGTATGCTGGGCCCCGTGAAGGGCTTGGCGAAGGAGTTTCTGTGGCGAAACTGAATGACGTTCTGGCGCGGGTGACGGACCGCGTGCGCGAGAAAAGCCGGAAGACGCGCGAGGCGTATCTGAAACAGATGCGCGCGGCCGCCTCGGAAGGCCCGCATCGCTCGCACGTATCGTGTGGAAACCTTGCGCACGCCGCCGCGGCCTGCGGGGCCGATGAAAAACGCGCGCTTGCGAAAGGCGGCGGGCCGAACATCGCCATCGTCACCGCTTATAACGACATGCTTTCCGCGCATCAGCCGCTCGGGGCCTATCCCG